>CAVRYY010000003.1:22500-1256179 GCA_963725655.1 uncultured Acidobacteriota bacterium | reverse complement strand
GTTGGAGGCGCGGGTGGGAGTCGAACCCACGAATGGAGGTTTTGCAGACCTCTCCCTTAGGCCACTTGGGTACCGCGCCCCGGTCAATCAGTATATCGAAACTCGCATGTCGCTATAACGGGAATCGCCGTCGCCATACATCCTTACGTTCCACGCACCCATCGCGCCCCGCCATCAACGAATCTTCAATTCAAACGGCAACCGCACCTGCACCGGCTCGTTGCTTATCCCTATGCCCCGCAGTATGCCTTCCAGCGTGGCTGCCTGGCTGCTCCCACCCGCCTGCCTCTCCAGCAGCAACTGAAAAAAGTTCTTTTCTTCAGGCAGATTGACGATATGCACCGATTGATTCGCCGATATGTGCGCCAAATCGCGCGCCACCGCAATCGCTCGGTCCAACCCGCCCAATTCATCCACCAGCCCGATGTCCTTCGCCTGCGTGCCGGTCCACACCCGCCCCTTGCCGATCTTATCGACGTCCTCCGCGCTCATATGCCGGTCTTTGGCCACGCCGTGGATAAACGCCTGATACGTCTCCTGCATCGTTTTCTCAATCCACTGCCTCTGTGCCGGCGTGAAACTCTGCTGCGCGGAAAATAGACTCGCATTGTCGCTGGTGGCCACCGAATCGGTGCTCAGCCCCAGCATCGCGTACAGCCCGGACACATTCATCTTTCCGATCAACACCCCGATCGACCCGGTAATGGTGTCCGGATCGGCTACGATCTTCGCCGCTGGCGTCGCGATCCAGTATCCGCCCGACGCGGCAACGTCGGACATCGAAACCACCAGCGTCTTCGATTTGCTCGCCAACTCCACCTCCCGGCGAATCACTTCGCTGGCCACCACCGAGCCGCCGCCGGAATCGATCCGCAGGACGATCGCTTTAATCGAGGGATCCTTGCGCGCGTGGCGCAGCTCCGCCGCTACCGAATCCCCGCCCATAATGAATGACCCGTTCGGCGCGTTTCCAGATTCGCCGGAAACAATTAGCCCACTCGCGCGGATCACCGCAATTCGCACCATCCCGAAAGGGTCGCCCAAGTGTTCCCGGTAGCGGCCGAGTTCCACCGGCTCCCAGCCGGTGCCGTGATCCTTGAAATACTCCTGCACCTGGTCCCAATACGCGGTGCGGTCCACCAGGTGATTCTTCACCGCTTCGTCCGTCGAAAACGGCCCCTGGGCCACCAGCGTTTCGAAATCCGTCCGCGCCAGCGAGCGCCCGGCCGATACATCCGTCAGGTATTGGTTGTAAATTCCGTGCAACAGCGAGTCCACTTCCTCGCGGTGCGCCGGCGTAAACTTTTTCTCGGTCAGCTCGTTGGTCGCCGTCTTGTACTCGGCGATGTGGTAGTAATCCGGAACGATCTTCAGTTTATCCAGCGTGCCGCGCAGGAATGTCGCTTGGGCCATCATCCCGCGCACCAGCAGCGGCGCGGTGGGGACGATCCACACTTCTTTGCACCCAGTCGCCAGATAATATTCCAGGTTGCCGGTGCCGTCGCCGCCCAGGTAGCAAATGCTCGGCTTTCCGCTCGAACGAAACTCCACCAGATGCGCACGAATTTCCTGCAGCTTGCCCCACCCTGTTTCCAGCGGACCGATTTTCACCACCAGGCCGGTGATCTTCGAATCGGATCGCGCCGAGTCAATCGCATCCACGTAATCATGCAGCACCGGGGTCTTGCCCTCCAGGGCCGACATCACGTCAGCCGCGCGCTGCTCTTCGATCTCGCCGGAAATGTCCAGCACCAGCACCGAGTGCGAAGGAATGCGCGGCGCCGATGTCAAACTCCACATCACCAGTACCACCATCAGCACCAACAGCAGAATCACCGCCGCCCGTCTTTTTCCCCATGTCATAAGTCACGCCTCAATTTCCAGCAGACAATTGCCTGGGTCATCACTTGTGCCACCGCCAATCTGGCTGTGCGAACAGTATCAAAAAACTCAGCCGCCCGTCGTGAATCTCCGGACCGCCAACGCTGTTCCCTACCCCGCATCCCGCAGGAACCGCGCCGATTCCTCCGGCGGTGTTGGGTTGATGTAGAAGCCCGTTCCCCATTCGAATCCAGCCACCTTGGTAAGCTTCGGCATCATTTCCAGGTGCCAGTGGTAGTGCTCGTTATTCTCTTCGCCCAGCGGAGAGGTATGAATCACGTAATTGTAGGCGGGGAACGCCAGCACCGAATCGAGCCGCCGCAGAAATTCGCGAAGCAGCCTCGCCAGGCTGCCGTAGTGCGCCGCAGGCACGTTTTCATATGCCGAACTGTGTTGCCGCGGCAGTATCCAGGTCTCAAACGGAAACCGCGGAGCGTAAGGCGCCAGCGCGATGAAAGCTTCGTTCTCCAGAATCACCCGGCTGCCCGTTTCGATTTCCTGCCGGATGATGTCGCAGAAAATGCAGCGCTCTTTTTGCTGGAAATATCTTTTCGAATTATCCAGCTCTTCCTGCACCCGCTTGGGCACGATGGGCAGAGCGATCAACTGCGAATGGGTATGCTCCAGCGAAGCCCCGGCGGCCTCGCCGTGATTCTTGAACAGCAGCAGGTAGCGAAAGCGCTTGTCGCCCTTGAGATCCACCATCCGGTCGCGATAGGCCCACAGCACTTCTTCCATCGATTTCTCACTGAGCATCGCCAGCGTGCTCTGGTGGTCCGGCGTTTCGATGATTACTTCGTGCGCGCCCAACCCGTTCATGCGATCGAATAGCCCGTCGCCCTCGCGATCCAGGCTTCCTTCAATCCCCAGCGCCGGAAATTTGTTCGGCACCACGCGGATCGACCATCCCCGCGTGTTCGCTCCACCTCCGTTTCGCCCATACGCCACTATCTCCGCCGGCGTCTTGCTCTCATGCCCGGGGCAAAACGGGCACATCGCCACGCCCCGGATCACCACGCTCTGGCGCAGAAAGTCCGTCGGTCGCTTCGCGCGATCCGTCGAGATGATCACCCATCGCCCGGTGATCGGATCTTTTCGAAACTCCGGCAAGCATTCCTCCCGCGAGACTTACGCCACTTCACCCGACCCGGCGAATGCTCCCTTGTGCAGCCGCACTTCCGGTCGGCTTCCGCGCGCCGAATCGATCGCCAGCACGTCGAATCGCCACGGCACATCGCCGATGCGCCGCTGCTGCAGAAATCGCCGCGCGATTCGCGATAGATTGCGGCGCTTCTCCAAATTCACCGCATCTTCCGGACGCCCCAGCGAGGTCTCCGACCGGGTTCGCGTTTTCACTTCCACAAACGCCAGCACCGCCCCATCCCATCCCACCAGGTCGATCTCGCCCTTCATCGGCTGCGCGGTGTAATTTCTCGCCACCATCACGTAGCCCTCCCGGCGCAAATACCAGTACGCAAATGTCTCTCCCTTCATTCCCGTCCGCCGCGCGGCAAGCTTCTTCGCCCCCGCCAGCGCATGCACCCGCGGAGCCGCTGGCTCGGCCGGTTCGGCCAAGCCGTTCCGCGAAGCAAAGTTCACCAGTCCAAAAACGAAGCGAGAGAGTACGGACATCGCTACTTCCGAACCTCCAGGTCCCACCGAATGGCTTTGCCCCGGATCACAAAACTGAGGTAGTACTCCCAAAAGCGGCGAAACTGCCGGAAATGATTGATGAGGAACTGAAATCCCAAAATCTTCCACAACTTCAACATCTCCACCCGCACCCGCACTTCCCGGTAGTCCGCCGGTGCATAGTAATCATACTCCCGCGGCTTGTCGCTGAAAAACCAGAACGAAAAACTGGAAAGATGCCAGCGATGCGCCGGGCTGCAGTAAGACGCGTGGTCGGTGTAGTGCGGCGTGACGATCACCACTCTTGCGCCCGGCCGCGCCACCCGGTGCACTTCCGCCAGCACCGTAAAAATATTGTCCACTTCCTCGATCACGTGGATCAGCCGCACCTGATCGAACGAGCTGTCCGCGAACGGCAGCGTCCGCGTCCAATCGCACAGCACGTCCGCCTGCCCCGCCGGGCTCATGTCAATCCCGATCGACCCCGGAAATTTCTTGCGCCCGCAGCCGACGTCCAGGATGCGCGCCATAATTTACTTGATCACCTCGAAGGTAAACTCCATCACCTTTCCGCGAATCACAAAACTCAAATACTGCTCCCAAAATCGCCGGAACCATCGCGCGTGATTCACCAGCCATTCGAATCCCATGAACCGCCAGATCCGCAGCAGCTTCACGTTTAAATGCTTCTCGCGCATCCGCACCGTGGTGTACCACATGTCCCGCCCGTGCATCCCCCCGGGATAAAAATATAGAAACGATTCGGTGTTCAGATGCCAGCGATGGGTGGGATCGCGGAACGAAGTGTAATCGGTGTAATGCGGCGTGACGATCAGGATCGTCCCGCCCGCGCGGGTGACCCGGTGCAACTCTCCCATCGTTTCCAGCACGTCGCTCACGTGTTCGATCAGGTGCAGCGCGCGAACCGAATCGAACGAATTGTCGCGGAACGGCAGGTGCCCCTTATCCAAATGGCAAATCACGTCCGCCGCGGTGTTGGGATTCATATCGATACCGACCGAACCCGGATACTTTTGCGGACCGCAGCCAACATCCAGAATGCGCAAAGAGAGATTCTCCTGGCGGAGATTGTGACATAAACAAGCAAGGCGTCCCAACCCGCGGGACGCCCTGAGAGGTTAGCAGGTAACGCTGGCCTTAGTGGCTTCGCTCGTCCTCGCGAATGCACTCCGCGAGCGTATCGATCGCGAAATCCGCTTGCTGTTCGTCGATCATGAGTGGCGGACACAAGCGCAACGAATTTTCGCCCGCGCCCAGAATCAACAAGCCCTTCTCAAACGCGCGGGTGACGATGCGGTTGCGCATCTCCGTCGCCTTTTCCTTGGTCTTTTGATCGAGCACCAGTTCGATGCCCACCATCAGTCCCTTGCCCCGCACCTGCCCAACGGTACGGAACTCTTTCGACCATCCCGCGGTCCTATCGAATATGTACTGCCCCACCCGCCGCGCGTTATCGATGTATTCGCCTTCCAGCAGTTCCATCGTCGCCAGCGCCGCTGCGATACATACCGGATTGCCGCCAAACGTCGACGCGTGCGCGCCCGGCTTCCAGTTCATCACGCTCGCTCGCGCCACCATCGCGCTCAGCGGCAGGCCTGACGCAATTCCCTTCGCCGTGCACAGGATGTCCGGCTCGATCCCGGCATGCTCGGAAGCCCACCACTTGCCGGTGCGGCCCATCCCCGATTGCACTTCGTCCATCACCAGCATGATTCCGTGCTTTCGGGTGATGCGCTGCAGTCCCTGCAGGAATTCCGCGGGAGCCGGCAGATATCCGCCCTCTCCCTGCACCGGCTCGATCACGATCGCCGCCACTTCCTCCGGATCGGCAAGCCTTTTGAACACTTCGTTTTCGATGTAATCCAGGCATCCCGCTGCGGAATTCTCAGGAGGTATTCCGTGCGATCCGCGGTAACTGTTTGGATACGGTACGTGAATCACGCCGGCCAGCAGCGCGCCAAATCCCTTGCGCTGGATCGCCCGGCTCGCGGTGAGCGACAGCGCGCCCATTGTGCGCCCGTGAAAGCTGCCGTAGAACGCGATCACTTTGTCGCGGCGCGTGTGATATCGCGCCAGCTTCAGTGCCGCCTCCACCGCTTCCGCACCCGAATTTCCGAAATACACTCGCTTGTCTTCCGCGCCGGGAACGATCAGCGCCAGCCGCTGCGCCAAATACACCAGGCCCTGGTAATAGAAATCCGTTCCGGACATGTGAATCAGCTCAGCCGCCTGCGCCTGAATTGCGGCCACTACTTTGGGATGGCAGTGCCCGGTGGAGCACACCGCTATCCCCGCGGCGAAGTCCAGAAACACGTTGCCGTCCACGTCTTCGATCATTGCGCCGCGCCCCTTCTGGGCCACCAGCGGGTAATCCCGCGTGTACGACGGCGACAACAATTTATGATCCTGCTCGACGATTGTGCGGGCTTTGGGGCCAGGCAGAGCCGTCACCAGCTTCGGCAGCTTCGATTCTTGTACTTGCGTCATTTCCATCTCATCCTCCGTCATCTCGAATCGTTCTGCGCGCGCAGAACGGCACTACGCCGGTTTGTAGCCGGAGCCAACGAATCGAGTGAAAAAGGAGTTAGTCGACGCCGAAAAGACTGGGGCGGGACTGCGAGGGCAGGGTATGGGTTGGCGTAGAAATGTAGTAGTTGGTCTTCATTTTTGCGTTTCCAGCGAAAGGTAACTTACGCGTTTTGCAGCGCCTTATTTGCGTTTCCAGCGGACGCCACCACCGCGTATATCTTCAACAATTATACCACCCTCTGCAAGCTGCTGGCGTACTTCGTCCGCTTTCTTGAAATCTCGCCGTTTACGTGCGGTTTCGCGGGCTTCGATCAGCGCGGCGATCGCCTCTTCGCCCATTTCCGCGCCCTCCCCTCCAAATCCCAGATGCCGCAATTTCTCGTCGTCATCGGTGCTCAGCAACGCCAGAATCGCGTCGAATTTCAGCGTCGCTTCCAGAATTCCGGCCACGTCGCCCTGATGGAACTGTCCGCGGTCGATCGAAGTATTCACCTCACGCAGCAGATCGAACACCGCCGCCAGTGCGACCGACGTATTCAAATCGTCTTCCAGCCCCTTTTCAAAATCCTCGATCGCTGCCGCGGTCCGCTTCTGCATATCCGGATTCTGGCCCGTGGGAAATTTCTCGGTGCGCAATCGCGTGATCAGATTCCGCATGCGATCCACCGAGCTGCTCGCCTGCTTCAGCCCTTCCATGGTGAAATTGAATTGCCTGCGGTACGGCACCGAAAGCAGCAGAAACCGGATCGTCGATGGCTTGAACCCGCGCGAAAACAAATCGCGCAGCGTATAGAAGTTTCCCACCGATTTCGACATCTTCTCGCCGTCCACCAGCAGATGCTCGGCATGCATCCAGGTGCGCACGAACGGTTTGCCGGTGGCCGCTTCGCTCTCCGCGATCTCGTTCTCGTGGTGCGGAAACATCAAATCCACGCCGCCGGTATGAATATCGATCGTCTCGCCCAGGTACTTCATGGCCATCGCCGCGCATTCGATGTGCCATCCCGGTCGGCCGGGACCGATCGCCGTCTCCCAGAAAAATTCGCCCGGCTTGGGCGCCTTCCACAACGCAAAATCCCGCGCGTCGGCCTTTTCGTAAAGGTCCACATCCACTCGCGCGCCCGCCCGAATCCCGCTCACGTCGATCTTCGAAAGCTTTCCGTACTCCGGAAATCGCGCGATGCTGTAATAGATCGAGCCTTCGCCTTCGTAGGTCATTCCTTTCGTCCGTAGCGACTCGATCAGCGTCACCATGTCTGGGATGTGGTCGGTGGCGCGCACCACGTGCTCGGGCATCTCAATGTTCAACGCCTGAATATCTTCCAGGAAGGCGGCTACATATTTTTCGGTGTACGTCCGGATCGAGACGCCCGCAGCCGCCGCATTCTGAATGATCCGGTCGTCCACGTCGGTCAAATTCATCGCCTGCTTCATTTGGTAGCCGCGCGAACGAAAAAATCGCCTCAATACGTCCTGAAAGACAAACGTCCGGAAGTTTCCGATGTGCGCGTAGTCGTACACCGTCGGCCCGCAGGTGTACATCCGCACTTCGCCCGGATGCAGCGCCACGAACGGTTCCTTTCGGTTGGTCAGCGTATTGTGCAGCAGGATTTCGCCCATGAACGGCCGCTACCCTCGAAATTATTCGGTCTACAAACGCTCAATTCTATCCGACGGTCACGCATTCGCCGATAACAATTTGCTAATGCGTTCCGCTGCTCGCTTCCACGGGAATTTTCAGCCGCCGGTACACGATCGTTTCGTCCCCATCCTGCGACGCCACCGTATACGCAGGCCGCGCCTTGCGCAGGCTCTCCCCCGCCGCAGGCACTTCGTATGACTCATCAACCACATACACGTCCGCGGGCTTGTCACCCTTCACCGTAAACTGCACTTCCAATCCCTCCGTCGGCATCACCGGGCAATCGAACGCGTGCCAACCATTCAGCCATTGCAGCACTCGCGGCGGGGCCTTCGGCACCGCGTGGCCGTTCATCTGCATTTGCTCGATTCCCGACAATGGTGAAAACAGAATCGACGCGTCCGGCGCACCACGCTCCGATTTCAGCCTCGCGCGAACGGTTCGCTCCTGCCCGGACACGGTTACATTCTCAATCGTCAGCGTCGGCGCCGCGAGATCCATGCGGCCCGCATCCGCCATAAACGAAGGCGACGCGCTCCAGGGGAACGCCTTTTCCGGCGTGGCGTTGAACGTCATCACCTGCCGGAACGATGCCGGCAACTGCTGCGACTCCGGCTCAACCAGCCATTGCGCTTTCCCTGAGTCGGCGTCGAGCGAATACGAAATGTTTAGCCGGTCCGGGGTGCCCGCGGAATACGCGGGCAACAGCACCGCGCCGGTGGTGAAGATCAAAGTCGCCCCGATACACACCGAAAGAAACCCGCCGAAAAGTGCCGGCGCACCCTGGTCCGCTTCGCAAAACACCGGCGCGAACAAGATCAGCACCAGCGCCAGGACCACCGCCAACGCCGGAAGCGCGAGAACCCCAAGCGCTGCGTACAAATTCCAGACGCATCCGAACGCCACAATCGCCGCCGCCGTCGCCGGAACCAGTACCGCCACCAGCCGCCACAGCGACGATCCGTCTTTGGCCAGCGCCGGCGGCACGCCCGCAAGTCCCGCCACCACGACTCCGGCTACAAATATGTAGCTGAAACTCGGCGCCGTCCACGCCAGACTCACCGCGCCAAGCAGCCACCAGAACCACGCCCCGGCCCATAGTCCCCAGAATCCCGTCCGCGCTCCCACCCATCGCAAGTTGAACGCCATCGCCGCAAACGCCACGCTCGCAAACGCCGCCTCCGCCGCCAGCGGATGCGCGATCCAATCGCCCGGCAGCGCGTTGGCCAGCTTCAGCATTCGAAAAACCAGCACGCTGAACGCCGCCGTCGAAATCACCGTCCCAAAACAAACCCCGACGGCCCACAAAAATTCCCGCATTATCAGGCGCTTGGAAACGATCAGCACCGCAAACTCCGCCAGCAGCAGCAACGCCCCGGCCAGCGCGATCCCCAGAGTCCACGGCTGCGGCCAATGAATCACCCAGCGCCCCAAAACGTCGAAGAAAACCGCCTCGCCCGCCGGTGGATTATCCAGCGGCGCGTTGGCCAGCGCCGCAACCGTTCCCAACACGTTTTCGCCATGGTGCTGAATCGTGCGCGCATCGGCATTTTCAAGACTGTCGAGCGGGGTGTGATACTTCGATACCTCGCCGATATTCGCGAAGTTGAATCCCTGATATCCAAACGGATGAAAGACCGAGAAGTCGGTGTCATTCGGCAGCAGTTTGTACACCGCGTAGTAGATCGAGCTAGTCATCGGATGCGGCACCGCCCGCGCATACATCCGAATCAGCCAGTCGTTCGCGCTTCCGGTTTCAAACATCAAGCTGCCGCCGGACGTTCCGCGCGCATCCACGTTCACTACCGCGCGCACCTCCTTGGCCCATGGATGCGCCTCCACAAAAGCGTGCGCCCCCAGCAAGCCCTGCTCCTCCCCTTCATCGAACAGGAAAATAATCGAATGCCGGCTCGGCCGACGCGATTGCAACACGCGCGCCACTTCCAAATTCGCCGCCACTCCCGCGCCGTCATCCGAAGCGCCCGGCCCCGCCGGTACCGAATCGTAGTGCGATGCAACCAGCACCGCCGGCCCTCCCGTTTCCGTGCCGTCCAGCCGCGCCAACACGTTTTGCACGCTGGCGCATGCTCCCCATTCATCGCACGCAAAGCCGGTCTGAATCGTGGGTTGATAGCCAAACCGCGTGAGCATCGCCACTAACCGTTGCCGCACCGCCGCCGCCGCGACGCTTCCACCCGGATGCGGCCCGCCATCGCCCAGCAGTTCGCCCAACAAAGTTTGCGCCCGCATGCCCGAAAACTGCGTCGGGGCAATATCCGCCGGTTTGGCGGTGGGAGGCAGATACGCCAGGCTGGTGAGCAGCACCGCGAGAGCAATCAGCGCCAATGCAAGGAGGAAGGTTTGCTCGGTGGTTCGGCTTTTCGGCGGCACGCTGGCTCCTGCAGGCAGAGCGATGCTAGGATGCGCCGCCGAACAAGTCAAATTCGCCCCAGCCGCCACCGCTTCTCACGAATTATCTCAGCGAGAAAATCACCATAGATGGAAGTACCCGTCGCGCCGCGCGATGTCCACGTGTACTCCAAATAGCTCTGCCAGCCGCGCTGGCGCCAGCATTTCTTCTTTCCGGCCATCCGCCAGAATTCTTCCCCCGCGCATCAGCACCACCCGCTCGATCTCCGGAATAATGTCCGAAATGTGGTGCGTCACCAGCACCACCCCGGTGCCCGAAGCCGCCAGCGTATGCATAATCTCTCGCAGGCTGTTCTGCGCGAAAACGTCCAGGCTGTTGCTCGGCTCATCGAAAATCAGGGTCTTCGGGTCATGCACCAGCGCCCGCGCGATCAGTATCCGCTTCGCCTCTCCCGACGACATTTCCTCCACCGGCCGGTCCGCTAGGTGCAGCACCTCCATCCGCTCCAGCGCCGCCTGCGCCCGCTGCCAATGCGACTCGTCGATCCGGTGATGCGGAAACACGCGCACCGCGCTGAACAGCCCCGAAGCGACCACGTCCAGCCCGGTGGCGTAGCCGGTAACCGAAAGCATCAAATCGTTCGACACGATCCCCAGCAGATTCCGCAGCTCGAATATGTTCCACCGCGACCGCCCCAGGATGGTCATCGAAGACCCTTCCCGCGCCGCCGGATAGCACTCCCGGGTGATCGTCTTGATTAGGGTGGACTTGCCGCATCCGTTGGGTCCGAGGATCGCCACATGCTCTCCCCCCTCGATCCGCAAATTTATGTTGTCGAGCGCGATCTTCTCGCCGCGAAACACGCGAATATCCCGCAATTCAAGCAGTGGAGCCTTCGTGTCGAAAGAACCCTGAGTGTCGCTGGCCGTGGTCATCGCCACATAATAACAGGTGCCGCAGCAGCCAGGGCCAGGGTCGCAGCCGAAGCCGCAGCCGGCCCCAAAGCGCCCGCCGCAGGCCCAGCGCCACCTGCGGCATGTGGAAATCCCGCGACCACCGCTAATGGACAAATGGGCCCTTTACACCGACGCGCCGAGCGTGCTAATTTCAGTTCCCGTAACCGCCGATGCACGCGCCAGGCGGCTGGGCCTCTGCGAAACGACCCGCCAAAAGCTTTGTCGCTAGAATCCTCCACTAGAACTATCCGTAATCGCTTTGTTTTCAAAGCGTTCTGGGACCAAACTGCTCCATCCGAGGGGAAGATTGCTTAAACTAAGAAAAGTAGAACTCATGGGCTTTAAGTCCTTCTGCGAAAAGACCCATATCACCTTCGCCGGCACAGGGATCACCTGCATCGTAGGCCCCAACGGCTGCGGCAAGTCCAACATCGTCGACGCCATCTCCTGGGTCCTGGGCGAACAGAGCCACAAGCTCCTGCGCGCCGAGCGCATGTCCGACTGCATCTTCAACGGCACTGTCAAGCGCCCCCCGATGGGCATCTCCGAGGTGCAACTCACCCTGGTCGACGCCGATCTCGCCGAAGCCGCCGCCAAGGTCCTCCAGGGGGCCGCAGCAGGCCCAGCCGCACCCGAACCGACCCTGGATCCCGAGAATCCCTTCCTCACCGCGCCCGCTGAAGACGCCACTGACGCAGCCACAGCCGGAGACGGAGCCACCGCCCCTGAAGCCGCCGGCGAGCTGGTCACCGCGAACGGCGAGATCGAAGACGCCGCCTCCGAAGCCGCCACCACCGGCGCGCATCCCGCCGCCAGGAAGCGCGGCAGCACCAAGCACGCCATCGCTATGCGCCCCGGCGAAGTCGTCGTCGGCCGCCGCCTGTACCGCTCCGGCCAGAGCGAATACCTCCTCAACGGTCGCTCGGTCCGCCTCCGCGACATCACCGAACTCTTCATGACCATGGGCCTCGGCCCCGATTCCTACGCCATCATCGAGCAGGGCCGCATCGGCCTCATCCTCAACTCCAAGCCCATGGACCGCCGCGCCATCATCGAAGAAGCCGCCGGCATCACCATGTACAAGACCAAGCGCCGCCTCGCCGAAACCAAGCTCGAGGCCTCCAAGCTCAATCTTTCCCGCGTCAACGACATTCTCGTCGAAGTCGAAAAGCAGCTCGCCTCCCTCAAGCGCCAGGCCTCCAAAGCCCGCCGCTACGCCGAACTCCGCGAAGAAATGCGCACCATGCTCCGCAAGGTCCTGGCAGGCAAAGCCCGCCAGCTCGACGCCGAAGCCGAACGCCTGGAAGTTCTCATCCGCGATCTCGCCGCCCAGGAAGAAACCGGCGCGCGTTCCCTGCACGAGCGCGAATCCGAACAGGAGCGCCTCAGCGCCCGCGTCTACGAACTCGACGCCGAGCTCCGCCAAGCCAATCAACTCCTCGGCCAAGCCGCCCTCGAACTCGACCGTGCCGAAAATCGCATCGCCTTCCAGCGCGAACAAAGCGCCCAGATCGAATCCCGCTCCCAGCGCCTCTCCTTCGAAACCGAGAGCGCCAGCAATCAGAAATCCGAACTCGA
Source organism: uncultured Acidobacteriota bacterium (assembly GCA_963725655.1). Classification (GTDB taxonomy): domain Bacteria; phylum Acidobacteriota; class Terriglobia; order Acidiferrales; family UBA7541; genus CAVRXT01. Next base: position 1,243,569 of record CAVRYY010000003.1, on the reverse strand, counting down.
CGCCCGCATCCTCGGCCATCGCGAATCGGTCCACGCGCTCCGCGAGCAAGCCGCCGCGCTCGAAAACGATTTGCGCCAAATCGCCGAACGCGCCGCTGGCGGCGCCGACGAGCAATCCCAACTCGACGCCCACATCGACAACCTCCGCCGCACCGCCATCCGCCTCGGCGAAGACGCCGTCCGCAGCCATTCCGAATCCCAGCAAGCCGAGCAAGCCGCCGAGCGCGCTACAGCCGCGGAAAGCCTCCGCAGCCAGTCCTTGCAGGAACTCGAAACAACCGTCGCCGCCCATTCCGAACGCGCCGGAGCCGCCGACGCCCATCATCACCAGACCGCCGAACTCGCCCAGCAGTTGGGCCAGGCCGTCCACGAAGCCCAGGCGCGTCTCGCCGATTTGAAGCGCCAGAATCACGAAGGCCAGCAGCGCCTGGAAAAATCCCGCCAGGATCTTTCCGCCTCCCGCGCCAAGTGCGAATCGCTCGAACAAATTCTCAACGAGCGCGCCTACACCGCCGACGCGGTCCAAAAACTTTTCTCCGCCAGCCACAGCCAGGAAGCCTCGCAAGGCTTCCGCGCCACCGGCCTGCTCGCCGACTACATGGAAGTCCGCGCCGAATACGAAAGCGCGGTCGAGCAATTTCTGCGCGAGGAACTCGAATACGTCGTCGTCGAAACTTTCGATCACGCCCGGGCCGGAATTTCCCTGCTCCGCGAAGAAATGGGAGGCCGCGCCACCTTCTTCGTCGATTCCCTGCGCAGCCTCAGCATCCCGCTCACCGATCCGGAAAGTCCGTTCCCGGAAACCCAGGGCGTAATCGCGCGCCTCGACCACATGGTCGATTTCCGCGATCCGCTCGGCCCCGCGGCCAAGGAATTTCTGCCCAAGCTGCGCTCCGCCTTCATGGTCGAGAGCGCCGCCGTCGCCGAAGACATGGCCCGCCAATATCCCAGCTACAGTTTCCTCACCCCCGACGGCACTTGCTATCACGGCCGCATGATCACCGGAGGCCGCGCCGGAGAAGCCGGTCCCCTGGCCCTCAAGCGCGAGCTGCGCTTGCACGAAGGCGAAGTGGTTTGCCTGGCGCGCGTCACCACCGAACTGCAAACCGAGCAGGCCCAAATCGAAGTCGAAACCAAGCGCGCCGAAGACTGGCTGAGCGTCACCCTGGCGCAGCACGTCGAAGCCGAAAAAACTTTGGTCGCCGCCGGTATGCAGCGCGATCAGGCCCGCGCCGAACTCGGCCGCTTCGAGCAGCAAGTCGCCGCGTGCTGGGACGATATTTCCAGGCTCCGCACCGAAGCCAGCGCCGCAAGCGACCGCGCCCAGCGCACTCACCAACAGCACGTCGAAGCGCTCAGCGCCCGTGAAACCGCCGAATCCGAGGCCGCCCGCGCCGTCGAGCGCCTGAACGCCATGCGCCAGAATCTCCAGATCCAGCAGGAACAGGTCAGCGCCAAGCGCGAAGAGCTAGCCGGAGCCTCGCAGCGCCTCGCCAGCGCCGAAGAAATCGAGCACCGCCTCCTCGAGGAATCCCGCCAGGCCGAAGAGCGCCTGCTCGCGCTACGCTCCCAGGAAGCTCACCTCACCCAGGAACGCGAAGAACTCGCCGCCAACAGCGCCGAGACCATCCGCCAGATGGAATCCTTCCGCGAAGAAAAGTCGCGCATGGAAGAGCGCAAGACCCAGCTCGAAACCGAATGGGAAGAAGCCCGCAGCCGCGCCGCCAATCTGGACGACGCGCTCCGCACCGACCGCCAGACCCTAGACGACGTTCGCGCCTCCCGCAGCCATCGCGAAATCGAAAAGGCCCGCAACGATTCCGACCGCGAGTACATGCGCCAGACCTGCATCACTGAACTCAACGCCCAGCCCGAAGAGCTGATCGGCCTCGAACCCGATCTGCTCCCCGCCGCCGAATTAGCCGAAGCCGAAACCAATTGCCAGGCCATGAAGACTCGCATCGAAGCCATGGGTCCAGTCAACATGATGGCCCTCGAAGAATTCCAGCAATGCGAAGAGCGCGACACCTTCCTCCGCCGCGAGCGCGACGATTTGCTGCAGTCCATCGAAAACACCCGCCTGGCCATCAACGAACTCGACACCGTCTCCCGCCAGAAATTCGACGACGCCTTCGCCGCCATCAACGCCAGCTTCGCCATCGCCTTCCAAACGCTATTCGGAGGGGGTTCGGGGGAGATGCGCCTAACCGAGCCAGACAGCAGTGGCGAGTGCGGCATCGACATCGTGGCCCAGCCGCCCGGCAAGCGCCTGCAAAATATCCTGCTGCTCTCCGGCGGAGAAAAGGCCCTGACCGCCCTCTCCCTACTGATCGCCGTCTTCCGCTACCAGCCCAGCCCCTTCTGCATCCTGGACGAAGTAGACGCCCCCCTGGACGAAGCCAACGTAGGCCGCTTCAACAAAATGCTCCGCGAAATGGGCGGCGAAACCCAATTCATAGTAGTCACCCACAACCGCAGAACCATGGAGATGGGCTCAGTCCTCTACGGCGTAACCATGCAAGAGCCCGGCGTCTCAAAGTTGGTCTCAGTAAGGTGGGACGAAGCCCCCGAACAAGCCATGGCCAAAACCAACGCCGCTTGAGTTGGGTTGATCGCGAGGGGCATCTCCGCCGGAGGCCATGGCCGCGTTCTTAGCCGTGAATCGGGGTAGCGCGTCGCCTACGCCTGTCCCGATTTCGCAAGCCTTGCCCGCGGCTAGCAACCGACGGGTCCCCTCCTGAGCTACACGTCACCTCTGGCTTGCTGCGAACAGCGGTTGATTCCCGGTCGCGGTTTCAGCGTCAATTCACCGATCGACGCTTCCGGTCTAACCGAGAACTCACGGTGACGTGGCAATCTGAAACATGAGCGAGATGCGCCCTCTTGATGTATCTTGATGAATATCTATCAGTTGAGCTCGGACTCCACGACGCAGGAAGTGTTCTCGGACGCAGTCGCAATCGGCAAAGCCAGTTGATCCAGCGAGTACGGGCCTTTGAGTGTAAGGGGCACCATCCGAACCGATGATCCTAGAAAAACAATTACCCGAGCTAAGAAGATATAGAAAACTCGAAGAGTCGATGCCTGTTGACCTCGCGATGGAATTCAAGCGCCTCGTGGTGCCTGGGAGCAATGAACGACGGCCAATCCACCGTTGGTTTCGATTCAAAGAAGGGTTTTCCGCCGAGCTACTGAGCGCGACGCTTGAATCGCTCGGACTAGCGGAATCAACAAGCCTTCGAGTTCTGGATCCCTTTTGCGGGGCTGGCACAACCCTTGTCAGCGCACAAGAACTGTCCCACTCGATCTCAATCGCTGCGTGGGGCGTGGAGCGAAATCCGCTCATTCATTTCGTTGCCCAGACCAAGGTTAGATGGCCGGAAATGAATCCGCAAACAATTATGGAGCTAGCCGAGGAAACGCTAGCAACTTCGTGTTTAGCCGACGTTGACATTCCCAGGTTGTCAAGCCTGACAACAGGCCGGTGCATTAGCCGACATTTGTCCAAGCGTCTGTTGGCGATTAGAGATGCACTGAAATCTCATGGGAAGTCCGCAAATCACGACGCACTGCTCTTGGGAGTCGCCGCTTCAGTGGAACAACTCAGCAAGATTCGCAAAGATGGCCGTGCCCTTCGGATCGTCACCAAGGAGCGCCAGCTCGCAAATGCCGTACTGATGGAGAAGTGGCGAGAGATCGCCACGGACGTTAGGTTTATGCAGCAAACGATACCGCGTCCGACGACGCCGACCGTCGTCCTAGGGGACGGTAGACGCGTTGCCATACAAGGAATTGACGATTCCTCGATGGACCTTGTCCTGACATCGCCCCCCTATCCCAACAACATTGACTATTCGGAGGTTTATAAACTGGAACTCTGGCTTCTCGGGTTCGTTACCGAACAGGAGGAATTCCTCCAACTTAGGCGCGGTACATTCCGAAGCCATCCATCCGTACTGCTTCCTCAGCTGCCCGGCGACTTTAGAATTTTACTCGAAAAGGGAATACTTCGAGATGTCCTAGGTCCCATTTTGCGTCGAACGCGATCTAGCTCTGAGCGACACCGGCATCGCGTTATTCTCGGCTATGCTCTTGACCTTTGGTCCTCCTTGCGCGAGCAGTTTCGGTTACTGCGGAAGAACGGTATCGCGGCAATCGTCGTTGGAAACTCTCTTCATGGCGGCAAACACTTGCCTTACCTGATTCCAACTGATCTCCTCGTCTCAGTGATCGGGCGTGCGGTGGGATTTGACGTAATCCGAATCGCCATTGCACGAAACTTTCGGCGACGATTGGCCGGAAATCATTTTTTGAGGGAGTCACTTGTAGCCCTTAGGAAGGTCTAGACATGACTCAGGAAAGGTCCGGTTTCTATTTCACAGTCTCGGCCAATCTCCTGCGAATCATTGGTCAAGAACTTGTTGCGAGCGACGAAGACGCGGTGGTTGAACTGGTTAAGAACGCCTATGATTCGAACGCTAGAACAGTAACGGTAACAATTCATCCAAATACCGAAAAGCGACCGGGGCTTATACGGATCCAGGACGACGGCCAAGGGATGTCCAGGCTGGACTTCGAACATCTTTTCATGGTCGCGGGCTACAGCGACCGCCCCGACCAAGCGTCATCTGCTGCAAGGATTCCGACCGGCGAAAAGGGCATTGGACGTTTCTCCGCATCACGTCTGGCTAGCAAACTGACGGTTCTGACGAAATCGGAGGCGGATGACACAAAAACACTCAAGGTAGATTTCGATTGGAACCGCTTTCAAGACAAGTCTCAAAAATTCGATAAGGTCCGAATCCCATTCGAATTTTTACCATCGACTGATCTGCCGAAGGGACAAACGGGGACACTCCTGGAGCTGACAAAGCTGAATAGTGACTGGAAAAGAGCTCGCATTGAAAAACTTAGGGCCATGCTATCAGAGCTTTTGAACCCATTTCATGCTCCTGAGGACTTTAAAATCATTCTCGAGGTATCTGGTTCGCCTAATCTATCGGGCTTGATCACGCAGGAACCACCGACCGGAGCGGATCTCGACCTTGAGTTCCGCGTCGCATCCGACGGCAAAGTCAGCAGAAAGCTTTCGAACCTGTCTATAGGCCCTCAAAATCGGCGCGAATCGATCGTGTCGAGCGCAGAAACAGAAAGTATCATTGGATTGACAGGGCACTTCTTCTATTTTCTGAAGCGCCCTCCAAAGAGCAAGTCCAAGGGCCTCTCGCCGAGCGTTCGCATTTATAGGGACGGCGTCAGGCTCGAACCCTTCGGGTCTCCCACGGCGGATTGGCTGGGCATTTCGGAAAAACGCGCAAAGAGGGCCGGCCACGCTCATATCGTTCCGTCTCGGCTCTACGGTTTCATCGAAATATCTCGAATCAAACATCAGCAGCTTAAGGACACATCAAGCAGACACGCCCTCATAGACAACGAGGCCGCGCAGGCGATGGTTACGCTCCTACAAGAACAGTTGGGCAACCTTGAAAGCAACATTCGTATCCTCGTGACCGAGCCAAAATGGAAAGCCGGCAGACAGCGAAAGGCCATAAAGCTCGAGAGGGCACGCCTCCACGCATTGGGCATGCTGGGTGCTGGTCTGGGTCATGAGTTGCGTCAGCCATTACAGGTAGTAAGAACTCAAACCGGCAACATTCATGATCGGCTGTCCGCAATACAGGTAAACGATCCCCTAATTAGCCGATACGAGGCCGCGATCGACAAGAACATTCAGAGGATGGACGATACGATCGGGTATATCGCTGAACTCGCCCGCGGCGATGTCGAAAAGGTTGAGAAGCTTGATCTGGCCGAACATCTTCGGGAGGATTGTCGATTCTTGGAGCATGAATGCAACGCAAAAGGAATCCGATTGGAGGTCAAGGCAGCCGAGAGCCAAACAGCACGCGTCAGCCGAACAGGGTTTTCGATGGTACTTCTAAACCTCCTGAAGAACAGTGTGGATGCTCTCGACGAAATGACGAACCGAAATGATAAGCACATTAGCGTCCTTCTTGAGAAGGAAGGGTTAAACAATATTCTGCAGGTCTCTGACAACGGGCCCGGAATTGCGGATGAAATGCAAAGTAAGTTATTTAGGGAATTTGAGACCGAGAAGACGGGTGGAATGGGAATAGGATTGTATACCTGCAGAGTCATCGTTCAGGCCCACGGCGGTGATATCAAATATACTACTAGGGTTGGACTTGGTACTATCTTTAACGTACGCTTTCCGGATAGATAACATAGTGCTGAGGCTTTCGTGCCCTATCACATTCTCCTAGTTGATAACGAACAGGACGAACTAGATGCATGGGAGGCGCTCCTCCGTGGCAGGGGATACGCGGTCAAAACTGCGTCTTCCGGCCAACTGGCTTTGCAAGCCTGCGATGAAACTCGATTTGACTTGGTAGTTCTGGATTACGTTATGCCCCAGATGAAAGGTCTGGAGCTCCTGTCGCGAATCCGAAAGAAACTACCTCTTGTAAGGTCAATACTTATTTCGGGGAAATTGGACCAGAGGTTGCAGGACCAGAGCGTTCGAGAATCGATACGTTCCGAGATGGAGGTTGATAAATATCTTCACAAGCCCGCCCGGAACGAGGATCTCTTGCTAGCGATTTCGACATTGTTGAACCAAGAACCTGTAAACCGTTCCTGGAATGTAATCGCCGAAGATATTCTCAAGGGAGCAGAAGGTAGCGTCACGAAGGCAAAGCGCGCCCAAAGGAAACTTAAAAAACACCTGCAAAAAAATTGACCAGCCATGCCAGCTTATTTCTTCGATACGTGCGCGCTCAAGCACCGATATATCAAGACCAGGATATCTGCCCGGATTAGCCGAATCGTCTCCAATCACAGGTACACGATTTATGTTTCCGAACTGACGGTCGTCGAATTGGGGAGCGCATTTGCGCACTATTGCTTCATGCAGGGTGCGGGTGACAAGGAATACGATCGGATGTATCGAAGGTTCTTCGAGACGTCGCGCGTGGAAGGATTTTCGTGCGAGACGTCACCAAGAGAGACTTAGAGAACGCGAGGCATTTGCTGCGGTACGCGAGAGTAATAAAGCGAAGAAATCTCGGAAGTGCAGATGCAATCATTGCCGAAACCTGTCGCGACTTGTCCTATGAACTAGGGAGGCGAGTCATTTTTTACTCTTGCGACAAGAAATTTCACTCAACCCTCAGCGCAACGAGCGCTTATACGTCCGCGGTGAAATTACGATACATGCAACCGTGATTCAAGCCTACGGAAGACTCCGGAGCTCTGGCACAAAGGATCGACGATATCATCCCCGGGGCCAGATCGCTCCACGGCAGCCGCGGGCACCATCCACCAAGCCAAAACGGAAAACCCTACTGCTCATCAAAAGCTGAAAATACACCCTTAAGGGTGTGCCACCACCTTCAGTAACTAAACAAAAGTCACACCTTGCCCCTAGGAGAGCTGCCTCCACGACCGCCGCCGGTTGTGGAGGCCTCAATTCTGAATTGCTCCACTGCTACTCGCGATGAGCATCCGCCAAACCAAAAAAACGAAACCTTCACTACTCATAATCTGCGTAGTTGTTCCACCACAACCAGAGTCGTCGTGCCGTCCGAAACCAAAGTACCGATTGGCGCGAATTCTGCGCCATGTCTTGTGTTCGCGGCCAGGGGGTTAAGTCCGAAAACGTTCGTGCAGAGTATCCGAATTCAGTAAGCGGGGGTGTTTCGGCGATCCTTGCCGCCAGGAGTGGCTGCGCCACGCTGCTGATCTGACGGCGGTGATCGCGGTGCCACCGATTCAGCACCTACGCCCCCCGCCGGCTATCGAATTTTATCTGAGCCGTGAGGCAATAGAACGTTTTCCGCCTGTGTATCCAGGCTAGGAACCAGCCACCGGAAGGCGATTGTCGCCGCAAGCGCTCCCAAAAACTGAGCGACGATGAAGCCCGGAACATCACCAGGACGGATGCCCGCAAATGTGTCACTCAGGCAGCGCGCGATCGTGACCGCAGGATTTGCAAACGAGGTCGACGACGTGAACCAATACGCAGCGCTAATGTACGCCCCCACCGCGAAAGCGGCCATTTCGGAGCGCTGCCGCGAGCAGCCCCAGATCACCGCCAGCAAGCCAAACGTTGCGACAAACTCGCTGAAATTCTGCGCCGCGCCGCTTCGTGCATGGCGCGAAATCGAAATCAGCGGCAACCGAAACATCAAATGGGCCACAGCTGTACCGCCAACGCCGCCTACACACTGCGCGGCCACGTACCAGCCAGCCTCCCTCCACGGCAATCCGCGCTCGATAGCGTCCATAATCGTTACCGCGGGGTTGAAATGCGCACCCGAGATCGGCCCGAACGTCAGGATCAAAGCGATCAACGCGGCGCCGGTGGCGATCGTATTCGCAAGAAGAGCGATCGCAACGTTGCCGCCCGCCAGCCGTTCCCCCATGATCCCGGAACCGATCACCGCGGCGACCAGAAATCCCGTGCCCAGAAATTCCGATACCGCCCGGCGGGAAAGTGTGGCTGTCATTGTTGGCCGATCCGGTCAACTTCTCTCTGGATCGCCAGCGCATCCAGGCTCGCCATAGGCAGACACAGAAACAGTCCGATCCGGCGATCCAGGATCATGAACGCTTCCTGGTAAGCACGCTCAATCACTTCCGGCGGCCCGGTAACCGCAGCCGGATCGGGAATGCCCCAGTGCGCGGTCATCGGATGCCCCGGCCAGACAGGACAGGTTTCCTTTGCGGCGCTGTCGCAGACCGTAAAAACAAAGTGCATCGGTGGAGCGCCGGGTGCCGCGAACTCCTCCCAACTCTTGCTGCGCAGTCCCTCGGTTGGTAGATGCGCAAGTCTCAGCTGCTTCAGGGCCTCGGGCCGGACCATGCCCGCCGGGTGACTGCCCGCGCTATAGGCTGCGAACGCGGGCTTACCCTTGCGATTGAGAATCGCTTCGGCCATGATCGAGCGCGCCGAGTTCCCGGTGCAGAGAAACAAAACATTGTAGTGATTCGCCATAGTCATCCCATTGGCTTGCATGCCGGCACGTTTCCACAGCAGGAATGTAGCGCCCGCTTGTCGTCGCGAGCCAACTCCGGCACATCGCGAAAACATTCCTTCAGACATTTGATCAAGCTCTGATGGAACGGCGAGGCCGGAGCAGTCAGCGTGTAGTACGCCCACAAACCTTGCTTTCTCTTTTGGATCAGCCCGGCCCTCCGCAGATAGGCCAGGTGCCGCGACGCCTTCGGTTGCGGCACCCGGATAATCGTCACGATGTCGCAGACGCACATCTCCCCTTTCAGCAGCAGATGCAAAATGCGCAGCCGGGTGCGATCGGAGAAAGCGCGGAACATCAGATTGACACTTGGCTGGGTCATGTTCTATATTCGCCTAAGCGAATATAGTATGCCTCGCTCTTCCATTCAAGGGGGAAGAAAATGAATCAGCCCAATAACATCACCCAGGCCGTGAAGGAAAAGTACGGAGAAGCCGCGAACCGCGTGTCCGCCGGCGGCGTCGCCGCCTGCGGCACTTCTCCTTCCTCCACCTGTTGTGGCGGCGACCCGATCACCGGGAATCTCTATGATCCCCGCCAGACCGCCGGAATTCCCACCGCGGCGGTATCGGCTTCCCTCGGCTGCGGTAACCCCACCGCGCTGGCGGAACTAAAGCCCGGCGAGGTCGTCTTGGATCTCGGTTCCGGCGGTGGCATCGATGTGCTGCTGTCGGCGAAGCGCGTCAGTCCCGGCGGCAAGGCCTACGGCCTGGATATGACCGACGAAATGCTGGCTCTGGCGCGGGAAAATCAAAAAAAGGCCGCGGTCGGTAACGTGGAATTCTTGAAAGGCGAGATAGAAAATATTCCGCTGCCCGCCAATAGCGTCGATGTTGTGATTTCAAACTGCGTCATCAATCTATCGGCCGACAAAGATAAAGTTTTGGCCGAAGCGTTTCGCGTCCTCCGTCCCGGCGGCAGGTTCGCCGTTTCCGACGTGGTGGTCAGGGGCGATGTGCCGGCCGACATCAGAAAAAACATCGAGCTGTGGGTTGGCTGCGTGGCCGGCGCGTTGAAGGATTCCGAATACACATCCAAGCTGCAAGCGGCAGGCTTCGAACAGGTCACCATCGAGCCCACCCGCGTCTATAAAGTGGCAGACGCCCAGCAATTCCTCACCGCCCAGGGAATCGACGCCGATTCGATCGCCGCCGAAGTCGAAGGCAAATTCATCAGCGCGTTCATAAGGGCACGAAAGCCACCCACCTCCTGACAACCTTAGTTAAGCGTGCTTTGACTCTGGTGTAGCCGTTGCAGGTGGGTGCCCCACACGTCGCCTTCACGTGTGCGGGTTCAACTCCTCTGATCGGTTCTTGTAGTTCGCTTCCGTGCTTTCGGATCTTCTCTACCTGCGCATCGCAGAGGGCAGCCAGGACTTGCACGACGACGTAGATTCTCAGGTGGTACTGAGCGAAGCGAAATGGGTGACCCAGGTGTCGATTTCACACCTGGGTTCTCCACGTTTTTGACTTACGCCGTGGTACGCGACGTAGATTCTCAGGTGGGTACTGAGCGAAGTGAAGTGGGCAGTGTCGATTTCACACCTGGGTTCTCCACGTTTTTGACTTGGTCTTGCGAGCCGCCCCCGCAGATCCCTTAGCTCCTGGCCAGCCGTTGTGCCACAACCATTCCTGGTTGTGGGTCCCCGGACACCGAATTGCTTATTCACAACCAGAGTAGTCGTGCCACGTTCACAACCAAAGTCTAACGGATGTCGTGATAATAAAGACAAACGCCTGTGCCACAAGAAACCAACCGACCGATTGGCGCGCATTCTGCGCCATGTATTCGACCTTTCAATATAAGGACTATTCCACACCGCCTATATCGAGAAGGATTCGGATGGCGAATATGACGATGGCTATAGCGAAGGCTATACCCAATATCCTTTCGGGAACAGACAACTTCTCTTCGCCTGATTGACTGTAGGGCATCGGCATCTCCTGCTTGCCTGATCCCCTTGTTTGCGCACAAGAGCAATGGTGTTGCTGGCTCTTTCATAGTCGGCGCACCAACCACCCCTGCTCACAACCAGAATGGTTGTGCCACGCTCTCAACCAAAGCGGGTGCGCCACCCGAATCCGAGCCCTACCGATTGGCGCGACTTCTGCGCCATGTCTTGTGTTCACCGCCAGGGATCTTCCACTCCGGAGTGCACATCCCGTTCCATTCGAGGGTTATTCTGTAAAAAATGAAGGGAACGTCCACCGAAGTGATCCCTTCCCATCAAACTTCCCAAGTGCTAGGTTGGATAAGAAAGGGGGCGCGACATGTTGGCGTCGCCCGAACCGCCTCGGGACCACCCTGCTGCAACTCTTGCTCGGCACCAATCCCTGCCCGAAGTTCCTGCACCGTGCCGCGCTGAAAACGGAAAATCTCTCCCGCACCGGCAATTTCTAAATGGCAACACTGCCAGCAATCCCCCTGCTAAGTGCCTGAATTCAAAGGACCGAGTTTCTCCGATTCCCGGCAAAATTCATTTGTCGTCTCGAAAAGCGATCCGGCCGCCGCGCCCCTTCCCGGGTGCAAAAACTGCGGCCCGTAGCGCCATCGCTCCGGCGGCAAACTCCCAAAGACACCGAGAGCTCTCGCCCAACAACAATCGCCAAAAAAATTAATGACGTGGAAAACCCGCGCGCTGAAGGGTGACCGATGCGCCGCCCAACTTCAACTTCGACGACAACTACGAAGAAAAATCAGAGGCTCGGGCATTCCCGAAATGGGAATTTCCCGTTTCGGATTTTCAAAGTGGAACAGTCGGCCCAGTTGTTCCACGTGAAACATTTTGGCGCGCCGCGGATTGTTCCACGTGAAACATTTCGACGTCGCCGCGCATCGTTCCCCGCCGTAACGTTCTGCAAGTTCGGCATCGCCAGATCGAGACGGGCGTCAGTGGAGGCGGAATCGAGAGCCTTGGCTTGCTGGAAATCGTCGATGGCGATATCCCACTTGGCCGCGTCGTAAGCTCTTACGCCCTCGCGGATATCTTTTGCGCTTTGGATCGTTGCACCGCTGCGGCCGCGGCGGCGGAACCTTCAGGCGGATTTGCCTCGCCCTGATTCCGATCTTGAGCGATCTATACCTAAGAACGGTACACCCCGAGCTGCTTGCGCACACCGGGGGAAATACTTTCGCTGGTTGCAAACCCGGAACCGCGAAAAATCTCCGCGTCAATCGAAATTTTCCACATACAGTTTTCTTCCCGGTTGACTTCGCGTCGTCGTGAAGTAGAATACCGCCTCCCAGATTAAAGGACGGCGATACCTTGGCGACTCCTCACATGATTCCAGCGATTTCTCAAACCGATTTTCCCGGCCTCCGCCTGCGGGCCCGAGGAAAAGTTCGCGACATTTACGATCTCGACGCGCAGCGCTTGCTGATCGTGGCTACCGACCGCCTCTCGGCCTTCGACGTGGTCCTGCCCACGCCCATCCCCGACAAAGGCCGGGTGCTCACCCAGCTATCCATGTTCTGGTTCGATAAGCTCGCGGACCTCGTGCCAAATCACGTCATCTCCGCCACGCAATTTGACGGCGAACTGGCCCCATACGCCGAAACTTTGTCCGGCCGCGCCATGATCGTGCGCCGCACCGAGCCGCTGCCGGTCGAATGCGTGGTCCGCGGTTACATCGCCGGGTCCGGATGGAAGGACTACAAAAAGAACGGCGGAATCTGCGGCATTTCCCTCCCGCCAGGCCTGCGCGAATCCGACCGCCTGCCCGAGGCCATCTTTACCCCGTCCACCAAAGCCACTTCCGGCCACGACGAAAATATTTCGTTCCAGGAAACCATCGCTCTGCTCGGACGCGACCTGGCCGAGCGCGTGAAGAACGTCAGCCTCGAAATCTACTATCGCGCGTCGGCCTACGCCGCCGAACGCGGCATCATCATCGCCGACACCAAGTTCGAATTCGGAACCCTTGACAAAGAGCTCATCTGGATCGACGAAGCGCTTACCCCCGATTCCTCGCGCTTCTGGCCGGCCGATCAGTTCTCCCCAGGCAGCGCCCAGCCCTCTTTCGATAAGCAGTTTGTCCGCGATTATCTCGAACGCGTCGGTTGGAACAAGCAGGCCCCCGGGCCGGAACTGCCGGCCGATGTGGTGGCCGGCACGCGGCAGAAATACCGCGACGCCTACCAGCGGTTGACCGGAAGCCGGCTCGACTAATGCCCATGCTCAATGATCGGGACCGCATGCTACTGGGCGTGCTCGCGTGAAAGAAGAACTCGAAACGCTGGTCAGCCAGATGATCGAGCGCGGCATATTGCTGGACGAAGCGCTCACCGAATTCAAGAAGCGCTTCATTCGCCGCGCCCTGGAGCGCGCCCGCGGCAATCAATCGCGCGCCGCCAAAGAGCTAGGCATCCACCGCAATACCTTGAGCCGGATGGTCGACGAATACAAACTCGATCACCGATCCACTGGACGCGCGCGCTAGCCGCTGCTTCCCTTCTTCCCACCGGAACGATCCCTACACTCGCTTCCCCCGCCGTGCTAGCCTCCCAGTGAAAAGAGCGGCGCTTGCCATGGCGGCCCGCTCGGCGCCGTCCGCAACCTCAAATTGCGGCGGAATCACCCTTGGAGCGGCTGCACGACCTTGTAACAACTGTAGCGATTAGGAATTGAATGGCTATGATTCTAAAAGGCATACAATTCTTGAACCGCCACATGTGTAGAGATTAGAAATTGAATGCCTGTGATTCTAAAGGGCATACGATGCCTGAATGGCAGCAAAAATCGGGAAAATGCACCTCCCGAACCAAGAGCTAACCCGCGCATAAAATAGGTAGCGGGGCGGGGCAACGCCACGGGAGAGCAAAAAAAATGGCCGGCTTCCCTTTCGGGCCGCCGGCCACTCATTCCAAAACACTTAGGAGCTAAGGCTTCTTCTTGCGCTTACCGCCCTCGGCTTCCTTAGGGATGTCCTCGGGGTTGATCTTGGGCTTGTCCCAGTGGACGAGCAGAGGCGACGGCTCGTAAGTCAAGAGCGTGCCGGTGAAGCGGAAGTAGTCGCCCTTCTCGAACTTCTCCACGCCGGGCTGTGCCGTATTGGAGATGACCACCAGGCCGTTGGGTTCGGTAGCCGCGTCCATCTCTTCCTGGCTGGAGCCGGTGTAGACCTTGAAGGCGATCGATCCGGATGGATCGGGGGCCTTGTCCATGATGCGGCCGGGAACGTCGGGGAATTCGGCGCCGCAAACGGCGAGCCACGAAACTTTGGCTTTGTCGCCGCCACCCTTCAGGTCGGCCAGCACGGTGATGATCGTGGAGCTCTGCCGCACTTTGTCGAGATCCGCGATGCTCGGAATATTGTAAGTGGTGGGCCGCGGGCCGGCGGTCTGCGCCAGCGTCAACAGTTCGTTCACCTGCGCGTCGAGTAGATCGTCGCAGCCGGTGCCCTGGTACGCCTGAATCTGGCTGCGCAGATAGGTGCGCACCTGCGCTTCGCCGGGAGCCTTCATATCGATCGCTTCGGCGAGCGACCAAAATCCGTCCATGCTAAGCGGGGGTTTTTCCTGCAAGTCGGAAACACCCAAACGATAGTAGGCGACGGCGTCTTTGGGATTCGCGGCGGTAGCGTTGTTGTAAGCGGCCGCGGCGGCGTTGAAATCCTTGAGTTGCATCAAAGCGAACCCGAGGGCGTTGTCGAAGAAATCCTGGGCCGGCTTCTTCGAGTCGTTGAAATCCTTCAACGACGTGGCGTCCGGTTTCTGCAGCGCATCCAGGAGTTTCAGTCCCTGCTGCGCGGCGTCGCGTTCCTTGTTCAGCTGATCCTGCGCGTCGGCGGCCTTCGGATTGTAGACGCCGTCAAACGCGGTACAGCGCGCGACCAAAGCTTGCAGGCGCCCCTGCGCGGCGACTTTATCGCCCAAGGCCACCAGCTTGTCGGCGTACTGGATGGTGTGGGGATAATCCTTCTGCTGGCTGTACGTATCGACGTACACCTGCAGCACGTACGGCATCAAAGTGGAATTCGGGAATTTCGCGACGAAATCGTCCAGCAGCTTCAGTCGATTCGCGGGATTGGCTTCCTGCCGCGCGGCCTGGAACGCGTTGTACTCGGCCAGTGTGTAGGCCGGCTTGGCTTGGTCGGATTGGTCCTGGGCGTTGGCGGTCTGGACTGGCAGGCTCAACTGCAGCATCAGCGTCAGCACCGCACCCATAGTAAGAATACACGCTCGCTTCATGTGCTTGTCCTGCCTCCCTAAAGCAGATCCGGGATCGTCACCGATCGAAAGTATAAGGGCCGGAACCCCTGGAGATGCCGAAATAACGGAAACGCAGACGGATTATAGGAAAGCATCTCCGAAGGCGCAAGTCCCTTTCTTTTCAAATGGTGCGACGCAACAAAGATGTGGAGCTCCTGGGCGCCCGAGGACAGTGGCCAGCCCAGTGATAAGATGCCTAAACCTTAGATCGCGAAACTCGATAGAAGTTGCGTGGCCAAAGGAGATTTCATGGTACTTGAAAAGCCGTTTTCTGGAAAGATCGCGCTGATTACCGGCGGAAATCGAGGTATTGGACTGGCCATCGCCAGGACGCTGGGCAAGCTGGGGGCGCGGCTGGCGATTACCGGGCGCAATCGCGATGCCCTGAAAACCGCGATCGGCGAACTGCAAGGTGCGGGCTACGACGCCACGCCGTTCGTCGCCGATATGATGCGGCCGGAGGAAATTCTGCGGCTGGTGGAAGAGGTGCATCGCGCCGTGGGCGAAGTCGAAGTGCTGGTGAATAACGCCGGTCTGGGATGGTTTAAGCCGGTGCATGAGTTTAGCGAGTCCGATTGGGACACTATGTTAGACACCAATTTGAAGGCGGTGTTCCTGCTCAGTAAGGCGGTGGTGCCGGAAATGATCGCGCGCGGAAGCGGGAGCATCATCAATATCAGTTCGCTGGCCGGGAAGAACACGTTCCCGAATGGCAGCGTGTATTGCGCCTCGAAGTGGGGATTGATGGGGCTGACCGGGTGCATGGCGGAAGACTTGCGGGGGCACGGGATTCGCGTGGCGGCGGTGTGCCCTGGTTCGGTGGGGACGGAGTTTTCCAATCATAGCGGGCGGGACCCATCGAAACTGCTGCAGGCGGAAGACGTGGCGCATGCGGTGGAGATGATCCTGACGCAGGGCGAGCAGAGCTTCATCAGCGAAATCCAGATGCGTCCGCGAGCGAAACCCTAAGAAATTCCAGCCAGTGAAAACCAGGTTCGACGGCCGCCGGGCAGGCCCTTGACAACTGCGGAGCAATGATTTAATATCAAACGGTTCGATATTGAACCATTATGCCGACCCACTACAAAGGCGCGGAAAACGAGGTGAGAGCGCTCAACGCTTTCATCAACCTGATGCGGGCCAGCGACTCGCTAGCTTCCCGCGGCGCGCTGCTGCTGGAATCGCAGGGGCTCACGCACGGCCAGTTCGGCACGATGGAAGCGCTCTTTCATCTGGGACCGCTTTGCCAGCGGCAACTGGGGGAGAAGCTGCTGCGCAGCGGCGGAAACCTGACCATGGTGATCGACAACCTGGAGAAGAAGGGCTGGGTACGGCGGGAGCGGCAACCGGACGACCGGCGGAAGGTGCTGGTTAGCCTGACGCCTAAAGGGCGGGCGCGCATCGTGCAGGTTTTCCCAGCGCACGTCGCGTTTCTACTTGGCGAATTTGGCGGGCTCACTTCTCGGGAGCAGGAAACACTGCGGGAGCTGTGCCGGAAGCTTGGGAAGTCGCTCGGAAGACCGAAGGGCGAGCCGAAGTCGAAGACGAAAGGCGCCCAAGATGCGGCGAGCAAGGCTTGAAGCGGGCGGCCCCATTTAGCGATGAGATGAGTTGTTGGTTGTGGCTGAGTCGCACAGCCAGGTTGGCTGTGCCACGACGCCCGCGGGGACATGGGTTGTGGATTGGCGCGGACTTAAAGAACTGGCGCATAGGAGACTGAGATGATTCAAATACGACCGAGTGAGGAACGCGGTAAGAACCGGATGGATTGGCTGGACACCAAATTTTCGTTTTCGTTCGATCGATATTACGACCCGCAGCACATGGGATTTGGGCCGTTGCGGGTGATCAACGAGGACGTGGTCGCGCCGGGCAAAGGCTTTGGGATGCATCCGCACCGCGACATGGAGATTTTGACCTACGTTTTGGAAGGATCGCTGGAACATCGCGACAACATGGGCACCGGCGCGGTGATTCGTCCGGGCGATCTGCAATACATGAGCGCGGGAACAGGGATCATGCACAGCGAGTTCAATCCTTCGCCCAGCAAACCGGTACATCTGCTGCAAATCTGGATCGAGCCGGACAAGAAGGGGCTGAAGCCGAAATACGAGCAACACACGTTTTCGGCGGAGGATCTGGCGGGCGGATTCCATCCGCTGGCCGGCAAACAGGGAGTGATCAGCCTGCACCAGGATGCCGAACTTTTTGCGGCGCGGCTGAAGGCGGGCGACGAAGCGACCTACGCTCTGAAGCCCGGACGGAAAGCGTGGCTGCAAGTGGCGCGAGGCGCGGTGGAAGTGAACGGAGTGAAGCTGAAGGCTGGAGACGGCGCGGCGGTGAGCGACGAGAAGAAACTGGTGTGCCACACCAGAGAAGCATCGGAACTCCTGCTGTTTGATTTGAAGTAAGAGCGCTTACGGCCCCAGGATCGATTTAAGGATTTGGTTCGAGGATGACGATAGGAATACAAGGAGACCGAAATGAACAGCGGAGTGACAAGCCTGGTAGGACGTATCTTGATTAGTCTCATATTCGTGTTGAGCGGATTCATGAAGATCATGGGATTCGGAATGATGGCGGGCGTCTTGCATTCCAAGGGATTCCCGATGGCACCGGTGGCGCTAGCGTTGACGATTTTGATCGAACTCGGCGTCGGCCTGTCGCTGCTGGTGGGGTTTCAGGCGCGAGCCGCGGCTTGGATACTGTTCCTGTTCTTGATCCCGACCACGCTTATCTTCCACAACTTCTGGACGGGGACGGGCATGGAGCAGCAGAACCAGATGGCCCATTTCCTGAAGAACATAGCGATCATGGGCGGGTTGCTAACCATTGCGGCGAATGGCGCCGGAAGTCTTTCGGTCGACGCAAGAAGGCATTCGGCGTAAGGCGCAGTCGGAACAGCGAGCAGGCGCACCTTGATCGGTTAGGTGCGCCAGTTCATTTGGGAAGGATTTTCGGGCCTACAGCCAGATTGGCTGGCCACAGGTGATGAACCGGAGAGAAAACTGACATGGAAAAAGTTGCCGACGTCGCGTATGCGATCCACAACCTTTTTAAGCATCGCTGGAGCCCGCGGGCGTTTTCCGAACGGCGGGTGGAGCCGGGCACGCTGCGCAGCCTGCTGGAGGCGGCGCGCTGGGCGGCATCCTGCGCCAACGAGCAACCGTGGAACTTCATCGTGGCCACCAAGGATGAACCGCAGGAATTCGAGCAAATGTTGAGTTGCCTGGTGGAGGGCAACATTGGCTGGGCGAAGAACGCGCCGGTGCTGATGATCTCAGTGGCACGGCTGAATTTCGAGAAATCCGGGGCCCCAATTCGCACCGCCTACTACGATGTGGGGCAATCGGTGGCGAACATGGCGCTGGAGGCGGTGGCGGAAGGGTTGCAGGTCCATCAAATGGCGGGAATCGTGGTGGATAAAGTGCGAGAGGTGTACGGGATACCTGAGGGATTCGATCCGGTCACCGGGATCGCGGTGGGCTATCCAGGCGACCCGAATACGCTGTCCGAGAAACGCCGCGAGTCGGAATTGGGACCGAGCAAGCGCAAGGCGTCGAGTTCGTTCGTATTTGAGGGGCGCTGGGCGGAGCCGTCGAAGCTGTTTAAGGAATAGCAGGAGCGCTCGGCGGGGCGGCCGCGAGCTCCGCCGAGCGGAAAAGATCGGAGCTACATGCGTGGCAGGACGATACCCTGCTGCGATTGGTATTTCCCCTTTTTATCCTTGTAGGAAATCTCGCAGACTTCGTCGGATTCGAAGAAGATCACCTGGGCCAGGCCTTCATTGGCGTAGATCTTGGCGGGCAGAGGAGTGGTATTGCTGATCTCGAGGGTGACGAAGCCCTCCCATTCGGGCTCGAAGGGCGTAACGTTCACGATGATGCCGCAGCGGGCGTAGGTGGACTTCCCTACGCAAATGGTGAGGGTGCTGCGGGGAATACGGAAGTATTCGACCGAGCGGCCCAAGGCAAAGGAATTCGGTGGAACGATGCACACCGGGCCCTGGAATTCGACGAAGGATTTGGCGTCGAAGTTCTTGGGATCGACAATCGAGGAATTCACGTTGGTAAAGATGCGGAATTCGTCGGCGACGCGCATGTCGTAGCCATAGGAAGAGACGCCGTAGCTGATAACCCCATCCCGCACCTGGCGGTCGGCGAAGGGCTCGATCATTTTCTGCTCCAGCGCCATGCGCCGAATCCAGCGGTCCGACTTGACAGTCATAGAAGCTCCTCAGGGAAGGGTGGGGCAGTTTAGGAACTGCGCATTTTATTACAGCGGGGTACGCTTGACAACCCGCAACCCACTGTCTAGCATAGAGTTGTGTTGTGAGTGGGAGGCGGAATTGATCAAACTCGACATCGTCAACGCGGTGGTAGCCAAAACGAACATCACCCGGACTCGGGCCGAGCAGGCAGTGGAGACGGTATTTGAGGCGATGAAGAACGCGCTGGGCCGCGGGCAGCGCATTGAGCTTCGCCGATTTGGAGTCTTCAACGTGAAGCCCCGCAAGACCGGAATAGGCCGTAACCCACGCACCGGCCAGCAAGTTAGCATCCCGCCCGGCAAAGCGGTGCGGTTTAAGCCCGGCAAAGAGCTGCAGGCACTGTAGAAGCAGATCGACCGTTCCCGCCTGGCAGTTTATCTCCGCTACTCTCGAAACGGCGTACGGACGCCGTATGAGCCGTCCCCGAAGTAACGGCCGCACCGGCCGAAGGTGCGCGGTGAGAAAAAATCCCACTTTGAAACAGTGTTGGTGCACTGCGCCGCAATGAGTGACAGCTACCCCTACATCGAGCCCGGTGTCGAGGTTCTCGACGCGGATTCCATGCCGTATGTGGACCTTCCCCGGCCAATGCGGCGGCCAGCACAAAAGCCGATCGCGGTGCCGCTGGCGCTGTTCATCGTAACGGTATTCTCGACGCTGGCGGTGGGAGCCGAGTTTGCGCGGTCGTACGCCAACAACGTAGCGCCCTTCTCCGACGGCGAACTGTTCTCAGTGATGGTGCACCCGCTGCTGCATCCCTGGCTGCTGCTAAGCGGAATCCCATTTTCGTTTACGTTGCTGACGATCCTGATGGCGCACGAACTAGGCCACTACTTCGCGTGCAAATTGTATGGGATCGACGTCAGCTATCCGTACTTTCTTCCCGCTCCATCTCTTTTCGGGACGTTCGGCGCGTTTATTCGCATTCGATCTCCGATACCTACGCGGAGGGCGCTGTTTGACGTGGGAATCGCCGGACCGGTGGCCGGGTTTCTGGTGGCGGTACCGGCGATGGCCATCGCGGTCTACTATTCGAAAGTGATTCCGGACGCGCAGGCAAACGCCTTGGTCGTTTTCGGAAGTCCACCGCTGCTGCAGATACTGATCGGGATGTTTCACCCGCACGCGACGCCTGAGAATTTTTTGCTGCATCCAGTGGGACAGGCGGCATGGGTGGGGCTGTTCGCGACCGCGCTGAATCTGTTGCCTGCATGGCAATTGGACGGCGGACACATCATCTATAGCCTGACCAACCGGTATCACCGGCGAATCTCGCTGGCCGCTGCGTTGACGCTGGTCGGGATGGGAATGGTGTACTGGCGCGGATGGGTGTTCTGGGGCCTGCTGCTGTGCGTGCTGTCACTGCGGTTCCGGCACCCGACGCTGTACGACCCTTACGAGAGCCTGGATGCCAAGCGGCGATTGTGGGCGATCGCGGCACTGCTGATATTTCTGCTGAGCTTCACGTTGTGGCCAACCACCAATCCTTGAAGTCTTCCTCGAAGTATTTTTCTCGATGTGAGATTCCCGCTGGAAAGAATCGAATGACGAGCATGCATTCTGGGGCCGTGGGATTGGCGATTTACGTCTCAACATGACACGCACATTTTTCTGTGTAGAAAATTCTACCGACGTCGAGTGCTTTCGGCGATCCATTACTAGATCGTACTGCAACCATACTTTTGAAGATTGCAGAGAGGTTGTGGTCGAAAAGTTTTGGCACGCTGAGTGCAATGAATGATTTTAATTCATCGCTGGAAACTTTATAACACTCATACCTCAATGAACTAAGGAGCCGGATCTTCTCCGGCTCCTTAGATTTCCTGTGTTGGCCGCACAATCATTTTGTATCAATACGAGACGCCTGGATTTTTTTCGGAGGAAAAGGGCTGGGGCGTATGGCGTTTGGGATTTTTTCCGGCACGGCTGTCCGGATACAAACCGCAGATTTCGTGTTCGTGGTCGGCGCAAATAGTTTGTGTCAATACGAGACGCGCGAACAAATGAAAAGCGAAGGCGTATTGGGATAAGCTTTGCGCGGATTTGGATTCGATGGCGGCATTGTGTTTGGGATTTTTTCCGACACGATTGTCGGGGCTACGGACTGCGGATTTCAGAGTGCGGATGTGATTTAGGGATGGGCTAGCTTAGGGTCATTGGGTCCATGTCCACGATTACTGCGGTGGCGGGCAATTCTTTTTCGGCGCAGAAATCCAGGCAGCCGGAAAGGGCTTCGGTCAGGACGGCGCGGCGCTGGGCTTTTAGTAGAAATTGGAAGCGGTACTCTTCGCGCAGGCGTGCCAGCGGGGCGGCGGCCGGGCCTAGAACTTTGATTCCTTTGGATTCAAACGGAGCGAAGTAGGCGCCGATGGCACGCGACCAACGAATGGCGTTTTCAATTTTCTTGTCGCGCACCAGGATGTTGGCCAGGTAGGTAAAGGGCGGATAGTGCATGAGGCGGCGGAAGTGGGCTTCTTTTTCGAAGAAGGAGAAGTAATCCTGCTTGAGGGCGAGCTGAATGGCGTAGTGCTCAGGGTAGTAGCTTTCGATAAGCACTTGGCCAGGGAGACGGCCACGGCCGGCGCGGCCAGCGACCTGGGTGAAAAGCTGGAAGGCGCGCTCGGCGGCGCGAAAATCGGGGCGGGCCAGGGCGAGGTCCGATGAAACCACACCAACCAGGGTGACCCGTTCAAAGTCGTGGCCTTTGGCGACCATCTGGGTGCCAACGAGAATATCGAGCTCGCCGTTGGCGAACGCGCCCAACACTTTTTGAAATTCGCGCTTGGTGCGGACTGAATCGCGGTCGAGGCGCGCGACACGAGCGTGGGGAAATTGCTCGTTGAGATATTCTTCGATGCGCTCCGCGCCGTCACCGACGAAATATAAATAATCGCCGCGGCATTTCGGGCATTCCTTTGGCGGCACGATGGAATAGCCGCAGTAGTGGCAGATCAAGCGGTTGCGGCGCTTGTGATAAGTGAGGGCGATGCTGCAGTTCTGGCACTGCGCGGTGGCTCCGCAACCGCGGCAGAGCTGCGACCACGAATAGCCGCGGCGATTGATCAGCACCATGGCCTGAGTGCCGGATTCCAAGCGCGCGGCGATCGCGGTGCGCAGCGAATCGGAGAGCGGCGAGGCGTGATGGGTGCGCTTGAATTCCGAGCGGAGGTCGACGATTTCGACAGCGGCAAGCGGGCGATTCTCGACGCGCATCTGCAATTCCAGCAGACGATACTTGCCGGAGCGGGCGTTTTGATAGGATTCCATCGATGGGGTGGCAGAGCCTAACAGGGCAACGGCGCCTTCGAGGCGCGCGCGCATCACCGCAGTGTCACGTCCGTGGTAGCGCGGAATTTCTTCCTGCTTGTAGCTGGCTTCCTGCTCTTCGTCGACGATTACCAAACCGAGATTTTCGACCGGCGCGAAAACCGCGGAACGGGTGCCCACCACGATCCGGGCGTCGCCGTGGCGAACGCGCCACCACTCTCTCGCGCGCTCGTTTTCGGGCAGCCCGCTGTGCAGCACGGCGACGCCTGCGCCGAAACGGGCGCGGACCAAGCGGCTCAGCCACAGGGTGAGGGCGATCTCCGGAACCAGAATCAACGCGGAGCGGCCCTGAGCGATCGCCGCTTCCACCGCGCCGAGATAGACCTCGGTCTTGCCGCTACCGGTGACGCCGTGCAATAGACCGGCTACAAACTCGCGGGCGGCCAGCCATTTTTGAACTTCATCGAGCGCGCTGCGCTGTTCGGGATTGAGGACGTTAGAGGGCGGGATGAAGTCGGTGTCCCAGCGATCTTCTTCGGTGGTTACCGCTTCCTCCCAACTCAGGAGCATTCCTTTTTTCTCGAGACGCTGGACGACGGTTTTGGAGACGTGCGCCTCCTGCAGCAAAAAGGCGAGAGGCATAGGGCCGCGGATGGCGGCGAGGATGTCGCGGACCCTTTCGTCCGCGGGGGTGGCTGGGGCGGCTTCCGCCACGGGATTCCAGGCAACAATTTTCTTGGTGCGAACCTTGCGGTGCAGGCTGACACCCTGCGCGGCGAGCAAACCGCGGCGGCGAAGTTTTTCCGCGGCCGCCGGACCGAGCGGAACTTTGCGCAAACGCGCCGACGAAATCGGGACGGGCGAGGCGTTGAGCAGGCTGAGCACTTCCCATTCCGCGATTTGATTCGGGTCGCCGAGCAGAGGTTGGGCGAGCTTGAGCAGATATTCGCCACCTTCCGGGGTGATTGAAAATTCGCGGTCGTAGCGGATTTCGATCTCCGGAGGGAGCATGGAGCGGAGAGTTTCGCCGAGTGGGGCCAGGTAGTAGCGGCTGACCCATTTGCCGAGTTCGAGAAGCGGAGGCGCGAGGGCCGGAACGGGATCGAGCAGTTCGACAATTTCTTTCAGGCGGGTGCTCTCCGGTTTCTCGCCGCTGACGGCGACACCCACACCGACCATGGCGCGATTGCGAAACGGCACGACGATGCGCCGGCCAATGAGTTCCTCGTCCGCGAAGGCTTCGGGGACGGCGTAGGTAAACGCCAGGCGCAGCGGGACCGGGAGCGCGACATCGCAATACAAAGGCATGGTTAAGGGATTTTACTCTACCGGCGGCAGAACGCAGGCAACCAACGGGGCCCGGCTCAAACATTCATCAGAATAATTCCGGCGAAGATCAGCGCGATGCCTACCCATTGATTTCGCTGCAGGCGCTCGTGAAGGAAAATGCCGGCGAGCAGGACGGTGACGGCGCTGAAGAGCGAGGCCAGCATGGTGACCACGGAAACTGGGCCGCGGGCGAGCCCGAAATTATTGCACAGGAACGCGAGGGTATCG
This sequence comes from uncultured Acidobacteriota bacterium, assembly GCA_963725655.1. GTDB lineage: Bacteria > Acidobacteriota > Terriglobia > Acidiferrales > UBA7541 > CAVRXT01. Next base: position 1,219,209 of record CAVRYY010000003.1, on the reverse strand, counting down.
CACGCGGACATCAAGGGGATGAGCCACCAAACGCTGCCGCGGGGGAAGGCGATGGATTGACGCGCGGGCAGCGCAACCAGGGTGACCGAGAGCAGAGTGGAGAGGCGAATGATCCAAACCGAAGCGACACCACCCAATACGGGCATGACGTGATAGCCGATGAGCCAGAACATAACGCCGAAGCAGCATGCGGCGGAGGCGGCCCAGCCCACACCGGAGGTGACATGAGTCCGGCGGGTATGAGCGCTACTTGGGTTGGCTGGCGGACTGGAGCGGTCCTCCGGGGAATCAAAGGTGGTGGCCGCGAGGACTGCGCCGGCGAGCGAGACGGCGATGCCAAGCAGGTTTTCCCAACGCACACTTTCGCCGCTGAGCATCGAGAGGACCAGAGTTAAGGCGGGATAGCTGGCGGAGATGGGGGTGACAATGGAGAGCTTGCCTTTGGCGAGAGAAGAATAGAAGCACACCGCCGCGCCCGCATTGAGTACGCCAGCGAGAGCGCCCCAAGCCCAGGGATGCCAGCCACCACCCACGGCGGCAAATACACGGTGAAATCCGCCCTGGAGTTCGAAAAAGATGGAGAGCAGGAGGAAGCCGACGATTTGGAGGTAAAGAGTGGTGCGGATCGCGCCGATGCGGCGAGCGATGGAACGGGCAACGAAATCGGCCACACCCCAGAGAACTGCCGCCGCCAATCCGAGAGAGGGACCCACGGGGGCGCGCTATCCTTTTTTCCTTGAATGCTGGGAGGGGTGAATCGTGGGTTTCGCAAAGCACACAGCCAGGTTGGCTGTGCCACGAAACCCGGCGGATTGCGACAGGGAGAACATTGGACTAGCGGGCCGCAGCGGATTGCTGTTTGGGCTTGGGATCGAGGCCGAGGACGGCCATCACTTTCTGGAGATCCTTCCAGACGTCACCTTTGGCGTTGGGATTCCGCAGAAGATACGCCGGATGATAGGTGGCCAGGACGCGCGAGCCGCGGAAATCGAACCATTCGCCGCGAAATCGCGAAATGGATTGCGGGGTAGCGAGAATATATTGCGCGGCAGTGCTGCCCAGGCAGACGATCACTTTCGGGGCGATGGCGTCGATCTGGCGAACCAGGAACGGAGAGCACGTGGCGGTCTCATCTTTTTCGGGCTGGCGATTTTCCGGCGGGCGGCACTTGACCACGTTGGCGATGTAGACGTCGGGGCGGCGCAGGCCCATGGCTTCGATCATTTGGGTGAGGAGTTTGCCGGCGCGGCCGACGAACGGCTCGCCGGACAAATCTTCATCGCGGCCGGGCCCTTCGCCGACAAACATCAATTGCGCTTTGGGATTGCCAGTGCCGAAAACAATTTTGGTGCGTGTGAGGTGCAGGCGGCAGCGGGTGCAATCGCCGAGATCGGCGCGGATGGCTTCGAGGGCGTCGCCTTCGATCCTGGTATCAAAAAAAGATGGCGCCGTGACGATGGGCAGCGGCGTGGGACTCACCGGGGGAGCCGGCGGCGCGAACTTCGAGGCGTCTTTGAACACCGGCGTTCTGACGGGGGAACTTGGGGCGGCTGGTTTCGGCGAGGTGACGGGTGCTTTCGGCAATGCTGAGGCTCCTGACGTCGCTGGTATCTCCGGCACTGCGGACACGGCTGAGATTTGCGCGGAAGCCGGAGCTGCTGCGATTTGCGGGATTGGCGGCGCGGCAGAAAACGCGCGGTCCACGTAGAAGGAATCCATGCCCAGCGCTTTGGCATAGCGCAGCCAAGCTTCCAGCCGATCTATCGATTTCGGAGCGCCCGGCGTGGGACGGATAGGCGAACTCATCGGACGGCCTCGGAGAAAATCAACGGCCGGCCTGCCGAAGCTCGATGGCGCGATCGAGGATTTGATTGGCGACGTCGAACTTGCTCATTTTGGGGAGCGGGACTTCGCGGCCGTCGCGAAAGAAAAGGGTGACGATATTGGTGTCGGTATCGAAGCCTGCATCTTTCTGGGTGATGTCGTTGGCGACGATGATGTCCGCGCTCTTGCGCACCAATTTTTCGCGGGCGTGTTCGGCGAGGCGATCGGTCTCCGCGGCGAATCCGATCAAGACGCGGGCTCCGGGTTCGGCACCCAACTCGGCCAGGATGTCGACGGTGGGCTCGAGTTCGAGGGTGACGCGGCCCGCTTCGCGCTTCATCTTGTTGGCGGCCGGCTCGGCCACGCGGTAATCGGAGACGGCGGCAGCCTTAATCACAATATTGGCAGATGGCGCATGCTCGAGGACCGCGGCGTGCATTTCGGCGGCGGTTCGCACGGGAACCCAATCCACACCTTCGGGCGCGGGCAAGCCAGTGGGTCCGCTGATCAGTACGACGTGTGCGCCGCGGCGCTGTGCGGCATCGGCAAGCGCGTAGCCCATTTTTCCGGAAGATCGGTTGGAAATGTAGCGCGCGGGATCGATGCTTTCCTGGGTGGGACCGGCGGTGACCAGCACGGTCTGGTTCGCAAAATCGTGTTTCAGGCCAAGGACTGCGCAGGCCGCGGCGGCAATGGCTTCCAGGGGCGCCAGGCGGCCCGCGCCGGTCATCCCGCAGGCAAGATAACCTTCGGAGGGATCGACCACGCGGACGCCACGGGCGCGGAGAGTGGCGAGGTTCTGCTGGGTAGCCGGATGCTCCCACATATTCACGTTCATGGCGGGAGCGACGATAAGCGGGGCTTTGGTGGCCAGATAGAGAGTGGTGAGGAAATCGTCGGCGATGCCGTGCGCGAGCTTGGCGAGAATATCGGCGGTGGCTGGAGCGATCAGCAGGAGGTCGATGCGCTGGGCGACGGCGATGTGCTCGATGGCGCTTTCTACGTTGGGGGCGGAAGCCGCGGCTTCGGCGCCGAACATGCTGGTGATTACTTTTTGACCGGTGAGTGCGGCGAAGGTGAGCGGAGTGATGAATTCGCAGGCGGTGCGAGTCATGACCACCTGCACGTCCAATTTTTCCTGTTGCAGGCGGCGCACGAGCTCAGCAGCCTTGTAAGCGGCGACGCCTCCGGTGACTCCCAGCGCAACTCTCATGACGGTATGCGAGCCCTCGACGAGCGAGCAGAGAAAGCCGGCTCGGGGCCGGGCTCAGCTCTTCTTTTTCTTCGCTTCTTTTTCTTCGAGCGAATCGAAGCTGTGCGGCAGTTCGTATTCGAGCAGACCCTGCTGCAGTTCTTCTTCCGCGATGCGCGTGTTCTTGCGGGCGCGGGGATTATCGACCAGCGGACGTCCGCCAATCATCAATTGCCTGGCGCGGCGCGCCACAACGACGACGTAAGCAAATTGACTCTCCGGCGTTTCTCTGAGGACAGTCATCTTCGCTTCAACCTCCGAAAGATTTCAAAATCTCTTGCACTCGTGCGTGGTTCCGATTCACCTGGCATCGTGCTCCGATGGCGATGGCTTGAACGTCGCGCCCGGCCCGCGCCAGATCGTCGTTGACGACGATGTAGTCATAACCCCGGTACTGCTCGAGTTCCTGACGGGCGCGCTGCAGGCGGCGCTCGATTTCTTCGTTCGAATCCTGACCGCGGGCCCGAATGCGCTTTTCCAGAACTTCGCGGGACGGCGGCAGAATCAGAATGGCGGTGGCGCCCGGCAGCTTCATCTTTACCTGCGCGGCGCCCTGGACGTCAATCTCCAGGACCAAGTCTTTTCCGGTCGAATCGGCTACGTCAACCGAACTCTTGGGCGTGCCGTACCAGTGCTTGCCGAAGACCTGCGCGTATTCCAGAAATTCGCCGCGCTCGATCATTTTCTCAAAGTCCGGTTCAGTGACGAAATTGTACCACTTGCCGTTGATTTCCGTCCTACGCGGCGGGCGGGTTGTACACGAAACCGATAGCATGGTGTCCGGGAGCTCCAGGAGCTTTTCCACCAGGGTGGATTTTCCGGAGCCGGACGGGCCGGAAACGATCAGGACCATGGGACGATTTTTGCCGGGCAGGGTCATTCGATGTTTTGCACCTGTTCGCGCAATTTTTCAATCTCGGATTTCACTTCGAGCGCCAGCTGGGTGATCTCGATGCCGCCCTCTTCGTTTCCGGGAGTCTTGGAGAGCAGGGTATTGGCTTCGCGCTGCATTTCCTGGAGCAGGAAGTCGAGTTTTTTGCCGGTCTCGCCGCTGCCCAGCAGGAGCGAGCCGAATTGTTTGACGTGGCTGCGCAGGCGGGCGAGTTCCTCGGCGGTGTCTCCGCGCTCGGCCTGGATGGCGGCTTCCTGGGCGAGGCGGCCGGGATCGATGCTGACGTCGCCCAATAATTCGCGCATGCGCGACTCGAGGCGCCGGGCGTAGGCGGGGCGGGCCAGAGCGGCGAGGGGCTCAATCTCTTCGCTGACGCGGGCGATTTTCTGGAGACCCTGGGAGAGTTCCTCGGCCAGGTGGCGGCCTTCGGATTCGCGCATATCGTTGAGGCGGTCGAGCGCCTCGTGCAAACACTGGGTGACCAGCGCGGTGACCGCTTCGAAGCCCTCTTCGACGGAGACCACCGGCGCCGCGATCACACCGGGCAAGCGCAGAATCGCGGCGATGTCCGGTTCGGCTTGCATCTTGAATTGCTGGCGCAAGGATTCCGCTGCTTTCAGATATTCGGCGGCCACTTCGCGGTGGATGCCCACGGCGGCCGGGCCAGCGGGCTCGCAGTAGAGCTTAACGTCCACATGGCCGCGGCGCACGCGCTCGCGAATGATGCGGCGGACGTCAGGCTCGAGTGCATCGAAACCATCGGGCAAGTGAATGTGCAGATCGAGGAAGCGGTGGTTGACGGTGCGCAGGGTTACACGCAAATTCCAGACGGGAGTCTCGACGCGAGACTGTGCAAAGCCGGTCATCGAGCGCAGCACGTGAGGCGATGCGGCGGTGGCTGCTTTCATGCTACCCCCGGGCCCGGCGCGGAATGCGTGGCGGGCTCATCGTCTTGAAATTGCATGGTGTATAGGCGCGAATAAATTCCCCCGCGGGACAGGAGTTCGGTATGCGTGCCCCGCTCACGAATTGTGCCGTCTTCCAGGACGAGAATCAAATCGGCGCGGCGAATGGTGGAGAGGCGGTGGGCGATGACGAAGACGGTGCGGCCCTCCATGAGGTTGTTCAGAGCCTTCTGGACGAGCATTTCGGATTCGGAGTCGAGCTCGGAGGTGGCTTCGTCGAGAATTAAAATGGGAGCATCTTTGAGCAGCGCGCGAGCAATGGCGAGGCGTTGGCGCTGGCCGCCGGAGAGGCGCTGGCCGCGGTCGCCGATTTGGGTCTGATAGCCCTTGGGAAGCTGAGTGATGAAATCGTGGGCCAGCGCGGCCTTGGAAGCGGCGACCACGCGGGCTTCGGGCAGGTCGGGGCGGCCGTAGCAGAGATTGTTCCAGACGGTGTCGTTGAAGAGGATGGTTTCCTGGGTGACGATGGCCATTTGTTCGCGGAGGGAGCGCAGGGTGACGTCGCGGACGTCGTGGCCGTCGATGCGCACGGTGCCGGAAACGGCGGAGTGAAATCGGGGGAGAAGATTGACCAGGGTGGTCTTGCCGGCGCCGCTGGAACCGACGATGGCGACCACCGCGCCGGCCGGAACGCTGACGGTGACGCCGCGCAGGATGGGTGAGCCGGTGTCGTAGGCGAAGCCGACGTTGTCGAGCTCGACGTCGCGGGAAAATCCGGGCAGCACGGCGGCGCCCGGAGCTTCGCTGATCTCTTCGTTCAGCACGAGAAATGCGAAGACCTGGGTGGCGGTGCCCAGGGCCTGCTGGAATAGTTGATAGATACCGCCGAGGCGCTTGATCGGCTCATAGGCGCGGAGCAGCGCGTACATAAAGGCGACGAACTCGCCAAGGTCCATGAGGCGGTGCTTGATGGAATCGCGGGCGTAGAGCAGGAGCAGCGAGAAAACCACCGCAGAGAGGATATCCATGAGCGGCGAGGTGGCGGCATAGGCGCGCACCCAACGCATATTTTCGCGGCGGAGATTGCGGGCGGCTTCGCGAAACTTTTTGATCTCGAAGCCTTCCATGCCGAAGGCTTTCACCACGCGATTGCCACTGATGGTTTCCTGCAGGATCTGGCTGAGGTCGGCGAGGCGGGCGCGGCTGCGTTCGGTGGAGCGGCGAATTTTCTTGCCGAGTTTTCCGATCGGATAGATGACCAGGGGAATGAAAACGGCAGAGCCCAGCGCGAGCTTCCAGTTCAAATAGAGCAGGACCGAGACCAGCGCGACGAAAGTGAAGACCTGGCGGAAAAAATCGGCGAGATATTCGGAAAACGCGCTGCGCATCTGCTCGATGTCGTTAATCACCGCGGACATCACCCGGCCCACGGGATTGTTCTGAAAAAAACCCATGGGCTGCTGGATCAGCCGGCTGTAGACCTGATTGCGCATGTCCATGACCGCGGAATGGCCCACGTACTGGATGAAGGTAGTGCCCATAAATTCGGCGAGGGCCTTGAATACAAACAGGACGACCAGGGAAATGGAAAAAACCGTCCAGACGTGGTGGATGCTGTGCGGGAAGAAGGAATTCAAATAGATGGTGCGGCCGTGCGGCAGAGTGACCAGGGCGAGCTTTTGATTGGTGCTGGCGGGGTTCAGGACGTCATTGATTGCGGGGACGAACATCAACGCCACCAAGCCCTCGGAAAGGCCCAGGAGCGCCAACAGAACTGCGCCAGCGATGAATCGGAGGCGGTACAACGACATGTAGCCCAGCAGCCGCCTGAGTTCCGTGATTTTCTTCGGTTCCAAAAGACTCCGTCCCGATGACCGCCGAACCGTTAGGCCCTCGAACCGTAGGTCGAAGAGCCCATCCTGTAACTGCACACCGCACCAGACGGCGGCGAGAGGAATCTCACGCTAGAGGGCTGGTCCGCGAAAGTCAAGTCGTGGACTTATCGATATCGCGATGAACCGTCTTGGCTTCGTATTTGCGCTTGTGCAGGCCGCGGCGAATTTCCTCGGCCAGCATCACCGAGCGGTGGCGGCCGCCGGTGCAGCCGATGGCGATGGTCAGATAACTTTTACCTTCCCGGATGTAGTGGGGAATGAGGTAGGCGAGCATGCTTTCCAGGCGGCGCAGAAATTCGCCGGTCTGCGGGAAGGAACGAATGTAGCGGGCCACGCGCTGGTCTTTTCCGCTGAGCGGGCGAAGCTTGGCGACGAAATGGGGATTGGGAAGAAAGCGAACGTCGAAGACCAAGTCGGCGTCGGGCGGAATGCCGTAGCGATAACCAAAGCTGACCACCGAGACAAGCAGCGGGCGCCGGCCGGGATTCTGGAATTGACTGGTGATGTGTTGGCGTAATTCATGGACGTTAAACTTAGTGGTGTCGATCACCAGGTCGGCCATGCGCCGGATGGGGGCGAGGCGACGGCGTTCCTGGGCAATTCCCTGCCGCACGGTGAGGTCGCGGCCCATGGGGTGGGGGCGGCGAGTTTCGCTGAAGCGACGCATCAGCGCGTCGTCGCTGGCCTCGATAAAAACCAAAGAGACGGTAAGTTCGTTGCGCAGCTTGCGGTAGATTTCCGGGAACTTGGCCAGCTCTTCGCCTTCGCGAGCATCCACCAGGAGCGCAGCGCGATCGATTTCGCTGCTGCCTTGGAGGTAGAGTTCGGCAAAAGTGGGAATGAAGCCAACCGGCAAATTGTCGACGCAGTAGAAACCCAAGTCTTCGAAAGTTTTTAGGACCGAACCTTTGCCGGAACCGGCCAGGCCAGTGAGGATCACCAATTGGCGGGTGGGGCGACCAGGTGGGGTTCGTCGTTTCACAGACCCTGCCGATTAAGCCTTCACCCGGCGCCGATGGGTGCTGGGAATGCGAAGGTCTTCGCGATATTTGGCCACGGTGCGGCGGGTGACGCGGATGCCTTCGTCGGAAAGCTTCTGGGTGATCTGTTCGTCGGTGAGCGGGTGGTTGGTGTCTTCGTCTTCGATCATTTTCTTCACCCGGCGTTTGAGGGAGAGCAGAGACATTTCGTTGCCGGAGGGCCCGTTGACCGATTCGGAGAAAAAGTAACGCAGCTCGAAGACGCCTTGGGGGGTGTGGCAATACTTGTTAGCCACCGCGCGGCTGACGGTGGAGGGATGCACGCCCACTTCTTCCGCCACTTCCTTGATCATCATCGGCTTGAGTTGATCGACGCCGAAGTCCAGAAAATCCTGTTGCCTGCGAAGAATGGAATGGCACACGCGAACGATGGTGTGTTTGCGCTGCTCGATATTTTTCATCAGCTGGATGGCCGCGCTGAAGCGCTCTTTCACGTAATTGCGCACTTCGCGGTCGGCGGCATCGCGGGCCAGCAAGCGGCGATAGGTGGGATTCAGGCGGAGCTGCGGCAAATCGTCGTCGTTCATGATCACTTGCCACTCGCCGTCAACCTTGCGGAATTGAATATCGGGCTCGACCAGGCGCGGCTCGGTTTTGTTGTAGCGCAGGCCGGGCTTGGGATCGAGGCGCTTGATAACGTCCACCGCGCGCTTAACCAGCTCCACCGGGCGATTGAGAGCGCGGGCAATTTCCTTGAGCTGATTGTTTTGCAGAAGTTTCAAGTGCTCGGCGACGACTTGCTGAGCCAGGGTGTTTTGCGGATCCACCACCTTGAGCTGCAGCAGCAAGCATTCCGAGAGATCGCGCGCACCGACCCCAGGGGGGTCAAATTCCTGCACCATGGTGAGCGCTTCTTCCATGTCTTCGGAGGAGTAGTTGCTGGCGGCGGCAATTTCGGCGACGGTGGCTGCAAGGTAGCCGTTCTCGTCGAGATTTCCGACGATGTCTTCGGCGATTTCGCGGACGGTCTCACTGCAAATGGCGACGCTGATCTGCCATTTCAGGTGATCGGAAAGGCTGGCGCCGGACGAGAGGAACTTTTCAAAGGAAGGGCGTTCGACGTCTTCATGTTCGCCGCCCTTGGTGCCGGTACCGGTATCGAGGTATCTGCCGAAGAAGGAACCGAAATCAAATTCGTCAAAGGGGTTGGCGCCGGCGCCTTCGGGGACCTTTTCCGTCTCGTTCTTGACGAAATTTTCGTCGGTGTAATTCTCGCTGACTACACCGTCATCGCCCAGCTCTTCCAAGACCGGGTTGGCCATGATTTCCTGGTTAATCATTTCGCGCAGCTCCAGCCGATTCAGCGCCAGGACGCTGACCATCTGGACCAGGCCCGGGGTAAGGATCTGCTTCTGGGCGACGCGAAGGTTAAGTTTGGGCGCTAACCAGTTCATAGGCGATTCACAGGTACTATTCGACCATAACAGCCAATCAGTTCAGCCGGAACCCTTGGCCCAGATACACGCGCCGTACCTCCGGATCGCTCGAAAGATCGGCCGGAGTGCCGGCCCGGAAGATCTTGCCTCCGTTGATGATATAGGCCCGATTGGTCACTGCTAGTGTTTCACGTACGTTGTGATCGGTCACTAGTACTCCGATACCCGCTGCGGACAGACTAGCAATAATCTTTTGTAAATCGACCACCGTGAGGGGGTCGATCCCCGAGAAGGGCTCGTCCAGCAGCACAAACGACGGCAACAACACCAATGATCGGGCGATTTCCAGACGCCGGCGCTCACCGCCCGACAATACGTAGGCCCGGCTGGCGCGGACGCCCTCCAGGCCCATCTGCGCCAACAACTCTTCCACCCGGTCACGGCGCTGCTCCGACGTCAGGGGCAGGGTCTCCAGAATCGCGAGCAGGTTCTCTTCAACCGTTAATTTGCGAAAAACCGAAGGCTCTTGTGGAAGGTAGCTGATGCCGCTGCGGGCCCGCAGGTACATCGGGAGGTCGGTAATGTCATCCCCATCCAAGAGGACGCGGCCGAAGTCCGGACGGGCGAGCCCGACCAGAATATAGAACGTTGTGGTCTTGCCTGCGCCGTTCGGTCCGAGCAGACCAACTACTTCTCCCTGCTGAATCTCCAAACTGACGTTATCGACAACCTTGCGGCCCCGGTACGATTTGGTGAGCTCAGAGGCCTGGAGTTTCAGCATGCTGCTTCATTTCTCAACTCTATGTTTCGTTAACGTTTTTGAACCAGCTTGGGCGTCAATTAAAATCGTATCACTGGCCACATAGAAGGTCAACGAATGGCCCTGTGTGGTGGTGTCGCTCGCCGCATCGATGATGGTGGGATCGCCACCGGAGAGTACGTAGCTGCCGTCGGACGCAGTGTATACGCCCCGATCGGCCATGCCGCGACGTTCGCCTTGCTGCACCACTACTGATCCTTGGGCCACCGCGCGTTCCAGCTGGCGGCCCTGAGGAGCGATGACAGCAGGCTTGGCGGCGGTGGCGGCGGGCGTGATTTTGGGGACTTTGCCGGCAGCGTCGGGCTGCACGGCGGGAGCGAGAAAGAGATCCAGAGTCTGGGAGTGCAAGGCGCCCTGAGTCGAGGTGGCGTTCACACCGCCTTCGAGCAGGCCTTTCCCGGTGTCATTCCAGAAGTGCAAGACGGGCGCGCGGACATCCCAGATTACCGGCCGGGTGGGCTTGGTGCTGGTGCTAGTTCCGGGAAGGCTCGGTCCGGGCAGTTGGGGCAGCGCGGCGACCACGCTTCCCCGGGCGTCGATGCGATTCTGGGCGCGGGTAATTTCAATCACGTCGGCGTTGAGCGCCGTATCACCTTGCCAGTAACGGGCGTGGCCGGAATAGAGTAAATGGCCGCTTGCGCCGTTGCCTGCCAGCGAGTCGGAAGAGATGTGTGCGATTCCGGCGCCCATGTCGGGCGCTTTGTCCGGGGTCGAACTTCGGTAGGTGGTGAATACCGAGGACTCCGCGTGGATATCGTTGGTGGCTTGATTGATCTCGATCACGCCGGCGGTGGTGCGAGCGGATGCGTCGGCCATGGCGGGCGAGCCATCGAGATGGATAATGTTGGTGACGCGGGCGATGGTGGCGCGATCGCACTCCGCGGTGCGGTCCGCCTGGCGGAAATGTACATCGCGATCCAGCTTCAAATTGGACCAGCCACCCTCTTTTCCGAAGGTAACGGCCAGGTCTCGCGCGGTAATTTTTTGCGGTGGATCCGATTTGAGCTGGCGATTGATCTCGGCTCCGGAATGCCCCTCGAGCCAATCGAACTGCCCGTCGGCGTTGAAGTGCGCGTTGAATTTCGCAGCGTGAACCTGGGTGTGGTCGCCCGTAGAATTCAGATCGATGGTGCCGGGCGCCAGGGTTTCGGCAGCGCTGATTTGGCTGTGGGAATCGGGACCCGGGGTGGAATGAAAATCGAGGCGCAGCGAGGCGGTGTCCAAGGTGCGCGATTGCGGCCCGGTGGGGGTGTCACTGCGCATATCGACGTGCACGCCGCCATTGGCGGTGACCGAACGAAGTAGGTTGTCGCGCGGCTGCATCGCCAGAATCGCTTGCTGGGCGCTGAAATTGTCGTTTTCTTTGGCACTGCGGCGGTGGGCGCGCACATTTCCGGAGAATTCGGCTTGCTGCGCCCAGCCGGCGGAATCGAGATCGGCGTCCATCGCATCGGAGGAAACTTCCATTGCGCCCGCGGAATCCCCTTGGGGATCGGTGGCACGCAGCGCGGGGTGGTCGGAGGCGCGCACGTGGCGCGCGCGCATCTGGGCATCGAGCTGCAAGGTGAGCAATCCGGAAGTGAGCACGCGTCCGGATTGCGTGACGCGGACCGGCCCGAACAATTGCGCGGTGGAATCGCCACGGCGGAAATCCAGCGCGCTGCCGGCAAAAGTTGTGACCGGGGCGCTCGGGTCGCTGGGCGAGCCCATCTGAAACTGGACGTCGTGTTCGAGCCGGAGATCGGTGCCGCCCGCGTTGTAAGTGATCCCGCGGCCGTGCCCATTTCCGCCGGGAAACTGAATTTCCACCGGCTGATCGGAACGCGCATCTCCGGTTTTCTCGTCGAACGAAAAATCCTGGGTCTTCACATGCATCATGTGCGGGTGGCCGGGTTCCTTGGCTTGTTCGGCGCTTTCCAAATCGATCTGTACCGCGCCCTGGCAGCGGATGTTCCCGGTGTTGGGTTCGTAGCTGCATTCGCGGGTGTGAATGTTGTCGTCGCGGGCGCCCTCTTTGCCGTAGATGGTGATCCATACGTCCTGCAGCAGGCTGCGGTTCTGTTCCTTGAATTCGGTCGCTTGGGAAGCGCGAATGGTGTAGATGGTTTTGTTCATCTCCACTTTGGAATGGGTAAATACAGCGGAGCGCTGCTGCACCGAGTCTGGAATGGGTTCCGGCGTTTCTTTGCCGGTATGCGAGGCGCGCCACGCGCGGCGGATGTACACGCCGGCGGTTAGCGTGACGATCAGGATGGAGATGGTGGCGGCCCAGCGAGCGTAGCGAGCCGCTTCAGCGTTGCGCACGGTGCGATTCCCTTCCCGGGGTTAGATGCGGGAGCGAGCGAGTGGGATCGAGAATGGGAGCCACGGCTGCCGAATCCATCAATCCCGGAAGGGTCGAGGCCGGGCGCTGGGGGTGCTGGCGGTCTCAACGAATACTTCGTGGGTGGACGCTAGGTCGCGCGCGGAAGGCGTGACGATCGTTTGGGTGCTGATGAAGATTTTTTCGCTGCGGGTGATGGCCATGCGGACGTCGTTTTCGCTGACGAAATCGGGCACCTTGAGGGCTGGAGCCGGCGCGGGTCCGGCCGGGCGCGTAGCCGCGGGTGTAACTTCGATTGCGGGCTTTCCCGCGCCGCTGCTCGTGGATGCGGCGGCATTTGCCGCGGCATCCTTGGCACCAGTTGCCGCAGCCGGCGCGTTGGACGCGGGGGCTGCCGGATGGCTGGGAGATAGGCGGTCGAAAATGGCGCTGACGGCAGAGGTCGCCACCTCCGCGGCGCTGGGCCTTTCGGTAGCCGGCGAACCGGTGGGCCTGGCTGACGCCGCCGCACCTCGCGGGATTCCCCTGGCGCCAAGAACTTTCTCGACGATATTGGCGATCAAGCGGCGATCGGGGATGACGGTAGGATTTGCACTGGCGTTCGCGGCGGAAGCCCTTTCCGGCGCGGTTTGAACGGCCGGCGCAGCAGCGGCCATGCGCTGATCCGCGGGAATGGTGCGGTGTTCGACGCCGCGAGACTCCCAGGCAATGCGCTTGATGTTCATCAGATGCTGTGGGCCGATATTGTCGGAGGTGATGTTGCCTCCGGGGGCGCCACAGCCGAGAGTCATCGCGGGAGACAGATTCGTGGAGTAGCCGATCGAGCCGTGCACCGAGGCGGTGTTCACGCACACACGGAACGCAGGCATGGCCAGACCGTATTCGCGGATGGCGGCATCGTTCTGCGAATGGATGGAAGCGGTGTGGCCCAGGCCACCGAACTGCAGAAGTTGGCGGCAACGCTCGATGCCGGTGGCCAGATCCGGGACGGAATAAAAGGCGAGAATGGGGGAGAGTTTTTCGGCGGAGAGCGGAACATCGCGGCCGACGGTTTCAAGCCGAGCGATGAGCACGCGCGTGGTTGGCGGGACATTGATACCGGCGATTTCGGCGACCAAAGTGGCGGGGCGGCCCACGATTTTCGTATTGGGCGCGGAAGTGCCCGGAAGGATTACCACCGCGCCGAGGCGGCGAATTTCGTCGGCGGAGAGCCAGTGCGCGCCTTGGCGAGTGCATTCGGCGATCGCCAAATCTCTGATGGGCTCCTCGACCACAATGGCCTGCTCAGACGAACAGATGGTGCCGTAGTCAAACGTCTTGCCCGCGAAAATATCGGCGATCGCTTTGGGCACGTCAGCGGTGCGCTCGATAAACGCCGGAACGTTGCCGGGGCCCACACCGTACGCGGGCTTGCCGGAACTGTAGGCGGCGCGAACCAGGCCGGTGCCGCCGGTGGCCAGGATCACGCCCACACCGCGCTGGCGCATCAGTTCCTGGGTTCCCTGCAGGGTGGGATTTTGCAGACAAACGATAATGCCGTCGGGCGCTCCTGCTTTTCGCGCCGCGCGTTCCAGCACCGCGGCGGCTTCGCAGATGCAGCGCGCAGCGGAGGGATGCGGGCTGAGCACGATGGCATTGCGTGATTTCAGGGCGATCAGGGTTTTGTAAATGGCAGTGGAAGTGGGATTGGTGGAGGGAATGATCGCAGCGACCACGCCTACGGGCTCGGCCACTTCCAGAATTTCGCGCTCGGAGTCTTCGCGGACGATTCCGACGGTCTTCATACCGCGAATGGCGCGATAAACCTCGACCGCGGCGAGGCGGTTCTTCACAATCTTGTCGGGAACGTTGCCGTAGCCGGTTTCCTCGACCGCCAGGCGCGCCAGTGATTCGGCGGCGCTGGCGGCCGCTTCCGCGCATGCCTCTACTACGGCATCCACCTGCACTTGAGAAAACGACGCAAATTTTTTCTGGGCTTGTGCCGCGCGCTCGACGCTCTCGCGCGCGTCCTGGATGGAAATTAAATCGCGGTCACGAAGACTCAATCCGTTCAACCCCGGCAATAAGGACCGATTTTGGAATGGCTGCGTCCGGTCCAAGTGCGGCGCCGTCCATCGCGAATGCGGCTCGCTTTAGCGCTTGCCCGCCGACGATTCGCGCGCACCCGGCAGAATCGCTTCGATATTCTCGTGCGGGCGCGGGATCACATGAACGGAAATGAGCTCGCCGACGCGGCGCGCCGCTGCCGCTCCCGCATCGGTGGCCGCTTTCACAGCGCCCACGTCCCCACGGACGGTGACGGTGACGTAACCGGAACCGATGTATTCCTTGCCGACTAATGTGACGTTCGCCGACTTGACCATGGCATCGGCAGCTTCGATCGAGCCGATCAAACCCTTGGTCTCGATCATTCCCAGAGCTTCCTCAGACATTCACTTCCTCTTCCTGGCTTGCGTCCGCGCTTAACACGCGGCAGGCTTTCGGGCCATTCGGAATGAGCGTAAATTTCATGCCGCAGCCACCGAAAAACGGGCATGCGCGGCCGCCGCTCAATTGAATCCGAGTCTGGCGCAGACTAGCACGCCGGGTAGCATGAAGCAAGACGATGGACGGGTGGGTAGTGGATCAGTTTCCGGTTAGCTCGCGATCCGGAAGGAAGGTGGACCGCGCGGATTGCGCCGCAAGCGGGGGTGTAAGCTTTTCGATGTAGGACCGCGCGGAACGAAACTTTTCATTAATCCCGAGCGTATCAGGTCAGTAGACTGCGACACCTAAACGTCTGTGGAGGCGCCGCGTGCGACGGAGATCCTTTTTAAGAGGCGCAGGACTTGTAACCGTCGCCGTCGTGGGCGGGGGCGTCTGGCGCGCCTTTGACCAAGGAACCTTCAGCGTCGGTGAAGGGCCGGCTTACGAGCCGTGGAAGGACTGGCGCGACACCGAAAACGATGGTCCGCTCGCGCTGGTGCGCGCCGCGATTCTGGCCGCTAGCCCCCATAACACGCAGCCCTGGCTTTTCAAGATCGGTGATTCTTCCATCGAGCTGCACATCGACACCCAGAGGAACGTCGGCGGGCTCGATCCTTATCTGCGCGAAGAGCATATCGGAATGGGTTGCGCTCTGGAGAATCTTATGCTGGCCGCTCCCGCCAACGGATACTCGGCCGCGGCGGCGCTGCTTCCGGGGAAACTTGGCCCGATTCCCGCCGAACCCAAACCACAACTCGTGGCCCGCGTGAATCTCGCATCTGGGAAACGCGAAGAAAGCGAGCTCTACAGTGCCATCCCGCGGCGCCACACAAATCGTGGTCCTTACGATCCCGGCAAGGCGATCTCGCCTGATTTTATAGACGCCCTCAGGCGTCTCCCAGGCGATTATCCGGATGTAAAACTATTCCTTTTCACCACCCCAGCTGATCGAAAAAAGATCGCCGAAATTAGTTCTGCAGCAAGTACAGAAATCTATTCCGATCCGGATGTCCAGCATGGCAGCGAACGTTGGATCCGCACGCAATGGAGTTCCGTCCAGAAATACCGCGATGGCCTCACGGTTGATGCATTCGGCTTGCCTCCTATAACGACTGCGATTGCCAAGATGATGTCCGCGCGGATGCTCCGCTGGGCTGCGTCCCGCAACACCGCCGATGGCTATTCGAAACTGGTGCTCAGCGCGCCGCTGATCGGATTCATCGCCGTGCGCGACCGATATTCCCAAGAACAGTGCTTGCAGGCAGGCCGAATCTGGCAGCGCGCGCATCTCTTCGCCACTGCGCGCGGACTTGCCGCGCGCCCCTGTAATGAGGCCGTGGAAATGGTGGACCATGAGCGGGCGCAGGGCAGACCGGCCTCTCGCACTACGCTGCTCAACGAAATCACCACGGATCCCACATGGCAGCCCACTTTTGTTTTCTATATGGGCTACCCCAAGCTGTCAGCCCACGCCAGCCCGCGCCGTCCGGTTCAAGCTGTAATGGTCTGACAGCCCAGATTCGCGCGCGCTTCTCGAACGGGGGTATCCAGGGACCTGCCTGCATCACGCCCGGCACCTTGCCCGTGATCGAGGGCGATTGACGGGTAACCCGGAAGTCATCAGCTCGCTTACCCGCTATCGACGGGTGGGAGGACCTGGCGCTTTCCCAATGCAGGTTCAGCTGGTCTTCGCCGAGAGCCACGCGGCCGCAATCAAACACACTGTGATCAGGGCCGAGAAAACGATGGGAGTGGTGAAGGCGTATCTCCAACTCAACACGGTGACTGCTACAAAGCAAATGGCGAGCGCCCACGCAATGCTTCGCACCCGTGTCAAACTCTCTGCCGGAAGTCCGCCCAGCAGCCACGCTACTACCGCCGCGAACAAGAGAAACACCGAGAAAAAAAGACCAAACGCGCTGAAGAAGTCCCAATAAGTGCGGGTAAACCCTTGCGCGTCAAAGTGAACGGAGCGCATTAACCCGAGAACCGCGTCCGCTCCCCACTCCGGATTGTTCTGGCGAAAGCCAAACGTATGTCCGGCAGCGAATAACAGCAGAAGAACAGAAGAGATTCGGTAAAGAATGGGCGCTTTCACGTATTGCTTCCTGAACGAACATCGGAGAGAAGTTTGACCAGAGTTTCGATGTGTTCCGGCTCAGTTCGGTAGTTGGTAATGCACGCTCGCAAGGCCGGTGTTTTGTGGTCGAGCAGGACGGTTGAAATCCAGGCACGGCCGGACTTCGCTACGGCATCGCTAGCGCGTTGATGCATCGCCATATCCCACTCTCGGTTCGACGGGGTGAAGCACACGACGGGTAGTTTCGTGCGGTTGACGATAGTCCAGCCGCCCGCGGTGAGCCGATCGCGCAAGAGATCTCCCAGTTCCGATTGGTGGCGGAGGATACGGGCGTAGCCTTCCCATCCAGTGGTCGCCAGGGTCATAAATAATTTGAGACCTACGAATCGTCTGGACCACTGCAGGGTGTGCACGTAAGGATCGACGACGGCGAGGCGTTCTGCTTCTTTGGGCATGTACGCAGTGCTGACCGAGAAGACTCGGCTGAGGACGTCGCTATGCCGCGTCAGAAACATGCCCGTCCCCATGGGCATCGACATCCACTTGTGGGGATCGAACGTAATCGAATCGGCGGTCTCGATTCCCGCCAGGACCGGCCGCAGTTCCGGCACAAGAACAGCCGCTCCACCCCAGGCAGCATCGACGTGGAACCAGAGACGATTGGCGCGGGCCACGTTACCAATGGCGACCAGCGGGTCAACGACTCCCGCACTTGTTGACCCTGCGGTGCCAATTACCAGAAACGGTTCGTATCCAAGCCCGCGATCCTGCTCGATCATCGTGTGCAGCGCGTCAATGTCCATCTGCAGGTCGTCGGTAACAGGAACGATTCGGAGGGCGGTCCGCCCCAGTCCCACGGTCCGGGCTGCTTTCAAAAAAGAGTGATGGCTCTCGGCTGAGGCGTAAAAGGCGGGCTTGGCGGGAATAGATTGCACGCCGTCGTCAAGGACCCCCGGCCATCGTTCCGTCAGGGCACATAGCAGAGCCGTTAGGTTAGCTTCCGCGCCGCCGATGGTGAGGCACCCATCGGCGTGTTCTTGAGAGAATCCGAATTTTCCCGCGAATGCGCGGACCAATCGGCGCTCGGTTTCGACGGCGAGCGGGCTATGACTCCATGCGGCAAGCTGTGGATTCAGCGTGGCGGTAACACAGTCGCCAAGAATTGCCATAAAGGAGGGAGCTGGATTGAATAGACCGAAGTAACAGGGATGGGGGGTGTGAACCTGTTGCTGCTTCAACTCGGCGGTGAGGCGGCGGAGGACATCGATGCGCGACCCTGGTTCATCGAATGAAAAGGTATCGAGAATCTTGTGCAGGCCGGCTTGGTCGAGAGTGGGTGCGACGGGGAGCGACTCCACGTTCTGGAGATAAGACTCGGCTTGGGCAACGAGTTCCGCCCAGAGGGCAGAGCGCTCTTCGATGCCAGGCAGCAGCAGTTCAGCGGTCATCTACGATCCTTCCTGCGCACCGTTCAGTGGAGCGGCGGGCAAAGACTCTGGGTCGTTAGGTATTTGTCATGACACTTTGTCAGGAGTTCGCAGGGCGTGCAAGTGCCGGAGGATGCGAGTGGGAAGGGCTCGGGAATGCTACTTCTGCGGGACTACGCCGGTGACCGCGGAGACGCTGTCGCGGGTGGAATTCTTCACCGAGTACATGGCTTCGTCGGCGAGGTGCAGTAGATCGGCCTTGATTTTGGAATCGGCGGGGTAGGAGGCGACGCCGACGCTGGAGGTGATGCGAATGTTGAGCTTTTCATCCTTCAGCCAGTACTCCTCTTTGATCTGGCGGTGCAGCCGGCGCGCCACCAGGCAGGCATTTTCCTTGGCGGTTTGCGGGAGCAGAATGACGAATTCGTCTCCGCCGTAGCGGAAGGCCATGTCGCTTTGGCGCAGGCCGTCCTTAATCAGGTTGCCGATTTCGGCGAGCAGCTTTGAACCAACCAGGTGCCCGTGGGTATCGTTGACGCTCTTAAAGTGGTCCAGATCGATGAAAATCAGCGAAAATTCGAAAGAATAGCGCTGCGAACGGTAGATCTCGGTATCCAGCATGTAGTTCAGATGGCGGGCGTTGTAAAGGGTGGTGCAATCATCGGTGATGGTTAGCTCGTGAATGCGATTCACGTGGCGCGCATTTTCCAGGGCGATCGCGGCATAGTCCGCCAGCGCCTCGAGCAGCGCCAAATCGCGCGCGCTGAAGCCCTCTTCGCCAACGCAGTTGAGCAGCTCGATGACGCCAAGGCACTGCTCGCGCACCCGCACTGGAACCGCGACGATGGAGCGCGTCTCCATTTTCGTCTTTTCGTCCATCTGCGGGAAAAACCGCGAGTCTTTGGAGGTATCGGGGACGACGATCGCTTCGCCGCTTTGCGCCACCCAGCCGGCGATTCCCTTGCCCAGAGGAATGCGGACTTCCTTCAGCGCTTCGGCGCCCTGGCCGGTGGCGATCTCGAAATAGAGGTCTTTGCGTTCGAAATCCATCAACAGCAGGGACCAGGTGTCTGGGTGCAACACCTCTTCAATTTTCTCCATGATGGTGTGGAGGACTTGATCGAGTTGCAGGGATGAGGTGAGGGCCTTTCCCAATTCATGAAAGACCGAGAGTTCGCTGATTTCGTGGGGCTCGTCCGCCAAGGCGGGGTTCTTGCGCCGGCGATCAATGCCCTCAAACTGCTTGGGTTCAGCCACGTCGTGCATGTGACCTCGGGGACCTTACCTGGGCTTGGAGACCGCTTCCAGGGCTCAAAGAACGCCCTTGAATTATAATTGACCCGATAACCCCCTTCAACCACTGCCGTGCCTGGACTTGCCGGAAACGCCAACGATACAAACACTTGCAAGGGCCGCCGTTTCAGTATCCTAGTGGGGTAATGATCTGGTTATGACCTGAATACACTCAATTGACTCCCTCCATCCGCCCGCCTATATTTTTAATGATGCCGGTCCAGCTGCAAGAGACTGTCTTTGGCGACCGTTTGAGGCGCGAACGCGAGATGCGTGGCGTGTCGATGGAAGAGCTTTCGGTGGCCACGCGCATTCCTCCCCGATATCTCGAGGCGATCGAAACGGAACAGTGGGAATTGCTGCCGGGCAGGGTGTTTAACCGCGGATACGTCCGCGCGATTGCACAATTTCTAGGATTGGGCGAAGACGACTTGCTGGCGGATTACGAGCTGGCATCGCGTCCGGCGCTGGAAGCCGCGGCACCGCCGGCAAAAGCCGAAGAACCGCCCCCGAGGGACCTTACGCCGCTGTACCTGTTTGTGGGCGGCTGCGTGGTTATTCTTGTGCTGCTGGGCGTTAGCGTACACATGTTGCGGCCACGAGTGGCCAACTGGCTGAAATCCAGGTCGACGCATGCCTCGGCTGCGGAGCCATTGCCGATGGCGGAGGTGCCTGCGCCGGATTCCGCGCTAACATCGGCCGCGGACGCTCCGGCTGCCGCACCTGCAACGATGCCGGCGGCTGCGACACCGACGACGGTGGCGTCAGCATCGGCACCGGCAAATATATCCCCACCGGCACCAGCACCGCCGCCGGTAGCGAATAAGCCTTCCAATGTGCCGGCTGCCGCGCCGGCTGTGGCCGTCACCGTGCCTGTCGCGAATCCGGTGGCCAATCCAGTGGCCGGTGGGACCAATTCCGGAGGCTCCGCCGGAACTCTGCAGCTCAAGGTGGAGGTCACGAAGAAAACAAAAGTGATGGTGAATGGCGACGGGCGCGTACTGGTATCGCGTAGCTTGAGTCCGGGAGAGACACGCACGTTCCAGGCCAGCGATCATTTCGACGTCGCTGCCAAAAATCCGGACGCGGTGCGGTTGGAGCTGAATGGCCACTTGCTGCCGCCGCTAGTGTCGTCCACCGGACGGTGGAACGTTACGCTGAACCAAGACAGCCTGAAAAAGACCGCGGGAGGGCCCCATTAGCCCCGAACTGTATGCCCCAGTAGCAAGCGAAGTTCAAACCGACCTGCGCAAAGAGATTCGCGCAGGCTCGGCGACGCGCCAGGACAAGCTCGCGGTGTGCGCGGGAGATACGCGTCTCTCCGTAGAAGATTATGCGGAGATTCTGGCGATCCTCACCACGGACTCGAGCCCGGCGATTGCGGAACGCGCCACGGTAGCGATTCAGACGCAGCCTGACGCAGCCATGGTGGCGGCGCTATCCCGGTCGGACGCCGACCCTCGCCTGGTGCAATATTGCGCCGAGCATCGAGCAGACAAACCGGCCGTCGCCGACGCGCTGGCCAAGAGTCCGCTCTGCACCACCGAAACATTGATTCGCCTGGCGCCAGTCTTCAGCCAAGCGGGCGTGCAGGCGGTGCTCGACGATTTGTCCCGGCTCACCACAGTGGAGCTGGCCAGGGCACTGGTGGCATGCCCGGCGGCCACACCTGAACAAAAGGAACTGCTGCAAGAGACGGAAAAGGGCGAGGTGGACGTCGCGGTGCTCGCCGAAGCGTTGGAAGCAGCGGAACCGGACGTCGAGAAGCGCCAGACGCTGCTACAACGGATCACTAAGATGAACGTGGTGCAACGAGTGCAGTTGGCATTGAAGGGCGGGCGCGAAGAACGCAACGCGCTGATCCGCGATCCAAACAAAATGGTGCAGCGTGCCGTACTGCAATCACCGCGGCTGGTGGACCGCGACGTGGAATCGTTTGCGGCGATGACCACACTTTCGACCGATGCGCTGCGGCTGATCGCGTCGCGGCGGACGTTCATGAAGAACTACACGATTGTGAAAGGATTGGTCAACAACTCGAAGACCCCGGTCAGCGTCTCGATGCACTTATTGCCGCGACTGACCTCGACGGACCTGAAGATGCTGACCACTAACAAAAACATCCCGGAAGTCCTGCGCAACACCGCGCTCAAAATGTACCGCCAGCGAAACACTCGCCCGGCCTAATCAAGATGGCCGTTCGCCCGGTGACGCCGCGTTTATCCGGCAATCGCTTAGCTCTCGATCACTGCGCCAAAGGCTTGACGGACGCGGCCACCTTGGGCGCGTACTCTCGGGCCTTGGCTAGAATGGCATTTTGATCGAGGGTCAGCATTTTGCGGTCCTCCATCACCGGCTTTCCGGCGATGAGCACGGTACGCACGTCCGACGCTTTAAGCGCGTAGACGATTGCCGAATAGGCGTTGTACATCGGCGTGGAATGCGCGTTCCCAGTATCCACCACGATTAGATCGGCCTGCTTGCCCACTTCGAGCGATCCTATTTTCTTTTCCTGGTGGATCGCGCGCGCTCCCTCGATCGTCGCCATTTCCACCACTTGTTTCGCCGGCAGCACGCGGGGATCCATGTGCTCGAGCTTCTGCATTTTCGGCGCCAGGTCCATTTCTTCGAACATGTCCTGATTGTTGTTGCTGGCGGCGCCGTCGGTGGCCAAGCCTACGTGAACTCCACCGGCCAGCATGTCCATCACCGGGGAAACTCCCGCGGCGGTTTTCATGTTGCTGGAAGGGTTATTCGAGCAGCCCACGCCGTAGTGCGCGAGCGTGGTGATGTCCGCCGCGGTCACATAAATACAGTGCGCGCCAAGGACGTCGGGCCCCAGCACACCGATACTCCCGAGATAGGCCACCGGGGTAAGCCCGTGTTTCGCGCGGCTCTGTTCCATTTCAAATGGCGCTTCGGCGATATGGATCAGAATCGGGGCGCCATTGCGGCGGGCCAGCGCCGCGGAATCCTGGAGCGTTTTTTCCGAGCAAGTGTAGATCGAATGCGGAGCAACGGCCGGGACAATCAGCGGATCGTTTTTCCAGTGGTCCAGAAAATCCTGGGTGTAGCGGAATGCCTGCGTCGAGGGTTTTGTTGTCCGGAGCGGGAAAATCGATGATCGTCTCGCCCAACACGCCGCGCATCCCGGCTTCCTTGGTGACTCGCGCCACCGCGTCCTCGAAGTAGTACATGTCGGCGTAAGTGGTGATCCCGCCTTGCAGCATTTCCAGCATATTGAGGCGCGTGCCCCAGACGACGAAATCTTCGGTGACGTTCTTGGCTTCCGCCGGGAAGATATATTTATGTAGCCAGTCGTTCAACTCCAAATCGTCCGCCAGACCGCGAAACAGGCTCATCGCGGCGTGGGCGTGCGCGTTAATTAGGCCGGGCATCACGATGGTTCCGTGAGCGTCGATCGTCTTCGCGGCATGGTAGCGGGTTTCGATTTCCGCACGCGGACCGGCGGCAACGATAATGTCGCCTTTCACCGCGACGGCCCCGTCTTCGATCACCCGCCCGGCGGCATCCATGGTGACTACGGTGCCGCCGGAAACGATCAGATCGACGCTGTCCGCGGGAGGATGTGCGAACGATGACAAGGCCACGCCAAAAAACAAAACTGCGACAATTGGGATCAAGCGCTTCACGAGGTAGTTCCTCCGGTGTTCAAAATGGGTGCGGGATCGCCGCAGACAGGTGCAAATGCTGATGCTCTAAAGAAATGATGAATCGAAAGCGTAGGGCAAAAGCGCGCCGCTGCGATCGCGCCTCACTTCGCCTTTGAGGTTCGCCATGATCACCGGAATGTCTCCGCAGAATTCCCAAATGAACTGGCGGCAGGCCCCGCAGGGCGGCGTCAACTTTTCGGTGTCGGTGACCACGGTAATCGCGTCAAATTCCTTCTCGCCTTCCGAGATGGCCTTGACGATGGCGGTGCGCTCGGCGCAAATGGTGAGCCCGTAGCTGGCGTTTTCCACGTTGCAGCCGGTAAAAATTCTCCCGGACCTGGCGTGCAGCGCCGCACCCACCTTGAAATTGGAAAACGGGGCGTGCGCAAATTCCCGCGCCACCTTGGCTGCTTCAATCCACTTCGATTCTTCGCTCATTGTGGGGACCTACTTCCCTTTCGGACGTCCAGCGTCTTCCGCAATCGCGGGCAGCACCGCCTGCAGCAGCGACATGAACTGCCCTTTGACGCGTTCTCCAGTTTCCAAAACCTCTTGGTGATTGAGCTCTTGATCGAGGATGCCCGCCGCCATGTTCGTCACGCATGATATTCCCAGCACGCGAATTCCCATGTGCCGGGCAACGATCACTTCCGGCGCGGTAGACATACCCACGAGATCGGCGCCAATGGCGCGCAGATAGCGGATTTCCGCAGGCGTCTCAAAACTCGGGCCGGTGAGCGCGGCGTACACGCCTTCGGCCAATTCGAAACCCAAGTGGCGCGCTTCGGCGATGGCGATTTCCCGGTAAGGCTTATGGTATGCGTGGCTCATGTCGGAAAAGCGCGGGCCGAATCGGTCGTCGTTCGGACCGATTAAAGGATTGGAGCCTTGGAGGTTGATGTGGTCGCTCATCGCCACCAGCGCACCCTGAGAATACTTGGTGTTGATGCCACCAGCGGCGTTGGTGAGGATTGCCGACCGGATTCCCATCCGCCCCAGCACTCGCATCGGAAACGTGACTTGAGACAGCGGATAGCCTTCATAGAAATGCACGCGGCCCTGCATCACCGCGACCGGGATGTTCCCGGCAAATCCAATCACCATTTGTCCCTTGTGTCCGATGGCCGTGGATCGAGGGAAGTGCGGAATCTTTGCGTAAGGGATCGCGATTGCCTTCGATAGTCCGTCGGCAAACGCGCCCAGGCCCGATCCCAGAACGATGGCCACACGCGGGCGCAGCTTGGTTTTGGCCAGAATGAATTTAGCGGCGCGTTCGGCTTGGGCGAAGGCGCTAGCCGTCGAGCTTTTGCCGGACGCGCTCATCGTAGAAACACACCCACGATGGAAGCGGACATAAGATTGGCCATGGTGCCACACAACATCGCGCGGATGCCTAGCCGCGCCAGGTCGGCCTTGCGGTTCGGCGCCAACGCGCCGATCCCACCAATTTGAATCCCGATCGAGCTCAGATTCGCAAACCCGCACAACGCGAAAGTAGCAATCGTAAACGAACGCGGATCGAGCGCATCTTTCATCGGACCCAGCCGCTGGAAGGCGATCAATTCATTGGTGACCATACGCAATCCCAGCAAATTGCCGATCTGCAAGCAATCACGCCAGGGAATTCCAATCAGCCACGCTACCGGCGCGAAGAGCCAGCCCAGCACCTGTTCCAGGCTGGTGGGAAACCAGATGTGGTGATAGCCCAGCCAGTTGTGCGCGGCGCCAAAAATGCCGTCGACCAAATAAATCAGGGCAATAAACGAAATCAACATGGCTCCCACATTCAGCGCCAGGTTCAATCCGTCCGACGTCCCGCGGGAAATCGCGCCCAGCGAGTTCGCTTCCCTCTCAGTGTGTGCGATCACTACCTTGCCGCTGGTGAGCGGCACTTCCGTCTCCGGCACCAGCATTTTCGAAAGCAGGATGGTGCCGGGCGCAGTCATGATCACCGCGGCTAGCAAATGCTTCGCTTCGATGCCGTAAAGAATGTAAGCGGCCATGATTCCGCCGGAAACATGCGCCATGCCGCTGGTCATCACGGTCATCAATTCCGAGCGGGTAAGGTTATCGAGAAATGGACGGATGGTGAGCGGCGCTTCAGTCTGCCCCATGAAAATGCTGGCGGCGACGTTGAGCGATTCGGCGCCGCTGGTGCCCATGGTATAGGTCATGATGCGCGCGGCAAGCTTGATGATGACCTGCATCACGCCCCAGTGGTAGAGCAGCGCAAACAGCGCGGCGATAAAGATGATCGTCGGCAGCACCTGGAAGGCGACGCTAAACCCCATGGCCGAGCCCTTCTTGCCCAGGGCTCCGAAAACAAATTCCGACCCGTAGAACGCGAAATCCAGCAGCCAATTCACCCCAGCGCCGGCCTTTTGAAAAAGCAGCCGGCCGTATTCCCATCGCAGCACCAGGAACGCGAAAGTGATCTGTAGCACCACTCCCCACGCAACCGTTTTCGGGCGAATGGCACGCCGATTGGTGGAGAAAATGAAAGCCAAGCCCATGATCGTTGCCATGCCCAGCAGCCCAGTCAGTCGGTGCACGATATAGGGTCTCCTTTTTTTCTGCGAGTGCAGCCCGCAATTCCTCGAAGACAAAATTGCGCGCGGCGCGATAGTAGTTTCGTTCAGGGCCCGACTTTCACTCCGCGCCGATTACCCGGTGTACCAACGGCACCGGCGGCGGCGCTTTGGGAGCGATGCGGAAGCTCTCTTCCAGCAACTCGCACGCCTCTTCCAAACGCAAGTCCGAATTGTAGTGGACGGTGCACAGTGCTTCGCCAGCGCGCACCGCGTCCCCCGCCTTTTTCTCCAACACAATCCCCACCGCGGGGTCCACGCCGTCTTCTTTCTTTTCCCGGCCGCCGCCAAGGACCATTCCCGCTACGCCTACATTTTCGCAGCAGATCGCGGAAACGAATCCGTCGCGCGGCGTGTGGATCTGCCGGGTATGCGCGGCGCGCGGTAGGCGCCCCACGTCGTCAATCACGCCGGCATCGCCGCCTTGCAGCCGAACGATCTGGCGAAATGTATCACGGGCGAGGCCGGAGGAAATCATTTCCCGGGCCAGGCTGCGGCCTTCGGGCAAGTTGGCCGAGCGCGAGCCGAGCAACAGCATCCACGCGGAAAGCTCGATGCACAAGTCGATCAAATCCTGTGGGCCGCCGCCATGGAGCACCTCGATACACTCTTCCACTTCCAGCGCGTTGCCGATTTTTCGCCCTAGCGGCTGGCTCATGTCGGTGATCAGCGCCACCACTTTCTTGCCCATCCGCGTGCCGGTCTCCACCATCAACTCCGCCAGGTACACCGCGTCTTTTTGTTCTTTCATGAACGCGCCATCGCCGGTTTTCACGTCCAGCACCAGCGCGCCGATGCCTTCGGCCATTTTCTTGCTCATGATGGACGCGCAAATCAAATAGGGGCTCTCCACCGTCGCGGTCACGTCGCGCAGAGCGTAGAGCTTTTTGTCCGCCGGAGCGATCTGCGGCGTTTGGCCGATCAAGCCGCACCGGCACTCCTGCAAAACGCGGTCGAACTCGGTAAGTGAGAGGTTCACGTTGAAACCGGGAATGGATTCGAGTTTGTCCAGCGTGCCGCCGGTGTGGCCCAGGCCGCGTCCGCTGATCATCGGGACGTACAGCCCCGCCGCGGCAACGATCGGCGCGATCACCAGTGAAGTCTTGTCGCCCACCCCGCCGGTGGAATGCTTATCCACCTTGGCCGCGGGCAGGTGCGAAAAATCCAGGCGCTCGCCGGAATCCAACATCGATTCGGTCAGCGCGGTAAGTTCGGCGCGAGTCATACCACGCCACAGGACGGCCATCAGCCACGCGGCCATCTGGTAATCGGGAATCGTGTCGCGAGTAGCGCCGGTAATCAGGAAGGCGATCTCTTCAGTCGTGAGCTCTTCGGCATTGCGCTTCTTGCGGATCAGATCGACGGCACGCATTCCGGGGATTGTAGCAGGGGAACTCCGCGGAATGGGAGGATTGAAGCTGCATCGGGAGTTAGCCGGGCCGAGGGCGTCTGGGAGCTAACATCGGATCGTCTTTCGCTTTTGCCCAACCCGGCCAGACGCCTCGATCTTCTCGATGTGCGCAGTGGCGAGACGCACGGTGCAAGCGGTGTCGCCCACGTCCACCGAAACAGCGCCGATCTGCCGGGCCGTCGCCTTGGCCTGTTTCAACAGAGGTTTGACGTAAGTTCCAACCGCAATCACAAATCCATTCATCGTGTACCGAACGCGGTTCTGAGCCGCGTGCACTTCCTGCATGACTGTCCCCAGAAGTCCCTCGATCTCCGCAAGGTCCAATGCCTGGTCCGTTTTCGTGGCGACCAGCCCGGCATACGTGCACCAGCCAGCGGATGCAACATGTTCTTTCTTCGATTTGATCCACTTCGTGGCGAGCTCCCGGGCGCTCGGATTCTCGACGGCCACCCAGGGCACCGTGTACTCAGAGATCATCTGCAAATTCGCCGCGCCCTCGGCCCACCGGTTCAACTCTTTCTCGCTCATTTGCGCCCCGGCCGCTACCAGCCCAGCGAGGTACATTGCGTCCAGGTTGCCCGTTTCATAGAGCTCGCACGCCAGCGCCTGTTGCCCTTTAATCGTTCTCGCGATCACCTTCAGGTCCGCGACACTCACGCCGAACATGCGCTCCGTCACCATCCCATGCCGAGCATACATTTTGCACGTCTTCTCGCTGCCCTTCCTTTTTAACTCTGCCATGACGGACGTGACGCTAGGCATTTTTTCCTCCCGGCCTCTTTGGTGGGACCCTGGCAATTTCCGTGGTAAATATTATCGGACAAAATCGCTAAAGGAGCATTTCATGCGCCATCCTGAGGAAGGTATCCTACCAGCAGCTTCGCGCCGCCGCTTTCTTTGGTCTGTTTCTCTGGCCGCCACCGCGTCGGTATTCTCAGAAGCGCAGCTCGCACTCGCCGTCCCGCGCGCGAGCAGCAGCGCCGAAAGCCAGGCGGGATCGGCATCTAACAACAACCTTGACGCCGAACGAATGCGCGCGCTAGCAGCGTTCACCGCGCTAACGATGGAAACGCCCAATCCGGTGCCGTATGGCGCGGACATCCTACATAGCAAGACCGGTGAACGCCTGATGCGCGCCACCAATGCGGTAAGCCAAGAACACGACCCCAGCGGTCACGCCGAGTTGCGCACGATCAGGCTGGCCTGCAACAAGCTCAGCTCGCATTCGCTGCGGGGTTATACCCTCTACACTACCTGCGAACCATGCCCGATGTGTATGGCCTGCTCGCTGTGGGCTGGTCTGGACCGTGTGGTGTATGGCGCGACGATCGCGGACGCGGCGCGGTTCGGCCATCAAATTCAAATTCCAGCGGCGGAGGTCGAAAAGCGTTCGGACATGAAATGTGTCGTCGACGGGCCGGTCGAGCACGACGTCTGCCTCGCGCTGTTCACCAATCCAAAGATGCAGAAGGCTTTCCAGAGATGGAATTCGCAAAAACCCTGACTCCTCAAGCCAGCCGCAGTCGAACCACTTAGAACAAGGAGAGGCGGCGAGTAGGTTCTCGAAGCCGCTGTCAGGACAGGCTCGTCGCCGCATTGGGAGCCACGCCAGGATTCGACTCCACGTCCCCGCCGCAGTATGGGCAGAACTTGTCGCCGGGGTTTACGCTGCGTTGGCAATGGGGGCAAACCGGCTGGAGACGGTTGCGGCAACGCGGACAAAAGCTGAAGCCCGGCTCGATTTCGGCACCGCATTGCGAACAATTGGTTGCGCGCGGCTTGCGCAAGACGAAATAGAGGACGATCCCCAGCCCGTTGGGGACAAAGATCGCAATGAGCGTCCACAGCAGGCGACTCATCCTGCGCCGGCCCGCGTCCCGGTTTACGTAGCCAATCAGCACCACGTAACAGCCGAGCAACGCCCCCCCGACCACCCCCATCAGCGCTCGAAGCCAAATTGAGGGTGCCTTGGGATCCTTGCCCATCATGAGCACAAGCAGCGCAACCATCGCCAGGAGCACAAGGGCGGCTATGAAAAAGGCCCAAGGCGAAATGATGCGGATCTCGTCTTTGAATCGCGTGGAGCTTTGATTTCTTGTGACCATGTGAAATTCTCCTCACTCCGTAATTCGTTCCAGCAAGAGTCCTGTGCTCGGTTCGACTAGCCCTGATAAGAACCAGCGTGGTCCGCCAGGTGCGTACCCTTGGCCAGCAGCAGTATTCCCGCCACCACCGCCGGCATCCCGGAGAAGACCAGGAAAGCGATCTGCCAGACCGATGGAGCCAACTGTGCTCGCGCCCCTAACCATGCAAAGCCGCGCCACAGAGCGGCTGTGCTGAGTAGCGCGCAGAGAGTCACGGCCGTACAGCTAACCGCGACTAGCCATAGGCGCTCTCGGTGGCGCTGCAATTCCAGAGCGCGGCGCCGCACCATCGTCTGGGTCGTCGAGACCAGCCCTCGCTCCGCGACCATGGAGATCGCGCGCAACCCACGAATCGTTTCGGAGGCGTTGCCGGCGAACGCACGGCATCCGTCACACGTCTCCAGGTGCGCTCTCAGCCAAGCATTCGACGCCACTTGATCCGGGCCCGAAAACTCATCGGGAACGTCTAGTGCAATCAGCTTCCGTGCCCGTTCATGTGCATCGGTGTTCACGTCGGCATTCCTTTCAACCACGGTTCGAGCGCGCTCAGACCGCGGTAGATCCTGGATTTCACAGTTCCGAGAGGCACGCGGACCACGCTAGCGATCTCTTCGAGGGACATGCCCTCCTGAAATCGAAGCGTCAGCGCTTCACGGTATTCCGCGGGAAGATGTTGCATGCCGGCCGCTATCTGCTCGGTTTGTTCGCGCTGCACCGTCATATCGAAAGCCGAAGCCCGTCCGGTGGCCGGCACATCGAAGGGCGTTTCGCCGTCATTCAACAAACCATCGAGGCTGGCGGGCTGTTTCCGGCGCATATGATCGATCGCCAGATTACGCGCCACGGCGAAGAGCCATGTGCTGAACGCGTACTTGTCGTTGAATTGATGCCCGCGCTCGAGCACGCGGATCCACGTTTCCTGGAAGAGGTCTTCCGCCAGTTCGCGGCGCCCGGTCAAGTGTACGAGGTAGCGGAACAGGCGATGTTGGTATTGCTCGATCAAGCGGTCGAGCAAGTCCGGATCACGGCGTCGAAGTCCACGAGCAATCTCGGTGGTCTCTTGCGTCATCGAGCTCTCGAAGTGAAAAGCAGTCGCATTCATACTACCGATACATACGCGGGTAGGGGCAGAAAAGACGCACCCAAGCGAGCGCAAGGTGGAAACCGCTCTAAGCTACTGAAATTAAATGACCTGTGGCCCACGATGAGCCGCTCCAATATTCCGAGGGCATACAATTCGTCTTCATAAATGGGGTGGCCGTCGTGAGAGATGGGGATGGTTGGCGGTGTGTTTCCGGGCCGGGGTGCGTGAGCTCCACTCTCAGTGAAATAAATCCGCGCGCCCAATGACGACCTTGAAGATCGTGCTTGGCCCGGTGCGTTGACGCCAGGTTCCAGCGGGCCTAGGTTCCCGCGGTGCGCTCGGCGATGTCTGCCGCCAGCGCTTCCATTTCTTTGTGGATCAGGCCGTTGGACGCGAGGATCACGTGGTCTCCGGGGTGATACGGTCCGCCGGCGAAATCGGAGATTTTGCCACCGGCCTCGGTGATGATGATCATTCCGGCCGCGACGTCCCAGGAATGCAAACCAAACTCCCAGAAGCCGTCAAAGCGCCCGCATGCCACCGAACAAAGATCCAGCGCCGCGGCGCCCGCCCGGCGGATGCCGTGCGAACGCAGGGTGAACTCGCCGTAATAATGAATGTTGGGATTCGCCGATCGTTTGCGCACCGGGAAGCCAGTGCCGAGCAGGCTCTCGGCGAGTTTGGCCACGCGCGAAACGTGAATGGGCTTCTGGCCTAGATAGGCGCCCGCGCCGCGCGCCGCGGAAAAAAGTTCGCGGCTCCATGGATTCAGCACCACCCCGGCGATCGGCTCGCCATCCTCGACCAGCCCGATGGACACGGCGAACACCGGAAAGCCGTGCGCGAAATTGGTGGTGCCGTCGAGCGGATCAACGTGCCACACGTAGCGCGACGCAGGCGTCGATCCTCCGCCTCCCTCTTCCGCGACGATGGCGTGCTGCGGAAAATGATTGCGCAGCCGGGTGATAATCGCCGCTTCGGACCGCTTGTCCGTTTCGGTAACAATATCCACTTCGCTTTTGTAGGAAATTTTCTTGGGGCTGTCGAAACCATTCATCACGATGTCGCCGGCTTCGCGCGCGGCCTCCAGTGCAACTTCCAGGAATTGCGTAGGAGTAGCTTCCGTGACGCTCATCGTGACGCTCCCGGCGTGAGATAACCCTTGCGGGCTCGCACCACGTAATCGCCTTTCACCGTCACCTCCAGCTTTCGAAAGGCCCCAGGCGGCGGAGCCGGGCGGGGATAGTAACCCAGCAAGTACTGGGTTCGCAGCTCGCGATCAATGCGGTCGAACATCGCGTCAAGCTCCTCAACGCCATCCGGATAATACATCGCGCCGCCGGTGGTGTCGGTAATCGTTTCCAGCGCATGTTCGCCGGCGGTATTGCGCCCACTTTCGGATTTGATGGTGCGTATGACGATGGAATACAGCAGCGCGCCGGAGGCCACTGCCGCCTGCCGCGCATCGTCGAATCTCGAGTGGCTGGTAGTTTCCCCCGCGTCGGTCACCAGTACGATCGCCCGCCGGCGCGAGCCGTCTTCGCGGCCCAGGGCGTGCGAGCCGAGCATAATGGCGTCATACATCACTGTTCCCGCGCCGCTGTTGATGCGCCGCACCGCCGCCTGCAGCGCAGGAACGTTGGCGGAGAACTCGGACAGCTGAGTGACCTCATCGGAGAATTCAAACACCGCCAGCCGGTCGCCGGGCCGAACCACTTGCCGTATGAAGTGCGCTGAAGTTTCCGCCACAAATTTCAGGTCTTTGAGCGTGCTCAAGCTGGTATCGATCATCAGCGCCAAATCCAGCGGCTGATTGGTTTCCGATTCGAATCGCTCGATCTGTTGGGTAACGCCCTCTTCGGCTATCTGGAAATCCTCGCGCGGCAAGTCCAGGACGGGGCGGCCTTCGTGGGTCTGCACGCTCGCGATCACCGTCACCAGGGTGGTCTCGACGTGGATGTTGGGCTTTTTCTGCGTAGCGGGCGACGGAAATGCTCCCAGCGACGCAGCCGCACCGAAGAGCAACGTGACGGCCGCCGCCGCGCCACCTGCCAGGATTTTTTTTCGGGGCTCGATCATCGATTGGCCGGTGCACTTGAAGCGGGACGCGACTCTGTGCCGGGAGTTTCCCCGTCGGCCCAAATCGAGCCATCGGTAAAAAACTCCTTCTTCCAAATCGGCACCGTGCGTTTGAGCGTATCGATGGCGAAGCGGCAAGCGTCAAACGCCGCGGCCCGATGGGGCGAGCTCACCGCGATCAGCACGCTGGTTTCGCCCACTTGGATTCGTCCCAGGCGATGCACGATGGAAATGGCGTGAATCAGGAATTTCTCTCGCGCATCCACGCCGATCTGGCGGATTTTCGCGAGCGCCATCGGCTGGTACGCTTCGTATTCTAAATACAGTGTCCGCCGGCCGCGCCAGTTGTTGCGCACGATTCCCTCGAAAGCGATCACCGCGCCGTCTTCCGGAGCGGTGATGCTTTGGATGAACGGTGCGGCGAC
Source organism: uncultured Acidobacteriota bacterium (assembly GCA_963725655.1). GTDB lineage: Bacteria > Acidobacteriota > Terriglobia > Acidiferrales > UBA7541 > CAVRXT01. Next base: position 1,186,211 of record CAVRYY010000003.1, on the reverse strand, counting down.
AATCGGATCGCGCACAAATTGAAATAGATCCGGCACCGGCGCGGGCGCGGCTTCCCCGCCGCTGACCGGAGGCAAGAACGCGATTTCGTCGCCGTTGGACAACGCGTCCCGCCACCCAGCGTATTCCTGATTGATCGAGGCCGCGACCGACGCACGAAACTCGCCGAGCTTGGGAAATTTCCGGCCGTAGCGTTGGAACAGGTCTTCCACCCGCGCTCCGTCAGAGACTTCGGTCCATTCGTCGCCGAAACCTACGAGTTCCTTGAGTTGTCCAAAGAAAAGGACCCGAACTTGCATGTCTGGCATTTTAACCCTAGCCGTGCAGGCTTTGCACTCCCGCCGATTCGGCGGCCGCCACCCGGGCGATCGGTGATCGCTAGAAAAAACAGCAATCATCCCCCGCCTGCTGGATAATGAACCTCACACTAAGGCGTCGGCTGTGCCGAATCGATTTCGCGAACCGAGCGCATGGATCGCCCCGCGCCCGTGGATTGGATGCACATCCAAAATGGCCCCGTTGTAACGCGCCCACGAAGCGGATTGGATCCAGACAGAAGTTGGAGCGTCTCGTCCCCGGTTGTGGGCAGGGTGGGCGTTTTGAATTGAATTGCGCCGCTGGCTGCTCGGAGGAGGGTTGAAATGAAGATCCTGATCACGGGAGCTACCGGTTTAATCGGCCGCGCGCTAACCGCGCGATTGCGAAGAGATCAGCACACGGTAGTACGTCTGCGCCGCGGAGGCGCAAGCTATCAACCGGGGGACGCGGCTTGGGATCCGGGCACCGGCACCATAGACCCTGCGGCACTTGAGTCTGTCGACGCCGTGGTGAATCTGGCGGGATCTTCGATCGCCGGTGGACGATGGACCAAGGCGCGGAAAACCGAACTGCGCGCCAGCCGCGTGCCGCCGACGCAGGCCTTGGTACGCACCCTCGCTAAATTGCCCCGGCCACCGCAAGTGCTGGTTTCCGCATCCGCAATTGGCTACTACGGTGACCGCAAAGACGAAACCCTCCCGGAATCGAGTGGACCGGGCGATGATTTCCTGGCCGGAATCTGCCGCGAATGGGAAGCAGCGGCGATGGAGGCCGAGCGCGCGGGAATTCGCACCGTTACTCTGCGCACAGGCGTGGTACTGGCCAAAGATGGTGGCGCGCTGCCCAAAATGCTTACTCCATTTCGATTGGGCGTAGGCGGCCGGCTAGGGTCTGGCAAGCAATGGATGTCGTGGATCACCCTCGCCGACGAAGTGGAAGTGTTTTGCGGCGCGATCGCGAATGCGCAGTGGCGCGGCCCGGTCAACGCGGCTTCTCCCTATCCCGTGACCAACCAGGAATTCACACAGATGCTCGCACACGTTCTGCACCGGCCGGCGATCTTTCCTGCCCCAGCGTTTGTACTCCGGCTCGTCTTGGGAGAAATGGCGGACGCACTGCTGCTGGCCAGCCAGCGCGTCAACCCTCAGAAACTAGCCGCGCTGGGCTTCTCGTTCGGACAGCCACAGCTGGAACCGGCGCTTCGCGCGATCCTCTCGTAACGTTTGAGTCCGCTGCACTCGGGCGTGGCTCAATAATTGCCAATCGTTCGCGTTGGCAAAATTCATTCTGAAAAAAAGTGGCGCCATTTTGGAACTGGCACGGCGGAAACCTGCTCGCCAAGATTCGGTGCCCGGTTCAAGTTTCTGCCGTAAGTCGCAGTCGTTGTAGCGCTTCAACGCTTCTCATTCTGAAAATATTCTTAGCCGTGGCTACGGCATGATTGTTGCTCTTCGCCGCATTCATGAATCCTGCTCACGACCTGCCAACGGCCACCCGCTTCTTGGTTTTGCTTTTCCTCATCCTAGCAGGCGCATCTCAAATCTCCGCGCAACAGCCGCCCGCAAATCTAACAGCGCTCGCCGACGCCCGTCCTTCGAGCGTCTATCAGCCCACCGATGCCCCGCAACCCACTTTGGGCCCCCGATTTATTCGGCGCCCCGAAGAAAATCACCACATCTTTTTTGTTCTGGGCACTGCGGTCTACACTGCGGCGCTTCTCGATATGGCCGAAACTTCTTCGCGGCTTCCCAACTTTCATGAATACGACCCGCTGGCTCGGCCATTGCTGAAGCTGCCTGCTCCGCTCTACTACACCGCCGGAATGTCGTGGGCCACTGGGATCAATTTGGTGGGTTGGAAAATGGCGCGCGCGCCGCGGATGCGCCGTTTCTGGTGGACCGCCCAAGCCGCAGCCATCATGGGGCACTTAACGGGGTTCGGCTATACGAGGACGCACTAACGAGCTGCCCAGAAAGCGTTCAATCTAAATTGAGCTGCGAGAATAGCGCTTCCAGGTTCGAGTCGTCGACCACCAGGTCGGTGTGCGCCACGCTCAAGCTTTCCACTTCATCGAACGCTTGAAACAAGCGCATCTTGGCAATCGCGTATTCTTCGGTGCCATTGAGCGGCCGGCCGTTTTTCTTGGCCCAATTTTCCTCAGCATCCCGGTGCACGAAAATCCGCAGCGGAAACATCGTCTTGCGGTCCGTGGAAACGTAATAGATGTATTCGTTGCCCGCCGTCGATCCCCGCCGCACCGCATGCAGCTCGTGAAACTGATACTGGTACACGAATCCGCTGGCTGCTGAATAGCTCTTGATTCGGCGTACTGGCGCTGGACCGGTCATGGCAGGGATTATTTGGCGACATGCCATCCGTGTCAACCTTTCCGTCAATCGAATCCCAGTCGCGAATCACAAGAAAAACCCAAAACGGCGCGGGGGGGCCCGAAAAGGAACCGGCGCGCCGCCTTCAGCCCATACGAGGCAGGGCTGGATAGCTGTCGAACGCTGCGGACAAGTTTCGGTGGAAGGGCCGCAAGCCGTTCGCATAACTGAGGTTAGGAAGGCGTGACGTGCACGGATGGCGCGCACAGTAGTGACCACTGGCGCAGATTTCGTACTGCTCCTGGATGGCACACGCGTTGCACTGCATGTGATGGGGAACGGAAATGGATGCATCACCTCTCAAGCAAATGGGTTATCTCCGAAAAATCCGCCGCGCGGAAATTCTGGTACGTGCGGCGATCTCGCGTTCGAGCCCAGCGCGTCGGATTACTGGCCTTCGATTGGGTGGAATTTTTCTGGCCGTTCTGCTGGCCGGAATACTTTTCTCTGGTTGCTCCAGTATGGTCGGTGGCACCGGTACGGGTGGGGGCGGCTCGCACATAGGTTCTTCGTCGGCGGTTTCAGTGAACGTAACTCCAAGCAGCGCCAGCGTGATTCTGGGAGCCACCCAGCAATTCTCTGCGACCGTGATCGGAAGCTCCAATCCGGCAGTCAGCTGGAGCGTCAACGGGGCCAGCGGCGGGACCGCCGCAGCGGGAACGATCACCGCTGCAGGCCGGTACACGGCTCCGGCGATATTGCCTTCACCCGCGCAGATAAAAGTGACCGCTATCAGCCTGGGAGATCCCGCGGCAAGCGCCACGGCCGCCGTCACGATCGCCAGCGACTTGGTCGTCACGATTGCACCCGCGTCCGCGACGGTTACGCCTGGCGGATCGCTGGATTTCACGGCGACGGTCGCCAGCCAGGGCCATCCGAATACAAATGTGGTGTGGAGCGTGAACGGCGTGCCCGGCGGAAATTCACAGGCGGGCACCATTACCGGTTCGGGAGCCGATTCGGCAATGTATCTCGCGCCCAACCCGCCGCCAAACCCCGCCGCGGTAAGCATCACCGCAACGAGCGTGGCCGACCCATCGCGCGCCGCAACGGCCAGCGTCGATGTCGTTTGCAGCCAGGGCGAATCGATTTCGCCGGCATCTTCCAACGTTGGTTTTCTGCAGACCCAGTTGCTCTCCGCAACCATTTGCGTGGCGCCAGGCGCGGCAATCCAATGGGACGTCAGCGGTGTGCCCGGCGGCAGCGCCCTCTTGGGCACAGTGACAGGTGGCGGCGCCGCAACGGCCATCTACACCGCTCCTGCGTCGTTGCCCCCTGGCAATCCGGTGACGGTGCACGCCACCTCGGGCAACAGTTCGGCGTCAGCGACGATCAACGTCTTCGATGGAATCGCGGTGACAATTTCACCGGCCTCCGCCTCCGTGGATGTTGGCCAGCAGATGTTGTTATCGGCAACGGTTGCGGAGACCACCAACCAGGGGGTCACCTGGAGCGTAGACGGAATCGCCAACGGAAATATTGCCATTGGACAAATATGCCTGGCGGGATCGAATCCGTGTTTGCCGCCGCCAGGCCCCATTTCAAGCGTCGTTTATTTCCTCGCCCCAGTGACGGTCCCGGCAGTGAATCCTGTGGAAGTATCGGCTATTCCGGCGGCCGATCCGTCGCGTTATTCCAACGCGGTGCTGAACATCGTAAATACCTCGGTCGTCGGCGTCACCATTTCGCCGGCCTTTGCCTTCGTGGTGCCCACCACCACTGCGCCGAGCCACTACCAATTTACCGCGCGTGTCACCGGTGCCAGCAACACAGCTGTTACTTGGGCGCTTTCCACTAGCGGCGACGGAGTAGCGTGCGCACCGGCCGCTTGTGGAACGGTGACCGCTTCCGGTCTGTACACCGCACCCGACAGCGCGCCTTCGCCAAACGATATCGATCTCATCGCCACCAGCGTGGCCGATCCCGCAGTCAGCGCTACCTCCGTGCTTACGATCACCAGCGGGCCGAGCATCGAACAAATACTTCCATCGAGCGTGATGGCCGGAGTCGCCTCGGGTTTCACCCTCGCGTTGAACGGCTTCGGATTCGTCTCCACCACCGCCGGAGTGATTCCGGTAATTCTGATCGACGGCACGCCCCGCGATAGCGTCTGCTTGAGCCCGCTCAATTGCACCACCACCATCAATCCCAGCGATGTGGCCGCCGCGGGAACCGTTTCGGTGCAGGTGCAAATTCCCGGCGCGGCCACCACGCTGTCGAATCCGGTTAATTTGGTGGTGGTTCCGTTCGACGAGAGCCAGCAGGCCATCGAACTGAGTGCGGACTCACCGAACGGTGTAAGCAATATCGTGGTCTACGAGCCAACCTCTGCGGCGGTGACCACCGCGCAGATCAATGTGGATTCCGCGGGTACCTTGACCGCCGGCACCTGCACCCTGCAAGGGAAAGCCATTCCGGTCACGCCCCCGGCAACCGGCAGCGAAATCTTCAGCATCTGCGTCCACGGCAATACACTCGATCCTGCTTTCACTTACCAATTTAGCGGGCCGAACCCGTCCGACATCGCCGTCGCAGCATCCTCCCTCGCTACTCTCTTTCCGAACCTGATCGAACTCGACCTCACCATTACCAGCACCACGCTGCCGGGCGTACGCACGCTATTCATCACCACACCCAACAATGATCGCGCCGCTGCCAGCGGCGTGCTGGAGGTGCAATAACATGCAATGGCAAAACGTGTTGTGCATTACCGCCCTGTTCGCGGTGGCAGTCGCTCCTATGGCGGCCACCACGCTCGCGCGGATGTCGCTCGACGACCTCGTCCATTCCGCCGGGGCGGTGGCTCGCCTGCGATGTGTGGCTCGCGAGACTCGCTGGGACCGGGGAGAAATCTGGACCTTCACGCGCTTCGCAGTGATCGAATCGTGGAAAGGCTCGCTTCCATCGCACGTCACCATTCGCCTGCTGGGCGGCCACGTCGGCGATCTCACATCGATCGTACCGGGCGTCCCGCGATTTGCCCTGGGCGACGAAGCGATCCTGTTTTTAGAAACCACCCACGCCGGCGATTTCTCCGTTACCGGCTGGACCCAAGGTACGTTTCGGATTCACGTCGACCGCGAGGGGAACGAGCTGGTCACCCAGCAGACCGCGACCTACTCCGAGCACATTGTGGGATTGCCCGAGGCCAGCGTGGGGAACGCCGTCACACCCGGCGGAATTCGCGACTTGCGCATCGAAGAACTGCGCCGCCGGGTGACCGCGGCAGCGGCACGCGGAGTAAGAAAATGAAAATCCGCGAACCGATTACGGCGCTGGCGATATTGCTCGTCCTGTTGCCGGCACCCGCCCAAGCCTACGTCACCACTACCACCGTTCCGGCCGCCGGCGGCTGCCCGCAACTCAATCACTGGAATATCTCCGCCGCCTCGCCGCTCAATCGCCAATGGAGCACGGCGTTGCCGAGCTCCCAGATTCTGATCACGTACGACTATCCCGGCGGTCCCGCGCAGATAGACGAGATCGCAGGCGTCATCGCGGAGTCCTACGCAGTGTGGTCCGGCGTGAGCGGCAGCACCATCAATTCGGTGAACTATCCCGGCATGCTTGCGCCTCTCGGTACAACCGCGATTCTGAATGCCTGCACCAACGATGCACTGTCCAACCCCGACGGCCTGAACACAATTTGCTTCGACCAATCCAGCGACGGATTCACCGCCGGCGTGCTGGCTTTTACCCGCACCATCGTTGCCGACGCCCCGGGCGTCTCCGTCGGCACCGGCCCCAGCGCGGGAGTGCAGGCCACCTACGCCGGCCAGATTCTCGACGCCGACATTTTTTTTCGCAACGACGGCCAGGTGTCGTTTGCAACGCCCGCGGCCCTGGCCACACCGGCGGGCGCCAACTCTTACGATTTGGAATCCATCCTGATCCACGAGCTCGGGCACCTCTTCGGACTGGAAGAATCCGGAATCTGGCAGTCGGTGATGTCGCCCTTCGCCGCCTCGCCCGGAACGTACGCGGGCTCGCGCCCGAATCCGCAGGACGCTGACGCTCCGCTTTCCGACGACGACCGCACCGGCCTCCGCAATTTGTATCCCGATCCGCTCGATACCGTGAACGTAGGCGCCATCAGCGGCCGCGTGCTTCCCGCCAATCCTATCGCGCTGGCGATCCAGCGCCCGCCATCCCCCGGCCAATCGGTCACCGGAATATTCGGCACCCAAGTGGTAGCGGTGGACGCTGCGACGGGAGCGGTAATCGCCGGCACACTCGGCGGCTGGTCCTGCAATCCTGCTAGTCCGCCCGCGATTTTCGACGGCTCGTTCATCATTTCGCGCCTGCCTCTCGGCCGAAGCTACAACATCTACGTGGAGCCGTGGGACGGCCTGGCCACGGCGAGTTCGGTGCAGACCCCCATATCCGATTTATGCAGTGGCACCGCGGCGGGCTGCACATCACCTGCACTAAATACCAATTTCACCACCAGGGTGCTTCCCGCCACCCCGGCGCCGTGAGCCGGGAAACCAACTCGCTGCATGCCTAGAATAAAAGCGGCCCCCGGGTAACGGGAGCCGCTGGAGGTAACCGCTCAGGATTGCCCAAGCGCGATTACTGCGCGGTAAGCACCTGAGTAAATCCAATCGTGTTCACGCTGCGTAGCATAGGAGTTCGCGGCGGCAGCAAGCTCGGGGTCAGGAACGTAGTATCGAAGATGTAGCTCCGGTTCGCGGGAACGCCGTAAACGGTGGTGCAGCACTTGAACGAACCCACCGCCTGATGGCTGTAATAAAACGTCACGAACGATCCCTGATACCAAATGTTAGTGCCGCTCCAATCCTCGAGGTAGCGCAGGAAGTTGTGCACACCGCCGTCCGAGCCGGTGTCCACCGAAGATCCCACGTTCGGGAACGGAATGGATTTTCCGGCGATGATCGCGGTGCTATATGTCGTCTGCGCCGCGCTTCGCGTGTTGGTGTTCGCGAGCGAGATAAACGAGTTCACGTCGTTCCAGGCATCCGACAATACGGTAACCGCGTCGCCTACCACCGACGCGGAAACGTTGGCGCCGGAAAAGGTGCTCGAAGCGCCGGGGTTATTGTAGTCGCCCTGGATGTACACCGGATTTTCCGCCACCACCGAAAGTCCGCACGGCACGGTGTTGCACGTGCCCAGCGATAGCGAGGAGGAGTTGACCAGCTTCAACGCACGCCGGAATAGCAACGGCGAGTTCTCGCGGAGGTCCTGGGCATCCGCTACCGCCAAGGGCCAGGTATTGCCCATGGAGGAGCAGAATCCCGTGTTCGCCTTGATCGCCGTATTGGCCGTAGCTACGTTCATGAAGGTGGCGCCGTTCACTGAAGCGTTCGTTGTGAAAGTGCCCGGACCGGTCATCGGAGGTGCCGTCGCGTAATTGGTGAATGTCGGCGTCATGCCGTACGTCCGTAGATAGCCTGACGGCGTGTTTTCCGAGATCCCGTTCACATCGTAGTCCGATTCGTCGTCTTCTCCCTGTTCGAGGCTGCTGTTGGGGCAGCCGTTATTGGGATCGCTCGTGTAGTTAATGTTGTCCTCATAGCCATAGCCGCCGGTTTTGACATAGGTCGAATTGGAAACCGAGGCCGGAGGAGTTGGGTCCTTCTGATCGCCGCGCCGGTCCGAGAAATAAACGGTGTAGCCGCTCAGGTTATTGGCACTCGGGCCGCTGGTGCCAAGCGCTCCCGTGAACCACTTCGAAAGGTTGGCGCCGTCCAGCTCGACGTAATACATTGCACCGCCGAGTGTGGCTGGATTCGTTATGCCACTAGCCGTCGGTGCCTGACCGTCGCGCAAGGAACCTTCGCGCGCGTCGTACAACACGTTGGGCCAGTAGTCGATGCCTGACGCGGTGGGGGTGCAGCGCGTGGCGCTGCTAGACCCGGTTGGATTATCCCTCAGCCGTGCCAGTCGAATCACGGCGTTCGGGCTCGGATCCTTGCCGCATGCTGAACCGGTGGCGCCCTGGGTAGCAACCTGCGAGGTGGGCAACAAGGGCTGCGCCGGTGCGGCCACCGAGCCGTTTGGCGCCGGGTAAATATTTTTTCCCGTAAAGCCAAGCTCAAGAATTTCGTTCGTAACGTCGACGAACGCTGTTCCGGCGGCATTCTGGTAATCGATCTTGATGCAGCCGGTAATGATCGGGTAAGTGGACTGAGTCCAGTATCCATAGTTTAAGCTGTAGGTCGGGCTGCCGATCCCGCCGGGAACCACCGGCAACGGATAAACACCGGCCACGTTATAGCCCGATGGCGCCGCCGCATAATTTTTGGACGGCCACGCCAAAGTCGCCAGATCGACTGGATTGCCGGGCGAAATTCCCGCCATAGTGACCAGATCGCTCGTGCCGCAAGTGCCGTCCGAGCCATAGTCCGCGAGCAAAATGCGTAAGCTGGCTTGGCTGTAATAGCGCAAGCCGTAACGGATCGGATTGAGGGTAATTTCGTTGACGGTCGGCGTACGGATCAAGTCGATGGTCTGGCCGCCTGAGTCGCCCATCACGATGCCCAGGCTCAACGGGGTAACTCCGGTTTCCGCCACTCCGATATTGCTGTTGTACGTGTTGGACGCAAGACTGGCGAAGGTCGGTTCGTTGAGCGTGGTATTCACGTGATTGATCACGCTATTAGTTCCAGTCACGCTGCCCTGCGTCAACCCCAACCCCACATAACTGCTTCCACCCGGATTGGTGGTCATCATCACAGGACCGGAGTAGCCGTTGGTTGAAGTGATCACGCCGTTCATCATGTTGGAGCGGATAATCTCTTTTGCCGCGGTCACTTTGTCGGACAGCGTCAGGGTGCAGCAGCTATTCGAAGCCAGCCACAGGTTTCCGTTGGAATGGACCCTGCCGCCGAAGGCGAAGTTGCTGCCGGCGTGGAATCCCAGGTCGACGTTCGAGAAAATTCCGAACTGGAAAACGGGAATCGACGCCGTCTGCAGTTGGCGCTTCAACTCCACTTCCGATCCGGACGCCGTTTGCGCGGCTACCGTCAGACTGTACGTATTGATCAGCGCCTGTAGTCCGGCGTACGGGCTCGGCGGCAAAATCGTCCCGTTCACTGCGTTGGGGCAGCCGTTACACGTAATCGCATACGTTGACAGATTCGAAGCGTTCAAGAAGGTGATGCCGGGAAGCGCAGGAGGAGCGGCCTGAATGTTGCTGATGTCCGTGGTGGTCAAGAAACCGTTGGTGGTGAACTTGGTTCCCACGTCAGCGGTCATCTTTTCCATCCCGGCCTCGGCTCCGTAGAACGCGGATTCGCGGCTGCTGTAATTTCCGCCAAGCCGCTGGTCGGTCATCACCATCCAGCACAGACCAACCACCAGCGTGGACACCAGGAAAAGGACCAGCAGCGCGGTGATCAGAGCCACTCCCTTTTGACTTTCGATTCTCACGGCTTATCTCCTTTAACGATTCCCACTGCGTTTGTGTCCCGGGGCCTGCCTTCGAGCCACCCTTGGATCACCCGTATATTCAATTCACCGTGAACGGCGGAACGAACGCCAGGCTGCGCACGCACACCTGGGTGATCAGGTTGTTGCGAAAGAATTGCTGGGTGGCTGCATAAGGAGTTTCCGAACGCGCCGCCAGATAAATATTGATCGCGCGGATCTGATTGGCGGTGTCCGGCAGGATCGGCGTTGGCGCATTTCCAGCTCCCGCGGTTCCATACGTGCCCGCGGCGTCCGTCGAACCCGAAATATCGTAACTAAGTTGCAGGTCCTCGATTACATCCGCAACCACCGTCGGCGGGTTCGCCGGACCGGAGCCCGGATATCCCGGCCAATTCACCTGCCGAATTAGCTGCGGCCGCGACGGGTTGGTCGCCGCATCCACGTAATAGGTAATCATCCACACCCGGGTCATGGTGATCGGGCCGCCGGCGGTAATTAATTTCGCGAGCGTCCCGTTCGCCGCTCCGGTGGCATTCAGGTTCGCCGGATCGCCCGATGCAAATGACATCTGCTGGCCGCTCACCGCGGTGATGTATCCCAGCGCGTTGCCCGTGGAACCGGTAAACATGATCAGATTGCCCACTGCGAGTGGCACGGTTTGCGCGGTTCCCGGCATGTGGAAACAACCGGTGGCCAGAGTGATCGAAGTCGAAGTCGTCACGCCGGCGCATACCGGAGTCGACGGCGCGGTCTGAATGATTGGATACGAATTCAAAGCGTTCCCGGCGGAATCCTGCAGCACGTTGTCGGCATACATGATGTTGATGATGTCGGTGTTGTAGCCCGTCAGCACCGCCAGCGTGCTCGGATTCACTGACGTTGCCAATTGGCCCAGCGACGCACCCGGCACGATCGGTGGCAATTGGGCATAGGTCGTCGGGAAGGTGATCTGAGGGATCGTGCCCGGACGGTTCAGGTTCGAAACCGATGCGGCGTTGTTAGGAATGGTGACGCCGCCTTGCGGCATGCCCGCTCCCGCCTGGGTCAGGTCGCGGACCAGAAAATGCATGCCCGCTCGCAGGTTCTGTTGGGTGGAGGCCAGCAGGGTGATGCCCTGGGTGGCATTTTGCGCCTGCACCAGCGCGCCCACCGCCGCTCCCACCGTAGCGACAAGAATCGCGGTGGAGACCATCATTTCGACCAGCGTAAATCCCTTTTGCCGCTTCATTCCTGGCTCCTCACCGCGCTAATAAGCGGATATGTCCGTGTTCAGCGTGTAGGTGCGTGTGAATTTTCCGGTGTTGTAGTTGATCACCACCTGCACAGTGCGCAGGTTTTGTTCCCCGGTAATCGCGGAGATGGTGATGGTGCGCGTGAAATTGCTCAATGGCGCGTCGATATCGTCGGCGGTTCCCAGCTTGCCGTCCGGTCCCGGATAAATGATGTAGTCGGGCGTTGCGCCCGTGTCGTTCACCGATCCCACCAAACCGTCGGGGCCCGGCTGCAGCAGCGGCTGAGGGCCGGTAAGAAATAGCCCCAGCGGAGTGCTGACGCTGCTGTAGTTGGCCACCTGATTCCAGGTGATGTTGCCGTTGTATTTGGCGGTGAAGATCGATTCCACCGCTTCTTCTGCTTTTTGCTGAGCGATAAAATCGTCTTGCGATGCGGCCATGTAAGACAGCGCGTCGGCCAGCATCGCCGCCAGGCCCAGCACCCCGACCGCGAGCACGATCAACGCGATCATCGTTTCCAGTAACGTAAACCCGGCGGCTCCGGTCCTGTTTCGATTTGCTGCGCGGAAGTGCTTCATCGCGTTCCTCACTGTTGGCTCCATGCGGAACCGTTAAATTTCCAGGCTCGCACCCGGCCGGTGGCTCCCAGCACGGTTACCGCACGCGCCGCTGTGTTGGTGAGCGTCGAGTTCCCAATGAACACTGACCCATTGATCGCCTGAAACGTACTGCCATCCACCAGTTCCCCGTCGTTCTGAAAATACATTCCCCCGCTCGGTCCGCCAGAAGTGTTCTCGAAGTACACCGCGGCGGAATTTCCAAATCCGTCCGGCGTATCGATCACCCCGCTGTAGATGTAGAACTGCAGCGGCTGTTCGATCGGTATGGTGCTCAGAACCACGTCCGCGCCGGCGTTGGCGGTCAGCGAATTCTTCTGGGTCATCGTAATTTCCGACAGCGTCTGCCCCGACGCGATGACGACCGGAAACGTCACCTGCACGTATCGCCGATTCTCAATCGCGTATTCGCGAGCCTGTCGCAGCTGTCCCAGCACCTGCTGCATCGCCACATCGCTGCGCGAGTTCTGCAAGTTGGGAATAATCCTCAAAACGGCCATGCCCCCGACGATCAAGAGGCACACCACCACCATCAGTAGCTCCATCACCGAAAATCCTCGCGCGCCCTGGTAGCGTACCCGCCGCCCGCCGCTCGATCCCTTGTCCGTCACTCCCACCATCCACCTCGCGATGCCGCAGCAGTTCCTGGCGGCCTCAGGTTTCGCGATTACTAGTGCATTCGCAGCGCCAGCGCACAGCCATATCTAAGACATTTATTTTCATGACTTTATGCTTGGACAGGGATACGGTTTCGCTAACGATAGAATGGCGAGGGGTAAAAACGTTACATAACGGCACCTACGGGGCAGACCTTAGATCGGCGGATTTCGAGACGAACTGAGATGGGAAAAATGCGACTGAGACAGGGGCGGCTGCACCGCACCCCCCGAATCCTTACCCCGGAAGTCGATCAAAATTCGGTAGCGCTAACGGGAATCGAAGCCGAAGGAGGAGACTTGGCCGGGACCTGCGATGAAGCTAGCCGGCCCGGTTGATTCCATGGCGTCCTTCCGCCCACGCTTCAACCCTTCGGTGGGTTGGGCGACCAATTCGGCGCTTCAATGCCGAACTGCTTGGCGTACTCCGCGTTCAGCCGCTGCCAGCCGCCGAACTTCACGGCGTCGGCGCCGACGATGCGGCCGATCGGCTCGCCCGCGAGCAGCCGCTCAAGCACATCGAAACAAATGTGCCAGCCCGCGGCGCCCCACGAGATGAACCGGCGATCGATGTTGTGCCACAGCGTCAAGCGCGTGCCTCCAGCAAAGGCTTCGAGCTCCCATCGAATATCGTTGCCACCCCAGTTGTACTCAAGCAACTTGGGTGCGTCGGCTCGCGTCACTGTTGTTTCGGAAACCACCGGCGCGGGCGCTCTCAGCGTGGTGAGCTTCACCGTGGTTCCCGCCGTACCCAGGCTCCCGTCGGCTTCAAAAGGAGCCCACGCGCGCAGATGCGCCGGGTCGGTTAGCGCCTGCCAGACTTTTTCCGGCGAGTGCCGCAGTTCTCTGACGAGGATGAGCGTCCACTTTTCTCCGTCTTTTCGTACCTGCGCTCCGCTGGCCGCACCCGGGGCGTACTGCTCGCGATCATTCATCATCTTCTCCTCGCCTTTTTCTTCGTTGGCGTGGATTGATCCATGCGCTCGAGGTTCTATGTGGCCATCGGCGCTCACCGAGCCACCATGCCGCTGAATCGCTGCCCTTAATAGTGTGCCACCTGGTTGAGCTGAATCAGGTTGCCGCAGGTGTCCTTCAGCATCGCAATGGTCGAACCGGGCACCTCGGTGGGCGGCATGGTGAACTCGGCGCCGCGGGCCTTGATACGCTCGTAGTCGCCCTTGACGTCGGCGGTGAAGAACATGGCCGCGGGCTGGCCCTGCTGAAAGATCGCCTGCTGGTACGTTTGGGCCGCGGGGTTGTTGTTCAGCGCCAGCTGCAGCTCCGTGCCGTTCGGCTCTTCGGGCGAGGCCACCGTGAGCCAGCGAAATGGGCCGTTACTGAAATCGGCCTTCTTGGCAAAGCCCAGGACCTCCGTATAGAAACGCAGCGCCTTGGCCTGGTCATCCACGTAGACACTCATCACTTTGATCTTCATTTCGTTTCTCCTTTGTCGCGTTCGCGGTTTGGCCCGCGTCGTTTTCTCCTCTTCCCTTTCGCCGGCGTGGATTGATCCATGCGGTCGAGGTGGCGCTCGAGAGCATCCAGGTGAGCGGACCAGAACCGTCGGAACGGAGCCAGCCACGCATCAAGCTCCTCAAGTGATTCAGGTTTCAGCCGGTAGAGACGGCGCTGTGCGTCCACCGTAGACTCCACGAAGCCAGCCTCGCGCAGCACCCGCAGCTGCTTGGACACCGTCGGTTGCGGCATACCAAGCTGACGCTCGATCTCTCCCACCGACTGTTGTGACGAGACCAGCAGGCTCAATATCGCCCGGCGGTTCGGCTCCGCAATGATTTCGAACACCGATTCCATTTCCTTTATATACCTCACACGGTATATACCAGTCAAGGTATATAATGCGGCGTTTTTCGTTGGGTGAACCGCGTGCCAGCAAGATCGGTGGATACCTGCCTACCGGGAATCAGGCTGGATCTGGTTGGAAGGAGTTGAAAAGGATGGTAGCGCTAACGGGAATCGAACCCGTATTTTGGCCTTGAAAGGGCCACGTGCTAACCGTTGCACCATAGCGCCACAAACGTGGAATAGCTCATCATTATCAGAGAAACTCGCGGAATTAACAAGGCAAACGACTGGCGCTCGCCTGCCCGATAGCGGCGGCGGCGCCTCCGTTGCGCCTCCCGTGTTCTGGCCCGCCGCAGTCGCGCGTCCCGCGTATTGACGCATCAGGCATACTCCACGCGCGTGTAGATAGCCGCGCGGAGTGCCGTGCTGGTAAGTTTCGATCGGGGGGCTATCCAATGGCGAGCAAAATTTTGGAGAAGACATTCACGGAAGGCCAACTGAAAGCGGCGGTAGTCTTGGGCACCTTGGCGGGCTGGAAGGCTGCTTACGGTGGGAACTATCCGGACGAATTCGCGCTTGTCGACAAGGGTCTGGACTGGCCCAACATTTTGGAAATGATCCACGGGGCAGCCGACGAAAGAGCGCAGCTAAGTTTGCGGAGCGCAGACTTCGTCCGGCGCGTCACCCGGCCACTGCACGGGCGAAATATCTAGCGCCGCAGAATTCGAACAACCAGCAGATCCCTCGCCCCAAAACGCGGGCACAACCAAGCTTCCGGAGCCTGCAGACAGGCCTCTCGGCACCGCCCCGATCCCCCAGTCCGTTCCGCTCTCAACGCATGCACGATCCCGCAACAACGACTTTTGACGCCGGGCGCAGCGGCGCGCTACCAACCTTTCGTACGCCTCAGCCATCGGCTATAATTCGCGCCCACGGCCGTCGCTTGCCGCGTCCTCGTGCCGCCTGCGGCGGCAACGTAACCGGTTTGAATAGGGGGGAGTCGTGCACTCATTCGGAAAGAAAAAGCCGTTCGGAAAACGCGTCATGCATATCGGCATCGCGCTGGTGGCCGTTGCCTTGGCGTGCGCGGGATGCGGATCGAGAAGGTCCGACGAGAGACCGCAGAAGCCCGCCGGGGCGGACCGCCCAACCATCGTGTTCATGACCGATTTCGGCACCGCCAACGATGCGGTAGCAATCTGCCGGGCAGTGATCATCCGCATCGCCCCAGACGCGCGCCTGATGGACATCACCCACCAGGTGACTCCCTTTTCGATCGAAGAGGGCGCGCGATTCCTGGCCGGAGTGACGCCGTACTACCCTTCCGGAACGATTTTCCTGGTAGTGGTCGACCCCGGCGTAGGCACATCGCGCAAAGCCGTAATCGCGAAATCCAAAACCGGCCAATTCTTCGTCTTGCCGGATAACGGATTGCTCACGCCGATCGAGGACCGCGACGGCATCGAAGGCGTGCGCGAAGTCACCAACGCGGAGTGGATGATCGGCGCGGGAATTTCCTCCACTTTCCACGGCCGCGACATTTTCTCTCCGGCAGCGGCGCATCTGGCCACCGGTGCCGATTGGACCATGGCCGGGCCGGAGGTAAAGCAATTGGTCCGCCTGGCGCCGCACACCGCAACCGTGGACGCCAAGGGCATCACCGGCCAGGTGATCGCGCTCGATGATCCCTTCGGCAGCCTGATCACCGATGTTCAGGGCGACGATTTCAAGAAACTCGGTTACGTGCTGGGCGACAAGGTCACCGTGCAACTCGAAGGCAAACCTTTCCCCATGCCCTACTCGAAAACGTTCATGGACGTCCCGGTCGGCCGGCCCTTGCTCTACGTCGATTCGCGCGGGCGCATCGGCTTCGCGGTGAACCAAAGAGATTTCTCAAAGTTGAATAAAGTCGAGCCGCCGGCCAAGGTTTTCATCCCGCGGAAGGCTCCCCAGCCCAAGTAGCGGCGAGCAGCCTCGAGGTTCTTTTTCCGCGCGCGCGCATCTAATCTCTGGTCGCAGCTTGCGCGAGCCAAGCCGGAAGCTAAGCCTCGAAAACAGGTGAGCAATGAGAGAAGCCGTAATCGTAAGCGCTGTGCGAACCGCGGTAGGAAAAGCCTCTAAGGGCACATTGCGCGCCACCCGCCCGGACGATCTGGCGGCCTTCGCCATGCGCGAAGCCATCGCCCGCGTCCCGGGTCTCGATCCCAAAGAGATTGAAGACGTGATTCTCGGCTGCGCCATGCCCGAAGCCGAGCAGGGCATGAACGTGGCGCGCAACGCGTCGCTCCGCGCTCAGCTCCCCATCGAAATTTCCGCCATGACCATCAACCGCTTCTGTTCCTCCGGGCTGCAATCGATCGCCCTCGCGGCGCAGCGCATCATGTCCGGTCAAGGCGACGTGGCCCTCGCCGGCGGCGCCGAATCCATGAGCATGGTTCCCATGGGCGGCAACAAAATCGCGCCCAATCCCTGGCTGATGGAAAATTATCCGGATTCGTACCTCGGCATGGGGCTCACCGCCGAAAATCTCGCCAAAAAATACGGCATCTCCCGCGAACAAGCCGATCAGTTTTCTTACGATAGCCACCAGAAAGCTCTGGCCGCCATTGCCGCCGGAAATTTCAAGGATGAAGTGGTGCCGGTCGAGGTAGTGACCACCGGAGTGGAGAACGGCTCCAACGGCAGCGCCGCAAAAGCGAGAACCACAAAATTGATCTTCGATACCGACGAAGGCCCGCGCAGCGATACGTCCCTGGAAGCCCTCGCCAAACTCAAGCCCGCATTTCACGCCCACGGCAGCGTCACCGCGGGCAATAGTTCGCAGATGAGCGATGGCGCGGCGATCGCGGTGGTGATGAGCGCAGAGCGGGCCCGTGCGTTGAACGTCAAACCGCTCGTTCGCTTCATCGCCTTCGCCACCGCAGGATGCCTGCCCGAGGAAATGGGAATCGGACCGGTGTTCGCAATTCCCAAAGCGCTGAAAATCGCCGGCCTCACCCTCGATCAGATCGACGTCATCGAGCTCAATGAAGCTTTCGCCGCGCAGGCTCTCTCGGTAATCAAAGTGGCCGGGCTCGATCCCGCGAAAGTGAATCCCAACGGCGGCGGTATCGCCCTCGGCCACCCGTTGGGATGTACCGGCGCGAAGCTTACCGCCACAATCATTCGCGAACTCCAGCGCCGCAACGGCCGCTACGGCCTGGTAACCATGTGCGTCGGCGGAGGCATGGGCGCCGCCGGAATATTCGAACGCCTGAATTAATCAACAGTTTTGACGTCGGCAGTCACCGGTAGATTTTGCCGGTGGCAGTTCTCGGTGGATTTTGACGGTGGGTGCCCACACGTCGGTTTTACGTGTGGGGTTCTTGACCTACGGTTCGACGCTTCTACGGTTCTACGCTCTTATCTTTTCCGGGTGCCCCACTCTTCCCGATTTTTGGGAAGGGTGGGCGTAACCACCTCCAACAACCAACTTTAAAAATACGAACTAATCTTCAGTGCTGCTGGAGCTCGATACTTTCAATACCGCGAGAAACGCTTCTTGCGGGATATCCACCGAGCCCACCCGCTTCATCCGCTTCTTCCCTTCTTTCTGTTTCTCCAAAAGTTTCCGCTTGCGTGAAATGTCTCCGCCGTAGCACTTGGCGATCACGTTCTTGCGGATCGCGCTGATCGTTTCCCGCGCGATCACCCGGCTGCCGATCGCCGCTTGTATCGGCACCTCAAACATCTGCCGCGGAATCAGTTTGCGCAGCATGGAAACCAGTTCTTTGCCGCGCTCGAACGATTGGTCGCGGTGGCAAATCAACGTCAGCGCATCCACCGGCTCGCCGGCCACCAGCACGTCGAGCTTCACCAGGTCCGACGGGCGATATCCGGAAAGATGGTAGTCCAGAGAAGCATACCCGCGCGAAACGCTTTTCAGCCGGTCGTAGAAATCGAGCACGATTTCATTGAGAGGCAATTCGTAGGTCAGCATCACCCGGGTGGGCGAGAGATACTCGAAATTTTTCTGTATGCCGCGCTTTTCCTGGCACAGCGCCAGCACTCCGCCCAGCGATTCTTCCGAAGTGATGATCATCGCAGTCAGGATCGGTTCTTCGATTTCCTCGATCGAAGAGGGCGGCGGAAATTTGGTGGGGTTGTCCACTTCCAGGACGTCCCCGCCAATCGTCGTAATGCGGTACTGCACGCTGGGCGCAGTGGTAATCAGCGCGATGCTGAACTCCCGTTCCAGCCGCTCCTGCACGATTTCCATGTGCAACAGCCCGAGAAATCCGCAACGAAAGCCGAAGCCCAGCGCCACCGAATTTTCCGGCTCGTAGAAAAACGCGGCGTCGTTGAGCTGCAATTTTCCCAAAGCGTCGCGCAGCACTTCGTAGTCGCTGGAATTCACCGGAAAAAGTCCCGCAAACACCATCGGCTTGGTCGGTTCGAATCCCGGCAAAGCCGGCGCCGGGCGCGCGACTTCCACGATCGTGTCGCCCATCCGCGCATCCGCCACCCGCTTGATATTCGCGACGATGAACCCAACATCCCCCGCCGACAATTCGTCCAACGCGATCGGCTTGGGCGTCAGCACCCCCAGGCTCTCCACTTCGTAGGTTTCATTTCCCGCGCACAACTTGATTTTCAGCCCTCGCGTCATCTTTCCGGCCATCACCCGCACCAACACCACCGCCCCGCGATAAGCGTCGAACCACGAATCGAAGATGAGCGCCTGCAGCGGCGCATCCGCCGAACCGGTGGGCGCGGGAACGTGCGCCACCACCGCCGTCAGCACGTCCGCCACTCCGATGCCGCTCTTCGCGCTGATGCACACCGCATCATCGGCGGGAATCGCCAGCACCGTTTCGATCTGTTCTTTCACGTGATCCGGGCGCGCCGCCGGCAGGTCGATCTTGTTGATTACCGGAATGATCGTCAGGTTATGCCGCGAGGCGAGAAACGCGTTGGCCACCGTCTGCGCCTCGACGCCTTGGCTCGCGTCCACCACCAGCAGCGCGCCTTCGCACGCCGAAAGCGCCCGCGAAACTTCGTATGAAAAATCCACGTGCCCGGGCGTATCGATCAGGTTTAGGCGATATTCCTGCCCGTCCGGAGCCGTATAGTGCAGCCGAATGCTCTTCGCTTTGATAGTAATTCCGCGCTCGCGCTCCAGATCCATCGAATCGAGCACCTGCGCGCTCATCTCCCGCTGCGTAAGCGCGCCGGTCAATTCCAGCAGGCGGTCCGCCAGCGTGGACTTGCCGTGATCGATGTGCGCAATGATGCAGAAATTTCGGATGAACTGCGGGTCCATCTGTCTCCAACGGGTACTTGGCCTACCGCCCCGGTACGGGACGACCCGGCCAGTGCGGGCTCGAGGGCGTCAGTCGCGACGATTCATGACGATTCCAACCAAGCTGCCTTAACGATTGAGTTTGCCACAGTTTCGCACTCGCGGCTAGGACGCGCGTCGGCCCGATTGATTTCCGCCCCGGCCCTCGCACTATCGTAGGTCCGCCGGTCTGCTAGTCTTTCGATTCGATATTTTGCTAGAGTCTGAGGCCGGCGCTACATGATCTTCGAGGAGCGTTTGGAGGATTGACATGGCCAAGGCCCCACTGATTTTTACGTACTACATCGCCGCCCCCGTCGAGAAGGTCTGGGATGGGTTCGTTTCCAAGGAGGCCAATCAGAAGATTTTCCTGGGCGCGGATTTTCAAGTGGACCTCAAGCCTGGCGGCGCGATGACCTGGTCGGGGCCGGGCAAGGACGGGAAGCCAATGCGGTATGTGACCGGTGAAGTGCTGCGAGCGGACCCGCCGAAGCTGCTTGAGTACAAGTTCGGCATGGGCGATGGGGCGGTGATGTCCAGAGTGAAGGTGGAGCTGAGTCCGGAGACCGAGGCGGTGAAGGTTGTGGTAACTAACGATGACTGGTCGGACGACGACCCTGCGTACGCTCAGAATGCGGATGGGTGGCCGCGAATTCTCTCCCGATTGAAAACTCTGCTGGAGACAGGGAAGACCTTCCGGCCGCATTAGGCGAGTTTCAGATTGAGCATGCTATCTTGCAGGTGAGTGCCACACACGCCGCTCGTACCTGTGGGGCCTTCACTTCCGCTTCGACGGTTCGACGCCAGGTTGCCCCGGCAGGTGCCCTGATCATGGCACCCAAACAAGATCCGATTTCCGACCGTCACCGGCGCTTCACGTTCGCGCCCATCCAGTTCGCAAACGCTCTTTCATCGATCCTTTCCGTCGCCAAATCGAGAATCGCCTGGGTGGCATCCTCCTCGGATGCCCTAAAGTGATAGCCATTCATCTCCTGGAACAACACAGCGACCAAAAACCCAGTCCGCTTGTTGCCGTCGACGAACGGATGGTCGTGTACAACGCCAACTGCGTACGCAGCCGCCATGTCCACAACACTCGGCCGACGCCCGTAGGCTTCCAGGTTTCGCGGCCGTGCCAGCGCTGATTCCAGCAGACCCGGGTCTCGCACACCTGCACTTCCACCGTCCAGCGCGAGCAGGCGATCATGCAGCGCGAGCGCGTCGCGCACCTCGATCCAGACTGCCTTCCTCATTTCGAGAGAGCGTGCAGTGTGTTGCGGTAACGCCCGATGATCTCCTCTGCCTTTTCCATCTTCTTTTTAAAGGCAGGATCGTACGGCGTCAGTTGGTACCCGCCGTTTGGCGCTTCAACTAGGAACACGCGGTCGCCCTCCCCGGCGCGCAGCCGGCCGACGGCCTCCTTCGGCAGTACCACTCCGAGCGAATTCCCAATCTTGCGGATCTTCAATTCCATCATGGTTCCCCTCCGTTGTTATAACAATTGTACCAACCTCAGCCCTCGGCCGCAACGGGCCTGTTAAATTCATGTCGCCGGTGAATGCGAGGCGCTGTAGTGGTTTTGCCGTCCGCTTCGACGGTTCGACGCCATTATCCCTTCCGGGGTGCCCCACTCTTCCCCGCTTCTGGGAAGGGTGGGCGTTTAGATCACGCAAAGTCATCGTGAGCGCCACCCAAATCCCGCGTCGGGACGCCTTTCCGCACCTCGCAACAATCGTTTGGACACACCCCAGCACAGTTTCGCCAGTCCAGACCGCAAGACCAGCTACAGTTAAACCATCTCGCAAAACATGCGAGTTCCTTTATGAACCAGCCCCCGACCACAGCCGCGCGAACAGTCGTCCAGGAAACTAACCGCGGCGTACTCCTGGCGGGCATCGCCTTGGCCAGCTTCGGCAGCCTGCTCCTGGAACTAGCCCTAACCCGCCTGTTCTCAGTAGTTCTCTACTATCATTTCGCTTTCCTCGCGATCTCGCTAGCCATGCTCGGCTTAGGCGCCGGCGGCGTCTTCGCCTACCTTCGCCGGGACTGGATGGCTCAATGGAGCCTCCGCAACTTGGCCAGCGCGATTTGCGCCCTGAACGCCGGAGCCGTCCTATTTTCCCTTTGGATCGCGCTGCACACCCCCGTCCTTCTTCGCCTCGAGTTGAACAACATGCTCCGCCTCGCGGCCATCTACGTCACCGCGAGCATTCCCTTCTTTTTCACCGGACTTCTCTTCTCACTGGTGTTCGCCCGTGAATCCCGGTACGTCGCGATACTCTACAGCGCCGATCTAGTCGGCGGCGCGATTGCCTGCCTGGCGATCGTGCCTCTATTGAACACGTTGGGCGCGCCGAACGCCGTATTTTGCGCGGCCCTCGCAACGGCATTGGCCGCGGGCATCTGGGCCGAAACGAAATTACAACGCAAAATCTCCATCGCCATGGTTGCCCTGTTCATAGCGCTGATCGCCGCCAATCATTCCGAGCGTCGCATCGACGTTGTCTACGCCAAGGGCAGCGAGGATGGATATCTCCTCGACGAATTTGCCCGTTGGAACGCCATCTCCCGCGTGGAAGTCGACACTTTCGATGGACACAACAAGCGCGCCAGCATCGACGCCGACGCATCCACGCTGATCGTAAACGCCGATCCTCAAGCTCCCAGCACCGTTTCCTATGTGCGCAAGTGGGCCCCATCTTCCGCGATTCCCAGCCTGCTTCGCCCCACCGGCAAATTCGCAATCATCGGTCCGGGCGGCGGCGTAGACGTTCTGGCCGCGGTAGTCGGCGGTAGTCCCGACGTCACCGGTATCGAAATCAATCCGCTAATCGCCAATACCATCGGCCGTGACCTCTATGCCGATTACAATCACCACCTGTACGAGCTACCTCAGGTTCATATCCACGTCAGCGAAGGGCGCTCCTGGATTCGCGGCAGTCACGATTTGTACGACGTCATCCAGATGACCTTGGTCGACACTTGGGCCTCCACTTCCGCCGGCGCTTTCGCGCTAAGCGAAAACAACCTCTACACCGTGGAAGCTTTCCGTGAATATTTCGATCATCTGAAACCGGATGGCATGCTGGCCATCACCCGATGGGAGTTCCCTCAGCCGCGAGAAGCGCTGCGCGTTGTGTCCGAAGCGATCGAGACGCTTCGCAGGTCCGGAACCGATGACGTCCGCAAAAACTTCATCATCGTCGCCAATCGTCAGCCCAACGTGTCCGGTACCCAGGTAACCGTCCTGGCCAAGAAAACCGCATTCACCCTGGATGAAGAACGCACCATCTTGAAGCAGGTGCAGAACAACCCAGCTCTGTACCCGCTGTACACGCCCAACGTCTACGGCCGTCCGGCCCAGAATTCAAACTGCGGCGCATCGGCACCCGCGCCTCCCGCCGGAGCCGAAAGCAATTGCATCGACCCAGATCTAGCTCAACTCTCGGCAGCCCGAGCTCTGCCTAGCGAAACAACCGAGCCTTTCCAGCAGCTCATCAACCTGCCATGGGGCGGAGTCACGGATGGCGTCGACGCTAGCCCGCGCGCCAAGTTCATTCATGACTATCCATTTAAAATTTCGCCGGTCACTGACAATGCCCCGTTCTTCTTTTTCACCTTCAAGACTGGCAACGTCTTGCGCACGCTCGTTGGCGCCAGCGGTCATGGCAGCATCGACTGGAAAAACAATCTTGGCTTGGTAGTCCTCGGCGCCGTCCTGATCATCTCGATCGTCGCCGTCTGCGGTTTCCTGGTAGTACCTTTGGCCCTGCACAAATCAACGCAGAAACCGCCGGTTACGCCGCTGCTCTACTTCGTAGCCGTGGGCCTGGGATTCATCATCGTCGAGATCGCGCTCATTCAGCGATTCGTGCTGTTCCTCGGCCATCCCACTTACGCCATGACCGTAGTCGTATTCCTGATGCTGCTCTCCGGCGGTGCAGGCAGTTTCGCGACTAAGTACTGGCTGCAGCAGTCTCTCAGGATTCGCGCCGTCCTGGGCGCAATCGTAGCCTTGGTCACGCTCTACGCTTTCTTATTGCACACCGTATTGGGCGGCCTGGTAGCCTTGCCGTTCGCCGAGAAAGTTCTGCTCAGCGCGGCGCTTCTAATCCCGCTAGGTTTTCTGATGGGCATGCCCTTCCCCGCCGGCCTGCGCGAGATCGCCAACCAACCCCGCGCCTTCTCCAATGCCTCCGCCCCTACCGAGACCAACACCATCGAGTGGGCATGGGCCATGAACGCGGCCTCCAGCGTCCTCGGCTCCGTTCTGGCGATAGTAATCGCCCTGCATTTCGGCCTGGATGCCACCCTCGGATGCGCCGCAGGAATTTACGTAGTCGCCGCCGCCCTAACCCTCCTCTGGCAGCGCCCAAGCACCAACGAACTAGCAGTCAGCGAAGCCAGCACCGAAGAACCGTCAATTGAAGTGTGTGTCGAAGCCTAGCCTTCCTCTTCCGCAGCAATCCTGAGAGCAGGTCTTTTGGCACAGCCAACCTGGCTGTGTGATCTCCCCTTTGCAAACCGACGGCCCTACTATTTGATTTGTTTACCTAAAACCTCTAACCTCTCGGCTACTTCTTCAATGTCTTCAATCGAGAGATGCCATGAAAGCAGCAGTTGTCACCGCACCCTCGTGTGGTCTTCTCCATCGGTAGTCCCTCCAATAACAACGCTCCGCACGCCGCCTGAAGCCGGGCCAGCGATGTCCACAGAAACGATCCCTACCAACCCTCTCCCCGCTCTGTTAGTTTCTCGGTAGAAAAGGGGCCGCACCGCGCCGTCATAAAGGGTGCAGAATCGCGATCAACCGCAGGAGTGCTACCGACTCAGCGCGGATCGGAAAGGGCGAATTTCCTAATCCCGGCAGCTGTGGGGATTAGAAAGCGGAAGTGCTTTCCCTTAAACAACATGCGATTTTCGATAACCGGCAAATTGCGATTTATGCTCTCTGATAAACGAAAGGAGAAGAACCAAGAGATCCCCTTCTCCATGTTTCTGGTGGAAAGGGGTAGGGGTCGCGACCACCACCTCGTGCAGACCAATTGATAGCTCGCGATTTGTCGCGATTCATGAATCGTAACGTATTCATAATCAGTGCCATGCAAAGTCTAAGGCGAATGGCCAGGCAATGTGGCACGAGGAACCAGATCGCAAAATCGAGATCGAAGCACCGGCGCCGCGTTCGCCTGGAAGGACCGGAAAGAGCAAAATTTTCCAATCCCGGCACCTGTGGGGATTAGAAAGCGGAAGCGCTTTCCCCTAAACGACATGCAATTTTTGAAAGCCGGCAAAGTGCGATTTGTTTTATTCGCTGAGGGTGAACAAAAGGCGACGCGTCAGACCGCCGCACCGCCCTGGCGGCAAACCTCAGTACACGGTCCGATCGCACGAATCGCGGGGCAACCTGCACGTCCGTGCCGGGCCGTAGCGCTGTTAATGCGCGAGCGCAGAGGCCGTCTTACGGTGTGCTGGGTTTCGTCGGCGCGTCCGTCGCAGGTGCTGACGCGGTCTTGGATTTCTGGTGGGCGTCCTGGCTGAATTGCCAGGCCTTGGCGGCGTGCTCCATGGCCTGCCGGGAATGTTCGTGCCCGGATAGGTGATCGCCTTTGCCGTGCGAGGCTGCCGCGGCTTCGTGGGAGTGGGCGGCCAAGTTGTGATATTCGGCGGCGCGCTGATGCGAATCTTTTGCCATAAGGAGGTCTCCTGGACTGACCGCCCGATTATAGCTGGGAACGGGGAACGAGGTGAGCGGAGCGGCAATTTTCCGGAGGCGTAAGCTCACGCTCCCTCAAAGTGGACTGGGGA
The DNA here is from genome assembly GCA_963725655.1 of uncultured Acidobacteriota bacterium. Taxonomy (GTDB): domain Bacteria; phylum Acidobacteriota; class Terriglobia; order Acidiferrales; family UBA7541; genus CAVRXT01. Next base: position 1,160,677 of record CAVRYY010000003.1, on the reverse strand, counting down.
GCGAGGCCTGATGGCGCTTGGGGAGGAGGCGAGGATCTCTCGCTCCTCCCAAAACTCCGCGACGCAAAGAAATTTACTGCCCGGCCTTGCCGTACTTCTTCGCCACAGCGTCGATTCCCGGACCTGCCTGCGCCAGGTCGCCCAGGTTCATGGCCGGTCGGAAATGCACTTTGGCGTTGAAGGCGAGGAAAAACGGCTCGGCTAGAGACGGAATTTGAGAAGCGTCTTTCATGTCGAAGAAAATGTAGGCAGTGCGTTCGCCGCCATCGTCGGTAAAGTACGCGGCTTCGGGCTTGATCTCATCGAGGATCGACTTGATGGTGGAGCCCAGCGTGCCATTGCGGACGGCGTTGTTCCCGGTCGCCGTGTCCAAATTTACTTTCATCAACATGCGCATGTGTGGGTGCCTCCTTGGCGAGGCGAATCATACAACGGGGAGGCGAATCTAGGAAACTTTGGCGGTCTGCGCTTCCAGGGCTTCGCCGAGAAGCGCCGCCAAGCCGGCTAGCTGGAACGGCTTTTGCACCACTCGCGCGCCGCGTTGGGTGAATGACTCCTGGGCAGCGGCATCCAGCAGGTCGCCGGTCATGAATACAAATGTCGCCGGGCTGCCGCCAGGAAGCGCGCGAAGCCGCTCGAACAGTTTGTCGCCGTTCAGGCCCGGCAGGTTGAAGTCGCAAAGGATTACATCGAACGAGCGGGCGCCCAGCAGGACCAGCGCTTCTTCCGAGGTGGCCACGCTTTCCACCGCCATCCCACGGACGCTCAGGCCTTCGGCGACCAGCTCGCGGATGCTCTCTTCGTCGTCGACCACCAGCACCGAATGGCCGCGCAGCGTCGACGCGGCCGCCGCAGCAGGGCGCACCGGCAAGGTTGGCTCTTCCTCGATGGCCGCGGCCACCGATATACAAAACGTCGCGCCATGTCCGGGAGTGGAGCGGACCACCACCGTGCCGCCATGCTCTTTGGCGATGGCCATCGAGATCGTAAGTCCCAGGCCGGCGCCGCCGCCGGGGCGCTTGGTGGTGAAGAACGGATCGAATATATTCCCGACGATTTCGGTGGGAATTCCCGGGCCATCGTCGCTAATCGCAACCGTCACTTTCTCGCCGTCGCGGCCCACGTGCACGTGCACCATGCCGTGGTCGCGGAAAGGAACGATCGCTTGATGTGCGTTGACGATCAGGTTCTGAATCATCTGCAGCAGCAGCTTGGCGTCGCCTTGCACCGGCGGCAATCCCGCGGCCGCGGAAAATTTCACTTCGATATGCTTCTGGGTCATCAACGCTTCCTGCGACTGCACCGCGCGCCGCGCCAGGTCTTCCAGCCGCACCACCGCTTGCCCCGGACCGCCGGAGGGGCGCGAGAAGGCCATCAAGCTCTGCACGATAGTGGCGGCGCGGCGGGCCTGCTGCAGCACCAGGTCGGTCTGGCGGCGCATGGAATCGTCTACCGCGCGTTCGCGAAGAATGTCGGATACTCCCAGGATGGCGGTGAGCGGGTTATTGAGTTCGTGCGCCACGCCAGCGATCATTTGCCCCATCGCCGCGAGTTTCTCCTTCTGCACCATTTGCTGCTCGAACCGTCGCGATTCAGTGATGTCGCGAACCGAGGCCACCACCCCGATGATCGTGCTGTCGGGAGCGGTGAGCGGACTGGCGTTGGCGCGGAACACCCGCCAGGTGCCGTCCTGATGCTGGGCTCGAAATTCGATGGCGCCAAACGCGGACTTTCCCGCGAGCATACTTTCGAACGTGGACAGCAGCTCGGCCACGTCGTCCGGATGCGCGCGAGAGCCCAGCAGCGTGCCGGTCATCTCGTCGCTGGTGTAGCCAAGATGGTCCTGAACCCGGGAGCTGACGAACGTAAAGCGCTTCTGCGCGTCCACCACGCAGATGATGTCGGGGAAACTGGAGATCAGCCGGCGCACGAATTCCTGCTCGTTGTGCAGCCGCTTCTCCATTTCCACCCGCGCGGTAATATCCACGATCGTGCCTTGCAGCCGCACGATCTTGCCGGCCGCATCGCGAATCACGTTGGCCGACACCAGGCAGGAAATCACCGTGCCGTCTTTCTTGCGCAGCAGCACCGGAATATCGCGTACCGAGTTGCTGTTGGCCAGATGAGCCAGCAGCCGAGCCCGGCCGTCGGGTTCCGCGTACAGCTCGGGAATGTGTACGTTGACCAATTCGTCGGCCGGATACTCCAGCATCCGAGCCATGGCCGGGTTCACCTGCAGAAACTGGCCTTCGGGGTTGCTGAAGAAAACTCCTTCCTGCAGCGACTCAAATAGTTCGGTGAAGCGCAGTTCGGCTTCGCGCTGCGCGGTGACGTCGCGAGCCACTCCGCTCACATCCACCAGCGCGCCGTCCTTGGTCTGGGCGTGCAAGTACAGGTCGAAATATCCCGACTTGTGCGTTTTCGCGAACCGCACCTTCACCACACCCGACCACGTTTCTTTCGCAAGCAGCGCCGGCAGACTCATCGCGGCATCAGCTGGCGAGGGTTCCGAGATGAATTCTTCCAGCCGGTGCCCGATCAAATCCTGGAAGGAAGCGCCAAGAATTTCGGCGCACGAGCGATTGGCGACGCGGAAGACGCCCTCGGGAGAAAGAGTGAACAAAGCGTAGTCCAGGCTGTCGATGAGCTCGCGGAAACGCGATTGCGAGCGGACGATCGTATCGAACACCTTTTCAAATTCAGCGGGGCGGCCTGCGGAGGCCGGTTGATCGCTCAGGCCGTGAAGAAAATGACGAATGGACGCAATTTCGCGGAACTCTTTCCATGCGTACGCTGAAAAGAGAACGACAACCCCGGCACAGGCGAATGCGACCATGGTGTGGAGACTCGCAGGCTGAATCCATGACGTGACCGCCAAAATCGCGGCCGACACCAGAAACAGGACGAGCACCATCTGGGCGAGCCGATGTTCGCGGCGGGTGAGCTTCTCCCACTGCGAGGGGCCGCGGTCGTCCAAGCGAGGTTGGGTGGGCGATGACATCGGGCGTGCTGTTTCTTTTCCGTCCTGGCGGCGCACGTTTCTGCAGCGAACAGGCTGCGCGATTGCGCCACATAAGATTTTTGAAACGGTGCCTGGAAACTGTGTTACCACAAGGGGATGCCGCGAGCGACAGGTTGGCTTCCCTGATCAAATACTAACGGCGAACGTGGCTGCGGGCAATTTCTACCCACTTGGGAATTTCCACAGATGAACCGTGCTGCTAGTAGCATCGAGACACAGCGTGTATATTTTCGGCTGGCAACAGATGAACCGACCTGACTCACATCTACTGAACCGGCGACGGTACGGCCGCTCGTGGCGCACGGGCAACCGCGGCACAGCGAGGCGCATCTTTCTGCAAGTGTTCACCTTAGTCCGCCGTTCGTGCTCCAATGCCCTGCCTGGGGTCTGCCTTTTCGCCACGCTGGTGGTGTGCTTGGCGGTTATCTCTCCCGTAGCGCAGGGGCAAGGCTTTCGCCGGGTGATCGTGTCGCGCGGACGCGCATTTCCTGAAATCGGTTCGGGGGTTACCGCGCTGAAACGCGACTCCGCGGGCCATTATTACGTGCTGGCGAAGCCTGCCAACGTGATCCAAATATACAGCTCCGACGGCGTGCGGATCGGGCAGATACCGGCCGCGGGTTCGACCGGCACAAAGATCATGTACGCGGTCGATTTCGACATAGATTCCAAAGGAGATGTGGTGGTGGCCGACCGCGCGGCCAACGCCATCGTGGTTTTCTCGCCGGAAGGCTTGCCGCTGGCCCGAGTAAAGGTGTTTGCGCCCACTTCGGTGGTGGCGCTCAAGGACGGGCAATTCGCGGTTACCACTCTGAGGTCGTCCAGCCTGGTGGTGCTGATGGATTGGAACGGTCAAGTGGTTCGGAAATTTGGGGATATCCCCGACGTGGCGCCGGATGCCCCGCCAGTCCTCGCGGATTTGGGGAGAGTTTTCGGGGACGCGGACAGCAATATCTATTTTGCGTTCGCTTCGGACGAGCCGCTGGTAAGAAAATATGACCGCTTTGGATACATCGCCTGTCAGGCCATAGTTCCCCGTAACTCATTGAATGTGCAGGCAGATAGATCAGAGGACCGGGTGACCTTCGGCTTCAGCTTCGGCCAGTATAGTCTCTCCGACCAATTCAGCGGCTGGACTACTGTCGGCCTGGAGACCGGCGCAGTGAACTTCGGTGCCTCGACCGGCGTTGGGTTGGAACGCTCCGGCTTCGGGCACCCCGGCGGAGGATGGGGTGGCGCCGAATTCGGCGGCGGGTCCTTTATGGGTAGCGACGGGTCTGGACAAGCCGGTGGCGGGCGTGGCGGCGCCGGCGCCGGGCTGGTAGGGTCCTTCCAGAACGGGCGACTGAGGCTCGCTCCCCGGGTGGGCGCGGCCGGGCGTGGCGGGCGGCGTGGCGCTGCGGCTGCTGCTCCTGGCACGAGCGCCGGCGCTACAGGGCCGGCGGCCACCGGGACTGACCCGAATCGGCCCGCTGGGGACCAGCCGGGCATCGAGACCGAATCGGCGCAGGACATGTTCGCGTCTTCGCCGGATGCCGGGGCGGGCGGGACGCTGCAGTACGGTTCTGGTCAGGATAGTGGAGACGTGAGTTCGTCGGATCTGATGATATTGCAGAATGAATCCCCGAATTACACGGTGGGCGGATCGCAATACGCCGGGCTGGGTGCGTTGCCAATCGGGTCGCAGGGATTTGCGGCGCTCGGAAACTATATTGGGCCGCCCCCGGGGGGCACGCGGCTGCCACCCGGCGGCGGTTTGAACACCATCATCGCGCCTAGCGGAATACCGAAGACGGCGAGCGGGAATACTTCACAATTTGGAGAGAGGAATTTCGGAGGCGAGGGCGGATTCGGGCGCTATGGCCACTTTGGCGGGAACGCGTACAGCGCGGTGGCCAGCGTGAAAGTGAATCTCGATAAGCCGGAGCCATCGAAGGACGTCGCGAAAAATAAAATCACGGCAATTGGCGTCGATCGCGCCACGCAGGAAATCTGGGTGGCGATGGGATCGACTCTGGTTCACTTCGATAAGGATGGGAACCAGCTCGATAGCTATCCGCTGACGACGCCGCAGGGCGAGCCGCTCACGGCCAGCGCGATCGAGGTGGAATCGGATCGGTTGCTGGTTGCGTCGGACGCGCATGGAATATACGAGTTTGCGCGGCCGGATCCCAGCGGTAGCACGCGGCGCTAAAAGTCCGCGGATTTCGCAAGAAGCTGGCCCCCCGTTGTGCTTCATCCTGTTGGACTTCTCTTCTGGACTTCCCTTCTGAACACTCCTGCTCGTAAATGGCGCCGCGCGGGCTCCCGGGACTGAAGGCGGTGCAGACAAGAATATGTACGCCACTGATTTCCGCCCTATAATTCAGAGGTCCGAACGAAAGGAGCCGGGGATGCCTGACAAGGTGCGATGGGGAGTGCTGAGTACCGCGAAGATTGGAACCAAGAAAGTGATTCCCGCGATGCAGAAGGGAGAATGGAGCACGGTGACGGCAATCGCGTCGCGGGATTTGGGGAAGGCCAAGGATACGGCACGGGAGCTGGGGATTGCGCGCGCGTATGGATCTTACGAAGAACTGCTGAAGGATCCTGAAATCGAGGCGGTGTACATTCCATTGCCGAATCATTTGCATGTGCCGTGGTCGATTCGAGCGGCGGAAGCGGGCAAGCACGTGCTGTGCGAGAAGCCGGTCAGCATGACGGTGGCGGAGGCGCGGACGCTGGTGGCGGCGCGGGACCGCACCGGTGTGAAGATCGGCGAGGCATTTATGGTTGGGACGCATCCGCAGTGGCTGCGAACCCGGGATCTGGTTCGGTCGGGAGCGATTGGCGATCTGCGTTCGGTGGGGGGCTATTTCAGTTTTTTCAACCGCGATCCCAGGAACATTCGCAACATGGTGGAATATGGCGGCGGGGCGATGTACGACATCGGATGCTATCCAATCTTCACTTCGCGATTTGTATTCGGCGAGGAACCGACGCGGGTGCTGGGGCTTTTGGAGCGCGATCCGGACTTCAAAGTGGACCGGCTGGTTTCGGCGGTCCTGGACTTTCCCTCCGGCCAGACGGTGTTTACATGCAGCACGCAAGTATGTCCGTATCAGCGCATGCATTTCGTCGGAACTACCGGGCGGATCGAGGTGGAGATTCCTTTCAACGCGCCTCCGGACCGGCCGTGCCGAATCGCGATCGACAGTGGAGGTGATCTTTCCGGCAAGGACATTCGCTGGGAAGAATTTCCGGTGTGCGACCAATACACGTTGCAGGGCGACGCGTTTTCGCGGGCGATTCGAGAGGGAGGGCCGGTGCCGGTACCGGTGGAGGAAGCGGTTCGGAACATGGCGGTGATCGAAGCGATTTTCCGGTCGGGGGAGAGTGGACGGTGGGAGCGGCCGGAGGCGTGAGCTGGCCAGGATTCTCTTTGTGTTGAACTGACTTCGGATTTCTTTGCCCTGAGATTTCTGCGATGAACAAAATCCGCACCATGGCAGTGGCCGGGTGCGCCACCGGACATCAATTCAGGGTGAGGGTTACGGTGATGGCGTGAGATATAGTGCCGCTGGTGGCGGTGACTACTATCGAGTAAGTGGTTGAGGCTGGTGCGGGGGGCGACGATGTGCCACTTGCACAACTCACGGCGGAGACTGCGATTGCGCTCAACACCGCCAGGGCGCGCAAGAAAACGAGGGCCCTGCGCACTCGCCCAGAGATCGGCTGCCGCAAGTAATCTCCCGCCCAAATTAAATTGACCGGTGCCGCTTCGGGATGCTGCGCGCGTGGTGAGGTGCGGCTGGCCAGCGACCCTAGCACCAACAACGAGCACACAATGATTTCCAGCGCGAACTGTGGCGTGGGCGGAAAACTGGGCGCTGCGGGACTCGATGGCAGGTGTGCGGCAGAGACCGTTTGCAAAGTGAGCGTCACCGGCGTCGCTGGAGCGGCAGTGCCCGCGGGGAGCGTGGCGGGCGAGAACGTGGCGGTGGCGCCCGAAGGCAATTTGGTGGCTGAAAACGTTACTGGGTTCGCAAAACTTTCGGTGGCGGGCGAGGGCACCGGCATCAAGTGGAAGGTGACGGTCTGTCCTGCGGAAGCGGTCTGCGTTGCCGTTCCTGAAACGGCAAAAGTGAAATCGGCGGACGTAGTTGGGGCGGTAACCGTTTCGGTGAGCACGGTGGAGGTGCTCGCAGTGAAGTTTGAATCACCGCTGTAGGAGGCGGTGATGTTATGGGCGCCGACGGCGAGGCTGGCGACGGAGAGCGAAGTTGGTGCGGCTGCACTCACTGCGCCGGCGCCGATGGGATCGGGGCCATCGAAAAAAGTTATTGTTCCGGTGGGGGCGCCGCCGATCTGCGGTTGCACCAATGCGCTGAAAAGTACGGCGGAGCCTGCCACGGCAGAGGGGATCGAGGCGTGGAGCACTACGCTGCTATTGGCTTGGGTGACGGTGAGAGTGCGCGTCAACTGCGTCGAGGCGTAGTCGGTCTGGTCCTGTGGAGTGAACCTGCAGAGCAAAGCGACGCTGCCGGCCGCGGGCACCGTGCCCGGCGCCGGAGTGTAGGCACAGGTTCCAAGCACCGAGGACGTTGCGTCCAACTGCGTGGCGCTCAGCAGAGTGCCGTAGGTAATCGGCGGTGGCGAGGGCCAGCTCAGGGTGGGAGCTCCGACCGTGGCGGTGCCGGTGAGGGTGACGGTTTGCGGGCTGGTGGCCGCGTTGTCGGAAATCGAGAGCAGCGCGGTGATGGCTCCCACTTGGAGCGGGGTGAGGGTCACGATAATCGAACAACTGGATCCCGATGCAAGCGTCGCGCCGCAATTGGTGGTTTGTGCGAACTGATTCGCGCCGGCACCGGTGAAGGCGATTCCACTGATGGCGAGAACGGATCCCAAGTTGTTGGCTAGCGTTACCGTTTGTGCGGCCGGCGTGGCGCCCACCGGTTGAGTGGAAAAGTTTAACGCCAACGGTGAGACGGTCAACTGGGCGGTGATTGTCTGGGTGATTGTGTTCGTCGAATTGCTGGCGACGAAATTTGAATCGCCGAAGTAGTAGGCAGCGATGGAATGGGAGCCGACCGCGAGACTAGAGATCGCCACGGAAGTCATGCCGTTTTTCAGCGTGCCGGTGCGGATGGAAGTGTGACCATCGTAAAACGTTACCGAGCCGGTGGGCACCCCGCCGATTTGCGGAAGAACGGTTGCGGTGAAGGTGACGGGGGTGTTCGCTGCGACCGAGTTGTTGGAGGTGGCGATGGTGAGGGTAGTGCTCGCTTGGCTGACGATCAGACTGCGCAGCAGCTGCGTTGGGGCGTAATCGGTAGGATCGGTGGGCGTGAAAGCGGCGTACAGAGAGTAGCTGCCAACGGCCGGCATCGGGTTTGGCGCCGGAGTGTAGACGATGCTTCCGAGGGCCGTGGATGTTGCCTCCAACTGCGTAGCGCTGAGTTGCGTGCCGTAAGTAATGGACGAAGGCACGAGCCAGGTAAGGATGGGAGTGCCGCGGGTGACCGTGGCGGTGCAGGTTACCGTCAGCGGGCTAGCGGACGCGCTATCGGAAATCGAAAGCTTTGCGGTAGGGCTTCCTGCCAGCAGTGGAGTGAAGCTGATACTGATCGAACAAGTTGCCCCCGATGCGATCGTCGCGCCGCAGTTGTTGGTTTGAGCGAATTGGTTGGAGCCGCCGGTGAGAGTGATACCGCTGATGGTCACGGCCGAACTCAAGTTGTTGGTCAGGGTGACCGTTTGAGCGGCGGGAGTTGCCCCTACCGGCCAGATGGAAAAATTTAGCGCCGACGGCGAAGCGATCAGCTTGACACCGACGATCACATTCTGCGCGCCGGACGCCGTGGAACCGGGGTTGGTGACGGTAATGGACGCATTTGCCGCGGAGGCAATCAACGAAGAGGCGATGGTGGCCTGCAAGGACGTCCAGGTGCCGCCGGATTGCATGGTGACCCCAGCAGACGAGCCGTTCCATAGGATCTGCGCACCGGTGGAAAAGCCGCTGCCGGTGGCGGTCAATGTGAAGTTCCCCGATCCCGCTGCAATGGAAATTGGCTGCACGGCCGAGAGAAACGGAGCAGTGCCGGACGGCGCGGCCACCGTCCACCAATTGGTTATCAAGACGTTGGCGTCGACGCTGCCGAGCCCCGTAACTTGGTCGTATCCCGGGCCGGCGCTATAGCCGATCGATCCGCCATTGGGACAATCGGTGGTGCCTTCGGTACACGGCATCATGTTATTGCCGGAGGTTATGTCATGAAAGGCGGCCGGCACACTCGCCGCCATGGGATATAGCATGTAGTTGATATTTCCCTGACCGGGCGTGTTTGTGTACTGATTCAAGAGCGCGACGATGCCGGCGAAGGCAGGCGCGCCGAAGGAGGTACCTCCGGTAGTTGTGACCTGCCGCTGATAGACCAAGGCTATCCCGTCGTGATCTCGTGAAGCGTCCAGTGCCACATCCGGAACGTCGCGCATATTGTCGTTGGGTACGCCGGCGCCGGTTTGCCAAACGGGCTTGGCGAAGTAGGTGCTCACCCCTCCGCCACTAGCTCCCGAACTGCCATCGTTCCAGGCGACTTCAGGAATGTAGGAAAGAGCCGATTCGAAGGTTGCACTATTCGCCGGGCTCCAATAATCGCCGGGGCCTTCCGAGAATTCGGCGCCGCCGACCGAGGTAACGTAAGGGAAGCTGCCTGGGACGTCAACGGAGAGCCCGGTGGAGGCGGACGTGGAGCCGATCGGTTCACAATCAGTGCTGCCAGAATCTCCCGAGGCGGAAAGAATGGTGATGCCTTGTGCCGCAGCCTGCTGAACCCCGGCGAATTCGCTGTTGGTGATCTTCAACGTACTATCGGCTTCGCAGTAGCCGATGCTGCTGCTCAAAATGGGTGCGAGATTGTGAGCGATCGCATATTGGAAGGAGAGCGGGGCAAACACGGAATTGACAAAAATGATGGTGGCGTTAGGCGCCACCGCGCCGCTCCATTCCAGATCGAGGTTCGCTTCCAACAAATCACCAACGTCGACGCCCGGGTCTTCGTCTCCGGGAAGAAGCATAATCACCGGCGGATTGACGGGCAGACCGAAGGTGGACCGGAACAAATTGATATCGGTGAGATCGACGTCCACGCTACCCAAGACGGCGATAGTTTGCCCGGCGCCATCGATCGCCGGAACCGAGTTATATAGCGGGTTAAGGTCATAGATCACGGCGAAATCGGCCGGGCTCATGCTATGCGTGCCGTTCGATAAAGTGTCAAAGTGGTTGAGAACAAATGGTCGAACGGAGTGATGGACCGGGTAAGTGTCGAGACCTACGAAGCCACGGACGACTTCCGCCAGCGCGCTGGGAACAGAGGGATCGGTGGAATTGGCGTGGAAGACGGCATTATCCCTTAAATATTTGTGGATCTCGGTGTGGAAGGCGGATTCAACGGCGCCGGAGGGTCCGACAAAAGTGATGCTGTTGTGGCCGGGCGGCACGTCCACTACGGTGAGGCCTTTTTGGGTGAGCCACGAAGTTAATTTGTCGACGTCGCTTTGGGCGAGCCCGAATTGGGCGCCGAATTCTTCGGGGGAGATCCAGTGGTGATAGCGCGGCGACGACGGATTTTGCTGGTCGTCCAGCAGGGCTTCGAGCTGAGCTTGTTGCGCATCGGTCGGTTTTAGGGAGAGAAGGATCGGCCCGATCGCGGTGGCCGGGTCGAGGCGTCCCCGATCGACCACGCGCGACGAATGGAAACGGGTTTGGCCGTCGAGAACTGTGAGGCGCGTGTCGGTGATCTCTTCGTGGATTCGAGATTGGAGTCGATTGGTCTGGGCTCGGGCGGCGCTCGGCGCCAACACCAAGGCGGCAATCGCAAGCAGGCGCGAGATAGTTGCTACACGCGAAGCCCCGCTGGGAAAAATAATGATAGAGGATGAGTGCATATTTTATCGGCGCGCGGCGGGCGGCCAGGTGCCCGCCGGGCGATTGGTGGAGCGAGGCTCCGGGGAGGCTAGGTGCACGTGGTGCGCCACAGGTGATGCTCGGAAGTGCAAGGAAGATAAGGTCGGTGTGGTGAGAGATGGAGGGGAGAGCGTTCCAGTTTGAAACAAAGCGTAATGTATGGGGCATGCGGAATTCAATGGGTGAGTGGCGGAACATTTTTTAGGGCGGTTTGTTGGGAGTCTTTGCCGAAATGAGTGTCGGGAGCACGCAAGATAAATTTGCTTGATACGCGAGAGAGGATCTACACCACGGCGAGGGCAAGTCAAACTCTTGGAGAACCCAGGTGTGAAGACGACACCTGGGGCACCCACTTCGCTTCGCTCAGCGACACCCACCGACCCGCTTCGCTTAGCGACACCACCGACCCACCTTGCTTCGCTCAGTGAGCCCAACCAACATTCAAAACCTTAGTCACCTTGCTGGACGAAGCGGCGGAAGAAGCTGTCGGGCTTCCATTGCGGGCGATTGGGGTTGGTGGCTACTTCGATTAACAGGGCGCGCATGATTTCTTCGTAGCCTGCGGCGGCGGACAAATCTACGGGCTGGTTGATGTCGTCGGAAGGGGCGTGGTAGCGGTTGGTGAGCCAGTCTTTCATTCTTTGGGCTTCGGGTGAGCCGGGCACGGCGCCGATCTTCATGGTGATCGAGGGGATGCCCTGGCGGATGAAACTGTACTGATCGCTGCGGACGAAGACGTTGCGTAGTGGTTCGGGATCGGGCTGGATGGTGAGGCCGCGGGACTGCGCGATTTTCGCGACCACGTCGCCCAGGTCGGATTCGTTGAGGCCGTAGACGGTGAGAAGTTTCAACGGAACGATAGGCAGGAACATGTCGATGTTGATGTCGGCGACGATGGAGTTGCGGTCTACGGTGGGATGAGCGGCGAAAAATTTCGAGCCCTGCAAGCCTTTCTCCTCGCCGGTAAGGAAGGCGAAAATCACGGAGCGGCGGAGCTTAAGTCCGGATTTTTTGAGCGAAGCAGCGACGTCGAGCAAAACCGCGCAGCCGGAGGCGTTGTCCATGGCGCCGTTGTAGATGGCATCGCCATTGATGGGCGCGCCGATTCCGAGGTGATCGATGTGCGCGGAGAGGATGACGGATTGCGCAGACAATTTCGGGTCGGTGCCGGGGAGCCTGGCGATTACGTTGGCGGATTCGAGAGTTTTGGTTTCGACTTTACCGACGGTGTGAATGCTGGCGGCGAGCGGAAAGCGTGGCAAAGGCTTGCGGTCTTTGGCCAGCGCGGCGAGGTCGGCAAACCTGTGGCCGGAACCAGCGAAGAATTTGCCGGCGCTGGCGGGATTCACGACCAGGGCCAACTTAAGGCCTGGGACGTCGTTGAACTCGGAGCCGACAAGGTGCATGGTAGGCGCTGCGCGGTTGGCGGCGCTGCGCGACCACGGAACATCCATCGAAGCGGGATTGGGAATCGTCACTATGCCCACCGCCCCCGCGTCACGAAGGGGCTTCCAGCGTTCGACGGTGGACCCGTAGTGTGCGGAGAGGGCGGCAGGAACGTCGGCGGGCGAGCCGGAGATGAAGACGGCGATTTTGCCATTGAGGTCGAGGCCAGCAAAGTCGTCAATTTTATTTTCGGGGACTTGCAGACCGTAGCCAACGAAGACCATGGGGGCCTGGACATCGGGAGCGAGCCCGGTGCGAGTGCTGAAGAGAGCGTCGTCGCCGAGGACGAGAGGTTCGGGCTTGCCGTCGCGGATCAGCGTGGCACTGGAATCTTTTTCTACAATTCGGCGGGACTCGAATTCTACAGGCTGGTAGAAGCCATCGGCGCCGGCGGGTTCGAGGCCGGACTTGCGAAGTTGTTCGACGATGTAGGATTCGGCCTGGCGCAGGCCTTCGCTGCCGGTCTCGCGGCCCTCGAGGCGGTCATCGGCCAGAAATTTGACGTAGCCCAACCAGGATTTGCCGTCGAAGTGGGATGGGGAGATGGCTGGGCGGGCGGATTTGTGGGTGGAGGAGGTTGGCGTTTGTGGCGGCAACTGCTGCGGGAGCGCGGGGAGGGCGAAGGCTGAGATGAGAAGGAGGGGCAGGAATTTTCTGAACATTGAGTTGGGAGTTCCTTTGCGTTTTTTTTTGGTCGAAGTACGTTAGCACGAGTTGCAAGGAGTGGGATGAGTTGTTGCTGACAAATTTGAGTTGGATTGGATGGAGGTTGTGGCCCGGTCTTTTCCTGGGAGAAGTTTTTTGAGGTTTGACTTCACACAGCCAGATTGGCTGTGCCACAACGCTGATGAAATAAAAAGGGCCAGCCCGATCGTGCGGCTGGCCCTTTTTGCGTTTCGTTGAAGGCCGGTACTACTCGGCGCCTTCGGCTACGGTGTCGGCGTCTTTGCGGAGGAAGTCCAGGGCTGCGGCTTCTTCTGCGGTTAGTTCGGGTTCGACTATTTCCGGCTCTTCCTTCGGCAATTCGGTGACCAGCTGGATGTTGCGGTAGCGCTCCAAGCCAGTGCCGGCGGGAATCAGGCGGCCCATAATCACGTTTTCCTTCAGGCCGCGGAGATAATCGATCTTTCCGGAGATGGCCGCTTCGGTGAGGACTCTGGTGGTCTCCTGGAAGCTTGCTGCGGAGATAAAAGAGTCGGTAGAGAGCGACGCCTTGGTGATGCCCAAGAGCAGCGGGCGGCCGGTAGCCGGACGTCCACCGTCGTGGATCACGTGGTCGTTCTCTTCGCGGAAGCGGAACTTATCGATCTGCTCCTCGAGAAGGAACGGCGTGTCACCGACGTCTTCCACTTTCACCCAGCGCATCATCTGACGAACGATGGTTTCGATGTGCTTGTCGTTGATGTTGACGCCCTGCAGGCGGTAGACCTCCTGGATGGAATTGACCAGGTAGGCTTGGGTGTACTTTTCGCCCAAGACGGCCAGCAAGTCGTGCGGGTTGAGCGGTCCGTCAATCAAAGGCTCGCCGGCGCGGACCTTCTCCCCTTCCTGAACGTTGATGTGCACGCCGCGGGAGATGGAGTATTCCTTGATGGTGCGTCCATCTTCGCTTTCGACGTAAATCTTGCGCAGGCCCTTGGCGATTTCGCCGTACTTGACCACGCCATCGATTTCGCTGATAACCGCGGGGTCGCGGGGCTTGCGGGTTTCGAAAAGTTCGACGACGCGCGGGAGACCGCCAGTGATGTCTTTGGTCTTGGTGGTTTCACGCGGAATCTTAGCCAGCACGTCTCCGGGCTGAACTTCGTCGCCATCAACGACCATCAAGTGAGCGCGTGAAGGCATGAGGTACTTCTTGCGTACCCGGCCCTGCGAATCGCGGATCAGGATGGTGGGCTGATGCTTTTCGTCACCGGGAGGCAGGGTGACTACCAGCTGAGACAAGCTGGTAACTTCGTCGACCTGCTCTTCGATGGTGATGCCGGGCTGCAAATCCTTGAACTGAACGGCGCCGGCGGTTTCGGTAAGGATCGAGAAGGTGTAAGGATCCCACTCGACCATGGTGGTGCCGATGGTGACGGGCGCGCCGTCGTCGACCTTGAGGCGAGCGCCGTAAACGACGTGGTGACGCTCTTTTTCGCGGCCCTTTTCGTCAACGATGGCGATGAGGCCGGAGCGATTCATGGAGATGAGCAGTTTATTGCGGCCCTCGACGACTTTGAGGTCGATGAATTTGACGAAGCCGTTGTTCTTGGCTTCGACCTTGGATTGCTCGGTGACGCGGGTGGCGGTGCCGCCGATGTGGAAGGTGCGCATCGTCAACTGCGTGCCGGGCTCCCCGATGGACTGGGCGGCAATGACGCCGACCGCTTCGCCCATTTCGACCATGCGTCCGGTGGCCAGGTTACGGCCATAGCAACGAGCGCAAGCGCCGCGGCGGGTCTCGCAGGTGAGTACGGAGCGAATCTTAACGCGCTCGATACCCGCGGCTTGAATGATGTTGGCCAGCTCTTCGGTGATCTCCTCGTTGATTTCGACGATGACGTTGCCCTCGTAGTCTTTGATTTTCTCGAGGGAAACGCGGCCGACGACGCGATCGCGCAACGGTTCGACTTCGACGCCCGCTTCGATGATGGGTTCGACGTAAATTCCATCGGCGGTGCCGCAATCGATTTCGCTGATGATGACGTCCTGAGCCACATCGACCAGCCGGCGGGTGAGATAACCGGAGTCGGCAGTCTTCAGCGCAGTATCCGCCAAGCCTTTACGGGCGCCGTGAGTGGAGATGAAGTACTGCAGCACGGTGAGGCCTTCGCGGAAGTTAGAAGTGATGGGCGTTTCGATGACTTCGCCGGAGGGCTTGGCCATCAAACCGCGCATACCGGAAAGCTGGCGAATCTGCTGTTTGGATCCGCGAGCGCCGGAGTCTGCCATGACGTAAATGGGATTGATGACGCCTTCTTTGTCCTGGCGTTCGAGGGCCTTGAACATTTCGTCGGCCACTTTTTCGGTGACGTCGGACCAGATGGCGATGACCTTGTTATATCGTTCGCCGTTGGTGATGGCGCCGTCGAGGTATTGTTGCTGGACCTTGACGACTTCATGCTCCGCGGCGTCGACCAGCTTGGGCTTGACGCTGGGGATGACCATGTCGCTGATGCCGATGGAGACGCCGGATTTCGTCGCATAGAGGAATCCGAGTTCCTTGAGCTTATCGAGCATCTTGACGGTGCGCTCCAGACCGAAGCGAAGGTAGCAGTATTGAACGAGCTGCTGGGTTCCCTTCTTCTTGAGCAAGCCGTTGATGAAAGGCATTTCCGGCGGGAGGTGATCGTTGAAGATCACGCGGCCGACGGTGGTTTGCAGGAACTGTTTCTCCAAATTGATGGAGGCAGTGTGCGGAACGTCCTGATCGTCGTAAGCGGTGGTGAGGTCGACCACCTCGCCGGTGTAGCGCAGGCGGATGGGGGTGAGCAATTCGACTTCGGTGGCTTCGAGAGCCAGGATCACTTCTTCCGGTGAACCGAAGGCACGGCCTTCACCCTTGGCGCCGGGCTTGGACTTGGTGAGGTAATAGAGACCAAGAACCATGTCCTGGGTGGGAACGGCGAGAGGCATACCGTTCGCGGGTGAAAGGATGTTGTGCGAGCTGAGCATCAGCACAGACGCCTCTACCTGAGCTTCGGGAGAAAGCGGAATGTGCACGGCCATCTGGTCGCCGTCGAAGTCCGCGTTGAACGCGGTGCAAACGAGGGGATGGATACGGATGGCCTTACCTTCGACGAGCACAGGTTCGAAGGCCTGAATGCCGAGGCGGTGAAGGGTAGGAGCGCGGTTGAGCATGACGGGATGTTCGCGAATGACGTCTTCGAGAATGTCCCAGACCACCGGTTCCTGCGCTTCGACGAGTTCCTTGGCCTGCTTGATGGTGGTGCAATGGCCGGCGGCTTCAAGCTTGTGATAGATGAAGGGCTTGAAGAGCTCGAGAGCCATCTTCTTGGGCAGACCGCACTGGTGGAGCTTGAGTTCGGGGCCGACGACGATTACGGAACGGCCGGAATAGTCGACGCGCTTGCCGAGAAGGTTCTGGCGGAAGCGGCCCTGCTTGCCCTTGAGAGTGTCGGACAGGGATTTGAGCGGGCGATTGTTAGTGCCGCGGAGAACGCGGCCGCGACGGCCGTTGTCGAATAGGGCGTCAACCGCTTCCTGGAGCATGCGCTTTTCGTTGCGGACGATGACGTCCGGCGCGTGCAATTCCATCAGCTTCTTGAGGCGGTTGTTGCGGTTGATGACGCGGCGATACAGATCGTTCAAATCGGAAGTAGCGAAGCGGCCCCCGTCCAGAGGCACCAGAGGACGGAGCTCGGGCGGCAGGACGGGAATAACGTCCAGAATCATCCACTCGGGCTTGTTGCCGCTCTTGCGGAAGGCTTCCAGGACCTTGAGGCGCTTGGCGAACTTGATGCGCTTCTGCAGGCTGGCATCGCTTTTCATGCGTTCGCGGAGCTCTTCGCTGAGCTTGTCGACTTCGACGCGGCGAAGAAGTTCCTTGATCGCTTCGGCGCCCATGCGGGCGGTGAATTTTCCGGCGTATTCCTTGTTGAGCTCGCGGTATTTTTCCTCGGTGAGGATTTCCTTTTCCTTGATTCCAGGAACCTCGCCGGCATCGATGACCACGAAAGCTTCGAAGTAGAGAATGTGCTCGAGGTCGCGCATGGTGATATCGAGCAGGTAGCCGATGCGGCTGGGCAAGCCCTTGAAGAACCAGACATGAGAGCAGGGCGAAGCCAGCTCGATGTGTCCGAGACGCTCGCGGCGAACCTTGCTGAGGGTGACTTCGACGCCGCACTTGTCGCAGATCACACCGCGGTGCTTCATGCGCTTGTATTTACCGCACAGGCATTCCCAGTCGGTGACGGGGCCAAACGTCTTGGCGCAGAACAGGCCGTCGCGTTCGGGCTTGAAGGTGCGGTAGTTGATGGTTTCCGGCTTGGTTACTTCTCCGTGCGACCAGGACCGGATTTTTTCGGGACTGGCCAAGCTGATCCGGATGGAATCGAAATCAGCGATTTGACTGGCGCGATCATAAGGGCTCGATCGGTACAAGGGCTAACCTCCTCTCCGCCAAGGCGGAGAAAAATTCGGGTTCGAAGTCCGCGGCGCCGGGGTGGAACATCCGGGCCGAAACGAGAGCGAAACAAAGCGAAGAAGCCGCGATTAGTCCGCGGCTTGATCGGTTTGAGGTTTTTGGCGCTTCATCAATTCGATATCCAGACAGAGCGATTGCAGCTCGCGCACCAGAACGTTAAAGGATTCGGGAACACCCGGCTCAATGCCCGGCTCGCCCTTGACGATGGATTCGTAAATCTTGGCGCGGCCGTAAACGTCGTCGGATTTTGCGGTGAGCAACTCCTGCAAAATGTGAGCGGCGCCGTAAGCTTCAAGCGCCCAGACTTCCATTTCACCGAAGCGCTGTCCGCCGAACTGAGCCTTACCGCCGAGGGGCTGCTGGGTAATGAGCGAGTAAGGACCGATGGAGCGCGCGTGAATTTTGTCGTCGACCAAGTGCGAAAGCTTGAGCATGTAGATGTAACCGACGGTAACTTCCTGGGCGAAAATATCACCGGTCATACCGTCGCAGAGCGGGACCTTGCCGGTTTCCGGAAGTCCCGAAAAATCGAGCAGGCGGCGAATTTCGTTTTCGCGAGCGCCGTCGAATACCGGCGTGGCGAACGGAATACCGTCGCGGAAGCTTTGGGCCAGTTCGATGATGGTGGCATCGTCGGCATCGGCGATGGTTTTCCAGACCGGCGAAGGACCAAAGCAATCTTTGAACCACTTGCGCAGGGTATCGGCGCGCTGGCCGTCGTCCAAGAGCTTGGCGATCTGAGCGCCGAGCTGCTTGGAAGCCCAGCCCAGATGGGTCTCCAGAATCTGGCCGACGTTCATACGAGAAGGAACGCCGAGCGGATTGAGAACGATCTCAACGGGAGTGCCGTCGGGCAAGTAGGGCATGTCCTCTTCCGGAACGATGCGAGCGATGACGCCCTTGTTGCCGTGGCGGCCTGCCATTTTGTCGCCGACGGAAAGCTTGCGCTTCATGGCGATGTAGGCCTTCACTAGTTTGATGACGCCTGGGGGCAATTCGTCGCCCTTCTTGAGCTTGCTGATGCGCTCATCGGTAATCTTGCGAAGGACGTCGATCTGCCGGGAAGTCATCTCCTCGATTTCGTCGATCTTCTCGATTAGCAGAGGATCTTTGTCGGAGAGACGCAGGCGCTTGAGGTTACGGGTGGAAATTTTCTCGAGAACCTCGCGATTGAGCTCGACGCCCTTGACCAGCAAGCGCTTGTTGGTGCGCTCGTCGTGCAAGTCCGCCAGCAGAGACTGACCGCCGAGCAAATCATTGAGGCGCTTGAGGCGCTCGTCGGTGAGAATGCGGATTTCGTCGGACAGGTTCTTTTCGAGCTTGGCAATCTGGGTACCTTCGATGACCTTGTGGCGTTCGTCCTTTTCGGCACCCTTGCGGCAGAAAATCTTGACGTCGACGATGGTGCCCTCGATGCCCGGCGGGCAATAGAGAGAAGCGTCGCGAACGTCGCCTGCTTTTTCACCGAAGATGGCGCGCAGCAGCTTCTCTTCGGGGGTCAGCGTGGTTTCGCCCTTGGGGGTTACTTTGCCGACCAGGATGTCTCCGGGACGGACGGTGGCGCCGATGCGGATGACGCCGCTTTCGTCCAGGTTGCGGAGGAAGCCTTCGTTGATGTTGGGAATGTCGCGAGTAATTTCCTCGGGGCCGAGCTTGGTGTCACGCGCTTCGATTTCGTACTCCTCGATGTGAATCGAGGTGTAGTAATCCTCTTCAACGATTTTCTCGCTGATGAGGATGGCGTCTTCGAAGTTGTAACCGCGCCAGGGGAGGAAGGCGACGAGCACGTTGCGTCCCAGGGCGAGTTCGCCACGATCGGTGCACGGGCCGTCGGCCAGCACTTGTCCCTGCCGGACGCGATCGCCGGCGTGGACCAGGGGCTTCTGGCTGATGCAAGTGTTCTGGTTGGAGCGCTTGAACTTGGTGAGAATGTAGATGTCGGAGCCGACTTCGCGGCTGAGAACGCCGGATTGATCGGATTCGACGCGAACGATGATGCGCTCGGAATCGACTTGGTCAACGACGCCGTCGCGGCGGCAAACCACTACCGCGCCGGAATCGCGAGCGGTGACGCGTTCCATGCCGGTGCCGACCAGCGGCGCTTCGCCGCGGATCAGGGGTACGGCCTGGCGTTGCATGTTGGAACCCATCAAAGCGCGGTTAGCGTCGTCGTTCTCGAGGAACGGAATCAAACTGGCGGCGACGGAGACGAGCTGCTTGGGCGAAACGTCGATGTAATCGACCTCTTCGCGAACCTTAAGGACGAAGTTGCCGGCCTGGCGGCAGTTGACCAGTTCGGTGACCAGCTTGCCCTTTTCGTCGAGAGTGGCGTTGGCCTGAGCGACGACGTAGCGATCCTCTTCCCAAGCCGAGAGATAGAAACAGAACGGCTCGGTGACCACGCGGCGGCGCTTGAGCTCTTCGTTGGCGTCGTCGACTTTTTCCTTTTCGACAATTTCGCCGGCCTTGAACTCGGAATCTCCGGCGTTGACGATCTGGACGTAGTCGATTACCCGGCCGCCCTTGACCTTGCGATAAGGCGACTCGATGAAGCCGTATTCGTTGATGCGCGCGTAGGAAGAAAGCGAGCTGATCAGACCGATGTTCGGACCCTCCGGCGTCTCAATCGGGCAGATGCGGCCGTAGTGAGTGGGATGGACGTCGCGAACTTCGAATCCGGCGCGCTCACGGGATAGCCCGCCCGGCCCAAGAGCCGAGAGACGCCGCTTGTGAGTGATTTCGCTGAGCGGGTTGGTCTGATCCATGAACTGGCTCAATTGCGAGCTGCCGAAAAATTCACGGATGGCGGCCATAACCGGCTTGGCGTTGACGAGATCGTGGGGCATGGCCGTGGACATTTCCTGGTACACGGACATTTTTTCTTTAATGGCGCGCTCCATGCGGACCAGTCCGATGCGGAACTGGTTTTCCAGGAGTTCGCCAACCGCGCGAACGCGGCGATTGCCCAAGTGATCGATGTCGTCCACCGAACCGATGTTGCGGCGGAGCTTGAGCAGGTATTTGATGGCTGCGACGAAGTCCGCCGGATCGAGGTTGCGCTTTTCGAGCGGAGTATCGAGAGCCAGCTTGATGTTGAACTTCAGGCGGCCCACTTTGCTGAAATCGTATTTGCGGGCGTCGAAGAACATGCCATTGAAAAGAGCGGTGGCGGTTTCCAGGGTTGGCGGATCGCCGGGACGGAGCTTGCGATAGATTTCGATCAGGGCTTCGCGCGAAGTGTGCACGGAGTCCTTGTCGAGGGTGCGGCTGACGATAACGCCGACGTCGTCGCGGTCCGGGAAGCAGACGTCCACTTCGGTAATGGCCGATTCGGACAGCGCGGCCCAGGCTTCCGGGGTGAGCGGCTTATTGGCGTCGAGCAGGACTTCGCCGGTCTGGCGATTCACGAGCTCGCCTACGGTGACGGCGCCCTCGAGATCGGTGGCGGAAACTTCCACCTGGTTGATCTTGGACTTCACCAATTCCTTGTAGATGGGATCGGTGATGCGTTTGTGGGCAGCGACGATCACATCGCCGGCGCGGCCGTGCTTGATTTCGTGAGAAATCTTGCGATCGATCAAGCCCTCGGAGGTGTTCCAGAAAAGCTTGGAATCCTTGAGGGAGATGCGCTCGACCTGGTAGAAGGTGCGCAGAATGTCTTCGTTCGATTTCATGCCCAGAGCGCGCAGGAAAATCGAGCCGAGGAACTTGCGTTTGCGGTCGATGCGGACGTAGAGAATATTCTTGGTGTCGTACTCGAACTCCACCCATGATCCGCGGTAAGGAATGATCTTGCCGAGGAAGTAGCTGCGATTGTTGGCGGTTTCGAAGAACACCCCGGGCGAGCGATGGAGCTGGCTGACGATGACGCGCTCGGTACCGTTGATGATGAAGGTGCCGTTTTCGGTCATCAGAGGAATGTCGCCGAAGAAGACTTCCTGTTCCTTGATGTCGCGAATGGACTTGGCGCCGGTGTCGGGGTCTTTGTCGTAAATGGTGAGGCGGATGGTGACCTTCAGAGGCGCGGAATAGGTCATGCCGCGCTCCTGGCACTCATTCACGTCGTATTTCAACTGCAGGGTGACCGGATCGCCGCACTTATTGCAGAAGGTGGGCGTGTTGCGGTTGAAAGTGCCGCACTTCGAGCAGATCACATCGCCGGAGCGATAGGGATCGGTAACCACGGAAGCGCCGCACTGGCGGCAAGTGGCGCGCAGGTGATGCAGTCCGCGCAGATGTCCGCACTTGCATTCCCAGTTGCCGATGGCGTAGTCGACGAAATCGAGCTGGGAGAGACCGCGAAAATCCTGGATCGGAAACACCGAGGTGAAGACGGACTGCAAGCCGGTGTCTTCGCGCTCACTGGGCAACTGATCCATCTGAAGAAATCGCTGATAGGACTTCTTCTGGACTTCAATCAAATTGGGAATCTGGACGGTGGTCTTGATTTTGGCAAAATCCAGCCGCTCTCGTTCCCGGGTGGGGCGATTTGCATTACGCATAACGGATTACCTCATCCCTTTCGGGTTGGGCCGAACGGCAAGCAGCCAATAGGGCGCCTGCCGGTCCGGGAAGGACACGGTGCGGGGTGGAGAGAACACAGAAAGCGCGCGTGTCGACGATCGCTTGAACAACCAGGCTCCGCAAGATTCGCGAACACTACTTGATGTCGACCTTGGCTCCAGCGTCTTCGAACTTCTTCTTGATCGTCGCGGCTTCGTCCTTGTTGATGCCCTCTTTGACGGTCTTGGGGGCGCCATCGACGAGGTCCTTGGCTTCTTTCAAGCCCAGGCTAGTCACTTCGCGGACAGCCTTAATGACGTTGATCTTGTTGGCTCCGACTTCGGTGAGAACGACGGAGAATTCCGTCTTCTCTTCCGCGGGAGCTGCGCCCGCGGCGGCCGCGCCACCTGCTACGGCCACTGGGGCTGCAGCGGCTGCGGACACTCCGAATGCCTCTTCCAGCTTCTTGACGAGATCGGAAGCTTCGAGAAGGGTCAAGCCCTTGATATCTTCGAGTATGGTTTCGACTTTAGCCATTGCGGTTGTCTATCCTCCGTAAGATTAAGAAAACTTTTCAGCCTTGACCGCCTCGTTGGTGACGACGGCCAGATTTCGGGGTACAGCGTTGATCACGGTTGCCAGGCGTTGCACGGGAGCGTTCAGCAAGAACATGACTTTGCTGATGAGCTCTTCTTTCGATGGCAAATTCGCCAACTGCTGGATGTCCGCGATGGAAACCACGCGGCCCTGGACCCATCCTGCACGAAACTGGAATGCCGGAACGTCTTTGGCGACCTTGGTTAGCGCCTTGGCCAGCGCGACCGGGTCGGTCATGGTGTAGCTGATCGAGTTCGGGCCGGTAAGACCCTTGAGCAAGCTCTCCGCGGGAGTGCCCTCGGCGGCGTGCTGAGCCACGGTGTTCTTGATCACTTCGTAGTGCCCGCCGGCGGTCTCGATGGCGCGGCGGAGCTTGGTGTCGTCCTGCGCATTGATGCCCGTGAACGTGGAGAGAATCACGGTGGAGACGGTAGCCAACTGGGTGCGCAACTGGTCAGCGTGAGCTTTCTTTTCTGCTTTGTTTTTCATGCCCTTGATCCCTTTATGTTATGCGGCAGCGGCCCGCAGACCGCGCCAGCGAGTATTCGTATTCGTTAGGCCGCGACGGCCACGGCGGCTTCGGCTTCGACTTGATCGATGTTGACGCCCGGCCCCATGGTCGAAGTCAAAGTGATTTTCTTGACGTACTTGCCCTTGGCCGAAGCAGGCTTGGCCTTAACGACGGCGGCCAAAAGCGCCTGCGCGTTGCCGGCAAGCTGTTCGGCGGAAAAGCTGATCTTGCCAATCGGCGAATGGATGATGCCGGTCTTATCCAGGCGGAATTCCACTTTTCCGGCCTTGATTTCCGCGACGGCCTTGGCGACATCGAAAGTCACCGTGCCAGTCTTGGGATTGGGCATCAAACCGCGAGGCCCAAGAACTTTACCCAAACGTCCGGCGGACTTCATCATGTCCGGAGTGGCAATTACCGCTTCGTAGTCGGTCCAACCCTCGGTAATCTTCTGGACCATTTCTTCGCCGCCGACAAAATCGGCGCCGGCCTGTTCGGCTTCGCGGATTTTGTCTCCGCTGGCGATCACCAGGACGCGCTTGGATTTGCCCAAGCCGTGCGGCAGAACCACCGTGCCGCGAACGTTCTGATCGGACTGCTTGGGATCGACGCCCAGATTGAGCACCAACTCGACGGTCTCATCAAACTTGACGTAGTGCGCTTTGCGAAGCAGCTCGGCTGCTTCCTGAAGGCGATACGGGCGCGCTTCAACCAGCTTGCGCGCATTGACTATTTTCTTGCCTGGCTTCTTTGACCCGCGGCCCATCGGTGCTTCTCCTGGTGGAGCTTAGTCAATTACTTCGATGCCCATATTGCGGGCGGTGCCGCTTACGGTGCGGACGGCGGCTTCCAAATTCATGGTGTTCAGATCCGGCAGCTTCAGTTTGGCGATCTCTTCCACTTGCTTGCGGGTGATCTTGGCCACCTTGTTGCGGTTCGGCTCTGGCGAACCCTTGACGATTCCCGCGGCGCGCTTCAGCAGCTCGGACGCCGGGGGAGTCTTCATGATGAAAGTGAAGGTGCGGTCGGAATAGATGGTGACCAGCACCGGGATAATCATTCCGTCCGGTTCCTTGGCGGTTTTTGCATTGAACTGCTTGCAGAAATCCATGATGTTGACGCCATGGGGCCCCAGCGCAGTGCCGACAGGCGGCGCAGGAGTAGCCTTGGAAGCGGGCAACTGGAGCTTAACGGTTGTCTGAATCTTCTTAGCCATTGCGAATCCCCTCGGGCGCGATCGCTTTCCGGCGATCGATCGTTGCTGCCACGTGCGAAACGTTAAACGCTAAGCGATCTTTTCAACGCTGGCGAAATCGAGCTCCACCGGCGTAGCACGGCCAAATATGGTTACCGAAACCTTCAGACGGCTGTGATCGGGATCGATTTCCTCGACCGTGCCGTTAAAGTTGGCGAAGGGGCCGTCGACGATGCGCACCTGTTCGTTGCGGTCGAACGACAACTTCGGCTTGGGTTTCTCCGCCGTGGTGGTGGCGCGGTTCAAAATGTTCTGTACCTCTTCTTCCGACAGCGGACTGGGCGTCTGGCCCGATCCCACGAAACCGGTGACCTTGGGAGTGGAGCGGACGACGTGCCAGGTGTAATCGTCCATATCCATCTCCACCAGCAAATAGCCCGGATAGCACATGCGCGGGGAGATCACTTTCTTCCCGCCGCGCACCTCCACCACCGACTCGGTGGGGATGATCATCTGCCCGATCTTCTCCTGCAGACCGAAGGCGGCGACCCGGCCTTCCAGACTTTCCTTCACCTTTTTCTCAAAGCCCGAATAGGTGTGGACGATGTACCACTGCTTCGACATTCTAAGTCCTTAGTGTTTGAAGTGATGCCAGACAACGCCTTCCAAGCGGCTGAAGATCGTGTCGGTAAACAAAAAATAGACCGCGAAAAAGGCGACCGTGACGATCACTACGGTGGTCGTGGATTTCACGTCTTCCCACGAGGGCCAGTTGACCAGCTTCATCTCGACCCGCACTTCGTGGAAAAATTTGTTGAATCGACGCGGATAATCCGCCAACCGCTGAAAGAAATCGGTAAACGAATTACCCGGTTGAGATTGCTCTCTGCTGATCTCTGACATGCGCTCGTCCGCCCTCGCCTGCTAAAAACCTTGCCGCTCTTCAATCGCCCGCCAAACCCAACCGCTACAACGCCCCTTAAAAGACTGGCAGGGGAGGAGGGATTCGAACCCCCACATCCGGTTTTGGAGACCGGCGGTCTACCGTTAAACCTACTCCCCTAAAACGATTGCCCCGCCGGGGCTATTTCACTTCTTTGTGTGGGGTGTGCTTCCGGCACGTGTTGCAAAACTTCGACGTTTCGAGTCGTTCCTGGTGCAGTTTGCGGTTCTTGGTCGTCGTGTAGTTTCGGTTCTTACAATCGCCACACTGCAAAGTAATGATCTCGCGCATCGGTGTTAATCCCTACGGCCTACGGCCGAAAATTTTACGTCCAGTCGCGCCCGCCACGCCCGTAGCGGCCGCGATCGTGTTAGTTGTTTACTCGATGATCTCAACTACGGCGCCGGCGCCGACGGTGTGGCCGCCTTCGCGAATCGCGAACCGCAGCCCCTTCTCCAGCGCTACCGGGGTGATCAGCGTGACTTCCGCCGACACATTGTCTCCCGGCATCACCATCTCAATCCCGGCCGGCAACTTCACGTCTCCGGTCACGTCGGTGGTCCGGAAATAAAACTGCGGACGATATCCGGTGAAGAACGGGGTGTGCCGCCCGCCTTCTTCCTTGGTCAATACGTACGCTTCCGCCTTGAACTTGGTGTGCGGGGTGATCGATCCTGGCTTGGCCAGCACCTGCCCGCGCTCCACATCCTCTTTTTCCGTGCCGCGCAGCAGCAATCCCACGTTGTCTCCCGCCATGCCCTCGTCCAGCAGCTTGCGGAACATTTCGACCCCGGTCACGATGCGCTTCACCGTCGGGCGGAATCCCACGATTTCGATTTCTTCGCCCACCTTTACCTTGCCGCGCTCGATTCGTCCCGTCACCACCGTGCCGCGGCCGGATATCGAGAAAATATCTTCGATCGGCATCGCGAACGGCTTGTCCACATCCCGCTGCGGCAGCGGCACCGTGGTATCCACCGCTTCCATCAAGGCCAAAATCGACTTCTCGTACTCCGCGTCGCCTTCCAAAGCCTTCAGCGCCGATCCACGCACGATCGGAATCGTGTCGCCCGGAAACTGGTAGCTCTTCAGCAAGTCGCGTACTTCCAGTTCCACCAGCTCCAGCAGCTCGGGGTCTTCGACCACGTCGCACTTGTTCAGGAACACCACAATCGACGGCACGCCCACTTGCCGCGCCAGCAAAATGTGTTCCCGCGTCTGCGGCATCGGTCCATCGGTCGCCGCCACCACCAGAATCGCGCCATCCATCTGCGCCGCTCCGGTGATCATGTTCTTGATGTAGTCCGCGTGTCCCGGGCAGTCAATGTGCGCGTAGTGCCGGTTGGGCGTCTCGTATTCCACGTGCGATACCGCGATGGTGATGCCGCGTTCCCGCTCTTCCGGCGCGTTATCGATCGAATCGAATGCCCGGAACTGCACCTTGGGATTGCCCTTCGAAAGTACCTTGGTGATCGCCGCGGTCAACGTGGTCTTGCCGTGGTCGATATGCCCAATCGTCCCAATATTCAGGTGGGGCTTATTGCGCTCGAATTTCTCCTTGGCCATGTTGCGTTTATCCTCGCGTAAGAGTCGCGCGGCGCATGCGGCCGCAGCGGGCAAGATCCAATCGGAAAACTAGTCGTCAACTAATCCGGCAGCGTAATAACTGGAGCGGGGGACGGGACTCGAACCCGCGACCATCTGCTTGGAAGGCAGAGACTCTACCACTGAGTTACCCCCGCTCATTCCACATTCCAACAAAAAAACGCCGCCCCTCGGCGCAAGGTGGAGCCTGGGACCGGGATTGAACCGGTGACCTCGTCCTTACCAAGGACGCGCTCTACCAGCTGAGCTACCCAGGCCCGGCCGCGCTGGAATGCCACATCCGGAGCCGCACTGCCATTGCTACTGCCTGTTGCGAATATCCTGCCGATCGCGACTGCTTGTTGCGCCAACCACGTGCCCAGTAATATCTGATGCGTTTGCTGATCGCAGCGCTTTGTTCGGGACCAACTTGTCGTCGGACCGTCCGCGAAACATCAACCTAAGAGACGGTGGTGGACGGGGGAGGATTCGAACCTCCGTAGCCCGCTAGGAGCGGCAGATTTACAGTCTGCTGGTTTTAGCCACTCACCCACCCGTCCCGACAAGCACTCGGGACACAGAAATCGTATCCCCATCCGGTGAATTTTTTAACAATGCAAAAAGGGCTCGTGTCTGTAGACACCAGCCCCTGCCGGTTAATTGCGAGGAAATTGATCCGCAACAAAACCAAAAATTCCCGGTCCTTGAAACTCAGCTGGCGGAGGGATTTGAACCCCCGACCCTCTGATTACAAATCAGATGCTCTACCAACTGAGCTACGCCAGCACACTCAAACCGAGCAAAAATACCACAAGGGCAATGAAAGTGCAAGGGGGTCTTGGGAGCGAGACAAGTGGTGTGCCAGTCCTGACACAAAGACGGTATTTTTACTGGGATTTGCCCATTTTCTATACCTTTTGCCCCGTTCGACCTGGCGGCATGTAGGTTAGATGCTCGGGATCACTGGGCGGATTCAGGGGCTTCAAACGTGGAATCGGGGATATCCATCCCATGCTTGACCGAGGTGAGGTGCACCACGTAGCTGGTGCTTCCGGTGGTCTGATGGACGGTCAGAGGCAGCTTCATGCCGTCGACATCGGTATAGTCCTCCAGCATGCTTTCCACGGTGCCGACGCCATCGGGGCCTGCGCGGTTGGCCACGACGCGGAGAAGCAGGGCGTTCTGGGCGTCAAAATACATCTTTTCCGAGCCGGTCTGCGCCGAGGAAAACTCGACCACCTGAACGTCGCGATCGCCTAGCTTTTCCTTGCCGAGAAATTTGATCCGGGAATACAGCGCGCGCAGGTTGAGCGGCCGGGCATACTCCGCATCGCGGCGCAATTCCTCAAGCTCGCGCCCGTGCAGCATGCGCGGCCCATTTTGCGGATCGTCGGCCCAGCCGTTGGTGCCATCGAATCCCTGCTGAAACGGCGTATCACCGACGGTGACGACCGAACGCATTTTGTTGGGAGCTTTTTCGGAGACTTCGACGGTTCCGGTCATGGACATCGCGGGAATCTCGATCGTGCCTTTGGAAACGCGGGAAGAATACTTGCCCCAGGCATCTTTGCCGCCGATGGCGGCGACGTAACGGTCGAGAATCGCACTGGCTTGAGGATCGACCTCTGAAGCAACAGGAGCGGCAGCGGCTTGCGCAGCAGCGGCAGGTGTGGCCGCCGGAGTGGCAGGCTTCTGGCCGGGCTTCTGCTCGGGTGCGGGAGCCGTCGATGGCGATTGAGCAGAGGCTGGCGGCGCGGGCTGCGCCGGGGCTGGCGATGCGTTTTGCGCGGGAAGCGCGGAGGATATCAAGAAAACGAACAAAACCGAGGCCAGCATTTTTGTCATGTTCGAGGACGTGCCTTTCATCGGTTAGTGTAGCGCACAATGCGAGGGCGAGAGCGCAAAGCGTAGCGCGTGTTTCCTACCAGAGAGCGCCCACGCTTTACAGCGATGGAACGCAAAACTATACTCCCGCGGATGACTCTTTCCTCAGCTAAGCGGGCATGGATTGCGGTAGCGGCGCTGGTGGCGATTTTGTGCGGGTGCGGCGGCGCGTATTTTTACTATTTTCGGGCGCGGATCGCCGTGCTGCCCGTTCCGACGATGAAAGCCACCCCACAGCAGGTGGACCTGCTGAGCCTGTTACCGGGAGACGCGCCAGTGACCGGTTTCGCCGACCTGGCGGCGCTGAAGAATTCGGCGTTCGTGCAGGAGTTTGAGAAGCTCGGGCCGTCGCCGGCCGAGGATCCCGATTACAGCGCGTTCGTGCGCGAAACGGGATTTGACTACACCCGCGACCTGGACACCGTGGCGATCGCGGCGTGGCCGGATTTCTCGTCGACGCAACAGCTTGCGCCGGGCGGGCCGGCGGTACCTGCGTTTCGCGTGGTGGTGCTCGGCGACGGCCGATTCGATGCCGCCAAGATCGCTGCGTATGCGACGCGATCGGGCCGCGCGACGACGGTGAACGGCAAGGCGGTGTACGAGTTTCGCGACGCGGCAACGAAGGATTCGCTATTCGTGTCACTACTCTCGCCAGGACGCATCGCGCTAGCGCACGGAGGAAACCTTGACGCGGTCCTCGGCGGAAAAGCTCCGGCGGCGAAACCAGACCGCGCCGCGCATCTGGCGCGGGTGACCGGGCGTCCGATATTTGTCGTAGCGCGTCTGGACAATGTGCTGAAGGAGCTGTCGCTCAATTTTGGAAGCTTCGACCAACTGCGAACTTTGCTGGAGAGTTTGCGGTGGGTGACCATCGCCGGGCAGCCCAACGGGGCGAATTTTGAGGTGGGGGCGGAGGGCGATTGCGATTCAGCCTCGCACGCGCTGCAAATTTCGACGATTCTGGGCGGACTGCGCTGGTTCGCCCGCTCGGCGCTGGCCGATCCTGGTAACCGCCAGCAGATGACCAGGGACCAGGTGGCCCTGGCAAACTACTTTTTGCAGGTGACAAAAGTTTCCAATGACGGACACTGGCTGAATTTGAGGGTAGCACTGACGCCGGCGGTGCTGCGGCTAGTGCTACCGCCGGAACCCGCTCCACGAAAGGCTCGCTAGCAAGCGGCGATGGAACTTAAATGAGCGGAATCGACGCAGCGATGAAACCGGAGTTGCCGAAGAGCTCGCTCCGTTTCGTTCGAGCGAAAGTTGGCGCGTGGCACGGAATATTTCATCAACTTTGCCCGCGCTGCCGCACCGGGAAAATCTACGGGACGGCATTCTTTCACCTGCCGGCGCGGATGCACGAGCGTTGCGATTCTTGCGGGCTGAAGTTCGAGCGCGAGGAAGGGTATTTTCTCGGCGCGATGCAGGTGGACTACGGCTTGGGAGTGGCGGCGGTATCGCTGCTGGCCACGGTGATCTGGTTTTTGACGCGTTGGAGTTTCAGCAAGACGGTGATCGTAGCGCTGCTGCTGTTCCTGCCGCTGGTGCCTGCGCTCACGCGGCTGGGGCGAATCGTGTGGATCTGGTTTGACCAGTCAGTGGACCCCGAGAGGCGGTGACGGGTTCCGCGGTTTCCGGTCCCGCTCCATTCCATACGTTACCAAGCTGTCCGCCGCACGCGCACTCTTCGGATGCAAATTCCCACTACTACGCGAAACGGAACTCCCTGTGGCACGTCAAAGTATTGCAAGAAGTTGCAATCAGTGATTGCGGGGTGTACCTTCTTGCGTCGTGCGGGGATTAAAAGCACCGCCCCAGTCGATTCCATTGGCGGAGACAATTGATGCGACGAATTATTTTCTGGATGGTGATGCTGGCGATGGGTGTGCCGGCGATGCGGCTGATGGCGGTGGACCCCAGTCCCAAAGATGACGCGGCGGGCGACAAAGCGGATAAGGATAAGTCGGCTGGGTTCAAACCGGAACAGCAGTCGAGCAAGGGCACGGTGACCGTGGAAGGAAACGTGGTCGGTTATGACGCGATTGCTGGCACGCTGGTGGTACATCCCAAGGGCTGGGACGACGTGCCGCAGAACGCGAGCAAGGACGACAAAGAAGGTCCGGCCGAGGCCAGCATGTTTTACGTGGCTTATTTCAAGTCGGATACCAAGGGTGCGCCGCGTCCGTTGACGTTTTTGTTTAACGGCGGACCGGGGTCGTCGACAGTGTGGCTGCACATGGGTGC
Source organism: uncultured Acidobacteriota bacterium (assembly GCA_963725655.1). GTDB lineage: Bacteria > Acidobacteriota > Terriglobia > Acidiferrales > UBA7541 > CAVRXT01. Next base: position 1,129,651 of record CAVRYY010000003.1, on the reverse strand, counting down.
GTTTGGGCCGCGGCGCGTGGTGACCCTCGATGATTCACATACGCCGGCAGCGCCCTACACGGTGGTGAACAACGACTACAGCCTGCTGGACGCGAGCGATCTGGTTTTCGTGGATGCGCCGGGAACCGGTTTCAGCCGCCTGAGCGGCAAGGATCGCGACAAAGCGTTCTACGGCATCGATCAGGACGCATACGCCTTCGCGGATTTCATCGTGCAGTTTTTGGGAAAATACGGGCGCTGGAATTCGCCGAAGTATTTGTTTGGAGAAAGCTACGGGACGACGCGGTCGGCGGTGCTGGTTAATTTGCTGGAAACGGAAAAGACCGTCGATTTCAACGGCGTAATTCTGCTTTCGGAAATATTGAATTTCGACGACAGCGCGGACCTGCCGGAATTCAATCCCGGCGTGGAAATTCCCTACCAGCTGGCGCTGCCCACCTATGCCGCTACGGCGTGGTATCACCACAAACTGCCGGACGCTCCCAAGGATCTCGCGCCGTTACTGACGGAAGTGGAGCATTTCGCGATGAACGAATACGCGCAGGCGCTGGAGGCCGGCTCCGAACTCCCCGCGGAACAGCGGCGTGCGATTGTGGCCAAACTACATCAGTACACGGGCCTCACTCCGGAATACATCGAGAAGGCGAATCTGCGGATCAACGTGGGCGAATTTACGAAGGAGCTGGAAGGCGATACCGGCATGACCGCCGGCCGCTTGGATTCCCGCTTCTCCGGGCCGACCATGGATCCGCTGAGCAAGGCCGCCGACTACGATCCGCAATCGGCGGCGATCGGCTCGGCGTACGTTTCCGCGTTCAACGATTACGTGCGCAAGGAACTGAAGTACGGCGAGGGAAAAGAATTCAAACCGGAAATAAATATCGAGTTTTCATGGAATATGCAGCATCAGGGGCCGGGGGTACCGTTCGCGTTGCCGTTCACGCCCAACGTGATGCCGGATTTGGCCACCGCGATGAAATATAACCCGGACCTGAAAGTGATGCTCAACGGGGGCTATTTCGATCTGGCCACACCGTTTTATGAAGGGATTTACGAAATGCATCATTTGCAGATCCCGGATAAGCTGCAGAGCAATATCGAATATCAGTATTACGAGTCGGGGCATATGGTTTACGCGCACCAGGACTCGCTAAAGACGCTGCACGACGCGGTGGCCGCGTTTATCACCAAGACCGCGGCTGCCAAGGGTAAGTAAGGTTCAGAGTATTGGAACCGGGCGCACCGCGCGGAAGCCCTGTTGACAGGCTTGTCCACAAATCACGCTGGCACGCCTGGCTTCACGGCAGCCGGCTTTTCCCAAATTTTCGATCGACAACCAATTGGGCTTTGCATGGAACTTGAGGGGCGCGTTCCTCGAGGTACTGCTAAACGACTAAGACTAGCCCATCTCTCACCCGGATCGAATGACCATTGGCAACTTCCGGCGTGTTACTCTTTCGCCCGAAACACGCGGGGGAATGCGCGATGATGCGTGCCACGGATTTCGAGTTTCGGCAGCGATGGTCGCTGTTCGGCTCCATTTTTTTTGTGGGATTCATTCTGTTTGCGGTCGACCACGTCCCGGTGTGGGTGCGCCTGTCCGGGCATTTGTCGGAAGCGGCGAAGATCTCGATGCCGTTCGCAGAGCACATCGTACTCGGGATAGCGTCAGCGATCATGATCGCCGCGGCGCTGATTCGGGTGTGGGGATCGGCGTACCTGGGCCGCGAGGTGGTGCACGACCACGCGCTGCACAGCGAGACGCTGCGTGCCGACGGTCCCTACCGGCACACGCGGAATCCACTCTATTTTGGCAACACGCTGATGTCGTTCGCCATGGCATCGTTCGCGCCGACGATCGGATTTCCAATTATCGCCATCGGAATTCCGCTGTTCTGCTATCGGTTGATCGGACGCGAAGAGGCGGGGCTGGAAGCCGAGCAAGGCGAGCCGTACCGCGCGTTCAAGCGCGCAGTGCCGCGCATGTGGCCGGCGCTGCGGGCGCAAATTCCGGCCAGCGGAGCGACCCCCGATTGGATCAATGGGCTCTCGGCGGAAGTTTTCTTTTTGTCGTTTGCCGCGGGCGTGATCGCCTCAACCGTCACCCTGAGTCCGCTGTGGCTGTGGATTGGATGCCTGGCATCCCCGCTGCTAAGCTGGCTGGCCGAGCTGGCGATCCGCAAGAGCGGCCGCGCCACCGCGACTACGTCGAAGGAATGACGCGCTATTCGTAGCGAAGCGCTACCGTCGGGTCGACGCGCATGGCGCGGCGGGCCGGCAGGTACGACGCGGCGAGCGCTACCAGCGTGAGCACTACGGCGACCGCGGCGAAGGTGAGCGGGTCGTAGGCTTTCACTCCGAAGAGCATGCTGGCCAAAAAACGCGTGAGCACCGCCGCGCCTGTCAGGCCGAACGCGACGCCGATAATCGCGAGCTCCAGCGTCCGCCCCAGGATCAAACCGCGCACGTTGCGCGGCTGCGCTCCCAGCGCCATGCGAATCCCGATTTCCCGGATTCTCTGGCTCACCGTGTAGCTCATCACCCCGTAAATTCCCACCGCGGCGAGCAACAACGCGAGGCCAGCGAAAATTCCCGTGAGCACCGCGCTGAAACGCCGGGGAGAAACGGAGTCCGCCAGCAATTCATCCATCGTGAGCACCTGCGTAACCGGCAGTGCCGGGTCGATCTTGTGGATGATATCGGTAGCCGCGGCAGCGAGAGACGCGGGATCAGACGCGGTGCGGATCACCAGATACGGCGTCCATCCGCCGGTAAAATACATGTCGCTGGTTGGCGCGGCGTCCAGCGCGTACTGATGCACATCGCCCACCACACCGACGATCGGGAACCAGCACGGCGTGGGAAACATCGAGCATACGTTCACGCGTTTGCCCAGGGGATCGTCATCCGGCCAGAAGCGCCGCGCCATGGTTTCGTTGATTACCACGTTTTGCAAACTCCAATCGGCCTGGTTGAACTCGCGCCCTTTGAGCAGCGGAATTCCTATCGCCGAAAAATATCCGATGCTGGCGGTGCGCGTCTGCGCCACTGGGCGAATGCCGGCGTCGGGCAGCGGGCGCCCTTCGATTACGAATCGCGAGGCGCGGGTCAGCTCGGTGCCGAGCGGCAAATCATCAATTCCGCCCGCTGCTTTCACGCCCGGCAGCGCGCGCACTCGGTCGGCGATTTGCTCGAATTCGAGCGACTGCTTCTTTCCCAGCGCGATGGATTGAGCGTCGGTCATTTGCGCGGCCTGTGCGGCGGGAATTGCCGCCAGTGACATTTGCAGCGTGAGAATGTGGTCGGAGCGGAAGCCCGGATCGACAGCTAGAAGATTATGGAAGCTGCGCAGCAACAACCCCGCGCCGATGAGCGGGATCAGCGCCATGGCAATTTCAGAAACTACCAGCAGGTTGTGCACCTTGCGGCTTCCGAACGCGCCGGTGCCTTTGGTTCCCTGCTTCAGCACGTCATTAAGATTGGTACGGAGGCTTTGCAGCGCGGGCAGCAAACCGGAGGCGACTCCGGCGGCAACGCATACGCTAGCGGTGAATGCCAGGACGCTGGCATTCAGTCCAGTATCCGTAGCGACGGCCAGATCAGCAGGCACCAGCGCACGCAGGATCTTTAGCCCGATGGCTGCGAACAGCAGCCCCACGGCTCCGCCTGCCAACGACAGCAGCATGCTTTCGGTGAGTACCTGCCGAACCAATCGCCATCGGCTGGCACCCAGCGCGGTGCGCAGAGCAAACTCTTTTTCGCGGACGGAATTTCGCGCGAGGAGCAAGTTCACGATATTGGCGCACGCGATCAGCAGGACCAGGCCCACCGCCCCGAACAAAACGAGCAGCGTGCGGCGCAACTTCGCGGCGGAGGGGTCCTCGAGTGCCGCGACGTGGACCGTCCAGTTCTTGTGCGTATCCGGGAATGCGATCGCGGCTTGGTGATTCAGCGTCGCGAATTCGGCTTGTGCCTGTGCCAGGGTGACGCCGGGTTTCAGCCGGGCAATCGCCGTATATGGATGGTGTACCCGGCCGGTCGAATCGTCGTCCGAATACTGTCCTACCGGCATCCACACGTCGGGCCAGTGCAACAAACCAAAACTGGCAGGCAGCACGCCGATCACGGTATAGCGCTGGTTATCGAGGTTGAGGGTGCGTCCGACGATAGCGGGATCGCCGCCGAAGTGGCTGGTCCAAAACGAATGGCTGAGCATCACCACAGCCGCGCTGCCGGGCTTGTCTTCTTCCGGGACGAACGCCCGGCCCACCACTGGACGGACCCCCAACATGGAAAACAGTCCGGCGCTCGCATTGGTTCCCAGCACTCGTTCCGGCTCGCCTTCGCCGGTGAGGTTGAATCCCTGCGAAATATCGATATATGCGCCCATGTCGGAAATCGAATGGGCTTGCTGGCGCCAATCGCCGAAGTCGCCGGTAGAAAGTCCGATGCCGTCGACGACCGGCATATATGCATTCTTTATTTGGACGAGGGTTTCGGCATGCGCATACGGCAACTCGCGCAGTAGCACGTTTTGCACCACGCTGAAAATCGCGGTGTTCGCGCCGATGCCGAGCGCGAGAGTGAGCGTTGCAACCAGAGTGAATCCAAAATTCTTGCGCAGCGAACGAGTCGCGAAGCGGATGTCCTGCAGCAGCGTCGCCATGGCGCCTTCCCCTCCCGTAAGTGGGAGTCTAAACCCGGTGTCCCTAGGTACCGCATTAGACGTCGTCGCGCCACGCGAAGTGAGCGCCACCCACTTCGAATTTACGCGAGGGTTCTCCGAGCCTTTGTGCTGCGTAGGTGCGCTACTCTTCTCTCGTTTTAGGAAGGGGGGACTTTTCGAACCACGCCTACGCGAGAGCGCCACCCGTTACCAATCGTCGAAGCGGGAATCGTGAATTCTGATTCCCCGGGCAGAAAGCTCGGCGAGCAACTGGGCCACCGCCGGCGAGATTTCTCCGTCACCGGGAACGCTCACTGCCCATCGGAGATTTTCGCGGAATTCGCGCGTACGGATACTCCACTCCTGCAGCGCGATCGGCGCCTGTTGGTCAATTTGAATGATCGACCAATGGCTGGCGAGCGCCAAAGCGGTGACCCGGTTTGGCAGCGGGCCGCGCACGATAAAGTGATTGCCGCCGATCACCAGAATCCCGATCATCGCGTTTCTACCCCTCGAGCCGCGGATCGAAAATCGCGCGCCCGACCGCGAAGTGATAGATCACTTGTCGCGGGAGCGCACTCGGATCTATGGGTGGCGGATTGTTCGCACCTTCGCTGGGCCCGCTTTCCACTTTTCCCGCAGGTGCGGCGGCGTGGCGGCTGGCCGGAGAGCCGGCCATGATGAGAGACGATTTTTCCGCTGCGTTCAGCGACGCGGAGACCGAATTTTCCCCTTCTTCCAGAAAACCTAGATAGCGATGAACGTCGTCGTCGTAGAAGGCGCCGATGCCGGTAGCATTCCAACTGAGCGCTTCCGCTCCGAGGTAAAGGCGCTGCCCGATTGCTCCCGCCTCGAAATACACGTAGCGATAGCCGCGGTTGCCAAACGCCTGCGCGGCGCCGGCGAGGTCTGCAATCATCGAAATGGTGAAGCACGAATTTCCCGCCAGCGGCTGCTCCAGGCTCAGAAAAGCGGCGATGCGCTCGACGTTCGCGCGGTGAAGCTGCTGCAAAGTTCCCTGCAGCGTATTCCAGCGATAGACGCCGGGCTCGCAATCGCGGACACGGTGAACGTAGAGATAGAGCGTAACGAAATCCGCGCCCGGGGCCGCAGATTGGGCCCTTCCGTCGAAATTGGAACGCCAATCCGCAGGCCAATCGCGCGTCGCAAAATCCAGGAGCTGCTCCAGCTCGCTGCGCTCCATCGGAGGGGTGTGCGGATCGAAATCGAGCGCCGAACGGCGCCGCCGAACAATGGCTGACAGCGGAGCGTCCCGCGCAGGTTCGCGCAAGCGTGCAAGCTGCGTTGCCGACTCATCGGCAGCAGGCGCGGGAGCGGGTGGGAGTGGCGCCATCGGGAGCGGCGAATCCGGAAGAATTGTTGCGCGATGCATTTCCAGTAGAAGCGTGTAAGGCACTTCCTCGGCGGACAATTCGTTGGGAATTTGCGGCGGCAGCTCCGCAAGCCCAGACGGTGATCGCGCGGAAACTCCATCCCGCGTAAAAACCAGAAAAATCATCGGCGCTTCGTCGCTTCCCGTGAGGCCAAGAGTGTGGGTAAGCCGCGCGTCCGCAAAGTGGGTGATAGCGCCGCCCGGCAGTCCCAGCGCGCGTGCCGCCAGCAGCACGCTGATCATCGCGTGGCCCAAATCGTGGCAGCAGTAGCGGTAAGCGCGGTCGCGATATTTCCACGCTTCCCTCCAGAAGATCGAAGTGAGTCCAACGATCAGCGGAGATTCCGCGGCGTCCGGGATTTGTAGCGCTTCCGCTATCTGCTGCGTTTGCGCACCGGCACGGCGAAGCTCGAGCGCGTGCCGATCGGCGCGGTAGTGATACAAGCCGTCATCCAGACCGGCGAACCCGCGAATGGCACAGTAAGTCTCCGTGGGATGAAGATTTCCCGACGAAGGATTCACCCGCAGGCTGTAGCGATTTTCCGAGCCTAAGACTTTCTTCCACGCGCTGACGGCCATCGAGTGCCATAGCAATCCACTCAGCCATTCGGCATCCAGCCGAATTGGTTCACGGCCTTTCGATTCGTTGCCGGCCGCGAGCGTGGCTCCGTCAGCGAGCCTCGCCATCGCGGAAAATGTGCCGGTCGGGGGGAAGCCGGCCGGATTCTGCGGCAGCAGAACCGTAGGCGCGCCTGCGTAGGTGCGAAAGGGATCGGGCTGATTCGCCCAATCGAGGAAGTGAGCACCAGCGCGGACGGACTGATACGTGTGCTTGGTGGCCTGATGGTAGGCGAAGAGCCGCTCCGTTTCCCAATTGAAGCTCCCGCAGTCCGGATCGTTCAGAATGCGGGAGAGAAACCGCGTCATTGCTGCGCTTGGGTCAGTTTATGCAGGTCATCGGAAGATGAATTTAGAAGATTCCGCAGCACCGCCACCTCCGCCGCGATGCCCGTGTGCATCGCCGGGTCCACGTCCGGAGCAAAGAGCGGCGAATGATTGTAGGGCAGCGGATTTCCGGTGGCCGCCGCTTGCGCGAATTTTTCGGGGTCCGCGCCGCCGAGCGAGAAATAAAACGAGGGAATACCCGCCTCAACGAAGTATTCGTAATCTTCGGAAACCATCATGGGCGTTGCCGCTTCCACGTTGCTCTTTCCCAGCGCGGATTCCAGCACCGGGATGACTCGCTGCGCCAGCGCCGGATCGTTATACACCGCATCGGTGCCCTCGACGTGCTCGATCAAAGGCTCGCGCGGCGCGCCGGCCGCAGCCGCTTCAGCCTTGGTGATGCGGTCGATGGCGGCGAGGATTTGCTTGCGCACCGCGGGCTTATAGGTGCGCACGGTGAGCCCAAGATCGGCCTCATCCGGGATAATGTTGTTTTTTGTGCCAGCCTGAAAATATCCGACCGTAACCACCGCCGCGTCGCCGGGCTTTACCTCGCGCGAAACGATGGTCTGCAGCGCCAGCACCGTCCGCGCGCCGATCACGATGGGGTCGATAGTGAATTGCGGGGCGGCGCCATGGCCGCCGCGGCCATAAATGGTGATGCGGATGGAATCCGCGCTCGCATACAGATAGCCGGGTGCGACGCCGATCTTTCCGGCGGGAAATTCGTTGTTGACGTGCAGCGCCACACCCACGTCCGGCTTGGGAAACCGCGTCACGAAGCCGTCGTCCAGCATCGCCTTGGCCCCGGTGATGGTCTCTTCGGCTGGCTGGCCAATCAGCATCAGCGTTCCGTGCCAGGTGTTTTTCGTGTGCGCCATGATCGTCGCCGTCGCCACCAGCGCCGACATGTGCAGGTCGTGTCCGCAGGCATGCATCACACCGACTTCATGGCCGGCGGGATCCTTTGCGCGCACTTTGCTGGCGTACGGCAAGCCGGTTTTTTCCTCCACCGGAAGCGCGTCGAGTTCGGTCCGCAACATCACCGTCGGCCCGGCGCCATTTTTCAGAATGGCGACGATGCCGGTACCGCCCACCTTCTCGGTGACCTCGTAACCGAGATTGCGCAGGCGGCTCGCCAGCTTGGCGGCCGTTTGCGTTTCGTGCGACGACAACTCCGGACTCTGGTGCAGGTCGAGATACAGCGCGTGCGCCTCAGGGTAGACGTCGTTCACTTCTTTTGACGCGGCCGGCGTCTGCGCCCAGACGCCGGCGCTGCAAGCCGTAAACAATAAAAGTTGCGCCGATCGGACCGCGAATTGAGTGATTTTCATTGTTTGCGAATGATAGCTGCACGCACGGCCCGCTGCAACCCAGTCGGTCTTCCCCATACAGTTCAACCAGCGATACCATGCTTCAGGAGACTTTCAGCGGGAGGCGCGCTCTTTGCCTCTGCGGATTCTCTTCAGCGTGCCTTCGGCAAGGTATGGGTCCTCAAGATCCTCCGAGCACCGACACCCCCCTTTTGGAAGACTCTTTATGCACCGGGTGGTAGGTTGGTAGCACGTTCGGCGACGCCGGGCCGACGTAGTGGAGAAACCATGTCATCGTTTTCAACGGGAAAACATGCGGGACCGACTTCAGCGGGAGCCCAGCCTCCAGTAGCCGAGCCTACGTTTGCGGAGCGGGTGCGGACGCTGGTCCACTTGGGGCGTGTGGGCAGCCTTTCCACTCTTTCGCGCAAGCAGCAGGGCTTCCCGTTTGGGTCCGTGATGCCCTACGGCCTGGACGCCGCCGGGCATCCCATTTTCCTGATCAGCACCATGGCTATGCACACGCAAAACCTGCAGGCGGAGCCCCGAGCGAGCTTGCTGGTCACCCAACCGGAATCCACCGGCGATCCGCTGGGCTCGTCGCGAGTGACGCTGCTGGGAAACGTCTTGCCGGTGCCCGTCGCAGAGGTCGCCGAGGCGCGCAAACTCTATCTGGAGCGCCACGCCAACAGCAAATACTGGGTGGATTTCGAGGATTTTTCGTTCTACCGCATGGACGTGGTGGATGTTTACTTTGTGGGCGGCTTCGGCGTAATGGGCTGGGTCTCCGCGGCGGAATACTATCGCGGCGCGCCTGATCCGCTCGCAGATAGCGGCCCTGGCATCATCCAGCACATGAACGCCGATCACGCCGAAACGCTGATCCTGCTCGCCCACACACTGGCGGGAATTGAGTCGCAGGAAGCGGCCATGACTTCTGTCGACCGCCTCGGTTTTCATCTGCGCCTGAAGACCGCCGACGGCATGCGCGGCACGCGCATCAACTTCCTGCGCGAAGTGAGCACTCCGGCCGAAGCGCGAACCGTTCTGATCGAAATGGTGCAGCAAGCCCGCCAGAAATAAATCGGACTGACGGACGGGGTGTGCTGCGGCGTACAGAACGATAAAACTGCAGGCTCCAGTTCCTTACTCTCGCCGTCCTTGGCCACCTTTGCTATTGATGTTGGCCGACCGAAAGTATGTTTCCGTCCGGGTCTTTGAACCACGCAACTTTGTCGCCCGAGGGCGCGGTCCATATGCCGGCCTCAGGATCCTGAATGAACGGATATTTTTCAAAGACCACGCCGCGCGCTTTGAGCCACGCGACGGTCTCCTCGATATTTTTCACTTCCCATCCCAGAACGGTGTACCCCGCGGGCGCAAAATTAGCGCCCTTGGAGATACGAATGGTGGTCTCACCGGCCTTCACAACCAATGCAAACGGATCGTCGCTCACAAACTGAAATCCCAGCTTACCCTCGTAGAATTCTCGGGCTTGTTTGGAGTCGCGTGTGGGAACGAACCCTACCACTTTGCTGGATGCCAACATTTTCGCCTCCCGGCCCTTTTTTGCGCTCACGAAAATAGCACCTGGAGCGGGTGCGCGCGAGGCGAAATGCTGCACACGCTCGCTTTCCAAACGATTGCGAGGCACGCTGCCATTTCGGCGTTTCGGGAGCTGTTCGGCGGAGGGCGATGATCGAAAGAGAGGGTCAGAGAGGAGCTGAGGCTGCAAACGACTGGGCGAAGTTAACGCCGTTCCGCGAAGCTAGCGTAGTTGCGCAAATTCCTGGGTGATGTAGAGCGTCCCGTCCGGTCCATTCACAATTCCCACGCCGACGCTGGTAAAGATCGGATTCAGAATATTGGCTCGATGGTTCGGCTGGAATTTCGGTTCATTCATCATCGCCGCTTCAGCTCGAGCCACGTCCCGCGTCTCGGCAATGTTCTCGCCCATCGACAGCCAGCGAATACCCGCCTTCGACATCCGGTCGCTCGGCAGGCTTCCGTCGGCGCTCACATGGCTGAACATTCCGTTCGCCAGTTCCACCGAGTGGGCTCGGGCCAGGGCGGCCAGCCGTGGGTCCCACTGAAGCGGTCGCGCGCGCCCATGGGTCTCCGCCGCCTGCTCCGGAGCCGTGCGGTCGCCGTTGATCAGCGCCAGCATTTGAAGTTCGGGGGAGTCGGATGGGCAATCACCAATGCCGCAAGATAGTGATGTTCCTTGGCTTGCGTTTTTCCCGGCAATCGAAGGGAAAGCAGGGCCAGTCAACATTCCGCAAATCACCGCGAACGCCGAGGCCGCAAAACCATAGCGCCTTAAGCGCCTGGAAACAGTTGAGATAGGGCTTGGCAGGGTCCGGCTGGTGTTTCGAGAGGTTGGGCTCACACGCAAAGGATAGCCGGGCGCCCTCCGGGAAACTACTGGTCGAAGGGTGGGTTGTGGTACAGCCCGCGGTAAACGCACATGGCCGGAAGGCCAGTTGCCGATGTCGCCATCGGCACGGACGCGCGAATCCGAATTCGCAAAGTACTGGTTCATATGGAATTAACGAGCCGGAGGGCTGTCGCGGCGCCGTTCACACAGTGTGAATCATCGGCAGCTAAGGGTAATACTGTATGCCTGGGGGCATTAGTAAGACCTGAAACAAGCAGAGCACGGGGGCTTCCTAACTTCTATAAAGGACAGGTGAGACGATCCGGGGAAGTGAGCAGTTGGTGACAAGGATGTTGCGGATCGTACGTGGTCTACAAGCGAAAGCTAAGGGTAACGCTGTATGCCTGGCAGCAGAGCGTCAACCCAAACCAGCCACCGCTCGACCACCACCCAGACTCGGTAAAGGACAGGTAGTCATCACGCGCGATATCGGAAAGCACGGGCTAAATTGCGGCGTATCGAAAGCCTAGTCGCCGCCAGAGGCGGCCACTGAAGCGGCGGACTTCAAGTAGTTAAAGGGGTTTACAGGGGTATTATAGATACGCACCTCATAGTGCAGATGCGGGCCGGTGGATTTGCCACTCTGCCCTTCGTAGCCGATGATTTCGCCACGCTTCACCTGCATGCCGACATGGGTACTAAAGGCGGAGAGGTGGCCGTACCAGGTGGCTACGCCGAAACCGTGGTCGACGATGATCAGCCGGCCATAACCCGCCCGCTGCTCCATCACCAGGACGGTACCATCGGCGGCGGAGACCACGCCATCACCGTAATGCGACGCGATATCGATACCCGCATGAAACGCGCCTTCCCCGCTAAAAGGGTCCAGGCGCGCGCCAAACTGCCCGGTAATCTGCCCGCGAACCGGCCACATCGACGGCTCAACGCCAAAGCTCCCGAAGCGGGCCAGGGGCATCACGTGCATCCCTGTCTGGCTAAGCTGAGCGTCGGAGGGGGTGTACCGTTCCAGGAAATTGAACTGCTCTACGGAGCGCTGGAACGAGGCATCCTGGTCGGTCGCATTATCGGATAAACCAAAGGGAGTGTGGCTGAACCGGGTGATACCGTAAGCAGCGGCCACTTCACCGGCCAGCGATTGCAGCGAGTTCAGGCGGTCGTTGGTGTCTTTCACCTGAGATTGCAGCTGGCGATACTGGACTTTGAGGCTATCCTGGTCGCGGCGCAGCGAATTGTAGTTCGCCACCTTCCAGAACATGCGGCTGTAGGAACCAAGCGCGGCAACCACGGTAATACTGCCTACAACCAGCAAAATAGTGAGCAAATGCAGGGCGTAGAGTGGTACCCGGACGCGGCGGACACTAGCGCCATCGCCAGAAGCAATAAAGAACGTGTAAGATTTGGACTTCATTTGAGCTATTTGCTGACCACGTCTTCTCGCCAAACTGGCCGCTGCACGCCCTGCAGTTTCCAGCCAAGCGGTGGGAATAACTGAACTAAGAGCCAAGAACCTTAAGCCTCGCGATTGTAAGGATTCGCTAGTCATGCGTCAACCTTAAACTCCCGTCTAAGATAGGGGCTGGTATTAGCTTTCCCGCCGCCGCACCCATATATAATCGGCCGGACCCCTGCGATGGGAGACCAAGTAGAGAGGAAAAGGACGTTGGCGACAACTGTACATAGGGACAACGAAGGGGACCTGATCGAACGCATTACGAAAGGTTTTGCTGTCCCTCGTCTCAATTTGAAACAGCTCGGCCACCCGCCACACAGCTGGATCGGCGACGACGCGGCGGTGATTCTCACCGATGCGAAGAAAAACTGGGTGCTCAGTTGCGATTTTTTCCTCGAAGGTGTGCATTTTTTGCCAGAAGAACGTACACCGCCAGAAGCTGTTGGATATAAGGCTCTTGCTCGCGCCACCAGCGATCTGGCCGCCATGGGCGCCCGGCCTCGCTATTTTCTGTTGAGCTTGGCTCTGCCGGCTCGGCGCACCGGGAAATGGATGGATCGATTTCTGGCGGGACTGCGACGCGCGGCCCGAGAGTATGGAATGGCTTTGATTGGAGGCGATACCACCGAGAAGAACGAAGTTGCCATCAGCATTACGGTGATCGGGGATGTCTTGCCAGGGCGGGAGGTATACCGGTCTGGCGCAAAGGCCGGGGACCAGATCTACGTCAGCGGAACGCTCGGGCGCGCCGCGCTAGGTCTGGAATTAATGCTCAGAGGCCTGGGGGATCGGGCCGGGGTCCGCGGACTCCTTTGGAGGCATCTCTGCCCCTCGATTCGTACCGAATTGGGAATGTGGCTGGCCCAGCACCGAGTGGCATCGGCGATGATGGACCTCTCGGACGGCCTTTCCACCGACCTTCCGAGGCTGTGTGCGGCGAGCCGGGTTGGGGCGGAAGTGTGGACGGATCGTGTGCCGCAAGTGAAGATCCCGGACGTGGTAAGAAAATTACCCGGAATGGCGCGCATATCGGCGCGAGACCTGGCGCTTGATCACGGAGAGGATTACGAGCTGCTTTTCTGTGTCCCCCGCGCTCGAGCGGCTCGGCTGCGGGCCGCGCCGGGGTTCGCTCGCATTCGTCAGATCGGCGAAATTCGTAGTGGGACAGAAGTGGTGATCGTCGGGAGTGATGGGGAACGCCGGGAATTCGTATCAAAAGGCTGGGATCCGTTTCGACGTTCGCCCGGGCGCTGAGGGCTGGCTTGATTGCGATGGGCGGCTAAGGATGTTGCGGCTGGGGCGGCTTGGCATTCGGCACCGGCGGCACGGTGTGCGGAGCGGGGAGTCCGGGGGCGTTAGGGGTTTCTTTCGGCTCCGCTAGGCCCTGCTCGGCGGCGTCGGTGAGCGGTGCGGTGTCTTGCGTATCCACCTGGACGGACTTGGTGGTGGCCTGTTTTTCCAGCGAGATCACACTCGGAAAATCTTCGGGCGGCGTCTTGGCCATTGCCTGCTTCATGAACTGCAGCCAGATGGGAAGCGCGGCGCGGGCCCCCGTTTCTTTTTTGCCCAGGGAAACACGCTTGTCGTCGTTCCCTACCCACACTCCGGCTGTCAGCGATGGCGTAAATCCGATGTACCACGCATCGGTGAAATCGTTGGTGGTGCCTGTCTTTCCCGCCGATGGGCGGCCCAACTCCTTGGCGCGCACTCCGGTGCCGATCTGCACCACGTCTTCAAGCATGGCGGTCATGGTGTGAGCTACGTCAGGCGGGATGACGTCGGTGACGATGGGGTGGTGCTCTTCCAGGACCGCTCCGTCGTAGCTGGTGACGCGGCGAATCATGGTCGGCTCGATGTGAATTCCTTCGCTCGGAAACACGGTAAACGCAGAGGTGTGCTCCATTAGCGTGAGATCGGCCGCGCCCAGGGCAATTGGGAGGTACGGCGGCAGCGGGCTGGTGATGCCGAAGCGGCGGGCGGTGTCGATCACGCTCTGAATTCCCGATTTTTCTGCCAGGCGCACTGCCGGAACGTTGCGGGAATCGGCGAGCGCGCGGCGGAGGGTGATGCGGCCTTCGAATTTGTCGTCGTAGTTGCGCGGGGAATAATCCTGGTTGCCGCTGCGGTAGGTGACCGGCTCGTCGACGATGGTGTCAAACGGCGTGGCGCCTTGCTGCAGCGCGGTGGCATAAACGTACACCTTGAACGAACTGCCGGTCTGCCGCAGCGCCTGCGTGGCGCGATCGAATTTCGAATCTTCGAAGCTGTAGCCGCCGACCATCGCTTTAATTTCTCCGCTGGCGTTGTCGATGGCCAGCAAAGCCGCCTGCGCTACAGGAAGCTGCTCCAGCGTTGCATGCACGCTACCCGCCGGGGAAGACCCTGGTGAAAGATCGGTGATATGTACGATTGGCACATCCCCTACTTTCAATAACTCGGTGGCGGAGCGGTGTCCGGTCCACGCGAAATCCGGGCGCGTAAGTATGGCTTTGTAAGGCCCGATTTTCAGCACCGCGGAATTGGCATCGACGCCGGTTACTACCGCGGCGACGTAGCTTCCCTTCTCGATCGCGGCGCGCCAGTCGTCGGGCTGGTAGGTATCGATAGCCCCGAGCTTGTCGCTGATAATGTTGGGAAGATTGCCGCGCCAACCGTGGCGGCGATCGTAGGTATGCAAACCATCGCGGACCGCTTGATCGGCGGCCCGCTGCATGGCGACATTCAGCGAGGTGTAAACCCGTAAGCCTTGCTCGTGAACGGCGGCGGTACCGTAGGTGCGCTCAAGATATTGACGCAGTTCCTCGACGAAATAGGGCGCGAGATCGTTGCGCTGCGACGCCACGTGCAGGGTCATCGGCAGCTGGCTGGCCGCTTCGGCCTGAGCGGCGGTGATTTTGCCGTCGCGCGCCATCAACGAGAGCACTGTGTTGCGGCGGGCGCGGGCGCGTTGGACGTGAAGGATCGGGGAATAACTGGGTCCGCGAACGATCCCGGCGAGCAAAGCGGCTTCGGGCAGGGTGAGGTCGCTGACGGGGTGGCCAAAATAAAATTCTGAGGCGGCTTGGAAACCGTAATTGCCGTGGCCCAGGTAAATCTGGTTCGAGTACATGGCAAGAATCTGCTGCTTGGTGTAGTGGCGTTCGATTTGGATGGCCAGAGCGGTTTCCTGCACCTTACGCCGGAAATTCTTATCGGGGGTGAGAAACAGCACTCGCGCGAGTTGCATGGTGAGTGTGCTGGCGCCCTCGGCGCGGCGGCGGAGCAGCACGTTGCGATAGGCCGCCTCGATCACTCGCGGAAAATCCACGCCCCAATGCTCCTCGAAGTGCTGGTCCTCGGTGGAGAGCAAGGCGTCTTTCAAGACCTTGGGAATTTGCTCGTAGGTAAGCAGGATGCGGCGCTGCAGCGCGAAGCTGCCAATGAGCTGGCCATCGTCGGCATACAGTTCAGTGACCACCTCGGGCCGATAATCTTCGAGCGCGCGGATTTGCGGCAGATCGCTGGTGTAGACGAACAGCAGGCCGGTCGCAGCGCCCACGGCAATCGCGATGATCAGCAGGAACGTGAAGGCCAAACGGCCAAACAGCGTACCGCCGCCAATCTTCATCGACGTCTGATAGAAGCTTCCCATGCGCGAACCATTCTAGCGTAACGCAGCGGACGAATCGCGTCGGCGATACTTAAGGGGATTGATTCTTACGCGAAACGGGTCTGGCTAATTTCCACCCGCGAGGGCCGCCACCGCGAGATCGAGCGTGGCGTAGCTCGGGATCAGCGAGCGAACGTGGGTCATATCCATGAGCACCGCGACGCGCTCCGGAACTCCGACCAGAACAATTTTGCGTTTGGCGGCCTGCGCCGAGACGAATGCGCCGACCAGCGCGCCAAGTCCGGCCGAGTCCATATAAGCAAGCGAGGTGAGATCCAGGATGGTGATGGGAGCAGGCTCGGCACGCATCGTGGACTGGAATTGGAAAATGCTAGGCAGCGCGAGCGCGCCGGCTAGCCGCAGTATCCGCGGGCCCTCAGGCGTCGACGGCACCAGCTCGATTTGTAGGCCCTGCTCAGCCATGGCGGAACATTTTATCGGACCCCGCGAGCCGTAATTGTGAATATCTGATTACAAGTTCGACCGGACCAGAACGGTTGGTTCCATTCCGTGGGTCTCCGGCTCCTCCTACTTCGGGTCGCTAACGATGGCGTCGGCTTCGATTTCCACGAGCATGTCGGGCGAGACGAAACCGCCGACCTGGATCATGCTGGTGGCGGGTCGGATCGAGCCGAAGAATTCACCATGCGCGCGGCCTACGTTTTCCCATTGAGAAATGTCGCGGACGTAGATGCGAGTTCGGACCACGTCGTCCAGCGTCGCCCCGGCCTTGGCTAGGGCGGATTCGATGTTGCGGATGATCTGGACGGCTTGGCCGTAGTAATCGCCGAGAGCGATCAATTCGCCTTGCGCGTTGGTAGCGGTGGTTCCAGATACTTGAATGTGCGGCCCGACGCGCACCGCGCGCGAGTAGCCGACCTTGGGCTCCCACGGCGTGCCGCTGGAAATGTTTTGGCGGTCCATGATTCCCTCCAGTGTAATGATAACAAGCCAACACGATAATTTGGTGGGTGCTCTCGCCGCATAACCCCGGGTGCGCATTCATTTTTCGGGCACTGGAGCTGTGGCGAGGATTGCAGAGTTTTACTTCTGAACGTCGATAGCTTCCATGAGGATTACATGCGTCCATTCCGGGGCGGTGGTCAGGTCGCACATCTCCACGATTCTTTTGTGAGCCATGTGAAGCACGAGCTTGGGCTCGGGTGCAGCGCCGGTGAGCGGATCGGCATCCGCGCTGTTATCGTAAACGCGAAGCTCGGTCAGTTTTGGCAGCAGATGGATGAGGTTGTATCGGCTGCGGTCGTAGCGTTCGCGAATTTTTTGCTCGGGAATATCGTGCCCGCCTGCAGTCACTCGAGCTCTCACGCGCGTAAGGTGCAGTTCCGGGCTAGCCGTCGTTTCGCTCGCTCGGGCCTTGCCAACCTGAGAGCCACTAGTCGTCGAAACGGGCACGCTGCTCGGGCGGTAACACCGGGCAGGTATCGGCAGGGCGGGCGAACAGACTGTGGCGGATGCTCGCGACGAAGTCGTAGGCGCCATCGCGGATGAAGCGGGGGACCATATTCAGCACGGTGGCCAGCGGCAGCCACGGGCCGCCGAGGCGGCGAAGGATGTGCATGAACGCGTCGGAACGGACGAGCAGCTCGGCGTCGCTGGTTCGCAACACGATGGTATCCGGCAGCGTGGCGCGATAGAACGCCGGGACTAGCTTCTGGAATGTGGGGCCCTGCAGCGGGGCGAAGCGGAAAAGCATCCCGGCAGGATCGCGCTTGAGCACCCAGCGGACGGCGCGGTGGCAAAAACCACAATGGCCATCGTAGAAAATTAGTTCGGTGGCAGACCCAAGCGCCAGGTCACCCCGCGATAGTGGCGCGAGAGCGGCCTCGCCCGCGGGCACCGGCGCCAAGGCATCGCGGGAAGTCGACTCCAGCGAGCGATTACGCAAGGTATCGGGCCGCTCGGACGGCGGTTCGGGGGCGGCGGGCATCAACCGCGAGCATACCATTGCGGCTCCCAGCGTGTGATGCGGGAACGCATCGGCAAACTGGCGCTGGACAGATTTTCGGTGAGTCTCTAATCTAGTTGCGCGAGCTTCGGCCGGGAGTTATCTGCATGAAATGCAAAAATATACTGGAAGCGGTGGGAGACACGCCGCTTATCCGGTTGAACCGGGTCACCAAGGGCATGGCCGCCGAGGTGTACGTAAAGGCCGAGTATATGAACCCGGGCGGTTCGGTGAAGGACCGCGTGGCCATCTCGATGATCGACGATGCCGAACGCCGCGGTCTGCTCAAGCCCGGCGGCACCATCATCGAAGGCACTTCCGGAAATACCGGCATGGGACTGGCGCTGGTGGCCACCGCCCGCGGTTATAAAGTGGTGTTCACCATCAACGATAAGCAATCGCGCGAGAAGATCGACGCGCTGAAGGCCCTGGGCGCCGAAGTGATCGTTTGCCCAACCGCGGTCGAACCGGAAGACCCCCGCAGCTACTATTCCATCGCACAGAAGCTGGCGCGCGAAATCCCCAATTCCTGTTACCCCAACCAGTACGCCAACCCGATGAACCCGGAAGCGCACTACCGTTCCACCGGCCCGGAAATCTGGAACGACACCGAAGGAAAAATCACTCACTTCGTGTGCGGCATGGGTACCGGCGGGACCATCAGCGGCGCGGGCAAATACCTGAAAGAACAAAATCCCAAAGTGAAGCTGATCGGGGTGGATCCGGTTGGGTCGTTGTATTACGACTTCAAGAAAAGCGGGACGGTAGGCAAAGCGAAGACCTACGTGGTGGAAGGCATCGGCGAAGACTTCTTCCCCAAGACCATGGATCTGGACATCGTCGATGAAGTTTTGCAGGTGACCGACGAGGAATGCTTCGTGTGGGCGCGCCGGCTGGCCAAGCAAGAGGGAATCTTCACCGGAGGTTCCGGCGGCGGTGCGGTTTCCGGGGCGTTGCGGGTGGCGAAAACTTGCAAGGCAGGCGATGTGGTGGTGGCGCTGGCACCGGACTCCGGTTCGCGCTACATCAGCAAGATTTATAACGACGGCTGGATGCGCGAGCACGGCTACGTGGAATCGGAAGTGCCGCTGACCGCCGCGGACGTGCTGCGCGTGAAGAATGAAATCGGCAAAACGCGCGAGCTGATTATCGCGCGCCCGTACCAGACGGTATTTCACGCGCTGCACACCATGCAGCAGGAAGATATTTCGCAATTGCCGGTGTTTGAGGACGACGCACCGATCGGAACGATCTACGAGGACCAGATCCTGACGCTCGCGCTGCAAGGGAAAGATCTTCGCAAGCTGGTCATTCGCGAAGTGATGGGACCCGCATTGCCGCAGATCGCGCATGACGCGCCGGTCGAGCGGGTAACCTACATGCTGAGCCACGAGGGCCCCGCGGTGTTCGTTGAGGTGGGCCCAAAGAAATACGAGATTCTCACTAAGTTTGATTTGATGGATACGGTAAGGGCGCTGGTCGAGCAAAAGCGCTAAGCCGTCGAACAACTTGCAGAATTTTTGGCGTCAATTGGGGATTTCACTTCCCTCGGTAGCCGCGAACTCTCATGAAAATCGAAGACTTTCAGCAGCGGTTGAAAGAAGCGGTGCTCGTCGCCGACGGTGCGATGGGATCGCTGCTCTATGAGGTAGTGGGCCCGCAGCGCTCTGTCGAAGAGCTGAACTCGACCCACGCCGAAGCGGTATTCCGCGCGCACATGGCGTATCTCGAAGCCGGCGCGCAAATCATTGAGACCAATACTTTCGGCGCGAATCGCCACAAACTCACCTCCTTGGGCATGGGCAATCGCGTCGCCGAGTTCAATTCTCGCGGGGTAAAAATCGCGCGAGAAGCTCGCGAAGCCGCGAAACACGAAGTGCTCATTGCGGGTTCGATTGGGCCGCTGGGCATCGTTCGGCAACTCGAGCCGATGCCGGAGTCCACTCAGGAAATTTTCCGGGAGCAAGCCGCGGCGCTCGAAGAGCGCGGGGTGGATCTCTTCATCCTGGAAACCTTCAGCGATCTGGAAGAACTATTATCGGCGGTGGATGCCATCCGCTCGTTTTCGCAATTGCCGGTGATTGCGCAACTCACCTACTCCGAAGAATGCCTCACGCTGGGGGGCACCCGGCCGCGCGATGCGTGGGCGGCGTTGCGGAGCAAGAACATTCAAGCCATCGGAGCGAACTGCACGGTAGGTCCGCAGTCGCTGCTTCCGATCCTGCAGGAATTGGCGGAGGCGACCGGCGGAACGGGTGCGGCGCTGAGCGCCATGCCCAACGTGGGATTTCCCAAGCGCGTCGGCGATCGCACCGTCTATCCGAAATCTTCGCCGGAATATTTCGCTCTGTTCGCACGGGAAGCGGTGGAGATCGGCGCGCGGATTCTGGGTGGTTGCTGCGGCACCACGCCGGAGCACGTGCGCGCGATGGCCGAAGCGGTGAAGAAGCTGAAGCCCGGCGCGGAACTGCGCTCGCACGGCGCGGCGGTGGCGGCGCCGCAAGCAGTGGCGGTGGCGGCGCGCGAACCGGAAAGCGCGCTATGGAAGAAAATTCAGGATAAGAAATTCGTGGTGTCGGTGGAAATCGATCCGCCCAAGGGCGTATCGATCGATCGGGTGATCGAGCAGGTCACCCGGGTGATGGCTTCGGGCCGGGTAGACTCCATCGACATCAACAGCGGCACGCTGGCCCGCGTGGGTATGGACGCGTTGATGCTCAGCGGAGCGCTGGAAGCGCGCGGATTCGAAACCATTCCCCACCTCACTACCCGCGATGCCAACATCATCGGCCTGCAAGCCATGCTGCTGGGCGCGTGGACCATCGGCGGCGTGCGCAACGTGCTGGCGATCACCGGTGACCCGCCTTCGCTCGGCGATCATCCCGAAACTTCTGGGGTGTACGAAGTGGATTCGATCGGGCTGGTGAAAGTGATGTCGCGGCTGAACCAGGGAACCGATTGGGCCGGGAAAAATCTGGGCGGGTCGACGAATTTTACCATCGGCGTGGCCGTCAATCCGGTGGCCGAAGATATCGATGAAGAACTGCGCCGCTTTGAAGCCAAGATCGCCGCGGGCGCGCACTTCGCCATGACCCAGCCGATCTTCGATCCCGAACACTGGAGCTCGTTTCTAAAACTCCTGGGTGGGCACTCGCCGGTGCCGATCTTGGTTGGCCTGTGGCCGCTCACCAGCTACAAGCAGGCGCTGCGGCTGAATAATGAAGTGCCCGGTATCGTGATTCCCGAAGCCACGCTGAAAGAGCTGGAAGCCGCCGGAACCGCGGCGCGAGACCGCGGGTTTGCCCTGGCGCGGACGATGCTGGATTGGGCGCAGACCGCGCGCGGCGAAGGAATCGCCGGAGCCTATCTGATTCCGCCGTTCAAGCGTTACGAAGAGATTTTGGAGCTGTTCTAGCCGCCCGCAACCGCGCATGGCATTCCGGGCAGACCGAACTCCCCGCGCTAAAACTAGAAAAACCAGAAACGCTTCCGCCGTTTCGGCGTGGCCCCTGGCGCCTGTCCTAAATCCTCGGCAAGCATCGGCACAAATGGAAGCGGCTCGCCTTCGACGGCCGCGCGCGGATTTTCAGTGAACAGAGCCCGGGCCACCGCCTCGCCTTTGCGCGAGACAATCGAGGCATAGGCTTCCTTCAGCCGCAACGGCCGGCTGGAGGTGTTATGCGCATCGCTGGCGACGAAGTGCACCGCGTTTTCGTCCAACCACAATTCCGCCGCCGCTCGCGCCCGCTCGCCAAATTTCCCCAGAATCGATTGCGCGGTAATCTGCGCGTAGCAACCCTGGCGGATCCATTTGTACAGCCGTTCCGGCTGGCTGCGGATCAGCGGATTCCGTTCCGGATGAGTGATGATCGGATGAAGGCCGGCGAGTTGGAGGTTATGCAATTCCTGGTCGATCGTCGGTGGAATGGAGAAATCCGCGAACTCCACCAGCAGGTAGCTCTTTTGATTGATGGTGAAGCGCCCGGGCGCGGTGCGAATGTCCTGCAGGTTCTCAAAATTCAGATGGAAATCGCAGCCGGTCAGCAGCGTCAGCCGATCGCCCAGGCGCCCCTGCAGTTCCGCGCGAAGTTCCTTGACGGCGTCAGGGCGAAACGTGAATCCAGCGCCGGCATGTGGGGTGGCAACTACGTGGGTGATGCCTTCCTCGACGGCCATGGCGGCCATCTCGAGCGAAACTTCAATCGAGGTGGCGCCGTCATCGAGGCCCGGAAGTAAGTGGCAGTGAATGTCGACCATGAGCCAGCGAGCATAGCGCAGGGCCGGGTGGCAAGACAACGCAGTATGAGGCCAGGGGGAAAAGTGTACCGATACGTTACAAAGTTTATACACATGCCGTTCCGATTGGCGGTAACCTTGCAAGGTATAGAGCGCATAGAAGAAGCGCGGTATGGTCCGAAAATGGCTCCCGGAACATTAAAGTTTCGCAATGTAAGGGGTTAGCAATGAAGTGATGCAACCATTTGGCCGATGTAGTGTTCTTGAAGGGTAGGAGCCTCTGAGACAGAATTGAGACGGCGATAGGGATTCGAAGGCGTTGTTGAGACGATAGTCTGGCAACAGGCCGTACAACGCAGTTTCAATCGGGGGAGGTTGTAGACCAAAAACTCACCCGGCGCACTTTTGACGATTTTGGGGGCGAGATTGGTGCTGGGCTGTGGAAATCAGGTAACCGGTGATAGAATAGCAGTTAGGTGCCCTGCATCCGCTCCTCCCAACGTCTTCGCAATCGGACCCCAACTTAAAATATAAGGACATTTCGTGCCCTGTCAGCAAATTGGAGTTTACGTCGTATCGGCGAACCGGCTCTTGCGCGAATCCCTCGCTCGGATTCTGAACAAACGGACCGACATATGGGCGCAGCCGTCGCAAGGAATCAATGACGCCACGGCGGAAAACATTCGGGATTCCGACGCCAGCATCTTGCTGTTCGACTCCGCCGACGCCATATTGTCGCCGGACGACGTAGTCCACGAAATATTGGGCGACGGCTTGCGTTGGAAAGCACTGGTCATCGGCATGGAAGCGGACGAGCGAATCTTCTTGGAGACGGTGCGCCGGGGGGTGTCTGGATATTTGCTGAAAGATGCGTCGGCGGTGGACATCGTCGATGCCGTGCGCACCGTGGCGCGCGGCGAAGTGGTTTGCCCGCCATGCCTGTGCCGCATATTGTTCCGCTTCGTTTCGCGGCAAGTTATGCCCTTGCCGCTGCCCAATCAGCAGTTGCGGGATCAGATTGGACTAACGCGCCGGGAGCAGCAGCTTCTGCCGTTAATCGCCCGCGGGCTCACCAATAAAGAGATTGCCTCCAATTTGAATCTTTCCGAACAAACCGTAAAAAATCACATCCATCACATCCTCAGCAAAGTGGGCGCAGAAGACCGCCTCGGGGTGATGGAGGTCTGCCGCACCCACGGCGTCGAAGTCTAGCCCTCCTGCATCTTAGTTTTTCGATCCTCGCCTCCTGGCTCCCTTTTCGCCGCGCCATGCATCTGAATTCCTTTCCTCTGGTACGATTGCCCATGCCGAAAATCGAAGATGACCGTGGCCACGGGGAGCGACGCTGCCTGGCAGCGATTCCCTTTCATCGGCCAGCGGTGGGCGAGGACGAAGCGCTTGCCGCGGCGGACGCGGTGCGATCCGGGTGGCTGACCACCGGCGAGCGAACCGCGGACTTTGAGCGCCAATTCGCGCAGTTTGTAGGCGCCGAATCCGCGGTGGCAGTCTCTTCGGGGACCGCGGCGCTGCACCTTTCGCTCATTTGCCGCGGAGTAGGAGTTGGGGACGAAGTTCTGGTGCCGGCGAACACCTTCACTGCAACCGCGGAAGCCGTGGCGCTGACCGGTGCGCGCCCGGTGCTGGTGGATATCGATTCCGCGTCGCTGAATATTTCTTGCCTCGACGCGCAGCGCAAAATAACGCCCAGGACGCGCGCAATCATCGCCGTTCATGTGGGCGGGATGGCTTGCGCGATGGACGAAATTGACGCGCTCGCGCACCGCCACGGCCTCGGCGTGGTGGAGGATGCCGCGCACGCTCTGCCCACTCGTTACCGCGGGCGCATGGTGGGATCGATCAGCGAGTTCACCGCGTTCAGCTTTTACGCCACCAAGACCCTCACTACCGGTGAAGGCGGGATGATCACCACCTCCGATGCCCGGGCCGCGAGGCGTTTGCGTCGTCTGCGCCTGCACGGGATCGAGCGCGAAGGGGCGCGCGGCCGCGAGCAAGAGGCTTCCTGGAAATACCATGTGGCCGAGGCAGGGTACAAATACAACCTCACCGACTTTCAGGCCGCCATCGGCCTGGTACAACTGAAGAAATGCGAGGCGCTGCGCCAGGCTCGGGAGCGCATCTCCGCGCGATACACCCAGGCGTTCGCTCGCTTAGAGACGATTGAGCTGCGCAGTGAACCCGCGGCCGTCCGCGGCGCCGGCGCGGCGGAGTTCGGATTTCCGGCGGAGTCCGAGGCGGAAAATTCGCAATCGTGGCATCTCTACATCGTGCGCATCCGCCCGGGCACTTTGGAGATCGATCGCGAACAATTTATTCAAGCGCTCGAACATCGCGGAATTGGCGCCAGCGTGCATTTCATGCCGTTGAATTTGCATCCGCGCTACCAACACGAATTTGGCTATCGTCGCGGAGATTTCCCGGTGGCTGAGGCGGAATATCGCCGTTCCCTGTCGCTGCCGATTTTCCCGGACATGCAAGACGCGGAGATCGAACGGGTGATTGACGCAGTGTGCGAAATTGCCCAAGGCGCGAAGTTGCCGTCGAAGCGGGTTGCCGCCAGAACGGCGATGAGCGCTGGGCGCTAGGATTTTTCTTGGACAGCCAGTGAGATTCTACCAGCGATACGGAAAGCGGATTTTCGACTGCGCAGCCGCGACGGCCGGCCTCATGGTGTTGTCTCCGGTCTTCCTGACCGTGTCGGCCGCGGTGGCTATGTCGTCGCTTGGCGAGGCCGAACCAGGTCCGGTGTTTTTTTCGCAACGCCGCGCGGGTAAAAACGGCCAGCCGTTCTCGCTGATCAAATTTCGCACCATGGCGCTAACGCCGGCCGGCGCGGAGCCGTCCATTACCGTGGCCGGCGACCCGCGCATCACGCCGCTGGGAGCGGTCCTGCGGCGCTGGAAGATCGATGAGCTGCCGCAACTATGGAATGTCTGGAAGGGCGACATTAGCCTGGTGGGGCCGCGTCCCGAGCTTGAAAGTTTTGTGGCAGATTACGCCGCGGAGCAACGGCCGGTGCTTCGGGTGCGCCCGGGGATGACCGACCCGGCGTCCATCGCCTATCGCCATGAGGCGGAAATGCTCGCGGAGCACGAAAATCCGCAAGAGTGGTATCGCCGCGTGGTGCTGCCTCATAAACTCGCGCTCAATCTGGATTACATCCGGAACGTTTCATTTTCCGGCGACGTTGCGCTGATTCTGAAGACGCTGGCCGCGGTATTTCTTCGCCCCAGCGAAAGCCTCAGCCGCGGACTGCCGCAGCAACAGCCGCTGGCCGTACCGGACCAATCGGCCATACCCGGGAGCGCGAAGTGAGCGTCGAAGTGCGCATGGAAGATTTACTGGGCCGCGCCCCGATCGAAATCGATTCGGCGCCGGTGCGGCGCGAACTTTCCGACAAGATCGTACTGGTCACCGGAGCGGCGGGATCGATTGGCAGCGAGCTGTGCCGGCAGATTCGCATGCAGCGCCCGGCAGCGCTCGTCGGTGTGGACCGCAGCGAAACCGGAATCTTCCACCTGCAAAGCGAATTGCAAGAACATCCGGCGGCTCCAGCCAACGCCTGCCCCGCGGACTATCTGGTGGCCGATATCGGCGACCTCGAGCGCATGCGCGCTATTTTCCGGCGCTACCGCCCGGATGTAGTGTTCCACACCGCGGCGCACAAACACGTACCGCTGATGGAACGCAATGCAGGCGAAGCGGTGTGCAATAACGTTTTCTCGCTGCTGTCGCTCCTGGAAGTCGCCGAGGAATATTCGTGCCGCGGCTTCGCCCTGATTTCGTCGGACAAAGCGGTAAACCCGGCCAGCGTCATGGGCGCCACCAAGCGGCTCGGGGAAATGATTCTCGCCGGCCGCCAACGCGGTTCGCTGCGTTGCATTTCGGTGCGCTTCGGAAACGTGTTGGGATCCAGCGGCAGCGTGGTGCCCATCCTGGAAGAGCAGCTTCGCAGCGGGCAAGCCCTCACCATCACCCATCCCGAGGTCCGCCGGTTTCTGATGACCCCGCAAGAGGCAGTGGCGATGGTGCTGCTCTCCTTCACCCTGGGCAGCCACGGAGAAATTCTGGCGCTGGATATGGGCGAACCGGTTTCGATCCTGGATCTGGCGCGAAAGCTAATCCGCCTGCATGGGCGAAGCGAGCACGAAACCACCATCGAATTTACCGGCCTGCGCGACGGCGAAAAGATATCCGAGAAGATCAGCTCGGAGCGCGAAGAACTGCTGCCCACCGCGCATCCGAAAATCAAACGCATCCGCAGCGCGCCCGTAGCCTGGAAAGTGTTGGCGGACCAAATCGGACGACTGCGCGCCAGCGTCTTTTCCGGCGATGACGCGGAAATTCGCGCGCGCTTGCGCGAAATTGTTCCCGAATATCAAACCCCCGATTCGAACCGCGCTGCCAGCCTGCCGCACGAGCCCGTTCGTACTACATCGTCAGCGGACTAGGTTTGGGTGGAACCCTGTATGCTTTCCATGCAACTTGCCGGCCGATTTTGCCGTCTTACTCCGAAGAAGATTGCGATGATGTAGCTGTGCGCTACTGCCTGCTCATCGGCCGCGTCCGCGTGTTCTAATCGCGCGCGCGATTTTTGGGGGGCCGGAGCGCAACCTGGATGAATTCGCCGTGTTAAATGATTTAGGGAGACTACCGCGAGAGTGGTCCCGTCAAGAATGGAGTGCCCGCTGTCCAATCCAATTGTCGCTGCGCAACGTATACGTCAGTAGAGACATTCCATAGGAGAACCAATGACGAGGTTTATACATTTGATCCTGGCCGCATTTTTGCTTTGTGCTGCCAGCCTGGCCGCACCGGCGGCGCGGGCCCAGCAATCAAAAAATAACGATGGGCTGCCCAAGTACGATAAGGCCACCGAAGTGACCACTTCCGGGACGATTCGAGCGGTGGCACGCCAGCAGGCCCACGGCAGTGTGCCGGGAAACTACATCACGCTGCAGACCGTTCCGCTGACCTTTTCCGTACACATGGGACTGTGGGGCGCGGCAAAAATGCCGTTCCATGTCGGTGACCAGGTTCAAGTCACCGGTTCGTTGATTACCGTAGCAGGCAAACAGATTCTGCTCGCACGCACCGTCACTTCGGCGAGCCAGTCGATTACCGTGCGTACCACCGGAGGACAAGCACTTCGTCCGATTGCGGTAGCCTCCACCTCAGGGGGCTCGCGATGAAAAAATCTCTCTTCTCTTCATTCTTTGCTCTGGCCATGCTGGCACTTCTTACCGGCTGCGGTGGTGGTGGCGGTAATTCCGGCGGAGGTGGCAGTTCCGGTGGTGGTGGCAGCGCCACTGCCGCATCTTTGCTAAGCGGGCAATACTCGTTCACCTTTAGCGGTGAGAACGCTGCGGGGCCGCTCTCGATCGTGGGCAGCTTTACCGCCGATGGCAAAGGGAACATCAGCGCCGGCGTGGAAGACGTCACCTTGGTCAAAAAAGCCAGCGGCACGATTGGGACGCAAGCCGCCATGACGTTGACCGGGACCTACTCCGTGGGCACCGATGGCCGCGGCACCATGACTTTAAACACCTCATCCGACGGCGCGCAGAACTTCGCTTTCGTGATCGAATCGAACAACCAGGGGCAAATTATCTGGTTCGACAATTCCGCCACCGGCTCCGGAACGTTTAATCAGCAAGATACCACCGCGTTCACCGCCAGCACCGTGAACGGCAGCTTTGCCTTCGGCCTCAATGGCGTCGATCCGGCGCTCGAAGCGTATTCGCGTGTGGGTCAGTTCACCGCATCCAGCGGGTCCGTGTCCTCCGGCGAGACCGATCTAAACAACGCCTTCGGCACCGGCGGCGTGAACCTGGCGCAAAATATCTCCGGTGGAAGTATTGGCGCTCCAAACAGCACCACTGGCCGGGGAACGCTGTCGCTTACCTACGACACCCTCACCGTCAATTACATTTATTACGTAGTATCGTCCAGCACGCTGAACGTGATCGAGTCAGACACCCACGCATCGGTGTACGGCACCGCCACCCTACAATCCGGCGCTCCGTATAGCGCTGCTTCGCTTACCGGCAACTACGTGATGAATATCGGCGGCACCACCACCATAGGCGGGCTCGCAGAAGTGGGTCAGTTTACTGCGGACGGTGTTGGCTCCGTTTCCGGCGTAGGCGACGAAAACAACGCTGGCGAGCCGACCCAGAACTACACGCTGTCGGGAGTATTCGCGTCAGTGACCTCGAATGGACGGGGGACCTTGGGACTCGCGTTTCCCGCGGCCACCCTGTCGTTCGCCTTCTATATCGCCTCCAGTAACACCGTCTACATAATGGAAGCGGATACCGACGCGACCATCAGCGGAGAAGCGATGGCCCAAACCGCCGGGCCATATACCACTTCATCGCTCACCGGCGGTTACGGCCTGCAGTTCTCAGGAGTCGACTCGAACGGGATCGAAGTCGATTTCTCGGGACAGGCCACCTCCAGCGGAACCGGCACGCTAAGCAGCGGCACCATCGACAGCAACGACGAGGATCATAACAGACGGAGCCCTATTTCTTCAGCGGCTCCATCTCCGGCGGGGCCTACACCGTGACCAACAGCACCGTGGGCCGTGGCACCATCGGGTTCAATCTAGACTCGACTGCGTTTGGGTTCGCGTACTACTTCGTCAGCCCAACCCAGATCGTCCTGATCGAAACCGATTTGTTGGGACAAACCACCAGCGGCACCGCGCAAATCCAGCCGACCATCCCATAGCAGACTTCTGCAGGGGCGCTTCGCAAATCGAAGCGCCCCTGCACTCTTCACCTCCGGGCTTCTCGCTTTCCGCTTCTAAACGTTGGTTCCGTTCTGCTGCATTGCCTTTCCGAAATTAAAAATCGCTACGAATGCCATGTTACCCTCGAAGGGACAGCATAAGTAATTGAGAATACACAACTTAGACACAAACCAAGTGCTGCGCAGGGGTGTTGGCGACTCTGAAATCATCCGCTGCCGCGCGTGTTTGTCCGCTTCCGGAATCTTGCTATATTCGATTGAATCATACGGGCAGTTCGAAAACCTCTCCGACGGAAGGAAATAATGGCAGCTGATCGCACACCAGAATTTTTTGCAGGCAAGGGACTGCGCATCGGAATCATCGGATGCGGATACGTGGGACTTCCGCTCGCACTGCGCTTCGCGGACACCGGGCACAAGGTGACTGGTTTCGATACCGACCCCTTCAAGGTGAACAAGCTGAATGCCGGCGAGAGCTACATCCAGCACATCTCCGCGGAGAAAATCAAAGCGCACGTGGACGCGAAGCTCTTGGATGCCACCACCGACTTCGCCAAGCTGCGCGAGATGGACGCGGTGCTGATCTGCGTCCCGACGCCGCTCGATGAGCGCCGCGAACCGGACCTGAGCTACGTCGAGAAGACCGCCCTTTCCATCGCGCCTAATCTTCAACGCCACCAGTTGATCGTGCTCGAGAGCACCACTTACCCGGGCACCACCGAAGAACTGGTTCTGCCCATCCTGGAACGCGGCGGCCTGCGCTGCCCGATCACCAAGAGTGAGAAGGACGAAAAAATCGCCACCGATTTCTTCCTGGCGTTTTCGCCGGAGCGCGAAGATCCGGGCAACAAACAGTACGGTCTGGCGCAGATTCCGAAGATCGTCGGCGGGATCAATCCGCCGAGCGGTAAGGCGGCAGCGGGGCTGTATTCGCAAATCGTGTCGAAAGTGATCCCGGTGTCGTCGACGCGCGCCGCGGAAATGGTCAAGCTGCTCGAAAACATCTTCCGCTGCGTAAACATCGCGCTGGTCAACGAGCTGAAACAGCTCAGCCTGCGCATGAATCTGGACATTTGGGAAGTGATCGACAGCGCCGCGACCAAGCCCTTCGGGTTCATGCCGTTTTATCCCGGGCCCGGCTTGGGCGGCCACTGCATCCCGGTGGACCCCTATTACCTTTCCTGGAAAGCCCGGGAATATGATTTCGCCACTCGCTTCATCGAGCTCGCCGGCGAAATCAACACCGCCATGCCGTACCACGTGGTCCAGGCGGTCGCCGAAGCGCTCAACAATCGCGAGAAAAGCCTGAAAGGTTCGCGCATCCTGATGCTCGGCGTGGCTTACAAAAAAGACGTGGACGACCTCCGCGAGTCGCCGTCCCTGAAACTGCTCGAGCTGCTCACCGACCGCGGCGCCCACGTGGATTACAACGATCCTTACTTTCCCGCGCTGCACAAGATGCGCCACTACGATTTTTCACACTTGAGGTCGATCCCTTTGACCCCCGAAGCACTCGGCAAATATGACTGCGTGCTGATCGCGACCGACCATACCAGCTACGACTGCGAAATGATCGTGGACAAGTCGCGACTGGTGGTGGACACCCGCAACGCCACCCGGCGCGTGGTGGGCAATCGGGAAAAGATTGTGCTGTGCTAGCGCATCGGGCCCCGGGATCGCATAAATCGGTATGGTATTCATTCAGAGATTAAGTCTTTGGCGTCAGCGCTAAAGAGTCTGGCTGCGTAATGCAAATGATGCCGCTATGGTGAGAGCGATATGATCATGCCCCACAAAGCGCCTTCGGGCAGTTGGGCCCAGGAAACCGGACGGCGGCGCAGCATGCGCGTGCTGCTCAGCGTGCCGGTGGTGCTCAGCGGCGTCGGCGCCGACGGCAAGAAATTCGAAGAGGAAACCCGCACCCTGGTAGTGAACGCGCACGGAGCGTTGATTGCCATTACCACCGCCCTGCGGGCCGACCAGAAAATCACCGTCACCCACAAAATCACCAAGAAGGCTCAGGAATGCCGGGTGGTATACACCGGAAACGTGCAGGCCGGCAAAACCCAGATGGGCCTGGAATTTGTGAAAGCCGCGCCCACCTTCTGGCAGATCGATTTCCCTCCAGACGATTGGGTCCTTCCGGAGACTTAGTTTTTCATCTTTGATTGTTCCAGCTCCCCGGTAATACCGCGTTTGTAGCGCTGCGCTCACACAAGACCACTAGCAGCGGCTTATAAGTTGCAGGACACGAAAGCGGCAAAGTTTCCCTCTTGCCGCGCATGCGCTCCGCACCCTAATATTCAAATGTACCCGAAAGACACGCAGCCAACCGCTACGTCGCGGCGCGATCGGGCGAGATCGCAGCTCAGCTCCAACGCACAAGGAGGTATTACCGATGCGCTACCTGGTAACCGGAGGTGCCGGATTTATCGGCAGCAACACGGTAGATGAGCTCTTGCGGCGCGGACATTCGGTAACCGTCCTGGACGACCTTTCCGCGGGCAAAGAAGAAAACCTCGCGGGCGTGCGCGGCAAGATCGATTTCGTGCGCGGCAGCATTACCGACCCCGACACGTGCGCCAAAGCGGTCCGCGGCGCAGACTACGTAATTCATCTGGCAGCGCGCACCTCGGTGCCGCGCTCCGTAAAAGATCCCGTCGAAACCAACCGCATAAATATCGACGGCACCCTGAACGTGCTGGTGGCCGCGCGCGATGCCAAGGTCAAGCGCCTGGTGTATGCGGCATCCTCTTCGGCATACGGAGAAACTCCTACCCTGCCCAAAGTGGAAACCATGCAAGCCACTCCGCTGTCTCCCTATGGCGTGACCAAGTACGTCGGCGAACTCTACGCACAGGTCTTCGGTCGAGTGTATGGCCTGGAAAACGTGTGCCTGCGCTATTTCAATGTCTTTGGGCCGCGGCAGGATCCCACTTCGCAATATTCGGGCGTACTCTCACGGTTCAGCCTGGCGTTGCTGGACGGCGCGCAACCCCAGGTGTATGGCGACGGCGAGCAGTCGCGCGACTTCACCTATATCGAGAACGTGGTCGACCTCAACCTGCGCGCGTGCGAAGCCGCGGGAGCCTCGGGAAAGGTGTTCAACGGCGGCACCGGCGCGCGCATCACCCTGAACCAGGTGTTGCAGACCTTAGGCAAGATCTCCGGAAAGAATGCCACCGCCAAATACGAGCCGCCCCGCACCGGTGACATCCTCCACTCGCAGGCAGACATCACCGAGGCGCGGAACGTCCTCGGCTACGAGCCCAAAGTGAATTTCGAGCAAGGCCTGCGCCGCACCTGGGAGTGGTACGAAAAGACCTTCGGGAAAAGCCACGCCGGCGTGCCACAACTACAACGATCCTAAGCTTCTGATTGGGCCGCTGGAGGCGAGACATCGCCGGCGGCCACGACCCGCTGAATCGGTACCCCCACGCCTCCCCGGAAACCCCGTAAACCGCAGTCTCCACCGAAGCGATCCCTACCAACTCAGCTCCCGCAATGCTAGCTTGCCTGTGGGAAAGGAGCGAAGCCTAACCTATGAACCGCCGGACTCAGAATCGGGATGCCGCTTCGAAATCGATGCAAAGCCACCCACTCCTAAATCGCAACACTGCCAGCAATGCGTCCCTATGTAATTGATTCTAATAGGCAAATATCGGTTTATCCCCGGCGAAATACCATTTACCTGATTCGATGGACAAGAAGCGAAACCCGAGTTCGATAGTGCCCGAAAGCTCTCAGGTTTGGTTGGATCGGCGCGGTTCGGCCGGGAGCGAGAGGTGCCCCGGCAAGTCCTCAAAGCGATCGAGCAGCAGGTCCGGATTGGATCCGATCAGCCGCTCCGCCTGGAAGCCGTAGGTCACCCCGCAGGCCCAGGTACCCGCATTGCGGGCGGTTTGGATGTCAACGTCGGAATCCCCTACCATCAACGCCTCGCGCGGCGCAGCACCCACTTCACTAAGGATGGCGGCCAGGCCCACCGGATCCGGCTTCTTGCGTTCAAAGCTGTCCCCGCCGTAGACGCACGAAAAGTAGCGGGAGAGGCCCAGCGCGTGAATAATATCGCGGCTAATCCGCACCGGCTTATTGGTGAGCACCGCCATCGGCCGGGGTGCCAGCACCTCGAGCGTCTCGCGCACGCCAGGATACGGCAGAGTATGCGCGAGCATGTGAGCCCGGTAGTGCCGAATGAAAAACAGCAGCGCGGCTTCCACGTCCCGATCGGTGGCGGTCTCGCCCAGCGCCCGGCGGACCAGCATGGCCGCTCCATCGCCCACGTACTCGGAAACTTTGTCGGCGTCCAGGTCGCTGTGCCCAAAATGGGAACGCATCGCGTTCACCGATACCACCAGATCCTGCTTCGAGTCGATCAGCGTGCCATCGAGATCGAACACCAGCACACGGCAATCCGAAAGTGGTTGGGCACTGTGGCTCATAAGTGGTTCATAATTGGTGACGGGACCCGGAGACGGGAACCCAAGCGGAATTCCGCGCCGGAATAGAGCAGGATACGATAGTCTAGTAGTGCAGACCAAGCGGATGCCAATGGTTTGCGCTACTCATTGAACACCGGAAGGCAAGCAACGAAATCGAAATCCGCTTCTCCTCCGCTAGAATCAATACTTCGAAAATTTCCCTGAGGGAATCATGGCAGAAATTATTCCGTTTCGCGCATACCGCTACAACGCTGACAAGGTCGACTTGCAGAAGGTGTTGACCCAGCCGTACGACAAAATCTCGCCCGCGATGCAGGAGAAATACTATGCGGCCAGCCCGTATAACCTGATCGTGGTGGAAAAAGGGAAAAGCGAGCCCGGCGATACGCCCGACGCAAACGTCTACACTCGCGCCGCGCAGAAGCTCGAGGAGTGGACCGCCGAGGGAATACTGGCGCAGGACGAGCGCCCGGCGGTATACGTCTACGCGCAGGAGTTCACCGATCCGCTCACCTCCAAACGGCGCACCCGGACCGGCATGATCGCGCTCGGGCGAATCGAAGATTACGACGCGGAAATCGTGCACCGGCACGAGCGCACCCTGGCCGGGCCAAAAGCCGACCGGCTGGAACTGCTGCGGCATACCCGCACCCAAACCGGACAGCTCTTCATGTTGTACGAAGATGAGTCCGGCGGAGTCGACCGTTTGCTGCAAATCGCCACCCGCAAACCCGCCACCGTGGAAATCCGCGACGAATACGACGTGCTGCACCGTCTGTGGCCATTGACCGATGAGACGGTGATCAAGCGCATCACCGCGGCCCTCGCGGATAAGCAGCTGGTCATCGCCGATGGCCATCACCGCTACGAAACCGCCATGGCCTTCCGCAATGAATTGCGAGAAAGCGAAGGCGCCGGTGACAACAAAGCGCCCTTCGAGTTCGCGATGATGACGCTCTTCAATACCCAGGCCAAGGACTTGCTGATATTGCCCACTCACCGGGTGGTCCGAAACGTGAAAGATTTTAATTTCCAAAAGCTGAAAGACCAGGACGCCAGCCGCTATTTCGACTGGTTCGCATATCCCTTCACCAACCCCGCGGAAAGAACCACCGCGTACGCCGAATTCAAAAAGGATCTGGCTGCCCGCGGCCGCAGCGGCAACGCCATCGGAGTCTACGCCGGCGGCGGCGCCTTCTATCTCTTCGCGCTGCGCCGCGATGCCAACCTCGAACAGCTGGTTCCGGATGTTCCGGCGCCCGTCCGTGAACTGGACGTAGTGCTGCTGCACCGCCTGCTGCTTGAAAAGGGCTTGGGAATCACGCCGGAAGCGGTGAGCGCCGAGCTCAACGTCACCTACGAGCGGGGAATGGATGCCGCCCTCGCCGCGGTGGACAACGGCGAAGCGCAAATTACATTTCTTCTGAATCCGGTGGACGTGCAGGAAGTGGCTGACATCGCCCTGGGCGGCGATGTGATGCCGCAAAAATCCACCGACTTCTATCCCAAGCTTCTGAGCGGAATCGCCAACTATCGATATTAACGCGCGGGACGGGGCCGAGCTGCGGTGCGCTCCGCGTTGCCTTGCGAAAGCGTCTTGACGTGCGGAAACGATTCAGGCGGAAGGAACTGCCCGCGCAACCGGATGCGCGGTGCTGCTAACCCGGAAAAACCCTCCGCCCGAGCGTTTTAGTTGCCGAAGCTCTGCACGGCCGCCGCTTCGTTGTCGTACACGTCGAAGACGGTCATGAGCTTGGTCACCTGCAGCACTTCCTTGAACTTGTTGCCGAGGTTGGCAAGCTTCAGCGTCGCGCCTTGAGCCTTGGAGCTGCTGAAGGTGGCCACCAGCGAACCCAGCCCAGCGCTATCGATGTAACTGACGTTGGCCAGGTTCAGCACGATTTTTCTCTTCCCCGCCGCCAGCAAACCCTTGATGTGCTCGCGGAACGAATTGCTTTCCTCGCCGAGCACGATGCGTCCTTCGATCTCGACGACGGTCACTCCACTCGCTTCCCGATCCGTGATTCTGAGTGCCACTGTTTCGCCTCCAGGCCAACAAATGAAATTGAGCGTTACCAATAACCCGCGTTCGGTCCTGCCTTACGCGTCAGTAGAAATCGGAGCAGGACATATAGTACCCGCAACCTTCGCAAATCAACTTGCACTTGCGCGATTCCAACCGCTTCGAACAGACGGGGCAATATAGCATGGGAATGCTCGCCGGCGCGTTACTTACCATATCGCCCGCGTGGGGCTCTCGTTCCGGCGCACTGTCCGAATCACTCATTCGGGATCCCTGCCCCACTCATAGGCGGGCAAGTTTATAACACAACCGGTGCAAGCGGCAAAGCCATCCCGCCGGCTCCCGGCCGCGCCACGCCGGCACGGCCAGCGCTGCGTCCGCCGCCGTCCCAGCGAATCCGCAGTGAAATGCAGGGCCTTTGGGAATAGAATGCCGAAGGTAACCGGAATGTCCGCCTGGGCATCTTACTAGTAGGTGCGTTATTGGGCGTAGCGCAGAGTATCTTGGGAGGTCCGGCCATGAGATCTGCAACGACTTGGGCGGTAGCGGTCGCGTTGGGGCTGGGCGTCTCTGGCAGTGCTTGGGCCCAGCGGGCCCCTGGGTCGGCTCCCGCGGCGGCCCCATCCGCCGCAGCGCACGTCTCCTTCACTAACCTCAATTTCCATCAAGGGACCGCCCCCGCCAGGCCCGCCACTCACACCTCGCATAGCGGCAACACCCCACGGCCGAATCACTCCACACAGGGATCGAGCTCCACCCGGAGTGGCGGCGGAATCGATTCGGTTGCCGCGAATGACTCGTACGGCGGATACAACTACCCCCTGGGCGCCCTCGACTTTGGAAATTCGGCTGCCGACCAGGATTTGGCCATCAAGGCGCTGATCGATCCAGTGACCGAAGAACGGGTGGCCTTGGCGGCGCGCGAAGCGGGTTACGCGCGCGGGACATCCTTCGTGCCGGTATATTGGGGATCGGGCGGCGGCTACTATTCTCCGGACTCCTCTGGCCCACAGGACCAGTCCAGCGAGCCAACCAACGAGCCGGCCAATGGGGACAACAGGCCGCAACCCCAGATCATCGTTCTGCAACCATCCTCGCAGGGGGAAAACAACGCCGCGGAGGCCGAATCCGCGGAGGAACCGCAGCCTAAGCTGCCTGACGTGGGGGAATTTACCTTGGTATTCAAAGACGGGAAGAAGGCCTTGGCCGTGGCGTACACCCGTCAGGGTGACCGCATCGTGTACGTCACCAAGGACGGCGTCCGGCACTTTGCCGATGTGGCGAATATTGATGTGGCCACCACGCAGCGGGTGAACGAAGCGAGCGGCGCATCGTTTCAGCTCTAGTATTTCGCCGTTACCATGAATTGCGAAGTTTCCCGCAGAATTCTCACGCTCGATAAATAGCGCAATTCCTCGCCGTAAAGGCTCCCATTTCCATGATGTTTGCACCGGATGAATAGCGCCTCGCGTAGGCGTGGCGCGTTGCGTGGAACTGAATTCCGAGGGTTAGGAAAAGTGGCCGGCGTGGGCCGCGCCGTCCGAGCTAGCGGCCGCGCAACGGTTCGGGCATGTACAACCCGCCGGGGACCGGGCCGGCGCGCTCGAATTGCACGGTGCTGTGTTGGATCTGAAACTCGCGAGCCAGGCACGCGGTGATTTCCTCGAGTATCTTTTCGCTTTCTTCCATGTGCATGTCCGGGACGCGCACGTGGCACGAAAGCGCCTGCAGATCGGTTCCCAGCGTCCAAATATGGATATCGTGAATTTCCTGCACACCTTTGATCTTGAGAATGGCCTGGGCCACGTCTTCAAGCCGGATGTTGCGCGGCAAACCTTCCAGCAAAATGTGGACAGACTCGCGAATAATGCCGAAGGCGGACCACAGCACCAATCCGCCGATCACCAAGCCGATGGCGGGATCAATCCAGGAAACGGCGAAAAACCGAATAGCCAGCGCGCCCACCATGATCGCGACGTTGGAGAGAGCATCGCCAAAAGAGTGCAGCAGGATGGCGCGCAGGTTCAAATCGCGCCGCCCGCCGACCAGCGCGACGGTGATGCCGCCGTTCACGACCAGCGCGATCAGCGCCACCCACAACATTAGCGCCGACTCGACGGCCACCGGATGACGCAGGCGCGCGTACGATTCGTACAGGATGAAAAAAGCCACCAGCGACAACAGCAGCGCGTTCACAAAAGCGCTCAGGATCCCCGCGCGATGGTAGCCGTAGGTCTTTTCCGGCGTGGGAGGCCGCGTCGCCAAGCGCGCCGCAAACCAGGAAAGCGCCAGCGTGGGCACATCGGTGAGGTTGTGCACGCCGTCGCTGACCAAAGCGATGGAATGCCCCATATAGCCGGCCACGAACTCGACGATCACCAGCAGCAAGTTGGCCAGCAGGGCCAGGCCCAGCACCAGGCTGAGCGGACCACTCAGTCCGTGGGAATGACCATGCCCGTGGTCGTGGGGACCGTGGGAATGGCCGATGTGCGCGTGATCGTGCATCCCCTAGATATTACCCGCAATACGCCCGCGCTGCACTCCCCGCAAGATTGCTAAACCAGTGCCGAACGACGCGTAGCTAGTACTGGCACAATTGGAACACTTTGGCGAAACACAATTGACTTCAATAGTACCCCCACTGACAATTACAAAGGGCCGGTATGCTGCGGAAATGCGTCTAGGAGCTGGGTTTCCGCGATAAGTCCAGCCGATTCAAGCATGTCTGACTCGGATGCCAAATTGGTTTTTTGGGGAGTGCGCGGGTCCACGCCCACCGTGGATCGCGAGACTTGGCGCTATGGCGGAAACACGCCCTGCATCGAGTTCACTGCACCCAATGGTACGCGGTTTATCTTCGACTGCGGAACGGGGCTGCGCATGCTCGGGAACCACTGGGCCCAAACGCTGGGCGTCAGCCCGATTGAAGCCTGGGTGCTGGTCACCCACTATCACTGGGACCACGTCCAAGGCATTCCGTTTTTCCACCCGTTTTTCGAACCGCAAAACCGCTTCCATTTTTACAGTTTCCAGTCCGAGTGCCTGGGGCCAGACAGCCTGAAGCAGGTGTTGGCGTCGCAGCTTTCCGGACCTTATTTCCCGGTGCCGGTGAGCATGATGTCGGCAACCCGCGATTTTCATGAGATTTCCGGCGGGGACCGCTTCGAAGTGGCGGGCACCAAGATCATCACCCGCTGGCTGAACCATCCGCAGGGCTGCCTGGGCTACCGTCTTGAGACCTCTGCCGGGGTGGTGGTGTACGCCACCGACAACGAGCCCGGCGATCCCAAGCTGGACGCCAACTTGCGCGAGCTGGCCGCCGACGCGGACGTCTACATCCACGATGCCCAGTGCACGCCCGAACAACTGGCGAGCAGCCGCCGCGGATGGGGGCATTCGAGCTGGCTGGAAGGGGTGAAAGTGGCGCGCGACGCCGGAGCGAAGAATCTGATCCTGTTTCACCACGATCCCGATTCCTGCGATAAAACCGTCGACGGATTCTTGCAGGCAGCGCGCCAGGAATTTCCGAATTCCTGGGCGGCCACCGAAGGAATGTCCATTCGCCTGCGCCACAAGAAAACCACCATCGCCATGCGCGACACGCGAGTGAGCCAGCGGCGCCCGGTGAACTTTCCCGCGATCATTTCGGGTCAGGCCGAAGACGGCTCGGAATTCGAGGAGCAGGTCACCCTGAAAGACATCAGCTTGCATGGGGCCTTCGTGGCGCTGCAGAACCGCCCGCGGCTGCAATCGGAAGTGAAGTTGTGCATCGAAACGGCGAACAACGGACAGCCGAATAGCATGATGTCGATGCGCGGAACCGTGGTGCATCGAGATTCCGGCCCGGACGGGGAACAAAACGGAATTGGAATCGTCTTCATGCAGGAGCGGCCGAGCCGCCGCATCCGCGACTAGCTGGTTTTTCCCGCCCCGCAGAAACATCACACCTAATTAGACTTTCATCGCAGCCGTAGCGCCGACCTGCGGACCCGTAACGGCGAGAATCGTACTGCGCAGAATCTAGCTTCCGGAAGCCTTGGCCATGGAACGAAGGCGCCAAGCCATGCTGCGTGGACGCGCATGGGCGCCGCTGGGAACGGGCACACCATCGAATTCAATGGTTTCGGTTAGGTGGTAAGGCGCTTCTTTCTGGCAGCCGCCGCAGCGCAGGGTGAAGACCGTCAGATTCGGTTGGCCCAAAGTTTCACGCGACTCTGACGATTCGTCCTTCAGGCGCGCTACCGACGCGGGCAGAGGAATAACCTGACGGCAATGCAAACAAAGAACACCGGGATAATGACTTCCGTTATAAGAATCCTGCGAAGATTGCTGGATCATCCGGCTCGCCTCTCGTGACATATCTTCAAAAATCGAAGCCCTCTGAGTGGGAGCCAGACAGTACTACCCCTTGGCGTCGATGTCTAGTCCACCTCTGAGTAGTACTGCGGAAATCCGCGGAGGAAAAGGGCTGATTCGCCCCTAATCTAGAGTGAAAGCTGGAGTTAACCACTGCGTTAGAAATCAACGCCAAGCCGATTTCTACCGCTAACGGCCGCGTTAGAGGGTAGCCAGGCAGGGGGCCCAAAATCGTGGGCCCGGTATCCCCGCTGAGCACTCCGCGCGTTTTGGAGTGGCCGTTTGTTATAATATTGCTCCAGGGTATCGTCTTCGGGACGACTACCCACACACATACCCATCGATGGCGATTCGCAAGAAAATTCGGAGAAAGTTGCTGGCCGCCCACCGCGCTCTGCGCAGCGGCTGGATGATCGCGCGCGGGCTGGCATCCACTCGCCATCCCTTGCTGGTTCATATCATTCCCACCCGGCGCTGCAATCTGGCGTGCACTTACTGCAATGAATACGACGATTTCTCGAAGCCGGTCGCGGTCGAGGAAATGTTTGCGCGGATCGACCGCCTGGGCGCGATGCGCACCGGGGTGATCACCATTAGCGGCGGCGAACCGCTGCTGCATCCGGATCTGGACGCGATCATCGCGCGTATTCGCAAAAATGGCGCGATCGCCGGCATCATCACCAACGGATATTTGCTTACCGCCGAGCGGATCGAGCGGCTAAACCGCGCCGGCCTGGAATATCTGCAAATCAGCATCGATAACGTCATGCCCGACGACGTGTCCAAGAAAAGCCTGAAGGTGTTGGACCAAAAACTGAAGCTACTGGCCGAGCACGCCGACTTTCACATCAACATCAATTCCGTGCTGGGTAGCGGGATTTGCAAGCCCGAGGACGCGCTGGCGGTGGCGCAACGCGCCGTGAAATTGGGATTTACGTCCACCGTAGGAATCATCCACGACGGGCAAGGGCAACTGCAGCCCCTGGGGCCGCGGGAGCAGGAAATTTTCGAGCAGATTATGGCCATGGGTAAGGGCTCGTTCGCGCGGGTCAATCAGTTTCAACACAATATTGCCAAGGGCAAGGAAAACCACTGGAGGTGCCGCGCCGGGTCGCGCTACCTGTACATCTGCGAAGACGGCTTGGTGCACTACTGTTCGCAGCAAAGGGGATATCCGGGGATTCCGCTGTCCGCGTACACCGACGAACAAAGGCATCGCGAGTTTTTCACCGAAAAGAGCTGTGCGCCCCGGTGCACCGTTTCGTGCGTCCATCAGATTGCCACGGTGGATTTCTGGCGCAGCCCTCAGACGCTAAAGCCTACTTCCTCCGGACCTTCCTCGGCGACTCCGCTGGTACAACTCAGCACTTCCACACACCACGACTAGAGACGCCAAACGTGCAGGCAGAGACCCACGTCTTCGTGGGCGT
The DNA here is from genome assembly GCA_963725655.1 of uncultured Acidobacteriota bacterium. Lineage (GTDB taxonomy): Bacteria > Acidobacteriota > Terriglobia > Acidiferrales > UBA7541 > CAVRXT01. The sequence continues at coordinate 1,088,610 of CAVRYY010000003.1, read as the reverse complement.
GGATTCGCCCTGCGGCCCCTACTAGTCGCTGGCGAGCGCAGCGCGGCTTCCGGAGACTGATTCCGCCAGGGACCGCCGTAATGGCGCCAGAGAGACGGCCGGGACGGTGCGCTCGTGGCCTATGCCGATCGCCGCGGCGCGCTGGGGGAACTCGGTGCGGTGATCGAGGCTCAAGCCGAAACCCTCGAGCAAATCACCGGCAAACTTGGGATCGTCGCTTCGCTCCACGCCCCAAAACCACAGCCGGTCCTCGTGCCGCTGCAAAAACTGCAGTGTGGCTTCGAGCTTCTTCATCGCCGCGTCAAACGAAGATGCTTGAAAATAAACGGGTAATTTCCACCCGCTAGTCCCGAAATTGGCGCGAATCCGCACGTTATACTTCCCGTTCTGATTGATTTCCATGGCGCAGCGGTAATCGTTTTTGGAACTGGACTTTGCGTTCACAGCTTTTCTCCATTTTCTACGAAGTGTGCGGACCTGCGGATGAATGGTCGTCCGAGCAGTTGCCGTTTGATATCGCATGAAAGTCCCCTAAGTAAGAAGTGCCATTGTTTCGTGCATTGGTTACCACACCGAGGTTCACAACTGTTTGAATCTCGCCAAAAAATAGAAAGGGGGAGGCTTCAGCCCGTTCTGCCCCGCTGGCGACCGGAGCTAGGCGCTGGAGATGTAACTATTTTAGCGAAAACGGCCGAGGGAATTCAATACGGGGAAAGTGAAATTTTAAGGCTATTATTTTCAGCAGCTTGCAGACGATTCAGGGCTCGAATCCGTAGTTTTACTAGCTCGATTTCGTGAAGTTTTTCAGCGCCGCCTCGTTGATCACTAGCTTGCCTTCCTTCTTCAGGCGATCCTCCAGGGCGGTGCGGAATGATTCAAACGCCTGGTCCGCCTTGGCCTGTTTGATCTGCTGCTGCAGAGTATCGTGCTGGGAAGCCAGATCACCCGGCGTGATGCCCGCTTGCGAGGCCACGCGATACACAATCCAGTTGTCCTGCAGCGGAACCGCCGCGCTATTTTGTCCGATGGACATGCTGAAGGCCGGGGCAAACGGCTTGGAAGGGCCCAAATCACCGACGTTAGCCGAAACTCGCGTAAATGGATCGGTGGCCTTCGTTTCCAGACCCAATGCCTTGGCCGCACTTTCCAGGGTGGCGCCGGATTGCACGCGTTTCGCCAGGTCATCGGCCTCGGAACGGGCCATCTCGATCGATTTTTGCTTGCGGTAATCGGCCAACACCGCCGGGTAAACCTCGGTCAAACTGGCCGCATGCGCGGGCTGAATATCCTTGGGTGTAATGACCACGAAGCCGCGGTCGATGCGCAAGGGGCTGCTGAGCTCGTTGGCGCGCAATTGGAAGAGCACCTGGTGCAATTCCGGGGATGCGCCCAGCTCGCCGACTGGCTGGGTGATGGAAACCGCAGGGGTCTCGCCTATACGCAGGTTAAATTTCTTGGCCAGGTCATCCAGCGATTGGTGGTTGGATTGGCGAATCGCGGAGGCCATTTTCGCGGAAATGTCGTTGGAGAGCGAATTTAGTTTTTCTTCGGTCAGTATGGGGGCGATGGTGCTGCGCACTTCGTCGAACGTTTTGGTGTGAGCGCTTTCCTTATCGAGAACCTTGATGATGTGAAAGCCGTAGTTGGTTTTCACCAGGTCGGAAATGGAGCCTTTGGGCAGCGAGAAAGCAGCCTGCTGGAACTCCGGAACGGTTTGCTTATCGACGATCCAGCCCAGGTCCCCGCCCTTGTCCTTGGTTCCGGTATCCTCAGAGTACTTCTTGGCCAGATCCTCGAAATTGCCGCCTTTTTTGGCCTGCTTTAGGACGTCTTCGGCTTTCTGCTGAATTTCGGCGCTCTCGGCATCGGTTTTTCCCACCGTTTTCAGCAGGATGTGTTCGACGTGGACGCGGTCTTCCACCTGATACTCGCCGATATGCTGATTGTAATAGGCGTGTAGCTCGGCATCGGTGGGCTGCGCCATCTGGTTCAACTGGGCCAGGTCCAGCAGCGCGAAGCGAGCGGAGCGGCGCTCGGGAACCTGGTATTTGGATTGATTCTTCGTGAAGTACGCGGCCAGCTCGGAATCGCTAGGATTGATGGTCGGAGCCAGGTCGCTGGCTTTGATCAGCGCATATTGCAGGGTGATGTTCTCGTTGCGCCGGCGAAGTTCATCTTCGATATCCGCGGGAGTGACCTGGACGTTGTCGGTCACCAGTTCGCGGAATTTCTCTTCCAGCAGCGCCTGGCGAACGTAATCTTCAAATTCCTGAACGCCCATTCCGGTGCGGTTCTCCACTTCCGATGCGTAACGATCCTTGCCTACCCAGGTGTCGCCGCTAAAGACGGTTGGCAAAATGAGCTTGATGCGATTGGCTTGTTCTTCGGGGGTAACGCGGAGACCCAAGCGCGAGGCTTCGAGTTCCAGGGATTTTTGCAGCACCAATTGGTCGAGAACGTTGCGGGCGTATAGGTCGCGCATCATCGGAGGAATCGGCTGATTGCGAGAGACGCGGGCCAGCAGGGTTTGCACGTCGTTCTGGGTAATGTCCGCGCCACCGACGCGCGCGAGCGCATCGCCGGTATCGGAGAGATTGCCGAAGCTGCCCACACCGAGGGTGAGCGCCATCGAAAGACAAATGATCCCGAGAAGCACGCCCAAGACCACTTTGACCATAGTGTTACGATTCTGAATCGTTTTCAGCATATTCTCTTGAGCGACCTGGGATCTGGAAGACGCGTAAGAAGGCCGTACCCGAAAGCGACCGCACCCGAACGTCTATCCGCAACAAACTATTATAGTAAACGCAGCGCCGGACTCCAAACAAATCCGGCGACAGCGTACCATTGGTTCACCACGAAGGCCAAGCCAGTACACCGCGTCGGTTTCCTAACTGCCGCAGCCAGCGGCAGGAAACTCGCTCCCACCCCAGATACGGGCAAGGCAAGGCCCGGAAGCCTAAGAACTGGTGAATACCCTCCCAGGCCCTCGGCGCAATTCCCTGCCCGACTTGGGCGCAAATCAAGGGAAGCGACGAATCACTATTATCGTATTGCCCAACGCCCCGCGGGGGCTTTATTGAAAGGGCCAAACCCGTATGCTAGCTTCCAGAAGTGGCCTATTTTGTATGCTTAACGACAAAGTTGCGGCGGTAGACAAAAACAAAATCAACCGTGTTGAAGTCTATTGGCACACGGTAACTTACAAGACTGTCGCGATTTATTTGGTCATTCTGTTTGGGATATTGATGGCCGCCGCCTACCTGATTTTCCCGGAGCGAACCACTGGGATTTTGCAGCGGGTTTCGGATTCGGTGATGAAGCACAGCCCCGGATCGGGGGCGGTCGGCGGGAAGCAAGCGCGGTTTGTGAACCTGGATGGCAAGGTGCAGGTGAAAAAAGTGGATTCGGTGCAATGGACCACCGCCGATTACCGGATGACCCTGGATAAGGGGGACTTGATCCAGACCGGTGGAGAAGGCGTGGCGCGCGTGGCCTTCGCCGACGGCACAACCTACACCGTCAAAGGTGATACGCTGGTGACGGTTGAAGAAAATTTGGTTTCGCAGGACCAGCCGACGCGGGTAGGAGTGCATATCCAGTCCGGCGCGGTGGATTTGTCCACACCCACCTGGAACGTGCCGGGTTCGACCGCCGATATTTCGTTTGAAAATGCGGTGGCGTCGCTGCGCGAGAACAGCCGCGCGGCGGTTCGCAGCGATCCCAAGACGCTGAAGCAGGAAATTACCGTAGCCGAAGGCGGCGCGGAAGTGGCTCGCGGCGGCCAGAACGTAGCGGTAGGCCAGTGGGAGAAAGTTTCATTCCCCACCGGCGGGGAAATGACCAAGACGCTGGTGTTGGCGCCACCGGCTTTGCTCGAGCCGCTGAATCTGCAACCCATCATTCTGGCGAACCCCAAGAAGGACCCCATTCATTTTTCTTGGAAAGCGGTGAATACCGCGAAGTCGTATCAACTGCAAGTGAGCACCGCGGCGGCGTTCAACCAGATCGTGCAGGAGAGGAAAACCACCAGCAGTTCGGCTGATTTGGTGGGCCTGGATGCCGGAGAGTATTTCTGGCGAGTCCGCGCGGTGGACGACAAGGGCGCGGTGAGCGACCTGAGCGATCCGTACAAATTTACGCTGGTAGTGCAAGGTAAAGAGCAGGAAATGTTGTTGGAAGTGGACGACACGGTATTACACGGCAATGTGGTGGAAGTGAGCGGCCGCACCGAACCCGGCGCGGCGCTGATTATCAACGGGCAACAAGTGGCGGACATCCGCCAGGATGGACATTTTCACTATTTCACCGAACCAATGACTTCCGGAAACCATACGCTGGTGATCATGGGGCAAAACCGGCGCGGGGGAACGGGGATCAAACGAGTAGACATTCTGATTCCGTAAACGGCAAGGCGGCCGGACGTGGGAGTGCTGGCGCCCGTGCATGCGGGGAAGAGGCTGCTCAGGGGGGAGTTGGACGTGACGAAAAACGGTTACAACATGAGGTCGGTCTTCAGCCTGTTTTCCTCCGACCTGGCGATCGATCTGGGAACCGCGAATACCCTGGTGTTCGCGCGAGGGAAAGGGATCGTGGTCAACGAGCCGTCGATCGTGGCGATCAATAAGAACACCTCGGAAGTGGTGGCGGTGGGACGGGAAGCGAAGGAAATGCTGGGGCGCACTCCGGGCAACGTGGTCGCCATCAAGCCGATGAAGGATGGAGTGATCGCGGACTTCAAGGTCACCGAAAAGATGCTGACCTACTTCATTCAGAAGGCCCACAACCGCCGGGTGCTGGTGCATCCGCGCATCGTCATCGGAGTGCCGAGCGAAATCACCCCGGTAGAAAAACGGGCGGTACAGGATTCCGCGTATCGCGCCCGAGCGAGCGAGGTGTTCCTGGTGGAACAGGCCATGGCCGCGGCGATCGGCGCCGGGCTGCCGATCGAAGAACCCTCCGGAAACATGGTGGTGGATATCGGTGGAGGAACCACGGATATCGCGGTGATCTCGATGAGCGGGATCGTCTACTCGCGTTCGGTGCGGGTGGCCGGCAACGAGATGGACGAAGCGGTGATGCACTACCTGAAGCGCAAGTACAATCTGCTGGTTGGCGAGCGCACCGCCGAGGGAATCAAAATCGAAATCGGGTCGGCGTATCCGCTGGAAAAACCTCTCACCCTCGAAGTGAAAGGCCGCAACCTGATCGAAGGCGTGCCGCGAACGGTAACCATCGACGATAGCGAGATTCGCGAATCGCTGGCCGAGTGCGTATCTACGATTCTCAACGCGATTCGCGTGGCCCTCGAGCGCACCCCGCCGGAACTTTCCGCGGATATCAGCGATCGCGGAATCGTTTTGACCGGCGGCGGAGCGCTGCTCAAGAATCTGGACAAGCGCATCCGCGAAGAAACCGGACTGCCCGTATCGATTGCCGACGATCCGCTGGCGTCGGTGGTGCTGGGAACCGGAAAGATGCTCAGCGATTTCAAACTATTGCGCGCGGTTTCGATCGATTAAGCGAAATTCGAGCGGGATGCTGTGAATCCGCTTCGCACATTTACCAGCAAGGGTGCCGGAAGCTCGTTTGTCCGGGCCGCATTCTTCAGAAAGCCGGGCCGGCGCGGCATAGAGAGCGCAGATGGAAACCCGGCAGCGAGCTAGAACCGTATGAGCATGATGGAACTACCATCCCGGCAGCGTCCACTGACGCTGCTGGCCATCGTCATAGGCCTTCAGGTGTTGCTGCTGGCATTCCAGATCAAGCGCGACCACGACGTGCGCCTGGTGCGGGTGTGGGCAGTGGACATCCTCACCCCGCTGCAGCGTTCGGGAACATGGATGATATCGAGCGTGCACGGAGTTTGGGCGCACTACATCGACCTGCGGCGCACCCGGGTGGAAGACGAGCGGCTGCAGAGCGAGCTGGGCCGCCTGCAACTGCGCAACCGCGAACTGGAGAGCCGCGCGGTCGAAGCGGATCGCCTGGCTGTCTTGCTCGGATTCCACACCGCCAACCCCAACGTGCCGATGGTAGCCGCGCAAGTGATCGGAGCGAACGCGGACGCCTCCTCACGGACGATTTTTATCAACCGCGGCGACACCGACCGCCTGCGAAAGAATATGGCGGTGATTACTCCCGACGGAATTGTGGGCAAAGTGGTGGAGGTATACCAGGATACGTCGCAGGTTTTGCTGATCACCGACCGCGAGAGCGGGGTGGGCGCGCTGTTTTCCGGTTCGCGCACCCATGGGGTGATCAAGGGAATGAGCGAACCATATCTGCTGATGGACTACGTCATCAACGAAGAAAAGGTGACGCCCGGGCAGGAAATTCTCACTTCGGGCGAAGATCAAATTTTCCCGAAGGACTTGCTGATCGGCACGGTAGTGCGGTCGAAGAACGGAAACCCTTTTTCGGTGATCAACGTCCGTCCAGCGGCGCGGCTGGACCGCCTGGAAGAAGTGTTAGTGCTGCTCACCAGGCGCGATACGCCGAACCAGAAGAAGGCCGAACCCGCGGTGGCGCCGGTGCCAACCGCCGGGGCCGCAACGCCGAGCGCAGCCGCTCCCGCAGCGCCGGTGACCACCACGCCGCCGGCCACGAAATCGACACCGAAGCCGCCCGCAACCACCACGCCGGAGCGTCCGTAAGGAACGGAACATGAGCGCATACGCCCACGCCGAACCGAATATCGAAGTCCACAAGTTTTATGGTGGAACGATTTCGGTGGCAACGTTCCTCTCGCTGGTGCTGCAGGCCTTCCTGAACAAATATGGTGCGTGGGTAGGATTTCTCGAGCTGCCTCTGCTGATCACCATTTATTTCGGGCTGAGCCGGCGAAACCCGGCCACCGGCCTGCTGTTGGGGGGCACCATCGGAGTGCTGCAGGATGCGGTAAGCCACACGCCGATCGGCACCTACGGAATCGCTAAGACCGTGGTCGGGTACATGGCCTCTTCGATTGGATCGCGCATCGATACCGAGCATCCGCTGGCGCGCGCGGCGCTGATTTTTCTGTTCTTTCACGTGCATCAAGCGGTGCTGACGGTGATCGAACGCGCGCTACTGGACCGCCCGGTGGCGTTTTTCAGCAGCAAGTTGTTGATCGCAGCGCTGATCAATACCGCGGCCGGGCTGCTGTTGTTTCCGCTGCTGGATCGCTTGCGGAAGCCTTCCTGAACAGCGCGGACGGCGCGGAAAGAGCTCAGGATAATTGCGGTTGACGCTCAGGGCAAGCTCGCTTGCGCGGTGTGTATGCGGGTGATAGCTTGAAATTTCAGCCTGGGCCACCGACGAATTCGGTGAGATGTCTGCAGGGCCGGGGGAAGACCCGCCTTAGGAGTTCCGTTGTCACCATGGCTTGTTAATGACCAGAAGCTGCCGCAAGGCAGGCTGGTGCTGATTTCGTATCTGGCGGTAGCTATCATCATTTTGCTACTGGTCGGGTTCTGGAAGCTGCAGGTGATCCAGTCGGATCACTATTCGGATCTCGCGGAACGAAACCAGGTACGGTCGATTCCCATCATTGCCCCACGCGGAACCATGCTGGACCGCGAAGGACGGGTGCTGGTGGATAGCTATCCCTCGTTCAGCATCCTGCTGCTGCGGGATGATCCCAAAATTCTGGAGCGCGCCCTGCCGCAGGTGGCCGAAGGACTGGGCCTGGATGCGGATGATTTGCAGGACCAGCTCGAACAGGCCAAGCTCGAACCCAAATTTCAGCCGATCGTGATCAAGCCGGAAGCGAGCCAGGCGGACCTGGCGTTCGTCGAATCGCATCGGTCCGACCTGCCGGTGATGGAATTGATGATGGTGCAGAGGCGGCGCTATCCGCACGGGGGAATGCTGGGGAGTGCGGTGGGGTACGTGGGAGAAGTCTCGCCGCAGCAACTGGAAAAGAGCGATGGGCATTACCGCCCGGGAGACATCGTCGGGAAGGCAGGTCTGGAGAAGCAGTACAACGACATCCTGGAAGGCACCGACGGGATGAGGCGAGTGATCGTCAACAGCGTTGGGAAAATGGTGCGCACGCTGGATGACGTGGAAGCGGTGCCCGGCAAGCCGGTGCAACTGACCATCGATTACGATTTGCAGGCGATCGCCGAGGCCGACCTGGCCGGAAAAGAAGGTGCGGTGTTGGCGATGGACCCGCGCAACGGCGATGTGTTGGCGATGGTCAGCCAGCCCAGCGTCGATCCCAACGACTTTGCGGTGCGAATTCCCGCCGACGAATGGCAGCGGCTCAATACCGATCCGCAAACACCGCTGATGAACCGCGCGATTCAGGCGCAGCTCGCACCTGGCTCAGTGTTCAAGATAATCATGGCCACGGCGATGCTGGAATCCAAGACGGTGCCGGAGTCCACCCAGGTTTTTTGCCCGGGATATGGGACGTTCTACGGCCGGCAATTTAAATGCTGGGTGTATTGGGCGCATACCGGCGCGCGCAGCCACGGCGTGGTCGACCTGCACACCGCGATCACCCATTCCTGCGATATTTTCTTCTACACCATCGGCATGCGCATGGGAATCGACGTCATTTCGCACTACGCCAGTTCGCTCGGCATGGGCCACAAGACCGGAATCGATCTACCCAGCGAAGAGGGCGGGTTGATGCCCTCCGAGGATTGGGTGCAACGAGTGTTCCACCGTAAGTGGTACGCGGGGGAGACCATCTCGGTGGCCATCGGGCAGGGCGCAGTCACCGCAACGCCGGTGCAAATGGCGCGGGTGATCGCGGGAATCGCCAGCGGAGGAGTTTTCATCCAGCCGCACTTGCTGAAGAATTTTCCCAATCCGCATGTGGACCGCTTTCCGCTTTCCGAGGACACCGTGGAAAAGGTGACCGACGGAATGTACGGGGTGGTGAACGAAGCCGGCGGAACGGCGAGTCACCTGAAGATCGAGAATGTGGAGTTCTCCGGAAAGTCGGGAACCGCGCAAATCATCGGGTACGACTTGCGGGACCGCCTGGGCAAGCAAAAACAATTCAAAGATAACGCGTGGTTCGTCGGCTACGCGCCGAGGCGCAATCCGGAGATTGTGGTCGCCGTGCTGGTGCAGGCCGGCGGTCACGGCGCCGAAGCGGCCGCGCCGGTGGCTCGCGATATCATTAAGGCCTATTACGACAAGAAGAACGGGCACGTACCTACGCCGCAGAGCCTGGCCAACGGTGAACCGGCCCCGCCGCAGGTGGTGAAGCCGGTGTCGCAGCCAGTCAAAAAGCCAGCGCCGGCCACCGTGGAGCACAACTAAGATGAAAGAGCGCTCTGGACTCTTCGATTTCGACTGGCCGCTGCTGGCCATCGCGTTCGCCATCTGCGGCGTGGGGATGCTCGAGATTTATTCCTCCACCCATAATAGCCCGATGCATGGAATGCAGTGGAGGCAGGCCGCGTGGATCGGCCTGGGAGTGGTGGGCATGCTGATCCTTTCGCGGATCGACTACCACGGGCTGCTGGACCAGGCGCCGTTGATTTACGCGGTGGGATCGTTTCTGCTGGTGGTGGTGCTGATCATCGGGCATTCGCGCTTCGGAGCCAAACGGTGGATCGCGATTGGCGGCGGGGTGAACTTGCAGGTGTCCGAGATCATGAAGTTGGTGATTATCCTGATGTTGGGGCGTTTCTTCAGCGAGGTGCGCACCGACAGCCTCACCCTGCAGGACCTGGTGAAATCCGCCGGTCTGACCGCGATTCCGGTGCTGCTGATCCTGAAACAGCCGGATTTGGGCACGGCTATGGTATTGTTATCTGTGGCCGTAGTGGGAGCGTTCCTGGCCGGAATCGATTGGAGACACGGCATCGTAATTGTTTTGCTGGTCGCGTTGGTCTTACCCATCGGTTGGCACGCATTAAAACCCTTCCAAAAAGCCCGTCTGGTGACGTTTATGAAGCCAGAGGATAACCCGCGCGGCGCCGGTTACCAGGTGTTGCAGTCGGAAATTGCGGTGGGCTCCGGCGGATTTTGGGGTAAAGGATTTGGCAAAGGGAGCCAAAATCAGTTAGGCTTCGTGCCAGTGAGGTATTCGGACTTTATCCTTGCGGCACTTGCCGAAGAGCAAGGGTTCGCAGGAGTATTCGTAGTAATGCTGTTGTATGCAGGGTTGTTGTTACGCCTGATCGAAAACGCTCAGAAAGCCAAGGATCGAGCGGGAATGTTTGTGGTAATGGGCGTGGCGGCAATCATTGGCTTTCACGTTTTTGTGAATGCGGCGATGGTGATCGGGAAGATGCCTGTTACCGGCATCCCGCTGCCGTTGATGAGTTACGGCGGATCGGCCACCTCGTTTGTATTTTTAGCATTGGGCCTGGTGATGAGCGTACGAAGCCGTCGCTTCGTCAACTGAGCCCGGATGCGCACGAATCAGCCTGGACCGGTGTTGCCGGCCCGCTGCGAGAGTTTGCAACAAAAAATTTTAAAGGGATAAGAATGCACTCGGTGAGGAATACCATGCATCACAATCGAGATTTCTGGCGGGCAGGCGCCCGAAACCAGATACTCGCTGGGCGTGAGGATACCGCCCGGACCGGCGTACTCACCCCGAGTTGCAACATGAGGAGTTTTTATGTCGAAGGAAATGGTAATTTCGGCGACGCCGCACGAAACGCGCGTAGCCATTTTGGAAGAAGGACAGCTGTGTGAAATATATGTCGAACGGGAAAAAGAATTTGCGTTAGTCGGCAGCATCTACAAAGGAAAAGTTACCCGCGTGCTTCCCGGCATGCAGTCGTCCTTCGTAGAGATCGGCCTCGATAGTGACGCCTTCCTGTACGTGACGGACTTCCTGGAAGAAATTGAGGAATTCGATCACATCGTGACGGAGGACAAGACCGCCGCGACCGGAACGCCAGCCGCATCCGCTTCGGCCGCGCCGTCCCATACACCGTCGCACGCTCCCGCCCCTGCGACCGTCGACGAATCGCCGGTGAGCGACAGCGACATGAGCGATGCCGCTTTGCACGCAGCGATTACCGGCAATGATGCCAGTTCAGCGCAGCCGGCGGCGGCCGTTCCGCCACCCGCTCCGCGCTACTCCCCACCCAGCGCGCCTTACCAGCGCAGCTCCGGGGCGCCGGCCGGCGGGCAGTCGCGGCCGCCCGGACGAGGATTTGAAGGACGAGATCGAGGTCAAGGACGCAGCGGCAGCGGTGGCGGCGGATTTGGCCGCGACCGTGGACGCCGAGGACGCCAAGGCGGCCGGCGGAGTGGTCCCGGCGGCGGAAGCGGCGGTGCAGCTGGGCGCGGAGCCGATACGCGTTTCGGCCGCGATCTGCCCGCGTCAAAGTACGCTTCGCACCGGCCCTACGAGCCGCCCACGGAAGAGGCTGGCTCGTCCGAAGAATCGAATCTGCCGCCGATCCTGCTGCCCGGCGAATCTCTCGCGAAGTACCGGGCACGGCCCGCCGCGGAGTCTATGGGCGCGCCGGCACCATCCCTGGAATCTGCAGTAGTTGTGGAGCACGGCGAACACACCCACTCCCCGGCGCCCGAAGCACCAACGGAATCGCGTGCAGAAGCGCGGGTAGATGCAACGGTCGAGCCGCAAAGCGCGGCGGCCGATGCGCCGCAGCGTCCCACGTGGATGGCCCCGGCACGCGGCGAGTATCAAAGTATCGACATTTTGCCTGGTGAATCGCTGGCGAAAACGCGCCGCAGCGCCCCAGTAACTCCGCCGGCGGAAGTGGAACCCGCCGCCGCAACGTATGAAGCCCATCGCGAAAAAACAAGGGCGGTAGAACCGCGCGCCGAAGAGTCACATGCCCGGCTTGCCGATTCCAGCCCCGCGGATAACGGCGCACCGGAGCATCTGACCGCCGAGAACGGGCCATTGGCCGACCTTTCGGAAGAAGAAGCTCGAGCGCTCGCGGAGCACGTTGCTGAGGTGCAATTGGAAGAGTCGCACCTGGAAGTGGCCGCGCGCAGTGAGCAAGACGAGGAAGACGACGGTGACGATTCGCTGAACCTCGACTCCGGTCCGGTGAGCGAAGCCGACGGAATGGAGAGCGCCGAAGAAGTGGAAGCCGCCGAAGCCGAAAGCGACGACGGCCACGCTGGGGACGAATCGGAAGCGGAAGCAAGGTCCGAGGCGTACGAAGCGCCGGTACTGGATGCCGCGGGCAATCCAATCGACATCGAGAAAATTCAGGAAGAAGCGCAAGCCGCGGTAGAAGGCGGTTCGGCGGCTTCTGCGGAAGAATCGGAAGGTGCGATCAACGCCGCCGACGGCGGATCGTCGTCGAACGGTGCGATCGATTCCGGAGACTCCAGCGCTTCCCCGGCGGAAACGCAGCCGCAACGGGCGCGTGTTTCCGGCAACTATCGAGCGCGCATGCAACAGCCCGCGCGACGCGGAGGAGGTGGCCGGGATCGCGGACGTCGCGACGATCGTGGACGCCGCCCGCAGCACGGGCATAGCGGAGGAGGTTCGCGGCCGCAGCAGTCGCGACGCACTCCATTGATTTCGGACCTGCTCAAGCAGGGCCAGGAAATCATCGTACAGATCGCCAAGGAGCCGCTGGGCAAAAAGGGCGCGCGCATTACCAGCCACATCGCGCTGCCTGGACGGTTCCTGGTGTACATGCCCACCCTGAGCCACACCGGCGTATCGCGAAAGATCGGCTCCGCGGAAGACCGTTCGCGGTTGCGGCATTTGGTCACCGAAGCGAAAGGAAGCTTTGGCGGCGGATTCATCGTGCGCACCGCGGCGGAGAAAGCCACGCCCGACGAAATTCGCACCGACGTGGAATTCCTGACCCAGACCTGGAGCAAGATCAAGACCAAGGCAGACACGGCCAAGGCGCCCTCGCTGCTGCACCGGGACTTGAACCTGGTGGAGCGAATCCTGCGCGACTTCCTGAGCCCGGATTTCGGCGCTATCTGGGTGGACAACGAGGAAGCGTTCACCAAGGTGGTCGATTTCGTCTCGCGGTTTCAGCCGGCGCTGGTCAACCGCGTGAAGCTCTACAGCAAGGCCACTCCGGTGTTCGAAGAGTTCGGCATCCAGCAGGAAATCGACAAAGGACTGCGGCCCAAGGTGTGGCTGAAGTCCGGCGGGTACATCGTTATTAATCACACCGAAGCGCTGGTGGCCATCGACGTCAACACCGGCAAATTCGTGGGGCGCGGTTCCACCCGGCTCGAAGACACCATCGTCCGCACCAACGTCGAAGCGGTGAAGGAAATCGTGCGGCAGATGCGGCTGCGCGATCTCGGCGGAATTATCGTGATCGACTTCATCGATATGGAAGAGCGCCGCAACCGCGAAAAAGTGATGGCCGCGCTGGAAGACGCATTGCGGGCCGACCGGGCGCCGTCCAAGGTGCTGCGCTTCAACGAATTCGGCCTGGTGGCGATCACCCGGAAACGGACCAAGCAGGCTTTGGAGCGCACGTTGTGCCAATCCTGCCCGTACTGCACCGGATCGGGCATGGTGAAGTCCATACCCACGCTGTGCTACGAAATTCAGACCGAAGCGCGGAAGATGGCGCCGGAAGTGGAAGCGGGAAGCCTGACGTTGCGGGTGCACCCGGAAATTTCCAAGGCGCTGAAGACCCGCGAGTCGTCGCTGATGGAAGAGCTGGAAGCGTGGACCAAGAAGAGCATCATCATTCAAGCCGATCCCACGCTGCATTGGGAGCAGTACGACATTTACTAGATTCTGAAACCAACGGTAACGACGGGCCGGGCGCGGAGCATCTTTCCCTTCCTGGCCCGTCGTGCGTTTGGGCGCAAACGCAATCAGGCCGCATCGACAACGCCCAAATTTTCGTATGCTATGATTTGCTTGGCGCGTCGGTCGCGTAAGCAAATCGGCGCGAGGGGAGCGGAATTGAGCGCTCGGATTCTGAATGGCAATGCGATTCGGGACCAGATTTACGGGGAGCTGCAGGGCGAAATTCAGGCGCTCGCCGCGCAGGGCATCCGCCCTGGACTAGCGGCCGTGCTGGTCGGCGAAAACCCCGCTTCGAAGCTCTATGTAAACAGCAAAACCGGCGCCTGCGGGAAGCTCGGCCTGGCCAGCTTTCTGGTGACGCCCCCCGCATCGATCCGCACCGAAGAATTGTTGGCGCTCATCGCAGAGCTGAATGCGCGCGACGATGTGGACGGCATCCTGGTGCAGATGCCGCTGCCGCCGCAGATCGACGCTAAGAAAATTCTCGACGCGGTGGACCCCGCCAAGGACGTGGACGGCTTCCATCCCATCAACGTCGGCAAATTGGTTGCGGGCCGGCCTTCGCTGGTGGCTTGCACGCCCGCGGGCGTAATGGAAATTCTGCGCCGCAGCGACATCCGCATCCCCGGCGCAAACGCGGTGGTGATGGGGCGCAGCGACATCGTTGGGAAACCCATGGCTTTGTTGCTGCTGCACGCCAACGCTACGGTCACCATCTGCCATTCGAAAACGCGGGATATGAAGGAAGTTTCCCGCCGCGCGGATATTGTGGTGGCCGCCATGGGGCGAGCGGCCATGATCACCGAGGACTACATTCGTCCGGGCGCGACGGTGATCGACGTCGGCCAGAACGTAGTCACTGACCGCGCGGAGGCCGAGCGCATCTTTGCCAATTTTCCCGACAAGCTCGCGTCGTTCGCGGCCAAGGGTTCGGTGCTGGTCGGCGACGTTCACCCGGATGTGGTGCGCACCGCCGGAGCATTTACGCCGGTGCCCGGAGGAGTAGGTCCTCTTACGATCGCGATGCTGATGAGCAATACGGTGCGCGCGGCGCGGCAGCGCCGCGGTAGTGGCCTTGGCGATAAAGTTTCCCGGGCTGTGGAAGTCTAGTGCTGCGCATCGGGATGACTGGCGGCATCGCCTCCGGAAAATCCACTGCGGTGGCCATGTTTCGCGACGCGGGTTGTATGGTGCTGGAAGCAGATCCCCTGGTGCACCAGCTCTTAAAACCAGGCCAGGCGGCCGCCGATCAAGTCGCCGCGGAATTCGCCGGTGCGGTGGATGCGGTGGGCCGCGTGGACCGCGCCAAGCTGGGCGAAATCGTGTTCGACGATCCGGTGAAACGCAAGCGGCTCGAAAAAATCATTCATCCACGTATTTTGGCCGCCACCACCAAATGGTTCGACGCGTTGGACCGGCCCAAGGGACCGGAGTTCGCCATCGCCGAGGCCGCGCTGATGGTGGAATCGGAGTCCTATAAGAATCTGGACCGGCTGATCGTGGTTTGGTGCAGACCGGAGCAGCAACGCAAGCGGCTGCTGGCGCGCGGGATAACCGCGGCGCAAGCGGAGAAGCGCATCGCCGCGCAAATGCCGGTCGAAAAGAAGCGCGAATTTGCCGACGATCAGATCGACGCGTCCGGCAGCATGGACTCGATGCGCGAGCAAGTAGCGCAATTGATAGCGAAGTTTAAACGGCTCGCGGCGGCGAAGAGGCAGTCGAAATGAATGGCGTGCCGCGCCCTGGTTTTTCGCAGCGGCCGGTCCAAATGAGAGGTTCGAGGCTATGACAACGACGGGAACCGCAAGAAACGCAGTGCGTCTGCTGGCGCTAGGGCTGGCGATTGGCCTGGGAGCTTACTGGGCGGGATCCAAGTGGGGAGCCCACGCGCCGACGTCGGTGCAAGCGCTGCGGTCGCTGCCGTTCTCGAGCAACACCGGCATGGACGAGCTGGAAACCGAGAACGTGAACATCTATAAGCAATCGTCGCCCGCGGTGGCCAACATCGTCACCCGCACGGTGGAGTACGATTTCTTTTTCAACGCGGTGCCGATGGAGGGCGCGGGCTCGGGATTCGTGATCGATGGCGACGGCCACATTCTCACCAACTACCACGTGGTGCAGAACGCCCAAGAAGTGGAAGTAACCCTCGGCGATCAGTCGCACTACAAAGCCAAGGTGCTCGGCGCGGATACCCGCAACGATATCGCGCTGCTGCAAATCCAATCGAAGAAGGGCGGCAAGATTGCCAGCCTGCCCCTAGGTGATTCGCGGGCGTTGCAGGTGGGTCAGCGGGTGCTGGCTATCGGTAACCCCTTCGGATTTCAGAGCACCCTCACTACCGGCGTGGTAAGCGCTCTCGGCCGCACCGTGCAAACCGGCGAGACCACCTTCATCGACGAAGCCATCCAGACCGACGCCGCCATCAACCGCGGAAATTCCGGCGGCCCTTTGCTGAATTCGCATGGCGAGGTGATCGGCATCAACTCCGCCATCTACACCCCCAGCGGAACCACCGCCGGCATCGGCTTCGCGATCCCCATCAATACCGCGCGCCGCGTTGCGGAGGATCTGATCACGCTGGGACATGTCCGGCGCGCTTCTCTGGGCGTGGAAGGCACGGCCATCTGGCCGGAGTTGGCCGAAGCGGTGAATCTGCCAGTGAAGGAAGGAATCCTGATTGAGCGAGTGGTGCCGGACGGCCCCGCGGCACGAGCGGGCTTGCGCGGCGGCACGCGGTCAGTGATGGCGGGCTTGCGCGAACTTCGGTTGGGCGGAGATATCCTGGTGGGCGCCGAAGGCAAGCCCGTCACCAGCCAGATGGATCTAAATTTGATCCTGAACCGCGAGCGCCCCGGCGACAAGATCACCCTGGCCGTGTATCGCGACGGAAAGAAAATCGAAATCCCGGTATCGCTGGGCGAATCGCACTAAGGCGATCTTCGCGCCGAGCAGCAGAGTGGTTAGCAGCAGCGGCTCACTCTTAATCCGTAAATTCTATTCGTGGCGCAGGGCCACCACGGGATCCACGCGCATCGCGCGGCGCGCCGGGAGGTAGCACGCCGTCAGCGCCACTAGCGTCAGTACCATCGCCACGCACGCGAAGGTCAGCGGATCCGTGGCGCTGACGCCGAACAGCATGTTGGCCATCAAGCGGGTGAGCACGAACGCGGCTGCCGCGCCGACTGCCACCCCGAGCAGCGCCATCTTCGCCCCTTCTCCCAGCACCAGACGGAGCACATCGCCGGGTTGCGCGCCGAGCGCCATGCGGATTCCGATTTCCTGCGTACGCCGGCCAATGAGATATGCCACCACACCGTAGATCCCCACGCTCGAGAGCAGCAGCGCGAGCGCCGCAAATGTGCCCAGCAGAGTCATCGAAAAGCGCCGCGCAGCCAGCGAACCGGAAATAATTTGGTCCATGGACAGCGCGGCGTACACGGTTTGCTTGCTGTTCATTTGATTGCTGGAGCGGCGAATCAAATCAAAGAGCGCAGGAGTGCCCTCTTTGGCGCGCACCACGATATTCATGCCGGTAGCGGTGAGTTTCACAAATGCGTCAGGCATCTGCATACACGGCCGATAAATCTGCGCGCGGAGCGGCTGCGTGTCGTCCCGATCGAGCCCCCACTGCTTCACGTGGCCAACAATTCCGACAATTTCAACCTTGCCGTCCTCGCCGTTGATGTGGATGCGGCGGCCGATGGGATCCTGGTTCGGAAAGAACTTGCGGGCCAGAACGTCATCAATGACCGCGACCAGTGGAGCGCGTTCGTCGTCCTGCGGAGTGAAGAAGCGCCCACGCTCGAGCGGAATACCCATCACCCGCAGGTAATGCGGATCGACCATGTATAGCAGTGCCCAATCCATGTCGTTCTCGCTGGATGGCTGGGGCTGGCCGTCGAGCCAGAACTGCAGTTCGTCATCGATTCGAATGGGAAGCGCGGCCCATACCAGCGAGGCGGCCTGGATGCCGGGGGTGGCTTCGAACTGGTCATCGAGAGCGCGGTCGGTGGCCCGGATCGCCTGCGGGCTCGCGGACAGCAATGAGGGCGGAAGCGTGAGGCCGAAGGTCAAGACGTTGTGCGGATCGAAGCCAGGGTTGACGCTCCACAACCGGGTGAGGCTGCGAATCATCAATCCCGCACCAACCAGCAGCACCAACGCCATGGCCATCTCAACCACCACGAACGCACCTTGCACGCGATAGTGGGCGCCGCTCGATCCGCGGCCGGTTTCCTTAAGAGTGTCGTGCAGCTTGGCCTGCGACGTCTTCGAGCGCCGGAGCGAGACCAAAAAGAATTCCCGCAAGCAACGAAATGGCGACGGCGAAGATCAGCACGTGCGTATCGAGGCCGATTTCTCCCGCCCGGGGAAGCGTGACCGGCAAGGCCCCGAGCGCGGCGCGCGTGGACCAGTCCGCCACCAGCAATCCCAGCCCTCCGCCCGCAAGCGCCAACAGGATGCTCTCGGTAAGAAGTTGCCGGACCAGCCGGCCCTGGCCGGCGCCCAATGCGGCGCGGATAGCAAATTCGCGCGTTCGGCCGGTCGACCGCGCGAGCAAGAGACTTGCGACGTTCACGCAAGCGATCAGCAACACGAATCCCACCGCGCCGAGGAGGATGAGCAGCGTCGGCCGGACGTCGCCGACCATATCGCTCTGGATCGGGATCAGGCTCGCACCGATGCCCTTGTCGGAATCGGGATACGCGACTGCCAGATTTTGGGCGACCTGGTTCATATCCGCGCGGGCCTGTTCGATGGTCACGCCCGGCTTGAGCCGCCCTACGCCATGAATTCCAAGACCAGCGCCGCGACTGGTGAGCAGATTATTCGTCCACTGACCGATCGGCACGTAGAGTTCGGCGGTACGGAAACTTTTCAGCAGCAGGTCGAAATTCGCAGGAATCACGCCGACGATGGTGTAGTCCATGCCGTCGAGGGTAAGGGACTTTCCCAGGACGTCCGGCGCGGAACCGAATTTGCGTTTCCAGAATCCCGCGCTGATCAAAACGGTGGGCGCGGCTCCGATGCGATCTTCGTCCGGCGCGAAGGCGCGCCCGATCACCGGTCGCACTCCAAGCAGCGGGAAGAAATCGCTGGAGACGAATCCCGCGCGCACCTGCTCGGCTTCGCCCATCCCGGTGAGACTGTAGCCATAACTGCGGGTGACCGCGATCGCAGAGAATGTGTGATTGTCTTTCTGCCAGTCGCGAAAATTCGGGTAGGAAATCGAACCGTTGGCGAAATTCGGCTTGCTCTCATGCAGGGTGACCAGCTGCTCCGGGTGCGGGTACGGCAGGGGATTCAGCAGCACTCCATTCACGATGGAGAAGAGGGCAGTATTTGCGCCAATGCCCAGCGCCAGCGTAAGCACCACCACCGCGGTAAAGCCCGGGTTCTTAGTCAGCATTCGGATGGCGAACCGAACGTCCTGGACGAGCGTCCCCATGAGGCCTCCCTTCAAGACAATCCCGCAGAGCCCTGATCTGCGTGGAAGCATGCGCCACTCCAGCGCAACTGGAGCTATCTAGCTGAGCTTGCGCGGCTTATAGCAATCCGAGGGAATCGCATCGAACTCCGTTGTTCGCATGCGGGATTTGGCGTTCCCGAACCGGACAGGACGGTGGAGCGATCTGAAGTCGTCGAGCGGTGAAACGGGACGCGGGCAGTCAGCAGAGCGGCGCCGTCCCGTTTCGCTTTTTATTCGGCTAGGCCGGCTGGATGTTACTCGGTTTGAAGGACATAACTAAGGCCGGACACTTCTTCTGTAGGCGAATTCGTGCATTTTCTTGCGGTTAAGGACGAAGTCATCGGTTGTTTTGTGGGAGATGCGGGTGGGTATCTCTACACTGTTGCGATTCAATTTGCGCTTGGTTCGCTGTTGAATCTTGTATTTTCCGTGGCGCTATCTCGGTGACGGGACATGATCCGAGCATTGACGTCAGGTTAGCAAATAGCGGCGCGAAAAAATATCCGTTAGAGTACCGATGGGCGGCCGTTCAGGACGAAAGCACAAAGCCGAATCCGCCTAAGTTCTTGAAAAGACGTTACAAACATGCAATCGCGGGTTGAAGAACTGGCCGCTCGTCCACCGATTCTGCGTCGAGCTTCCTGGTGATCGGAGGCTGTCGCCCTTTACTTCGTGACTCTCTCCACACGCTCGGCAGAATAAGGCTTCCGTTTTGTACTGCCACTAGAGGCTGGACGCTTTCTAGCGACCTTAACAGGGACAGAGGTGGGTCTTGAGGATCCGACGGCAGCGAACGCAGCGGGATTCAGTGCGGTGAGCACTGCAGCGGGATTCTTGTCTATGACAGTGAGCAAAGTGCGAGCCGGCGCTTCTGGGGTCCTCCGCCCTCCCTCCCAGTGTTTGATGGCGTCAAGGCTGAACCCAAACGTGTTAGAAAATCTGGCCTGGGTCATACCAAGCCGTTTGCGGACCGCTTTCACATCAACCTCTTGGGGCACGTGCGCCTTGAATCCTTCTTGCTCTCCAGCAACAAAAACCTCAACGTCGTTAAGGCCATCCATCATCTGTTCGAATTGCGTTTTCATGCTACCTCTTGTGAGCCTCGAAAATACTATCGGCCAATCTCTTGTACTCCATTGGACACCATTAACGTCGAGTAAAATCGTGTGCCATTGGACACCACGTTAATGGGCGTCTGGCGTGACCGGAACTCAGGGAGACGCTCGATCACAAGCCAGGCAGCACGTGTTTTGCGAACACTCAAAAACACCAGCGGGGCCGGCCGGAGTCTCTTTCGGACGGAGATCAGGTTCTCCTTGACGGCCTAGGCGTGGTTCCATTATGCTCTCCTCGATAATCTAGGAGAACACGAGGCGTGCTCGGACAAAGCCTATGAACTTCGCATCGCGCGCGCGCTCCTGGTGGCAGGTGACGTTTCGGCGTTCGAGCATGGAACACGAAATGGACGCCGAACTTCGCTTCCATTTGGAGAGCCGCGCCGAGGAGCTGATTCGCAACGGAGTGCCGCCGGCGGAAGCTCGGCGACGCGCGCGCCTGGAATTTGGCAGCCTGGATCGGACTAAAGAGGAATGCCGGGACGCCCGCGGCGCCGGTTGGCTGGAATGCTCGCTGTTCGACGTTCGCTACGGACTGCGGATGCTGCGCAAGAACCCCGGGTTTGCGGCGCTGGCGATCCTCACGATAGCGCTAGGAATCGGCGCGACCACTGCGGTTTTCAGTCTGGTCAACGCGGTATTGCTGCGCGATCTCCCTTATCGCAATCCGCAACAGATCGATTACCTTTTTGAACCTGTTCTGCACATCCCCGGCGTCCCGCTGGAAGCGTGGGGGCCAAACAATGCCGATTTCTACGACTGGAAACAGCAAAACCACTCGTTCAGCAGCATGGCCTTATTTTCCGTCGAACACTCAAATCTTTCGGTGGGCGATAACGCGATTCGGGTGGGTGGTTCGCGGGTTACCAGCGAATTTTTCCAAGTGCTCGGCGTTGCGGCGGAACTCGGCCGCACAGTAGGACCGGAGGATGACCAGCCGGGTAAGGAACGGGTTGTGGTGATCAGCCACGCCCTATGGCAATCGCATTTCGGCGCCGATCGCAACGTGTTGGGAAAGGAGCTGGTACTCACCGGCCAGCCCTATCGGGTGATCGGCGTAATGCCCGCCGGCTTTTCATTTCCACATGGACCCGAAGCCCTGGACTCGTCTGGGCAAGTAACGGACGTGTGGATGCCGTACGCGATGACGCTGCAGCAGAAGTTGTCACGTTTTGACGGTTCCGGCAACGCCATCGGACGGCTGCGTCCCGGCGTTTCGCCTTCTCAGGCCCAAGCGGAAATCAGCACGATCACTGCCCAGTTCGATTCACTGCACCTACCGATGTTCCGGGGCGCGACAGCGGTAATACTTCCGCTTGAAGCCGTGGTAACCGGCGGATCACGTCTCGCCTTACTGATTTTTATGGGCGCGGTGGTTCTGGTCTTGCTGATCGCGTGCAGCAATGTCGCTAGTCTGATATTAGCGCGGGCAATCGGCCGCGCCCAGGAAATGAGCGTACGCGCCGCGCTAGGGGCTTCGCGATCGCGCCTGATCCGCCAACTCTTGGCCGAATCGCTGTGCCTTTCCGGTGGCGGGGGGTTGCTGGGTGTGCTGGTCGCCTCCATAACCATCCGTTTTCTGATCTTCATTATTCCCGGCAATATCCCGCGCCTTGACGAAATCTCGATGGACCGGCGGGTCCTGCTCTTTACCATTGGCGTGTCGCTTGCCACCGGACTTTTCTTTGGATTATTTCCGGCACTGACCGTGTCCCGCGGCCAGTTGACCGATGTACTGAAAGCCGCCGGGAATCGCAGCGTGAAAGGGAGGGTGGGCGCTTTGCATCGCGGCCTGATGGTTACTGAAGTGGCGCTCGCGGTGGTGCTGCTTACCGGCTCCGGCCTGCTGATTCGCAGCTTCATGAAATTGCAGGGAGTGGATAAGGGCTTTGCTCCGCAGTCGACAATGACGATGAATATTCAACTAGACCCGAGATATAACCAACCGGAGCGACAAACCGCGTTCTTCCGCAACGTGATCGAGAGGACCAGCGCCCTGCCGGGTGTGGAGACAACTGCCGCGATCGACCAGTTACCGCTAGGCGGCGGCGAATCGCTCTCTCTTCTGTCGGTGGAGGGCTATCCCTTTGATCCAAAGACATTTTTTGAGAGGCGCTCGATCAGCCCCCACTACTTCGCCGCCATGGGCATTCCTTTCCTACAGGGGCGAGACTTCACTGACGGCGACTCGGGTGCCCATCCTGGCGCTGCAATAGTCAGCAGCAGCTTCGCCCGGAAATATTGCCCCGGCCAGAGTGCGCTTGGTAAGCGATTCCGCTTTGGCGACGACAATCCCGCGCAGGCATGGTGGACGATCGTTGGCGTTGTGGGTAACGTGCGATATTGGAAACTCGATGCCGCGCCGCCGATGCAGGTCTACACGCCCTTGTGGGGAGCGGGCCCCGGCTCGGCGTCGGTGGTAGCGCGAACCAACCTGCCGCCGGACAACATCGCTTCGAACATCGGCGCGATCGTGCGCGATCTGGATCCGTCGCTGGTCGCGACGGATTTGCGCACGATGAACCAGTTAGTTTCCAAGGCTAGCGCCGAGCGCCGCTTTCAGACGCTGCTGCTCACAATATTCGGCGCCCTGGCTCTCTTTTTGTCCTTGGTTGGTTTGTACGGCTTGATGGCCTACTCGGTGCAGCAGAGAACCGCAGAGATCGGGATTCGCATGGCGTTGGGAGCACAAGAGAGCGATGTGCTACGCCTGGTGCTGAAGCAGGGCGCGAATCTTGCGCTCGCGGGCATCGCGCTGGGCGTGGCGGGATCGTGGTGCCTGACGCGTTTGATGACCAGCCTGCTTTTCGAGGTAAGGCCCACGGATGCGTCCACTTTCTCTGGAGTGGTTATTTTATTCTGCGTGGTAGCGTTGGCAGCGTGCTACGTTCCGGCGCGGCGCGCCACCCGCCTCGATCCAATGGTTGCACTGCGTCATGAGTAGCATCCGCCAAGAATAGACAACCCCCAGCACACACGGTTCCAACGCAATCCGATGTATTCGGCTGATCTGAAAGGGCTTACTGGGATCGGAAGGAGTTGCGGGTGAGGCTGCACGTCCACCTGCGGGACTTGCGTTCCTGAATCGGAGCGGGCCCACGGAGTTGATCGGGCCGGCAGAAAAACCGGCCAGCCACTTCGAGAGAGAGGGTTTGAGCCGAACCCTCTCCCGAAGTGTGAAGTGCGGCCGCGCAAGGGCTCGTAGCGCACACCGCCCAACCTTTACTGGACGCAACGCCACGCGCCGCTGTCCAAAATCCTCCGTCGAGCGGCTCCGTGTTCTCTCGATGCCCCGGGGCCCCTCAGTTATTTAGGCGGGATCGGACGACGAAAACTGGCACGCACCTGAAAGAAAGTTGTGTGGCTAGTACTTGTTAAGACAGGAGGGTTATACTTGCGCGCACTGACGGGGCCTTGCGGCACGAAGTGATAAACAGATGAGGTATGGATGGCATCGTCGCCCCAACAAGTAACCATATTGCTCCGGGCTTGGAGTGAAGGCGAAGACGCAGCCCTGGAGCAACTCCTGCCTTTGGTATACCGAGAATTGCGCCTGATGGCCCGGCGGCACATGTACGGCGAGAAGTGCGGCCATACCCTGCAAACGACGGCGCTGGTGAACGAAGCGTACCTGCGGCTGCTGGACTCGCGGAAGGTCAATTGGCAAAACCGGGCCCACTTCTTCGCTATCTCGGCACAGTTGATGAGGCGGACTCTGGTGGATTTCGCCCGCGCGCGCGGGTACCAGAAACGGGGCGGGGGCTTCGAGAGAACCACCCTGGACGAAGGTTCGATTGCACCGGTGGAAAAGGGCCGGGCTTTGATTGCGCTCGACGACGCCCTGCAGGCGCTAGCCCGAGTAGACGCCCGAAAATGCAAGGTAGTGGAATTGCGTTTCTTCGGCGGCTTGAGCGTTAACGAAACTGCCGCTGTGCTGGAGGTCTCTGCGGATACCGTGTTTCGCGATTGGCGGTTCGCCAAAGCCTGGCTAATGCGCGAAATGAGCAAATCCGAGCCGCAGGATTTGGAAGGCGTTGTGTGCCATGAAGCCTGAGCGCTGGCAGAAAATCGAGCGGCTGTATGACTCCGCCCTGGAGCGAGAGATCGGCGACCGCCCCGCTTTCTTGCGGCGAGCCTGTGCCGGAGACGAAGCGCTGCGCGAGGAAGTGGAATCTCTACTCGCGCAGGAAAAAAAGCCTGACGATCTATGGGCCAGATCGGTGCTAGGGGAAGTGGCCGCCGAGATGTTTGCCGATCAGAACCGCCCGCCGCTGATGGGAACGACGCTTGGGTCCTACCAGATCGTTTCTCTGCTGGGTGTGGGTGGAATGGGCGAGGTGTATCAGGCGCGTGACAATCGCCTGCAAAGAACCGTAGCGATCAAGGTGCTGCCGGCGTACCGGGCGGACGAGCCAGAACTACGGAGTCGATTTGAATGCGAAGCGCGGATCATCGCCAGTCTGAATCATCCGCACATTTGCACTCTCTATGACATCGGCCAGCAGGACGGCATCGATTATCTAGTGATGGAGTATCTCGAGGGTGAAACGCTGGCTCAGCGGCTCGCTGCTGGGCCGCTGCCGCTGGAACAGGCACTGCAGAACTCCCAAGAAATTGCCGATGCGCTCGACAAGGCGCACAGCAAGGACGTGATCCATAGCGATATCAAACCGGCCAACATCTTCATCACCCGCACCGGCCACGCTAAGCTGCTCGACTTTGGCATCGCGAAAGTGCCCCGGCCAGCTGACGAGGAGGCTTTCCAATTCGAGGTCGGGCCCAGGCCTCTTCCCGCGCCGCGCTTGATGTTGGGCACACTCGCGTACATGTCGCCCGAACAAGCGGGTGGCTCAGAACTGGATGGCCGCACCGACCTCTTCAGCCTGGGAGCGGTGCTCTACGAGATGGTCACCGGAGCCGCGCCTTATCGCGGCGAGACGCCGACCGAAGTCTTCGCCTCGATCCAGAACGGCGCGCCGCTTTCACGGCTGAGCTTCGATTCAAATCTGCCGCCGGACCTCGAAAGGATTATCCGCAAGGCGCTGCAGAAAGACGCAGGTACGCGCTATCAATCTGCAGCTGGAATGGCTCGCGATCTCGCCTCGCTCCGCGCCCGGCTAAGGTCGGCGGAGTTGCCTGCGGCGGGGCCGGGTGTGCGGCTATCGTCCGTACAACTGGTTCCGGCTGCGATCTTGATCCTGCTTCTAGCCGCGTTGGGGTTGTGGTTCTACCAGCGGTCGGAGCGGCGCCATTGGGCGCGCGAGGAAGCGATCCCCGGCATCGCTAAACTTAAGGATGCCAACCAACCCCTGGCAGCGTTCCAGTTACTGCAAAAAGCGCGGCGATATTTACCGGCCGATCCGCAAATCGCGGAGATCGTGCAACACAATACTCGCAATGTTTCGATCACTTCGACGCCACTCGGTTCCACGGTGGAAATTCAAGATTACTCGGCCCCGGATAGCGCCTGGTATCCTCTCGGCGCTACTCCGCTGCAAAACACGACAATCCCGACCGGGTAC
Source organism: uncultured Acidobacteriota bacterium (assembly GCA_963725655.1). Classification (GTDB taxonomy): domain Bacteria; phylum Acidobacteriota; class Terriglobia; order Acidiferrales; family UBA7541; genus CAVRXT01. The sequence goes on along the minus strand of CAVRYY010000003.1, from coordinate 1,062,819 downwards.
TTTCGCTGGAGAATCTCGAAGCCCGGTGTTGGCGAATACATCTCGGCTCCTATCACCGAAGATCAGATGGCTTTCTCATTGGACTCGGAGAAGAAGGCGCCTGAGGGAATGTCGTGGGTCAGCGGAGGCCCGTGGGGCAACTTTATCGCGTTTGTCGGATGGGTGGGCTTCGACAACGTGCCGCCCTTCTACATCGATCGTTTCGAGGTAACCAACCGCCAGTACCAGGAGTTCGTCGACCAGGGTGGATACGAAAAGCGCGAATATTGGACGCAGAGTTTCATTCAAAAAGGTCGCGAGATCGGCTGGGACGAGGCCAAATCTCTCTTCCGCGATAGCACCGGGCGCGCCGGACCTTCGACCTGGGCTGGCGGCCATTATCCGGAAGGAAAAGCCGACTACCCGGTGTCGGGTGTGAGTTGGTATGAGGCTGCCGCGTACGCCTCGTTCACAGGCAAGAGCCTGCCCACGTTCGGCCAGTGGTATGAGGCCGCTCCGCCGGATGTGGCCACCTACACCGTTCACGCCAGTAACATCTCTCTCACTAAGCTGGCGCCGGTGGGGGCGTTCAAAGGCCTGGGACCCTACGGCACCTACGACATGGCCGGAAACGTGAGGGAATGGGTTCAGAATCCCGCCGACGGCAACCGCACCTTCATCCTGGGCGGCGCGTGGAAGTCGCAGACCTATTTGTACGCAGATCCCGAAGCACTCCCGCCCTTCGATCGCTCCCCGGCAAATGGTTTCCGCTGCGTTCGAAACCCGTCGCCTCTGCCGCAGGAACTCACCGGCACCATCAAGACCTTCCATCGCGATTTCTCTAAAGCCAAACCGGCATCGGATGATGTGTTCCGTGCGTACCGGACCCTTTATTCGTACGACAAAACGCCCTTGAACGCGAAGCTGGAGGGCGTGGTGCAGGATTCGGCGGACTGGCGCGAGGAAAAAATTACTTTTGACGCCGCCTACAATAACGAACGGATGACCGCGTATTTGTTCCTGCCGAAAAAAGTTCAGCCACCCTTCCAAACCGTGCTGTTCTTCCCCAGCGCGGAAGTTCTGGACATTCCGACCAGTCAGACTCTGGGAGACACCAAGTTCTTCGACTACATCGTCGAGAGCGGCCGTGCCGTTCTTTACCCGGTCTATCAAGGCACTTACGAACGGCGAGTGAAAGCGGTGCTCCCAGGCACTTCGCAGGATTTGGAGAACAAGACGCAGCGTTACAAGGATCTTGCGCGCTCCGTGGATTACCTGGAAACCCGCACGGATATTGACACCAACAAACTCGCGTATCTGGGCGTCAGCATGGGCTCTGCGGAGGGCGTGATATACGCTGCGCTTCTTCAGGATAGCCTGCGAGCGGTGGTCTTCCTGGATGGCGGATACCTTCTCTCCCGGCCGCCCTTGGGAGGCGACCAGGCCGATTTCGCGCCACGCCTGAAGAAGCCGGTTCTGATGGTGAACGGCCGATACGATTACGCGTTTTCACTCGAGAAGGCGCAAACACCGCTATTCCGCATGCTCGGTTCGCCGGGCGCCGACAAGCGCCACATCTTGCTCGACACCGCGCACGACGTTACCGACCGGCGGCCCGAAATGATTCAAAGCGTGCTGGTTTGGCTGGACAAGTATCTCGGAAAAATCGACTGACCCCGTCGGATGTTCGGTTCCGCGACGGCACGTCTCGGAATCGCTCACCGCGAGCACCCACGACGCCCTCCCCTATTGCCGTAAGTCCCCTTGCCACATACAGTTCGCGGGCATCCCCGATGGGCAGAGACGTGCGAGTGTCTTGCTGAACAAAGGGGAAAATTCCATGACCACGATTTGGCAAGACGCTCGCTACGCGCTCCGCATGCTCGCCAAGTCGCCGATGCTCACCGTGATCGTCGTTCTTACCCTGGCGCTGGGGATCGGGGCCAACACCGCGGTCTTCGGCATCGTGAATGGGTTTCTGCTGCGCCCGCTGCCGGTGAAATCCCCCGAGCAAATCGTCGTGCTGGCCGCCAGGTTGGAGGGCGATACGCTCGGAATCTTCAGGCTTTCCTATCCCCAGCTGGTTGATTTGCAGAAACAAACCGATGGGTTTTCCGACCTCTTTGCTGCCCGGAGCGGTCTGGGAGGACTCAGCTTCGACGGCAATTCAAATCAGTTCCTGTATTTCTATGTGACCGGAAATTATTTTTCATCCCTAGGCGTGCAGCCTGCGCTGGGGCGCCTGTTCCTTCCGGTGGAAGGCCAATCAGGCGGCAAGGACCCCTACATTGTGCTGGGCTATTCGTACTGGCAAAGGAGATTCGGCGGCGATCCCGGCATCGTCGGGAAGCAGGCGCTGATCGACGGGCGGGAGGCGGTGATCGTTGGAGTGGCGCCGAAAGGATTCCAGGGCACCTCGTTCGCGCTGGACCCGGACGGCTATCTCCCCATGAACATGCAGCCGGCGGAAGATGCGGCCAAGTTCTGGACCGACCGCACCGACCGCGTGTTGACGGTGATGGGCCGGTTGAAGCCGGGCGTGAGCGTGAGCCAAGCGCAAAATTCCGTAAGTCTGGTCACCCAGCGGATGGCAAAGGATTATCCCGCCACCGACAAGGGCGCGACCACCCGAGTGATTCCCGAGAGATCCGCCCGCCCGCAGCCATTCGCGAACAATATCGTCCCGTTTATCGCCAGAATATTCCTGGTGCTGGCCGCGCTGGTGTTGCTGCTGGCATGCATGAACGTGGCAAATATTTTACTGGTGCGCGCGACGATGCGGCAGCGCGAGATGGCCATCCGCGCGGCGATGGGTGCAAGTCGCGGACGTTTGATACGCCAGATGCTAACCGAGAGCATCGTGCTGGCGCTTTTCGGCGCGGCCGGCGGACTGGTGATAGGAGAATGGTCCAGCGGGGCGGTCGCTTCGCTCCTTCCGGATTCGCCCCTTCCGATACATCTGGATTTCAGTTTTGATTGGAGAGTGTTTGCCTACGCTCTGGCCGGTGCTCTCTTCACCGCCACGATCGTGGGCCTGTGGCCGGCTCTGCGGGCAGGCAAAGCGGACGTGAACAGCGTGCTGCACGGAGCCGGCCGGAGTGACACCGCGGGAGTGAGCCGCCATCGGGTGCGCAGCGCACTGGTAGTGGCGCAGGGGGGAGGCTCGCTGGTGCTGCTGATCGTCGCCGGGCTGTTCGTCCGCAGCCTGATGCACGCGCAACAAGCGTATCTGGGATTCGATCCCGACCGGGTGCTGAATGTGGTCCTGGATCCAAAGGCAGTGGGATACGACGGCGTCCGCACAAAAAGTTTTTATCACGACCTCGAGGCGCGCGTCCGCGCATTGCCTGGCGTGGAATCGGCGAGCCTCGCGTTCAGTGTGCCGATGGGTTCGGTGAATGCCGCGACCTCGATCTACTTCAAGGGGCGCATCCTCGATCCCGGCCAGCAGCCTCCAGCGGTAGCCTACAACTGGGTGGATGCACCCTATTTCGACACGATGCGAGTTCCGCTGCTGCGCGGGCGCGCCTTCCGAGAGAACGACGATGACAAGGCGCCGCTCGTCGCCATCGTAAATCAGACCATGGCCGATCGATTCTGGCCCAACCAGGATCCCGTCGGCAAAGAGTTCAGTCTGGTGGGCCCAACCGGGCCTTTCGCCGAAGTAGTGGGCGTAACAGGAAACGGCAAGTACACATTCATGGGCTGGGATCGGGAGCTGTATCTTTATGTTCCGCTGGCGCAGCATTCCACTTCCTACCGCACCTTGCAGATTCGATCGTCTGTGCCATCGGAATCGTTGACCGCGCAAGTGCAGAGCGAAATCCGCAAACTCGATCCCAACATGCCGATCTCCGATGTTCGCACCATGCGCCAATCTCTTGGAGGCGCGACCGGCTTCTTCATCTTCCGCGTCGGGGCAATCCTGGCTGCGGCCATGGGACTTCTCGGCCTGACGCTGGCGGTGGTCGGCGTGTACGGAGTGGTTTCGTTCGCCGCGAGCCAACGCACCCATGAGATCGGAATTCGCATGGCGCTGGGTGCCGACCGGCAGGATATCCTGCGGCTGGTCTTGCGGCAAGGATTGGTGCTGGTGGTGGGCGGCGTGGCGTCCGGTGTGCTGCTGGCCTGGGTGCTCACCCGCTCGATGGTTACGCTTCTGGTAGGAGTAAGCCCCACCGACGCGCTCACGTTTGGAACCGCCGCGTTGTTGCTCGGCGGCATTGGCTTGTGGGCGTGCTACGTCCCGGCGCGGCGCGCCATGCGACTGGACCCGATGGCGGCGCTACGCTACGAATGATCGCCTGAATTTCGGCGATTCGATCGCGAGGAATGAAACATGGGAACACTGCTGCAGGATTTGCGATACGCCGTTCGGATGCTGAAGAAAAATCCCGGCTTCACGGCCATCGCGGTGCTGACGCTGGCGCTGGGTATCGGCGCGAATACATCCATCTTCAGCTTCGTCGACGCGTGGATCATCAACCCGCTGCCTTACCCGCAGAGCGATCGCCTCGCCATCATCCAGAGTTTGAACACCAAGGAAGGATGGATCGACAGGACCAACACCGCGGCCGATTTCTACGATTGGCAGCGCGAAAGCAAGGATTTCGAAGTGCTCTGCGCTTGGTCCGTTGCATCGTTCAACCTCGCCGGCGACGGCCCGCCCGAACGGGTGGCCGGCAACCGCGTCACCTGGAATTTTTTCGAGACTCTCAGCGCCAGACCGCTGATGGGGCGCACATTTCTTCCTTCCGATGACCAAAGCGGCGCGCAGCGGGTGGTGGTGATCAGCCGCGGGCTATGGGAAACGCGCTTTGCGGGCGATCCGCACATCGTTGGGCGGAGCATCAAAATCGGCGGAGAATCCTACATCGTCGTGGGCGTGATGCCCGCAGAATTTCAGCTTCCTATCACCGGCGAATCCAATCTGTGGACCCCGCTCGCGCTCTCGCAAAAGGAACGCCAGGACCGCAGCAATTCATGGCTGGACGTGATGGGACGCTGGAAAACTGGCGTGGGAATGCCCGCCACGCAGGCCGAGATATCTGCGATTGCCGCGCGGCTCGAAAAAGCTTATCCCAAAACCAACACCAACTCGGGCGTTCTGCTGCAATCCTTAAAGGACGCCATCGGGGAAAACGCCGGCAATCAACCGGTTCTAATTCTGTTTTGGATTGTAGGTTTTGTTCTTCTGATCGCATGCGCCAACGTCGCGAATCTCATGCTCGCTCGCGCCACCGGCCGCGCCAAGGAACTCGCGGTCCGGTCCGCCCTGGGCGCCGGACGTTTCCGCCTGGTCCGCCAGCTCCTCACGGAAACGGTGTTGTTGTTTCTTGCCGGGGGCGCCGCGGGCGTGTTTGTCGGTTATTGGGCGCTGGGCTGGATCGATGCGGCCATCCCTGCGCGTAGCCGCGGATACCTGCTGAACTATGGCCAGGTTTCTCTCGATCTTCGAACCCTGGCCTATGTATTTTGCGTCGCGCTGTTTGCCGGCCTTCTTTTCGGACTGGCGCCCGCGTTGAGCGGCTCCAAGCTCGATGTGAATTCAATGCTCAAAGACGCCGCAAGCCGTGGTACCGGCAGTCGCGCGGGCTCACGCTTGCGCAGCATCTTCGTGATCGCCGAAGTCGCACTGGCGGTGGTGATCGTAGTTTGTTCCTCGCTGCTGATCCGCAGCTTCGTGGGCATCGTACGGACCAGTCCAGGCTTCCGCCAGGAAAACGCCCTGGTCGCGGATCTCACTTTGCCCGAGGCCAAATACAAGACTCCCGCGGAGATTAAGGCTTTCTACGACCAAGTCCTCGATCGCGTGCGCGCGCTGCCGCAGGTAACTTCCGTGGGCGCCAGCCATCAGATTCCGTTCGATGACTGCTGCGAAACCCTGAATGTCACCGTGGTAGGCCGGCCCGCTCCGAATCCGGGCGAAATTCCCGGGGCGCGGTACTCGGTTGTCACACCCGAATACTTCAGCACCATGCAAATCAGCCTCGTGAAGGGCCGCGCCTTCACCTCCGCGGATGGCGCGTCCCTGCCGCCGGTGGCGATCATCAATCAGGAATTGGCTCGGCAGTTCTGGCCCAATGAAAATCCTATCGGACAGAAAATTCACATCGATCCGGATCCGGATGTGGACGCCACTATCGTCGGCGTGGTCGGCGACGTGAAGGTGAACAGCGTCATGAATTACCATCGCGACCGCGAAATGTATCTGCCCTTCGCGCAGTTTCCGATGCGAGGGATGGGCATCGTAGTCCGCTCGCCGGCCAGCAGCGCCGGGCTAACCGACGCAATTCGCAACGCAATCTGGTCGGTGGATGCCGAGCAGCCCGTCTCGCAGATTCGTCCGCTCGAAACAATCGTGGCCGACCAGTATGCGGGCTATCACGTGGTTACCGAACTCATGGGATTCTTCAGCATTTTGGGATTGTTCTTAGGCGCCATCGGCATCTATGGGGTGATGGCTTTCATGGTCACCCAGAGAACCCACGAAATTGGAGTCCGACTCACCCTGGGTGCGCAACCGCGCGAGATCCTGCAACTGGTAGTCGGAAAAGGATTGTGGCTGGCCGCTGTGGGGATCGCGGCTGGAATAGTAGGCGCGCTGGGAATGACGCGCCTGTTGGTGTTCATGCTAGCGGGCGTCAGCCCGCGCGATCCGCTAACCTTCACCGGCGTGGCGCTGCTAATCGCAGCGGTAGCCCTGGCAGCGTGCTACATCCCCGCGCGCCGCGCCATGCGCGTCGATCCCATGGTGGCGCTGCGCTACGAGTAAAGAGGATTGGCTCCGCTACTTGCCTGGTAGCGCTTTGTACTTCCCGAGAACGTGGGTCAGCGTGCGCATCGTCTCGCCCCTCTCGCCCGCCGGAAGCGTAGCAGTCGTAGGGTTTTAGCGCCCAGGCTAACCGTTCCATTCCTCGCGTAGCCGTTGCCGTTCCGCTTCGCTCACCTGAAACCAGCTTTCCGCCACCCGCCGGGCCCGCTCCAGCGCTTCCTGCATCTCCACACGCTTTTCTTCGATTCCCTCAGCACTCGCATTCGCATCAACGTATACCGGCTGCGGTATCACCGCCACGCCGCGAGAAAACAGACGTGGAATCTGAAGTTTGTCCCACGATTTCTCCAGCGAACGCGAGCGTTCCAGTTCGCCGTGCATTAGCACCACCGGCTGGCCGGTGCGCCGCGCGAGCATCACCGGACCATTCTTCGCGACGTACCTCGGTCCCCGCGGACCATCCACCGTGAAGGCCACATCCTTTCCAGCCTTCAGCAGCCGCGCCATTTCCACCAGCGCCCGCAGGCCTCCGCGGGAGGAGCTGCCTTGTACGGTACCGAATCCCAATCTTTCGACAACCTTGCGCGTCCACTGGCCATCGAAGTTAGTGGTATTCATTACCGCTATTCCCGTACCGCGCCAGCACCACATCGCGGTGAATATCGTTCGGTGCCAAAAGGCGAAGATGGCACGTTCTCCCCGGGCATAAACTTGTTCCAAGTGCTGGCGGCCGAGATATTCGTAGCGCAAGGTAGGGCCGATCAGGCGAATCAGCCCATAGGCCGCCCAGCCAATCACTGGTATCTGCATCCGCCGCCATCGCGATAGTTTCGGCAGGCGCGTATCGTAGTGGACGTTCACCGCGGCGGCAGAGTCCCCCGTGTCGTTGACGCCGCTCGGAGGTTGATCGGATAGTGATGTCTGGTTATTCACTGGGGTATATTATAGGCGATCTGCGTGAGTCTTCGATGGTGCAGCTAACCTGGCAACGAATTCGGAAAAGTCCCCGCCCGACCGGCCCGAATAGCAACGGGAGTGTCTCCCGATGCCGTTGGCTATTGGTGTGCGCCGCGGCGTTTGCTTTCCTGGCGTCGCCACTCGCCGCCCAGGGACCGCCGGGTGCGTTGGCGCGCGTCATGGGCAAAGACGTTACTGTTGAAAATGGTCCGGGGTCTGCATCGGCCGCCGGGCTTCCGGGATCTTGGGTGGCCAACGGGAGCACCATCACCGTACATTCGGGGCAGGCGCGATTGTCGCTGGTAACCGGCGGCGACGTTTATATTTGCGGCCCGGCGAAGATGACCTACCTGGAATCGAACGGTGCGATTACCCTGGCTTTGAGTTTTGGCAAGGTGCACGCCACCATCGCCAACAATCTGTCATTCCGAATTTTCACTCCGCTGGTCATCGGTACGCCCATCTCCATCGGCGACGGCGATCGCGACTTCACCGTCGGACTCGACACCAGCGACGCCATGTGCGTCCGCACCGAACAAGGCGCGGCGAGGCTTGAAGAACAATTCACCGGTCAGCAGATGATCGTGCCGCTGGGTGGAGAATTTTTCATCACCGCCAACAGTTTGAATCCAGTCCCGGGAAAGGTGGGAAGCTGCGACTGCGATGCGGCGATGGTGGCTTTGGCCGCGCGCGCTCCTGACGAGCAGCTGACCGGCTTGGCGCATCCCGCGGATTCAACTCCGCCCCCGGCGGCGGCGCCGCCAGAAAATAAGCCGCCTGCGGTAGCCGCAAATACGACAGCGGCCACGGTAACCGCGCCAAGTGCGTCGGAAACCACAGCCGTTCCTCCGCCAAACGCCATCGCGGCCGTCGCTCCCATGCCGAACGCGCGGCCATACCCGCCGGTGCCTGGTGCGGCGGGCGGCGGTGCCACATCCGCGGCCACGCCAGCGACGCCGAGCCCACGCTCACACCAGCCGGCGCCCGACACACCAATTACGCCCAGCTCCGCAACCACGGTGGACCCACAGACACATCCGGCGCCGCCCGACACCGCGCATACCGCGATCGAGTTCAGCATCCCGGACAGCGCCAACGAGAGCCATCCCGTCGCGCCGCCTAAGAAGGCAGAGTCCACTCCCAAACCCGAAGACGCGCCGACCTGGAAAGTGATGATGCCGCCGCTGACTTTTTCGTCGGAGTCGCCCCAGCCGCCGCCCGATCCTGATCCGCGATCGATACTGCTGATTCGCGAATCGCGCGTCGAACCCGAGTGGCTCTTCACTGGGCACGTCGAGGGAGGACCGCCAATAAACGGCGCGTCCAACCCAAACGCAGATGCGAACGGCAGGTCGCCTTCGCAGGCGCCGCTAGCCGGAAGCACTGGCAAAAAACCAGGCACGAGGCACCACGGTTTCTGGTCCAGAATGAAAGGCCTATTCGTCGCCGAGCCGGCAAAAGAGCCGAAACCACAGCAAAACCAATAGGCTTTCACGCTCCTACAGTTTACGATTCCGCGATTTTTCGTGGTTTTAGGTGAGCCAATCTTGCCTAGTTTCGGGAGCAGGGGCGCTTTGACTTGTCTTCTGACTTTGTCTTTTGGAGTTCGTGCTGGACGTCCGGACGGGGTTTACGTGCGAAGATTTTGACTCCGCCGTTGCTTTTCTGCGCCGCGTGCTAACGCCACCGCGTGCTAACGCCGCCTACATTCCTTCGTAGTTCGGTCCGCCTCCACCTTCGGGCGGAATCCAGTCGATAATCTGGTACGGATCGGCAATGTCGCAGGTCTTGCAATGTACGCAGTTCGACGCGTTGATCTTCAACCGCGGCGCACCCTTCTCCATCGTCATCTCATAAACCGCCGCAGGACAAAAATACTGGCAAGGATTGCCGTACTCGCGCACGCAGCGATCGATGCAGATATTCGGTTCGAGGACTACCAAATGGCATGGCTGGTCTTCCTCATGCCGCGTCCCGGAATGATAGACGTCGGTGAGCCGATCGAATGTCAATTGGCCGTCGCCCTTGAATCGTGTGCTCTGATCCACTAGCGTTAGCTCGCGATCCAATTTGTGATACTGCTGATAGCCGGGCTTCACCAGCATCGGATCGGTCAGTCCACGGCCGCCGGTGACAAATTGCAGCGCGGTGTGCGCCATTCCTTTCCAGAATCCGCCGCGAAACGACTGATGGAAATTCCTCACCGCCCATAGCTCTCTCTTTATCCAACTCGCTTCCACTTTCGCAGCGAAAGACGACAGCGTCTTCGCCGAAGTATCTCCGGCGCACAGCGCTTCGTAAATCGTTTCCGCGGCCAGCATGCCCGTCTTGATCGCGGTGTGAATTCCCTTCAGCCGCTGCGCGTTGAGAAAACCCGCCGAGTCGCCGACGATTAGCCCGCCGTCCATGTACGTTCGCGGGATCGCGTACCATCCGCCGGCTGGAACTGTCTTGGCGCCGTAGCGGATCATCTTTCCGCCCTCGAGGACGCGGCGAAAGAAGGGATGGGTCTTCATCGTCTGAAACGCAGCGTGCGGATCGAACAGCGGATCGTGATATTCCAGACCAATCACCAGCCCAATCGATACGCGGTTGTCGCGCATGCCGTACATCCAGCCGCCGCCATACTTGCTGGAGTCCACCGGCCAGCCCATGGTGTGCGCCACGAAGCCGGTATCGATCCGGCCCGGCGGCACTTCCCATAGTTCCTTGATGCCGATGGAATAATCCTGCGGATTTATATTATCGAGGTGCAGCGCCTCTACCACTTTCTTGGTGATCGAGCCGCGAGGGCCTTCGGCGAGCACCGTAACCCGCGCGCGTAATTCGTAGCCCGGCGTGAAATTGTCTTTGGGCTTGCCGTTCTTATCCACGCCCTTGTCGTCGGTGATCACCCCGGCGATTCCGCCGTTTTCGATAATCGGGCTGGCCGCGGCGAACTGCGTGAATACGTTCACCCCGGTTTTTTCCACCAGCCCGCCCAGCCACTTCACTATCTTGTTGAGTGACACCACGTAATTTCCGTGGTTGGCCAGCGGCGGCGGCGTGATCGGGAGCTTCCACGCGCTCTTCGCGGTCAGGTAATACGCCGCATCGCCCGTCACCGGCGTATCCAGCGGCGCCGATTTTTCAAAGTCGGGAACCAGTTCGCGCAGCGCGCAGGGATCCATGATCGCGCCGGAGAGTTGATGCGCGCCTAGCTCGCGCGCCTTCTCCAGCACGTAGATATTGTCGGTAGAAAGGCCAGGGGTACGTCCCGCTTGGGTGTGCTGCTCGATCAGCTTTGCCAGATGCAAAGCGCAGGCCAAGCCGCCAGGCCCGGCGCCAACAATTAGAACGTCGGCGTCCAGACGCTCGCGTTCGATGGCCGCGGTTGGGTTGTTCACAGCGACATTTTAGCAGTGAATCCTATGGATTAAGTCTACGCTCTCAGCGTGACCGGCGCGGCGTCCGCTTCCCGGAGCGGATCAAGGTGCGCAGCGCTAAGTTCACCGCTTCAGCGTCCGGAAAATACAGAACCACGTCCGGAGAGAGCAGCACGAGATTTGTCCCCTCTCGATAGCTCTTGAGGTACTTGCCGCGAACCCGTCCTTTCAACTTGAACAGATCGTATTTGGAACGCAATTCGTCGCTTTGACCCGGCTTTTCAGTTGTTTTCTTCATAGTCGTTTCGCTCAGCTTGCGTCGCGGCACGGGCGTTGATTATCCTGATGCATTCGTCGCGGTCAGTGTGCGCAATAAGAAGAATGCGTCCAGCGCCCGACATTCCGACCGTGATAAATCGCAATTCCGAAGCAGAATGATCCGGATCCTGCAACGTAACTGCCAGAGGATCGCCAAAAAACAGTGACCGCTTCGTAGAACGAAACCCGATGCTTCCGGCGATTGCGGGCCGCTTTGCCCGGAGATCATTCAAAATCTACCGTTCCATCTTACCTTGCCCCACGTTGGCCTTTCAACAACCGCCCGGGAAAGTCAGCATCTATGCCGGACGAAATCAGCCAGAAGTTGACTGTTTTCGCGCTAGCGTTGACAAAAACTGGATACCATCCGTAGTTATACTGACTATGTACGCCACCGCTCATATATTCTCCCGATTCCATGCCTCCCTGGCCCTTCCCTTACTGCCCTGATTCCACAGGCTTAAACTCTGGACACGCATTTCACTTTGTGCAAGAATCCCCCCGAAAATTGGTTGTGTAGTCCTGTGGAAATTGGTCCTACCCTCCAAGCCTAGGGACGGGCCGACTGGCGTTACACGACCGGGGGAAATCGCCTAGAAGGAGTGCATAGTTGGCCAGAGAACAAGGTGTGGTGAAGTGGTTTAATGCTTCGAAGGGCTATGGATTCATTCAGCGCCAGTCGGGTGAGGACGTGTTCGTACATTTCTCCGCGATCGAGATGGACGGATACAAATCACTGAACGAAGGCCAGCTTGTGGAGTTTGAGGTCAAACAAGGACCCAAGGGCTTCCAGGCCGAGAACGTAACGAAGGTTTAGGCTCGTCTCCGGACCGGCCCGCCGCTGGGCCCCATAGGCGGCGGGCGGGTCCGCCATCTTCGCGGGGCCTGCCTAGACAGCCGGCACGATAACCGTGTGCGCGCACGCCGCCGCCATTGATTTGTGTCCGCGGTCCCTCCCGCTCACCGTTTTCCCGGTCCCGCTGCCGCTGATTCAGCTTTTACTCCCCACCGCGCCCCTTCCTCATTTATGATTCCGTCGAGCCTGGAACCGGGAGAACCAAATGAATTACGTGAATCGCAAGCAAATGGCAATTTTCGCGTATCTGGGGATGGTGGTCTGTGCGCTCGCCGCGGCATTCTTGGCGGCGGCGCAAACCGGGTCTGCCACCTTGCTGATCCTCGAGAAACGCGACCGCTCGCTGGCCATCGTCGACCCAGCCAGCCTGCAGATTCTGGCCCGCGTACCGGCCGGCGAAGATCCGCACGAAGTAGTCGCTTCGCCCGGCGGCAAATTTGCCTACGCTTCGAACTACGGAGGCCCGCAAAGCCACCTGAACACGATCTCGGTAATCGATCTCGCGGCCCGCAAGCCGCTGCCTCCCATCGACTTGGGCGCGCTGCACGGGGCCCACGGACTCGCCTTCGCCGGTGGCAAACTCTATTTCACGGCGGAGACCAACAAAGTCATCGGCCGGTACGATCCCGCTACTCAGCGCATCGACTGGATTCTCGGCACTGGGCAGGACCGCACCCACATGATTTTCGTAGAGGCAGACCTCGAACACATTTTCACTTCCAACGTTAACTCCGATTCCATCAGCATCATCGAGCAGACCTTGGACGCGAATCCCTTCGGGCCGCCGCCCGGGCAGGGCGGACCGGGCAACGCCGGACCGCCACCGGGAGCGCCTCCCAACGGACCTCAAAAGGCGTGGCATGAGTCAGTCGTGCATATTGGCAAGGGCCCCGAAGGCTTCGATGTCGCGCCAGGTGGCAAGGAAATCTGGGCCGCCAACGCTCACAGCTCCAGCATTTCGATTATCGACGTCGGCAGCAAGACGGTCGCGGACACCCTAAGTGTCCCTTGGAAAATGGCCAATCGCCTGAAGTTCACACTCGATGGAACGAAAGTATTGATATCCGATCTGGCCGGCCCGCTGGTGGTCATGGATGTCGCCTCCCGCAAAGAAATAAAACGCATCGACGTGGGCCGCGGCGCCGCAGGTATTCTGATGGAACCGGGAGGCCGCCGCGCCTTCGTTGCCGTCAGCCCGGATAACAAGGTGGTGGTAGTGGACCTGGCCACCCTGCAGATTACCGGCACAATCGCCACCGGCAACGAGCCCGACGGTCTGGCTTGGGTTTCCAGATAAATGCGGTTTGACGCCTTCGTCTTTCGCCTCGGTCTTGGCATAGCTTGGTAGGAACCTCCGGCGTCGGGCCGGAGCCAACAGCTATGGCGATTGTGATAGCATGGCATTCTAAAAACTGAAGCGTTAGGAGCAACACGTGGTTCGACACATGTCGCGCAAGGAATTAAAGACAGACGAGATTCATGACACCTTGGCGCAGGGCGTCGAAGGGGTTCTGTCCCACCAGAAGACCGCCGCGCTGGTCATCGGCGTGATCGTGGTGGTGGCGCTGACCGTCGGCGGCTGGAAAATCTACACCGAGCGCCAGACCGTGAAGGCCTCCGCCGCTTTTGACGACGCCATGAAGATTTTTCAAGCGCGCATCATGAAACCGGGAGATCCCGTTGAGCCGGGCGAACCGACTTACATGAACGCCGGAGTGAAATTTATCGACGCCAGCACCAAATTCGGCGAGGTCGCTGCGGCTTATCCGCACACCCGCCCCGGCGAACTCTCCCACTACTACGCGGCGCTCAGCCTGGAACGAATCGGTCAAGACATGGAAGCGAAGAAATGGCTGGAAGGGCTCACCAGCAGTGGCAGCGAAGAATTCGTCGCGCTGGCAAAAAACGAGATCGCCCAAATTGACGACCGCACCGGAAAAGGCGCCGACGCCGTGAAACTGTATCAGGAGCTGCTAGCTAAGCCTTCCATCCTGGTGCCCAAGCCGGTCGTCATGTTGTCGCTGGCAGAGCACTACCGCCAGGCCACCCCGCCCGACCCGTCGCAAGCGGTGAAGCTCTACAACCAAATCAAAACAGAATTCCCAGACACCCGCGCCGCCGAGCAAGCCGACCAGGAACTAGCACTGCTCCCCGCTGGCAAGAGCTAATTCAGCTTACTAGCCGCCTCGCGCGATTCCGTGCGTCGCTGCTATGTCCACCGAAGTGATCTCTAGCCTCGCTTACCCCGGCGTGCTACGTTCCCAGTGAAAGGGGCTTGCCTCTGCGCTAGCGGCCCCACCGTAGTCCGCAGATCCATATGGAGGCGGGAGTCGCGTCGGATTGGGCTGGCGCGACATAGTTGTTTGAATCGCGACATCTGTAAGGATCAAGAATTGAATGTCCATGATTCTAAAGGACATGCAATTTTCGAATCGATCCAAATGGCGGAAAAATGCACCCCCTCGCAGCAAGCGAAACAGAGCACAACTGCCTAGATCTCGCGTTGCTGCGCTGCAGAAAAGCGATACCGTGAATCTCTCTTCTACCGCTAGAATGCCTTTAATGGCGCTGGCACCGTATGCGATGGACGTTCGGCACACTCGCGGCCGCCGGTTCCCGCAGCCCGCGCATCGCTACCGCAATGAATACGCACGCGACCGCGACCGCGTCATCCATTCCCGCGCCTTCCGCCGCCTGGAAGCCAAAACCCAGGTATTCACCAAGCGCCACTCCGATCATTTCCGCAATCGGCTCACCCACACCTTGGAAGTGGCGCAGATTGCCCGCACCGTGGCGGGCGCCCTGGACCTGAATTCCGATCTGGCCGAAGCGCTCGCGCTCGTCCACGATATCGGCCATCCCCCGTTTGGCCACGCCGGCGAGCGCAGGCTGGACGAGCGAATGCGCGAACATGGCGAGCGGTTCGACCACAATTTGCACGCTTTGCGCATCGTGGACCACTTCGAACAGCGCTACCTCGATTTTCCGGGCATCAATCTGACCTTCGAGGTTCGCGAAGGAATCATCAAGCATTCGCGCGATTATTCGCCCCAGGAATTCCCCCAGCTGGCGGAATTCCTGCTGGACCTGCGGCCGCCGCTCGAATCGCAATTGATCGATCTGGTGGATGAAGTCGCCTACAACACCGCCGATCTGGACGACGGGTTTGAAGCGCGTCTGATCGATCTGGACGTTTTGTGCAGCGAAGTCCCCTTGTTCGGCCAGATGTATGAGGCGATCGATCACGCCCATCCCGAGGGTCGTAAGAAACTGAAATTCAATGAATCCCTGAAGCAATTGCTCGATTATCTGGCTACCGACTTGATCGAAAATACACGAAGCCTGGTGGTAGCCAGCGGTGTAAGCAGCGTTCAAGAGGTGCGTGAATATCCCGCGCGGTTGGCCGGCTTTTCGCCCCAAGCCGCCCGGCAAAATGCCACTGTGAAACAATTCCTGATGCAGCGGCTGTATTCAAATGAGACGATCGTCGAAGACCGGAGCGAGTCGATTGCCGCCTTGGATGCTCTCTTTGCGCTGTATCTAGGCGACCCGGCGCGCATGCCCCCTTACTACGCCCAGCTCTCGCAACATCAGCCGGCACATCGAGTTGTGTGTGATTACATCGCCGGGATGACCGATGATTTTCTGCTCCGCCAGTACCGCGAACAAGCCGGAGCGCCACTGCGGGCGCGGATTTGAATCTCAGTTCGAGACGTGCAATTGCCGTATTGGTGTCACCTTGATCCGCGAATTCTCCGCCTTTTCTTGACACAAATTCGCCCAGCCTTATAATGGTTTTTCGCTCAAAGGCCGGGAAATTGTCCATGTTTATCGACGTTCACGAACTCGCTCTTCACAAGATACCAATCCGCAAAAGCTACACGCCGGGGACCCTGGATTTTCACTCCAACGATTTCCGGCAGGTAGAGCCGCTGGAAGTGCGCGCGACTGCGGAATTGGTGGATGACCAGATTCGAATTCACGGCACGATTCACACCCGCCTGGAACTGGTGTGCGCACGATGCCTCGATACGGTAATGGAAGAGATCAGCAAAGACGTCGATCTTTTCTACCGGCGCACCACCGCCCTCCCGAGCGACGACGAAGACGCCCGCCTGAATCTGGACGACACCGAAATCGGATTCTTCGAAGGGGATGGCCTGTTCCTCGCCGATGTCCTCGCCGAACAGGTGAATCTGGCTCTGCCTATGAAGGTGATTTGCCGCAGCGATTGCCGCGGTCTATGTACCCAGTGCGGCGCGAACCTGAACCATGATGAGTGCCGCTGTGAGACCCACTCGGTCGACTCCCGGTCCACCCCGCTAGGCCGCCTCAAGCAGGACTGGTTAAAAAAACAATAAAACGCTAAACTAGTCGTTTCATTTAGCGCTCAAGCGGAGACTTGTGCGCACTTGCGAGGAGTAGTTCAATGCCCAATCCAAAACGGCGTCATTCCAAGGCACGCACCAGCAAGCGGCGTGCACACGATTTTTTGACGGCCAAGTCGCTTTCCGAATGCCCCAACTGCCACGAGCAGAAGCTGCCCCACCGCGCCTGCCCCAAGTGCGGCCAATACAAAGGCCGAGAAGTGGTTGACACCAGGGCCTGAACGGCCTAAGTTTTTCGCGGTCCAACCTGCCTGATTGGGTGCTCCAAATGATTACTGTTGCTCTCGACGCCATGGGGGGAGATTGTGCGCCTCGCACCGAAGTCGAAGGCGCCGTGCTTGCCGCGCGGGAGCTAGGCGTCCGCGTGGTTCTAGTGGGCCTGGAAGATCCCATCCGGAAAGAGTTGGCCCGCCATCGCACCCAGGGCCTGGCGATTGACGTTGCCGCGGCCAGCGAAGTAATCACCATGACCGATACGCCGTCCCAGGCGTTTCGCAAGAAGCGCGACAGTTCGGTGCACGTCGCGGCGAAGATGGTGAAGGCCGGGCAGGCCGACGCTCTGGTGAGCGCAGGGAACACCGGGGCGGTGATGACCATTGCCCGCTTCGTATTGGGCACCCTGGCATCGGTCGATCGACCGGCGCTGGCAGCTCCGTTTCCGACGTCGAAAGGATCGATGTCGATCATTCTCGACGTCGGGGCCAACGTAGATTCCAAGGCCGAGCAGATCGAGCAATTCGCGGTGATGGGTGAAATTTACTACCGCGCGATTTTTGGGACGCCAAAACCACGCGTAGCGCTCTTATCCATTGGTGAAGAAGAGATGAAGGGCAACGAGCTGACCCGCGAGGCGGCCGAATTGCTGAAGCGCACCAACCTGAATTTCGTCGGCAACGTGGAAGGGCGGGACGTTTTCTCCGGCAACGCCGACGTGATCGTCTGCGATGGGTTTATCGGAAACATCGCGTTGAAAGTGAGCGAAGGGCTGGTGGACCACGTACGCAGCATGGTGAAGACAGCGCTGGAGAGCAGCCTGCGTTCGAAGTTGGGGTATCTGCTGATCCGCAAGGCGCTTCAGCAGGTGCGTAAGAGTATCGATTACTCCGAAGCGGGCGGTGCGCCGCTGCTGGGCGTCCGCGGAATTACGGTGATCGGACATGGCCGTTCGGACGCGCGCGAGATTAAGAACGCGATCCGCGTGGCCCAGGGCATGACTCAGTCCAAGGTGAACGAAACCATCGAGCAGGAGTTGTCTGCTGCCGCCGCGACGCGGGTAAAGAGCGGCTAATCGAAGGGAGCCCGGGTGATCCGGATTCCCGCGAATCTCATAGCTGAAAGATTGAAGACCGCGCAATCGCGCGGAAAACGAATTTTGCGGAATTCCCTCGCAAGAACTGGACAAATCCATGGGCAAGCTCGCGTTTATTTTCCCCGGACAGGCTTCGCAATATTCGGGAATGGGCAAGGACTTGGCGGACCACTATCCGGTGGCGCGGTCCGTATTCGAAGAGGCGGACGCGGCACTGGGCTTTTCGATTTCGAAAATCTGTTTCGAAGGTTCGGACGACGAGCTGAAGCAAACCGCGTACACCCAACCGGCCATTCTGACGGTTTCGGTGGCGGCCTACCGCGCCCTTGCGGAGCACGGTATCACCCCGGACTTCGTCGCCGGACACAGTTTGGGCGAATATTCGGCGCTGGTGGCGGCGGACGCGTTGAAGCTTTCCGACGCGGTGAAGTTGGTGCATCATCGCGGCAAGTACATGCAGGACGCGGTGCCGAGCGGCGACGGAGCGATGGCGGCGATTCTGGGTCTGGCGCCGGCCGAAGTGGCGGACATCTGCAAGAAAGCAGCGGATGGGGGAATTGTGGTCCCCGCCAACATGAATTCGCCAGAACAAACGGTAATATCCGGACAAGCCGCGGCGGTGAAACGGGCGGTGGAGATCGCATCGCAAAATGGCGCCAAGCGCGCGGTGATGCTGCCGGTTTCCGCGCCCTTCCATTGCGATATGATGGCCCCGGCCCGGGATCGGCTGGCCAAAGACCTGCGCGCGACGGTGTTCGGTCCGCTGAGGTTTCCGCTGATCACCAACGTGGACGCCGAAGCGATCACCACTGGCGATGAAGCGCGCGAGGCGCTGATCCGGCAGGTATGCTCGCCGGTGCGCTGGCTGGAATCGATTCACGAGATGGTGGAGTCGGGAGTGTCGATGTTCGTCGAAGTCGGTCCGGGGAAAGTACTGGCGGGGTTGTTGCGGCAGATCGATCGCTCGGTGCATTGCGTAAACGTGGAAGACTCCGCGAGCTTGCAGAAGACGGTGGACAAAATCTCCCAGGCGCGGGCCGAAGTGGCGGAGGCCTAAGCGGTGTTTTCTCTTGCGGACAAAGTAGCTATCGTTACCGGCGCCTCGCAGGGTATTGGCCGCGCCACCTCGCTGGCTCTGGCTGGAGCAGGTGCGCGGGTAGCGGTGGCGGCGCGCAATGTAGAAAAATTGGGCGCGCTGGTGGTGGAAATCGAAGCCTCCGGAGGACAAGCGCTGGCGGTTCCGATGGACGTGGCGGACGCCGCGCAGGTGAAGGCCGGGTTCGCGCGAGTCATCGCGCATTTTGGCAAGCTCGATATTCTAGTTAACAACGCCGCGGTCACCCGCGATGGACTGGCCCTGCGCATGAAATTGGATGATTGGGAAACCGTTTTGCGCACCAACCTCACCGGCGCGCACCTGTGCATTCAGCAGGCGCTAGGCGGAATGGTGCGGCAGCGCTCGGGGCGCATCATCAACATCACTTCGGTGGTCGCGGAAACCGGAAATCCCGGGCAGTCCAACTACGTTTCGGCGAAGGCAGGCTTGATCGGATTGACGCGCGCCATCGCGCTGGAAGTGTCGTCACGAAATATCACCGTGAATGCGATCGCTCCCGGATTTATCACTACCCCCATGACCGATCCCCTGGCCGCCGGCGTGAAAGAGCAGATCATCGCGCGCATTCCGCTGGGGCGGATGGGAACGCCGGAAGAGATTGCGTCGGCCATAGTTTTTCTGGCCAGCGACGAAGCGGCGTATATTACTGGGCACGTATTGAACGTGAATGGTGGTATGTACCTGGGCTAAGGGTTCGGTAAGGCCGGAATCTTTTCACCCGGCGGCGTCATGGATTAACGGCCACGGGTTCAACGATGCGCGGCCAAGATGAAACCGGTTGGCAGCGTCCTGCGTAGAATTCGTGCCGAACGGATGGATGAAATGAACACCGCGACCATGCGAGCGGAAGCGCTGAGCACGAGGCTATTGGGCCTGGTAGACGTGGCGGAGCCGAGGCTTCGCGAGGTCAGCGAACCGGAAAGTACGGAACCGATACTCACCGGGGGCTGGTCGCGCAAGCAAGTGATCGGGCATCTGATCGACTCGGCATCGAATAATCATCAGCGATTCGTCAGGGCTGCTCTGCAAGCTTCCTTGGATTTCCCGGGCTACGACCAGAACGGGAGCGTGCGGGTGCAAGCGGTACAAGACGCGGATTGGCCGCTGCTGGTTTCGTTGTGGGCGGCCTACAATCGCTACCTTGCTCATGTAATGGCCCAGTTGCCGGCTTCCAAACTGGAGACTGCTTGCCGCATCGGTGCGGGCGAGGCAGTGACCCTGGGTTTCTTAGCATCGGATTATCTGACGCATCTGGAACATCATCTGAGCCAGATTGGCGTAGCGGATTCAGACTAGGACATCGCTGCCGGTTTTGTGAAGTTGACCCAACCCAGAGATGGCGCTTAGAATGGGCGAGTTGATTGGAAGCATTTGACGCGCCTGTACGCTAGGTGGCCGGCGCAAGCAGCCAATATCCGAGGAGAATACTGAATGGCCAGCGTCGAAGAGCGAGTAAAGCAGATCATCGTTGAGCAGCTCGGTGTGGATGAGGGCGAAGTGACTCCGACGGCTTCGTTTGTGGATGACTTGGGCGCTGACTCGCTCGACACCGTGGAACTGGTGATGGCGTTTGAGGAGTCTTTTAGCATCGAGATTCCCGACGAAGACGCCGAAAAAATCGCCACGGTAAAAGACGCCGTGGGATACATCGAAAAACAAACCGCGGGAAAGAAGTAACCTGCCCGCACGTTCCCCGACAGGAGATAATTGGAATTGAGCCGGCGAGTCGTTGTCACCGGAGTGGGCTTGGTTTGCGGGTGCGGTATCGGCACCGAAGAGGTCTGGCAAAATCTCGTCGCCGGCCGCAGCGGCGTTGGGCCGATCACAGCATTTGATCCCGCAGCGTTCGATTGCCGCATCGCCGGTGAAGTTCGCAATTTTGACCCCCTGAACTGGATCGAGAAAAAAGAAATCAAAAAGATGGGCCGGTTCATTCAGTTCGCGATCGCCGCGTCTGAGTTCGCTGTAGCTATGTCCGGGTTGAAAATCACTCCGGAAGACTCGGATCGCGCCGGGGTCTACATCGCGTCGGGAATCGGGGGATTTGACGTCATCGAGCGCGAACATTCGAAGTACCTGGCAGGCGGTCCCGGCAAAATATCGCCATTTTTTATTCCGGCTTCAATTGTGAACCTGGCTGCCGGGCACGTTTCGATTCGTTACGGGGCGCGCGGCCCGAATTCGGCCACCGCGACGGCCTGCTCAGCTTCCGCGCACGCCATCGGCGATGCCTTCAAAATAATTCAGCGCGGTGACGCCGACGTAATGATCGCCGGGGGAGCCGAGGCGTCGATCACTCCTATGGGAGTGGGCGGGTTCGCGGCCATGCGCGCGCTTTCTACGCGCAATGACGAGCCGACCCGGGCCAGCCGCCCTTTTGACGCTGATCGGGACGGATTCGTCGTCGGCGAGGGTTCTGGGATGCTGGTGCTGGAGGCGTTGGAGGTTGCCGAGAAGCGCGGCGCGCAGATCATCGCGGAACTGGTTGGCTACGGCATGTCCGCGGACGCATTCCACATCACCCAGCCGGCCGAGGGTGGCGACGGAGCCTATCGCGTGAGCAAAGCCGCGCTGAAAGATGCAAATGTTACCGCCGACGTCATCGACTACGTCAACGCCCACGGCACTTCCACGCCGATCGGCGACGCGATCGAAACTGCCGCGCTGAAGAAGGTTTTTGGCGACCGGGCAAAAAAAGTGCCGATTGGTTCTACGAAATCAATGACCGGGCATCTGCTGGGCGGAGCCGGCGGCCTGGAAGCGGGAATCAGCGTGCTGGCGATTCGCGATCAGATTCTGCCGCCAACGATCAACTACGAAACGCCGGATCCAGCGTGCGACCTGGATTACATTCCCAACCAGGCGCGAAAAGTGACGGTCAACTACGCGCTGTCGAATTCGTTTGGATTCGGCGGCACCAACGCATCGCTGATCTTCAAACGCTGGGATGGAAAATAGCTTTTCGCGGTGGGTGCGCTCGCCAAGGAGACGCCATTGAAGATCGGCGTTTGCGTCAAACAGGTTCCCGCCAAGGATGCACCGCTGGCCATCGCCGCGGACGCCGTCTGGATTCGCGAATCGGATATCGGCTTTGAAACCAACGAGCCCGACTCGTTTGCGCTGGAAGAAGGTTTGCGCCTGAAGGAAAAGCACGGCGGCGAAGTGGTGGCCATCGCCATGGGCCCCGAGCGCATGAAGCAAACCATCAAGGAAGCGTTAGCCAAGGGCGCCGACCGCGGCATCCACGTGGTTGACGACCAATTTTACCGCCTCGACCCGCTGGCCGCCGCGCGATCCATCGCCGCTGCAATCGAAAAAGAGAATTTCGATCTGATCTTGACCGGCCTGCAAAGCGACGATCAGGGTTTCGGCCAGACCGGAGTACTGCTGGCGGAATTACTGGGCCGCCCGCACGCGACGATCATCATGCAAATTGACGTTCAGGGCACGTCGATGCGCCTCAAGCGAGAACTCGAAGCGGGCTGGTTCCAGTGGGTGGAACTGCCGCTTCCCGCAGTGCTTTCGATCCAGTCGGGAATCAACAAGCCGCGATACGCCACGCTGAAAGGAATCATGGCGGCCAAAAAGAAAGAGATCGCCTCCACGCCGCGCGCCAGCCTGGGCGTGCCGGAAACGGCGACCGAACGCGTCGAGAAAATCTATGTGCCGCACAAGTCGAAGAAAACGGAGTTCCTGACCGGCTCGCCCAAAGAAATTGCAGCGAAGCTGATCGAAAAACTACGACACGAGGCACGCGTTCTGTAATTTCGGTTTTGCGTTCCCATCATGAAAATACTTCTAATCACCGAGCAGCGCGATGCCAAGTGGAACAAGGTCAGTTTTGAGACTTTAGCGGCCGCGCAGCAGATCGCCCAACAGACCGGCGGTTCCATCTCCGCGGTAGTCATCGGCAAAAATATCGCGGCTCTCGCGCAGGAACTTGCCGGGTCGCAACTCGATGAAGTGCTGGCGATCGATCATCCGCTGCTGGAAAACTACACGCCGGATGGCTTCACCGTCGCGCTGCGCCAGGCTGTTGAGGCGGCCAAGCCGGACCTGGTTCTGATGCCGCACACCTACGAAGTGCGCGATTTCGCTCCGAAGCTCGCGGCTTCGCTGGGGAAAGGCATGATCGGGGACTGCATCGCCTATCGCCACGAAAACGGGAAACTGATTTTTGTGCGCCAGATGTTTCAGGGCCGCACCGTCGCCGACGTGGTTTTCGAAGGCGCCGCGCCGTGGCTCGCCACCTTCCAGGCTGGAGCATTCCGCGGCGACCTAGCGGCGGCGCGCACCGACGGCAGCAAAGCGGCGGTAAACGCGCTGGCCGTCGAACTGAAGCCGGAACAGATTCGCACCAAGGCGGGCGAGTTATTCCGCGAAGCGAAGCAGGCGGTTGACCTGACGCAGGCCCCCATTCTTGTTTCGGTGGGCCGCGGAATCAAAGCGCCCGAAAATATCACCATGGCGCAGAAATTGGCCACACTGCTTGGCGCGGAGCTTTCCGCGTCGCGGCCAATCTGCGATGAGGGCTGGCTGCCGATGGATCGACAAATCGGCAGCTCGGGGCAAACCGTGGCACCGAAGCTTTATCTGGCGTTGGGAATCAGCGGCGCGATCCAGCACGTCGTTGGCATGAAGGGTTCGCGCACGATTGTCGCGGTGAATAAAGACGCCAATGCCCCGATTTTCGAAGTGGCAGACTACGGCGTGGTCGGCGACCTCTTTGAGATTGTTCCCGCGCTGATCGAAGAACTGGAGAAGTCCAACCGTTAGCACGGGGTACTAAGAACCGCCGGCGACCGATCCTTCTCCCTCCAGTGTCCGATTTTGCTAATGCCGCTCCCACAAGCGGTCAAACTGCCCGGTCAAGCTTTCGCCCGCGAGCCCCTAATCCGCTGAATCTGAATAGCTTACGGCTTCTGCGTAAGCGGCATGGAACGTGCCATTGTCTATACCTTGTCCCCGGGGTGTGAAGCCCGGCGGCCGTTTGACGCACGCAGTGCCAGCAGGTCCGAAGAGGTGGATCGATGCGAACGCTTTTCCAGGACATTCGCTACGCGGCCCGCATGATGACGCAGCGTCCCGGATTTACGGCCATCGCGGTGGTCACGCTGGCGCTGTGCATTGCGGCAAACGCCGCTACGTTTGGCGTGGTGAACGCGGTGCTGATCGCGCCGCTTCCGTTTTCAGCTCCCGACCGTTTATACACGATTTGGGGCACCAACCCCGCCCGCAACCAAACCAAGGCTGCGGCCAGCTATCCTGATTTCGTCGATTACAAGACGGGCAATAACACCTTTGTTGCTGTGGCTGCATTCAGTCCCGGCGCGGGCACGCTGACCAGCGACGGCGAAGCCCAGCACGTCACCCTGTCCGAGGGAAGTGCGAACCTGTTTCAGGTGCTCGGCGTAAAGCCAATGCTGGGCCGCGTTTTTTTGGAGGACGAGGACAAGCCGGGCGCAACCACTCTTCCGGTGATTCTGAGCGAGACGCTTTGGCGCAGCCGGTTTGCTGGCGATCCGAAAATTGTGGGCAAGAATCTGGAGCTCGATGGCCGCAGCGTAACGGTAGTGGGCGTTATGCCCGCGTCGTTTCGGTTCCCGTTACAGTCCGAGGCGCCGGGCGTATGGAAGACCTTGGCGACCGAGCTGATGCCAAGCCCTGGGAATACGCCCACCGCGGAAGAGCGCGGCGCCCATTTCCTGGAACTGATCGGCCGCCTGAAGCCCGGGGTAACGCCGGCCGAGGCGCAGGCCAACCTCAGCACCATCGCCGCGAATCTCGCACGCCAGTACCCCTCCAGCAACGCGCATCGCGGAATTCAAATTGAGCCGGAGATCCAACGGCTCACCGGCTCCGCGCGCCCAGCCTTAATCCTGCTGCTGGCCGCCGTCAGTTTCGTACTGCTGATTGGCTGCGCGAACGTCGCCAATCTTTTGCTGGCACGCGCCAGCACCCGGCAGAGGGAGATGGCGCTGCGAGTATCTTTGGGCGCGAGCCGGGGGCGAATCGCGCGGCAGCTTCTAACGGAAAGCCTGCTCCTGGGGCTGCTGAGCGGCGTGGTTGGACTATTCCTCGCGTGGTTAGCTACTTCCGCTATTGTGCAGTTCAGTCCCCGGGACGTACCGCGGATTGGCGAAGCCGGAATTGATGCCCGGGTGTTCGCGTTCACGTTCTGTATTTCCGTTTTCACAAGCGTGATCTTCGGCTTGGCGCCGATCCTGCATTTTCGCAGCGGAGATTTCGCTGGCAGCCTGAAGGAAAGCGGCCGAAGCGCTACCTCCAGCAAAGCCTCCGCACGAACGCGAAACGCCTTGGTGGTGCTCGAGGTGGCGCTCGCACTGATGCTGCTCATCGGGTCTGGACTAATGATCCAGAGCCTGCTGCGCTTGCAGCGGGCCAGCCCCGGCTTCGAGGCTCATGGCGTGGTGGCCATGAACATCGACCTGGCAGATGCTCGATATCCCAAGCCCCAGAACCTCAGCGATTTCGCACAGCAGACTCTGGCTAAAGTTCGGGCCCTCCCCGGAGTTACTTCGGCCAGCACCGTCTTCCCTCTGCCCTTCAGCGGCGAGGCGATGCGCTTTACGTTTCAAATCGAAGGCCATCCCGTCGCTGCTGGGGAAGAGCCGGCCACGAACTTCTACACTGCCTCCACCGATTATTTTCAGACGATGAGGATTCCACTTCTTCAGGGTCGCACATTCGCCTCCACCGATTTATTGGGTTCCGCTCCGGTGACCGTGGTGAACCAGGCATTTGCCGAGAGATTTTTCCCGGGGGGGAAAGCAGTAGGCCAGCACATCCAGCCGGGCATCTCAGTGGATGACAAGGCGCCATTGATGCGCGAAATCGTCGGAGTGGTGGGGAACGTGAAGCTGCAATCGTTGCGCGACGATCCACAGCCGGAGTGTTATGTCCCCGCCACCCAAACTCCGTTCGATGGGTTTACCCTGGTGCTGCGGACCCCGCTCAGTGGGGCCAGCCTGGCTACGGGGGTAAAGGATGCGGTGGCCTCGCTCGACCGCTCCGTACCGGTCTACGAGGTTCGAACCCTCGACGATTACGTGGGCCGCTCCATGGAGCAGGACAAGTTCATCACCCTGATGCTGGGAATTTTTGCGGGAGTGGCGCTGCTGCTCACGCTGGTGGGGCTGTACGGCGTGCTGGCGTACTCGGTGCAGCAGCGAACACATGAGATTGGCGTTCGCATGGCCCTGGGAGCACAGGAGAGCAACGTGCTGCGCCTGGTGCTGAGCCAAGGCCTGCTGCTGACGCTGCTCGGCGTAGCCGCCGGCGTGGTGGGGGCCCTAGCCACCACGCCGCTGATCCGCGCGGAACTATTCGGGATCGGCTCCGCCGATCCCGCCACGTACCTGGCGCTAACGATGCTCCTAGCCGCGGTCGCGATGGCGGCAGGCTGGGTGCCAGCCCGCCGCGCCACCCGGGTGGACCCGATGGTCGCGCTGCGCTACGAATAGATCGCCAACCACGACCAACCCGCCCAAGGCATTTCTTTGGCCCGGCGTTATCCGCTTTTTTTTGGTGTGATGGCCGGGGGCAAGACCCGAGTGAGGCCAACCTCTTATCGCGACGCGCAGAATGTGATTCGCGACAGCCGAAACAAGGCAATCGTGTACCTGCCGCCGGAGGCGAAGGACGTTGCGCCTTTGATGCAGCAACTGGTCGCGTGGATCAGCGCAACGAATCAGCCGCCCGTGCCACTCAGAGCCGCTATTGCGCACTATCAATATGCCGCCGTTCATCCGTACTACGACGGTAACGGACGCACCGCGCGCCTGCTTACCACGCTGATCTTGCATCCCGGCGGATATGGGCTTAAGGGTCTATACGCTCTGGATGAATATTACGCGAGGGACTTGAAGGGCTACTACGAGGCGCTGACCATCGGGCCTTCGCACAACTACTACATGGGGCGAGTTGAAGCCGATATCACTCCGTGGGTGGCTTACTTCATCGAAGGCATGGCCACTTCGTTCGAGCGGGTACTGCAGCAGGCGAAACTGGAGGCCGAGTCGGGCCGGACGGATCAATCGCCCCTGCTTCGCAACCTCGATGCCAGGCAGAGAAAGGTGTTGGTACTCTTCGAGAGATCCAGGGAGGTAACCGCGGCTGAAATTGCTGCGCTCTTTGGCCTGCGCCCGCGATCATCCACATCGCTATGCCAGCGTTGGGCGCGGGTAAGATTTTTGCTGATCGCCGATCCAGCGAAGAAGTCGCGGCGCTACCGGCTGGCCGACGAGTACGAACAGTGGATTACGCGCGCTACTTGATGTGCTTTTTGAATTCGACGGTGAAGCTGTAGGTGCCGTTCAGATCGCGGAGAAACAGGATGGAGATGTCGCGGCGGACGGTGTATTCCACCTGGATCACTTGATATTGCTGGGAGGTGGCGTTGCTGCTGTAGGTGACCAGAAAGTCTTTGGTGATTTGCTTTTCGATGGTTACGCGGGCGGCGGCGTTTTGTTCGGTGGTGGTACCGGCCAGGAATGGGTCAACGCGGAAATTGCTGATGCCGAATAAATGCTCGATTCTGCCGCCGAGTTGACTGGAAATCGCCTCCGAGAGCAATGCGGTGGCGCCGTAGTTCTGGGAGCCGGAGGTGGACGAGCGCAGCGCGCTCTCTTCTCCCGGGGTGCCCAGGGCCAGCAAAGCGACGATGTCACTATCCGGCAGCGGCGGGTCGGAGCGGTAAGAAAGGGTGAGGCGGCTGGCCGGTCCGGTGAAATCGATGGTGACTTCGTACTGGCTGATCTGCGAGGTGGCTTCTACGTTGAGCACCGGATCCAGGCGGAAGGGATTGGAGAAATTGATATCGCCGCGGGTGACCCGGTAATTGTTGCCGCGAAACACCATTTCGCCGCTCAGCAGGTGAATGTGCCCCAGCAACAGCGGGCGATCCCAGGTGCCGCGCAAGCGCACGTCGCCGTCGATTTCCACGTGGGCGCTGGCCCATTCCAGCCGCGCGCTAGGCGTGGTGGTGCCGGAAATATCAAACTGCAAATTCCGCAGGAATGGCGATGAAGTGGACGATCCGCGAGTGGTTTCCGACGACGACGCGAAAAATGTCGCCAGGTCCATCTTGGCTCCCAGCAACATCCGCTCGACCTGAACGTTTCCGGAAAGAACTCCGGCAGAGGCGGTGCCGGAAAGCTGCAAGTTTCCGCCGGCCAGCCAGCTCATGCCCTCGGGATAGCGAATCAGCAGACGCGGTGCCGCGACGTTCACCAGATATTCCAGTTCACCTGTGCCGTAGTTCACCGAACCGCTGAGAGAAATCTTCCCGCCGCCCGCTTCGGCGGTCACGTTGTCGAAAATCAGCCGGTCGGTATCGAACAGGAATTCGCCGGTGACGTGACTAAGGCCGGTGGGAAAATCCTCGTAGTGGCCCGAAGCGTCGCTGACGCTGGACCGGCCGGTGATCCGCGGTCGAGAAATCGTGCCGGAGATGGCCGCATTGACCATCGCCGCTCCGTTCGCTTCCAGCCCCGGGAAGAAGCCGACCAGCAAGCGTAAGTTGATGGAGCCGGAGAGATGCAGGTCCAGCGGGCGATCGCGGTTGAAACGGACCAAGCCGGCAAGCTGCAAATCGGTTGAGGGACCGTTGAAGTGCGCCTGATCGATGCGCACCTCGTTGCGGCGATAGCTGATCTTCACCGGCCCGGCGTTTTGCAGCTTGACGTATTCGTAGTCAAACGCGGCGCGAGAGATCTCCGCGTCGGCCTCGATATTGTCCGGCTGGCGCAACGGGCCCGACAAACGAAAGTGCGCGTCCACGCTGCTGTGCCCGGTGAGATTTTTCAGGTGCAGCCCGGCGCTAATGAAAGGATCCAGGTCGAATTGCGCGATGTTCACGTCCCCGGCGATGGGATAGTCGCCGTGCAGGCCCAGCGAGATGTGCCCTTGCAGAGAGGACTTGCTCGATTGCGAAGT
This sequence comes from uncultured Acidobacteriota bacterium, assembly GCA_963725655.1. GTDB lineage: Bacteria > Acidobacteriota > Terriglobia > Acidiferrales > UBA7541 > CAVRXT01. Next base: position 1,033,798 of record CAVRYY010000003.1, on the reverse strand, counting down.
GACGTCGAGCGACAACGTTTGCCCGTCGGCGGCGAGCTTGCCGGTGAAATCCCCTTCCACCTCCGAACCCATGCGCAAATTCACCAGGCGGACCATTCCCTGCAGAGAAGGCGCGAGCAGGGCGCCACTGCCCTGTACCTGGAAACTCAGGAGTCCGGCGACCGGCATGGGCCACGCTTGAATGCGGGGGATACGCTCGAGGGGAACGTCGTTGCCGGCAAGATGGAAAGTGCTATCGCGTTCGGCGAAGCGGTAGCTGATATCTCCGGCAACGGTCGCGCCGGCGAAATCGAGGTGGCCATTCGAGACGCTCACCTCATCGGTGTGCGCCTCAACGTCTCCGCGTAAACGAGTGAATTGCAGACCGCGCAGGGTGCCGTCGTCGACCACAAAATTGCCGGCGAATACCGGATCCGCGCGGGTGCCGCTGACCGCAAAATTTCCGCTGGCCAATCCGGTGAAAGCGTAGGCCACGCCGAATAGCTTTTGTATGTCGTCTACCGGAGCGTGGTCGGTCTTGCCGTGCAGCGCCCATGGGCTGGCGGGCAGAAAGCTCCAATCATCGAAATGCATTTCCAAATCAAGATCCGCCGCGGCTGCGCCGCGGGTGAGGTGCACTTGCGGAATTTTTAGCTCGTTGGCGTTGTAGCTGAGTTCGCCGGCCATATCGTCCCAGTGGTAGCTGGAGTAACGGGGTTGAGTAGAGTGAAATTTTCCGGCAAACGTGGGGGAGACAATCGGGCCCAGAATTTTGCCGTCCCAGATGACCTGCCCGGTAATTATTTCGGGAGGCACATCGCTGCCGCGCAGGATGTTGATGAAGTCGTCCCAGTCCTGCAGTTTTTGAGTCTCCAGGTGAAGGTCGATGGCGGAGTCGGCGCCAAGAAATCCGTGGAAAGCCATCTGCGTGGTGGGCGTGGAGATTTCGCTGGGCGCCAGGGTCAGCTCCTCGGTATCCATGGCGTAGTCATATTCGATGCGCGCCGTCACCGGCACCTGGTTGGGCGCCGAGGCGCCGTTGGGCGACCAGCGCGATTCGCCGAAAGAGTGAAAGTGTGCGAAGCCGCCAGACCAGCTGGAGCTGGAATCGACATCCAGGTTTCCGGACCAGTGGATCGTGCGAATGGGGAAATTGGGGTTATCGACGGCGGCGAAAACGTCGGGAATGTTCATGCCCCGGCCCTGGGACACTGCGTGGAATTGCCATGTAGGCAGGTCAGCGTCGAGCCGCCCGGCCAGTGACCCGCCAAGGGCGTGCACCACGAATTGCGGAACCGCCAGATGATCCCGCGCCAACTGGAAGTCGCCGGTGGCGTCGACATTCTTGCTATGGAACCACACGTACGGCAGATTCACGTCGGTGGCACGGAAGTGCCCGTTGCCGGACCATTGCCCCGCCTGATACTGGGCGTTGCCGGTGAAATCGATCGCGCCACTTGGATTTTGGGGCTGGCGCATTACCGTGTTGATATCGTCGAGGGCAAGCTTACCGCGGCAGCGAAAGCTCCAATCGTCGGGACGCGCAAAGGAGGCCAGATCGGCGCGCAGGTCCACCTCGGAATGCGGCAGCTTCCAGCGCAGTTCCTCCAGCGAAAACGCGGTGCGGGTCAGAGTGAACTTGAGGGAAACATCGGAACGAAACGGCAGGTAGCGGTGGGTCACCAGGAGCATGCGGTTCCATGCCGCGGTGCCGACATAGGCTTCGCCGCTGCCGCCGGCTTTTCCGCCGGCGTAGATGAGCCCAAACTGAAAATTATTGGCCTCCACCGCCAGGGGAACGCGCACGTCGTTGAAAACGCAGCTACCATTCTCGAGGCTCAGATGTGCGATCTGCAGATCGAATAATGGCCCGCGCCAGGAGCCTTCCGGTGTGGGAGCGCGGGGAGCGGGGATGTTGCTTTGCTGGTTCTGGTCGATGCGGATGAAAATATCCGGATGGTCGATCACCAGTTCGCTGAGCGCGAATCGACGACCGAAGAAAGACAGCAGTCGAATTCCAGCGGTGACGCGCGCCGCATGGAACAGCGGAGGCAGCCCTTTCTCTTCGCGCCCATGCATGGTGACGCCATCCATCTCGGCGCGCAGCCGTAGAATGTGAAAATGGAATGCGCCGATTTCCACGCGCGTACCGGTGAGTTTTTCCAACTGCAGGACCAGGATCACCCGCGTCCACCGATCGATAAGCCCCGACTCCACCACGACCGAAACCGCGCCTACCGTGAGAACCACCAGCAGCAGGAGCAGCTTCGGCCAGATTCTTCGCGGCCCTTTGGCGCCGGTCATTGTCCACCCGCAAACGGCAGCAGCTCAATGTGCAGACGGGTGCGCGTATCGTCCAGCCAGCGCTCGGAACGCTCGGTCACGGTTCGCTCGGTGAGCAGTTCGCGAATTTGATCTTCCACGTCCGCGCGGGGAGGAACGGGTTGACCGCGCTTTTTCAAGTCGGCGGTGAACTCTCCGCTGTAATAGGCGTCGATCTGGTCTTCGGTAACTTGCGCCACCGGACGGAACTTTACTTCCAGAAAACTCGATAAGTGCAACTGCTCGTTCAACAGGCGCTTCAGCGCTTCTTCGGTGAGCCCCGCTTCCGCCATGCGCGCGTGCATTTCCTCCGGAGACGAAAATCGCTGGGAGAAGGTTTGAAAGGCGTGGTCCTGCGCTTCCTGCGACGGCTGGCGAAATCGGTTGACGCTCGCCTCGTTTCGGATAATCCATTGATCGGTGAGTTCGCGAATCACATCGTCGCGGCTCATCGCATTGCCAGTGACCAACTTCTGAAACGCCTCCAGCTCGCGCACTTCACTTTCGGTGATGATGTCGTCCTCGATGCGCTCGACGATCCCATCCACCACGGTGGCGTCCGTCTCGCCCGGACTCTTGCCCTTGACCACATCATGCGCGCCTAGCGGCGGACTCTGCTGCGCCCGGCTCTCCGCCGGCTCCGGGAACGTCGCGCCGGACGCAACCGGCCCGGAGGACACCAGCGCCGCGCACGCCGCAGCCGCTATCGCCAACAGGAATGTGAGTCGGCTTGGCATCAGAAGATCGGTCCAATGTTGAAAAAGAACTGGAAATGGGTCAGGCGCTCAAGCTCCGGCTGCATGGTAGTCGCGTTCGTGAATTGGAACTGCGGCGGCTTGATCTGATAGCCGAAATCGACGCGTACCGGTCCGATCGGCGTGCCGTAGCGCAGCCCCGCTCCCACTGTATGCGAGAGATAATTGAGATTCGTCGGCGAGGAAGGAGTACTGCGCCAAGTGATGTGGTTCCAATCCGAGTAAACGTTGCCAAAATCGTAAAACACAGTCCCGCCCACACGGTTTCCGATGAACGGAAGCTTGGTGGGGAAATGCAGCTCCTGGTTGAAGACCATCTCCGCCAAGCCGCCGACGGGAAAGCCAGTGACCGGGTCGCGAGGACCCGCTTGATTCAAACCAAAGCCGCGGATGGTGGTGGCGCCCCCGGCAAAAAAGCGCTCGGGAAGCGGAATTTTGTCTTCGCCCGTCCCGCTATAGGGCTCCTCGATTCCGAAGCGCACCGAGCGAGCAAAAACGAATGATTTGCCGAAGGGAGTAAAGGAAGAGTTTTGAAAGAAAACCCGATAGAAGTTGGCGCTGGACCCCAGCGACTCGGAGGCCAGTTCGGTATCCACGGTATTGAACATGCCCCGCGACGCATCCACCGGATTGTCGCGGCGGTCGCGCACCCAAGTGAGCCCGAACCCGGAAACCTTGGTGGGCTGGCTGAAAAGCGGTATCTCATCCGGCGCGACGTGCAGAGAATCCGCGGGGACCTCGACATGGCGAAAGAAATAGCGGTAAACGATGGTGCTGGAGGTGGACACCTTTTCGTCAAACTGCAGGGAAGCCTCAAGGCGTATGGATGTAAAGGTATTCACGTCCTGGGTCTTGTCGGCAAAACCAGTAAGCTGCAGACTCCAATTGGGATCATTCACAAGGTCCGGCACGACGTAACTCAATACTCCGCGGTATTGCTGGGTGCTGGCACGCGCCTTCAACGATAGGGACTGCGCACGGCCCAGGAAATCGTTGTCCCCGATTTCCACTAAACCGCGCGGACTGAAATTCAGGTAGGTATCCGCGGGGTTCGCGCTGGTTCCGGAAAGGCGCTGCGCTTCAAACCCGAAGCCGTATCCAAAGGTGTAGCGACTGCCCTCGTTGACGTCCACCAGCATGGTCTTGTCCGGGTCTGAGCCGGCAGGATTCTGAGGCGCGATGGCCACCCGATTGAAGACTCCCAGATTGTAGAGATGGCGCTGGGTTTCGGCCACGTCGCTTTCGCGCAGCGGCTCATGCGGTTTCAATTCCACTTGCCGGGATACGGTGCCGCGGCGCACGTGCTCGAAGCCGATCAACAGCACCCGCGCCACGCGGATCTGCTCGCCTTCGGTAATGTGATACGTCAAATTAATTCGATTGGGCTCGGCCGCGGGGCTTTGCTGCTCTTCAAACCGGGCCTCCGGATAGCCGTCGTTGAAATATAAAGCCAGCACGTTGTTGCGATCGCTGGCGATGTTCGCTTCCGAATACGGTTCGCCCGGTGTGGACCCCATCACCGCGCTGATCTCTTGTCCACTGAACGCGTGGTTGCCATCGATTTTCAGCGCCCCGACCAGCGTCTGCTGCCCCTCCAAAACGTGAAACTGAACAAATATGTCGCCATTCTTGCCGGAATAATTGTTCTTCACGTCCTCCGCAACCTGCGCCTGCAGAAATCCGTTGGCGATGTACAGATCGCGAATCGAGTCGCGATCGTCGCTCACCATCCTCTGGCTGTAGCGCCCGCGGTTCGCGAATGATGCGGGCTGAGTCTCCAGGCGCTCGGCCAACAGCTTGCTGTTGAAGTAGCGATTGCCGTCGAAACCTACGCCGGCGAGCTTGTGCTGGTCGCCACGATTCACGTTGTAGGTGATAACGCGCTCGCCTTTGGCCGAATCTTCGGTGGACGTGAAGGTTACGTCCGCGTCGAAGTAGCCTTCGCCTTGCAGCGAATCGCGGATGTTTCTCCGCCCTTCCTGCAGCAAATCTTCGTCCACCGCGCCTTCGGCGTAAATGGGCAGCAACTGGCGCAACTTGCCCTGGCTGATGCGCGCGCCGGTGAGCTCGATGCGCACCCGCGGCCCGGCGGCTACATCGTAAACCAGCGAAACCTTATTGGTCTGCGGATCGTAAGCACCGGCCCGCAAAGATGCGTCGGCCCCAAAGTGGCCCTGGCGAACTAGATATTTCCTGAGACGGGTGGAGGAGCGGTCCAGCCGTTCCGACGTCAGCGTGCGGCGGGGCTTGAGGCGCGACACTTTGAGAAGTTTGGCGTCAGTAAAGCTGGTCTGATTGTGCAGAGCGATGGCGCCGATGCGCGCGCGTTCGCCTGGAGTGACGTGAACGTCGATGTCCATGCCGCGCGAATCCGGTTGCGGCTCCAGGGTGTAGTCGACGCTGGCCAAATAGAGCCCTTCGTTGTGCAACGCGTCTTCCAGCCGCGCGATACCTTCCTTCAGCACGCTTTCGCGAAACGGTTCGCCGAGATTGATACGCATAGCCGCGAGCGCCGCAGCCTCGCTGGGTGGCTCATTCAGCCCTTCCACGCGAACCACATTGTTGAAGTAGTTCAGCTCGACCACAAAGTCCAGCCGTAATCCACCGGTTATGTCTGCCGCGTCGGTGCGGATGTCCGCATAACGGCCGGTGTGATAGAGCCGGCGCAGACTTTCGCGTTCCGCTGCGAAATTGAATGCAACCCCGACTTCCAGCGGAATTTGCGGGAGCTTATCCGGCAGCACTTGGCCGTCGTCATCGACGATTCGAATGACGGCGATGCGTTTGCCCTCCCACGCGGCCACCGAGCCGGTGGAAATCTGCTGCGCGCGGGCGGCGGGAATCGCCGCGAGGAGACAACCGAACAGCGCCAGCAGCGTTCGACCTCGAATAACAACCCTCCGTCTCACCCATTTTCGCCGGGCGTAATGCCCGCGCCCACGTCGGGGCTTGTGAATGCGTGCTTTATATTAGATGCGAGGTGCAAGCTAGCATATCGTCGGCGGATTCAGAGTTCAATTGGCGCGGCGGCCTATGTGTCGATTCGCGTTATCATGGATTAGGGCCAGAGCCATGGAACCCAAAAACCTGGACAAATACTCGCGCCAGATCCTCTTCCACGGCATTGGCCAGGATGGGCAGGAGCGCCTTTCCCAATCCAGCGCGGTGCTGGTCGGCTGTGGAGCCATCGGCACTGCCGTCGCAAATCTGCTGGTTCGTTCGGGTATCGGCCGGCTGCGGATTCTGGATCGCGACTTTGTGGAACCCTCGAACCTGCAGCGCCAGGTGCTGTTCGAGGAATCCGACGCCCGCGAATCGCTCCCCAAGGCAATAGCCGCGGAGCGCCGGCTCCGCGCGATTAATTCGGATGCCGATGTCGAAGGGATTGTTGCCGATCTCACGCCCGATAACGCTACCGAGTTGCTCACGGGCTTCCCACTCATCCTCGACGGCACCGATAATTTCGAGACCCGGCTGCTGGTGAACGACGCCGCGGTCTCCCTGGGCGTCCCTTGGATCTACACCGCCGCCGTTGGCAGCTACGGCGTCACCATGACCGTGATTCCGGGCGAAACCGCATGCCTTGCATGTTTGCTTGAGGGCGAGGAGCAAGGGGGCAGCCTGGGGCTGGAAGCAACGTGCGATACGGCGGGAATTTTGAACGCGGCCGTTGGCGTGGTGGCGTCGATGGAAGCGGCTGAAGCGCTAAAAATACTGGTCGGACGGCGCGATGCGTTGCACGGACGCCTGGTCTCCTGCGATGTGTGGACCGGGCGACTCCAATCCATCGGCGTGGCGCGCAATCCCGCTTGCCGGGCGTGCGTGCGCCGGGAATTCCGCTATCTCGATGCGGCGGCGCAGCCCCACATCACCATGTGCGGCCGTGATTCCGTCCAGATACATGAGCGTAATCGGAGGCTCGACCTCAGCGAACTCGGCAGCCGGCTGACCGCCGCGTCCGCATCGGATATCCGGCGAAACGAATTTCTGCTGCGCTTTCGAATCCCGCCATACGAGATGACCGTGTTCGCCAATGGCCGCGCCATTCTGAAAGGCACCCGCGATCCGGCCATCGCGCGCTCGCTTTACGCGCGTTACATCGGAACATAAGTGGCGAATTTTGGAGCCGCTTTTGGCTTCAGTAGACGTCATGCCCAAGGGAGTGCTGCAACCGGAAGGGGCGATTGGAGTATTTGCGAGTGTGGACGGAACTAAAGCCGTTCGGAAGCTCTGGATATGATCGGGCCAGAAGGGCAGGCGGAATCAACAACCCAACTATAACCAACTCATCCAAACCGCCGGTGAGTGGCTTCCCGATCGGCGGCGCGCCCGATGCTCTCCCGGCAATTCATAAGCGAGAGCAGAGTACTCAGGACCCGGGCCTTAATTTCATCGGTCATCGGGTAGCCGCTGGTAGCGACGCGAACCAGTACTTCGCCACGATCGGCGATCCGGTTGCCAAATTCTCCCTGGCGTTCCTGGTCCGAAGCGCGGTGGGCAACTTCGCGGCGCATGGTGGCGCACTCGTCTTCGATGACCAAGGTGAAATGCATGATGCACTTCCCGACGGATTCCAGTTCCGCGGGAACTTCGACCTTGCATCCGAGCGCGCTACATATAGTTCGCATAGGCAGGCAACCGTGTAGATCCTCTATTTAGCACCTTTTACAGGCGGAAATCCACAGCCGAGGCCGCGGAAATGGTCGTAAATGTCAACGTGCAGGGCGCCGGCGACACGACGAAGCCAATTCGGAGCAAGTCTACACGTCGACTTTTTTACAGCGCCTTAACTCAATCCTGCATATTTGAGGCCATAATCTAGGCTTAGTGCTCTATAGGTCAGGGTTGGGTGGAGTTTGCCGATGAGCCCCGACCCTCTATCCCAGCGCGGACTGGAGACACTCAAGGCACCGCGGTCGCGTTCTTGAGATCGGTATTCTTCCGGAGAAATCATGAGTCCCCTGAAAAAGACGCCTGCTGCAAGTGCCACAAAGGTCCCGCCGGGGCCGCTTTCGCCGGACGAACTCCGAAAAATTGATGCCTATTGGCGGGCTGCCAACTACCTGTCCGTCGGCCAAATCTATCTTTTCGATAACCCCCTGCTGCGCCAGCCACTTACGCTACGGCACGTAAAACCCCGGCTCTTGGGCCACTGGGGTACCACGCCCGGACTGAACTTCATCTACGCGCACGCTAACCGCTTGATCTGCAAGTTGGGCCTGAATGCCATCAACATCACCGGTCCGGGCCATGGAGGCCCTGGAATCGTCGCTAATACGTACCTGGAGGGCACCTACAGCGAGCTCTATCCTGAAATCAGCCAGGACGCCCGGGGCATGCAGCGGCTTTTCAAGCAATTCTCGTTCCCGGGCGGCATTCCGAGCCACGTAGCGCCAGAAACGCCCGGATCGATCAACGAAGGCGGTGAATTGGGCTATTCCCTGGCGCATGCCTATGGAGCTGCGTTCGACAATCCCGACCTGCTGGTCTTTTGCACCGTTGGCGACGGCGAGGCCGAGACGGGCTCGCTGGCAACCAGCTGGCATTCCAACAAGTTCCTAAATCCGATTCGGGACGGCGCAGTGCTGCCGATCTTGCACCTCAATGGATGGAAAATCGCCAACCCCACGGTGCTGGGCCGGATGAACGACGAGGAACTGACTCACCTTTTCACGGGCTTCGGGTACAAACCCTACTTTCTGGAGGGCAGCGATCCGCTCGATATGCACCAGCGAATGGCTGCGATGCTGGAGGCGATCGTTCTCGAGATCCGCTCGATCCAGGAGGTCGCGCGCCGCACCGGGAAGGCGCAACCCATGCCCCGATGGCCGCTGCTGATCCTTCGTACGCTGAAAGGCTGGACGGGACCGAAGGTGGTCGACGGCAAGCCGGTGGAAGGCACGTGGCGAGCGCACCAGGTTCCCCTCGACGGCATTTTCACGAATCCGAAGCACCTCAAACAATTAGAGGAATGGATGCGGAGTTATCGTCCGGAAGAACTTTTCGATGCGGACGGAAAGCTGATCCCGGAACTGGCCGAGCTCGCGCCCAAAGGCGATCGCCGGCTGGGAGCGAACCCCCATGCCAATGGCGGAATCCTGCTGAAGGAATTGATTCTGCCCGATTTTCGCAGCTATGCGGCGGAAGTAAAAAAACCTGGAACTTCGGTGGGCGAGGCAACGCGAGTACTGGGCGGCTTTTTGCGCGATGTGATGAAGCTGAATCTTCCGAATCAAAACTTTCGTGTGGTGGGCCCGGATGAGACCGCTTCGAACCGGCTGGAAGCGATCTATCAAGTGAGCGGAAAAGTTTTCATGGAACCGATCTTGCCGGTGGACGAAAACGAAAGCCCGGACGGCCGGGTGATCGAGATGTTGAGCGAGAACATGTGCCAGGGATGGCTGGAAGGATATCTGCTGACTGGCCGGCACGGATTCTTTTCTTGTTACGAAGCGTTTATCCACATCGTCGATTCGATGTTCAACCAGCATGCCAAGTGGCTCACCGTTTCCAAGGGAATTCCGTGGCGGCGGCCGATCGCTTCGCTGAATTATTTGTTGTCGTCCCACGTCTGGCGGCAGGACCACAACGGCTTCAGCCATCAGGATCCGGGCTTCATCGACGTCGTCGCCAATAAGAAATCCGAAATCGTGCGCATTTACCTGCCGCCAGACACCAACACCCTTCTCTCGGTAGTCGATCACTGCCTGCGCAGCCGGCACTACATCAACGTAATCGTCGCCGGAAAACAACCCGAGCTGCAGTGGCTCAACATGGAAAACGCGATCGAACACTGCACTTACGGAATCGGGGTGTGGGACTGGGCCAGCACCGACCAGGGCGCCGAGCCGGACGCGGTGATCGGATGTGCCGGCGACGTCCCCACGCTTGAAGCGCTGGCCGCGGTGGACCTGCTGCGCAAAAACTTCCCAGACATCAAGCTCCGCGTGGTGAACGTAGTCGACCTCATGACCCTGGAATCCTCTACCAAGCATCCGCACGGATTGTCCGATGCGGAATTCGATTCCATGTTCACCACCGACAAGCCGGTGATATTTGCGCATCACGGCTATCCCATGCTGATTCACCGGCTCACCTACAAACGCACCAACCACGACAATTTTCACGTGCATGGATTTCAGGAGGAAGGAACCACCACTACGCCATTCGACATGACCGTGCTGAATGAACTCGATCGCTACCACCTGGCCCGTAATGTAGTGGAGACCGTGCCGCGGCTGCAAAAGATCGGAGCCCATTTTCAGCAGATGCTTCGCGACAAGCTTGTGGAACACAAGAATTACATCTGCCAGTTCGGCGAAGACATGCCCGAAATCCGCGATTGGAAGTGGCCGTACTAGTGGGTGGAGCAGCGAACCCGCACGCTGAATTTGCACGCGCCCAATTACGATGAAAATTCTGGTGCTCAATTCGGGATCGAGCAGCGAGAAATGCTGCGTCTATGAAATCGCCGGCAAGTTGCCGGCGCTGGCGCCGAAGCCGCTGTGGGCGGCGGAGATCGAATGGTCGGGATCTGGGCCCGGTGGCGCTGGCAACGCGAATGTAGAAATCACCGACGCCTCCGGCTCGGTGCGGAGAGAGTCGCTGCCGATTGAATCGCGGCGCCAGGCGCTCGAGCACCTGCTGAATTCCTTGCGCGAGGGTCCTGCTGCGGCGGTGAACAGCTTTTCGGAAATTGGGGTGGTGGGTCACCGCATCGTGCACGGCGGCGGCAAGTTCGTTGAACCGGTAATCGTGACGCCCGTGGTGAAGAACGGCATCCGGGAGTTAGCCGCGTTCGCGCCGTTGCACAACAAAGCAGAGCTGGAAGGGATCGAAGTGGTGGAAAACATTCTTGGATCGGTTCCGCAGGTCGCGGTGTTTGACACCGCCTTCCACCACCTCCTGCCACAGGCTGCTGCTGTCTATCCCGGTCCGTATAGCTGGTGGGAAAAGGATGGAATTCGGCGCTACGGCTTCCACGGAATCAATCACCAATACTGCGCCGAGCGGGCCGGGCAACTGCTGAAATCCAATTCTGCCGCCGGGTTGAAGCTGGTTTCTTGCCACTTGGGCAACGGCTGCTCGCTCGACGCGATCGATGCCGGGCGCAGCGTGGACACCACCATGGGGTTCACCCCGCTCGAAGGCCTGATGATGGGTACGCGCTCAGGATCGATCGATCCGGCCATCGTCACTTACCTGATGCGCCAGCAAGGCGCCAGCCCCGATCAGATGGACCATATCTTGAACGAGCAGTCTGGCCTTTTGGGAATTTCCGGCATGTCGAGCGACATGCGGGAAATCTTGCAGGGGAGGAAATCTGGCAATACCCGCGCAGGATTGGCCTTCGATATTTTCATTCATCGCCTGCGGACCAGCATCGGCGCCATGGCCGCCGCGCTGGGAGGAATCGACGCCCTAATCTTCACCGCGGGAATTGGAGAACGTTCCCCCGACGTGCGCGCCGCCGCCTGCGCCAGCTTCGATTATCTAGGTCTATCGATCGATGCCGAAAAGAACCAAGCATCGCCAGTCGACGCCGACATTTCCGCGAAAAACTCCCGCGTGCGCATCCTGGTGATCCACGCCCAAGAAGACTGGGCCATCGCCCGCTTCTGCTGGGAAAGATCCCCGCACCACTCCGCGTAGGTTCGCGAGAAGCGCAAACGTACGCAAGCCGTGAAAACGCTGAAAAGTGAAACTCGCAAACAAGCCGGCTGCGAATGCTTTGAGTTGCGCAGCCTCTCCATAAGATATACAATCATGATGTATATCTAGGAGCGGCACATGCAGGTATCGAAATGGGGTAACAGTCTGGCGGTGCGGTTGCCAACGGCAGTGGTTGAAGCGCTCGCTCTCAAAGAAGGCGATCAGATCGAGATTCGAATCGTTGGTGACCGGGTCTTCGAAGTTGCCCGCGATGAAAGCAAACGTCACGCGCTCGCGCGGCTGCGCGCACTTCGCCGTCCTTTGCCTCCCGGATTCGTCTTTGACCGGATAGAGGCCAATGCCCGCTAGAGTTTTCTTCGATACCAACGTGCTGATATATGCTGTGGCGGAGGCCGATCCGCGCAACGTGCAAGCCGAGAAACTCCTCGCATCGGGAGGGGTACTCAGCGTGCAGATCTTGAACGAATTTGTCTCCGTCGCTCGACGGAAAGCCTCTATGTCCTGGAGTGACGTGACGGCAGCGCTCGATGCTTTTCGAGTGCTCTGTCCTTCTCCGGTCCCCATCACTTTTGAACTGCACGAAGCGGCAATCAACATTGCCAAGAAGCACGGCTACAACATCTATGACTCGTTGGTCGTTGCCACTGCGCTCGAAGCCGGATGCGCGACCCTCTATTCCGAAGACCTGCACGATGGCCAGACGATCGACGGGCAACTGACAATCCGAAATCCCTTCGCTCGATCATCCCGGTAGGTCCTACCCCCTCAAATCAAGAGTCGTGTGTCACTGCAATGCGTGGCGCGCGGTGTACTGTTAGCGGCAATGACTGGCCTACGCCCCTCCCGCCTAGCGCTGCGAAGCCGCCAGTGCCCTTCTTTGGGCTTGGGGCGTGTGCTAGACTGTCGGGGCAAGAGTGGGGTTTTGGCTCCTGCCACCTTTCCGGTTTGAGGCTATTCCATGTCTGGTCACTCTAAGTGGGCCACAATCAAGCACAAGAAGGCCGCGACGGACGCGCGTCGCGGGAAGATTTTCACCAAGCTGATTCGCGAGTTGACCATTGCCGCTCGCAGCGGCGGGGCGGACGCTACTTCCAATCCGCGCCTGCGCACCGCCATCCTTTCCGCCAAGAACGAGAACATGCCCAATGACAATATCGAGCGGGCTATCCAGCGCGGAGTGGGCGGACTCGAAGGCGAACAGCTCGACGAAGTGATGTTCGAAGGGTACGGTCCGGGCGGGGTGGGAATGTTGGTGGCGGTGGTGACCAGCAACCGCAACCGCACCGTGGGCGAACTGCGCCACGCGCTTTCGAAAAATGGCGGGAACCTGGCCGAGAACGGCGCGGTGGGCTGGATGTTTCAGCGCAAGGGCGATATCTCGGTTCCCAAGGAATTGGCGGACGAAGAGAAGATGATGGGCATTGTGCTCGACGCGGGAGCGGACGACTTGAAGGATGACGGTTCGTCCTGGGAAGTGGTGACGCCGGTGGAGGCGTTTGAAAAAGTTCGCGAAGCGCTCACGACCGCTGGAATTCAGCCAGCATCCGCTGAGGTCTCGTGGCTACCCCAGAATTACGTGAAACTCACCGGAAATCAGGCGCAGCAGATGCTGCGGCTGATCGACGCTCTGGAAGATCACGACGATGTGCAGCATGTTTACGCCAATTTCGACATTGACGAAAAGGAACTCCAAGCCGCCATGGCAAGTTAGCTCGCTCGTCGCCGCCACCTTTGGCGGTTCTTTTGATTCACGGTTCGACGCCGTTATCTTTTCCGGGTGCCCCATCCTTCCCGGTTTCTGGGAAGGGTGGGCGTCCGAAGCGTAGAAGACCTGTACCGACGCTACGTCCCCGCGAATTTCCTCCAGCGATCTTCCCTGCCGAGATTTCAGGCTACCGCGATAACGTCAATTTCTACGCGCACGTCCTTAGGCAGTCGCGCCACTTCTACGGTAGAACGAGCGGGCGGAGCGGCGGCGAAGTACCGGCCGTACACTTCGTTCATCGCTGTAAAATCGCCCATGTCCTTCAGGAATACCGTGGTCTTCACCACTTTGTGCAACGAGGAGCCTGCGGCTTCCAGCACTCCCTTTAGGTTTTCCATTACTCGTTCGGTCTGCGCCGCTATGCCGCCCTCAATCACCTGGCCGGTAGCTGGAACGAGTGCGATTTGCCCTGCCGTAAAAATAAATCCGTTGGCCTTGGTGGCCTGCGAATACGGTCCGATGGCCTGTGGAGCGTGGGTGGTAGCGATGATGTCTTTCACGAAGATCCTCCCGGATAGGAATGCCTGAAGATTCTACCGGGCCCCGGTTCCCGGGTCAAAACGAGCACAGGGGAAGACCCACCAGCGAGATGCGTCGACCTAGCGCGCAGGCGCGCGCGCGGGAAAATGGCGAAGTACTTCGGCGTCGGTTTTGTGCTGGCGCTTCATCGCGATGATCCCTGCGGCGCTGGTATCGGGGACCTGGCGGCGGATTAATTCAAGCAGCGTTTGCCGGCTCAAGCCGGTGTTCATGATATTCGCGATCGATACGCCGGAGAGAACGGGCTTGCCCTCGGCGTGGGCTTTGGCAATTTCCAACACCACGCCATCGGACAGGCCGAGCAAACGAATGGCCTGCAATTCGCCGGCCGCCACACCCAACTGGTTCATGCGCGCCAGTTCAAGGATGCTGGGTTCGCTCATTCCCGCCTGCTGCAGACCCGCAACCATTTCGGTGGAATTGTAGGGCTGCTGGTGGCTGTGCGCGATGCGGACCAACTCGACGCAAGTGGGGTCGGAGATGCCGTCCATCTTCGCGTTGGCGACGCTCGACACCTCCGCGTCGGTCAAACCCAGTTTTTTTAGATCTTGAATGGCGCTGTACGACATTCCCGCTCGATCGAGCGGGGTAGTGTCCACGCGGTGCAGCTTCTGACAGCCGCCGGCGAAGACTGCGGCGATCGCCACGACGCAGAGGACTCGACTGCGGAACCCAAGCCTCGCCGATCGAAGGGATCGGGCGCGGAAGCTGTTGGCGGTGCCGTTCGCGCCGAGCGGCGCACGGCTTGGTGTTTTAGACGTTGTAGGCGCGTTCAATGTCAAAAATTCCTGAGATCTTCTTGAGTTGTACCAGAATGCGCTCGAGTTGCTTGCGATCCTGGACGTCCAAGGATACTTCGATCCGCACGCGTGTTCCCTCGCCGATGCTTTCAAACGACCGGATGTTCGCGCCCGCATCGCTGATCACACCGGTGATCGCTGCCAGCATGCCGGTACGATCTTCGGTGCGGAGTCGCAAATGCACCGGGAAAGTAGCGGCATGCGATCCGCCCCATTCCACAGGGATGCGGCGCTCGGCCTCATACAGCAATTTTTGGACGTTGGGACAGGACTTACTATGAACGGCCACGCCGCGGCCGCGGGTGACGTAACCAATGATTTCGTCGCCGGGGATCGGATTGCAACACTTGGAACGATGGACCATCAGGCCGTCGTAGCCGCGCACGATGATGTTCCCTTCGTCCATTCCGAGCACGCGCTTCATGGTCGAAACGAGCTTGGGAGACTTTTCCTCGGGCTGATCGCTCAACGGCGCTTTGGCGGCCTTGGCCAGCACCTGTCGCGCCGACCACTTCCCGTACCCTAAATCGGCGTACAGGTCTTCGGCGCGGCCGCAGCCGTATTCCGAAGCCACTCGCGCCCAATCCTCGGGGGTGATCTTCTTGATGCTGACGCCGCAGCTTCGCGCTTCGCGTTCCAGCAATCGCCGGCCAACGTCGGTGGCTTCCTCGCGTTCGTGCAGATTGATCCACTGCCGAATTTTGCTGCGCGCCTTGGAGGTGTGAACGAAGGTGAGCCAGTCCCGGCTCGGCGGGTGGCCCTTCTGCGACAGAATTTCCACCACATCACCGTTGGCCAGGACGTGCCGCAACGGCACCATTTGCCGGTTTACTTTTGCGCCGATGCACTGGTGCCCGACCTCGGTGTGAATCTCGTAGGCGAAATCAACGGGAGTAGAACCGCGCGGGAGAACCACCACCCGGCCCTTGGGAGAAAACGTGTAGACCTCTTCCGGATACAGGTCCACACGCAGAGTGGAAAGAAATTCGCTGGGCTCTTCCATGTCCTGCACCCATTCGATCAGCTGGCGCATCCAGACCACTCGCAGATCGTCGGCGCCGGCCCGCTCGCGGCCATCCTTGTAACGCCAGTGCGCGGCCACGCCCTGCTCGGCGACGCGGTGCATGTCCTGGGTACGAATCTGCACCTCGAAGGCCTGGCCGGAGTGAATCACGGTAGTGTGCAGCGACTGATAGAGGTTGGGGCGAGGCATGGCAATGTAGTCTTTGAATCGCCCGGGAACCGGAGGCCAGATCTGGTGGATAACGCCGAGGGCGGCGTAACAGTTTTTGACGGTATCGGTGATGACGCGCAGCGCCAGCAGGTCGTATACCTGGTCCAGGGCCCTCTGTTGCTTGGAGATCTTTTCATGCAGCGAATAGAGCCGCTTGGTGCGGCCTACTACTTCCGCAGGAATCCCGTTCTCCACCATCTTGCCGCGGATGACGTCCTGCACTTCGGTGATGAATTTTTCGTGGACCTTCTGCTTCGAGGCGACTTTCTTCTGCAGTTCCAGATAGGCGACCGGCTCCAGATAACGAAATGCCAGGTCTTCTAGCTCGCCGCGAATCAACCCCATTCCTAGGCGGTTGGCCACGGGAGCATAGATATCCTGGGTCTCACGAGCAATGCGCTGCTGGCGGTCAGCCGGAAGGAACTCCAGGGTACGCATGTTGTGCAGACGGTCGGCGAGCTTGAGCATTACTACGCGGACATCGTCCACCATCGCCAGGAGCATCTTGCGAACGTTTTCCGCCTGCCGCGCTTCGGGCGCCAGCAAATCGAGCCGGCTGATTTTGGTAGTGCCTTCGACCAACCGGGCCACATCGGGACCAAAGGCGCTGGCGATGCCTGCCGAGGAGACCTTGGTATCTTCCACCACATCGTGGAGGAGTGCGGCCGCCAAGGTGGTGGAGTCCAGCTTCATGTCCGCCAGCACGTGCGCGACTTCCAGGGGGTGCGAAAGGTAGGGTTCGCCGGAGAGGCGAGTCTGATCGTGGTGCTCTTTGGCGGCAAAATCGTACGCCCGCCGGAGTAAATCGATGTCGTCCCCCGGGCGGTTCTTGCGCAACTTATCCATCAGCTCGACGAACCGCAAATCGATGTTGCGTCGAGCGGCCAGCGTGATAGCCGAATTACTCGCCGGTTCCATCGTGCTCCTATTCTAATCCGAACCGGCCGGAGATGAACATCCCAGCCAGAAAGGTGCCAAAAGAACAACGGCCGGAACCCGAAGGTTCCGGCCGAGGAAGAAAATGTTGATCGCCGTGAGGCGCGAGGATTAGCTCGTCGGAGACGGAGGAGGATTATCCAAGCGATGCTGCTTGATGGCCTTGACCTTCTCAATCAGGTCATCGGCCATCTTAATGTCGGCGTCGCGAGCTTGGGGCGTGGTTTCGGTGTCCGCCTTCTGGCGATACATCAGGTTCAGATAGGCCATAGCGTCGTCATAGTCCGGGCGCCGATCGATGGCCATCTTCAGGTTCGAGATGCCTTCGTCAATCGTGGACGCCTTCTTTGGCGGCAAAATCGGTGGCCAGGGCCGGAGGCATGGAATCGTTCTCGCCAATTTGCTTCTTGATGGACTTCAGGTTCGAAGAAGCACGGAGATCCTTGTTGGTGCGATAGGCCATGGCCCAGTCGATCACGCCGATCCAATAGTAAGGTTCGGGATCGTCAGGATGGATGGAGATATGTTTTTGCTGATAAGACTTGGCTTCCGCGAACTTCGCCAAGTCGATGGGCGGGCCGCCGGCCATGTTGTAGATGATGGCGCCAATGCCGTCAATCGCAGTGAGGTTATTGGGATCGTTGGCGAGCACCTCTTTGTATTCTTCGATGGCTTGCTGGCCTTGGCGCACATTCTCGTCGGACGGAGCTCCGGGAATGTAGCGTCCGGAGTAAGCGGTGGCGAGATACAGGCGCGCGTTGGTCAAGGCCGGATCGAGGGACTTGGCCTGCTTGAAGTCCTCAATGGCGATGTCGAAGTCGCCGGCTTTGTATGCGGTGACGCCCTTGTTGAGCAGGTCGCGTGCTTTCAAACGATCGCAGCCGACTCCCACCACGAGCCCTGCCATCACTACGACTAAAGAAAGGCAAATATGGGACTTGCGCTTCATCCCGAGTCTCCTTGATATGCGGCAGTTTTCCGGCTCGGCTTTGCCGATACCGCCCGCCACAGTTGCGTCGCCCAGCGGAGAGCGACGCCTTTCGCGCGGCTTAGCTACTGGCCGGCTTCCACTTTTGCCGTGATCAAGCCTACTTTATCGATCCCGGCGCCGCGCATGATATCAATCGCTTTAGCCACGTCCATGAATTCCACTGCGTCATCGCCCTTGACGAAGGCGATCTTATCGGCTCGCTGCTTGAACACGTCTTCCAGCCGCGGACCCAACTGATCCCAAGACGTCTCGTCCTGGTTGATCAGAACCTTTCCGCCCGCGGTCACCTGTACCACGATGGTTTTCGCGAGGATGTCCTGATTTTCCTTCTGGTTCGGCGGCGTGGGCTGCGGCACGATGGCGTCGAGACCTTTCGGAGTAGTCGGGGTGATGACCATGAAGATGATGATCAGCACCAACAAAATGTCGATGAGCGGCACAACGTTCATCTCCGCCATCGCCCCTTTGGACCCGCCAACTGACATTCCCATGGAAGTACTCCTTGCGACGGCGTGAATCTGGCCGCCGATATTATGACCGTGATGGCCGGATTATCCCGCGTCCGGCCTTTCCGGGACTAGCGAATCGCTCGCCCGGTCACCGAAGCCCATCACCAACGCGATGGGCTTGCTGTGTTACGCCTTGGCAAAATCAACTACCGAGCATGGACCGTGCAACGACCTACTGCCCACCCGCCGGAGGAGGTGGCGGGGGAGCGTTGGTCTTTTGCACTTTTTCGGTCAACAAGCCCAGATTGTCGACGCCCGCAGCGCGAACCTCATCCACCACCTTGACGACCTGGCCGTACTTGGCGCGCGCATCGCTGCGCACGAAGACGGTCTTGTCGATGCGGTTGGCGATCAGGTCCTTCACCTTGTTGGTTATTTCGTCGAGTTGGACCTTATCTTTCCCCAGGTAGACGGTCTCGTCACGAGTGACGACGAGCAGGACCGCATCGTCCTTATCCGCATCCTGCATATCCTGCGGATTATCCACCTTGGCCATATCGACGGAGACGCCCTTCTGCAACATCGGCGTCACAACCATGAAGATGATCAACAGCACCAGCATGATGTCCGCCATGGGAATCACGTTGGGTGTAGCCATTACTGGAGGTGCTTTTGGCTTGTAGCCCATGACGTTACTTCTTCCCTCGGCGCGTGATGAAGTAGTTGATCAGCTCCATGGAGGAGTTGTCCATCTCGACGTCGAATGCTTCGACTTTGTTCGTGAAGTAGTTAAACGTCCATACCGCAGGTACCGCTACCAGCAGACCGAGTGCGGTGGTCACCAAGGCTTCCGAAATACCGCCGGCGACCGCGGACAGCCCGGTTGCCTTCTGGGTGGAAATGCCCTTGAACGCGTTGATGATGCCCATTACCGTGCCGAACAATCCGACGAATGGCGCCGTTGAACCGATGGTCGCCAGACCGGAAAGGCCGCGCTTCATTTCAGCGTGAACGATCGCTACCGAGCGCTCCAAGCCGCGCTTGGCCGCTTCGATCACTTCTTCGTCAGGCACTTGAGCGGAAGCCGCCTGGAACTCGGAAAGTCCGGTGGCGACAACCTTGGCGATATGGCTCTTCTTGTTGCGCTCGGCGATCGAGATGGCTTCATCGAGCTTGTTGTCCTTCAGCGCTCCCGCGACTTGCTGAACGAAAACGCGGGATTGCTTGCGGGCTGCACTGTACATCAGTGCGCGGTCGATCATGATGCCTACCGACCACGCCGACATCACGAACAGAATGATGACGACGCCCTTCGCTGGGATACCCATGGTGTGCCACATGCTCACCAGGTCCCAGCTCGTGCTCTGTTCCTGAAACAGCAGAATGCTGGCTAACATAGAGTTCACTCCTCCTAGATTCGTTGCTACTCAAGTCGGCAGATAAATTCCACCGACGTCGCTCGTAAAAAATTTTTCCGCGCCATCCAAAACGGGGGGCAATCGATTCTTACTAGCCGCCCAAAACGCGGGTTACTTGCGTGCCGCACTGAACTTCAATGCGCGGTCAATCGTGTATCGGATCGACCATGCCGCCATCACCAACAGGGCGATGACGGCGCCCTTCCCCGGGATACCCATGGCGTGCCACATGCCCATGAGATCCCAGCTAAAGCTCTGTTCCTGACAGCAGAATGTTGGCTAACATCGCGTCCACTCCTCAAGAACAGCAGTAATCGTTTGTCTAGCCACCCAACGAGAAGATGACTTGAATCTGCGTTTCGACCGGCACGGCTTCGCCGTTCAGCAGCGTCGGCGAGTACCTCCACTGGCGCACCGCGTCCATGGCGGCGCGCATCAGCAGCGGCGGCCCGGAAAGATATTGCAACTCCTGGATCGAGCCATCCTTGTCGATGATGGCATGCAACATCACGGTGCCCTGGATGTGCGCGGTCTTAGCGATCTGCGGATAGACCGGCAGCACATTGCGGGTCTTCTTCGCGTCCATCACGTTTCCGCCCACTCGCAGCGGCTTGTTCGACTTCGGCGGCGGAGGGGGCGGTCCACTTCCCGCTCCACCGATGATTCCGCCCAGCACGCCGCCCACAGATCCACCGGCCATGCCACCCGGCACGCCGCCCACAACTCCTACGGCGCCCATGTCTGGCGGTTCCGCTTCTTCCTTGATGATCATGACTTTCTTGGGGATGGACGTGGGAGTGGTCAATTGGCCGTTGTGCAGCAGGTGCACTTGCGGCTTAACGATCTTCACAATAGCTTGGGCCGGAGGCGGAGGAGGCGGCGGCGGTGCCGGCGCGACCAGGAATGTGGTGATCAGACTCTTGGGCAGCGCTTCCGTATAGATCAAAGGGATCAACACAAGAATGCCCAAGATCACCGTTTGAATTATGGCGGAGAGAACTACCGTCCACGGCTTATTCGTTCTCTTTTTCTCGCCTGAATCCACCAGTTCATCAAACATGATTACCTCCTTGCAGTCGCCAGGTTTCTACCCGGCGTGGCACCTGCGGCTCCGGCGTTGGGATGAAACTTGTGCCAGGCGACGACGATCGGCGCTGCGATCCCAAAACTGGAGTATGTTCCTATCACAACTCCTACCACCATAGCAAAAGAGAAACTGCGTAGGACCTCGCCTCCCATTAGGTATAGAACTAGCACGGTCAGGAAGGTGAGGCCGCTGGTCAGAATGGTCCGCGACAATGTCTGATTGATGGCCCGATTCACGATCTCGGGAAGCGGTTCGCGGCGCATCAGGCGCGAATTCTCCCGCACGCGATCGAAAATGACGATCGTGTCGTTCATCGAATATCCCACAAGTGTAAGTAGGGCAGCGATAACTGTGAGTGAGATTTCATAGTGAAACACGGAAAACAGCCCCAGGGTGATCAACACGTCGTGGAATACGGCGATTACCGCGGCCGCGCCAAACACCCACTCGAAGCGGAACGCAATATATATCAACATGCCCGCCAAGGCATAGAGAGTTGCGAAGATAGCCTGGTGTCGCAATTGAGCGCCCACCTTGGGCCCCACAATCTCGGCGCTGCGAATCGCAAAGGTGCCTAGCGAGTACCCGCTCTGGAGGCTGGCGATTACCGCCGGGGTGGCGCCGTCGACGTTGGCAAGCTGCTGGAAGTTGGTGACGATACCGCTGTGGTCCGCATCACGGCCGGCGACTAACTTCTGCGCTAGCTGCGTGTAGCGATCACCCGCTGTCGGGCCAAGCACCAGAGGATCATGCTGCGTCAGGTACCCGGCGACCTGGGAGTTTGAGGCAGAGTTAAAATCCGGCTTGCCGCTGGTGTCAGTTCCGAACGTCTTCCTCAGCGCGCCGAGAATGGCTTGCTTGCCGGAATCTAGAGCGGCGTCATCGGCTTGCCCTTTCCGCTCCAAGCCGATCACCACGTCGTTCTTGGAATTCGGGTTGGCAACACCACTGATGCCCTGAATGGAGGTGTTCTGTAAACCGGCTTCGGACAGGGCCTTGCGGATTTGGTCGACAGGGGCTGGACCCGCAAAGCGCACGTAAACCAGGGTGCCGCCACGGAAATCGATGCCATATTGCAGACCGCCGTGGGCGAATATCGAAATCCAACCACCGATCAACAGGACCAGTGAAAGGGCCACAAAGTACTTGGCCTTGCCCATCCAGTCGACGTTTACGTTACGGAAGAATTCCATGTTTAGAGCGACCCCGCTGTATTAGACACCAAATGGAATGCGATAGTTCCCTATTTCTTGTTAGCCCTAGCGCCGAATCCGAGGTGCTAGATGCTCAGTTCCGACTGCCGCTGCATTCGGGACAGATGCCAATCGAAAATGGCCCTCGAAACGTAAATCGACGTAAACAAGTTCGCCAGCAAACCGATGACGAGGGTGATCGCGAACCCCTTAACCGGCCCCGAACCAAACAGGAACAGGAAGGCAGCCGACACCAGTGTCGTTATGTGCGTATCGATGATGGTCAGAAACGCACGGTCGAAGCCCACCTCCACCGCGGATACATTAGCCTTACCGTTGCGAAGTTCCTCTCTAATTCTCTCAAATACTAGTACGTTCGAATCCACGCCCATACCGATGGTCAGGACCACGCCGGCGATGCCAGGCAGGGTGAGCACGGCGCCGGACATGGCCATAAACGCAACCAGAATGAGCAAGTTCAGAATCAGCGCGACCACCGCGTTGATTCCGCTCAGCCGGTAGTAAATCACCAGGAAAATCATCACCACGATCAGGCTGCCGATCGAGGCGCGGACGCCTTCGCGGATCGAATCCGCACCCAGCGACGGTCCGACGGTGTCTTCCTCCAAGTACTTGATCGAGGCGGGCAGCGCGCCGGCTCTCAGCACCAGGCTCAAATCGTTGGCCGTCTCCTGGCTGAAATTGCCCTCGATTCGACCGGTATCGTCAATGCGGCCTTCGATCTCCGGGGCGGAATATACCTGGTGGTCGAGGACAATGGCCATACGGCCTTTGACGGGTAGCCGTGACTGCGCCTCGGTGAAAGGTCCAAAGCGCTCAGCGGCGACGGTAGAAAGCGTGAAGTTCACTTGATAGGACCCGGGGCGCTCGGGATTCGGGCCGGTGGTGGTGTTGCGCAAATCCTGCCCGGTAACGATGGGAATGCGATCGAGAATGTACCAAACGGTGGTGGCAGGCGCATTCGGCGCGGTGTTCTCGGCGCGGCCTTGCACCAGCATGGTTCCGGCCGGAAGCACGCCGCCGTGGCTGGAAAGGGCCTCGGCTTCGGAAGTGTAGGTGCGCTCGTCGGCGACGCGCTGCAACTCCAATTGGCCGCCCGCTTGGATCACTTCTTTGGCGCGTGTTGGGTCGCCTTCGCCGGGAAGCTGCACGAGAATTTCGTCGTCGGAGCGGCCGGTAAATGCGATGGTCGGTTCGCTCAAGCCCAAAGCGTTGATGCGGCGGTTGATCGTTTCCAGCGCCTGGTCCATGGTCTGCTGACGCAGTTCGGAAATTACCGACGGCTTCAAGGTGAGCAACTCGCCGTTGGCCTCGCCAGCCGCAGCCGACGAGCTCCATTCGCCGAATTGGTTGTTGACGATATCGCGGAAATTGGTAGAGGTCGCCGGGGCGACCTCGTGCACTAGAATGTGGGTATCGTCCACACGGCTAATTTCCCCGACGTTGACATTTTTTTCACGCAGCTGCTTGGCCAGCGAATCGATCGCCTGATCGCAGCGCATGCCAACCGCTTCCTGCACCTGTACCTGCAACACCAGGTGGCTTCCGCCGCGCAGGTCCAGGCCCAGCTTAATGTTGCTGATGAAATTCTGTTTGAGCGCGGTGCCGGAGGTGGGGAGTTCAGGCCGGCCAAACATGCCGTAGAGACACACCAAAACGACGGTGAAGATGATGATGAACTTCCACTTGAGCTGGGAGGTCATGCGAGGGTGCTAATTCTCCTTCGGCGCGTCGGGTTGCATCCCGATAATCGCGCTGCGGGACATCCTGATCTTTACCTGCTCGGCGATGCGCAACTGGATCGTATCGTTTTCAAGTCCCACGATCGTTCCATAGATCCCGCCGTTGGTGATCACCTTGTCGCCGTTCTTCAGTTCCTGGATCATCTGGGCCGTTTTTTTCTGACGGCGCTGCGCCGGAAGGATCATCAAAAAATAAAATACCACCATGATCAGAACCAGCGGAAGGAAGGTGATGAAGCCGCTCGGCTGCGACTGTGTTTGAGCCAACAAAGACAGTCCCGCATTGGAACCCGTAAAAATCATAAGAACTGCCACGTTCGTTTCGCCTTTCGCTACCTGGGTTCGCCCGAGCTCGCCTTTCGGCCCCGCCTGCCCCGGCGGACCCCGAAAAAACTAGCCCGTGAAAGATACAGCTACGCCACGATTAAATCAAACGCCTGTTGAGGAAAGCTTATTCGCTAGGCGAGCCTGGAGGTCCTGAGCAAACTTTTCAAGCGTCCCAAAACGGATAGCCTTACGAATTTGGGCCATGATGTCAAGGTAAAAGTAAATGTTGTGGTGGGAGTTCAGGATGGCCGCCAGCGATTCGTTGCAAGCGTATAGGTGCCGTAGATACGCGCGCGAGTAGCGGGCGCAAACCGCGCATCCGCAAGCAGGATCGATCGGCCGTGGATCCTTGGCGTACCGCGCGTTCTTGATCAGCAGCTTGCCTTCCGACGTGAATAGGCATCCATGGCGCGCACTGCGGGTGGGCAGCACGCAGTCCATCATGTCGATGCCGCGCATCACGTAATCGACGATCTGCTCAGGCATGCCCACTCCCATCAGGTAGCGCGGACGATCCGCCGGAAGCCGTGCGGCCGCCTCCGCGGTCATGGCGCAGGTGCTCTCGTGCGGCTCGCCCACGGCCAGGCCTCCCACCGCATAGCCGGGGAAATCCAGCTCCACCAGGGCATCAGCGTTTTCGCGGCGCAGCGCGGCATGGGTGCCCCCTTGCACGATCCCGAAGAGCATTTGCTTCTGGCGATCACCGTGCTCGTCGAAAAAACGGCGCGAGCGCCGAGCCCAGTCCAGCGTGCGCGTTGCGGCCGCGCGGGTGGTCTCCAAATCTGCGGGAGCCTCGATGCATTCATCGAGCACCATGACGATGTCGGCACCCAGCGCGATTTCTACCTCCAACGCTTTTTCCGGCGAGAAAAAATGGAGCGACCCGTCCAGGTGCGAGCGAAACGTCACGCCCTCGTCGGTGACCTTGCGCAGATCGGAGAGGCTGAAAACCTGAAAGCCGCCCGAGTCCGTCAAGATCGGATGCGGCCAAGCCATGAACGAGTGCAGCCCGCCCATCTCACGGATTAGCTCATGTCCGGGCCGGAGGTAGAGATGGTAGGTATTGGACAGCAGGATTTGTACGCCGATCTCTTCCAGCGTCGGCTGGGGCACGCTCTTCACCGTCGCGGCGGTGCCCACGGGCATAAATGCGGGCGTCTCGATCACCCCGTGGGGTGTGGAGAGCTGTCCCAGGCGGGCGCCGGTGGGATCGGTGTGTAGCACTTGAAAGTCGAAGGCCATGCCGGCGAGTGTATCAATCTCTCAGCGGAATTAAGTTGGCTGGGGCGGGTGGACTCGAACCACCACCGTCCTCATTAACAGTGAGGTGTCCTACCAATTGGACCACGCCCCAAGCAAGGGAGCTGTTTCTAGAAGCGCGCCCAGGGCTCTTGGGACCGAGGACTTTTCGCAGCGCCGGACTGGCTGGAAAAAGGTCAGCCAAAATCGAGCGCGAACGATCGCGTCCGAAAAGATTAATGGGGAATGCAGAACTTTGCAAGCCGGAGAGCAAACAAGGTCGAAATGGGTGGCGGCTCCCAGTACCAAAATGGGAAAAACGAGAGGGAAGCCGTGAACTGCGGGGACCACAGAAACAAAAAAAGCGGGGGGAAGGAGCCGGCCCAGCCCTCAATCCCCGAAGGGATCCTCGGCTTCCTTTCCCCCGACTCAACTTTACGTTGCACGTGGTAAACCAAAACCAAATTGATGAAATACAACGACTTGTTTTTTGGCGTGACGGTAAAAAAGAAATGCAGCCAGTAAAAATGCCGTGAGACGGCGAATTTGGCGAAGAATTCCCGAATCGGAACTCGCCGCCAAAGACTCGCCGCGATGTTACCGTCCGTGTTAATTGCCCAGGTAAGGCAACTTCCCCAGCGATTCAGACATCGCCCTTCGCCGTGGCTCACCCGCCAACCCAAGAGCTCTCGCGAAACGATGCGTAACGCACGCCGCGCCGGCGGCGCTGGTCCTACATCTCATGCGAACGCGCCACGCCTCAGCTCGCGACGGTGGCGATGTCCGCTTGACCCACCGGAAGGGCCTTGCTACGCTGGAAAGTTACACTGCACGCGAATTTTTCTGCCTGCCGGCATAGACGTGCCGGACGGCCCGGGAACCGATGAGCCTGAAGAAAATTGTTGTCCGGGGGGCCCGGCAACACAATCTGAAGAATATCGACCTGGAAATCCCGCGAAACTCCCTGACCGTGGTTACGGGACTATCGGGTTCTGGAAAGTCGTCGCTGGCCTTCGATACCCTTTACGCCGAAGGGCAGCGGCGATACGTCGAATCGCTGTCGGCGTACGCGCGGCAATTCCTCGATCAGATGGAGCGCCCGGACGTCGATTCGGTGGAGGGGCTCTCCCCCTCGATCGCCATCGAACAGAAGACCACCACCCGTTCGCCGCGCTCGACAGTAGGGACCATCACCGAAATTTACGATTACCTTCGGGTGATCTACACCTCCATTGGCACGCCGCACTGTCCCAATTGCGGCAAGCCCATCCAGCGCCAGTCCACCGAGCAAATCGTGCAGGCAGTGCTGGGCCTGCGGCCGGACGACCGGGTGATGGTGCTCGCGCCAGTGGTCCGCGGCCGCAAAGGTGAATATAAGAAAGACCTCGAGAAATACGCCAAGCAGGGGTTCCTTCGTGCGCGCATCGACGGCGAGCTGGTGAACATCGACGAGCCCATCCCACTGGATCGACGCAAGAATCACACCATCGAAATCGTGGTCGATCGCCTGTTGCTGAAGAGTGGAATCTCCACCCGGCTGGAACAATCGATCGAAACCGCACTGAAGCTGACCGACGGGCTGGTAACGGTGGCGGTGGTGGGTGGAGACGAGCTGGTGTTTTCGGAAAAGCTGGCCTGCCCGGACTGCGGAATATCGGTGCCGCAGCTCGAACCGCGTTCGTTCAGCTTTAATTCCCCGTTCGGCGCCTGCCCGGATTGTAATGGACTGGGATCGAAGTACGATTTCGATCCGGCGAAGATAATCGTCGATCGATCGAAGCCGCTATTCGAAGGCGGCTTGGGACCGGGAGGCGGGTCGTCGAATCTGCAGCGCACCATCAAGCTTGCCGGCGCGGCGCACGGTTTCGATGTGAGCCTGCCGTTCGATCAATTGCCGCGGAAAACGCAGAACCTAATTCTGTACGGAAATCACGCCAACGGAAAAAGCGTCAAGACCCTGGAGTTTCAGGGCGTCATCGAATTTCTGGAGTCCAACCTCGAGGAAACCTCTTCCGACAGCTACCGGGAATGGCTCACCCAGTACATGTCTCCGGTGCCGTGCAAGACCTGCCAGACGCGCCGGCTGCGCCCGGAAAGCCTGGCGGTGAAGGTGGGAGGGCTGTCGATCGCGGATTTCACGGCGCTGCCTTTGGACAAGGCTCGAGCGTCCGCCGAGCAGACTCTGCAAAAGCTGAATCCGCGTCAGCGAAAAATTGCGGAACGCCCGCTGCAAGAAGTGGCCGAGCGGCTGGACTTCCTGCTGAACGTGGGCCTGGGTTACCTGACCCTGGATCGTTCCGCGGCCACCCTTTCCGGCGGCGAGGCGCAAAGAATTCGGCTGGCTACACAAATCGGATCGCGTCTGCGCGGGGTGCTGTACGTACTAGATGAGCCATCGATCGGTTTGCACGCGCGCGACAACGGCCGGCTGCTCGGCACGCTGGCAACGCTGCGCGACCTCGGCAACACCGTGCTGGTGGTAGAGCACGACGAAGAAACCATTCGCCGAGCGGACTATGTGGTCGACCTGGGCCCGGGTGCTGGCAAATTGGGTGGGTACCTGGTGGCCGCGGGAAGCCCGTCGCAGGTGGCCGCCAATCCCGCGTCGCTCACCGGCCAATACCTGGCCGGCACCGTGACCATTCCCGTCCCCAAGACGCGCCGCAGCGCCAACGGGAAAGCGGTGGCGGTGGTCGGCGCAACCGCCAACAACCTAAAAAACGTGGACGTCAGTTTTCCTTTGGGGATGCTTACGGTGGTCACCGGGGTTTCCGGGTCCGGAAAATCGACGCTAGTGAACGACATTTTGTATCGCGCCCTGGCACAGGAACTCTACGACTCGGCAGAGAAGCCCGGGACGCATCGCGCCATCACCGGCCTCGAATTCATCGATAAGGTAATTCAAATCGATCAGGCGCCGATTGGACGCACTCCGCGATCCAATCCGGCGACCTACTCGGGCGTGTTTGCACCGATTCGCGAGCTGTACGCGATGCTGCCCGAGGCGCGCGAGCGCGGTTACCGGCCGGGACGTTTCAGTTTCAATGTGAAGGGCGGGAGATGCGAAGCCTGCCAGGGCGACGGATTGCGCCGGATCGAAATGAATTTCCTGCCGGACGTTTTCGTTACGTGCGAAGTTTGCCGCGGGAAACGCTATAACGCGGAAACACTCATGGTGCATTTCAAAGGTCTGTCGATTTCCGATTTACTGAACTTGCCGATCGTGGACGCGCTGCCGGTTTTCGAGAACGTCCCGGCGATCCAGCAAAAGCTGCAGACGCTGGTCGACGTGGGACTGGGTTACTTGCAATTGGGGCAATCCGCCACTACGCTTTCGGGCGGCGAAGCGCAGCGCACCAAGCTAGCCAAGGAACTCTCCAAGCGCCAGACCGGGCGGACCATTTACATTTTGGATGAGCCGACTACCGGCCTGCACTTCGACGATGTGAAGAAGCTGATGGACGTCTTGAATCGCCTGGTGGACCTCGGGAACACCGTGGTGATCATCGAGCATCACCTCGACGTCATGAAGCAAGCCGACTGGATTATCGATCTGGGCCCGGAAGGCGGCGATGGCGGCGGGCGAATCGTGGCCCAAGGGAGCCCCGAGCAAATCGCGCGAAACAAGAAATCGTACACCGGCCAGGTATTGGCCCTGGCGCTCAACGGAGCTAGCATCGCCCGTCCGGCCTAGGTGCGGCCCTCCCCGGCGTCCCGGCAGGCTATCCCCTGACACCCTTGCGCGGCAGACGCCGTGCCGTTACATTGCTCTGGACCATCACGAGATGAGTGCGAGATGCCTTACCGCGTAGACAATCCATGAGCAACCCCGAAATCGATCCTGCCAACCCGCTCCCGGACGAGAGTCGCGACGATTCTATCGCGTCGGGCGCACCGCGCGTGGAGCACCAACCCGACTTCGTAGCCACCGCTGAATCTCCTATCCCATCGATCCAGTCGGGCGGAGAATTCGATCCGCTCCCGCAACCGGCAACTTTCGCCGGCGGTCCGGCGGACGGAGAAAACTTTCACACGCCGTGGGGATGGCTCGATCTGATCATGCTATTGGTGGTTGCGATTGGGTCTACCGTCCTCGCGGGCATGCTCGTCTCCATGGCGTTCTTTGCCAGGGGGGTAACGCAATCGCAGTTGCAGAATTCTGGGATGGAGCGGTCGCTATGGATTTTGGTTACGCAGGTGGGAGTTTTCGCGTGCGTGCTGGGATATCTGTGGTTTAGTGTGGCGATTTCTCGTCACCTCCCGTTTTGGCGCACCGCCGGTTGGCGGCCGTTGGAAACCGGGCAGGTACCCAAGGGCGTGGCGTACTTGGCGTACATCCTGGGCGGCGGGCTGCTGTGCTTCCTGGTTTCGGTAATTTCAGATACCTACGGCAATCACCGGGAATTGCCGATTCAGGAGATGTTTCAGGATCGCCGCTCGTCGCTATTCTTCATCGCGCTCGCGGTGCTGGTGGCGCCGGTAATTGAGGAGACCATTTTTCGTGGCTACATTTACCCGGTGGTGGCGCGCACGTTTGGAATGGGATTGGGAGTCTTGCTCACCGGCACGCTGTTCGGGCTGCTACACGCTCAACAGCTATGGGGAGGCTGGGTGCAGATCGCGATGCTGGTGATGGTCGGGATTGTCTTCACCTATGCGCGTGCGATGAGCCGGAGCGTGGTGGCCGGCTATCTGCTGCATCTCGGCTACAATTCTTTCATGGCGCTGGGATTCTTGCTCTCGCCGCTGGGCTACCGGGCGTTGCCGCTCGGCCATTAAATTTAAAAGATGCCCCGCGTTCTGCGCTGCAATCGCGTCACTTTGCGCTAAAATTTCGATTCCCAATCTTGTTTACTACCAGGAGCCAATTGCGTGTCCCACGTCGAACCCATTGAGTGGACAGAAAAAGGTGTGCTGATGCTCGATCAGCGAAAATTACCCACCGAGATCGTCTATCACACCTACACCGATTACCGCGAAGTGGCTCGCGCCATCCATGAGATGGAAATACGCGGGGCGCCGGCCATCGGGGTCGCCGCCGCGATGGGTATCGCTTTAGGAGTGCAAAAGTCGGCGGCTACCAGCGTGGATGAATTGGCGCCGGAATTCCAGATCATCTGCGAAACCTTCGCGCGCACCCGGCCCACCGCCGTGGATCTGTTTTGGGCGATCGAGCGATTCCAGCGAAAGTTCGAAACTCTCCGCGCCGCGGCGCGCGGCAATGGGGCGGCGGAGCAGCTATCAACGATCGCCGCCGCCATGGTGGCCGAAGCGAAGAAAGTCCACGAAGAGCGGCGCGCAGCGGATCGCAGGATTGGCGAGCTCGGCGCGGTGCTGATGCCGCAACAAGGCCGGGTGATGACCCAGTGCAACGCGGGGGGCTTGGCCACGGGAGG
The DNA here is from genome assembly GCA_963725655.1 of uncultured Acidobacteriota bacterium. Lineage (GTDB taxonomy): Bacteria > Acidobacteriota > Terriglobia > Acidiferrales > UBA7541 > CAVRXT01. The sequence goes on along the minus strand of CAVRYY010000003.1, from coordinate 1,002,931 downwards.
CATCGGCACGGCGCTCGGGGTGATTCGCGTAGCCGTCGAGCTGGGGCGGCAAATCGAAGTGCTGGTGCCGGAAACGCGTCCATACCTGCAGGGCGCGCGGCTCACCGCGTGGGAGCTGCACCAGGACGGAATTCCGCTCACGCTGATCACCGACAACATGGTTGGACACTTTCTGAAGACCGGCAAAGTGGGCGCGGTGGTGGTGGGCGCCGACCGCATCGCGGCTAACGGCGACACCGCCAACAAGATCGGAACTTATCCGATGGCGGTGCTGGCGCGCGAGCACAATATTCCTTTTTATGTCGCTGCGCCGGTTTCTACCGTGGATATCGAGATCGCCTCGGGCGAACAGATCCCCATCGAGGAGCGCCCCGCCATCGAAGTGACCCACATCGCCGGCGTGCGCACGGCGCCGGATGTACACGCCGCCCATCCTGCATTTGATGTGACGCCTGCGAGGTTCATCGCCGCGATCATTACGGAACGGGGAGTGGCTCGCGCGCCGTATATTGAGTCGCTGCGGAAAATAAAGTCTGCCGGTTAGCGCACCAACCGGAACTACCAGTATCGAGGAAGCTCCGCGACGCTTTCCAGAATCAACAGCGATGGAAATGCGCCGAACTCTTCGCGCTTGGTCGTCCCGGTGAGCACCGCGATGAATCGGAGACCCGCTCGAAATGCAGCTTCGGCGTCCACGATGCTGTCTCCGACGTAAATTGTTTCCGCCGCGCTAGTCCCCAGACGCATGCGCGCCAATTCCAGGGCCTCAGGTTCGGGCTTTTGCAGCGTCACGTCGTTGCCGCCGACGATCACCTCAAAGCAATCGCTCAAACCGTTGTGCGCCAGAATTCCTTCGATGTGGCCGCGAGTCTTGGTGGACGCAATCGCCAGGTGCAAGTCTGCGGAGCGCAGGATGTGCAGAGCTGGTGCGGTGCAGTCGTAGAGAGTAGTGAGCCCAACGATCACTTCGCCGGCGCGCTGAAGGAACAAACGCCGGTAGTCCTGTTGCCGGGCCGGATCGGTTTTCCCGGTCAGCTGCGTGAACGCCTGCGCCAGGGAGTAGCCGATCGTGGCTCGCATCGCGTCTTCGGCGGGTTCGGAAAGATTCATCTCCCGAAAAGCGAAGCGGATGCATTCAAGCACGCCTTTGGTGGAATCCGCCAGCGTGTAGTCAAAATCGAAGATGAGTGCGCGGCAGTCCCGCAGGTGGCCGCCGGTCGAAGCTGGGTTCATGGTTTTCCCGATAAAATCGTAGCACGCCGCGCGCGAACTGCGGAGATGACGCGAGCGATTCCGGCCAGATCATTCTGAACGGCGATCTCTGTCCATAGCGCGCCTGCGCTGAGGATCGAGTGGACGTGTTCGAGCGCGCCGTGTCCCAGTTCGATGACAATAATTCCATTCTCACCCAGCACCTCCGCCGCCTCGCCAATCAATCGGCCGTACAACTCCACACCCGTAGGGCCGGCAAACAGCGCTTTGTGTGGCTCGTGGTCGCGCACCTCGCGGGGAAGCTGCGCCTGTTCATCGCGCCCGATATACGGCGGATTGCTGACCACCAGGTCCAGATATTCCAGTGGGGAGAGATACGATCGAATCGGCTGGAGCAAATCGCCTTCGATGAAGTGAACGCGGTCCGCTACGGTGTGGCGAGTTGCGTTGCGGCGAGCTACTTCCAGAGCGGCGGAGGAAATATCCGTGGCGGAAATTTCGGAGTGCGGCAACTCCTGCGCGAGAGCCACCGCGATGCAGCCTGAACCCGTCCCCACATCGGCGATGCGCAGCGGTCCATTCTTGCGGTCGCGCAGTCGATCGAGAGCGACTTCCACCACGTGTTCGGTCTCAGGCCGCGGGATCAATACCGCGGGCGTCACCTCAAACTCGAGCCCCCAGAATTCCTGGTGTCCGGTGAGGTATTGGGTTGGCACTCCAGCCGCTCGGCGATCCAGCAAATCAAAATATTCGTGCCACGCCGCCGGAGCGAGCGCATCGCCCGCGTGAGCATACAGCCAGGCACGATCGCGTTGCAGCACGTGCATCAGCAGGAGTTCAGTAGAAAGCGCGTGCGACGGAACGCCGGCCGCCTCCAGACGCTGCAAGCCCTCGCGCCATGCGTCGCGAATCGATTTCGGTGAGGCGGTGGACGTGGACATGAAGCGGATCGGCTCCGCAAACGGGCATTAATTTTCGTTGAGTTCTTCGTTCAGGCGCTCGGATTCGAAATGGGTGACCAAAGGGTCGAGCATTTGGCCGAGCTTGCCATCGATCACGTCGCTGAGCTGGTGCAGCGTCAAGCCGATGCGATGGTCGGTAACCCGGTTCTGCGGGAAATTGTAGGTGCGGATTTTTTCCGAGCGGTCGCCGGTCTTGATCTGCCCGCGGCGCTCGGCAGCGATCAGCTGGTGCTGCTTTTCCTGCTCCATTTCGTACAGGCGCGCGCGCAAGACGCGCATGGCCTTGGCACGGTTCTTGATCTGCGATTTTTCGTCCTGCTGCGAAACCACCATGCCCGATGGGATGTGGGTAATGCGAACCGCGGAGTAAGTGGTGTTCACCGATTGGCCGCCCGGGCCGGAGGAACAGAACGTGTCGATGCGCAAATCCTTGGCTTCTATTTTGATGTCGATTTCGTCGGCTTCGGGCAGCACCGCGACGGTAGCCGCAGAGGTGTGGATGCGTCCTTGCTGTTCAGTGGCCGGGACGCGCTGCACGCGGTGCACTCCGCTTTCATATTTCAGCTTGGAATAAACCTTCTGGCCTTGAATGGCCGCGACGATTTCCTTGGTGCCGCCGATCGACGACGCCGAGCTTTCCAGCACTTCCACCCGCCAACCCTGCGATTCGGCGTAGCGCGAATACATCCGGAATAGTTCGCCCGCGAAAGAGCGACGCTTCGTCGCCTCCGGTGCCGGCGCGAATTTCCAGGATCACGTTTTTTTCGTCGTTAGGGTCCTTGGGCAGCAGCAGCAGCTTCAGTGCTTGCTCGACCACCCCAATGCGTTCCTCCAGCGCGCGCATCTCATCGTGCGCCATCTGCTTCATTTCCGCGTCGTCGCTCTCGGCGAATAGCTGCTTGGCGCCTTTTAGATCGGCCTCGATAATTTTCCACTCGCGGTATTTTTCGACGATCTCGGAATACTCGGAGTGCATCTTGGCGAGCTTCTGGTAGCGCGCGGAATCGGAGTGGACGTCGGGCATGGAGAGCTGCGCGTTCAGCTCTTCGTATTTCACTTCGATCTGCTGCAGCTTTTCGTACAACGTCATGTGAGCCATCGGAGCATCCTGCCAGCCGCATACGGGCTGGAATTCGGGTGAAATATGACCGAGTGGAAAGCAAACGGTAGACGGCGCCGGATGGCCCGGCGGACGAGAATCGCTAATAGAAGGATGCGAACATGCGTCGAGAACCGGAAATAACGATAGCCGCAAAGATTTGATGTGTCAAACGCCGCAGGCGATTCGCGCTGTGACCATAACTGGTAAACTGCAGTAATTAGGTCAACCGGCCGGGCTCACAAGGCCATCCGTGGAGGAATACCCATCTGAGCAAGGCGGCGAGGAACATCTAGATGGCCAAGACCTCGGCGGAGCGTCTGGAAGAATTGAGAAGTCTGTTTGTTGGCAATACACACGTCTACATTGACTTCGCCAACGTCAGGAAGCATTGCGCTCAACTCGGTTGGGCGATGGATCTTCGCAAGCTGAAAACTCTTCTGGGTTCCACCGGCAAGGTGAAGTCCGCGCGCGTGTACTTTGGCACGATTGTTGGAAGATGAAATGCAATTTTGATGTAGAAATAGCAACCGACATGCGGCTGGATCATGCTCTTAAGAGGTGCCAAACATTTTGCCTGTGGAGCGGCGACAGCGATTTCGCTCACCCCATACTGCAACTGCTGAATGACAAGAAGAATGTGGTGGTCGTCTCAAAAGGGATTTCGACCGAGGTGCGTGACCTCAAGCCGGAAGGCATGATTCACTACGATCTGCGCAAGCTGACAGACGTAATAAGCTTGTCCCCAGAAAAGCAAAGGGGACTCCGGTAAGGAGCCCCCCAGAAAAAATATTTGGGTCTTTCGACCGCGATCAGATTAACAAAAAATCGCTCGCCTGTCAAGGTAGACACGGGCAGCAAACCCATACAAGTCAATCAGTTGTAGCCACTTGTCCGCATCTGCCACCGTCAACAGAATGCGGATTCCAGATGTTTGCCCTGATCACGGCAATGGACAGGCGGCGTTTGCCGAGCCGCAGGCCATGTACTACGATACCCCGTGTTTATGGACCCTAAGGACGCGCCGCTCGCCCAATTGCCTGCCGCCCCGGTTGGGGCGTCCGCGGACGGCCAATTTTTGTGGGGCTTCTGGTATCCCGCGCTGCGCAGCTCGCAGATTCAGGGGCGGCGGCTGGCGACGGCGACATTGTTGGAGATTCCGCTGGTTCTGGGTCGTGACGCGCAGGGCCACAGCTTCGCGCTGCGCGACGTGTGCCCGCACCGCGCGTATCCGCTTTCGCTCGGTCGCTTTGACGGACGCGCGGTGGAATGCGCTTATCACGGCTGGCAGTTCGATGCCCGCACCGGGCAATGCACCACCATCCCCTCGCTGACCGCCGATTCCAAACTGCGCTGCGACCGCATCTTCGCGGGAAGCTTTCCGTGCGAAGAACGCGACGGCTACGTATGGGTGTTCCTCGCCAACGCAGAAGGTCGGCCGTTGCCGCCAGATGCCGCGCTGCCGGAAGTACCCGAACTTCCTAAATTCAGCTCTCGCTACCGGATCACCCATCTTGAGGCGAATCTGGGATGCAGCGTGGATCACGCCATTATCGGGCTGATGGATCCGGCGCACGGCCCGTTCGTGCATCAGTCGTGGTGGTGGCGCAGCCGGCGCAGTATTCGCGACAAGCAGAAGGCGTTCGAGCCGATTCCTAACGGCTTCCGCATGAGCCCGCACGCTCCCTCCGCCAATAGCGCTCCGTACAAGTTGCTGAAAATCTACGGTGGCGACGTGACCACGCAGATCGATTTCATTTTGCCGAACATCCGCATCGAACAGATTCGCTGCGGCCCTTACTGGTTTTCCAATCGCACCACGGTCACTCCGATCCGGCGCGATTTTTGCCGGCTGGACTTTTGCGCGGCGTGGAATTTGTTTCCGTGGATGCCGTTGGTGACTCCGGCGCTGCGATTTTTCGGGAAGCGATTCATCGCCCAGGATCAGCGGGTGATCGACAGGCAGCAGCCCGGGCTGAAGGTGCAGCCCAAACTTATGCTGATTGACGACTCTGACCGCCAGGCCCGATGGTACTTCGAACTGAAGGCGGCCTATCTGCTCGCACAGCAGACCGGTGCGCCGATGACGCATCCGATGGCTGGACCGGTAATCTTGCGGTGGAGGTCTTGATTCGAGGTTTGCCCAGAACAAGAAAAGGCGATCCTACGATCGCCCGTTGAAATCATACCCATTCTTAGCGAGCACGCCGCCTTGCCAGAGCAAGTTCGGGCTACTCCTCGCCCTGTGCTGGATCAATCCGCTTAATAATTAATATTAGCTGATCTCGGCTACTTTCCCAGAAACGGGTAGTGCTCCGCCGCAGCCATGAAAAAGAGCATCGGAAACGACAGCCAGAAACCTGTGCGCGACGCCAGGAACGACCACCGTATCAAGCGCGGCGCGTCCGGTGGGATGGGCGTGCCATCCTTTACATAAGCGCGCGCGTAGCCGATCAGGCGTTTCTGCGCCCTCCACATCACTCCCCACATATTTAGCAGCATCATCCATCCCAATCCTCCGCCAACGCTGATCGCCAGGTGGGCATTCGATGATTCCGGGCTCGCGTTCAGACGCAGGATAATCCACGAGGCCGCCAGCACCACGCCCACCATCGGCACTGCGCGCACCCAACCGTTATCGAGCGCGCCTTTCGCCGGCATTTGCAGCGCATAAATCAGCGCGTAGGCAAGCGTCCAAACCAGAAACCATTCTCCGAACCAATGCGCCGCCATGCCCGGTTGGCCCGCGTTCGCGGCGTCCGCTCCCAGGATAATCCCGAAGTAGCGCAACGCGACCACCACCGTCACCAGCGCGGACCAGCGCGCCCAGTTCATCGCCCTCGGCATCAGTTTGGGGTACAGCTTGGCGCGCTCCGGCATTTCGAGCTCCATCATCAGCGGTGTACCCACCAGGTTGAAAAAATACAACAATCCGATCCAGGTGATGCCGGCGACAATATGAATCAACCGCAGAACAATTTCTTCATTGGCCACAGCTCCGCTAGGAAAAGAAAACGGCAACTGCAAGAAGAAGTGGATCAAGGCTGAACTGGCGATCATGGCGACCTCAGGAAGCTACGCTAGTCGAGGGCAGCAGCAGTGTCAATTATGTTGTAGTCGCACTTCAAATCGAGCGTAGCGCGGCTGGAACTCCGACATAGTCTCGGCAAAAACCCAAACCACGGAATCCCCACACTCCCAAGAACAAGAATGTGTGCTGAGCGAAGCGAAGTGGGTGCCCCCAGGTGTCGCTCTCACACCTGGGTTCTCTAAGTTTTTTCACTTGGCGTGGTTTTTTCTAACGCCCTCGTAGCGGCGAGCCGATGACTCCTCAACAAATGTCGCTCCGTCGTCGTTACAGGCGAGCAAGCGCCCACTTGGCGTGCTCAGCGATCACCGTGTCCGAGCCTTCCGCAAGACGCGCAAGAAGATTCACCACCCGCGGATAACTCTCCGCCGAGGCCTGCAAGCCCGAATTGCCGAGGGCCACACAGACGTTGCGAATCAAACCGCGCCACTTGCTTCGCTTGATGCTGCTTCCGCGAAAAAACTCGCGAAATTCGATTTCGGTCAGTGACGCGATCCACTCCAGCTCCGGCGAAAATAGCGAATGCGCGGCGTCGCCCGAAGATTTCTCAGCACCGTGCGGCTGCGATGGAACCTCGCGCGGGCGAAAACTCAGCGTCGCAGCGATCGGCGCTTTCCGGTTCCACGGACAGACGTCCTGGCAAATATCGCAGCCAAAAATCATTTGGCCGGCTCCGGACCGCAATTCTTCGGGGACGGAACCGCGCAACTCGATCGTCAAATAGGAAATGCAACGCCGCGCATCGAGCACGTAGGGCTCGGTGATCGCCTGGGTTGGGCAAGCGTCGATGCAGAGTGTGCAGTTCCCACAGAGGTCTGCGATCGGGCCTTCCGGGCCGGCAGTCGGCGCCAATTCCAGCGTGGTAAGGATCACCGCCAGAAAGATCCACGAGCCCAGCTCGGGATGAATGAGCAGAGTATTCTTCGCGACCCATCCTAAGCCAGCCCGCTGGGCGGCAGTTCGCTCGGAGATCGGGCCGGTGTCGACGTACGAGCGCACCGTAAACGCTTCGGAAATCTCTGCGCGCATTTTGAAGGTTAAGGCGTCAAGCATCTTGCCGATCACCATGTGGTAATCGTCGCCCCAGGCGTAGCGGGAGATCCAACCGCGCGGCGTCTGGTCGTCCGGCAAGATTTGCGTTGAGTAAGGCTCGGGCCCGTTGTAATTCAGGCCTAACACAACAATGCTCCGCGCACCTTCGAGCACGCCCGCGGGATCGAGCCGGCGTGGATCGTGAAGATACTTCATCTCGCCAGCGAAGCCGCGCTCCAGCCACCCGGCAAGAGTGAGCGCGTCATCCCCAGCAAGCATGTCCGTAACAGGCACCACACCGCACAGGTCGAACCCGATGATCCGCGCCTGCTCGCAGATCCATGCGGTCCGTTCTTCGCTGGTCGCGGCCTCTCGCTGAGAACTCACGGTCACCTTTTTTGCTGCCAATTCAGCTTCCATGCAACAGTTACTAGCTACCGCATCGCTCCACTGCTACAATGTCTCTCCATGGCCAATTGGCGCCAAGTACAAGCACGCATTCGCAAGGCGAAAAACGCCCCCGACGCAGCGCAGAAGCTTACCGAACTATTCGAAAAGACGCGCGATGGTATGGTGGCCTTTGAGCTCGCCACTCTGCAAGAAAAACAAGGCAACACCGACGAAGCCGTTCGCTGGCTGACCAGTGCTGCAGAACATTTTCGCCGCTCCGACTGGAAAAGCAAAGTCGCTGAAGCGCTAACCCGCCTGGGTGCTCCGGTCCCGGCGTCGCTACTCACTGGGGACTCCTCGGCAGCGTCCAAGCCCGCTTCGGAGAAGTCCGAGTCCCCTCGAAGAACATCTGATGACGCCCCGAGTACGCCGGTGCTTGCTGCTGGCGAAATCGACGAATCGGAAGAGGACGAGGACAGCGCGGACGCGCCGGCCTCCGCCGCAGGCTCCGCCGAAACGGCGGCAGCGGACGGCGCCGCAGGCGCAGGTAAGCGCCGGCGTCGTGGACGTCGCGGTGGCCGCGGTCGCCGGAAGAAGGGCGCAGCCGCCCAAGCTCCGGGTCTGCCCTCCCAGTCCTTTGCGCGCTCCGTACCTTCGCAAGTCCCTCGGGTCGAGTCCGTCCCCGCACTGGCCATTCCTTCGCCAGCGTTGGACCGCCGAGCTGCGAGTTCCGATCGAGTCGACCATGGGTCGTCACCCCGTACAGCTTGGGTGCGCCCTGAACCCGAAATTGCCCCCCTTATGCCCTCCGAACGAGCATCCCAGGGACGGGCGGGCGAGCCTGCACTGGCCTCACGCCTGGCGCAACTGGAAAATACCCTGCGGCGACTAGTCGCCAGTCCTTTGCACAAGCTCGATGAAGCCGACGACGCGCCAGCCGGTCCAGGGGTCTTCCTGGTGTCGGATTCCGACCTGGTCACCTCCTATTATATTGAAGCGTGCCAGACGCTACGGATCGGACTGGGGCACCTGCTGCGCGGTGGCCGTGGCCCTCGTACTCATCCCGATGGTACTTTGCGCTCCAGGCTAGCCGAGCATCTCGGGATCAGCGAATCCAAGGTTGGGGACTACATGAAGAAATACTGCGTCGTGCGTTGGATCCAATTGGACGACGCCGCCCCGCATTTCGCACACTTCGCTATCGGCGTGCTGCGCACTCCCTTGAACTCCGACTGATCCATACAAAAAACAGGATTCGGCGCCGGCGGCATAGGCTAGGCGCCGGAAACGCTAGACTTAGCCAGAGAAGCCGCTAAAATCAGCCCCCCACTGGGTGCCCCATATGCCCATTCAACCTCTCTAGACAACCATTGGACGTTTCAGGCTGGACGCCGGGTTAAAAAACAGCCATCCTTCGCGTACCATAAAGATTCCGGGGGTTTTGTGGGCAGTTGTGGTAAAGTCCCGGAACTCGAAGTGGGGCGCTTGTGGTCGCACTAATATGCTGTAACCGAAATTCCAGCTTTAATGTCAAAAGAATCGTGGGGGTACCGATATGCCGAGCTTAAGCCGTACGATTTGGAAATCGTTCGATTGGGTGTTGTGCCAGGGCGCTGCGGCCACATTCAATACCGTGCAATTCTTCAATAAGCGTAACCCGAATCCTTCCTTTACGCCGAAATGGTCGGATAAGCCACTGCTGAAGTCATGGCAAAAGAGCAAGCCGACGCTGGGCTGGCCGCGCACCACCGACTCTCTGTGTCCCGGCTGCGTCACCGAAGCCCGCGACGCTATCATCAACGGCACCAAAGACTGGATGGACCTGGTCCACGAGAAGGTGGGCGAGATCAAGGCGCAGATTATCGAGCGCGATGGCCAGATCTGGATGGTAAAAGAGTGCCCGACGCACGGTTTGTACGAAGACTTGATGGCCGTGGACGCCAAGTTCCTGGAATGGATCGAAAAGAACTTCCCCGGTCGCGATATCCCCGCGCACAACGACGAAAAACTTCATCGGCACGGCTCCAGCACGGTGCGCTATGGCCGCGGCTCGGTGCTGACCGTGGACCTGACCAATCGTTGCAACATGATGTGCGATCCCTGCTTCATGGACGCCAACCAGGTGGGTTACGTCCACGAACTGAGCTGGGAAGAGATTCAGGAAATCCTCGAGAACGCCACCAAGATCAAGCCGCGCCGCCAGATGTCAGTGCAATTTTCGGGCGGCGAACCGACCATGCACCCCTACTTCCTCGACGCCGTGCGTTTCGCCCGGAAGGTGGGCTACAACAGCGTGCAGGCCGCGACCAACGGCATCGAATTCGCCAAGAGCAAGGATTTCAGCAAGAAGGCCTTTGAAGCCGGCTTGCGCTACGCCTATCTGCAGTTCGACGGTATCGGCAACGACGCCAACAGCCACCGCCAGGTGGGCAACTTGTTCGACGTCAAGCTGCGCGCCATCGAGAACATGCACGAGGCGGGCATCGAAATCGTGTTGGTGACCACCATCGTCAACAACGTGAACAACGATCAAGTCGGCCCGATCGTCAAGTTCGCGATGGACAACCCCAAAAAGATCGCCTTCGTATCGTTCCAGCCGGTTTCCTTTACCGGCCGCGACGAAGAAATCACTCCGGAACGCCGTCTGCGCCAGCGCTATACCCTGTCGCACTTGGCGCAGGACGTCAGCGCACAGGTCGGCAAAGTTGAGCCGACGCGCGATTGGTTCCCGATCTCGTTCATCAGCACCTTCGCCGGGTTTTCTGACCTGGTCCACGGGCCGGATTCGCAGTGGGGCTCGCTTTCCTGCGGCTGCCATCCCAATTGCGGCGTCGGCACCGCGCTGATGATCAACAAGGAAACCAAGGAATGGGCTCCGGTCCCGCGTTTCCTGGATGCGCAGCAATTGACCGCCGACGTTACCGCCATCACCGATGCGGCGCGCGGCAAGAAATTTTCCAACTTCATGATGGCCATGGCGCTGCTGAAGAATTACAAGCCGTTCCAGGCGCCGCCTAGCCTCGCACTGAAGGATTTGTTCAAGAAATTCGACAAGACCTGGGCGCTCACCAAGGACGCGGACAAGAAATTCGGAAAGACCAGCCCGGACCGCACCTACGAAGACGCCATGAAGCGCCGCGCCGAAGACCCGTGGAACTTCCTCTTCATCGCCGGCATGTGGTTCCAGGATCTCTTCAACTACGATTTCCGCCGCACTGAAATGTGCATCATCCCCTACGCCACGCAGCAGGGTGAAATTTCCTTCTGCGCTTACAACACCGGCGTGGGCTGGCGGAAAATCATCGAGAACATGTACAAGAATGCGACCGTCGCGCAGTGGTACAAGACCCACGGCAAGCACGACATTTTCGCCAAGGGCAAGAAGGTCGATTTGGCCAGCTACGAGCACTCCCTGCGCATCGATGCGGATGACGCCGCGAAGGTTCGCACCTTGGAGCACGACATTCCGCAGACCGCAGCCGAAGAAGACCGCATTCGCCGCAAGAAGGCCTTCGAGGAAGCCGCCCGCGTTCGCAAGATCTACGAAGAACTCGTGTTGAAGAAGCCCAACGAGCCCGTGGTTCAGATCAGTTCGATGGACGCCATCCGGATTGCTGTCCCCGGTGCGGCGGTAAAGCCAGCGAACGGCAACGGAAATGGATCGCCAACCACTGCGCCTTCGTCCGAAGCGGCCGCAGTGACCGGCGACTAGCCTTAGAAGTCGGCAACTAGCTTCCCTCTAAATGCCCCGGCTTCGGCCGGGGCATTTTTTTTGCTCCTGCGCTTTTGCACGAAAAGTGTCGCCCCCGTGCAAGGAATCCACAAACGCGCCGCCCGAATCGTCAAATCGAGGCCCAGGGATAAATCCGCCCGGCGACGGAAACCTGGGCTAAAATAGGACGATGCCGATCCCCAGAGAACAAGCCCGTACCAGCCACACCACCGACACCGGGCACGAACAGTTTTCAGACACTATTTACGGCGTGCTCTGCGCCGGCTGCCGCAACTACATCCTGATCGACAATACCAATTGCCCGCGCACTTGCCGCGAACACGAAACTTGCCGCCAAGCCTACAGCTAGAAAATCCTACTTCTCCACTCCTAACTGGGTGAGCAGAAACGCGTAGTCGAACGCAATTTCCTTATACTGATCGTAGCGGCCCGACGATCCGCCGTGCCCGGCGGCCATATTGACCTTCAGGATCAAGATGTTGTTATCGGTTTTCAGCGTACGTAGTTTAGCTACGTATTTTGCCGGCTCCCAGTACATCACCTGGCTGTCGTTGAACGAAGTCTTCACCAAAATGGCGGGATACGCGCCTTTCCTTAAGTTGTCATACGGTGAGTACTTCAGCATGTAGTCGTAGGCCGCCTTCTCGTTGGGATTTCCCCACTCTTCATATTCGGGCACCGTGAGCGGAAGCGACGCGTCCAGCATGGTGTTCATTACATCGACGAACGGAACGTGGCTGATCACCACCTTGAACAAGTCCGGACGCAGGTTGGTCACCGCGCCCATCAGCAATCCTCCCGCCGACCCGCCTTCGATGGCGATCCGGTCGCGCGCGCCATACTTGCTGGCCACCAGATACTCAGTGCAGGCGATGAAATCGGTGAAAGTATTCATCTTGTTCATCATCCGCCCGGCATCGTGCCAGGGCTTGCCCATTTCTCCGCCGCCGCGAATGTGCGCGTAAGCCATCACCACGCCGCGGTCCAGCAGGCTGAGGCGAGCGCCGCTAAAGGTCACCGCCAGCGGATACCCGTAGGAACCGTATGCGTAGACGTACAGCGGGTTCGATCCATCCTCCTTCTTCAAATCCTTACGGTAAACCACGGAGACCGGGATCCGGGTACCGTCCTGCGCCGTGGCCCACACTCGTTCCGACTTGTACTTCGAAGGATCGTATCCCCCGGGGACTTCATTCTGTTTGAGCAGCTTGGAGGTGTGCTTTTCCACGTCGTAGTCGAAGACCGAATTCGGAGTGACCAGCGACTGATAGCTATAGCGAAAGAATTTAGTATCGAATTCGCGGTTGCGTTGCGGAAACGCGGTATAAACAGGCTCTGGGAAAGCGATTCTTTGCGTCGCCCCACTGGACAGGTCCACGACCCTAAGCTGGGGCAATCCGTGTTCGAGTTCCACCAGCACATAGAAACTCTGGAAAGGCTCGAAATCGGAGAGCATCACGTCCGCGCGCACTGGGACAATCTCTTTCCAATTCTTTTTCGCTGGGTCGCTGACCGGCGCAGCCACCAACCGGAACGTGCGTCCCTTATCGTTGGTGCGGATGTAGAACTGGTCGCCGAGATGATCGGGAAAATACTGGATATCCTGCTCGCGCGGCGCAATCACCTTCCACTCGCTGGAGGGCTTTCCGGCATCCAGGTAGCGATATTCAGAGGTGGTATGGCTGGTGGAATCCAGGAAGATGTATTGGCGGCTGCGGGACTTTTCGGCGCCGATGTTAAAGCGCTCATCCTTTTCCTCGTAGGCCAGTGGGTCGTTCTTAGCATCGGTTCCGACCGTATGGCGGTATAGGCGATACTGCCGCTTCGCTGCATCCTCCACGCTGTAGAAAATGGTTTGATTATCGTTGGCCCACACGATCGATCCGGTTTTTTCCGCCGTGTCGGGCAGGTCTTTGCCGCTGCGCAGGTCGCGGACGTGCAAGCGGTACTGCCGGAATCCGGTGTTGTCAGTGGAATAGGCAAGCAGGTTGCCGTCTTCGCTTACTTCGTAGCCTCCCAGCGACATGAACTTCTCTCCCTTCGCGAGTTCGTTCACATCCAGCGTGATCTGTTCGGGCGCGTCCAGGCCGGCTTTCTTTCGCGCGTAAATCGGATACTGCTTCCCCGCCTCGACGCGCGAATAATAAAAGTAATCGCCGTTCTTATAGGGAACATCCGCGTCGGTTTCCTTAATGTGGCTAATCATCTCGCCGTAGAGCTTCGCCTGCAGCGGCTCGGTCGGTTTCATGAAGGCGTCGGTGTAGGCGTTTTCCGCCTCGAGATACTTCACCACTTCGGGATTGGACTTTTCGCGCAGCCATCTGTAATCGTCCTGCAAATTGCCTCCATTAATGTGGTTTTCGGTGTGGACCTTCTTGGCGACTGGCGAATCGACAGAGGCAGTCTGATTGGAGCGACCGGAATTTGCGGCAAAGACTACGATCAACGCAGCAACAAACACCAAACTACCGAGCTTTTTCATTTCCCCTCCCGCTAGCTCCAAATCGGAAACAGATTGTACTGCCAATCGGTGCCCGCTCGCGAAGGCAGTTGCGAGTTTGCCGTGACTTCTGGCCGGTTGACGCAATCCGCAGGGTTGCGTACCATGCGCCAGTTCTGTCGAGTCCGATCGAAATTCATTCGCGCGAGGTGTGATGAAGCGAGTACTCACAATTTTGTTATGGACCGCCATCGTCCTGGGCGGAGTGGCCGGCCTGGGCGCGATTGCCTTCGAGCGCGGCGAACATCTGAACGCGGGATGGTTCCTGATCGCAGCGGTCTGCACCTATCTGGTCGCTTACCGTTTTTATTCGGCCTTCCTTTCCACCAAAGTCTTCATGCTCGACGCTCGCCGCGCCACTCCAGCGGAACGCTTGGAAGATGGCCGCGATTTTGTGCCCACCAACAAGTGGGTGCTGATGGGCCACCACTTTGCGGCAATCGCAGGGCCCGGGCCCCTGGTCGGTCCCACCCTCGCGGCCCAATTTGGCTATCTGCCCGGAACCCTCTGGCTGATTTTGGGCGCGGCCTTGGGAGGATGCGTCCAGGATTTCACCATTCTGGTGTGCTCGATTCGCCGCGACGGCAAATCGCTCGGCCAGATGGCGCGCGAAGAAGTGAGCAAACGCGGCGGATCGATCGCGGTGTTGGCAGTGCTCGCGATTATGGTCATTCTACTCGCAGTGGTCGCACTGGTGATCGTGAAAGCGCTGAAGGAATCGCCATGGGGCACCTTCACACTGGTGATGACCATTCCAATCGCGCTGCTGATGGGCGTGTATTTGCGGTTCGTCCGGCCGGGACGAGTGCTGGAAGCTTCCGTGGCCGGATTCGCTCTGATTCTGCTGGCGGTAGTCGGGGGGCAGTGGGTGAACGCCTCGCCCGCCTGGTCGGCGGCATTCACCTGGTCGGGATCGGCGCTGGCCATCGCGATTATCGTGTACGGATTTGCGGCGTCGGCGCTGCCAGTATGGCTGCTGCTGGCGCCGCGGGATTACCTGAGCGCATTCGTCAAGATCGTGGTGATGTTATTACTCGCGGGAGGGATCGTGTGGGTGCGTCCGGTGCTCCAAATGCCGGCGCTCACGCGGTTCGTCGATGGGAACGGCCCGGTATTCGCCGGAAAAGTTTTCCCTTTCTGTTTCATCACCATTGCCTGCGGCGCCATCAGCGGATTCCATTCGCTGATTTCGTCGGGCACTACTCCCAAAATGATCATGCGCGAGACTCATGCGCGGTTCGTCGGCTACGGCGCGATGCTGATCGAATCATTCGTGGGTGTAATGGCGATGGTCGCCGCCTGCGCGCTTTCGCCCGGCGTCTACTTCGCGATCAACAGCCCCGCGGGAATCGTGGGAAAAACCACCGGAGCCGCGGCGAACACCATTTCCGGATGGGGATTCCCGCTCGACGCGCAGACCATGACGGATTTGGCTCGGCGCGTGGGCGAACACACCTTGTTGGACCGCACCGGCGGCGCTCCTTCGCTGGCAGTGGGCATGGCGCAAATATTCAGCGGCACCATCGGCGGCGAACGCCTGCTGGGAATTTGGTATCACTTTGCCATCATGTTTGAAGCCCTCTTCATTCTTACCGTGCTCGACGCAGGCACGCGCGTAGGCCGCTTCATGGTGCAGGACTTTGGCGGTCATTTCTGGAAGCCGCTCGGGCGCACCAATTGGGCCCCCGGGGTATGGATCAGCAGCGGCCTGATCGTGGGCGCCTGGGGATTTTTTCTGTGGCAGGGAGTGCAAGACCCGCTGGGCGGAATCAATTCTTTGTGGCCGCTATTCGGGATTGCCAATCAACTGCTGGCCACGGTGGCGCTAGTGGTGGCGACCACCATCATTCTGAAAATGGGGGAGCGGCGGTATGTCTGGGTTACGCTAGCGCCTATGGCTTGGCTGGTTACCGTGACTATGACCGCCAGCTATCAGAAAGTGTTTCATTCCAATCCGCGCATCGGATTCCTCTCCCAGGTTCGAGTCCTGTCCGCGCAATTGGCGTCTGGCGCGATTCCGCCGGAGCGCGTGGCCATCACCCATCGCATGATTTTCAATAACCGGCTGGACGCGGCGGTGACGTTGCTCCTGGCCGGAATGGTTTTGGTGCTGGTAGTCGAAGCGATTGGGGAGTGGGTCGCCATCGTACGGGGAACTAAGCCCGCGGAGCTGCACGAAGCGCCATACGTGACGACCAAGTGGGCGGAGGCGGACCTATGAAGACCCGGCGCCATCGGCGATGGGAATTTTTCAAGAAACTGTGGTGGGGATTTCGCCAAATGAGCGGCGATGCGGCGTACGACGTCTACGTCCGGCATTGGCGCAGTTGCGGTGCCACCGGGGAAACTCCGCGGCTCCTGACCCGCGGAGAGTTTTACCTCGAGCGGATTCAGCGGCGATATCGGACGCCTAGCCGCTGCTGTTAATCCCGGAATCCGTTGGAAAGTAAGCGTTTTCTCCGCGTTTGGGGCCTTTTCAAGGCCCAAACGGCCGGCAACCGGAGCAAACGGCACAGCTCCCAATTTAAGTGATAGACGCCCGTGCGCGGGAAACCTATAATTTAGCTTCGTGCAACTTAAGCGGGCGCCGGGCATCCAAGGGGTATCTGATCCACAGGGCACTCGTTCGTAGCATCCGAGGTCATCACAGATGAAACCGGCGATCGTTAAGAATCCCGCACCAGTCCAGGAAGCTCGTCCTGCCGCCACGCTGCAGATGTATCTCGAAACACTCTCCTACAAGACACGCGAGCGGCTGGAACTGATCAACATCACCCGGGACCTGAACGACGTCGTGAAAAAGCACGGACTGAAGGCTGGTTTTGTGCTGGTGCAATCACTGCACACCACCACCGCCGTATTCATCAACGAATTTCAGCATGCCCTGCTCGACGACATCAAATCGTTCATCGAGCGTTTGGTGGGCCGCTTCGAATATTGGCGGCACAACGATCCGAATCTCTCCGAATGCCCGCGGAAAAATGCGGATTCGCATCTGCGCGCCATGTTGCTGGGGCACACCATTTCGCTGCCGGTAAGGAATGGCGAAGTAGCGCTGGGTTACTGGCAATCGGTAATTCTGGCGGAGCTGGATGGTCCACGCGAACGCGCTATTCACGTCCAGGTGATGGGCGTCCCCGAAACACCCAAAGAATAAACTTTTCCGCAGTTGTTTATGGTTCTTGGCGGCGTCTCAGGAATATCGCGAGATGCTGCGTTTCGCTTCGGCCAGCGCCTCCAGGAATTTCTCAGCGTCCGGCCGATTTTCCAGCGGCACCTCCAGCTGCTTTCCCATCCGCACCGCGATCTGATGCGCCATGTTACGGCGCACCACAGGATCGAGAGCGGCGCGGCGATCCAGAAATGCTTCAATCAATCGCAATTCTTCGTTAGAGATCTTTCGGGGATCGCCGGTCATTCCGGGGTCCGCGCTAGCCGCGTGGCTCCCCGGAACGATGCCCTGCAGCGGCACTTCGCGGACCACCACCGTCCCCGCCACCCAATCGCCCACGCGCTTGCTCTGCCGGCTGAAAAATGCGCAGGCGATGCCCACCGCATAAATTCCGGGGATGGCATCCACCGTCCGGAGCAGGTTGCGCACCACTGCTTCGTACACCCGGATGGGCCGCCCATCGTCGCGAATCACGCGCAGGTGGGTGAAGCGCTTTCCGGGCGTTTGCCCATTCCACACCGCCTCAAATACCGCGAAATATGCGAACTGAATCAGAAACAACAGGATCACGAACGCCGCTTGTATCCAGACCTGGGTATGCCGGCTGATGAAACTTACTTTGGGTGCAGCGAGCTCAAACACCACCGCGAATATCAGGATAGTGACCACTTGTATCAGCGAATCGGCGGCCAGCGCCAGGAACCGGCTGCCGATTCCCGCAACCGCAAACTCCAGCGGGGTCTGCTCCGGAGTTTCGATGGTAAGCTTGTCCGGCGAGGACATAGTGATCTCCGCGCGTTGGCTCGAAAAGCACGGCCCCCATTGGAAGAGGCTCGAAGAATTACTCGGGCACGCCGGACGCGCCGGCGCTTCCGCTCTCGCTCATCGTGAACTGCAGGAACTCGCGCTGCTGTACCGCCAGGCGGCTTCCGATCTTTCGGTGGTACGCGAGGATGCCACCAGCGGCCGCGTTACCCTGTATCTGAACCAACTGCTGGGGCGCGCGCACAATATCATCTACATGAGCCGGAAGCCACATTCCCGCGGTTTGCGGCCTTTCTTCCTCGAGACCTTCCCGGAAATTTTCCACGAAACCTTTCCTTACACTTTCGCCGCGTTCGTGATTTTTCTTGGTGCCACCGTCGCCGGGGTTCTGATGTGCCTGGCCAATCCCGCCTTCGAACGCTACCTGCTTGGGCCGGACATGATGGACACCATCGCCCAGCACAAAATGTGGACTCACTCCATTGTAAGCGTCAAACCGCTGGCCTCCAGCCAGATCATGACCAACAATATTTCCGTGTCGCTGGTCACCTTCGCCCTGGGCATCACCGCCGGCATCGGCACCGTATGGATGCTGCTGCTCAATGGATTGCTCTTTGGCGTGGTGAATGTCGCGTGCTGGGACGCCAATATGTCGTTGCTGTTGTGGTCCTTCGTCGCACCCCACGGCGTCCTGGAGCTGCCAGCCATTTTCATTGCCGGCGGCGCGGGGCTGTTGCTGGCGCGCGGAATGCTTTTTCCTGGCCATCTGCCGCGCGGCGCGTCCATCGAGCTCGCCGGGTCCAAGGCAGTTCGCTTGGTGCTGGGCATGCTGCCCATCCTGGTGCTGGCAGGCATCGTGGAGGGCTTCATCTCACCGAGCGATCTGAATCCCGCGCTGAAATTTTCTCTGGCCGGAGCTTTGTCGGTGTTGCTGGTGATCTATCTTTCGCGAAAGAAACGGCCGGGCATCCATTCCATTACAGCAGGTTCCGCTCCTTCACTTCCAAATAGCGATTGATCAGGGACGTGGAGAGCCGTCCGGCTTCGGCTTCCAGGGTCAGCACCCCCAGTTGGCGCACCTGACGCAGAAAAAGATCGCGCCGGTGCACCACTTCCAACGCCGCGGCGTAGCGGTACATTTCGTTCAGATTTGTGGGCTTTTGCGCGGCGGCCTGGCGCAGTTCGGGCTGCGCGATTACTACCAGCAGAACCAGGTGACGGCGCGCCAGCAGCGCGGCAGCTTCGATCACTTCGGGAGTGCTCGCCGTTTCCGCCAGGTCGGTAATCCATACCACCAGGCTGCGCCTTTGCTGCGATCCCAGGAATGCATCCGCGGCGCGCATGTGATCCGCTTCGTAAGGTTCGCCGTGCACTTGTGCCAGCGATTCGATGATCGAACGCAGGTGTAAAGCGCCGCGCCCCGCTCCCAAACGCTGTTGCGGTCGCCGGCCGTACGCCAGCAACCCCACGCGATCCCCTGAATAAAACGCTACCTGCACCAGACTCAACGCTGCGTTCACCGCGTAATCGAGCTTGCTGAACTGCGCCACGCGGGCGCGCAGCAGCCGGCCGGCGTCCACCAGCAACCAAACCGTTTGGCTCCGCTCGGTCTGAAATACTTTCGTAACCAGAGTGCCGCGGCGCGCGGTCGCCGTCCAGCAAACATCTCGCCACTCGTCGCCCGCTCGGTATTCCCGCAGGCATTCGAATTCCCGGCCCTGCCCGCGCTGGCGCTTCAAACGCTTTTCGAGCTCGATCTGCCGGCTGCGGATCAAAAATAATTTTTGCCGGCGAGCTTCATCGAAGTTGGGGTAAACGCGCACCGTCTGCCGAATATCCGCCGTTGCCCAGCGCTCCGCGACGCCCAGGGTGCTCTGGTAGCGGATTCCTGCTCGTCCGAATTTCGCGTCGCCGCGCTCGCTGGGCTCAATCGCGTACGACGCAGTGCCTGCTGCTCCCGCCGCAACCGTTAATGACAGTTCGGACAGGTCGGCGCGGATCACTCCGGGGGAATCGTCAACGACCGTGGCGATCACCGCGCGCCGGCCGTGATTTTCTAATTCCAATTTCAGAAATGCCGGTGTCGCCAGCGCCAGCGGAGAACTCCACACACGGCGAAGAGTGATCTCCGCGGGCTTGGGCAGGCGCATGAGGTCCACCGCCCAAATCGCCATCGCCAACAAATCCCACGCGAACATCGCGGCAATGAAGCGATGGTCCGCCCACGCCGGCCCGATCCATATCAATCCAAGCAGCAGCAAAAGATAGAAGCGCGGTCCAAACGCAGCGCCGAACCGGCCGGCGGAAATCGCTCGCGACTCCGCCGTCGCGGGGATCAGATGGTTCGCAGCGGTCATTTCGGCAGTTCGACTCCGGACAGCGTTTCGCGAACCACGTCGTCGGTCGTGAGGCCTTCCAGGTCGGCTTCGGGCTTAAGCGTGAGGCGGTGGCGCAAGACGGAAAGGGCCGAGGCCTTTACATCGTCGGGCACCACAAAATCGCGACCCTCGATAGCGGCCGTCGCTTTGGCTACGAACATCAGTGCGATCGCCGCGCGCGGGCTCGCCCCCAGGCTCACCGCTGGCGCCTGCCGCGTCTTGCGGACGATGGCGATGATGTAATCCAGCAGCGCCGGCTCCACGCGTACTCGTTTCACTTCCTGGCGCGCATCTTCGAGCATCGCGGGATCCACCGGCCGCAAACCCGCGCGGTCCAGCGAGCGCGGCTCGAAGCCTGCCTGATATCGCTCCAGAATCGTTCGTTCTTCCGTGGATTCGGGATAACGGATTCGGATCTTCATCAGGAAGCGGTCGAGCTGAGCCTCGGGCAACGGATACGTTCCCTCGAATTCGATCGGGTTCTGCGTGGCGAGCACTCCGAAATTCCGCGAGAGCAGATGGGTGGTGCCGTCGATAGTTACCTGGATTTCTTCCATCGCTTCCAGCAGCGCCGATTGCGTGCGCGGCGGGGTGCGGTTGATTTCATCCACCAGCAGCAGGTCGGTAAAGATGGGCCCGCGGTGCAAAGAGAAGTTATTGAGCGCCTGATTGAAAACGTTAGCGCCCAGGATGTCCGCGGGAATCAGGTCGGGCGTGCACTGCACCCGCTGGAATTGGAATTGAAATAACTGGGCCAGCGTCTTCACAGCGAGGGTCTTGGCCAGGCCGGGCACGCCTTCGATCAGAGCGTGAGCGTTGGTGAGAACCACGAGCAGAAGATCGTCGATCAGCTGGCGCTGTCCGACGATTACCTTGGAGCACTCGTCGCGAACGTGCTGAGCGAGTTCGGATGCAATGGTCATTCGTCCATTCTCCTCGTTCCGATTTTCGGGCTACCGGTTTCCATCGGCCGCACGTGCGCCCCGCCGCCCTTCGAGACGTTCGGAATAATCGTGCAAGCGTTGGACCAGGTCCAGCGCATCGGGCTCCGGCAACGCCAGCCCGCTCGTCGCTCGCTCCGCACGCACCAGTGTGTCCTGCAGGGCCGGCTCGGTCCAACCCATCTGCGCGGCGGCCGCGCGGCAAATATCGGGAATTCGCGCGCGGGGAGGCAATCCCGAACGCCGAGCGAACAAATAACGAAAACGTTGCGAAGCGGCCGAGACCGCTGCGTTCCCGGCGTGAGCGTCCTGATACAAATCGCCAAGCGTCTCTACGAACTCGAGCGGCGACAGCCGGGCCGCAACCGCGGGCGCGCGCACTGGGCCGCTGCGCCGCGAAAACGTAATCAGCAGCGCCAGGAATAGAATTCCCATCTGCGCCGCCACCCAAGGCAGCGGCGTATTGGCGATGTAAGTGCCGAAAGAATCGCGTTGGCCGTGAAAATATTCATCCCATAGCACTCGGTTGCGCCGCGGCGGCCCCAGGGTATTTAGCAGCAGCGTCATGTTTCCACTGGAGGCGATCGCCCCATTCGTGAGTGGCGTCGATGCGGCCCACCACAGCACAGAACCTTTCCCCTCGGAATAGAGAAGCACCACCGATTCCGTTCCGTCCCCGTAAATGGTGACCGGCGCCATCGAGGCGCCGTCCCAGAACGCGGCATCGGCCATGGTAATTTTGGGAGCGCCGCGCGTCAGCGCGCTCGCCGCCATGGCTCGATATTCTTTGGGCTCGGCGAGCACATCGCCGGCGGCCAGCGCCTTGCCGTCCGGCAGGAATCTCGCGGACTTGACGCCGGTAGCGAGCACCGTGCCGCCCGCGGAAATAAAGCGGCGCAAGGCGCGAGTGTCCTCCGGATCCGGGCTCACAAACGGCTCAGCCAAAATCAGAATCGTTTTCTGCGCATCCGCCGGCAGTTCAGAGGGCGCGTGGTCCCAGCGCTCCACGGAATAGCCGAGTTCCGTCAGCAACAAATACGCGGCCTTGGCTCCGCGCCATCCCGTGGAATAGCTCGACGGGTAGCCGGGACCGTTCTGGCCGGGTCCGGAGATCACCGCGCCCGCGATCAGCAGAGCGGCGAGGACCATACCGGCGACAATTAGGAGGCGGCGATCGCGTGTGTCGAGCGCAGCAGGCATCCGATCCTTTCGAGTTGCGAGACGACGTCGTCCCAATCCGCCGCGGTGGCAGCGTGATCGCCGTACCAAATCCATTCAAAGCGCTGCGTTAAATTCGCCAGCGGCTCGCGCTGCGTTAGTTTCGAATCCAGCAGCCGCAGCGATTCCCGCGGGGTGCGTGCGCGATCCGGCGGCAGAGCGCCCGATTCCTCGAGGCGCGCAATCCCCGCCCAGTACGCGCAATGGATCGCTTCGCGGTACGCGCCGCGTTGCCCCGCGGCGACGGCCTCCCGGGCCCACTCCCGTGAGCCAGCCGGCGGCCGGGAGGCCCCGCGAAGATCAAGAGTCTGTTGGCGTGAGCGATCGCGCAAATAGCGAACCGTCCACCAGGCCAGCACCACGAATGCCAAAACGATCGCACCCCACGCGAAATAATCGGTGGCATGCCCCGAAATGTGGACCTTGTGAAAAATCTTGCTCAGCATCCGGTAGATCCATCTCTCCACCTTGTCGATGAGCCGATCGATGGCCGAGGGGCCCTTGGCGCCCGTAAATTCTTTCCGGCTGAGGATAGCGTTGAGTTTTTTCCGGGCATCTTCCGCGGCGGCCTGCGGAGGCGGTGCAAGGGCGAGGCTCACGGCACTCTGCCGGAGCGTAGCGAGGTGCGCCTGGATCTCCTGGATGCGCGCGGTCCGATGTTCGCCGTTGGTTTCGATGTCGTATAGCGCGCGGGTCATCCAGTTCGCGGGTACTCTTACCGGCGAACCATCCACGTTGACGTTCCACTCCGGCGGCACCGTTTTCCTTAGCGCCTTTAGCCCCTCGGTATCTTCCGGTGCTTTTTCGATGGCGTGGGTCCAGCGATCGAGCTCGGAGACGTATTGCGGAAGGGACAACACCGCTCCCACCGCCCGGTCTCCCGCCGCGCCGTTGACCATTTCGATTAGCTGTTGCGGCGCGTCGGATGGCGCATCAGATTGCCCGCCGGCCGCGTGCGCGGCGCCCGGAATTGGCAGCGAGAAAGCCAACAACGCTAGGATGATTTGAGGTTTTCGCAAGTTACGATGCACCGAAGCGGCGCGGTTCGACCTCCAGCGGATGCCCAGCAGTCGCGCCAAAAGGCCCGTTGTTTCGCGTTAGCGCCACGCCATCCGAGTCACCGGCGATTCTAACTGGGAATGAACCCCGGAGACACGGTTTGCGCAGCACTTTCGATCTGCGCAATCATGTGCTGCAAATCGAAGCCCTCTTTGCGCACCCGCTGGTCGTAGTAATACAGCACCAGCGCGATCATCATTAGCGGGCTGCTAACCGCGCTGCCGCAGGCCGCCGAAATCGAAGTTGCGAACGTGAGCCACACCGGCGGCCCGCCTTTCAGCAGAAATAAGAACATCCCCGCAAGAAACGGACCCTGAAAAATCAAAATTACGGCGTAACTAACGAACACCATCAGCAGCACACCCAGAAAAATGTGCCAGCGCCTCCCTCGCGTCAATTCAATGCTGCGTCGCAGCGCGCCATTAATGGTCGCGTCCTCCAGCAACAGCGCGGGGACCACCAGCGAGAAAACCATGCACAGAAATATCGCGGCCGCGCTAGCGGCCAGGAAGATCACCATAAACACTATGACCAGCGCGATCGCCCCCCCGGTTCCCATGCGTGCGAGCCCACCGGAAGCAGCAAGAGCGGCGGCGAGGAAGCCGATGGCCACCGAGAAAACGATCACGATGCCCATCACAATGAATCCGATCGTGATCAGCAGTCCCAACAGCCTCCAAAATCGCCGTAGCGCCTTTTGGTAGGAGCCGCGAATGGTGGCCGGGCGGCCAAGGTATACGTCGGAAACCGCGAGCGCGATGGCTGCCAGTCCCAGCGTCCCGACTACCAGGAGCACCGGAACTATCACCAGGTAAGTAATCACAAAGAAGCTGGGATCCAATGCCGGCGAATGGCCCGGCTCTAGCCGCATCAATTTCCCCCACATGCTGAAGGAATAAAGATTGGTGGGAATCTGCACGACCGCGGGAATGGCCATCACTCCCACAAAGAGGGCGAAGTGATTTCGATACAAAGTAAAAACGCGATCCAGGATTTCTCCCAGACTCAAGGGCCGAAGATCGTATGGCGCCGCCAAAGTCGTCCTCCTACGATTTCGATCGCCTGAAACCCAACGATCTTAAGCATGTAGGTGCCCGGAAGGCAACGAGCATCGGTACTTACAGGCCAAGGAGCTAAAGGCTGTACCGTCACCAAGGAATCTTCGCCCCGCGCGTTTTCCGCCGGGTTGTGATCCTGACCGATTCGCTATTCACCTCATTCCACAATGGGAAAAACCCGTGGTCCTGCGGCAAGAACCGGCACAATTAAAATGCACAATACCTGTGGCACCAAGGCGCGGTGCCCTGTGCCTGCCAAGGTACTTTGACACTCCGCCCTGTCCTGGAATATTGTCTTGGCTCGCCGGGCTTCTTGCCCCGCCCCGAAACTCGTTTTTTGTGCGGCAATGGCAGCCCTGATTGCACCCTGTCGGAGGTTTGGGAATGACTGTATTGCGAATTCGCTTGCTGCTGGCTGTGGTGCTGGTCGCTTGCTCCTGCGCAGTGGCCACGGCGCTGTTGCTGCGCGCCGGCCGCGTTCTGAATACCAGCGTTTCGGCCGCCCCTGCTGCGCCAAACGATGCGCGCCTGAATGGCGCTTACCGCTTCGACCAGTCTGGCTGGGTTTACGTGCACCTCGAAGGCGATCCGGACACGGTGGGTTTCCAGCACGGTTCGCTGCTCGCGCCGGAAATCGAAGATGCTTTTCAATCCGTGAAGCTGCACGCCACTCACGAAACGAAACGTGATTGGGAATTCTTCCGCCAAGCCGGGCGGAAAATGCTTTGGCCGCACATCGACCCCGAGTATCAAACGGAATTGCAAGGAATCGCTGACGGCCTGAAGTCGAAGGGCGTGGCCATGGATTTGGACGATGTGGTGGCGATGAACGCGTTCGAAGAGATGCCCGACTATTACGTGCCGTGGCTGAACGCCAGGGAAAAACTGGCGAATGCCCCACACATCAACAGCCCCTTGAATTGCAGCGCGTTTGTCGCCGCCGGTAGCTGGACCAAGGACCACCAGATCGTGATGGCCCACAACAATTGGACCAATTACATGAACGGCGAGCGGTGGCGCATCATCTTCGACATTGTTCCGGCGCACGGCTTCCGTATTTTCATGGACGGCTTTCCGGGAGTGATCGCCAGTGACGACGATTTCGGCGTCAATTCCGAAGGACTGATGGTAACCGAAACGACGATTAGCCAATTCAATGGCTGGGACCCGGACGGCAAGCCGGAATTCGTACGCGCGCGCAAGGCCATGCAATATGCCGGGTCCATCGATGACTACGTGAAAATTATGCTCGACCGCAACAACGGCGGCTACGCCAACGATTGGCTGCTCGGCGATCGCAAGACCGGGGAGATCGCGCGGTTCGAGTTGGGGCTGAAACACTACCGGGTCTGGCGCAGTAAGGACGGTTACTACGTCGGTTCAAACTTCGCGAGCGATCCCCAAGTGCTGGTGGCGGACACCAGCTTCGATACCAAAAATCGAGAGAGCTCACCGAACGCCCGGCACATTCGTTGGGAAGAACTGATGGCGAGTTCCAAAGGGCAGCTCGACGTGCCCCTGGCGCAACGCCTGATTTCCGATCACTACGATTCGTTTGAGAAAAAAGACCACCCCGACGCGCGTACTCTCTGCGGGCACGGCGACGCGGCCGTCAACGGCATCAAGGATTGGGACTGGCAGGCGTACTATCCGGGCGGCGCCGTCCAGGGAAAGGCGATGGATAGCAACATGGCGCGGAATATGACCTTTGTCGCGCGCATGGGCCACCCCTGCGGCGCCGATTTCCACGCCAAGGATTTTCTGGCGCAGCACCCTGAATTCTCCTGGCAGGCTCCCTTGCTGCGGGATATGATCGCCGGCCCATGGACGCAATTCCGAAGCGGCGAGCGCGCCCCGAACTGACGGGACGCCGCGGTTTGCCTCCGCGGAAATTTCCGCTGTTCTCCCAGACATCCGGCAGGCGCAGCTTTTACTGGATAGTTCTCACGCGCCTACCAGCGATAAGTTATAGGCCGCTCGGCTTTCCCCTGTATCCTGTGCTCCGACCCTCATGAATCTAACCCAATTCTTCGGTCTGCTCGGGGGCTTGCTGGTGCTGGCGTTTGTTGCCAACCGCCTGGCGCGATGGACGCGCGTCCCGGACGTGCTGGTGCTGCTTGCTACCGGCACGATTCTGGGTCCGGTCCTGCACTGGATCGATACTTCGAAGTTTCAGTCCTTCGCGCACGGCTTCGGCAGCTTTGCGCTAATCCTGATCCTCTTCGAAGCGGGCATGGACCTCAACATTCGCGATACCCTGCGGCATTTCCCTGGCGGCATCCTGCTGGCGGTTTTGAGCTTTGGCATCAGCCTGGTTGGCATCGGTGCGTTCCTGGTGGCTTCCCAACACATGGCCACAATGCCGGCGTTGCTGGCGGCAGCTGCGTTTGCGTGCATCAGCAGCTCGGTAATCCTGCCGGTCCTCGAGCATCTGGATCTGCGTCCGGCAGTGCGCGCAACGCTAGTTGTGGAGGCAGCCCTGAGCGACGCGTTGGGCGTGCTTACCGTCGGTATCCTGCTCGACTTGACGTCGACGGCGCCATTGGGCGGTTCTGGATCGGTGGCGAATTTTCTGATTCATTCCGGAATTATTCGCGGCACCAGCGGATCGATCATGGGAGGAGTGGTCAGCGGTTTCCTGGTGCGGGTGCTGATCTCTATCGCGGTGGCCTACGTGGCGGGTTTTGTGTGGGTACGGGCACTGCCATTGCTATCTGAACAGCGGTTCTGGCAAGTGCTGACGCTGGCGGCGGTGCTGCTGGTCTACGCCGCGTCGGACGCCTTGGGCGGCAGCGATCTGTTCGCGGTGGTGGCGTTTGGCGCGACCCTGGCTAACCTGCCGGGCGAGGCGCGCAAAGAACTCGAGAATGCCTGGGGAGTCGTTGGCGAGCCCAGTGATGCCGACAAATCACGCAATCAATTGCTGCTTTTCCATTCCGAGTTGGCCTTCCTGGTTCGGACGTTTTTCTTTGTGCTGCTGGGATCGATTGTGCCGTTTGAAGGAATGCGCGTGGCGCTGCTGCCCGCGGTGGGAATTGTGGGCGTGCTGATCGTCTCGCGGTGGCTCGCCGTTCAACTCAGCCGAGTGGCCTGGCGCGGCCTGCATCCCGTCGAAATCGAAGTAGCGGTCCTGCTCATTCCGCGCGGGCTAATCACCGCGGTGTTGGCGTTTGAAATCGTCGATGTCCGCGGAACGGCATTTGCATTCCTGCCGGATTACGCTTTCGGAGTGATTCTGATCACCTGCTTGCAATTATTGGTCGGCACCTTCCGCGCGCGCAGCTTGCCACCCGGCGCGGC
Organism: uncultured Acidobacteriota bacterium; assembly: GCA_963725655.1. Classification (GTDB taxonomy): domain Bacteria; phylum Acidobacteriota; class Terriglobia; order Acidiferrales; family UBA7541; genus CAVRXT01. The sequence continues at coordinate 975,024 of CAVRYY010000003.1, read as the reverse complement.
CGAATCGAACCCGGCGGCCGCCTCTGGGTAGTGGCGCCCGCGGCTAGTGGAACTCGAGCTCCTCGATTTTCATTCGTTTCACTTTCATGCTCACGCGAATATTCCGAGAACGGACATCCGCGAGAATGGCTCGCCGGGTTTTCACCGGCAAAGCCTCCGGCGGAAACACGCCGGCGAGTTTCTTCGGAAAGTGCTTGATGAACAGCGACGCGACGTGCGCGGTGGCGTAAGCGATCGGCGACACCAACAAACCCCGCGCGCGGATTTGCTTCAGCGTCTGGAAACCGGCATCCCAACGAAGCAACAATTTCTTCTCGTCGTTGGTTCCGTATACCAGCACAGCGGCAGCGAACCTGGAATTTTCCAGCACGCCCTGGCGAATCAACTTGGCAATCTGTTGCGGCGTGGGTGTCTTCGGGAACCTTTTGCGAACCAACCCGCGCGAGCGGCTGAGCTTGCCCTGCCGATACCAGCGGCGCAGATGTTCGATGTCTTTGCCCCCTATTTTGGCGTCGAAGTCGCACATCGGCAGCACTCGAGGCAGCGTCACCACCTCGTCCTGCGCCGCCAGGTACACCGGAACTTCCCCGATGGGTTTCGGAAAACGGAATATTTCCCGGCCGCTGAACCGGCGTCCGAAAAGGAATTTCCCCTGGCGATATATCCGCGGATGGGAAATAGCTTCGTCGAATGCGGCCTCCGCCGACCACATCGAAACCGGGTCCGCGCTGGAGGTGCTCTCGTACAGGCGGATCGAAGCGCTATCGACGCTGTCCAGCAGTTCCGCCCCGCGGGTCACCAACAGATTGGTCAACCCTGGAGCGGCCCCCGCGTTGATCACCGCGGCGCGCCCCTTGGCCTGAAATCGCTTGTCGTAACGAAGTTGCTCGGCTTTGAAGGGATTGCGGGTGAGATGCGAACTGAGATCCAGGTAATGGACGCCGAGCCGCAGCGCTGCGCGTAAAACGATTTCGTTGAATACCGCCGGCGAGGCGTTCACCAGCAGGTGGCAACCGCGGGCGGCGCGCACGATCGACCACAGATTCCGCGCGTTCACCTCATGTACGTCGCAGCAATTCTTCTTTCCCAGAAACATCCGGGCGCGCTCGACGTCCTTATCCCCGCACCATACCTTGTGACCCTCGCGCGTCAGCAGTTGCGCCAGCAGCGAGCCAGCCCCGCCTACACCCAGGATAAAAATGCGCATCAGCTCGCCGCTCCATTCGACGGATCCATCGGGTTCAGCCGGCCTGCTGCAATTGTGGTTGCGCGGCCGTAGCGGCACGGTTTCGAACGCGCTTCCACGTCGCAGCCCACTTCCACGTTTTACGGTCTAATTTCCGTTTACCGCGGCGGCTCCGGAGCTCGCCCGGCCCTCGGCCATTACCTTCTCTACTTCGTCCACGGTGCGAGGCAGCCGTGCGGTGAGCAACTGATGACCGTCTTTGGTGACCAAAACGTCGTCCTCGATGCGCACGCCAATTTTTTCGTCCGGAATGTAGATTCCGGGCTCGACGGTGATCACCATTCCCGGTTCGAGTTTGCGATCGCGCTCGCCGGGATCGTGAACGTCCAATCCCAGATGGTGGCTCACGCCGTGAATGTAGTAAGGCAGCAGGGATTTCCCGTTCCTGTCCTTGCCGTGGCCGTCGATATACTTCTGGGTGATTTCCTGCAGATTTTTGCCCTCGCCATACATCCGCATGCCGGGCCTCACCGCATCGATCGCGGCATTCTGCGCGCCGAGGACGATTTCGTAGATTTCGCGCTGGCGGGGGGTGAACTTTCCGTTAGCCGGCAACGTGCGGGTGATGTCCGCCGCGTAACCGCCATATTCTCCTGCCACGTCAATCACCACGACATCCCCGTCATGGATTTCGTTATCTAACCGCGCGTAGTGCAGCACCGTGGAATTGAAGCCCGCGCCGACAATCGGCGAATAGGCTTCGCGCGCGCAACCCCCGAATTCGTGAATTTCCTTCATGCGCGCCGCCACCTGGTATTCAAACAGCCCCGGGCGCATGCGCTTCATGGCGTCCAAGTGCGCGTCCACCGAAAGGTCCACCGCTTTTTGCAGCAGCGCCAGCTCGCCTGCGGACTTCGTTTGCCGCATTGCGAAAATTTCGCGAGAGACGTCGCGCAGCTTGGCGCTGGGCGCCGCCCGATGCAACCATGCGTTCCAGTTGCCGAAATGCGGGTAGCCTTCCTCATCTTTAGGCGCCATCAGCGTATAGAAATTCGAATACGTTGCCGACAGCTTCTGCAGATCGCCCTCCATCTTGTCGAACGGACGCACCTCCGCGAAGCCCGTTTTTTCGGTCACGCCCGGATCGCTTGGGCCCATCTGCGGCCCTTCCCATCGTTCTTTTCTCGGATCGTGCGCCGGAAGATAGAAAATTTCGCTGGGACCATCCACCGCCTTGGCATTCGGCTTCTTGGGCAACAGGATCAGAGCGGCGCCTGGCTCGCTGTGGCCGGTGAGGTAGTAGAAGCTCTCTTCCTGAAAGAAAATCGCGACCTCCGAGGCATCTTCGTGCCCGGTGTAGCCGAACACGACCACCGGACCATCTACCCCCGCGGCCAGCTTCGCGCGGCGCTCCTGATATTCGCTATTGGACTGACCGAACCGTGCGTGCGCCATTTGGACGCATACGATCAGCACGCAGACTGTCGCTGCCGCCGCCACTATCGCAACCATTCGCCGCTTCATCCAGCCTCCCTATCCACTAACACCGGCGCACGCGGTGCGCCCGATCTACTCCGGAAAAGATTTCCACGCACGGACGCCGCTCAGAAACCCGGAGCGCCGGTCGCTGCCGGACGGACTTCCCCCGCATCCACGACGCCGAAGCGCAAACGCTCGAGGTACACCTGCGCGAGCGACATCAGTCCGGTGTAAAGATATCCCCACACGAAGAGCAGCAGAAACGGCACGGTGGCGTAATTTTCGTTCTGAATGGCATAGCCAACCGTGGCCAGGAAATACAATCCCAGAAACACTTCCGCGAAGGGCATCCATCCAGCGCTTTTCTTATATTTCTTATGCGACCAATTACCCCGTTGCTGGCCCTGGCCCTCAATGTTGTATTTCGGAGTGCGGACAAATTCGCTCTTCACCCCGAAGAGCGCTTCCATGACTCCGGCCGCATTCCGGACGGACAGCCCGATTCCGATGGCCATGACGAAGGGCATATAGAGGATCGAGCGCTTCCAGGTTTTGGGATATAAAACGCGTTCGGAAGTGAGATAGAAACTCGAAATCGAGCAAGTGGAAGCGATGAACAGCGGGAGGTCGATCACCAGCACCTGAAACCATCCCTGGTAAAATCGCACCACCATGGCCGGAAGCAAAATGATTGAAAGAAATACCATCAGCGGATAGCTGATGTTCGCGGTGAGGTGAAAGAAAGCCTCGGCTTTGACGTGGATGGGCACATCCGCGCGCATCACTTGCGGCAATATCTTTTTCGCGGTCTGCATCAAACCCTTCGCCCAGCGGGCCTGCTGCGATTTGAACGCGTTCATCTCCACCGGCAACTCCGAAGGGCACTCGATTTCCGGCAGGTAGATAAACTTCCATCCACGGAGTTGCGCGCGATAGGAAAGATCGGTGTCTTCGGTCAGCGTATCGTGCTGCCAGCCTCCCGAATCGCCGATCGCTTCGCGGCGCCACACTCCGCCGGTTCCATTGAAATTGAAAAACAGCCCGCGGCGATATCGCGCCGAATGCTCGATGACGAAGTGTCCATCCAGCAAAATGGCTTCGGCCTCGGTGAGACCGGAATATCCGCGATTGATGTATGTCCAGCGCGTCTGCACCATGGCCAGCTTGGGATCGATGAAATAGGGCATGGTGCGGACCAGAAAATCGGCAGGCGGCAGGAAATCGGCGTCAAAAATAGCGATGAAATCGCCGCTTGCGGATTTCAGTCCTTCCTGCAGCGCGCCGGCTTTGAATCCTTCGCGGTTGGTGCGGTGCAGATAGGTAATCGGAAGGCCGAGCTGCTGATGGCGCTCCACGCAATGGAAAGCGACCTGCTGGGTTTCGTCGGTCGAGTCATCGAGTACCTGAATCTCCAGGCGGTCGCGCGGATAATCGAATTGCGCCACCGTTTCGATCAGCCGTTCGATCACGTAGCGCTCGTTGAAGATCGGAAGCTGTATGGTAACCTTGGGCCACTCCGTCGGAACCGGAGGCGTTGGCGGGACTCGATGACGATACTTGAAATACGTGTAGACCAGCACGTAACGATGAATCCCGTACGATGCCAATACCACCAGCACCAGAAAATACGGCAGCATCACCGCCACGTCGAACATGTTCGGCTGATAAATTCCGTTGAACGTCCGGTTGGTGAGCTTATCCCAATAGCCCCGCAGCGGGTTATTGCTGGCCAGCAGGGCCACCGCTATTTGGTTGAACCAGAGCAAATTTTCTCCGCCTTTACATGTTGACCGAAATTCGAATCCCGCCGCGACGGTTCCCTGCGCAGGGATGGCTCGCGGCGGCAGGCGGCTTGCTGCTCGAGCCGGCCTATCTGTACCTGCATCGGCTGGGCAACCTCGAACTCTACGTCCTCGCGTTCATCGCCACCGGCTTCGCCGCCGGCGTGCTCTATTTTATTTTTCTCTACCTGTTCGAACACTCGCGCGATTCGCGCGCCGGCCTGTGGCTGATTCTAGCCACCGCCGTCCTGTTTCGCCTTACGCTGTGGCCGCTCGCTCCCACGCTTTCCGAGGATCTCTACCGCTACCGCTGGGACGGCCGGGTGCAGCTCGCGGGCTGGAATCCCTACGCCATCAGTCCCAACGACCCGCGCCTGAACGATCTTCGCGAAGCCGCCGTACGCCATTTCGCGGCCCCGGAACTCCCCGCGATATACCCGCCTCTCGCGGAACTCACCTTTCGAGAGGCGGCGCGCTATTTGCCCACCCCGCGGCTGTTTAAGTCGGTCCCCGCGGGCGCGGACCTGCTCACATTATTTCTCCTGGCGGCCTGGCTGCGCCGGATCGGCGCCCGCAACTACCAACTCGCTATTTATGCCTGGAATCCGTTGGTGATCGTGGAGTTCGCGGGCAGCGGCCACTCCGATGCCCTGGCTTTGGCGCTACTGGTCGGTGCACTGGTGATTATACGGTCACGACCCCGAGAGTCAACGCTGGTGCTGGCCGGAGCCGCGCTGCTCAAGTCGTTCCCTGTCATGTTGATTCCGCTGTGGTTGCGTTGGCATGGATGGCCCAAACGGGCTCGAGCGTGGGGGGAGGGGGTCGCCGCCGCGGCTCTTGCGGCGCTGTGCGCCTGGCCGTACCGGTCCGCTCTCCGGCAAATCCCGGTGACCATGGCGTACTTCGAGTCTCGCTGGCAGAACAACAATGCCAGTCTTTACGCATTACTCCGAGCCGCCAGCGGTTCGCACGAAATTGCCGCTGGAATCGGAGTGGGGATTACGGTGGGGTTGGCGTGCTGGGCAGCCATGCGCAAAATGGAGCCGGCGCGCGCCGCCTATATGATTATCGGCGCGATCCTGATGTTCACCCCCAACGCCTATTCCTGGTATTTCACCTGGATGGTGCCGTTACTGTGCCTGTTTCCAAACCCCGCGTGGTTGCTGCTCACCGTTCTTCAGTTTCTCTCTTACCACGTCCTGATCGATTACCGGGTGTTCGGCACATTCGAATTCCAACCGGCCTACGTGTTTCTTACCTACGCTCCATTTTATGCCTGGCTGTTGTTCAGCCGCCTACGCCCCAAACCACCGCGGGACGCGGTGACGCAAGCCGCATAGTTTCTGTCGAACAACTTGGTGAAAATCGCGTGGTAGCAGGGGGGTTGAAGAGGGAAGGCCCCATCCTCCTCCGCATAGCGAAAGATGGGGCCCGGGCACTGGAAGGCGGTAGGAACTAATTTGACGCGTGGACAGTGTGGTTTTGGCAGGTGTTCTGGAGCTTGAGAAGTTGCTTCAGTCGATTCTGTTCGGTGAGCGAGTCCCGTTTCACGCTCTGCGCCAGTTCTTGGGCGGAGTTCAAATCCAGGAAGTTTTGCCGGAGTTGTTGGGTCAAGTCCTTCACTTGTTGCCGGGCCCGATCGCGTTCCCCGGTGGCCGTGGCGGTCTGCTGCTTCCACAAGTTAAAGTCCCATTCCGCCTGGGCCAACTGCCGGCGCATCTCACTCACTTGCTGCTGCGCCTCCTGCAATTTTTCCGTGACGATAATCATCGCGTCGGGTTCGCCGCCGGCGTCGGAGACGGGCTGGGCCGGCGATGCATGGGAATCCGTCATCTCTGAGGTTGGGTTTGCCCGCTGCACACCGGCTGGCGAACGGCGAAAATCCATAACCGGCCAGCCCAGGATCGGCGTATTCGCGAGCGATTTATCTTCGACAGGCGCCGGCTGCGGGGCCGAAAGCAATTTGGCGGTTGGTGCAGGGTCCGGCGATGCCACATACAGCGTTGCCGCCTGGGACGTCTCAGGCCGAATCCACTTCAGAACCACGTCTGGCGCTCCCCCGCCGCGCAACCAGCCCAAATAGGTGGACGCTATAAACAGCACCGGAAGCACTGCGAAAAATAAAGTTCGGTAGAACCGCCTTTCGGCAAAAAACACACCGTAGTCCGACAATAATTCTCGCATCGAGCCACCTGGGCTTCCCCTGCCCTTCTGCGGTTTGCAGAAATCATCAAGCAGGGAGGCCACACTAGCCCCGGTGTTCCAAAGCGTCAATCCGCAACAATACGGTACTGCACCGTGCATTGTACGTAGACGTACCAAGGCAGGGGCGGCCCACCAACGGTTCCGGCGAGCGCCCCTGATGGAAATAAACCGATGGAAAGAAACGGAGGCGGGCGGAAACGTCGCTCGCCGGTCCGCACGACTAAACGTTCAGAGTGAGCGTAGCGGTAGGAATAAAATTGTTGCCCGGCGTCGGACGCGCAGGCGGTTCAACGATCGGGGGCATGCTCGAGCGGTCCACGCGGTTGTACATGGTGTCGCGCTCGACCGGCACCCGGCCGGCTTCCCGGATCAACCGTTCGAGGTCGCCGCGCGTCAGGTGTTGCGGAGTCGTTGCGCCGGCGTCATGGTAGATTTTTTCTTCCACCACGGTGCCGTCGATGTCGTCGGCCCCGAAACGCAGGGCCACTTGCGCGATCCGCGGCGTCAACATGATCCAATAGGCTTTGATGTGATCGAAATTATCCAGCATCAGCCGCGATACCGCGATCATTTTTAAATCGTCGATCCCGGTAGGTCCGGGCAAATGGCTGAGCGCCGTATTGTCAGGATGAAACGCCAGCGGAATGAACGTCTGGAATCCGTGGGTGATGTCCTGGGTATTCCGCAGCATGATCAGGTGCTCCACGCGCTCTTCGTTGGTTTCAATGTGGCCGTAGAGCATGGTGGCGTTGGACCGCAGGCCGATTTCGTGAGCCGTCCGCGCAATTTCCAGCCAGCGCTGCCCGCTCACTTTGTGGTCGCAAATCACTTTGCGCACCCGCGGATTGAAAATTTCCGCACCGCCTCCCGGCAACGAATCTACGCCGGCGGCCTTCATCGCCAGCAAGGTATCGCGAATCGAGCTCTTGGTGATGCGGGCGTAGTAACCCACTTCCACCATGGTGAACGCCTTGAGGTGAACTTCCGGGTGGCGCTGCTTCAGCCCGCGAATCAAATCGAGGTAGTAATCAAACGGCAAATCAGGATGCAGGCCGCCGACGATGTGAAATTCGGTGGCACCGCCTGCCACTCCTTCAGCGGCGCGAAGCCACACTTCATCCAGCGCGTAGGTGTAAGCCCCGGGCTGGTCGGGGGACCTGCCAAAAGCGCACAAACGGCAGTGCGCGACGCAAACGTTGGTGGGATTGATGTGCCGGTTGATGTTGTAATAGCAAGCGTCCCCGTGCCGCTGTTCCCGCACGTGGTTCGCCAGCCAGCCCACCGCGAGCAGATCGTGGGACTCATACAGCGCCAGCCCGTCAGCCGCATCTAACCGCTCTCCTGCCAGCACCTTACTGGCAATCGGCTCCAGCCGAGCGTCGCTAATGTGTAGTCCCGCTTGCATTTACCAGCTCCCGATTCTAGTGCGGCGAAACTACCGCAGCCGCGCCCCAGAACAATAGAAACAACAAACTAATATATCCGTTGACGGTGAAAAACGCAGCATTCATTTTGCTCAGGTCATTGGGCTTCACCAGCGAATGCTCGTAGCCCAGCAGCGCCGCTACCACCACGATCCCCGCCCAGGCCGGCCATCCCAGCGCAAAACTCCACGCCAGCCACGCCAGCAGAGCTACCATCGCCAGATGCATCGCTCGCGCGATTCCCAGCGAACGGGCAATTCCGAAGCGTTTGGGAATCGAGAAGAGCCCAGCCTGGTTATCGAATTCCACGTCCTGGCAGGCGTAGAGGACGTCGAAGCCGCCTACCCAAAGGGTGACGGCGGCGCACAGAATCAACATACGCGGATCGAGCGAACCGCGAATGGCGATCCACGCCGCGGCCGGCGACATTCCCAGGCAGAATCCCAGCACCAAATGGGACCACATGGTGAAACGCTTGGTGTAGGAATACAGAAATAGCATCGCCAGCGCAACCGGCGAAAGTTTCAGAGCCAGCGGGTTCAGCTTCCAAGCCGCGAGCACTAGCACCGCTGCAGCTACTGCGGTGAACACCGCGGCAAAACCTAGCGTCACCTGGCCTGCCGGGAGAGCGCGCATTTTCGTGCGCGGGTTGCGGCGGTCGTAATCGATGTCGGCGATGCGGTTCATGGTCATCGCTGCAGACCGCGCACCCACCATTGCCACCACGATCCAGAAAATCTGCCAGCCGCCCGGCCAGCGCGTGCCGGAAGCGCGGGCAGCCAACAGGGCGCCGACCAGTGCGAACGGCAGCGCGAATACGGAATGCTCGAACTTGATCATCTCGAGCACCGTGCGAATTTTCTTCCCGATCGCGGTCATTGAAGATGTTCCAATATTATTTTCGGGCCGCAATCAGCGCGGTTAGCCGTCTAGCTCTTGTCCTTACTCACCGCGCCGCCCTGCCAGCGGTACTGCGCGTCCTGCGGCAGCCCTGCCTGCGCCAGCACGCGAAAGGCAAATTGCTCGACCAGATCGTCGATGGTCTTCGGTTCGAAATAAAACGCCGGCATCGCGGGCATTACAATGGCTCCAGCGTCATGAACGCGCAATAAGTTTTCAAGATGCACGCGGTTCAGCGGCGTTTCCCGTAGACATAGCACCAGCTTGCGTCGCTCCTTCAGGCAAACATCAGCCGCTCGCGCCAGCAAATCGTCGCTCGTTCCCGCAGCGATGCTTCCGATCGTGCCTGCCGAGCAGGGCAGCACGATCATGGCATCCACGATCGCACTGCCAGACGCTACCGTCGCCCCCACATCCTTATTCGGCAGGTAGCTCACTTTCGCTGCGGGCGTCCCGGTGAGCAGCGCCGGCAATTTTTTCGGGTCGGTAGCCACAACTCCCAGTTCGGTGGAAATCAATCGCAGGCCGGTTTCGCTCACCACCAGATACACCCGTTCCACGCGAGCGTCCGCGTCCAGCAGCCGCAACAATTTCTGGGCGTAAATCGCCCCGCTCGCCCCGGTTATCCCCAGTGTGATGATCATGGATCGAAGGCCGGTAACTGCAACCCCAATCTACGATGGTAGGCAGCGCATTCGGAGAAAGTCAACCAACGCGAATGCGCCAGACCGGCGACGGCGAATCCGCGTCTGAACAGATTGGCGCCGAGACAAGCCCCGAGACAAGCGCCGGGATGACAAGGTGCTAGAATTCGCCGAGCTCCATTTCGGACGCATCCATGGCCCAGACCGACCTAAGAAATCCAAGGAAATACCCTCGTTTTGTTCGGAGCAAAATGTGCCTGTTGGTGCTGACGATCGCCGTGGCCGCAATGGCTTTCGTGGTATGGCGCGCACCAATCTGGGTGGGCTCCAAATTCTTGCGGGCCGAGCTTTACCTCGCGGGAATCCACAGTTACTCGATGATTCTCGATGGGCAGCAGGTGCACTACCTCGAAGGCGGAACCGGAGACCCGGTGGTCCTGGTGCACGGGCTGGGCGCGTCGGCGCAAAACAATTGGAGAAATCTGATGCCGCTGTTGGTGCGCGCTGGCCATCACGTCTACGCGATGGACCTTCTGGGTTACGGCGAATCCGCGATGCCGCCGGACCGCACGTATTCGATCGCGGAAGAGGCTAAATTTGTCGAGGCCTTTCTCGACGCCAAACATTTGGACCGAGCGGCGGTGGCCGGCGCGTCCATGGGTGGATGGATCGCCGCGGCAGTGGCCGTGGACCAGCCGCAACGGGTTACCCGCCTGATTTTAATCGATAGTGCCGGGCTGTCATTCACTCCTAACTTCGACCTGGCACTTTTTACCCCGCAGAACCGAGCGCAAGTTGACCAGCAGATGGCCATCCTCACGCCTCACCCGTGGCGAATTCCAGGGTTTGTGAAAGATGACTTGGTCCGCAGAAGCGCCCGCCACGCCTGGGTGATCAACCGCTCTTTGGCTTCCATGGTGACTGGGGCAGACTTGCTGGACCAGGGATTCGCGTCGTTGAAGATGCCGCTGTTAATCGTGTGGGGCAAACAGGATGTGCTTACGCCGTTGGACATCGGCCAGCGTATGCACGTAGCGGCGCTGCAGTCGGTATTGGAGGTTTACGACGACTGTGGGCATCTCGCCGTGGAGACTTGCGTGGATCGGATTGCGCCGCGGATATCGAGCTTCCTGGCTGGAGCCGGTCCCCCGCCAGGGACGATGGTCGAGGTGCCCTCAGAATCGCCAACGCAACCGTGATTTGCATCGCCCAAAAAAAAGGGCGATCCGAAGATCGCCCTTGAACTCCACGCTCGTGCGAGCACGCCTACTCCTCAAACCAAATTCAATGCTTCCAACGGGAAGCACGCTTCTCTGCCAAATCCAGATTACGCAGACTCCCTCGGGGTGTCAACAGCCTCGATCTAAGAATACTCTTAGATAACTAGTCGTGCCTGCCTCTGCCTACAGGCACATTCCCAAGCACTGACCGCTGGACCCGGCGGGACTCGAACCCGCACTTCTACTCTGGCAGAGAAGCGTGCTACCGATTACACCACGGGCCCCGATGTCACTCTTGGCGCGTAATTCGAAATCGTCAAGAGAGTACAATACGCAATTCGGCGTCGCAGGATGCGCCCTGCTCCGCGTTGCATCCTTGAAAAATTCATCACACGGCGGCCTTCCGCCATAACGTGAATCGCGCCTCGACTATCTGCTCCCTACTCCCATAGACTAGCTTCCGCCATGGATCACGCTGAGCTACTCGCCTTTCTGGAAAGTGTCCGCACCGGACGCACTACCCCGGCGCAGGGCGTCGAGCGCCTGAAAAATCTCCCATTCGAAGATTTGGGCTTCGCCAAGATCGACCATCACCGCGGCCTGCGTCTTGGCTATCCAGAGGTGATTTTCGCCCGCGGCAAAACTCCCGCGCAGGTTGCGGGGATCGTTGGTGGGATGCTGCGCGCGAAGTCCACGCACAATATTTTGATTACCCGCGCAAACGAAAATACCTTCGCCGCTGTGGCGAAACTCACCCGGCGCTCTCTGCGCCGCGCGTCGGCCACCCAGTTCTTCCCGCTCTCCGGAACCATCACCATTCGCCGCAACCAGAACATCCTGGGCAAAGGCCTGATCCTGGTGATCACCGCCGGGACCAGCGACATCCCGGTGGCGGAAGAAGCGCTGATCACCGCCGAAATGCTGGGTAATCGCGCCGAAGCCCTTTACGACGTGGGGGTTGCCGGTCTGCACCGCTTGATTCACCACCGCCCCAAACTGGCGGAGGCGCGGGTCGTGATTTGCGTCGCGGGAATGGAAGGCGCCCTGCCGAGCGTGGTGGCGGGACTAGTGGGCGTGCCAGTGATTGCCGTCCCCACCAGCATCGGCTACGGCGCCAGCTTCGGCGGCGTGGCCGCCCTGCTCTCCATGCTGAATAGTTGTGCCTCGAACGTCAGCGTGGTGAACATCGACAACGGATTCGGCGCCGCCTGCGTGGCCAGCGCCATCAATCGGCTGTAAAACACTTCATCGCAGCGCCGCCGCTACGGCAGCGCCAAGCTGCGCCTCTTCCTCCGGAAACACCGTGCGCAAATCCAATAACAGCGCGCCGCGTTCCACCCGAGCGATCACCGGAGTTCCGCTCGCAGGACGCCGCAACCTCGCTTCCAGTTCCGCGGCAGAGCGCCTGCCGCTCCCGCTCCCGGCCGTCACGGCGATCAATCGCGTCGGTAATTTTTGGTCGGGCGTTGAGCCGCCGCCGATCAGCGACACTCCATCGCGAACCCCGATCTGCGTTCCTGGCGCCAAACCGCCGCTGCGCAAGCGCTCGACGAACGCCGCCGCACGCGCGCCGATTTCCTCCGCACGCAATCGAATCATTCGCAGCGCCGGAATTTCGTCCCACTGCCCGCGCATGTAGGCGCGGAGCGTCACTTCCAGCACCCCGATGGTCAGTTTATCTACGCGCAGCGCGCGGAACATCGGATTGCCGCGCATCCGCTCGATCAAGTTTTTCTTCCCGGCAATGATTCCCGCTTGCGGTCCACCCAGCAGCTTGTCTGCGCTGAACGCAACGATCGATGCTCCCGCATCGAGACTCGCGCGCGCCAGCGGCTCGGCAACGCCGCTCGCGGTCAGGTCGACCAGACACCCAGAACCCAGATCGTCCGCCACTGGAATCCGGAACTTCCGCCCCAGCGCGGCCAAACTTTCGAGCGAGGCCTGTTCCGTGAATCCGCTGATCCGGAAATTCGAGCGGTGCACCCGCAGCAACAATCGGGTGCGGTCGTTGATCGCGCGTTGGTAATCGCCGATGCGGGTGCGGTTGGTGGTGCCCACTTCCCGCAGAATCGCCCCGCTCTCCGCCAGAATATCGGGAATCCGAAAACCGTCGCCAATTTCGATCAGCTCACCCCGCGAGACGATTACTTCCGCGCCTTTGGCCAGCGTACTCAGAACCAGAAAAATCCCCGCGGCATTGTTGTTCACCACGATGGCGGCTTCGGCGCCGGCCAGCTGCGCCAGCATCCCCGAAGTATGCACGTCGCGCTTCCCACGCTTGCCGGTGGCCACGTCGTATTCGAGATTCGAATAGCGCGTGGCAGCTTCCCGCAGGTGCTCCACCGCCTGCGCCGATACCGGAGCGCGTCCCAGGTTCGTGTGCAGCACCACACCCGTCGCGTTGATCACCGGCGCCAGGGATGGTAATAGTCCTCGCTCCACTTCGCGGGCAATCCTCTCCGCAATCTCCGGCACGCTTACAGCAACCACATCCCTGCCGGATGGCGCCGCCAGTTTCTTTCGCAATTCCGCCAGGATCGAGCGGGTAGCACCGGTCACCCAGCCTCGCCCGGCACGGCTAGCCACTTCTCGCAGCTCGGGACGCGAAACCAGTTCGTCGACGGAGGGAATTTGACGCCGTGAAGCCATGTTGGCCCGAGCTGGCGCAGGCAGCGAAGCCTTGCGTTCAATTTTCGCGCGCCCTGCCTGCCGCGTTCGCGCTTCGGAATTTTGGGGGGGCCGCACCGTCCGCTATTTCAACACACGCCTGCCCGGCATTCAACGCGCGGTGTAGTTTTCCGCAACCTTGCGACCCCCAGTGGTTGACTCACCTTGCCGAACCAACCTAACCTGAAACTTGGGAACCTTAGTGGAACATGGCCGCTAACACCGCAGTCGACAACGACCTGACGCAGCTCGAGGCGGACATTCGCCGCTTGCGCGCGGAATACGAGCAATACTACGCGGGGGGCCGCCGGCGCATTCCCGCGGAAACCCAGTGGCTGGTCGACGACAAGATCGAAAAATTCACCGCCCGCATCGCACAATACAACGTCAGCCAGCGCTTCCGCCTGACCAACATCACGCAGACCTATGTCAAATACGCGGAGGTCTGGAAAAAGCGCACCCAGCGCAAGGAATCCGGGGAGCAGCGCCGTCACTTCGGAGCCGCCGCACGGGCCGTCGTCGAACAGCGGCTCGCCAGCCAAGCCAAGGTCGCGGCCGCCGAGCCAGCCCCTCCGCCGCAAGCCGCGCCGCCTCTCACGTCTTTCTCCATATCCGTGGGCGACCCTGACCGCGAAGCCGAAAAAGTTCAGGCGCTGTACAAGCAACTCGTCGATCTCCGCCAGGAAGTCGGCGATCAGGCCGGCGCACCAAGCTTCGCCGCATTCGAACGGCTGGTGCGCCAGCGCACCGGTGAACTGAAAAAGAACGGAGTGCGCGAGGTCGAATACTCCGTCAGCCTGGACAACGGCCGCGTAAAGCTAACAGCCCGCGTCGCCTCGTAACCCCGCAGCCGCACATTTTGTTTCCGTTTCGCCACGCTTGTGCATTCCCGCACACACGCGCGGCCCAGCCTCCTTTTGTTGGCGAAGGCCCAGAAACGCGAAGTTTCTCCCCCTCCTCAACGCAAGCTCCGCCGCAACTGCCGCGATCCTGCGTTTTTGCGGCATGCCGGCGGTAGTCTTCCCGCCCGGCACCGAATATACTCCGCAGTGGCCGCTAGCTTGCCATAAGCACATTCGGGGTCGATCCAGCCGCCATCTGTCGTTCCAGCAGCGGTAGCGATTGACGATATTGCCGGGCTGATGATGCGAATGCGCCATTTCTCACTCTGGATTCTGATGTTCACCCCGGCGCTGATCGCTCCAGTCGGCAGCGGACCAACGCGGCGGGTCAGCCTCCTCACCAGCCGCGTGGTGCAACCGGCAAATCCAAAACTCCAATGGACCGACCGCTTCGGCGACGGCACGCCCGATTTTCTGCGCCTCGATTCGCCCTCCGATCAGGATTCCTTCCGCCGTTGGTTCACCCGGATCGCCGAATATCAGGCCCTTCGCGCCCCAGCGGAACTCCCTCGCGAAATCGACGATTGTGCCGCGCTATTACGCTATTCCTACCGCAACGCACTGCACGCACATGACGCTGCATGGCAATTCGAATCCAACCTCCCCTCGCAATCCGCTCTGGGCGCCATCGAGAAATATCAATATCCCTTCACGCCGCTCGGCGCCTCGCTGTTTCGCGTGCGTCCGGGCCCGCTGGCCGCCGAAGATTCGCGGAACGGCAGCTTCGCTGAATTTGCCGACGCCAAGACGCTTAAAGACTTCAACACTCACTACATTTCGCGCGACATTCGCGCCGCACGCCCCGGAGACATTCTTTTCTACCGCCAGTTGCAGCAGGATTCCCCATTTCACTCGATGATCTTCGTGGGCCGCAGCCAATGGCTAATCCAAGGCCCGGACAGCGCGGGCGATTTCGTGGTCTACCACACCGGGCCCGAGGGCAAATCGCGCGGCGAGATGCGCCGGCTGGCTGTTATTGAGCTGCTGCAATATCCTTCGCCGCGTTGGCGTCCCGTGGCCGGCAACGCCAATTTCCTCGGCGTTTATCGCTGGAACATTTTAAGAGGGACAAACTAGTGCGCGCAAAATTCTCGCTCCGTCTCCGGCTGTGGCTCCGCCTTGTGCTCCTTCTGCTCCCGCTGATTCTCGTCGCGCCCGCCCTGGGCGAGGGCGCCTCTTACTTTTCGATCTCCACTACCAAGACGTTTCTACCCGGGGAAAAGGTCGGGGTTCACTTGTACGCCAGTAACGTCAAGGGTCTCGAGTTCCGCATGTACAAGGTGAACGACCCGGTGGCCTTCCTCGAGCGCGTGGAGAGCGTGCATGATTTCGGCCACATTATGCCCAAAGAGCAGATCGATAAGCCCACCCTCATCGAACGCTTCCACGATTGGAAGCGCCGGCAGTGGATCGACCTACGCAATTTCTTCCGCGCACAATTTTCCGCCCACTCGCGGGCCACCATCCGCCAATCCGAGGCCAGCGCGCAATCGCGCGCCCTGACCGGAACCACGTTCGCGCAGGTTCCACTGATCAATCGCTCGCAACTCGTCGCGCGCTGGCATCAGGACCTCTCCCGGCCTCTCTTCAACTCCGAATCCGGAATTGTCCCGGTGGATTCGTTGCCTAAAGGCGTTTATCTGGTGGAGGCCACCGACGGCTCGCTGCGGGCATACACCATTGTGCTAGTCAGCGAACTGGGCCTGATCACCAAATCGTCTCCCGGTGAAATCCTGGCGTTCGCCGCGGACCGCACAACCGGCGCGCCTGTGGCGGGCGCGGATGTTCGCGTGTGGCTCGACAAAAAAGAAGCCGCTAAGCTCCAGAGCAATGCCGACGGCTTGGCCCGCACGGCCATCGCCGAAAATCAATATCAAGACGCCCGGATCATCGCGGTGCACGGCGATGATGTAGCCTTGGTCGCTCCCTACGCCTACAGCCTCAGTAGCAACCCAGCAGAGGATCGAACCGGATACATCTACACGGACCGTCCAGTTTATCGCCCGACCCACACGGCGTACTTCAAAGTGATCTTGCGATCGCGCGATGGGGAAAACTATAAAATCCCGGCGGGTGAGTCGGTGCAAGTTCTGATCGAGGACCCGGATTCCAAGCCGGTGTTGCGCGCCACTTTTCCGGTTTCCTCCTTCGGTACGGTTCACGGCGACCTGGAATTGCCCGCGGCCGCGGCGCTCGGCTATTACTCGATTACCGTGAACGGCTCGACGGGTGCGAGGTACCAAATCGCCGGCGGGTTTTACGTCGAGGAATACAAGAAACCGGAATACGAAGTGAAAGTGACGCCCGTCACCCTCCGAGTTCTACAGGGCGCCGCAATCGACGCAACCATCGACGCGCGCTACTACTTTGGCGAACCGGTCGCGGGCGCGAAGGTCACCTACGTGGTGCACACCTCGCCCTACTACTCCCCCTTTATGGAGCGCGACGACGAGGACGGGGAAAACGTTTCGCAGGGTGCCGGATCCGAATCCGACGACGAAAGCGACTACGCCGGCGACCAGATTTCCGAGCAGTCCGGCAAATTGGACGCCAACGGAAGACTCACCGTCCACATTCCCACTGGGATTGATGCTCATCACCAGGACATGCGCTACCGGATTGAGGCGCGCGTGACCGACGACGCCAACCGCGAAATTTCCGGGCACAACAACGCCGTCGCTACCTACGGAAGCTTCCAGGTGGGCATCTCCGCTGAAAGCTACGTCTATCAGAACGGCGAAACCATCCACGCTACCGCCGTCGCTAGGGACTACGACGGCAAGGCGGTATCGGCAATGTTTCACGTGGAACTATTGGAGCCGCGCTACTACACCCGCGAGGCGCCCGACGCGGTCTTGGAATCAAAGGACATACAGAGTGGAGCGGATGGTACCGCGGCGGTCACCTTCTCGGCGGGCCGTATCGGAGGGCTCCGTCTGCGGGTGAGTGCCATCACTCCCGAGAATCGCCAGGTGCAGGGTAATGGATGGCTTTACGTAACCGGCTCGGCCGCAAGCGCATGGGGCGGGGAGAGCCGCGACATCCGTATTGTCCCGGATAAAAAGTCCTACGCCGTCGGAGACACCGCCCACGTCCTTATGCTCACCGCCGTTCCGGACGCTTACTTGCTGGTCACCACCGAAGCACGAACCATCCAGAACCGCCAGGTGGTCCACGCCAGTGGCTCGTCCGTTACCGTGGACATTCCCATCACCCGCGAGCAGCAGCCTAACGTTTTCGTCTCCGCCACTTTCTTCCGGGATAATCAGTTGTACCAGTCCAATCACAATCTGAAAGTGCCCGCGGTTCAGCAAAAGCTGCAAATCGATATTCAACCATCCCAGAAACAGTTCCTCCCCGGGCAGAAAGCGGCGTACCTGCTGAGCGTTCACGATTCGGCTGGCAAGCCGGTCTCCACCGAACTCAGCATCGGCGTAGTGGACGAGGCGATCTACGCGATCCATCCCGATTCGAGCGGAGATATCAGCGATGCGTTTTACGGCCCCGCCTACGACCGCGTCTCCACCGACTCCTCACTCTCCTTTTATTTCAGTGGTGAGTCCGGAAATCGCCAGATGTTTCTGTCCTATTACCAGCCGGCGTCACCTCGCGCGCTCGCGCAACTGAAACCTACCGACACGCTGGTGCAGCCCAAGGTGCGCAAGGTGTTTCCGGATACCGCCCTGTGGCTCGCCGACGTGCATACCGATTCCAGCGGCCGCGCCACCGCTCCGCTCACCTTCCCGGATTCGCTCACCACTTGGCGCGCCACCGTGCGCGGCGTCACCACAGACACCAAGGTCGGCGCCGCTACTAACACCGTAATTGTTCGCAAAAACGTCGTCGTGCGCCTGGCCGCGCCGCGATTCTTCCGCCAGGGTGACGAAGTGACGCTCTCCGCCATCGTCCACAATTACCTGCCAAGCGAAAAGACCGTGCAGGTTTCGCTTGATGTAACTGGACTCGAAGTCCTGGCGGGAGCCACCGGCACCGTTCAAGTGCCCAGCAAGGGCGAAGCAAAACTCGATTGGCGGGTGCGAGCCAAGTCTATCCACGAAGCGGTGCTCACTGCCAAAGCCCTCACCAACGAAGAATCGGATGCCCTGGAAATCACTCTGCCCATCCTGCCGGTGGGCGTGAAACGCACCGACGCCAAGTCCGGATCGCTGGTGGCCGCGAATGAAGACACCGAGACGGTCATCACACTCCCAGGAAATCCGGACGAAGCAATTCCGGCTCTCGACATCACCCTGAGTTCCTCGGTGGCCGGTAGCGTTTTTTCGGCTCTCGACTATCTCACTTCCTATCCCTATGGCTGCACCGAACAAACCATGTCCAGCTTTCTTCCCAATATCGTGGTCGCCAAAGCGATGCAGGATCTTCATTTGCAAACTCCGATCGACACCCCCGAGCTCAACAAGAAAATTACCGCGGGAATGGATCGTCTCAAGGATTTTCAGCACGACGACGGCGGCTGGGGCTGGTGGAAGGACGACGAAAGCCAGGTATTCATGACCGCCTACGTGGTCAGCGGGCTGGCTCAAGCGCACTCCGCCGGTTACGACGTTGATGCGGATCGTTGGTCCCGGGCCGATGACTGGCTGCACTCGATTCTGCGCGAGCATCCCAACATGCGTCCCGACCTGCGCGCGTATGTCGTCTATGCGTTAGCGCTCAGTCACGTCGCCAGCGCTGACGACCTGCAATCGGCCTGGGATCATCGCTCGGAAATGAACGCCCAGGGCTTGGCCATGACGGGTCTGGCGTTACAGGCCGGCGGTGATTCGGAAAAGGCCCAGCAGATCGCAAAAAACATCGAGGCGCTCGCGGTTGTCTCGGACCGCGAAGCGTATTGGAAGGCCGACTACGATTACTTCATGGAGTTCTACATCGACGACCAGGCCGAGACCACCGCGTACGCCCTGCGATTGCTCAGCCTGGTGAAACCCGGGAGCCCGCTGCTGCCCAAAGCCGCGTTCTGGTTGGTGAACGCACGCAACGGCGGCTACTACTGGGACAGCACCAAGCAGACCGCTATGGTGATCTTCGGTCTCACCGAATACCTGAAGGCCAGCCACGAGCTCGGCGCGAATTTCCACGCCGGCGTCACCGTGAATGGCAGGTCGGTAATGTCCCGGCAGTTTGTCGCGGCCGACGCCCTCAATCCTCTGCAGCCGTCGATTCATCTCGACGCGTCGCAGCTCTCTGCCGGCGCCAACACCATTCACATTCACAAATCCGGCGACGGCAGGCTCTACTGGTCGGCCAGCGGCTCCTACTATTCGAAAGATAAGCGCTTCGTCCAGAGCAACAAGCTTTCGCTCAATATCACCCGCGATTATTTCCGCATGGCTCCGGAACAAGCCAAGGGGAAAATCGTCTATGACCTCACACCACTGCAGGGCGCCGTTCACGTGGGCGACATCCTGGCCGTGCGCGTCACCGTCGGCGGAAGCGAGTGGCGCTACTTGCTGATCGAGGATCCGATCCCTGCCGGCGCGGAATTCATCACCAAGGACAATCTCTACGAACTGAAGGAGGCGCCTTCATGGTGGGAATGGACGTTCGATCGCCGCGAATTCCACGATGATCGCGCGGCCATCTTCAAAACCTACTTCAATGGCCGCGAGCAAGACGTGTATCTGCTGAAAATCGTGAACCCGGGAAAATTCCAGATAAGCCCGGCGATGGTGACGCCGATGTATCAGCCGTCCATTCAGGCCACCAGCGACGCAGCCGTGTTGGAGGTGCAGTGATGGCCGCTTTGACGATGGCGCGCGGCGCGTTTACCCAGGCATTTCGGCCGAAGCGCTTGTGGCTGGTGCAATTGGTGGCCAACCCGATTTTATTCTTGTCATTCGCAGGGTGGCTGCTGATTCCCGTAGCGAATGCCTGGCAACTCGCGCTGAACGTTGGGCTGGCGGTCCTGCTCGCCGCCGCAGGGTTGACCTTGCACGCCGGCACGATCAATCATTTCCGTGATCGGAATTCCACCGCTCCCGCGCACGCCGAACAACCCCTGCTGCGAGACGCTTTTTGCCGCTCCCTCCACCACCTGCTCGCGATCGCCGCATGCATGGCGCTGCTCTGGCTGCTGTGGCCGCTCTTCGATAGCCTGGACGTGTATCGCGGGCCCTTACCCACTTACATTCGCTCGATGCTTCCCGTTTTTCTGCGGCGGCACATTCCCTTATCCGAGTTTGACGCAACGTTCACCGCACTGCTTTTCACTGGCCATTGGATCCTGATCCCCGGGCTGCTCTTGCCGTTGGTGGCGGTAGCAGCGGACGCGGGATTTCGCGGTTTTCCAACGCGCCAAGGCTTGGCCATCTGGAGGCGCGCCGTGGCCAGCCTTTCATACTGGTTCACTCTGGCCATCGCGGCCGTGATCGGAGTTCTCGCCGCGCAACGAATCCTGTTGTGGACGCCTGACTTCAGGCGGTCCACCCTGCTCCACGAATACTTCAGCCTCGGTTGGCGCGTGGTGATTGCTTACCTCCTGGCACTCACCTCGTGGATGGTGATTTGCTCATTGCTGGGGCGTTCCGCTGCTAGCAGCGCTGCCTGGTCCGATGGCAACGCCTCGCGGAATCCCGGCGCTTAGCCAGCCAAGCACTGTTTCCCGGCCGTACTTTTCTACCAGGCCCGCCACACGCCGGCGCGCCGCGCCATACGCTTTCTGCGCTTCGGCATTCGAACCCGGACTCGCGAGGATTGCGTCGATTCGTTCACCGGTCATCAACGCGTCGGCAGCATCTGGCGCCGAAGCCCCACGCTCACCCGCTGGATCGCCGGCATCTCCATCGTGAAGACCCGCCAGATACAGCACCACTCCCTCGCGGAACCACAGCGGCGTTCCATTCCGAGTGCGCTCTTCCACCAACAGATGGAATAGCTCGTGCCGCAGCGTCGATTCCAACACCGAGCGCCGCTGCAACTCCACCGCCGGCTGCAGACGAATCGTGTGCCCCCGCGTCGTCGCCGCCACCCATCCCGGCTGCCCGGTGGTATCGCGATAAGAATCCATCGTCGCAAATACTTGAAGCCGGACGCGAGAGGCCAGCTTCCATTGCGTCGCGGCCTCGTTTTCTCGCAAGATTCGTTCGGCGACCGGCAGCAACGAAGCGTCCCGGTCCGGTTCCGTGCTGATCAGGTCAAATCGCTCGTCGCTACGCTGCTGCCACACCGGCTGATCGTGCTTCGCCGGCGCGGCCGCCGGTGCTTCAGCCACGGGCGGCGAAGCCGCAGCCGTCGGTGCCCGATATTCTTTCGCAGCAGCGGGGACTACCGGTGTTGTGCTAGCCGCAGGCCCGAGATGCGTTCCGGGATAGTAGAAACTCAGAATTTCCTGATAAGTTTTCCCCTCGCGCGCCATTTCTTCGGCGCCTTGTTGGCACAGCCCCACTCCATGCCCCGACCCTCTTCCCGAGAAGGTGATGCGGTCGCCTCGATTGCGCACTTCAAACATCTCGCTGCGAATTTTGTTCCACCCTAGCGCGCGGCCTACCGCGAATCGAAACGAGGATGCCGATACGCGCACATTCGGCGAAGTTCCGCCGCCCAACTCGAGTTCGCGAGCCCGGCCGCTTGGGCCGCGCGAAAGAACATCGAGTAACTCCCATCCCACCGGCGTGGTAATCGTCGCCTCGTGCAGCGCGCGGTCCAGATCCCCCACCGCAATCGTGCTTTCCCAATTCAGCCCGCCGGCTACCGAGCAATACCGGTCCGCATGCCCTGGCAGGTACGGTTCGTGGATATTCGCCCACACCTCTTGCGCCGCCGCCACCATGCCGCCACAATTTTGGTGGTAATAGGTGGCTGCCGGCACTCCCTGGAACGAAAGTACCTCGCCCCGCGTGGCGTCCGACGCGGCGACGATTCGTGGCGAGACGCCGCTCCAACGCATGGTCTGGCAATGGGTGGTGTCGCAGAAATCAAAGCCCTGCTTTTCATGCGCGCCGTGGAAATGCATCGCATAGGTGCGCGCCGCCACCGCCATCGCCCTTAACGACTCGGCCGGCCCGGCGCCGCCGACCTCGGCCGCGAGCACCGCCTGTACGTAATTTTCGAGCGGCATACTGACGATCAGCACCGCGCCGTCAGCGCCACTTTCCACGTGCAGCGGGAAGCCCGCCGTGAACTCCGGCGCGTTTAGCGGCGCCAGGCGGTAATGCCCGCGGACGTACAGCTCCCTGCCGACCGCCGCCTTCCCGATCTTGAGTTGGTTCCCCGCAGCGTCGATCGTAAGACTGCGATCTCGTTTCTCCTCGCACGAAGCGCATGTGCGCCATGCCAGCGTGCCGTCAGTCGCGGTGATCGTCATTCGCGCCGGCGGGTGCGCCGCGTAAATACCCACGCGAACGTCCGCCGCCCGCGCGCTCCCGGGAACGATCGCCAGCAACAACGCGCAAATGCAGCGGGCCCTCATGGGCGCGGCCCGCGGTGAGAAAATTCTTCGAGCACCGGCTGCGCCACGGCCGCCGCATCTAGCCCGCGCCCCTGCTCCAGCAGCACCACCATCACAATTTCCGGATTCCCGGCCGGGGCATATCCCACGAAAAGCCCATGCGTGCGCGCCGTGCCGCTCGAAGAAGCCGTGCCCGTCTTGCCGGCAATTTTCATCCCATCGACGAACGCTGCATGCGCCATGCCGAACTCCACCGATTCTTCGAGCCCCGCGAACACCGCGGCGTCCGCGCCCTCCTGCCCCGCCCGCTCTCGAAGCGCCAGCTTGCGATACGCCTCCAGCAATTCCAACGGGGTGACTTCCACCCCGCGCTCTCCCAATGCTTCCAACTCCAGCGCGTCGCGGTCCGCCGGCAATTTAATTTGGCCCGCCTCCTCATCACTCACCAAGTGCGTGGCCGAATCCAGACCCGCACGCCTCAGCGCCTGCACCAACTCCGAACCGCTAAGCTTGGTAGCCGCCCGCGCAACGTACGAATTGCAGGAATAGGCAATGGCGTCCTCCGCTTTCAGCAGCGTTACCGAAGCCGGGTGGGTGCAATCCATTTGCACGGATCCAATCCTCAATGTTCGCGGGCACACGAATGTCTCTTGTGAATCGAGCCGCCCCGCGTCCAGCAGGCTCATCAGCACAAACGGCTTCAGCGTCGACCCAGGACTGACCAATTGGTGCGCCGCCCGATCCATCCGGCTTGCCCCTAAAATTTTTCCGGTCACAACATCATCGATCACCATCGCGCCGTCACGCCCCGCCATCGCGCGGTCCACCGCAGCCTGTAACGCGCCTCCTGGCGCCGCGGTCATCAGGGCCGGAGCAACCGCAAGGACGCCGGCGATAATCATCGCCGCAAAGCAGAGCCACGAGTTGTCCCTGTATGGGTGCACCCAACTCCGATTTTAGTGCCATACGCCGTTGTGGCGTCGCTGCTCTTGGCCGCCGGGGAGCCAGAGCACCAACAGATTCTCACATCGTCCACGATGGCGTGAATCATCCTCTCCGTGGGACCATCCGCCATCCAGTGCTCTATGGATCACCGAGATTCCTTCTGCTCGCGGAGAACTTTTCCATGGCTGCGTCAATGAAATGGAAGAATCGTTTCGCCGCCAGGCACACCGTTTCTCGCGTCAATTGAACTCTTCCGAAATTTGTTTTCCCAGCTTAGACTTGTGCCCCACACCCAAGGAGATCGAAGCTGTGCCCATCCAACGCGCGCTGATCAGTGTTTTCGACAAAACCGGTCTGCTCGAATTTGCCAAACGCCTGGCCGCCCTGCACATCGAAATCGTTTCCACCGGCGGCACCGCGCGCCTGCTCCGCGAAGCCGGCCTGCCCGTCCGCGACGTTTCGGAGATGACCGGTTGGCCGGAAATGCTGGGCGGGCGCGTGAAAACGCTGCATCCCAAGGTCCACGGAGGAATCCTGCATCGACGCGGCCTGGCTGCGGATTTGGAGCAAGTCGCCGAGCACGGTATCGCCGCCATCGACATGGTGGTCGTAAATCTCTATCCCTTCTCCGCCACGGCGCGCAAACCGGGCGTCACCCCCGAAGAGCTGATCGAAAATATCGATATCGGCGGCCCCGCGATGGTTCGTTCCGCGGCCAAGAATTTTGAAAGCGTCGCGGTCCTCACCGATCCTTCCGACTACGCTGCCGTCGCCGGCGAAATCGAACGCGGCCGCGAGTTGAGCGCCGCCACCCGCCTCGATCTGGCGCGAAAAGCTTTCGCCCGCACCGCGCAATACGACGGCGAGATCGCCACCTCGCTCGAACGCCTCGCCATCTCGGACGATAGCAAAACGGTCCGCATGATTGGCGCCCCGCTTCTACCGCTGCGCCTGGATTACCCGCTCGAACGCCGGCAGCAAATGCGCTACGGCGAAAACCCCCACCAGCAAGCTGCGCTCTACGTCGTCCCCGGAAAATCCGGCGCTGGTCTCGCCGGAGCCAAACAGCTCCAGGGCAAGGAACTTTCCTACAACAACCTGGTCGACCTCGACGCTGCCTGGGAATTGGTTCAGGAGTTCCACGAGCCGGGTGTAGCCATCATCAAGCACAATAATCCTGCCGGCGCCGCCGAAGACGCGAACCTCGTCACCGCGTACAAAAACGCACTCGCCTGCGACCCAGTCTCCGCGTTTGGCGGCGTCCTCGCTTTCAATCGTCCGCTCGACGCCGCCACCGCCGAAGAAGTCGCTAAGCTTTTCGCGGAATGCGTCGTGGCGCCGGCTTACCAGGCGGGCGCCCTGGAAAAACTGTCCTCCAAGAAGAATTTGCGGCTGCTGCAAATCGCTGCGGATTCCCAACCTGCCGCCTTGGTGCTCAAACAGATTTCCGGCGGCGTGCTGATTCAGGAAGCCGACCGGCACGAGTTGAACCGCGCCGAATGCAAAGTGGTCACCGAGCGCGCCCCCACCGAAGAGGAATGGCGCGGCCTGCTCTTCGGTTGGAAAGTGTGTAAACACGTGACATCCAACGCTATCGTCTTCACCCGTGGGGGCCAGACCCTCGCCGTAGGCGCCGGCCAGATGAGCCGGGTCGATTCCGCGAAGCTCGCGGTGATGAAAGCGCAATCCTCACTGCAAGGCAGCGTGGTCGCTTCCGACGCTTTTTTCCCCTTCCCGGATGGCATCGAACAGGCAGGCAGGGCCGGAGCCACGGCGATAATCCAGCCCGGCGGCTCGATGCGCGATAACGACGCCATCGCCGCCGCAAATCACTTCAAAATGGCCATGCTATTCACCGGTATTCGTCACTTCCGGCACTAAATCCACAGGGTTTAAGTCCCAGCGCGAAACCTTTCCGCCGCGCCAGGCACCTAACCACATAAGGGCGAACCCACGAAATCGCCCGAGTGCACGGGGAACAACGCGCCGGGAAATTTTTGACGGTTTCGGACCCCTATAACATAATGGTGCAAGGTGCCCCGATGAAAATCTTGGCAGGTACAGCTGTCCTGCTGTTGCTCGCTGGCCCGACCCTGGCGCAGACTCCGCCTGCCCCTGCCGACCCAAGTGCCGGCCAAGCCGCGGCTATGAGCCCCGCCGCCGGCACCTCAACCGCCACCAAAGCTCCGCCCGCCGACGCTTATTACTACTTCAGCCTCGGTCATCTCCAGGAGCTGCAGTACGAAACCACCGGCAAAGCCGAATTCGCGACGCAGGCCGTCGAGTCCTACAAGAAAGCGTTGGCCCTTGATCCCAGTTCGCCAGTGATCATCGAGCGCCTGGCCGAAACGAACGCGAAATCCCAGCACATCCATGACGCCGTGACCCAGGCCGAACAAGCCCTTAAAGAAGATCCGGACAATATCAATGCCCACCGGCTACTGGCGCGCATCTACGTGCGCACCCTCGGAGATCTAAACGCGGGCCAGGTGCAGCAGTCGTCTCTGAGTAAAGCCGTAGCCCAATTTGAAGAGATATTAAAACTCGACCCCACCGACGACGATTCCGCCCTCTGGCTTTCCCGGCTCTATCGTTTCCAGAACGAGCATGCCAAATCGGAGGAAGTGCTGCGCGGTGTCCTCCAGCGCGAGCCCGACAACGAAGCCGCGCTCGAACAACTTAGCCAATTGCTGCTCGACGAAGGTCAGCCGCAGCAGGCAGTGGACCTCCTGAGCGGCGCGGCGTCCGGTTCTGATTCCCCTGGTTTGTACGATCTGCTCGGCAACGCCTACGCGCTCACCCAACAGAATGACAAAGCCGAAGAAACCTACCGCAAGGCCGTTGAGCTCGATCCCGATGATCCGGGCCACCACCGCGGTTTGGCCCAGGCGCTCATCGCCCAGGACAAGCTGAAGGACGCCCTCGAACAATATCAACGACTCACCGAACTCGAACCCGAATCGCCCGAAAGCTATTTGCGCATGGCCCAGATTTACCGGCGCATGGGCAAAGTGGACGACGCCCAGAAAAGCTTGGCGCGCGCCAAGGAACTCTCTCCCGATAGTATCGAGGTTCTCTACAACCAGGCGCTGCTCTATGAAACGCAGGGCAAGTTCACCCAAGCCGTTCAGGTGATCACCGACGCTATCGCCAGCGTCCGCAGCAGCAGTTCGGGAGGGGCCGACGCAGAGCCCAGCCCCAACGCGCTGGGCATTCTGTACGAACAGCTTGGCCGCATTTATCGCGAACAGAGCAACTACGATGCGGCGCTGAAAGCCTACGACGATATGTCCCACGTCGGCCCGGAAAACGCCAAACGCGCCCAACTTCTGCGCTTGGACACCTTGCGCGACAGCCGCGACATCGATCGCGCTATCCAGGAGGCCCAGAAAGACGTGGCCGCCTCGCCCAAGGACCAGAGCCTGATCGTTTCTTACTCCATGCTCCTCGCCGAAAAGGGACGCATCGACGAAGCCCAGAAAGATTTGCAAAACCTCCTTCAGAACGATAACGACGACCAGGAAATTTATCTCGACCTCGCCCAAATTCAGGAGCGCGGCCGCCGCTACGCCGATGCCGAGGCCTCCGCCGCCAAAGCCGAAGAAACCGCTCAGCGCCCGGACGACAAAGCCTCCGCATGGTTTCAGCTGGGCGCGATCTACGAGCGCGAGAAAAAATACGACCAGGCCGAACAGCAATTCAAGAAAGTGCTGGGCCAAAATCCGAATAACGCCGCCGCGTTGAATTA
This sequence comes from uncultured Acidobacteriota bacterium, assembly GCA_963725655.1. Lineage (GTDB taxonomy): Bacteria > Acidobacteriota > Terriglobia > Acidiferrales > UBA7541 > CAVRXT01. The sequence goes on along the minus strand of CAVRYY010000003.1, from coordinate 947,516 downwards.
TTACGGCTACATGCTTGCCGATCGCGGCGTCCGCCTCGATGAGGCTGTGTCGCTCATCCAGCACGCCGTCGATCAGGACCCCATCAACGGCGCCTATCTCGATTCCCTGGGCTGGGTTTATTTTAAGCAGGGCAAGCTCACCGAAGCGCAGGAATTTCTCTCGAAAGCGGTTGACCGCATGGGCCACGATCCCACCATCCTCCAGCATCTGGCCGATGTCGACCTCAAGCTCGGGCAAACCCGCCGCGCCGTCGAGCTATACGAAAACGCGCTGACCGAATGGACCCACGTCCTGCCGGCCGACTATGAAGCCGATCGCGTCGCCGACGCCCAGCAGCAGTTGAAATCCCTCAAGCTCCAGTTGGCTGAGAAACATCAGCCCAATCAGGCCCGCCCGCAGTAAACTCCGGGGGATGAAGAACCGGGTCCGGCTGCAGGCGTTCGCCAAAATTAATCTCTGTCTCCATATTGCCGGCCGCCGTGCGGACGGTTATCACGAGCTCCGCACCGTCTTCCAGTCCATCTCGCTCCACGACACGCTCGAACTTGAGCGCACCCGCGACGCGGGGATTCGTCTGCAAACTACCGATCCTGCGCTGCCCACCGGCCGCGAAAATCTGGTGTGGCGCGCTATCGACCTCGCTCGGCGTGAGTTGCGGCTCCCCGGCGGCATCCGCGCCAAACTCATCAAACGCATCCCGGTAGCCCGGGGTATGGGCGGCGGATCGAGTGACGCCGCCACCGCGATCCTCGCGGTGCTGCATCTGGCTGGAAAATCCCTGCCCCTGGCTCGTGCTATCGAAATGGGTTCCAGTCTGGGTGCCGACGTTCCTTTTTTCCTCTTCGGCGGTACCGCCTTGGGCGTCGGTCGCGGCGACGAAATCTATCCTTTGCCCGATCAACCCCCTGCTCACGTAGTCGTCGTATCACCGGCGGCAATCGCCGTCAGCACCCGCGACGCCTATAGCTGGCTCCCTTCCCGGTTGACAAACCCGCCAAGCCAGCCTAAACTCTCTGGTTTCTGTGCTCTGTGCTGGCGCCGGCAGGGATTCCAGGTCTCGAACGACTTCGAGGCTCCGGTTTTCCGCCGTCATCCTCGCCTCCGAACCATTCGGCGCGGATTGCTCCAGGGAGGAGCTACGGAAGCCGCGCTGGCGGGTAGCGGATCGGCGGTGTTTGGTTTATACCGAGACCCAGCGTGGGCGCGCCGAACCGCCCAGAATTTCCCGAAAGATCAAGTCTTTCTCGCAAAGACTCTTTCCCGGGTAGAATTCGGCCGGTCCCTGCGCGTGCGTCTAAACGACAAAGGCGAAATTGTTGTCCGACGATAGATTCAAAATTTTTTCCGGTAGCGCCAATGCGCCTCTTGCCGAGGCCATCTGCCACTATTTGGAAGTGCCCCTGGGGCACGCCGAACACGGCCGCTTCAGTGACGGTGAATCGCGCTTTCAGATTCTCGAAAACGTGCGCGGCGCCGACGTCTTCGTCGTGCAGCCCTGCTCGCAGCCGGTGGATTTCCACCTGATGCAGTTGCTGCTGATGATTGACGCTTTCAAGCGCGCATCGGCGTGGCGCGTCACCGCCGTCATTCCGTATTACGCGTATGCCCGGCAGGATCGCAAAGACCGCCCGCGCGTGCCGATCTCCGCGAAGCTGGTCGCGGATCTGCTGGAAACCGCCGGAGCGCATCGCGCACTCACTCTGGATCTTCATGCGCCGCAGATTCAGGGCTATTTCAACGTTCCCGTAGATCACTTGTTCGGTTCGCCGGTGCTGGTGGAATACTTTAAGAAGAAGCAGCTCGGGCCGATCACCGTGGTTTCGCCGGACGCGGGCGGCGTCGAGCGCTCCCGGTATTTCGCCAAGAAAATGGACGCGCCCCTGGCCATCGTCGACAAACGCCGCATCGACGTCAACGTCAGCGAAGTCATGCACCTGATCGGCGACGTCGCCGGCCGCCCGGCATTGATCATCGACGACATTATCGACACCGCCGGCACCCTGGTCAAAACCGCCGAAGCCCTGCTCGCCAATGGCGCCACCAAAGTTTTTGCGGCTTGTACTCATCCCATTTTTTCCGGGCCGGCCGTTGAACGAATCGTGAATTCGCCGATCGAAGAAGTAATGGTCACCGATTCCGTGCCGCTGTGTGACGCGGCCAAGCATGTAAAAAAGATCAAGGTTCTCAGCGTCGCGGAATTACTCGCTCGTGGTATCCGCTCGATTCACGAAGAAACCTCGATCAGCGAACTTTTTACCTGAACATCCGGCGCCCCTGGCGCTGGGAGCTTCACGCGCGGGTTTCTGCCGCGACGCATCCGGGGTTTGCGCCCCGCACGAAAAGGAAGGACGTATGGAAACTTTTGTTCTTGAGGGTTCGATTCGCGAGCAACGCGGCAAGGGCCCGGCGCGGCGTCTTCGCGTCGCCGGCAACGTGCCCGCCACTTTGTACGGCGGCGCCAGCAAGCCTCTGTCCTTGGTCGTCAACGCCAAGCAATGCGCGCGCATCCTGCGCTCGGAGACCGGCCACAACACCATCTTCTCGGTCGAGATTGCCGGCGCCGCGCGGGAAACCGCGATGTTCAAGGACTGGCAGGTGGATCCGCTGAAAGGCGCGCTGCTGCACGTCGATCTGCTGCGCATCGCCATGGACGTCAAGATGCGCGTCCGCGTTCCGGTGCACACCTTCGGCGAGCCCGTCGGCGTCAAGATGCAGGGCGGCGTATTCGAAATGGTCACCCGCGAAGTGGAAGTGGAATGCTTGCCCGGCGATATTCCCGAGGAATTCAAAGTCGACGTCAGCGGCATGAACATCGGTAAGCAGTTGCGCGCTTCCGACCTGCCCTTCGATCCCGAAAAGGTGAAGCTGGTCAGCGACCCATTGCGCGTCATCGCTCACGTCGTCACGCTCAAGAAGGAAGAAGAGCCGACCGCCGAAGCCGTGGCCACCACCGCAGCCACTCCGGCGGAGCCCGAAGTCATCAAGAAGGGCAAGAAGGACGAAGAAGCGGACGCAGCGGAAGAAAAGCCCAAGGGCAAGAAAGAGTAACCGTCCAAAGGTGCGGGCTCCGGTATGCGAATCATCGTGGGCCTCGGCAACCCGGGCAAGCAATACGCCGGAACGCCGCACAACCTGGGTTTTTTGGCGATCGATGCCCTGGCCGAAAAAGCCGGGATTCGCGTCACCCGCCCGGAATCGAAGTCTTTCGTTGGGTTGGGGAAGATCGAGGGGCACGACGTAGCCCTGGCCAAGCCGCAGACGATGATGAATCTCAGCGGCGCGGCGGTAGTGATGCTTCTCGATCGCTACGAATGCACACCGTCCGATCTGATCGTGATTACGGACGATGTGGCGATCCCTTGGGGCATGATCCGGGTTCGCGAAAACGGCAGCGCCGGCGGGCACAACGGCATGAAGTCGGTCATCGGCGCGGTCGGCACCACCGATTTCTTGCGGGTGCGCCTGGGCGTGCAGCCGGAACACCAGCTCGGCGATCTGGCCGACTACGTTCTGGGCCCGATCAATGCCAGTCAGCGCCAAGCGGCTGACGACATGATCGTTTCGACGTCCGAGGCGATCGAAATTATTTTGACGCAGGGCGCCGGCCCGGCGATGACGCGCTTTAATCGGCGCGCCACACCACCGGACGAGATTACGGCTTAGGAAGGACCGAGGAGCTATGGAAGAGAGACTATACGACCTGATTTTTATCGTCCGCCCGGATACCCCGGAGACGGACATCGACAAGCTCATCACCACCATCGAACACTCCATCGCCGAAAAGGGCGCTACCGTCGACAAATTGGAGAAATGGGGACGCAAGCGCATGGCTTATCGCGTCCACAAACTTCGCGAGGGCTTCTACGTTTACTTTGCCTTGCGCTCCACCAACGGCGAGTTGGTCAAGGAACTCGAGCGCCGCCTGAAAGTGAACGACTCGGTGATCAAGTACCTCACCGTGCGCCTCGATGAGGACATGAAGCGCAAGGAAAAGTTCAACAAACGCCGCGAACGCCGCGCCGCGCGCCGCTTGCGCAAGAATCCTCCGGTGGCGGCTGCGCCCGTGCCCGTCGCGCCGGTTGCACCCGCGGCCTCCAATCCGGCTTTGCCTCCCGCGGCTGTCGCTGCGGCGGGCGAAGCGGCAGCAGCGGCCGCGGCCGAGAACGCGCAGGCCTCCGGTTCCGCGCCAGAGCCAGCCAAGACCGCGTAGTCCCGCTGCTTCGCGCCGGTGTTCCGGCCCGGCGCTCGGGGAAGTGGGACCAAAGATCATCCGGCTTGCGCCGGACAAAATTCTGATACGAGTTTGAAGGAGAGGAAATGTCTGAATCAGGTGCACCTCATAGTGGTGGCGGTCCCGGCGGCGGTGGCTCCGGTGGTGGACGACCCGGCGGTGGCGGTGGGCGCCCCGGCGGCGGTGGTCCAGGTGGTGGCGGTCCCGGCGGTGGTGGCCCCGGCGGCCCGAAGCGCGGCAAGCGCCAGTACGTGCGCAAGAAGAAAGTCTGCCGCTTCTGCGTCGATCGCGTCGATTTCATCGACTACAAGAAGGCCGACGTGCTGATGTCCTTCATCCAGGAGCGGGGCAAGATCCTTCCGCGCCGCATGACCGGCACCTGCGCGCGCCATCAGCGCTGGCTAGGCGTAGCCATCAAGCGCGCCCAAAATATAGCCCTGCTGCCCTTCTCCGCCGAACTGTAGCCCAGGGCGCAGGTCAGGACGCCAGTCCGGCTCCGGAAATCGTGGGCGTTCTGGCGTTGGTTTGGCTTTAGTGGTGTTGCAGGTGGGTGCCCCACACGTCGGTTTTACGTGTGGGGTTTTTGACTCAAGGTTTTGACTCAAGGTTTTGACTCAAGGTTTTGACTCAAGGTTTTGACTCAAGGTTTTGACTCAAGGTTTCGTCTTTCGTTTCGACTCTGATGGTGGCTGGCGCACCCTTCGATGTTAACGGTGCGGGTTTCGACCGTTACAGCCGCCAATTAAAAACGTAATTCGAGGACACAGCGATGCAGATCATCCTTCAAGAAGACGTGGAAAAATTAGGCAACCGCGGTGAAATAGTCGACGTCGCCCCCGGCTACGCCCGCAATTTTTTGCTCCCGCGTAAATTGGCTATGGAAGCCACGCCCGGGAACCTGAAGCAGTTGGAACGCATGCGCGTCGGCTACGCCAAGAAAGAAGCCACCGAAAAGGACGCCGCAACCAAGCAAGCCGAACTGCTGGCAGGCGTCACCCTGACGCTCTCCCGCAAAGCCGGCGAAACCGATCACCTCTTCGGTTCGGTAACCACCGGTGACGTAGCGGAAGCCCTCGCCGCCCAAGGTTTCGAGATCGACAAGCGCAAGATCCAGCTCCCCGACTCCATCAAGCTCCTCGGCGACTACGAAGTCCCCATCAAGCTCTACCGCGAGGTAGTAGCCACAGTAAAGCTAACCGTCCAGCGCGAAGCCTAGCGCGGGTGCGTAGCGTATAGCCATCGGGCGTAGCGCTGCATAATGCGGTGCTACGCATATTTCCCTCTCGCATCCCTGCCAGCCGGTCCCAACTTGGAGAGCCCGGCACTCGACCTAACTATCTTTTTGGGTGTACAATTAGATCGTGGAGTTCGCGTTCGATTCGGCGAAGAATGACCGGAATATCAAGGAAAGAAATCTTCCCTTCCACCTTGCCGCCGATTTCGACTGGGCCACCGCGTTGATCCTTCCATCGGACCGCAAAGGCGAGGAACGCTATCTGGCCACCGGCTATCTCGGCGGCAAGCTCCACGCCCTTGTCTTCACAAAGCGCGGGGCTCGTTTGTGGGTCATCAGCTTACGCCGTGCGAACCCAAAAGAGGTGAGGCGCTATGAAAAAGAAACCCGATCCTGAGCTCGTTGACGCTGAGAATCCCGAATGGACCAGTGAAATGTTCGCGCGAGCGAAGCCAGCGGCGGAAGTCTTTCCGGATCTCGTGGACTATTCCGAAAAACGCAAACGCGGCCAACGAGGCCCGCAGAAGGCTCCGGTTAAGAAACCGATCAAGCTCCGCGTCGACCACGACGTGCTGGCCCGCTACCGGGCCAGCGGACCTGGCTGGCAATCACGCATGAACGAAGCGTTGCGACGAGGCGCCAGATCACTTTGAACGTCCGCGTCGCCGTGCCGTTTCATTGCTCGTGCGTTGAAACGATTCCCACAGCTTTCCACAAACACGTGTGATTTCCACACCGTCAAATCGTCCAGTACGATTGACGCCCCGTCAACACCCGGTCACAATGCGTTCACACTGAAAAAATAAATCGGGCTGCCAAGAGTGGGTCGGGCATGCCGCGGGCGGAAAATGATTGCGCCCGGAAATCCTTTAGGCGAAAATAAGGCGAACCCCCAATCCCATGGCCTCAGCTCCCACTCTCGAGCGCGCTCTGCCCCACAATTTTGAAGCCGAACGCAGCATCCTGGGCGCGGTGCTGATCGATAATCACGCTCTCAACGCCGCGGTCGAAAAACTCCGGCCGGCCGATTTCTTCCTCGATTCGCATCGCCGCATATTCGAGCGCATGATCGAGCTCTCCGAGTCCCAGCAGGCCATCGACATCATCACCCTCAGCGAGACCCTTGGCCGCAGCGGCGAACTCGACGCCTCCGGAGGCCCGGCGTACCTCGCCCAGCTGCTCGACGGCGTTCCGCGCATTTCCAACGTCGATCACTACGCCCGCATCGTCAAAGAGAAATCGGTCCTGCGCGGGCTCATCCACGCCACCGAAGCCATCCAGCAGCAGGCCCTCGAAGCCGGCGAGGATGCCGACGCCATTCTCGATCGCGCCGAGTCGATGATCTTCGAACTGGCCGAGGAACGCGTTCGCACCGGCCTGATCGGGGTCCGCGACCTGGTCCGCGAAAGCTGGCCGCGCCTCGAGAAAATTTTCAGCGAAGGGCGCCGCATCACCGGCCTATCCACCGGCTATCACCGTCTGGACACCGAAACCGCCGGACTGCAGCCCTCCGAGCTGATCATCATCGCCGCCCGCCCTTCCATGGGAAAAACAGCGCTGGCGCTGAACCTCGCGGAGAACGTGGCCCTCAATAAGCACATCGAGGCTCGCGCGCCGGTCGCCGTGTTCAGCCTGGAAATGTCCAAGGAATCGCTGCTCATGCGCCTTCTGGCCTCGCGCGCGCGCGTGGACGCACACAAGTTTCGCACTGGCCATCTCACCAATGCCGACTGGGGAGAAGTCACTCGCGGCCTCACTGACCTCGCGGAATCGCCGCTGTGGATCGATGACTCCGCTTCCTCCACGGTGATGGAAATGGGCGCCAAGTCGCGGCGGCTCAAGCGCGACAAAGGCCTGTCCCTGATCATCGTCGATTACCTGCAGCTGGTTTCCGCGCGCGGCCGCTTCGGTAACCGCAACGAAGAAGTTTCCAGCATTTCGCGCGCCCTCAAAGGTCTCGCCAAGGAACTCAAAGTTCCGGTGGTGGTCCTCAGCCAGTTGACTCGCGCTCCGGAGCGCGACGACCGCAAGCCGGTGCTATCCGATTTGCGCGAGTCGGGCGCCATCGAGCAGGACGCCGACGTGGTGATGTTCATTCACCGCCCAAATTTCTACAAAGTCGACGCGCCCGATGAAGAGCGCAACCAAGCCGAGCTCATGATCGCCAAGCAGCGCAACGGCCCCACCGGAAAAATCGATATGACCTTCCTAAGCCGCCACACCCGCTTCGAAGAGGCCGCGCCCGACGCCTTCTCGAACGACTATTAGAATCGGCTGAACGAATTTCGAAGCGCGCCAACCGAACGGTCGCACTAAGCACCGCGCTGACGCAAGGTACCGGCTTGTGTCTCAGCGAACCCATTGTGTGTATCCGCTTAACCGCCGCGCTGCGCATCCCGCGCGACCCTCATCTGGCCTCACATCCAACTGCCTGCCCATAAATCCAATTGGCTGAGGCTCTAGCGGCGTTCTCCTCAACTACCGCGAACTTCGGCACGCCGTCTGCTTCTTCCGTTGGCAGCCATGTTTACTACACCGCTGAGGGGACACTCGATCTCGCCATTTTTCACCCCGCGCGCCATCGGGACTCTGGCATCCTGAAAGGGCCACAAAAATGAGTCGATCGATCCAATTAGACGGCCGTCCAGTTTGGGCGGAGGTTTCCACCTCCGCGATCCTGCACAATCTGCGTACCATCCGCAGACTGGTGGGCCGCAAACGCAAAATCCTCGCCGTCGTCAAGGCCAACGCCTACGGCTTGGGCGCCATCCCCATCGCCAAAATCCTGGCCAAAGCGGGAACCGAGTGGTTCGGCGTCACCTGTACCAACGAAGGCGCGGACCTCCGCGATTCTGGAATCCGCCAGCCGATCCTGGTGCTCACCGGCTTCTGGCAAGGCGAAGAAAAGCACCTGTTGCAAAACTCGCTCACTCCCACCGTTACCAATCTCGATCAGTTGCGCTGGCTCGAACGCGCCGCCGCCCGTCCTGCATGGCGCGGAAAACGCGCGCGCGTTCCCTTCCACGTGAAGATCAATACCGGGATGAATCGGCTGGGAATCGACGCCTCCGAAATTGAAGCCTTTGCCGCCACCCTCGCCGATTGCCCGCATCTGGAATTGCAAGGCACCTACACCCACTTCGCGTCCGCTGACGATTTTACCACCGAGCAAACCGCCTGCCAGGAACGTCGCTTCCAGGAAGCCCTGGCGCGCCTGCGTCGCGCTGGAGTTTCTCCGGGCATCGTGCATCTCGCCAATAGTGGTGCGATCTGCGCCCGGCCATCCACTTGGAGCGATCTGGTTCGCCCCGGCGCCATCCTGTACGGCTACCACCAGTCTTTTCTCCCGCCGGAACTCCGCGCGGAAATCAAAACCAAGGTTCCGCTGCGCGCTTGCCTCTCGTTTCGCACCCGCATCATCGGATTGCGCGATGTGCCAGTAGGTCAAGCCGTAGGTTATGGCGCCACCTTCGTCACCCAGCGGCCCTCGAAAATCGCTGTGCTGGCCGCCGGCTACGCCGACGGCATGGTCCGCGCGTTCACTAACCGCGGCCACGTGTTGCTTCATGGCCAGGAAGCGCCGGTAGTGGGCGTAGTCTCCATGGATCTCTCGATGATCGACGTCACCGACATCCCCAACGCCGCCCTCGGCGACGTAGTCACCATCTACGGCGTCGACCACGGCACAGAATTGCTAGTCTCCGACGCCGCCCGCCAAATCGCCTCGGTAACCTCCGACCTGCTATGCGCCCTGGGCCAGCGCGTCCCCCGCTTCTACCTGTAGCAACCCGCCAGGTTGCGAATCTCGCCACATCAGTCGTTAGACTAATGTCGGTACCCGCGCGCAGCGAATTAGGAGAATGACCGTGCCTCCGGCCCCAACCGCAATTTTCTGGGAAGTGGACCCGCAAGTGGATTTCATGTTGCCAGAAGGAAAGCTGTACGTCCCCGGCGCGGAAAAGCTCCTGCCTAACATCCGCAAGCTAGTGAACGCCGTCCGCGAGAACAAAGTCTTCCTGGTCTCCCACGGATGCAGTCACGTCCCTGACGATCCTGAGTTCCAGCAATTCCCCGCGCATTGCGTTCGCGGCACCGCCGGGGCCAGGTTCGTGCCTGAGGCGCTCTCTGAGAAATATTTCACGATTCCCAACGACCCGAATTTCGCGCTTCCCGATACTTTCTCCGGCTACCAGCAGATCGTAATGGAAAAGCAAACCATCGACGTCTTCCAAAGTAACCATGTAGAACAAGTGCTGGAGCGGCTGCCCGGCGCGTTGGAATTTTTCGTGTTCGGCGTGGCCACCGAATATTGCGTTCGCGGCGCCGCCAAAGGCCTGCTCGAGCGCGGCCGCCCCGTAACCGTAATCACCGATGCGATTGGAGCGATCGATGCGAAGTGCGGAGAAAGCTCCCTGCTGGAATTAAAGTCGCTCGGCGCGAAGACCGCCGCCACCAGTGAAGTCCTGGCACGGCTGGGCTAGCGCCGCGCCCTCATAGCGTCTTCAGGTAAGAAATTAAATCTCGAATCTGCGCATCATCGAACACCGCAAGAAACGGCGGCATATCTTTTCCGCCGTTGGCAATCAGGTCGTGTATCCGCGCATCCGTGATTTTCGTGCCGTCCGCGAAAACAGTCCGTGTCCCAAATCCCTTCAGCCCCGGCCCCACCTTCTTCTTATCGCTGGTTTCGAAATGGCAAATCACGCAGTTGCCCTTAAACAACGTCTTCCCTCGCGCCACTCCCTCCGCCGTCTTGGAATTTTTCTTTTCCGCGCTGCCAGCCTGTCCCCGCACCGGAAGCCCCGCCACCAGCAATCCCACCGCACAAACCACACCCGCAATCATCACTCTGGGAAATTTCATCTGGCCTTTTTCTCCGTGACTTGGTCTGTAACCTGAAGCCTGTTGCCTAACCCGCCGGCACTGCCGCTTTCGCCGCGTCCGGCTTCAAGAAAATGTCGTAGAGCCACAACATCACCGTCGTCGCCACTCCCACTCCGGTGATCGCCCACCACATCCGCTCCGGGTGGTGGGTCACCTCGCCGAAGTGGTGTATCAGCCGCCCGCCCATCCAGCCGCCCACCAGCGATCCGATCCCGATCGGCAGAAACGCGAATCCCATGTAAGTTCCCTGCTGCCCCGGCGGAGCCAGCCGCGAAATGTATTCGTAGTACCTCGGTTGCTGCACCATCTCTCCGATCGCCACCACGAAAATCGAAAGCACCGCCGTCCACACCGCCGCATGAAACGAAACGATCATCCAGCCCAGCCCTGAAATCAGCATGCCCAGAGTGATCGCCTTGAACGGCGCCAGGCCGCGCAGCAAATAGCTGATCGCAATCTGCAGGCACATCACCGCCGCCGCATCGGTGATCAGGATCATTTCCACGTTCGCGTGCGGGTCGATGTACGCGTGAATGTAAAGCGGCAGGGTAATGAATTCCTGCCAGAACACGATGTAAAATCCGGAAAAAATAATCAGGAACAGCATGAATCGCGGATTGGAAACCACCGTAAGAAAATTGCGCCCCGCCTGCCCCAGCGTGGCCGTGCGCGTTTCTCCCGAACGCTCCGGCTCGCGAAAAAACAGCAGCACCGCGATCAGCATCGCAAAAACAAACAATGCCGAAACTCGAAACACGTTGGCGACTCCCAGATGCGTATGCACCACCGCCGCCATGTACGGCCCCGCCGCCCCGCCCACATTCACCAGCGTGTAGTAGATCGAATATCCAATCGATCGAACGTTTTCCGACGACGCTCGCGCCGTGGTCCCCACCACGCTCGGCTTCACCAGCGCCACGCCCAGCGCCGGCAGCGCCAGAATAATCAGCACCAGCCACCACAGCGGCACCGCATTGCGCACCGGGGCCAGCCATGGCGAACCGATCGAGCCCAGCAGAAAGTACGAAGCGGTCAGAATCAGGTACGCGGTCGAGAGCGCGCGGCGAAACCCCAGCCGATCGGCCAGCGCTCCGCCAACGATCGCCAGGAACCACACCAGCCCTCCGAAAAATCCCGCCAGGCTGCTGGTCTGCTCGGTCGAAAATCCCAGCGCTTCGTGCAAATAGTTGGCCAGTGACGCAAACGCCGCGTAGTATGCCAGCCGCTCGAACAGCTCGCTGACGTTGGCCACCCAGAACGCCCGCTCAAAGCCGGTGCGAATCTCGTTCAGCCGCTGCTGAAATCCCACTGGACCTCCGCGTGTCGCGCCACAATTCTCCAGTCTCCAGCGCGCCGGGCATTGTAGCGGAAAAACCGCCAAAACGCCCCGATTTACGCATGGCGCCGGCGGTTCAACCAGAGTCGCGCTGCGCCGCGATTCCCGTGCTACCATTTCGTTAGCTAGCGCCGCTCAGGCGCTCCGTCCCACAACCATGCCGACTGCAACCATGCAAGCGCTGCGCAAGGTACGCCCGGAACGAGGCGCACAACTCGAAACCGTGCCCGTTCCTGTGCCGGGGCCGACGGAAGTTCTGGTCCGCGTGCGCGCCGCGTCGATCTGCGGCACCGACCTCCACATTTATCACTGGGATCCCTGGTCGGCATCACGCATCCGCCCGCCGATGACGTTTGGCCACGAATTTTGCGGGGTAGTGGAAAAAGTGGGCTCGGACGTAACCACCACCAAACCCGGCGATTTCGTCAGCGCGGAAATGCACGTAAATTGCCGTCACTGCCGCCCCTGTCAGGTGGGCGATCCTCATCTCTGCCAGAACTTGAAAATTATCGGCATCGATCTGGACGGCTGCTTCGCCGAGTTCGTGCTGATCCCCCAACAGAACATCTGGAAAATCGATCCAGCCATTCCCGAACGCTACGCCGCGATCCTGGACCCTCTGGGCAACGCCGTTCACACCGTGCTGTCCGGAGAAATCGCCGGACGAACGGTGGTAGTCACCGGTGCGGGCCCCATCGGCCTGATGGCCGTAGCTGTAGCGCGCGTGTGCGGCTGCTCCACTTTATTTTCGACGGAAGTAAATCCCCATCGCCGCGAAATGGCCAAGCAGATGGGGGCGGACCACGCGCTCGATCCCGCCCAGGGAGACGTGGTGGCCCAGGTTCGCGAAGCTACCGGCGGCGCGGGCGTCGACGTTTTTCTGGAAATGAGCGGCAACCCCACCGCCATTCACCAGGGCTTTCAAATGTTGCGCAACGGTGGGCGCGCGGCGCTGCTCGCCATTCCCGCCGCGCCGGTGACCATGGACCTGGTCAACGACATCATATTCAAAGGAGCCATCGTCCACGGCATATTCGGCCGCAGAATGTTCGGCACCTGGGTCCAGATGACCGAGCTGTTACGCTCCGGCCGCCTGAATCTCGATCCACTCTTTCGTGAGGAGATGCCGCTCGAGCGCTTCTCCGATGCGTTCGCCATGTTGGAGAGAGGGCAGGCCGGCAAAGTGCTGTTATATCCCCACGGCTTGCCGCGCTGAGGCCGTTCTCTGGCTTATAATGGCTTTCCCGGCTGGCGCGCTCACTGCTAACCGCGAGCGCTGCCAATTCCCGAAGTGAAAGGACTCCCCAATGACCACGCCCGCACCGGTGCCCACGGCTGAAAAACAGTCGCCTCTGCACTACCTGCACGACGCGCTCGAAGAACTGAAGGCCAAGCACCTCTATTTCCAGTTGCGCCTTCTCGAAGGCGAACAGAAACCGGTCGCCACCTTCGACGGCCGCGAAGTGATCAACCTCAGCTCCAACAATTATCTCGGCCTCACCACCCATCCCAAACTCCGTCGCTCCGCCATCGAGGCCACCCGCAAATTCGGCGTCGGCTCCGGCGCCGTCCGCACCATCGCCGGCACCATGAAAATGCATATGGACCTCGAAGCGCAAATCGCCCGCTTCAAGAACGTCGAAGCCTGCGTGGTCTTTCAGTCCGGTTTTGCCGCCAATGCAGGCACCGTTTCCGCCATCCTCGGCAAAGAAGATCTGATCGTTTCCGACGAACTGAATCACGCCTCCATCATCGACGGCGCGCGGCTCTCCAAGGCCGCCATCCGCGTGTTCAAGCACAAAGACATCGCCGATTGCGAACGCATCCTGCAAGAAACCGCCGCTTGGCCCGGAAAAAAGCTGCTGATTACCGATGGCGTCTTTTCCATGGATGGCGACATCGCGCCGCTCCCCGCGCTCTGCGGCCTCGCGGAAAAATTTGGCTGCATCATGATGGTGGACGACGCTCACGCCTCCGGCGTTCTGGGCCGAAACGGACGTGGCTCCATCGATCATCTCGGTTGCCACGGCCGCGTCCATATCCAGGTCGGAACGCTCAGCAAAGCCATCGGTTCGCTCGGCGGCTACGTCTGCGGCTCGCACGACCTGATCGAATTCCTCTACCACCGCGCCCGGCCTTTCCTTTTTTCCACTTCGCATCCTCCGTCCGTGGTGGGCACATGCCAGGCGGCGTTCGAGCTGCTCGATTCCGACGCAGGCGCGCGCTTGGTGAAAAAGTTGTGGTCCAACACGAAATTCTTCAAGCGCGGGCTGAAGAAGTTGGGATTCCAGACCGGCAAGAGCGAGACCCCGATCACCCCGGTGATGGTCGGCGAAGCCGCGAAGGCCTTCGAATTTTCGAAGCAGCTCTTCGCCGAGGGTGTCTTCGCCTCGGCCATCGGCTTTCCCACCGTCCCCGAAGGCAAAGCCCGGTTGCGCACCATCGTTACCGCAACCCACAAGCGCGCCGACCTGGCCCGCGCCCTGGAAATCATGGGCCGCGTCGGTAAACAGCTTTCGGTAATCTAAGGCGCCGCCGCCCCGAGCGCCTGGCCCGGCGCATACCCGATTCTACCGTGTCGGTCTGGGCACCGAGCCGCGGCCAGCGGTCCAATACAAGGTAAACTCTACTAGTCCCAAGATCCGTCCGGAGAGGCATCGGAATGGTGAGTTTCGGCAGATTTGCAGCGGTGATACTTTTGGGCAGCGTGGTTGCTCTTTCCGGCTGCACCGGCACGCCCGGCAGCGGCAGAGGCTCCGGCGGTGGGCACATCAGCAGCGGCGGCAGCACCGCCCCGCTCACCATCCTCGTCACCGACCAGCCGGCCTCCGCGGTCGACGTCCTATCGTTTGAAATCACCATCACCGGCGCCACCTTGCAGCCCGGAAACGTCGCTCTGATCAGCAGCCCGCAGACTTTCGAGATCACCCAGCTGCAAACCAACTCCGCCTTGTTGACCACCCTCAACGTGGCGGCGGGTAACTACACCAGCCTCGACCTGACCTTTGCCAACCCTTCCATGACCATTCTCAACACCGGCACCGCGCTCGCCACCAATCCCATTTGCGCGACCAACACGTTTTGCACTTTTGCTCCTACCCTCAACGCGGCGTCTCTTTCCCTCGCGACTTCTCCCTTTCCCCTCACCGTCTCCACCGGAGCTCCGGTCGGTCTGCTTCTCGACCTCAATCTGAGCGACCTGTTGCAGTCCGGCAATATTTCCGTGGACCCCACCGTTTCCGGAGCGGTAACCGTGGCGTCCATCGCCCAAGTTACTTCCACCCAGGTGTTGGCGGGGATCAGTTCCTTGACCGGCCAGGTAACCAACGTGGGCGCCAATCAATTCACTCTGCAGGCTTACAACGGGGCCAGCTCGATAATCACCGTGAACACCAGCACCACCTATTTCTTCCCCGCGTCGGTGTGCGCGGCCAATAACTTTTCCTGCCTGGTCTTAAATCAAATCGTCACCTTGCAAGCCAACGTGCTCGGCAGCGGAACAATTACCGCCGCCCAGGTGAATTATGAAAATGCGGCGGGCACCCAGGGAGTGGAAGGCCCGATCATCGCCATCAAGGCTGGGAGCGGCACCACCACCCTCGCAGTAGTGGTGAACCAGGTGATCCCTGGCGTCAACGGCGTCGCGCTGGGCGATATCGCCACGGTCACCCTCCCCAACACCGTAAATACAACCACCACCGCGGACTCTACTTCCACTATCTTTTCGATCGACTCCGACGGCGCCACTCTGCCCGCCGGCGTTTCGTTCGCCAGTCCAACCGATCTGCTCGTTGGGCAAACCGTTTTGGTTGGGTTCTCGGGTTCAGCCACCACTACCACCGCTGGCCCAGCCTTTAGCGCGAATCAGGTCACCCTGGTTTCGGGAAACGTCGATGGCGATGTGTTCATCGTCGATCAGGGCACATCGGCATTCTCGATGACCGATTTGCCGGTCCTGTTTACCACCCTCACTCCCACCAACATCACCCAGATCAACGCGCAAACTTCGTCCTCAACTTTCTTCGAGACCTTGAATCTGGATTCGCTGGCGGGACTTGCCGCAGGACAGCCCGTGGCAGTAGGCGGCCTGCTTTTCAACACCATCACGTCCACCGGCTACCCAACGATCGATGCTTTGACCGTCCGCGGCCTGGTGTCCACCTTGCAGCAACAACAAAAGAGATCGAAGCCCGGCGCGAATCAGCGCCGCTACCTGGCCTCACTGTAAGCCAGTCCCACCGTTCGCGCGTCGTCCGCGCGGCTAGGCTACCGCCAGGTTCGACCGTGTCCGGCGATACATCGCCAGCCCAATCGCTCCTAAGCCCCAAATCAACGCGAAGAACGCGATGAATCCTCCCGCATACGGCACTTGTTTCACGATTCGCAGTAGCGCCAGCCCCAGCGCCAGCCGTCCCGCCGCCGCACCGGTGCTCGCCGCGTCTCCCATCAATTTCGCGCCCACCCACGCTCCCACAAAGGTCTGCGCCGCGTAGATCGAGACCACGTACAGAAACGCCAGCGAGATGCTTACTCCCAGGCCCACGATGGTAATCGCCAAGATCAGCGCCAGCACCGGCGTCGCCACCAGCACCAGGAATCCAACGCCTCCAGCCGTCCAGTAATTCCCGGCGGCGCGCATGGTCTCCGCAAAAAATGCAGGCATCAACAGCAGGATCGCCAACCCGAAAAGGAACGACGCTCCCCACTTCAGCACCTGGTGCCAGTAATATGACCCGGAATCGTAATCGTGCCCGTGCTTCACGAGCGTGAATTCCACCGGGCTCGCCAGCTTCGCTCGGGGATCTACCGTGGGAGGGGCGTGCGCTTCCACCTTCATGGTTCCGCGCGATTGCTCCTCCGGTCCGATTTCCACCTTGCCGGCGCGAGCCTTGGTGTTTCCTCCGGTAATTCCGTTGAATCGCGCAAACCCGCCATAGGCCATGACGTCCTTGGCCACCGCTCCGTCCAGTTCAACGTCACCGGCGCCAAAGATGACGCTTCCCAAAACCACCGATTTTGCGCCCAGCACGACGTGGCCGCTCCACGCAGTTATATTCCTCGCCACCGTTCCGTCCACCTGAATGGTTTCGGCCCCGCCGCGCAAATTCCCTTCCACCGTGCCCAGGATGCGTAGGTTTTTCGCCCACCCCAGCACATCCCCTTTCACGTGGCCATTCACGGTCAGTTCTTGCGTGAACGCGATCACATCGCCATCCACGTCGCCATCGATAGTGACGTAGTTGCCCGCCACGATCAGGTCGTTGTGTACCACCTCGCCGGTGGGAACCACGTAGTTCGGATCGCCATGATGCACTTCCGCGGCCGACGCGCCGGCAGGCGCCAGCAGCGCCAGGACCATCGCGCCCAGCACCGCCGCGAATGCTCCGCCCCTCCGCACCCGGCGGCGCAACAGCGTTACGCACAGGATAGCCAACGTCACGAACGCCAGCGATTCCGCAATTCCTCTCATGGTGTCCCATCCTTTCCAAAAAGATCCGGAAAACATCAGCATTGTCAGGACGTTGTCCTGGTTGAATCCTGCTTGCACGAACTGAGCCTGGATCGGCTCGAAAACCGTGCTCCATACCGTGTAGGCGCCCGCGGCGGCAAATCCCAGCACCGTAATCCACGGCCACGAACTGGTTTGTGCCTTCCGCGGAAACAAGTGCGCCGGCACAGGCTCGTCGGCCTCGATCAGCGCGCTCCGCAGTGTGCGCCCTTCGCCTTCCAGGGCGTGCAGCAACGCGCCGCATTGCGCGCAGCTCGCCGCGTGCTGGCGCAATTCTTCGGCCTGCGCAGGCTCGAGTTGCGCGTCCAGAAACAGCAGGCAGGCCATCTCGTCAAAGTGAGTATCGAAAATAGTCATAGCGCTTCCCCCGCAACCGCCCCCGCCGCGCGCGCCCCGCTGCCGCCGCGCACGCCCTTGGGTTTGCTCGCCCCCAGGATTTCCCGCAACTCGTGCCGCGCGCGGAGCAGCAGCACCCCCACGAACGCCCGCCGCACCCCCAGCGCGTCGGCGATTTCGTTGTAGCTCATGTCTGAAAAATAGCGCAGCACCAGAGCCATGCGCGCGCGCGCCGGCAACTTCGCCAGCCCTGCACGGACCTCTTCGTTGGTGCTTTGCTCCAGCAATTGTTCGAGCTGGCTGGGATCGGGATGTTCGAGCGGCATCGTCTCCACGTCCGGCGTCTCCAGATCCTGGCGCACCCGCCGCCGCCGCAACATGTCCCAGCAGTGGTTGGTAGCCACCGTGTACAGCCACGCGGTAAATGGCCGCGAACTATCGAATTGGTCCAGCCGGTTGCGCACCTTCATAAAGATCTCGGTAGTAGCGTCCTCCGCGTCTTCCTTAGTAGGCAGCACCCGCCGGCAGAACCGGAAGATCGCGCCCGCGTACTCCCGGTAAAGTTCGCCCCAGGCCTCGGAGCTCCCTCCGCGGACCTCGGCCAGAGTCTCGGTCAGCTCCGTAGAAGTCATCCCAGTTTCTGGCTTCCCTGATTCCATATACCTATACGCAGCACTCCACCCAAAACTATCACCCCATCCCAGACCCAGGAATCCTAACAGAACCCATAGCAACCAACCGGGGGTATCGCGGTCATGAGCGGGGTCGCCGTGGGGCAGACATTCCTGTCGGCGCGGACCCAGCCCGCAATCTCACCCACGCTCCAGGAAGCCGAGCAACGCGAAGTGGCTCGTAGCGCCGATGCCCGGTCGGCGTGGCACCGCCGCTCCCGTCGGTACGCCGCAGCGCGAAACGTCTCGGCAGAACAATCGCGCGCTCAACGCCCGGAGGTGGCGCTGCCAATCGTGGCGAAAAAAACTCCCACGCGTTTGTGGTCCGGGGGCCGCACGAGAGCAATCACCCGATGAAGGGCTGCGACTGGAGGCCGAATTGTGGCTCTTTGGCGCTAGCTTGAGGCTCCTAAGCGGGCGGTTTGCGCCTTCTAGCTTCTGCGCAAGCCTGGAACGTCGCTAATTGCTCGGAGTAACGGGCCCATACTTCTTCATCCCTCAGCGTTTTATCTTTCGCCATTTGCCGCCAATCGGGCGCTTGCGGTTCTTTGGAATCAGGCAGATCCGTGGGGGTATGCTGGCCCTGTGCCGAATCCGAACTGGCGGCTTCGTGGCTAATTTCTGGGGCCTGCAGATCTTTCTGGTGCTCGCGGACGGATTTGGGATCGAAGACGAGTTCGGCGTCGCGGGTGAGGGTGGTTTCGATTTCGGCGGCGGGGTTGGGGAGGCGGCTGCGGACGGCGCGCTCGAGGCGGTCGATGGCGACCATGATGCCGTGGCTGGTGATCCGGACGCGCAGGGACTTTTCCAGCAGGTTTTCGTAGACGCAGAGAAGATTCCGGCGGCGTTGTTCGAACAGGCCGGTGGCGTGGGCGTGATGGTAGATGCAGTCGCGGTCGTAGAGACCATACTCGCGGGCGATGCGGGTTGGGCTGATCCACTCGATGAATTTGAGTTCGATCCAAATGCGATCGGGATGGTGGCAGACGGAGCATCGGCGGCTGTGAGCCGCGGATGCTTTGGTCGCTACCATGGGGAAATTGGGGACCTCGGCCAGGGAAGGGGAAATTGAGTCGTCGATTTGGTCGTTCGTTTGCACGTTCATTGCTCCTCCGTTTGGGTGCTGCGGGGAAAATTAGAGCAGCGGCGGGAGTGCGGTGGAAGGGATCATGTTGTGTAAAACGTCGGGAGGATTACGGAGATTGGCGGGTTTTATTGCGGAGAATGGGGCGAGGATTCCCAATACGCTTCAAAGCTGTCCACTGCTGGCATCGAACAAGTCACAACCGAGCCGGACTCGAATTTTACGAAGCAGACGACGCCCGTCGATTTCTGACCGACCAAAAAAATCAACGCCGACGCGATAGCCAGCAAGTCGAGGGCAGATTCATAAGGGCGTTTAATGTCCCCGCCCTGTGCTCCGCAGTACGAACCGGATCAGGGCGAACAAACGGTGGAAAAAGTAATCGATTTCCTCACTGGTTTTGAGACTTACCTGTTTTGCATTTGCGTGCCGAATGAAAAAGCCATTTCCATGTTGATCCAGAGCTCGCATTTCGGTGCCCAGCATGTCCCTGATTTGCGACTCGGGAGATACCGCTACGGATCAGTGCTTCGGATGATTTTTGTTTGTTGTCGCGCGGTGGTTCCAGCGTCTTCAAACGCTCAAATGCGTCCCACAGATCCTTTAGAGCGTCGTAACGAATATGGAAATCAGCCCGGCTGAATTTGTCGCGCGCGGCTTCTAGCAACCGATTAAGTTCATTGTCTTCGCTTGTAAACTGCGAAGACGCCAGCGCCTCGCGGAGCACTGGCGGGAGCAAACGTCTCACAACCCCGTCGTCTTGTAACTCAAACGCGAGATGGTTCCGGCCGAAAATGGTGTTAATCTCTTCGGCAAACTTCTCCTGTCCATTGTGACGGTGGAAATACAAGTAGTGTTTATGAGCAAAATAATCGTGGGGGGACGGATTCAGCGGAAGCGATGCATGCTGAAAACAAAATTGCACGATTTCCAAGGCCGGAATCGTGTCAGGCACAACGTCCGGGTCCGGCGGAACGGAAATGTTAGGGTGATCGCCTGCTAGGCGTAGGTAAAATTGTTTTTCGCTACACCCCGTAATGGTTTCGTTCATCCCCGAATCTGTGCAGATGATTCGGGAAATCCTCCGCGAACAGTCCGGTTCGCAAACCACTTTGGATCAGACCGACGATGCCTCGCCACGCGGCGAGAGTAATCATCTCGTGGTCCCTACCGGCGGGCCATTTTCCTTGTGGCCGAAATACTCCATTCCGAATACCTCACCCGCCCAAGAATCAGCCCGGAAGCCGCGAGGTGGCGACTTTCACAAACCAGCGACTTCTCAATCCGGAAGAAACAGACATCGTCATGCCGTGAATCTAAAATTGAGCGCGCTTAACATCTCAACCAAACCGATGCACCGGACTTCGAAGTGCGTACACACGTTCGGAATTTTGGGCGTCATCGATAAAGTATCAACCCGAGACTCATGGGTAACTACCGTTCCTTTTTCGCACTTGGCATGTGCAATGATCCAGCCATCCCCACCGCTCAGGAATTCTGCCGCCTTCGCGGGGCGTTCGGCATATTTTTGGGCAACGTTAGCTCGCGATGTCACTAAAAGCGCTCTGTACATCTTTGTCCGGGGTGACAAACATCCCACCGGTTTTTCGGTTCTTAACCCACTGTGCCAACTGATCCTCTTTGGCTTCGTATTTTAGTATCTCAGCATAGATTCTGATCGAAGAGCGAATTCGTCCCAGAAATACTTGTGCATCTAAGAAGCTCCAGAAAGGCGGTGCGAGGTCGAACGAATAGAGACCATTGCTCGCTTCGATCAAGACGTTCGCATCGATCCAGTAACCATTCACCGAATTAACCGAGCCGCTCTGCAACTCTTTTCAAGGTCGCAATCTTTATGCCAAGCAGCGCAGACGCGTCTCGGTAGGTGACTTTGTGTTGACCCAGGGCGTTCAATACTCCAGAAATCAGGCGCCGTCCATTGCGGGCTCCGAAAGTGTTATAAAAGTTTCCGCCCTCATCTTCTTCCTTCGGGGCAGCGGCTTTCAGGAAGTAGGGGTTCTTATCGAGATAGTCGACGAATTGGCCGCGCGTAATTTTGTTGATTTCAAATGCTTGCCGAATCACGACGTACCGACTGACGCGGTAGTATCTTGCTAGGGTTTCAACGTTCCATTTGAGAGTTTTCCCTAAACTCCAACGGTGGGCCATGTCCGCGCGAGGGGCTAATACCTCGGCGGCTACTTTGTTGCAAAACCTCTCGATAGAGTTCGTTTCCTGGTCTGATCTTTCGCGAAGGTCAGGATTTGATATGCCGCTCGCACCAATCCAGAGGTGGCAAAGCTCATGGACCATCGTGAAATTCTTGGCGGCCTTAGCATCACCGAGAATTGACAAAGACAAGCGGAGCGAAATCATCCGAGATTGCGAATCCTCGGAATTCGTTAACATCCAATAGTCGTTTTGTGTAGTTTCCGACGATCCCTCGCTGCATAACCACGATGCCGAGGTCTTCCGCCTTATGGGTGATGTAGGCTAGAAACTCCTCCCACGTCTCGCACGACACCCTGGTTTCATGATCGATACTGAGTGCTGTGCGGACCGTCTCTGCGACGCGTTGAAAGCCGTCTGTCACCGCGCAACTGCCGACGAACTCTATCGTCTGAGCGCCTGTCTCTCGGAGATATTCGTTATACCACTGTTGCTTTAGAAGCGTGTCGCTGATGACGTCTAAGAAATCCACGCTGGGTTTGGAGACAGTAACGTTGCCCACAGTTCGGAGATCCGGCAGAGGAAAATCCTGCTTGGGCGGGGCCGAGAGAAACAAGTATCCGAACGGGATGTGGAGTCGCCCGGCAAGGATCTCTGCCTTGCCGAAAGGTGGTAGTTTCTGACCGTTCTCCCATGCAGCAACAGTCTGATTTGAGACTTTCAATTTTCCGGCGACTTCATTCACAGATAGGCCAGCACGCTCACGTGCCCACCTGACCAGACGAGGCGTGATGTAGGCTGTGTTCATTTGTCCAACTTTCGCTGCCCGGCGAATTCTAGCACGTGGGCCCGGAGGGCCGCCGTGGTCCTGATGGCAAAGGTTTATTTTACTATAGGCGAACAAAAGGCAAATCTGCTATTTTGGTTTCCGTTATGGCCAAGCAACCAGAATTTCCCAAAGGGCCGATGAGCCGAAAGGAACTCGCGGAGTCGAACGAGCAACTATCGCGAATGAGCATGACCGCGCTTCAGGACTTTTACTATGCCGCGCACTATCGCTGCCAGTCGGAGAAGGGGTATTTCCCGGCACCTTGCGCAGTCCAGGAGCTTGTTCAGGCTTGGAAACAACTGAGGTCATCGAACGGCGGCAAGGCGTAGAATGGCGGCGCGATGCCTCACACCTTAAGAACAATCGGAGAAATCGCCGGGCCTATATGGACGGCGGTCGGTCCGCTGCTCGGCGTTCTGGTGGGCGCGCTACTGGCAAGAGGGTTTCAGCGTCGTCAATGGATTGCTGATAACAATGTCCTGGAGTATCGGGAACTGCTGACGGCAATCACCCAAGGCTCGATGGTCTACATGGAAGTCTATTCATTCGCGAAGACCCCGGCAGAGCATGAAGTTCGGTTACTCGCGGGCGCCCAGTCTAAAGCGATGCAGGTGGCCCGCGATCGTATTTTTATCGCCCACGTGGTCGACGAGTTGAATATCGTAGCACGCTGGATGGAGGCGACTAGACACTTCACCGCATCAGGAGACGAGGATACACAGCGGTTCGGAAACGCCGTCGGATCCCTGATAAACGACATCCACGGTCGAGCGATCAAAGATATCCGGGGGGCCAAGATATTTGGTCCTGTCCGCAAGTCGAAAAGCCGGAAGTAGGGTTCTGGGAAGCGGCCGGATGGTTATTTGCATCCCTTGGAACGCCAATGTTCGTTGAACTGCGACCAGCCTTGATTTATCTCGTCCTTTGTTTTACTGACGCCGTTAATGCGGGATCTAACTTCGTCTGTCGGCGATTCGTTATCTTTCAGCAGTGAGTAGAAGTATTGTTCGAGTCGTGTATCCCGCGCCATAAGCGGTGCAACTTCGTGAATGGTGATACTTTCACAAGGATCACCCGCATCTAGGTGCTTGTCGGATTCCATCTTTAGTCGCCTTTGGAGTCTGTCATTTTGAAGTACAAGATCGTCCAGATAAGGTTTTCGGCTTAGCATATCCGAACGCTTTGCCTGCCAGCCCTTGCCCTTTGCATCGGCGTCTAATTTCCCGATGTCGGCTACCCACTTGTTCATGTCGTAAATCGCGTCACCAGTGGAAGTAATCTCACCGCCATGAAGGTAGGCGTTGATCTTCGGCGCGTGCTTTTCGAAAAAGTCAACGTTCTCGTCGAGAATGGCGATCACGCCTCCGATTAAGGCTAAAATCGCCCACAGAGCAAATCGTGGATACCGGCGCATCCATGACAACTGAGAAAATACTCTTTGTCGAAAGGGCTTCTCGTTGTCAGTGCCACAAACCGTGCAGAAACGCCCCGGCAGAATGGCTCCGCATTTAAGACAAGTTGTCCTAAATGTGCTCATGAGGTTTCTTCGGCGCAACGGAGGCAATAGAGTCCATGAACCCTCCGCGAGCATTAGACAACGGGCCGAGCCGGGATCACACGCCGCCAACAACGCAATTACACATGTCGAAATGCATTTATCCAATCCGCCCGGTTGACTGTATCAGGCCCGCTTAACCCACGCTCTTTCTAAATTCGGAGGACGTGCACTCGAAGGAGAATCTCTCGAACCGCATGGCAAACGGCGCTAGGTCGGCGGGATTCGGTTCGCGGGAAGGGCCGGCAAGGTTGGAGGACGGACCGAGAAGGCGGGCGCTCTCGTCGCATCGCGGAGCCGCAATGCGATGGGAGTTCTGTCCGTCACGAGTCGCGGGCTACGAAGGCGTGAAACAAAACAGGCCCACGTGAAAAGCGCAGAGAACCCAGGTGTGAAAGCGACACCTGGGGCACCCACTTTGCTTTTGCTCAGCATACCAGCCCCCGCCCGGATTTTTCGGCAGCCGCGGAGGCGGGCGCTCTCGTCGCATCGCGGAAGCCGCAATGTGATAGGAGCGAAGGAAGCTGGCGCGTCCGGTGCGGATTTATTGAAGGCAAGGGCAAACGGCGGGAGGTTGCGGTAACCAAAGACGTTGGTCGTTTTTTCCGGCAAGAGCAGGTGGTGCTGGAGCCCGAATTTCGGCATGGTAAACTAGCAGCCAACGTAAAGGGAGACCACAGTGAAGTATCGAGATCTGGGCCGAACCGGTTGGAAAGTTTCTGACGTAAGTTTTGGCGCCTGGGCCATTGGCGGCGCCTGGGGACAGGTTTCCGACGAAGAGGCTCTCGGCGCTTTGCGCCAAGCCGTCGATTCCGGGGTCAACTTCATCGATACCGCCGACGTCTACGGCGACGGCCGCAGCGAGCGGTTGATCGCCCAATTCAAGAAGGGACGCACAGAAGAAATCATTGTCGCCACCAAGGCCGGACGCCGCCTGCCGAAACAAACCGTGGAAGGCTATAGCCGGGAAAATCTCACCAATTGGGTGCATGACAGTCTGCGCAATCTTTCCACCGACTCGTTGGACCTGCTGCAGCTTCACTGCCCGCCTACGGAGGTCTACTACCGGCCCGAAATTTTCGGAATCCTGGATGACCTGGTGCGCGCTGGAAAAATCCGCTACTACGGCGTCAGCGTCACTACCCCGGAAGAAGCCATGAAGGCCGCGGAATTTCCCAACGTCCAGAGCGTGCAGATCATCTTCAATTGCTTCCGGCCGCGGCCGGCCGAGGAATTTTTCGCCAAGGCCCAGAAGAAAAAAGTGGGCATCCTGGCCCGCGTGCCGCTTGCCAGCGGACTGCTCACCGGAAAATTCAAAAGGGATTCGGCCTTTGCCAAGGATGACCACCGCAATTTCAATCGCAACGGCGAAGCCTTCGACGTTGGCGAGACCTTTTCGGGCGTGGACTATGAGACCGGCCTGAAGGCGGTCGAGGAGCTTCGCCCTCTGGTTCCCGCGGGAATGTCCATGACCCAATTCGCGCTGCGCTGGATATTGATGTTCGACGCGGTCACTTGCGCCATTCCCGGCGGCAAACGTCCCGGCCAGGTCGCTGACAATTGCCGCGCCTCGGATTTGCCCGCTCTATCGCCAGCCGCGATGGCCGGGGTGCAAAATATCTATGACCGGTACATCCGCGCGGAGGTCCACCAACGTTGGTAATCTGAACGCGGCGATGCCGACTCGCGCGGGCTGCGCTCCAACGCGGATTCGCTTTGCTGCTATAATTCGCGATTCGCGGTGAATCGTGAACTCCAGCCGCGTTCGACTGTGAATACCTAGATGGCTTCTTCCACTCCAAAACGGCTATTTCTGTTCGACGCCATGGGTTTTATCTTCCGGGCGTTCTTCGCTCCCATGGATCGCTTACAGACTGCGCAAGGCGTTCCAACCAAAGTTCCGTTCCTCTTTGCCACGATGACCCGGCGGATCATCAATAACCCGAAGTTGCGGCCGGACTATATCGCGGTGGTGTTCGATGTGGCTGCGCCTACTTTCCGCGACAAGCTTTTCGCCGATTACAAGGCCCAGCGGCCGCCGATGCCGGACGAGCTTTCCATCCAGGTTCCGTTTGTGCGGCGCTACTGCGAGGCGATGCACTTTCCGATCATCGAAATGGCCGGCTATGAAGCCGATGACGTGATCGCGTCGATTGCCCGCCAGGCCGCGGAACAAAACATGGAGACCTACATCGTCAGCAGCGATAAGGACATGATGCAGCTGGTGGGCGGTCCGGTATGGATGCTCAACCCGGGCAAAGGCGACCTGTTAATCGACGCCGCCAAAGTGGAAGAGATCATGGGCGTGCCGCCCGGCAAAGTGCCCGATGTGATGGCGCTGATGGGCGATTCGATCGACAACATTCCCGGGGCTCGCGATCCCAACGAAAAGCCCGCTCCCGGCGAACGCCGCAAAGCGGGCATCGGCGAAGTGGGCGCGCGGCTATTGATTCAGGAATACGGCAGCGCCGAGGAAGCGGTGCGGCGAGCCAAAGACGTCAAGCGCGCCAATTATCGCCAGGCCCTGGAAAAATATTCGGAATTCGTTTTCTTGAGCAAGCAGCTCGCTACCATCCCCACCGACGCGCCGGTGGCGCTGGACCTGGATGCCTGGAAGTTAGCCGCGCCGGATAGCGACGCCCTGCGCGCCCTGTATGGCGAGTTGGGCTTCTCGAGCCTGCTGCGCGAACTCGCGGCGGCGCAGGTGGCGGCAGCTACCGCGGCGACGGACGCGGCCACCGCGGCGGGCGAACCTTTGCCGCCGCCGGCGCAGAGCGATGAAAAGGCGGTCTACGAAGCATTGGCCTCGGCCGCCGATCTCACCCAATTTATCGGCGATGCACCATCCGGCCAGCCGGTGGCGGCGTGGCTGGAACTTGCTCTGGAAAAAGATGAGGACGAGGGCTACGGCAGCCGGGTGAGTGCGGCGGAATTTTCGGTGGCGGCGCAGAGCGGAAGCAGCATCGCGTTCGATGCCGAAGGAAAAACTCTCGACGCGATCGTGCCGTGGCGCAACGACCCCAAGCAGCCGAAGATCGTGCACGATCCAAAGCTGTTCGATTTGCTCACCTGCCCGGAAAATGCCGCCAAGGAAGCCAAGGGCGATTTCAACGATGCGCCGCGGCTCTCCGGCGTGGTGCACGCCACCAGGCTCTATTCCTACCTGCTGCGCCCTACCACTGCCAATCATGCGTTCGAAGAAGTGGTTTTGCGAAGCCTGAACCGCACGCTTTCCGGCACGCCCGGCGAGCGTGCCGACCTGCTGCTGCGGCTCGCTCCGATTCTACGGGCAGAAGTGGAAAAGCAGGGCCTGGCGGAGCTTTACGAAACAATTGACTTGCCGCTGGCCGGGGTGCTGGCGCGAATGGAGCGGGCCGGCGTGTACGTCGATCGGAAAGCTCTGCAAGCGATCTCCGCGACGCTGGACAAGGAATTGCGCCGGCTGGAAACGCAAATCTGCGAGCTGGCGGGCTGCGCTTTCAATATCAACTCGCCGCAGCAATTGGCCGAAATCCTTTTCGACAAGCTGAATCTCCAGCCGCCGCGCCGCAGCCGCGCGAAATCGCGTTCCACCGCCGCCGAAGTGCTGGAAGAGCTCTCCACGGTGCATCCGCTGCCGCGGTTGGTGATCGAATACCGCGAACTCTCGAAACTGAAATCCACGTATGCCGACGCGCTGGCCAAGTTGATCCACCACGGCACCGGGCGCCTGCACACTCGATTCAGCCAGACCGGCGCGGCAACGGGCCGGCTGAGTTCGTCGACGCCCAATCTGCAGAATATTCCGGTGCGCAGCGAAATCGGGCGGCAGATTCGCGCGGCGTTCACCGCGGCGCCTGGGCATCAATTGCTATCGGCGGATTACTCGCAAATCGAATTGCGGCTGCTGGCGCACGTCTCGCAGGATCCGGTGCTGCTCGATGCATTCCGCCGCGGCGAAGACATACACTCGCGCACCGCGCAGGAAGTTTTCGGCGTGGCTCCCTTTGCGCAGACTTCCGAACACCGCCGTGCAGCCAAGGTGATCAACTTCGGAATCGTCTATGGTCTTTCGGCATTCGGCTTGGCCCAGCAACTCGGCATCGAGCAGCGCGAAGCCGCCAAATTCATCGCTGCCTACTTCGAGCGCTATCGCGGCGTACGCGATTATTTGGACCGGCATCTCGCGGAGGTGCGGCAAACCGGGTTTACGCGAACGCTTTTCGGCAGAATCCGGCCCATGCCCGAAATCAATTCGCACATTCCCAATATCCGCAATTTTGCCGAGCGCACCGCAATGAATACGCCGCTGCAGGGCGCGGCTGCCGACCTGATCAAGCTGGCGATGATCGAGATCGACCGGCGGTTACCGGCGGAAGGATTTCAAACCCGAATGATCCTGCAGGTGCACGACGAATTGCTGTTCGAGGGCCCGCAGGAGGAAATCGTGCGGCTGCGCGAGTTGGTTAAACCGGTGATGGAAGGCGTTCATCCGATCAGCGTTCCGCTGATTGTGGATCTGAAGGTAGGGCAGAACTGGCGGGACATGGAGTAATGACAAGTTTTGCCGAATCGGGTGAGGCGTGCGGAGCTGTTAACATTTTTTAAGACTTGCTCGGAGGAATGGCCATGGACCACGCAGCTGGATTTCTAAAGATTGTGAACGACGCGAAGACTCGCGTGAAGGAGAGCGACGTCCACGAAATCAAGGCGCGCCTGGACCGCGGCGAAAAGCTCATCCTGGTGGACACACGCGAAGAATCGGAATGGGGCCGAGGGCATCTGCCTAACGCAATCCATCTGGGCAAGGGTGTGATCGAACGCGATATCGAGCAGCGCGTCCCCGATAAAGCGGCGCCGCTGGTCCTCTATTGCGGCGGCGGCTTTCGATCGGCGCTGGCCGCGGATAACTTGCAGAAAATGGGCTACACCAACGTCATATCAATGGACGGCGGCTGGCGCGGCTGGAACGAAGCTGGATTCCCTACAGCAAAGGATTAGTCCGCACCCGTATGGTATTTGTTTTCGGCACCGTCGACGGTTGTCTCAAGGATTTGCGCCGCGACCTTGCCGCCCCGGAACCGATCAGGGCAATTGGCGTGCCGATCTTCGCGCGATTCTCATCAATTTTTTGCGCTTTCCATCCGTAAGAGTTCGGACATTCGTGCCACACGAACGTAAAGCTCCGCGAAAACTTGCCGATTCAGACACCAAGCCAGCCCGCTCCTTCCTGGAGCGACTGTGCTACGACGATGGGTGAAAGGACCGGCAGAGATGAAGCGGATGAAATTGATTGGAAGTGCGGTGGTGATGGTGCTGTTGAGCGCAAGCAGCGCTCGAGCGCAGCTCAACGTGGTGAATCCCGACAACCTCGATGTTCCGGAGACCCGAGCCGAAATACTGTACCGGCAGGCGTGCCGCATCGTCGCCGAGCAGTTTCACGTGCACGATCGCACGCAAATCGAATTTCCAGTTACCCTGCGAATCGGTGAGAATGAACAAGACCTAAGCCATATGGACACCAACACCGGGGAGTACGTTGTGCATATGAGCGGCTGGAACGAATCCGCTTTTGTCTCGCGCGTGATTACGGTGTGCTTGTTTCGGGTACTGTCGGATTCACGCCGAAAGAAGCTAATCGCCAAGGCTCGCGATCGCGCCGACGCGCTGAGCGCGGTGGTCTCCGTCTCGCAGCTGCAGAGAAAGCGCGAGGGCGCGAACGGGCTTCGCCAATGAAAAGATCGGACCGCGGAACCGTAATTGAAAAAAGCCGTGGATCGCCAGAGACGCGGAACCGTGCAGACCGCCGAAGCGACGGTGCTAGCCTTTCACTCCGTAGATGAGCAGCGCGCCCATTTCACGGAATGCGCGCAGTTCGGCGGCGTCGCTAAACCAGCGGCCCTGGTAGACTTCCGGCGTCGGGGTAGGATCCGGAATCAGGCGATACTCGGCTTCGCTGAAGGCGGCATCCAGAAAAAGTTGGATCCAATCTTCGGCGGAGAGCAAATGCGTCGGCACGTTCAGGAGCTTGCCCCATTGGTGGCAGTAAGGGTTATCGAGGTAATAGTTGATCACCATCCAGGCGGAGCCGCCTTCGCGCAGAACGCGATACGTTTCCTTTAATCCGCGCCCTGGGTCCGGCCAGTAGTACGAGGATTCCACCGAGATCATCTTGTCGAAAAAGTGGGCTTCCCACGGGATTTCGTCGGCGCTGCCGACGACGAACATGGTGTTATCCAAGTCGGTGTTCGCTTGCCTGGCGTGGCGGACCATCTCGTCGGATATATCCATTCCCACTACGCGGCCGTCGGGCACACGCTGAGCCAGGATTCGCGATAGCCAGCCGCCGCCGCACCCCACATCCAGTACGTTGTCGGTTTCTCTTAGACCCATTAACTCAAGTGCCGGGGCGGTGATGGGCCAGTGCTCGTGCTGCATGGATTCGGCTTTTCCCGATTCGGCCCAGCGGTTGAATTCGGTGCGTAACTGCTCGGAGTGGTCTGGCTCGGTCATTTTATTTCATTCGCGATTCGGAACGGACGCTAGAAAGCTACATATATGCGAGCTAAAGCAAAGCTAAGGACGTGCAACTCAGTGTTTGTAGCTCATTTCGCCAGCTTCGACGCGCACCTTCAGGCGATTCTCGGGAATCGGTAGCGGACAGGTAGTGTAGGGGTTGAACGCGCACGGCGGATTGTAGGCTTCGTTAAAATCCATGATTACCTTCGAGTCCTTTATGGGACCGGTGACCAGAAAGCGAGCGGCGTGGTAGGTTTCTTTTCCTGCGGTCAAGTCGCGAAATACAAACTCCATGCCTTTCTCATCGTTCTGTTCGGGCTCCAGACGCAAGGACTGACCGTGCAGGGTGAATTCGACATAGCCAGCGGCCTGGCTGCGATTGACGTCTCCGAGAATGTTTTCGGATACCACTTCCCGCGGTTTGTCATAGGGCACCCACTGGCCAACTACACGATACGATTCATCCACCGGGAACCAACGCAGGCCTTGGAAATCTTTGCGCAGTTTGCTGTTCTTGTCGCGCATGCGAATGGCGTAGCGGTCGCCGCTGCCGTGGACCGCGAGCGAAATATCGCCCATGACAATCGGATCGGAGTCCGGAGCCAATTCGGTGGTTTGGATCAACTTGCCTTCCATGGCGGCGGCTACGCCCGGATTCATGTGGACGATGGTCTTGCCAGCGTGGAATTCGAAAGTGCCGGCTTCAGCGGGATAACCCTCCGGAAGTTCCATATCGTTTACCGGGCTGGAGCCAAATCGATTGTCGCCTTCGTGCAGCCAAAATAGGCCCGAGACGGTGAGCCAACCGTCATCCGATTTCAGATTGGCTTCGCGCTTTTGGCGCCACTTCTCGACGCTGGCGACGTAGGAAGCGTCCGCGGCCCAAGCGACGGTTACGCCGGCCGCGACAACGGCTACGAGAGTGACAATCGCAAGGATCGCTGAAGAGCGTGATCGAAATCGGGTGATTTTCATGGTCCGCCTAAATCGGGTGCTCTACCCTTTCCACCTTGGCTAGTAATTCCACAAATTTCTGCTGGCGATCCTTCTGATCGAAGCCCTGGTAAATCTCGGCGATCTGGGTGGTGTTCATGGAGCAGAATTTCGGTCCGCACATCGAGCAGAACTTCGCTTCTTTGTAGAAGTCGTCGGGCAAGGTTTCGTCGTGCATGCTGCGCGCCATTTCGGGGTCGAGCGAGAGCTGGAACTGCTTCTCCCAGTCGAACAAGAACCTGGCGTAACTCAGGGCATCGTCGCGGTCGCGGGCTCCCGGCCGGTGGCGAGCGATGTCCGCGGCGTGTGCGGCGATCTTGTAAGCGATTACGCCCTGACGGACGTCGTCGGCGTTCGGCAATCCGAGGTGCTCTTTGGGGGTGACGTAGCACAGCATCGAGGCTCCGTGCCATCCAATCATCGCCGCGCCGATGGCGCTGGAGATGTGATCGTAGCCCGGCGAAATGTCGGTGACCAGCGGGCCCAAGGTGTAAAACGGCGCTTCGTGGCACAGCTCATTTTCTTTCTTCACCTGCATTTCGATCTGATCGAGTGGGATGTGGCCGGGGCCTTCGATCATCGTCTGTACGTCATATTCCCAGGCTTTTTTGGTAAGTTCGCCGAGGACTTTCAGTTCAGAAAATTGCGCTTCGTCGCTGGCGTCTGCCAGGCAACCTGGACGCAGGCCGTCACCGAGGGAAAAGCTGACATCGTGCTTTTGGAAAACTTTGCAGATGGCGTCGAAATTCTCGTAGAGGAAATTTTCGGCCTTGTGGAAGCTCATCCATTGCGCGAGCAGCGCACCGCCGCGGCTGACGATTCCGGTGATGCGGTTGCGGACGAGCGGGAGGAAACCACGGAGGACGCCGGCGTGGATGGTCATGTAGTCGACGCCCTGCTCGGCCTGCTCTTCGATCACTTCGAGCATCAAGGCGAAGGTCAAATCTTCGGGGCGGCGAACGCGGCTGAGGGCTTCGTATATAGGCACGGTGCCGATCGGGACCGGAGAGTGCTCGATGATTTCTTTGCGGATTCCGGGGATGTCGCCGCCGGTGGAAAGGTCCATGACGGTATCGGCGCCGTAGTGCACCGAGCGATGGAGTTTCTCGAGTTCGTCGGCCACATTGGAGGTGGTGGCGGAATTGCCGATGTTGGCGTTGATCTTGCACAGGAACGCCACGCCAATGCCCATCGGTTCGAGGTTGCGATGATGGATGTTCGCGGGAATGATGGCGCGGCCGCGCGCTACTTCGCTGCGGACGAGCTCTGGATCAATTTTCTCGCGACGGGCGACATATTCCATCTCTTCGGTGACGACGCCCTTGCGGGCGTAATGCATCTGCGAGAAATTGCGGACGCCGCCGTTCATCGTTGCGGTGCGCTTTTCGATCCAGCTGTCTCGGATTGCCATAAACTTTTCCCCCACTTGTTCGCTGGGCTTCATCGAAGCTCGGCGACAGGTGTGAATTATCGCACCGTGCACCGGATGCTTCAACTCAACGCGGAAAACAATCTTGGGGCGCGCCGGCGGCAAAAACGATGCTATAGTCCGGCGCGAATACCGCTCGTGCTCTTTGCCTCTCTGGTATTTACTACCCGCGGCTTTAAGCCGCCAAGGAGATGTTTCGAATGTTTTCTCGACCTTTGCATCGCTACGTTCTTGCTATGTCAGTGATTCTGGTTCTGGCCATCGCCGCGTTCGCACGGCCGGTGCCGCCACCGCAGCAGTCAAGTTCCACCAAGCAGCCAACCGTGTATACGTACGTTTCGTTTTTCGGAGTGCCGCGCGCGAATTGGGCGGAATACGAAAAGTCGACAGAGAAGTCAAAGAAGGAGATGGAAGAGCAGGAGGCCAACGGCAACCTGATTAGCTGGGGTGAGGGCGCGCTGGTAGTTCACGAAGGACAAAACGCGCCGACGCATGTGTCGTGGATGTCTTCGACGAGCGTGAGCGGCTTGCTAAAAGCCGAAGCGGCGGAAATGGCTTCCGCGCCGGTGGCATCGAACATCAATTACACCGTGCACTTCGACGAAATAACCATGTCATCGAACTATGGGGGCAAGGCGGACAGCGCCGGAGCAAAGTATCTTCTGGCGCAGGATTGGAAGGCAAAGCCAGGGCAAGAGCGCGAGTTCACGGAGCTGTTTGACAAATACCGCAAGGTGGACCTGGATGCGGCGGTTGCCGACGGCTCGCTTTCCGGCTACAGCCTGGAGGAAGATCTGATTCACAATTCCACTCCAGGCACCTACACCATGGTGATGACGTTCCCGAGCGCGGAAGCGGTGGACAAGTTCTACGCGTCGATCGAAGCTCAGCGCGCGAAGAACCCGCTATTCGGAGAAGCGTTTGGTTCGGCGATCGAAATGTCTGAACACCGCGACCATTTGTTGCGGGTGCTGAGTTCGGGGCACAAGTAGGCTGCGGCCTTGTAGGGAAGCTACGTCGCTTGTGTGATTGGCTGGTGGTGGCGCGACTCTTGTTTGAGGTGCGCCACGTACCGGCAAGACCTTCAGGCGCAACCACCCACTAACCGCAATCGAGAAGGTCAGTACGCCCACCCTTCCCAAAAGGCGGGAAGAGTGGGGCACCCGGAACAGAGAACGACATAGACCCGTAGAAGCGGAAGTGAAGAACCCCACACGTAAAACCGACGTGTGGGGCACCCACCTGCAACGGCCACGACAAAATCAAAATACCAGCAAAATCAAAACACTACCTTCAACGGCCAAGGCAAAGTCGAAATACTTTCCCTTTAGAGGGTGGCTCGTAGCTGCTCTGGGTCGGCGGTTGGGGGCTGGCAGGTGGTCTCAACGCAGACTATTGCTTGGGCTATGTTTGCATTCAGGTGCGGGATCGTTTCGGCCAGGGCGGGCGGCAGCTTGGCTGCGGACTGTTTTTCTGGGGTGACGCGCAGGACGGATTTTCCGAAACGGTAGACGCTGTTCGCGGCTTTCTCCAGGGCTTGAGCTTGGGGATCGTCGGCGGCGCCGGTGATCACTATTTGCAGGGTGTGGCGCTGGTGCAGGAGCGCACCTAGCGCGTAGCTGGCGCCGAATAAACCGAATTTCGGGGCGATGCCTGCGAAAGATTCGAGGGTGAGTTCCGCCCAGCGGTGGTACAGCGCGTTGCCGGTTAGGCCGTGCATGCGTTCGAGGAGAATCACGGCCATGGAATTGGCGCTGGGCGTGGGGGAATCCTGGAGCGGCTTGCGGCGAATATCGAGGCCGCGCATGGGGGCGGCGTCTTTGGCGCGATCGAAGAAGCCGCCCTCGTCGGGATCGCCGAATCTTTCGATGGTGAGCTGGAGGGTGCGCTCGGCGCGCTGGAAATAGCGCGGATCGAGGGTCGCTTCGTAAGCGTCAAGCAGCGCCAGGCCGGCGAATACATGATCGTCCAGCGAGCCTTCCAGGCGCAGGGCGCTGGCGCCGGCCGGTTCGGTGGCGCCGATGCGATGGGCGAAGCCTTTGTTCTCGTCCCAACCTTCCGCCAGCAGGCGGTCGAGTGTGCGCAGCGCGAACTCGACGCAGTCGGCGCGGCCAAGCACGCGTCCGGCCTCGAGGTAGGCAGAGACGAACATGGCATTCCAGCCGACGTAAATCGTGGTGTCAATCACCGGGGTGGGCCGCAACCGCCGCGCCGCAAGCAATTTTTCTTTGGCGCGCTGCAGCAACAGGCGCGTCTCGGCTTCGCTTGCGCCCACCTGGTGGGCGACCTGCTCGACGGTGTGGGCAATCCACAAAACATTTTTGGCGGGATTGTGATGCATCTCGCCGCGCGGCTCGACGTCGTAATAAACCTCCACCACCCGGGCTGCCTCGGGCGAGAGCGTTTGGCGAACTTCTGCGACGCTCCAGGTGAAATAGTCGCCGTCATCGTCGAGGGTCTGGTCGGCATCCTGGCTGGCGTAAAAACCGCCGCGAGCGCGGTCGGACAACACCTCGTCCACCCAGCCGATGATGCCGTTGGCGGTTTCGCGGAAGAGCGGCTTGCCGGTCACCTGGAATCCGTGAAGGTAGTTGCGGAGCAACTCGGAATTGTCGTAGGTCATTTTTTCGAAATGCGGAACGCACCAGCGCTCATCGACGGAATAGCGGTGAAAGCCACCACCGATTTGATCGTAAACCCCGCCGAGAGCCATCTTTTCCAGGGTGGTTTCCGCCACGTCGAGCAGATGGTTCGCTTTGGTGGAGTGGTATCGCTCGAGCAGCAGATCGACGGCGGCAGCGTGCGGGAATTTGGGAGAGGTTCCGAAGCCGCCGTTGCGATCGTCGAATTGCTTGGCGATCGAGTTCACCATGGAATCCACGACTCCGGCTTCCAAGGGGCCCTTCGCGCCGCGAAATGCCTCGGCGTTAGCTACCGCATCGGCCAGCGCTTTCGCGGATGTATCCACGTCCGCGCGCCGGGTGCGGAACGCTTCCGCGATGCTTAGCAGGATGCGGCGGAATCCGGGCCGGCCCATGGCGTCCTCGGGCGGGAAATAGGTGCCGCCGAAAAACGGTTTTCCGTCGGGCGTTAGGAAGGCCGTCAAAGGCCAGCCGCCTTGCCCGGAAATAGCGCTGATGGCGGCCTGATAGCGAGCGTCGACGTCGGGACGCTCGTCGCGATCCACTTTCACCGCGATGTAAAACTGGCGGATGATGGCGGCGAGCGCGGGATTTTCGTAGCTCTCGCGGTCGATCACGTGGCACCAGTGGCACCAGACCGCGCCGATATCCAGCAGGATGGGCTTGCCTTCGGCGCTGGCTTTTTCGAAGGCTTCGTCGCCCCATTCGTGCCAATCGATGGGCTGATGAGCGGCCGAGCGCAGGTAAGGGCTGGCTGAAAACTGCAGGCGGTTCGGCGTGTTTTCGGGGTTTTCGGGTTTCGCGTTTTCGGTTTTTTCGGTCAATGGGAGTCCCTGGCGTTGGCGGCGCTATTGTGTCGGCGTTTCGTAATTCTTGTCCCGCGGGTCGATGGGCTTGCGGCCGGAAAAGCCTTCGTCCTGGCGGTGGTAGAAGCGGATGCGATCTTCGCCCAAGCGCCAGCAGTAGTAGATGTCTTCGTCATGCAGGCGCGCTGGAAAATCGAGCAAGCCGGAGTCGATGTCTTTGACCACGCATCCCGTGGATTGGATTCGTTGCAGCGCGGTGTGGATCGCTTGGCCCAGGTGATCGTGTTCGGCGCGCCATCGCGCGGCCTCTTCGTAGCGAACGGACATGCCGCCGGCGCGGAGGATGCGTTCGGCGAGGGCGCGCAATTTGTCGTCGAACACCACGAACTTTCTTCGCGAATCGATGGCTTCGAGCAGGATAGGTTCGAGCTCCGACCGCAGGTGCTCGGCTTCGCTGAGGGTGAACAGCTTCTGTCCGTCTTCGCCCATGTCCCTCGAGAATTTCTTAGCCGCCGATGTAAACCATGGTTCGGGATGGCGGAACAAAATCCGGTTCGTTGATGCGGTGGCTCGGTTCCTTTTGATCCACGATCGCGCGGATGGCCGCAGCGATTTCGTCGTCGGAGGCGCCGCCGCGCAGCAGCGGCTTCAGGTCGTGATCGTCCTTGCTGAAAAGGCAGGTGCGTAGTTTTCCGTCGGCGGTAAGGCGGAGGCGCGAACAAAACCCGCAGAAGGGGGCGGTGACCGGGGCGATCAGGCCAATCTCACCGCGGCCGTCGGCAAAACGATACTTGCGGGCGGTTTCGCTGCGTTCGTTGGAGATAGGAATCAGCCGCCAGTGCTCGTTGATGCGCTGGTAGACCTCGGCGGCGGGGACTACTTTGTCGCGGGTCCAGGTGTGATCGGCGTCGAGCGGCATGAATTCGATGAAGCGCATGATGATGTGGCGGCTGCGGGCGAATCTGGCAAACTCTTCCACTTCGTCGTCGTTGAAGCCGCGCACCAGCACCGCGTTGACCTTGACCAATTCGAAGGGAGCGGCGCAGGCGGCGTCGATGCCTGCAATCACATCGTCAAACACTTTGGTGCGGGTAATTCTTTCGAATTTCTCACGATCGAGCGAATCGAGGCTGATGTTCACCCGGCGGATGCCGGCCGCCGAAAGTTCGTAGGCTCGCTCGGCCAGCCCAAATCCATTGGTGGTGAGCGAAAGATCGCGCACACCCAGGCTGCGCAGCGAGCGGATGAAAGCCTCGACGCCCGGGCGCACCAACGGCTCTCCACCGGTGACACGGACCTTGGTTATTCCGAGGCCGGTAAGGATTCGCGCCAGGCGCTCGAGTTCGTCCCATTCCAGCAGCGTGCTGGAGGGCATGTGATTGTCGTGGTTGGCGGAGCGGCAGTAGACGCAGCGGAAGTTGCAGCGGTCGGTGACCGAGATACGGAGGTCAGTGATTTCCCGTCCGAGTTTATCCTGAAGGCCCATGGGGTATGTTTCGGAACTCCCGCTCCATTCGATGCGTGGCGCGGAGCGGGGACTCCGGCAGGTCAAGAATAGGGCTGGGGATGCGCAAAGGCAAGGAACCCCGGCACTGCCAAACCGGGTGGTGGATGACCAGCCGGGACCCAGGGCCGGTTAGAGCCTGGGAACGTTGGTTTTATGGCAAAAAACACGTACTTAACCGGATTGACGGTGACCTATTGCGAAACTAGGATTATTTACATTCTGCATCATCCCAGCTCAACAACCCAAGTGGTTGAGCTGGAGCCCGGCCCCCCAGCGGGGGCCGGGTTTTGTTTCTTCCCTCTCGGCGTTCACGCTGCCAGTGGCTGGGCGCATTTGACCCCTCTCGATGCGGCCCGGTATAATGGGGTGCTCGGTTGAGCGCGCAGTGCGCCCCGTGCGTTGGCGGCGCTGGTGCTGCGATTGGCGCGGTCAACTGTCCCTCGAAAACCCTAAGAGTCGGAGTTCATCATGGTGAAAGCAACACAACTGCGCCCCGGTATGGTTATTCGCCACGAAGGCGAGCTTTACTCGATATTTAGCGTCGACCACCGCACGCCGGGCAACAAGCGCGGCTCGATGCAAACCCGCATGCGCATGCTGCGCACCGGCGCCATCATGGAATACCGGTTCCGAGCGGAAGAATTTGTGGAGCGCGCGACACTGGACCAGATTGAGTACCAATATCTTTACAGCGATGGCGATGGCCATCATTTCATGCACCTGGAAAATTACGAACAGATCGCGCTGCAGAAAGACCTGCTGGGCGATGCGGTGGATTACTTGATTCCCAACATGATGGTGCAGCTGGAATTCCACGACGCCAAGCCGATCGGGATCCTGCTGCCGGATACGATGGACATGACGGTGGTGGATACCGAGCCCAGCATTCAGAAGGCTACGGCCAGCGCGGTGATGAAGCCGGCCAAGCTCGAGACGGGGCTGGTGGTTAACGTGCCGCCGTTTATCGGAAACGGGGACAAAGTGAAAGTGGATACTTCCGATGGACGCTATATCCAGCGCGTGCAGTAAGGGCTTTTGCTGGTGCGCGTGTTTGCGGGACTTGTAGCCCGCTGGACTCAGGCGTTTAGGCGCGACGCTGGATTCATCCCTCGCTTCCTGCTGCTGAAGGCCCGCAGATTTCTCACCTCACCATGAGCACCGTATATTTATCGCTGGGATCGAACCTGGGAGAGCGGGACCGAAACATTTCCCGCGCGGTCCGCGGTCTCAGCGAGCGAAACGTGCGGGTGGTTCGCGAGAGCCCGTTGTATGAGACCGAGCCGGTGGATTTGCGCGAGCAGCCGTGGTTTTTGAATTGCGTCGTTGAGGTGGAGTGGGACGGCGAACCGGTCGAACTGCTCGAAACGCTGCACCATATCGAAGCCGGGCTGGGGCGAACGCGGCGCGTGCGCAACGGCCCTCGGGTGATCGACATGGATATTTTGTTCTTTGGCGATCGGGTCGTCTGCCTGCCACAGCTGGAGATTCCTCACCCGCGCCTCGCCGACCGCCGCTTCGTTCTGGTTCCATTGAACGATTTGGCTCCCGGCTTTCGCCACCCGGCGTTGCATACAACTGTCGCCGAGCTGCTCAGCCAGACTGCGGACCGGTCGGAAGTGCGTTTGTGGAGCCGTCCGGAGGCTGGGGTGGAGTCGGAAGACTAGAACTGCGCTACCCCCAGCGATTCTGGAGTGGATCTCTCAAGTGGGAACTGCTGAGAGGAGGGCCAGCACGCTATAGAAGTTCGCGCCTTTTCAGCCGGGAAGCCTTCCGTTGGTCGGCTTCTTCCTTTTCGACGCGCTCGTATTCGGCCATATCTTCTTCGGAAAAGTGGCAGTCGGCACGCGAAGCGAACATGCTGGAGTTGCGCGCGCCGGCCTTCGGCGCGGCCTTGCGATCCGCAAACGATGGCGTCAGCCCGCGGGTGGGCGTGGCGATGGCGCCCGATTCCACCAAGAGTTCGTCGATTTTCTCGAGAAAATCATGCATGTGGTAGGGCAGCACGGCATATGCGAGATGGTCGTTTTCCAGCGCCGGAACGACGGTGGGAGCGTCCAGCGCAGGAACCAGGAATAGCACCCGTAGCTGGCGGTTGGGCACCGGCGGAGCCCCTGCAACCCCTTCCGTAGGCGGTTTTAACGGCACTTGGCTCAGTTCTTTCAGGGTGGAAAACAAGACGCCCTGCAACCCCACCAGCGCCACATTGGCCAGAACCAGCGACCACGAGGTGCTGGCTAGTTCGGCCATGGCCTGGCTGATGTCCGGGACCACGCGGACACGCCAATCTTCGGAATCCAGTACCAAGCGCAGCGTCCGCTGGCTTTCCTCGTCATTGTCGAAAATCAAGATGCCAACTTCGCTCAAGTACGCGCTCCTAACCGGGGA
Source organism: uncultured Acidobacteriota bacterium (assembly GCA_963725655.1). GTDB lineage: Bacteria > Acidobacteriota > Terriglobia > Acidiferrales > UBA7541 > CAVRXT01. The sequence continues at coordinate 907,417 of CAVRYY010000003.1, read as the reverse complement.
GTTTCCAGTATATCGGTGGGCATGGTGGGGCAAATCGGATTCAGCGCGGCCGTTTCCAGCACAGAACACGGTACTTACAGCGCACAGTAAAAGGCGAATATAAAGCGAAATATTTTCGTTGACATAGCGAACAAAAGGCGAATATAGTGCTCCCCTGTGCGGCGAGGTGATCGATGGCCACTTGTCCTCATATCCGTCCTGATACCTTCCCTTTGGGGGAGCGCCCCATCCGGCCGGAACCAAGCAATCTCACTCTATTTCCCACAGCCGCTCGCCACGGCAACTGTGAGTCCGATAGCGACGCTTCTACGCCCACTCCTGGCCCTGACAGGAGAACGAAGCCCACTTCGGAGCTGGTCGGCATCGCCCGCCTCGCCGCCTCCTCCCCCTTGTCCGATGCTCGCCGAGGGACGGAATACTTTCTTCTGCCGGTCCGCTCGATACTGAATCGCTGCGATTCGGAGCGTGTTCCGTTCGACTGGACCATAAACCCGTATCGAGGTTGCGAATTCGGATGCCACTACTGCTATGCGCGGTACACCCATGAATTCATGGAGTTGCCGGTGGACGAATTCGAAACGAAAATTTACGCGAAGGAAAATGCGGGCCCATTGATCGAGCGGGACCTGGCCAAGCGCTATCGGGAGCCTTCGGCGGTGGAGGGTCCTGATGCGGAGCCTGAGCACATCGCGATTGGCACGGCGACCGACCCGTATCAGCCGGCGGAGCGCGAGTTTGGGGCCACGCGGGCGATTCTGGAGAAACTTGCCGAGCGCGAGGGCCTGAGCCTTTCGATCACTACCAAGTCCGATCAGGTTTTGCGCGATCTGGACGTGCTGAAGCGAATTTCGGAGCGCTCCTCGATCATGGTGAACCTGAGCATCACCACGGTGCGCACCCACCTGGCACGCCTGCTGGAGCCTCGTGCGCCGCGTCCGGACCTGCGGCTGGCGGCGGTGCGCTCGCTGCGGGAGGCGGGAATTTCGGCGGGAGTGCTGGCGATGCCGGTGCTTCCGTGGCTCACCGACAGCGAGAACGATCTGGATGCGCTGGCACACGGTGCGGCCGAGGCCGGTGCGCAGTGGTTCGCCGCGCGGGTGCTGCACATGATGCCCTCCACGCAGAAACACTTCATGCCATTCGTCGCGCAGAAATTTCCGCGGCTGGTAAGCCAGTACCAGAGCTGGTACGGACGCGCGGCCAACGCGCCGGAAAAATACCGCCAGACCATCAGCGCTCGGGTGGAGCGACTGCGGCAAAAATATAATTTGGGACAGCGGCCGCCACGGGGCGGCCATGTGCGAAAGCCTGCACAGATGCAATTCACTTTGGGAGGAGCTGCCGAGCCATGCCACGCATAAAACGAAACCAAGGAGTACGGTCCGGAAGGGGACAGAGGAATTTATCGATGCCAGCGCCTGCGGCGGCGGCGGCACCGTCCACTGCGGTGAAGAGGCGCGGCTTACGCCTGAAGACTGTTTCTGTGTACACGATGGTGGTGGCGCTGGCCTGTGTGCTGGCGTTTCCGTCGCTGCGCGACCAGATAGCAGGGAAAGGCCGATCGTCGCCGAGCATCTCGCGCACCGCCCAGCATGTGAAGGGACCGGGGCGTGTGCCGTGGGTTGCCAACAGCAAAACGTAGTGGGCGCCAGAGGCGGGAAGATTCGTCCGAGTGCCTGCCGCTAATGGACGTGCATCTCGCCGGCCTTGGAGCGCTTCATGACGAATACCAGAGGCATCATTACCAGGGAGCAAATGCCCAGCATCCAGAACGTATCGATGTAGGCCAGCATGGCGGCTTGGCGCTGCAATCCGCCGATGAGCATGGCGTAGGCTTGTTTCGACGCGTAGGTAGCTTGTACCCCGTGGGCAATGAGCTGGTGCATCAATCCGGCGTGGGCCTGCTGGAGCTGGAGGTTGCCGGCGGTCATGCTGTCGGCCAGGCGAGCCTGATGAAATTGCGAGCGGCGGTCGAGCATGGTGGTGACCACGGAGATACCAATGCTGCCGCCCATGTTCCGGGCGAGGTTGATCAGCCCGGATGCGGCATTATTTTTGTCTTTCGGTAGATAAGCGTACGCTGCGGTATTGATGGGAACGAACAAGAACGCCAAACCAGTGGCCTGAATTACCCTCGCCCACATGGCGGTGGCGAAATTCACGTCGGTACTGAAGCGGGTCATCATAAACAGCCCGGCGGCGACCACCCCGAAGCCGACGACCAGCATGCGCCGCGCGTCATATTTCGAAAGCAAGAAACCAACGAACGGCAGGCATAAAATGATGGCAACCCCGCCGGGCGTGAGCGCCATTCCGGCGCGTTCCGCGGTGTAACCCATGATGGTTTGGAGGTACAGCGGCAACAGCACAGTGCTGCCAATCAAAATGAACCCGACCATGAACATCATTCCGGTGCCGGCGGAAAAGGAACGGTCGGTAAACAGGTGCAGTTCGACGATGGGGTTCTTGTGGAACCATTCCCAGAAAACGACGGCGACCAGGCTGATGCCGGCGAGAATGCTGAGTCCGAGGATGAATCGGGAATCGAACCAGTCGTCGCGCTGGCCTTTGTCGAGGACAATCTGCAGCGCTCCCAAGCCCACGGCGATCAGTCCGAGGCCGATGTAATCGACGCTCAGGCCGGCTTTTTTCGCCTTGGCCTGTTTCTCTTTCAAATAGGGAGGATCCTCGATGACCCGGGAAGTGAGCAGCAACGAGATGATGCCGACGGGAACGTTGATGTAGAAGATCCAGCGCCAACTGTAGTTGTCAGTGATCCAACCGCCGAGGGTTGGCCCGATGGCCGGCCCGAGCACCACGGCCATGCCGTACACCGCGAAAGCCATGCCGCGTTTCTTGGGCGGGAAGGTATCCGCCAGGATGGCTTGCTCGCTTGGCTGCAATCCCCCGCCGCCCACGCCCTGCATCACGCGGAAGAAAACGAGCCAGCCCAGAGAGCCGGCCAGGCCGCAGAGAAAAGAACTGATGGTAAACAGCGCGACGCAAGTCATGTAATAGCGTTTGCGTCCGATGAGTGTGGAGGCCCAGCCGCTCATTGGCAGCACGATCGCATTGGAAACCAGGTAAGAGGTGAGCACCCAAGTGCTCTCGTCCTGGCCCGCGGAAAGCCCTCCGGCGATGTGCGGAAGCGCCACGTTGGCGATGCTGGTGTCCAGCACCTCCATAAACGTAGCCAAAGTGACCGAAAGAGCGATGATCCACGGATTGATCTTCGGCTGCCAGATCGCTTGCGTTTCCTGGGGAAGAGTGGCGGCGGCCGCGCTCATTTCACCTTAACCTTGGGATCCACGGACATTCCCAGGCGCAAACTATGATCGCTATTTTCGCCCGGCTCGAGCACCAGCTTCACCGGCACGCGCTGCACCACCTTGACGTAGTTGCCGGTGGCGTTTTCGGGGGGAATCAAGCTCATGCGGGAGCCGCTGGTGCCGGCGATGCTGTCGACGTGCGCTTTGTAGGTGCGCCCGTTGGCGTCCACCTTGATTTCCACGGGCTGCCCAGGACGCATATTCCGAAGCTGGGTTTCCTTGAAATTGGCGGTGATCCAGACATCGTCCAGGGGAACCACGGTGACTAATTGCTGCCCGGGCTGAACGTTCATTCCCACTTCGACGTTTTTGGTTACGATGCCGTTCACGGGAGCCGCAATTTTGGTGTACTGCAAATTCAGTTGCGCCTGCTCGAGCGCGGCTTGTTTCTGCTGAACCTGAGCCTCGGCACCTAGCGCACGGGCGCGGGTGGAAGCGTTTTGCTGCGGCGCGGTTTCGGCGGCTCGCTGATTGGCTTGCGCTTCCGCCAACCGGGTGTGGGCCTGATTCACCGCTTGATCGGCGGCCGCGGCGTTGGCGCGTGCCGCAGCCACTCCGGCGGTGCTGGCTTTCGAGGCCGCAACCGACTGATCGTAGAGCTGCTGGGAAATTTCCTGTTTGTCGACGAGTTGCTTGTAGCGGGCCAGATCGTCCTGATCGCGGACGTCGTTGGCCTGGGCTTCCTCGAGTTGCGCTTGGGCGGCCAGGGATTGCTTTTCCGCGACGGCGATTCCGGCCTCGGCGTTCTCGACGCCGGATTGGGTGACGCGCAACTGGCTGCTGGTATTGGCGGAGGTGATGGGAACGTTCTGGTTTACGGCTTCGGACTGAGCGATGGCGTCGGCCAGATCGGCTTTGGCTTTGTCGACGGCGACCTGGTAATCCTTGGGATCGATCTCCACCAGGGTAGCGCCCTGAGTGACGGCCTGGTTGTCGTCGACATTTACTTTCTGCACGTACCCGCCGACTCGCGCGCTCAGCGACATCAGGTGGCCGTCGACCTGGGCGTCGTCGGTGGTCTCATAGCCGGAGACTTCGGTCACATAGTAAATCACGCCAACAATGATCAAGAGCACCAGGATCACCAACACCAGACGCGCTTTGGAGCTCGCGAATATCGAGGCCTTCTCCGGGGTGGCGGGCGCGGCGACGGGCTGCGACAGTGCGGTCCGCTTCGATTCGTTTTCGTTCGGTGTTTCCGCTACCGGATCGACGGTCATTTTTTCGGGCATGTTCAGAATCCTTTGAAAAATTCTTTGACGGTAGTTTCCACAAGGCCAATCGAGCGAGCCACGGAAATTTTTGCCAAATTGTAGGCGTACAAACTCTCGATATACGATTCGCTGGCGGTAGCGACGGACTCTTGCGCCTGCACCACTTCGATGTTGTCGGTTACCCCGGCTTTGAAGCGGTCCTGCGACTGGTCGAGAGTTTGGCCGGCCAGGTCGACATTGCTCTTGGCCACCGCCACCTGATCGGAAGCGGACTGCAAATCGAGTAGAGCCGAACGCACGTCCTGATCGATCTGGCCTCGCAGGTTTTCGAGTTGCGAGCGACTCTGCTGCAGCGAGGCTTCGGCCTGCAACACATCGCCGTGGGTGCGGCCCCCCGCAAAGATTGGAACGCGCAGTTCACCGGTAACATCATAAGTGTTGCGGGAGGCGCCGATATTGACGCCGCTGACGCCGTAGTCGGCGTTGATGTGGAAGGTCGGGTAATGTTCGGCGGTGGCGGCACGGCGGACGAGCTCGGCGACACGCACCTGGGCCTCGGCGGCCCGGAAATCGGAACGATTGGCGTAGGCGCGCTGGAGGATATCTTCGATGCTTAGAGCGGCGACCTGCTCGAATTGGGCCTTCTCGCCGATTTCAAATTCCTGACCGAGCGGCAGGCCGATGATGCGAGCCAGCACCAGTTTCTGTTTCGCCAAGCTGTTGCGTGCCGCGATCACCTGTTGCTGGCGCGTTTGCAATTCGACGCGGGCGCGCAAATCATCGATCGAGGCAGCTACTCCGGCTTTTAATCGGTCGGTGGCTTGATCGGAAAGCGCCCGGGCGGTGTGCACCTGGGCCTCCGCGGTTTCCAGGCGCGCGGCCGCGGCGATGGTCTGAAAATAGTTGGCGCCTACCGCCATCACCACTAGATCGCGCGCGTTCTGATAGGAGTAGCCGGCGACGCGAACATTCTGGGTGGCCGCGCGGGTGCGCTGGATCTGTTCCCAATTGAAAACGTTCTGTGAAAAATAACCGCGGGTATCGACGTAGCCGATCGGGCCAATCACCTGGGGAATTCCGGGGAAATTGAAACCCAGAGTGGCCAGATCGATCTGCTTAACGTTTTCGCCGGCAGCCGCGGATAGGTGAGGAAGCAGGTTGCTGAGTTGCCCCCACCGCTCGCCTCGCGCCGATCCTTCGGCTTCGCTGCTGAGCAGCGCACCCATGTTTTGTTTCAGGCCACGGCGCACTGCGTCCGGAAAAGTGAGCTGCAATGTTCCGGAGACGGCGGCCTTCTCCGGAACACTACCGGCAAAAGGGTCCTGGGATTGGCTGGGTGACACCGAATTAATGGGCGGCCCGGAGTAAGGAGGGGCGTCGCCGCCTTGCGGGATGGCCGCGGCGCCGTTCTGCGCCAAAGCCGCGGCCGGCAGAATCAGCATGCAAGCGGCCAGAAGCAGGATTTTATTTGCCATGATGACGAGTCCCTTGGACCCGGGAAGGAGGGTGAGCCTCGATTCCGGACCAGAATAGATCGAAAGAAGACTTAAAATATTTGTCGCGATTGCCGACGTCCTTGAGTGCGAAAAAGAAGACCGCTCCGAAAGCCACTTGCTGAAAGACGAAATACAGTTCGGCGGGATCGATATCGTTGCGAACCTCGCCGCGTTTTTGGCCGATGGCCATCAGTTCTGCGCCCAAGGCGCGTCCCTCTTCCATGCGCGCGCAGGCAAGCTGGCGAACCGGGATGCTGCTGATCATGGTGACCAGCATACTGGCTGCAAATTGCTGGGTCTCAGCCGCCTCGGAAACCAGCGCACCATGCCAGCGGCGCAGGATCGCGCAAATGGGATCCCTGCCGGCTCGCGCTTCCTCGACGGCGGCGCGGACTTTGCCTACCCGGCCGTCGGTGTAGGCGATCAGGAGATGTTCCTTGCTGGGGAAGTAATTAAAAAATGTGCCCTTGCCGACGTCGGCCAACTCGGTGATGTCCTCCACGGTGGTGGCGGTGAAACCGCGCACACCGAAGAGCTCGATGGCGGCGCGGAAAAGGCGGGCGCGAACGTCCAGGCGATGGCGCTCGCGGCGTCCGATGCCCGGGGTGCGGGATCGGAGAGGCGCGACGGAGGCTTTGCGGGGAGGCCGGGAGGCAGATTTACGACTCATAGACAACTATGACTATAGGTCATACTTGACGACAAGTCAAGCGCGCCACAGAGCCAGTGTGGCGCGCCTTTACGAGTGAACACATTTCCGGGAAAGGCGAAAAGCCGAAGCGCCTAGCGGTGCTTCGGGGTGTATTTGTTCAGGGTGGCGACCATTTTTCCCGCGGCAGACGGCACCGGCGTTTTTGCCGACAGCACGATTTCGCGCGCGGTCAGGTGCGGGCCGTAGACTCGTTCGTTGGCGTCACCGTCCGGACGGATGGTGGAACCTTCCAGCGATACTCCGGCAAAGAGTCCGCGCGCACGCGAATAGCTCAGAATTTCGGAGCGCATGGTCACGTCGGTTTCCGCGGATGCGGTGCGGCCCTTGGGACCGGCCGCCGCCGAGGCGTCGCCGCCCAGCTTCACTTTACTGTTCAGGATTCCGCGGGCGCCGCCTTCGTTCATCACCAGCAGGACGAAATCGGTGGCTTCGCCGCCCAGCTGAAATCCGAAACTTCCGCCTTCCAGGGCCATCATCGTGGGAGCGCCCCACGGGCCGTCAAACTGATCGCCTTCGCGGCAAGACATCGCACCGCGTCCATAACTGCCGCCGACCAGGAAGGCGGCTTTGAGGACGGACGGGAAGACCACAACGCAGGTAGCTTTGTCGAGCAGGCTTTGCGGAATATTTTCAGGCACACCCAGAATTTCGTTGAGGACTTCGCCGCAGTTCACCAAGCGGTCGTCTTCTTTGCCAACCACGCCCGCGGACGAGATAGCGGGAGCCGCGACCATCAGGAAAACTGCGAAATACGCTGCCAATCTCTTCATGTAACCTCCGTGAAATTACGATGGATCATAGACCGAACGTTTTGCGCGCGCAAACCTTTTGCGTACGCCACCGCACCGTTGGCGATGGTGAATCATTTTTGCCGCTGCCGGCGGCGCACGCCTCCTTCACCCCGAGACGTAGCGAGGAAGCGGCCCATGGTGGGGAAAGATGCGAAAACCGGTGGCAACAGTTGTACGCCCGGTGGTCCGCACAACGTGGCGGGCTCGCTACGGGCAGCGACGTCGACGCTTTCCCGGTGATCGCGGTGGAATATACTGGGAACCCATGAACAACATTCGTTGGGGGCGGCAAAAAAACTGGTGCGCGGCAGTGGTGTGGATCGGGCTGGTTGTCGGTGCAACGCTGTGCGCTTCCACGATGAACTACGCGACCTTTGCGGGCGGCGGGGGACCACGGCCCGGCGCGTCGCCTACAGCCGCGGCAGGTAATAAGGACACGGGTACTCGGGCTCCTGCAGATGCGGTGAAATCCCCGCATCCGGATCTCGGAAAATTTGCCCGCCGAGCAGAGGTGGCGTTGTCGTCCGCGGCGGCGCAAAAAGCATCATGGGGAATTTGGATTGCCGACGCTTCGACCGGCGAAACTTTGTATGAGCAGAGCGCGGATCGGCTGTTCACCCCCGCCTCGAACCTGAAGCTGATCACCACGGCGCTAGCGGCGACTTCCCTGCCTCCCGATTTTCGCTTCCGCACCACGCTGGAGGCCCGCGGAACGCTTTCCGCGGCGGGCACGCTGACCGGCGATCTGGTGCTGGTCGGGCGCGGGGATCCCAATCTATCCAACCGCAAGTTTCCATACGCGGGGAAGGTGGAACGCGAGGGCCCACCAGAAAAAATACTCGCGGAGCTGGCGGACGCTGCGGTGGCGCACGGCTTGAAGGAGATTCGCGGTGACGTCGCCGGCGACGATTCCTACTTCGCTTTCGATCCGTATCCCGCCGGCTGGACGGTAGGCGATCTTTATTTCGGTTTTGGCGCGCCGGTGAGTGCGATCGCTCTCAACGACAATATCGTTTCAGTAGAAGCGAGCCCGGGGCCGCAAGTGGGCGACCCAGCGGCACTGGTGGTGAGCCCATTCGCAGGTGATCCGCCGTTTGCGGAGGAGGTAGTCACCGGCGCTGCCGGCACTCCGGTGAAGTTTGCGGTGGTGCGGCAGGCCGGTGCGAAGACGACTCTGCTGCGCGGCTCGATCGCCATCGGCGCGCCGAGCGCCAAGCTGGAGCTGGCAATGGACGATCCTGCCGAATATTCGGCGCGCGCGCTGAAAATACTGCTCGAAGCGCGCGGCGTCCACATCACCGGCGAGGCGCGCGGCATTCACGGCGCGCCGCCCAAGCGCGGCGACGTGCCTGAACTGCCGAGCGTCGCTACGGCGAACCATCCGGGCCAGAGCTCTCCCGTGGTTCCGATCGCTCCCGATTCGCCCAGTGGCGCAACCGCCACGAACCAAAGCTTGACCCCATCCGTGCCGACGCCAACGCCGCCCGTCGCGCCCACCGTGGACGCCGTAGACCATGGCGTGGTCCTCGCCGAGCATCAATCGCCGCCGCTGATGGAAATGCTCCGCGTGGTGAACAAGGTGAGCGAAAACCTGCACGCGGAAATTCTGCTGCGCACCGTGGCGAAAGAAAAAACCGGAAATGGGACGATCGATGATGGAATCAAAGTGGCCGGAGACTTTCTAAAATCCGTTGGCATCGCCGATGGGGACGTGGTCCAGGAAGACGGTTCCGGGCTGTCGCCAGCGAATCTGGTAACGCCGCGAGCGCTTGGCAATTTGCTCTTGTGGGTGAGCCGCCAGCCGTGGGCCAGCGACTACGTTGCCACGCTGCCCATCGCCGGTGTGGATGGAACCCTGGAATCCCGCATGAAAAATTCGAAAGCCGCCGGGCGCATTTTCGCGAAGACCGGATCGCTTGAGCACGCCCACACGCTTTCCGGTTATGCAGACACGGTGCGCGGCGAGCGTCTGGTCTTCTCGATAATGGACAGCAATGACGCCGAGAAGGGCCGCGATGCCACTGCGGTGATCGATGCGTTGTGTGTGGCGATGGTCGAAGAGATTGGTCAAGCAAAGGCGGCCAAGTCTTCGAAATCGGGAACGAAACCGGCGCTGCGCCGATAGAGCGGCGAAAGCAAGCGGCGACAGTTCGTGTGCTTTTAGAAACTTGGTTGCGGGCGAATCGGCTCCGCAATGATCCGGCTCGCGCAAGAAATGAGTGGTGCAGCTATGGTATCGAAGGCGATTCGGAAATTCGTGGTATCGAGTGAGCATCCGAAAAGGAAAGGGAAAAGTACCAAAGCCAAACCTAGAAAGCCGAAAGATATATCCCAAGAGGACTGGGACTCCGTTGATTCACCGCCGTTGAGCGACGAAATGCTCGCTGCGATGCGTCCCGCGCGCGAAGTGTTCCCGGAACTCGTAGCGGAATACAACCGCACTCGCGGTCAGCGCGGCCGACAGAAAAAACCGTGCAAGGTGGTTATCTCGCTGCGCGTTGAACCCGACACCGTAGCGGCCTACAAGGCCGGTGGCCGCGGTTACCAAACCCGAATGGCCGCCGTGCTGAAAAAGCACGCGAAATAAACTCCACCGTCCTCTGACGCGGCTTGCATACCCGAATTTCCACAGCAAGCCGCGCCCGTTCGCTTGACACCTACCGCGGCATCGCGCATTTTTGATGGCTTGAGACGCTCCGCCGAACACCTACTGGAATTCGACCGCCTGCGGGAGATCGTCGCCGGGTTCGCTACCTGTGCGCCCGGGCAGCGCGCCGTGCTGGCGCTTGCTCCGCGCATGGAGCGGGGATGGCTGAAGGCTGAGTTCGCGATGATCGGCGAGGCCATCGCTTACCTTCGAGGCGGTTCCGAGCTCGGATTTGGTTCGCTGGCGGATCCGGAAAGTTGGATCGCGCGCCTAGCGGTTCCCGGGTCGGTGCTGACTGCGGCGGAGTTGCTGGACGCCGGCACGCTCTTGGGAACAGTGGCCACCGCGCGGGAAACACTACGCGGCGTGGCGACGGAATATCCGCGGTTGGCGGAACGAGCGGCATCGCTGGGCGATTTTCGTCCGATGGCGACGGCGATCCGCCGCGCGGTTCTGCCGAACGGCGAAATTAGCGACGACGCTTCAGCTGATTTGCGGCGCATTCGCGGCGAACTGGGACGGACGCGCGACCGCCTGCAGAAATCATTGGACACGATTCTGCGAGCGCGGGGCGGCGAGCCAGGGCAGGACTACATCACGCTGCGCAACGAGCGTTTCGTGATTCCGGTGCTGGCATCAGACCGCCGCGCCGTGCCAGGCGTGGTGCACGGCGCGAGCGGCACCGGCCTGACCGTTTTCGTCGAACCGCTGGAGGCCATCGAGTTCAATAACCGGCTGGTGCAGCTCGGGGAAGAAGAATTGGCGGAGATTGCGCGAATCCTGGCCGCGCTCACCGACCACTTGCGGATGGTCCGCGGCCCGCTGGAATACGCGGCGAAAACGATTGCCGAGCTGGATTCGGTTTTTGCGCGCGGGCGCTATGCACGCGAGTTGGATTGCGCCGTCCCGCAGTTCACCGCGGGACGGCTGCGGTTGGACGCCGCGCGAAACCCGGTGCTGGAATACGCGCTGCGGCCGCAGGGGCGCGCCGTGGTTCCGGTGACGCTCGCTCTAGGAAACGACCGGCGCGAAACACGCGGCAGCGGCAGCGATGGAGCCGGCGATGGCGAGGAGAACGCCGGCGACGGCACGGTAATGGTGATTAGCGGCCCGAACACCGGCGGCAAAACGGTGGCGCTGAAAACCGTCGGCTTGGCCGCGCTGGCGGGCCAATCGGGAATCCCGGTTCCCGCGCAAGCGGTAGAGCTGCCAATTTTTGACCACGTGCTGGCGGACATCGGCGACGAGCAATCCATTACCGCGGACTTATCGACATTCTCCGCGCACATGCTCAACGTGAAGTCCATGCTCGAGACGGCTACCGCGCAGTCCCTGGTGCTGGTGGACGAATTGGGCACCGGAACGGCGCCGGAGGAGGGCGCGGCGCTAGCCGTGGCGCTGCTGGAAGAATTTCGGATGCGCGGCGCACTCACCATTGCCACCACCCATCACGATCGGCTGAAGACTTATGCTTCCACCACCCCGGGAATCGTCAACGCCGCGGTGGAATTCGACGAAGTGAACCTGCGGCCCACCTACCGGCTGCTGGTCGGGGTGCCGGGCGTATCGAGCGGGATCGAAATCGCGCGGCGGCTGGGTTTGCCGGCGCGCGTGGTGGAAGCCGCGCAGGCGGGACTTTCGCCCGAAACTCGCGAAGCGCGCGATTTGATCTCCTACCTGCATCGCAGCCGCGACGAAGTGCAGGATCTGCACCGCCAAGCGCGTGAAGAACGGGAAAGCCTGGCTGCCGAGCGCCGCACGCTGCAAACCGAGTGGGTGGATCGACAGCGAAAACGCATCGCCGAGCTCGAGAAGCAATTCGCAGAAACACACAAGAAATTCGAAGCGGAAGTGGCGCGCCTCACCGGTGAAATCAAAGACCGCAAAGAGCGCGCTCAGCTGGAAAAGGCGGCCGGGCGCCGGCTCTCGCGCATCGAATCCACCGCGCGCGATGAAAACGACGCCGCGGTGCTGGATACGCTGGCGTCATCGCAACAGGATTTGGGCGTAATTTCGGAAGCGCCTGCAAAACCTCCTGCCGCGGAAGAGCTCACTCCCGGCGCCAGAATCATTGTTCGCGGAATGAAGCAGCCGGTGGTTTTTCGCCGGCACGACGGACGCAACGCCGACATCGAGGCCGGCTCGCTGCGCATGCGCGTACCGCTGGCAGACGTCACCGGCTTCGCGGAGCCGGCGGTGGCGGCCAAAGGCAAAGGCGCCGGGATCCCGGCGCCGGCTTCGGGAATCACCGTGAAGTCGCGGCCGACCGACGAACCCTCCACTGACGAAATCAACCTGATCGGCACCACGGTGGAAGAAGCCACCCGGCGCGTCGATAAATTTCTGAACGCCTCCGCGCTGGCTGGCAAAACTTCGGTCCGCGTGATACACGGACATGGCACAGGCGCGCTGCGGCGGGGCCTGGCTGAATTTTTTACCGGACATCCACTGGTAACCGATTTCCATCACGAAGCGCCGGATCGCGGCGGAGAAGCCATCACCATCGTGGAATTGAACGATTAGAAGCGGCCGAGCGCGCACATGCATCCAAGGGTTTGGCGCCCGAGATCGTCGAATTCGCAAGGAATGAATCGTGGCTGAAGCAGGATCCTTCGCAGATCGGGTGAAACAGCAGGCGGACATCGTCCGGGTAATCGGCGAATACGTTCGGCTGAAAAAGACCGGTCAGAATTTTACCGGCCTATGCCCGTTTCATTCCGAGAAAACGCCGTCGTTTGCGGTCCATCCGGTGAAACAGATTTATCACTGTTTTGGCTGCGGCGTGGGCGGCGACGTATTTCAATTCGTGATGGAAGTGGATAAGTGCCCGTTCCCGGAAGCGGTGCGGGTGGTGGCGGAGAAATCCGGAATCGCGATTCCCAAGCCGCGGGAGCGCTCACCCGAGGAGCGCCAGGAAAATCAGCAGCGTTCGGCGCTGGTGGAGATGCACCGCGAAGCTACCGCATTTTTTCAGCGCCAACTGAGAGACACCGCGGAGGGCAAGGTGGCCCGCGCCTATCTCGAGGATCGCGGCCTGAATGCCGAGGCCCTGGCGCAGTTCGCGCTGGGCTACGCGCCCTCCGGCGGCGATGTGGCCTACCGCTTCCTCAAACAAAAATATCCCGACAAATTGCTGGAAATTTCGGGGATCGTCTCGCGCGATTCCAGCGGCAGGTTTTACGACCGTTTCCGACGCCGCATCATGTTTCCGATCGCCAACGATTCCGGCAAAGTGATCGCCTTCGGCGGCCGGGCCATGGGCGACGACATGCCCAAGTATCTGAATTCCCCGGAAACCCCGATCTACGTGAAGAGCAGCGTGCTGTATTACCTGGATCGCGCCAAAGAAGCGATTCGCCAGAGCGATTTCGCGATTCTGGTGGAGGGCTATATGGACACCATCGCCGTCGCCCGCGCCGGAATCGGCAACGTGGTGGCCAGCTGCGGCACCAGCCTGGCGGAAAATCAGATCAAGCTGATGGGCCGGTTCACCAAGCGGGTGGTGGTGAACTACGACCCGGACGCCGCCGGCCAGGCCGCCACCGAGCGTTCGCTTACCCTGCTACTCGAAAAAGAATTCGACGTCCGCGTCCTCGCTCTGCCTCCTGTGAACGGCAAGCCCGCCGACCCGGACAAATTCCTTCAGGAACAGGGCGCCGAGGCTTACAAAAAACTGTTGGTGCACTCCCCGGCGTATTTCGATTATTTGATTTCCAAGGCCAAGCAAATGGATCGCACCACCGCCAATGGAAAGCTTGCCGCGGTGAATTATCTGATGCCCTACCTGCAGAAAATGCCGGACCGCCTGCTCCGCTCGGAGTGGGCTACCCGCATCGCTTCGGACCTGCGCGTGGACGAGCCGGTGCTGCGGGAATCGCTGCGCCGAGCGGCCGCCGAGCGCCGCAGCGAAGTGAAAACCAAGGTCGAGTTTATCGCTCCGGTGGTCAAGCCGGCCGAACGCCGGCTGCTGCAGTTGCTCTCGGACTCCGACGCTTTCCGCCGCCGGCTGGCCGAGACGATCCGTGCGGAATCGCTGCATAAGGGGCTGGAGTCCGAGCAGGCGTTCGAGGTCCTGCTGGAATCGGCCATGAACGACCAGCGGCCTGATGCCGCGTTTCTGGCCGAGAAATTGCAAGAAAAAGACCGTCGGCTGCTATTTGACGTTCTGTTCGAGGCATCTAGCCAGGAATCCTGGGAAGAGGCGGAAAGCTGCCTGAGCGCGTTACGACGCTGCAACGTGGAACTGGAATTGACCTCGCTGCAGCGCCAACTCGAAACCAAGCCCGCGGCGGCCGATTTGGGGCGTCTACTGAGCCGAAAACAGGAATTACGTAAGCTACTGTCCCAGGAATAGCCCATTTTCGGTACCGTTTCCGGTACGCCCTTCTGCTCCTATTTGGTCTGCTTGAGCTTTCTCGCGGCCAGCCGATTATCAGCCAGAAAGATAAGGAAATAATGGACACTACACACCACCGCATACGCAGGTTGACGCTGTTTGACTCAGGCATGTATGCTGTCAGGGTTTTGCATGAAGCGAATTACCCTCCAACAGCATCTAACGTTTGTAAGCGCGGACGAGGGCAAACCGGGCACGGGCGAGTGAGGCCGGAAATATTGAACCCGGCAAGAATTATCGTAGGTTCCAACCGACAGGTCATTGATCCGAGATTGGCGGGACGCCTCTCACGTCCCCCCATGCTTCATTTGGCCCAATCCGCGTCGCCGTGGAGCCCGGTGCTATGGGTATCACCGGAGGAATTGTGAGTTTGGCACTCGAAGAGAAGTACGACCAGGTCCGACAACTCATCAACATGGGGAAGGAGCGGGGCTACCTTCTCTATGATGAAGTGAACGATATTCTGCCGGCGGAGGTGCATTCGTCGGAGGAAATCGACGATCTTCTATCCACGTTCGAACGCTATGGAATCGACGTATACGAAGATCTGGCGACGGCTAAGGCGGCTATCGCCGCGAACGATGCCGAAGCCGGCGTGGAAACCAAGGACGAACCGGCTTTAGCTTCGACCTCGGAAGATAGCGAGCTCGATCTCACCCCCGGGGCACTTGAGAAGACCAACGATCCCGTTCGCATGTACTTGCGCGAAATGGGTACCGTGCCGCTGCTCACCCGCGAAGGTGAAGTGGCTATTGCCAAGCGCATCGAGCGCGGGCAGTTGCTGGTCTTCAAGACCATCTCGCGCGCTCCTCTGGTACTGAAGGAAATCCTGGGCATCGGCGTGGATCTGCGCGAAGGCTCCCGCTCGATTAAGGAAATCGTTCAATTCGACGACGAAGAGCTCACCGAAGAAAAGATCGAGGCCAAGACCCGCGAAACCCTTAAGACCATCGACAAGATCGGAAAACTCTATCAGCTGGCGCTGAAGCAGGCCGAAAAACTCGAGAATACCCCGCGGTCGAAGCGCAAGCCGTACCTCCGCGCGCGCTACGCCCTGGGACGTACCCGCATCGAGATGTCCAATTTGATGCGTGGATTCGAGTTCAACTTGTTCGAGCGCAAGCGCCTGATCGAGCAGATCCGCCAGACGGTTGAGCGCGTTCATACCCTGGAGCGCGAGATCACCAAGCTCGAGCGCCGCGTCGAGGCTTCCAAAGCCGACGTACTTGCTGAAGCCCGCCGCGATCTGAAATCGCGCAAGCAGGAATTAAACGACATCGAAGTGGCCGCCGAAATCAGCCCTACCGAATTGAAGCGGGCGCTGCAAGTGATCATCCGTGGAGAAATCGAAGCGGAGCAGGCCAAGAAAGAACTGATCGAAGCCAACCTCCGGTTGGTGGTGTCGATCGCCAAGAAATACACCAACCGCGGTCTGCAATTCCTGGATCTGATTCAGGAAGGCAACATCGGATTGATGAAAGCGGTGGACAAGTTCGAATGGCGCCGCGGCTACAAATTTTCCACCTACGCTACCTGGTGGATTCGCCAGGCCATCACCCGCGCCATCGCCGACCAGGCGCGCACCATCCGCATCCCGGTGCACATGATCGAAACGATCAACAAACTGGTGCGCACCCAGCGCCAGTTGGTGCAGGAACTGGGGCGCGAACCTACGTCCGAAGAAATCGCCAAGAGGATGGATATTCCTGTCGCGAAAGTGCGCAAGATTCTGAAGATCGCGCAGGAGCCGATTTCCCTGGAGACCCCGATCGGCGAGGAAGAAGATTCGCATCTGGGAGACTTCATCGAGGACAAGGCGGTCGTTTCGCCTTCGGACGCGGTGATCAACCTCAGCCTGAAGGAACAGACGTCTTCGGTATTGAAGACCCTGACCCCGCGCGAGGAAAAAGTAATCAAGATGCGTTTCGGCCTGGACGATGGCAGCGAGCACACCCTGGAAGAAGTGGGCCAGTCGTTCGCAGTGACCCGCGAGCGCATCCGCCAAATCGAAGCGAAGGCGCTGCGCAAGCTCCGTCACCCCTCGCGTTCCCGCAAGCTCCGTGCTTTCCTGGAAGGCACCGCCAACGACTACTAGTCCCGCTCCAGCGGGACTGGTAGTGCCGCCGGTTGCTTCTAGTTGTACGATTTATCGGTTCCCTCTTTTCCGGCAGTACCCGCGAAGAACAGCGTAGCTCGACGTTCGTTTTAAAGTTTCTAAGGTTTAGCGGTTTTGTCCGTTTTCGGGCACTCCCATCTTCCCGGCTTTGGGACGGGTGGGTGCGCCAGCTCACCTGCCAAAAATCCGCTTCAGACCGAAATTGCAGCGTTCCCGCACCGCTTCCGCGGCGAGTTTTCGAGAGTCAGCTATTCGGGCAGCCTCACGAATTGCGTCGGTCACTTTGCCGAAGAGGCCGGTTGCTGCACGTTCAATTTTTCGGAGGCCATTGGGATGAATCCGCGGTTTAATTTTGGTGTTCCACTCGTGGCTTGATGTCTCCGAGCCTGGCGCCGAATATTTCGAGTGTGTCGTGGATGTAAAGAATGTCCTTCGAGAATTTCCCCCGTGTGCGCTTGCCGTGGATCAATAGTTTGTGAGCCAAGAAACTGGCGGGATTAGCGATCCGTATCTCTTTCGGAGCCAACGAAAATCCATTTGAGCGGCCGATCTCCACCGTCCATGGTGCGTATAGGAGGATTTCGAGGTAGCGAAGTTGTTGGGAGACCACGCCGGCAATTCGCCTGGCCGCGGCGACATGTAACTTTACCGCTGGTGGCTACGTCCATTTTGGATGTAAGGCCCGAGGGGATGGTGGGTGATCTCCCGGCGCGATCTGCGGTACTTCGTTTGAATACTTAGGAGGGCTCTCATGAAAAAGTTCATGCTGATCTTTGCAAGCTTGCTGATGGCCGCGTTGCCCGCCATGGCGCAGAAAGGTGAGGCCGGGCATGCGCCACCTCCTCCGCGTCACGGTCCGCCCGCTTACAAGGGACCCGACCACCCGGCTCCGGCTCCCGATCATCGCGTCGCGGATCAACCCGGGCACCCGGTAGCGCCGCACGTTCACGCCGATGGGAAATGGATAGGACACGATACCGGACGCAATGATCCCAACTATCACCTCGATCATCCTTGGGAGCATGGCCACTTCCCCGGCGCGATTGGCCGCGGACATGGCTATCGGCTCGTTGGCGGCGGCCCGGGACGATTCTGGTTCGGCGGATTCTACTTCGGCGTCGCGCCGTATGACGTCGGCTTCTGCGATGGCTGGCTGTGGGATTCCGACGAAATCGTGATTTATCCTGATCCGGATCACGACGGCTGGTACTTGGCCTATAACACGCGCCTCGGAACTTACGTCCACATCGACTATCTGGGGAATCAATAACCCAGATTAGGAAGCACTATTGAGAAAGTTGAACAGCAAGATGCCTAAAGCGAAAAAGGCGCGGCCGCCGGAGCCGGATTACTCGCACCGGTCGCTACTGGATAAGCTCGGCGTAACCGCCGAGCTTTCCATCTCGATCGTGGGAATCCGCGATGCGCATTTCCTGAAAGAGATCAGCGGGCGGGCGAAGAATGTCGTCCGCGGCCGCGCCGCTGCAGGCTCGGCGCTGGTTTTCCTCGGCGCGGAGGACGTGTCTGATCTATTTGATCTGCAGGCTCTGCGTGACGTGATCGCGAAGAACGGCGGGATTTGGGTGGTGTTTCCCAAGGGCCAAAAGCATATTCGAGGAGTCGACGTAATTAACGCCGGAAAATCCGCGGGCCTGGTCGATAACAAAGTGACAAGCTTCTCGGAAACGCATACCGCGCTCCGCTTCGTAATTCCCGTGGCCAACCGCTAACGCGATTGGTCCTCACGGAAGCATTCCGGGCCCAATCGGCGAAGTAAGTGTATCTACGAATTGACCGTAGAGTTCAGGAACAGTACGGTTGCTGGGTTAAGCGCGTGTTTCGGAAGGTTTTGCTAGTTGGGAACTAGACGCGAGCTTGACACCCGTTGGGGCGGCTATTTTGAGTAGCCGACCGGAGTTCGAATCTCCGACCTTCCGCGCATGTTTTGAGTCGCCCCGATAAACGTTTTGTTGCCGGAACAGCCACAGCAGCGTATAGTTACACTGTCAGGCTCGCGTCTAGTTCACAATTTATTTTGCGGGGCCGGGGCTCAAAACCCGGCCCTTTTGATTTTGTACTTCTCCGCTGCCACCTATCGCTGACGAAACACGAAAATCCTCTGACCTGATCCAACTCACGCAATCATCCCGCTATCGCCATGAGTAAGTGTATCTACGAATTGACCGTAGAGTTCAGGCGCAGTACGGTTGCTGGGTTAAGCGCGTGTTTCGGAAGGTTTTGCTAGTTGGGAACTAGACACGCGTTGACACCCGTTGGGGCGGCTAATGAGTAGCCGACCGGAGTTCGAATCTCCGACCTTCCGCGCATGTTTTGGGTCGCCCCGATAAACATTTCGTTGCCGGAACAGCCACAGCAGCGTATAGTGTGATAGTCAACGCGCGTCTAGCTCAAGATTTATTTTGCGGGGCCGGGGCTCAAAACTCGGCCCTTTTTTATTCTGTTCCTCTCCGCCTCGTTCCCGATACATCCCAATCGCCATGATCCGCACAGAATAGGAGCAGAGTAAGTCGGCGCTAGCGACGCGTGTGCGAGCCGTCTTCGAGAAGGACGCACGACGTCATTGTTCAAAATTACCAGCGTGGCTAGCGTACAGCACAACCCCTTCAACTAATCATTTCGACTGTCTCCCTTTCAAATCTATGATGGCTGCATGGCTGGATTGCTGGAGCTGCGCGATCTGACTGTGGAGTTGCCGACGCCTGGTGGCTGGGTGCGTCCGGTGAACGGCGTCTCGTTCGCTCTTGCGGAGAGCGAAACGCTCGGGATTGTAGGCGAATCCGGTAGCGGCAAGACGATGCTCTCGCTGGCGCTAATGGGGCTCACTCCTCCGGGAGCGCGCCGCAGCGGCGAAGCCTGGCTCGCGAGCCGTTCAAACAACGACAACGACGCGGGCCACGACGCCCGCAAGGGTGCCACCAACGGCGCGGCCGCATCTTCGCGCCGCAACCTGCTCACCGCCAGCTCCGCGGAAATGCGATCAGTTCGCGGCGGCGAGATCGGCATGATATTTCAGGAGCCGATGACCGCGCTCAATCCGGTGATGCGCGTCGGCGCGCAAATCGAAGAAGCCATTCGCGTCCACCGGCCGGCTGCCGAGCGCGCAGCCATCACAAAACGCGCCCTGGAAAGCATGCAGCGCGCCGCCATTCCCAACGCGCCCACTCGCGCGCATCAATATCCACACCAACTTTCCGGCGGCCTGCGCCAGCGCGCGATGATTGCCATGGCGCTATCCCCAGGCCCTCGCCTGCTGATCGCGGACGAGCCCACCACCGCGCTGGACGTCACCGTGCAAAAGCAAATTCTGGACGTGCTGGTCGAGTTGCGCCGCGAGCTGCGCCTGGGAATGCTATTCATTACCCACGACCTGGGAGTGGTGGCGCAGGTCGCGGATCGCGTAGCGGTGATGTATGCGGGACGAGTGGTGGAAGAAGGTTCCACCGCCGATGTGTTGCGCCGTCCGCAGCATCCTTATACCCAAGGTCTGTTACGCGCCGCTCCGCGTCTCGAGCGCGGACGCCTCATCCCCATTCCCGGCACCGTGCCGCCGCTGGATCGTTTGCCGGTAGGTTGCGCGTTCGGTCCGCGCTGCGAATACCATCGCGCCGAATGCGACGCGGCGGTGCCGGAATTGCGAGCGGCGTCGGAAACTCACCGCGCGCGCTGCATCCTGGTCCCTCGCACATGACCACCACCGCTCATCCTGTGCTCGAAGTGCGCGCCCTGGGGAAATCCTACTCGGTGAGCGCCGATCCGTTTGCCCGCACACTGCGCCGGCAGCCGCGGCCGGGACCGGAGCCACCGGAATCTTCGCCGCGGATGGCCACTGCGGTGGACGGAATCACCTTCGATTTGGCCGCCGGTGAAACTCTGGGAATCGTGGGCGAGTCCGGATGCGGCAAGACGACTCTGGCCCGCATGTTGATGCGGCTAATCGAGCCCGACCGCGGAGAAATCCGCTTCGAAGGGCGGGATTGGCTTACTGCGCGCGGAGCCGAGCTGCGCGCTCTGCGCCGCCGCATGCAAATGGTCTTTCAAGATCCGGTCGCGTCGCTTAATCCGCGCATGCGCATCGGGGCCATCGTCGGCGAACCGCTCGCGATTCACGAACCGGGCCTTTCGCATTCGGATCGCCGCGCGCGAGTAGTGGACGCTCTGCGCACCACCGGGCTGGCTGCCGATGCCTGCGATCGCTTTCCGCACGAATTTTCCGGTGGTCAGCGCCAGCGCATTGGAATTGCACGCGCCTTAGTGCTGCGCCCGGCGCTGGTGGTGGCCGACGAACCGGTTTCCGCGCTCGACGTCAGCGTAGGCGCCCAAATTCTCGAGCTGCTCGCCAAGCTGCAAAATGAGCTGGGCCTAACCTACATCTTCATCTCCCACAGCCTGCCGGTGGTGGCGCAACTGGCCACGCGAATCGCAGTAATGCAAGCCGGACGCTTCGTAGAAATCGGTGACGCCGCGCGCGTCCTGCACGCCCCCCAACATCCCTACACCCAAGCCCTGCTGTCCGTAGTCCCCCAGATTCCTAGCTAGTGGATCTTCGCACCTGGTTTTTAGTCCGCGTGGCGCTCTCTGCTGGTTTTGCATTGCACGCCGGTATATAGGACGGAATGGATTATTCGTAGCGCAAGGCGATCATCGGATCCACACGCGTGGCGCGGCGCGCGGGTGACAGGCACGCGGCTGCGCCCACGGCGATAATCAACACCACGACAGCACCGAACGTCCATGGGTCGGTCGCCGACACACCCCAAATCTGGTGCTCCAAGAATCGCGTCAAGGCGAAGCTCACGGTCACGCCGATTACCAGGCCGGCGATGATCAAACTCAAACCCTTTTCCAGCACGCCGCGAAAGATGTCGCTTTGTTGCGCGCCCAGCGCCATGCGGATTCCAATTTCGTGGGTTTGCAGCGAAACAGTGTAGGCCATCACGCTAAACACGCCGATGATCACCAGCAGCAGGCCGATCGCCGCGATTGGGGCCACCGCCATCAGGCCGAAGCGGGGCGCGGAATAGGTGAGTCGTTCGAAAATGTCGTCAATCGACTCCACGTCCCCTTCGCCCCAGATCACCCCGCGGTCCAGCGCTGATATTTGTTCCTGTACGGTATGGATCAGCGAATCGGGAGCCACTTTCGTGCGCAACAGCACAACTCCACCGTCGCCAATGGTAAACGGCACAAACGATTGCGGCCGTACGGGCTCTTCGGGACCGAAATCTTTCATGTCGCGAACGACGCCAATAATTTCGAAGTCCTTGTCATATACCTTCATGTGAACTTCATGGCCGACAGGATTGCCGTCGCCGAACAAACGACGGGCTAGCGTTTCGTTGATGACCGTTACCGATCGAGCCGCATCGACGTCCGCTTCGGAAAGCCATTGCCCGCGCACCAAGCGCATTCCTAGCACATCGAACAGGCCTTCACTGCAAGCGTCGATCCCCGCGCTTTCCGCGCGAGGCATTCCGGGAAGAGTGATTTCCCCGACTCGGGCCGGGTTATACCCAGGCAGCGAATTATTCACCGCCACGTTGGTGACGCTGGGCAAAGTCGCTAGCTGCTGCACCACTTTCCGAAGAAAAGCGTTCCGTTGTTGTGGCGTCTCCGCCTCGCCGGCGGGGCGCCCGAATGCAGCCAGAAGAATGTGGTGCCGATTGAATCCCAGGTCGACGTGAGTAATCGTGAAAAAACTGTGGAAGATCAGGCCCGCGCCGGCCAGCAGCACGACCGAAAGCGCGACCTCGGAAATCACCAGCCCGGCGCGGAATTTTCCATGACCAAGGCGCCCTCCCGCGCCTTTCCGGCCGGTGGTGAGCCGCGTTTGCAAATCGCCGCTCACACTGTGCAGAGCGGGCGCCAAGCCGCAGACCAGCGTGGTGAGCACCGTCACACCCAGCGCAAAGTACAAAACCGGCCCGCCCAGACCGAACACCGTCTCACCGCCTATCGAGATACCCTTTTGGGGCATGATGGTGGCCGCCCATTTCAAACCGGCGTACGCAAACAGAGTTCCCACCGCGCAGGCGCCCAACGCTAGCACCATACTCTCGACCAACAGTTGGCGAATCAAGCGGCCGCGCGAGGCGCCTAGCGCTGCGCGAACCGCGATCTCTTTTTCCCGCACCGTGGCACGAGCGAGCAGCAAGTTTGCCACGTTGCTGCAGGCGATCAGTAGAAGCATCATCGCCGCCGCTAAAAGGTTGTAGAGCATCCGCTTCATTCCAAATTCGCTGCCGCCCACGCTGCCGATGCCCCAAGGTCCCAGCAGGAAGTCGGCGGCAGATTGCACGCGGCCGGTGAAGCGCTTTGGAAAATCGAGTGGATGGCTAGCAGCCAGTCGCTGAAGCCGGACGTCGACGTCCGCCGACGCCCCCGCAATTGTGGCCCCTGGTTTTAGTCGCGCCAGAAAACCCTGACCGCTCCCATGCGTGCGAGGGACGTGGAAGTCGTTAGGCATCCAGATACGCACTATCGGTCCGAACGCCTGAAAGCGCGGCGGCATGATCCCGACCAGGGTCCGCGGCTCGTCGTTAAGGACGAAACTTTTGCCGAGAACAGCGGGATCACCATTGAAATCCGACTGCCACGTTTTGTAGCTGATCACGAAAATCGGGGGAGCTGTTGGGGCGCCGTCGGCGAGCGCGATCCCTCGCCCCATCAGCGCGGGCGTGCCGTACATTTCAAATGCATTCGCGCTGACGTACGCACCAAGCACTTGGCGAGGACTACCGCCAGTTTGACGAACCACCACCTGCAGGTGGCCAAAGCAGGCAATGTCCTCAAATTCGGATAAGTCGCGGATCGCGTCGAGAGTCGCCGGAGTACATTCCAACGGAACCAACGCGATGCCTTCTTGGGCCGCTATTTCTGAGCCCTCGATAGACGGCACAACCAAGCGGCTGGAGTCCTTCGCGACGAGAGCGTTGAACAGCAGATTGTAGAAAACACCGAAGGCCACTGTGGAGGCGCCGATCCCGAGCGCCAGCGCAAAAATTGCCAGCAGCGAGAAGCGCCGGTCTTTCGCCAGGCTTCGCAGTGCGAAACGCAAATCGCGTGTGAAATCGTCCAAGGGTTTGTCCCCGATCCATCTTCAACCCCCGAGGACGATCCGGGCAAGCTCCTAAGAAATCAAATTGCCCAAGCGGCCCAAATCCCCCTTGCGGGCATGCGTTTGACTCGCACTCGGGCGGCGGATATACTCCGCATCTTGACGGCTTTCCGGGAGTTACAGAGCAATGGGCGTCCTCGACAATCGATTTGAACGCAGTTACGTCCTTTCCACGGTGGACTATGTTTTCAATTGGGCGCGCAAGAGCGCTATCTGGCCGCTCACCTTTGGCTTGGCCTGCTGCGCGATTGAGATGATCGCCTCCACCACTTCCCGCTTTGACATGGCGCGATTTGGCGCCGAGGTGTTCCGCCCGTCGCCCCGCCAAGCCGACCTGATGATCGTCGCTGGCACGGTTACCCTGAAGATGTCGCCGGTTCTGAAGCGCGTGTGGGACCAAATGCCGGACCCCAAGTGGTGTATTTCGATGGGTGCGTGCTCCAGCGTTGGCGGCCCCTTCAACGTCTATTCGGTGCTGCAAGGCGTGGATCGTATTGTGCCAGTAGACGTTTACGTCGTCGGCTGCCCGCCCCGCCCGGAAGGGTTGTTCTACGCGCTCCTAAAGCTCCAGGACAAGATCGACGAAATGTCCCTCGCCAAGCGCCCCACCGCGGTGCGGCTGAGGCCGGAGATGGTGTCGGATTTTAAGCAAGGGGTAATGGTCGCGCAATCGCCTCAGCCCACAGGACTTGTTGAGCTTTAGGCTGATTTTCGGGTGTTCGATATGTGCACATTTTGGCCCTTTTGGTGGGTCTTAGCCCTCGAAACAGGAGAATTTCGACCATGGCATTTTTGCGGACTACGAAGAAGGAAGAAGTGCCGCCGGGATCGATTCAGGAGTTCCAACTCGAAGGTACGGTGATCGCGCTGGCCAACGTTGAAGGCAAGTTCTTTGCTATCAACAATGTTTGCCTGCACCGCGGTGGACCGCTGGGCCAGGGCGAGCTGGGGGGTAAAATTGTTACATGCCCCTGGCACGGCTGGCAGTATGATGTGACAACCGGGAAGCTTTTAACAAACCCGGCGATAGGCCTGCAATGCTATCCTGTGGAAGTCCGTGGGGATGATTTGTTTGTCGATATTGGGTAACCCGGTTCGTCTCCGGCACATGCCCCCATTTTTTTGACAATTTTTTGCCCAGTTTGCCCTCCGGTACTGTATATTTCGCGCGGCATGAGCATCAAAACAACATGACCCAGACTACCCCGCCCACCCCGAAACCCCGGCGATGGCTATTGGCCGTGGACCCCCGTGTGTACCACTGGGATACCCTTTTTGTGAAAGGAAAGGAGATGTGGCGCCAATCCGGGAACCGGCCGGACGCCCAACGGCAGCTGAAGCAAGTGCGCAAGGGCGACCGGGTGCTGTGTTACCACGGAAAACCGGACCACTCCCTCTATGCCATGGCGGAAGTGACCCGGGATCCCTATCTGGATCCGCACGACCCTGAGTCGAAGAAGCTGGTGACGGATTTACGCGCGGTGGAGCGCTTGCCCCGGCCGGTCACCTTGACGGAGTTGCGGGAGAACAAGACGCTACGAAAAGTGAAGTTCCTGAAGAATACGCGGCTGACGATTTCGCCGCTGACCGAAGAAGAGTACACAGACGTGCTGCGGATGGCTGGGCTGGTCGCGTCGCCTGGCATTCCTTTACCGTAGCGTTAGCCGGCAATTCTGGCGCCGCAGAACGCGCAGGCGGCGCTGGAATCTCACTCCTTGCAGCGATTTCCTTGAATTTAATTACTGCGCCCTGCGCGCAGCGTTTTCCGCCCGCGCCGAGAAAAACGCGCAACCTTGGGGTCTGTGTTACCGTTTGCCGAGGTCTTCTGCCGATGCCAGAACTTCCTGAAGTGGAAACAGTAGTGCGCGGTTTGCGCGAAACGCTGCCGGGACGGCGGATTCTGGCGGCGCGCCTGGGCAAAACCGATTTCATCGACGATCCGGCGGCGCTCGAGCAGCACGTTCCTGGAAAACGCATCGAAGCCGTTCGGCGCATGGGGAAATTCCTGGTGTTCGATTTGCACTCCGGCGCGGGGAGCTCCAGCGAGCAACACCATCTGATCGTTCATCTGGGGATGACCGGCCAACTGATTACTATGCCGAGGGAAGCGCCAGCCGCGGCGCACACCCATGTGTATTTCGAGCTCGATGACGGCCGGGACTTGCGCTACATCGACCCGCGGCGCTTTGGGCGCATGGCGCTGGTTTCCGCGGAGGGCCACCGTGAAATGCTGGGGCACTTGGGAGTGGAGCCGCTGGAAATCAGCGAGGACGATTTTCGCGCGAAACTCGCGGGGCGCCGCTCGCGGATCAAAGCGCTGCTGCTGGACCAAAGCGTCTTGCGAGGCATGGGAAATATCTATAGCGACGAGTGCCTGTGGTGGGCGCGCATCCACCCCTCGCGGCTGGCGGCGAATCTGGACCGCGAAGCGGTCCGCCGGTTACACAAAGCAGTTCGAAAGGTGCTGAACGAAGCGATCGCCAAGCGCGGATCGTCCATTTCCAATTACCGGGATTCGAACGGAGACATGGGCGAGTTTCAGGCGCGGCATCGCGTGTATCAGCGGCAAGATAAGAAGTGCTTCCGCTGCGCAACGCTGATCCGCCATAGCATCGTGGCCGGCCGCAGCACCCATTTCTGTCCGCAATGCCAGCCCGCGCCGCGCTCGCGCCCACGCCCCCGCAAGAGCGGGGCTACACGTAAGAGTAAATCAGCGCGGCGCCGATAAACATGAGCGCACCTGCGTAGAAAAATCCCGCCGCCGCGCTTACGCTGGACCACAACACGCCCACCGCCACGCTGGACACCAAGTCTCCAATTCCATTTACTGCGGCCAACACGCCAAATCCCGAGCCGCGCGATTCGGCAGGCAACAATTCGGCAGCCAGCGATTTTTCGATCGACTGCTGGATCGCTCCGTGGAGCCCTGCCAGGGCGAACAGCAGTGCCAGCACCCGCGGCGTCGGCAGCGCGAATATGAATCCGGCGCACATCACCGTTCCGATGGCGTATCCCACGGCCAGAATCCCGCGCTTGCCGATGCGGTCGGCCAAAGCGCCGATAGGAAACGAAACCGCGGCATTTATCACGTTGTAGAAGGTGTAGAGCCCGACTGACACGACCGTGGCCGTGCCGGCGCCCACCCGCGGCGTCAGAATTTGGGCGGTGCGGAGAATCAGCAGCGTCGGCGCAAAATCTCCGACACCATGCGCGAAGACACCCGCGAGAAAGCGGCGGAATCGAGTTGGCAATTTTTGCAAGCTCGATGCAAAACCGTGCGGCGCGCGATTGGTGGGTTTTACTCCGGCCGGGACCAGAAAGAGAAACACCAGCGCGGCGAGCACGCCCGGCACAAAGGTCCATTTCAATACGCCTCGCGTGCCCAGCGTGGCGAGCAGGGCGGTCGCGCAAAGCGGACCAATCACGGCTCCGGCCGTATCCATAGCGCGCTCGAAACCGAAAGCGCGGCCAATTTGTTCCGGCGCGACCGCATCGGTCAGCAGCGTGTCGCGCGAAGGACCGCGGCTGCCGCGGCCCGTCCAGCCCAGCGCCCGCAGAAACAGCACCCCCGGCCAAGTGTGAGCGAAGGCATATGCGCCGGTGGAAATCGCGGTGGCGAAATATCCGGCCACGCCAACGGGTTTCCTAAGATGCGGGCGATCGGCAATCCATCCTCCCGCAAGTTTCGCAAAACTGGATAGACCGTCGGAGACACCTTCGATCACGCCGAGCGCGTAGGCCGGCGCTCCCAGGCTGGCGAGAAACGCAGGAAGAATGGCGGTGGCCGCTTCGTGCCCCCAATCGGAAAGCAGACTTGCGAGTCCGATCCCGAGCACGCCGGGAGTGAGCCATCGCCCTGGTTTTTTGCTTCCTTGTGTTTCGCTCATGCGTCGACGGCGCCTGCCAACCTTCCGTGCCGACAAATTTAGCGGCTTCTCGCAGTGCTCAACCGAATCATACTGGAGGATCGGCGCTGATGGTTCGAACAGTTGTGGCACTCGGAGCGGCCCGGAACAAGGTATAAAGGGAAATCACAAATCCCGGGATTATGCAGAGAGGAATGAATCATGCGGGCAGTGCTGCAACGAGTAACGCAGGCGCGAGTGAGCGTCGAGGGACAGGTTGTGGGACAGATCGGCGCGGGGATCACGGCGCTAGTGGCAGTGGGACGCAACGACACGGCAGCGACCGCCGCGGCCATGGCCGAGAAAATCGTCAACCTGCGGATTTTTAACGACCCCCAGGGCAAAATGAATCTTTCGCTGTTGGATACTCGCGGCGAGCTTCTGGCGATTTCGCAGTTCACGCTGTACGGCGATGCCCGCGGGCAACGCCGGCCGAGTTTTATTCAAGCCGCTTCGCCCGAACAGGGGAAGGCGCGATATGAGGAATTAGTCCGCGCGGCGCAGGCGCTGGGCGTGCGCGTGGCGACCGGAATTTTTCAAACGCATATGTCGGTGGAAATCACCAACGACGGACCGGTGACGATCCTTCTCGATTCCGAGAAGGTTTTTTAGCGCTGCCGGCAGGAGGAGTTCGTGGCCACACCATGGCAAGCGGACGGACTAATTCTAAGGCACGCGCGGCTCGAAGATGCGACGCGCATCGCGGAGCTTTGCGGGCAGCTTGGATATCCTTCCACGCGGGAGCAACTCGACCGGCGTTTGCACGAGGTGGTCGCTCATGACGGCAACGCCGTGGTGGTCGCGGAAACGCGCAGCGG
This sequence comes from uncultured Acidobacteriota bacterium, assembly GCA_963725655.1. Lineage (GTDB taxonomy): Bacteria > Acidobacteriota > Terriglobia > Acidiferrales > UBA7541 > CAVRXT01. The sequence continues at coordinate 878,858 of CAVRYY010000003.1, read as the reverse complement.
CGAAATCGCCGCGGCGCTGGATATTTTTGTGGTGTGGGGAATCACTTCCGACATGCACGCCGAACTCGCTGCGTTTGTGGTGGACGAACGCTTTCGTTCGCTGGGGATTGGCCGGCAGCTGCTCGAGTACGCCGAGGATTGGGCACGCGAGAAAGGCTGCAAGGAAATCGCCCTGCGCTCCAACGTGATTCGCGATCGCGCGCACGGTTTCTATGAAGGCTTGGGCTATCGGCTCATCAAAATCCAGAAAGCGTTCCGCAAACGCCTGTAGCCTCCATGTCGTGAGCGGTTGGTACCCCCTACGTCGACTTGCCAGTGAGCGCGTCCTAAGATTCCTCGCCAGGAGTGTTGGGCTGCTAATCGTAGCTTCCGGACGCGACGTTACGAATGCGGCTGCCGTCCAGGGCGTGGCCTGTCTTTTTATATCGTATTACGATATAATTAGACCGTGCCGAGCCACAGCTCATCGCAATTGAACTATCCGGCGATCGCGGACTTTCGCTATGCGATCCGCCGCTTCCTGAATTTCAGCGCGGACGCGGCTCGCCGGGCTGGCCTGGAGCCGCAGCAATATCAATTGCTGCTGGCGCTCAAGGGGCTGCCATCCACCGAGGCGCCGACGATCGGCGCGCTCGCGGCGCGAATGATGATTCGGCACCACAGCGCGGTGGAGCTCATCAACCGGCTCGAGTCCCATCGCCTGATTCGCCGGTCGCACAATCCCAGCGACCACCGCGAGGTGTTCCTACTGCTCAGCGCGCGAGGCGAACGTTTGGTCCAGCGGATTGCCTCCGAGCACTGGGCGGAGTTACAGACTGCCGGCCGTGAATTGATTAGCACGCTGGAAAGCGTTCTGGCGCCGAACCGCCGGCCAGCGCCGCGCCAAGGAAGGGCCGGCGCGGCGCAAAATCGGAGGAGGCGTTCGTGAAATTGCCATTCTTCAACGCCGCGCCCGCCGCAGGCGCCGAACCAACCCCCGGCTATCGCATTGGGGTTATTTCCCTGCTCGCCGCGGGCATCGGGATTCTCGCCGGCCTGATTGCTTTCGTTCTGTACGACATGATTGGCCTCTTTACCAATCTCGCCTTTTATCACGAATTTTCGTTTCATTTCCGGAGCCCGGAACATTCTCCGCTCGGAGCATGGATCATCGTGATTCCGGTGGCGGGGGGAATCATCGTCGGGCTGATGGCCAAATACGGCTCGGACAAAATCAAAGGCCACGGCATTCCGGAAGCGATGGAAGCGGTGCTGCAATCACGCAGCCGAATTCAAGCCAAGGTAGCCATCCTGAAGCCGCTTTCCGCAGCGATAGCGATCGGCACCGGCGGCCCGTTCGGCGCGGAGGGCCCGATCATCCAGACCGGCGGAGCCTTTGGCTCGCTGGTGGGACAATTGTTCGCCACCACCGCGGTGGAACGAAAAGTGCTGCTGGCCTGCGGCGCCGGCGCGGGAATGGCTGCGACTTTTAATACGCCCATCGCCGGGGTGATACTGGCGATCGAGCTTTTGTTATTTGAGTTTCGCGGGCGGTCGTTTATTCCTTTGGTGATAGCCAGCGTGCTGGCCACCAGTACGCGGGCGATTTTGCTCGGGCAGAAATCGATGTTCACGATGGCGGGGGTCGATTTCGACGTTCTGCACGGCCTGCCATTCTACCTCTTGCTGGGATTGTTGTGCGGCGCCGCGGCCATCGGATACACCAAGACTCTGTATTGGGTGGAAGACCAATTCGATCGACTGCCCATCAGCGATTTGTGGCATCCCGCGATCGGCGCGCTGGGGCTGGGAATCATCGGATACTTCGTTCCCCGCGTGCTGGGCGTGGGTTACGACACGATTTCCGACATCTTGAACGGCAATCTGGCGCTGCACTTGCTGATTGCCATCGCGGTTTTCAAGTCGGTCGCGCTGATGATCTCGCTGGGCTCGGGAACATCCGGCGGCTTGCTCGCCCCGATGTTCATGTCTAGCGCCGCGATGGGCGGAGCTTTTGCGATCGGGATCGATCGTCTGATTCCGGGCGCGCATCTTTCTCCCGGCGCATTCGCGCTGGTGGCCATGGCGGCGGTGTTCGGCGCGGCATCGCGAGCCACGTTTACATTTATCGTCTTCGCCTTTGAAATTACCCGCGACTACAACGCCATTCTCCCGTTGATGCTGTGCTGCGTGATCGCCGATTTGATCGCGCTGCAATACCTTCCGCACTCGATCATGACCGAGAAGCTGGCGCGCCGCGGCCTGCACGTTCCCGGGGAATACGAAGCCAATGTGCTGAATTTTGTCCGAGTGGACGAAATCATGCGCGGCGACATAGTGCCGGTCCCGGCGGATATGACCGTGGGGGACCTCACCGCGCGAGTCGGGCGCTCGCAATACAATTTGACGGAAGGCCTGCCGATTGCCGCCGACGACGGCACATTGGTGGGCGTAATCACCCAGGGAGACTTACTGCGCGCGCTGGAAGATGATCCCACTGGGAAAACCAAGGTGGCCGATGCCGGGGGACACCAGCCGATCGTTGCATTCAGCGACGAACAGGCTTTCGACGCGCTCTTTCGCATGCTGCAAAATAATATCGGGCGTCTTCCAGTGGTCACTCGTGAAAATCCGGACCGGATGGTTGGCTATCTGAACCGCTCGAGCATTCTCAGCGTGTGGACGCGCCAGATGGAAGAGGAAGGCGTGCGCGAGCACGGCTGGCTTGACCGCATGCTGAAAACCGAGAAATTCGCGGAAGCAGGGAGGAAGAAACTGGCGGTGGGCCACGTGGTTTCTCTGCGGAAGGAATTGCTGACGCTGGCGGCTCGCGACGGCGCGGCGGACGGGCCCAGCGAAGCTCTCGAGTTTCTTCTGCTGAAGCCGGTGCCGGGCATCGCAGCGGGCGACCACGTAAAAGTGACCTATCGCAGCGACCAAGGAACCAACACGCTGCTATCGATCCACGAGCTGCGCGTCCACTAAAAGCGCCCAAAGGCGCTGCCAGCACGGCGCCGGCGCTAGAATCCTCCTCCGCCGCCACCACCAAATCCGCCGCCCGCGCCGCCACCGCCGCCGAATCCGGAGCCGCCGGAACTGCGCGGGGCTGAAGACATCACCGAACTGGCGTGCGACGACATCATGTTCAGGCTGTTGACCAGGAAAATCGCGTTGTAGGCGCCGGGGTACCCGCCCTGGTACCAATTCGGCGGGGTGGTGACGATCTTTGCGAATGCCTGCACCCATTTCGATTCCACGCGCAGGGCCATGGCGTAGGGCAGAAACTTTTCGAACATTTCGGGCGTCTTGATCACTCGCGCGAAGCGGTCGCTCTCGACGTGCGCCAGAAAATCCTCAAAGCCCAGCACCTTTTCGAGCGTGCGCGCGCCAGCAACGGTTCGCGCCGGCATCACGAAGGCAAATGCGCAGATCACCGCGCCACTGACGATGCCGGAAATAATCCATGGGAAGGGCGCCATGCCGGTGTGGTTCGCAGCGAAGGCGCCGATCACCGCGAGCATCACGCCGGTGACGAATCCGATTCCGATATAGGTCTGCCGGACCTGGTCCGGGCGATGCAGATAGTAGTTATCGAGCACCAACGCATCGAAGATGCGGTCGCGAATCGCCGGCAAGTGCGTGTAGAAGTGGTTCTGGAGATCGGCGAGGCTAACGACGTCGATGCTTCCGGAATCAAAGAGAGCGGAGAGCATTTCGATTTCGTGGGGGCGGGCGCCGATCCATTGGGCGGCAGGCTTTTTCAGATGAAAGAGATAATTCTTTGTGTGCGACAGGCCCATCATGTGCGATTCGTCTTTTTCTTCGATGGTGATGTAGCCCTTCACCGCCAGGTCTACCAGCGTTGCGGTGATATCGCGCATGGCCGCTTCGTTATCCACCAGCGTGCCGCATTCGCCGGGAGTCAATTTGTCGGGAGGCTCGTATTGCACGGCAATGGCTTGGCGCTGGGGATCGCGGCCGCGGGTCCACCACACGTAGAACATAGCCAGAAAAGCCAGGAACGGAATCCCGAAAGGCCAATTGCTTTCGATCAGCAGCCAGAATTTGTCGCTCGGCGACGGCGGCCGCACGAATCCCTTGTCCCAACCAACCACCAGAGTCAATCCTTCGTGGAACATCAAGCCGCGGCGCATCACTACGTTAACTTCGTTGCCGGCAGTGGTTACGTCAGCTTCAGCGTCTCGTGATCCGCGCGCGCCGGTAAAAGCCAGGGTGCGAATTCCGGTGACGCCTGACGGCAGAATGATTTGCCCGGAGGCCTGGCGGATCGGGACGTCCCATTCGTCGCCGGTGAGATTCCAATAGAGTTCGTCGTGATCGTCGAAGAAACGCAAACCGTCGCGCACGCTGTAGTGCAGAACAACGGTCCGAGTGGCGTTCACCGCGTCCGGAACGTAGATTTTGAATTTCTCGTAACCGTTCTGGGTAGAGACTTCGTATTTCAGGGGATTGCCGTTGTCGTCGGCAACGCTCAGAACTTTTAGAAAGAGCGTGTAGTTCAGACCCTGCGGCGTGCGGTATTCCACGGGAATGGTGCGATAGAGACCGTGCCACTCGCCGGAAAAGTGCGCCTCGATGGTCTCGGTGACGTCCAGCGTGGCATCGGGACGCACGTCCACTTCGGCGTGGAAACTATTGATGGTGAGCTCGCGCGCGGAGGCCGGAAGCGCGGCCACCCAAGCGAGCAGGCAACAGACAATCGCGAACCGAATGGTCATCGCGGTGGTGCGGCGTTTATTGCGCGGCACTGGCGCCACCGAAGCTAACCTTGGGCGCTTCCCTTTCCGCCGGAGCCGAAATCTCGAAAAACTCGCGGGCTTTGAAGCCGAACATTCCGGCGATGATGTTCGAGGGGAAGACGGCGATCTTGGTATTCAGATCGCGCACTACCGCGTTGTAGTAGCGGCGGGCATTCTGGATGGTGTCTTCAATCTGGTTCAGGGTTCCCTGCAACTGCGTGAAGCTCTCCACGGCGCGAAGCTGGGGATACGCTTCGGCGAGGGCAAACACCTGGCGCAGCGACTGGGTCAGCAAGCCTTCGGCTTCGGCTTTCGCGGCGGGCGTGGTGGTAGACATCGCCTGGTTGCGAGCAGCCACTACGCCCTCAAGCGTTTCGCGTTCGTGACCGGCGTAGCCCTTCACGGTCTCCACCAGATTGGGAATCAAATCGTAGCGGCGCTTGAGCTGGACGTCGATGTCCGCCCAGGCGTTGTCGCACTGCACGCGCAGACTGGCCAAGCCGTTGTACATCACGATCAGCACGAGAACCACTACGACGGCGAGCATCACAAAGATCACGAGGGCGGCAAGCGCCATGGCACATCCTCCAAAACGCTAAGTGCGAAAGGCGGATCGAGGGTCGCCGCAAGAATAAAGCGCCCGGGTCCACAAGTAAATGGGCACCAAAAGAAAGGGCCGGGCGGATGGGGAGGGACGGTGGAAAACTGCGGCCCGGGAACAATCGCGTTGGAGTGCTCACCAGGAAGGCGGTGATTTCTTTCGGCGAGCCGGTGTGCTAGCGCTCGCTCGTATCTGGAGACTCCGGCATATTCGGATCCAGGCGGTGGGCCTGTTCGAATTCCGCTTTGGCGCCTTTGCGATCCTTCTGGCGGACGAGCGCCATGCCCAGATTGTAATGGGCGCGGGCGAAATTGGGCCGGTCTTGAACCGCTGCCCGATAACTATCGGCGGCGGCAGAAAAATTGCGGCTGGCATAGTAGGCGTTACCCAGGTTGAAGCGGGCATCCGCGTCATTGGGGCGAAGCTCGATGGCTTTCTGGTAGGTGGCGACGGCGCCGCTCATGTTTCCCTGGGCGAATTGCGCGGCGCCGAGAGCGGCCAGCGCTTCGGGGAAATCGGATTTCTGGACCAGCGCGGCCTGAAAGGATTCGACGGCCTTGTCGTAGCTCTTTTCGCCGTAGTAAGCGTTACCCAGGCAATAGAGGCCGCTAGGATCGTTGGGCCGCATCTCCAAGCCCTTCTGAAACGTCTGAATGGCATCATCGAACTTTCGCTCGTCGGCAAACGCCAAACCCAGATTGAAAACCACTTCGGGCTGCTGCGGCAGGGCCTGCAGACTTTTCTGGAAGCAGGAAACGGCTTCGGGGTAGCGGCGCTGGCCGGCGTACAACTTTCCCAGGCGCGCCCATGCCTGGTAGCCATTGGGATTCTGGGTGGCCAGAATGGTGTAAGCGGCGATGGCGTCGTCGCTGCGCCCGGATGCCTCCAGCGCGTGCGCGTAGTTCTCCAGAATCTCGGGGGAATCGGGTTTGGCTTTCAGGGCGCGCTCGAACAGGGGAATCGCCTCCTTGGCGCGGCCTTGCGAATCGAGGGCCGCGGCCATGTTGTTCAGCGCGTCGAAATAGCCGGGACGCAGGCCGATGGCCTGGCCGTAGGCGCTAATCGCCTCCGGCACTTTTCCCATGTCATAGAGCGAGGCGCCCAGGCCGTTGTAGGCCTCAGGAAAATCGGGGCGCAGATCGAGGGCTTTGCGATACTCCGCGCTGGACTCTTCGTATTTCCCCTGATGGAAAAGCGCCAGGCCGAGGTTGCTGTGCAGGATCGAGTCATTCGGGCGGATGGCGATCGCTTTCTGAAGATAGGCGATAGCTTCATCGTCCTTGCCGCTCGCATCCAGAGCGAGGGCCATGTTGCCCATAGCCTCGGCGAAGTCCGGTTGGATCTGGAGGGCCTGCTGGAACATAGCGATGGCTTGGTTGTATTGCTGTTTCAGGTAGAGCTCGTGACCCTGGATATTGCGCTCGCGTGCTTCGGAGGAGGGCGGGGTTTGCGCTGGCGTTGTCTGGGCGTGCAGCCGCCCCGGTGTCAACAATGCAATCGTCGCGGCCAACACCACGGCCACGGCCTGCGTGCGCCGGAACCGGCCGAATTGCCGCATCTGCGGTACCTCAATCGCTGGCAACTTACGGAATAGATTAGCACATAGGAGCAACGTCGAGCACCTGTCTCACCTTGAAACTATGGGCCCTGTGGATTAGGAGCTATTTCGGGATCGGAACGATTCATCGTTCGAAAGTGGGTGGCGGCATGCACTTCGCGTGGGTCTCTCAGCGAGGGGAGGCTCGCTCGAGTACTAGTAGCGGGTCGCGAACGTGAGAGAATGAGGGTGCGTTCAACTGCGAAAAGCCCGAACCGGGTTTCTACCTACGAAGAATACCGGATCGCGCAGCCGCTTTTTTTGAGCTATGGTCGGCGCAGAGACCATGGACCTTCTCCAACGGAATGCTCTTCAAGAGCTTTAGCGCTGCCGTTTACGGCATCGATGCCTTTCTGGTAGACGTCGAAGTGGATGTGACTCCTGGCTCCAACGGATTCTTCAACGTTGTCGGCCTCCCGGACAACGCCGTAAAAGAAAGCCGCGAACGGGTTCGGTCCGCGGTGAAAAATTGCGGCTTCGATTTTCCGGCCGGGTACAACGTCACCGTCAATTTGGCGCCAGCGGACATCCGGAAGGAGGGGTCTGCCTTCGACCTGCCGATGGCGCTCGGGCTGCTGGGCTGCCAAGGGACTTTCTTCGGCAAAATACTCAATTCGCACGTTTTCCTGGGAGAGCTGTCGTTGGACGGAGGCCTGCGTTCGGTGCGCGGCGCCCTATCTGCGGCGCTAGCGGCACGCGAGCGCGGTATTCCGAATTTGGTAGTTCCGGAAGCTAACGCGCGGGAAGCCGCGGTGGTGGAAGGGGTGAACGTCTTTTCGGTACGGTCGCTGCCGCAGGCGATTGACCTGATCAACGCTCCCGAATCGTTTCAACGCATCACCGTGCAAACCGACCAAATGCTCGTCGATGCCGGGCAATACGCGGTAGACCTGAAGGACGTCCGGGGGCAGATCGCGGCCAAGCGCGCGCTGGAAGTGGCTTGCGCCGGTGGTCACAACATTCTGCTGATCGGTCCGCCGGGCGCCGGCAAGACCATGCTCGCCAAGCGGATTCCCACCATTCTGCCGCCGATGTCACTGAATGAGGCGATCGAGACCACCCGCATTCATAGCGTGGCCGGGATGCTTGAGGAAAAGCGCGGACTGGTGGGCACGCGGCCGTTCCGTTCGCCCCACCACACCATCAGCGACGCGGGCTTGATCGGCGGAGGGGTGATCCCTCGACCCGGCGAAGTTTCGCTCGGGCACAACGGCGTGTTGTTCCTCGACGAGTTGCCGGAATTTCAGCGCAACGTGCTGGAAGTGATGCGCCAGCCTTTGGAAGATGACTTCGTCACCATTGCCCGCGCAGCTCTTTCGGTCACCTTCCCGGCGCGATTCATGCTGGCGGCAGCCATGAATCCTTGTCCCTGCGGATTTTTTGGAGATGTCTCGCGCGAGTGCCACTGCTCGCCGCCGCAGATCCAGCGCTACGTCTCGAAGATTTCCGGTCCGCTGCTGGACCGCATCGATATCCACATCGAGGTGCCCGCGGTGAAATACAAGGAGCTGCGAGCCAACGGCGATGTGGAACCCTCCGCGGCGGTTCGCGAGCGGGTCCTGCGGGCACGCAACGTCCAACTCCAGCGTTACTCCGGCGAAAAAAAGGTGTACTCCAACGCGCAGATGCCGGCGCGGCTGCTGCGGAAAGTGTGCGAAATTTCCGCCGAGGGCGAAAAGCTGCTGGAAACCGCGATCCAACGCTTGAATCTCTCGGCGCGCGCACACGACCGCATCCTGAAGGTTGCCCGCACTATCGCCGACCTGGACGACTCCCCCGGAATCGTGCCGCGCCATTTGAGCGAAGCCATTCAATACCGCACGCTCGACCGCACCTACTGGGCGTAAACCAATCGGCACCCGCCTAGTCGCCACGCCGGGAAGTGAGTGGAGCGGCAAGATCAGATACGCCTAATTTCCTAGTCGCTGCCGTCCCTGGCGGCGAGGCCCCAAAATTGCTTAAGATGCCACTAGAAAAGACGCCGTGGACGGAACCGTTTTCGCGCCCAACTGCGTCGAAACAGTGGGTGCCGATGCCGACCGGCGGACACCCGTGCACCGAGGTGTGCCGGGATGGAACGTTGACTTCGGTGGAGGCGCTGTGCTACGGATACAGGACTCTTTTGCCAATTGGCGAGGCTCATTCGGTCAAATATGCCGTCCGAACCCAAACGAATCGAAGTAACGCTCGAGACTGTGCTGGACAGCGTGGACTTGGCTGAGAGCATCGTCATGCGCGTGGCCGAAGCCGCCGGCTTCGACGAAGAAGACCTGCATAAGATCGGCATGTCGGTGCGCGAAGGCGTGATCAACGCGTATAATTATGGGAATCAGCAGGACCGTGGCCGCAAGCTTTTTCTGAAGGTCGAGCTGGAAGAAAAAAGAATGGTCATCCGGATCATCGACCAGGGCGACGGGTTCGATATGGGCGAAGTACCCGATCCGCTGGCCGAAGAGAACCTGATGCGCACGTCGGGCCGCGGGCTTTTCTTGATGAAGTCTTTCATGGATGAATTCAAAGTACAGCGCGGGGAAACGGGCGGAGCCGAATTGGTGATGGCTAAGAACTATCCCGCTAAAGTAGCGCCCAAGAATTAAGCTGGGGTCGGGCCGGCCATACGCCGGTGTTGCGCCTGCGCCTGCACCGTAATCGAAGAGGGGAGATTGCTGCTATGAAGCTGCAAGGAACGCCGCGCCAAGTGGGTGACATCACGATCGTCGATCTAAGCGGCCGCATCACCTTGGGAGATGGAAGCGCGACGCTCCGGGAAATGTTGCGCGACCTCACCCGGACCGGCCAACTGAAGGTGATCCTGAACCTCGAAGATGTGGATTATATCGACAGCTCCGGAATCGGCGAGTTGGTGAGCGCGTTTACCACTTCCCGCGCCGGCAACGGAGAACTCAAACTGCTGAATCTCACCCGCCGCGTCCACGACCTGCTGCAGATCACCAAGCTCTACACCGTATTCGATATTTATTCCGACGAACGAAGCGCACTCGCCGGCTTCCGATGAGGCAGTGCCGTTTCGCGGTTCCCCCGCGGCGCGGCTGCCTGCAGGCGAAACTGGCTTTCAGAGGGGCCTTAGCCGCCGCCCAGGCGGCCAAAGTTCAGGATTTTCGGGAGGGCGGAGCTGTTTTCTTCAAGCCGCGAGCCAGCGATTCGGGCGCCAGTGCGGTGGAATTCCGCAATACCAGCTCGGTGTGCAAGAGGTATTCGCTGCCGTCGGGCAAGGGTGTTTTCCGCCGCACCTCGGTGATCAATGCGGTGAAGGCCAGGCGCGCGATTTCGCTCTGCGACATGCGCACGGTGGTCAGCGGCGGGGTGACGAACTGCGCCAGCTTGATGTCGTCGAAGCCCACTACTGAAAAATCCCGCGGAATCTGGATGCCCACTTCGTAGCTTTTGCGCATGACGCCGATGCCAGTCATGTCGTTCGAGCAAATCACCGCGGTCGGCGGGCGATGCAGTTCCAGAAGCTTTTCCATGGCCTCCATACCGCCTTCCAACGTGTGCGTACCTTCCACCAGGCATTCCGGTTCGACCACCAGACCGATCTCTTCCATGGACTGCAAGAATGCGTGCTGGCGGGCCGCCGCGGATTTCAGCGACAGCGGACCGGAGATGAAGGCGATGCGTTCGTGGCGCAGCGCGGCGAGGTGCTGGACGGCCTGGCGCAGTCCCTGCAGGTAATCGATGCGGATGTTGCTGATACGCGGCAGTTGCGGACCGACGTCGATAAATACCAGGGGAACGTTGCGGAATATCAGATCGTCGAACAACCCTTCTTCCATACCAAACGTAACCACTGCCACGCCTTCCACCCGGCGTTCGATCATGCGCCGCACCGAGTGAGCCATGCGCTTAGGGTCCTTGCCGGTGGAGGTGATCAATATTTCGTAATTGTTTTCCACCGCGATTTCTTCGAAGACCTGGGCGATTTCGGGGAAAAACGGATTGGTGATTTCCGATACGATCAACCCAAAAATGCGGCTGCGGCCGGAAACCAGGGCGCGCGCCTGGGTGTTCGGGTAATACCCGATTTCCTCCACCACTCGCAGCACGCGTTTCGAGAGGTGCGGGGCCACCGTGGGCACCCCATTGATGGTGCGCGAAACGGTAGCAATAGAAACTTTCGCGCGCTTGGCAATCTCACGAATATCCATGGCAACTCCGCAATGAGGGTGGCTCGTTGCGACTCCATTACCGGGGAGGCGGTGCCTGCACTCACTCAGGAAACCGGGCTACTTCCGCGGCAACGGAGCATACGATGGCGAGAGATTACCACACGACTCGGCATCTACGCTAACCCAACCAGGGCCCGGGAACGGCGCGGTAAACGGTTACACAGAACGGGACCAAAGCTGCGCGGCTAGCGCGATAATCGCCGGATAACACTCCAGAACGTAGCGCGGTTCCGGCGTTTCTATTTGGGTGAAGAATGCGGTGCGCAGCACAATGAAGGCGACCAGCAGAATCGCTGCCGGTTTGCGGCGCGCCAGCCAAAGTCCTGCCAGCGCCATGCCTACGTACGCGATGTTGAGTACAAACAGCCCGACGGTCCCTGAAAAGTCCACCGGGTCGTCCTGCCAGTGGAAGCGCACCGGCCACAGATTCCCACTAAACGGCAGCAGCTCGATGCGCGGAGTGAACCACAAGGTCAGCCCCCGAAGACTTGGCATCAGCACCTGGGTTCGAATCGGATGGAGCGCCACGCGTTCGCGGGCCAGTTGCCCGAATGCGTCGTCCATCTCCGGAGTCAGAGCGAGATCGTCGTTGTGCTCGGCGAGCAAGTCCTCCACGCGAGTGCGCTGGTCCGGTGAGTCAAACGCCGTGGGCGGGATGTCTTCGATAAAAATGGGCTCGGTTTCCAGTTTCCACGTAACCAGGTAGACGTCGCGAAAGCGCCACAGCCACGTCCGCGTCCACGCGTAAAACCCCTTGGGAAGAATTTCGCCTTCCATTTGGCTGTAGCGAGGCGCAAGGAACTGCACTTCGTGAAGTGTGCTCCAATTGCGAGCCGCCCAAGGCATCAGCGGCAGGACCACTCCCAGCGCCATCCACACTCCGGCCAGGATTAGCTTTCGCCAATGCTGCGGTCTCCACCAGCGAATGCAGAGCGCCAGCGCGACGCTGGCGGCTATTAACGGCGATTCGGGCCGCACCAGTGTCGCAAAGCCCACCACGATACCTCCCAGGAACCACCGATTCGCGAATGCACCGCGGAAAGGAGCCCGGTTGGCGGTCTCGGCTGACTGCGGGTCAACTCCTTCAGCCTGCGCTTGCTGCGCTGGGGCGTCGCTAAAGGCCGGGGTCTCGCAGAAGACAATCAGCGCGAGCGCGGTGAGGAAAATCGCCAGCGTCTCAGTGAGCACCGCTGCGGTATAATCGGATGTAAAGGGACACAGTGCAGCCAGCCATAAAGCCGCCATGGCAACCCGGCGGCGAGACTTATCTGGTGCGAGGAGCGCGGCCATCCCCGCAATCAGCAAGCATGTCGCTACGTCCACAAAGGCCTGTACGATCGCGATCGCGCGAAGCGACCGCCCGAAAAGCGCGGCGACGCCTGCCAGAAAAGCAGGATAACCAGGCGCACGCATATCGAGCGGCGTGAGTTGACCGTTGACCCAAATGCCGTAGACGCCGTGGTCGACCCAGTTGCGGGCGAACTGGATGTAAAATTCACTGTCGTCGGCGTGGCTGAACGGAAACCGGAACATGAAAAATAATCGCAACGCCAAGCCGCATAGCAGTGCGAGAGCGGCGAACAACGACAATTTAGAGAATCGAATGGGAGCGGCCATTGACACCACAACAGCGGACCGCTAGCTTGGAACGCTTCGATGGTTGAACGCAAGCCCATTTTTTACGATGAGCAGAGCCGCCGCTGGCGGCACACCCGCCGCGCCATGGAGCTTTCCGGCGCGGTGATGACGCTGCTGCTGATCGCCTTCGTGATTAACGTAGTGATTCTGCGCCCGCAGCTCCCCAAGCTATTGCCGGATTACCGCCCGCCGCTGCACGCCATTCGCAGGAGTCTGGGGCTGAAGACTACGGGCGTAAAGCAGCGCCGCCTGCGCCGGGTGGCATCTCTCGGCAAGGTTCCCGCCAATTACGATCCGCTGCGCGCCGCGTTCTACGTCGCTTCGGATGCCACTAGTCTCGCTTCCCTGCAGCAGCATTATCACGATATCGACTTACTGATCCCGGAAGGTCTGCAATGCATCTCAGCGGATGGCCGACTGGATATCTCCCAGGACGCCAAGCTCTTCGACTGGATGAAGTCGGTCGGAACGGAAATCCCGGTGATGACGCTTCTGCAAAACTCCGACGGAACGGTGTGGCATACCGCGGAAATGGCGTTGATGCTGGCGCATCCGGCGGCGCGCAAGAATCTGGAAACCTCGCTTTTCAATTTCGTCGTGGCGCAACATCAGCCCGGAGTGGTGCTGGACTTCGAAGAAGTCCCGGAAAAGAGTCAGGACGACTTTCGGACGTTCGTGGCGGAGCTGGCGGCGCGGCTTCACACCCAGAACCTAAAGCTGATGGTCGCGCTGCCCGCCGCCGACTGGAGCTACGACTACAAAACCATCGCGCAACATGCCGACGCCATTATCTTGATGAACTACGACCAGCATTGGGTGACCTCAGAACCCGGCCCGATCACCGCTCAGGACTGGTATCTGCACAACCTGAAAACCATTCTTACCATGGTCCCCGCGGAAAAAATCGTTATGGGCATCGCCAGCTACGCGTACGATTGGCCGGTCAAATCCAGGGCCAACCCGCATCCGGTAGCCGCCGCCTATACGTTTCAACAAGCGATCGTCACCTCCGTCGAATCCGAAGCCCCGCCGGAATTCGATTCCGACACCCTGAATTTGCATTACTCCTACTCCGACGAAAATAACGTCGACCACGAAGTCTGGATGCTGGACGGCATCACCGCCTACAACGAAATGCGCGCCGCCGAACGGGCCGGCGTGCAAGGAACCGCCATGTGGCGCCTGGGCCAGGAGGACCAATCGATCTGGAATATCTGGGACGCCACCCACCCCACTGACGCCATTCGCGCGAAAATGGCCGACGTCCCTCCGGGTTATGACTTGATCCTGGAAGGCGCCGGCGACATCTGGAAGATCACCAACGGTCCGGAACCGGGCAAGCGCACCTTCGACTACGACGAGGAATCCGATACTTTCACCGACGAAACCTTCGTCACCTATCCGCTTTCCTGGCGCATCGATCAAATGGGCGCTTCGCCCAACAAGATTGCCCTATCCTTCGATGACGGACCCGATCCCGAATTCACGCCGCAAATATTGAACATCCTGAAACAGAAGCACGTTCCCGCCGCTTTCTTCGTGATCGGCGAAGAGGCCGACCGCTATCCGGAACTCCTTCACCGCGAGTTCAACGAAGGTAACGAAATCGGAAATCATACCTTCACCCATCCGGACATGGAGCTGATCTCGAAAACGCAGTTCCAGTTGGAACTGAATCTGACGGAACGACTCCTGGAAAGCAGTCTGGGCGTGAAGACGCTGCTCTTTCGCCCGCCGTACGGCATCGATCACCAGCCGGAAACGGCCAGCGAAATCGACAAACTGCCGATTCCACAATCCATGGGGTACATCATCGTCGGCGCGATGATCGATCCGCACGATTGGGGCGAAGCAGGTGGCGGCGCGCCGCCCCCGGTAGACACCATCGTCCAGCGCATTGTCGAGCAAACGCAGCCGGGCAAAGGCAACATCGTGCTGATGCATGACGGCGGTGGCGTCCGCGCCAACACCGTCGCCGCTCTGCCGCGCGTGATCGACGCTCTGCGCGCCAAGGGCTACCAATTCGTGCAGGTTTCCGATCTCCTGGGGCAAACTCGCGCGCAAGTGATGCCCAGCCTCACTCATCAGGAGTGGCTGTTTGCGCGCGCCGATGCTCTCATTTTCCAGTTGTTTCACTGGCTCCGGCTGGGTATCGCCTACATTTTCATCGCCGGAATTTTGCTGGTGAGCGGCCGAGCCCTGATTATCGGACTGCTGGCGCTGGCGGAGAAAATGCGCGCCGCCCCGTTGGATCATCCAGAATATAAGCCGTCGGTAACCGTACTGATTCCGGCGTTCAACGAAGAATCAGTCATCGTCGACACCGTTACGTCGGCGCTGGCTTCCACCTATACGCCGCTGGAAATCCTGGTGATCGACGATGGCTCTTCCGATCGCACCTCCGAGCTGGTGGTTTCTCGATTTGCAGGCGATCCCCGGGTTCGCCTGCTTTCGCAGACCAATCGCGGAAAGCCCGCGGCGCTGAATAACGGTTTGGCCGCGGCCACCGGAGAGATCGTGGTATCGATCGACGCCGACACCATCGTCGAGCCCAACGCGATCACTTTGTTGGTGCGCCATTTTGCCGATCCGAAGGTGGGCGCGGTGGCGGGGAATGTGAAGGTCCGCAATCGCGATCGCTGGCTCACCCGTTGGCAGGCGCTCGAATACATCACCAGCCAGAATCTGGAAAAGCGCGCATTCGATTTGCTCAATTGCATTCCGGTGGTTCCTGGCGCAGTAGGCGCCTGGCGCGCCGAACTGATGCGTTCCTGCGGAGGATTTTCCGGCGACACCGTCGCCGAAGATACTGATCTGACTCTCACCATCCGCCGCCGCGGCTGGAAAATTCTGTACGACGAGGACGCCATTGGACGCACCGAAGTGCCGGACACCGCCGAGGCGCTGATCAAGCAGCGCTTCCGCTGGACTTTCGGCACCCTGCAGGCTGTTTGGAAGCATCGCGACACGCTCGGCCGGAAGAAGTACGGCTCGCTGGGACTGGTCGCGCTGCCCAACGTTTTCCTGTTTCAAATCATGCTCCCGCTGATCTCCCCGGTGATCGACCTTCTATTCGTTCTCTCGGTGGTCCTCTGGGGGCTGGCGCAGCTCCGCATCACCCGGCTGCCGCAGCTCTGGACGGCACAGGACGTGGAGCGTTCGCTGATTTTTTTCGCCGCGTTCATGCTGATCGATTTCTTCACCTGCGTGGTGGCCTTCGCACTGGAGCGCCACGAAGACTGGACCCTGCTGGCGCCGCTGCTGATTCAGCGCTTCTACTACCGCCAGATGATGTACGTCGTCCTCTTCCGCGCCTTGAAGGAAGCCGTACGCGGCCGCCCGGTGGGCTGGCGCGGCGTGGAACCTCACTTGCCCGTTCCCGCCGGGAGCGCTTAGAACGAACTTGCAATCCCTTCCCGGGAGGATACGATGACTCTTCAAGAAGTCCAGACGCTGTGCGATTACAACCGCTGGGCCAATCGCCGTATCATCGACGCCTGCCGCGCGCTTACTCCCGAGCAGTTTACGCGCGACCTGCGATCGAGCTTCCCTTCCGTGCGCGACACCATGGTGCATATCATGCTGGCGGAATGGATATGGCTGGAGCGCTGCCACGGCACATCGCCGGCAAAATTTCAGCCCGGCAGCGATTTTCCAACTCTGGACGCGGTGGTGGCGCACTGGGATTCCATCGACCTGCGCGGGTACGCCGCGTCGCTTTCGGGCAACGACCTCGAGCGCATCGTCCATTTCCGCAGGCTCGACGCGAGCGCTAACGCAGAGGTTCTTTGGCATATCCTGCAGCACGTGGTGAACCATGGGACCTATCACCGCGGCCAAATCACCACCATGCTGCGTCAGCTAGGCGCCAAAGGCGTCTCCACCGACCTGTTCGCCTTCTATCGCGAGCATGCCGCCAGCACCGTTTCGGCCTAGTGGTCTTCGCGCCGAAGCCTACAGTTACCCTGGCATTGACAAAAACTGAAATTCCCACTATCTGTCTGTGTGCCGTCCCAACGGACGGCCATTTCTAAAATGATTCCTGAGCCCATTACCGACAACCGACTCGCCAATCTGATTTTCTATGCCGTCGTGCTCATGATTGGCTATTTGGTGTTTCTAGTGTTTCATCCCTTTTTCGGACCGCTCGCGTGGGCGGCGGTACTCACCGTGGTTTTCTATCCGTGGCACGAACGCCTGGCGAACCACTGGGGAAATTCGGCCGCAGCGGCGGCGAGCACGATCATCATTACGTTGATTCTGATTGTGCCTGCGGGGCTGGTCGCGACGGCGTTTGTGCGCCAGGCGGTTCAAGCCGCCCAGGCGGTCCACAGCGCAGTCTCCGGCGGACACGTGCCCGCTCTGTCACGCGGATGGGCGTGGTTGCAGGTGCATGTCCCTGAGCTAAGTTCGGACGACATTGCCCAGCGTGTACAAACCGCCGGCGAGAAGGTAGCCGGAGCGGCGGCCGCCAGCATGGGCTTGGTGCTGAGCCACGTGGCACGATTCCTGTTCGCCCTCTTCGTTACCATCTTCTCGCTGTTTTATTTGCTCCGCGACGGCGATGCGTTGGTGAAAACGCTGCGCGCATTTCTGCCGTTCGAAGAATCCCACCGCGAGCGAATGATCCGCGAAGGGCGCGACCTGATTTTTGCCAGCGTCACCTCCACTCTGGTGGCCGCCGCCATCCACGGCGTAGTGGGTGGCCTGGCGTTTGGGATCGCGGGAATCACCGCGCCGGTCTTCTGGGGAGTGATGATGGCCTTCGCCTCGCTGATTCCGCTGGTGGGATCATCGATCGTCTGGGTGCCCGGCGCGATCTGGCTGATGACCCATCGGCACATCGGCTGGGGGATTTTCGTGATTGTGGTAGGCGTCGCGGTGGTGGTGACCGTGGATTACGTCGTGCGTCCATGGTTGATCGGTGAGCGGTCGGAGCTGAGCGGCTTGGTAATCTTCATCAGCGTGGTGGGCGGCATCAGCGTATTCGGGACGTTGGGAATCGTGCTGGGACCGATCGTCGTGGCCACCGCGGTGACCATCTTCGATATATACTCCGAGCGCCAACCGAATGGGCACAAGATCGCCAGACCGCGTGCCGGGAAACGCCATCGGGTAACAGTGTAGAAGTTCTCCAAAAACATGACCGACCACAGAAAACTATTGCCGGAAGGATTAGCGCCCGCCCAGCTTCGCTGGCGTTGCGATCCCGCGGATATTCCGTTTGCCACCACCGCCGAAGCCGAGATCTCCGTCGGAGAAATGGGTCAGGATCGCGCCCTGCGCGCGTTGCGCATGGGGGTGGAACTCACCGCGTCGGGCTACAACGTGTTCGTCTGCGGCCTTTCGGGCACCAGCCGCGGCGGCATGATCGTGCGGATGGTGGAGGAGATGCGCCCGCAGACGGAGCTTTCGCCAGACCGCTGCTACGTCAACAATTTCAAGAATCCCGACCGCCCGCGGCTGCTCACCTTGCCGCGAGGGCAGGCCAACGCGTTCCGGAAAGAAGTGGAATCCGGCATCGAATTCCTGCGCCGGCGAATTCCCCAGGTCTTCGAGGGCGATCCGTTTCAGCGCCAGAAAGCGCGGATCGTCGAGCGGTTTACGCTGCGCGAAAAGGAGCTGATGGACGATTTCACGCGGCGGATCGCGCGCGACCAGTTTGCGCTGGGACGCATGCAGGTGGGCGCGGTGGCGCTGCCCGAGATTTTCCCGATGATCGAAGGCGCAATGGTGCCGATCGAAGAGATCCCCAAAATGGTGCAGGACGGAAAGCTCGAGGCGCTGGCCGCCGAAGAGATCGAGCGGAAGTACGATCAGTTCCGCCAAGAGTTCACCGTGGTGTACCGCAAGACCCTGGCCCTTTCGCGCGAGCTGGCCAGCGAAATGAGCTACCTCGAGCAGGAAGCGGCGTCGGTGCTGGTGGACGGCGTCATCGAAGAGCTGAAGGAGAAATACCCGAACCCACAGACCGACGAATACCTCGAGGAAGTCCGCCACCACGTCCTCGATAACCTCGAGCCCTTCAAAGAGCGGGAAGGCGAAGAAGACCAGCAGCCGCCTTCCGAAGGCGGCGGAAGCCTGAAGCTGGATCGCGGCGACCGCGATCCCTTTCGCGTGTACGGGGTGAACGTAATCCTGGCGCACGGCGAGCAAGAAAACTGCCCAGTGATTTTCGAAACCACCCCGACCTACGCCAACCTCTTCGGCACCATTCACCGCAGTTACGACGCCCGCGGCGGGTGGAGCTCCGATTTTATGGATTTGCGGGGCGGATCGCTGCTGCGCGCCGACGGTGGATTCCTGGTAATGTACGCGCTGGACGTGCTCACCGAGGCCGGGGTGTGGCGGACGCTGAAACGGACCCTGAACCACGGGCTCCTGGAGATCCAGCCGCTCGACATGTTCTTTCCGTTCAGCGCTTCTTCGATGAAGCCGGAATCGATCGCCACCAAAGTGAAAATCATCCTGGTGGGCGACCGCGATCTCTACGAAATGTTGTACGAATTCGAAGACGACTTCAAAAAGATTTTCAAGATGCGTGTGGAGTTCGACGAAGAAATGCGCTGGAGCGACGGCGTGCTGCGCCATTTTGCCGGCCGCCTGCGCAAGCTCAGCGAAGATGAGCAGCTCTGCGCGTTTGACCGCACCGCCGTGGCCGCGCTGATGGAGTACGGCGTTCGCAAGGCGGGGCGCCGGGGAAAAATCACCGCGCGGTTCTTCGAGATTGCTGACGTCGCGCGCGAAGCCTGCTACGTCGCGCGGAACGCCAGGGAAGACCTGGTTACCGTCGAACACGTGCGCCGCTCGCTGGATGCAAAAGTCGAGCGCCACAATCTCACCGAGACCAAGATTCGCGACCTGATCGATGAAGGCATGCTGTTCATTGACACTACCGGCGACCGCGCCGGCCAGGTGAATGGCCTGAGCGTTCTCGAAACCGGCGGATACGCGTTTGGCAAGCCAGTACGCATCACCGCTTCGGTGGCCTTGGGCAAAACCGGGATCATCAACATCGAACGCGAATCGAACCTCAGCGGGCGATTTCACGACAAGGGTGTGCAGATCATCGCGGGGTATCTGCGGCAAACGTTTGCGCAGGATAAACCGTTATCGCTGGCGGCAAGTTTGTGTTTCGAGCAATCGTATTCGGGGATTGATGGCGACAGCGCGAGTTCGTCCGAGGTCTACGCGCTGCTTTCGGCGCTTTCCGGTTTGCCGATCCGCCAGGAGTTGGCCGTGACCGGTTCCGTCAATCAGCAAGGCGACATCCAGCCGATCGGCGGGGTAAATCAAAAGATCGAGGGCTTCTACGATGTCTGCCGGCTGGGCGCGGGGCTAACCGGCGCGCAGGGCGTGCTGATTCCCGCGAAGAATGTGGAAGACCTGATGCTGCGCGACGATGTAGTCGAAGCCGTGGCCAACAAACGATTCCGAATCTTGACCGTAAGCAGCGTCGCGGAAGGCATCGAGCTGCTCACCGGAGTGAGCGCCGGCGAGCGGGATGAGCACGGAAAGTATGACCCAGCGAGCGTTTTTGGCTTGGTCGACGCCAAGTTGCGGCACATGGCGAAAACCATGCAGGCCTTCGAATAGCGAGTGTGTGAAACAACTGCTGTATTTTGCGATTTTTTGCAGAACACCGAACCTAACCTAAATCCCACGGGAGACAAGAATGACACTGGAAGACGCACGCCGAGTGATTGCAGCGGCCGAAAAAAAGGCCACGGAAATTGGGCAACCGATGAACATCGCGGTGGCTGACGAAGGCGGAAACCTGGTATCGCACGTCCGGATGGACAATGCCTGGATAGGCAGCATCGATATTTCGATCAAGAAAGCCTTTACGTCGCGCGCCTTTGACATCGCCACTAAAGACTTGGCGCCCCACTCCCAGTCCGGCAACCAGTTTTTCGGGATTCACGCATCCAATAACGGAAAGATCATGATTTTCGCCGGCGGCATCCCGCTCAAGAAGAACGGCAAAGTAGTGGGCGCAATCGGCGTCAGCGGCGGTTCCGGCGATCAGGACCACGCCGTAGCGGAAGCCGGTGCCGCAGCGTTCTAACATTCGTCGATTCCATTCGGGAGGCTCACAGAATGGGCTGATGAGCCTTCTTTTACCGCGGACTTACTCGAATCTTCTTGCTCTGGGAAGGCTTTCGACTAAGAGAAGAAACCACTGCGGTCACTCGCAACTTCGTCGCCTTGCCAGTTCGGAATCTGATCGCGTCCTGAGCGCCGTCCATCAAATCCTCAAAAATCTTGATCTTTTTCTTGCGCGTGATCATGGCTCTCCATAAGGCGTCCTCCGAAATGACCTCCGACCGGGGTTCCATACTTCACCCTGGCGCGGCGCAGGACTCAGAGCAATCGGCGGGTTAGGAATTTCACTTCGATGGATTTGCCGTTGCGGTCCAGGGTAAACCGGCATTGCCGCACCGGTTGCGCCAGCAGGCTGCGCAGTTCGCCCAGCCGCAATTCCACCGCGGGCTGGGTCTCCACGCCCACAATCACGTCGCCCTTCTGAATCCCTGCGCCGTGCGCCGGCGTGTGGTCCTGTACCGCCACTACGCGAATGGTGCGATCGCTGGGCCCTTCTCCGATCAAACTCATTCCACTCATGTCGGTTTCCACGTCCTGCTTCAATTGCCGCCCGGGCTCAAGAATCAGGCGATGATGCGGCAAATCGAAAATCACCACAAACCGGCGCAAAATTTCGTTGCCGATAGCGCCCACGATTTCCGGATGCCCGCCCACCCCAGCGTCGGTGAGGGAAAAATCGCCGATCGGCTTCTCAAACGGGTACGGCCCGATCTTGAGCAGCTTGATTCGGCCCTGCAGCGCGCTCGGACCACTGCCATCGGGCAGAGGAATCGTCGACGGCCGCGTCCGAACGTGACGATACAGCTGCACGTTGCGAGGGCCGGGGTGCTTCCAGAAAAGCACCGCTCCGCCGAAGCCGGTGTCGATCAAAAAAGTCTGTTCGTGATTTCTGCCGGAAACCGTTGCCGTAGCTTTAATGGTCGGAAAATTATCGATGTACGTAAGCGGAAGCGAGGTTCCTTTGCCGTCATATTGATAAGTAGCGGGATCGTGAAGTTGAATGGTCGAGCGGTCGTAATTCAATTCCACCACAAACAGATTCAGGATGTCCGTACCCACCATGCCGTTGATCGGCCGGCCTTGCTGTGCCGAAATCCCACGCAAGGACGTCAGGTCCAGGCTCCGGGGAACCAATTGCAGGCCGGGCATGCGCAGCACGGGTTTAGGAAGCGTGGCGTCGCTACTGCCGGGCGTTGGCGACGCATCGATCAAATGAAGTTCGGCGGCGTACTCGGAATCAATTGCGGATGGCTTCTCGCGCGAGTCCACAATAAATAGCGAGGGTTGCGTGCGGTTGACGTGAATCGGCATCAGAATCTCACTGCCGGAAAATTCGAATGGGACCTGCGCGACGTTGCCTCCTCCATCGAACACAATGAACGGTAGAGTCGGCAGCGCGCTCTGTCCCGCAGCACTAGCGGGCGGCGGGGTGCCGGCATCCTGCGCGGCGGGCGCGGTGCTGGCAGGAGCGGTGCTCGACGGTCCGAATCCGATGCTCGGAATGGCGGCCAGCAGTGCTGCAAGTGAAATCAGTGCGGCGCAAGTCCAGCCGCGGCTACGATCGATTCGCATTTATCCCCCACTACAATTTCGCTGTTTGGTTCCAATCCACTATATATAGCGAGCCGCGGCGAGCCAACCGGAAACACGCGCTACAACGCCGGCGCTAGATAGCCTTGGCGGGCGTACACGCGATAGCCCTGCCGCACCGTGGCAGGCGCGGACGCGCTATTCGAATCGAGGACTTGAACTTCAATGGTATGGAAGCGGCCATCGTGAGCGGAGGGCTGAAACGCCAGCAAATACTGATGCCGCAGAATGGCGGCGATTTGCTTATAGATCGCAACGAAATCGTCCGGCGACGACGGCAGGTAGGCCTGTCCACCGGTGAGCTGGGCAATCATCTGAAGCGCCTGCGTGGCGCGCTGGAAACTCAATTCCGGTGCTGGCTGTGTCGTCGGTGTTGGCGCACCGCTAACCGCGGCGGCGCCAGAATGCTTTTTCGGCTTCTTGTTACCGGAGCTTTTCTGATAGGAGTCCGTATCGCGCAGCGAGCCACCGAGCGCGACGAGGAAAATGGTGACGTCGCTGGCACGGAGCTTGGCCTCCAGCGCGTTCCATCGATCTTCCGACGTGGAGTCCAGTCCGGTGGAGAGCACCACCATCGCGCGCTTGCCCGGCAACGCAGCCAGCGAGTCGAGAGAAGCAGCCACGGAATCGTAGAAATCCAGGTTGGCCATTCCGAGCGTGTATTCGAGTCCGCCCATGGCGCGCGCGAGCATGATCTTGTCGGTGGTGAACGGCAGCAGCAACCGCGCGGACTGATCGTAGGTGGCCAGCGCTACTTGATCGCTGGGGGCCAGGCCCCCGAGCAGGGAATATGCGGCGATGAGATGCTCCCGCTCGATCAAATACACCGCGGGCCCGGTTTCCACCAGCACTAGCACTTGCGCAGGTGCATCCGCCGGCGCAAAGAATTTCACCGGTACCGGGTTCCCGTCCTCGAGGACGCGGAAGTTCGTTACGTGCAGATCGCCGACTAGCGCGGAGTCTTTTCCGGTCACACTCACCGGCACGCGGACCAAATCGGCGCGGACCTCAATGACCGCTCCGGCGGGAGGGTGCGTTTCTTGGGAGCGCGCAGCGAGCGCAGCAAGCGCCCCGCCGGCTGCGGCCAACGCGATCACTGCGATCAGCCGGCTCGAACGGCGAGGCACGCAATCCATCTTACGATTGGGTCTTACTGGGGGGTTCCCGCAGCCGGAGGCGCCGCAGCCGCATCCTTGGGCGTGCTCAGGTAGCCGCTGATCTTATCTTTGCCCACGTCGAAGACCACCAGTTCGTACGGAGCGCGAGCGCCGCGGACGTAAAACTGTACCGGCTCGCCGACGGTCTTGTCTTTCTTCTCGATATTCTTGTCGTCGGCCATCACGCCCACGGTGAATTTGTATTTCTTCACGTCCACCTTGCGCAAGGTGATCGAAACCGGGCCCACCTTACTCGCCTCTTTCGCTTTGGTGATATTGAATTCATAGATATTTCGTTCGCCCAGGCGCTTCAGCGTTTCCACGTCTTCGTGGTTGCGCGCAATCAAGCCGCTCTGCACGCCCAGATCGCCAACCGTGGACATCAATTTCGCCTTGGTATCGGCGAGGTCTTTCTTCGTGGCGTCCACGTCGCTCTTGGTGCCGTTCAGTTCGGTAGCCACTTCGCCGAACTTCGCGGAAGTATCCTGTTGCACCTGCCCGATCTGCGTGCGGAATTGGTCTTCGCTCTTCTTCTGTTGCTTGGCGGTGCTTTCGGCCACGCTGCGTGCGTGGGCCAGCTCATCCTGGGTTAGCCCGAGTTTCTTCGAGGTGAGGTCCAGCTCGCCGCGTAGCCCGCTCAGATTGGTATTGGCCTTATCGAGCTGCGCCGCAAGGGACTGAACCTGCGCACTGGACTTATCGAATTGCGTTTGCACCGACTGCCGTTCGTAATATCCGGAGACGAGAAGATAGCCGACTAGAATAAAAGCAACCACAAATGTAATGCTGACCCAGCGCGGCAGCGCTCCCGGATCGGCGGGCAAATCCGGCAGTGGTTTGGGGTCGGGTGCGGGCGTCAAGCTCATCGTGCCTCCTTCGGGTGGCAGCGGGAATGATATTGGTTCAGAAGGGATTATCCCCGACGCGAGCGAGCTTTGTCTATGGTAACGAGCGGCGCTGTTGCGGTTTGGAACTGCTCCGCCCGGATCCAATTTCATTCGGGCGTACCGGCCCGGAACTTCGGCCCCGCCGATTCGGTCTGTTATAATCCTGCGCCATGAGCGGCTTAGTGATCAAACCTCCGGCGTACATTGTGGTGGAAGGACCCATTCGCGTTGGCAAATCCACTTTGGCGCGGGTGCTCGCCGAACGGCTGCACGCTCGGCGCATTTTCGATGCCGAGGATAATCCGTACCTGGGCGAATTTTACGAGGAAAAGCCCGGCGCGGCATTCAAAGCACAGATGTACTTCCTGCACGAACGCCACCGCCGCCTGGCCGAGCTGCGTTTGAACGAGATTCCCGGACCAGTGATCGGCGATTTCCTATTTGAGAAGGACAAAATCTTTGCCTACGTCAATCTGGACAACGAAGAGCTGAAGCTCTACGAGCGATATTTCGCGATGATGTCGGCGACGATTCCTGTTCCCGACCTGGTAATTTACCTCCAAGCGAAGCCGGAAGTGCTCCGCAAGCGCGTATCAAAGAAAGGCGAACCATCCGAGAAGCAGCTTTCCCTCGAATACCTGGAAGAAGTGGCGCGAGCCTATGAACATTTCTTCTTCCGCTATTCCGCTTCCAACCTGTTGGTGGTGGACACTTCGGAAATCGATTTCGTCGAGCGCAACGAAGACCTGCAGGAATTGCTGCGGCGTTTGCAGCAACCGGTGAAAGGCACCCAGTATTTTCTGCCGCTCGGGCCGGCTTAGGTCGCCATCCCGCCGCTTCCGCGACACTTCGCTAGGGCTTGGACGGCGCTAGTTTGGCGGCCGCAGCATCGATCAGCGCGGCTTCATCCGCCAGAACTTGCGCCACGGTCGAGACGTCCGCGTCCACCTCGCCCCACTTTTTCTGTTCGATCGCCTCTCGCACTGCGGGCAGCGTCTTCACCGCGTAGCCGGTGTAAAACCCGGGCGCGTAGATCTCATGCTTGTACCACGGCCGGCCGGGCAAGCCGCCCGCGGACAGCAGTTTCCTCTCACTCTGGCGCAGCAAACGATTCACTTCCGCGGCAACTTCCGGGTTGGGCGTCTCGCCGCGGGCCGCTCCCGATTTCACCCACGCCTTGGCGTAGCGATCGGCGCTGTGCGTGAGTAACGCCGCGGAGTTTTCTAACGGCGTGAGGTTCAAGTACGGCGGGACGGCCTCGGCCGTCGGCGCGACGTATTTCTCTCGCGGATCGGAGGTGGCATCGAACATGCCTTCTCCGATCTCGCGATTGCGCTCGACGATGTCGTCCCGCTCGGTATTCGCCAGCGCCTCCAGCTCGTGCACGTACTTCTGGATGGTCTCCGCGAAATCTCCAAATTCCAGGGGCAGCAAATCGGCATCCGCCAGACGCATCACCGCGCTCCCCGCGGTTTGCGCCATAGCGTGGCAGTACTGAAAGTTGGTATCCGAGAAATGCGTGAACCAATAAAAATCATCGTACGCCGAGTGATACACTCCGCCGTTTTCTTCTCCGCCAAATCCCAGGTCCAGCGAAGCAATTCCCAGATGCTGCAAGAACGGCGTGAAGTCCGAGCCGGAACCCAGCGGCTTGATGCGCAGGTCGGGACGCTCGCGAGCTTCGGCCCGATCCTGGGTTGCGGACGGCTCGGCAATAGACTCCAGTTGCGAACGCTTCCAGATGGAAATGTGCTTTTCGGGATCATCGATGCCCCGAGTAACGTCGTTGATGAATTTCTCCAGCGTGTGCGATCCGCCCATCGATAAGAAGCCCCGCGCTACTACGTCCGAATTGATGTAGACGTCCGCCTTCTGGTCCAGCTCCTGCGCGTGTTCCTCCACCCATTCCGTCGAACCCAGCAGTGCCGCCTCTTCCCCATCCCACGCCGCGTAAATAATCGTGCGCTTCGGCCGCCATCCGGTCTTCAGTAATTCGCCGAAGGCGCGCGCCTCCTCCAGCAGCGCCACCTGCCCGGATAGCGGATCCTGCGCGCCGTTAACCCAGGCATCGTGGTGGTTGCCGCGAATAATCCATTCGTCGGGATACTGCGCGCCGGGAATTCGTCCGATCACGTCGTAAATCGTTTTCGTGTCCCAATTCGATTTCACCTTCAGGTGGACTTTCGCGGGACCGGGGCCCATGTGGTAAGTGAATCCCAGCGCGCCGCGCCACGCTTCCGGCGCCACCGCACCGCCAATCGCTTGGAGCAGCGGCTCGGCATCGCCATAAGAAATCGGCAGCACCGGAATCTTGGTGATGGTGGCAGCATCGCCGATCGCCAGGCGCTTCACGCCGGGCTTTGCGCCCACCCCAGGAGTGAGCGGATCGCCCGGATACAGCGGCAGATCCTCCACACTGCCTCGCTGCACCCCATCCTTTGGGCGCCACGCGCCAGCGGGATAAGTGTCACCAGCGAAGTAGCCGTCCTCGTGCGGGTCGGAATAAATAATGCAGCCCACCGCGCCATGTTCGGCGGCCACTTTGGGCTTGATGCCGCGCCACGATCCGCCGTAGCGCGCGATCACGATGGCGCCTTGCACCGAGATACCGTGGCGCGCCAGTTCTTCGTAGTCCCCAGGCACTCCGTGGTTGACGTAAACGAGCGGCGCGGTTACGTCGCCGTCAATCGAGTAGATGTGGTAGGGAGGAAGCTGCTCGGACTGCTGGTTCGAAGTGGGATCCTCCTGGATCGCCGGTTCCTGCAGCTTGGCCTGAAACTTGGTGGGAGCCACCAATTCGACCGCCACTTCCTTCGGCGTGGGATACAGCACGTCGAATGTTTCGATCTGCGTTTGGAATCCATATTCCGTCAGGCGAGCTGCAATCCATTCGGCGTTCTGCTTATCATAAGCCGTTCCCACGTTATGGGGACGCGCGGAAAGCAACTGCATGGCGTCGCGCATCCGGTCGGGCGAGGGAATGGCCCGGAACTTGTCCTCCCACTGACGTTCGGCGCGAGTCCCATCATTCGAGTAACCCGAAAAGGGCAAGTCTTGCGCGTTGAGCGGAAGCAACAGCACGCTGAACGTCAAAATCCCGGCGAGAACACGCGACTTTCCCATGAATCCCCCAGACTCCGAATAATTACGAAACAGTCAAAAAAGCCGAGCACGGATTATAGCCGGGAATCAGGCCGATCATCGACGCCAGATTGAAAATCAAGGAATGGACGGAGGAAGGATTACGCGAGAGTTTTCAGATCCGCACAGACTTTGCAGCAGGGTGGTGTTGCCTTGCTGCGAAGTGCGGCCCCACTCTTCCCAGTCCTGCCCCTACCGGCAAGATGGAAAGAGTGGGGCCCCCGCAAAACCAAGCTTCGCCAGGGCGGGAATCAGTGGGCGCGGCCAGGGCCGGTTAGGGCGTGGCGGACGCGGCCGAGCGTACGATTGACTGGGTGCTCACGGTGAAGGAAACCGAGCACCGGACTGCGCCGGCAGCCGATCTTTTCGAGCGCGCGGCGAATTCGGAAATCCCGGCCGGAAGACACCATGCCTTTTTCAAGGATGTTGATGGCGTCGCTGGTGCGTCCGCACTGGTAGTAGACCTCTGCGAGGTTGAGATAAAGCTGGGCGTGGTTGGACTTCACCCCCAGCGCTTCCCGGCATAGCACCTCACCGTCCGCGAATCGCTTTTCCGCGGTGGCTGCCAGCAAACCTGCATACGACAAATAGAATGGGTTCTTGGGGGCGGCGCCCAGAGCGCGGCGAACATGCGAAAGCGCCTCACCGGGATACCCATCGCGTAAGCGCCGCATGCACTCTTTGAATTCGTTCATGCCTGCATCAGCTGGGGACATGGTACCAATCCAGTGCGACATCCTCGAACCTCCTTCGCGATCTAATTGAGACAGCAGGGATGGATAAGCTGCCGGGATACTATCGCTAGGAGGTGTGGCGGGGTAGTGGTCTTTGGTCCAGATTGTGGCCATGGAAGCGACCTGTACCTATCGACCAATGGTGGAACCATTGGCTGAACTGCCGACTGTGCTTCAGGCTAGTATCGTCCATCGTGGGCATCAGTCTCATTAGGTATGTCGGCCAAATTGGCAAGACCTGCAGGGAAATCGGTACCCGTGATTGTTGGCGAATATTAATGTATTCCATTGATACTGCTTTAGTTACAGGAATCGCTGGAACCACGATATCGTCCGCTCAATCACATCCCGGCTATGCGCCGGATCCACGAAATGATGCCCTTCGTTGGCGTACACCACCAACTCGGTCGGCACGTTCCCCGATTTTAGCGCGTGCCAGAATTCGTAGGATTGCGGAGTCGGGCATTCCCCATCCCGTTCCCCGACTACCACCAGCGTGGGGGTGCGGGCCTTTTGGATGAAGGTGATCGGCGAGCTGCGGGCGTAGACGCCGGGGTCATCGTATACCGAAGCGCCAAAGTAAGGAATCATCCACTGGTCGATGCCATTCTCGCCATAGTAGCTCTGTAAATTGGCGAGGCCGGCGCCAGCTACGGCGGCGCGGAAGCGATTGGTCTGGGTCACCGCCCACATGGTCATGTAACCGCCGTAGCTCCAGCCGGTTATGCCGATGCGGTTGGAGTCGATGGTGGCCGCTTTCGCCGCCGCGTCGATTCCCGCCATGATGTCGCGGAAGTCTCCGTAGCCGAAATCCTTCACATTGGCGCGCGTGAAGGCTTCTCCCTGTCCGTAACTGCCGCGAGGATTTGGTTCCAGGACAAAATAGCCGACTGCAGGCAACGCGGAAAAGTAGCGCGTGCGCCCCGGCCAACTCGGGGTGACCGCCGCAGCGGGACCGCCGTGCGGGACCACCACCAGGGGATATATCTTCGACGAATCGTAGTCGTCCGGATAAATGAGCCAGCCTTGAATGCTGTAGTTGTCGCTGGTCCAGTTAAGGCTTTCCGCTGTCCCCCATGCGGATTCAACCTTTTCATTGCGGTGGGTAATCTGCTTCCACCCGCCGACGTGTCCCACCCAGACCTCCGGCGGATGCTGGAACGATTGGCGAACGATGGCGGTGGACTCGCCGTCGGCCGCCAGCGAGAAGCCCAGGCCGAATTCTTCCGACGATACGGTCTCCGCGCCTTCCCAGAGCGGATGAATTTGTCCGCTGGCGAGATCGAGTGAGCCGACGCCAGTTTGGCCATTAGTGAAGGCGCTGAACAGAATCGTTTTGGAATCGGGTTGCCAGTAAAAAGAGCTGGGCGTCACGGTAGCATTCGGGGAAACATCTTTCGCTTCACCGCCAGCGGCGGGCACCGTGTAGATATCGCCGCCCACCGAACCTTCATCGCTCATCAGTCCACCGATAAAAGCGATCGTCGATCCGTCGGGCGACCACCGCGGGTATGCAATCTGCATAGGCGGCTTCAAGATGGTTTCGGTGGCAGCGGTGGCGATATCGACGATGGCCAGTTGCGCGATGTACCAGTTATCGTCGCCGGCGCCGTGCGCGGCGGTGACCACCAATTGTCCGCCGTCCGGCGACCAATCGTATTCGTAGACGTTGAGATCCAGCGGAGAAAGCTGGCGCACTGCACCGGTCTTTTCGTCGATCAGCGTGAGCCGTTGCTCATGGATATCGTCCGCGATTACTCCCACTGCCGGAGATTCGGCCACCAGCGGGCTGGCGGCACGCGTGGCGTTCTGGGTAAAGAGCAGCGCGATGGTCTTGCCGTCGGGCGACCATTTGGGCGTCGCCAGGAAGCCCTTAAGCTTGCTCATGCGGCGGATCATCGGGACGGGCAGAAGCGCGGCGGAAGCTGGGGCCGGAGCCGGGGCGAGGGGCGGATCGGGCACTCCCGCAACCACCGGCGCCTTGGCCCTGCTATGACGAGCGCCGGCCGCGGCTTTCGGAGCGGGCGGACGGGCCACCACCGCGACGCAGAGTTGCAGTTGTCCGGGCGAGCCGGAATCCGACAAGAACGCCAGGCGGGTGCTGTCCGGCGACCAGGCTACGTCGTGCTCGGCGGCATCCCCGGTTCCTGCGGAAACGCGCCGGGGGGCTGCGGCGTTTTCGGTGTTCGCGACGTAGATCGCAAAATTGGGAGATAGCGCGCCGTTCTTTCCGGGAAGCGACTCGACCCACGCAACATGCTTCGCGTCCGGCGAGATGGCCACCTGGCGGAACTCGCGAACATCGAACATGGCGTGCATCGCGTTTTGAACCGGAGCGGAGATCTGGGGCGCGGGAGCTGGTGCCGGCTCAGGGGCCGGCGCTGGCGGATTAGCGGCTGAGTCAGCGTCAGGATTGGCTGCTGGCGTGGACGGCTTGTCGGCGGTCTGCGTATGTGCTACCGACGCGGCAACCAACAATGCGAGCAAAAAACCTGCAGCGAAGAGTTTCAACGTTCGGATCATCGGATTGTTCCGCTCCAGTGCATCGCAGAAATGAAGCGTCATGTTGCGGCGCGCACGCGGGAAATGCAAGAGAGACCTGCCTTGATCCCGCCAGGGTCCCTGCCCAGAGAATCCGCGGGAGCATGCCCCCCAGTCCCCGAAAAAAACAAAACCATCGAACCGAAGAACGAGTTCAAAACATCCAATCCCCCTGTCGCCGTTGTCGCGGGAGGAATCCATGAGCCAGGTGCCAGTTTGGTTTGAACGCAAGTTTGAGTTTTCGTTTCCGGTCGCCCTGCTTCCCAATCTTTGCGCACGTCTGCGCGGCACTCCGGCCAGATTGGAAGAGGCGCTTCGTGGCCGTTCTCACGAAATCCTGATTCGCAAAGCGCAAGAAAAGTGGTCGGCGCAGGAACACGCTGGTCACTTGCTCGACCTGGAATCGCTATGGCTGGCTCGCGTCGACGATTACGTCGCGGCCAGCGGCCAACTGACTGTGGCAGACTTGCGGAATCGGAAAACCGACGAAGCGGAACACAACGCCCACGCCCTGGAACCGATTCTTACCGAGTTCCGCGCGGCTAGAGATAATTTGCTGCAACACCTCAACCAACTCGACCCATCACTATTCGCTCGAGCCATTCCCCACCCGCGCCTGAAGACCCCGATGCGCCTGGTTGACCACTTGTATTTTGTCGCCGAACACGACGATCATCATCTCGCGCGAATTTGGGAACTCGTCGCCTGAGTTCCCATCGCACCGACACGGAGCTTCACCGAACATGACCGACGCGAATCAACCCCTGGTAGAACGGATTTTCGAGAACGCGAAATTCATCCATTCCCTCGGGATCGAATTGGTTTCCTTCGGTTTCGCGTGGTGCGAGACCGCCGTTAAGGCAACTCCCGCGCTCCAGCAACAGCACGGCTTCGTTCATGGCGGCGTGCTGATGACCCTTGCCGATCACACTTGCGGGGGAGCCGCGGCGTCCACCGTGCCCGCAGATAAAGACGTGATCGCTGTGGAGATCAAGATTTCGTTCTTGCGGCCGGCTTCCGGTTCGATTCTGGTCTGCCGCGCAGAAGTGCTGCGCACCGGGCGAAATCTGGTGTTCGTTGAGGCTGCCGTAAGCGTCGAGGATAGCGGCGCCCGCGTCATGGTCGCCAAGGCATCGAGCACCCTGGCTGTGATTCGCCTTGATTCAATGCGCGGCGCTGAGAACGCCGGCGCGAAGGCGCAATAACAAGCCGTAATTCGATTTATTTTGATTTGCGGCGCGGTTTCTTTTTCTTCAGGTACCGGGTGCGGCTGTCCAGAATTGCTTGGCGGGTTTCCCGCGGGCCTAGCCAACCCTTGATCACCGTCTTTTTTCCTTCCAGCTCCTTGTAGATGGTGAAGAAGTGCACGATTTCCTGCAGCACGTGCGGGAACACCTGGTCGATCGAGTGTATTTCCGTGAAACGCGGATCGCGATCCGGCACCGCGAGTATTTTGGTGTCCGGCTCATCCTGATCCACCATTCGCAGCAACCCCACCGGCCGCACTTCCAGCAGGCACCCGGTGAAGCTCGGATTCTCCACCCACACCAGCACGTCCATCGGATCGCCATCTTCCGCCATCGTGCCGGGCACGAAACCGTAGTCGCCCGGATAGTGCATCGGCGAATACAGCGCACGGTCCAGACGAAACACGCCGAGTTCCCTATCGTATTCGTACTTGTGCCCGGAATTTTTCGGAATTTCTACGATCATCCGCACGATTTCAGGGCACTGCGGGCCAGGATCGATATCGAGCAATGAAGCGGTCATGCGATTACCGTAATGAAGAATACTCCGCTTTGCAAGGGTACCAACCCTCGCGTTTCACCGAATCCTCACCAACCCCACGGCCGGACTAACTGGCCACGCGCGTCTTGCGCCGCCCGCCTCAACCAGCGTAGGCTTCCGCAGAGTATTTTTGTCGAGGAGGATTTGTGATCATCACCGGAGCAGCCTCGCAACATCGCATCGCCCTCGTATCGCGCATCCTGGCTGTTCTCCTGTTCGGCATCGTGGGTATCGCACTCTCGATTTCGATCCCGCTCTTGGCGCAGCAAAATCCGCCCGCGCCGGTCATTTCTCCCGAGGTCAGTTCCGACAACCACATTACCTTCCGCTTGCGCGATCCCAATGCCAAGGAAGTGCTGGTCCGCGTCGAAGGAACAAAAGACCCGCTGCCCATGCTGATAAACGATCAGGGCGTGTGGAGCGTCTCCACCGGCGCCCTGGATCCGAATTTTTACGGCTACTCGTTCATCGCCGACGGCGTCGACGAAGCCGATCCGTCCAATCCGTTAGCCAAGCCCAACCTGCTGTCCCCCGGAAGCATCGCCCACGTGCCAGGCCCCGCCTCGTTGCCGTGGGAAATGAACGACGTGCCGCACGGCGTGGTCCATCATCATTTTTACAGTTCGCACATCATCGGCGACCAACGCGATTTCTACGTTTACACGCCGCCGGGCTACGACCCGCGAGGCAAGAAAGTCTACCCGGTGCTGTACTTGTTGCACGGCTTTAGCGACAGCGCGGACGGCTGGACCGCCGTCGGCCGGGCCAACGTGATCCTGGATAACCTGATCGCGCGAGGCAAAGCCAAGCCCATGCTGGTCGTGATGACCCTGGGATACGGCGCGCCGGAAATCCTGCAACGCGGGAGGAGCGGCTTTCGCGATCAAGAGTTGCGAGTGCGGAACATGACCAAATTCCGCGACGCGCTCTTCGCGGAAGTAATGCCGGCGGTGGAGCTCAATTACCACGTGGCGCAGGACCGGAATTCGCGGGCCATTGCGGGACTCTCGATGGGCGGAGCGGAAGCTTCGTTTGTCGGACTGAATGCCCTCGATCGATTCGCCTGGGTCGGTGCGTTCAGTGCAGGCGGCCTGGATGACGACGTCAAGGCGAATTTCCCCAATCTTGATCGGAAGGCCAGCGCATCGCTGCGGTTGTTGTGGATTTCGTGCGGCAAGGACGACGGTCTGTTCCCGAAGGACCAGCAACTGCGCGATTGGCTGCAGTCGCAGGGATTTTCCGTCCGCTGGATCGAAACCGAAGGCGGGCACGAATGGCCAGTGTGGCGGCGCAACCTCTCGGAATTTGCCCCATTGCTGTTTCAAGCACGCTAACCGCGTCGATCGCCGAGGACCGAAACCTTGACCGGAGAACATTTGCGAAATCGCGGCCCGCTGGCATCGCGCTCGCTGGCGATTGTGCTGTTCGGCTTCCTGGGCCTTGTGCCTTCGATACCTTTTCGCGCGCAGCAGATTCCGCCAGCGCCGGTCATTTCTCCCGAGGTTAGCTCCGACAATCGCGTCACGTTTCGCTTGCACGCTCCCAACACCAAGGAAGTAACCGTGCGCATCGAGGGACGCAAAGATCCGCTCGCGATGCAAAAAGACGATCAGGGCGTGTGGAGCGTGGCCACCGCTGCGCTGCAGCCGGACTTCTACAGTTACATTTTTGTGGCCGACGGCGTCAGGGAAGCAGATCCATCCAATCCCTCGGTGATACCGAACTTCCTCATTTCAGAAAGTGTGGTTCACGTTCCCGGCCCGCCGGCGCTGCCATGGGAAATCAACGATGTACCCCACGGCGTGGTGCATCATCATTTCTACCGTTCCCACGTGATCGGCGACGACCGCGATTTTTTCGTCTACACGCCGCCCGGCTACGATTCCCGCGGCAAAAAAAGCTTTCCCGTCTTGTACTTGCTCCACGGTTTCGGCCAGACCGCCGACAGTTGGGTGAGCATCGGCCGCGCCAACGTCATCCTCGATAACCTGATCGCGCAAAGCAAGGCCCAGCCCATGATCGTGGTGATGCCTCTCGGGTACGGCGCCCCGGAAATGCTGAAGCCCGGCGCACCTCGCTTTCGCGATTCCACTTTGCGCGACCAGAACGTAACGAAATTTCGCGACTCTCTCGTGGCCGAGGTGATTCCAGCGGTCGAGTTGAATTACCGCGCCGCGCGCGACCGAAATTCCCGAGCGATTGCCGGACTGTCGATGGGCGGGGGCGAAGCCGCATACGTCGGACTGTCCGCACTCGATCGCTTCGCTTGGATCGGCGCGTTCAGCCAATGCTGCCTCGAGGACGACCACCAGCCCGCCGGCAGCCAGGCCAAGGGTTCCACCTTCGATGCCAAAGACCGCGCATCGCTGCGCCTATTGTGGGTTTCCGGCGGAAAGGATGACGAACTGCTCCCAAGGAGCGAGAAATTGCGCGATGCGCTGCAGGCCCAGGGATTTTCCGTGCGCTGGGTAGAAACGGACGGTGCCCACGAGTGGCCGGTGTGGCGCCGCAATCTAGCGGAATTCGCTCCGTTACTGTTTCAAAAACGCTGAGCGGCGCTGGCGTTTTCGAATATCGACGCCACAGTCAAAACACCTCAGTGCTGCACCCAGGTCGTACCGCCGTCGTACGTGCTCCAGATTTCGCCTTTGGCGCTCGTAATGTCGCCGCGCAGCACGCTCGTGAAATCGATGCGAGTGATATCCGCGGATAGCTTGGCGTCGCCGTCAGTGGGAAGCACTCGCGTCCAATGCCCGCCGGCATCCGAGGAGTGGTAAAGAATCCCCGCGGCGCCTCCCACCCACACTTCCTGCCGGTCGCCATACAGCGCGCGGAATTGCGCGCTGGCGTCGACCCTAAATTTTTGCCACGTATGGCCGGAATCGTCCGAGCGTTGCGGAAGGCCGTCCTCCGACAAACTCCATTGCGTCTGGACGGCTCCTGCATTGGCAGCCGCTCGTGCAGATTCTTGTGGCGCGCGCTGCGCCAGGCCGTAGCCGGCCCTTCCATGCTGTTCCGCCCGTGCCGCAGAGCTCGCGATCGTTCCGCCGATCATCCCGCTCGGTGCCGCACGGGTTGCCGCCCGTGCCGTTCCGCTGCCGGCGCGTCCGGCTTGGCCTTCAGGCGTCTGGATCGCGCCCACTGGCGCAGCGGCCGACGGTGCCGCGAGCCTGGGCGTAAAGATCGCCCGCGGCGCGTCTACTTTCTTGGCTAGTTGTGGGCCGCGATCCGATGCGGGCGCGGCCGATGGCACAGCTGGCGTGATCTGGGTAGTCTTGGGAGCGGCTGACGACGGTCGCGCAACCGGCTCAGGCTTCGCACCGCTCGCCACTTTCTTCTCAACAGGAGGCACGTTGGCAGGAGCAAACCGATCGGACGCGTCGTTCACCGGTCGGTCAGCGGCCAGCTGATCCAGCGGGATATTTTTCGTCGTGGGCTCCGCCTTGGGCTTGCCGCGCCACAGCGTGGGATAGCGAACCACCACCGTTGCGCAGATCGCCACACACGCAGCCAGCGCAAGCCAGCGCACCGGCGCACCGCTCAACCACAAACGTCGCGTCGGCGCCGGCGCTTTCGCCCGCGCATGGCGGACCGGAGCAGGCACCGTGGCTGGAGACGCGGCTGGGTCTGCTGCTGGAGCCGCCGCGGCTACCAATTCATATTCCGGCTCGCGCAGCGCGGCGTCCTCCGGTTCGGCCCCGGCCAGGACGGCAACTTCGCGGCATTGCGCGCAGCGGGAAAGATGCTCCAGCACTTGCTGCCGTTCGTGCGCCGGCAGCGATTGCTCCGCGAACGAAGTCAGCAAATCCGCGTCCGGATGATCGGAAGTGGGCTGCCGCTGGAGATGCGCGCGCGCGATGGGAGGAAGTCGTTCCATCTTAGTTCGGTTTTCTCCGTCGTTGCGCATGGCCATCTTCTTGTTCGTAGAACGGGCCACTAGCGGAATCTTGCGTCAGGTGCCGGCGAATATCCAGTGTAAGGTCGCGCACATCCACGTCCAGTGCTTCTTCGGCCTGCCGCGCGCTCATGCCGCTCCGCTCCAGCCGCGCCAGAATATCGCGGCGCAATCCCCGGACCACCTGGTCCAGGCGCCGGCTGATCGTCGACTCGTGTACTCCCAGCAATTTGGCCACTCGCGCCAGTGTGAGTCCGTCGATGAAGTAACTGGCGACCATCGCCCGATCTTCGTGCGGCAACGCATCGAGCGCCGCGCCGGTCGCCGCGTCCAGCCGCGAATCAACCACCAGCACTGGCTCAGGCTCCGGCGCGGCAAATTGCTTTCCGTCTTCGGTCTTTTCCTCCAGGCTCACCAGCCGCCGCCCGGCGCGGTACTGGTTCACATATTGCTGCGCGAGAATCGTGCGCAACCATCCGGCCAGCGAGCCTCGGCCGTTGTACGAGGAAAGCTTCGAGACGCGCACGCCGTCGCGCAGTTGCGTGCCGTACAGATCGGCGTAAACCGAACCGGTCAGCTCGCTGGCTTTCGACTCTTCCCTCGTGATTCCCAGCGCCGCTCGCGAAAGAGTTTCTTGGTAACGCGTCAGCAGTTCCTGCCAGGCCTCGTCGTTTCCCGCTGCACACGCTCGCGCCAGCGCCAGGTCCTCCACGTGCAAGCTGTTCAGCAGCGCATGCAGTGCGGTGCGATCCGTCGAATCCCCGCCATCCCCGCCGTCCGGCAGGTATTTGCAGGCGATCCTTCCCAGGATGGCGGTGAACTCCGCCAGCGCCAGCCCGTACCGCGCGGCCCCGCTCTTGGCGTAAAGCTCCGACGCCAGCGGCTCGATCGGCAGGGTTCGAGGTGTCGGGGGTTGGGGGTCGCCGCTCATTCGCGTGATCCTAACAATTTATTCGACCCCGCTTGCAAGAAAGATGTTCCCGCACGTTCAGGGATACAG
The DNA here is from genome assembly GCA_963725655.1 of uncultured Acidobacteriota bacterium. Lineage (GTDB taxonomy): Bacteria > Acidobacteriota > Terriglobia > Acidiferrales > UBA7541 > CAVRXT01. The sequence continues at coordinate 841,257 of CAVRYY010000003.1, read as the reverse complement.
AGGGCGAGAGGGACCGGCGGGTTGTACCCGCCCGCATCCGGCGAACGCGATTTCCAATCGCCGAGGTCGTAGCGCGTCCCCAAAATCACCCGCGGAGGCGAGAGATGAAATCCGATTGGATTATCCCGGCACTGGTCAGTGCGATGGCGGTGGGCACGGTGATGTTAGCGCGCATGGGAACTATCGATGACGCAAGTGCGGAGCAATCCTCTTCCGAATACAAGGTGCTCCCGCCGATCAAGCACGGAAACTTGAGCGTCTATCCGGTGGTCGCCGGCAGCTCTCACGACACCAAGGAATTCATCACCCTGGACGAAGGCCTGAAATCCGGCGAAGTGGTGGTCAGCGAATACGGCAACCTCAAGACTATGGTTCGCAGACCGGGCGCGAGGCCGCAAACCAGATTTCCCTCCGACGGCGCGCAAGTGAATACCCTGGTCCTGCTGAACGATTCGAAGCGTCCGCTGATCCTGCTCGCCGGAGAAATCGTGATGGGCGGCAAACAGGATCGCATCATCGCCAGAGACCGCGTAGTGGCGCCGGAAAGCGACCCCATCGATCTAAGTGTTTTCTGCGTCGAGCCGGAACGCTGGGTGCAGGAAAAAGTAAACTTCGCCGGAGGCGGCGGAATGGTCGCTCCCACCGTGCGCGCACGCGCGATGAACGACAAGAACCAGCAGCAGGTTTGGGCGGCGGTGCGTTCGGCGCAGACCCAGGCATTCATCGCGGCGAGTCCCCGACCTTCCAGCTCGGCTTCAGGCACGGTGGCGGGTGGCGTATCGGGCGGTTCCGTGGGCAGTGTTTGGGGCAACGCGCACGCCAGCCCCACCCCCAACGCAACCAGCTCCTACCCGCGCGCCATGGCCATGCCGGCTGTCGCAAAGAAAGTGGACTCCGTTGCCGCTCCCATCGAGGAAGGTTATCGCAGCCTGATGGGCGAGCTGCGCGACAAGAACGCGGTAGGCGTGGTGGTGGTCGTGAACGGACAGATCGTCTGGGCCGACATCTTCGCCAGCACCGATTTGTTGCAGCGCTACTGGCCCAAGCTGGTCAGGTCCTACGCAGCGGAAGCGGTAGTCACCAACACAAAATGGAGCGACGCGGGCCAGAAAACAGCGCAAGCCTTCGTCGATAGCCTGGCAGGCGGCCACCAAACCGTGGAGAGCGAGCCGGGCCTATATCGCCAAACCGAAGTCACCGGCGATGGCTTTCGCGTTTTCGAGCTGACCTCGCTGCTGCCCAAGACCGGCTTCAACCTGCACATCGCCAAGGCCGTCGAGTAAATCGCCGAACGCCGCGGGCCCCGCGTGCGAATCCGGCACGTGGGGCTTCTGGTGAGAACCTAACTCAACCAATCCGCCTTAAGCACGGTTTCGCGGCCGAGCGAAGTGTAAAAGCCCCACACGGCGACCGCCAGCATCACCGCCAGCACGATGTAAATATCCACCGCATACCACCGGCCCGAATCCAGCGGATACGGCAAGTTAAGCAGCAGGTTGGCGGTAAACGATCCCAGCGCCAGCACCACCAAACCGAACCGGACCACCGAAATCGCCGTGATCCCGTAGATCGCACCCCAAATGGCAACCTGAATCAGCCAGTTCGAACTGCCCAGCACTCGGGGCGCGGTAAAAACGAACACGAACGCAGCCGCCGCGAGCCAACGATTCTTCAGCAATACCCGCAGTAGCACCAGCGCAAAAAAGAAAATCATTGTTCCCAGAACCGAGTTAACGATATTCGCCAGGCACGTCGAAATCGTCGGCGCGAAGCCCTGCAGATAACCGGCATTCGCGAATTGGTTGAACGCTCCGGCGCGGTTGCTCCCGAAATAGCCCAGCATGAAAATCACCGTCCACAGAACACCCAGCATCACTCCGAAAAGCACATCCCGCCCAACCAGCGGATCTCGCCATCGCCCATCGATCAGGCGGCTCCAGGTAATGATGGTCTGCGGCCAATGGCGGCGAACGTACGGCTCAAGCGCCAGGTAGGTAGTCCAGAAGACGCCGGTAACAAACAGACCGGTGCTGATCGTGAGCACGAGGACATAAATCATGTAGGAACTCGGCGTCAGATGCGCGTGAAATAGCGCCAGAAGAATTTCCGATCCGAATACCGCGATAGCCAGCCGCGCCGCGCCGCGACGGTCGCCTTTTCCGGTGCGGAAATGGGTGTAGGCGCGCCAGGCCCCCAACACGATCAACCCGATGAATATCGTCGCTTCCAGAATGCCGCCGGCTTTCGCAAGCCTGCTTTGCTGGTGCTCGCGCATCCGCTCCGGCGTCGACCATGCGCCATTCAAAGAAAAGTACACCGGGCGCCCTTGAAAGCCGGCCGCCTCCACTCGCAACGGAAGTCCCGAACCGGGCCATACTCCGGTCCATGCCGCTCGGGAATCGGACGCGACCAGCGCAGTCCATTCGGGAACCGCCGGCTGCAACTGCGAGGCATCCAGCCCGGCGGCGGCCAATAGCGCGTTCCAGTCCGGGGGCTTCGTCGTCGCGGACGCAGTATCCTGCTGCTCGGGAGGAACGGCCTGGAAATAATTCAACCGCCCTTCCGCGTCCACTTGCACGTCGATTGTTCCCGACAGAATCGAATGAGGATCGTCCGGCAAAACAACCCCCGGGGTGAGCGACATATTCCAGAAGCCGGTAACTTCGAAGTAGCGCGGGCTCAGGCGATACCAATACAGCAGAGCGCTCGGACGCTGCGCGAAAATGGAATTTGATTGTGCGCCGGGTGCGTGCTTTTCCTCGATGTAGTCGATGTAATCGCCGTCGTAGATGAAGCCCCCGGCGTGGTCCACTGCCTGCGACGGGTAACCCAGCGCGTTGACGATTTCACGCGCCTTCTCCGCCAGCACCTCCGGCGGCTTATCCCCGGGAAAAAATTGCAGCCCATCCTCTTTCGCGCCCAGAATAAAACAGGCCGCCATGCCCAGAATTACCGCCGCCAAACACAGCACCGCTGCGCGCGGTTGCAGGCCAGTAGCTTCACCGGCCGCGGCGACCATCTGCGGTGACGGCGTCTCACCGGCCGCCAACGCCGCGGCTAGCGGATCACCGCCGGGCAAAGCCGCCGCCAGCGCAAGTGCAGAAGAAGGTCGCGACGCTGGGTCCGGCTCCAGGCAGCGCATGATCGCCCGCTCGACCATCGGATCGATATCTTTCACCCGGCTCGACGGGCTGCTCGGAGGCCCTTCACTCCGGGTCCGAACCAGTTCCGCAAGCGTCGTCGCCTCAAACGCGCGCTTCCCGGTGAAAATCTCGTACAGCACCAGGCCCAGCGAATAAATGTCGCTCTTGAGCGTGACGTCTTGGCCCGCGAGTTGTTCCGGTGCCATATACGTTGGCGTGCCGGTGCGAAAATCTCCGGCATCGATCTGCCCGGACATACCCGCCAAACCAAAATCGGTGATCACCGCATGCCCGCGGCCGTCGAGCATGATGTTGGACGGCTTCAGGTCCCGATGCAGCACCCCTTCGTGGTGCGCGGCGCCCAACCCGGCGCACATCTGGCGCGCAATCTCTAGCGCCTTATCTTGCGGCAGGCGGCCGATGCGGCGCAGCAGCGATGCCAGGTCCTCGCCGTCGATGTACTCCATCGAAAGAAACGTCTGCCCATCGATTTCGCCGACGTCGTACACCCGGCAAACATTGGGATTGGATACGCGGCGGGCGGTGCGCACTTCGTTGCGGAAACGCGCCAGCGCGTCTTCATCGCGCGACGCCGCTTCCGGCAGGAATTTCAGCGCCACCGGTTGCCCCAGCGTCAGGTCGTCCGCGCGATAGACTTCACCCATCCCGCCTTTGCCCAGCAGGGCGATGATGCGATAGCGCCCGGCCAGCAAAGTTCCGGGCAGAAAGCGCCCCTCGCTCGAAAGGCTGCCCGACGAAGAAGCGGGACGCGAACTGCTCGGTGAACGGGAGCCCGAGGCCGGCGGCGAGACTTTCGGCATGGGTGAGGCGGCAGCGTTTTGCGGCGGCGGCGCGGGGAGTTGGGGTGGTTCAATGCTCGCGGTCGCCAGCGGATCGTCCGACACCGGACTCGCAGCCATACTGGCGCCGCACGACAAGCAAAAGCGCCCAACCTCGGGAACCGTCGCGCTGCATGCTGGACACTTCGCCAAGGTCTATCTGCCCACCAGCCGGAGGAATTCCGGGTCGTCGTAGAGGATTTGCAGGTCGGGGTCCTTGCCGATCCAATCCATATTGGCGTAACCGGCTTGGACGGCTTTCTTGAGTGTTTCGAGCGCCTGCGATTTTTCATTCAAGACCGCATAGCAGCAAGCCGCGTTGTACAGCGTGCTCGAATCGTTGGGCCGCAAGGTGATCGCAGTTTCCAGGTGCCGGCGCGCGTCATCCCCACGACCGGTGGCAACCAGTTGCACCGCCAGCAGGATCCTCGCGCGCACATCGTCCGTCGCAATCTCCAACTGCTGCTCCAGGACGCGAATCAGGCGGTCCCTAATACGACCCGCGGCCGCGGTCTGTCCCAGGCGCGCCAGGCTGAGCGCAAATGGCACGTAAACGTTGTAATCGTCGCCGTTCGCTTCCAGCGCGCGCTCCGCGATATCCGCTGCGTCCTGGAAACGCCCCGAGGCGAAGTAAGCGCGTCCGAGCACGTTATAGGCGCCGTCGCAATCCGGTTTGCGCTCGATAGCCAGCTTCGCGTAACGGATCGCCTCGTCGGGCTTTTTCTGGCTATAGAACAGCCGCGCCCGCGCCGCCTCCACCTCCGCAAGCTGCGGATCGAGAACTGCCGCCCGGTCCGCAGCCGCCAGTCCTTTATCCAGCCATTGCTGTTCCTGCCGCCGAAACTCGAAAATCATTCCGCACACATTCGCGATCCCGGCATGGGCCATCGCGAAATCCGGGTCCAGCTTCACCGCCTGCTCGAACATCTGCAGCGCGAACTCCAGGTTCTCCCGGTGCGTATAATTCCGCCCGCGCAAGTAACAGTCATACGCCTGCAGGTTCTCCGTCGGACGGCTGCTGATTTTCTTCTGTTCTTGCGACGTCAGCGTCACCCGCAACGCCTGTGCGATGTTCCGCGCGATCTCGTCCTGCACCTCGAAGATGTCCTTCACCTCCCGGTCGTAGCGCTCCGCCCACAGAGGAAAATCGGTCCGCGTATCCACCAGTTGGGTGTTGATGCGCAGGCGGCTCCCCGCTCGCCGCAAACTGCCGCTCAACACATACGCCGCATGAAGCTGCTCGCGCACCTGCGTCGCCGTCGCCGGCTTGTCACGGAACGGCAGCACCGTCGCCCGCGGAAATATTTGCAGGCTGCGAATCTTCGATAGCTCGGTGATCACGTCTTCGGTCATGCCGTCGCGGAAGTACTCATCCTCTTTGGCGCCGCTCAGGTTCTCGAAGTACAGCACCGCCACAGACTTCTCCGCAGTCGCGGGAGCAGCAGTCACAACCGGTGCCGCCGAAACTCCTGTCCCAGGAGTGCCCGCCGCGCTGCGCGGTCCCTCGCTTCGCCCGGACGATTCCAAAGTGCGCTTCAGTCGCCGCAGATCGGTCTTCAACTCCGACGCCGTCTGATAGCGAAACTCGGGATCTTTCTCGAGTGCCTTCGAGATGATGGCCTCGAGTTGCGCAGGCACTCGCGAATTTACCTTCGATGGCGCTTCCGGTGTGACGTGCAGGATCCCGTCGAACACCGCGGCCGTCGTCGTGCCCGCAAACGGCGGCGCGCCCGTGGCCATCTCATACAGCACCGCACCGAACGAGAAAAGGTCGCTGCGCGCATCCAAGTCTCTTCCCAGCGCCTGCTCCGGCGACATATACGCCACCGTGCCCATCGAGCTGCCCGGGCTGGTCAGATCTTCCGGCCTCACGCCCGCTGTGGCCATGCCCGAAGCGCCCGCCGTGTCCCCGGCGCTTAGCTTTTCCTGCACCAACTTCGCCAGCCCAAAATCCAGGATCTTCGCTTGCCCGCGAGCGACCACGAAGATGTTCGCCGGCTTGATGTCGCGGTGAACGATGCCTTTCGAGTGCGCGGCTTCCAGTCCCTCTCCAATTTGAATACCCAATTCCAGCAGCCGGTCCACCGCCACCGGCTTCGCGTCGATCAGATGTTTCAGGGTCTGCCCTTCGAGCAGCTCCATCACCAGAAACGGCTGGTTTTCGTGTTGGCCAACGTCGTGGATCGTGCAGATGTTCGGATGATTCAGCGCCGAGGCCGCGCGGGCTTCCCGCCGAAACCTCTCCACCGCCTGGGCGTCCGCCGCGATGTCTTCCGGGAGGAACTTCAGTGCCACGCTGCGGCCCAGCCGGTCGTCGGTGGCTTTGTAAACCACACCCATGCCCCCGCCCCCAAGCTTTTCAATAATCTTGTAATGCGATACGGTTTGGCCAGGCGCGCGCGGTGAGACCGACATAGAGCGGGATGCTATTACCAGCACTGTGGTAAGTCAATAAGCGCGAGCGTACCGTAAGGGAAGGAACGAGCAAGGTGGCCGGTAGAGTCACCCCTTCCAGGAGGAGCCCGATGGAACAGCGCATCAGCATAGTCACTCTTGGCGTCGCGGATCTAAAGCGCAGTTCCGATTTCTATGAGCGCCTCGGATGGCGCCGCGCAATCACCCAGGGAGAAGGCATCGTCTTCTTTCAGGCCGGAGGTATGGCCCTCGCCCTCTACCCGCGGCACGAACTTGCCGAGGACGCGAATGTTCCTCCAGATGGCCACGGCTTCACCGGAATATCCATAGCCCACAACACCCGTAGTCACGCCGAAGTTGACGCCGTCCTCAAAGACGCTGTAGCCGCCGGCGCAAAACTTCTAAAGCCCGCCCAGGAAGCCTTCTGGGGCGGCTATTCCGGATATTTCTCCGATCCCGACGGGTTTCTCTGGGAGGTCGCCTGGAATCCGTTCTTCCCAATAGCCGAGGACGGAAGCATTCAAATTCCCAACCAGCCGTGAGTTTCAGCCGCTTGGCGTTCCGCAAAATTGCCAGCGAGCGCGTCAGTTGCGGGACAAAGGTTGCGCGTAATACCCTTCACGAGTGCGCGCGGTTAGCCCGGGCTTGTCCAGCTTGATTTCCAGATGGTGATATTCGTCCGGCTTCGCCGCCGCCGGTATATCAAACGAGATCTCGTAATAGGGCGCCGCATCCGCCAGGCATTTCCGGATGATGCTGGAGACATCGTTTTCGGAGTTAAACGCAAGACCGCCGCTCTGGACGGCCAGCACCTGCAGCCCGAGATTCCCCAAATTTACCTGGCTAGGTTTGCTCACACCCTTCAAGAATTCCTGATAGTAAGACGCGTTGGAAAGAGACTCCCCGGTGCCCAGCGGATTGATGCTGTAGACGGTGATGTGCGCCCGCTGAAGTTGATTCGAGAAGTTCACCACTTTCGCGAAGGCTTGTTGCTGCTGCTTCGCGTCGAGCGCGATGTTTACGTTGGATAGCAGCGGCCAACCGGGAGATAGCCACAGCATGATCTTGCGTCCTGGCCGCTGCGCCTCGCTCGCAATCAGTCGATCCATCGCGTCGAGCGAAAGTTTCAGCCGTTCCGTCGCGCCGTAAATCCCGGCCGAGTTGCCGATTACCCGCAGCCCGGAGTTGTCCCCATCCAGTTCGGCGCTCAGCGCGTTACCGTCGGTAGAAAAATCCCCCAGCGCCTTCACGCCTTTATCGGTGAACACCGCAAGCACGGTCGGATATGCCAGGTGGCCGCCTTCGGCTCGCAGAAAATTATCCAACTGCGTGCGGTCGTAGCCGACGTTGCGAAAAGCGGTGTTCACCGCATCAATCACCACCAGCACTTCAATGGGAGCCTCGCGCCCGTTCACCGCCTCGAACGAGGTGATCGCCCGCGGCGCCTTGTTATCCAGCAGCGTGAAGTCTTGCTGCTGCAGATCCACCGGCGGCACCGCCTTCGGCGTCACCACCACGTCGAGGTAAGCCTTTCGGCTACCGGTTGGGCCTGGCGCAGTGCTCTGTTGCGCCGAAGCTGCACCGGTGCACAACAGGCCCGCCAGAAAAAAACATCCGAGACGTGCGTGCTTGAACATGAGCGCCACTCCTGTGTGCGAAGGCAACCAGTTTTCGTTGGATTACTTCCCGGGCCCAAATCGCGCGAACCGCCAACAGTATAGACGCCATTCAGCCCGGAAGAGTTTCGAACCGCGAAGTTTTGACTTTCGGTTTTACGGTTTTTCGGTTTTGCGGTTCTACGCTTTTATCTTTTCCGGGTGCCCCGCTCTTCCCGATTTTTGGGAAGGGTGGGCGTCAAGACCTCCACCGTCCCCGTTCATCGCCCGCGCCTACGGATCCACGGAAACTACGCCTTCGCAATTAAAGCAGGGTTCGAAACGATGTGAGAAACAGCACCGGAGAAACTCAGAAAACGCAGTTCAGAGCTTGTTCATGCCGTTGAGCGCGGCCACTTTGTACGCCTCCGCCATGGTCGGATAGTTGAAAACCGTGTCGCGCAAATACTCCATGGTCCCGCCCAGCGCGATCACCGCTTGCCCGATGTGAATGATCTCCGCCGCGCGGTCCCCTATGGCATGCACTCCCAGAAGTCTCAGCGTGTTCGGATCAAAAAGCAGTTTCAACATCCCAGTTTCGTCGCCAATCATTTGCCCCTTGGCCAATTCAGCGTAGCGCGCCACGCCGGTTTCGTACGGAATTTTCGCAGAGGTCAATTCCTCTTCATTTTTACCAACCATCGAAATTTCCGGAATCGTATAAATCCCGTACGGCAGGAATTCCGGCGAATACTTGAACGGCATACCAAAGATGTGGCAACTCGCCGCCCGACCTTGCTCCGTAGACGTGCTGGCCAGCGCCGGGAACCCGACGATGTCCCCGACCGCGTAAATGTGCGGCACCGCAGTCTGAAAAAATTCGTTCACTTCCAGCTTGCCGCGCACGCCCGGTGTGAGTCCGGCCGCAGCGAGGTTCAGCGTATCGGTGTTGCCTTCGCGCCCCACGCAATAGAGCAGCAGCGAACCCGAAACACTCTTCCCGCTGTCCAACCGCGCCACCACTCGTTTGCGCGTGTCGTCCACCGTAACAGACACCACTTTTTCGCCCAGCCGGAACGTAGTTCCCAGGTCGCGCAAGTGGTAGCACAGCGCTTCCACAATTTCCCGGTCCACAAAATCGAGCACCACCGGCCGCTGCTCGATCAGCGTCACCTTCACTCCCAGCGCCGCCAGCATCGACGTATATTCCAGGCCGATCACTCCGCCGCCAACGATGATCGCTTCCTTGGGAATTTCCCCGTAGCCCACCATCTGATCGGTATCCAGCACATACTTTCCGTCCAGCTGAATTTCCGGGTTGTGTGACGGCCGTGTGCCGCAGGCAATCACGATGTTCGGCGCCCGCACCGTGGTCGGCGCGCCGATCCCCTGGATTTCCAGGGTGTGCGGATCAACGAATCGCGCCGCGCCGTCCAGCACCACCACATCGTTGCGCATCAGTTGCGCGCGAATGATTTCAATTTCCTTGGCCACCACTGCGCGCACTCGGAAGCTCAAATCCTGCGCCGAGATTCGTTCCTTAAGCGAGTAACTCCGTCCATAGAACGTTCGTTCGCGGAATCCGGTGAGATACAACACGCCTTCGCGAAACGTTTTGCTGGGGATCGTCCCGTTGTGTACCGAAACTCCGCCCAGCGTGCTTTGACGGTCGACCACCGCCACACGTTTGCGGATTTTCGCGGCGGCGATCGCGGCCTTTTGTCCCGCAGGACCGCTGCCGATCACGACCAGGTCGAAGGAAGTCAGTTTCAATCCCCTTGGAGTGCCCTTAGGTGGACGTCGCGCGAGGGAACCGATTGCGCCCCCTACTAAAATAACATATGCGCTTACTGGACTTTACAGCCCACTGCCGACATGGTGCGCACCCATAAACTCACCCCCCCGCGCCCTGACCACCGAGCCAGTGGCCCGGCCCTGGCCCAGCTACCGGGACATCGGTTGACACCGCCAATCGCCGGGCGGATACTTCGTGCATCGCGGTCGTTCTGGTCTCAGTCACTGCACATCGATGACGTTTCGTTCCACCTGTTCACCTCTGGCCAACCGGCTTTTCACCGGCGGGCTGTGGCTTGTCTTTATCCTTTGGATTTCCGGCGCCTCCGTCACCCTGGGTCAGGATCCAGCTTCGCCAACTCACCCCGATTCCGGAGCCGCCGCGGCAACGGGCTCAACACCAGCAGCGCCCCCAGCCGCCGCGCAAAACCCGCCAACCGCCAACGCATCCCAGCCGGGCACTTCCCCTCCCCCGCCAGCAGAATCCGCTGACAGCCAGGCCGAACTCACATCGCACGATTCCACGCCCACCTTCCAAGTGCGGGCCAACATGGTCTTAGTCCGCGTGGTGATCCGCGATTCCAAGAACAACCCGGTCGGAACGCTCACCCGCGACGATTTCCAGGTCTTCGATAATCGCAAACCGCAAATCATCAGCAGCTTCAACGTGGTCGACGCTACTAAGCATGAGCCGGCCCCGGCCAACCCCGCGGCGACCGCGCCGGCAGGAGCATCCGCACCAGCGGCAGCGTCCACCCCGGACCGATTCGTGGCCCTTTATTTCGATGACGCGCACGGCGCCTTGGTCGATCTAATGCAAGGCCGTATAGCCGCGCAGAGATTCGTGGCCACTTCCCTGCAGCCCTCCGATCGCGTGGGCGTCTTCACCGTGTCGGGCCAGGACAATCTGGATTTCACCAGCGACCGCGAAAAACTGCGTGTAGCCTTGGGCAACATCAAGCCGCGTGCAGTGAGCACCGAAGTCGCCACAGAGTGCCTCAATATTGATGCCTATCAGGCTTACCTGATCGTCGATCTGAACAACGCAGCGGCCCTCGCCGCCGCTTCCGCAGACACCCTGCATTGCTTTTACAACGACGACCCCAGGTATCTCGCTGCGGCGCAGATTCAAGCCGCGGCAGAGGCGCAAACCTCCCACTCCAACGCGGAAACCAAAGCCACCTATGCCACTCGCGGGCTCGATCAATTGATCCAGCGCATGAGCCGCCTTCCCGGCCAGCGCAGCATCATCCTGGCGTCTCCCGGGTTCTTGGTTTTATCAAACCCGCAAAACGAGTGGTCCCTGATCGAGCGCGCCGTGCACGCCAACGTGGTGATCAACAGCCTCGACATCCGCGGCCTCTGGGTGCCCGAGCCTTTCGGTGACCCTGGAAATCCGACGCTCATGACCGGTGTCACCGCCGGTCCCGAAGCCAGCACCCGTTTGGAGGGCTACTCGCGCCAGGCCGACGTCCTGCGCGACGTCGCCAACGGCACCGGCGGCCTTTTCTTCCAGAACAGCAACGATCTGCGCGCCGGATTTGGCCGCCTGGGATCCGTGCCGGATTATTCCTACGTGCTGGGATTTGTCCCCCCGTCTGAAAAATTGGACGGCCGGTTTCACTCCATCGAGGTCAAGCTCACCAATCATCAGAAATACGCCATCCAGGCGCGGCGCGGCTACTACGCCCCCGCGCATGGCGAAACCACTGCGGAGAACGCCCGGCACGATCTCGAGGAAGCCATCTTTTCCGATCAAACTCTCGATGCCCTGCCGATGGAAGTTCATGCCCAGTTTTTCAAGCTGGACGCCCAAAAAGCGCGCATCGCCGTCCTCGCCCGCGTGGATACCAAGTTCCTCCCGTTCCGCAAGGCCGACGGCCGCAACCTGGACGATCTCACCATCGTCACCGTGCTGTTCGATAACGACGGTAAGTACCTCGAAGGCAAACAGAAAGTGCTGAACATGAAATTGATGGATGCCACCCGCGAAAAACTGGTCCAGTCCGGCATCCGCACCCGCACCACTTTCGACGTCGCGCCGGGCACCTATCAGGTTCGCCTGGTCGTCCGCGATTCCGAAGGCAAGCTGATGTCCGCGCAGAACCAAACACTGGACGTGCAATAGGCGGCCAAGTAAAGTGAGCGGTCGAATTTCGAAAACGAGGTGGCACATGCGCTCGAATAAACGGATGGTTTGGACCCTGGCAACGATCGGTGTCCTCGCGGCTTTCGGATGGCAATCAAGCATCGCCGCGCCGCAAACTCCCGCAACACCGGCCGCCGCACCGGCAGGCAATCCCCCCGCGCAGCAGAATCCCGCGCCGCCTGCCGCGCAACCCCCGGCCCCTCCGTCCGTTAATTCCTCCAATACTACGGTGATCAAAGCGGAATCCCGCGTGGTCGCCGTCGATGCCGTGGTCACCGACAAGAAGGGCAATTACGTTCGCGATCTCACCCAGGCTGAATTCAAGGTATTCGAAGACAAGCAGGAACAACCCATCGTCAATTTTTCGAACGCCAGCGCTGGCCCCGGCGCCGATGCCACCCGCTATCTCGTTCTGTTCTTCGACGATTCCACCATGAGCGCCGCCAGCCAGATGTGGGCGCGAAAAGCTGCGGCGCACTTCATCGATTCCACCGCCTCCAGCCGCCGCCTGATGGCCATCGTCGAATATGGCGGCACCATCCACGTATCCCAGAATTTCACCGCCAATACCGATCGCCTCAAGCAAGTCGTTGCAAACATCAACTCCGGATCGATCCATCCCAACGAACCGATCGCACCGCCGCAACTGGCTTTCGGCAGTGGCGCTCCCGCCGGATCGCTCGGAAACTCGGAATCCGATTTCGCCGCCCGCAGCATGCTTCTGGCCCTGCGAAGCCTCGCCAAGAATCTGCTCTCGGTGCCCGGCCGCAAGACTCTCATCCTCTTCTCCGAGGGTTTCCCGCTCACTCCCGATCGTCAATCGGAGCTCACCGCGACCATCGACGCTTGCAACAAGGCCAACGTCGCCATTTATCCGATGGATGCCGCTGGTCTTCAAGTGAGCCCGGGCGGACTTGACCCCAGCGCTCCACTCGGCCAGCCCGGCGCTCCGCGAACCCAATTGCGGATTCCGGATCGGCCCAGCCTCGGCTCCAGCGAAATCATCCGCGACACGCAAACCGCTGATCGTTCCACTCACAACTCGCCGCGCGGCGCTCATTTAGTTTTGGCCGCATTTTCGCCCAGTCCAGCGGCCAGCCCGGCGCAACACGGTGGGGGCGGAGGCGGAGGAACCGGAGGTAGCGGCGGACACGGTGGCGGCGCAGGCTCTCCCCCGGGCGGCGGTTCGGGTGGATCCGGAGGCACCGGAGGTACCGGCGGCACTGGTGGTAAGGGTGGCACCGGTGGCACTGGCACAGGAGGAACCGGCACGGGCGGAACTGGCGGATCAGGTGGCGCCGGACATGGCGGCGGCGGTGGACTTCCGACCAACATCAACTACTTGAACAACTCCAACCAGACCAGCGCGCGCGAAATCATCCCCCTGATTCCAGACACCGTCGGCGGCAACCAACAGGTGCTCTTCGCGCTCGCCAGCGGCACCGGTGGCCTCACGATTTTCAATACCAACGATTTGGCTGCCGGCCTCGAAAAAATCGGACGCGAGCTCGACCAATACTACATTCTCGGTTACACCCCGATGCACACCGCTGACGGCAATTGCCACACCATCAACGTAAAAGTCGTCCGCTCCGGTTTGTCGGTGCGCGCCCGCAGCGGCTATTGCGACGTGAAAATTGCCGACGCCCTGCTCAACCAGCCGGAAGGAAAAGCGTTGGAGGCGCGAGCTTCCAGCGCGCAACCCGGGACCATCCCGGTGAGCCTGGAAGCGCCGTATTTCTACATCGCCCCGAATGTGGCCCACGTAAATTTGACCATGCAAATTCCGTCGTCATCCGTAAATTTTCAAAAAGAAAAAAAAGATTTTCACGTCGACGTCAACATCCTCGGAATTGCCTACCACCCCGACGGTTCCGTCGGCGCGCGATTCAGCGATGTGGTTCACGTCGACGTCGCCAAAGACAACATCAAGGACTTCAACAAGCAGCCTTTCGTTTACATGAACGGCTTCGACGCCGCGCCCGGAAAATATAATTTGAAAATGGTGATGAGCACCGGTGGCGAAAGTTTTGCCACCGCCCAACTGCCGCTGGAGATCGACCCTTACGATGGCAAACAATTCGGCCTCAGCAGCGTAGCCATGAGCAAGGACGCCCGCCCGCTAGCCGCGATTTCCTCGGTGGTCGATAACGAACTGCTCGACGAACGCCAGCCGCTCATCGTCAAGAGCATGCAAGTCATGCCCTCCGCGGACAATCATTTCAAGAAAACCGACCAGGTATCCTTCTACACCGAAATCTACGAACCGTTGGTAGGCTCGTCCACCCCATTCAAGGTAGGAATCAAATACACCATCGTCGACGCCAAGACCAACCAGCCGGCTCTCAGCTCCGGCCTGATGCTAGCCAACAGTTTCATCATCCCAGGCAGCCCAGTAATGCCCATCGCCCTATTCATTCGCAGCGCATCCCTGCCCCCCGGCGACTACCACCTGCTAGTCCAAGCCGTAGACGACCAAAACCACCAATCCCCAGAGCGCTCCACCGACTTCCACCTGGAATAGCAGTCGGCGTCACTTTTTAGCAGCGCTCAAAAGGGACGAAAAGTCGTAGCTGACGCCGAACTGCAGACCCCAGGTCGGGTGCGCGATCAACTCAGTACGGTTGGACCAAGTCACGGCAATCGGGAATTTCAAATTGGTCCCGGTGCCGAAACCATATCTCACCTGCGCGACATTGATATTGCCCTTCTGAGTGAATATCTGAGTCGCTGTCGAAGGTAATCCGGTAAAGGTAATCCCGTTCACCGGTGAGCCCGGCGTCACATTGAGTATCGACGGGCTGGTCTGATCTTGAACATAATATGCGGCCGACGCTGTCGTGTCGCCGATCCAACTAGGCTGAAGTTACGCCAGCAGTAATGGACGGCAACGAGCAGTGGCGCCGCGCGCGCTTCGCTTCGGCGGCCCTTTGGTCGGCGGCTGGCTGACAGCGCGCGGCGCGCGGCTGATCGTGGCTGCGCTTCGTCATCGCTTGGCTTCCGCATGGTGAGTGCTAGAAGGTGCTGTGGGTGCCTTCGCCGATCGGCTGGGATTGCTTTAGGGTGCGATCGAAGAAATCTGTGGTGGCGGAATATGCGCGGATCCAACTCTTCCACATTAGGAAGCCGTGGATTTCGTCCGGGAATACCAGCTGCTCGAAGGAGACCTGATGATCGCGCAGGCGCTGCGCTAGATCTACGGTCTGCTCGAAGGCGACGTTGCGGTCGTCGTCGCCCTGGATCAGCAGCACCGGCGACCGCCAGGTATCGACGTACGCGTCGGGCGACGATTCCCACGCCAGCTTGATCGCGGCGTCCAGGTCCGGCGCGCGCAGCGCCGGCGTCCCAAAGTATGGCCGCTGGGTGAAATACACCGACCAATCGTGGACGCCGTGAAAATCCACGCCGGCCTTAAAGATGTCGGAATTCTTCGCCAGCCCCATCGCGGTCAGGAATCCGCCGTACGATCCGCCCCACAGGCCTACGCGTTGTGGATCTACTTGCGGCAGCGCCTGCAAATATTTGCCGGCGGCAACCACGTCCTTGTATTCAAATGCACCGCGCCATCCGGAATTGGGCGCCTCGCGGAAGTCGCGGCCGTACATGATGCCCAGGCGGTAGTTCACCGCGAGCACTGCGTACCCGCGGCTGGCGAGGTATTGATTCATGGCGTAGGCGTTGTGGTAGTAGTCCATGTAATGGAAGCCGAGCATCATTTGCCGGACGGGGCCGCCGTGCATGAAAACCAGCGCCGGCAATTTCTTGCCTGCGGCATTCTTAGGAAGGAAAAGCTGTCCGTGTACGGTGAGCCCATCGTCGCTCTTGAAAATCACTTGCTGCGGCGTGACCAACTGCGCGCTGGGGAAATCTTTGGGCAGCGCTTGCGCGGCAAACATTTCGCGGCCCGTCGCGGTAAGGACGTAAGGCATGCCCGGCGAAGTCGCGGTTGAGCCGAGGCACACCACGCTGCTGCCGTCGCTAGTGACTACCGGAGACCATTCGATGGTCTCTCCGTGGCTGAGTGCGCGCTGCGGCTGTCCGCCCTCCACGGAAACACGCCAGATGTGACGGCGGTCCACATCGGCTTCGTTGGAGCTGTAGATCACTGACTTGCGGTCGGGAGCGAGCGCGACATCTTCGACGTCGAAGTCCCCGGGAGTGAGCGGCGCCGGCGCGGCGCCAGTGGATGCGACGGCAACGGAGTAAAGGTGGTTGCGCCCGTCCTGCTCGGAACCAAACACGATGCGGTCGCCAGCGAAGGAGAACGAGGCGTCCTCGGTTTCCTGCGGCAGAGAATCGCGCAGCGTGCCGCCGCTATGCCACACCTGGTGGCCTTGGCCGGTGGCGGCATCGGCAATCCAAATTTCCCACGGCCTGGGCACCTGCGGAATGAACGGTCGTTTCTGTTCGATGCCGGCGGTCTTGATGTAGGCGATCCATTTGCCGTCGGGAGACCAGCGCGGCGAATCGTCTTTATCGACGCTGGGCGCAAGATAGCGCAGCGACTGGCCGCCGAGATCGTAGACGCCGATCAGACTGTGGTCGCCGCGATCGACCACCACCGCAATGCTTTTCGAATCCGGAGACCACTTGGGCTCGCCAGCGTCGCCGCGAATGTAAGCCAGCTCTTTCGCTTGCTGCTTGCCGTCGACGCTGGCCAGCCAGATTTTTTTCTTCGCGGCCCAGGCCGCCAATTTTCCATCGGGCGAAATTTCAATGTCTTCACAGTCTTCTTCCGGACAGCCCATATCGCCCAGCAGGCGGGGCGGCTCCGCGGAATCGACATCTTTCGCCCACACCTGCTGCTTGGGCTGCTGGGCGCTGTGTCCGGGATCCGCGCTGTCGCCTTCTCCGTTGATTTCGCTGCCGAGGGCATAGAGAACGGTCTGCCCGTCGGGCGTGAGGCGCAGGCTGGCGATGGGCTGGCCGTCGTCGCTGCTAAAGCGAGTTACCTGGCGCGCGGTCTTCGCAAAGTCCGGACCATCGGCGACCCAGACGTTGCGTACTCCTTGCGCGTCGAAGACCCAGGCCACGCGGCTGCCGTGCTTAGCCGCGGTCAGCTCGGAAGGAAAGGGCGAGCTCATAACTTGTTCGATGGTGAATGCCTGCGACCACGCAGCAGTCGAACAAAGTAAGATAGCGGCAACTACAAACAATAATTTGTGAGATCGCATTTTTGTCATCCACCCATCCGCGGCCGGCGCGGAAAATTCCCCCGCCAGGTTCCGCGAGTCACCAAACACGGCGGAGTATATCAAAAGACTGAAAAGCATCCGGCGATTAAGGGGCGGACGCTTCCCGGTCGCCCTCTCGACCCGTTCGCGCCACCGAATCCAACCAGACCTACTCTGCGGATTTCGCCCGCGGCGCTCGCCAGTGCGTCTACAATACTCGCGACATGGATCACCATACCGTCGCGGCGATCAGCATTGCCGGCACTTGTCTGGACGTACTCGGCAGCCTCTACCTTGCATACGATCTACTCGGCGGGCAACACGGCCCGTTGCGGTTGCTCACCCGCGCAGTCACCTACTCGATCGTTTTCGGAATCGGCTATGGACTTGGCCTCGGTCTTTTTTTTGGCCTCACTTGCGGTATTGCCACCGGCATCACCGTCTCGATCGAGCTCAATCGAGTCTCTCGCGGTCTGAATCATTATTCCTTGCCGTGGGAGGCGTTCTTCAGCGCCACGCGCGGGTTTGCTTTCGGCTTGGGTCTGTATCGGATTTTAGGATTTCGGTTCGCGATCGTATTCGCCATAGTCGTCACCGTCGGCCAAGTAGTGGCCTATTTCCGCGGCATGCGCCCGTCTCTCGATTATTCCACCAGTGGCCGTCCGCGCCTCACCCGCCGCCAGTTTTGGGGCACAGTCCTGCGCACCGTGGGCTACATCGCCACCGCGCTAGTCTGCAGCACTTTGGCGCATCATGTGGAACACGTCTGGTCGTTTGCCATTCGCGTGGGCCTGGTCACCGGCCTGGTTACCGGCGTGGGAATTTCGGTGAACCCATTCATCGAGTACTTTGCTGACCACCTGCCGGAGCGGCGCCTCGGGGCCTTCGGCATCCTGCTGATCCTTTGCGGCTTCGCAATGCAATCCCTGCAGTACTGGCTGGTGATGTTTGACGTTCGCCTGACGTAGGGAGCCGCGATTTCGCGTCTTTTGTGACGTTGCTTGACCTTTGGCTTTCTGTTCGCAGCAAGTGACCATTGATTGTTTTTTCAAAGCATGATCGTAAGTTGTTTATAGTCAGGCTCATGCGATTGAAATTGGGCTTATTTGTGATTCTCGATTCAGAAATTGTAAGTTGTTGATAATAAGCCTCATACAGATTCTGATCCTTACGGATGTCGCGATTAGAATTGTCGCTTCTTTTCGATTGCGGGTGGAGCTGGGAGGCTCGGGTTCGCGGTGAAGTTTTCGGCCGGATGGGGCGGCGAAGGAGCGGAAGCTGTGCCAAAACGGGAAAAGATCTGGTGGGTTCGTGCATCGGCCATTCTCCTTGGCGGAACGTAGCACGGGGCGGGAAGGATGGGAAGGAATCGCTTCGGTGGGAAAGGGTTGTGAGGCTGGGACGGCGGCGCAGTCGCACCTAGGGCCGTGGAGATTGCCAGCAATCGTTCTTCGCGGTCCAAACAGCAGCTCATTTGTTGAGAGCAGGCGAGGCGCCCAGAGGGCGGCTTACGCTATTTGAAGAACCGGAATCCGTGGGGGATTTAGGAGTCCGTGCTTGGCTCGCGGGGCCGGCGAGGAGTGGCTTGGCGGGCGGCGCAATGGGGAGCGGAGTGACATTTTTGTTTTGGGATGTTTTTGCGTTTGAATTTTTTTCGGCCAGGAGTGGCGGGGCTACGAAACCAAAGGCAAAGACGGCGCGGCGGCAGTATGGGCGTTTGAGGGGCAACGGAGATTGTGGTGGGGCAAAATCCGCACCCTTGACGGCGAAGGGTGCGCCACCCACCGGCTAGGAAAAGCAAAAACTTTGGGAAGCCCACCGGTAATGCCGGCGTGTGGCGCCCACCGGCAACTTCTCACAGTCAAAACCTGTGCACGTGGACGGCACCCGGAGTCACATTTTTGTTGTGGGATATTTTTGCGTCTGGATGTTTTTTCCGCCACGAGTGGCGGCGCTACGAACAATCACGGGGGCTAGCGATCGAGGAAGGCGCGGAGGCGGGCGTAGCCGGCGCGGCTTACTGGTAACTTGGCGCCGGTGGAGAGGATGGCTACGTGGCTTTCTTTGGCGTAGGGCTCGATTCTTGCTACGCGCTCTAGATTGACTATGTAGGAGCGGTGGATGCGCAGGAATCTGGCTGGGTCGAGTGCGGCTTCCAGGCTGGAGATGGTTTGCTGCTTGAGGTGCTTTTTGCCTTCGGCGGTGAGCTCGACGTAGTCGTCCTGGGCTTCGGCGTAGTCGAGTTTGGTTACGGGGATGATGAAGACGCGGACGCCGTCGCGGACGGGGATGCGGTCGAGGTATTGCGACGGGGGACGGGCGGCGGCGGCCAGTTCCGGGCCGGGAGGCATGGCCGGGGTTTTGCCGCCGCCGCTCAGGCGTTCGGAGGCGCGGCCGAGCGCGGCTTCGAAGCGTTCGCGGCCGATGGGCTTTAGCAGGTAGTCAACGGCATGGACGTCGAAGGCGCGGATGGCGTAGTTGTCGTAGGCGGTGACGAAAATTACGGCGGCGGCGCCGGGGCCCATTAGCTCGAGGACTTCGAAGCCATCGAGCTTGGGCATTTGGATATCGAGGAAGACGAGATCGGGCTTTTGTTCGGCGAGGGTCTTAACGGCTTCGAAGCCGTTGGCGCATTCGGCGATGACGTCGATATTGGAATGATGGCCGAGATATTCGCGGAGGATCTGGCGGGCCAGGGCTTCGTCGTCGACGATTACGGCGCGGATTTTTCTTTCGGAATTCACGGTCATGGCTGCTCTTCTCTTGAATTGGGCGCGTTTTTGGGCAGCCCTAGTGTGACGCGGAACCAGTTGGATTCGGTAGTGACGGCGAAGCTGGCTTTGCGGGCGTAGCGCGCTTCGAGCCGCTGGCGGACGTTGGCGAGGCCCACGCCGTTTCTGCGGCGTGGCGGGGCTTCCGGGTCGTAGGTGTTTTCGACCACGATAGTGACCCAGTCGCCTTCGCAGCCGGCGCGCAAACGGATGTCGCCGCCTTCGACCATGTTGGCGATTCCGTGGACCACCGCGTTTTCGACCAAAGGCTGCAGGAGCAGCGGCGGGACTCTTACCGTCAATACTTCCGGGGAGATATTTTCCTGCATGCGCACGCGATCGCCGAAGCGAACTTTTTCCACGGCGAGGAAGGCGTGGATCAAAGACAATTCCTCTTCCAGAGGAATGGCGGACTTTTCGCCGAGGCCGAGGGTGCGCCGCAGGAAATCGGCGAGGAGGATGCACATTTCGCGGGCTTTGGATGGGTCCGAACCGGCGAGCGCGCTGATCGAATTGAGGCTGTTGAAGAGAAAATGCGGATTCACCTGGGCTTTCAGCGCGCGGAGCTCAGCGTCGCGAGCGAGCATGTGCGCTTCCATCAAGCGGGCTTGGGCCTGCTGCGACGCTTGCAGCGCGAGGGCCACGTAATAAAAAGCGACGGAAAGCAGGTAGAGCATGATGCCCATGGCCACGATCACCGGCAGTTCGGCGGGAAAGCGAACGAGCAACGGGCTGCTGGGGTCGCTGCCGGCCAACAGCCTCACTAATATCCGCGCGGAGAAGACCCAGAACTCGGTGGCGACAATCGCGCCGATGAGATGGGTGAGAGCAATGCGCATGAAGCCGGAGGTCTCCAGCGGGGTGGCCCGGGACGGATACCACGAGGCCAGGCAGATAAATGCGTAGATCAAGATGAGGGGAAAGGCCAGCACTGCGCCATCGCGTCCGGAAACGCCGCCGGCAACGGTGAAGAGATAGGCCAACAGACAGGCGTCAGGAATCCATGCCAGGAGGTACAGCGCGAGGCGGCGGTGGGAAGTGAAGACTGGATGCATGGCGCCGGTTAGTTTTTCACCGAGACCCCGGCGAGCACGGCGGTGCCGCGAATGATCAGATGCTTGGGGGTAACGCCGGTATTGGGGATGGGCGCTCTGCGGCGTTCATCGGAAGTACCCGCCAGGAGGGCGATCAATTCGAAGGATACGTTCCAGGAATCGGGGACGCGAATTTCGATGCCGCCGAGAATGGCGCTGGCATCGAGAACGGCTTCGTCGCCCTCCATATCGGCGTCGACGAAATCGATTTCGACACCGCCCATGATCGCGGTGAGTGTGCCGCGCTTGAACTTGCGGGAAGTGACGTTGCGCTGCACGCCGCCGAGGACGGCGACAGCGTTCAAATCGGAGCCAGTGGAATCGATCTGGAATTTTCCCTGGAAATTATGGACCCAATCGGAGGCGGCGGCGCGGTCCACACCCCAGCCCGGCAAAAACGAGTGAACCACGATCCACAATCCGCCGACGATGAGGAATACCGGCCACATGGTCCGGAGGTTGAAAAAACGAACGTTGAGCTCGTTCAGCTGGAAGATCACTCCCAGGCAGATCACCAGTACGCCGCCCAGGGCGCGGCCAGGATTCCTTCGAAATTCGATGATGCGCCCGAAACCCGCAACGACCAGCAGCATGGGCCAAAACCGGACGATTTTGTCGCCGTCGATGATTCCCATCTGACCGAGAAGCAAGGCGGTGCCGATGAGGACGGCCAGGATTCCGACGACGAACCCTGCACGCGCGCGGTTGGCGTCAATTTGCATTCGTAGCCTCGGTTGTGCCGGCGGCGCGCTTGGGCTTGGAGCCGCCGGCGATCAGCAAAATCCCCAGGCCCAGGCCGACCAGCAGCAGGGGCCAGAAAACCATCGCTTGCTGCATCCAAGGGAGATTGCCATGCATGGAGACCACGTTCCAAGCGCTTTCGAGGACCAGAAACAGCATCCAGAGATAGTCCAAGCCAACGTGCATGTAGCCCAGCCCGCCCAATTGAAGCACGATTC
The DNA here is from genome assembly GCA_963725655.1 of uncultured Acidobacteriota bacterium. GTDB lineage: Bacteria > Acidobacteriota > Terriglobia > Acidiferrales > UBA7541 > CAVRXT01. The sequence continues at coordinate 819,324 of CAVRYY010000003.1, read as the reverse complement.
CGCCGAGGATGAGTATGGTAGCGGTGGTCCCGGGAATCGCGAAGGACTGGGTGAGGGCGAGGCCATTTTCGGCTTGGGCTTGGGCCTGGGCTTGGGTTTCGGCCTGGGCGTAGGCTTGGACTTCGACGGCGGCGCAATCGTTTGTGCTGAGCATTTCAGTTCTCCTGCTGGAAGCGTTGTTGAATATGGCGTCCACGAGGCGAGAGTACCGGGGGCGCCGCGGCGCGTCTCGGGGTAATCGGTGAAAGGGGCCCGGATACCGGCGAACGGCGGATTTGGAGTGGCCGAGGCGTTCGGGCGGCGGATGATTTGAGGTACAATAGTGGCGGAATACTTGGATTTTCAGCGGTTGGGAGCGAAAAATGGATACGCAGAAGGCGACATTCGCGGCGGGCTGCTTTTGGGGCGTGGAGGCGGCGTTTCGGCAGATTTCGGGGGTAAAAGCGACGGCGGTGGGCTACGAGGGCGGCACGACGGCCAATGCGACATATAAAGAGGTCTGCGGCGGCCGAACCGGGCACGCCGAGGCGGTGGAGGTGGATTTCGACCCTTCGCAGGTCTCTTACGACAAGCTGCTTGACGTCTTTTGGGAGTCGCACGACCCGACTACGGTGAATCGCCAGGGGCCGGATGTGGGGACGCAGTACCGGTCGGTGATTTTCTACCATACGCCGGAACAACAGGCGGCGGCGGTGGCGTCGAAGGAGAAGCTGGAGAAGTCTGGGAAACTGCGGAGGCCGATCGCCACGCAGATCCAGCCGGCGAGTACATTTTGGCGCGGCGAGGACTATCACCAGCAGTATCTGGAGAAACGCGGGGCGGCTTCGTGCCATATTTAAGAGGCGCCGCGAAGCGACGTACGTAGTGTCCACGATTGTTCGGGCGGGACAAACCCGCACCCTTAAAACCGAGGGTGCGCCACCCACGCTCGACACAATAGGCAAACCCAATAGACCTCTCGATTCTCGCGCATTGAAATATTTGATCCAAGTGTTACCGGAATGAAATCTAGGAATTAGAAGAGAAATATTCCGGTTTGATCTTGCGTCTGTTTCCCTCAAGTCTTATTCTGTTTGGCGAAATGTTTACGTCCACCGAGTTGTACGGCTGTAATCGACGCGGGAACGTGGGGAAACATTTCGCCCTCCTGTCTTCGCAAACGAACAGAGTCCCGGATCTCCGCCGTGGAACCTGAGCCGCTGCCGACATCCGCGAACGCCAGCGAACTTCACGAAATCCTTGAGCCCGGCCATACATTTGGAAGCGTAACGGACAAGATCGCCTCGATCGTGCTGCGCCGGCGCACCAAAGGCGGGTGGATCGCGGGATTCCTGATCGGCCTTTTCCTGCTGATGGTGCTGAATGTGGCGATTTGCTACCTGTTCGCGGTGGGGGTGGGAATTTGGGGAATCCGGATTCCGGTGGCGTGGGGATTCGCGATCGTCAATTTCGTTTGGTGGATCGGAATCGGGCACGCCGGCACGCTGATCTCGGCGATTTTGCTTTTGCTGCGGCAAAAATGGCGCACCTCGATCAACCGATTCGCGGAAGCGATGACGCTTTTCGCGGTGGCCTGCGCGGGGCTGTTCCCGGTGCTGCACATGGGCCGTCCGTGGCTGGCGTATTGGCTGTTTCCGTACTTTCCCAACTACATGGGCACGTGGCCGCAATTTCGCAGCCCGCTGGTGTGGGACGTTTTTGCGGTATCGACGTACGCGACGGTCTCATTGCTATTCTGGTTCGTCGGGTTGATACCCGACCTGGCAACGCTGCGCGACCGCGCCAAAAGCCGCGTAAAGAAAGTGATCTACGGAATGTTTGCGATGGGCTGGCGGGGGTCCGCGGTGCATTGGTCGCGCTACGAGACCGCGTCGCTGCTGCTCGCCGGCCTGGCCACGCCGCTGGTGGTTTCGGTGCATACGGTGGTGAGCTTTGACTTCGCGGTGGCCATGGTGCCCGGCTGGCACACCACGATTTTCCCTCCGTACTTCGTCGCGGGCGCGATCTATTCCGGGTTTGCAATGGTGATGACCCTGGCCATCCCGATCCGAAAATATTACGGGTTGGAAGACTTCATCACCATGCGCCACCTGGACAATATGGCCAAGGTGATGCTGGCGACCGGGCTGATCGTGGCGTACGGCTACATGATCGAAACGTTCATGGCGTTCTACAGCGGAAACCAGTTTGACCGCTACGCGATCATCAACCGCATGACCGGACCGTACGCGATTTTGTATTGGTCGCTGATTGCCTGCAATATCGTGATCCCGCAATCGCTATGGTCGCGGCGGGTGCGCCGCAACATTTCGATGCTGTTCGTACTCTCACTCATTATCAACGTGGGAATGTGGCTGGAGCGCTTCGTGATCGTGGTGATCAGCTTGAGCCGCGATTTCATCCCTTCGGCGTGGGGAATGTATTACCCCACGAGGTGGGACTGGGCGACGTATCTCGGGACGATTGGGCTGTTCCTGACGTTGCTGTTTCTGTTTATCCGGTACCTGCCGGTGATTTCGATTTCGGAAATGCGTAGTTTGGTGGAAGAAGTAGACGCCGAAGGCGGGAAGTAGATGGCGCAGATATTTCATCGCAGCACAAACACCATCTCGCGGGTGAGCATTTACGGAGGCGTGTTCATTATCGCCGGGCTCAGCTTTGCGCTGTATGCGATTGGGCGTTCGCCGTACTACACCGACGTGAACGTGGCCAAGACGCAGCCGGTGCCGTTCAGCCACCGGCACCATGCCGGCGAATTGGGCCTGGATTGCCGGTATTGCCACACATCGGTGGAAAATTCGTCGTTTGCGGGACTGCCGCCGACGCAGACGTGCATGACTTGCCATTCGCAGATCTGGGTGAATAGTTCGATGCTGGAGCCGGTGCGGGCGAGCTATCGGGATGATAAATCGATCGCGTGGACGCGGGTGAACGCGCTGCCGGACTTCGTCTATTTCAATCACAGCATCCACGTGTCGAAGGGCATCGGATGCACCACGTGCCACGGCGCGATTGCGGATATGCCGCTCACCTATCGCGCCAATACGCTGCAAATGTCGTGGTGCCTGGAATGCCACCGGCAGCCCGAGAAATACGTGCGGCCGCGCGAGAAAGTGTTTGATCCGTGGTATCAGCCGCCGGCCGACCAGCTGGCGCTGGGGCAACTGCTGGTGAAGGAATACAAAATTCAAAGCCTTACGAACTGCGATACGTGCCATCGATGAGCGACTTGAGAAATGCGGGCGAGATGATGGAACCGGAAAATAATAACGGAGCTTCGCGCGCGGCGGAAACTGAGGCGCGGGCTGAGGCAGAGCGCCAGCCTCAACCGCTACGCCAACACCAACCCCGGCCTCAGCCTCACGACGAAAGGCCGGAGATGGCGCCGCCGGGCATGGGTCCGCGGCTGGACTTGGACGCGATCCGATCAACGCTCGCCGAATCGCACGGCACTCGTCTGTGGCAAGGACTGGAAGAGCTGGCGGGCACGCCACAAAGCGAACAATTCCGGCACCACGAGTTTCCGCACGATCCGGAAAAGGATCCGGTGGGGCTGGATCGTCGCGACGTGCTGAAGCTGATGGGAGCGTCGGCGGCGCTGGCGGGGTTGAGCGCGTGCACCAAGCTGCCCGCCGAAAGAATCGTTCCGTACGTTCGGCCGCCGGAGGAAGTGATTCCCGGAAAGCCGCTGTTCTATGCAACCTCGATGGTTTTGGGCGGAGCGGCGGCGGGGCTGCTGGTCGAGAGCAACATGGGCCGGCCGACGAAGATCGAAGGAAATCCGCAGCATCCGGGCAGCCTGGGCGCAACGGACGTGTTCGCGCAAGCCGCGGTGCTGGGAATGTACGACCCGGATCGCGCGCAAGTGGTGATGCATGAAGGGCGGATCAGCGACTGGGCGGCGTTCGTGGCGTCGATTTCGAACGCGCTGAACGATTTCAAGGGTACGCAGGGCGCCGGACTGAGCCTGCTCACCGAGACGGTGATGTCGCCGACGCTGGGTTCGCAGATTCGCGCGCTGCTGGGGCAATATCCGAGCGCGAAGTGGCATCAGTACGAGCCGTGCCATCGCGATTCGGCGCGAGAAGGCGGGCGGCTGGCGTTCGGGCATTACGTCAACACCGTGTACCGGTTCGATCAGGCCGAAGTGATTTTCTCGCTGGATGCGGATTTCCTGAGCAATGGTCCGGGGCACGTTCGCTACGCGCGGGAATTCACGGAGCGGCGGCGGGTAACGAATCCGACGTCGAACATGAACCGGCTGTACGTGGTGGAGAGCGCGCTTTCGACCACCGGAGCGATGGCCGATCATCGTTTGCCGGTGCGCGCCAGCGACGTGGAAGCTTTGGCGCGGGCGATTTCGGCGGCGGTGGGGAGATCCGGAGCCGCTGGCGGAAGCTATTCGCTCCCGGAGAAAGTTTCGGCCGCCTGGATCGAGGCGGCGGCGCGCGATTTGAGTGCGCATCGCGGCACCAGCCTGGTGATTGCCGGAGAGCACCAGCCGGCGGTGGTGCATTCGCTGGCGCACGCGCTGAATCTGGCGCTGGGCAACGTGGGCAAGACGGTGATTTACACCGATCCGCTGGAAGTGGAGCCGGTGAACGAAAGCGAATCTGTGGCGCAACTGGTGAACGACATTCGTGCCGGTTCGGTGCGCCTGCTGCTGATCCTGAGCGGCAATCCGGTGTACAACGCGCCCGCGGAACTGGATTTCGCGAACCAATTATTGCAGGTGCCACAACGCGTGCACCTGGGGCTTTACAACGATGAGACCGCCGAGCTGTGCCATTGGCATATTCCCGAGGCGCACTTCCTGGAATCGTGGAGCGATACGAGGGCGTACGACGGCACGGTGGGGATCGTCCAGCCGCTGATCGCTCCGCTGTATGACGGCAAATCCGCGCACGAGGTTCTGAGCGTGTTGACCGGGCAGTCGGGCCAGTCGGCGCACGATGTGGTGCGTGGGTATTGGAGAACGCAGCGTCCGGCGAAAGAAAGCGACAAAGATTTTGAGAAGTTCTGGGAAGTAACGCTGCACAACGGCTGGATGCAAGGGAGCGCGTTGCCCGCCAAGCCGCCGGTAGTTCATGTGGGAGCCGCGGGATCGGATTCAGCGGCGGTAGCGGCGGCGGCGGCTGCGGCGGCTGCGGCGACGGCGGCTTCGAGCAGCTCTTCCGCGCTGGAGCTTGTCTTCCGGCCCGATCCGACGATTTTCGACGGGCGCTTTGCGAATAATGGCTGGTTGCAGGAATTGCCCAAGCCGATCAACCATCTCACCTGGGACAATCCGGCGCAGGTGAGTCCGTCCACCGCACAAAAGCTGGGGCTAAGCAACGGCGACATGATGAAGCTGACGTCGCAAGGCCGCTCGATGTTGGTTGCGGCGTGGGTGGCGCCCGGGCACGCGGACGGCGCGGTGACGGTGTTTCTGGGGTACGGGCGGCGGCGCGCCGGCCGAGTGGGAAATGGGGCGGGGTTCAATGCCTATGCATTGCGCAGCGCGGGCGGCGCCTGGATTTCAAACGATCTGCGATTGGAACGTACCGGAGCGCGCTACGACCTGGCGGCCACGCAGATCCACCACCTGATCGATCGCGAAGGGCACAAGGTGGAAGAAGAAAGCGTGGAGGCGTTCAACCGCGACCTGGTGCGCATCGCGAACCTGGACGATTTCCGGAAGAATCCGATGTTCGCCAGGGATACCGGGGAAAAACTCGAAGACATTTCGATGTATCCCGGATTTCCGAGCCCGGGCTATGCCTGGGGAATGTCGATCGACCTGAACAATTGCATTGGGTGCAACGCCTGCGTGATTGCGTGCCAGGCGGAGAACAACATACCAGTGGTGGGCAAAGACCAGGTGATTGCCGGGCGCGAAATGCACTGGATTCGCGTAGACACTTACTTCCGGGGCGACATGGACAATCCGGAAGCGTATTCGGAGCCGCTGCCGTGCATGCAGTGCGAAAACGCGCCGTGCGAGGTGGTGTGCCCGGTGGGAGCGACGGTACACAGCCCGGAAGGGCTGAACGTGATGGTCTACAACCGCTGCGTGGGCACGCGGTACTGCTCGAATAACTGCCCGTACAAAGTGCGGCGATTCAATTTCAAACTGTATTCGGACTGGACCACGCCGAGCATGTTTGGCCTGCGCAATCCCAACGTGACGGTGCGGAGCCGCGGAGTGATGGAGAAATGCACGTACTGCGTGCAGCGGATCAACGCGGCCAAGATCGAGTCGGAGAAAGCCGATCGGCCGGTGCGTGACGGCGAGATCGTTACGGCATGCCAGGCGGTGTGCCCGGGCCAGGCGATCGTTTTCGGGAACGTGAACGATCCGAACAGCCGGGTTTCCAAGCTGAAAGCGCAATCGAGAAATTACGCGCTGCTGGCGGAGTTGAATACCCGTCCGCGAACGACGTATCTGGCGCGGCTGGTGAATCCAAATTCGGAAATGCCGAAGGCATGAAGCGACAACCGATATACGGCTTGCTGGCAGAATTCGATAGCCCCGAATCATTGGTCGAGGCTGCCCACGAGACGCACGCGGCGGGATACAAGAAGATCGATGCGTTTACGCCCATGCCGGTGGAAGGATTGGCGGACGCGATCGGATTCCACGGGACCAGGCTGCCGGCGTTGGTGTTCGTGGGAGGATTATTCGGGTGCCTGGGCGGGTTTGCGCTGCAGTACTACGCCAGCGTGATCAGTTATCCAATTATTGTGGGCGGCAAACCGTTCAATAGCTGGCCGGCATTTATTATCATTTGCTTCGAGATGACTATTTTGGGCGCGGCGCTCACTTGCGTTTTCGGAATGCTGGCGTTGAATGGACTGCCGACGCCGTACCATCCGGTGTTTAACGTGGAGCGTTTCGCGCTGGCGTCGCGCGATCGCTTTTTCCTGTGCGTGAAGGCCCGCGACCGCCAGTTCGACCGGGCCAAAACCAAGGAATTCTTGCAGGGGCGACTCCATTGCCAGGGCGTGTATGAAATCGAAACCTAAAGCCGCCGCCATACATTCGAGCCGTCTGCGCCGCGCGAGGATGCTGGCCGCGCCGCTGGCTCTGGCGACGTTTGCTTTGGGCTGCCGCCTGGACATGCACCAGCAGCCGAAATACAAGCCGCTGGCGGAAACCGGATTCTTCGACGACCAGCGATCGGAACGCCCGGTGGTGGAGGGAACGGTGGCGCGCGGCGAACTGCGAACCGACGAGCAGCTCTACACCGGCAAAGTGAACGGTGTGGAGGCGGAGACGTTTCCCTTCCCGATCACCCGCGCGGATATGGAGCGCGGCCGCGAGCGGTTTGAGATTTACTGCTCGCCCTGCCACGACTATGCGGGCACCGGCCACGGCATGATCGTGCAACGCGGATTTCCGCCTCCTCCGTCGCTGCACATCGATCGGTTGCGCCAGGCCCCGCCGGGACATTTCTTCGATGTGATGACCAACGGCCTGGGAAACATGTACTCCTACGCCGCGCGCGTCAGTCCGGAGGATCGCTGGAGGATCGCCGCGTACATCCGGGCGCTGCAATTGAGCCAGAACGACAGGATCGAAGACGTTCCGGAAGCCGATCGGAAACAATTACAAGCTCCGAGCGCCGCACCGAGTCCGGCTGGTGAAACGAAATGAAGACGTGGGAATCCATTCAACCGACCATTCAGCGGGCGCAACGGCAGTTCGCGCTGCTGGGAGTGCTCGCTCTGGGCGTGAGCGCCACCACGCTGGGTTTCAATCCGACGCAATTTTTCCGGTCGTATTTATTTGGATATGTTTTCTGGATCGGGATTCCGTTGGGGGCGATGGCGCTGCTGATGCTGCACAATCTGACCGGCGGGGGCTGGGGCAACCCGATTCGGCGAATCGCCGAGGCCTGCACACGCACCTTTCCGGTGATGGCGCTGCTGTTCATTCCGTTGTTCTTCGGGCTTCCGCGGTTGTACCCGTGGGCGCGTCCGGAGGAAGTGGCGGCGGACCCGCTGCTGCAGTACAAGCGGCCGTACCTGAACCCTTCGTTTTTTACGGTTCGGGTGCTGATTTATTTCGCGGTGTGGCTGACGCTGGCGTATTTCCTGAACCGGTGGTCGCGCAAACAGGACGAAACCGGCGATCCGGCCATCGAAAACCGGATGGAAGAAATCAGCGGCCCGGGTTTGATTCTATACGGACTGACGGTGACGTTCGCGTCGATCGATTGGGTGATGTCGCTCGAGCCGCACTGGTACTCCACCATCTACGGAATGATTTTCATGATCGTGGAATGCATGACGGCGATGGCGTTCATGATCGTGGTGGGACGCTTGTTGGCGGAAAGCGAACCGCTGGCATCCGCGGTTTCGCCCTCCAACTGGCAGGACGTGGGAAACCTGCTGCTGGCCTTTGTGATGTTGTGGGCTTATCTCTCGTTCGCGCAGTTCCTGCTGATTTGGGCGACCAACCTGAAAGACGAAATTCCCTGGTATCTATCGCGAGTCCAAACGTCGTGGGGCGTGCTGGCGATGATTTTGGTGGTCTTCCATTTTGTGACGCCGTTCCTGCTGCTGCTTTTCCGCGGCATCAAGAAGCGTATGCGGTTGCTGGCGCGGGTGGGCGCGGGGCTGCTGTTGGTCAGTTTGCTGGACGTGTATTGGCTGGTGATGCCGGCGTTCGAGCGTACCGGGCCGCGCATCCATCCCACCGATTTGACCGCGCCGATCGGAATCGGCGCGATATGGCTGGCCGCGTTCTTGTGGCAATTGCAGGCGCGTCCGCTGGTTCCGCGGCAGTTGGCGGTAAGTTTGGAGAGGGCGGCTGAGCATGGAGATTAAGCCAGGGGAAGACGCGCGCCAGGCGAGCGTATCGGCGGGTCACGAACTGAGTGACGCCGAAGGGCGGCCGTTAGCGGTTGCCGGCTTAATTTTGGCGGCGATTCTGGTTGTGATTGGGATCGGCATGGCCGGGACGTTTTATTTCTTCGCGAAGGAACAGAAGCTGGGACCGCCAGCCACGCCGTTCGAGAACGCGCGCACGCTGCCGCCGATGCCGCGATTGCAAGTGGATCCGAAGATGGAGCTGAAGGAGTACCGGGATTCGCAGCGGGAGATATTGAATTCGTACGGGTGGGTGGATCGGACCGGCGGGGTGGTGCGGATACCCATCGATCGGGCGATGGATTTGGTGATTTCGCGCGGAGCGCTGCCGGCGCGGCCGAACAGCGCGGCGCCGACGAACGACAGAGCGGAGGGCTCGGGCGTGATTCCCGGTCCGGTGGAATCGCCAGCAGCGGTGGAATCACCCTCGGCATCGCCATCATCTGGGCGATCAAGCGCTGCGCCGGCGCCGAGCGAGGCAAGTCCGAATCCGTAGAGCGGAAGCTGAGCACGACAGAGGATTGTGAAAGGCAACTAATGTTGTTGGGAAAACAAATTCGAGTGAGCCGTCGCGCGGTTTCTACTGCGTTGCTCGTGGCAATGAGTATCGCGTCTTGCCTGCCGGCCCGTGCGCAGATGCAAGCAGCGGGAGTGCGGCCCGAGCTCTTGAAAGATGTGGGGATCGATCAAAAGTTGGGTAACCAGGTGCCCTTGAACGACGAGTTCCGCGATGAAAAGGGCCAAACCGTCCAGCTCGGCCAATATTTTCACGGGAAGCCGGTGATTCTGGCGCTGGTGTATTACCAGTGCCCGATGCTGTGCACCCAGGTGCTGGACGGAATGCTGCATACATTCAAAGAGCTCAGTTGGGATGCCGGCAAACAATTTGAAGTAGTGACCATCAGCATCGATCCACGCGATAACGTGGCCGAGTCCGCGGCCAAGCAGGTGATGTTCGCAGGCCTATACGGCCGGCCCAACGCGATCAATGGCTGGCATTTCCTGACCGGCAAAGATCCGGCGATCCACCAGCTGGCCGACGCGGTGGGCTTCCGCTACGCGTTTGACGCTACATCCGGCCAGTACGCGCACGCCAGCACCATCGTGATCCTGACGCCCGAAGGGAAAGTGTCGCGCTATTTTTACGGAATCAGTTATCCGATGCGCGACGTGCGGCTGGGATTGGTGGAGGCTTCGTCCGGAAAAATCGGCACGCCCATCGATCAAATATTGCTGTACTGCTATCACTACGATGCCTCCACCGGCAAGTACGGCCTGGTGGTGGCGAATATGCTGAAGGCCGGAGCGGCGATCACCGTGCTGGTGCTGGGGCTTGGCATTTTCCTGCTGGCTCGAACCGAACACTACGCCATGCCCGGGAAGGGCGCATGAACGCCGCTATTCACCTGTTCGCAACCAACTTGCTGGCGGCGTCTCTTCCGATCCATCCGCCGACGGCGTCCACCATCGGGCAAGGCGTGGATTACCTGTATTTTTTCCTCACCGGCATAACGCTATTCTTCACCATTCTGATTTTCAGCATCATCTTTTATTTCATGGTGAAGTATCACCGGCGGTCGGACGATGAGATGCCTGCGTTCGTGGGCACTTCGACCATGCTGGAATTCACCTGGACGCTGATTCCGGTGGTGATCTGCGCGGGGGTATTTGTCTGGGCCTCCTATTTGTACTTCGAAAATTCGCGGCCGCCCAACGCCTCGATGGAAATGTTCGTGGTCGGAAAGCAATGGATGTGGCATATCCAGCATCCTGAGGGCCCGCGGGAAATCAACGAGCTGCACGTGCCGGTGGGAGTGCCGGTGAAGCTGACCATGACGTCGGAAGACGTGATTCACGATTTTTCGATTCCGGCATTTCGCATCAAGAAGGATGTATTACCAGGGCGCTACTCCTCGATCTGGTTCCAGGCCACCAAAACCGGGATATACCATTTCTACTGCGCGCAGTATTGCGGCACCGACCATTCCAGGATGATTGGATGGGTATACGTGATGAGCGCCGACGATTACGCCGGATGGCTGAGCGGCGGAGTTCGCGGCGAATCGATGGCGCAAAACGGCGAACGGCTGTTTACCCAACTGGGCTGCATTACCTGCCACGTGGCGGATAACAGCGGCCGCTGCCCCACGCTGGTGGGCGTCTTCAATCATCCCGTAAAACTGAAGGATGGGCGGACGGTGGTGGCCGACGATACCTACCTGCGCAACGCCATCGTGAATCCCAATTCGATGCCCTTGCCGAATTACGCGCCGGTGATGCCGTCATTTCAGGGACAAATTAATGAAGAGCAGCTATTACAGTTAATCGCGTACATCAAGTCGCTGGGCCCGGAAGAAAGGAAGTCGGCAGGAAAATGAGCACGGCCGTCACAGAAATCCCGCAGGATTCGCGCGTTCACTACTTGAACGTGAGCTATGGAGTGAAGTCGTGGCTGCTCACGGTGGACCACAAGCGCATCGCGCTGCTGTACCTCGGCTCGATCACCTTCATGTTTCTGGTGGGCGGGGTGGCCGCGGTGCTGATGCGGATCCACTTGATCGAACCTGCCGGCGCGCTGGTGCAGCCGGAAACCTACAACAAGCTGTTCTCGGCCCACGGCATCATCATGGTCTTCTTTTTCTTGGTGCCGTCGATTCCCGCCACCCTGGGGAACTTCCTGGTGCCGCTGATGATCGGCGCGAAGGATCTGGCGTTTCCGAAACTGAACCTATTGAGCTGGTACATCTACGTGGTGGGAGCCTTGTTCACGCTGTACGCGGTGATCAGCGGCGGCGTCGATACCGGCTGGACTTTCTACACCCCCTACAGCAGCACGTACTCGCACAGCGCGGTGATCCCGGTGGCGATTGGCGTGTTCATTACCGGATTCTCTTCGATTCTCACCGGGCTGAATTTCATCGTCACCATCCACAAGATGCGCGCGCCGGGGCTTACCTGGTTCCGGCTGCCGCTCTTTATATGGACGATGTACGCCACCAGCGTAATCTTTATCCTGGGGACGCCGGTGCTGGCGATCACGATTTTCCTGTTGGGCGTGGAGCGCTTGTTCCACGTGGGAATTTTCGACCCCGCACTGGGCGGCGATCCGCTGCTCTTCCAGCACCTTTTCTGGTTCTATTCTCATCCCGCGGTGTACATCATGATTCTGCCGGGGATGGGCGTGGTGAGCGAATTGATCGCGGCATTCTCGCGCAAGCGGATTTATGGATACACGTTTGTGGCTTATTCGAGTTTTGCGATCGCCATCATCAGTTTCCTGGTGTGGGGCCACCACATGTTCGTCACCGGGCAATCGATTTATGCCGGACTGATCTTTTCGGTTTTGAGCTTTTTGGTGGCAATTCCCTCAGCCATTAAGGTGTTTAACTGGACGGCCACGCTCTATAAGGGCTCGATTTCCTACGAAGCGCCGATGCTGTACGCGCTGGGGTTCATCGGGCTCTTTACCATGGGCGGCTTGACTGGCCTGTTCCTGGCGTCGCTGGCCACCGACGTCCACTTGAGCGGCACTTATTTTATCGTCGCCCACTTCCACTACATCATGGTGGGCGGCGCGGTGATGGCGTACATGGGCGGGCTGCACTACTGGTGGCCGAAAATCACCGGGCGGATGTATCCGGACATGTGGGCGCGAGTGGCCGCGGTGATCATTTTCGTGGGATTCAATCTGACGTTCTTCCCGCAGTTCATGCTGGGATACCTGGGAATGCCGCGGCGGTACGCGGTGTATCCGCCGGAATTTCAGGTGTTCAACGTGATGTCGTCGGCCGGGGCGTCGATTCTGGGGATCGGGTACCTGATTCCACTGGTCTATTTCATATGGTCGATGCGTTACGGCCCGATCGCGCCGGCAAATCCGTGGAAAGCGAAGGGCCTGGAGTGGACGGTGCCATCGCCGCCGCCGACGGAAAATTTCGAAGAAACGCCGATCGTGACCGAAGAAGCATACAACTACGCGCCGATACCGGAGGGCCAACATGGCTGATCTAGTGGCCCACGGTGCGGCTCACGGGGACGGGCACGGTTCGGCAGAAACGCATTCGCCGGATCTGAAGCATCATTTCGACAACATGAGCCAGCAGTTCGATGCCGCAAACCTGGGCATGTGGGTATTCCTGGCGACCGAAGTTCTCTTCTTCGGCGGGTTGTTCGCTTCCTACACCGTGTATCGCTCGCTGTATTTGCCGGGCTTCGAGATTGGCAGCCACCTGCTGGATGTGCGCTTCGGCGCGGCCAACACCGCCGTGCTGATCTGCAGCAGCTTGACCATGGCGCTGGCGATTCGCGCCGCGCAAACCGGCCACCGCAACGCCCAGGTGGTCCTGCTGGTGCTCACGATGATCCTGGGCGCGGCTTTCCTGGGCATCAAGTTCACCTTCGAATGGAGAAATGATTACCTCGAGCACCTGGTGCCGGGAGTGAACTTCATCTACCGGCCGGAGTGGGGAGCGAACGCGCCGCACGTGCAGATGTTCTTCGTCTTTTATTTCATCATGACCTCGATCCATGCGCTGCACATGATCATCGGCATTGGGCTGCTCTCGGTGCTCACCTGGATGGCGGCGCGCGGGCGATTTTCGCCGGACTACTACACGCCGCTGGAAGTGAGCGGGTTGTACTGGCACTTCGTCGATATCGTGTGGATATTTCTTTTCCCGCTGCTATACCTGATCGGCGGACGCTACGGGATCGGAGGAGGGCACTAATGTCGTCGCACGTTGTGCCGCTCAAGGTTTACATAGGGATATTCCTCGCGTTGCTCTTTTTCACCGGGCTGACCACCGCGGTGGCGTTCATCGACCTCGGTCCCTTCAATACCGTGGTGGCGCTGGCCATCGCCACGGTGAAAATGCTTCTGGTGATTCTCTTCTTCATGAATGTGCGTGCGAGCTCGGGCCTCACGCGGATAGTGGTGGCCGCCGGATTCTTCTGGCTGGCGCTGCTGATCGCCTTCACGCTGTCGGACGAGCTCACCCGCCAGTGGAGCCCGATCCCCTCGAGTTGGGGCCCCGGTACCAGCCAGTCCCAGCCCCAGTAATAAAGTCTCGACGACGCGCGAAGGGCTTCAAGAGATTCTTTTCCATGTGGGGTGACCTATGTCATTTGAAGAAGCTTTGCACACCGCAAGCCGGAACGAGCGATTTATGGCGACAATCTACGCAATGAACACACTCCTCATTCATAAAGGCGTCTATACGACTGAAGAGTTTGAAAACATTTTTGTTGAATGGGTCCAGAAGGAAAACCGAAAAAGCGGTAGTCCGACCGGCTTCCCTCAGCCAAGCCATTCGGACAAATGAAGTTTCCCCACCGTCTGTGCCACGGGCTAATTCATTCCGCTCATCACTTCGATTGAGTTCCTCGGGTTTCTTCGGTAACCTCCGTGGCGGGTTATGCGCGGTCTGGCCGGAGCGTGCTGCGAACCTTCCGGCAGGCCATCGCGTTCCAGACGCTTGGAGTGGAGGCCGTGATCCAGCACATGATGGGTTTGTTCCCGCCGGAGGGAGTCCGGATCGTCCTGACGCTGTTTCTTTCCTTCCTGATTGGGTTAGAGCGCGAGGAACAGAAAGCGATCAAAGGATATCTCTCGTTTGGCGGCGTGCGCACGTTCCCGCTGATCGGGCTGATCGGCTACGCGTTGGCGCTCATATCCGGCAATTCACAAGTGCCGGTGACCGCGGGCTTCGTGGTGGTAGCGGCGTTTCTATTACTTTCCTATCAGCACAAACTGGCGAAGCTCGATTCCGCCGGCGTGACCACGGAAATGTCGGGCCTGACGACGTATGTCATCGGCGCCCTGGTTGCCCACGACCTGTTCTGGATCGCCACCACGCTCGCGGTGGCCAGCCTGTTGTTGCTCGAATTGAAAGGCGGACTCGAAAGCCTGTCGAAGCGGCTCCCCACCGCAGAAATTTTCACGTTCACCAAGTTTCTGCTGCTGACCGTGGTAATCCTGCCGATCGTGCCCAACCGCAGTTTCGGACCCTTTCAGTTCAATCCCTTCAAAGCATGGCTGGTGGTGGCCGCAGTGAGCGCCGTTTCCTATGCCAGCTACATCCTGCAGGTGCGCACCCAGGGCAAATCCGGCATCCTGCTGATCGCAATTCTCGGCGGAATCTATTCTTCCACAGTAGCCACGGTCGTGTTGGCGAAGCGCGCGCGCATCCAGCACCAGCCTCATCTTTTTAGCGGGGGCATCGTGATTTCCAGCAGCGTGATGTACGTGCGCATTCTGGTATTGGTGGGGCTTTTCAACGTGACGCTGATGAAGATGCTCGCGCCGCCATTCCTGGCGATCGCTATGATCGGAACGCTCGGCGGATGGTTGTGGTCGCGCCGCGCGTTTACCTCGCAGGAGCCGCCTAAGAGCGAAGTGCTGGCGGCGAATCCGCTGGAGTTGAGTTCGGCGCTGCTGTTCGGCGTACTGTTCGTGCTGATGCTGGCGCTGACGCACTACGCGGTGGCGTATCTCGGGAGCGGCGGGGTGTACACGCTGGCGGGACTCACCGGCTTCACCGACGTGGCTCCTTTCATCATGGGCATCACCCAGACCGCCGGGCAATCGACTCCGATAATGCTGGCAGCCAGCGGGATCATCGTCGCTGCGGCCAGCAACAACCTGGTGAAGGGCGGATACGCGGTGGGATTTGCGGACCAGCAGACCGGGCGGGAAAGTCTGGTGGGATTGGTATTGCTGGCCGCGGCCGGCTGCATTCCACTGCTGTGGCTCTAGCGGATAGGGATGCCACGTGGTCCGTGGTTCCGCGGGGCGCCACCGCTGCGGGCTAGTGCGGATAGTTCCGAAATGCGAGCACCGCGTTCAGGCCGCCGAACGCGAAGGAATTGGAGAGCGCCCACTCCACTTGGGCGGGCCGGGCTTGATTCGGAACATAGTCGAGATCGCATTCCGGGTCAGGTTCCGCGTAGTTCGCCGTGGGCGGTACATAGCCTTCACGCAACGCTAGAAACGTAGCGATCGCCTCCAGGGCTCCTGCAGCGCCCAGACCATGACCATGCATGGATTTGGTCGAACTGACCGGCACGCGATCGGCGTGGGCGCCGAAAACGTCGCGAATCGCGCGAGTCTCGGTGGGATCGTTGGCCGCCGTTCCGGTACCGTGGGCGTTGATGTAGCCGATTTGCTCCGGCGCAATTCCCGCATCGTTTAATGCCCGGCGTATGGCGCTCGCCGCGCCCAGCGCGCTGGGAGCCGTCAAGTGATGCGCGTCGGCGGACATTCCGAATCCCACCACTTCGCCGTATATTCTGGCGCCGCGGCTGCGCGCTGCATCCAGCGATTCGAGCACCAGCATTCCCGCGCCCTCGCCCAGGATCATTCCCAGGCGATTTTTTGAGAATGGGCGGCAGGTGTCCGGCGAAATCACCCGCATCGCTTCCCAGGCCTTCAACAAGCCCAAGCTGAATGGAGCCTCGCCGCCTCCGGTGATGGCCGCCTCCGCCATGCCGCTGCGGATCATGTGAAACGCCTGGCCGATGGCATGATTCGAGGAAGAGCATGCGGTGGAAACGTTGAACGCCGGACCGGTGATCCCAAATTCCATGGAGATGTGCCCTGCGCCGGCGTTGCCCATTACCTTGGGGATGGTGAGCGGATGGACGCGGCCGCGCGCACGCTGGTACAAATCCACGAATCCGATGTCCTGGGTGCCTTGTCCGCCCACGCACGATCCCGTGGCGATGACGGTCTTATCACGCAATTCGTCGCTGAACTGAATTCCGGAATCTTGCACCGCCTGGCGCGCGGCGACCACCGAGAATTGCGCGAAGCGATCCAGGTGATCCTGCAGACTGCCGGGAAAATGTTCGCCGGGATCGAAGCCGCGCACTTCGGCGCCATTCTGGAAGCGCAACTTGGTGGGATCGACCAACTGCAAAGGGGAAATTCCGGGGCGGCCTGCGCGCAACGCGCTGGACATCTCCGTGGTGTTTTTTCCTAACGCACAGATAACCCCGAGGCCCGTTACGGCCACGCGCCGTCCCGGCATCGTTCAGTCCGCCGACATCGATGAGTCGACAGAAGAGCCATTGCCGGCGGCGGCGATCAGCTTCTTCACGCCTTCGACAACGTCGTTGACCGTGCGGATCGATTTGGCTTCTTCGTCGGGGATGGTGATGTGGAACTCATTTTCGAGGTCGAACAGCAGGGTAAACGTATCCAGCGAGTCGATGCCCATCTCCTGCAGCGAGGATTCGAGGGTGATGCCGTCCGCGGGAACGTGCTTGATCGCGGCGAGCATCGCGATTATTTTGCCGGCAACTGCGTCGGACATGGTGCGTGCCTTCTCCAGGACCATCACTGCCGCTGCCACTTCTATTTCCATTTCCACTGCGAAAAACGCAATCGCCTGCAACTAGTGGCGATATTCGTGCACGGGCAAACCTAGCTTAATGCGCCGCAAAAATCAAACCCTCTCACGACTTCAGATCTTGGTATGGTGCTGCCCGGCGCGCGTGAAACGGGTGGCGTACGCGGGCTCCGGCAGCGATTCATCGCATCGCGGATCGCGCACCGGCGCATCGGCCACCAGGCGCATTGGAATCACGCCCGCCCACACCGGCAGGTCGTAGTCTTCGGCGTCATCCTCGGGCGCGCCTTGGCGCACCTTGGCCGATACTTCCTGCAGCGGAAGCTTCAAAACCGAGGTGGCCTTCAATTCTTTTTCGGTGGGCGGCCGCGCGTCTGCCCAGCGTCCGGCGATGAGTTTCTCGGTGAATGCATGCAGCGCTTCCAATTTTTCCGTTGCATCGCTCACCAACGTGGCCGTGCCCAACGCCACCACCGACCGGTAGTTCATCGAGCTATTGAAGACCGACCGCGCCAGCACCATGCCATCCACCAGCGTCACCGTCAGGCACACCGGCACGCCGGTGCTGACGTTGCGCATCATGCGGCTGGCGGCCGAGCCGTGAAAATAAATGTCGTCGCCGACCCGCGCGTACAGGGTGGGAATCACGAAAGGCTGCTGGTCCGCAACGAATCCGACGTGGCAAACGAATCCCTCATCGAGCATACCGTAAACTTCGGCGCGATCGTAGACCCCGCGGTGAGACTCGCGCACCACACGGGTATGGCCGGTGGGAGTAAATGGTTCCTGCACAACTCACCTCGTAGGGAAACGTGACGCAGAGTTGATAGCCAGCGTCACCGCGGCATGAGTGCGGATCGAAGCTCTAATTTAACACGCCAGAGGCCTTTTGAGCGAGGGCGGAAGGAATGGGTTAGCGGGCTAACTTTCGGCAGTCTTGCACCGAGCAGGGTGGGCCCGGCACGCCGTCGCAAATCTTCGCCTGTCATTTGTAGTCGGTGTGATCGATGCAGGAATCATAAATCGCATTGCTTATTGGCCTGGGAATAGCCATCTTGATCGGCCACGAACTAACGTTCGCCGCGGCAGGAAAGGCGCATTCCGCAGCAACGTGCCTATGTTTTAGCAAAAAAAAACCCACCGGAGCGGCCGGTTAAGGCTCAGTCAGGTGGGCAAAGTATGCGATGCCTCACAAGAATAGCGAGCCGTTACTGCATTGTCAAACGCGGGCCTCGATCACGATTCTACAGCGGTAGCGTCTATCGGTACGAACTTCATCTTGACTGATAACCCTCGCACTATTTTACGCTGTCGTGAATTCCTTTGCCCTCCGTTCTTATACTGAATTCTCGTTCATTTCGCGCCGTCGAGCTTGCGCAGATAATCGCCCCACTTCGAATCGTAGCCTTCCATGCGGTTTTCCAGCCGCGCGCCCTCATTCCACCAATGGGCTTTTCCGCGGCCCATGCTGGCGCCTCGGCGGGTGTGCAAGTCGAGCATGAAATCCTGCACTTCCACTTTTCTTTCGCCGCGGGCAACTACTTCCCGGGTCCAGCCGGCCAGCTCCATCGACATATTGTCCTTTTTCGCGGTGGCCAATACGCGCACCGCGTGGGCGCAATAAATCCAGCGATCGCCGCGGTCGGGCATGCGCTGGCGCTGCTGATTCAGGGCTTCGATGATGGCCGGGGCCATGACCAGGCCGAAGCCCACATCTTCGGTGGCGATGATCTCCAATCGCCGCCAAAGCACTTCTTCCGCTTCGGGGCTGTGCGAGAAAAGTTCGTAGGCCGCCAGCGCCGCTTCCTCCACCCATCCGCGGCGGATGGACTTCTGCAACACCGAACGCAATTCGTCCACGCTGTAGCCGTTCGCGGTGGTGGTGCGGCTCCAGACGTCCTGGCTCTGATAGTTCGGCTCATCTTCTTGTTTCGGCGTCATGCTCTGCTCCTTCCGGCGAACTGGATTTCTAGCTGTAGTGCCTGACCACTTTCTGCTCCAACAACGATGTGGCGAGGTACAGGGTGAAGGCGATAAAAACGCTGATAAACGACGCGGCCAGTGCCTGGTCCATGGCCAGGTCCGCGGTTGAAGTTGCGATCACGGAACCAAGGCCGCCGGTCTGCATCAGAAACTCGGCGATCAACGCCGCTAGGACGCTTTGCACCGAGAGAACCCGAAGCGCCACTGCCAGGCGCGGCATGGCCGCCGGCAGCGCCAAGCGCCACAGCAGGCTCCAGCGCCCGGCGCCCTGCACGAAGAAATATTCTTCGGCCATCGGCGGCAGCGCCCGAAGGCCGGCGCTGGCAAACACAAAAGCAGGCAGGAAGCACAGAATGATCACGGTGACGAATACGGTGCGATCGTCGTAACCGAACAGGCGGGTGAGCACCGGGATCAAGCAAACTACCGGCACCGATGTAAGCAACAATGCCAGTGGAATACTCATCGCGGCGAATATTCGGGACAGCCAGGTGGCGATGGCCAGCAGCAATCCGCACAAGAGCCCGGCGACGATTCCGAACAGCGCCACGGCGATGGTGTGCAGCGACGGCTGAACGTATTGCGCACCGTTGTGCGCCAGCTCGCGCAGCACCGCGAGCGGGGTGACAATCACGATTCCATTCAACCCGCTATACCGGACCCACAGGCTCCATAACACCAGCAGCAGGACCACCGCCCACGTTTCTGTAATGATCCGCTTCATCGCGCGAACCTTCGCGTCACAACTCTTTCCAGTCCGGTAGCGGCCAAGAACGCGGTGAGCGACATCACCGCCGCAACCACCACCGCGGCCCACATCAGCCGAATCTGAAAGTTTTGCATGGCGGTCAAAATCACCAGGCCCAGGCCTTGCGGAGCGCCAAACCACTCGCCCAAAATCGCTCCAATGAACGACGCCGATACTGCCGCCTTCAGTCCGCTAGCGAGGTGCGGCAGGGCCGCGGGCAACTCCAGATGAAGGAGCCTCTTCCACGCGTTGGCGCCAAACCCGGTCATCACGCGACGCAGCGCGGGAGACGCTGCCGCCAGCCCTGAAGAAGCTGCGACGTAAAAAAGGAAGAACACTTGAATGCCCGCCAGCGCCGCCGGGGTTTGCTCGCGGCTGAAAACCACAATCAGAATCGGACCCACGGCAATCGGCGGCGTAGCATTCACCAGCACTGCCAGACGGTCGAGACCCGGCCGCAGCGGAGGCAGCAAGTGCATCACCACCGCCAGCAGCACCGCCAACGTGCCGCCCAAGAATAATCCTTTGGCCGCCGAGCCGAGCGTGTATGCGGCGGAACGCCCAAGTAAAGGCAGGTTTGCGGGGTCAAACAGCGTGGCCACTACGTCACTCAGCGCAGGTAGCGTAGGCCCAGCCACGGCCGACTTGCCAGCCCACTGCCATGCCCCGAAGAAAACTAGCAGACCCAAAGACGCATAGACGACATTGGCAGCCGGGCGGTTTGGCATTCGATCCATGCGCTAGGGCTCCAGCCAAAGCGTGATCTGGTCGGCGAGTTGATGAAAATCCTCGCGCCGCAAAAGTTCCGGGGTGCGCGGCCGGGGGAATGGAATCTGCACCACTTGGGCGATGGCGCCGGGGCGTTCCATGACGATGGTGCGGTCCGAAAGAAACAGGGCCTCTTCCACGGAATGGGTCACCAGCAGCGTGGTGATCGCTCGATCCCGCCAGATGCGCTCGAGCTCGATATTCAGCCTGCGCCGGGTGACCGCGTCGAGCGCTCCGAACGGCTCGTCGAGCAATAGGACTTCCGGCTCCAGGCAAAGCGATCGCGCAATCGCAGCGCGTTGCAACATCCCGCCGGAAAGCTGGCTGGGTCGCGCGAGTTCGAAACCCGCAAGCCCGACCAGATCGATCAGGCCCTGCACTCGCTCGCGATTCACGGGAAGCCCGGCGAGCTTGAATGGCAAGCCAAGATTGCCTTGCACCGAGAGCCATGGCAGAAGAGCAGGATCCTGAAATGCGACGCCCAACCGATGGCGGCGCGCCAATTCTTCCGGCGCTGCGCCGCCAATGCGAACCGTGCCGCTCGAGGGTCTTTCAAGGCCGGCGACCAGGTGAAGGAGGGTGCTTTTGCCACAGCCCGAAGGACCCACAATGGCCAGGAACTCGCCCGCGGGTACGGTTAGATCGATGTGGCGAATGGCTTCGACGGTGACGCCTCGCCGGGGCGCGAAACTCTTGTTCAAATCTTGGATTTCGATGGCCGCGCCGCTGCCGCTCATCCAATGGCCCTATCGAAGCGCTCCATGATGTGAGCGTACTGCTTTTTCACGCGCTCGCGCATCGGCCCGAGGTCCACCGTGAGCAACTGGCGGTCTTTCATCACCACGCGGCCGTCGATAATCACCGTCTGAACGTCGCGTCCGACGGTGTGTTCGGCCGCGGTAATCACCGGATCGTACATCGGGTACTGATCGTAGTCGCCGGCGCCAATCAGAATGATGTCGGCGCGCTTGCCGGGCTCGAGGCTGCCGATCAGCGCTTCCAGATGCGCCGCGCGAGCGCCGCCGCGCACCACTTGCTTCAGCATATCGGCGTAGCTCATGGGACTGCTGCCATGCAGCGGCGTGCCGTCCAGAATCTGCTGGCCGAGCACTGCGTAGTGCGCCACCTGGAAAAGGTCGAGCGTGCCGCGGGTGGCGGCGCCGTCGGTGCCCAGGCCGACGCGAACGTTGCGGCGCACCAACTCAAACAAATGCGGCTGGCCGATGATGAAGTTATTCATCGCGCAGTGGCAGGAGCTCACGTCGTTGGCGGCGTACAGATCGATTTCCGCGTGGCTCATCAACACCGAATGGGCGCAGTGCAGGCGGTCATTCAGCACGCCAATCGAATGCAGATACTCGGCTGGCCGCATTCCATAGTTGTCGATGGTGTATTCCACTTCGTACGTGCCTTCGCACAAGTGGGTATGTATGCGCGTCTTCAATTGGCGGGCCAAGGCATCCATCTCTAGCCGCAGCGTCTCGGAGTTCACGATGATCTGGCGCAGCGCCAGCCACGCATTCACTCGAGGATGTTGAGCCCAACTCTTAACCAGGGCCTCGCTGCGCTGCAGAGCTTCTTCGGTGCTGAGGCGGAAACCTTGTGGCAGACTTTCGTCGATGTCCATGGTGGACATGGCGATCCGGCCGCGTATGCCGATCTCGTCGGCGGCTCGTCCCATTTCATCGGGGCACGGACCACCAGCTTCCAGAAAGGTCGTGGTGCCGCAAGCGATCATCGAGGAATAAGCAGTCAGGCCGCTGCAGTAGACGTCTTCCGGTTCCAGGCCGCTCTCGAAGGGAATGAGGTAGCGCTTCCAGATCGGTTCACGCAGATTTCCCATATTGCCCAGGGCCGCCAATTTGCCCCGCAGGAATTGCTGCGCGGTGTGTACATGGCAATCCACCAGGCCGGGCATGGCGATCATGCCGTCGGCCTTCAGTATGTCCTTCGCACGGAAGAGGCTCGCGGCTTCGTTGCGGGCGCCCAGCCAAACAATCTCGTTGCCGGCGATGGCGATGGCGCCGTCTCGCACCACTTTGCCGGCATCATCGAAGGTCAGCACGTGCGCACCGGTAATGAGCAGGTCAATGCCGCGCGGTTCCATTAGGTCTGGGGGCTCCTGATTCGAAGATTTTCTTACGACCACGCGCCTGCCGCAACCCGGCGCCTCACCAACGAATTACAACGGCAATCCCTTGTAAGCTTCCGCCAGAAGGCTCAAATCCATGATCCGCGCCGGGTCCGGCAAGTTGGTGCGGCCGGTGGCCCGCGCCACATCGTACATGGAACCGCGGAGTTGTTCATCGTTCACCCAGTACGGCCCTCGCGTGCCGGGCATCTTCTCGAGTTCCACCTGGAGCTGATTCAAGCGAGTCTGCTGATGCAGGGTAAACCCGAAATCCCGGCCGTACTTTGAGACCACCAGATTCGCCCCGTACGCCGGATCCTTCTTATTATCGATATACCCCTGCAGCAGGCCGCGCAGAAACGCAACAAAGGTTGGACGATCCGTGGCGAGCCGCTTGCGATCCATCACCAGCAACTGCGAAGGCACGCGGAAGCCGAACTGGTCCATGCGCGTAACCAGGAAGTCCTTGCCAGGCTTGAGGTTCATATCCTCGAAGATCACTGGCTGATTCGTGACGTAGCAGAAGTAGGCGTCGCCCGCGCCGGCGAGAAGCGCGTCCGGCGAAAAGCCGGTCGGGACGTAGCGGTGCTCGGGCGGGAGATGATTGATCTTGAAGACCGCGTCGAGAACGTTGCGCTCGTCGGGCCCTTGCACCAGAAAACGGGCTCCGGGGAGATCGGCCACTTTCACCACCGGCCTCTTCGGCAGAGAAATAAGCCCTTCGGGAGTGACCGGAATCATGGAACCGATGATCACGAAGTCATTGCCATGCGCCTGCGCGTCGAGTAGCTGCAGCCAACTGGTGAGGGCGATGTCCGCCTGGCCCGCCGCCAGGATTACCAGCGAGACGGGAGCGTTCGGGCCTCCCCCGATGTACTTGATCGTCAGGCCGGCGTTGGCGAAGTGCTGATTTTCCATGCCGACGAAGATGTCGGCATATTCGGCGTTGGGCACCCATCCAAACGAAAGCGTCAGCAGCTTGTTGGTTGCAGCCGCCCGCAGAATGCGCGTGCCGCCGCAAACGCTCAGCCCGCACGCCGCGCTTAGCTCCAGGAAACGTCGGCGGCTGAGTGGATTAGAGCCTTCCGTTGCTTTGTCATCGCAGGGCCGAGGCCGTGTACTCAAATTGCGGTTCATCGTGTTGTGCCACCTTCGCATATCGCTTGGTGCTTAGAGAATGTAATGCAGCAAGAGGATGCCAGCCAAAATGTACGCCAGCGGCTTTACTTGATTGGCGCGGCCCAATGCCGCCAGCAGCAAAATATTGGTGATGAACCCAAGCGCCAAGCCGTCGCTGGCTGAGGCCAGCAGCGTCAACATGACCGTGACCAGGGCCGTTGCGGCGACGATGCCGTCGCGCAAGTCCAGGTCGGCGAAACCTTCGATCATAAATATGCCGATCATCACCAGTGCCGGAGCGGTCGCCACCGCCGGGACGATGGCAATCAATGGAGTGAGAAATAGCGCTGCCAGAAAGCACAAGGCCACGGTGATGCTGGTCAGCCCGGTACGGGCGCCCTGTTCCACGCCGGCGGCAGACTCGAGGTAAATCACGGTTGTGGTGGTTCCCAACAGCGCGCCACCGGAAGCGGCGGCCGCGTCGGCGGAGAGCGCTTCGCGCAATTTCGGAAGGTTGCCATGCTCGTCGTTGAGGTGAGCGCGGCCGCCAACCGCCATCAGCGTGGCCATCGCGGAAAACAAGTCCATGAACAGCAACGCAAACACGATCGGAACGCTCTGGCTGGGATGGCGGAAGGGATAAACCAGATCGAGCTTCAGAAAGAGCGGCTGGATCGAATGCGGCCAGCCGAAAATCTGATGAGGGAACGGGGTGAGCCTGGACCCGGCGGTCACGCCCGGCAAGAACAGTCCGGCAACGGTGATCAGCACAATCGAGAAAATCAGCGCTCCGCGGACGCCGCGATTCACCAAAATTACCGTAAGCAAAATTCCGGCGAAGCCGAGCAGAACGCGGGCCGACGCAAAATTTCCAAGTGCGGCGATCGAGTGCGGATCGGCGACGACGATGCCGGCGTTTTTCAGCCCAATAAAAGCGATGAAGAATCCAATGCCTGCACCAACCGTTTTCTTGAAGGACCCCGGAAAAGAATCGATGATTTTGCGGCGAATGCCGGTGGCCGAAATCACTAGAAATAATAGTCCGCTGTAGAACACCATGCCGAGCGCGGCCTGCCAGGGAATGTGCATGCCCTGGCAGAGTTGCACCGCGACGTACGCGTTCACACCCATGCCCGGAGCCATGGCCAGCGGATAGTTTGTCCGCAAGCCGATGATCACGCTGAAAATCGCGGCGGCCAGCGCGGTGACGGTGATCAGAGCCCCGCGGTCCATGCCCGATTCCGAGAGAATCAGCGGGTGAACGATGAGCACATACGCGAGGGTGCTGAAAGTGGTGAGCCCGCCCAGAATCTCGGTGCCAAACGTGGAGCCGCGTTCGCGATAATGGAAAACGCGGTCGAACCCGTCCGACCAGCGCTGGGCGCGAGTTGGCCGGAGCACCGGTGAGTTCCCCGCCTGCAGGCTCATTGGATCGGGACGACCTCGGAAATCCTACGCGTCCGACGGGCCATTCGGCGCATCGGCTTGGCCCATCGAATCGCGATCAAAACGCTACCAGACCACCGGATGCGTCTCTCCCGTACGCACATTCACAAATCCTTCGGGCAGCGCGTCGCTCGGCGGCATGAAAGTCCAATTCCAGGGAGGGCAAGTGAGAAACGCGTAGCACAAAGCTTCGGTGACGTGGTCCACACCCAGGAATTCCTGAATGCGCGGGACCGGCTTTTCCATCCACTCCAGTTTTTCCATCTCCGCACGCATCGCCAACAAGTCGCTCGCAAGTTCTTCCGCCGGTCGCGCGGTCATCAAGCCACCAATCTCGAGACGAACCTTGGCTACCACCTTGCCGTTGCTGACGAGAACGAACCCTCCGTCCATCGCCGCCATCGCATTGATCGCCATAGCCATGGCCTCATCGCTGCTGCCGATCACCCAGGCGTTATGATTGTCGTGAACAATCGAGCAGGCCATCGCCGAATCGGAGGTTTTCATCCCCACATCTTTCCAGAACATTCGCGAAACCCGCGTGCGCCCCGAGTAGCGATCGAGCAGCGCCACCTTGGTGATCGCCCGCGCCTCGTCGCGCTGCACCACGCCGTCTTTCACTGGCAACTCGACGGTGAAGAAATCGCGCTCGAAATGAAAGGGTGGAACTACCGCGGCCTGCATGCTGCTTCGCCCCGCAGGCGCACGAACTGCGAAGTCCGCGGCCTCGATTTTCCGCCCCAGATTGACGGTTTTCGTTGCCCATTCCGGCCACTCGATTTTCGGAACCGGAACCAGCATCTTGTAGTCTTCGGAAACCTTTTTGCCGTCGGCGTAGACCGCTTTGATTCTTACTTGTTCCGGGTCGGACAGCAGCACCACATCGGCGTACCGCCCAGGGGTGAGCGAGCCCACCAGGTGATCAATGCGGAAGTGGCGCGCGGTGTTGTAGCTGCCCAGGGTGTAAGCAATCTCCAGCGGCACGCCATTTTCGATCGCGCAGCGGATGTTGTGGTCCATCGCGCCACGCCGCAACGTCGTTTCGGCGTTGCGGTCATCGGTGGTCACCGCTACGTTCGACCAATCGCGCAGACCTTTCTCCACCAGAAATTTAAGGATGTGCCGGGCATTGGGCCGCGCCTCGAGAAAAATTCCTCGCTCCAGCTTGTCCCACGCTTCCTGCTCTTCCCGGATTTCGTGGTCCGAACTGATCCCCGCCGCGGCGAAGGCGCAAATTTCCCCGGGCGAAATCAGGCCGGTGCCGTGCCCCTCCACCACCCCGCGAGCCTCCAGCGTGGCTTCGATGTTCTCCCAAAGCCGCTGGTATCCGGGATTCTCAGGGTTCACCACGGCGGACCAATCCATCACTTCATCGAGGCCGGTGACCCACAGATTGCGGTCGATGAAGTCGCGAATCTCACGGTAGCCGTAATAGCCCCCCGATTCTTCCCAGCCAGTGGGCGGAGTGGCGGAGCCCAGCGAAGGGAAAATCTTGAACGGGCTCCCATGCTCGCGCGCCATCAGCCAGAATTCCACGTTCCGCGCGCCATTCACGTTGGAGAATTCGTGGGAGGCCTCGACGTTCCAGGTGGTGCCAAAGCGCAACACCAGGTCGGCTTCGTATTCGGGACTCAACATGGTGCTTTCGATGTGCTTGTGCGCTTCGCCGAATCCTGGCACCGCCCACAGTCCGCGCACCGAAGTCTTCTGGCGAGCAGCGCCCTTCCACTCGCCGTGCGGACCCACCCAGGCGATGCGCTGCCCTTTGATCACGATGTCCCAGTTCTCTTTCCAGGCGAGGGTGTGCGAATTCAAGAGCGTGGCGCCTTCCAGCACCAAGTCGGCTTCTTGCAGCCCCAGCGCCACGCTGACCAGGCGCTGGCGGGTGAGTATCTCTTCGCTCGGGGTGTGAGTTGTTCGCGTGGCCTGCGCCATGGCAATGCTCCAGTAATCGGACTATGCTGCGTCTGATTCTATGATGGGACCCTGAAATCTTTCATACGGGCCAAAAGCTTGCAAGTGTAAACTTCTGATGACCGCAATCAGATTTTTGGCTTTCCAGGGCTGCTGCCATTTCAAGAATGAGCGATTACCAAT
This sequence comes from uncultured Acidobacteriota bacterium, assembly GCA_963725655.1. GTDB lineage: Bacteria > Acidobacteriota > Terriglobia > Acidiferrales > UBA7541 > CAVRXT01. Next base: position 791,831 of record CAVRYY010000003.1, on the reverse strand, counting down.
TTCCCGGAATCATCGACGCCGCTACCCGCTCCCTCGCGATACGGGCGGCGCAGGGCGAGGCACCATTTGACGTGCTGATCACCGGCGGGACCATCGTGGATGTGGTTACCGGCGAGTTGCGCGCGGCGGATATCGGACTAACCGGAGCGATGATCTCCAGCGTGCATCCCGCGGGTTCCCGCGCTGACGCGGCCACCATCTACAACGCCGCTGGGAAATGGATTTGCCCGGGGTTCATCGATACGCATGTGCATTTCGAGAGTTCCCACATGCTGCCTGCGCATTATGCGGAGCAGGTGGTGGCTCAGGGTACCACCACCATCTTTTGTGATCCGCACGAGCTGGCCAATGTGCTCGGCCTCGACGGCGTGCGCTACGCGGTGGAAGCGAGCCGCGGGCTGCCGCTGCGTTTCCTGTTCGCGGCGCCGTCGTGTGTGCCTTCCGCCCCAGGGCTGGAACGTGGCGGCGCGGAATTTGGCGGCGCCGAAATGCGCGAGATGCTCTCGTGGGACGAAGTGGCCGGCGTGGCGGAAGTGATGGACATGCGCGGCGTGCTGCGGCAGACGCCGCGCATGGTCGACGTGGTCGGCGCCGGTCTGCTGTCCGGCAAACTGATCGAGGGACACGCGCGCGGCCTGAGTGGTGCACAGTTGCAGGCCTATCTTTGCGCGGGCATTACTTCCGATCATGAAATCACGTCGGGCGAAGACATTTTGGAGAAGCTGCGCGCCGGGCTGGCCGTCGCCATTCGCGGTTCGCATGACTACGTTCTACCCGGGGTGGTGGAGGCTCTTCGCAAACTGCCGCATCTCGGGTCGCAGGTAAGCATCTGCACCGACGATGTTCCGCCGGACTATTTGGTGGCACACGGCGGCATTCGCGATGTGTTGCGACGGCTGGTCGGCTACGGCATGAATGCGGTGGACGCGATTCGATGTGCCACGCTGAACGCGGCGCAGCGGCTGCGCCGGCTCGATCTGGGCGTAGTCTGCGCGGGACGGATCGCCGACCTGGTGGTGCTCGGAGCTCTCGATGACTTCCGCGTTGATGGCGTTTTCGTTGCGGGAACGCACGCGGTGCAAGACGGGCGGTGGCTGATTCCGGCGTTGCTGCGGAAACCTCACAGCGTGCCGGCGTTGCCGCTGGATTCCATCAAACTCACGGAGCTTGTAGAAGACGAGTTTCGCGTGCGCGTGACAGGCGAGCAAGCGGGATCGGCTCGAGTGCGCGCGATCTTTGGCATGCGCTTCACCGAATGGCGTGAGATTGAAGTGCAGGTAAACAGCGGGATTGCTTCCGTACCGGAGGATGCGAGCCTGATCTACGTGCGCAACCGCCATGGGAGGGAGGCCGCCACCGGACAGTGCGCGATCCAACTGGGCATCGGGCGAATTCGCGGCGCGATCGCCACCACTTACTCCCATGACGCGCACAATCTGGTGGTGCTCGGGGGAACGCCGCACGATATGCAGCTTGCGGCCAATACGTTGATCCAGTGCGGCGGCGGGATGGCGGTAGTGCAGGACGGAGCGGTGCTGGCGATGGTGGAATTGCCCGTCGCCGGAATGCTATCGGAACTTTCGGCCGCTCCGCTCGCGGAGAAGTTCAAAGCGCTGCGTAGTGCAGCCGACCGAGTGACGGAGTGGAAGCCTCCGTACTGGACGTTCAAGGCTATCGAAGGAACATGCCTGGCGTGCAATCCCGGCCCGCACCTTACGGACTTGGGTCTGACGGACGGCACCACGCAAACGCTCGTCTCGACGCAGCGCTAGCCGCACTGCCAGCAATTACTGCTGGTTGAAGGTAACTGGCTTCTTGAACTCCTGTTTGATTTCGGGGGTGAGCTTGTCGAAGTGGCTGAGCAGCGTGACCAGCTGCCAGATTTGCACGTCGGTAAGCGTGGCCTTCCATGCCGGCATGCCGGTCCAGCGGACTCCGTGCTGGATGATGTAGTAGTTCTCGTTTTCCGGCATGTCCGGAGCGTCGTTGGCGAATTGCGGCGCGGGCGGATAAAAACTTTGGCCGAAGGGGCGTTGTGGCGTCACCGGATCGCCGTGGCAGCCCGAGCAATTGTCGCGATACACGCCTGCTGCGGCGTGCAGGTTTTCGTCGGTGGCCTGCACCGGATTCGAGATTTTCGGAGAGTTCCGCTCGGTAGAAGCGTCCACGGCCTTCATGGCCAAGTGGGTTTCCATGGCTCCCGGCTGTTCGTCGGCGCGGAAATTGATGTGGCCGGTCAACGCCACGCACAGCAGAACCACCGCCAGCAATATCGCCACTGCAATCCCTGAAAGAAACCCTCGCATCGACGTCTCTCCTTATTATTCCGCATTTACTGCGTTGGCTCAGTGCGCATCCTGGTGCGAATCAACCAGGCGATTATACTTCTTCAGCACCGCGCGAAGCTGGTCGTGCGGCAGGGCCACAACGGTGCGGTCGTTGATGCCGGTCATGGTTTCCGCGCCGACCATCGCGTTGATCACCGCTTCTTCGGTGGCCTGCACCGTTCCCGCAAATAACGCGTCGATCTTATCATTGGAGAGCATCGTTAAGCTGGCGAGCTTGTCCGCTTCTCCGGCGCCGGGATTGGCGGTGGAGAAGGCGATGAAGATATCGCCGGAGCCGTTGCCGGAAATGCTGCCGTTGCGGCCCAAGCCGAGAGTGACGCGCCGGGCCAGGCGCTTCAGTTGGTGCGGCAACAGCGGCGCGTCGGTCGCCACCACCACAATGATCGAGCCGGTGTCTTCTTTCCACACCGGCACGCCGGTAATTTCGGCGCCCACCGGAACTCCGGCGATGCGCAGGTTGCGGCGCACCCCGTAATTGCATTGCACCAGAACTCCTACCGTGTAGCCGCCGTACTTTGCGTTCAGTTGGCGGGACGAAGTGCCGATGCCGCCTTTGAATTCGTTGCAGATCATGCCGGTGCCGCCGCCCACGTTGCCTTCGGGGACCGGTCCGTTGTGGGCGTCGTTCATCGCCGCGTCCGCGTCTTCCGCTTTAACGTGGAAGCCGTTGATGTCGTTCAGATATCCGTCCCAGGTTTCCGCCACTACCGGCAGCGACCACCAATCGTCCGCCGGGGCGTGCGGACCGTGCTGCAGTTCCCACTGGATCACCGCGTCGCGGACCACGCCCACGCTGTGGGTATTGGTGATCATCACTGGGCCATAGAGAAAGCCGGATTCTTCTACCCAGGTGGTGCCGGTCATCTCGCCGTTGCCATTTTCCGAGAACCAGCCTGCGAACACCGGATCGCTGGAAGCTTTTCCGCGCGGGAAAATTGCGGTGACGCCGGTGCGCACCGGCCCCACGCCCACCACCAGCTTTCCGCTGCCCTGAATAATCGTACGGTTGCCCACCTCAACTCCGGCGACGTCAGTGATCGCGTTGAGCGGCCCCGGCGCGCCGTCGAAGGGCACGCCGAGATCGCGGGCGCGGGGTTTGGGTTTCAGCCTGCGTCTGCGTTTGGGCTGGTCCTGCGCTTGGGCTGCGCTTGGGTCAGCGCATACGAAGGCGGGCACGCAAAGCATGCTCAGCGCCACGGCCAGCAGGGCTAAGGATCGACAGCTGGCGATGCGAGACGACATGTCCAGCCCTGACAATGAGCGAAAAACGATAATTTTGTTGCTATCCATCGAAGCCCCTTCCGTCATTTTCGTTTCGTAGTGCGCCGACGGCCCGCGTAGCGCCGACGCCCGGTCGGCGTGGCACCGACCTCTGTCGGTGCGCCAAAGTCCAGACCGCCGTGCCGACATCGCACTCCGCATCCCCGCGGAAAGTACAGAGAAATCAGCTTTCGCCTGCGGCATAGTAATATGAAATTTGCCTGGATTCGGCGATATTCGGTCGTTTGTTTTCATATACATCAAAGGGGGTATCCTGGCGGTGCCGCGATTTGGATTTTCGCCCGTTTGCCGCGGCGCCGCGTCTCAGATCAACCCACCCTTTTAGTGGTGCGCTGCGTTCCCGGGTTTGGCCGTGCGCTCCCATGTCGGTGCGAAATTAGCATTCTGCGGGGGGCGGTGGGAAGGGATCATTCCCGTGGCGGTCGATATTCTGGCGCCACGTATGGATTTTCTCGGGGGGACGCCTTCTGTTTGCTGGCCTTCGCCAGCGGGTTGCTGAGTAGTAACCGGACTGCGAGCGGAGCCGTCCGATATTGTGTCGGCGACTGTTCCCCTTGACGCGAGTTGTGGCGGGGTACGAACGCCAGTTTTCATCCTCACTCTTAATGCCGCCGGAGGTGTCCCATGGGGGACCTTGGGCCGGTACCTTGGCAAGAAGCGTTCATCCGCGCGGTACACGAAACCGACCGGGAAACCCTGGCTCAGCTGATCGCGCGTACTTCGTGGCGATAATCCGCAGGGTTCCCGAGTTGCTGGAGGCTTGACCATCTGGGACCAAAGGGGAGGTGATTTGCCGGTTTAGCAGAATCAGAATCGGATGGGAAGGGTCTCCGCTTACTACTTAACACCGATATAGACCCGTTATGGTAGACTGCGCAACCTGGATATGAACTTCCTTTCAAAGTCCGACGTTGTCACAATCCTAGCGGTCGTCATCAGTGCCACTGCCACTCTTTTGGCCATAGCAACTTCGTCAGACTATTTTCTAAGATTCTTCATGCCGCACAGGCTTATTCTGCGCAATTACGACTACCAGATTTCACCACATGACGAAACCACCGAAGTTCTGACCCCAGCACCATCAGGCCCTAGATTCCTAAAAGCAAAATCTCAGGTTTTAGTTCGAATCAACGATGCCAGGACATCTCGAGCCGATCAGTTCTTTTCTTCGAGGCGAGGGCGCTGGGCGTCCAACTCCTTAATCTTCGGCCAATACGTAATCGGCGCCGCTATGGCTACATCCTTCACACGGGAAACTTTGTCACCCAAGATCATCAGCATCTTCGGCCTTCTCGTCGTCCTCTCCACTGTTGTGAAACAGCATTACCATCCAGAAATTAATGCGCAGATCGCATCCCAGAAAGTTGACCAACTCGAAGCACTCATTCGGCAAAGCGAAGACCGATTGGTCATAATCGAAACAACAATGACCGATGATTCTGACGATCCAGCCGCTATTCTTGAATTACTTGAAAAAATATCAGCAGAGCTGACCAAAATCAGCTCCACCACAAAAGCTCCAGGATCAAGGCAGAGGCCCTGACCAGTACATTTTTCGTCCAGCGTGGTACGATTTCCGTTAATGGAAACCAGAGTCGTCATCGAACAACGAACCGTGCCGGGGCTAGACCACGCGCACAACCCACAACGCGTCGCCACTGTATTTTTCGGCATTGATGAATTCGTACTCTATCTCCCCGCCAAAGCAACCGGCGATCCACGCCAATGGAAAGAACAAATGTTGGTTTACCAATCCCGCTGGAGTGGAGAGGGAGACGTCACCGCCGACACGCGGGCCAGAGTAATTTCGGCGGTATGCTCAGAACTGGACAAGCCGCTTACAGCCACACTGGTAGCCCTAGCCGACGATTATTACTGCAACGCTCAAATCTGCCTTAACGGCGATGTCCAAAGCTCCGACGGCACTCCGTTTGACAACACCAAACACTGCATCAAATGCGGGGCAACCTGTATTCACATATGCCCCTCTTGCAAAGCGCTTATCCGGGGCAAACCTCAGTTTTCAGCAGCAGAATACGACTTCCCCAATTTTTGCCATGCTTGCGGTAAACCCTACCCTTGGATGGCCGACAAATTGGATACCGCCAAACAATTGCTTTTTCACGACGACAAACTCGCCCACGAAGACCGCACCAATCTCTACAATTTGCTAAGCTACGTGATGTCAAATCCGAAGGCTGAATTGGCGCCTGCTAAATCGGCGCTCATTCGAATACAAATTCAAAAAGCTACTGCCCCGATCCGGGAATTTGTACTCGACCTCTTGGCTAAATATGCCGTTGAGGCATCAAAGTAGTGCTTCCAGCACAATCACCCGCACGCTCTCGATCTGCTTCAACACCTGCCAGTTCGACAACCGAATGGTCCTGATTTTATAGGTCTCAAGCAGCCATTCGTCGCGCCCACGATTCGTAATTCTCGTGCCCTACCTGGCTTTTGCCATCGATTTCAAACGCACTTCTTGCGGAAGAGAAGTAAAAATCTAAAAGCACCCAGCGGTCGCAATTCCGAAAGATTTTTTCGACCTCATACAAAATCCGCAGATCATCCAGCATCGCTGAAAACGCGACTTCAGCCGGCGTGCGATCCCTTAGCCGTTCTTGCCTGCAAATGTTGGCCCTGATCATCACCTGGTAATCGGTGAAGCGTCGGCGATACGTTTTTGTGAGATTTCCGCCATGCGCTTTGAATTTCGCCCGCGCCTTGATCCGCTTGCGGCTGCGTTTCAGAGCAGAGCGACGCAAAAACATCGTGCATCCTACGCGCCATTCGCGATGAGTTCAACCCGGTGATTCGAATCACATGCGGTACCCTGACACCCTACCGCGGTATCCCATTACCCCATTGCGGTACTCTGCTAAAGCGAAAACACGGGACGGTATGAATGAAATCCCGACCCACCAAGGATTGTGTCAAACAGAAACGTCGGCGAGTTCCACCAGCGTTCATTGACCGAAATTGTTGCCAGACGAAAAGCCCCGACAAATTGTGTTAGCGTCCCTACCTTCTAGGCTTTCCCAGCGCACACGCTTGGTCAAGCGGTGAAAGGCGGGGAAGAACCCCTTCCCCGAAGACCCCTTCCTCCCTGGATTTTGCTAACAGAACTCTTAGAGACGACGGCGCGAAGCGTAGCCGCTCAGGCGTAGCGACGCGAGCGCCGGAGCAATCCCCACTTTCGGTTTTATTACCACGCACGAATGTGCGCCCGGCTATAATTAATTCACTATGCCATCCAAGAACACACTGACTGCACACACCCGTCAGCCGACACTCGAATCTGCCGTTTCCTAGATTTTCCAAAGTTTTATGATCTGCTTGCTAACGAGGAAATCTATTTCCGAAGACTTGATCTTTTCAAAGAGACTGATCCAAGCGAAGGGTTGCCTTCGGCCGAGTACCTCAGAAAGCTACTAGGCCTGCGTGAACATGATATTCAAGACGAAATCGCACTCAACAACCACCTTGCTACCACTCGTCAACACAGTGAAGCTCACTTTATCAATTGCTGGCAGCTCTTCGAAGGCGAGACGCGCTATAAGAAGTATGGCAATGGTGTCGCAATATTTTCCCGTTTTGATCTTTTGAAATCTCAACTCGAACGAATGTTAGATCCAATATTTGCGGGAATTGTGCGGTACGGCGACAAGGACATGACAGGAAATAACGTCGTCGTACGTTTCGCCTACACAAAGCAACGCTATTACTCAAATGAACGAGGGCTTCGACTTCTGTTAGGCTGCTACGATCCGGTTGCGGCATGCAATCGCCATATCGACATTAACAACCATCCCCACGCAGAACCTCTCGACGCAAATCCACTCCACACCTGGGTTCACGGCTGCAAACGGCGCCGCATTAACCTCGAAGAGCTGTTAACTGAAATTCGCTTATCGCCCTCGATCACGCAGGAACGCGCGGACGAGGTCGCTGTTTGGGCTAAATGCAAGAATATATCCTGCCCGATCACACGATCCGATCTGACCCCACAAACGCAATAATTTTCCAGCACCTATTTATACCTAGCAAAAACAGCCTTCGCTTGCGCGTCTGTCATCTTGCAAAATGCGCCCTTTGTTGCGGTGAGAATCGCGACCAGGATTGAGACAGCCGTCGTTCCAGCAAATACACTTTCCAATCCAAAATGTTTCATCAACAAGTCCGTTATCCCAGAAAGTGCAATCACCGTCTTACTGGGAAACGAGGTTTTGTTCTTTTTACAAATCAATGCACGCAGCTCGTAAAACTGAACCTCGATAAATTCCAGCACCTTATTGCCAGCCACACTCGCGAAGGACACCTCACGTTTAGGTTTAGGCTCGCCTTCCCTTTCCTTCGTGGCAGACATATCAATCCGCACAAGGGGCCCGAGAAAATCAACAATGTCGTTCCGACTGACAATTATTTTATTCCCCTCGTTCGAAAACACGAGGGAAGGCCCACTGCCATGCGTCACATATTCGCGAGGGGCACGCCCGATGGATTTTCTCAGCTCAGCTTCTGCCTCTCTGGCGGCCTTCACAAGCTCTGGCGGTAAAGCGTAGGCACTGTCTTCGGTAGGGCTCATGCGTGCTATTCTAATGTAATCAATGGCCTAAATACGCAATAATCTTGCGCCGATAATCCTTGAACCTTCCTAGGTTCTGTCCTATGGTGCGTTCCTTCGTAGTCCCTTGAACCACAGCGCCCTAGCACCAAATAAGCGACATGCTTGCCGATCTGTACCAACGCCTTGAAGGCAAGAGATTGTCGATGGTGTTCGCTGCCGAAAGCGGAAGCCGCGCCTGGGGGTTTCACTCCCAGGAATGATCCCTTCCAACCATCCGCGCAGAATGCTAGCTTGGCCCAGCGATGCGAGCGCCAAGCCAAAGCCGGGAAGAGAAATACAAAGGCAAAAGGGGGACGAAAATCTGAATAGCAACAGTGAAGAGATACCCCTTTCGACGTATATGAAAACAAGAGACCGGAATTCGCTGAATTGCAACAAAAACGGGGTTTTGATTTCAACCGATGGAGGTGCACCGGCCAGGTTTCCGTCGATTTCCTCAGCCGGCACGAGGCCAATACTTCCACAGCGACGTTAAACCAACACCAATCCCCACAACGGCGCCGAGTAGAACGCTGCACAATAAAATAATGGTGTCATCGGGATCGTTAGCCGGCCTGCCGAAATGCGAGGAGAGGTAAATTCCCAACAGGATTACGATGAATGCGGATACAACAGCCATGATGGCCGAAAATATAATCGTCGCCGCCACGCGCTCGCACTTGCGATGTATGCCCTGCGATGATTGTTCGCTCATGACTGATCATCCAAGGACCATTATAGCGGTTGGGGCGTTAGTGGGGTTTCGCGGATTCCAGGTCTGAGGTGGCTTGCTGGAGCAGGCTCGTATTCGTCTTGAGTTCGGAGATTAGGATGGCTTTCTGGGATTCGGCGCGCTTCCAGTCTTTGGCTTCGGCGGCTTCGGTGATTCCGGGGAGTTCCAGGTGGGCGTAGGTGTACCTGGCGGCGTAAAGGGAGTGTTTGAACCAGGGGCGGCCGGGAATGCCTTCGGGATTGCACCAGTTGCGCTCGACTTGCATCAGTTCACGGTTGACGCGATCTTCGGTGGCGGCGTCGGATGAGGCGGCGGCTAGCGCTAGTTTGGCGGATTCGTTGAAGCCTCGCGCCGCTTTCTCGAAATCGGCGATGGCGGATAGCAACGGAGGCAGGTTCATGTGGTTGCCGGCGGCGCTGTGGGCGTCGAGTTCCTGGACGAAGCGGCGAATGTTGCCGGCATAGGAATCGAAATCGTAGGGCAAAATGCCTGCGTTGGCCAGGCGCAACGCGATGGCGCCCCAAAGTTGGGTCATCAGCGAGTGGTAGCGGTAGCCGGGATCGCCGAAATGGTTGGTCCAGAAATAATCGTCGTACATGGAGTGGTAGACGCCGTAGGGGCCGTCGAATTCCAGGCCCACGGTGGGAATGCCCAGGAAATTCAGGAAGACGGTGTGGTCGGAGCCGCTGCCGATGTGGGTATCGGGCAGATCGAAATCGGTGACGCTGCGGTTGGCGTCGAGTTCGTGCTGGCGGGAAACTTTCCATTCCTCGTAGAGAGTTTTGCCGGACGGCGCGGGCAGAGTGCGGCTGGTTTCTACCAGCAGCGGGGCCAGCGAGCCTACCGCGGTGCCGTGAAAATCCTTGCCGGAGGCGGAGGAATCTACGTTGAGGTAAGCGATGGCTTTTTGCTTTAGCTCGTCGGCGAAATTCTCGCCCCATTCGGTGGAACCGGTGAGCGCGTATTCTTCGCCGTCCCAATTGCAGAAAACCATGGTGCGGCGGGGACGAATTCCCTGCTTGAGGAGTTCGCCCATGTTGCGGGTCATCTCGAGTAAGGATGCGGTGCCGCTGGAGGGATCGACGCCGCCGAACACCCAAGCGTCGCGATGGTTGCCGAGGATCACCCATTCGTCGGGCTGTTCCGAGCCGCGAATGCGCGCTTCGGGGACGTAGTAGGGCTGGATGCTGGTGTCCATATCCACTTTCAGGTGCACGCGGACGCGTTTGCCGCCGAAGTGATAGCGAATCGGCAGGCCGCCTTGCCAGCTTTCCGGGGCTTCGGGGCCGTCCATATTTTCGAGCAAGGGTTTCGCGTCATGCCAGGAGAGCGGCAGGCCGATAATTTTCGGAAGGGTGAGCGCGTCCTGCTCGCGGATTCTTTTTGCGCCGGGCACCGATGCCCAGCCGGGAGTGAGCGGATCGCCGGGCTCGATGAAATCGTAAGTAATGGCGCCGCGCTGGATGTGAGTTTCGGGTCCCCAGGGGCCCTGCGGAAACACTACGCCTTGGGTGTAGCCATCTTCCATCGGATCGGAATAGATCAGGATGGCGGCGGCGCCGTGTTCCTGCGCGGTGAGCGCCTTGAATCCGCGGTAGCTGTAGGGATTCGAATAGCGGACGAGAACGATCTTGCCGCGGACGTCGATGCCGTGGCGGCGGAGCAAATCGTAATCTTCGGGGTTGCCGCTGTGCGCGTAGACCACCGTGGCGGTGACTTCGCCGGAAGCGGAATAGCCCAAGTAGGCGGGCGAGACATGCTTATTTTGGGTGTCCGGATCGGCGGGATCCGGGGCTTCGCGCAGAGTGGCCTGGTAATGCACCGGAGCGGTCATTTCCAGGGAGACTTCGCGGGGAGTGGAGTTCAGGACGTCGTATTCGCGGATGGTGACGTCTTCCAGGCCCTGGGCCTTCCATTGATCGGCGACCCATTGCGCGAGTTCGTTGTTGCGAGCGGAGCCGGCGGGATGAGGTTCGAGGGTGAGGGTGCGGTGAAATTCGGCGATCTTTTGCGGCGAAGTGAGTGCGCGGTATCGCTCCTCGATGCTGATTTCGGTTTGCGCGGCGGTAGCGGAAAAGCCGGTGGCGGATGGAGCTTCAGGGAGAGCGCGCAGCGAAATCGCCGCCAGCAGCGCCAAAGGAGCTAAGTAAAGGATGAAGGCCTTAGGAGTTGGCGCGAAGAACAGGTGGGCCTCCTCGCCCTGCGCGATGAATTCGATCGAATTCGGAAACCACTTCCATAAGAGTATCGCCCAGACGCTTGATGATGGGCGAGGTGATCACGTAGGGCGGCGCGAGAAGCAGATGATCGCCGCGGTCGCCATCGGCGCAACCCTGCACCGGATACGCCACCACTCCCTTATCGAGCAGGTCCTGCGCGATGCGCGCTGCGATATTGGCATCGGGCGGGAATGGTGCGCCGGTCTGGCGGTCGTTCACGAATTCGACGGCCATCAACAGGCCCATGCCGCGGACATCTCCGACCACCGAGTATTGCAGCAACCCCGAAACCGCGTGATGCAGCTCGCGGCCCAGAGGCTCAACGCGCTGGAAAAGCCGCTGCTTGGCGGCGTAGTCCAGCACTGCCAAACCCGCCGCGGCAGACACCGGGTGAGCATTGTACGTGAAGCCGTGGAGAAATGCTCCGGATCCCTGGGCGATGGCGTCGCCGACGTGGCCGCCCACCAAGACTGCGCCGAGCGCGGCGTATCCGCTGGCGATGCCCTTGCCGCAGAGAATCATGTCGGGGGTGACGCCCCAATGCTGGACTGCGAAATTCTTGCCGGTGCGGCCGATGCCGGTCATCACCTCATCGGCGATCAGGAGAATGCCGTGGCGGCGGCAGATTTCGGCGATGCGCTGGACGTAACCTTCGGGAGGCGCGACCGCGCCGATGGTGGCTCCGGAGAGCGGCTCGAAAATGAAACCGGCGATGGTGGAAGCGTCTTCGCGCTGCAGGAAGCGCTCCAGGTCGTCCGCGCAATCGACGTTGCATTCCGGATATTTCAACCCCAGCGGGCAGCGGTAGCAGTAGCACGGCGAAATCTGGCCCCAGTCCGAGAGCATCGGAGCGAAAGGCTCGCGGCGGCGGGTGTTACCGGAGACGGACAACGCGCCGAGGGTGGCGCCGTGATAGCTCCGCTGGCGGGAGACGATTCGGGTGCGGCGGGGCTGGCCGGTTTCCAAATAAAATTGGCGGCAGAGTTTGATCGCCGTTTCGGTGGCTTCCGAGCCGCCGGAAGTGAAATAGACGCGTCCGGAGGCGGCGAAACTGGGCGGGGCCATCTCGAGGAGCTTCACCGCTAATTCTTCAGCGGGCGCGTTGGAGAATTGCGAAGAATGGACGTAGGCCAACTGCTGGGCTTGCGCGGCCATGGCCTGCCCGATGGCGTCCACGCCGTGGCCGATGGTGACCACCGCGGCGCCGCCAGCGGCATCGAGATACTGCTTGCCCTCGGAGGTAAAGAGAAAGCAGCCTTCACCGCGCATGGCGCGGGGATAATCTTTGCGGAAACTACGCGGGAAAAGCGCTCCACTCAAGCGGTTGTCGTTCATGATTTGTCAGCCCTCAGGAGGCTAATCGGCTAAAGCCTATTTCCACTTCAATGTCTTGATGTCCACGGTGGGCTTGGGAAATTTCATGCCCATGTCATCCATGGTTTCGCCGATGATTCGCGAAACCGCCAGATTGCGGAACCACTTCTTGTTGGAGGGAATGATGAACCAGGGACTGGCCTTGGAGTTGCAGCGGGTCAAGGCCTCCTGGTAAGCATCGACGTAATCGTCCCAAAACTTGCGCTCGGCGAAATCGGCTTCGGAAATCTTCCAGCGCTTGTCGGGGTCTTCGATGCGCTCCTCGAACCTCTTTTTCTGCTCGTCCTTGCTGATGTGCAAAAAGAATTTCAGAATCTTAACGTTGCTCTGCGCCAGCAGTTCTTCGAAGGCGTTGATCTGGTCGTAACGCTCCCGCCAGACGTCCTTGGGCACCAGGTTATGGACCCTGACGACCAGCACGTCTTCGTAGTGGGAGCGATTGAACATTCCAATTTCGCCCTTCTCCGGAACGGCCTTGTGAATTCGCCATAGAAAATCGTGGCTGGCCTCTTCGGGGGTGGGGACTTTGAACGAAGTGACGCGGCAGCCCTGGGGGCTAACTCCGGACATCACGTGGCGAATGGTGCCGTCTTTGCCAGCGGCGTCGAGGCCTTGCAGGACCACCAGGACGGCGTGGGTTTTCGAAGCGTAGAGGAGGTACTGCAGGCTGTCGATGCTGTGGAGAGTCTTCTCGAGCAAGTGCGCCACTTTGGCGCCCTTGTCCAAACCCAGAGTATTGTCGGGATCGTATTTCGAAAGCTTGACCTTTTCCTTGTGCGGCACCAGAAATTGCTCTCGGATGTTCATGGCGGTTTCGTCCTTCGGCGCTACGGCGCTGCGAGTCTGCCGGGCTGGCGTTAAGCGCGGCCCTGGGCTGTAACACAATTTTCATCTCGAATTCTGAACAGCAGGTTATCATAGGCGATTGCAAGCTCCGAAACCGATGGAAACCACCCCAGGAACAACGGCTCCGGGCCCGGTGCGGCCGCCGGAAAAGACTCGTACGCCAAAGCGCGACTACCCTGGCGCGCTGGTGGTAGTGGAAGGAATCGACGGCTCCGGCAAGAGCACGCAACTCTACCTGCTGAAGCGCTGGCTGGAAATCGGCGGCTATCGCATTCACTTCACTGAGTGGAATTCGTCGCCGCTGGTGAAGTCCGCGACGCGGCGGGGAAAACAGCGGCGGCTGCTGACGCCGACCACGTTTTCGCTGCTGCACGCGGCCGATTTCGCGGACCGCTGCGAGCGGCAGATTCTCCCGCTGCTGCAGGGCGGCTACCTGGTTCTGGCGGATCGCTACATTTATACGGCGTTTGCGCGGGATGTGGCCCGCGGATGCTCGGCGCACTGGCTGCGCAATCTGTACCGCTTCGCGCCGATCCCGGATATCACGTTTTATTTTCGCGCGCCCCTGGATGTGGCGGTGAACCGCATCGTGGCGGGCCGGCCGAAACTGAAATATTACGAGGCCGGGATGGACCTGGGCCTTTCGCTGGACCGCGCGGAAAGTTTTCGCATTTTCCAGGAGCGAATCCTGAGCTACTACGACCGGATGGTGGAGAGCGATCGTTTCGTTCTGATGGACGGAACAGTGCCGGTGAACCGGCTGCAGAAACAGATGCGTGAGATTCTTGGCGACCGCATCCCGCTGGCGCAATTCGCGCCCAAAAAACCGTGAAGCCCTCGGCCAAAAATCCGCCGGCTGCCGCGTTGCCCGTCGAGAAAAAGGCGGGGAAAGCGAAGCGCGAGCCGACCTCCCGTTTCTATGGCACGCCGCTGCCGGGCGTCAAAGAAGAGGAACTGAGCGGTTCGTTGATCGTTCTGGAAGGGACGGACGGCTCGGGGCGCTCGACGCAGATCGCCTTGCTGACCGAATGGCTCGAATCGGAAGGATTTGCGGTGCAAACGATGGGGCTGCGGCGCTCGTTCCTGGTGGCCGACGACATCGACGCATTGCTGGCGGAAAATGCGGTGACGCGGCTCACCCTGGCGCTGATGTACGCTACCGATTTCTTCGACCAACTGGAGCGGCGAATCCTTCCCGCGTTGCGCTCGGGGTTGGTGGTGCTGGCCGACCGGTACATCTACACGCTGATCGCGCGATCGGCGGTGCGCGGAATCGGAAGGGATTATCTGCACGGGATATATGAGATGGCGCTGCGGCCCGATCTGACATTCTGGCTGAACGTCAAACCGGAAGTGGCGTTCGACCGGGAGTTCAAGAAATCGCATACCATCAATTATTGGGAATCCGGGCGGGACATGTCGCTTTCCAACGATTTGTTTCGATCGTTCATCCGGTATCAATCGCTAATTCGCAAGGAATTCGAATACCTTTCGCGCCGCCATGGATTCATCGACGTCGACGGCGAAGCCAGTGTTGCCACCGTGAATAACCAGCTTCGCAAGCGGATCGCCGCGCACCTGGGCATCCGCAGCACCAGCTACCACCCGTCGCACGCTCTGGCGAACGTCTGGCGCTGACTTGGCCGCCCCGATACATATCGCCGCGATTGACGCTGGATCGAATGCGATTCGGCTGCTGATCGCCCGCGCGACCTCTACCGATCAATGGGAAGAAGTGGAGAGCCAGCGCGCCACGGTGCGCCTGGGCCACAACGCCTTTACGCGGCGAGCCATTTCCAACCAAACCATCGCCCGGGCGGCGCGAACGTTCCGCGAGTTCCGGCGGATGATGGACCGCCATCACGTGAGCGTGTATCGCGCGGTGGCGACGAGCGCGGCGCGGGAAGCGCGCAACCGGCAAAGCCTGATCGATCGGATCCGCCGAAAGTCCGGAATCGAATTGGAAGTGATTTCCGGGGAGGAAGAAGCGCGGCTGGTTTCGAGCGCGGTGCTGTGGTCGGTGCGCGGCTTGTTCGCGCCTCGGGTGGTGTTCGATCTAGGCGGCGGGAGCCTGGAGCTGAATTTCTTTCGCGCGGGCAAACTCGAGCGGCGCATCCCGCTGCCGCTGGGCACGGTCCGCTTGATGGAAACGTACCGCCTGGACGGCGCGATCGATGAAGACACCGCGGAAAAGCTGCGGATGCACACGCTGGCGCTTTTGCGCAGCGCGATGCCGTCGCCGCCGGATCTTTCGGGGGCGATCGCGGTGGCGTGCGGCGGAAACGCCGAATGCCTGGCGTCGCTAGCTGCGGGACCGCGGATGAAGGGCGTACCGGCGATCAACGTTCAATTGCTGCGCGAGCGAATGTGGCAGATCTTGCCGCTGGATGTGCCGGGGCGAATGAAGGCTTTTCACGTGCGGCAGGATCGCGCCGAAGTGATGGGCATCGCGGCGGTGGTGCTGCATACCCTGGGGCGATGGTTGAACCTTCGCACCATGCTGGCGCCGGCGGTGGGAGTTCGCGAAGGGCTGGTCCTGGATCAGGTGGCGGCGCAATATTTGCCGGTGTCAGTGATTACCCAGGAAGAAAAAAAGAAGGCGGATGGATTGATCGCCGCGGCGCGATGGTTTGGACGGCGGCTGGATTACGATGCGAAGCATGCGGACCAGGTCTGCGCGCTGTCGCTGTCACTGTTCGATCAGCTTCGGCCGCTGCACGGTATGAGCCTGGAGTTGCGTCTGGTGCTGGAGCTGGGTGCGCTGCTGCATGATGTGGGGCATTTCGTTAACAATAAAGCGCACCACCGGCATGGTGATTACCTGGTTCGCAACGGCGAGATTCCCGGGTTGCGCGGATGGCGGCGCGACATGGTGGCTTTGCTGATTCGCTATCACAATGCCAAGTCTGAACCGCAGCTCGATCACAAACCGTATGCGGGCCTGGACGGCGCGCGGCGGAAAAATCTTCGGCAGCTTTGCGCGCTGCTGCGGATAGCGGAAAAGCTGGAATCGGATCACCATCAGGGCGTTTCCGGAGTAGACGTGAGCATCGACGCGGGGGTGGCGTGTTTCCGGGTGCACTCGAAAAACGGGATGCGGCTGAATCTGGTGGGCGTGGCGCGGAAAGCCGCGCTGTTCGAGCGGGAATTTCATCTGGAAGCGGCGTTCCGACGCGCGCAAACAAAAATGAAAGTAGCTTAGGCGGGGGAACCATGATTCTTTATCTCGTTCGACACGGAATCGCCATCGATCGCACCGATCCACACGCACCGGCCGAGGCGGAAAGGCCGCTCACGCGCAAAGGAATTGAGAAAACACGGGAGGCGATGCTCGGGCTGCGCGAACTGGGAGTGAAGCCGGACGCGGTGATCACGTCGCCTTATTTGCGGGCGGCGCAGACGGCTGAAATTGCGTGCGAGGTTTTTGCGTTTTCGCGGGAGAAAGTGCGTCACACGAATTCGTTGAAACCGGGGAGCAATCCTACGGAATTTGTGAAGGAATTGGCGCACTTGAAGGCCAAGGAAGTGATGTGCTTCGGTCACGCGCCTAATCTCGATCAACTGATCAGCCATCTGGCTGGGGCCCATTCGGTTTTCACAGCGCTGAAGAAGGCTGGGGTGGCGTGCATCGAAATGCATTCCGGGCCAACAGGGCGATCCGAATTGCAGTGGATACTGCCGCCGAAAGTCTTGCGGGCGTTGAGCTGAGATTTCGGAGAGCTTCTGGCATTTTGGCCCCCAGCCAGATTGGCTGTGCCACGATCTGAATTGCAGTGGATACTGCCGCCGAAGGTTTTGCGCGGACTCAGCTAAGACCGAACAACTCTTTCGTTCTTGCGGGCGCTAAGAATCCACCACCTTCAAGGTCCAAACGGAAAAGATAAGGGCGTCAAACCGTAGAACCGAACGGCGGAAACCGGCTAGGCGGAGGCGGCGCGCGCCATCATTTCCGGCTGAATTTCCGCGGAGCGAATGATTACTGGCCGGCCGCACAGCGATTCCAGCAGGTGTTTCTTTTCGGCTACTTCCGCGGTGAGCGCCATTTCTTCGCTGTAGCCTTGGGCGCGAATGTGAATGGCTTCTCTGGTGGTTTGTACCGAGACGTGCAGGACGCGGCCGTTGTGTTCGCCGTCGAGACTGTCGGCGAGGCGCATCACTGCCGCGAGCCAAGAAATGCGCTGCTGCTCGATGGGCGAGAGCGCGCCGTAACCGGGATGCGTTGCACGCGGCTCGGAGCCGCGGTGGTAGCGCGCGACCAGAGCGGCCCACAGCATGTCTTCCGGCGTCCATCCGATGGGCGGGGGCAGATCGCGGACCATTTGATAGGTAACTTTGTGGTGGCCGGAATCTATTTTCGAGCGGCCGACGTCGTGGAGCAATGCGGCGGCTTCGAGGATGCGGCGCTCGCGCACTCCGCGAAATATTTCGTTCAAGCCGGTCTCGCGCAAACCATCGAAAAGTTCGAGGGCCAGGTCGCGAACGTGTTGGGAGTGGGCGAAATCCGAGTCCATAAAGGATCCCCACGCGGAGCACTTGGCGATCGCGGCGGCTTCCAAGCGCTTTTCTTGCGGCAGATCGGCGCGCCATTGGTTCCACAATGAATCCGGACCGGTGGTTAGTTCGCGATATTCGGTGAGCCGTTTTTTGCGCTCGGCTTCAATTCGGCCCTTCCACAGATCGCGTGCGGTGGCGTCCGTGGATATTCCGGCTTTACGCAACGGCGCCCATAGCAGACCCAGATCGTGCACATCGCCCAGGAGCGTTTGAAGCTTCTTGAGATCCGCGCCCCAGGCCTCATAGCGCTTGGGAAGAAAGTTTTCGACGGTATAGCGAAACTTCTTAATCGCGATGCGCAGGTTGTGCCACGAAATCGCGCTGCGGCTGCGCATCGCCCGGCGCTGCAAATCCGCAACTTCCTCCCACCGCTCGATAGACAAATGTTGAAAAGCCAGCCCCTCGCGCGGCACTCGCCGGGCCCGGTCCGGCAGCGACCGCGACCATTTTCGCCAGGCCTTGCGATCGAAACGATCGATGGCGCGTTCGACGCCGGTTTTGGCCGCCTGTTCTTTGGCCGCCAGCGTCTCGATCAATTTTTGACGAAACGAATCGGTTTCGGGCGCCAGATCGATGGCCCACTGGCGGGCCACCTGCAGGTCGCGGAGTTGTCCCAAATTCTGGAATAGCTTTCGGGAAGCCTGCATGGCTTTCTTCCAATCGGAATCGGGGTCCATTTGGCGGAGAGTCTGGGCCATGGTGCGGCAGCGGCGGAAAGCGGTGCGCAGATCGTGAACCGCGTCCGGATCGAAATCGCGGCCCACTCGGTCGAATTCTTCGAGGACCCGGCCCATCCAGTGGCCGAGGCCAGCGGGTGGAACGTCCCGCGTTACGCGATGAGGTGGCGATGCCATTCTATAAGTCCGACGATCGATATAAATGCAGCATTGGGTCGCAGGGAAGCGCCTATGCTACACCCGCCATGGGACCCAAGGCAAAACTACGAACGGCTGGCGAGGACTGCGTTTCGGCGGCGTGCGATTACCTCTTGCGCCAATGCTCCCAGTCCAAAGTTACTGCCTTTTCCATGCGGCGCGCTGCTCGGCGCAGCCAGCCCGCGGGACGCTGGCGCAAATCGCGCAGCACTTGGGGGATCACCTTCAGCGAGCCGAGATGAACGTTGGCTGTTTCGAAGCCCATGGCGCGGAGCAAACGATATTCGTCGCTGTCTTTGGGGAGCGACGACAGCAAAATACGCGAGCAATCCGGGGCCAGACGGCGGTAGAGGAATCCCGGGTCAATTCGCAAGAACGGGTCGGGAACACGAACGGCGCGGCCAACGATTTCGCGATAGCGAATCGGTCCACTGTGCTGGCCATTGGCCCATATCCATGCCGACGGAGCGAGTGCTTTGGCCTCTCGCGCCACGCAGCCTCCGCCCCAGTGGGCCAAAAACACTACGCGAAAGTGACCGAGGCTGCCCAGACCGGCCACGCGGCGCTTCTGCTTGTAGGAGAGCCGCGGGTCCGGGAGCGTGGATTCCAGCTCGCGGCGCACGGCCTTGGGAATTGGCGTGCTGAAAGCGGGCAAAGCCGCGGCGCGCTTCCAAAAACGCACTGGGTCGCGCAGGCGATTGAGGGCCATCGTCCTGAGCCACTTATTGTGCTCGGCGAGGATAAAAGGGCTGCCGCCGAACTTGAGTCCTTCGATGTAGCCTTCGAGAAGCGCATCGCTGGCCTCGCGTGGTTTTAGTGTGAGGTGCTCTTCTTTGGCGGCGAGGGAGGCACTGGCGGCGAGGCGGACCAGGTCGATGGTGTAGGGCATGGGGTAGGCTTCGTCAAAATCGTTGACGCCCCAGATCAAACGTCCTTCGAGGTCTCGCCACGTGCCGAAATTTTCTACGTGCAGGTCGCCCACCGCGAGCAACTTCGGGGCTTTATTTTCGTTCGCGCATTCCTTTTCCCAGAGCTGCAGCCAGCGGTAGAAAGTGGCGCGGAAGAAGGAAAACAGGGAGGCGGTCATCTCCCGGTGCTTGATAGCAATATCTTTTTTGATCAGTGGGATGTGCGAGGCTTTCCACTTCTCGTAGTTTGCGGTGGAGGTGAGAACGTTCACGGGCTTCCTAGATGAGCGACGCTAACACCGGAACGGCGGGAGCGGAAGTACAGGCTGTGGAAATGTGGCGCTGCGCGCTCGCGGGAGGCCGCCGAAAGTCTGCAAAGGCTCAGGCGCGGCGGTGTTGGAGCATGCGTCCGGGGAGGAAGATGATTCCGCGGATCAGATCGAGCACGCCGCCTACGGCGATGCCTACTATGCGGAAGGGCAGGATGATTAGCCAGACAAAGGGGTAGGCGATCAGCGCTAGGAGCGCTAGAGGCCAGCATAGGACGAACAGAATGCACCAGAGTATGAAAGTCAACATTATGGCGGACCTCCTCCTGTGGATAGATACGCAGGAGACTTGGGATTTGTTCCACTAGTTGGTTACGTTATTCGAGGCGCGGGGGAAGGTCAAGAGGCCCACCCTTTGCGGAAAGCGCAAAGAGTGGGGCGCAGGGAAAGATAAAGGCGTAGAACCGTAGGTCAAGAACCCCACACGTAAATTCGACGTGTGGGGCGCCCACCGGCAACACCTACGGCAAAGTGAAGACACCCAGCGGCAACACCCACGTCGAAGGCAAAACACCCAGCGGCAACACCTACGGCGAGGTCAAGACGCCCACCGAGGAGGACGGCGGGGACGTGATGGGCGAAAAAAAACGGCAGAGCGTCCCCGACGACTCTGCCGTGTCTTCCAAGTTCAGGCTGGGGTTGGGCGATACTAATTGTCCCCGGTCTGTTCTGTGGAACTTGTTTTTAAATTCAAGGGGAGCAGCAACAGCATGAAGGCGACTAGTAGAATCGTGGTCACGATTCGGTATGCAGCCTTCAGCATTGGTACCGCTTCTTTGCGCTCAGCTGTGGCTCCCGCAAGACAAGGAATCGCACGCCCATGCGTCGTTCCAGTGGAGAGTGTAGTGGGCGGCGGAGGGCGATTTGCCACCGCGGTGTGAGGATGTTGTCAAAAAGTTGTCAACGGGCGGGTGGGCCGCCGCGCCGATGGCCGCCGGGGCCGGAGCACTTGACACGCCGCGCCGAACGCGGTTTGCTGAAACTCACCGCCGATGGCCGCATGGCGGTGACCGGGAGTATCACCGTTGGCTGCACTGCACAGCCGAAGTGTGGACGTAACGCTCGTCTCCGAGTGGAACGATGGGCATCCGCGTCCGTTCCAGGATTCCCTGGTGGGCGAGGAGCCTCTGGAGATCCGCGTTGGCGGCGAGCCGCTCAGCGTCACGATGCGCACTCCGGGGAACGACATCGAGCTGGCCGCGGGTTTCCTGTTTACGGAAGGGCTGATTCAGCGGCGCGAGCAAATTCTTTCGTTGGCGGCGGCAGAGACCGGCATCGAACCCAGCGAGCGGGGCAACGTGGTGGAAGCCATTCTCGATCCGGAAATTTCGCTGGAGCTGGAGCGGACCCGCCGCAATTTCTTTTCGAGCTCGAGCTGCGGGATCTGCGGCAAAGCATCGATCGACGCGGTGCGGGTGCGAGCGCTACAGCCAGCCAACGCAGATTTTCGCGTGAGTGCCGCGACGCTCTATTCGCTGCCGGATATACTTCGCGGGACCCAGGCGATTTTCGGGCGGACGGGCGGCCTGCATGCCGCGGCGCTTTTCAGCGCTGCGGGCGAAATGCTGGTGGTGCGGGAAGACGTGGGGCGGCACAACGCAGTCGACAAGGCCGTGGGTTGGGCGCTGCTGGAAAACCGGGTACCGTTGCGAGACAGCGTTTTGCTGGTGAGCGGACGCGGCGGATTTGAAATAATCCAGAAAGCGATTGTGGCGGGGTTGCCGGTGGTGGCGTCGGTCTCCGCGCCGTCGAGCCTGGCGGTGCGGCTGGCGAGGGAGTTGCGGCTAACGCTGGTGGGTTTCTTGCGGGAAAAGCGGTTCGTGGTGTACGCGGGCGAAGAGCGAATTTTACGGCCGGAATAGGGGCGATCGATGAAGCGTTCTCTTTCAGAGGGCTTTGTGAGGGAAGTTGGGGCGCAGTTGCAGCAGGCGCACCAGAAATTTGCGCGGCGATACCCGGGACCGTCGCGGCACCGCCAGCCGGTGCACACGGTGTACGGCGGAGCGCATTTGTTTCGCGCGGACACCGCACGCCGATTGGGTGAGATCGCGGTGCAATCGCTGGACGAATTCGCTCCGAACTTCGTCACCTTTGCCAAGGCCGTCGGCCTAACCGGCGCCGATTCCCTGCCGGATTCGCCGGCGGAAGCGGAACGGCTGGAAAAGTACATCGAATCGGATCCCGAGACGTTTCGCAAAGAGAGCTGGCAAGCGTGGCTGGCGCTCACCATTTACTTCCGGGTGCGCGACAAACTGCGCCGCGAGCCCACCGAGGATTTCCGGATCGATTTCGAGGACGGCTACGGCAATCGTTCCGACGCCGAGGAAGACGGCCATGCGTTGCAGGCCGCCGGGCAGGTGGCCGACGGTCTGAAAAACGACACGCTGCCTCCGTTCATTGGCATCCGCATCAAGCCATTGACCAACGACATGCGCGAACGAAGCATTCGCACGCTGGACGTTTTTTTGAGCGAACTGGCCCGGCGCACCGGCGGGCGAGCGCCAAGAAACTTCTTCGTCACGCTGCCCAAAGTGACTTTGCCGGAAGAATCGAGCGCGCTGGCCGATATGCTGATACGGCTGGAATCCGAACTCAATTTTGAACCGGGAAGCCTGCGCATGGAACTAATGATCGAGACGCCGCAAAGCATCTTTAACGAGCGGGGCGAGGTGAACCTGCTGGCGTTGGTGGCCGCCGCGCGCGGCCGCTGCGCCGCCGCTCACTTTGGAACCTACGATTACACCGCGGGACGAAACATCACCGCCGCGTACCAATCCATGACGCACCCGGCGTGCGATTTCGCGCGGGAGATCATGCAGGTGTCGCTGGCCGGCACCGGGGTGTGGCTGAGCGATGGCGCGACCAACATTTTGCCAGTGGCGCCGCATCGCCGAGGAAAAGAAGATGGTCCACTCTCTGCGGCGCAGGCGGGGGAGAATCGAGCCGCGGTTCACCATGCCTGGCGGTTGCATTTCGCGCACGTGCGCCACTCACTCATCAACGGCTTCTACCAGGGCTGGGACCTGCACCCGGCGCAACTGCCCACCCGCTATGCCGCGGTGTATTCATTTTTTCTGGAAAGCATCGACGCGGCATCGGAGCGTCTGCGGAATTTTATTTCCAAAGCCGCGCAGGCGACGCTGGCCGGAGACGTCTTCGACGACGCGGCTACCGGGCAGGGACTGCTGAATTTTTTCCTGGCGGCAATCAACTGCGGCGCCGTTTCCGCCGAGGAAACGCTTCCACTCACCGGTTTGACGCTGGCGGAACTGCGGACGGGTTCGTTTCTCAAAATACTATCCGGGCGGGGCGCGCAGGCGTGAACGTTGAAGCGGTGGTGGTGGAGGGCCATGAAGTGCGGCTCGAGCCGCTCACGCTCGAACACCTGGAAGGCCTTTGTGCGGTGGGATTGACGCCGGAACTCTGGAAATTAATTCCCACCCGCGTGGAAAACGCCGCGGACATGCGGAAGTATGTGGAGCTGGCACTGCGCGAACAGGCAGCGGGAGCGTCTTTACCCTTCGCCACAATTGCAAAGACGGGGGGCCGGGTGATCGGAAGCACACGATACATGAACATCGAACGCCAGCATCAGCGCGTGGAAATCGGATGTACATGGATCGGTGCGGAGTGGCAACGGACGCGGGTGAATACGGAAGCAAAATACCTGATGCTGAGGCACGCGTTCGAAACCTGGAAATGCCATCGTGTGGAATTGAAAACGGATTCGCTGAACGAGCGTTCGCGTAACGCAATGCTGCGCATCGGCGCAAAAGAAGAAGGCACTTTCCGAAATCATATGGTGGTGCAGGGAGGGCGTCTGCGCCACACCGTTTATTTCAGCATCATCGAATCGGAGTGGCCGGCGGTAAAGAAATCACTGGAAGAGAAACTGTCCGCTCCGCGCTCTGCGGCGCGCTAGCTTTTCGTGAGGGTGGCTTCGATCAGGCCGTGGGGTTCCTCGGTGGGCAGAAACACTTCGTTGTCGTTGGTCATCCCGAACGGCGAGAGATCGATCAGATTGTAATGTTGATTGGGCAGCGACAGGCGAATTTCGCGAATGGGATCGAAGCTGTGCAGCACCGCTTCGCCCATGGCGTAAAGGGTGTGCTGCAGCGACTGGCTGTCGTGGGTGGCGAAATTCTCGAGCAGGGTTCGGCGCACGCCATGCCAGGTGGGGCTGAAGGGAATTTCGCCCGGGTCGTACAGCCAGCGGGCGTGCAGGTTGGTGGAAAGCACACGGTCGCGCGAGTTTGGCAGCGTGGTGTAGGGATCGCGGAGAAAATTCTCGAAGGCGGATTGGGAAGTTTTGAGGATGACCAGGTCGTCGATGCCAGCGCGAATCGTAAAACCTTCGCGGGTCCCTTGCACCTCGGCGATTCTCTGCTCGTTGCTGGCACGGGTGAAGGCAAAGCGGTGCGGAATTGCGCCGATGGCGATGCGCGCCCATTGCTTTTCGGCGGCGACCACGCGCACCAGGGATACTTGCGGGTTATACGTAAGGAAATGTTCGATCAGGTGTTTGGCGAATTCTTCCACCGGTTCGGCCGGATATTCCTTGGCCAGAACGTAGGCGGTATTTTTCATGGTATCGGTGGCGAGAATCTTGCTGTTGTCGCCGGCAGTGTGCGCCGATTCGAAATCCCCCTCGAACTGGATGGCCAGGGTTAGATCCTTGATTTCGTGATTGTGCTCCTGGCGGTTGACGCGCAGCAGGCGGACGCGCGACTTGCCGTAATTGTTTTGCCCAAGCGAAATGGTCATCGAGTCAGCTCCCGCGATAGGTGGAATAGCCAAAAGGACTGAGCAGCAGTGGAACGTGATAGTGCTGCGCGACGTCCTCGACATGAAAGGTTATATTCACAAACGGATAGAAGGACGGCACGCGCCGCAGCGCGAAGTAGCGGTCCACGTCAAATCGGAGCCGGTAATTCCCTTCGACCAGCGGGCCGGCGAAAAGTTTGGCGATTCGGCCGTCTTTATCGGTGATACCGCGCGCGATATCCTTCCACGAACCGGGCGAGGTTTCGAGTTCCAGCAATACGCCGATGTCCGGCGCCGGGCGGCCGATCGAAGTATCCAAGACGTGGGTGCTGATTCCGCTCATCCGCGTAATATCCTTTCCAGGCGAAGCGTGGTGATTTTCTGCTGCTCGTCTGCGGCAATTTGCAATTCGTACTGAGGATCGTTACCCAGGCGCTGCTGGATCGCCGCCAGCATTTCGCCGGTGGTTTTTCCGGAAGCACAAATAATGAAAATATAGCCGAAACGCGCAACGTAATCGGCGTTCGCTTTTGCGAGCGCAGCAAGTTCCGTTGCAGAAGCTTCGTTCATGCTGGATTGTTCGCTGGCCGACCATGACTTGGCTTTGGTGGACTGGGCCTTCGCGGCTTTCTTGCCGCCGATGGGAGGATGATGACGGAAGGCCGCGAGCCATTCCTTGCGATCGAGGCCCTTCCAGATTTGGGCGGACGCGTCTAGCGCATCTTGCACGGTGGCGAAAGGCCGGGCCGCCGCCATTTTCTCGGCCCACTTTCGCGCGCCACAGCAATCCAGCAACGCTTTTCGCACAGCGCCCGGCGAAAGAGCAAGAAACCGATCCAGGCCGGTCGCGCCCTCCGGTTTGCCGAAGATTTTCAGGCGGCTCACGCCGCCGTCTGGGTAAATGTGGAAGCGCACGTGCGAAACCGGTCCAATGTCTTGTAGTTCTTTTTCGAATGTGTGTACGGCGTTGGCCTTCAGCTTGGTCCGCGGCAACACTTCCCGCCATGCCGCTTCTTCCATGGCGCCCGCTTCGGCGCGCACACCCTGGAGCGAGCATGATTCGGGAAAGTTGCCTTTGAAGTGAGCGGTGTCAATCGCCACGCGCTCGATGCTTCCGGGAAGGCCGAGCTGCAGGATCACCCAATCGTGGCCCGGACCGCGGCGCCGGCGAGTCTCCCAGCCGTCACTCATGTTGCGCGCGCGATCGGGCATCAAGAGATTCAGCGGGGCTCCGAAAAATTCGTCACTGGATTGAATCACGCGCGCACCTAGCGCGATGGCGGCCAGGTTGCATTTCTTGCCGTCCGTCACGGCTGCCGCTGCCGCCGTTTGCCGGCCGGGCAGCACTTCGCCAAGGATTCGCAGCCGCGCCACTCCTCCGTCGGGAAAGATTTTGAATCGCACGTGGGTGAATCGGGCGGGATTTGCAATCGCGAACCGATTTTGGGAATCGCCCTGCAGCGGAGACGGAGGCAGCAGCTCGACCCATTCCGCCGCTGGCGCTGGCGCTTCATCGGTGAGCAGCCGGCGCTCTTTTGCTGCGGAGAGCGACGGGGCGAGCGAGCAAGCTTGCAGCGAGCAACGCTCCGGGAAATTTCCCTTGAAGAAGCTGGTGTCGACGTCGATGCCGCGAATAATTCCCGGGAGTCCGAGGCGCACGATGCACCAATCAAACCCCGGGGTGCGCCGGCGGCGCGTTTCCCAGCCGTCCATCCACTTGCCGCGGCTGGTGTATTTGCCTTCGATGAATATCGGCGGCTCTGGCTTCAGCAGATTTTCTTTCGGCGCGAAGAATTCGTCGTTAGCCCACACCACTTTGCCGCCGAGGCGCTGCGACGCTAAATCGATCCATCGCTCCGATTGCTTCGATTCGGTCATCGCGAGCCCCGTTTCAGCACATGCCCGGTGGGTGCGGCGGTAAACTCGTTCGCCACGATCGGCGCGTCTTTGGACGTTACCGGCCGCTCGAAGATTTTGCGCCCGCGCAAGAACGTCGCTTGCACCACGCCGCGCATTTCCATCCCGGCGTAGGGAGTGAGTCTGTGGCGTTGATACAATTCAGCCGGCTGCACTCGAAATTTCGCTTCGGGATTCCACACCACGAAATCGGCGTCGCATCCCACTGCGATTGCCCCTTTCTGCCCGGCGAGGCCGGCTAACTTAGCTGGTCCCGCGCACAACCATTCCGCTACGCGCGGTAGAGAGTAACCGCGCTGCTGGGCGAGAGTCCACACCGCGGGAAGCTCCAATTGGAGCGACGCGATTCCGCCCCAGGCCTTTAGAAAATCTCCGCTCTCGCGGCATTTCATTTCCGGCGGGCACGGCGAATGATCGGTGGCGATGAAATCGATCAGGCCGTCGCCCAGGGCGGCCCAGAGCTTTTCGCGATTGTCCTTATTGCGAATCGGCGGGGCACACTTGAATTCCGTGGCGCCGTCCGAGATTTCTTCCGCGGCGAACGTCAGATAGTGCGGGCAAGTTTCAACGCTGAACTTTGT
Organism: uncultured Acidobacteriota bacterium; assembly: GCA_963725655.1. GTDB lineage: Bacteria > Acidobacteriota > Terriglobia > Acidiferrales > UBA7541 > CAVRXT01. The sequence continues at coordinate 764,496 of CAVRYY010000003.1, read as the reverse complement.
TCCTTGTCCGCGCGCTTCCGCCAGCAACGGAGCGGCGGTAGCGGCCGCTAGATGAACGATGTGCACGTGGACGTTGAATTCCCGGGCCAGCTGCAGGACCAGCGCAGCCGCTTCGGTTTCCGCCTCGGGAGGGCGCGACGCCAGCCACGTGGAATATTGTGTTGCCGGGGCTTTGGGCGCGGGCGCGGCGTTCTCGATCGGCCCGGGGAGCTCGGCGTGCACCAATAAAGGCGCTCCCAACTCCGCTAACACCGGCATCGCTGCCCGCAAATCCTTTTCGGTGACGTGGGGAAATTCGTCCACGCCACTGGGAACCAGGAAGCATTTGAAACCAAAAACTCCGGCCTCCCACATCGGACGGAGCTCCGCCGTATTTCCCGGCACCACTCCGCCCCAAAATCCGGCATCCACGTTCAGTTTGCCGGCCGCTGCCGCAAGCTTGGCGCGAAAACCCTCCGCCGAAGTGGTGGCGGGAATGCTGTTGAGCGGCATTTCGATCAGCGTGGTCACGCCTCCAGCAGCGGCGGCACGAGTGGCGGTGGAAAATCCCTCCCAATCGGCGCGACCCGGGTCGTTGATGTGCACGTGCGAATCGACGATGCCGGGCATTACTACCAGGTCTCCCGCGTCAAAAACCGGCACGCCTGCCGGTGCTTCCTGCGACGCCGGGGCAATGGCGGTGACCAGCCCGTGCTGAACGTGGATCGAAGCGGGCGCCATATCCGGAGCGTCCGGCAAGAGCACTCTGCGTCCGCGTAGGATCAGGTCGAGCGCTTCCATGTTTCTTTTACACGCTGCCTAGAAAATCGAGGATCAAATTTTTGGCTACGCGCCGGCGATAGCGCGACGTGGAACGAAAATCGTCGATCGGCGCAATTTCCGCGGCCAGAGCGTCTCCCGCGGCGCGAATTAAATCGCTGTCCAGCGTTTGTCCGCGCAACAGATTTTCCGCCGCCGCCGCACGAAATGGAATCGGCGCCACGCTTCCCAACGCGATGCGCACGTCGCGGACGGTGCGGCCGTCGAGATCGATGGCCGCGGCGAAACACACTTTGGAAATCGCCTGCGCCCGCCGCGTGCCCACTTTATGGTAGCGCTGTTTCCAGCCGCCACGGAGGCGAGGAAGCCGGATGTTGCGAATCAATTCGTCCGGGCGCAGATCCATTTGTTTGTAGCCGCGGTGAAAATTGGCGTACGGAATCCAGCGCGAGCCGCGCGCAGAGACCAACTCCAACTCCGCATCGTAAATCATCAGGGCCGGCGGCGAATCCGCGGCGGGCGAGGCGTTAGCGATATTTCCCCCGAGCGTGCCGCGATTCTGCGTGGCGACGCTGCCGGTTTCCGCCGCGGCGCGTTGCAGCAGAGGGAACTCGCGGGCGATCGCGGGATGACGGCGAATATCGGCGTAAGTGGTGGCTGCACCGATGGTCACCGCCTCTGGCGATTCCGAAATCCCACGCAGCTCGCGCAGATTCCAGATGCTGAGGAACCGCTTATGCGCGAGCTTTCCCGCCTCGAACAACACCATCAAGTCCGTACCGCCGGCGAAGGGTTTCCAGGCGTCCGCGCCGCTTCCGCCGCCGCTCGCGAGCATGGCCACCGCGGCTGCCAGATCCCGGGCTTCGCGCAATTCGTACGCCGGCAGATTCGACCTCATCGGCGGGCCTCGATTTCTTTGGCCGCGCACATGACCGCTTCGAATATTTTCATATATCCGGTGCAGCGGCAAAGATTGCCGCCCAAGCCTTCGCGAATTTCCATTTCCGTGGGGGCGGAGTTTCGCGCGAGCAGATTTACCGCGGCCAGCATCATTCCCGGAGTGCAGATTCCACATTGCGCGCCGCCGGTTGAAATGAACGCTTCCTGGATCGCGTGCAGGCGCTCGCCCGCCGCCAGCCCTTCCACGGTGCGAATCCTGGTGTTGCGTGCTTGCAGCGCGGGCACCAGGCAACTATTCACCAGCGCGCCGTCGATTTCCACCGAGCACGCGCCGCATTCGCCTTCGCCGCAGCCTTCTTTGGTTCCGGTCAAATGCAAATCCTCGCGCAGGACGTCAAGAAGGCGGGCCATCGGATGCGCATGAATGGAAACTTGTTGACCATTCACCTCGCACTCCACCAGAATCTTGCCGGGCGCCTCAGACACTCTGCCGCTCCTCGCGCATTTCCCACGCCTTGAAAAAATCTTCGGGAGTGACCGGGACGTGGGTGAAGCTGATCCCGGTAGCGTTTTCGATGGCGTTGACGATCGCCGGCGCCGCCCCATCCAGCGGCAACTCTCCGATTCCCTTGGCGCCGCCCGGCCCGCGCTCGTAGCGATTCTCCTCAAAATAAACGCGAATCGGCGGCACATCCATCGACGTCGGAATCACGTAGTTGGTCATCTGGCAGTTGAGCATTCGTCCCTCCCGCCAGATCACATTTTCGTACAACGCGAACCCGATGCCCTGCGCCACTCCGCCCTCGATTTGTCCGGCCGCCAACACCGGATGAAGCACCCGGCCCACCTCCTGCAGCGCGACAAAATCTTCGACGCGCGTTTCGTAGGTGAGCGTGTCGCAGCTGACCTCCGCGACGTACACCGCCCAGGCGTACGCGCCATACGCGTCGCCCTGGTATCTCACGTCATCCCAGCGCATGCCAGGCGCCGGGGAGTATTGGCTGGTGGCTTTCAGCGGGCCGAGTCGTTCGATGTAATTCCGGCAAGCCCGGGCGAAAGAGTCGGCATCGTAACCCTCGGCCAGTCCCGCATCCTGCATCAGCGTCTGGCGAACGCCGATGGCCGCCGATTCCACCAGTTTCCCAACGATCATGGCGGTGCGCGACGCCACCGTTGGCCCGCTGTTGGGCACATTCGAAGTATCCGGCTGAACCACATCCACTTGTTCGTAGGGCACGCCCAGCGCATCCGCGGCGATCTGCGCGAAAATCGTATTCGTTCCCTGACCGATCTCGGTGCTCGCCGCATGCACCTGAATGCGCCCCTCGGCCGTCGCTTCCACGCCCACCACCGATGCCAGATACTCTTCACCTGAACCGGTAAATCCGGCGCCGTGGAGGAACGAAGCAAAGCCGATTCCCCGCCGCACCCGCGCGCCAGGATTTTGCTCGGCGAATGATTTTCGCTTGGCATGGTAATCGCTGAGCGCGAAGGCGCGGTCCATCAGCCGCTCCATCTCCGCTTTCTCCCGCACGATTTGCCCGATCGCGAGCCTTTGGCCTTCGTGAATGAAATTGCGGCGGCGGAACTCGTCGGGCGTGAGGCCGGCGGCCTGAGCGACGTGATCGAGGTGGCGTTCCAGCGCAAAAACGGATTGTGGCGCGCCGAATCCGCGAAATGCGCCGTGCGGGGGAACGTTGGTGGCGACCGCATGGCTCAGAATCCGGATGTTCGGGCAGAAATACGGGCCCGCCGCGTGAATCGTGCCCCGAGAGAGCACCACCGGCGAGAGGGTCAGGTATGCGCCGCCATCGATGACGAATTGAATGTCCATCGCCAGCAACTTGCCGCCGGCATCGATTGCGGTGCGGTGCCGTGTGCGCGAAGGATGCCGCTTGGTGGTGGCCACCATATCCTCGGCGCGGTCGTAAATCATCTTCACCCGTTTCCCGGATTTCCATGCCAGCAGCGCGGCGTGGCACGCGATCATCGACGGATATTCTTCCTTGCCGCCAAATCCTCCGCCGGTTTCCACCTGCACCACCCGGATTTTTTCGTTGGGGAGCCCAAACACTGGGATCAGCGCTTTGTGGACGTAGTAGGGACATTGCAGCGAACCCCACACCGTCACGCCATCGGTGGGGTTGGCGACGGCGATCACGCCTTGCGGCTCAATGTAGAGCTGCTCCTGCGCTCCGGTGGTGTACTCCCCTTCCACCACGTGCGCCGCGCGAGCAAACGCCGCGTCCACGTCACCGCTTTCCACCCGGTACGATTTGAAAATGTTGTCGTCGCCCCAAATGATGTGTTTGCGCGCCAGCGAGTCTTCGATGTTAAAAATCGCGGGGAGAGGATCTACATCGAATCGAACCAGCTGCCGGGCCCGCTCAAGCAAGTATTTATCTGCATGCGCCAGCAGCACGATGGGTTCTTCGGGGTGATTGATTTTTCCCGCGGCGAGGCACGGCTGATCGTCGGTGAGCAGCAAGACGCTGTTTTTTCCGGGAATATCCGCGGCGGTTACCACGGTAATTTCTTCCCATGGCACGCCGGGATCAAAATGAATTTTGCGAAGGATGCCGCGGGGCACTGAGCTGCGCACGGTGACGCCGAACAAGGCGCCCGGACAGCTGAGATCATCGACGTATCGCGCGCGGCCGGTCACCTTCTCGCGTCCCTCTTTACGCGGGACGGAACGGCCGATCTGGCGATGATCGATTGGGGGACTCAATAAGGGATCTTGTCGGTCTTTTCTTTCCACGCGCGAAATGGCGCGCCGCCTTGCTCGCGCATCAGGCTGGTCATCGGAATGCGGCGAGCATCGGCGGGCTTGCGCACCTGGTCGTAGAAAAAGGCGTCGTCAAATCCGGCCTCCGCGGCGTCAGCGGCCCATGCGCCATAATGAATTCGATCGAGCCGCGCCCAGTAGATGGCGACCAGGCACATCGGACACGGTTCACAGGATGTGTAGATTTCGCAGCCGGTGAGATCGAAGCCTTGCAGATTCTTGCACGCGGCGCGTATGGCCATGATCTCACCGTGTGCAGTGGGATCGTTCACCTGGGTGACCGCATTGGCGCCCTCGCCTACGATCCGGCCGTCTTTGACCACCACCGCCGCAAATGGGCCGCCCTTCCCCGATTTCACGTTTTCAACGGCGAGATCGATGGCCCTGGCCATGAACGCATCTGTCATCTGGTCACCCCGACCAATTCATCATCGCCGCGCGTCGCGTGGCACAGCGAATCGTGCGCATGGCTCCCGCTACGTGGCGAACCAATGCCGCGCGCCGGCCTGAAACTTCAATTCTAACCCGAGTAACGCCGTGGGCGCGCGGGATTCACGCACTCGCCGGAGTGCGGGTCTTGAACCACCACGCACTCAACATTACAATTCCGATCAGGATTAGCGCCGAACATAGTCCGCCCCAGATCCCCGCGGCTCCGTATCCGCGATTGAAGCACAGGTAATATCCCAGCGGCAGCCCCACCACCCAGTAGCCGACGAAGTGGCAGAACATCGGCGTGCGGGTGTCTCCGGTGCCGCGCAACGCACCGGTGGTGACCGTTTGGATGCCATCGAACAGCTGAAAAAACGCCGCCACGACTAACAGTTTCGATGCCGCGCGAATCACCACCGGGTCCGGCGTGTACATCCGCACGATCCACTGCGGAATGGTCCAGAAAGCCAGGGCCATAAAGGACATGAACATCGCGCCGATGGCGATCGCCGTCCAGCCCGATCGATTCGATGCGGGCACGTCGCCCCGCCCCCGCGCTTGGCCTACGCGTACCGCGGCGGCCGAGGAAATGCCCAGCGGAACCATGTACGTGAAGCTAGCTGTATTCAGTGCAATCTCATGGCTGGCCAGGGGAATCGCGCCGAGTTTGGCGACCAACGCCGTTGCCGCGGAAAACACCGCCACCTCGACGCCCAGCTGGGTAGCTGCGGGAAATCCCAGGCTGAGCAGGTCGCGAATTCGGCCCATATTCGGACGCGGCGAAGCGTCGCGCAGCCCGGTCTGGTGACGGTGATCGTAATAGAAAATTGCCAGCGCCAGCAGGCCCGCCATGTAGGCGCGCGAAATGACCGTCGCCCAACTGGATCCCACTGTGCCCATCGCTCGGAGACCCAGGTGCCCGTAAATCAGAACCCAGTTTCCGAAAATATTTACCAGGTTCGCGCTCACCAGCGCGAACATCACCGGCCACACGTGATTCATGGCCTGCAAATAGCGCCGGAAAACGAAAAATAAAAGCAGCGGGACGATGCTCCAGGTGAGCGATCGCAGGTAAGGCACGGCGATGTGAATCAGATCCGGGCTGATGCGCAGGAAATTCACGGTCGAGGGAATCAACAACGCGACTACGATCGAAATCGGCGACAGCACCAGCGTTAGATATACACCGTTCACCAAGGATCGGTGGCAATCCTCGATTTCACCCGCGCCGTAGGACTGCGAAACCAGAGTATCGAGGCCCAGCATCATCCCGGTGCCGAAAATCGCCACCACATAGAACATCATGTGGCCCAGAGCGATCCCGCCGATGGATTGCGCGCTGTTGGGCAGGCGGCCCACCATCATGGTGTCAACGATGCCCATGCTCATCCACCCGATCTCTCCGAGCACGATCGGGATGGCCAGCCGCAACATCGGCCGGACTTCGCTGGCAGGTTTCTCCACGCCTGGTTCACCTTCGGAAAAATGCGAGTCGTGAATAAATTCGATCATAACATGCGGGTAGAAACGGTTCGGGTGGGCCGGTAAGGCTGGAATCGCGAATATTGACGCGGAGCTTAGATTTCACTGGCTGCAATGCGGAGGTGGAGAGTCGAAAGGAGGAAATGCTTAGTGCAGTCCTGACCAATCGTCGGCCAGAAGAATCGAATTACTGGGATTCGAGGGATCGTATTTCACACTCGCGGATTGGCCGGCCACTACGCCCTCGAGAACCAGCCGCTGTTCGAGCCCGGTGACGTCCTGCGCGGTCTCATAGGTGACCCCGGAAATCGAGTAGGTGTAATACACCAACTGGGTAGACGCAGGGCCGTGGTGACTTCCCGTTCCGTTTCCATTTCCGTTTCCGTTGCGGGCAGTCGCCTCGGTTTGCGCGGCTTCCGGTGCATGCGCCGGATCGTTAATTTCCAGCACCTGGCCCTCGACGATTCGTCCCACACGATTCAGATACACGCGGCGCTGGCGCTCCAGCTCCGACGGATCTTCGGGGCGCTTGCGCATCCACATAAACGCGGCCGCAAGAGCTACCACTCCGGCTCCGGCCGCCGGTACCAACATGCGCCAATCTTTAATGAAAGTCAGATTTGCCAAAGACGTTTCCTATTTTCGAAGGCCGCGGCATCCCGCCGCGTGAGCGGCGAGCGTCAACCGATGCGCCAGTTCACCTATCGCGCATCAGCGGCTATTCGAGGGGATTATAACACCCACGGGATTACTAATTTCCGACAGGAGCGCGAGAGACTTGCTCAAGCCATCAACGTCCGCCGGAACGCCGAAGCGGCTGGTCTGCCTTGAGATGAGGCAGTCCAAGCCCCAGAACAGCTGAAATCATGTCCAAGAAGAGGGTCAGGCTGCCAGGGTGTGGCTTAAGGGACCGCTAAGCGCGTGGGAAGATTCACAATCACTTTCGTGCCGCCGAGGTCGGAAACGATCTGGAGCTTGCCGCCAAACTGGCGCACTCTCTCCTGCATTCCGCGCACGCCAACACCCGCTTTGGCACCAGTCATCTCCTGCTGTTTTTCGACAGAAATGCCTTTTCCGCGATCACTTATTTCGAGCTCCACCGTGTGGTCGGAATGCCTGAGGTAAATCCTGGCGGAGGAACTACCGGAATGGCGATGGATGTTGGTGAGGCTCTCCTGTACCACCCGGAATATTACCAATTCAAGATCTTTCGGCAGTCTGGCCGCTTTCTCCGGCAAGTCCAGCTCCACCGCGATCTTGCTCCTTTCCGCAAAACCATCCACATACCATCGCAGCGCCGAGGTTAGTCCCACTTCGTCCAGAAGCGGTGGGTGGAGCAGATAGGAAAGTGTCCGGATCTCCCTGGTTAGATCATCTGAGAGTCGCAGGCTTTCGGCGGCCAGCCTTGCTACTTCGGCGTCGTTGCCCGTAGAGGCGGTTTGCAATACCGAAAGACTCATTCCTAACGCCGCAAGGGTCTGTCCGGCGCTGTCGTGGAGCTCTCGGGCCATATGCCGCCGCTCTTCATCCTGGGTTACCAGTAGACGCCCGGTCAGCTCCCGCAGGCTGAGTTCGGCGCGCTTGCGATCCGAAATTTCCGCTTCGAGCGCTGCGGTGCGTTCCGCCACCTTTCTTTCTAATTCTTCATTCGCTTTTCGCAGCGCCTCTTCCGCCACTTTGAGCGGAGTAAGGTCGGTAACGAACGCGGCCACTTCGGGGGCGCCGGAACTATCGATGACCGACGCCCCAATGAGAATGGGTATGCGTCGTCCGTCTTTCGAGAGATAAGCTTTTTCATACACCTGGCAGCGTCCGGAGGTGCGCAGTTGCTCAACGGCTTTAACATCGGCCTGCGCATATTCAGGAGGCGTAAGACTATCCCACCGCACCTGCCCGGAGCTCACTTCCGCTTCGGAATATCCCAATGTCCGTAAAAACGCAGGATTCACATATCGAAGGTCACCTTCCAGACCACCAATGACCATCCCAAAGGGATCCGCTTCGGCCAAGCTGCGAAATCGCCTCGCCGCTTGCGCCAGTTCCAACTGATGAATCTCGCCTTGCAGCAAACCCGCGATGCGGGCGCCCACGACCTCGAAAAAAGTTCGATAGCTGCCATCGAAAGGGAGTCGAGGGCTGATGCCGAGGAGGAGAACCGCCTGGATTGAGGATCCCGGCAGAAAGAGCGGTAAAAGAAAGCTGCTGGTAATCGGCTCGGGCCACGGCGGGCACACCAGACCATCGAAGCGAGCCCCCAGATCCTCAACGACTAATGGAGTCTCGGACTCGACAACGTCTGCCAATGACCAGTGGCCGGGATCGCTCAAGCAGCCGGCTGAAGCGGTGCTCCCCACGAGGGACACATCTCCACGGACGAACAAATAGAGCGCCGCAAACGGGATATCCGCGGGAGCATCGTCGAGCTTTCTTACAATGCTTTGTGCGAAGGGAATCAACGATTGTGTTTCGGGAGTTTGACTCTCGATTAATGAATCCGCTTCAATGGCCAGTAGGGTGCGAAGACGGCGCTCGCTTAGAACTTGTTCGGTGGTTTCGCTGCATACCACCAGGGTGCCTCGCACCGCCCCGGTCTCATCCCGCACCGGACTGTAGCTGTAGGTCCAGTAGACTTCTTCGAGCTTTCCATTTCGGTTGATCGGAACCAGCTGATTGGTATTCCAGGTGGATTCGCCGCGCGCCATCACCGCGTCGATTTGCGGGGAAATAATCGGCCATATCTCGGGCCAGCATTCCACTCCGCGCTGGCCAACGGCACTGGGGTGCTTATCGGCGCGAATGCTCGGGCGGTAACCGTCGTTATAAAATTGGACGAGATCAGGCCCCCACCACAGAAACATGGGATGGCGGGACGCCAGCAGCAGATTTACGGTGGTGACCAGGGTGTCGGACCAGGCTTCCATTGGGCCGAGCGGGCTACGACTCCAATCGAACCCGCGAATAAGATCGGCCATCTCGCCCTCGCCAATCACGCGGTGAGGCGAGTTTCGGCGGCCAGGCGAACCTTCCGGGCGTTTCGATTTCCGAGCCAATGAAGCCATTGTTCAAATCGGATCCCGCCACTTGGCGGAAAACTTCCAGATCTCCAGAACACGAAAAATGACGCAGGACGATTGGCGATCGCGGCAACCAATCTTGAGAGCCACAGCCGGGCACGCTGGCGCCAAAACGGTAGCACATTGAAGCGAATTCCGCTGTTCAAACTAGGGAGCGCGGTGGATGTCGTGGCGTACGCGGCGGCGAACGGGAATCGGAGTGCGCAGCGCGGAAAAGACCATGCTAGTCACCCAGGTGACCACCGACGCTACGCCGTAAATTACCACGCCCAGGATCAGCACTTCGAATGGCGACTTCCCCAGGCGGGCCTCCAGATTTACGAAGTGCATTCCGGCGATGGTGTACGCCAGGGAAAATATCGCCCACGCCAGCGCGCTGGAAGCAAACAGGCACACCGGATCGTTGTAGAACCGCATGATCGGAATCAACGCGACGACGATCACCAGGGTGCAGGCCACTGCGTTCCTGGCCAGCGCGAAAGGCTCGAGCACAGGGAAGCGGTTCGCCGCCAGCAGCGCCGCCACCAGCAGCCCCGCGAGAAATATTCCGGTGCCGAAGCCGGTTCGTAGCGTCGGGCTATGCAAAACGGCCCGCTTCGCCGCGCCGGGATCCGGAGCCTCAAACATTTCTATTTTTCCTCGATGCTTACTTGCGGGACGTTCGCCGATACCGCGGAACTCGGTGCGCTCTCGTTTCCAGCCTGATCGATTGCGGTGACGGTGTACCGATAACTGTGGCCCGTGACCGCTGACATATCACGAAACCCAGGGCTGAGCAAGGTTTCCGGGTTCAGGCGCACCGGCGCCGTACCTTCGTCGCCACGATACACGTTATACCCGCTCAGGTCCTGCTCCCCATTGATCGACCATGAAAGTTCGATGTGCGCGGGCGTCTCACCGTCGGCCGGAACGTACCTAACTTGCACGCCCTGCGGCGCGGCCGGCGGAAAAATGTCCTTGGGCGTCACCGGCAGCAGATTCGAGTCCGCGGATTCCAGCCGCGCTTGCGGATAGATCACCACGCTGCGCACGGAGTACACGTACTTGCGCCCAAACTCAAAGTGCCTATCTCGAAATGGCGGCGCGGACGTATCGCCGATAAACGTCAACCCGTGGGATTCATCATTGGCTGGCGTCCCGCCCATCATGGGGGACGATTTTGGGGCATTGGAGCTGCGATATACGCGGTATGCCCCCACCCCGGGCAGCGCTCCGCCTCCCATCGCTTTCTGCGCCGGAGTCCACTGCAGTATCACCGCTGCTTTCGTCAGCGTAGCCGCCAAATCGTGGATCGCCTCGGCCGGCGGATAGACCGGAAGCGATACAACGTTGGAATCTCCGGACGATTTTTTCCGCGACGCGCGCGTGCGCACCAGATAAACGTCTTGTTCCCCGGCGTGCTGGGCCAACGCTTCCGGTGAGATGGTATCGACGTATCGGATTTTGCCGTCCTGCAGATACGGCGCAGTCATCGCTCCGGGAATGGTGGCCAGCAGCACGGCAGGCGCAACGGGCTTGGCTCCGCTCGCGGTCTTGGAAAAGTCCCGATAAATCTCCACTGCCGGCGGGTGCTCCAGAGGCTCGTGCCAGATCGTGTCTCTCGGCACGGTGAACGTAAGAATCACGTCGTTTCCCGATTGCCGCACGCTAAGGTCCGGAACGTTCTCGGGAACCGGCACGTGCCGCAACGCGGGTTCCGCGGGCGCGCCGCAACCCGCCACCGCCAGCGCGATCAACAGCACAATGAGCGAGAAATAAATTCGGCGGGCTACATCACCAGCGGGAAATCCGGAGAAGAGCGTCTGACTTTCCAACTCCCGACCTCGAATCCCAAATCCTGCAAAAATTCTACAAAATATACCGGCTCAAATCCTGGTCCTTCACGATCGCGGCGAGCTGCTTCTGGACGTACGCGGCGTCGATCTTCACCGTTTTCTTCTTCATTTCCGGGGCGTCAAACGAAATTTCCTCCAGCAGCTTTTCCAGAATGGTGTGCAGCCGCCGCGCGCCGATGTTCTCGGTCTGTTCGTTCACGTGGGCCGCGAAACGCGCCACCGCAGCTACCGCTTCGTCGGTAAATGAAAGCTTCAGCGCCTCGGTATCCAGCAGTGCGATGTATTGCTTGATCAAAGCGTTTTTCGGCTCGGTGAGAATGCGAATGAAATCCGCTTCGGTGAGCGAGCTCAACTCCACCCGGATTGGAAACCGCCCCTGCAGTTCGGGAATCAAGTCCGAAGGCTTGGTGGTGTGGAACGCTCCGGCGGCGATAAACAAAATGTGATCGGTGCGCACCATGCCGTAGCGAGTATTCACGGTGGTGCCTTCCACGATCGGCAAAATGTCGCGCTGCACGCCCTCGCGCGAAACGTCCGGACCGTGCCCCGACTCGCGCCCCGCGATCTTATCCACTTCGTCGATAAAGAGGATGCCCATCTGCTCCACGCGATCGACGGCGATCCGCGTCACCTGGTCCATATCCACCAGCCGGTTCTCTTCTTCCTGGATCAGATAATCGAACGCTTCCGCCACGGTCATCTTGCGCTTTTTCTTCTGCTGACCGAAAAATCCGGACAGCATGTCCTTCATGTTGATGTCCATCTCTTCCACGCCCTGGTTGGAGACGATTTCAAACGACGGCGCGGCCCTTTCTCGCACTTCCACTTCCACCATTCGCTGGTCCAGTTTCCCTTCCCGCAACTGCGCCCGCAATTTCTCGCGCGTCCGTTGCATCACTTCGCCGCGCTGCGCATCGGCGCTCCGGGATCGCTGACCACGGTGCTCGGCGGCGTGGCCGGCAACAGTAAATCCAGCAAGCGTTCTTCCGCGGATTGCTCGGCGCGTTCCGCCACTTCATCCAGCTTTTCCTCGCGCACCATGTCGATTCCCGTTTCCACCAGGTCGCGCACCATCGACTCGACGTCCCGCCCCACATATCCCACTTCGGTATATTTCGAAGCTTCCACCTTCACAAACGGGCATCCCGCCAGCCGCGCCAGGCGGCGCGCAATTTCGGTTTTCCCTACGCCGGTGGGCCCGATCATCAAAATATTTTTCGGCAAAATGTCTTCGGCCAGCTCGGGAGGAAGTTTTTGGCGGCGCACGCGGTTGCGCAACGCCATGGCCACGGCGCGTTTGGCCGGGGTCTGGCCGACGATGTATTTGTCCAGCTCGATCACGATCTCTCGAGGCGTCAATTCATCGAACGACGGAATCGGTTCGACCGCCGCTTCCTGCGATTCTCCGGATAAGTAGATCACCATGCGCTCTTCCGATTCCCCATTACAATTCCTCGATGGTGAAGTTGGCGTTGGTATAGATGCAGATCTCGCTGGCGATGCGCATCGCTTCCTGGGCAATTTCCTTGGCGCTCAGCTTGGTGTGTTTGGCCAGCGCCCGCGCCGAAGCCAAAGCGTACGATCCGCCCGATCCGATGGCGCAAATCCCGTCGTCCGGTTCGATCACGTCGCCGGTTCCGGACAGCAGGAAAATTCCCTTGGCATCCGCCACCACTAACAGCGCTTCCAAGTGCCGCAGCGAACGCTCCGTCCGCCATTCCTTGGCGAGCTCCACCGCCGCGCGCGCCAGATTTCCGTGATATTCCTGCAGCTTGTTTTCAAAGCGGGTAAAGAGCGCCAGCGCGTCCGCGGTGCTGCCCGCAAATCCCGCCAGGATCTTGTCGTTGAATAGCCGCCGCACTTTCTTCGCGCTGTGCTTGACGATGGCGTCTCCCAGCGTGACCTGCCCGTCGGCCGCCACCACCACTTTATTATCCCGGCGCACGCACAGGACGGTTGTCCCGTGCATTCGCTCGCTGTTGTGTGCCGTTGCCATCGTTCGAGTATACCTCTCCGTTGCCTCAATCAACCACTGCGTGCCAGGTTTCCCCGGTTCCGGGGGCGCGTCTGCGGTCATTATTGAGGGATTGTTGCGAAGGTACAACCGATCGGACCACGCCGCCCAGTTCAGTTCTTGCAGTTGTCGCGGGCTTTTTGCCGTTCTTCCTTCTTGATTTCGCTCTTGCCCACCTTCTGCCAGCGCTCATCCAGCGACTGCTTGGTGAACATCTCCGGAGCCGGGTTGGTATTGAAGCTGATCTTGTCGAAGAACACCTGGTACACCTTGATGTCGTTTTTCTCGCGGGTAATTTGAAACGGAGTGGTCACACCCTGGATCGGATGGTAGTTGGAATAATATTCCAGTTCCTCGGTGCGCAGCCGGGTCCGCGCATCGCGCACGGTAACAATCTTGCGCACCGGCAGATGGGTTCCCTTGGCAAACGCGATACGGATGGTGCGATCGTCGCTATCCGTTAATTCCACCCATTCGACTTCTTTCATGTCCACCACGTCCGGCCCCGCGTAATGAAAGCTCATGTCCTTTTCGAGGATGCGATGGCGAAGTATGTTGTCGATATCTTTCTTCTGATCCTCCTGGAATCGGGCGATCGCTTCTTCGCCCTCTTCCTGCACCCCGCCGCGATCCAGCAGCCACCCTTCTTTGCCGTTGAAAACTTCAATCAAATTTCGCTTGGGCAAATTCTCCTGCCGGTCTTTCTCCGGAGGCACTTCGAAATCCAGAAACTTTTCGAATCCGTTGAGTTCCCCGGAATGGCCGAACTGGCTCAGCCGCCCCTCATAGGTGACGTCGTGTACGTTCAGATACGCTGGGCCGCCCATCGCCGCGATGGATTGCGCGATCACTGCTTTGGCCTTCGCCGCGCTCTGCTCCGGCATCATCACCACGGTATCCTGCGCCCCGGCCGCGCTCACCAGCATCGCCGTCCATGCCAGCGCGAACCCCAGCGCCAGCCCCGCTCCGATGATCCGCCGTTTCAGCCGCACAGTACCGCACCTCCGTTGACGTTCAGCACTTCCCCGGTGATAAACGTCGACAAGTCCGACGCCACAAATAGCAGCGGCCCGGCGATTTCATCCGCCGTCGCCACTCGGCCCAGCGCGATCTGCTCCACCGTGTCTTTCAGCCCGGCCTTGGTGCGCAAGACTCTCGCCGACATGTCCGTATCCACCCAGCCCGGCGCCACGCAATTCACCAATATGTTATGCGGCGCAAGCTCCGTGGATAGGCCCTTCACAAAACTGATCACCGCGCCCTTGGTGGCCCCGTAATGAGTATGAAACGCTTCGCCGCGCTGCCCCGCCGTCGAACTCACCGCGATGATCCGTCCGGACTTCTGCGCGATCATAATCGGCGCGGCATGATGCACTACTCCGTAAACGCTTTTCAGGTTCACCCGCATCATTTGGTCCCAATCGCGCTCGCTCATTTTCTCAATGGGCTTCGCTTCATCGTTCCAGATGCCGGCGTTGGCAATCAGGATGTCCAATCGACCCAGCCGCTCTTGCGCGAATTCCACCAGCTTCTTGGCATCGGCCACTTTGCCCAGATCCGCTTTCATCGACTCCACCCGGGTCCCGTGGCGGCTCGCTTCGGCCTGCACCTGCGCCGCGGCGTCACGATTCTGGCGATAGCTGAAGACCACATCGGCGCCCGCTCGCGCAAAGAGCCGCACCGCGGCCGCGCCGATTCCACGCGATCCTCCAGTGATCAGCGCCGCCTTGCCCGCCAGTGAAATCATGATGCCCCCAAGAGTATGAGTGCGAAATCAGAAGTGAAAAATGAAATGGCGTTTGCCGGGCGCTGCGCCTGATGTGCCAGATGCGCCGCTTAAGCCCGTGCCGCTGCCCCGCGCGCCGCCGCCACCAGTTCGCGAAACAGGGCCTTCGATAATCCATGGCCGGGCATCCTTTCGGGATGCCACTGCACCCCCACCAACCAGGGGTTATCGCCGGTGTACTCGATCGCTTCCACCACTCCATCCGCGGAGCGAGCGGCCACGCGCAGGTCGCGGCCCGGACGATCGACGGACTGGTGATGCGAGCTGTTCACGCGCGCCTCGCTCGCCGCCGCCAGCGCCGCAATCTTCGATCCAGGCTCGATCGCAATTTCGTGCATCGGCTCGGGCGCGCCTTCGCTCGATTTTTCCCAGGGATGGGTGATCGAAGGGCCGATTTGGTCGGCGACGTCCTGAAAGAGCGTGCCTCCCAGAAACACGTTCATCGACTGCACGCCGTAGCAAATTCCTAGCAAGGGTTTATGAGTCCCCAGCGCGTGGGCCAGCAGAGCAAAATCCGTGCGTTCCCGATCGCTGTCCGCCGCAGCACCCAGCGGATGCAATTTCTCGCCATACAACTTCGGATTCACGTCCGCCGGACTGCCCGTCAAAACGATCGCGTCCAGCGAGTCCGCCAGTTTATTGAGCTCGGCCTCAGGCAGCCGGAGCGAAATTTCTACCGGGATTCCGCCGGCCGCTTCGATCGCCTGCAGATACCGGTCGTATTTCTGGCGCTCGCCGCTAAGTTCTTCTTTTACAATTCGATAAGGGACACCCACGCGCGGACCGCCGCCCGCCCCAGATCCCGAATTGACCTTCCCATTTCCGCTCATACAGCTCCATCCTACCCCAACCACAACCGGAATTGGAATAATCGCGAACCTGCGCGTGGACCCGCAGCGAACGCCGAATGGAAGCCTGCATCGAGGTCGGAACGGAGAACTTCAGGAGTTCATCAACATCATTGCCCCGGCCTTGATGGTAATCGTAGGCGCTACGCCGGACGTTCGGGCGCGCCGCAGCGAAGGGGTGGCTGGCTTGCGCGGAGGGTGCAGCCGCCGCCAGGCGACGTAGTTCTCTTTCATCTCTTCAATGTGGTGAGGAATATGCCGCTCTTGAATCTCCAGGAACTGCTCCAGGCTCACTCTTCCCCGGCGCGGATCCTCCACGCTATGAAACCATACCGACTCCGGCAGCGCCTTCAGTAACTGGTGGGTCATCCGTCGCAGCCGGCGAATCAGCTCCATCGCTTCTTTGCTGCTCTGGTGGAAATAACCGAGCGACCCCGCCCAAAGCGCCGGATCGAACGACAGCACCGCCGAACCAGGCTCGGCAATCAACCGCCGGCAGCGAATGTACGCGGTAGCCTCGCTATCGGCGAGGTGCAAAATCACTTCGTGAATGCTCCATCGTTCCGGGCTGCTTTTGAATAACCACATCTTCTTGGGAAATTGCTTGAGTGCGGCGGAAAGCAAAGCCGGGGCCCGGCCGAACGAATCAAGTTTTTCACGCCGTTCGTCGCGTGTCATGGACACCCTCCCGTGCGGTGATCGCCCTTGGCCTAATAGACGCGCCGCAGCCAATCTGGATATCGCCTATCTGGCTTTTTTTGCGCGAAGTTACAATCGTTCGCTGCCGTTCGTTAATGAGAATTCGTAACGAAAATGAACACCGATGCCCGGAGCATTCAGCGCCATCGCGGTTGTGCAGGTCATTCGGAGATACGCAGGAAAGACGATCGAAGTTCGGAATATTTCTGAAAGCTGCGGCCAACCGGGTTCGGCGTCAGGCGCCCGCGGCCAGGCGGCCTGCGACGGGGCGGCGTCGAGACTAGGCGATGGGCCGCGCCATTCGCGCCAGTCGCAACGCTGCGGCGCGGACGTCGCCTACCAGATATAGTGAACCGCTGACAAACACCGCGTCCTCCGGAGCCGCCAGGTGCAACGCGCGTTCCAGCGCTTGGACCGGATCGCGCACGATTTCGCATCGCGGCGCAAGACCAGAGGTCATCTCCGCCAACAGGGCCACTGAAATGGCGCGCGGCTGCCGCGGCTCGGTCAGAATCACGGTGTCCGCGCGCGGGAAGAGCAGCCCGGCAATTTCGTCCACCGCCTTGTCGCGTACCGAGCCGTACACCAGGTAGATCCGCTGGCCGTCAAAATTCTGGTCCCAGAATCGCAGCAGCTCGCGCGCACCCGCTGGATTGTGCGTCCCATCCAGAAATATCGACGGTCGCTCTCCCAAACGCTCCAGCCGCCCCGGCCACTGCACCGTGGCGATTCCGCGAGCGATCGATTCCGCGCTAACCGAAAATCTCGCGCCCAGGATTTTAGCTGCCGCCGCTGCCGCCATTCCGTTGCGGACCTGGAAGCGCCCGGCGAGCGGCAACTGCAGCACAATTTCATCGCGCGAATCGTGAGAATCCGCGCAAGAAATCACCGCGCGATAAAATCCACGCTCGGAATCCAATTGCCGTATCTGATACGCGGAATCGATCTCCACCAGCCGCGCGCCCACATCCGCGCATTTCGCGGCGATCACCCCGCGAGCCTCCGGGCGCTCGCAGGAACTCACCACCGCTTTGCCGGCTTTGATGATTCCCGCTTTTTCCGATGCGATTTGCTCCAGCGAATGCCCCAGAAAGCTCTCGTGATCGAAATCGATCTGGGTAATCACGATCACTTCCGGATTCACGATATTGGTGGCGTCCAGCCGCCCGCCCATGCCCGTTTCGTACACCACGAAATCCGCGCCGGCGTCCGCGAACGCCACAAACGCCATCGCCGTCATCACTTCAAAAAAAGTGGGATGGGCGCGCAACGTTCCGTTGGCTAGCCCGGCTTCAATCGCCGTTTGCACCCGCCCGAACGCCGCGGCAAATCCCGCGTCGCCAATCGGCTCTCCGGCGATGCGTATCCGCTCGTTGATTCGTTCCAGGTGCGGCGAGGTGTACAGCCCGGTGCGCCGGCCGGAGGCGCGAAGAATCGATTCCAGCATCGCGGCGGTGGAACCCTTGCCGTTGGTACCGGCGATGTGCGCGCAAGGGCTGGCCTGGTGAGGATTGCCCAAAGACTTGGACAGTACCCGGATATTTTCGAGATCGAACTTCTGGACGCGGCCCTGCTGCGGCGAAGCCAGCTCTTTTCCCAATTGGAATAAGCGCCGGACCGCTTCGTCGTAGGTCATTTCAATTCTGGAAAAATGTGAGCGCGCGGGAAATGTAGCCTTTCAACTCGGTGCGGGGGACTACTGCGTCGAGAAATCCATGTTCCAGGAGAAATTCCGAGGTCTGAAATCCTTCCGGCAATTTCTGGCGGATAGTCTGCTCGATCACTCGCGGGCCGGCAAAACCGATTAACGCGCCCGGCTCGGCGATATTCAGATCGCCCAGCATCGCGTAGCTCGCGGTCACCCCGCCGGTGGTGGGATCGGTGAGCAATGAAATAAACGGCACGCGCGCATCGTCCAGGCGCGCCAGCGCTGCGGCCACTTTTGCCAGCTGCATCAGGCTGACGGTTCCCTCCATCATGCGCGCGCCGCCGGAAGCTGAAACGATAATGATCGGATATTTCTTCGCCAGGGCCAGCTCCACCGCCCGGGTTACCTTCTCGCCCACCACCGCTCCCATCGATCCGCCGATAAACTTGAATTCCATCGAACAACAAATTACCGGCCGGCCATCCAGTTTTCCTTCAGCGGTGAGTATCGCGTCGTTGACGCCCAGCTTCTTGCGAGCGTCGTGGATGCGCTGCTTGTACGGCTTGGTGTCAGTGAAGCCGAGCGGATCGGTGGAGACCAGCTCCGCGTCGTGCTCCAGCCAGTCGCCCTCGTCCAGCAGCAACTCCAGCCGGCGCTTCGCGCGCATCCGGAAATGGAAGTTACATTTCGGGCAGACGTCCCAGTTCGCGTCCAGATCCTTTTTCCAGATAATCGAGCGGCAAGCTTCGCACTTGGTCCATAGACCTTCCGTGCGCACCCGCCGCTCATCGGTCGGCGTCGGGTTCTCTATCGGTTTTTTTTCGCGTTTAAACCAAGCCATAAATTTTTGTTGGGCGCGGCGGGTAGTTTCGGGGCCACATCGCTAAAGTTATTTGGCAGTCCACGAAGCTCGCGCCCACCCCTGAATTCTGCGCGCTCCGATCAGCCTGTCGCCGATGCGTACAGCATCCACCAAGTAATGCCGAATCAAAAGCGATTTTTGCCCCTGCCGCCTATCGCGCTGATTTCAATGGTCTTAATACCAGCAATTCCGACGCCGGTAACGCGCCGCGCGCCCGGATTCGCCCCCGGGCTTCGAAACTGTCCGCTTCAGTCAGGAGATGTTTCGGACGAGAAAAAGCTCAGCGGCAAATCCCGCGAAGTGACCAACCCGGCATTCGCCGCCACGATCAGCGGTATTGCGTTGACCACCACCGCGGCCGTGGCAATGTCCCCGTGCGTTCCGCCCGGAATGATCATCGAAACGTTGGGCTCGCCGGCCAGCTCGATCTTATCCGCCGGATCTTTCGCGCCCACGTACATCTTCAATTCCAGAATAATCTTTTCCCGGCCCAGCGAGAACCCTCGCGCGATTTGATGGACTCCAGCCGCGCGGCCCGCCGGCACTTCCAGGAATTCCGTGGTGATATTTTCCTGCGCGATCATCGGCTCGATCGTCTCGGTAATGGTATCCACCGGAATGCCCAACCCGTCGGCGATCATCGCCACCGATTCCGGCAAACCATGATGCTTGATCACTCCCGCGGCGGTCTTTTCGGAGAATTCCTCCACCGTCATTCCCGCGCCGATCTTTCTTTGCAGCGGTTCGCGCCGCCGGGACGCGTCCACGATTCGCTGCACCTTCACCGAATCCACGCGCTGCGAAATCGCCGCCAGCGTCAGCACCAGCTTATCCATCACGAATCCAGGATTTACTCCGATGCCCACCAGCGCCACACCTTCGCGCTTGGCGGCCTTATCCAACTTATCGGCCAGCGGCGGAGACTTGCGAAACGGGTAGGCCAATTCCTCACAAGTGGAGATCACGCAGCAGCCGGCGTTCACGCATGCCAGCAATTGCTCCATCACATCCTTCAGGTAGGAAGACGTCGAATGCAGCACCACGTCCACCGAACCCGTCAGCGTTTTCGCCGCGTCCGCGGACACCTTCACGCCCCACGGCGCGTCGTGCGCGCCCACCACTTCCCCTAAGTCTCGGCCCACTTTCAAGGGATCGCGATCGATCGCGCCAACAATCTGGACGGACTTCTTCTTGCGGACCAGGCGCAGGATGGAAGCGCCGATGGGGCCTACGCCGTACTGCACGATGCGAATCACTCTCGCCACAGCAACTCCATTTCGGGGAACGGGACCTATTCTCAGCTCTTACCTTAAGGCGTCGCTTTCCAGACTGCAACCGCTGAAAGTGTGTGTGCCGACTACAGATAACCCTCCCGCATGCACCATTGTGAAACTTATTCCCCGGCCGCGCGTTATATCCTTAGATGCAGAAGATGCAGATGGCAATCCGAGATAGTGCTGAGAAGTAGCCACGAGGAGAAACTCTGATGATCTTCCGGTCCCGCTCGCCGCTCGTCGTCGCCGCGCTGTTCTGTTTCGGCGCTTTCACCGCACTTACGTTCGCGCGGCCGCAAAGCGCGCCCAATAGCGCTCAGCAGGCCCAGAAGCCCTCCGACATGCCGGGCATGGACATGCCCGGTGCGCCAAATCCCTCTGACCCGTCACCGGCATCGGCGCAGGCCAACTCCGCCATGTCTGACATGCATATGGAAATGAACGGCCACATGTTCATGACCACGCCCCGGCCGCCCAATGCCGCCGACCAAAAACGGGCCGACGAGATCCTGGCCGCGCTGCGCCCGGCCATCGAGAAGTACAAGGATTACCATGTGGCGTTGGACGAGGGTTTTCACATCTTCTTGCCGGACCTCCCTCAAGAGCACTATCACTTCACCAATTACAGCTACGCGTTTAAGGCCGCGTTCAAATTCGATCCGGAGCACCCCACTTCGCTGCTCTACAAAAAGACTGCCGATGGCTACCAACTGGAAGGCGCGATGTACACCGCGCCCCGGCGCTTCAGCGAAGCGCAGCTCAACGAGCGAGTGCCGCTCAGCGTCACCGAGTGGCATCAGCACGTGAACTTGTGCCTGCCGCCGAAAGGCCAGGCATCGCAAGCGGATTGGACCAAATTTGGTCTGCGCGGCTCGATCACCACCGCGGACGCTTGCAAACAAGCCGACGGACGCTGGCACGCCGTCGTTTTCGGCTGGATGGTCCATGTATATCCCTACGAGACCGATCCCGCCAGGATATGGGCGCACTAGCCAAAAAAAAGAATCCGTTCCGAAGCCTCCGGAACGGATTCTGAAGTCTCACCGAACTGGATTCGGCTTGCCTACTTCTTCGCGTGTTGGAAATTCTCGGTGATCTGATCCCAGTTCACCACGTTCCACCAGGCTTCCAGGTAGTCCGGGCGCCGATTCTGATATTTCAGGTAGTACGCGTGTTCCCACACGTCTACCCCCATGAACGCCTTCCCGCCGTCGCTGATCGGGTTGTCCTGATTGGCGGTGGACTCGATCGCCAGCTTGCCGTTGCGAAACAGCGCCCACGCCCATCCGGATCCGAATCGCGTGGTAGCGGCTTGGTTCACCTTGGTCTTGAAATCGGCAAAGCTGCCAAAAGCTGCATTGATCGCATCCGCCACTTCGCCCTTCGGTTCTCCGCCTCCGCCCTTCTTCATGATCTTCCAGAACATCGAGTGGTTCAGGTGGCCGCCCCCGTTATTGCGCACCGCGGTTCGGATGTTCTCCGGCACGCGATCCAAATGAGCGATCAGCTCCTCGATCGGGAGCTTCTGCAAATCCGGTTGGCCTTCGAGCGCCTTGTTCAGGTTGGTGACGTAGGCGCCGTGATGTTTGTCGTGATGGATTTCCATCGTCTTGGCGTCGATATATGGTTCGAGTGCGTCGAAAGAATACGGTAGCGCCGGTACCACGAAAGCCCCTTGCGCCGCTGCTCCTGCTGTCGGTGTTGTCATTATGATTTTCTCCTTACCTAAGTCTTGCTTCATAATTATACTCGCGCAGCCGCCGGAGAGGAACCTGGTTTGATTTTCGGCACGCGCCCCGGGGGAAACGAAATGGCCACCGCCCACACTCACGATGATCACCACGATCATCACCACCACGAAGAATCCCACTTCACCGCCAGCGCTACCGTCCGCGATATCGTCATCGGGATGTCCGACGGTTTGACGGTTCCGTTTGCTCTGGCTGCCGGGCTCACCGGCGCGGTCGCCGCCAGCGGCATCATCGTCACCGCCGGCCTCGCGGAAATCGCGGCGGGCTCCATCGCCATGGGTTTGGGCGGCTATCTCGCCGCGCGCACCGACGCCGAGCACTACGCCTCCGAAAAAATCCGGGAATTCCGCGAGACCGAAGAAATCCCCCACATGGAGGAAGAAGAGGTGGCCAAGGTGTTTCGGGGCTACGGTCTTTCCGAACAGCACCTCGCTCCGGTGGTGTCCGCCATCTGCTCGGACCAAAATCGATGGGTGGAGTTCATGATGCGTTTCGAGCTGGGCCTGGAAGAACCCGACCCCGCGCGCGCCGGCCGCAGCGCCGCGACCATCGCCGGGTCCTACGTCGCCGGCGGACTGATTCCTTTGGCGCCGTATATGTGCATGAACCATACCCGCCCGGCTCTATATGTTTCGATCGGCGTAACCATCCTGGCGCTATTCGTCTTCGGCTACATCAAAGGGCACTATACTGGGCTGGCGCCGTTGCGCGGAGCTTTGCAGACCGTTCTGGTGGGCGGCCTCGCCGCAGCGGTGGCATTTTTCATCGCGCGATTAATCAGTTGAAAATCAGGCTGTTGCGCCATGTTCGTTTCGAAACAGGTATTTTCTTCTAGTATAAAAAATCCGGGTTTTGGAATATGCTGCTCACCCAACTCAACTCGGTCCGTCTGCATCTTATGAGTGAGGCAAGTACAGCGCGGGAACAGTGGCACCACACCTCGAAGATATTTGCACCTTACGCTGGGGAATCCGGCGTCTAAAGGCTGCAGAGTAATACCAACCGAAGCGGCGTCAGCGCGATTCGGTTTTCACGCCGCACAATATGAGGCGTAGTCCTGTCCGCGTACACCGGCAGCCGTCGGGTAGCCGTAGAAAAAGGAGAGACAAAAAATGAGTAGTATCGTTCAAGTCAATCGCAAGGCAGCCGTCGTGGCCCTGGCGGTGGCTTTGGTTGGGGGCATGGCGTTCGGCTTGGGTGTTAAATCGTGGAGCGGGCGGAGTGTTCTGGGAGCGGAAAAGGTCCCGGTAACCGTCGCGAAAGATATCGCTCCAGTCAATCTCGGCAGTTTTGCTAACGGATTCTCTTCGGTCATCAAACCCGCGTTGCCGGCGGTGGTCAATATCAAGTCGTCCAAGCTGGTCAAGGCGTCGGACCAGGAAGGCGCGATGTCGCCTTTCATGCAGGATCCTATGTTCCGTCAGTTTTTCGGACAGAATCCGCATCAACAGCAACCGCAGGATCAGCACGAGCACAGTCTGGGCTCCGGCGTAATCGTGAATGGTGAAGGCTACATCCTCACCAACAATCACGTGGTCGACGGCGCCACCGACGTGCGCGTCTATTTGAACGACAAGCGCGAATTTCCCGCCAAGATCGTGGGCACCGATCCGCGAACCGATCTGGCAGTACTCAAGATCAATGCTCACAATTTGCCCGCGGTCACCTTTGGCGATTCCGCTCGCCTGCAGGTGGGCGACGTGGTCTTCGCCATCGGCAATCCTTTTGACGTCGGCGAGACCGCCACCATGGGCATCGTCAGCGCCATGGGCCGCGGGAACCTGGCCATCGAGCGCGGTGGAATCGAAGATTTCATTCAGACCGACGCCGCGATCAATCCCGGCAATTCCGGCGGCGCGCTTCTCGACGTTCACGGCAATCTGATCGGCATCAACACCGCCATTCTTACCAACGGTGGCGGCGGAAATCAGGGCGTAGGCTTCGCTATTCCGGTGGACCTCGCTCACTCCGTGATGGACCAGATCGTCACCCACGGCCACGTGGTGCGCGGCTATCTGGGCATCGCCATCGGCGAACTCTCCCCTGAATTAGCCGCGCAATTTGGCTTGAAACAGGGTGGTGGCGCGCTGATCGAAGACGTCACTGCCGGCGGACCGGCGGCCAAGGCCGGACTCAAGCGCGGCGACGTCGTACAGGAAATCGATGGGCAGCCGATCGACGCGGTGAACGTCTTGCAGGTCCACGTTGCGGCGATGGCTCCCGGGTCGCAGGTTTCCCTCAAGATTTTCCGCGATGGCAAGGCCGAGGACGTCAAGGCCACTCTCGGTGAAATGCCCGAAAAATTGGGCGAATCGGACGCCACCGAGAAAGGCACTGCCGTTCTCGACGGCCTCGAAGTGCAAACTCTCACTCCCGAGCTGGCCGGCGAACTAAATGTTCCACCGTCCACCAAGGGCGTAGTGGTCACTTCGGCAGATGGTTCGAGCGCGGCTGCGGCCGCGGGTCTGGATCGCGGCGACGTGATTCAGGAAGTCAACCACAAAAATGTAACCAACGTTGAAGAGTACCGCCGGGCGATGGAGTCCGCCGGGAAGCAATCCGTATTGCTGTTGGTCAATCGTGGGGGAACCACGCATTACGTGGTGGTCGAACCTCAGCAGTAACCGCCAAGCAATGTCGGCAGTGGGTCAAGGGCACGGTCGCAGTTCAGGCCGTGCCCTTTTTCTTTGCCGGCCCTGGCCATTGGAACCCAGGGGAACTCGTGAGAACCCTGGGTGCTAAAATGTGCAATAAAGTGGCAAGAGTTTTCCACAGGGCCCCTGGCCAGGGCGTTTTTCCCGCCAGATCGGGGTCGCAATCCAGGGGACTTACGGTCCCCGGGCGGCCACATTCCTGCCTGTTCATCCTTAGGTTTTTAAGCCTCCAGGGGTGATGCAACTCCTGGTTGCTTGTCCGCCTCGTACCTATGTGGTGCAGATTCACTCAGGGGCCGTTTAGAGCGCGTTAGAACCCCCCCAGACCCGGGGCCTCACCCCTTGGGATCAGTTGCTTGGACCCTCGTTTCCCGCAGCGAAGGGTCAGGCGGCGAAGTGACGGGTAATGCCGGCAAGCCCGATTTCGACCCTATTGGTCCTATACCCAGACCATGAGCCATTGGCACATCAGTTGCTCTTAGTTGTCTGCAGGTTTCCCTTTGGGGCTTTCGCCGGTAGTGTGTGTTCGAGTGTCCAGGTGAACATCTGCGGCCAAGCTGGGTGTGGTACTATAGCTGTCTCAATGTGATTGCGTTAACGGTTTCAACAACTTGGGGGTAGAATAGTACCTCGGGTCTATTCACCCCAACTTCAGATTCGGGTACTTCTGGTAGGTCGGCATTTGCCCGCGAATGCGCCAGGGGAGAAGCCCGAAAAGATCTTGGGAGAAAACATGGATTCGCGAGTCAGCTCCACCCCGTTCTCACTTCTGAGACAGGATCCCCCACGCGCGGCCGGAAGCGGCGGCAATGGCGGTTCCTCGTTCCGCCCGCCGACGCGCAGTATGACGTTGGGCAGCGATCCGGCTCCGTTCCACATGTTGCCGGAGGGTGAATCCCGCCTCGGCCGTTTTGGCGCAGGCTTCCTGATCGAGATGATCGTGCTGTTTCTGCTGATCATCATCCCCTTGCTCATACCCGACAAGATGTCCTTGGCGCGCAAGTATTGGAGCATGCCCATCGAGGCGCCACCGGTTACGCCGTTCAAACCGCAGCCGCCCAAACCGGTGGAGAAGATCATTCCCAAGGTAGAGGTCGCCAAAGAAATCCCCAAGCCGGCAATTGTGGTGCCGCCGAAGCCGCGCATCCAGACCCCGGTATTTACGTCCCCGATCACCAAGCCGGCAACTTCAAAGAGAAACACCGCAGCTCCCGACGCTCCGGAAGTAGCGAAGGCGATGCCGCCAACGTTGACGCCGGGCAATGTGGGCACCGGCAGTTCCGCGATTCCGACCTTGAAGAAGCCGCGTGAACTGGTGCAAACCGGTGGATTCGGCGATCCGAATGGCGTGCCGGCCACCAGCAATTCCGGCCACGCAGCGAACATCAATCATCTGGGTGCTTTCGATCTGCCTCCCGGGCCGGGATATGGTAACGGCACCGGCGGTACGAAAGGATCGCGTGGAGTGGTATCCAGCGGCGGGTTTGGAAACGGTGTGGGAACCGGCGCAGTGGGCGGTGGCGGTGGGGGCAAGAAAGTAGTGGAATCGAGCGGCTTCACGCAAACCGCTGCGGCGCCCACCCAGAAAGCCCAACAGGCGGTAGCTTCTCCGGTCGCTACTCAGGTGGAAATTACCTATAAACCGCGTCCCGTTTATACCGACGATGCGCGTAATCTAAAGATTGAAGGTGACGTTCTAATTGCTGTAACGTTCACCGCCTCGGGTCAGGTGCAGGTCGAGCGGGTCGTCAAAGGGCTGGGGCATGGCCTGGACGAATCCGCGATGGCTGCTGCGCGCCAGATCCGCTTCAAGCCAGCAAAGACAGCAGACGGACAGCCGGTGGATTCTCAGGCGGTCGTCCATATTCTATTTGAAATCGCCTACTGAGACCTCGGAAGCGGTCCGGCAAGCGCGCGAAGGGGGATGTTATGGGGTTAAGGAAGAGATTCGTATTGCTTGCGGCTATGGCCGCGTCGATGCCAGGGCTTTTGCTGGCGCAGGGCCGAAAGTCAGCCGCAGCAGCGCCCCAGAGTCAACAGTCGCCCGCGATGAACGATGCGATCAATCGCATCGTGGCACGCGAGCGAACTGAAGTTGCTACCATTCGCCGCTACACCCCTCTCATTGAGACCTACATTCAAGAGATGAGGCCGGACGACGTGGTCGGCACCACGCCCTTTCGCGACCACTACTTCATCGGTCAAGCCAATCTGGCCAAGGGCATCGTCGATAACTCGCTGATCTCCAAGCGCCGCACCATGAAGGAAACCTTCAATCCCATCGGACGGGTCGACGATCTTTTCAGCCCAGGATGGGTGCCCGAAGGCTTCCTGCAGATGATTTATATCGACACCAAAGGCTTCAATCGCCAGGAATACCGCTTCGACTATATTCGCCGTGAATTTCTCGGCGAGGTGCGCTGCCTGGTCTTCGACGTCGTGCCCATCAGCAAGGACCGCAAGGCCCATGGCCGCTTCAAGGGCCGCATCTGGGCGGAAGATCAGAACTACACCATCGTCCGCTTCAACGGCATTTACGCCGATACCGCCGGCATGACCGATCGCGCCATCCACTTCGATAGCTGGAGAGTGAATTCCCTGCCGAACGTTTGGCTGCCCTCGTACATCTTCACCCAGCAGACCGATCCTTACGGCGCCAACGGCACCCACACCAAGTTCCGCGCGCAGACCCGCCTGTGGGGCTACAACATGAAGAACGCGGGCCGCGAAACAGACTTTACCGAGATGAAGGTGGAAACCGCCGGCGTGCAGGATACCGCCACCGGCTCTTCGGATCCCGGTCCGATCGAAGCCGAACGCGAGTGGCAAGAACAAGCCGAAAATAACGTGCTGGAGCGGCTGCAGCGCTCCGGCTTGGTCGCGCCGCATAACGACATGGACAAGGTGATGGAAGCGGTGGTCAACAACATCGAGGTCGGCAACAACCTGGACATCGAGCCGGAAGTCCATTGCCGCACTCTGCTCACCTCCACTCTCGAATCTTTCACCATCGGTCACACCATTGTTCTCAGCCGCGGCCTGCTCGACACCCTGCCCGATGAAGCCAGTCTGGCGGTGATGCTGGCTCAGGACTTGGCCGACTTGATGAAACTCAAGAATGACACCGATCGCTGGGGTTTCAACGACGAGACCATCGTCCCCACCGTCGAAGCCATGCGCCACTTTTCTTTCAACGAGAGCCAGGCCGACCTCGAAGACGCCAACAAGCGCGCCGTCGTGTTCCTCAAGAATTCGATCTACAAGGACAAGCTGCAAAGCGCCGGTCTCTTCATGAAGCAGCTCGATGAATCTTCGAAGAGCCTCACCGCGTTGATCAGCCCGAGGTTGGGCCATAGCGTCCCGCTGGGGATCAGCCCGATCCAGAATTCTGCTCCCAAAATTCAACCGACCAAGCTGGACCAGATTGCCGCGCTGCCCCTGGGCGCCCGCTTGAAACTGGATCCCTACTCCGATCGAATCGAGTTGCTGAAGGCCAAGCCGGTCGCACTGCTATCGGCGCGCGAGAAGATGCCGTTTGAGGTGACGCCGTTCATGCCTTACCTCACGCGCTATGCTCCGCCTACCGAAGCCGCGCCACCGCCGCCGACCACTCCTGCGGCAAGCACACCGGCCAACCCGAATCCGACGTCGTCAACGGCGCCTTCGACACCGGCTGGAGACCCGCCCCCGGCCGCCCCGAATGCGGCAACAGGCTCGACTGACCCGGCGCCACAAACGGCCGCGCCAGCCGCGCCTCCCAAGGACAACGACGTGGCGAACCAGACTCAACCGCAGCAACAATCGCAACCCCAACAGTAACCAGGATCTCTGCTCTCCGGCGCCGGGCATAACGCTCGGCGCCTTTTTTTTTGCACCGCTCTCCGCTCCCCCGCCCGAACCCCTCGCTGTGACACTTCCCCAAGTGCCACAAATATTTTCAATACGCCCGCTGATGAGCGACACTCGGAAGCGATGCCACGCCATTCGGTCCTTGAATACTTTCAGCCGGAATCTCGCTCCGCCTCCGACGTCGCCATCGCCTGGCGTCGCGGATATCGCATCGAGCGCTGGACCTTCGCCCGGTTGATCGAAACAGCGCGGCGATTCGCAGCCGAGCTTGAGCGCCGAAAAATCGAACCTGGCCGCCGCGTGGTGCTGTGGGGAGAAAACTCCGGCGAGTGGGTGGCCGCCTTTCTCGGCTGCGTCGCGCGCGGTGTGGTCGCTGTCCCGATGGATGCCATCGCCACCCCGGAGTTCGCAGCGCGCGTAGCAAAGCAGACCAACGCACAGCTGGTGGTTGCCTCTCACCCAGTCGGCCTGATCGCACCCGGGGCTGCGTCCATGCTCTTCGAAGACCTGCGGATGCTGCCAGCAAGCCCCAGCCCCGGCGCGGGTTTGACTCCGGTCCGATCCTTCCAGCGAACCGACGTAGTCGAAATCGTATTCACCTCCGGAACCACCGCCGAACCTCGCGGCGTTATCTTGACCCACGGCAATCTGCTCGCCAACCTCGAACCGATCGAAGCGGGCTTTCAGA
Organism: uncultured Acidobacteriota bacterium; assembly: GCA_963725655.1. Classification (GTDB taxonomy): domain Bacteria; phylum Acidobacteriota; class Terriglobia; order Acidiferrales; family UBA7541; genus CAVRXT01. The sequence continues at coordinate 735,153 of CAVRYY010000003.1, read as the reverse complement.
AGTACCGCCGCCATGAGCGCTGGATCCATCCTCTGCGCATTTTGAATTTGCTGCCGCTGAGCCACGTGTTCGGCCAGATGCTGGGCATTTTCATCCCGCAGATCCTCGGCGCCACCGCTGTCTTTCTCGATTCCCTGCGTCCCGGCGACGTGGTGCAAACCATTCGCCGGGAAAAGATCAACGTGCTCGCCACCGTCCCGCGAATTATCGAATCCCTGCGCGACAAAGTGGAGCGCGACCTGGAATCCGCGGGCGAGCTGCAGCGTTTCCGCCAGAAATTCGACGCATCCGAGCATCGCCATTTCCTGATGCGCTGGTGGATCTTCCGGCGGATTCACCGCCAACTCGGCTGGAGGTTCTGGGCCATCGTTTCGGGCGGCGCCGCTCTGCCGCAGCGCGCCGAAGAATTCTGGAATCGCGTGGGTTACGCGGTGATTCAGGGCTACGGCCTTACCGAGACCACCTCCATGGTGAGCTTGAACGATCCATTTCATCCCGGCCGCGGCTCGATCGGAAAGACTTTGCCCGGCCGCGAACTAAAACTCAGCGCCGACGGAGAAATTCTCGTGCGCGGCGAAAGTATCGCCTCGGGATATTCGCAGGCCGATTCGCTCGAGCGTGCGGCGGACGTAGCGGGCGTAGCCGGGGACGACGGATGGTTTCGCACCGGCGATCGCGGCGAAATGGATGCCGCCGGAAACCTTTTCTTCAAGGGCCGCCGCAAGAACGTGATCGTGACGCCCGAGGGGATGAATATTTATCCCGAAGATTTAGAGGCGGCCCTGAAGCGCCAGTCGGAAGTGCGCGATTGCGTGGTGATCGGCATCGACCGCGACGGCAACTCCGAGCCCTTCGCGGTGCTGCTGCTTCGCAATCCGGTCGCGAATGCCGCCGCCGTGGTCGAGAAGGCAAATCAAACCCTCGCCTCATTCCAGCAAATCCGCCGCTGGCAGGTGTGGAGTGGCGAAGATTTCCCCCGCACGCCCACCCAGAAACCGCTGCTTCCCCAGATTCGCGCGGCGCTCGAAGCGGAAATCGCGCGCCAGCCGGGCGCCGCTGCCGATCGCGGCCCGAGCGACGTCCTGGCGCAATGGCTGGCCCGCCGCACCCACGCCGGCGGCGCGCCGATTTCTTCGCACGCGCATCTCGGCGCGGATCTAAATCTCTCTTCGCTCGACCGCGTCGAGCTGCTCAGCATTCTGGAAGATCGCTATCAGGTGGATTTGAACGAGTCGAGTGTGGCCGAGGCGACCACCGTCGGCGAACTGGAATCCCTGCTGCGCCAGCCCGCCACCGCGACGGTGGCGTATCCCTTTCCGCGGTGGCCGCGCCGCTGGCCGGTGCCGTGGATCCGCGAAGCCGCCTACTACCTGCTCATGTGCCCAGCCGCGCTGATCTTGGGTTGGCCGCGCGTGATTGGACGAGACAACTTACGCAATCTCGCTGGCCCGGCGCTTTTCATTTCCAACCACGTCACGCCGATTGACGCTGGAATCCTGCTGCCCGCGCTTCCAGCCCGTTTCCGGCGGCGCATGGCCATCGCCATGGGCGGCGAAAGATTGCGATCGATGCGCCACCCAGGCGCGGGCGCAAATATTTTCGTTCGCCTCTACCAACAAATCCAATACTTACTGGTCGCCGCCCTGATGAACGTCTTCTCCCTGCCCCAGCGCACCGGCTTCCGCCAAAGCTTCTCGTTCGCCGGCGAGCTAGCCGACGGCGGTTCGAGCATTCTGCTATTCCCCGAAGGCGCCACCACGCTGGACGGAAAGATCGCCCCATTCCGCGTAGGCGTGGGCCTGCTAGTTTCGCGCCTGGGAATCCCGGTAGTGCCCATGCGTATCGACGGCCTGTTCGAGCTCCGCCAAGCCGGAAGAAAAACCGCCCTCCCCGGACAGATCCACGTGACCTTCGGCCCCCCGATCCAATTCGCCGCCGAGGACACCCCAGAAGCAATCACCCGCACCCTGCAGCAGCAAGTCGCCGCCCTCTGATCATCTTGTGATCATCGCTTGATGATCGCGGGTAGATTCTCGCTTGGATATCAAGCAAATGGATCGACGATGGGTCGCTGAGCGGAGCGAAGTGGGTGCCCCAAGTGTCGATTTCACACCTGGGTTCTCCACGTTTTTTGACTTGGCCTTGTAACCCCGGCGTGGCTCGGCACTAATCCCCCCCGACCACTCAGACCGGCAGCCGCAGCTTAGCCTCAGATCCCTGCGGGCTCGCTAAATTCTCCAGCGCCAGCGTCCCGCCGTGTGCCTCAGCGATCTGCCGGCAAAGCACCAACCCGATCCCCGATCCCCCAGGCTTGGTAGTAAAAAAAGGCACAAACAGATTCCCCGGGTTCGGTATTCCCGGCCCCTCATCGCGCACCCACACTTCGACGAACCGATCGTCGCTGCGCCACCCGACGTACACGCCTCCGCCGGTTTCCAGCGCAGCGTCCACTGCATTGCGCAGCAAGTTGATCAGCAGCTGGTCGAGCTGGTCCGCATCGGCCTGAATCTGAATTTCCGGTCCCGCCACCAGCCGTACCTCCGCGCGCGCTTCCAGTCCCACCACCCGTCGAATCCATTCGCTCACTACCACCGGTCCCATCACCGGCGGAGGAAGCTTCGCCAGCCGCGCGTACGCATTCATAAACCGCGCCAAGCCGTCGGTGCGCGACGCGATAATTCCCAACCCGCTGCGCATATCTTCTTCCCAGTCCTGCGGGCGCTGCGGCCGGCGCAGCATCGAACCCAGATTTTCGGCGATGGATTTCATCGGCGCCAAAGAATTATTCAGCTCGTGGCCCATCACCCGAATCAGCCGCTGCCAGGCCTTGCGCTCTTCTTCCCGGAGCGCGTCGCTCAAATCCGTGATCACCAGCAATTGGTGCGGCAGCCCGCCTTCTCGAAAACTGCCGCGATGGATTTCCCAGCGGCCCGATTTCCCGGGAAACGCAATCTGCGAAATCCGAGGGCCTTCCGTCTCCAGGCACCCCTGCAAGCCAAGCTCCGCCGCCGTGCGGCCCAGCAACACGTCGCGGGACTGATCGAGCAGCCGCTCTCCGGCGCGGTCCACCAGCCGCAGCCGCCCCGATCCGTCGAACGCAAACACCGCGACGTCGATTTCCTCCATCACCTTGCGCAGCAGCGCCGTCGCTTCCATCGCTCCCAGGCGTTGCTGGCGCAGCGTTTCGCCGAGCGCGTTCACCTCGCGCAGCACCTCGCCCAGCGCGTCATCGTAATTCGCACCGCGCGCGCGGATCGAAAAATCGCCCTCCCGCAGCGCCGCCAGCAAGTTCGACAGCGTGCGCAGCGGAAACACCACCCGGCCCTGGGCGCTGAACGCGAAGCTAAGCCACAGCGTCACGATCAGGATCGTCAGGGTCCATTCCAGCCGCGAGGAGTAGCCGCCAAACCATAACAGGATCAGCGCGACGGTGGTGCCCCCAAAGCCCGCCGCCAAAGAGAACAACAGGATGCGACGCTCGTAAGGAAGGTGTTTCAAAGGCTGTATTTTTGCAGCCGGCGGTACAGCGCACTGCGGCTCAAGCCCAGCGCGTTGCTCGCGTGGCTGACGTTTCCGGCATACCGCGAGAGAGCTTTTTGGATCAGTATCCGCTCCACGTCTTCCAGGCCCATCTCCTCCAGCCGGTGCGCCGATTGCGGCACCTGGCGCAGACCCAAATCGCTGGCCCGCACCTGTTCGCCCTCCGCCAGCAGCACCGCGCGCTCCACCGCGTGATCCAGCTCGCGCACGTTTCCGGGCCACGGATGATCGAGCAGCAGTTGCAGAGCCACCGGATCGAAGCCCTGCAGTTGTTTGCGGTAACGCTGTGCCGACTGCCGCAAGAAATGCAAAGCCAGCAGAGGAATATCTTCTTTGCGCTGACGCAGCGGCGGCAAATGAATCTCGATGGTGTTCAGCCGAAACAGAAGATCCTCGCGGAAGCGCCCCGCAGCTACTTCCGCCTGCACGTCCGCGTTGGTCGCGGAGAGGATGCGCACGTTCACCCGGCGCGTCGCCGACGATCCCACCCGCTCCAGTTCGCCGATTTCCAGCACCCGCAGCAGCTTAGCCTGCAAGTTCAACGGCACGTTGGCAATTTCATCCAGAAATAACGTTCCGCCGTCCGCCAGCTCGAACCGTCCTACCCGATCCGCGCGGGCGTCGGTGAACGCGCCTTTCACATGGCCGAATAGTTCGCTTTCGAATACGCCTTCCGGCAAACCTCCCGCGTTGACGGTGACGAATGGCCGTCCCACCCGCGGCGAAAGCGCTTGCAGCGTTCGCGCCACCACCTCTTTGCCCGAACCGTGCTCGCCGGTGATCAGCACATTCGCGTCCGACGGACCGACCCGCGCGATCATGTCCTTCACCGGCTGCATGGCCGGCGAATCGGCGATCATCGGCGGGCGGCCATCGGCGCGCAGCAGGCGATTTTCGGCTTCCAGCCGCTGGCTCCGCCGCAGCGCGTGCGCCAGTTCAATCTGATTTTTCAGGATCGAGAGCAGCCGCGCATTCTCCCACGGCTTCTGGATGAAATCCTTGGCGCCCCGGCGCATCGCTTCCACCGCAAGTTCCAGGCTGCCCCAGGCAGTCATCACCACGATCGGCAGTGTGCTGTCTTTCGCGCGGATATTCGAGAGCAGGTCCAGCCCTTCCTGTCCGGAAGTGGTGTCGCGCGCGTAGTTCAAGTCGATCAGCGCCGCGTCGAATTCCCGCGTCTCCAGCGCCGAAAGCATCGCCGCCGGGGAGCCCACCGTCTCGGTTTCGTAGCCTTCTGCCTTAAACAGCAAGCGCAAGGCCTCCCGAATGTCGGGCTGGTCATCCGCGACGAGAATGCGCACTCGATTTTGAGGGCTTAACATGGCCAAACATCTCCTGAGGGTCGACTATCCTGCAACACCACAGCCTTCATACTCGAGGTCCGCGATAACCTAGACGTCCGAACCACCGGGAAGTTTCAGTTCTCGCTGCGCATGGCTCTGATCGGATCCACTTTAGTCGCTCGCCGCGCCGGAAAATAACAAGACGCAAACGCCACCGCCGCCAGAAAAATCGCCACCCCAAAAAATGTGACCGGATCGAGAGTGCTTATGCCGTAAAGCAGACTGCGGATCGCCCGCATGCTCAACACCGAGGCAATGAATCCCAGCAGCACCCCCACCATCGAGAGCAACATGCCCTCGCCGACGATCATGTTCACCACGTTGTGCGGCTGCGCTCCCAGCGCCAGGCGAATCCCGATTTCGTGCGTGCGCTGGCTCACCGCAAACGACATCACTCCATAGATTCCGATCCCCGCCAGCAGCGTGGCGAACCCGGCAAAAATCGCCAGCAGAATCATGCTCAGGCGGCGCCGCGCCAACGCCGAATCCACCAGTTGATCCATGGTCTTGATTTCGCTGACTGGCTGGTTCGAGTCCAGGTCCACCAGCGCTCCGCGGATCGCATTCGTCATGGCGGTGGGATCCGCGCTGCTTCGCACCACCAGCCGCATCAGGCGGGATGGATTCTGGGTAGACGGCAGATACATTTCATCCAGGATCTGCTCGTTCCACGACCAATCGCGGATGCCGCCTACCACCCCGATCACCCGCAACCAGGTAGCGCGCGGCTCGGGCTTCCACGGCGCTCCCGACGGCACGATGTGCACGCGAATTTCCTGCCCGACCGGGTCCTGCAGCGGCCAATACTGCCGCGCCAACGACTCGTTAACGATCACCACGCCTTGGGTACCCGGTCCGTCCGCCGACGAAAAGTCCCGGCCTTCCTTGAGCGTCAATCCCAGGGTCCGAACGTATTGCCAGTCGACCACCGTGTAGTGGCTCGAGAATTCTTTGCCGGGCGGTTGCGCGGCGCGTCCTCGCACATCGAAGTCGCATACATCCGACCACCCGCTCATCGGCAGAAAATTGGCAGCGGTAACCGAATCCACTCCCGGAAGCCCTCGGACCCGCTCCAGCGCCTGTCCGTAGAAATTAACCACCGGCTGTCCGTCGGGGTAGTGCGCCACCGGCAGCGATAGCTGCATGGTCAAGAGATGCTTGGGGCGAAAGCCGATTTGTTCGTTGATCAGCCTCGCAAAACTGCGCACCAGCAGGCCCGCCCCCACCAGCAGCAGCAATGAAAGTCCGATTTCCGAAACCACCAGCGCGGCGCTGACGAAGCGCCCGCGACGCGCTCCGGTGCTGCCTCGCGAACCTTCTTTCAAGGTCTCGCTCATGCTGGTGTGGGCTATCTGGATCGCCGGCGCCAGACCGAAAACTACCCCGGTAATGCAGCAAATCGACAACGTGAATCCCACCACCACCGGATGCAGCCCTATATCGTTCATCCGCGGAAGCTCGCCTACCCCACCGGCTGCCGGCAGAATCACGTGCAGCAGGCGCAGCCCTCCCTCCGCCAGCAGCAACCCCACCGCGCCGCCCGCGAGCGCCAGCAACATGCTCTCGGTAAGCAATTGGCGCACGATGCGCCACTGTCCCGCTCCCAACGCCGCGCGGATGGCGATCTCACGGCTGCGCGTAGCCGATCGGGCCAAAAGCAGATTGGCCACGTTGACGCAGGCAATCAGCAGCACAAACCCCACCGCGCAGACCAGCAGGATCAGCGCCGGGCGAATGTCCCGTACCGGCTCGTCCTGCATCGGCGAAACGCGGATTCCACTGGTATCCGTATCCGGGTATTGACGATTCAGACGCTGCATGATCGTTTGCATTTCCGCCTGCGCCTGTTCGCTGCTCACCCCGGGTTTCAAGCGCCCAAATACCACCACCGAGTGGTCGTCACGCGTCATTCGCGCGGGGTCGAAAGCAATCGGCGTCCACAAATCGAATTGACGGCTGGTGCCGAATAGGGAGAAACCCTGCGGCAGAATTCCAACCACGGTGTAAGGCTTCTCGTCGATCTGCATGCTCCGGCCCAGAATTGCCCGGTCGCCGGCAAACCGGCGCTGCCATATCCCATAACTCAGAATCACCACTTGGTCGCGGCCCGGCGTTTCTTCTTCCGGAAGAAAATCGCGGCCGGCCAACGGCTTTACTCCCAGCAAGTGAAAGAAATTTGCGGAGGCGGCCATTCCCCAGAGTTGTTCGGGTTCGTTGCGGCCGGTGATGGTGTAAAACCACGCGCGCAGTACCGACATTTCTTCGAACGAGCGGTTTTGCTTCTTCCAATCGAGGAATTGCGCGGGAGAAGTTGCTCCGCGGGTGATCCCCAGGCTCGCATCGGTCTCCCAAATCATCTGCAGCCGGTCGGCGTGCGGAAACGGCAGCGGTCGCAACAGCGTGCTGTAGACCACGCTGAATATCGCCGAGTTTGCCCCGATCCCCAGCGCCAGCGTCAGCACCGCGACCGCGGTGAAGCCGGGCGCCTTGCCCAGCATCCGCCATCCATAACGAAGATCTTTCCAGAGCGTTTCCATCGTTGCGCTGCCCGCTTAAATCTCCGCTTCAGCCGCCGCGTCGATCACCGCCGTGCGAAACCCCGGGGGCTAGTGCTTGTCGTCCACGATCCATCCATCTTTCAGATTGATGATGCGATCGCCGTAGGCCGCCCAATTTTCGTTGTGCGTTACCTGGATGATCGTGGTGCCCGTATCGTTCAGGCCCTTGAGCAGATCCATGATCATTTTTCCCTGGCTGGAATGCAGGCTTCCGGTCGGCTCGTCTGCCAGCAGCAATTTCGGGTGGCCGATCACCGCGCGGGCCACTGCTACCAATTGTTGCTGCCCTCCGGACAATTGGTTCGGGAACAGCGATTTTTTGCCGACAATCTGAAAACGATCCAACGCATCGGCCACCAGGCCTTCGCGCTCCGCTTTCTTGATATCGCGGTACGAAAGCGGCAAATCCAGATTTTCGGCGACGGTCAAGCTGTCGAGCAGATGATATTGCTGGAAAACGAATCCAATGTACTTTTTGTGCAGCTCGACGCGGTGCCGGTTGTCCAGCTTGTGAACCGCATTCTCGAGCAGATAATATTCCCCATTCCACATCCCGTCCAGCATTCCCAGAATGCCCATCAGCGTGGATTTTCCCGCGCCCGATGGCCCCATGATGGTGATGAATTGGCCTTCGCGAATGTCCAGGCTGATTCGCCGCAGCACCCAGGTTTTTCCCGCGCCTGAATCGTACGATTTCTCGACGTCCACCATCTTGATCACAGTGTTCTCCCTGAAATCTTGCCCGCCGAAGCGGATTTCCCCGGTCTGCCAATCCGGCCTAAGATTGCCCGCGAAGCCTGGCCCGTCCCTACGGCGTGCAAACCAAGACTAGCAGCGTGGCGTCATCCTGCAACTCTCGCGCGCTGAATTCCTTCACCGCGCGCAGCACTTCCTCCTGGGTCTCGATTCCGCTTCGCCCCCGGCATCCGCTCAGAATATCGATCAGCCGCTCGTCTCCGAATTCTGTCCCCGCGGCATCCTGCGCCTCGGTAACCCCGTCGGTGAATAGCACCAGGCGATCGCCCGGCGCAAATTGGACGTCGGTGGTGGCGTAGATTCCTTCCGGAAATACACCCAGCAGTGGGCCGCCTTCGGTCAGCCGCTCGCACCCGCCATCGGACCGCAACAGCACCGGGGGATTATGGCCCGCATTCGAATATTGCGCGCGTTGCGAGCGCACATCGAAGATGCCGAAGAAAAACGTGATGAACGATTCGGCGGCCACATTGCGGCAGACGAACCCATTCGCCCGTGCGCACAATTCGCCGGGGACCGACTCCGGCGCGGCCAGGCCGCGCACCGTGGCCTGCAAGTTCGACATCAACAGCGCCGCCGCCACTCCCTTCCCGGCGACGTCCGCGATGCAAAACGCGAAGCGGTGATCGTCGAGTTTCAGCACGTCGAAATAATCCCCGCTCATTTCGCGCGCAGGCTGCCACGCCCCGGAGATTTCGATTCCCGGGAACTGCGGAATTTCCCGCGGCAGCAAGCCCACTTGCACCGAGCGCGCCTTTTCGATTTCGCCGGCCTGGCGATTCACTTCTTTGTCGTGCCTTTCGCGCAGCTGCGCGGCCAGCCGCTGCTCGCTGCGGGAAGTGCGCTCCTGCCGTCCGCGATCCACCTGGGTGCGCACGATTTCCAGCAGCCGGTCGTTGGCCCACGGCTTCTCGACGAAATCGCGCACCCCGTGCTGCATCGCTTCCACCGCCAGTCCTACCGTAGCCCAGCCGGTCATCGCCACCACCGGCGGAGCCGAGTCAATTCCCTGCAGCGCGCTCAGCAGATCCAGTCCCTCGCGCCCGGATGTAGTGTCGCGCGCATAGTTCAGATCCATGAGCACCAAATCGTATTGATTCGATTCCAGCGCCCGAAGCACTCCCGAGGGCGAGCTGGCCGTCTCAATCACATACCCGTGCGTCTTCAGAAACAGCCGCAGCGCCTCCAGGATGTCAGGCTGGTCGTCCGCGATCAGCACCCGCGCAGTGAAGGTCTCATGCTCTTCGATTTTCAGTTCGTTGGCCAGAATAGCCATCCCGTTGATCCTATGATGTTGGCGCGCCCGCCCTTCGCAAGCGGTCACCACCGCCCATACGTAGGGCAGTTCACCTTCCAGCCCCAGATGCTTCTAACTGACTGCATCAATGTAGCTTAAGACCACATGGAGCTCAAGCCGCTCAGCCAAATGCCCCAGTTGCGGGAATGGGACGTCCCAATATCGGACACTCCCGGTTTGGCCCTCCTCCGCGGCCAGCCCCGTCTCCTGGCGTCGCGCCAATCCCGAGAATCAGATAGAGTGTTCGGGCGATTATGAGCGACGCCACTCCTTTACTTACGTACGGCTCGGACGACTCCCCGCGCGAGAGAATCCCGGCTGGGATTCTGGTGCTGTGGTCGGCGACCATTTTTCTCAGCGCGTTTCTACTTTTCCAGATCCAGCCGATGCTGGCGAAAATGATCCTGCCGTGGTTTGGCGGCGCGGCTGGGGTGTGGGCGACCAGTCTGATGTTTTTCCAGGTGACCTATCTCCTGGGAAGTTACTACGCGCACTTGCTGGTGCAGCGGCTGCGTCCGGCGCACCAGATGTGGACCCACGTGCTGCTGCTTGCGGCGAGCCTGTTTATGCTGCCGGTGATTCCCCGCGATTTCTGGAAGCCTATCGGCGACGGCTATCCGGCCTGGCGGATTCTGGGGCTGCTCACCGTCACCGTAGGTCTGCCCTTCTTGCTGCTCTCGGCCACCAGCCCGCTGCTCCAGGCGTGGTACGTGCGGCGGCGAACCGGCGGGCGGCCGTACCGTTTCTACGCGCTCTCGAATGCCGGGTCACTTCTGGCGTTGCTGTCGTACCCAATTATTTTCGAGCCGCGCCTTTCCACCCGGCACCAGGCGCTGGGGTGGTCGGCGGGCTACGTGGCATTCGCGCTGCTGTGCGCGTCCATCGCGTATCGCCAGCGAACCGGATTGGATGCGCCCGCGCCGAGCAGGCCCATATCGCCGCCGCCCGGATGGGGGGTGCAACTGCTGTGGGTCGCATTGGCCGCGGATGCTTCGGCATTTTTATTGGCGGTGACCAACCACTTGTCGCAAGACGTCGCTGCGGTTCCGCTGCTATGGATCCTGCCGCTGTCGCTGTACCTGCTGAGCCTGATACTTTGTTTTGAAAGCACCGCGTGGTATCGCCGCTTTTTCTTCCTGCGGCTGCTGGCGGTGGCGCTGGGCGGGATGGCCTACGCACTGTCTCCGGAATTTGCGAACGCCGGACCCATGCTGCAGGTGCCGCTGTTTTGCGCCGGGCTCTTTATCTGCTGCATGGTGTGCCACGGCGAACTGGTGAATCTGAAGCCGTCGTCGGAATATCTCACAAAGTTCTATCTGATGATTTCTCTGGGAGGCGCGCTGGGCGGAATTTTTGTCAGCGCGATCGCCCCGCACGTCTTTCGCGGATTCTACGAATTGCCGGTAGCCATTGCCGGCTGCGCCGTCCTTTTGCGCATCGTGCTGGACCGCGATCCCTCGACGGTGTTTCACGGCAAAGGTCTGCGATTGCCTTCCCTGGTATTTACCGGATTGGTGGGGCTGCTGATCGTTTCGCTGGCGGTGGTCACCGTGCGGCAAAGCGGGAAGTCGCGGTTGATGGAGCGCAATTTCTACGGCATCGTGAAAGTGAACGACCTGCCGGCCACCGAACACGATCCGCCGCGCCGCGAGCTCGCCAACGGAACGATTACCCACGGCATCGAGATTCTGGAAGCGGGACGGCGCGACCAGCCGACCACTTACTACGGTCCGGAATCGGGCGGCGCCCTGGCGTTGCAATCCGCGCGGCAACGCGGTCCGGTTCGGGCGGGCATCATTGGACTGGGCGCGGGGACGCTCGCGGCGTACGGCCGCGCCGGCGACCACTACACTTTCTACGAGCTCAACCCGCTGGTGATCGAGATCGCCGGCTCGCAATTCGATTTCCTGCGCGATTCCCAAGCGCAGATCACCACCATCCCCGGCGACGCGCGGCTATCGCTGGAGCGCCAGCCGCCGCAGGACTTCGACGTTCTGGCGGTGGACGCATTTTCCGGCGACGCGATTCCGGTGCACTTGCTTACCCGCGAAGCGTTCGAGCTCTACTTCCGGCATCTCAATTCGAATGGCGTGCTGGCCATTCACGTTTCCAACAAATATCTCAATCTGAATCCGGTGGTGAAAGCGGTAGCGGAATCGCTTGGCCGCCGCGCCACCACCATCGTGAACCCGCCGGATTTGAAGAATGAGGTTTTCACGTCCACCTGGATGATCATTGGGAAAAGCGATGCGGCCCTGGCTAGCAGCAGCTTTCCGACCGAGACGATGGTGGTGCAAAAGAAAAGCGGCGTTCGGCCGTGGACCGATGATTACAGCAATCTGTTCGAAACGTTGAAGTAGCGGTCCGCGGGGCAGGCCGGGATTATTCTTGCGAGGTGACGGTGACTTTCACCGGAGCCACGCGTGCCGCGGGCGCCAGCGTCGTAACCGGAGCGAGCGGCGCAAGCGGCGAGAGCGGTGCGATGGTTGCTACCGGCGCAATACTCCGCGATGCGGGAGCAGGAGCTGGATTGATCTTGGGAGCGCGACTTGAACTGGGCGAAGGCTGGGCCGCCGTGGTCAGCTCTTTGACTTTGGCGGCAGCTTGTTGCGCTTGCGATTCGCGCAGCTGCGGATCCTGCGCCGCCGGCAGCCAAACCTCGACCGGGTCCGAAGCGTAGGGGAACCGGAACGTTGCCGGAAGAATCCCTACCACCCGATAGGCGTGCGCGCTGAGCAGGATCGATTTCCCCACGATCGCGGCATCCGCAGAGAACCGCGCCCGCCATAGCATTTCACCGATCATCACCACCGGCGTCGCTCTGCTGCAATTGTCGGAAACCCGCAGAGTCCGGCCGAGTAAAGGACGGACGCCGAGCCGCGAAAAATCGCGTGGCGCCACGCTCGCGCCCACCACCAGTTCGGGCGCGCCGCCACCGGTAAGAGCGAACGCCATTTCGTGAGGCCCGCCGTTCACAATCGAATTGAGATCTCTCTGGTGCAGCGCGACGGGATAAGGCCGGGGCCGGCGAAGACACTCGAAGGCGAAGACATCGGGTGGCGCGGGAGTCAAATGCCTGGCCACGCGAGGCGGAGTTACCGGCGTCCACAGGCTCTGGATGCGATTCACGATCGGGCTGCGCGCGCCGACGCCGAAAACCAGAGACAGCGCCGCGCTCACGAGTATCCGCCGCGTGAGGCTTCCCTCCCGGATCAGGCCTCGCGCGCTGTGGAGATGCGTGATGATTCGCATTTTGGGAGAGAAGCTCACTGATACCTCAACGCGACCATCGGATCGACGCGCATCGCGCGGCGGGCCGGGAGTGCGCACGCCAGCACGGCCACCGTCGAGAGAATCAGCGCGGTTCCGGCAAACGTAATCGGATCGGTGGCTTTCACGCCGTACAGCAGATTGGAGATCAGCTGCCCGGCCACTATCGCGGCGATGATCCCTACAGCCATCCCGGTTAGCACCAACCGCATTCCCTGCCCGACCACCAATCGAAGAATGTCCGCGGGGCGCGCGCCGAGGGCCATGCGCACTCCAATTTCCTGGGTGCGCTGATTGACGGAATACGAGAGCACGCCAAAGATTCCAATCGACGCGAGCACCAGTCCGATGCCGCCGAGCAGCGCGCCGAGAGTTGCGGCGGTGCGATAGGCAAAAAGAGAAATCGAAAGCAGATTCGCCAGGTTATCCGATTCCAGGATCGGCACGTTGGGGTTCAGGTCGTGGACCTGCGAGCGAAACGCGCCCAGCAAAGCCTCGGGCTTGCCTTCCGTGCGCACCAGGATGTTCGCGTCGGTTTGCGGAAGCTGCAGGAACGGGAAATAAGCAAACGATTCCGGCTGCTCGTTCATGCTGTGGTAGTGAATATCTTCCACCACGCCGGCGACGGTCCACCAGGTATCCCACGAGTTGAGGCGATGTCCGATCGCGCTTTCTCCCGGCCAGTAATGCTGCGCCATGGTGCGATTCACGATGCACACCCGGGGCGCGGGGTCGCCATCCGCCTGGGTAAAGTCGCGGCCCGCCAACAGCGGAATCTCGGTGGCGGAAAAGTAATTGGGTCCGACCACGTTGTAATCGATGGCTCGGTCTTCATCCGGCTTGGGCGAATAGCCCTCAATATCCGGGAGCGTGTAGCCGCGGCCGGTGAACCACAGCGGGGCCCATAACTCGAGCGTGGCGGAGCGAACGCCGGGAACGGTTTTCAACTTGTCGAGCAATTGCGAATAAAAAGCGCCGGATTGCGTGTGCGAGTAGCCGTTGGCGCGCAGGTCCATCGCGGCGAGCAGCACGCGATCGGTGTTAAAGCCGGGACTGGTGGACTTGGCCACCTGCAGGGTGCGGACCATCAGTCCCGCGCCGACCAGCAAAACCACCGCCAGAACCGTTTCGCTGAGCACCAGCAAATTGCGGAGGCGAGGTTGGCCCGAGCCTCCGGCGGAACTTCGACCACCTTCTTTTAGCGAATCGTTCACCTGGGTCCGCGAACCGCGCAGCGCCGGCACGATTCCAAAAAGCACGCCCGTGGCGACAGACAACATCACGATGAAAGACAGAACGCGCCAATCCATGCTGGTGGCGACGCCCACCGGCAAATGCGTTGGCGGGAAGAACAGCGTCAATCCGCCGGAAGTCCATGCGGCCATCACAGCGCCGAGCACTCCGCCGCCCAACGCCAGCAGCAAACTTTCCGCGAGCATCTGGCGGACCAGGCGCGAGCGGCTGGCGCCCATGGCGGCGCGAATGGCGATTTCTTTTTCGCGAACCGTGGCGCGGGCCAGCAGCAGGTTCGCGACGTTGGCGCAGGCAATCAGCAAAACCAGCAACACCACGCCGCTGAGGAACGCCAGTACGGGAAGGAGGATGCTCTGCAATCCGTAGTGCGCTTTCCAAATGGGAACAACGTCGATGCCGATATTGCGGGTGGTGATCGGATATTCCTGTTCCAGGCGCCGCGCCATGGTTTTCAATTCGGCGCGCGCGGCATCCAGCGTGACGCCGGTTTTCAGGCGGCCGGCGATATGCACGAACGTCGGATTTCGGGAGTTGAGATCTTCGCCGGGCAAGGCTTGCGGCTGCATCATCATGGGAACCCAATAGTCGGCCATGATTCCAACGATGGTGCCGCTGAATCCCCGGGGGGTTACGCCGATTACGGTGAAGGGATGCTGATTGATTTCCACCGACTTGCCAACGACGTTGGGATCTCCGCCGAACTGACGTTTCCACATGCCGTCACTTAACACGATGTACGGATCGGAAACCGGCCCGTGGTCATCGCTGGCGTGGAAAGTTCGTCCGCGGCTGGCGTTGACGCCCAGAACGTCGAAGTAATTTTCGGTGGCGATCTCGCCGACCACGCGCTGCGGCTGATCGGTGGCGCGGAGCTTCAAATTCTGCTCGATCAGCTCGAAGCCAATCAGGCCGGAAAATACGGTGTTGTGGTCGCGATAGTCGCGGTAATCGGGGAACGAGCTGGTGTGGTAGCTGCCGTTGGCCATGATGCTTTCGACGGCGACCAGCCGGTCAGAATCCTGGACGCCGGAGAGCGGGTGAAGCAGAACGGCTTGCACCCAACTGAAGACGGTGGCGTTTCCGCCGATGCCCAGGGCCAGCGAAAGCAAAGCCACGATGGTGAAGCCGGGACTCTTGGCCAGCATGCGGGCGCCGTAGCGAAGATCGTTTGAGAAAGTCCCCATCTGAAAAACACTCCGTGACCGGATTTTCAGATTCCGCCAATCCTCTTATGCCGTTTGGCCGTTAAACCGATTCGGTGCGGGTGCCGAGAGTTTCTTCCACGATGCTGCCGTCGAACAGATGAATGGTGCGATCGGCGATGCTGGAGTAGCGCGGGTCGTGGGTGACCATGCAGATGGTGGCGCCTTCGCGGTGAAGCTGGCGGAGGAGATCGATGACCGCTTCGCTGTTCTTGGAATCGAGGTTACCGGTAGGCTCGTCAGCCAGCAGGATGGAAGGGCTGCCGACCAGTGCGCGGGCGACCGCGACGCGTTGCTGCTGACCTCCGGAAAGCTGCGACGGGTAGTGCTTGGTGCGATGGGCCATGCCCACGCGCTCGAGAACTTCCTGCACGCGCTTCTTGCGTTCGCTGGCCGCCATGCTGCGATAGGTGAGCGGCAACTCGACGTTTTCGTAGACGGTGAGGTCGCCGATCAGATTGAAGGCCTGAAAGATAAACCCGATCTCGCGGTTGCGGATACGGGTGCGATCGGAGAGCGAGAGATTGGCCACTTCCTGCTGATTGATCCAGTAGCTGCCGTCGGTGGGCGAATCAAGCAGACCCAGGATCGAAAGCAAGGTGGATTTGCCGCAGCCCGACGGCCCGGCAATCGACAGGAATTCGCCGTTCTTAATCTCCAGGTGCACGCCGGCAAGGGCGTGGGTTTCCACTTCATCGGTGTAGAACACCTTGGTCACGCCTTCCAGGTGAATTAACGATTTCGGTTCTGCTGTCATGCCGTCTCCTTGTGCGTTCCCCGCGCCGGCGGACCGAGCGGTGCTACTTCAATTGGATGCGATCGTAATTGTCCATGGCCGACATATCCGAGAGTATGACTTCGTCGCCCACCTGCAAGCCCTTCACGATTTCGACGGTATTCACCGAGGTGCGTCCCAGGGAAACCTGGACGCGCAGAGCCTCATTGGTGCCCGGGACCAACTTGAACAGGCCGACGGTGCTGTTGGCTTCGCCGTGGACCGGCCGGCCGACAAAGACCACGTCAGCGAGGCGTTCGAGCACGATGGTGCCTTCGACGCTGAGGTCCGGCCGCGCGTCGGGCGGCTGGGAATCGAGCGCGACGTCGACAGTAACCGTTCCATTGAGCACCGCGGGATCGATGCGCATCACATGTCCCGATACGATGCCGTTATGCGTATCCACCGATGCCTTCTGCCCGATCCGAATATCCTTGGCCTGGGTTTCCGCGATGCGCAGTTGGGCTTTCAGGTGGGTGGGCTGGGCGACGCGCGCCAGCAAGGTGCCGGCGGTGACGTTCTGGCCCACTTCCACTTCAAGTTCCTGCAACACGCCGTCGATTCCCGGGCGGACGGTCAGGCGGTCGAGCTGCGATTTTTGCAGATTCCAGAGCGCGCGTTGCTGCTCGACCTTGGATTGCTGCACGGCGAGCTGAGCCTCAACGGAATTGGCAAAGGTGCTCACTTCGGCCTGAGAAATTTCGTTTTCCTTGGAGGTCTGGTCCGCGCGGACCTGAGAGATTTTGTAGTCGATGTCCGGAGCGAGGCCCAGCTTGAAGAGTTGTTCCTTGCGGTCAGCGTCGAGCCTGGCGGAGCTCGCGTCGGCCTGGCTGGCGGCAGCCTTTGCTTTCAGATCCATGAGCTGATTCTGGAGCTGAGCCTTCAGGCTGTTGTACTGCGCCTCCGCGCCTTTCATTTGGTATTCGGCATCGAGGGTAACTTGCTGAAGGGTGGGATTAATCAACTGCAGGATGGGGGTATCGGCCTTCACTGGGGTACCGGGAAGGATGAAGCGCTGGTCGACGCGTCCGTCGGTGGCGGCGGGAATCAGGCGAATGGTTTCGGGGACCAGGGTGCCGAGTCCACGAACCTCGCGAACCATCGGGCCGCGCTTGACGGTGTCGGTCCAGACGCTGGATTTGTCGACGCCCGGAGCAGCGGGTTTCAAGCGGGAGAGAGCGAAGGTGACCAGCGGAATCACCACCACCGCGGCGACAACGTAGCCGATCTGGCGGAGCCTCTTTTTTCGCTTAACGTCTGGCCTGGCGATATCCACTTAACGCTCCTCGACACCAATCCTAAGCGCACTTCACCTGCCGGGTGGCACGCGGCGTTAAACCCGGTATTTTGTTAGGATTATGGGCCTCGAAAGGCTGGTTAACAAGGGAATTTGCCCGCAACTGGGAAATTTGCGTCCCACAAGCGGACATGCTCGAGGCTCCAGGGTTAGTCCCGGGCAGGCTGAGCGGGCTGGCGTACAATGTGTCGCTTGCAGGTTGAAACAAGGTCAGGGTGCAAAGATGAAGACGCGGATTGCTGGTGTGTTTTGCCTGATAGTGGTTTGGGTGGCGGCAGCGGGAGGGAGTTGCTTCGCGCAGAACGCTGGCGATGCAGAGCGGGTGGTGCGGTTTAGCGCCGCGATGGACACGGTGAAGTACGTCTACGGCCCGGCGACGCCGGTGGCGCGGCTGAATTCCGGAGACATCCTGGAGACGAACACGGTGGATGCGTTCGGCGACGCGCTGCAACATCCGGGGGATACGTTGAGCATGGTGAAAGGCGACAATCCACTGACGGGTCCGTTTTACATCCAAGGCGCGGAGCCGGGTGACACGATCGCGGTTCACATCCTTTCGCTGGAAGTGCCCACCCATCAGGGTGTGGGAGCGCTGGTGCCGGGATTTGGCGCGCTCAACCCGACCGAGTACACGGCGATGCTGAATGCACCGCTGCCGGAGAAAATCTGGTTCTATCCGATCGATCCGGCCAACAACGTGGCTACATTCCAGGCGCACGATTCGAGCTATTCGGTGAAGATCCCGCTGCATCCGTTTTTCGGATGTATTGGCGTGGCGCCGGCTGGAGGCGAGGTGCGCAGCTCGGTGGTCCCGGCGGAGTTTGGCGGGAATATGGACGCCTCGGAAGCGAGCGCGGGCAACATCGTGTATCTGCCGGTGAACGTACCGGGAGCGCTGCTGTATGTGGGGGACGGGCACGCGGCCATGGGCGACGGTGAGATCGCGGGAACCGCGATTGAGGTGCCGCTGCAGGCGCGGATACAAGTGAAGCTGTTGCGCGGGCGGCACATCGGGTGGCCGCGGTTTGAAAATGATAACGAGATCATGGCGGCGGGAATTTACCGGCCGGTGGATGATGCGCTGCGGATCGCCTTCCGCGAGTTGGTAGCGTGGATTCATGCGGACTACGGGATGTCTGAACTGGACGCGTACGAGTTGCTGTCGAAGGTGGCGCATATCCATCTGGCGGAGATGGTGGACCCGAATTATGTGGTGGTGGCTAGTATCGAGAAGAAATACCTGCCGCCGTCGATCCATTAAGCATGGCATCGAGCGATCCTGTTTCTGAGGTCATAGATTAATTTTTCGGCGATTTGGCACGATTCAGGATTTGTAAATTGCTTAGAATCAGTTACTTCAAAAACATGATCCTTACGGATGTCGCGATTCGAAAGCGCGATTTCGGCGTCGGTATGTTCTTCAGAATCAGTGGCGAGCATAGGTGGGGGACACTTTTTCGGCAGAAAAAGCCCTCGCTGGCGTCGATCCATTAAGGCCGCCACTGAGCAATGCCCGTTGGGGAAAATAAAACGCAAACTGCCGGTATTCGGCGAAATCGCTCCTTTGAAATCAGACACATACGTGGGGATATGCTGGCGCTGTGCCGATTTAGAAATTGAGGTTGCGGCGGGGAGGAAATACCAGCCACCGTCGATCCATTTGGAGTGCATCGACTGTCCCTTTCGGAAATGTAAAACGGAGATGTGCCCGTATTCGGCGAAAACCGCTCCTTTGAAATCAGAGACATAGGCGGGGGTATGCTGGCGGTGGGGTGATTGAGGAACTGAAGCCGTGACACGAAATTCTGGGCACTCTCCCCGGCACTGTGCGCGGAATTTATTCGGGCATAGAGCATGGATTGGTTGCGGGACGTCCCAGGGCGGCTGGCGGGTGAAGACATGTTGCGGCTTCCTTTCTGGGAGACGTTAGCATTTCGGAAGTGCGGTTGGAAGGGATCGCATACTGTGGACATTCATTTTGCCGCGCGATTCACCTGTGGGGAACCGTGCGGTCGGGGTGTAGGGGCCAGACGCGGCGCAAACTAGAGCAAGTCAAAAACTTAGAGAACCCAGGTGTGAAACCGACACCTGGGGCACCCACTTCGGTTCGCTCAGCGCCCCATCGTCAATCGGAGTTGTATCGAAGGGCTAGAGTGAGTAGATTGTTCGTCTACCGATGCCTCCAGGAGTCCCCAAACCTCGCATTGGAATCGTAGTGGGCGACGCGGCGGTTCGCGGCAAAATTGCCGCTGCGCTGCGCGCGGATAACGACGTCTTCGAGGGTGAGGACTACACGGCCGCTTTTGTCCTGTTGCAAGAAACCGACGTAGACATTCTGCTGCTGGGCTTGCCGCTGCCATCGGGCGGGGTGAGCGAATGCGTGGAGCTGCTGCAGCGGCTGGACGGGAGCGAGATCGACACGCTGGTGATCGTGCTGAGTGAAGACACCAAGCGAGCTTCGGCGCTGAAGGTGATCGAAGCCGGATCGTACGACTACTTCATCCTGCCGATCGATATGGAAGTGCTGCGGATGCTGATCGCGCGGGGGATCGAGAAACTGCAGATCCAGCGGGAAAACCGGATTCTGCGGGAAGAGATTCGGCGCAAGGATTCGCTGGGCGACCTGATCGGATCGACGGATGCGATGCGGCATCTTTTCTCTTCGATCCAGCGGATGGCCCGATCGGACGCGAACGTGGTGATTCGCGGCGAGAGCGGAGTGGGGAAAGAACTGGTGGCGCGAGCGCTGCACGACCAGGGACCACGGCGGAGCAAGCCGTTCATCGGCGTGAATTGCGCGGCGCTACCGGAAAGCCTGATGGAAGCGGAATTATTCGGGTACGAGCGAGGGGCGTTCACCGGCGCGGTGGCGACCAAGGAAGGACGCATCGAGCTGGCCGAGGAAGGGACGTTATTTCTGGATGAGATCGCCACGCTAACGCCTCCTTTGCAGAGCAAGTTGCTGCGGGTGCTGGAGGAGCGGGCACTGACGCGGTTGGGCGGAAAGAAGGCGATCAAACTGAATTTCCGGCTGGTGAGCGCGACCAACGAGAACCTGGAGGAGATGGCCAAGCAGGGGAGATTCCGCGAAGACCTCTACTATCGGATTCACGTGGTACCGATATTCGTTCCGCCGCTGCGCGAGCGCAGCGACGACGTGCCGTTGCTGGTGGATTATTTCATGCAGGTCTACTGCGCGGCGAACCAGGTGCCGAAACTGCGGGTGGCGAACGATGCGCTGGCCGCGCTGCAGAGCTACCGCTGGCCCGGGAACGTGCGGGAATTGAGCAACGTGGTGCAACGGCTGGTGCTGATGACCGACAGCAACAAGGTGACGTTGAAGGACCTGCCGCCGAACATCGCGCAGAACGTTCCCAATTCGGGGGCCGGACCGGCGTGGCTGCCCGCGGAAGGAATCGATTTGAACGAAGAGATCGAGGCGTACGAACGGAAGTGGGTGAAAGCGGCGCTGGAGCAATCGAAAGAGAGCAAGGCGGAAGCGGCGCGGCTGCTGAGGATCGATAAGAACCGGATGAACTACTTGTGCCGGAAGCACCGACTGTAAATTCGGTTGAGTTGGACTGCGGAAGGCCGGAGAAACGGAAAATCACAATCCCCGCGCGAAATCCCCGATGAGAGTTTACAAAACGGAACTTTCAGAACCGCAACCCCCGCAACGAAGGCCGCAGTACCCCGCCGCCGAAAATTGCAGATAACGAAAATTCCTGACGCAATGTCTGTTCTTCTGGGCCACTTTCTGTCACAGTGTGAGCAATCTATTTATTTTGAAATTGAAGAGCGGCGGTAGTTGGATGAAGGCGCCATCGAAAAGCGCGAGGGCCAAGTAGAAGTGGCGAGAAAGAGCGCAAGAGCAGAAGGCGCAAGAGGCCGAAGCGAAAGAACAGCCGGTTATTCCGCAACGCCGCCGAGAGGCAGGCAAGTGAATGACCCCGCTGGTCGAAATTCCGCAACGCCGCCGGTGATCTTGAGTTAACGGCGCGGAGATGGCGCAGTAACTGGCGAACAAAGAGGCAGCGAACGGCCAGAAGAGAGCTGCCAAGATGGAAGAAGGCTCAACGGCAGGTCGGGAATTCGATTCGCGAAACAGCGAATTGAAATTCGGGCCGCTCGGCAGCCAATGAAAGGAGAGGTAACCGACTATGGCAACCAAAAAGGCCGCTAAGAAAAAGAAAAAGAAGTAACTGGGAACGCTTAGACCGCCGAGAGCAAGATGCGCGCGGCCTAGCGTCCTGCAAGTTCAATGCGCTGCCGTTCCGCGGCAGCTTGGAAATGGAAAAGGGCCGCCGGGTAAAACTGCGCGGCCCTTTTTTCGTCAGGACGATGAACACGAGGCGGGCGCTGAAAGGCAAGAGCGAGCGGTGTAGACGTAACGGCGGTCCGAGCGCGAGCCGGCTTGTTGAACGAGGTTGATAAATTCAACCGGAGCGGTGAGAAATTCAACGAAGTCCGTGACCGCGGCAGATCGCCGCAGCGCTTGGGCGAACAAAACGACGCGTTGTAAGGGAGTTGACTGTGGCGCGGCGGGGAAACCGGTTTGGCGCGCGAATTGCAGTCAGGAAGGGCGATGGCCGCGCGTATATTCCTGGTGCGAACATGACGAACGGCTCAAGCCCCGCGGCTGGCAGTTACTGGCTAGACTGCCGCCGACCGCGGCCATTCGGAACGAGAAACGAACGGTATATGGGATGCCGCGGGTTGGCGGCTTCTGGAGGAATGAACGGGCTGCCGGTCCCCCCGCGCAGCCCTTCTTCCTTTTTTGGGGACGGGGCGAGTTGAATCTGCTGGTTGAAAAATTCAACGCGGGCTTAGTAATTCAACCCTGGACCAGGGGGGCGGGTCTTTCCGCGAAGTGAGGCGCGCGATAAAGTCTTTGTTTCCGGCGCGATGCGGTGGCGGCGGCTGGGAGCGGGTTTGGCGCGTCGATTGCAATAGCAGAGGTACCTGGTACGAAAGCGGAGGGGGGAGCAATCATGGAATCAAAAAAGACACCGATCAAGGCGCCAAAGCAGGCAGCCCAGAAGCTGGAGAAGAAGGCACAGCCGGCTATCCGGAATCTGCTGATGATCCGGCCGTAAGTGGAGTTGGAGCGTGGCGGCTGTTAGCTCGCTTTGGTTTTGTTTCTGCGCGCTCGGCCGGAGGGCAACCCAGCACGGTCCTCCGGTGAGCGGCGGAACTTCGGATTCAAAACACGGTTGCACCCTACTTGTGCGGCGTTCCTCGTTCGGCGAGTAAGGTCGCTACGCCCACCCTTCCCAGCCCCGGGGAAGAGTGGGGCACCCGAAAGAGATAAGAGCGTAAAACCGTACTTCAAGAACAACCGCACTTGGACCTTCGTGGTGTGATTCCCGCCTTCAGGTGGTAAGGGCTTTTACGATCATCGAAAAGATAAGAGCGTAAAACCGTACTTCAAAAACAACCGCACTTGGACGTTCGTGGTGTGATTCCCACCTTCAGATGGTAACGGCTTTTACGATCATCGAAAAGATAAGAGCGTAAAACCGTACTTCAAGAACAACCGCACTTGGACCTTCGTGGTGTGATTCCCGCCTTCAGGTGGTAACGGCTTTTACGATCATCGAAGAGATAAGAGCGTAAAACCGTACTTCAAAAACAATCGCTCAAAAACGACCGCGCTTGGACCTTACTGGTGTGATGCCCACCTTCGTGGCTACCAGAACTGATTGTGCAGCCAGTGCCAGCCGGATCGGGCGGCCTGCCAGGCGGCGGGGCGGTAGTTGCCGGAAATTTTTGCTGTGCCGGTCATGCCTTCGATCAGGGAGCCATCCTGGTTGGGAAAATCCAGGACAAGGGCGAAATAGTTGGTTAGCTCGCGGCCGTAGCGGATGATCTTCGCATCGGTCGCGACGGGAATTTCGGCGGCTGCGGCGGGCATGATGCGTTCGACTTGGCCGTGGAAGGTACGGTACGGGTAGGCGCTGACTTTCAGCTGGGCGGCGGCCTGGCGATGCACGTCGGCGAAATCCCAATCGCTGACGAGGATGCGCGCGCGCATGGCTTGACGATTCACGATGGAGATGAGGCCGGCGCCGGCGTCGACGTATTCACCGGAGCGCTGGTCGACATCGG
Source organism: uncultured Acidobacteriota bacterium (assembly GCA_963725655.1). Classification (GTDB taxonomy): domain Bacteria; phylum Acidobacteriota; class Terriglobia; order Acidiferrales; family UBA7541; genus CAVRXT01. Next base: position 711,753 of record CAVRYY010000003.1, on the reverse strand, counting down.
GCGAAGCTACGACACCGTCGATGGGCGAGCGGACGATCAGGCCTGCGGTGCGCTGGCGGTCAACGGCCAGGTCTTGTTCGAGACGCTGAGCTTGACTGGTGGCATTGGCGAGGTCAGAGGAATTGCCGCTTTGCGAGGCCAACCGTAGGGCGGAGTAGGCGAGCGCCAGATTGTTCTGGGTGGATTGCGCGGCGGCTTCGAGTTCGGGATTTTCAAGGACGAGCAGAACGTCTCCGGCGTGGACGGGGTCGCCTTGCTTCACGCGGACTTCGCGAATCTCGCCGGCGACGGTGGTGCGCACCTCGGCCCGGGTGCCCGGCTCGAGAACGAAATCGGTAGACACACGCGAAGGCAGAGGCGGCACGAGCAACAGAAAAGCAGCCAACCCGGCAGCAAGCTGCTGGCCGCGCGTCATTTCCCAGGCCATGAACTCCTCCCTCGAATTCCGCAACCATAAACGCGCCGAGGGAATCCTCTCGCGCACTTTCTTGCGAAACATAAAATAAAAAATCAGCACAAAAATGACATAGCCCCACAGGGCAAAGTAGCCGACCAGCATATTTTTGAGCCAGGCGCCGAGGAGATAGAGAACGGTGACACCGTAGGCGAAGGTAGCCAGGCCAAAGGCGGTGAAGATGCGGCTCTGGCGTTTGGTGACCGGAGGAGGCTCGACGTCGTGGCGTAACACATGCTTCTCGAATAAAGTTCTCACGTAGGCGACAGATTCTTCGCGCAGGCTGTCCATGCGGAGATACTGGCTGAGGGCGTAGTATCCGTCGGCTTTGATGAAAGGATTGAGGTTCATCACCAGGGCGGCGATGCTGCTAAAGAGGAGCAAACGGTAGGAAATGTAAGCGACCACGGTGCCGGGAGAGGAAAAGTACCAAACGAGGGTGGAAAAGCTGCAAACGACGAATTCGATCCAGAGTCCGGCGAAGATCACCCATTCGCGGCGGGAAGTGCGGTCAAACATGTAGACGTCGGTGGTATCGGTGTAGAAGGCGGGAGTGAAATAGATGAGCATGAAACCCATCTGATGAACTTCGCCGCCGAAGTGTTTGCAGGTGAGGCCATGGCCGAGCTCGTGAATTCCGCCGATGACGAAGAGCAAGACCCAGAACAGCAACAGGTCGTTGGGGGTTTGCCGGCCGAAGTCGTAAAACGCTTCGGCGTCGAGACTGATGCGGGACCAGTCGCTGATCCATATGGCGGCGGTGATGGAGAACAGGACCAGGGAAAAAAGCACGAAGCCGGGAGTGAACATCCAACTGAAATAAGGGTCCATGCGGGCGAGCAGGTCGTTGGGGTCCCAGGCTTTGAAGGTGATTTGCAGGATGTTGGCGCGATTGACGCGAGTTTTGCGCTCGTCGCGAATCTTCTCGAGCATGGCCAAATTCTTTTCGCCGACGCTGCGCTCCCACATGCCCGGTTCCATGCCGTCGAAAAATTCGAGGACGGTGGTTTCGGCAACGGGCTGTTCGGGGTGGCGCTCACCCATCTCGGCGGCGATTTCAGCGGGAGTGCGGGTGCCGTCGCAGAGGGAGAGAATCTCGTATTCGTAGACGCCGTAGCGGCTGTAGGTGGAAGTATCCGGCACCTTAATGACGTAGCTTTTCTTGCCGCTGATGATTTGTTCGCTGATGCGGAGGTCGGAACGCAGGCGCGGGCGGCGGAGTCCCTTGGCCAGGACGGTGGTGACTTTCAGGCTGGTAGGACCGAATCGCATGTTTGGTGAGCGCTACTTTTTCGGGGCCGCGGCGACGGCGGCCGCGCCGGACCATTCCACGCGCACGGCCATGCCGGGCCGCAGGTCGCTGATATCGGCGCCGGTAAGGCGCGCGGTGACGTCGTAACTGTCACTGGCCGGATCGACGATGGGGCTCATCTTCACGACCCGCGCTTGCAAAGTGCGCCCGGCATCTTCGACGGTGGCGAGATGAACGGCGTCGCCGATGTGCGGCTTACGGCCGGAAGTTTCCGGCACCTGGAATTGAACCTGGAGCGGGCTGAGCTGGCTGATGCGGAAGCACTTTTCGTCCTTGAGGACGCTTTGTCCCTCGCGGATGTAGCGGTGCGCGATCACCCCGGAAAACGGGGCGCGGATGCGAGTCTGGTCGAGCTCGGCTTGCAGTTCGCGGACGTTGGCCTGATTACCGACCACGGTGGCTTCCCAGGCTTTCAAATCGTATTCAGCGCCCTTCTCGAGAAAATCGGCGTTGTCCAAATCGGCTTCGCTGCCCAGGCCGAGTTGGCGCAGTTGCTGGGTACGGCGCAAATTGGCTTGCTTGGCTTTCAGTTCGGCTTCGTTGTACTTGACGTTGTCTTCGGCGACGGTGAGATCGGCTTGGGCTTTATCGAGCTGGGCGACCAGTTGGCGATCATCGAGGCGGGCCAGCTCTTCGCCGGCGCGAACCTGCTGGCTTTCTTCTTTGGGGGCCTGAACCACCACTCCACTGAGTTTGGCGAGGACATCGACTTCGTGCTCGACGCTCAGCACGCTCAGCATGCCGGCCGCTGCCACCGTGCTTGCCGAGGCTGGGGCCATGGGCCCGGCGGGCGCCAAGGGGCTGGAGGAAGAAGATGGCGCGGAGGCGTTGGGAGCAGGCGCGCTTGCCGAAGCAGCGCCGGCACTCTGCGCCACCGAAGAACTGCCGCAGCCGTTTATGCAAACCAGGGGCATCAAAGCGGCCAAGCCTAGAAGTGCGCCGCGAATTCGCCGTGCGTGATTCATGGTGTCACCTTCAGTGTCAAGAACATGCCGCTGCCCGGGTGCCGATCGATTCGCGGGCACTATGGCATCCAGGTCCAGGCTTTGGTCCACACCCAACGAGCGAGCGAACGAAACATTACAAAGCCCACGGGATACCAGCCGCTATCGAACCAACCGCCTGTCGCGCGAACCCGGGCGCGTCCGGCCATGCCGTCGCGCGCTAATCCTTGGGGGTTGGCGAAGCTGGCGCGCACGACGAAAAACTGCTCGTTCTCCTGAGTGACGGTCTTACCGCCGACCCGATCGACGGCTCCGGCAAAGGTGACGGTGGGATAGCTGTTCAATTTGATGGCCACCTGCGAACCGACGCGAACGTAGGGCAGATCGGTTTCGGCAATGTTCATTTCAGCGGCCAGAGGATCCTGCGCGACCACTTCGCAGAGGGCTTCGCCGGGTTTGAGGGCGGTGCCGGTTTTCTCTTCCACTTTGGGAGTGACTACGATTCCCGCGATGGGGGCGCGGAGCTGTGCGGCGGCCACGCGTTGCTGCTCGAGCTTCGATTCGGTCTGGTAGAAATCGGAGTGCAAGCGCGCCTGGCCGGCGGCGGCGGAATCGCCGCGGTACTCGGCGTCGGAAAGTTCGCGGGCGGCGAGGGAGAGATCGGTTTGTGCGCTGGCCAGCTTGACGCGGTCATCGCCGTCATCGAGTTGCGCGAGGGGCTGGCCGAGGGAGACACGGTCGCCCTCATGAACGTAGACACGCTGGACCACGCCACCGGTGAACGCGCTGACGGTGCGGCTTTCCGCAGGGACCACGCTAGCGGCGGTGCCCAGGCGAATCGGCCACGGAATGATAGCCAGAACCAGCGCCGCCACTGCAACGCGGCGCACCCATACCAGGCGCTCGCCTTGGGGAACCGTGGCTAAGAGCCTTTTCTTCCGGGCGGCAAGAGGGTTGAGCAAACCGGCTAGCGGAACTTGCTGATAGAGCTGAGCGTTTCGGATGGCCACGGAAATCTGGCTGGCCAGGATTCCCAGCGTTTCGCGCTGCGACGAGGAGAGGAAATCGGCGTCGCTGCTGAAAAGAGCGAAGACCCCCAGGGTTCCCTGTTCGTCGTGGAGGGGCAGAGCGTAGAAACCGTTCTGCCCTTGTTTTTCGAGATAGGTGACGACCAAAGATTTGCCGTCCGCGGGGACGACTTCCCAGCCCTCTTGATACTGGTTGGCAGCGGAAGGGTGCTGCTGCTCGGCGGCCCATTCGAGAACGTCGCTCAATTCGTCCATCTCGCGGGACTTGAGAACCTCGGTTTCACCGGAGACGGCGCCGAGAACGAATTTGCCGCGGTCGTAGAAACCGATGACGCAGCGGTCGAAGGGAACGATGGTGGCGGCCTGGTGAACGACGGTGGTGAAAATGTGGTCGAGGTCGAGAGTGGAGGTGATTTCCTGGCTGATCTTGAGCAGGGCGTCGAGGATGCCGACCTTGCGCTCGGATTCCAGGAGTTTGGCATTGTGGAGTGCGACGGCCGCCTGCTCGGAGACGTTATCGAGGAAAAAGAGATCGTCTTCATCGAATGGAGAGCCGGTGGTCTTATTGACCAACTCGATCGCGCCGAGCACTTCCTGATCCTTGCGAAGCGGGGCGCAGGCGATCGAGGAAAACGCAAACGAGCCTCCGGATTTTTCCTGAGCAGCTTCCATGCGGCAGGTGAGGAATTCATCGTTGGCGGCGCTGCCGGCGGGATCTTCCACCAGCCGCGGACTGCCCTGCTGGACGGTTTCGCCCAAGTGCCCGGAATCCATGGGTGCGCGAGCGCCCTCTTCCAGGCTAGGGTCGTTCCCCGCTCGGTGTGCGAGCTGTAGATTGCCCGCGGCGGTGTCAATCAACCAGATGTTGCAGGCCTGGGCGTAAAGCATGTCGCCCACTTTGCTGGCGATGATGGGAAGCAAGTCGTGCAGTTCGAGGGTGGAATTAAAGATGCGGCCGAGGTCGTAGAGGGAGGTGAGGCGCTCGAGTGCGGTGAATTGAGCCTGGCGCTCGATATCGGCGGCGTCGAGGTTGGAGAGCGCCTGGCCCGCGAGGCGGCTGGCTTCTTCCAGGAAGGTGGCGTCTTGCTGGGTGAACTCGCCGGATTTCTTGTTGAGGACTTCGACCGCGCCGCTCATGCCGTGGGCGCCTTGCAAAACGGCGTAGAGGGCAGTTTTTACTTTGCCGCGCTGGCTTTCTTCCAGATGGACGAGTTGCCCGGGATCGATTTGCGCGGCGGAGTAGCGGCGGGCGGAGGCACCGTCTTCACTGAGCTCGGAGAGAACACCTTCGGTGACGTTTTCGGGGATGGGAGCGAGGCGCTCGCCGGGCTCGGTCCAGCGGGCGCGGCATGAAAATCCGTCTTCATCCTTGGCAGCAAGCCAGATCAGCACCGCGCGGGCTTGCAATTCCGGGCCCAGGCGAGCGGCGAAGGTTTTCAGTAAAGTTTCGCGATCCCGGCAGGCGAGAGAGACACCCGCCAGTTCGAGAAGAGCAGACGATGGTTCCATGACGCCCTCGACATGGCACCCAACGGAAAGTGCACGGCCCTGAGCAAATTACGACAGCGAGACAGCTGTATCGTTCGGAATGATCTGAGAGAGAACGTCCGAGGCTAGCAAAAGGAAGGAGAAGCGTCAAGAAATGGGGCTGTTCAGCGGGGCCGGCAACCATAGAACCTCACGGCAGAATCTCGGGGAATCCCTTTATTGCGCGCCTAAGCGGGGGGATGTATTGTCGGCCGGGCGGGAAGAGGGAAATTCCGGCTCGGGAGGGTCCATGCGAAACCTTGGCATGTTTTGGGTTGTATACGGCTTTCTTCGATTTGCTGGGGCGATAGGACTGTTTGTCTACAGCGCCACACTGACGCTGATGTATGGGGCGCTGCTCAATCGGGTGCCCAACCCGTTTGCGTTGATGGGCCTGTTTCACGGCTTTTTGATTTTCGCGATTATTCTGAGCATCGTCGCCGGTATTGTTTCGGTCATCGCCGGGCTGGGATTGATGTCTGGGGGGCAATCCGCACGAGGAATTGGGCTGGTGGCGGCGTTTCTGGGGCTCATCAACGGGCCGCTCGGGATTGCGCTGGGTGCGTACACGCTGGTGGTTTTGGTTCCTGTAAACGCGAGGAATTCGTAGGCGGTAGCGGCCTGCCGAATAGCTCGCGCGGCCGGAAACCACTTGACCACCGTTTGCGCGGCAAACTACTATCCTTGCCGGTTCCCCCAAACATGGACTCCGTAATCGGACAAACTGTCTCCCACTACGTCATCTCGCGCCGGCTTGGCAGCGGCGGCATGGGGGTGGTGTATGAAGCGGAGGATACGCGGCTGGGACGCCGCGTTGCGGTGAAGTTTCTGACCCAGGAATTAGCGCAGGATGCCCACTCCCTGGAACGGTTCCAGCGCGAGGCCCGAGCATCGTCGGCGTTGAATCACCCCAATATCTGCACAGTCTACGCAATCGAGCAACACGAGCGGCAGCACTTCATCGTGATGGAGTTGCTGGAGGGGCAACCGCTGGCTGCGGCGATCGGCCGGAATCCCTTTGAGATCGAAAAGTTGCTGCCGCTGGCCATCCAGATTGTGGATGCGCTGGAGTCTGCCCATGCCAAGGGCATCGTGCACCGGGATATCAAGCCGGCGAACATCTTTGTTACGCCGCGAGAGCAAGTAAAGATTCTTGATTTCGGGTTGGCCAAGATTGAGGCGGCGAGGTCGCAAATCGATGATGTGACGCAGGCGACCCGCGGGCCGGTGGAGGACTTGACCACGCCGGGAATGGCGATGGGCACGGTGTCATATATGTCGCCGGAGCAAGCGCGCGGGCAACTGACCGATTCTCGGACTGACTTGTTCTCACTGGGCACGGTGCTGTATCAGATGGGGACGGGGCGGCTGCCATTTCAGGGAGACACTTCGGGGGTAGTCTACGAAGCGATTCTGAACCGCGATCCGGTTTCCATCGTGCAGGTAAATCCGGCGTTGCCAGCGGGATTCGCGCGGATCGTGGAAAAGGCTCTGGAAAAAGACCGGAACATGCGTTACCAGACCGCCACCGACCTGAAGACCGACTTGATCCGGCTGAAGCGGGACATTGACTCCGGTGGCAAACGGACGAGTGACTCGGGCGAGTCGCGCGCGGGAACCGCCAGGCAAAGCATGAAATCGGTCGCGGTGCTGTATTTCGAAAACCTGAGCGGGGTGAAGGAAGACGAGTACTTCCGCGACGGAATGACCGAAGACATCATCACCGAGCTTTCCAAGATCAAGGGACTGAACATTTTTTCGCGCCCGACGGTGCTGGCGTATCGCGACAAGCAGGTGACTCCGGCGCAGATCGGGCAACAACTCAAAGCGTCGCACGTGCTGGCCGGCAGCCTGCGGCGCGCCGGCGATCGGCTGCGCATCAATACCCAGCTGGTGGATACCGGCACTGATTTTCCGATCTGGTCGGAGCGCTACGACCGGCAGATGAAAGATGTGTTCGAGGTGCAGGACGAGATCGCCGGCAAGATCGCACAAGCGCTGCGGATCACGTTGTCTCCGCAGGAGCAGGAAGCGATCGCCGCGAAACCGACCGACAACCTGCAAGCGTACGACCTTTATCTGCGGGGCAAGAGCTACGCGCGCCGCCTGCAGCGGCAGGACCTGGAATTCGCGCTGCAGATGTTTGAGAACGCCATCGCGCTGGATCCGAATTTTGCGCTGGCCTATGCGGCGATCGCGCACGTCTGCGCGCAGAATCATTACAACTACGGGCGCGATCCGGTTTGGATGCAACGCGCCATGAAGGCGTCGGAGACCGCGGTGGTGCTGCGCCCGGATTTGCCCGAGGTGCAGGTGGCGCAAGCGTGGATCCTGTACGCGAACGGCAAGTACGATGAAGCGGTGGCAGTGATCGAGAAAGCGATCGCGCGGAAACGCGATTGCGAAGGCGCGTATTACATCCTGGGGCGCACCTTGTTTTCTGCCGGGCGCTACCAGGACGTGGCCAACATCGCGGATGCCGCGGTGGAGTCGAGCGGGGACGATTACAACATCTACGTCCCGATCATAAATTCTCTGGGAGCCTTGGGAAAGGACGAAGCGCGGCGCAATCTGCGGCAGCAGCGCATCGGCACGCTGGAACGGCATCTGCGTCAGGTGCCGGAAGACGCTCGCGCACGCATCCATCTGGCGCTAGATTACTCCGAAATGAAACGGCTGGATGATGCGGTTCGCGAAACCAATCTGGCCATGACGCTTCGCCCCGACGAGGCTACTGTGCTGTACAACGCGGCGTGCGTCTTCGCGCAACTGAACCGCAAGGCCGATTCTTTGCAAGCTCTCAGCAAGGCCTGGGACGCCGGTTTCCGAGATCCGGATTGGGCACGACGCGATCCGGACCTCGCTCTGATACACGGTGATCCGGAATTCGAACGCCTCTACCCGGCGAAGCCGGACGCACCCAGCGCAAAGTAGTACTGGGGTATAATTCCCGCCAATGCCCCTAAGCTCCGGAACAAAACTTGGGCCGTATGAGATTCAATCGCCGCTGGGTGCGGGCGGTATGGGCGAGGTGTATCGCGCGCGAGACACCCGGCTGGACCGCACCGTGGCGATCAAGATCATGCCCGCCAATTTCTCCGCGGATAGCGAGCGGCTGCATCGGTTTGAGCAGGAAGCGCGGGCAACCGCTGCGCTGAACCATCCCAACATTCTGGCGATATACGATATTGGCACGGAGAACGGATCGCCCTACATCGTCTCGGAGCTGCTGGAAGGAGAGACGCTCCGGGAGGCGATGCGCGACAGAATTCTGCCGTTGCGCAAAGCGATTGAATACGGCTGCCAGATAGCGCGCGGCCTGGCTGCGGCGCATGAGAAAGGCATCGTCCATCGGGACCTGAAACCCGAAAATGTTTTCATCAGCAAAGACGGGCACGTGAAGATTCTGGATTTTGGGCTGGCGAAGCTGGTGGCGCCGGCGGGCGCGCCGGAAGTCACCAACGCTCCGACCATCGATCATCAGACCACTCCGGGAGTGGTGCTGGGCACGGTGGGTTATATGTCGCCCGAGCAGGTGCGCGGGCTGGCTTCGGATCAGCGGTCCGACATTTTTGCGCTGGGCGCGATTCTGTACGAATCGCTGTCGGGCAAACGGGCCTTCCAGGGCAAAACTTCGGCCGACACGATGAGCGCGATTCTGAAAGAGGAGCCGCCGGAGCTCTCCACAACGAATCGTGCGGTGCCTCCGGCGATCGACAGGATCGTGCACCACTGCCTGGAAAAAAATCCGGAGGAGCGATTCCAATCGGCGCGGGATGTGGCGTTCGGGCTGGAGGCACTTTCCAGCGCGACGTCGATCACCGCGGCCGAGCCTGTGGCGGGAGCGGGGCGCGCGGCGCCTGGCCGGATGCCGTGGTTGGCGGCGATCGCTGCGGTGGTTGTGGCCGGAGCGGCGACATTCTGGATTGCGCGAGTCACGCTGCCGGCTTCCACGCCGGTGTTCACGCGGCTTACGTTCCGGGGCGGTTACGTGGGATCCGCGCGCTTTGCGTCCGACGGGCAGACCATCGTTTACAGCGCGGGATTCGGCGGCGATGCGATGGAGATTTACACCACGCGTCCCGGGGCCACGCAATCGCGCGAGCTGGGATTCAAGAACAGCAGCATCCTGGGGATTTCGCGCGGCGACGAGATGGCCATCACCCTGAATCACAATTACTTCATAGCCAACGCATCGTTCGGAACGCTGGCACGGGTTCCGTTCACCGGGGGATCGCCGCGGGAAGTAGCGGAACAGGTGCTGTGCGCCGACTGGTCACCCGACGGGGAAAGCCTGGCACTCGCGCGAATGGCGGAAACTGGCATACGGATCGAGTATCCGCAGGGAAAACTGCTGTATGCGGTGCCGGGTTGGGCGAGCGATCTACGAATATCGCCGGACGGGAGCACCGTGGCATACGTCGAACATCCGGAGCTGTGGGATAGTTTTGGACACATCGCGATTGTGGATCACGCTGGGAAGAAAACCATACTCAGTGGGGACTATTCGAGCGTGCTGGGGCTGGCCTGGGCCCCCTCGGGCAAGGAAATCTGGTACACCGCATCGAAAATCCATATCTCCAGCAACCTGTACGCGGTTTCTTTGTCTGGAAAGCAACGATTGGTATGGGCCGGGGCCGGGAGCATGACGCTGAAGGATATTTCGCGCGACGGACGCGTGCTGTTCGTGCGCGAGAATCGCCGCCGGGGAATCTCCGGGCTGTTCCCCGGCCAGACGAAAGAGACCGACCTCTCATGGCAGGACTGGTCTTTGCCGACGGACCTTTCGGCGGACGGCAAGTGGCTCTATTTTTCCGAACAAGGCGATAGCGCGGGAGCGAAGTATTCCGCGTACATGCGCGCGACCGATGGCTCGCCGGCGATTCGGCTGGGCGATGGCAGTCCGTGGGCCGCTTCGCCGGACGGAAAGTGGGTGGCATCGATCATCCCGGGAACTCCGGAACAACTGATGCTGTTGCCGACGCGGGCGGGTGACGCGGTAAATCTTTCGCAACCGGGATTCGGCTACGACAATCCCGAATGGCTGCCGGACGGCAAACGCTTGCTGGTCCTTGGGCTTCAAACAGGTAAGGCTCCGCGAGAATATGTTGTGAACGTAGACGGCGGACAAATGAAGCCAGTCGGGCCGGAGGGGCAGACCGGTTTATTGTCACCCGACGGAAAGACTTTGGTGGTATCTCACGACGACAAGTTGATCTTTTATCCGGTGGACGGAGGGGAGCCCCGGGAACAACGAAGGTTGATGCCGGGGGACATTCTTTTCCAGCAAGCGCATGTCCGTGGGCGTTACGCGTACGGCTCACTTCGGCAGGAGGTTCCGCTGAAGGTGTACCGCTGGGACCTGCAGACGGGGCAGAAGGAATTTTGGAAGGAATTGGCGCCCGACGAACGCGCGGGCGTGTACAGCATTGGCATCTTGAGCGTCACCGCCGATGGGAAGTGGTATTCGTATTCCTACGTACGGGATCTCTCCGATTTGTACATGGTAGAAGGTCTGAAGTAGTTCCCGCGCCGGCCGCTTCACCGGCGCTCCGCACCAACATCAAGTCAATCGAACGGCCGACGCTTACGACCTGAGGAATGACGATGGCTACGATCCATGCAATTCGTACCGGCCTGGTGAAGGTGAAGCTTGCCCAGATGGAAGGGCGCGGCAAAGGGTTGGCGCGAACGGTGCACGTACTGACGGACGATGAGTGGTCGGATTGGCTCCCGATCTACGCGTGGGTGATCGATCATCCTGAGGGAATTATTGTGGTGGATACCGGGGAAACCGCTCGGGTGCATGAGAGGGGGTACCACCCCAGGTGGCACCCGTTCTATCGGCGTGCGGCGCGGTTTTCGGTGCAACCGGAGGAGGAAATCGGGCCGCAGCTTCGCGCGCTGGGAATTGGTAACCGCGACGTGCGGCAGGTGGTGATCACGCATCTGCATACCGATCACGCGGGAGGGCTGATTCATCTCTCGGGGAGCAAGACCTGGGTGGCGCCGGGAGAGTTGCGGCGAGCCGGCGGATTTGGGGGGAAGGTGCAGGGTTACTTGCCGCACCGCTGGCCGAAGTGGTGGGAGCCTGAAGCGATTCGATTCGACGATCGCGCGCTGGGGCCGTTTCCGCAGAGTATGCCGCTCACTAAGGCCGGCGACGTGCTGGTCATTCCTACGCCCGGGCATACGCCGGATCATGTGTCGGTGGTGGTGTGCGGTTCGCCTTCGGTCTTTCTTGCCGGAGACACCAGTTATAACCAGGGCTTACTGCTTGCGGGAAAAGTGGACGGCATAAGTCCGGATGAGGCGGTTTCACAGCAGACAATGAGCCGGATCCTGGCTCTCGCGGCGGAGCGGCCGCTGGTTTATTTGCCGTCGCACGATCCGGAAGGCGCGGACCGGCTGGCGCAACAATCTGTGGTCACAACCACCCTTAACCAGATGGGCGAGGCCGTAGAATCACCGAATGACAAGAACCTGAAACCGTAGAACGGCGGTACCCAAACGAAGCCAAGTCAGGCGTAGAGGACCCAGGCTCAACCAGTCAAGAACGTAGAGAACCCAGGTGTGAAACCGACACCTGGGACACCCACTTCGCTTCGCTCAGCCAAGTCAAAACGTAGAGAACCCAGGTCTGAAATCGACACTGTCCACCTTGCTTCGCTTACCACCCAGAACATTTTTGGAGATCGCGGAGATTCTGTGGTTCGAGTTTTCGCCATTGCCAGCATCGGATCGTGGGACGATGCATCCATGCGCGCGGTTTTTGTATCTTAGTGGCAGGGTGGAACTTCTGGGCTGGACGGCGCGAGACCACCTGGGGATCGGTGCTATTATCGTGCCGTGATTGGGAATTGTCACTTGAGAAGCAACTCGCCAATTCGCGATTCTGACGGGCTTCGCATGCGCTCGGGCAGGGCTGTCGCTAAGATTGCGGTGGTGCTGCTGTTGATACTGCTGGTGGGATTTGCCGCGACGCTAAAGTTTGGGCAGTATTTTCCGCAGGGCGACCCAATCGCGCACGCGGCGATGTCTAACAAGATGGACGTTGCGCATGCGCCGGCTACCTGCGATTGCGCACCCGTAGAAGCCGCCACCGAAATCGTTCCGCCCGAACCAAAGTGCGAATCGGTTCGGCGTGAGCCGCCGCCACCGCCTGTCATCCAGCTACTGGGATTGACGCTCAGCTTGCAACATCGTTCTCCTCCTGCTTTGTTCCTCTCCTAGCCGTCCTGTGTTCAGCCGTAACCAAGACAAACCACATCGCGAGCCGGAAAGCGATTGTACGTCACGGGCTCGCGGTGATTTCTTTCTGAATCGAGTGAAACTATGAGAGCCCAGACGTGGATCATTTGGCCGCGAACCTTGCGCGGCGGCGCGCTCGCGCTTTTTGCGGCGGCGATTTTATTGGGAGGCTGCAGCGGCGACCGCGATAAAGCCAACGCGGCGCCGAGCGCGGGAGTGGTGAAGGTGACGCGCGAAAACCTGGCGAGCACCTTGGAAATCGCGTCGGAGTTTCAGCCATTCCAGGAAATCGAGGTCTACGCGAAAGTTTCCGGGTACATCCGGAAGCTGGAAGTGGACTGGGGATCGCACGTGAAGCAAGGGCAAGTGCTGGCGGTGCTGGAGGTACCCGAGCTGGGGCAGCAGATCCAAGAGGACGAAGCGGCGGTGCGGCACAACGAACACGATCTGGAGCGCGCGAAAGAGGAAAAGCAGCGGGCGCAATCGGCCTATAGCGTGGCGCACATTTCCTACACGCGGCTGGCGGACGTGCAGAAGTCGCGTCCGGAACTGGTGGCGCAGGAGGAGATCGATCAGGCGCAAGGGAAAGACCTGGAAGCGAGTGCCGGCGTATCGGCAGCCAAGGACGCCCAGTCCGCGGCCGAAGAATCGATTCTATCGGCGAAGGCCAACCTGGAAAAAGACAAAGCACTATTCGATTACACGCGAATTACCGCGCCCTTCGAGGGCGTGGTGACCAGCATCGACGCTTATACCGGAGCATTGTTGCCGGCGGGGACGTCTTCGAATAAGGGCGACCAAGCGCTGTGCCACCTTTCGCAGAACGATTTGCTGCGGCTGGTGATACCGCTGCCGGAGCGGGCGGTTCCTGACGTGCGGATGGATCAAACGGTACAAGTGAAGGTGAGCGCGCTGAACCGGACGTTCAGCGGAAAAATCGTGCGGCTCTCGGACCTGATCGATACGCAAACGCGAACCATGCACGTGGAGGTACACGTGCCGAACCCCAAGGGCGAACTGGTTCCCGGAATGTATGCCTCAGTGGAACTACCGCTGGTGCAGGCGCAGAACGTTTTGACGCTGCCGGTGCAGGCGGTGCACATCAATGGAGACGCATCCGCGACGTCGCCCGCGGGGCAAGTGCGCGGCACGGTGCTGGTGGTGGGCGCGGACAACGTGGTGCAGCCACGGGAGGTGGCGCTGGGCCAACAGACCGCGACGAAAATCGAAATCGTGTCCGGAGTGAATGAGGGCGATCGGGTGATATTTGGCGAACAAGGTGAATACAAAGCGGGCCAGCGAGTGACGCCGCGAGTGATCCCGGCGTCGGAGATGGAACAATAATGCCAACCTTCTCGCTGCGTCATCCCTATCTCATCATCGTGGGGTGTCTGCTCATTATGGTGCTGGGACTGACCAGCGTGGTGCAGATGCCGGTGGATATGTTCCCGCCGATCAACATACCAGTAGTGCTGGTGGCCACGTTTTACAACGGCATGCCGCCGGAACAGATCGAGGCGGACATTACCGACACGTTCGAAAGATTTTTCACGCTGGGCAGCGGCATCGATCACATGGAATCGCGTTCGATGAGCGGAGTGAGCCTGATTAAGATCTTTTTCCAGCCGGGCAGCGACGCCAACGCCGACGTGACGCAAATTTCAAACCTGGCGATGGCCGACCTGCGACGTCTGCCGCAAGGCACGTTGCCTCCGGTGGTGCTGAAGGTGGACGCATCGAGCTTGCCGGTCTGCCTGCTCACAGTGGAAGGCAACGGGCTGAACGAGACGCAGCTACACGATTACCTGCAATATCAAATCCGGAATCAAATCGCGGGGGTGCCGGGGGCGACTGTTCCGCCGCCGTACGGCGGGCGCTACCGGCAGGTGATGGTGTACGTCGATCCGTTGAAATTGCAGGCGCACCAATTGAGTCCGATGGATGTGGTGCGGGCCACGGATGCATCGAACACAATTTTGCCGGCGGGCGATGTGCGCATCGGCCCGATGGACTACAACATTTACACCAACGCGCAGGTGCCGGACGTGGCGGCGCTGAACGGCATTCCGATCAAGACCGAAGGGGAGAAGTCGGTTTTCATCTCGGATGTGGGCAAAGCGGTGGACGGCGCGTACACGCAGTACAACATGGTGCGAGTGAACGGGCAGAAATCGGTTTACGTGCCGATTTTGAAACAGGGGGGAGACACCAACACCATCGCGGTGGTTAACGGGGTCCGCGCGGCGATCAAGAATTTGCGGGACATTCCACCGCAGTTGAAAACCCATGTGGAGTTCGACCAGTCGCTATTCGTCAAGCAGGCCATTTCGACGGTGATGCGTGAGGGCGGCACCGGGCTGTTTCTCACGGCGATCCTGATCCTGATATTCCTGGGCAGCTTTCGCGCCACGATGGCAGTGTTTCTTTCGATTCCGATTTCGGTGATGGTGGCTTTCTTCCTGCTGCATCTGGGCGGAAAGTCGATCGACAGCATGGTGCTGAGCGGACTGGCGCTGGCATTTTCGCGGTTGATCGATGACTCGGTGGTGGTACTCGAGAATATTTTCCGGCACATGGAGCTGGGCGAGGATGCGGACACCGCGGCGAAAAATGGAGCGAACGAAGTGTCGCTGGCGGTGCTGGCGATCATGTTGACCGCTTGCGTGGTGTTTTTCCCGGTAACGCTGCTGTACGGGGTGAGCAAGTATCTGTTCGGCGCGCTGGCGCTGGCGGTGGTGCTGGCGCTCGCCGCTTCCTACTTCGTGGCGGTGACGGTGGTGCCGCTGTACTGCGCGCGAGTGTTCCGCGGGAGAGAGGTTCGCGGACATGTAGGCACAGAGACGTCATGGGGCGCGCGGTTTCACGTCGGTTTCAACGCGAAGTTCGAACGAATGCTTGAAATCTACGATGGGTGGATAGCCAAGGCGCTGGATCGTCCACGGCTGGTAGTGGTGGGGTTCCTGGCGATATTTGTTTTGAGCTTTGCGCTTTATCCGCTGATAGGCGTGGCTTTCTTTCCACGAGCGGATGCCGGGCAATTCATCATCAATTTGAAAGCACCCACCGGGACGCGCCTGGAACTGACCGAGGGGGATGTGGCTCGGGTGGAGGATATCGTCCGCCAGGTGGTGGCGCCAGGCGATTTGAACACCATCGTTTCCAACATCGGGGTGATGGCGGATCTTTCCGCGCTGTTTACGCCGAACTCCGGGATGCATACGGCTTTCGTGCAGGTGGGGCTGAATCCGGAGCACCGCGTGGGAAGCTATGAATACATGCGGCGAGTGCGCCAGCGAATCAGCACCGAACTGCCACAATTGCGCACCTATTTCCAATCCGGAGGGCTGGTGGATGCAGTGCTGAACCAGGGTGCGCCGGCGCCGATCGACATCCAGGTGAGCGGCATGGACATGCTGGCGGCGGATCGGATAGCGCACGACCTGGCCGGCAAGATCAAAAAGATGCGGGGCGTCGCGGACACTTATATTCCGCAGGATATGGATTACCCGGCGTTGCAGGTGAACGTCAACCGGGCCCGCGCGGCGGAACTGGGACTGAGCCCGCAGGAAGTGATCGACAACCTGATCACTGCGCTCACCTCGGACGCGATGATCGCGCCAAGCTATTGGGTGGATCCAAAGACCGGAAACAATTACTTCGTCACCGTGCAGTACCCGGAAAACCAGGTGAAGACGCTCGAGGATCTGAAAATGATGCCGCTGCGAGCAGCCAACCACGCTACGCCAACAGTTCTGGAACAAGTGGCGGACATCGGATTCATTCAGACCCCCACCGAAGTGGATCACTACCAGTTGCAGCGAACCATCGATTTGTATGTAGCGCCGACCGGGGAGGATCTGGGAAAACCGGCGGCGGAAATCGCCAAGCTGATCAAGGAAACCAAAATTCCGCCGAACATGCGCATCAACGTTCGGGGATTGGTGGTGACCATGCAGACATCGTTCCGAAGTTTCGGATACGGCCTGCTGCTGGCGATCCTGCTGGTGTACCTGATCCAGGTAGCGCAATTTGCTTCCTTCATCGATCCGCTGCTGATCGTGCTGGCGGTGCCCACGGGAATCGTGGGAGTGATCCTAACGCTGGCATTTACGGATACCACGCTGAACGTGCAGTCGTTGATGGGGGTGGTGATGCTCACCGGGATGGTGGTGTCTAACAGTATTTTGATCGTAGATTTCGCGAATGGATTGCGCGCGGAAGGGTTGAGCGTGCGCGAGGCGGTAGCCAATGCGTGCCGGATCCGGTTGCGGCCGATTCTGATGACTTCGCTGGCAACGGTGGTGGGACTGCTGCCAATGGCGCTGAAGCTGGAAACGGGCAGCGAAGCGTACGCGCCCTTGGCGCGGGTGATCATCGGAGGGCTGATGGTCTCGATCGCGTTGACGATCTTCGTGGTGCCCGCGGCTTATCTGATGGTGTATGGCCGCAGCCCGGCTCCCAGCTCACTGGTGGTTGTGGAGGAGAATTCATGATGCGGAAGAAAATTGCCGTAGCGATTCTGGCTGCGCTCAGCGCGGGCACCTGTTTGGCTCAAGCGCCATCCCCCACGACTCCGCCGTCATCGACGACAGCTACTGCTTCGGCGCCCGAGCGGCTGTCCCTGCCGGATGCCGAGCGGATGGCCATCCAGAATCATCCGCGAATTCAATCGTCGGAAAGCCTTGCTACGGCGGCGTCGGCGCAGGTGCGGGAAGCGCGGGCGGCATATTATCCGACGGCGAGCGCGAGCCTAACGGGAGTGGAATCGGAAACGAACAGCCGCATAGCGGCCGGGGGGCTGAACAACCCGATCGTCTACGACCGCTACTCGAACGGACTCGCGGTGAGCCAGGTGCTAACGGACTTCGGGCGGACCCATGAGCTGGTGAAGAGCTCGAACCTCCACGCGCAAGCGCAAAAGGAAAATGTGGTGACCACGCGTGCGCAAGTCTTGTTGGGAGTGGACCAGGCCTACTTCGGGGTCTTGAGATCGCAGGCGGTGCTGAAGGTAGCACAGGAAACGGTGAAAGAGCGCCAACTAGTGTCCGATCAGGTGGGTGCGCTGGAAAAGAACAAATTGAAATCCGGATTGGACGTCAGCTTCGCCAACGTCGATTTGTCGCAGTCGCAATTACTTTTGATCCAGGCGCAAAACGATGTGGACGCGTCATACGCGGCGCTCTCGGATGCGCTTGGCTTTGCGGATCAGCGAGCGTTTGCTTTGATCGAGCCCGGCGACGGCGCGAATGCGCCTCCCGCGGATCTGGCGGGCCTGATTCAGCAGGCGCTGCACAATCGCCCCGAATTGATCGGCCAGCAATTGGACGTGAACGCGGCGCAGAGCTACGCGGCCGCCGAACGCGATCTGTCACTGCCGACGATCAGCGCGGCGGGCGTTGCGGGGCTGACGCCCTATCGCCAGGAGGAATTGGGCAGCCGCTACGCCGCCGCTGGGTTCAACGTAAATATTCCGATTTTCAATGGGCGCCTATATTCGTCGCTGCGCGCCGAGGCCACCGCGCGGGCACAAGCGCAGCAGCAAGACCTGCACGAATTGCAGAACCAGGTGGTCCGCGACGTGCGCACTTCCTGGCTCAACGCGAATTCGGCATACCAACGGCTGGCGGTGACCGACCAATTATTCAATCAAGCCTCGCGAGCATTGGAACTGGCGGATTCGCGTTATCACCTGGGGCTGAGTTCGATCATCGAACTCAGCCAGGCACAACTCAACAAGACCGGCGCGGAAATCCAGCAAGCCAGCGCGCGGTACGATTATCAAGCGCAGGTGGCGGTTCTGAACTTTCAGGTGGGTGCGTTGCGGTAGACGGGCGGCGGGGTTAAATGCGAGCCAGTGCGGCGGCTTCATCTTCGGCGATATCGAGGATGGTATCGAGGCGGACCATTTTCAGAATCATCTGCACGCGCTTGTTCGGAGCAAAAAAGGTGCATTTGCCGCCGGATTTCTTCAGCAGAGTAAACGTCCTCACCAACGCGCCAATCCCGGAACTATCCATTTCCGGCACACCGGCCAGATTCACGGCGATATGGGTGGAACCGGATTCCATTAACTCTTGGACTTTCTGACGGAAGGCCTCTTCGGCTTCGCCCAGCTTAAGAGGGCCTTCGAGGTCCAGGATGGTCGCGGCGCCAGCTTTGCGCATGCGGATATTCACAGTTCCCTCATCAACTGCCAACGGTATCCGAATTATGCGTGCCAATCAATGCCTATCCACAGCGCGGACACCTACGGCGAAACACCGCGCAGTCTGGCGCATTCGGTGGAGGGGCGCGGTGAAGTGACGCACCCCTTCCAGACCGATGATTGGCCGCCACGGGCGGCGCCGAGGCTGCTCGCCTCGGTGCACAAGGTTACTGCGGCGACGTTGCCGCTGCGGCGCGCTTGGCCATCTCTTCCGGCGCTACGTCCTCTTTGTGAGTGGCAATCCACCAGTGGTGGCCGTACGGATCTTCGAACTTTCCGCCACGATCGCCATAAAACTGATCCTGGACCGGGCGCAAAACTTTCAGCCCTTCGGCGGTGGCTTTGGTCACCAGCGTATCCACATCCTGGACGTACATGTGGAGGGTGACAGGAGTGCCGCCGAGGGTCTTGGGACTAACCACACCCATCTCTGGAAATTCGTCTGCCAGCATAATGATGGCGGTGCCGATTTTGAGCTCGGCGTGCGCGACCCGGCCATCGGGATGGGGCATGCGCATGGTTTCGGTGGCGCCGAGGGCGCGTTTGTAAAATTCGATCGCGCCGGCCGCGCCTTTGATACACAAGTAAGGGGTTATCGCGTGATAGCCTTCGGGAATGGGATTAGTCATGGGGACGTGTCTCCTGTTGAGCGGTCCGTGAACTTCGGTGCTCTGTGGCCCCTATATTGTCAAAGCAGGCGCGATTCGTCTCTAAGAAAAAAAAAGGGAACCGGCAGCCTGCCGGGGCCGAAGTACGAGATAGTTTCGGATTCAATACGTTACATCGGTGTAATATTTCGTTGTCGCCGATCGAGCGCGGGATATATACGGTAGGGGCACGCAGGCCTCGCGCGATCACCGCAGTACACCCGATCGAACTCAAGATCGAAAAGAGATCGTGACTACATGGCAGGGTCTGAGATTTTCATCACCGGCGGAACGGGATATCTGGGAAGGCATCTAGTTCCTCGCCTGCTGGAGCGTGGGCATCGGGTGCGAGGGTTGGTTCACCCCGGCTCCAAGCGGAAATTGGCGCCCGGAGCGGAAATGGTGGCCGGGGATGCGCTGAATCCCTCATATGCGGAAAAAATCCCCCCTTGCGATACGTTTGTTCACCTGGCGAGTGTTTCGCATCCGAGCCCGGCACAAGTGAAAGAATTCCGGTCAGTGGATCTGGCGGCCACTCGCGTGGCGATTGCCGCGGCTCTCACGACGCAGGTGCGGAATTTCATATACGTGAGTGTGGCCCACCCGGCACCGGTGAAGAAGGCGTATCAAAAGGTCCAGGCGGAATGCGAGGAAGCCATCCGCGCGAGCGGATTGAATGCCACGATCCTGCGGCCCTGGTACGTTTTGGGGCCCGGGCACCGCTGGCCGTACCTGACTATTCCGCTGTACTGGCTGATGTACCTATTGCCACCGACGCGCGATATGGCGCGCCGGCTGGGACTGGTAACGGTGAGCGAGATGACTGGCGCGATGACTAACGCGATCGAAACGCCGTGTTTCGGCGTGCGGACATTTCGGGTGGTGGATATTCGCTCTGCGGGGTCGGATACGGCGCGGGGACGTTGACTGCTGGGTCCAGGCAAAAGAAAAGGGGCGGATCGCTCCGCCCCTTTGGTTCCGATGCGATCTGCGTGCGCTGCTACTAAGGCAGGGTGTAGCGCAGATCGATGTAGACCATGCTGTTATGCGCGTCCTTGGGAGCATTGCTGGATACGTACCAGGGGGCGCGCAGCACGTACGAGTACTGGGTGATCAGCTGCAGCTTGCCGTAGTTCGGGTTCGACCACAGCGTGGGAATGATTCCAAACGTTGCCTCTTGCAGCGAGCGGTTAGCGTTAGCTGACTCCGCTTGCCCCGGATAACCGAACCCGACGCAGGTGAATCCCGATGCGCCATTGCAGGTCGCGCCGGTGGTGGTGGAAGGCGCGTAGCCCCAGTCACGTCCGAAGTAGGCGCCGCTGGCGTAGCCGTAGAGCATCACGTGTTTGTCGGCTTGATACTCAAACCCAGCGAGCCCTGAATCCGCTTTCACTCCAGAGAGATTCCCAGCGGCAGTCACGATCGCATCCGGGCCCAATCCGTAAATGTAGCGGCCGCCACCCGAGCTGACGAACGAGTTGGCGATCAGGTGGAAGCCCTTGAAGAGTTCGAGGTTGGCGTTGATCGAACCGCCACCGCCGAAGATGTGATCGGTAAAGCCGGGGGTGGTAACCGTCGTGCCGGTCAGAACAGCAGGGGTGAAGATTTTGAAGGAACGGAGCAGTCCCGCCGCTTCGATGTGCAGGGCGTGATCGCCGACCTTCCAGTCGAAAGCGGTCTTCACGATGATGTCCGGGTGGAGATTGGGAGTATTCGGATTGTTCACGGCGGTGGAGGAGCTGGTGTTTCCGCTGCCGGAATCAAACTGCGAACCGTAGGCGGTTCCGGGGAAAGTTACCGAGCCGGGAGCAAGCTGCTCGGGGTTTTCTATAGCGGCCGCCAGAGTCCACCAGGGTGCTGCGTGGTACACCACACGGAACCCCGGTTGCCGAGCCCAGATCACGCCCAATTGGTAATTGGTGTCCATATTCTGGGTGTAGAAGATGTCCGAAGGCATGGGAGAGATGCCAACGCGATTGGCGGTCATCAACGACCAGTCTTGGCCAGCCAAAAATTCCCACGGGCCGTGCTTGATGTTGACGAAGTAAACGCGCATGCGCAGGCTGTTGCTGTTGCTGGTCTGGTCGGCGTTCGGCGGCTGATAGCCGAGGAAGTCAGCTTCCGCGTACGCGGTCACGCTGGTGGAATCGGAAACCGGCGCATCGACCTTGAGGCTGAGGCGGGAGTTCTGGGTGCTGAAGCGGGCTTCCGACAAAGCCGCTTGCGGCAAAGTATTGTTGTAGGGGATCGATCCAAAACTGGTGCCGATGCCGCCCAGGTTGGTGGTGCGGAAAATACCGGTCATGTCCAAGAACCCGCCAGGAGTGAAATCGGCGGCGCCGATTTTGAACGATAGCGGCGCTTTCTCGTCCGCAGGGCGCGGCTTAGGTGGCGGCGTGGCCTCCGGCGGCGTGGGTGCGGAAATCAAGGGATTAAACACCGCGCTGGTGGCCGGCACTGCCGCCGGAATGGCTGCCGCCGGCGTGGCCTGTGCGGCCTTCAATTCTGCTTCCAGTTCCGCCATGCGCTTCTGCTGCTCAACGAGCGCCGCGCGCTGCGCATCGAGCTGATCGGACTGCGCCTGAATCGAGTCCCGAAGCTGTTGCAACTGCGATTCGATCGCGGCGCTTGAGGGCGGCGGCGCGGGTACGGCGGCGGGCGCCGCGGACGAACTCGAAGTGGTGGGCGCAGGCGTGGAATCGGTGTTTCCGGTTCCCGCTGCCATCGCAGCCGTGGCCCCGAACAAACTGAGGGCCAAAATTCCAGTGGTTAAAACTCGCATTCACTCCTCCTTATGATTTGTGGCACGTAGAAATTGAAGGCAGATGGATCAGGCGAGTGGGTCCAAACGATGCTGGTGCGGCCCACGGACTACAGGACACTGCGGACGAGATCATACCGTGGCCACCCGAATGGCTCGCGGACGTTGTTGAAGAATGGGCAAACCACGAAACCTGCCATTTTGAAACACAAATAGACCTCATCTTTTTCTATTCAACATGGAGAGCGCACAGCCTAGAAGGGACGGATGACGCTTGTGTAAGAGCAATGTGAATTATGTGTTACAGGCCGAGGGGCCGACCGGGACCGAGAGTGAGCCATGGCTCATGTCTAAGTGCTTGATGCCGATACTTTTATAAAGGGCCCGATGGAACGCCGAGCGGTTGTTCAAACGCCGGCCGGCTGGAACGCAAGGTGGATCGATGAGCGGATGCGCAAAACAACAGCTGGACCCTGATTTAAAAAGTGTGGAGACGCGCAATCTGCAGGAACGGTTGCGCCGCAAGATCGTGGGTCAAGATGAGGCAGTGCAGGCGGTGGTGGACTTATATCAGGTGTTTCGAGCGGGACTGAATTCGCCGGCGCGCCCGGTGGGCAATCTGCTGTTTTTGGGTCCAACTGGAACAGGAAAGACGCGAGTGGTGGAGGCGGCAGCAGAAATTCTGTTTGGCGATACGCGTGCGGTCATCAAAGTGGATTGCGCCGAATTCCAGCATTCGCACGAGATAGCCAAATTGATTGGTTCCCCTCCGGGATACTTGGGCCATCGCGAAACACATCCGGTGATCACGCAGGAAGCGTTGGGGCAGTACCACACCGATAAATTGAAGCTCACCTTGCTGCTGTTCGATGAAATCGAGAAAGCCTCGGACGCGCTGTGGCAACTGCTGCTGGGGATTCTGGACAAAGCGACGCTGACACTGGGGGATAACCGGCGCGTGGATCTATCCCAAACGATGATCTTCATGAGCTCGAATTTGGGCAGCAGCGAAATTTCAGAGTTGATGACCGGAGGAATGGGATTCGCGCCCGCAGTACGCGCGGATACACCTCCGCAACTGGATGAAAAGGTGGAACGGACCGCGCGCGAAGCAGCCAAACGGAAGTTTGCGCCGGAATTCATGAATCGGATCGATAAAGTGGTGGTGTTCCGCACGCTGTGCGAGGAACAGCTGGAGCAAATCCTGGAAATCGAGCTCGGAATGGTGCAACAGCGGGTGCTCGAAACGGCGCAGGGGAGATTCCTGTTTCGGGTAACGCCGTCGGCGCGGGAATTTTTGCTGAGAGAAGGAACCGACGTGAAATACGGGGCCCGGCACTTGAAGCGAGCGATCGAGCGGTTCGTGGTCTACCCGCTGGCGAGCCTGCTGGCGACCGAACAGGTAACCCTGGGGGACGTGCTGTCGATCGACTGGAACCCGGTCGAGCCTGGGCTCGGCTTCTTGAAAGAGCCGGAAGCCTCGCTGGTGCCGCGACGGTCCTCAGCGGCGCGGGCTCAGCCGTCTTCGGAAGCGGTGAAGGAGCCTTGAGCCCAGCCATTGAACGCCACAAAAGAATGATGTCCAACCACCACAAAAATGGAAATCTGCGGCGGCACGTCCGGCGGCGAACGGGGTCCCGGCATTTGCTATGGGCGTTGTTGGTGTGCGGCCTCGCGTTTCCGGCAGGGGATGCCCAGGCGCAGAACAATCCGGCCGCCTTGGCCGATGAAAAACTCGAAGACCTGATGAACATCGAGGTGACGTCGGTCTCAAAGACCGAGCAAAAACTCTCGGAGACGGCTAGCGCGATTTTCGTGATCACCCAAGAGGATATCCGGAACTCGGGCGCATCCAACGTTCCCGATCTGTTGCGTATGGTGCCGGGGCTCGACGTGGCGCGAATCAACTCCAGCACCTGGGCCATTAGCGCACGCGGCCAGAACAACGAATTCGCAAATGAACTGCTGGTGCTGGTGGATGGACGTTCGGTGTACACGCCGTTCTACGGCGGAGTGTACTGGGATGCCCAGGATTTTGTCCTGGAGGACATCGACCGCATCGAGGTGATCTGCGGGCCCGGCGGCGCGATCTGGGGAGAGAACGCAGTCAATGGGGTGATCAACATCATCACTAAGCGCGCCGATAAGACGCAAGGAGCGTTAGTGACGATGGGCGGTGGCACCAGCGATGAAGCCATCGGCCAAGCGCGGTATGGCGGGCAGGTGGGCAAGGTGAACTATCGAGTCTTCACTTCGGCGCGCGAAGAGGATGGCTCGTTCGACCCCCAAACCGGACCGTCGTTCGACGCCTGGAGCCTGGCGCACGGGGGATTTCGAACCGACACCGACGTGTCGCCTCACGACAAGCTGACGGTACAAGGCGACCTGTACGAAGGGCAGAATGGGCAATACTCCTACTTGCTGCCGTCCCTCGCTGCGACCGCGGTGGTCCGCGTCAACAATCACTTCAATCAGTCGGGCGGAAATATTGAAGGGCGCTGGGACCACCAGTTCTCATCCGGCTCGGACATGTCGATCTCTTACTATCACGATCAGCTGGGATGGGTGGGATTTGGCTTTGGCGAGAGGCGCAAGACGGACGATGTTTCCGTTCAGCGCCACATCCGCTGGGGCGAACGGCAAGACATCATTGGAGGCGCTGAATATCGTTACACCGCCGACCGCATCGCGCAGGGCAACCCAACCTTGTACCTGGTTCCCGTGAATTACGCGGAGCCTCTATCGAGTCTGTTCGCGCAAGACAGCATTGCCTTGCTGCCGCACCGGCTGACGTTGACGGTGGGCGCCAAGCTCGAACACAACGTATTTACCGGTTTTAAGCTTGAGCCAGACGTCCGCATCGCGTGGACTCCGGACCAGCGGTACACGTTGTGGGGGGCGATCTCGAATGCTGAGCGCGCCCCGGACAGGGCGGACACCGGCTTGCGCTGGGATCTTGACGCCGCGCAGGGCCCCGGCGGAATACCGATCATCGTTCGGCTGTACGGTAACCCGGCGGCTAAATCCGAGGGCGTGGACGCGTACGAGGCGGGCTTCCGATCGCAGGTTCGGAAGTCGATGTCGTTGAGCGTCTCGACGTTTTTTAATTCCTATAGCGACCAGAGGACTTACGAGCCAGGCGCCCCGTTTTTGGAAACCGATCCACAGCCTATTCACATCGTTTATCCCGAAAACACCGCGAACAACCTCTCCGGAAACAGTGGCGGACTGGAGGCCAGTGCGAGCTGGAAAGCGACGTCGTGGTGGTCGATTAGCCCCGGATACAGCCTGGTACAATTTCACTTCCACACCGCCGCGGGCAGCCCGGACGTAACTTCTGCCGAGCGCACGGACGGTTCGAGCCCTCAGCAACAAGCGCAGATTCGCTCGCACTTCACCCTCCCGAATCAATTCGCTTTCGACTGGAACACTTATTTTGTGGATCGCCTGCCGGCGCTGCAGATCCCCGCGTACACGCGGCTCGATCTGCAACTAACCCGCCACCTGGGCAAGGAATGGGAAATCAGCGCGGTGGGCCAGAATCTGCTGAGCGATCACCACGCGGAATTCCGGAATACCCCGGTTTATTTCGGCTCATCCGACGTGAGGCGCAGCGTATTCGTCAAACTGGCGTGGCGATTATGACGTTGAGGCGGCCTTCTTGCACAGCTCCGTAGGATTTGTCGCGGCTCCACGCCGCGCCGCTCCTCGCGCTCGAACAGCGATTCAAGGCCTGCTGCGGGCGTTCCTGGTGTGGGCGCTGGCGTTTCCGGCCATAGCTGCGCGGGCGCAAGACGATCCGGCCGACCTCGCGGACAAAAAGCTCGAGGACTTGATGAACATCGAAGTCACCACCGCTTCGAAGACCGGGCAGAAGCTATCCGAGACGGCTAACGCCATTTTCGTGATCACCCAGGAGGATATCCGAAACTCGGGAGCGAACAACGTGCCCGATCTGCTGCGCATGGTTCCGGGACTGGATGTAGCGCAGATCAACGCGAGCAACTGGGCGATCAGCGCTCGAGGACTGAATAGCGAGTTCGCCAACGAGCTGCTGGTGCTCGTGGATGGGCGCTCGGTGTACACGCCGCTCACCGGCGGTGTGTATTGGAACGCTCAGGATTTCGTGCTCGAGGACATCGATCGCATCGAAGTGATCTGCGGGCCGGGCGCGGCCATCTGGGGCGCGAACGCCGTCAACGGAGTGATCAACATCATCACCAAGCGCGCTCAGGACACCCCAGGGGCGCTGGTCACAGTAGGCGGCGGGAGCAGCGACCGCAACATCACAGAAGACCGGTACGGAGCCAGCAGCGGGAAATTGCACTACAGAATTTTCACCACCGAGCGTGAAGAAAATAGTTCGGCGGAGCCGCCCGGAAATTCGGCGCTGGATGGCTGGAATCTGGTGCATGGAGGATTTCGAACCGATACCGATCTCTCCTCGCGCGACAAGCTCACCGTGCAAGGCGATTTGTATGAGGCCCAGGACGGTCTCTCGTTTGCAAAGCTGAATTTCGCTCCCCTCAGCCTGGGACTGATCAGTGGCCACGCCAATCAATCCGGGGGCAACATTGAGGCGCGATGGGATCATCAGTTTTCATCCGGCTCCGACCTTTCGATCTCGTACTATCACGATCAGCTGGCATGGATCGGCAACAGCTTCGGCGAGCGACGCAAAACGGACGACGTTTCCGTGCAGCGGCACTTCCGGTGGAGCGACCGCCAGGACATCATTGGAGGCGCAGAATATCGTTACACCGCCGAGCGCACCGATGGCGATCCGGTCGCCTATTTCGTCCCCGCAAACGACGCGGAGCCTCTGTTTAGTCTTTTCCTGCAAGACAGTATCGCGCTGATACCGCATCGCCTGACCCTTACCGTTGGCGCCAAAATCGAGCACAACGTTTTCAGCGGCTTTGGTTGGGATCCAGACATCCGCATTGCGTGGACTCCGGACCAGCGGCACACCTTATGGGCGGCGATCTCCAGAGCCGATCGGGTACCCAACCGGTCCGATACCGGACTGCGCTGGAATGTGGAGGTGATGCCGGGGCCTGGCGGGTTGCCCGTTGTCGTTCAGGAAACCGGAAACCACGGCGTTCGCGCCAACAATGTGACCGCGTATGAAGCGGGATTGCGATTTCAGGTTCGGAAGACGCTGTTATTGAGCGTTTCTACGTTTTTCAATTCTTACAGCAACCAGATGAGCTACGAGCCAGGCGCTGCATCCCTGGAATCTGATCCCGCCCCGATCCATATCGTTGTTCCGGTGTACGCCGCGAATAAAACTTACGGAGACAGCGATGGTCTCGAAGCAAGCGCGAACTGGAAAGTGTCTTCGTGGTGGACGATCAGCCCCGGGTACAGCCTGCAGCAAATTCGCTTCCGGGTGGATGCCAATAGCGTGGACACCACGTCGGCGCCGGAGGCAAATGGCTATAGCCCGGAGCATCAAGCGCAGCTTCGTTCTCATTTCCAGCTTCCGCAACGCTTCAATTTTGATTGGAACACGTACTTCGTTGATCGGCTGCCGGCGCAGCACGTGGCCGGGTATACACGGCTCGACCTGCAATTAACCCGACGCATCGGCAAGCGATGGCAGATCAGCGCGGCGGGCCAGAACCTGCTTGCCGATCACCACACCGAATTCCAAAGTTTACCGGTCATTTTTGGTTCGTCGGACGCGAAGCGCGCCGCATTCGTCAAGCTGGCGTGGCAATTCTAGTAATTCACGAAGTCCGTGTTACGCACAGTGAATTCTCGCCGGAAGGGTGGAGGGCGGTTACGTTGGACGGGAAGAAACAAACGGTGCCGATAACGCGCATGCGGCAATGGAGGCTGTTCCTCGCGGCGATGTGCGCCGTAGCCGCGATTCATGCCCCAGCGCAGGCGCAGAGCGGAACACCTAGTGAATACGACGTTAAGGCGGCGTTCTTGTACAACTTCGTGAAGTTTGTGCAGTTTCCTGCCAACGCCGCTCCACCCGCCGGAAACCCCATCGAATTCTGCGTGTACGGCGACGATCCATTCGGAGGATCTCTGGACGCGGCGATCCAGGGCAAAACGATCAACGGCCATTCCTTGGTCGCTCGCCGCATTCCCCGAGCCAGCGAACTGAAATCCTGCCAGGTGATTTTCATCAGCATGCAGGACAAATCGCGGGTCCCGGAGCTGCTGGAGAGTGCGCGAGGATCGGGCGCGCTGCTGGTGGGCGAAAGCGCTAAATTCGCCGAGATGGGAGGGCATATCCAATTCACGCGTGAAGGCAGCAAGGTGAGATTCGCGATCAATCCGGACGCGGCGGCCCGCGCAGGGCTGGAAATCAGTTCGAAATTGTTGGCGCTGGCCAGTATCGTTCACGACAAATCGGGGGCGAGGTGAGCGTGCTGAGCATCCGCAACATTTCGATCCGCTTGAAAATCCTGGGAATTGTGCTGGTAACGTGTGCGGTTACGCTCTGTGCCGCTACTTTCACTTTTGCCGTGTTCGATCGCCTGACATTTATGGAGAACAAAGCGAGCGACCTGGAAATCACCGCCAAGATGGTGGAAACCAACGTGATCGCGGCGCTCACATTTAGCGACGCGGCGTCGGCTCGCGAAATCCTTGGTTCAGTGCGCGCGAATCCCCATATCGTTTACGCCTGCCTGTACGACAAGACCGGCCAGCCGTTCGCGGAATATCGTGCCAATGCCGCCGCGGTGCGTTCCGCGGGCACGCTTTCCCATCTTCAGGCCACCAGCACGTCGCACGACAAAATGAGCCTGTTCCGGCCGATCCACCTGTCCGGCGAAACGATTGGCACCTTATATCTGGAATCCGATCTTTCGGACTTGCGGGACCGCGAACGGCGTTTCGCTATCAACGCCACCGCGGTGCTGCTGTGTTCCCTGCTGGGAGGACTGCTGCTCTCGGCGCGTTTGCAGCGGGTGATATCCGGGCCCCTTCAGACGCTCGCGCACACGGCCTGGGAAGTTTCCGCGAATCAGAACTACTCGATTCGCGTGAAAAAAGTCGCCGACGACGAGATCGGTTTCTTGTTTGATTGTTTCAACGGAATGATGGCCCGGGTTCAAGGACGCGACGCGGCCATGCAGGAAATCCAGGCGGGACTCGAAAAGCGGGTCGAAGAACGCACCGCTTATCTCAACGCCCTGATTGAAAACAATCCTCTGGGCATCATCGTCATCGACCGCGAGGGGCAAGTCACCCTGGCCAACCCCGCGTTTGAACAAACCTTTCAATTTGGCCTGTCCGGCATGGACGACCCCTCGGTTCGCGATCTGCTGACGCCCGCCATGCGGGACGAGATGCGCTGGATATCCGACGAGACTTTCGCCGGGAGATCCGTGGAGCTCGTGGTTCGCCGCTATCGCCGCGACGGGGCGGCGCTGGACTTCGAATTGCACGCGGTGCCGCTGATCGTGGCAGGCAAAGTAGCGGGCTCGCTCCGCATTCTGCAGGACATTACCCAGCGCAAGCGCGACGAGGAGGAGTTGAAGCGCGCAATGGTGGCGGCGGAAGCGGCCAACCACGCGAAAAGTGAATTCCTGGCGAACATGAGCCACGAAATTCGCACGCCGATGAACGGAATTCTGGGTATGACCGAACTGGCTCTGGATACTCCGCTGAACTCCGAGCAGCGGGAATACTTGACTACCGTGAAATTCTGCGGCGATTCCCTGCTGATCCTGATCAACGACATTCTCGATTTTTCGAAGCTGGAAGCGGGAAAGATGGAACTCGACATGGTCGAGTTCTCGCTGCGGGATTCGCTGGCCGAAACGCTGCGATCGCTGTCGGTTCGCGCGCACCAGAAAGAGCTGGAGCTAACTTACCGGGTGAGGCCGCAATTGGCGGACCACTACCTGGGGGACATCGGAAAGATCCGCCAAGTGCTGATCAACTTATTGGGGAACGCGATCAAGTTCACCGAAAAAGGAGAGGTGGCCGTCGATGTGAATCAAGAGGCGGATTCGGACCGAAGCGTGGTGTTGCATGTGCAGGTGAAGGATACCGGAATCGGAATTGCGCAGGGCAAACAGAACCTGATATTCGATGCGTTCACTCAAGCCGACAGCTCGATGACCCGAAAATACGGCGGCACCGGGCTGGGCCTGGCGATTACCCGGCGGCTGGTGGAAGCGATGCGGGGGAAAATCTGGCTGGAGAGCCGGGAAGGGGTAGGAAGCACTTTTCATTTCACCCTGCCACTGGAAAAAGTGGATCGAGCGCCGGGGCCACAGCGATTTGGCACGCTCGCACAAATACAAACGATCCGAGTGCTGGTGGTGGACGACAACTACACCAATCGATTCGTCATGAGCGAAATATTCAACCATTGGGGAATGGATGCGCATTGTGCCGAAGGCGCGCGGGAGGCGTTGCTGGCCATCGATTTGGCGCATGAATCCGGGACGCCCTTCGGTCTGGCG
The DNA here is from genome assembly GCA_963725655.1 of uncultured Acidobacteriota bacterium. Taxonomy (GTDB): domain Bacteria; phylum Acidobacteriota; class Terriglobia; order Acidiferrales; family UBA7541; genus CAVRXT01. The sequence goes on along the minus strand of CAVRYY010000003.1, from coordinate 681,186 downwards.
ATCATCGACGCGCAAATGCCGGAGACCGACGGCTTCACGCTGGCGCGCGACATCCGGCGGGACTCCCGAAATAAATCCATGCCGATGATCATGCTCAGCTCACTGGGGCAGCGCGGAGAAGGCGTGCGCTCGCGGGAGGCCGGCATCGCCGGTTACCTCTCAAAACCCGCCAGTCAATCGGAACTCCTCAACATGATCCTCACCGTGCTTTTCCGGCCGCCGGAAGTATCCACCGCGCAGTTGGCGGCGCCCGATTTCACGCCGGACGGCGCCCGCCGCCTGAAGATTCTGTTGGCCGAAGACAACCGGGTGAACCAACAGCTTGCGGTGCGGGTGCTCGAAAAGTTGGGTCATCAAGTGGAGGTCGCCAACAACGGCGAGGAAGCATTGATGGCATTTGACCGCGCCAGATTCGATTTGGTCCTGATGGACGTACAGATGCCAAAAATGGACGGATTCGAAACCACCGGCTCCATCCGAGACAAAGAGGCCATTCAAGGCGGGCGCATACCCATCATCGCGGTGACCGCTCACGCCATGAAGGGCGACCGCGAAAAATGCCTCGCCGCGGGCATGGACGACTACATCACCAAGCCTCTCCGGTTCGCCGAGCTGGCCGGCTTGCTGAAAAGGTATTCAGGGGGAGAGCGAATCGAAAGGCCTCGCGAATCTCCGCGGGCCTCTTCTCCCGCCGTGGTTTTCGATTCACAAGGGGTTCTGGAACGAGTGCAGGGAGACCGCAAGCTTCTGGCCGAGTTGTTGAATCTTTTTTCCGAAGAATACCCGCAACGCCAAGCGGAGTTGCGTAAGGCCCTGGAGGCCAGAGACACGAAGTTGCTCGAACGCGCCGCGCATTCGTTGCGAGGTTCAGCCGGCAATCTGGGCGCCGCGGCCACAGCATCAGCGGCGGCCGCTTTGGAACAATTCGCTCGCGACGGTGATCTGAAAAATGCCGGCGAGTCCATCGCTGCGATCGAAACGGAAATGGCGCGGCTTCTTCCTGAGATCGAGCCGTTCCGCCTGGGAGCAAAAGTGTGACCGCTCTCCATTCGAATCCGGGGGCCGGCGCGGCGGAGGGTAAGCCTTCGGTGGCTAACGGAGTGCGAGCGTACATCCATGGAGGGCGGGGCCGACGCGCGCTGCGGCAGCTGTGCGTCGCAGTGGGATTTGTGCTGCTGTACGTCGCTCTCGATCGCTCCACAGTGTACTTCCAAATCTACTCCAACATCAGCGCATGGTACCCGCCCGCGGGTTTGGCGGTCGGATTCATGACGGCATTCGGCCCGATCTATTTACCACTAGTGTTTATAGCGTCATTCGCTGCAAACGTGGTGGACTATCACACACCCGTATCCGTGGCAAACGCTCTGTTTTGCATGGATTGGAGCATCGTATATTGCCTGGGTGCGATGGTGCTTCGACGCATTCTGGGGCCCGCGATGACGGTCGCCAGCCTACGCCACGTGTTCTGGCTGATCGTCACGTCGCTATGTACCGCGGCGGTTGCCGGCGTTACCGGCGTAGGGTTCTCGATATGGGCAGGTCTGCTCGTTTCCCATAGTTTCTCGCACGCAGCACTGCATTGGGCCACCGGCGATTCCGTCGTGCTCTTTTGCGTTACGCCCTTTCTGCTAATCCACGTAATACCCAGGTTGCGAGCATGGATCGATGGGGAAAGCAGGCCAGTGGCGCAAGCGGTAGAGACCGCCGCCAGCTGGCAGCGCCGGCGCCGTAGGAGCTTGCGTTATCTGGAGGTTCTGGGGCAAGCCGCCGCCGGCGCGGTCGCCTTGTGGTTGGTATTTATCTGGAACCTGGGCCGATCGAACGACATTTACTACCTTCTGTTCCTGCCGATCGTTTGGATTGCCGCGCGCGAGGGTTTGCGTGGGGCTACCACCGGGCTACTCCTCCAGAGCGTCGGGGTGATGACCTTCGTCCGGATCGTCGCGATCAGCCCGCAACAACTAATCCCCCTTCAATTCGTCACCTTGTTCATCGCCCTGACCGGATTAAGCCTGGGCGCGTTGACCACCGAGCGCCGCATCGCGGAAAAGAGGGCGCGCCAGGGAGAAGAACAAGTGCGTCTGCTGCTGGATTCCACTCCCGAAGGAATTTGCGGGATCGATATCGACTATCGCTTCACGTTTTGCAATCCCGCGTCGATGAGAATACTTGGATACCGAGCCGCATCCGAGGTGCTAGGAAGAACGATCCATCAAACCATCCATCATAGCCGTTCCGATGGCGCTCCCTGCCCGCAGGATGAATGCTGGATTACTGGCGCGATCGCCGGACGTCAGCCGGCGCACTTGGATGACGAAACTCTGTGGCGCGCTGACGGAACCAGTTTCCCTGCCGAGATGTGGATGCGTCCGGTGGTCAAGGACGATGAACTAATGGGAGCGGTGGTGAGCTTTATCGATATCACCCAGCGCAAACAATCGGAACTGGAGTTGCGGAAGGCCAAGGAATCAGCGGAAGCAGGCAGCCGGGCCAAGAGCGAGTTCCTGGCGGTGATGAGCCATGAGGTGCGCACGCCCATGAATGCAATCGTGGGCATGACCGACCTGACACTCGATTCCGCGCTGATGCCGGAACAGCGCGAATACCTGCAAATCGTAAAGAGCTCAGCCGGTTCTCTGCTTAAGATTTTCGAAGACATTCTCGAATTTTCGCAAATGGAGAACGGCGAGCCAGCCTCGCATCGAGTCGATTTTTCGGTCCGCGAGTGCCTGTGCCACGCCCTCGAACCTATTGTCGTTGCGGCGCAGGCCAAAGGGCTGCGGCTAAATTGCCGGGTGGAAACTGAAGTCAGCGATAAGGTGAACGGCGATCCGACCCGGCTCAGCAAGGTGATCGCCGGCTTGGCGGAAAATGCCGTCAAGTTTACCGAAAGCGGGCACATCGATGTCCGAGTCCGCGAGCAGCGTCAGACCGCCGGCGCCGTCGAATTGCATTTCGAAGTCGCCGACACCGGAATCGGAATACCTGTTCACCGCCAACAAATGATTTTCGAATTATTCACCCAAGCGGATGGTTCGTTGACCCGCCGGTACGGTGGCACTGGTTTGGGCCTGGCAATGGCCAAGCGGCTGGTCGAGCTGATGGGCGGGCAAGTAGGTGTGGAAAGCGAAGTAGGAAATGGGAGCCGATTCCACTTCACGGCGCGCTTCGGGCTTGCTGGTGGCTCCGGCGGGTCGAGTCAATTACCGGCAACGCCGGCGATGCAAGGAGGACGACAATCATGAATGCAAATGTGAGCGGCGCCAATCGGATCGTCATCGCGGAAGACGACCACATATCGCAGCGCATACTCGAATCTTTCCTAACCAAGTGGGGCTACGAAGTGGTGGTCGCGTCCAATGGGAACGAAGCCTGGAAAATCCTGAAAGCCGACGATTCGCCGCGCTTGGCGGTGCTGGACTGGATGATGCCCGGACTAGAAGGGATCCAGGTGTGCCGGAATGTGCGTGCGCGGATCGATCGCCCGTACGTCTACATCCTGTTGTTGACCGCGCGCGGGTTGAAAACCGATTTAATCGAAGCCATGAACGCCGGAGCCGACGATTACCTGACCAAGCCGTTCGACGCCGAAGAACTGCGCGCGCGCGTCCACGTGGGCCAGCGCATCATTCAATTGCAGGACGACTTGATCGCGGCGCGCGACGAATTGCGGTTCCAAGCCACCCATGACGCGCTGACCAACCTGGTCAACCGCGGGACCGTCCTCGAGGTGCTGCACCGCGAAACCGCCCGCCAAAAACGCGAGGGCGGCGCGCTGGCGGTGATGCTGTGCGACCTGGACCACTTCAAGAACGTCAACGACCGCTATGGGCATCAGGCCGGCGACGCGGTGCTCGAAGAAGTGGCCCGGCGCCTGGCCAATACCGTGCGGGTCTATGACACGGTCGGGCGCTACGGCGGCGAAGAATTCCTGATCGTGCTCCCCGCGCTGAACGGCGTCGACGCCTTGAATCTTGCCGAGCGGCTCCGCCATACGCTGGAATCTCATCCGATCCCCATACCCGGCGGCTCGTTGACGCTCACCGTAAGTCTCGGCGTCGCGGCGAGTTCCGCCCAGTTTCCGTTTGAGGCCCCCACCCTGCTGCGTGCGGCAGACACGGCCCTGTATCGCGCTAAGGAAAACGGACGAAACTGCTCGGAAATTGCCACGGTTACGGATTTCGCGGGGGTCGTTTCCTCCGGTCCCGGCCAGCTCACACCGGCACGGGCGCGCTAGGGGCCAAACACAATCCCTGTCCCGTGGATTCCAGATTTCTTCCGGCAAAGCTCGGAAAAGTCCGGATTCTACTCGTCTATCTTGAGCCGAATCGCTAACGCTAGGGCAGCCTGGTAGACCTACGATGTTATTGCGACTATAAAGTATTTAGAATCTGCACTTTGAAGACATTCCACTCTGCGGTATGAAGATCGCCGGCACTTTCCCATCATTTGCAACATCGCACCAGCGGTTCATTAGGGCAACAGCGTTGCCCTTACTAGCGGACGTAAATGGTGTAAATTAGTCTATAATCGAGTGCTTTGCCGCTGCTTCGCGAATCGAAGCGATCAGGAGAACCGCAGGTGAACCCAGCCGAGCCCGTGACAGATATTGCGAACGGCCAAACCAGCGGAACGACGCGTGACACCCTCACCGTCACCGATAATCGCACCGGAAAAACCTACGAAATTCCCATCAAGCACGACACGATTCGCGCCCTGGATTTGCGCCAAATAAAAGTACATCCCGCCGATTTCGGAATGATGACCTACGATCCGGCCTTCACCAACACCGCCGCGTGCATCAGCCGGATCACCTACATCGATGGCGACAAGGGCATTCTGCGTTATCGCGGCTACGAAATCGACGAACTCGCCGAGAAGAGCACTTACCTTGAAACTGCGTACCTATTGATGTACGGCGAGCTTCCTACCGCTGCCCAGCTGAAGGAGTGGACCGCCAATATCAGCCGCCACCTGGCCGTCGACAACAGCATCAGGAAATTGCTGGAAAGTTTTCATCCCGATGCCCATCCCATGGGCATGCTGGTCTCTTCGGTAGCCGCTCTCTCCACCCTGTATCCCGACGCCAAGAATATTTTCGATGCCAACTCGCGTCGCGAGCAAACCTTCCGGTTGATTGGCCAGACGCCGATCCTGGCGGCATTCGCGCACCGTAACAGCCTCGGTAAGCCGTACGTCGCTGCCGACCCCAACCTCAGCTACGCTGGCAATTTTCTGAACATGCTTTTCCAGGGAACCGATAAACACCGCACCGACCCGGCGCTGGAACGCGCTCTGGATGTTTTGTTCATCCTGCACGCCGACCACGAGCAGAACTGCTCGACCAGCGCGATGCGCGGCGTGGGCAGTTCGGATGTGGATCCTTACTCCGCGATCGCCGCAGCCACCGCCGCGCTCTACGGACCGCTGCATGGCGGCGCCAACGAAGCGGTGCTGCGCATGCTGGTGGAAATCGGCTCAGTGGATCGGGTGCCAGAGTTCATCAAGCACGTGAAAAACGGCGAAAAGAAATTGATGGGCTTCGGTCACCGGGTTTATAAGAACTACGATCCGCGCGCCCGCATCGTGAAAAAAATTGCCTACGAAGTATTCGACATCATGGGCCGCAACCCGATGATCGACATCGCCCTGGAGTGCGAGAAGATCGCGCTCAACGACGATTACTTCGTCACCCGCCGCCTGTATCCCAACGTGGATTTCTATACCGGGCTCATTTATCAGTCGATGGGCTTCCCGGTCACCATGTTCCCGGTGCTGTTTGCGATTGCGCGCACCTCCGGCTGGATCGCGCAGTGGGTGGAAATGCTTGCCGACAGCGAGCAGAAGATTTCGCGCCCCCGCCAGATTTATCTCGGTTCGGATAAGCGCGGCTACGTTCCGATGGACAAGCGGAGCTAGGCTGCCGGGTCCGTCCGGGGCTCTCAGGGTTTGCGCCTCAGGCCGCTACAGCACTGCCCGGCACCCCAAACGCGTTTCGAACGCCTTGAGGCGCCTGGTTGGTGCGCCGGCCTTTTCCTGACTACTAGTTTCCTAACTCTCGGCTACCAGTTCTTCGCTCTTTGCTCCGGATGCGACTCCTTGTATCCTCGGGCGGAGCAGTTTCGACCTCAAACAGGCTACCATGCAAATAACGACCAGAATGTCGGGCAGCGCCACCATCGTCGATGTAATCGGCGACATTACGTTGTACAGTTCCCCAGAATTTCGTAATGCGGTTATCACCACACTGAAGGACGGTGAATCCACGCGGGTGGTGGTGAATTTACGCGGGGTGCGGTATATCGATTCGGCGGGGGTCGCGTCTCTGGTCGAAGGCCTTAAAGTTTCCAGAGAACTCAACAAAGCTCTGGCGCTATATGGCCTGAGCGTGGTGGCGCGGGAAGTGCTCGAGCTGACGCGCCTGATCAACGTCTTCGAAGTGCACGATACCGAAGAAGGCGCGTTGGCCGGCAAACCAGCGGAGGGCTAGCGCGCAGGGGATACCGCCTCGAGGCGCTTTTTTCTGGTAACCATTCATGTCCATATCTGAAGCCGTCGGAACAGCGACTATAAATGGATTCGCCTACGTGGGCGATTTGGCGGTCCTCAGCGCGCGAGCCATTCGCGCGGTAGTGGTGGCGCCGCTACAGGGCCGCAAGCTCAGCACTGCCCGCTCCATCCATCAAGCCATGGCCGTGGGAGTGGAAGCCCTGCCCATCGTCTCGCTGATCACCTTTTTTATCGGGGTCATTTTCGCTCTGCAGTCCGCCTACGAACTGCGGCGATTTGGCGCGCTGGGATTGACCGCCTCCGCGGTAGCCGTTTCCATGACCCGCGAGCTGGGTCCGCTGATGACCGCGATCGTGGTGATCGGCCGGTCCGGTTCCGCGTTTGCCGCCGAAATCGGCACCATGAAAGTGAATGAAGAGATCGACGCCCTGCAGACCATGGCCCTCGATCCAGTGCCGTTTCTAGTTGCTCCCAAATTCCTCGCCATGGCCATCATGCTGCCGTGCCTCACCACCTGGGGCGATTTCATGGGAATTGTGGGCGGATCAATATTTGGCGTGTCCTCGGCCGGATTCACGCTCAGCACCTACTTCCACGCCTCGTTGAATGCGCTGGTGCTGCGCGACGTGGTTACCGGTTTAATCAAGAGCATCATGTTTGGCATCACCATTGCCGCGGTCGGCTGCCGGGAAGGCTTGGCCACCGGACTGGGCGCGGAGGATGTGGGCCGATCCACCACTACCGCGGTGGTGAATTCGATTTTTATGGTGATCGCGGTGGATCTGGTATTTACCCTGATCTTTTATTTCACAGCGCCGCGCTGACAAAAAATGTTGCACCACGAACCAAAACCGCTCACTGAACCCGTGCGCATGACCGACGGGATCGCCATTAAGGTTCGCGATCTGCACGTCGGCTACGATGGCCGCGAGGTGCTGCACGGGATTAGTTTCGAAGTGAAGGCGGGCGAGACCATGGTGGTGCTGGGCGGATCCGGGTCGGGAAAAAGCACCTTACTGCGTACTTTGATCGGCCTCGAAAAGCCCACCAGCGGGGAAATCTGGCTGCACGGCCAGGAGTTCTGCTCGATGTCGAAACATGATGCCAACGACCTCCGCAAAAAAATCGGAGTGTCGTTTCAAAGCGGCGCTCTTTTCGGCTCGATGACTGTCGGCGAAAACGTCGCACTCCCTCTTCAGGAACACACCGCCCTGGACGACTCCACCATCGAAATCATGGTCCGCTTGAAACTCGAAGAAGTGGGCCTCGCCGGGTATGAAGACTACATGCCCGCTCAGCTCAGCGGCGGCATGAAAAAACGTGCCGCCATCGCGCGGGCGCTGGCCATGGATCCGGAAATTCTGTTTTTCGACGAGCCTTCCGCCGGCCTCGATCCCATCGTGGCCGCTGGCATCGACGATTTAATCCTTAAGCTCCACAAAGCGTTCAAAATGACCATCGTAGTGGTCACCCACGAACTCGCGAGCGCTTACCTCATCGCCGATCGCATGATGCTCATTGATCGCGGCAACGTCATCGCCGTCGGCTCCAAGGAAGAATTGCAAGCCAGCACCGTGCCTCGGGTGCGTCAATTCCTCGATCGCGTCCCCAACGACGAAACCGTCGAAGACGCCACTTATTTCGATCGCCTGACCGGCGGGATCGACATTTGACGCCACTGCGGCCTTACCGGAGCGATTCGTTCATATGCACACCGCTGGGTGCTATGGTCCCAATGGAATGCGTGCGACCCATTTCCATGATCGAACGGCGATTAGCGCTTCTGCCGGAGCCCCGGAATCATGCCCAGGGCAGCCGATTTCTAATTCGCAACACCGCCAGCATACCCCCGCTTATGTGCTTGATTCTAAAGGACGAGATTTCGCCGAATCCCGGCACAAATCAAAAGTCACTGTCGCGTTTCATCAACAGGGAACGAATTCATGACGCTGGCGGTTCGAGCGCTCCCAAAGAGATCGCAAAGCCGCCAAACGAAGTGCTTTACGGCACGCCTCACGGGCCGGATGCCGTGATATACTGCGCGCCCTCGGGTAGTCGCAACCCGGCTTTTCGACCGGTTTAGAGCGGCAGTTTCAAAGGATCAAGTGGACGCGAGACGCGAACGCGCGATGGTCGGGTTGTTTGTCCTGGTGGCTACCGGCCTCCTGATCTTTACACTTTTTTATTTGACCGGTCTTTTCGATCATGGCCAGCCGACCTATCGCACCTACTTGAACAATGCAGGTGGGTTGGCGCCGGGCTCCGACGTCCGCTACGCCGGCGGGCCGCCGATCGGCCATGTGGCGGAAGTTCACAGCGATCCCAAGGACATCACCCGCATCGAGGTCGTATTCCGAGTGCACTCGGATATCCCCGTGAAAACGGACAGCCGCTTGAAGATCGCATCGGTCGGCGCACTGGGCGACAATTATCTGGGAATTATTCCGGGAACTCAGGCCGCGCCGCGCGCCCCGTCCGGATACGTGCTACCTGCCGCCCCTTACTCCGGATTCGACGAGCTGAGCGACAAACTCAGTGCGATGGCGCCGCAAGCCTCCGCGTTGTTGCAGAATCTGAATTCGCGGGTAACCGAACTGCAAGTGACTATCGCTCGCGTCAATGACTTGATCGGCGACCAGAACCGCGCGAACGTGGCCGCCAGCCTTGCGAATCTCAATGGAATGCTCGCTGAAGATCGCCCCCAGGTCCGTTCCACTCTGGGGCATATCGACGAATCCAGCGCCAAACTCCCTGCCTTGCTCGATGATTTTAAAAAGACCGCTGCTCAGGCCAACGACACAATTTCACATCTGGATTCGACCATTGGCGAGAACCGTCCCGACATTCGCCAGGCAATTATTCAATTAAGAGCAACGCTGACCTCGGCTGCCTCGGTCACCGACCAACTGGATCGCACCCTCACTTCCAACGACGAGAACATCGACGAGCTCTTGGACAATATGCGCCACATTACCGAAAACCTGAAAGCGTTCACCGACGAAATAAAATCGCATCCCGCTGTATTAATCCGGACGCCTTCTTTGCGTCCGCATGTTCCTGGTGAAATGCCGAAAGATTAACGATCATGACTACTCGATCCCAATTTGCTTCTATCGGTCAGGCACTTGGCATTCTCCTCTCGGTCGCGGCGATGATCGCGTGTTTGAGTTGCGGCGGACCGATCCGCCCGATGCGCTACTACAGCCTGGAACGCCCGGCCGCGCCGCCTGCGCCAAACGCTAATCCGATCCCGGTAACCATACTGGTCGGCCGGGTTACCGGCTCGCACCTCTATCGCGACGATCGGGTGGTCTTCGGCAATGGATCCGGCGAGTTGGGACTGTACGAGTCACAGCGCTGGGTGGAAACGCCGATCGATATGATGGAGGCGGTGGTTTTGCAGACGCTGCGCTCCGGCGGGCGTTTTCGCACCGTTCAACCCATGGGTAGCGACGCGGTGGGTGAATACATCGTACGCGGACACCTTATCTCGCTGGACGAAATCGACGCCTCTCCGCTGGTAGCGCGCTTTTCGATCGAGCTCGAGTTATTCGATCGCAAAACCGGCACCACCGTGTGGAACGGTTCCTACACTCACGACGAGCCGGTGAATGAAAAGACGGTCCCCGCCATCATTGAGGCCTTCAATCGCAACGTGCACGCGGGAATCGATCAGCTCACCGCCAGCCTCACCGATTATTGCGTTTCACACCCGCTCGCCGAGCCTGCCGCCAAACAGTAGCGCGGCGGATCATCTTCCTTAGCTTCCACTCATCAACCATATTTCAGACGGATTCCCCGCGTTCGCACCTCGAGTCGCACTACTCATCCCGCCTAGAAGGCCGATAAGGATTACGACTCCGCTCGGTGCGTGCGCTGCTGCCCGTCCGCCTGCGCGCCGCGGAATGATCTGCCGTGCGCCGGGTCCGGGGCCCGGAAAGATGCAAAATTTTAGAGAACTCACCGTCGATGAATCCAACCGGCACGAAGATGCAGTGGGCAATCCTGCAAGCTTGTCCGAAGAGTCGGGCGATGCGCAGGTGAACTATGAGCGGAAACTAAGAGAGCAGGGCGCCGAAATTGAAACACTGAAGGAGGAACTGAAATCACTCCTCTATTCAGTGTCGCACGATTTGCGCGCGCCGATTCGGCATATCCACGGTTTTGCTGGAATTGTGCTCGAAGACTACGGGAACGTGGCTCCCGCTGAAATGCGGCAATATCTGGAGCGGATCGCTGAGGGCGCGAAAGAGCTGCAGCGACTCGTAGAGGGTCTGTTGGGTGTGGCGCAGCTCACGCAGCAGCGCATGGATCTGCAGCGCACCGATTTGGGAACGCTGGTGCGAGGGATTATCGACGGAATCGTTCAAACGACGCCGGCCGGCCGCCAGATCGAGTGGAACGTCCAAACGCTGCCGCGTGTGGAGTGCGATCCTGAAATGATCAAGATCTTATGGGAACAGTTGCTTTCGAACGCCTTCCAATTTACGCGGCTGGAGCCGCGGGCAGTGGTGACTATTGGCACCACCGACAGCAACGACGAAGTTGGTTTCTTCGTTAAGGACAATGGCGTTGGCTTCGATCCGAAATATGCCGATAGGCTCTTTGGAGTATTTCAGCGGCTACACGCGGATCAGGGCTTTACCGGGATCGGCGTCGGGCTGGCCACCGCGCATCGGATCGTTCGCCGTCACGGGGGAAAGCTGTGGTATCACGCTGCGCCCGGCGAAGGGGCGTGTTTCTATTTCACCCTTTCGCCGCCGCATCGGTGAGCGGCACAGCGATCCGCCGTGCAGCGTATGGCGCACGGCGCATAAGGCTCCGGAGGACACCCGCTCGATGCATGACGCACGACGACATGCGCAAGACATTCTATCGGCCGACCGCTGGCGAACGCGCACGCCGGCAGCCGCCGGATATCCGGGCTTGTCCCTCGATTCCCGGGAAATTCGCATTCTCCACATCGAGCACGATTCCGCCGACCTGGAGTTGTGTGACCGCGAACTGAAGAAGTCCGGATTGAATTTCCGGCGTTCCGTCGCGTCCACCGCCGAAGAGGTGAAGAGCCGCCTGCGGAGTGAAGCCTTCGACATCATTCTCTCCGACTACCGCCTTCCAAACTGGACCGGACTCGACGCCCTGGTAGTGGTGCGGGCGCTCCGTGTAGAAGCGCCGGTCATCCTGGTGACCGGCACGCTGGGCGAAGAACTGGCCGTTGAATGCTTGCGGCGGGGCGTTAGCGACTACGTGCTGAAGCATCAATTGGCGCGGCTGCCGGTGGCCATTCGCCACGCGCTGGAAGAAAAGGAACTGCGGAGCCAGAGCACCACCGCGGAACAGGCCCTTCGTGACAGCGAAGAAAGCTTCCGGCTGATGTTTGCGGCCAATCCCATCCCGATGTGGGTATTCGACCTGGAGACTCTGTGCTTTCTGGAGGTGAATGACGCGGCGGTGGTGCACTACGGCTACTCCCGCGCGGAATTCCTGGCCATGCGGACTCCGGAAATTCAGAGCTCGGTAGCAGCGGCGCCGGCAATGGAATCCTTTCCCAGCAGCCGCTCGGAACATGCCCCGTGGGCCGGGCGCCATCGATTGAACGATGGATCGGAGATCGATGTGGAGATGGGCTCGAATCCGCTGGTTTTTGGCGGCCGCCCCGGGATGTTGGTAATCGCGCAGGACGTCACGGAGAGAAAGCGAAGCCTGGAAGCTCTACGCGAAAGCGAGGAGCGCTATCGAAGCCTGATGCAAAACGCTCCCTTTGGCGTCTACCAGGTGGACGAGGCCGGCCACTTGATCGACGCGAATCCCGCGCTGATCGCGATGCTCTCCTATGATTCGGTGGGAGACTTGAAGCAAACCCACTGGCCGGACGTGTTTCGCAATCCGCAGGATCGGCTGAACCTGGTGCAGCAGGCGCGAGAGGGACGCGCCGACGTGGAAGTAGAATGGAGAAAAAAAGACGGCAGCATCATCTGCGTTCGCTTGAATTCGCGATTGTCCCGGGAGGCGGGCCGCTGTGAATATTTTGAAACTCTGGCGGAAGACGTTACCGAAAAACGAGTGCTGGCCAAACAGCTGCTCGAGGCTCAAAAGTTCGAAGCCATCGGGCAGCTCGCCGGTGGAATTGCTCACGATTTCAACAACATGATTGGAGCGATTCTCGGGTGGGCGGAGTTAGGCCGGGACGAAAGCGAAGCGCAGAGCCGGCTGCAACGCCACTTCGACAAAATTCGGCAACAAGCCCAACGCGCCGCCGCGCTCACTCGCCAATTGTTGGCCTTCGCGCGCCGCCAAGTGCTGGAGCCTCGCGACATGGATTTGAATCACTTCGCCGCGGAGACCCTGAGCCTGCTCGAAAAAGTGATTGGCAGCAATATCGAGGTGCGAACTCAATTCGCTCCGGACCTGGCCAGCGTGCGCGCCGACCCGACGCAGGTGGAACAGATTCTGATGAATCTGTGCTTGAATTCCCGGGACGCCATGCCGGGCGGCGGGCGGCTGGCGATCGAGACGAGCAACGTCGAGATTGGTGCGGAATTCTGCCGATTCCGTCCGCAGGCACACCCTGGGAAGTTCGTATTGTTGTCGGTATCCGATAGCGGCAGCGGGATGGACGCGGTAACTCTGGACCGCATCTTCGAACCGTTCTTCACCACCAAGGAAACGGGAAAGGGAACGGGCCTGGGGTTGGCGACGGTTTACGGCGTGGTGAAACAGCACGGAGGGTTCGTGCACGTCGAGAGCGAGCTGGGGCGCGGCACCACGTTTCGGATTTATCTCCCAGCAAGCAAGTCGGCGCCGCCGCCGGTGGTAAAAAAAACGCTCGAACAACCGGTCCTTGGCGGAAGCGAAACAATTCTCTTAGCGGAGGACCACGAGGGCCTGCGCGACATCGCCCACGAAACGCTCACCGGCCTGGGTTATCAAGTGCTGGTGGCACGCGACGGGGAGGAGGCGCTCACTGAGTTTCGCGCGCATCAGGGCGAAATCGCATTGGCGGTGCTCGACGTGGTGCTGCCGAAACTCAGCGGTCCGGAAGCCTATTTGCGGATGGCGATTGAAATCACCGATTTGCCGGTGATTTTTGCCAGTGGCTACAGCACCGATCCGGCCCTGCTCACCAAAATCGATCATCCCGCCGCGTCGTTTTTGCACAAACCCTACACCCCTCGCGACCTGGGACGGAAGGTTTGGGAATCGCTGCAGTCGGCCCGCGGACGATCCGCTGCCAAATCCGGTTGACACGTCTGCACTTCGTGTGTTATTTCCCGGGTACTGTTTGACTCCAACCAAAAGGTTGGTGAACTGAAAGCTAACAGAAACACAAGTCAAGGTTCTTCACTTATAAATCCCCCCTCCACCCCGGGAGGTCGTGACCCCATCACGACCTCCTTAATATCTAAGGACTTAGCGCTTTTCTGGCTCCACTCGGCCGCGACCGGGCCATCGCGCAATCACCAGCTATGTACCAAATCGAACCGGAGTATAATGCCCCCGATCCAAAATCTCAGCCGGCGGAACGCCTAAGTATGTTACCGGTGCTGGAGGGACAGAACGTGGGCCTCCAAATTACAGCCCGCCGAGCGGGTGATGTGGCCATCCTGGATGTCACGGGACGCGCGACGATTGGTGAGAGCTCCGAGTCGATGACTCGTGAGCTGCAAAGGCATTTGGCCGAGGGCAACCGCAAAGTGCTGGTCAATCTGGCGCTGGTATCGCAGATCGACAGCACCGGCCTCAGCGCATTGGTTCGCGCATTTGTTTCCCTGGAGCGTTCCGGCGGCGCGCTGAAATTATTGCGGCCCAGCGGCAACGTCCGGCACGTTCTCGAATTGACTCGCTTGATTCGTTCGATTCCGACGTTTGAAGATGAGACCACCGCACTGGAGGCATTCGTGCAGCCGGCGGCGGGGGCGCACTAAGTTTGGCAACAGCGGCCAGCGGGATTTTGTAGCGGAGCGGAGAAAGAACGGGATATTAGGAATTTTTCTTCAAATCAGCCAGCACCAGCTTGGCCACTTCCTTCAACGTATCGAACACGCCCTGCCCAGTGATAGCGACGCCTTCGGTAACCGGCTCGCCCTTCACCATCAACTGCTTCTTCAATTCATCCGGGGTCATGATGTTGGGCAGGTCGCGCTTGTTAAGTTGCAAGACGTACGGGATGGTATCGAAATTAAGGTTGTGGTCTTTCAGGTGCTCGCGGAGGTTATCGAGCGTTTCGAGGTTGGCGTCAATTCTTTCGGCCTGCGAATCCGCGACGAACACCACTCCATCCGCGCCTTTCAAAATCAGGCGGCGGCTGGCTTCGTAGAATACCTGGCCGGGAACAGTGTAAAGGTGAAAGCGGGTCTTGAATCCGCGGACGGTACCCAGATCGAGGGGGAGAAAATCAAAGAAAAGGGTGCGGTCGGTCTCGGTGGCCAGGGACACCATCTTGCCCTTCTGGTTGGCACCAGTGTGGTCGTAAATCCACTGCAGATTGGCGGTCTTGCCACCAAGACCCGGGCCGTAGTAGACCAATTTGCAGTTGATTTCTCTGGCAGGAAAGTTTATGAACGGCACAGATTCCTCAGTATTTATTCCCTTTTGTTTATAGCACAGGGCTGCTCCCCAGGCCAACGCACCCACCAGATTGTGGCGCAAAGTTGACAATGCCACTTCGGGCGGTTTGGGCGAGGTTTTGCGGCGCGCGTTGACGCGGCGTAAAAACTTTGTTATGTTGCGCATTGATGGCACCGCGCAACAAAGCAGCTAAGCGGCGAGTGCAAGCGGCACCACCTTCCCGCTCCAGATCTAAAGTTATGAAAGAGAAGACTTTAGCATCTAAAACCGGGGTTGCAAAGACCCCCATCGAGAAGCCCGACGTGGCCACTCAGCAACAGTTAAAGCAATACGAAGAAGCTCTGCGACTCTTCCAGCAACAGAAGTTTCACAAAGCAATGCTCTTGCTTGAGGCGGTGGTCAAGGGCCCGAGCAAGGAGCTGGCCGACCGCGCGGGGATGCACATCCGAGTGTGCGAGCAGCGCATTACTCGCCCACCGGCCCCGGTGATCCGTACCGCCGAGGACCATTACACCCATGGCGTGGCGATGATGAATCTGGGGCGCTGGGACGAAGCTCGGGAGCATCTGGACCGGGCGCGGAAAGCGTCGCCGAAGGCCGACCACGTGGTCTACGCGATGGCGGTGCTGGACTGCCTGACCGGCGAAGCGGAATCGGCGATTCAGAATTTGCAGTTGGCGATCCAACTGCGACCGGAAAACCGGTATCACGCGCGTAACGACGAGGATTTCTCGTTCCTGCAGGAAGATCCGCGCTTTACCGAACTCCTGTACCCTGAACGCGAAAGCTCTGCCAGCACCTAACACCTACCCGTGACAAAGGTTAGCCAGAAACACGCCCGCCCCGTTCGCGTGGTGGCCTTAGGTGGCGGCACGGGTCTATCCACATTGCTGCGGGGACTGAAGGAATACGTCGCGCAGGGCCCTCAGAACCGCGCCAAGCGCCCCATTTCGGATTTGGCAGCGGTGGTGACGGTAACCGACGATGGGGGCAGCTCAGGCCGCCTGCGGCGTGAATACCGCGTCCTTCCTCCCGGTGATATTCGCAACTGCATGGTTGCGCTTTCCGACGACGAATACCTGCTCAGCCGCCTCTTCCAATATCGCTTTCCCGCCGGGCCGAGCCTGGGCGGCCACACGTTTGGAAATCTCTTCCTCACCGCGTTGACCAATGTAACCGGAGATTTTCCGGAGGCGGTGAGGCTATCTTCGGGCGTTCTGGCCATTCGCGGCAGGATATTTCCCTCCACCGCGCAGAATGTAACGCTGGAGGCGGAACTGGAAGGCGGGAAGGTGGTGGCGGGAGAAACGAAAATTTCCCGCTCGCGCCGGCGCATCGAACGTGTGCGCCTGGTTCCCCGCCGCGTTCGCCCGCTGAAGGAAGTTTTGACCGCGATCCGCCGCGCCGATTTGATATTGGTGGGTCCGGGCTCGCTGTACACCAGCCTGATTCCCAATTTCCTGGTGGACGAAGTGGTGGAAGTGATCGCGCACTCGCGAGCCACACGCGTCTACATTGCCAATCTGATGACCCAGCCCGGCGAGACGCAGGGCTACTCGGTGGCCGATCACGTTCGGGCGATTGATGCGCACGCCGAACGTAAACTTTTTGACGCGGTGGTGGTGAGCCGCGCCCCGGTTTCGCCACGAATTATCCGCCGCTACCGGGCGCAAGGCGCTGAACCGGTGCGTCCGTCGCTGGACGAACTGCGGGACATGGGGCTGACCGCGATAACCGGCGATTTGCTGCACCAGCATGGTGTGGTGCGGCACGATCCAGAGCGCCTGGCCAGCCTGCTGATCAAGGAATTCGTAACTTCGAAGTAGCCGCGCTCGTGCTCCTGCTCGATCAATACCTTTACTCCCGTTCCCGTTAGTTAGCTGGATGTTTGCTGGCGCCTGCCAGCCGGTTGAGAATTTGTTGTTCCGTCACACCTCGCACTTCGACCCGTTTTATGCGACTCCGATGGCCGCTTAGGATTGTGACCGCTGATTTGGTCATTCCGAAAAGGTCCGCGAGGAATTCTACCAGTGCGTCGTTTGCGCGGTTCTCCAGAGCCGGGGCGCGCAACCGCACTTTCATGGCGCCAGCGATCACCCCAGCGAGTTCGTCGCGGCTGGCGCGAGGTTGTACGCGGACGGTGAAGATCGCGGCCCCGTCGTTGTTGTTGACCTGGATACCTGCCGGAGTGTTTTTCTCGCTCATCGCCTTCCAGAGTTCCTATATCGCGGCGATTGGTTCGCGTTTCTAATGGGCCGCATCCTGATCATACGATCGCCAAGCGGGATAAGCGACGCGGTAGCAGTGAACGATACAGGGAAGAAACACCCTCCTTGCGCCTGCTAGCGCCGCTTCGTATACTGGCCGACGGCCTTTCGATGCCCATCGTGAGATCAGGTCGCATATGGTCCGCTGCTTGCACACGAACGAAACTTCCACCGATCCGCCAGACTGAGCGCCGATTCCGGAGGATTTAATGGCTCCCGTACCCCAAGATGAATTGAACGTATACGCATCGGCTGAGGCTCGTTTCGAAATCGCCGCGCAGCGCCTCGGCCTGGAGCAGGACATCTATCGCTTCCTGCAGTACCCGAGCAAAGAAATCACTGTGTACATTCCGGTGATGCTCGATAGCGGGCATCTGCAAGTTTTCACCGGGTACCGCGTGCTGCACTCGGCGGTTCGCGGGCCGGGGAAAGGCGGAATCCGCTTCTCGCCCGACGTTTCGCTCAACGAGGTGCGGGCGCTGGCTTCCTGGATGACCTGGAAGTGCGCGGTGGTGAATATCCCGTTCGGCGGCGCCAAGGGCGGGGTGATCTGCGACCCAACCAAATTATCGAAAAACGAACTCGAGCGGATCACCCGCCGTTACACCGCCGAGCTAAGCGACTGGCTGGGGCCGGAGCGCGACATTCCGGCGCCCGACATCGGCACCAACGAGCAGACCATGGCGTGGGTGCTGGACACCTACGCCATGCACGTTCGGCAAGCGACCACCGCGGTGGTGACCGGCAAGCCGCTGGACATTGGCGGCTCGCAAGGACGCAAAGAGGCGACCGGCCGCGGCGTGCTGATCAATTGCGACAAAGCGCTGGCCAAATTGGGGATGAAGCGCGAGAACTGCCGCGTGATCATCCAAGGATTCGGCAACGTGGGCTCGATGGCGGCCATGCTGATGCAGCAAGCCGGCTACAAAATTATCGGCGTCGCCGACATTCACGGCGGGCTGCTGAATGAAAAGGGATTCGACGACATCCCCAAGCTGATTGACTGGGTTTACACCCAAAAGAAGCCGCTGCCGGATTTCCCTGCCGGCGGCACAAAAATGAGCTCGCATCAGATCCTTTTCAATCCGTGCGAGATCCTGGTGCCCGCCGCGACCGAGAATCAGATCACCACGGAAAATGCAGAGGGCGTGAATTGCCGCATTCTCTGCGAAGGCGCCAATGGGCCCACCACGTCCCACGCCGATTCGATTATCGATCGAAAGGAAATATTCGTGATTCCGGATATTCTGGGCAACGCCGGCGGCGTCACGGTGAGCTATTTCGAGTGGGTGCAGGATCGCCAGGGCTTTTTCTGGCGAGAAAGCGAAGTGAACGAGCGGCTGCAGGACGTGCTGGAGCGCGCGTTCGACGAAATCATCCACTACGCCGAGGTTCACAAAGTGAATAATCGAACCGCTGCGTACATGGTGGCCATCGATCGAGTGGCCCGGGTATTGAAGGTTCGCGGGATTTACGCCTAAAGACCTGTTAACATTTCGGGCTTGCCCTCCTTGGCAGGCCCGGATTTGCCGGTTTCGCTCGAAACCGTGCTCCGGGCGCCGCTATGACGTGCGGTGCCTTGGGGAGCGGTGGAGGCAAACCTGTTTCCGGAATCGATTTCTCCCGGAGCGCTGAAGTCCGAGGACGAACACCGCCGCGATATTTGCATCGTGGGCCGCTGGATTCTTGACCGCGGGTTCGCTGCGTCCACCGACGGCAACATTTCGCTGCGGCTGGATTCCCGCCGCATCCTCACTTCGCCCACCGCCATCAGTAAGGGCATGATGACGCCAGACGACCTGGTGATCACCGACATGGCGGGCAAGAAACTGAACGGGCGGCGCAATCCATCGTCGGAGCTGGCGATGCATTTGCTGGTATATCGCCGGCGCCCGGATATCAACGCGATTTGCCACGCGCATCCGCTGGTGTCTACCGGCTATGCGGCTGCGGGCGTGCCGCTCAACAAAGCGCTGCTGAGCGAGGCGGTGCTGGCGCTGGGCTGCGTGCCGGTAGCGCCCTATGGCACGCCCGGGACCCCGGAACTGACCGAGGCGATCGAGCCGCTGGTGCAGCATTACGACGCGATTCTGATGGCCAATCACGGGGTGGTAACCTACGGCCAGGACCTGCTCACGGCTTTCTTCCGGATGGATACCACCGAGCACTACGCCCGAGTTTCCCTGGTAACCGAGCTTCTCGGGAAACAAGTCTTGCTTTCCGGCGGGGATGTGGAAAAATTGCTCGCGGCGCGTGCGCGGTATGGCTTGCAGACGGCCGCGACCTACCGTCCGGACTGTCCGGTGACGGCCGAGCCTGGACAGACCGACCAAGTAACAATCTCACGGCGTGAACTGGAAACGTTGGTGGAAGAGGCCGTGCGCCGAGATCGCGCACAGCGTTAGAGTGTGAGAATCAGAACGAGAAGCGTTCACGCGGAGATCCAGGATTTAGAGCGGTGCGCGCGGAGGATACAGCATGGGTGAAGCACTTGGAATGATCGAAACACGCGGCTTGATCGCGATGATCGAAGCCTCGGACGCGATGGTGAAGGCGGCCAAGGTAACCCTGGTTGGTTGGGAAAAAATCGGCTCGGGATACGTGACCGCGATGGTCCGCGGCGACGTAGCGGCGGTAAAAGCAGCCACCGACGCGGGAGCAGCTGCGGCCCGGCGCGTAGGTGAATTGATCGCTGTCCACGTGATTCCCCGGCCGCACCAATCGCTGGAAGACGTGCTGCCAATCGGCAAGTCCGCGATGGCCGGCTCAGCCAAGTAGGCTCGGCGATTCGCGAGCGTTGCGCACGCCACGGGGCGCACCGCTCACGGGACTGACGCCTCTCCAGCCCGAAGGCGGCGGTGAGCCTCCGTCGTTTATCGTTGGTTGATATTTGGATTTCCGCCCCGCGGGGCTGTCTCGCAACTTCGATCATGATACTTGCTCGCATCGTCGGCACCGTTGTTTCCAGTCGTAAAGACCCGCGCCTCGAGGGCAAAACCCTGCTTATCGTGAAACCGGTTACGCCAGAAGGCGTGGACGAATCCGGCTACCTGGTGGCTGTTGATACCGTTGCGGCGGGCTTTCGCGAGACGGTGCTGGTTGTTTCCGGCAGCTCCGCGCGCATGGCAGGGGACTGCAAGGACCGACCGGTGGACGCGGCGATCGTAGGCATCGTTGATTCGGTGACGCTCGATGCGCTGCACGAGGCTGACCTGGCTGCCGCGCGCGGGAACAAGTAAGCGGCCGTGAGGACTATCCGCGCATGATTCTCGGACGCGTGATCGGCAATGTGGTCAGCACGATGAAAGATCCTGCTTTGCACGGACAAAGACTGCTGCTGGTTCAGCCGCTCGATCGCCACGGCCGGGAAAAAGGGCGGGTGATCGTGGCGCTCGATTCGGTTGGCGCGGGGGCGGGCGAGACCGTTTACTGGTGCCGCGGCCGGGAAGCGGGCTTTCCATTTGGCAAGGCGCCGGTCCCCACGGAAACAACCATCGTCGGCATCGTGGATGCGGTGAATATTCCTTCTGCGGCAAAACTCAGCTAAACGCTAACCGATAAGGCTGCGAAATAAAATGACAGCGGAATGTTAATCGGGCGAGTCATCGGCGATGTGGTCGCCACGCAGAAGGCGCCCTCGCACGAGGGATGCAAACTTCTGGTGGTTCAGCCGCTCAATCTCGACGGATCCGACCGCGGCGAGGTGATGATTGCCGTGGATGCGGTGGATGCGGGAATCGGCGACCAGGTGCTGTTTTCGTCGGACGGATTTTCGGCCATGACCGCGATGGGCCGGCCCAATTCCCCGATTGATGCCGCGATCATCGGGGTGATTGATTCCATCGATCTAATCGACGGCGTGAAGTAAATCGGCTACCTTCGCCGCCACAGTGGACCTCAGCTCGACAATCATTCGATCGTTGCTAAAGTGACCGCCGGGCTGAAGTGGCGGCGGGACTGAACTGACCGCAGGGACCTCGAAGAAAGCAAAACGGGCATACCCCAGCGCAGAGCCACGAGAATGCCCGCTGCTTTTTTTTGCTTGAGACCTAAAGGCGATTCAGTTTTGAATGCTGAGGTAGCGCGTTTTTCCGCCGAAGCGGATTTCCCTGATCGCTCCTGAATCGGTGATGACATTGTCCGCGGACGCCTTGCCCTTGTCGTCCTTCCACTGCGCTGGGGCTTCGGCAACCACCTTTCCGTGGGAGAGCAGCGTAATTTTAGACTCGTCTGCTTGCACCGTGTAGGTGCCCTTGTTGACGGCTTTGCCGGCGAGAGTTGAATCGTGCAAGAGTTCGACCGAGCCCTTGAAGGTAGATTTAGCGTTGGCCGATTTCGGCGCGGCGAACGCGGGTGCGCTGCTAATTGCCGGAATTCCGGCGAGCACTACGGCTGCTACCACTATGGTAAAGAGATTACGACGAGACATCGGACTTCCTCCTTATGTGCATTGGTGAAGTAAATTCCGTCCTCGCCCCTTGAGACGTTTACTGCAAAATCGGAAATCACTTCCTCGCAGTAGCCATCCCGCATATTGCTTGGACGTTGCTGCTCGGCGATGGAGAGCAACTTTTGTGATTTCCAAAACAAGATACGTAACGAGGTCGGCGAATGTTTCGTTGGCTTGAATTTCTTCGATAATTTATTCGCATCCGCGTGGAGATTCCCACGAGCGGACAGCGATTTCCCATATACGGAAAATGACAGTTTTTGCTTGTCCGTTTCTGAGACGTATTCCGAATTTCGGACAGTAACCAACGAATTACACTCGCTTAGCGCCGGCCTCCCAGTGCCCGCGTTGACACTCTGGAAGCGGTCATGAATAATCGCTCGGATGATTGCCCTTCTGCGCGGCAAGCTGATTGAGAAGAATCCAAACCAGGTGGTGCTCGACGTCGGTGGCGTCGGCTACCAGGTGAGCGTTCCGTTGTCCACTTTCGGCGCTTTGGGATCGCTGCACGGCGAAGCGACCCTATTGATTCACACCCATGTGCGCGAAGATCAGCTGGCGCTGTATGGGTTCTTCACCTCCCGCGAAAAACAGTGTTTCGAAATGCTGATTTCCGTTTCCGGGGTGGGGCCGAACCTGGCGCTAAAAATATTGTCCGGAATGGGCGTGGAACAGCTGGCGCCGGCGATCCGCAAGGGAGACCTGGTCCAACTGGTAAGCATCCCCGGCATCGGACGAAAAATTGCCGAGCGCATCGTGCTGGAGTTACGCGATAAGGTGACCGCGCTGGATAGCGGCGGAAGCGGAAGCGCCCGGCCGGTGACCAAGAGCGAACTGGAATCGGACGTCGGATCCGCGCTGGTGAACCTGGGGTACGACGCGCGAACGGTGGAAAAGACGGTGGACGAGGCGCAACGCTCGAGCGGCGCGCGTGATTTCGAAACGCTGCTGCGGGCCGCGCTACAAATTCTTGCCGGCGGAAAAATGGACAAGACGGCGCACGCGGCGCGCGGAACTTCGTAGCTTGGACGGGATCTGGAGAATCCGCGGCGGTTTCTTACCGTGGACGCGTGGGACGATCTCGAAGGGCATCGAGCGATGCGGCGGAATTGGGAATATGAAGAGCTGGACCGGACCTGCTTAGGCGATTTTCGAGTCCGAATGCCGTATGGGTATATTTGAGGTAGTTTAGATTTCCATGGCCAACGAACCTCATCCTCGAATCGTCTCCGGCCGCGCACTGGATGAAGACGCGCGCGTCGACGCCAGCGTACGCCCCAAGCGGCTGGACGATTACATCGGCCAGGATCGCGTGAAAGAAAATTTACACATTGCGGTGGAAGCGGCGCGAACGCGCGGCGAGGCGCTGGATCACGTGCTGCTGTACGGTCCGCCGGGACTGGGCAAGACAACGCTGGCGCAAATTCTCGCCAACGAGATGGGATCGTCGATCAAAATCAGCTCGGGACCATTGCTCGAACGCAAAGGCGATCTGACCGCGGTGCTTACCTCGCTGGAGACGAGCGACTTTTTGTTCCTCGACGAAATTCACCGCCTGCAGCCAGCGCTGGAGGAAATTCTCTATCCGGCGATGGAGGATTTCCGCGTGGACCTGGTGATCGGGCAGGGTCCGGGCGCGCGCATTCATCCCTACCAACTCAATAAGTTCACGTTGGTCGGGGCCACCACCCGCGCTGGGTTGTTGATGGCGCCGCTGCGCTCGCGGTTCGGCATCGTGCATCGCCTGGACTTTTATACCGCTGCGGACCTGCTCAAGATCGTCCTGCGCTCGGCCAGGATTCTGGGAATCGCGATCGAAGAAGAAGGTGCTGCTGAAATCGCCCGGCGCAGCCGCGGCACACCGCGCGTCGCCAATCGCCTGTTGCGTCGTGCGCGCGACTATGCGGAGGTGCGCGCCGAAGGAAAAATAACGGTAGAAGCCGCGCGCGAAGCGCTCGCCATGCTGGGGGTGGACGAGCACGGCCTGGATGAAGTGGATCGCAACCTGCTGCTCACCATCATTCAGAAATATTCGGGCGGCCCGGTGGGACTGAACACCATTGCCGCGTCGATGAGTGAAGAGGAGGATGCGATCGAAGAAATCTACGAGCCCTACCTGATGCAGCTCGGGCTGCTCGACCGCACCCAGCGCGGCCGCGTGGCCACTGCGCTGGCGTACAAACATTTTGGATTGGACGAACCGAGGAAGCAGCCGCAGCTCTTTTAAACCGTTAGCACGGGGCGCTAAAAACCAACAGCCAAGCGGAAGAGCCAAAACGCGACCCTCCCCGCGGTTTGCGGACCCACTCTGAAGTGTTTAGGAAAAACCCAGGCGGGTTCGAAGGGTCTCGGCGATGGCGGCCACGTTGTTGCGCGCCTCGGGGGATAGCGCTGCGCCTTTCGCGCTGCTGGTATCCCGCAGCACCAGCCAAATGCCGGGCCGGTGAATCTGCCCATCGCGGCAGATCGCTCCGGTGAGCTGGGCGATTTCCAGGCCGCCTCCGGCCAGCGCACCCTCCAGAATTCCGCGTGTTTCGTCCAGCAAGTCGCCAAAGCCCTGCGACGCCAGCATGGGGTCAACGTCGCGAGGGACGGGCGCTTCCACTTCGTTCAAATCGTAGTCGGGCAACGGGTGAGTGATCATCAGTTCGATTGACGCGGTGGGCGCGCTGGAATCGTATTGAATTCGTGGCGGCATAAGTGTGGCAAGGGCCTCGGGTTCCTAATCTACTTCGGGTACGGGTGGCCGTGCAAGATCGCGAAGGCGCGATAAAGCTGCTCCGCCAGTACCACGCGCGCTAATTCATGCGGCATGGTGAGCGTGGAGAGCGAAATTTTGTGGCGGGCGGCAGCGCGAAGCTCGGGTGGAAATCCCTCGGCATCGCCGCATAGGAACACCAATTCGCGAACGGCGCGGTCGCGCAGGTCGCCAATCCATAGAGCGAACTGATGCGAGGTGTAGAGCTTTCCCGCCGCGTCAAGCAGCACCACCGTGGTGCCAGGCTCGAATTTTATTTTGCGCTGCGCGGCCGCGTGGGCATCGCGCACTTCGGTGACTTCGACGCTGGCGTAGCGGGCCAGCCGCTCAAGATAATCATCGAGTAACACGCGAACTTCTTCGCGCCGCGTCTTGCCCAGCATCCACAGGCGAATCTTCATAACCTAGATCAAGCCATATTTCTTGCGTTTGTCGAGCAGCGTCTTGCGGCTGATTCCCAGAATTTCGGCGCTGCGGGCAATCTTGAAGTGGGTGGCTTCCAGGGTGGCGCGGATGGCGTCCTTTTCCATGTCTTCCAGGGAACGCAAGCCAGCCAGCGAGCCGGCCCCTTGCGGGGCAGCGCTGAGAATCGCCGGAAAATTCTGCGGCGTAAGCGTGGAATCGCCGGCAAAAACCAGGGCATGCTCGATCGCGTTTTTCAATTCGCGCACATTGCCCGGCCAGGAATAGTCTTCCAGAAGCTGCGCCGACGCCGAGTCCAGATGCGCATCGGTGCGGCCGTGCACCGGACCGAGCCGCTGCAGAAAGCACGCCGCCAGCGGCAAAACATCGGAGCGGCGCTCGCGCAGTGGAGGCACCGCCAGCACCAGCACGTTGAGGCGGAAAAAAAGATCTTCGCGGAAGCGGCCGGCGCGAACCGACTTTTCCAGGTCGGCGTTGGTGAGCGCCACCACTCGGGCGTTCAGGTGCAGGCTCTCGGTGCCACCCAGCCGTTCGAAGGTCCGCTCCTCGAGCACCCGCAGCAGCTTAGCTTGTACCTCCAGGTCGAGCGCGGCCACTTCGTCCAGCACCATGGTGCCGTTTCCGGCCATCTCAAACCGGCCCGGTTTGCGGGCCACCGCGCCAGTAAACGCGCCGCGTTCGTGGCCGAATAATTCCGATTCGACCAGGCCGCGCGGCAAACTCGCGCAATCGATCTTCAAATAGGGAGCGTCGCGGCGCGTGCCCTGATCGTGGATCCAGCGCGTCAGCTGATCTTTGCCGGTCCCGCTCTCCCCGGTGACCAACAGCGAGGTGGGGGCGTCGACCACTTTCTGCGCAAATTCGAGTACGCGCCGGGAAGCAGGGTCTTCTGCCACCCACAGAACTTGCGAGTCGCTCATGACGGGCTCAGGTCGGAATCGCGGTTAGACGTGGAAGACGGCCGGCGCTCGGCGGAATGCTCGGCGGAATCTGGCTGCCCGTTTTCGGGGATATCCAGGCGCTCCGCAGAGCGCCACAGGCGTTCGAGGTCGTAATAAAGGCGGGCCCGCTCGGTGAAGATGTGCACCACGAACGCGCCGTAATCCAGCAGCATCCATTCGGCGCCGGGCCGGCCCTCGCGGTGTTCGAGCCGGACGTTGCGGCGAGCGAGGCGCTCCTCAATTTCGTCGCCGATCGCGCGCATTTGCGGGTCACTCTCGCCCGAACACAGCAGGAAACTTTCCGCGAACGCGGCTAGTTTGCCCAGTTTCAATACCACCAGGTGGGCCGCTTTTTTGTCCTGAGCCGCTTCGATGGCCCAGCGAATTTCGGGACGCACGGAATCGAGTGTCACTGGTAGAGACCTTGCCGGCGAATGTATTCCTGCACGCTCGCGGGGACCAGCCCATCCACCGGCTTGCCCTGGTGCAGCCGCTGGCGCACTTCGGTGGACGATATGTGGCTGCGCACCGTGGAGAGCAGATAAACGTTGGACTTACGCAGCGCGATTTTGTTGGCGTCGCGCGAAGCGACGCGGGCCCGCATTTCCGGCGGAATCACCAGCCGCAGCGCGTCCATGCGAAAGCCGGGGCGATTGGCGATAATGAAATCGCAGCAATCCAGCAGGGTTTCGTAGTGCCGCCAGGTGGGAATCTCGAGAAACTGATCGGCGCCGAGAATAAAGTAAAGATGGTCCAACGGAAATTCCTTCTTAAACTTTCTCACCGTGTCCAGCGAGTAGAAAACGTGAGTGCCGGTGGCGTCGGGAGGCGCTTCGGCCAGCGACGGCAAAAAACCTTCGTGATTCTCGCACGCCAGCGCCACCTGGGCGTAGCGGTGGGCAAATGGGGTGAGGGTCATCTTGGTCTTGTGCGGCGGGCGCGACGACGGGATGAAATAAATCGCATCCAGGTGGAAGCGCCGGCGAGCCGCCTGCGCCACCGCGATATGCCCCGAGTGAATGGGATCGAAGGTGCCGCCGAAAAGCGCGATGGAGCGCGGCTGTCCGTGGGAGCGAGTGGCTACCGAGGTCGTCAACGATCCTCCGAGGAATCGCGAGAGAGCCCGCCCAAGTGCGGTTCCGAATCTTCCGTTTCGTGCGCGGCGGAAAAGTCCGAAGAAGATTTCTCGGCAGGCTCTGCGGGAAATTCCCCCGGCAAGTCATCGACCGCTGGCGCGCGAGCGGGGCGCGGGATGCGATCCAGCGCGTCGGCCATGGCCAGCACCAGTTGCGGAATTCCCTCCCCCGACGCGGATGAAACCGCGTAGAACGGCAGGCCTCGGCGGACGCAGTAGGCGCGCAGCTTTTCCAGCCGCTCGCGATCGGTGGTGGCATCCAGCTTGGTGCCCACCACGATCACCGGCTTGTGCGCCAGGTCTTCGCTGAAAGCGCGCAACTCGTTCTCGATAATTTCCAGATCGTTCACTGGGTCGCGATCGCTGGCATCGCTGGTGTCTACCAGGTGCGCGATCAGGCGGGTCCGCTCGATGTGCCGCAAAAAGCGGGTGCCCAAGCCCACACCTTCGTGCGCGCCCTCGATCAGACCGGGAACGTCGGCCACCACAAATGTGCGCCCATTGCCGGGGGCGGCGCCTGGATCGGCAGAAACAACGCCGAGGTGCGGCTCCAGAGTCGTGAACGGATAAGCTGCGATTTTGGGACGGGCGGCAGAAATACGCGAAATCAACGTGGATTTTCCGGCGTTAGGGAATCCGACCAGGCCTACGTCCGCGAGCAGTTTCAACTCCATACGAAGGTTGCGTTCTTCGCCCGGCTGGCCGGCCTCATGCTCTTTGGGAGCCTGGTGCCAGGGCTTCGCGAAATGCTGGTTGCCGCGTCCGCCATGCCCGCCCTTCGCCGCGCGATAGCGGAGCCCAGACTCAGTGAAATCGAAAAGCTTCTCGCCGGTTTCCTGGTCGAAAACGATCGTTCCTATCGGAACGGTCAAAATAGTGTCTTCGCCGGATCGACCGTGGCAATTCGAGCCCTCGCCGTGCCGGCCGCGTTCGCCGCGAAACTCGCGATTGTAGCGATAGCGCAGCAGGGTATTGTCGTGCGGGTTGGACTCGAGATAGATGTCGCCGCCGTTGCCGCCGTCGCCACCGGAAGGTCCGCCACGGGGCACATATTTCTCGCGGCGAAACGCCATACAGCCGTTTCCGCCATTCCCGCCCTGTACCTTAATTTTGGCTTCGTCAGCAAACACAGTCGATCACCAGCCTAATCGAAATGGAGCTTGGCCCCAAGTATCCGCCTATCGGCCGACACCCTGGCCATCCACACGAATCAGTATGCTCTCGCATACCCGGATTCGCGTGTGCATACCGCACACATCCTTGGATATAGAGGTAGCCCGCGCCAGGAGTCGAGGAAAATATTCCGCGAGCTGTGTTCGTAGGAAAACTCAAAAGCTAGTCGGCGGCGGCTGCGCTCTGTTTATCCGACACCAAGTCGGCCACCAACGCATCCATAGTCAGCACGCTGATGAAGCGGCCGCGCTGTCCTTTGTCTTCGAAGCGCACGTAGCCGTCGATCAGCGAGAAAAGCGAATCGTCCTTGGCCAGCGCTACGTTGTGCCCAGGCTTATACCGCGTGCCGCGCTGCCGAATCAGAATGCTTCCGCCGGTGACAAACTGGCCGCCAAAGCGCTTGATTCCCAGCCGCTGGCCGTGAGAATCGCGTCCGTTTGTAGATGAGCCGCCGCCCTTTTTGTGTGCCATCGCAAGCCCCTATTTAAAGAAGAATGTCGCTGACCTGGATGGCAGTGTAATTCTGCCGATGGCCGCGCATAATTTTGTACTGACCGCCCGTCTTGAATTTCATGACCAGGCGCTTCGGATGGCGTCCCTGGCTGACGATTTTGCCGGTAACGGTGGCCTTGGAAGCGTCGCTCCCCGCCAGCAGCTTAGGCTCGTCGGTGCCGACCGCCAAAACATGGTTGAACGTGACCTTGGCGCCCACATGACCCTTGATGAATTCCACCTGGACGGTCTCGCCCGGCGCGACGCGATACTGTTTACCCCCGCTACGAATGACGGCGTACATGCTGCCCTCCCAGGCAAATGACAAACCCCCATTTTACCGGTGGCAGCACCTAAGGTCAACGGAAACCGCAAGGACCCTTGGGAGGGCGAACTCGCTGCCAGGCCGCAAGCCCTTTGCTTCCCGCAGGCGGCTTATAGGGCCTCAGCGCAGCATCCAGTGGCAATACTTTTCCACGCGACCAGGGCTTGGCCCGCGACGCAGACCCTCGCTCGCAGGCACAAGCTCCGGCGGATTGCACGGGCCACTGGATTTGGGTGGGCTCCGCGGCAGGCTCACGATGGTAGGATTCAGCGTGCCGTGCAGGAGGATGCGTCGATGAATATGCACGATTTCCGGCGGCTCGCCTTGAGCCTGGCAGGCGCGGAAGAGAGTTCGCACATGGGCAATCCCGATTTTCGCGTGGGCGGCCGAATTTTTGCCACACTCGCGTCGGCAAACAAGGGATATGGGAACCTGATGCTCACGCCGGAACAGCAGGCGGCATTCGTGGAAGAACTGCCCGAGGTTTTTGTTCCTGTCGCGGGCGGATGGGGTCGCATGGGAGCGACCCATATCCGGCTGGCTGCGGCGAAAGAGGACGTTTTGGATGGCGCTCTACAGGTGGCATGGAAGCTGCGACTGCAGAAGAACAAGAAATCTGGCAAAAGCCGCGCTTCAGTGGCCAAGACCCACACGGCGAAGCCTCGCCACAAGAAACGATAAGCAGCGCCTCAGGGAGTACCCTATCCGCACCCCCACCCGCCTCCCGCGTTCCTAGTTTGACCTCAATGGTCAATACTTGGGTTACAGGCTGTCAGGCAGCCAACGGGCCCCGAACCAAACACACTGAAGGGGAACGACCCTCCGTGAAAGACTCATTTCAGGAACAAACTTCGGTCACGCTTCCGGGCGCGCTTGTGCCGACCCTTTTGCCCAAAGGGTGGACGGTAGAATCCGGCTGCGCCCTGACCATCATCGGCCCGGAGCGGGATCTTCGCATCGGGTTCGGTATCGCCTTGATGAACGGAGACGCGGAAGAGATCGCGCGAACGGCTTGGCAACGGTTCGACGCCAACTTCGATTTAACGGTGCTGCAGCAGGTTCAGGCTCCTGGAGAGAACGGGTGGGATGAAATCTTTCAGTTTGCCTACAACACTCCTGCCGTGGAGTCACGATGCGCCGTGGCCATTCTGCGAACACTGCGGGATAAGGCCTACTTCACGCTGCTTTCCGGAACCAAGGCTTCCCTTGACCGTCGATTGGCACAAATCAGCGAAGTGCTAGAAGCGTGGAAGCCCGCCAATCTTCGTTCCTACAGCCTGGAACACTCTGAACCACGGGCTTGGGGACCTCAACAGAGTTCCCGATTTAGCAGCTTCGTTCGGAACGCCATGGTGGAACTGCAGGTACCCGGTGTCTCCATTGCCGTGGTGCAGTCGGGACGCATCGTTTACGCGGAAGGGTTTGGAACCCGCAGGATCGGTTCCACCGAACTAGTCCGGCCGGAAACGCGCTTCCTGATCGGCTCGATAACCAAGCCGCTAACCACACTAATGATCGCGCGACTGGTGGCGAGCGGACTCTTCCAGTGGTCGACGCCGGTTACCGAGCTTTTGCCCGATTTTGCGCTGGCTGATCCGGAGGTTACCCGCAAACTGGAGATGCGCCACACCATGAGCGCCGGTACCGGCATGCCGCGCCGAGATCTGGATCTGATCTTCAAATTTAAGGGAGTTTCTCCGGAACAACGCATGGCCGAGATGCGTGCTATGAGTCCGACTACAGGCTTTGGAGAGACGTTTCAATACTCGAACTATCTGGTGGCGGCGGGAGGTTACGCTGCCGCTCGTACCTTCCAGCATCAAGGTTCGTTGCAGTGTGCCTACCGGCAGGCGATGCGTGAAATGGTGTTTGAGGCGCTCGGCATGAGTATGACCGGCCTGCAGGAAGAAGTGACCATGAGCGATGACGTTGCCGCACCGCACGCGATTGGCTTCGCGGGAAACTGGTGTGCCGTCGATCCCGAAATGGAGCGATGCGTGAATGCGGTAGCTCCGGCCGGGGCGGTGTGTTCTACCGTCCTTGATATCGCCCGCTATCTGCTGGTCGAGCTCAACCATGGAAGCGCTCCGAGCGGAGAGCAATTGCTTCCCGAAGCGGCCTTACAGGCCCGGTGGAGCGGTGGCACCAAGATCGACGGTAAGCACAGCTACGGGTTAGGACTGCTGCGCAGCGATGCCGAGGGATTGGAAGTGATTAGCCATGGCGGAAATACTCTTGGATTCTCATCGGACATGTACTTTCTTCCGAAGAAAGGACTCGGGGTGGTGGTGCTGACGAATCTTCGGCTTGCCGATTCCTTCCTGGCGGCAGCAAGGCACAAGGTGTTTGAGCTTGTGTTTGGCGCTGCCCCAAAAGCGGAGAAGATGGTTGCAGCGGCTTCGCTATCGGCAAAGGACGTGGTGGAGAAAACGCGCTGGCGCGTAAAGGTCGATGCGGACTCTCTGGCATGGCTGGACGAAGTCGCCGGCGAATACCGAAGTGACGAGCTGGGGCCGCTCACCGTGTCCAGGAAAAATTACCAATACTGGGCTGAATTCGAGAGTTGGAAGAGTACGTTGGGTGTTGAAGAGCAATCCACGGGAAACCGCCTGGTAGTGCTGACCAGCCCCCCATGGAGCGGCACCCTGCGACTCCAGGTGGCGGATGATCGGCGGGTCCTCACCCTGGATGGCGGGCAGAATATCTATAAATTTCAGCGGCTATAAAAGAAGAGAAATCGCACTGCCATGGCTTCCCCGCCCATCACAGTGCGATTCTTATCTGCCAAGAGTTCTCTTCAAGCTTTTTTAATCAAACGGGTAATCCAGACCAAAATCACCGCGCCAACAAATGCCACCAGGATGGCGCCGATGATGCCGCCACCGGGCCAGATTCCCAACATGCTGAAGACCCAGCCGCCTACAACACCTCCAACGATGCCCAGAAGGATGTCCACCAACACACCGTAGCCACCGCCCTTCATTACCTGTCCCGCAAGCCAACCCGCAATCAGTCCGACCAAAATCCACGTGAGAAATCCCATGTGCATCTCCTTTTTTTTCGCAACACCAAGCCGGTCATTTCCATTTCATTGCACCCGGCGGGGCTGAGAATGTACACCGAGCCCTGCCAATCTGCAATGCCCGGTGAAGTCCTTTGGGTTCTGCGGTTTGCGGCGTAGGGCTTCGCTCCGGCGGACACCTCAGGGACAACCACAAGTGCAAAGAAAGGGGACACTTCTAACGAGGTAACGAAGGGGACATTTCTAACGAGGTTGACACGTGATCCGGCGTGGATTGACACCTTGGGCTGGCGGAGCTTAGCATCGCGTGGTTACACACTCGGTTTCAGCGGGCAATCAACCCGCCGGAGATTCCCCAGGGCATCGTTATGCCATCCCCTAAACTCTTTACCCCGCGCGAAGCAGCACAAGTGCTCGGGGTGAGCTATCCCACGCTCAAACAGTGGATCTATAAGAAGAAAATTCGCAGCGTGAAGACCGCGGGCGGACATCACCGCATTCCGGAAAAAGAAGTGGATCGATTTCTGTATCGAGCGAGCGAGAGCGGAGACGTTTCCGAGCGACGGCCTAATTTCCGGCGAATCAGCGGGCGCAACCAACTCGTCGGCCGGGTGACCGGGATAAAGATTGATGGCCTGATTGCCCAGGTGACGCTGTCGATCGGCGGTCAGCGGATCACTTCCATCATAACCGCCGATGCAGTGCGGGAAATGCGCCTGAAGAATGGCCAGACCGTGGCCGCGCTGGTGAAGTCAACAGAAGTGATGATCATCCGGCTATAACCCTCCGGGCTCAACCCGTTTTTTGCGCCGCCGCACCACCTTCTACGATTTGTCCGCTGGCACTCCTCGCCGAAGTAGCGCCACGTCGCTTGGGATTTTTCCCCGACTGGCGGTACGGCCCTGCAGTCAAGAACCTGACAGGAGCATTGCATGCCGATTTGATTTGGAATGCGTTATCGGTTGTCTGGGAGGTCAAAGAGAATCCAATCTAAACGACTCAAAGCGGTTTGATATCTCTTAATGAATCGCCTAAAATCGTCGGCACCGGAGTCGCCCCTCAAACGGGCGGCTCGATCTGTCCCATGACAAACAGATAGAAGGAGAAAGACCCGTGAAATACCGTCCTGTTGCCGTTGCCCTCGCTTTGATCGTTGCTTTTTTCTGCATGGAAGGCGCCGGGTGGGCCCAAACGGGAGCCAGTCTTTCGGGCATGGTGACGGACCAAACCGGCGCAAGCCTTCCCGATGTCGCGGTGACAATCAAGAACGTCGATACAGGTGCAACGCGCACGATCGCGACCGATGGCGCGGGGCACTATCAGCTGGTCGGTCTGCCTCCGGGACGCATCGAGATTCGAGTCGCAAAACAAGGGTTCGCGGATGAAACGCGCACGGGAACCAGCTTGGCCGCTGGTCAGGACGCCACGGTCGACATTAAGATGCATCTGAGCACCGCTGAAGCGGCTTCCGCAGCTCGAGCGAGCCACGACGCCTGCACCGGCCTCCAGCAGTTCAACACCACCGATTGCTCCCTAACCTGGCATGGCGTCACGGTATACGGTACGTACGACGTCGGCGTCGGCTGGGTCAGCCACGGCTTACCGGAGAACGCCTATAACTATGAAGGCGAATCTCTGATAAATCGAAACGGCTATCAATCTCGATTCGTCATCGCGCCGAACAACCTGTCGCAGACGGGTCTAGGCATCAGGGGCAAGGAAGAGTTTCTGCCTGGCTGGTCCGTTGTGTTTAACGCTTCCACTGGCATCAATCCGCAGTCCGGCCGGCTCGCCAATATGGCAGAAACCAACATCGCCAACAACGGCCTGCCCAGGGCCAGCTACTCGGAAACCGGCGACGGCGCACGCGCGGGCCAACCCTTCAATGACGAATTCTATGCCGGCATATCGTCCACGCAGTTCGGCACGCTGACCTTCGGTCGTCAGCGCGCTCTTGGTACGGACACGATGCTCGCTTACGATCCAGCCGGCGGCAGCTATGCCTTTTCCTACATCGGGTACAACGGCACGATGGCCGGCGGGGGCGACACCGAAGACACCCGTTGGGATGAAGCCTTGAAATATCGCCTTACCGTTGGGCCGGTCCATTTCGGCGCGATGTACAAATTCGTCGACGGTTCCGGCGGCTGCTATTCCGCGTCCGCAACCTGGACTGCCGCCACGTGTACGCCCGAAAAGTCGCATAACTCGGCCTATGGATTCAACGGCGGTGGAAACTACGGCAAACTCTCCGCCGACGTGGTCTTCCAACATGTGAACCAGGCGATCAGCGTACTCAACCCCTTGCTGGGGGCTCAGAGTCTAACGCAGCCATATCAGTCGACCACCAACAGCATCAATACAAACCCCATCAACGGGGCCAATGCGATCGGAATGGACAACACCGAATATGGCATCGTGACCGACAACAACGCACTGATGGGCGCTCTCAAGTATACGTGGGACAAGTTCAAGGTCTTTGCCGGCTACGAATACATCTGGCAGGCCAACCCGGCGAATCCGTTGGGCGTTGGCGCCTCGGCCCAGGGCGGTTATCTCCTAAGCGGGGTCGAAGACGACAATCTTGATGCTCCCAAGAGGGTGCAGGTCTGGTGGACGGGCGCGAAATACGCAGTCGACAAAAAAACTGACATCACGTTCGCCTGGTATCACCAGCTCCAGCACGACTTCCGTGTGCCGTCGACCTGCTCGCCCACAGCCGGTTTCCGCGCTTCCTGCGCGGGCACCCTCAACGAGTGGTCGCTCTATACCGATCATCACTTCACCAAGCGTTTCGACGCTTTTGCCGGAATTGCGTATTCCAACGTGAGCGGCGGTCTGGGCATCGCCATTCCTCATGGCCCCGGCGTCCCGTATGACTACAACAGCAACCTTGCTCCGACAATCGGTAGTCGTTTCACCTTCTGATCGGTTTCGCGGCGGGATCGCTCGATATTTGCGAGTGCGAAGGAAACCGGCGCGGTTGACTTGCCCCATTCCGCGAACTAGCTTCCATTTGTGCTATAGAAGGGTTAAGTGAAACGAGTCTTCACCCATGGCCTGCTGCTCTTGGTTTCGAGCATCGTGGGCTGCCCGCGCGTGCTTGCACAATCTCCGCCTGCGCGGACTCAACTGAGTGTCGTTGGCGACGTCCAAACGCGGCTATCTCTGACGCGAGAAGACCTGCTGCACATGCCCCGCAAGACGCTCAAGGTGACCAGCCCGCACGACAACAAAGAGAAAACCTACGAGGGTGTGCTGCTGGCGGAATTGCTAAAGCGCGCCGGAGTGCCGCAAAGCTCCCAGCTTCGCGGCGCGGCGATGGCCACGTACGTTCAGGCCGACGCGGCCGACGGTTACCGAGTGATCTTTTCGCTGGCCGAGCTCGATGCGGACTTCCAGGATTCCGAAGTAACCGTCGCGGACACCATGAACGGGACACCGCTCGATGACAAGGCCGGACCATTCCGCCTGGTGGCCCCGCACGACAAAAGGCCGGCGCGCTGGATAAAAATGCTGCAGTCACTCACGGTAGTCCGAATACCGAAGTAGCCGCGCGCTCATCGCTGGTTTTTCTCGTGAGCCATCCAGCACCCGCGATCATTCGTATCGCAGCGCGACCAGCGGATCCACTCGCGCCGCGCGTCGGGCCGGCAACCAGCAAGCTAGTAGTCCGGTGCCAAGCAGCACCAACGGGACGCACGTGAGCGTCCAGGGATCGTAAGCCGACACTCCCCACAGTTGCGTCGCGATGATTCGCCCCATCGCCAAACTGGCGAGCACTCCGATTCCCACTCCTGCCGCCACCAAGCCAAGGCCCATACGGACCACCATTCCCAGAACATCGGAAGCCTGCGCGCCGAGAGCCATGCGAATGCCGATCTCTTGGGTGCGCTGCGCGGCGGTGTAAGCGAGCACACTGTAAACCCCGATGGTGACCAAAATCAGTCCAATCGAAGCGAAGATGGTCATCAGCATGAAACCGAATCGCGGCCCGGCGTACGAGAACTGGCTGATGTAGCCCTCCAGGGTGCCGGTGAGCGTCAGCGCGACGTTAGAGTCGGTCGCCCAGACTTCGTGGCGCACCGCATTCATCATGCTCATCGGTTCCTGGCTGGTGCGAACCAGAATGCCGCGGTTCGCCGATC
Source organism: uncultured Acidobacteriota bacterium (assembly GCA_963725655.1). Taxonomy (GTDB): domain Bacteria; phylum Acidobacteriota; class Terriglobia; order Acidiferrales; family UBA7541; genus CAVRXT01. The sequence goes on along the minus strand of CAVRYY010000003.1, from coordinate 644,971 downwards.
CGGTCACGGTGTACGGTACCCAAACTTCCGGTTCGGGTGCATCTTGGAGGCCGCGGTTCTTGGCATCGGCGACCAGACCGATGATTTCGAACGTGGGGTCCGCCACCTTGTCTGCAAATTCGGCGAGTTGCGCGATGCGCACCTGCCTGCCGATGGGGTTATCCCCGGGCAGAAACCTTTTGACAAATGTCTGGTTCACCACGGCGAGCTTGCGCGCGCCGGCCACCTCTCCTTCGTTGAAGGTTCTTCCGTCCAGAAACCTGATTTTCAGAACCGGGAAATAGCCTTCGCTGCAGAGTTGGACGAATGCGCTCCATTTTTCCGAATGCGTCTTCCCGGGTAGTTCGATTTCGCTGCCGATCCCGCCGTAGGGAGGAAGCGCGCTGGTCTCGGCTGCATCCACCACGCCGGGCAGAGCTTTCAGACGCTGCAGCAGGGGCCGGAAAAAGCCGGTCACTTGATCCGCCGTCTTGTAACGCTCCACGGGCAGCGGCAATCTCACCACCAGGATGTGATCTGGCTGCAGGCCGAGATGCACTTCGCGGAGGGCCGCAAAACTCCGCATCAATAGGCCCGCAGCAACGAGCAGTGTGAGAGAAAGCGCCACTTCCAGCACCACCACCGCGTCGCGAACCCTGCCATGACGAAACCCGCCGCTCACACCTTTGCCGCTATCGCGCAACGGCTCGTTCAAATCTTTCCGCGCTGCCTTCAGCGCCGGCATCAGTCCAAAGATGAACGCCGTCAGAATCGCCACCCCGAGCGCAAAGAGCAGCACCGGTGTATTGAGCTGGATCACCGCTTCCACCGGAACAACGTCCCGCGGCATCAACGCGACCAGGAATTTCAGACCGCCCCATGCGAGCAGGGTTCCCAGCGCTGCCCCACTTAGCGCGAGAATCAAGCTCTCCACCAGGAGCTGGCGTATCAATCGCATGCGGCTCGCGCCTAGAGCGGAGCGAATCGCGAATTCTTTCTCGCGGGTAGTCGCTTTGGCCAGCAGCAGGTTCGCCACGTTTCCACAGCCGATCAGTAGCAGCAAAACAACCGCAGACAGCACGATATAAAGAGTCGTTCGGAACTGCCCGGCGACCGAGTCCGTCAACGACACAACCTTCACCGTAAAGTGTTTTGGGTAATCCTTGGGGTAGAGCGTGGCCAGCTGCTTCGCCACGACGTTTAAATCCGCCTCGGCTTGTTTCACCGAAACTCCCGGCTTCAAGCGTCCTAGAAAATACCAGTAATGCGGGAAAGATCCGGAGTAGGACAAACCCTCGCCGGTGCGGGTCGGCTTCAACGGAACCCACATGTCGGCGTCGCCCCAGGCGAAGCGCGGCGGCATGATGCCGATCAGCGTTCGCGGCATGTCGTTCAACACGAAATTTTTGTTTAGGATATTCGGATCGGCGCCAAACTCTTTTACCCAGGTCTTATAGCGCAGCACGAAAACGGGAGCCGCACCCGGCTCGTAGTCCGCTGGCTGAAGCACTCGGCCGAGCAGCGCAGGCATGCCCAGAAACTCAAATGTTCCCGGCGTGACGTAGCTCCCGGTGAGTTGTTGCGTACCCTCGCCTGAACGATAGAGCACATCCACGCTGTCTTTGCCGATCGCGCTGTCGAATACTTGATTCTGCTCCGCGAAGTCCAGAAATTCGGGCCCCTTGAAACCACTGCGCCCGCCCGGCTGATTTTCCTCGGTGTTGTGGATCTGTATGGACATGAACCGTTGCGCATCGGGGTAAGGAAAAGGGTCGAGCAAGATGTTTTCCACCACGCTGAAAATGGCCGTAGACGCCCCAATCCCAAGCGCCAGGGTGAGAATCGCCACGGCCGCAAAGCCGGGAGTCTTCCTCAACTTCCTGAGTGCATAGCGGGTGTCTTGTCCGAGTGTTTCCATAGCGCGCCCTCGCGCGGCGTTCAGTTTCCGGGCTTCTCACCTGCTTTTAGCCAGCCCATGTGTACGAATTGGAACATAGTTCCTTCGAAGACACCACGTCAAACAGGTTGCTTACTGCGGGCCCTAAAAAGGATCTCTGGCCGAAATTCAGGGTGTGACGTTGACGAATGATTTGGCAGGTTTAGCGGACGCGCTCGGCATGCTCGACGGGCTGACCAGAAGTTTCTGTAGCGCCTCACCGTCGATTGGTGGGGAATAAAAATAGCCCTGACCGTATTCGCAGCCGAACTGTTGGAGGTAGGCCTGCTGGCCGACTGTCTCGATCCCTTCGGCAATCACCTTCAGGTTGAGATGATGCGCGAGGGTCACGATCAGTCGAGCGATTTCACGGCTTTCTACGTCTTTCTCGATCCCGCGAACAAAAGAGCGATCGATCTTCAGAACGTCGACCGGAAAACTGCGGATGCGGCTGAGAGAAGAATGGCCGGTGCCAAAATCGTCGATGCTCAACCGAACGCCAAGATCTTTTAGCTGCGAAAAAATACGCATCGCAAACTTGGGATCGCTCATCGCCATCGATTCGGTGATTTCCAGCTGCAGCGTCCCCGGCTCCATCTGGGTCTCTTCCAGGGCGGCCTTTACGTCGGCCACCAGGTTGCTCTGCGCCAGTTGGCACGGTGACACATTGATGGTGACGGTCAGCGGTGGATCGGTGCCAAACAATTGATGCCATGCGTGGCCCTGCCGGCAAGCTTCTTTGAACACCCACAGGCCCAGCGGAACGATCAAGCCGGTCTCCTCGGCGATTTCGATAAAATCCGCGGGACCGATGAACTCCGCCCCGTTGCGCCACCAGCGGACCAGCGCCTCTACGCCCGCGATCTGGCCGGTAGCAATCCGAACGATCGGCTGATAGAACACCCGAAACTCATCGCGCTTTATCGCTTGGCGCAACTCGGTTTCTAACTTCATTCGCCGGACCACCAGCGCATGCATCTCCGTATCGAATACTTCGCAGCCAGGCGCGCCCTGGGCTTTCGCGCGGCACATCGCGATGTCTGCGTCGCGCAGCATCTCAGCGGGCTTGTGGTATGACGAAGAACCTATCGCGATGCCAATACTCGCGGAGGTGAAGGCATTTGTGCCGTTGGCGCTGAAGGGCGCCGCCAATCCTTCCTGCACGCGCATCGCAACTCGCATCGGGTCGCTCGGCGTTTTGATGCCTTCCAGAAGAATCGTGAACCGATCGCCGTCCATGCGCGCCAGCGTCTCGTCGCCGGTGTGCCGGCCGGGATCGCCGGTAGGCGTGGAACGGGAAACGGTATCGTCGTGCCGCAAACGAGATTTGAGCCGGTTGCTGATGTTGATGATCAGCTGGTCGACCACCGCGTAGCCCATCGTTTCGTTGAAGGGTTTCAATCCGTGGAGTTCCACGAATAGCACAGCGAACTGGAACTCCGGATGGCGCTGCGCGTAGTCCATCGCGCGCTGCACTCGATCCAGGAACAGATTACGATTCGGCAAGCCGGTGAGCGCATCGTGGAACGCCTCATGTTCCAGCCGCTCCTCCATCCGCTTGCGCTCGGTGATGTCGCGGTTGACGATCACCAACTGCGTCACTTGGCCCCGGCGGTTGCGGATCGCGTTGGACGTGGACTCCAGCACTCGCCAGGTCCCGTCCTTGTGGCGCATGCGGTATTCCAGGCGTGAGCCGGTGCCGGTAGTTCGCGCTTGGGTCCCTGCTTCGATCACCCGCTGCCGATCTTCGGGATGCACCTGCTCGAGCGATGCGGTCGCAGCCAATTCTTCGGACGAGTAGCCCAGCACTTTCTCGTAAGCAGGACTGTTATAGAGGCGTTTCCCGGTGACCTCCACGAGCGCAATCATGTCCGCGGCATTTTCGCTGACCACGCGGAACAGCTCGTTCCGGCGACGATAACGTAGCCGCTGGTAGGCGATGTACACGTACGGCGCGAGGGTCAAACCGGCCAATTCGAGCCAATGCCCGTGAACCACCCAGGACGGGAAGGAGATCAGGCTGAGGCTCATTGTCATTTCCATCAGGAAGTGGACCGCTAGACCCCTTCTGGCCTGGCCAACGCCCGGATTCGCCGTGGATGTCGAGCGCAAGGAACCCTGAAGGATCCGCTCACCACCAAAGCTGACTGCACCGTGTATCTACTATATGGCTGTTAAGGGTCCGCGTCGTCCGGGCGACAATCCCTGGTATGCCTATCAGTAACGCTGTTCACCGCACTCGATGCCGGGAAGACCGTTCGCGTCGAATGCAGCCGGTTTCGGTGCCCCGTCGCACAGTTCGGCGGTTGGTCCGCTTGTCGAGCCAACGCCCGTTCCTGCCATTGTTTTAATTGCGCCGGGCGGCAAGTGTCGATTAGAATCGCCGCCAGGCCCCTGCTGGAATCCATCCGATTTGTGAGATCTAATGCGAACCGCCACCCGGCTCTTTGGGCCGTTCGTTTTTTCTCTGTTGTGTATCCCTGCCATTTTTGCCCAAACGAATCCTCCGCCGCGCGACCCTCATGAGCTGGTGACCCGTGCGCCGCGCACTCTCTCCAAGCCTGCCGATCGCGGTGCCGCGCTCGATCTTTTGGGTCGCGCTCGGGAAAACTTCAATCTTGATGCCCTCACCACTCCCTACGCGCTGAAAGTTTCCTTTGACGCCAGCGGCGCAACCCAGAACGAGGGCCCAGGGACGATGGAGTGGCTATCCGATGGACCATCGCACTGGCGCTGGACCGCGCAATTGCAGAATTCGCAGGTGATTCGCATCGGCGCCGACAACCGAGTCTACGGCACCAATCCTTCCGAGCCGGTTCCCCTCCGCGTTCAGTTGGTTCGCTCCGTTCTGCTTCGGCCGATCGTGCAATCCCCACAAAAGTTTATGATTCGCGCCGCCGATGTCGAGCACGACGGCGAGCCGGTGACATGTATGCTGCTCAGCTATTCTCTGCCACCGAATCCCGCGCCGCGCTCGTGGGTTGAGCGAGAGGACTGCATCGATTCCGCTACCGGCCTCTTGCAAACGTGGTCCGAAGCGCCTGGCATCTACGCGGTCTACGACTACGATGGCGCCGCGGATTTTCACGGGCATATTTTCCCGCGGCAAATCTCCATATTCGAAGACGGCCGCATGACGGTTCAAGTGCGCGTCGAAAGCCTGGAAGACGCGCCCCATATCGATGCGGACCTCCTGAAGCCGACGCCGGAAATGGTGAGCGCGGGGGAATCGTTCACGCTGGCGACCCCCAGCCGCGTGCCGATGCGCGTCGACCCTTCCGACGCGCCCACGTCACGTTTCTTTCAACCAGTGATCGTTCATGCCACGCTGGACGCGCAAGACGGCAGTGTGCTGGATGCCGAGGCGTTGCAGACTTCCGATGCGGGCTTGAGCCGGACGGCGATGGATTTGGTGCGGAGCACGTTATTCGAGCCGTCAGGATTTCAGCAGGAAGTTTTCATCAGCGTGGATTTTCACATGCCAGCGATGCGCTTGGATGGCCCGCCGATATACCATTCCTCCGTGCGTTGGGTGGTTCTCGATCACCGAACCAAAGCTCCCCCAGTACGAAAGCCGCCGCACGCCGGGAACTAGGAACCTGAGCGCGTTTGCAGCGGCCGGACCAGTTCCGTGGCCATGCGATATGCCCGCTCTCACCAGATCGCCGTTGACGGTGCGCACCACGGAACAGGCCGGCCTTTTATCCGTTCTCCACTACTTCGTTGTCGCCTCGCCTTCGATGCCGCAACTCATTCCATCGCCGGACGGGGCGCAAGTGTAGGTGCCCTTCCCGGCTATCCCCTTCAGTTTGCCGGTACCACCCGTGAAGCTCCATGTGCCTTTCTCGCTCGTCTCCGCTCCATCCTTCAACACGGCCGTGCCCTGGAACGAGACGAAGTACTTGTCCCCGGCATCTGTGGTGGTCACGTGATAGCCGTGGGTCCGAGCGGTGTCGCCTTTGATATCCATCGTCGCAGTGCTCATGCCTTCCTTCGATTTTTCGCCACCCACTTCCATTGCCGTCGTCCAAGTGCACTTTCGTTGACCAACGCCAAGCGAGTGGCCGGCCCCGTCGCCGGTAGCCACGATGGTTTGCGGATCAGGCTTGGCAAACAGAGCGGTTCCCGATACTTTCGTCTGCGCAGCAGCGGTCCCTGCAGTAAGCAACATCAATCCAATGATGGGCACGAATCGTCGCATGTGGTTTCATCTCCTGTGAAGTTGTGGGGGGGCCCAAAAACTGCGCGCAGCCTATTCCCTTCATTGCAGCCATGTCAATCGGAAAGGCCCGCCGAAGGCTGCCCCGTTGGCGAGGTGCGCTTGCAGATGGTTATTAGGCGTGCGAAACTTAACCTCGCTAACCGGTTCACATACGGCGGTATCGTCTAGGGGTTAGGACATCAGATTCTCAATCTGGAAACCCGGGTTCGATTCCCGGTACCGCTACCACTCGTTGTAAAACCCCTTCTGTTATTCTTAGGCCGACAGCTTAGCGCGAGAACAAGGTAGAAATGCGACGCCTGCTCACATGGGCCCTAGCGTGTGCGGTGATCGCCGGGTTCGCCCCGGCGGCGATCCGCTCGACATCCGCAGGCGTTTCAGCCGCCGCCCGCACCACTCCTGCTGATTTGATGACGGTGATGCTGCGCGAACTTAACCGCGCTACCGCGTCGCTGGCTAAATCCGATCCCGCTCCCTACTTTCTCAGCTACGCGGTCTCAGACGTCGATACCGTGGGCATCGTCGCCTCCGACGGCGGCCTGATACTTTCCACGGACGTAGTTCTACGCCAGGGCGACGTGATGATGCGCGTGGGATCGATGGCCCTCGACAACACTCACAGTCACAGCCGCGGGTCAGGAATCACTTCCGGGCAACTGCCCCTCGATAACGATCCGGACGCCGCCGCCCGGATCCTGTGGGATCTCACCAACCGCGAATATCAGCAGGCCTCGGCGGCGTTTGCCAAAGTGAAAGCGAACAACGCCGTCGAAGCCGCCGAAGAAGACAAGTCCCCCGATTTTTCTCAGGAGCCGCCGCAAAAGCACGCGGATCTCGGGCAATTCCGGCCCTTTCAGGACCGCAAGACCTGGGAAGAGCGGGTCCGCAAGTTGTCCGCAGGCTTTCTCGACAACCCCCAGGTTTACTCCGCGGCAGTTTCATTCACGGTTTCCTCTAACCGCTCTTACCTCGCCACCAGCGAAGGCACGTCGTTGATCCGTCCGTCGGCGGTCGCGCGCCTGGTGATCGAAGCCCAGACTCGCGCCGATGACGGCACCGAACTGATGCGCGTCGAATCCTTCCAGGCGGCCACCCCCGAGCAGCTTCCCTCCGACGCCGAGATTGCTCCCAAAGTGAAGCAGATGTCCGTCGACTTGACGAACCTGCGCGCCGCTCCTGCTGCCGAGCCCTATGCCGGACCGGCGCTGCTTTCCGGTCGCGCCGCAGCGGTATTTTTTCACGAAGTCCTGGGACATCGGCTCGAGGGGCATCGCCAGCGAGGCGAAACCGAAGGCCAGACCTTCACCAAGAAGGTCAACCAACTGGTGCTGCCGGCGTTTCTGAGTGTGACCGATGATCCCACGCTAAAAGAGCTCGACGGCGTGCGGCTGGCCGGCTATTACGATTACGACGATGAGGGTGTGCCGGCGGCGCGCGTTGTCGCCGTGGAAAACGGCGTGCTCAAGAATTTTCTGATGTCGCGCATGCCCATCACCAATTTCAGCCAGTCCAACGGCCACGGCCGCCGCCAGCCCGGCTTGATGGCCACCGGACGGCAGGGGAACCTGGTGGTCACCTCCACCCACACCGTAAAAGACGCTGAGCTGCGCAAGCAGTTTGTGGAGGAGATCAAAAAGCAGGGTAAGACCTACGGCCTTTACTTCGACGATATTCAGGGCGGGTTCACGCTCACCGGCCGCGCGAGCCCGCAAGCCTTCCAGGTGCTGCCGGTAATGGTTTATCGGGTGTACGCCGACGGGCGCCCGGACGAACTGGTGCGCGGCGTGGATATCGTGGGCACGCCCCTGCTTTCCCTCAACAACATCATGGTCACCGGCGACACCATGCACGTATTCAACGGGATCTGCGGCGCGGAATCTGGACAAGTTCCGGTATCGGCCACCGCGCCGGCGATGTTGTTTTCCGAAATCGAAGTGCAAAAGAAAAAGCGCGGCACGGAACGTCCGCCCATCCTGCCGCCGCCTGGAACCAACGCGGCTCCGGCGGTGAAACCGTGAGGGAGGCCATGACGTTCCGATTCCATTGCGCGCGCATGCTATCCCTGCTCGCGATATTCGGCGCGATTGCCGTTCCGGCGGCGCGGGCGCAGCAGGCTCCATCCGATCCGATACTAAAAGCGATGCACGAGGAGCTCGATCGCTCGAAATCCCTGCTCAAGATGGATAATCTGGCCGCGCCGTATTACATCGAATACCGCGTCGCGGATGTGCACGACTACGATATCGAGGCCGCCCTCGGCGCGGTCCGCCAGAAACTCACCGTCCATGCGCGGAGTCTTCGGGTGGTGGTTCGCGTCGGCGATTACAAACTCGACAGCTACTACGGCCAGGGTGACGGCGTCACCAACTATGCGCCGCTCGACGATGATGATCCCATTGCTCTTCGCCGCAACCTGTGGCTTGCTACCGACGCGGCCTACAAGAGAGCCACTGAAGCGCTCGCTTCGAAGAAAGCGGCTCTCGCCCAGTACGCCGCCGGCCAGCCTTTCGATGATTTCGCGAAAGCGCCGCCGCTCGAATCGATCGCGCCGATCGTGAAGATGGATTTCTCGCTGGATTCCTGGGCCGCCGCCCTGGAAAAGGCCACCAATCTCTACCGCAGCAATCTAAAGATTCAATCGCTGCAGGGTGAATTGCATGTCCGCGTGGTGAATCAGTATTACGTAAACACTGAGGGCAGCACCACTCGCCAGGGATACCCTCTCTACACTCTGCAGGTCGACGCGGAAACGCAGGCCAGCGACGGAATGAAGCTCGGGCGCACTCCGGATTATGTGGAATCGTCGGAAACCGATTTGCCGTCGCCGGAAACGTTGCTCGCCGACGTCGCCAAGTCTCTCGCCTCCCTGCAACAATTGCTCGATGCGCCGGTCGTCGAGGAGGACTACCGCGGCCCGGTGCTTTTCTCCAGCGACGCGTCCGCGGACATTTTCAACTCACTGATCGGCGACAACGTGCTGGGCGTGCACCCGCGAATCGGGGATTCCTCGCGCACCGTCGGCGATTTCGGGTCGCGATACAAGAGCCGGGTGCTGCCGGCGTTCCTTACCGTGGTCGACGATCCCACCATGAAGACCTTCGGCGGCAAACGCCTGATCGGCAGCTACGAAATCGATGAAGAGGGTGTGCGCGCGCAAGCCGTCCCGGTGATTCAGGACGGAATTCTCACCAATTACCTGATGAGCCGGAGCCCCATTCGTGATATCCCCGATTCCAATGGACACGGGCGCGCCGGACCGGGCCAAGCCCCGCTTCCGACCATCGGCGTATTGCTGGTGAAACCAAAGGATCCGGTTTCTCCCGCCGATCTAAGAAAGCAGCTGATCGAATTGTGCAAGCAGCAGGACAGGCCGTACGGTTATTACGTCGAAACGATGGCCGGCTCGAGTCCGCGGCTGTTGTATCGCGTGTACGTAAGCGACGGCCACCAGGAACTGGTGCGCGGCGCGGTCTTCAACGAGCTCGATACCCGCGCGCTGCGTAATAACCTGATCGCTGCCGGAAACGATCCCTTGGTAAGCAACCGCCAAGGGTACATTCCCACCACGGTGATCAGCCCGTCGGTTCTATTCGATGACCTCGAACTCAAGCGCACCGATCAAAAAGACATAAAGCTTCCCGAATATCCCGCTCCCGATCTTGTTAATGCCGCAAAGTAATCCCGCGCGGTGCGATCACTTGAGTCCGGCCAGCCACGTGATGACGATGCTCTCCAGCGCGATGCGGTGATCGGACCAGGAATGATCGGTGACGACGTGAATCGTCGTGACGTTTTTCCCACCCTTCGCCTGAATTCCGTGCACTAGCGCATCGCCGTCGGGCGCGAGGCCATCGTCCGCTGTCAGCACCAGCAACGGCATCGGTACCAGCCCGGCAATGGCGTTATCCAATCCGAAGTTTTTCGCGTTTGCCTGTAGCTCGTCGGCCATACTTTCCGCAGTAACGCCGGCCAGTGATTCCCGCTCATCGGCCGCCTCGGCTACCAGCTTATCCCGCGGCATTTGACCCAGACGGCCAAAGTCCGCGGCACAGATCAGAATCGTACCGAGCAAATCGTGGTCGTGCGATGCGGTCATCGCCGCGATCCATCCGCCCATACTGTGCCCGGCGATGGCGATTCGTTTCGGGTCGATTCCCAAACGCGTGGCATTTTGCGGATCGCGCAAGTAAGCCAGCACCGCGTCAGCATCTTCGAGAGTCTGTGCGAATCGAAAATTACCAGGGCTTCCCCAGGAGCCACGGTAGTTGAATGTGACCGCGTTCCACCCTGCTCGGCGAACCGCTTGGGCAAGATCGAGATTTTTTTCGTTCCCGGGCCAGCCGTGAAAAATCACCAGTGTGGAGTGCGGGGCCGCGCCGGACGGCTGGTAAATGAGTCCGTTGATGAGCACGCCGTGAGTGGGAATGTGCAGCACGGTCATCTTGGCGGGATGCAATGGGTCGGCGGGCGGGTCCTGAGAAATAGCCGGTGGCACTATGTGGGCCGGGGACTGAGCCGACGCAGATGAGACCGCTAAGAAAATCGCCAATACTACGATCGATGACCAGCGCATGTGACCGGCCTCCCTGCGGAAAGATTTGAGTTGAACGTTCGGCGCATTGTACCAATTGCGTAAATGGGTTCAAGCAATCATCCGCACGCGGGCAATGCGGAAGCCGTTTGCGTGCTGCGAGTCCGGCTGATAGTTTGTTTGTTCCCATGAGCGCCCCTACAACAGGAAGCTCTGCCACCGGAGCGGCCGGCGAGCCCGCGCTACGCCACAACTACCTCTCGTTTGTCGAGAACGTCGCACAAACCCTGGGCGTGATGGCGCCGACCGGAACCATGGGAATTATTTTGCCGCTGCTGATTGCCCGCGGCGGAAATGCGACCTGGCTTAGTTTTCTGATCACCCTCACCGCTTTTTCATTGATCTCGTTTTGCGTATATCGCTTCTCGGGCTTGTGCGCTTCGTCGGGAGCTCTGGCAACCTACGCCGAGGTTGGCTTAGGCCGGTGGGCTGGGGCGGTCACCGGGTGGGTGTACCTCGGGGCCATGGGGTTCGGTGTTGCCAGCGCCGCGCCATCCGCGGCGTACTACGCGGACCTGGTGGTTGCTCGGCTCACCGGCGTGCCCGGCGGATTCACGCGCGGCGCAGCGATCACCGCGATCGTCATTATTGTCGCTTGGGCCATCGCGCACCACGACATCAAGCTCTCCACAAAAGTGATGATCGCTATCGAGGGCGCCTCGCTGGCGGTAATGGTCGCCATCATCGGATACGCCATGGTTCGCGACCACGCGTGGGTTGACGCTCCGCAACTACATTTGCGAGGCGCCAGTTTCAGCGGAGTTCAGTTCGCACTGATTTTTGGATTCATGACCCTGGCCGGTTTTGAAAGCGTGACGACGTTAGGAGAAGAAGCATCGAAGCCGACGCGCACGATTCCCCGGGTAATCCTGAGCTGCTTGTTTCCCATCGGATTGCTGTACCTGGTGACTATCTATTGCCTGGTGGCGCTGGCCCGTAAGAATGGAATCGCGCTGGAGCGAGTTGACGCGCCATTTGATTCGATCGCCCGAGCCATGAACCTGCCGAGCCTGGGAATCTTCAGCTCGGTGGGCATCGCGCTGAGCTTCTTCGCCTGCACCCTGGGATCGCTGAACGCCGGCGCGCGTGTGCTCTATTCGATGGCGCATCGCAAACTGTTTGCCGCACGCTTCGGCGTGGCTCATCCGCGGAACGCCACTCCTCACCGTGCGATCGCTTTGATCTCGATCCTGGCGTTGGCGTCGCCCCTGGCTATCTTCCTGCATGGTCTAACCGTCACCGATTGCATCAATCTATTGACCAACGTCACTTCGTTTGGATTCATCGGGGCGTACTGCATGGCGTGCCTGGCATTGCCGTTTTTCCTGCGGCGCCAGAAACTGTTGCGCGGAATAGACGCGGCGATCGCCAGCGCGGCGATCGTCATTCTCGGCACGGTGCTAGGGTTGAGCGTCTTCCCCGTGCCGCCGCCACCGTGGCGTTACCTTCCCTATCTCTTCCTGATATACGTCGCCGGGGGAACCGCGATCTCCTGGTTTTACTCGGAGCGCCGGCGGAGCTGAATCCCCCTCAACAACCTACTTCTTGTCCCAGAACTTCGCGACCGCGGAATAATCCAGATCCTCTTTCGCGGCATCCTTCACGCTGCTGTACGCCGTAAACGCGCCCGCTCCGCCGGGAAGCTGAACGCCGAGCTCGCGTCCCAAGTCGAGCGCCAGACCCACGTCTTTATGCATCAGCCGCAACGGAAAACTGGGCGTGTAATCCTTCTTGAGAATTAGCGGCCCCTTGATGTCCAGAAGCGGCGCGCGGCCCATGCTCGACTGCAACACCTCAAACAGCTTCTCGCCCGCCACTCCACCGGCCGTCGCGAGCGCGATCGCTTCCGCCAGCGCGTCCACTTCCAATGCCAGAATCAGATTCATGGCCAGCTTAATCGTCTGTCCGGCGCCGTTCGGTCCCACGTGGAAGAACTTCTTGCCGATCGCATCCAGCACCGGCTGAACGCGCTCGATCACCTTCGCGTCGCCGCCAATCATGAATACCAGCTCACCCTTCTTGGCGCCCCAGTCTCCGCCGGTAACCGGAGCGTCCAGGAAATCGGCTCCACGCTCAGTGCAAGCAGCGGCCACGCGGTGCTCCAGCTTGGGCGAGACCGTGCTCGAATCGATCAGCACGCTTCCCTTGCGCAGGCCCTCCAGCGCCCCCTTCCCGCTCTTGCCCCACAAAACCTCTTCGAGCGCCGCGGGATCGCTGACCATGGTCAGCAAAACGTCCGCCTGGGTGGCGACGTCGAACGGCGTCTCTGCCCACATCGCGCCCTGCTGCACCAACTCATCGCCGCGACTTCGCGTTCGATTCCAAATCACCACCGGGAAGCCGGCCTTCAAAAGATTTCCAGCCATGGGCTTGCCCATCAATCCCAAACCGATTACGCCGACCGTGGGTTTCATCACATCCTCCGCGATCCAGAATATCAGGTAACGCGGCGCAAAGAAGCATCCCGCCGGCGGAGGCCAGCGGCGATCCTTCGGACGCACCAAGGGACAATCAGGGAAACGCAGCGGGCAAAGCGGAATTCGCGAACGCCTTCTAAGTGTGGGGAGGTTTTTCTTCCAGCGAGATCAAAAAGCCGTAGGGAATTTCCACCCGGATAATCTTTTCCTTGCCGCTATCCAGAAACCGATCTTCCACGTAAACGGATGCTCCGGAATCCGATGCGAGCGCACCGCTAGCGGAAAGTTGCACCTCGCCGGCGCGGTAAAGCACGTGCACATGTTTCCCAAGGAAGGACTGATAACGAGCCATGGCGCAATCTTGCCGTGATTCCGCGGCGACTTCAATAGTACCCCGTTCCGTAGCTTTATCTACCCACGGGGTATCAACTACCTGGTTAATGATGCGCGCCGTGCGCGCCTGCCGGCGCAGTAGCAGCACTCGGGGGATTCGCCGAGACATCCCGGATCCGCAAGTCCGCCGACAGCATCAGCATCGCCGGCGTCACCGCCCCGAACGCAAGCACCGCGTAGACCACCGGAAGCGCCCAGCCCAGCGCCGACCCGCTCTGCGCGGAATGGGCACCCAGCCACCAGCTTACCGCTCCGGCCAAAAAGCCCGCGAACACCGCCAGGTCCCGGCTCCCGCTGGCAATTTCGAGCGGCTTCCCGCAGCCGTCACAAGTGAGGTCGTTGGTGTACACCACCACTTTCGCTGCAGGTACTACCATCATGCATATTGGACAACACCGGATCGAAGACATCTGGTCCTCCTTAAGATCTCGCCCCAGCAGCGGCCGGGGGCAGCAGCGCGAATTCCACGCGATGCCGGAACGGATCGATACGTTCCGCACGTACGCGCACACGATCGCCCAAATGAAAACTGATCTTGCGCCGCTGCGACACGATCACGCGGTCTTGCTCGCGATAAAACATTCGCTCGCCGGTAAAGGCCTCCAGGCTGTCGATGCCCACCAGGCCTTCCACAAAAATATCCAGCAACTCCACGAAGAATCCGAATTTTTGCACCGAGATGATCAGCGCGTCGTATTCGTCGCCCAGCCGGCTTTCCATGAACTGCGCCGTCTTCCATTCCATCAGCTCCCGCTCGGCCCCTTCGGCGCGCCGCTCGGACTCCGACGATTCGCTGGCAATCTCACTGAGCTCGGTTCGCGAATACGGTCCGAATGACGGCCGGTCGTCGGACTCTTGCCGCGATGAGCCGCCACGCGATTTCCCGCCGGAAGCTTTCACTTTCGACGGCGGAGTGCGCGGTGCGGATGCCTCTGGATTTGCGAGCGCCCATTTCAGCGCGCGGTGCACGATCAGGTCCGGATACCGGCGGATCGGCGAAGTGAAGTGGGTATACTCCTGGGCCGCCAGTGCGAAATGCCCGAGCGGCTCAGCCAGGTAGCGCGCCTGCCGCAGCGAGCGCAGCATCAAATAGGAAAGAATGCGCTCTTCCGGTTTGCCGGCAATTTTTTTCGTAAGCTCCTGGTAGTGCTGCGGACGAATATCGATCTCGTTGAGCGCGGGCATGGTCACTTCCATCGCGCGCATGCGTCCGTGGGTGGCGCGCCCGTCTCGGCCCTGCGGCTTCACTTGGCCATGCCGCACGGGAATGCGGCGCTCGAGCAGGTCGGTAACGCCCAGGGTGTAGCCGAAAGCCTTGGCCAGCTCTTCGAATTCCAGAACTCGCTTGGGATCCGGTTTTTCGTGGACCCGGTGCAGGCTGGTGATTCCGCGCTTTTCCAGGTAACGCGCGACGGATTCGTTCGCCGCCAGCATGAACTCTTCAATCAGGCGATGCGCGATGTTCCGTTCGCTGCGAACGATCGACAGCATCCGCCCCGAGTCGTCGAATTCAATCACCGCCTCGGGCAGATCGAAATCGATCGATCCGCGAGCGTTACGCCGGGCGTTCAGCACCAGCGCAAGCTCTTTCATTTTGCGGAACTCCGGCGCGAGCGCCTCGTATTGGCGCAGCGCTTCCGGATCGCCTTCGATCACTTTGTTGACGTTGGTATAGGTCATCCGCTCCGCGGAGCGCATCACCCCCGGCGTGAAGTCCGCGCTGAGTACGTCGCCAGTCTTGGAGAATTCCATCACCACGCTCATCACCAGTCGATCCACGTAGGGCTTCAGCGAACAGATGCCGTTCGACAGCGCTTCCGGCAGCATGGGGACGGCGCGGTTGGGGAAGTAGACGGAAGTGCCACGCAGGCGCGCTTCGTGATCCAGCGACGATCCGCGCTGAATGTAATGGGCCACGTCGGCGATGTGCACCTGGAGCTGGTACCCGCCGTCCGCGCGGCGCTCGACGTAAACCGCGTCGTCGAAGTCTCGCGCTGTCTCTCCATCGATGGTCACAATGGGTAGATGCCGGAAATCGCGCCGCCCTTGCCATTCGCTTTCTCGTACTTCCTGCGGAATGGCGGCAGCCTGCGCCAGCACGTCGGACGGAAACTCATGCGGCAACAAATGCTTGCGGATCATGATTTCCACGTCGACGCCGATCTCGCCAGGCCTTCCCAGAATTTCAATCACGCGTCCGCTGGGCGCGATGCCGCCCTTGGGAAATCGCGTCACCTGCACGTTCACCACCGCGCCATCCAGTTCGGGCGAGCGCGCGCCAGCTTTCACCGGCGTTCGCGCAGCCCCTGCGTTCAACTCGGATTTCTCCGCGGACAGCGCGACGCGTTCCTCACCTGGAGGAATTACGATTTCGTGCTGGATGCGCGTGTCGTAGGGCAGCACCACGTTGCCCCGCGGACCGTAACGGAACAGACCCACGATCGTCGGATGGGCGCGGCCGACGATTTGCACGATTCGCCCCTCGGCTCGTCCATCCGCGTGCCGGCGATCCAGCCGGGCCAGCACGCGGTCGCCATTCATCGCGTCGCCCATGCGATCGCGGGGGATAAAGAGGTCGCCATCCATCTTGGGTATCGGATGGTCCGGAATCACGAATCCGTAGCCGTCGCGATGCGCGGACAAGCGTCCGGCAATGAGGTTGGGATCGTGGCCCTGTTTGCGCAGCGCATCAATGGGATGTTGGCCGGAGGGATGTTGGCCAGGGGAACGTTGGCCCGGTTTATCGCTGTGCGGCGCTTTGGGCTTTTTCTCCGTGGGATGCTCACGATATTGGTCGGCCACTCGAAACCGCAATCCGTGGAGCTCGTCCACCTGACCGCGGCTCTTGAGTTTCGCCAGCATGCGGGGCAGCAGCCGGCGCCCGTGATGGCGCATGTTCAGGCCGTGAGCAATCTGGCGAGTGGTGGCGGGCTTGGTGAGCGTTTGGAGGTAGGCTAGCACCTCGGTCTCGGTAATATCCGGCGGTGGTATTTTCTTATGAGGCTTCATTCAGTTGTTTTCCTGGCTCCGTTGCTGACGATTCCTCGTTCACCGGTTGCGTCGCAGCGACGGCCGCTTCCGCGGTCTTCGCCAGCGGCGTTGGGTGGACGGCCCGAATCGGGCGGGCTGCGTCGCACTTGAGGCTGGAACTTTTTCCGGCGGCCGGTGTTGAAATCGTCAGACGCTCTAACCCAAAGCGTACTCCTCCCTGAGAGCTTTGGGAAATTGGTCCCAGAGATGTCTGGCGGGAAGGAGGGCCGGTCGGACCTCCTTCCCGCCGCCAATAATCGGCTTTGCAGGTCCCGCGCGTTTGCCTGCTGCTAGTTCGATCAAGGCTGAGCCGGCGCTGGCGCAACCTCCGAGCTGTCTACCGCTGTAATTTTCCCGTCGGCTTCCCGCTGCAGGCTCGGTGCGTACAATCCCAACAACTGCCTTCGCCACCACATTCCGGTGGAGCGTTTCGTCGGAATATCGGTGAACCAATATTGCCAAATCACCGCGCGGACGCGTTTGGGCGGTGCACCGGCAAACGGATTGCCGGCAAACAAGTGCAGCACTTCCGCGTCATTTTTCAGCAGCCGTTCTTCGGTGTAAACCACGAACGGATATTCGCGCCACGGTCCCAGCGACGCGAACCAAAGATTCCAGTCGAATCGCGGCTGGTACGGCGCGTAGATGCC
This sequence comes from uncultured Acidobacteriota bacterium, assembly GCA_963725655.1. Classification (GTDB taxonomy): domain Bacteria; phylum Acidobacteriota; class Terriglobia; order Acidiferrales; family UBA7541; genus CAVRXT01. The sequence continues at coordinate 627,753 of CAVRYY010000003.1, read as the reverse complement.
GGGTGGCTTACGCGGGTCTTGCGGTTTGTAGCGGAACGGATAAGGAGTCCAGGTGGTGCCATCCTGCGTTCCCTGAAATTCAATCTCATTCCGCTGCGGCGTCATCACCGCGAAAAGCCCGTAACGATTGGCGATTCGAAACGGGTCCAGGACGCGGACCGGAGCGGTGGGCAGCGGCAGCCAGGGAAGAATCATCCCCAACAATTGGGCGACGATGCCGTAAAAAACCAACGCCAGACATAGCGAGGCCAGGCTCGCTCGAATCTGCAGCCACAGCATCCGCGGCAAACTCCGAGATTCCCCGGGCCGCCGCTCGACCGTCTGTGCCGTGGCGGCCGCAAGTGTGGCGCTAGCCGCTGCATCGCCATTTCCGCCGAGTGAAAGCCCTCGGCACGATTTCCAAACCCACTCCACGTAACGATCGTCCAAAAGCAGAATGCCCAACGAAAGCACCAGATAGTTCAGAAAGGTGTAGTTCGCGGTGATGATGATTCCAATTTCAAACGGCGTCACGATCCAGAAACAGATAATGCGCAGGCGGCGCGGCAAAAACAGCATCCATACGAACACCAGCTCCGCGCCTAGCGTGAGCCCAACTGTTCCCGCGTGAAACCAGTGCGGGAGCTGCTGGGCATACCACCCGATCCACGTGGGTAGGGGTCCGTTCTGGTAATAGTCGTCCATTGCCGTGAAGTTTCGCCACGCCGCCTCGCCGGAAAGCATTTTCGCCAAACCCGATTCGAAATAGATGGTGAACCACACCAGTTGCAGCAGAGACAGGCTGGCACGCGATGGCGCGTTGGCACGGCCCAGGCGCGGGCGGAATCCCGGCGGGGCGAAAAACAAACTGATGAAGCCCGCGGAAAGGAGCATGCCGTCGGACTGGTATCCCGCAAAATCCTGGCCCGCGCCCACAAACGAGAGGTAGGCCACGAAACAAAACACCAGCATTCCGCGCGGCCACAGATTCAGGGTGAGCAGAATTGAAGCGATTAGTCCCGCCACGCAGATCAGCATCAAGGTGTGATTGCTGTTGGAGATCCACAGTAGCGTGGGCGCAAACCAAAAGCGGTAGGCGCCGTAGTATTTCGAGACGGCTTCCAAATAATCGCGGGCGGGGAGGATGCCGTCCGGACCGATCAAACCCTTGATCTGAAAGAGCAGAGAATAAAACGCCGAGAAATAAATCAGTCCCAGAGCCCGCAGAAATAGCCAGCGCGGCCACAAATGGTTTGCCCGGGTGCCCCACAGACTCCGCAGGTGGTAAAGCGGGCCGCCGGAAGCGGAGAGCGCGGACGGAAGCTGCGATTCTTCGGGACTCGGGCCACCGGAGTCGGGCCCTTGGTCGAAGGGCTCCGGCCCCATCAGCCAATCGACAATCGAGGTGATTCCGCTTTCCATGCCGCCGCGATTATAACCGCGCACCCAGCCCGGCAGAAGAATAGCCGTCTTTTTCCGGCTGCAGATCGCTAGCTATTTTTCGGGATCTGCCGGGGTCCGCGGTTCGGAGTGATGACCGCTACGTTCGCCTGAAGCTAGCAGGCGGTCGGATCAGAAGGAAGGGATGATTTCTGTGGACGCTCTTACCGCGCGGCTCAGCGTGCTCGCTTCCTCCTGCGCCCCAATCCGATCGCACGCAGCCCTTGCCCTTACTCGCGTGTTACTAAAGACTTTATGTGCCGTTCATTGGACCGAGTACCAGCAAAGAGTACGGCTTTGCCGCCAGTACCTCGGTACCACCAATTTGAACCGGTTGTGCTATTCGCGCACAGCAATCCTTTCGGCACAATGGGAATGCGTTCGGGGATCGACGCTGTGGCCGGCTGTAGAGCTTGGGACTCCCCCTCTCAAGTCTCAGCGGCAGGCCGCGTCGCCCCCCTGCTGAACGCGACCCAAATGTAGGGCCCCCTGAGCGGCCGGTCCCCCCACCGGCCGCTCTTCCATTTCCTGCGGACTTTCCCTCTCAGCCTGTTTCCCACTCAATTCTTGAGCAAAACTACAGAGAAATTGGGTTTCGCCTTTTGGAACTCAAAAACGAAGATTTGTCGCGATTCGGCAAAATTCCGTCGTTTGTTTTCATATACATCGAAGGGGGTATCAAGACGGATTGTCCTCCCCTTTTTTGCTCCTGTGCCGCTGTCCCCCAGTTTGCCTTTGGGGTCGCATAGCTGCGGACGAGGCTAGCATTTCCGCGAGGACGGCGGGAAGGGATCATTCCTGTGGACTACACGTTCACGCGCCCAGTGTGATCTGTCCCAACCTTCGCTGAAGGCAGCGAGCTGGAATTCCGGTGCGTGCCACCAGAGATTGTGACTTCAGGTCAGTTTCGGGACGACTCCAATCCAGGTTCAAGCCGCTTTGCCTTGACATTTTCTCGCCCAGTTTTATAGATTGCTCGCAGCGACTTTCATGGGGGCGGTTTTTCGCGGTTGGGGGATTTCCTTCTCGGATTAATTTGAGCAGATTGGTGTATTCGCTCGTGCTCGCGTTCTCCCCGACTATTCCAGAGCAAAACCTCGGAGGTGCGTGGTGAAGCGAACTCGGCATCTATTTCTCTCGGTAATCGTTTTGTTCTTGGTACTGGTGGGAGGTGGTCCGGCATGGGCTCAGACCACTGGGTCACTGCGCGGCGTGGTAAAGGACCAATCGGGCGCGGTGGTAATGGGCGCCAAGATTACGCTCAAAAACACCGGTACTGGAGTCTCGCGCACAATCCAGAGTGGAGCGGACGGTTCCTACCTGTTCGACCTGCTGAACGTGGGCACCTATAGCATCGCGGTGTCAAAGGCGGGCTTCGTGACTGTGGAGCAGACTGGCATCGTGCTCGAGTTGAATCAAAACGGGCGCCTCGACGTCACTTTGAACGTGGGTCAAACCAGCCAGACGGTGGAGGTGAACGCCAACGTGGTGCAAATCGATACCGCGGGCGCCACGCTTGGAAAGGTGGAAGATGAGCGCGCCATCCGTGACCTTCCGCTGGTCGACCGCGATACCCTGCAGCTCGGACTTCTGCAGGCCGGCGTGTTCACCCCGGATCCGGACGACGCGTCTGGCAACCCATTCTCGGTAAGCGGGCAGCGCTCGGAGTCGCTGACCTTCTTGCTGGACGGAGCCAACAACACCGACTTTTTGGGTAACAACATCGTGGTGAGCCCCAACCCCGACGCGGTGGAAGAGTTCAAGATTCTGACCAATAACTACGACGCCGAATTTGGACGCACGTCCGGCGGAATCGTTAACCAGGTAACCAAGTCCGGAACCAACTCGATTCACGGCGACGGTTTCGAATTTATCCGGAACGATGACTTGAACGCCCGCGACGCTTTCGCTCCCGAGCGATCCCCTTTCAAACGCAACGTATTCGGCGGCACGTTGGGAGGACCGGTCAAGAAAGACAAGGCTTTCTTCTTCCTTGCGTACCAGGGAGCCAGACGCCGCGAAGGGCAAACGCCGACACCCGTCGCGGTATTGGACCAAGCCGAGCGCGGCGGAGATTTCAGCGAACTCCTGCCAGCCGTCCAACTGGTGAATCCGATCACCGGCGCCAATTACCCCGACAACCAAGTGCCGGTGAATCCGGTAATCGCCAACTACATCGCCAAGTATTTGCCGCTGCCGAACGGTCCGGGCAGCACATATTCCGCCAGCCCGAGCGCGTCCATCAACGACGACCAGGGCATCATGCATTTTGACTACAATCTGTCGACGAAAGACACTTTCTCGTTCGTGTACGTGGTGGACAATTCCAGCGATCTCTTTCCCGAGGAGGGAGGTTCGATCAGTTCGACCTCCGGGGCGGTGCCCGATGGAGGCGGCGGTAACGTTCCGGTGGGCTCCGGCGGAACGGATGGCGCGCGCACCCAGATCGGAACTTTCAGCTGGACCCACACGCTGTCGTCCGGAAAGGTGAATCAGTTCCGCTTTGCGGCCAATCGATTTGCGTCGTTTCAGGCCGATCCGACGGTGAAGACCACTCCGGCGGAGTTCGGGTTCACAGACGTAACTCCAGCGGATGCGTCCTCTCCGGCGGTCCCAACGATATTTGCTCCCTCGTTTAATCTGGGACCATCGATACAGGGCCCGACTCGGCTGCATCGGGCCACGTTTGAGTGGTCAGACGACTACACATGGACGAAGGGACGGCACGAAATCAAATTCGGCGGCGACTTCACCCGAGTGCGGAACAATTTTTATTACGACTACTACAACAGCGGGGGATTTGATTTCACATTCGGAGATTTCACCGGCAACGAATATGCCGACTTCGTGGGCGGTTTCTGGGATAACTATTTCCAATTCTCCAACGCCGTCTACGGAATTCGCACGGGATCCATGGCGGGATACCTGCAGGACACCTATAAGATTCGTCCGCGCCTGACCCTTAATTACGGCGTGCGTTATGAGTTTTACATTCCGCAACACGACACCCATAACAACGTCAGCGGATACTATCCAGGGCAGCAATCGACGCTTTTCCCCGACTCGCCACCCAACATTTTGTATGCGGGAGATCCGGGGACGCCCAACAGGTCTCTGATGTACCCCAACTACCACAATTTTGCTCCGCGCCTGGGCTTTGCATGGGACATGTTTGGGAATGCCAAACTCGTGATGCGGGGAGGGGCGGGGATTTTCTACGATCTGGAGGATGGCGCGCTCAACCTTCAGTTCGGAGGCCAGCCGCCGTTCGGTCAAGTGGCTAACAACACGCCGGATTCCTGGCAAGGCATTCCAGGGGACGTGAATGGTTCCGGCGCGGTAACTGGCGCGATGTCCGATCCGTTCACGCCGCTCGGATACACCAATCCGTTTCCGTTCACACCCAACGGACAGTTCACTTATCCATATCCCTTCTCCTTCGGCTACATCGTGGATCCCCATTTCAAGACGCCGTATTCGGAGAACTTCAATTACGGCTTCCAGTGGCAGGCCACTAAGGACACCATGATTGAAGCGGTCTACGTAGGAAGCATGGGACGGAGGCTAATCAGCAGCGGCGAGGTGAACTTCCCACAGACCAGCGTCATGCAATACCAGTTGGCCACCTACGGGGAGGACAACCCGGAGTGCGCGCGGCCGCTGGCGAACTGCCAGCAGGGTACGCTGAATCCAGCAGACCCCTACGATCCTACTGGAGTTCCCTTTGGTCCGCAGCAATTGCTGACCGACTTCAGCAACGGACTATCGGATAGCGACCAGATGCAGATCACCGCGGACAAGCGACTGAGCCATGGTCTGCAGTTCCGGGCCGCATACACAATCGCCAAGACCATCGATCTAACCTCCGGGTTCCGGTCCCGTTCCGGCGAATACACCGATCCGACCGATTACCGTCTGGATCGTGCCTTGGCGGATTTCGATTCTCCGCAGCGAGTGGTTATGAGTGGGTTATGGGAATTGCCGATCAATCGTTGGCACACCGGCTTCCTGAACAAATTGACGCAAGGCTGGCAGCTAGACGGAATCGTCACCTTCCAGAAGGGCAATCCGCTTACGTTCTTTTCCAATAGCAATGCGAGCCAGCAAAACCAGGATCCGGACCTCACGCGCACCCAGGTATCCGGCAAGATTCCCTACGCCAACCCGCGCGCGGCATCCACATTTTCGACCGACTGCAATGGAGGAAACGGTCCGACCCTCGGGCCCTACTGGGTCAATCCTGGAAATATGTCGTGCACCCCTTGCAGCAATACGACCTGTTCCGGTGCGGGAGATCCCGCCAACGGGATCCCGCTATTTTCGTACGGCAACCTGGGACGAAACTCGCTTCGCGGCCCGGGAATCAATAACTTCGATACCTCGCTGATCAAGAACACCCATATCACCGAGAGCAAAGTGATTGAGTTCCGCGCGGAGTTTTTCAATACGTTCAATCACACCCAGTTCTTAAGGGTCGACGATACAGGCGGCAGCCCGACCTTCGGGCAGGTGACTGAAGATCGCGGGCCGCGGCTCATCCAGTTCGGCCTGAAGCTCTACTTCTAAGCCATCGCGGCGGCTGAGCTGGCTGTCCACGGCCGAGAGGCGAGTAACCTGCGATTGGAGCGACGAAACTAGAAAAGGAAAAGGCCCCGGAAATTCTCGGGGCCTTTTCCTTTTTGTCCATCTTCTGCGGAGATGGGAACTTTAGCGCGGCCGGCCGAAGGGACGATACATACTCAGCGGGCGAGGGCGCATGCGGAAACGAGGAGCGAGCGGAGGAGGGACATAGTGCAAGGTGAGGCCGCAGTTACTGCAGGATTGGTAGCGGCGGTCCTCGGCGCGCAACCAGTGTCCGCGCGCGGGACAGTCGGGATTCAGACATTGCACGGTGCCGCCCGGCAAATATTGCATAAGCCCCCTAAGAAATAGAGAATGCGGGGGGATTGTGAGGGAGGGTGGCTAGTGTGTCAAGAAAAATCAATACTATTAGTAGTGGTAGGGTGGCAGGTCCTATGACTCTGGGAAATTCGCGTCACAGGCTACGGGGCGAACTTTGCGGCTCGCTTTACGTCAGGGTTTCGTTTGGGCTTCGATGGTGCTGATTTGCTTCTTCAGGTCGTCTAGTTGCTGCCGCTTGGCCTGTAACTGATCGGCGCCGGACTTTAGTTTCGCCTGGCCCGCATGATCGTTGGCGTAATCGGGATTTTGCGAGATTTGGTTCTGGTCCAATTCGAACTGGCGCTGCGCCAACTCCAGATCTTTCTCGACATCAGCGGCATGTTCCCGCGCGCGAGTTAATTCCTCTTTCTTGTCTGGCGATGCCGCGAGCGGCGTTTTCGGCGCGGGTGCTGCGGCCGATGTTGCTGGCGCTGCCGCCGAACCATCCGCCGCTGCCGGAGCGGACCCGGCATCCGTTTCTGCGTGGCCGACCACGGTTATGTCGCGCGGAATTCGTGGAATGTTGTCGTCGTTCCACACGGCTTCCCGCTTGCCCGATTCTTTAACTTCTTTGGATATGCGCGCGCGGCGCGCCGCTGCGACCACTTCTGCGGCCGATGGCGGTGGCGGGACAATGACGGGCGGGTCAGGATGGAACTGCGCGGGGGCAGCGGTCGCCGGGAACGTCGCGGCCAGAAGCGTACCAGAACGCCCCATTACGGTGCCTGCGGCCAATACGGACCCCAAAACTACGATGCCTGTGGTGCGAAGTGCGTCCATTGCTTTGTCTCCAGCAGGAAATTCTGCCGGCCCCCCGGTATAAGTACCATGGTAGCCACCTTCCTCGGGAAAACGCAATTGGAGGTTACGACACGGTGCGAAAGGTACACTGTGCCAGAGGGCCAGGGATTCTGGGGCCGATTGGCATCGCAGCCAGAAGCGGCGGCGCGAAAATTTGGTCCTCGCGACCCGGCGCGGAAGGGACGCCCGAGCCCTGGCCCGATGGGTCAGGATTGCCTACCTCCGGGGAAAAACGGATATACTCGCCCGGCACACAGGGGTAGCCACCCTGCGGAGGCGACTCGCTAATGCAATCCACTTCCCCGATGCGACCGAAACACGTCGCGGCGCTGGTCGGGCTGTTCCTGTTCTGCCTCCTGGGGCCCGGCGCAGCGCCAGCACGAGGCGGTTCGGGTGCACAAGGCGCTGACGGCTCAGCCGCACCAGCGGCTGTGGGAGCGGCGACCGCTGGCAATGCGCAAATACCCGGGAGCGCTGCGCAAGGTTTAGCTCAGGCGACGCCTGATAAGCCTGAAAGAAATGTTACCGCGTACACACTCCCACCCGAGCTCTATGCCAAGGCCCGAAATTTCTCGAAGATCCGATATCGGCTCTACCTGATCGATTTTGTGTGGAGTGTGCTTGCGCTGCTGTTGATTCTCCGCTACAGGCTCGCTCCGAGATTTCGGAACGTGGCCGAGCGTTTCCAAAACCGTTTTCTGCAGGCGGTGATATTTGTTCCGGCGATCCTGATCACTTTCGACGTGCTGCAGTTGCCCCCGGCGGTTTACGGCCACTGGCTATCGCGGGCCTACGGGTTGTCGGTGCAAGGATGGGAATCGTGGGCGCGGGATTGGGCGGTAGGCGAGCTGCTTGCTTGTGCGCTGGGCATCCTTCTGGTTCGGATTCTGTACGCGCTGATCCGCCGCAGCCCGCGGCGATGGTGGTTTTATTTCTGGCTGGCCACACTCCCCATCCTGATGTTTATCTTGTTCATTTCACCGTGGGTGATCGATCCGCTGTTCTACAAGTTCGAACCGCTTCAAGTGGGCCACGCCGATCTGGCAGGGAAGCTCGAACAGGTGGTGCAGCGGGGAGGGATGAACATCCCGCTCGAGCGGATGTATGAGATGAACGCGAGCAGCAAGGTCAACGAACTGAATGCCTACGTCACCGGGTTTGGCGCGTCGAAGCGGGTGGTGGTGTGGGATACCACGATCAGCAAGATGAATACGCCGCAAATTGCCGCGGTGTTCGGCCACGAGATGGGGCATTACGTCCTCCATCATATTCCGAAGGGTGTAGCGTTTTTCGCGCTACTGCTGTTGGTATTTTCGTATGTAGCGTGGTGGACCTCCGGCAAAATCATCCAGGGCCGGGGCGCCGGCCTGGGCATCCGCGGCGAGGGTGACTGGGCATCGCTGCCGTTGCTGCTGCTGATTCTGACGTTGCTCTCGTTTCTGGCTTCGCCGATCATCAACGGTTTCACGCGGAATCAGGAGCATCAGGCCGATGTTTACGCGCTGGAGGTGACTCACGGCCTGACCCCGCATTCCGGGCAGGTAGCCGCACAAATGTTCCAGATCCTGGGCGAAGTGGACCTCTCCGACCCTGATCCTCCCGCGCTCGCGCGCTTCTGGTTGTATAGTCATCCACCCATTGGGGAGCGCGTGGATTTCGCGGTACATTACAATCCATGGGGAGATGGAGAATCGCCGCAGTTCGTGAAGTAGTACCAGCGGTGGAACTAGACGATCCGATGCGATTCGAGGCACACCCGCGCATCGAATAGGCAGAGCTTCTCTCGAGGGGGAATTCGTGGCGGAAATTGAAAGACCGGAGTGGGTGTTGCAGATGCAGGAGATCCTCGAAACGCTCAATGAGGGCGTGATCATTCGAGACGACTGCAATCGCGTGATTTTCGCGAATACCTGCTTCACCGAAATGATCGGGACGCCGGTGGAAGAACTCATGGGCCGCCAAGCCGCCGATTTCTTTTCTCCCGAAGATGCCGAAAAACTGAACCAGCACGTTCTGCGAGCGCAGAAGACCGGGAATCATCGCTTTGAGTTCTACCTTCCCAAGAAAGATGGGGGACGCTTGCCGGTGGTGATCGCCGCGCGCGTGCTGGAAGATCCGGACGGCCGTTTTTTTGCGGTGGTCACGTTCACCGACATTTCCGAGCAGAAGCGCGTTGAAAACAATCTGATCGAAGCCAATGAAAAACTGGAAGAGCGGTATCGCGAGATTGAACAGGACCTGGTTTTGGCCGCGCGCGTTCAGCAGAGCCTGGCTCCGCATGGGCTGAGCTGGGGCCGCGTGGAAGTTTCGGCGTTCTACCACCCGGTGTGGAGGATCGGGGGTGATTTCGGTCTGGTGGTTCCCACCGACGACGATCATCTGAACCTGGTAGTCTGCGACGTCTCGGGCCACGGCATTGGCTCCGCGCTGGTCGCCAACCGCATCTACACCGAAACGATGTCGCAACTGGACCGCTCGGTTCCCTTGCGGGAAATGCTGCGCCACCTGAATGCATTCGTGAAGCAAAGCCTGGGAAGTTCGGTTCTGTACTTTACGATGGCCGCGGCGCGGGTGGATCGCAGTGGGCGAATGGTGTACGCGGCGGCAGGTCACCCGCCGGCGATGCTGGTGCGTCCTGGGGAAGAGCCGCAGCTACTGCCCTCGCGCAGCTTGATTTTGGGATTGCTCGATAATGCGGTCGACGTCGAAGCGGCCATTGAGATTCCACTCCAGCCGGGGGATCGCCTGGTCCTCTACACCGACGGGCTGCACGAAGCGTTCAGCGCCGCGGGAGAATTTCTCGGGGTGGAAGGACTGCGGGAGATTGTGCGCGATACGGCCGCTGCGCCGTTCAGCGAGATGAAGCAGAATATCCTCGACCGCGTCGCGGCGTATCGAGAAGGGCCGGCGGCGGACGACGTCTCGCTGGTGTTGCTGGAAATGCGCTGACCGCGAATGGCCGACCTCCGTTTTTGCGTCGATATCGCCGCGCCACCCAACTTGGTATTTGCGTTCTTCGTTCCGCAGCGCATGGCTCATTGGTACGGCGCGGAAATGAATTCGCACTTCGAGGTGCAGGGCGGCGCGCCTGAATTTCAGACTGGGCAAAAAGTGCGGATTACCGGCGACGTCAGGGGGCGCGAAGTTTCTCTCACCGTGGTGATCGTGGAGTACGAATGGCTGCGAGCCCTCGAGTGGCGCTTCCAGGATTCTTACGGCGTCCGCGGCATGCAGCGCTGGGAGATTGAGCCATGCGGCGCGGGAACGCGGCTTACGATGCAGGACCGCTACGACATGCCGGGGCGCTGGGGGCGAATCGCGGATTGGATGCTAACGCGGCACGCCGTGAGCCGCCGCGATCGCGATTCCTTGGCGCGCCTACAACGGCTGGTCGGAAGAACTTAGTCGCAACCGAGTAACTGCGAAGGACATGCGTGTCGGAACGGAAAGAGGTGCGGCCCGAGAGCACAATAGTCAGCTTGAGGTCAAATGGCTGCGATGGCAGTAAAGCGCACGCTTCAGCAGATCGAGGAATAAAATCAGAGAGACGCCAAGTTAGTAGGCACGCTGGTTGGCCTTTGAAGCCTTGCGCTTTCTATCATTCGCTTCACCTCAGAAATTGCACGAATTGCAGAAATCTCAATCTGAGGTTGCGAGTTCGCAAACACGCGAAATATTTCATCCGCAAAAGCCTGTCCAATTACTGGTACACCTTCAAAATCAAAAATCACAGCCTTGAAAAGTTCGACCCTTGCCAGTACGCGTTTCGCCTGAGATCGGGAAATTAGCTTCTCGGTTCCGTACTGGGCCAACCTTACTGGGACGACTGTCTTGATGAAGCCTAAATCCTCTTTGGAGGAGTAGAGATCAAATATCTTCTTACAGGTGCGCGAGGTGTGATTGTTTAGCTTCATAAAAATCGCCGTTCCAGGAGTGTACTCTGGACGCTCAAGTATCCAGTCTTCTTCGCCTCCCAGAACATGGCTGAAGTAAACGCCACCTGACGAAATGTCGAATGAATCCAATAGGCGCGAAGTAAAAAAGATGCCTTGGCCAGTATGCTTTGCTGGATCAGTAGTTAACTTTCCTTTACAAAGCTCCAATATCGCATGGCGCTCGTCTGCCAAATTCATCGCAGCCTGAATTTTCCTGAAAATCCCGACTCCTTCATCCATCAGCAGCAGCTGGGTATTCGCGGCCGTTTTTGTAATTTTCAGGGATGCCGTCTGTCCTCCTGAATGGTCCAAGGCGTTGTTAAACATCTCAGTGAAGCAGTAATGCCATATGTCTTTTACATTCTCCGGAAAGTTGCGGACAAATGGCGCCACGGATTGATTCCACGCAAGGTCTTCATTTGTTCGCCCGTCGAGCGGATACTCTGCTTGATCCTCTCGCTGCGCGCAGAGTTTGTAAGTGCGGTTCCGAGTCTTTCCTCTCGGCCTCAGGGCGCCTTCTGAGGTCAGGTTCTTAAGGTGCTTGTTTGCGGCCTGGCGTGTGATCGAAAATTTGCCACCCGCAACCGCGGCGATGTCGGTGGAATGCCTGTCTACGTTCTCTACGATGAAACGTCGAATATCCTCCCCACGCGTTCGTATTCGCTTAAGCATTGAAATCGCCTCAGTAGCATTGTCAACCTTAATGGCTACTATTGTCAATCTTAAGGATCATATTTGTCAACTATGGTGGCATGTATTGGAAATCTATAGGCTTATGTTTGTCAATTTACACGAGCCTTATTGTCAACTTTCGCGAACGCAGAGGCACAGGAACAAGAATCTAACTATATTATGTACTATGCTTTACAACGAAATCACTATTCCGCGAGAATCTCCAGAAAACGCCGCTTGCCCACGCGAAGCCTTACGGAACCACCAGCCACCAAATCGACGGCTGTTCTAACGTCATTCACGAGAATTCCGTTCAGCTCCACCGCGTGTTGCATAATTAGGCGTTCTGCTTCGGACCGCGACGCCACCAAACCAGTCTCGGCGAGTAGCGCGGTAATCGCGCGTATCCCGGCCGGCAACTTTTTCTGCGGAATTTCCGCCGGGGCCAGGCGGTCGCGGAAGACGCGCTGAAATTCATCGAGGGCACTCTTCGCTTCGGCCTCGCCATGGAAGCCCGCAATGATGATGTGCGCGAGCTGCATCTTGGCGTCCATAGGATGCAACACGCCGATGCGCACCTCTTCGCGGAGGCGCACGATCACGGACGGCGCAAAATCGGTGAGCAGCTCGTAGTAGCTCCACATTAATTCGTCGGATATAGACATCAGCTTGCCGAACATTTCGCGCGGGGATTCGGTGATGCCCACATAGTTGCCGAGGCTCTTGGACATCTTGCGCTCGCCGTCGAGTCCGACCAGGATGGGCATGGTCAACGCGACCTGCGAGGGCTGGCCGTACTCGCGCTGGATGTCGCGGCCGATCAGCAGATTGAATTTTTGCTCGGTGGCGCCCAATTCCACATCCGCTTCCAAAACTACCGAATCGTAAGCTACCAGCAGCGGATACATCAGCTCGTGAATCGAAAGCGGCTGGTTGTTGGCCATGCGGGACCGGAAATCCTCGCGCTCCAACATGCGCGCCAGCCGGTAGTGGGAGCACAGGCGAATCATGTCTTCCCCGGTCATTTTGCCGAGCCATTCGCTGTTGTAGCGAACCTCGGTTTTCTGGGGATCGAGTATTTTGTAAACCTGGTCGAGATAGGTAGTGACGTTCGACTGCACTTGTTCGCGTGTCAACGGAGGCCGCGTCTCCGATTGGCCGGAGGGATCGCCGACCATCGCGGTGAAGTCGCCCACCAGAAAAATCGCGGTGTGGCCCATGTCCTGAAAATGTTTTAGCTTGCGGAGCACCACGGTGTGGCCCAGGTGAATGTCCGGCGCAGTCGGATCCACGCCGAGCTTCGCGCGGAGCGGCTTTCCGGACTTCGCGGAGGCCTCCAGTTTCGCCTTCAGGTCTTCTTCGCGGATGATCTCCGCGACGCCCTTGCGCAGATACGCGAGTTGCTCGTCCACCGGCAAAAACTTCGTATTTTGGTCCGCCACTAGCTTTTCTCCGGAAGAACGATTACCCGCCGGCCTTCTATGCGGTAGCGCGATTCCAGCACGATGCGCACCGCTTCGGAATAGATGCGATGCTCTTCGCGCAGCACTCGCTCGGAAAGGGTTTCCGGCGTATCGGCATCTTCGATGGGCACGACGGCCTGCAAAACGATCGGGCCGGCGTCGAGATTTTCATCCACGAAGTGCACCGTGCAACCTGAAAATTTTGCGCCGTGCTCCAGCGCCTGGCGCTGCGATTCGAGTCCCGGAAACGCCGGCAGCAGCGACGGGTGAATATTCAATATTCGCCCTGGAAAGGCCGCGACGAAAAAAGGAGAGAGCAGCCGCATGTATCCGGCCAGGCAGACCAGCTCCACTGCCTTTTGCTGCAATACCGCGGCCACCTGGCGATCGTAGGCCTCGCGCTCGAGCCCTTTCGAAGGAAGCACTCGCGCGTCCAGGCCCCTGGCGGCGGCCCGTTCGATTCCTGGCGCGCCTTCGCGGTTGCTGATCACCACGGCAATTTCGGCGTTGGGAATACGTCCGGCAGCGACGCTATCCGCCAGCGCTTCGAAATTCGACCCGCGCCCCGAGAGCAAAATGCCGATGCGCTTTTTCATCGCGGGAGAAAGTTAGCACAGTTCTTCGCGCAGTTCGCGACGCAGTTCACACCACCTTCGAGGCGCCGAAGCGGCCTAAATGGGCAGCTTGCCGGTGTAAACAATGCGAGGCTTTCCTGGGGCGGCCGGCTCGGTGCGGCCGATCACGTAGAATTTCTCACGCCGGCGCACCAGCTCGGCTTCCACCTTGCGCAGATTCCTGGAAGGGACGATCAAAATCATTCCCGCGCCCAGGTTGAACGTCTTCAACAACTCGCTGGGCTCGATTTTTCCCAACGCCGCGAGGTATTTGAATATCGGCAGCACCGGCCAGGAGCCCAGCTCCACCACCGCCTGCACATTGCGTGAAAGCACCCGCGGAAGATTTCCGGTGATGCCGCCGCCGGTGATATGCGCCATCGACGTCACCCAGCCACGGGCCACGATGTTTTTCAGCAATGGAAAGTAGCAGCGATGCGGCTTCAGCAGTTCGGCGCCGATCTTGTTGCGAATTTCCGCCACGTAGGTGTTCGGCTTCAGTTTGGCGATGCCAAAAACCAGTTTGCGCGCCAGCGAGTACCCGTTGGTGTGCAACCCACTGGAAGGAAGCGCCACCAGTACATCTCCGGCGCGAACGTTGGCAGGATCGAGGCGTTTCGCAGCGTCCACCGCGCCGACAATAAACCCGGCCAAGTCGTATTCGCCGGGACCATAAAAATCGGGCATCTCCGCGGTTTCGCCGCCGATCAGCGCGCATCCCGCCTGCTTCGCGGCCCGGCTCATACCTTCGATCACTTGCTCGACGATCGCCGGATCGAGTTTGCCCATCGCCAGATAGTCGAGAAAAAACAGCGGCTCGGCGCCCTGGGTCAAAATGTCGTTGACGCAATGGTTCAGGATGTCCGCGCCGACCGTGGAGTGTACTCCCGCGGCAAATGCGATTTTCAGCTTGGTACCTACGCCGTCGGCGCTCGATACCAGAATCGGATCGCGCCATTTTTTGGTATTCAGCCGGAATAGCGCGCCGAATCCCCCGATGTGCGAGAGCACATCGCGATTGAAAGTGCGGCCCGCAGCGGTGCGAATGAGCTGCTTGGCTTCTTCGGCTACTTCAATATCAACGCCGGCATCTGCGTAGCGCATGAACTTGAGCTCGATTGGCTAGATTTTCAGAATTTCAGAAAGTCGAAAACAGGCGCTTCCAGCGCACGTCGTGCGGGTGGATGATCGCTTTCAGATAGGTCGCAAAGCGATCTCCGATGTGCCCCGGCTCCCACACGTCTTCCGGCGCGTCGATGGACATATAAATTATCAGCGGCGTACCGATGATATTTTCGCGCGGCACGAAACCCCAGTAGCGGCTATCGTAGGAATTATCGCGATTGTCTCCCATCATGAAGTACTTCCCCGGCGGGACCTGGATCGCCGCGTAATTGTCCGAAGGATTGGGCGGTCCATTGCGGTACGGCTCTGGCAGCGCCACGCCGTTGATGTACACCACGCCTTGCCGAATATCCAGAGTGTCTCCAGGCAAACCGATCAGCCGCTTGATGAAGTCCGGCGAGCCTGCCAGCGGCGCGCGGAATACGATCACCTGCTGGCGCTTGGGCTCGCGCCACAATGGCACGTGCCACCCGGTAAACGGCACACCCGCGTCGTAGCCGATCCGGCTGACGATCAGGTGGTCGCCAATCAGCACGGTGTTCTCCATCGACCCGCTGGGAATCACCCGCGCTTGCACCATGGTGCCTTCGATCAGCATGAACGCGAGAATCACCCAGAACCACGAGATGAGCTCGCGCTTTACCTTTTCGCCGGTGGTTGCGTGCTGTTCGCGCTCTTCCACCATCACCACGTTACCGTCCGCCTTCACAGCGTCAGCTTTCACGATGAGCCTCCACCTCGAGCTGAACCAGCTCGGTAGGATAGACGCCCGTATAACAGGCGGTGCAGAATTCGTCTTTGGAGTCGCCGACCGCGTTCCGCAAATTTTCCAGCGAAACGTATCCCAGCGAGTCCGCTTCGAGGTACGATCGAATCTCGTCCACAGAATGATTCGATGCGATTAATTCCTCGCGAGTTGGAGTATCCACTCCGTAATAACAGGGCGAGATGGTGGGCGGACAGCTGATGCGCACGTGAACTTCGGTGGCGCCTGCTTCGCGCACCATGCGTACGATCTTGCGGCTGGTGGTCCCGCGCACCAGCGAATCATCCACCAGCACCACGCGCTGGCCCTCCAGCATTCTGCGCACTGGATTCAGTTTTAGCTTCACACCAAAATCACGAATGGCCTGGGAGGGCTCGATGAAGGTTCGCCCGATGTAGTGATTGCGGATAAGCGCCATGCGGAAAGGTATCCCAGACTCGTTGGCGTAGCCCACCGCGGCCGGCACACCCGAATCCGGCACGGGCACGACCAAGTCGGCCGCCACTGGATGCTGCTTGGCCAGTAAGCCCCCCAGCCGTTCGCGGCTCTCGTTTACCGGACGGCCGAAAACGATGCTGTCCGGCCGCGAAAAATAGACGTGCTCGAAAATGCAAAAGCGGCTTTGCTTAGGGGCAGCGAAACGAATTGACTCCACTCCGCCCCGCGATATGCGCACCATCTCGCCGGGCTCGATTTCACGAACATATTCGGCATCGATCAAATCAAACGCACAGGTTTCCGACGCCAGCACCCACGCCCCATCCAACCGCCCCAGACACAACGGACGGAAACCTCTGGGATCCCGCACCGCGTAGAGTTCATCGACGGTCAGAATCACCAGTGAGTACGCTCCCTCCACCTGGCTCAGCGCATCGGCCATTGCTCCAGTGAGCGTCCGCGCATTGCTCCGCGCGATCAGATGCACGATCACTTCGGTGTCGCTGGTGGTTTGGAAAATCGATCCGCGGTGTTCCAACTTACGCCGCAGTTCCAGAGCGTTGGTCAAGTTGCCGTTGTGGCCCAGCGCTACCTTGCCTTTGTTGCACTCAATTACCACCGGTTGGGCGTTGTTCAGGTTGGTGTCGCCGGCAGTGGAATAGCGAGTGTGGCCGATGGCCGAGGCGCCCGGCAGGCGATCGAGCACTTCCGGCGTGAAAATATCCTGCACGAGGCCCATGTCCTTGTGGCAACGGATCTCGGTTCCGTCGGACGAAGCAACACCGGCGGATTCCTGGCCGCGATGCTGCAGCGCGTAGAGCCCCAGGTAAGCGAGTTTTGCGGATTCGGGGTGGCCAAAAATGCCAAAAACACCGCACTCATCGTGGAAGTGATCGTCGAGGACTTGGATGGCGCGGTTCATTCGGGTTGTAATGCCTGCTGAATTGCCTCTTTCCAAACTCGGCGGAGCGATTCCGACGTACCGCGAATCGCCATCTGTCCGTTTAGTTGGATGCGGAATTCGCCCTCAGTGACTCGTCCGATCCGCTGCGCGCGTACGGCGTATTGTGCCGCAATCTCGGCGATGCGGGAAACAAAATCGGGCCGCGCCGAAATCACCGCGCGAGCCCCGCGCTCGCCAAAGAGCTCCGCCTCGAATGGCGCGCCGGTAGCCAAATCCACCTGCGCCGCCAATCCTTCGCTCACAAAGCCGGACTCTGCCAGGGTCACGGCCAATCCTCCGTCGCTAACATCGTGCGCCGATGCGGCCAAGCCTTCGGCGGCGAGCGCCAGCAGGCAATTCACCAGGCTCTTTTCCTCGGCCAGATTCAGGCGCGGCGGCTGGCCGCTTTCCATCCCGTGAATCACTTTGGCGTATTCGGATGACGACAATTCGCGTTGCAGCTCTTCGGCCGTCGCCGGATTTTGCCCCGCGTCCAGCAGCACGATGGCGTCGCCGTCCTGTTGAAAGCCCATGCCCAGAGCGCGCTCGGCATCCTCAAGTATTCCCAGCACACCGAGAATCGGCGTCGGCGCGATCGCCTGCCCCAGGGTCTCGTTGTAGAAACTCACGTTGCCGCCGGTGATCGGGACTTCCAGTTCGCGGCAGGCCTCCGCGATTCCGTCGATGGCTTCCCGAAATTGCCACATCACTTCGGGTTTTTCCGGATTGCCGAAATTCAGGCAGTTGGTGGCGGCGACCGGCTGTGCGCCCGAACAGGCCACGTTTCGCACCGCTTCCGCCACCGCGTGCATCGCGCCCAGGCGCGGATTCAATCGGCACCAGCGCCCGTTGCCGTCGGTCGAGAGCGCCAGCGCCCGCCGCGTTCCCTTGATGCGGACCACCGCGGCGTCGCCCCCGCCGGGCACCACGCGGGTGTTGGTGCGTACCTGGTAATCGTATTGTCCAAAAATCCATTCTTTGGAAGCGATCGTCGGCGACGCCAGCAATCGGCGGAAATTTTCCGTGAATACGCTCCGCGCGGAAAATTCGATCAGCGGCAATTCCCCACCGCGGCGCGCCTTCGGCTCTGCGATGGGCCGCTCGTACACCGGTCCCTGTTCCGCGATGGCGTCCGCGGCAATTTCCGCTTCGAGCACTCCGCGATTCAGCACTCGCAGTTTCTTGTCGGCGGTCACCTGGCCAATCTCCACCGCGTCGAGGCCCCACTTCTCAAATACCAGCAGAACTTCGGCTTCGCGGCCGCGCTCAGCAATCAGCAGCATGCGTTCCTGTGATTCGCTGAGCATGATTTCGTAGGGCGTGATTCCGGTTTCGCGCTGCGGCACCCGGGCCAGATCGATTTCGATGCCCATTCCGCCGCGCGACGCCATTTCCGAGCTCGAGCTGGTGAGCCCGGCCGCGCCCATGTCTTGAATCGCCAGCACCGCGCCGGTGCGCATCGCTTCGAGGCACGCCTCGAGCAGCAGCTTTTCCATGAACGGATCGCCCACCTGCACGTTGGGGCGCTTTTCCTGCGATTGCTCGCTAAATTCCGCGGAAGCCAGCAGCGACGCGCCGTGAATTCCGTCGCGCCCGGTCTTGGCTCCGACGTAAATCACCGGATTGCCCACGCCTCGCGCCTTGGCGAAAAACAGCTCGTCGCGCCGCGCGATTCCCAGCGCCAGCACGTTCACCAGCGGATTGCGTGAGTAGCTCGAATCGAAGACCACTTCGCCGCCCACCGTCGGCACCCCGAAACAATTTCCGTAGTGGCTGATTCCGCGGATCACCCCGTCGAAGATTCGCCGGTTCTGCGCGATATCTTCGGCGGTCGCCGCCTCGGCTCCGGTCTCCGCCACAATCGGTCCGAACCGCAGTGAATCCAGCACCGCAATCGGCCGCGCGCCCATGGTGAAAATATCCCGCAGGATTCCGCCAACACCCGTCGCCGCGCCCTGAAACGGCTCGACGAAACTCGGATGGTTGTGCGATTCCACCTTGAACACCGCGCACAGGCCATCGCCGATATCCACCACCCCGGCGTTTTCTCCCGGACCTTGCACCACGTGCTTGCCTTGGGTTGGCAACCGCCGCAGATGCACGCGGCTCGATTTATAGGAGCAGTGCTCGCTCCACATCACGCTGAAAATTCCCAGCTCGGTAATATTGGGATCGCGGCCCAGGATTTTTTGGATGCGCGCGTATTCTTCCGGCGTCAGTCCGTGGTCTGCCGCCACTTCCGGAGAGATTTGCGTGGTTTGCGTGACGCTCATCAGTCGTTATCTTGTCATCCGGGCAGGCTGTCCCTGAACTGCGTTGCGATCTTACCCGATTGCGCCCAACGGTGGACGTTGGAAAAGTCTTTCGCTGGATTACGCGCTGGCCGTGGAATGCTGCATCAGGCTCTGCACCATCGAATTCAGAATCACCAGCCCGTCTACCGACCCTAGCCCCGCCTCGATGGCCCGCTCCGGGTGCGGCATCATTCCCAGCACGTTTCGCTCGCGATTACAGATTCCCGCGATTCCCGCAATCGACCCGTTCGGATTCGCGTCCGGATCGCTGTAATCCACCGTTCCGCCGTCCGCCGCGGTATAGCGAAGGATGAGCTGGTCGTTTTCTTCGAGCTCCGCAAGGGTGGGCGCATCGCAAAAATAATTTCCGGCCATGTGCGCGATCGGCATTTTCAGCACTTGGCCCTCGTGAGCACCGCAGGTAAACGGTGTGTCGGTGGTTTCCACCCGCAGGTGCACTTGCCGGCACAGAAACCGCAGGCCCTGGTTGCGCAGCATGGCTCCGGGCAGCAGTCCGGACTCGAGCAAAATCTGGAAACCGTTGCAGATGCCCAGCACCAGCCCGCCCCGCCGCGCGAAACGTTCCACCGCCTGCATGACCGGTGAAAAGCGCGCCAGCGCTCCGGTGCGCAGGTAATCGCCGAATGCAAAACCGCCCGGAAGGATGATCGCGTCGCAGCCCGAAATCTGCTCGGATTTATGCCACAGGAGCTCCACCGGCTGCCCTAGCACCGACCCTACCGCGTGGTAGGCGTCGTCGTCGCAATTCGAGCCGGGAAACACCACTACGCCAAATTTCATCGATGGATTCTCCCCTGCGTACGATTCCAATTCTAGCACAATCGTCGCGAGGGTCTGGGGCCGGAGGGCGGTCGGAAAAGACAGGGAGAACCGCGGAAAAGAGACGGAGAATTTCGGTGGGTGCTGCGCGAGGATGCCCCACCCTTTCCATGACTAACCGCCAACCCTCCCGAAAAACCGGGAAGAGTGGTGTGCCCGTAAGACATAAAATCATCGAATCGTGGAATCGAAAGCGAAAAACGAATTAGACCTTGGCTTTTTCGGCGTCCGCTTTTGCCTCAGCGGCTTTTTCGGCGGCGACTCTTGCGTCACCCGCTTTTTGGGCTTTTAACGCGGCCATTTTTTCGCGACGCGCCCTGGCCCAGCCGAGCTTGTTGGCCTGGGTGCCCCGAGCGATACCCAGCGCATCTGCCGGCACGTTCTGGGTGATGGTCGAGCCCGCCGCGATGTACGCACCGTCCCCAACCTCGACCGGCGCCACCAGCGCGGTGTCACTGCCGATGAAGGCGCGCTCCCCGATAATGGTCTTGTTCTTGTTCACTCCATCGTAGTTGCAGGTAATCGTTCCAGCGCCGATGTTGGCGAGACGGCCGATGGACGCATCCCCGAGGTAGGTGAGATGCATCGATTTAGCGCCTTCATGCAACGTGGAATTTTTCACTTCCACGAAATTCCCGATGCGGGCGTTCTCGCGCACGTCCGCATGCATGCGCAGCCGCGCGAAAGGTCCCACCACGGTGTTGTTGCCTAACTGCGAATCCTCGATCAGGGTGTACGGTTCCACCACCACTCCGTCACCCAGAGTCGCATTCTTAAGGATCGACCCGGTTCGGATCGTGCAATTCTTGCCAATGTGCGTATTGCCCAGCAACTGCACGCCCGGCTCGATCACCGTGTCGTTGCCCGTTTCAACGGCGTCGTCCACCACCACCGTCTCTGGAAAATAAATTGTGGTATGCCTCATGAGCGCTGCCGCCTTGCGCTGACGGAAAAAGCGGTCGACGTCCGCCAGTTCCTTGCGCGAGTTGCATCCCAGAATTTCGCTCGAATCCGCTGCCAGCTTGGATATCACCTTGTCGCCGCGCCCGCTGAGCAACGCCGCGGTGTCGGTGAGGTAGAGTTCCTTGTGCGCGTTGTCCGGGCGCAGATCGTCCAGGCACGGCCAGAGCTTAGCGAGCGTAAAGCAATAAACGCTGGAATTGATCTCTCGAATCGCGCGCTGCTCCGGTGTAGCGGATTTTTCTTCCACCACCGCGGCCACGGTGCCGTCGGCCTGGTGCACGATTCGTCCGTATCCGGTTGGATCGGTGAGATTCGCGGTAAGCAGCGTGGCCGCGGCATTGCCGGCGTGATGCGCTTCCAACAGCCCCGCGAGAGTCTCCGCTCGAATCAGCGGCGCGTCCCCCGGCAGCACCAGCGCGTACCGCGCGGTATTGCCGATGGCGGCGCGCGCCACCTGCATGGCGTGCCCGGTCCCGTTTTGCGGCTCTTGCAGCACCGCTTTGGCGCCCAGGGGAACCACTACCGCGCCCACGTCTTCCGCCTGGTGCCCTACGATGACGAAAATTTCAGCGATGCCCGCGGCCTGGCAGGCGCGCACCACATGCTCGACCAGCGGGCGTCCGCCGGCGCGGTGCAATACCTTCGCCACGCTGGAATGCAGGCGCGTGCCTTTGCCTGCGGCCAGAATCACGGCAACTGTGTCTTTAGCGCTCATATCCTCGCATTGTATCCCTTTCCCATTTCGCTTTGGCACTCGCAACCGCATCGTTGTTACGGAAAGGTGCCCAAAAGGAGCACTCACGGTGGCCGCGTCGATGCCCGGACTTTGTACAGGGGGAACTGATATTACGTGGTAGCGGGAACGGCTAACCGCACACCGGCGGGGGTGCGAGCGGAGGGGGTGTCCGCCACCGCTTCGGTCCACAACGACGGATCGGCCAGCAGGCGCGTCACCAGTTGCGTGTGCAGCGCGTGGCCAGCCTTGTGCGCGATCACCAGTGCTTTGAGCGGTCGGCCCACCAGCGCCAAATCGCCGATTAGATCCAGCGCCTTGTGGCGCCCAAACTCGTCCGGAAATCGCACCGGTCCGTTCAGGATGTCGTCGGCGGTGAGCACGATCGCGTTGTCCAGCGATCCGCCGCGAATCAGGCCCATCGCCTTCATCCCTTCAAAGTCGGAAACGAATCCGAAGGTGCGCGCCGAAGCCAGCTCACGGCAAAAGGTCTCCCGGTTCACTTCCAGTTCAATATTTTGCTGTCCGATCATCGGGTGGGGATAATCGACGTAGCAGCACACCCGAAAATCATTGCACGGATAGATCCCGATTTTGCGATCGCCTTCAGAAACTTCCAGCGGCTTTACCACTTTCAGGAATCGCCGCTTGCGCCGCTGCTTTTGAAAGCCGGCGCGCATCAGCATTTCAATGAAGGGCTGTGCCGACCCGTCCAGAATGGGCACCTCGAGGTTATCGATTTCGAGGTACACGTTGTCCACGCCACAGGAGTACAGCGCCGCCAGTAGGTGCTCGGTCGTGGAGAGCAACACCCCTTGTTTCATCAAGCTGGTGGCGTAGCTCACCCGGGCCACGTTGCGCACCTGCGCCTCGATTTCAAAATTCTCCAAATCGACGCGGCGGAATACGATTCCGGTATCCGGCGGCGCTGGCAGCATACGCAGATTGGATTTAACGGCGGTGTGGAGACCTACCCCAGTGGTCTGGACAGGGGTCCGAATAGTGAACTGATGGGGCATAGGCTGAGTGAATACGGAGAAGCACTTTGGTAGCCGAATAAAGAAGCATTTAGCCACTTATAATCAGATACTTACGATGTCTCAGAAATGAGACAATCGCATGCCTGTTGTATTATTACAACACTTTCGCCTCTTCCCTTGTGGCTATCCGGTAGCCAGCGCCTCCGACTCAGACGCCTAGGCCTTGCTTCCTCATCAATTCCGCGACTCCGACAGCGGCTGAGTCGGCGCTCT
The DNA here is from genome assembly GCA_963725655.1 of uncultured Acidobacteriota bacterium. Lineage (GTDB taxonomy): Bacteria > Acidobacteriota > Terriglobia > Acidiferrales > UBA7541 > CAVRXT01. The sequence continues at coordinate 604,553 of CAVRYY010000003.1, read as the reverse complement.
GCTCCAAAGCACCGATTACCGCAGCCTGATCCCCCTTAGTCCGATTTTGGCTGATCTTGAACTTGGCCTCGATCCGCGTCGCGGCTATCTCAAACCCGACGATATGCTTCAACATCCCATGGCGAAACTTATCGCTCAGGCTGCTCCATTGAGCAAAGTAGGCGGGATCAAATACGTGAATGATTTCGCGCATCTCCTCCAGAAGCCTGGCGGGCTCAGAAACGACGCGGGCATGACCGTACACATGCACCGTAGCGTAGTTCCAGGTGGGGACGCTTTCCCGGCTCTCGTACAGGCTAGGCGAAATATAGGCATGGGGCCCGTGAAAGATCGTCAGGGATTCCTGGGCATTTTGCAGCAAACCGCTGTGCGGATTCGCCTTGGCCATGTGTCCGTGTAAGACCATCTGGTCGTCCGCTTCCCGCGCGAGAATGGGAATGTGAGTAGCAAAGGGGCCGGTTTCAGACGCGGAAACCAGAATGGCGAATGGGTTGGCTTGGACGAAAGAGATGATGTCCGCGTGATCGCGAATCCGGTTGAATTCGGGGATATACATGCTTCGACCTCCGATTATCTGCAGGCTAATGGCCTGCAGAGCCAATGATCTATGGCCTGGCTCATTTTTGCATACCATAGTGGGAATCGCCCGCTGGAACGACGAGTGTTTCGAAGCACTGTGGGAATAACCGACCCAACCGGCTACCCGGCTAGGCCCGATAAACAAGCCACTGGACTTACTACGGCCCGGCGGACCAACGGTTGTGTCGTTCCGGCTGGGCGCGTAAACTAAGTAACTCCGATGCCTGAGATGAGTTCACTGTTTCCCATATTAAAGAATTCCCCGGCGCCGCTCCCGCCGCTGGCCGGGCAGCATCCGCGTCCGGATTGGCTGAAAGTCAGGTTTTTTGGCGGGCCCAACTATCAGGAATTGAAGCGGATCATGCGTTCGCTCGATTTGCACACGGTGTGCGAGAGCGCGCGCTGCCCCAACATGGGTGAGTGCTGGGAGCATCGCACCGCCACTTTCATGATTCTTGGCAATATCTGCACCCGCGCGTGCGGATTCTGCGCGGTGCCGTCCGGGGCGCCGGTGGGGCCGCCCGACGAGCACGAGCCGCTGCGCGTTGCCGAGGCTGTCGAGAAGATGGGCCTGCGCTACGCGGTGGTTACCTCAGTGAATCGCGACGATCAGCCCGACGGCGGCGCGGCGATATTCGCCCGCACCATCGACGAAATACGCAGGCGCGTCCCGGGATGCCGGGTGGAAGTCTTGATTCCGGATTTTCGCGGCGACTGGAACGCTCTGGACAAGGTGCTCGACGCTCGCCCCGACGTGCTCAATCACAATATGGAAACCGTGCCGCGGCTTTACCGCCGGGTGCGCAAGGGCGCGGTGTACGAGCGCTCGCTCGAACTGCTGAATCGAGTGGCGCGCCGGGATCGCGACATGCCGGTGAAAACAGGAATGATGCTAGGGCTGGGCGAAACGCGCGACGAAGTGGTATCCGCCATGGGCGAAATTGCCGCGCAAGGCACGCACATTCTCACGCTGGGGCAATATCTGCAACCGACGCCCGAGCATTTGCCGGTGGAGCGGTTCCTGCATCCGGACGAATTTGCGGAATTCAAGGTGCTCGGCGAAGAAATGGGAATAAAGCACGTCGAGGCGGGTCCGCTGGTGCGTTCCTCGTATCACGCTTTCGAGCAGGAAGAAGCCGCGCGCGCCTGAGCCTTCAGCGCACCCGGTTCAGCCAACCTAGAGTGCCCGCCGCAAAAACGTACGCGCAGTAGCACTCCACCGCGAACGGAAAAAATCCAAGATAAGCCGGCGCAGGCATCGCGAAGATTTTGAAGTTCTGAAACATCGGCATCGTATATTCCCATTTCGTGGCGGCCCAATAGTTCCAGAATTCCCCCACCCAGCCGCACACCCAACCGGCCAAGAGAAACGAATACAAGCGGCCGCGAATCCCTTCCGAGAAGTCTTCGATGAACGACGGCAAGCCCGCGCGGCGATTCAGGGGATCCAGGACCATTACCAGCCCGATCCACACCAACCCAAAAAGGTAGCTGCCAAGTCGTTGTGGCAGAATCAGCGGAAGCACTATGAATGCCACACCGATGGCCATCGCCCAATTTTCGCCGCGGCGCGAGATGCGCCAGACCGGCGAGGGCCGCGCCGGCAGGATCACTCGAATCAATTCGGCAGTTTCAAAGACGGCGGGGGTGACGGTGGCAAAGGCCCACGCGTATCCCAGCATCCGCACCGGCCAAAACGCCGGCAGCCCCAGGTAAACCCAGTTATGCAGCCGCAGATTGTAGAACTCAAAAATCGCCCACAACGGAATCGATAGCAGCGCCATGCGCGCGAACACCGACGGCGCATCCTGCAGACGCGACCGTCCCCCCACCGCGAATACCGCCGCGTCCACAATCAGGATGTACGCGGACCACGCGATCGGCGAAAAGCACGCCGCCACCGGAGGGTAGCCGCGAAACATCAGCCACTCCGCCCCGGCCAGCGCGGCAAGCCCCAACCATCCGTAGACCGGCAAAGGCCGCCGGCGCTTGCGAATAAATTCCGCGATCAGGATGGTCAGCGTCGCCGCGGTGATCATCACTCCGGTTTCGGGCATGCGCTGGATGGTAGCCCAATCGGCACAAGATTTCGACGGGCCGCGCATCCCGACTTTTGATACTCTTAAATCCCTTCATGGCGCCCTCGGTATTCGGAAGAGCGGCAGGCCGGAACCAGCACCGCGAACACCACATGACTCAGCCCACGCAGCCCAAGACTCTGGTACGAGGTCTCGGATTGATGCAAGCGACCTCGCTCAACATGATTTACATGGTGGGCATCGGTCCGTTCGTGGTGATCCCTTTTGTGATTCAGTCCATGGGTGGCCCGCAATGCCTTCTGGCGTGGGTGGCGGGCGCGCTGCTAGCGCTCTTCGACGGCTGTATCTGGGCGGAACTGGGCGCGGCGATGCCCGAGGCGGGCGGCAGCTACGTTTTTCTTCGCGAAGGCTACGGCCGGGAAGGTTGGGGCCGGTTGATGTCGTTCATGTACATCTGGCAAACCCTCTTTCAGGCTCCGCTGGTGATTGCCTCCGGAGCGCTGGGCTTTGCAGGCTACTCGCGATATTTCATGGGCAAGTGGAGCGGGGTTGGCACCATGCCGCCGTGGTTGGACAAAACCTTCAACCCGGTGATTGCCTGCGTAATCGTGCTGCTGATCGTCGCGCTGCTGTACCGCCGCATCGAGGAAATTGGCAAAATGTCGGTGGCGATCTGGGTGGTGGTGATCGGCACCCTGCTGTGGTTAATCTTGGGCGGCGCCACTCACTTTAACGCGAAACTCCTCTCCGTACCGGCGGGCGGTTGGAACCTCTCCTGGGTATTTTTCGCCGGCCTGGGGCACGCTTCGGTGCAAACGGTCTACAGTTACCTGGGCTACTACAATGTTTGCCATCTGGGCGGGGAAATGAAAAACCCCGAACGGAATATCCCCCGCGCCATTTTCATTTCGATCATCGGGATCGGCGCGCTATACCTGGCATTGCAGACCAGCATTCTGAGCGTGGTGCCGTGGCAAGAAGCACAGAAGTCTCAGTACGTGGCCAGCCTTTTCATCGAACGGGCCTATGGCGCGCACTGGGGAGCGGTGATCACCTTCCTGATTCTGTTTATCGCGTTCGGATCGCTCTTCGGAGCCACCGTCGGCTATTCCCGCATCCCCTACGCCGCAGCCATCGACGGCAATTTCTTTTCGGTGTTCGGCCGCGTCCATCCCACCAAGCAATTTCCCTACGTTTCGCTGCTGGCGCTGGGCGCGGCGGCATTTGTGATTTGCCTGTTTTTCAAGTTATTTGCCGTAATTCGCGCCATCCTGGCGATGCGCTGCCTCATCCAATTCATCGGCCAGGCCATCGCGCTGGTGCGCTTGCGCCGCAGGGGCACTGTGAAGTTCCCTTTCAAGATGTGGTTCTATCCTCTGCCGGTGGTAATCGCTATCATCGGGTGGGCCGGGATCTTCATTTCCACCGGACTCGTCCCGATGTTGTCGTCCTTGGGCGCGATGGCAGCGGGATTCCTGGTTTACATGGGCCGCGCAAAGGTGCAACACCTGTGGCCGTTTGAGGAGGCGTCGGCTTGAAGTTCCCCAATTGGAAGGTCACCGATTTGAAGGTCGTCGATCGTTTGTTTGAGGCTCGCAACAGATCCCATATGGCGGGCTCCAGGCGAATCGCGTTCATCGCTGGGCTCGCTCTCGCCACTTTCGCTGCGCCGGCGCGCCTCCCTGCCCAATCGCTTTCCGAGGGCGTGGAAGCAATCGACAAAGCCCGCGTCACCACCCGCATCCTCTTCATCACCGCGCATCCCGACGACGAAGCCTCCGGCCTGCTCGTCTATCTATCTCGCGGCCTGGACGCCGACGTTGCGCTGATGACCCTCACCCGCGGCCAGGGCGGCCAAAATGCCATCGGCCCGGAACAAGGCGCGCAACTCGGCATGCTGCGCACCGAGGAATTGCTCGGCGCCAGCCACCACAACGGCGTCACCCAATTTTTCTCGCGCGCCCCCGATTTTGGATTTTCCAAGAGCCCTGACCAGACCCTGAAAATTTGGGGAGACGTCCCCCTCGAAGACATGGTGCGGGTGATCCGCACGTTCCGCCCGGACATCGTCATCAACGGCTGGGGCGGCGTGCATTGGGGGCACGGCCAACATCAAGCCAGCGGAATATTGACGCCGCAAGCGGTAGTCGCCGCGGCCGACGCACACAAATTTCCGAACCAGATTCAGGAAGGGCTTTCACCGTGGAGCGTTTCTCTGGTTCTCGATAGCGAGCGCGACGAAGTGCCATCCGGATATCTCGTCCCGCTGAACGACGTTTCGCCGGTATGGGGCAAGAGTTATAACGAGATGGGCCGCGAGAGCCTGGTCTACCATCGCTCGCAAGGCGTCACCATGTTCGCGGATTCTCCGTTCTTCCGGCGGCCGCAATATCTGATCGTCGAACCAAAAACCTCCGGCGGCGCGAGCAATGCTTCGCTCAGCCGGCAAGTGCTCGCGAATCCGCTTCCCGATCTTGCCAAGCGCTATCCCAGCCTGGAAGCCGCATTGCGGCCGGCGCTGCAATCCGTTGACCAGCGATTGGGAGAGGCTCGCCAAATGGAGCTCGCGCTCGATCGCACCGGCTCTGCCGCCAAGCTCGCGCAGGCCGCTCTGCAGATACAAGAACTGCAGAAGGGACTTGCGGAGAAATCCGGCGACCAAGCCAGCGCTGCGGCCTGGGAGATTGGCCAGGTGCGCAACCGCATCGATCTCGCGCTGCAGCAGGTGATCGCATTACCGATCCGCGTCCGCGCCGAGCGCAACGAAGTGGTAGCCGGTGAATCTTTTTCGCTCAACGTCGATGTCGCCGGCACCCCCGCCGTGCCCGTGCAGTGGAGCGTGGCGCCCTCTGGCCCGCTGATGCCCAAAGGCTGGAGCGCCACGCCCGATGCCGCCAAGAGCAACGCTTCGGACAAAAGCAAAAGCGCTGAGAATTGCTGCAAGTTCGTGGTGAGCGTTCCATCCGATGCCACGCCACCCGCCACGCCGGGCGACTTGATCCTGCCCTGGCCGCCGCCGCTGGTGCAGGTGCCGATTCAAATCAGCATCGATGGCTACGACCTGCAGACCCGCCAGCCGGCGGTGGCCGTGGTCGCTACTTCCACCAATGTCGATTCCTATCCGCTCGAGCTGGTGCCCGCGATCTCTCTTTCGGTGGAACCGCGCCACGTGATGCTCCCCGCCAAAGCCGCCGCGGGAACCGACGCGAAACACATCGAGCTGCTCGCGCGCGTCCGCAATCACGGCACCCACAGCGCGTCCGTTTCGGTGGGCATGGACGTTCCCGAGGGATGGAGCCTGGCGAAGATTCCAGCGCTCGAAATCCCCGCATCCAGCGATCAATTGGTTCGCTTCGATCTCGCGCTGCCGCCTCACGCCCAGCCCGGCTCTTATCCGCTGAAGCCCTTCGCGCGCGTGGGCAACCGCGATTTTCGAATTTCGTGGGAACCGCTGCCGTCGCGTCCCACCCTGCACTGGAGCGAACCGGTTGACGCCAGCGTCGACGTTCTCGATTTGGACGTCCCAGAAAATCTGCACATCGGCTACGTCACCGCGGGGACTGACCCGATACCCGAAACGCTTAGCCAGCTTGGAATCCGCGTGGACTTGCTCGATGAGGTGGCCCTGGCCTTCGACGATTTGAGCCACTACGACGCGATCATCGTCGGCATCCGTGGCTACGAGTTGCGGCCGGACGCGGTGCGGTCGAATTCCCGGCTGATGGACTACGTCGAGCACGGCGGTACACTGCTCGTCCAATACGAGCGCGATTTCGCGTGGCAGAAATCTTTTCCGCCTTTTCCCGCCTCCATGGGTGAACACGCCGCGCGCGTCACCGACCCGAACTCTCCGGTTCGGTTCCTGCTGCCGGAAAGTCCGCTGCTGAATTATCCCAACAAGATCTCCCTGGAAGATTTCAAAGGCTGGGTGCAGGAGCGCGGCCTTTATTTCTGGGGCGAATGGGATTCGCGTTATCACGCCGTTCTGGGGCTGAAGGATTTCGGCGAACCGGAAGTGACCGGCGGGCTGGTGACCGCGGCGGACGGCAAGGGCGTCTACATCTATACCGGCCTTTCGTTTTTCCGAGAGTTGCCCGCAGGAGTGCCGGGAGCGTATCGGTTGTTCGTCAACCTGATCAGCCAGTCGCGGCTGCACGCCGCCAGAAATTAATTCGCGCAGCTCGACGGAGAATCTTACGGCGTCCTCTGACATACATCGCGTGCCGGAAACGCAGGCCGTTCGGGACAGTCCCGCCGCCCAGCCCAAGCCAGAGCCAGAGCTGGCTATGGTTCGAATTCCGGAAGGATGGTTTCACATGGGATGTGAAACCGGGCGCGACGACGAAAAACCCGTCCATCGGGTTAGGGTCGATGCGTTCGAGATGGCCGCGCATCAAACCACCAACGCGGAGTATGCGCGATTCCTCGCAGCCACCGGCCACCGCACCCCTCTAAACTGGAACCTGCCGAATTTCAATCTTCCCGATCATCCGGTGGTCGCCCCGTCGTGGTTTGACGCTGTGAAATACTGCGAATGGCTTTCGCAAACAACCGGCCATCGCTATCGCCTGCCTACCGAAGCGGAATGGGAACGCGCGGCGCGCGGCGGAATCGAAAACCAACTGTATCCCTGGGGAGATGCAGCGCCGGAAACAATCCCGGACTACGCGCGGCGATGGAAGAATGGTCCCGAGCCGGTGGGGCGTTACGCGCCCAATCCCTTTGGGCTTTTCGATATCGGCGACAACGTCCACGAATGGTGCGCGGATTTTTACGCCGCCGATTATTACGGTTCGTCGCCGCAATCCAATCCGCAAGGGCCGGCCTCCAGTTCGCGGCGCGCCTCACGCGGCGGTTCGTGGCGGCACGCCATCAAAGTTTCGCGGTGCGCCGCCCGTTCGAGTATCCCTCCCGAATTCCAATACGCCGATTACGGCTTCCGCGTAGTCCGCAACGTAGTCCCGGTCTAGCGTCTGCACCGATTCCAAATCGAAGCTCGGCCGGGACGTGCCACGGGTAACGCCACAATCTCAAACTGCAACACCGGGCCGTCGCCGTTAGTTTTCTGCGCCCCGGGCTAATACCGGGCGTGCTATTCTCGCCAACGAAGTGCTGGGGGAAAAATGAATATGAGTCGATCGAGCGGCAGAACGATCCGCTGGCTCACCATTGCGATGATGATGCTGGGTTTACTTTCCGCGCCGGCCTTCGCACAGAAAAAGAACAAAAACGCCAAAAACGATGCCTCCAGCCTGCCGATGCCTCCCGTCCCGGTTCCCGAGGAAATCGACCACAATATCGGAGAGATGCTCGGCGCCTGGCAGGTAGGCGACGTCGAAGCGATGCACAAATATTACGACGACAACGTCACCATCGTCGCCGGCACCTACGAACCGCCGATCATTGGCTGGGCGAATTACGCCGCGGCATACCAGAAAATGCACGCGCGAATCCAGGAGATGCAGTTCGTTCGCCGGAACACATTCATCTTCAACCGTGGGGATATGGCGTGGGCCATGTATCAGTGGGAATTTTTTGGCATGGTGGATCGGGTGCGGACGCCCATGTTGCACGGGCAAACCACTTTGGTGTTCTCAAAAACCGGCGATCGCTGGCTGATCGTCCATAACCACAGTTCGCAGATTTGTGACGAGGCGCCAGCGCCTGCAGCAGCGCCAGCGGCACCCGGACCCGGAGCTACGCCGGGAGCACCGCCCAGGAATCCCCCGAGCCAATAGCCAAGCGCTCGGCGGTCACCGGCGGCCAAGCCTTAAAAACTCTGGAAGCCGAGGTACAGCCACAACCCGCCCGCGGCAACCAGCAAAATGCCGGACAAAACCCACAGCGAGCGGATCGGGGTGGCCAGGTGGTCGATGCGCTCGACGACTTCCTTCTGCTCGTCGGCGATCGACTGCACCGCGCCATCCAGAAACATCTGGTCATCCTCGTGCCCAACCAGCGTGCCGCGATAAATAATCAGGCAGACCAGCGTGGTGGTTATAACTGCCCACAGGGACGCCAGCAAAACAAACATAGTGTGCAGCATCTAGACTTCTCCGTCCCCGATAAGGCCGGACAGCATCGATTGGGAGGGTTCGGCCGCGGGATACAAAGCGCGCAAAAAGTATATAAGGGGGGTGAGCAGGGTCAAGTCCGTAAATAGTCGTAGATTGATTAGGTGTCGTAAGACTTACCCTCTAGTCTTGGTACTGTAAATAGCTAGTACCCCCTTGCTCCAACATTTGCCGCCACTTAGCCGTTCGGCGGCAACCCCGGCCATCCCGCCGGTAGCACTTTTCTCGGTAGGGGGTCAGTTTCCGGTTAGCGCGTTAACCACGCACTGTCGAAAAGTAAAGCGCATAAAGGAAATAAGGATGATTGAGGCGGCGCAAGTTTCGGCAGATCTGTTTCTGTCACCGTTTCAAGTAACGAAGCGCAACACATCCTGATTTAAAACTCTTGGACTCAACAAGTTTTAATTGTAATTTCTCCAGGCGAATACCTTCTAACAACCGTCTCCCTTCTCCTGCAATTATTGGCTGAACGACAAAACGATATTCATCAACCAGGCCAAGCTCTATCAGTTGTGAAGGAACGCTCACACCGCCGATTAAAATATTTCGGCCGGGCTCGTGTTTCAGTCTAACTATTTCATCTTGAAGGTTCGTACGAATGATTTTCGTATTTTGGTCTTCAGCGCTCTCTAATGATTGTGAAAAAACAATTTTGTTTTTGGAGACAAATGTTGTCGCAAATTCGTGCGATGCTTTTGTCTCCGGCTCGTTTTTTGCCACATCAGGCCAATAAGGAACCATCAATTGATAAGTTTTGCGCCCAAAGACGAGCAGGTCAACATCTCGGATGAGGTGCGTATAGTGTTCAAGTAGTGCGTCATCGGCAATTGTCTTGGTGTGGTCGCAGCAGCCATCTAAGCTAATGTTGATTGCGAAGATTACATTTCTCATGTTTGCCTCGGATTGAGATGCATGGTCTTTGAACACAGAACCATAACTTTGAACCGCGCATCACCGCAACGTAAAGATCAGGTGCATCCAGCTGGAGATGACCGTCCCCGATGTTGATGGCGTTCGTTGCCCGTGAACAGGTTGTGCCTTCGCCGAGCAGCAGGACGCGTAATTCTACCGTAGAGTCTTCGGGCAAATTTTCAAACAGCGGAACCGCAAGAGTTGCTTTGTGCCTGGTTTGCCGGACAATCGAAAACTGACCCGCTACACTTTTCCACTATCGCTTGACACCATGTTTGGCGTCGGATAGGCTCCCGCCGGATTGCGCAGTTGTCGAGCGCCGGTTCCCTCGGCCCCTTCCAAATTCAGTTCCAGTTCTCAAACCAGGAGGTTTGCAGACATGCAAAAGTTTACCCGGCCCTTGTTGGCGTTGCTGCTCGTTGTTGGCTGTAGTGGCGTGACCGTGGCCCAAGACGCCCCAGCCCTGCCCAAGATATTGGAGATCATGCGCGAATATACCAAGCCCGGGAAATCGGGCGCGGCGCATGAAAAAACGGAAAGCCTATTCATCCAGGCCATGGCCCGTGCCAAGTGGCCCACCCACTACGTCGCCCTTTCGGCGCTCTCGGGCAAGTCACGCGCTCTCTTCCTTACCCGCTTCGATTCACTGGAAGCTTGGGAAAAGGACGGTGCCGCCGTTGAGAAAAACGCGAGCCTATCGGCCGCGCTGGATCACGCCGGCCAGGTCGACGGTGATTTGCTGGACGAGACCGACACGAGTGTTTGGATCCGCCGCGACGACCTGAGCCTCCGGCCCAAGGCCGATATGTCGCACATGCGGTTCATGGAAATCAGCTCGTACCATGTTCGCCCAGGACACGGCAAGGAATGGGACGACCTGGTGAAAGCGGTCAAGGCTGGCTATGAGAAGTCCGTGCCCGATGCACATTGGGGCGCTTACGAGCTGTTGTATGGTGGCGATGGCGACACCTATATCGTGCTCACCTCCCGCGCGTCACTGTCTGAAGTCGACCGCGGCTTCGAGAACGACAAACAATTCGTAGCCGCTATGGGTGAAGACGGCATGAAGAAGCTCCAGGAGGGACTCAGCGCAGCGGTCGACTCCATTCAGCATCAAATCTTTGCCTTCAGCCCGAGCATGAGCTACGTTGACGACGAGTGGATCAAGGCCGACCCGGACTTCTGGAAGCCGAAGACCGCCAAGGCGCCCGCCGCCAAACCCGCAACGGACGACAAGAAGGACAAGCCCTAGTTTTCCGCTGCAAGACCAAGCACCGGTAATCTTGGGGAAGTGGCTCCGGCCTTCGCCGGAGCCGCCTCCTACTCGATCGGTTCCACGGCGTTCGTGCTGCCTGCGTTGACAAACCGGGCAGCGAACGGCAGAATCGAGATGCAATTCGTCCCGCAGTACGCTGTTTCACGTGCTGTAGGCTGCCGGTAGTGCCCGAATGGCGGAATTGGCAGACGCGCCAGCTTCAGGAGCTGGTTCTCGCAAGGGAGTGGAGGTTCGAGTCCTCTTTCGGGCACCAAAATCACCCCGATTTGCCTTCCGTTTGCGTTCCGATGCCTTTATGAGTAGACGCCGGCGCGATTATCCGAGACATCGTGAAACAGAATTATCCAATCGCCATTCGGCGACTGCGCCCGCACCTTCCATCCGCGCAATTCGATCCCGTCGGCAGCGCGCACGGAGAAGTCCTGCCGGGCGGCCGTCGTACGCTCCAGCATCTCCTCGGCCCGTGATGCGCGGTCGGGATTCAAATTCATAGAATGCAAAATGCCCGGGCCGATCGCGTGGCCCACCAAAGCCGAGATCACCGCCGCCGTAAGGATCAGTGCGCCAAGGCAATAAACGGTGCGAATGAAGACGCGGCGCATTCTGTTTTGTGTGGGCATGATTTCGCCATCCATAGGCTAGTAACTGTCCCGAACAAAAAGACTACTAGAGCAGGGGCTCGTCTGTGTGGCTGGCGATGATCTCGCGGGTCGCGTCGCGCAGCCGGACGATCTTCTGCCAGTCGCTTTCCGCGGACGCTGCCGCAGGCGCCGCGCCCACTTCCGTGCTCGGCTGCTTGGAAACGGCGAGTGGCTCCGGTCGGACTAGCGGGCCAAACTCGATCGAAACTGTCCCAAAGCGCGGCAGGTGGGTTTTGTCGCGAAGAATTTCGCGCGCCCCGCGCACCGCAACTGGACAGACCGGTCGGCCCGTAGTCACCGCGGATTTAAACGCTCCGAGCTGAAATGGGCGAATGCCGGCAGCTTCGGTGAATGTGCCTTCCGGGAAGATAACCACGGATTCGCCGCGGCGCAACGCGTTTTCCACCACTTCGGCCTGTTGCACGCGAGCTTTGGGATCCTGGCGGTCGAAAGCCAGATGGCCGCCGCGAAGCAGGATCGGTCCGATGATCGGCCAGCTCGCCACTTCGCTCTTAGAAACGAAATGCGCGCCGGCTGGCACGTGCGCCATCACTACCAGAATATCCAGGTAGCTGGAATGGTTCGGCGCGAAAACCCACGGACCGGAAGCATTTATTTCGCGCAGCAGATCGCCGCCCTTGAGCGCCACTCGAACGCCGGCCCACCAGAGCATCCACCTCGCGAAGAAGTGGGTAATGCGCGCCGCAGCTTTTGGAGACGGCGCCACCAGCATGCACACCCACAGCACCACAAATAGCGCCGCGATCACCGCGAGCGCGTACAAGCCCCAGACAATCTCCACCGCGCGGGCAACACCCTTTCGCAACCAGGCCGAAATCCGCGGGAGCGCGCCGCTGGCGGCCAGCTTTCCGAGCTGCATCCATACCGGCTGGGTCTTTTTGCCCAGCTTGCCTTCCATAAATAGCCGCCGCGTATCTGAGCGCCGCAACTTGCCGCTGGAAGTTTTGGGTATGGAATGCGGAGGCAAGAGTTCGATTCGGTCGGGAGGAACTCCGATGGCGTCGCTGACGGCGCGAGTGATGTCGCTCGAGATGCGTGCGGACTCGGTCGCATTGCGAACCTCAGCGGCCACCACCAATTTTTCGGTTCCGCTGGCGGCGTCCGGCAATCCAAAGGCCACCACGCAGCCGGTGCGCACTCCGGAAACGTGGCCGGCGATTTCTTCCACCTCGTGCGGATAGATATTGCGCCCGCCTTTGATGATTACGTCCTTGGCGCGGCCAGTGACGTAGATTTCGGAGTCGGCCAGATAGGCGCGATCCCCCGAATCGAGAAACGAATCCGCGCGCATCAACGCTGCGGTGGCTTGGGGATTCTTGTAATAACCACTGGTCGCCGATGGGCTGCGAAACCACAACCGGCCTTCGACGCGTTCGGGCAGCGCGCCGCCGTGTGGGTCCACGATGCGCACTTCGACGCCCGAAAGGGGCGAGCCCGCGGAAACAAACTCGAGCGCGGCCAGCGCGCTGGCGACCGGCACCGCTCGTCCCTCGCTTTCGAATATTGCACGATCGATGCGATCGATCTTGTATCCCGAACCGAGCCGTGGCGCGGAAATCGCCAGTGAATTTTCGGCCAGACCGTACACCGGCATCAGCATCTCGCGGCGCAGCCCATACGGGGCGAAGCGCGCCGCAAATCGTTCCAGCGTTTCCGGGCGCACCGGTTCGGCGCCGTTGAGCATGGCGCGCAAGGAACTAAGATCGAGCCCGGCGATATCGGCATCGGCGATTCGCTTCACACAAAGCTCGTACGCAAAATTGGGCGCGGGTGTAAGCGTGCCGCGATGGCGCGACACCGCCCACAGCCAGCGTTCCGGGCGGCTGAGAAACGCCAGCGGCGACATCACCACCAGCGGAATTCCAACGTACAGCGGGGTAAACCACGCTCCGATCAGCCCCATATCGTGATACAGCGGCAGCCAACTTACCGCGACGTCAGCGGTGGTGAGTTGCACGCCGGCAACGATGGCGCGGATATTCGCCAGCAAATTCGCGTGGGTGAGCACCACGCCTTTGGGATCGCCGGTGGATCCTGAGGTGTATTGCAGGAAGGCGACGTCGCAGGAGGAGCGTTTGGCAAAGGTTGCCGCAGGGCGGCGCTCGGATTCCGGCGGCAGGTGGGGACCGTGCGCATCAACCAATTTCGCAGCGGGAACCACTTCCCGCAGCGAGGGAACCTGCGGCTCCATCAGCAGGGCGATAGAGTGAGCTTCGCGAAAGGTAACCAGAAATTGCGATTCGGCGTTGCGCAGGATGCCAGCCTGGCGAGCGGCGTACTCCGCAATGCGGTCGGAACGCACCGGCGGATAAATCGGCACCGGAACTCCGCCAGCCAGTAGAATTCCGGCGAAAACGAAAAAGAACTCGGCCGAAGTGGGCAGCATCATGGCCACCGAACGGCCGGGTTCCAGGCCGCGGCGGCGCAGCGACGCGGCCACGCTCGAGGCGCGCGCGAAGAGTTCGCCGTAGGTGATGGGGCGAACATTTTCTTCTTCGTAAAGATGGATGTGAACACGATCGGGCTCGGAGCGGGCCCGTTCGCAAAGAATCTCGATGAGCGTCTCCGCGGTTGTGGGATCGAATGACGAGCGGAGCGGAACGCCGGCCGCGATGAAGGCGGGCGAAGCCGTAGTTGCGGCGGCTCGCGTTTGCGACTCGTAGGCTCCCACGGTAGCTGGGCCGGACATCGGCGCGGGCCGCGGCGCGGACTGAGCATCTAGAACCGCGGCGACCAATTCGCGCACCGTCTCTGACTCACCCACCACCGCATCCGGCAGCCGCACGGAAAACGCAGCGTCGAGACGGACCATCAGTTCTACGCGTTCCAGGCTGCCTAAGCCCAGCTCGCGTTCCAAGTGCGCGCCCGATCGGTTGCGTTCGAGTTCTTGCAGCGCAGACGTGCTGCCCAACTCGAGCAGCAGTTTGCGAATGATAGAAATGGTTTGCGATTCGACGCTGCCGGCGGGCTCCGGTGATGGTTGCGGCTGTGGCACGTTAGGAAACAGGGCGCGCCCTTTTGTGCGCGGACTCGGGAACAGTTTCGGTTGAGGCTATCACCGCTCGCGCGGGCGGTTCAACTCTATCCCGGCCGGGACGCGGACGTCCGGCAATTTCCGGAGAATTGCCTCAGAAACTGAACACCAACTTCTTTGCGCCGGTTTTTCTTTGCTTGCTCGTTCGACGTGCTAGCTTAGCTACAGTGTGGCAGCTACTTTGTCGCCGGAATTGTTGTGCCTTTGAATCTGGGACTGCTGAATGAATACGATTGAGCTTTCGCTGATCATTGCTGCGGGGTCGCTGCTGGCTGGATTTCTCGGCGCTCTCACCGGTCTGGGCGGCGGCGTGGTGATTGTGCCGATGCTGACGCTGGCGTTTGGCATCGACATTCGCTACGCCATTGGCGCGTCGTTGATTTCGGTGATTGCTACTTCTTCGGGAGCGGCCGCGGCTTACGTTAAGGAAGGCTATTCGAATATTCGCGTCGGAATGTTTTTGGAAATTGCCACCACCGCGGGCGCGCTTACCGGCGCGGCAATCGCGTTGCACCTGCCGCTGCGGGTGATCGCGGTGATTTTCGGCGTGGTGCTGATGTACTCGGCTTATCTTTCGTGGCGGCAGGAAGATCATGCGCCGGCGATGCAGCAAACGGATCGCTTTGCGAAACTTTTGCGGCTCGACGGCGCCTACCCAGCCGCCAACGGATTGCAGCATTACCAGGTGCAGGGTGTGCCGCTAGGGTTTGGGTTGATGTATCTGGCGGGAATGCTTTCCGGGATGTTGGGAATTGGATCGGGAGCGGTGAAAGTGCTGGCCATGGACAAGGCGATGAAGCTGCCGTTCAAAGTATCCACCACCACCAGCAACTTCATGATCGGAGTGACTGCGGCGGCCAGCGCCGGTATTTACTTGAGCCGCGGATACATCGATCCGGCGCTGGCGATGCCGGTGATGCTCGGCGTGCTGGCCGGATCGCTGGCTGGGGCGCACGTTCTGGCCCGAACTCAGGTGCGCACGCTGCGATTGATCTTCAGCATCGTGATCGCGCTGCTGGGGGTGGAGATGATCTTCAGCGGGCTGAAAGGGAGGATCTGAAGATGGCTGGTTGGACAGATCAGCATGTTGAGAACTTCATGGGGAACCTGCTGCGGATCGGCGTCTCGGCCGCTGCTATCGTGGTTCTGGTGAGCGGAGGAGTATATCTGGTACGCCACGGGCACCAGGCGCCGGGCTATCACGTATTCGCCGGTGAGCCCAGGGAGTTGACCCATGTTCCGGGCATCGTGTCAGAGGCTTTGGCGTTGCATTCGCAAGGACTTATCCAGTTTGGGTTATTGATGTTAATCGCCACGCCGGTGGCGCGAGTAGTGTTCTCGGTAATCGCATTCGGGATGCAGCGGGATTGGACGTATGTGGTCATCACACTGATCGTGCTTGGGTTACTGTGCTTCAGCCTCACGGGGCGCTAGGAGCCAACTCCCACACTCCAAAGCCGGCCACGGCAGGCACAGCTGGGCAGTGGCCGTCACACATTGAGAACAGATGTTCCTCCGCGGGGCAAACCTTTCCTAACTTTCGCAGGTTGAGATTTCCGTCATTTTTCTAAGTACCATCGCTTCAGCGTTTTCGCCTCGCACTTGCCTCGCGTTCGGCGGCTCGCCGTGGCGGCTCAAATGCACTGTGCCTGATGGGCTCATGTGGCAAAACTTCTTATCTCGTAGGCGAGGAGACTTCGGCATGTTGCAGAAAATATTGGCCCTATTTATTATGGCGTTAGGAGTGTCGATTTTGATGGCCACTCCTGTAGTGACGCGGAGACTGACTCGCGGTAGGAAGTAAGCTTCCCGGCGAAAGACCTAGTTCCGCAGGAATCATACGCAACGAGTTCGTTCGCAGAACTGCGAGCGCCTACTCTCGTTCTGCCCCACACCGCATAATTCCCCGCTCATAGGCGTACGCTTTTTCTAACGGAATAAATGCAATCTGCCTGGATTCGGCGATTTTCTGCGCCTTGTTTTCAGCAAGATGCGAAGGGGTATGCTGGCGGTGCGGCGATTTAGATTTTCCCTTCTTTTTCGCGCTCCATCAGTGCTCGCTCGCGGGTATGGATAGAGTCATCTCGGCCCGAGGCTAGCACGCCTGGGAAACGGGTAGAAGGGATCAGTTCTGTGGGCCCGGCACAGCATTCCCCGGCTCAGTCTTTGCTCAAATCTTCCAGGAGGATCTGGCTGAGGCGGGATTGGCGGTCGGGGGTTAGCTTGGCCCCTGCGGAGGTGAGGTAGAAGACGTCGATAGCCATTTGGCCTTCGGTATCGATCAGGGCGATTTCTATGTTGCAGGAAGCGCTGGCGAAGCGGGAGGCGATGCGGTGGAGGAGGCCGGGGCGATCCTGGGCGATGACCTCGATCAGGGTGCTGTGGGGAGAGCAGGTATCGTCGAACGTGATTTTGGTGTCCACGCGGACTTTAGCCGGGGTCTTTTTCTCGGCGCGGACGCGCTCGGCCAGCATGCGATCGAGATTGGCCTTTCCGGTCAGGACTTCGCTGACGCTGCGCTTGAAGCGCTCCCATTCCGGGAGGTTGAGCTCGAGGGTGCGAAAGCGATCGGTGAAATAAAAGGTGTCGACCACGGTTCCAGCCTGGTTGGAGAAAGCCCCGGCCTTGACGATGTTCATACCCCAGGCGGCGAGCGCTCCGGCCACGGTGGCAAAGAGCAAGGGACGGTCCGGGGTAACCACCGTAAGTTCGTACCAATTTCGTCCGCGACGCAGATTGAGCTGCACCGGATCGTGCTTCAGGGTGTCGACCATGGCGACGTGGGCGAGCACTTCCTCCGGGGAATGGGTACGCAGATAGCGGAGTGGCAGGCCCTCCAGGAATCCCTTGAGCTTCATTCCGGCGCGGGGCGCGAGGTTGCGGAGCTGCGCCAGATTTTCGCCGCCTGCTTCGACGTGGACGCGCTCGTCGGCGGTGCGGTTGAGATAATTCGCGGTAGCGATGTAGATCTGCCAGATATTCTCGGCCTTCCATGGAGTGAGCGCTTCGGGGTTCACGGCCTTGACGTCCGCGTGGGTGAGCAAGCAAAGCATTTTCAGGCGCTCTTGCGTTTCCACTTTCTCGGCGAACGCACGGATGGTTTCGGGCTCGAAAATATCGCGGCGGAGCACCGCGGACATCTCCAGATGGCGGCGGATGAGGAACAGGACGGTTTCGCGGTCGGGAGGATCGAGGTCGAGGCGGGCCAAGCATTCTTCGGCGATGGCGATGCTGGCGGCAACGTGGTCCTGCGTGCGGGCGCCCTTGCCGGTGTCATGCAAGAGAATGGCGAGATACAAAAGCTCGGGCCGTTCGAGCTCATCGAGCAGCGCGGCGTAGCGCTGATCCCATTTCGAGGGAGATTGATTGAGCAAGTGAAGATTCTCGATGGCGGTGAAGGTGTGCTCGTCAACGGTGAAGCGGTGGGAATAATCGCGGACGACCAGCGCCTCGATGCCGCGAAGCTCGGGGAGAAATAAGTTGAGTACGCGAAGGGCCTGCATGGCGCGCAGCGCGTCAGCGGCGTAAGGTTCGAGGAACATCACCTGCAGGAAGCGCCACACTTCAGCTCCGCGCGGAGGCAGCGCGGCCACCGAAGGCAGGGCCTGCTCGATGTGGTATTCGGTGGCGGTGCTGAATTTCAGTCCGTGCTGGGCGAGAAAGAGAAAGGCGCGAAGCAGCATTTCGGGATCGCGAATACCGGTGGGCTGGCGCAGCGAGAGCAACCCATCAGCGGCTGAAAATTCAGCGTTGGAAAGGCGCGCGCGAATATTATCAAACTGGCGAGCAAGCGACGGCCAACTGGTGGGAATTTCCTCGAGGAGCTGGACGCACACGCGATGAATCAGGCGGGCGTGGCCGAAGTAAATACGCATCCAGTCTTCCACGGTTTCGATTTCGCCGTCGGGCGCGCCGATTTTGCGGACGGCGGCGTCTTCCTGGGCCAACCAGGTGAGGGTGTTGTCGTCGCGTTGGTGGCGGAGATGCAGGAAGCAGCGAACCGACATTAGAAAATCGAGGGCGGCGTCCATCCGATGGCGAGCGGCGACCGGGAGCAAAGCATTGCGGTCCGGCCAGGCGCGAAGTTTATCGATCACCGCGAGCAGGGAGAGCCAGCCGGCCACGTTGTAATCGCGCAAGCCGCCGGGACCGTCTTTGACGTTGGGCTCGAGGTGAAATACGGTGTCGCCGAATTTGGCATGGCGGACGCGGGTGAGGTCGACCAGATTCTTGACGATGTGCTGCGACTCGCGGGCCACTAGCTTGGGGATCAGATTGTCGTGCAGGCGAGCGAAAAGCTTGGCGTCGCCGCAGACGCGGCGGCAATCGAGCAGGGAGATGGCGAATTCGACGTTGTGGGGCTCGAAGCGATCGCATTCCGAAAGGCTGCGGGTGGCCGGACTAAGTTTGAGGCGCAGGTCCCAAAATTCCTGCGAGAAACGCTGGATGGCGGGCTTCAGCTTTTCTTCATCGGCCTCCTTGCCATTGTGGAGGAAGAGAAGATCGACGTCGGAGTACGGGAAGAGCCAGCGGCGGCCGTAGCCGCCCAGAGCTACCAGAACAAAATTGATGGGGCCATCGATGTCCGGGGAGACCAGCTCGCGCCACAGGCGAACGGCGATGGAGTCGATCAGGGCAGTGCGGGCGTAGAGGGCGGCGCGGCCATCACTGCTCGCTGTGAATTCATCATGGATGCGCGCGGTCTCTGAGGTGTAGATCTGGCGGAGATCCGGGCTCAGCGGGGCCTGAGAGTCCATGTGGGATTATACCGTCAGCACGGGCACGGACGTTACACGAGCACCAACAGCTACAAAGCGATTTCGCCGCGCTCGTCGTTGCGAATGCGAATGGCGTCGTCCACTTTGGTCAGGAAGATTTTTCCGTCGCCGATTTTGCCGGTGCGAGCGGCGGAAACGATGGCCTGGACGGCGGCTTCGACGCGGTCGTCGGGCAAAACCATCTCGAGTTTGATCTTGGGTATGAGGTCGACGGTGTATTCGCGGCCTCGATAGAATTCGGTGTGGCCTTTTTGGCGGCCGTGGCCGCGGGCTTCGAGCACGGTCATGCCTTCGACGCCGATCTCGTGCAGGGCGTCTTTCACCGAGTCGAGTTTGGAGGTTTGGATCACTGCTTCGACTTTTGTCATCGCTAGCCCTTCCGAATAAAGTCAGCTCTTCACACGGCCGCGGTTGCTTAGCGACTTTACAACTATCGGGCAGAGGATTCCCAGAAGTATCGTTTATCGCGGTGCTACGAAATACGATGGATTGGCTCCAAATTTTGGATGGGACGGAACATGCCAACTGGTCCCGCTCCAACACGCCAAGTATCCGCGAGCAGGAGGCTGCGGCACGCGAGCTGGCGTGGGCCGGCGTGTTATATTGGTGCACGGACGGGGCGCTGGCCCCGGTTGGGACGACAGGGAGAAGATGACTATGAGCGCGGAAATTCCGAAGAAGTATGAAGACCTATTCACCAAGAAGGCGTTCGGGAATCTGGGGACGTTGATGCCGGACGGACAGCCGCAGGTGACCCCGGTATGGGTAGATTACGACGGCAAGAACGTGATTTTCAACTCGGCTAAGGGACGGCAGAAGGATCGCAACGTGCGGCGGGATCCGCGAGTAGCGGTGGCGGTGTTCGATCCGGACAATCCGTATCGTTACCTTGAGGTGCGCGGGAAAGTGGTGGAGATCACCGAGCAGGGCGCTGACGCGCACATCGACAAAATGGCCAAGAAATATATGGGCGTGGACAAGTACCCATACCGGCAGCCAGGCGAAGTGCGGGTGATTTACAAAATCCAGCCGGAACACACGACCACCATGGGGTAAGCAGTTTTTTGGGGCTCGCCACGCGAATCGGAAATGCGCGCACGGGCCCCTGACACTTATTTCTCCGGAAAGAAGACGCAGCGTGGACATTCCCGCCATGCAGGTGCTGGATGGCGTCCGCGTCGTCGAGTGGACGGAAGCAATGGCCGGGCCGTATGCGGCGATGCTGCTCGGCGATCTGGGCGCAGATGTGATCAAAGTAGAACGCCGCGGCACGGGCGATCAGTCCCGAACGTGGGGGCCGCCGTTTGCCGGAACCGAATCGACGTATTTCCTCTCTGCTAACCGCAACAAGCGTTCGCTGACGCTGGACATCAATTCTCCGCAAGGCCTGGACATTTTGAAGCGGCTGATTGGGCGCGCCGATGTGTTTCTGCACAACCAGCCGGGGCAAGAATCGGTGGTGAAACGCGGGCTCGACTACGAGAGCCTGGCGAAGGCGAATCCGCGTCTGATCTATTGCGCGATCAGCGGATACGGGATGAGCGGTCCAGATGCGGGACGTCCAGGATACGACATACTGGCGCAGGGCGAAGCGGGAGTGATGAGCTTTACGGGCGAGCCCGACGGAGAGCCAGTGCGTTATCCGGTGCCAATCGCGGATATCAGCTGCGGGATTTTCTCGGCGATGGGAATTCTGGCGGCTCTGTTGGCGCGAACGCGAACCGGGCACGGGCAGAAGCTGGATATGTCGTTGTTGGATTCCCAGGTGAGTTGGCTGACCAGCGCCGGCAGCAGTTATTTGAATGCGGGCGTGGAACCGTCGCGGCTGGGTAACGCGCATCCAAGTATCGTGCCGTATCAATTGTTTTCTACCAGCGATGGGCGGCACATCATTGTGGCGGTGGGGACGGAGGCGCTTTGGGGGCGTTTTTGCGGGGTGCTGGGAATTGCGGAGACGATTGGCCGCGATGCGCGGTTTGCCGGCAATCGATTGCGAATCGCCAATCGTGAGGGATTGATTCCTATTCTGGAGAAACTTCTGCTTGGCGGGACGGCAGAGGATTGGCTGCGGAAATTTCGTGAGGCGGATATTCCGGCGGGTCCGATTCGATCGGTGGCAGAGGCGCTGGGCGATCCGCAGATGGCGGCGCGGCGGGTGGTGGTCGAGATCGAACATCCGGGAATTGGGGTGGCGCGGAGTATTGCTAATCCGATGAGAATGTCGGAGACGCCGGTTAGTTATCGGCTGCCACCGCCTTTATTGGGGGAGCATACGGAGGGTATCCTGGCGGAGTTGGGATTTTCGGGGGAGGAGATTTTGCGGGCGCGCCGGGGTGAAGTGGTTTAACGTTTTGGAGCGGTAAGGACGGTTCCTGCATCTAATTTTCTGCGTTTACTTTCCTGTTTTTGCTGTGCATCTACTGCGTATGGCCAAGAAGAAACCTATTTCCGAAGCGGCGCCGGTTGCGGCACCCGAGAGGGCGATCCTTCGCGCGGCGGCGGTTCCTGCCGAACCGCTGGCGCGTTTTCATGCCCCGGTGCGTGAGTGGTTTGAGGCGGTTTTTGCGGGACCAACGCGGGCGCAAGTGCTGGGGTGGGAGGCGATCGCCCGCGGCGATTCCACGCTGATCCTTGCTCCTACGGGGAGCGGGAAGACCCTGGCGGCATTTTTATGGTGCATCGACCGGCTGATGTTTGCACCGGCGCCTGAGGAGGCGGAACGCTGCCGAGTGATCTATATATCGCCGATCAAGGCGCTGGCGGTGGACGTCGATCGCAACCTTCGCGCGCCGCTGGTGGGAATCGCGCAAGCGGCGCAGCGGCTGGGCATGGATCATCGCGAACCTTCGATTCATGTGCGGACCGGTGACACTCCGGCGCGAGAGCGAGGGCGATTCGCGCGTCATCCTGCGGACATACTGATTACCACTCCCGAGTCGCTGTATCTGATGCTGACTGCCAACGTGCGAGAGGCGTTGCGTTCGGTGGAGACGGTGATCGTCGATGAGATTCATGCGGTGGTGCCGACCAAGCGCGGTTCGCATCTCGCGCTTTCGATCGAGCGCCTCGAACATTTGTGCGGGCGCCGGTTGCAGCGCATCGGGCTCTCCGCAACGCAGCGCCCGCTGGAAGAGGTAGCACGTTTTCTGGGGGGTGCCGAGATACCGGCACCGACCGCAAATTCGCAAACGACGGAGCAAGTCGAGAACCCCACACGTGAAACCGACGTGTGGGGCGGCCACCTTCAACAACTAGATTCCAAACACATACCCTCTGCAGAGACGGGGAGCGACCTATCCGGGGATGGCCTGAAGGGTGAGGTTGAGACTGCGCTAGAAACGGAGGTGGACGCGACGGACATTGCGCCTGCGTACCGGCCGGTGACGATCGTCGATGCTGGCGAACCGAAGAAGCTCGATCTGCGAGTGGAAGTGCCGGTCGAAGATATGGCGCGGCTGGACGAAGTGGATACGCTGCCGAGCGGGTCGGCGGCGCAAGGCCCGGCACGACATTCCATTTGGAGTGCCATCCATCCCAAGTTGCTGGAACTGATTCGAGCACACCGCTCGACGCTGATTTTTGTGAATAACCGGCGGCTGGCGGAGCGAATTTCGGGCGCGATCAACGAGCTAGCGGGCGAAATTCTGGTGCGAGCGCACCACGGCAGCGTGGCCGTGGAGCAGCGCAAGGAAATTGAGGATCGGCTGAAGCTGGGAACGCTACGCGGGCTGGTGGCGACATCTTCGCTGGAGCTGGGAATCGATATGGGCGCGATCGACCTGGTAATTCAGATCGAATCGCCGCCGTCGGTGGCCACCGGAATGCAGCGTGTGGGGCGCGCGAGCCACCACGTGGGGGCGGTGAGCAACGCGGTGATTTTTCCGAAATATCGCGCGGATCTGGTGGCTTGTGCGGCGCTGACCCAGGCGATGAATGCCGGGCAAATCGAATCGGTGCGCTATCCGCGGAATCCGCTGGACGTGCTGGCGCAGCAAATTGTGGCCATGGTGGGGTTGGAGGATTGGGATGTGCAGGAGCTCTTTGACGTGGTGCGGCGCTCGGCGCCGTACGCGTCGCTAACGCGCACGGTATTTGAAGGCGTGCTGGATATGCTTTCGGGCCGATATCCGTCGGATGAATTCGCGGAGCTGCGTCCGCGGCTGACTTGGGACCGAATCGCGCATCGCCTGAACAGCCGGCAAGGCGCGCGGCGAGTCGCGGTAATCAATGGCGGGACGATTCCGGATCGCGGGCTGTACGGCGTATTCCTGGCGGATGCGACCAAGGGCGCGCGGGTGGGTGAGCTGGATGAGGAGATGGTGTTCGAGAGCCGCAATGGCGACACCATTATTCTGGGCGCGAGCACCTGGCGGATTCAGGACATCACACGGGATCGCGTGGTGGTGGTTCCCGCGCCGGGCGAACCGGGGAAAATGCCGTTCTGGCATGGAGACGCGGCGGGGCGGCCATCGGAATTTGGAGAACGCATCGGCGCGCTGGTGCGGGAGCTGGTGCGCATGCCGCGCCCGGCGGCGTTTACCAAGCTGGTGCACGAACACAAGCTGGATTCGAACGCCGCGGAGAATCTGCTGCGCTACCTTGAGGAGCAAGCCGCGGCGACCGAGCGAGTGCCCAGCGATGAAGACATCGTGATCGAGGTTTGCCGCGACGAATTGGGCGACCGGCGAGTGTGCGTGCTCTCTCCATTTGGCACGCGTGTGCACGTGCCGTGGTGCATGGCGGTAACCAGCAAGATGCGCAACGAGCGCGGGTGGGAAGTGGAATCGATGTGGACGGACGACGGGTTCGTAATCCGCCTGCCGGATAACGAAGAAGTGGTGGATACCGAGCTATTGCTGCCTGCGCCGGGGGAATTGAAGGACCTGGTGATGCGTCAGTTGGGGTCGAGTTCCCTTTTCGCGGCGAAATTCCGGGAAGCAGCGGCGCGGGCGCTGCTGCTTCCGAAAAGGCGTCCCGGGATGCGCACGCCACTGTGGCACCAACGGAAGCGCGCCGCCGACTTGCTGGCGGTAGCATCGCGGTTCGCGTCATTCCCGATTTTGCTGGAGACATATCGCGAATGCATTCGCGATGTGTTTGATTTGCGGGCCGCGACGGCGCTGCTGGGGAAAATTCAGCGCGGGGCGATTCGGGTGACGCGGGTGGAATCGAGCAAACCTTCGCCGTTTGCGGCGTCGCTGCTGTTCTCTTACATCGCGAACTACATTTACGATGGCGATGCACCGCTCGCGGAGCGGCGCGCGCAGGCGCTTTCGATCGATCAATCGCAATTGCAGGAGCTGCTGGGCGATACCGATCTGCGTGAGTTGCTCGATCCGGCGGCGCTGGACGAAGTGGAAGCAAAGTTGCAGGCGCTCGATCCGGACTATCAGGCAAGGCACGCGGATGGGATTCACGATTTATTGCTGAAGCTGGGGGACCTGACCGAAGCAGAGTTGGCGGCGCGGGTCGCGCTGGACGACGGCTCTGGCTCGGCGGGGCTGGCGGCGACCGTGGAAGGGTTGGTGAGTGCCCGTCGGCTTGTGAAGGTGCGCATCGCTGGCGACGCGCGGTTCGTTCCGGTGGAATACGCGTCGCGATATCGCGATGCGTTGGGAACACCGCTGCCGCCAGGATTGGCGGAAATCTTCTTGGCGCCGGGGGAGGGGCCTCTGGCGGAGATCGTGCGGCGATACGCGCGGACGCATGGGCCATTTACCACGGCTGATCTTGCAGCGCGATACCGGCTGCAGGTTGCGGCGGTCGAGCCGATTCTGCACACGCTGCACGGACGCGGCAAATTGCTGGAGGGCGAATTCCGGCCGGGCGGGCATCACCGTGAGTGGTGCGACCCGGAAGTGCTGCAGCAAATTCGGCGGAAGAGCCTGGCGCGGTTGCGGCGGGAAATTGAGCCGGTGGAACAGCGCGTGTTCGCACGGTTCACAGCCAGATGGCAGGGCGTGACGGCGCCGCGGCGCGGCGTGGACGCGCTGTTGGATGCGATCGAGGCGCTGCAGGGCGCGGCGATTCCAGCGTCCGAATTAGAACGCGAGGTGCTGCCGGCGCGGATTGCTGAGTACCGGCCCGGCGATCTGGATACGCTGATGGCGGCGGGCGAAGTGATTTGGGTGGGAGTCGAGCCAATTGGCGATCGCGATGGGCGGATCGCGCTGTATCTGGCGGCGGCGCTGCCGCTACTGCTGCCTCCGGGCGCCGGGGAGGCTGGAGCGGCGGCTGGCGTGGGGCTTTCCGAGCGAGCGCAGAAAATTGTGGAGGTGCTGGAGCGGCAGGGCGCGTCGTTTCTTGCGGCGATTCACGCGGCCTGCGGTGGCGGATTTCCTGGGGAAACGCGCGACGCGCTTTGGGAGTTGGTGTGGTCCGGGCGGGTGACCAACGACACGTTGCATCCGGTGCGGAATCTGCGAGCGTCGCGCGAGTCGCACGGCAAGCAAAACCGCGGCGAGTTTGCGGACGAGCGGCCGGGATCGCCGGAATTCCTGCGGCGGATGCGTTCGCGGACGCCGGGCAGGAATTTGATGGATGGAAGATGGTCGCTGGTGACGCAGCGAATTGCGTTGCGCGCAGGAGAAACGGCGATCACCCCGACGCAGTGGAGCGCAAACATCGCGCAACAACTTCTCATGCGGCACGGCATCATCATGCGCGAAACGGCGGTGGCTGAAAACGTGGCAGGAGGATTTCCTACGATCTATCCAGCGTTGAAAACCATGGAAGACAGCGGATGGATTCGCCGGGGGATGTTCGTTACAGGGATGGGCGCGGCGCAGTTTGCGATGCCTGCGGCGGTGGATCTGCTGAGAAGCTTGCGGCTGGAACCGGCCAAGGCGGAGGTAGTTTATTTGGCGGCCACCGATCCGGCTAATCCTTATGGAGTGCTGCTGCCGTGGCCGCGCGTGGAGGCGGGGGAGGCGGGCGGGGAAGCACCGCCGCCGATGATGGCTCGCGCGGCGAGTGCGGGCGTAATTTTGATCAACGGAGAAATTGCGGCGTTTATGCGGCGCCGGAATCCGGCGTTGCGGGTGTTTTTGCCAGAGGCGGAGCCGGAACGAGGGCAATTCGCGCACGAGCTGGCGAAAAAACTCGCGGACATCGCGATTCGGCGCCGGACCTGGCGGCAAGGACTCTTGATCGGCACGATCGATAGCGCACCGGCGCGGGAACATTTTCTGGCGCGGTTTCTGGAAGACGCGGGGTTCGTGAACACCACGCTGGGATTCCAGATGAGGCATGTGACCCCGATTGCGGCGCCGTTCGACGCCGGCGAAGCGGAAAGCGAATCGGACGGCGACGAAGACGCGCACGGCATTTCCGAGAGCGCCTGAGGTGCCGGAAGGCGATACCATTTTCCGGGCCGCCAGCACGTTGCAGCGCGCGCTTGCGGGGCAGCCGGTCACTCAGTTCTCCAGCGTTTTTCCCAGGTTAAACCGAGTGGACGAAGATTCCGGCGTGGTCGGGCGCAGCGTCGAGAGCGTGGAGGCGCACGGCAAGTGGCTGCTGATGCATTTTTCGGGCGACCTGATCCTGCTCACGCATATGCTGATGAATGGAAGCTGGCACATCTATCGTCCCGGGGAGCGATGGAAGCGGCGGCGCGATGATATGCGGATTGTAATTGGCACGCCTAAAATGATGGCGGTGGCGTTCACGATTCAGGTGGCGGAATTTCACACCGCAGCGAGTTTGGCGCGGCGGCGGGTGTTCAACCAGCTGGGACCGTCGTTGCTGGCGGACGAATTCGATGTGGGGGGCGCGGCGGCGCGGCTTCGTCTGCAACCGGATGCGGAAGTGGGGACGGCGCTGCTGGCGCAATCGGTGGTGGCCGGAATCGGGAACGTCTACAAAAGCGAAGTGTGCTTTGCGTGCGGGGTGAATCCATTCCGACGGGTGAGCAGCTTGAGCGTGGCGGAAACGGTGTGCCTGATGACTACCGCGCGGAAATTCCTGCAAATGAATGTTACCGCCAGCTCTGGTGAGCGCATCGTGACGTATACCGGGATGCGGCGGACTACGCGGCGCGCGGATCCGGCGGAAGCGCTGTGGGTGTATGCACGGAGAGGCGATCCGTGCCGAAAATGCGGGACATTTGTTGAGTCGCACAAACAAGGGATGGAGGCGCGAACGACGTTTTGGTGCCCGGTTTGCCAGCCTGCGGCTGGCGAGTCTGGGGCTTCGGGGACGAGAGGCCAAAGTTGATGCGCGGATTCGTTGAGGCAGCCGATGCGGTGGCGGCTACCACCAAAAAATTGGAGAAGGTGCGGATTCTGAGTGAGTATTTTCGTTCTCTGCCGCTGGACGACGCGGCGCGGGCGGCGATTTTTCTTACCGGCAAACCTTTTGCCGGGCGCGACGAGGGCGTCCTGGGAGTCGGAGGATCGAGTCTGGCGAAGCTGGTGGAGGAAGCTTCGGGGGATCCCGCGGTGGACCTGCGCGCGGCCTACCGCAAGCATGGCGATTTAGGCAACGTGGCCGGCGACATCTTGCGCGGCCGCGCAGGGGAAAAGAAGCGCGGCGTGTCGCTGGCCGAAGTGGCTAAGACGTTCGAAGAGCTGCTTGAACTGCGCACGCAAACGCAGAAAAGCGACCGGCTGCGGAAACTTTTCGATCAGGCTAGCGCCGGCGAAGTGAAATACATCATCAAGATTATTACCGGGGATTTGCGGATCGGCCTGAAGGAAAGCCTGGTGGAAGAATCGATCGCAACGGCGTTCGAGCGGCCGGCGGAGGCAGTACGGCGCGCCAACATGATGACTGGCGACGTGGGCGAGACGCTGCGGATGGCGGCGCAGGATACTTTGGCGTCGGCGCGGCTGCGGCTTTTTCATCCTGTCGGGTTCATGCTGGCTGCGGCGGTGGAGACGGCGGCGGAAATCTTCGGCGGCGAGATCAGGACGATGCAGGTGGAGGAGAAATACGACGGGATTCGCGCGCAGGTGCATAAGGGCGCCAAGGGCGTGAAGATGTTTTCGCGGACGCTCGATGCGATTACCGAATTCCCGGAGTTGGAGAGGCCTGTCGCTGCATTGCCGGGCGAGTTGATATTGGACGGCGAAATTCTAGCGTGGCATGAGGGGCGGCCGCTGCCGTTTACGGAGCTGCAGAAGCGGCTGGGCCGGAAACAGATGGATTTGTGGCTGCAGCAGGATATTCCGGTGAAGTTCGTGGCTTTCGATTTGCTGTACCAGGATGGCGAGCTGCTGCTGGATATGCCGCTGGCGGAGCGGCGCAAACGGCTGGAGGGGATTTTTTCTGGCAGCGGCGCTGGCAGCGGGGCTGGCGCTGGCGCGACATCGACGGAAGCGGTGATTCGTCTCGCGCCGGTGACGTTGTGCGATTCCGCCGAGAGCATCGAAAAAACATTTCGCGAGACGCTGGCCGCGGGGCATGAAGGCGTGATGGTGAAGGCGCCGCAGTCGCTGTATACGCCGGGGCGGCGCGGGGGCGCGTGGTTCAAGCTGAAGGAAGCTTACGCGACTCTGGACGTGGTGGTGACCGCGGTGGAGTACGGACATGGGCGGCGGCACAGCGTGCTTTCGGATTACACGTTTGCGATTCGCGATGGGAAGCGGCTGCTGAATATCGGGAAGGCTTATTCCGGGTTGACGGATGCGGAGATTCGGGAGTACACCGCGATTTTTACGGAGATCACGATTGAGGATCAGGGATTTCGGCGGAGCGTGGAGCCGAAGATCGTGATTGAGGTGGCGTTCAACAATATTCAGAAATCGGCGCGGCATGCGAGCGGGTTTGCGCTGCGGTTTCCCCGGATCGTGCGGTTCCGGCCGGATAAGTCGGCGGCGGAGATCGATACGCTGGAAACTGTGCAACAGCTTTATGGGAAGCAGATTACTTTACCTCGGAATACGGCACAGGCGGGTGGCAAGAAATCGAAGGGCTGATTTTCTGCCGATTCTTTCCTGATTTTTCTTCCTGATTTTTTCTTTCGACCTTCCCAGACGCGAGACGTTGGCGTCTGATGGCAAAGGAAAAAACCGCGCCCTTGAAGGCGAAGGATGCGCCACCCGCCGGTAACTTCGGCTAGACCCAACATTTCCGCCACAGCGTCGGGGCGGCTACGCGATAAGTGCCTGATTTAATTGGACGTGCTAGTTCTGCACACTGGGCATTGACAGCGCTTGGAGGCGGTGACAGAATCGGGTTGAGGCGAACAAAAAGCGAACATCGCGAGGCAGCGATATCGCTTCCCTGACCCTGATGAGCTCGCGCGCCGCTACTTTGCGTCGGCATTGCGAAACACTTTTGGCCGGGCGCGTTGCTGCGCCTTTTGATGTTCACGATGCTCCGCGCGTGGAGACTGTGGCCGCGGGGATTGCGCCGATCGACCGGCTGACGGGCGGGCTGCCGCGCGGGAGCTTGACCGAGATTTACGGGCCGCCTAGCTCCGGGATTACCAGCGTGCTGGTGTCCGCGCTGGCATCGCTGACCGCGGCGTCGGAAGTTTGCGCGCTGGTGGATGCGCGAGATTCTTTCGATCCGCATTCGGCGCAGGCGGCGGGTGTGCGGCTGGAGCAATTGCTGTGGATTCGCTGCCGTAATGTGGACCAGGCGGTGCGCGCCACGGATTTGCTGATTCAGGGCGGCGGATTCGGATTGATCGCGCTGGACCTGAGCGATATTCCGCCGCAGGCGGTGCGCTACGTGCCGCTGAATGTGTGGTTCCGGTTTCGCCGAGCGGTGGAGCACACACCGACGATTTTTGTGATTTGCGAACAGGAGTCCACGGCCAAGAGTTGCGCTTCGCTGGTGCTGCGGATGGAAACGCAGGAAGCGCGGTGGCGGCACACCGCTCCCGAGCGCCTGGAACATCACGGAGCGCATACGCCGGGGTGTTTGCTGGATGGATGGAGCAATACGGTGGAAGTGATTCGTTCGCGGGCGCGGCGGGAAGGATGGATTTCGGAGAGCTTGATATCGGCAGGAGCCGGGGCGGGCGCGAGTTCGAGCGGCTCTTCGATTGATTTCGAAACGCAGACACTTTGGAATTTGCATCATTCACTTTCCGGGAAAACTTTACTCGCAGGAGGGCCTCCGCACAGGTGAGGATTTTCCCCAACCGTTTTGGTCCCTCATCCTCCGGCCGCCATGGCGTTCGCTTCTATATTCGTCCCCGAATTCATCGTGCAGGCGGTGGTGCGCGCCGAGCCGGGGTTGCGGGAGAAAGCAGTGGCGATCGTGGACGGCAACCCGCCGCTATGCCGGGTGGCGGCGGCCAACGAAAAAGCGCAGCGCGCGGGAATCGAATGCGGGATGAGCAAGCTGAACGCGGGGCAATTTTCCGGGGTGGAGATCCGGACGCGTTCGGCGGCGCAGGAAAAATCCACGCATGCCGCGCTGCTGGATATCGGCTGGTCGGTTTCTCCACGCATCGAAGATAGCGCGCCGGACGCGATCGTCCTGGATATTTCCGGGCTCACCTTTTTATTCCCTTCCGAAGAAGCGGTCGCCGCACGGTTGATGGAGCTTTCCCGCGAATGCGGCTGGACTGCGCAGGTGGCCACCGCCGCCAATGTGGACGCGGCATGGATCGCGGCGCGCGGCTTTCCCGGAATCACCGTGATTCCGGCGGGACGCGAGGCGGAGATGCTGGGGCGTTTGGCGGTGAGCGCGCTTTCCCTCTCGCCGGAAATCAGCGAGACCCTGCATCGCTGGGGCATCCATACCTGCGCGGCGCTGGCGGCGTTGCCGATGGAGGAACTTTCGGAGCGCCTGGGACAAGAAGGAATCCGCTTGCACACGCTGTCCCGCGGCGCGCACGCGAGGTCAATGGCAATCGCGTCAGCGGAAAATAATTTTGAAGAAGAAATGGAATTGGACGATGGGGTGGAGGATCTGGAGCCGCTGTCATTTCTTCTGGGGCGGCTGCTGGACCAGCTTTGCGCGCGGTTAAAAGCGCGGGCGCTGGCCGCGGCTTCCATTCGCGTGCAATTCGAGCTGCAAGCCACTTTTGAGGGCGGCCCGATCGCCCCGGTGGGGCAAAAAAATCCGCGTGGGACGTACCAAAGACACTTGCAGCTTCCGGTCCCCAGCAGCGATTCGAAAATGCTTTTGAAATTGCTGCGGCTGCGCTTGCAAGGGGATACTCCCGGCGCGCCGATCGTGGGGATTGTGGTTGCCGCGGAAGCGGCGCGGCCGCGGGCTGCGCAGGGCGGGCTGTTCCTTCCCACTTTTCCTGACCCGGAAAAACTGGAGCTGACTATCGCGCGGATCACCCATGTGGTGGGCGAGGAAAATGTGGGCTCGCCAGCGCTGCTCGATACGCACCGGCCGGGAGAATTTCAGATGCGCCGTTTTGTGGCGCGCCCGGAGCAAACCTCGGCCACCAGGCTCACCGCTGAGAATCATTTCCCCGATGCCCCGAGGGCCAGCTTCCGCATTTTTCGTCCGGCGCTTCCCGTCCAACTGGAACTGCGCGAGCGGCGGCCGGCGCGCCTGATTTTCCAAGGCAAGCGGGGAGAAGTATTGGCGGCAGCGGGTCCGTGGCGAACTTCCGGGGATTGGTGGCGGGAAGACCCGTGGGACCAGGACGAATGGGATGTGGAAGTGCGTTTTTCTTCCTCCGCTGGGAAGCGCGCAAAAGCGGGAGCCGGAGTTGGGTCCGCCGGTTCCGGGCAGCCCGCCGGGGAGCGCGGACGCTACCGGATTTATTACGACGTGCTGCGCAAGAGCTGGTTCGTGCGGGGGATCTACGACTGATGTACATCGAACTACACGCGCGTTCGGCATTCAGCTTCCTGGAAGGGGCATCCATTCCGGAGGAATTTGCGAAGTGGTGCGTCGCACACCAGATGCCGGCGATGGCTTTGCTGGACCGCGACGGCGTATACGGTTCGCCGCGTTTTTATCTGGCCGGGAAAAAAGAGGGGATTACCGCGCACGTGGGAGGCGAAGTGACGTCCCCGGCAGGCTGGCGCTATGCGGTGCTGGCCGAATCGCGCGCCGGCTATCAGAATTTGTGCCGCCTGGTAACGCGCATGAAGCTGCGCGCGAAAAAAGGAGAAGGCAGCGTGCAGGCGGAGGAAGTTGCCGAGCACGCCAAGGGGCTGGTGTGCTTGAGCGGAGGAGAAGAAGGGCCGCTGGCGCACGCCCTCACGCGCGGCGGTGTAACCGCGGGCATTCAAGCGCTGCAGCAGCTTACCGAAATATTCGGCCATCAAAATGTGTACGTCGAACTGCAGCGGCATCTCTCGCGGGATGAAGAAGCGCGCAACCAGGCCGCGGTAGAGATCGCGCGGAAACTGCATCTGCCATTGCTGGCGACCAACGGAGTTTGCCACGCGCAGCCGGCGCAGCGAAAAGTGCTGGATGTTTTTACGTGCATCCGCCACCACCGCGCGCTGGCCACCGCGGGGCGTTTGCTCAGCCGCAATGCCGAGCGGCACATGAAGACCGCGGCGGAAATGAAAGCTTTGTTTGCCGATCTGCCCGAAGCGATTGCCCAAACGATGGCGCTCTCGTCACGGCTGCAATTTTCGCTGAGCGATCTGGGCTACCAATTTCCGGAGTATCCGGTGCCGCAGGGCGATTCGCAGATGAGCTTTCTGCGGCGGCGAACCCACGACGGAATGATTTCGCGCTACGGAGCGAATAACGAAAAAGCGCAAAAGCAGATCGACCGCGAACTGGCGCTGATCGAAAAACTAGACCTGCCGGGATACTTCCTGATCGTGTGGGACATCGTCCGTTTCTGCCGGGAGAAAAATATTCTGGTGCAGGGGCGGGGCTCAGCGGCCAACAGCGCTGTTTGCTATTCGCTGGGCATCACCGCGGTGGATCCGGTGGGAATGGAACTGCTGTTCGAGCGGTTTCTATCCGAGGAAAGAGGCGAATGGCCGGACATCGATCTGGATTTGCCGAGTGGAGACCAGCGGGAGCGGGCGATTCAGTACGTCTACGAGCGCTACGGCCAATTGGGCGCGGCGATGACCGCGAACGTGATCACCTATCGCGGCAAGTCGGCGGCGCGAGAGATCGGGAAAGCGCTTTCGTTCGATACGGAAACGCTGAACCGCCTCTCCAGCCTGGTGGAATCGTGGGAGTACCGGGATTCGAACGACACCCTGGACCGCCAATTCCGAGACGCCGGGCTGGATCTGCAGCATCCACGGGTAAAAAAATTCTTCGAACTGTGTCATTCGGTACAGGATTTGCCCCGGCATCTGGGGCAGCATTCCGGGGGAATGGTGGTATGCCAGGGCGCGCTGGATTCGGTGGTGCCTCTGGAGCCGGCGTCGATGCCCGGACGGGTGGTGGTGCAGTGGGACAAAGAAGATTGCGCGGACATGGGCATCGTGAAAGTGGATTTGCTGGGTTTGGGCATGATGGCAGTGCTGGAAGAATCGCTGGCCACCATTCACGCACGCTACGGAGAAGAAGTAGATCTGAGCCACCTGCCCGCGGACGATCCGAAGGTATACGCGACGCTGCAGAAAGCCGACACCGTCGGAATGTTTCAGATTGAAAGCCGCGCGCAGATGTCATGTTTGCCGCGGCTGCGGCCGGTGTGTTTCTACGACATCGTGGTGCAGGTAGCGATCATTCGTCCGGGACCGATCGTCGGAAAAATGGTTCATCCCTACTTGCGGCGCCGCCAAGGACGTGAAAAACCGGAATGCTTGCATCCATCGCTCGAGCCGGTGCTGGCGCGCACCCTGGGCGTGCCGCTTTTCCAGGAACAGTTATTGCGCATGGCCATGATCGCAGCGGGATTTAGCGGCGGCCAAGCCGAGGAATTGCGGCGAGCGTTTGGGTTCAAGCGTTCGGAAGCGCGGATGAAAGACGTGGAAATCAAACTGCGCGAAGGCATGAACGCCAGAGGAATCACCGGAGCGACGCAGGATCAGATCATCCAGTCGATCACTTCGTTCGCGTTGTACGGATTTCCGGAATCGCATGCGGCGAGTTTTGCGCTGATCGCATATGCCAGCGCGTATTTGAAATGCCATTATCTTCCCGCGTTCACGGCGGCAATGCTGAATAACCAGCCCATGGGTTTTTACCAACCGGCAACATTGGTGAAGGATGCGCAACGGCACGGGCTGAAGTGCCGGCCAATCGATGTGACCCGCTCGAATTGGGAGTGCACGCTGGAGGCCATGGAGACCGGCGGATTCGCGATGCGGGTGGGCTTGCGTTACGTGCGGGGCTTGCGCGAAGAGACCGGACGCGAAATCGTGCGGCAGCGCGGCATAGCTCCGCTGGAATCGATCGACGCTCTGCCTCAGCGCGTCCCAAAAATTCAGAAAGCGGAGTTGACCTCCCTGGCCGAGGTGGGCGCGCTCAATTTTGTTTCCGGGCAGCGCGGATTTCACCGGCGCGACGCGCTGTGGCAGGTGGAGCGCGCGGCGCGCCGGGCCGGCCCTTTACTCGAAACGGTTGCGGCGCTGGGAAGTGTCGGTGCGAGCGCACTCTCGCCACACACCGCCTCGCCAGTCTCCCCTTCCCCCTCGCCGCTGCTCCCGATGACCGACGACGAGAGAGTGGTGGCGGACTATCAGGGAACCGGCATGACCGTGGGCCCACATCCAATGTCGTATCGCCGCGCGTACTTAAACCAGCAAGGCATTCGCATGGCCAAGGACCTGGAGAAGCTGCCCCATGACATGCCCGTGCGGGTGGCCGGAGCGGTGATCGCACGGCAGCGTCCCGGGACGGCTAAAGGCTTTGTTTTTCTGAGTCTGGAAGACGAAACGGGCATTGCGAATATCATCATTACGCCGCAGCTGTTCGAGCAGGATCATACGACGGTGATCCACCATCCGTTTTTGTTGATCGCCGGAAGATTGCAGCATCAAGACAACGTGATTTCGGTGAAAGCCGAAAAAGTGGAGCCATTAGTGATTTCCCGTGCGGAAGTTCACTCTCATGATTTCCACTGAGCCGAATCCGGAAAAGTCAGTAACTTGCTGTATAGACAAGGCTTAAAGAATTGTGGAGGATTTGAAACGTACCGTGGGCATCCCGCATCTAAGGCCGTGAGCGCACAAAAACACAAGCAAGAACGAGGTGACACCCCATGCATCGGACCATTGAAACTGTAGGAGTAAGGCTTACTGGGCGCGCGGCAATCAACCGTGATCCCTTGGATGACCGGATTGAATTCTCGTGTCCACAGTGCGGAGCGCGCGGCGCCAAGCCGGCGCGACGGCCGCGGGCCGAGTACCACTTCACCGACGGATTCATCCAGGACCTGGAAGGCGAGACAGCTACTTGCCGGGCCTGCCGCAAGGCGTTGAGTGTGGTTCCGGTGGTTTTGCTGCACGATCAGGACGAAAAGCGGCGATTTGTGGCCGTGTTTGAGCCGAACCTGGACCTTTCCAAGAACTAAGCAATCGGCCGGGCGGCGCGATGTTGCGGTGCGGTTTTGCGTTTGCATGAAGCCGGCGTTGGGGCGACGTCGTCAGATCACTCGATCACTTCGGGGGGAGCGAATGCTCCTCCCTTTTTTTTGCTCTTCGGGCCCTTAGGCTTGCAGGCGCTGTTTCGCATTGCGCATGCGGATCATCGAGAATTCCAGCGTCGACGCGGCCACCGCGTCGTGCAAAGGCCACAGGCTCTCCACCAGACGCACCTCCGCACCCCGGCGAGTGATTTCGAGCGCCGCCACTCGAATCTCGGTGACGCCTTGCCGTTTCACCGCTTCCCGCGATATCCAATACCCGGCGTTAGCGTCGAACAGCTCGAAAGTTTCCGGCGGCAGGGTGTAAACGTAGACCGCGGTAGTCATCGCCCGGACCAGCCAGCCGGCCTCGATCGCCACCACGCGGGAAACCGCTGCCGGAAAAAAACGCGTCCGATCGGCCTCCGAGGTCGACGCGGCCAGAGCGAAGGTCACCCGGGGGCAATCGCGCGGCAGCAGATAATTGACCAAGTGCGCTTCATCGATGGCCCAAACCGACGGCTCGCTCAAGCACGGGCCCTCCCGCGGCGTTGGGCGCGGCTGGAAAATATCGAGATTGGGTTCCTCACTCACGTGGAATAGCACGGTATTCACCTATCTCAAGGCGTTACAGAACATCGCCGACTAGCGCGTCTGGATCAGATGAATTTGTCGAGCGGGAGATGGTAGCGCTCCAGGTCGGTGCGCACCTGGTCGAAAGCGTCGTCAACGGTGTCCGCAAACTTCAGCAATTTGAATTCGCGCTCGCTGATCGTTCCGGAATCCACCATCGCTTCCCAGTCCAGAACTTTGTCCCAGTATTCCCGGCCGTAAATCAAAATCAAGTGATGGGACGAGAGTTTGCCGGTTTGCATCAACGTGAGAATTTCCCACATCTCGTCCATGGTGCCAAAGCCGCCGGGAAAAACGATCAGAGCTTTGG
Organism: uncultured Acidobacteriota bacterium; assembly: GCA_963725655.1. Taxonomy (GTDB): domain Bacteria; phylum Acidobacteriota; class Terriglobia; order Acidiferrales; family UBA7541; genus CAVRXT01. The sequence continues at coordinate 567,842 of CAVRYY010000003.1, read as the reverse complement.
CCATCTGCGCGAACCACAATTTGCGCATGAAGAAATAGTGGAAGCAGAAATTGAGCTCGGGCGAAATGTAGGAATTGGGGTACTGCTCGTGCGGCAGCTGGATGCTTAGGCCCATGGACGGCCCGCCGGCTTCCGCCGCTCCGCGATTGGCCGCTTCCATGATGCCCGGGCCGCCTCCGGAACAAACCACGAACCGGCGCGGTTCCTTGCCGAGAGTCATGGACCAGTGGGTGAGGCGGTGGGCCAATTCGCGAGCTTCTTCGTAGTAGCGGGACATGGCCAGGCGGGATTTGGCGGCGCGCAGCGCCAGGCGGATCGCGTGGGTGCTCTTTTTGCGTGCGAACTTGCGCTTCAATTTGTCGAGATGCGCCAGCGCGGTCTGGCGCGGCGCCAGACGGGCCGAACCGAAGATGACGATGGTGTCCGCCACTTTTTCGCGCCGCATACAGGTAAGCGGATCGAGATACTCGGCCAGAATGCGCAGCGGACGACCCGGAAGGCTTTCCATGAAATTCGGATTGCGGTAGGCCAGCTCGGGCATCGGCAAATGGCGTCGGGGTGACATTCGTGCTCCTCGGCAATCAGTAGTGCAAATCTACGCAGCGACCCATTGTAGGAGAACGCGCGGGGCGAATACCAGAGGGAGCCAATCGACCAACGCGCGAGTCTAATCCACTTCTCCGGTTTAGCGCGTGCCTTACCAAACTCATTGCGCCGTTGGTGCTGAAGGATCGGTCCTTTGCAGCCCATAGAATGACACCGCCGGGTGCGTCTGCTTATCCACCGTGGATCGACTCCAGCCGCAATGCCGACTGCGGCAACCGCGGTGTGCAACGCGGGAGGGTACCGGCGAATCAGATAGGATATCGACATGCGAATGCCACTTCGACCGGGCCAATGGTCTACGCCCTGGAGATTGCTGGGGAGCGCGCTGCTTGTGGCGGTCTTCGCGGCCGCCACCCCGATGCCCGCGCGCTGCCAGGCCCCTGCTGGTCCGATCGCGCCAAATCCAGATGCCAAGCCGGAAGTGATTCCTGCGCCCGGATCTGCACCAGGTGCGAAATCCTCCGGCACTTCACCGGCGGCGCCGAAGAGCCGCAACACCATCCGTGTGCGGACCAGCGAAGTATCCGCGCCAGTGACGGTTCTCGATCATAAAGGCGAAATGGTGATGGACCTGGCGCAGAAGGATTTTCATGTGTTCGATAACGGCATCGAGCAGCCTATCGATCACTGGGATTTGGGCGGAGATGCGTTGTCGGTGGTGCTGGTCGTGGAGGCCAGCTCGCACATCGCGCCGCTGCTTCCCGCGGTGCATCAGACCGCGATCATCTTCACCCAGACGGTGATGGCGCAAACCGGACGCGCCGCGGTGGTGAGTTACGACGATACCGTGGACGTGATCCAGCCGATGACCGAAGATCAGGACGCAGTGGAAAAAGCCATCAAGCAATTCACCGTGGGAACTTTCGGCTTGCGCTTGTACGACGGCATGAGCCGCGCCGTATCGATTCTCGAGAAAGAGCCGGCCAATCGCCGCCGAATCATGCTGGTGATGGGAGAAGCGCAGGATAAGGACAGCGAAAGCAAACTGGGCGAAGTGCTGCGCGCGGCGCAGCTCGCCAACATCACCATCTACACCATCGGCCTGAGCACCACCGCGGCGGAATTGCGCACCCAAAATCAGTATCACCCGCCGCCGTTGGGACCGGAGGGAACTTACCCGCTCCCACTTCCACCGGGCACTCCGATGACTCCCGACGCGGAGCAGGAGATGCAAGGCAACATCAATTTGCTGGCGCTGGCGCAATGGATCGTGCAGCGCGGAACCAACGAAGTGAAAAATCACGCCCTGGAAGTGGCGGCCACCGCGACCGGGGGAAGATTCCTGAAGACCTTCAAGGATCTGACCATGGAGAAGGCCATGGACGACATCGGCGGAGAACTTCACGCGCAATACACGCTGAGCTATAAGGCGCCGGGCGAGCAGCCTTCCGGATTCCACGACATTAAGGTGACCGTATCGCGCCCGGATGTGAAAGTCCGAACGCGCCCCGGATATTATCTGCCGCCGCCGGCAAGCTGATTTTCTTCCTTCTACGGCGCGGCGGGCGTGATTTGCGACAGCCCGGCAGTGGACGAATTCGACTCGAGCAAAGCGAGCTGGCCGCAAGCGGCCATCACGTCTTGTCCGCGGGAGTAGCGCACGAAAGCCGGCAGGCCTTTGCCGGTGAGAATGCGGCGAAACTCTTCGATCTCGGCCGCGCCGGCGGTGCGATAAGGCAGTTCGCCGGCGTTCCACGGAATTAGATTCACCTTGGCGCGAACGTTGGCCAGGAGCCTCACCACCCGCCGAGCGTCTTCCGGCGTGTCGTTGAATCCCCCCAGCAGCACGTATTCAAACGTCAGGTGTTCCCAGGTGCGCAGCGGATATTCGCGGCACGCTCGCAGCAATTCGGCCAGCGGATACTTGCGATTGATCGGCATGATCTCATCGCGCTGTTGGTCATGAGAAGCGTTGAGGGAGATCGCCAGTTTGGGGCGCACCGGCTCGAGCGCCATGCGTTCGATGCCCGGAACGATTCCGGAAGTCGAGAGCGTAACGTGCTTGGGCGAGATGGCCATGCCGGCGGGATCGAGCAGGATTTTCAGCGCCGCGAAAACCGCGTCGTAATTGAGCAAAGGCTCGCCCTGGCCCATCAGCACCACATTGGTCTGCGGGTGGAGCGAGTCGCGGTTCTCGGCCAGCGCGGCGATGATTTGTCCCAGCATCTCGCCGGAAGAAATATTGCGGATCAGCCCGAGCGTAGCCGTCAAACAAAAATGGCAGTCCACCGCGCAGCCGGCCTGGGTGGAAATGCAGATGGTCTGGCGGCTTTTCTCCGGCATGAAGACGGTTTCGATGGTCGCGGGCCGCGACGGCAGCGTCGAGGTGGCATTCTCGCGCAGCGCCATCACGTATCGCACCGTGCCGTCTTCGGAATGGTAGCGGCGGACGATCTCCGGTAATTGGATGGTGGAGTCGCGCGCTAACCGCGCGCGCAGCTCCGCGGGCAGATTAGACATCTCGCGGAAATCCAGGCGGCGCTCGACGTACATCGCCCGATACAACTGGCCGCCGCGATATTCCGGCTCGCCCAGCGCTACGCATAGCGCCCGCAACTCTCCGGCGGACTTCCCCAGAATGTTTTCGGGCGCGGCGGGAGCGGCAGGAAGCGAGTCCGGGAGCATAAAGACTAAGGATAGCACGCCTGCGGCGAGCGCTTTTCGTGTCGGCGACCGCCCGGCCCGCGCTATAATTTCAGGGTTCGTGACGATGCAGCCTCCGGGAGACGTGGATGCCTAACATGCTGGCGATCGATGATTGGGTGAAGGGACTGAAGGAGATTCCCGCACAGGAATTCGAGATCGATCCCGTGGAAAAGTTTATTCGGGAAAATTGGATTCGCCGCGACACCCTTGCTCCCTATCTTTTCTACGCCAAGAGCCACTACACGCGAAACCTCATTTACAAGTCGGATCTCTTTGAAGTGCTGTCGCTTTGCTGGGACATTGGGCAGGTGAGCCGGGTGCACAACCATCGCGACCAGAATTGCTGGATGGTGACGCCCATCGGGCGGCTGAAGGTGCAGAATTTTAAAGTGCTGGAGCGCGACGCCGCCACCAGCCAATGCCGCATCGAGGAATCCGACGCTTACACCATGGATGAAGCCACTCCCGGGGTGGTGCGCCCGGAGCAGCCGGTGCATCAAGTGCTGAATCTGGCGGAATTCGGCGAGCGCGCCACCAGCATCCACATTTATTCGCGGCCGTATTCTGTGTGCGAGGTCTATCTCCCGGGGCGCGGCACGTATTCCGATGTGCCGCTGGGTTATTCCAGCGAGTACGGGAAGCTTTCACCGGAAGAAAAACTCACCTAGTTCCACGTAGTACCGGAACGAACGTCATAGTACGAAAGGTCAGGTGCCTTTTTAGAAACAGACAAAACGTATTGCGGAATTTTTGCGCTTTACGCTTGACTGCCTTTTGCCGGATGCCTACACTGCCTGACAGCCAAGTTTTTATTTCTTTATATTTTTTCCAGCGTAATACTTACTTCGGTCCCCCAGCCGAGAAAATTTTGGCCCCCCAGCCAAAAATTTAAGCCAAATCAATAAGAAAAGTTTCACCCAGCCGGATCAAATCGAAAAGGACAGGCGCGTGGCTGTGTTCTAAATCTGAACTCACAGCCAGTTGACGCTTCCCTACCTCGATTTGTATTGTTCCGCGGCACGTGGGCGCTGCTCTCTCAACTTGTTGGAACTGACTTGAAGTTCCAGCGAGTTTGCAGCTCCTTATTGGGTCTCGTCCGCGGATTTTAACCAGCACGCATTGCCGTCGCTACGGGTGTGCTTGTGCCAAGTCGCGGCCGTTCGGCCGTTAAAGGGATTGCCCGGCTCAAAAGTAGGGGGGAAACAATGAATCAAATCAATCGGCGTGTAGATGTGCTATGCGAGTGGTTTGGAAATCGCCGGACTCGCCCAGCGAGCTTCGGTCATCGCGGTAAAATTGCCGCATTGAGTATAGCTTTAATGATTCTGGCGTTCGCCACCGTGTCGCTCGGGCAGTTGCCGGCCCACGATCCGGGCGTTCGCGGCGGCGGACCTGGAGTGGGCGGTCCGTTGGCGGGACTCCCGCAGGTCTACAACAATTACTTCCTCGCGGCGCTGGCTCGCTTCAAGGCCACCGATACCGTTTCCACCGGCCTCGGACCGCGATTTAACATGAACAGTTGCGTGGGCTGCCACATCAACCCGACGGCGGGTGGATCGGCTCCCGCGGTGAATCCGCAAGTCGCAGTGGCCACATTAAACGGAGCGCAGAATCAGATTCCTTCGTTTATTACCCTGAGCGGCCCGGTCCGCGAAGCTCGCTTCATTTCCAATCCCGATGGCACACCCGACGGAGGGGTTCACGATCTGTTCGTGATCACCGGGCGGAACGATGCGGGGCAATGCACCATCGCGCAACCGGACTTCGTCGACGCGGTGGCCAACAACAACGTCATCTACCGCATACCTACGCCGCTGTACGGAGCGGGGCTGGTGGAAAGCATAACCGACGCGAATATCTTGGCCAACGCGGCCAACCCGAATAAAGCGGCGCTGGGAATCTCAGGCCATGCCAACCTCAGCGGAAACGACGGAACCGTCACCCGCTTTGGCTGGAAGGCGCAGAACAAATCGATGCTGATGTTTGCCGGCGAAGCCTACAACGTGGAAATTGGCGTCACCAACGAACTGTTCGGCAACGAACGCGACGAAACTCCCGGCTGCATGCTGAACGGAACGCCCGAGGACGAAACCAACATGACTCCCGAGTCCGCTATGCTTCCTTCGGGTTTTTCTTCGGACATCGTGAACTTTGCGTCGTTCGCTCGGCTGCTGGCGGCGCCCCAGCCGGCGCAACAGACCTCGTCAACCATCCGCGGCCAGCAGGACTTCACAACCGCCGGCTGCAATCTGTGCCACACCCCGGCCATCAACACCGGCAGCACTTCCCACATCACCGGGAAAACCAACCAGACGGTAAACGCCTTTTCCGATTTTCTGGTGCACGATATGGGCAGCGGTTTAGCCGACAACGTGTCCCAGGGAAACGCCACCGGAAACCAATTCCGCACCGCGCCCTTGTGGGGCGTCGGCAAGCGCATCTTTTTTCTGCATGACGGCCGGACTTCCGACCTGATGCAGGCGATCGAGCAGCACTCCAGCTCCGGATCGGAAGCCAACGGAGTGATCGCCAACTTCAACGCGTTGACTCCGCAGCAGCAGCAGGACTTGCTGAACTTCCTGCGATCGCTATAGACGCGCATTGCCCGGAACGGGTCTGGCCGTGACTTCAGGACGGCGAGGCCCAGCCCGGCTTCTCTCTCCAGGCTAGCTCGGCTGTCGGCCCGCACCACGCATCGTTGGTCGGAAAAACCCGGTAGTCACTCGCGTCCCGCCTGTGATAACGGGAACCGTGAAACCTACGAAGCCCACAATCCAACAGCAATATGAATCGAAGCTAGCCGCGCTGCGTGCGGCGATTGACGCAGGCGACGCCAGTGGGATCGCCAGAGGTGACGTATTTGGCCGTGTCCGCAAGACCCGCGAAATTCCCGCAACACCCCGCCGGCGTCGGCTGTGACAACGCCCGCCCTACCTGTCACAATAGAAGTGTGAAAACGACAAAGCGCACAATCCAAATGGAAACGCTTCCGAACGGTTTGGTGCTGATCGCCGAACCCATGGCGGAAGTGCGTTCGGTTTCCGCCGGGATCTGGCTGCGGCGAGGGTCGCGGCGCGAACCCGCCAAACTCAACGGAATTTCCCATTTCATCGAACACATGGTTTTCAAAGGCACCGCGACGCGCTCCGCGGAAGACATCGCCCGGGCGGTGGACGCCCTGGGCGGAATGCTGGACGCATTCACTTCGCGCGAGATGGTGTGCTTCAACACCCGGGTGCTCGACGAGCATGCCGGGATCGCCTTCGACGTGGTGAGCGATATGGTGTTGCATCCCAAATTTGCGGAGGAAGATCTGGAGCGGGAAAAGTCGGTGATCCTGGAAGAAATCAAAATGACCCAGGACAATCCCGAGGATCTGGTGCACGAGCAGTTCAGCCAGAATTTTTGGAACAATCATCCCATCGGCCGGCCGATTCTCGGGACCGAAGAAACCGTATCGAGCTTCAACGCGCCGCTGGTGCGCGACACATTTCGCTCGTGGTATGCGCCCAACAATATGGTGATCACCGCCGCCGGCCACATCACCTTGCCGGAATTGAAGGAACTGGCCGCGCCGCGATTTGGGGCGCTGGCGCCGATCACCGACAGCAGCGCGGATCCTGTTCCGGCCACCTCCCCGCGGGTGAATTTGCGGTCCAAGAGCGAACTCGAGCAGGTACATATTTGCCTGGGCGTGCGGGCCTTTCCCATGGCCGATGAGCGGCGGTTCGGCATTTCGCTGCTGAATAATCTGCTGGGCGGAGGGATGTCGTCGCGGCTGTTTCAGAATATTCGCGAGAAACAAGGGCTGGCTTATGCGGTGTTCAGCGACCTGAATCCTTACAGCGATACCGGGGTGCTGTCGGTTTATGCCGGCACGGCGCTGGCGACCGCGCGGAAAGTGGTGGATTCGGTGCTCATGGAATTTCGCGACATGAAAGAAAATCTGGTGAGCGAAGAAGAGTTGCGGCGAGCCAAAGACCATCTAAAAGGCGCGATGCTGCTCTCGCTGGAATCTTCCGGGGCGCGGATGTCCAATCTGGCGCGGCACCACATTTATTTCAACCGCTTTTATTCCATGGACGATTTGATCGCCGGACTCGAAGCGGTTACCCGCGAAGACCTGCGCGCGATTGCCCGGGAACTGTTCCGTTCCGGAGGAATTGCGGCGTCGGTGGTGGGCAATTTGAACGGATTCACACTCACCGCGGAGGATCTGTCCTGCTGACGCCGGGCCTCCCGGCGCAGCGCCGGGCCGTGTAGCGGCGGAGTAGTTAGCGGGCCGGCGCCGGTTTCGGTTGACGTTCGCCCTGCAACTTGCGATCATCGCCACGTCAGGGCCCATATGTGGGGGCCCGATAGCAATCCGAAGGGTCAAGCGTATCTCGTTCCGGATCACAGTTCTCGCGTCGGGTAGTTCCGGCAACTGCACCTTGCTGGAGACGGATAACACGTCTCTGCTGATCGACGCCGGGCTGGGCAAGAAAGAACTGCTGCGCCGGCTGGAAGCGCTGGGCCGCTGCATCAACCACCTCGACGGCATCCTTATCTCCCACGAGCATTCCGATCATTGCGGCGGGATGGCGCACATCGCGCGTTCCTGGAAAACCACCGCCTACCTCACCGAACTAACCCATCGCGAAATTCTGAAAGGGCTGACCGAAGGAATCGTAAAAAAAATGGGCCGGGTGGAATTTATCCGCCCGGGGCAGCGGTTTACGATCGGGGACATCGAAATATCGCCGTTCGCGATTCCCCATGATGCGGTGGATCCTATCGGATTCAGTTTCCGGTCCAACGGATCGAAAGTGGGAATCGTCACCGATCTGGGCTATCTTCCGGAGCTGGTCAAACAGCATTTGCGGGATTGCGACTGCCTGATCCTGGAATCGAACCACGACCTGGAGATGCTGAAGGTGGGGCCGTATCCCTGGCACATCAAACAGCGAGTAATGAGCCGCACCGGGCACCTTTCAAATTCGATTGTCAGTGAATATCTCGCCGATCCGGAACACTTCGACGGTCGAGCCCGGTACTTGATCCTCGCGCACGTCTCGGAAACCAACAATAATTACGATGTGGTCCGTATCTGCGCCGAAGAAGCGCTCAACCGCCGGCCCGCGGAATCCACCTTCCGCGGCGAACTCATCATCGCCTCGCAGACCATTCCGATCGGCCCTCTGCATATCTAATTCGTTCCCGCCGTCACCGCTTCGCTTCTAAATCTCCGGGGAAATACTACTGTTTTGCGGCCGAGGGGAAGAGTTCCGGATTGGTTGCGTGCGATTTCGTGCCGGCGGCGGCAATTTCCACTTTGGCGTTCACCGCAACCTTTACCGGAGGCAGGCAGGAAGTGTCGTTGCAGGCTTGATAGCGCAGCGTCATCGGGATCGTCTGCGGCCCGAGCGCGGCGTCGGCCGCCACATCGATTTTCAGGCGGAACGTTGCTTTTGCGGAGTAAACCGAGAGCGGCTTGTTGGGCGAAAAGGAAAAAGTGCGTAATTCTCCCGCGGGATACGCCACTTCGCCGGGCTTTAGCCCTGCCGGCGCTTGCGCGGTGAGGGTGGTGGGAATCAGGAATTCGTCCAGCGGCTTATGGGAATTCATGTGATAGCCGGGAGCTATGTCCACAACCACTGCCATTTCAAACGCCGATCCCCGGACTTGCGGCGCCGCCGATAGGAAGACGTGCGGCTTAACCAGCGACGCGGCATTGGCGAGCGCTTGCGATGCTCCGCCGTCCTGCGGATACGGAAAACTACCGGCCAGTCCCAGGACCGGCACCAATGAGCAGGCCCCAGCCGCTATCATCATTGCCGTCAGCAACACCGTCCTTGGTTGTTTCACGTGAAACACTCCGAGTGTGGATATCGCCGGCGCCGGCTTTTACACCTGCACCGCGGTGCCGAGCTGCTGCGACATGATCCGCGCCATCAGGACGGGGAGGGTCTCGCCGGTCTTTTCCAGCACAAACGCCTTTTCGGCCTCCGACCAGCCCAGTTTGAAGCTGGTAGTAAGTGCGGAGATCCAAATCTGGCGCACCGGTGAATTCGGGCTAATGACGAAACGGGTGGAGTGCTCGTCTTCAAACTGAATTTCGAGCTTGCCACTTCCGCCTTCCACCTCGAAAACGTGGTGATCGCTAAGATTCAGCAGGCGTTCCCGCAAATCTTCCAGTGCGGCGTCGGATTGCTTTTGAAATTCGCGTTCTTCCATGGTGGATGCAGGTTACTCCCTGGGAATGCGGGCGCGCAACTCGCGCCGCCCGGCCGGGCTAGAGCAAAGATTGAATTTCTTTTTCGAGCTCGCCGGCGGTGATGCCGCCAATGACGTGCTTCATCATCTTGCCATCGCGGGAAATGAACCAGCTGGTGGGGTATCCGAGCATGCCGCCGAACTTGGCGGCGATGTCGTCATCGCCGAGGACGATGGGATAGTTCATGGTGAGTTTCTGCCCCTGGACGTCGAATTGCTCTTTCTGGACGAATGGCTCGACCACGCTTTTGCCTTCTTCGTCCATGGCCACGCCTAAAACCGTGAATCCCTTGGCGGAATATTTATTCTGAAAATCGATCAGATCGGGAATTTCCGCGCGGCAGGGATCGCACCAGGTGGCCCAAAAATTCACCAGCACCACTTTGCCTTTCAGGCTGTCGAGGGTCACGTCTTTTCCCTGCAAATCCTTGAACGTGACGACCGGCTCAGCGGGATGGCTGCCGGTATCCGCCTTAGCCTCCGCACCGGCGGGCTTGCTGCTGCCTTTCAGCGAATTGCATCCGGGCAACGCAGCGACCGCAATCGCCAGCGCGAAAATAAACACCACAAATCTTGGAGAGGCCTTCATTCGGGATGCTCCCATTACAGGGTAAAGCGGTTCAGAAATGTCAGTTTACCTGAAAGCCATGTCAGGCGGTTCACGAAAACCAGGCCGCCGATCAGCAGCAGCAGCACCCCGCTGCAAACTTCCACCATGTGAATGTGCCTGCGAAATTTTCCGTAGAAGCGCAGGAATTGCGCGATGCCGATGGCGGTCAGCAGAAAAGGAATGGCCAGCCCGGCGGAGTAGACGCTTAGCAGAAACACGCCCTGGCCGATCGAATCGCGAGTGGAGGCGATCAGCAGCACGCTGGTGAGGATGGGTCCAATGCAGGGAGTCCATCCAAAGGCAAAAGCGAATCCGAGCAGAAATCCGCTGACCAGGCCGGGCCGGCCGCCCACGTTGCGGAAGTGCACGTCGCGGTTCATCCACTGCGAAAAGTACGGCCCGGCAATACAAATGAACGCCGCGGCAAAAAAATGGATGGGCTTGAGGATGCGCGGCAGAATCTCGGGCCGGTAGATGAAGAATATTCCGGCCAGCACGAACACCGCGCCGGCGATCGCGCCCACGCGCGCCGAAAGCTTGATCAGCCAGCCCACCAGGTGCAGGCCGAAAAGAATGATCAGCGCGCCAGCCACCGGCGCGAGCAGGTTGCGATTGCGGAGTAAGAAGCCGCCGACGGCGCTGGCGGAAGCGCCAAACGAAATGAAGACGATGGAGAAACCGGCGACGAATGCCAGGGCGCTGCCGAAGAGCGTGCCGCGTGCGACCTGCCCTTCTTTGAGTTGCTCGAGCCCGATTCCCGAGAGCATCGAGATGTATCCGGGCACAAGAGGCAGAACGCACGGGGAGAGAAACGACACCAAACCAGCCAGGAAGCACGCGAATACCGGAACGTCCATGAAACCTCTTTTTGGGGGCGCGGCATCGTCAGGCCAATTCGGTGCGGGCCAAGCGGCCACTCTCCAACCTAGTGCGCAATTTTCCCATACATCCGATGCATACCCAAAACTTTCGCGGCAGCCCGCCGGAGGCGCGAGTAAGTGAACCGATCCGCGATCCTCGCGCTATCGGATGCGCCCAAAGCACCCGAGGTGCAGATGCCGCGGTAGCCGGTGACTGACGGATTTGCCGGACACCTGACATCGCAAGGCGGCACCTCCCACGAGTCGTGTCCGAAGCTGTTTTCTGCAAGTGCCGTAATTCCACTGCATAAATGAATTTCGCGAATGGCATGCGCGTTGCCATGGCTATTAGTGTGCGGGCCCGTGAGTCGCGCCGGGAGCGGCTGAGAGATCGGCTGCCGCGAATCGCGGGCCCGCCAAGTATTTGTGTTTAGGGGAGGCGCGGACATGACTCCAAATGGAATTACTGCGGCGCGGATTGTGGGTGCGTTCGTGGCGGTGGCGCTGTTTCGGTTTTCGGGCGCCGACGCGCGCCTAGGCTTGGCGGCGGTGCTGGTGACAATGCTTACGATAGTGCTGGATGGGCTGGATGGGTATGTGGCGCGAAGCAAAGGGATGGCCACGGCGCTGGGCGCGCAGTTTGATATTTTGGGCGACCGCGCGGTAGAGAATTTGTATTTCACATTTTTCGCTACCGTTGGGGCGATTTCGGTTTGGGTCCCGGTGTTTTTCTTCGTGCGCGGCACGCTGACCGATTTTGTGCGCGGCGCCGCGGCGCGCTACGGGCGCAGCGGATTCGGAAACCAATCCATGCTGGAAAGCGGGTGGGGGCGCGCGTTGGTGGCGTCGCGCGCGAGCCGTGTGGCGTACGCCAGCTTGAAGTGTCTGTGCTTTGTGATGCTGGGCGTGGAGGTGAGTTGCGCGCACGTCACCGACTCAGCGGCGGTGGCGGAGTGGCAACCGGCGATGCACGCCTGGGCTAGCGGAATCGTGGGAACTACGGTGATTTTTTGCTTGCTGCGCGCGGCGCCGGTCTTGTGGGAAGGGCGGCGATTCTGGAGCGGCGAGGCAAGCGAAGCGGGCGCGCGGGAGGCGCGCCCGGTTTTGCGGCGGGCGCAAGTGCCGGTGAGGGTGAGTGCGACGCTGGGAGCGGCGCGATGAGCGCCGCTCATGATTTCGCGCGCGGCTACAGGCGCGGGCGGGCGGCGGCTTTTTTCGATCTCGACGGCACGTTGTGCGCCGCGCCATCGATCGAACGGCGATTCGTGCGGTTTCTGATTCGCAGCAACAAGATTGGAATTGCCGCGGGATTCCGGTGGTTGGCACATTTTGCGGGCGGAGTCCTATCCGGGAGCGAGCATCCGGTAGAAACGAATAAGGCCGATCTGTCCGGAGTCGCGGCGTCAGCGGTGGAGGAATGGGCGGACTCGCTGGGCGGCGAGAGCGAGCCGCTGAACTTTTTCGGCGACGGGATACGCACGATGCAAGAGCATCACGCGGCGGGGCATCCCATCTTCATTATCACCGGAACGCTGGCGCCGCTGGCGCAAGCGATTGCCGCGCGGCTGCCAGTAGCTGCGGGAATCGCGGCCACTGAATTAGAGACTCGTTGGCTCGGACGGGCGGCAGCGCCCCACGCGGTGTGGACCGGATCGATCGCCGGCGAGCACATGAGCGGCAGCGCCAAAGTGAAAGCGATGGAAAGCCTGGCGCTGCAGTGCGGCCTGGACCTCGCGCGAAGCTACGCATACGGCGATAGTCCCCGCGATATTCCTATGCTCGAGCGCGTGGGACACGCGGTGGTGATAAATCCCACGGCGCGCCTGGCGCGGCGTGCGCAGCTACAAGGATGGCCGGCCCGGAAGTGGGGTGCAGAGGACGGATCGCACGGAACGCTACAAATTGACAGCGGACAGGAACCAATTCAGCAATCGTGCCGCGTTCTGGAGGCCCGATGACACCCCTGCTGGATTCCCTGGCGTCGGCAGAAGCCGGCGCGGTACCGCTGAGGCGGAATTCGCGCGTCGATGCGGAGTCCGGTGCAACGTTCGAGCGGTGGCGGGCAAGAAGTGCGAGCGCCTGCGGCGCTTTCGAGTGGGTGACGCTCTCCTACCTGACGATTCTCAACGTGCTGATCATGGTTTGCTTCCGTTCGATTCCTCATCCGCAGAGATATATCGCCGCGCACCAGTGCGTCGCGCTGGGAATTTTGTTGCTGGCGTGTTCGGCGCACCGGCGGCCGCGCGCGCTGTGGCGATTCGTGCGGCATTGGTACCCATTGCCGCTGTACATCGGATTCTTCGAAGAGCTGCAGGGCCTGGTGCATTTGGTTTTCCCCGGCTGGTTCGACGCAAGCTTGCTTCGATTCGATTTTTGGTTGTGCGGAGCGCAGCCGGCGGTGTGGATGTCGCAATTCGCGCGCCCGGCGCTGAACGACTTCATGCAATTTTCTTACATGACCTACTTTGTGTATCTGGTGCTCCTGCCGGCGCTGCTGTACGCACGGCGGGAAACGCGAGCGTTCTGGACGGTGATGACGTCCACCGCGTTGGCGCATTACGCGGTGTATACGATTGCGGTGGTGTTTCCGATCGAGAGTCCTCATTTCTCACTGGCGCACGCGCCGCTCGTGGCGCTGCACGGCAGATTTTGCACCGCGCTGATCGAGGTGATCGAGAGGTATGGTCGCGTGCATGGCGCCGCGTTCCCGTCCGCGCACGTGGCGGGATCGATGGTGGCGATTCTGTGCGCGTGGCGCTACCGGCGTTGGCTATTTTGGGCGACCCTGCCGTTCTTCGTCAGCATGATGGTGGCAACCGTCTACGGCCGATATCACTATGTGGCGGACGTGCTGGCCGGAATGCTGGTGGGCGCAGCGGGATACGCGGCGGGGCTAAGGCTGATGCGGCAACCCGGAGCGGTGGCCGCCGATGCGGTCGACGTGGTGAACAAAGCGACAGCGGCACGAGGCGGGGAAATGGTGGGATTGGCGGGCGCTGCGACCGCGTGCATGGTGCTTTGAGCACAACGGTGCGAGTGTCCACCGGGTTCGCTCGTGTATCCCGCCTAGACTTGAATTCATGCCTGCTTCTATTGAAACGGCGCCGGCGGCCCGGCCTGGCCGCGCTAACGCTGGCCCTGGTGCGGCGGTGGATGGCGCCATCGCTGGGAGCGCGGCCAGACCGATGCCGTTTGCTCTGGCGATTTTTGTCAGCGCGTTTCTGCTTTTCCAAGTTCAATTGCTGCTGGGGAAAGAAATTCTGCCCCTTTTTGGCGGCGCGCCGGCGGTATGGACCGTATGCGTGCTGGTATTCCAAATATTGTTTCTTGCGGGATACGGATACTCGCATGGAATCGTTACGTGGCTTCCGCTGCGCAGGCAGGTAAGAGTTCATGGCGCGCTGCTCGGCATTTCCGCGGTGTTTCTGGCAGTGCTTGGCCACCTGTGGTCCACGCCCATCGGACCGGGGGCGAACTGGCACCCACTGCCGGGAGCCAGCCCCACGTGGACGATCGCGAAATTTCTGATCTGTGCGATCGGCCTGCCGTTCTTTTTGCTGTCGACCACCAGTCCGTTGATGCAGCACTGGTTTGCGCAGGCGGCGCCCAAGAGCTCGCCATATCGTCTGTATTCGCTCTCGAATGTGGGATCGCTGCTGGGATTGCTGTCGTATCCGTTCTTGATCGAACCGCACATGCGGCTCGGCGCACAAGGCTGGACCTGGGCGGCGGGCTACGGCGTGTTTTTGGTTTGCTTCTATTTCAGCGTGCGCAGCGCAGAGCGCTCGGCGGCTCCTGCGGCGGCGAAAACAATTTCTGTCGGGGATTCACGCCCGCGCAAAGCAACCGCGGCAGCGGCAGCGGCAACAGCAGTGGGATGGCCACTTCGATTGTCGTGGATTGGCTTGGCAGCGTGCGCTTCGGTGCTGCTGCTGGCGACGACGAATCTGATCTGCCAGGACATTGCGGTGATCCCATTTTTGTGGGTACTGCAATTGAGTTTGTATCTGCTGTCGTTCATCGTGTGCTTTGAAAGCGACCGATGGTACCGGAGGGAGATTTTCTATCCGCTATTCGCGATGGCGGTGGCGCTGGTTATCGTGGTGTCACTTCCCAAGGCTGAGTATTCATTCCTGATTCAGCTCGCTGCTTACTCGGCGGTGCTCTTCGCAGGCTGCATGGTGTGCCACGGCGAGGCGGCACGGACCCGCCCAAGCGCAGAATCGCTGACCATGTTTTATTTCTGCATTGCGATCGGCGGCGCGGTGGGGGGAATGGTGGTGAGCCTGGTCGCTCCATGGATATTTCCTAATTACTGGGAATATCCGCTGGGCATACTGGGCTGTATGGCGGTGGTACTGACCGTTTCCGACCGCGAGCGGTCGTCCTGGTGGTACACCGGGCGAGCTTCGCTGGCGCTGCTGATCCTTGCCGGCGGCGTGTTGCTGGCGCCAAGCATAGTTGGCGCGGTATGGAAAGAGGCCGGACAATTTCCTCCATCGGCCGGGCATTATGCGGCTGCGATACTGGCCGCCGCGGGCGTTTTCCGATACGTCACGGAGCGGCGTGATCCGAAGACCGTGGCGGCGCCAGGCATGGTGCGGGGCGCGGCCAGGGTCGCGCTGGCGTTGCTTACCGCCGGCTTGATCATTCCGCAGAAGGCCGAGCTGTACCACGTAATCGCATCGTCGAGAAATTTTTACGGGGTGTTGTCGGTGGTCAGCGTGGACCAGGAAAATTATCTGGCGCTGCGGTACGGCAACATCATTCATGGATTTCAGTATCGGGATCCGCAGCGCGCGCATCTGGCGACCGGCTATTACGGTCCGGCCAGCGGCGCCAACATGGTGATTCGCAATTGGCCGCAGCATCCCGCGCGCGTGGGTCTGGTGGGAATGGGTGTGGGCACGCTGGCTGCATTGGCGCAACCCGGCGACGTTTTCCGTTTCTACGAGATCAACCCAGACGTCTACAAAATGTCGAGCGGCGAGCATCCGTACTTCACTTACTTGCAGGATTCCCGCGGCCAAATTCAGGTGGTGCTGGGAGACGCTCGGCTGTCGCTCGAAGAAGAGGCTGAGCGCGGGGACCTGCAGCAGTTCGACATTTTAGTTTTGGATGCGTTTTCGAGCGATGCGATCCCGATGCACCTGCTCACGCGCGAGGCGTTCGCGGTGTACCAAGAGCATCTGCGCGGGCCGGCGTCGGTAATCGCGGTGCACATCAGCAACCAGACGCTCGACCTGCGTCCGGTGCTCGCAGGGATCAGCCAGGACTTCAGCTTTCACGCTCGCCGCGTGGATCCGCTGCTTCCCAACGGCCCTTTCTCGCAATCCGATTGGATCCTGCTTTCGCGCGATTCCGCGTCGCTCACCGGGAACGAGATCGCTCAACACTCCGAACCATTTCCCGCGGCGACGCGACCCATCTTCTGGACCGATGATTATTGCGGCCTGCTGCACGTGCTGCGCTGGCAGAACTAGATACGCCAATACGGCCTAGCCATTCCTCGCTGGTTCTTTCGCGAAAGACAAAGACAACGATCAGGTCAGGCGATTGAGGCCGTTGAAGGCGGCGGTCTTATAGCATTCGGCGAGGGTGGGATAGTTGAAAACGGTGTTAATGAAATAGGTAATTTTACCTTTGAGTATGAAGACCGCCTGGCCAATGTGCAAAAGCTCGGCGGCATTTTCCCCGAAGATGTGCACGCCGAGCAACTCCAGGGTTTCGCGGTGGAATAAGATCTTAAGGCGTCCATCGGTGTGGCCGGAGATCTGGCCGCGAGCAATCTCTCGATAATAGGCCACGCCCACTTCGTACGGTACGTCGGCGTCGGTGAGCTGCTCTTCAGTCTTCCCAATAAAGGAAATCTGCGGGATGGTGTAAATCCCATACGGGTAGCTCTCCGGATCGGTCTGCACGTGCAGACCGAAAGCCCGGGCGGCGGCGATGCGGCCTTGTTCCATGGAAACGGAAGCGAGGCTAGGGAAACCGATGACGTCGCCGACGGCGAAGATGTGGGGCTGGCTGGTGCGGAAATCGGCGTCGACCTTAATACGGCCACGGTTGTCGGAATCGATGCCGGCTGCAGGCAGATCCAGCCGATCGACATTACCATTGCGGCCAACGGCGTAAAGCAAGGCGTCGCCATTGATGCGTTTTTTGCTGACGAGGTTAGCGGCCACCTTCCCGTCGGGCAATTCTTCCACGCTTTCGACTTCCTCGCTCAGGCGCATGGTGGCGCGGTGATCGCGCATCTGGTAACTCAACGCCTCGACCATCTCGGTATCGGCGAATTCGAGCAGGCGCGGCCGCTTTTCGACGATGATCACACGTACGCCAAGGGTGGCAAACATGCAGGCGTACTCGACGCCGATCACGCCGCCGCCTACAACGATGAGCGTCCTGGGAATTTGCGGCATGCTCAGGATCTGGTCGCTATCGATGATGTTGCGGCCGTTGATGGGCACCTTGGGGTTCACCGCAGGCTTGGTGCCGGTAGCGATGACGATGAATTGGGCTTCAAATTCAGCGGAGCTGTTGCCGTTTTCGACGCGGAGGTGATGCGGGCCACTGAATTTTGCGAAGCCATGAATGACGTCGACGCCGTTGCGCTTGAGCTGGTCCTGGATCACCCCGACCTCGTTTTCGACCACCCGCTGAACGCGGAAATTGAGATCGGCCATGGTGATATTTTCCGCGGAGGCGCGGTTGGCGCCAAAAAAATTCTTGGAATAGAACCCGGAGAGGTGCAGGACGGCTTCGCGCATGGTCTTGCTGGGGATGGTGCCGGTATTAATGCAGACGCCCCCAACCGCAGCCTGCTTTTCGACGATAGCAACGCGCTTGCCGGCCTTCACGCCTTGGATGGCCGCGCGCTGACCTCCTGGCCCGGAACCGATGACGATCAGATCATAGGGTTGCATCGAAATCATCCTGGTATGGCGAGTGGGTACCCGAAACACGCAGATTTAGCAGCCACGCTTTCGAGCGCGATACGTCTAAAGCTCCAGATCATGGGAGAAAGAGTGATAGCGCAGGCGTGTTACAACGAGATGAACGAGCGAAGCGAAGCGACCCACTGCACAATCGAGGGCTGTGTGCCCCCGCGCCACTACGCGATGGCACAGCAGGACCGTTACTCCGGGTAAGACGTATGCAGGAACACTTCTGCTTGGTGGCGGTGTTTTGTCAGAGATACTATCGCCTGCAGTAGCACGGAGACCTCGGAGGCTCTTGATGGCCGACTTGGCTCGAACCGGCGTTTCTCTGGAGCATGCAATGCTGAGAAAGTTTGACGAGGTCATCAGCAGAAAAAGGATAACCCAAACGCTCCGAAGCGATTCGAGACTTGATCCGCGATCACCAGCACCGGCAAGGACTTGAAATAGGAGATTGCGATGGAAACTCTACAGCAGAATCTCCGCTACGGCCTGCGGACCCTGGCCAAGAGCCCCGGATTTACGTCAGTGGCTGTTCTCACGCTGGCGCTCGGCATCGGCGCCAACACTGCCATTTTTTCGGTTGTGAACGCGGTGCTGCTGCAGCCGCTCTCCTACCCAAATCCCGACCGGCTGGTGGAACTGGAGCTGAGTTCACCGCAGGGAAACGGAGATATCACTTCGATTCCCAAGTTTAACGTGTGGCGCGAACAGACTCAGGTGTTTGAGGCGGTAGCTGCGTACGATAACGGCGGGCCGGGGATCAATCTGACCGGAGGAGACCGCCCCGAACAACTGAAGGGGATTCACGTGTCGGCGGACTATTTCCGCGTGTTTGGCGCGCCCATGGCGCTCGGGCGCACCTTCACCGCCGAAGAAGACCGCCCCGGAGGCCCCGCCGTCGCGGTAATCAGCAACGGATTGTGGCACAGCAGATATGGCGGCGATCCCGAAATCATCAACCGAACGATCGATCTTGGCGGAGAACCACACACGGTGATCGGAGTGCTGGGCCCGACGTTTGCGCACGACACCAAGAACGACGTGTGGGTGCCGCTGAAGCCCGATCCAAACAGCACCAATCAGGGACACTACCTGCACGCGACGGCGCGCCTGAAGCCGGGAGTGACATTGGCGCAAGCGCAGGCGGCGATGAAACTTGCGGCGGACCAGTTCAACCGAAAATTCCCCAACTCACCAGTGATGGGGCCCGGAGCCAGCTTCACAGCGGTGCCGCTGCGAGACAGCGTGATCGGCGATGTCCGTTTCGATCTGTTGCTGCTTTTCGGCGCAGTCGGTTTTGTGCTGCTGATCGCCTGCGCTAACGTGGCCAATCTTTTGCTGGCCAGGGCAACGATCCGCAGGCGTGAAATCGCTATCCGCTCGGCGCTCGGCGCGGGCCGCGCACGCATCATCTGGCAACTGCTCACGGAAAGTCTGCTGCTCTCGCTGGCCGGCGGGGCTCTCGGCCTTGCGTTCGGCTATCTGGGTGTGCGCGCGCTGCTGGCCATGAATCCCGGCGACATACCGCGAATTGGAGAGCAAGGCGCCAACGTGAATCTTGACTGGCGGGTGCTGGCATTCACCTTCGTGGCCGCGGTGCTCACCGGAATATTGTTCGGACTGGTTCCGGCGCTCAGCGCTTCCCGGTCGGATCTGAGCATTACCCTGCGCGAAGCCGGCTCCCGATCCGGCGCTGGAGTGCGCCATAACAAAGCCCGCTCGGTACTGGTGATCACCGAGATGGCGCTGGCGTTGGTATTGCTGGTGGGCGCCGCTCTCTTGATTCGGACTTTCGCAGCGCTCCGCGGTGTGAATCCGGGCTTCGAAGCACGGAACGTCATAACCATGCAAATGTCTCTAACCGGCGGCCGTTTCGAGAAAGCCGCGGACGTGGAGCTGCTGGAACGTAACGGCCGGCAGCGCGTCGAGAGCCTGCCGGGGGTTGCGGCTGCGGCCATCACCTGTTGCCTTCCGCTGGAAGGCGGCTTCGGTCTGCCGTTCACCATCGAAGGGCGCCCGTTGAAGGATAGCCCGTATCACGGCGGAGCTGGCTATGCCACGGTATCGCCGGGCTATTTCGAGGTATTTCGCATCCCGGTGTTGAGTGGCCGCTCGTTCCAGGATCAGGACAATAGCGCCGGGGGGCGCGTGGTGGTGATCACCGAGTCGATGGCCAAGGAATACTGGCCGAAAGGAGATGCGCTGGGAGCTCTGATTACCATCGGCAAAGGAATCGGGCCGGATTTCGAAGAGCCGCCCAGGCAGATCGTCGGCATCGTTGGCGATGTTCACCAAGACGCGTTGAATCGCCCACCGGACCAGATCATGTACGTTCCGCTCGCACAAGTGAATGACGCAATCATCGCGCTGAATAACCGGATCACTCCGATGATCTGGGTGGTCCGCACGAAATTGCCGCCGTTCTCTTTAAGTGCGGACATCCAACGCGAGTTGCGCGAGGCTACCGGCGGACTGCCGGTGGCCCATATCCGCGGCATGCAACAGGTGGTGGGCGAATCCATCGCACGCAATGATTTCTACATGACCCTGCTCACGATTTTCGCGGGCGTGGCGCTGGTGCTGGCGGCCATCGGTGTATACGGGTTGATGGCGTATTCGGTGCAACAGCGAACCCAGGAACTCGGGGTGCGCATGGCGCTGGGAGCCAGTCCGCAACAGGTGCGCCGGATGGTGGTGACCCAGGGGATGCAGCTCGCGCTGGTTGGAGTAATTCTGGGTGTAGGCTCGGCGCTGGCGCTCACCCGGCTGATGAGCAGCCTGCTCTACGGAGTGAAGCCCTGGGACCCCGGGATGATGGTGCTGGCGGCGGTGTTGCTGAGCGCCGTTACGCTGCTGGCCACCTATCTTCCTGCGAGGCGCGCCAGCCGCGTTGACCCCATGGTCGCACTGCGATACGAATAGCTGGCCGGAACAGCGGCTACTGCGCGCGTTGCTCCAACCGAAGACAGCCGACCCGGACTTCAAATGAGGCGCTCACCAACATGATTACCCGGCGACATTTCATGATCCAGTCAGGATCGCTAGCGGCGGCTTCGATGCTGGCGCAAGGGAGCCGGCTGCCAAGAGAATTGACGCGCAAAAGCAATTCACTGCAAGAGCGTCTGAGCGCGGACGTCTTGCGTCCGCAATTTCACTTTCTGCCGCCCGCGAATTGGATGAACGATCCCAATGGCCCGATCTATTGGAAGGGCTACTACCATCTTTTTTATCAGTACAACCCAAACGGCGCCTATTGGGGCGACATGCATTGGGGACATGCGCGAAGTAAAGACATGGTGCGCTGGGAGCATCTGCCGGTGGCCCTGGCTCCTGCTCCAGGCGGCCCGGACAAGGACGGATGCTTTTCCGGCTCAGCCTTCATCAACAACGGAATTCCGACAATCGTCTACACCGGAGTGAATCCGGAGGTGCAATGCCTGGCCACGAGTGACGATCAGCTGATCAACTGGAAAAAACTTACCGGGAATCCGGTGATTGCTTCCCCGCCCCCCGGGCTGCAGGTAACCGGATTCAGGGATCCTTCGATCTGGAGGGAGTCCGGCCGGTGGCTGATGTCCGTCGGCGCTGGTTTCAAGGGCCAAGGTGGCGCCGTCCTGATTTACAGCTCGCAGGACCTGACGAACTGGGACTACCGCCACACATTGTTCAGCGGTCCTCCCTTCGAGCCAAACGATGCTGCCCACCCAGGTGCATACGACTCGGTAGCCGCAGGGGACACCTGGGAGTGCCCGGACTTCTTTCCGTTAGGTGAAAAACATTGTTTGTTAGTTTCGACCCAGAGCAAGGTTCACTTCTTTACCGGCGCCTACGCGGACCAGAAATTCCAGAGTGAGTCCGCTGGTTTTGCCGATGGCAGCAACCTTTATTATGCGGCCAAGAGTTTTGTAGACAGCCACGGCCGGAGAATCTTGTGGGGCTGGATCCGGGAAGGGCGGAGCGATGCTGCTCAGCGGGCATCGGGCTGGGCGGGAGTGATGTCGTTGCCGCGTGTGCTCTCGATGGATAGCCAAGGCGCGCTGCAGATCGAGCCGCTTCCTGAGCTGGCAGCGCTTCGCGGGAAGCAGTATCGGATCGCCGCAAAGGAACTCTCAGGCTACGCGCCCGTTTCCGAATTCAAAGGCGACTCCCTGGAGATTCATCTCGAGGTGGATCCGGGCGATGCAAAAGAGGTTGGAATCGCCATTCGCCGCTCCCCGGATGCGGCCGAAGAAACCACGATCGCTTACGATGTGGCCAGCCGAAACGTGGTTCTCGACACCGGCCGATCGAGCCTGAACGCCGACGCGAATCGCGTGATTCACAAGAGTCCCTTGGAACTTCGCAGCGGCGAGGTTTTGCGGTTGACAGTTTTCGTCGACGCATCAGTTGTCGAGGTCTTTGCCAATCGCCGGTCGTGCCTGACGGCAAGGATCTACCCCACACGGCCGGATAGCCTGGGGGTCGGACTGTTCGCCAGGGGAGGACGGGCTCGATTACAGTCCATGGACGCCTTCGAAATTCAGGCCATCTCGCGCAACCGATTGACCGCCTGACAGGCTGCGACGCGCTCGCTCACCTGTGAATGAACTGCCGTGCCAATCCTTCGGGATTCCGGCAATTTCGCTAGAACCCCGAAGCCGGCCCGATTTATTTTCGTTCCGCTGCTCACCGCCGGGGCGCGGGCGGGTCTAAGATGCTGGACTATGAGGGTAGGCCTGCGATCTGTCGCCCGTTTCAACAAAATCTGCGATGGATGCACATTTGAAGGGAGGCGCTTCGCCATGTTCAAGGCAACTCTACGAGGATTTCTGTTGTGCGTGCTGATGGCAGCGGTGTCGGGGGCGTGTTCGGCGCAATCGTTCACACTCAATCTCCCGCGCGGCAGCCAGCGCGCCGAGGTCTCGCAAAGAATCGGGATTACCGATATCACCATCGAATATCACCGGCCCTTGGTGAAAGATCGCAAAGTATGGGATGGCCTGGTTCCCTACGGCAAAGTGTGGCGAGCCGGCGCGAATGAGAACACCACGATCACCTTCAGCGATCCGGTGCTGATCGAAGGCAAGCCGCTCGACAAGGGAACCTATGGACTGCACATGATTCCGAATGCCGACGAATGGACGATCATTTTTTCAAAGAACTCGACCTCTTGGGGCGCTTTCACCTACGACCAGTCGGAAGATGCGCTGCGCGTGACCGTGAAGCCTCAGCCTGCGGACATGCATAACGCGCTGACCTATGACTTCGACCAACTCCAGCCGGATTCAGCGGTGGTTGAACTGGAGTGGGAAAAGGTCGCGGTTCCGTTCAAAGTCTCGGTGGATGTGCATGGCCTGGTGCAGGCCAGCCTGAAAAAGCAGCTTCGCGGCCTTACCCAGTACACCTGGATCAGTTGGGACGATGCGGGCACTTATCTGCTTGGTGAAAAGTTCGCTTTGGACGATGCCCTGACGTATGCGAACAAGTCCATCGAAAATGAAGATCGCTTCGACAACGAGATGACCAAGTCCAACATCCTGGCCGCGCTCAATCGCAAGGATGAGGCTGCCGCTGCACAGAAGAAGGCGTTGGGATTTGCCAGCCCGCTGCAGATGCATTTGTTCGCTCGCCAGTTGATGGCTGAAAAACGCAATGACGAAGCATTCGCGATCTTCCGCGAAAACGCCCAGAAGCATCCGGACATGTGGTTCGTGCATACCGGCCTGGCCCGGATGTACTCGGCCCAGGGCAAGTTTGACGAAGCCACGAAGGAAATGAAGGTAGCGGTGGCGGCCGCTCCGGACAATCAGAAGGCCTATCTGGACGGGATGGTCAAGCAGTTGGAATCGAAGCACGACATCAATTAATAGGCGGCACACGGCGGCCAGGAAACTGGCCGCCAAACCTTCATCGCGTCTAAGTGCACAACCGCCACTTGGTGCGGGTGTACGCGATCTGGAAGCCTTTACGCTCGGCATTGCGCTGCGAATTACTCCCCGGCTCGGCCGCCATCATGGCCACATCACACCCGTGTTCCAAGGCGTAACGCATGCGCTCGCGCAGCAGCGCGGCCTGTAGACCCCGGCGGCGAAGCTCTGGAACCGTGGCCGAGCCGCCGAACAGCGCCACTCCGTCGTGGACGCAGAGCACGCCGGCGGCGCCAGGTTTATCGTCCACCTCAGCGAGAAAGCACAGACTCTGCTCCCGCGCCGCGGAGATCGCGCCGATTTCCAGCAGAAAATTCCGAAGTTCCGGATGCTCGTGCGACCAGCCCCGTGCGCTTATGTCCGACCACAGTTGCGCCTCTTCCGGACCAATGAGGCGCACGCAGATTTGGTCTGGCGGTTCAACGGCGGGCTGCTCGACGGAACGGTACAGGACGGCGCTCAGCTCGACTGGCCGGTAGTTGCGTCGGCAGAGCAAATCCAGGGCGGCCACCCCAGCGAACGGGCTCACTTCGTGAAACACTGGAGCCCCGCGATCGAGAAAGAACCGCTCGATCACATCGAGCGACGCCGGGCTCAATTCCTCAAACACCCCGAGCCCGAAAGTCTGGGTGATCGGCGAGTCGACGCCATCGAAGACCGCGTACGCCCCGGCGCACTGCATCCACGCCGCGCCGCTGTCCGGGAACAGGCGGCGACGTGCCTCAGCGTACTGAGCGCACGCGAACCCCTCGGCCGCTTCCAAGCGCCTGGATAGTGCGAGATCAGAAAATAGCACGGTGCTGGTTATGACATACGGCTCGACGGGAGGCAACAACACAGGCAGTTCTGCTGCGGTGCGGTGTAACTCACGCGTAGCGGCGCCACCACGTCTAACCAGGATTTCCGCTATCCACCCGCGGACACTAGCGAATACAGGTAGACCAAAATGCCCGCTAGAAAAAGGGCCCCTCCGATAAAAGCAAACAACAGAAACGCCAGCGGCTTTCCCCAAAGCAAGCTGATCAATTCGATCACGAGTCCAAGCGTCAAAAGCGTGCCGGAAAGGCGCAGGCCGCGTTGCATCCCCATCGCTTCGGTGCTCATTTTGCCGGGCTCCAAAACTTCACATGACTTAAGTTCTCGACGTTGTGCACCGTATCGTGGCAGCCGCTAGACACGCAGGACGTCGCGTTGCTTTTGAGCGAATCGAGCATGGCCATGTGGATTGGATTGCTTTCGAACGAGCGCGCACCGAGGTGGCAGTGCAAGCATTCTCGATTATTGTAGGGAGTGTACAGCTTGATCGGATGAGGAATCGTGCCGAGATACTGCACGTAGATATGCTGCAAGCCGCGCATCTTGGCCACAACGCCGCCGTAAAGCGCGTAGTCGGTGTGGCACGTGTAGCAAGCCTCATTCACCGGAATGCGATGGTTCTGAAAGTGCGCGGCCGGCACGTACGCCGGATCATCCACATTGAGGCTCAGCCCGTACGGCTCCATCACATGACACGAGAGGCAGAATTGTGTCCGTTTAGACCGCTCGATATGTTCCGACGCTCCCCAGCACGTGCACAAAACCGGAAGGATCAGGAACGCCGTAAAGGCCAGAATCTTCCCCTCCCTGCTGAGCGTGATCGACGGCCGAATAACGATCGTCGCGATCAGCGCGGCGCTGACCACGATCAAGGCGTATAGCAGCACATCGGGTGACGGCAGATGCAAGGGTAGCCTCCGAGTCTATTTTTTCGCTGCCAAATCCCTGACGTAAGCGACCAGTTGCTTAATCTGCGCGTCGGTGAGCTTGCCCTTGTATGCGGGCATCGGGGACTTCCCGTTGGTAATGATGGCGATCAGGTCGGCATCGGTCTGCTTCTGAACATCGGCGGAACCCAGATCGCGAAGCTTCAGCGACTTGCCCACCGATGTGTTACCGCTTCCGTCCGCGCCGTGGCAACCCGCGCATTTCGCCTTGAAAACGCCGGGCGCGTCGTCCTGCGCGCGCAACGTGGCACTGAAAAGAGGCAGCGCCGCCGCTAGTACAATCGCGGACCAGATCACTCTAACCTTTGCACGGCTCATTTGCTTTTCCTCCTGGCGTTCAAAAAAAGTTTTCTCCAGCCCAGCTCCTGTCGCATCTTCAAAAAGAGTAGCGAAACGCGAATGTCGCGGTGCTGCCGTTGAAATCCTGCATGGGAATCGTCGCCAGCCCCGACGGATTCTGAGCGCCCTTCGCGTTGAAACCGTAGTAGTTCCACGACATCTTGTAGCTTAGGCCCCGGTACAAATCGATGACCACATTGCCGTACGGCTTGAGGTAATTGAAATCCAGCGTCCCGCTTGGCGTCAGTGCGTTGAGCGTCACTTGCTGCAGGACCGGCGCCGGCGCTGATGCCGCAGCGAATTGCGGCTGATTGAAGTATGGCGAGGTGCCGTGGACCACTGTGCCGTCATATCCCAGCGACGCGGTGATGCGCTTCGACGCTTTCCATATCACCCCGCCGTAAGCGAAGTGATCCGCGCTGGTGTAGACCGCTAGAGCCCCCAGCGGAACCGGCGAACTCGCCGTCGGGCATGGGGTCGTACCCGCCACACCCGGTGCGATGCCGTCGCTATAGCAAATGTCGATCTGCGAATATACGTCCCAGTTGTTGTATCCGAAATTGAACGACAGCCGCGGGTTCGCCGTGATCATCGCGGTCATGCTGTACGCACGGTCGTGTTCCTGATTGTTTACCGTGTAAATGTTGTTCTGGTTCTCGTGCATATCCACCGCTCCGTCAACGCTAATCCAGGGCCGTGGCCGGTAGCTCCCGTGGATCTTGTAGGACTCTACGTGTTGCGGATCGGTGCGCGTGAACGCGTTGTCGTTGTCACCGAACTCGAAGTCACCGGTGATTCGGAGAGTATCCATCGGCCGCACGGTTAGCCCTAGCAACAGAGCATTTTCATTGATCGTGACGAGGTTGCGTGACGCGTCGTTCCCCGCCGCCGGGCCTGAAAATACCAGCGAACCATTCGCTCCGGGAGTGCATGCTGAAGCCACCGCGCAGTCGCCGCGCGCCGCGAAGAACTCATTCCCTGCGGCGCCCCCAGTGCCGCCCGGAAAATATGTTTCCGCGGTCATGAAGGTTGAGTCGAAATCGGCGATGGTCCGGTTTGTGTAGAGATAACCGATCCGGGCGCTCAGCCGCTTGCTCGCGTCGTATTGCACTTCGAACGTGTCTGATTTCAGGTTTTGCGCCAGAAAAGTGGACGTCACGCCATAAGTAGTGTCCGCCGGCGACGACGCGCTGTGGTTGGGGCACGTCACCGCAGTGAACGGGGCGGCGCAAGGCGAAGCCTGTGGCTGTTCTAACCCGATCAGTCCCGGCTGTTGTTGTTCGAAGATGTTTGTCTCTCCCAGATTCCACACCCCCGGCGTGCGCCAATTGTCGTAGCGGAATGTGTCCACGATCCGGAAGTTGTCGGTGAGCGAATACACTCCTGACCAATCCGCGTTCACCGATACTCTCTTGGCGTCTGCCGGTCCGTTGGTCACCCCTCCACGTGTGCCATTGCGCGTGGTGAGATCGTTCACTGTCTCGTTAAAATCCGGGACCGAGTTGTTGGCCGAGCTGTACCCTATCGAGCCAGACGTCTCGAATTTATTGAAATAATTCGATTGGAAGCGCAGCCGTTCCGTAGGCATGAAGTTTCGCGCCCGACTCACCTGGCTATACGCGAGAAATCCATTGCAGTTCGGATTCACGGTCGGCGGCGTGGTTGCCGCGCTGGCGACCGGAGCGGCGCAGGGCAATACTTCGCCGCCGCTCGATGCCCAGATAATCCCCAGGTCGACCGGCGTTCCGTTGGGAAGCTGGTAACCAAAGTTTTGCGGGTCAGCGGTGGGATTATCGGTGACGCTGTTGTTCTGCTGGAAGTAACTTAGAAACTGATCGTACGAAATCGTGGTGCGCGGGAGCACCCGGAAATCGACGCCGGCGCGATACGCATTTGTCGTGTAGCTGAAGTTTTGCGGGAACGCCGGTATCGTTCCGCCGTCCGTGGTGAAAAATCCCGGGCCTTCATCGCGATTGCGCGAATAGCCCAATCGCCATCGCACTCTCGAATTGGGAAACAGCGTCAGATCGTAATCCTGCATACGGCGTACCAGGTCGAGCGAATGCGGCGAACTGGTGATCGGCGTCGTCGGGCTCACCGCGGCGTTGGTTGTGATGGGGTTCAGCGGGTTTGCTAACAGGTTCCAATCCCAGAAATTCTTGTCGCGGCGAAAGAGGACTCGAAAATCGTAGTATTTGTTCTTTTGGATCCGCAGGCGGCTCACATCGTTCGGATCGCCACCGTAACCGAAGCTGCTAAGACTCAGATTGTCGAACAGCAGCCCGTTGTGGCCGAGCGAGCGCATTTCCACCGAGTAATCCAATAGGCGAACGCCGGATCCCAAGTTGATGAATGTGTCGTAGGTATCCTGATTGCCGTTCACCCAATTGGCGCGGTAGCCCACCTCCATGGTCTGCTGGATGTTGTAGCCGCCGGCGTCGGTGCCCTTGTTTTCGCCGGATGCGTCCTGCGCGCGAGCAGCCGGCGAAGACAGTAAACCGGCTAGCAGAATCGCGGTGCCGAGCGAAGTGTATGGGTATTTCATAATTTCCTGGCCAGCCGCCCCGGAACCTTCGTTAGCGGCCATTCGTCCGCCGCCACTTGTTTCTTCTTCGTAGCATCCATGTTCATCTCAAGTTCTATTTGAAATATGTGGAGCTGAAATTCGATCCGTGGATTTCCACGTGGCACAACGTGCACGCTTGGAAGAAAGTGTTTTGATTGTGGAACGAAGGAGTTCCTGGTGCGCCGCTGAAACTCGAAGTGGTATGGCACTGCAAGCACAGCAGGTTTACGTTGCTCACCTTCAACATATGCGGATTCGGGCCGCCGTGCGGCAAGTGGCATGCCTGGCATCCATCCACCTTCACTACTTCGTGCTCGAAAACAAACGGTCCCTGCTTGTCCGTGTGGCACTTGAAGCACACCGCATCCTGCGTTGAGGAGTTCCGTACTTGCTTGGGCTTCACCGAACCATGCACATTGTGGCAGTCGCTGCAGACCAGCAACCCTTCATTAACACGATGGTGGAACGGCATTTCGAACTGCGGCTTCTGCTGCAGGTGGCACCCGTAGCAGAGTTCCGGCTGGGATTTCACCAGCAAGAATTCCTTGGTCTGCGCGTGATGCTGTGAATGGCAGGAAGTGCAACTCACGTCGGCGCGCGAATGCAGCGAATTCAGCGCGTTCATATGCTGCGTCCCGCCCGCGTGGCAACTCAAGCAGCGCGCGTTGATTTCTTTCGCGGAATGCTGCTCGAACACAAAAATCTTGGTCTTGTCTCCGCCCCCGGCGATATGCGCCGCGCCAGGGCCGTGGCAACCTTCGCATCCCTGACGCGACGGCCCACCTTTGGTATCGAGCGTGGTCTGCCAATGCGCGGTCTTCTCCCAGCCGCTAAAGACGTCTGCATGGCACGTCTTGCAAGTTTCTGAACCTACATAGTCGGCAGCGCTAGGCCCAGGCTTGCTGGGGGTGGTCTTCTCTTTCGTCGCCGGCGCTGTTTTGTCGCTGCCAGTCGGGGGCGCCTGCGCCTGTGCGAAAGCGATAGCCGACAACAGGCTGAATGCCATGAGCAGCCGCAGGAGTTTCGAGATTCCCGCATTTGCTATCCAGCGGCCATGCTTCATCCAACGGGATCCGCTATTCGTGAGAACCACCTTGAGGGCTCCCTCTTTCGCCGCCTTTCCAAACGTGTCATACGCCTTCATGATGCCGTCCATCGCGAAGTGATGGTCACCAGCTTGCGCGGCAGCAGCTTGCCCGGCAGCAACTTGCCCGAACGCACCACCTTCAGCAGTATCGGGGTCATAACCGTGTCCACCAGCCGCGGAAACCCGACTGCCGCGATCGCGGCTTGTCCTCCCACGCTCGCTTCCCTGCGCCGTTGTAGAACAGCGCTTTTCATGGTGTGCCAGTGTTCGGACCAGCGACACGGGCAGCGGTCAGTTCGGCGGTGGTCACTAGACACCCCTGCTTTCGTCGAAAACCCGCTAAATTATAGTGGAGGGCTAAAACCCAGACTGTACGGTACCGCACACTATGGAAAATGCTATTTTATTGCAGGAAACGAATGTGGGCGAAAAACGAAGACCTACGATTAGAGGGGTAATGCCGCTGTCGGCGCGAGTGGCTTCGCCGGACCCCTGAACCATGCTCCTGCTCTGGAGCCGGCCTCACGCTGGTACGCCGCCTTTCTGCAACCCTACCTGCAGCGGCAACTTGTTCCTCCCTGACGCGACTTCGCGCTAGCTCACCGGATCCGGCATGGCCCGATGGCCGCTGATCTCTTCGATGTGTATGCAATAAAACACCGGAAGATCCCGGTTGAATCGCCCGCGAGTCTGTGCCGACGCGAATCCGGTCTGCCACCACAGCGACTTTTTCTCAAGTGCCGACTGTGCCTGTTGTCTTCTGTCAGCGTACTCAGGCGTATCCGGAAATTCCTCGTAGCGGCCTCGAGCCACAACGCTGGCCCACTCCACGTGGCTCTTCACTTCATCGGCCTCTACCGCCACCAGCGGGTTCGCGCGCATCCACTCAATCTTTTGGCCTAGCGTGCCGAACACATAGAGGCGCTGAGGTTCGTAGGCAAAGTAAATCGGCACAATGTACGGCTGGTTGTCCCGGGCGCAAGCCAGCCGTCCAAACCCCAACCGCGCAAGTAGTTCGTAGCACTCTGCCGAACGCAACTCACTGACAAGCATGGAAGTCTCCCTAATCTCTTACGCCACAGTGACTCGATCCATTTAACTCAGGCGTGGCGAACAACCGATGGCAGTATATCCTACCTCGCGCGCACGAATATGTTCCGAGCCCACGGAACTAAGATCGTGAGTGGCGGAGCCGCCAAGTTCTAGAAGACTTTTTCCTGGCGGCGCAGGTTGCCTACCGAACCGAGGTTAGCGATCAGAAAAACAAACCGGTATTGATTCTCTTCGCGCACCGTGCCGAGTGATAGCCGGCGATATTCCAGGCCGATCCCGCAGCAGGAACCGTTGTAGGTAAGTTGCGCCACCTGGTTTTGATATTGATGCTGCTCCACGTCGTAGCTGAAACCGATCGTGGCATTCCATCCGATCCGGGTCATGTCGCCGTATCCGCCCAGCATACGAATCTGGTTGGAGCGCGGCTGGAAATCCTCACTGGGAGTGGGCGGTATGGACGGCAGATTGATGGCCGAGAAGTGCGCCAGGGTCAAGAACGACTCACGATACGGCTTGAGCTTCAGCAGGGTCCCAATGGCTGTTAATCGCTGCCGCTGCGGATCGTAATTCACGATGAACTGCGCATCGTAGTGCCCGCCCGGAGTGATGCGCAAGTCGCTGACGATCGGAGACCAGTGCCGCCCATTCACTGCAAAAGCAAACGGGGTGAGCGAATCGAGCGCCTGGAACACGTTGCGCTGTCCGGGAATCAAGGCGTCGCCGAAAGTGGGATCGAAGAAATATTTCTGAACCAGGCGCCAGGAAGCGAATTCCTCGGAATCGCCGTCGTCGTCGCGCCGGTACAACCGCTGGGTCACCCCGTACTCCACTTCGTTGGTGTCGGTGAGGGTTTCATCTTCATCGAAGCGGATGAATCGGGCGTAATCATTCACGCCGTCCACGTAGCGATAGACGATGTCTGGCTCGATGGTATGTTTCCACTTCGCGTGCGGCCGGTAATAAATGCGGTCCAGCGACGGCGGACGGATGTCCAGGGTGAATTCGTCGGTATTGCGTTCGAAACCCTGGTTGACGGGCCGGCCAGCCTCCAGTTGCGCGCCGTAATGGGTGGTGCGGAACGTGAAACTGGGCGTCACGTTCAACCACGATCCCCAATGCAGGGGCATAGTAACCGTAGGGGCGAATTCCAGGCGCTCCACAAAAGCGTTGGTGGCAAAGGGCGTCACCGTGTCGCCGCGATGCACCGCATCCACGAACGAATCGAAAGAAAAATACAGCGGCAGATTGTGGAACGGGGCTTGATCCACCGAGCCAAACCGCGCTTCCGGCGCGGTGCGCAGGTTCACCGAAGTCTCCGGCGTCGCGCTCAGAAAATTCTTGTACGACAATGCCGCGAAATTCAGGCTGAAGCCGCTCCAATCGCGCGTCAGGAAGGCGGTATTGCGCACTTCCGAGTTCACCGCTTGCGTGAATGTTTCCGCGAACGCCAGGCGGTAGGTGAGCGACGATAGTTGATTGAGCTCGGCCACCGCCCGCCATCCATCCGGCAGCAAAGCGTCGAAATCGAATTTAATTTCGTGGCCTCCCTGCTTCAGCGGAGGGCCGGTGGGCTCGTCGAGTCCGCGGTCGATCACCCCCGTATAACTGGCATCCAGACGCGCATTCTCCCAGGGATGCGAGCGGAAGTCCGCGTTCTGCGCCCAACCGCGCTTGCTCAAATAGGTGCCTCCTACCGTCGTATCCATCCAGTCCGTCGGAGCCCAATAAAGGTCCTCGCCCAGGAAAAAGCCTTTTTGCGTGCTATTGCCGAAATCTGGAATCAGGAATCCGGATTGGCGCCGATGGCCTGCGGGAAACGTCGCGTACGGCATGAAGATTACCGGCACGGAGAAAAGCCGAAAGTCGCCTCGTTCCAAGCGCACCGAACGCTGCATCTCCACGCTGACGTCCAGGGCGTGGAATTCCCAGGTGGGTTTGTCCGGTTCGCACACCGTCAGCCACGCATGGTGCAGCTTGTAGCTCTCGGGACCGGTGCGGTCGGCTACGTCCGCTTCGAAATAGAGCGGATTCGGCGTCACCAGCAGCGTGGGAGAGGGCCGCCGCTGCATCGCGAAAGTCGCGCGGACGTGATGGAAGGTTCCCGTCCCGGTGCGCACGTCGTATGTGCCGTCATCTGCCTCGACGTGTTGGGTGTTGTAGTCCAATTTCACGTGACCGCGGGCGAATAACTTTTGCGTCTCCCGGTTGAATTCGACGTGGTCGCCGCGCAGGCGGGTATTGCCAAAGAGAATGTCGACGTTGCCGTCGGCGTAAAACATCGTTCCCACCTGGCGCTGCTGATCCGCCGAGATGGTGAAGTCTTCGTCGTGCGTGGGCAGGGCCGGCGGCGGTGCTACCTGCGACTTCCCGCTAGCGGCGTGCCGAACGGCAGCGGGCGCATGGGACGCGGAACTGGGTGGGGAGTTTTGCCCGCTAGCAGCCTGCTGCGGGAAAGCGGAAGCGGTTAGCGTGACCGCGGCCCAAACCAAGAGCAGGCTGGTCAGGCGGAACGGAACTGCAATTCGCGGGGAAAATGAAAGCGCCATCGTTTCTTGTGATGCAAAAAACGAAAACTGAGCCTAACACGCCAGCGAGGAAAGTGACAACGAATCGACTGCAACGTATCGCGTGGAGACCGGGGGGACGTGGCGGATTCGTGACACATCCGCATTTCTCATACCGTAAACAATCCGCTTCATTGTGGTAATATTTGGGCGTCCTTTCGAGCTCTCGAATGGAACGTCCGCAGCGCAAAACGGACACGTGATAAACAGTTGCTCTCAGTGTGGCTCGATTCTGTACGAGTACGGCAGGGCTTGCCCATTTTGCGCCACACCTTCGGTCGGCTCGCATGATAATCCCGAAAATGAAGCGGTAGCCGTAGGCATCAGTACGTCGCAATTTGCGGCGTCGAGCCCTCGAACCGCTCTCCCATCCCGCCCTGCAGCGCCCGCCAGCGGAGCAGCCGCGCGCGTCTACGTCGATGACGATTGCGACTACACTCCCGCCGATATGGAGTCGGAATCATTCGAACGCCCCCCGCTGGTTCGAGCAGCCGCAGCTGGCGCCGCGGTGAAACGCGCGCCCGTAGCAGATACCCCGATGGCGGTGCGCGCCGCACCCACCGGTGCGGCGCTGGATCGAGTTCCCGCGAAGGAACCAGCAGTGGTTCGCGTACCCGTAGCGGGCGCACCGGTGGTGCAGTCGGAATCATTTGAGCGTTCCCCGCAGGTCTTGGCGGCGGCAGCCGGAACAGCCGTGAAGCGCGTTCCCGTGGCCGATCCCCCAATCGTCGTACGTGCGCCCGCCGCTGGCGCAGCGGTGGGTCGCGCGCCCGCGGTTGCGCCGAAACCCCAGCGGCCACCGGACCGAGAGCCCGAGTGGCGACAGGAAGTCTCCCGCCGGTTGGATGCGTACCGCACCCGCCATCCTCGGCCGGAAGAAGAGGCCCAGGGCGGATTACCGTTTTCGCTGCATATGGACGTAATCGAAGACATCGAGCCGGAACCCAGGCCGGTGCAGGAGGCTCGCCCGACGTCGCGGCCGGCCGCCCGCGCGGCCCGGCTACGGGCCAGCGAGAGCGTGGAAATCTCTGTTCAGCCCGAACTGGACTTCAATTTCTCCCGCGATGACCGTTCCCGGCCCCAGACAGCCCTAGTACCGGTCGCGTCGATCGAGGATCGGCGCTGGGCGGGGCTGCTCGATGCGGTGTTCTTATTGGCCACTTTTGCCGGCTTTTTGGGGCTATTTCGCTCGTTAGGCGGCGATATCCTGCTGCACAAAGTAGACGCTCCAGTGTATCTAGGGGCGTTTTTCCTGCTTTATGCGCAGTATTTCGCGCTTTTTACCACGTTTGCGGGCTCTACCCCCGGAATGCAACTGCGCGGCCTCTACGTCGTCCGCCTGGACGGTTATTTGCCGGATATCCGGCAGCTGGTCTGGAGGAGCGTGGGCTACGTGCTGTCGGCCGGGACTTTGATGCTAGGGTTCCTGTGGGCCCTGTGGGACGAGGAGCATTTCACCTGGCAGGACCGCATATCGCAGACCTACGTGACCTCCGGAACGCCGCTGGGAATAAATGAGTCCGCGCTGGGCCAATCGCAGCAAACTCTGGGGCGTTAGCAGCGTCTAAGTATGAGCATGCGGAAGCGGGGGGTAACCTATCCGGCGAGCCGGGTGGGGAGATCACCGCGCCGGAATGGTATAATCGCCTTTCGAGCAAGGGCCCTTGCGGGGGTTCGGCGCCGCAGTTTTGGGCTCCTTTTAGGCTGTACTCGCACCGGTTTCGGCTGCGAAGTTTGAGAAAAGGAAAATTCATGAGCCGTCTGACCAAAAAAATTGCGTTGGTGCTGTCGATCCTGGTGCTGAGCTACGTGGGGATGGGCTTTGTCCTGGGGAAGTCGAATGACGACAAAACCTATCGCGCGCTGACGGTGTATAGCGAAGTGCTGCAGCACATTCAGCGGGACTACGTCGACGATCCGGATATGCGCCAAGTGACCAACGGGGCGCTGCACGGTTTGCTGGATGCTCTGGATCCGCAGTCGAGCTATTTGAGCCCGCTCGAATACACCGACTACAAGAAAAAAATGGAATCCAAGGGCAAAGGCTCCACGGGCATGACCGTCTCGAAACGTTTCGGGTACATCGCGGTTGTTTCGGTAATGCCGGACGGTCCTGCGCAGAAAGCCGGGTTGCACAACGGTGACGTGCTGGAATCGATCGCCGGTTTTACCAGCAGCCAGATGTCGGTGGGCCAAGCGCAAGCGCTGCTGGGTGGAGAGCCCGGAGCGACCGTAAAAATATCGGTGATTCGCCGGTCCAAGCCCGAGCCCCAGGAAATTGATGTGACCCTTGCCAAATTGGCGCCGCCGCGAATTCTGGAAGACAAAATGCCGGACGATATCGCGTACCTGCGAGTGCAAGGATTCGAACCCGGCACGGCCAAGCAGGTCCGCGAGAAACTGTCGCAGTTCGAGAAGCAGGGCGCGAAGAAGTTGATCCTCGACCTGCGCGACTGCTCCACCGGCGAAGTCGCGGAAGGAATTTCCACCGCGCAGATCTTCGTTCCCTCCGGAACGATCACCACTTTGAAAGGCCAAACGGTGAGCACCGATACGGTGGCGGCGGACACAGCGAAAGTAGCGTGGAAGCTGCCGGTGAGTGTTTTGATTTCCAACGGCACCGCGGGGCCGGCGGAAATTGTGGCTTCAGCCATCGCCGGCAATCACCGCGGGGAAACGGTGGGCGAGCGGACGTTTGGGACCGCCTCGGTACAGAAACTGATCCAGCTGGACGACGGAGCGGCGCTGATCCTGACGGTGGCGAATTACTACACGCCGGACGGAAAGTCGATCGCCGCCGAAGGCGTGGCTCCCACGGTGGAAGTGAATCCGTATGGGGATGAGGCCACCAACGTAACCGACGAAGAGCCAAGCTACCCTGCTCCCGCGGGACATGCGGTATCGCCAACCGATCCCACGGTGAAAAAGGCGATCGAGATTCTTAACGGCGCGCCCGCAGCGCGCAAAGCAGCTTAGCCGGCCCGGTAGTTGTGATCGATTTGTAGCCCGGCTTCTACTTGTGCGGCTCGGTTGAGTGAAAACCCTGTGTGATATTTGCGCGGCTACGAAATAGCCAATTGCGACAGGTCCCTGTTCGCCCTGCGATGATCTTGCGTTTCCCCGTTCGCTTCCCGTCCGATTGCCGGTCCGGATCGCTCGTACTTCTGAGCGTGATTTTCGTTTTACTCGCTGCGGGCTGCCGCGAGCCAGGGCCGAACGCGGAAGAATTACGCGAGGCAACCCAGGAAATGGTGGCCGCCGCGCAGAACATCACCAGCCGGAAATCCGAAGTGGCGGTGCGACCGGAGATGGCGCAGGCGGCGGATGGATCGGGGCCGGTCCGCGTGGCGGATCATTTGGAAATCCCGCTCGATCGAGCCGCTCAAGCTCCGTCAATGCAAAAAGCTCTGGACGCTGTCGCTCGGCGCCATGGACTTACGCGGCTCGGCGGCAGCGTTTCGGATGGGGCGTTCGCATTCGAGTATGGCGTCGGCGAGCGGCACACCCATTCCATCCGGCTCGACGTTCCAACCGCGGCGCAGCCGCCGAAACAAGAACCAACGACGCGCTCAGGCTCCGGCAAGGCACTGTTGGCAGTGATTATCGACGACCTCGGATACGATCGCGCGGCCGCCGACGCGGTCCTCGCGCTGCGATCTCCCCTCACCGTGGCGGTGCTGCCGAATCATCCGCTCTCCACCGAAATCGCCGAAGCCGCGCATCGCCGCGGCATTCAGGTGATGCTGCACTTACCGATGGAAGCGGAGAGCGGACACGAGGAAAAAGGCGCGAAAGTGGAAAGTGTAGAATTGCGGCCGGGAATGGAAGCCGGCGAGGTGGATGCGATTGTAACCAGGATGCTAGCCACGGTGCCGAACGCCGTAGGGGTGAACAATCACCAAGGCTCGCGGGCCACAGCCGATCCGGCGTTGATGGATGAAGTGATGCGGGCGCTGGCCGCGCGGCACCTCTTTTTTATTGATAGCCGAACCACTGCGGCAACCGTTGCGTACGATACAGCGGAGCGCGACGGCGTTCGCGCGGCGTGGCGCAAAGTGTTTCTGGATGACGTGGTAACGCGCCCAGCGATATTAAAACAGCTTCGCCTGGCGGTGCGCGATGCTCAGAAGCAGGGCTGGGCCATCGCGATCGGTCATCCGCATCCGGCGACGATCGCGGCATTGGCGGAAAGTCTGCCGCACCTGGAATCGCAGGGGATTCGGCTGGTTCTGGCTTCGGACGTAACTCACTAACAGCGGGCCGAGGTATAGTAGGAAGGTTGTGGGATCGGTTCACCGGGGGAATTACCAATGAGCAGGAACTCCGCAATACGAATCGCGTGCGTGATGGTGTTGGTGGGCGGCACAGCGCTGCTATGGGCCCGCGGCGCGCGTCCGCAAGACACAATGAATATGGACCATTCCAGCGGGGCACCCGGACCGCGTGTCCCGGCGTATCACCGGACCCCGCCCAGCGGAGTTCTGCCCGAAACTTTGCCGCCTGAACAGTTCGCAAACGATGCGGTGACGCACAACGCGTACACCCTGGCCGCGAAGGTCAAGAGCACCCTGTATCAAATGCCGTGCTACTGCAATTGCGACCGCGAAGCCGGACACAGCAGCCTGCTGGATTGTTACCGCGGGACGCATGCCGCGGTGTGCGTGGTCTGCAAGAAAGAACTTTTCTACTCGTATCAGGAGCGCAAGAAAGGCAAGACCGCTGCGCAAATTCGCGCCGGGATTGTGCGCGGCGACTGGAACAAGATCGACTTGACGAAGTGGACGGGCGAAACCGCGCCGGCGGCCGGCGGTAATTAAGGCTCTGCCACCGAAACCTTGGCAAGCCCAGGCACTACGGGTCAAACCTCGCTGCGCAGCGTGATCACCGTAATCTCCGGCGGCACGCCGATTCGAATCGGCATTCCGATGGTTCCCAATCCTCGGTTGACGTAAATCGATGCGAACTTTGCCGCGCCGGGTGACCCGGCCATCGCCGGCGGCGCGGGCTCGGCGGCTGCGGCTGCGGCGCTGTCCGCTTGCGTCGAGGATTTCCCAGCTACGCCCAGCGGCAAGCGGTAGAGGCCGGCGATAAAGTCGGTCATGTAGCTTGCCGGGTTCCAGGAATGATCGAGGATCTCCACCTGGACTTGGCCGCCGTGGGTGTGGCCTGCCAAACTCAGCTCGATGCCTATCTCGGCGGCCCGGGTAAAAGAGTTGGGATTGTGCGAAAGCAAAATGTTGGGAATGTCTCTGCGCACCAGCGGCTCGATCAAAGTCAACATCGGATGCCTGGCGCCAAACGGCGGACGTTCGCGCTGGTAATCCACACCCAGCAGATTGAATTTGGCGCCGCGCCACGCGATTTCCGCGCTTTCCTGGCGCAGCAACCTCATTCCGTAGTACGCAAAAAGGCTTTTCGCTTTGGCTTCCACGTGAGCGTAGATTTCGTGGTTGCCGTTGCATCCCCAGACCCCCAGCGGCGCGTGCATCTGGCTCAGCTCGGCGATGCAATCCCCGAGCGGATCATGGGCCGCGGTGATGAAGTCGCCGGTCACCACGATGATGTCGCCGCGCAGAGCGCTGGCCATGGTCACGGCCCGGCGCACCTCGCGCAGCGGAAGAAAATCACTCATGTGAATGTCGCTGAGTTGCACGATCCGGAGCCCATCCAAACCTGCCGGCAAGTCCGGAATGGGGATGTCGATGCTTCGAATCCGATATTCCAACCGCTCACCGAAAAAGCCATAAGTACCCGCCACGATCGGCATCCCGCCCACCAGATAGCCGGCGTAGCGAAAGAATTCACGGCGCATCGGATCGAATCGTTCGCGGCGACGCGGCTCGATGGCGGCCAGCGCTCGAGCGGCGAGCAGGTCTGCCGCCCTGAGGATCTTTATCCCCACAAATCCAACGAAGGAAACGGCCAACCAGAGCTTGCCGCCCGCCAGTATCCAGGTGGATATTCCCCGGCGGGGAAGAAATCGGGCGAAAGTCGAATTCAGTACGGTGACGGTGACGAAAATTACCGCGAGAAACCATAGAATCTGCAAAGCCTGGCGGAGCCGAACCGGGGATGCGCGCCGAATGAGCTGTATGGCGCCGCGAAACCAGAATCGCTGCACGAAGAACAGCACAAACAGGAAGACGACGTCAGTCAGCACGCGGAACGCGGTGAATTCATAAAGGATTCGCAATTCGATCGGCCTCTTACATGTTCTCGCGTTTCAAGGCTACGCCGCGGGCAGCAAAGGCGGATTCCAACTCACCTAGATAGGATGCCGGAGGATCGCGTTTTGCGGGCGTCTACTTTTGCCGGATGTGTCCGAGTGATTGGCAGTGGAGGCCGGCAACGCCATGGCGCAGTCAAGCAATTGCTTTTCGTGCGGCGCAAGCGGGCGAACACTTCCCTGGCGCAGCTCTCCGAGCACCACGCCGCCAATCGCGATGCGCAGCAAGCGAAGCACTTCGATTCCCAGGTAATCGAACATCCGGCGGATGTGCCGGTTCTTGCCGGAGTCGAGAACGATCTCGAGCCAGGAATTGCGCTGCCCTTGCCGGAGGATGGAGCCGCGTTTCACGCTAAGGAAGTCGCCGGCGCGGTCTTCGAATCCCTTCACCAGCCGATCAGTGAGCTGGCCATCGGCTAGCGCGGCGCCCGCCGCCGCAATCTGCACGTGATAGATTTTCTCCAGGTGAGTTTCCGGTTCGAGGATGCGCGCCGCCCACTCCGAATCGTTGGTGAGCAGCAGCAGACCCTCGCTGGCCTTGTCGAGCCTGCCCACGGGGGCGAGCCAGGGCATGCTCGGCGGCAGAAACGCGTACACTGTGTCGCGGCCCTTTTCGTCCGACGCGGTGGTTACGATGCCGCGCGGTTTGTTGAGGATGAAATAAACCCTTTGCTGGGCGGAGACGCGCTGCCCGGCAACTTCGATGCGATCTTTGGCCTCATTCACCGGCGTTTCCGGGTCGCGGCGGATTGCGCCGTTCAACGTCACCTGCCCGGCGCAAATCAATTGCGAGGCGCGCGAGCGCGAACAATAGCCGAGCTTAGATAACGCGCGGGCCAGCCCTACCTTTCGCGGTTGTTTCGATGCGGTCACCGCATCGCGCGTGGCGTGAGTTTTTCCATGCCTAGTCTTTATATTTCACCGCGCAGCCGTACGGACGCGAGGTAGCCACGGTAACCGGCTTGCCGGCCATCGCTTCTTGCAGCGCTTGCACTACATAGTTTTTGGCCCCGGCGATGTCGGAGACGTCGGTGGTCGCCCGGTCATCGATGGCGCCGTCGTAGATCAGCACTCCTTTGCGGTCGATCACGAACATGTGCGGTGTGGTCTTGGCGTCGTAAAGATGGCCGAGCTTTCCGGCTGGGTCGAGCAGCACAGCAGTGGGCGCGGCCCGCATCTGTGACATATAGGCATTCTCTTCGCCGCCGATCGCGTAGCCCTGCTCACCGGGAGCGGACGATACCACCGTGAGCCACACCACGCCGCGTTTGGTCCATTCGTGCTGCAAGCGTTCCATATTTCCGCTCTGATAATGCTTTTGCGTGAATGGACAATCGCGGTTGGTCCACTCGAGCACCACGAACTTGCCTTTATAGTCGGAAAGTTTGTGGACGTGATTGTTGCTGTCCGTTGCGGTAAACGCCGGCGCGGGCTGACCCACGCTGGCGGCCCAGACTTCGGCGAGCGCGCCCATTAAAATGAGAGCCAATGTCGCCCCCAGGTATCGGCGATTCATGAACGCCTCCTTGCAACAGATTTCGAAAGTCCGATTAGCAGCAAATCGCTTGAGAACATCATCGTTTGCCGGCGTGCCGCACGGGGACCGCGATCCGGTAAGCACCGCCGCCGCTGCCACTCCCGGAATTCTCCGGATCACCGAGCACTAAAACACCTTTCAATATTGCCACCGGCTTTACTTGCTGGTCCGATTTATGAAGCTTCAATTGTACGCCCTTGGCCAAACGGGAGGCGGCCTGCGGAGCCGAGTTCTCGAGGGGGTCCGGCAGAAAAGGATAAAACGCCGCGTGTTCCTCCGGTTCGCCGGTCTCGACGCTCAAAATGAAATCGCCACCTTGGGAAATGGCCTTCACAGTCCAGTTGGATGGCACCGCGGCGGGAACGAGTTTCCTGAAGCGTGCAAACAAAGTCTGCGCGGCGAACTGTGGCAGCGGCGCCATTCCTGGCGGTAGTTTTGACCCAGCATGCGATGGCCGCGCAACAATTTCCATCGTTAGGCTTAGCAGCGCCCGATCGGGAATGCATATATCCCGGCACACCAGCCATTTGGCCGTTGCGGTGAGCTTTTCCTGCACATCCGCCGCAGCGTCTGCCGGAATCGCCAGCGGGATCATCAACAGAGTTTCTCCGCTATATCCGAAGTCAATCACCGTGCCGGAACCTAATCGTTGCGGCGCCGGCCATTCGATTGAGCCCACACGAAAGCCGGCTGGAAGATTCCACTGGACGCGCGGAGGCTCACCGGAGTCTCCGGGATTCTGCCAATAAATATGCCAGCCGGGGTCCAAGACAAAGTGCAGGCCCAGCCAGGCGGTTTCGCCGGGCGCGACCGCGTCCTTTTCGGCCACGAATTCGACTTTCGCGTGGTGGCTGTGGTCCTCGGCCGGAGCGGCGGCAGCGGCGCGCGAAACGGGAGCTAGGAAAAAGAGAATAAGGACCGAAATGCGGGCTGCGTTTCCGAAGCGCTGGCGATTCTTCCCCATGCCATTTAGACGCTAGGACAACGCTACGGTTTCGTCGCGTGAGCCGCGCGGTTCGGGCACGGAGCGGTAATTTGCTTGCCCACAGCCAGATCGGCTGTGCCACGCGTAGGGGTAGATTCTAACGCGCATAGCTGCGGAATCTGGCGTAGCTTTCCGATGGCCGGTACCTGAGAATAGGTAGGCCATGGCCAAGACTCCCGAACAGCGGCTCGCCGAAGTTTCCCCCGCAGAAAAGAGCAAGGGCATCTTCAAGCTCTTCCTCGGCTACGCGCCTGGGGTGGGCAAGAGCTACAACATGCTGAGCGAGGCGATCCGGCGGCACAGCCGCGGCGAAGATGTGGTGATCGGGATCGTCGAAACGCATGGCCGCAAGGGCGTCTCTGAGCTCGCTTGCCAGTTGGAAGCCGTCCCGCGGCGAAAAATCGATTACAAAGGCACGTTGTTCGAAGAGATGGATATCGACGCAATTCTGGCGCGCAAGCCGCTGGTAGCGGTGGTAGACGAACTGGCCCACACCAATATCCCCGGCAGCAAGCACCGCAAACGCTACGAAGACGTGCTCGAACTGCTGGATGCCAAGATCGACGTGCTATCGGCGGTGAATATCCAGCACGTGGAAAGCCTGGCGCCCACGGTTCGCGCGATCACCGGAATAGTCGTCCGTGAAACCCTTCCCGACTGGATTCTGCAAGTAGCCACCGAGACGGTGATGGTGGATCTTACGCCCGAAGCGCTGCAAAAACGTATGCAGCGCGGCGATATCTACGGCCAAGAGAAAGTGGAGCAGGCACTCACCAATTTCTTTCGCCGGGGCAACCTGATCGCCCTGCGCGAACTGGCCCTGCGGCAAGTAGCGGAGCAAGTGGACCGCAGCCTGGAATCGTACATGGACCAGAAGGAAATTCAGGGAACCTGGCCGGTGCGCGAGCGCATCGCGGTGTGCATCGGCACCAGCGCTCGGGCGCAGTACTTGATTGCCCGCGCGGCGCGGATGGCGCGGCGCATGGACGCGGAGTTGTACGCGGTGCACGTGGATGTGGAAGGCGAAGACCGGCCGGGCGAGCAGAAAACGCTGGAAGCCAACCTCGAGCTGGCGGAAAGCCTGGGAGCAAAGGTGGTGCGCTTAAAGGGAAGCAGCATCGCACAAAGCACCGCGGCGTTTACCCGGGAAAAGCACGTGACCCAAGTTATTTTTGGCCGCACCGCGGTGGAGGGGTGGCGCAGCGTGAACTACCTGCGGCAGATGTACAAGTTCCTGCACGATGCGCCGGCGGTGGACGTCCATATCGTCACCCAGGAACCCGATTAGCCAGTTGGAGTGCGAGGAAGTGCCGGGCACCACGAACTGCGTGACAGCTAAAACCAGTCGCTGCGGTAGGCGATCCACCAGGAAAGATAGCCAATTGGGATGGTCGCCAGCAGCCCCCACCAAATCGGCAGAGCGACGTCGGCTGCCAGGCCCAATATCGTGAAGACCGTCCAGAAAATCTTGCGCTGCATACCTTCATTTTAGCTAGAATCGTGCCATCGAATCCGAAACTCTTGTTGCTGTGTTCCGAAAGGACGGACCCTCCTGAGCGACCAAGCGAAGAACGAAACGTTTTCGCGGCGTGGATTTCTGGAAATGGGTTCCGGTGCGCTGGTGGCCGCCAAGATGCTATCGGGAGAGGCCATGGCCCAAGAACCGAAACCGTATCCGAACAAGGACGATCGCAGCGCCAGCGCTCCGGGCCCGGGCAATCCGGCGCTGGACACCCAAAATCCGGATTCATTCTTACCTCCGCCGAGCGATGCCGGCGCTGTAGCCACATTCAAATACCCGTTCGGACTCGCGCACAAACGGATGCAAGAAGGTGGATGGTCTCGCGAGGTAACGATGAGGGAGC
The DNA here is from genome assembly GCA_963725655.1 of uncultured Acidobacteriota bacterium. Classification (GTDB taxonomy): domain Bacteria; phylum Acidobacteriota; class Terriglobia; order Acidiferrales; family UBA7541; genus CAVRXT01. The sequence continues at coordinate 524,030 of CAVRYY010000003.1, read as the reverse complement.
TTCCGGTTTCCAAGTCCATGGCCGGTGTGGACATGAGATTAACCGCCGGAGGCGTACGCGAGCTGCATTGGCACACCGCTGCGGAATGGGCCTTCATGTTGTATGGAAATGCGCGGATCACCGGGATCGATGCGGACGGCAAGAGCTTCGTCGCCGATATCAGCGAAGGCGATCTTTGGTACTTTCCCACCGGGCTCCCTCATTCCATCCAGGGCCTGAATCCCGACGGCGCTGAATTTCTGCTGGTGTTCGATGATGGCAATTTCTCGGAATACGAGACGGTGCTGCTCACCGATTGGATGGCGCATACTCCGCACGAGGTGCTCGCAAAGAATTTCGGAATCAGCGAGCAGGCGCTGGCAAAAATGCCGCAAAGGGAGAAGTTTATTTTTCAGGCTGCGGTTCCCGGTCCCCTGTCCGATGACCAGAAAGCCGCCGCCGGATCGCTTGGCGCGTCGCCGCAGGATTTCGCTTTTCGTACCACCCAGCAAGCGGTTTCCAAGCGCTCTAAGGGCGGCGAAGTGCGCATCATCGATTCGAGCAAGTTCAAAGTATCCGCGACGATCGCGGCCGCGGTGGTCACCGTCCATCCCGGAGGAATCCGCGAATTGCATTGGCATCCCAACGCCGACGAATGGCAGTACTACATCAGCGGCAAAGGGAAAATGACGGTGTTCGCCACCGGAGGCCGCGCGCGCACCATGGATTTTCAAGCCGGCGACGTTGGCTACGTCCTTAAGACTCTGCCCCACTACGTGGAAAATACCGGTGACACCGACCTGAAATTTCTCGAGATGTTCAAGAGCAGCTCCTACCAAGACCTGACGCTCTCGGAATGGCTCACCCACACTCCGCCCGAACTGGTGATAGCTCACTTGGGCATCGATAAGGCGACGCTCGACGCGATTCCGAAGGATGACGTGGTGGTGATGCCGAAGTGACACCCGCACGCTGGTGATTGAAGCCCCGTCAATATCCTTTAAATGTACCCAATGCAGCCAATTTCGAAGCCCGTTGTTTAGACGTTCGAGTTCTCCCCTCTCCCCAAAACCCTCACCACCATTGCTGCCCCGCCGCGGACGCCAAAATATGGCGCTAACCTCGACACGAGCAGCCAATCTAATGTATTTTGGCGTACGGCTTTTGGGGGCCCTCCGCGTATCCAGGCGGCTGCGGCGCCATTCACTTCAACACTTGTTCGGGAGACCTAGATGAACTACGTGCGGCGTGGCTTGTTCGTGATTCTCTGCATTCTGGCGGTTGCGGCGTCTTCCCAGACCCAGACCACCCCAGAAGGCCGGCTAATGCGGTTTCCCGACATATATAAGGACAAGATCGTTTTCAGCTACGGTGGCGATTTGTGGCTGGTGGGAGCTGGGGGAGGGGTGGCGAGACGCGTCACTACCCATCCGGGCCTGGAGATATTCCCGAAATTTTCGCCGGACGGGACCAAGATCGCCTTCACCGGGCAATACGACGGAAACTTTAACGTCTACACGATCCCATCAGAGGGCGGCGAGCCGAAACAGCTCACCTTCGCACCCGACCCGTTTCACGAGCCGGAACGCATGGGACCGAACAACGAAGTGTTGAACTGGATGCCGGACGGCAAAAGCATTCTGTTCCTTTCCCGGCGCGACACCTTCAACTCGTGGTTCGGGCGCCAATTTACGGTGCCGGCGGATGGCGGGTTGGCGGTTCGGCTCCCGGTGGATAAAGGCGGCCTGGCATCGTTTTCCGCGGACGGAAACGAAATGGCCTACAACCGCATCTTCCGGAATTTCCGCACCTGGAAGCGCTACACCGGGGGCATGGCGCAGAAAATTTCGATTTACGATTTCAAGACCAACCACTACGAGCAAATCGGCGATTACCAGGGGACCGACAGTTTTCCGATGTGGCATGGCGACACCATCTATTTCAATTCCGATCGCGGCACCGAACATCGCATGAATCTCTGCGCGTACGACACCAAGACCAAAGCAGTGCGCCAACTCACCCACTACACCGACTTCGATGTGAATTGGCCCAGCCTGGGACCGGATTCGATCGTGTTTGAAAACGGCGGGTACCTCTACGTTTTCGATCTCGCTTCCGAACAGACCCACAAGGTGAGCGTCTATTTGCCCGGAGACCGCGATCAGGCGCGCACGCACTGGGACAGCACCGCCAAGATGGTGAGCACCCTGGACATCTCGCCGGAAGGCAAGCGCGCGGTTCTGAGCGCCCGCGGCGACATCTACACCGTGCCGGCCAAGGAAGGCAGCATTCGCAACCTCACCCAGACTCCCGGGATCCGCGAGAATTTCGGAACGTGGTCGCCCGACGGCAAGTGGATCGCGTATGTTTCCGACCGCACCGGCGAAGACGAAATCTACCTGAAAGCGCAGGACGGCACTGGGCCGGAGGTGCGCATCACGTCGGATGGGTCGATGTTCCGATTCACTCCGATGTGGTCGCCCGACAGTAAAAAACTGATATTCGCGGATAAGGCGGTGCGGCTGTACTACGTCGACGTCAACGAAAAGAAGCCGGTCCTGATCGATCAAGGAAAGGTGTTCGACTTCACCGACTATTCCTGGTCGCCGGACAGCCTGTGGATCGCGTATGCGAAGGCCGTCGAAAACGGCAACGTAGTGGTCAACTTATATTCATTGGCGGACAAAAAGATCACTGCGGTAACCACTGACTTCACCACCAGCTTTAGTCCGGTGTTCGACCCAGGCGGTGAGTACCTGGAATTCCTGTCCAACCGCGATTACAACGAGGTGCTGGGCGTCTACGACCTCGAGTTCGCCAACCCGAAGGCCACCCGCGTTTACCTGGCCACCCTCCGCGCCGATACCCCGTCTCCTTTCGCGCCGCAAAGCGACGAAGAGGCTGCCCCCAAAGCCGCGCCGGATGAACTGACCGAGGGCAACGAGAAAGACGCGAAGGCAAAAGAGCCAAAGACGAAAGAACCCAAGGATAAGGACAAGGCCAAGGACAAGGACAAGAAAACCGAAGGTAATACTGAGAAATCTGCGGACCAAAAAGCCGAAGACAAGAAACCGTTTCGCATCGACCTCGACGGCATTGGCAATCGCATCGTGGCCCTCCCGATGGCGCCGACCAACGTCGCCGAACTTCGTGGGGCCAAGGGTTTCATCTACTACGCCACCGTGCCGATAACCGGGCTTTCCGGACCGCTGGCCGGCGAGGCGCCGGAGTTGCACGTGTACGACCTGAAAGAACGCAAAGATCAAGTGCTGCTGACCGGGGTGGAAGCGTTCGAGGTATCGCACGATGGCAAGAAACTGTTGTATTCCGCGCCCGGTGGCGGCGAGGACGGCGCGCATACCTACGGGATCATCGACGCTGCTCCGTCGCCCACCCCGCACAAACCGGGTGACGGCGCTCTGAATCTGGCCGGCATGCGCGCCGAAATCGATCCGCGCGCCGAATGGAAACAGATGTTTTATGAAACGTACCGCCAGGAGCGCGACTACTTCTTCGAGAAGGAAATGAATGGAGTGGACTGGGCGAAGGAGCGCGACAAATACGCCGAGCTTCTGCCACACGTTGCTGATCGCTACGACCTCACTTACATCCTGGGTGAATTGGTCGGAGAGCTATCGAACTCCCATACCTACGTTGGCGGTGGCGACGTTCCGAACCTGCATCCCGTTAACGTCGGCATGCTGGGCGTGGACTTCGAACTCGATTCGGCCAGCGGAATGTATCGATTTAAGAAGATTTATCCCGGCGAGAATTGGGACGGAGCGCTGCGATCGCCGCTCACCGAGCCGGGAGTGAACGTCAAGGAAGGCGAGTATCTGATCGCTGTGAACGGCCAGCCGCTGAGCGCACAGCGAGATCCCTACGCATTATTTCGCGATACGGTGGGCGAAAACCTCACGCTGCGCGTAAATTCCAAGCCGTCGGACGACGGTTCGCGCACCGTGACGGTGAAGCCCATTGCGAGCGAAGCGCGACTGCGCGAACTCGATTGGATCGCCACCAACCGGCATAAAGTGGATCAAGCCACCGGCGGGCGCGTGGGCTACGTGTATATTCCCAACATGGGCGGCCCGGGCCTGGACGAATTTGTGAAGCAATATTTTCCGCAAATTCGCAAAGAGGGGATGATCCTGGACGTGCGATACAACGGTGGGGGCTTCGTCGACCCGTTGATCTTTGAGCGGCTGCGCCGGATTCTAATCGGGATGAACACCTCGCGTAATTTCGAAGCCAACACCACCGAGCCGCAAGTGGTGTTCAACGGTTCGCAGGTTTGCATCACCAATGAATACGCCGCGTCCGACGGCGATATCTTTACCTACCTCTTCAAGGCCTACAAGCTGGGGCCGGTGATTGGAATGCGCACCTGGGGCGGGATGCGCGGAATTCGCGGCGAAATTCCACTGCTCGACGGCGGCTACGTTACCCGGCCGGAATTCTCGGTGTATGGACTGAACAGCCAGTGGGTGGTGGAAAATCGCGGCGTGCAGCCGGATATCGTGATCGACAACACTCCGGATCTGGTGATGAGCGGCCACGACCCGCAATTGGAAAAGGCGATCGAAGTGGTGTTAAAGGATATGCAGGAACATCCCAAGACGCTGCCTGCCCGGCCGCCCGATCTGCCCACTTATCCGCCAAATCCCGGAAAGTAGCCGTAACCGGCGGAAATGCAAAGACCCCACGCTTCTCTGATTTCGAGGGAAGCGTGGGGTCTCCAGTTCTTACAGCCACCAAACCTATGAATCTCCCACGCTCGCTTTCGAAGCTTTAATTTCCTGCCAGCGTTTCGGCCGCTTCTTTGTATCCAGCACTTTTTTCCGCAGCCGCAGCGACTTAGGCGTGATTTCGGCGTACTCATCTTCGGCGATGAACTCAATCGCTTTTTCCAGGGTCATGTCCCGCGGCGGCACCAGCCGGATCGCTTCGTCCGCCGATGACGAACGCATGTTGGTCTGCTTCTTTTCCTTGGTGATGTTGACGTCCATATCCTGGTCGCGGGAATTTTCTCCCACGATCATTCCTTCATACACCTCGGTGCCGGGCGTAATCAGCATTTCACCGCGTTCTTGAATTCCCCAGATCGCGTAGGCCGTGGCCACACCCGCGCGGTCGGCCACTAGCGCGCCGGTCGGGCGCATCGCCATTTCCCCGGCGTAGTCGGTCCAGCCTTCCAACATCGAATTCAAGATCACTGTGCCGCGAGTGTCGGTGAGCAACTGTGTGCGCAGGCCAATCAATCCGCGTGAAGGGATTCGGAATTCCATGCGCACCCGCCCGGAATGGTGGTTCACCATCTTCACCATTTCGCCGCGTCGTGTGCCCAGCGCTTCCATGATGATTCCAATATATGTTTCGGGGCAGTCGACCACCAGTAATTCAAGCGGCTCCACGCGCCGGGTGCCTTCGGTACGCACCACGATCTCCGGCTTGCCCACCATCAGCTCGTAGCCTTCGCGGCGCATGGTCTCGATCAGGATGGCGAGCTGCAATTCGCCGCGTCCCAGCACGCGGAAGGCATCGGTAGTGCCCATGTCTTCCACGCGAATCGAGACGTTGGTCAGCAATTCCTTATCGAGGCGCGCGCGAAGGTCGCGGGACGTAACGAACTGTCCCTCGCGGCCCGCGAGCGGTGAAGTATTGATAGTGAAAACCATGCCAAGGGTAGGCTCGTCGATGAACAAAGGCGGCAGCGGAGCGGGCCGTTCGATTTCCGTGATGCTCTCGCCGATTTGAATTCCTTCCACCCCTGCGATGGCGGCCAGGTCGCCGGCCAACACCTCTTCGGTCTCATCGCGTTCCAGGCCTCGGAACGTGAATAGCTTGGTGATGCGGGTGGTCTGGGTGGATCCATCCAATTTCACGATGGCCACCTGGTCGCCGCGCCGCAAACGTCCTTGAAAAACGCGGGCGATGGCCACGCGCCCGAAATACTCGCTGTAGTCGAGGTTGAGAACCTGAATCTGGAGCGGCGCTTCCACGTCGCTTTTGGCCGGAGGAATCGCCTTTACGATCGCCTCGAAAAGCGGCTTGAGCGTCACCGAGGCATCGCCCACGGTAATATGCGCGGTGCCGGTTTTCGCGTTGGTGTACACCACCGGAAAGCCCAGCTGATCTTCGGTCGCGTCCAGATCGATGAATAGATCGTAGATTTCATCAAGCACTTCAGCCGGCCGCGCATCGGGCCGATCGATCTTGTTCAGAACGATCACCGGCGAGAGCTTGGCCGCCAGCGCCTTTTGCAGCACGTAGCGCGTCTGCGGCAGCGGACCTTCGCTGGCATCCACCAGCAACACCACCCCATCCACCATGCGGAGGGCGCGCTCTACCTCACCGCCGAAATCGCTGTGACCGGGAGTATCGACGATGTTGATTTTCACATCTCCGTAGATCACCGCGGTGTTCTTTGCCAGAATCGTAATTCCCCGCTCTTTTTCCAGATCGTTGGAATCCATCACCCGTTCGGTGACCGTCTGATTGGCGCGGTAGGTGCCGCTCTGCTGCAGCATGGCATCCACCAGCGTGGTCTTTCCATGGTCCACGTGGGCAATGATGGCGATGTTTCGTATCGATGTCGTAGTCATAATTTCAAACCTTCGAAAGAAGCCTCTCCCGGGCTCACGGCAAACGCTGGCTGTCCTGCGGGTAGGCTCTCTCCAGATTCCCAGAGCGCCTGTATCGCCACGTCGACCTAAAAAAATAGGGCTGCAAGCGTCGACTCGCAGCCCTTCTCGATACCCAATATTCGAGAAAACCGAGCAACAAACCTGAATGCCCATTATAGCATCGCCCGTCATACCGCTGCTACCGTTCCTTCCATGACGGTGTGATAGGCTTTGGGCCGGGAGGCCAGACATGAACACACGGGTAAATATGAACATGATCACCACCTTGCTGGAAATGCCGGGATACCGGGTGGTGCGCAACCTGGGAATGGTGCGCGGGATCGTGGTGCGGTCGCGGAGCATTTTCGGTACGCTCGGCGCGTCGCTGCAGACCATCGTCGGCGGGAATATTTCGTTGTTCACCAGCATGTGCGAAAAAACGCGCGAAGATGCTCTCGAATTGATGATGCAGCACGCCGCGGAACATGGCGCGAATGCGGTTCTCGGGGTCCGCTACGACGCCAACGAAGTGATGCAGGGAGTCACCGAAGTGCTGGCCTACGGCTCCGCGGTGGTCGTCGAACCGAACGTCTGATCGGTTTCTGCAACCGAGTGTGGAATGGGCGCTGCCGAATAACCCGCCAATCGCCCAACCGCCCGCGGGATCGCATAGAAACAGCGCGATCCGGCTTTGTCGCGCCGCGACGGTAGGTTGGTGCGAGCCGAACGTGACTGCGTGCCCGACTGCGCAACACTCCACCGGCAAAACCATTTGACCCTTCCAGTCTGGCGTGGTATTCGGTAGTAGATGAATTTCTGCGGTCATATTCGAAATATTGCAGTTCCCCTTCCGAGCCGCTTGGTAGCGCAGAAGGTCCTCCTTTTGTGCCTGCTCCTGCTTCCATTGCTCCTTACCAGCGGATAACAGCCGAAGCCCGAACAATTTTTCAGGCCAGGCCGTTATCCCGAACCCGAGGATGACGGCATTTTTTTTGATGTGCGGATGGCCCTTATCAAAAGGAGAAAGACGATGTGTTTTACCGATTGGGACAAGATTCAGGCCGAAGACGTTTCCTGGCGATATCGCCGCAAAGTGGCGCGCGGAGAGAATCTGGCGGTTGCCATGGTGGAAGTGCTGAAGGGAGCCACCACCTGTCCGCACCGGCACGAAAACGAAGAGGTGATTCTGGTGCTCAAAGGCTCGTGGCGATTCCACCTGCGGGGCGAAGCGGTTACCCTCGGACCGAATCAAATGTTATCGATTCCCCCGGGAGTGGAGCACTCCTCGGTGGTTCTGGAGGACACTACCGCCGTCGATATCTGCACCACCGCCCGGCCCGATTGGAGCACCCGCGAAGACCGGGCGCTGCACTACGATCCCGAACAATATCTGTGGGCGGTTTAACCGGCGGAAATACAGTTCTGGCTGCAACATTCGCCCATCAAAATTAAATCGGCGGCCGTTATCCCTGGGTGATGGGATGCGGCCGCCGATTTTTTTTACTGCCCGGGTGATTTCTTGGCCATCAGCGTTGTGATGGCCCGTAATCACGCTAGAAATGAACTACCACGCCGATCGCAGGCGATGCGATGTGCGTGAATTTCCCGGTATTCAAGCCGTCAAATCCGAAATTCGGGGCCTGTACGAAATATCCGCGATATTCCCCGCGAATGCTGACGTGCGGAATCAGCGCAAAGTCTGCACCCAATCCGTATACCGCCACCGGTCTGGCTTGGGTCACTTCGCCGCCCACGGAAGCGTTGATATCACCGGTCGGGCGAAAGAAAATGCCACCGCCTCCGGCTAGCGCGTAGGGACGAACACCCAGCACATGAAACGGAGCGGTGAGCACCGCCGCGCCAGTGAAGATGTGTACGCCGCTTTGGATCTGTGCGGTACTCGTAGCGGTTACATAGTCCTGAAAGTTTCGCGTGTAGCCGTAATTCACATCGATCGCCAGCAACGGGTTCATATGATAGCGAAGCCCGAAGAGAACTCCTCCGGAATCGGTAGCCGACTGCTTGACGATCGTGCCCTGGCTCTCCCCAATTCCCGAAACCGATTTGGTGATATCGCCATTAATGACCAGGCTCAGGTCGGTCTTGCTCAGGAAGCCTCCCTCGGCTTTACCCAGGAATCCTTCCTGAGCTTGTGCCACGCCGGCTAGCAGCAGCGCGCCCAGCGCCAAGGTAAGAATACTCACACCTCTGCGGACAGTCATCTTCGACACCCCCCTTGAATTATGGCGATTTTCGATCGCTTTGGTAACGCATTTCCGCGCCGTTTCCACAGCAATGTTGGCGCTTTCGGGCGGCCGATCCTGCAATTACGAGAACCAAACTGCGGTGCATAGAATAGCTATAAGCAATTCGGTCCGCCCGGCGAAATCACCTGCAGTGTAGCTCGTGCCAGCCTCCTTGGCCCTGAAGGGACATTTGCTACGTTAGAACGCACCAGCGGGCGATTAGTTGCTAGCGCGTGCCGTATTTCCCCGTGCGGGTAACCCATTCCAGAATGATCCACATGGCTGCTAAACCACGCATTCAACTCACCTTCCACTGCACATGGGACGTTCCCGGCCGCCCTTCGGTTACTCACCGGGCACAAAACGGGCGCCACTTCGGCTAAGATGTCCGCAGCAATAGCGTCTCAAATTCCCGGGGGATTCCATGCTGAAATATACCCGTTGGCAAGACGTCGAGCTCGAACAGTTGAATCCGCTCCTGCAGCGCCAGCATGTGGTGGGCGAATCTGTGATGGTGGCGCGCATACTGATGAAGAAAGGCTCGATCGTCCCACTTCATTCTCACATGAACGAACAGATTACGTACGTCCTGGACGGAGCGTTGCAATTCCGGCTCGACGGCCGCGAAATCGTAGTGCGCTCCGGCGAAGTGCTATGCATTCCCCCGAACATGCCGCACGAAGCGCTGGCACTGGAAGACACCGTCGATCTGGATATTTTCAATCCCCCGCGCGAGGACTGGATCAACAAGACCGACTCTTACCTGCGCACCGTTAATCGCTAGCCAAGCGTCTTTTGCGGGCGGTGTGGGCACACCCAGCAGCGAACGCGGCGGCTGGCGCTCGCGTCCAAGCCGCCGAATCGAGCACATGCACTAGTGTTTCTGCGCGGTGGCGGCCTCCAAGTCCTGGGCGGCTTTGTTGATTCCTGCGGCGACGCTTTCGATCACCTGCGCCACCTGGGGAATTTGGGCGTCGGCTTCTTTCCACTTTTTTTGATCCATATACTCGCGGACCGCCGCTACCGGCTTGGCGCTGTAACCGGTGTACGCACCGGGCGCGTAGATCTGGTTTTTAAACCACGGGCGTTCCGGAAGGCCTTTTTCGTTCAGGAATAAACGCGGAATCCGGAGCAGATCCGCGTTGACCGGTTCCAGGGACTGCGGCGAAAGCGCCGGAGCATTGTCCGCTTGCAGAGCCGCGAGCGCCTTCGAATAGCGCTCGGCGCTCTTCTTGAGAAGTTCAATGGCGTTTTTCATCGGCGTGAAATTCATGAACGGCGGCACCGCCTCGGCGGGAGGCGGCACGTAGGTTTTGTGAGGGTCCGCGGTGGCGGTGAACACGCCTTCCTGCAATTCCAGGTTGCGCTCGGTAGCTTCGTCTTGCTGGTCCTTCAGTAGCTGCTCGAGTTCGGATTCGTATTTGGCGATGGCCTCGGCTTGCGGGGCGTAGTCGACCGGGATCAAGTCGGCGTCCGCCAGGCGAATCATGGTAGTGCCGGCCACCTGGGCCAAGGCGCGTTCGTAAGAAAAATCGGTATCCGCGAAATGGGTGTACCAGTAAAAATCATCGTAAATGGAATGATACTGATCGCCCTGGTCTTCCCCGCCGAATTCAAAATCCAGCGTGGAGATGCCGGCAAAATCCTGGAACGCAGTGTAGTCCGATCCGTCTCCCAGAGCTTCGATACTCAGATCGGCTTCGCGGCGAATCGCGCCACGCTCCTCGGCGTTTTTTGCGTGAGCGATTTCCGCCAGCCGCCTTCGTTGCAGCACCGACACATGCGTTTCCGGATCCACGACGTCGCGCGCTACGCTGCTGACCACCCTTTGCAAGTCCTGCGTCCCGCCGGCGTTGAGAAACCCTCGCTCGTTGCTGTCCGAATTGATATACGCCACGGCGTGCTTTTGCAATTCACTTAAATGGGTTTCCACCCACTCCACGGAACCCAGCAATCCGGGCTCCTCGCCATCCCACGCGCAATAGATGATCGATCGCTTGGGAGTCCAGCCCTGTTTGTGCATCTCGCCGAGGACCCGCGCTTCTTCCAGCATCGCGGACTGGCCGGATATCGGATCATCCGCGCCATTCACCCACGCGTCATGATGGTTGCCGCGAAGCACCCACTGAGCGTCGCGATCCGATCCGTGGATCGTCGCGATCACGTCGTAAATTGGTTTGATGTCCCAATTGGAGGCGACCTTCAGGTGCACTTTCGCCGCGCCGGGCCCGATGTGATAGGTGATCGGCAGCGCCCCGCGCCAGTTTTCCGGCGCTACCGTGCCGCTGAGCGCGGAAAGCAACGGCAGAGCGTCGGCGTCGGAAATCGGAAGCACCGGAATCTTGGTGATGGTGGTCGCCTCTTTGATGGCCAGGCGCTTGGCATCGGCGGTGGCGCCCACGCCCGGAGTGAGCGGGTCGCCGGGATAATCGGTGTCCATCACGCTCCCGCGCTGCACACCTTCGCGGGGCCGCCAGCCTCCCGCCGGATATTCATCGCCGCGGTGGTAGCCATCACCCTCCGGGTCGGAATAAATAATGCATCCAACGGCGCCGTGCTCGGCCGCCACTTTGGGCTTGGTGCCGCGCCATCCCGCGCCGTACCGCGCAATCACGATGGCCCCCGCCACGGAGATTCCTAGGCGGTCGAGTTGCTCGTAGTCCTCGCGGATTCCGTAGTTCACATACACCAGCGGAGCGGTAACGTCGCCATCCGCGGAGTAGGCGTTGTAGGTGGGTAGCTGTTCCGAGGTTTGGTCGGACGTGGGATCCACGCCAACCGCTGGCTCCTGCAGCTTGGCTCGAAATGGCGCTGGTCCAAGCAGCTCCACCACCCGGTCCTTGGGCGTGGGGAACAGCACGTTGAAGGATTCGATGTGTGCATCGAATCCCCATTCTTTGAATCGCGCCAGAATCCATTCGGCGTTGTCCTTGTCGTAGGGCGACCCCACGTGGTGGGGGCGCGCGCTCAATCGGCGCATGTTTTCGCGGATGTTGTCGGCCGCCACAGCGTCACGGAATTGTTTCTCCCGGGCGCCCTCGGCGGCCGCCGACTGCGTTCCGTACCCGGAGATGCGCACAGAGGCCGGGGTGGCCGCCTCCTGAGCCTGCCCGGCCATCGGCAGAAATAGTTGTGTTATCGCCAGCAGCCAACAACCGATCGAGCGCAGTGACATGAAGATCCTTTTTTCCCGCGTGAAGATGCGAATGAAATTAGAGTTTGTGGTCAACCGGCACGCGGGCGACCTGTAAAGCCAGACGAAGGCCCCACCCGAAAGGTTACGTTTTAATATTCCCGCCGGGTATTTCAGCACATTCGCGGGCGCAAGGTCCAGCGCGCGCGGAAATAAGAGATTGCTTGCATAACTAGTGTGCCGGCGAACAGGAAGCCGCGGAAGAGTGGAACATGTATCGCCGGACTCTAATGAGTGTTTGCGCACCTGATGATCGCTTAAAGAGTGGCGCACAACTGCGCACACATTTTACGAGAAATTAGATTCAAGCAGAGTACATGCGGCCTAGAAGGGCCGAACGTTGGCAGGCCGATTGCAATTAGCCTGCCCGTGACACAGTTCCTAACAGGTCACCCACAGGAGACAATCGAAATGAACATTAAGAAAAGTATAGCCATTGGAACGGCACTGTTGGTAACCATGCTTGCGGTGCCCACGCCGCCAGCACAGGCTACCACGGTGACCACACCGCTGAGCGTCACTGCGATCGTCGGCGCCGTTTGCAGCTTGACCACCTCATCGGTGAGCTTCGGGTCCTACGATCCCATCGTGGCCAACGCGTCCAGCCCGTTGAACGCAAGCGGTAGCATCACCGACACGTGCAGCAACGGCTTGACCGGAACACTCACTCTGGACCAGGGGCTGGATCCCACCGGCGCCTCGACCGCTACCGTACCAGCTCGCCAGATGCGGAGTGGAGCTTCGGTGCTGGCGTATTTTCTCTACTCCGACAGCGCGCGCAGCAATCCGTGGGGGTCTACCGGAATCGGAATTACCGGCACCGGCGCGACCTCGACGCCGATTCTGGTTTACGGCCAGGTTCCGGGTGGGCAAAACGCCGCACCGGGCTCCTACTCCGACACCGTCACCGTCACCGTGACGTTCTAACCGAAGAGAAAGCACACCAACAACGAAACTCAGACCAAGCAATCGGTAGTGGGTGCGCGCCGCGTTACTCGCTACCGATTTTGGTTTGCTCCAGCCGCCCAGCCGGCCATGCAACTAAATTCGAAAGAGACGTACAGGAGAGCAATAATGTCACACCCTAGGACGGTGGTGGCCCGGATATCGATCTTCCTGATCGCCCTTTTTTTAGCGCCGAGCGCGCTCCCCAGTTCGTTCAACGTCCAACCCGTCCGCATCGAGATATTGCCCAACAAACGTAGCGCCGCTCTGAAGATCAGCAACGAAAGCGGCGAGCCCCTCACGGTGCAGGCCGCGGTGATGAAGTGGAGCTTGAAGGATGCCAAGCAGGCCTACGCCCAAGTGGATGACTTTGTGCTTAACCCGCCGATCTTCACGGTAGCGCCCCACGGCGCGCAAGTGATTCGGCTCGGGCCCAGGACCCAGCAATTCGACACCGTGGAAAAATCCTACCGCTTGATCTTGTCGGAAGTGCCGGGGCGGCTCCCGCCCGGTTTTTCGGGTGCGCGCACCGTTCTGCGAATCAGCGTGCCGATTTTCATGCGTGAAACTCCGCTAACCATCGCCAAAGTTTCCTGGGAGGCCCGGCTCGAAGACGATGGTTCGGTAACCATTAGCGCCGAGAACCACGGAACCTCGCACGTCCAGTTTACCCAGCTGCAACTGACCAATGGCGACCGCAAGACGATGCGAACCGTGAACCAGTACGCGTTACCGCAAGAGAAGCTGGAATGGAACTGCAATGAGCCGGAAGTAAGAGGCGCGACGCAGATCGCGGTGGCCGCCAGCACCGATGCTGGAGACATCAATGAAGTGTTGGTCGTCAAGCATCGCTAGCATCGCCGCGCTGGCCGCGCTACTGGCCCCGACCCCGGTTAGCGGTGCTCAAGCAGCGCCGGGAGACGCGCCGCCATCGAGTGCAGCGCCAGCGCCTCACAGCGAATCGCAAACGGCCCCGAGCGAATTGATCGTTGCGGTGCGGCTCAACGGAAAAATCGTATCGGACTCCGCGCAGCTCTTGCAGCTGCAGACCGGCCGGTTCTTTGCACCGGCAGAGTCGTTCAACGAATGGAGGCTGGTGCGCCCGGCAAAAGGCGCGATGCGGGTGGCCGGCAACGAATATCTGCCACTGAACGATGTGCCCGGTGCGATATGCCAATTCGATCCCGGGCGGCAGCTGCTCTCGATCGCCGTGCCGGCATCGTCGTATCAGATGACCATCGTTTCGGGGGCGCGGCATTCCAGCGGCGAGGCCAGCGCCAACCTCGGCCTGTTTGTGAATCACGACCTGCGCTTTACGGAGGTGCAAGACAGTGGCATGGGAATCTCCGGGGTGATCGAGGCGGGGGTCTCCAGCAATGCCGGAATATTCACAAACCAGCTCGCGGTGCACGGCACCGGGGATTCCTATTCCGCGACGCGCCTCACCACGCAATTCGTCAGTGAGTTTCCAGACCGCGTCGCGGCGCTGACAATCGGAGATGACACCAGCGCCTCCACCCCCTGGGATCGGCCGGTCAACTACACCGGGGTGCGCTGGGCATCCAAATTCAGCATACAGCCCAACGTGGAACCGTACGTGCTCCCCTCCATCAACGGCACCGCAGCGGTAGCATCGACCATCGACATTTACGAGAGCAACGTCAAGATCATGCATGCCGACGTGGACTCGGGGCCCTTCGCCATTCAGAACATTCCGGCGATCGGCGCGCAGGGTGACTTGAGCATGGTGGTTACCGACGTCATGGGGCGCCAACACGTGGTCGATCAGAGCTTCATTTTCTCCACACAGCTGCTGCCGCAAGGCACCAGCGCCTACACCTACGAAGGCGGATTCTTGCGCAACGACTTTGGAACCCGAAGCGACGACTACGGCCCGTGGTTTTTCGCCGCCACCGATAGCCGCGGAATCACCCAGCAGCTAACCTGGGATGGACACGCAGAAATTCTGCAAGCGCGCCAGACCGCCGGAACCGGGCTCGACTACGGGTGGCACGGAGTGGGGGTGATGAGCGGCGGTTGGGCTTTCAGCAACGACCAGGTGTACGGCCAGGGCGCGCTGTGGTATGGGATTTTCCAGCGACAACAACGCCGCTATGCGTTTTCAGCGAACGTGCAGGCAACCACCCGGAATTTTCAGCAGCTCGGATCGACCCCAAATCAAAGATCCACTGCACTCACCTCGCAAGGCCAGCTGTCGTTCCTGCTGAGCAGCGCGTCATCGATAAATTTCGGATACATGAACCAACAAAATCGCTCGCTGAAGAATTTCACCTCCGCCAATGCCTCATGGAACCGGCGAGTTCACCAGACCGCTTACCTGACCGCGGGCGTGAATTATCTCGCCGGCAGCCCGCGTCCGATATTAGCCAGCGTGGGATTGGTAATCCCCGTTGGAGCTCGCCGCATGGCCACCGTCAGTTCCAACGCCGGCGGTGGCGCGGCCCCGGTGGCCGCCGACGTAACCCAGCAAGTGCCGGTAGGCACCGGGTATGCCTACCACTTTCACGCCGAGGCAGGCCCCGGCGCGCAGGACGATGCGCGAGTCTCCTACCAGAACAACAGCGGTCAGTACGATATCGAGTTCAATCTGGCTTCCGGCCACGCGGCGTTTGCAATGGAGGAGAATTCCGCCCTGGTCTTTGCGGATGGGCATTTGCTGACCTCGCGGCCGATTACCGAGAGTTTTGGCATTGTAGACGTGCCGGGAGGCGCCGGAATCAACGTCTACGCCAACAATCATCTGGTGGCGCGAACCAACGCCAGCGGTGTGGCCTTGCTGCCGGAGTTGGCCGCCTATGAAGACAATGTGGTGCGCCTGGATGACGAGGGCGTGCCCATCAGTTTGGGGCTCGATCTGGAAGAAAAAACCCTGATCCCCAAATCGCGGAGCGGGGTGTGCGTGAAGTTTACCGCCGTCCATTTGACCGGCGCGTTGTTGGTCCTGCAGGACGCCAACCAAAAGAGTTTGCCGGCAGGAACCGAGATCGCCGTCGCCGGCAGCAAGGATACCTACGACGTGGCGATGAACGGCGAAGTGTTTCTGCCGCAGATTTCGTATCCGGCGCGCGTGAAAGCAAAGCTAACCGATGGTGAGTGCGAAGTGGTGGTGGAAAAGCCGCAGTCCGACGAGCCGCTACCGCGCATCGGGCCGTTGGTTTGCGCGGCAAAAAAATGAAATGTTCATATCTACGCGCGCTGCCGCTGATCTTATTTCTCGCTACCGTGGCGGGCAGCGAGCGCGCGTATGCGGGTGTGGTGCAATGCAGCGTGAGCACCAGCGAAGTAAGTTTCGGGACCTTCGTCGAGATCGACGGCAACGTGCGGGACACCATGTCCAGGCTGCGGGTAACCTGCACCGGCACAAAAGGCGCCGAGGTGAAATATACGATTTCTCTCACCGCCGGCTCCGGTCCCAGCGTGGCGCGCACCATGAACCGGGGCAAGAATGCCCTGATCTATAATCTGTATTCGGATCGAAACCACCGCCAGGTTTGGGGTGACGGCCACAATGGCACCGCTACAGTCACCGACAGCATGGTGCTGGATTCATCTTCCTGCTATCACGACTACACGATCTATGGCCGGATTTCGTCGGTCCGAACCGACGGTACGTTCGAATACGCCGAGGCGCCGTATGCCGACACGGTATACGTTTTAGTGAGCTACTGAAGACAGACTCAGCCGCGGAAAGGCGCCAACGAAGAAGGTAGAAGCGGGGAAAGCCGCGGCGCGACCCGCATCGAATCGTGGGTTGCGCCGCGCGGTAAGCCAGATATCTCGCGGCCCATGGTTCACCACCGCGCCCGGCCGCTGCTTACTTGCCCTTGATCGAGATCAGTTCCACTTCAAAAATTAGCGTGGAGCTCGGTCCGATCGTTGGACCCGAGCCGCGCGGGCCGTACGCCAGGTCCGGCGGAATGAAAAGCTGCCACTTCGATCCCACCGGCATCAGTTGCAACGCTTCAGTCCAGCCCTTGATCACTCCCCCTACCGGGAAGGTGGCCGGCTGCCCGCGCTTGTAGGAACTGTCGAATTCGGTGTTATCCAGCAGCGTGCCTTTGTAGTTGCAGACAACGGAATCCGAGAGGGTCGGCTTGGGGCCGGTACCCGCCGTCAGAATCTTGTATTGCAACCCGCTGGGCAGAGTGACCACACCGTCTTTGGTCTTGTTGGCCGCCAGAAATTCCTCTCCTGCCTTCTTATTGGTCTCCCCCAGCTGTTGCATCTTTTCCTCCTGTTTTTTCCGCATATCCGCTTGGAGCGACGTCAGTGTGGTCTTTATTTCATCGTCGGTCATCAGCAGCTTGCGGTTCGCCAGCGAATCCCGAAATGCCTGAAGCAAAATTTTGTTGTCCAGTTCCACCGCGCCGGTGCGGACCCTGCGGCCCATATCCGCTCCAGCGGCGTAGCTGATCTTGTCTTTCTCGGTTTTCAGCACCAGAGCGGGCGCTGTTTTCGCCGCTGTGGGGTGAGCCTTCGGCGCGGTGGCAGTTTGAGGACTTGCCGCAGCGGCAGGAGCCGGTGTGGGATTCGGAGTCTGTTGCGCCACCGCGCTCCCCAGCACGATCGTTCCGGCCGCAAACAATAATGTTCCCGCTATAGTAAGTGGTTTTCGCATATAGCCATTCTCACATTGGTGCGGCCCAAATCGCAAACCGGCAATGCGATCCGGCGAGTTAGCCATCCGGTGATGCTTCCCTGAATTGGAAGCGCTTCAGATGGAATTATTCGAGTCGAACGGATTCGCGCCCGTCCCAAGTAACCGACTCGGGAATCGCATCGGCAACTCCGATAAATGCGCAGTATTCCACGTTCACCCGCGCCTTTGCGGGAACCCACCGAAATGCAGGCACGCCGAACAGACTCCCGCGGGCGACCATTTCGCGGCGTGATTCCACAGTGGGTGACACGCCAAATTCCATTCCGCAGGTCAGTGCCTGGCCGTTCCAGGGCGCATGCGCGCGCAGGTGGTTCTCTTCCCACCGGCAGAGCCAGGGAAAGTCCGCGCGCTTCCAGACGTAGCCGAATACCACTTTGCTGGCAGGCGACCATGACACGAAGTACGCATGCTCGCGAGCGGTGTCCATCAAGTGCGTGGTGAAGCCGCCCGAAACGGCCTCGCTTGGGTACACCCGCAGATCGATCACTCCGCCGTCCTTGTGCGGGCAAAGAAACCCATTAAACTCCGCGCCGCGCTTTTGCGCTCCGCGTCCGTCCGTGAAATCGGAATCAATCACTTTCGATCGAGTGGCCGGCGCGCGGAACTGGGTCTTGCCACGCTCCAAGAATGGCGGACCAAGCGTGACGTGTTGCGTCCAGGCAATCGGACGGTCGCTACCGGAGAGGTTTTCGATGCTCTCCGCAAAGCGGATCACCATCCCATTTTTGGCCAGGTGAATCTCCCGCTCGAATTGGAGTTGCGCCAGCGGCAGCGTCGCTCGCAAAGAAATCGATTGTGGGCCCACGTTCAGCGCGTAAGGCGCCACCGACCCCTCGCCGTGAACCGGTATTCCGGCGGCAAACTCCTCCGGACTCGGTCCACCAAATGTATCCAGGCAAATGTTGTGGCCCAGAATGCCGGCGAGAAGGTAGGCTTCGGCGCTCGCGCCATATTCCGGATGAGCGGCGCGGCTGTACGTGGAAGGCTCGATGGAAGGCCACGGCGGCGTCCACAGCGGGTTGATGCCGGTGCCTTTGTGAAAGATTTCGGCAACGTGTCCGCCTTCCGCCGTCACCGTGACGCGAATGTTTTCGTTCTCGACGCTGGCGCCCCGCCGATTTCGGTAAATGGTTTCAGTCACCACTTCTAGCCTCCCCTTCACGACGGTGCGGCGTCTGGCGATGGCATTATTTTCTAAGCAGCCATCCGTTATTCGCTGCCTCAGATTAACAACAGTTCGGGCGTCCTGGAAATCTCGCTGAAGAGATTCGGGATGGCGAATCCCTACCCCCAGCCTCGCGAAGCCGCAGGAGAAAGAAATCGGTTCCGCGTTGATACCGAACCCCCGCGAGCGCCGTCTAAACCTCCAATGCTGTGGGAACTGGGGTGTCCGTCCATGCAACGTCTTCGCTTCGGAGGGTTCGAAGTCGATTTGGCCGAGGGTGAGCTGCGCCGGCGGGGTCTAAAGTTGAAGCTGCACCAAAAGCCGTTCCGCGTTCTTGCTCTGCTGCTGGAGCGCGCCGGACACTTGGTTCACCGCGAGGAGTTGCGCCAGCGGCTTTGGCCCGAGGATACGTTTGTAGATTTTGACGCCAACCTCAACACCGCGCTGAGCAGCCTGCGCCGGGTGCTTGGCGATTCTCCGAGCAATCCGTTTTACATCGAAACAGCTCCCCGCCAGGGATACCGCTTCATTGCGCACGTCACACCAATAGGCGACTCGGACGACGCAACGCCCATCGCCGCACCCGAATCCCCAGCTAACAAGAAAACAGCGAGTTAACTGGCTACAAATTGACGCCTTTGCCGAAGAACTCCTCCACGCAGCAACTCTATTAACGATTGAATCCCGACAATCCGAATAACGGTAGGTCGAATGCGCCGAATATTCATTTATTCGAATACTTGGGGCGCAAATATATTTCCCCAGCCCTCGAAACGCGGCCATTCGTTTCATGACGCGCCTTTTCATGAATGTAATCAGTGCTTTGGACGTTTAGAAATAATTTTGCCGTGTGACTACGATTTACCGGAGTTCTGTGCTTCGGGTGCATTGCTTCCTTTAATCCCCGATTCGGGGCAATCGCCGGAGGCCACATGTTCCACGCAAAGCTATGGGTGAGGATTGCATCAGCAGCAGTCGTGCTGGCAGCTCTGGGGATGGCGCCACCGCTTCAAGCGCAAACCGCGCGAGTGAGCGGAACCATACTGGACAGCTCGCACGCCGCTGTCTCCGGCGTCACCGTTACGGCAACGAACCTGGCCACTGGCATCGAACGCAGCGCTCAGAGTACTGACACCGGCGCCTATACCATCACCAATCTTGCCCCGTCGGTGTACACCTTCACGCTGACCAAAGCCGGATTCAGCGTCCTCAAATTCGAAAAGGTGACCTTGACCGTCGATCAAAACCTCACCCTGGACGCCAAGCTTGAAGTCGGAGCGATCTCCACCTCGGTGGAAGTCACTTCCAATGCAGTGACCACGGTGGACACTGAAAGCGCGACGCTGAGCAGTGTGGTCGAACGCGAGCAGATAACCGAGCTGCCGCTGATTCTCCGCGACCCCTACCAGCTCGTGCTGCTGGGGCCAGGGGTGACCCAATCGGATGGGATGGGCGGGGTTTCCGTGAACGGTGGGCGTGAGCGCAACAACAACTTCATGCTGGATGGCGCGGACAACAACGATTCCGACGTTCCCGGCAACCTGGGCGGCGCCACCGCCCAAAATCCGGATTCCACCCAGGAATTCCGTGTCCTCACCAATAATTTTGCGCCGGAATATGGCCGCAACAACGGCGCGATCATCGACGTTGTCACCCGCAGCGGAAGCAATGATTTTCACGGTGATGCTTTCTATTTTGGCCGCTGGGATGCGCTCGGCGCGCGCGACTACTTTAACCACGCCCTCGATCCGCTTACCGGAGACGTGGCCCCGAAGGATCCTTATGTCCGCAATCTGTACGGCGCGTCTCTAGGCGGGGCGATCATAAAAGACAAGACCTTTTACTTTATCAACTATCAGGGCGACCGCTTCGTCACCACCGTCACCAATAATTCCATTGTGCCAACTGCCGCCTTCAAGACCGGCATCTTCGACTACACCAACCTGACCACCGGCGCCACCCAGTCCATCAACGTCACGACCGCCGGTGCCGGGCAAAATGGCACTGGTGTGGGGTTGGATCCCATGATCCAGAAGATCTTCACTTACTATCCCAACCCCAACAGCCTCAGCGGCGATGGCGTTACCGGCACTCTTTACTTTCCCAGCGAATCACGGGAGAAGGACGAAGACGCAACCATCAAGATCGACCATAAGCTGAGCGCCAATAACAACCTGTTCGCTCGCTATATTTACAACTGGTTCGCCGACCCCAATCCATTTCACAGCGACACCCTCCCGAATGGACTAGGCGCCACGCCATCGCATCAGGGCACCCAGGGGTTCGCCCTCGGCTTGACCTCTACATTGGGTTCCACGTTCACCAACGAATTGCGCTTCGGCGGAAACCGGCTCAATCTTTTCTACGGCTGTTCCGGCATTCCCGAATTTGATAGCGTCGGCTTGGTGGATAAGGAGGGCCGCGGCGCGGACTACGAACTTCCAATATTCGCGTCCTTCGGGTGCCCCCAGCCCAATAATTCGCCCCAGAGCGGGGGCCAATCCGGGACCTACCAGACCATCGACAACATGACCAAGGTGCTGAAGAGCCACACTTTCAAATGGGGCGCCGAATTCCGCGATGTGTACTCCAACAATTTTACCGATTTCAGTGCGCGCCAGAATCTCACCTTCAATATCTTTACCAGCTACGGTATTCCCGCGCTGAATCAAGCCGCCCTCAACCCTGGAATCGATAACAACCTGCTGGAAGATGAGGTGAGCGCTCTGCTCGGCCTGGTCGCGGAAGGCACCCAGGTTCAGTTTTTCAATAGCTCCGGAGACCGGGTAGTTAACGACAATCTGCGATTCCGCCAGCACGAGCTGGGTCTATATTGGCAGGACTCCTGGAAGGTGCGGTCGAATCTAACGCTGACTTACGGTCTGCGCTGGGAATACTACGGCGTGCCCTACGAAGAGAGCCATACTTTGAGCAATCTATTCCAGGACTCCAGCGGTCCTGCGCCATTTACGTTCTCACCCGTGGGGCCCGGGACGGACCATCAACTTTTCAAGAGTTACTATCATGTCTTCGAACCACGCCTGGGCTTTGCGTGGGATCCATTCAAGAACGGCCGCACCTCGATTCGCGGTGGAGTAGGCATGTTCAGCGACCGCGTTTACGGCAACTTGGTGGAAGACGCGCGCGGCAACCCGCCGTTCCAGCCCAGTTTCGCTAACGAACCCGTGCTCACTTATGGCCCAGCGCCAGGTGCGCAGCTTCAGAATCAACCGCTGCCACCTCAGTTAGTTCCTAATCCCGTGGTGGTGCAAGGCGCCAACCTGTTCCCCGATCTCTTCGATCCCAATATCAAGCCGCCCAGCCTGGTCACCTGGAACTTCGGTTTCCAGCGGCAGGTGCAGCGGAATTTGAGCCTGGAAGCCAACTACGTCGGCAATCACGGGACGCGGATCTTGCGGGTGGTAGACGGTAATCCTCCGCAACCGCAACTCGTGTCGCAGTTGCTCGCTCAAGGTATACCTCCGGAGGACCTGGAATACGGCGATCTGTACTTCGGCCAAGAGGCAGGCTTTTTGCCGTTCGATGCGGTGAACAACAATGCGTTCGGCCACGCCTTCACGGACCAGACCACCGGAAAATCCTGGTACGACGGTCTTCAACTTCAGGCCACCGAGCAGGCTCTACGCAGTTTGCGGATTCAGGGCTCGTACACCTACGCGCATGCTTTAGACGATTCTTCGGATCCGCTCTTCCCCACCGTCAATAATGGCTCTTTCCCAGTCGACTCCTACGCCCTGAGTCGCGAGAAAGGAAACTCGGGATTCGATACACGCCATCGCGGGGTGATCAATTTTGTCTACCAGCCGAACCTCGGACGCGGCAAGGATCATTGGGCAGAGGGCATCGTGGGGAGGGTGATGGAGGGATGGGAAGTCAGTGGCATAGCCTCGTGGCAGACCGGCTTGCCGTACGACATTTTCGGAACACAGGATACGCTGCACACCGGAGTTGCCGATCGCGCCACCATCGTCGATCGCAGCATCCTGCATACCGCGCCGCCCAATCCATCCCCGGGAGTGCCCAGCGCCCCGGTCTTTACCGGGTTCAATCCGGCCGCGTTCAACCCCGAGGATGGCAGTATTCCAATACCCTTTGGGATTCCCTCTAACGTCGGGCGTAATCAGTATTACGGCCCGGGCATCAACAACTGGGATGCGGATCTGGCCAAGACCATGGCGCTCGGCGACCGCGTTCATTTCCAGCTGCGCTTTGAGTTCTACAACTTATTCAACCGGGTGCAGTTTGCAAAGCCTGCGGTCAACACGGTGGGCGCTCCCGAGTTTGGATACTCCACTTCGCAAGTGGGGCAAAACGACGGCACCACCGGCGCAAGGCAGGTACAAATCGCCGGGAAGTTCACGTTCTAGAGTTCAGCGCACTCAAGAATCCGGGATCGGGCAGCGGAACTTCCTGATTCCTGCACCAAAACAAAACGGCCGGCAGTTTGCGCTGCCGGCCGTTCGTGTCTCTCCGTTGGCTGGGGAAGATATTTACCTGCGGCCACCACCACCGTGCCCGCCTCCGCCGTGGAACCCGCCACCACCATGGAAGCCTGCTCCACCGTGAGCTACTGCTCCGCCGTGAAAGCCGCCAACCGGTCCGCGCCCGCCGAAGCCTGCTCCACCGCGCACTCCAACTCCGGGACGGCCGTAGAAGCCGCGGTTACCATAGAATCCGCCGCGGCCGTAGAAGCCTGGGCGTCCGTAAAATCCGCCGTGGAACCACGGACCAGCCCCGATGAAGAGGCCGCCGGAGAAATAGCTAGGCCCGTAGTAACCGTAAGGCGCGCAGGCGTACGGGTAATCTCCGTAGTAGCCATAAGCGCACGCCGGAGGTCCAGCCACGTAGCCCGGTCCTCCCACTCCGATGCCGACCGCCAACCGCTGGGCGCTGGCGTAAGAGGCCGACGCCAGGCAAATGCCAAGTAATGCTAGAACTCGGAAGTATTTCATCTTGGTTCCCCTTCTGAGATCGTCCTGCGATCCCGATCTCAACTGCACGCATAGGTACATTGCAATGGGGTGGCCAAACCCGCCCCCGACCGCCGGAATGACGTAAGGCGCTTCTTTTCAGTACTATAAATGACGCCAGCGCGGAGGGTGATTGCCCGTGGGACAGGGTTTGATGGTGTTTTTCGAGCAGCCGTGGTGGTTTTCAGCCACCAGCCAGTTCGAGTGGGTAAGCGCTTAATCGGACGGAGGGGTCGTATGCGGCAGCCGCGCGCCGGCGCACTATATCTTGAGCAGCCAGTGATACTCGCGGAGGAGCAGCACGGCTACGCCGAGAGCTGCTAGCGCTACGGTCAGCGTCGCCAAGCGGCGCGTTAATCCGGGGTTGCGCGCTTGGCGCTGGATAATCGGAAGATTCACCAGGGCGCTCGAGAGCGAGGCCAACACTACGCCCGTTCCCGCCAAGCCCGGCTGCAATTGCCCGTGCGCCACCATGTTTGCGGCGGCGGCCGTGGTGCTGGCACTGCTTACCAGGCCACCCAGGATGCTCACGCCGAGAAACGCGAACTTGCCGAGGTGGCGTTCGCCGAGCGTTGAGATCGCCTGAATCAACACGAACAGCGCGGCAAAATTCAGCACGTGCGCGATCGAAACCGGCGACTCCAGGTGAATCTCGGTGGGGTTGTCTCCCGCGCGCGCCCGCGAGCGGCGCACCAGAACCAGCGCGCCCAGTGCCATAGCCACCAATGGCGCGGCGGCGCTGGCTACCGCAGCCGGTGAGAAAATCGCAAGGATTACCAGGTTGCGCGCAAACATCGCCACGATGATCAGCAGCAGCGCCGCGACGGCGACGCCCGGCGACGTGCTTCCCGCTCCCAGCGGCTTTGCCAATTCAGCGGCAGCGGCGGTGCTGTTCACCAGGCCGCTCAAAAACCCGCTTAGATAGATGCCGTGGGTACCATACAGCTTGAGGAGGACGTAGTTCGCAAATCCAATGCCGGCAATTACAATCACGATCACCCACGCGGCCCGCGGGTTGATCAATTGCCAGGGATCCACGAAACGATCCGGCATGATCGGGTAGATGACGAAGCCGATCAGCCCAAGTAGCGCCGCGCTGCGAATTTCCTCCAGGCTTAGCCCGCCGGCAAATTTCTGCAGCTCGAGCTTCCATGCGAGCAGCATGGTGATGACGATCGCTCCTGCCACTGGCGTAAAAACGTGGCCGATGCCTACCAGATAGCCGGCCACAAACACCAGCAGCACCGCCATCGAAGTGGTCACCTCCGGCGGCCGCGCAGCTAGGAAATTCCGGACGTCCGACGCCGCCAACAGCAGCAGCACACCGACAAATGCCACGGTGGCTAGCGGAGTGGGCAGGTGCGCGCTGAGCATTCCCAGCACGGAAACAAACGCGAAACTTCGCAGGCCGAATTCTTTGTTCGCCCATTCGCGTTCGATGCCCACCAGCATGCCGATGCACAGCGACGCAGCGAGCTGCACCGCGATCACCGGCGTGGGAATCCTCAAGCTTTCCGAGACAGGCTGCTGCCAAAGCATCCTCTTATTATACAAGCCGCGCTCGCCGATGAATCGCCGCTTGCAGTTCAATGTTGCCTTAAATCCGCCAACCCAGTCCGGGACGAAATACAGGAAAGGCGGTATAGCGGCGGCGCCAACGCCGCGTTCAAACTGATTTGTATCGTTAACGCTTATCAAGGAGTTGTGGAATGCCGGAGAGCAAACAACCTAATCGGGAACAGATCGAGAAACGAGCGCACGAACTATTCATCGGACGCGGTGGCGGCGATGGTATGGACGTCGAGGACTGGCTGGCCGCCGAAAAGGAATTGAGAGGAACTGCGAATCAAGCGCCGGCCGTGACCATCGCAAAGCCGACGGCGACCGCGGCTGGCGCGACGCAAAGCTCAAGCGCGGCCGGAAAAGAAACTGGCGTGCCACACAAGTCCCGCGTCGACGGTGCGCCAGAGATCAGCGACAGCCGTTTTGCTCCGAAGCCGAAAGCCACCGCGCCAGGCCGCTAAGCGGTAGCGGCAATCGTTTCGAACGAAATGCTTCGTTCACTACTCCGCGCGGAGCGTCTCAATGGGATCAACCGTGGCCGCGCGGCGGGCCGGCAAGTAACTGGCCAGGCATGCAACTGCAACGATGCCCATCGATACCGCCAGGTAGGTCAACGGGTCAACCGGATTTACTTTGAACAGCACCGCGGACATGAAACGCATCACGATGATCGCGGTTACCAGCCCGCACGCAACTCCCACGACGGCCAGCGATAGTCCTTGCCGGACAAACATGCCACTGACGCTTTGCTGTTGCGCGCCGAGCGCCATGCGAATGCCGATCTCCCTGCGCCGTTGTGAAACCGAGTACGCGATCACGCCGTAGATGCCTACCACCCCAAGCAGCAACGCCATCCCGCCGGCAACGCCGAGCATCACCAACGTGAACGATGTGCGAGCCATGGACATTTTGTAGAAGTGTTCCATGGTGTAAACGTCGGCGAGCGGAAGGTTGCCGTTCACAGACCATACCGCCTGGCGCACTTCAGTCAAAAACGCTTCGGAACCCGCGCGCGGACTTCGTATGGCATACGCCACGTCGCGTCGAGCGGCAGCCCCCTGGCCTTCGAAACCGCTCATCAGTATGGGCCAATAGGCAGTCGTCGGGGCATCCTGGTTCACGCCGTTATCGTGAACGTCTCCGGCAACTCCCACCACTTCGCGCCAAGCATCAACAGTCGCCACGCGAACGCGCTTACCGAGCGCATTCGCGGGATTGCCCCAATATTCGCGCGCCAAGTTCTCAGAGACAATCGCTACTGGGGTCTTGCCATATATCTCCGCCCAGGTGAAGTCTCGCCCCGCAACCATCGGCGTTCCGACGGCCGCCAGGAATCCCGGCGATACGAATTTGAATCGCCGCAGGGGCAGGTCGCCTTCTCGATAAACGCGGTCTTGCGCAAAGACCGGATCGTTCGAATTGTTTCCGGCCATCGGGATTGCGCTGGAGAACGCTGCCGACGACACGCCCGGAATGGCTTCGATCTTGTGGAGAATATTTTCTTCCAATCGCGTTACGTCTTCCCCCTTGGTTCCGGGGACGATCGCTTCGGGGATCGAAATGCGGAAGGTCTGCACCGTGGCGGGATCGTGAAAGCCCGGTTGCACCTGCGTCAAAGCGCGGAAGGTGCGGATCATCAGGCCCGAACAAATTAGCAACACCAGCGCCAGAGCCACCTGCACGACCACCAGCACATTTCTGGCGCGATGCTGTTGCCGGGTCTGGCTGAGCGCGCGGCCGCCCTCGCGCAATCCGCTTGCGGAGCGCACGCCGGCAAATTTAACGACGGGAATCAGCGCGCAAAGCGAACTGGCCAGCAGCGAAATGCAGAAAGTGAAAAGCAGTACCGGCAAATCAATTCCAATTTCATTTACGCGGGGCAAACTCGATCCTGCCATCGCCACCAGCGCGCGAAGCGCGCCGAACGCCAGCGCCAGCCCGATCGCGCTCCCTGCCACGCCAAGAATCGCGCTCTCGAATAGCACATCCGCTGCAATTTGTTTCCAGCCCGCGCCCAGCGCCGAGCGAATCGCCAATTCCTGCCTCCTGCCTTCCATGCGCACCAGCAACAGGTTCGCCACGTTGGCGCACGCGATCAGCAGCACCATGGCGATCGATCCCATCAGCAGCCAAAGCACCCCGCCGATGTCGCCCACTACGTCTTGCTTCAACGGGCGGATGCTCGGCGCCATGCGCGCGTTTTCAAATATTTTCAGGCTGAAGCCTTCCGGAGCCGGAAAACTTCGGAGCACAACGGGAATCAGCCGCGCGAAGTCTGCACTCGCGCGCGCCATGGTCACGCCGGGCTTCAGGCGAGCCACGGAACGGAAACTGTAATTTCCCAGCTTCAATGTGGCGCGATTGAATTGGCTGGGAATCAGAAGGGCCAGATCATTCATATCCAGGAAAGTGAAGTTTCGCGGCAGCACTCCGATGATTTGGCGCGACTTCCCATCCACGATCAAAGTGCGGCCGATCGCCGCGGGATCCCCGCCGAGTTTGTGTTGCCAGTAACCGTAGGTCAGCATGACCGTGTCTGGCGCGCCCGGCGTATCGTCAGCGCGGCTGAACGAACGTCCGAGCACTGGTGTGACGCCCAGGACCGGAAGCAATCCGTCGGTCACGTCCAGCGCGGAAACCCGTTCCGGTTCGGCCGTTCCCGTCACGCTCAATGCGTCGGTCTCGTAAACTCCGATGTCCTCAAACGATTGATTCTGGTCGCGAAGGATGAAGTACGTGGAGGGAGAGATGTTCAGGTCTTTGATGTCCAGCCCCGGAGCGGTGAGCCACACCCCCACCAGGTCATTCGAGTGAGCGTAAGGCAGCGGCTTTAGCAGCACGCCTTCCAGCACGCTAAAAATCACGGTGTTGGCTCCGACGCCCGCCGCCAACGTGATCAGGGTGATCGCAGTGAACAAGGGCGAGCGGCCCAATCGGCGCAGCACCTGCCTGAACTGAGTCCCAAAGGTCCCCACCACTCATCCTCCTCGGCCATACGTCGTCGCTCCGCTGCGACGCAGGGCTTCGCCTTCTTATTATAAGGATACGGGTTGCAGAGACGGAATGTTCCGAGCTTTATTACCAAGCGCCCTGTTTTCCCCCGAACCACCATACCAGGCCGATTCCGAGAGTGGTTTGCTCCCTGCTCAAGAGGTTCAGGGTATCGGTGAGGAAGAAAGGCTGATTGGAAAAATCGCGGCGCCATTCCTCTTTCATCAGGAAGTTGTCCTTAAACTTATATTCGAACGTCGCGGTCCCTTCTTTCAGTGCTTGTGGCTTCCCGCTAAAGAGACCGCCGTCGGACACGTATTCCGCGCGCCCGGCGATCGCGACTTTCGGGAGGAGCTGGTAACGCACGTAGGCAGCGCCGCCGTCGGTATGTACGGCCGGCGAATAAATCTGCAGGCGTTCGATGACGTAGTCACCCTCGAGAGCGAAACTCAACTTGGGAGCGGCATTCCAGGTGACGTAACTATCCACGATGTGCAATTTGCCTTTCGCGGGATTCGGAATGGGCGCGAAGGGATTTCCTTGCTGGGATGGCAGACCGGGGGTACCGATCGGCTCGTATTGAAAGTCCGGATGCTCCTGGCCGAGATAATAATTCACCGTCCAATTGATGCTCTTGCGCGGTTGCAGGTTCACGCCAAACAGTTCGTCTTTGTAACCATTCACCGGCTCGGTTTGATTGGTGCCGTTCACCATCCAGTAGTTCAGTGAGAGCTGGTCGTTTACCTGGTAGTTGGCGCGCACGCCCATGTGGTAGAACGGCAAGAAATTGAACCAGTAGGATCGTGAGTAGTTCATTTGGTCCTTGGTGTAGTTTCCCTCCAGCCCGATGGAGCTGGCCCATTTGCCGAAGTCCAGCGTCAGCCCACGGCCGACGGGAGCCACGTAGGTGCCGTAAGCCTGGAAAACGGCGCGATATACGTCGGGCCGCGGTTCGTTGACCGGGTTGCCCTGCAGTGTCTCGGTGGCCTGACCGTACTGCAAATCGAGGCGCGCGCCATACCGTTTTCCATTCGAGGGGTCGGGTGCGTTTTCGAGGACCAGGTCCGCCTGGTTCAGGCCGAAGGCATTGCTGCTCACGTCGTAAGCACGCAGAAGATTGGCGCGGCCAATCGGCGCATTGAAATTGTATTCGTAATAGCCGTCCATCATCAGATTGACGGTGGTTCCTCCGAGGAGATCGTATCCATTACGCGCTTCGACAACTGCCGGCTTGGGTGAAGGATCGCTGCCTGGCACGATTTGTTGCAGCGGTTGTACCGGTTGTGCGTGCGGCGGCACCTGAGGCGCTGCCTGCGGTTGCGATGAGACCAGAATCGCCGCGACGGGCCGGCTAACAAAGTTCTCACTCAGTTGCGGCGCGGGCACTCTGGCCTGCAAATCGCTCACCTGTTTCTGGAGTTGCTGCACCAGCGTTCGCAGTTCGCTCACTTGCTCGCTCAAGTTAGCGTACGCGGCATTCGCTGGCGGAGCCGGGGCCTGGCTCTCCTGCGCTTTTGCCGAGCCCGGGAGTAAGGCCGCCACCAGGAATAAGCAAATCCGTCTGCCTCTGGCGACGCGGGTGCGGGACGAGTTTCGCAGATGAGTGGACATGCTGTTTCTCCTGGCGTTTTCTTGGGTGAGAGGATGGCGAGCGTTGGGTGCTAAGTTCGCAAGGCACCTGCTCCGAGTTCGCAAACAAAGCCCAGCAGACGGACTCTACGATTTTTCCTATAAGAAAGTCGTTAGAGCCAGTCATTTCTTTGGAGCCGTGACGCGCTATTCGTAGCGCAGCGCGACCATCGGATCCACGCGCATGGCG
The DNA here is from genome assembly GCA_963725655.1 of uncultured Acidobacteriota bacterium. Taxonomy (GTDB): domain Bacteria; phylum Acidobacteriota; class Terriglobia; order Acidiferrales; family UBA7541; genus CAVRXT01. Next base: position 493,831 of record CAVRYY010000003.1, on the reverse strand, counting down.
CGCCGCGCGGGAATGTAGCAGGCAGCGAGCGCCACCAGCGTCAACAACGCCGCCACCCCCAGGAACGTAAGGGGGTCGGTTGCGCCCACGTTGAAGAGCAAGCTGGCCATCGCACGCGTGAGAATCAAAGCGCCGATCAGTCCTGCCGCGATCCCGATCAACGTCAGACCGAGCCCCTGCTGAAATACCAGCGAAAGGATGCTTCTCCGCTGCGCTCCCAGGGCCATTCGGATGGCAATGTCCGGAGTCCCCTGGGTGACCAGGAACGACATCACCCCGTACACTCCGATGGCCGCCAGGATCAGCGCCAAGCACGCGAAAGCGGCGAGCATGGCAGTGGCAAACCGCTGGCGCGCCACCGAATCCTGGAATCGCTGCTGCATCGTGGCAATGTCAAACACCGGCACGTCCGGATCCAGTGCGTGGACCTGCTCGATCATGGCGTCCGTTACGCTGGCGGGGTCGGTGGTGGTGTGGGCGACCAGAAACATGGTGCCGTACGGCTGCATCGCGTAGGGAAAATACACAACCATCCGGGTGTCGGTATCGAGTCCGTATTCCCTGACCACTCCCACCACCCCGGCAATGGTCATCCAGGGGCGATGATCATTCCCTCGGAGGCGCTTGCCCACGGCGTCGCCGTGCGGCCAAAATCTTTCCGCCATTTTTTGATCCACCAACACCACCGGCTGTGACTTTTCGGAGTCGCTGGCGGAGAAGAAGCGGCCGGCGATCAAGGGAATCCGCATGGAACGGAAATAATCCGCGGTCGCCGCGCGCTGATCCACCTGCAGCTCGGGTTGGTTGGCCGGCGGCACGTAACCTTCGATTTCCATTCCGCCCCAACCCACCGCTGGGGTAAGCGGCAATGACGAGACGGCGCCCTGCTCGATGATGCCGGGTAAGCTCCGCAAACGCTCGGTAAGGTCCTGGTAGAATTGGACCCTTCGATCGGCTTTTTCGTATTTCGGTCCCTCGGCGGAAACCTGCATCGAGATTACATGATCGGGATTGAACCCCGGGGGCACGCTGATCAACCGCGCGAAGCTGCGAATCAAAAGTCCGGCGCCGGCCAGCAATGTCAGGGAGATGGCCAGCTCGGCGATCACCAGAGCCCCGCGGAGCTTGTCGTGCTTGACGCTCAATCCGCCGCCGCTGCGTGAGCTTCGTCCGCCCGCCTTCAGCGCCGAATTCACATCCACGCGTGACCCGCGCAACGCGGGGGCCAGCCCAAACACGATTCCGGTGAAAATCGACATAGCAAAGGTGAACGCCAGCACCCGAAAATCCATGCCGATTTCGTCCAGCCGCGGAATATTTCCCGGGTGGATCGCGCGGATAAGGTACAAGCTCCACGCCGAAAGGATCAAACCGCCGGCGCCGCCCAGCACGCCGAGCAAAACGCTTTCAGTCAAAAGTTGCACCACCAGCCGGCGCCGCCCCGCGCCCAACGCGGTGCGCACGGCGATTTCTTTCTGCCGGCCGCTGGCGCGTGCGAGCAGCAGGTTGGCGACGTTGGCGCAGGCAATCAACAGCACCAAAGCCACGGCGGCCACCAAAATCAGGATCGAGCTGCGAACATTTCCGACGACCTGTTCCATCAGCGGCACCACGCTGATCGTAAACGACGGGTCGCGGCGCTTTTCCTCGCGCAGCCGCGCCGCGATAACGCTGATGTCTGTCTGGGCCTGGCGCATGGTGACGCCGGGCTTCAGCCGCGCGAGGATATTGAAATCCTCCGGGCCGTAGTCGACTTCTTGTTTCGGGTCCATGGGGAGAGGCAGGAAGATTTCGGGCTTATCAATGCCGCCGACTGTGGGGATCACTTCATGGTTCAGCCTGAAATCCGGACGCAGCACGCCGACGACCGAGCGCGTCTTGCCGTCGAGTGTCAAACTGCGGCCCAGAATATTGGGATCGCCCCCGAACGATTGTTTCCAAAAGCCGTAGGTCAGCACCACCGCGTCGGGTTTGCCGGGGCGGTCTTCGTCCGGCAAAAATATGCGGCCGAGCAAAGGTTTTGCGCCCAACATGGGCAGCAGGCTGGCGGAGGCCGCGATGCCGTCTACTTTAATGGCCTTGGCGAGCCCGGTGAGGGTGTGGTTTTGGCCGATGGCGATTGCGGTCTCTTCGAAGACGTGATTCTGAGTCTGGATATCGTGGTATTGGCCGGGCGACGGCCAGTCCTGGGGGATGCCGATTCCAGGGGAGCGCAGCCAAAGAATGGCGAGGCGGTCGGCATGCGGATAGGGCAAAGGTTTCAGCAACAGGGCGCTCATGACGCTGAAATTGGCGGTGTTGGCGCCGATGCCGATGGCCAGGGAGAGCACAATCACCAAGGTGAGCCCCGGATTTTTCATCAGCATGCGCGCACCGTAGCGCAAGTCCTGGATCAGTGTGCCCATTGCCGCCTCCTGTTTCTCAGGCTGTTCCAGTCGCGCGCCAGGCTTCATAGCCGGCATGAAGCTGGCCGGATTCTGCTCGATACCAGAATCAAAATTTGTATCGAATCGGCATTTTCCGGACCTTTAGAATCAGACACATACAGCGAATTGCCTTGCACACGCGATGGGCCTCAAAAAACCGCCTTTTTCGGTCAGGGCCGGGCGCACGGCGCGGCATCTGTTGTCGATTGGTCCGGTCACTCGGCGCACTGAGTATACTCGTTGTTAATAAGTTCCCTTCTCGCGGCAGGGTAGCATTGCGGGCAAACGAGTGGAAGGGATCACTTCTGTGGGAAAGAGGTGAGCACGGTGTTTCCCGCGGAAAGCGGTAGCCTACCGTGGCCGTTCGAGGACGCGAGATTGCGGACCATTTCGAGGATTCAATCGGGGAGAGAATTCTAGCGCCGGCCGCCCGGGAAGCGGGCAACCGGCGCTAGAGGTTTTGTCAGACGTTTGACTACGTTTCGACGTTCCCGAGTTTAGTGACCGAAATCAAATAGCTCGAACAGGTCACTGATCGCCGGAGTATTGACCGGCGCGTACGGATTGCCGGGTTCGGCGATGGGGTTCGGGAAATTATCGCGGCTGCGATATGTAATCGGACCGATCGACCAGTTCCGCTCGATGAACTTATCGATCGAGACGTGGTCTGCATAGTTGTGGGTAATGTGCCCTGGCTTGGTGAAGCGCGACACCACGATACAGGGGATGCGCGTACCGTCGCCGAAGAAATCGAGCGGTTGCACGTAACCCGAATCGTAATAGCCTCCGCCCTCATCCTCGGTGATGATGATCGCAGTGTCCTTCCAATAGGGACTGGCCTGGACCATATCCACGATCTTCTTGGTGAACCCTTCGAATAAATCAAGCTTCGAAGACGCTGGATGGCCGTCAACGAATCCGCTGGGCTTGGCGAACGAAACCGCCGGCAGCGTACCGTTGGCGATATCTGCGTAAAGGTTGAGAGTGTCCTGCATATGCGCAGTGCGGGTATCTGTAGAGGCCATGGTGGAGGTATCGTACTGGAATGGGTTGCAGATATTGCAGTACTCGTCGCTGCTAGCGCCATCCGCGTAGTAGTTCAGTTGGTATTTGTCGGTGAGGTACTGATCCCACTGGTCGCCGTAAAACTTCCAGGAGATATTGTGTTTGTTGAGATCGTCACCGAGGCTGGGCGTCGATGAAGGCGGAATCGTATACGCCGTGTTGTTGGGATTGTTGTCGGTGTATGCGTTGCTGCCATCGCCAAAGTAACCCGGGTTGAAATTGTTCAGCAGGTAGTAGTGTCCCGGTTCGCAACGGGCATCGATCGGCCGCGGGAGAGAGTGGAGGTACTTCACGATCGGTCCCACTCCGGGCTGAGCTGGATCCGCGCACTTGCTGTAGGATCCGGCCCCGTACTCGGCCCCATACCCGTACGAGCCGCCGCCGTAGCCATCTTCGGTGTACCAGTTGTTGGTGCCAGGGGCGGGATTGGGGTTCTCGATTTCGTCCACGGTTCCCTGGTTGATGGTGCCGATCGATACTTCCACGTTCTCGGGCGGTTTTTGCGGGTGGCCTGCTCCATCACTGAACCAGATGGCATCGGCGTGGCCCAACATGATGTGGTTTGCGCCAGTTCCCCCGTTCACGGACTGATGGAAGTTGTCGCTCATCGCGTAATGATCCGCGAGGCTCTTGAGATAGGGAGCGTCGCCGGCTTGCACGTTGTAAAAGCCCATGGCCGCGGAGCCTTCGCCAGTGGTTTCATAATTAAATCCAGCCGCCTGCGCCAGACCGTTGGTTCCTGCCCCCACGGTCACTTCCACCCAAGGGAACAAGCGAGCGTTGCAACCGGAAGGGTTCTGCTTGGTGGCGTGAGCCGTGCTGCAATTCAACTGTTGCCACATCTGGTAGAAGCGATGGACCGGGCTGGCTGAGTACGAGTCGTACGGAGCGCCGGGCGTCAATTGGAACGGCCCTGACGGCAGCGCACTGTAGTCAATGATCCGCGTGTCCGGAGTACCCTTTGACAAGCCAGTGCCGCCGGTTGCTAGATATTGGTAGTAGTCCGACGCCAACCCGTTTTCAACCACTTCCGCAGCAGCGGTGGTGGAAACGTACGGCGTTGTGGGACCGCCTGCCAGAGGCAGCGGCAGGATGTTGCCGGGGAACTGGGACTTCGGCGGGTTCAGCAGGAAAGGATCAGGAGCCGAATCGGTGGCCGCGAGCTGTTGCGCCTTGGCGAAGTTAGGACCCGGTGTGCCGTCGGCGTTGACGATACCTTCCGACAGCAGATTCCAAACGGATTCACCGTGCTTGGGCACGTAAGTGGCAAATACGTGATCGAAGCTGCGGTTCTCGCCGACGATGACAATGACGTGTTTGATCGGCGTGGTGGTCTCGGAGCTGCGTCCGTCCCCCTGACCTGCGTTAGCCAGCGAAGCACCTGCGACGAACTGGAAAAGCGCGATGGATGTAAGTCCAATGCGCAGGCAAAGCAAGCTTTTCGATGCGACATGCTTTAAATACATTTTCCCTCCCTTTCGTGAGATACCGGATTGCACTTGGATCAAGCAATCCTTACGACGTACAAAATCGAAAATATCAATTCCCGCTGGCAACATCGCCAGGCAAGTGCCTGGGTGAAGACTGCGCGGCACTCGACAGCGGCGTCTTTTTGGCGTCCGCCGGCTCTACCCGGATCAGGCCCATCATCCCGCCGTCCTCGTGCTCCAGCAGATGGCAATGATAAACAAAGGTGCCGATGGTATTGGGATCCCGAAAATCCATGCGCAGCCGCACGCTGGGGTATTGCAACATCTTGTTAACGTAAAAAGGCACGTTCACCGTGTCTCGAAGATACGGTTCATTTACGGGTACCCCGGACCAATCGACGAGCATGAAATGCAACTGATGAATGTGAAAGTCATGCAGTTCGTTCGATCGATTCTCGATAATCCAATCTTCTACGTCCCCCTGCTTCACGATGATGTTCGGCTCAGCGGAATTCGGATCGAAGGCGGCGGGCGTTTGCCCTTCGACGGTGAGATAAAAGGTGGTCGCGCTAAGGGGATTTTTTGGATCCTCCAGCTTTTCGGAAAAATATAGCTTTCGAACGCGAACCGGAGTGACGTTCCCCAGCCATGGCAGCGCGGGAGGCGGAAGCGGCTCTGGTTTTGCGTTCAAGATCGAGCGCGGTTCCGGGGCATCTGCGGCTGCGACAATTGTGGAGAGCGCGCGGTTCGGATCATTCTCGCCGCCCGATCCGGTATCCACGGTGCGCGTCACGAAAAGCCCGGTGACGCCCAGGGGCGGGCCGTTGACGATGAATTCCACTCGGGAGCCGGGCGGCACTCCGATGCGATCGCGCCACTCGACGCTGTTTTCGGCATTGCCATTCTCGTTTATGGGCACTCCATCGATGGCCACGATTCCAAGCTGCTGCGGCGCTCGCTTAAAGAGAACAGCCAGGTTCAAGTAGGTGATGGCCGAGGCGTTTAACACGCGCCACAGTTGCCGTTCCGACGGTTTCATCTTGATCACCGCCGTCGGATAATCCGGATAAGGCACCGGAACAAAATTGATGGAGAGGTCCTTGGCAGGCGTCCCGAAACCTGTGCCGGTATTCGCGGAATCTCCGTCGCGATCGATCAGCATCTTGGGCACAACCGGCTCCGATTTCGAGGGCGGAGCCTTGGGGTTCATCAAGTCCTGATCGCGAATCACAAACACGCGCTCCGGCAACCCGGCCAATTCGCGATTGGCGCGCTCGATTCCTTCGACGATCAACGCGCCCGAGGCGCCGCCAAGAACCTGCGCTTTGCTGAACCCGTGGATGTGCGGGTGATACCAGTAAAGCCCGGGGGGCTCGTTCTCTGGAATGCGAAAGCGATACTCGAACGGCGGATCACTTGGCTGAATGGATGTTTTTAGGACGTCGTCCTGATGGCAGAGTGGAGGAACAGTGAGGCCGTGGAAATGTAGATTGGTGGAGGTCAACGTCATGGAAGCGGAGGTGCAGGGGTCGGAATTTTTTTGAGACTTGATTTGAGAGTGCTTATGGTTCGCGAGCGGGGCCGAATGTTCGGCGTCAGCCAATTCGTTTTTCAGATGCAGGATCAGCAGGTCGCCAGGACTTAGGCGCAGCGTGGGTGATTGACTGCCGTCACCATAAACGTAGCAGTAGCGAATGGTGCCGCTGGGCTCGGCATAATTGCGGATCGTCAAATCCACTTTGAGGACCCCGTTCTGACTGCGCAAGTCTTCGGGCTCTGGAACCGCGCTTCCGACGGCCGGGCGAGGGCAGGGATTGTTTGAGAGATTCTGGGCGTAGAGGGCCGGGCGCGCGGCGGCCAGGCATAAGCTGGCGAACGTTACCAGGGCCAGCCTTTGCAACAGAGCAACAGGTAAGCGCAATGATAAGCGTTTAGCGAACGGACAAAACAAGACCATTCGGTACGTCCCCAATTCGTACACACGATTCAGCGGCTGGTTGGTGCATCCTAACCTGCTCGTCGTCATGAGACACAATGAATTCGCCCCCGCCACAGAAAAATCTGTGGAAAAACATTTGCGCTCAGTCCGCTGCTAGGGCCGCGCAGACAATCGCGAACCGCGAGTAAGAATAGGGTGGGTCGGTACTGTAGCTGCTATAACCAGACTTCACTTCTAGAGATATCCGCGCGGAGGTTAGCTCGGTGGCGCTGCAAGTATGTCAAGAGTCGCTGGAACAGAAATCACTCGGCAACGCGACTTGCCTGAAGTTATTCGTGCTTCGCCATCGGCAAGTGGCGCATCGGCCAACGCAACTCTTGTGGTGGGTATATGCCGTGGCTCTGCGCCATGGTGCACCACGCGAAGCATCATCTAGGGCAGTGTGAACGCTACGATCGAGTCGTTCTGGGGTTCCTCGGCAACACCGCGGTGGCCTCCGGCAGCAATCACCACAAATTGCTTTCCACCTTTGCGGGTCTGGTAGGTCATCGGAGTGGCCCCGCCACTGGTGGGAAGCTGAGCCTTCCAGATTTCTTTGCCGGTTTCGACGTCGAACGCACGAAACGAGGGATCAACCATCGTTCCGGCGATGAATACCAATCCTCCGGCGGTGACGATGGGACCGCCCAGGCTCGGCGCTCCTTGTGGAACGATAGGCTTGGCGGGCGCGAGTGAACCGAGCGGAACCTGCCAGCGAATCGTGCCGGTGGCCATATCCACGGCGCTCAAAGTGCCCCAGGGCGGCGGCGCGCAAGGGAGACGATGCGCCTTGGCAAACAAGAAAGTGCGGAACATGCCGAACGGTGCGCCGGCCTGCTGGGTGTAGTCCAGGCCAGGCTCCGCGTTTTGACCCACGGCGTCCCAGTATTTGTCCGCCGGAATCACTCCCATTTTGGACGGCAAATTATTGGCGTTAACCACCAGCAAACTGTTTTGCGGGTCGTACGCATAGCCGCTCCAATTTATGCCGCCGACATTGCCGGGAAGGGACAGCGAGCCGCGCACACTCGGTGGAGTGAAAAGCCCGTCATTGCGGAGACTCTTGAGACGCTCCCGGCAAACTTCGCGGTCTTCCGGAGTGATGCCCCAGGCATCCTCGGCGGAGAGTTTTTGCGGCACGACAGAGGGCGGCGCCGAAGGAAAAGGCTGAGTGGGAGAAGTTACTTCCCCCGGCACGTCGGTCTGCGGCACCGGCCGCTCTTCCACGGGGAATACCGGAACTCCGGTGTCGCGATTCAGAACGAAGAGGAAGCCGGTCTTATTGCCTTGAATCACCACCGGAAGGTTTTTGCCATCGTGCTGCAGAGTGGCCAGCAGCGGCGGCGAAGCGGAATCGTAATCCCAGAGATCGTGGTGCACGAGCTGGAATCCCCAAACGAGCTCTCCGGTTTTCCCCCGCAGCGCCACCACGGAATCCGCCCACTTGTCGTCGCCAGGCCGCAGGCCGCCGTAGTAGTCGGGGCTGGCACTGCCGGTAGGGACAAACACCAGATCGCGTTCCGGATCGACCACCATAACGGACCAGGCGTTGCCTGCGCCGGTGCGCCACGTCTTGGCTGCGTCCTGCGGCGTAGAAGCGGCATCGGTATTCGGCGGGAGCGGCTCCCATTTCCAGCGCAGCGCGCCGGTGCGCGCGTCAAAGGCGCGAACCACACCACTGGGCATGGCGGCGCGGGAGTTGTCGTCAACGGCGGATCCGACCACCACAGCGTCGTCGATTACCGCGGGCGGAGAAGTCATGTGATATTGGCCGGGAATATAACGGGCAACGTCACGCAGGCTGATTTGTCCCCGGTTGCCGAAGTCCATGCACGGCTCGCCGGTGGCGCCATCCAGCGCGATCAGGCGCGCATCGATGGTCGTTTCAAAAATGCGCCTCCGGCAGGATTTGCCTTTCGCCCGCGCGGCATCCAGCCACGCGGCCACGCCGCGATTAATCAGGCCATCCCCGTATTCTCCGGCGAGTTCAATCATCGGGTCGTAGACCCAGCGTTGCTTCCCCGTTTCCGGGTCGATTGCAAACACACGATTGAACGCGGAGGTGAGGTAAAGCGTTCCATCCACCAGGATCGGCGTTGTTTCCAGGCCGCTGCGCTTCTTGCCGCCGCTGCCGTCGGAAATATCGCCGACGTGAAAAGTCCAGGCGACCTTGAGAGTGGAGACGTTCTCGCGATTGATCTGCGCCAGCGGTGAATAACGCATCCCGCCGGCGTCGTGACCGTAGTAGGCCCAATCGTCGCCTGGTTCTTTGGCTTGTCGCGACGACTGGCCCATAGCCGCCGGTATTGCTGCGCAGGCCAACGCCAAAATGCCTGCCGCTACGATTCGAGTCATTTTCTTCTGTTCCCCGCTTCCGAACGTATGCCGCATTCGGATAGCCGCTATGGCCTGGCGACAAGGTACACCAGCCGCGGCTAAAAATCTGCATGGCTGTGAAAGGTAGATCCGAAGCCGAGCGCTGCAGGTTTTCGAGAAAAACGACTGGGTGCTAAATCTCGGGACCGGATTTTCGGTTCATTCGCCGGTGGGCGGAGGAGCGACGGAATTGCGGACCTTGAGCTCGGTGGGCAGTACGATCTGTTGCGCGCGTCCCTTGTTACCCTTGATCCGTTCCAGAATCAGGCGCGCAGCTCGAGCGCCCATTTGGTAGCCGGGTTGGTGAACCGAGGAAAGCGCCGGATCCGTAAACATCCCAAGGTCCAGGTTATCGAACCCGATGATCGATATGTCTTTGGGACAATTCAAGCCCAACTCTCTAGTAGCCAGCAGCGCTCCCAAAGCGAGCAGGTCGTTTGCCGCAAAAATGGCGGTGGGACGGGGCAACATTCTGAGCAACAACATCGCGCTGCGATAACCACTCTCGCGATCGAACTTCGCCTCCTGAATATATTCGGGCGCGATTCGTATTCCTTGCTTGGCGATAGCTTTGCGGAATCCGGCCAGGCGCTCTGTGGCGTTAGTCAGGTGAGAAGGCCCGCAAATTGTGGCCAGGCGGGTGTGGCCCATCTTGAGCAGGTGCTCGGTCGCCTGGAAAGCACCCTCCTCGTTGGCGACCATAACGGCGTCGCCTTTCCAGTCCGCCGGGCGGCGGTCGATGCATACAACGGCCACGCTCGAAGGCGTGGGAAGCCCAAGTTCCGCAGATAGGTTGCTTTCTGCGGCGGGAATCACTAACAGGCCGGCGGGACGATACGATCGCAGTTCATCGAGATAGGCCTGCTCTTTGGCAGGGTCATTATCGGTATTGCAGAGGACAACCCGGTAGGAACCTTTAAAAGCGACATCTTCAACGCCGCGGACCACCCCGGGAAAGAACGGGTTAGTGATGTCGGGAATCACCATACCCAACATGTTGGTGGAATTTCGCCGCAGCCCACGCGCCAATTGGCTGGGCTGATATCCCAGGCTTCGGATTGCCTCCAGGACCCGCTCGCGCAGATGTTCGCGAACGGGCGTGGTGCCGTTGACGACGTTTGAGACAGTGCCGAGCGAGACCTGCGCCCGCTCGGCAATTTCCTTCATGGTGGTTATGTTACGCATTGGACTTGCGTTTTATCCGTGTGTTGCGATGGTCCCGTTTCGGGTTTTCAATCGGCCATATTATTGCGCGTCCTGGACGCAACGGAAACCGACCGCCCCGGAACGATCTTTGCTCGGCGCCATCATTGCCAATTTGCCGTGCTCCGTGAGCTTGTAGGCCTGCGGGAAATACCAGATCGACCCTTGTGGTTGATAGTAGCTGCCCCCGCGCAAAATACCGCCGCGGGTGTGGTCATCGACGAACTCCTCGGTCCATTGCCACACGTTGCCGACAAGATCCATCACCCCGAACTGGCTCGCCCCTTTCGGATGAGCAGTGACGCTGTCCGGACCACGCATGGTCCGTCCTTTGTCCGGCACGGGTACCGCTGATGCATCCCATTCGTTGCCCCACGGATACAAGCGCCCATCCGTGCCTTGAGCGGCGTATTGCCATTCCCATTCGTGCGGCAAACGCTTGCCGGCCCACGCGGCATAAGCTCGCGCATCCTCGAGGGCCACCCATGTTACCGGTTTATCGGCGCTGCCGGCAGGATACGTGCCATTTTGCCAGTCGTGAAGGAAATTCAGATCGTCCTGCGGGTGATAGTGGGTAGCATCGACAAACTTCTTAAACTGTTCATTGGTGACGGGATACTGATCGATCCAGAACGGCTTCAGGTCCATCATGCGTTCGTGATACCGGCGCGGAGAATCCTCCCACGGATATTGCACATCAACGCCAACATCGTCAAACCCTTCAATCTCAATACCTTCCACCTTAAACCGGAAGTTTCCGCCGGTGATCTTGACCATATTTTCCGGTGTTCCCGAGGGAGGCTTGGTGGCGGCAATTGGAGTGATTTGCTGCGGTAAGAAAGCCCACTCATGCGAGAAGCTCTGCAGTGGCTTCGCGGTCATGGTCTTCATCTTGCCCATCAGCGCTTTAATCGGCTCACTGGGGGCCGATTTTGTTGCCAGCAACGCTCCGTAGCCATTGGCTTCCAGGTCAAACGCGAGCGCGATCTTTGCGCCGCGAGGCTCGGGAGTGAGCTCCACGCCATGATATAGGTCGTAGTAATGCATTCCTTCCTGTGCTGGCAGTTCGATTTCCGGGCCGGACAGGTCGTATTCGTTACGATTGACGATGGTCCAAACCGTGTCGTCTCCCAACGGCCAGCGGCTCGAGAACAATCCGAATCTCAGCGTCGGGAAAAACGGTTCCCAATCCTGGCTGACCAGGAAAGGCGCGATGCCCCGTTCCAGGGTTCCCACGCGTCGAGTGGCTTCGGCATCGCGGGGGGTAATACCGTTCCAGATGCCCCATATGTTTTCCCAGCTCTCCCACCCGACTCCATTGAAGAAAGCGAACTGCAGATCGCTGGTCTTGTCGCGGTTCCAACGATCGGAAATGTTCACCATGTGCCGCGGTTCCAGCCATTTGTAACGATCCACCTCGGGCGCAAACGGGAATTTATACTGGCCCCAGGTCAATACGTCGTAGGCAACGCCCTCATCGGCCGGGCCGCCTTCCGGTTCGAAGGCTAGCGGGTGGCCAATTCGATCCGCCGCTTCCGAAAAAGCCCGCGGAACTCCGTCCTGGGTGTCGCCATTGATGCCATCCGCGCCAATTTCGGCCATTACCGACGCGATCGCGTCCGGCCACGACTTGCCAGGATCACGCGTCCCCTCGTCCCACATCATCATAGGGAACAAGACGCGCACGCCGCGGCGGTGAAAATCCGCGACCATCTGGCGCACCCCAGCGATTCCGCCGGGCATAGTTCGAATCATGTCGTGCTGGTCTCGATTGTCGATCCCCATGTTGGAATAGGTGGGCCAGATCAAGACGGCGTCGATGCCGCCATAGCGCTTCTCCAGGTCGTCCAGATAGCGGTCCACGGTGTAGTGATTGGCAACCGGGTCGTAGAAATAGCGCTCTTCGACCATCATTTGGGGCTGAATGAAGCTCGATTGGGTCCATTTCAGCGCAGGAAGATCGTAGCGCGACCCTTCGTAGCCGATGCGGATGCGCCTTTCTTCGCGCCAGTGGCGCACGTCGGCGAGCCAGGTTTCGTGCTCTTCGGCAGAACAAGGCTTTGTGCCGCCCTCCCAAGCGCCTTTCATGTTCAGGCAGCCAGGCCCGGGGATCTGCTGCTGGACGGGTTCAAACTTGGTGTCCTGGGCGAAAGCGAAGGTGGCGCAAAGCAACACCAGAAAAAACGAGCGGGCGATATTGGAGATCACGTCTTCCTCCTGTTAGGCCGAATCGAATCCCGGCCCTCTGCCGAAAAGGTCAAGAACCATGGAAAATTGGGCGTAGGGCCACCACGACAAAGCCAAGAAGCCACGGCGGGGCAAGAAATGGCGGCATTGAAAGGTTTCAAATTTCGCGGCCACTGCGCCGTTTCACATCTTCGAAACGGCCACCCCTCTACCGCGCAAGACGATACGCCCGACGCCCGGTTGCGTCAACCTCAATTCGCCGGGCCAGTATGGGCCTCGAAAGCGCGCTGCTTTTTCGCGTGCAATGAGGGAAGGTAAATCGCTAAGGCTATCGCCGCTGAGATTCCGGATAGACCTTGATCCAGTGATTGCGAACTTTGGCGCTCACCCGCTTGTCGTCCGCGTCCACAACTAACAGGCTGGATGCCTGCACCGGCATGTGGCAATCAATGCAATTTGCCGCGATCTGCGGGCCGAGTTTTGCGAACATGCCACACTTCTCTGGTTGGTGGCACCCCAGACATCGGGTGGAGTAACTAGCGGCTGGCCGCTCGGGAGAGTGCACATCGTGGCAGGTGGTACAGGTCATGTCGGGTGAGGATCGAAAGCACAGGCTTCGTTCGAGAAGGGTAACCTGATTGCCGTGGACATCGACTCGATCGTTGGGATCCGCTTGCTTCAGTTTTATGTAGTTCGAAAGCTGGTCGCCAGGCTTAAAGGAGAACGGCGGAGCAACTTCTTCACCAACCCCACCGTGGCACTGGGCGCACACATCGATTTGCCTTTCGCGGGTGGAGCTGAGCGGCGGCATGGGTTTTGCCTTGCCTGAATCGCTCGAAGTGGCAGCGCGGCTTTTCACGTGCTCGGCACCGGCTCCGTGGCACCGCTCGCAGGAAATCCCCAGGACGAGATTGGATTTGTTGTAGCGATTACTGGTTAGCGATGTCTCGAGCGCCTGAATATATGTCCCATGGCACTCGATGCAACGTGGTGTGATGGGCCGGTCGAAATCAGCGGATCCGTCCACATATCCGGGACTATTGACCCACTCGTGAAGCTCGGTCCAGTAGGAGACCGGAAGTTCGTATAATTCGTCACCCTTCCAGTAGGCATAAGTCTGGCCTTTGGTGTTGGATCCGACCACCAGATCGAATGGCTCAGAGTGGCGGGTGGTGTGGCCGGGTTTTTCGAGTATGGCGGTTTGATAGAACCGTTTGTCCCGGGCGTCCATCCGGAAAGAGAGCTCAGGATTAAACGTCTGCATGATATTTTTGCCGGCGGTAAATTGGCCGGCGATGGAGTTCTTGGCAGGAAGTTGAGACGTAAGATGATGAACGGTTTGAAGATAGGTCTCGAATTTGTCGCGATGGCAGGGCTGGCAAGCGTCGTCTCCGAGGAAGCCCTCGCGGCGATTCGGTGTCGCTTCGGAATGGATCGCGGGCGGCGGCGTTGCAGCGGATGGGGTTACAGGATTCTGGGGGCGGCCGAAAACCCAAGGGCAGGCCGCCAGCAGAAGAACCAGAATTGCAGTGCGACTCGTTCGAACCGTTGGATTCTCCTCCGGCAAAAGCCAGGGTAGCCAAATTGCTCACCCGAGAAGTAATCCGATGCCGGGCGGTAATGCAACTACAAAACGCGGGTCGGCGGAGTGGCCCGCGGACAAGGGGAACTTGTGGCCGAAGAAAAACAGTCTTGACAATTAGTTTGAAACGTCATATGTTCCCGCGCAATCAAGGGTTGGGGTGTTTTAGATTGTTTTTCGTGGAATCGTCAGACCCTCGCTCTTGTTGTATGGCGAATTTGGAACGTTTCAAGTAGTGCGTTTCAGCGTGGCCGGTGGTACTTCACCAGTCCCACTGTGATCTGGCTGAGCCAACCGCTGACAGGGCGGTGCCAAGACGCACTCAGGGTGACGATGTGTTGAGGGTCCTCGAAAACGGTCAAGCACGTTCGTGCCCGCTCGAAGTCTCGAAGGGTCCTTTCCGAGTTTCACTCTCCGGATTTTCACTGCGCTTGGCGCTGGTATCGGCGCTCGCCCCTTGTTTCCTGGTTTTCGGTTCGATCGCCGTCCGCGCGCAGTCGACGCCACCGCCGGCTGCTGCCGGTCAGGCCACAACTCAATCCCAGACCGTGGCTCAGCAGTCCTACCATGCGGGCATCAGCCAGGTTCGGCAGGGACATCTGGATCAGGCCATCCAGACGTTTAAGAAGGGACTTGAAAGCGACCCGAAGAATCTGGTTCTGGTGGATGCGATTGGGGCGGCCTACAACCTGAAGGGCGACCTCGAGCAAGCCAAGAAATACTTCCTTGAGGCGCTGCAAACTGATCCAGGGTTTGTTCCTGCGCGTAAGAATCTGGCGATTACCTATTTCAATTTGGGCCAATACGATTTGGCCGCCCCGGAACTTCAGAAACTGATGGATGGGCCGGGGGATTCCCGGCCGATAGCCTGTCTTTTCCTGGGAATCATTGCGGAAAAGCACGGGGAATTCGACAAATCGGTATCGCTGTTCGAAAAATCCGGGGATCTCGCGTATCAGTATCCTGAGGCCCTGCTATCGTTTGCGAACTCCCTGTACGAGCTGCACCGGGTGCCGAAGGCAGAAGCGGTGCTAGCACGTCTGGACGCGATGACCGGCGTCACCGCTAAGGATTACTTCGCAGCGGGCCAACTCCATTCGAAGCTAGGCCAAGACAAGCTGGCTTTGGCCGATTTTGACCGGGCCGGACAAAACGAGACGGAGCTGGATGGCCTCGATTACCAACGCGCGGTGGTTCTGGACCGTTTGGGACGTTCTCAAGAAGCCCTGAAGATATTGAAGGACCTCACCAGCGCCAAGCCGGACGCCGACTCACTCAACCTGCTGGCGCATGTCGCCGACGAAAATCGCGAATTCGATGTAGCGCTGCAATCGCTGCGCCAGGCAGCCAAGTTGGATCCGGAGAGAGAAGACAGCTACCTGGATTTCAGCACTCTGTGCGCGAACTACGAAAATTACCCGCTGGCCCTGGAGGCAGCGGACGTTGGACTGGCGCATCTGCCGAACTCTTACCGGCTGCAGGTACAGAAGGGCGTGATCCTGGAAAAACTCGGGCGCCTGGACGAAGCCAAGGAAATCCTGCGCAACGCAAGCCGGCTGCAGAAAGACAACAGTGTTGCGCTGTTGAGCGTGGCCATCGTTGAAACCGACGCGGGGCAATGGCAAGACGCGGAGGGGACGCTGACCGCGGCTCTCCGCGATTTTCCGAACAACTACTACATGCACTACGAGCTGGGCAAGGTTCTGGTGCAAATCCAAGAAGGCGCTGCACCCGATGCGGAGATGAGGGCGAATGCCAAGCACGCCTTCCGGGAAGCGATTCGCTGTAACCCCTCTTTTGCGGACTCGTACTACCAGCTGTCAAAGCTGTATTTGCGAGGGGCTCCCAAACTCGCGGAGCAAAACCTGGTTACTTGCCTGCGACTGGATCCCAACCACGCGCCGGCGGAGTACGCGCTGGCACGCCTGTATCTGAATAGCGGAAGGCGAGCGGAGGGCCAGGCAATGATCGACCGCTTCGAAAGCCAGCAGAAGGCCGAGAAATTGAAAGAGCAGCAAAAGCCAAGGATCGAACCAGCGAAGAACTAAGTTTTTACGGACGGAGGAGAAACGATGGCCAAGAAAGTCGATCTCAAATCCGCAGTGACCTCATGGGTTATCTGCATTCTTGTTTTTCTAGTAGCGGCGCCAGTTGCGTTCTCGCAATTCACCAGCGGGTTCTCGGGCGTAGTGGTGGAACAGAGCGGAGCGGCCGTTCCTAGCGCGAAAGTGACGGTCACCAACCAAGCGACTCGAGTGAGTGAAACTTCGACCAGCTCCGAGAGCGGCGTTTTCCGTATCTCGTCGTTGGCGGAAGGAATCTATACCGTCGAAATCGAGGGCAAGGGATTCAAGGCGTGGACGCAAACAGATGTGCACCTCGAATCGAACGAACAAAAGACCCTGTACCCGACGCTTGCACTGCCTACGCAGGTAACCACGGTGGAAGTGAGCGGCGCGGTGGCTGCGGTTGAGACCGACAAGACCGATACCTCCCGCGAACTTTCGGAAGCCAGCATCGACAACGCGCCTCTGGTGGGGCGGAACATTTACACCAGCATGATCGAGCTCGCTCCGGGCATCACCGGTTCGGGCCTACCCAGCGGCGGCGCGTTGGGCTCCGGATCCGCCAATAACGACAGCTTCGAGCAGGAAGCCGGATACCAAATCAACGCCGCCGGCCAGCGCCAGGAATCGAACGAATTCGACGTAGATGGTTCCGGCTTAAACAGCGCTTCCCGCGACGGGGTGGTGAACTTGTCTCCCGAACCGGACTTCATCGAAGCGGTAACGATTTCCGGGGCGACCATCGACGCTTCCAAGGGCCGCTACAGCGGAGCGTACGTTCAGGTTTTCACCAAGCCCGGGACCAATTCGCTGCACGGCTCGGCCTCGGAATACTTCACCAACGATTCTCTGACGTCCCGAACGATTTTTCAGACGTGCGGGGCGGGCCAAACGTCGTGCGATCCGATCGCGGCGTTCGAGCGCAACGAGTTTGGCGGAACGATCGGCGGTCCGATCGTAAAGAATAAATTGTTCGTTTTCGGCGGCGTGTTCCGGCTGCTTTCTTCGAACGGCACCACCGACACAACCTACGTCGAGACGCCCCAGTTCGTGCAGTTTGTGGAGCAAAACTTTCCCAACAATGTGGCGAGTACGTTTTTCAGCAAGGCGCCGCCGGCGGTTGTTCCCACTTCAGGGATTCTCGACGCCGCTCAGGTGGAACAGGCGACTCCCGGGTTCTTCTCGAGTGCCGCATTTCCCGCCACCTTGCCGGTAGAAGGAATTGCCACGTTTCCGGAAAGCCTTCCGCACGACGCGTACCAGTGGCATTTCCGGGTGGACTACAACCTCAATGAATCAAAGGACCGGCTCTTTTTCGATATATTCCGAACCCATGAAGACCAATTGCAGCAGGATCCGCGTACCATCTACCGGGTTACTCTTCCCAACGCGGGATTTTACGCCAAGCTGGATTGGACTCATGCCTTCTCGACGTCCATCTTGAACGATGCCGGGTTTACCGTGGTCAGAGCTGTGGGCTCCAACCCCGGCACCGCGCACAATCAGGACCTTCCTAACGTGAACATTACCGGTGCGGATGGCTTTTCGCAGTGGGGCCCGGCTGGCTGGGTTCACGAGAATTTTAACTGGCATGATGTGCTCACGTGGACGCACGGCGCCCACACCATCTCCGCCGGCGTGGACATTGACCGCCATCACGACGACGATAACTTTACCGTGGGCGAACTGAGGCCCACCTTTGGCTTCGCCAACCTGCTCGACTTTGCCCAAGACAAACCGTATTCGCAAAGCGGGCCGGCGCTGGATGTGGCCGACAACTCTTTGGCGAGCAACCTCTACAACGTAGTTCGTTGGGTCTATTTGGGAGGTTTCGTCCAGGACAACTGGAAAGTGAACAAGCGTCTTAGCTTGAATCTTGGTTTGCGCTACGACTACTTCGGTCACTGGGGCAACTTCCACAATTCCACCATCGATAACCCGATGTTTACTCCCGGATCCGGAAGCGATTTTGCGGAACAGATCACCAACGGGACCATGACCAATAAGGGCGGGAGCGAAGCGTACGTCACACAAAACCGGCCGCAGGGAATTTCACCACGCATCGGGTTCGGTTGGGACGTATTCGGAAACGGCAAAATGTCGGTACGTGGAGGTTACGGCCTCTTTTACAACAACGTGGCTGACGGCTCATGGTCGTTTCCGTCCCGCGCCAATCCTCCCACCTGGGCCGATCCTTCGTTCAATTTGAGCAGCAGCTCGGCGCCATTCAGTTATGGATTGGGTAGTTCCAATGGACTTGTCTGGCCCTTTCCTCAGGGACCGCCGCTCCAATCCAACGCCGCCGGCGGCATCGTTGGCCTTCCCGTCCTGACGTCGGGAGTACAGCCGAATGTCAGCCAGCCGCGCACCAATCTATGGATGCTGTCGGTCCAGAAAGATATAGGACACAACCTGGTCGCGGAAGTGGACTACAACGGATCCGAGAGCTCCGATCTATACGTCCAAACGGACGTGAATCGGTTCCCGGGGGATCTGATCATCAACAGGGGCGCTCAGACCCGGCTCAATGCCAACTTCGGCCCGATTATTTTTGGCCGGACCATCGGCGATGCCGCGGGACACTACGGAACGCTGATGCTCACCAAAAAGATGAACCATGCATGGCAACTGCGTGGAATCTATACGTTCGGCAAATCCACCGACGAAATGAGCAGCAACGACAACGGAACCAACAACGGCGAGACGGTTTTCAATCCTCTGGACGTTTCGTCACAGCATGGGTTGTCGGACTTCGACGTTTCCAGAAGGTTTACCGCCGACAGCATGGTGCTGCTGCCGTCGCACTTCACCAGTGGATTCGGGAAGGCCTTGTTGGGCGGATGGCGGTCATCCACGATCCTCGTTCTGCAGAGCGGCGTGCCTTTCACGGTGTATACCAGCGCGGCGTTTAACCCAATCTTCGGTCCGGGCGGAAACGTCATTGGAGTGAACCCGGGGAGCGGCGATTACAACGCGGACGGCTACGACTACGACGCGCCGAACCGGCCTAGCACCGGCAGCGTAAATACCGGAAACAGAAGCGACTTCATCAAGGGCTTCGCAGCCGCTTCGAGTTTTCCGGTACCCGCTCTGGGACAGGAGGGTAATCTTGGACGCAACCCATATATTGGTCCCGGATTGGCCAACGTTAACGAACAATTCTCGAAGGCGTTTACCTTCGAGCGCTTCAGCATCGAAGTTCGCGCGGACATTTTCAATCTGTTCAACCGCGTGAATCTCGGAGCTCCGATCAGCGATCTGTCGAGTGGCCTATTCGGGCAGTCGACGTCGCAAAGTCTGCCACGCTCGTTCCAGTTCGGCGTGCACTTTAGTTTCTAACCTCAGAAGCGTTGTCACCCCATCCGGCCAGTTCGCCGGTCCGGATGGGGTGATGACGTGGCTCCTGGTTCAGAGATCAGGCCTTAAAGACCGCCCGTCCCCCCGCTGAGGATTTCTCACCCACCGCAAGAAATATTCTGATGCCCAAACCGTGATCTTAGAAGTCCGCGTGAAAGCGGACCGTGGGGACGGTGACCGGACCGCGGGCTTGGTTATAGCCGGGATTGTTGATGTGCTGAAGGTCGAAGGAAGCGAAGAATCCGCGCCAGAGGTGGGTGGTATAGAAGCCCTCGAAGATTTTTTCCGAACCGTAGGTAAGGCCGCCGTCGCCGAGGATGAAACCGAGTCCGCCAAGCGCAAGGTATTGCTGATGCGCAGCGGAGATCCCGTTGGCGACGAAAGCGAGTCCGGCGCGATCGTTGCGCCGATGCCACGAGTCTCCCTTGGCGTAGGCGCCCGCCTGGACGGTGCGGTCGTCCTCGGTGTACGCGTACGATTCATTGTGGCCGTCGCTCCAGCCTAGCCGGCCGAAGACGGTGATCCGGGAGGTGATCTCCTGTTCGAAATTCAGGCCAAAGCCGTATTTGTGGCGTCCCTGGCGCCGCGTGGAGATGATGCTGGGAGTGGGCGTCTGGCCATCGAGATAATCCGTAACGGCTTCGGTATAACTCCCCATGTCCGCCTGATTCAGGTAGCTCAGCAGGCGCACCGTGCCGGAACGATGTGCGATAAGGCTTCCCTGCGCATCCAGTTCCAAGTTCGCCGAGCGGGCACGAGCGAGGTTCGCATCCAGATGGATGTCGTTCGCTGCTTTCGGCATCAGCACTTCGCCGAATCGAGCTGAAAACCAGTGGTCGTCGTATTCGAAAATGACGCCATCGGTATAGCCGCGGGTGTTCGCGGCGTAGTCCCAAGCGCCGTTGTTATCCACCGTCCAGTTTAGGAATTGAAGGTGGCTGTCAGAGCCTCCACTGTTCAGATCGAAAAAATCGGCCAGGTCGAACTTCCCGAAGCGTATTTCGATGCGCCGCGCGGGAAGACATGTAGCGAGATGGAGCGGATCGCGATCGGCCTTAACTCGTTCATCGCTGAGCGGGATGATCTGCCGCAAGATGAGCCGGGCAAGATAGGGCCCCCGTGAAAGCGCTACGCCTTGCACGGTCCGCACGGAATCCAGGTTGGTGTACCCGGCCAGCCCGAGCGCGGTCCCGATTCCGCCGCCGGTGGCATCCTCGACGTCGGCATAGACTTCCGTGGTGTGTGAGAGCTCGTAGCCGGTGAACAGGGTGACAACGTGCGTGGTGGCGCTTTGGGCCTGTGGGCTCAGGCTGTTTGTTCCGCTGTATTTCGCCGGGAACGTCGGGTGCCACTGAAAAACGACGTTGGCCTGGCCCGAGATCCAATACCGGCTCGAATCCGAATGAGGGAAAACGGTCAACACATCGCCGGTATCAGAATCCGAATTCGCGCCGGGCGGCGCGGGTGAGTCTGTACCGGTGCTCTGCGGCGAACCCTGATTGGGCGCTGGCACCGGCGCCGAATCCTGGGCGCGCGCAGTGCGCGGCGCTGCACCGCCCGCCATCAGGGCGCAAAGCATTGGAATCGCGAGCCGTGCCCTACAACTCATCGGCTCAACGTCCGGTGATCGAACGAATGAACTCGACCTCATCCTTGTTATATGGCTGCCCATTGGTGCGGAAGATTTCGTGAAACCAGATCGCCGGCTGGCGATCGGTATATGGATGCTTCCAGGAGTCCCACGGCAAAAAGGTCTGAGTCTTACCGGCTACCAGGCCCCAGTTGATGGCCGCGACTTTGTATTTCTTCGCGATCGGAAGGGTGCCCTGAAACGTGCTGCCGTTGCCCCGGGCCATATACTCGGTGCAAATGATCGGCCGGTGGTACGGCTGCAGCCAGATCACGCGCTTTTCGAATTCCTCGGGCTTGTCGTAATTGTGGAAGGAAATCACGTCCGAAAGCCCGGTTTGGATTTTTTCCATCGCGCCCAGCTTGTCGGGTGACGACCAATCGCCTTTCCACACCCCGCTGGTGAGCGGCTGCGTGGCTCCCGCCGCACGCGCCCACTGAAAGACCTTCGGCAAGAGCGCCTGAACCAGTTCGGCTTTGTTCGCCGGTTCCAATTGGCCGTAGCTGCCCTGGTTGTCGTTGTCCGGCTCGTTCCAGACGTCCCAGCCCAGAATTCGGTCATCCTTGGCGAAAGCTCCGACTACGCCTTTCACGTAGCCCTCCAGCCGCGGATATTGCTGGGGATCCTGGAGCGCTTTCGCACCCGGGCTCTGCACCCAACCGGAATTGTGCACGCCGGGGCGCGGCTCATGCTGCTTGCCGAGATTCGGATTCGGATCCCAGCAAGAATCGAACAGTACGAATAGCGGCTTGATGTGGTGCTTGGCCGCGATGCCCAGGAAGATATCAATGCGCTTTTTGAATCCCTCGGGGTCCTGTTGCCAGAGCAGGTCGTGGAGGAAAACTCGCATGGTATTGAGGCCGATGGATTGAGCCCAGCCAAGCTCGGTATCGATACGCTGCGGATCAAACGTATCCGCTTGCCACATTTCCAGTTCGTTGATGGCGGTAGCAGGGATGTAATTACTGCCAACCAGCCACGGTTGCTTGGCATACCAGGCGTTGGCGGCCGTTTCTGTCCAGCGCGGCGACGGTTCTGGTGATTTTGCGCGGCCGGCGAGAGCGAGGCCTAGCGCTAGAGCCAGCGCCAGTGTCAGCGTTAAGACGATTCCCAGCTTCTTGGTCATTAGTATCCTCATGCGGTCCCGATGCGGTCCCGTTGCTCGTTGGATGGCACGGCCCACGCGGTGCCGGTAATCAATTCGGGTATTTATGGTCAGCTG
Organism: uncultured Acidobacteriota bacterium; assembly: GCA_963725655.1. Lineage (GTDB taxonomy): Bacteria > Acidobacteriota > Terriglobia > Acidiferrales > UBA7541 > CAVRXT01. The sequence continues at coordinate 471,309 of CAVRYY010000003.1, read as the reverse complement.
AAATCCTGACCGGTGACGATCACGGCGCTAGAATAACGCCAACTGTCGTCCCGGAGAACGGGGATTTCGAGCGTTGTCGAACACGCTTCTGCCGTCAAGGGAGCGAGAAATCGCATTTTCATGGTGGACCACTTCACCGAACTGAGCCGTCGCATCATATTTAAGCAGATGGCGCCCAATCAATTTTCTTCGGCCCTGTCCCTGAAGCGGGGTAAGTCTTCGATAGGCGAACAAAAGGGGAATATGCTATGCTGTCCCCCGCTATGGCGCGCCGGCCCGAAATGCGCACGAACATGATGAGCCGCACCGACTTCTGCCACGTGGCGCATTATCGCTCCGGTTGCGGCATGGGCTACTTCCCGAGTGCGCACGCCATCCAAAGGCTGGCACAAGCCCGGAAGCAAGTGGAAGAGGGAAGCGCGTGATTGGCGAGAGATGAGCGTCCGTAAAATCGTTCATATCGACATGGACGCGTTTTATGCGTCCGTCGAGCAGCGGGATGATCCCAAGCTTCGCGGCAAGCCGGTGATTGTCGCGTGGCTGGGCAAGCGTTCGGTGGTCTGCGCAGCTTCGTACGAAGTTCGGCGTTTCGGGGTGCGCTCCGCCATGCCGGCAATTACCGCCGAGCGCTTATGCCCGCAAGCAATTTTCGTTCCTCCGGATTTCGTGCGCTACCGGGCCGTCTCGCGGCTGGTCCGCGAGATATTCAAGCGCCACACCGACCTGATCGAGCCGCTGTCGCTGGACGAAGCCTACCTCGACGTTACTGAGAATAAGACAGGACTGCTCACTGCCACCCGTGTGGCCCGCGCAATTCGTGAGGAAATCCGTAAGGAATTGCACCTGACGGCATCTGCCGGCGTAGCTCCAAACAAACTTCTGGCCAAGATCGCCTCAGACTGGCGCAAACCAGACGGACTCTTCGTGATCCAGCCGGACGACGTGGACGCCTTTCTGACTCCCCTGCCGGTGGGCCGTCTGCCAGGCGTGGGAAAAGTGACTGAAGGCAGGCTCGAACAACTTCACATTCAGACGGTTGGAGACTTGCGAGCGTTGGACGAATCGACGCTCAAGGCCCAGTTCGGCCGCCACGGTCTGCGCCTCTATGCTCTGGCTCGAGGCATCGACGATGGTAGGGTCGTCCCCGACAGACCCACGAAATCCATATCCTCCGAAGATACTTTCGAGCGCGATGTGCCGTTGCGCGAGACGGAGCCGATGATTCGCCGCCTCGCGGAAAAAACCTGGGCGGCTTCGCGCAAGGAATCACGCATCGCGCGCACCGTGATTCTCAAACTAAAGACCAGCGAGTTCAATATCATCACGCGCAGCCACACGCCGTCCTGCCCTCTTTCTTCTTGCGAGGAATTGACTAACATCGCCCTATCCTTGCGAGACCGCGTGGACCTGGGCGCAAAACGACGCTTTCGCCTGGCGGGGGTTGGGCTGAGTAACTTCTGCGACCCCGAAGACATGCGCGTACAGTCAGCACTCTTCGAGTAGCGGCGCGTCGAGCTGGCCCGGAGATAGATCTGGGGCACGCCGGGATCCTAGTGGATCGGCAAGCATCGCCGGGACGTGACTCCGCCATGGCCATCATAACGGCCACATATAACGCGATGACTACCAAGCCAGACACGATCGCGAGCAGACGTCGAACCTTGAAGCATGGGCGGGAATTCATGGGCGAACCTCATGTTATTATTCAGCCGGCGCGCCTGAGAAAACAGCCCTTGCTATCTCCTGAAGAGCTAAACGGTTTCAGTACTTAGTTGGCCCTGTAAGGTTAGAAAAGCAAATCGCCAAGCGATACTGGCAGAGCGTAAAGGTGCGAGTCCTGATGTCTAAAGAGTTATATTCCCGCTTGAGTGACTAAAGGCATCTCGCCGCGGCGGCCTTCGACTACCGGGACCTTGGCTTGCGCCTTGCGCTACCGTGACTTATCGCAAATCGAGTGGCAATCCTGGCTTGGCAGACATAAGTTCGCGCCGCCCGTAGTTCCCTTGTCTCACGCGTCGATTCCAACTCACTCCCTCGCCATGGCGATTTGCGTCTGCAACTTCCCTGAACCTCAGGACTCTATCCTTCTAATAGGAAGTGCGGCTGTTAGGTCCTGGCTTCGGATGCTTCATCCTGAGTCATTTGCCGGTGGTCTATTCGACACCAGCGTAGGAGGCCTGACTAGAACGGGAAACACTGGGGATATATCATTGAACTCCCATCAGGAAACCTGGCGCGCGGCTACAGGCTGCCCTTCGTCTGGCACAAAGCATCAATTCCCAACCTGAAGTGAAATTGAGAAATGAGCGTCCTTTGAACCGAAAACTTCAGCTCGCATTTGCGTGTGCCATTTTGGCGCTGCTCGTCGTTGGTGGAATCTCCTATCACGGCATGGCCATCTCCACCGAAAGCGACCGATGGGTGCGGCACACCCATGAGGTTCTGGAGAGCCTACAAGATTTACACCTCGCGATGGAAAGCCTCGAATCCAGCTATAGCGGTTTCGTGCTGACTGGTAGGGAGTCCTACGTCGAATCCTATGATGCCGACATAGTAAGAGTGCAGATCGCAGAGGAAACCATTGGCAGGTTGACGGCGGACAACTCCCGTCAGCAGAGCCAGCTTCCCGTGCTCGAAAGGCTGGCCGCCGACAAAATCCAGTTTGGCAAGATGGTGATTGGCCTGCGGAACAACAAGGGATTTGGGGGGGCAACAGACGCGCTGCGAAGCGGATCGGAGATCGGTCGCACGGATGAGTTTCAAGAGATAGTGCGCGGGATGCAGGGAGAGGAGTTGCGATTGCTGGTGCAACGCGACGCGGATTCGAGACGCCGCTTGAGGCAGACCAAAATCGTTCTGGTCCTCGGAACTTTCCTGGGATTGTTGATCGCTGCCGTCGCCGGCTGGAGCATCGAACGCGACCGCCGCGAACGCCTGCTGGCAGCGGAGGCGCTCCGTGACAGCGAGGAAAAGTATCGCACGCTACTTGATGGCGCTCAGGACTATGCGATTTTCATGCTGGACCCGCAGGGACAGGTGGTGAGTTGGAATGCCGGGGCAGAACGAATCAAGGGCTACAAAGCGGAAGAAATTATGGGCCACAACTACGCTGGTTTCTTTACGCAGGAAGATATCGAGCGGGGCTGGCCGGGGGAGATACTCCGCATGGCCACCGCCAACGGCCGGCACGAAGAGCAATGCATGCGGGTGCGGAAAGGCGGCTCGCGATTTCTGGCGAGCGTCACCTGCACAGCGCTGCTCGACCCGGCCGGAAATCTACGGGGGTTTTCCGAGATAAGCCGCGACGTCAGCGAAAGCAAAGAGTTGGGCGCGAAATACAGCGGGCTGCTGGAAGCGGCGCCGGATGCGATGGTAGTGGTGAACCAGGGCGGGAAAATCGTGCGCCTGAACGTGCAAGCGGAGAAGCAGTTCGGATACCGGCACGATGAGCTGGTCGGGCGACAGGTGAAGGACATCATTCCACAGGGTTTTGCCGAGCGGCTGATCGCTGACGGCACGCGAACCGCAGCGGAAGCGCTGGCGCAGCAGATCGGCACGGGGATTGAACTCTACGGGCGGCGGAAGAACGGGAGCGATTTTCCGATTGAAATCATGCTGAGTCCATTGGAGAGCGCCGAGGGAGTGTTGGTGACGGCCGCAATACGAGACATCAGCTTGCGCAAAGATGCGGAAAAACATCTGGCGCAGATGGAGGGCAGGTATCGCGGCCTGCTGGAGGCGGCTCCGGATGCGATGGTGGTAGTCAACCAGAGCGGGGAGATTGTGCTGCTGAACGTTCAGGCGGAAAAACAATTCGGATACCGGCGCGATGAGCTGGTCGGGCAAAAAGTGAAGAACATTATCCCCGAAGGATTCGCCGAGCGATTGATCGCCGATGGCACTCGAACCGCCGCGGAAGCGCTGGCGCAGCAGATCGGCACGGGAATTGAGCTGTATGGGCGGCGGAAAAATGGCAGCGATTTTCCGATTGAGATCATGCTGAGCCCGTTAGAAAGCGCCGATGGAATCCTGGTGACCGCGGCGATTCGCGACATCAGCGTGCGTAAGGACGCGGAAAAACATCTGGCGCAGATGGAAGGCAGGTACCGAGGCCTGCTGGAGGCGGCTCCGGACGCGATGGTGGTGGTGAACCAGAGCGGGGAGATCGTGCTGCTGAACGTTCAGGCGGAGAAACAGTTCGGATACCGGCGCGATGAGCTGGTCGGGCAAAAAGTGAAAAATATTATCCCTGAGGGGTTTGCGGAACGGCTGGTGGCTGACGCCCTTCGATCCGCGGAAGATGCGCTGGCGCAGCAGATCGGTACTGGAATTGAACTCAATGGCCGCCGCAAAAATGGAAGCGATTTTCCGATTGAGATCATGCTGAGTCCGCTGGAAAGCGCCGATGGAACCCTGGTGACGGCAGCGATCCGCGACATCACCACGCGGAAAAAAGCGGAAGCGGACCTACTCCAGAAGGTGGAAGAGTTAAACCGCTCCAATGAGGAGTTGGGACAATTTGCCTACATCGCCTCTCACGATTTGCAGGAACCGCTGCGGATGGTGGCCAGTTACACCCAGTTGCTATCCAGACGGTACAAGGGAAAGTTGGACTCCGATGCCGATGAGTTCATTTCATTCGCGGTGGATGGCGCCAGCCGCATGCACCGCATGATCCAAGATTTGCTGGCTTATTCGCGGGTCGGGACCAAAGGGAAGGATTTGCTGGATGCCTCGAGTGAGGAAGCATTGCACCAGGCGCTGATGAACCTGCGGGGCGCCATCGAAGATAGCGCGGCGCTGGTGACCCACGATCCTTTGCCCGCGGTGATGGCGGACGAAATGCAATTGATCCAGTTATTTCAGAACCTGGTGGGCAATGCGATCAAGTACCAAAATCCCGGAGTTCCCCGCGTACATGTTTCTGCCGTCAAGAATGGCGGGAAGAAATGGATATTTTCGGTGCAGGACAATGGACTGGGAATCGACTCGCAGTACTTCGAAAAGATCTTTGGCATGTTCCAGCGCCTGCACAAACGAGAAGAGTTCGCGGGCACCGGCATAGGATTGGCGATCTGCAAGAAGATCGTCGAGCGGCACGGTGGCAGCATCTCGGTCGAGTCTCAACTCGGGCACGGTTCCACGTTTCGCTTCGCCCTGGCAGGAAGTGAGGCGAAATCATGAAACTCATCGGAGGGGAACACATGAACATCGAGGTTCTCCTGGTCGAAGATAGTCCCGGTGATGTCCGGTTGACTCAGGAAGCTTTCCGCGACGCCAATAGTTCCATCCACTTGCACGTGGTTTGCGACGGCGTGGAGGCCATGGACTTTCTCCGGCACGCGGGGGCTCACACCGACGCTCCTCGCCCGGATATTATTTTGTTGGATTTGAACCTTCCGAAAATGGACGGCCGCGAGGTTCTGGCGCGCATCAAGCAGGACGACAGTCTGAAAACGATTCCTACCGTTATCCTCACCACGTCCGGGGCGGAAGCGGATGTTGTGAAAAGCTATCAACTCCACGCGAACTGTTACCTGCTTAAACCTGTGCAGTTGGAGGCATTCGAGAGCTTGGTGAAAAGCATCAATGAATTTTGGCTGACCAAGGTGAAGCTTCCCCAACAAAGGCAAAGCTAATGAAGAAGCCGATAAGAGTACTTCTTCTAGTTGAAGATAATCATGGAGATGCGCGCTTAATCCGGGAGATGTTCAAAGAAACTGGCTCCCACAACACGGAACTCACCCATGTGGAATGCATGCGTGACGCGGAAGAGCACCTTGCGCAGAGCCCGGTTGACCTTATCTTGCTCGACTTGGGGCTGCCCGACGCACAAGGACTGGGGGCGGTACGCAGGGCCCGCGCCATGGCGCCGCGCGTCCCCTTGGTGGTACTGACGGGTTTGGACGATGAGGTATTAGCCGGGCAAGCGCTGCACGAAGGCGCGCAAGATTACCTGGTCAAAGGCCAAATCGAGACTCGCGGGCTGCTTCGGTCGCTTCGCTATGCGGTCGAACGCAAGCTCATGGAAGACGTTTTGTTCGTGGAAAAGGAACGCGCCCAAGTCACTCTCAACTGTATCGGCGACGCCGTCGTTTCCACGGATATCTCCGGAAAGATCACCTTCCTCAATCTGGTCGCGGAAAAAATGACTGGCTGGTCATGCCAGGACGCGGCGGGCCGGCCGATGGCCGAAGTTTGCCGAATTCTGGATACCACCAGCCGTGAAACGATCCCAGATCCGATGAAGATGGCCATCGGGCAAGACCTGACCATGCACCTGCCGCCAAACTGTACCCTCATCCGGAGTGATGGATTGGAGATTCCGATCGAAGACAGCGTCGCTCCCATCCACGACCGTGCAGGCCAGGCAACCGGGGCGGTGATGGTGTTCCGCGACGTGAGCGAGGCCCACGCCATGGCGACGCAGATGACCCATTCGGCGCAGCACGATTTTCTGACCGGCTTGCCCAATCGCATGCTCTTGAACGATCGAATCAGCCAGGCGATCGCGCTGGCAGCGCGGCGCATGAATCGAGTGGCGGTTTTGTTTCTGGATTTGGACGGCTTCAAACACATCAACGATTCGCTGGGGCATCCGATCGGCGACAAGCTTCTTCAGTCGGTGGCCAAGCGCTTGGTAGACGGTGTGCGCGACTCAGACACCGTAAGCCGGCAGGGAGGCGATGAATTCGTAGTGCTGCTTTCGGATTTGGCGCAACCCGAGGACGCCATCATCAGTGTGAATCGAATGCTGATGATGCTCGCAGCCCCGCACTTCATCGGCCAGCACGATCTTTGCGTCACCGCAAGCATCGGCGTGAGCGTGTACCCCGACGACGGCCTGAATGCGGAGACACTGATCAAGAATGCCGACATGGCGATGTATCAGGCCAAGGAAAATGGCCGCCAAACCTATCAATTCTTCAAGCCCGCCATGAACGTCCGAGCCGTGGAGCGGCAATCCATCGAGGAGAGCCTGCGGCGCGCCCTGGAACGTCGTGAATTCGCGTTGCACTACCAGCCGCAGGTCGACCTCAAGACCGGTGTGATTACCGGCGCGGAAGCGTTGATCCGGTGGACTCACCCCACCAGAGGGTTGGTCCCTCCCGCACAATTCATTCCTGTTGCCGAGGAGTGCGGCTTGATTCTGCCGATCGGCCGGTGGGTGCTGCGGGAAGCGTGCAAGCAGGCGCGGGAGTGGGCGAACGCAGGCCTGCCGATGATCACCATGGCCGTGAACATTTCTTCGATGGAATTTCGAGACGACAATTTCTTAGATCGGGTATTCGCGATCCTCGAGGAAACCGGCTTGGATCCGAAGTGGCTGGAGCTGGAACTCACGGAAAGCGTGCTCATGAAGCGCGCCGAGTCCGCTGCAACCGTCCTGCAAACCCTGAGAGCCGCGGGAGTGCAGATAGCGGTCGATGACTTTGGCACCGGGTACTCCAGCTTGAGCTATCTGCGCAAGTTCCCGATTGATGCCCTAAAGATCGACCAGTCATTCGTACGTCAAATCACCACCAGTCCCGACGAGACCAGCATCGTCACCGCCGTGATCAGCATGGGGCGAAGCCTGAAACTGCGTGTGATCGCCGAGGGCGTGGAAACGGAAGAAGAGTTGGCATTTCTTCAGGCCCACCATTGTGACGAAGCACAAGGATACTTCTTCAGCCGGCCCGTGCCTCCCCAGCAGTTCGCCAAATTGCTTGAAGCCGGTGTGTCCGAGACAATTCTCCACTAAGTGGAGCTCGTATCTTCGGGTCGGATCGGCTGTCCATTGTCGCGCCCCTGCTCCCTGTTCCCGCGCTGAATCGCTGTATCTCCCGCTGTCCCTTGCATACTAATTATGTGTATTGCTTTGAAATGTGTACCTTGATAAAGTTCGATGCAACAGGGAGGGGGATATGAGGATGCCAATTAATTCACATGATATAACGCCTGCGTTAAAACCGGCCAAAGCACGCCCGTTCAATGCCCATGCGTTTCTCGAATCTGCCGGAGTCGCGAGAACTATTATCGAGTACCGCAGGTCACAAAGGCTTTACTCGCAAGGTGACCTGGCCACGACTGTGATGTATATCCAAAAAGGAGGCGTCAAACTCTCTGTAGTCAGCAAGGTAGGCAAAGAGGCGGTAGTGGCGCTGCTGGGTCCGGGTGACTTCCTCGGCGAGAGCTGCTTAGCCGGCGTCCCTTTTCGCATGGGGATAGCAACCGCGATTACCTCCACCACCCTGATGGTTATCGAAAAGAAAGAGATGATTCGTGTCCTTCATGAGGAACACAAACTCTCCGATCGCTTTATCGCTTACCTTTTGACGCGAAACATTCGAGTTGAAGAGGACTTAGTCGATCAGCTCTTTAACTCCATTGAGAAACGGCTAGCCCGCGCGCTGTTGCTCCTGGCACGCTATGGCAAACAAGACCAGCCACAGAAGACCCTTCCGAAAGTATCGCAGGAGACCTTGGCAGAGATGGTTGGCACAACCCGCTCCCGCGTCAACTTGTTCATGAACAAATTCAGGAAATTGGGTTTCATTCATTACAACGGTGGAATTCAGGTCCACAACTCGCTCCTGAGCGTGGTCCTGCACGAATAACATCCGTTTGTGCTAAATCGAGCCGCCGCGCGTCGAGCGGAACGCCCTTGGCCCTGCTTCACACTACCTGGTGATCGGTACAATCCGGCCTTGATTAGTTGAGACTCGTCTTCGTCGTGGGGCTAAAGCGCTCCTGGTGTTTGGCCCAGGGGAGTACGAACGTCAGAATACCCTTGATAAGCGCCACTTGTTTGTCGCATTCAGTCGCCGTCCATACAAATCGCTCGCAAATAATCTTCAGCTCCGGCGCCGTAGGGTGGTGAGTGTCAAAATCCTTAAGTAGTCCTTGTGTGTCGGTCATCATTTTAATCACAGATAGGAGGGCAGACCGCACGAGTATGCCTATTGCCTCGGATTCGTTTAAGCCGAAATCAGGCCCGGTTGATTCCATCGTGACTCCTCCCCATAGTTGAGTTTAAATGACGACACTTCAAGCAGCTTCTCGAAAAGCTCCGCTACCATCGGTCTGCTGAAATAGTAGCCCTGGGCTTCGTCACAGTTCTGAGCTTTAAGAAAGGTCAACTGTGCCTCTGTTTCCACACCTTCGGCCACCACTCGCTTGTTGAGGCCCTTGGCCATCGCTATCATGGTACTCACGATCGTCGCGTCGCCCGAGTCGGTAGTGATGTTGTGCACAAACGATTGATCCACTTTCAGCGCATCGATGGGAAGCCACTTCAGATACCCCAAACTCGAGTAGCCGGTCCCGAAGTCATCGAGCGAGAGCCTTACTCCGATTGTTTTGAGTTCAGTTAGCGCCGCCACCGTGGATTTCGCGTGCTGCATCAAAGCGGCTTCAGTGAGTTCCAGATCGAGATAACGCGCATCCAGGCTGCTGTCTCTTAGAATGCCTCGAAGGCCTTCGATAAAGCCCTCGCTGCGGAATTCCAGCGAAGATATGTTGACGGAGACAGGAATAACGCGCCAACCCGAATCAATCCATTCGCGGGCCTGCCTGCACGTTTCCCGCAACACCCAGTGTCCTATCGGCAGTATCAATCCGCACTCTTCGGCAATCGGTATGAACTGCGCAGGAGTGATTAATCCTTGATCAGGATGCTGCCAGCGTACCAGTGCCTCAGCGCCCACAATTTCGCCGGTGTGAAGACTAATCTTTGGCTGGTAATGCAACTCGAATTCATCCCGCTCCAGAGCGTGGTTAAGCTCGGCTTCCACCGATTGCCGCCGAATAGCTCGGACGTTCATCTGCTTTTTAAAGAACTGGTAGCTGTTCGGGCCATGCTTCTTGGCTTGATACATCGCGGTATCTGCATTGGCTAGCAAAGTTTCCGCATCGTCACCATCTTCCGGATAAGTGCTGATGCCGATGCTCGCAGTGACGCGCAGATCGTATGGGTCGCACGTATACGATGCGGCCAACGCGGTGAGAATCTTGGTTGCGGTTATGCCGGCGTCTGCGGCACGTTTGATTTCCGTCAAAAGCACCACAAATTCGTCTCCCCCCTGACGGCCGACCGTGTCTGAACCACGTACGGCGCTAACCAATCGCTTGGCCACTGCCCGGAGTAGCTTGTCGCCGACCCCATGGCCCAACGAATCATTGATGTGCTTGAATCCATCCAGGTCCAGGAACAGCACGGCCACCTGCGTGCCATTACGGTGAGCGGTGGCAATGGCTTGGCACAGCCGGTCCTTCAGCAACGTGCGGTTTGGCAGGTCGGTAAGGGAGTCATGGTGAGCCAGGTGAGACATCTCCAGCGACATCGCTTTTGAAACGCTCACATCGTGGAAAACGATTACGGCTCCGGCGATCATCCCCGAGCGCGCGTGAATCGGGGCGGTGGAATCTTCGATAGCGGATTCGTGCCCGTCGCGCCGAATCAAGATGCAATTCGCGGCAAGCCCCACCGTCTTGTTTCCCTGAACTGCCAGCGCCACGGGGTCCGCGGAAGGTTCGCGAGTATTGGCGTCGATAATCTGAAACACGTCAGCAAGTGGCCTTCCCATGGCCTCTGCGGACGTCCAGCCTGTCATTTCTTCTGCCACCACGTTGAGATAAGTAACGTTTCCTAAAACGTCTGCGCTGAGCACACCGTCGCCGATCGAGTTGAGGGTTACTTGCGCTCGTTCCCTCTCAGCGAACAGTTCCTCTTCCGCCGTTTCTCGCTCAACCATGTTGCGGAATGCACGACCAAATGAGTAGGAATCGATATGACCTTCGAGTAAGTAGTCCTTCGCTCCGTGCCGCATCGCTTCGACCGCGATAACATCATCTGCCGCGCCGGCCAGGACCAGGATGGGTATACCGGGCGCCGCCTGCAGAATCTTGTCGAACGTCTCAAGACCCTCGCTGTCTGGAAGAGACATGCTGGCAAAAATCGCCCATACTCCATTCCGGCGCAACCGTTCGACCGCCTGGGCCAGCGTCCTGAACCATTCCGGCTGAAACGATCCATCATTTGCCGCAAACGCCGCCGCGTGAAAGGCCTCGGCGTGAGCCGGGTCGTTGTCGATTAGGAGCAGGGTGCGCAGTTCACTCATATTCTGATCCGAAGGCGGGTGGTCTCCGTTTTGGAGTTTCTCTGGCCCTGCTTCCGCCGCGTCGCCCATATCAGCAGCCCGATACGATCGCTTGTCCCAGTCTTGGCCATCAGATCGCAGAGTAAGCCTTGGAATGCTTGCAATGGCATACGAAGCTCGATGCAAAGCTGCTTGTCGCATTTCCCGACCGAAACGCCTCGTATTACAGTTAACTCTTCGCCTGTAAATATGGGAGAGGTATCACAACGCGCGCTCTGAGCGTCGTCACCGGCGGAGATCGGTCCCGCGCTTTCGCCTTTCCGTTCCGGCGCGCGCACACGATCCGTACTCATGCGCTCGGTGAAGTTATCGCTGGATCCGTAGCGTAACTGCGTGTTCGGCGATCCCACACGATCTCCTATCGATCGGCACTTTGTAGATGGCCCTGGAAAACAGAGCGCTTTCGCCGGTCGTTATCAGACTCTAGGCTTGCTCGAATGACAGCGTCCGACGCTCTTGCCTTCTACAGGCTAATCGCGAGGTACACATCGATCTGTGTTGTTTCGAACAGGTTCGTATCGGTTACCCTCCAATAATCTTAATGCTGCAGTAAAGTACAAGCGTTCCTGGAAATCGGGCGTTTTACCTTGGCGGATCGTTCCCGGCACGGCCGCTTGCCAGTTTCTGGGCCGTCCGTTGCAGAGTAACTCATAGGAATGTGTGTCAAAGTGAACATCCATACTTCTGCGCTGCCCCTAGTCTTCAGTGGAAGCAAGAACCCACTCTCCAGTTAGTGATGATGGATGCATTTGCAATAAGTCTCAGAGGTCCAGCGAGGACGCTTAATGAAAGGCTTATTGGCTTCACGAGATGTCGTCGAGTGTAAGGCGAATTACGTGCGCATCCCCAAAAGCGAGGATCGGTTTCGCTCAACGTTTGAGCAGGCACCCGTCGGTATCGCCCACACCACCTCGGACGGCCTCTTTACGAGGGTAAATCACAAGCTGTGTGAGATTCTCGGCTACACATCCAAAGAAATGCTCAGACTCACGTTTTACGCTCTCATCCAGCTCCACGCTGGTGAATCTGATCTGCCCGTCGTGGAGCAGTTACTCAGCGGAGGACCATGCATCTTTGAAGGTGAGAAACGCCTCTTTCGTAAGAACGGCTCGGTAGTGTGGACTCATATGACCATTTCTCTGATGCGTGATTCTGATCGCGTCCCGGACTACTTCATTGTAATGATCGAAGATATAACGTCTCGTAAGCTGCGCGAAGCCCAGCAATGGCAAGATATCGAGAGGTTCCGGCTTCTGGAAGACTCCATGCCCCAGATGGTGTGGACCGCGCGGCCCGATGGTTCGATCGATTACTACAACCGGCGGTGGCTGGAATACACCGGATTGAGCATCGAGCAGATCCAGGGTTGGGGTTGGACACGTACCCATCATCCCGATGACGTTCAAGCGTCGATGGATCGATGGCTCGTGGCCCTGGCGGCCGGCCTTGCGTTTGAGAGTGAAATGCGTATCCTGCGGGCGAGCGACCACAGTTGGCGGTGGCATCTAATCCGTGCAGTTCCGGTTCGCGACAAGAGTGACAAGCTCATCCAATGGATCGGCACATTTACCGACATTAACGATCAAAAAGCAGCCGAGGAAGCCCAGCGAACTAGCCGGCAAGAATTGGAGCAGTGTGTTTTTCAACGCACCGCTGATCTGCGCCGCGAAATCAGTGAACGGCAAAAAGCGGAAGATGAGCTCCGCCAGCTCAACAGCCGATTGCTAACCTTGCGAGATGCTGAGCAACGCCGAATTGCACGAGAGCTGCACGATAGCGCGGGCCAGCTGTTGACCGCCACCACCTTGCACTTGGCATCGGTGGCAAGGGAAGCCGGTAACATAAGCCTTCAGGCCGCCACGGCTTTATCTGAGGCAGAGAACCTGATCCGCGAGACCATCCGGGAGATCCGAATCGTTTCTCATTTGCTCCATCCGCCTCTACTCGACGATACCGGCCTTCGCTTGGCTCTCCAGTGGTACTTGGATGGTTTTGCAAAACGCGCCGGGGTAAAAACTGAACTGGTTATATCCGATGCATTCGGCAGGCTATCGACAGATCTCGAGACCACCATTTTTCGCATCGTCCAGGAATGCTTGACGAATATTCATCGTCACTCCGGCAGTGAGACCGCCAAAGTCCAAGTCTTGCGGCTATGCGATGAAGTTCGCATTGAAGTCGAAGACCAAGGGAAGGGCATTCCTCCGGAAAGTGTAACCGGCGTTGGGCTCAGGGGGATGAAGGAAAGAGTTGGTCAATTTGATGGTCACCTGAACATCGTCTCCAGCGGGTCGGGGACGACCATCATCGCGCGCATGCCCTTGGCACGCGGTGTGGTCGCTTAGAAATATCAGTCACATTCCACCCGGTCATCGGACGGCACATTGAACCTTAAACATGTCGAAGCGCGCAGTCCTCAGCCCAAACGAAATGCAAATCAGCACTATTTCGTCGTGGTTGGTCTTCTGACCCCACTCGGACCCATCACCGTTCACCTGAAAGAGTTACCTTACGTCAATGAGGTGCTGGAAACAGGGCCTGGGTGGCACGGCATAGTTCCGGGGACTAAGCTGCGCGTTAGGTCCATCAACTTCCAGCCAGAAGACGGGGCGCCCCTGCGATCGCCTCCCCAGAGTATGATCTACGTGGTAGTGGTGTAACTCCCAAAACCCACTCCACGCTCAGATTCCCGCTTCCTGGATCCGCGCCTATCTAGCCAAGCGACGCATCGACGCCGGGATTCTCGGGGCGCCTCCTCTGAATGTTCCTGTCCAGGCAAAATCGGCGCATCATCTTGTTGGAACAGATTCCCCCCATGTGAAATCGCGATTGGAGTTGCACCTGCAGAGACCGCCGATGGCGCAGCGATCCTATCCGGGTGCGGTTGAGGATTGCTTCCCTGCATGCGTAGGTCAAATAATCAGCCGCCTGGAGTTGGGTCACACCGCTTTTGCCGTCAGGAAACTCTTCGTTGGGAGGGAGGTCGCGGCTCGGTTCGAAAATCGGTCTGGGAAGAATTGGCGGGATCGCTCGGGTCGCCGCCGTCAGTGCGGCCTGCTCCCTATCGAGTACTTCAAAAACAAATTGTATCGCCTCCGATTGCGAGGTTCGGGTTCGCCACTGCTCGACCATCTCCATGCACGATCGAGCGGCAAGAGCATAAGGGCTCTTCACTGTGGCGGTCACTTCAAAACTTCTATTCGCAAAGTGAAACGCTGAATGCTTTACAAAGAAAATAAAACCCCATAGCACCTTCGAACGTATAATCGCTCCCGCGTCCCGCAAGAACCTTCCTTGTTTGCCGGGTACGTTGCACCACTCCGCATACGGTCCCTGATACTGAAACATTTCCAGCATGTGAAGATACGGAACGCCGTAAGAAAGAAGGAGCAGCCTCCAGTCGCTCTCGAATTCCAGCCATCGCTGGTCGTGAGTAACCCAGCCGCACACCACCGTGCAATCCTGCTCTTGCCCTCCAGCCTCATCGAAGTAGCCAATGAGCATAGTAGTGTGTCCCGGCTTAGTCCGATTCCACCGCTATTCCACCCTGGTCACTCCTGCGACATGGGTCATGACTATGTGCATTACAGCCTTGCCGCCGCCTCCGGCCATTTCAGCAGGTCGAGGTAACCTGCTGGCTTTGCGATAAGCTTGGAATCCGCAGGAAGTTGGAGATCGCTGCCGAAAACGGGCGGTCGGTACAGTCGATCCTGGTTAGTAAAGAGCTATACCCCCGCCGTAAGTCGATGCGTCGTTTGCCTCGAATCACCAGACTCACACCTCCACAACGTAGATCACATTCTTGGGGTATATCCCCGCTTCGCTTTCCCCGTCACCGTTAATGCTAAGGTATGTCACCCGCAGTTTCGTTCCGGCCTCAACCCCAGTCCAACCCGCTCCGGTCTTTAGTTGCTGGTTGACAAACGGCATTTCCTCAAGGCGAACGGTCACAGGTCCGCCTATCCCAAAAAGCCCCACGACCAGGAAGTGGTGTCGATTCAAGCCAGCTCCCCGTGCAAAAACACCTAAGTCAGTTTTCCGCGTGAGGAGAATGCTAATGGGTTAAGAACAGCATGTCTGTTCCTTTTAGTACAGATTTGCCAACAAATAATTGGATATTCGCTGGAACTAGTACCCGAACCCGCGATATACGCCATGATTCATCGCGAAGTTCATTACCGGGCACAGTTTAACCGTATTTTTTCGGTCTCCAGATAGTAGTTGGCACCGACGCAAGCAAAGCACGAAAGAATTCGACGAAATGAATTGCGGAGGGTTGCTCGAAAAACTATCCGGCGGTCCTGATCGTGGCTCGAGAGAGCGGGATACGGATCACCAATCTCGTCCCCTTCCCTCTCGATCCTCGGAGTGCGAACGTACCCCCGAGCGCCAGAGTGCGCTCGCGCATGCCGGTAATGCCAAGTGAGTTATGGCTATGGATCAACTCTCTGGGAATGCCCTTGCCGTTGTCCGCCATCATTAGAACCAGGAAACGTTTTCTCTTTACCAGCGTAATCAGCACCCGCGATGCCTGCGCGTGCCGGATAACATTCGTAAGCGCTGCCTGCACGATTCTGAAAACTGCCACAGCCACCGGACGTTCAACCTGGATGTTTACCGTATTCGTCTTGAACCGGCATGGTATCCCCGTGTGTCCCTCGAATTCCCGGGCCTCCGACCGCAAAGTCTTAACCAGGCCTAGCTCATCCAAAACGCCAGGGCGCAATTCACTCGCGATGTTCCTTACCGACTGGATCAAGCTCGTTGTGGTGGCCGACAGCGACCTGATTTTCTCCTGCAGCGGCTGTTGCTCAGGCACCAGCTTGCGCGATATCCACGACAATCCCAGGTGCAAGTGAGTGAGCGCCTGGCCAAACTCATCGTGAAGCTCACGAGCGATCACCGTCCTTTCGTTCTCGCGCACCGAGAGTAAGTTCGCTGCGAGGGCGCGCAATTGATCCCTCGAACTCTGAAGGTTCTGTTCCACCTGCTTCAATCGGACCAACATAACGTGCCGTTGGCCGACAATCGCGTCCACCTGGTGGGTTTTCAGGGCGTGAATGAGTTCTCGCGCTTCTTTGGTCCTGGATCCGCGGCGCGATGCTTTGAGCTTCCTCATTCTTAACCGACGGTCAGCCGGAGTGCGCCCAGAACTTGGGCGGTGTTATTGAGGTTGCCTAGCACCACGACTTTCGGAAGGGGTTTCACAAGGATCAGCGTAGGCGTCACCAGCACCTTGTTCTTATGCGCGCTCGAGGCGTCTTTCAGTACATCCACCGCGTCGATTTTGTAACGTCCCTTAAGGTGCTCCCTGCACAGCCGTGCCAAATTCTCCTTGGCTTGCGCGGAGTTCCATTCGTTTCCGGCGACGAATAGCTGGAACACATAGGTCTCAGCTCCAGGCTTCTTGGTTTTTCGCCTCTCGCCCTTGCGAGCTTTCATCGTCGCGCTCCAGTTGCTTCAGCACCGCGGTCGGATGCACCGCCTATCCTCACTACTTAACCGGGCTCGGCCTTTGCCAGTTCGATGCCTTGGTCGGTGATTCGGAATTCGTGGAACTGCTCGGAATGCTTCGAACCTCTGGCCTTCATCACCATCAACTGCCGCGCTATCCCGCCTTCCACCCCACGATGGCGTAGAAGAATGATGCTATCGATGGTGGACGAAATGCCGATCCCGCTGATCTCTTCCACCGCATCCAGACCCGCAGTTTGGTTGATGAAGATACAGGTGATGCCGCGCTCTTTGCACGCGTTCAGAACGCGCATCAGGTATTGAAAAGCAGCCTGTTCCGAACCCATTCGTTTGCACGCCGAAACCGCATCCACGATTACGTGCTGTGGTTGGAACTCATCCAGATGTTTTAGCGCATGAAACAAGTGCTCCTCCACACCCATCGCCTCCGGTAAATACGCCCGGACTACCATCTTCCCTTTCTGGATCAGCGGCCGCAGCGCTAGACCGGGGCTAAGCATGTTGCTGACCATGGATTCGGACGACTCCTCAAAATTGAGGTACAGCACTCGCTCGCCGCGCAAGCAAGCGGCCCGAGCGAAGATGCACGCCAGTGTGGTCTTTCCCGCCCCGGCGGTTCCCGCAATCAGGATACTGGTCCCAGACTTGTAGCCGCCGGCGAGCACCTCGTCCAACCCCGTTTGGCCGCTCGATACCTTCGGACCGGCCGGACGGTGCTGCAAAATGCCGCTGGTGATCGGAGTGATGTTGATGCCACTCTCATTGATCAGGAAGGGAAATTCATTTCGCCCATATCCCGAACCGCGATATTTGATCACTCGCAGGCGGCGCGTCGTGATCTGCGCCACCACACGCTGGTCCACGTGAATTACGCAATCCGCCATGAAATCAAGGAATGCGTACCGGGAAGGTGACTCCTCCAGCGGAATAGTTTTCACCGTCATGATCGCGGTCAATCCCCGATCCAGCAGCCATTCATGCAGCGCGTACAATTCGTGCCGCTCGCGCGTGGGGCTATCGTACAAATGCAAGAGCGCGTCCACCGCATCGATTACGATCAGCTTGGCTCGCATCGCCTTGCACCGTTGGTCCAGGACGGCCAGGATGCCTTTGATCGAGAAATCGCCGGAGACTACCGCTCCAGGATCTAGCCGCGCATCCAGCAGGCAGAGCTTGTTTTTCCGCTCCAGCGGAGCCAGATCCCATCCCAGGCTGCGGGCGTTTTGACGCACCGCATCGGCGCGTTCCTCAAACATCAGCAGAATGCCCGGCTTCCCGGTATTCGCGCCGTGTAAGAGGCATTGCAAAGACAAGATGCTCTTGCCACTGCCCGGTCCGCCGTGCACAAGCGTCACCCGTCCGGCGGGCAGTCCGCCGTGTAGCACCAAATCCAACCCGGCGATGCCCGTTGACACCTTTGAAAGCTCTTTCCTTCTCTCCCGTGCCCCTCCAGAGTCTCTTCCTTGTCCTCTTCTTGATGTGGCCACCGCGGTCCGTCCTTTTTTGAAAACTAATCAAGAGACTTTGAATGCAACCACCAGCAAATCACTGGTATGCGGTTCTCGCCCCCATCCTACTCCTGCGCTCAAAAAAAGCACGTTTTTCGTACCGCGCGCCCCACGTCCGAGGGGCATCACTTCGCCTCGATTCGCTACCCAACCGTCACAGAACAAGACACTGGAGGGTCCCCTTAAAGCTAAGTAACCCGCCAGTTAAGGGCCATCGAATGTCGTCGTTTTTAAACAATGCTGCATGATATCGTTGAGTTCTGCTGGAGTTGTTTCCAAAACGCATCCCCAGGTGCGATCGGCCACGTCGTTGTTGAGTGTCTCTGAATCCAAGAGCGCCCAACGTTGTCTGAGAGGCTTCATGCTGACCATCGCGCTCGCCGATGATCATGTTGTCGTCAGGCAAGGGCTGCGTCTCTTGCTGGAATCGGACCCGGAATTTGTGGTAGTCGGCGAAGCGGCCAATGGGATCGAGGCGCTCGAAATCGTCAAGCTCCACAAACCCGATGTACTCATCGCCGATCTGATGATGCCTGGTATGGATGGTTTGGAAACCACACGCCGGGTCTCCCGTCTGAAAGTAGAGACCCGGGTGGTAATCCTTACCATGTTAGGCGACGAGGCCTATCTATTGGATGCGCTTCGCAGCGGCGCCACCGGCTATGTCGTCAAAGAGTCCTGTGGAAATGACCTCTTCCAAGCCGTACGCGACGTGCGCGCCGGTCGACGTTACCTCAGTGCGCCGCTCTCCGAGTTTTTCACTCATCGACAATTGCAAACCTTTCACAGCACTTTGCTCAAAAAGGCTGACCAGCTCACACCCCGGCAGCGTAGGATTTTGCAACTGGTCTTCCAGGGGGCAAGCAATCGCGATATCTGTGCCCGGCTTAAGATCGGTCTTCCCATTGTCGAATCCGATCTAGCCATCCTTCTCCGCATGTTAGGTCCCAATCCCCGCCCCGATGTTGTCCGCCAGCCGGTCCAACGCCGGCGCAGATTCACCGGGCGCTAAGAAATCCCCACCTTCGCGACAGATTCGTGCGCGGTTCGTGCCCATCAGCACCCTCACACCCGTCGTTGCCCGCTCCGAATCGTATGTGTTTCACTCGTGATAGCCTGAAGGGCGTCGAACTCAACGAATACCCTTCTCGGTTCCAAACCAAAGGAAGGTCTCATGCGATTTATAGACCGCGAAGAGGTTGCCCGCCGCCTTACATACGATTTGTGCATTCCAATCGTGCGCAATGCCATGATTGCATTCTCCAGAGGCGAAACTACCCAACCTCTCCGGTCGATCATCCCCCTGTCTGCAGGGCGAATGTTCGGCCTCATGCCCGGTACCATGGGGGCGCATGGTCCATTCGGAGCGAAGTTGATCAGTGTCTTCCCGCAGAACTCGGCGATGGGAGCCCAGTCCCACCAGGGTCTCGTCATCTTATTTGAACAGGAAACAGGAGCCCCTGTTTGCGTCGTCCATGCCGGCGAGATCACCGCCATTCGAACGGCAGCGGCGAGTGCGGTTGCGACCGCAGCGTTAGCGCGCCCGGACGCCCGCCGCCTGGCCCTTCTCGGTTGTGGTGAACAAGCGGCAACCCATGCGCGGGCGATCAGCAAGGTGCGGGATCTTGAATCCATCCTGGTATGGGGACGTTCGCGCGAACGCAGCCGAGCCTTCGCTGAACGAATGCAGGCAGAGCTGGCGCTCCCGGTCTCCACCGCCGAACTCGTGGAAGAGGCAGTCGCCGATGCCGACATTGTGTGTACGGTCTCCTCCGCGGCCGAGCCAATCCTGAAAGGCGACTGGGTGCGGCCTGGCACGCACTTAAATCTGGTCGGCTCAAGCTATGCGGGGCCAACCGAAGTTGACAACAACCTGGTCGTCCGTTCGCGGTTTATTGCCGACAGTCGCGAGGGCGTTTTAATGCAAGGTGCGGAGTTTCTCAGGGCCAAGGCCGCGGGTTTAGTCGGAGATGACCACATCGTCGGCGAGATTGGCCAGGTATTGACGGGCCAAATCGAAGGTCGCCGCTCACCAGAAGAAATCACCGCCTACAAATCCCTCGGCCACGTCGTCCAGGACTTGGCCAGTGCATGGGCGATCTACTTACAGCCATGAGAGGGAAACGCCCCCTTGAGTAGAACAAGTGCTATGGCCGAAACGCATTCTGAAATCGCCCCGGAATAGTCGTCGCAGGATAATTCGGAAGACGCCGCCCAAGGTCGAACCTATGATATTAATGTCGCGGTTTCGCGGGACGCCCACCGATCCGCCTCGAGGTTTTCGGTGATGGTACTGGATTGCCACGTGCTCACGGAAGACCCCTGAAAAGCTCGGTTTATTAAGGTTTGGTTACAGAATACCGGCTCCGGCGATTCGTCATATTATGCTTGACACCGGTCATGGCCGATGCCAGACTGCCTGCCGATTGGTTGGACCAATTGACAGGAGTCCGGCCAGCAAGCGCTCGGGAGAACAAACCATGCATCCCTTAATTCGTCGTTGTGTGCGTATTTTTTCGGTGACTTTGGCCCTGTCCTTTTTCATCCTCGGATTTGCCCTCCAATCCGCTACTGCTCAAGAAAATGCGGCTAGTCTTAACGGAGTCATCAAAGACTCCAGCGGTGCCCTCATTCCCAACGCCGGCGTCAAACTCACCGCCCTCGACACCGGTGTCGTCCAGGTGAAGGAAAGCAACGCCGACGGCCTGTACAGCTTCGTCAACGTTCCCCCGGGCCGATATTCGCTGGAAGTGCGCGTTCAGGGATTCGAAACAGGCGTACAACCCGGCTTCTCCCTCGAGGTAAACCAGACCGCCACAATCAACTTCACCATGAAGGTGGGATCGGCAAACGACGTGGTCAACGTTTCCGCTCAAGCCGTCGCCCTGGAAACTTCCACCGCCGAGCTAGGTACCGTCGTTCAAACCAAGGAAGTAAATGATCTCCCCTTAAATGGCCGCAACTTCACCGAGTTGCTCTTGCTGACGCCGGGCGTCAGCGCGGCGAATCCGCTGCAAAACTCGGGAGGGGCTAGCGGAGGCATCGGCGCGTACGTCATTCCCGCTGTCAACGGACAGACCAATCGCAGCAACATGTTCCTGCTCGACGGCGTGACTAACTTCGGAGCCGCCAACGAGACATACGCGCTGCAACCGACAATTGACGACGTCATGGAGTTCAAGGTCCAGTCTCATAACGACGAGGCGCAGTTCGGCCAAGTGCTGGGCGGAATCGTAAATCTTGTCACCAAGTCCGGCAGCAATTCGTTCCATGGCAGTGGATGGGAATTCCTCCGCAATGACGCCCTCGACGCCAATAACTATTTCAATCCCAAGACCGAATTGAAGCAGAACCAGTTCGGAGGCTCGGTCGGCGGTCCCGTGCTTCTGCCCCACTATAACGGCCGGAATAAAACCTTCTTCTATGTGTCCTACGAGGGATTTCGCAAGTCCGGATCCAGCACGGTCCTCTACGTAACTCCTACCCCCGCCCAACTCGCTGGCGACTTCTCCGCCGTATCGGCACAAATTTACAACCCCTACAGTACACAGCCCGATCCCGCCAACCCTGGATCGTTCGTCAATAGTCCTTTCATGTGCGACGGGTCCGGAAATGCCTTGCCTGCCAACGCCAATGGCATCCAGGCTGCCGGAACACCCTGCAACAAGATCCCGTCGAGCCTGATCGATCCTACGACTCTCTATTATGCAAAGACCCTGTTCCCCGCTCCGATCAACACCGGACAACCTGGATTCAACGGCCGCGACAGTTCTCCGAACATTACCAGGAACGATCAGATGGAAGCTCGTATCGACCAGCAGTTTGGCAGCAACGACCATATATTCGGCCGTTATACCGGCGCATGGCAGCCCGACACCAGTTCCGGTGGCGTCCAGGGTAACGTCGTCCACACCGTCGTGGATGCCTACAATCTGGCGCTCAGTTGGTCCCATGTCTTCAGCGGTAACGCGGTCACTCAGTTCACCTTCGGGCGGGTGAAAGGAACGGACCTCAGTACCCCGACTTTGTTGAATGTACCCTCGGACTTCCTGCAAACCGCGGGCTTTTCTCCCAACCTCACCAGTCACGGCCCCAATCCCACGCTGATTCCTACATTCGGGCTCGACGGCTATCTCGGCAACAACAACTTCGTGGGTGGTGGCGTTTATTCCGACATTGCCGAATACAAGAGCGACACATCAAAATTGATTGGGCGCCATCTGCTTAAATTTGGCGCGAGCGTGGCAACCGATAACACGAACAACTCGTTTTACGGCGCCGTAGATGTTTTTGATCCGTTCCAGACCTCTAGCGGAAGCGCTGGGGTGGGCGGCGACTCAGTGGCTTCGATGCTGCTGGGAGACCCTACGTATGGCGAGCTCGATTCAGTGCACGCCTTCTTGCAGGGCGGCAAGGTATACGGCTCATACTTTGAGGATCAATGGAAAGTGAGCGATCGCCTCACTCTCAATCTGGGACTTCGATACGACGTCACCGACTGGCCCCGCGAAGGGCACGCCAGCGACCATAGCAACATCACCGGAAATATTGACCTGAATAATGGCACGTACGTATTGCAGGATCCCGCGCCCGCTTGCTCCTCCACCCAGGGAGCTCCCTGCATCCCGGGAGGTACCCTGCCGGACCATGTTACCGTGTCCCCCAACGGCAGGATTATTCAGAATACCTATGACAACATCCAGCCGCGCCTGGGACTCGCCTATCGCATCAATGACAAGACCGTCTTCCGCGCTGGATATGGGAGATTTTATGATAACTGGGCTGCGGTTGTCGGCTTCGGCGCTAACTTCACGCAAAGCTGGCCCAACATCGCCTACTTGGCCACCAGCAACCTGAACAATCCATATTTCACCGCTACCGCGCAAGATCCACTTAGCCTGGGGAGTGGTCCAATCGTTCCGGCCCCGAATCCTTTTGGCCAGGGCGACGGCTTTCTCGATCCGAATATTAAGAACCCTTATTCCGATCAATACAATTTTGGCATTCAACGGGAATGGGCGGCCCACTCGGTCTTAACCGTCAACTATGTGGGTTCCCACAATCATCGTGAAATGCTTCAGATGACCGGAAATGCGGCAGTCACTCCCGGGCCCGGTGATCCACAAACTCGCGCTCCCTATCCTTATATCTTGCCGCAGGAGGGATACGTCACCAGCGTGGGAAGAGGTAACTACAATGCGCTGCAGGTTTCGTCGGAGGGGCGCACATCGTGGGGACTCACTCACAAGTTAGCTTACACGTATTCGAAAGACATCAACTTCGGGTGCGATACCTACTCGAATTTCTGCGACGTCCAGAATCCCTATAACATCACGAATGACAAAGGCGTGGCGGGCTATGACGAAACTCACATCTTTTCCACCAGCATCGTTTACGAGGTTCCCTTCGGCAAGGGCCAGAAGTGGAGTGCCGGCAATGGATTTCTCGACTATCTGATTGGCGGCTGGCAAGTCAACGGCATCCTCGCACTTTCAAGCGGAACTCCTTACGACATCCAGGCGCCGTATCAGATCTCCAACACCAACAATATCAGCGGTGCAGAACGCGCTGACGTCGTCGGCAATCCCTACGCCAATACCACCCCGCTCAATCCAATAAACGTTGCGGCCTTCGCGCTTCCTGCGCCTTACACCTTCGGAGATATGGGACGAAATAGCCTCCGCTCCGATTGGCACAGAAACTTGGATCTCTCCGTATTTCGGTCGTTCCCCATTCACGAAGCAATAAAGTTGCAGTTTAGAATCGAGGCGTTTAACCTTTTCAATACGCCGGTGTTCGCGCAGCCCGACAACAACATAACCGATCCTAATTTCGGGCAGGTATCCTCCACCGCCAACACCGAGCGCCAACTGCAAGCCGCTTTGAAGATCTATTTCTAAGGTGGGGGCTTTGGCCATCCGGCCGCGGACGATGGTGATGTCAAAAGTGGCACGCTGGGTATCT
Organism: uncultured Acidobacteriota bacterium; assembly: GCA_963725655.1. Taxonomy (GTDB): domain Bacteria; phylum Acidobacteriota; class Terriglobia; order Acidiferrales; family UBA7541; genus CAVRXT01. The sequence continues at coordinate 447,221 of CAVRYY010000003.1, read as the reverse complement.
GCATGCGTGCTGCTTTGCGTCGCAATCGCCGGGGCGCAGGAAACTTCACCTAATCCTGCCGCCAACGGCGCGATGCGACTGGACGGCCTGTTCCGCTCGTCCGCAACCGCCGGATTGGAAGAAGCCTACCTGGGGAAATTGTTTCGGATTTCCCACGCGGCGAATCTCGTCAAGCTGAAGAATGGGGATCTGCTTTGTTTCTGGTTTTCCGGGACCGGCGAGGGCGAGTCCAACGTCGCCATCGTAATGTCGCGTCTCAGTAAGGGCTCGGGGCAGTGGAGCGAGACCGTCGAGATCGACCATCAGACCGGAAAGTCATTCCAGAATCCTGTGGGATTCCAACTGCCCGGCGGCCACCTTTGGCTGTTGCACACCTCCCAGCCCGCGGGCGAAGGACAGACCAACGCGGAAGTCTTGTACCTCACTTCCGTCGACATTGGGCAAACCTGGAGCCCTCCTCGTCCCTTGTTTACGCAGCCGGGATCCTTTGTGCGCCAACCGCCTGTATTGTTGAGTAAAAAGACGTGGCTTCTCCCGATGTACTACACGCCCAGCCGCACAATCAGCGAGGGCGCGGAGTCACACTACTCGGTCGTGAAGATCACCAATGACAGTGGGAGGCACTGGCACGAGTGCAGAATTCCAGGATCGAACGGCATGGTGCAGCAAAGCGCGGTCAGGCTTGGCACTGGACAGTTTCTGGGGCTTTTCAGAAGCCGCTATGCGGACTTCATCTACCAGAGCACCTCGCACGATGGATGCTCATGGACCGTTCCGGTTGCTACTCGATTGCCCAACAATAATTCGTCCGTTCAGATGACGCTGCTGAAGGACAAATCCCTGGTACTCGCATTCAACAACGTGAATTCGGGCACAACCCGGGATAAGCCCAGGGCCAGCGCGCGCAAACCACTTTCGATCGCGCTATCCGAAGATGGCGGCGCAACGTGGCCGTGGGTTCGCGATATCGAGACGGGCGCCGCAGATAGCGCGCAAGATGAATCCAAGCGCGGGCGAGGAAACGAGGATTATTCGTATCCTTCGGTCCTGGAGGATCCAACGGGAAAGATCACCGTGGCGTATACCTACCGCCGGGAGACGATCAAGGTGGTACGGTTCGATAAAGACTGGATTAAGAACGGCGGAACTACCGGGATATTCAAGGGCGGAAGCGCGCAGTAAAGCAGTGCTCGAGCGGCATGTGCAACGAATAGGTTCCCGGGCGTTCAGCCTTAAAGCAGCGGCGGCGGAATTCACATTTAGTCCACGTCGCCATAAGGCTATGGGATAATGGGCGCTTCAGGTGTAGCATGCAGAAATATTAAGTGGGAGCGAGATAAACCTGCCTAAGAAAAGCTTGCAGGCCAAATCGGAGCGGTCGTCGTCACCCCGTATCAAACCGGTAGATGCTCGCGTCACCGCCAAGCTGATTCGCAATATCAAGCAAATGATATCCAAGGGCACGGTGGCGCCGGGCTCGAAATTTCCTCCCGAACGTGAGCTGGCCAAGGAATTCGGCGTGAACCGGGCGTCCCTGCGCCAGGCTCTGAAAGTGCTCGAAATTATGGGCGTCATCACCCAGCGAGTGGGCGATGGCACGTACTTGAGCGCCACTGCCGAATCCCTGCTCAATGAGCCCATGGAATTCCTAATCCTGCTCGACGATCTTTCCCATCACGAACTATTTGAGACCCGCATGATCGTGGAACCGGAGCTGGCGGCACGAGCGGCGGAACGAGCCACGGTGGAAGATCTTGCCGGACTCCGACAAGCCTTGATGGCCATGGAAAGAAGCCGCACCAATCAGGCTCGGCTCGAATCGGACATCGCTTTTCACGAGTGTATTTTTCGTGCCAGCGGCAATCGGATCTGCCACCTGCTCTTCAGGATCATCCATCGAACCGTGCTGACTAGCATGGCCCAACTGGCCCCGCGGGTCTCGATCCAAAAGCCTCTATCTTTCCACAAGAAAATCTACGCGGCCATTCGCGACCGGAATGCCGAGGAAGCCCGCCGCACCATGTTTGAGCACATCACCGACGCCAAGGATCTGCTGCTGCCCTCAACACACTAACTCGGCACTGGCAAGTTCGATTACCGCTCCGCGCGCGTTCTTGTTTATCGAAGCTATTGGGTGACAAATTCGGATGCTTTGCCGGTAGTGACTAGCGAGAGATGGCAGGGCCGTTCGCTCTTATACTCAATCCACGCCACTAAGTCCGTCCCGTCAATCCTCTGCACCAGCGCGACGCGAGCTTTTGATTTCGGCAGTTCCACTCCATCCACTTTCAATCGAACCGTCGCATTTCCCCAATTCTTGATCACTAGTGCGGGATTCACTACCGGCGACTTAGGACTGGCCTCAAACGTGAGTTCGAGCTTGTTCCGATCTTTCGAATTGGTGCGCACATCTTTTGTTGCCGGCGTTAAGACGTAGGCCCGTTGGGACCGATCGTACGCAGCCGTGAACCCGCCGCCCTTCACGCTCAAGTTTGGCGGCTGTAACCAAGAGCGGTCCAGAGCAGCCAGCTCCGGCGCATTCTGATCGGTCAGGCCAAATAGAAAGTAGGTGCTGCGCTGGCCGGGCGCCACAATCCAGGCGTTTTTCGGATTGGGTGACATGATTGCTGCGCTGCCGTAGTGATCGGGGAATATCGCGAAGCGCCCGTCGGAAGGGATCTGGTTCACCGGCCAATGGTCCCAGGTGGGAAAGTGGGAATACTCGGATCTCAATTCTGGAGGCCAGCCATAGGGTCCCAGTTCGGTGCCTGGCTGATAGATGAAGTACGGCTTGTGCGGGGATTTTACGTTCAGTTCGGCAATGTTGGCATCCGCGGGCTGGCCGGGAAAAGGAAACGGGGGAGAAGCGGGATCCCATGAGTATGTTTTGCTCTCGCCGTTGGAATTTGCGATGGTCGCCGCATCTAATGAAATATAGTCCTCGGCCTTTTTTCCGGGCGCTACCAGGATAGTTGGCTCTGAAAAACTATAATGGCTGGCGGTTCCGCGAATTGTTCCATAGCGCACCGCGCCTCCGTCCGGATAGATGTAGAAATATTCGTCGGCCCGATCTCCCCAGCCGGTTACCGGGTCAGGATTTGAGATTTCACCGGCGATGTCCGCGAGTGCGTAACGCCAATGCAACACCACCCGCGCTTCGTTGCTCTCCACGATGCTGATGTGCGAGTACGCATTATGTTTATCGTTCATGTGTTCCGCTGTGCCGCGATGGGTATGGCTCTCAAAACTCTGGTCGCCTGTCCAGATTCCGTTCTCAGTGACCAGGGCTTCCCCGTAGTTGTTGCCGCGCCAAAATACATAGTGAAACGGCAAGTCCGCGAAACTTACGACTACGTCGGCATCGGGACCGGTGCGCCACAGCTCGTCCCATTCCGGATACAGCTTTAGGCTGGTGTATGCGGCTCCAAAATGTTTTGAGTCCTGCGGAAAAAACGGCCACGTTCGTGGCGTTAGCTCCGGAGCAGCCGAGGGCTTACTCGCTGCGTATGCGTGTCCAATGTCGTCCGGCGAGAGAGTTCGGTCATATATCTTAAGCTCATCGATAATTCCATCAAACGAGTAGAAAGCGGGTAGGTCCGCTTTGTGCCGCACCTCGGCATCGGCCGGAAGATCCTTGAAATTGCGGCCGATTCGCAGGCCGGTGCCGGTGGTGGGAGTCATTTGCCCAGTCAGCGGAAGAGCGCCCTGGAGCTGGCCGTCGACGTACAGTCTAATTCCGTCGTTGGAATCATAAGTGCCCACAACGTGCGACCATTTATTGAGCGGCACCCTGATTTGCGATTCGCATGTTTGCCAATCCCCCCAAACGGAAAGCTGCAGGCTGAGCCGGCCTCTCGAATCAATTCCAAAGTAATACCCGCTCTGATGGTCGTTCTCCTGATCAACCAGGGCGACCCAGTTCCAGGGATACGCCTGAATCGCCACCCAGGCCTCGATACTGAAATGGCGGTCGAGGTGCGGAATCGCATCCGCCGGATGATCGATCAGCGTTGTAAGTCCGCCGAACTTCAACGCCGATCCGTGCACCCCGGTTACCCACTGATGATGGTTGAGAATCGTATCGTGAGAGCCATTCACGCTCTCCGTTGCGATGTTCCCCGCACCTTCATCAAACTTCCACCACGCGACTACGCCATCGCTTTGTGCGAGCCCGGCAGTCGCCGGGAACAAAACGAGGAACGCGAGAAGCACTTGCCTAGTGAGCCTAGCCCTGGCCAGCATCAATTAGCCCGTCCGGCTGTTTGCGCGGCAATAATGTCTACCGTCGTTGGAGTGGTCGACTGCATATTGATCCAGATCACCAGGTTCGTCCCGTCCACAGTGTTTACTTGCCCCGCTCGAACCGCAGGTCCCCATGGAGCGTCTTTCCCGTTGATCTTCAGCCGGGGCATGGGATTGCTCCAGTTCTGAATCACGATTGCAGGGTTAACCAAGGGCGAATCCGCCGACGCTTCGAACGACACGTGAACCATGCCGGTCCCATTCGCTCGAACGCGGGTAATCACGAAAGCGCGCTGCGCAGGATCGTATCCGTCGTTGCGGAAAGATTCGCCGGAGACGGTAATTTTCGACGGTGATAGCCACGACTTCGCTAAGGGCACCAACTCCGATGCCGCCTTGGTTGTCAGTCCGCCGAGGGTGATCTTTGTTATCGAGTCTTCAGTCTGCGCGTAGGGTTGGCCCTCGATGTGAGAGAGCGAGGAATGGGAGGGCTTATCGGGTGCTACCGCCGATCTTCCGCTGGAAAGGACTTGCTGCACCGGCCAGTGATTCCACCACTCAAACATGGAATTCGATCTCTCTTTGTGGGGATATGGCCTGAGCAGGTCATTCAGCGGCGCGACGATTTGGAATGGTTTCCATGATGACTTGAGGTTCACCACCTGGATATTTGCGCCCGCGGGTCGATCCAGCTTTGCCGGCGGTTGGGGAGTCCACGAATACGTAAAGCTCTCGCCCGCCATGTTTCCTAACGTGATCGCGTCGGTGGCGATATTGTCCTCCGGCCGGGTGCCAGCTTGATTGATGATGATTGTTTCCTGAAATTCGTGCCCGGGCTTGTTGTGCTGATCGGAGAAATTGGAAGTCCATGCAACTTGCTTGCGCACGGCCACGCCGTCGGGATAGACGGTGAAATATTCGTCGGCCCAATCGGTCCATCCCGTATACGGATCGGGATTGGCGCAAACATAGTGCTCCACCTCGCACAATCCGTAACGGAAGTGAATTACCGCCCGCGCCGGGGTGCTTTCGATGATGCGCACGTGGGCGTAGCGGTTTTCCTTGTCGGACATCGGCTCACAGTCCCCTCCATCCGGGCAGCCGGTGCCAAACGTTTCGACGAATTCATCGGTGTACCATTTCTTATTCTCGGTAACCCAGGCGGGAATGTAATTCGTCCCCTGCCAGAAAACCAGGCGGATGGGGAGCTGATCGAAACGAACCACCACATCGGAATCCGGCCCGACTCGCCTCGGCGCCTCCCACAGATCGTCATATTTCAGCGTTGCATAGTATGCGCCGAACGGCCCAGATTCCGCCGGGCCCGAAGGCAAGACCGGATAGGGCAACACTTCTTGCGTTGGCGGGTGGAACGCTCCGTACTGCTGGGTAACCTCACTTGAGTTCAAACTGCGATCGTAGATTTGCAGTTCATCGATGATTCCATCAAACGAAATCCAGATGGGAAATTTCGGATGGGACCAATGCGGGGGCAACACCGCTTCGCGCACTCTGCCGATCAACAAGTCCTGCCCGGCAGCCAGGGTCAGCGTGCCCTGCGCAGCTAACTCTCCTGCGAGTTTACCATCCAGATAAATCGAGAGACCATGCTCGCCGTTAAATGTACCTGCGATGTGGGTCCACTTCTTGAGAGGAATTTGCGCGGTGGAAATCACGGATTCCCAGTTGCCGTTGATCGCGAGCTTCAGCCCCAGATGCCCGAGTGAATCAATTCCAAAAGAGTAGCCGGCGTCCTCGCTCTTCGATTGATCAACGATGGGAACCCAGTCCCACGGATAAGTGTTCATGGCGACCCAGGCTTCCACGGAAAGATCGTTCTTCAATCGAGGGGCGCTCGCGGCCAGATGGATGATCGAGGTCGTGTCACCATCGAATCGCAGCGCCTCGCCGGCGACGCCTGGCACATGTTTGAAAACTCCGCTGATCTTGTCCTCCGCGCCGCTGACCGAATCGTGGACGACGGAGCCGTCGGTTTCGTCAAAAGACCATTTTGCGACGGGGCCCTGGGCGAGAGCGGAGTGTCCTGAAACGGAGAGGAGTAAGGCTGCGGAGGCGATTCGGGCCAGCATAAATCGGAGTGGCATCATCTAGCCTCACGCCCTCATGGGGCGGGTTACATCGGTGCGACCGGAACGCATTATCACCGAACCGGGGGCCACAATTCCAGTATTGGTTCGTCCAATCACGGCAATTTTTTCGGCCACGGCCACTGGTTGCGGGCCTGATCCGAAGCGGAGGTCGCGGCCTTTGTTCTTGGCGGTTGGCCTTTACGTCAAGTGCATCGATATATCTGCAAAATTGCTGCGATTCAGGTTGCTTAAGACTTTTGTTGTCTTACACATACAAATTCTAATCTCTACTCGTGTTGCAATTGGAATTCACCTGCTTTGCGCCACCGGAAGGCGGGATCTCGGTTCTTGTCTTGGACCTTTCGCGTTTTGGTCATTTGCACACATATATCGCAATCTGCCAGGAATCAGATTTCGTAAGGCTCACGTTGTCTTACACATACGAATTGTAATCCCCACAGGTGCCGGGATCGGAATTTCCCTGTTTTCGCGCTGGTTGGATGTTCCTGCGCGTCCCTGGTCCCCGGCGGCTAGGATAGGCTAGCACCACCGTGTATTCGGCGAAACGGATCATTCCGGTGGAGATTGGTGGTAGCCCTCGGCCTGATTTCCGAGGCAACCGATTGATAATTATGAGGGTCAACGAGCGACGGGCGATGGCTCCGAATTGGCGATTGCGAGCCCAGGCGAGCGCACAGTGGCTTCAGGACCGAAGGGAAGGCGCTTGAGCGACTGGCCGGAGCGGCTGCTACGGCGTGTTGGCTTTGGATGAACCAATGGCGGTCGCTTACCACCGAACTGATTCCTTTTTTCGTTCCTGCCGGAATGCTGGTTTCACCCGGGCGGGCCAGCGAGCGGCGCACGAAATCGCGGCGATCCATGCTTCCGCTTGTGAGTCCTTGGGCTTCAAGCCAGGTTCGACCTTTCTGCCTCCGCGGCGATCAGAGCAACGGTTTTTCGCGGCACACGAGATGCAGATAATTGCCTTCCAGATCGCGGAAGAAGTGCAAGCGCATGCCGGGAAGTATGATGGGCTGAGGCTCGAATTCGATTCCCGCGGATTTGAGCTGAGCGCGTGCCGCTTCAAGGTCATCGACGGTAAACGCGATATGCCGAATCCCCGAGTCCCGAATGGCCGGATTGGGAGACATATTGTCTGCGGCGACAAACTCGAGAATCACCGAATTGGGAGCTTTAATGTATACAGTGGTTCCGGTATCCAGCAGCGGGGCGAAATTCAGGTGCTCTACGTACCATCGAGCCAACCGCTGTGGATCTTTGGTGGCGATGGCAACATGCTCCACACCTTTAATCAACGATCCTTGAGTTTCAGGACTGCTCTCTATGCTGGATGCGGTCATCTGAGCCCTCTCCATTGGCCGTGCGCGTCGTTATCTGTTGTAGATGGGAACCGGAGCGCGCAACGACTCCCATACTTCATCACAAGCTTTCAGGACCTCGGCGGGCAGGGGCCCCTCTTTGCAGGCGGCCAGATTTTCGTCGAGCTGCTCGATCCGGGATGCGCCAAGAATCACGCAGTCGGTGGCGGTGTGATGAAGTAGCCAGTTCAGCGCGATGCTCACCAGCGATCGGTTGAGCTCTTTGGCCACGCCTTTCAGTTTTTCGACCGCTGCGAAGTTGTCCGGATGCCAGTAGCGTTCCTGATACATCGGATTGTTGTCGAACCTGGTTCCGGGAGGGATCACCGCCGCACTATGCTTGCCAGTGAGCATTCCGCCGGCGAGGGGATTATACGCAACGATGGAAACATCGAACTTCCTGGCCATGGGAATGAATTCCTGTTCGATGCCGCGGGCGAGCAGGTTGTACATGGGTTGGGAAATTCGGGCGGGTGCATATTGATTTTTCTCTGCAACGCAGAGCATTTCGCATACTTGCCATCCCGAATAGTTTGATGTGCCGGGATATCGAACCTTTCCTTGTTTTACAAGCTCTTCCATGGCCTGCAAGGTCTCTTCGATCGGAACCGAGTAGTCCGGCTGATGGAGATAATAGAGGTCAATGTAATCCGTCTTTAGGCGCTTTAGACTGTCTTCGACGGCGCGAACAATAGCGGCTTTCGAGAGTCCGCTCTCATCCGGCCCGTCGCCCATCTTTCCGCGAACCTTGGTGGCCACCACCAACTTGTCTCGTTTGGACTGAATGGCCTCGCCCAGCATGGTTTCGGCGACTCCGGATTGATAGACATTGGCGGTATCGACGAAATTGATTCCTTCGTCAACGCAACGCGCGACCATGCGGTTGGCGGCGGCCTGATCGGCGGGCTTTCCGAAGGTCATGGTGCCGAAGCACAGGCGCGAGACTTCTAACGTAGTGCCCTTCAGTTTTCGGTAGTCCACTTTCAATCTCCCTGGCCGACGTCGGTGTGCATGTTTCTTGTCGCGGCGCGATATTTATTTCGTCGACGGACTCTTTCCCGGCTCACTCACCGCCTCGCGCGCCTGTTGCAGTACGGTCTGCAGGCCGATTCGCAGGCATGACGTGTCATTGGTACAAAAAAGCATATCGACTCCCGCTTTCACCCAAAACTTAAAATCCGCGGGCGCTGCGCCTACCGCCACCAGTTTCCCATGCTTTTTGGCGGACTGAATGGCAAGCCCGGCAGCATCCTGCACCCGCTTATGTCCCGTCTCTCCCGGCACTCCGAGGGTGGCGGCCAAATCGGAAGGACCGATGAAGATATCCACTCCCGGCACGCTGCAGATTTCTTCGCGATTGGCAACGGCTTGCTCGGTCTCGATCTGCGCCATCAGGGAGACGTCGACGTTGAGCTTCTGCTGTGCGCCAGGGACATCGGGAATCACACCATACTGCACGGCCCGCGAAACGCTGAAATATCCGCGCTCTCCGATTGGTGAGAAACGCGCGTATTTTACAAGCTCTTGCAAGTCCGCCGCCGAATTTGCCATGGGAATATTGATGATGTCGGGACCGCATTCCGCCGCTTTCAGTACATTTTCCCGGCTGGCATTGGGAATCCGAATCATGGTGAGGAGCCCGCAGCCTTGGGAAATGCGGATCAGATTCACTGCCTCCGCGAAAGTGATATGCGAATGCTCCATCTCGATCCACATCACTTTAAATCCGAGAAAGGCGCACATTTCAATGAACACGGGATCATTGAAGTAGGCCGCGGCTCCCAATAAGGGACCGGAACCTTGTTCAGTGAGTAGTCTACGAAGTCGACTCATATGGCTCCTTAAGGGTTTCTATCTCACAGTACTAAGACGTTGTAACTGCGGGCATCTCACCTCGCAATTGCCGCTGCTAGTTGAGATTGAGGACCGGACTGTTGCCGGCGCCTCCACCCCCACAGAGTGAGTTCCTTTTTCGACTCGTCATTGTCGTGGAACAGGAAACTGGCCAAATATCCAACCAGCAGCAAGATCACGTGCCCGATCGCTCCAATGGTGTACTCGTGCAGTGGGAAATTGAATCTGCCCATATTCAGAATGCCGCCTCCGGCCAGAGACAACGTGGCCCAGGCGGTGAACGCGAGGCTCGCTATGATCCCGGCATATGCGCCATGCCGATTGGCGCGATCACTTAAGAACGCCAGAAGAAAGAGGCCAGCGAGACCACCGGTGACGATCGCCGAAACGGCATACCACAGCGAGAGCGCCGTTTGATGGCTGTGAGCCAGGCGAATCGCCGCGGCTACGCCCACGATACCGCAGAACAAAACACACCACTTCGCCACGCGCAGGCGCTTGCGATCGGCGGCTGCCGGCCAAAAGTGCCGGTAGAAATCCTCGACGGCCACGGTGGCGAGGCAATTCAGATCGGAGGACAGCGTGGCCATCGCAGCGCCGAATAACGCGGCTACGATCAAACCGGCAATCCCCGCGGGAACGTGAGTGCGAATAAAATACGGGAATACCTGATCGCTCTTGGTGATGTAAGCGGGGAGCAGCTCGCCGGTAGTCTTGTAGAACGACCACAACTCCGTGCCGATAAACATGAAAAGCATCCATGCCGGAATGCACATCGCGGCGCCCAGAAATATGGCCTTTAGCGCGTCTTTGTCGGATTTCGACGCGAGATATCGCTGCACCATGGTTTGGTCCGCAGTGTATTTTTGCAGATACCAGAAGAAGCCATACACGGCGAGCACCACGATGGTGGGCTTGGAAAATACGAATGCCGTGCTGCCCAGGCTGAATTTGTTACTGGCCAACGACAAACGCAAACCGGGGGACGGGCCGGCGGGCGCGAGGAATAGCAGATAACCAAGACAGGTAAGAACGCCTGCCCACAAAACAAATCCTTGGACGACGTCGGCCCAGATCACAGCTTCCAGTCCCCCGACTAACGTGTAAAAGACAGTGATTGCGCCTATCCCGATGGCGACGAACTCCACGCGCCAGCCGGTCATACTGGTAACTGTGAGGGCGAGCAGGTAAATCACGAAGGCCATCTTCGCAAATGTCCCCAGAGCGAAGGCCAACGAAGAATATGCGCGAGCTGGATACCCAAAACGCCGGCCAAAATATTCATACGCGCTCATTCCAACAACCCGGCGATAAAACGGGATTACGGTGGGCCCCACAATTAGCGGAACCACGATCACCATAATCCCAGGAACGAGCATCGACCAATTGCCAGCATATCCGGATCCGGGATAGGCAATGAACGTTACGGCGCTAATGATTGTCGCCTGCAGCGACAGACCTATGGCCCACGCTGGAATGGAGCGCCCAGCGACGAAATACGTTTCGGTGCTGTTCTGGTGATGAGCAAAGCGAAGCCCGATCGCGACAATCGCGACGAAGTAAGCCGCTACGACCAGAAGGTCAAGCCAACGGACGGCCATCTACCACTCTTTCTCGATATCTAACGACGGCGATCGAGGCGCCACCGTGCCATTCAAGAGCTGCTGCGGAGTTTCCGGTTGGCAGCCATCTCGGCACCCATGGTCAGCGCCGCGATCATATTCTGCGGGTCCGCTTTGTTTTGGCCGGCAATATCGAAAGCGGTGCCGTGATCTACAGAGGTGCGAATGATCGGAAGTCCGAGCGAGACATTCACGGTATTTTCAAAATCGATCAATTTCATCGCGATGTGTCCCTGGTCGTGATACATCGCTACCACGAGGTCGTAAGCCCCGCGCGACGCTCGAAGGAAGATGGTATCTGGCGCGTCGGGTCCGCGCACATCCAACCCTTTGCTTCGCGCCGCTTCGATTGCCGGAGTAATTCTTTCGGCCTCGTCACTGCCGAACAGCCCGTGCTCGCCGGCGTGGGGATTCAGGCCACAAACGCCAATGCGCGGGCGATCGAAGCCCAGTAATTTCATCGCTTCGTTGCCCAGTTCAATGGTGCGCAGGATTCGCTGAGTGGTTGACTCGATAGCCTGGCGTAACGAAACGTGAGTGGTGACGTGGATCACGCTCAGCTTTTTGCTGGAGAGCAGCATGCGTGATTCTGTGGCGCCGCAAAGCTCGGCGATGTATTCGGTATGCCCGGAAAAAGACATTCCCGAGATGGCCACGGCCTCTTTGTTTAGAGGCGCGGTCACCATGGCGTCGGCTTCCCGATTCATGCACAAGGCGGTCGCGACCCTAACGTATTCCACGGCGGCGCGTCCGCAGTTGGCGCTAAGGCTGCCGAAACGAATCTGATCGGGGTAAGTGATGATGCGCGGATCGCGAATGGTGATCGGCAAGCTGGAGGCATCGATTCCACACGTCGCGCCGGCTTTGTCCAGCGCGGATCGGTCGCCGACTACAATCCAAGATGCAAGCGCCTGAACTGTGGTGTTGGAAAGCGCTTTTAGTGCGACTTCTGGACCCACACCGGCGGGATCACCAATCGTCACGGCGATCGTGGGCTTGGATAGTTCGGCACTCATCGGGCACCCTCGCGCCGATCGGCAAAGAACTCGGCGGACCTTAGCAGCACGTGGTCATCTCCAAATCCGCCGGACTTTATCCCTACCGGTAATCCATCCCATATCCCGTCACGGAGAATTCCCCAGGGAAATCCCACTGATATCTCGGCGCGTAACTGAATCGAGCGCACGCCCAAGGCTCGGCAGACGATCGAAGCGGTGTCCCCACCGGTCATCACCAGTCCACCGATAGGAAGTCCTTGCAAGCCCGCGAAAAATTCGGTGATTGATGGCTCCACGCTTGGCGCTCTGCCGATCCTCAGCAGTAAGTGCCTGCCTTCGCTGATTGCGGCGCGAGCCGATTCTATATTGTCCGGCACGGGAGCGAGTTCGAACAAATTCGAGTTCGCGGCAAGCTTTTCGCACTGAATGGAAGTGACGGAATGAGTCGATCCGATGCAAAAAACAACCGGACCGGCTGGCGTGGACGGGCGAAGAGCGGGTGGCACCGGGCGTTTCACTCGATTGGCAAGGGCCATACCTAATCCCGCCGCTCCGACCCATAGGGTGCTTGGTGTAAATGCGATCGCGTCAGCCACGAGCATGTGAAGATCATCCTGTGATTCGCAATCCACAATCACCACTTTGGCGCCGTTCGCCACGCTGGCGCCGAGAGCCGACGAGAAGTCGGATCGATCGGAAGCCCGCATCGATATGGATGCCGTGTGCTTTCGCGAGATGCCTTGATGCTCGAGAAGTTTCCGAATTTCCACGCTGCCCGATCCGGAACAATCGCTCCATTGGAGCATCCCGCCCCGGACGATCCTTTGCATCGCCGGAACCGCGGGAGCTACGATAGCGTAATCGCGGCGAAAACATTCCAGCGCCGCGGCAATTTCCCATCCGACATTGCCGCGCAAAGTGGAGTCAATTTTCTTCAAAAGCACGCGCGGTTCGACGCCGGAGCAATCGTTGGAAATCTTTTGAATCTTGTCTCGGGCGACGGCTGCGCTATCGCATCGGCTGTCGGTGTTGAACGCGGCCACATCCGCGAAAGGGAAAGAAAAACCTGAATCCGATATCGTCTGTACGTCGCACGAAAGACCACGGAGGACAAACTGAACACCGGTATCGCATGCGCCGGCAAGATCATCCGCGATCAGTATGCACTGCGGAATTGCTTTGCCGCTCATTGGCTCCTGGCCTGCGAATCTACCAGCCAGTGCGGTGGCAGCGACGCGCCACCCGAAGCAAGCATTCCCGAGGGCGCTCTCTTAGGCATCCGCTTCTTCAACATCGACTATCGCTTTCATCACCTTGGGATTGCCCGCGAGGAGCGGGAATCCGCCGGGCACATCCATCAATTTTAGGCGATCTGTTATCCAATGCGAAGTATCTATTTCGTGGTTCTCAACCATGCGGATGATGCGAGGAAACTGACCGCAGCTATTGCGGCTCGCGTACAGGGTAAGCTCACGACGGTGAAAAAGCGAATCATCGATGGCGACCTCCTCGCGGGTTAGGCCAACGTACACGACGCGCCCGCCGTGTGCCGCGCGCTGAATGCTTGCTCCCATCGATTTTCCACTCCCGGTAGCGTCGAATACTACGTCCGCGAGGTTGTCGTCCGGCTCTGAGAGCGTTTCGAATCCGAGGCGTTCCGCGAATGCTCGACGCCACTCATTTTTCTCGAGCACACGAACGGCGGCGCCGGCGGCCTGGGCAAACTGCGCAGTGGCCAGGCCGATTGGCCCAATACCAATGACCATCGCGCCTTCTCCCTTGGAAAGCTGGCTTCTCGCTACGGCATGTGCGCCAACTCCCAAAGTTTCAACCAGTGCGAGTTGGTCCAACGAGAGCCGATCCGACTTATGGAGTAACGACAACGGAACGGACAAGACACCTTGCATACCGCCGTCAATATGAATTCCAAAGACGCGCAGGCGTTCGCAGCAGTTGGTGCGCCCTGCCGCACAGGGAGGGCACACGCCGCAACTGATGTACGGCTCGATGGCGCACCGGTCGCCTATTCGGATGTTATTTTGATTTGAAGGGACGTCGATCACTACACCGGAGAGTTCGTGGCCCAGAACGCGCGGATAAGTATAGGCCGGATGCCTGCCGGCAAATGCGTGGAAGTCGCTTCCACAGACACCCACCCCCGAAATCCGCACCAGGGCCTCACCTGGGGAGGCGATGGGCAGGGAGACTTGGCGGTCGACAAATTGTCCGGGCACTTGGAGCTGGATTTGTCTCATCAGGGAGGTCCGGTGAAGCGTGCTGCAGCCAGCAACAATCTACAATTGGTCCAGCCATACATCCGATCGCGGATTATAGGGGTTTGGGCGGCGCCGAGTCAAGCGATAACGAACGGCTGGCGCAGGCCGGTGGTCCGCGCCATGAGCAATGGGGCATGGCGTTGCGGAGGCTGGCTCACGTGGGGGTCTGGTCGCCCAGGCGTCCAGGCCGGACCGAACGGCTGGCGCAGCCTTTGCCTTCCGTATTTTTTATTAGCGGACCACATTGGATGAACCAATTCTGCGAATCGACAATCCGCAGCCGCGCGTCCGGTCTACGCCCTGGGCCGCCGGGGCCGATCGATTCAATAGCTCCACTGCTTGTTCATCACCGGACGGAGCCGTGCCTGCACTTCCGCCAGCAATTTCGGGTCGTATGGCTCTTCGTGCCAGGCGATATTTCGCCGTACGGATTCGGGATTGGCACTGCTGAACATCGTGGTGGGAATTTCCGGATGCTGGCTGGCAAACTGCAAGGCGAGTTGAGAAATGGATGTGCCTTGCCGGCGGCAGAACTCCGAAGCATCGGCAAACACTTTTCGGTCCTCGACACTGGCAGGATGCCACGCCGCAGGTCCCCGTTCGGTGAGCAATCCCGAACCAAACGGCGACCCGTTAATGACGCCGATTTGTTTCGCGCGCGCGATGGGCAGCAAATCCAGAGTGAGGGTGTCATTGAGGCAATAGTGATTGTGGACCAAGCCGGCATCCACATCCATGGTGGAGAAGATTCGCGTCCACAGATCGATGGGATAAATGCCAAAACTCACCGCGCCGATGCGTCCCTCTCGCTTTAACTCGGAAACTGCGCGGTAGCCTTCGTCGAGCGCCCATTCGGTGTGCTGGCGATTTTGATATTCAATGTCGTGGATATGGATCAGATCGAAGTAATGGGTGCCTAGACGCGCCGCACTTTCATCGAGTGAGGCCCGAATACGGGAGCGGGAATAATCCAGGACGTCGTTACCGTAGCTTCCCGGCTGAGTGTACTTGCCTACTTTGGTGGAGAGATAGTAGCGATCGCGGGGGATGCCGTGCAGGGCTTTACCCAGCACGGTCTCGGATAACGTTGCGCCATACGCGGGAGCCACATCAAAATAGTTTATCCCGAGGTCCAGGGCGACGTGGACGGAGCGAATCGCCTCCGACTCGTCGACGGCATGAAATACGCCGCCCAGGGACGAGGCTCCAAAACTGAGCCGCGAGACGTTCAGGCCGGTCTTGCCGAGAGGCGAGTATTTCATGAGGGATTCGCCTGGTTGGTCACGGTGCTTCCGATGATTTTGCGCATGTCACTCCGAAGACTTCACACTTCCAGAATCCATCCGGGGACTACCGTTTCGGTCCAGGTCTGCACGGGAACGTCCCGACCAGCACACGCGGAGGCGCCCATCGGTCGTACCAATCCGCCAGAGCGCTATCGTATTCCGGGCGACCCGAAGGTGTCAACGATAGAGCGAGAAAGCGCTTGACAGTAGTCGCTGAGGGCCCATATTATGTGGGCCGCCCGGATTGGTTCAACCAATAACCCTAGGTGTAGGATCGCGGCAAGCGCCCGGCCGGGTGGTGCTCGCCGCGATTTGTTTTCGACGTCCGCGAGGCGATCCGGGTGCTGGTAACCAGTTCGATTCCAAAACTTGATCTGGCTATCATCGTCACCTACCTGCTTGGGATTCTGCTCGCGGGCGTTTTATCCGTTCGACACTTAAAAGTCACCGGTAATGTGTTCTTTCTCGCCGGCCGATCTCTTTCCTGGCCGGTGGTGGGCGCGGCCCTTTTCGCTTCGAATATTTCAACCATTCACCTGGTAGGCCTGACCGCGTCGGGCTACAACGAAGGCCTGGTTTGGGGAAATTTCGAGTGGATGGCGTCCTTCACCTTGATTCTGCTCGCGCTGGTGTTTGCTCCGTTTTACTTCAGCACTCGCATCAGCACCCTTCCCGAATTCCTGGAGCGCCGCTATAGCCCGGCGTGCCGTTCCATGCTCGCTTTCATGGCGATCGTGGCGGCTCTTTTCATCCACATAGGCATCAGTCTGTACGCCGGCGCCGCCGTTTTTCAACGATTTTTTGGCGTAAGCGTGGTCACCTCCATCGTGATCATTTCTATCATCGTGGCGATTTACACGGTTCTGGGCGGCTTGCGCGCGGTGGTGGTAACGGAATCGATCAATACCGTAATCCTGATTACCGGTGCGCTTTCGATCTTAATATTTGCGCTAATGGCTTTGCCGGCGCATGGCATCCACAGCATCGCGCAATTTCGCGCGGCGACCAAGCCAGATCAGCTATCCATGCTGCACCAACACGATTCCGCCGGACTTACCTGGTATGCGGTGCTGCTGGGGTATCCGGTGCTCGGGGTGTGGTATTGGTGCTCGGACCAGACGATCGTGCAAAGAGTGCTAGGGGCGAAGACCGAGAGGGACGCTCAACTGGGCCCACTATTCGCCGGCTTCCTGAAAATATTGCCGGTGTTTCTGCTGGTTCTGCCTGGGGTGATCGCGTATGTGCTGTTTCGGGATCAGATCGGCACGCAGAGCAATCAGACCTTGCCAGTGCTGATCGAGCAGTTGATACCGACGGGGTTGCGCGGGTTAATCGCCGCGGCGGTTTTGGCGGCGCTGATGAGCGCGATGGCCGCGGCGTTAAATAGCTCCGGGACTTTGGTCGCGGTAGACATTGTGAGGCGTTTGCGGCCGGCGATTTCCGATCGAGCCCAGGTGAATATCGGCCGGGTGAGTTCCATCGTGGTGATGCTCCTGGCGATGGCATGGTCCACACAGGGCGGACGTTTTTCCAGTATTTTTGAGGCGATCAATGCGATTGCATCCGATCTTGCGCCGCCGATAACCGTGGTGTTTATTTGGGGCGTCTTCTGGCGCCGGGGCACCAAGGAGGCAGCGCTGACCACACTGGTGGGCGGTTTTGGCCTTGGCGCGCTCGCGTTCATCCTGGATTTGCCGGTGTTCGGAACGGAGAAAATCATCACGCACGGCTGGGGCATCCCATTTTTGATGCAAGCCTGGTGGATGTTTTGCATATGCAGCGTGCTGTATGTTGCGGTGAGCTACGCCACTCCGGCGCCGGCAGCCGAGTTAGTCGACGGCCTCACCTGGACCCACCCGTTATCGATCATTACGCGAGGACGAGTGACCGGCTTGTCGGATGTCCGGGTGGTCGCTGCAATACTAATTGCGACTGTGTGTGTTCTGTATTTTATCTTCCGTTGAAATCCTAGAGGGAGACGATGCAGGCGGTAATTCTGGACAAGCCGGGGCAGTTTAGCGTCGTCGAGGTGGGTGACCCGCAAGCTCTACGCCCCGAAGAAGCTCTCGTTCGCATCCGCCGGGTAGGGGTCTGCGGCACCGACCAGCACGCCTACCGTGGCCGCCAGCCATTTTTCAGTTATCCGCGAATTCTCGGACATGAACTCGGCGCGGAGGTGCTGGAAATCGGGCCGAACGATCGAGGAATCAAAGCAGGCGACCGCTGCGCCATCGAACCCTACATGAATTGCGGCCACTGCGTTGCGTGCCGCCGCGGCAAAACCAACTGCTGCTCGCAACTGCGGGTGCTCGGGGTACACGTCGATGGAGGATTGCAGGAGCGCCTGGTTGTCCCGGAGCGTAAACTGCATAAATCCGAGAAGCTCTCTTTTGAGGAATTGGCATTGGTGGAAACGCTAGGAATCGGCGCGCATGCGGTGGGACGCGCGCAGCTACAGGCAGACGACACGGTTGCGATCATTGGCCTGGGACCGATCGGCCTCTCGGTGCTCCAATTTGCTTCCGGTTCCACCAATCGAATCGTAGGCGTTGATCTGGCCGAGACGCGCTTGGCCTTTGCCAAGCAGACCCGACCTGGCATGATCGCCATCGAAGGCGGCGCAAGGGTGGCCGAGCAACTGCGTGATGCCCTCAGTGGAGAGCTTCCGACCGTGGTCTTTGACTGCACCGGAAGCCCGAAATCCATGATGGAAGCCTTTCACTACGTGGCGCACAGCGGGAAACTGATTTTCGTGGGGCTGGTGTCGGGTCAGATTTCGTTCGACGATCCTCAGCTTCATAGTCGCGAACTCACGGTGATGGCCAGCCGTAATTCCACCGCGCTGGATATCGAAAACGTGATTCGCGTGCTCGAAGCCGGCGAAGTGAGCGCATCTTCCTGGGTCACGCATCGGGCGATGGCTAGTTCCGTCCCGGACGTATTCCCACGGTGGATGGAGCCCTCCATCAACCTGATTAAAGGGGTATTCGAAATCTAGGCGTCCTGCGCTGGCAGCAAAGCAGGGGTGACAGCGCTCATCAGTGGGCTATTTCGCCGCCGCAAAATCGAATTTCGCCGGCTTGTTCGATTCCATCTGCAGCCACACTACCAGGTCACTCCCGTCCAACGTAGAAACGAAGCCGTACCGGAACGCTGGCCCGCGCGCTACCGGTTTTCCGTCAATCCGAAGCTTAGGTTCTGCATCACCCCAGTTCTTGATCACAAATGCGGGGTTGAGAATCGGCGATTCGGAACTGGCGAGAAGCGACAACTGCAGTTGCGGAGTAGCTTTCGATTCTTGACGTACGATCACATATGCGCGCTGGGTCGCATCGTATCCCCGGCTCTGGAATCCTGCACCACTTGCCTCGATAGGCGGCGCGGATAGCCATGATTTTGCCAACGGGACTAATTCCGCTGCCGACTTGGTGGTTAGCCCGTGGAGCAAGATCTTGGACATCGAGTTATCGGTCTTTGCGTATGGGTCCCAATAGATGTGGGAGAGCGATGAATGGGATGGCCGGTCTGGCGCCACAGCCGATATGCCGCTGGATCTCACTTGCGCCACAGGCCAATGGTTCCACCACTCGAACATCGAGTAAGTCACTTCTCCGGTGTAGGCCTTCATCGAGGAGTTAACTGGCGAAACGATTTGGAACGGCTTCCAGTTTGACTTGAGATTCACCACCTGGATATTTGGATTGGCCGGCTTTTCCATGGCCTTGGCGGGCGGGCCTTTCTCCCACGAGTACGTCGACGTTTCGCCCTTCATGTTGCCGATGGTCAGCGCGTCCGGCTCAATGTTGTCTTCGGGCCTCTGCCCCGGTCCGTTAATGACGATCGTCTCCTGAAACTCGTGCCAGTTTTTGAAATTGGACGTCCAGAGGACCTGATTCCGAACCGCAACGCCATCCGGATAGATGGTGAAATATTCGTCGGCCCAGTCGGTCCAGCCGGTGTTCTCATCCGGGTTCGCACAGGTGTAGTTCACCACTTCGCAGAGGCCATACCTCCAGTGCACCACCACCCGGGCGTCGGTGCTCTCCAGAATGCGGACGTGGGAGTAGCGGTTCTGCTTGTCGGACATCGGCTCGCAGTCTTGCCCTCCCGGACAATCGATCTCGCCTCCTGTTTCCAAAAACTCGTCGGTGTACCACTTGTTGTTTTCTGTAACCCAATCTCCGCCATAGTTGGTTCCCTGCCAGAACACCATGCGAATGGGCGCAAGGTCGAAACGCACTACCACGTCGGAATTCGGAGCTGCACGCCTGGGTGCATCCCACATGTCGTCATATTTAAGCGTCGTATAGAAAGCGCCAAACTTTCCCGCTCCCGGCGGACCGGAGGGAAGAATCGGCCAGGGCAGCACGTCTCCACTGGGAGGATGTACTTCGGCATAGAGCTTAGCGATGTCATCCGCCGAAAGCCCCCGGTCGTAGATGCGCAAGTCATCAAGGATCCCGTCGAACGAATAGCGAACCGGAATCTTCGGATGAATCCATTGCGCCGGCAGTATGGCATCGCGAACCCTGCCGATCACTAAGTCTTCCCGATCGGCCAAACCGAGTGGTCCTTGCAACTGCATCTCTCCTACGGATTTTCCATCCAGGTAAATTGCCATTCCCTTTGCCGGATCATAGCTGCCGGCAATGTGAGCCCACTTCTTCAGCGGTAGCTGGGACTTTGAGACCAGCGACCACCATTGACCCCCTACCGCGACCTTCAATCCAACGTGGCCGAAACTATCGATTCCAAAGAAGTAGCCACCCTGTTCTTCCCGCCGGTGCTCCACGATGGGAACCCAATTCCAGGGATAAGTGTTCACCGCAACCCAGGCATCCACGGTGACCCCTGCGGTGGTTGGCGGAACGCTTTTGTGCCCGCGCGTGATTATGGTGCTCTCTCCGTCAAATCGCAGACCACCTCCGGAGACGCCGTTTACCCATTTGAAAACGCCGCCAATGGCGTCATCCGTGCCGCTTACCGAGTCGTGCGCAACCTGCCCGCTGCCCTCGTTAAATGACCATTGGGCTACCGGGCCGCTGCTCTGTGCCCCGGCGAAAGATGGAACAAGAAGAAGCAGGGAAGCCACTGCGAGAACGGGGTATTTCATAACCTTCTCCTGGGGAACGGCCCGCGAATGGCTGAGCCAATCGTCGGGATTTTATTCATGCGCGCCGCCACTGTCAACATCCGCTTGTTCGGCAGAATCAGGAGGCTGGCAGCATTTCGGGCAGCTAGCCCCTTGACTTGATTGTCCGCCGGTGTACGATTTGGTTCGTCCAATGCCTATGCGAAGACGCGATTTCATGAAATGGAGCGGCGGTGCGGTACTCGCTGCCGCCACGACCGGCCGACCTGCGGATCGCATTTTGAAAGATTTTCCATCGCTTCCCGCCGCAGCGCGAACATTTTATGTCTCTGCCCAGGGCGACGACAACAATTCCGGCACCGCGACTTCTCCATTTGCGACCCTGCCCAGGGCGCAGCGCGCGGCTCGAGAAGCGAAAAGCGGCACGGCGGTAAAGGTGGTGGTGTTCGAAGGAACTTATTACCAGGAGACGCCGCTGACATTCCGACCCGAAGATTCCGGGACGAGTGAGGCGCCGATGGTCTTCACTGCCGATATAGGACACCGGGTGACTATCAGCGGCGGCCGAAAACTTGAGTGCAACTGGAAACCTTACAGAGACGGCATCATGATGACCGACGTTCCCGCCGGAGTGGAGTTCACTCAGCTTTTTGTCAATAGTAAGAGGCAGATCCGCAGCCGTTATCCAAATTACGATCCTTCCATTCCCGGCAAGTCGGGTTACATCCTGGCTGGAGGCGCGATCCCCCGCGACACGCCCGACCCATTCGCAGGTCCGGACGAAGATATGACGTATTCTACCGAGGCTCCCAGAGGCATCCGTTTCGACCCTTCCACTTTCTCCAAGCGAAAGTGGACAAACCTGCAGGACGCCGAAATTCATATCTTTCAAGCCGCGTACTGGGGAAATTTGCATTGGAAGATCAAGGGGATCGATTTCGCTTCGAACTCGATCTGGTTTGGCGAAGGTGGCCAGCAAATTGGAGCTAAATGGAGCGATAACCCCGGCGTTCTCAGCCGGAAGTCACTATTCTTCATCGACAACGTGTGGGAAGAGCTCGACGCGCCGGGAGAATGGTTTCTCGACAAGAAGAAAAACATTCTTTACCACTACCCAGAAGCGGGGACCGACTTGAAGACGGCTTTAATTGAGGTGGCGGCCCTCGAGCACGCGATCCGCTTCAGCGGCACGGAAAACAATCCCGTCCAAAACATTTCGCTGCACGGCTTCCGCATTGCTCACACCACGGCAACTTATCTGGAGCCCTACGACGTTCCTTCCTTGAGCGACTGGGCCATTCACCGCGGAGGTTCGGTGTTCGCGGAGGGAACCCGCGACTGCTCGATCGAAGCCTGCTGGTTCGACGCTGTTGGCGGTAATGCAATTTTCGTGAACAATCACAATCGGCGATTTTCGGTGAGTGGATGCAAATTCACCGAGTCCGGCGACAGCGCGATCTGTTTCGTTGGCGACCTGGAGAAAACGGTTGGCACGCAACGAGCCTTTCCCTACGAATGCGAGGCCAGCAACAATCTGATTCACGATTGCGGGTTCTTCGGCAAGCAGATCGCCGGCGTATACATCTCGAGGGCCAAACGAATCACCGCCAGTCACAACCTTATGTACAACTTGCCCCGCGCGGGCATTTGCATCGGGGACGGCACCTGGGGCGGCCATGTGATCGAGTTCAATCACACCCATGACACGGTTCGCGAAACCAGCGACCATGGACCCTTCAATGCGTGGGGCCGGGACCGCGGCTGGGCGCTGGCCCAATCGCACGGGACATATTCGGTGGACCGCAGCCTGGACGTTTGGGAAGCGTTAGTGGATGCGATGGAGCCGGTCATTGTTCGCAATAACTTCTTCAACGAGAAATCAGGATGGGGGCTCGATCTCGACGACGGCGCCTCGAATTTCGAAATCTATAACAACATTTCGGTCGGCGGCGTAAGCATGAAGCTGCGCGAAGGCGCCTATCGCAAGGTCTATAACAATATTTGGTACTTGTCGAAGGGCGCTCCCTGCTTCCACGTGGGGAACAATGACAATCACGATGAATATTTCAACAACATTACGGTCATGAATCCAGGACCTACAAAGTGGCCTGACGGTTGGCCGTGGTGGCCGCAAATGACCTATTCAGTGATCGCGCCTCCGGCGGTGGGGCCGTGGTTCGAACGAATCGATAACAACTGTTTTTACTGTATCGGTGGAGATTTCCACGCGGTGGTGGATCAGTTGCGCTCCGAAGACGGAAAACGCAACCCCCGAAGCTACGATCTGGCTGGATGGCAGAAGCTGGGCTTCGATCGGGATTCGATATTTGGCGATCCGCTGTTCGTCGATCCCGAAAATCAAGACTTTCGCGTTCGTCCGGAATCACCTGCTTTGAAAGTTGGCTTCAAGAATTTCGAAATGGGGCGGTGGGGACTCACCGACCAATTTCCCGTGCAATGGCGTGAGCCAAGAAGCTAGCATCTTCAAAACGCGTTCGAGGGAACCAATGAAAACAATCCTATTGATAATAATCGCAGCGGCGGTGGCGATGGGTACAGCAGCACTGTACGGCCAAAATGAAAGCGCGCACGTGCAGCGCGTGGGCATGGTGATCGGAATCAAACCCGATCAGATCAGCGCGTACGAGGCTTTGCACGCCGCATCCAACGCCGGCGTCCGCGACTTACTGACGAAATACCACATGCACAATTTCTCGATTTTCATTCACCAGCTCGATGACGGGAAATACTATCTTTTCGGCTACTACGACTACACCGGCGCTGACTACGCGGGCGACATGGCGAAGCTCTCCGCTGAACCGCGCAATCAGAAATGGTTGTCGATGACCGATCCTCTGCAAGTTCCGCTGGCCGGTGAGAAATCCTGGGCGAAAATGCAAGAGGTCTATCACAATCCGTAGGGCGTGGAAACACCGAATGGTACGGCCAAATTGGACTGCCAGGAAATCACCCGTGAATTCGCCGAGCTGGAGCGTTCGGTGCTATACGGAACCTAAACAGCACATCCAGGCAACCCGCCGGGACAATACCGCTTGACAGCCAAGATCGGCCGGTGCTACTTTTCGCGGTATTGGCTCGACCAATTTCGCTTGGCTTCCAGCTTCCGTGTTGAAGGGGGAATTATGCATGCTTCCGTTTCTCGCTCGTTCAAAATGCTCACGTGCATAGTTTTCGGTTTGGCCCTTTCGCTCACCTTTGCGCCCTCGGCGGCAGCTCAGGCCGGAAACGCCGCTGCGGCTCTCAACGGAACCATCCGCGACGCTTCCGGAGCGGTGGTGCCGGGCGCGAGCATCGTACTGACGAATACAAAGACCGGGTTCACCCAAACGACTACCAGCAACTCCACAGGAAACTACTCGTTGGTCGATATCACGCCGGGAGATTACACCGTTTCGGTGTCGCAGACCGGTTTTGCGACCGAGAAATCGGCCGCTTTTGTGCTTTCAGTGAATCAGACTGCCACGATCAGCTTCGATCTGAAAGTTGGCGCCGCCGAAAGCACGGTGCAAGTCTCCGCCACCGGCGTTGAAGTCGAGACCTCCACCGCCGAACTGGGGACAGTGATCGGGACCAGTGAAGTGAATGCCCTGCCGCTGAATGGCCGCAATTTCACGGAGCTTTTACTTCTCGGGCCGGGAGTGAGTCCGGCCAACAGTTCGGGCAATGCGGGCGGTGGCGGCATCGGCAACCCCCTCGGAACCGTGGTCTTTCCCGCCGTCAATGGACAAAACAATCGAAGCAATATGTTTTTGCTGGATGGCATCAATAACTATGGCTCGATCCGTGACACCTATGCGGTACAGCCAACGCTCGACGACATCCAGGAGTTCAAGCTGCAGTCGCACAACGACGAAGCCCAGTTCGGACAAGTGCTGGGTGGAATCGTAAACGTGGTCACCAAATCCGGAACCAATCACTACCACGGGGATGCCTGGGAATTTATCCGTAACGACGATCTTGACGCGGCCAATTATTTTAATCCGGTGAGGACTCCGCTGAAACAAAACCAATTTGGCGGAGCGATCGGTGGCCCAGTAATTTTGCCGCACTACAACGGCCGCAATAAGACTTTCTTCTATGTCTCTTACGAAGGATTTAGAAACCACACCGCGTCGAACAATCTATTCCTCACTCCAACTCCGGCGCAGCTAGGCGGCGATTTCAGCAATCTCGAGAGCCAGGGGACACAATTATTTAACCCATATAGTTCGGTTCCTGACCCCAACAGCGCCACCGGATACGATCGTCAGCCCTTTATGTGCTCTGGCTCCGGGGCCGCGCTCCCTGCAAATGCCAGCGGAATCCAGGCAGCGGGAACTCCCTGCGATATAATTCCTGCGAGCCTGCTGAATGCAACGATGCTCAACTACGCGAAGACACTGTTCCCCGCCCCGATTAACACCGGCAACCCCAGCTTCAACGGACGAGATACCACTCCGACGATTATTCGCCAAGATCAAATTTCCATCCGTGGCGACGAACAAATCGGCGCCAACGACCGCGTTTTTGGCCGTTATACCGCGGCGTGGCAACCGGACACCGCTTCCGGCGGTTTCCCCGGCTTAGTCTCAGACACCCAGAGCAACAACTTCAACGTCGCGGTAGGCTGGAACCACACCTTCGGGCCAACATCCGTACTGCAACTCACGTTTGGGCGTGTATCCGCGCAGTTCAACAATGTCCCACATTTTGCAAACGCTCCGGCGGACTTCCTGCAGAACTCCGGCTTTGCCGCCGCTTTCTACAATCACGAAAAGTTTGGCGGCGATCTGATCCCTTCGATGTTCGTCGCCGGTTACATAAACGGCGGAGACTATGTCGGCAAGCTGCATTACTCAAATATCTGGGAGTACCGCGGTGACTACTCGAAGATTTATGGGCGGCATACTTTCCGGATGGGCGCCAGCCTGGCGAGCGACGGTTGGACACAGCCGTTCTACGGCTCCGAGGACGACTACGATGCGCCACAAACCGCTGACGGAAATGGCAACGGAGGCGATGCGCTCGCGTCCATGATGCTCGGCGTTCCCACCTACGCGGAAGTCGACAACGTTTACTCCCTCCTCCATGGAGGAAAAGTCGTCGGGGGCTATTTCCAGGATCAGTGGAGAGTAAACGACAAGCTCACTATCAATGTGGGCTTGCGCTACGACGTCACCGTAAATCCACGCCAAGGTACCCCATCTAACGGCAGCAACATTACCGGTAACTTCGACTTCAGCAATGGTACTTACATTCTACAGAATCCAGCTCCCGCCTGTTCTCCCACTCAGGGTGCGCCTTGCGTTCCCGGAGGGACTCTGCCGGCGCACGTGACCGTCGCATCAAACGGAAAGATCAATCATGACGACTACAGTAACTTTCAACCGAGAATCGGGTTTGCCTATCGTTTGATGGACAAAACCGTTATGCATGGCGGATACGGCAGGTTCTACGATAACTGGTCGGGAATGACGGAAAATCAATCTAACTATACTCAGGCGTGGCCCAACGTGGCGTTCGTGGCCGCGCCGAATAACCTGAACCTCGGATTGCCCACCGGCCTGGGTAACGACCCGCTCAACCTGGGTGCCGGACCGATTGAGCCGGCTTCCAGCCCATTTTCGCCCCTCAACGTGAATTCTTATACCGATCCGCACCTCAAGGTCGGCTACTCGGATCAATACAATTTTGGATTTCAGAGAGAGATGGCCACCGGCGCCACCGCGACAATTAATTATGTGGGTTCGCGTAACGCGCGGATCGCCACGGATATCACCGCAAACTCGGCGCCAACACCCGGGCCTGGCGATCCCCAGCTACGGGCGCCTTACCCGTATATCCTGCCGATGAACTACACCGAAAGCATCGGGGGCAGCAGTTACAACGGTCTGCAGATCTCTTCGCAATTCCGGTCCCAAGCCGGGTTCGCCGGAACACTTGCGTACACGTGGTCGAAGGCGATGGTTACCGGCTGTGACGGGCTGTTCGCTGATTGCGACATTCAGAACCCGTACAATTTGAGTCAGGATCGGGGCCCTGCGAGCCACGATCTGACGAATATTTTCGCTGGAAGCTTTGTGATTCCACTACCGTTTGGGTCTGGCCGGCGATTCAGCACCTCGAGCGGCTTTGTGAATCATGTGATTGGCAACTGGCAAATCAATGGCATCGTGTCTCTGGACAGTGGTCCCCGTTATGACGTCCAGACCGACCCAACAATTCCCAATACCAATAATCTGTATGGCGTCGAACGCGCCGATATAGTCGGGAATCCATACCTGGGCGGAACCAAGATTGAGCCTTTGAATATCAACGCCTTTGAGAACCCGGCTCCCTTTACCTACGGCAATATGGGGCGAAATAGCCTGCGCGCTGATTGGAACCGGAATCTCGACCTTTCCATCTTCCGGTCTTTTTCCTTTAACGAAACCAGGCGTTTCGAATTTCGAGCGGAAGCATTCAACGTGACGAATACCCCCGTATTCGCGACGCCGGATAGTAATATAGAGGACCCAAATTTCGGGGTAGTGTCTTCTACTGCAAACACGGAGCGCCAGCTTCAATTTGGATTGAAATTTTATTTCTGAGATGTATCTCATGCTACCAACGGTGAGCGGCTGCCTGCAGCCAGTGCTTCGTGCTCCCAAGTATTTCTAATTGGACACTGTGAGACTGCGCTCCTCCAATCCACCGCCTGTAAGCCGCTTACCGGGCCGCCCCACTAACCTGAGCAGTGCAGTCCTCTCGCTCGGGTGGTTTGACCGGGCCAGACTTGACATCAACTCCGCCTGGAGTAGGATTCAACCAGTCTTTGCGCACAATAACCCGTCGCCTTTGGTGCCGAGGCTCGACGCGCTCTGACCATACGCGCTGTGATGACCGGGACGAAGATGCCGGGGTCGTCACCTCTCTCGCACAGTACGACCACTGGCCATTTGACCAAGAGCACGATACGCGAAAAGCGGCGCCCATCACATGAACGCGAGGGTCGTCTTTCGCGGCAAGCGAGGTGAATTGTGTTTCGCCACACCATCCCCATCGGACGCCTTCTGGGAATTCCCATCGAATTGGACTACTCGTGGTTCCTAATCGCCGCGCTGACCACGTGGACGTTGGCCGTGAACTATTATCCGGCTGAATTGAAGAGTGGGACCAGCGGCCAATACTGGCTGATGGGGGCGGTGACGGCCATCCTATTTTTCGTGAGTATCGTCGTGCATGAGCTGGCCCATTCCTGGGTGGCCCTGCGCTACAAGATCGCGGTTAGCCGGATAACGTTATTCATTTTTGGCGGAGTCTCCCAGATTGTTGGGGAACCAGGAAATGCCGTGGCCGAATTTCTGATTGCGGTTGTTGGACCACTCACCAGCCTCGCGCTCGCGGCGCTCTTTTACGCTTCAGAGCCACTGGTCGCGCAAATTCCATCGGTACTGGCGGTGGTCAAGTATCTCGCGCTTATCAACTGCATCCTCGGAGTCTTCAACCTCATCCCGGCATTCCCACTCGATGGTGGCCGAGTTTTTCGCGCCATTATTTGGGAATTCGACAAGAACTTCCGACGCGCCAGCTTGATCGCTGCCAGCACCGGCCGGTTCTTCGGCTTCCTTCTTATTATGGTGGGGGTATGGCAGGCGCTGCGGGGCAACGTCGTCAATGGATTGTGGACAGCGTTCATCGGGTGGTTCCTGGAAAGCGCTGCGGGCGGTCAAGTCCAGCAGCAGTTGGTGCACAGCGCCGCTAGCCAGTCACAGGGAAGCTGAGGCGATGTGGTAACCCAGTAATGCGTAGTGGCATAATTCCTATCGTAACCAAACAATGCGAGGAACCGGGACACCCAGCGATGAAAGCAACGATTTTACTTCTCACTTCTGATCCAATTGTGCGTTCCGTGATTAAAGAAATATTGGAGAACAGCGGCTATACGGTTTTGCCGGCGGGTGACTTGGGAGCGGCTATCGACAGGCTGAAACAGGCGACGCCGGATCTGTTAGTAATCCACTCCTACATTGAAAGCATTTCGGGTTATGACGCGGCGGTATTCCTGCGCACCAAGTGTAAGGGACTACCGGTGCTTATGGTGGGCGGGCTGATTGACGATGAT
The DNA here is from genome assembly GCA_963725655.1 of uncultured Acidobacteriota bacterium. Classification (GTDB taxonomy): domain Bacteria; phylum Acidobacteriota; class Terriglobia; order Acidiferrales; family UBA7541; genus CAVRXT01. Next base: position 418,278 of record CAVRYY010000003.1, on the reverse strand, counting down.
CGGGTTCAAAACCGGATGTCGCTCGAACAATTTGAGGTGTTTCCCAAGCCCTTCGCGGCAGCCGCGTTGCTCGACAAAGTAGAAGACGTGCTTCGGAAAGTTCACTGACCCACTCGGACCACATCGCCCTGAGATCTCGCCAGGCGGGATCGGTTGCCGACGGGTTCGATGGTTCTAACTCAGCGATTTCATTACTAGAGCTTTGAATCTTGCCTCGTCCGCGGTGACGCAAATCGTTACGTTTGGTTTTCTCTTCCAGATTCCGAGTTCGTCGATAACGATCATTCCGCTGGTGAGCTCTCCGGACACTTCTGAATCGGCGGCGCGTTGCACCGTTTTTGTGATGATCGAGGGATCGATGAAGGTGGCGACGCAGAGCGAATCGGGGTGGTTCGAGCCCGCCATGTGCTGGACCTCCTTACAGAACACGCGGCGAACACGGTTGATATCCCAGAAGAATTTGGCGAGGGGAGTTCCGAGCTTAGCGACTTGATCGTAGTCCCCATCGGTGAAAATGGAATAGCGATAGGTGACGTCGAATCCCGTCATCCATAAAGGGACACCGGACCGAATCATGATGCGAGTAGCCTCGGGGTCAACCCAGGCGTTATAGGTGGCGGCCGGAGTGATGTTCCCGCAGAACATGTAAGAGCCGCCCATGAAGTGGATGGCGGCGAGATTCTCGCGCACGGATTGATTCTGCAACGCGAGAGCCACATTGGTGAATCCCCCGATAGCAAACAGGGTGACTTCGCCGGGATACTTATTCACGATCGAGGTGATCGCATCCACCGCGTGTTGGCGTTCGGGCCGCTGTTTGGCTTTTGGGAAAAACGAATTGCTCATGCCATCGACACCATGAACGTTGGTAACCGTGGAATGATAAGAATGCAACATAGGTTGGCGCGCGCCGAGGTAAACCGGAACCTGGCCGGAGCGGCCGGCCATTTGAATTGTATACAGCGCGTTTTCCGCTTCCTGATCGAAATCCACGTTGCCGACGACGATGGTGATGGCTTCAATCTGAACGTCCGGAGCGCGAAGGGCGAGGAGCAGCGCCACGGCGTCGTCGGTTGCGGTGTCGGTATCGATAATTACCCTGCGCATGCGATGTGCTCCTGAAGTGAAAAACCCTTAACGGTGCGCGGCTTTAGCGCCCGCGTTGGGGACGAGTCATTAGATCTACGAACAGCTTCTTGAAACGCTCGATATCAAAGTCCCAAAGAACGTCGGCGACTCTGGCATTAGGCGGAGGCAAAGGCTTTTGGGCCTTGGTCGATGGAGTTTCGGGCCATGGTTCGCCGCGATAGCCCTTGGCAAATTCATCCCAGAAGATGGACGCACCGTAATCCATTCCTTGCATGGTATCGATGTCCACGTAATAGCGGCGCGACTCGGTGAAGATGGATGGATCGATGATGTAGGCGGCCTCGAGTTCGTCCGGCATGCGGAACCAGTATGAATGATGGCCTTGCTGATAGGGCTGGAGCACCAGTTCGCGGTGCAAATCGGCGATCGGCTTATTCTTGCCGTTGACGATGGCTTGCACCAGTTCCGGGCTCATGTGCACTTTTTCGGAGATGTCCACGGTGACGAGGGTGAGCTTTGGCCAAGGGGCGCGAAGAACAATTTTTGCCGACTCCGGATCGTAAATTACGTTCACCGTTTTCGGTTGATAGGCTGGGCTGGTGCCCATGAAGACTACTTCCTTGGTCAGGGGAATAATGTCCGGGGCAATGCTGATCGCCAGGGCCACGTTGGTGAGCGCGCCACCGCAATAGAGAATCACCTGGTGGGGATTCTCGCGAATGGTCTTGATCATGAACTCCGCGGCATGGCCTGGCTGAGCTTTGAGTTTCGAAAAGCCCCCAGGCGGCGGCGTGACGACGTCCGGACCGGAATTATTTTCAGCATAGGCTCCAAGGAAAGCGTCGTTGCGATTTCCGCCATATAGTTTGGCTAGCAGCCAAAGTTCCTCGCGGGTCTGAACCAGAGGGAATTCCGAACCCATGTAAACCGGGACGTCGGGGCGGTTCATTAATTCGAGAAGTTTTAGAACGTCCGCGGTTTCCTGCTTAAGCCAACCGTTTCCGGTCATGACGGTAACGCCGAGCACATCGACGTTATCGGCCTGGAGCAACATGACCAGGGGGTTTTCGTTTCCGCCGATCACACCATCGGCGTCCTGATCGAAGATCACTTTCTTCTTTTCCACGGCCGGACTTTGCGACTGCGCCGAGGGAGCGAAGAGTAGAGCGATCGACGCCAAAGCCAGCGGCCACAGACAATTCGTTAGATGCTTGCGCATGGGTGCCCTCTTCGACTGGATTGAGCAACGGCCAATTGACGAAACAAATTCTTCATTCGCGCCGGCGGCGGCCAGACCTTCACGCTTTTTGAATCGGCTTGATCATCAGATCCACAAAGTGCTGCTTGAAGCGCTGTACGTCCATTGCGGTGATCACATCCACTAAGCGGGCTCCCGGGGGCGGTCCGGCGTACCACTGCGGAGTGCGTTCGACGCGGAACTCCCAAATACCGTCCCAATTCTTGTCCCAGAACATGGAGTCTCCGTAACGCGATCCGGGCGCGGTGGTGATGTCTATGTACATCGAAACCGATTGGGTAAAGATTGAGGGGTCAGTGATCTGGGCCACGCACATTTCGTCCGGCATTCGAAATCCGTTGGAGGCGGGATTCTTTCGGAATTCCGGCAGAGAATGTTGCCGGAAAAGGTCGGAAATCGGACTGGCTGCGCGCTCCGAAATCTCTTCAACCATGCGTCGCCCGGGGTGAAGCTCGTCGCCGATGTGGACTTGTTCGCCCAAGTCTACCGTCACGATCGTGACTTTTGGCCACGGGGCGCGGAGGACGATGCGGCTGGCCTCGGGGTCGAAGAATACGTTGAAGGCGTTGGTGAAGAGATTGATGCCCGCACCCATGAAGATAATCTCCGGAACGAGCGGCACAATGCCCGGATCGAGGAGGATGGCAAGAGCGACATTGGTCAACGGACCGCCGGCATACAGGGTTACCTGGCCAGGATTTTCGCGGACCGTGCGAATGATGAAGCGGGCAGCGTGTTCCTGCTGCTGCGTCAGTTCGGCGAATCGATTGTAGGGCGGCGGCAAGGGACGGACGTCACCGGGTCCTCTACTGCTGCGGTTGAATGCGCCCAGCCACGGATCGAGGCGATGGCCGCCGTACAATTGATAGCGGAGCAGGGCTTCCTCTTTTCGGTTGATCATCGGCAGTTCCGCGCCGGCGAACACCGGGACCTTTGTGCGTCCCATCATTTCCAGAAGACGCAGGGTGTAGGCCATCTCCTGCTTGAGCCAATCGTCGCCGGTGACCAGAGTGATTCCCAGCAAGTCCACATTGTCGGCCTGTAGCAGCATCAGCATCGCCTGGATATCGGTACCTAATGGGCCGGAATTGTCCTGGTCATAAATCACTTTGCGGCGCACCGAAGATGCGGGAACGTCCAAAGCTAGACCTGGCGTCAGCGCCGAGAATGCGAGTGCGGTGGCGGAATCCTGCAAGAATTCGCGACGATTCATGGGCATCGTTTATGCTCCTGCCTTACTGGTGGCTTGCGCGGATTTCCGGATGGGACGAGTCATCAGATCGATGAACAATTCTCGAAAGCGGTCCTTGTTGAGGTCCTGCAGGACATCGACAAGACCCGCGCCTGACGCTGGACCGTTTTGTCCGGCGGTGGGTCCATTAGCGTCGGCCTGGTTCCAATCCTTGTCCCAGAACAGAGTGTCGCCGTAATGGCCATCGTCGTCGGTGAGCACGTCCGCGTACATTGGCACGGCCGGCGTGAAGATGGAAGGCTCGATGATGTGAGCCATCATCATTTCGTCCGGCATGCGGAACCACAAAAGTTCGGGGATGTCGCGGTGGGTCTTCTGCTCGTAGTCACGGAAAAGATCGGCGATAGGGAAATGTCCGCGTTCGACGATGGTGTCCACCCGGTGGTTGTCGCCCATGTGCACCTTTTCGGCGAGGTCGGCGGTGACGATGGTGAACTTTGGCCAATTGGCGCGAAAAGCGATCTTGGCGGCCTCCGCATCGAAATAGACGTTTACCGAACTCGTGGAGCGGTGCATCGAGCCGCCCATGAAGACCACTTCGCGTGTAAGGGGAATTATGTCTGGAGCGAGCATCGCCGCGATCGCCAGATTGGTGAGTGCGCCGCCGCAGAAAATGGTGACTTCGTGCGGGTAGGCGCGTACGGTCTTAATCATGAATTCCGCGGCATGGCCGGGTTGCGCTTTAATTTCGGCGAATTTGTTGTAGGGCGGCAACAGCGGCTTAATCTCATCCGGGCCCCAATGATCTTTGTTGAACGCTCCGAGGAAAGCCTCGATGCGGCGCGAGCCGAAGAGTTTGTAACGCATCTGCGCCGCTTCCTTAGTATTGAGCAAAGGATTTGCGGCGCCTGCGTAGACGGGAACTTCAGTGCGTCCCATCAACTCCAGGAGGCGAAGAGCGTAAGCGGTCTCCTGGCCGACCCAATAGTCGGTAGTGACGGTGGTGATGCCGAGCAAATCGATTTTTTCGGACTGCAGGGCCATGAGGGTTGCGATGGTGTCTGTGCTGAGAGGGCCGCGGTGATCCTGGTCGTAAATTAGCTTTCGAAGACCACCAGGGGACTGCGAGCCTACCGGCGATGTGATTTGCGGCGCGCCTCTTGATGCGTTTCCCGCTTCTGCGGGTCTATTGCCTGGATTCATCTGTGTGCCACTCCTTTTCCGTATGGTTCGTGCGTCAAGCGACCAGCTCGATCCGTTTCACAGTAAGCAGTACGACTAGAAATGCAGCCGGGTGCAATAAGCCGGAAATCAGGAACACTGGGCCGTAATGGTGGAATTGGCCGAGTATTTGTCCCACCAGGTAATTGAAAAACATGCCGCCGAAAGAGCCGGCTGCACCCAAAAGTCCGGCCACCGACGCGACGATTCGCGACGGAAACATGTCGGCAGGCAACGTCTGCATGATTGTGGACCAGAACTGGTGGCCGAAGAGTGCGAGACTGAAAAAGAGGATGGCAAGTTTCAGCGGAGATCTTGCAATCAGGAGAGACGCTGGCATGATTGCGGCGCTGATTCCGAGAGTGATTTTGCGCGAACGATCAATGCTGCAGCCTCGTTGTATCAATTTGCTGCTCAACCATCCGCCCAAAAAGCTTCCCGCTCCGGCGAATGCGTACGGAATCCAGGCGTAATAGCCAATTTCCTTGATGTTGAGGTGGCGGACGTCCGCCAGATATTTGGGGAGCCAGAAGATGAAGAAATACCAGGCGGAGTCCGAGAGAAATTTCGCCGAAAGCAGGCCCCATAGCTGGCGATACCGGAAAAGTTCGGCCCAGCGAATGCGCGGGACGGCGGCTGGCACGATCGGCGCTCCGCCGGCGATAATAGAAGGGACCGCCGGGGGCGCATGGTAAACGCGCAACCAGACAATGGTCCAAACCATGCCCAGCATTCCGGTGATAAAGAAAACCCAGCGCCAATTTAGAAAATAGACAATCGCGGCGATGAGCGGTGGGGCGATCACCGCACCGACGCTCGATCCAGTATTGAAGATGCCAAAGGCGAACGAGCGCTCCTGCGGGGAAAACCACTCCGACACTGCCTTGGCGGAGCCCGGAAAGCCGCCGCCCTCACCCATCCCCAGCAGGAAGCGATAAATGCTAAGAGTCGCGACGCTGTTTACCGTCCCGTGCAGGAAATTGGCGACCGACCACCAGAGGATCATAACCGCGTAGCCCGCGCGCGTCCCCAGCCAATCAATGATTCCGCCACCGCCGATGTACATCAACCCATACGCCATCAGAAAAAGGAATTGCAGGTGCGCGTATTGCTGGTCGGTAATCGGTATGTGTTTCTGCAACTCGACGATCACCACGGGAAGGTTCTGGCGATCGAGATAGTTCAGCGCGGTGGCTGCGGCGAGCAGCCCGGCGATCCACCAGCGCGCCTTTCCCGGGAGGGAAGGCATTCGAGAGGGAAAAGAAGCGGTCATTTTGAGGTGAGGCTCTGCAGGAAGAGCTGCTTCACCGCTTCGGCGTTGATATCGGTAGCCACTTGAACGTTGGGCTGCACCGGAAGAGTGCCGGTAATTCCCAGATGATCACCTTCGGGCTCGACCTTATCGATCAGATTGCGGCGGTTGGCGACGGTCATCCCGGTTGTTAATTCACCCTTGGTTTCCACATCCACTTTCATGGCTTCGAAGCTGAAAAGCGAAGGATCGATCACCGCGACGGTGGTGGACAAGTCGTTGAAACCCACCGACGGTGTGCCGTGCGGATCGCTGGGGAACCGGCGAAGACGAAAACCTCCCAACTGCGAGGCGAGATGGCCGAACGGAGTTCCGCTACTCTCGAGGCGAGCAAAATCTTCGGCGCTGAATTGGACGCGGGTAGTGACGTCCGTGCCCACCATGGAGATTCGCGGAACCCCTGAATTAATAACGATCTTGGCCGCTTCCGGATCGGCAAAAATATTGAACGTGGCAACCGGACTAGTGTTGCCGTTGGAGAGAATCGTGCCACCCATGAAGCAGATTTCGGCGACGAGCGGCGCGATCGAAGGATCCTTGAGAAGAGCCAAGGCGATGTTGGTCAGCGGACCAATCGCCAAAATGGTGTACTGATTCGGCTTGCTCCTTACGCGGTCGATGATCAGGTCGGCGGCGTGCTGAGGGACCAGCTTGGCCCGGGACTGAGGAATCTCGACATCTCCGAACCCGTTGTTACCATGCGCGAAGCGAACGGTGACCTGGGGACGCATCAGCGGGCGGACAGCGCCGAGAGCCACGGGAATGTCCAAGCGGTTTCCGTATTCCACAAGGGAGAGGGCGTTGCGGGTGCCGTATTGCGATTCCACGTTTCCGGCGACCACGGTGATGGCTTCCACTTTGACTTGGCTGGTGGATTTGAACGCCAACAGAATGGAGACGGCGTCGTCCACGCCTGGGTCGGTGTCGATAATCAGGCAACGCGGTCCGGACGCGGCGGGAGCACCGGCGGCAAGACCATTTGCTGCAGCTGGAGTTGGTTTTTTGGTTGCACCTGCGAGAAGGTGTGGAGCGAGCAAGCCCACGCCACTCACTTTCAGAAAATCGCGCCGGTCATGTTTCAAGAAGACCTCCCGCTGCGCGTCGAGGTTGTCGAAGGCAGGATAGATTCAAAGTACGGTGCCAGATTTATCCCGTTCTGAAGCAGAACCGGCTCCTGCATCACGCGCAGCGCCACAGGATCGTCGGCGAGATAGAGAGGGTCTAAACCGAAGGGTGCGACGCCCTCGGGAAAAACCTTGGTGAGAAATTGGGAGACTTCTTCGGGCGTGAGAGGCTCATCGCCGATGGTTAAGAAAAAGGGATATTCCTGCTGCACCGGCGGTTGCGCGGAGCTTAGTGCGCGGCGGACTTGGAGACGGTCGAGAGAGGCGAGCAAAGTCGTTGAATCCATTCGCAGTGCCGCCGAAAGACGAGACGTGATGCCAGCATAGCTCGGGTGGTCCGAGGCAGGTGATGAAGCGTTCCAAGCGAGCGCTTTCGGGCTGCCACGGCCAGGCCGCAGGATTTCTATACTGTTCTGATGGAAGCGCCGCATCAGATCGACTCCGCCGTACACCGGAACACCGCCGACCATTACCAGCTCGACGTCTCGTTCGGTAGCTTCGATCAAGTTTCGATAGGGGTCGCGATGCGTTTTCCGGAGCAGGAGTAAGTCCGCGGCCAATTCCGGCGCCACATGACCGGTGCGCTGCTTCCAACCTATTGCCCGGGCGGGATTCCGGGTAACCATCTCGACGAGATCGCGGTCGGCGAACAATCCGTTCAACCGATGCTGATTGAACTGATCCGCAACTTTGAGGTCGAAAAGGACGTTCTTGCTCCCGCTCGGAGCCCACTCGGAGCCTAGACAAATGTTGACCCCGGCTCGGCGCGCGGCGGCAATATCGGCGGTCCGGCCATAAAGACGAAGATTTCCAAGCGGCGACCACACCATCGAAGCGCCTGCGGCGGCGAGTTCAGCGAATTGGGTCTCGTTCAACCCCAGAGCATGGATGGCCACAAGCTTGTTGGTCAAAAGCTGAAATTGCTTCAAGTCTGAAAATCGCTGCTGACCGTAATCACCATAGCCTTCCGACAAGTGGTAAATCCATGCGTCTATGTGAGGCATCAGTTCGCGCAACGGCGGCGCAGATTCCGCGGTGACGTCCCAGATCGTTTGATGGATACGATCCTGACCGAAGTTATCGAACTCAATATTACGAACGAGAAGTGAAGTGTATTTCCGGCTCCAGGGTGCCGCGCCCTCAAGTGCGGTAGTACCGCCGGCTAGCGCCTTGATCTCAGCGTAGAGGCAAACGTCATCGAGCATGCCCGCATATTGGACCAGCAGACGGCAGGGATTTTCGACGGTGCGGCGATAGTCGGGCTCGAAGAAAAATTCGGTTCGATTTGTGTACTGGCGGGGCGCGAACCAGGGGCCACGGATGTCGTAGGTCATGTGCTTATGGAGGTCGATCAGCCCCGGATAGAAAACCCCTTCGGTGGCAATAACCGGTAATTTCCGGGCGGCGGCAGGCAGCGCCTCAACCGAACGAACAACAGCACGGATGGTACTTCCGGAGATCCACAGAAGCCCATCGGAATAGACGGTGTTTGCGTCATCCATCGTGCAAATTGTGCCGCGAAAGATCCGGTCTTGGGTCTTGGCGTTCGCCGGTTGCGAACCAGACTCGCGACCTGCGTGGGCAAGAGAGTCGGCCGGGCCAGATAGCGCGGCGGTTGCAGAGAGGACTACCGAACCTTTGAGGAGCTCGCGGCGCGTGAGTCGCATCAGAGCGGCCTATCCCAGGGTGCTTGTTTCTGAAGCATGCTGGTTAGCCTCTCCGAAGCGAGTTAAGACATGCGCCAGGAAGTCAACAAAGATGGTCTTGAAACCAGCGTCGATCTCTTCCGGCGTCCCCAAAAGCACCAATTGCAGCATGATCCGGTGCTGTTCCCACACCGCATCGAAAGGAAAGTTCGGAGACAGCGGCACATCGCGGATCAACTCGTAACCGAAAAAACGCGTGGAAATATCGGTGAGAATCTTGGTGAGGTGGCTATTGTCAGCCAAATCCCACAGAGCCTTGTGAAATTCAATGTCCGCAGCGGTAAAACGTTGCATGCTTCGTTCGCGCGTGGCGATAGCCAGACTCTCCAGCGCGCTCTCTAGACGCGCGACGCCCGCGGGATTCAGCGAGGCGCGCGCGACTTGGGCTGCCCGCGTTTCGAGAATGGCGCGAATCTCAAATATTTCGCGGATATCCCGCGCGGAGAGCTTGGTGACAAACGCACCCTGGTGAGGCTTCAAAATCACCAAGCCGCGCTGGGCGAGTAACCACAGCGATTCTCGCACCGGAACGCGACTGACATTGAGGCGACGAGCCAAAGTGGATTCAACGATCTTCTCGCCCGGTTTTAACGTGCCATCGAAAATCCAAGACAGAAGTACGGCGTAAACCTTGTCCCGCAGCATTTCTTTGTGGATCGATATGTCGGGTATAGCAGAGTTCGATTGGGTCTCCACAACGGATGATCTCCTCTTGAGCTCTGAGGCTTGAAGTAGACCGGGAATCGGCTGAAATGGCCCTCCTGAGTGGGACATGTTTGCTTCATGGTCGGCGAAAGGGATTTTCAACCTCCGGATCGCACGCGAGCCTTTGTACAGGACCTGCGGTGACGATGAGTGGCGAGAGCGACGAAGAAAGGGAGTGGAAGCGCCGTAGAAGACTATGTAGATGAGGAAACTGAGAAGACCGCGGCGGCGGCAGGACAAGCCAGTATACTGTTGACAACATGGTTGCCGACAGTATACAAGCGTCAAGTCGCTGTCAAGTTGCATTTTCTCCCACACAGCGATTCTCGGCCTTGCCAAGGAGCTACGGTGAACGGTCAGATTGGATTCATCGGAGTTGGTTTGATGGGCCGGGGTATGGTCAGGAATCTGATCCAAAAGGGCTATTCGGTAAAGATTTGGAATCGGACTCGGTCAAAGGCAGAAGAAGTGGCGACCCTGGGAGGGAAGGTCGCGGGGTCGCCGGCAGAGGCCGCGGCAGGTTGCGACGTAGTCGTGATGATGTTGGCCGACCCGAACGCGGTGCTGGACGTTGTGGAAGGACCAAACGGACTTCTCGAGACGATTGGGAACGGCGCGGTGGTGATTGATTCGAGCACGATTTCGCCGTCGACGACTGAAAGAGTGGCCAAGGCTCTGCGTGCAAAGGGGGCAGACCTGCTGGACGCGCCGGTGTTTGGGAGCAAAAACGACGCGGAAAAGGGAGAATTGGGATTCATCGTCGGGGGCGAAAAGGCCTCTTTGGAGAAGGTGCGGGAAGTGTTGCAGAGCATGGGCAAGGTATTCCACGTGGGGAAAAGTGGAATGGGGATATTCGCGAAATTGGTGGTTAATCACGTAATCGCGGTCACGTTGGAGGCGATGAACGAAGGCATGGCGCTGGGAGTGAAGGCAGGCGTAGACGCGGATGTGATGATGAACATCATTCAAACGAGTCGAGCGCGGTCTGGAATTATTGAGATGAAGGGCCCACAGGTGCTAAAAGGTGATTTCACACCCTTCTTTCCGCTGAGATTGATGAATAAGGACTTGGGGCTGGTTTTAGACGCTGCCCATGCCCTCAACGTGCCCATGCCCCTGACGGCTATCCTTAAGGAAATCTACTCGAACTGCATGGCCGAAGGATGGGGAGAAGAAGATTACTGCGCGACGATCAAATGGCTCGAGAAAGCGACCAAGGTGGAGGTCCGAACCCAGCACAAGGGATAACTCGCCAAGCTGCGGTTCGCAAGCAACACGAAATACGTGAAATAGGGCCCGGCGACCCGGCAAATTCCCGGGATTTGCTCCGATTAGGTGACGGCTATGGACCAACACTTTCCACGCATGATTCCACTGCGGCAGATTTTCCCCGCGCCGCATTCTTTGGATATTCCAGCGAAGATCAGAGAGGAATTTGCCAACCCGCGGCTTCGCGGGAGCATTCCCGCGGGGGGCAGAATTGCGGTCGCGGTGGGAAGCCGGGGGATTTCGGGCTTAGTTGAGATTGTTGGCGAGGTTATCCAGAATTTGAAGGAGTGTGGAGCTCGTCCGTTTGTGGTCCCGGCGATGGGAAGCCATGGAGGAGCAACTGCGGAAGGCCAGGTCGGGGTGCTGTCAGAGTATGGGATCAGCGAGAAGGCGATGGGAGTGCCAATCGAGGCATCAATGGATGTTGACCTCCTCGGAGAGGTGGATCCGAAGATTCCCGTGTATTTCAGTCGGACGGCGATGCAGGCCGACGGCATCGTGGTGGTGAACCGAGTAAAGCCGCACACCGACTTTTCCGGCGCGATTGGCAGTGGCATCCTGAAAATGCTGGCAATCGGTCTGGGCAAGCGGACCGGCGCCAGCGCCTGCCACTATGCCGCGTCGCGATTGGGGCACGAATACGTAATTCGAACAGCGTCCCGGTTCCTGCTGAAGCGCGTGCCATTTCTGATGGGTGTGGCGATTCTGGAAAACCATTTTCACCAGACCGAGGATGTGGTTTTTGTGAAAAAGGAGGACGCTGAAACAGCCGAAGAGGAATTGTTTATTCGGGCGCGACAATTGATGCCAAAACTGCCGTTCGATGAGATCGATCTGCTAATCGTCGATCGGATTGGGAAAAACATCAGCGGATCGGGTTTGGACCCGAATGTGATAGGAAGAGGCGTGCAGGGATATATTTCGACGTTGGTTCAACCATCCGCACCAGTCCCAAGAATTCAGAGACTGGTGGTTTGCGACCTAACGCCTGAGTCACAAGGAAACGGCATTGGAATTGGAATGGCCGACTTCGTCTCGACGCGAGTGGTCCGCGGACTCGATCGTCGAGCCACTTACATCAATGCGCTGACCGCTGTTACACCGGCGACCGCGAAGATTCCAATTCATTTCGAGACTGACAGGGAAAATATGGCCATGGCCCTTGGTTCACTTTGTCTGCCAGAACCAGCCAAGGTTCGCATCCTGCGAATCTCCGACACCCTCAACCTGGAACGGGTCGAAGCTTCCGAAGGATACCTGGACGAGGCCAGGGGAAGAAGCGACTTGCAGATTCTGGGCGAACCCCACGAGTTGCAATTTGATTCTGCCGGCAATCTGCCTCCACTCCAGACCTTTAGCCACTAGTTCCGATGATGTGCCTACGGCCTGGGCTCGCGCGATGATCGTCGGGACCGTTCGGCGCGGGAAGAGTAAGAGAGTGGCCCGGCTTACTGCTCGCAACAGCAACGAAAAACACGAGTCTTGACAAAATCTCACATTAGATATATTCAAGATAACTGATGAACGCCGAGGCGATCAAACAGTCCTTGGAGGGCAGCGGCTTGCGGTGCACTGCGCAGCGCTACGCGGTGATGGCATTCTTGATGGAACACAACAGCCATCCCACGGCCGCCGAAATCTTCAAAGCCGTGAATCGCGTGGATCCGCGATCTTCAAGGGCCACGACGTATAACAATCTTCGCGACTTGGTGCAGGCGGGTTTGGTGCGTGAAGTGGCCGTCGAGGGCCGCGCCGCGCGATACGATGCGAAAGGCATGCGGCATCACCACTTCATCTGCGACCGCTGCGGCAATGTCGAAGACATAGAGTGGTACGGCGTGCCCATGCCTGCGTCAGGCTCCCTCGGCAAGCGGGTTCTTCGCGAATGCGAACTCATTTTCCGGGGGCTCTGCACGAAGTGCGCTCCGCGGCGCGCTTCCCGTTAAGCGTAGTTGTTATCGTGGTTCGTCGCAATATTTTTGTCACTAATTCGAAGGAGCTTGAACCGATGGACAAACGAACTCACAGGAACAGCGGCGGCCGTACCGAATAATCCAACCGAAGCCAAATGCCCGGTAATGGGTCCGCACCGGCACACCGTTGCGGGTGCACCGACCAATGCGCGCTGGTGGCCGGATCAGCTGAACCTGAAGATCCTGCACCAAAACTCCACCCTGTCCGATCCCATGGACAAGGAGTTCGATTATGCGAAGGAATTCAAGACCCTCGATCTCAATGCCGTGATCAAGGACCTCCATGCCGTGATGACGGCGTCGCAGGCCTGGTGGCCCGCCGACTATGGCCACTATGGCCCGCTTTTTATTCGTATGGCGTGGCACAGCGCCGGTACCTACCGCATCGGCGACGGCCGCGGCGGCGCAGGCTATGGCACACAACGTTTTGCGCCCCTCAATAGCTGGCCGGACAATGCGAACCTCGATAAGGCGCGCCGCTTGCTCTGGCCGATCAAGCAGAAGTATGGCCGGAAACTTTCCTGGGCCGACCTGATGATTCTGGCCGGTAACGTCGCGTTGGAGTCGATGGGGTTCAAGACCTTCGGGTTTGCCGGCGGCCGCGCGGACGTTTGGGAGCCGCAGGAGGACATTTTCTGGGGGCCTGAGAGCAAGTGGCTGGGGGACGAACGCTACAAAGGCGATCGCGAGCTGGAAAATCCTCTCGCGCGCCGTTCAGATGGGCCTGATTTATGTGAATCCGGAAGGGCCCAACGGAAAGCCCGATCCAATCGCTGCGGCACGCGATATCCGCGAGACGTTCGCGCGCATGGCGATGAATGACGAAGAGACCGTCGCGCTCATTGCCGGCGGGCACACGTTCGGCAAAACCCACGGCGCTGCCGATGCGGGCAAATATGTCGGCGTCGAACCCGAGGGCGCTCCCATCGAGGAGCAAGGCTTGGGCTGGAAAAACACCTTTGGCAGCGGCAACGGCACCCACGCAATCACCAGCGGTTTGGAAGTCGCATGGAGCGCCACTCCGGTGAAGTGGAGCAATAATTACCTGGAAAACCTGTTTGGCTATGAATGGGAACTCGTGAAGAGCCCAGCCGGTGCGAACCAGTGGGCTCCCAAGAATGGGGCCGCAGCGGGCACCGTTCCCGATGCCCACGATCCGTCGAAGCGGCACGCCCCGGGAATGCTCACCACGGATATCGCCCTAAAGATGGACCCGAACTACGCGCCGATTGCCAAGCGCTTCCTCGAACATCCGCAGGAGTTCGCAGACGCCTTCGCCAAAGCCTGGTACAAGCTCACGCACCGCGACATGGGACCTCTCTCGCGGTATCTGGGTCCGCTCGTTCCCAAGGAGCCCCAAATATGGCAAGACCCTGTTCCCGCGGTGGATCATGAATTAATCGGGGAGCAGGACATTGCGGCTCTGAAGGCCAAGATCCTCAAATCCGGACTGTCGATCTCCCAACTGGTCACCGCTGCCTGGGCGTCGGCGGCAACGTTCCGCGGTTCCGACAAGCGCGGTGGGGCGAACGGAGCGCGCATTCGCCTCGCGCCGCAAAAGGATTGGGAAGCAAATCAGCCGGCCGAACTGGCGAAGACCCTGCAGAAGCTGGAGGCGATCCAAAAGGAATTCAACGGCTCGCAGTCCTGGCGGGAAAGAAGGTCTCGCTTGCGGACCTGATCGTTCTGGGCGGCTGCGCAGCCGTCGAGGAAGCCGCAAAAAAGGCCGGGCACAATGTGAAGTTCCCTTCTCGCGCGGGGCGCACGGATGCTTCGCAGGCGCAGACCGATGTGCACTCTTTCGCCGTCCTGGAGCCGCTCGCGGACGGCTTCCGCAACTACGTGAAGGATGGCCAGGAAAGACCGGCGGAAGAACTGCTGGTGGATCGCGCGCAGTTGCTGAAGCTGACTGCCCCTGAGATGACAGTTCTCGTCGGCGGCCTGCGCGCGCTGAATGCGAACTTCGGGCAGTCCAAACACGGCGTCTTCACCAACCGGCCCGAGACGCTGACGAATGATTTCTTCGTCAACCTGCTCGATATGAAGACGAAGTGGCAGCCCACTTCAACCGAAGGCGTGTTTGAGGGGCGCGATCGCGCGACGGGCCAAGTCAAGTGGACCGGCACCCGTGTCGATCTTGTCTTCGGTTCCAACTCCCAGCTCCGGGCAATCGCGGAAGTCTATGCATGCGACGACTCGAAGGAGGCGTTTGTGAAGGACTTCGTGGCTGCGTGGAACAAGGTTATGAACCTTGATCGCTACGACCTGGCCTGAGCTCCGCGGAAAAAGAGAACCGCCAACTTGGTGTTCGACCGCCAGGCGCGCGGCCAGAGAAAGGCGCAATTCCACTCGTAGGTAAACATCGCTGCCCATTTGACACAGTCGCTTCGGGCGAGCGCGATACCGTCGTCCGCCATAATAAGCTCTGGAAAAGATCAACTGTTGGGCGAACGAAATGCGGCCGGTAGCCGCAATTCCCTGTTTGGCAGATATCGTGCGTTCCTGACGTCCGAAGATCTACTGGTTCCAGTGGCTCGCTGCGCTTGCCGACGCCCTAGCGCGAGCGACTTCAGAATATAACTTTGGCCACCACCTGTCCGATGCGTCCCGGACCCGCGGCATCGATCAATCCAAACACCCCTGGCCCAGCCGTTAGATTGCCGCTGGGGTTGATAAATTGAGCGTGGTTGAAGATGTTAAAGAATTCTCCTCGAAATTCCAGACTAGTGTGCTCCGTCAGCTTGATGTCTTTCAGGATGGACATGTCCCAGTTGTTAAATCCAGGCCCGTGGAAAAACGCACGGTTCGAGGTGCCTTCCGACCCCAGAGCAGATGGTTGGAACAGCGCCGTATTGAAGTAAGGAATGTTAGTGGTGATGTTTGCTTGGCGCGGGTTCATCCGATCCAAGTTTCCACCCAGGAAATCCGGGGTGTCTGCATTCATCCCGGCGCCCTCAAGCGCTTGGTCGTCCTCTTCATACATGACGATCGGGAATCCGGTGGTAAAGCGAGTGACCCCCGCCAGGCGCCAACCCGAGGTGAGGCGGGGCATGCGATTACCGGCCCATTGGTCGAAAGGCAGGGCCCAGACGTAGCTAACCACGAAATTGTGAGTGTTGTCGAAGCTCGAAAGACCTCTGCTCAACTTAATATTAATTGGGTTGGGAGGCTTATCCTGAAGATTGGATGTGTCGTCCAAAGCTTTACTGTAAGTGTATCCGGCAAACAGGGTCAAGCGGCCGGAGGTGTGACGCACACTCAATTGCATCGCGTTGTACGACGAGTTTCCGCGCGATTCAAAGGCGAAGTTGTCGCTGTAGTTTCCTCCGAATGGTTGGCGGGTGCTGTTGTAAACCGTGCCATTCGCCGCGGTGTACACCTGGTTCTCCAGAAATGGCCCGCAGGTGGGACTGCCTGGCGCCACTTCGCTGGGTTGGCTGAGGCTTAGACATAACCCTGGATTACCTGGGTTGTTGGAGATTTGGGTCAGCTGGTGGTGGCCCTGATTTCCCAAGTAGCCGAGGGACACGATGGTGGCCGAGCCAATTTGCCGTTGGAGAGTCAAATTGTAAGACTCGACGTACGGCACCAGCTGGCCAATCGGAACTACCGGATATCCGCCAATGGGCAGCGCGGCTGGCCACGGGAAATTCGTCTTGCTGAAGGGAAACGGAGCATGTATTCCGCCGTCGGTCCGGTTCGTATACGGAGACGCGAAAAGCGGAGGCAAAGGCGACGCATAGAATATGTCATACGGCGCTTCGCCGGTCTGATCCAGCGCCTGTTGGCCTTCTCCGTTCTGATAGAACATTCCGAAGCCGCCGCGAACGCTGAACTTGTCTGCGCCGCCTAGCACTTTTCCCAGGCCGCCATCGAGCGAGGGAGCCCACGCAAAACCAATTCGCGGGCCAAAATTCCGGTACTGGGTTTTGGCGATGCCCCGAGGAATCTTGCCGTAGCCGGGAACGTAATCGCCGGGGAACAAATAACC
This sequence comes from uncultured Acidobacteriota bacterium, assembly GCA_963725655.1. Classification (GTDB taxonomy): domain Bacteria; phylum Acidobacteriota; class Terriglobia; order Acidiferrales; family UBA7541; genus CAVRXT01. The sequence goes on along the minus strand of CAVRYY010000003.1, from coordinate 401,438 downwards.
CAACGGTGCGCCCGGGTTCACCGTAGACTGCACGCCCGCCACCATGGTGGAGGTCTGGTTATGCGCCTCATACCATGGCTGGATGATGTCCCAGCGCACCCCGTAGTTCAGCGTGAAATCGTGGCGCACGCGCCAGCTATCCTCCGCGTACGTGCCCACATAACTGCGGCGGTTTCGATAGTTGAATCCGCTCGACTGAAAGAAGATGGTCGGAGCGCCAATCAAGAAATCCGCGAAATCAGAGCCCGTTTCCGTGCCGCTAAAAGTGAATCCGCCGTTGGCAACCGCCAGGGGAATGGGTTCGATGAAGTCATTGAACCCGTAAGTGGCGCCAAACTTGATGGTGTGGCGCCCAATCACTTTCGAAAAATTGTCCGCGACCGACGGGGTGCTTTCGAAGCGGTTGTACGCCACGATCGGATTGCCGATACCAAATGAATTCAAGCTGATCGAGGGAACGCCTTCTTCGGCTCCCGCTTCACTCACGATCCCGCCTGGTTGATTTTCGTTAAAACCCAGGCTGGATAGGCTCGCCAGGCCCGCGAGCGGCTTGTTGTTGTGAGCCACGTGGCGGTTGAAGGCCAGGTGGAATTCATTTAGAGCGTTGGGGCCAAAATTCTTGGTGTCGCTCAGCGTATACAACTGCGAGCGGCCGCCGTCCAGCGTCGGGAACCCCGGAATGCTGTTTGTGCCGTAAGGCTTGTGGACCGCCTGGTCATCAAAAAAGTAGTACGCTGAAACCGTTCCCCAGCGATCGGCGTTTACATCGATCCGGCCGCTGAATAGATCATCCCGTGTGTGGAAAATGTTGGCGTCGGACACATATTCCGAGCCCGCGTTCGGCGACGGAATGTACCTCAGCAGCGCCGTCGCGGGAGAGGAAATCGCGGACTGCGGAATGACTCCATTCGGAAAGACGCACGCGGTCGGAGTGCTGCAACCGGCGGTGTAATACGCTTCTCCGTTCGTGACCGGGTAGCCCAACTCGTTGGACAAGAGATTCGCGAAGTAAGCTCCGTTTACCGTGCCGGTGAAGGAAGAAGCCGCCACTGCCGAAAAGTCCCCGCTCCGTTCGGCTGCCGAGGGAACTGGAATTGCTCCGCCGGACTGGCCGATGTTGCTTCGAGTTCCTTGGTAGTCGGTGAAGAAGAAAACCTTGTCGCGGCGAACCGGGCCGCCCAATGTGCCGCCGAATTGGTTCTGCTGAAAGGCGTTCCGAGCGATGTCGAAGAAGCTGCGAGCATCGAGATCCGTATTGCGCAGGTAATCGAAGGCGTCGCCATGGAGGGCGTTGGTACCCGACTTGGTCACCACCGTCACCAGCCCGCCGCTATAGTCGCCGTATTCCGCGTCGAAGTTGGAGGTCAGAATTCGAAACTCCGCGATCGAATCAAGATTCGGAACCACGGTAGTGCCGTTGTTCAACGTATCGTTGACGCTCGTGCCGTTGACGTAAAAGCCGTTGGATGTTTCGCGCTGTCCGCTCACCGAAATGCTTCCCGACGCAGTGGTTCCGAAATACTGGGAATATCCCGATGTCTGCGTGGAGGCCTGCGGAGCCACTCCGGGCTGCAAACTCAATAGGTCGGTGTATTCGCGTCCGTTTAGCGGAATATTTTCCATTTGCTTGCCGCTGATCACGTCGCCCAATTGGGTGTTGGCGGTCTCGACGCGCACCGCGTCCGACGTTACTTCGACGGAGTGGCTTACTTCGCCCACTTTCAGGTTCACGTCGAAGTGCAGCTGATCGTCGGTATTCAGAACGATGCCGGTCTGGTCATATTTTCCGAACCCCGGAGCGCTAACCGAAAGCGCGTACCGGCCAACCGGGAGGGCGAGAAACGAGTAGATGCCATCGTCATTCGTGGCCGCCGTCCGGACCACGCCGGTGTCCACGTTGGTGATGTTCACGGTTGTCTTTGGTACGACGGCCCCCGAAGGGTCCGTCACTACCCCCGAAATCGATCCCACCTCGCTGCCCCATACGGAGACCGCGACCAGCAGAGTGACCACCAGCACCAAGAGTTTTGCGAGACGCATGAAATACCCCCCTACAGACCCTTGCGGCGGAAAGGCCGGGCCAGGTTATCTGTCGACTGCCGACAGTTATGCCGGATTCCAGTTTCCCTGTCAAGCCGTTTCCTCTTTGGCACACGCTACACACCCTTATTCTGCCTGTCGTTCTTCGCAATAATGCCGCGGCGTAGTGACCAAAACCGCGGAGAAGTTCGGAACGGAGACCTTGCCGGTCGGCTACCCAAGACCATTGCGGGGAACTACTGAGCCTATAAGGCGCGCATCGCCCTCAGCGATTCAGGATCAGGCTTGCGTCGATTTCGCTCACCCGAGAACAGCCAGCGAGCGCCATGGCGTTGTCAAATTCCTCGCGCAACATTTCCAACGCGCGGCTGACGCCTTTTTCTCCCTCGGCGGCTAGCGCCCAGGCGTACGGCCGCCCGATGAGAACGGCTTTGGCGCCCAGCGCGAGAGCTCGGAGCACATCGGTCCCTCGTCGCACTCCGCTGTCGAGCAGAACTTCGAGCCGGCCATCAACCGCGGCGACAATGTCGCGCAAAACGTCTATTGAGGCGGGAGCGCCGTCCAGTTGGCGGCCGCCATGGTTTGACACCACAATTCCAGCCATGCCGGAATTCACCGCGCGGCGGGCGTCATCGGTTGCGAGTATGCCCTTCAGCAGCACAGGAAGTTTGGTCACGCTCTTCAGCCAATCAAGGTAATCCCAGGTGAGTGCGACGGTAAGTTCACGGCGAGAAATCTCATGTAATTGCGCGTCATCCAGGCGAGGCGTCAGCCCCTTGATTCCCAGCCCTTTTAGATTTCTGTAGAGCATCTCCCGCGGATAGAAGTATTGGTTGCGGTAATCTCGTTCTCGCCGGCCACTCAGCGGCACGTCCACCGTCAGACAGATCGCTTTGTAACCGGCCGTTTCCGCTCGCTGCACCAGGCTCTGCGTAATGCCCTTGTCACGATACGCGTACAACTGCAGCCAGATGGGTCCCTTAGCGCTCTTGGCGATTTCTTCGAAACCGTAACAGGCGCCGGTACTCACGATGCAAACGGTGCCAGCGCTGGCTGCGGCGCGGACCACCGCGAGTTCACCCTCGGAATCAAACCGCCGAAGGCATGCGATCGGGGCCAGTAGCACCGGAAACGCTATCGCTTGCCCCAGGACGGTTGTATTGGTTTTTCGATCGGTGACGTCGCGGAGAACTCGAGGAATCATGGACATGCGCCGGAACGCTGCAACGTTTTCTTCTAACGTTACTTCGTCGTCGGATCCGCCGGAGAGAGCTTCAAACACATCCTTCGCAAGCCGCTTCCTGGCAAGGGCCTCGAATTCCCCAAGGTTTACCGCCGAGACTTTTGCTTTCTTCTTCATCTGTCTGCGCATCCGATTATTCTGTGGGAACGAGGCGCCTTAAGCGAACGTAACTGCAGCGCGACCGGGCCGCGGGCGCCTGGCCAGCGTTCCGTTCCAGGTCGCACGCAGGGCGTCACTGCTGTTGGACGTCTGTTTCCAAAGGATTCAAGCCGTGAACCAGGCCGCGGAGCGTTTCCGGGTCGTTCGCCGGGCCAAATAAGCTCAACAAATACCCAACGATGAAGGTGACCACCACTCCGACCACCGAGAAATAATAAAACGAGAAGTCGGTTTTCCATCCCAGGACTGCAACGGTCGCCACCCCGATGAACGCCGCACTAACAGTAGCTGTGCCCTTGGCCCGGCGCGTCAACATTCCCAACAGAAAGATACCCAGAATGGGTCCGCCCAAATAGCTGTTGATCTTGTTAAACGCATTCGTGAGCGGTCCTAGACGACCTGCAAAGAGAGCTCCGATCGTCGCGGCGATTCCCCACCCAACTGTTCCCAATCTTCCCACCAGGACCATATGCGGACCAGCCTTGTCTTTCTGCAGTAGTCGCTGGTAAAAATCCACCGCCGTCACCGTAGTCAACGAGTTTATCCCCGCGCTCATCACCGCCATCGAAGCGGCAAAAATGGAGGCGATCACGAAGCCCGACAGCACCGCAGGCAACTCATGAACCACGAAGAACGGCAGAATCACGTCGACATTCGGGAGGCCAGCCAGGTGGCTCGGATTGAACTGGTAGAAGACAAACAAGGCAGTCCCTAGCAGGAATAGCAGAAACCCCACCGGCACGACGATCAGACCATCGAGCAAAACCGATTTGCGCCCTTCGCGCAGGGATTTCGTGGCGAAGTATCGCTGCAAGTATGCTTGGTCCGTTCCCATCGTCGAAAGGATCAGAGTTCCGCCGCCAAGGACCATCGCCCAAACACTGGTGAGGTCATTGGGGTTAGTCGTCCAATTGAAAGTATGGAATCGCCCGTTCGCTGCCGCTACTTGCATAAACCCATGAAGATGGCCCGGTATCCGGCTGAGAGACATCCAGAAAACCGTGATGACCCCGGTTAAAAGGATCGAGAACTGCAGCACGTCGGTCCAGATGACCGCCTTCATACCTCCCAAGGTTGTGTACAGCGTGGTGATCGTTCCCATCACCACAATGCAAGCCGTCAGCGAGACTCCCGTGAGCAGCGACAACACCATCGACGGCGCATAAATCACGATCGCCACGTGACCGCCGCGCGTCAACAAAAATAGAGCGCTTCCCAGGAGGCGAGTCTTCAGGTCAAACCGTCGTTCCAGGTATTCGTACCCGGTGTAGAACTGAAACCGTGAGTAGAACGGAAGGAAAAGATACATCACGATCGGGACCACCAGCAGAAAAACGGCGGTTTGCAGGAACAATTCCAGGTTGTGGCCAAAACCCCAGGCCGGAACACCCATATAGCTGATCGCGCTCATGTCCGCGGCCACCAGGGAAATGGCAACGGGAATAAAGCCGATGGCGCGGCCGCCCAGGAAATAATCCGAGGCGGAAGACTTCTTTCGATAGAACAAACTGCCCACGGTGGCGACGGTTAAGATGTAGCCGCCGAGGACTAGCCAGGATACGAACGTGAAACTGTGCTGCATAGGGGGCCCGTTATAGCATCAAATCAGTCGACTGTCGACAGAATGTCGGCCCTTTCTCCTTTGCTCCCGCGCAACTCTCGGACTCGCTCCCCGCTTGGCTTCAAGGTACACCGCAAAAGGTAGGCGATGGTTAGTCGCTTCAAGGTTGTTCCAACATACCGTCCGGCCGAAACCGCCAGTGAGTATACTCCCAGGTTGTCGATCCACATGCGCCTGCTGGGTAGCGACCGAGAGCGATGAAAACCACGGAACCGATTGACACGGAAAGGAAAGGCAGGTAGTTCTATATCTGTCGGCAGTCGACAGATAAGCCCCCGAAATCACATGAAAATCATCAACATCGATAGCTACTTCCAACCTATTCGAGGTTATGACTTTGAGGATCGCCTCGTCCGCTCTTTGGGCTCCTCCCTCATCTTGACTACTCTCCACACGGAACCCGAAATTATTCAGGCTTGCGCCGGTTGCGAAGTGGTGCTGCTCGAGCATCCATACACGCCCTTATCAGCGACGGTAATTAGTGGTCTGAACGATTGCCGCCTGATCGTCAAGTACAGCGTGGGGCTCGATAACGTCGACGTTGCCGCGGCCACCGAACGCGGAATCATCGTCTGCCATGCTCCGTACTTCTGCGTGGAGGAAGTGTCCGATCACGCGGTCGCACTGATACTGTGTTTGGCCCGCAAAGTGGTGCAATTCAACGATCACGTCCATCGCGCCGGCTGGGCCGGTCTGCCTCTCATTCCGCCACTCCGTCGAACCAGGAACCGGGTCTTGGGCCTCGTCGGCTTTGGCAGGATTGCTCGTCTGGTGGCGCAGAAGATGAGTGGATTCGGCATGACGATTTTGACTCACGATCCGTTCATCGACGAGCAAACCGCGAAAGCTCACGGTGCCGCGCTGGTAAGCATGGAAACTCTGTTCGGGGAATCCGACTTCATCTCCGTCCATACTCCGCTCACCAAAGAGACGCGTCACTTGATCGGATCGCGGCTGCTGGATTTGATGAAGCCGACCAGCTTCCTGGTGAACACGAGCCGCGGGCCGGTGATCGACGAGGCCGCCTTGGTCGTCGCCCTGACCGGCAAGAGGATTGCCGGTGCGGCACTGGACGTAGCCGAGGTCGAGCCGTTGCCAGCATCGAGTCCGTTGCGCGCGCTAAGCAACGTGCTCCTCACGCCCCACTGCGCGGCCAACTCGGCGGATTCGCTCAACGATCTTCGATACACCGGCGCTGCTTCGATCGAAGCCTACTGCAAAGGCTATTGGCCTGAATTCGCAGCCAACCCTCAAGTGCAGCCAAAGCACGATTTGAAGCCATGGGCGGAATTCGCCTCCAGCCAGAATCGGCTGGTACGGCTCGATGCCGCCGGCCAACTGGTAGATCCATTCTGAGTTTCATTCAGGGGGTTGTCGTTCTCCGAAAGGATCGCTACTGGCACGAAAAGTTCTTGGCGTCGTTCACATCTCCCGAACCACGGTACATCGGTTTCTTAGGGTACGCGCAGAGAGGTCGGGTAAATAGAACACGCGAACCCCGGCCCGAGTCATTTTCATATTTTGTGGCGACGATCCTTCGCGGAAGTTTGCCCTTCTCCACCCAATCCTGGACAGCGGCGTAAATACTATGTTCCGGATCGGGTGTCTCATCGTCGAGTTGACCAAAAGTTACCGCCCCGGCGCCGCCCTCACAGTGCTGCATTCCCGGCACCATGTACAACCGTAGAAAACCTTTGGTTCTTCGTCCCATTCGCGCGACCACGTTCTCGTAGTAATCGATCGTGTTTTGGGGAGCGATAGCGCCATCACTCCAGCCGTGGTACATGATCAGCTTTCCCCCAGCCTTGCGGAAAGCATCGAGGTTTGGGTCAGTGGCATTAAGAATTGTGCCAGTACGCTGGTCCGCAAGTTTTGTGTCGCGATCAAAATCCATCGTTCGGTAATCCCAGTTGGGATCGCCCAGAACTAGATTCTCGTAGTAGGAATTGGCATATTCCAATTGCCGGCCGCCCGGTTTCCCCAGCAGCCAATGTTCCCAGCCTGCCGGACCCAACTCGCCACCCGGCTCGAATCCTGGGTAGAGTTGCTGGCCATCCGACGTCTTTGCGCCGGCATAGATTTTCTTCAATGCGCCGATCTGAGGCTGGGTCAGACAGCGATCGTTTTCTGTTTCTCCGCACCGCAGCACCTCCGGATCGAATCGGCAACTCCTCGGATCGCTAAGGAGGTGATCCTTAACGCCTTCCTGGCCATCACACGCCGCCAACACGCCGGAAGCAATCGCTGCGAGTTTTGACGCCGGAATAGTCGACGCAGAGGTTTCGGTGAGTGCCCGCGCATCCCAGGCAAAAGCCGCGAAGTTATGAGTCCAGTTGTTAGCAGAAGCCCCCGCAATAATCCCGTTGTAATCGGTCGGAAATCTTTGCGCTTCCATCAGCGCTTCGCGTCCTCCATTGGAACAGCTGCAAAAATACGAGTCCCGGGGAGACCTGCCATAGTAAGCAGCGATAATCTCCTTCGCCTTCACGGTCATCTCATGGATTGCGCGATAACCGTAGTCAATCAATTTCTCCGGATGCCCGAGCGCCCATCTCGCATCGGTATCGCTTCCGGTGTGCCCCGTATCCGTCCCTGCCGTCGCATAACCCGCACGAATCGCCAGGGCCATCGCGAAATAATCGATGGACCCGGCAAAACCGCCGTTCCCCTGGGCTTGAAATTTTCCATTCCAGCCGGACGCCGGCATCCAAACTTCCACCTTGATGCCGGAATCAGCGCTGGGGCGGAGAACGAGCGCAACACGACAAAAGGCGGGCATGCCCTTGAACGCTTGAGATTCAGAATCGGTGGCGGCGTGGTCGGCCGGAACGAACGAGCCCGGCGAGGCTGTTTCCGCAACGCCGATCGCCGCGTCGGCCAACGTCAGCTTCGCGAGTTCCTCGCATTTATCGGTTGCCGCGCGAGCAATGGTCGACGAACACAAGAACAACGCGGCCACGGCGATCGACCTTTGGAAAGAATCAACGATCCGGCTCACCATTTCGGCTCCGTCTGACGGCATCTTTGTGGCGACGTTGACGCCTCACGATCCAAGACTTATGCTGTCGGCAGTGTACAGGAGCGACAGCGATGGGCAAGGCAGAGGCGCTATTTAGTCCGATCCGCGGTCACGCCAGCTTCAAAGACCAAGCCGTCGAACTACTCACTGACCGAATCATGTCCGGGAAAATCAAACCCGGCGAGCGGCTGAATGAAAGTTCGCTATCCCAACAGCTTCGAATCAGCCGGGCGCCCATTCGCGAAGCGCTTCAGCAATTGCAGGAACAGGGATTGGTGCTGAACATCCCGCGGCGGGGTATGTTTGTGGTCAGTTTGGGGAAAGATGATGTACAGAAGATTAATAGCCTGCGCCTGGTTTTGGAATCGGAGGCTCTGCGCCTCGCCCGGACTTACATCACCCCGCAAAAAGTAAAGAAACTCGGCCAGCTCATGAAGCAAATTGAAGACGCCAAACCCGCTCCCACCAATGAGTCGGTGCGTCTGGATGTGGAATTCCATCGCACTATCTGGAGCTCCACGGGAAACGAATACCTCGAAAAGACCCTCACCAGCCTCACCGCTCCGCTCTTCGCCCATCGCATGGTCACCTTCGTTCAAACGGAAACGCAGAGCTTCGTGCTCGATACCCACCGGCCGATGTTCGATTTTGTGGTCGGAAAGTCAGAGCAGACTGCGGAAGCGGTTATGATGGCGCACCTTTCGCGGCGCTGGCCCGAACCTGCGCGCTATTCCAGCTTGTGGCCAAAGGTCGAGTCGGTGCCTATGGCTTCAGCGGCGGGACGACGTAAGGAATAACGTACCGATCCATGATCTCGTGCACCTTGAGTGTTTCCTCACTGGTCAGGCTGGAGATGTACGGAGCTCCAGTGGCGCGCTCGGCGATCTTCAGGTACCGCAACGCTTCGTCAAACGCCCCCCAAATACTTCCATATTTGAAGATTTGCCAGGCTTGAATGATGTCCCGCTGGAGTTTTCTGGCCTCATCGATGCGCCCTTCCGTGAATGCATTGTAGAGAGCGACGGCAAGATGTGGGCAAAGATTATGCAGCCCGCCGATGAATCCCGAGCACCCCATCTGCAACCCGACCACAATGAGAAACTCGCTGCCGGTAAGTACCGAAAATTCGTCATCTCCGCGCATCAGATCCAGCAACGACTGTAAGTTCACGCAGTCCTGATTGCTTACCTTGATCCCCACAATTCTGGGGATGGTGCGCCGCAATTCCGCCACCGTCTCCGGATGAATCGAATTCTTGGTCATCACCGGATTGTCGTAAAGGAAAATCGGCAAGTCGACCGCGGAGGCCACCTCCGAGAAGAAGGCGATCAGGTGCGGCTGGGTGGCAAAGAAATAGTAAGGGGACAGGACTGACAAATGGGAGACGCCGCATTCGCTGATTTGCTTCGCTTTTCGAATCGCGCGGCTGGTGCTCGTTTCGCCCACGCCTCCGATCACCGGGATCGCGCCGTTCACCTCGTCGACGATGATCGAAACCGCCCGAAGCTGCTCTTCGTCGGTCAAAAATGCGAACCCGCCCATCGTTCCGTTCGCCAGGATGCCCGCGACTCCCGCCTGCAACAGGTACTGCGTTAACCGCCGAAGACCGGCCTCATCCACGCGATCGCCGGTGGTGAGGGGGGTGCCAATGGGTGGAACCGCGCCTCTAAGCCTTTTGTCCGTCATTGATTCCTCAAATCTACTCGGAATTTTTCGCCGCCTGCTTCGTTGCACGGTGTCGTCATCTTAAACCTCAACACCAAGGTTGAACTTACGTTGCCGCCGAACTCGACGCCTGGATCACTCCTGTTGCTGCCGTCCGTCTTAAAATTTCACCGGACTTTGATTTTCATCCAGCGAATGTTCGTCACGCATGATTCCTGGCACCAAAACAGTAGTAGCACTTCTCCGCTCCCAAGTTCCTGCAGACTCGGGTAACCAAATTTCAGCGAGCTAAGCCCGTCCGCCGAATTTCCGGCTGAGGTGGTGACGCCGCCCGCGCCTTCCCACAGCGGCTCTTCCGCTAAGTCAACCCACCGCGAGCCCCGGATTTCCGCGAGTCTTCCCCACAATCCGGGCCGGTCCGTCCGCCGATATGCGCAAAAAATCCGCCCGTCACTCAGGACCATCAACTTGCATGTTTCCGCCTCGAATCCAGTCTGCAAAGGTGCGCTGAAATTTTCCGCGTTGTCGTTGCTGAGGCAGTATTCCGTTGGGAAATTCGTGCATGTCTTGGCATCGTGCACCCAGCCGACAGCTAAGATCCGGCCATCGGGAAGTTCGACCACCGATACTTCGAGTCGCGAGCGCCGATCTTCGCGCCCGTCGAAAATTCGCCCGAACTTGCCCCAGGATTCTCCGCGATCATCGCTGATAAACGCCACGGTCTGCTCACCCGACGGATTTTCGCCATTCCATCCCCTCCATGTCGCTGTGGGAAGCAGCCAGCGTCCGCTGCGCAACTCGAGAATGGAGTGGCAGATTTCCCAGGAAGGCCCGACGAGCGGAAGCTTTAGCTGCCGGGGCGGCGTCCAGGTTCTCCCGGCATCGAACGAACGCATCAAGCAAATGTCCATCGGCACAAACCCGAAAGTCGCTCGATTAATCAGCCCCGCGTCCGGATTCTCGCGATGAAAAATCGCCGCCAGGCCCACCAGGGACCCGTCGGACACGCGGCTGGTGCGCGCGGTGTGCGAAGTCCGCAACGGCGGCGCTTTGATCAGCGGCCCCTCGAGTCCCCATGTAGCGCCGCCGTCCAGCGATCGGCTGAGTACGGTATGATAGTCCAGCGACTCGATCGCTTCGCCGATATCGAAGGTGGCTATCAATTCTTGTTCGGCAACGATGCTTAACGACGGATGGTACGCCACCACACTGCGCAGGTGCGGCGCTGGATTCCGATAAACTAATCCGGTTGACTCGAGTGTGATGGTTGCGCTCATCAGCTGGTTGGGGCCAGGTTCATGGGTCCGTCGCTACGCGGGACGTCTGTATCTAGCACATCTGCACCTGCACGTTCGTATTGGATTACGTGTCGAATGGAGAGAATAGGATTCGGGAGCCATTTCCTGCCCGTTTCAGGCTGTCGACGGTCGACAGAATAACGGCCCTGTGCTATTTTGTCCAGTCGGGATAATCTTCTTCCCCTCAAAGGGCACCGGCTCGTCATGCGCGTTACTTCATCTCTCGCCCTCGTGGCTAGCTTCCAATATGGAATCTCCGGTCCCTCCGACTGCCACGTTTACGCGATTCGTGGTCCCGCCGGCATCGTGCTGCTAGACTCCGGCGCGGGCACTCACACCGACGCTCTGCTGGCAAATCTCCGCTCGGACTTCGGCGCGGACGATGTGGAAACCTTGTTGGTAACACACGGGCATCTCGATCACTGTGGCGGCGCTGCTTCCATTCACTCGAAGACCAATTGCAGGGTCATCACCACCGAATATACGCGTCGGATTCTTGAACAAGCCGACGAAGAGGCCAGTGGGTTGCGGCTGGCTCGCAGTCAAGGCGTCTATCCCGCGGATTTCCGTCTTACCCCATGCGAGATCAACCAGTCATTTAGCGACGGCGAGCAATTCGAAGCGGGGGGCTTGCCCTGGAAAGTGATTCGGGTGCGCGGCCATAGTGAGGACTCCTCATGTTTCCTCACCGAAATCGGTGGAAAGCCCGCTCTGTTTTCTGCCGACGTGATTTTCTACGGTGGAGTACTGGGCGTAATCAATGCCGAGGGTTCGGGAATGAGTGGCTACCGGGCCGACTTGCGAAAGCTAAGCAATCTAGGGATCGAGGGACTGTTTCCGGGGCACGGTCTGTTTACCCTGCGCGGCGGACAGCGCCACATCGACGTTGCTCTCGAGCAACTCGAGAAGGGCTTTATTCCTCGGCAAATCGGTCAGGGTGATTTGATTTTCTAGCCAATCGCCGCTGCTATAGCTTCTAAATTCTTGTCCGGCGCCGTGCCTCTCGCGGCCGCCATTCAACGGAGCTTTCCCGACCATGGCCAACGAATTTTTCGGTGCGAAACAGCGCGAAGAACGGGTTCGCGCGAAAACCCCTGGCTCTCTCGAACGTTTTAACCGCGCGCAGCAATCCCTGGCTGGCGGCGTCTCCAGCGGACTTCGCCGCAGCGCCCGTCCTTACCCGCTCTATTTCCAACGGGGATACGGCTCCCGCGCCATCGACGTGGACGGGAATGAGTATTGCGACTTCGGTCTTGCCTGGGGACCGCTAATCCTCGGCCAGTCGCCGCCGGAGCTTGTCGATGCGATCACCGGACAATTAAGGAATGGTTTTACTTACGGGGCCCAACATGATCTCGAGTTTCAGGTTGCTGAGCGAATGGTCGAAATTATACCTTGCTGTGACTTGGTCTGTGTTGCAAACAGCGGCACGGAAATTGTCCAGGTAGCTCTTCGTCTGGCCCGCGCCGCCACCAGGCGCCCGAAATTCGTGAAGTTCGAGGGCCACTATCACGGCTGGGACGACAGCGTCCTCGTCAGCTATCACCCGACCGCTGCGGAAATCGCCTCCGCTAACGGAGCGCCCATGGGCGCGGGCGCAGGACAACGCGCTCACGCCGATGTTTTCATCGCTACCTGGAACGATCCTCAGTCAGTCGAACGAATCTTCGCCAGCCACGCCGCCGAAATCTCCGCGGTAATCTGCGAACCCATGCTGTGCAACAGTGGTTGCATCCCGCCGAACCCTGGATTCCTTGAGTTTCTCCGCAGGATCACCCGCCAATATGGGGCTCTGCTCATCTTTGACGAGGTGATCACTGGCTTTCGACTGCAGCTTGCGGGCGCGCAAGGGCACTATGGCGTTACCCCCGACCTCGCTACCTACGCAAAGGCCTTGGGGGGTGGTGTGGCCGTCAGCGCGCTCGCCGGAAGGCACGAATTCATGGAGCTTATCGCGACCGGAAAAGTGGTTCACGCGGGCACACTCAACGGAAATCCAATCGCACTCGCGGCCGCCAAAGCGACCCTGGATATTCTTTCACGCGATCGCCACACCATCTACGAAGGTCTATGGAAGCGCGGGGAGTGCCTCCGGCTGGGTCTTGAAAAGCTGCTTCGCGATCGCGGATTTAAGGTGGTCACCTCGGGAGGCGGCCCCGTTTTCCAGCTTTCGTTCCGCGAAAATCAGGCCACCGACTACCGCGAGACGCTCGGCTCGGATCCAGCTCAGTACCGCGATTTCGTCATCGCGTTGCTCGACGAAGGAGTGCTGGCCCTGCCCGACGGCCGCTGGTACATCTCCGCCGCACATTCCGACCAGGACATTGAATTTGTTTTAGAATCCGCTGCTAAGGTTAGCGCCGCGGCGGGCGTCTAGCGCAGCGGCAAATCCACCGCCCGGCCTTCTCGCGCAGATATCTGGCACGCCTCGCATACTTCCACCGCCGCGCGCCCAGCGGGTCCCCCCACCTTTGGTGCGCGCTTTTCCAGGATGCTATCGACGAATTCCTGTACCACTCCGATGTGCGGCTCCAGCCGTATCGGTGACTTGGGATCATTCAAGTAATCGAACTTCTCCGGTACGAAGTCGCGCTCCCACTTGTCGCCGCGGGTGACATCCAGATATCCGTAATTCTCGAAATCCAGCAGACCCTTCGAGCCCACCACCTGAAAGCGCACCTCGGCATTCGGAAAGCTCGGTTGCGGTAGTTCGGACGATATCCACATATCGCCCATCACTCCGTCCGTAAATCGAATCTGGGCCATCACGCTCTGCTCCGGAGCGCCAAGATCGCTGTACGTGTGCGCTTGCGCGTAAACTTGCGTCGCCGCCAATCCGCTCAGCCAGAACAGAAAGTCAGCGTTATGGCTCGCGATGCTCATGAATAGCCCGCCACTCGCGGGATCTTTGTAAAACGGCCGGCTGTCGAGAATGAACGATCCCAGGCTCACCGGATAAACGGAAACCGTACGGAGCATGCGGATTTTGCCGATGGCGCCCTCATCGATCAGTTGCTTGGCGCGTTTGGTGAGCGGGCGGTACCGTTCCGTTTTCACCACCGCCAGATTCACGCCTGACTTGCTGCATGCCGCGATCATCGACTCGCACTGCTTCACCGTGGGCGCCATAGGCTTTTCTACCAACACGTGTTTGCCCTGGGCGGCCGCCTGGAGAGTCTGCTCGCAGTGATTCTGGTCGGGACTGGTGATGATCACCGCATCGATATCCGCGCGTTCCAGCAAGGCATTGACGTTGGGCTCCGCGGGGACGCCGTAGCTTGCCGCCAGCGCCGTAGCGCGCGAGCCGCCTGCGACAGCTCCAAGCGCGGCGCCCTTCACGTGACGAGCAATCGCCTCTGCATAAGTCAGTCCCATGTAACCCGACCCGATCATGCCAATGCGCACCGTCGCCATCCATTCACCTCGTCAGATTGAACTCTTCAGAATGATCTCTTGCCACGCCGGCTGCCTTCCGCACGAAAAGCGGCGGTCAGGAAAAAAGCCAGCGCTTCAATTAGGTCCGATTGCCCAGCGCCGTAGGCCTTGGAATCCAAGAATCGCAGGTCGAAATTCCAGAATTGCTATCGGCACCGGTTGTGCTAATCTGTCGACTGTCGACAAAACGTATACCATGCCCACACGGCTCTCACAAGTTCTATTCTCGCCACTTCGTCGCCCCAGCCTTGCCTTTAGGCCTCGCTACCTGCGGGTACCAACTGGCCGGGATGATACACGGGATTCAGTGGAGGTGTTGCACGTGGGCGCCTCGGCTCGGCCAGTAGCAAACGGTTATAAAGGATGTCGGAGGGCGCGAAACACCTTCGGCCAGCTTCCATATCAGGAGATTCGCGGATGATTGAGTATATCGAAGGCCACCTGGCATTCGACAATCCCAAGCCCCACGTACACAGCCGTCACGGCTACTTCCCAGGTCTGGTCCCATTGAGTTCCGGCGAACTCATTTGCCTCTTTGCCATGGGTGAAGCGTTCGAAGCTCCCAATCTGACCACCTACGTAACCCGCTCCCAGGATCAAGGCCGCACTTGGACTCTCCAGGGTCCGTTATACGATAAGTACCATCTGCCAGTTCCCGCCAGCGATTGCATAAAGGCGACGCTCCTTCGCAGCGGTAAGCTTTCGGCCATCGGATACCGATACCTTCGCAAGGATCCCGAGCAGGCCATCGCGATCCCAGAGACCAATGGTTTCCAGCCCGGTGAAAACGTCTGCTGCTCTTCCGACGACGAGGGCCGCCACTGGACCGAACCCGCGGTCATTCCGAAAAAGCATCCCGAAATTATCGAAGTATCAGGCGCGTCGATCGAAACTCACTCCGGCGACCTGCTCGCCATCGGCGCGCTATTCAAGCTCCCTGACGGCTCGAATCCCAGCGGGCCGGTCGGCGTCTTGCTGCGTAGCCCGGATCAAGGCCGCACTTGGAGCGATGACGAGCTCTTTTACAGCTGGCGGAACATTACCCCCTATGAAGCGCGCATCTGCGAGATGCAGCCTGGCCGACTCGTCGTCATCCTCTGGGCCTATGACGCGGCCACCGACCGCAACCTGCCGAACCAGGTCACTTTTTCCACGGACAACGGGCGCTCATGGTCGGAACCGGAAAATACCGGCCATATGGCCCAGTCATCGAGCTTGGTTTGGCTGGGTGGGGACTTCCTGGCGTCGATCCACGCCCACCGCGGCTCGGATCCAGGTCTCTACGTGCGGCTGGTGGACTTCTCCAAGAATCGTTGGAAAGTGGTCGAAGAGCGCCTCATCTGGGGCCCATCCGCCGGCTATCGGAACCCGGAAGGCCTGCCGATGGCCGACATGTTCGCATCCTTGAGGTTTGGACAGCCTTCTTTGTTGCATCTGACCGGCAACGAATTTCTCGCCTCTCACTGGAGCGTCGAGGGGGGCCAAGGCAAAATACGCGTGCATCGGCTCAAAATTGGAATTTGATCCGTTTCGTTTGATGCAGCCCGGTATCAGCAGCGTAGGAATCTGTAAGTGACCCCTAAATGAAAGGACATCATGATCACAAGTAGAACGCTTGAGAGGGTGCGTTCCGGAAATTTCGTTCGCACCGCTGTGCTCAGTCGAGTCGTCGAACCTTGGCTCGCGGAGTTGATTGGCAGAGTGGGATATGACCTGATTTGGCTCGACATGGAACATCGAGATTTCAGTCATGATGTGGTCGCGCCCTTGGCTCTCGCTTGCCGCGCCACCGGGATCGATCTGATGGTGCGCATCCTGAAGAATGGTTATACCAGCCCGATGGGAATCCTCGAGTCCGGCGCCAACGGAGTCATGGTGCCGCACTGCCGAAGCGCCGCAGAGGCGCGTCAATGGGTTGAGTGGTCGCGCTTCCATCCCCTCGGCGCACGAGGTTTCGACGGCGGGGGAGTGGACGCCGACTATATGCTCGTCGATCCCAACGAATACATGAAGCACGCCAACGACGAAACGTTCCTGGTACTGCAAATAGAAGATCGCGACGCGGTCGAGTCCGTGGAATCTATCGCAGCCACCCCAGGCGTGGACTTTCTGTTCGTCGGTCCGGCCGATCTATCGATTAGCTATGGCGTGCCTTTTCAGTTCAAGCATCCTGACGTCCAGAACGCGATCGATCGTGTAGCAAACGCCGCCGCCAAAGCGGGAAAGTGGTGGGGAATGCCGACTGGATCGCCCGAAGCCACTCAACTCGCTCTCTCCCGTGGTGCGAGTATCGTGACCGGGGGCAACGATCACGTCTTCCTGGTAAATGGGTTTAAGGACGCCATAACGCAGTTTCCATAGGCCAGGATTTACTGTCGGCCGGTGAACCGTTTTCACTTCGCGTTTTTCGGAGAAGGAATTGATCGAATGACGATCGCCACGTTGGGTGAAGGCCACACTCCGATCGTTCGAAGTGTCCATATCGGACCCAGCCTCGGCCTCTCTAATCTTTTTTTCAAGCTGGAAAGTTGCAATCCGTCCGGTTCCTACAAGGATCGCTTTGCCGCCGCTGAGGTAACCAGAATCCTTCGCTTGGGAGCGCTGGGCTGCCTGGCGACCTCGTCCGGCAACGCCGGCTCCGCTCTGGCCGCCTACTGTGCTCGCTACCGAATCTCGTGCGCCATCGTGGTGAACGAGCATGCTCCCGCCGGAAAGCTAGCGCAGATGCAGGCTCATGGCGCGCAGGTATTCCGGGTGAGGGGTTTCATCACTTCGCCGGCGGTCACCGACGCCGTGTTCGCCAGCCTGTCCAAACTTTCAGCGGATCGGCAGCTGCCGCTGGTCATCTCCGCCTATCGCTATTGCCCCGAAGGAATGGCCGGTGTGGAGTCATTGTCCCTCGAACTCGAGCAGCAGCTCCCGCCTCGCGTCGATCATGTGTTCGTCGCCGTTGGCGGCGGTGGCTTGTTTTCTGCTGTCTGCAAGGGATTCGAGCTTTCACGAAAGCATCGCCCGCGCGTGCATGCGGTTCAGCCCATCGGGTGCTCCACCGTAGTCGCTGCATTCGAGAGAGGTGACAGCGAGATTCGGCCGGTCGAGAGCACCACTCGGATCAGTGGGCTCTCGGTGCCGAACGATATCGACGCCAGCCTGGCCCTCGAACTACTTCGGAAATTTGGCGGGCTGGGAATCGGGGTGCAAGATGACGACGTACTTGCGGCGCAGCGCCTAATGCTCACCCGCGAAGGCATCTACTGCGAACCGGCCGGAGCCACCGCCGTCGTGGGCTTGGCCGAAGCAGTCCGGCGCGGTGCGGTGGGTCCGGACGATAACGTGGTCTGCCTGGTTACCGGGCACGGCTTCAAAGATCCCGACTCTATACGCGACGCCGCGGCCCGCAACGCTTCGATTCTCATCGATCCGGATGAACTCGAAGGTGCGATCCTGAAAATCAATTGAACATGCGCATAGCCACCGGTCTCATCTATCACGAATCGAATACATTTTTCTCGCAAGCGATGACCCTCGCGAGATTCAAAGAGAAGGATCTGCACTATGGGCATGAGATTCTTCAACACTGGACGGATACCTGCTCAGAGATCGGCGGCTTCATCGAAGGTGCGAGCCGCTTTGGGTTTGAACTCGTTCCCACAATTGCCGCCTGGGGCATGCCGGCCGGCCCGCTAACCAACGACGCTTTTGAGTCCCTCAGCGATTTCCTCATTTCGAAACTGCGCGAGCAAGCGCCCCTCGATGGCGTACTCCTGGGCCTGCACGGGTCAATGGTTTCGGAAGCCTTTCCGGACGCCGACGGCGAACTGTTGCGGCGCGTCCGCCAGGCTATCGGCCAGACCACGCCTCTCGTGGTTACCCTCGACTACCATGCAAACGTGACGGACGAAATGGTCCGCTGGCCGAACGCGATGATCGGGTACGACACCTATCCGCATATCGATCAGGCGGAGCGCGGGCTGGAAGCCGCGGAAATCCTTTCGCGAATGATTTACGACGGCTTACGGCCTAAGTTGGCTCTGGCGCGGCGCCCGCTGTTTCCGCACATCCTCCGGCAACTGACCGACAGCGCGCCGATGGCAGATGCCATCGCCTTAGCCCGCGAGCTCGAGCGTGCTCCCGACATGGTGGCCATCTCGGTGGCGGCTGGGTTTCCGTATTCTGACGTCCCCGATGCTGGATTCAGTGTCTACGCAGTCGCTCGAGATGACGTCAAGGTCGCGTCTCGCGCCGCGGAGCGCGTCGCCGATTTCGTCTGGTCCCGCCGCCAGGAATTTCAGGTTGCGCTGCCAGGTCCGGCGGAAGCCGTCCGAGAGGCTGTCGCGGCGCCTTCCGGCTTATCGATCCTCGTGGATGTAGGAGACAACCTCGGTGCCGGAACTCCGGGCGACGGCACCGTCCTGCTCTCCGAACTTCTCGCGCAGAAAGCGCAAAAATCCTTGGTATTGCTTTGCGACCCTCAAGCCGTTTCTGCCGCAGTGCAAGCCGGCGTAAGACAGCGCCTTCGCTTGCCGGTGGGAGGAAAGGTGGACACATGCCACGGCGCTCCCGTCGAAATCGAAGGGGTAATACGAACGGTTAGCGATGGCATATTCAAAAACATCGGGCCAATGCGCGACGGCGTGGTGGACGACCAGGGCCGTACCGCCGTCATCGACACCGGCGGAGTCCTGGTGGTCCTTACTGAACGGCGGATGCCGATGTGGAATCTCCAGCAGCTGCGCGCGATCGGTATTGAACCCACTCGGTTGGGTATTATCGTGGTCAAAGCCGCGATTGCCTATCGCGCTGCTTACGTTCCCATCGCGCAACGCATTATCGAGGTCGACACGCCCGGCCTGGCTGCCGCGGATGTTCGCACTTTTTCTTATAAACGACTCAGACGACCGATGTATCCTCTCGACTCCATATGAGCCTCCACGAAAAGGTAGCCATCATCACCGGCGGCGGTACAGGCATCGGCTTCGGCATCGCGCAAGTGCTATCCGAAAAGGGTGTGAAGGTGGTGCTCGCGCAACGCCGCCTGGACTTGGCGCAACACGCTGTAGGACGCCTGCAGCCAGCCAAGGCGATTGCCGAAGCCCTGGATATTCGCGATCCCCAAGCCGTCGAGCGAGTGGTCGCATCTGCCATGAGCCACTACGGCCGCGTCGACATTCTCGTGAACAACGCCAGCATTACCGGGATGCCCGCTATCGCTCCCATGCTGGACTGCAGCCCCGCCACCGTCGACGCTATCGTCGACGCCAACTTGAAAGGCACCTTCTATTGTTCCCAAGCCGTGGCCAAGCGGATGGTTGCGGCCGGCCGCGGGGGCAGCATCGTGCATATTAGTTCGGTCGGCGCGTATGCCGCACAGGAATTCGCGAGCCTCTACTGCGCCACTAAGGCCGCTCAGGTCTCGCTCGCGCAAAGCATGGCGCTGGAGCTCGCGCCGCATAAAATTCGCGTGAATTCCGTAGCGGCTGGAGACATCAACACCGAAGCGAGTGCCAATATCACTGCTGAGAAAAGCGGAGTGGGCGCTTCAAAACGTTGGGTTCGCGAAACGCCCTTGCAACGCCGCGGCTCGCCGCGCGATATCGGCTACGCTGTGGCGTATCTTGTTTCCGACGAAGCCGGTTTTGTCACTGGCGCAACTCTGCTGGTGGATGGCGGATATCTTACGTACTAGTCGCGTTGGTAGTCCGTGATCGTTCGGAACGTTGCCGTCGAGAGATGCCATCGAAAATGAACAGCGCCGATTTCAACCCGGCTCAATTTCAGCGCGGTCAAAAGCACGCACTCGATCTCTCTCTTGAACCTGGCGTCAAGGGCGCTAGCTTGCCGGTCCTGCTGGTGCGTGGGAGCCGTGCGGGACAGACCCTGGTCGTGACTGCAGGCGTCCACGGCGACGAATATGAAGGCGTGCGCGCGATTCTGGACACCTACCAATCTCTCGACCCGCAGCAAATGACCGGCGACTTTCTCGCGGTTCCCGTCGCCAATCCCCCGGCGTTTTGGAACGGCACGCGCACCAGCCCGCTGGATCATGGAAATCTCGCGCGAGCTTTCCCCGGTAGCTCCGATGGCGGTCCCACCGCAGCGACTGCGCTCGTTCTGGCGAATTCAGTCATCGCCTTCGCGGATTTTTTTCTGGATCTGCACAGTGCTGGGGTAAAGCTGCTGATGCCAACCATGGTTGGCTACGACGCTGCGGAACCCCGCTCACGCGCGGCCGCAGCCGTGTTTGGCGCTCCGGTCTTATGGGGACATCCGGAAACGGCGCCGGGCCGAACCATCTCGTTCGCCAAGCAGCGCGGGATTCCTTGGCTGTACACTGAAGCACGCGGCGCGGGAAGGATTCATCCCGATGACTTGCGAATGTTTCTCTCCGGCCTTCAGAACCTGCTTCGCCACTTGCATATCCTGCCGGGCGAGCCAACAACCGCGAAACTCGAGATGCACCTTCTTGGGAGCGGAGACATCGATACTTCGCTGGTGGCCACCCAGCGAGGATTCTTGATTCCCGAAGTCGAGCTTCTCGAATCGGTTCGCGCCGGGCAAAGACTGGGTCGCATAGTTGACCTTCACTCCGAAACAGCGGAAACCTTCCTCGCGCCTCGTGACGGTGTGGTCGCGTTGATTCGACAGTGGCCCGTCATTTCTCCCGGGGACGGCATCTTTATGGTCACTGGACTTGCGGACTAAGTGATCGCTGCGTCCAAACGGCCGGCGCTGTCGCTCCCCCAAACGATCCCGCAGTTTCTGGCAGGAGAGGAAGAATGAAAGCCGTATTGGATTCTTTTCGACTCGACGGCAAGATCGCCCTTGTTTCCGGTGGAACCGGCATCGTCGGCAAGCCCATCGTGCAAGCCCTCTGCGAAGCCGGTGCGACGGTCATCGTCGCGTCCCGCGACGTGGATCGCTGCCGCGCCTTCGCTGCTTCACTCGACCAAAAAGGCCTCCACGCCGAAGGTGAGCGCCTCGATCTCTCCTCAGAATCGGAAATCCGCGATCTTCTCGATCGAATTCTCAAGCGCCACGGACGCCTCGACGTTCTGTTCAACAATGCCGTCGCCAGAACCGGCGGCGACTTGCGTCACACCACCGCCCAACAGTGGGAAGAAACCATGCGTGTGAACTCCACTGGGGTGTTCCTCGCGTCACAGATATTCTCCGAGCCCATGCAGGCTCAGCGATCGGGTTCCATTATTAATATCTCGTCCATCTATGGAGTTGTTGGACCGAATTTCTCCATCTATGAGGGCACCGCGATGTCGAACCCTGTGGATTACTCCTTCGCCAAAAGCGGCATCATCGGTTTGACGCGCTACCTGGCTAGTTTCCTCGGACCGTTCGGCGTCCGTGCCAACTGCATATCGCCGGGCGGGTTTTGGACGGAGGGCATGCCTGAGGTTTTTGAGCGGAATTACGCGCGGCGAACGCTTCTCGGGCGCATGGCTGCCCCCGAGGACATTGAGGGCACCGCATTGTTCCTGGCCTCGGATGCGTCCGCATACGTCACCGGTCAAAATATCTCCGTGGACGGGGGTTGGACGGCAATCTAGGCGCCCCAACTGAGCGGCTGCGCGTTGCTGCTTCCTTGGTCGTAGTTTGCCTTGAACGCCAATCGTAATTTCGCGGCGCTTGCGCGTCGAAACCTGCGGAATAAGGTGGAAAAAGTAGAATGCAAGACCCGTCTTCGATAAGGGTTCTCGTCATTGGCGCCGGATCGATCGGCGAGCGGCACATTCGCGCCTTGTGTCAAATCGACGGAACCTCCGTCTCCCTCGCAGACCCGCGCGAAGAGCGTGCGGTTCAAATCGCAGACCGATACGGATGTGTGAATTGGTTCACCGACATCGCTGCCGTTCCTCTCGAGTCGTTCGATGCCGCGGTGATCGCAACTCCTGCCGCTTCGCACGTCGAGATCGCTACACTTTGCGCGCACCGAGGTATTCACGTGCTGGTCGAGAAACCGTTGTCGGCAACTCTTGCCGGCATCGATCGCCTTACCGCGCTCTGTGAAGAGAAGCGGCTCACTGCGGCTGTCGGATACGTGCTGCGTTTTCAGCCTGCCATCGTGAAGTTGCGAGAACTGGTGTTGGATGGATCGCTGGGACAACTGCTGTCGGTCCGGTCGGTATGCACCCATTACCTCCCGGCTTCGCGTCCCGATTATCGTCAAACGTACTACGGCTCGGTGAACGCAGCCTCCGGCGTAATACTCGATTTGAGTCACGAACTGAATTACCTCCAGTGGATTTTTGGTGAGCTGAGTCTCGAAGGATGCCGCCGCGCGCCGGTTGCGGAGTTGAACATCGCTGACGAGGGCATCGCCGACCTCTGGCTGCGTTCGAACACCGGCATGGTTGCGCAGATACATCTGCACGCGGCCGATCGAGATAATCGAAGGGAATGTCACGTTGTGGGGAGCCGGGCAACCGCGGCTGCGAACCTATTGACCGGCGAAATCCTGATCACGCATTCCGGTGGAAAGACCAACCGATTTGAATTTAGAACCGAACGCGACGCCTCGCATTTGGATCAAGCTCGTGACTTCCTCGATGCCATCCACAAGATGCGCCCGCCGCGATGCACCGTGGCAGAAGCACTTTCCACATTGAGTGTGTGCCTCCAGGCGATGAGATCGCCTATGCTTCAACCGGCCGAATGACGATAGAATTCGCGTTGCCAGGTGCTCCGCGCGCAATTCGCTACGCGGACCACCTCAGAAGACAAGAAAACTTAGACCGCGACAGGTCGAGGGAGTGACAATGCACACCATAATCCACCCACCAAGCGCAGCAAAACCGAAATCTCCATTTTCGCTTGGAGTTATATCTGACGGATTCTTGTTCGTCTCCGGGCAGGCTCCGATCAATCTGGAAACCAACGAAATCGTATACGGAGACATTCGATCCGAAGCTCGGCTGGCGCTAACGAATATCCAGACGATATTGGCCGCCGCCGGGTGTTCTCTCCGGGACGTCGTAAGAGTGGGCGTTTTCCTGAACGATCTGAACGACGTTCAGGCCATGAATGAAATCTATCGTGAGTTCTTTCCGGAAAACCAGCCGGCGCGGACAACAGTCGGAGTGCAATTGCCAAAGTTCAAGATTGAGGTCGACTGCATCGCTCGGGTCCCGGGTAAGTAGCCGCAAGGCGTCACGAGATTCATGGCCGCGCCTAAAAATCCGCTGCGTTCCATTTTCTCTTCTCCGAAGGGAGTCACATGGCTGCTCACCGGTGACAGCATCACTCACGGAGCGGTCTACACCTTTGGGTGGAGAAGCTATCCAGAGCATTTCATGGAGCGTCTCCGGTGGGAACTGCGTCGCATGGCCGATACCGTCATCAATACCGGAACCAGTGGTGACACCACCGACGGCTTGCTGAGGGATCTCAAGGGGCGAGTCCTGCGTTTCCGCCCCGACGTCACGTCCATCATGATGGGGATGAATGATTGCGTTGCTGGCCGCGCCGGCATTGAGGCCTTTCGAAGAAATCTTCTCAACCTCGCCGACGCGAGCGAGAACAACTCTAGTTTGCTCCTGCTGCACACGCCAAACCCGATTCGTCCTGGTGCGGACATCGAGCGCACCCACCTGCCCCATTACGCGGACATTATCCGCGAGGTGGCTGCCCGGCGAAAACTCATGTTGGTGGACCACTACGACCATTGGATCACTCAAAATCGGAAACACCCGGGCGCGTTCCGTCGCTGGCTGGATTCCGATGGCATCCATCCCAGCGCTCAGGGGCAACTTCAACTTGCCAGGCTCTTTTTCGTTAGGCTCGGCATCTTTGATCCCGCCAGTCCCACCTGCAAGCTTTGCATCACAGACCCGGCCACCCGCGGCGTCCACCCGCGCAAGCGCCTCTTGAAAACTGCCAATTTCCGCGGTTCTTCGCCTCGATGACCGGCGAAATTCAAAACGACCTCTCTTGGCGCACCCGTGCGCCGCTTCCTCAGCCCCGTGCCGGATACATGGCCGCAGTGGTCGACGGCCGCTATGTTCTTGCGGGTGGCAGCTACTGGAATGCCAACGAAAAGGTTTGGACCTCGCGGGTGGATGAGTTCGAGTCCGCATCGAACACCTGGAGCGAAGCGGCGCCCCTGCCCGAGCCTCGCAGCGACGCGGCGTGTGTCGCACTGCAGAACGATCTGTACATTTTCGGCGGCGGGGACCACCTGCACGCCAGGCAGGACGCTTTGGTACTCAGAAACAAAAAATGGGTAGAACTGCCCGATCTCGCTCTCCCAGAGCCGCGACTTTATGCTTCGGCCGTGGCGTCTGGCGATTCCATATACGTCTTGGGCGGCATGTCGAAAGCAGGCGACTATGCTTCCGCGCAGAACACCCTCTGGATCTGCAACGTCAACAAGCCGCGTGGGCCTTGGGAGACTCCGCCTGGCTTTCCCGGGCCAGGCCTGATCAGCATGGCCGCGGCGGTCGTCTCAGACAAGATCTACATCTTCGGCGGCGCCTATGCCGCAGAAAATGGCGTAGCCAATTCCAATTCAGTGTTGGAGTTCGACTGCACACTGCGGCGATGGCGCTGCCTCCCTGACCTTCCGGTTTCACGACGGTGCTGGTGCGCCGTGCCCCTCCCTGAAGCAATATTGTTGATCGGCGGGTTTACAAGTACCTATGAGAAAGACGTTTTCAGATATGACCTGCGATCTCACTCTCTCACTCCAGCGGGCTTGCTGCCACACGGGATGTGCGACGCTAAATTTTTCCGCTTAGGCGGCCGAGTGATCGGCACCGGCGGTGAAGTGGCCGATCGAATCCGTGGAGCCTCTACGTTTGAATCCGCTCTGCCACCCCACTGGATCGCCAATCCCCCGCCCACAAGACCCTAGCTGCTTGCAATCGGTGCGTCAGCCTCAGCGCGGACTGCACGTATTTGATGTATTACGGTCTTGGATGGTGCTCGGCGGTTACTGCTCCCAGGTCGTTCCCAGGCTTTGAGAAGGGGGGCAGCATACGCACCTCGGAAGGCAGGCCCGTTCGAGCGCCGATCAACAAAGTTGCTCGTGTGAAGACTCGTTACGGCCAAGCTCACGCTACGCCCCTATTCGCAAAATGAACTTGCACATGTCGACCGCACTTCACGCGTACACCATGCGAGTGAAGTGCTCAGAGGCAGGCCGTGGACCGGTTGGAATCCTCGTTCCCAACTGTTCCCAAATTTGCCGAGGTCGCCCCCAGCCAAATTCAGTAAGTAACTGAAATGCAGGGAGATAGTTGGTGGACGTGACCGGGACCGAACCGGTGACCCCCTGCTTGCAAAACAGTCAAGCTCGCTTTGACGCCGAGCACGATGCGCGTATGGGCACGCCGACCACTGGTGGGCGTATTGCATGGCCGAGTCCGCGGCGGGCAAACCGCTAGTGCTGGGGCTGAACGAGTACTACAAGCGCGAGCAAGCGAAGGCTGACGAAATGAAAAAAGTAGCGCATCGGCGTCGCAGAAAGTCGCGACGAACGACAGAGCCGAAGCGTGTCCCGAATGCGGCGCGACGTGCACTGCCAAGGTCGGCGGCCGGAAGCGGTGCAACAATTGCGCCCATCAGTGGGGACTCGTGCGGACGGCGGTGTTGCCGAGCCGTAAAGATCTGTTCAGGTGAGTACTCGCGTTACAAAAAGAAGCCTTCCAGTAAGACCGTACCAGGTCCAATTCGGCGTTGCCCACAAACCCCACATCCGGGTACTTCGCATGTGCTTGATTTAGCGACCTCGGAATCCACGATATTTGTTGCTCACAATCATGTGGGTCTGTTGAAAAAGTCTGCTCGCCGCAGATTTTATTTGCGTTGACTAGAAGTTATCTCATAAACACTTTCAAGCGACTGATGAGTTGAAACTTATGTGGAAGAGCGTAAATCCAGAGCATGGACCTTACCGACGCCCAATGGGCGGTGCTCGATCCACTGTTCCGTCCGCGGCGGCGGTCCGATGGACGTGGCCGACCTTGGCGCGACATGCGCGCCGTGGTCAACGGAGTGCTGTGGATCTTGCGCACCGGCGCTCCCTGGCACGATCTGCCGAATCGCTATCCGCCCTATCAAACCTGTCATCGCCGCTTTCAGCACTGGCAGCGTTCCGGAGTGCTATTGCAATTGCTCCAGAAGCTGGCCGAGGACTTACGCGACCGCGGCAAGCTCGATCTGAGCGAAGCGTTCGTCGACGCCAGCTTCAGCTCGGCGAAAAAAGGGGCTCTGCCATCGGCCCTACTCGACGCGGTAAGGGCAGCAAAATCATGGCGATCAGCGACGGCCATGGTCTTCCTCTCGCCGTGCTCGTGGCCAGCGCTTCGCCGCATGAAACCAAACTCGTCGAAGCCACCCTCGAAGAGCGATTCTTCGCCGATCTCCCCCAACGGTTAATCGGCGATCGCGCCTACGACAGCGACCGCCTCGATCAACGATTGATGCAGCACTACGGCATCGAGATGATTGCACCTCACACTTCCGCTCGCACTAGAACTCTGACTCAGGATGGCCGTGTGCTTCGGCGTTATCGCCGACGATGGAAAGTCGAACGCTTGTTTGCCTGGTTGCATAATTATCGCCGCATCGTGGTTCGCTGGGAACGCCACCCAGAAAATTTTCTCGCCATGGTTCACTTGGCTTCCGCCATCATCCTTCTGAGGCATTTATGAGATGGCTTCTAGTATCGTTCAGCCTAAACTCGGGAACCGTCAACTGGACCTACCAAGTCGCGGTTGCGAGCACTCTGTCAATTGCAGCAGCAACCGATGACGGGGGCTTGACCGTCCTAGATGGTGTGAACGTTGACCAATTAGATTCCTCGGGAAATGTGACGGTAGTAGCCCCAGAAGTTGGAGAGCTCCAAAATTCCTGGGCAGGAGAGTGGAACGCTGCTTTGAGCGGCGGAGTGGCTCAAGTCTCGTTCTCGCCTGTTCAGTGGGCAACTAGTTATGCGGCGATGATCGGAGGCAATCCATCTCGGAATGGAGACTTCGTTGGCGTGGCGGAGCGAATTGAAGGTGTCCCGGTATTTGGTCTGGCGTTCTGCGGAGCGAGTTGCTCACTGGGAAGTGCTAAGGTAGGGTTGGGCGGCAATGCTTTGACGCAGTACAACAGCGAGAAGCAGGCACTGCTTAATAGCGGTTCACTCAGTTGCCCGTCTTGCTCGACTTTTTTTAATGGTGATCCCACCAGAGCAAGCTATTTCGGGCAACTTACTAATGCGGTGACGACACAGGTTCCCTACGACGGCGTCCAGTCAACGATCAGCCAGTACGACGCGGGCATGTTGAACACAATTCTCACTGCGAATAATCCGATTGCCGTTAAGATATACAAGAACACACCGGTTTGTGGCTTATTTAAGGTGTATAAGGGTAACGCTCCTCAAGGACTCACTGTCGCTGCTGCTCAAGTGACGCCACCCTCAGGAACCCCAGCGACGGACGTATATGTCAACACAAGCAAGCAGCTGAAGTTGCTAACCCAAGGTACGATTCTTCATGAGACTATGCACAATCTTAGTGGTCTAGATGACTTCGTGAGCTCAGATTTTCGGACACTCTTCGCTTTCCCGGCACCCTACGATTTGAAGACACTCCTCGGGATCGAACCTACACCGGGCGTTGATCCGACTCCTGGAAGTACTATCGACATTACGGCTCAGCTACAGCAGAATCAGTGTGCGGCAACGAACTGATGAAGATACTAAATGCGAAGGTCACGCTGGCGATGGCAGCGTATTGCGCCGTTCTTTGTGGCTCTGCCAGTGCCTCTGCACAGTGTCGTGCTCCGCATTTTCGCAAAGGACAGGACTATGACGCGTCAATCTTTGTAAGCATCGCGCCGCGTGATTTTGCCGTCAATCGGTTGACCTGTCTGGCTCAAACGCTGAGGAGCCGCCGCCGGAACTTCAAAACATTTGGCGTTTTCTTTTTTGACTCTTATGAAGCGGCCAAGTACTTCCAGCCAGCCGCAGAAGGCTATCCAGCGAAGTGGCCCCAGTGGGCTGCGCAACTACACGCGATCTATACCTTCGACGCCGCCAATCAGTTAGAGGTCCTTAACATCATTCCGCAGGGATATAAATCAGATCCATCTCTCACCACTACGATTGTCCTTCCCATCGGGACCACGCCGCGTTGTAGGCTGCAAATACAGGGTCGATGTC
Source organism: uncultured Acidobacteriota bacterium (assembly GCA_963725655.1). Lineage (GTDB taxonomy): Bacteria > Acidobacteriota > Terriglobia > Acidiferrales > UBA7541 > CAVRXT01. The sequence goes on along the minus strand of CAVRYY010000003.1, from coordinate 372,794 downwards.
TGATGGCGGTGTTGGAGGACATTACTTATCCGGACGAAGCGATGAAAGCGAAACTGTCAGGCAGCGTGGCATTGAAAGGCAATATCACTAGCGCTGGTGGAGTCACCGCTGTGCAGGTGACAGAAACACACGTGGAGCAAGATCAAAGAATGGCCCTGCTTGTCGAGGCCGCTTGTCGGAATCTGCGGGCATGGAAATTTGATTCCGGGCAGCGCGACACGTCCTTTCAGATTACCTATTCGTATGTTCTCGACGCCGCTCAATCCGTCGGAGGCGCGCCCAAAGTAGAGTGGTCGCTGCCCAACCAAATCATCATTCACGGATATTTAACAAATTGATCGGCGGGTGCTGCTCACTCGCGCTTAGCGCACACATTTTCCCCAGTGCAATCTGGATTCATATTATCTATTCTTTGGAGATCAATGCTGAGGCGAGCCCATCCCCCAATGGACCCTCGGTTGGAAAGTTGTCAACCCAAGTGCTCGGATCCGGAGCACGTCGACTTGAGTTGGAGGTGTTCTCGGATCGAACTAGCCGAATGTTGCATTGGGCCACCCATCGTCGATTCGGATGATTCCATCTACGTCGAGTACGAAGTCGTACAAATCGCTTATCCTCCGCAGATCACATCGGCGGTCCTTACTCTCCTGCAAATCGCGGTGGATGGGACTCAGACTACCACGCAACTAAGTGCGACCACGGTTGACGAAAACTTGTTTCCTGGCCGGATCATCCCCGATGGTCAAGGGGGAGTCTTGGCCACTTGGGCCATCAGTCCATCGAGTGCACCAATTCCCAGCAATCCGTATCAGGCGGCATATGTGGTGTCTGGGGCGATAACCGCCGCTTACAGCCTGCCCTTTACCCCACAGAATTTCGTGCTCGGACCAGACGGCCTGCCGCTAAAGCCCTCGCTGGTTCTGGGTGAAAATGGCGTCGCGTTCGCTACAGATGGCACGAGTACCGGCGACATCACGAATGGCGAAGGTCCAAAGATTGTATCCTTCAGCCTAAGTTCTGGTTCGGTTAACTGGGACTACCAAGTAACAACGCAGAGCACTCTATCGATCATAGCCGTCGCCTCTTCAGCCGGCGGCATCGTAATCAACGATTCGCAGGCTGGCGTAGTTCAGCTTGACCCCAACGGGATCTCGTCCCAAGAAAGTGGAACCCTTGGGGGCGTCCCCGAATATTCATGGGCTGGCAATTGGTACAATCAATCGTCCCAAGGAGTTTCCCAAGTCGAGATTCCGGTCGAACCAGATCAGGCGACCTTCTGGGCCACACCAGCAGGCAGCCCCTCCAACGATGCAGCTGCTGATGCACTGTGCGAATGCATGGTGCAGACGCCGGGCAGCGGTCAGGCCGATTCGATCGCAAACGTAGGTGCTCTCGGCGGGGGATCGGCAAACGGAATGGGATCCGAGACAGTGTTCCAGCCCGCGGCAGTTGCAAACTGCCCGATTTGCACGCTGCCTGCAGGTTCGCAGCTACCGAGTTGTCTCACGATTCCCGCAAGTGGCCCGACTTATCTTCTACTAGTTGGCGATCCCGGAACTACCCACAATGTCGGCTTCAACTTCGCCATCGCGGCTCAAACTGAGGCCAATGAGCTGCAGACGCAGGGAAACAATGTGGTGGCATGTAGAGTGTCATCGGTCGAGAATGTTGCTAGTGCAATGACTGCTAACGGATTCATCGGAGGGGGAGTAATCTACTTTGGTCACAGTGGCCCTTACAACGCTTTCGACGAGAACAATAACGTGCTGGGCCGGATAACCCTGTTGGCGCCTGGTCAGGCTATAGGGGGAGATAGCAACATCACCTTCCAAAATGTGACGCAATTGTCGGCGGTGCAGACAGGCTACAACGGATCAAATATCATTGGGACGAGTGCCTCCATATTGATCAACGGTTGCAGAGCAGGCGTGGTAGTCCGAGACTACTACGCGAACTATCCTACGTCGATTGCTCAGCTAATCTCAAACCAAACCCAAAGAGGAGTATATGCTTATACCGTGGGGATGTACTTCAGCTTGAATAGCGCTCAGACCGCGACCAGCCGCAACTACTTAGGCGAACCTGATCCTCTGCCTGCGAGTCTTCCCCTTTATCTGATTCCAGTCGGACCACCTGGTAATAAGCCCCTTACCCAGCCTTTTGTTTCACAATGATGCTCGAGCCAAGGAGGTGACAATGGAGCGATGGACATCATGGAATCTTGTGCTAGTCCTCAGCGCTTTCTCACTGCCGCAGTCTTCATCGCCAACGACTGCTAAACCACCCGCGCAGATTGTCGATCAACTATGGAGAATGGCGACTGCCGGCAATCTGCTGACTAAAGATGGCTGGCAAGGTGCGGCGGGTTTTTTCGCCAAACCCACAACGTCACCTGACAACAGCACAATTAGAGTGGTGTCAAACAATTGGGGATTGGATAGTGAATCCATAAAGAATAATTCGGCGCTGGTTATAATGGGCTTCGAAGACGAGGGAACGATAGATGGCGTTCTACATTACATTCCGCCACAAAAGACCGACGAGATAAAAACAGGGATCGTGTACCACCTCACGTTGGAGCCCACGCACGCACCAGTGTTTGGGTCTGACGGGAAAACGGTTATAAGGGAAATGACGGGCCCCGCAGCGTGGCAAATCGAGGAATCCCCCATCACGACGTGGACCACTGTTAACACCGCTATCCGCTACGTGCTGGAAATGCAGGGTAAAACTACTGATCTTTCCGTCAAGAAGAACGCTGACGAGACTTTAGCCCAACTGCTGCGGCTAAATTGAGATGGCTCGAATTGCTGCTGACTCGTAACGTGGCCCTGTCCATGTAGCGTGGGCCGCCAGGCGCGACCAAGTTCGCGATCGCGCACGTAAAGCAGAAGGAGTTCGTCTGACGCCCGTTGGGTAGCCGATATTCTGCTTCATTTCCGTCGCTGCGCGTGTCCGCGCGGGCGCTATGGCCTTACCCCAATTGACCTGACCGGCTTGATTTAGTCCAGCGGGAGTGAGAGAAAATCACTCTAAAGGAGAGCTGGACATGGCAATGAAGAAACACAGGCCGGAGCAGATCGTGGCGTTGCTGCGGCAGATTGAAGTAGAAATAGCGAACGGGAAGAGCACCCCACAAGCCTGCAAAGATACAGAGATCACGGTTCAGACGTACTACCGCTGGAGAAAAGAGTTCGGCGGCCTGAAGCTAGATCAAGCGAAACGGATGAAGGAGCTAGAGCGAGAGAACGCGAAGCTGAAGCGTTTAGTCGCGGAGCTGTCTTTGGAGAAGCAGATCCTGAAGGACGTGGCCTCGGGAAACTTCTGAGCCCTGAGCGGCGGCGTTGTGCGGTGGAGCAGGCGCGCGAGAAGTACGCAGTGAGCGAGCGCCATGCCTGCCGGCTGCTAGGGCAGTGGCGAAGGACACAACGCTACGCCGCGATCCCGAGGATCGACGAAGATGCGCTGACCGAAGCGATCGTTGCACTGGCCAGTGCATACGGGCGCTACGGTTACCGACGAATTACAGCGCTGTTGCAACGTGCTGGCTGGCAGGTAGGCAAGGATCGAGTGCAGCGCATCTGGCGTCGTGAGGGGCTGAAAGTACCGCAGAAACAGCGGCCCCGCCGAAGATTGTGGCTGAACGATGGGTCGTGCGTGCGGCTGCGACCAGCGCGGGCGAACCATGTGTGGAGTTACGACTTCGTGAGCGCGATGACGCACAACGGCAGAATGCTGCGGATGCTGACGCTGATCGATGAATACACCCGGGAGTGTCTGGCGATCCGCGTGGCCAGAAGGCTGGGGAGGTATGAAGTGATCGAAGCACTTGCGGATGTGATGTTATACCGAGGAATACCAGAAAACATTCGTTCGGACAACGTACTAACTGCGGAGTGCTAAGAAGAGGTCAGGACGAAGATCTCCTGTGCGTCTGATTTCAGGCGCGGTTGAAGTCTAAATCCAAGTGGCTTCCACAGACAACAGGAAATGGCACTCCACCATAGCGACACAAGGTCCGCTGAATCTCTGCGGCCTTCTCTGTACTTAAAACGAAGTCCTTTCCAAGTGGAAGACCCGCACATTATCTACGAGGTCGGAATCGCCTCAACGGCCCGTGCAGAACGGGTTCCTCCACTTGGCACCGCCACTTCGTGGAAGCAGCGGTAATCGGTTCCGGACCGGATGAGCGCATAGGTCACCCGGGCGATCTTGGCAGCGACAGCGACGTAAGCCTTGCGCCTACGGTCCACACTGCCCGGATCACGCCGCATATAGCGATCGAACTTGGCCCGGAAACTGTTTTCGCGCATGCGTACAGCAACGCTGGCGGCCATCCAAAAGACAGCCCGGAGCCGCGCGTTGCCACGTTTCGAAAGTCGGGAGAGGCCACGGAACTGCCCGGACTGTTCGGTGGCAAGATCGAATCCACAGAACTTCAGAAACTGCCGGTGATGAGTAAACCGTCGCAGGTCTCCGGCTTCGGCGAGGATCGTCAAAGCCGAGATCGGTCCAATTCCTGGAATGCGCCGCAGTCGCTGATAATCCTCGTTGCAGGAAAGGAGGTCGTCGGCTCGTTCTTCGATGGTGGCCCGCAACTGGCACAGAGTGAGGAGTTGGCGTAGCACGAAACGAAGCATGGCGACGGTCTCCGAGTTTTCTTCGGCAGGAAGGCCCACCGAAGACTGCGCGGTCAGGTAAATATCAGTCAAAATGCGCTCTTTAGCGACCTTGCGGCCAACCAGGTTCCAAGCTTTGCGAACGAACTGGTCTCTCGATACACGGGTTATGCTCCCAGGTGTGGGGAACTCGATGAGCAAGTTCCACAACCATTCCGAGCGAGAAGAAGAGTGGTAGCGGGCGATCTCCGGGAAGTAGAGCGGCAGGTAGTGGGTCAGCAGTCGGTGTTGCGTTCGCGTTTTTTCCAAAGAGACGTGGTGATGCGTTTTGGAGAGTTCCTGAAGATCGTTCAGGTCGTGCACCGTCGGGTCATGGTAGTGCTGGGTCAGTCGGGATTTTAATAAATGCAAAATGACCTGGGCATCCTTTGGATCGTTCTTATCCCACGAGTTGTGCATCGCTTCTCGGGTGCGTGCTACGGCCAGAGAGGAGATGAGCTCCAACTGAAACCCTTCCGAATGCAGGAAGTAGGTAAGCGCTCGATGGTAGTTGCCAGTTGGCTCGAACCCAATTCGAGTTGACGAGCCCAGGCTATGGAGGAAATCGGCGAATGCGCGAAACTCCTGGGCGGTGTTCTGCACGCGAAATTTCTTTCGGTTTTTCCATCCTGGGGCTTCGATCAGGGCTTCATGGCGGTCCTTCGCCACATCGATGGCTACCCAGACAACTGCTTCCAGCGTACTCTGCGGGTTGGTCATGGTCGGTCCGTCTCCTTTGGTGAATGCTGAACACACTCACAGTACAGGAGACCGTTCGACTGACCATGACCCACCAGCATGACTTCCGGTCGCTTCGCTCCCTTCAGCCATGCTGGTCGACCCCACCCGTTAGCAAAAACGGCCTCGTTCCCGAGGTGCTATGGTCCGGAGTTCGTGGCGAAAGAGCTGAGGGAATGGCTGGCCAAAGTGGGCACCGGGACGCTGTACATCGAGCCAGGAAGCCCTTGGGAGAACGGCTACTGTGAGAGCTTCAACGGAAAACTGCGGGATGAGTGCTTGAACGGAGAAATTTTCTACTCGTTGAAGGAGGCACAGATAATGATCGAGAAATGGCGGGTGGAATACAACACGAAGCGCCCGCACTCGGCACTCGGCTACAAGCCGCCTGCCCCGGCGGCCTGTAGCCCCTGGGGAGTAAATCCATCTTCACAGCCCATGGCTGTGATATAAAAACTCTCACTTCTTCTGGACTAACAAATCGGGCCGGTCAAGAGTGCGTCCACTCTTTAAATCAGGGCTTGATAGTCTGGACGATACGAACGCGCCGTCTCGGCTTTGCGTGAACCGGCGGCCGCAGACAGCGTGTGGTCTGGTGCTATTGGACTACGATCTTGCCGGGTTCGCGTTTTTCTCCTCCTGAGCCAGGATTGCCCGGGCGGCCTGCCAGTCCACTTGGCCCTCCGTGACCGCTTCCTCCTTCAAGGGATCTCTCTAGATCCAAGCTTGGCAGCCACGACGATTGCGCCCACACGTTCGACCTTGCCTTTTTACACCACGACCGCAAGACCCTATCGTTCTCTCATATTTCGCGCTCAGGAAAGCCGTTGGGGCCGTCGCGATCACCCTTCCGTTTGTGCTGGAAATCCCGTATTGGCTCGTAGCGAATCACGCCGTCGAAAGTTCCATCAGCGGCTACTACTACACAGGAATGCGGAATTTATTCGTAGGCAGTCTTTGTGCGATCTCCATGTTCATGCTGTGCGCTCGGGGCTACGACACAAAAAATGAGATTGCCGGAATATTAACTTCGCTTTGCGCAATGAATGTGAGGTGCCCCTAGGGCGAAACGTAGCGATATTTGTCGATCAGCCTACCCTCCTGGTCAAACCGAAACGCCCAATACTTGGGTATAAGAGGGGCGAAAGGAGATGCATATAATAATTCTCTCGCGCAGCCGTTCCGGAAGGTTCCACCAAACGTTGCACCACAAGCTGTCGCTCTCCATGGAGAGCCTAGCTGCGCTGTAACGGCACCCTCCTGCGATCCCAACGCCGTCCTTTCAGATGCAGCCTCTATCACGTGCTGACGGTGAAGCGTCCAGCCTGCAAGCACCACGAGAATCAGGCAGACCGTAAGCAATATGTTTCTCATGAGGAAGGCCCCGTGTTGGGCTTCTTATTTTCGGGCTTTGGAGTATGTCCCGGTGACGGATTGAATTGGTTAAGGCTTGCCGGAATAGACGGCGAGTTCTTGGGAATGACAGTAGTCTGACTCCCAGGGACCGCTTGGGCACGTTCCCCAGCAGATCCGGGGATATTACTCGGCAAGCTGCTGATCGGTGTGATTGGATTAGAGAGGTCGGATGCCTTCGGAACCCCCGCGGCATCCAAAGCCGCATTTGATCGAGACGAACAGTTGTCTGGATTCACATTGATGCTTCCTTTTGCGTCTTGCTTCATGAGGGCGCTAACAGTGGCTTGGTCTTGTTCGGGCGTTGTCTTAATCACAGTTACCGTCTGGTCTCGTCGTCCAGACTCCATTTTCAGAAAATCTGTAGTGCTAGAGCCTAAGGGAGTATTTGTTCCGAAGCTGTAAACCCCATTCCCAGTAACGGCGATCGAAGTATGGCCGATTGGATTTCCCTGTGTAGGACCGTCTTCGATCACCAAAATATCTGGTGCATGACCGTCCCTGTCCACATTACTCAACGGATTGTTGCCCACGTAGCTATATAAGTTGAGACTTTGGGGATCATTTAGCTTTGCATACGGCAGAGGGTCAGCCTTCGCACTCCAGTCGGGCGACATCCACCGTCCCATGGTGCTGGCATAATATCTGGCTCCGAAGTAGTCGAGGCCTGATTCTGTGTCTCTTTCTTTGCCGGGGAACAAGCTGGCGGCTAAGGTTAGGGCCTCCGCTTCGTGCGGAACCTCATCGCCCGGACTCCAGAACGGACACCGCGCGTCAAGCGGATTCAGCACCACGTCGCCGCGCTGCTCGTTATAGAACTGCGGCAGGTATTCCATCGCAGGGTCGTACACGATGGCCGCTTCGCCACGGTCGGCGATCTGCGATAGAAGCTGCCGGATGGTCGCGCTTTTGCCTGTGCCGCTGTCGCCCACGATGAGGAAGTGCATCGCCTCGCGGTCACGCGGAACACGAACCCAGCGGCTAAGGTTTTTATGCACGATCTTGTCCCACCACGTCTGCTCTTCGTTGACGAACGCGATGCCATCGGGTCGGCCCATCTTCGCGTTGAACTCCGCCGTCGTCACCAGCTCCGGCCCGCGCAGACGACGGCCATGTTTCCAGACCATCCGCCGCGCCCGGTCCTTCGGGATCGCCACGAACAACAGCACCACGAAGAACGCCAGCGACCAGTAGAACGGCCTCGCCATGTAGCCCCAGATGTCGTCATGCTGGAACACCGCATGGCTCATCACCGAGTGCAGGGCGCGGTCGTTATAGACGCCGGTCACATACTGCAACCGCGCGATGCCGTCCTTCACTCCCTCGTCCGTCAGCCGGTAGCCGCGCCGTCCGTCCGTCCCCGTCACCGGCTCGATTTCGTCGTCGATCAGCAGCCGCTCGCTCTTGCCGACGACGCCCTCCAGCAGCGTGTACTTTGCCGTCGCGGTCGGCGATGTTTTGCCCCGCACACCGCTCTTGAGATAGTCCGTCAGGTACAGCCGCTCGGCGGCTGTCCAGCCGTGCCAGTAGTCCAGACAGAACACCCCGAAGAAGAACACGCCGGTTAAGAAGATCGCCGTCCACGTCCATACATGCGTCCGGCTCGGCCACTTTTTGCTGTACTCCTTGCGTCCCCATTCCGCCATCGTCAGCCCTCCTCTGGTTCGGGTTCCTCGTCCGTTTTCGACTCCGCGCGGACGGCGACCAGCCGCTCTCGCGCCCGCTGCATCTTCACCCCGTCGGCCCGCTCGATCAGGCCGCGCATCTCCGACTCGGCCACCGGCTCACCCTTCGCTGCACGGAAGTGGAGGTTGAGCAGCAGCGACCGCAAGGCCAGGACTTCGGCCAGCGCGACCTCTGCGGCGTCCGGCCCGGACTCCACCGGCGCGGCCAGCAACGCCTCTCGCACCCACTCGGCCAGCCGCAACCCGGCTCCACGCGCACGCTCTTCGAGCAGGGCGAACTCGGCCTCCGAGACCTTGGTGCCGACTGATTTTGTGCGAAGAGGCGGCTTCATAGAGCACCGCCAGAGAGGATTTTCAGGGAGAGGCCACACGCTCGCCGTGCGTTGCTCAACATCGGGCAGCGGGGCCGGAAGCGGGCTAAGGGGTTGAAGCTCATATGGTTCCCCAACAGCAACCTGCGTTCGCCTCTAGGGTAACGCTTTTGCCGGCCTTTTTCTATTAGCCGCCTGTTTTCAGCAAGTTCCCGCAGAGGAACTTTCGGTTCCTCTACAGCACCCATTCTGGGGTGACGTGTCACCCCTACAGCCGGTGCAACGCACCGTGCTTTTTCTTCCGGTCGCCACAGAGGCCAGAGGACGGCCCACGAACGCGATACAGGCCGCCTAGCGGCGACCTGTGAGGGGTTTGAGAGGAGAGAACGCTACCGTGCCCACATGACCGTCTGAGGCGATCTCCAGACGCGCTCGAAGGGGAGCGCCACCGCACATGCCCGGTGCGGCAGACGACAGAACCACCCACTCCACGAGATAGCCCCTGCCGCTTTGGATGGCCGTCTGCTTGAACGGCCCCCCCACATAAAGCGACTTGGCACGACTCCACCAAGCATCGAACGCCCGCTCGTTTTCGTCGAAGGTTCCCGTCTGACACTGACGCTCTGCGGCTTGCTTCAGGTCGATCAGGTTGGGGATAGGCGTCAGCGGTCGGTTCTCTGGGTTCACATCCCGGTAGAAGTCGGCCACGGATTCGGCATCCTCTCGGCTGCTTACCTTCAGCCCTGTTGCTGTCATCAGCTTCTCGAACTCGGCTCCTGAGTCGCTGAAGCCGTGGATGCGATACATGCCACCATCGGCGCTGACCGCGACGATGTACGTCGGATCGGCGTCCGTGAAGATGTGATGGACGACACTGTGCTCTTTGATCTCGTCTCCGGCCTGGCTAACGCGGTAGAGGAACACGCCCGGTTTGCCAGCCACTATCGCTAGCTTCTGCTCCAGCGACTCGTCCCTTTGAACTGCGAGGAACTGGTCGGCTTTGAGATGGAGCTGCGACCGTACCGCGCTGCGGATTTGATCGCGTGACGCTTGCTCAGTTGCTTGGGCGCTCGTCGGTGCTGCGACTGTTAACAGCACCGACGCTGCGGAGATTGCGAGGAACAGCTTTTGCAGGTTCCTCATTGCTGATCCTTCTTCCGGTCTTTCTCGATCTGTTTGATTTGCTGCTTGATCTGCTTCTCGTTGGCAGCCCGTACCCCATTCGCTCGCTGCTCCTGTGGCCTGCTGTCGTGAGGTTGTCCTCGTTCAGCCTTAGCATCTGCCGAGAACTTAGCAGGGTTCGCCTGCGCTTCGCCAGCGTGTACGCTCTCATGGATCATGACGCCCGGAGTGTCACCCTTCGACGTGTTGTTATCGATGGTGATGGTTGCTCCCGTCAAGGTCGTCTCCGAGGTCTTCACGCCGTTGTTGTCGGTCATCGTTGAAGTCTGGATATCAGGCGCGGTGTTGCCCTGAACCGTGGTGGTCAGCGTCTGTCCATTCGGCAGAGTCGTTACTGTCGGTGGACCGAGGTCTCCACTCTGGATGGTGAGATTTGGAGCATTCGGACCAACATAGCCGGACAGATAGCTGCTCGTGTTCGGATTCGCCAAGATCGCAATGACGCTATCTCTCACCAACTGCGAGTTCTTCAGCCCGTCTGCGTAGATGATTTCGTGACCGTCATCATCCTTCTGGGAGAGCGGATTGTTGAGCACGTACTGATACAGGTTCAACGACTGCGGATTATCTAGTTTGCTGTACGGCACCGCCTCCGGATTTGCAGCCCAGTCAGGCGACATCCAACGCCCCATTGAGCTCGCATAGTACCGAGCCCCGAAGTAGTCTAGTCCTGATTCTGCGTCTCGTTCTTTGCCCGTAAACCTGTAGGCCTGGGAACATAGGTCCGTGTAAGGACGCTCGCCGCCGAATGGATAGAAATCTGCGTCGTAACACAAATCGGTTTGCCCATCTTGCAACATAGCGCGAGACGTCCCGAGTTGATCCTCCGCGTAGTAATATACAGTCGAATCGGGTTGGGTGAGGTGAGCTACCCGACCGCTTCCAAAATACACATATTCGTCAGTGATATTGCCCGACGTGTCCGACTCATCCAGCACCTGTCCCTCGAGGCCGTGCCAGTAGAGCTTCGAACCAACTTTTCCAACCCGGTTTCCCTGCCCATCATACATATAAGATTGGCCGCCCACACTTGCGAGGCTGCCCTGTGAATACCACTCGTAGGCATTCAGTCCGTTGGTTCACTGGTCTCGGCTTTGACCACGAAATTCCCGACCACTCGACGTTTTCCAAGAATCGCCACGGTCGATTTCGGAAGTCCGGTATATTTCGGAAAGTATTTGAGGAAATCGTGCGCCGTTGTTTAGAGGCGGGTTTCGTCGAGGGGCAGAATCTGGCGGTGGATGGGACCCTTGTGGGAGCCAATGCCAGCCAACAAAGCCGAGTTCCGCGGGAGAGGTTAGGCGAGGTGGCACAGCTGTCACGAACGGTTCAGGAGTATCTCACCGAACTCGAGCGGCAGAACCCTGTGGCCGACTCAGCAGGGAGCTCCCAGCTGCAAGAAAAGGTGTCGACCACCGATCCGGATGCTACCTGGGCTGTCAAAAGTGGGCCGGCGACGCTGGGCTACTACGACAACTATCTGGTGGACACGACGAGCCGAGTGATTTTGTCGGTCCATGCGACGCCGGCGCTGTTCAGTCAAGAAGCACTGGCTGCGCGGCGCATGCTGGAGCATGTTGGCCAGTTTGGAATTCACCCACAGAGTCTGGCCGCAGATAAGGCTTACGGAAGCGGAGAGTTTCTGGCGTGGCTGTTGGAGCGCAACATTCAGCCGCATATTCCGGTCATCGACGGCCGCAGGTGCAGGTGTAATCAGTTTGCTGTATTCGGCCTTGGCTTGACGAAGTATCGGGATACCTGGGTCCGCATCTTTCCAAGTTGCAAAGTAGTCATCGTAGGCTTTGCGACTCTTCTCTCGATCTGCTTGCGCGGAATAGGCACGCGCGAGGCCAAGTTGCGCGAGTGGGGCGTACACTTGCCACCAGCCCGCGTCGCGGGCATCGAGGACCATTCGGAACTGCGCAGCGGCCTTAGCCGGCTGGTTTGACGCCAAGTAGGCCTGCCCGAGACGATACGGAACGTCTAGCGTGTGTTTATACAGTTCGGGCTGGAGCAGCAAATCGGCGGCTTCCGAGGGATTTCCTCGCTGGCGATCGACGATCGAATGAATCAGCGGCAGATGAACTTTCTGTTCGATGGTGTTTTCGGGAGCAATGCGGTTGAGTTTCGCCGCCAGTGCTTCCGCGCGGGTGAAATCGCCGGCATCTGCGAATGCTTCGGCACAGCGCCACAGCTCGGTAGCGCTGTCGGCGTCCCTGGCGACGGAATGGCGACAGAAGCTGCGAGCCAAACCGTAGTTTCCGAGTAATGATTCCAGCTGGGCGCGCGCAGCCAGATCGTCCGCGGCGTCCTGCGCCTGGCCGGCGCGGGTCTCCAGGTTCACCTCGGCTTCATTGAGCGAGCGGAACTTCTTCATGTCTCCGCGAAGATAGGCGAACTGCATCTGCAATTGGAGCCAGCCGGTATCATCGGGCGCAGCCTCCCGGGCAATCCGGTCCATCGTGGCGGTATCGTTCTCGATGAAGGCGATACGGTAGAGCATGTCCGTCTGATAGGAGAAGAGAGAGCCTTTCTGCTGCCACTGATTGATAATTGCCTTGGCCTCGTCAAACCGGCCAAGCGACATGAGCGCTTGGCTCTTATTGGAGTAGGCGAACGCGGAAGGTTCGGGGGAATGATCGATGGTCCAGTTGAACTCCTGCAGCGCCTCTTCCTTTCTCCCCAACAGCGCGTAGTTGATTCCCAATAAATTCGCGGCATTGACGCTGCGCGGATACACTTGCTGATACAACGTGAGGACGGTGTTCTCCTTCTCGAGGTTGCCGGTTATGTTCCAGTAGTAAGTGGCGGTAACCAGAAAATTCTCTTCTTGCGTAAGGTGTTTATCTTTTAGTTCAAAGGCACGGGCGAAATTCTTCCGCGAAGCCTCGTCTTCGCCGATTCCGTGATAGGAACTGCCGAGCATGATGTACGCGGAACAGAACTGCGGGTCCAGCTCGACGGCCCGTTCAAAGAATGGAATGGACTCGCGGATCTTGCCCGAACGATTCCGCTGCACGCCCGTCCGATAGGCTTGCAACGCCTCGAGGGAGCTCGTGGTGGCAAGAGCAAGAGGCGCATCGTATTTTTGCAGAGAACTGAGGCTTTCGCCCAATTGCCGCCGCAACTGCGAAGCCGCTTTTCCCAGAGCGGCCACGACTTTGTCTTTGTTGTCTGTTTCCTGCTGCTGCCGCGCGATTTGTTTTCCGCTGTGCGCATCGATCGCTACCAGAGTAATCAGGTAGTAGCTCCCGATCGCGTCGATCTCGGGGACTACGACGGCTTTCAAACCCTGGCGTTCGCAGATTTCGATACCGAGTTCCTGGGTCACACGCTCATCGGGTTCATGACGCATCGAGCGCAGCGTTTGGCGGGCCGCCGCCTCCGGCAGGAGGTTCAAGAACGGCGATTCGGCGAGCTTGACTTCGAGCGCCCTGTCCAGATTGTCGAAGACGGGGTCGCCTGTCTTGTTGACAAAACTCGCCAGGAGAATGACATCGCTCCCGGTCAGCGCCGGCCGGGCGAAGAAGACGCGCCACGCCACAAGGGCGGCAATCACGAGGATGGCTGCGATGCCAGCTGCTACGATGAAGCGGCGTTTCTTCGGAGGTTCACACCTTGGCCCGACCGGAGGAACCGTCGCGAGGCGGGTTTCGATGGAAACTGGAGCAGGCAGGTCGCCGTTTTCCACGTGAGCGATGAAGCGGTACCCACGCCTAGGCAGAGTTTCGATGTAGCGGGGTTCCTCGGCCGAATCGGCCAGCACGTCACGAAGCTTTTTGATGGCACTGTTTAGACCAGTATCGAAGTCGACGAAAGTGTCTGCGGGCCAAAGTTTTTGGCGGAGCTCTTCGCGCGTAACCACGTCACCGGCGCGCTCGAGCAAAAGAGCGAGTATCTTGAAGGGCTGGTCCTGAAGCTTGATGCGGATGCCGTGCTTGTACAATTCGCCCGAGCGCAGGTCCACTTCGTAGGCACCGAAGTGGGTCTTGCGGGTTCCAGCGGTTGCTTTCATCGCGGGTGCTCGAACTTGGCGGGAGTCTACCACCGACTGCTCCGGGGACGAAGCAATATGTGATGTGCCCAACGTAGCGCGTATCTCCTGCAACTTCCCCTAAATTCAGTGAGTTGGACGGTCAGAACCAGAACATGTAGAGACCATACCCCCACCATTGCAACTCGTGCCAGATCGCTGCTATTTGGCGGAGCGATGCCGAGGAAGGACACTTTGCGCTCGGACGCGGTCGTCAGCGGCACTCTTGTGAAGGGCAATTAAGTAACGAAGACGGCATGTGTGCAAAGCACAGACCCTACAACTTTCATCAGTCGAGAGAGGAGCGAATCCATGAGGCATAGTCGTTTCATCAGTACGACCCCACCGATCGCTGGACTGCTGACTGGCCTCCTGTTCGCGATCCTGGTTGTTCCACTTAACGCAGCCGACTCTGATTCGCGGTATGACGTCAGCAAGGAAGTCACGCTCAGCGGCACCGTATCAAGCGTGCTCCACAAACCCGCCCCGGGGATGATTTGGGGCTCCCATCTCATGGTCGAGACTATCTTCGGCAGGTTAGACGCCAGTCTGGGCCGATTCGGTTTGGAAGGCAAAGGCGCGCTGCCCGTCACCCCCGGCCAGCAGATTGAACTCACCGGCGTTATGAAGGCGGTTCGCGACAAAGAAGTCTTCGTGGTCCGCACCGTAAAAGCCAACGGCATAACCTACACTATGCGCAATGAGCATGGGCTCGAGGTGTCGCCACTAACCCGTGAACGCGCCGCCGAGAAAGGGGTGACGCTATGAACCGCAACTTCACCAGCATTCTCGCGTTGATTTTGGTTTCTCTGGTTTTCGGGTTCCTGACGGGTTGCGGCAGCAGCAGTTCGAGTACGCCGCCTCCGCCTCCCACCATCGCGATCTCAGCGACGAGCGGATCGGGACAAATCGCAAACGTCGGTGACGCCTTTACCAATATGCTGGTAGCCACCGTGACATCCAACGGAACGGCGGCCAGCGGGGTAACGGTTACCTTCACGCCTGTCGCCGGATCATCCGGTCAGAGCTGCACCCCCTCCGCGACCACTGCTACCACCGCCTCCGACGGCACCGCATCGATCACATGCACTGCAAACTCGACGCCCGGCGCCTACTCAGTAACGGCCGCGGCGACGGGAGCCACAGCAACGGCCAGTTTCACCGAAGGCAACACAGCTCCCCGCGTGTTCGTGTTCTATGTGAACGGGCTGGAAGGCAGCCCCGCCTTCCCCCCGGGACTCGGGCCAGTTTACTACGCCGTCGCAGGCGCGGTGGGCTTTGACTTAAGCGGAAAAATCCTCGGCGGCGAACAGGACTATAACGACGGGAACGGTTTCACGTCACCCGGCGAACCCACGACCCCCGACGTAATCAACCCCACCGGCAGTTCGATGACCGTGGATATGACCACCGGCACCGGGACGCTAGTTCTTGATGTTTCGGCCAGCAACCCTAAGGTTGGGGTGAGGGGCATCGAGACCTTCGCCGTTCAGTTTATAAACGCAAATCATGCGCTGATCACGCAGTTTGATAAATCGGCAACTTCCAGCGGAAGCTTCGACCTGCAGACGGCAAGCAGTGGTGCCGGCGGCAATTTTGCCTTCACCCTCTCCGGGTTGGACACCACGGACGAAGCCACGGTTGCGTATGGAGGCGTTTTCTCGAACACCAGCGGCAGCATCCACGGCACGTACGACGAAAATGATTTCGGGAAGGTGCTCGTGGGGAATACTCTCACAGCGACGGACAACGGCGTCGGAGCGGACGTGTACGGGCGGGGCAGCATCACCGGCTTCACGGATCCCAACGACGGCAACGCACCTATCTCGCTCGTCTACTACATCGTTGGTCCAGAAGTGTTACGCATCATCGATGTTGACTTCGACGATGCTTTGGTGGGTTCAGCCTACGGCCAGGGCAGCGCCACCTCCTTCGACAGCATGGCGCTGTCAACGGACGTGTTCGGCATCCTGGACAACACGGAGGACGCTAACTTCGCCGCCGCGGGGCAACTCGTTGCCGCCAATACCGCCAGTGGAACGTTTAGCGCCACATTCACGGGTGAAGGCGATGATGACGAAGGGGGCACCGTCATGGCCACGGGTACTCCGGGCGGAGTCGCAGGCAACTACACCTTTTCGAGCACGGTGCTCGGTTATGGCAGCATGACCGATATCACGGGATTGGGATCGATTCACAGGCTCGGGCTGTATGCGACGGATCCAAGACTCAACCTTCTGGATCCCAACAACACCACCGCGGCCAACCTGGGAGCCGCCCTTGTCCTCGATCTGGATGATTTCGCCCAGGGCACGGGAATCGTGGTTCCGCAAGGGACCATAGCGTCCGACGGATCTGACCTCAACCACAGCTACGGCTTCGGGGCGCAGGCCTACACCGTCGGCAGCTCGCCCACCGGAAACGTGGGCTGGGAGTATGACTTCGTCGGGCAAGGAACGTTTGCGTCGCTTGTTTTCACGACCGGGACCAGCGGGCCCCCCACTCCGGCAGAGATCAGCGATCCGTTCGCGTACTTCGTGACGGGCACACCGGATCAGTACACTGACGTTCCGATCGCGGGAACTGCGGCCGCACCTGACGCCGCGGGGCGGTACGCCTTCCCATCGGCCAGTGCATTTGCCGTCGGTCCCGTAGGGGGCGCTGACGGTCCAACCAAAGACTTCACCGTGGTCATGTACGAAGCTGGTCCGGGGTTGGTGTTCTCGATCGACGAGGACACCTTCAGCGAATGGCTGGGCACATTCCAGGGGCTGAGTGCCAGCTCGCTGAAGGCAATGCACCTGAAGAGAGGATCGCTAGTCAAGAGCCAAGCAAAACCGAAACGCTGACCAGTAAACCAAACTATCGATGTAAGTTTTGACGGCCTGCTAGTTCGAGCCGCTCGAACGTTTGAGCAGGGTTCCGAGTGAGCGTTCGCCTGTTCCTGTCTCGCAGCGGGAGCCAGAAGTCCGCTTGTGGGAAGCTTCGAGGCTTGACGTGCGAGTGCCGACAATCCGAGCGGGTTACGTTGTATACCGAATAAAACGCGATTCTCAGGCTCAAAGTTCACCACCCAAAATCACATTTCTTTTTGAGGCGGACCGCGGTGCACTCTTGGGCAAGCGAATTCTCAACGATTCTGAGGATCCAAGAAATAGGGATTCTGGGCACGGAGGAGTTTTTGAGCGACGCTTTAAATACCCTCGGCCCTCTTCATCCGGGCGGTCGGCTGTAATTCAGCTGCCCGCCAAACTGCGGAAAGTCTTCAATGTTTCGCAGAATTGCGACCCTCATGGTTTCCAGCGCTTTCTTGCCCATCGGGGGCGCGAAAAACCGCGCTATCGGTTTTATTACCACGCACAAATGTGCACCGCTAGATGTTTCACAGGTCCTCAGGCGGGCACGCCTCAACTAGAAGATTTATCACGTCGGGTGTAATTCCATAAATATGACCTCTGCGCGGCATCAGCCGGCCACAATGCAATGTCGCCGCGGGCGCCGATCTGCCAACACCCAGCTCGCTGCTTGGGCACACGAGCATTTTGATGACGATGCGCTATGTGCATCCCGCAGCTGAACAAAAACGCGTAGCGATGGGGAAATTCGAAACATTCAGCGCGGAAGGAATTATCAGCGCCGCCATCGCCGAGAAAAGTCATGGGGGTAGCTACAGAAGTCACTACAATGGGGATGGTGAACTGATGAGCTCTGGCGCTAAGTTGTTGAAAAGGTTGGTGGACGTGACCGGGATCGAACCGGCGACCCCCTGCTTGCAAAGCAGGTGCTCTCCCAGCTGAGCTACACGCCCACGCGAAGTTTCCTTTTCATTCTAAACCAGTTACAAATTCCGCCGCCACTGCAAATCACGAAAACGTGCCAAACGTGCCAATCCGCGCTTCGCGGGCCGGCTTCGCCGCAAAGACGCAAGTGGCCGAATGGATTGGGCTCACCGGAAAACCGGAATGCCGCAGGTTTTCGTGCCCGAAGAAGCCTTCACAGCGCCTCTCGATTTTCCGCGTTTAGATCCGCGATTCCACGATTTGCCCACCCCATCGGCCTTAAGCCATACCCGTCTCAGCGCTCATTTTCCGAATCAGAATTCGTTTGAAGACCTTGTCCGGTATGTCTAAGCTAGATGTCGCATGCGGCTCTTGGGAACCTGCCTGCCGTTAAGCTTGGCGACTCGCGTCACGAATTCGCAGATGGAGGGTTTCGAGATCAGTTCGGCTATAATCCGCCCAGTCTCCATTCGGCAGCTCTTCCCGAACCATCACATGTCGGTGATCACCGCCACGGGCGACACGGGCGACAGGAACGCTACCAGAGTCACGCTCGCGCTCCGCTCGCCGTCGCCGCTGAAACTGAAATGGACCGCATCGTAAGAATGAGTAGAAATGAGTAGAAATGAAAGGAGCACCAATATGGCAACGCCCTCCACACCAAACACCGCTCCCCAGCCGATCGAGCCTCTCACCACGCGCAAAGCCTGGATATCGCTCCAGTCCCACTACGACAAGGTTCACGCCTTGCATCTGCGACAGCTCTTCGCCGATGACCCCAAGCGCGGCGAGCGCATGACCGCCGAGGCCGTCGGCATCTTCCTCGATTACTCGAAGAATCGCGTCACCGACGAAACCATCGAGCTCCTCATTCAACTCACCGAAGAATCGGGCCTGCGCTCGCAAATCGACGCCATGTTTCGCGGCGATAAAATTAACTTCACCGAAAAGCGCGCCGTCCTGCACGTCGCCCTGCGCTCGCCCAAAAGCGCATCCATCCTGGTGGACGGCGAGAACGTCGTTCCCCAGGTCCACGCCGTCCTCGACAAAATGACGCAATTCTCCAATCGCGTCCGCAGCGGCGAATGGAAAGGACATACCGGCAAGCGCATTCGCAGCGTCATCAACATCGGCATCGGCGGTTCCGACCTCGGCCCGGTGATGGCGTATGAGGCCCTAAAACACTACAGCGACCGCTCGATGACCTTCCGTTTTGTTTCCAACGTCGATGGCACCGATTTCGCCGAAGCGGTTCGCGATCTCGACGCCGCCGAGACGCTCTTCATCATCTCTTCGAAAACGTTCACCACCCTCGAAACGATGACCAACGCACACGCCGCTCGCACCTGGTCCCTCGCCGGTCTGGGCGGTGACGAAACATCCGTCGCCAAGCACTTCGTCGCGGTATCCACCAACGCCGCGGACGTCGCCAAATTCGGCATCGACACCGCCAACATGTTCGGCTTCTGGGATTGGGTTGGCGGACGCTACTCCATGGATTCAGCGATTGGGCTTTCCACCATGCTGGCCATCGGCCCAGACAATTTCCAGCGCATGCTGGATGGCTTCCACCAGATGGACGAGCACTTCCGCACCACCCCGTTCGCGCAGAACCTGCCCGTCCTCATGGGCCTCTTGAGCCTCTGGTACAACGATTTCTTCGGCGCCCAAACCGTCGCAGTGCTTCCGTACGAACAGTATCTCAAGCGATTTCCCGCTTACCTCCAGCAGTTAACGATGGAGAGCAACGGAAAGCACGTCACCAGCGGCGGCGCCCATGTCTCCTATGCCACCAGCCCGATTTATTGGGGCGAGCCCGGCACCAACGGCCAGCACTCCTTCTATCAGTTGATCCATCAGGGGACCAGGCTCATTCCTTGCGACTTCATCGCCTTCTCACAGACGCTCAATCCGCTTGGCCACCAACATGACATGCTCATGGCCAACGTCTTCGCTCAGACCGAGGCGCTCGCTTTCGGAAAGACCCCTGACCAGGTCAAAGCCGAAGGCACGCCGGATTGGCTCGTGCCCCATCGCGTCTTCGAGGGTAACCGGCCATCCAATACGATTCTCGCCCAGGAACTCACCCCGGAGTCACTCGGCAAGCTGGTCGCTCTCTACGAGCACAGCGTCTTCACTCAAGGCATCATCTGGCAGATTAACTCGTTCGACCAGTGGGGCGTCGAACTTGGCAAAGTCCTGGCCCAGCGCATCATCCCGGAAATCGAGAGCCAGGCCGAGCCCAAGCTTGGCCATGACAGTTCCACAAATAATCTGATCCGCCGATACCGCGGCACCCAACAAAAAGCGAAGGAGTAACTCATGCAACTCGGAATGGTAGGCCTGGGCAGGATGGGTTCTAACATGGTGCGTCGCCTCCTAAAGGGAGGCCATCAGTGCGTCGTGTTCGACATGTCGCCGAAAGCCGTGAACGATCTGGTTCAAGAGAAAGCTGCAGCAAGCTCGTCCCTGCAGGATCTAGTCACCAAACTCGCTACGCCCCGCGCGATCTGGTTGATGGTGCCAGCCGCAGCCGTCGACGACAGCATCGCCGCCCTCCTGCCCCATCTCGAGGCCGGCGACATCCTCATCGACGGCGGCAATTCCTATTACATCGATGACCTTCGCCGCGCAAAGGATCTTGCCGCTAAGGGTATTCATTACGTTGATGTAGGAACCAGCGGCGGCGTCTGGGGCCTCGAGCGAGGCTATTGCATGATGATGGGAGGCGAGGTCAACGTAATCAAGCACCTCGATCCAATCTTCTCCACTCTCGCCCCGGGCGTAGGTAGCATCCCGCGCACTTCCGGCCGGGAGAAACTTACCGGCACAGCCGAACAAGGTTACTTGCACTGTGGTCCAAACGGTGCCGGCCATTTCGTCAAAATGGTCCACAACGGTATCGAGTACGGAATGATGGCTGCCTACGCCGAAGGGCTAAGCATTCTGCACGACGCCAACGTTGGCAAGCAACACGTCGCGGTTGGTGATGCGGAAACCACCCCCCTGCGTGACCCCGAGCATTATCAATATGATCTGGACCTCCGTGACATCTCCGAAGTTTGGCGGCGTGGCAGCGTGATTGCCTCCTGGTTGTTGGACCTTACCGCCGCCAGCTTAGTGAGTGACCCGAGTCTTTCCCAGTTCGCCGGCCGTGTCTCAGACTCAGGCGAGGGTCGATGGACGATCAAGGCGGCAATCGACGAAGCCGTCCCCGTTCCCGTTCTCTCTGCCGCCCTCTTCCAGCGCTTTGACTCCCGCGGTCAGGCCGATTACCAGAATCGCCTGCTCTCCGCCATGCGCTTCGGATTCGGCGGTCATCTTGAGAAAGCCGCCGGCAAATAACCGTGTGCGCCCAGCCCGCAGGAGGAGAGATGAGCGAATCGCATTCTGACGCCCTGGTCTTCTTCGGCGCCACTGGCGACCTTGCCTACAAGATGATTTTCCCCGCGTTGCAGTCCCTGGTGAAGCGCGGCCACCTCAACGTCCCAGTGATCGGCGTTGCCAAAGCGGGTTGGAACGTCGATCAGCTTCGCGCCCGCGCTCGCGACAGCCTCGAAAAACACGGTGGCGTCGATCCCGTTGCTTTTGACAAGCTCAGCGCCCTGATGCGTTACGTCGACGGTGACTACGCGGACGCCGCCACCTTTCAGGCCATCCGCAAAGAACTCAACGGCGCGCAACGCCCCGCGTACTATCTCGCCATCCCGCCCGCCCTGTTCGGAAAGGTCGTCGAACAGTTGGCCAAGTCAGGCAGCATGGAAGGTGCTCGCGTCATTGTCGAAAAGCCCTTCGGTCATGACCTCGCCTCCGCGCAGCAGCTCAATCAAATCTTGCATAGCGTCCTCCCCGAGTCCGGCATTTTCCGCATTGATCACTATCTCGGCAAGCGCCCCGTAAACAACGTGGTCGTTTTCCGTTTTGCCAACGCCTTTATCGAGCCTTTCTGGAATCGCAACTACATCGAGAGCGTCCAGATCACCATGGCCGAATCGTTCGGCGTTCAGGGCCGCGGCGCTTTCTACGATCAGACCGGCGCCATTCGCGACGTCATCCAAAACCATCTCTTTCAAATCATGTCCAATCTGGCCATGGAGCCTCCGGTCCGCAGCGACAGCGAATCCGTGCGCGATGAGAAGGTCAAGGTGCTAAAAGGGATTCCGCCGATCGTGGTAAATAACATCGTCCGTGGCCAGTTCCGCGGCTATCTCCAGGAAAATGGCGTCGCTGCTGATTCGGCTACCGAGACGTTTGCCGCTCTGCAACTCGAGATCGATTCCTGGCGCTGGCAGGGCGTGCCGTTCTACATTCGCGCCGGAAAGAATCTCCCTGTCACTTGCACCGAAGTTCTCGTTCGACTTCGCAATCCTCCTACCGTCCTCCGCGATGGAGGCACTCCTCGCAACCACGTGCGCTTCCGTATCAGTCCAGAGGTCACCATCGCCCTGGGCGCGAATGTCTTGGCCTCCGGCGAGCACATGGAAACGGAATCGGTCGAGATCATCGCCTGCCATCATCCCAGCCCCGAAGAGCTGGACGCCTACGAACGCATCCTGGGCGACGCTATGGTCGGAGATCCCACTTTTTTTGCCCGCGAAGATTACGTCGAGGAAGCCTGGCGAATCGTGGATCCCGTGCTCAAGGCCGGCACTCCGATTTTCGAGTATAATTCTGGCACTTGGGGTCCCAGCGAGGTCGCGCAAAGAGTCTCGCCTCCCGGAGGCTGGCATAACCCAACAGCCGCTGACCAGGAAGATTTCCGTGTTGCCGCCCAAGCCGATTGACTCGGAGCATGAGTACCGAAGGAACGATTGCAGCTTCTTCCTCATATCCGAGCATCTAAACATCTGAGCATCTGAACTAGGACGATTTGCGCGGTTAGATTCTGCGCTTTGCCGAGGTGACCAGTGAAAATTGACCCCACCGCCGGAAAACCCGCCGATCCCTCCATCCTGGTTAACGTCCCCAAGCTCGTCACTTCCTATTACGAGTTGCGGCCCGATCCGAGTGACCCTGCGCAGCTCGTTGCCTTCGGTACCTCCGGTCATCGCGGCTCTGCCTTCGACGCCGCGTTCAATGAGTGGCACATCTTGGCAATCACTCAGGCGATTTGTGACTACCGCATTTTGCAGAAGATCGACGGCCCCCTCTTCCTGGGGATCGACACCCACGCGTTGTCCGAACCCGCATTTGCCAGCGCGTTGGAAGTGCTTGCGGCCAACAAGATCGACGTCATGCTTTCGGAAGGCACCGCCTACACACCAACTCCGGCCGTCTCCCACGCCATTATTCGTTATAACCACGGAAAGCAGACCGGCCTTGCCGACGGCATCGTAATCACCCCGTCTCACAATCCTCCTGACGATGGTGGCTTCAAGTACGATCCTCCAAACGGAGGACCGGCCGATGCCCAAGTGACATCGTGGATCGAATCGAAGGCCAACGACTATCTCCGCAGCTCGCTTGCGGGCGTCAAACGAATCCTTTTCACGCAAGCCCTTCGCGCCTCCACCACTCATAAATACGACTACCTCCACTCCTACGTCGCCGATCTCCAAACCGTGGTCGATATGGCCTCCATTCGCGATGCCAAAATATCGCTGGGCGTCGACCCTCTCGGCGGCGCCGGCATTGATTATTGGCCGGTCATCAAGGACCGTTACGCTCTCAACTTGACCGTCGTGAACCAATCCGTCGATCCCACCTTTCGATTCATGACCGTGGATTGGGACGGCAAAATTCGCATGGATCCCTCCTCCCCTTACGCCATGCAGAGACTCATCGCACTCAAAGACAAATTCGATATCGCCTTTGCCTGTGATACCGATCACGACCGCCACGGCATCGTCACCAAGGGCAGCGGCCTGTTGCCACCGAATCACTATCTTTCCGTCTGCATTCACTACCTGTTTGCGAATAGGAAGGATTGGGGCCAGGATGTCGCCGTCGGCAAAACCGTGGTGAGCAGCAGCATGATCGATCGCGTCGCCGCGCGTCTCGGCCGCCGGTTGTACGAGGTGCCGGTCGGTTTCAAGTGGTACGTCGACGGCCTCTTGGCTGGCCGCCTCGGCTTTGCCGGCGAAGAGAGCGCAGGCGCTTCGTTCCTGGGCTTCGACGCTGGCGTGTGGGCCACCGATAAAGACGGAATCATTCCTTGTCTTCTCTCCGCGGAAATCACCGCGCGCCTTGGAAAAGACCCGGGCGAAATCTACGCTGAACTCACTCGTGACCTGGGGGATCCGGTTTACGAACGCATTGAGGCCCCCGCCACTCCGGAACAGAAAGCCGCACTCGAGAAATTATCCCCGGCAGACATCCGCGCTAACGAGGTCGCCGGTGAGAAGATCGAGAAGATTCTCACCGCGGCTCCCGGAGACGGCAACTCGATTGGCGGAATTAAGGTCATCGCAAAGAACGGCTGGTTTGCGGCTCGCCCATCGGGTACCGAACAGATTTACAAGATTTATGCCGAAAGCTTCCTCGGCCAGGACCATCTGCGACGCATCCAGGACGAAGCCCAGACAATTGTTTCCGAGACGCTCGCGCATAGCGCTCGAGCCGCGGCCAGCAGCTAAGTAAACTTAGAGGAGTCACTTATGAGCAGTCCTGCGTACGGCAATCGGCCCTCGGATCCACCTGCTTCCGACGCTCTCACTGATCTGGCATTGGACCTAAGATGGTCTTACAACCATGCCGCCGACCAGATCTGGGAACGCCTCGACCCGGACCTTTGGGAGTTCACCCACAATCCCTGGGTCGTCCTCCAGACCGCATCTCGCGAGAAACTCCAGAGCGTTACTACCGACCCAGACCTTCCAGAAGTTATTGCTCGATCTCCAGCGTGAGAAGAAGGCTGCCGAGGAGTCCGTCGGTTGGTTTCAAAAGGCCCATCCTCGTTCCGGTCTTTCCACCGTCGCCTATTTCTCCATGGAGTTTATGTTGAGTGAGGCTCTGCCCATTTATTCCGGCGGCCTCGGCAACGTTGCCGGCGACCAGCTGAAGACCGCTAGTAATCTCGCCGTCCCGGTCACCGGCATCGGCCTGCTCTACCAACAGGGATATTTCCGCCAGGAAATCGATGCGCAGGGTCATCAGCAGGCTTTGTATCCATACAACGATCCCGGTCAACTGCCGATCACACCGTTGCGTCAGCAAAACGGTGAGTGGCTGCGCCTGGCAATTGATTTCCCTGGCACTAAGCTGTGGATCCGCACCTGGCAGATTCAGTTGGGCAGAGCCAAATTGTATCTCCTCGATACCAACGATCCCGCCAATATTCCCGCCCATCGCGGCATTACCAGCGAACTCTACGGAGGTGGTCCCGAATTACGACTGAAACAGGAAATGGTCCTTGGCATTGGGGGCTGGCAGCTCCTCCGCGCACTCGGATTGCAGCCCGAGGTCTGCCACCTCAACGAAGGCCATGCCGCATTCGCGGTGCTCGAACGAGCCCGCTCCTACATGGCGGATAACAAGAAACCGTTTGAACTCGCTCTCACGATCACTCGTGCCGGCAACCTTTTTACTACTCACACTCCGGTAGAGGCGGGCTTCGACCGCTTCTCTCCAGACCTCATGGAAAGTTATCTCAAAAACTACGCTGAGCGGCGATTGTCGATTTCACTCCAGGATCTTTTGGCCCTGGGACGGCGCGACCGTAATGACTCGTCCGAGCCATTCAATATGGCCTACCTGGCGTTCCGCGGAAGTGGGCGCGTGAATGGCGTTAGTCAGTTGCACGGTCAGGTCAGCCGGCAACTCTTTCAGACCTTATTTCCCAGATGGCCACAAGCAGAAGTGCCGGTGACTTATGTGACCAACGGTGTGCATATGGCGACCTGGGATTCTGCCGCGGCGGACCTCTTGTGGGAAACTGCCTGCGGAAAAGAGCGCTGGCGCGAAGCCACGGACGAGTGTGACGGCGTTCGTAAGGTCAGTGACTCCGATTTATGGCAGCTTCGTGCCGACGGTCGAAAGTCTCTCGTTCATTATGTTCGCAAAAGGAACATTCAGCGGCTCGCGCGCCTCGGTGCCTCCTCGGAAGATCTTGCCGCAGCCGCCGAGGCGCTGGATACTGACTCTCTCACTCTCGGTTTCGCTCGCCGTTTCGCCACTTACAAGCGTCCCAATCTTCTCCTGCGCGATCCGCAGCGCCTGCTGAACATTCTCACTAACCGCCAGCATCCCGTTCAGCTCGTCCTCGCTGGCAAAGCTCATCCACAGGACGCAGAGGGTCAAGAGATGATCCGCCAGTGGATCGAGTTTTCGGATCGCCCGGAAGTACGCGCGCGCGTAATCTTCCTGAGTGATTACGATCTGCTCATGGCCGAGCAACTGGTTCAGGGTGTGGATTTGTGGGTGAACACCCCGCGACGCCCCTGGGAAGCGAGTGGAACCAGCGGCATGAAAGTGCTCGTTAATGGCGGGCTGAATCTTTCCGAGTTGGATGGCTGGTGGGCCGAAGCATATTCTCCTGAGGTCGGCTGGGCCATCGGTGACCGCCGCGAGCATAACAACGACGTTGCCGCGTGGGACGCGTCAGAAGCCGAAACTCTCTACTCTTTACTCGAACGGGAAATCATTCCCGAATTCTATAAACGCGACAATCGCGGAATTCCGCAAGGCTGGGTCGCCCGCATGCGCGAAAGCATGGCCCGCTTGACTCCTCTTTTCTCCACCAACCGCGTGGTACGTCAGTACACCGAGCAGCATTACCTGTCGGCCGCGTCGGCCTGCAAGGACCGCGCCGCAAACCAGGGCGCGCTCGGAACAGCTTTGCTCAATTGGCAGTCACAACTAGCCAAGCACTGGCCGATGGTCCGATTCGGCTCCGCAGCCCTCGAACAAAAAAATGGACAGTACCTCTTTCAGGTTCAGGTCTTTCTCAACGAGCTGGATCCCGACGCCGTTAGTGCCGAGCTCTACGCCGAAGAGAAAAATGGCGCCGCCGTTCTGCGCCAACCCATGCAGCGAGGCGAACGTCTGGTCGGCTCTGAAAACGGTTTCATGTACACCGCGACGCTTCCAGCCACCCGCCCCGCAGCCGACTTCACTCCGCGCCTGGTTCCCCAACACACCGGAGCATTCGTCCCACTCGAGGCCTCCTTCATTTTGTGGCACGACGCGCCCTCCTGGCGCTGACGCGAACCCCAGGAACGCGCCCGCATTCCAACAGTCCGCAGCTTCTCTCTGGGATGCAAGCAAACTCATTGCCTATAGGTTCGCCGAGCGAAGCGAAGTGGGTGCCCCAGGTGTCGCTTTCACACTTGGGTTCTCCAAGTTTTTGACGTGGCCCCGTTTGTGCAGCGCAGTCGTAGCCCCGCCACTCGTGTCGGAAAACTCAACGCCCAAAGACTCCCAAAACCAAAAAATACATCCCCCAATTTGCGCGAACTGTATTTCCGGGTTTGACTTCATTCATCAGTGACACTACGCTTCTTCCGAATACGCACAACAACATCGAGGATATCCATGAAAGCCGCGCCGCGCACCACCCTCTGCGTACTTCTTCTACCGCTGGCGATGCTATTCTCCGCCACCCAAACCAGCGCGCAAGACCGCACTCAAAACCGCTCCATGGTAATTTCCCGCAGCGGCGTGGTAGCCGCGGAAAGCCCGTTGGCAGCGCAAGCGGGAGCCACCATCTTGGCCCACGGCGGCAACGCTATCGACGCAGCAATCGCAACCAACGCCGTCATGGGCGTGGTCGAGCCCATGATGAACGGAATCGGCGGCGACCTCTTCGCTATCGTCTATGACGCCAGGACCGGAAAACTCTACGGCCTGAACGCCAGCGGCTGGGCGCCCGCAGCACTCTCCATCGAATTTCTCAAGGCCAAGGGCATTACCGCGATGCCGCAAAATGGAATTCAGTCGGTCACCGTTCCCGGCGCCGTCGACGGCTGGTCGAAACTGCTCGCGCGCTTCGGCACAAAAAAGTTTTCCGATGTGCTGGCTCCCGCGATCTACTACGCGCGCGAAGGCTTCCCGGTGCCCGAATGGGATGCCGCGTATTGGGCCGCCGAAGTGGATTTCTTAAAGCAGGACAACAACGCTGCCGCAACCTACTTGCCCGGCAATCACGCCCCGCGCGTGGGCGAGATTTTCCGCAATCCCGATTTAGCGCGTTCCCTTCAGTCGATCGCTTCCGGCGGCAGCGACGCGTACTACCAGGGCAAAATCGCCCAGAGCATCGTCGCAACATCCACCAGGCTGGGCGGCGCCATGACCGCTGCGGACTTGGCCGGATATTCCAGCGAATGGGTTGAGCCAATCTCCACTGTCTATCGCGGTTGGAACATCTATGAGCTGCCGCCCAACGGCCAGGGAATTGCCGCGCTCGAAATGCTGAACATCATGGAAGGATTTCCGCTCGCGCAGTTCGGCCATAATTCCGCCGACGCTCTTCACGCGATGATCGAAGCGAAAAAGCTAGCCTACGCCGATCTCTACCGCTACGTCGCCGATCCCAAGTTCAGCCAGATCCCCACCCAAGGAATGCTCTCAAAGCAATACGCGTCGCAGCGTGCGAAATTAATCGATATGGCCAAGGCGAATTGCAGCGTTCTGCCCGGCGAGCCTGAGCTTCCGACCAAGGGCGATACCACATATCTCACAGTAACTGACCGCGCCGGAAACATGGTCTCCCTGATTCAGAGCAACTATCTCGGCTTCGGCTCCGGCCTCGTGGCGGATGGCACTGGGTTTGCCCTCCAAAATCGCGGCGGACTTTTTAGCGTCGATCCCGATTCTCCCAATAGGCTCGCTGGTCACAAGCGGCCCTTGCACACCATCATTCCGGGCTTCATGACCAACCACCAGGAACGGATCGCCTTCGGAATTATGGGCGGCTTCAATCAGGCGCAAGCCCACGCGCAATTCGTCTCCAACGTCGTCGACTTCGGAATGAATATTCAGGACGCTCTCGAATCCGCGCGGTTCTCAAAGCACACCTTCGCAGGCTGCGATGTGGATATCGAGGATCGCGTCCCAGCCGGTGTTCGCCAAGACCTGGCCAAGCGCGGCCACCAGCTCGTCATCCACGGCGCCTACTCCGCCACCATGGGCGGCGGACAAGCCGTGCAACGCGATATTTCTACCGGCGTGAACTACGGCGCCTCCGATCCTCGAAAAGATGGCGAGGCAATCCCGGAACCTTCTCCGCAATGACGCGCCGGGGCGTGCTTAGACAGGAGATTCCGTTGCGTGTAACCAGACCACTTGCCGTGACCGCTTTCGCAATTCTCTTCACTGTGGGAAGCGCGCGTCTATCTTTGTTGCCGGCCGCCGCACCGGCCCCGGCCCACGCCGCTACCGCAACGCCGGACCTATCCGTCGGACCGCAATATGACTCCACTCACGTCTACGTCGCGCCGGAAGACTTCGACCGTTTCGTCGCGAGTGTCTTAGCCACTTTCGGCGGCACCGCCTCCAAGCAAGGCGTCTTCACCGTTACGCCGACTCCGAGCAGCACCATGTCACAAGCCCTGCTCACCCCCGTCGGCATCCTGTCGGTCTTTGGGTTCAAGACGCCGATCCCTTTTCCGTTCGGCGCCGAGCGCACCGGCTATCTGGTCACCGATTTGGATGCCGCGGTCAGCGCCGCTAGCGCCGCAGGAGCAGATGTCCTGGTCACTCCGTTCAACGATCCCATCGGACGCGATGCCATCGTCCAGTTCCCCGGCGGCGTGAACACCCAACTCTACTGGCACACCACCGCGCCGTCCTACTCGCCGCTCCGGACCATTCCCGAGAACCACGTCTACGTCTCCGCCGGCAGAGTAGCCGCGTTCCTGCGCAGCTTCCTGGCCTTCTCTCACGGCCGCGTCGTCTCCGACGATGCGCACGCGCCCGGCGTCGAGATCGGGCGGCCGAGTGACACTTATCGCCGTATCCGACTCCAATCGAACTTCGGCAAGCTCACCGTGCTCGTCACCGACGGACATCTGCCGTTTCCCTTCGGACGCGAGATCACCGGCTACGAGGTCGCCAACCTCACCGATACTCTCGCCAAAGCCAGCGCAGCAGGCGTGGCCATCCTGGTTGCTCCCTATAACGCCGATCGGCGCGATGCGGCCCTCGTGCAATTTCCCGGCGGCTTTATCGCTGAGATCCACTCACCCGCCAGCAAATAGCGTGCGTTCAGAGGCCGCTCCCACCGCTCAACTCCGGCAGGCCGGGTGCGAGCGGGCAACTTTGAGAACGGATGGCAGCGTCGTATCCTTGTTCTCCCGGCGGGCAGTCGTTTTGAACCGGCCGTCGTTTCGCGCAGATTTGCCGGCTGTGACTATCGTGAGGTGATGCCCAATGTGCAGAAACATCAAAACTCTCTTCAATTTCGATCCGCCGGTCACCACCGACGAAGTTCGCGCCGCTTCGTTGCAGTTCGTGAGAAAAATCACCGGCTTCAACAAGCCGTCGAAGGCCAACGAAGACTCATTCCAGGCCGCCGTCGATGAAGTAGCCGCCATCTCCGCTCGCCTTCTCCATTCGCTCGAAACCACAGCAGCGCCGAAGAATCGCGAAGAAGAGGCCGCCAAAGCGAAGGCTCGCGCCGCGGAGCGATTCAGCGCTTGAGCCCGAACCCGCTCTCCGCTACTTGGCACTCCCCCGCCGATGCCCACGCGCTTCAGTGATATATTGCTGGGACTCGCATTCAACGAATCCATTACCGATCCGAGTGGCGCGACGTTAGCCGCGGCTCGGACGAAGCAAAGGCGCCTTATGAACTCCTTCTTCTGCCGCGCAGCGGCTGTTGCTGTGGCTCTCACGTTGACGAGCTTGCCGTCACTCGCTCAAGCGCAAGCGCCGAGCCAAAGCCAGACCCAAGCCCAGACCCAGAGCCAGATTCAGGCCAGCAAATCCGACGTCCCCGAAGAGTTCCGAGCGCCGAAGACGGACTACGACTACGTCAAACGCGTCGAGATGATCCCCATGCGCGACGGCGTGCTGCTCTACACCGTGATCGTGATTCCCAAAACCGCGAAGCACGCTCCGATCGTAATGACGCGCACTTGCTATGACGCCGCCGGCCGCGCCGGGCGCATCGACTCGCCGCACATGCTCGACATACTGCCCGAGGGCGACGATGTATTCGTTAAAGCCGGCTACATCCGCGTATTTCAAGACGTACGCGGCAAATATGGATCGGAAGGCGCGTATCTGATGACGCCTCCTCCGATCGGCCCGCTGAACAGCAGCGGCATCGACGACACCACCGACGCCTACGACACCATCGACTGGCTGGTGAAGAATGTCCACGAGTCCAACGGCAAAGTCGGAATGCTGGGCTCCTCCTACGAAGGTTTTACCGTAGTGATGGCGTTGATCGATCCTCATCCCGCGCTGAAAGTGGCCGCGCCCGAGAGCCCCATGGTCGATGGCTGGATGGGCGACGACTGGTTTCACTACGGCGCGTTTCGCCAGAATAATATCGACTACTTTGCCGGCCAGACCGTGGCGCGCGGCAAAGGCGTCACCCTGGCGCGCGAAAATTATGATGACTACACCAATTTTCTGGTCCGCGGCTCGGCCGGCGATTTCGCGCGCTACTACGGCGCCGGCCAACTTCCGTTCTGGCTGAAGACGGAAGAGCATCCCGCGTACGACGCGTTCTGGCAGGGCCTGGCGCTCGACAAGATCATGGCCAAGGTCCCGCTGAAAGTTCCGGTGATGTGGCTGCAAGGCCTGTGGGACCAGGAAGACATGTGGGGCGCGATCCACAGTTACCAGGCGGTCGAACCGAAAGACCTCCAGAACGACAAAAATTTTCTAGTGATGGGACCGTGGCGGCATAGCCAGGTGAATTCCGAAGGCTTCTCGCTCGGTCCGCTGCTGTGGGATGGCGACACCACGCTGCAGTTTCGCCGCGATGTGCTGCTCCCATTTTTCAATCAATACTTGCTCGACGACGCGCCCAAGGCCGATACCCCGCCAGTCTTCATCTACAACACCGGCGAGAATCACTGGGACCGGTTCAAATCCTGGCCGCTGAGCTGCACCCAGGGCTGCGCCAGCAAACCCAAGGCGCTCTATCTGGCGGCGAACGGCGCGTTGTCGTTCGATAAGCCAGTCGCGGCAAGCGGCCCAGCGAGTGGAAGCGCGAACGCGAGCGCGGGCGGCACGAGCGCCAGCGCCGGCGCGGCCACCGGATTCGACGAGTACGTTTCCGATCCGGCGAAGCCCGTGCCATATCGCAAGCGCCCGGTCGTCAATACCGACTACGACGCATGGAGGCACTGGCTGGTCGACGATCAGCGATTCGTCGACGGCCGTCCCGACGTGCTCACCTACGTGAGCGCGCCGCTCACCGCGCCGCTGCGCGTGAGCGGCGTCCCCGAAGTGAACCTATACGCCGCCACCAGCGGCAGCGACAGCGATTGGGTGGTGAAGCTGATCGACGTCTATCCCGACACGGTCCCCTCGCAACCGGCGATGGGCGGCTACGAGCTGGCCATCGCGTTGGACATTTTCCGCGGCCGCTACCGCACCAGCTTCGAGTATCCCGTACCGCTCACTCCGAACCAGCCGCTCCGCTACCGCTTCGGCCTGCCCACGGTGAACCACGTCTTTCAGCCCGGCCACCGGATCATGGTCCAAGTGCAGTCGACTCTCTTCCCCCTATACGACCGCAACCCGCAAAAGTACGTCCCCAACATTTTCGACGCCAAGCCCGGAGACTACCAAAAAGCCACGCAGCAAATCTGGCACACGCCCGACCAGCCCAGCTTCATCGACCTGCCAGTAGTCCCGTAGCTTCCGGATCGAACATGACCGCCGTAGCGCCGACGCCCGGTCGGCGTGGCACAACCACTCATGGTTGTGGCTCCGGTCGTCGGCCTAATAAAATGTTTCGCCTTCACTGCGCAGTTTTTTAATTTTTGCCGCCATTCAGCAAATTCCCGCCGTTCATTTTCATACACATCGCAGGGACTATACTGGCCTGGTACCACTTTGGATTTTTCTCCCCTTTTGCTTCAGTCGTCGGGTCTGGTCGTCCGGCTAACAAAATCTCTTCGCCTTTTCCGCACAGTTTTTTTGATTTTTGCCGCTATTCGCCAAATCCCCGTCGTTCATTTTCATACACATCGCAGGGACTATACTGGCCTGGTACTACTTTGGCTTTTTCTCCCCTTTTGCTTCAGCCGTTGGGTCTGGCCGTCCGCCTGACAAAATCTTTCGTCTTTGCCGCGCAGTTTCTTTAATTTTTGCCGGCATTCGGCAAATTCCCGCCCTTTATTTTCATACACATCGCAGGGACTATACTGGCCTGGTACTACTTTGGCTTTTTCTCCCCTCAATCGCCGGGTGGCGCACCCTTCGCCGTTAAGGGTGCGGATTGATCTTCCGCCCTTCGCCTCCTGCAAAACTGCAATTTGCCGCTATTCAGCAAATTCCCGCTGTTCATTTTCATGCACATCGCAGGGACTATACTGGCCTGGTACTGTCTTGGCTTTTCCTCCCCTTGCGCTGCTCAGGCCGTCCGCCCGGTTCTGCAACCGTCCGTAGCGCCGGCACTCCTGCCGGCGTGGCACAACCACCCTGGTTGTGGGTCTGGTCGCCTGGCTCAACGAAATCTGGCCGTCCGCCCAACAAAGTGTTCCGCCTTTTCCGCGTATTTTTTGAATTTTGCCTGGATTCGGAAGATTCCCGCCTTTTGTTTTCATACACATCGAACGCCAACTCTGGCCGTGTTGCTATTTAGTTTGCTCGGGTTTTACGGGTCTGCCCGTTCGTCCAACAAAACTCCAACCCTCGGCCATTCCCCAGCCTCGATTTTCGTCCAGCGTCCTCATCTCTGGGAAAAGCTAGCATTCTGCGCGAGCGGCGGGAAGGGATCATTCCTGTGGATCGGCGTTTTAACGCTTTTAATTCGCAATTTTTCGCGCCACGCTGACCAAGATCGAAAGCAAGTGTAAAATAAGGGGTCTCACCGGCCTTAATAGTGTTGTTGCCGCGTGATGCCGATTGTCGGATTCTGTCCGATTGGCTATCGAAATGCTCTGCATTCAAGTTTCCAAAATCAAAATTCCGCACGCAAGAACCGAATCCGATTCCTGGTCTTGCCAAAAAATATTTGCCGTTTTGGGTCGGGACGGATTCTCTCGCTCAAATGTGGCCAAAAGAATGCATCCCTCTATCGGAGCTTGAAGCGCTTATGTTCGGTTTAACGATTGCAGGTATACAGCGCGGAGGGAAGAGGACGGCAACTCGCTCTAAACCGGCTCTTGTGCGAAGCTTAACGCCAAGACTCCGAACCGGTAGCTACGAAGACTTGTGAACGAATGCCGGATAGATCTCGGAGATTCTGAAGGCATAAAACATCGATGCAAGCTGCGCAGGTTAGAACGAAAGAGCGAGTCTCGAATCATGGCGAGGTGTTGACCGGGCAACGCGAGGTCAATGCCATGCTTGATCTAGTGAAGCGGGAAACGGAACGAATCGACTCCCGGTTCCTCGAACCTGCTTGTGGCGACGGAAACTTTCTGACGGTCATTCTGGACCGTAAGTTGGCGGTTGTTGACAAGCGCTACGGTAAGTCCCAGTTGGACTATGAGCGCTATGCCGTCCTAGCCGTGTCCTCGATCTACGGCATTGATATTCTGCCTGACAATGTCCGCGATTGCCGACGAAGGCTCTTCGAAATATTTGATTTAAACTACACGCGCCTGTTCAAAGGCGCTGGGAAGGAAGCGTGCCGCGAGGCGGTAAGGTTCATCCTTGAGCGGAACATCATTTGGGGGGACGCCTTGACGCTCAGGACAGTAGGTGAGAAGCCGGGCCATATCGTCTTTTCGGAATGGTCGCCGGTCAACGGGAGCATGCTGAAAAGGAGAGACTTCGCGTTTAGCGAATTGCTTCGTCATGAGGGGGCCATGCAAGCCCCTTTGTTCCCTGGTTTGGACAGCGAGGAGCAGTTGCCCCTTTTCTCCGACCTTGGTGAGCACGTCTTTATCCCCACTCCGGTAAGGGAATATACCCCGATCCATTTCTTGGAGATCGCCCGTGTCGGAGCATAACTATAAGCCGGACGTTTTGAGCTGCATCGCGAATCTCAGCAGCGACGAGGTCTTCACGCCGCCGCAACTGGTGAACCAGATTCTTGACGTGCTCCCCGCGGACCTCTGGAGCGACAAGAAAAGCACCTTTCTTGACCCAGGCTGTAAATCAGGCGTGTTCCTCCGAGAAATCGTTAAGCGCCTCGACAAAGGACTGGAGAAGTACATTGCAAATCGCCAGAAGCGGCTAGACCACATCTTCAAGAATCAGGTATTCGGACTCGCCATCACGGAATTGACTGCCTTACTCTCGCGGAGGTCCCTGTACTGTTCCAAGACCGCCAACGGGAAATATTCCGTGTGCGAAGCCTTCGACAACCCTGAAGGCAACATCCGATTCGGGCGAGTGGAGCACGCTTGGGACGGTGTCCGTTGCGTGAACTGCGGGGCCAGCAGGGAGAACTACGAAAGGGGTGGCGACAGAGAGTCGATGCTCGCTGATAACCGGTTGCGCTCGATTGACGACTATCTCAGCGCGTCGGATGTCTTTCCGGGCGTAGGTCTCAAGGGCGGCGTTTGCGCTACTGGGGTGGTTGGGCCAGCGCGGCGGGGTGGGCGGACGGGCGTCCACAGGAACGATCTCTTTTGTTGGTCTGCGCGGAATGGTAGGGTCGCCGGGGGAAAAACCACTCGGCGGACAGAGGTGGTCAAATGGAACCAAGCGGGGTGGCGACAGATGGGCCGGCGTAGAATTTTTGTTGGACGGACGGCCGGACCCTCGCGCAGCGGCGGCCGCACTGGGTAATAAGATGTCGCCAAAAGGGGCGGAAATTAGGGACGCAACGGAATCGGCCGGGTGGGATTTTTGTTGGGCGGACAGCCGGGGCCGGACGGCCAGACCCACAATCCGCACCCTCACAGAGGAGGGTGCGCCACCCAAGAAGCTAAAGGGGAGGAAAATCCGAAACAGTACCAAGCCAGTATAGTCCCTGGGATGTGCTTGAAAATGAACGGCGGGAATTTGCCGAATCCCGGCAAATTGCTGTTTTCTGTTGGGCAAAAGGCGGATTTTCGGGAACGGTCGCGGGGGCGTTGCAGGGCAAAGTCAAGAACGTGGAGAACCCAGGTGTGAAATCGACACCTGGGGCGCCCGAGCCGCAAGGCCGGCGGCGCTAAAAACATGGACAGTACCAAGCCAGTATAGTCCCTGCGATGTGTATGAAAATGAACGACGGGAATTTGCCGAATCCCGGCAAATTTCTATCTTGCTGGGGGCGAAAGGCGGGCCATTTTCTTCAGCTGTTGCTTGCCGCTTCTTAAGGTCAAAGACTACGATCCGCACCCTCAAAGAGGAGGGTGCGCCACCCAGGGAAAATCTAAACGGTACCAGGCCAGTATAGTCCCTGGGATGTGAATGAAAATGAACGACGGGAATTTGCCGAATACCGGCAAATTTCCGTTTTACTGGGGCAAAGGCGGAACATCAGTCCGCACCCTCACAGAGGAGGGTGCGCCACCCAAGAAGCTAAAAGGGAGGAAAATCCAAAACAGTACCAAGCCAGTATAGTCCCTGGGATGTGCTTGAAAATGAACGACGGGAATTTGCCGAATCCCGGCAAATTTCCGTTTTACTGGGGCGAAAGGTGGAACATCCATCCGCACCATCAAAGAGGAGGGTGCGCCACCCACGACCAGACCCAGGCGACCAGACCCAGGCGACCAACCCAGAACCAAGAATGGTTGTGCCACGCGCAGGCAGGGGTGCCGGCGCTGCGGGCGGCCTGGGAATGGTTGTGCTGCGACGGCGGGAGGGTGTAGAAAGATGGGGAGCGGCGGCGGACCGCGCGAGCGGGGCGGCGCGGTTGGTAGGCGATCTGGTCCGCCAGTGACGGCGGGCCGGTGAGTTGCGGCGGGCCACGCATAGCGGATGATTCCGCGAAGCGGGATCCCGCTTCGCGGGACGGGGAAAGCATCCCGCGGGAGACTGCAGCGACTCGTGGGACTGGGATAAATTTTTGCTGGATGGAGGAGGTTTTTATGGCGATGAAGAATGGAGGGACGGCGGCGGTGGAGGCGCGGAAGAAGGCGCCTGCGGATAATCCTAGCGACCTGGGGCACAAGGGGACGGCGGAAATTGGGCGGGAGCTGCGTCCGCTGCTGGCGGACGTCTTCGCGCTGTATCTGAAGACTAAGAATTTTCATTGGCACATGAGCGGGCGGCATTTTCGCGATTACCATTTGCTGCTGGACGAGCATGCCGACCAGTTGTTTGCGATGACCGACGACATCGCGGAACGCGCGCGCAAGATCGGGGAGACTACCCTGCATTCGGTGGGCGAGGTGGCGAAATATCAGCGGCTGAAGGATAACAGCGAGGAGTTTGTGGAGCCGCTGGAGATGCTGGCGGAGCTGCGTTCGGATAGCCAGCAGCTGACGGCGTATTTGCGGGCGGCGCATGAGGTGTGCGAGGAGCATAAGGATGTGGCGACGGCGAGTCTGATCGAGAATTGGATCGATCAGACCGAGCGGCGGACCTGGTTCCTGGCGGAGACGCTGCGGGATTCCGCGTAGCGCCGGCCGTTTGCACCGGGCGCGGAAGGACGAGGCAAGGGGGAGCCCGCACCGCGGGATCCCGCTTTGCGGGACGGGGAAAGCTTCCCGGAGTTGTGCACAGCCAGATTGACTGTGCCACGTGGAACTGCAGATTCAACGCATGGGCCGGGAATCCCGCTAGCGGGATTCGATACGCGGCTACAAGGAGATCGTCGATGAATGGGTCACATGTATTGCTGCTGGCGTTTGCGATTGGGGTGATCGCCGGGCTGCGGGCCATTACCGCGCCTGCGGTGGTGGCTTGGGCGGCGCACCTGAGCTGGATCAACTTGCATGGGACGCCGCTTTCGTTCATGGGATCGATCATCGCGGTGGCGATTTTTACGCTCGCGGCGATCGGCGAAATCGTGAACGACAAGTTGCCGAAAACGCCTAGCCGGTTGGCGCCGGGCGGGCTGGCTCCGCGGATTCTGTTTGGCGGGTTGAGCGGGGCGGCAATGGCGGTGGGCGGCGGGCAGGCGCTGTGGTTGGGGATCGTGCTGGGGATCGTGGGTTGTCTGGCCGGCGCGCTTGCCGGTTACCACATTCGGAAGAGCATCGTGCAGGCGCTCGGCGTAAAAGACTTGTACATCGCGCTGGTGGAAGATTTGGTGGCGATTGGCTGCGGGCTGTTCATCGTTTCTCATTTGTAGGCAACACCCCAGCGTTCGCACGCGTCCGTTCGCACGGGGCGCAGAACACCAACGGCAAAGGCAGCGCTGCGATAGCAGCGGCGGCGGCATTTGTCCACAGCGCCGGCGGCGTTAGCACGCGGCGCAGAACACCAACGACCGAGAAACCTAATCCGCGCGAAGGGTACATGAACATTATTCTTTTTGGGGCGACCGGGATGGTGGGGCAGGGCGTGTTGCGGGAATGCCTGCTCGATCCTGAGGTTGCCGGCGTGCTGGTGATTACGCGCAGCGCGACTGGGGTGCGCGATGCGAAGGTGCGCGAGATCGTGCATCGCGACTTCTTTGATTTCTCGCCGATCGCGGAGCAGTTGGCGGGGTACGACGCTTGCCTCTTTTGTCTGGGCGTTTCGTCCGCGGGGATGAAGGAGGCGGAATACCGGCGACTGACGTACGACATGACGATCGCCGCGGCGCGGGCGGTGGTGGAGCGGAATCCGGGGATGACGTTTATTTATGTGTCGGGCGCCGGGACGGATAGCACCGAGCGCGGGCGGAGTATGTGGGCGCGGGTGAAGGGGCAGACCGAGAATGAGCTGCTGCGGATGCCGTTCAAGGCGGCGTACATGTTTCGGCCCGGATACATTCAGCCGATGCACGGGATTCGGTCGAAGACGGGGTGGTATCGCGCGATGTACGCGGTGGTGACTCCGCTGTATCCTTTATTGCAGCGGCTGTTTCCGGCGCAGGTGACCACTACGGAGCAGCTGGGGCGCGCGATGGTCGCGGTCGCCAAGCGGGGCGCGCCGAAGCGGATTCTAGAGACGATCGACATTTCCACCGCCATGGTTGATTAGCGGCGCTCGCGAAAAGGAATTGCAAATGAAAGCTGCCACACAACTGGCGAGCGAAACCGGAGCAGCGGTGGAACAGCGCGCCGGGTACTGCTTGTTTGAAACCGCGCTGGGCGTGTGCGGGATTGCCTGGCGCGAAACTGGGAATTCGGTGGACGCGGCGCATGCGGTTACGTTCTTTCAGCTTCCGGAAGCTTCGGCGCAGATTGCGGAGTCGCGAATCGCGCGAAAATCCGGAGCGCTAAGGGCCGATTCGCCGCCGGCCGATGTTTTGCGGATCATCGAGCGAGTGCGAAAACATTTATTGGGTGAGCCGCAGGATTTTCGGGACGTGACGCTGGATTTACAGGCGGCCGGCGCGTTTGCGCGATTGGTCTACGATGCGGCGCGGAAAATTCCCGCGGGGCAGACCAGCACTTACGGCGCGATCGCCAAGATCGTGGGAGAGCCTGGTGCGGCGCGGGCGGTTGGGCGGGCGCTGGGGGCAAATCCGATTCCGCTGATTGTGC
This sequence comes from uncultured Acidobacteriota bacterium, assembly GCA_963725655.1. Lineage (GTDB taxonomy): Bacteria > Acidobacteriota > Terriglobia > Acidiferrales > UBA7541 > CAVRXT01. The sequence continues at coordinate 333,411 of CAVRYY010000003.1, read as the reverse complement.
CGTGCCATCGCGTGCTGGCGGCGGGCGGGAAGTCTGGCGGATTTTCTGCGCATGGTGGACGCGACACCAAGGCGCGCATGCTGGAAATTGAGGGCTTGCCGCTGGCGGTGCTGCCGGCGGAGCGGATGCTTTTCTGAAGCGCGGATGAGAGAGTCCCGGCCCAGCGCTACGGCGCAGCGCGTAGCTATGCGGCGCGCCGCGCACCAAATCCTCGATCACCCTAAAGTACTCGACGATCCCATTGCGCTTGCGATCATTGGCGCCGCGGCGGAGGCGGAGCTGCGCGCGTCCACTTCCCGATTGGCGGCGCGAGCTTCGCGATACATGCGCGCGTTTATGGTGGGGCGCAGCCGGTTTGCGGAAGACGAGTTGGCTGGCGCGATGACGCGCGGGGCGCGGCAGTTCGTGATTCTGGGGGCGGGCCTCGATACGTTTGCTTACCGGAATCCTTATGGGGAAGCTGCGCTGCGCGTTTTCGAGGTGGATTATCCGGCTACGCAGGTTTGGAAACAGGAGCGGTTGGCCGCGGCGAACATTCCCATTCCCGCATCGCTGCGGTACGCGCCGGTGGATTTCGAACGGCAGTCGCTTGCGGACGGTTTGCAACAGGCGGGGTTCGACGCGCGGGTGACCACTTTCTTTTCCTGGCTGGGCGTGACGCCGTATCTAACGGCGGATGCGGTGACGTCGACATTTCGTTTCATCGCCGCTACGCCAGCGGGCGGCGGAGTGGTCTTCGATTACGGGATACCGCGGGAATGCTTGAATTGGAAACAGAAGCTGGCGTTCGATTACTTGTCGAAGCGAGTGGCGGCGGCCGGGGAACCGTTTCGGACTTTCTTTGAGCCGGCGGCGCTGGCGGCTGAACTGCGGCGGATTGGGTTTTCGCGGACGGAGGATTTGGGGACCGACGAAATTAACGCGCGGTACTTTAGGGATCGCGCGGATGGACTGCGCGTGGGCGGAGGGCTGGGGCATTTTATGAGCGCACAGATCTGAAGTGCGCCGCGCGCTAATCGCCGATGGTGACGGCCACAACTGGCGAAGAAATTCCCGGGCGCGCTATCGCGGCCAGGGGCCTAGGGATGGTCGCTGGATTTTGCTGCGGGCGGTCGCTCCAGTGCGGCGCGATCCCAGTTGGCTAGTTTTGCGCCGGCGGCGTAGGTGCTCTCCATAAAATCCAGGAGCATGGCGCGCGGGGATTCTGCGCGGCGCACATCGTCGTACATCAAGAAGAACTCCGACATTTCCTTGCTCCAGAAAGCTGCGGCGGGCTTTACCTTTTCATCGCCTAACCCTGCCGGCGCCGGCGCGGTATAGGAATAAAAGGCTGGCCCCATCGCGGCGCCTCCTGGCCAGAAGCCGGCGCTGATTACTTCGTGCGAATACGCTTCGCTGGTGATGATGCCTTTGCGCGGAGGAGCGGGACGGCCGGAGAAGCGGCTGCAGGCCAGGTCAAAGCTGCCCCAGAAAAATTGAACCGGGCTGCATTTGCCGATGAAGCGGGAGCGGAATTCGTTCATCACCATGTCGGCTTCGAGCAGGATGCGCCAGAAGCGGTGAGCGTACTCGCGATCGTACGAAGCGTGCTGAACGTCGCGGTCGAAAAGGATGGGATTGGGAAGCTCCTGCGGCTTGGTGTTGATAGCTACGTCGAAGCCCATCCCGCGCAGCGCGGAGAGCACCTGGTCGTAGAAAGTGGCTACGGTTTCGGGCTTGAGTTCGATGGATTTGCGCTGGCCGGTGCTGCTGCGAATTTCGAGTTGATGTTCGATGAAATCGAATTCGATTTCGAAGGCTTCCGAGCCGTACGGGACGGTGGAGGTGGTGAGGCCGCGGGGACTGACGTAGAGAGACGCGCTCCACCAGTGGTTCACTTTCGGGCTGAGCGTCAGGCGAATCTTGCCGACGATCTGGGTCCATAGCTGGAGGGTCTGGTAAGTCGCCAGCCATTCGTTCAACGGCAATTCCGGCCAAATTTGTGGATCGCTCATGCCCGCAATATGGCACGGATTGGCGTTCTATGGGACCGGAATTTTTTGTGCCCCGCGGAACGGCGACGGCCGCAACCACTCGGCGGCGGACTAGACGTCGACTTCCATCTCATCGATGTAGCACCAGCCCCAATTTTCGCCGGGCTCGAACGATTTCATGATGGGGTGCTTGGTGAGGTGAAAATGCTTGGTGGCGTGGGTGTTCTTCGACGAATCGCAACAGCCGACGTGGCCGCATTCCAGGCATAGGCGCAGGTGGACCCAGGTGTCGCCCACTTTCAGGCATTCCTCGCAGCCGTGAGTGTGCGGTGTGACTTTGCGAATCTGATTCATGTGCGCGCAGTTCATGTGCTTCCCTCCCTATCTTAGATCCTTAACTGAAATCGGCGCTGAAGCTGCTATTAGAGATGCGCCAGATAGCGGTTCACGAATGTAACGGCCATGGCGCCTTCGCCTACCGCGGACGCGCAGCGCTTCACCGAGCCGTGGCGCACGTCGCCGGCAGCGAACAATCCGGGCATATTGGTTTCCAGATAATACGGCTCGCGGTCGAGCGGCCAGTTTGTTTTGTGGTTGGGGTATCGCTCCAAATCGGGTCCAGTGATCAGATAGCCTTGCTCGTCGCGGGCAATGCCGTGTTCGGCGGCCCACTCGGTGTGCGGCGCGCCGCCAAGACATAGAAAAAGATACGACGTGTCGTAATCCTGCTGCTTCCCGGTGGGCTTGTAGGTGAGTGTGGCGCCGCGCAGTACGTCGTCGCCGTGAAGAGCAGTGACTTCGGTTTGGGTGAGCACCTCGATTTTCGGAGACGCCTCAATTCGATCGACGAGATATTGGGAAAGGGTCTCCTTCAGGCCTTCTCCGCGAATTACCACGGTCACCTTGCTCGCGGTTTGCGAAAAATACATGGCGGCCTGGCCCGCGGAATTTCCACCGCCGACGACGAAGACCTGCTGGTTCTTGCAAAATTGGGCTTCGCTCGCGCCTGCGCCGTAATAGAGTCCCGCGCCGCTGAAGCGGTCTTCATTAGGAAGACCCAGCTTGCGGTAACTGACTCCGGTGGCGCTGATGGTTGCGTGCATTATCAGTTTTGTGCCGTCGGCCATGTAGGCGATGCCTCTGCCGGGAGTGAAATCGCCGTCGACGCCTTCGCGCAGGATCAGTATCTCCGCTCCGAATTTTTTGGCCTGCTCGCGTGCGCGCAGGGCCAAATCCGCGCCGCTAATGCCATCCGGAAAGCCGAGATAGTTTTCGATCCTGGAGGTGCTGCCCGCTTGTCCGCCCACCGCGTAGCGTTCAATCACCGCGGTTTTGAGGCCTTCGGACGCCGCGGAGACGGCGGCGCTCAGGCCGGCGGGACCGGCGCCGACGATGATCAGATCGTACTCCGCCTGGGTAGGAGTTTTGAAGCAACCGGTCTTCTCAGTGATCTGGCGAAGCGTGGGGTGCTCGAGGCGAGTGCCGTCCGGGAAGATGCAAACTGGCAGCCGGGGATCTCTGAGGTTGGCGACACCCGCAAGGGATACCGCTTCGGCATCGGTGGAAAGTCCAAACCAATCCAGCGGCACACTGCTGCGATGAAAGAAATCGCGGATCGCGTAGGCTTCCGCCGAGCCTGACGTTCCAAAGACTTTCATCTTGGCTATATTGTCTTTCGATACTTCCGGCATTGTTTCCCCCACCGATGATCGGACCGCAAAGGCGCCTTGCTGTGCGCACGTAATTGCAGCCACGGAACAGCATCTACAGTACACCAGCCGCGCCAGTTCGGCGGTAGATGGCAACTTTATTTATGATGACGCCGGGCGGCTGTTCGATTCGAGTGACACGGGTGTGTCGGGCCTCCGACAACGGAGCCGCGCATCGCGGCGGGGGGCATTACTCGAGGGTTTTTGCGTTGAAGCTGGCTAGCTCGTCGTCTTGCACGGAGTAGGTAATCTCGATGGGTCGGCAGCAGACTTCGCAGTCTTCCACGTAGCTCTGGCGGCGAACCGAGAGGTCCAGGACCATCGAAATTTCTTCGCCACAATGCGGGCAGGTGAAGGAGTGTTCCATTTCGATTGGCGGGCTAAGACCTTAGGACAAAATTCGCAAAGCGCGAACTGGGTTTGTGGGCACGAAATTTCTACGGCTGCGTCTGGACGCCCACCCTTCCCCAAACCGCGGGGAAGAGTGGGGCACCCGGAAAGGACAAGAGCGTAGAACCGTACGACGAACTGCTAGATCTTTGGAACGTCTTTGCCCAAGGCAGTCGCCAGCGCGATCAAGTGGTCCTGTTCGTCCATCAGGATTTCGCGGATGTGCTCGGATATGGCATATTCGCCCATGTCATCGGTCTGCTTTACGCGGTCGCGGTATTGGCGAATTGTTTCCGTCTCGTTTTCCAGGTCGAACTGGAGCATGTCCTTGGCCTTTTCGGAGGTGCGCACCGGCTTGGGTACGTTGATCGGCATGCCTCCCAGGTAATCGATCTGGTTGGAAATAATCAGGGCGTGCTTCAGCTCTTCGGTGGCATGCACTTCCAGTTCGCCGGCGATGTTCATGTATTCGGCGCCCTTCAAAACCTGGGAATAGATCACGTAAGAGATGATGGCCTGATATTCACGCGCCAAATCCTCGTTCAATAGTTCGATCAATTTTTCGCGGGAAATCTTGGAATCTGAAGTAGTTTCCTTTTTCATCGTGGAGTCCTTTTGGGCCGAAATTTCGCAGCCACTGGTAGATTCAACAGTCAATTAGACCAACAAAACTATACCCCAATTGGCGGGGTGGCTGCAGGCGATTCCGCGGAGATCGGGATTGACGCCGAAAGTTCGGGTGTGTATGTTCCTCGCGTCGTTGTCGCGCGGGAGTGCGATTAACGAATACCTCGCTGTGCGGCTCCTTTGAAACGATTCCTCAATTACGAAACCGGGCTGGTGGCGCTGCTCTTCCTCACTTGGGGGACGGTGTTTCTGGACCGCATGAGCCTGGTGTACCTGGCGCCGTTCATCGTGCCTGAATTGCACCTGACCCATGCGCAAGTGGGGCTGCTGGTGTCTGCGTTGGCGCTGGCTTGGGCGGTTTCCGGCTTGGTCTTTGGGATCGTCTCAGACCGCGTGGGCCGGCGGCCGGTGCTGATTCCTTCGGTTTTTGTTTTCTCCGCGCTGTCGTGGGTTTCTGGAATCGCAAAGACGTTCGCGCAGTTCTTTACGGTGCGGTCACTGATGGGGCTGGCGGAAGGGCCAACGTGGTCCACGATCACGGCGACGATTGAAGCCTCTTCTAGTCCCGAGCGCCGCGGGCGGAACGTGGGAATCGTAGTGAGCGCGGCGGCGCTGGTCGGACTGGCGGTGGCGCCGGTGCTTACCACCCAGGTGGCCACACGCATTGGATGGAGAGGCGCGTTTTTTATTACCGGCATACCCGGATTGATCCTGGGAATCTTGATTTGGAAATTTCTGCGCGAGCCGCGACTGGAGGCTGACGTGGCGGCGCATCACCGGGCGCCCTCCTGGAAAGACTACCTGCTGGTCCTGCGCTATCGGAATATCTGGTTGTGCTGCATCGCCGCCGCGGGATTTATGACCTGGCTTTTTGTAATGAACGCGTTTGCACCGCTGTATATCACCGAGGTATCCGGAAATTCGGCGGCGTTCGCGGGCCTGGTGATCGGAGCGAGCGGACTGGGGGGATTTCTGTGGGGATTTATTTTCCCCGCGCTTTCGGATCGCGTGGGGAGAAAACCGGTCTTGATTTTCCTGGGGCTGCTTTCGGCGATCGTGCCGCTGACGTATCGCAGCGAATTTCTGATCGCGCATCCGTGGCTGATGGCGGCTACCGGGTTCATTGCCAATGGAGGCCAGGGGATCGCGGCGTTGGCGATTGTGCTGATTCCGGCGGAGACTGCGCCGGTGGGTTTTGCGGCTACGGCGATTGGGTTGGCTACTTTATTTGGGGAGATATTTGGCGGGGCGCTTAGTCCGGCGGTAGCTGGGTCGGTGGCGGATCGGTATGGGCTGGCGGCGCCTTTGTGGATCGCGTCCGGCGGGGCGATTGTGGTTTTTCTGGCGGCTTGCGGGATGGTGGAGTCGAGCCCGGACCGGCGAAAGAGTTAGCGGCTGGGCTGGCTGGTGCGATGCTCGCAACGGTGGGCGACGCGCTTGCGGGAACCCGGGTGTGTGGCGCACTTACTTTCTACTGGTAAGGTCTGGACGCCCACCCTTCTCGTCTGCCTTCGCGCAGAGGCGGCGCTGCGGCAGACTTGAAGAGTGGGGCACCCGGAAAAGATAACGGCGTAGAACCGTGGAACCTGAAGGCAGAAACCCCACAGCGGCAACTTCAACGGCTACGTCAAGAACCCACACGTAAACCCGACGTGTGGGGCACCCACCGGCGACTTCTACGGCTAAGTCAGATACCCACGCCGGCAAATTCTGCGGCTAAGTCAGAAATCCCCCACCGGCGACTTCTACGGCTAGGTCAGAACCCGTTGCTAGAAGATGAACTTCGCGGCCAATTGGAATTGGCGCGGATTCAGGGCTGTTCTGGGGGTGCCGAAGCTGGAGTTGGCCGGGTCGGTTACGCCGTCGCCGTAGTGATGCGGGATCGCGGCGCCGATCAGATCGGGGGCGCCGTAGACGGTGTAGACCTCGTCGTAGTTGGCGCGGTTAAGCGTATTGAAAATATCGCCCATGATCTGCACTTTGTAACGCTCGCCCGGGAAATGAATCATGCGCGAGATCCGCATATCCCACACCCTTTCGTCCTCACCGAAGTAGGTGTTGCGGCCAAAAGTTCCTACGCGGTCGGTAACCGGATTTCCGTCGTTATTGGCGTCGAAGCCGACGAATACGGTGAACGGCCGAGGGGATTGCGCGGTGATGATGCTGCTGAAATCAAAGTTGCGGAGGAAAGAGCTCTGCGGCGCGGTGACCACGAAGTTGGCGACGAAGCGCTGGCGCACATCCTGGTTGGAAAGGGCGCGCTCGAGGTTGCGCTGCGCGTTGGATTGCGGAGTGCTGACGAACGTGGTGAAGGTGCCGTTATCGATCACCTTGGAAAACGTGTAGTTGGCGTTAAAGGTGAGAAATTTTCCCACTCGCTCCATGGCTTGCAGGGTGCCGCCGTTGTAGGAGGAATTTCCGGTGGAGTCTGTGTAGTAGAAAATCCCGCCGGTGCCGCCGGTGCCAAAAGGCGGCGGGGTGATGCCAGGTTCATCGAGTTGGAACGAGTAGATGTCTTTGTTGGTGCCGGTTTCGGTGCCGATCGGCGGACCGACGTTGAGGTCGATCGGGCGAACCAGTTTGTGCGCGGCAACCCAAAGATAGCCGGCGGTAACCGAAAATCCCTTGCCGATTTCGCGGTCGATTTCAAAGCTGGACTGCTCGGAATAGGGTTCGCGGAGATTGTGATCAACCTCCGTGCCGCCTTGGACGTAAGGAGAATTGGCTGGGAAGGAACCCGAGCTAATCAGGTTTTCAAACGCGGCATCGACCAGCGGCGGAATTACCGTGCCCGGCGGCGTGAATGGAGCGTAGGGATTGGGCGGGCATCCAGCCAGGACGCACGGCGTAGGTATGGCCAAGGTGTTCAGCAGGTAGGTGCCGGTGTTCTGGTTTGCGGCCAGGGGCAGGTTGGGAATTACCGGCGGACGCTGCGGGCCGGCGACGAAGAAGAACGACAAGCTGTAGGTGTCGTAGAAAATTCCAAAGCCGGCGCGAATCACGGTTTTCGGATTGGGGGAGTAGGCGATGCCGAAGCGCGGCGAGAAGCTGCGGTAATCGGGGTTCACGTAGGTTCCCAGGCCGCTCTCAAAATCCCAGCGCAGGCCGTAGTTGACGGTTATTTTCGGGGTCAGGCGATACTGGTCCTGCGCGAAGAATCCGTATTCACCGTGGTGGATGCTGATATCGAAATTGCTCTGCTCCGAGGGAAGATACGCGTTCTGCCAGGTGGTGGGCACCGAAGGCGACGACGCGGTGGGATCGAACGGTCCCGGTCCGATGGGCGCGCCCCAGAAAAATGCGGCGATGCACGGCGCGGTGAGGCCAGTGAGCGGGGGTTGGCAAGGCGTGGCGCCCCAGCCTCCCTGAGCGGACGAGAGCAGGTCATCCAGGCTGGGGAAAATGTTGCGGGAGGGAGTGAATCCCGGCCAGATGACGAAATTCCGGATGTAGTTGGTATCGGCGCCGAACTTGAGGTAGTGCTTGCCCTTGACCCAGGAAACGGTGTCAGAAAATTCCATGCGCGTTTCGTTGTAGCGGTCGAAGGCGCCGAAATTATGGCCGAACAGGAGAAGATTGGGGACGTCGAGATTGGGCTGCCCGGTATCTCCAGGGAAACCGTAGTTGCGCCGCGCGTATTGACCCAGCAGCGAGTTGACCAGGTTCGGCGTAATGTTGGTGGTGAGCGTTCCCACCGCGGCCTGATCGCGCAGGTATCCATTGTGGCCGCTGCTGGGCGCGCCGATGCCGCCGCCGTCCAGAGTGGCTCCCACCAGCATGTTGGTATCGCGCGCGTCCTGCACGGAGTAGCGCAGGGAAAGGCGGTTGTTGGCGTTGAACTCGTGGTCCACTTTGACGAAGCCGTTATCGATGTCCGACGCCTGCAGGAGGTTCAGGTCTTCCGGCGCAAGCCCGAAACTTTGTTTGACGATATTCACCGCTTCCAGATTGTTAGTGCCCGCAGGGAATAACCCCGCTACTCCGGGATCCACCGGCGCAAAAAATACTCCCGGGTAAGTGGGCGACTGCGCGCGGCGCTGCCCTTCATAGTTCATAAAGAAAAACGTTTTGTCTTTTTGGATCGGGCCGCCGGCGGTCGCCCCGAATTGATTTTCCTGCAGCACGTCGGCCTGCGGCGAAGGCTGCAAAGGCGATCGGTTATCGAGCGCGTTGTTCTGGAAATAATCGTAGATCGTGCCGTGGAAATCGTTTCCGCCGGATTTGGTGATGATGTTGACGATCCCGCCCAGGGACCGCCCGTACTCGGTGGAGTACCCGTTGTTGACCACCCGAAACTCGCTCACCACTTCCTGCGACGGCGTGGCCCGCTGCGAACCGGTGGACGTGTTGATGTTGTCCGCGCCGTCGACGGTAACCATGTTGTTTAAGTCGCGCTGGCCGCCAAACGAAATCCTGGTGGTGGATGGATCGGTGAGCGTGGATTGCAGGCTGGTGCGTCCGGTAGCGACGCCCGGGGACAGCAGCGCAAAGTCGGTAAACAGGCGTCCGCTGATGGGCAGATTGTTGATCTGCTGGGTGTCAATCACCTGGCTCACTTCGGTGCGGGTGGGCTCGATCACCGGCGCTTCGGTATTCACGATCACCTGCTGGCCGGTAGCAGCGACGGTGAGGGTGACGTCGATCGTGGCGATCTGGCCGACGCGCAGGTCGATGCCGGTCTGGGTGTATTTCGAGAAGCCGGTGAACGCGACGGTTAACTCATATCTACCGGGGGGGATGTTAGTGAAAATGTAATAGCCGGTGTCGTTGGAGGCGACCGTGTTGGAGCGGTTGGTGTCTGCGTTGCGAAGCGCAATTATGGCTTTGCTCACCGAGCCACCGGTTTGATCGACCACTGTTCCGTTCAGCTGGGCCTCGGTGGTGCCGACCTGAGCGTGCCCCAGGGTGGCGAAGAGAAGAAGCGATCCCACCAGAAACATCGCAAAAACCATGGAACGAGAGTTCATGTGACATCCCCCCATGCGCCAAGCGGATCGAGCCAGTGTGGAGAGTTGCGAAAAATCGATATTGAGAATTAACAAGTATGCATTGCGGGAGCTATACCGGAAGAGAGAGGGAGGAGTCAAGGAGAAATTGCGAATTCTGCACAATCGTGCGATTATCGTGCACCATCCCGGTACAGTGACTGCTTTGGCGACGATTCGCTCGCTTAGCGAGGCCGATATCATGAAACCGGAAACTGGCCGTTCCACCAAGCCGCGCATTGCGAACACCGGCGGCGCACACCAACCTCACAACGACCTGAACGAGTTTATCGGCAATCCCAATTTTGTACTGTCCCTGGCGCGCGGCTTAAAAGTGATCGAGGCGTTCGATACCCGCCGGGAGGGATTGACAGTGGCGGACGTGGCGCGGCACACCGGGTTTTCGCGAGCCGCGGCGCGGCGTCTGCTGCTGACGCTGGAACTGCTGGGATATGCGGAAGCGCGCGGGCGAGTGTTCCGGCTGAAGACCAGCATATTGAATCTGGGGTTTTCGTATTTGTCGTCCTCTTCCCTGCCCACGGTCGCGCAACCTGTGCTGGAAGGGCTGACCGAGGTGCTGCACGAATCCAGCTCGATGAGCGTGCTGGACGGCGATCAGATCGTTTACGTGGCGCGCTCGGCGATGTCGCGGGTGATGTCGATCGGGGTGGCGGTGGGGACGCGGTTGCCCGCATTTTGCACTTCGATGGGAAGGGTGATGCTGGCGGCGCTGCCGGAAGATGAGTTCGCGGCATTCCTGGCGCGGGTGGAACTGAAAGCGTTTACGCCGCGAACGGTGACCGACAAATCGCGCTTCGCGGAAATCATCAAGCGAGTGGCGGGCGATGGTTACGCGCTGGTGGATGAAGAGCTGGAGTTGGGGCTGAGGTCAATCGCGGTGCCGGTGGCCGCCTCGGACGGGCGCGTGGCGGCGGCGATAAACGTGGGCGTGCACGCGGCGCGGTTTTCGACTGAGGACATGATTCACCGCATTCTTCCGCACTTGAGGAAAAGCGCGCAGTCGCTGGGGCGTTCGATCAGCGGGATCTAGGAAACGCAGCGCGAAATCGGATGCGAGTTCGGGCTGCCCGACGCAGGCGCATGCGCATGGGCGATGGAAAATCAGGAGGACGTGGAGCGATGCCTACAGCAACTATTCGCGATCAGGAAATGTTTATCGGCGGACGATGGTGCGGCGCCGTCGATCGGAGCACGTTCACCAAGAAGAATCCATATTCGGGCGAAGCGATTTCGCACGTGCCGGCGAGCGGGCGCGCGGATGTCGAGGCGGCGGTGGACGCGGCTGCCGCGGCGTTCCCTGCGTGGAGCAATTCGGCGCCGGGAATGCGGCGCAGCCTGTTTCTGAAAGCGGCGAACGTGCTGGAGGCGCGCCAGGAAGAGCTGGCTCGCTTGATCACCGAAGAGACCGGAGGCACGTTCGGTTGGGGAATGTTCAATTGCATGTTGAGCGCCGCGATTTTGCGCGAGGCGGCCGCGGAGAGCTATGGGCTGATCGGCGAAATCATACCGTCGGATCTGCCGGATACGCGGGCGATGGCGTTGCGCCAGCCGGTGGGCGTGGTGGTGGGAATCGCGCCGTGGAATGCGCCGCTGATTCTGGGATTTCGCGCGGTGGCGATTCCGCTGGCGTACGGCAATACCGTGGTGCTTAAGGCGTCCGAGGAATCTCCTGGGACGCACCTGGCGATCGCGTCGGTGCTGAGCGAGGCGGGATTTCCCGACGGCGTAATCAACGTGATCACTAACGCCCCCAAGGATGCCGCGGAGGTGGTGGACGCGTTGATCGCACACCCCAAAACGCGGCGCATTAATTTTACCGGGTCCACCAAAATCGGCCGGCTGATCGCGGAGAAGGCCGGCAAACATTTGAAGCGGACGCTGCTCGAGCTGGGCGGCAAGGCGCCGATGATCGTGTTGGAAGATGCGGAGATGGATGCGGCGGTGGCGGCCGGAAGTTTCGGCGCGTTCATGAATCAGGGGCAGATCTGCATGTCCACCGAGCGAATTATTGTGGAGCGGCCGGTGGCGGATGAATTTGCACGGAAGCTGGCGGCGAAGGCCGCGGCGTTGAAAACGGGCGACCCCATGCAGATGGATACGCAGGTGGGCGCAGTGATCAATCGGGCCACTATCGAGCGGGTGGATTCGCTGATCGCGGATGCGGTGAGCCAGGGCGCGCGGGTGCTGTGCGGCGGGAAGGCGGCTGGGGCGTGCTATTTGCCGACGGTGTTGTATGGAGTGACGCCGGCGATGCGCATTTATCATGAGGAGTCGTTCGGGCCAGTGGTATCGGTGGTGGTGGTTGAGAATTCTGAGGAAGCTTTGAGAATTGCGAACGACACGGAGTATGGGCTATCCGGGGCGGTTTTCAGCCGCGACATCAATAAGGCTATGAAGATTGCGGAGCGGATGGAGACGGGAATGTGCCATATCAACGGATCGACGGTGCATGATGAGCCGCAGATGCCGTTTGGCGGGGTGAAGAGCAGCGGGTGGGGAAGGTTTGGGGGGAAGGCGGCGCTGGAGGAGTTTACCGAGTTGCGGTGGATCACGATTCGGAGGAGCCCGACGCCTTATCCGATCTAAGTTTCTAAGTAAGGAAGCGCCGCGTGGGAGACGCGCGGCACGGCGCTCGTTGACAACTTCCACGGGAAACGTTCAGACTCGCGGGGATGACGAAATACTGGATGATCGCGATTGGCGGGGCGATTGGCTCGGTGTTGCGATTCTGGGTGCATAACTACGTCAGTGAACGCATCCCCAGCCGCTTTCCCTACGGCACGTTCGTGATCAATATTACGGCGTCGTTTTTGATTGGGCTGGTGGTGACGTTTCTGGGGCAGCGGAACGGTTGGAACGCGAATTGGGTGTACTTAATTCCGATCGGATTTCTCGGCGGGTACAGCACGTTTTCTACGTTTGAGTTTGAGACGCTGCGCGTTGCCATGGATGGGGAAATTCTGATTGCCGGGCTGAATGTGGCGCTCAGCGTGGTAGTGGGATTCGTCGCGGTGTGGCTGGGCGTGATAACCGGACGCGCAATCGGATAGAGGCGAGATCCCTCTCGCCGGCGGCAGCCGTCACTTACTAAGACCTGCTCATTAAAAACTCTTAGAAAACGGGTTGGACGCATGGCGAGGTGATTGCAGCTTAAACCGGCATGATTCGCGGCAATCATTTAAAGGCCACTGGTGTGGACGGACGAGTCCGCGCAGGTCGCTGCTATCCGCTCATCATCCGGATTTCTGTGACGTTGGCCATGGGCGTGGTGTGGACGGCGCCGCAGGCGCGGGCAACCCCAGTGGCCACCACTACCACCCTCACGCTCTCTTCTTCCTCCATCGCGAGCGGAGAACCAGTGACGCTGACGGCATCGGTTCTTGCCGGCGCCACGCCGGTCACCACCGGCCGGGTGATGTTCTGCAACGCGAGCGCCACTGATTGCGAAAATGCGGCGCTCCTGGGCATCGCGCAATTGACTTCAGCGGGAACGGCAAGCCTGAAATTCATTCCCGGAATTGGCAGCCACGGCTACTTGGCCGAATTCCTTGCCACCACGGCAGACGCCGCGAGCACGTCATCCGCGCAAACGCTCACCGTCACGGGAATCCGTGCGACGTCCACCACCATTTCCTCTTCCGGCGCGGCAGGCAACTACACGCTCACCGGGACGGTGGTGGAGGCAGGGAGCGCCAGCGTCGCGCCGAACGAGAGCGTGTCGTTTCTCGATACCAGCAACATCAACTACGTGGTGGGATCGGCGATGCTTGGCGCAGCTACTCTGGCGCAGACCTTCGCCGCACAGGTCACGTATGCAACCGGCAGCGGTCCGGATGCGGTAGCGGTAGGAGACTTCAATGGCGACGGCAATCCGGACCTGGCGGTGGCGAACTATGGCAGCAGCAACGCCGGCGTATTGCTGGGCACCAGCGCAGGAACCTTTGGGACGGCGGTGACCTATGCGATTGGCAGCGGTCCTGACGGCTTAGCGGTGGGAGATTTCAACGGAGACGGCAATCCCGATATTGTGGCGGCGAATGACGGCGGCGGTACGGTGAGCATCTTGCTGGATCTGGTTACCCAAACCGCCACTGCCACGGAATCGGGAATCGCGGTCCCTGGATCCGGCACACACGCGGTGGATAGTAGCTATGCCGGAGACACCAACTTTTCCAGCAGCACCTCCAGCGCAATTTCGCTCAGCGCTACGCCGATTGCCACCACGCTGACATTGACCGCCAACCCCGCACCGTAGGTTGTGGCCCGTAAGAAGAGCGGCCGCTTGCTACAACTCCTGCTCGGATTCTGCTTTCGGCGGATGGTTTGATTCCGGATTCAGGCAGATGCTCACTCCCCAGTAGATCCACATCGCGCTGCAAATTCCCATGCACAGCCATGCGCGGTAGAAAGCGGCGATGGTGGCGAACGCGTATAGCGGCGGGCCCCAACGATAGCTGTTTTTCAGTCGCGCCAATGCGGCTTCAGCGTGGGGGATCAGCATTCTTTCTTGAATCGCGACGTAAACCAGCAGGAAGTAGACCACGCTGATCATCAGGAAGGTTCCCGCATAGGCCACGCACGCTCCCTGCGCCGCGGGTGTGTACAAATATGCGGCTAATATTGCGGTGGAAAATGGAACGATGGTAACGCCGAGCAGCAGCAGTCCGTTCATTAACAGCAAGCGCGCATCGGTGTGGCGCACCAGCTTGAACATGGTGTGGTGATGCATCCACATGATGAGCACGGTGAGAAAACTGGTGACCAGGGAATAGTATGCCGGCCACTGCTGGCGCAGGGCGGTTTCCAGCATCGCGGAAGTGTATGGGCCAACCAGGCCAGCCGGGACTTGCGGGACTTTGAGTTCGAGGACCAGCAAAGTCATGGCGATCGCGAAAACGCCATCGCTGAAAGCTTCGATCCGTGCGGTGTCTTTGTCCATGCGAGTCGCCCGGAGCTCGTGCTCTGGCTTCCGGGTGAGGATTCGTAGTTGCTTGAGACGAGCGAGCCATTATAGCCGCGCGCGGGTAGGAATCCGTCGGCGAAAAAAGGAAAGGGAGGGTGCGCCGCTTCCTGCTGGAGTATGATTCGGCGGAAATGCTGGCCTTCATGGAGGGATTAGCGATGGGAACTATGGTGCGCAAGATTTTGAGGCCGTGGACGGCGTTGCCGCTGGCGCTGCTGCTGGTGGTGGGCTTGCTTGTTCCGGTGGGCCTTGCCAGCCAGACGGCGGTTCCCGCGCCGCCACCTCTTTTGCTGGGCGCGGCATGGTATCCGGAGCAGTGGCCGGAGTCGCGTTGGGACGCTGACCTTGCGCTGATGCAGCAAGCCGGCGTGCGCATGGTGCGTGTGGCTGAATTCGCGTGGAGCCGCATGGAGCCGTCGGAAGGACAGTACGACCTGGACTGGCTGGATCGCGCGATTGCCGCGGCGGCGAAGCATGGAATTTATACCGTGGTAGGCACTCCCAGCGCCGCGCCTCCCGCGTGGCTTACGCAAAAATATCCGGAGACGCTGCTCATCGACGATAAAGGCGTTCGCGCCGAACACGGCAATCGGGAGCAATTCAACTGGGACAATCGCAAATACCGCGAGCTGGCGCGCAAAATGGCCGGGCAAATGGCCAAGCGCTTTGGGCACAATCCGTGGGTGCTGGGCTGGCAAATCGACAACGAGTATTCGGAGGTGTCGTTCGATCCAGCCACCAAAGCCGATTTCCAGCAGTGGTTGAAGGCGCGCTACGGAACGCTCGATAACCTGAATGCGCGATGGACCACCGCGTACTGGAGCGAGACCTATTCCGACTGGAACCAGATTCCGATTCAGGTTGGCTACGGCAATCCGGGTTTGCTGTTGAGCTGGATGCGATTTGTGAGCGATACCTGGCGGAGCTACCAGAAAAATCAATTGGAGGTGATTCGCGCGAATTGCGATTCGCGCCAGTTCATCACCACCAACATGATGGGTTGGTTCGACGGCTACGACCATTACACCGTGGCGCAGGATCTGGATATGGCGTCGTGGGATGACTACATCGGAGAAGGGCATTTGGATGCGGCCGAGAATGGCGCGGCGCACGACTTGACTCGCGGGTTCAAAGGCAAAAACTTCTGGGTGATGGAAACGCAGCCGGGCTCGGTGAACTGGGCCAAGATCAATAATTCGCTGGATAAGGGCGAGGTGCGCGCGATGGCGTGGCATGACGTGGGCCATGGCGCGGATGCGGTGAGCTACTGGCAGTGGCGCAGCGCGCTCAACGGCCAGGAGGAATATCACGGCACCGTGGTCGGGCCAGACGGCACGCCGGTGCCGCTCTACGACGAAGTGAAACGGATTGGCGCGGAGTTTGCCAAGGCCGGGCCGGCGCTGGCAGGCACTTCACCGAAATCGGAAGTGGCGATCCTGCACTCGTACGACAGCCGCTGGGCGATTCAGTGGCAAAAGCACAATGACTTGTACGATCCCCGGGAAGAGATCGTCAGTTACTACCGGCCGCTGCATGCGATCGCGCAATCGATCGACGTCGTTCCCCCAACTGCCGCGCTTGGCGGATACAAACTGGTGGTGGCGCCGGGCTTGAATGTACTCTCCGACGAAGCGGCGAAGAATCTGATCGAATACGTCCGCAACGGCGGGCAGCTGGTGCTGGGCCAGCGTTCGGCGATGAAAAACGAAGACAACGGATTGCAGACGGAGCGCCAACCGGGGCCGCTCGCGGATTTGCTGGGCGGGCGCGTGGAGCAATACTACGCGCTGCTCGATCCGGTGCCGGTGGAAGGCAAATTCGGCGTGGGCAACGGCAAGTTGTGGGCGGAATTGCTGAGCGCGCAAGCTGCGGACGTGGAGGTGCTGGAGCGTTACGGGAAGTCGAATGGCTGGCTGGACGGTCAGCCTGCGGCGATTACTCGCGCGGTGGGAAAAGGACGTATCACCTACATCGGGGCGTGGCTGGATGACGCGGGCATGCGCCAGGCGGCCAAATGGATGACCGCGGTCAGCGGGGTGAAACCGGCGTTGGGGCCGGTTCCGGACGGCGTGGAGGTGACGGCGCGGTACGGCGGGCGGGGAACGGTCTATATTCTGGTCAACCTGTCGAAAGCGGAGCAAACGGTGGCGCTGCCCAGTGCCATGAACGACGTGCTCGACGGCGGGACGAAGCGGGCGGTAACCCTGCCGGTGTACGGGGTGGCGGTGCTTTCGGCCACCCACTGAGCCCAGGAAAGCGCGGGTGGACCCCTCGATATATAAGGATAGACGGGGTTTCCGCCGCTGGAAGGCCTCAAATCGCTTTCCGGGCCGGGGGTTCTCTGGTAGCATAGATGCTCGACCTGTGGGACTTTTCCCCGTTGGAGTGAGTAATGGCAATGGTATGTGAGCTATGCGGCAAAAAGCCGAGTTTCGGCAACAACATCAGCCACGCCAATAACGTGACCCGGCGTCGGTGGAACCCGAATTTGCGCCGTGTGCGCGCCGTAATTGGCGGCGGTACCAAGCACGTGCGCGTGTGTACCTCCTGCATCCGCAACGGACGCGTCCGTAAAGCCGCTTAACTTCCGCTCGCCGGCCGGTCCAAGGAGTACCCCATCTTGAAATACAGGGCTGCTGTCGCGGCCGCGGTTTTGGTCTGCGCGATGCTTGCTGGTTGCAAGAAGCAGGTGGCAGCCGGACCGGACGTGTGGGCAGTGGTTGACGGCAAAGAGATCCATCGCGCGGAAGTGGAGAAGTATTTCCGCAGCCGGGTGAACCCCGAAGGTCCGCCTCCCTCGCAGGAAGAAGCACTGTCGCTGAAATTGAGCATCCTGGACGAACTGATCAACAATGAAATACTGCTGGAACACGCCAACAAGATGAACGTGGGCGCGAGCGACGCGGAAGTGGAAGACAAGTTCACCGAATCGAAAAACCCCTACACCGAAGAAGAGTTCCAGAGAAAGCTGCGGGACAGCGGCATTACCGTGGACGACCTGAAGGCCGAGCTGCGGCGGGAAGTCTCGATCCAGAAGTTGATCAACCGCGAAATTATTTCCAAGATTACCGTCACCGACCAGGACGTGATCGATTTCTACAATCAGAATCGCGCACAATTCAATCTGGCGGAGCCGCGCTTTCACCTGGCGCAGATGGTGGTAACGCCACGGCCGGACCCGACGGTGCATAACCGCAAAAACGATAAGTCGACGAACGACGCGGAGGCGCGGCGAAAAGCGGCGCTGCTCGAAGAAAAGTTGAATACCGGCGCGGATTTTTCGCAGTTGGCAATGGACTACTCGGAAGACAGCAGCGCATCGACGGGCGGAGATTTGGGATTTATTCCCGAGTCGTCATTCAATCAGTCCGATCCGGCGCTGAAAAAAGCGGCGTTGTCGCTGAAGCCCGGGGAAGTTAGCCAGCCGATCGCGGTGCGCACCGGGGGGTATGTGATCGTGAAAATGCTGGCCAAGGAACAGGCCGGGCAGCGGGAATTGTCTGATCCGCAAGTGCAGCAGGCGATCCGGGACACGCTGCGGAATCGGAAAGAGCAGTTGCTGCGGATGGCGTATTTGACTGAGGCGCGGGACAACGCGCAGGTGGTCAACTATCTGGCGCGGCAGGTGCTGGAGTCGGCGGGGAAACTTCCGTCCACGGGACCCCGAAAGTAAGCGGCGTTCAGCGGCGGGGCTGAACAGACAGACGTGCAACCCTTAAAAGAAGGGGCCGGGATTTCTCCCGGCCCCTTCTTGCGTTTGCTCCCGTGATAAAACGGTTGCGGGCAAGTCGTTAGGAAACCTCTACGGCAACCACCAATCGAACGTCGGGATGCAAGACGTCGATTAGATAGTAGACCCCGCCGTCATCCTCGATGTAGCAGTCATCGTCGTAGCTCCAGCCCACCGGCCACGGTTCGCTGTACGCAAACCAATAGCCGCCGTACTGAAAGCGGTTACCGCCGCCGCGCGCCACGCGGAAGTGGTGTTGAGGACCGAAGTGAGCGCGGAATTTGTCGTCCGGGATGCGCCGTGCGTTGCCGCCGTTCTGTGCCGGCGCGTTGTGGTTCTGCGCCTGGGCTTGCTTCGGCTGAGCTTGCTGTTCTTTGGTCTGTTGTTGGGTCTGTTTTTCCTGGGCCTTCTTTTCGTTCTGTTGCTGTTTGTCCTGGTTTTGCGCCTTCGGTGGAGGCTGAGCCGGTTTTTCCGGCGGGGCTTGCTTTTCCTTGGGCTGGCCCTCTGCGGGTTTCGCTGGGGGCGCCTTTTCCTGTGCCGGCGCTTTCGGTGAATCCTGAGGCTTGTGCTCTTCTTGTTGCTGCGGTTTTGGTTCTTCCTGTGCAAATGCCGGGGTGCTAAGAATTAGTAGAAGTGCGGCCGATCCGATCATGAACTTCATGGCATCGCCTCCGTGACTTGCTAGCATCAAAGATGATGGGCGCGATAACCGCGGGCGTATATCCCCTGTTCCGGGTAGGAACAGGCGGAAAAGCCTGTGTGGCAAGGTGTGCTTAACAGGGGGGTTAGGGCGCGTTCCGTGGAACGCTTCGCCGAGAATCTGGGGAGGGGAGTATAATTCGCTGCCTCACAGTGGTCGCAATCAAGATAGAGGGTAGAAACGCAGCGCGGACTGCGCGAAAATGGAAGCAGCCACCAGCACCGCTCGTTTCAGAACCAGCCTAAGACCTGCGGCAAACCGGCGACAAGATTTTGGGAGATCGGGATTGGGCCTTACGTCGAAGTTCCTGCCAATGAATCGCGGTCGCGCCGCCGCTGGAGCGCTGGCGGTCCTCTGCGCTGCGGGAATCGTGCTGGGAATTGGCGACAGAGGACGAGCTGCGCCGCCCGCATTGGAAATTCGGACTGCGTCGCTGCCGCAGGCCAGCGTGAACTTGAGTTACTCGGAAACGCTGAAGGCTGCGGGCGGAGAAAATCCGTACCAGTGGAAAGTGGCTGCCGGAAAACTTCCCAAAGGGCTGACGTTGGGAACGTCCGGAGCGCTGGCGGGTACGCCAATCGATTCCGGCACATTTCCAATCACCGTTGCAGTGAATGACACAGGAAATCCGATGCAAACGGCACGCAAGGATTTCTCGCTGATCGTAACCGCCACGAACGGGTTGCAGTTGAATACCGCAGCGCTGCCGCAAGCTAATTTGTCTGCACCGTACTCATCGATACTGACGGCAAGCGGGGGTGTGGCGCCATATAAATGGAGTGTGATTTCCGGCAATCTGCCGTCGACGTTGGCGGTGGCGCCCGGCGGGACGATTACCGGAACGATCTCGCGGCCGGGAACTTACTGGGTGCTGCTGGAAGTAAAGGACTCGGGAAACCCTTCGCAGAATGTGCAGAAGCGGTTCAACCTGGTGGTACCTGGAGCGCCGGCCAGCCCGTACCCGCCGTCTGCTGGGGCCAGGGCTCCTGCGGTGGCCGCGCCTACCGCGCCGGCCCGTCCCTACCCGCCGGCTTCGCGGCCCGGGCCTCCTCCCCCGACGCATGATGGGTTCCGGATTGTGTCGTCCACACTTCCGCCGGGACAAGAGAACGCGCCGTACTCCGGATCGGTTATGGCCGACGGTGGAACGGCTCCGTACCGGTGGTCGTTATTTTCGAATCGATTGCCGCCGGGGCTGCGACTGTTACCTTCTGGAGCGGTAACCGGAACGCCGAGCGCGGCGGGAGTGTACACGTTTACGCTGCGAGCGACCGACTCCAGCGATTCGCCGATATCGGCGTCGCAGGGATACCAATTGACGATCAACCCGGGAGGCTCCGCCCGGGCCGGAGGCACGCCGAACGGCGCGAATTCGGCGGGCGGCAGCGCCAGCGCTGGCGGTCCACAGGGACCATCGTTGCGACTGCTGGGGGCGCAATTGCCCGACGGGCAAGTGAACGAGGCCTACTCCGCGGCAGTGACGGTGGCGGGCGGGTTGCGGCCGTACGCTTTCGCGTTATCTTCCGGAGCGCTGCCGGCGGGATTGACGTTGGATCCGGCGCGGGGGCAAATCCAGGGAGCGCCGGCGTCCACGGGGACGTTTTCATTTGTGGTCGAGGTTTCCGACTCGAGCTCTCCGGGACAAATCGTGCAGCAATCGTATTCGATCGTGATCGCCGCACTGGGAGCGGGATCGCAATAAAACTGAAGAACCCAACACGTAAGACCGACGTGTGGGCGCCCACCTTCAACACCTGCACGAAAGCCTGAACTCTTCAACAACTACGCTACTGCCACCAAAGTGAAGTGAAAACGTCCGCTCCCCACGAAACGTTGAGGCCCGCGGCATAGGCACACGGGACGTAGCACGTAAACCGGCGGTCACGGTTATAATGACGGCATATGAAGCTCGGCCTGCGACTTACCGCACTACTCGTGGTGGGGATCACCTTGGTGACGTTTCTGGTTGCGCGGTCACAGGTGCGTTCCGAAAAGCAGGGGATGCGGGACGATTTGCAGCGGCGAGCGGAAGTACTCGCGGAGAGCCTGCAGGAAATCATCGAACCGATCCTGGAGAAGAACGAAACCACCCAACTGCGGCGAGTGGTGGAGCGATTCGGAAATCGCGAGCACCTGGACGGGGTAGGGGTTTACGGCCCGCAGGGCCAATTGATCGCGGAAAGCTCGAGCCTGGGCGCCACGTTCCAAGCGCCGCAGATGTCGATTGCGACGGCGCGAATGACCGACCGGGGATTCGGAGAGCTGCGCACGCTGGGCGGAAACTCCACCCACATTTACTACCTGCCGTTGCACCACACTATCGACCCGAACGGGGAACCACCGCACCACGCGGCGGCAACGAGCGGAGCGCCAGCGCCGCACGCGACCGACGTGATCGGAGTGCTGACGATCTACCACGACGCAGGATATATCGAAGCGCAGACCGAGCAAGTGTGGCGAGAGACGCTTTGGCACGTGGTGATTCAAGTGCTGCTGATCGTGATGATCACGGTGGCGTTGCTGCGATGGGCGATTTTCCTGCCGCTGACGCGCACTGAGGAATGGATTCGCGAGCTGCGGTCGGGGCGCGGGGCGCCGCGAAGTCCGCTGCCCACTGAGGAATTGTTCCAGCCGCTTTCGCGGGAGGTGGCCAAGCTGGCGCAGAGCCTGACGGAAGCGCGGGCGTCGGCGGAAGAAGAAGCGCGGCTGCGGGAGACGGGCGAATCGCTGTGGACGGCGGAGCGTCTGCGGATCAGCATGCAGACCAAGCTGCGAGGGCGGCCGCTCTTTGTAGTGTCTAACCGCGAACCGTACGAACACGTGCGGCGCGGGAAAGCGATCGAAACGATGGTGCCGGCGAGCGGATTGGTGACCGCGCTGGAGCCGATCCTGCGCGCATGCGGCGGTACGTGGATTGCGAATGCGTCGGGAGACGCGGACCGCGATGTGGTGGACAAGCACGATCGGGTGCGCGTTCCTCCCGAGCAGCCGGAGTACACGCTGCGCCGGATCTGGATCGAGGAAGAAGCGTACGACGGCTACTACCTAGGGTTCGCGAACGAAGGGCTGTGGCCGCTGTGCCACATCGCGCATACCCGTCCGATATTTCGAATGTCGGACTGGGAAGCCTACAAAGAGGTGAACTCGCAATTCTGCGACGCGGTGCTGGAAGAGATGGAAGGAGCGGTGGAGCCGATTGTCCTGATTCAGGATTATCATTTCGCGCTGCTGCCGCGGCTGATCAAGCAGAAGCGGCCGGACGCGCGGGTGGCAATTTTCTGGCACATTCCCTGGCCCAACCCGGAAGCGTTTCGAATTTGCCCGTGGCAGAAGGAATTGCTGGATGGGCTGCTGGGCGCCGATCTGGTGAGTTTCCATATCCAGGCGCACTGCAATAATTTTCTGGAGACGATCGATCGAGCGCTGGAATCGCGCATCGATTGGGACCGGTTCTCGGTGAACCGCGGCGACCAAACCACGCTGGTGCGGCCGCATCCGATCAGCGTGGCGTGGCCGGAACGGCATACCGGCGCGCCGGCGCGGGTGACTCCGGAACAACGCACCGCTATTCTGCAGGGCCTGGGGGTGGAAGCGGCATTTCTGGGCTTCGGCGTGGACCGGCTCGATTACACCAAGGGAATCATGGAGCGGTTTCGCGGGATCGAGTGTTTTCTACAGAAGAATCCCTGCATGCGCGAGCAATTCACTTTTATTCAAGTGGGCGCGCCCAGCCGCACGCGCATTCCGCGTTATCAGGAATTTCTGAACGAAGTGGACCGGGAATCGGAACGGATCAACGCGGAGTATCAGACCAAGCGATGGAAGCCGATCGTATTTTTGAAGAAGCATCATAGCCACAAGGAAATCGAGCCGCTGTATCGAGCGGCGGATTTGTGCATGGTGACGTCGCTGCACGACGGAATGAACCTGGTGGCGAAGGAATTCATCGCGGCGCGCGAAGATGAGGATGGCGTGCTGATCTTGAGCCAGTTTGCCGGGGCGTCGCGAGAACTGCGCGATGCGCTGGTGGTGAATCCGTACGACAGCGAGCAACTGGCGAGCGCGATAAAATTTGCGTTGGCGATGCCGTCGGAAGAGCGGCAGGCGCGCATGCAGCGGATGCGCAGGAACGTGCGGGAACACAACGTATACCGCTGGGCGGCGGAACTGATTTCGGAATTGTGCGACATACGATTGGAGCAGCCGGACGCGGTGATGGAGCGATGAGTGCGGCGGCAAAGGTGGGAGTGACGGCGCGTCTCTCGGGGCATGGTGCTGCTTTGGACTTGTTTCAAGCTTGGCCGGCGATTGCGCGGCGGCTGAGAGCGGCGCGGCGCATCGCGCTGGTTCTGGATTTCGACGGCACGCTGGTACCGATCGCGCCGCGGCCGGAAGATGTGTTGTTGGAGGATTCCACACGCCAGGTGCTGCAGCGGTTGGCGCGGCATCGCCGGATTTACCTGGTATTCCTGAGCGGTCGCCGGCGCGCCGATTTGATGCGGCTGCTGCGGGTGAAAGGCGCGCACTATTTTGGGCTGTACGGATGGGAGCGCGACGGCCGGTTCCGGGTGCGGCAAGCGGAGAAGCAAGTGCTGGTGGCGTTGCGGGAAGAATTGAAGGAAACGGTGAGCGTTTTGCCGGGAGTGCTGGTCGAGGATAAGGAGTTCAGCGTCGCCGCGCACTACCGCAACGCAAAAGCGCAAGAGGTGCGGAAGCTGCGCAAGATCATGGAAGATGCGGCCGAGCGGGCTGGCGAGGATTTTCATTCGACGGAAACGCAGTGCGTGATCGAAATGCTCACCCATCGGGTGAGGGGTAAGGGCGAAGCGATGACCTGGCTGCTGGGGACGCTGCGGAAACCGGTCCTGCCAATCTACGTCGGGAACGATGAAGTGGACGAAGAGGCGTTTGCGGCGGTCGGACGCAGCGGAATTTCCGTGCACGTGGGGGGATTCGCGGCTACGTGTGCGCACTATCGGGTGGCTAGCCCCCGGGAAACCACTGAGTTTTTGCTGAAGATTGAGGAAATAATTTCGGGTGGTTGATCCGCGTCGTTCATCTTATTCTCCACAACGAGCCAACAGACAACTGTTTGGGGTGCCGCATAGCGCAGGGTGTCTAGTGTTCAGCGCTGCCTGGATTCGTGAAGGTCAAACCGACCGTCAGGGTGGTGGTTATAACCCTAAAGTCTGGCGGAAGCGAACCCTTCAGGAATGTTGTCTGAAATTGTAAATACGGATTAAGGGGAAGGTTAAGTGCGCCTCGCATGTACGCGTGATGTATATGGGATAGAGTTTCCGTGGCGGTGCTGCTCACTGCGAAATTTGTAGTTGGCTCGTCGTAGGCGAGCCATCGCTCGCGATACGTGAAATCGATCGTAGCCGGGTTTGCTCCGAAAAAGTTATGGGTGAAATTGAAAGGCCATCGGAAGCTGCCGTCCACACCTGCAAGCCCGCGCAGAAGGGAGTCATGCTCACCGTCCATATGAACGTTTACGTGTGAGCCTTCATCCATGCCAAGAACCGGATAGATCGTGAAAATCGAAGGCTGTTGGTGAAAGGTGAAGGCAAATGGGAACTTTATAATCTCGCTCTCGACAACATTAACGTCGTGTGGAGTGGTGGGTGCGATTTCAACTCCCGATCTGATTTGAACCTGCGGCTTCCTGATCTGCACGTGTCTGTACATCTTAAAGTTTGGATTTGCCAGCCACCTAAAGTCGTAAGCCACTGGAATGATCAGCGCATCAAGGTTAGACCCTGACGACAACGTCTTTTCGAAAGTCAGAGGAATGTTGAGCCATTCCTTACGTACCATTAAGGAGGGATCCGCCAAAATGTCGTAGCTGGCTTGGTCGCTTCCTTCGCCGATCACCGGGGTGAGAGAAAGCGTTGCTTGGACTGTTCCTGCCGGGCTCAAATGTCTATAAACGAAGGGAATCAAACGCCAGTTATAGTAAATCTTTGCCCATGTTCTGAACCTGTCGCACGGGACGATGGTTTGAGGCCCATTCACGCCTTGGCAGTCCGTAAAACTCGTGGGCTTAGCGGGCGGCGTGCGGGTTGGATCGGCGATTTGTTGGAACCCCGACACGTCAGCCCAGACAACGTGCACGGGTAGCGCAATAATGAAATTATTTCCCTCGCAGACCCCGGGGCCAACGTCGCTAGGATCGTAAATGACAATAGTCGCTGATTCTGCTGCCTGAACAATCAACTTCCAGTCGTAATTGGGGCAAGTGGCACCTGAAACCTGATCCTGAGGCAAGTCTATCGACAAGAGACTACCGGAAAATAATGTCTTTGAAGAATTTACTGCTGTAACCTCACCCGCGGGCGTCTGATCACCGACGTCAACACCTGCTATTTTGCCGGTCTCTCCCACGAGTCTGTCAAAGTTCTTAACCCTGCAGCCAGTCGAATTATTGGCAATCAGTGGAGAGGAGCAATGCAGCACAAACTGGTCTCTGTCCTTGCTCCCGACTCGAGGAGACGGACGACGTATCGCGACGCGATTGACAGCGACAATGATTTGGACCGAGGCGTTGATGGATGAATTAGATATTAGGGTGGCCGTAAGGTTAACCGTAACCGACAGCACGGAGGCCGGAGCACGATAATCGACGCTATTATCGTGCTGCAGAATCGTACCTATGGTTCCGTCTCCTTCCTTAGAATCGTTAATCGTCCACAGAACCGCGGAGCCCACCGGATTCAAGCTGTTTGCAATAAAGGTCGTCCACGATCCCGGTGTGACAATGCGGGACGCGACAGGACCCTCTAAGCTGTGGGCCGGTCTAATCTGCACACAGGCTGGGCCGCCTACCAAACAACTCCCTGCCACGATGACGACGTTAGCCGACGCTACTATCTCGCCGTTCAGGAAGGCATCTATGGTTACCGTCTGTGTGTACTGTGGCAGGTCCGGGGGAGGCTGATAAAGTCCAGTTTTACTAATTGTGCCAATTCTCTTGTAACCTCTAACACGCTCATTAACACGCCACTCAGCGGCAGGCGGTGGTCCGGGTAGATCAGGAATGAGAAGGAACTGCACCGCCGCTCCTCCTGTCGCGACGGTCACATTCGGAGGATCAATGCGATACTTCGGTAAACCTTGCCCGCGAGAAGAGCCCGAAAGAGCGAGAACACTCATCAGCAGCACCACTGAACATTTCAAGGACACGGGCTCACCTCCGGTCGTTGGACTGAACTTATTTCGGGGCCGGGTTGAAGCAGAAACTGGTGCGTGTGGGCCTATGAATGAGCCGAAACCAGAACTAACCAGAGAGGGTGTTTTATATCATAGATACTTCACATTTTGATACCTAGATCGTGCCAGTCGGCACCACGGCTTAACGGTTCCAGCTTGATAACACCTCGTTTGAGCGGGCGGTGTCTCCCGCCCTAGGACTGCTGATTCGGCAGCGGACTTCGCGGTCTGTACCGTCAGTTTATCGTCTGGGTCTTTGCACTGTTTTTCTGTTGCTGCTTTGGAGGCGGAGGGCGACTGGATGTTTTTCCGCGACGAGCCGCGGCGCTACGAACACAAGCAGCACACATTGGGCTTCAGACTTCGAGTTTGAATCTGGTGGCGGCGAGGGTGTAGAGGCGGCGCCAGAGTAGGCGGTTGATGGTTACTACTATGGCGGCCATCACTATGGTGGCGCCTAGCAACACTTGGAAATTTCCGGAGTCGGTGGCGGCGCTGATGACTGCGCCCAGGCCGGTGGTGGAGTAGGTGTGGCCGCGGAAATGGAAGTACTCGGCGACGATGCTGGCGTTCCAGGCGCCTCCGGAAGCGGTGACGAAGCCGGTGATCAGGTAGGGGAAGACGGCGGGGAGGAAAAGTTCGCGCCAGCGGTTCCATTTGCCGAAGCGAAAAATGCTGACCACCTCTTTCAGGTCGGATGGGATGGAGATGGCACCGGCGATTACGTTGAAGAGCAGATACCACTGGGTGCCGAGGAGCAGCAGGACGATGGAGCCGATGCCCAAGCCGCCTCCCAAGCGAATGAGCACCAGGAGAATGATCGGAAAGAGAGCGGTGGCGGGGACGGAGGCGGCGACCTGAGCGATAGGTTGGGCGATGGCGGAGAGGCGCGGGCGAAGGCCCACGTAAATTCCCACCGGGACGGTCCACAGGGCGGCGAGCACCAAAGTGAGCTCGACGCGCAGGAACGTGGCGCCCGCGCCGATCAAGATGCTGCGTAATTCCGGAGCGGTGAGCTGCAGGAGAAGCGCGCACATTTTGACGAAGGCGAAGGCGAGACCGGCCAGCAACAGGACTAGAGCGGCGCGGCCGGCCCAGGTCCTGGTGGTGCTGGGGGCGGCTTCGGACTTCTCGGCGAAATGCTTTTTTGCAAAATGGAGAGTGAGCTTTTCGCGGGCGGGGCGGACGGTGAGGCCTGAAGCCCAGGGAACAACCCGGGAGCGGCGGAGCAAATCGAGAATGGGCGAGCGCGGAAGGTCAGTCGCTTCCACCTGCTCGAACTTAAATTTTTCGGCCCAGGCAATAATAGGGCGCCAGATGAGCTGGTCCATCATAACGATCACACCGATCATGCAGAGCAGGCCGGAGACGATGGCGCGAGTGTCACCGTGGTTAGAAGCAGTCTGCAGGTAGGAACCGAGACCGGGCAGGCGCAGGTCGCGGTCGCCGAGAACGAACATCTCGCAAGCCATTAGAAAAAACCAGCCACCGGCGACGGACATCATGGAATTCCACACCAAGCCGATGGCGGAGTAAGGCAATTCCATCTGGATGAAGCGCTGCCACCAACTCCAGCGGTAAACCGTCGCGGCTTCCTGCATTTCGCGGGGAATGCTTTTCAGCGAGGAGTAGAAACTGAAGGTCATGTTCCAAACCTGACCAGTAAAAATCAGAAGGATGGAGCCGAGCTCGATGCCGAGCTGGCGCGACGGAAACAACGCGACCATGGCCACCATCACGGGCGGAAGAAAACTGAGGACGGGGATAGATTGCAGGGTGTCCAGGAGCGGGAGCATGAAGCGCTCGGCGCGGGCGTTGTAAGCGGCGACGTAACCGTAGACGAAGGTGAAGGCCAGGCTGAACACGTAGGCGATGGCGATGCGCAGCGTGGAATACATGGCGTACTTGGGCAGCACCCACGGGCTCAGGCTGATTTCGGTGTGCTCGGTGACCGGCGCCATCCAGTGGTGGGTGAGTGAGAGCAGCGCGTAGAAGAGCGCGAAGCCCGCCAGGATTACCGGGAGGTCGGTGAGCAGGGAGGAAAACTTTGCGGGAAACAATATCCAGGGAGCGGAAGCAGGAGGGAGCTTGGCGGCGGCGCGGCGAATCATGAGTTCGAAGGGACGCCGTCAACGGAATGCGATTCGGAAGATGTGGGCCGCGCGGTGAGCTGGTCGGTCTCGGCGTCATAGGTGAAAAGCTCGGCGTAGCGTCCCCAGCCCAAGGCGGTTTCAATCTGCTCGTTGACCGCGGTCTCGGTGAGATGGTTATCGAGAATGTCGCGGAAGAATTCCATGGGCATGGTGGCGTCGGACTTGCTGGCCAGGCAGGAATTCATCTGCTGCAGAAGCGGAACGTGCGCGAGGACCGCTTCACGGAATATGGCTTTGCGATTGTTGATGTCGGCTTCCGCGAATTCCCGGCCGCGCGGGGTGATGGTGACGTCGCCTTCGCGAGCGGTGGCAAAACCGAGCATGGAGGCGGCTTCGACGATGGGGAGCAGGTCATCGACTTCCATCAACAAAGTGGAAGCGACGTGGTAGAGATCCTCTTCGCCGCCGCGATCGATCAGCAGTTCGAGGAAACCGGAAATTCCGGACGGGCGGGCGTGCGGGAGCAGCGCGGTGTGGCTGGTCCTTTGCTGCGCCGCGAGAGACGGTGGGGCGAGTTCGGAGTCCGGCTGGGTCATGATTTTGTAGATGTAATCGACGTAAGTAAGAAACGCGGCGGCCTTGCGATCGCGGGGCTGGGGGATGGCGACGCGGAAGTCAGCGCGAATTCTGCCGGGATTGCGGCCGAGAACCAGGATGCGGTCGGCGAGCAGGACGGCTTCTTCGATATTGTGGGTGACGATGAAAATACTCTGGGTGGGAATTTTTTTGGCGAGCCAGAGTTCGAGCAATTCACCGCGCAGGTTTTCAGCGGTGAGGACGTCGAGGGCGGAGAAAGGCTCGTCCATGAAGAGGATTTCCGGTTCGACGGAAAGAGCGCGGGCGAAGCCGACCCGTTGGCGCATGCCGCCGGAAAGTTCCTTGGGATAGGCCAGCTCGAAACCCTTGAGGCCAACGGAAGCCAGGGAACGAAGAGCGCGATGATGGCGTTCGAAGTGGGGCATGCCGCGGGCGAGCAGCGGCGCTTCGACGTTGTCGAGCACGGTGAGCCACGGAAAAAGCGCGAAGGACTGAAAAACGATGGCGACGCTGGGGCTGCAGTCCGCGATGGGCTTTCCGTGCCAGAGAACTTCGCCGGTAGTGGGAGCGGCGAGTCCGGAAAGCATGCGCAGGAGGGTGGACTTGCCGCAGCCGGAGGGGCCGAGAACGGCGACGATGGTGTTGGCTTCGAGCGAGAGGCTAACCGGCGCGATCACTTGAATTTCGCGGCCGTCGGGCTGGCGAAATTTCTTTTCGATGGCGCGGGCTTCGACGATGGGTTCCAGGCTGGGAGGTGGAGCGGCGGCGCTCGGCGTTGTTGCACGGGTAGCGGATGGGCGCTGGAGGGGCGAACGTTGTGACGGAGCCGGGCGCTGTGCCGAGCTTTGGGCGGGGCTTTGTGCTGGACGCGGGGCGGGAGCGGCGGCTGGCGCCGTGGGGGTTGCGAATCCGGCGGTCGGATTTATTGTGTCGGTGAGACTCTGCCAGGCTTCCTCGGGAAGCTGCTCGAGAAAGTGGGCGAGCACGTCGGGATTCATGGAGTCGACGATGGCTTGGATCTCGGAAGAGGGACGCGAGTGCAGCAGAACGTAGGCGTGAAAATAAGGAAAATCGCCAATCAAGTTTGCGGCGGAATCGAAGGGGAGGTTGCGAAACAGTTTTTGTTGATCTTCGAAGGGCAGGGCCATTACGGCGTCGGCGGCGGCGGGACCGAAGTCGCGGAGGAGGGCATTAGCCTGTTCCCATTGCTCTTGGGTGACCAGGTCGCGCAGTGACGGAGGCGTGTCTGGGCTCATCGGGGCAGCACCCAGCGTACTACGATTTGCAGATTAAGGATCGTGAGGATGTCAGGGATTGAGGTTGGTGAGAGAGTCCGCGTTGCGGAGTTCTGGGAAGCGCCAGGCCCAGATGGCGGTGACTACGATCGCCCCCAGGCCGCCTAGCAGGACGGCAGGGACGGTGCCGAACCACTGCGCGGTTAGGCCGGACTCGAATTGGCCAAGTTGGTTGGAGGCGCCGATGAAAACCATGTCGACGGCGTTGACGCGGCCGCGCATTTCGTCGGGAGTGGCAAGCTGTACGAGAGTGGCACGCACTACGACGCTGACCATGTCGGTAGCGCCGACGAGAACTAGCGCGGCCATGGAGAGAATCAGGCTACGGGAAATTCCAAAAACTATGGTGAACACGCCAAAGCCGGCTACGCACCAAAGCATGGTGGCGCCGGGCCGGCGGCGTAGCGGGCGATATGCCAGCAAGATGGCCATTGTTCCGGCTCCGATTCCTGGGGCGCTGCGGAGCAAGCCCAGTCCCCACGGTCCCGTTTTCAGAATTTCTCGCGCATAGACCGGCAGCAGGGCTACTGCCCCGCCCAAGAGAACTGCAAACAAATCCAGCGAGATGGAGCCCAGGACCAGTTTCTGGCGCCAGGTGTAGCGCAGACCTGCGAGAACGGATTTCAAGCTGACTGGCTCGCGGGGGCGCGTGGTGATCTGCGGTTTGATCGGCAAGGTGAGGAGCAGCGCGGCGATCGCGAGGATCATGGAGGTGGCATATACAGCGGACGGACCACGGAACAAAGCGTAAATCAGTCCGCCCACGGCTGGACCTACGATGGTCGCGGCCTGGAAAAAGGTGGCGCCCCAGGCCACGGCACTCGGGAAGTGTTCCTCCGGGACTAACTGAGGTAGAAGCGCTCTGCTTGGCGGGCCTTGGAAAGCGCGGACCACGCCGAGCAGCAGGATGACTAGATAGATGTGGTAGACAGAATGGGCTCCCATGCGGCTGACGTGAAGGAGCAGGCCCGAGCACACGGCCAGTCCGCCGTAGCAGATCGTTAGCAGCTTGCGGCGGTCGAAGCGGTCTGCGGCGTGCCCGGAGACGAGGAAAAGAACAATGCCAGGCAGGAATTGCGCCAGTCCTACCAGGCCCAAATCGAGCGGGCGCTTGGTGATTTCGTAGACTTGCCAGCCGACGGCAACGGATTGCATCTCTTGAGCCATTACCACCAGCATGCGAGAGGATTGGTAGTAGATGAAATTCGGATAGGTGAAGGCTGCGCGGCCTGCTGATTGGCTGGGGGATTTTGTTTCCGGCATGAACTTATACTTTGACACAAAATGTTTGGGGGCACGAGGGTGGGCTGACAGGAAGACGAATCACACAGCCAGATTGGCTGTGCCACGGTGAAGGCTATGCGGCCTGCTGATTGGCTGGGGATTTAGGTTCCGGCATGCGCTACTACTGACACAGATGTTTGGGGGGCGAGGGCGGGGCTGACAGGAAGACAAATCTCACAGGCAGGTTGGCTGTGCTACACCTGTGTTCACTCCTCCAGTTTTGGCGGTGGAAGTAGCGAACCTTGGGGGCGGGAGTTGCGGCCCAGGATTATGGGCGGGGTGTTTAGGGCGTGGGTGTTGATGGCGGGTCCGGAGGGAGCGCCGTTGGTTATGGCCCTGAGTGTGGCGGCGAGCGGGGCGGAATCGATGAAATGGACGGTGTCGTCGGTGCGCGCGACACCCAACTCTTTCCACATGGCGTCGAGGTCCACGGGGTAAGGCTGATTTTTCATTTTGTCGTAGAGAGGCCTGAGGACTGCGACGCCAGTGGCCTTGTCGCCTACGTCCAGGGCCTTTTCCAAATCCCAGTTGTAGCGGATATCGCCGCCGGCGTTGAGGATGCCGCGCAGAGCGTCGTCCAGACCTTTTTTGTTCTGGGTCAGCTTGTGGATTTGGATGTCGGCGAGCATGCAATAGAGGGCGCCGCCCCAGTAGGTGCGGCCCCAGGTGTGGGTGTGGTCGAGGCCTTCATCGCCGGAAGCGGGCAGTCCCTGGGGAAGGTCGCGAACGACTTCAAACCACATTTCCGCGGGATCGAAATAATGGGCGCGGACGCGGGCGATAGGCTCGACGTAGGTGGCGAGTCCCTCTTCGAGCCAGTGGTGCTTGTCGGCGACCGAGGGGAAGGCGAGATGGACCATCTCGTGGGTGAGCATCCAGTCTTTGGCTAGCCCGGCGACGATGGTTTGTTTTCCTACATGGATCTGAATTCTGCCGCCGTCTTCAAAACCGAAGGTCTTTCCGCCGCCCACGCCGCGGCCATGAGATGAGGAGATGAAGAGCTTCAGCAAAGGAACTGGAAAGCGTCCGTAGTAAGTGGTGACGGAATTAGCGGCGTGGTGAACCCAGTCGAGGAGTTCGGCATGGGAAACAGCGAACTCGCCACTTTCGATGTGGACGTCGATGCGCGAAGAACCGACTTGAATGGTGGAGGTCAATTCATCCTCCTGCGCCCGGAGCATTTGGCTGGGGCTGGGAAAGAAGGTGGCGAAGCCGAGGATCAAGGCGGTCGCGGCGGTAACTAGTAGCGTGCGGAACATAGGAATTAGATGCCGAAAACCAAATTGGCGCGACGAGGCGCTGAAGAAGAACATTCATAGGTCAGAGGGCACGCAGCCAGGTTGACTACGCCACGGCGACTAATGGGAGTCTCGCTGGCGCATGCGCCGCTCGAGCAGAGTATCGAGCGAGAGCATTCCGGGTCCGAAGATCAAGATGAGCAAGGCCGCAAAGAGGAAAGTGTAGGGATCGGCATTATAGAACTTTCCCGGGTCGCTAATTATGGAGGTCAAGGCGGCGCGGTCGGAAACGATGTAAGCGGTGAGCATATCGATGCTGAGGGCCAGGCCAGTGACCCGAGACAACAGACCGACGGCTAGCAAAATTCCGCCAACACACTCGGTGGTCGACACGAACACGGCGGTGAAGTGCGGCGCCGGCAATCCCAGGCTGGTGAAGAATTCGGTGACGTGCGCAAGATTATGAAGCTTGGCCCAGCCGTTGGTGGTGAACTGCCATCCCCAGTAGAGTCTGACGAAAAGCAAGAAGGGAGATTGCAGGCGCGAAACCACGGCCACGAAACCGGCGTGGAGTTTGTGCAGGGTGGCCCAGGTGTTATGCATAGGACGAGTATGCCCGTGATTCAGGATTTGGCGATGCGCTTCTCCGGGCGGCAGAACCATCCGAGAGCGGCCCAGTTGTGAAACCATTGCGCGAGTTTCTCGGTTCTTCGATCAAGCGAAATCTTACCGCCGCGGAAGGAACCGTCCATGGCCTGGTTTAACGATTTGCCCTGGCGCAAGCGGCGCAGAATGGCGAACTCTTCGGGCTCGAGACGCCGGAAATACACGGAATATTCCACCCGATGAACGGCCAGGAAGATGGACGCAGGCTTGAGGCGTGCGACGGCGGCGACACGCGTGTGCTTGCGGCGCTCGTTGAAGGCGTTGCTGGCGTCCTGAGAATCCACGGGCCCGTCATCTCGAACGGCGAGAAGCAAATCGTCAACCGGGTAGCGGAGATCGAGTAGCTGAATGTAGGGCTGCAGGCGCAAACGAAGGCGGCCAGGATCAACTCCGGCGAGGTCTTCGGGTTTGAGGAGCGGCTCAGCCTTGCCGTCAAAGGCTTCGATATCGGCCCATTCGAGGCGAGCCATGTCGACGACCAATTTTTGGCGGGCACCCGCCCAGCGGGGGTGCGCGCGCAGCCAGGAATCGAGGCGCGAGCCGAGATTGCGAAGGGTGAAGGACCGCGACGGGCAGGCCTTCAAATAGGCCTTCGAAAGCGAATCGAAGCGGCGATCACCGAGAACGGCGCGAACGCCGGGAAAGTCTTCGGCGAAACCGGAAAATAGACGGAACCAATACTGGCGGTTATAGATTTCCAGGCGCTCGAAAGAAGTGAGGCGATCATTGGGCTTGATAAACTCGGCGGCGACGCGGCGCATGGGGCGGCCATCGGGAGCAAGGCGGCGCATGCGCTCGCTGGGGGTAAGGGGAGCCATGACGGCGCGAGCCATGCGGCGTTGCAGCGAGAGCAAGCTCATACGGCGCGGGCCAGAGCGGAGCTGGAGAGAAATTTATTGGCCTTGAGCGCCTCGTCGTGAACTTCCTTAAACGAAGGGATGCTGTCGTCCCACTCGAGCAGCGTGGCGGTGTGGCCGACGCGCTCAATGGCGCGGGAATAGAGGCGCCAAACGGGATCGATCACCGGGTGATCGTGGGTATCGAGAATATATTTGCGGTATTTGGAATGGCCGGCGATGTGGATCTGCGCGACGCGTTCGGTTGGGACGCTGTTGACGTAGGTAAGCGGGTCGAAAGTGTGATTCTGGGATGAGACATAGATATTGTTGACGTCGAGCAGGATGCCGCAGTCGGCGCGCTCGACGACCTCGTTCAGAAATTCCCACTCGGACATTTCGGAGACGTGGAATTCGGCGTAGCTGCTGACGTTCTCGACGGCGACGGGAACTTCCAGGAAGTCGCGGACTTCGCGCACTTTTTGCGCGGTGAGCTTGGCGGCTTCGAAAGTGTAGGGCATGGGAAGCAAGTCGTGAGTGTAGCGGCCGTCGACGCTGCCCCAGCAAAGATGGTCGGAAACCCAGGGCGTCTTGGTGCGCTTGACCAGATCCTTCAGGCGGCGCAGGTGCTCGCGGTTGGGACGTTCGGCGGAGCCAAAATACATCGAAACGCCGTGCTGGACCACGCGGTATTGCTCGAGAATGCGATCCAGGATGTGCAGCGGGCGGCCGCCGTCGACCATGAAATTCTCGGAAATGATCTCAAACCAGTCCACTACCGGCTTGCGATTGAGAATGTGGTTGTAATGCGTCGAGCGCAGACCAATCCCGATGCCGTAATCGGTAAAATTGTTAAAACGGTTAGCGGGCATAGCAGCTCCAAAGAGGCATCGGAGGGAGGGTTTACAGCGATCAAGCCCTCCCGCCGAGGGAATGCGGAATGGTTATAAGTACAACTATTCCGGCATCTTGGAACCGTCGGTGGCGCAGCCGCCCTTGCCCTTGCAAGAGTTCTGGCCCTTGCAGCCGTTGTCGCTGCTCTTACATCCGCCCTTGCCCTTGCAGGAATTCTGACCCTTGCAAGAGTGCTTTTCCTTCACCTTCTTGTCTCCAGCGTCCTGAGCATGCGAACCCGCCAGGCTGCCGTGAGTGGAAGCTTGAATGGTGGCGCTGGAACCGGCAAGCAAGCCCGCGAGTGCGGCACTGGCCATGAATACTTTTGATTTCGTCATTTCTTGAATCCTCCCGTCAGAGTGTTGTTGCCACTGCACTTCAGGCCCAAGATGCGGCCATGAAGACCGTACAGGTGATCTCGACCGCTCGCCCATGCCTCTGGCGCTCTACAGGGTACCGAGCACCAAGGCTTGAGCGGAGTATAGACCCGAAAACGAGGTCCCTCAATGTGATTCGCCCAGCCGCCTAAGGTTGCAGGCTGGGGACCGGTGCCGGCTGGCCAAGTCAATTTTCAGCAAGTGGTCCCATCCTATATACGCCGCGGAGAGGTGGGCGGATTGGTGCCGAGTGAGGCGCAGTTGGTCTTGGGGTAAGCAAGGTAAAGGCGCTTTGGCCTTGTAGGTATTCTGACGGCTGGATTTGAGAACAGTGAGCAGGTGATGCTTTGATGCAGGGTGGGAACTACCCAAATAGGCCGCGAAGCCTGGTACTGGGCCTAACGTTGTCAACTGCGCATCGGCGGGTACCGGATGATAGGAATTGGCTTACAGTGTTGCGTGGATGCGTGGAGAGGACCTGTAAGTTACGCTGGGATGGAGAGATGGGTGTCTCCCGAGGCGCTGCGGCCGGTTCCGATCAAAGGAACCCTGAGTGGAGGTCCTCTCGCGCGCGACACAAGCTCATGGCGATCCAGATCAAGGGTGTAAATCGCAAACGCGAGTTCGAACTGCCGGGGACCACTATACCTATTCCTCGTCTAGGCAGGCGCATCTGGCAGACGTTGGTGGATGAGGACTGCGCGAACCTGGCTGCGCAGATGTCGTTCTATTTTCTGCTATCGCTGTTCCCTTTCTTTGTGATCGTGGCATCGCTAGTCGGCTGGCTGCCATCCACGACACTGTGGGATCGAGTGGTGACCTGGATGACCCAGTACCTGCCGGTGGAATCACGGTCATTGCTGATCGCCACGATGCTCGATTTGTCGCGGGGGCATCTGGGATTCTTTTCGTTGGGGCTATTGACCACAGTTTGGTCGGCGGCGTCGGGGTTCATGAGCTTGATGGAATCACTTTCGAGGTTATACGGCATCCGAGACTCGAGGGGATACTGGAAGCGCCGGGCGATCGCGAGCGTAGCCACCATTGTGGCTGCGTTTTTCCTATTGGGAAGCTTTGCACTGCTGAGCCTGGGACGGTGGGCGGGGAAGGAAATCTGGCTCGGGGTGGGGGCAGGAACGCTGTTGCCCATCGCGCTGCTGGTGGCACGGTGGGCGGGGACGTTGTGCCTGATGTGCCTCGGCCTGGACCTACTGCACTATTTCCTGCCTGACTTAAAGCGACGATGGCGATGGATCACGCCGGGAAATGTGTTTGTGGCCACGACGTTTGTGGGCGGGTCAGTAGGATTCAATTTCTACGTGCGGTACTTCGGGAATTACTCGACGGTGTACGGGACGCTGGCGGGATTTTTCGTTCTGATGTTGTGGGTGTACATGGCGAACCTGATTTTGCTGGTTGGCGCGGAGGCCGATCATCAATTGTCGGAGATGCAAAACAGCGGGATGGCCGCATGAAGGAGTGCCGGGGAGGGGCGGGGCGGAGGAGTTTGCGAGGAACTGGGCGCGTTTTCGCCATATTGGCGATAGTTGGCGGGTTGTTGCTCGCGGCGGCCGGGGAATTGCGGGCGCAAGTGGCCGAGCCGTCTTATGCGGGTTTCGAGGGGCAAAATGTGTCCAAGGTGGAGCTGAGCGCGCAGCCGAGCATGGAATTGGGAGCGTTTCGCAGCCTGGTTACGCAGAAGGAGGGAGCGCCGTTTTCCGGCGCGGCGATTCGCGACAGCGCGACGGCGCTGCAGCGTACCGCGCTGTTTTCGCAGGTGCAGGTGCAAATCACGCCGGAAGCAACGGGGCTCCGGGTGGTGTTTATTCTGCAACCCGCGGCGTACATCGGCATGCTCCGGTTTCCCGGAGCGACAAAGGTGTTTTTATACACGCGGCTGGTGCAGGCGGTGAATATTCCGGAGCAGTCGCCTTATGTGAAAGATGAAATCCCGGTGGCACAGAAGGCGCTGTTGGATTTTTTTGTGAGCGAGGGGTTTTTCCAGGCCACGGTGGACCCGGAAATCCAGACCGACCAGGCGCACGGCATTGTGAATTTGATTTTCAAAGTGGACCTTAAGAAACGAGCGAAGATCGGGGAGATTCGCTTCGACGGGCTATCGCCGGCGGACAGCGCGGGGTTGCGCACGTCGCTGAAGTCGCTGCTGGCGAAGCTGAAGGGCGCGTCGATCGCCACGGGCAGGAAATTTACGGCGCAGAAAATGAATAAGGCGACGCAATTCGTTCGGGCCCGGTTGATTAGGGGAGGGCATCAAGCGCCGGACGTCCGGCTGTTGGCGCCGACTTACGACGCGGAGACCAACACCGCGGCGGTAAATTTTCGCGTGGCGTTGGGGCCGACGGTAAGCGTGAAGGTGGAAGGCGCGCGGCTATGGAAGCGTACGGTAAGGCACCTGCTGCCTATTTATGAAGAAAACGCGGTGGACCGCGACCTGGTGGATGAGGGGAAGAGAAACCTGATTTCGTATTTTCAGTCGAAGGGATACTACGACGTGCGGGTGGACGTACAGATGGATCAGCAGGCGCAAAACGTGAACGTGGTTTACCAGGTGCATCGGGGCGACCACCACAACATGGAAGGGATCTATTTCCAGGGGAACCGATTCTTCAACGATCGGGATTTGCGGGCGCACGTGCTGATCCGGGAAAGGCGGGTGCTGTTTTCGCGCGGAAAGTACAGCAACGATCTGATGCGGAAGAGCGTGAACGCGCTGACCGCGTACTACAACAACTGGGGTTTTTCGAAGGCGGTGGTGACCGCGAAAGAAGCGGACTTCAACCCGCAGGTGGATGTGACGTTCACGATCGTGGAAGGGCCGCAGGACAAAGTGGCCAGCCTAAAAATCCTGGGAAATCAAAAGGTGGGCGCCAAGGATCTGACGCTGGGAGGGCATCCGCTGGCATTGGGCGTAGGACGGCCCTATTCGCAACGATCGCTGGAAAACGACCGGAACCAGATTCTGGCGGCTTACTTGAATCGCGGGTATCTAAATGCGGGAATGGAAGCGAAGGCGGAACCGTCGGCGGATGATCCGCACAAAATAAATGTGACCTATACGATTCAGGAAGGCCCGCAAGTGGACGTGGCGAGCCTGGTTTACTTGGGTAACGACAGGACGCGCACGGACTTCCTGCGGAAAATAATGTCGAAGAACGTGATTCAGGGGAACGCGCTGAGTGAGGGGCGGCTGCTGACGTCGGAGAGCGACCTCTATAACCTGGGGATTTTCGATTGGACCAGCGTGCGGACGAAGCGGCCGGTGAGCAACCAGGACCAGGAAGACGTGTTGGTGAAAGTGCACGAGGCCAAGCTGAATACGCTGGACTATGGCGGGGGATTGGAAGTGATGCCGCGAACCGGCAACGTGCCGG
The DNA here is from genome assembly GCA_963725655.1 of uncultured Acidobacteriota bacterium. Classification (GTDB taxonomy): domain Bacteria; phylum Acidobacteriota; class Terriglobia; order Acidiferrales; family UBA7541; genus CAVRXT01. The sequence goes on along the minus strand of CAVRYY010000003.1, from coordinate 294,432 downwards.
AAGGCGCGGTGGCGATCCCGGGGCTGCCGCCGATCGGGCTAGGAACGAAATTTTCGGCGAGCCAGAAGAATTTTATCGGGCCGCGGCTGACGCTGGACTACCAACGACACGACCTGCGCGGGCGGGCGGAAACGGCATCGGCGTCGGTGGTTTTTTCGCGGCTGGATCAACGCGCGGCGATTACTTACACCGATCCCTACTTCCGAAACAGCACATGGAGCACGCTGTTCAGCGTGTCTGCCGAGAGAACGACGCAGGACCCGGTTTTTGAGGCGAGGATGGGACAAGCTTCGCTGCAAGCGGAAAAACCCCTGGATGCGAAGCATTCCAAGAATTTGATCCTGCGGTACAGCTTCCAGCGGACGAATTTGAGCAACATCCTGATACCGGGATTGGTGCTGCCGCAGGACCAGCAAGTGCGGCTATCCATGATTTCGGCGGGTTACCTGCATGACACGCGCGACAAGCCGCTGGACGCGCACCGCGGCTTCTTTCAAAGCGTGAACGTGGACTACACAGCGAAAGCGCTGGGCTCGAAATACGATTTCGTGCGCTATCTGGCGCAGGAAGCTTACTACCGTCCGATTCGCGGGTCGTGGGTTTGGGCCAACCGGGTGCAATTGGGGATGGCGAAACCATTTTCGGATAGCGACGTGCCGGCGAGCGAGCGATTTTTCGCCGGCGGTGCGTACACCTTGCGGGGCTTTGCGATTAACGGGGCGGGACCGCAGCGGGCGGTGACGGTTTGTTCGAATCCCGCGGATACGTCGACGTGCACGGTGATCAGCGTTCCGGTGGGCGGGAACATGTTGTTTGTGGTGAATTCGGAAATGCGCTTTCCGATCAAAGCAGTGGATGGGCTGGGCGGGGTGCTCTTTTACGATGGCGGAAACGTCTATAGCGCGATCAACTTCAATCAGTTGATCCACAATTACACGAACACTATCGGAGTGGGGCTGCGGTACAACACACCGGTGGGGCCGATACGCGTGGACGTGGGGCAGAATTTGAACCCCGTGCCGGGGTTGAAGTCGACGCAGTATTTCATAACGCTGGGGCAATCGTTCTAAGGTGACCGTTAGCGAGTGGCCGCACGAGGGCCAGGTGGGGACATGAACTGGAAGAAAACGTTGAAGCGAGCGGCGATGGGCATTGCGGCACTGCTGGCGGTTGCAGTGATCGGGGTGGTGATTTACGTCCGCACCGACGCGTTTCACCGTTTTGTAGCACGTGAAATCTTCGAACAGGTGCAGAAAAATACCGGAGCGCGCATCGAGATTGGCAAGTTCACCCTTCACTGGGGCGAATTAGGCGCGGACTTCTATGGGATCACGCTTCATGGCTCCGAAGCGGGCGCCCAACCACCACTGCTTACCGCGGAACATTTGGGGGTGCGACTGAAAATCATCTCTTTCTTCCGCAGGGATGTGGAGCTGCGTGAGATTGCACTCGACGCGCCGGTGGTACACCTGCGCATCGATCGCGACGGGAATAGCAATCTTCCCCACGCGGCGGGACCTCGGAAAGAGTCTACGGCGTCGGTTGCGAGCGTCTTTAATATGGGAATACAGCACGTGGTGATTACCGCGGGACAGATTTTTTACAACGATTATCAGACTCCTCTTTCGGGTGAACTGCACGATCTTCAAACGCGGATCGCTTCGGGGACGCTTTCCAGCGCTTATCAGGGATCGCTTTCGTACGACCAAGGGCGGCTGGTGTTCCGCGATTTCAATCCGGTGGCGCACGCGATGGAGCTGCACTTTTCCGCCGACCGTAACGGAGTGACGCTGGCGCCCGGGGTGATTCATGCGGGAGGCTCGCGCGTGACGCTGCAGGCTACGATGACGAACTACGTGGATCCGGGCGTCGAGGGAAAGTACGAGGCGGATGTATTCACCGGCGAGCTGGGCAAGACGATGAAAATTGCGTCGATGCCGGTGGGCGAAGTGCGCGGGAGCGGCACGCTGGGATTTCGAAATATTGCGGGGCAACCGGCGATCAACAGTATTCGACTGGATGGCCAATTGCAGAGCGCGAGGGTGTTGCTAGCGGTGGGGGAAGCGGGCGCGGAGGCGACGTCGGTGCATGGAAGTTACTTACTGGCCAACGGAAACCTGCGGGTAAAGAATGTGGACGCGAAAGTAGCGGGCGGATCGCTGGCCGGGAATTTTGAAATGGACAACCTGAGCGGCAAGACCGTTTCGCGGGTGGCCGCGACGATTTCCAACGCTTCGCTGCTGGCTGTGAGTCAGATTGCAGGCACCGCGCCTTTCGTGGAACACCCAGTAGCCGGGCAGATCGATTTGAAGGCGCAGGCAGGTTGGGCGGGTAGCTTTTCGAACTTGAAGGGGCACGCCAAGGCGACGATGCGCGCGCCGTCGGGGGCTGTGGCGAGTGGAAGCATCCCGCTCAGTGGGGAGATCGACGTTGATTACGATCGGCCGCGGGGCGTGGCGTCGTTTGGGCATTCGCATTTGGAGATGCGGCAGACGCGCGTGGCAATCGACGGCACGCTGAGCGGGCATTCCAACCTGAACGTGGAGTTGAACACCGCGGATTTGTACGAGTTGAGCACGCTGGTGACGGAAGTGACGCCCGCGCCTTCACCTGCAGGGAAGGCTGGGGACGCGCCGGCAGCACAAGTATTCGACGTGCACGGACCCGCGCATTTGACCGGGTTGATCCAAGGGCCGATGGATAGTCCGACGTTCGCGGGAGCGGTATCGGCGAATGATTTTAAGGTGCAAGGATCGGATTGGCGATTGCTGCGCGCGAATGTGAAGGCGCAGTCTTCCGGCGTGGTAATCAAGGATGGAGAGCTGGAGAGCAGCCCGCAGGGACAGATCGCGTTTGAAGGCCGAGTGGGGCTGGATGGCTGGTCGTTCCGGCCGGATAGTGCGATTTCCGCGGAGGTGAAGGCGGCGAAAATGCCGGTTGCCGATCTCGAGCGCTTCGCGAATGTGAGCTATCCGGTGACCGGCATGTTGGCGGCGACGATTTCGCTGCAGGGCTCGGAACAAAATCCGGCGGGACACGGTTCCATCCAAATTACGCAGGGCAGCGCGTGGCATCAGGTTTTCCGGAGTCTGAACGTGCAATTCCAGGGTGACGGAAAAGAGATTCGCTCGACGGCCGAAATGGAAACGGCCGCGGGAAATGCGTCGGCGAAGGTGACGTACGCGCCGGTCACGCAGGAATACGACGCGAGTGTAAGCAGCGACGGGTTAGCGCTGGATCAGATTCAAGCGGTGCAGATGCGAGACCTGAATATTCACGGGAAAATCGCGATCACCGCCTCGGGACGCGGAACGGTGAAAGATCCGCAGCTCAATGCGAAGTTCGAGATACCGGACCTGGAAGTACAAGACCGGCAAATTTCCGGGGTGCGTGCGGAATTGAATGTGGCCAGGCAGCAAGCCCAGTTCACGCTACATTCCGAGTACGCGAAGGGGACGATCGAAGGAAAGGGTACGGTAGCTCTGACCGGGGAGCGTAACGCGACAGCTTCGCTGGACGTGACGTTGATGCCGATCGACGCGCTGCTGGCCGCTGCGGGAGATGCGGCGAATCCGGCGGCGGGGGTAACCGGCGAAACGGAGATTCACGCGACGATGCGGGGTCCGTTGAAGGATCTGGCGCGGGTGGAAGGCCACGTGGAAATTCCCAAGCTGTCGCTCGCTTACCAGGACCAGAAAATCGCGGCGGTGGATCCGATCCGGTTCGATTACCGCAATGGAATCGTTACGGTGAGCCACGCGGAATTGAAAGGCAACGGCAGCGATTTGAGTTTTCAGGGAGTGGTGCCGCTGAAGAGCGAGACGGCGATGAACGTTTCCGCAAAAGGCGCGGTGGACCTGGCGTTGCTGAAGGCGTTTGGGGCCGAGGTGGAATCCTCGGGAAGCGTGGAGCTGAACGTGGCAGCGCGCGGATCGCTGAAAGCTCCGGAGGTGAATGGCGAGATCGATGTGAAAAACGCAGTGTTTTCGTCGCCGTCAGCGCCCATCGCATTCGAAGGCGTGAACGCCAAACTCGCTTTGGCGGGAAATCGACTGGAGATCCGGCAATTTTCCGGCAGCGCGGGAGGCGGAACGATCACCGCGCAAGGATCGATGACTTACGGCAAAGACGCCAACTTCAACATGGCGATGAATGTGCAGTCAGTGCGGCTGCGATATCCGGAAGGCGTGCGCGCGGTGCTGGAGGGAAACTTGCAACTGACCGGCTCTCCCGCGAGCTCAAACCTCACCGGGCGAATCTTGATCAACCGGCTTTCGTTCACTCGAGGATTCGATCTGGCTACGTTTATGAGCCAGTTTTCCGACGAACCCTCGGCGGGGTCGCCGCCGGCGTTCGAACAGAACATGAAATTGAACATCGCGCTGCAATCCACCAGCTCACAAAATCTAGCGAGCAGCACGGTGAGCATCGAAGGTTCAGCGAACCTGAATGTTCGCGGGACGGCGGCGACGCCGGTGCTGCTGGGCCGAGCGACGCTGACGGGGGGGGAAATATTCTTCATGAGCAACCGGTATGAAGTGCAGAACGGCACGATCGATTTCTCGAACCCGGCGCGAACGGAACCGAACTTGAATATCTACGTAACCACGACGGTACAGCAGTACAACGTGACGCTGAATTTTGTGGGTACGCCGGAAAAACTGCGAACGAATTACAGCTCGACGCCGGCGCTGGCTCCCGCGGATATCATCAATCTGATCGCGTTCGGCCAGACCAGCGAGCAATCCGCCAGCGCGGGAAGCACGCCCGCAACGCTGGGTGCGGAATCGGTTTTGGCTGAGGGCGTGAGCAGCCAAGTGGGCAACCGCCTGGGGAAATTGGCGGGGATTTCGCAGCTCACTATCGATCCGTCGCTGGGCGGAGACCAGCAAGATCCAGGTGCGCGCGTGGCGATCCAGCAAAGAGTTACGGGAAGCTTGCTGGTGACCTTCAGCACAGACGTAACCACAGCGCAGAGCGAGGCCATCGAAGTGGAATATCAGCCAAAAAAAGAGGTTTCGTTTTCTGTGCTGCGCGACCAGAACGGCGGGTATGGAATCGGAGTGAGGATTCACAAGACTTTCTAGGGTGGCCGCGCCGCAGCAGCCGTTCGGGGCCCTTAGGATTTTTATTATAGTGTGGTAATATTGCTCGGTATTTCCCCCCTTCGCAACCAGTTGTTTCCCCCAGGTAGGTGGCTATTAATACCCCACGCGCTATCGTGGCGATAATTTGCCTGGCACTTTCGGCCACGGCCGCTCGCGCTCAAACTTATATCTTCGGCAGGGCTGACTTTCCGACGGGTACCGCCCCAATTTCGATGGCCACCGCGGATTTCAACGGAGACGGCACGATCGACCTGGCCGTGGTGAACGAAGCCGACAACACGGTCTCGATTCTGTTAGGGAAGCCAGACGGAACTTACGCTCCACAGGTCGCTTACGCGACTGATGTGGGGCCGCTCGCCATCGTCAGCGGGGACTTTGACGGAGACGGCAACCTGGACCTTGCGGTCACCAATGGCGACTGCATCCCGGCCATCGGCGGGTCGTGTGCTGGCCACACGGTGAGCATATTTCTTGGCAACGGAGACGGCACATTTCAGCCACACTTCGATTACGCTACCGGTACCCAACCCTCTGCCGTAGCTGCGGGTGATTTCAACGGAGACGGCAAGCTCGATTTAGCTGTAGTGAATACCGTCGACGGCACGGTGTCGGTCTTGCTGGGCAATGGAGATGGAACATTTCGGGCGCAAGTGGTGTATCCGACGGCCTCCCTCCCACAATCGGTGATCGTTGGGGACTTTAATGGCGACCATGTCCTGGATCTGGCGGTGGGTGGAAGCGATTGCAGTTACGCTTACCAGTGCGTACCGGAAACGACTCCTCCGGCCGATGGAGTTTCCGTTCTGCTGGGAAACGGCGACGGCACTTTTCAGGCAAAGCTGGATTCTCCGGGGGCCTCGCCCCTGGCCGCGGCCGACTTTAATCTGGACGGCAAATTGGATTTGTTTGCCGGCGGCAACGTGCTGCTTGGCAACGGCAACGGGACCTTTGTGCTGCACGCCACCTATCCCAGCGGCACCGCTGCAGCAGTGGCGGACCTGAACGGAGACGGCAAGCCCGATCTGGTGCTGGCACAGGGTGGCGACAACAACGCCTCGGCCGACTCCGTCGCGGTGCTGCTGGGGAACGGAGATGGAACCTTTCAGACTGCAGCGCAGTATGGGACGGCGGCATATCCAGCGGGTGTGGTGATCGCTGATTTCAATGGCGACGGCAAATTCGATCTCGCAGTGGTCGATCCTAACTGCATATTCTTTGCCTGTTCGACGCCGGGGGCGATTTCCATTTTGCTCGGCTTTGGCGACGGCACATTTGTTGGCGGAACGGATTACGCCTTTTCATCCTCGACTCCCCCTGCTCGGGTGATCTCCGCCGATTTCAATGGCGACGGCAAACCGGATATTGCCGCCTCCGCCGGGAGCGCGTTAGGCGTGTTCCTGGGGAACGGCGACGGGACGTTTCCGGCTGAAGTGAGCACCACTTTGACTAATTCGGTTTTTGGAGGACTCGCGGCCGGAGATTTTAATGGCGATGGAAAGGCGGATTTGGCCACGGTGATTTCCAATTGTCCGAGCAGCACTTGCCTTCCGGGCGACGCGGTAGTTTTCATCGGGACTGGCGATGGCTCGTTCCACGCGCCGGTGCAGTACACGGTGGGCTTGCAGCCAGAATATGTGGCGGTTGGAGATTTCGATGGCAACGGCAAACCGGATCTTGCCGTCTCCAATTTCGGCTCGAGCACGGTTTCCATTCTTCTCAACAGTGGAACCGGAACATTCGCATCGCACGTCGATTACCCGGTGGGAGCCAACCCGGGATCTATCGTGGCAGAAAACTTTAGGGGTGGCGCGATTCTCGATCTAGCCGTCGTGGCCGGCCAAGGTGTTTCCATTCTGCTGGGTAACGGCAGTGGCATATTTGCTGCGGGCACTTCGTTGACCGTGAGCGCCCTGCCGTCCTCTGTAGCTGCCGCCGATTTTGACGGTGACGGCAAGCTGGACTTGGCGGTGACGACCCAGACGTCAGATCAAGTGTTCATTTTTCTTGGCAATGGTGACGGCACATTTCAACCGCCAGTGAGCTATCCAGACGGGCTCGACTTCGCACTCCCCAGCGTTGGCGATTTCAACGGCGATGGCAAACCGGACCTGATTCTTGGCAGCAACGATGCCTACATAGGTTCGATCCTGCTCGGCAACGGCGATGGTTCGTTTCAGCAGCCCATATTTAATTTCCTGTCGGGCAGTCTCATCGCCGTGGCCGATTTCAACCAGGACGGATCGCCGGACGTCGCAGCGGGAACAGGAGCGGGAGGCGCGCCTCCCGCAGTCACGGTGATGCTGAGCGCCGCTTTTGGAGCGGTCTCGCCCGCCTCGCTCAATTTCGGCTCCCAGGGCGTGGGAACAACCAGCGCGGCCCAGACCATCACCATCAGCAATCCCAGCAACGTGAGTTTTGACATCGCCAGCCTCGCGGCGAGTGCTAATTTTAGCCAGACCAACACTTGTGGAGCGAGCCTCGCGCCGGGAGCCAGTTGTGCGGCGTCTGTGGCTTTCACTCCTGCTGCGGCCGCTCTAGAGACCGGCTCCATCACGGTCACTGACGGCGCCAAAGTCAGCCCGCTCGTCATTCCTCTTAGCGGTACTGGCGTGAGTGGGCCTTTCCTGGCGCTTGATCCGACCCAGGTCAACTTCGTGCCGCAAACAATCGGAACAAGCAGCACCGCGGCAGCCATCATGCTCGTCAATACTGGGAACACCTCCTTGAGTATCACCGGCATCGCCATTACCGGAGCAGAGAGTTCCGACTTCGCTCAGACCAATAACTGCAGAAGCTCTTTGGCGGCCGCGGGTAGCTGCACGGTGAACGTGAAGTTCGCTCCGACGGCTGGTGGGTCTCGCACCGCCCGCATCGCGGTTAGCGATACGGCGCCGGGCAGTCCTCAATCGGCGAACCTGGCAGGAAGCGGAATTGGCCCTGCTGCCAGTTTGACCGCGAATGCGCTTAGTTTTTCGGCCCAAGCTACGGGTACAACGAGCGCCGCTCAAATGGTTACCTTGACCAATATCGGCGATCAAGCGCTCACTTTTACGCGGATCGCAGCTTCGGGTGACTTTGGTGAAACGAATACCTGCAATGCGTCTTTGGCGGCGGGAAGCAGCTGTGAAATTTCGGTTACGTTTACACCTACTGGGATTAGCAATCGGGCCGGCAGTGTGACGTTTGCTGACAATGCCGCGGGCAGTCCGCAAACAGTTGCCCTGTCCGGAGCCGGGGTAGCAGCGCCGAACTTTAGCGTTGGGGCGGCGTCGGGATCGTCAACTTCCCAGACCATCAGTGCCGGGCAAAGCGCGAAATTTAGTTTGGTGGTTACACCCACGGGATCGTTTACGGGAGCGGTGAACCTGAGCTGTAGCGTGAGTCCGATGATGAGTCCGGCGCCGACTTGCGGATTGTCGATTGCTTCAGTACAGATCAGCGGCAGCGCGGCACAGCCAATCACGGTGACGGTGGGAACCACGGCGGCGGCGACCACCGGCACAGTGCCACAGGTTCACTTTCCGCCGGGAGCGATGCCGATCACTTGGACGCTGGCGTTACTGGGCTTAGCAGCGCTGTGGCTGCGGGACCGAAAGCGGCTTCCATGGCTGGCTGCGCCGCTGTTGGCACTGGCTGCAGTGATGTGCGCGGGGTGCGGTGGCGGCGGTAGGTCATCCCAGGCTACATCCGGAACACCCGCGGGGACATATACGGCAACGATGACGGCAACCTCTGGCAGCTTGAGCCACACGACAACCGTGACGGTGGTCGTCGAGTGAAGCAGAGACGATGTGAGCCTATTTCTGTTTTGCGCTGGGCGCGGCGGCTTTGAGTGGGGCGGGCACGGCGCGATCCACCCATGTTTCCGCAAGGCCCAGATAATTTTCCGGATCGAATAACTTTTCCAAATCGCCCTGCGAGATCTGGTCGCGTACCTGCGATTTCTCCCACAAGACATCGCGAAGATGGCGCTTCTGCTCGATGGCCGAGCGGCAGGCATGTTCCACCAATTCATGCGCGGCAGGACGGCCGATTCGTACGGCCAGAGCCAAGGTGACTGCCTCTGCGAGAATCAGGCCGTTGGTTAGCTCTAGATTTTTCGCCATGCGATCGCGATCCACTTCCAAACCCTCGACCACCTGAATCATCTGCGCGAGCGCTCCGGCAGTGAGGCGGAAAACTTGCGGCAAGGTTTCCCATTCGGCGTGCCAATTACCCATGCCGCGCTCATTTTCCTGCGGCATCGCGGCCAGTAAAGTAGAAACCAGGGCCGGAACGCGAATCGCGGCGGATAAGGCGACCGCGGAACCAACCGGATTGCGCTTCTGCGGCATCGCGGAGGAACCCCCGCGGCCCTCTGCCGCGGGTTCAAACACCTCGCCAATTTCGGTCTGCATGAGCAGCGACACGTCGCGGGCAATTTTGCCGAGAGTGCCGGTGAGCAAGCCGCAGAACGTGCCGGCTTCCGCGATGCGATCGCGTTCGGCCTGCCAAGGAAGATCGGGAACATCAAGATTCAGGTCTTTCGCGACGGCGGTAACAACGTTCAGCGCGTGCGGACCCAGAGAAGCGAGAGTTCCGGCGGCGCCTCCGAGTTGAAGGACCAGTACGCGCGGGCGCAACTCGCGGAGGCGGGTGCGATGCCGTTCGATGGCGCTGTACCAACCAGCAACCTTTAGCCCAAAAGTAATCGGCAGGGCCTGCTGCATCCACGTGCGGCCGGCCATGATGGTGCGCTTATGCTCGTGAGCCAGAGCGGCGAGGGCGCGAGAAAAACGTTCGAGGTCCGATTCGATGTGGGCGATGGCATCGCGCAATTGCAGGATCAATCCGGTGTCGATCGCATCCTGGCTGGTGGCGCCCCAATGAACGAAACGCGCGGCTTGCGGGTCGCGCCCAGCGACGCTCGCCGTTAGAGCTTTGACCAATGGAATGGCGAGGTTGCCGGCTGCGGCGGCTTCATGCGCGATCTTGGCAATGTCGAAGAGTTCCGCGCGGCACTGCGACTCGATGGCCGCGGCTGCCGCTGCCGGGATGATCCCATGGGCCGCCTCAGCGCGGGCCAGGGCCGCTTCGAAATCCAGCATGCCCTGCAAGACGCGGCGGTCCGAGAAAATCTCAAGAAAATCGCCGGTGGAGAAAAGTAAATCGAATAGCCGGGGTTGATCGGGAAGACTCATCCGCGAGTCAGTCGTGGCGGCGCTCGGGGGCCGCAGCGTCAGCTGGGACGGTGGCGGCGGGATCTTCGTCGGCCGGCCGCTCGGGCTTATCGTTGTGCACCACCACTGCCATCACGTCCTCACTCAGCGCTTTTACCGGACGATACGGCCGGATGCTGAAAAAGCGCTCGCGGCAGGGAGCGCAACGGTATGCGGGGAAAAGAAGCAAGCGCTGCAGGCCGAGCAGGACGGCCTTCTCAACGCGATCGCGGGAAATCTGCTGGAGGTCCAGGTTTCCGCAGGTGGGGCAATGCACGAAAAAGACGTAAGAAATGGGCGTTTTCCAGGCGAAAAAACGGCGATCGCAGGCGCGGCAACGCCACGGGCGCAAATCCACGAGCGAAAGAAGGAAGTCCACAATACCGCTGCGGTGCGACCGATAGGACCTATCGCTTTGGCAACTTGGGCAGATCACTGTAAGGGCGCTCGTTCCGGACCGGGGCCGTCCGTATCTAGAGATTACAGCATAAGACCGGCAAGTCGCAATTGTGCCAGACTCCCGCTGACCGCGAACAGCGAGAGAACGTTGGAAGGTTCCATCCCGTATCGCCGGCGGCGCTCACCAGTTGCGGGAGATGGCGGTGATGATGTGGGCGAGGGCGTCGAGGTCGCGAGTGTCAATCACCTCGGCGGGCGAATGTGAATAACGGAGCGGCCAGCCGAGAGCGACATCCACCGAGCCATAGCGCACAAACGCGGAACCATCGTTGCCGCCGCCGGTGACGCCGTATTGCGCGGCGATCTGATTCGACTTGGCGATGGTCAGCACTTTTTCCACCAAGTCGCGGCGGACGATATTGGAGTTGTCGACGGCGCGCACCACGAAACCTTTGCCCAATTCGGCGTCAGCGAAGCGCTGGGATTCGATGGGGGAATCGGAGCTGACGAAGGTGTCCACAGCGAAAACGAAATCGGGAGGCTGGCGGCCAGCGGCGAGGCGCTTGGCGACGGCCGCGGCGCCGACCAGGCCGATCTCCTCGTTGGTGGACCAAACGAAGGTGACGTCGCGGTCTTTGAAATCCGGTCCCAGGGACCAGACCGCGGACACCAGAGCGGAGCAGCCCATGCGATCGTCGAAGCTGCGGGCGTTGGCGCGTTTTCCGGCGAGCGGGCGATATTTCTTGGGAACGGTGATCCAATCGCCAGGCTGGAAACCGAGTTGCACGGCTTGGTCGGGGGTGCGCGCTCCTACGTCCACACGTAACAATGCTTCCGACAGAACCGGCCAGCTGAAATTGCCCTGGTCCCAGCCGACGGGAAGTTCCATCACCGCGGGGTACGCGCCTTTCGCGGAGTGTGCGATTGCCGCGTGCCCGACGAAGTAGCGCAGTTCGCCGCCACCATCAATGCCTACCTCCAGCCTGCCATCCTTGGAGATAGACTTTACGGCGAAGCCGATTTCGTCCATGTGCGCCACGATCAGAATTTTTGGCGCCTTTGCGGCGGAACCGGAATGAAGATGAAGGACCAGATTTCCGGAGTCGTCAGTTTCGGGCTTGGCCCAGCGCGGCAGCTCGCCCTTGATTTGGTCGCGGACAGCGTCTTCGTGGCCGCTCGAACCGTAGGTTTCAACGAGCTCTTTTACATACTGCACGGGAGTTCGCGCCACGGCGCTCGCGGAGGGGGAAGCTGCGGAAGCGGGCGCTGGAGCAGATAACCCTGCGGCATCATTTTCCTGTGTTTGGTCGGCGGCGGGCGGCGCACCGGCGGCGTAGGTTTGCAGCAGCGCTACCAACTGACGAAGGTCGCCCAGATCGATCTCCTCAGCGGGCGTGGACGGCCATTCCGCGGCGATGGCCAGATGAACTGCGTTCTCCGGAAGACTTGGCTGCGGCAAATAACTGCGATGAAGCATCGGGGCGGAATAGTCAGCGAGCAGCGGAATCTTGCCGGCGGCTGCCAGTTTCTGCAGACCGGCCGCGAGTCCCGCCGATTTGACGCCGGTGTCCGGAAGTCCGATCAGCACTCCGCTGCCCGCATCCTGCCGGGGAGCTTTGTGAAGACTGGGAGCGTCCGGGAGCGGGCCGGAGGGGGTAAGACGTCCGACGTAAACAAGTTCATCGGGCGGGAGCGTAGTCAGGATGCGTTCCAGGCCGCGTGCGCCGGTCCATTGCTGCGCCAGAAAAACGAACGTTAGCGTGCCGGAGATTTTGCGGAGGTCGGTTTTCGCGAGCACTTGCAGCAGCGCGGCGTCACCGAAACGGTCGCCGATAGACGGCGCGGAATACTTGGACGATTGCAGGCGAGCGAGCTGACGATCGATTACCAGTGGGGCAAGCAAATCTGCGCCGGCGCGGCGGGCTTCGTCGGCCGAGGAGGCTCCGATGTCGATGTACATGTCGTCGATGTCGTTGGGGCTGGGTGGGTGCGGGTGGCGCAAGTGGACCGAAAGCCCGGCGACCACGCCGTTGATCCAGGAGCCCGAGGACGCTTGGATGCGAACCGGCTGCCCGGAGTAGAGCTCTTCGAATAACGGCAAAATGCCGTTCTGCGGAAGACGCTGCACGCGCAAATAGCCGTCGCGGGTGATGTCGCTCACTACGTAGCCAGGTTCGTCCATCGGAGCGGCGATCATGCGATGCGGCGCGCCGGTGCCGACGGTGACGATTACGTCCCCAAGATTATCTGTGCTGGCGGCGTAGCCGTGGATGCGTTCGCGGATGACTGCTGCCAAATCCGCTTCGTGCCCGGAAACTGCAGGCGTTTCCACGAGCCATTGCAACTGGGCGTCCAGAGATTCAGGCGCGTGTTTGGCCGCGGGAGATTGAGCGAGTAGCAAACTACCGAAGGCGACGAAAAGCGTTGCGAAGGCTAACACCGGGAACTTTATTGGGCCATGAAGCACGGAGAATACTCCTTCATCCGACGCGGCAGAGCTCAGCAGCGAGTTCTTCGCGGCGCTCGGAGGCGATGCGGTTACAAACTTTTAGTGTGAGACGGTATCCGATCAATGCCAGGGCGGAGAGCAGCACCAGAATCACGTCGGATAGCCACGGGCGGTGCAGGAAGTAACCCACGAACAAAGCGCCGCCGGCGATGCCGATCACCGACGCTTGCACGGCCAATCCGATCAGCACCGCGACCTGTGAGGTATTTCTTCGGCCGAACACGGCCATATCGTATTTCTTGGGAAAGTATAACGACAAGATATTCCCCACCGCGAGATCGACCTGGAGGGCGAAAACCAGAGCCAGCAACGTGGTGATAACGATATCCGCGCGAGGAACCTGGTACAGAAAACGGACGCCCACCCAGACCATTACGACGTCAACCAGCATGACGATGCAGTAGGCCAGGTTCTTGCCCAGTAAAACGGATTGGAACTGAATGGGCGCAACGAAATAAAACTGAATGCCCGGACCTTCGGTGCCGAGGCAGTTGTAGATCAAGTTGGTCAAAATGAGCAGAGCATAAGCAGCGCCGAGGGGGAAAACGAACGCCAGCATATTGGACGAGAAGGGCATGCCGGCGCCTGCCGCGGCGTGATGGGCCACTGAAAAGCGGGCCCGGAAAATGAACAAGACAAAAAGCGGCGCGATCAGGGTGAAAAGCATGGGGCCGCTGCGCAACAACGAGTGCACTTCCTTTTCGAATACCGCGGCAACAGGAGGAGAGAGTCCTTTGAGCCGCCAGCTTACATAGGTAGAGCGCGGGCCTTGACTTGCTGCCGGCGCCGCGCTCTCACTGAGGTTTTCGCCGCGGAACTGAGCCCGTAGCCGCCGGTCAAACAGTACGCCGAAGAGCGAGGCATAGGCTGCCAAGGCAACGCAGCGCAGAACCACGCCCGCGGCGTCGCCTTGTCCGCCGCGGACCAGGGCGTCTGCCGCCAATCCCGGCGGTAGCGCACGTTCGAAAGGAAGCAACGCAGCGAGGCGGTCACCGGCGCGGCCCGACAGATGCTGCCAGCGGCCGATGATCGGGCCAATCATCTGGAATGAGATCAGCAAGAGGAAGAAGAGAAAGCCCATGATTTCGCGAGTGCGACGTTGCGCCAGCCAGCGATCGATCCACGCCATCAAGGCTCGCCCCAGCAGCAAATTGAATGCCGCAAAAAGCGCCACCACCGGCAACGCAGCCCACAGGAGAACGGGATTCGCTACAGCGCAGCCAGCCGATATGCAAAGGAGCCAGAAAACGGCGGCGATGCTCACTGGGTCGGCACAACCATAAGCGAGCGCAAGCAATAAGTACGACGAGTAAGCAATCGGGAAGCGGAGAAGGTTGGTGGAGTCAAACGCCGCGGAGAACGCAGTGGTGACCACCGGGAAAAATTGCCAGAAAACGAAAACTACCCAGAACAGAGCGGCGAGCCATTGCGAGTGGCCACGTGACACCAGGAAATACGCGCCAAGGCCGAGGCCGGCGCCGATTCCGAACCAGCCGATGGTCAAACCCAGGCCGGTGACGACGGTGGAGATGAGTTCGAGGCGGCCCCGCAAGCTGCGCAAGGAGTTCTTGAAAATGAGCCAGCGCAACTGTGCGAGGACGGCGATCTGCTCGTGGACGTTGGGCGGGCGCGGGCCGTGGACCTCCTGAGCCGGCGCGGGTTCCCGACCTAGCCCAGCCACGACAGTTCCTGTTCGGCGGTACGTACCCCGCCGACGGTTTCGAGAAAGATCTGCTCGAGGGTGAGCTTGGCGTGAGCGGAGGCGCCGTCGCCCGGGTGCGCGAGGGCTTCGCGAGCTTCGACTCCGGCCCGCAACTCTTCGA
This sequence comes from uncultured Acidobacteriota bacterium, assembly GCA_963725655.1. Taxonomy (GTDB): domain Bacteria; phylum Acidobacteriota; class Terriglobia; order Acidiferrales; family UBA7541; genus CAVRXT01. The sequence goes on along the minus strand of CAVRYY010000003.1, from coordinate 279,395 downwards.
GCGAACCTTGGGCGACGAGCTGGCCCTTGTGAATGATGGCGACGTGGCTGCAGAGGCGTTCCACGATTTCGAGAACGTGGGAAGTGAGGAAAATCGTGGCGCCGTGGGAGATCATTCGTCCCAACATGGCTTTCAGGGTGCCGGAGGCGATCGCATCAACGCCTTCAAACGGCTCGTCGAGAAAGAGAATCTTGGGGCCGTGAATCACGGCGGCGGCCATGGCCAATTTTTTCTGCATACCGTGTGAGAAATCGGTGACCAGAGTCTTGCTGCGGTCGGCGAGCTGCATGAAATCGAGAAGCTCGGCAGTCCGCTTGGCGGCAGTGTCTCGATCCAGGCCGTACATTCGGCCAACGAAGTTCAGATACTCCGGAGCGGTGAGCCGGCCGAAAAGGGCCAGGCCCTCGGGCACTACGCCGATCTGGCGCTTCACTTCGACGGGATTCTGGGCGAGATCGCTGCCGAGGACGCGGACGCTGCCTTCACTGGGGGCAAGCAGTCCGGTGAGCATCTTAATGGTGGTGGATTTGCCGGCGCCATTGGGGCCGAGAAAGCCGAAGAACTGGCCGGAATCCACGCGCAAGTTGACGCCGTCGACGGCGATGAGGTTGCCGAAACGGCGCGTGAGGCCCTGGGTTTCGATGGCGGGCGAGCTCATGGCAAAGAAATGTAGCACACAACCAAGCGCCGCTACCTGCGCACCCAGTCGAGCGAAGCAAATCCGCTGAACATGCGCCGAGACCGATATCTGTTACGACCGAGGGAATACTACAGGAGCGAATTAGCGCGCGTGGGTGGCTACCGGCGGCAGGGCTTGCGCTTCCGGCGAAAAATTGAGCACCGCGGGCAGTTCGATGCGGAAAGTGCAGCCGCGATCGAGACGGTTCTTGCACGTGATTTGGCCGCCGTGTTCCTGGAGGATGCCGTAACAAATGCTAAGCCCCAACCCGGCGCCTTTGCCGACGGGCTTGGTGGTGTAAAAGGGATCGAAGACGCGCTCGGGCTCGCGGATACCGGGCCCATCGTCGGAAAATTCCACAGCAACGTTGGACTTTTCGCGTGTGGCGCGGATGGTGAGCACGCCCGAGCCGGCATTTTCCATGGCGTCCACGGCGTTGCTGATGATGTGATATATCACCTGGAGCAACTGGTTGGGGTCGCCGCGAACGGCGGGCAGTACCGCCGGACTCTTGAGCTCGATACGAATATTTCTGCCCCGAAGATCCAGAGTGCGGAGCTGAACGGCGCCGGACAAAACGGTATTCAAGTCGAGCAGTTGTTTCTCGGCTGGGACCCGCCGCGCAAAGCTGGAAAGATTGGTGACCAGATCCCGGGTCCGGCGAGCCTGTTCGCGGATTTTTTCTCCCAGGCCGCGGGCACGTTCGCCGGCGGTGGATTCTTCGATGAGCAGGTCGGAGTAACCTAGAATCGCGGTGAGCGGATTGTTGATTTCGTGCGCCGCGCCGGCCGCAAGCTGGCCCAGCGAAGCCAATTTTTCGGTATGCATTAGCTGCGACTGCAGGCGCTTGGTATTTTCGAGCGAAGACTTGAGTTCCTGGACCAGCCCCAATCGCTCTCGGTCCACACGGTGTTGGCGGAGAAATACTAACGCGGCTCCCCCGGCCATCGCCGCCAACGTGGCTACCACCCGGAAAACTCGCACTGCCAGCGGCGCGTCGCTATACACCACCGTCCAGATCCCCGGGAAGACGGTCGACAGCACACCGAACATTCCCAGGTTGCCTTGCCATTGAGAATCCTCTCGCGGTGACTCCGAAACGGGATCCGGAGACGGGCAAACCTGGTGGGCGATGATGCCTGCAGTGGCGATCCAGACGAACGAAACAACCTTCAGCAAGTCGGCAAATCCGCCGGTTTGAAACGTGCCGCGCCACGACATTTCCTGGCCGAGCGTAGTTCCGGCGAGATACACCACCGACGCGCCAAAAAGATGGGCGTAGATCGGGCGCCACTTGCCGCGCGCGTGCGAGACGGCAAAACCGAGCGCGGCGAGAAAGAGCACGTACTCCGCGGTGTACAGTTGAAAGTTACGCGCCTCAAAGAGCCTCTCGTTCGGCGAAATCAGCCGCCAGGGCACGGCGAGAAACACGTAGGCGTACAGGAACAGCCAGACCATGAGGGAAAAATCGATCCGGCCGGCCCGCATGCTCTCGCCAATTCCCCGAACGTGCGGGCGCAACACCATCGCGGCAAGCAGCGGGACGGCGCTAAGGAAAATGACGATATACGCGAGCAGGGGCAAAGCCGACGAGACGTGCAGCACCAAATCAAAGTAAGTCCGAGTGAGCTGGACACCCAGCCACATGCTGCAGCCGAGCGCGAGAAATCTCCAAAAAGTGTTGGTGCGACGATAGCGCGAGACGGCATTCCAAAGCAGGCAAGCGTTTGCAAAGAGTGGAACCAGACAGAGAAGCAAGTCTCCGCAGACGCTCTTTGCCGGGCCCGGCGGGAGCAGGAAGCTAACCGCTGCGCCGCCGCCAACAAAGAACAACCATGAAGCCAGGATGGCTTTGGATGATCGTGATGAAAACATGAGAGGTGTACCAATTTTATAGGTAACCGCACTATATGGGGGGCAAACAAGCCTAGCGCTGAACTAAAAGATTACTAATGCAATGAGATTACCGAGGGTGTGGTAATCATCGCGAAGCCCAAAGGTAGCGATAAAGCATTGTGTATCAGATGATTAGAGAGCACCGGGGTGCGCCTCCTGACGGGCCTCCCCGTTTGGCTTCCGCGCGCGCACACGGCTGGAGTCAACCTTCTGCGGCTAAGGCGCGGTGATCGAAGACGCGCTTTTCGCGGATCCCACCTTGATGTACGCCCAAACGAACAAGATCCCCAACACCGCATCCGGAAAGGCCGCGACCGAGCGCGCGGGAGTGGTAAGTCCCCGCAGGTAGAGCACGCCGACGGTGAGGACGTAGCTCAGTTTTTCCAAAACGGACATTAGGATCATCGGACGGAAGCGGGCCGGATCCGTGGCGATGACAAAAAACGCGAACTGCCACACCATGGCGACGCTGACGAAGGCGTAGAAAAACTGCGGGTGGGTGATGGGTGGCGGGTCCTGCCGTCCAATCAGGTCAAACATGAAATACAGGGGCGTGAGCAGCACAACGCCCCATATACCGGCGATCCAAAACACCACCTTAGCGAATTTCATCGAGGCGCCCTCCTTTTGTTACGAGGAGCAAACTCACTGCGAACGGTCAACCAAAGCCCAGGATATGCCAATCCCACGAGGAACATCTTACGTTGGACTGTAAGCCTGATGCCACTGAAGAGATTTCGAAAGCGTGGCGGGTAGCGGAGAGAGCTGGTAGTGGAAACGGGGAAGGAAATCCAATCGCCATTGTCACAAGTAGAATTTGCAAAGTAGCGAAAGAGTACCGAGAGTACTAAGCATTTATTTTCTCCTTCACGAGGGTGATAACTCTTGTATGTGCGTAATGGGTGCGCTAGCATCCGCGAATCCTCTTGACCTATTTCGGCAGCCCGGGCTGCAAGACATTTCGACCTGCCGGGTGGCCGTCAATATCAGTGACCAATCGGAAATTCCGCTTAAACCGTTGGGGGAAGCTGAAATCGGGATTCCGGCTAAAGGAGAAATCGTGATTCGAAGACTAGGGGCATTTTTGTTCACGATCGTCGCGATGGTATTGGGCGTCAGCACGGTTTGCGGGGCTCAGTCGCAACCCACGTTGACGCGCCATATGCGTGAAGCCACTCTCAATGGGCAAGCGCCGTTCGTCAAGCGGCTACCCGCAACTCAGTCATTGCGCATCGACATGGTTCTGCCGCTGCGCAATCAGGCAGAGTTGGATAATTTCTTGCAAGAACTCTACGATCCTTCCAGCGCCTTCTACCATCGCTACCTTACCGTATCGGAGTTCACCGCCAGCTTCGGCCCCAGCCAGCAGGATTATGACGCCGTGGTCGCTTTCGCCAAATCGAAGGGTCTGGCGGTGGTTGGCGGCTCGCGCGATGCCATGGACGTGCAGGCCAGTGGCTCGGTGGCGGCCATCGAGGCCGCTTTCCACGTCAGCATGGGCGTGTACAAGCACCCCACCGAAGACCGCACCTTCTACGGTCCGGACCGCGAGCCGACCGTTGAACTGCCGTTCCAGCTCTGGCATATCTCCGGTTTGGACAACTTTTCCACCCCGCATCCTCTCTTTCACCATCGCACTCCGGATCTGACGGTGAAGTCCAATGCCACCACCGGCTCATGCCCTTCCGCCTCTTTCTGCGGCAGCGACATGAGAGCGGCGTATTACGGTGGATCGGCTCTCACCGGCTCCGGCCAGAACATCGGGTTGCTGGAGTTCGAAGGGTTTGACATCGCCGACGTGAACACCTACTACGCGAACACTGGACAGACCAGAACCGCCGCCGTCACTGGCGTTTCCACCGATGGATCCAGCCTGTCCTGCGTCGAGAAAAGCTGCGACGATACCGAGCAGACTCTTGATATCACGCAGGCGCTCGGCATGGCCCCCGGAGTGAGTACCGTCTACATGTTCGTGGGCGCCAGTGATACCGCTATGTTGGGTGCGATGTCTTCGCATTCTCCATTGCCTTTGAATCTGAGCTCTTCCTGGACGTGGACCCCGGCGGACCCCAGCACCGACGATCCCTACTTCGAGAAGATGGCAACGCAAGGCCAGAGTTTCTTTCAAGCGGCCGGAGACAGCGGCAATTGGAAGACCAGCACTTACCCTTCCGAGGACGCGCATGTCATCTGCGTCGGCGGAACGGACCTGGTCACCAGCGGCGCGGGCGGAGTCTGGAGTTCGGAATCCACCTGGGTTGACGGCGGCGGCGGCTTTTACGCCAAGGACGACATCCTGATTCCGTCGTACCAGCAGCTATCCGGCGTGATCACCTCAGCCAACAAGGGCTCCACGACGTATCGGAACGGCCCAGACGTCTCCGCAAACGCGAATTTCACTTTCTACGTTTGCGCCGACCAAACCACCTGCACCGCGAACGAATACGGCGGCACCAGTTTTGCCGCGCCGATGTGGGCGGGCTATCTGGCTCTAGCCAACCAACAGGCTGCCACCAACGGAGATGCGTCCCCGGGCTTTATCAATCCAACCATCTATCCACTGGCGCTGGGTTCAGGCAGTTCGGACTTCCACGACATCACCAGCGGCAGCAATGGCTTCACCGCGGTGGCCGGCTATGATTTGGCCACCGGTTGGGGCAGCCCGAACGGTAGCGGCCTGATCAACGCGCTCACCGGCACTGCGGCGTCGCCTAGCTTCGCCATTTCTGCCTCTCCCACTTCAGTCTCTGTGGTGCGGGGTAACAGTGGCACTTCGACGATCACTACCAGCGTCTCCGGCGGCTTTGATTCGGCCATTACATTGACTGCCTCTGGCCAGCCCACCGGCGTCACTGTGGGCTTCGGTACAAACCCCATCGCAGCGCCAGGCTCAGGAACCTCGCTCATGACCATGACGGTGGCCTCGACCACCACGACCGGCACGTACACCATCACCGTATCCGGCACCGGCGGCAGCATCACCCACACCACCACCGTCTCGCTGACGGTGACCGCGGCAGTGTCCGGCAACTTCACCTTGTCCGCCTCACCGACTAGCTTAACCGTTGATCGGTCCGCGAGCGGGACAACCAAGATCACCATCACACCGTCCGGCGGCTTCACTGGCAGCGTCACGTTGGCAGCCACCGGCATGGGCAGCGGCGTCACCGCATCGTTCAGCCCGAACCCTGGGACCACCACCAGCACGCTGACGTTGAAGGCGAGCAGTACGGCGACGACGGGGACGAGCACCGTGACCATTACGGGTACTTCGGGGTCCTTGAGCCACACGACGACCATCAGTCTGAGGGTTCGCCGTTAACCGCAACCAGCCGCGCGGCGCCAACTTCACGCCCAGCGTGAACAACGCCGACTAGCCACAATAGAAGCTGTAATCCACCGCGTCGCCGGCTTGCACCGCTGGCGGCGCGGTTTTTTTTTGCCCTGGCTTGTGGAAGCGCTCCGCATTTCCAAAATAATCAGGGTTGACCCAAACACTGCGCCGTAGCATCGTTGCGCCGAAATGCAGCATCTCGCCCGCAAACTCCGCCTCACCGATTACTTCACCCTGGCTTGGGGCACGATGGTTGGCGTCGGCTGGTTGGTGGTGATGGACGACTGGCTGCTCCGCGGCGGCGCGTTGGGTGCGCTGCTCGGCTTCGCCATCGGCGGCGCGCTGCTCTTCCCGATCGGCTGGGTTTACGGCAGGCTGGTGGCCGCCATGCCGGACGCGGCGGGCGAAATCGCCTACACAGCCGCGGCTTTTTCCCGCCCGGTGAGCTTCTCCACTGGCTGGATCATGATGCTGGCCTACTTTATTGTCTGCCCATGGGAGGCGGTGGCCGTGGGCCGCATCGCCGGCTACATCGTGCCTTCGCTGGACTCGCTGGAAATCTACCGCATCGCCGGACGGCCGGTATATCTTCCGCACCTCATCATCGGGCTTGCGCTCACGGCGCTGCTCACCACGCTGAATTATCGCGGCGTCCGCCTAAGCGCCACCTTCCAGAACTGGACTGCATTCGGAACCCTGGCCCTGTTTATCGTCTTCGTCGCGCTTGGCATTAGCAAAGGATCGCCGCACAATTTTCCTCCGCTCTTTACTCACGCGCCGCTGGTTTCGTTCCTGCTGGTGCTTCAGATCGTTCCCTATTTCATGACCGGATTCGAATCGGTGGGCAAGGCCGCTGAGGAATCGGCTCCCGAGTTTCGCGGGCGGGGATTTCTGAAAGCGATATGGATGGCCGTCCTGGTCGGCATTCTTTTCTACACGATCGTGGTAGCCACGGTCGCATTCGTGGCTCCCTGGCGAGAATTGACCGGCGAGAAATTTATGACCGCGGTCGCTTTTCAGCGCGCCATGGGCTCGCGCTGGATCGTCGACGTCATCCTGGCGGCAGCGCTGCTATCGCTATTCAAGTGTTTTAACGGAAATTTCGTAGCCGCCAGCCGCCTGTTGTTTGCACTGGGACGCCGCGGAATGGTCGAAGCACGCGCCGGCCGGATTCATCCCCAATATCAGACCCCGTCCGTCGCGGTGCTGTGCATTGGACTGGCCACCGCTGCGTGCATGTTCCTGGGCGACGCGATTCTGGTGCCAGTCACCGAGGTTGGCTCGGTGGCCTGCGCGATAGGATGGGCGGCGACTTGCGCCGCCTACCTCTACTTGGGGCGCGCGGGAAAACTACCTGGGCAGTTAAAGCTTTCGCCGATCGAATGGCTGGTGGCGGGCTTTGGTTTGCTAGTGGCCATCGCAATGCTGCTGATGAAAGTTGTTCCAGGGATACCGGGCGGCTTCACGGCGTACGAATGCCTGGCGCTCGGAATTTGGATCGTGCTGGGCGCGATCTCACATCGGCGGAGAAGCGACACGGATACTACCGAAGATTGACGCTCCGCCGAAGGCGAATGGCGCGCACTTTTTCTGGCGCGGGCGGCCAGATTTACGCTTCCTGATATCGGCGGCGGGCGGAGCCATCACGTAGGGCGGTGGCTCCAGCCAGCGCCTTTGGAATCACAAAACGAGTCTCTTACAGCTTGTCGTCAAGCCCTCGCGCCCGCCGATCTGGCCCCTTCCACTTCAACGAGTTTCCCCGACTTGACGTCGAAGATGTAGCCGTACACGGGAATCGATCGAGGAACCAGTGGGTGATTGCGAATGCGCGCCACATCATCGACCACCGCCTGTTTCTGGTCTTTGAACGTCATCCAGTCGATGTATTCGCCCTCCCGGGATCCAGGCGTCTTGCCCACATCGTGAAAGCCCCCCGCGTCCAGCTCGGCCGTTTCCAGGCTCGACGCCAGTAATCCGCGAATCACTTCGTTGGTGAAGTACAGCATCCCGCACTCGGTGTGGTGGATCACGAAGAACTCGCGCGTTCCGAGCAGCTTGTAACTGATCACCAGCGATCGGATCGCATCGTCGCTGGCGCGGCCGCCGGCGTTTCGGATTACGTGCGCGTCGCCCTCGGCCAGTCCGGCGTACTTCGCGGGATCGAGTCTTGCGTCCATACAAGTAAGGATGGCCAACCGTCGCGCCGGCGCCATCGCCAATTTGGCTCTGTCGCCAAATTCCGCTGCGTATTTCGCATTCGCATCCAGCATGTCCGACAGAATCTGACTCATATGCGTCTCCTTGGTGTTGGCGATTCCTCGTTAGAGATCCGAATCGGCTCGTCTCACCCTTGTGGACGGCGCGTACAGCACATCCGAGCTAAAAAAATGCCCGCTTCACCAGATGGTCTGGCGAGCGGGCTTCAATGAACCCCTAAGACGAAGCGGTTACGGTCTCCCGCTCCCGCGCGCGTCCCGCTCTGCCGGCGGCTTGCTGTGAATGCGACAGCGGGACGCAACAATGCAAGCTAAATTCACAAACGGACGATACCGACACCAGTTTCGTGCGTCAAGCGGAATTTCAGCCAGCGCGATTCTGAATTTGCCGGTGGCGCCGCTCTAAGCCATCGCGGCAAACAAAAAATCGGTAACGGGGTTCTAGCAGTAATCACCCGTTACCGATCGTTTGTTCTAGTCTTCGTCTTGCAGTGCTTTGCCTTCCGTTAGAACGTGATCGTTGCGGTCACCGTGTCGGAGTAGGAGCCGGCCGCGGCGTTCTGACCACCCGGGACCTGGCCGTATACCAGAATCGGTACCGAGGTTGTGCCGGTTCCTGTGATCCCCACGCCGCTCGATCCCCACGGATTGCTGCGGGCGCTGTCGGTATACAGAAAATACCCCAATACCGAAGCTCCACTCCGCATCTGGCGGGCCGGAACGCTCGCGGTCGAACTACCGGTCGGATACAATCCCGCGTCCAACGTGATCGTTCCGCTCAGCCCGTTGCTGCACGTGTCCGAAATGCTGCCGGTGGCGTTCAACGCGGTGGATGCGTTGGCAACGATGGGATCGTAGGATCCGAAACTCACCGCGGTGGTGGTCAGGCTGCAAACCGCGCCCACGATTGCGGTGACGCTCAGTGGTGTGGTCACCGTGGTGGCCTGCGCCGGCGGCGTTGGAATCGCCAGCATGGTCACTAACAGCGCCGTTCCGATGGCTATGCTCTTCTTTTTGATATTCATCTGTGTGTCTCCTGTGGGTGACTCCTGCGCAACTCCGTCACGCATAGCCTAAATGCATTTGCCGTGCCAACGCTTTTCCGGCCCTTTTTGCGCGGGCTGGATGTCCGCTAAGTTCTGTGGGCTGTTGCGCGCCGCGGCCTCGCACGCATCGCACTCTCCACGCACTGCGTCGGCGTCGGCTGTGGGCGCAGAATGCGATCCGGTGCGCTGATTGGCGACGCGTGCTCCACAATGATCCACTTTCAACATTTGCGGATGTCCTGAATCCGGCATTTTCCTTGCCCAGGCTTACCGCGTATTATGCCCAAGCAAGTCTGCAACTTAGGCGGAGAACAAAATGGCGCAAATGGAAGTACGCACATTGCTGCCAGGCGATGCGGCCGCGTGGTGGCATCTTAGGCTGGAAGCCCTCGAAAATGAGCCTCTCGCCTTCGGTAAAGCGGCTGAGGAGCATCGAGCCACTGCGATCGAAGCGATCGCGCAACGCTTTCGCGACGCGCCCGAAGCCAACCTTCACCTTGGGGGGTTCGAAGACGGCAAGCTAATCGGAATGGCCACCTTTATCCGTGAGACAGGGTTGAAAGAGCGGCACAAGGGCCGCATCTTCGGCGTGTACGTGAGCTTCACTCACCGCCGCAAAGGCGTGGGGCACGCACTGCTCGCCGCGCTTCTGGAAAGAGCGAAGCGGGATTCGTCCTTGGAGCTAATTCTGCTGGCCGTGGCGACAGGCCAGGGCCCCGCAAAGCAGCTATATACGAAATTCGGATTCGAGACGTACGGGACCGAGCCGCACGCTTTGAAGGTGGGCCCCAGGTACGTCGACGAGGATTACATGGTCCTGCGAATTCGGTAGCGGAACAGGCGCCGGGTGCGGAGCCGCTCCGCTCATTTCTGCCAGAAGTTCTACTTCTGCGCTTGTAGCTCCTTGCTGACGCGTTCCACCTGCTCCATTACCCGCAGGGTGTTCTCGCCGAGAATCTTCCGAATGTCCGAATCGGAATAGCCTTTGCGCATTAGCGCCTCGGTGATTTTCGGAAGCTTCGAGCAATCTTCCATGCCTTCCGGCATGTCCGCGCCGTCGAAGTCAGAGCCCAGCCCGACGTGATCGGCGCCCACCAGCTTCACGGCGTGATCGATGTGGTCGATAATTCTTTCCCAACTGACGTGGGGGAGTTTCCCCTCCGCGGTCAACTTCTCCTCGAGACTGGCCATCTTCTTCGAAATGCAATCCTCGTCGTTGTTGCAGCCTTTGGTGAGTTCGGCGAAATGCGCCGCTACCCCGCCGGTCTCTTTGTCGTAGGCGTCCTTGTACGCCTGGTCGATGAAGCTTTTCTCGTAATTGATCTGGATCACCCCGCCTTTTGCAGCCAGCGCCTTGATCATGTCGTCGGACATATCGCGCACGTGATTGCACAACGCGCGGCAGGACGAGTGCGAAGCGATCAGCGGAGCTTTGCTGATTTCCAGCGCGTCGTAGAACGTCTTGTCGCTGACGTGCGAGATATCCACCATCATGCCCTGGCGATTCATTTCCCGGACCACGTCCTTCCCGAAGTCGGTAAGGCCGTTATGCGCCGGTTTGTCAGTCGACGAGTCCGACCACTCGGTGTTGTAGAAATGCGAGAGGGTCATGTAGCGCACGCCCAGATCGGCGAAAATCCGCACCATGCGGATGTCGTTGCCGATCATGTGCCCGCCTTCCACTCCCATCAGCGCAGCGATCTTGCCTTGCGCGTGGGCGCGGCGAACCTCTTCCGCAGTGCGGGCAAACACCATCGCGTTCGAGTTGTTCTTGACGTTTTCATGCACCGCGTCCATCTGGTCGAGCGCTTTTTCCACTGCCGGCGGACCCATGATCTTGCCGTCGATCCAGATGGAAAAGAAAATCGCGTTCATGCCGCCTTCCTGCATCCGCGGAATATCCACGTGCCCGGTGGGGTTCCGTTTGCCCAGGTCGTAATCCTTCGAGAAGAACCGCTGCGTGGTGTCGTCGTGCGTGTCCAGCACGATCGAAGAAAAATGCAGCTTGCGGGCGCGCTCGGCAATATCGTCCGCGGTGGCGGAATTCACCGTCAGCGTCGCGAGGCACGCACACAGCACAAGAAACGGCAGAACTAAAGACCGGCGCATTGATTCCTCCAGTTGGGAATGCGGAAAGGATGTTGGTTCACGACGCTAACGCATATTTCGCCGGCCGCTGTTCCTTGCTCCGGCGAAAAAAGAAATAAATGATAACGCTCACTACCGCGGCGTAGGCGCACCACAAAGACGTGAACTCGTACCGCCTCACCGCCATCACCACCAGCAGCCCCACCATGTTGAGCCACCCCAGCACGACAAGATCGCGGAATCCGGAAAAGAAGAGTGCGCCGCAGGTGGCGATCACGTAAAGCACTGCAACCACCGTGGTCGTCGTTATCTGGTTCAGATACACGATGCCGTGCCCCGCGGCCGAAATATCCAGCGGGTACGCGATTAATCCCCACAAAATGTAAACCCCTAGCAGGCATCCCAGCGTCACAAATCCCAGCATTCGCCGCCGCTGGCGTATCGTTGGCTCAATCAGTAGGACGCTGAGCGGCAACAGAAACGGCAGCAGTCCTTGCGCATATAACACATAGGCCGCGCCGGCGTCGTGCGTCACGATGGACGGCAGCCGGTGATCCACGCCCAGCCACACAAACCCTTCGGTGAATTGGTGCACTGCGAAAAGCACGGGCATCGCCGCGAACAGCAGTTCTCGCCGGTGCTTCACCTCACTTAGCGTAGCGATTCCGATCGTCCCCAGTACGGCGCTTCCGACAAAATTGGCAGTAGCTGAAAAGCACATGCAAACCCTCCAGGTACTCGCAGAAGGGGCATCATACCTCAGGCCCATGGTGCGCAACGAACACAGTTGCGCGGCCTCTAGCCACCGGCTTGAAGTCGTAGGCGGATCTTGGTTGCGGTTGGTTTACGGAGCGGTGGAAAAACCGGTTGTATCCGCTTGGGTGTACAGAAAGTGCACCACCCACCGGCTCGGAGCTTCCTGCGGCTTGAATTTCCAGTCGCGCGCCGCTTGCGACGAGAGTTCCGCGAAATATTTGCTCGATCCCGTTGCTGGGTCCAGCGTTGCGTTCGTCACGTTGCCGGAGGCGTCTACGTCGACCTTCACCGCGACGTGCACTGTCCCGTGGATCGTCGCTCGAGCTCGGTCCGATACATTCGGGAGAACCTTGTTGACGACCACCGCTTGCGCGGCGCCGCCTGGCGAACTCTTAGCGGCGGTAACGTTCGAAGCTGCCCCGGCGTCAGAGTTTCCGGAAGCGGCCGCGCGAGTTGGCGCTGCGCTGGGAGCAGCCGCCTTTTTCTCAGGCGCCTGCTGTTTGAGATTCACCGGAGCGGGTGAACTTGGAGCGCTTTGCTGCGGCGTTTCGATTGAGGTTTCCGGTTCCGGAGTGGAGGGCGCGGAACGATGGAGCAGTTTCGGCCCAGCGAAAATCGCCGCGACAACGAGCACCACTGCTGCCCCATAGAGCCATGTCTTCGACGCTTTCGGTTCGGCTTCGCGCCGGACTTCAGGTTCCGCTGCGCGCCTGGCTTCCGGTTCGGCTACGCGTCGGACTTCCGGTTCCGCCACGCGCCAGGGTTCGGGCCTGACTTCGGGCTTAGGCTCGGGCTTAGCCTCGGCTTGAGCTTCGGGTTCGGGCGTGGGTTGGGCTTTTCGGACGACAACGGGCGAAATACCTTGCATGCGGCCGCTAACATCCGCCACTGTCCATCGGAGTTCGGGATCCCGAATCAGGCAATTCTCAGCGATATCGCGAAATACCGCAGGCAAGGTGTCCTGCACAATCGGCGCGGGGGGTTGCTGCGAATCGAAAACAGGAACTCGTTGCGTCAGCGCTTCGATCAGCGTCATTCCCAGCGACCAGATATCTCCGGGCGCGGCATATTTGCCGCCCCAATTTTCAGGCGCATCGTAAGCATCGGGTTCGCGTCCGATGTCCCAGGCCTCGCCGAAGCGGCCAATGCTGTCGCTGGAAAGCTTCAGGCGATCTTCAATCGCCAGGATGTTTGAGGCTTTCAGGTGCCCATGCGCTAATCCATTGCCGTGAAGAAAGGTGAGTACTTCCAGCACCGGACCGAGCATGTCGTCGGTTTCTTCTGCGGTAAGGGTGCGCTCGGAGAGGACCTGCGACAAATTCTCGGGTGCATATTCCATCACCACGTAAAGCATGTCGGTATCCGCGACTTCGCAGCGTCCCGCATCGAATAATTGAATCAGGTGAGGATGTGGGTATTCGGAGGCGAGCTCCCATCGCGCAAGCTGCATCTCCGCAGTTGCCGGATGAGCCACCACCAGCTTGATGGCCGCTCTTTGTCCGCTGTCGCCGTAATCGGTTAGAAAGACGGCGCCTTGCTCGGAGCTGCCCAGGTATTCGAGCAGGCGATATTGGCTGTTGATGACGTGCCCCACTAATTGTGTGGTGGTCGGAGCCATCGCTTTCCCCCAAGTTGATAACCCGTCCGCTCGATCGCAGCAGACAGCTTACACGGTGACCGTCCGAGCGGACCGACTTCGTGGGCTGGGACAGAGGTTAGAATCCCCGCCGCATTCTTGCAAGAGCTTCTGAAAAGTCTCGCAGGTTGGGTCACCGGTAAGGCCGAAACCAAATGGGGGGTTGCCCAAACGGGCACCGACCGCACGTACAGGGTGGCCAGCCAGGGTCGGCCGCCAGGACCTAAGCCTTCGGCTAACCGCATAGCGTGGCGCGTTATGCAAGTACATTGGCGCGTTTGGCTAGTGACACCGCCGACCCCTCCCTTTACAGTGGTCTACGCACCTCGCCCAACAAGGAGATTGCATATGAGCGAAGCAGCCCCATCAACTTTAGCAACAGACAGCTCCTCAAGACCTCAAACTTTCACCGCCAGGGCCTACGCCGCCGCCAGCCCTACCGCCGCGCTTGCCCCCTCCACTGTTCCGCGGCGCTCTCCGCGCCCCCAGGACGTTCAGATTCAGATCCTTTTCTGCGGCGTCTGCCATTCGGACTTGCATCAGGTGCGCAACGAGTGGCGGGACTTTTCGCCCACAACCTATCCTTGCGTGCCCGGCCACGAAATCGTCGGCCGCGTGGTGAAGGCCGGCAGCGCCGTCAAGAAATTCAAGGAAGGCGATATCGCCGCCGTCGGTTGCATGGTGGATTCGTGCCGCACTTGCGCGAATTGCGTCGGCGGAGAAGAGCAGTATTGCGACAATTTCGTCACGTATACGTACAACGCCGAGGACAGGATTCTCGGCGGAGTCACGTATGGCGGCTATACCGACAGCATCGTGGTCGATGAGGCCTTCGTTCTGCACGTGCCCGATAAACTCGATCCCGCCGGCGCCGCGCCTCTTCTCTGCGCCGGCATCACGACCTATTCGCCGCTGCACCGTTGGAAAGTGGGCAAAGGCCAGAAGGTCGGCATCGTCGGCCTCGGTGGGTTGGGCCACATGGGCGTGAAATTCGCCCATGCCTTCGGCGCCCACGTTGTTCTCTTCACCACCTCCCAGAACAAAACCGCCGACGCTCTCCGCCTGGGTGCGGATGAAGTGGTGCTTTCGAAAAACGAAGCCGAGATGCAAAAGCATGTCGGCAGCTTCGACTTCATCCTCGACGCCGTCTCCGCCGATCACGATCTGAACGCCTATCTCAGACTGCTGAAACTCGACGGCACCATGACGCTGGTGGGCGCACCGGAGAAACCAGCGCCAATTGCCGCCTTTAATCTGATCATGAAGCGCCGGCGGCTCTCCGGATCCGCCATCGGCGGCATCCGCGAAACGCAGGAGATGCTCGATTTTTGCGCCGAGCATGGAATCGCTTCGGATATCGAGCTGATTCCCATTCAACAGATCAACCAGGCCTACGAGCGGCTTCTCACGGGCGACGTGAAATACCGCTTCGTCATTGATATGGCATCTCTGCGCTAGGCCATCCGGGGAAGAGATCGGGGTTACTCGATCTCTTCCCTCTGATCCTGTCGTGCGATTATGACCAATCGATTCAGGGTTTCCGGTGCGCTCATTCGCAGGCTCGAGGACTTGGGCCTTCGGCCGATGGCTGTATTGCGCCAAGCGGGCCTGCCCATGGGGCTCTTCGATCAGGAAAAAATCCTGGTCACCACCGAAGAATTGTTTGCCATCTATCGGGGTATTTTCGAAGTCAGCCGCGATCCTGCCATCGGACTCAGACTAGGCACTGAGGAACGGGTCGAGCGCTACGATCCCGTTTCGATAGCTGCGCTGTACGCACAATCATTTCGAGATGCTTTGCAGCGCATGGCGCGCTACAAACAACTCACCTGCCCGGAAGAGATCCGCATCGCCGAACGCCGGGATGAATGCACGGTCCAGTTCCTCTGGCTGTTGGCGCCTGGGAAAGAGCCCGGTTTGCTGATTGATGTTTGCTTCGCCTGGGTCCTCGGGATCGGGCGTCGCGGCACCGGCCGTCCCGTGAATCCCAGGCGCGTGGAATTCCAGCGGCCCGCGGCACACCGCGAAATATACGAGGCGCACTTCGGGTGCCCAGTAAGATTCGGCGCTCGGCAAAACGCTCTTATCTTCAATAGGGCTGACGTCGAAAGGCCCTTTGTGACGCACAACGCCGATTTGCTGGCCATCGTCGCGCCGCAACTCGAGGCCGAACTGACCCGGCAGTTGGCTCACAAGACCGTCAGCGGTCAGGTGAAAGGGATTCTCAAAAAGCTGCTCGCCGGGCGGCGCCCAGCCCTGGAAGCTGTGGCCGGCGAGTTGCGATTGAGCACTCGCACGTTGCAGCGCCGGCTCACCGGTGAGCGTGCAACGTTTCAGCAGTTGATAGAAGATGCCCGCCGTGAGTTGGCCCATCATTATCTATTGCACTCGTCGCTCGAACTGAACGAAACCGCTTACTTATTAGGCTACGAAGATTCCAATTCTTTTTTCCGCGCTTTCCACCACTGGGAAGGCACCTCGCCCGGCCAATGGCGGGCCGTTCACACTAATCCCGAACCGGCGCCTGAAACCGCTAGAACGCCCGCGTAGATCCCAGACCGCTACGTTGTAGGTTCTGACCAACGAACGTTCGGCAGCCTCCCTGAAAAACCACCGATGTATTTTTCGTTCGTGCGGAAAGCATCTCTCTTCTCTGGTGACCGCTCGCCGTGTATGCTGAAATCCGGTACTGGAATCCAGGCAAGAGAGGCAATGTCCGCTATCCCGCGCAAATTCGGCCGAGGCACGCGCTTGACACATAACTGGCGAGCCTGGTACAGCCTGTTTCTGTTGAGTTTGTTGTTGCTGGTTGGTCTGGCAGGCTACAGTGCGGCGAAAGCGGCAGTGATTGGGAATAGCCGCGCCTCTGCGACCGCGCCGGGACTACGGTTTGCGATTGCCGATTTTGACGGCGACCTTCGTCCGGACTTAGCGACCATCCTGGCGGGGCACAGCATTTCCGGCGCTAGCAATTACTCGATTCAACTTCAACTCTCCGCCGCGGGACGGCAATCCATTCAAGTGGATGCGCCGGCAGGCGGCCTGCTCATCGAGGCGCGCGACGTCAATGGAGATCTCGCCGTTGACCTTGTCCTTACCACCATCCTACTCAAGCAGCCGGTTGCGGTACTTCTCAACGACGGCCACGGCAGGTTTTCGATTGCCGCACCAGCCGCAGTTCCGGGGGCGTTCGGCAAGTCCCAGACGGATTGGATTTCCGTACTGAATCTGCCAACAGACTCGATTGGGGTGCCGCCGCAGTCGGGCGCAAGTACTCACCCGAGGAAAGACGAATTACTACGGGACTGCTCGCCGTCGGCGCTCGCCCGGCCTCCGACTCCCGGTTTTCCGGTCAGCCCTTTTCTGTTTTCTCAGTCGGGTCGCGCACCACCCTCCGAACTTTCCCACCTCTAAGCACTCTGTTCGCTAACTGTGTACCTACGGCAGTTCCTTTGCCGCAGGTCTAACTCACCGTAGCTGAAACACTCCAGGACAACGGCCTAAACATGCTTGAGCGAGCAATGGGGAAAAATCGGGGCAACGCGATAGCTGCGTTGCTGTTGCTGGTATTCCTCGCCGAATTGGTTTTCTCGGTGCGCCAACAATCGTTGACGTGGGACGAGGACGACCACATCTTTGCCGGTTATATGTCCTGGAAGACCGCGGACTTTGGCTTCAATCCCGAGCACCCGCCTTTGGTGAAAGCGCTGGCGACAATTCCACTTCTCCCCATGCACTTGAAGGTGCCGCCTCCCAACGGGCTCGCTTCATTTAAAGACGAAACATACTTCGATGGGCGTGATCTGATTTTTGGCAACGGCGGAGAGGCGGGAGCTGATCGAATCATCTTTCGCACACGAATGGCCGCGGCCATCCTTACTCTCACCCTCGGGCTGCTGGTATTTTTCGCCGCGCGAGAAATGTTTGGTGTGCGTGCCGCGCTGTTTGCTCTGGCCTTATTGGTTTTTGAACCCAACATGATCGCGCACGGCGCATATGTCACCACCGACATGGGCGTTTCGTGCTTCATCTTCGCCAGCGTCTATGCTTTCTACCGCTACGCCAGGGTGCCCTTCCTGGGCCGGCTGGTTACCGTCGGTCTGGCCACCGGTCTGGCACTCGCCTCCAAACATTCGGCTCTGATGCTGCTTCCTATCGGCGCAGCACTGGTGCTAACGGAAATATTCTGGTCTCCGGTGGGGACGTTGGCTAACAGAAAGACGATCGCTCTGCGTCTGAGTGCTGCATTCGTGGCTGTAATGGCCATCGCCGTTGTAGTGCTCTGGGCTTTCTATGGCTTTCGCTATCAGGCCCGGCCCGCGGGCATGGTGTTACAGCCATCTTTGGTCGAGTATGCGCAAGGACTCACGGGGATAGAACCGCGCTTTTATCTCACCCTCGCGCGCTGGCACATCCTTCCCGAGTCTTATCTCTACGGACTAACCGATGTGCGGCTGGTTTCCGATTGGTTCCCGACCTACATCTTCGGCAAGGTGCACGCGCATGGCGTGTGGTTCTACTTTCCCGCGGCCTTCATCATCAAATCCACGGTGGCATTCATGGGCCTGCTGCTGCTTGCTGGATTTGCGATCGCCACCGGCAAATTGCGCAAACGGCGCGAGATTTTCTTCCTCACCGTTCCTCCGATTATCTATTTGCTGATTTCAATCCACACCAGCCTGAACATTGGCGTCAGGCATATCCTGCCGATGTACCCGTTTCTTTGCGTGCTGATTGGCGGTGCAGTAGCCGCGCTCGCGAGTATCGACCGCCGCTGGGCTTACGTCGCCGCGGTGCTGCTGGCATGGCATATGGTTTCCACTTCGCGCGCGTATCCGTACTACCTCGCTTATTCGAACGAGTTCTGGGGCGGCCCCGCGAACACCTACAAATACCTGACTGACTCCAACGCCGACTGGGGCCAGCAATTGAAAGCGGTGCAGAAATACCTGGATGACCGCGGAGTAAAAAACTGCTGGTTTGCTTACTTCGCGGAACCCTACATCCACTTCAGCGCGTATGGAATTCCATGCAAACCGCTGCCGACGGCGGATAGCGTTTGGACTCACTACCAGGTTGACACGCCGGGAATAATCAAAGGACCGGTACTGATCAGCGCCGCAACGCTCACCGGCTATGAGTTCGGATCAAACGTCATGAATCCTTACAGCCATTTCCAGGAACTGCGGCCGACGGACGAAATTGCGGACGGAGTCTTTGTTTTCGACGGCGCCTTCGACATGCGTTTCGCTTCGGCGCTCGGCCACGTCACTCGCGCCATGGACCTGAGCGCGTCGAAGCAGCTGGAATCCGCTCTCGCTGAGGCGCAAACGGCGGTGCAGATTGACCCCGATGAGTTCCAGGCGCAAATGATTCTGGGTGATACATTGACGGCGCTCGGCCGAAAGACGGAAGCCAGGACCGCATACCAAGACGCATTAGCGATCGCCAGCCGGATGGAGCCGAACGCATCAGCCGATTGGGTGCGGCAGATTCAAAGCAAGGTGGCCGGATCATCGGCGGCAGATTAGGCGCGAAGAGCCCGTCACTCGGCCTGGTTTGCGGCGGAAGCGAGCATCGGGCCGTTTATCGGTGAGACGCGCGGACGCGCCGACTCGTTTTGGCCGGGCCTACCGATTGTTGTTCCGAGCCCGAGCGAAGTGCCCGGCTTCGGCTGACGTTCGTGCTTGCCCTCGCTCTTGCGGAAGAATATCGCCGTGGCCATCATCGCCGTGAATGTGGCCGTCAACAAAGCGATTTGCCGCCATCCATTCAGCATCGATGCATTGCCCATCAGCGTGAGTCCCGCGAAGCAAAACAGCAGGTGCACGCAAAACACCTGCAGCGACGACTGCCCCATCATCACCAGCGGGCGGATCGCCAGCGGCTTCAAGACCGATTGCCAGGCAATCAGCAGCGCGGCCACCGCCGCGAAATCGATCAGGCGCAGCGGACCCAGGTGCCACTTGTCAAAGAGGAATTCACTCGCGCCCAGCTGGAAGCCGTGGGCGATCGCGCGACGCAATACGAAGAATGCCAAGGCGATCAGCGCCGCGGGAATCACCACTCGATTCGCCCAGGCCTCGATCGGCAGATTGTTTTGGGCCCAGCGCACGCCCACCCAGACGCCCGTGATCCACAGAAATTGCCAGGCCCACAGATCGAAGGATCCCATCTCGTTCAGCGGTATGTGCGTCGGAATATAACGCATCATGAAAGTATGTTCGGCGCCGCGAAACCCGAATTGGGCCAGCCCCCAGAAAGCGAACGACACACCCAGGATCGGTTTCCACCCGATGCGGCGCGCCAGCAGCAGCGCCACGGACGTCAACATCAGAAAGATGATGTACATCGGCAAAATATCGAGCAGCGGCGGCCGGTAGATGAGCAGAACCGCTTCGATGATCGACTGCCTGGGGCCAGCCATGAAATAGAAATCCAGAAGGTTGTGGAGCCCGGGCCGATTGCCGCGAGAGGCGATGGGCACCGCGACCAAAAACGCAAAGGCCAGCAAGAGCGCGTGGTAGAAATACAAACGCAGCGTGCGCGCCCACAATTTCCTGGTCATCACACGATAACCGTCGTGTTCCGCCAAGCGGAAATAAATGCGTCCGGTGAACAACGCGGAAAGGAAGATAAAGCCTTCGGCGGCAGAGACGCTGCCAAATGGCTGGTTGACGTAGGCGCTGGCAGCCGTCGGCAAATGGGTGAGCGCGATCCACACCAGCATCAATCCGCGCAACGCATCGAGTTCCAGTCGCCGTCCCATGTTCTTACCTGGTTTGACTCCTCGTGGCACCTAACGGTTTCTCTTGGCCCGTAGTTTTTCGCGCCTCGAAGTGGACTTCTAGCGATTCATCAGACCGAAATCGAGCAACCGTACGGGCTCACGCCGATCTAATGCTAGAGTTAGAACTTCGGAGGGAATTAGTGCCCATATCACCGCGAAAGCTATTCGTTTTTCTGGCGTTCTGCCTGCCGCTCGCGGTCCCGGCCTACGCAAAACGCCACGACACTGGATTCCTGGACCGCACTATCACGCTGCAAGGCGTCACTTACAAATACCAGGTCTACGTTCCCGCGAATTGGACCGCTCACCAAAAATGGCCGATCGTTCTTTTCCTTCACGGCGCCGGTGAGCGGGGCGACGACGGCATACAACAGACCGATGTGGGCATCGGCACCGCCATCCGCAGCAACCCCAGCGAGATTCCAGCAATCGTGGTGATGCCGCAGTGCCGGAAAAATATCTGGTGGGTGCAGCCTCCCATGGACGATATGGCCATCGCCGCCCTCCAGGCTGCGACCAAGGAATTTCACGGCGACACCCAACGCACCTATCTCACCGGACTCTCCATGGGAGGTTATGGATCGTGGCATCTGGCCGAGAAATATCCAGGAAGATTCGCGGCCATGATCATTATTTGCGGCGGGATCCACCCACCGGCAGCCACGCTCAAGGCTCATCCCGAGCTTGCAAAATTTACGCCGGCCGACGAACCCAAGAGCTATTCCGACGCGGCCGCAAGAGTCGGCAAGACTCCGGTGTGGATATTCCACGGCGCCGATGACAACGTCGTCCCGGTCACCGAGTCGCAACAGATGTATGCGGCGATGAAGGATCTCGGCGGCGAAGTCCACTACACCGAGTACCCCGGGGTCAAGCACTCCTCGTGGGAAAAAGCCTACGACGAACCAAAGCTCTTTCCCTGGCTGTTCTCGAAGTCTTTAGCCACAAATCCAAAATAACCCGCGTTTCCCTAAGGTAATTTGTGAAATTTGTTGCGATTCGGCCAATTTCTGGCTTTTGTTTTCATAGACATAGCAGGGGGTATCTCTACCATGTTGCTATTCGATTTTCATCTTATCTGGCCCTGCCAAATGTTCTATGCGCCTGCGCTCTCATATCTGGGCCAGGCTAGCATTCTGGACAGAAGGAGGGAAGGGATCGTTCCCGTGGAAGGTGGTCCCTTCTTTTTGCCCGCATTCCCGATCGCGTGCACACGCTGCTAGCGCACAGGGAATTCGTAGATGTTGATGCTGATCGGCGCGATCAATACTTTCTTGGGGACCTCGGGCAGCGGCGTTTCTACCGTCGACACTTCCGGGGGCTTCCCGAGCACGTCCGCGGAATCGGTTTTGGGTCCGGTCATCTGCCACATTCTCGACCTTCCTCCCACTTCTACCCCGGCGACGTTCAGCGTGAGCTCTTGCGCCGACTCCGTGGGATTTACTACCGCAACGGTGAGAAACTTTCGATCGGCGGTGAGTGCGGCCACCACATCCAGCGGATAGGTCGGGCTGCCTGCGTTCACTTTGGGTTGATCGCCGCCGACCGGCCACTTGGGCGCGGGCATCGGAGAGCTGCCGCTCACGTCGACCGGCAACGTCCCAAAATGTTCGCGGTAAAGTTTGAAGAGCAAACCATTGGTATTGAGCTGTGCATGGGTGCTATCGATATCCAGGCATGCAGTGGCAAATGTGAACGCCGCCATCTTGATGAAGTCGGTGTGCCGGAACATTTCATGAAAGACCTCGGCGTAACTTAGAGCCAGCCGAAGGTCCGGGCGCTCGCCGGAATACGCCCACTCGTCAATTGCCAGGAATATTTTCTTATCCACCATCGCTGGAAATCGCTTCTTATACTCCTCCCAAGCCTCGGCCTTCTCGCGGACCCGGTTCGAGGGCCGCCGCGCCCAATCGACCAGCGGTTCTTGCACCGGCACATATCCAGAGTCGTTTGCGCGAAAGAAGGGATCGTCCTTATGCGCCTCCAGATCGAATCGCTTTCCGACGCGAGCGTACCAGTGCTCGGTGAGGCCGTCGAAATAATCCAACGACTTGTCCAGCAATCCTCCGGTCCAGTCCGCTTCGGTGCCGTATTCCGCCTGCACTTTCCCCGTGACCATGCGCGCATTGGCAGTCACGGTCATCTCGTCCGGCATCGCTCCCGCCGCCAGAATAACGATTGATGGATCCACGCGGCGCATGGCCTTGGCGAATGCGTTGTGTTTCATCTCGTAGTAACGCAGCGCGGTATGGCCGATCTGCCAGTAGCCGTAGGGCTCGTTTCCCACGTTCCAGTAGTGAACGTTATATGGCTGAGGATGGCCGTTGGCCGCGCGCAACGCTCCCAGCCGCGTGTGCGCCGATCCGTTCGCGTATTCCACCAATTCGGCCGCGGAGTGGTCGTCGCCCAGTCCCGCGTTCACGGAGATATAAGGTTCAACGTTCAAGAGCTGGCACATTTCCATGAACTCATCTATGCCCACGTCGTTCGGCTGCATGACGTTCCACGCGAAATCCCAGGTTGGCGGCCGCTTGTCCGGATCGCCGATGGCGTCGTGCCAGTCGTGGTCGGAAAGAAAATTGCCGCCGGGCAGACGGTAGAATCCCGAATTCAGTTGCCGCAGCAGCGAGGTCGTGTCCGGCCGAAAGCCATGCACGTTGTCCGCCGGCATCAGCGAGACGGCGCCGATATGGAACGCGCCCGATCCCGTTCCGGTGATTTCCAGCCGCCCGTCCTGGGTATCGGCCAGCGCGGTGAACTTCAACGGAAACTTCGAGTAGCCTGCTTTCACCGCGGGAATCGTTACCGTCTGCCGGTCGCCATCGTTCGCGCCCCAACTCAAAGTCACTTTCACCCGCGCACCGGCGTTTCCGGCCAGTACCACTCGCCCGATATATGCCTTGCCCTTGGTCAGCGCGTAGCCCGATTGCGCCACGCCATGCGGCGTCGCGGTATCCAACGTGATTCGCGGGGTCTGGTCGCCGGTAAACGGATGCTCCTTGTCCATGGTCACCGACTCTGGCGGGCCCACGGGACGCCACTTCTTCAGCTTCCCGCCCAGTTCACGCCCAGCCGGTCCTGGAGGATCGACGGCAAGTACCGGGAAATAGAATTTCCGATCGTCGACCATTTCCGACCACAGCAAATGATTCACCAGGTTCGCGAGATGCTCGATGAACATTCCATAGTCATACTTTGATATTGGCTCGCTAACTTTACCGGCATCAATCGTCGCGCTAATCGGCGCCAGGGCCGCAGCCGCACCGTCTTGCTGGCGCGCCCGCGCCGGAAGAATAACCACCGCCGCAGCCAGCACTAACAATCCCGCTACTCGTGTTTGTGGCATTTGAATCCCTCTCCAATTCCCAACGCCGTATGACAATCGGCCGGCCTTGCCGCGCTGAGCATACTCCTCCCTCCCTTCCCGTCCAAAAACCATTTTGCAGAAAATGTTTTCTCGGGTGGACGTTTCGCGCATAAGGACCCGGAGGCGCGCCAAGCACCTATTGACAATCCCCTGCGTTGGTCGATAATGTGCGCCGCAGAACAAGGAAATGGCGATGGTTATTTCGGGTCGCCGGGTGGTCCAGTTTTAACAACTACGGAAACGGCAGCCGAGGTTTGCAGGGCTCGGCGAGTAAACGTATTCCGTCGGGCCCGCGTGCAGATGCTCGGTTTCTTCACGGAAGAGGAACACCCATGAATTATCAGAACAGCAAGACGACATCATTCCTTACCACTTCATTCTTTGCCACCGCGGCAATTTGCCTGGCCATGGCGAGCGCTGCCACGGTCGCGCGCCCGGCAACCTCCGATCCGCATGCTTTCACGCTTTCCGGCGATTTTGAGGGCACTCACGACCCGTCGGTGATCAAGGGCGGCGACACCTGGTACGTGTTCGCTACTGGCCTTGCTCCCCACGGTCACATGGCGATTCGGTGCTCCAAAGATTTGCAGGAGTGGAAGCATTGCGGCCAGGTTTTCACGGAAATCCCGGAGTGGATTCGGAAAGAGAGTCCCGGCACCAAGGAATTGTGGGCACCCGATATTTCCTATTTCAATGGGACGTTCCATTTGTATTACGCGTATTCGCTGTTCGGGAAAAACACTTCCGGCATCGCACTGGTTACCAACAAGACGCTCGACTCCGCCAGCCCGGACTACAAGTGGGAGGATCAAGGCCTGGTGCTGAAGTCGATGGCGGAGGATGACTTCAACGCCATCGATCCGAACCTTTCTTTCGATACCCACGGCCGAGCCTGGCTGGCATTTGGAAGTTTCTGGGGCGGCATCAAGATGCGCCGCATCGATCCGGCTAGCGGAAAGCTATCGTCTGAGGATTCGAAGCTCTACTCGCTAGCCACGCGGGAGCGGCCGCAGAACGCGGCGCCCGCTCCTCCGGGGCTGCCTCCAGACTGGGAAGCGGTGGAAGCGCCGTTCATCATTCACCATTGGCACTACTACTATTTGTTTGTGTCATGGGATCTGTGCTGTCGCGGAACCAAAAGCACCTACCGCACCATGGTCGGACGCGCCAAGGAAATCACCGGTCCGTACCTGGACGCCACCGGCAAGTCGATGGCTGAAGGCGGCGGCACTCAAGTGCTGACGCCAAACCAGCGCTGGCTGGGCCCCGGCGGCGAATCGCTGTACGTGGGAAAAGATCAAACCATCATGGTCTTCCATGCGTATGACGCACAAACCGGAAAACCCGCTCTGCAGATATCAACGATTGGCTGGAAAAAGGATTGGCCGCAGGTAGCGTTGCAGGGCGACACTACCGCGACGAAGTAGCGGAGCCTTTACGGTCTTCGAAGGGCTGCGGACAAAAAGCGGGTAAACATTTATTATTTGCGCAGTTACATTTGCGCCGGAGGATTCACCCATGCTGCGACGCCGGGATTTCATCCGCGATGGATTGGCGGGAGCTACCGCAGCCCTGATCACGAAATATTCTTGCCTGCCGGCACGCGCCGCCGATGCCACCGATTCGCACATCGAAATTCTTCCGGAAGAAGTATTGGGAACGATTTCCCCTAATATCTACGGGCATTTCACCGAGAACCTGGGCGGGGTGATTTACGACGGTATCTGGGTGGGTGAGGACTCCAAGATTCCGAACGTGCATGGGATCCGCCGCGAACTGGTCAACGAGATGCGCAAGATTCACGCGCCGGTGATTCGCTATCCGGGCGGGTGTTTCGCGGATAGCTACGACTGGAAAGACGGTGTGGGCCCGGCGACCAGCCGGCCGCGCCGCACCAATTTCTGGGCAGACACCGAAGAGCCCGGGGGCGAAGCCAGCCACAAGTACGACCCGAATCGATTCGGCACGAACGAGTTTGCGCAATTCTGCAAACTGATCGGCAGCGAACCGTACCTTGCGGCCAACCTGCGCAGCTTGCCCGCGGAAGATTTCTATCGCTGGGTGGAATATTGCAATTCGCCCGCGGGCAGCACGACGCTGGCGGATTTGCGCGCGGCCGGCGGATCGGCCGAACCGTTTAACGTAAAGTTCTGGGGAGTGGGCAACGAATCGTGGGGATGCGGTGGCAATTTCACGCCGGAGGAATATGCCGCGGAGTTTCGACGATTCACGACGTGGGCGCCGCGCTACGGGCAGAAGCTTTCGCTCATCGGTTCCGGACCCAACGACGACGCCTGGAATTGGACGCGCGGATTCTTCGAAGAGCTGGTGAGGAAAGGGAAACAAGAGGTGCGGTCGGTTTACGGCTGGGCGCTGCATTACTACGCGTGGAACTTGAGCCGCGGGCGCACTAACAATTGGTTTGAAGGCAAGGGTGAGGCGCTGAAATTCGACGCGGTGGATTGGTACGAACTATTGCGCCAAGGCGACGTGATGGAATCGCTCATCGAGGGACACTGGCAAATCATGGGCGAGAACGATCCGGAGCACTTTGTGAAGTTGGTAGTGGATGAATGGGGCCCGTGGTATAAACCGGGCAGCGAGCTCACGCCGCACGACCAATTGGAGCAGATGATCACCCTGCGCGACGCAGTGTTCAGCGGAGCCACGCTGGACACGTTCAACCGGCACCCGGAAAAAATCGCGATGGCGGCATGCGCGCAACTCATTAATTGCCTGAATAGCTTGTATCTGGCGCATGAGGACCGGTTTTGCGTTACGCCGGTGGGCCACGTATTCGGAATGTACGCGGCACACCAGGGTGGGCAAGCGGTACGAGCGAATTTCTCCGCGCCCAACGTTTCCTATGTACGCGACGGCAAGCCAGCTACGTTCTGGGGGCTGAAGGGTTCCGCGTCGATTCACGGAAAGGATTTGGTGCTTACGGTGGTGAATCCGCACGTGAGCGAAGCGCGTGCGGCGGAAATCACTATGCGGGGCACCCGATTCGGTTCCGGAACCGCGACTACGCTGACCAGCTCGGACATCCATGCTCACAATACTTTCGAGCAGCGCGACGCGATTGTTCCGGCCACAAACAACGTGCAAGCAAACGCCAAGGTTCTCGCCTACACGTTTCCGCCAGCTTCGGTTACGAAGTTGGCCATCGCTTTGGATTAGCCGGCTGCTGGGCGCTTGCGTCAGCCAATGAGGAGTTGCCCGCGGGCCGAGCTACTTTTTCTTTGGGACTTTAGCGCCTTTCTCGCGAGCTTCGGAAAGTCCAATCGCAATGGCTTGTTTGCGGCTGGTCACCTTGCCGCCCTTTCCACCTTTGCCGGACCGGAGCGTCCCGCTCTTTTCGCGGTGCATCGCGCTTTTAACGCTCTTCGCCGCAGCCTTTCCATATCGCGCCATCGTTGTCTCTCCTTGTGAATTCGCCAGTTTGGGCGAATCTCGGATACTAGCGATGGGGTCTGCGGGGGGTCGATACATGAAAGGATGTAGATTCTAAACTGAAATTGGTAGGTGCGCCGTTGGAAGATGGACCCGCGAGACCAGATTTCCCGTAGGGGTCTTTAGGCCAAGGGGGATCGTTTCACCCGGCGGGCGATGCGAAAGCAGGTCAGCCGCGGAAGAGACCGAGTCCTCAGCGGCTGACTTGGGCCAGGGCACGAGTACAATCCAGAAAATCCGACTGTATACGGTCGATGACTGTAGCCGCCTGGACAGGGCTCAACAATACTAGGGAACACTCATCTGGCCGGATCGAACGGTGTACATTGCGAAAATTAAGATGACGAAGCAGTCGCCGGCCAAGATCAAGTCATCTAACTCGCCTCGGCGTCGGGCAAAGCCAGCTGCAAAATGGCAGGAACCAGCGTTTCACTTAGGTCCAATTTGTTGAGCAGGCTGAGGGCGCCGAAATCGCTGGCCAAAGAGCGGCTGTCCTCGTCGTTCCAAATCGAAATGGCCAGCAGCTTTGATCCGCAGGATTCCAGGCCAGACTTGATGTCTGCGGGAGTAGTCCTGATTCCGCTGGGCATGTGCAAGTCCATAACCACGACGTGTGGCTTTAGCTCGGTGGCCATCCGCATGGTCTGAGCGAAATCGCCGGCCTCGCCGACAACCTCGAGTTCGGGCCGTGCCTGCAGCAGATCGCGAATCAATTGCCTCATGATCGTGGCGTCATCGGCCAAGAGGACCCGTATTGCCATGCGTGCAATCTCCCAGCGAGCCGCGAATTGACACGGCGGGCGACACTTTTCCATCTCCAAACTTTGTCTCCCCGCATGCCATCTTACCGCGCCTGGGCTGTACCGTGCAGGCCGCTACAAAGGGTGGTGACAAAAGGGCGTAGATTGGCGCACTATCTCCCAACCTAAAGCCCATGGGCTGAGATTTGTGGGCATTACATGCATCGTCAGTGCCAGAAGCCAAGAGCTCTTAAGAGGTGAGCGTATGAGAAATACCATCGCCGGGATTTTTCTGGTGGGCGTTTTCTTGTTGTCGTCTACTGCTCCAGCAGCCGAGGATTTGCAGCTCAACTCACACCTGAACTACCGGAGCAACCGTCCCGACGGTCCGCTGATAACCGGAAGCGACATGGGAAGTGGTTTGGTGATGGGCAAGCCCAATTATGTGGTGATTTACGCGGAACGAAGTTTCAACTGCAAAAGACAAGCGCGCCGCACCGTCAACTTGTATGAAAAATATCGTGGCCGAGTGAATTTTGTGGTCATCGATCTCGACCGCAAGCGCAGCCCGGCGCAGCGGGAAATCGTGCGAAAATACTACAAGAAATACCTTCCGCACGTCATCGTCACAGACCAGCAGGAATCGGCGGTCTACAATGAATCCGGCGAAGCGGGGGAGCCAAATATTTCCAAGATCCTCGATGCGGCGTTGCAATAAACCGGGCGCGTCAGCGTTAGGCTTTGTGATCGCGCTGGCCTTAGTCACATAGTTGCCGCTGGAGCCGGTATCCGCGGCGTCCTCCCCGGCAAGGCTACTGCCGCCGGGTGGGATCGTCCCAGTCTCTGATAAGACCGTCGGGTGGACCGCAGGCGAGCGGGCACTCACTCCGTGTTTTGATCTGGCAGGAACCAGACCAAGTTCAAACGCGAGTTCTTATTTCGCTGCCGGCGCAGCAGCCGTCACCTTCGTAAACGTCGATTCCATATCGGATGTCCACGTGTTGCCGCCATCTGTGGACGATTCATACTTGAGTGTGTATTGCGTCTTGGAAACTTCCTTCTCGGTCAAGCGCGTCTTCATCGGCTTACCTTGCATCATCGTCTCGGTTATCCAAGTCCAAGTGTCGCCGTTGACATTTCCTTTGGCCGTGATCAGTTCGCCCCAACTGTCGAATGCGTTGTAGGTGTACATTTTTGTTTCCGGGTCATATCCCAATACGGCCATGATCTTAAAATCACCCACGGGCGATTTGTTGGCCGAATGACCCACAATAAAAAATCCTCCAGACACCCATTCCCACTTTTGAGTGGACGACACCGGTCCGGCCATACCGTGCGCGGTAGATTTCCCCTCTTCTTTCCAATTGCCCACAAAATATGCGAGCCGTTTCACCTCTGGTCCTGGTTGCGGCGGTCCTTGCGGAGCCTGCGCCCGCATCGAAACTCCCGCCAGCAAGACGCAAACCGCAACCAATCCAATGATTCGTTTCACGTGAGATCTCCTTGGCGTTTAAATCCGCGGCTACGGTTTTTTCTGACCAGCCGAAAGGGCGAAACCATCCGTTAAGCAGCTTCCAGTACCGACAAGATATTCCCGGCTGGATCCTTGAACCACGCGATCGTCGGCCCATTCCCGCGAGAAATCCCGCGCTCATCAGTCTTCAAGTTGGGTTCGTTATAGATTTCAAATCGTACGCCACGCCGGCTCAGTTCATCCACAGTTTTTTCCACGCTGTCGACGGGAAAATTCAGAACCGTGAAGGTGGCGGGATGGTGATTAGGTTTAGGATACATCAAAACCTTGGTGCCACCGGAAAGGGGCACGACCAGCGTACCTTCCGGACCGCTGGAAAGTTCGAGCCCCAGCGTCCTGCCATAAAATTCCCTGGCCTTCTGAATATCGTTCACGGAAAAACTGCTGAATGCCTTACTTACATCGAGCATGGATATACTCCTCCTGGAGCTTTAGAATTCCGGGTTCGATGCGGGATCAGCGTTCGCAGTTTTAGAATTTGAATCATGGTCAACATTACACCGAACCGACAAAGGAGTTAAGGGGCAACGCTTCGAGTCACTGTTTTCGGCGCGAGTCACGGTAAGCAGTTCCTTTCAATAGCCCGGAAGCAACCCCCGCTGGAACTCGGCAAGATTTCAGCGTAAAGTTGCTGGCCGTGAGCACGAAACCGAACACACTGCCGCTTCGACCCAGTCTCGATGAAGTCCAGAATCGTGGTCAAGAAAACGGGTGCTTGAGCCGGGCATGTAAGGTCGAGTGAGCACCCCGGTGATTGCCGCAAACGCCAACTTCGGATATAGGCGGAATGATGGACCGACGTAAGTTCTTGACGCAAGCCGTTGTGAGTGTGGTGGGCGGTGCCGCGAGTCAATTGAGCTTCGCGGCAGCGTTGGAAACGGTCTCGAGCGGGCCGGAGGTTCATGTCACAATTGATCCTGCACAGACGCTGGCCGTTATCCCGCCTGACTTCATGGGGCTCGGCTATGAGATTTCCTCGGCGGCGCGCCCCCGGCTACTCAGCGCTCAGAATGCAGTTTACGTCCAACTTATCCAGACGCTGGGAAAAAACGGCGTCATACGCGTCGGTGGGAATACTTCGGACTACGCGACGTATCAAGCAATGGGGCAGCCTCTCTCTTCACCTGAGGGGAAGGCAGGGTCAGTCGTCAACGACGCCGTGTTGCGCGATCTCGGCACTTTCATCGACGCCACGGGATGGAAACTTATTTGGGGACTAAACCTCGGCAATGGCACCCTCGAAAACGCGGTTCTGGAAGCCAGGGCAGTCATGGCGGCCGAGGAACAGAATCTGCTCGCTTTTGAAATCGGCAATGAGCCGGACCTGTTTCCGAGCCGCCCTCCGCGCCACGAGGGTCATCGTCCCCCTGATTATGGTTATGACGACTACATTCGCGAGTATCGCCATTATCACGACGCGCTCCGGAAGGCCATCCCGAACGCTCCTTTCGCCGGGCCTGACGCGGCGGACGCGACTGACTGGGTCGAACGGTTCGCCGCTGAAGAAGGCAAGGATATTAAGCTGTTGACTCACCACTACTATCGCGAAGGCGAGAATCCGACGAGTACTATCGAGAAACTTCTCAACACGGATCCTAAGCTAGATCGGATTCTTGTGAAACTGAGGCGCGCCTCCGAATCCTCCGGTGTGCCCTACCGCATCTGTGAGACGAATTCGTTTTCCGGCGGTGGGAAGCCTGGAGTGAGCGATGCGTTTGCTTCCGCTCTCTGGGTGCTTGATTTCATGTTTACTCTGGCGTCCGCAGGGTGCGCCGGCGTGAATATGGAAACTGGAGTCAATCAACGTGGATTTATCAGCTCATACTCACCGATCGGCGATGATGAGAAGTGCCATTACTGGGCGGCTCCTGAGTACTATGGGATGCTCGCCTTCACCCAATCTGGCTTGGGTCGCATTATCAGGAGCACGATCAATGCCGGAGAGAGAAACATTGCAGCTCATGCAACTCAGCTAGGCAAGAACCCCATTGTTCTGACGATCATCAACAAGGAGCCCTCTTTCGATGCGGTGATCGCGATAGAAGCAGCCATGCCCTTTCACAGGGGATCGCTTATCCGGCTCTCAGGACCGTCGCTCGAAAGCAAATTCGGCGTCAGTCTGGGGGGAACTATGGTCTCCCCTGAGGGTTCGTGGAAGCCTGACCGCACAGAAGAAATCAGCACAAGTCGGGGGAGATTGCGGGTTCGCCTTCCCGCCGCCAGTGCAGCGATTGTCACTCTGCACTCTTGAATCTGACATTGTGCCCTTCGGACTTGCAGGGTTGTACAATTAGGTCTTTGCCGGAGGCGCGATGGAGAATCTACTTCATGACTTTCGCTACGCCTTTCGCCTACTTGCCAAGAGTGCTTCGTTCTCAGCAATAGCCATCATCACTCTCGCACTCGGCATCGGCGCAAACACCGCCATTTTCACGGTCGTCAACGCCGTCCTACTTCGGCCACTCCCCTTCCGCGATTCGTCAGGGCTGATGATCATCGCCGAAAAAAGCAATTTTCCTATCATCAGCACCTCGTACCAAAATTACATCGACTGGCGCGATCAGAGTCACTCGTTCGCATCACTCGAGGCGACCCGCGGCACCACCATCACGCTCACCGGTGCCGGCGAGCCCGACCGCCTGAATGCTCGCATGGTCACCGCTCCGTTGCTTCCTCTCCTCGGCGTGGACGCCCGGATCGGCCGCACCTTTCGTGCGGATGAAGATCGTGCCGGCGGTGCGCCGGTCGCTCTTCTCAGTTACGGACTATGGCAGCGCCGCTTTGGTGGCGCTGCCGACGTCCTGGGCAAATCCATCCATCTCGATTCTCGCCAATACACCATCGTCGGCGTTCTCCCCAGCGGTTTCGAACTCTTGCAACCCGCCGAAGTTTTTGTCCCGCTCACACCATGGGCCGCCACGCTGCCCGACGATCGTAACTGGCATCCCGGCATCATCGTGGTCGGACGCCTCAAGCCCGGCGTGACCCGCGAGCAAGCCCGCACCGGGATGGCCGTCATCACCAAGCGCCTCGAGCAGCAATATCCCGACTACAACACCGGCACCAGCGCCGACGTCGTTCCTCTCCAAGAGCAAATGGTGCAGAACATTCGCCCCGGACTAATTCTACTTCTCGGCGCCGTCAGCTTCGTTCTGCTCATCGCCTGCGCCAATGTCGCCAATCTTCTGCTGGCCCGCGCCGCATCGCGCGGCAGGGAAGTCGCCATTCGCACCTCCATGGGCGCCACCCGCGGCCGCATCGTCCGCCAGCTATTGACGGAAAGCGTCCTGCTCTCCCTCGCCGGCGGTTTCCTCGGCCTGTTGTTTGCTTGGGCCTCGCTCGGGCCGCTTCTGAAAATCTCCGCCGGCACTGTTCCGCAGGTTTTTTCGGTCGGACTCGATCGCTCCGTGCTCGTCTTCACGATTCTGGTATCCGTGATCACCGGCCTTGTGTTTGGCATCGCTCCCGCTCTCCGCACCACCAAGATCGACCTCCGCGAAACGCTCAACGAAGGCTCGCGTGGTTCCACCGCCGGACCTGGCCAGTACCGCCTGCACGGGTTTCTTATTTCCATTGAAATCGCGCTCGCCATGTCGCTTCTGGTCGGCTCCGGCCTGTTGTTGAGGAGTTTCTCGCGCATGCAAGAAGTCTCTCTCGGCTTCCAGGCCGATCATCTTCTGGTCGCCGATCTTCCGCTCTCGGAATCCGCATACGCCAAGCCCGAGCAACGCTACGGATTCTACGACCGCCTCATCGAGCGCGCCCGAACGCTGCCCGGCGTCCGGGCCGCCGCCGCGGCCTCGTTTCTTCCGGTCAGCGGCGGTGGTGGACTCATCCACTTCAACATTACGGGCCACCCGCCGAAGACAGCTCACGACTATGTCGCGGCAGGTTATCGAGCGGTAACCGCAAACTATTTCGAAACGCTCGGTGTGCCACTCCTCCAGGGCCGGCTCATCCGCTCCGCGGACAATGAGCACAGCGCTTCCGTCGTGGTCATCAACGCGGCCATGGCTCACGTCTATTTCCCGAACGAAAATCCTCTCGGCAAGCGCATGCAAATTGGAGCTACGCCGGACAACCAGATCCCCACGATGGAAATCGTCGGCGTGGTGGGTGATGTCACACAGGGTCTCGGTCTTGAGCCGAAGGCCGAAATGTATATCCCGTACCGACAGCTCGATCAGCTTCTTCCCATTTTCCAGATGTCCATCGTTCTTCGCACCGCCGGTGATCCCCACCTGCAAGCCGCAGCGCTCCGCTCCGCCCTGGCGGCAATCGATCCGAACCAGCCGCTCGTGAAAATTCGTACCATGGAAGACAACATGGCTGCCACCGTCGCGCAGCCCCGTTTCCGAACCTGGCTGATCGGGATTTTTGCCGCGCTTGCGTTGACTCTGGCGACCGTGGGCATCTATGGCGTAACGTCGTACTCCGTCACGCAGCGCACCTGCGAAATTGGCATCCGCGTGGCGCTCGGCGCCCAGCCGGCCGACGTTTTCCGAATCTTAGTAGGAGAAGGATTGCGATTCGCTCTAATCGGCGTGGCTGTTGGCCTTGTAGGCACGGTGGTTTTGACCCGTCTCCTCGCCAGTTTCCTCTACAGCGTCAGCGCGTCCGATCCGCTCATTTTCTTGAGCGTAGCCCTCCTGATGATCGCAATCTCCGCAGCCGCCTCTTTCTTCCCGGCTCGCCGAGCCACCCGTGTAGATCCGATGGTTGCGCTGCGTCACGAGTAGCATCCATTCTGCGATCGATCTGTCGGAGAGAGAAAGTCCGAGACTGATTGGCAGAGCAAAGTCCGGTCGAACTGACGGTTCCCTTCGTGCCTTGGCGAAAGAAGTCCCGTGGCTCTGGCCTCCCGCGAAAGGGAACCACCCGACCTGCCTGCGGAGAAAAATCGTAGGCTTCGCACGCGAGCTTGCGATCAAGAGAGGTTGTAGGTCCCTATCGCCGAGGCGTTTGCGCTTTTCGGCCCGCAAAATTATTGATTTTGGGCCATGGGCGGCGGGAGAGAGAAGGTCCCAGACTGGTTGGCGGTGGAGGCAGGCTTGCGCGAACCTGTTCTCCGCGGCAAAATTCCCTGTTAACAGGGAAAAATACAGGGAAATTGCGGCTTTGAATGCCAGCCTTTCGGAGATAACCCCAGCGCACCGAGCCATTTAGCGCCAATAAGTGCCATTTTCAGGCCGATCGAAACAGGGAATTATCAGGGAACGAACAGGGAATTAAAATTCCCTGTTAACAGGATGATTTCTAAATCG
Organism: uncultured Acidobacteriota bacterium; assembly: GCA_963725655.1. Lineage (GTDB taxonomy): Bacteria > Acidobacteriota > Terriglobia > Acidiferrales > UBA7541 > CAVRXT01. The sequence goes on along the minus strand of CAVRYY010000003.1, from coordinate 244,596 downwards.
CTGAAGAGCCCTGGAGACGGTCTCGGTGGTCTGCTAAGGCCTTTGTGGCCGCGATGGACGCGCGGTTTCCATAAGGGTTTTCCAATCGCCCATGAAGGAACGATAGCACTATGATATGAAGACTAATGGATTAGGAGCCACGCTTCCACCGTTTCGATTCGGACGCGAGCAGGGTATAAAGTAGATGAATGCTGCCTGCAAAACCAGATAATCCGACCGGTTGGCCTTCGACCCGAGTCCTGGTCGTAGACGATGACGTCGAACTATGTGAGCTTGTCGGGCAATACCTTAAATCACAGGGATTTCAGATCGATGCGGTACACGATGGGTCTGCGGGCGTGGAGCGAGCGTTGTCTGGGATTTACTCGTTGGTGATTTTGGATGTGATGCTGCCCGGGATTCGCGGGTTCGAGGTGCTGCGGCAGATTCGGGCCAACTCCGCGCTGCCCGTCATCATGCTGACGGCACACGGCGAAGACGTGGACCGCATCGTGGGTCTCGAACTGGGTGCTGATGATTATCTGCCTAAGCCCTACAATCCCCGCGAGTTAGCGGCGCGTATCCATGCGGTGTTGCGCCGAACGAGCGGCGTCGTGGCTAAGGATTTGTTGACTCCGGCTACCATTCTGCTGGACGACATTCGTCTGGACATGCGGGCGAGAGCCGCGCGGCACAAAACCCGCGAGATCGAGCTGACCTCCGCGGAATTCGAGCTGCTTGCCTTGTTCTTCAAGTCACCGGGACAGGTGCTGTCGCGAGATGAATTGGTCAAGGGCGCTTTAGGGCGAGAATTGGAGCCGTCGGATCGAAGTCTAGACGTCCACATCAGTAATCTTCGCAAGAAGCTGGGCGCTTGCCCGGACGGCACCGAGCGAATCCGCGCGATTCGCAACGTCGGGTACGTGTACGTGGTGTCGGAGACATCGCAGTAGCCGGTAATTGGTGAAGCGAAAGTGCGCAGCCTGTTTCTGAAGATATTTCTGTCTTTCTGGCTGGCGATGGTCCTCGTCAGCGCGACCCTGATCGCCTCGGTGGTAACCACGCAATCCCAATTCAAGGCAATGCGTGCGGAGGAATTTGATCGCACGGTTATGCCGCTGATGGCGGCGCGCGCCGCCGACATTCTGGACGACCATGGTATGGGGGCGCTGGCGGACTTCCTTACCTCGCTGCAGACCACGCTGCACTGGCAAGCGTATCTTTTCGACGATGAGGGCCATGAAATCCTGTCGCAGCCGACACCGGCTGAGGCTGACCTCATCGCGCAGTCCGCGCTGCAGTCGAGCGAAACAAAAATTCAGATGTCCCACGGTACGAAGTACTCTGCGAGCCGAACCACTGGCTCTACTGGAACCCACTATGTGTTGGTGATCGGTACGCGCGTGGAATCTGTCGCGGACGTGTTGCGCGCTCCGATCCAGGTCCAGATCGTTCGCGCCGCGGCCGTGTTTTTTATCGCTGGGCTGGTGTGTTTCTGGCTGGCCCGTTACATCACCGCGCCGATTGTGCATCTTCGGGCGGTGACCCACCGGCTGGCGACGGGGGACCTGAGCGCGCGGGTGGGAGGTGCGGCGGGAAATCGCGCTGACGAGCTGGCGGAGCTCAGCCGTGATTTCGACCACATGGCGGAGCAGATCGAATCGCTGATGTTTTCACAGCGGCGCCTGCTGGCGGATATCTCGCACGAATTGCGATCTCCCCTGGCGCGACTGACGGTAGCGCTGGGCCTCACCCGGCTGCATGCCAATGCCGAATCCGCAAGCGGGCTGGACCGCATCGAGCTGGAAGCCGGGCGGCTGAACACCTTGATTGGGAGCCTGCTAAGGCTGGCGCGACTGGAGAGTGGCAGCGAGGTTTTCGAGGGCGAGGCGGTGGTGCTGGATCGGGTGGTCGCCGACGTGGCTGCGGATGCCGACTTCGAAGCGCAGGGGCGCAATCGTCACGTACGTGTGACCCAAGCCGATGGCTGCACTATTCTGGGGAATCGCCAACTGCTGCGCAGCGCCATCGAAAACGTGATTCGCAACGCAGTGAGCTATACCGCCGAAGGCACCGAGGTGCAGATCGCGCTCAAAAAGTCATCTACCAACGGGAACGAAACCGCGCTAATCAGCGTTCGCGATCACGGAAGCGGCGTACCGGAGGAATCGCTTGGTGACATTTTTATGCCCTTTTACCGGGTGGGTGACGCGCGCGACCGGGTCTCGGGCGGATCCGGGCTGGGACTATCGATTACCGAGCGGGCGGTACGGCTGCATGGCGGAACGGTGAGGGCTGAGAATTGCAAGGACGGCGGCCTGCTGATCGAGATGCGGTTGCCGTTCGCGGCCAAGTAAAAAAACCGACAACGGCGGTTATGAATTTTCGCCCTGGAGATTGCGTCGGCGGTAAGCCAGAAACGTGATCCCCACACAGATGAAAAAAGGCGGAAGTATCAAAACGATAATCCCGTCGCGAAGAGCCTGGATGGCCCGCGGTCCGGAAGCGGCGGCGCTCTGATAGCACTGCACGCAACCTTGGGCGAAGAGAGCTGATGGCATGGCCAACAGAGCCAACGCGACAGCACTGGAACAGAGAGTTAAGAGCATCAGTTTTTTGGTAAGGCGCATCGCGGTTCCTTGAGTCACGATCTACTCCCCGCGCTGTTAAAGGTTCGCACGGAGTTTGAGGCGCGTCTGATCCCTTCCACTGTGCTCCCCCATGTCTAACGAAGCGCGAGGCTGGCCATGCGATAAGCGTCTGGCCAGATTTGGTTCATCATCAGGAGCACAAAAATCACCGCAATTATCAGAGCCCAGCGGAGACTACGCCGCTCGTATTTCAGGTGCATGAAATACAACAGGCCGAGTCCGGCCTCGACAAATGCAAGAGTTAACAACACGGCCAGGAGCACACGAGTGGAGAGACCCCAGTAGGTGAGGAACACTTCGGCCCCCGCGATATACAGCAGGCCATTCCAAACTATCAGGTAGAACTTCATCCCCGGATTGCGGTTCGCTTCCATGCCCGCCATTTCTCCCATTCCGCGCGATATGTTGACTTAGCGCGCGGCATTCATCAGATAGAGCAGCGGAAAAACGAACATCCAGACCAGGTCCACGAAGTGCCAATACAACCCGGTGGTTTCGACGTGGCCTTCATCCAGCCACGCAGTCTTGTAGCCAATCCCGATCACGATCAGCGCAATGAGTCCGGAAATAACGTGCATCAGATGAAGGCCGGTAATGCTGAAGAAAGTTGCACCGAACAATACCGAACCGCCAGCCGGATTCTTTGAAAAGCTCCAGCCTTCGGCGAACATGTGAAACCATTCCCGCAGATGAAGCACCGCGAAAACAATTCCTAACAGCACGGTCAGACTCAACCACTTCAAGCTCGACGCCTTTCGACCGGCTTTCGCGGCCTGCACCGCGCCCAGCATAGTCAGGCTGCTGGTAAGGAGAACAATGGTCATGACCATGCCGTTGATGATGCTCGAAGAAAACTGAAAAGGAGTGGGCCAATCGGACGTGCCAGCGCGCAGATAGGAATAGGCGAACAAAACTGCCCCGAATGTTACGGCGTCCGAAGCGATAAAGAGCCACATCGTCAATTTCTTGGATGGAATGCCAAACGGCGATGGCTCCATCGTCACTCCGTGCCCTTCCACCAGCGGTGCCGCCGATTCGCTCACAGCGCCTCCTGCAAAAGGATTACGTCCGCATCGCCAGCAACAAGAACAAGTACACCCAGAGTCCATCCATGAAATGCCAATAGATGGAGACGGCATTCATCCCGGTAGTCTGCGCCGTGCCGTTGGTCCGGGCGAACTTACGGATGATGTAGGCCAAGCCGCCGATCCCGCCGAGAAGATGCAATGCGTGAAGAGCGGTAAAGACGTAGAAGAACGAGGAACTGGGATTCGTCGCGAGAAAGAGCCCTTGCGCGGCTAAGTTGCGCCATGCCAGAAACTGTCCACCGACAAAAAGCGCGCCTAGCGCGGCGGTTACGTACAGCCAGTGAATGCCGTCGGGATATAGATTCAGAGCGTTGCCTGGTGCTTCGGATAGCGCTGTTCGGATGGAAGCCAGCCGTGTTCGCGCCGTTTGAAGAGTGAAGCTGCTGGCCAGCAAGGTCAGCGTATTCAGGTACAAGACTCGTGGAAGGTGAAAATGCCGCCAATCCGGGCTCGCTCCCTGCCGGACAATCATCGCGCTGGTGAAAGCCGCGAAAGACATGGAGATGGCGGCGATGCCGACCCACACTCCGGTTTCCGAGCGCTCGGGCCGGGAGGGCACGCCCGATGCCGCCGGTGGCAAGGTTGGTGGGCCATTTCGGGTGCCAACTGGAATTGAGTTGCTTGTCACGTCATTTTCTCCCGGTTGCGATGGCGATATCCACGAACCCTCGGTCGGTACTTCGGCAAGTTCTCACTGGCTCTTCAACGGCGACGTTTGCATCGCGTAATCCGTCCCGTTTTCTTCCACTCCATATTCGTTTGGACCACGGTAAACCACCGGATGCTTTCCGCCGAAGTTGTCGAATGGCGGCGGAGAGGTGGTGGACCACTCTAGAGAGGTGGCTTCCCACGGATTGTCGGGGGCGATGGGCCCGCGGAAACGGCTCCAAGCCAGATTCCAGAAGAAAATAAACTGGGCAGCACCGGTCAACAGAGCGGCGATAGTGATAAACCGATGTACCGGAATCAAGGGCGCCAGGTAGTCGTCCACGAAGGCGGAGTAACGGCGGACGTTGCCGGCCAATCCGAGGTAGTGCATCGGCATGAACACGCAATACACGCCGAGGAATGTCAGCCAGAAGTGCCATTTCCCCAGCGTATCGCTCATCATCCGTCCGAACATTTTCGGAAACCAAAAGTAGGTGCCCGCAAAGACGCCGAAGATCGAGGCCACCGCCATCACGAAATGGAAGTGGGCCACCACGAAATAGGTGGCGTGGAGGTAGGTGTCCAGTGAAGGCTGCGCCAGATAGAAGCCGCTGATGCCGCCGCTGATGAAGACGGAGATGAAGCCGAGGCAAAAAAGCGCGGGGGTGGTGAATCGCAACTTGGCTCCATATACCGAGCCGATCAACAGAAGCGTCATGATCGTGGCGGGAATGGTGATCACCAGCGTCGGGACCGAAAATAAGTTCGCCGAAAATGGATTCATGCCACTCACGAACATGTGATGGCCCCAAACCATGTAACTCAAGAATCCGATGGCAATCATACTGCCGATGAGAGCGCGCGGTCCGAGCAGAGGCTTGCGCGCGAATACCGGAAGAATATGAGCGACGATTCCGATGGAAGGCAGGATTGCAATGTAGACCTCGGGGTGGCCGAAAAACCAGAATAGATGCTGCCACAGCAGCGGAGAGCCGCCTGAGTGCGGCTGTAATTTGTCGCTGAGCACCAGCCCGGCGGGAATGAAGAAACTCGTTCCTGCAACGCGGTCCAGAATCAGGAGAATGCAAGCCGGTAAAAGGACCGCAAAGGCGAGCAGAGCGATGACGGAGGTCACGAACCAGGCCCACGAGCTATACGGCATACGAGCAAGAGACATCCCCTTGGTGCGCAGGTCGAGAGTCGTGGCGATGAAATTGAGCGCGCCCAAAAGCGACGCGATGCAAAAGATAGCGATGGAAATCGCCCAGAGATTCTGGCCCATGGCCAGTCCTGGGCCGGCGTCCTTGCCAACCGCGCTGAGTGGCGCGTAGGCGGTCCAACCGGAAATCGGTGGACCGTCACTGATAAAAAATGACGCCATCATCACCACAAACGCGACGAACGTGGTCCAGAACGACATCATGTTGAACCTGGGAAAGGCCATATCTTCGGCGCCAATCTGGATGGGAAGGAAATAGTTCCCGAAGGCGGCGAAGGGCGCGTTGGTTAACACAAAGAAAACCATGAGTGTGCCATGCATGGTAAGTAGCGAAAGATAGTATTCCGGCGTCATCACCCCATTTGGCGCGCCGGCAGCGGAAAACTTGCCGAGCAGCGGGATTGGCCAGGTGGGCCAGGCCAGATGAATACGCATCAACCAGGAAAGCAGCATGCCGACAAATACAGCTAAGAGCGCAAGGCCGTAGTACTGCTTCCCAATCACTTTGTGATCGAGGCTGAAAACGTACTTCCGAATAAATCCTTTAGGAGGCGTATGTGCGTGAGTAGCCGGAAGTGAGGAAGCATCATGCATGGTTGATCCTCGGGATGGCCATGAAGACTGCTGGCGCGTGGCTCCGCACGATAGGCTGCATTTACTGACTTTCCTGTGCTTTCAACCACTGCGTGTAGTCTGCGGGCGTCATAACCTGAAGATATGCCTTCATATTGTAGTGGCCCAGGCCGCATAGCTGGGTGCACACGATCTCGAACTTGCCAGTCTGGGTGGCAGTGAAGTGCAGCGGAATATCGAGGCCCGGCACGAAATCCTGCTGGACGCGCAACTCGCGCACGTAAAACGAGTGACCTACATCCTTCGAATGAAGCATTAGCGCGACTGGCTGGTTGACCGGCACGACCAGCGAACCCACCACGACATCGTCCCGGGCGGCCACATCATTGGCAGGATCCAGACCGAAATAGTTTCCGCTGCCGTCGTCGATCTTGTCGGGATGCACCGCGCCAAATTTTCCGTCCGGCCCCGGGTACCGAAAATAGAATGCGAACTGCTCGGCTTGAACGTCAATCTGGAGCGCGCCAGCCTCGGGCGGGGCAAGATAAATCGCGCCCCATACTTTCGAGCCGACGAAGGTAAGGGTGAAGATTTCTACGCCGACGACGAGAATCGCGGCAACCACGAGAGGCGTGGCTCCGCCGGGAAACGCTTTTACCTTTCGGTCACTGTTCCGGCCGCTAGAGCCCCATGCGAAAGCTCCCAGCAACAGTTGCCCAGCCAAGAACAGGACTCCCGTCCCTATCAGTGTCTCCGTCAACTGATGATCTACCGCAGGGCCAGTGGTGGAGATATCCACCGGCAGCCACCATGTGTGCATCGCAAAAAAGGCCGCGGAGACCAGGGCGATCACGCTAACAACGATGGCAAACAGTTTACCCATGCTTCTTGGCCTCTGAGACCTATTATTGAATTTCTAGAGCGATAGAGCCGGCCCCAGGTGATGGAGCGCGATTGCCGTTCTCGTCCGGGGAACGCCCTTTTTTAGTAAGGCAACGCCTTGAAAGTGAAATTAATCGCTTTCGTTTCCCCGGCGCCGATGCTTACGTCCTGGGTCTGGGTTCCATACTGCTCTTGCCAGGCGGTAACCGTGTATTTTCCAGCTGGCAGGCCCTTGAGGCTGAACTCGCCGTCCTGCCCCGTGACCGAGTAGTGAGTGGTATTCAGGACCACGAAGTAGCCGTGCATCCAGGGGTGGATGTTGCACTTCACGGGGATGAATTCCGGCTTGTCGTACTTGGTATCGATCGGTGGCGAACCAGCAGGTTGCGATTTGTTCCACTCTTGATTCACTTTGGCCAGAGGGTGAATGTTGTGCGAGGTCTGATCGTCGTTGAAGATCTGTAGCTGCTGCCCTACCTGCATTGGCAACACATGAGGAAGATACTGGCAGCCCTTCTGGTCATAGCGGACGGCCGCCGTAGGTTCGGAAGGGCCGGCGTCGCCCGCGGAAATGTAGACGACGACGAACTCTAGTGTGTTCCCGGGGCCGGTGGCGACGTTTTCGGTCGATACGGGAGTCGCGTGCTGCTTCGCGCAGGACGGCTCTTTGGACATATCGATCGGCTTCATCTTCGGAGGAGTGCCGGTGTAAGTCACCTTACCGGTAATAGCGCCGGATCCCGCTGGAGGAGTGGCGCGACTCAAGGCTCCGTTGCTGCTTAGCAGCGTCGCGAGTGCCAATAACATGAAAAGTTTTCGTCGCATGGAATGTATTTCTCCCAGGTTCATGTGATTACTTCCCTCCCCCTGCCGAATCAGGTCCGATGGGCTTCAAGTCTGCTCCATGAGCCGCGATATAGGGCTTCCATATTTCGGTTTCCTTGGTGTCCATTGGTTGCAAAGTTCTGAGAAAGTGCACCAGGTCCCAAGCATCGTTTGGCTGAATCACGTCGGCAAACGATGGCATGGGCGTTCCGTCGAGACCGGTCATGAAAATTCGATAAAGGTCCTGATTGCTCTCGCCGCATTTGAAGCGCGAGCCTTCGGCAAAATTGTACGGCCGGATCGGATTGTCTTTACTGTCGGTCAGGGTCGCAGCCGATGGACCGTCCCCGTGCCCTGCGGCACCGTGACATTTCCAGCATTCCATCTTCTGGAAAAGTTGCCGGCCGTGTTGAATACTGTCGAGGGTGATGGGTGTTTCAGCGGGAATGGTAATCGGCTGGCCTGCCTTGTCGGTTTTCCATCGGGGCGAGAAAGTCTTGATGAAAGCCACCAGGTCGGCGCGTTGCTGCGGCGTCAGCGGCCGCCATGACGGCATGTTCGTGGTCACAAAACCACGTTCCACCGCGTTGTAGAGATCCTGATCGGTCGGCAAAGTTCCGGTCGGCGTCGATCGGCACTTGAACGTAGCCGCGGTAAAATCCCTCGGCTTGGGATCGATCCACGGCGCGTTTTCCCCGTTAGAGTCGCCATCCTTACCGTGGCAGCCGATGCAGTACCGGCGATACAACTGCTTGCCGCTGTCGGCATGTCCAGTGAGGTTCCCGATGTGACTCTCCTGCGCAAAACCAGGACCGGCACCGGCGCTCATCAATCCGATCGAGCCCAGGGCGAATGCCACCAGCATATTTTTCAGTGTCATTGTGGGCCTCATCCTTAGAAGGCGAAATCAAATCCGATTAACAAGCTGCTGCTCCACACATTTTGCGAATTAGGGAGTGGAAGTGGAGGCAAGCCAGTGCCGTCTCCGCTCAAAGGCACGATTCCGATCGATTTCGAGATGGCGTACTCGTTGTGGAAGGCCAATCCAGCCCGGCTGAACATGATGGGATACCACCGATAGCCTACGGCGTACGCGGTGACGTTCCCGTAATCGCTGGGGTTGGCTGCATTCGCCTGCGTGCCGACGTTGACTTTTTCGAATCGCCCGAGGAACACGAGCTGGGGGTTAACGTAGTAGTGCGCTTCTAGAAAACCGCCATTGAAAGACGGCGCCTGGGCCCCGCTCGGTAGCGGCTGGTTCGACGGCGTGCTGTTTCCCAAATACACGTTGTCATGCCCGTGCATGAACAATGGCAGGAGTTCCAGCTTTTTTAAGTACAGATCTCCCGCGAAACCCGCGCGGTAAAAAGGTCCATTGCCCAAGCCCACGAGTTGGGTACCAGCAGAGGTTTGATAATAGCTCGGACGCTGGCCAATGTAGCTGAATGCCCCGATTCGTTCCAAGCCCATGCTTCCGCCGTTGAATGCCTGGCTGAAAGCCAGATTCACGTCATAGGTCCGGTTGGATGGGGGGGCGCCTGGCACGACGTCTGTTGTCAAGTTGACTCCGCCCTCATTGCTGCTTACAACCGCCACCGAATAGCGCGTGTAGCTGTTCTTCGAGTGCCCCGCCAATTCGACGCCGATCTCGTTGTCCCCATACCCGAAGTCATTCGAACTGCCCGGGACATTGTAATGATAGATTTGATAAATACCGCCGTTGTTGGACAGGAATAGGAACCGCTTTTCGGAAACCAGATTGTCGAGTTCGAACCTGCCGAATCTGAAATTGACCCACGGACTTCCCTTCAGGTTATCGAAGCGGACCCAAGCGGCCTCAAAGTGCCACACCGCCGTCGGATCCGACGACGGCAGCAACACAAACGAAATGTTCTTGTAAAGGGTTCCGGCGGACCACAGGTCCATGCCCGATAAATCGAATCCCGCCTGGGTCACTTTGCCGGACACCGTGGTCGAGCCCGCACCGCCTCCCGGAATGGAATCCACGGCCTGATTGCTCGTGCTTTCGCGATGCCAGACCGGTGTGATCCGGAAGGAAATCGGAAAGTACGACGGATTTTGCCAGATCGGCGAGTCGCGATCGTTCATCAGCTGGTAGCCGTTGTCGCGAAACACTTGGCCAAAGTTGTTCAGCTCAGGCCACGCCGTGTGGCACGCCGAACAAGGCAGCCCGTACTTCCGTGCGAAGGCCGGTATAGCCTTCACTCTCGGAATTGGCATGGCATGCGCCGGCGTGCGACTTCCGCCAAGGATCGCCAAGATCAGCACCCAGCCGGCGAGAATCGAATTCACGAACACCCACTTCAGGACGCTCACGCCTATCGGAAACCTGCGAGACATAGGACCTCCTATTCCATGCGTTGGGGAACCGATTTGGATCGGTGAGGCGGCAGTCTTGAACCGGGAGGGGAACATCCATCCAAGAGGGACGGTTGCTGAACTCAGTGCGACTTTGAATACGGCAAGCATGTTGAGGGCTTGAACTCCCCCGTTTTTGGCGAAAACCAGCTCTGTCCGATGCAAAAAGCGGATCGAAGGTACTCCCGCAAAGTTAGGAATGCAAGAACAAAAATTAACATATCTTTACTTTCATTCGCTAATCTCCACATCGTTGCCTCTGTTATGGGTAATTTCTATCCGCTTTCCGAGGTTGGTGCAGGCTAATGTTAAAGTTTTGGATTGACACCTTAACTCAGTAGGGGTAGGACATGTCCGATGCCTGAAGACGGACGGTCGGCTCGAGGATTGCACCGAATGCGCCATGAAACGAACCGGAACGCGACCCAACTCTCTAATGGGCAGGGCGGTCGGAGCCGAATCTCGCGACGGCGCACACCTTCGCGTATCTTAGATTTCCCTCTTCTCCCGGTGTTCCTCCTTCTCTTTTTCTGGTTTTTCGTGCTCGCTCCCACCACTTCCGCCGCGCGACCTGCTGACAAGAAGCCACCTGCCGAGGGCTTTACGATCGATCTGACTGCTTCGGAGCCCGACGTTCTAAAGGCGGTGCGCAGCGTCGTAGAAGACCAGACCATCCACGGCACCTATGTCTACGAAAGAGAGAAGATCCTCTCAGGTGCGGTCGCCGCCACGTATTCCGCATACTACGGAGCCTGGACCGACGACGGCCACGCCTTCTACAAAATCTACGAAGACGCCCTCGCTCCGCGTCACTTCAAGAACAGCGCTGACATTGGCATCATCACCGTGCGATACGTGGTGCAAAGCGCTTCTCCCACGCGAACGCACCTGCGGATCGATGCCGTCTTTGTTGAAGACGGAAGCAACCGAGTGCACGAATCGGACAGCACCGTTGAAACCAGTGAATATGCGGAAATACAAACTCATCTGGTGGGAATCCAGAGAGACGAGCAGCAGCTGGCCGAAAGTTTGCAAAAGAGGCAGCTCGACGCCGAAGCAATCGCGATTACCAAGCAACACAGCGAGGAAGCGGTGCGTTTGAATGACGCCGAATCTTCCGTGAAAGGCCTGCAGCAGCGCGCCAACGATCTCCAGCACGACCTCGAGGTGCGGGTGATCCACGCCGATACCGAGCTCAAGGCCTCTCCTTTCTACGGCGCGGCGAAATTGACCACACTCCCGGCGAACTCCGATGTTCTGGTCGAAATCATCACCACCTATTGGTATGGCATCGAGACGTCCGACGGACATCGCGGTTGGCTTCGCCGGGACCAAGTGGAACCACTACCGTGAAGAAAACCTCTCTGCTTGCGGCTCGATCGATATTTTCAGTCTTCCTGTCGCTGATGTTCTGGTCGCTGCTGCTGGGCGGGAACGCGCGCGCACAGACTCCGGTCTATCAGCGAACCATTCACCGATCGGTGGCCGAGGTGCAGACGTTCCTACAGACCCTTCGTCCGGAGGCAAGTGGACGTCTGCCAACATTGGAGGGATTTGTCCAGCAGCATGATCAACCGCTCGAGCATTTCGACCGCGGCTACTTCGAGTGCATGTTTCAAGCCGTTCCTGCCGTAGGAGGCGGAACCATGGTCCAGGCAACCGCAAAAATCACTGCCTGGTACACCGATCCCATGCCCGCGCGCTCTGGCTATCGCGTTCTGGCGTCCAACGGCCGGCTGGAAAACGATTTTCTCGACCGGATCGAAGAGGCCCTAATTCCTACCGGGAAGTCGCCCTCCGCGACCGCCCAGAAACTTGCATCTGTCGCGCCGGATGCTGCCACGCCGTCTGGACCGTCGGCAAGTCCCGATGCTTTGCATTCACCCGATCGACCCAACCCGGCGGCGATCGGACCCCGCGAATCATCGTCGCTCGATTCTTCTTTGCCGGGAGCGGCTCCAGTGGCTCTTCGCCTTGCCGCCACTCCGGCCATGGCGCTGCCGGCCGGCGAAAGTATCGAATCGGCTAGAGCCCGGCGCGAAACGGACGAAAAACAGGCGGCAGAACTCACCGCCTACGTCAAGAACATGGAAGAAATCCAGCGCAATCAGTCGCGGCCTACCGATCTGGTCGCGGTCAAGAATCCCAAGGCGCCAATCTTTGCAAAGCCTTTGGCGGACTCGCAAATTCTTTTCACCGCGGTGACCCAGGACGAGTTTCAACTTCTCGGAGTTGAAGGGACCTGGGCGCACGTGCAGATATCCGGCCCGGCCCGCGGTTGGATCCGGCGCTCGCAGTTGGAAATGCCTGCTGGCTACGCGCCGCCCGCGGGCAGCGCCGATGCGGGTCCGTCGGGACGTGCCGCGATTTTCAGAGTCAGCAAAGAAGAAACCAGCTCCTTCAACGGCGCTTGGGAACCACTAAAAGGGAAAATGGTGCGAATCGATTGGGTCGAACCGGTCACTCCATCTTCCCCGTCGTCCGCGAAGGAGAAGCTGGCATTCGCCAAATCAGTCTTTCTCCACGGATACGAGAATTTGAATGCGGCGCATCAATCGACGGAAGGAATTGTGATCGTTTTTGATTCAGCCGACGGCGGACAAATCGCTTCGGCGATGTCGAGTGTGAAGGGCCTCGCGGAAGGAACTGTTTCCGAAACGGCGTTCTGGCGACAGTGCTCGCTGGATCCGCCTGAATCTTTCCAGGGTTCGGCGAAGCCATAGAACGCTGGCACCGCGTCTTCACCCGGCCAGCAAGAACTTTGCCGTGATGTTGGCAACGTCGTCGCGGCATGCTGCAACGGGCGGTGGCAACAATTTCATAGATCGGCCGGCGCCTGATTGGCGCGCACTCCGTGCGCAAAGGAGTACGTCGGTGTCAGCTCCTTCCTTGGCCGTGTCCAAAGCCAACCTCTGCTGCCAACGAATAGCCGGCGCAGCGCTGTGCGCGCTGCTGTTAATCGGAATCGGGGCGGAATCCGGCGCGGGGCAGTCGTCCACCGAGGCCCCTTATCAAGTGGTGGATGTGCAATCGGGCGGCTCGATTTCGGGAACGGTAAAGTGGAGCGGGCCGGTTCCGAAAATTCCGCGGCTGCCCATCACCAAAGACCTTAAGATTTGCGACCCAGCGGGAGAAAATGGCCGTGATTTGCAGCGGCTGATAATTGGCTCCGAAGGCGGCGTCGCGAACACGGTGGTCTACCTAACCAACGTGACTCGTGGTAAGGCTTGGGATTTGCCGCCGAGTGAGCGGACCCTCGATCAGCGCATGTGCGTCTACATTCCTCACATTTTACTGGTGCCCGTGGGCGGAGAATTGCAGATTAAGAGCAGCGATCCGATTCTGCACACGGTGCACATGGCCGGTGCAGCCACCTACAACCTGCCGTTTCCCTTCCAAGATCAATTCATCAGCCGGACCATGCATACGCCCGGGCGGGTGGATATCAAGTGCAACGCGGGGCACGTATGGATGAACGGGGAGATGCTAGTGGTACCGCACCCGTATTACGCGATCACCAACTTGCACGGAAGCTTCACCTTGACCGACGTTCCTCCCGGAGATTACGTAGTGGAAGCGTGGCACGAAGGATGGAAAGTTGTGTCCGACGAAGCGGTACTCGATGTGGGCGCTCAAATTATCGTGAAGCGGCCGATCTACAGCCAGCCACGGACATGGCAGAAGGAGACGACCGTGCATCCCACACACAACTCCACCGTGGATTTCCAACTATCAGATCCGTAGACAAACGCCGTCGGCCTGGGCTGCAGTCGGAGAGCGGCTTCCCAGAAAATAGTGGACGGTTGGGGTGAAAACCAGAGAGAAGGCCAGTGAACTGATCAGCCCCCCGATCACGACGATCGCCCTGGGTTGTAGCATCTGCGACCCTGAGCCGACCCCGAGGGCGAGCGGCATCATTCCCGCGATAGTGGCCAGCGCGGTCATCGCAATCGGACGCAGCCTGCGGCGACCAGCCTCTATCATTGCGTTCTGCTGGGAGAGTCCGAAGGCGCGGAAACGCTCGTCGGCGTCCAGAAGCAGGATTCCGTTCTTCGCTACAATACCGACCACCATGTTGCCCTCGACCTCGGCTTGATTTGAGTCCAGCCGGAGTAGCCTTGAACCACCGTCACTACCAAACCCCTTGACGCGATTTCTTGCTTTGCTTGTGCCACGGCGGACAGAGCGGCGGCGCGACGTGCGCCCGCCACAGCCGCAAGATCGAAAGACTCGTGAACGTTGCCTTGGCTTATGTATTCGTGGACCGCGTTATTGGCAATGTAGCGTATTGGGTTTCCGGCCCCGTTTCCCTGGGTATGAATTCCGGAATTGTCGTATTTCACCGCCGGCAGGAGCGCATCGCGCGCCTGATTTCGATCCTCTCGCGCGATTGCCGCATCGGTAACCGCGGATTGAAATTCCACACTGTTTCGCCGTGCCCGGTCTATAGCATCCTGCAGCGTGATGCGTACGGTATCCGTGTTGCTTGAGGCACTCGTGTGCGACAAGAGTTGTTGGGCGTGGCTGTAGCCGGCCAGCATCGCGAACGATAGGCCGATGGAGAGTAGCCTACGCGCGAATTGTGGTAAGAATTTCATAGTTTCGTAGCGCGTCCCTCCAACGGAAAAACTATAGAGATTCAAAGATGAACACGGGATTAACGGTCGGCGGGTAGCAATGCAAGATCGAAAGGGGGAAGCCAAATCGTAAATGTGGTGGCGCCGGGTTCGGAACCGGTAAGTTGCAAGCGGCCATTATGGGACTCCGCGATCCAACGGCCGATCGACAATCCCAGGCCCGCACCCGGGTGCTCGCCGTCGGCTCGGGTTCGTACCTTGTCCGCGCGGAAGAAGCGCTCGAAAATGCGCGTCTGAGCATCATCCGGAATTCCGGGGCCGGTGTCGGTGATACTGAGTGAATGGCCGGTGGGACTTTGGCGGCCCGCCACCGTAATCTTGCCGTCCTGCGGTGTGAATTTGATCGCGTTGTCGAGCACATTCAGGATCAATCGTCGTATCAGCGCTTCGTCCCCCCGAATCGGCATCTCCCGAGGCGCATCGCACTGCAAGGAGATACCTTTAGCCTTCGCCAACGTACGGACGGTTCGCACGCAGTCTGTTGCCAATTCGTCCAGATAGAAAATCAATACTTAAAGGATATTGAGCTGGATCCGCCATGCCAAATGAAGAGGTCCTCCACGATACTTTTCAAGCGCCCTGATTCGGCGCTGAGTGCCTGCAATGATTCCCGATACTCCTCGGAACTGCGTTCCGCCTGACTGAGCGCAACTTCCGCTTCGCCGCACAAAATTGCTACTGGCGTCCGCAATTCATGCGACACATCGGCGATGAATCGCCGCTGACGCTCGAGAGCCTGGTCCCGCCGATCCAGTAAATCATTGAAAGCGCGCGCCAGATGCCCAAGCTCGTCGCGCTCGTTTCGAATTGGCAAACGTTCCTGCAAGTTCGCCGCACTCATGTGTCCGGCTTGGGTACTCATCGCAACTACCGGTGAGAGACTTCTCCGCGCCAGAAAATAGCCTCCAC
This sequence comes from uncultured Acidobacteriota bacterium, assembly GCA_963725655.1. Taxonomy (GTDB): domain Bacteria; phylum Acidobacteriota; class Terriglobia; order Acidiferrales; family UBA7541; genus CAVRXT01. The sequence continues at coordinate 228,806 of CAVRYY010000003.1, read as the reverse complement.
CGCTAGCCAGCAAAATGAAGATAGGGATCACCACAGCGAACGTCGCGCTGACTGATTCGAGAAATTCAAGTTCACGGTGGAGAGACTGCAAGAACACCAGGCCGTAATTCGCGTCCCCAGCCGAAAACATACGCGCATAGCCCCGGAAAATGTGTCCGTTCGTTCGAATGGTTTGAAATGGGCGCTTGGACTCCGACGGGTTCACTACTGTGTGCACCAGGTGAGACGGCACGCCAACCCACACGGTAGCCGCGAGCGGGCTGGCCGATGCGACCACCACCCGATCTTGGTCGTCGAGGATGTAGAAGACAACGTCCCGAAATTTGTGCTCGGCAATGGCGGCCTCACCGGCGACATGAATGTTCCCGGGCGCATCCTGGAGCTCAGCATTCACAGTCACGAGGAAGGCACTGCCCAATTCTGCTAGAGAGCAGATCGTGGCGTTGCTGCGAGCGATTGAAATAAAATAGTCGCGAACGGGAGAGAATCAGCACACATCAGCACGCTGTACCAGAGAGTGAGGCGTACACGGCAGAATCAAACACGGTTTTTGCCTGAAATTATGTTTGGTTCCCTGGCCTTTTTCCTGGCACCTATGGGCCGATCTGAACGCGCAGCCGCCCCCAACGAATCTTGTTCCGCGGGTAAAGACAGCACGTAACCCGAACCGCGTCCGTATGGAGAAATGGTATCGCCGAGCCTGCATCTAGTTTTCGGCGCAAGCGGTTGATATAAACCTCGATCAAGTTCGAAAAAGGATCGAACTCTTCGTCCCAGACGTGTTCTGCTATTTCCGCGCGCCCGATAACCCGCCCGCTGTTCCGCGCCAGAAATTCAAGCAAGGCGTATTCCTTGGTGGTAAGGACGATCGCACGATCGCCACGCACTGCGTTCTGGCCTGCCGTATCTAAAACAAGATCGGCGATCTGGATTTTCGCGGGCCGTAATTCTACGGAACGTCGTAAAATGGCCCGCAAGAGCGAGAGCAATTCACGAAATTCGAACGGTTTGGTCAGATAGTCGTCGGCGCCGTGATCCAGTCCAGAAATTCGATCTTCCACCGCATCGCGCGCCGTAAGCATCAGGATCGGGAGGCGCTGACCCGCCTGGCGCAAGGACCGGCAGACCCCAAAACCGTCGGTGCCGGGAATCATAATGTCGAGAATCACGAGGTCGTAGTTGTTGATCGCGGCTTGGTATAGAGCGTCGTCGCCCGAGGCCACCACATCGACGGCATAGGCCTGCTCCCGTAGACCCTTGGCCACAAACCGCGAAATCTTGGTGTCGTCCTCGACCAGCAGCACCCGCATGGAGGCATAATAAGGCCATTCTAGAGATTATCGAAAGGCTCCTCTGTGCGCGTGCCGTGTGAACTCGGCTACGGACATCGTTGTTGAAGGCGTTGTTCCGTTTAGCTTCTGTTTATCTTTCAAGGGATATAACCCTCTCAGCTTCGGCGAGGTTACGGTCGAGGATAATTCCTCTTGGGGAAACCGTCCATGAAAGTAATGAAGATGATTCGCCTCAGTCTGCTGGCGCGAACAGTAACGTTTATGATGGTGGCCTCACCGGTCTTCCCGCAAACCTCCCCTCCCTCCAAGGACTACCGGCTGATCAAGACGATTGCCGTTAGCGGAGACGAAGGTTGGGATTACCTAACTGTCGACGCAAAAGCACGACGGGTGTACATCTCCCACGGCTCACATGTAGTCGTGATGGACGCGGATTCCTACGCGGTAGTCGGAGACATTCCTGATACCCAGGGTGTACACGGCATCGCTTTAGCTGACGATCTGGGACGAGGCTTTGTGAGCGATGGCCGTACAAACATGGCGACCATTTTTGATTTAAAGTCGCTGAAAACAATCGGAACGGTGAAGACGGGAACGAACCCGGACGCGATCGTCTATGACTCCGTGACCAAGCAGGTTTTCACCATGAATGGTCGGAGTGGCGATGCGACAGTAATTGACGCCGTGAACGGAAGTGTGGCTGGAACCCTAGCGCTCGGCGGTAAGCCCGAATTCGCTGTGGCCGACGGCCAGGGAAGCATCTACGTGAATATCGAAGACAAATCCGAGCTGGTTCAATTTGACGCGCGAAAACTGGCGGTAACGAATCGCTGGAAGCTCGCGCCATGCGAGGAACCGTCGGGGCTGGCGATGGACCGTAAGGGTCGTCGTCTGTTCGCCGGCTGCGGAAACAAAATGATGGCAATAGTCGACGCCGACACCGGCCTGGTAATCGCCACCCCGGCAATCGGCGAAGGCGTGGACGCTAACGGTTTTGACCCTGATATGAGCCTTGCGTTCGCATCCACAGGCGAAGGAGTCCTCAACGTGGTTCGTGAGGATTCACCGAGCAAGTTCACGCCCGTCGGAATCGTGCCGACGAAGAAAAGCGCCCGCACCATGGGCCTCGATCTCAAGACCCATAACATTTTCCTGCCTGCAGCCGAGTTCGCACCGCCCGAACCGGGCGAGCGGCGCGGAAAGATGAAACCCGGTTCGTTCGTAATTCTTGTCGTGAGCCAGCAGTAGCACCTCAAGCCGACGAAAAGCATGTCTCGGATTAATTGGCCTATGGTGATCGCTCTTGGCAACGGAACATTCATGACATGCCCGAGCTGTCATAGCCAGGAACTACACCGCTCGCGTGCCCAGGGTTTCTACGAGCGGTTTGTACTGCGGGCCCTACGCAAGTACCCATATCGTTGCGATGAGTGTGACTTTCGGTTTTTCGCGAAGCGCCCGAAGGTGCGGTCAGCGAGTGTATAGGTAAAGGCGTTGGTAATCGAAATGCCAGTAATCAGCAAATTGGTCAGCTTCAATCCCATCTAGCGGGACGGGAAACTGCGTGACCGGAAAGTGTAGAAACCCGGTGGCAATCACAGGTCGAGTAGCTTGCATCGGCCTGTGGCTTGTTCTGATCAATTCTCCCGCGCTGGCGCAACAGGAGCCAGGACCCTCAAATTCTCGCGCGCCTACTAGTTCGGACCACACCACTCCGGCTCCTACGGAGAAGCCCCAGGGCATGCGGGCCCCGCTCGAAGGCACGGCCAAGCTCCTCGCGAGAAGATCAATCTTTTTCCCGGACCTCGCCGCGGACAAAAACGCTTTGACTCATCTCCAAAAGCTTGAACTTGCCACGGACAACAGTATTGCTCCGTCGATGGTGCTCGGTGATTTGATCAGTGCTGGAACCGATCAAGCTACAAATTCCTTAAAGGGATATGGCCAGGAATATGGAGGATTTGGGAAAAGACTTGGGTCGGCGCTCGCGACGAGCACGACGAATCAATATTTCAAGACGTTCCTGCTACCAACGGTGCTGCAAGAGGACCCGCGCTATTTCGCGTTGCTGCGGGGGACTACGGAGAACAGAGTCTGGTACGCCATCACTCGAGTTGTCGTAACCCAGACGGACACCAGAACGGAGGCCATTAATTGGTCGGGAATTGTGGGGTCGCTCATGGCTGAAGGACTTGCCAACGTTTACTTGCCCTCGGAGGAGCGCACTGTGGGCAGGACCCGAATCGCGTCGATGAAACCTTTAGAGGAACTTTATGATATGAAGAAGTTAAGGTTTAAGTCTTTCCCGCTCCATGACGATTGGGATGACTACTTGTCCCACATGGGTGAGTGCGCCGATGAGCCCGACAACGGTAAGTCCGATAGATCTATCCCAAGTGCCCCGAGAACAGCAAGCCGCGAGTTGGCGAACACCTGTAGCTGCTAATAGACATCCCGGACAGGTGGGTTATTCTCACAGCCCACCGCAGGAGGTTCGGGATGAAGAATCCAGCTTACGAGCAGATCCAGGCAAGGAAAGTAAAGGTCAGGCTGCGCATGCTGCAGCATGCGCAGCGCATCAGCGGTAACGTCCGCCAGACCTGCCGGTTTTTCGGGGTTTCGCGGGCGCTCTTTTATATCTGGAAAGAACGCTATAACAAGCACGGCGTAGCTGGTCTCCGGGACTTGACCCGGAGACCTCACAATATCCGGTTTCGTATTCCACCCGAGATTGTGTCGCTAATCCTTCGCATTCGCGAAGAGCGTCGTTACGGCGCCGTTCGCGTCAGCCTCTACCTTCAACGGCACTATCATGCCTACGTTTCACCGACGACCATCCTCAAGATCTTTCATCGCCATCACCTCGGCCCCGTTTCACAGAAGAAGTATCGTCCCGGCCCTAAACCGCCGGATGCACCTCTCCAGGTTCCAGGCCGCTCCGTCCAGCTCGATGTGAAGTTCGTTCCTCGTGTCGGAAAAGCGCGTCAGCGCTTTTATCAATTCACGGCCATCGACGAAGCGACCCGTTTTCGCGTCCTACGCATCTACGACCACGACAACACCAAGACCGCTATCGACTTCCTCCGCGAGGTCCAGGATCACTTTCCCTTCGCGATTCAGAAGATTCAGACCGATAACGGCTCCTCGTTCGGCCCACAGTTTACCTGGCATCTTTCCGACCTCCGCATCTCTCACCGCCACATACCTCCAGGCTGCCCAGAGGTGAACGGTAAAGTCGAGCGAAGCCACAAAACCGATTCGCAGGAGTTCTACCAAGGTAAGCATTTCAAACATAAAAGGGATCTTGCTCGTAAACTTAAGCGATGGGAAACCGAATACAACGAAGATCGCCCTCATCTCGCGCTTCAGGGAAAGACTCCAGCCGAGCGCCTCCGTGAGCTAACCAAGCCATCCCCACCTGCAAAGGATCTCTCTTGACTAATACAGAATGTTCAGCGTTTCGCCAGCGCGCACGACCGACTTCTTGCCACGAAATGTTGCTTCCATCTCACCTTCGAGCAGGATAAAGGTCTCCTCGAAGTCATGCCGATGCGGTGGAGGGCCGCCACCTGGCGGTATGTGCATATCAATTAGACAAAAACGCCCGTTCGTCTCTTCTCCCGTGACGGTAATGGTGTAGGTATCACCGACCAGACCGATATGCGGGAGGTTGTCGGGTTGCGCCAGCGTGAGATTGCGCTTGGGGTCGTCCGCTGGAATTGCTGGTGGAGCAGTCGACATTTCGTTCTCCTTTTGCCGTGTTGTGTCTCGTTGCGGCCTCAGTGCAAGCAATGGCGGTCTAGCCGTGGCGCGCTGTGAGACCGGGCGACCTTCGAGACCACATTTGGACGAGCTATAAGCACCGAGAAGCGGGATAGCAATTTCTACGCCGCCAGAGCTGACGTTCACGATTGTGGTTGGACTTGGTACTCACCCTTTTGCGACTTTACCTGTCGCGGCAGACCCATCATCCGGAAGGTGACCGCATCCATCCAACGGTCGGGAAGGTTGTGCTTGAGGAAAGCTGAGAGCTTCGCGTCCATCCCGATCAGGTAACGGGTTCGGGGACGGGATGCCGTCACCGCCCGGAGGATCGTCAGAGATGCCTTCTCCGGGGAGGTTGAAAATCTGCCGGCCGTGACCGTGGTCTTCGCGAACGCCCGGAGGGCATCCGCATAAAAGGGCTGAAGGCTTTTCGGCAAGGCATCCGCGATCCTAATGAGCTCCTCGGAGGACCGCTTGAGCATCGGCGTGGAGATGGACCCGGGAGCTATGGCGGAGACGTGAACGCCGAATGGGGAGAACTCAATCCGCATCGAGTCGGTCACCGCCTCCAACGCGGCCTTCGCCGCCTGGTAGGCCGCAATCATCGGACCCGGCATTATCCCGCCGATTGAGGTCACGTTGATCACTCGTCCGCGCGAAGCGCGAAGTTGCGGAAGGAGCTGCTGGGTAAGAGCAATCGGGCCGAAGAAAAGCACCTCGAACTGCAGCCGCCAGTCAGTCAGCGGCAGTGTCTCGATTGGCCCGGCCCATTGTGAACCCGCATTGTTAACGATTGCGTGGAGTCTGCCTCCGGCCGCGATTTTGGCCCTGACAATTTCCACTGCCGCCGCGATCTGACCCGCATCCGTCACATCCAGAATGATCGGCTCGACGGCTCCCGCAACCTGGCGCGTCCCCGCCTCGGCCAGGAGCGATTCGACATCTTCTGGCTTTCGCACGGCGGCCAGGACGCGGTAACCGTTTTCCGCCAGCGTAAAGGTTGCCGCGCGGCCGATTCCACTCGAAGTGCCGGTGACCAGTATCCAGTCGGCGGAGCTTGTTGACTTCATAAAGGGAGACCTCCTTTGATTGCCTTTGCGAGTCCGAGCAGCTTTGCGAATTGGGCGTCGAGCAACCTCACAGGAAGAAGCCTGGGCAGAGTCCAGTTTTTGAAACGTTGCTGAACGACCGCCTAGGCGAGCCCGATCTGCTTCGCCCGTAGAGCGGGGTCCACGAAGACGAACTCTTCGAGGAGCAGGTCGCCTTCCCACTTTGCGGTCGTGGCGAAATCGAGGTCGAACGATTTTCCTGTTGGGGCGACCACTTTGCCGTCGGGCAAGATCATCTCTCCGGTGAATGTCCCTGTAGCGCGGGTGATTACGGTGATCCAATCGCCGCTTCCGAACTGGGTTGGATATGGGTCGTTGTGGACGTGGATGTCGGGGAACATGCGAATCATCTGCTGAATCATGGCGGCGTGCGCTACCCGTCCAAGGATCGTATCAGGGATCCCCATGACGTGAGCGATTATGTCTGGGTGGTGTGCCGCGTTCATCGCTGCGACGTCGCGGGAGTTGAAGGCGTCGTCCCCCTTCTTCATGAGCGCGAGGAGGTGTGCGGTTCGGCTGGTGTTGATTGAATTCATATATTATCTCCTTGTTGTTCGTGTTTATTGCCGATAGTGTGATGACAAAAGTGGTCTGGCATTCATTCAGTTCCTCTTGTCACGAGATGTGAGAGCCCTCCGTTAGAGGCTGGCTTCGGCTTTTTGAGTCCCATTTGCTTTGCGATAAAGTTGTCGAACATCCTCACAGGAAGGAGTCTGAGCAGAGTCCAGTTCTTGAAACGTTGCGGAATGACCGCGTAGCGCGCCTTAGGTTTTGCCGTGCTGAGTGCCAGATGGACGGCTTCGCCCAGACGCTCAGGGGATAGGCCATTAGTACGTGCTTCGTTGACGATCCACTTCTGGAAGTTCTGCACCGCCTCCCAATACTCGGTCTGCTTGAACTCACTCAGATCTTCTTTTTCGCCTTTGTCATACATTGACGTGTTCACAGTGCCCGGTTCAATCATCACGACGTCGATGCCAAATAACATCAGTTCTATCCGCAGCGCGTCCGACATTCCTTCGAGACCACACTTGGACGAACTATAAGCACCGATAAGTGGAATAGGAATTTTTGCGCCGCTAGAGCTGATGTTCACGATGCGCCCGGCGGGACCCTGCCTCTTCTTATCCGTTCCCAAAAGAGGAGCGAAGGCTTGGATTACGACAAGCGGGGATATCATGTTGACATCCAACTGCCGCTTGTACTCGCTGAGCCTCAGATAAAGCAGTGGCCCACTCACCACAATTCCTGCATTGTTCACCAAGCCAACCAGATTCCGGTCGCCTATCATGGAGCCGACCTTCTGGGCAGCTTCATGTACAGCGTCGGCGTCCGTAATGTCCATTATGAGAGGCACGAAGCTGTCACCGAACTCTGTTTGCAAACGATCGGCGTCAGCCTGCTTGCGAACAGAACCGAACACGCGAAATCCCTTTGAAACAAGCACCTTTGTGGTTCCCCAACCAATTCCGGTGGAGACCCCGGTGACCACGACATCTTTGCTATTCGCCATCGCATCTCTCCTAAGACGATCACTGTTCGTCTTCAATATGTTCCCGTATCGATCGTGAAGAATCCGAGGTAGTAAGTGCGATAGAACGCTCCAGCAACCGCTCACGTTTTCTTCTTTTCGCTTTTCTTATTGTGTTCTTTTAGCGACCTTCTTGCTGTGCGATAGAGCACATCTTATCCGGCGCAAAAAGATCGAGCAGACGCGGCCGCTCTCCGAGACTCGCTCACGAAACATGAGCGTAGCCGTCGTTCACGCACTGGCGGCGCGCATTTCGGCGTGCGGGTACTTCAGACACGATGCTGTGCATGGTCAAACTGTCTCACCGTAGGGGTTCACTCCATGAGTTTCAAACAAAATCGACAGACTGAAGCCCGGGTTGAGACAAAGATGTGCATTAGTTGGCCGTTATTTGGGCAGAACTTCGGAATGCGAATTACGGCATCCCTGAATTAACCGCGGTCCGTACTAAGACTTTAATTTGCTTTCTTCGAGACACGGGCGACCAGCTCGTCCAGTCTCGAAAGCAAAAGCCTTAGGATGGGAGACTCGTTCGACTTTTTGTAGCCGAGGACCAGCTCGACAGTCGGCGTCTCTCCCTTGAGAGGACGGCTCGTTAAAGACCGAGTGAGAAAATTGTTGGCATAAGCAGGTAACAGCCCTACGCCGCCAGTCGATGCTATTAAGGACACTCCCATGACGACGTGCTCCGTTTCATGATCAGGCGTGATATTGATTCCGGACCGTTTCAAGTAATCGTCGATGATCGCACGGAGCACGGGAGCCGTGCGCGACACGCCAACGAATGTCTCGCCCACTAAATCGCCAGGACTGATTGCTTTGTGCTTTGCCAGGCGGTGGGCATTAGGCAAGACCACTACCAAGGGCTCTTTGACGAGAGGACGGAATGCCAACTCTGGCAGGCCCTGTTCGCGTCGAAGAAAGCCTGCACCGACCGTTCCCTTCACAAGGGCATCAGCAAGCTGCGGCGAGTATTGACTCGATATCATCACGTCAATGTTAGGTAGTTCGTCCCGCAAAATTCGCAAGGCTTCGGGCATCCAAGTCAGTTCGTGTCCCGTTAGAAACCCCATCGAGAAGCATGGCTTGGAGGGATGAGCGACACGGCGAGCAGCCTCCGTTGCCGCTTCAACCTGCGACATCACCGTGCGGGCGTGTTCGAGAAAAGCTCGACCTGCGGGCGTGAGTTCGACACCGCGAGCGCGGCGCGTCAGGAGTGGCGCGCCTACCTCCTCCTCAAGATCCCGAATCTGCCGACTCAAGGATGGTTGCGATGTGTGAAGCATGCGCTGTGCTGCCACCGTCAGACTTCCGGCTTCGGCAACCGCGATGAAGTAACGTAGATGTCGTAATTCCATTCCCCGTCCCCATGCTCGTAAAGCATCGCTCCCAGCTTAACAAAGTATGCTCCAGGGTGCGACTGCGAGCTGCTTTTCCGATCCAATGGGGTGATTGGGATTTGTTGAGCGAGAATTAAGATTCCGGCTCATGCCTGATGAGCATACCTCTACCTCAAGGAGAAACCATAATGTCAAAGAATCTGGAAGGAAAGATTGCACTGATTACGGGCGGCTCGCGCGGAATTGGTGCTGCCATCGCCAAACGTCTGGCCGCAGACGGAGCGGACGTGGCCATCACCTACACGAAAGGTGCCGATGCGGCCGCGTCGGTCGTCAACGAAATTGAACGCACAGGTCGAAAGGCAATCGCAATTCAGGCGGACGCCGCCGACGCCAACGCGGTTAAAGCTGCGGTCGAAAAGACGTTTGCAACCTTCGGCCAACTGGATGTGCTGGTCAACAACGCCGGCACGGCCATTCCGAAACCGTTCGAGGAGGCGACACTGGAAGAGATGGATTGCGTGCTCGACATCAATGTCCGTGGTGTATTCATCGCAACGCAGGCCGCGCTGAAGCACATGAAGAGCGGCGGTCGCGTCATCATGATCGGTTCGGCCGTCGGTGAGCGTGTCGCGGCGCCTGGCCTTGTGCCCTACGCGGGCACGAAGGGAGCCGTCAAGATGTTCACACAGGCTCTGGCCAGAGAGATCGGAAGCCGGGGCATCACGGTCAATAACGTGCAGCCGGGTCCGATCGACACGGAATTGAATCCCGCCTCGGGTGATTGGGCGGTGCCGCAGAAGGCCGCCACAGCGCTTGATCGTTACGGGCGTGTGGATGAGATCGCCGCGATGGTGGCGTTTGTCGCCGGTCCGGAGTCCTCGTACATTACCGGCGCGAATCTTACCGTGGACGGCGGAATGAACGCCTGAACCAATCCACTCGGGACGTTGAACAGAGCGAGGCCAACCAGGCGGAAAATTTCTTTGAAGGAGGAGGAAATTCAATGAATACCCAAGTTGTTTTGGTTACAGGAGGACTGACGGGCATCGGACGGGCCACGGCGTTCGCTTTTGCCAAGGAGGGTGCTCAGGTTGTTGTTTCCGGTCGGCGCGATGAAGAAGGCCAAAAGCTCGTCAGCGAAATCCGCAAGGCAGGCTCGGAAGCGGAGTTCATCCGCGCAGATGTGCGCCGCGAAGAAGACGTACGTAACTTGATCGATAAGACCGTGGAACGATTTGGCCATTTGGATGTCGCTGTGAACGCCGCCGGTACGGAAGGTGTGCCAGGTCCTATCATGGAGCAAACTCCGGAGAGCTACGCGGCAACATTTGATACCAATGTGCTCGGCACATTGTTGAGCATGAAGCACGAACTTCGCGTGATGCTGCCGCAAAAAAGCGGCAGCATCGTGAATGTATCCTCCACATTTGGGCATACTGGCGCGCCTGGGGCTTCTGTCTATTCCGCCAGCAAACACGCGGTCGAGGGACTGACGAAATCGGCAGCGCTGGAAGCGGCCGGGACGGGCGTGCGGGTGAACGTCATTGCCCCCGGACCAATCGAAACGGCAATGCTGAATCGCTTCGCGAAAACCGATGAAAGAAAGGCTGGTTTGGTTTCGAACGTACCCCTAAAGCGTGCGGGAAAACCCGAAGAAATTGCTCAGGCTATTCTTTTTGTTTCGTCCGACAAAGCCTCCTTCATCACGGGAGCTTCCTACCTTGTCGACGGCGGCAAAACGGCACGATAACTCTCACATGCGTCGCCTACCCTTTCGGGGACGGGGGATAACAATGAATCAGACGATTGGAGAAAAGAACAAGGATGGTGCCAGACAGCCATGTGCTGAGGCAACTGACTTAACGAAGCGACTGAACAATTCCGATTAGTAAAGATGTGATTACACCCTCCTTCGAAGGGCATTGCTCTATTAGAGAGCCCGCATTAGCCTTCGAAGAACGACATCGTCGCCGCCGCCGTCCTGCGCCAGCATGTACATTCCTTACTCATGCCGCAGCTTGCTCCAATATCTTTTCTACTTTTCTGTCCAGCTCGCGGGCGATCTCTAGCGCGTCGCGATTCCCATAAGGCGCTAACAGGCTCTCCATCTTGTCATACGACAGATGGACTCCATCGGCGCGCTCATCGACGAGCACTGTCACCGGCGCGTAAGAGCCTGCGTCCGGGACGTGCTTCGCCATTTCCTTCATGATGAGTGGATTGCCAATGATGAAGCGGACGATCCTGGGCGTGTCGTGGCCAGTTTCCTTCCGCAGAACCGCGCCGTGATCAAGCTCCATGAACAGCATCAGTCCTACTTCGCTCAAGCCTTTCTCGACTGCGCTTTTCAGTTCGGCAAAAGAGTGCGCTTCGTGAGTTGATCTCCCAAATTCAACCATATCCGGATGACCGATCCCGGCGTTCACGCAACTTATTACTTCATCAAACCGCTTGGAAGTGGTCAGACTGAACCGCTCCATCTCGATTTTTCTTATCATCTCGGACCTCTTTACACGCAACCGCGCCTTGATCCAGGCTGCATGAACAACATCAGTCCTGCTTTACTCAAGCCTCTCTCGGCTGCGCTTTTCAGCTCGGCAGAAACGGCGCCCTGTCCGATCGCGAAGGTGTTCCAGCCCGCCCGAAAAGGCTGGAGCAACCGAACGTCATCACAATTGGCGATTGAGAAAGGCGTATGTCCGCTCGTGGGCGAGTGCTGCAGCCTCAGCGTTGTAATGCGCCCCACCATGCCGAGAGAAGGCATGATTCTGACCCGGATAGCTGTAAACTGTCGCGTTTGGTTTCCTGGCAAGTGCCATCTTAATCTCAGCTTGCGCAGGCTTGGAAATGAACTCGTCCTCCTCGGCCAGGTGCATCAGCATCGGCGCATTGAGCCCATCGATCTCTCCTAGATATTTCTCAGTGTCACCGCCGTGATAAGCGACCCCAGCGTCGACGCCTTCGCGCACGGCTGTCAGAAACACCATCAGGGCGCCAAGGCAATAGCCGAGGACGGCAACCCTGCCAGTGCACCCCGGAAGCTTGGCGACGGCGTTGACGGTGTCCTTAACGTCCCTGGCGCCAGCATCTCGGTCATAGGCCTGATAGAGACGAAGGCCATGTTGCCAGTCGGCCTCGGAGGTAACATTACTAAGGTCGACGCCTGGCTCCTGCCGCCAGAATAGGTCGGGCGCGACCGCAATAAAGCCTTGCTCGGCCAGTTCGTCGCACGTCTTGCGGATGTCGGCGTTCACCCCGAACAATTCCTGTAGAACGACGACGCCGGGAGCCGGTGCGGCCTTCGGTCGCGCGACATACGCACCAAACGCGCCGTCCCGTCCTGTGATGGTGATGTGATCCTCCATCATTGTGCCCTGCTCAGACATTGTGTCCTCCTCAAAATTTGCACGGGCTGCAAGTACAGCCCGCACCTGCGACGACGTTCATCTGGGCCTCCGCCGATGTCGTCAGAATCGGCGGAGACCCCTCTCTTGGCGAGCCAGTTTCAGCACGGAGACCACCGTTGGCCAACGAGGCTATTAATCGGCGCCGCGAGCTGCTTGGGAAACGGCCGAAGTGGCAGCCTCTTCGATGAGCTTGGCTGTTTCCTTCGGGTGAGACATGTAGGCCACATGGCTGGACTTCACTTCGACCGTCTTGGCATTGGCGCGCTTCGCCATCATGCGCTCCTGCTCCGGATTGATCGACCGGTCTTCGGTAGCCACCATGTACCAGGTGGGCTTGGTCTTCCAGGCGGGCGAAGTGACCTTGTGGGTGAACGAGTCAGTGGAGATCGGGACCTGCGACACAGCCATGAACCACGCCTTCTCCGGCGAGATGTCCGCTGCGAAGTCGGCCGCGAAATGTTCCTGTTCTATCCACCAGTTGTTGTTGCTGTCCGGTTTAAATGCCTTGGAGGCTTGCGGCAGGGCCTGTTCGATCGATGCACAGCTCTCACCGTCATCGAGTGCAAATGCGGCGATATAGACGAGCGCCGCAACCTTTGGATGATTGCCGGCCTCGGTGATGATGGATCCGCCATAACTGTGGCCCACCAGAACCACTGGCCCGTCCATGGCGTCGATGGCCGCCTTCGTATACTTTTGGTCGTCGGCGTAGGAGGTCTCAGGGGGCTGCGGCACCGACACCTTGTACCCATCATTCTTGAGGATGTTAGCGACGGCTTCCCACCCGGAGCCGTCGGCGAATGCACCGTGCACCAGAACCACGTTCTTAATATTCTGTGTCATGATCGTTCTCCTCTCTAGTTTGGGATTCACCGAATCGTGCATTAAGCCTCGAACACGCAACGGACAATACCGGGAGCGAGCACGACAGTATTGAAAACACGGACCACTTTTGAAAATTCCTGCTTCAAATGTGAAGTGAAGGCGGACTAGAAGAACATTTCAAGCTGTTCAACACGAAGACCCTAGCCGAATGTCAAATCGGCGGCGATATTGCATCCACAGAAAGGCTCAACCGTCGTCCCGGAACGGTGAACCTGAGGACGGGACCTATTCGTACGGTTGAAGGGATCGGCGGTTCTATATTTCGACAGAAATACCGCGTCGTGAGTGTTCACGCCTCCATTTTCCCGGGTCGCACCAACGACGTTTGCAAACGTCCGGGTAAGGGCGGCTTGATCAGAAAATCCAGTCCGCGCGGCAATCTCCACCAACGAGCAATTCGTTTCCGACAAGAAGGCTTTCGCGATCTCAACGCGGCGCAGAATCAGATAACGATGTGCGGAGGTCCCAAACGATCTCCTGAATGACCGCGCAAAATGGCTGACCGAAAGCCGACATTCCTCGGCAAGTGTTGCCAGTTTCAATTCGCCGTCCAAGTGCTCCTGGAACAATTCCACAACGCGGCGCTTTTGCCACGATGCCAGGCCGCCTTTGAATTGCGGGATGGTTTTGCGAATCCGACCATACCGCCCGACAAGGTGCGAACAAATCATCATGCTGAAAGAATCCATGAACAACTGAGAGAACATTTCCGGCCTATTTAGGCACGGGAGGATCAGTTGCGTTAAATGATATATGGTTGGGTCGGGGGTTCCATAAACGCAGTGGAGACGCTTAATTCTAGCCGTTTCGGCATCGTCTGTGAGGGAGTCCAAAGTTGCACGCGGAACGTGGAAGTGGACCCAGTCGATTGGCCCTGGGTTTCGAATACTCGTATTTGACTCCAGGTCGCACATTGCTACTCCGCCCACTGGCCATGCCCCCGTCTTTGTGTACTTGCCATCGGTCCAAAGTTCCCATTCGCCGGAATTTGCATGATTAAGATGAACCGAAACAACGTAGGCCTTTTCAGATGGGATGGAGGCAGTTCGTTCCGGGATACCGCTCCGCGCAATCAGCCGGGTAATCGCCATTTGCGGCCGGACGACGGAAACCACGGAATCGAGGGCAACATTAGGCGGTTGGTTCATGGTGAAATACTTCGCCATCTGCGCGCCATGGGCGCTTGCCGGGGCTTCATGCGAGTGCGCGGAATTCTGATTCTGTTCGCAGGATCGAGTCTTATTCACGGCAATCCCCAACACAAGACGAACGGTCACCTTATTAAGGACCGAAGAGTACCACCTGTGTCCGGGCATTTTTCGAAAGGAGATCGAAACTTTCAGCAGGAATCGGCAATTTCAGTCTTTTTCGACAAGCCGCAGACAGGTAATTGCTTAGGCAGGGTTCTCAGGTTCGATAGCTCTAGCAGCGAAATAGCGGCGCCATTGTCCCGGACTGATTCCCGTTACTTGGCGGAAGGTGCGCGTGAAGGCGGTCTGATCGCCAAAACCGGACTGAATTGCTATGTCCGCAATCGGGGTGGTCGTCTGCCGAAGTAATTCTTTGGCGCGCTCGATGCGACGCCCAATCAACCACCTGTGGGGTGCTACACCGAAGGTCGCTTTAAATGAACGGGCAAAGTGACTCACCGAGAGCGAGCACTCACGCGCAACGTCCGTTAGCCGTATCCGGCCATCCAAATTTTCCCGCAGTAGTTCCGCAGCGCGGCGCTTTTGCCAAGGAGCAAGGCCACCTTTGGAAACCTTGCCTATTTTTTGAAGTACACCGTACCGTTGAAGCAGATGCGCTCCCAAAATCAGGCTGAACTGATCGAGCGCGAGCAGCGAGGGGCCATCGCGGCGCCCAATAAAGGGCAGAATGCTCCTCGTGATCTGGGCTAAAACCAAATCGTCTTCAACCACCGATAACCTGTAACTGCGTACATGGCCAAAGCCGAGATCGGCCGCGATGTCGTCAAGCTCGACACGCGGCACCGTATAGTGAACGTAGTCGAATGCCTTACCGGCCCAGCAGCTTGGTTCGGAATCAAAATCGATGACATTACTCCGAAACGGCGGAATGGTCGGTGTGGGTATGACTTTGTCTGCCACCCACACCTGGTAGCTACGTAGAGGCAAGGATTTGAGGGAGATTGACACGAGGATGGCTGGCACACTTGATATCTTCGTGATGCGGTCAGGCAGTCCAGCTGATGACTCAAGCCGCGTGACCGTAAAAGTGCCTGCAGTTCGAAACGGCGAGGGAACCGCGGAGTTCCGGTCTAATTTAATGTGAGTTGTAAACGGATCCTCGGACCAAGCTTCAGGCGTATAAGCGGACTTTCGATTCTGTTCACCGGTGCGAGTTTTGTTCACAGCGATCTCCACATATGAGACGACCGGTCGCCTTATGGAAGGATTGGAGAATACTACCTTTTGCGGCCATTTTTCAAAGAGCCTAAAAACAAAGCGACAGTTTGGGCAGGAATCGACAAATTCAGCCGTTTTTGACAAGCCACAGACAGGCGATTGCTGGCCAGATTCCGATTAATGTCTCCAATTCAGAGCGAGATCTCGCATCGAAACCACGATCCGCGCGAAATGCTTCTGCGCTCCGCTGGCAAACTATTTCAGGACATCGGCTATGTCCAAGCGAGTATCTACCGCATCGCTTCTGCAGTAAACGCGCCTAAAGGCGCTTTCTATAATTACTTCAGAAGCAAAGAAGACCTAGCATCGAGACTTGTAGATCGCCAATTCGAGGCTCTTCGTGAATCGCTTTCTCGATCGTCGGGTCATAGCCCGAGCCACCAACTGAAAGAGCACTGCAGTTTCCTGGCCATAGAACCACCTATGGTTGAAGTGGCCCCGCTTCAACTTCTGGCGACCCTCGCTGCGGAAGCACCCGCAATCCCCTTCGCCCTTACCCAACGCATCGCTCGTGGCACAGACATCTGGATCACGAATGTAAGCGACTTGATCTCACGCGCTCAGATGGAAAGCGCGACACCAACCGCGGAAGATCCCAAAAAAGTGGCGTCACTGCTGGTTACTTGGTGGTACGGAGCAATCGTTCGTAGGAAATTGGACCCATCTTTGAAGCTTCTTGATGACTTTCTTCCGTTCTTCATCCGCAGCGGTGTCCTCTGAAAAGCAAAGTGTGCATAATCAAACTGTCCCACTGCATGGGTTCACTCCACGAGTCCCATCAGAAATCCCATAGAGTGAACACCTCTTCGTCTCGCTTGCCGATCAGATTGCGCGAATCAGACGCATGAAGGCGTCGATCTTCTTCGTAATTCGCGCCCGGTCGGGACCGAGGTTCTGCTCCAGGCAAATTCCGCTAAAGAACGTGACGATCAAGCCAGCGAGGGAATCATTGTCGTCACGAGATCCACGCGCTGCAACTAGATTGTCGATGAGCAGCTGATGGGCTTTCATTACGCTTGCGACCATGATCTGGCGGGCTTTTGGGGGGAGGTCTGCGAACTCGCGCATAGAGTTCACCGAGAAGCAGCCCTTCTGCCCCCAACTCCCATAGCAGACCTTGAGAAAACTCTCAACATTGGTCCAACCCAGAGGCTGATTCGTCAGGTGTCCGCGTGCCATCAGGACGTCGAAATACCTGCGCAGGCTCTCCACGAACAGGTCTTCTTTGTCCTTGAATTCCGTATACAAGCCAGATTTGCGCACGCCTGTGGCCTCTTCAAGGTCCTGAACACTCGTCTCAGCGAGGCCATGCTTCCAGAAGACTGGGATTGCTTTATCGAGGACATCCTCTCGGGTGAACAGTTTTCGTCGTCCCATTGCAACATTATCGGTCAGTTCACTCGGGGACTTGCAAATAACGGACCACATGGTCCACTATTCCAGAGGATGAACTTGTCCTTGGAGGACCCATGCCCCCAAGCCGTAAACAACAGGCCGTCGATCTCTTGAAGTCGCTTGAGACTAAAAATCCAGTCCCGTTCGCATATGTCAACCCGAACAAGTACATCCAGCACAACCTACAGGTGCGACCTGGCCCTGAAGGTGTAGCCACCCTCATTCAGAACATGCCGCCCGATGCGTCAGTCAATACCATCCGTGTCTTTGAAGACGGCGATTATGTCTTCGCCCACACTGAATACAACTTCTTCGGGCCACGCATCGGCTTCGACATCTTTCGCTTCGAAGATGGTCTGATCGTCGAGCATTGGGATAATTTGCAGGAGACCGCGACCGAACCTAGCCCCAGCGGGCACACGATGATCGACGGTCCAACGATCGCCTCCGATCTGGACAAAACCGATGCAAATAAGGCGCTTTTGCAACGCTATATGGAGGACCTTCTCGCAGGCCGTCGCGAGACCTTTCCCAGCTACTTCAACGGAACCCAATACATTCAGCACAACCCCTGGGTGGCCGATACAATCCCGGGGCTGATTGCGGGCTTACAGGCTCTTGCCGCCAAAGGTCAGGCGGTCGTATACAAAAGCGTGCACAAAATACTTGGCGAGGGTAACTTCGTCCTCGTCGTCGCCGAGGCTACGTTTGGTGGCGTGCCCACTGGCATCTACGACCTCTTCCGGATTGAAAAGGGTAGGATCGCCGAGCACTGGGATACGCTCGAAGCGATTCCACCTCGCGATCAATGGAAAAATAGCAACGGTAAGTTCTAGTGCGGTGCGAGGCAGAACATATGCTTCAAGGCATGTTTGGAAAAAGATTGGCGGAGCATTTTTCTCTGCTGGAGTCTTCCTCACTTGTGCTTGGTCCCAAGGGAAACTCTCAGGTTGCGTTGACACGTATGCGAATGCCGAACGGCTTTCCTGGACCCACTCCACACATTCCACCAGAAAGGGCTTTTTCGATATCCGTGCACCTGCGTCGTCCCGACAGCATTAAGGGCTGGGGAACGTGGCTTGACGGACGCTTTCATCGTGTCACCGAATGGGATGCCGGCGGGATTCAGATATTCGATATGGAGTCGGAGCCGGTCGCACTGCGAACTTCTGGTTTCGACTCGGTTCACGTCTATATACCCCGGTCAGTTATCAATCGATTCAGTGACGAGAACGATCGAAAGCGGATTCGTAACTTGCATTGCACCCCGGGAACCAAGGATGACGTGATTCTTCATTGGGCCCGGATGATGTTGCCGTTCTCTGATCATCCGCTTCAGCTTCCACGCTTAGTCATCGACGAAATGATCATGGTGTTCTGCGCTCATCTGAGCCACACATACCAGGGCCGGAGCCAGCCGCCGCAGGTTGTTACCGGGGGGTTGACGATCTGGCAACAGGATCGAGCGATCGAGGTGTTGAACGAACATCTGGATGGTGATCTGGCGCTTGCCGATCTTGCAAAAGAGTGCGCGCTATCGGCGGGTCGTTTCATGCGCGCATTCAAGCGGTCGTTTGGTGTTCCCGTCCGGCGCTACTTGCTCTATAAACGAGTTGAAGCCGCAAAGTCTCTCTTGTTGCACTCGAACGACTCTTTACTAACAGTCGCGTTGGAAGTCGGATTCACTGACCAGCCAGCTTTCAATCGAAGCTTCCGTGAGATTGTTGGAACTTCGCCAGGACGGTGGCGAAGAGCAAACGCACCGATGCCGAAGGCGTTCAGCCTCCCCACGCCTGAAGAGAAGTAAAGGTAGTCACTCGCGTTTCCCACCCACTAAAGCCCAACAGAAACGCCAAACTGCGGCACTTTCAATCAAGACAAGGATTGAAACTTCCAAAACAATGGGACCAGGATCGCGAGCAACGGCGAATTTTTAACCTGCCGGCTTGTCCGCAATTCTTGTGCAAGACGACACATGAGTTCTTCCAGATCGATAGGAGACGAAAATGGGAAAAACATATAGGGCAATCGAGATAGCCAATCCCGGGACTTTTCGCCTCGTCGAGAAACCTGTCGTAGGGCCGGGTGAGGAACAAGTACGTATCCGGGTAGAGGCTTGCGGTGTATGTCACTCAGACGCAGGTACGGTTGAAGGGCAGCTACCGGGCGTCGTGTATCCTCGCGTGCCAGGCCACGAAGCAATTGGTCAAATCGAAGAGGTTGGGCGGGGCGTCACAACCTGGCAGGTCGGCCAGCGCGTCGGTGTCGGGTTCTTTGGCGGCGAAGACGGAACCTGCGAGACCTGCCGCCGCGGCGACACGGCGTATTGCCAGAACCCCATTATCACTGGCGTGACAAGTGATGGCGGCTATGCGGAAATGATGATCGCAGAGGCACGCGCACTGGCTCTCATACCTAAAGAGCTCAAATCAGAAGATGCGGCCCCGTTGGTTTGCGCCGGCATCACGACGTTCAATGCTCTCCGCAACGCCGGACGCGCAGGCGATACCGTTGCTATCCAGGGTATCGGTGGGTTAGGACATCTTGGCGTGCAGTACGCCAAGAAGATGGGTTTTCGCACCGTCGCAATCGGCTTCGGTCCAGACAAAGAACATCTCGCTCCTAAGCTGGGCGCTCACGTTTACATCGACGCCAAAGCTGAGGATGCGGGAGCCGCCCTGCAGAAATTGGGAGGTGCCGATGTGATCCTGGCAACCGCCCCCAGCGGAGCAGCAATTGCCAGCCTGCTTCCCGGCCTCTCAGTTCGCGGAAGGCTCGTGGTAGTTGGTGTTTCGGGTGATCCGATTCCCGTGAATGGAGTTCCGCTCATCTTTGGTGGCCGCTCGGTCGTTGGAAGCCTGACGGGAAGAGCGATCGAGACACAGGACACCCTTGACTTCAGCGTCCTCACCGACGTTCGTCCGATGATCGAAACGCTTCCTTTCGAGAAGGCCGAAGAAGCGTACCGACGCATGATGTCTGGTGCGGCACGATTTCGCATGGTCCTCACGATGGCCTGAAGGCTGACAACGCTGTTCAAAGCTGAATTGACAAATCGACGTGCGATGGAGGCTCAGATGAATCAATTCCAGGAAATCTTCGACAAGCAGAAAGCGTATTTCGATTCGGACGCGAGCAAGTCTTACGAGTGGCGCATCGATCAGCTGACACACCTTGAGAACTTGTGCAATGAGAACGCCCAGGTTCTTGAGGCCGCAATGAGCAGCGACTTCAAAACCGCCAGTCAGGAAAAAGTCTTCGAGATCATGGCCCCCGTAGCAACCGCCGCTTTCGCAAAGTTGGAATTGAAAGAATGGATGAAGCCCGTGGATGTTGTCGTTCCCAAGGCTCTTCGGGAAAGCGGACACACCGCCAAGGTCTATCGAGAACCTTACGGCGTCACTCTGGTGATAGGCCCCTTCAATGGGCCGTTAACGCTGCTCTTCGACCCGGCGTGCCAGGTTCTTGCCGCCGGGAATCCATGCATTCTCAAGCTATCGGAGGGCTTACCCGCCACCAGCCGGGTCTTGCTGGATCTCATTCCGAAATATTTCGATCCTCGGGCTGTTACCGCCGTCACAGGAAGCAAAGACGAGGTGACAGAGCTGCTCAAGCTGCCGTTCGACTTCATCTTCTTCACCGGGAGCGTCAAGGTTGGCAAGATCGTCATGGAGGCGGCTGCAAAGAATCTGACTCCTATTCTTCTGGAACTTGGCGGTCAGAATCCTGCCTTCGTTGATGCGACCGCGAACATCCCGGATGCGGCCAAGAAAATTGTCTGGGGAGCAACAGCCTGGGGTGGGCAGTGGTGCACCTCTCCTGGGTACGCCTATGTGCACGAATCGATTGCTGAGGAGTTTGTAAGAGAATCCAAGAAGGCCGTGATCGAGTTGTACGGAACCGACCCGAAGAGCAGGTCCGACGACTACTCGCGCATCATCAGCGCGAAAGCCGTTGACCGGTTCGTATCCCTAATTGATCAGAGCAAGGTTGTGGCCGGAGGTTCTGCCGACCGCGAAGCGCGCTACCTCGATCCCACGATCTTGTATCCGGTCACGTGGGACGACCCGATCATGGAGGACGAAATCTTCGGGCCGATTCTCCCAATCCTTACGTATAAAGACATGGATGCGGCCATTCGTGAGGTGAAGAAACATCCCAAACCCCTTTCCGGTTTCCTGTTCAGCCGTGACCAGAAGGCGATCGACCACTTCCTCGCGAGCTTGTCCTTTGGCGGCGGTGCGATCAATCAGGTGAACATCCATCTGTTCATTGAAACGATGCCTTTCGGAGGCGTCGGATTCTCGGGCATCGGCCACTACTACGGCAAGGCCGGTTTTGACGCTCTCACGCACGCGAAATCGGTTCTCATCTCGCCGCCTGACGTGGCCATCGAACATTTGTTCCCGCCCTACACGGAGGAAAAGGTCAAGGCGCTCAGCCAGTGGTTTGAATACTAGGCCACGAAGATCCCAGAAGGAGGCGATCCCAAAGGACCACCGAGATGAAAAAGAATACGAAAGACTACGTATCGATTGCCCAACAGTTCTTCACTGCCTACGATGCCCACGACGTTGATGGCATGCTCGCTCTTTGCGCGGATGGCGCACTTGGACGATATGCTCCGTACGGCCGCGAGAGTGTGGTGCCAATTCGTGGTGGAATCGATGTCATTTGGCGTGCGTTTCCGAATGCCGTTCCGAACTTCCGAGTCAAAGTGATCGAGCTGATCCCTGCCAAGGGGAACGCAGTGGTGATCCAAGCCGAGATGAGCGGGCCTATACCTGCCGAAGTGCCTGGAGTCGCAAAGAAGGGCCAGGACGTTCATATCCCTCACTGCTACATTCTGCGTTTCGACGCGGACTGAAAAATTACACGGCTTGACGCCTATTGGGACAACACCGTCCTGAACAGTATCAAGGCGAGCGCCGTGTGATGGAGCGACCTTGCGCATGTGCGAGATGCGTCCCGACGCTGACGAGCACAACGAAAGCCGCAACAGCCACCACAACGGAAGGAAGGAACGGCCATGGCTAATGCAAGCAACACTACCGCACCGACACAATTCATCCAGACGAAGCTCGAAAAATATGCCTATCGTCGCTTTGGGAAAGGAAACGGTCTGCCGCTGTTGTGTCTTCAACACTTCACCGGGACTCTGGACAATTGGGACCCGGCCGTAACCGATCCGCTCGCCCTAGGACGAGAGGTGATTCTATTTGAGAGTGCGGGTCTGGGACGCTCAACTGGCCAGGTCCCCGAAAATATGGCAGGGATGGCGGCACACGCCCTCGCATTCGTCGATGCACTCGGCCTAAAGCGCCTGGATATCCTTGGCTACTCCCTCGGTGGAATGGTGGCGCAGCAGGTGGCGCTGGAACGTCCCTCGCTCGTCCACAAAATGCTGCTTGTCGCCACCGCTCCGGAGGGAGGCGAGGACATTATGCACATGGATAAACCGGAGTTCAGGAAGATTACGGAAGATCCGAATATGCCTGGGCTGGAGAAACTAGTGAAACTCTTTTTTGCACCAAGCGAATCGAGTCAAGCGGCAGGAGAAGCCTTCGCGGCTCGGCTCGCAGAGAGAGACGGTCGCGGGTGCGGAGTTCCTGAGCACCAGCCAATCGTTCCCAGGAGGCTCTGGAACGAAGTTGCGGCACTCCTGAGAATTGCGCACACGTATCAGCGCGGCTAAGGAACAATACAGTGGCGAGCGTTTCGCCAAGCTCGGCAAGATCACGCAGCCGTGCCTGGTCGTCATCAAAGACGGCCCTCCAAGATGTCGATTGCTACCGAACCATATCACGGTAGGCCACATCGTCGCCCTGGTAGCCCCCGCTCGAATCCCCCGCACCGGCCCTCCACCGTGTGCCTTGGACCTCTTAAGAGGTATCTCGGATTTTGGCGAGAAGTGCGGCGTCTGTGAACGTTCGGCGCAGACGGAGCCGGTCAGAGAATATTCAAGACTGACCTGGTAGATCGTAGACAGTCCGAACTCGGAGGTCCGTTTCTGCTCAGGGCGAAGATAGTTTGTGTTTCCGTGCTCCAGTGAAAGGGAACTGCCCAGGTTGCCTACGGAGAAAAACCGCACGCTAAAGGCCAGCACTCGCCACGTAGTGGGGCGCTAGGTCCCCATGCCCGCGATGTTTGCCGCGTTTCGGCCCGCAAACTCGATGTTTTTTGGCAATGGGTGGCCGGAGAGAGAATGTCCAAGACTGTCTGGCGGAGCGCAGTCAATTCGAACTCGTAGGGCCCTTTTGTCAGGGGGCCTTTTAGCAGAACGAGTTGGGACGCTTTTTGCATGGAATACCGGCGATTCCTGGTTGCGTAAATCGGGAGGTCCGCTGAGGACAGTTAGTTCGAACTTGCAGGACCCTTTTTGTCGAGTGGGCCATATGCCGTTATGCCTACAGTCATGCCGAGCGGGCGGTAGGAATTTGCCCTGGCCCCGGTTCTGAGTGCAATCGCCTGTTAACAGTTCGACTGTCACCAAGGTCTTCGAGAGCCTGAGATCCTTGCCTTCCATCTGGATGGGCGGGCGACGCTAGCGAAAATGGTCTACCATCATGATGTCGTCATTTGCCTCCTCAATTTGGGAGTATAGGAGCCAGTGCTTATCAGGGGACAGGGAGAAACCGCTGCCGAAATCTTTATCGATTTCGAACAGGCGACGGCTATTTTTCGTCGCGAAATCAAAAAAGCGAACGGACTTGGGCGCGTCTGCAGGTACAAAATAAATCCCCTGGGGAACCAGCGCCCAAAGATCGCCGTGCATTAGGGGAGGCAACCCATCGACGTCCGAATCTGCAAATTCTTTCTGAAGGGACAGAAACCTCAACCGGGCATTCGTGTAGCGCTCTGCAAAATAAAGAATACTGCCGTCGAAAGACTCCTCAGGACTTATCCCGTCAGGCCGCGCCCCAATTATCGTTGCGTCTCCCCCAACTGCAGGACATCGATAAATGGCTTGCCCCTTCGCTTCGAAAGTCTGGAAGTAAATCCACTTTCCGTTCCGCGACCAACTGGGCGAGTACATTTTTTTCACATTCGAGACCAGTCGCCGGGGAACTCGCGCCGAGACATCTACGATATAAATCTCAAACTGATCTCGGCGACGAGAATCAAACGCGATTTGTTTTCCGTCGGGCGACCAGCGGGGAGTGGAGGCAATGCCATTTCCTCTGGATAGTTGAACCAAATTGTTGCCCCCGGCCTCAGCCATCCAGATTTCCGGCGAACCTGCTCGGCTGGACCGAAACGCAATATGTGTGCCGTCCGGTGAGTATTGGGCGTCGCCCTGGTCCTTGGTGGATGGAGCCAGTTCCGTGCTAGGAGCAGCGAGATGGAAAAGATCCTTTCTCAAGACTCTGGCGCGTCCGTATGACACGCTAAAGGCCAGTTTGTCCCCCTTGGGCGAGATCGCGGGCCAACTGGGATTTTGTCGGAGGTCGATCCGTCGCAGTGATCCATCCGCCAATCCCACTTCATCGAGCTCAGCGCCGGGGTCGAGAAACTGAGAAATCACTAATGTATTGTCATCGCCAGACCACGCGATTCCCTCTGGAGTATCGGCGAATGCAACAATTACCTTAGGTGTCCCATCGAAGGGAGCTACGGAATAAAGTTCGAAGTCATTCGTGCTGTGAACGCACACGTAAGTCAATTCCTCGCGCTGGTGGAAGAAAGTAGGCAAGCCTTCGTTCTTGCAAGCTGGATTGTGCTTGATCGGCACCACTTCTAGCGTCTCCACCGAAAGCAGGAAGTTGCGGTCGGTCGCCATTTCGTGTGGGAGAGAGTCGCCAAATGCAATCCATTTGCCGTCGGCCGACCAGCTAATCGGAGCCGCGATTGAATACGGAACGTGGGTCAAACGCAATTGCCTTTCGGGTCCTCCCAAAGCCGGAACGACATACACGCCGGTCTCGGCGCCAGCCAAGCGGTGAAATGCAATCTGCGTGCCGTCGGGCGACCACGCGGGAGCTATCCAATCGGAAGGATGGTGTGTAAGCCGGAGAAGTGTCTCACTGCCAATTGCCTTGACGTATAAATCGAAGCCCTTCGCCCCCAAGGCCGGATCCCCGTTCCACGCGAAGGCAATTCGCGAACCATCTGGGGAGAAGGCCGGGGCCGTCTCGATCCCAGGCAGGGCGGTAAACGGGAGCAC
Source organism: uncultured Acidobacteriota bacterium (assembly GCA_963725655.1). Classification (GTDB taxonomy): domain Bacteria; phylum Acidobacteriota; class Terriglobia; order Acidiferrales; family UBA7541; genus CAVRXT01. The sequence goes on along the minus strand of CAVRYY010000003.1, from coordinate 203,486 downwards.
CGTGAGAGGCTGGATTTGACCCTGAGGTGGCAGCGTTTTGGCTCGGATCGACCGAAAGACAATCGCCGCTGCCCCGACGCACGCCAGGAGTGCCATGCACGCGACTGTCAGCGTTAGCCACGGAGGGCGCGGACCGCGCACCGGTTCGCCATCGAGGCGAACTGGTTCCGGAGGACCGGGGGACGGCACGGGGGTTCGGGGCGGGGATTGCACCGCGGCTTGTGCCCCGGAGGTGACCTCTCCGATGAAGCGGTACCCCCGGCGAGGTAAAGTTTCAATGAATCGAGGGCCGTCGGCGGAGTCCCCAAGAGCCTCTCGGACCTTACTAATGGCCGTGGCCAGACTATGATCAAAATCGACGAAGGTATCCGCGTGCCAAAGCCGGCGGCAAATCTCGACCCGTGTGACAACCTCGCCTGGATGCTCGATTAGCAGCGCCAGTAGTTGAAAGGGTTGGTCCTGCAGACGCACCCGGCACCCGTTCTTCCGAAGTTCGCCGGAGCGCAGATCGACTTCGAAGCGGTCAAATGTAATGCGGTGAAACAAGGACCCGTTGGGCTCCATTCACTGACCTTCGGGGGAAAAGGATGGCCACAGGCTAGCAAAGCCCCAAAGCGCAGTCAAGTTAACCATTTTAATATCAAATGGTTAAGTGTTTATCCAGAATTGAATGGCAATTGATGGGTGGTGCATTGCCCTGCTGCGGCCCTCGACTACAAAGTGCGCAGGTCTCCGGAGACTCGATCCCATATCCGAGGTCTTCGGGGAACACTTTAGCCCGATTCCGGAGAGAATCAATGAAACCCATACGCTTGCTAACAACCTTTACCGCCTTGGCACTGTTGTTTGCTTCAGGGACTTTGACCTCACAGGCGCAAAGCCCTTCCTCAAATGTAACCGTCTTTGCCACCGGTCTAAACAACCCCCGGGGCCTTACCTTCGGGCCGGATGGGCAACTTTATGTGGCGGAAGGTGGGATGGGCGGTACCGCTTCCACCGCGGGTATATGCACCCAGGTGGTGGCGCCGGTCGGACCCTACACCGGCGGATTTACCTCCCGCATATCCAGAATCGATGCTCAAGGCAACCGGACCACGGTGGCAGATCATCTCCCCTCAACTCAGACCAGCGACGCCAATGGGAACTCAATCAGCGGCGTAGCGGACATTTCCTTTATCGGCCGGGAAATGTTCGCGCTTACAGCGGGAGCCGGCTGCTCGCACGGACTGGTCCACACCAACAACGGCGTTCTTCAGATTTATCCGAACGGTGCATGGAGAATGGTGGCTGACCTCAGCTTATTTCAAAAGTTGCATCCGGTAGCCAATCCGAACCCTCCGGACTTCGAACCGGATGGAGTGTGGTACAGCATGGTCGCGGTCGCCGGAAAGCTGTACGCGGTCGAACCTAACCATGGCGAGTTAGACGCTGTTTCACTGAACGGCGAAATTCATCGGGTGGCGGACGTATCAGCAACACAAGGGCACATTGTTCCCACATCGGTTGCATTCAGGGACGGCAAATTTTTTGTGGGAAACCTGGGGCTGTTCCCCATCGTAGAGGGTTCGTCGAAAATTCTGGAGATCACACCGCGCGGGGACGTGAGGACCGTGGTGACCGGATTGACCACCGTGCTCGGCGTTGCGTTCGACTGCCATGGCGATCTGTATGTGCTCGAGAACACTACAGGGAATCCATTTCCGACTCCGTCCACAGGAAAGGTGGTGCGCGTAACTCGAGATGGTCTGGAGGACATCGCCAGCGGCCTATTCTTGCCCACCGCAATGACTTTCGGACCGGACGGTGCGCTCTACGTTTCGAACGTCGGCTTTGGTCCCCCACCAACGGGCCTAGGCCAAATCGTCAGGATTACCGTGCCTCCCGTGCACCCATAGCTGAGGGACACGCGGGCGAGACGGCGCATTTACGTCAAACCCGGAAGGGCGCATTCACAGTGTCGTGCGCGCTCTTCCGGTTTTTGACGACATTGAATTTGGGAACCGGCGAGTCATGAGAGATCGGGCCGTTCGCGCCGCATTCATTCGAAGAGCAGTTTCCCAGTGCCTGCCTTGCACGAGTTCATGAAGCTTAGGGCGCTCGGCGCACACGGAGCCGGTCAGAGAATATTCAAGACTAATCGGTAGATCGTAGTCAGTCCCAACTCGGCGTTCCGTTTCTGCTCAAGGCCAAGGAAGTTTCTTGGTTCCGTGCTCCAGTGAAATGGAACTGCCTAGGTTTCCTGCGGAGAAAAACCGCACGCTAGCCCCCAGCCCTCGCCACGTAGAGAGCCGCTAGGACCTATGCCCACGACATTTTGCTGCCTTTCGGCTCTGCAAACTCGGTGCTTTTTCGCGATGGCTGTCGGTAATCGCAACGACAAGCCAGAGCCCGGGCGACAGAGAAATACCTGAGACTGGCTGGCAGAGCCCAGTCAGCAGGAACTCGGTGTTCCGTTCTCCTCCGGCGAAGGAAGTTCTGCGGTTTCCGGGTTCCACTGAAAGAGAACTACCCAAGCTGCCTGCGGAGAAAGATGGGCCGCTTGGGACCAAGGTCTCGAGGACCAGAGAGACTCTGGGGTCCTGCCTCCGATGCATTTGCCGCGTTTCGGCCCGCAAAATCGATGTTTCTTGGTAATTGGCTGGCCGGAGAGAGAATGTCCAAGACTGGCTGGCGGTGGACGCAGGCTCGCGCGAACCCTTCTCCGGGCGGGCAAATTCCCGTTAACAGGGAAAAATACAGGGAATTCGACCTCTTGGCTGGGGCAACTCGGAGATAACTCCACGCGGCAGAGTGATTTAGCGCGGGAAAATGGGTTTTCAGGTCCAATCGGAACAGGGAATTATCAGGGAAGGAACAGGGAATCAAAATTCCCTGTTAGTAGAGTAGCCTTCGATGAGTACGGCGTGATCGACCACCGATTCGCCAGATTGAGCCAATGTGTTGTCTAATATCCGCTTGGGAAGAAAGAGTTTCTACGGCGTCGGGCATCCTTTAAGGAAGAAGGTGGTGGGAGCCTGGAAATGGCGTCCCGGTTGAGAAGGCCCCGCCCGAAGCCGGGAGGCAACGAGAACCGAAGCTGCGAAGCGCCTGCCGATCAATCAGCGAAGGGGGTAACAAGTATCAGGAGAACTCCCACGTCTCGGAAATTCTCACGTCCAAGCGTAAGCAGGAGATCCAAACTACGGGCTGGGCCCGGCTGCTGCTGGTTTCGCTACGATAAAAAGAACCAATCGAACTCGTACGGAATCACTTACACGAATGAATGGCACATTCCTTGTCATCCCGAAATTCCGCCGGTCAAAAGACAGATTCGCGTAAATTCGGCCACCCCCGTTTCCATTGCGATCAAGATTCACCCGAAGGGTGACCGGCTTGGTGACACCTCGGAGCGTGAAATTACCCTGCGCTCGGAACTTGTTGGGATCACGCGATGGGATTACCTTGGTTGATACGAAATTAATCATCGGGTATCTCTCCACATAGAAGAAATCTTTTCCTTTGACCATCCTGTCTTTGATGTTGCTCCCCGTTGTCATGCTTGGAGCTGAGATCTCCAGCTTCAACGTCGCGCTTTCGGGGACGCCCGGAGTGGCGACGCCAAAGCTTCCTTTCCAGGACTTGAACATGCCATTGACGTCTCCCGCCGAGGAGGCCACAAAAAATTCAATTTTGCTCCTGAGGATATCAATGGTGTATTCGTTTGTGGGCTTCGCCGGTCCTTTTGCGGACGTGAGGAGGCCCGAAGAAATCAGAAGTAGGCCCATCGTTACCATTTGTTTCATAGGCCGCCTTTAACGAAATGGTTCCGCGAGTCGGACGAGATGGGCAGAGCGGGCACGACCACTCCTCTATCTGATCTTGACGTAAGGCTTTCGGTCCTCATCTGCTCTAACAAATCCGCGACGGCTTGTCTTGAGCGGTGCGAGTGGCAACCACAACCATAACTGTGCGCCCGCAAAAAACACTGTTCCTTATCGGACATTGCGCACGAACAGACTGGCCGCTGTCTTTTTGTGTTTGCGATTCGAGGAAGCTTCAGGCCCGATGCTGATCGCATCTCATCATTCGCAAAGAAGCTGCAAGACTGGCTACGAAAACTAAGGTTTTACAATCCGGGCAGCCGAGCCTAAAACTCAGCTGAACCCCCAAAAGCGAAAATGTCTCTTATTGGACAGAAACGGCGAATCCTAGTCATTAAGATGACACCCTGATCATTCGCTGATGAGCGGAAGCTAGAATTAGAAGCTAGGAGAAAAAGATGGCGACTGCGAAAGCTGAGAAATGTGCGCATCCCGTTTGTTCGTGCCCGACAACCTCGGGCAAGTACTGCAGCACCGAGTGCGCGGCTATGGAAAAAACACCGGATATCGATTGTTCGTGCCAACACGCCGGCTGCAAGGGCAAAACGTCCCAATCAGAACGACTTCTGTAATCACGGAGTTGTCATCATATTTGCATTGATGAGTTCAAACCTGGAGGGATATAAATAATGTTGAAGCGCCTTGCCACTGTCACAACACTCGTTCTACTCGTAGCTCTGACCACTGTCGCCTCGGACCGCGAGGACGATATCAATCGCAGTCATAAAGCTGCCGAGGTCTTCCGGGAGATTATGAACACTCCGGATAAGGGCATTCCTCGAGATTTGCTGGAATCGGCGAAATGTATCGCCATCGTTCCAGGGGAAGTGAAGTTTGCCTTTATATTCGGAGGCAGCTACGGCAGGGGGCTCGCAACCTGTCGCACTGAGCACGGCTGGAGCGCTCCTATGTTTGTGGCTGTAGACGGCGGCAGCGTGGGTTATCAGATCGGGGGGTCGTCCACCGACCTGGTGATGCTCTTTATGAACGATCACGCTTTGCAGAGTCTACTGAGCGACAAATTCAAGCTCGGGGCGGACGCCTCTGTGGCAGCCGGACCGGTGGGCCGGAGCGGCGCCGCTGGAACCGACTTGAAACTAACTGCGGAGATTCTTTCTTACTCGCGTTCCAAAGGAGTTTTCGCGGGAGTGAGCTTGGACGGTGCTGTTGTGCAAGCCGACAAGAGTGGAGACCAAGCCATGTACGGCAACGATGTAGACCGTCATGAAATTCTTCATGGCAAAGTTGTTGTTCCTTCGTCAGCGGAACCCCTCCTGCACGAGATTGGCGGCTATATGCAGAAATCCAAAGCTAAGTCGTAAAATCCAAGCGACCCAGCCAAATTGCTGCGATCTCGCGGTGTGGCAAACTGGGTTTCAACTTGACACGACACCAGCACTATCCGGTTTGAAGCAACGACCGCCGGAGGGCGGTGACAAATGACACTTTCCGGTAGACAAGTTCTCTTGGTCGGACAGACTATTCATAGGTCGCGGGCCTTGACGGACCGCCTACGCCGGTGGGGATTCCGATGCCGTTTTGCCAAAAATGCGCGAGCGGCCTCCGACCTGTTGAACTCGGACCCGGTTGATCTCGTACTCAGTGAAGCGCATTTGTCCGATGGCAGTGGTTTTGGTTTGCTGGTGGCCTTGGCAGGCCTTCCGATTACTGCGTTCGTTTGCTTGCCCGTCGAAAACAGCTGCTTTTGGCTGCCCGCCATTGATGATGGAAAGGAATGCCTGGGGCTACCCGCTCTCCGACCTTCAGAATTTGCGAGGGTACTCGAAGAAATGGTCCAATGTTTATCCGGTGTCCATTCGATCAACTAGAAGCCATCTCATAAATGCCTCAGAAGGATGATGGCGGAAGCCAAGTGAACCATGGCGAGAAAATTTTCTGGGTGGCGTTCCCAGCGAACCACGATGCGGCGATAATTATGCAACCAGGCAAACAAGCGTTCGACTTTCCATCGTCGGCGATAACGCCGAAGCACACGGCCATCCTGAGTCAGAGTTCTAGTGCGAGCGGAAGTGTGAGGTGCAATCATCTCGATGCCGTAGTGCTGCATCAATCGTTGATCGAGGCGGTCGCTGTCGTAGGCGCGATCGCCGATTAACCGTTGGGGGAGATCGGCGAAGAATCGCTCTTCGAGGGTGGCTTCGACGAGTTTGGTTTCATGCGGCGAAGCGCTGGCCACGAGCACGGCGAGAGGAAGACCATGGCCGTCGCTGATCGCCATGATTTTGCTGCCCTTACCGCGTCGAGTAGGGCCGATGGCAGAGCCCCTTTTTTCGCCGAGCTGAAGCTGGCGTCGACGAACGCTTCGCTCAGATCGAGCTTGCCGCGGTCGCGTAAGTCCTCGGCCAGCTTCTGGAGCAATTGCAATAGCACTCCGGAACGCTGCCAGTGCTGAAAGCGGCGATGACAGGTTTGATAGGGCGGATAGCGATTCGGCAGATCGTGCCAGGGAGCGCCGGTGCGCAAGATCCACAGCACTCCGTTGACCACGGCGCGCGTGTCGCGCCAAGGTCGGCCACGTCCATCGGACCGCCGCCGCGGACGGAACAGTGGATCGAGCACCGCCCATTGGGCGTCGGTAAGGTCCATGCTCTGGATTTACGCTCTTCCACATAAGTTTCAACTCATCAGTCGCTTGAAAGTGTTTATGAGATAACTTCTAGTCTGGACCCTGATACGCATCAGCCTTCGCGAGAAGCGAGCCCTCCGAGATAGACAGCCCCTTGAAATGCGAGAACGAATCTTATTCAAAAGAGGACTGGGAGGAGCGCATGACGCATCGTTCTTTGGCTACACTAGCAAGAAAAACTAGCACCGGATTGGCACTGTTATCGGTCGATGAGCCTTTAGAGCATACACAAGACACGTTGAATCGAATTTCCCGGCGCGCCTTTGAGAATTTCAAGAGTCGCGGGGGCGTGCACGGACACGACCGCGAGGATTGGTTCCTTGCCGAATCTGAGTTACTTGAGCCCGTGAAGCTCCCCATCTCGGAGTCTGGCGAAACGGTTACTGTAAGCGCCGAGGCTAAGCCGGGCCATCCCGCCGGTTAATGCAAGAGCCAACGAGCCCGTCGTCCAGGCGCAAGCAATATCGCTGAATAGATCGCATCGGTGTGGTTGAAGCCGGGCTGAAGTACTAAAACGGCTATGCGTCTTTTGCGCCAAGGGATCCTGAATGAAGAGCACAAGACTTCTGATCGTTGTGGACGAATCGCCGTCGACCAAAAAGGCATTGGAGTATGTCGCTCGGATGGGCGCGGCGCGGCCGGATTTCGAAGTGTGCCTGGCACATGGTCTCCTGTCACCTCCGCCCCAGCTAGTTGAGTTCAGGGGCAAAGAAAAAGCGCGCCTCCGAGCATACAGATCCCGATGGATTTCCGCAGGTGAGATGATGGAACAGCGCGCCTTGAAGCGCGCCAATGCAGTGCTGCGCCGAGGTGGCCTGACACGCGGAGCGATCGAAGCCCATTATTGCTATCTGGTGGATGGCACACGAGCGGCCCAGGAAATCTTGAAACTTGCGCGAATGCGCAAATGCGACACGCTCGTGATCGGCAGAGCATCCCTTTCCTGGCTAGGTAAGCTTATTCATGGAGATCCTGCAGAGGAGTTCGTCCGCCAAGGCAAGGGATTTACGATTTGGGTCGTGGAATAGTCCGAAGGCAGCGCCGTGCTCACAACGGCGAAAGGCCGATTTGACGAACCCTCTTAATATTCCGGGAATGCGGCATATTGGAGGGGAGAAGAGAGTCGATCTTCTCTTTTGAATATTTCGATTAGTCTCGGGACAAATGCGCGTCCTCATTATCGAAGACGAACGGAAAGTGGCCGACTTTATCCAAAAAGGGATGCAGCAGGAGGGTTACGCCGTAGACATAGCACGCGATGGCGAGGATGGCGCCTATCAAGCGACCAGCATTGAATACGACGTAGTGATACTCGATTTGATGCTCCCAAAACTGTCTGGTCTTGAGGTCCTGGCCGGAATCCGCGCCCACAAACTAAGTCTTCCGGTCCTCATACTCACCGCCAAAGGCTCGCTGGACGACAAGGTAAAGGGTCTCGACACGGGCGCGAGCGACTATCTCGTCAAGCCCTTCGCGTTCGCCGAGCTTTCCGCGCGCATCCGCGCCCTGCTTCGACGTGGCCATCAGGAGACACCCGTCCTTCGCATGGCTGACCTCGAAATGAATACGGTTACCCGCGAAGTGGCCCGGGGTGGAACCAGGATTGACCTCAAACCCAAGGAGTTTGCTCTACTCGAGTTCTTGCTCCGGAACGCAGGCCGGCCTGTGACGCGAACTATGATCGTCGAGCACGTGTGGGATATTCATTTTAACGCCGTCAGTAACGTGGTGGATGTCCACATTAATTCACTACGCAGCAAAATCGATCGAGATTTCCCCGTCGCCTTGATTCACACACTGCGCGGTGTGGGATACGTCCTCAAAGACGAATCATCATGTTAACTTTCGGCGTTCGTACCCGGCTCACGCTGTTCTATTCCGCGGTGTTGTTCGTTATGCTCGCTGTATTTGGCATTCTTTTCTATCACGCGCTCGGTCTCTTCATGGAGCGCAGTATCACCAGGCAGCTCAAAGACCAAGTTGCATTCGTTCACAGTCACATGCAAACGGAGAATGGCACCGTCCAGCTTGCTTTTGATCCCGAGAACCGCCGGGAAGCCTACCTGGTTCACGTGGCCACGCTCTTCTACGAAGTATTTGAATTGCCATCCGGGAACCTTGTCGTTCAGTCCGAAGAGATGGAATTGCTTGAAGTTCGCCCGTTGCCAGACACGGTGCGCTCGCTGGCCGCAAATCCAGGTCTTTCGTATTCTACATTTCCCACCCACCGCCTGCTTTTTGATAGTTCCATCGTGCCGGCGACGAACGGAAGAAATTCGTTTCTCCTGCGCATTGGAATTCCCCTCGATCCGGCTGACGATGCGCGGCGCGAATTTTTACATGTACTTCTTTTCCTGGTGCCCATCGGAATCGCCCTCGCCGCTCTCGCCGGGTGGCAAATGGCCCGCAGAGCCCTGCGCCCAATGACCAATCTCGCCCTCGCGGCACGCAGAATTGACGTCCAACAACTCAGTGACCGCCTGCCTGTGCGAGGAACCAATGACGAAGTTGATGATGTCGCCTCAGCTTTCAATGAAACTCTGGGGCGCCTCGAAAACTCCGTCGGCCAGATGAAGCAGTTCACCGCCAGTATTTCTCACGAATTGCGCACTCCCCTCACCGCTTTGCGCGGGGAGGCTGAGGTGGCGCTCCTTGACACGCGTTCCGTCGAACAATACAAGCAGGTGCTCACCAGCCAACTAGAGGAATTCGACAAACTGGGGCACATGATTAATCAGCTGCTGGTTCTAGCTCGGGCGGAAGCGGGAGAAATCCAATGGGCCGAACAAAGGGTTGATCTCTCCGCCCTGACTCTCTCGCTGATTGAGCAAATGGAGCCTCTTGCCACGGCAAAAAATATTTGCCTCGGTTCGAACGTACAACCGGGTGTGTTCGTCCCCGGAGATGCCAACTGGATTGAACGCGCAATTCTTAATCTCCTCGATAACGGCATTAAATTCACCGACGGTCCAGGAAGGGTAGATGTGACGCTCAACCCATACCATCACGACGCAGTGCTAACCGTCCAGGATACGGGAATCGGAATTCCCACGGATTCACTCCCACATGTGTTTGACCGTTTCTTTCGCGTCGAGCTTTCACGCTCAAAAAGCGTGCAAGGCGTGGGCCTTGGGCTTGCCTTGGCGAAGTGGATCGTCGAAAAACATCGCGGACATATCGAAGTGCAAAGTCAAATTGGCAAGGGCAGCTCCTTCACCATCCGACTGCCGCTAGCAACTGGTGCGTCTCCATCTCTCGCGTAAGTCATTGATCCGCAGCGTGTTGCATTCTCCCCGAGCACATTAAATAGAAATTAGTCATGGTTCATGTTGGCTTAATCTAGCCTCCGTATCTTGGACTTGTGTCGGCCAAGTCCTTCGTAGGCGCGAGCGTTATTGGTTTTGTTCGAAGTAACCCTTCAGTTCGCGCACACCAGACCGAGCACCACGATTCTGCCACCGAAAATTGAAGAGGAGAAAATGATGAAAGCTAGCGCCAAAGTTAAAACCTGGTCTGCTGCAGCCGTTCTTGCCGTAGGCATTCTGGTTGGAGGTTCCGTCATTGCCAGAGCGTCTCACGCTGCCAGTTCCGATGCTCCGATTCTTGCACCAGCACTGGCCAACGTCGTCCCCGCCGTCCCGCTCTCTTCCAGCTACGCGCCGATAATCAAGGGAGTACTGCCGGAGGTTGTGAGTGTTTCGTCTTCCAAACTAGTTCACCGCACCGAATCCATGGAGCCGTTTTCCAACGATCCACTGTTTCAGCAGTTCTTTGGTGGCAAAGGTCAGGATCGAGGTCAGGGCCCCGACTCATCCGAACAGTCACAGCCGGAACGCGAACAGGGCTTGGGCTCGGGAGTGATCATCGGAACGAACGGATACATCATCACCAACAACCACGTTGTGGATGGCGCTTCTGACGTGAAGGTTTATCTTCGTGACAAGCGCGAATTCCCGGCGAAAGTGGTTGGTACAGACGCCAAGACCGACATCGCCGTGCTCAAAATTGACGCCAGCAATCTTCCCGCCATTCCGATGGGGGACTCCTCAAAAATGGAAGTGGGTGATCTGGTGTTTGCCGTCGGAGACCCCTTCGGCGTGGGTCAAACCGTCACTATGGGAATCGTCAGCGCTAAAGGGCGCGCCCATCTGGGCATCGAGGACTACGAGGACTTCATTCAGACCGATGCGCCCATTAATCCGGGAAACTCCGGCGGCGCGCTAATCAATGCCAAGGGTGAGCTCGTCGGAATCAATACCGCGATTCTGTCGCGGAGTGGCGGAAGCCAGGGAATCGGCTTCGCCATCCCCGTCAATCTTGCCCGTCATGACATGGATCAGATCGTTGAACACGGACACGTAATTCGCGGCTGGCTCGGAGCAACCATCCAGGATGTTACCCCCTCGATGGCCAAGGCGTTTGGAATGGATACCCCGGGCGGCGTGCTGATCGCCGACGTTTCGCTTAACAGCCCTGCCGCTGACGGCGGTTTGAAGCAGGGAGATATCGTCATAAGCGTGAAGGGACAACCCATCAGTGAGTCGTCCGATTTGCGCCTTCAGGTTTCCGAAGCGGGTCCTGGCGCGTCTTTCCCGATGACTGTGAAGCGCGGAACCAGCACGCTGAACATCACCGCGAAGCTGCGCGAACTCCCTACCGAGGTTGCTGGCACCCCCGGGACACCCGTAGAAAATCAGGCCGAGCGGGGAATTCAAGTCGAGGAACTGTCCCCGTCCCTCCGAGACCAGTTGAAGCTATCTAAGGGAAGTCAGGGAGTGGTCGTCGCGCAGATCGATCCGTCCAGCACGGCGGCCTCCGCGGGACTTCGCGAAGGGGACCTCATCCAGGAAGTAGACCACCACGCAGTGACCAACAGCAGCGAGTTCAATCAGACCATGCAAGGCGCCAGTGGCCGCTCAATTCTGCTGCGAGTAATGCGCGATGGTACCGGCCTCTATCTCGCCGTCGACCCCAGCTGATTTGGACCGGTTTGTTCCCAGCCTGGCGTGCGATGACTTAGGCGTCGCGCGCCAGGTTTTCTCCTACCCAAGCGTTATGGAAATCACTAGCCGCCAACCGCGGGAGAAGCAAAGCTCCGCACCAGATTCGAGCTTTCTTACTGATTTCGGCGGCGTTGCGGTAGTGCAGGTGACCGCATTGATTCTGGGCCGTATACACGCGGCCATCCCCATTACCGGCAAAATCATGTCACGCGCGGCGCCTAATCTCATGGATCTTATGATTCGCATTTAGTGGTGGTGCAGTCCTCGCCTTTGCCATGATTTCACCGCGCGTCAAAAGCTCCCGTCGCCTCTCTGCAATTTTCTTCCCCGATCCGGGTAGCTTTCTTGGCCATCGAACGGTGTTACGGTGGTGTGGAATTCGAGCCCGGAGCACTTCCCTTATCCCATGCTGGCCTCAGTGGTTGCCGATACTCGAGAGTGATTTCTTTGACTGGTGATCGCACAACACTGCCGACGCGAACGATCGGACCTGCACTCTTGTGGGCGCTCTCACTGCTGGTTGGGATCGTTGCCGGTCTGGGAGCCGTAACATTCCGAGCCCTCATTGCGATCTTTCACAATCTTTTTTTCCTTGGCAGGCTCTCCACAGCGTACGACGCGAACACGCAGACGCCAGCAGGCCCTTGGGGGCCATTTGTGATTCTTGTCCCGGTGGTCGGAGGCATCGCGGTGGTTTTCCTGGTGAAGAACTTCGCTCCAGAGGCGAAAGGTCACGGAGTACCGGAAGTTATCGACGCTGTCTACTACCACAAGGGATTCATTCGTCCGATCGTGTCAGTCGTCAAAGCACTGGCGTCTGCGCTGTCAATCGGGAGCGGCGGATCCGTTGGCCGCGAGGGACCTATCATTCAGGCTGCTCGTGCCTTGACGATCCGCTGCCTAGCTTCACTCACAATCGGCGGGATCTCGGCTAGTTGGCTGTCTTGTAGTTTCGAATCAGTAGCGGATGGTCTAAAACAGCAACGTAAACGCTGAGCAAAACGGTATCTGCCCAATAAGGCACACATCGTAGTGTTGTGGTTTGCGACCGAAACAATATCAGATTCTAATTACGCGATAAAGGAGCGCCATGCATTGCCAACGCAAAATGTTCCCTAAGGAACAGTTTCTTAGTTCATGCGGTGGGATAGTCACATTGGCACTTCTTTTGAAGATCTATGGTGGGTGTCTGAGGAGATCGTGAAATGTCCACACAAAATTCTACGGTCGCAATATATCGCACGCATACCGAAGCAGATCGAGCGGTAAAAGAGCTCCAAAGCGGCGGCGTCGACATGCACAAACTGTCAATCGTTGGGAAGGGGTACCACACGGATGAGCATGCGGTCGGCTACTACAATACCGGCGATCGCATGAAGTATTGGGGCAAAGTCGGCGCGTTCTGGGGAGGTTTTTGGGGACTCCTATTCGGATCTGCTTTTTTCATGATTCCGGGTCTTGGCCCAATTTTAGCGGCGGGGCCGGTAGTGGCGTGGATCGTGGCAGGGTTGGAAGGTGCGGTGGAGGTGGGGGCGTTGGGTGCTTTGGGAGCTGGGCTCTTTAGCGTAGGAATTCCCAAAGACAGCGTCGTGAAATATGAAACAGCCCTCAAGCAAGATCAATTCGTTCTGATCGTGCATGGAACGGACGCAGAAGTTACGAAGGCAAAAGGCATCCTCGAAAGCACGGACCCCTCGCAGCTCTCTCTGCACTCAGGTGAGGCCGTAGCCGTTGCAGCAGTTTAGCTTGTCCACGAATTGTGCAGGCAAGACGGCCTGCTAGGACGCTATTCACCGCGGTCGTTTTGCCGGAGAAAACACTCTGCGCTTCGGTGAATTGAAGGTGGAAACTCGCGGCCAGCAATACACCTTCGAGGTTCAGGTTTGTCTTAATGGCCTCGATCCTCAGGCGGTGCGGGTTGAGCTTTACGCGGATGGAATTAAGTGCGGGAATTTCGTGCGGGAAGTAATGAAATGCGCGCGACCGCTACCTGACCCGGCACGCTAGTGTCTCTTTCACGCGACGGTGCCCAATTTGCGCCCGGCGAGCGACTACACGCCGCCGGGTGATACCACAGCATTCCGGGGTAGCGGTTCCGCTCGAATCAGGTCGAATCCTATGGCAACGGTGATGAAAACGCCCGAACGCAACTTGCATCAGAGCCCGTCCACCGTCCGCGTCATTCGTACAGATGAATAACGGATGATCGCCGAAAGGGTTTGTTGCGTTCTCGGCCTTGGCTCAAAAAAGGGAGAATTGAATCATGAACACACAAACTCTCACGCTGACTCACTCAGGAACTCTTTCCCCGGAACTCCTCCACAAGATGGATGCCTACTGGCGCGCCGCCAACTATCTGTCAGTCGGACAGATTTACCTCTACGATAATCCACTCCTTAAGGAGCCACTGAAACTCTCGCATGTGAAGCCGCTCGTGGTTGGACACTGGGGCACGACGCCCGGCCAGAATTTTATCTATGTGCACCTCAACCGGGTTATCAAGAAGTATGACCTTGATATGTTCTACATCGCTGGTCCCGGTCACGGCGGCCCAGCGATTGTCGGCAACGTCTACCTCGAAGGCACCTGGACTGACATCTACCCGAACGTTACCAGGGACGAAGCCGGAATGAAGAAGCTCTTTAAGCAGTTCTCATTTCCCGGCGGCATTTCGAGTCACGTTGCGCCGACGACGCCCGGATCGATTCATGAAGGTGGCGAGCTCGGATACTCGCTTAGCCATGCCTTCGGCGCGGCGTTCGACAATCCCGATCTGATCGTCGCCTGCGTCATCGGCGACGGCGAAGCGGAAACGGCCTCCTTAGCGACCTCATGGCAGTCCAACAAGTTTCTCGACCCGATTACCGACGGAGCTGTTCTACCAATACTGCACCTGAATGGCTACAAGATCAGCAATCCGACCGTCCTAGCGCGCATCGAGCATGAAGAGTTGGAGCAATTTCTGCGAGGCAGCGGCTGGACGCCCCACTTCGTTGAAGGCGATGAGCCGGAAAAGATGCATGAACTTATGGCCACCACGATAGAAAAGGCCATCGAGGACATCCGGCAAATGCAAAGCAACGCGCGGAACAATAACGACACCGCTCGGCCGCGCTGGCCGATGATCGTCCTCAAATCACCAAAGGGCTGGACAGGACCGAAAATAGTCGACGGGCTGCAAATCGAGGGTACTTTTCGGGCGCATCAGGTGCCGCTCCTTGTCGATTCCGAACATCCCGATCACGTCAAGCAGCTTGAAAGCTGGATGAAGAGCTACAAACCCGAGGAATTGTTCGATGGGAACGGCCGACTCCTGCCTGAATTAGCGGAGCTCGCGCCGAAGGGAGACCGGCGCATGGGCGCCAATCCGCACACCAACGGTGGAATGCTGCTGCGTGACCTGCGCATGCCAGACTTCCATGTCCACGCGGTGAACGTGCCGTCGCCCGGGGCCGTTAACGGCCAAGATACACTCGTGCTGGGCAATTTTCTGCGCGACGTTGCCAAGCTGAATCAGGACCAGCGTAATTTCCGGATCTTCGGTCCCGATGAAACAGTGTCAAATCTCCTGGGTGCGGTCTTTGAAGTCACCGACCGTCAATGGGACGCCCGGCGCGTAAAGAATGACGAATTCCTCGCACCCACCGGACGCGTTTTGGATTCGATGCTCAGCGAAAACCAGTGCGAGGGTTGGCTTGAAGGATACCTTCTTACCGGGCGGCATGGGCTGTTCAACAGCTATGAGGCCTTCATTCGCATCGTCGATTCGATGTTCAGCCAGCACGCCAAGTGGCTGAAGGTGTGCCTGGAACTACCCTGGCGCCGAAAGATCTCGTCGCTGAACTATCTGCTCGCTTCCCACGTCTGGCAGCAAGATCACAACGGCTTCACGCACCAGGATCCGGGATTTCTCGACCACGTCATCAACAAGAAGGCTGATATCGTGCGCGTTTACCTTCCACCTGATGCCAACTGCCTGTTGTCGGTTTTCGATCACTGCCTGCGTAGCCGGAATTACGTCAACGTGGTCGTCGCAGGAAAGCATGCCCTGCCCCAATGGCTGACCATGGACGCCGCTGTTGTTCACTGCACGGAAGGAATTGGCATCTGGCAATGGGCCAGCAACGACCAGAATGCTGAGCCCGATGTAGTAATGGCCTGCTGCGGTGACACGCCCACGCTGGAGATCTTGGCTGCCGTTTCCATCCTCCGGCAGCATTTGCCCGAACTGAAAATCCGGGTCATCAATGTCGTCGATTTGATGAAGTTACAGTCCTGCACGGAGCACCCGCACGGCCTGAGCGAAACGGACTACGATTCGCTTTTCACCAAAGACAAACACATCATCTTTGGCTTTCATGGATATCCGTGGCTAGTCCACCGGCTGACCTACCGTCGCGCCAACCTCAAGCTCCACGTCCGAGGCTACAAGGAAGAAGGCACCATCACGACCGCTTTTGACATGAGGGTGCAGAACGACCTGGACAGGTTCCACCTTGTCCAAGACGTGGTCGATCGGCTACCGCAGTTGGGCACTAAGGGTGCTTACCTAAAGCAGTTGGTGCAGGACAAGCTCATCGAGCACAAGCAATACATCGACAAGCACGGCGAAGATATGCCGGAAATCCGAAACTGGAAGTGGGGGAATCCTCAATGAGTGCACAAGCGCCCATCCAGTCCGACGTGGATCAGCCTACCAAGTCGAAGGCGGGACCGAAGCCGGATCCGAAAAACGATCTGAAAACCCTTCCCATGGCGGAAGTGGAGAAAAAATTGGGGTCGTCGCCGGACGGCCTCAGCGAGGCCGAAGCTCAAAAACGGTTGACCCAATATGGTCCGAATGAGATCGCGGAAAAGAAAACAAATCCGTTCCTGAAATTCCTAACCTATTTCTGGGGTCCCATTCCGTGGATGATCGAAGGGGCGGTGATTCTGTCGGGCGTAGTCCGGCACTGGCTGGATTTCTTCATCATTCTCTTTCTGCTCTTCTCCAACGCAGTGGTGGCATTTTGGGAGGAACATCAGGCGGGCAACGAAATTGCCGCGCTGAAGGCCAAGCTCGCGACCAAAACCACCGTGAAACGGGACGGGAAGTGGGTCAACCCTCTCGCGCGGGAACTTGTGCCTGGCGACGTCATCCGTCTGCGGCTAGGGGACATCGTGCCGGCGGATGCGCGTTTGTTGGCGGGCGATCCGGTGCAAGTAGATCAGTCAGCGTTAACCGGCGAATCTTTGCCCGCGACGCGCAAGTCTGGCGAGGCTGTGTTTTCGGGTTCGATTATCAAGCGGGGCGAAACCGACGCGATGGTATACGCCACCGGCACTCACACCTACTTTGGCAAGACGGCACAACTCGTGCAGGAGGCGACTACCGTCAGCCATTTCCAACGCGCCGTGCTCAAAATTGGCGATTATCTGATCGTTCTCGCGGTGGCCCTGGTGGCCGTGATTGTCACCGTGGCGCTCTTCCGTCACGATCCAATCCTCAGTACGTTGGAGTTTGCGTTGGTGCTTCTAGTCGCCGCGATCCCGGTGGCGATGCCCACGGTTCTGTCAGTGACGATGGCAGTCGGCGCGCGTTTGCTGGCAAAGAAACAAGCGATTGTGACAAAACTGTCGGCAATCGAGGAACTCGCTGGTGTGGATGTGCTGTGCTCGGACAAGACCGGCACTCTGACCCAGAACAAGTTGACGTTGGGCGATCCCTTCTGCCTGAACAAAATCCCTGCCGATCAGGTGATTCTCTGGGCCGCGTTGGCTTCGCGCGCGGAAGATAAAGACACCATCGACCTGGCAGTGATCGGCGGCGTGAAAGACGATAAGGCGCTAAAGGCCTTTCAGGTACTCCATTTTCAGCCGTTCGATCCTGTTCATAAACGCACGGAAGCGACCGTGAAAGCTGCCGACGGAAAACAGTTCTTTGTGGCCAAAGGCGCGCCGCAGGTGATTCTCGAGATATCGACCAATGCCGGCGAAGTAAAGGCTGCTGTCGAGAAAGCCGTCAATGAGTTTGCGGGACGCGGCTTCCGTTCCTTGGGAGTGGCTCGGGCAGATCAGCAAAATAAGTGGCAGTTTGTTGGCGTGTTATCCATGTTCGATCCTCCGCGCGAGCAGGCCAAGGCAACGATCGCCAGCGCCCAACAGATGGGCGTGAAGGTGAAGATGGTTACCGGCGATCAATTGGCTATCGCTCGAGAAACTGCCCGACAACTAGGCCTGGGCACGAACATTCTCGATGCTAGCGGATTGGGCGACACGAAGCATCACGAGACAGCGCAGGCAGCCGAGGCCATCGAGAAAGCGGATGGTTTCGCCCAAGTATTCCCCGAACATAAGTTCCACATCGTGGATGTTCTGCAGCAGCGCGGGCATATCGTCGGCATGACCGGCGACGGCGTGAACGACGCTCCCGCGCTGAAGAAAGCAGACTGCGGCATAGCGGTTTCCGGGGCGACCGACGCGGCTCGCGCGGCGGCGTCCATCGTGCTGCTGGCGCCCGGCCTGTCGGTAATCATCGACGCGATCAAGGAAAGCCGCCGCATCTTCCAGCGGATGAATAGCTACGCGATCTACCGCATTGCCGAAACACTGCGCGTGCTGTTCTTCATGACGCTAGCAATCATGGTATTTAACTTCTACCCGGTGACCGCGGTGATGATCGTGATGATCGCCGTGCTAAACGATGGAGCCATCCTGTCCATCGCGTATGACAACGTCCATTACAAGGATAAGCCCGAGGCCTGGAATATGCGGCTGGTGTTGGGGATCTCCACGGTGCTGGGTGTGATCGGGGTCGTGGCTGCGTTCGGCCTATTTTATCTTGGCGAGCGCGTCTTTCACCTCGACCACGCGCACGTCCAAACTCTGATGTACCTGAAGCTGTCCGTGGCCGGCCATCTGACGATTTTCCTGACGCGCACGCGAGGTCCGTTCTGGTCCATCCGCCCGGCGCGGATTCTATGGATCGCGGTGCTCGGCACGCAGACCATCGCGACACTGATTGCGGTTTATGGTTTGTTTATGACACCGCTCGGCTGGCGCTGGGCAGGGCTCGTTTGGGCCTACGCCTTAGTTTGGTTCCTCGTGAATGACCGTGTGAAACTGCTCGCGTATCGGATTTTTGGTTCTGCCAAAACCGATAAGACGCAGCCTGGAGCCACGGCCGAGCGAAAGTCTGCCGCCAATGTCAAAGGCGGCCCGAACTCTCAAGCCAAGGCAGAGGCAAAGCCGGAAGCCAAATCCGAGGCGAAGCCTGAAGCTAAGACGCTGTCCAACCTAACGCCGCAGATCACGAAGCGCGCCTATGAACTCTATGAGGAGCGAGGCCGCGAGGGCGGTCATGCAGTTCAAGACTGGGATAAGGCGGAGCAGGAGATTAAGAACGACGAAACTAAGGCCGAGCCGAACCCCGAAACCAAAGCTGCGCCGAAGTCTGAAGATAAAGTCGATCCGAAGCCTGAGGCCAAAGTTGAACCCAAGACGGAAACAAAAGCCGAGTCCAAACCGCAAGCCAAGGCCGACCCACCTGCTGATTTGAATCTGCAAGAACTGGTCCGATGAATTGAGCTGAAGGATGCCGGTTGGTATGGGGTCAGCCGTTGAGCTCAAAAGACTTTGCCTCGGCGTATGGTTTCGGCTGACGCCTGCAAATGCAGTTGTCACGGCTCTTATAGCGAAAGGAGAATCACATGGAATTAGGAATGATCGGACTGGGACGGATGGGAACAAACATGGTGAGACGTCTAATGCGGGCCGGCCACCGGTGCGTGGTTTATGATCTCCATGCGGAAGTCGTTCAGGCGCTCGGCAAAGAAGGTGCGGTTGGGACGACATCCCTAGAAGACTTCGCTAAGAAGTTGAAATCGCCCCGCGCCGTCTGGATGATGGTGCCTGCCGCAGTGGTCGATCAGACGCTCAAGACCCTCGTCCCGCTTCTCGAAAGTGACGACGTTGTTATCGACGGGGGCAATTCCTATTACCACGATGACATCCGCCGCGCTGCTGAATTGAAATCGAAGGGCATCCACTATGTGGACGCCGGGACGAGCGGCGGGGTCTGGGGTTCAGAGCGAGGCTACTGCCTGATGATTGGCGGCGATGAAACCATCGTCCGGCGAGTCGACCCCATCTTCGCTGCCCTGGCTCCAAGCATTGACGAAGCACCGCGCACGCCCGGTCGAGAAAAGCTAGGTGGCACGGCTGAACACGGCTATTTGCACTGCGGTCCGAGCGGCGCGGGCCACTTTGTCAAGATGGTTCACAACGGCATCGAGTACGGCATGATGGCGTCCTACGCGGAAGGCTTGAACATCCTGCGCCACGCCAATGCCGGCAAACAGAAGAGCACTGTCGATGCCGAAACCACGCCGTTGCGCGATCCCGAGCACTACGCATACGACCTGAATCTCGCCGACATTGCCGAGGTCTGGAGACGTGGCAGCGTCATATCGTCGTGGCTCTTGGACCTGGCGGCCAGCGCGCTCCTCGATAGCCCGGACCTCGGGAAGTTCGCTGGTCGAGTTTCCGATTCGGGGGAGGGACGCTGGACGATCAAGGCGGCCATTGACGAATCCGTTCCAGCCCCCGTCCTCAGTGCCGCACTCTACGAACGCTTCAGTTCGCGCGGCGAGGCTGACTTCGCCGACAAGATGTTATCGGCTCTTCGCTACGAGTTCGGCGGCCATGAGGAAAAGGCCGCCGCCAACAAGACGAGCGCCTGATGACTACCTCCCGTTCGGATGCGTTGGTGCTCTTCGGTGTGACAGGCGATCTTGCCCACAAGATGATCTTCCCGGCACTTTACGCGATGGCGAAGCATGGCACTCTCAAGGCTCCGGTAATCGGCGTCGCTTTTCCGAAGTGGAGCCTGGATCGTCTTCGCAATCGCGTGGCGGATAGCATAAAGCGATATGGTGGGATTGATGACAAACGTGCCTTACGCCAACTTCTATCGCAGTTCAGCTACGTGAATGGAGATTATAAGGACCCAGCCACGTTCACAGCGTTAAAAAAAGCGTTAGGCAACGCTCGCCGCCCAGCTCACTATCTTGCCATTCCGCCCTCACTTTTTGAAACCGTGATCGAAGGCCTTGGCGCCGCGAAATTGTCTGAGCACGCGCGCGTCATTGTAGAAAAACCTTTCGGACGCAACTTGGCCTCGGCTCGAGAGCTCAATCGCGTGGCGCGCTCAGTGTTCCCGGAAGACTCGATCTTCCGCATTGACCACTTCCTCGGCAAGGAAGCGATCATGAATATCCTCTATTTCCGCTTCGCGAATTCGTTCCTGGAGCCTATCTGGAATCGCAACTATGTGGCCGGCGTCCAAATAACTCTAGCCGAGAATTTCGGTGTTAAGGGCCGTGGCGCGTTTTACGAAACTGCCGGCTGCCTGCGCGACGTGGTCGAGAACCACCTCTTCCAGATCGTTGCGCTGCTTGCAATGGAGCCGCCCGCCGATAGGGATTTTGGGGCCGTGCACAATGAGAAGGCCAAAGTCTTTCAAGCCATGCGCCCTCTGACATCGGACGATCTGGTGCGCGGTCAATATGCTGGCTACCGAAAAGAGCCAGACGTAGCAAAAAACTCCGATGTTGAAACCTTCTGCGCCTTGCGTCTCTTCATCGACTCCTGGCGCTGGGCCGGAGTGCCCTGGTACCTGCGTTCCGGCAAATACCTAGCTGAAAACGCTACCGAAATCCTTGTCGAACTGAAACCGCCTCCACAGAGGCTTTTCGCCGACTCGGCGCCGGCGACCGGCCCCGGCAATTATCTGCGGTTCCAGCTTTCCCCAACTTCTGCCATCGCCCTTTCGGCTCGCGTCAAGCGAGCCGGGAAGGAGTTTGTTGGCGAGCAACGGGAACTCTACTTGGTCGAAGAACAGCCGGGAGAAGAATCACCCTACGAACGGCTCTTGGGCGACGCCATGGACGGAGATGGGGCTCTTTTCGCTCGTGAGGACGCGGTTGAATCAGCATGGGCCGTCGTTGATCCAGTCCTTAAGAAGCACCATCGGACTCGCCCCTACAAGCGCCACACTTGGGGCCCCGAAGAGGCCGACGCGCTCATCGCCTCAAATGGCTGTTGGCACAACCCTGCACGAACGCCACACCGATGACTGGAAATCGCGTGGAGCCGGGACAAGCCCGCGCGACATACAGTGGAGCGTTGATGAATAGACTTCTTCTTCCACTTGATTTTTCAAACGCCTCGTCGAGGGTAAATCATTAGGCGGCGTTTTTGGCCCAGCATTTTCATTCCGAGATCATACCGTTGCATGCGCTGGCGCCACTGAGCTATCCAGCAGGCGTACTGGAGCGCGGGGAGTGAACTCACCGGGATGTCCAGCCGTCTCTGACAACACCGTGGATTTCTAAAGACGAGCGCATGATGTAGCTCTGTGGCAGACCTGCATCGCACGACCCAGTCGTATCGTTTCGCACCTCTGCAAGAACCGGAGCAATCGTTAAAGCTGAGTTGCGAAATCCCCTACACCGGCCGAAATTTGACAACTGTTCCGTTAGAGACACTTTCCGGGGGCCGCACGCGTTACAATGGCGCCGTTCGCTTACGGGTCACAGCTCAATATCTACCACTTGTGCAGTTGGGAATGGCGATGGTCAAGAAACCTAGACGTTCGAAACTGCGGGGTGGGAAGGTTCCTGGGCTGTTTGACGTCCGGGCCTTTCTCAATTCCACCGGTTTATCCCGAAGGGCTGTGGAGTTCCGCAGAAGCCAACACGTCTATACCCAAGGCGACGCCGCGAAGAACGTCCTATACATCCGACAGGGTGGCGTGAAACTCTGCGTCGTCAATGAAGTCGGCAAAGAAGTAGTCGTCGCAATGTTTGGGCCGGGTGACTTTTTCGGTGAGGGATGCCTCGCGGATCAGGCTAAACGATTGGGGACAGCCATCGCGATTACATCCAGCATGATACTCCTCATTGAAAAGAACGAGATGAGCCGCGTGCTGCACGAAGAACACGCGTTCTCCGACCTTTTCATTGCTCACGTACTCTCCAGGAATATTCGCGTGGAGGCGGATTTAGTCGATCAGCTGTTCAACTCCACCGAGAAAAGGTTGGCCCGGGCGCTGCTTCTGCTGGTCCGCTATGGCAAGCAACAACAAGCTCCAAGAGTGCTTCCCAAAATGTCCCAACAAATGCTGGCGGAAATGATTGGCGCCTCGCGCTCCCGGGTAAGTCAGTTCATGAATAAATTCAAGAGACTTGGATTTATAAGTTACGTAGGCGGGCTTAAAATCAATAGCTCGCTCTTGAGTGTTGTGCTGCACGATTGACGATGCAACATCGCAGACGTTTTAAATGCTTCAGTAGAAGGTAGGGCGCAAAATAGCCCACCGCGCCATAGCCTCTAAAGCGCTTGGCCAGGCCAACGTCGCGCCAGGAAGTTACCGATGCAATAGGGAGTTCTCGTGAAAGTGGTGTCAATTACCGGGATCATTTTGATCGTCTTGGGGATCGCTTCGCTCGCATATCAGGTGTCACCCGCACGATTCATGATTCGGGCGATGTCCGTACAGCCCAAGACCAATGCGTTAGCCCCGATGCTCGGAGGGGCGGCGCTCGTTGGCGGCGGCGCTCTTTTGTTTGCCGGGCGACGGAAAGATTAGCGATAGAGAAATGCAACAGGACGACGCGACGGTGAAACGCTTCAATCAAATCGGGTGCCCGAATACGGCTAATGACGCGACCATGTCATCCTGAAACTGACGATCCGTGGGCATCAACGCGGGGATATGTTCGCAGGTCAAACTTTTGGGGCTCTTCGATGGAATCCTGGGGCGTGGACATCTCCGTGGTACTTGACGGATGCTATTGCCTCCCGATCGGCTACCTCATTTTCCGGTCTACCTTTCTGCCACGAATTCTGTGCGCGTTGATGGCGTTTGCTGGTTTGGGCTGGCTGACCTATCTGTCACCGCCGCTCGCAAACCGTCTGTCACCCTACAATCCGGGCTGCGGCATCCTCAGACAAGAATCGGTAATGCTGTGGCCCCTCGCACAGCTCGACTGATGTTTTTGATAAGAAACTCAACGATTTCCAAATCGTCCGAGTTGCCGGTCCCACTCACGAAGCGCTGCGCCTCGATTGATCGCAGGTGAATCGGAAATTGGACGTCCTGCCGCTTGCAGTCTCGCAGTTTCTTGCCTGAAATATTCGTGGAGCCCGAGCCTCCCTTTTGTGTTGGATTGCTTGAACCAATCCAGCGCTTGGGAGGTTGAATCCGCCTGATCATCGTACTTGGCGTTCGGAAAGCTGGTGAGCTCATGCAAGTACACGGCGAGCCAGGCTGCCTTCTCGGGCAAATGAACAAATCCGTTTTCAATCATGGCCGTGACCGAATGCATGCGCATAGTCTTCTCGTCCGTCGGCTTGTATTGTTTGACCGCGTGGACACCCTCATGGACCAAGTCCTGAATTAATTGTGTGCCCGACGCCTTGTCTTCGATCAAGATCGTTTTCGCACCAAACGCTTCGGCTTGCTCACGCACGGCGCGCTTTAATTCCGGATAGCCAGGTCGTTTGCGGGTGACGTGAAGCAGATAGATATGGTCTTCCTTCACACCCCATGTCGTGCAGACACTGTAGTCGGCGAGTTCGGTGGGCTTGTTGGCGGTATCCCAGCTTTGGAAGACCATGTCGAACTTCGCCGGCAGATTGGCGTCGGTATATGTCTTAAACCAATCGGCTTTGACCAATCCACCGCCCAAGGGAGCGGGAGACTGTTGATACTGCCCGGCAAAGTGGTATTCCCCCAATGATTCCCGAATTTGACTCAATACCTCTAGCGGCTCTCGCTCCGAATGGAGGGCTTCACCAGCCCGACGCCTAAAGGTCCGCGTTCCATAAGGCGTTTCAATCACGTGCGTCTCGTCCTCTTCCGCAATTGCGGGAAAACGAAGCACTTCCCAGTGTTCTTCGCTGAGCACATGGCCGACCAGATCGTCCTCGTGCAGGCGCTGCATAATCAGATTGATGCATCCCCTCCTCTTATCGTTTAACCAGCTGAGAAGGGTGTGCTGGTACCAGTCATTGACGAACTTCCGTTGGGTATCCGAGAGCGCCTCATCGGGCTTTAGCGAATCATCAATGATAATAATGTCCGCGCCCCGACCGGTCAGTACCCCGCCGACCGATGTCGACAGGCGAAAGCCTTGCTTAGTCGTTACGAACTCTTGCACGGCTTGTCGTTGGGTCGAAAGCCGAGTGCCAGGAAAGAGCTCTTGATAAAACTTACTGGATATGAGCGTGCGACAGTCTAGAGCATGCTTGTTGGCAAGATCCTGCCCGTAGCTCGCGCAGATGATTTGGGCCGTGGGGTCATGGCCCAGCAAGAACGCTGGAAAAGCCACCGAACCACAGTGGGATTTGAGAGACCGTGGAGGCTCGTTAATGATCAGCCGGTTGATCTCTCCGCGACGGCAGGCTTCAAGCTTCGCAGCGATCTCTTCGATATGCCAGTTCCGGCGAAATTCAGTTGTCGGATTTAACTCGTAGAGACTGCGCTCAATGAAAGTGTTGAAGTCAGCTCGTAGCAGCGACCGGTATTCAGCGGGCGTAATAATCTTCGACATTTCATTCATCTCCCTGTTCAGTATTTTCCAAGCGCTTCAATAGCCCCTGGAGGACTTTCTGATCGACTTCTGCGAGTTGTGAATCCGCGACGGGCACCTGGTCTGCTCGTTCTTCAGCTGAGCGAACCAAGCCAGTCAGCAGGTACAGGGCTTTCAGGTCGCCCGAAGCTGCTTTGTTGATCAATTGCTTGATTGCGGCTTCGAGCTTGGTAACCGTCCGGCGCACTCCGTTTTCGTTGATAACCACCTTCTCTTGGAGCGTGCGCTCGAGCACCGTCGCTAAGTTCTTCCGGCCTTTAGGCCTACCTTTCGGGTTACCGGAAACACCCGTGCGAAACCGGGTTTGTTCGGGCGGCTTGGAAAACCCAACGTCGTACGGTGAGTTGTCATTATTCTTGGTCATCGGCAACCTCCTTTTCCCGTTGCGCGAAGCTCTGCCCGGTGCTTTCATGTTTGCCTTCAAGGCCGGTAAACCTCTGCCATCGGCGCACGACCGTGTCGACATAGATGGGGTCCAGTTCCAACCCATAGCAAATTCGACCCGTTCGCTCTGCCGCAATGACCGTGGTGCCGCTCCCCAGAAAGGGATCGAGCACCAAATCGCCGCGAGCCGAAGAATCCAGAATCGCATCCGCTATGTTCCACTTGGACCGCTGGAACTTCTTGTCAGGGGGGCTCTTTAGCATAACGAGCCGGACGCTCTTTGACCGGAACTCCGTAGGCGATTCCGGCTCGCGTAAATCGGAAGGTCCGCTGAGGGCAGTCAGTTCGAACTCGCAGGACCCTTTTTGAATGGAGCCGAGACGGGAAACCGTTAAGCAGCTTCCAGTATCGACAAGATTCGGGATGAGATTTCGCAGGCTTTCGGAATTTTTCCGCCTGCTCGTGCACGATGCGAAGGAGGTATCGGTACAGGCGATTTTGATAGCGCATGAGCAGCGCAGAAAGCGCGGTGAGTCCGCCGCCTCGAAGCTGGGCAACTTCGCTCTCCAGGCTCACGCTCCCATCCCACGTCATGAACAAGTGGCCTATCGTGTCCGTACTACGAATGAGGCCCGGAAAAAGACTCATCCCTTGAACAGCGAAGAGATTGCAACTCAGGTGTGTGGGAAGAAGCGGATCCGGAAATTCCCGGCCTGAAGCAAACCGAGGGGAAGTGTGGCCAACTTGCTGCAAACTAAACGACTTCGAGCGCTTCTGTCGAGCAAGGATTCCTAACTGTTGTTATCAGGCGATTTACGCTCACGACGAAATTGGTCAGCGAGAATTCCTGTTGACGGCGCATCCGGAAGTTGAGCCGGGTGGACGTGGTGGGCTACGCTGATATTTCCGGGCGAAACGGAAGCGGGCTCTCGGGGACGCAACCATGCTGAGGGATGTTCGAAGGGGCGATAGGTCCCGCGTCGCTTGTTGGATGTCTATTGCACTCACTATCCGGGGTTCTGAGTGAAATCGCCTGATTGCTTCAGCCATGCGCTAAACTGGGGCTGGCAGTATTTCGGTACGAAGAGGAGTCATACGTGCAAATACGTCAGCACATTGCTGTGATCTTGTGCTTGGGAATAGGCTTGGCGGCGTCAGGGCTCACGGCGCAGTCCTCCCCGGGTTCGGGAGCAGAGATAGGTCATGCTGAAAGTGCGGTACCCGGACTGCATGACTTCGATTTTTTATTCGGACGCTGGCAAGTCCATCATCGAAAGCTGAAGCATCGCCTCGTCAACAGTCACGACTGGATCGAATTCGAAGGGACATTATTCTGCCAGCCACTGATGGGTGGCTACGCTAATGTCGACGACACCGTGTTCCAAGTTCCGGGCGGCACTTACCGCGGGGTAGCTCTCCGATCGTTCGACGCCGAGACCGGGCAGTGGTCGATCTGGTGGATGGACAGCAGGACGCCGCTTGGGCCGATGGATCCGCCGGTGAGAGGCAGCTTCCACAATGGCGTAGGAACGTTCTATGCGAACGACGACACCGAAGACGGGAAACCAGTCCGCACACGGCTCATATGGTCCGAAATCACACCCACCTCAGGTCACTGGGAGCAGGCAGAATCAACCGACGGTGGTAAAACGTGGGAAACGGATTGGATAATGGATCTCAAACGAGTCCAATAGATATTTGCCTTCGAGGCCCAGCGCATCGTTAGCCTCGCCAAAAGTGATAATGTCGTTGACGACATCGTCAAGCTGCTCGAATACGCGAAAGGTTTTCCGCGAGAACGCTTGATGTCGGCGGGTCAACTATTGGTCTCTCGATACGCGCCAACTCCAGGGATTACGAGCGTGTCGGTCTAACGCCAGAGGTCGGACTATCGTGCTCAATGTCGTCTTCAAGTTTAAGCCTGAAGGCCAAGGAAAACTGTTCCTTGATCGAGCACGGACGATAGTCGAGTCGGCAGGATTTGGTTTCCGACACGAACTTTGGGCTGAACCCTACGACAACTGAAGTTATTCTCAGACTGGTAGGTCCGTGTGCTGGGGTTCGCGCGCGGCCCACCCCTGAAACTGCACTGCGCCGCCGCTCGCGGTCGAGCCATTGCCAGGAACGAGGAGATTGGACGAGGGTATGTCAAAAGTAATGGAGTTGGCCCCCTTCTCCGGACCGATTTCAAGAATGCGTGCTCATAGGGAAGTGACGGAAAGAATTTGTATGTCACCGTCGAATCCAACTTCGATGCAGGCCGATATCGAGTCAGAAAACTCATCCAAGAGTGCGAGTCCGTGAGAGTCGAAATCATTCTCCGCCTGCAGAATAAGTTGGGACCCGTCCCAGACGCACTTTACGTTTTCATGCCAGGATCTGTGCCTGAACTCTTCGAAGATGTCACGCGCACCGGCTGCGCCAACGTGTGGGGGAACACCTCTACAGGCCAACACTATTCGATACATGTTTGAGCAGCACGGTACAAACTTGCGTCCGCATTCACCAGCCCGCATACTTTATTGTCTTTCGAGACCGGGGTCAAATCTTTTCCATTGGCCATTTCTATAGGTGCTGAAATTCTTCTTCGTAGCGACGTGCCCAAAGCCAGTGCGGTCTTTTGGCTCATCGGACTGCTGTTTTGCGGGGGTTGGGGTCTGGCAGGCAGGTGGATTCTTCTTCACCTTGACAGAAACTTCCCAAGAGGGCTGTTCACAGGACACGAAAGCCTTGGAGCGCGAGTCACTCGGTTCCAGGCAACATTTATGGTCTTCTCCGGCGCAATTGGCTTCGTTTTCTACGTTGCTCTGCTCATGCACTTGCCGGGCTGGATCGCGCCACTTGTGGCGATTGGAGTTGGATGCTATATCGCCATTCGTGTTCGCAAGGCGGCGCAGCACCGGACAGCGCCGCGAGCAATTGAGCCACCAGACTAATCGGTGGGAGGGATCTCCAGTTACCTTAGATGATGCTCGGCACAAGGAAATCGTTTTTATGTGAGGAGCAGACTGGTTGGCGGTCCGCAGTCAGTTCGAACTACGCGTTCCGTTTCTGCTCCCGCGACGTAAGTTTCTGCGTTTGCCGGCTCCAGTGAAAGGGAACTGCCCAACCTGCCCACGGAGAAAAATCGCGTGCATGGCAACACAGGTGGCGACCTAGAGAGGCTCTAGGCCCATATCGCCGTTGCGTTTGCCGCTTTTTGCCCCGCAAAATCATTGTTTCTTGGCAATGAATGGCCGGAGAGAGAATGTCCAAGACTGGCTGGCGGAGGGGGTGGGATTCGAACCCACGAGGCCCTTTTGAGGCCTAACGGTTTTCAAGACCGCCGGTTTCAACCGCTCACCCACCCCTCCACAATGGTTCTGGGCGTTTTCGTTGCACAAAACTGTAGCATTTCGGGTTTTGTACGACGATTTCAAGCAAGGATAACTCAGCCCAATGCCAAAGGACAGATTTTCCGCCGCCATAGTGCGTTGCACTTACGGTACCACCGGGCGTGTTCTCGAACGAGGACGGCCCGCTCCCGAGATGATGCGGATTTCCCATCTGCCAGGCGGTGGGAGGCCCATCGGCATCACGGCTGGCGCTGCCGGTCGAGTGGGTGGAATGGGCCTCGGTTATGCTTTTGCCTCCGCGTCGCGCCTTCGAGCAGCGGCTCCTTCAGGGTCGGTGATCATGTCGATCCACTTCGAGTCAGGCGTGGCCTCAGCCCCGTAATTGTCGTGCCAGTTCCACCACTTGTACGGTGGAGTCTGCGGGTAGCCCTCGGGCGAGTCCTCCCACTCCTCCTGGCGCCCGAGCGCTGTGATGTCAAGGTAGCTCCAGGTGCTGCCCATCGGCTCGTCTCCGCGGTTGTTGACGAAGTAGGTGCGAAACACGCTCTCGCCGTTGCGGAAGAATGCGTTCGTGCCGTGCCACTCGTTCACGCCGAAGTCGACGTCGAAACTGTCCGTAATGGTGTACCACGGCATCTCCCACCCCATCCGCGCCTTCAAGCGCGCGATGTCCGCCTGTGGAGCGCGCGAAGCGTATGCGAGGGTCGTGTCGCGGGCGTTCAAATGGGTGAGGTGGGCGACCTGGTCGGCACCGAAGGAGCAGCCGCGGCAGGCATGCTCGGGCCAGCCGAACACGCCAGGCTCGAAGAAGGCGCGGTAGACGATCAGTTGACGGCGACCCTCGAACAAGTCGAGCAGGCTCACCTTGCCCTTAGGGCCGCCGAACTCGTACTTCTTCTCCACGGCCAGCCACGGCATCCGCCGACGCTCGGCGGCCAGCGCGTCGCGGGAGCGGGTCAAGGCTTTCTCCTTCACGAGGAGCTGCTGGCGCGCAGCCTCCCATTTCTGCAGCGACACACTCGGCGGTGTCTTCATTGCGAGATGCTCTTTCTGGCGCTCCATGTCTCTCTCCTTGTTTGTTGTCATTTTATTTCTCCGTGATTTTCAAAAACAGGCCTAGACCATTGGCCCTAAAGACTTTCTTGAATTTGCCGATGCACACCGCCAGAATTCCTCCGGTGGATCCGGCTCCGGCGGCCATCACTGCTGCGCCTGCGATGCATGCTGGGCACATATTTCCCTCCTCTGAACTCCTACCTGGCCCGCGCCTCAGTGAGGCCGCGGCGCTTCCGCTCGCTGCCGCATCCGTTCGTGCAAATGCGCCCAGCCGCTCTTCGCGTTTCTGTATTCCTCGAGCACCAGACCAAACGACTGGTGCCGAAATGTAATCACCGTCACGCCGCCGGATTCCTTCAGCCGATATTGAAGATTCGTTATCACCGGGTTGGACATAAACAGCGGCCCGGAAATCTCCAGCAGCGTCGGCTTCTTGATCGCCTGCACCGTGCCCCAGTTATGGCCGTTGTTGTCTCCCAGGTCGCGATACCATCTGCCGCCAGGCCATGCTTCCAACTTCATCGGCATGGGCTTGTCCACTTGAGTCTCGTTGTACGGTCCCAGCTGATCCAGCAGCGCGGCAAACGTCGCCTCGATCGAAGCGCGGACTTGAATTTCCTCCGCTATATGGATCGTTGTCGCTTCCAGTGATAGTGCGGGTGAACTCACGATTTCCTCCTCGTTTGAAATTCCACAAGACTATTGTTTCGGTGCATTGTTGGCCTCGGCCCGTTCCTTGATTCGCAACAGCTGGTGTTTCCACAATCGCTCGAACGTGCTTGTCCATTCGTGCAACGGCCGGATGGCCACGGCATTCACCTTGTAAAGCATTTGTCGACCCTCTCTCCGGACATCCACCAGGCCAACACCCTTCAAAACCTTCAGGTGCTTCGAAATCGACGGCTGCTCCATCTCCATTGCGTCCACGATCTGGGTGACCGACCTCTCGCCCATCGCTAGATAGTTCAGGATGTCCCGCCGCCGCGGTTCGGCCACTGCATTAAACGCGTCGGAGGTTGTCGCCGCCCTGGCCATGCACTCAATATATGCCCATATCGGAATATGTCAAGCCCTGTTTTGCAATCCTCGCCACCCTCTCTCCCTGCTGCGGACCGCTCGAGATGGCTTTGCCCCGAGCGACTTCGCTTCGAGCGGCGTTCGGGGGAATAGGTCTCTACTTCTCGCTTAATTTTGTCGACGAGTTCTCGCTGCTCAGGAATTCTGGCGGTGTGCGTTGGCAAAATTATTCGGTGCGAACGGTCTCGTCCGTTTCAGAAAATCAGGAAGAAACGGATTTTGGTGCCGAAGGCGTGAACGAGAACAATGGGATAAGCCCTTCGACAAGGGTGGGGCGAGTCAGTATGACGTCGCGTAGCGAAGTGTAGGGCAGCCCTGCGATTATCGCGACCTGCACGCATGTCATGATTTCTCCTGCGCTGACAACAAAGGCAGTGAAGCCGATAAATGTGGTCGCCATCGGCCGCGACTAAGGCTCTTGAGAACCCTCTTGAGTCCGAAAGTGTGCGTGCGCGGAGAACCGCTGCTTCAATGAGGTATACGAGTGTCGGTGAGGGAGCCCGTAAAATCGTTCCACTGCGAGCTATTGCTGACTGACGACGAGAATAACGAAGGACCCAGGCTTCATTTTTCCGCGACGCTCGCCCGGCTTTGGCGGGGCGAAGTCGGCTGCGGGAAGAAAAATGTTATGGGTCTTGAGGTCTAGGCCCATGGTGCGGGCGCTCTTCTTCGTCGGTACGCTGCCGATAGTCGTGAACTTGCTCGGTGATTCCTCGCGAACAACGTTGAGAGTTCCCTCGCCTGTTGATGCGAACGCCAGGTTTGTCTCCGGATCGAAACCGTTGGCGTCCACGCCTTCACCGATTGCCGGGGTGGCAACTACCAGACCGGTGTCGGCGTTGATCACCGCCATCAATTTATTTCCGCAACCCACGAAGAGTCGGCGACCCTTACGGTCCATTGCCAGCCCGGAGGGCTCCTCGCACGGCGCGAGCTTCCAACGATTCGTTATCGCCAGCTTTCGGGCATCAAACTGAACCAGTTCCGATTCATCTTCAATATTTACGAAGACGCTTCCCTGACCGTCGGCCACCGCAAATTCGGGCTTACCGCCGAGCGCCAGAGTTCCGGTCACCGTCCCCTTCGCGGCGTCGATAGCTGTAGCGTCTGCGCTTCGGCCGTTCATCGTGAATACCTGCCTGGTCACTGAGTCGTACACGATCGCGTCCGGGTTCGCTCCCGTCTTTACGGTGCCGATGGTTTGCAGCGACTTTAAGTCAAAAATCGTAGCGGTATTCGCGCGGCCATCGCTGATAAAGCCTCGCCCCAAGTCGTTGGCCAAAGCGATGCCGTGGACGCCCTGAGTATTCGGAATGTCCCCGACCAGCGCGTAGGAATCCGCGTCCATCACGACGACGTGTGAACCGTGGGAGATGTAGACGCGTCGTGCCTGCGCGTCCACGGTCAAATAGTCCCAACCTTCGTCGCCACTTACGGAAATAGTCTTGATCACCCTATAGCCCGGGGGAGCGGGAGTTTGCGAAAGCATCGGCGAGGCGGCCGTCAGAACTAGCGCCATGACCACCAATAGACGAACATGAATAACTCTGCCAATTTTCATAAACGCAACTCCCCTCCTGCGGGACCCGGAGCGTTAGTGGTTGTTCTTCTGAAAATCTCCGATTAACATTTCCGTTCTGTTGAGGATGGCACGGACAAATATCCCTTGTCTCTCATTTCCTGACCGCGGCAACCGGGATCTCTCTCACGCATATTCCTAGGCAAGCCAAAGTACCAGCCAGGTATATTTATCAGCAGGCTTAGCGTAATGCAGATCTCTACATTACACTCGTGCTGCAGAGTAGAACAACGTAAAGATTTACGCCAATAGCGGCGGCGTGTAGAATTATTTAAATGAATGACTTATTGAAAATCGCCCTGGAAGCGCATGGCGGCCTCGATCGCTGGAACAAGGTTAAGTCGATCAAAATCGAGGCTTCCATTACCGGGGCAATCTGGTACGTGAAGAACAAACCCGACTACCTCAAGAATATTGTGATGGCTGCGGATGTGATGACCGAGCGCGTGGTGACAGAGTTTCCGGGCCAGGACAAGCGCTCGATTTTTGAGCCGGACCGGATCGTGATGGAGAAGATCGATGGAACCCTCATCGAAACTCGGGATGATCCGGAAAAATCCTTCGAAGGACAACAACGAGAGACGCCGTGGGATGACATCCACGCCGCTTTCTTCAGCAGTGAGGCGCTATGGACATATCTCACCATTCCGTTCCTCTATACGTATGAGGGATTCAAGACGGAAGAGATCGCATCGATTCGAGTGGAAAACGAGACGTGGAGACGCCTGAAGGTCACCTTCCCGGACTACGTGAAGAGCCACGCGCGAGAGCAGATCTCCTGTTTTGGTCCGGATGGATTGCTGCGACGGCACGACTATACGGTGGACATCCTTGGCGGCGCCACCGGCCTGAACTACGCATCGGATTATCGCGATGTGGATGGAATTATCGTGCCGGCGAAACGACGGGTCTATGCATGGGAGGGCGACTATCAGATCGTTAAGGAACCGCTGCTCGTTGCGATCGACATGGGCGAAATTACTCTCGCCGAACGACCTCTACATACTCTGGCCGCCACGGAGCCGATATGAACTCTACGGACCACCAAAGCCAGAGGCGCTTCGGCGGACGGAGAGTGCTATCGACTGAAAGTGGGAAGATGCACTAAGTCGCTCTCCGGCACGGCTTCTAGCGGGTTACCCGCCCGGCGCCAGGCAGCCAGGCCGCCAACGATAACAAACGCGTTGAAACCCTGGTCGCGCAACAGATGCGCCACGCTAGCGCTGGTCGCTTCGCTCCGGCAAGTGCAGTAGAGGTACATGTCTTTGTCTCGGGGGAATACTTTTATCTCGGCACTGAGATTGTTGGGCTCAATTCGGATCGAGCCGGGAATGCGGACGGCTCCGGCAGCATAGTAACCGTGGCTGCGCACATCGGCCACCAGTATCTTTTCCGGGCCTTCGGCCTGCAGCTTGGCCGCCAAGGCCGCCACCTGCACCCGTGGTACGACGCGATCGGCTCGGTGCCTCCAGTACAACGACAGTCGGTAGCCGATAAACGCAATCGCGGCCAAGATGATTACAATCTCTACGGCGTGACCTGCGACGCGAAATCCAGTGATGATCTTCGCGACGAAATCGCGGAAGATAAATCCGACCGTGCCATACGCGAGCGCATACGTACTGACCCCCAGGAAATCCAATCCCAGGAATTGAACCAACGGCATTTTCATACTTCCGGCCAGCGGCGCGGCCATCGTGCTCACACCAGGAATAAACTTGGCGATCAACAATGTGGGCCGGCCACGCTTATAAAACGATTCCGCGGAGCGCAGAACGCATGTTTCCGGATCGACGGAAACCCGGCACAGAAATCTCAAGAGCGTCCATCCCGTGTGGCGGCCAAGAACGTAAAGCAGTGAGTCAGCCGAAAGCATCCCAGCGACGGCAAACACGGCAACCGCTGGCGCATAGAGTGCGCCGGACGCCGACGCAGCGCCTCCCGCAACAAGAGCTAGTGCGCCCGGCACCGGCATACCGATGGCTTCGGCGAAGACCATCAGGCAGATGACGACGTATCCGTGTTGCACGATCAAAGAGAGGAGGTCATTCATGGGTTCGAGCTCAAGACTAGCACGCATCGGGCCCACCGGCCGAAGCCTACGAAGCGCAAAACATTCGACCGTTTCTTCCTGCCACGGTTTCGACTCCGCCTGCGATCCGAGCTACACTATCCTTGGTCGTATTGCGATCATTTAGGAGAGAGACAATATGAAAACATTTGAAGTGTCGTTTCGTTATGAAGATCGGCAGGCCGGTTCCGACGGGAAGAGCATCAAAGTCGATGCGTCGAGCCTTCCCGGCGCGGTCGCCAAGGCAACGCGGGAATTCGTCAAGGGACTGGATCGGAAGCAGAGGTTCGACATGAACAAGAGCGGCCTGGAGATTAAGGCGACCTCCGTTACGAGCAGTGGTGGAGCCGATCAAAACCAGGAGACGGCGAAGTCGGCTACTCAGGCAGGCTAAGGTTGTCGAAGGGGCCTGCGGCGAGACGTTGGATTTGGCTCGCGTTCAAAAAGAGCGAGCTGGACGGTTCGATTTCCGTGTTTTAGCCGGATCGAGCAGAAATGCGGCGGTCAGAGAGCTTGCGACTGACAGTCCCGCAGCCACGAGGAGAATGGCCCGGTATCCCGAAATAAACGCTTGGGCGACCGCATCGTTCACTCTGGCGTCATTACTTTCCATGGCGGCGAGTCTTGGGCGTTGTTCGTTCAGGTATTGCAGTTCAACTGGAGAGAGCGAAAGGCGTCCAAGACCGTTGTCTAGCGAACGGTTGAAAGTGCCGTAGAGTATTAGTCCGAACACCGCAACCGCAAGCAATCCTGCGGTTCGGGAAACCGCATTATTGATTCCAGAAGCGATCCCCGCCTGATCTTCGCTCACAGCGCTCATCACCGCGGTCGTCAATGGCGCGACGCTGACGGCCATGCCCAAACCGAGGCCTACCACTCCAGGGAATATCGTTTTCCAATAGCCGAATGCGGTTCCCGGCATGAGCAGGAGAAGGAAGCCGGACGTGGCGATCAAAGGCCCAATGGTGAGTGGCAACCGAGCCCCATACCGGGCGGTCAAGCCGCCTGACCATCGAGAGAGCAAAAATATCAACAGAATCAAGGGTACGAGGGCGGCTCCCGCCCCGGTAGCCGAATAGTGCTGCACTTGAATCAGGTTTAAGGGAAAGAAAAACAAGAATCCGCCAAAAGCTCCATAGAGCAGAAACGTCAGCAAATTGGCACCGCTAAAGTTTCGCGAACGAAAAAGAACTAAAGGGGCCATCGGCGAGGACGATCGAGCTTCTACTATAAAAAACGCAACGATTGCCAATATGCCGATCACCCCAACCACTGCTGCGGCTGCGCCTTGTCGCGGACCTTCAATGAGCGCGAACGTGAGGGCTCCTAGCCCTAGCGTCGCGAGTAGAGCCCCGGGCCAATCGAGCGTGCCGCCAATTTCCGGATTACGGCTCTCGGGAACCTGCCACAGGGTAATGAATACAACCGCCGCCGCCAACGGTAGATTTATGAAAAATACAAAGCGCCATGACGCATGTTGTACGAGCCAGCCGCCGAGCACAGGGCCGACTGTGGCGGTGATTGCTGTGAACCCAGACCACGTGCCAATGGCGCGGCCCCGCTCGTTCACCGAGAAGGAGCTGCTGATCAGCGCCAGGCTGCCGGGCACGAGCAAGGCCGCTCCCACGCCTTGGACGCCGCGAGCGAGTATCAGCCATCCGATTGACGGCGCATATCCGCAGCAGGCGGATGCCAATGCGAACAAAATAACGCCGCTGACGAAAACCCGGCGACGCCCATACAGATCCCCAAGCGAGCCGCCGACGATTAGCAACGCGGCGAGCAGAAGCGAATACGACTCGACCACCCATTGAACGTCGCTGACAGTGGCGTGCATGCCGATCTGCAGCGCTGGGAGCGCAACGTTGACCGCGGTACCGTCAATGAAGGCCAAGCTCGTTCCCAGAATCGTGGCGATCAAAATCCAGGCGTCGCGCCTGGAGCGTGGCGCATTGCCGGAAGTCACTGGAATCCCAACCTGATCACAGGTCAATGAGCCCTTGAGATGCGGCATGGTTCAATTATCACTTACTCCGCGACGAGCATAGCGGCCAAATGTTCACAGTGCGCTTTTGCCTTCGGGAGATTGGAGATTGCCTTCCACGAGTCTTCGCGTACTCCGCAAGGGATCCGAGGAAGTCCGAATCGACGAATCCCGGCGTTTCGTGCCGTTCAGGCGCGTTGAGTATTTGATTGCCCACCGGTATCATTAAATATCCAGCACGGGTCACAAGAGCACAATGGCGGATCGCCGATCCTTTTTACAATTCATGGGCCTGTTGTCCGGATGGCGTATCCGGCTGCACTCAAACTGTGCTGCGCCTCTCCCTCGATCATCTATATATGAAGAATTGGGAGTACAGCCCTTCATCAATGCGGGCGGAGCCTTTACCAATTTCGGTGGCGCGCTCATGCGTGACGAAGTGCTGCAGACCATGCAGGAAGTCTCGCGCCATTCGATTTCGATTACCGAGCTGCAGGAAGCGGTAGGAAAACAAATTGCGACGATGCTCGGTTGCGAAGCCGCCCTGGTTACCGCCGGCTGCGCCTCTGCCCTCGCTCTGGCGACAGCCGCCTGTGTGGCGGGAAAAGATCCCGAGAAAATCCACCGGATTCCCGACGCTTCGGGAATGAAAAACGAAGTGGTGGTGCAAAAAA
Source organism: uncultured Acidobacteriota bacterium (assembly GCA_963725655.1). GTDB lineage: Bacteria > Acidobacteriota > Terriglobia > Acidiferrales > UBA7541 > CAVRXT01. The sequence continues at coordinate 166,182 of CAVRYY010000003.1, read as the reverse complement.
CGCACCGCTTCGAATACGATCACGCCATCCGTAACGTCGGAGCGAAGTTTGTCGAAATCGAGACTTCGGACGAACTGAAAGCTGTGATTTCCGATCGCACGGCTATGTTGTTTTTCGTAAATTCTTTCGACGCTAAAGGGAAAATTCACCGCGAAGAATTCGCCCGGCTGGCTAACGGATTGAAAATTCCTGCGCTGATTGACGCAGCAGCTGATTTGCCGCCGGTGGAGAACCTCTGGGCCCTCACGCGGATGGGGTACGATCTGGTGGCCTTCAGCGGGGGTAAGAGCCTCCGTGGACCGCAATGTTCGGGTCTTCTGCTCGGCAAGAAGGGACTGGTGGAAGCAGCTTTCCTCAACGACTCACCGCATTCCGACAGCGTGGGGCGGGTATCGAAAGTGGGGAAAGAAGAAATCGTTGGGCTGTATCGAGCGTTACAGTTGTTCGTTCAGGCGGATCATAACGCTGAACGGAGCGAGTGGGAACGTCGCGTGTCGGTGATCGCTCGCGAATTGTCGACGATCCCGGGAGTGAAAACTGAAATGGTGATTCCTGAAGTCCCTCATAATCGCCCACAGCTCAATCTGCAATGGGATCGCGAGAGGATTTCGTTGTCGCCGAAGGATATTGTAGGGATGCTGCGCTCGGGAAGCCCGCGCATCGAGTTAACCCCGGGAAGCGAAGAATCGTCAACTGGATTGGATGTCACCGTTTGGATGCTGCGCCCGAATGAGGAAACGATTGTGGCGCAGAGACTTTCCGAAATCCTGATGAGGGGAAGCCGAAACCCGCACAGCGGTGCGAGCTGAAACGGCGAGCGATAAACTCGTTTTTGCGGAGGTCAGTCGGCTGGGGGCGCCGCCAGGCCGGGAGACACAACTTTTGTTGAAGAGTGCTGTCGCCGTTCCCAGATCCAATACGCCACAGTGATAAGCCCCAGCCAGACAAGGCCGGAGAAAATCGTCAGTCGCATCCGGTCGACCCACCACGTAGTGAGTATGATTGCCGTGACCAAAGCCAAGCCCAAAATCGACGTGTACGGATAGCCAATCATGCGTACCCGCAGGGTGCGCCCTTGAGCCACCCATTTGCGCCTAAAAAAGAGATGAGTGACAAACACTACCTGCCAGACAAACAGAATCCCGAATAGAGTGAGTCCCACAAAATAGATGAAGGCGTTCGCCGGATCCAGTTTAGTGATCACGGCGGCTACAGCGAGGCCAACTGCGGATATGAGCACAGCACTCACGGGCGTGCCTCGTGCCGAAAGTTGTCCGAACCGTTGCGGCGCGTATCCGCCTCGTGCCAGAGAGAAGAGCATGCGGCTGGCTATATAGAATCCGGTATTCATGCTGGAGACAGCAGCCATCAGCACAACGAAATTCATAATGTGCGCCGCTGCTGGAACGCCAGTTAGCCGAAAAACCGTGACGAAGGGGCTCGCGGTGACGTCTCTCCCAGGCTGAATTTGATTCCATGGCACCACCGCGATCAGGACGATCATGGCGCCGACGTAAACAGCAACTAACTGGACAAGGGCGTCCTTCAGGGCTTTGGGAACGGTGTGCTCGGGATCCTTCGCTTCGCCGGCGGTGACTGCGATCATCTCCAAACCACAGAAGCTGGCAATTACAAATACGATGCCGGTCCAAGAGGCGCCCCAGCCATTCGGAAAGAAACCACCCGGCAGGCGGAAATTGCGAAGACCGATTGGAGCGTTGTGTCCGACTCCTAAGATGAGAATGATGCCGAACAAAATGAAGAAGCAGATCGCCACGATCTTAATCATCGATAACCAATACTCAAACGCCCCGAACTTTCCCACGTTCAGCATGTTCAGGTAGATCAGGCTGACTGAAACCAGGACAATCCAGATCCAACCCGGCACATTCGGGAACCACCACTGGAAGTATATTGCGATCGCGATTGCCTGGCCCCCCATGCCCGCTGCCATTGAGAACCAGTACGCATAGCGGACGGCGAAGCCCGCCCATCTGGAAACGTATATCTCAGCGTAAACTCCGAACGATCCCGCCGTTGGATGCGCAACCGCCATTTCTGCCAGTGCGCCGGCAAAAAGTGCGCCAATCAGGGCTGCAATCAGGTAAGTGAGAAGAACGGCGGGGCCGGCGACGTGAATGCCCAACGAAGTCCGAAGGAAAAAGCCGATTCCTAGAGCTCCGCCAATGCCGATCATGGCCATTTGGCCTGAACTGAGCTGGCGTTCGAGCCCCTGTTCCTTGTCGGCGGCGTCCGATGAGGCGGGTCCGATAGATGGCTCTGGGGCTGACATGATCTACCGGCCTTTCTTAATTCTACGAAGAACCGACTGCGACCACAGCGCCGAGCCACGCGAGGAGAGTAACTGCACTACGCGCTGAGTCCGCGAACCGCGATTATATCCTTGCCGCGGCGTGAGCCGCTATTCGCCGCCGGAACGCCAGCGACACCTGTTTCCACGCCGCGGAGTTACGGAAGTTCAGTTCCTTCCGCCGGAACTCACCGATGGTTCTCGCTCCGGAACTACCAAATCCATATTCTCTTCCAATCCTTTGAGGACGGCACGCACGTCATCCAGTGTGTTATACACGTGGAACGAAATGCGTAACCCGTCAAACTTGGCGGAAAGAATAATATTGCGTTCCGCGAGCTTGTTAGCTACCGCCTGGGCATTTACTGACCTCACTACCAGCATCGGTCCAGCGTTCTCGGTAGGAGTCTTCACTGGAATCTGTAGTGCGCGAAGCCCGTCGTCGAGGGCGTTGCGCAATGTTGTGATGTGCGCCGCCACATTTGCCAGGCCGATTTCGCGCAGCAGCTGAACGCCCGGCGCGGAGCCGTAGATGCTCGGCATGGACGGCGTGCCCATTTCATACCGGCGTGCTGTTGGGGAGGGCTCGAAATTCTTCAGGCTGTCCATGAAAAGTACCTTCTGCGCGAAGGCGCCGGTCACTGTTGGACGCAGAGACTCGATCAGGCTCTCTTTCACATAGAGGAATGCCAGTCCCGGGGAGCCCAGCATGTATTTCAAAGTTCCACTGACGTAGAAGTCGACGTCCAAAGCGTGCACGTCGAGCGGCTCGGTTCCGCAAACCTGGTAGCCGTCAACGATCACAAGCGCGCCGCGGTCGTGGGCGATGCGTACTACACCTTCGACGTCGGACCGTGCGCCGTTCTTATAGGAAACATGGGCAAGTGGCACAATGACGGTGTTGGTGTCGATGGCGCGCTCATAACTCTCGAGCGGCACCCTGTCATTCACCGAATCGAGGAACTGAACTTCCGCGCCGCGAAGCTGTTGAGTGAGCCAGATGTGGCCGCTTGCGGGAAACTCCAGTTCACCCATCACGACTTTTTTCCGCTTCTCGAATTTCAACGAGCTCGCAATTTCACTGATACCGTGGGATGTGCTGTAAACGACGGCGATTTCTTCCGGCTTCGCGCCGATGAACGACGCGAACGATCGGCGCATCTCTTCGTACTTGTCCATCCAGATGTTCCAGGGAATTCCGTGCTCGTGCCAAAGCCTCATGAACTCCTGCAAGCCACCTTCGACGACGTCGGATAGCGCGCCTTTGGTACAGGTGCAGAGGTGAATCTGTTTCTTAAAAACCGGGAAATGCGAGCGAATTTTTAGAACGTCAGAATCTGAGAGCACGAAAGGAATCCTCCTTTATAGATAGCCTGGAGCTGCGGTCTTGGCCGACGATGTATGGGTTGAGTGAAGAGCGCGCGACCGTACCGGAAGCGCAGCGGGTGAGCCGCGCTCCTCTCTCCGGTACGGTAACATCGGCCGCGTTACTGCAACAACGTCAAAACAAAAGTTTTAGATTAAGTTGAATTTGCCGCTGAGCACCTGCGCCGAAGTGCGAATCGTTGTCGACGTTATCGGCTGTCCCGGTAATGGTTTCGGCTCCGAAGACGGGATTCGGATTGCCAAAGATCGGGTGATTCAGGAAGTTAAAGGCGTCCGCTCGAAACTCGATCTTCAACTTTTCGTTAACCGGGAAATATTTGCCGACGGAGAAATCCCATTCGGCAACGCCCGGCCCCTGAATGCTGGTGCGTGAACAGGTCCCGAACGTACCTTTGGCAGGCTCCGAGAGGCCACTCACCACATACGGTATCGAGAAATTCTTGAGCTGAGTGACAATCGGACCTGTGCAATCGGGTGTGTCATGCAGCTCCCCGGTACCACTAACGTCGTCGTAAGTGAGATCCGGGAGCCACAATCCGGTGTGCCAGGTGATCACCCCCGAGAGCTGCCAATTGTTCGCCAGCTGGCCCGCTGCACCCTTGAGGCTTGTCCTGGGAAACTGATACACGTAGGAGATATTGACGGACTGTGGAACGTCGAATAACGAATTGCCTCGATCGGTCTTCAGGTTGAAGGAGTCACGTGGCACAAAGCCGCTGGTGCCAAAGGCGTCGGAGGTTTCCGAAGCTTGATCGATATCGTGAGCCCACGTATAACCCAACTGAGTTGTGAGTCCATGATAGTTCTTCGTCCGCAAGAGCACCTGAAGCGAGTTATAGCTCGAGTTGCCCCCGGAGGTGATGGTGCTGATTTGCCCAAATTGCGGATAGAGCGCGGCGTAGGGCCTCGCGGCCTGTTCGGCGGCTGAGTCAGGTCTTCCGGCCAAAATTGCGGCCGGCGTCCAGCCAGAACCCGGTGGAGGCTGGTTGGCGTCGAGATAGTTGTAAATATGGGTGCCCTTGGAGGCGACGTATCCGACCTGAAGCTCAATCCCGGGAGTGATTTCCTGCTCGAGGTTGAAATTCCAGCTTTGTACGTACGGAGGATCCAATTTCGGATCGACGGCCACGAGGTTAAAAGGCGGGGCAGGGGTTCCGCTGCTGCTGTAGATCGGGACACCAGCCTGAAGCGGAATGGATACGAGCGGTGCGGAAGAAATACCTTCACCGTTGAGCGGGTTTGTGGCCATTCCTGGGTTACTGTTGGTCAGGTCCAGACCCTGCCCGACCAGGACGTCCAGCGATTCATCCACGTAATAGATGCCGTATCCCGCTCGAATCACCGTGTGCATCCCATGAATCGCAAAAGGCGAGTATGCCAGGGCGACGCGCGGAGAAAAGTTAAGCCAACTGTTGTGATAAGGCTGGCTCACCGGAACGAGGCCCTCGGAAGGCAAAAAATTGGTGAGCCGATTGCGGTCCTCTTTCGGAACACCGATGAAATCCCAACGGACACCGGCAATCAACGTAAGTTTTCTCGAGAGCTGGTACGTGTCGGTTGCGTAGACGCCGACGACGTTTTCACTCACGTCAAAACGGGTGCTGCCTCGGTTGATATCCGAGGATGATGGGTCGGCCAAGCCTCCAAGCAAGTCAACCAAATCGGCGGTGGGCTGATCGGTGGTGAGAGAATTTCCCAGCTGCGTGCCATCGAAGCTCAGGATGCCCCGCAAGTTGTTGTCGTTCAATCCCCAAGCCTTATTCGATAGCCAGTTGAAACCAGCTTGAAAATTGTGCTTTCCGCGGTTCAGCACCGCGTCGTCGTTCAATTCGAATGTTTCGCTGGTACGTCCCCGAGGATAGCTCGTGTTGGTGCCCAGGTTCTCGAAGACCCCCGCACCGATGTCAATCTCAGGCAAGCCTCCATCCTGCGGGGGCGCACCGGTAACTAATCCGATGGTAGTTGGATTGAAGCTCTGGTCGGCGGGGTTAAAGTACTCGAACGCATGGTTGTAGGAAACCCGGGCCGTATTCACAAGATTTGGGGAAAAGTTGTGAACTTCGCTGACTGCCTCGTTCTGGGCGCGAACGGGCGTGACTCCGAAATACGCCGGTAACTGCGAGCCGCCGGTTGGAGAATCATGTCCCTGCGGAAACGCATCGCGTCCATTGCCGAACACATAGCGACCCGTAAGCAGATCGTTGGGACCGAGGCGTTGATCGATCTTGACCGAGAATGCTTCCGGTGACTGGCTTCCAGCTCCATTGATCGTGAATGGACCGTTGTAGGGTTGATATAGCTTCAAAATCGACAGGCCCACGGGGTTCGGTGTGGTGATGCCGGCTCCCGCCAGGAGTGACTCGGCGTTAGCGATCTGCGCGTTTGACGGCGAATTGACGTTCAGTGTATTTCCATTGAGGCTCTTGCCGCCGTCATACCCGACGAAGAAAAACGTCTTGTCTTTTACGATTGCCCCGCCCAAGCTGCCTCCCCATTCATTCCAAATGAAATGGGCCTTCGGTTCGCCGGCGAGATTTTCGAAAAAGTTGTGGGCCTCGAGGGATGCATCGCGATGATCTTCGTACGCGGATCCGTGCAGCGCATTCGCTCCGCTCTTCAAAATCACATTGATCGATCCGGCTCCGGCTGCCGAGTCAGCGGCCGCTCCGGTTTCGACGCTGATCTCTTCCACCGCATCGGGAGGCAGCCGTGTCGCGGCGGTGTAGGAGTTCCCGCCCTGGTTCATCGCAGGCAATTGCCGATAAGCATCCATATCCTGCGAGCCGTCGATATTGAACATCACCGACCGGCTCGGCGAGCCGTTGATGGCGATCTGGGTGAAAGTGTAGTCGGTGTTAGTCGAAGTACCGGGCAGGAAAAAGGCGTAGCGCGTGTAGTCGCTGTTCCCAAGTGGAAGCTGCTCCACTTCCTGAGACGAAAAGTCTCCGCCGATTACATCAGTCTGCGTTTGCAAAAGCGGCGCAGCGGAGGTGACCTCCACTTGAGTGGAAACCGCGCCTGTCACCAGCACAACTTGGATTTCATTCACTTGGTCCAGGCTGGTCGCGATGCCGGTCTGCACGTAGGTGCTGAACCCTTGCTTGACGACGGTTACCTTGAACGTGCCGAGAGGCAATTGCGAGAAATCGAAAACTCCCGCGGTGTTAGTCGTCACCGACCGTTCCAGACCAATATCGGACGCCGTGAGTTTCACATCCGCACCGGGCACCAGCGCGCCGGATGAGTCGGTGACCGTGCCAGTGACGCGGCCGGGGTAGAATTGTCCATACGCGCCTCCCGCCGAAACAAGAAACAATCCGAGAACGAATAAAGTGGACAGAATGACTGAAACCCTTTTCATAAACGCCCTCCGACGCCAATCGCTTTCCTGCAGGACTGGTTCGTCGTTATCTTTCGAATTCGTAGTACTGGCGCGATCGAACCTTTGGCTGGGCGGCACGATCGAAAAGAAGAATTGAAAAGCGGAAAACGAACGGCTCGAAGCCGTGGCGGAGCGGAACGCAAACCCTGGGACGTACTGTGGGCACAAGGACACGCGGTAACAAATTGAAGAGCTGAGTCTCGGAGCTCGAAATCTAGCCGCGTGGTTTCCACCCTCTTGGGACCGGAATGTTAGAGTTGTCCGCACAGGGTGTCAATTACGAAGTGCATTCGCGCTGTAGTTTCCGTCCATACATATGGACGGCATTGTATACATCTGGACACGCAGGGTTTATGTTCCGATCTGGAAAAGCGATTACCACTATCACCAATTGGAATAAGTGCTGCACATAGTAAGGTCCGTCCACAAATGATATAGGTGACTCACCATGCGCTGGAGCAATTCCGGAATGACACAAAGGAAAGCGAGGATGAGGGTTCTCGACCGCAGCTCTTTGCAGGTCCCTCGCGTGATGATCGTGCAGATCAATTTCTGCGCTGCTAGCCGCTCTTTTCCGCGGACCACCGGGCGTGGCCATACTCGCCGAGATCGACCGTGCCCTTCATTCGCGGCAAGTCCACGGTGCCTGAGAATTGATAACGGAGCCAATTGCCTTCGTATCGCTGGGCGCTCCGGATAAACAAATCGTTGCCGCGAATCCAACCCTGCACGTCTCCGGTTAGAATCTCGCCGTTGTGCTGGCCGGTTAACTGCGCGCCGCTCTGCTGCAGCGAGAAATTGTGTTCTGCGCTGCCGCACGCGTAATCGATATGAACGTCCCAGTGACCGGAGACATCTGCCGCAACGCTCGATTGAATTCCAGTATTGGTTTTTGGTGGAGACGCTAGTACCGCGAATAATCCGTCGGCCACGTTGCGTTCCTGGCCGCGCACCATGTTCAACGAACGAATCGTTATGGTGCTGGTGACAGGATCGGTGCGATCGCCCGTGGACTCGCCAAGAAAAATGCGCGGGCTTCCTTGCTCAAGCAATTTCTTCGCTTCCGCTCCGCTGATCCCGACTTTCGCGCCATCCCATTTCACAAGCAGTGTAGGGCAATTCAACGTGAGTCCGCCGCTCTCGATCAATTCGGTAGTTACGCCAGGCACGCTGCTGACGCGTATCGCGATGGATTTCATCCACGATTCCCACTCGTTCCATTCCGCCGCGTGATCCCTTTGAAACCACTGTTCCGCCGCGACCATCATGCCAATGATTTCTTCCTTCCCGACTTTCATTGGACGCCCAAAGGAATGATGAGGGGCGCTGTTGATCCACGCGGCCTGGACAAGACTCGAGCGGCCCATGAGCAAACCGCTGCACTGAGGTCCACGCAAAACTTTTCCGCCGCTGTAACCGACCAGAGTCGCGCCGCGTTGCAGGTACTTGTCCGGCTTCGTCAATCCATCGGCGGCGGCATCCACGAAAACGGGGATCCCCTTCGGCCGCGCAATATCGGTGACTGCTTTCACTCTGAGACCGTCAAAGGGCGCCGGAATTCGATCGCCAAGCCAACCGACTCCGTCATCGTTGATTCCCAACATATAAATCATGGCGGTCCGATCATTGCAGGCCGCTTCCAGCGATTCCGGTGTATCGACCTCGATCACCTTGACGCCGAGCATCCGCACCGCCTGGTCATAAAGGTTGCGCGAGTAGCGAGGGATGATGACCTCGTTCTTTAGGCCGGTGAGATTTGGCAGGCGCCGCAGCTTTTCGGGATCGCTCCCGGCGATGCATGCGGCGGTGGCGTGAGTGATTGCACCCGAACAACCGGAAGTGACGATGCACGCTTCGGATCCTACTAGCGCCGCCAGGCGCGCGCTTACGGCATCCATCAATTCGTCGAGTTGGACGAAGCAATGAGAGGCGCTTTCCATCGCCCGCATTACTTCCGGCAAAACCAGAGAGCCACCAAGGACCGTTTTCACGTGATCGCAGTTGATGATCGGCCGAACGCCGATCGAGGCATAGACATCGGAACTCGATTTAGTGGTGGCCGAGACCCCAATGGGAAGCGCAACTCGTTGCAATAATCCCGCTGTCGAAAGGGAACAGCCCGCACGCAGCCAATCACGGCGGCTGAGGTCACCACCAGACCGCGCGCTTTCCGCTGGAAGTTCTGATTTAGAGGGTGCTGCGTTGTCCATAGTTAGGTCTCCAGGTCCAATTCGGGCTCTCGCATTTCCGCGCGGATGAGTACTCTTCACGAGAGAATATCGAGCAACTTGAGCCGGTGTCTTAGTAAACAATCCGCGCGCGGCATCAGTGCGGGTGCTGTGGGGGATGATGTTAGAGTCGCCTTACAAACGTGTCAATTGAGAGCTGTGCCGCGATGCGCTAATTCGTCCATATATGTGGACGATGATATAGACACCTGGACGAACTAAGTCTATGATCCGGTCCGGAAGGGAAATGACCGCCACAAAAACCCCGAGTGTTTCCTCCGTCCGCCGAGCTTTGTCCATTATTGAAATTCTAGCCAACGCTCGCAACGGATTGGGCGTTTCCGGACTTAGCCGGAGAATTCATGCCCCCAAGAGCACCACTCATACAATCCTTTTGACGCTACAACGCGGGGGCTTCCTCCAGTGTGACGATCGGACAGGCCGATACGCTCTAGGGTCGAAATTCTACATGCTGGGAAACCGTATATTGGCAGCGACCGAGCCACGAGAGGTAGCCCGGCCATTCCTCGTCGAGCTGGTGGAGAATACTGGCCTGACCGCACAGATGTCTATCCTGGACGGCGACCAATTGGTGTACGTGGAGAAGATCGATTCGCCCGGACTTGTAAAGATGAATACCTGGGTGGGTCGGCGCATCGATGCCCACTGCACCGCCTCGGGAAAGGCGCTGCTTGCTCATCTAGCCGCGGATCGGCTTAACGATCTCTTCCGATCCCGGGCGCTGTCCCAAAGAACTCGAAGATCCATTGATTCTAAGGAAGCTCTGAAGCGCGAGTTGTTGAAGATTCGGACTCGAGGTTACGCGGTGGACGACGAGGAGTGCAGTATTGGAGTCCGCTGCATCGCCTCTCCCGTCTTCGACCGCGAAGGCAAACCGGTCGCCTCCATCGGTGTTGCCGGCACGACGGCTCAAGTCACCCGGCAAAAACTGGAATCGTTGGGTAGCCTGGCCAGAAGTACGGCAGCGAGAATCTCGCGAAGTTTGGGCTTTAACCCCTGAAATCCGAGCAGACAAACTGGAATCGAACTGGACTCATTGGCACTCACGAGTGCCGGCTATCGAGCGGCATCCTCAGGATCACGAGTAACACCGCCGCTATTTGCGGATTCGATCGCGTGACCGTTTTTGCGGCCTGTGGTAAGGACCGGCTGTGACTCACAGGAGATGAGACATTGAGACTTGTCACGCGTGCTGCTGCGCTGCGGGTAACGATCGTTGTCGCGGTAGTGGGCATTTTTTGCGGGATCTCCGAGACGCGCGTGGCTTACACCGCCGGCCTTCAGGCGCCTCGGTTTGAAGTTGACCCTATGTGGCCCAAACCACTCCCGCATCATTGGATTCTGGGTAACGTCACTGGTGTGGCGGTTGATTCTCACGACCACATTTGGATCGTTCACCGCCAGAACTCGCTCGAGCCGATGGAAACCTGGGCAGCGACCACTCCCTCGGCTTCCGAGTGCTGCGTCCCGGCGCCACCGGTACTTGAGTTCGACGAACAGGGCAATCTGCTAAGTCATTGGGGCGGGCCAGGTGAAGGATACGACTGGCCAGTGTCGATGCATGGAATCGCCGTCGACCCTGACGGCAACATATGGATCGGCGGCAACGGAAGTGGCGCTCCGCCTCCTGGTGTCAATGGAGCCGCTGCTCCGTATCACGACACTATGGTTTTGAAGTTCTCGTCCCAGGGTAATTTCCTGATGCAGATCGGCAAGGCTGGCCAAAGCAAAGGCAGCAACGACATCCAAAACCTTCAGGGACCGGCCAAGATCTGGTTTGACGCGAAGACAAGCGAGGCCTACATTGCCGATGGCTACGGCAATCATCGAGTCATCGTGTTCGACTATAAGACCGGCAAATACAAGCGGCACTGGGGAGCCTACGGCAAAACGCCGACCGATGAGAACCTGGGTGATTACATTGCCGGCACCGAGAATGCTCCTCAGTTTCGCAATCCGGTCCACTGCGCGGTTCTCTCTAACGATAACTTGCTCTACGTCTGCGACCGTATCAATGATCGGGTTCAGATCTTCAGACCGGACGGAACGTTTGTTGCCGAACATTACTATTACACTCACACCCTCGGAGCGGGTTCCGTGTGGGACATCGCCTTCTCGAAAGACCCACAGCAGACATTCATTTACCTTGCCGATGGCTCCAACGATAAAATCCACGTCCTCGACCGCCGGTCGATGGAGGTGTTAACCAGTTTTGGTGACGGAGGACGCCAGCCCGGCCAATTTTACGCCGTTCATAGCATCGCCACAGACTCCAAAGGAAACTTGTTCACTGCGGAAACCTTTCGCGGACAACGCCTCCAGAAATTTCTGTACAAGGGAATTTTTCCCGTTACCTCAGAGGACCAGGGCGTGGTGTGGCCCAGAAAGAGCACCAACTAACGGACCAGAACAAAAGTCTCTTGTTGTGCCGGGCCTGCTGCTAAAGGCTCGGGGTTGAGCATCGTGATCGACCGGCTTCGAGCGGCCGAATCAAAGAATCATGTATCACCCCGGACACACTCCGACTGGGAGTGGAGTTCCGCGATCTTCCCTCGCCAAGTACATGATTCAGAACCGCCTAACAATCCGAGTGGCGTTTCTTGACTTTCAGATTGAAACGTTTTAATTTTCGTCCGATTGGGCCGGTTCTTCCGGCATGATTCCAGAACCTTAGTCCGGCGGCTGCTCCAGCTATCCCTCGCATGGTGGGATTTCTCCAGTGGTTCGAGGGATCGAGCAAGAATTTCTGAGTCGTTGAAACCAGCCTCACTGGCATTCCTCGGGAGGTATTTGTGGGAAATCATTTGCGATGGGGCATTATCGCCCGACTCTCCGGAGTGCTGGCGCTGTGCTATCTGTGCGCCCTCAGCAGCGCAGCGCAATCATCGCGATACCCGCCCAGAGATGAGCAAATTCCTCCGCCCGACTGCCTGAACCCCGTGCTTCCTAACCAAGGACAGCAAAAAATCTGTGAATCCGCTGACTACGCTGCATGGCTTGACGACATCACCCACTGGCGCACCGAAACACGGATTCGGATGGGTTATTCGGACGAAGCATATCTTCGACCGGAATTGCACTGGACCCAGTCGAGCTTCATTCAACCTCAAATGATGATCGAGGATCGCTATTTCTACGACGTGGCGGCGGGTAAATACACCGTGGATAAGTACCTCGACGATCTGCAAACGAGGTACGGAGGGATTGACTCGGTGCTGATCTGGCATACCTATCCCAACATCGGTATGGATGACCGCAATCAATACGATCTGCTCGCGGCAATGCCCGGAGGAATTGCGGGCGTGCGGCAGATGGTCGCGGATTTTCATCGCCGTGGGGTTCGCGTGCTTTTCCCGATCATGCTGTGGGACCAAGGAACCCACGATCAGGGTGCGCCCGATTGGGAGGCCACGGCAAAGTTCATGGCGGACGTTGGCGCGGACGGCATCAATGGCGACACTCTCCGAGGAATTCCCCGCGCGTTCTTCACCTCCTCGGACGCTCTTCATCATCCACTTGCGCTTGAACCTGAACATGTGATGCCGTATGAGTTGACCGCATGGAACACGCTGTCATGGGGTTACTGGCAGTATCCGACCGCGCCGCTGGTGAGCGTCTACAAGTGGCTGGAGACTCGCCACATGGTGAATGTCTCCGACCGTTGGAATCACAGCAAGGTGGACAACCTGCAATACGCTTTCTTCAATGGCGTCGGTTATGAGAGTTGGGAAAATATTTGGGGCATTTGGAATGGCATCGTCCCCCGCGACGCCGAAGCGCTTCGGCGTGTGGCGAAGATCGAGCGAGCCTTTTCAGAATTTCTAGTCAGCCCGCAGTGGCAGCCCTACGCACCCGCTATGCAATTTGACGTTTATGCCAGCCGCTGGCCCCGCGGCCACGCCACGCTTTGGACGATTGTGAATCGCAATCAATCGGATGTGACCGGCCAACAATTGCGCGTTGCCGCTGAACCGAAAGTCCGATACTACGATATTTGGAACGGAACGGAGTTGACTCCAGAAGCCAACGGAGATTCCGCCATCCTTTCGTTCCCGATCGAGGCGAAAGGCTTCGCGGCAATTCTGGCTACGCCCGACGCGCTTACTGCCGGCGAGCAAAAGCTGCTGGGAGAATTGAAAACACTTTCGGGCCAGTCACTCAGCTCGTTTTCGAGTGTTTGGCACTCAGTGAATCAGCAAATTACGCCGATGGCGAAAACGGCTGCGCCATTGAACGCGCCGGAAAACATGATTAAGATTCCTGCCGCGCATTTCGTTTTCAAAGTGGACGGGATCGAGTTGGAGGGTTTCAACGACGTTGGTGTTGACGTTCAGTACCCTTGGGAGGACTCGCCTCGCAGGCACCACCGTCACACGCTGCATGTCGATTCGTTCTGGATGGACACGTATCCGGTCACCAATGCTCAGTTCAAGAAATTCATGGACGCATCTGGCTACCATCCGCAGGATGGCTTGAACTTTCTGCGGAATTGGAAAAATGGTGCATATCCACCGGACCAGGAAAATCAGCCCGTTACCTGGGTTTCGCTCGAGGATGCGCGAGCGTATGCGGCTTGGGCCGGCAAGCGTTTGCCGCACGAATGGGAATGGCAATATGCGGCTCAGGGCGGCGACGGTCGCCTCTATCCTTGGGGCAACGCCTGGAACGCAGCGAATGTGCCAGCGTCCGATCGCGGCCGGACGCTGCGCGGAGCGGATAAAGTGGATGCGCATCCCGCAGGGGCCAGTCCATTCGGCGTGATGGATCTGGTTGGCAACGTGTGGCAGTGGACGGATGAATTTTCCGACGAGCATACCCGCGCCGGCATTGTGCGCGGCGGCTCGTACTATCAGCCCCAGGGTTCGGTCTGGTATTTTCCCCAAGCCTATCGGCTCGATCAGCACGGCAAACTTCTGATGATGGCCCCCAGCAAGGATCGAGCGGGAACGCTAGGTTTTCGCTGCGTCCAGGACGCAAACTAGGGTTTGCCCGAAGCCGTATCGTTCAGCCCACGGCTGGTTCGGCTTTCGAATAGACCTCGTTTACGGAAGGAACCTTCACCCGTGGCCAGACTGACTGAATTTCAAAGCAAAGAGCTTCTTCGCTCCTCCGGCATCCTCACTCCAAAAGGTGAGGTGGGAGCCACGCCGGAAGCATGCGGTGAAATTGCCGCTCGGCTGGGAGCGACGGTGGTGGTCAAAGCGCAAATTGGCACCACGAATCGGGCGAAGATCGGCGCGGTAAGAGTGGTCACCGGCGCACGGGAAGCGTCGACCGCGGCGCGAGAGATGTTCGAGGCAACTGGGACCGCACAAATTTTGGTCGAAGAACGGATCAAGGTTACTGCGGAATATTACGTCGGCATTGTGATGGACGACCGCGAGCGCTGCCCCGTTCTGCTCGCCAGCGCCAGCGGTGGCTCCGGCATCGAGGAACGCGAATCAACGATCCACCGGATTTCTCTCGATGTCCTCGCCGATGTTTCACCGAAACAGTTTCTCGCGTTCGCGATCGCAGCGGGGTTGCCCGAGGATGCCTGCTTCGTTCTCGAAGAGTTATGGCGATTGGCCCGCCGGTCGGATGCGCGCAGCGCGGAAATAAATCCCCTGGCGCGCAGCGAAAATGGCCAGCTCATAGCGCTCGATTGCCGAATCTCGATCGATGACTATTCCGTTTTTCGACATCCAGAGTTCGGCATTGATTTCGCGCGTGAAACGGCGGAGCCTCCCACCGAACTCGACCACATCGCATGGAAACTGGAATCCGATGACTACCGCGGCACTTTTTTTTTCCTACAGCTCCCGCGTCAGCATGAAGGCTGGCCCCTGATTGGATTTCACGGCTGCGGTGGCGGCGGCGCGATCGCCGCACTGGATGCCCTTTCGTGCGCTGAACTGGAAGCCGCCGATTTCGTCGACACTAGTGGAAATCCTCCAGCATCGAAGGTATACCGCGCCACCAGGATTATCCTGTCGCAGCCGGGAATTACAGGATATTTTCTGTGCGGCTCGGGCATGGCCAGCCAGGATCAAGCGGACCTGGCGCGCGCACTCGTAAAAGCGTTTCGGGAAGAGAATCTTGAAATCCCCGCGGTTTTGCGGTTGGGTGGCAACGGCGAAGAGCGAGCGGCGCTCATCATGCAGCGTTATGCGGCGGAAGCTGGCGCCGCGATCGAGACCTATCAGAAGGAGCACAGCACCGCGTTCTGCGTTTCGCGCTTGCGGCACTTGATCGAAGCAAATAAACGAACCCCGCATCGGCCCAATCTTGGCAGCGCCGGCGAAATGCGCGCGCATCCGCCGGCAGCATACTCGTTCGAGACCCGCACCGGCCAGATTCACTACGACCACGCTCTGTGCATTTTATGCGAATCGAAAGCGTGTATCGCAGCGTGCCAGCCGGACATCCTTAAACTGGTTGGCGATCTGCCGGAGCTGGCCATCTCGGCAGCGGACGCAAAGCGCGGGCGCTGCACGGAGTGCTTGGCGTGCGAGGAAGAGTGCTGGAATCAAGGCAATCACGGCGCCGCGATTGATTTCCCGATCGCGGGACTCCTGGCGTATCGGAAAGAACATGCCAGTTCTAGTTGATCCGAGTAAGAGAGTTCTGGTGCAGGGCATAACCGGCCGGGAAGGACGCCTGCGCACGCGCTACATGCTCGATTACGGCACGCGCGTTGTCGCCGGATGTGCACCGGAACGAGGTGGCCAGGAGGTCTTCGGCGTACCCGCTTTCGCGGACGTCGCCACGGCGCTGCAGGCAGCCGGCCCTTTTGATATCAGCGTCATCTTTGTTCCCGGCCCTGCGGCCAAGTCCGCCGCAATGGAAGCGATCGATTCCGGAATTCCATTGGTTGTGCTGATCGCCGATCGCGTGCCGCTGTATGACGTTTTGGAGATTTGCGCCGCTGCAAAGCGCGCTGGGATTTCGGTGCTCGGTCCCAATACCGCGGGAGTGGTGGTTCCAGACCAGGCGGTTGTGGGGTTGCTTGGCGGGTCCGCGAAAAGTGCCCGCGGCTGGTTGCATCCGGGTCCGGCGGGAGTAATCTCTCGCAGCGGCGGTATGGGCGTGGCCGCGGCGTATGAGCTTGGGCGATGTCGCATCGGTGTTTCCGCACTGGTCCATGTGGGGGGAGACGCTATCATCGGCATGCGAATGCACGAAATTGCGTCTTTATTTCAAAATGACCCGGACACACGAGTGATTGCGCTCGTTGGTGAGATTGGAACTTCGCAGGAGGAACAAGTGGCGGAACTGATGAAGGCCGGCAAAATTACCAAGCCTGTGGTCGCGCATATCGGCGGACGCAGCGCGCAGTCCGGGATTCGCTATTCTCATGCGGGGGCAATCGTCGAGCGCGGACTCGGGACGTATGCGGGCAAAAAGCACGCGATCGAATCAGCGGGCGGCGTTGTGGTTGAAACGTTTCCGGAACTCTCAAGAGCGGTTCAGAGGTTTTTATGAAAGGCGTCGCGCGCAAGACAGCCATTTCGTGGGCAGAAGCGGACAACGTCCGGATTCGCGGTTACTCGATCGCGGATCTGATCGGCCATGTTTCTTTTGGCTCGGCAATTTATCTGTTGCTCACGGGTGAGTTACCCGCCGAGCCCGTTGGACGCCTGATGGAAGCAATCTTTGTGTCTGTACTGGATCATGGCCCCACGCCGGCTTCCACTCTCGCTGCCTGCACGGTCGCCAGCGCGGGAGCGCCGCTCAGCAGTTCCGTTGCCGCAGGAATCCTGGCGATTGCCAAACACCATGGCGGAGCAGTCGAGGATTGCATGGTGATTCTTGAACGCGCGGTAAGAATGAATTTGAAACCCGAGGAGGCGGCGGCTCAAATCGCCATCCAATATCGCGAGCTCGGTCGCCGAGTACCCGGCTTTGGGCATCGTCAGCATCGCAACGATCCGCGGACCGCGCGTCTGCTGCTCCTTGCCGAAAGCCTGTCGCTCAGTGGCGCTTGCGTCGTTCAGGCCCGTGCGATTGAATTCGAGCTTTCTCGGCGTGCAGGAAAGCCGCTGCCGCTCAATGTTGATGGAGCGATCGCATCGTTGCTGTGCGACATTGGATTTCCCGTGCCGGCCGCCAATGGAATTTTCATGATCGCGCGCGTTCCGGGATTGATAGCTCATTCCGTCGAGGAGCAGGCCCGCAATTCTCCGCTCGCCCCGATCTCCCCGGACGCTTATGAGTACGACGGGCCGCCAAACCGGAAATTGCGCGACTGATGCGCCCACAGACCACACTTGTGGGGAAAGATTTGGGTCACAAGTGAATAGTGATTCCCGTGCGTCAAATCCAGACGTAAATCCTCGCTGGCAGTTTGCAGTCGCATCCGGTATCACCGGCTGGGTCCTGGACGCTTTCGATTTTTTTACCGTAATTTTTCTGATTGATACGCTGTCCCAACATTTTCAAGTCTCCAAGGCGCTCATTATCTCGACGATTGCCGCTGCGCTGGCGGCGCGTCCCCTGGGCGCTCTGATCTTTGGCACCCTGGCAGACCGTTACGGGCGCCGGAAACCTCTCATCGCCGTCGTTTTGTACTTCTCGACCATCACCGCGCTTAGCGGCTTCGCTCCCAACTACGCCAGTTTCGCCATCTTGCGCTTCCTTTTCGGCATTGGTATGGGAGGATATTGGGGGATCGGAGCTTCCTTCGCCATGGAATGCGTTCCCGTCCGGCATCGCGGGTTTTTCTCGGGTTTGATGCAGGCAGGCTATCCGATCGGCTATCTGCTCGCGGCCGTTGCCTCAGCCACTCTCGCTCCGAAGTGGGGCTGGCGGTCGATGTTCGTCGCAGGACTGCTCCCAGCTTTGATCACCGTCCTGCTCACCTTCTGGGCTCGCGAATCCGCAGCTTGGCAGCAACACCGGCTTTCTTCAGTCACCAAAATATTTCAAGCCCTGTGGGATCATCGGCGGACGTTCGGCTATCTGCTTCTGTTGATGACTTTGATGTCTTGCCTGTCACACGGCACTCAGGACCTGTATCCGGATTTCCTGAAGTCCATGCACGGTTTTTCGGTGGGGATGGTCGCTCGAATCGCCATCACGTATAACCTCTGTGCGATCGCCGGGGCTTTGATCTTTGGTCGCGCGTCACAGCGAATCGGCCGCCGTTATGGAGCGTTAGCGGCCCTCTTCACTTCTATACTGGCTATCCCTCTCTGGGCCTTTGGAAGGGACCACACCGCCCTGGTCATCGGCTCCTGCTGCATGCAACTTGGAGTTCAAGGAGCCTTTGGCACCATTCCGGCACACCTCAACGAACTTTCGCCTGACGCTATTCGAAGCCTTTTCCCCGGATTCGTTTATCAATTGGGAGTATTGATGGCTTCCCCCACCGTTTCGATTGAGTATTTGCTCCGCGATCGAATGGGGTATTCGTCCGCGCTCGCCGTTTTCGAGTTTCTAGTCATCGCGAGCCTGATCATCGTCTTCCTGGTGGGGCCGGAACGCACCGGCCGCCAATTTCAAGATTCCCCCCCAGCTTAATGCCGAATCGCAACCGCCCCATTCTCTCTACCTCAGCGAGCCGGCGCCAATTTCTACCGCAAGATCACATTTCCCAGGAAGCCCAGATTCTCGCCCGCCTCGTCGCGAACGCAAAGGCTCACCCGAAACGCGTCCGCCGGTAAGTCCGTTGTCTGGTCGAGGCGCACGGCCGTCCGCGGATCGACGTCTTGGAGTCTTTTCCGTTGCAGCGCTATCCCGTGATCGTCGAAGAACGTTGCTTCCAGCGAGCCGGGACGGTAAACGCCAAACGTGCCTTTCAACGCGACAGATTTGCCCGCAGGCACCGCGGTAAACGGTTCGCTAACCACCCCGACCCAGCGGCTCTCGGCGATCGGCGACGGCGCGCCCGTAACCGCCCATTCGACGGTGAAGGTGTGCTCTTCCGACGGATTCAATGTGATGTAGGGGCTCATCACCTCCGATTCGAAAAAGTACGGCGTCTCTTTCGGGTCGTCTTTCAGAACTTGGTCGAAGGGATTGCGATGAACCGTTCCGGGACCGTCCTTCCAGGATTCTACGGAGGAATGATCCGGATATTCTTCGCCTGGGAAATATTTGAACGTCTCAACGAAGCAGGTTTTCGTTTGACCGTTCACCACGGCGTACCACCCACCATCCGTATCGATTCCCACCTTTCCAACGCGGTACATGTAGTGGATACGCAATATCTTTCCGTCGTCGATAAGTTCCTCGGCGGGATGGCGAACGTCGCCGAGGATTCGGGTAAACCCGTGCGGGTAAATGCTGTGGGGATTGATCGGGACGTAAAGGTAGAGATCAGGGTTTGGTTTCGAGGCGTCGTTCACATCCGCCGCGTCGTGCTGGGCCAGGTGCCACATCCCCCAGCGAATCTGGCGATGGCTGATGTTTCGCATCAGCTCATCGACGCGAACGCGAGTCGTCCCGGCGTAAACGTGAAACGTTCGCGAGAACTGGACGCCAGTGCGCGGGTCTTCCGGGCTAGTGACGCGCAAAGCGGCTTCTTCCGGAGTGTTCGCCACCACCTCGGCGCGGTAGCGGGCTCCGTCAAGGACGTAGTCGGGAATGCTCGGCCATTCCTCGTCGCTAAGCCAGCCTTCCGGACCGGGCCAAAGTTTATCTCCGCCGTAATTCCAGAGTCCCGTCTTTGGATTCTCTTCGGCCTCGGTGAGAACCTTTCCCGCGAGATCCGAATTCACAAAGAAGAGCTCGCGGTCGCCCAGCTTAAGCTGGATAGCGCGGCCACCGATGTCTGGAACAATGATCACGCTGATTAAGCCATTCGTGAGTCGAGTCGCATTCCAGCCGCGATAACTAATATTCTCGAGCTTAGCTGGATAGGGACTCGAGGACGCGCCGGGTGGCACGTTGGAAACGCCGCTCCTCGCAGGATCGGGGTTGGCGAGCATCGATCCTGCGATAGAAGACGTCAGCGCAGTGAGGGCTGACAGCAGGGCAATTCGAATCACCGGACCTCGTTGGCTATTGAAAAACATTATCGATTCCCTTCCCGCGGAAAGCGGTCGCGACCGCCAAATTTTTCGATATAGAATACACCTTTGTTCCGCATACCGAGTGGCTGCGATTCAGCTTCGCAGGAGGCGCATATCGGTCTTAGCGTAAATTCGTTCAAAGTGTTTCGTACCTGTAAGGGCATCGTTGTCGAGAACGGAGGATCGTTTTCTCGCGCTGCGATATCCGATTGGGATTCCCTCATCAACGCCGACGATCACTCCAGAGCCTTCGGCGAATTGACGCCGTGTTCGGCCCCAAGTATCGAGGATCTGCTGCCCCCGATCGAAAGCCAGGAAGTCTGGGCCGCTGGCGTCACTTACTTTCGCAGCCGCGATGCCCGGATTGAAGAATCGAAAGAGGCTGGGGGCGGTGATTTCTATGCCAGGGTGTACGCCGCTCAGAGGCCCGAGCTATTTTTCAAATCTCCCGGATACCGGGCAGTGGGCTCCGGGGCAGAAGTACGCATCCGACGCGATGCGCAATGGAATGTTCCGGAGCCGGAACTAACTCTGGTGATCAATCGGCGCGGAGCGATCGTAGGCTATACCATCGGCAATGACATGAGCTCGCGCGATATCGAAGGCGAAAATCCTTTATATTTGCCGCAGGCCAAGGTTTATGACGGCAGTTGCTCGCTGGGTCCCTGCGTCTATCTCACACCGGAACCATTGTCCGCCGATACAGAGATCGCCATGACGATTCGCCGTAAGAGCGGCGTGGTGTTCTCTGGCGTCACGTACATTCGAAATATCAAGCGCCCCTTCGCAGAACTTGTGGAATATCTCTATCGGGAGACCACTTTCCCGCAGGGCTGCTTGTTGATGACCGGCACCGGAGTCGTTCCTCCGAATGAGTTCACCTTGCGGGCGGGGGACGAAATTGATATCACCATCGCTCCGCTCGGGACTTTGCATAACGTAGTCGCCTGAGAGATCAAGATCCAGCGAGGGAAGACTGTTGGCACGGACCGCGCCGGTGGCCACTGGTGGTAACGTCAAAAAGGAGCGAGCCGCACGGTCGGGGGTCGTGCGGAAAACTTGGCGGGCGCCATCGCGGGGCCTGCATCGCGATAGCGCCCGGACGGACAATGCTAGTGCGACGGAACCACGCCTAGTTTCGGGAGAGCGGCGGGATCCTGGACTTTGCTCAGCGTGGCAAAGTACTGGTTGCCGAACAGGATGTTGCCGGTGGTACCCGACACTTTATAGACACCTACTTGGGCGTCGGTGATTTTGTTGGAGCTAACCTGGTTGCTGTTTCCCTGGACGTAGACTCCGAGCTGGTCGCTGTGGGTGATGACGTTTCTGGTTACTTCATTCTGATTGCCCACCAGCGCAACGCCGATCAGCACTACGGAGTTGAAGATGGAGTTGCCGTTGATTCGCGACTGATTCCCGCCCACGTAAATTCCGATTTGGTTGCTGCCCACGGAATTGTTTTCGATATCGATTCCGTCGGAATTGTAAATCAGGATGCCGGCGGCGTTGGTGTCGCAGGTGGTGGCGGTGCAGGGCGAGTAGATGTTGTCGGTGATGGTGTTGTTGCGGATTCTGCCGGCGGCGCCGTAGCCTATTTGAACTCCGTTTTGCGCCGCGCCGGTCGTCGCGCCCACTCCGGTTACCGTGTTGCCTTCCAGATCCATCTCCGTGCCAGTCTCGTTGCCGGTGATACCGTTCTTCTGATAATTCTCCACGCTGTTCTCGCTCACTTCCACGCGGGAGCTTCCATCCGTTGCGGTTTCTACTTCGATCGCGTTTCCGCTCTGGCAGCCGTTATTTGCGGAGCCTAGATTGAAATTGCGAACGGCGTTGTGAGATACGCGGCCCGAGGCGTTTTCATACAAGATTCCGATCAAGCGTGGGGCGCAGCCGGTCAGGCCATTGTTTGAACCGTCGACGATCAATCCATCAATATTGACGTCCTCCGCGTTCTGTACGGAAATGGCTGCCGCCAAGGTATCTCCCGACACCAGATCAGTGACGTTTCCAGTCATGGCGGCGGGGACTACCAAAACACCGTTGTCCGCGTCAATCGTTAGTGACTTAGTGATAGTGACCTGCTCCGCATAGGTTCCAGGGCAAACGTGGATGCGGTCTCCGGGGTTAGCCGCGTTCACCGCGGACTGAATAGTGGTGTAAGCGGCCGAGGGACATTGAACTTTGTCATCGTCAACCAATATCGTCGGCCCGGAGTGGAAATTCGACTGACCACGGAAGTCCTGAGCGAAGGCGGCGCGGGGTACAAAGAACAAAGCGGCCGCCAGCAGTGAGAGGGCAAATTTAGTCATGGTGTTTTTCCTCGTTTTGACAACGGAACTGGACGTAAACAGCCCTGGATCGAGCTGAATTTGTGTTGCGAGTTTAATCCAAGGCCAGCAAGTTGGAAAGCGAAGCGACGGTACTGTAAGTGCTGGAACGGTTACCTGTGCGCGAGTACAGGTAAGCTCGAAAGTTTGCGGCCGGGTATCCCATGCGCATGGACAGGTAAACCGTTTATTGACATTGGAGTACCTCTTCCATAAGGTCAAGGCGTTTGAGAGGCGGCCTGTACTGCGGCGAAGTAAGGACAGTCCGGGCCCATACAACGAGGAACGATTTCCATGAGCAAATTATTGTTGTCACTGGGAAGTGCTGCTTTTGTTTTTGTGGCGAGCTGCGGAGTGATCGCGGTGCTGGCTTTGGCGTCGTCTCCAAACACGCCCGCAAACGGCGCCGATGCGCAGCGCTCGCGGAAATTTGCCGAGCTCAGCGACCAATTTATGAAGGAGTCGCTCGCATTGTCGCCAAGCAACGCTTCGGCAGCCGGCTACCACAAACATGTGGACGCGAAGACCGGCAAGACGATCGAACTGGACGCGGTGCTTGACGATTTGAGTGAGCGGGCAATCGCCGGCCAGCGAGCGTTTTACGCACAGTGGCGCGAACGCTTTCGAAGTGAGACCCCGGCGGAGAAACTGAATCCCGAGGACGCCGCGGACTGGCATTTGATCGACGATCAGATCGGGCTCGGATTGCTGGAGTTCGACCACATCCAGAGTTACAAGCACTGTCCCAACGAAGTGGTCGAGTTGATCGGCAACGCGCTGTATCTGCCTCTCACCGAGACCTACGCATCGAAAGAGGTTCGCGTAGGCCACGTGCTATCGCGGTTGGGCCAGGTGCCCAGGCTGCTGGATCAGGTGAAGCAATATCTCGGCGAGACCGACCCGATCTTTGTGGACACCGCAATCCAGGAAAACGAAGGCAATATCGACCTCATTCAAAACACAATCTCTAGTGAAATACCCGCCGGTTCACCTTTGAAAGCGGACTACGACAAGGCCGCTCCGCCGGCAGTCGCCGCGTTGAAGGGATTTTCGCAGTGGTTGAAGGATGACCTGGGAAAGCGGCCATCCAAATTCACATGGCGGTTGGGCAAAGAGTTTTACGATCCGAAATTCAGGTTGGTGATGGAGACCGAGGTCAACCCCGAACAAGTGCTGGCCGATGCGGAGAGCGATATGAAGTCGGTCCGCGCGGAAATGCTGGCGCTGGCGCTGCCAATGCACGCACAGATGTATCCGGACCACGGCGGCCATTCCGACCTGACCGGCCGCGATCGCGAAAACAAGATCATCGGCGAAGTCCTGCAGAGAATATCGGACGAGCATCCGCGGCGCGACCAACTGCAACAGGCGGTGGAGGGTGATGTGGAAAGCATCAAGCAATTCATCCGCGAAAAGAAAATTGTCTCGCTCACCTCGCGCGACAACCTGAAGGTGATTCCTACGCCGCCTTTCGAGAGGGGCGTGTATTCGGTGGCGGGATTCCACAGCGCGCCGCCGCTCGAGCCGCAAGCGGACGCGGAATTCTGGGTCACGCCCATCGATCCGGCGATGCCCGCGGACAAAGCCGAGTCCAAGCTTCGCGAGTACAACAATTACACATTGAAGTGGTTGACCATTCACGAGGCTTTGCCCGGGCACTACGTCCAGTTCGAGCACCTGAACAACATTCAGCCAGAATCCCGGCGGCTGCTGAGGTCGCTCTACGGGAATGGTGCGTACGTGGAAGGCTGGGCGGAGTACATCGCTCAGGTGATGATGGACGAAGGGTATTTGAACCATGATCCGCGGTTCCGGATGGTGATGCGCAAGATCCGCCTCAGGCTGCTGGCCAACGCGATCCTGGACGTGCGCATGCATACCATGGGGATGACCGACG
Organism: uncultured Acidobacteriota bacterium; assembly: GCA_963725655.1. GTDB lineage: Bacteria > Acidobacteriota > Terriglobia > Acidiferrales > UBA7541 > CAVRXT01. Next base: position 141,636 of record CAVRYY010000003.1, on the reverse strand, counting down.
AGCAGGCTATGGAAATGATGACCAAGGACGGGTTTCAGACGGAAGCGGAGGCGGAGGGCAAACTGCAGAGGGCGAAGCTCACCTCGACGCAACTTCCCACGTACTACGTGGGAATCCGGGAGTGGTTTAAGGTGCGCAAGGAGTACCAGGCCAAAGCCGGAAATCAGTTCGACATGCTAAAATTTCATGACTTAGTACTAGATGAGGGCCCGCTGCCCGTCCCGGAAGTGGGGAACCTGGTGATGGCGAAATTACACAATTGAGCCCGCGCCAAGGCACCGAAATCGAGCCCGGATTGCCGGTGCGCGATTGGCTTACGGTACTGAAAAATAGGTACTTACAGCTGCGAGCTCCATACAGTGTTTCCCTGGGTGTCCATACAGTGTTTACCTTACGCGTGCCCAGGCATTCAATAGTTCCAGTACCTTCTGGTTAAGTCCTCCCAGTGTAAAGGTGTCATTTGGAACACGCGTGGAACACGAGCCATTGGACGTTAGCTCCCTCCAAGTATTAATTTAGCGGTGCGGACTTAAACCCAGCGAAACGCATATTCCCCTGGCTTCACGTAAATAGTGACAGGCTAAGTGACGGTGTAGCGGCTCGGACACGGATGGCAGCCGCAAGGGTAAACGTTGTCCAAGCAACTTCTGGTGGGGGCGCACAGTTGACGGAAGCACAGAAACGAAACGCGAGTGAAATCGGAAACGATTCGATCGAGTCCTACACGGCAGCGATTCAGGCCGATCTGCGCAAGATTCAGACGCGGAATTGGTGGTCGTGGTCGAACACGGTAGTGATTGTGCTCTTGCTGACCAGCGCGATCATGTCGTTCTCGCTTCCGAGTCTGCTCCGTGGCGAGGAAACCTTTCCCAAGCTGAATCTGAATCTGGCGATGCGCGGGCTGGTGGGCCTGGTACTGCTCTTCACGATTTACTCCCTATGGCAGCAACTCCGGATCAAAAGGCTATGCTCGGAAATCCAGGAAAAGCAGGCCAGCGCCGAGACCCTTTACAGGCTGGCGATGTTCGATCCTCTCACCGGGCTTCACAACCGGCGCTTTGCCGAGCCCAGAATGGAAGCGGAAGTATCGCGGGCACAGAGAAAAGCCAGCCCGTTGACGCTACTGTTGCTGGACCTGGACGGTTTCAAGCAGATTAACGATCAGCACGGGCACCCCGCGGGTGATGCGGTTTTGCGGGCGTTTGCGGACCATTTGAAAAAGGCGACTCGCGGTTCGGACCTTGCCGCGCGGCTTGGCGGCGATGAATTCATGTTGTTGCTGCCGGATTGCGACTTAAAGCAGCTGCAGTTCATTCTGGCGCGGCTACTTCCTTTTCGAATTGATATCGCCGGCGAAAGCGTGGGCGTAACCTTTTCGGCCGGTTGGAGAGAATACGAACGTGGCCAGAAGCCTGCGGAATTTCTCGAGGCTGCTGATCGCGCCCTTTACGAAAACAAACGATCTTCCCGTCAGACGGTGACCACTCCCGCTGCAAGTCCGGAGCCTCAGCCGGTTCATTAGGTCCCTGAGCCCTTGAGTTAAAAAATGCCTACTAAAGCCTCGTCTCGAAGTCGCCTTATCTTGTTCACTCTGGTCGCATTGGGATTGATTATCCAATCGATGCCAGGCTCAAGAGATCTTGGTCGGAGGAGTCACCGGTTCGGTAAGCCAGCCTTGCAGCGCTAACTCGTCAACCACTGGAGATATCGAAATCTATGGTGTCACCTTTGGCGCGGGCGGAGTAATGAACTGGGGAACCCCGGCATACAGTTTTGGTGCTGGGGGTGGCCCGGGGGCTGAATGGGCCCCGCTCACCGAATTTTATAACGCGACCACCGCCATTGACTGGCTCTTCGTGGGCGCTTACCAGAGTAATCAATCGAACCTGGGTTCGGCGAACATGACGTCAGGCTTCCCGGGAGGAGTCGGCGCCGTGGTTACAGAAGGCTCAGGCCCTAGCGGGATGATTGTGGATAACGACAGCTCCGCCGCGCAAGCCTCCAGCATTTATTTCAATGCTCTGCAGGCCGGCGCGAGTTGCGCCAACAATACAGACTTGAGCGTCACCGGCGGGTGCGCAGTGAAATTGACCCAGGCTGATTTGCAATAGGCGGCCAGCCTGGATGGCAAATCGCGGAACGATCAAAGGCGCGTGGAGCGCTTTCCGGGACGCTCAATCTCCGCTAATTCTTTAGTTCTCTGAACTCCACGAACGTCCGTAGGACGAGCATGGGCACAAATCACCGCTGGGTGATAACGGCACAGGCAATTCGCTCGTCTTTGAGCGGAAATGGGAGAATCGCAGAATCAGAAAAAATTAGTGAGGCGGAGGACCGGGACGACCGGACCAATCAGCTGGGGTGAATTCGACGCCCCAGAAGTGGGGCGAAGGATACAAAAACTCGACGCCGACACGTTGTCCTTTATCAGAAGCGTCGCCGAGAAAAACGACCCGGCATTCCTGTTCTTCTTCGGTGACCGGATTGATGAGTGTGAGCTGGACGCCCATTTCGAGCGATTCATTCAGGTACAACAATCCCCCGTGAGCGCTCACCACTATGGTCTGGCTGTTCTCCCGGAAACGGCGGCCCTGTAGATCGAGCCCCGCTGCGCGCACCGGAATGCGCATGAAGACACGCGAACTGCGGCGGTCGCTCTGGGACTTCTCGATCGTTTGGGAATTGGTGCTCACCCAGCAATGGTGCATTTTGGAACAAGGCGAGTCAACCGCAGGTTACGTTGCCAGTGTCGAAAACGTCCTGTTCGGGTGCATAATGTTTCCCGTTGTCTGGGGGAATCATGGATCTTCTGCCATATATCGAAAGCCACCGTGAAGAACATCTAAACGATTTAAAGGAATTCCTGCGTATCCCCAGCGTGAGCACCAAGACCGAACACAAGCCCGACATCGAGCGCGCCGCGCAGTGGTTATCGCAACAGTTAAAGCCGGCGGGCATGGAAAAAGTGGAAATCGTGCCGACGAAAATGCATCCCCTGGTTTACGGGGAATCCCCGCAAAGGCCGGACCGGCCGACGGTGCTTTTCTACGGACACTACGACGTGCAGCCGCCGGAGCCACTGGAGTTGTGGACTTCGCCGCCGTTTGAGCCCGAAGTACGTAACGGAAATTTGTATGGGCGCGGAACCGCCGACGACAAGGGTCAAGTGCATATCCACCTGAAGGCCCTGGAGGCGCTGCAGAAAACGCGGGGAGAATTACCGATCAACGTGAAGGTGATGCTCGAGGGCGAAGAGGAAGTGGGCAGCGTGAATCTGTGGGACTTCGTGCAGAAAAATTGCGACCGGCTGAAAGCGGACGCGCTGGTGGTGTCCGATACGAGTATGCTCGGACCCGGTGTGCCCTCGATCACCTATGGCCTGCGGGGCTTGGATTTCTTTCAGGTGGAAATCACCGGGGCCAAGCAGGATTTGCATTCGGGGGTATTTGGCGGCGCGGCTCCTAATCCGATCACCATCCTGGCCGAGATGATCGCCAAGCTTCACGACAAAAAGTTTCGGGTTACCGTGCCCGGATTTTACGATGACGTTGACAAACTATCGGCTGCCGACCGCAAAGCCCTAAATAGCCTGCCGTTCAAAGAAAAGGAATTTCGGAAAACGGTGGGTGCGCCGGGGCTGGCGGGGGAAGCGGGCTACACGATCGTGGAACGTTTGTGGGCCCGGCCCACGCTGGAGCTCAACGGCATCTGGGGCGGCTACCAGGGCGAAGGCTCGAAGACGGTAATCGCCGCTAAAGCGTATGCGAAAATCTCTACGCGTCTGGTTCCCAGCCAAAATCCGGCGAAGATCGCCAAGCAAGTGGAACGCTATATTCGCCAGTTGCTGCCGAAAACCGTGAAGTGCAACTTTGAAGTTCTCAGCCAGAGCAAACCGTGGGTGGCGCCGCACGCGCATCCCATTTTCCAGAAGGCGCGCGAAGCGCTGCAGCGGGGATTTGGGAAAAAGGCCGTTTTTATTCGCGAAGGCGGCTCCATTCCTTTCGTAACGCAAATGCACGATACCTTCGGGGTTCCGTGCGTGCTGTTGGGATTCGGGCTGCCCGACGAAAACGCGCATGCGCCGGATGAACATCTCTCGCTGGAGAACTATTACGGCGGGATCCGCTCGGTGGCGCTCTTTTACGAGAGTTTGGCGCGCGCGTAGCAGAGTGAAACGCAACCGGCGAATTGAGGCGAAATCCAGCGGTTTGAGAAAACCCTGATTTATCGGCCCTTTCCCGCGTTTTCACTTGAATAAAGGGGATGGGACAGCTATAGTGCCTTGCTGATCCTGGGCCACTGGGATCGCATCATCTCAATTATCTTCTGAGGAGGAGATTCCAAGTCGATGGCCAATCCGCTGAGTAAGTCAAAGATCGTAGCGCACCTCGCCGGCAAAACCGGCACGACGAAGAAGACCGCCGGACAATTCTTCGAAGAGCTATTCAACCTCGCAGTGAAAGAAACCAAGGGCACGGGGAAATTTGTCATCCCCGGGCTGGGTCGCGCGGTCAAGGCGCATCGCAAGGCGCGGATGGGTCGGAATCCTGCAACCGGCGAGACTATCAAGATCAAGGCAAAAACGGTGGTTCGGTTGCGAGCCGCCAAGGCATTCAAAGACGCCGTCCTGAAGTAGGTTCGGCGCAGAGATTCGAGACCAAGCCCCCAGGCTGGCTCTGTGTCGGAAACGACGCAGAGGCTTGGGGGTTTTGTCTTTTCCGACGGTTTCTATCGGTAACCGTGAAGTTTGGCAACCGCTCTTATGCCATCAAAATACTGGGATGCGGCGCGCGCGCGCCGCGAGCAGACGTTCCGATTCGATTTTCCGGACCGAGCGCTCGCCGGCAAATCCATTATCGTCGCCGGCGGCAGCGGCGGCTTGGGCGCCGCAACCTCAATTCTGCTGGCGCGCGAAGGGGCCCGGCTAATCCTTGGCTACCGGTCGAACGAATCGCGCGCGCGGGCATTGCAGCGTCAAATCCAGTCTGAATTTCCGGATGCGATTGCGCCAGTGCTGATCGCAGGTGAACTGGCGGATCCCCAGGTTCGCACCCGATATTTCGACGCGCTGACCGGCTCCGCGCATTCGTTTGCCGGTGCCGTAATTTTCCCAGGCGACCCGGCTCGCGTGCCGCTGGCGGAGCTCGATCGCGAATCCATGGCGGCTTCGCTCGAAGCTAACTTTACCGCTCCGCTGCTTTTCGCCCGCGATGCCGGCGAGATTCTAGAGCGAGGCGGGGGAGGCGGAATCGTTCTGATCGCGTCGATGCAAGCGGTGGCGCCGTTCCCCGGCAGCGTGAACTATGCGGCGCCGAAAGCGGCGCTGGTACACGCCGCGCGCATCCTGGCGCAGCAATGGAACAACACGCGAGTAAATCTGGTCGCGCCCGGAGCAACAACGGCGGGAATGGCGGCGTCCAGCGTGCAATCGGGAAAGTACGATCGATACGTGGAAAGTGGCACGGTGCCGCGCTTTGGACGTGCCGAGGACGTTGCCCGGGCAGTGCGATTCCTGCTCGAGCCGGATAATTACATCAACGGACAAACGCTGGTGGTCGATGGAGGATTGACGGCTCGCCGCGGTTGACGGTGCGGCGATTTCCCAAACCATAGCAGCATGCGCGAATACTCCGGGCTACTCACCGATCTGTACGAGTTGACGATGGCTGCAGGCTACCTGCAGACCCGCTTCGACGCCCGCGCCACTTTCGAGTTGTTCGTTCGCCATCTGCCTCCCCACCGAAATTACCTCGTCGCCGCGGGCTTGGAACCGGCCCTCGAGTTCCTCGAAAAGGTCCGCTTCACTTCCGACGAAATTAGTTTCTTGCGGCGCCACCCTACTTTCCGAAATATTCGCGATGACTTTTTCGATTACCTGCACGATTTCCGGTTTACCGGCGACGTGTGGGCCATGCCTGAGGGAACCCTCGCATTTGCCGGCGAGCCGCTCTTGCGCATCACCGCGCCCATTATCGAGGGCCAGATCATGGAGACGTATTTGCTCGCGACCCTCAGCTTTCAGACCATGATCGCCAGCAAAGCGGCGCGGGTGGTCACCGCCGCGCAAGGCCGCCAGATTGTGGAATTCGGCGCACGCCGCGCTCACGGGCCGGCCGCCAGTCTTTTGGCAGCACGCGCCTCTTCGATTGGCGGCGCGGTAGGCACATCGAACGTGCTCGCAGGCCAGGAATTTGATATGGCCACCTACGGAACGCAGGCCCATTCCTGGGTGATGGCCCACGAGGATGAGAAAGAGGCTTTCGCTCATTTTCTGGATGCGTTTCCCGAACACGCCGTGCTCTTGCTGGATACCTACGACGTTCGCGCGGCCGTACGAAAAATAATCGAGATGGGCCGCAAGCCCGCCGGCGTGCGCATCGACAGCGGCGATCTTGCCGAAGACAGCCGATGGATCCGCAAGTCGCTGGACCGCGCGGGATGGAAAGATGTGAAGGTGTTCGCCTCCGGAGACATCGACGAGTACAAAATCACCGCTTTGCTCAAAAAAGGCGCGCAGATCGACTCATTCGGTGTGGGGACGGCACTGGCGACGCCGGGCGATGCCCCGCATTTGAATCTGGTCTACAAACTCGTGGAAGTCGAGCGCGCGGGAAAGATTCAGGGTGCCGCCAAGCTGAGCTCCGCCAAGGTCACCTACCCCGGCCGGAAGCAAGTCTTCCGATTCAGCGACGCTTCCGGAAATTGGGCGGGAGACCGAATCGCCTTGGAAGACGAACCCGCCCACGACGGGCTGGCGCTCCTGATCCCGGTGATGAAGGATGGCAAGCGGCTAATCCCGAAAGCAACCGTAAGCGAAGCGCGGGAGCGATGTTTATCCGCCCTCGCCCGGCTTCCGCAGAAATACAGGCAGATCGCCAGGCCGGCCCGGTACCCGGTGAACACCAGCCATCGCCTCGAAGAAATGCTCGAGAAACTTCGCCGTCGGGTCTCCGGAAAGCCCTCCAAAACCAAGTAGTAGACCCCTCTTACGCCCCAGCCCCTACCCCTGGCATCAGGACTACTACTACTGTGTGCACTTACGCAAGAGCCCCTTCGAAGGTGGTTGAATGCGCAATCCCGATGCTATACTTAGGGTCATAATTTCTTGAGTTCAGTTCATACGTCTCGAACGTACATATCGGCCGGCAGTCTCATAATGCGATAAGGCCGAAGATTGAAAATCATATCCTAGGCGTCGAAAATCGACGCCGCACGATTCATTGAGGTTCTATGCCGCGCAATCTTCCTGTTCCACCACAGCCATCGGCTGCCGAAGGCACCGGCGCCCCTGCACACGCGAAGCCAGTTCTACTCGCCCGCTCCCTCGGTCAACATGTCGGCACGTTTTGGGACATGCTCGCGATCCGTTTGGTGTTCACCGCGATATGTACCGGAGCCGGATACCACTTTCGACCGTTTACCTTGTCTCCCCTGGTCGCTTCCCTTGCCGGGTTTGTGTTCGCCGTCGCCGTAATTCTATTCGAAGTGCGCTTGCGCCGTGCCAGCTTGCGCCGCTTGATCGGGGCGGCTATAGGATCGATTCTGGGTCTAACCGGCGCCTATCTCACCACCCTGGTCCTTTCCCACACCTCCATGCCGGTGAGCACCAGGTCGTTCATCAGCCTGGCGGCGTTTCTGGTCATGGCCTACATAGGTCTAGTACTGGGCGCCAACAAAGGCGACATGCTGAACCTCGCAGCTCTAGGGGGACTGTTCGGGAGCGAAAAGGGCAGCAAGCACACCTGCAAGGTGCTCGATACGTCGGTGATTATCGATGGCCGGGTCGCCGATATTGGCGAGGCTCAGTTTCTCGACGGCACACTGATTATTCCCCATTTCGTCTTGCGCGAATTGCAGTTGGTGGCCGATTCAGCCGATCCGCTCAAGCGCCAGCGCGGCCGCCGGGGCTTGGAAGTGCTGCAGCGAATTCAGAAGATGCCGAATCTCGACGTGCAGATCGCCGATGACGATTTCCAGCACATTCCGGACGTGGACATGAAGTTGATCGAAATGGCCAAGCGCTACGACGCCAAGATTGTCACCAACGATTTCAATCTGAACAAAGTGGCCACGCTGCAGGGAATCGAAATCCTGAACGTCAACCTGCTTGCCAATGCGTTGAAACCCGTGGTTTTGCCCGGCGAGTCCATGCGGGTATTTATTCTTCGCGAGGGCAAGGAGTACAACCAGGGCGTGGCCTACCTGGATGACGGCACCATGGTGGTGGCTGACGGCGCACGGAAGATGATCAACAAGACCGTGGATATCACCGTCACTTCCGTCCATCAAACAACGGCGGGAAAGATGATCTTCGGGCGGTACGACGAAAAGGGAGAACATCAGCAACCCAAGGTGGTGGAAGCGCCGGTGGGCGGGGAGCGGGCTCCGCGTCCGCTGTACCCCGAAACTGGCAGATCGTAGCCTCACCTACTCCAAACGCTCGACAACGTGGTACGCGTGCCATACTCCGACAACTACTCTCCATCCATCGCCGCCAGCACTTCGTCGGCATGGCCCTTGGGGTTTACGCTGTGCCAGATCTTCCGCACGATTCCCTCCGCATCAATCCAGTAAGTGCTGCGCACGATTCCCAGGAATGATTTCCCCAGAAAAGTTTTCATCCGCCGCGCGCCGTACAATTCCAGCACTTTAAAATCGGTATCCGGTATCAGCGGAAAGTTCAACTTGAAACGCGCGCTGAACTTGGCATGCGCTTCCGCATCGCCGCCGCTGCAGCCGATTACCACCGCATTGTGCTTTTCGAATTTCTTGAGGGCGTCACGAAACTCGGACGCTTCGTGCGTTCAACCGGGAGTATTCGCTTTGGGGAAAAAATACAGGATCACATTCTTGCCGCGGAATCCCGCAAGCGAAATAGGGCTTCCGTCGTCGGTTAAGGCCTGGAAATCCGGCGCTCGGTCGCCTTCCTTTAACACGTGGCTCCCCGAGGGCGTCAATTCGCTGCGTCCAACATGCGCTTCACCACTTCGTTCACCAACTGAGGATTGGCCTGCCCGCGAGTCTCGCGCATCACCTGCCCCACGAAGAACTTAAACACGCCTTCGTTCCCGCTGCGATACTTTGCCACATTCTCGGCGTTTTTGGCGATGATCGCGCGAACGATGGGCTCGATCGAAGATGCGTCGCTGATTTGCGACAGACCATCCGTCGCAATAATTTCATCCGCGCTTCTGCCCGTTTCGAACATCTTGCCCAAAACCTGTTTTCCGTTTGCCGCGGTAATTGCGCCGCGTTCCACCTTGGCAAGCAAATCCGCCAGCGTGGCGGGGCTCACCGGGCAACCCGAAATCTCCTTACCCGAATATTTCAACCAGCGCAGCACCTCGGTGGAAATCCAGTTGGCCGTGGATTTCGCCGGGGCGCCGGCGCGCACCGCCGCTTCGAAATAGTCGGCCAAAGCGCGCGTTGCGGTAAGCACGCCCGCATCGTAGGGCGAAATTCCGTAGTCGCTCACGAATCTTTCGCGGCGGCGGTCCGGGAGCTCCGGCATTCCGGCGCGAACCTCTTCAATAACGGCCGAGGTCACCCGCACCGGCAGTAGATCGGGTTCGGGAAAGTAGCGGTAGTCGTGCGCGAATTCCTTGGAGCGCATCGCCTCGGTGCGGCCGGCTGCTACGTTCCACAGCCGCGTTTCCTGCACCACTTTACCGCCCGATTCAATCAGCTTGATCTGCCGATCGATTTCGAAGTCCAGGGCGTGCGAGAGGTAGCGAAACGAATTCAGGTTCTTCACTTCGGCCTTGGTACCCAGCTTGGTTTCGCCGCGCAGCCGGACGCTGACGTTGGCGTCGCAGCGGAGCGAACCTTCCTCCATATTGCAATCGCTCACCTGAGTGTATTCGAGGATCTGCTTGAGAGTGGTGAGATAGGCGTAGGCTTCCGCGGAGGTGCGCAGGTCGGGTTCCGAGACGATTTCGATCAACGGCACGCCGCCCCGGTTGTAGTCGATATAGGAATAGCGATCGGAATCGGCAAAGCCCTCGTGCAGATTTTTTGCCGCGTCATCTTCCATGTGCAAGCGGGTGATTCCGATCCGCCGGCGTGCGCCTTCCACTTCAATTTCCAGCCAGCCCGCCGTGGCCAGCGGCAATTCGTACATCGAAATCTGGTAGCCCTTCGGCAGATCGGGATAAAAGTAGTTCTTTCGGGCGAACCGCGATTTTTCCTGAATCTCCAAATGCAGCGCCAGCGATGCGCGCAACGCCAAATCCAGCGCGCGGTGGTTCAGCACCGGTAGCGCGCCGGGCAGGCCCAGGCACACCGGGCACGTATTTTGATTCGGTGCATCGCCAAAGCGCGTGGAGCAGCCGCAAAAGGCTTTGGTCAGCGTCTCCAATTGCGCGTGCACTTCCAGCCCAATCACCGCTTCGTAACGCGCGAGAACATCGGGAGCCAGCGCCGCAGTTTCTTGTGTGGTGCGCGTCATAATAAGCTGACGATTATAGCATTCGGCTGGTGGTAGAACCGCAGGAGAGGCAAAAAGTCACTGAGGTAATCTAAAGTTGAACCGCGATCCTATGGATTAGTCCGGCGAGCCGCATATTAGGGCCAGTCGTTTGACGCGTCAGAGCGAATTCGTCGCGCGCTTCTCTGCAGGAAACGGTAGCGTGGGGTTCCTACGCCGTTCTCGATAATCGCGTATCGATTTGTACATGTATCCCGCAATCAGAACAGCACGGCAAAGGCGCCATACGTCGCTAGAATGAATTCCTGGTCTGCGTTCATTTCTTCCTCCATCTCTCAACCAGCATTCCGCTCCCTTCAAAGACGCAGGCAATCGCGAAGATCCCCACCATGTGGTTTCAATGGGCCAGTGATGTCCCTCCTCCGTGGTGGTTCAGTTCGAGTCGATGGTCCACCCCGGCCGCGCCGCCGCAATATCCGGATCGCGGACTAACACTCGCGGCTTCCCGGTTACGCTCAGATGCACTTCAAGTGGCGCCTGGAACACCTGCTCCAGCAGGTCGCGCTGGTAGACCTCGGTAGGCTCGCCGGTCCGCATGCACTTTCCCTTGTGCAGCAGCACGATGCGGTCGGAAAATTCGGCGGCGAGATTCAGTTCGTGAGTCACCACGATTACGGTGAAACGATTTTCGTCGGCTAGGCGGCGCAAGCGCCGCAGCAGCTCCACTTTTCCGCCGATATCCAAATGCTGGGTGGGCTCGTCGAGTAAGAGCAGCGCGGGTTCCTGGGCCAGCGAGCGTGCCAGAATTACGCGTTGTTTTTCGCCGCCGGAGAGCTGTTCCATCCAGCGGTCGCGCAGATCGTCGGCGCCCACTTGCAGCAATGCGTTTTCGGCCATCCGGCAATCCTGCGCGCTCTGGAAACGCAGGCGCCGGCCGTAGGGGTAGCGCCCCTGCAGCACGTATTCCCAAACGCGCAGCGGAAACAGCAGCGCGCTCTCTTGCTGCACCAGTGCGACTCGCTGGGCGCGGACGCGTGGGTCGAGTTCGCTCGCGTCGCTGCCGTCAATCTGCACCCGCCCCGAGAGCGGTTTCAACACGCCGGCCAGCAGCTTCAGCATCGTCGATTTCCCGCTGGCATTCGGTCCCAGGATGGAAATCACTTCGCGGCGATCCCCTTCAAAACTGATCGGACCTAACGTGAACTCCGGCGCATCGCGATCGGTGGCTGCGTAAGCGTAAGTGGCCTGCTCGACCAGCACCCGCGCGGGATTTTGTCCGGATCCCGGCGGAAACGAGCCACTCCCGATACTCGATCCTGCCCCCCTGGCGGAATCGGCTGCGCCGCTCATCGCATTCTCCGCCGGAGTAAATAGATAAACACCGGAGCGCCGGCAAGTGCCGTCATCGCGCCGACTGGCAACTCGGTGGGAGCGACCACCATGCGCGCCAGCGTATCCGCAAAGACGATCGCGATCGCGCCGCCGATCGCGGTGGCCGGAATCAACAACCGGTAATCCGATCCAAAAATCATCCGGATCACGTGCGGCACCAGCAATCCTACGTAGCCGATCGCGCCGCTCACAGAAACCGCCAATCCGGTCAGCAGCGACGCTGATACGTAGACCACCAATTTTACTCGCCCCACGTGCACGCCCAGATGCCGCGCCTCTTCCTCCCCGGTCAGAATCAGATTCAGGTCCGAAGCGGTGGTGTAGATCGCACCCGCCGCGATGAAGAAAACAAAGAATAGCCAGCCAAACCACCGCCCGGGATCGGCCGGAGGCGCCGACGACAGGTCGCCCATCAACCAGAACGCCATGCCGCGGAGGTCCCGCCCGGCAAGTGTGGTCATCAGAAACGAAATAATAGCGGAGAGAAAGGATGCCGAAATAATTCCGGCCAGCAGCAGCGTCGAGCTGTCGAGCTGCCCCCCCCGGCGGCCCAGAAAATAAACGGCAGCGATAGTTCCCGCAGCGCCCAGGAACGCCGCGCCTTGCATGGCCAGCGGAGAATGCGGAGCCAAGCTCAGGCTCAGAATCGCGCCCAGGGCCGCGCCGCTCGATACCCCCAAAACGTAAGGATCGGCCAACGGGTTGCGGAGCAGCGCCTGAAATCCGGCGCCGGCAACCGAGAGCGAGGCCCCCACCAGAATTCCTAGCGCGATGCGCGGCAGGCGCAAACCAAAAACCACCAGGTTGAATTCGCTCGGAATCTGATTGGTTCGCCCGATCACCCGATTGATCAGCGTCATCACGATGTCGCCCGAAGATATCGAATAAGCGCCAAGTCGCAGCGAGAGCACCACCGTGACAAACAGAATCCCGGCAAGAATGGCGCAGACGCTCAGCAGCCGGCGCGGCGTTAGAGGCCGCATGGGCACCCTTCCTTGCCGCTGGCGCCCGCCATAGACGCAAATCTCTCCGCCCGCGTTCCGGAATCGTGCTGGCGCGTGACGAACGCGGCACTGTGAAGTTGATGCGCGAGCGCTTCGATTGCATCGATCATGCGAGGGGCTGGGCGGTCGATCGAATCGCTGACCGAGACCACGTGACCATCGCGCACGGGCTTCAAATCCCGATAAACCGGCCGCGTGCGCAATACATCCAGGTTACCCGCATCCGGATCATCGTGTCCTCGCGCGAAAATCAGATACTCAGGCCGCAGGCGCACGATTTCCTCCATGCTCATCTCCGGCCAGTTCTTGGTCGACTTCACCACCGATTCCGCGCCTGCCCATTTCAACGCGTCGGCAATAAAAGTGCCCTGGCCAACGCTGATCAACGGACTGGACCACACGATGAAAAGCACCCGCGACGGAGTGCTGCCGTTCAGCGAGGCATGCAGCGAATCCAAACGCGCCTGCAAATCGTCCACTATCGATTTCCCCGAAGCGCTGGCACCGGTGATGTCGGCGATCTTCCGAATTCCTGCCAGAAGTCCTTCCACCGAGTGCGGATCGGAAACGTACACCGCGATTCCGACGCGTTCGAGTGCCGCCACGGTTTGTATCCGGTTGATCGAAGTCGTGGCCAGAACCAGATCCGGGTGCAGCGCCACGATCGCCTCAATACTGGGGCTCATCGGTCCGCCCACGTGCGGCTTGGCCGTCGCCTCTTTTGGGTAATCGCAATAGTCGGTGTCGCCGGCGAGCCGCTCCTGCAGACCCAGCGCGTAAACCGTTTCGGTGAGATTGGGAGCCAGCGACACGATGCGCCGCACTTCGGTCGCCACCGTCACCTTGCGCCCTAGCTCATCCGTAAACTGCGTAGCGGGTTTGGGCTCAGCCGCCTGGGCAGGCGCCGGAGACTGGCTCGCCTGCGCCACCGAGGCGGTGACGGTGAAAGTGAGCGCGACGATCAGAATGGGCAAGTAGGCTTTTGGAAAATGCATCAGGAGACGCCGCGCAGAAAAAAATTTCCCAGACTCCGACCAAGAACCTGCGAGGAACTGACCAGATCGGTGGACGTTGTTTGCAGAAAGTTTCTCGGATTCAACTCAATATCATCTGCGAGTGTATTTCCGTCCCAGGAAAGTGTCAACCAACGCCACGGCCGCTCGAAGATTCATCCCGCAGTTGCACTATCACTGGTTCGCTACGGCAATCTCGGCGGGGCCTAGCGATTCTTCCACTTCGGCGCGCGCTTCTCCACCAGCGCTCGCAGGCCTTCCTGCGAATCTTCCAGTTCCGCCAGCTCGTTCAGGAAAACTTTCATCGAGCTCTTCACGCCTTCCCGCAGCGGCATGCCCACGCTTCCCAGGATCGCCTTCTTGGCCATCGAAAGCACCGGTCCGGACTGGGCGCACACCTTGGCGATCAGTTGCTCCACAGTTTTCTCGAGTTGATTTTCCGGCACCAGCCAGTTCACCAAGCCGATGTCTCGCGCCCGTTCCGCTGTGATCGCCTCGCCGGTGAGCACCAACTCCAAAGCGAGCTTGGTCCCCAGGATGTGCGGCAGGATCACCGCCGAGAGCGGAGGGAAAACCCCCAGCCGGATTTCCGGTTGCGCGAATCGAGCTTTCGGCGTGGCAATCACCAGGTCGCCGAGCACCGCCAATTCCGCGCCGCCGCCAAACGCCGGTCCATTAACCACCACCAGCACCGGCTTGGCAGTATTCAGCATTGCCAGAAACGCGTTCTGGAAAGCATCCACCAGCTGGAAAACGCGCCGGGAGGTGTACTCGCCGATCTCAATCCCGCCGCAAAATGCGCTCGCGGCGGAATCGATCACGATCAACTTCACCTTGTTGTCGGAGAGCGAATTGATGGCCGCGGCGATCTCGTTCAGCATCCGCTCGTTCAACAGGTTGTGTTCGGGGCGGTCCAGGGTGAGGCGCGCCACTTCGCCGTCCAACCGGTACCGCAGGAACTGGAACTCCTCCACCTTGGGGGCGGGCATGGTCCCAAATTCCTGGGCCATTCGAAACTCTTCAATCATTGTGAGGCTCCGAAACGATGGTTCCAGCTTAAAGCGCTTCGATTTCCATCGCTACACCGAATCCGCCGGAGACGCACAAAGTAGCCAACCCCCTGTTTACCTTGTTTCCAACCCCTTTAAGTCTCCCCGGCTGGCGCAGATGGTGGACCAGGGTTGCCAGGATCCGGGCTCCAGTGCAGGCGATGGGATGCCCCAAGGCGATGGAGCCCCCGTTGGGATTCAGGCGGGCCAGATCGAAGTGCAGTTCGCGATCGCAGGCCAGCACTTGCGCGGAAAAAGCTTCGTTGAGCTCCACCGCCGCGTAATCCGAGATGGCAGTTCCGGTGCGGGCCATCAGCTTCCGCACCGCCGGGACCGGCCCAATGCCCATTACCCGGGGATCCACTCCGCAAGCCGTGGCGTCCACAATGCGCGCCAGAGGAGTGAGATTCAGGCTGCGCAGTTTTTCCTCGCTCACCAGCACGACCGCAGCGGCCCCGTCGGTGATTCCGCTGGACGAGCCCGCGGTCACCGTTCCGGCAGCGCCTCCTGCCTGGCCGAATACCGGAGGAAGCTTAGCCAGCGCTTCGAGCGTCACGTCCGCGCGGATATGCTCGTCGCTATCAATACGCGTTACTTTCCCCTTCTTGTCGGTGCGCTCGATCGGAACTATCTCCGCATTGAAATCTCCTGCGCCTGTCGCACGCGTGGCGCGACGATGGCTTTCCAGTGCGAACTTGTCCTGTTCCTCCCGCGTAATTTGGTATTTTTCGGCCAGCACCTCGGCCGTTTCTCCCATTATCATTTTCGAGATCTGGCATAGAAAGCCGTCGCGGTACATCGAATCGATCAGCGGTTGATTCCCCATTCGAAATCCCCACCGCGCTTCAACCAAGTAGGGCACCCGGCTCATCGATTCCGCACCGCCGGCCACCACAATTTCCGCTTCACCCGAAAGAATTTGCTGCCAACCCAGCATTACCGATCGCAATCCGGAGGCGCACGCCATATTTATCGTGAATGCCGGCACATCGTCCCCAAGGCCCGCGCGCCAGGCAATCTGGCGCGCTGGATTGGGGCCCAGGCCGGCTGGGCGCGCGTTTCCGAAGATAAGTTCGTTCACTCGCCACGGCAGATCCGGCACGGCGCCGCCGGCTACGATCCGCGGCATGTCGATTTCCGGGCCTTCCCCCGGCGTCCGCTCGGGCGGCAACGGAAGCCCGAACCCGCGCTCCAGCGCGGCTCGCACCGCGAACACTCCCAGATCGGGGGCGGTGAATTCGGCCAGCGCCCCGCCAAATTTTCCGATTGGGGTGCGCACCGCCGCAACGATATAAACAGTTCGATTCATATTGGATGCCCCAATTTTATCACGCGCTCAGCCATCGCGCTGATCGTCGAGCCAATGAAAGCGAATTTTATTAGTTCCAGGAATTCCCGCTGGTTTTCTGCGCCAAGTGCGAACGCACTTAAGGTATCCTGTTTTCACTCATGCATGACTTAGGATTTTTTCGCGAACATCTCGACGCCATGGATCAAATGGCCCGAAACCGGGGCCTCTCCCTGGATCTGGCCGCTTTCCGCGAAATCGACGCCGAGCGACGCTCAATCATTACCTCCACCGAACGGCTTAAGGCCGAACGGAACAAAGCCAACGAGGAGATTGCGCGTGCGAAGAAGGCCGGGCTGGACGCTTCCGCCATCCTCGCGCGGATGAAGCAGGTATCCGAGGAAGTGAAACAGTCCGACGAGCGTATAACTCAGCTCGATGAAAAACTGCGCGCGTTTCTGCTGATGGTGCCGAATATTCCACACAGTTCGGTGCCCGTGGGCAAGGGCGCGGAAGGCAACGTGGAAGTTCGCCGCTGGGGCGCCCCGCCGAAATTTGATTTCACGCCGCTGCCGCATTGGGAAATCGGCGAACGGACCGGAATCCTGAACCTGGAAGCCGGCGTGAAAATGGCCGCGGCGCGTTTCGCCGTCTACATGGGGCTGGGCGCGCGCCTGGAACGCTCGCTTGCGAATTTCTTCCTCGATCTGCACACCGGGGCCCACGGCTACACCGAGGTGCTGCCGCCCTTCATCGTGAACTCCGCGTCCCTCACCGGCGTCGGCCAGTTGCCAAAATTTGCCGCGGAGATGTTTCGTCTGGAAGGCACCGATCTTTGGCTCACTCCTACTTCCGAAGTCGAACTCACCAGTCTCCACCGCGACGACACGCTCGACGCCGATTCTCTTCCTCTTCGCCTGTGCGCATGGACCGCGTGCTTCCGCTCGGAGGCGGGCGCCGCTGGCAAAGACACCCGAGGCCTGAAACGCCAGCACCAATTTCAAAAGGTCGAAATGTTCAAATTCAGCCGCCCGGAACAAAGCTACGATGAGCTGGAACTGCTGGTCCGCGACGCCGAAGACGTTTTGCAAAAATTGGGGCTGCATTACCGCGTCCTGCAGCTGGGCACCGGCGACATGGGCTTCGCCTCCGCCAAGACCTACGACATTGAAGTGTGGCTGCCTTCCTCAGGTGAGTTCATGGAAATATCGTCGTGTTCCAATTGCGAAGCGTTTCAGGCGCGACGGGCGGGAATCCGATTCAAGCCTAAGGGTGGCAAGAGCGAGTTCCTTCATACCCTTAATGGCTCGGGTCTGGCAGTGGGCCGCACCTGGATCGCCATCGTCGAGAACTATCAGCAGCCGGACGGCTCCGTGGTAATCCCCGAAGTTCTACGCTCCTACATGGGTACCGACCGCATCCCCGTGCGGTCCTAAAAGTCCCAAATTGGGACTTTCCCAATCTGGGAATGTTTCACGTGAAACATTGTGCTCAAGTGTTCCACGTGAAACAAACTGCGGGACCGCAAGACCTCACGATACCGGGCCGATCAGTACCTTCGGGCCGGTCGGTTGCGGAACCCCTCCTGAAGGCTCTACGGTAATTGCAAAGGCTTTGGCTTTCGTGCCCGCGGGAACCGAAGAAACCATGTATGCCCACCCGTTGTTGTCCTCCGGCGTGAAAATGCCCAGGCTAACCGGGTTTCCTTGCGTTGGCACCAGCCATAGCTGATAGGTCTTTTCCGGGGGAAGCGGAGCAAGCAACGCATTGAGCAGCACCATGCCGTGCCGCTCGCTGTAGCGCACCATTCCGCGGCCGTTGACGTTGGGTGGGGGCGCCAGGTTCACCGCGAGGGTGTCGACCTCCGCGGCCGCGTTGATGACGCCTCGCGCCGCAGCCAGCTCATTCTGTTGCTCTTGCGCCGAGGCACGCAGCGAACGCACTTGCCTCTGCAGGTCTTCGTTATCGACCCACAGAATCGCCGTGGCCGTGGCCAACCCAAAAACTAGGGGAGTAAGCACCGCAGCCCACCAGCGGCTGGCAAAAATCGACGTTTTCTCAGGCACCGCGGACGGAGGCTGCTCCTGCGGCTCGAAGCGCGGCGCCATCCCGCCCACATGAGCCATCAACCGCTCCTTAAGGCGCGGGTTAGGTGCAACCTGGGGCACCGAGAATGCCAGCAGAGCGATGCGGCCGCGCGCTTCTTCTAGCTTGCGCGAACAGTCGGCGCACTCCTGCAGATGATCCTCGATCGCCTGGCGCTCTTCACCTTCCATCACCCCAAGAGCGTAGAGGTCGAAGTCTTCTTCCCGAATTGGATGCCCATTCACGGTTTCTTATCTCTTTGTTTTCAACCACCACTCACAACTGTGCGCACTTCTCGAAGGCCTGCTCAGGGCCGGAACGTCTTTTTCAAGCTCTCGATCGCCGAGCGAAGCCTGGTTTTCACCGTGCCCAGCGGTTCGCCGGTGCGCTCGGCAATTTCGGTATGGGTGAGGCCCTCAAAAAAAGCCAGTTCCACCGCTTGTCTCTGCACTTCCGACAGTTCCTCGATCGCACCCTTCACCCTGCGGACCATCTGTTCCTGCGACAGGCTGGATTCTATATTGAACGAAACCACTACCATGTTTTCTTCCAACTCTTCCATGCCAACCCGATGAAAGCGGCGCAAGCGCGAGATCGCGCGATTGCGCGCCGACACCAATAGCCAGCCAGGCAGCGATCCACGCTCCGGGTCGAACTTGACCGCGTTATTCCAGAGTTGAAAAAAGATATCCTGCAAAATCTCTTCGGCGGCCTGTGTGTCCCGTAGCACCCGCATGACCATGGAATGCAGCATTCCCGAATACCGGTCGTAGATGGCCGCCAGCGCCGATTCGTCGCGCGCTACGACTCGTTCGACCAGGGCTCGATCCGACATTCGCAGATCTGCGTTGGGGCCTAGCTCCACTGTGCCTCAGTTACTATGCAACTAGAGTACGCGCCAGTTCAGCCGGTGGATTGTTAAAGACCTGCCCGGCTGGGCCCGCAAGTCGCCAAGCGTACCGCATGACGGTCCCCTCGACAATCAGTTACTATCCGCCCCAGGGGTGTTGGTCACCGTATATTGATTACCTATAATGAGTTACAGAAAGTCTCAGGATGACATCATCCTGCCCGAACCGCCCGGCACCGAAAAACCGCCCGGAAACCTTTGTTTTCATTGACATACCATTGGACACTTCATAAACTTCGCCTTTAGCTAGGGTTACCAACCAACTACCCGCACCAAGCACGATCCACTCGCCAGGCTTCCAGCCATGGCCCAACGAGTAAGGAGTAACGATGGCCACTGTTGCCAAGCCGGCTCCGCAGCCGATCCCCCGGATCGTTCCGCGCGAGGATCTGAATCCCCTTCGTATTGCCCAAATTCAGTTCGATCTCGCCGCAGAACATCTCAAGCTGGACCAGGGTCTGCGTCAGATACTGCGAACTCCCAAGCGCGTGTTGGAAGTTTCCATTCCGACCAAGATGGACAACGGCCAGATCAAAGTCTTTACCGGCTATCGCGTGCAACACAACATTGCGCGGGGACCAGCCAAGGGGGGCATTCGCTATAGTCCCAGCGTTACGCTCGATGAAGTGAAAGCGCTGGCCACCTGGATGACATGGAAAACCGCTACAGTCAATGTGCCGTACGGTGGCGGCAAGGGCGGAGTGATTTGCGACGCCAAGCGCATGAGCAAGGGCGAGCTGGAGCGCATGACGCGGCGGTACACGTCGGAAATTCTGCCGATTATCGGTCCGGACCGGGACATCGCAGCCCCCGACGTTTATACGGATGCGCAAACCATGGCGTGGATCATGGACACGTATTCGATGACGGTGGGGTATTCGTCGCTGGGCGTGGTTACCGGCAAACCGATTTCCATCGGAGGATCCCAAGGGCGCCACGAAGCGACCGCGCGCGGGGTGGTGGTTGTTTGCGAAGAAGCGTGCCGTCTGAAAAAAATGTCGTTGCGAGGCGCGACCGTAGCCATTCAGGGATTCGGGAACGCTGGGGCGACGGCGGCGCGGCTGTTTACTGAGAAAAAAGCGCGGGTGATCGCGATCAGCGATTCGCGCGGCGGGGTATTCAATTCGCGCGGAATCGATCCACTGAAAGCGGCGCGGTATAAGGACCGCGCCGGCACAGTGGTGGGCATGCCCGGCACTTCGCGCATTTCGAACGACGACGTTCTCACCATGAAATGCGACATCCTGGTCCCTGCGGCGCTGGAGAGCGTGATCACCCTGGCCAATGCCGAGCAGATCAAAGCGCGGATCGTGGCCGAGGCGGCCAACGGTCCCACCACGCCGCACGCCGACGAAGTGCTGGCGCGCAAGGGCATCACCCTGCTCCCGGACATTCTGGCGAACGCCGGCGGGGTGACCGCGAGCTACTTCGAGTGGGTGCAGAACATGCAGAGCTTGTTGTGGACCGAAGCAGACGTGAACGCCAAGCTTGAAGTGGTAATGAAGCGAGCTTTCACCGAAGTCTACGAAGCCTCGCGCAAGAATCGAACGCACATGCGCACCGGCGCTTATATTCTGGCCGTCGGCCGCGTGGCGGACGCCACCTTGGTTCGCGGGCTATTCCCCTAAATTTTCTCCCTGCTGTTTCATAGCGCTCCTTCGCCGAATAATACTCTTGCGCGCGATAGGAAGACGCGCGTACATTCCAATTGAGCCGGTCCGCTTGAAAAATTCGAGCGGCCGGCCTTCGTGCCTGAGTGGAGTAACAACGGAATTGAACAATCACGCCAACGGACGGCCGCCCATACTGCTGACGATCGCGGGATTCGATCCTTCCTGCGGCGCGGGAGTGGCTGCCGACATCAAGACTTTTGCCGCGCACAATTGCTATGGGGTGGCGGCGGTTACCGCGTTAACGGTGCAATCCAGTTCGGGAGTCACCGCGGTGCACAGCACCTCGGCGCCGATTCTTCGTGCGCAGATGGAAGCGCTGGCGGAGGACATGCCGATCGCCGCGGTAAAAATCGGCATGCTGGGCACCAAAGCGAATGCCGTCGCGGTGGCTGAATTTCTGGACAAATATAAATTTGTGCACGTAATTCTGGATCCGGTGACCAAATCCACATCCGGCAACGCCGAGTTGATCGACGCGGCCGGCTTGAAGTTTCTGCGCGACGAATTTTTGCGCCGCGCCTCGGTGATTACGCCGAATATTCTCGAGGCCGAGCTTTTGACCGGGTTGGAAGTGAAAGACGTGGCGGGAATGAAGCTGGCCGCGCAAAAACTGATCGAGCAGGGCGCGCGCGCGGTGGTGGTGACGGGCGGTCATCTGGAAAGGCCCACCGACGTCCTATGCGATAAAGGCGAGATCTTTATCCTGGATGGAGAGGCGGTGAAGAACACCAACACCCATGGGTCCGGGTGCACGTTCTCGTCGGCCATCGCGGCACAGCTAGCGTCGGGGCAGGAATTGCGCGACGCGGTAATTTTGGCGAAAGTTTACGTAGCAAGGGCCATCGATAAGGCCTACGCGATCGGCAAAGGCCCTGGCCCACTGAATCACTTGTTCCGTTTCCACCAGGATCCCCCTCCGCGGGGAGTCCACGAAGTCCCGCAGCATGGCATGCATCCGGCAGCCGAGCCGACAGCGCACTAGCCGCAGTTCAGACCTGCGCGAGCGATCGCTATTCCAGTCCCACCTACAGGCGTATAATGGGTTAGCTGGTTTCACCCAGTATGACGCACCGTTCTGAAACTCGTAGGCGCGACACGCGAAAATCGGACAAGTCCGCTTCGGGTGCCGTGGGAGGCCCTGCGACCGGACGTGGTATAAATTACCAAGTTCATCTCGCTGTGTTTCTTTCACTTGAACTGATCTCGAAGAGCCTCTCAGCACCCCATATACCGTGCTCAATATCGATGGAACCTCGCGTAGTCGATGCCCACACCACAAGGTGGGACCTGGGAATTCTGCCGCCGCTGACCTTCATAGAGGCAAAGCTTAATCCGACTCGGCGAGAAATAGTGGCTTGGCTTGCAGACGTTCGCGAACGCGCTGTTACTGATCACGCGGCGCAATTCCAACTCGCGTACGGTCGCGGTGGTGGCCCTACGCTTGTTACACTCGATCAACTCATCCGCAACGCGATCGAGTCGGGCAGCGACGAGACAAAATTTCGGGCGCAACTCGCTTCTGAAGGCGTCGATCCCTCCGACGAAGTTCTCACCGTTCTGGGGTCAGCACCTCAGCTAGCACTGGCGCGAATTTCGATCTTACCTCTGCCCGATGACGTACTGCAGAGGTCTACTCGACTATTTGCGCGTCAACTGGTTGGTGAACCTGCGGTTGAGCGATTGATCGACTTCCTTTTTCATAAGTTTGCAGGCGCAATTCCCTATCGCAGAGATTTTTCAATTCTCGATCTAGTTGCGGATATCGTCAAAGCTGGAATTCAAATTTACGATCATCCGACCATATCGTTCGAGGATCTGGGTCCGAAAGTCAACTCGGCCCTGATGATCCTGCAGTTGACTAGAGAGGGCTTGCCGCTCTCGATTCTTGCCGAAGCTACCGGTTCACCTGAATCGGAGACTGAGGCTCTTCTAGAGCCGCTCGCCGGTGAGGCCAAAATGTTGTTGATCGAGCAAGGGCTCTATTCCGTCCGACAGCTGCCGTATTCTGTAACAGGGTTGGACAGGTTTGATTTGCTTGCTAAGGCCCTGAACGCGATCCTACAATTCATCGAGCGCCGAGGACAGTACGATCCTTCTGCTCTAGCGCAGGTGGGAAACGCGCTAGCGTTGGCCAAAGCATGTGAGGGTGAGCGACCCGACGCCGTCGCCGATGTTTTCATGATTCTGGAGAAGTACTTAAAGGATCTCGGTGATAAGCACGTCGTCCTAAATGTCGCGGAACTCTCTCTACGAGGCGCAAGGGACTCGAAGCCGCGGACGCAGCGAAGCAGCGAGCGTGAAGCGCATGCGCTCGTCTGTGGGAGGTCTTGGGTCTATCAGCGAATAAATCGGTTGCCGGAAGCGCGGATCGCAGCTGAACAGAGCTTACACCTTGGAAAAGATATTCCGTGGGATCGAAACACGGCATTTTGCTTGAAGTGCATCGGACGTCTATGCCGCCTAGAGGCAGAGAGGGCACCCACCGACGCAGGCAGGGTGCGACTATTTCAAGAGAGTGTTTCCAAAATTCAGAGAGCGATCGGCCAGTTTTCGAGCATGTCGGATTTTGGTCCCGAGCATCCGCAGGTGGGGGATTGTTATAGCCTTCTCGGACGAACATTTCTTTCTAGTGGAAGGCTCGAAGAGGCGGCAGACGCCGTCCGCACAGCGACTCGGCTGATTGTGGATCGGGATTCGAAAGATTTCCTCGACCTGACCTTGCTTGACGGAGATCTTCAGGCATCTCGGGGAGAGCGGCAAGCGGCGGAGGATCTTTACGGCCTTGCACTCCAACTGGATCCACGATCTGACCGGGAAGTCTCCGAGATGAGAGCTCGTGCATATTTCAAGCGCGGTTTGAATTTCGTGGCGATGGGCAAGCGGGGAAATGCGAAACAGAGTTTCGAAAACGCTGCAGCCGCTTGGCAAGATCTGGACGAAGATCAAGCCGCCGCTGAAGCCGAATGGGAGGTGGTTCTGTTGGACGACTCGGCTGGTTTGTACCCGAAACGCATGCTTGAGGCGGAAGCTCCGTGGGTACGGGTCAGGGTTGTCCGGGACCATCAGAAACGCGCCGCTGCAGTAGGGAAGGTCCGGAGGGCTAGGCGAGAAGTACCTGCGACCGAATATTGGGTACATCTGATCAAAGAAGCCAAACGGCAGCTAAGAATTGAGGTTCGCACGTGGTGAGGATTTCATCTCAACGTTCAAGAACCACTTGGCGGAGTTCCGCAGCGCGCAGGGTTTTTAAAATGGCGGGCGATCCTCCGACCGTGACGGATGCTGTTCGGATCGTGGCCAATAAGCTCCTCGACGGTGTTCGTTGTGCGCCGACCGATCTCGACGCGCTAGGACTGCGCCTAAATATTTACGCGGTAGACACTGAAGACCTTCCGTTCTCTGGAGAGCTCAGGCGAGATGAACAAGGATTCAGAATCGTCTGTTCAAAGCATTTATCACCCGCGAGGCGTAGATTCACCATAGCCCATGAGATGGGACACGCGATTTTAGAGACCTCAGGACCTCGCTGTCCTCGAGTTGGCGGTGAATTGGAGCGGATCTGCGACAAACTAGCGACTGAGCTTTTAATGCCTGAGCCATCGTTTCTGCATTGCGCCGGCTCGACTGTTTCAGTGCACAAGGTGTTCGAGCTTGCCGATTTATTTGGGACCTCCCTTTCCGCGACAGCGATACGATGTGCCGAACTTTTCGGAGTGAGCGTCTTCGGAACTGATAACGAGGTCGTAAGCTGGGCGCGGGGGGTGGTGAAGACGGGTTCTACTTTCCGAACTGATAGCGAGTTGAAGAAGTTAGTCGAGCGGGCGGGAAAGGGATATCCGGGGCAAGAGCTGGTTTACTTGCATTCGAGAAATTGGACCGGCGAATGGAGCGTGGAGTGGGCTCCTGCCGGGCGAAACGGAAAGGCGATATTTTTGTTGCGTCCCTATCAACCAATGACAAAAGCAGTCGCGGTCTAGCCGCTGCTCACCTGTCGCATCTGATTACGCCAAAACAGTAATTGCTCTCATTGGCTGGCGGCGGAGGTGCGTCCGAAGACGCGCTGGAATATCGACGTCGACGGACTTTAGTTGGCGTTTCAGGTCGAAGGTGTGGGCTAGGGCTTTTGCGTCGAGGTAACGGCGGATGTTGGGATCATCGGCGATGCGCTGCTGGAAGCTGGTTTCCATTTCCCAGGCGGCCATGGCATGGACCTGCACCCACTTGTAGGCATCTTCGCGCGGGGCGCCGTGTTCGACCAGGTCCTGCAGAAGCGTGCCGGAAAAAACCAGGCCCTGGGTGGAATCCAGATTACGCTGCATGCGCGCAGGGAAAACTTTCATGTTGGCCACGATGTCAGTCATGCGCGCCAGCATGTAGTCCACTAGAATCGCGGAGTCCGGCAGAATAATTCGCTCGACCGAACTGTGCGAAATGTCGCGCTCGTGCCATAGCGCGATGTTTTCGAGCGCGGCTACCGAGTTTCCCCGCACCACGCGAGCCAGGCCGCAGACCTGCTCGCAGCCTACCGGGTTGCGCTTGTGGGGCATGGCTGAGCTGCCGCGCTGTTCGCCGCCAAAGGGCTCTTCCGCTTCGCGGACCTCGGTGCGTTGCAAGTGGCGGATCTCCAGCGCCACTCGTTCGAGCGACGCCGCAATAATGGCCAGTGTGCCCACATATTCGGCGTGCCGGTCGCGCCCGATTACCTGGGAGGCCACCGGCGCCACCGCCAGGCCCAAGCGCCGGCAAATTTTTCCCTCGATCTCCGGACCGAGATGGGAGCAATTGCCGACCGCGCCGGAAATCTTTCCAATCTCGATCTGTTTGGCGGCAGCCTGAAATCTTTCAATGTCGCGCCGGATTTCGGCAAACCAATTCGCGATCTTCAATCCGAAGGTGATGGGCTCGGCGTGGACGCCATGGGTGCGGCCAATTTCCGGGGTGTCTTTAAATTCCCATGCGCGGCGCTCGAGAACACTTGAGAATATCTGCTGTAACCCCTGCGAATCAGGCGAGAAGCGTCGCGGACGACCAGTGACTGGGCGGTGTCCACCACGTCGTTGGAGGTCAGCCCGTAGTGCAGCCAGCGTGCCGCTTCGGGATCGCCTACGGACTCTTGCACGGCGATGGTAAACGCGATCACGTCGTGCTTTACGCGCGCCTCATGCTCCAGAATGCGCGCGACGTCGATTTTCGCTTTTGTCCCGGAGCTTTTCCGCCGCGGCGCGCGGGACGATGCCCGCCTCGCTGAGCGTTTCGGTGGCGGCCAACTCGACCTCGAGCCACTTCTGGAAACGGTTCTGCTCGCTCCAGACGGCGCCCATCTCAGCCCGGGTGTAACGTTGAATCACTGACTTCTCCTTACTCAGCTAAATTCGTTCGCCAACCCGTGAGCCGCGAGCGATGCACATGCCGCCGCGACCTAATTCTTCGGCGACTCCGATTTCGGCGCTTCAACGTTCGGCTCAGCACGGACCGCCGAAATTGCCCGGCGCAGGCGATCCACCACCGCCTTTTGCCCCAGCGCCACCATTGTATCGAACAAAGGAGGAGCCACGGCACGTCCCACGATGGCCACGCGCGTAGCGTTAATGAGCAGACCGGCCTTCACTCCCTCGCTCTCGGCCAATGCGCGCAAAGCGTGATCGCAGGCATCGTGGTTCCAGTCGGGCAGTTTTTCCAGTGAATCGGCCAGCTTGGCAAAGAAATCGGGCAGCCGATCGTCCTTCCAGAATTTCGCGCGAGCCTCGGGCTCATATTCGAAATCGTCGGAGAAGAAAGCCCGAGCCCAGCCGGAAAAATCGGGCAGCAAACGAGTTCGCGGACGAACCAGGTCGACGGTTCGCGCGAACCACTCCTTTTGGCTTCCCGCCCATTCTTCGCGCCATATTCCCGCGCGCATCAATTCCGCCTCAACGCGGGGCAGAATTTCCTGCACCGGAGGCTTTTGCAGATA
Source organism: uncultured Acidobacteriota bacterium (assembly GCA_963725655.1). Lineage (GTDB taxonomy): Bacteria > Acidobacteriota > Terriglobia > Acidiferrales > UBA7541 > CAVRXT01. The sequence goes on along the minus strand of CAVRYY010000003.1, from coordinate 114,843 downwards.
TTGGGTGTTGTACCACTCGAGCTTGGCGCGGTCGAAAACCGCATTGGTGCGGCTCACGCCTTGCAACGTGAAGCGCTGGACCATATCCGCAATCGGCAGATATTCCAAATCCTCGCCGGGCGACCAGCCCATCAGCGCCAGGAAATTTCGAAAAGCCTCCGGCAGAAAACCTTCCTCGGCGTAAGAGCCCACACTGGTGGCGCCGTGACGTTTGGAAAGGCGCTTCCGGTCGGGCCCCAGGATCAAAGGAACGTGGGCAAAAATCGGAGGGGTGGCCGCTAACGCCTGATAAATCAACACTTGCTTGGGAGTATTGGAAATATGATCGGCGCCGCGAATCACGTGCGTGATGTGCATGTCGATGTCATCGACCACCACGCTCAGTTGATAAGTGGGCAGTCCGGTCGATCGCAGCAGCACGAAATCTTCCATCTCCTCGTTTTGCACGTCGCTCGGACCGAAGACGATATCCTCGAAGTGGGTTACGCCGGAACGGGGAGTGAGAAATCGAATGGCATACGGAATCCCCTGGCCCTCTTTTTCGGCGCGCTGTTCTGGCGTGTAAGAGCGGCAAGCGCATGGGGCGCGGCGCTTGGCCTCCTTGTCTTTCGCTTCCGAATCTCCTTCGTCCACCTCCTCCGGCGCCGCATCGCCACCGGCATATTGTGCGCCGACGCAGTAACAGCGATAGCCCGCGCCATCGGCCAGTATTTTTTCCGCGGCGGCACGATACAAGTGCGAGCGCTGCGACTGAAATACCGGTTCGCCATCCCAGGTGATTCCCAGCCAGCGCAAGCTGGCGAGAATGCCCTCCACCAATTCGGGCTTGTTGCGCTCGACGTCAGTATCCTCAATGCGCAGCAACATCGTGCCGCCCTCGTGCTGGGCAAATAGCCAGTTGAAAAGTGCGGTGCGAGCTCCGCCGACATGCAAAAATCCGGTGGGAGACGGTGCGAAGCGCACGCGTGGTTTGAGCGGTAGTGAAGTCAAGACGGCAGGTCCTTTCGGAGGCTCGGAAACCACAATCTTAACGGAAGCGGGGCTCGAAATCGAGCTATGCCGCTAAGTTACAGAAATTCCAGCAGTTTTTGGGTGCCTGGCGCGCGTCCAGCGCCGCCGAAAAAGGCAATCGCACCTGGCGCTCGCCCCCGGGCCCAAGACACTAGTAAGCTTCGACTTCCGGGGACACAGTGCCATGTTGACCCCCACGCTACTCGGCTGGCATAGGTTTTCAAGACTCTTCCCGATTTCTGCTATCCTTTTCCAGCGGAAAAAAGCGCGAGGCGCGCGAGAAATTGCCTTTGAACCAGACCATAACCGACGCCGCAGTCCTTCTAGCCGGATCACTTTTGCTGACCGCTTTTTTTGGGGCAGTTTACCGGCAGAAAAGACAGGAGTATTTGTTTGCCTGGACGGCCGGCTGGCTGCTCTTCGCACTCTATTTCCTGGCGACACTTTTCGCTGCAAGCGAAGGAACGCCCCGGCTTTTCGCGGTCGGCCAGTGGTTCCTGGCGTTGGCGGCGACGTCACTGTGGATTTCCGCGCGACTCTATTCACGGAAAACAGCCCAAACCAAAGGCGCCATAATTCTCGCGGGCGTGGCGACGGTATGGGCGGGTGCCAGCTTGGCCGGCATTGGAAATCTGCCTCCGCTAAGCCTGGGCGTTGCCGTTCTGTTTGTGGTGGCGGCTCGCGAGTTCTGGCGAGAGGGTAAGAAGCAGGAATCGCGCACGGAAGTTTTTTTGGGATCTACGTTTGTCGTTTGGGCCCTGCTGCTGTTGGCGGAGACACTGCAACCCCGGGTGTGGTGGCTCGCGCATGTGGATCTGCTCTCCTGGGTTCCTCTGCTTGAGCTTTTTTCCGGTGTGCTCATGATTACCGCAGTGTACGAAGAGGAACGGCGGCGCGTGGAGCGCAATATGCTGGCGCTCTCGAACCTGAATTTGGCGACTTCCGGATTCGCGGGCGGCGAGATTCAGAAAATGCTGGCGCAGGCGCTGGATCGCGTCCTAAACGTGGTTCGCATTCCAGCAGGCGCGCTGCTGCTGCAGTATGGAGACGCCAGCGGCCCGTCGTCGATTGTAGCTACCGGACTGAGCGACGCGTTCTGCCCGGGAATGCAGGAAAACCGGCTGGACGAATACCTGGTGAACCTGGTGGCGCGGCTCGGCGGGTTGGTGGTGCTGCCGGATCTTTCCAAAGATTCGCAGTGGGAAGTACTGGAAAAAGATCCGCCCTTCCTCAACATTCGCGCGCAGTTAAAGGCGCAAAATCTGAGGACGGTGGTAGGGATCAGTTTGCAGGCCAAGGAACGTGTGTTCGGCGTACTGTTGCTGGCTACGCCTGACAGCCGCTCCTTTACCCCCGCCGAACTGCGGCTGCTGCTGGCCCTGGGCCACCAAATCGGGATGGCGGTGGAGAACAGCTACCTGGTGCAGCAAACCACCCGCCGGACCGAAGAGCTGCACGTGCTGAATGAAGTGGGCCGGATGCTGAGCTCCACTTTGAATCTGGACGATCTCTTCGACCGGCTGTTCACCGAGATGCGCCGGATGTTGGAAGGGAAAAATTTCTACATCGCGCTGCTGGATCCGGCCAAGAACGAATTGACGTTCGAGCTGGAAAGTGTGGACGGCCAACGGCTTCCGAAATACAGCACTCCGGTGGGCGATGGCCTCACCGAGCACGTAATGAATACCCGCCAGCCGCTGCTGATCCGCGATGGCTTCGATGATGAACTGAAGCAGCTCGGCATTCAGTCCCAGCGTTCGGCGCAGTCGTTTTGCGGCGTTCCGCTGGTGGTGTACGACCGCACCATCGGCGTTCTGGGCGTTTCCAGCCATCAAGTGCGCGCCCTCGACGAAGGGCATCTGGAGCTGCTGCGCGTGCTCGCCAGCGAGGCGGGTATCGCCATTGAAAACGCGCGGCTCTTTTCCGAAGAGCAGAAAAAATCGCGGCACCTCTCGCTGCTCAACAACATCACCGGGCACGCCATCGCCACCTTGAATCCCGACGAGATGCTTTCGAAGATCGCCGAGGAAATGGAGAAGGGGCTCACCTACGACCACATCGGCATCGCCATTCTGGACTATTCTGCCAAAGAGCTGGTAATTTCCGCCGAAGCGGGGACGCGGCGCGAGGCGCTGGGGCGGCGCGTTTCGCTGGGCGAGGGGCCCGTGGGAGAGGTGGGGCGTTCGGGACAAGTAGTGATCGTTCGCGACGCCGCCACTTCGAGCCTGAAACCGATTCTGCCGGAAAGCACTTCCGCGATCGCGCTGCCGGTGGCCTACGCCGATCAATTGCTGGGCGCGCTGTACGTCGAATCGGTCGAGAAATCCGATTTCCCCGAGGAAGAAATTCTGCTGCTGCGCACTATTTCAGACGTATTTGCGGGCGCCTGGCACAACGCGCTGACGTTCCAGAAAGCGCAGGAGCAGGCCATCACCGACGGCCTGACCGGCGTGAAGACGCACCGCTTCCTGATGGAAGCGCTCTCGGCGGAGTGGAAGCGCTCCACCCGAGCCAGCCGGCCTTTCTCGCTGGTCCTGCTGGACCTGGACCGATTCAAATTCGTCAACGATTTCTACGGCCACCTAGAAGGCGACGTGGTGCTGCGCCGGGTGGCGCACATTCTGGAGCAAAACTGCCGCCGCTCCGACGTGGTAGCCCGCTACGGCGGCGATGAATTCGTGATCCTGATGCCGGAAACCAGCGTCGAGCAGGCCACCCAGCTGGCCAGCAAGCTCCGCAGTTGGGTGGCGTCCGATCCGCTGCTGCGCGATAAGAACATCACCGCGAGCTTTGGCATCGCCGGCTTCCCAGTGCATGGATCTACACCGCAGGAATTGATCCAGGTGGCGGACTCTTCGATGTACCTCTCCAAGCATCAGGGCGGCAATTCGGTTTCGAGCGCCGAGCAGCATGATCCGAACGAAGCGAAAAAGTGGAAACACGACGTCCTGGAAGCCTACCTGGGAGTGACGCTGAAGCGCCTCTTCACCACCGGTCCCGAAGCCTTCGATGAAATCTACCGGCGGGTGGAGCAATTTGCGCGCTCGCTAGGCGAGGCCGGGGAAGTGAGCTCGCTCGAGTTGCTGCCGGCTGCGGTGGTGGAAACCGTCAGTTCATTGGCGATCGCGATCGACGCCAAGGACCAATACACCAACGGGCACTCGCAGAAAGTTTCTAAGTACGCGGTGGTGGCCGCGGAGGCCGCCGGCTTTACGGCGGCGGAGATCGAAGAAATTCGCCTGGGCGCGTTGCTGCACGACGTCGGCAAGGTGGGCATCCCGGAGCCTATTCTGCACAAAGCCGGCCCGCTCGACGCTACCGAGTGGGAGACGATGAAAGGCCACACCCTGCTGGGCGACAAGCTGCTGGAACCACTGGTGGCGATGAAGCGGATTCGCGAAATGGTCCGGCATCACCACGAATTTTTCGATGGTTCGGGATACCCCGACCGCCTGGATGGCCACAACATACCGCGCGGCGCCCGGCTGGTGGCGATTGCGGACGCGTACGACACGATTACCTCCGAGCGCACCTACAAGAAGCCCCGCACTCATGAGGATGCGTTCGAGGAGCTGGCTCGTTGCGCGTCCACTCAGTTCGATCCCGAACTGGTGGAGGTCTTCATTGAAGCGCTGCGCCGGCAGCCGCTTCCGTTGATAACCGTGGACGTCACCCCGATTCCGGTCGATGGGGACACGATGTCCGCCGAAAACGCATTGCGCTAGAGCTCGCCTGCGGAAATCCCACCAAGGTAATAATACGTCAAAATTGGGAAGAGGTCGGATACTGCGGGGACGGATGTTGTTCCGCGACGAGTCGCGGCGCTACAGCTCCGTATCATGAAGCGAAGATTCCCACTATCCGTATAATTCGGTAATCGCTTGTATGCTCCGCCGCGGATTACGTACAATTCACGATTCGTGCGTCTACGGGAGAGTGCATGGGAAAGCGAATTGCTGCGAAGATCACCGGGGTAGCGGGCTTCACGCCTCCACGCGTGGTGACCAACGCTGACTTGGAAAAAATCGTGGATACCAACGACGAATGGATTCGCAGCCGAACCGGCATCCGGGAACGCCACTACGCCGATGCAGGCATGGCCACCTCGCACATGGCGGTGGAGGCAGCGCAGAAGCTGCTGGCGAGCAAGAATGTGAGTCCGGAAGAAATCGAGATGATCATCGTGGCCACGGTGACGCCGGACATGTTTTTTCCGGCGACGGCGTGCCTGGTGCAGGACCGGCTGGGAGCGAACAAGGCGTGGGGATTCGACTTGTCCGGAGCGTGTTCGGGATTCGTATACGCGTTGACCGTGGCCCTGCAATTTGTGGGAGCGGGAACCCATCGCAAAGTGCTGGTGATCGGCAGCGACACCATGACCTCGGTGATGGACTTCACCGACCGCGCCACCTGCGTATTGTTTGGCGACGGTGCGGGCGCGGTGTTGGTGGAACCGGCGGAATCCGATGCCGAGGGCGTGCTCGATTTTCTGAACGACGTGGACGGTTCAGGAGGAATGAGCCTGTACATGCCCGGTGGAGGTTCGCTCAACCCGTCTTCGCAGGAAACAGTGGCTAAGCGCATGCACTACATCCACCAGGAAGGGCAGCACGTCTTCAAGTATGCGGTGCGGCGGATGTGCGAGATCGCCACCGAGCTGCTGCAGCGCAACGGGCTATCGTCCAGCGATCTGGCGCTGGTAGTGCCGCACCAAGCCAATCTGCGAATCATCCGCGCGATGCAGGAACGCCTGGAATTGGACGATTCGAAAGTGATGATCAATATCGATCGCTATGGCAACACCACTGCCGCGACCATCCCGCTCGGGCTGCGCGATGCGGTCGAGCAAAAGCGCCTGAAAAAAGGCGATCTGGTATTGCTGGTTTCCGTGGGCGCGGGTTACACCACCGGGGGCATCCTGCTGCGCTGGGCGTATTGAACGTCTCGGGCCATGCCGGATGGATCGTTACCGAGGCGCAATGAAAATTGACGCGAGCCCGAACGCTGAACCCAGCCCGGCACTGCTCGCGCGCTGGACCTCGTTCATTCTGTGGCTATCGGTGCTGGGAATCGTCTTTCTGACGTTTTTCCCGTTCCAGGCGTTCCCGGTGGAGACGGCCGTCCGGCGCGTCCCGCCTTTCTTCGAGTGGTTCCTCGGCAAGCCCTCTGACCCGCCCACGGATTTTCTGAATGTTCTGCTTTTCCTGCCGTTGGGATTCGGACTGGCGGCGCAGGCACGCCGAAAAGCCTGGAAAGGTGCGTGGCCCTTGTTGGCCACCGCCGTTGCGAGTTTCGCATTTTCTCTGCTGATCGAAGTGCTTCAGTCTTATATCCCCGATCGTGACACTTCCTGGCAGGACCTGGTCGGCAACACCCTGGGCGGGATGGTTGGTTACGTGCTGTTGGTGCGGGAAGGCGGACCGATTTTGCGGTGGGCCTCGGATGCCCTCGACGCGTTGCGCAGATACATTTCGGTAGCGGTGGCGCGTACTCTTTTTTTGCTGTGGGTGGTGCTCGGTTTCACTCTGGGCTTCACGTTGCAGCGCCAATCACGCCTGACGAATTGGGATCCGGGAATGACGCTGACGATCGGCAACTCGCCATCGGGCGATCATCCCTGGAATGGGCGCGTCACGCGAATGGAGATTGCCGATCGCGCCATGTCGTCGCGGGAACTGGAGGCAGCGGATTCCAGCAATCTTGCCGCGTCAGCCGAAGCGGATGTGGTCGCGTCGTATCCCGCGGCGGGATCGGATGTTTCTGCCGCGGGGATAGCCGTGGCGCCCGATGCGATGGCTCGGCTGTTGAAACGCAGCCGATTCACGCTTCAGATGATATGCACGACGGCGACGGATGCGCCGCCGAACAATGGTTGGATCCTGTCATTGAGCCACGGAGCGCAGGACGTCGGCTTCGCCGCCGCGCAGAAAGGCTACGACCTGGTATTTTTTCTGCGCACTCCGATGACCGATCCGGCCGATGATGAACCGCAGCTCATCGTCCCGGACATTTTTCGGACATCGCATTCCGTGAATATCGCCATCCGTTACAACTCGGCGGAACTAACTATCTTCCGCGACGGAAAGCTCCTGCCCTATAGCATGTCCCTTGGTCCGGGCGCGGCGCTGCTCAGTCATTCTTCCCCGTTTCTCAGGGAATCTGAGCCGCTACGATATTATGACGCACGCGGCTATGCGGCCCTCTTCCTGTGCCTGGCGTTCGTTCCGCTAGGGCTGATCCTTGCCTTCACGCCTTTCCACCCCGGGCGCGGCGGTTCGCCTGGGATGTTGTTCGTCGCCTGGGTGGTGGCGCCGCCCGTGCTGCTTGAATGTGCGCTGGTGCTCGCCAGCGGGCGGATGCTTCACGTCGTAAACGGCGTGGTGGGAGCGAGCATTCTTTTGGGGAGTTGGATGATGTTTCGTTTGCCGCAACAGCGGATCGATGGGAGTGGAGCGTAGGCGGGCAGTCGAGCGGCGGATTTTTGTAACGATACTTACTGGCTGCTCGGAATCCCGGCGAGCGGGGAGGGGGGTGCCCGCCGGGAAATCCAAGCAGCGGATTAAATCTGGGTAGCCGCAACAGCGCCCTTGCGGGCCACCATGCGAACCACGAAGGCGGAAAGAATCATCAAGGATCCCACCATAACCAGGCGCAACGGTTCCGGAGCCGCGCTGACGTAATGCGCGTAGGACATCGCGAAAGCCGGAATCAAATTCGTAGCGGCGCTGTGGGTGGCCGGGGCGTGGGCCGTGTCGGCAGCGGTAGGCATCGCGGCGATCAGGAGCGAAAGAAAACCGGTTGTCAGTGCTGCTTTCATTTTGAATCCCCCTGGGGTCGGAGCTGATATTTTGTAAATCACAACTTGCTTAAGAGCACCGGTATGGCCAAAGGAGCCTGAGGCATTTGATTGATTTAGAAGGGCTTACGGCGCTGGCGCGTGTTTCAATCTGAGACGATAGGAAACGAATTTCCTCGGGAATGGAAAGTGCTTTGGGGACTAATCCGGCCGTACTAGCAGCGCGACGCCATCGGTACTAGAGGTGTCCGAAAATCGATAGTACTTTTGGATTTCAAAAACGATCGGCGGCGCAGGTTCTGGAATTTGTTAGGTTTCCGCGGTGTCATTAGAGTTGGAGAATGACGCGTAAATGCTATGAAGTAGTTAATGGCGCACCCACCTGGATATATTGCCGCAGGCACGCAAATAAGCTAGCGTACAGATATGGTGAAGGAAGCCGCCAAAAGTCTGCGGGTGTGCATATTATCTCCGCATCCGATGGTTCTGGAAGAGTTCCGTCGGCTACTCGAGAATTCCCCTTTTCAGTTGGTCGCGAAACAGCTGGAGTCCACGCTGGCGCCGGATCTGCGATCGCTGCAGGTGCCGCGGGCGGCGGTGTTTGTGATCGACGCGCACGCGGCTCCGCGAGCGGCGAACGCGCTGATCGGGAACGTTCTGGAACGTTATCCCAACGGGCGATTGATCGTGGTGGATCAGAAATTCAAAGAGGCGAGCAGCTACGCGCTGCTGCGCATGGGCGTAAAGGGTTTGCTGACGTATTCCGAGGCGCGCGAACAACTGGTGCATGCGCTGCCGTTGGTTGCCAGCGGAGGCTTCTGGGTGCCGCGAGAACTGCTGTCGCGTTTTGTTGACACCATTCTGAACGGGATGCGCGGGCGCAGGCCGCAAGCCGAGGCCAATACCGAGCTCAGCCGGCGCGAGCGCGAAGTGCTGGACGGATTGCTCGAGAACCTGGCCAACAAAGAAATCGCCAGCCGGTTGAATATTTCCGAGCGCACCGTGAAATTTCACGTTTCCAACTTATTGGCGAAGTTCAACGTACGCCGGCGCGCCGACCTTATCTTGCTTTGCTACCAGCAGAGAAGCCAGAACGCGTGACGCGCACTCGCGCCCCTGTTCGCGGTACGATTATGACTTCATGAGTTCCACCGTAAATTCGAGCGCGCTGGCGCCTCCCCCCGCGGAATCGTTGCGCCCGAACCTGCTGCAGTGCGCCTTGCTTTTCCTCTTGCTGGCCCTGATCTATCACCACATCCTCGCTGAGCTGGTGCGCCAGTGGTGGGACGATCCGAATTTCTCGCATGGTTTTCTGGTTCCTCCGTTTTCTGCGTTTATCGTGTGGCACGAGCGCGCCAGTTTCCGGAATATTCGGCTGCATCCTTCGGGGTGGGGCCTGGCAATCGCTGCCGGAGCGCTGCTGGAGCTGGTCCTGGGCGTTTTGGGCGCGGATGATTTTCTTTCGCGCTCGTCTCTTCTATTTCTGTTCGCGGGGATGATCGTCTACTTTGCCGGCTGGGAAATGTTTCGCCGGTCGTTCTTCGCGTGGGCGATTTTGTTTCTGGCGATTCCAATTCCGGTGATCGTCTTCAATGAAGTGGCGCTGCCGCTGCAGTTCCTGGCTTCGCGCCTGGCCACCGGCCTCTTGCAATTCCTGGGTGTACCGGTGCTGCGGGAAGGCAACGTAATCCGGCTGCCGTCGATGTCGCTCGAAGTGGTGGAGGCTTGCAGCGGGATCCGCTCGCTGATGTCGCTGGTGACGCTGGCGGTGTTTTACGGCAAGCTGCTCGAAGAGCGCTGGCTGAACCGGATCATCCTGGTGCTGGCTGCGATCCCGATCGCTGTGGCCGCCAACGGTTTGCGGGTGATGGGAACCGGATTGCTGGGGCAATATTGGAGTCCCGACAAAGCCGAGGGATTTTTCCACACGTTTTCCGGATGGATCATTTTTGTCCTCTCGCTGGGAATGCTCTACTTCATCCACTGGATGCTGCATTGGCGCGACCGCGCACGCCAGCAGGAGGCGCTATGACCCCGGCGGTGACCTCCTGGCTGCGTTTCTCGGCGCTGGCGCTGCTTCTGGCGGGCACAGCGGCGTTGCTGCAGGCCAGGAACCGCGCGGAGGTGCTGCCGCCCCACAGCGACCTTCCCAACTTTCCCATGCGCGTCGGAGATTGGGCCGGGGTGGATGCCCCGTTGAGCCCGAGTATCTTGCGCGCGCTTGGCCCCGGGGAATTTCTGTCCCGTGCTTACCAGCGCAGTGCCAACGACCCCTACGTATCATTGTTCATCGCGTTTTTCCCCAGCCAGCGGCAGGGCGACACGATTCATTCCCCCCGGAATTGCCTGCCGGGCTCTGGATGGACGCCGATCGAAGCGGGCCGGATCCCTCTTTCCGTGGCGGGCCCGCGCACCATCGAGGTGAACCGCTACGTGATCGCCAAGGGCATGGAGCGGGACATGGTGCTTTACTGGTATCAGGCGCATGGCCGGGTGACTCCCAGCGAATATTGGGCCAAGATTTTTCTGGTGACCGACGCAGTGCGCGAGAATCGCTCCGACGGAGCGATGATTCGCGTGATCACTTCGATTATGGATGGTGAGAACGAGCTCTCCGCGCAGGATCGCGCGGTTCAATTCACTTCCCAGCTTGTTCCCACGCTCTCTTCGTATATCCCCCAGTAGTAAAGACCCTCTTTGCGGCTATAATTCCAGCTTCCGGTTGCAGACCCCATCGGACGACTGCGCAAATATGCCGAGCTTCTCCATCCACAATTTTGGTTGCCGGGCCACCCAGGCCGACGCGGACGCCATTGAGGGCGCGCTGGTTTCGCGCGGCTACCACCGGCTTGCGGCGGACGACCAGGCGGACCTGGTGGTCCTGAATACCTGCACGGTGACGGCTGCTGCCGATGCCCAGACGCGCGACGCGATTCGGAAGATTCATCGGGCCAATCCGCTGGCTCGCATCGTGGTGACGGGATGTTATGCGCAGCGCGCGCCGGAAGAATTGGCGAGCATTCCCGGAGTGTCATGGGTTGTGGGGAATTCCCACCAGGCGGAAATCCCCAGGATTGTGGATGACGAATTTGCGCCGGCGGCGGCGATGGAAAGCTCGGCGCCGGACGGAAGTTTTTATGCGCTTGCGCGCCTCGATTCAGACCCGCTTTCCATCGCGCGCGCCCCTGCAAAAATTATTACCGGAAACATTTTCGCGGACGCCAGCATATCGCTGAGCGCCGTCACTGGTGGCGAAGGCGATCGCACCCGTCCCATCCTGAAAGTTCAGGACGGATGTAATCAGCGCTGCGCCTACTGCGTAATTCCGTTGGTGCGCGGACGCAGCCGGAGCCTGCCCCCCGATGCCGTCATCGCCGAAATCTGCCGGCTGGCGAATGCCGGCGCGAAAGAGATCGTGCTCAGTGGGATTAATTTGGGGAGTTACGGCCGCGACCTGCAGCTGCGCGCGGGACTGTCCGGCCTGGTGAGCCGCGTCCTGAGCGAGACGCCGCTCCAGCAGCTCCGCTTCAGCTCCATCGAACCTATGGACGTCACCCAGGACTTTGTGGATTTGGTGGCATCCTCTGAGCGCCTGGCGCCCCATTTCCACATGCCCCTGCAGTCCGGATCGGATCGCGTTCTGCGTAACATGCACCGCTGGTATCGCGCCGATCACTATGCACGGCGGCTCGAACTTATTCATGAGCGATTGCCGAGCGCGGCGATCGGCGCCGACGTGATCGTTGGCTTTCCGGGGGAAAGCGAAGCGGATTTTCAAGCCACCCTGGCGTTCGTGGCCGCCCACCCGTTCAGCTATTTGCATGTGTTTTCGTATTCCGCGAGGCCGGGAACGGCCGCGGCGCAGTCCACCGAGCAGGTGGCGCCGGCAGAGATTCGGGTTCGGGCGCGCGCTCTGCGGGCATTGGCAGCGGAGAAGGCGGCGGAGTTTCGCGGCGCGCAGGCTCAGGCGCGAGGCACGCTGCGAGGTCTCACCTTGCACCGCCGCGGCGAAAACTGGACCGAGGCGCTCACCGGAAACTATCTGAAAATGCGCATCGTCGGCCACTGGGACGCCAATCAATGGGTCGAGGCTCGCGTCTCGACGGATCCCGGCCAGTCCGTGACGCGGGCGGATTTGTGGATGGTGAATGATCCCTCTCTCGACAGTCTACGAGCTTCAGGAATCGCAAAACCAGGCGAGAACGGACAGAGCGGCTAGTCGGCGGGTCTAATTCTGGGTTGCGGAGCGCATTTCTCGGCGAGCGCGCGGTTCAATTCTCGGATCAGCACGATCAGCTTGCTGGAGTCCTTTTCTTGCGAAGCCTTTTCACACAACAGTTCCCATCCCTGCTTTTGTTCGCTGGACATGTGCGCCCCCGTGGAGCACCTCATTTCTATCATCGCGGTTGCGCGAGTTCTGTTCCTTTTGGGACATGGCGACTGGGGGACGTATTCGACCGCGCAGCTGGCCCTAGCCCTCGAAAATTACTTGCGACAACGCCAAGTTGCCGCTGTGGGTGATGGAAATCGACATGTGCTTCACGCCCAGCCGTTCAGCAAGCTCACCGGCAACGCCTGCCAGGCGCAACGTGGGCTTACCGCTGGGCTGATTGATCACTTCGATGTCGCGCCAGCGTACCCCGCGGCTCCAGCCGGTGCCCAGGGCTTTCATCACCGCTTCCTTCACCGCGAAACGAGCGGCGTAGCGCTCGTACTTGTGTTTGTGGCGCTCGCAGTAGGCAATCTCCGCAGGGGTGTACAGCCGCTCCAGGAACGGCACACCATGCCGGATGATGGCCGCTTCGATGCGGTCGATTTCGGCAATGTCGATGCCCATTCCGACGATCATCTCGACTGCCTCCGGTGCGCGCGGCGTCACCCAACATCACTTCGGAACGCGGCGATTTGCGCCACGCGTCCACGCATATCCTATAATGAATGCTGGCCCGCGTCCGCGCGATGTGCGATGTGCGATGAATTCCCCGGGCCAACCCATGACCAAATCGAAATCACCAACCAAACCTCGGCCCTCGAAGAACGCGAAGAGTTCAAAGAATCCCGCCTCTGAATGGAACCTTCGCGAGACCAACGGAATTCAAATCCTCGAGGCCTGCCCGTTGCTTCGATACGATTGGCTGCGGCACGGGTTTTCCACCCGGCCGGGCGGCGTGAGCGAACTGGTGAAGACGGTCAGCGGCAAGCGCAAGCCCGAGAAGGTATTCAACCTGGGCTACACCGATTGGGATACGCGCGCGCGTGTGGACGCGAACCGTGCAACCCTGCGGGCCGCCCTGGACGCCCCGACAATGTCGCTGATCGCGCTGCGGCAGATTCATTCCGACGTGATCCACAACATCGACCGCGCGCCCGAGACGCCGCTGCAGGGCGACGCCGTGATCACCCAAACCCCGGGATTGCTGCTTAGCGTGCAGACCGCGGATTGCGTTCCGATACTGATTGTCGATCCCAAGCGGCGAGTGGTGGCCGCCGTTCACGCAGGCTGGAAAGGGACGCTGCGTCGCATCGCGGGCAAGACCGCCGGACAAATGCAGATGTTGTATGGCTCGCACCCAAAAGATCTTGTGGCGGCGCTCGGTCCCGGGATCGCGCGATGCTGTTTCGAGGTGGGCCCGGAAGTGGTGAAGGAGTTCGACAGCCAATTCGCTGCAGCGCAGGAATGGTTTGAGGGTCCGTACGAAGCGATGGTCTCCGGCGAGGACCGCAATCCACTGGCATGGCTGACGATGATGCCGCCCGGCCACGTCCCGCCACCGCCGCGCGCTATGCTCGACCTGCACGCCGCCAACCGCACGATCTTGCTCGAAGCAGGATTGGCGCCGCAAAATATCTTTGCAAGCGATCTATGCACCGCGACGCGCACCGATCTCTTCTTCAGCTACCGGCGCGAGCGCGAAACAGGCAGGATGATGGCCGCGATCGGAATCGTCGAGACTTAGCAGCGAATTTGTGGCACAGCCAATCTGGCTGTGCAAGAAGTACGCGCGGTGGCCCAGGGGAAAAAGATTTTTCTGTTGGCCGCGGGTGGAGCGGTGCAGCGTTTTCGCGACCAGCTCGAACTGAAAAAGGGGCTTCGCCACCCGCATTTGGCGAAGCCCTTTTCAATTTTCAACGACCGCTACTTCTTCTCGGGTTCGCCGGCCGGACCCACAGCGGCTTCTTCTTCGAGAATGGCTGCGGCCGCGGCGATGCGGTCACCTTCGTCAAGGCGCAATAGGCGCACCCCTTGCGTCGACCGCCCGGCTTCACGAATTTCGCCGGAGTGGACGCGGATGACCTTGCCTTGCCCGGTGATGATCATCACGTCGGATTCTTCGCCAACTTGCAAAGCCGCGACCACCGATCCGTTTCGGTCGGTTGACTTCAGATTGATCACGCCTTTCCCCCCGCGGGACGTGACGCGATATTCCGCGAGCGGCGTGCGTTTGCCATAGCCCTTTTCCGACACGGTAAGCATCAGCGAAGTGAGCGAATCGCGGATTTGGTCGCTTTCCAGTTCGTCCAGGTTCTGCGACGTGGTCTTGAATTGGTTCTCGATGATCCCGAAATCCACTTGCGCGGCGTCCATGCTCACCACGAAATCGCCCTTCGCCAGATCCATTCCATTCACCCCGCCGGCTTGCCGCCCCATCGGCCGCACTTCCGTTTCGCGGAACAGGATGGCCTGGCCGTCGTGGCTGGCCAGAAACATCATCTGCTTGCCGTCGGTTACCTTCGCGCCAATCAGTTCGTCTTCGCCATCGAGGTTGATCGCGATGATCCCGGAGGGGCGCGGATTGGAAAATTCAGCCAGCCCGGTCTTCTTCACCGTTCCGTTGCGGGTGGCCAGGAACACGAACCGGCCTTCCTCTTCGAGATTGCGCGCCGGAACCACCGCTCGCAGGGTTTCTCCTTCCTGGAACCGCACCAGGTTGCTGATCGCTTTCCCGCGGGTGGCCGCCGCCGCTTCGGGGATCTCATATACCTTAAGCCAATACACGCGGCCCTTCGAGCTGAACAGCAGAATGTAGCTATGCGCGGAGGCCACGAAAAGATGCTCGACGAAGTCTTCTTCTCGCGTCTTCGCCCCGATGCGTCCCTTGCCGCCGCGCGACTGATGGCGGTAAATGTCCACCGGAGTCCGCTTGATGTAACCCGCGTGGCTCACGGTAATCGCCATTTCCTCGTCTTTGATCAAGTCTTCGATCTTGATCTCGTCCACGCGGTCGACGATCTGCGTTCGCCGTTCGTCGCCGTAATCCTTCAGAATTTCCTGTAGTTCCGCGGTGATCACCGCGCGCAGTTTCTTTTCGCTGGCCAGAATTTCCTTCAGCTCGGCGATTTTCTTCTGCAGTTCCTTCAATTCCTCAAGAATCTTCTCGCGCTCGAGTTGCGTCAGGCGGTGCAGTTGCAAATCCAGAATCGCCTGGGCCTGGCGGTCGCTGAACTTCCACGTCTCCATCAAGCCGTCTTTGGCTTCCTTGGGCGACTTGGACCGCCGAATGAGCTTGATGATGTCGTCGAGGTGTTCGAGCGCTTTCTTGAAACCGAGCAGGATGTGCTCGCGTTCTTGCGCTTTGCGCAAATCGAACTCGGTGCGCCGGCGCACTACGTCCACGCGGTGCTGGATGAAGAGATGCAACATCTGCAGCAGGCCCAGCTCGCGCGGCTGACCGCCCACGATGGAAAGCAGGATCATGCCAAAGGATTCCTGCATCTGGGTGTGCTTGAAGAGGTGGTTCAGGATGATCGTGGGCTCTTCATCGCGCTTGGTTTCGATAACGATGCGCATGCCGTCGCGATCGCTTTCATCGCGAATATCCGAGATCCCTTCTATTTTTTTGGTCTGAATTAATTCGGCGATGTGCTCGATCAAGCGCGACTTGTTCACCTGATACGGCAGCTCGGTCACCACAATGTCTTGCCGATCCTTGCCGCGCTGCTCGATGGAGGCCTTGGCGCGTACCTGGAACGTCCCGCGCCCGGTCTTGTAGGCTTGCTCGATGCCCTCCCGCCCGTAGATGTACCCGCCAGTGGGAAAATCCGGCCCGGGAACGATCTTCATTACTTGCTTCAGGCTGGCTTCCGGATCCCCGATCAGCAGAATCGCCGCTTCCACCGTTTCGCGTAGGTTATGCGGCGGAATATTGGTGGCCATGCCTACCGCGATGCCGGTGGAGCCATTAATCAGCAGGTTGGGCGTGCGCGTCGGTAATACGCTGGGCTCTTGGGTGCTCTCGTCAAAATTGGGTACGAAATCGACGGTTTCCTTTTCGATGTCCGCGAGCATTTCCTCAGCGATTTTCGAAAGGCGGGCTTCGGTATACCGCATCGCCGCCGGCGGATCGCCGTCCACCGATCCGTAGTTTCCCTGGCCGTCCACCAGCGGATAGCGCATGTTGAACGTCTGCGCCATGCGCACCAACGCGTCGTACACCGGCGTATCGCCGTGCGGGTGAAATTTGCCGAGCACTTCGCCGACGATCTTGGCGCACTTGCGGTAGGACTTGTTCGACGCCAGACCCAGCTCGTACATTCCATACAAAATGCGCCGATGCACCGGCTTCAAACCGTCGCGCACATCCGGAAGAGCGCGCCCGATGATCACGCTCATGGCGTAGTCGAGATACGACTTCTTCATCTCGGCTTCGATATCGCGTGAAATTATCTCGCTCTTGTTGATTTCGTCAGCCATTCGCTCCCTCGCGCGATCTGTCAATCGCGTGCGTTACAGTTCTTTGCCCCGCCGAACCTGATCGCTAGCCTCGTCCCATGCTTCCCTGAATCCGGAACGTGAGGACGTCTTGAATTTTGGCTTTGCGGTTCTACGCTCTTATCTTTTCCGGGCGCCTCACTCTTCCCCGGTTCTGAGAAGGGTGGGCGTATAAACCCGGCTGCCACAACGCCCCGGCATCCCACGCGTGTGCCACTTGCCTTACGTGGGTCTTCCCGTCCGCTCCAGCACGTACGATTTCACCGTCTCAAAGGCCGAGGCGCTATTGGTAAAACGCTCCGGTGCAAAGCGCGCTTCCCACTGCTGCAAAAGCGCGGCGCATTCGGCCTCGTCCTTACATTCAAACGCCACGCCCTGCTCGTTGTTCGGACTCTCCGTCGGCGAAGCTGCAAAATCCGAACAGCTCAAACCCTTCAGGCCTGGCAGAATTTTCCACGTCAGCTGGAAAAACAAGTTTGTCCACCGCTCGCTAGATATCCAGGTTCACTACTTCCAGCGCGTTTTCTTTGATGAAATTGCGGCGCATCTCCACGTTTTCACCCATCAACGTCGAAAAAATCTCTTCCGCGGCGACCGCATCCTCCAGCTTCACTTTCAACAGCGTCCGGGTCTCCGCATTCATCGTGGTTTCCCACAATTGCTCGGGGTTCATTTCCCCCAGGCCCTTGAACCGGGTGATATTGAATTCGCTCTTGGCGTCTTCCAGCACGTAAGACAGCAGCGCGCTGGCGTCTTCCTTCACTACTTTCGCGCCCTTATGAACGATCGAAAAAGGCGGACGGTTCAGCGATTCGATCGAGGCTCCCAGGGTGCGCAAGCGCTTGTATTCGGCCGATGCAACCAGCGCCCAATTCACCCGCCTCTCCCCGCCGTTGGTAAACACCAGCTCGTACATGCTGTGTTCTTCGTCGAATACGATTGTGTCTTCCAGCTCCAGCTTCGCTTTCTCCATCGCCTTGCTTAGCGCCGAGAGCTTCTTCTTGTCTTCGAAATCGACTTTTTTATCGATCTCGCTTTCCGCCAGCAAGTCCACAATCTTCCGCTCGTGCAACCGGCGCCCCAGCTTGGCCGCCACCTGGTCGTATTCCTGCACGTTCAGCAGGAATGTGGTCAGGTCTCCGGCAGAAATCACCTTGCCGTCCTTGCCTTTCACTTCGTGCTCTTCGGTGGCGCGCTTCATTAGTTCGCGGGCGAACTCACGCTCGTCGCGGATGTAGCGGTCCATCTTTCCGCGCTTCACCCGGTACAGCGGGGGCTGCGCGATATAGATATGTTCTTTCTCGATCAACTCGCGCATGTGCCGGAAGAAAAACGTCAGCAGCAGCGTGCGGATGTGGCTTCCGTCCACGTCGGCGTCGGTCATCAGAATCACTTTGTGATAGCGCAGCTTGGACGCGTCGAAATCGTCTTTGCCGATACCCGTGCCCAGCGCGGTGATGATGCACCGGATTTCTTCGTGGCCCAGCATCTTGTCGTAGCGAGCCTTCTCGACGTTGAGGATTTTTCCTTTCAGCGGCAGGATCGCCTGGTACTTTCGGTCGCGTCCGCCCTTGGCCGAGCCGCCCGCGGATTCTCCCTCCACCAGAAACAGCTCGCACCGCGCCGGATCCCGTTCCTGGCAGTCCGAAAGCTTGCCGGGCAAGCCGCTCGAATCGAGCGCCGATTTTCGCCGGGTCAACTCGCGAGCCTTGCGGGCCGCTTCTCGCGCGCGCGCCGCGTCGATGCATTTTCCGATGATCTTCCGCGCGATCGACGAATGCTTATCGAAGTATTCGCCGAGTTTCTCGTTCACCAACTGCTCTACCGTTCCCTTGATGTCGCTATTCAGCTTGCCCTTGGTTTGCCCTTCAAACTGCGGTTGCGGCAACTTCACGCTCACCACCGCCACCAGCCCCTCGCGGACGTCGTCTCCGTTAATCGAAACCTCGTCCTTCTGTTCCTTCAACATCCCCACCGCGTTCGCATAGTTATTGATGGTCCGCGTCAGCGCCGAGCGAAACCCGGAAAGATGCGTGCCCCCGTCCACTGTGTTGATGGTATTCGCGAACGCAAAAATATTTTCGGCGTAGCTATCGTTGTATTGGATCGCAATTTCCATGTCCACGTCTTGGCGCCGGCCTTCCATGTAAATCGGAGAATCGTGCAGCACCTCTTTCCCGCGGTTCAGGTGCTTGACGAATTCGGCGATTCCGCCGCTGAATCGAAACTCCGTTTTCTTCCCGCTGCGATCGTCTTCCAGCGTGATTTTCAAGCCCTTGTTCAGGAACGCCAGCTCGCGCAGCCGTTGCGCAAGCGTGTCGTAGCTGAATTCCGAAACCGTGAAAATCGATGGGTCGGGATGAAACGTGATTTTGGTCCCGGTTTTGCGCGTTTTTCCGGATGCCTTCAGCTTCGAGGTTGGCGCGCCCTTCTCGTACGACTGCTCCCACACCTGCCCATCCCGCCAGATCTCCAGCGACAGCCAATCCGACAGCGCATTCACCACCGACACGCCCACGCCATGCAGCCCGCCAGACACCTTGTAGGTGTCGCTATCGAATTTTCCACCGGCGTGCAGCACTGTCATCACCACTTCGGCCGCCGGCTTTTTTTCCGTCGAGTGCATATCCACCGGAATCCCGCGGCCGTTGTCGACCACGGTTACCGAATTATCCGCGTGCACGGTCACGTTGATTTCATCGCAATGGCCGGCCAGCGCCTCGTCCACCGAGTTGTCCACCACTTCCCAAACCAGATGGTGCAGGCCCATCTCGCCGGTGGATCCGATGTACATCGCGGGACGTTTACGCACCGCTTCCAGGCCGGCGAGCACCTTAATGGAAGTCGCGTCGTACTTATGCCCCTGTGCCTTTGCGGCACCAGAATCTTTTTCAGACATGCTTGAGCATCTCCTGATTCATGTGCTGGGAAGGCGGGTCGCGCGGATGTGCTCGACACTTGCCTTGCCCTGTGGCTTCCGTCCGAAGACGGAGCTCGAAGGGTTGCTGCTTCATCCCGTCTTGTTCCGAAATTTTCGGGAAGACGTGGCGAAGACTTTATTTCATTCCCCCGAAGGGGTTGGTCCGGGTGGCGCCGTCCTCATCCCCACGGATTCTGGGCTCTGGCGCTTGCTGAGGCGAAAGCGACCCGGGCTAAGTGCCGGTAAAGGAGGAAATCTGACCGGAACGAACAAGTAAATTTTACCCAAATTCGGGTGGATTCACAACAAAATTCGGGGCCCGAGGGCAAGGTTATCCATATATTTTTCAGTATTTTAGAGGATTCTTACCGAATCGTCGGGGGTCGCTGACACAGTGCCACTTTGCGATGTTTCAAGGGTGAAAATGGCGGCCTAAATTCGCTACACCGGCGGGGAATCGGGACGTGCCCGAATCAAATTCGCATCGGCATTACCACATATCGATAGCGCGAAGTGCTGTCCCCTGTGGGGCGCAACTGGCCGGCTGACTGGTCGTCCTTCAATTCGAACGCGATCGGACCATCGCCGCACGCCGCCAGAAAATCGAGAAGGTATTGCGCGTTGAAGCCGATCGACATCGGCTCGCCTTTATATTCTTTTTCGATGGCTTCTTTCGCTTCGCCGTATTCCGGGCTGGACGATGAAATTTCCAGGCCCTCCGCGGCCAAAGTGAATTTCACCGCATGCGACCGCTGGTCGGCGAGTTGCGATACGCGGCGGAGAGCATCCTGCAGCTCGCTGCGCTCGAGCACCACCGTTTTGTTCGGATCCTTAGGCAGAACCGCCTCGTAATTCGGAAATTGCCCAGTAAGCTTTCGTGATGTGAGCAGCCGCTCGCCGCGCTGGAAAAATAGGTGGCTCTCATCTTGGGCGAAATCAATCAAGGAATCTTCATCCGCATCGGCAGCCAGCCGCTGCACTTCAGACATCGCCTTCTTGGGGACCAATACCCGCAACTCGCTGCCCAACCCTTCGAGTTTGTGATCCGCCTCGACCATTGCCAGGCGATGCCCGTCCGTTGCCACCATCGTGATGGTTGTAGGCTTTAGCACCAACAGCGCTCCATTCAGCGTGTATCGCGATTCCTCCATCGAAATCGCAAAACTGGTCTTGGCCACCAAACCGGAAACCAGCTTGGCGGGAATCTTCACTAATGCATGGGGAAACGGCGGCAGGGCCGGAAAATTTTCTTTCGACATTCCCACCAGTTTGTACGTTTTGCGTCCGCACGTAATCTGTATCCAGTGGTTATCGAGTAGCTTAAATTTGATTTCTTCATCCGGCAGCAGGCGCACCAGTTCGAGCAGTTTCTTCGCCGGTATCGTGCCTGAGCCTTCGGTCTTCACTTTGGCATCGCAAGACGTGCGAATGCTGAGCTCCAGGTCGGTGGCGGTAATGGTCAGCCGGCCGCCGGTAGCTTCCACGAGAATATTGGAAAGGATGGGAATGGTGGTCTTACGCTCCACCACGCCCTGCGTCAGCTCGAGTTCTTCCTGCAGATCGAATTTTTTGACGCTGAATTCCATTATGTCGTCCCCTCGTTTATAAGGCGGTGCACCGGGTATCTTTAGATCTTAATCTTTAACAGCTATTAATATAAACCCGTCGCCGTCGCCGCACCTGTGTAAATCATGGAAAACTCGCTCGAACTGGGCTCTGGTTGTCGTTAGGGGTCCCGCATAGTCTGTGTATCCTGCTGCGTTACTGCGGATAAAACTGGCTTGGTGATAGGCAATCCGGAGTCCACATTTGCGTCCACAGTTTTATTCACAACCGAAATGCAGGGCGGGAGCATACCTCGTTAGATAAAGCTATCCGAATGAGTCGAGTAGCTTGTTGATTGTTTTGTTCAAATCTTTATCGCTGTGCCGCAGCGTCTCAATCTTATTAATGGAATGCATCACTGTGGTGTGGTGTTTCCCGCCAAATTGGCGCCCAATTTCCGGCAATGACGCCGACGTGAGTTTTTTCACGATGAACATCGCCACCTGCCGCGGGAAGGCGATCACTTTCGAATTGCTCCGCACTTTCAGATCCTGCGGCCGCAAGCCGAAATGGTCTCCCACCCGCTTCTGAATCTGATCGATAGTGACCTTCTTTTCCTGGGTATCGATGATGTTCTTCAGCACTTGCTGCGCGGTGGAGATGGTCATGTCCACCCCGGTCAGCGAGGAATACGCGATCAAGCGGATCAGCGCGCCTTCCAGCTCCCGCACGTTGGACTTGATCGAACGCGCGATGTATTCCGCCACGTCGTCGGAAAGGTGGGCGTGCTCGGTGTCCGCCTTCTTTTGCAGGATGGCGATCTTGGTTTCCAGGTCCGGCGCCTGGATATCCGCGATCAATCCCCACTCAAATCGCGACCGCAGCCGTTCCTCGAGCGAGGAAATTTCTTTCGGCGGGCAATCCGACGAAATCACCACCTGTTTCTGCTGATCGTACAGCGCGTTGAAGGTGTGGAAGAACTCCTCTTGGGTGCGCTCGCGCGTGGCGATGAATTGAATGTCGTCCACCAGCAATACGTCCATGGTCCGGAAGCGATCGCGAAAGCTGGCCATGCGGTCGAAGCGCACCGCGGCAATCACTTCATTTGTAAATTTTTCCGCGCTGATGTAGGTGAGCCGCAACGACGGGTTTCGCAATTTCAGCTCATGCCCGATCGCTTGCATCAAGTGCGTCTTGCCCAGTCCTACTCCGCCGTACAGAAACAGCGGGTTGTACGATTTCGAGGGCTGCTCAGCGACGGCGCGCGCCGCCGCATGCGCGAATTGATTGCTTCCGCCCACCACGAAGGTGTCAAACCGGTAGCGCGGGTTCAGCTGATTATTCGACGAATCGAAGTCCAGCCGCGCCTGCGGCGGGGGCGGAGCGAGTGGCTCAGCGGCCTCCGTGCAGATAAAGTCGATTTGAAGATTGGGCATGCCCAGTTCGGCCAGTACCGCCTGCAAGAACTGTCCGTAGGTTTCCGTAAGGCGTTTCCGGAACAGGCGGGTAGGGATGCGCACCACCAAACGGTCTTCTTGCTCGTTTTCGAGACGGGTGGGACGGAACCACGTGGCGAAGCTGTGGGGATTGACGCGGCGCTCCATGTGTTGAAGGATCTTGTCCCAACGGTTCATCGGCAAAGCTAACCCTTCCGGCGATTTCCACTGTTGTGGAAATGCTGTGCAAAACACCCTTTAACGCGAGGCTCTCGAATTTTGTGGCGGGCAGGTTGCCGGCTGCTCATACCCCCAAGCTACTCGCATCTGGCAACTCGGAAGACGCGAGCCGGGATTCTGCCTAAATAGAGCGGGTAGAGCAAGAGAAAATTGAGCGAAGCGAATTCACAGCTCCCACATAAAACCCACAGGATTTCCACAACCCCAGTTTTGCGTTGCTTTCTCCGCTTTTCTCTGTGCGTCGAGCGATGCCAAAACGGGAAAACTCATGGCGCCGGGTTTTGATGCTCCTGTTTTTCTGGAGTCGTCGGGTGCGCATGGTCCGGACGGCCAAACGCATAGATGCCGGCCGCATTGGTGGCCAGAACCAGGCGATCTGGCTCGACCAGGATGGAAACCGGCAGCACCCGCCCGCCTTCCTTGGTGTACGTGCGATATGTGGCGCGGCGATCGCCATCGCGATCGAACCGCACCAGCTGATCGCCCAGCGCCATCCAGATATCGTTCGATTCTGGATCGACGCCGAATGCGTCAATCACCGGTTTCAACGTGGGAGTGCCCGCGCCATCGTCTTGCCGCGCGATTTCACGGCGCGCCGCTTGCGCACGCGGTAAATACTCGATCGCCGTGGCTGAAAATTCCAATGACATATGGCCGAGCAAATCGTATTGCCTCACCGTCGGTTCCGGCACGTAGCTAAACGCGTAATAAATGCGGCCGTGGATATCCGCGAGCAGGCGCCCGGCGTTCAGAAAGCGGTTGAGGCGCGGACGATCCGCCAGATCGACCATCGACCCGATGTCGCGAATGGTTTCTCCGCGCGCATCGAAAATTTCAACCAGGTGATTGGACTGCACGCTGGCCACCGCAACTTCTCCGTCCGCGAGCGCGGCCACCGACGTGGGCGCTGCCACGCCGATGCGTCCCGTTTCTCGCCCATCCGCGGCAAAAATATCCACCGCCGCTGCCGCGATGTCCGCAACGTAGACCCGCCCCGATGCGTCCACATCCAGATCCTGGCCATAGGCGCCCGCCGCTTCCTTCGAGTCCGCCGGGGCTGCTGAAATCTGCCCGATGCGCTTTCCTCCCGCGGAATATATTTCCACCACGGCTCCCGGCCCCGACAGCACGTAGTAAAGCCCGGCGGTGCTGCGCCGGATGGCGCGTACATCCGGACCAGCGTCTGGGAACAATCGAGCCTGCGCGAGGAGTTCCTGCTCTTCCATTGGTTGCGGGGCCTGGGCCATCGCGAGCATCGCCATCGCGCCCGCCGCCACCAATAAAAAAACACCCTGCACCCGCAACGCAAAACTACGCTGGGCACGCGAACCGAGGTTGCGAATCCACTTTGGCAAGATCATATTGGGGGGCGAAACAATCGCCCGGCGCAACCCCACGCGGCAGCCACCACGAACGAATTGCAAAACCTGTTCGGATCAGTCGATGTGGAATGTCACCCGTTCGATGTTCAACGCCCGCCCGTCCTCCGGGTTGACGTCGATAAACACCGTGTTCATCTGCACGTTGCCTTCCGCCACCGAGAATCGCGCCGGCAGCGCATCCTGAAAACGCCGGATGATCGGATCCTTTTCCATTCCGATCACCGAATCATGCGGCCCGGTCATCCCCACATCGGTGATAAATGCGGTGCCACCCGGCAGAATGCGGGCATCCGCGGTGGCCACATGGGTGTGCGTTCCTACCACTGCAGACACCCGGCCATCCAGAAACCAGCCCATCGCCTGTTTCTCCGAAGTGGTCTCCGCGTGCATATCCACCAGAATCACTTTGACGTCGGGAGGAATTTTCTCGAGCTCCGCGGAGGCGGTTCGAAATGGGTCATCGATCGGGGTCATGAAGGTGCGGCCCTGCAAGTTGAGCACCGCGAATTTCATCCCGTTCTTTTCCCCAACGTACAATCCCGAGCCCGGCGAACCTGGCGGAAAATTGGCCGGCCGCAGCAGACGGGGCTCGTGCGGGAAATACTCGAAAATCTCTTTGCGATCCCAGATGTGGTTGCCGCCCGACAACACCGAGATGCCCAACGCGATTAAATCTTCCGCGATTTTAGGTGTGATGCCGAATCCCGCCGCGGAGTTCTCGGCGTTGGCGATCACCAGGTCCACCGACCTCTGGGCCACGATATCCTGCAAGCGGTCGTGAACGATTCTTCGCCCGGGAGAGCCAACGATGTCGCCGATGAATAGGAGCCGCATAGAGTCCCGCGAAGCGGGACTCTAAAGACTAGAGGCTGCCGACGCGAAAGAAAAGTAAAATTCTGCGCCGCCAAAACGCCCTTGCCTCATTCGAACCTCGCTAGTCACGTCCCGCGGACTCGCGCCCCGCGGCACCTCCACCCCTGCTACAATCGGGTGGGAGCTGTTCTGCGAAGCAGGTGACTGCGCGAAAACCTTTTGAACCAACACTGGATCCCAGGGTGCCCGCGTCGTCCTGCCCTTGTGCATGTCCCCAGCCTTTCCCCGATTCCGAATTCGCATCCGGACGCGCTTCCCGCGCTATTCCGGGGACGAATTCGGGGTCGGGAGTGGGCACGGGAAAGCCTTAAAGCAGGCGCTGGGTGCCCGACTTAACACGTGGGGTTCAGGGTTTAGCTCAGCACGGCCAAGTGGATCGGCTCCCTTACAATTGCGCACAGTGGCGGCGTGGCGGCTCACCTCAGAGATGCCTGCGGGCGCCCTTCGCGATCCCCTGGCTGGCTCCCGCCCGCAAACCTTCGCCCTTGCTCCCGCCAAGCGCCCGCCAGACCCACCCAACGCCTCCCAGCCCTTGTTTCCGCATCGCCTAAGTGCGACCATGCTCGCATGACCCCCGGCCACTCTGTCGATCTGGGATTGGCGCTTACGGCTGCCCTGGTCATGGGTTTGCGCCATGGGATCGATTACGACCATATCGCCGCGATTTCCGATCTTTCCCGCCTCGAGGAATCCCCCCGCCGCGCCATGCGCCTGGGCATGTTCTACGTCTTAGGTCATGCCGCCACCGTCAGCGTGCTAGCCGCTGCAGTGATTTTCTTCCAGAAGTCCCTACCCGCCGGAATTGACCGCTGGACCGAGCGCCTGGTAGGCCTTACCCTCCTGATTCTGGGTGTTTATGTGCTGGCCACTCTTTTCCGCACCCGCCACCACCAACACTGGGTGCCGTCGTCCCGATTTCTGCTCCTCGCCAACGCAGCGCGATGGTCCGTCTGGCGCGTGCGGCAAGCGTTTCATTCCCAGCCCCTGAAAGAGCCCGAACCGATGGATTGGGCGCACTCCAACACGCCGGCCTTCATCGTCGGCATCATCCACGGCTTGGGCGCGGAAACCCCCAGCCAGTTGCTTCTATTCCTGCTGGCGGCGAACCTGGGTGGAACCGGAAGGGGATTTCTGGGGTTGGCGATGTTTCTAGTAGGCTTGATCGCGATGAATACGGTGATGTGCGCATCGATGGCCGGACTTTCGCGCGCCGGTAGCCGCCGCCCGGCGATTGCCCGCGCCATTACCCTGGTGACGGCAGGATACAGCGTGGTGGTAGGAGTGATTTTCCTTCTGGGGTCGTCTTCGATTCTTCCGCCACTCGGCGGATAATCGCACTTTCCCGATCCAAACTGCTTTCTATCTGTAATCTACACCTTCAGCACGTCGCCTTCGCGCGCCACCATCTGGTACAGCACCGGGCTCACGATCCGGCCCAGGAATAGTCGCGAGATCAGTCCCGCCACAATCACAATCGCAAAGGGTTTCTGTGAGTCCGATCCCACGCCCGTGGAAAGCGCCGCGGGCAGCAGGCCCAGGCAGGCGACCAGCGCCGTCATCATGATTGGCCGCAGGCGGATCAGCGACCCATCCAGCGTGGCTTCGCGGATACCGTGCCCTTCCAGACGAAGCTTGTTGATATACGAAACGTCGATGATCGCGGTTTCCGCCGAGACTCCCATCAGCACGAGCAAGCCGAGAACGGAAGACACGCTGAAAGTCGTGTGCGTGAGTTTCAGCGCCAGCAGCGCCCCCACCGGTTCGGTCATCACCACGCCGATGAGCACGGTGATCGGGAACTTGAAATTGCCGTAGAGTGCGAACAGGATCATGAAAATCAGCAGAATAGCGAGCGGCCCGATCAGCGCGAACTGTTGCCGTGCGGCGACGTATTCGCTGTATTCGCCGCCCCAGTCCAGCCGGTAGCCTTGCGGCAGTTTAACAGTCGATTCCACCGCCTTCTGCGCATCGTTCACCGCGCGCGCCAAATCGCGGCCTTCGATGCTGAACTGCACTCCGATATATCGCGAATTATTTTCGCGATAAATGAACGACGCGCCGTTGCCCTGATGAATGGTGGCCAGCTCGGAGATCGGAACCTGCTGCCCGGAAGGCGTCGGCACCAGCAAATTGCCAATGGCGTGCTCGCTCGAGCGGTATTCGGGCTTCATCCGCACCACCAGGTCAAACAACTGCTCACCCTGAATCACCTGCGTGGCCGCCTGTCCGCCTACCGCCGCTTGGATCACGCCCTCCACATCGGAGACATTGATGCCGTAGCGCGCGATCTTTTCGCGGTCCACGTCGATCTGCACGCTGGGCTGCCCTAGCTCGCGCACCACGGTGAGCTCGGTGAAGCCGGGCACCTGCTGCAGCACCCGCTTGATCTCCACGGCTTTGTCTTCCAGTACTTGCAGGTCCGGCCCGAAAATTTTCACCGCCAGCGCGCTCTTCAATCCGGTGAGCGCCTCATCCACCGCGTCTTCAGCCGGCTGCGTGAAGTTGAAAATCACGCCCGGATACGATTCCACCCTCTTCTGAATTTCCTTGGTTAGTTCGGCTTTGTTGTGGATCGATCCCTTCTTCCAGGTCGCATCCTTATAGGGTTTCAGGCCGACGTAAAACTCGCAGTTGAAGAATCCGGTGGGATCGGTGCCATCGTCCGGGCGCGCCAGCTCCGAGCCCACTTCCGTCACCATCGGGTAATCCATCAAAATCTTGCGGATCTGCGGAGCAAATTTAGCGGCTTCCTCGAACGAGATGGTGTAAGGCATCGTAGCCCGAACCCACATCGCCCCCTCATCCAGGTGCGGCATGAATTCCCCGCCAATAAAGGGAATCAGCAGAAGCGAAGCCCCGAAAATGATCGTCGCCAGCACCATCGTAAGTTTCGGACGGTCCAGGCACCAGCGCAGCTCCGAAGCGTATTCATCCTTCAACCATTCGTATGCCCGGTTAGCCTTTTCCTTCACCCCGTGCGTGAACCAATAAGACGCCAGCACCGGCACCAACGTGAGCGTGAAGATCAGCGAGCCCAGCAGCGCCCACGACATCGTTTCCGCCATTGGGTGGAACAGCTTCCCGGACGGGCCGGTGAGCGCGTAGATGGGAATGTACCCGGCGAGGATGACTGCGATGGAATAAAAAATGGGGCGGTCCACATCGTGCGCCGCCGCGATGATCACTTCGTGCAGTTTGTACTCCTGGTCATGGCGGATGGCCAGTTCACGGTAGATGTTTTCCATCATCACCACCGTGCCGTCGATGATGATTCCAAAATCGATGGCTCCGATGGAAAGCAGGTTCGCCGGAATGCCGCGCCCGTGCAGGAAAATGAAAGAAAAAAGCAGACTCAACGGGATGGTGAAAGCCACGATGATCGCCGCGCGCACGCTCACCAGGAAGAAGATCAGGACGATCAGCACCAGGCCCATGCCCAGCAGCATGTTCTCTTCCACCGTGTCGATAGTCACCTGCACCAGGTCGCTGCGGTCGTAGTACGGCCGCACCTTTACGTCGTGCGGCAGCAGGTCCCGGTTGATCTCGACGGTTTTCGCTTCCACTCCCTTTAGCACGTTCTGCGTCTGTTCGCCGGTGAGCATCAGGATGACGCCCTCCACCCGGTCATCATCGTTTTGGAATCCGAATTCTCCCAGCCGGGGGGCGTGGCCGATGGTCACCTCGCCGATGTCCCGGACGCGCACCGGCACGCCGTTGTTGTTCCCCACCACGATGTCGCCGATGTCTTCGGTCTTGGTCACCAGTCCAAGTCCGCGAACGTAAAAAAATTGCGATCCCTGCGAGTAAAAGCCGCCGCCGGCGTTGGCGTTGTTCGCGGCCAGCGCGCTCAGCACTTGCGGCAAAGGAATGTGGTAACCGTAAATCTTGGCCGGATCGAGCAGCACCTGGTACTGCATCACCGTGCCGCCGAATCCGGAATCATCCGCCACTCCCGGCACGGACTTGTACGCCCGCTCGATCACCCAATCCTCGTACGTCTTCAGTTCTTGTGGCGAGCGGTCGGGGCTTTCGATTACGTAGCGGTAGACGAGGTTGGACGGGCTCGATAGCGGTGCCAGGCTTCCGGTCACACCCGGAGGCAGGGTCGCATCCGAGAGACGCTCAAACACCACTTGCCGTGCAAAATAATTATCGGTGTCGTCCTGGAACGTCATGATGACGTCCGACAATCCATACAGCGAAATCGACCGCATGAACACCATATGCGGCACGCCGTTCATCTGCAGCTCGACCGGCAAGGTAACCAGCCTCTCGATTTCCTCAGCCGCGTGCCCGGGCCACTGCGTGATCACCTCGACCAGCGGCGGCGATAGGTCCGGATACGCGTCCACCGGCATCCGCTGAAACGAGATCGCCCCGCCGACCGCCACCAGCACCGCCATGATCACGATCAGAAAGCGCTGCCGGAGCGCGAATTGAACGATGTGATGAATCATCTAAGACCCGGTTCTCCCCTAGCGCTGGAGCGAATTTTGGAATTGCAGGAAAAGGCTGCCGTCGCCGACCACATGGTCGCCCGCTCGCAACCCGGTTGCGATTTGCGTTTTGTCGTTCTCGCTTTCGCCCAGCGTCACGTCTCGCCGCGCGAACTGGCTGTTCCCGGTCTGCACGTAAACGTACGGCATGTTCTGTTCGTCGCGCAGCACCGAAGAGTTCGGGACCAGCAGCGCGTTGGGGATCGATCCCGCTCGCACTTCCGCGGTCACGTACATTTCCTTCTTCAGCCGCTCTCCTGGGTTTGGCGCTTCAATGCGCGCCTGTAGCGTGCGTGTGTTGGGGTCCAGCGCGGGAGAAATGTATGCGATCTTGCCGTGCACTACATCCGGATACGATTCATTGGCAACCGTCACCGTATCCCCAACGTGCACGTACGGCACGTCGTTCTGGTAGATGTTCACCAGAATCCATACCGAACTCATATCCGACAGCGTGAAACACTGCGTGGCGCCCGCAGCCAACAATTGCCCGGGCGAGCATTGCCGGTCCACCACCTCTCCGGCCACCGGCGAGTACAGCGGCACTTCCGGTGAAGCGGGCTTGGTGACAATCTTTTCCGGATCGGCGATTCCCAGGACGCGGATCGCGTCGGTGCTCGATTCGAGGTCCGCCTGCGCTTGCGCACGAGTCGATTCCGCTTGCTCCAGGTCGGCTTCGGCAATGGCGTGGTGCTCGTACAGGTCCTTCGCGCGGGCGTAGAACCGATCCGCCAGTTGGAAGGCGTCGCGCGCCTTTATATAAGCCGAGCGCAGGAGAGAGAAGTCCGGGCTGGCAACGTAAAGCAGCGGCTGGCCGGCGGTCACTTTCTCACCCGGCACCACCACCACGCGGCTCACCGCGCCGCCCACCTGCGTGATTACCGGTGTGGTCTTGAAGTCGTTGTACTCCACCGCGCCGGTCAGGCGCAGCGTGCGCGGCAGCGCCGCCTGCTCCACCGGCACCACCTGAATGTGAGACATCTGGTCGGCCGGCAGCGAAAACAGCTCCGCTTTGGCCTCAGGGCTTTCCGCCGTCGAGAACGAGGTCATCTTACTGGCCTGTTCTCCTGCTCCTCCGCAACCGCCAACGCACAAACCGGCAGCGATGCCTGCGCCGATTAGAAAACGCAAATAGTCTTTCATGGAAGATTCCTTGTTCCGACCGCCTCGCGCATTTGTTCAAGCGCCAGCGCGTAGGCCGCTAGCGCCTGCCGGTAGGCCAACTGGATCGCCCGATAGCTTCGCTCCGCGTCCAGAAAATCCAGCAGGCTGGCCGCGCCCCGCTTATACGCGTATTCGCTGATCTCACGCGACTTCTGTGAGTCATCCAAATAGCCGCCGCGATACAGGGCCATCACTTCGTCGTTCGCATGCAGCGTCTCGTACGCGGTGGCCACATCGCCCACCACCGTTTCCGCCGCACCTAGCTCCAGCTCTTGCGCCTGCGTTAGCGCGTAACGCGTGCGCGCGATTTCGCCTTGATTGCGGTCGAAAATCGGCAGGTCAATGCTCCCGAACAGTGACAGCGAGCTGTACCCAGACACGTGGCTGTAATCCAGGCTGGCGTTGATATCTTTCTTACCGTTGGCCTGCGCCAAGGCGATCTGGCTCTGCGCCGCGGTAATTCCTTGTTGTGCCGCGCGCAGGTCCGCGCGCTGCTTCAGCGCCATCGCCGCCAGGTCTTCTTCCTTCAGATTTAACGGCTGGTATTCCAGGTCTCCGGCGACGTCAAAATCCGCAGGCACGGATTCGTAGCCCAAGAATTCTCTCAGGCTCACCAGCGAAGTCGCTCGCGACATCCGCGCATTAGCAACATCCGACTGAAACTGCAGCAACTGCAGTTTGATCTTCAGATAGTCCGCTTCGCTCATGTCTCCGGCTTTGTAACGAGCGTCGCTGATATCCACCGTATCTTGGAAACTCTTCACATCCTGCAGCGCCAGATCCAGCGTCGATTCCGCGAGCTGCACGTTCACGAACTGCGTGGCCACCGAAAAGGCCAGCGTTCGTTCATTGTCATCCACCGTGGATCGCGTCACCGCGGTCGCATCCTGCGCCGCTTCCAGGCGGCGTTGGCGCTTTCCGCCCCGCTCGAACAGGTAACCGATGCCTATATCGAATTGGGTGATCTCGTTCACGTAGTTGGTCGTGAAACTACCTGGCTGGAAAACCGGCAAGAACTGCGAGTCCCCGGAAAGCGTTGGATTGGGCCGAAGGTTGGCGGTGATTTCCTGGGCCTGATTTTGCTGGATGGTGGTGCGCGCCGCCTTCAGCGCGTGGTTGTGGTCGTGGGCCATCTGCACCGCTTGGTCCAGCGTTATTTTCACCGGGCCCGACGTGGGCGCCTGCGCGAACACCGCGCCGCCAAACAGGATCATCGCCGTCACCGCTGCAATTCTCGATAGTTGTCGCATAAAATTCGGACTCTCTTGTTCAGGAATTGGGTTCTATAGACACCCCGACGGGGCGCGGGCCGGATGAATATTAGGCGGAGGGAGGAGCGCGAGCCGGGATGTGCCGCGCGATGGGACCGGGGATGTACTCGGATTCGGCCGGTGCGACCTGGATCGCTACCATCTCGAAATCCGTAGCCGGAAGGCCCGACAGCTCTTGATCGATCGCTTGGTGGCTCAGATGGCAGATCGAGCAGGTCGACTCGGTGCAACCGGTGTGGTGATGAAAGATGCCGCTCACCGACAGCGTGAGCACCAGCAGCGCCAGCAGCGCGGCCGATACGATAATCCAGCGAGTTAATTTTGTTTGAGGCACTGATTCATCCGCCGGGGCGGATACCCAACTGTCTTCAATACTACTGCAGATGGCTCCTCTCCGGAAATGGTTGTGCCCATTGGGCTAACCATACGGGAGCTCCAGCCAACCCGGCCAGCCGGCCTCGGGTCTTGCGCCGACACGTGCTCGCGGCGGTTCAGGCCGCCGGATTGTCCAGCACCCGGTCCACCAGCCCCACGCATCTTTCCACCCGCTCGCGCACCGGTCCTTTCCAATCCTCGCGTTCCTGGCGCACCGCGAAAAGCTCATCCGCCATGTTCAGCGCGGCGAGCACCGCGATCTTCACCGAGTCCACCAGGTGCGTGGCCTCCGCTACCGCGCGCATCTTGCCGTCGACGTACGCCGCCAGCTCTTTCATGTACGCTTCGTCCGATTCCGCGTTTACGTTGTAACTCTGATCGAAGATTTCGATTTTCACTGGTGCGGCCTCCTCGTGGGCTGGTCCATTGTCAGCCGGGTCCGGCCACTCCGCAAGCGCGGAGTGGGATTTTCACATACGCTTTGACGCCCCAATCCTTCCGAATCAGCCGCTCCGCCCTAGCTCTTGGCCGTACCTTCGACGCCCGATCCTTCCGAACCAGGGGTCCGCCGTAGTTTTTGGCCGTACGGTTCGACGCCTTTATCTTTTCCGGGTGCCCCACTCTTCCCGGTTTTTGGGAAGCGTGGGCGTATCCGCTAGCAAGCCGCTAGCCCGGGGCAAATCTTTCGACTCACCTGTTTGCCTCACGTAGCCCGAAGCGCCGCCCCCAACTCCCTCTCCAACGCCGCCACGATCCGCGCCGAAAAATCCGTCAGTTGCTCATCCGTAAAAGTAGCCTGGGCACTCTGCAATGTAACTTGCACCAGCAGCGAATGCTTGCCCGCCGGCTGGTTCTTCCCCCGATACAGATCCTTCGCTTCGATCGTCTGCACCTCGGCTATCTTCAGCCCGCGGATCGTTTCCACCACTTGATCGAACGTCGTCGCATCCGAAAGTAGCAGCGAAAAATCGCGCACCACCGCAGGGAACCGCGCTACCGGTTCGTAGTGTAAAGCGGCGCGCGCTTTCTCGATCGCTTCCAGCAAAGGCGCCAGGCTCAGCTCCGCGACGTACACGGCTTGCCGCAGTTTGAAACTTTCGATCACCCGCGGCCCCAGCAGTCCCGCCACCCCAATCGATTCTCCATCCCCATGCCGCGCTGAAATTTGTGCCGCGCGTCCCGGCGCCAGCCACGCTGGTCCGCCATGGGCCCACACCCAGCCGCCGGCCAACTCGCCCAGCGTATCCAGCTCGCCTTTCAGGTCGGCAAACTCAAACTCGCGGGCGTTCTCGTGAATGCTTTTCTCCCGAGCCAGGCCGGTGGCGCCCAGCGTCAGGATTCGCGTTTCGTGCGGTGATCCATCCGTCAACTCGTATCTCTTTCCGGTTTCAAACAGCCGCAGATTCCGCTGGCCGCGGTTCAGGTTCCACTCCAGCGTGTGCACCATGTTCAGTACCCCGGAGCTCTGCATCACCGAAGCATCTTCGGCCAGCGGATTGCTCACCACCGCGGGCGTCGTCCCCGCACTGCGAAACATCGCGTCCTGCTTGGGATCCACCAGCGGAATCGTTACGATTTCGTGGTAACCCAGCGCGATCAACCGCTCGCGCAATAAATCCTCGGCCGCCGCATGCGGCAATCGCGTCGACGGCAGTTGCGTCCCGCTCAGTCGCGCCGGAAATTTCTCCAGGCCGTGGATGCGCGAGACTTCTTCGATCAAGTCGATCTCCCGGGTCGCGTCCGGCCGCCATGACGGTTGCTGGCATCTCCACACCGCCGCCAGCGATCCGGCGCTTCCTCGATTCGCGTCGCTCCGCACCGGCTGAAACCCCAGCGCTCCCAATATTTCTTCGATCTCTCGATCCGGCACGTCCGCGCCCATGATGCGCAAGAGCTCGTGCCGCGAAAAATCGATCGCCCGCGGCGGCTCTTTTCCAGGGAACACATCGACCACTCCCGCCAGCACCTCGCCCCCGGCTAACTGCTGGATTAATTCAGCCACCCGCTGCGAAGCCAATTCGGTCATCTCCAAATCCGCGCCGCGTTCAAACCGCTGCGAAGCTTCGGTGCGCAATCCCAGCGTCTTGGACGTTCGCCGGATCGAAATCGGATCGAACCATGCCGATTCGATCAGCACGTTTTGCGTCGCGACGCGAATTTCGCTTTCCTCTCCGCCCATTACTCCGGCAATCCCCACCGCATGCGCTTCGTCCGCGATCACGCACATGTCCTTGGTCAACGTGCGTTCCACGCCATCCAGCGTGCGCATCTTCTCCCCGGGCTTGGCTCGCCGCACGATGATGTGCCGCCCCGCCACGCGGTCCAGATCGAAAGCGTGGGTTGCTTTCCCCAGCTCCAACATCACGTAGTTGGTCGCATCCACCACGTTGTTGATCGAGGTCTGTCCCAGCGCCTCCAGCCGCTGCCGCAGCCAGTCCGGCGACGGTCGCACCTTCACGCCGCGCACCACGCGAGCCGTGTAACGCCCGCACAGGTCCGGAGACTCAATGTCCACGCGCGCTACGCTCGCGGCCGTCTCGCGAACCTCGGTAAATTTCGGCCGGACTGGCTTCAGCGCCAGGCGATACAGCGCCGCCACTTCTCGCGCGATTCCGTAGTGCCCCAGGCAATCGGGACGATTGATGGTCACTTCGGCGTCCAGCATTGGGCCCGCGGAGGTTTCGTCGATCGCATCTACCGATGTGCCGGAGAGCGAAAGCCGCGAACACACCTCGGCCGGAGCCGCGGTGACCTCGACGAATTCCTTCAGCACGTTGTAAAGAACCTTCATCAGTTCCCCGTCATCAGCCGAGCCGGCCGGAGTACGCCCGCGTATCGTATTCGAATCTCACCCGGCCCTCGGTCTGGCGTTCGTCAAATATCCGCGCGAGCCCTGCAAGCATCGCCTCATGCCGAGGGTGCCCCTTATCCGGAGCGTACGAAGCGCTCAGCAGCCTGCCGCGCAAGCCGTCAAAATCAATCAGCTGCCCATTCTCGACCTGATCTTCACGAAAATCCGCGTGCCCGAAAAACCGCCTCATCTTTTCGCGCGTTGGATACGTCTCGCGCACCCGGCCGTAGTCCGTTCCGAATTCTTGCAACAACCCCTCGTAATCCAGCAAAAAGGCCGACCCTTCCACCCGCCGTTCGTTCCAGATCAGCGCCACCCAACCCTCGCGACGTAAAATACGCCGAAATTCGGCGCGCGCCGCGACCGGCTCAAACCAATGAAACGCCTGTCCCGCCACCACGGCATCGACGCTCGCGTCGGGCAGCGTAGTAGCCTCGGCCGAGCCCGGCACGCTGTGAAATCGAAATCCCTGAAACTCCGCAAGGTACGCCTCACCCGCCTCGCGCATCGCGGCATTCGGCTCGATGCCGAAAACTTCGTTGCCATTTTCCAGAAACAGCCGCGAGAGCAGCCCTGTCCCGGATCCGACGTCCGCAATTACCGTCTCCCGCGACAATCCCCAAGCCCCGCGAAGCGGCTCCAGCAGTACGGCGGGATAGCCCGGCCGATAGCGCACGTAATTCCCCACCCGCGATGTGAAGCGCGATTTCGGCTCGGCACTCGATTTCGCTTCCGCCAACGGGACCATACTCCTACGGGAACTGGCGCAGGAAACGCACATCATTCTGGAAGAGCACTTGCAAATCCGTCCCGTACTTCAACATTGCGAAGCGGTCGACGCCGATTCCGAAGGCAAAGCCCGAAACGCGCTTGGCGTCGTAATTCACAAATCCATACACCGCCGGATTCACCATTCCCGCGCCGAATAGTTCGATCCATCCCGAGAATTTACACACCCGGCAGCCGCTGCCGTGGCAAACGTAGCAAGTCGCGTCCACTTCCGCCGAAGGTTCGGTAAACGGAAAGTAACTCGGCCGCAAACGCGTCCTCACGCCCGGCCCGAAAAATTCCCGCACGAAATAATCCACCGTGCCTTTGAAATCGCAAAACGTGATGTCCGCATCCACCGCCAGCCCTTCCAGCTGATGGAACATGAATCCGTGCGTGGCGTCCGGATTGTCGCGCCGGTACACTTTTCCCGGCACGATGATCCGCACCGGCGGTTGCTGCTTCTCCATCGTCCGGATCTGCATCGGAGAGGTGTGCGTGCGCAAAAGATGCTCCGCGCCCTCGATGTAGAAGGTATCCATGTTGTCGCGCGCCGGGTGGTGCTCCGGAATATTCAAGGCCTCGAAATTGTAATAAGGCGTCTCGATTTCCGGGCCTTCCACCACCGTGTATCCGATGGAAAGAAAGATGCGTTGCAGCTCGGCGTAGGTTTGCCGTATCAAATGCCGCGTGCCCAGCAGCCTTTCCACGCCTGGCAATGAGAGATCGATGCGCTCGCGTTCGAGCGCCGCCAATTCCGCCGCTGCTTCGATCGCCGTGCGCCGCTCTTCCAGCGCTTGTTCCACTTCCGTTTTTAGTTCGTTGAGGTGCAGGCCCGCGGCGCGCTTCAGTTCCGGCGCCGCCGGTTTCAGCCAATTATTGGTGATCAGGGTGATCACGCCGGACTTGCGTCCCAGCCAGCGGTCGCGAACCGCCTTCCAATCTTCTTCGTTCGATATCCTGGGCAGGTCGTGCGATGCGAAATCCGCTTGGCACTCGTGGAAATGTTTTCCCACGTCGGCGGGCGTGCTGGCGCCCAGCTCCGCCAGCGTTTGCTCGTAGCTTTTCTTGTTGGGTTCTTCCTGTGCCATTCCCGCTATTCTCTTTGGACTGGGAAAAAACGGCGCGCGTGCGCCGCCGCTCTGCGCACTGGGCCGCTCACGGCGCGCCCAAATCACCGCGCACCGCGAGCCGCTCACCACTTCGCCGAAGCATTCGGCGCCTGTACTTTAGGCTTTCTTCACTGGCTTCGCGACGTGCACCGGTTTCGGCGCCGCCGCTATAAATCCCTTCGCCGATACCACCAGCGAGGTGAAGCCCGCCGCGTCCTTCACCGCCATGTCCGCCAGAATCTTCCGGTCCAGCTCGATCCCTCCGAGCTTCAGTCCGTGAATCAATTGGCTGTACGACAGCCCGTTGTTCCGCGCCGCCGCTCCGACGCGCTGAATCCACAGCGTGCGGAAATCGCGCTTGCGCGTGCGCCGGTCGCGGAACGAATATCGCAGCGACCGATTCACCGCTTCGCGCGCGGACCGGTACAGCTTGCTCTTGGTTAGGAAAAATCCCTTGGCGTGCTTGAGGAGTTTCTTGCGCTTGGCGCGCCGTTTAGTTCCCCGTTTGACTCTAGGCATGGCTGGTTCTCCTGATGCGCGGCATTACCGCGGCAAAATGCCAGGAGAATCGCGGGGAGCATGAACGCACTCGCGCAGAAGTGTGCGTCCGCCTGTCCGGCGTTCTCCACGGCGTGTTAAGAGCTCGGTGCGCTTTAGCGGGAAAATTCCCCGCAAACGCGGTGAGCCCGATCGCGGGCCTGTGAAAATGGCCCGTCCGGCCGGCAGGCCCGCCGTGGCGGGGTTGCGCGCTGCCTGGCGCGGTAAAAAAAGAAAACCTAGGAGTAGGGCAACATCCGCCGGACGCGCTTCATGTCCGACTCGTTCACCATCGTCGACTTGCGCAGGTGCCGCATGCGCTTGGGGCGCTTGGTGCCCAGCAAGTGCCGCTTGCCCGAGTGCGCCCGCATTACTTTGCCCGTGGACGTCACCTTGAATCGCTTGGCCGCCCCGCGATGCGTCTTCAGTTTCAACTTTTTATTTTTCTTCAACGTTTCCTCAATCGATCGAAATTCCGTCCCCGGCCGGGCGCCATCAATTCGCTTCGCCGGGACTCTTCGCCGCTGGTGCCGCCGCTTTTTTCGGGGCCAGCAACGCCAGCAATATATTCGCTTCCATGCGCGGCCCGAATTCTACCAGCGCATGATCGACAATCTCTTTCAGCAGGCGATTCATCTTCGTCCGGCCCACGTCCTGATGCGCCATTTCCCGGCCGCGATGAAAAATCATCGCTTTCACCTTAAAACCCTCGCCCAGGAAGCGGATGATCTGGTTCTTGCGCACCTGATAATCGTGCTCCGCCGTCGATGGGCGGAACTTCACTTCCTTGATGTGCGTGGTCTTCTGATGCTTGCGAGCTTCGTGCGCCTTCTTGTTCTGCTCGTATAGGAATTTTCCGTAGTCGACCAGCTTGCACACCGGCGGAACTGCGGTCGGCGAAATTTCCACCACGTCCAGGCCCGAATCACGGGCCGTTTTCATCGCATCGAAAAGCGACATCACGCCCAGCTGATTCCCCGCGTCGTCAATCACACGCACTTCGCGTGCGCGGATGCGCTCATTCACCCTCAAACCACCGCCACGTTCTGCGATAAACCCACCTCCAAAACCCGCTTTCGCGGGACCCTCGCCCGAGCCAATCACTCCCGGAGGGACGGGCCAAAAAGTATAGCACGCCTTACCGTCATCTACCTCCCGGAGTGTAACCGGCCACTGGCCCTCGGGGGACTAGCTGATCGCGCGCGAGTTGATCTCTTCCCGCAGCGCTGACGCGAATTCCGCGAACGGACGCGCGCCCAGATCGCCCTTCGACCGGTGCCGCACCGACACCGTCCCCGCCTCAGCTTCCTTCCCGCCGATGATCAGCATGTAAGGAACCTTAGCGATTTGCGCGTCGCGGATTTTGGCCTGTAATTTCTCGTTGCGGTCGTCCAGATGCGCGCGAAACCCCTCCGCCTTCAAGTCCGCGGTCACCTTCTGCGCGTATTCCGCGAATTTTCCGCTCACCGGCAGCACTTCGGCTTGCACCGGAGCCAGCCACGCCGGAAAAGCGCCCGCAAAGTGTTCGATCAGCACCCCGAAAAACCGCTCTACCGAACCCCACAGCGCACGATGCACCATCAATGGCTGGTGGCGCGCACCGTCTTCGCCCACATATTCCAGCTCGAATCGCCGCGGCAAATTGAAATCGAACTGCACCGTGGTCAGTTGCCACGGCCGCCCGATCGCATCGACCAGCTTCACGTCGATTTTCGGGCCGTAGAAAACCGCTTCGCCCGGCATGTATTTGAACGGCACCTTCATCCGTGTCAGCGTGTCGATCAGCGCTCCCTCCGCCCGCTCCCACTCTTCCACCGTCCCGGCGTAATCATCCGGCCGGCTGGCGTCGCGCGCGGAGAGCTCCACCTCGTAGCGGTCGAATCCAAAAACCCGCAGCACTTCCCACGCGAATTCCACGCAGGCCTGCACTTCCTGCTCGATCTGGTCCGGCATGCAAAAAATATGCGCGTCGTCTTGCGTGAATCCGCGGACCCGCAACAATCCGTGCAGCACCCCCGAACGCTCGTAGCGGTACACTGTTCCCAGCTCCGCCAGACGCACCGGAAGCTCGCGATAGCTCCGCAGCCGGGACTTGTAGATCAATATGTGTCCTGGGCAATTCATCGGCTTTAGTTGGTAATCCGCTTTTTCCACTTCCATCGCGTTGAACATATTCTCGCGATAGAAATTCGCGTGCCCGCTGGTCTTCCACAGGTCCAGGCGCATCACATGCGGCGTATACACTAGGTCGTAGCCGCGCCGCAGCAGTTCGTCGCGCAGCCAATCTTCCATCTGTTTCCGGATCATCCCGCCCTTGGGATGCCAGAAAATCAGGCCCGGCCCAGCCTCTTCCTGAATACTGAACAGGTCTAGCTCCGCGCCCAGCTTGCGGTGATCGCGGCGCTTGGCCTCTTCCAGTTTATGCAGGTATTCATCCAGCTCCGCTTGCGTCGGGAAGCACGCGCCGTAAATCCGCTGCATCTGCGGATTGCCTTCTTGGCCTTTCCAATAAGCCCCGGCCACGTTCATCAGCTTGAACGCGGTAATCCGCCCGGTCGACGGTATGTGCGGGCCCAGGCAAAAATCCAGGAATTTTCCGGTCTGATAAAACGACACCATCGGATCGGTCGCTTTTTCGTCCACCAATTCGCTCTTGAATGTTTGATCGAGCGTCCGGTACATCTCCAGCGCCTCGGCCTTGGGGATGAACTTCCGCTCGTTCGGCAGATCCCTCGCCGCAATCTCATGCATGCGCGCTTCGATCGCCTCTAGGTCCGATTGGCTGAAAGGTTCCGCGCGCAGGAATTCGTAGAAAAACCCGGTATCGATGGGCGGACCCACCCCCAGTTTTACTTGGGGATACAGTTCCAGCACCGCGGCGCCCAGCAGATGCGCTGCCGTATGCCGGAATACCTGCACCGCATCGGGATCCTTCGCGGTCAGAATCGAAATCTTGGTGTCCTGCTCGAGCGGCCTGCTCAGATCCACCAAATTCCCGTCGGCCCGCGCCACCAGCGCTTCTTTCGCCAGCCGCGGCGAAATTTGCCGCGCGATTTCCGCAGCGGTTGTCCCGCGGGGCACTTCGCGCGTTGCCCCATCGGGCAGTGTGATTTGAATGTTATCCATGGGCTCTTTTCTGCGCTCGAAACCGCAGTATCGAAAAACCTAGCTTACTGGCGGCTCACAGCAGCGTCAAGCAGCGCGCTTCGCTGCCGCCATGTTTTGTTAGATGAGCACTACGCCGGGAAGGGATTGGAAGTGATGATCCGCGGTTACCAGGTCTGCTTTCAACCTCAGCGCGGTCGCGTAAATGATCGCGTCCGCCATCGCTAACTTGTGGTCCAAACTCACTTGCGCCGCCGCCATGGCCATATCCGAATCAAATATCGGATTGCGCGCCCGCAGCGCGTGCGACACAAATCGCAGCACCACCATCTTCGACGCCTCGTTGGTCAGCTTTTTGTACACCTCATAAAATATCACCGGCGGAACGATCAGCAGATCCTCGCGCTCCAGGTACGGAGCGAATTGTTCCGCCTTTTTTCCGTCCCCGAAATATTCAATCCAGCCGGACGAATCGACGACCGCGGCCCTAGAATCGGTCGTTTCGGTCACGGTCGTCCTCCGTCCATCGCAGGCCCGGAGCCATTCCCCGCAGCTCTCGTATCGACTTCGGGACATCCAGGTACAGCGACCCATCCATCTCGTACATCAGCATCTTCTGCCCCGGACGGATCTCAAGCTTCACCCGTAAATCCTTCGGTATAACGATCTGATATTTAGGCGACACCATAACCATCGTTGCCATTTCGTCTCCATCAACACTCAACCAACCAACAAACCTCCACCACTATAACATCGATCTAAAAATAGTACAACACTTTTACATCGATCACGAATCAAGATCCACAATCACACTGCATTATCTTCCCAGACACGCTGGCTCCCTCCCAGCTGTTGCGCATCTACCCAAAGAGGTAGAGTTTCGACAAGACGGATCCGCTGGAAAGCCCATGCCTTTACTTATCTGCCAAAACTGCGGCAACCATCAAAACGACGGCTCGGTCTGTCGAAAGTGCTCGATGCCATTATTCGGTCATCCCAGCGCTGCAGGCAGCGGAACCGAAAAACGCCTCACGCTCCCGCCAGTGGATTCCAAACGAGGCCGCAGCATCTTCCGCATGGTCTACCGAATCGCGAATTACGCCACGATCGTGCTTCTAATCGTCGTAGTCGTCCTGATCTTGCATAAACCCCAGCCCCCGCAAGTGACTGCCGATCCCCAGGCCGCGCAGCGAGCCGAATCCAAAATCCAAGCTTCGGAGTCCGCATCGTCCTCCGGCCAGCCCGAACCGCTGCACCTGGATTCTTCAGAGGTTAATTCACTGCTGCACCAGGATCTCAAGCTGGATCCGCAGGCGGCCGGCACGGCGCCGGGTGCTGCGGCAGATCAACAGGCGTCACCCACGCCCTCCGCCACAGCTCCCGATCCGACCATCGAACAGGTTCAATCGTCGGTAAAGGACGTCAAGGTGACGATGCACGACGACCGTGTGGAAGCCTACGTGGTCTTTAACTTTCACGGCGAGGATTTGTCGCTCGATCTCGAAGGCAAGCTAGGCGTCAACGACGGAGTGCTTCAATTCCAGCCCACGCAAGGAACGCTGGGGTCGCTGCCGATACCGCAGTCCGCTCTGGACGATGCCGTCCAGAAAATGCTGAGCTCCCCGGAAAACCGCGACAAACTGAAGCTCCCGGCAGACATTCGGAATTTACGCGTCGAAAATGGCGAGCTAGTGGTCGACTACAAGTAACAGCGTCTCGTTCCCCGCATTGCCTCTTATCTCGTCACTTCTTCCGAGCCTGCTCCATCATTTCCCATGCCCCGGTAGGCAGATCGACGAAATCGTTAAACTCCCCTGCGCCGCGCAACCACAATCCGCCGTCGATCACCACGCATTCGCCATTGATGTACTCCGCCGCATCGCTCAGCAGAAAGACCGCAAGATTCGCGAGCTCCTCGTGGCGTCCAAATCGTTTCATGGGATGCTGTTCGCGCGCCTGTTGCTCGAGCTCCGGCGAGGGCAGCAGCCGTGAGAACGCCCCTTCCGTGGGAAACGGTCCCGGCGCGATCGCGTTCAACCGGATCCGGTGCCGCGCCCACTCCACCGCCAGCGACCGCGTCATCGCCAGCACTCCTGCCTTCGCGCACGCCGACGGCACCACAAAACCGGACCCGCAATTGGCCGCCGCGTACGTTGTGACGATGTTCAGCACGTTTCCCGGTTGCTTGGCTTCGATCCAGCGCCGGCCCAGCGCCAGGGTGCAATGGAATGTCCCTTGCAACACGATTCCCACTACCGCCTGAAACGCGTTCGGCGAAAGCCTTTCGGTTCGCGCCAGGAAGTTTCCGGCGGCGTTGTTGACCAAAGTATCCACACGCCCAAATTCACCCACCGCCGCCCCTACCGCATTCTCAACCGCCGCAAAATCCCGTACGTCCCCGGCGAAATAACCCCCGCGTGCACCCAGCGCCTCAATCTCTTTCACCGTTTGCGCCAGCGGCTCCGGGCGCCGGCCCATCAAAAACATATTCGCGCCCAACTGCGCAAATCGCAGAGACATCGATTTTCCCAAGCCCGTCCCGCCGCCGGTGATGAAAATCGTCCGGTCCTTCAGTAGATCGCTCTGAAACATCCTCTCCCCCATTTGCCAGACGCGATTTGGGGTCGCGGCTTTCCAGCGCGCACGCTGGAAATCAGCGCGCCCACGCAGGCCCCGCGACAGATAACCGTCACCCAGTACCCAGAAGTGGTGAATCTAGCTGAAATTCTTCCCCCGCAGCGGAGAAAAAATCTCGGGTTCCCGCACCACTCCCAATTTACATCTACCCCCTGTTTCCGGTATCTTCAGGAGGCATCCGATTGCCCCCCAGCCTCATCTTTAGTAGTCTCGTGTGCTTGCGGACCTGGGTACATGGGTCTGTCGACCTCTGCGCGAAGCTGTCAGGAGCCTGTTGAGTTGATTCGGAGAGCCCTAAGTATCGTTTTTGTGGTGGCGGTCGTTATCGTCGAGCTATCCTGCGGCCAGCAGATCAATTATCCATCGCCAACCATCATCGGCCTGTCGCCCACCAGCATCGCTGCCGGCCAGCCTCAATTCACCCTCACCGTCACCGGACAACAATTCGTCCCGGCCTCCCAGATTCTCTGGGACGGGCGCGCGATCGTGCAAACGTTATACACCGATGTCCACACCCTGACGGCCCAGATTCCCGCCTCGCTCATCACCACCGGTGGAGTGGTTCCGATATCGGTGGATACACCACAACCGGGTGGCGGCACCACCCTCACCGTCAATTTCACCATTAATGGCGCTCCAAGCCCCGTGCCCAGTATCACTTATGTGACGCCTGCCACCGCCCTTGCGGGCGCCGCTTCCTTTACGCTCCACGTTAACGGCACCGGCTTTGTTCCTGCGTCCGTGGTTACCATCAACGGCCAGAGCATCAGCACTTTCTATTCGAATTCGACGCTTCTTACCTCCACCATCTCGAGTAGCTCACTTTCCACCATCGGTACGCTTAGCGTCGCCGTTTTCAATCCCCAGCCAAACGGCGGGGTGTCCAACGTCGTTCTCCTTCCGATCTACAGCCCTCTGCCCAGCCTTACAACTATTTCGCCAACTGGCGCTGCAGTCGGCAGCACCGCGGATACGGTGGCCATAACCGGTTCCGGTTTTTACCCTGGCTCTGTCGCCTATTTCAATGGTTCTCCGCTGACAACTACCTATTCCAGCAGCACCACCCTGGCGGCCATCGTGCCCCCCGGCGATCTCGGACTTGCGGGTGTTTTTAACATTCAAGTGTTCAACGCAGGCACCGGCGGCGGCCTTTCAAACCCCCTTAGTTTCGCCGTGAACCCCACTACCCTGGGCTTGGGACTTCCCGAACTGGTGGATCTAGGACCCAACGGCGTGCAGGCCAACAACGGCATTGGCAATATTGGCTTTTCCGGTCCCTCGATCGCAGGCACCGGTTCCTTTGTCGCGTTTGCTTCCATCTCTACCAACCTGGTTGCAAACGAC
Source organism: uncultured Acidobacteriota bacterium (assembly GCA_963725655.1). Taxonomy (GTDB): domain Bacteria; phylum Acidobacteriota; class Terriglobia; order Acidiferrales; family UBA7541; genus CAVRXT01. The sequence goes on along the minus strand of CAVRYY010000003.1, from coordinate 70,270 downwards.
ACCAACGGCGCTTCCGATATTTTTGTCCGCGAGACGTGTGAGGGGAGCGGTTCTTGCGTTCCCAAGACCGTCTTGGCCAGTGTCTCTTCGTCCGGCGCGCAAGCCAACGGCGCGAGCCTGCAGCCGTCCCTTGAGACTTCTGGGCGCTATGTGGCGTTCTCTTCGGTGGCCACTAACCTTGATCCGAACTTTCCAAGCGTGAACGGAAGCGTCAAGCAGGTCTACATTCGGGACACCACCACAACCGCTGCACCGCCAACGATGACCCCGGTATTCGTCGAATACTTGACCTCCCTGGTTTCCGTCGCCGCGGACGGCGTCACCCCGGCCAATGCCGACGCCACCTCTCCAGCGATCAGTCCCGATGGCCGATTCGTTGCATTTGTTTCTGCGGCCACTAATTTGGTCACCGCCATCCCGACCAACGGCATCGTCCAAGTCTATCTGCGTGACACTTGCCTCGGTTTCCCCAGTGAAGACTGCACTCCGACCACCTATATGGTTTCTTCTCCTAACGGCATCACCGCCGGTAACGCCGACAGCTCCCAGCCGTCGGTTTCCACCGATGCGCAATACGTTTCCTTCACGTCCACCGCCAGCAACCTTGTCGGAGGTTTGGTCCCCACTGCTTCGCAGATATTCCTGCGCGAGCTCTGCACCTCCACCGTCACCGTTACTCCCGGGGTCAACACCATCACCTGCAACTCCAGCGTCGCCCCCAGCCTGATTTCTTCGCCGGACGGCGTGACCCCTGGGAACGGCGCGAGTTCGGAATCGGCGGTGACCTCCGACGGAAACTTCTTCGTGTTCGTTTCCTCGGCCACCAACCTGGCCACCGGTGTTGCCTCCACCGTCCCCCAGATCTACATGCTCGATAGCTGCCTTACCCCGACCAGCACCACTACCACCACCTGCACCCGCTCAATGATCTTGATATCCTCGCCGGACATGATCACTTCGCCGACCACCCCCGGCAATTTGCTGAGCGAGTATCCTACCGTCAGCAGCGATGGTCAGTACGTCGCGTTCGCATCCGAAGCCACCAACATTGCCCCGAACACTACCAATGGCTTCGAAAATGTTTTCGTTCGTAATACCTGCCTCAATTTTGAGGTCACCACAACTGGGGAAACCTGCACCCCCACCACTGTTCTTCGCAGCGTCTCGAATACCGCCACCGTCGAAGGCAACGGTAACTCCGACTATCCCCAAATCAGCCAGGATGGCCACACTGTCGTGTTCCTTTCCTTCGCCAGTAACCTGGTCAGCACCGACACCAACAATCTCGAAGATATTTTCCTGGGCGCCACTTCATTCTAATTTTGCAGTCGTGAACTTCGGTTTGCTCGGCGATCGACGGGTATCCCTGATCGCCCCCAGCTCATGGAAAGGGTCGGGTTTGACTTAGTCGATGAGTGTTCCGCGCGAACGGCGGGTTATGAGGTTTGCTTTAATGTCTCTAACGCCCGTGCAAACGCTGCAACAGCACGCTCCGCGTGGTTGCCAGCGTGAAGGTCAGTGACTCTCTGGGAATACTGTCGATGAACGGTCCGGCGATCCATCCCAGCCCGGCCGGAATATCCCGAGTCAGCGATATCGTTTCGCTTTCGACGTACGTTCCGCCATCTTTCTCTTCGAACTTCCAGTACGTGTTCATTCGCCACAGGAATCCGTCGTCTTGTCCTACCGGTTCCAGGCGTTCCTTCGCCGTCCCCGCATTCTGCACTTCCTGAATCCGCGTAGTGTGTGACTCGCTCGCCGCCCGCGTCGCGCTCAGCAACTGGTAATGCACGCTGTGCGTTGTATCCAGCACCGCGCTTACCACCTTCTGCTTGTAGAACCGCAGGTACACCTCGAAATCGTTGCCGTTCCGGCTTAGGATTTTTGACGCGATCACGTCCGGCTGAAAATATTTTGCGTGCTCGTTGTAGTCTTCCTCCAGCGCCAGGGTCTGCGCCAGCGTCACCCCGGGAACGAACACCGTCGCCGTCCAGTGATGAATCAATCCGCCGGGAGCCGTGATCTTTTCGCCGTTCTCTTGCGTCTCGAGTTTCTCGATCCATATTTTTCCGTCGCCTAACTCGGCGGACGCTTCGTTCCGCGGCCCGTCCGGCAGCCGATCCACCGCGAGAAAAGCCTTGCTCGCCGGAGCGCCATTCCTCTGCGCTTCGGTCACTCGTACGTAATGTTCGAACGCGCTGGCGGTCTGCGAACTCAGTTCGCTCGCGCCAACGCCGGCCGCCGCGCCGAACGCCAGCCAAATCATTAATAGTGCCGCAGCCGGCGCGCGAAAGTGCGATTGCCCGGCGCCGGATTTCTCCACCCCCACAATCGTTCGCATCACTTCTTGGGTTTCTCCACCGGCACAGGCGCCACGTGCAATGTAATCTCGGTCACCCTGTTGTGCCGAACGATCACGTTGCGCTGCCATTCCGACCACTGGCCCTTGTAATACGCCCGCACGTTATACGTTCCCGACCTCAACCGCGTAAACATGAAGTGCCCGGAACTATCCACCGCGGTGGCTTGCGGCACTCTTCCGTCAGCCGTCTCAATCGTCACCCGCCCGCCGTCCGCTAACGTGTCGTCGGCCTTGAACACCGTGCCCGATAAAGTAGTGAGATGCGGCTGCGGCGGTAACTGAGCTCCGGCCGCCCCCAAGCCGGCCAACACCGCCCAGACGCACACCGCCATCACCCCCGTGCTCCAGCAAACTCCGGCACCGCCTGTGCGGACATGCGCGAATCGTTTCACCAGTTCTCCTTCCTCCAAGACCCCAACTTACGTAGGCCTTCCGAGACAATCATTCTAGGCGCGTTACGCCATGCCAAGCGACCTTTCGTTTGAACAAGACAGCCCTCCCGCTGTCCGCAAGGTTGGACGTGTTTACGCCGGCAAGTAGGACACCAATTTGCAGCGATCGAGCCGCTGCCTCAGTCCACCTCATGGTCGGCTCCGCAGGCCTTTCTTGACCCATCTCCCCGGGTCGTCTAAACTACACGTTTTGCTCATGTCCGCTGCGGCGGACCGAAGTCCGGATGTTCGCCATTATGCCGGCGGGTTGGTTTGCCCGCCCTGCGAGCGCCCGGGGTGAATCCCGGGCCGTGCTCATACCGAGCCTCCCGAACCTTGAAGGAGACAGGAATTGCCGAAACGTACCTATCAACCCCGTGTGCGGCGCCGCGCCAAGAAACATGGTTTCCGCTCACGCATGAAAACTAAAGGTGGACGGAAGGTTCTTGCCGCTCGTCGGAAAAAAGGACGCCACTCTCTCACAGCGGTCTGATCGTTCGCCGCTGGATTTTCCGCCCGGCTGCCGGCTTCTCCGCCGCTCGGATTTTCAAGCGGCGTATCGCGACGGTCGCCGCAAATCGAACCAACCGTTTCTCATTTTCATTCGCCCCAATGGCCGCACCATCAGCCGTTTCGGCATGAGCGTGAAGAAAGCGCAGGGCGGTGCCGTCCTGCGAAATCGCATTCGCAGGCGCGTTCGAGAAATCGTTCGCCTGCATCGCCAGGAGATCGCCCCCGGATGGGACATTGTGATTCACCCACGCAGTTCGGCCGCCACCGCGGATTTTTCCTCGCTGGCCGCAGCGCTGCTCGATCTGCTCCCGCGCCCCACGGCCAGCCCCACGCCCAGCCCCGCCACTTGAACAATGATCGGGCCGCAGCCACGCCTTCGCCGGATTTCTCCGCGCGATTGCTTCGCCTCATGGTCCGCGCCTATCAAGTCACTCTGGGGCCGTTCCTCGGCGGCGCCTGCAAATTTTATCCGTCGTGCTCGAACTACGCCCTGCAGGCCATTGAAACCCACGGCGCCCGCCGCGGCGCCTGGCTTGCACTCCAGCGGCTCGGACGCTGCCGCCCATTCACGCGCGGCGGATGTGATCCCGTTCCCGCCGCCGGGGAGCTCTCCTAATGGAAGAAATGTCCGACGGACGCCGCGCATTTATTGCCGTCGCGATCTCCCTGCTGATTCTCCTGGTGTGGAGTCGTTTCTATAAGCCGCCCGTTCCTCCTCCCCCGCCCCCGGCGGCCATCGGCCAAAACGCGCCGTCCACAAACGCGAGCAACAGTTCTCAAAGTCCGATTTCTCTCGCGCCTTCCACCATGCAGGCTCTCGCCGCTCCAATTCAGTTGGGCGCGATCCAGGCCGGCGCCGAACAGACCACCGTAGTCGACAGCCCTCTCTATCGCGTGGTGCTATCGAATCGTGGCGGCGTGGTGAAGAGCTGGGAGCTCAAGAAATATTCCGACGACCAGACGCCCCCGCAACCGCTCAACTTGGTGAACGATCAGATCGCCCAGCAACTGGGCGACTGGCCTTTCTCCGTGGCGCTGGTCGATCCAAACATGGAAGCGAAAGTGAACTCGGCTCTCGCCGTGGTTAGCCTCGCCCCTTCGAAAGCATGTCCTGTCGCCGGCCAGCCGGGCCAGCCCGCCCAACCGCCCGCCGCGGACGCGAAGTCGCCCAGCGCATCGAAATCCGCAGGCAAGACCAAGCCGCCTGCCGCCGCGACGAACGCCACGAACGCTGCGAACGAAGCGCCGGCCGTCGTTCCCGCCACCCTCACCGCTCCCGCCGACATATGTTTCACCTGGAGCGATGGCCAACTCGGCGTCACCAAGCGCCTTAAGTTCGACGCCACCTACGTAGTCGACGTCAACCTCTCCGTCACTCTTAACGGTTCGCCCGTCCCCGCCGCTATCTCCTGGCGCGGCGGCTTTGGCGACCGCAACGTCTACCAGGCCGCCCAGCTCGTCACCGTTTATTATCGCTCCGGCGGCAAGCTCACCCAGATGCCCTACAAAAAACTCGGCGTCTCCGGACACCAGGACCAGCGCGTCCTGCAAGTAGGCCCGCTCGAATACGCCGGCATCGAGGACCAGTTTTTCACCGCCGCATTTCTCCCCGACGGCCCCAGCCTGGATCTCTGGCATTGGGTTCGATTCCACGACGTCACCGTTGACGACAAGCCCGCCCAGGAACCGGTAGCATGCATGGCCGCGGGCAGCGCCGTCCCCGGCCCAGTCGACGTTCGCGTTTTCGTCGGGCCCAAGGATTTCGACCTTCTTTCCAAACAGCGCCCGCCGATGGAAGATCTAATCAACTTCGGCTACATCAGCATTCTCGCCAAACCGCTGCTCTACAGCTTGCAGTGGGTCCACCGCTATGTTTCCAACTATGGCTGGTGCATCGTCCTGCTCACCCTGGCCCTCAATACCGTGCTCTTCCCCCTCAAGATGTCCAGCTGGCGCTCTATGCAGAAAATGCAAGTGGTCGCGCCAGAGGTGAAGCAAATCCAGGATCGCTACAAGAAATACAAGATGAACGATCCTCGCAAGCAGGAAATGAACAAAGAGGTGATGGCGGTCTACAGCCGCGAAGGCATCAATCCCATGGGCAGTTGTATTCCCATGCTCATGCAATTTCCCATCTGGGCCGCGCTCTATCGCATGCTCGGCGGCACCATCGAGTTGCGCCACGCCCCATGGATCGGCTGGATCCATGACCTCTCCGCCAGGGATCCTTACTACATTCTTCCCGTTCTCATGACCCTTACCATGTACCTGATGCAGAAGATGACCCCCACCGCGAGCGTCGATCCCGCGCAGCAAAAAATGCTCGCCTTAATGCCGTTGATGATGGGCTTTCTTTTCTTCCGCTTCTCGGCCGGCCTGATACTCTACATTTTCACCAGCAACCTGGTAGGCATGGCTCAGCAGTACTATTTAAATCGCAACAAGCCCGTGCCGGCCGCCGCCAAAGGAAAGTTCAAAAATAAAAATGGTGGTTGACGCCGCCTCTGGCAGTACGATCTCGGCACGGTTCGACGCGGTCAGTTCCGATTCAGCTCTACGGGTTCGACGCCGTTCCAGTTTTTGTGGTTTACGTTCGACGTTCTTTCGAGCTAGTCGAACGTAGATGTTTTGGCCCGGCCCCGACTTAGGTTTACGGTTCGACGCCGTGCCGGTTTTTTGATTTACGGTTCGATGCCGTTATCTTTTCCGGGTGCCCCACTCTTCGCCGCCTTAGCGAAGGGTGGGCGTTTAGACCGAGCTACCCGAAGTGGAACGCCCACACGCCGAGCCACCGTGTGCAGCTTTTGATTTTAGACAATCCGTTGCGGTTGGTTTTTAGCGCCCCGTGCAAACGGCGCCCCGTGCAAACGGCGCCCCGTGTAAACGGCCCCGCAAACGGCAGAGGAAGGTGAATATGGCTCCACAACCTGTGCGCTCTCCATCCACCACTGAACTTCGGCTCGACGCCGCCAAAACCGAATCCGAGCTCCGCCGTTTTCTCGATTCCGCGCTGGCGTCGATGCAGCTCGAGCTCACCTACAAAATCACTAACGCGCCCGCCGCTGATGGTGGTGCGGACTTCGCCGTCGATTTCGATGGCCCAGACTCCGAGCTCCTTCTCGATCGCCAGGCCGAGCTGCTGGTCGCCTTCGAATACATCGCGCATCGCTGGCTGCGCCTCGATCCGCGTCAGCACGACTTGGTCCGCTTCGATTGCGGCGAATTCCGCGCCGCCCGCCTCGAAGAATTGAAACTTTCCGCCCGCGTAGCCGCCCAGCGCGTCCGCGAAACCGGCCAGCAGTTCCGCTTCAATCCCATGTCCGCGCGCGAGCGCCGCATCCTTCACCTGGAACTAACCGGCGCCGCCGGCGTGCGCACCTCCAGCGACGGTGCCGGCGAGCGCCGCCACGTAATCATCTATCCCGCCACCCCCCACACCAAGTAGCCGCATCTCCTGAGAGTTGTTTTGCCTCAGCAGCAGGTGCAGACCGCGGCCGCCGCCGCGCCTGGCCGCAGCCGTGGCACAGCCAACCTGGCTGTGTGCCTAGGAATGTACAGCTCGAGCGAGGATCGATCTCGCAGTTCCCGCTGTGTACCTTAGAATGTACAGCTCAAGCGAGGGTGTCGATCTCGAAGTTGCCGGTGGGTGCAGCCAACCTGGCTGTGTGCCTAGGAATGTACAGCTCGAGCGAGCGTCGATCTCGCAGTTGCCGGTGGGTGTACTGCTCTTGAATTTTGACCGTCTCTACGCGTTTGCCCTAGTTTTCCACTGAGCAGTTGCCGTCGATTTTCTGCGCCGCGTGCTAACGCCGCCGCCGCGTGCTAACGCCCAACCGTAGCAACCCGCGCCTTCACCATTTTCTTCACCAACGCAATCGGCAGCGGCTTCTCCGCTGAAAACTGAATCGTCCCTTTCGACGTGGTATACCCCGCCAGCTCCTTCTTGAACTCCTGAATCACCGCCGCAGTAGGAAAAAAACTGCAATGGTCCGAAAACGCCGCGAACCACACCAGCACTCCTTTGTACTTAACCGCCGGAATCCCATAGCTAATCGCCTCAACAGCCTCCGCCGGCGCCGCCGCCCGAATCGCCGCGCGAATTTTCTCCAACGCGCCGCGCGCAGGTTCCGGAACCCGCGCCATATACTCATCCACACTCTTCGGCGCTCCCTTGGCCTTCATCGCAGCACCGCCCCCACCCGCCTTCGCAGTCCTCATGCGCAAATGCTACAAGAGCCCCCGCTCCAAGTCCATCCGCCGATCTTTACACTCTTGCCGTCGCCGAGCTTTGTCCTTAGCCGTTGCCGGTGGGTGGCGCACCCTTCGCCCTCAAGGGTGCGGACTCCGTCCCAGCAACATGATCAGCTATCAATCCACCACCGCCGCCAACCAAAACCGGTTCGTAGCGCCGCCACTCGTGGCGGAAAAACATACCCAACCACAAGCCTCCACACCACACAATCGCTCACGATCAATCTCCGCCTGCCCACCAAGCGCCTGAATTGTCTGCCGGTGGGTGGCGCACCCTTCGCTCTTAAGGGTGCGGACTTTGTCCCAGCAAGACGTAATTCTCCGTCCACCCAGCCCCAAACCCCAACCATCGCAGCGCAACTAACCAACCACTTGCAGTACAATGTCGCCAAGAACGAAACAGGAGGCGCCATGCGTCCCGACAACATCGAAGTTTCTTGGGATCCGGCCAAGTCGAAGTGGCTGATCCGCATCCAAAACGGCGAAGAAGTACTTCGCCGTCATTGCGACGCCCCAAAGAACGCCGACGACCAGACCCTTCGCGCCGCCGCCCAGAAAACCGTACAAGACGAAGGCTACGAACTAGACCCGGCGCAAATCACCATCCGCCATTAGCCCGGGTGTTTTGAAGTCGCGTCGTTGCACGTCCGATTCATGTTTCGACGTCGCTACGCTTTGGGGCCTCGATCACAATCCTGGCCGTCGGCCCGCCCGAATCGATATCCGGCGGCAGCGACGCATACTCATCGTCAATCTCTCCGGCGATGCGCCTCAGTTGCTCGAAAGAACCCTCCAGCGCCCGGGCGAACACCACCGCGCCCTGGTTCGATAATATCTGCGACGTTTCTCCCTTCAGGAATTTCGTCAATTCCTCCAACGGCTGCTCAATCTGTTCATAAAGATATTTCGTCGAATCACACGCATCCAGGCTCATCCCGCGCTCCTTCATCAGCCTCTCAAAATCATTCAGCGACTCCCGAAAATTCTCTACGCCCCAGCTCCCCAGTACAAATTCGCCGCGAAGTCCCTCCAGGAGTTTCACAAACCCGTATGCCACTCGGTCGAATACCTTCGCCAGTTTGATATCCCGGAATCGTTTTCGATCCTCGAAATCGAGCCACCGCAACTCGTTGACCACCTCCGACATCACCCGGAACGCTTCTTGACGCTGTTCCACCGCCAGTTGAAGGACCGGAATGTGCTCGAAATCGCCGCCGCCCTCTCGCGGAAACGAATGCAAATCGAATCCGTTCTTGGTCACCGAGCCGGCAACGATCGAATGGCTTGCTAGCCCGGCTCTACGGTTGAGCCGCGTAGGATGTCCGGCGCCGGCCTCGCGAAACGCCCGAATATCCTTGAGCACGTCATTCACTTCAATTGTCCCGCTCAGGTAAACCGCGTTGATCAGATCCACCAGCGCTTCTTGCTGCAGAAACAACGCCTGCATCACCCCAAACATCCGCAGATACCGCTCCCCTTCGTTGGTGGGAAACGACCCGAAGATATAGTTAATCAGCGCGCGCTCGGTATCCATCGCGATGTCCACCGCCGCCCAAATCTGATGCCACAAGTATCGATTCCCGATAAGCCGCGGCCGCTGGCGAGGATCGTGCCCATATTCCCGGATCCACTTGGTGAGCAAGTGCAGCGAAGGCATCGAGTGTTTACTCCTTATATATATTCTACACCCGCTAAAGCCTGTGGCCTGCTATGGCCCCGCTTTGCCTTCGAAGTAGTAGCCGTGGCACAGCCAATCTGGCTGTGCAAATAGCGGTGCTCTGACGGTCCGTAGCCCCGACACTCGTGCCGGAAAAACTCCCACCCCCAAATCTCCCAAACCAAAAATGCGCCACCACCGCCGACCCAAACTGAATTTTCCTGAGTAGTTGGCGGTGGGTGGCGCACCCTTCGCCCTTAAGGGTGCGGATTGCGCATTGTTGTAGTACCGGTTCAGTCCAAGCCCAATGTGCTTCATCACCGCCGTTGTAAACGAACCCAGCAACGTATAGATTATCGTTCGCACCTTGCAGCACAGCGCAAAATGAATCTAACCCTGCAAAGCCAAACCATCGACTCGGTAGTAGTCATCCGCTGCCAAGGCCGCATTGTCCTGGGCGACGAGATCCGCGCCCTCCAACTGGAAGTAGGAAAACTAAGGCAGCTCAAAAAGAAAGTAGTCTTGCAGCTAGCCGAAGTGAATTACATCGATAGCGCCGGCCTCGGAGCCCTGGTCCGCCTGGTCGGTATGTTGCGAGTCGGCGGCGGCGGCCTAAAACTCTGCGAGCTCTCTCCCTTCGTCCACAAAGTCCTGCAAGCCACGCATCTATTAGGCACGATCCCCAACTACGCCTCCGAAAAAGAAGCGGTTGAAGCCTTTGCCGACGCCGCAGGCTCCCAGGAAAAGTCGTCGCGCACCCACGGCGCAAAAATCATCTGCCTCGACAGCTCCAATGACCTGCTGGCCTACCTGAAAGCCCTGCTGACCCAGGCAGGCTACGAAGTCTTCATCGCCAGAGAGCTCCCCGACGCCAAGACCTTCGCACTAACTACCGGCGCCCGCATCGTAATTTACGGCCAAGGAATCCACAGCAGCGCCTCAGTGATCGAAAAGTTTCACGACAGCCACCCCCACGTAAAAGTGTTGCCCCTCCCCCCAGATTTCTCCACCGCCGAAGCCAGCCAAGCCGGCGCCGACCTACTAGCCCGCCTCCACTCCGTCCTAAGCACGCACTAGTAGCCAAACCTCTTCTTTGGCCTGCACCGTGTACCGGTTAGGCGTATCAACAGCCGCGCCAAAAGTTCGGTACCGGCGGGTGTGGCACAGCCAATCTGGCTGTGCAAGATGGTGCTGCCTGTTGTCGAGCAGTCGCCGTTGCCTGCCAGTTTATTTTTGCCCGGCAGTCGCCGTTGCCTGCTGCTTTATTTTTGCTTGGCAGTTGCCGGTGGGTGGCGCACCCTTCGCCCTTAAGGGTGCGGACTTTGTCCCAGCACGATGATCAGCCGCGTGAGCTCGCATCACTTCGACGTTCAATGCTCTTTGTTCTTGTCTGGCCATTTGCCGCTGAATGCCCCACGCGTAGATCTCACGTGTGGCTTCTCCAAGTTTCTACAACTCCACGCTCTTGTCCTTTGACGTTCGTAGCCCGCAGAGATTCCCGCACACCGTACCAAACAGTACAGCATTGCTCCGCTCCAGGTGCCACGATGGCTACTATGGTCAAGCCAACTCAGAAGGTGCTCGACGCTGCGCTGTGTGCCAGCGTCAAGAAAGAAATGGCCAAGCCGCCCACATCAAAGTCCGCGCGCAAAGACGAGGCATCTCTAGCTCAAGCGCGAAACGCGCTCGTCGTGCTCCCCGGCGTGCCCGCGGTGGTTGCGCGTCGCTCCGCCCCCGCCCTGAAGAAACGGCTCGCGCTCGTGGTGAGGCCTCCAACAAAACGCTGATTTCGGCGGAGAGGTATAAGCATGCCAGACCAAGAGTGGATCAAATCACTTGCAGGCGGCAGAAGCGTAAAGTTCAACTACCAGGAACTGCCCGAGGACGGAGCGTTTATCACCGCGCAAGTGGCAGGCAATCCGGTCGTTTATTCTATTGTGTTGGCAAACGCGGCTAACCCGCTTACCCGTGACCAGGTGGAAGGCCATTTTGCCGGCGAGCTAGCAAAGACGTAGCGCGAGAGCACGCGACGCGGCCCGCGCAGAACCGCCAATTTCCCGCCGCGCATGAGCCGCCACGGCGCGCGGCCGCTTCACACTTCTACAATCTTCCCCGCCTTCCCCACATTGAAGCACGGCGTAGCCCCAACCACGTCCGACATCCCCGCCGTCTCATGAATATGCCCGCAATAAAGCCCGAGCGGTTGCTTCCGCAACACCCACTCCCGCACCGCCGGGCTCCCGCCATGTTTCCCCGGCGCGTATTCATCGAGCAGCGTCCCGTAAGGCGGTACATGCACCGCCAAATAGAATTGTGAGAGTGAATCGAACTCGCGCAACGCGAGGGCAATCTCTTCCTCGGTGTATTCGCCCGGAGTATTAAACGGAGTGAGATTGCTGTAACCGAGCCCCGCCCATACGCTCGAACCAACCTTCCGAATCTGCCGGTGAAAATCAACCAGCCCAAATTCCCGGCAGAACGCTTTCGTATCCGCATGCGATTCGTGGTTTCCCGGGAGTACCCACGCGCGCTCGCCGAGCGGCGCCAGCAGCGGACCGCAGCGTTCGAGCCCTTTTCCAAACGTCGAGAGATCCCCGCAGGCGATATAAATGTCCGCGGCCTGCGCCAGCGCGCGCTCGAGCGCCCGCAGATCGCCGTGAATGTCGCTGAAGATCATCACTTTCATGGCGTGCCCTGCGGAACTTCCGCATCTCCGTTGTCCGTGTCGTCGCTCAGGTAATCGCCCACCCGCAGCCAGCGCTCTCTCAGGAAATTTCCGCGCCGGTCGAATATCACTTGCAGCGTCAGCGGCACCACCCGCCTGCCCGGCAACGCGCGAAATCGCAGATCGCCGAAGTCCACGATCTCCCGATCGCCTTGCCGTTCCGTGTGAATCATCGGGAAGCGCGCAAAATTCCAGTAGGTCTGCACGTCCTTCAGTTCCACCGCCCGCGCCACGTAGTCGTTCGGCGCCGAATCCTTTACGAACACAAAGTCCGGCGCCTGCTTGTCGCGCAGATCGAAGTGCGAAATGTATACCCCCGCCGGAGTCCGGATCAGCCCGTTCCAGACGAACAAGGACGGCGGCGAAGGCAGCGCGCCTACGCGGTCGATCGCGAACCCGGTGCCATTCGCAAATTCCGAAACGCGCTGGAGCGCCCGATGATGCTGCACCCCGCACGCCGCCAGGTACGCCAGCGTGGCGTACACTCCCACCCGGCACCAGCGCTCCCGCGTAATTTCCAGATGGTGGCCCAGAAAGGCCGGCAAAAGAAAAATCCCCGCGAAGATCACTGCGATCAGCGCCACCATCCACAGCGAAAACGGCAGCCCAATCTTCGAGCAGAGCAGCCACACCGCCCAAGCCGCCGCACTGAACAGCGCCCACATCCCAATTCCCCGTCCGCGGCTGTTGGTCGCCTTGCTGGACGACACCCACGCCGCCACCTGCGGGACCAAAACCAGCGCCGTAAACGTAAAATCGATAATGAACAGCAAGTCCCACGCGACCCGGACTCCCGCTATAGGATTCCAGATCCGTGTGCCATAGGACGTCATCGCGTCGAGCACGATGTGGCTGGCGAGGCCCACGCCGTACGCCGCCACCAAAAACCACATGCTCGGCGACTCGCGCCCGCGCCGCCGCAGCACCCAGCGCGTCGCCCACGCCAGCAGCACCGCAAAAAGCGGCAGCGCCAGGAACGAATGCGTGAAGCCGCGGTGATACTCGATCATCGCCACTACGTTCCGCGAAAATTCATAACTAACGAAATCCCCGTCCGGAAACATCGCCCCAATCGTCACCGCAGCGATACCCACCCGCGCGCGAGTGCTCCCCTCCGGCCGCGCAAAGTAAGCCTTCCCAATCAGCGCGCCGGCAATTCCATGGGTGATGGTATCCATGCAGGAACTTGATTGTAGATTCTCTCTCGGACATCAAGCAAATCTATCGACGACGAGGGCGCTGAGCGAAGCGAAGTGGGTGCCCCAGGTGTCGACTTCACACCTGGGTTCTCTACGTTTTTTGATTTGGCTACGAATGGTTGTGCCACGCCGCCTACACTACTTGAATCAGCGGCCGCCGCTTCGCGACCACGCGGCCAATAATTTGCGCCGAAATTCCCGCGCCAGCGAGCGCCAGCTGCGCCGCAGCCGCCGCCGGCGCGTCCACCGCGACCAGCAATCCGCCCGAAGTCTGCGGATCGAACAGCAGCAGCCGAATTTCCTCCGGAACATTCTCGGCGAATCCCACGCAGTCTTCCACGAATTCCCGATTGTTGCGCAGCCCGCCGGAAATGAACCCGTCGCGCGCCGCGTCGAGCGCCCCTGGCAAGTATTCCAGCTGGGTATGGTCGATCTCGAACGATACTCCGCTGGGCAGCGCCATCTCCCGCGCGTGTCCAAGCAATCCAAATCCGGTAACGTCGGTGACCGCGTGGATCGGCGTCTCCCGCCCATGCCCCCTTTCAAAATCGAGCAGCGCCGCTGCCGAGGCGCGGTTCAGCCGCGTCATCGATTCGATCGCCGCCGTCACCGCGAATTCCGGCGCGCTCTCTTGCTTCAGAGCCGTAGCGATCACTCCCGTACCCAGCCGCTTGGTGAACAGCAAAACGTCCAACTCGCGCGCCCCCACGTTCCGCCATACCCGGTTCGGATGAATCACGCCCGTCACTGCGTAGCCAAATTTTATTTCTTCATCGCGGATCGAATGGCCGCCCAGCACCGCGCATTCCGCCTCCTCCATTTTCGAAAGGCCCCCGCGGAATATTTGCTCCAGGACGTCCGCCGCACCCGCTGCCGGAAACCCAACCATCGAAAGCGCGGAGATCGGCCGGCCGCCCATTGCGTAAATATCGCTTAGGGCGTTGGCCGCCGCGATTTGGCCAAACGTAAATGGGTCGTCGACGATCGGCGTGAAGAAATCCACGGTCTGCACCAGCGCCAAATCGTCGCTCAGGCGATACACGCCCGCGTCATCGCTGGTTTCATAGCCCACGATCACCGCGGGATGGCTCGACGCCGGCAGCCGGCGCAGCACCGAGTCCAACATCCGCGGACTCATCTTCGCCGCACAGCCTCCCGCTTTGGACCCCGCCGTCAATCGGATGCTATCGCTCATCAACGTATGTCCTCGCTCCGTCCTGTCTCAATGATTGGCTTCCAAACGATGCTGGCATATTTGATGGAAGCTGCGGAATCGAAATGCGGTGGAATCTTCGAGGAGAGAAAAATCGCTCACCGTCGCAGTCGCGGTCGCGGCCGCCTCTAGCTCTGCGGAACACATCGAACCGGAACCGTTACCGGAACCCTGTCGCTGGCGTCGGACAGCATGTGGCACTTTCCGTCAAACACCGCGCCGGGTTCCATCACCAGGCACGGCGTGTGCACTTCGCCACCGACCACAGCCGTCGACTCGAGCTGCACCCGGCTGCGCGCGACGATGATTCCCTCAAACTTTCCGCTGATTACCACCACGTTGCCGTCGATCCGCCCGTCCACCTCAGCCCGCTCACCCAGGATCAACGACTGCTCGGAAATTAAGGTCCCCTTCACGCGGCAGTTCAGGCGAAATGTCCCAGGGAATTCGAAGGTGCCTTCCAGCTTGGCCCCTTCATCTATAAACCCGGTCCAATCGGCAGTTTCTAGTTTGCCACGCGAGAGCATTCCCCACGGCATCGCTGCGCCTTCCTATTTACTACAATCATAGTAATCACTCTACTTCAGCAACCGGTCGTAAATCCTCACCAAGTCGTCGTTATTATAAAATTCGAAGATCAGTTCCCCTGGATGCTTGGGCGTCCGCGGATTAATTAGCACCCGCGTCCCAAATTCATATTCCAGTTCCTGAATCGCCGCCTTGGTGTTTGCGTCCAGCGGCGGCGGAGCAAGCGACTCCGGCCGCGGGGCGCGCGTCGCCAGCTTCTCAATCTGGCGGACGGTCATTCCGCCTTTTGCGGCGCGCTTCGCAACGCTCAATCTTTCGCGCGGATCCTGGATCGATAATAGCGCGCGTCCGTGGCCTGCCGAAAGTTTTCCGTCTTCGAGGAGTTCCTGGATTGGCCGCTCGAGTTTTGTCAACCGCAGGGAATTCGCGACCGTGGCGCGGTCTTTTCCAGTGCGATCAGCAGCTTGTTCCTGGGTGAGATGGAATTCCTGAATAAGCCGCTCGAATGCCGTAGCTTGCTCGATCGGGTTCAGATCTTCGCGCTGGAGATTTTCCACCAGGGTCATTTCGAGCGCGAACGCTTCGCTGACGTCGCGCACCACCACCGGGACTTTCGGGAAGGCGCAACGCTGAGCTGCGCGCCAGCGACGCTCGCCGGCAATCAGCTGGTAGCGGTTGGCGTTCCTTCGCACGATCAAGGGCTGGACGATTCCGGTTGCACGAATCGACCGAGCCAGCTCTTCGAGAGCCTCTTCGCGGAAGCGGGTACGCGGCTGATATGGACTGGGATCGATCAAGTCGATATCAATATGGATATAGCTTTCTTCGGGGCGCGTTGGAACTGCGGATCCCACTGTTACGGCGCCTGCGGCTGGGCCTTGGCTGCCGAAAGCGTTCGAAGCGGCTGGTGCCGTTGTTGCGTCTGGTGCTGGCGAAGGCGGAATAGCCGAGGCCGGTGACTCCGGCTCCCGAATTAATGCGCTAAGCCCCCTGCCCAATGCGTTTCGCGACATTGGTCATTACCTCCTGTGCAAGCTGGATATAACTTTCTGCGCCTTTGCTGTGAATATCGTAAAAGATGACCGGCTTACCGTGGCTGGGCGCTTCCGCGATGCGTACGTTGCGGGGAATCACCGTATTGAAAACCTGCGCTCCGAAGAAGCTGCGCAAGTCGGACGCCACCTGCCGGGAAAGCGTCGTCCTTTCGTCGTACATCGTCAAAAGAATGCCTTCGATTGCGAGCGCGGGATTAATTGTGCGCCGCAGGCGAATCAGCGTATCGAGCAGTTCAGAAACTCCCTCCAGAGCCAGGTACTCGCACTGGATGGGAACCAGCACCGAATCGCTCGCGGCCAGCGCGTTGAGGGTGATCAAATCGAGGGCCGGCGGGCAATCCAGCAAAACGAATTGATAGCGGTCGCGAATACTATCGAGAATCGCCTTCAACCTGTATTCGCGGTTCTCCATTCCCACTAATTCGACGGCCGCGCCGACGAGATTCTTGTCGGAGGGAATGAGGTCCAAGCCTTCAACTTGAGTCTGCATGACGACTCGGTCAAAGGGCTCGTCGAGAATTAGAGCGTGGTAGAGAGTTCTGCGGGCGGGATCTTTGGGAAAACCCAGGGAGCTGGTGGTATTGCCTTGCGAGTCGGTATCGATAATGAGGGTCCGCTGTTCGGCAGCAGCGAGTGAGGCTCCCAGATTAACGGCAGTTGTCGTTTTTCCGACGCCACCCTTCTGGTTGGCGATCGCAATGATCTTACCCAAAGAATTCTCCAAGGCCCGCGAAGGAATTTAACATAGCGTTTTGCAGATGCAACTTGTTTCACGTGAAACACTCGTTTTGCGGGTTTTTGGCGCGCTATTTCTTCGAAATATAATTCGTGACGTCCCTCTCAACCGCGTTTTCTTCGTTTTCTTCGGGCCTTGGATCATGTTTCACGTGAAACATTCCGGATGGAAGCCAGTCGCTCGGAAAAATTGTTTCACGTGAAACACTCGAATTGGCTGATCGAATCGCAAAAGGCCACCTCCCCGTGAACACACGAGCGCTCGTGGGGTTCCGGACGGTTGTTCCACGTGAAACACTCCGGTGCTAGAGAGCGGAGCGGTGGGGACATGGAACCATTGTGCGGCCTACATCGAGTAGCTCGGGACTTGTTTCACGTGGAACACCCGGCAATTTGACATCCCAGCAGCCGGGCGTTGTTCCACGTGGAACAGCGGACGGGAGAAAATCCGCACCCTTGAGGGCGAAGGGTGCGCCACCCACCGGCTGAAGAAAAGGTCTGTAACGAGTAGTTCGGAGGATGTTTCACGTGGAACACTCGAGCGTTAGAGATCCGCGGCACTCGGGGCACTGTTTCCCGTGAACATTGGTCGCCTGGGACCGAGGCGCGCCTGCGGGAATGTTTCACGTGAAACACACGAGCAGTCAGGCATGGCGGTGGCCGGGCTCTGCTCAACCTGGAACATCGGATGGTGCGCAGCGAGGAGCTCGGGAGAATGTTTCACGTGAAACATACGACCAGTTAGGCATGGCAGCGGTCGGGGCCTTGTTCCACGTGGAACGGTCGGGCGGTCCGTAATGAGGAGCTGGGGACGCTGTGTCACGTGAAACACCGACGCGTTAGCCATCGCAGGTGCCTAGGTCATTGTTCCACGTGGAACATTCGCAGGGCGGAGTTTGGGGCGCTCGTGATTGTTTCACGTGGAACATTGGAGGGCAGGCGTGGGGGCGGCCGAGTTAATGTTCCACGTGGAACATATGGTGGCCACCGGTAAGCTCGCCTCTCAGTGGCGTGTTTCACGTGAAACACTCGGCCAGCGCCGGCATCGCTGGTCTCATTAGGGACAGCTGATGCGTGCGGTATCTGCACAACCAAACGGGACTTAAAAATTGTTTCACGTGAAACAATTACGTCGTAAATACATGTATCAAAAGGGTTTGAATTTGCAAAAAGCAAAATCTGGTTAGAGGTTTGCCGGGATGACGGCAAGGCCAAGTGCCGATCTATGGGGAAATTAAAGCAAAGAGCCGACGACGACATAGCGCTGCTGAGAGCCGGGGATTAGGGATGGCTCTTGCCATGACCAGCGGTTGTCCACGTGGAGATGCGGCATGGCGTCCAGGCCAACCCAGAGGACGGCGCGCCCACCGGGCGAGAGGTACGAGGCGCCCCAGTCTAAGAGGGCGGGAAAATTGCCGACGGCGCGGGCAGTCATGAAATCGAAATGCCTTCCGTCCGGGACCCATGCTTCGGCGCGGCCGCGGAAAATCTCAACGTCCTTCAACTCCAAAGTGCGGGTCACCTCTGCCAGGAAGGCGGCTTTCTTGGCGTTCGACTCGATCAGAGTCACGTGCGAATCGGGGCAGAGCAATTTCAGGGCTAAACCGGGAAATCCAGCTCCCGAACCGACGTCGGCGAGCCGACTTTTTCCAAAATCCGCTAATTTCGTCGCCCAGAAGGACTCACCGAAGTGCAAACGCAACATGGCGTCCGTTCCGCGCACCGAAGTGAGCGAAATTCTTTGATTCCAACGCTTTAGGAGATCCAGATACTGCCGAATCGAAGCACAGAGACGCGGCGCGGCATCTATACCGTAGGGCTTCAGGGCGTCGCGAACGACTTCCGGGCTGGGCGAGTCATAGCTCATAGCTATTCATGTATGGCACTCCATATCTAAACATTATGAAAGCGGCGATTCGACATTCTCTCGCATATCCGTGGGCAGGACCGGCCAGCCGACGCTTCGCCTGTTGACACCTTCAGCGGTAACGCTTTATCGTGCTTCGTCGATGAAAATTTTGGTCATAGGCGGCGGCGGGCGCGAGCACGCCATCGTCTGGAAACTGCGGCAAAGCCCGGGCGTGGAGCATATCTGGTGCGCGCCCGGCAACGGCGGCATTTCCGATGACGCCGAATGCGTTCCCTGCGACGTGAAAGACGTAAACGCCCTGGCCGCACTGGCGGAAAGGCTGCACGCCGATCTTACCGTCGTTGGTCCCGAAGTTCCCCTGGTGCTGGGAGTCGCTGACGAATTCGCGTCGCGCGGGCTGGCGATCGTTGGCCCCGTTGCGCGCGCGGCGCAGCTCGAAGGCAGCAAAATATTCGCGAAGCAATTCATGCAGCGGCACAAGATTCCTACCGCGGCAGTCTATCAAATTTGCGAGAGTGCGCTCGATGCTTATACGGCGCTGTGCGAAGTGGACTGGCCGCTGGTGATCAAGGCGGACGGGCTGGCTGCCGGGAAAGGAGTGCTGGTGACGTCGTCGCCCGACGAGGCCACGGAATTTGTCGAACGGGCGATGGAGAAGAATGAATTCGGAACTGCCGGCAACCGGGTGCTGTTGGAAGAGGGCCTTTCCGGGCAGGAACTCTCTTACATTATTCTTACCGACGGAAATCACTGGACGCCGCTCGCGCCTACGCGCGATTTTAAGCGCGCGTTCGATGGTGATAAGGGTCCGAACACTGGCGGGATGGGCGCCGTCTCCGACGACTCATTGATGAGCGCGGACCTGGAGCAGCGGATTCGGGAGCAAATCGTCGAACCGACAATCCGCGGCCTGGCTAGCGACGGGATTCCGTACACGGGATTTCTATACTTTGGGTTGATGCTCACGGCTGAGGGGCCGAAGGTGCTGGAATTCAATTGCCGGCTCGGTGACCCTGAAACGGAAGCGCTGGTGATGCGGATGGACTTCGATCTTGCCCTGGCGCTGAAGGCCTGTGCTGACGGGGATCTGAAGTCGTTCGAGACGAAGTGGAAGACCGGGGCGAGCGCTTGCGTGGTGATGGCGTCGGAGGGGTATCCGGCAGACCCGAAGATCGATCGCCGGATCGAGGGACTAGGTACCTCGGAGGCGGGGCGAGTCTTCCATGCGGGTACTGTCAAGAGAGGCCCGTCTCACTACACGTGTAGTGGCAGAGTGCTAATTGCTGCTGCCGCTGGAGTTACGTTGGCGGAGGCGGTCGCCATGTGTTACGACGTGTGTAGTAATATCCGCTTTGAGGGCTGCCAGTATCGGCGGGACATTGGTGGCATAGCGAAGCCGGAGCGGAGCGCGGAGAGGGTCGCAGGGGAATGAATTTGGCTGAAGTTAAGCACCTCTTTTTGTGTAGGATTCACCGATTCCCGATGGAAGAGGTGGAAGAGGCGCTTGCCGTTTATGAGCAGGGGCTAAAGGGCTGCATTCACGGAAGGAAGGGGAGTTCGCGGCAAGTCTCGTTGATGGGCTTTGAGACGTTGTGCCGGCTTGAGCTTGCTCCGGGAGTGGTGAAGGAAAACATAACTGTCGCGAAGCTGGATTTTCAGGGGCTGGCGACAGGGATGCGGATGCGGATCGGCGGAGCGCTTCTGGAAATCAGCGAGCCGTGCCATCCGTGCGCGCGCATGGATCAAATTCGGCCGGGGTTGCAGCGGGAGCTAAAGGGTCAGCGGGGGTGGCTGTGCCGGGTGTTGGAACAGGGAACGATCCGGCGCGGCGACGGTATCGAGTTGATGGCGCCGCAGGAGGCGGTTGGCGCTGGCGACAGCAGGGATGAAGTTCTAAATTCATAGTTCAAGGAAACCAGGGATGCCTACAAGCCCGCTCGTTGGAATATTGATGGGTTCGGATACCGACCTTCCGGTGATGGTGGAGGTTTCCCGGACGCTGGAGAAATTTGGGATTCCGTATGAAATGGAAGTTTGCTCGGCGCATCGTTCGCCGGGGCGGACGCATGAGTACGCTGCGGCGGCGGCGGGGCGCGGGATCAAAGTTTTGATCGTGGGCGCGGGCGGGGCGGCGCATCTGGCTGGGGTGGTGGCGTCGGTGACTTCGTTGCCGGTGATAGGGGTGCCGCTGGCGACTACTCCGCTGAACGGGATGGATTCGCTGCTGGCGATCGTGCAGATGCCTGCGGGGATTCCGGTGGCTACCATGGCGATCGACAAGGCTGGGGCGACGAATGCGGCGATTTTGGCGGCGCAGATAATTGGGACTGCCGACCCGAAAATGGCGGAGCGGCTGAAGGGGCATAAGGAGGAGTTGGCGCGGTCGGTGCAGGAGAAGAATTCGCGGCTGCAGCAGAAGATTGCGGAGCTTTCGAAGTAGCCGCTGGCAGCCACCAGATGTTATCGGGATACAACGGTAAAGGTCTTGTCTTCCCGGTTCGAGTTTCCGGATTACGGTGTTGGGAAAGCATCAGCAGCTTCTTTCAAACTCGACGATCAACGATTCGCGGCGGCAGGACCTTGGGCACAGTACAATTCGTTTTATGACAAACCGGGCAATCGAAATCCATGATTCGAGACTTCAATCGATAGCTATCAGCGCTGGCCACGTTATTCTGGATTTGTCGTGAGCCTATATTCACCAGTCTTGATGGTCGTCCTGCGATTGATGCCGGCACAGGCTGGACCCAGCACGCTCTAATCCTTGTCCGCGGTGATGTCGTATCTGGCTCGCTGACCGAGCTACCCTGTGACCTATTGTCGGGGTATCTCGTTTTGAATGGACAGCACTCCGGCAACCGCATTCCAATTCCCCTCAGCTGTGATGGAGATGTCGAACTTCACCTTACGTCTGCGTTCGCGGAGTCTGTCCGAGTTCGCGGCAACCGAGTCAGTCTAGAATTGCTTGGCGAACCCGAGTACGTTGAGCAGTTTCCGGGCGCTGACCGGGCATAGTCCAAGCGCACACGATTTCCTGGCCGACGAGCTTGGCCGTAAGGGAACTCCCCGATTTCCAGCCCTGCCCACAACCCGACTAACAGGCTAATATCTGGCTTATGGACAAGCAGAAGAATCCGCCCGGGCGGCCGAACGGCGGGACGGTGCGAACAAACAAGTGGAGCTGAAATCGCCAAGATGCGGGAGCCGGGTATGGTTCTGGCTCGGTCGCCCGGCGCAGGACTTGCGATACGCCTGGCGTCAGTTGGGGAGGGCGCCTGGGTTTGCCCTGACGGTGGTTCTGACCCTGGCGCTGGGCATTGGCGTTAACCTCGCCGTGTTTCAATTGCTGTATGGCGCAGTGTTCGCGCGACTCCCGGTGGCGCGGCCGAATCAACTTTATTCTCTCCACGCGGTTAAATCTCCCTTTGACGCGCAATGGATTTTCTCCTCACCTGCCTACCGGCGGCTCCGCAATGCGACTGCAAATTCCGCGGCGGTCGTGGCGCGCTCGGGAATATCGGACGGAATTTTTCAGGCCAGTGGCGGCTCGAGTGAACGAGCGAGCTATCAGATGGTGTCTACTGATTTCTTCGATGTACTCGGCGTTTCGCCGGCGGCCGGGCGATCCTTCCTGTCCACCGATGATCGACCCGGGCCAAATCCTTGGCCGGCAATTCTGCGGTACGGATATTGGATGGAAGCGCTGGGCGGGGATCGCTCCGCCGTTGGAAAGCAAGGGGTGGTGAACGGCGTTCCGGTGGTGATCGTGGGAATTGCTGCGGAACGATTTTCGGGCGTTGTAGCCGGAAGAGCGCCCGATATTTGGCTTCCCCTTGAGGCGCAAGACACGGGGCGTTTGAACTCGTGGTTTGACTCGCTGGGGCCGGGCAGCGGAGCGGACATCCGCGCGTCCTATCGCAACCAATCCAGCGTGTTCTGGCTGTGGGTTCTGGCGGATGTTCCGGAGCAAGCAAAGTCTTCCGCAGTTGCCCAGTGGACCGAGGTTTTGCAGCCCGACCTGGAGTTGCTGGCAACTGCCTCCAGGGACGGGCACGATCGCGAGCAGATTCTGCGAAGTCGCGTACAAATCGTTTCGGCGGCAACGGGCGAAGGAACATTTCGCGACGAATATGCACAACCGCTGATTATCTTGATGGGTATGGCGGGCCTGGTGCTGCTGGTGGGCTGCGTGAACCTCGCGAACCTCCAGATGGCCCGGTTGTTGAGCCGCCAGCATGAGCTGGCGGTGCGGACGGCGCTGGGCGCGAGCCGGTGGCGGTTGCTGCGGCAGTTGATGGCGGAGAATTTGCTGCTGACGTTGGTGGGTGGAACTTTGGCATTGGTGGTGGGCCGAGTTTGCAGCTCGCTAGTCTTGCACTGGGCTTCGGGAAGCGGAAGCGCGATTCCGTTGGATCTACACATGGGATGGAGGCTTTTCTTGTTTGCTGCGGCGGTGATGCTCGCGGCCGTGGCTGCATTCGGTGTGTTGCCCGCGTGGTGGATTACGCGAGGCGTCCTTGCCGGGGAGATGAAGTCGCGGGCGGGTGCGTCGTCGCTGCAAGGCAGTGGCGCGCGGAAGTGGTCGAACGCTTTGCTCGCGGGACAAGTGAGCTTTTCGCTGGTGCTGGTGAGCGTCGCGGGGCTCTTCGCGCAAAGTCTTTTGAACGTCACTCGAGTCGATGCAGGCCTCGACCGCGAACATGTGATTTCCGTTCATTTGGACTACATCAACAGCGATGTTCCGGAAGAGCAGCAATCCGCCTGGAACGAGCGGATCGTAGCGCGGCTCAAAGAGCTGCCTGCGGTGAAGGATGCAGCAGCCTCGCAGTGCGCGATCCCAGGGTGCATTTGGAATACGGCCATTCACGTGTCCGGCCATCCGGGAATCCCCGAGCGTCAAATGCACGGAGAGGAGAATCACGTGGGTGCCGGGTATTTTCATACCTTGGGGATTCCCATCTTGCAGGGCAGAGATTTCGATGAGCGCGACCGGCCGGATACGCAAAAGGTGGCGATTCTGAACCATGCATTTGCGAGAACGTTGTTTGGCGACGAAAGCCCGCTCGGACATCGTGTAGGTTACCAGGCTCCGCCGCACGATGCGGATTTCTTGATCGTGGGAGAAGTGGGCGATGCGCGGGTTGACGACCTGCGGTCGGCCTCGCCCCCGGTGGTATATTTCCCGGTGAATCAGCGGCCCGCGCTGGCCGGCACGATTGAGGTCCGCGCTAGCGGGAACCTTACTCCGTTGTATGGCGCGATCCGCCAAGCGCTGCTTTCGGTTAACCCCAACCTCCCAATCAGCGAGATCGTGCCTTTGCGCGCGGAGTATGACACCGGGCTTTCGCGGGAAATTTTGCTGGCGCGGCTGACCGGGGTTTTTGGAAGTTTGGCGCTGGCGCTGGCCGGCCTGGGCTTTTATGGGCTGCTGTCGTTCAACGTGACGCGACGAAGGCTGGAGATCGGAATCCGCATGGCGGTGGGCGCCACGGCAGGCGACGTGACCACGCTGTTCTTGCGGCAGACGCTGGGAATCCTCGTTGCGGGGATCGTGCCGGGAGTGCTTCTCACGGAGGCGGTGGGAGCGATGGTGGAAAGCCTTCTCTACGGGGCGGGGAAGTTTAACTTGGTTCCCCTATTGATTGCCATCAGCGTCCTAGTGGCGATGGGTGTGGCTGCGGCGCTTCGTCCTGCATGGCGGGCGGCCCGAATCGATCCGGTAGAGGCGCTACGGGCCGAGTGAGTTCGCGCAACCAGCCATGGTTGTGCCACGAGGGTGATTATGCACTTGACACAGAAACGTAATAAAGTGGCCGGGTGACAGGCAGGCCCAACCTATTGTATGGGGTTTCTCGAACTGATAAAAGAACGCGGTTGTTGCCTCCGGGTGCTTAGTTGTAATAAGCTGGGCAAGATCGACCTTCTCGGAGGGGTCTTTTGCCGAAGACATCCAAAGCGGTAAGTGGGAAGAAGATTTCTGCCCAGAAATTCACTTCTGAGTTTACCAAGATTGTGTCGTCGCATCTTTCGACCCTCACAATCGAGGAACAGGATAAGAGAATTCGCGCTGCACATCGAAAGGCTACGCGTTGCCGTGCCGCCTCCTCCACAACGAGAGCAGCTTCGGATACTCCGGAGATTCGCTTGTCAGCCCGTACTCGTGAATAGTTTCTATAAAGGTATCCCGATCACAATTGGCGTCCGCTAGTAACTCTCCGACGCGTCGCACCATCCGTTCCCGTTCAATAGATAGCGTCCTAACTGGCTGCCTGCGCCCGCGCGTCGATTCTTCGCGGCGAATATCATTCAACATCCGATCTTTGTCTTCGGGCATTTCCGAATCCCCCCGATTTACTGCGGACACTCACATCCCGGGCGCATTGTCTCTTGTACCACACCTAGCAATTGAACGCAAACCCTCGCGTTATGCATTCGCTCCGACCAAAAATCTTTCGCTGGGCGCATGACCGTATTGGCGTTTCCAGCGCATTAATCCGTAACAATGCTCATCTAAAGGACTTACATCTGCCTTGACAATTTCCATGTAACGGTCGCAGAATAACGGAATGCGTGGGGCACAATTGGAGGTCGCGCGATGCCAACAGAAGAATCTCTGCGAGAGACATTAGCTTTCTTCAAACAACAACGAGACAAGAAAATTCAGGAAGTGAGAGCTTCTTTCGAAGTGACCATCCAGCAGATCGAACGAGAGTTAGGCGAAGCACCGAGCTCGGAAAGCCCAATAAACATTGGCGATTATGTGCCTCCGGTTATGGAACGCGGCGCAGAAATTCCTAATGGGCGAAGGCCTGAAATTCGCCCCGATGAATTCTTCGGAATGACACAGGCTGAGGCTGCCCGACAATACCTTAAGAAAATAGGACATGCCGTATCATTCGAAGAATTAGTGGTCGCTTTACAGGCGGGCGGTTGCAAAGTCGGAGGCGAGAATCCCAAGCGAGTACTGTATATCTCGCTTATTCGGAATACCCGGGACTTCGTTCCGCCCCGACAAGGATTCATCGGGTTGCGGGACTTTTACCCAGGCGCAGCACGTCCGCCGAAGGACAAACCCGACAGAAGAAACAAAAAGCGCGCACGCAAGAGCAAAAAAGTGCGGGCTGGTGGGAAGCGTCGGGGGAGACCGCCGAAGAATCCGATGACGCCACCGAAGCCTGCTAGGGGTCCTAGTGAAATTGGGAAGGCGGTGCAAAGTGTTTTGAGCGATCGGCAGGCCCATTCCTTTGAAGAAATTCTCTCAGCCGTATCTACAAAGGTTGGGAAGGTGGTTGGGAAAATTGCGATTCGAGGTTCGTTAAACAGCAGAGACATCGAAAAAACAGACGGTAAATACAGGCTCGTAAAATAAAACTAGCCGGGATTGGCTGTAACCAATCCCGGCCCGATTGAAACCGTTGTGTGAGGCACAATGTACACCGTATGCGCGGTGTGCGGTTTCGTTCACATCCTAGCGAGACCACCACCAGTTTTCAACTGAAACTGATCGGGCGCGTCCGTTCCTCCAACGGGCATGGCGCGCTCGCTCATTTACTTGGGGCCGTGGCAGAGAGGTTAATGCGCCCGACTTATAATCGGGTGAAACGTGTTCGCGCACGTTCCGAAGGTCCGAATCCTTCCGGCCCCGCCATCCATGCTATCATTACGTTCGTGAAGGTCGAAAAGCAAAAATTCGATTCGCTTCTTTCGAAGGTCCTGCGAACAAAACCGGAGCCTCGGGCGAAGATAAAGGCTCGTAGGAACGGCCCTAAGACTCCGATACTTCAGAAGCCGTGAGCTTTTCGTAGGTCAGTTTTTCTCCGCGCAGTAAGCATCTTCGTTGTTGCCGCAAACATTTTCTCTTGCTCTTTCCGCTGATTGAAGCGGTAGGAAAACTCATCGCAATAGCGGGCAAGGTGCTTTTTGGAAACCTTGTGGAACGTGCCGTACAGTCCGCGCTTGAACAACGAAAATGCGTTCTCGATTGTGTTGGTGTGAACGTCTCCGATGCCGTAGCAGCGCTTGTGTACGATCATCTGATGCTTCCCGCCAAATTTATCCTTGAGCGCGAAAATGTATATCGGGTGTTCGTCGGTATAGATCGTTCCAACATGTTCGCTAATGTGCTTTTCGAGAACCGGCTGGATTATGGACTTCTTGCTGTCGGCCACAGGGATTAACTTTAGCCTACCGCCGCCACGTTCTACCATGCCAAGCACTGCGAGCTTCGGCTTGCGCGGCGCCCGGGGATGACGGCGCGGCACGCGGGGTCCGATGTAGGTTTCGTCGGCCTCGACCGCGGGCGCATCCAACACCAGATCATCTTGCGTCATTGCGGCGCGGATTCTGTGGCATAGGTGCCAAGCGGTGCGGTAGTTTACCCCTAGATGGCGCTGCATCTGGCACGCGGATACGCCCTTCTTGGCTTCGCAGATGATCGCTATTGCCATGAACCACTTGGTGAGCGGCAGGTGGGTGTCGTTGAAGATTGTTCCGCTGGTGGCGCTGAATTGCTTGCCGCAGGTCTTCTCTAGGCACTGGTAGATGCGAGCGCGTTTGTTCTTGCCGTTCGCCGCACGGGTGATCTTGGATACGTTCAAGACGCCACAGTGCACGCAGCACACGCCATCGGGCCAGCGCATGGATTCAAGGTAATCAAGGCACTTGTCTTCGGTGGCGAATTGTTTTGTTATGTCTATGAGCTTCATAATGACGACAGATTAGCAGAACAGGCCATCTGTGTCAAGTGCATAATCACCGCCACGAGTGCTAGACCGGAAGACACTGAGAGGTGAAAAAACTCGTCGCTCGCGCCCCGCTACAAATGATTAGAGTTGGCAAACCAAAAAGCTGAGCTGAGATAAGCGATGACGACCGCGATGCCCGCCGTTGTAACGGTTCTAATGGCTCCGCTAACGAATTCTCCATTCGTTTTCTCCGAATCGCACTGGTCCGACCAAACCTCCGTTGAAGGTTTCGACTGAATTTCTTCACTAGGAAACGTTGTGAGACCGACGCCGGTGGAATACTGTGGGGCGGGCGTTGGTTGGGTATGCGCCTGGAATGTCGGCGTCGGTCGCACTATTTCCAGCAGGACAGGGCCCACAGGTGGATGGGCAGCGTCAACGTATAAGGCACAATCCGCACCCTTGAGGGCGAAGGGTGCGCCACCCACCTTCGACAGCAAAGTCAAAACCAAATATTAATCTCTGGGTGGTGCGGAGATTAGGGGGTGTCATCTCCGCGTGGGATGTGCAGGATGGAAAGCGTGGAGGGTATTTAGCTGGCGGCCGGGGTTGGATGTTTTTTCCGAGACGAGTCGCGGGGCTACGTTGCCGGAGATGGGGACTCGGATGGATGGGCGGCGTCGGCATATAAGGCACAATCCGCACCCTTGAGGGCGAAGGGTGCGGCACCCACCTTCTACAGCGAGGTCAAAACCAGATTCGGAATAAGAACGAACCTTCGACATTTACAGTCAAGAGCAAACCACCCAAATTGTCTTTGGGTGGTTGAGACCTCGGAGGTGTTGGGATTGGATGTTTTTCCGAAACGAGTCGCGGGGCTACGTTGCCGGGGCTATTCTCCGCATTTCGTGCGAAGAATATGGTCCCCTTCAATCGCGCTCGATTCCCGGCCCACTCTTTCCCAGAACCGCGACTTCGATCAGCACTCAACAATCGGCAGCGCGCGGTACTCAATCTTATGCTGGACGGATTTGAGGGCAAGCTGACTACGACGAAGTGGGCGAAGCTGACGAAGGCATCGCAGGATACGGCGCATCGAGACATTCTCGATTTGGTTGAGCGGGGAATACTAGCGCGAAGCAGCGAGGGTGGGCGGAGTACGTCATATAGTCTGGTGACGAGCGCCGGCGACCGGCGTTCGAGTGAAACAGTTTGATGCGGATGCCAGATCGATTGAAATATCGAGACTCAGAGAGCGCACAATCAGGAATGGTGGTGGCACTGCGCTTTCAAAGCTGGGAATGCGCAATTGAAACTTGGAACAGGCCTAGGGTTGTGTTGCGGGCTGGGGTAGTAGGTCGGCGAAGGTGAAGTTGTCACGGTCGACGATTTCGCCTCGCGTCACTGGGATGGTGGCGCGGAACATGGGGCCGGCGCAGGCGAAGGTGTGGAACTCTCCGTTTTCGCCGCAGGGATCTGCTTGGGGCGGGAGGGCGGCCAGGAGATCGGCGTCGAAGCGGCGTCCGGCGAAGGAGCGGTCTAGCTGGCGGGGATCGACGCAGGTGAGAAAAGCGGAGAGGCCGGAAGCAAGCATTTCGTCGGCGAGCTGGCGGGTGTTTCGTCCCCACAGAGGGAAGACTGGAATCATGCCGCAAGTAGCTAGCTGCTTTTCGCGGTAGGCGCGGACGTCTTCGAGGAAGAGATCGCCGAAGATTACGTGCTGGACTCCTTCGGCGCGCGCGCGGTCCATCGCATGGCTCATCGCTTGTTCGTAGATTTCGTTTGAGCAGGGCGACGGGATTGGAACTTTGATTAGTGGCAAGCCGGCTGCTGCGGCTTGAATTTCCAGCAGGCTTTCGCGGACGGCGTGCATGGCGACGCGTTGGTGGGTGCTGTTCACTGTGGTGAGCAAGGCGACCACGTCAAACTCTGCGGCCTGACGAACGGTGTGGAGAGCCCAGGCGCTGTCTTTTCCGCTGCTCCAGGCTAGCCAGGCTTGCGGCCTGGGGGCTTGCTGCGATTGTGGAACGTTTGGCATCGAGTGCTGCTACTCCCACTCCATCGACTGACTTAATTTCCTGCCGATAGCGTACACCCAAGGCGGCGACGTGAGATGCCTCAGTGCGGACTTAAAATCGGGAGGTGGAAAACTTTGTGGCCTTACTTGGGCGGGGGCCTTAGCAGCGAAGGGGCGTCGGCGGGGCGGTCTTGCTGCGTTGGTTGCTGTTGCTGCGCGTTCTTGGGCGGGGCTGGGGGTGGAGGAGGGGCCAAGAGCCACTCGAAACCTTGTTCGTGATCGATTTGGGCGATGGATAAGGATGCGCCTGCGGGTACGAGAGTATTGAAGGCGGCGCGGAAGTAGGGGACGGCTGCCGCGGCTAGCAATTTCGAGGTGTCGCCGTGGAGTATTGCGTCGGCTACGGCGGACATGGCGGCGTCGCTGCTGCTGATGGCGGCGAGGCGCGGATCTTTTTGGCGGAGCAAGTCGAGGAGGGTGGGAGTTTTTTCTTCTGGAGGATAGTGGAGCTCGATCACTGTGTGAGGATCGGTTTTTTCCGGGGGCCAGAGCTGGGAGTAACGGGGGCGCTGGATTTTGGTGTCCCAGAAATCGCCGCGCTGGACTTGCTGCTTGATGCCGTACTGCAGGGTCCAGACTTCGGGGCCGTAGTCTACCTGGTAATCGGCCAGGACCAGTTCGATCAGGGGCTGGCCCTCGGGGACGTCGAGTTGGCCATGGACTTTTTTCATCATGGCGCTTAGGCGGATGCGGAGGCCTTCTCCGATGTCTTCTATATCCTTGGCTTCCGCGCCGACTGCGGTGCCCCCCAGGTGGGGAGCTACGGCGGTGGCCATGTTGGCGTGGAGGTTGGGCAGCTCGCGGTCGAGGCGGGCCCATTCCACTGGGGGCGACGGGGAATTCCAGGAGATCGCGCCCATGAGGATCGCGGCGCGGCGGCCGCTGATGGGGATGATGGCGGGGGGCAGAGCGTCGGATTCGATGTGATTTTCGATGGAGGCGATGAGGATGGCGTCTTTGAAGACGGCGATGATGACGCGTCCGGCGGCCAGGTTGGCGACGACTTCATCGTGCTGTTCGTATTCTTCCTGAGGAGCGGCGTGAAGTGGGCGGTGGGCTGGCGGGAAGAGTCCGGCGATGCTGGACAGGGCTAGTGACGCGAACGGGATCGCGATAGCGATGCGGAGGTGGCGGCGGTGGAGTTTTTGGTTTCTTGAGGCTAGCTGCACGCACGCCTGCTTCGCGGGACCGGGATGGTGCTGACAATTGGGTCGCGGTTCGCGCTGATTCGGCAATTGTGAAGGGCGTAACTGGGAAGGTCAAGAAATGACATCCAGTGGGCGGAGTTATTGAGAATCGCGGCCGACCGGAGAGCGCTCAGTAAAGTAGCCGCGTGGGATACGCAGTTTGACGAATAGACGGCGGCGAGCGTGTTCCCTTATTGTTCGCTCAGTCGCCCGACGCGGGGCGGCTTTTTTCGCTGGCCGATTGGATTGCGGTGATGGCGATCACGTTGGCAATGTCGGTGGCGGAGCAGCCGCGGGATAAATCGTTGGCTGGGCGGGCCAGGCCTTGCAGGATGGGGCCGAGAGCGGTGGCTCCGCCGATTCGTTCGACCAGTTTGTAGCCGATGTTGGCGGAATCGAGGTCGGGGAAAATCAGAACATTGGCGCGGCCTGCTACCGGCGAGCCGGGGGCCTTGCTGGCGGCGACTTCCGGGATCAGGGCGGCGTCGACTTGGAGTTCGCCGTCGATGGCGAGGCTGGGCTGGCGAACTTTGGCGATGCGGAGCGCTTCGCGCACTTTGGCTACGCGGGCGTGTTCGGCGGAGCCCTTGGTGGAGAAGGAGAGCAGAGCCACGCGCGGCTCGGCTTCGAGGAAATCGCGGGCGCTATCCGCGGTGCTGAGGGCGATTTCTGCCAGTTGGGCGGAGGTTGGGTCAGGGACTACGCCGCAGTCGGCAAAGAGCATGACGCCTTTCTCGCCCATGGTTAGCGGGCCGTGTTCCGGGAGGGCCATTAGAAAAAAACTGGAGACCAGGCGCGCATCCGGAGCTACGCCGATGGCGTGCAATGCGGCGCGGACGGTTTCCGCGGTCGAATTCGCGGCGCCGCCTACGGAGCCGTCCGCGTCGCCCGCGGCGACCATCAGTGCGGCAAAATAGAGCGGGCGGCGGGCTTGCTCGAGGGCTTCGTCGGCGCGGATGCCGCGCGATCGGCGACGCTCGAGATAGATGCGGGAGTAGGCGTCGAGTCGGGTGCTTAGCGCGGGATCGATCACCGTTACGCCGGACAGGGCCAGGCCCATTTCGCGCGCGGCGGCTCCGATCGCCGATTGGCGGCCGAGGAGGGTGATTTTGGCGGTGCCGTCGGAGGCGGACTGCAGGCCGGCGCGGATGACTCGGGGATCTTCGCCTTCGGCCAGGACGATGTGGCGGCGGTAGCCGCGAGCGAGGTCTTTCAGCTTGTTGAGGATCGGCATGGGCAATTAACTTAGCATAGCCGTTCGCGCGGGGCGCTAAAAGTCGACAGGAGCGGTTCGCACGGGGTACTTGGCTGGAGGGATAGCGTCGGGTGCGTTTGTCGCTGCTGTCGCTGCTGTCTCTGCTGTCGCTGGTGGGCACGAGGCGACTCGGCGATTGAGGAGTGTTAAATGCCGGACTTTACTTGCTGCCTGAGTTGGCGGCGGAATTTGCGGACGATGCATGTTCGCCGGAGCGGAATTGGGTCCATGGGCCGGCGTTCATGTCGATCAGGGCTGGGGATTGCCAGGAATATTCGGGATGCTGCTGCAGGAATGGGCGGGCTTTGAAATCGGAGCCGCAGGGGTGGCCGATGCGGGCAAGGAAGGTCATGGATTCGGCCATTTGGGCGTCGATCACTTTCCCTTCCACCGATCCGGCGGGATTGTAGGGCGACCTGGCAAACGAAGGATCGCCTTCGGTGGGTGAATCGCCGTGTCCGCAAAGAGTGCGGCGGCTGGGGCCGGTCTGCTTGGTGTAGGAATCGTAATGATCGGAAAGGAAGGCTTGGGCCAGGGTGGCGTCAATTTTACCGACGTTGGCGGCCATCAATTCATCCCATCGGGCGTGGCGAGCATTGGCGGAGGCCGCGGGATTGGAAGCGTCAAATGTGGTTTCGTCTTTCAGGACTTCCGGATCGCTGGCGAAATTTGAACCTGCAAAGTATCCGTCCTTGGAGCGCCACAATTTGGTGTGAAGCAGGCCGAGCTCGAAGCGGGCAATCTCGCCGGTTTTTCGGTCGGCGAGGAGCCAATCGTTGGCGTAGCCGCCGTTGTTGCCGTCGAGCATAATTTTCACGTACTCGTCGACGGAGCCGGCGTATTGCATGGCCTTGCGGGCGCGGACGAATTCGGGTTTGCCGTGCGGATCCCAACCGTGGAAATCGGTGATGGTGGTCTCGGTGACCATCATGCCGGCGGAATTCACGCCGAAATCGTCGTCACTGACGATGACGCCGGGATAACCGTCGGTGAGCATGCGGTAGCCTTGTTGCGGGGCGATGTCGAAAATAATTTTCCAGCGAGCGCCTTCGAGGTAGCTGGTCCAGTTGTTGTGGGCCATGACAATTTGGTGGTCTTTGGTGTAAGTGCCGGTGGCGACGAAAGCGCTGCAGTGGTCGGCGCCGGTTGACGAGTGACTGTTCGCGGGCTTGGTCTTTTCGTCCATCCAGGGGACGTAATAATCAGGCAGCTCCATGAAGGCATTCATCGCCACCAGATCGTCCAAATCAATCATGCCACCGCGGGCTCGCAAGCCGTCGACAATGCCCTGGAGTTCGGCCTGATATTCGGGGTCGATCCTGGGCCAGAGCATTTGCCGCGCGGCGCGGCGAAAGAAATTCCAATTGTGATTGGTGGTGTGAGTCATCTCGAGGCTTGCTGCGGCGAAGGCATCGGATATTTCCGGGGCCAGCAGGTAGCCGTGCTGGTAGCCGATGTCGTGAGGCGAGCCTTCGAGATGGACGTAGATCCATCCGGCACGGTCGAAGCGGTACGCTTTTGCCAGGGCTGGATCGTTCGCGCCGTGCGGCCGTGACTTGGCGGGCTCGCTCGCGTTGGCGATCGCGGCGTCGGAATTCGAGAGTACCGGCGCGGCGATTAGCGCAATTCCCAGCACGGCTAACAGCACAACCGGTACGCGATTCCTGCAACGATCCATTCGGATGTCTCCTGGTGGCGCACGAATTGTAGGTGGGCGAACACCGTGGGTCAACCGTTCACGAGGGGGCAACGAAAAAGCGGCGACGGCGGCAACCACGTGGACCGGAGCATCGCGGCCGCGGAGTACTTTCCGGGTGCGCGTTCTTGTAGAATGGAGGACGTGGGACGCGGCACACTCTAGTCGCACGGAAAGCGGGAATACTGTGGGTTTATTCAGCAAATCGGACGGTTCGAAATCGCCTGGGTCGATAAGGCATAAGGGCAAGAAGCTGTCGGCGATTCTGGTGGCGCACCAGAAATTTCTTTCGGGGCATGCGGACGCGGAGCGGGCGGACTTGTCCGGCGCGGACCTGCGTTACGCGAATCTGAAAGGCGTGCGGCTGGGATATGCCAACTTGCAGGGCGCGAAACTGTCGCATGCGAACCTGCGGGATTCGAGCCTGACGTTTGCGGATCTTTCCGGGGCTAAGCTGGATCACGCGGACATTTGCAAGAGCGATATGACCGAGGCGCGATTTCCCGGGGCGGATTTGTCGGGTGCTAAATTGTGCGGGTCGGAGCTTTTGCGGGCGGATTTCGGGAATGTGAGTTTTCGCGGGGCGGACCTTTCGAATGTGAATTTTCGCGGGGTGAATGTGAAGGGCGCGAATTTTGAGGGGGCAAACGTTACTACTACTGTCTTTCGCGAGACGGATCTGGAGGGCGTGGATCTCTCGGGGTTGGATCTGAGCACTACGCTGCTGCCTTGGGATTGGAAACCTGCTGACGTTAAGAAATAAGTCCTCGCGTACCTTCAACTGCCAAATAAAACTGAGAGACAAACGAGCATAGGACGTGATGCGAGCTCACCCGGCTGATCATCGTGCTGGGAGAAAATCCGCACCCTTGAGGGCGAAGGGTGCGCCACCCACCGGCTGAAGAAAATTCGAAAGCTTCCAAGCGTCAAGAGGTGGAGATTCCATGCGCGCTACAACTACGTGTGGGTACTTGCGTTCGACTGGTCACACACGAGTCTAGATTCGGAGATCGTGAGCAATTGTGTGCTGCGGGAGCTTGATGGTTGGGTATGTTTTCCGACACGATTGTCGGGGCTACGGACCGTGTCGGGATGTGATGGTGCTTGAATGTTTGGTTTGGGAGAAATGGAATGGGAGGTTTTTCCGCCACTAGTGGCGGGGCTACGAACCCGTTGTGGGTGGCGGTGGTGGAGGCGACTGCGACAAAAATCTAGTCGAGCTGGCGAGCGATCACTGCTAGTTTCTGGCGGGGAGGTCGGCTGAGTCTGCCGGGAAGGGGGCAGGGATGGTGCCGCGGGCTGCTGGGTTGCGGCGGCGGGTCTCTATGCCTAGGCGCTTGATCTTTTGGTTCAGGGTGGAGAGCGGGATTTGGAAGCGCTCGGCGGCTTCGGTTTGGTTCCAGTTGGTGCGCTCGAGCATGTCGATGATTATGCGGCGCTCGACTTCTTCCAGGATTTGGAAGAGGGAGTGGGACGGGGCGGTGGTTCTGCCGCCGGCTTCGCCGGGCATGGGCGGCAGGAAATCGGATAGCTGCAGGCGGACACCTTTTACGATTTCGCGGGTGCGCACGCTTTCCGGTAACAAATCTATGTCCAAGACTTCGTGGGTGGAGAGCACCACGGCCCGCTCGGCGACATTTTCGAGTTCGCGGACGTTGCCTGGCCAGTCGTAATCCATCAGCAAGCGCAGCGCGCCCGGGGAGAAGGTACGGAGCGGCTTGGCGTTTTCTTTGCAGAAGCGGTCGAGGAAGCGATCGACCATCAAAGGAATATCTTCGCGGCGGTCGCGCAATGGCGGCAGATGGACGGAAATGACGTTGAGGCGATGGAAGAGATCTTCGCGGAAGCGGCCCTCGCGCACCAAGGTCATCAAATCTTCATTGGAAGCGGCGAGGATACGGACGTCGACCTTGATGGTGTCTGTGCCGCCGAGGCGCATGAATTCGCGTTCTTGAATTACGCGCAAAAGTTTGGCCTGGGTCTCCGGGCTGACGGTGCTGATTTCGTCGAAGAAAATGGTGCCCTGATCGGCGACTTCAAAGAGGCCCTTTTTGGAAGCGACCGCGCTGGTGAAAGCGCCCTTGACGTGGCCGAAGAGCTGCGATTCCAGAAGGTCCACCGGGATGGAGCCGCTGTTGACGGGGATAAAGGGCTTGTCGGCGCGGGTGGAGGCGGAGTGAATTGCCTTGGCGATGAGCTCTTTGCCGGTTCCGCTTTCTCCGGTGATCAAGACGGTGGAACGTGAGGGCGCGACCTGTGAAACGAGGTCAAACACGGCGAGCATTTTGTCGCTCTTGCCGGCGATATTCGGGAAGTTATAGCGCTGCTTGAAGGCGCGCTTGAGCTGGACGTTTTCTTCGCGCAGGCGGTGGCCTTCGATGGCCAGCGATACTTGCGCGATCAGCTCATCGTTGGACCATGGTTTGGTGATGTAGTCCTGCGCGCCGCTCTTGAACGCCGCGCGGGCCATATCGATCGAGCCGTAAGCGGTGATCAAGATGATGGAAAGGGCCGGCTCGCGGCGGCGAATTTCGCGCAGCAGCTCGAGACCGTTGCGGTCGGGCAGGCTGACGTCGAGCAGCAAAAGGTCGAATGGGCGGACTTCCAGACAGGCCAGGCCCTGGGCGCCAGTTTCGGCATTGGTGACGTCAAAGCCCTCCGAAGAGAGCAGGGCCTCGAGGCCTTCGCGAATTTCCACTTCGTCGTCGACGACGAGTATATTTCCTTTAGGCATGAACGGTATTCCGGGCGGCTGGGAATTCCAAGCGGAAGGATGTCCCCTTTCCGGGAGTCGACCTGACGTCGACTTTGCCGGTATGTTCGTGAATGATCCCGTAGCTCACCGAAAGGCCCAGACCGGTGCCTTTTCCCGATGATTTGGTGGTGAAAAAAGGATCGAAGATCCGGTTGAGATGCTCGGAAGTGATTCCGGTGCCGGTATCGGTGATCTCGATTTCGACGGAGCCGTTATGGGCGGAGGTTCGAACTTCGAGCATTCCTCCGCCAGCCATGGCATCCCGCGCATTCATGAACAGGTTGAGAAACACCTGCTGCAAGCGAGGCGACGATCCGAGGATGGGCGGCAGTTCGGTGGCCAGCGAGCGAATCACGTTGATGCGCGCGGTGCGGAAGGGGTGCTGGACCAGCGACAGGGTTTCCTCGACCACTGAGTTCAGATTCACGGGGATGAATTCCGCCGGCCCAATGCGCGAGAAATTCAAAAGGTTGTTGACGATTTCGCTGGCGCGGAAAGTCTGCTTGACGATTTTTTCGATAGTCTTCTGGCGCGGATCGTCGCCGGGAATTTGTTTGGATAGCATCTGGATGTAATTCGAAATTACCGCCAGGGGCGTATTCACTTCGTGGGCGACGCCTGCGGCGAGCAAGCCGAGAGAAGTGAGTTTCTCGTTCTGCAGCACCTGCTCTTCGAGCTGCACGCGCTGGGTAATATCGTCCAGCAGGATCAGGCGGCCGAGGCGCGCGCCGGTCTTGCTCATGAGCGGAGCGATGGAAGCGTTGATGATGAAGGTGCGGCCGGAGCGCTGCTGTAATTTCAGCTTGTAGATTCCCGAGACGCGTTCGTCGGTTGCGCGGGCGGAGAGTTCGGCGACCAGGTCGGCTGGGAGCACGTCGGAAAGCTTGGCGCCGATGGCTTCGTTACGCGGAACGTCCAGCATTTGCTCGAGCTGGGGATTCCAGGATTCGACGCAATCTTCGAGGTCGACCGCGAGGACGCCGACGTTGAGGGATTCGACGATATTCTCGCTGAAGTCTTTCAGGCGTTCGATCTGCACGGCTTTCTGTTCGAGGGAGCGATACAGCCGGGCATTCTCGATGGCGATGGCCACGTAGCCGGCGATGGTGAGAAGCAATTCGAGGTCTTCGCTGGATAGATAGTCGCCGTCGACGGTCTTGGCGAGGCCGAGAATGGCTACGGTGCGATCGTGAAAACGGCACGAGAGGAAGTAGTTTAGGTCGAGTTGATCGATAGTTCGGCGGACGGAATCGGTCTCACCGATGGCCGCGCGGGCCGATTCGAAGAATAAACAACCGCGCTCGAGCGCCGGCCGGGCAGGATCGAGAAAACTGAGATCGAGCGGAGCGTCGTACTGCAGCCCCATCGACTGGGCCAGGGCGAAGGCTCCGGGATTGGCGGGATCTTCGAGAAACACGGCCAGGCGATCGACCAGCAGGGTCTGGGAGATGCGATCGAGCACCGATCCCAACAACGGTTCCAGGCGCACCTCGTTGGTGAGCGCGCGACCGAATTCGATCAGGGTGCGGCGGAAGTCCAAGCGGTCGCGGTAGAAGAAATGGTCGAGCTTGGACTGCACCCAGTCACGCATGGGCTGGAACAGGAAGGCAGCCACCACGATGGCCATCACGTTGCCGGGAGCGCCGGTGGGCCAGGCGATGTGGAAGAGCTCGCCGATCAGCGCGACGGCCACGAAGTAGATGGCCACCACCGCGCCGGTGGCGAAGGTGTAAGCGAGGCCGCGCTTGAAAATTACGT
Organism: uncultured Acidobacteriota bacterium; assembly: GCA_963725655.1. GTDB lineage: Bacteria > Acidobacteriota > Terriglobia > Acidiferrales > UBA7541 > CAVRXT01. The sequence goes on along the minus strand of CAVRYY010000003.1, from coordinate 32,319 downwards.
CCACATCCATCAAGCGGTAGCGAATGATGGCGTAGCCAAAGCACAGCGGGATCAGCACGAGGGAAAGAACGGATGCGCCCATCCACGGGTGCAGGCGGTCAATGAAGAGCGGAACGGTGTAGAGCAGGAAGAACGGCAAGATTCCGGCCAGCGTTCCGCCGGTGATCCATTTCAACTGCTGGCGCAGGACGCCACTGGGGGCGCGGAGGTAGCTGCGCAGAAAGATGATCGCCGCTGCCAGGAAGTACAGCCCCAGGTAGACGTATTCGATCTGATCCAGAAAATGTTCGTTGGCCACCGAGGGCATGAAATCCAGCATCTGCGCGGCGACGCTGACGTGCAGCAGCAGCAAGCCCACCGGAAGGGCGTAGGTGGCCAGGAGCTTGGGCAGCAGGCGTCCGCGCCGCTCCGGGAAAACGAGCGCGAAATGGACCAGCAGCGCGGGCTGCAGCAACAGGCCCACTACGTTGCCCCAATAGATGGCCTGGTCAAACCCATTGAGTTTTCCGGTGTAGTGAAACGAGTAAAAAATGAAGGAGACGAGGCAGAAAACGTAAAAGTGCATGGCGCGCGGTGCGTTCCACCGTCGCGCAAAAATGAATAGGCCGATAAATAGATACAGCAGGCCGACCACGCGCACGGAACTTTCAAACGGCCCGGGCGTGCCGGTGGGGACGGTTACCAGCTTGGCTGAAAAGGCCCGGCCGCCGCGTTCGACGTTGTAATCGACGCCGGTCCAAACACCCAGCCGCCAGAGACGGCGGGTGACTTGGGTGGCGCCATAGACCGCGCTGCCATCGATTCCCTTGAGGATGTCACCGGGCTTTATGCCTGCGTTAGCGGCCGGGGAATCCGGGAGGATGTGCCAGGCTTGGACGCCATCCTGGGTGTCTACCCAGGAAACGCCGTCATCCGGAGAGTTAAAACGGGAGCGCTGCTCGAAATTAAGGAAGGCGAATACGATACCGGCCAAGGTGATGATGGCCAGTAGAACGACGGTAAGGCGGACTCGAAGGCTTTCATTCATCGAGACAGAAAAATGGTAACAGAATAGCAGTGCAAGTGGACTTCCAGATTAACGGAGATTTTGTTTCGGCATCCAATTTATTATCTTACATTTACAGGGTAGGGGTGGAGGGGCTTGAGCGGTTGTACTAGTTTCGGTAGCCACCTTCCCATTTCTAGTATCCACAGCCTAGACAACTCAGAACTGGAAACTTAGCGATCCCCGGACCGAACGGGTTGACGGTACTAGCAGAACCACTCCATCCCGGGTGGAAGCCACTGGAACGTAGCCTTGGTCCAAGAGGTTGCCAAAATCGCAGACGGCTTCCAGATGGCCGGGGAGTGCCTGGCGGACAATGAGATTCAAATTGGGGTCAACACGGAAATAACTTTCCCCATACGCATCCTGGCGGGACACGGTGGTGCCGTCGATGTACTTGTAGCTGACGCTAAACTGCGTTTTGGTCCTGGGGACCCTAGCCGATAGGCGGCCTGCCACGCTCTGGCGGTAGCGGGTGGCGAGGGAGTCACGCAGCTCGGCGACGGCGCTGCCGGTGGGAGACGCATCGGGGGCCAGGGCACCGGCCCAGGCGTAAATCAGCGCCGCATCGAGATTGTCTGAAATTTTCTGGTGATAGGCGACGCGCGCGCCCCAGGAACTGGAAGCACCGGCGTCATAGGCAAAGGCATCGGAGAAAAAGTCCTGCAGGAAGTCGGAGCTAGCAGCGTTGCCGCCTTGGCCGAAAACCGCGGTGTGCTCCGAGCGGTCGTGAAACACGGCCGCTTGCAGGCCGGACTTACCGCCCAAGGATCGTTCGGCGGCGAACTCTTCATGCAGATTATTTTCGAGCACGGAGCGCCCGTGATTGACGAGCAGAGTGGGAAAGGCATCGAGCGAATCGATCGCCGATTCGACCGTTCCTAGTTCCGAAAGTCCGGATTCCTGCGGGGTACGCGATGAAACGGTGAAGGTGGTCTGCCAGTTCGGGCTGACCTGCACCATCACCGCGCCGTATGGGCGCAGGGCGTTGGTGGTCCCCTGGAAGCTGGCGGAGAGATATTCGGCGCCGTATTTCGCGAAGACGCGGTCGCCCACGGCGAATTGGCGCTCGTGATCCACGCGCAAGCCGCGGAACATGGGGCCCAGAGGGCCGACGCGTGATTCGCGCATCACCACACTGGTGACCGTGCCGGGGTCGCCCTGGGGCAGCCATTCGGTGGCCAGCCCGCCGGTCGAAGCGAAGTCTTCATAGCTGAATTGCCCAGCGAAGAGGAGCTTGTCGCCGGATTCGAGGCGGTCTAGGTAACCGAATTCGGTTCCGGGAGAGTCCGCAAGATTAGAAATGGAACCGGGATGCCGGGCGCCATCGGTGACCTCGACTTCGCCGCGAGGTTGTTCAGCCATGGCTACATCACGGCCGGTGGGATAGTCAGCGATCACGACGCCGGTATCATCGAAGCGCAAGACGGTGCGGGTACCGGTGGAACTACGCAGCACCCATGCCCATTCATCGGATGCTACCGGTTGTTTGGGCTGTTTGCGCAAACCTTCGAAAGAGGACAATAGCGAACCCACGCCAATCTGCAGGAGCGTGGTGTGGTCGCCAGTGACCATGATGTGTTGCTGGATGGCGGGCAGAAAACCGGCCAAGGTAACGCGGATGGTGTAGAGGCCGGGCCGTAGCGTGTCGCTCAGGAAGCGGCCACTGACGTTGGTGAGCAACTCTTCCGGCGCGGCGGCGACGAGCGCTTCACCGCTGATGAGGACGCTTGCGCCCATTTGCGGGGTTCCGCTCGGATCGACCACCAGGCCCGAAATGCTGCCCAGACCCGCAGCTCCAGCCCCCGTCGGCAAAGCTGCCAACATCAGCAGCAACGTTCCGAAATGCAGGCTGCGCAATTTCACTATTTCGCGGCTTCCTTGACCGTAAACTCCGCGGTGGGAGTGATGGTCTGTTTGCCCAGGTTATCGGTGACGCGAACTTCCAGTTTGTACTTTCCGGGCGCGAGAGAAGAAAGCGCGACCGGCCTTTCCAAGGTCATTTCTTCGCCGTGCTCGTTGAGCTTGTCGCTGGTTTCGTCAAAGGTCAGGACGGGATTGGGATCTTTGCCCTGGGTGACGACATACACAACGGTAGCATCGGACTTGTGGGTCTTGTCGTCAACCTTCAAATTGTAAACTTGGAGGTAGACGCCCAAAGACTCGCGGGAATAGAACGAGCCATCGAGTTTGGGCCGGACTTTCATATCGCCCAGCACGAACTGGCCGAGGCCGATATTCTTCGAGGACACTGGGGTGATCTGATCGGCGATGATCAACGAGCTGGAGGCTAGTTTATCCTCGTCGTAGCGCGGGACGGCCAGGCGGGTATTCACGGCGCCGACGTTGCCGCTGTTCACATCCTTCATCACCACGTCCAGACGGTACAGGCCGGGACTGAGCGGCACGGCCTTTCCGTAGATGGAAGCGCCCTTGGTCATCTGCGGCAACTGCGCGTCGGTGGTGTCTTTGCGAATGGTGTCTTCAAAGGTGTTGACGACGCGCCCGCTCAGGGTGGTGATTCGCCCGAAAATATTTACCGATGCGGACTGCACGCCATCTTTGCCAGTGAAGAACATCTGCTTGTTGGGAACTTGCAGGGTGATGGGCACCAGAACGGTGTCGCCGGTGATGCGCAGGAAATCGAAGCGATAGTCGAACTTCATCTGGTCGCGAATCATGCGCTGGGACACGACCGATTCCAGGTCCTTGAACTTTACCGGCGGGGCTTTCTGAATGTTGGCATACAACTCCAAGCGGGTAAATTCATTCTGGTTCTCAGGCTCTCCGCCGAGCGGGGCGGCGAGGTGAGTGCCGTCGGTGTTGTTAAAGCGGGCGGTCTTTGACGACATGCCCATCGACTCCATCTGGGTTAAGCCGGCGCCAGGGACGTAGAGCAACGCGTCCTTTTCCGAGGGGTCCATGGTGAGGTGAAATTCGCCGGTCATGGTGGGATCGACGAATTCAATTTCCACGTTTTCGCCGATACCTTCGAGGTATCGATAGCGCCAGTCTTCGAACGGGTAAGTGGAGGTCTCGCCGCCGCCCTCGTTGGCCGGACGCTCGTAGCTGCCGCCGGAGGGATGTGAATCCACTTCGTCAGCGGGTCCCCACATGATGTAAATGCGGCCGCGGTCGGTTTTCCATCCTGGGATGCCGGAAGCAAAGTGTTCGTTGGTGTAAGCGATGCGGCGGTAGTGCTCTTCCTTGAAACTGTTCTCGGTGGAATCGGGATCGGGGTTGCGGCGCTGCCAGAATTGCTCGATGAACTCTTCACGCTCTTCGTTGGTACTGAGATGGATGAACGACGATCGTTCTTCGGGTGTGATGATGTAGACGACGTCTTCGTTTAGCCACTTCTTGTACGGGCTATCTAACTCTTTGTAGAGCTCTTTATCCCGCTTCTTGCGGTTTTCGAGATCCTGCTTCTTGTTGCCGGTGGATTGCGGCGGCTTAGCCACGCTGTCGTCCTGCGGCTTATCCTTGTCGCTGGTCTGCTGGTCGGAAGATCCGGAGGAACCTTGCTGCTGAGCCTGGAGGACCACACGAGGAGCTGCTAAGCAAAAAATGACTAACCCACACAAGATGAAATAGCGACGATACGTCATCGAAACACCCTACCCTTGGTCTCGCGCGGGAGTTTAGCTCGTTATATAGATACAGGTCAATTCAAAGAATACCGCCCCGGAATCGCCCTGTACCGAATGAGAGGCGGGTTAGATGCACTAGGGTTGCCTGGGTTTAGGGGCTTCCCGGGCATGCGGAGGGCGGTTTAGGCACCGACCCCAGCCGGCGCCGGATCGAGGGGGAATGCGCACTCCTGGAGGCGGTAAGTCCCATTTTCTGCATATTTCGGCTGATGTGGTGGCAGCTTATTCCTGGGCTGGCACGTCCAAGTGCCTGGGACGGGGTGTTTCTTTCGCGAGGCAAACTCGTTACAATGATGGGGAAGGGCTCGCAAAATTGAAAGTCAGGGCGGGTGTCTATCCCTCTGACAACCCACGCATTGCGCTTGCGCCGTGGTTTGGTCCACGCGTTTCCGATTCCCGAGGACGAAACACCCGGAAACATTTGATTCGTTTGGACCGTATAGACATCTGACGCCACTCAGTGGGATATCTGTGGGCAGTGGACTCTTCTTCAACTTCCTATAGGGGAGCACCGGGGCACGGTAATGAAGACCTGGAAAAAAGTCCTCATCGCGATCGCAGTGGCTTTGGTTCTGCTGGTTGCCGTCAGCGTAGGGATCCAGCAGGCGCATAAGGGAATTGTGGCGGTACAGACCGGCCAGGCCACCCGGCAAGACGTCACCGCGATCGTTACGGCGTCAGGCGAAGTGCGCCCGAAGACCTACACCAACGTGCTGGGTGAGGGCATCGGGAAGATTACGGAAATCGATGTGAAAGAAGGGGATTACGTCAAGAAAGGCGACATCCTGCTGCACCTGGAAAGCATACAGCCGGCCGCGGATGTGGAGGCTCAGTCCGCCAGCATCGACGCGACTGCCGACTCGATCAAGGCGGCCGCTGCCTCACTGCAGTCGGCCAAAGCCACTTTGGCGCAGCGCCAATCCGACCTCGAGAAAGCCAAGCTGGACTGGCAGCGGAGCCAGGGACTCTACGACGCGCAACTGATTTCCAAGTCAGACCACGACACCGCGCACGCGAACTATCTGAGCGCCACAGCCGCGGTGGACGCCGCACAGGCCCAAGCGATGCAGGCGCAAGCCTCGCTGGATCAGTCGCGGTCGAACTTGAGCCAGTCGAAGGCGATCCTGACGCACACGCAGGACGTTCTCCGTAAGACTACCTATCGCGCGCCGATCAATGGCTTGGTCACTTATATTGCGGTGCGGGTGGGCGAAAACGTGGTCCCGGGAATCCAGAACGCGACGGGCAGTTACCTGCTGACCATTTCGGATATGTCGGTGGTGACCGCGGAAGTGAAAGTGGATGAAACCGACATCGTAAACGTGAAACTCGGCCAGCCGGCCGATATCACCATCGACGCCGTTCCGGGAAAGTCGTTTGCGGGGCACGTGACCGCTGTGGGGGACCAAGCGCTGTTGCGGTCTTCGGGCCTGGCCAGCACGCAAACCGAAGCCAACACCCAAGAGGCCCGCGATTTCAAGGTTGTGGTGCAGCTGGATACACCGCCGGAGACGCTTCGCCCCGGCCTATCGGTGACCGCGAAGATTCGCACCGCGGAACGGAAGGCGGTGGTGACTATTCCGATTCAGGCGCTGGCGCTGCGTTCCAAGCACGACCTGGAAGAGGCCAGCGAGGAAAACAAGAACAAGGGTGCGGTTACGTTGGCTGCGGCCAATCCGGTTTCCGCGGCGGATGCCAAGAGCGATATCCAGGGAGTGTTCGTGGTCCACGATAAGAAGGTGGATTTTGTGCGGGTGCAGACTGGGGTTACCGGGGTCACCGATATCGAAATTACCAGCGGCTTGAAGGAAGGCGATACGGTGGTTACCGGCAGCTACAAGGCGCTGCGCACGCTGAAGCCGGGCAGCGCTGTGAAGGTGGATAATTCGCCGGCGAAGCTCGATGAGTCGAGTACGTAGCGTAGCGGATTTCGCGGATTTTAAGGAGCAAGTGAATTCCGATGCCCACTGAAACCACCGGCGCTTCGCAGTCCTACCGCCAGGACCTGGTGGATAGTGGGATCGTCATCTGCACGGAAAACCTTACCAAGACCTATGTGATGGGCTCGGAAGAAGTACACGCGCTGCAAAGCATCAACCTGGAAATCCACAAAGGCGAATACGTCGCGATCATGGGACCGTCGGGGTCTGGCAAATCGACGCTGATGAACCTGATCGGGTGCCTCGATAGCCCTTCCAGCGGGAAATACTGGTTGGCGGGGCGGCAGGTGAGCGAGCTGGACGACGACGAACTGGCTTACATCCGGAACAAGGAAATCGGGTTCGTATTTCAGACTTTCAATTTGCTGCCGCGGGCCACTTCCCTGCACAACGTGGAACTTCCGCTGATCTATAACGGGACTCCAGCGGAAGAACGCATCGAGCGGGCTAAGGAAGCGCTGGCACAAGTAGACTTGACCAGCCGCATGATGCATCGTCCTAACGAGCTATCGGGAGGGCAGCGGCAACGCGTGGCGATTGCCCGGGCGCTGGTGAATCGGCCGTCGATCCTGCTGGCCGACGAACCTACCGGGAACCTTGATTCCGTGACGGGCGAAGAAATTATGGCGTTGTTCGTGCGGCTGCACGAACAGGGGAACACCATCATTCTGGTGACGCACGAGCCGGATATTGCGGCGCGCGCGCATCGCATCATCCGCGTCCGCGACGGGCGGGTGGAGCGGGACGAGAAGACGCAGTAAGGCGCCATTCGCAGGTCTGACCTAAAGTCCGGCTGGAATGTTGGAATCTGACTTGACCGCAAGCGATTGAAGACGTTATACCCTTCCGACGAGACCTTGGAGCATACCCCCATGAAACCTGCTATCCGTATACGCTTGAGTGCGCTGTTGCTGTGCTTCTGCGTTGGTGCGTTCGGGCATTTCGCACGCGCTAATTCCCGCCCACAGGCTGCGGCGGCTGCGGAGCCCGACTACACCATTCGCGCCATCCGGTACGCCACCGTTCACGATTTTCCGTTCAACGAGTTGGTGATTGGCGCGCCTGGCGACAAGAAGGTGGATGTGGCGATGATTATCTGGCTCATCCAGGGCGGCGGGCACACGATTTTGTTCGATTCCGGCTTTCAGCTGGATCGGGTTAAGTCGCGTGACGAATATCACATTGCGGATTATCTGAAACCGGATGAGGCGGTGAAGCTCGCGGGCGTGGAGCCATCCGCGGTGACCGACATCATCATCAGCCATGCGCACTGGGACCACCTGGACGGGATCGATTTATTTCCGAAGGCAACGATATGGATCCAGAAGGGGGAGTTTGAATACTACACCGGCGCGGCGTGGCAGCAGGGCGGGCAGAACGGCGGGATTTATCCGGAAGATGCCATCGAACTGGTGCGGCGCAATACTTTGGGGCAGGTTCGGTTGGTGAACGGAGATGACGCGCTGATTCTTCCCGGCATTCGGGCGTATACCGGATCTCGGCACACGTTCGCGTCGCAGTATATTCGGGTGGCGGGCAATCCCGCGTTCGTGCTGGCGTCAGATAATTGCTACCTCTACGAAAACTTGCGGCAGCATCGCGCCAGCGCCACTTTCGATCCGTCTGACGAACCCGGCAACATCGCGCAGCAAGCGCGGATGATTTCGCTTGCCGGTGCGCTTAACCGCGTAGTTCCCGGGCACGATCCCGAGGAATTTGTGCGCTTTCCCACCACCGCCGACGGCCGCATCGCCAAGATTCGCTAGCTGGGACAGAAAGCGGCCCAGCAGTTGGTGACTAATTTTTGGTCGACAATATTTTCACCAGGCGGTAGTAAAAATCGACGCCGGCGTAGAATTCTTTCACTTCCACGCGTTCATCGCGGCCATGGGCGCGATCGTCGTTGATATCGCTGAATACTCCGGGGACGCCGTAGGTGGTGATTCCTTCGGCTCGGGTAAACGCTCCATCGCTTGCGCCAGCATCCATTTCCGGCATTACTGGCACGCCCGGCCACATTTGGTCGCGGACTTTTTCGATCGCGGAAATCATCTCGGTTCCCAGGTGGGTGGTGGGATTGATTTTTAACAGGGCCCTGCCGCGATCTCTTTCCGCGATTGAAATCTGCGGATCGTCCACGACCTTGGCTAGCTGCTGGCGCACTTCTTCGGCGCTGTGGCCCGGCAAGATCCGGCAATTGATGTTGGCGCGCGCCATTTGCGGCAGGGCGTTGTAGGCGTGGCCGCCGTCCAACCGCGTGGCTACACAGGTGGTTCGAATGCGCGCGTTATAGAAAGGCGATTCGGAAAGTTTGGCGATGGCCGCTTGATCCGGTGGGGTTTTTAGAATGGCGGTGAACTGTGCTCCGGCTTCGCCGCCTTCGATTGCCGCTTTGCGTTTGAAATATTCGCGGGTGACGTCGTTTAGTTCGAAGGGAAACTGGAAGTGCTGGAGCTTTACCAGGCCGTCGGCGAGATGGTAGATGGCGTTTTTCGAAGTCGGTTCGGAACTGTGGCCGCCGTTGTCGGTGACTTCGAGGGTGTAATCGGCGTAGAGTTTTTCGCTGGCTTCAATTCCCAGCAACAATTTCTTGCCGTTTTCGCTCTCAAAATTTCCGGCGTCGGGATTCAGGATGTATTCGGCGTCGATCAGATCGCGATGGTTGCGCAGCAGCCAGTCGACGCCGTTGTAGTCTCCGCCTTCCTCGTCGGCGGTAAGCGCCAGGATCAGGTCGCGATCCGGTTTATAGCCTTCTTTCTTGAAGCGCAGCATCATGGTCATCAATATCGCGTCGCCGTCTTTCACGTCGGAGGTGCCGCGGCCGTAGAAATAGCCATTTTTTTCCAGAAACCTGAAGGGATCGACGGACCAGTCTTCACGGCGCGCTTCCACTACATCCAGGTGGCACATCATCAGCAGGGGTTTGCGCGCGCCGGTGCCGTGAAGGCGCACCACCATGTTCCCTTTTTTCGGGGTTGGACCCCCGACAAAAACGTCGGCGGCCGGGTAGCCGGCGGCGAGGAGACGGTCGGCCATGGCTTGCGCGGCGATGGTGGTGCTGCCCACGGAATCGGTGGTGTTGATTTCGATGAGCTGCTGGAAGATCTCGCGGGAGAGCTGGCGGGTACCGTCGTCGATTTGGGCTCGCAGTATCGCCGGCATCATCAGGCCCAGGGCGAAGGCC
>CAVRYY010000003.1:0-17500 GCA_963725655.1 uncultured Acidobacteriota bacterium | reverse complement strand
ATGAAGGCTAGTTTCGAAAGGATGTGGGCTGCGGAAACTGCCAAGGCGAAAGACACGCCCGATGACTGTGCTCGAGTGATTTTGAATGCGCTGCGTGCGGCGCGACCCAAGGCGCGGTATCCGGTGACGAGTATGGCGACGATGATGTCATATCTGCGGCGAATCGTGACCGACAGGATGCTGGACCGCATGATTCTGAGCCAATACAAGCTGCCGAAATCCAAGCAGGTGTGATTTCTACCCTCTCCGTACTCCATTTACTTGTCTGTTGACCAATTTCGATACGGCACGTAGCATCGGCACGGAGTTCGGCCCGACTTTGGCCCAGGGCGCGGTATAGGCTTTGCTCCCCGATGCGTGAGGCTGGCCAGGCAGAGGGACGGAACAACCTGCGCGCTGGAGCTAGCCAGTGGCGGCGGTTGAGTTCCGTCTACCCAGTCTTTCTGGAGGTCTATATGTATTGCAACAAATGCGGTAAAGCGCTCGATCCCTCAAGCGCGTTTTGCACAGGCTGCGGCCAGCCGGTGGAACCTCAAGGAAGCTTGCCGCCCGCTCCCGCGCCGGTCTATGGTTCTGCTGCTCCCCCAGTTCCGCCATACGGACAAGTTGCGGCGGCGGGCATGTACACTGGCGCGCTGCCGCCGGTGAACGTAACGGCTACCAGGACGGATTACGCGGGCTTTTGGCTGCGATTCGTCGCTTACATTATCGATAGCCTGATTCTCGGCATTCCGATCTGCGCCATCGTCATGGTGATCCTGATTCTGACCGGGGCGCTGGGGGCGATGCGTAACATGGACGTCAGCGACCCGCCTCACGCGATGGTAGGGCTGCTGGGAGCGGGAATTATCGGCATGTATTTCGGAATCCTAAGCATCGCGATTGTGGGCGCCTGGCTGTATTACGCCTACTGTGAAAGCTCGGTATGGCAAGGCACGCTGGGCAAGAAGGCGCTCGGGTTAATTGTGACCGACCTCGAAGGGAGGCCGGTGACGTTTGGTCGCGCCTCGGGACGCTTTTTCAGCAAGATCATCACCGGGCTGATTCCCTTCGGGATCGGGTATATGTTGGCCGGGTTCACGGCGAAGAAGCAGGCGCTGCACGACATGATCGCGAGCTGCCTGGTGTTGCGCCGAATTTGATGTGGGTTGGTTATCGGCCGGTCCGCGGGTTTCGGCGCTCGCGGACCACCGGATGTCTGGGCCGTGCCGTCCCCGTAGACACCCCCGCGTAGGCCTTACTGTCCCTGAGAACTAGCGGATGTGGCTTTCTTGCGACGACTGCGGCTACTGCGGTGCCGGGTGCCGCGCGAGTGCTTCCGGTGATGAGGCGAGAGCGAAGGCCGGAGTCCGGCGGCGCGCGACGTCTTGCCGGAGTGTGCCGAGGCCGACTGAACTTGCGGCGTGCTTTGAGGGGCTGACGCCGTTGAGCTAGATTGTTGGGCGCCCGCAGGTCCGGGAACCAAAGTCATGAACCCTGCCAGGACGACGGGCAGACACACCATCCGCTTCTGAATATTCGCCTTCATTATTTCCTCCGTTCGGTGCAAAAAATTGAGGACTGAAGTGAAGCAGCGCGATAGTCGCGCGCGTTGGGAAGAATGTCAATTGAGGTAAAACACGGAGAAAGTGCTGCCGGCAAAATCGGATCTGTGGATAACTGGCAGGGATTGTGGAGTCTTAGCTTGCGATCACACAGCCAGGTTGGCTGTGCCACGGTTGTCCAACGGTGGCTGTGCTACGCGACGGCTAGACGCCCCAGCCGTGCTGTTCGGTGGGGCGCAGGTTCTCGCTGAGTTCTTTGCGAAGTTGCTCGAGAAATACTGAACTGGGGACGATCTGTTTGGGGTCGTCGGCAATATCGGCGGTGCGGAGGCCACGGTCGAGCACGCGGTCTACGCCGCGCTCGATCCAGTCTGCTTCAGTGCGCAGCCCGAACGATTCCCGCAGCATCATGCAGACGCTAAAAATTGTTCCGAGGGGATTGGCGGCATCTTTTCCCGCCAGCGCGGGCGCCGAGCCATGAATTGGTTCGTACAGCGCGCCCTTCGCCGTATTTCCCATGCTCATCGAAGGGATCAGGCCAATGGAGCCGGCGAGAGCGGCGGCTTCGTCGCTGAGGATATCGCCGAACATGTTGGAGGTGAGGATGACGTCGAATTGCTCAGGCCGGAGGACCAATTGCATGGAGGCGTTGTCGACATACTGATGGTCGAGAGTGACGGTGGGATATTTTGGGGCCATGGAGACCACGGTCTTGCGCCACAACACCGAAGTAGCGAGGATGTTGTGCTTGTCGACGCTGGTGAGATGACCGCGCCGCGCCGCCGCGCGCTCGAATGCGTATTTCGCGACGCGCTGCACTTCCGGAACGCTGTAAACCGCTTCGTCCCGCGCGACTTCAACGCCATTCTCGACGGTCGTCTCATGCCGCCCGAAATAAATGTCTCCAGCCAGCTCCCGCACGATTTCGAAATCGCAATGGGCGATGCGCTCCAGGCGCAGGGGAGAAATTCTGCGCAGCGATTCCCGCAGCCGGAGCGGGCGGAGGTTGATGAACAAGCCCAAGCCGCGCCGTATTCCGAGCAAGCCCGCTTCTGGGCGTTGTTCGAGCGGCAACACCTCCCACTTCGGTCCACCCACCGCGCCCAACAGAGTGGCGTCCGCTGCGCGGCATGCCGCTAGAGTTTCTTTGGGAAGCGGCGTGCCGAATGCGTCGATGGCCACGCCGCCAAAAGCATGTGAGAGCAGTTCGAAGCGATGGCCGAAAGCTTCAGCGCAGTCCTCGAGCACCTGAGTGGCTGCGGAGGTTACTTCCGGGCCGATCCCGTCTCCGGGAAGCACAACAATTTTTTTATGAACGCCGGGCATGTTTGATTTCACTCGAAAGTTAGTTTGCGGTCGCGCTTGTCGCGGTAACCGCTGACCCCGGTCCGCGGCGCACCTGATGGATGATGGTGAGGAGATCGCGGTCGTTTACCTGTTTGGCTTCGTCAGCGCGCACCATGGCAGCGCGGTAGCAGAGGTCCAATTCCTCTGCGGTGACGGTATAACCCAGCTCTTCCAGGCGCGCGCGCAGGGCGTTCCGTCCGGAATGCTTGCCCAGGACCAGGCTGCGGGCAGGGACGCCGACGGCTTCGGGCGGAAGGATCTCGTAGGTGAGCGGATTTTTCAGAATGCCGTCCTGATGGATCCCGGCTTCGTGAGCAAAGGCGTTGGCGCCGACGACTGCTTTGTTGGGCGGCACAGTGACGCCGGTAATCGTCGAAAGCAACCGGCTGGTGGCATAGATTCGATTGAGATGAATGTTGGTGCCGGCGCCGTAACGCGCCTGGCGGACGCTGAGGGCGGCGGCAATTTCCTCGAGCGATGCGTTTCCGGCGCGCTCGCCGATTCCGTTGACGGTGCATTCGATCTGGCGGACTCCCGCACCGATGGCCGCCAAAGAATTCGCCACGGCCATGCCCAAATCATCGTGGCAGTGGGCGCTCCAGGTGATGCCCGCGGGATCACCGAGCCGTTCTCGCATTTGCACGAACATCGCGGCGTACTCCTCGGGGGTGGAGTAGCCGACGGTGTCGGGAAGGTTCAAAATTGTGGCTCCGGCCGCTACCGCTGCGGTGAGAACTTCCGCGAGATAATCCAAGTCGCTACGGCTGGCGTCTTCGGCGGAAAACTCGACTTCGCCGCAGCGCTGCCGGCCGTATTCGACCATCTTCGAGATCTGTTCCAGGGCTTCTTCGCGGGTGACGCGCAGCTTGTGTTTCAGGTGCAGGTCGGAAGTGGCGAGAAAAATGTGCAGGCGCGGGCTGGCGGCGGGACCCAGCGAATCGAGCGCCGCATCCACGTCTTCCTGGCGGGCGCGGCAAAGAGCGGCGACGCGGCATCCGCGGATTTCGGAGGCCACAGCGCGCACGCCTTCGCGGTCGCCCTTGGAGGCGATGGGAAAACCGGCCTCGATGACGTCCACACCAAGCTCTTCGAGCTGGTGGGCCATGCGCAGCTTTTCCTCGCGGTTCATGGAAAAGCCCGGCGATTGCTCGCCGTCGCGCAGAGTGGTGTCGAATATGCGGACGATTTCCATAGGTGATGCGTCGACCACTACCAGTAGACCCTGCCGGAGGCCTGGGGTCAAATTTATAGTTTTTTGTCGCGCTATAAGGTAGGCTTATACAGAGCATACGGTGGATTTCGCTGAAATGCGGAGCGAGAGGAAGATCCGCCGAACGTGGGCGTTACGGGTGCGGCCGCTGAACCGTTTTCGACAGGCGGAGCGCACCCTCCGCTGGAGACCTGCTGTGGACTTGGCCAGCCTGGAAGTTTTTCTCACCGTTCTTCGCGAACGCAGCTTTTCCCGCGCCGCCGTCAAACTTTTTCGCAGCCAACCCGCGGTGAGTATTTCCATTCGCAAGCTGGAAAATTGGGTGGGGCAGCCCTTGTTCGTGCGCGGTTCGCGCGCCGGCCAGCTCACTGAGGCAGGAGTGCTGCTGCAGGAATACGCCGAACGAATGCTCAACCTAAGGGATGAAATTTCCCGAGGGGTGAAGGATCTGCAGAATTTGGACCGCGGCCGGGTGACTCTGGGAGTGAACGAGAGTTCGATTCACGCGCTGCTGCCGGCGCTGGCCCAATACCGCAAGCTCTATCCAAAAGTTCAGCTATCGATCCACCGCGTTTTTTCCCGCGCCATTCCCGAGGAAGTGCTGAACTACCGGCTGGATCTGGGAGTTGTATCCTACCGGCCGGCCGATCCCCTGCTCGCGGCGGTCGAGTTCCTGCGCGACGAGCTGGCGTTTGTGGTTTACCCGGGTCACCGGCTGGCGAAGCGGAAGAACGTGGACGTTACCGACCTGGGCGAAGAGAGTTTCGTCGCCCATATTGTGGAATCACCGTACCGGCAGAACGTGATGCAGTTGTTCGCGCGGCATCAAGTGCCGTTGCGGATGGATATTCAGTTGCCGACGATCGAAAGCATCAAGAGATTTGTGCGCATGAAGATGGGCGTGGCGATCGTGCCGCGGATGTGCGTGCGCATGGAAATCGAGGAAGGCGAGCTGGTGGAAGTGAAGGTCCGCAATATGCACCTGCCGCGGCACTTGTTCCTGTTGCACCGGCGCGACCGGCCGTTATCGCACGCCAGCAAGGCGCTCATGCGGCTGCTGAAGGATTAGGCCGTTCGATGACTTGGGACGCCGAACCGTTGATCTCAGATTTCGCCCGTTACCGTGATATCGAAGCAATCCACCCGCGCGACGTCGCCCGCTAATCAGACGAGCTGTTTGGCGCCTATCCGGGTGTCGTCTCCTACGTTCCGTTTCTTGGTACAATATGGATGAAACCGACATGCTCGTGGCGAGTGGATCCGACCAATGTTTGAAAATTTAACTGACAATTTACAGCGCGTATTTAAGAATCTGCGCGGGCAGGGCAAGCTCACCGACGAGCACCTGGACGCGGCGTTGGCGCAGATTCGCGAGGCGCTGCTCGATGGCGACGTCAACCTGGCGGTGGTGGACGAAATAATCGGGCACATCCGAGAGAAGGCGGTGGGTTCGCAGGTGCTGCTGCAGCTTTCGCCGGACCAGCAAGTTCTCAAGATCGTTCGCGACGAGCTTTCCATCCTGCTGGGCAGCGAGGCCAAGCCTCAATTTGCTTCGCGGCCTCCTTCGGTGTGGCTGATGGTAGGGCTGCAAGGATCCGGCAAGACTACATCCACCGGCAAGTTGGCGAAGTGGCTGGGGGCGCACGGCCACCGGCCAATCGTGGTTTCCACCGACGTCTACCGGCCGGCTGCTCGCGAACAGCTGGCGCAGGTGGCCAAGGCCATCAGCATTCCGTGCTGGCCGGGAGCGGGAACGGACAAGCCGCTGGAAATCGTTCGCGGCGCGTTGAAAGAGGCCAGACTGTCCGCTGCCGACGTGGTGCTGGTGGATACCGCGGGCCGGTTGCACATTGACGACGAATTGATGAATGAACTCTCCGCGCTGAAGAAAGAGCTGCAGCCGGCCGAAATTCTGTTCGTGGCCGACGCGATGATCGGGCAGGACGCGGTTCGCTCTGCTACCGAGTTTCACAAACGCCTGGGCGTAACCGGAGTGGTGCTCACCAAGATGGATGGCGATGCCCGCGGCGGCGCGGCGCTCTCGATCCGCAAAGTTACCGGCGCCCCGGTAAAGTACATCGGCGTGGGGGAAAAGTACGACGCGCTGGAAGCGTTTCATCCCGACCGGATCGTTTCGCGCATCCTGGGAATGGGCGACGTGCTCTCGCTGATCGAAAAAGCGGAAAAGCACATCGACGAAAAACAGGCGCGGGAGATGCACCGCAAGCTCCGCGAGAATGATTTCACCCTGGAAGACTTCCGCGATCAGTTGCGCCAGGTGCGCAAGATGGGATCGATCGAGCAGCTGATGGGAATGCTCCCGAAGGTAGGGCCATTCGCGAAACTTCCGAAAGACGTCCAGGTAAACGAAAAGCAGCTATCCAGCGTCGAGGCCATTATCAATTCCATGACCGCCGCCGAACGCGCCGATGACAATCTAATCGACGGCCGGCGACGGAAACGCATCGCTCGCGGCAGCGGGACTTCCGTGCAAGAAGTAAACCAGGTGCTAAAGCAGTATGCGGACATGAAGCGGATGCTCAAGCAGTATGGCAAGACCGCGGGACGCATGCGCGGGATTGGCAAGCTCGCCGGGCTTTCGTAGAGACGCAGCATCTCCGGACTGCGCAATCACCCCTTTAGCGCCCGTAAGTACATCGTTTGCAGTGCCCGGCCGGGGTGTTTGAAACGGTTTGTTCCCGCCGATTCTTCGCGGCTTTACTCGAACAGTTTCAAGTCGATTTGATCGCCCATCATCTTGTAACCCACATCCCCCGGATGTAAATGGTCTCCACTGTCGGCAGCCGCCGAGAAACGGGAAGGATTCTGCGGGTCGCGCGTGGCCATATCGAAATCGATCACCGCATCGAACTCGTGGCTGGTGCGAATCCAGTTGTTAATCGTTTGGCGATCCGCTTGCGCCTCCGCGTCGCAGCGTTCACAGGGTGTGATCGTTGCGCCGTAGACGCGGATATTGTGGGCGTGGGCGCGAAGAATGATTTGCTGGTATGCAGCGATCAGGTCCTTGGCGGTCGCCGGTTGTTCATTGTGACTGGGGGCGGTTGCGCGGGTGCCAAGATCATTGATGCCTTCGAGAACGATCAGCCACCTAACACTGCTCTGCGCGAGGACATCGCGATCCAATCGCGCGAGGGCGTTGGGGCCGGCGCCATCATGCACCAAGCGGTTGCCGCCGATTCCTTCGTTCAATACTCCAACGCCAGCGGTGCGCCGGTTGGCGTGCAGGCGGCGCGCCAGGTCATCCGGCCAACGTGCGTTTCCATTGGTTGTTGATTTGGCTCCGTCGGTAATCGAATCCCCCAGCGTGACTACCGCTGCCGCGGACTTCTTCGCCAACACGTCCACGCCATTCAGGAAATACCAGTGGTCGGTATGCACCGCGATTGGCAAATCGGCGGCCGACGGCGAGTTACCCGCTTGAAGATATGAGGTAGATCTGGAGGCGGGATGGACGGTTATTCCGTCCGGCGCGGCGTCGAGGTGAATCGTCACTGCAAGGTCGGAAAGGGGAGGCAGGTCGAATGCGATGGGATCGGAATACATTAGAGCTCCGGGCGGAATCACCGCGGATGACTGACCATCGAAAGCGAGTGCCTTGTCGGTGTCCGGGCGAATCGCACTGTTGCCGGCGGAAAGAGCGGCGTGAGCAGAGGTGATCGCCAGCGGCGTGGTGCCGAAGACATTTGAAAATCGAATGCGAATTTGTTTCCCGCCAATGGAAGTGCGAATGATCTGCCGCAGAGTGGAATCGACGAAACCTGGCGCGGGCGGTGCGCTTTTTGCGTCTGCCAGTAGCGGCGACGATGCCCAAGTGCCCACCCAGTCGTCACCGTTGGAGTGCGATTTCGCCTTTGGCTGCGTCGTCAACGCGGAGGTGGCGAGCGCGCAGCCCAGCATCAGCCCCTGAACCCATTTCTTTTTCACGAGAAACCTCTTTCGTTTTTTATTAGCGTGTCGAGTGTGGAGCGCTGAGGTAACGGCTGGCAAACGTCAGGAAGGTTGGCCAGTTTGGACCAGTGGTGTGCCCGCCGCTGTGCTGGCGGAAAGCAATGTCGCCGGAGATGAGCGCGGTCTCCATGGGAGGCATTTCAGTGGTCCCCAAATCTTGCTTGCCCAGCAATTTGTACACGGGACCGGCGCCGACTGCACCAAGAAACATGCCTTTCGCGTCCACCCAGCCGCCTTCCACGCTTTGCGAACCGCTGCTAACGAACACCGGGCGAGGCGCACACAACGCGATCAGTTCGTGAGCGTCCACCGGCAGATCGTTCACCGTAAGCGGACCCGCATATTTCAGGAAGTTACCGGCCATCCAATGGTATTCGGAAGTGGAGGCGATGTTCTCCAGCTGCTCGCCGAAATTGCGGCGTAGGATTTTGGCGCCGCCCGCCCCCGAGGAACCAACAAAAGCGATCGCGAATCGCGGGTCGTACGCCATGGTTACAAGCGCCGCTTTCCCGTACCGCGAAAGCCCTTCAATGCCTACCTGCTTAGGGTCCACGGACGGATCGGTTTCGAAATAATCGAGGGCACGGCTCGCGCCCCAAGCCCACGCGCGCAAGACGCCCCAATCATCCAGGCGGCGCGTTTGCCCCTGGTTCACCAGGCCGATGATTCCTTGTGTGAGGCCCTCGCCGTTGTCTGCCTGAATTGTAGCGGAGATCAGCGTGGCATAACCCCAGCCTTTGGCGGCTACTTGCTGCCGCCACGATGGTCCATTGCCTGCAAAAGCGGCCCATTGGGCGTCTGAAAAGCGCTTTCTTAGGGCAGCCATGGCCTCGGGACTCAGTCCGAATTCCATGATGACCGGTACAGGGCCCGCGGCATTGGCCGGAGTAGTCAGGGTGAGCTGGATGTCTACTGTAATGAGTGGATACGATGAATTATCGACGCGGCCCACAAGCTTTTTGGTCACGACCGGCACGTCTCCGCTCATTTCTTTGGTTGTGCCGGTGACCTGCCAAGTTACTTCGGGTGTGATTTTCGGCACCCGGCCATAGACCTCCCGGTCGAAATCTTCCACGATTTCCGGACGCCGCCTTTTCCACCACATTTGGGCGGTGTTGACCGTTTTTCCCTGCTTCAGAACCAAGGGATTGGGGAGGGTAGGGTAAGGAGTGACCTTAGATTCGTCGAAATTGGCGGCGTTGGGCGATTTAGGGTCGCCGTCCGGGCCCCTCCGCAATGAAGTGATGTGCAGCAGATTTAAGGTCCGTTCATGATCCTGCTCGGAGGTCAAGTGTGCGGGTGGGGGCAGCGTACTCGTGATCTGCGGGCTCTGTCCCCGCGCGACGGTACCTGCTTGACCCGAGGCGAGTAGCGCCAACACCAGCGAGCGCAATAAGCGTCCGGCTAAGCGCCGACTTGGCAAGGCTTCCCCCGGTACTACGGGACGGTACGTTTGGATGTACCGCCTGGCCCGGCCATTCTACCTAATGATTTCCTTTTTCTTGCGGTAGGTAGTGAGCAGAGAGCTGAAATTCGGCCCCCTGGCGGTGGAATTGGGCTTAGCCGAAACGCAGTTTCTCCGCTATAATAACAGGCTGGTTTAACTCAGGAGGATTGCGAGTGTTAGCGATTCGGTTGTCCAGGATTGGCAAGAAGAAGCGTGCATTTTACCGCGTAGTGGTCACGGAAAAGACTCGTCCCCGCAACGGACGTTTTGTTGAAATCGTTGGCACTTACGACCCGCTGACAAAGCCCGCCGGAATCAAGCTGGACGCCGAGCGCATCAAGTTCTGGCTCGCCAACGGGGCCCAGCCCACCGATACAGTGGCTAGTTTTTTGCGTAACCAAAAGATCGTCTGACACGTCCTACCTCCACAGCGTCGAATTAGCTCCCGTCCATTTTCCTGCGGGTAGGCTGAGCTAGCGAGCTTGGAGGACAGGCGTGAAAACCTTAGTGGAAGATATTGCGAAAGCGCTTGTCGATCACCCGGAACAAGTGGGGGTTCGAGCGGTAGAGGGCGAACAAGTTACGGTTCTGGAGCTTCGCGTACATCCGGAAGATCTGGGTAAAGTGATTGGACGCCAGGGGCGCACCGCGAAATCGATTCGAACGATACTCGGCGCCGCCGGCATGAAATTGAAAAAGCGATTCACACTGGAAATCCTCGAGTAGTGCCTGCTCGCGATCTCGCCTACGTTACTTTGGCTCTGGTTCTGCGCCCGCAAGGACGCCGGGGCGAGGTGGCGGCCGAGATCCTCACCGACTTCCCGGAACGCCTCACCAAGCTAAAGAAAGCCGACCTGCTGGATCGCAGCTCCCGCCGCCGTTCGGTGGTCATTCGTTCGTGCTGGATCAGCCACAGCCGCGGCGGCCAAGCCATATTTCACTTCGAAGGTTCGAATTCGATAGATGATGCGAAGACGCTGGTGGGGTGCGAGGTTCAGATTCCCGCGGGCGAACGGGTGGCGCTTCCGGCTGGCAGCCACTATATCGGTGATCTGGTGGGCTGCGTGGTTTACGAAGGTGCGCAGAATATCGGGGTGGTACGAGACGTGATGGTTGCCGGCGAGATGATTAGCGGCACACCCAATTTGATTGTCGATACGCCCGATGGCGAGCTTCTAATTCCGTTGGCGGCGGAGATTTGCACGCGCATCGACCCAGCGGCGCGGCGAATTGAAGTGGTTCTGCCGGATGGCTTGCGCGAAATTAACTCCCGCCCTTGATCCTCAACCGATTGGGCGCCCCATCGGGCGTCCTTGCGCTACAATCCGGAACATCCTGATGCGTTTCGACATCATCACAATTTTCCCCGAGTTTTTCACCGGTCCACTCGACTTCGGCATCGTTCGCCGTGCACGGGTGGCGCAACTGATTGACGTTGCGATTCACGATCTTCGCGACTACGCACACGACCGCCACCGCACCGTCGATGATCGCCCTTTTGGCGGCGGCGAAGGAATGGTGCTGAAGCCCGAGCCATTATTCGAGGCCGTCGAAACCATTTGCGGCGCGCAACAGGCCCCTCCGGACACATCGATTGTGCTGCTTTCCGCTTCCGGAAAGGCATTCCGGCACCAAACCGCGCGCCGCTTTGCATCACAGCAGCGCGTGATCCTCATCTGCGGACGCTACGAAGGCGTCGACGAACGGGTAGCCGAGCATCTGGCTACCGATGAGATTTCCATAGGCGACTTCGTTCTTTCGGGTGGCGAGCTCCCCGCCGCGATGGTTCTGGACGCCGTTACGCGGCTGCTCCCAGGCGCGTTGGGCAACGAAAATTCGAAGCAGAATGAGTCGTTCAGCGAGCAAACGGATTCGGACGATTTGCTTCCGCTGGCTGCGGCGCCGTTGAGAACTGGCGGAAATCCCGCCGGACCTGACGCTCCGCTTGCTCCCGGTGCGATTCTCGATTTCCCCCACTACACGCGACCTGCGTCTTTCCGGGGCTGGGAGGTGCCGGAAGTGCTAATGAACGGCAATCACGAGTCGATCCGGCAGTGGAGGCGCGGTCAGGCACTGGCCAAAACCATCCGCAATCGGCCCGACCTGCTTACGGCGGCTGCAACCCCTCTAGGCTCTTCGTAGTGGCGGCAAACGGCCCGGGCTAAGGCAGCGGGAGTTTTCATGGCGAATCCGGGCAATTATCGGTATAATCTTCGTTTGTCCATAGCATGCAGGCCCCACCAGAGCGGGTCCGCCGGGAATGTTAGAAATGAATCCGACAATCGTAAGGCTTGAGAAAGCTGCCTTGAAGAAGGATCTTACCCCGTTCAACCCGGGAGACACGATCCGCGTGAACGTGCGCCTGAAAGAAGGCGCGGACAAAGAGCGTATTCAGCCGTTCGAGGGCGTGGTGATGAGCCGCCACGGAACGCTAGCCGGCGCGAGTTTTACGGTGCGCCGGGTGAGTTTTGGAATCGGCGTAGAGCGAATTTTCCCGCTGCACTCGCCCATGATCAGCTCGATCGAGGTGGTGCGCGCAGGCCGTGTGCGCCGCGCCAAGCTCAATTACCTCCGCGGACTGAAGGGCAAAGCAGCGCGCATCAAGCGAGTTGAGCGAGTGGAACCCGTGGCCGAAGCGGTCGCGGCGGAAAAGGCTTAGCCTGAACCTGGGTCCGAGATTTCCAACGCTTTGTTCTACCTGAATCTCCGTATTTTTCCGGATCTTTTGTGCGAGTCGCGATACCGTTCGCGATTCGCACGTCGTTCCCGCCTTCTTTGATTTCACTTCATGCTACAATTTCGCGCCGAGGGGTAATTCTCCGCGCTTCATGGGACGACTCTGTTCTTCGCGCTACGAACGGCAGGCCCGCCAACTCGGCTGGCAGCGCATCGCCGGACTCGATGAAGTCGGCCGCGGTTCCCTCTTCGGTCCTGTGGTAGCCGCTGCGGTTATCCTGAATCCCCGCCGCCGCATCGTTGGCCTGGACGATTCCAAAAAACTTACCGCCGACCGGCGAGAGGACCTTGCCCCGCGTATTCGCAGCCACGCGCTGGCGTGGGCAATCGCCGAAGTGGACAACCGGCGCATCGACGCCTGGAATATTTACCAGGCCAGTCTGCAGGCGATGACCGCAGCGATAAATGCTCTTTCCATGTCCCCCGACTACCTTCTGCTCGATGCGGTGCGCCTGAAGGTGCCGATCGAACAGAAGTCGTTGATTCATGGCGATGCTCGCTCGGTTTCGATCGCCGCAGCGTCGATTCTGGCCAAGGTCGAGCGTGACCGGCTGATGCTGCAATGGGACGAGCTGTACCCCCAGTACGGCTTGGCGCAAAATAAGGGCTACGGCACGCCTGACCACCTGGAAGCGCTACGGCAATGGGGACCCACCGAATGCCATCGGTTCTCTTTCGCGCCAGTCCGCGAGGCGAAATGCTGGGCCAGCCGCGCGATGCAGACGCCGCTGCCGTTGGCGGAGGTGCCAGGCGAGGCGATTGCGGGAACCGGGACCGCGGGCCTATTGGAAGCGATCGTCGATATCTCCATTGATTGAAAGAACTTCAGAGAGATTTGTCCGCGCGTTCTAAGTCGCTGTTATCGCTTTTCACACCAGCCCGCCTCACTTGCTTTGACCGGTCATTTTATGGGTGCTAACGTGAAACAGTATCCACACGAGTGAATGCGGGACGGTCTGGGCTAGTCTTGAGGACCTTTCGGCGGGACAGAGAAACCTCTGATGGCGTTCAATAAGCAGAAAACTGTCGAAACGGCGCAGAAATTCGTCACTCAGGGAAAGTTCTCGGAAGCCACACGGGAATACCAGCAGATTCTGCGTTACGACCCCAGCGACCAAGTCACGCTAATGACCATGGGCGATCTGTTCACCCGCCAGGGCGACATGACCCAGGCGGTTGAATATTTCGATCGACTGGCGCAGGTGTACCTCACCGACGGTTTCAACAGCAAGGCCATTGCGATTTACAAGAAAATCGCCAAGCTGGCTCCGAATGAAATCGAGCCGCTGGAGCGGTTGTCTGAACTCTATATTCAACAGGGGATTCTGAGCGAAGCGCGGCCGATCATCCTGCAGATCGCGGAAGTACACGTCAAAGCGACCCGTCCGCAAAAAGCAATCGAAGTGATCAAGCGCCTGGTGGAAGTGGAACCAGAAAACCCTCGAGTGCAGATGAAACTCGCGGAGCTGTATTCCGCGATCGGACAGAAAAAGGAAGCAGCGCACACGTATCTGGCGCATGCACGGCGCTTGTGGGACCGCGGTAATTTCACAGAAGCCTCGGACGTTGTGGATCATGCGCTCGCGGCGCAACCGGAAGATCCCGCTGCGATCATGTTAAAAGCGCAGTTGGTAGCCCGGGCCGGCGATTTCGAGCAAGCGGTGGAGCTGCTGCTGCACATTCCGGGCGCGCGGGACGGCGGCGAGACCACCACGCTGCTGATCCTGTACATGCTGAAGGCGGCGAAGAACGATGCGGCCATCGAGCTGGGCCGGTCGGTTTTTTCGCAGGACCCCACAAAATTTGCGTTTCTCAGTCATGTAGCGAGCTCGCTCACCGAGGCGGGCCGCGCTCCAGAAGCGTTTCCGATCCTGGTGGAAATTCGCGACGCCATGATCGACGCGGGCGAACAGGATAAGTACGGCGATCTGCTGGGAAGCGTGGTGGACCGCCTGCCCGACCAGGTGGAACCGCTGCAGGCACTCGCGGATTTCTATCGCCACACCAGCGATTCGTTCCGCCTGCCCGATACGCTCAGCCGGTTGGCCGATGCAGCTACCGCCAACGGACAGATCGAGCTTGCGCACCAGGTTCTCTCCGAAATGGTGGAGAGGAATCCGCACGATGAAAAACTGCTGACCAAGCTCTATCAATATCGCCACGACCACAATCTTTCGCCCGCCGGCTCGACTTCGCCCGGCGAAGGCGCCGCCGGCCTGCCCCATGGCGTGGCCGCTACGGCACACACGGAATTGAGCGAAGACACGCAGCGCTACATCGCCCAAGCGCTGACCGACGTGGATCTTTTCGCCAGCTACGGACTCACCCAGAAAGCCGCCCACTTGCTGGAAAATGTCTTGAATCGCGCGCCGGGGCACGTCCCCACGCTCGAGAGGCTGCTCGATGTGTGCGTGGGCTCCGGAAACGACCGGCGCAGCGCCGAGATTTCGGGTCAGCTGGAACAAATTTACCTCGAGCGCGGGGACACGCTGGCAGCCGAGCGCTACACTGAGCTACGCAAGAAATACGCGGCGGCCGCTGACTCGAAAGACGTCGAAGCATCCTTGCAGTCCACCGCCGGGCCGGAAATGCCGGCTTCGACGGTGACCAACGAATTCGTGATCGCCTCCGATAGCGAATTGCAAGACGCCCCATCCACCGAGTCACCCGAAAATTTTGTACCGAGTCCCGAATCGACTACCGTACCCACACCGATTCTTTCCGCTGAGGCGGAACTCGATCTTTCCGACGATTGGGAAGCGCTCTCCGCGGCCACGGAGCCGGAGGAGCCCGGCCCCGCCGCACAGCAGCATTCTGTGGAGGCGGTTTCTGGGCCGCACATCGCTGAATTGCAGGACACTTCCAGCGATATGTCGGCCGGCCAATTTGAGATTGAAGTCCTGCCGGTGGAAGCGGAAGCGGTTGCACAAGCGGCCGCTACATCCTCCGACACCATGACCACCGACGATTTGATGGCCGATCTGGCCGCCGATGTGAAGGGATTGGAATCGCTGGTTTCGGGCGTCGAGGCACGCGACTTCGCGTCGGCGCAAAGACCTGCCGCAGCACAGTCCCGCACGAGCGTGCGCACGTCCTCCCAGGGCGGAGGAAATCCCCCTGCTGATTCAGGCGTGGGTGTTCTCGACGGCCATCTGAACGAGCTCGAAGAAGTCTTCCAGGAATTCCGCTCCGAACTTGGCGAAATGGCGGACGAAGACGAAGACCTGGAAACTCACTACAATCTGGGCATCGCCTACCGCGAAATGGGCCTGCTGGACGAGGCCATCGGAGATTCCAGCGCGTTGCCAAGGCCATCCAGGCGGGCAAGCCCTTCCGCTACGCCATGCAATGCGCCACGCTGCTCGGCCTCACCTTCATGGACAAGAACGAACCCAAAGTGGCCTCGATGTGGTACAACCGCGCTCTGCTCACCCCAGGAATTGACCATGAAACTATTCTGGCCCTCCGGTATGATCTAGGCGTCGCTCAAGAACTCGCCGGAGACTCCGCAGCCGCTCTGGACAGCTTTCGGCAAGTCTATGCGATGAACATCGACTACCGAGACGTGGCGGCCCGAATTGCCACCCTCCAAAAGCGCTGAATAATTGATCATTCGACTTTTGCGTGTGATTCTCCTGCTCATATGGCTGGACCTTGGGCTATCGCTCATCCTGCTGCCATGGTCCCATTTTTGGGAACTGAACTCTTCCTCAACAACTATCCCAGCCTGATCCCCATTCTCTTGAATCCCTATCTGCGCGGAGCTATATCCGGCTTGGGTTTGGTGGATGCTGTTCTGGCGATTGAAGCTTTCCGCCAAGGCGCCTCCCTTGCATCGCGCAACTGATATTCCGGCCGTATGTTACGTCACCGATCGAAACTCGATAGCCCGGCGTGGCGGACCTCAGGATTCTCGCCTTCTGTTGGATGAGCTAGCGCGATCGATTCACAACGCAATTGCCTCCGGTGTCGACTCCGTGCAAATCCGCGAGAAGGACCTTAATGGAGCGGATCTGCTTTCGACGGCGCGTGAGGCGGTGGCAGCCGCATCCGGCGGCTCGGTTCGAATTGTGATCAACGACCGGCTGGACGTGGCTCTCGCGTCGAGTCCCGGCGGCGTGCATCTGGGTGGGGCTTCGTTGCCGATTGGGGAAGTCTACAAATCGTGCGATACCGGCTATGGCCCAGCCAATTTTCTGATCGGTGCGTCCTGCCACTCGCTGGATGCCGCGCTGGCGGCCGCATACGCGGAGGCGGACTATCTTTTCTTTGGTCCGGTATTCGCGACTCCTTCTAAAGCGCCATTCGGACCTCCGTGGGGCCTGGAACGGTTGGCCGAGGTTTGCCGCCAGGTACCCATTCCGGTGATTGCCATAGGCGGCATTGACTGGAGCACTGCGCGGCAGTGCGTGCGCCCGCGCTGCGGGGATTGCCGCCATTCGCCTCTTTCAGGAAGCGCGCGATGTTGGGGAACTGCGGCAAAATGTAGCTGAGTTTAAGCGGCAGGCGAACTCCGCATAACGCGCCTGCTCAGTGGGACTGATTTCGAGGTTCGGGGCTCACGTGGATCTTGGCGCCCGGCGCAAACGGCTACGACCGGGAGCGCATGTCGGCGGACGTCCCGCTGGCGGCGGGGACGTAACATTTCATGGTGTAGTCCATCACCATGCGATCGGCGTTGAAACGCCAGCCCAGCGTTCGGATGGTGCGTTTCATCCGCTTGATCCATTCGCGCGGCAGGCCGTCGACGTCTCGCTGGTAGTAGAGAGGGATGACTTCGTCGCGCAGCACGCGATGCAAATCCTCACCATCGCGCCTGTCGTGGATATTCACATCGGTATGGGTCTTGCCCATCTCATCGCAAAACCATTCAGGCCGTCGAACGCTTCGGCCCACCAGCCGTCCAGAATCGAGAGATTTAAGCCGCCGTTGAGCACCACTTTTTGCCCGCTGGTGCCCGACGCTTCATACGGCCGCCGCGGGGCGATACAGCTCACGCTCATCCGCAAAATGCCGGCCCACATTGATGTCGTAGTCTTCGACGAACACCACTTTGTCGGCAAATCGCGAATCGTGAACCAGCTCGGCAATTTGCTGCAACAGCCGCTTGCCCGGCTCGTCCAGCGGATGCGCTTTACCCGCGAACACAAACTGCACTGGACGTTTGGGATCGTTGACCATGCTCACCAGGCCCTCGAGATCGGCGAGCACCAGGTTGGCGCGCTTGTAAGTGGCGAATCGGCGGGC
>CAVRYY010000002.1:0-967473 GCA_963725655.1 uncultured Acidobacteriota bacterium | reverse complement strand
CGAAGCATGGATCGTCCCGTTTGGCCGTCTCAATGCTCGCGTCGATCACCGCCTTTGCCTCTTTTTCGCTCAACCTCAAACCCGATAGGATCATCTCGTTGTAGCTTATTACGCTTCAGTTTGTCGGCGTACAGTTTCGAAAGAAGCTCAACGATTGCTTTGTCTGATGGAGTGGTGCCTTCAGAGTCGGCCACCTCGATTGCGGTTATCGTGTCTCGGTTCCCAAACTGCTTGCCATTGTGGGTCACCGGTGGTGTTTCGTCCGACTTGATCTTGATAAGCGCGAGCAGCCCCGCAGCCTTCGCGTAGGAATCGGGCAGCCACATAGTTGTGGGCGTTTCCGGCGCGTGTGCTTTCTCCGTTCGCTGCAGCGGGTAATGCGATACGTAAGCCACGCCAGCCACCAATAGAACGCATAGCGCCGCCAGTAAAGGCAATCCGGCAGCCTTCACGTTGCCTTCCCTTCCGCGATCGCCTTGCCCGTCGGGCACTTCATCTGCCCTCGCTGACACCAAGAACAGGCCTTTCGGTGCTCCATAAACGCGATGAGCCCTCGCGCGATCGTGTGCGCCTTCAGACCCGAGCGATGGTTTTTCAGCGCGGAATGATGCGGATAACCATATCGGGAGAGGATCAAGACCACGAGAATTCCGCCGAGGCCGATCGCGTTGACGCTCGCCACGATCACTGTCATCGCCGTCGAGGCCTCGGTGGTGTTACTAGAAAATACGGAATCCAGCACGCCGACGAGTGCTGCGGCGACTCCACCAAAAAAGAGCACTCGGCCAAAGAACCGAACGATTGGTGTCATCGGAGCACGCTCCCGACAGTCGGTTTTGGATTCCTAAAATGGATAGCTACTGGGCCGTTGGCAGAGAGCACTATTACCAGTGATGTATATAACACATCTTGGAGTAGGAAGAAAGCGTGGATTGCGAGGAATGCGGACCACCAACTTCTCCGCGCCGCCTGTTCTCTGTAGAGCTACGGTTTGACGGCAGACGCGAACTTGGTTATTCGGTTCAGTGGATGCCGCCGGGATTGGGCAACTGCGGGCACAGGGGCTTACCTGGCAGGCGATTTCGACGCTGGCCGGTGTAAACCGCATGGCAGCGAAGCGCGCGGTATATGCGGCTAGGGTCAGCCGATAAAGCTAAGGAATATTGCGTTGCGGGCAGATACTTGGGAAGTCGCGGAGGGTCTGAACCATTTCTTCGAATCGTTGGTGGCTCAAATCGAATAAATTCTTTGATGGCGACACTGCATGGGTCAAAGCAAGGTTTGGGTCTTGCGGCCATGTTTTAGCAATGTAGCAGCGAATGATGAACTTATCCTCACGACTTTTCGAGCGTGGAGTTCCGTCAATGCAATTTCGATAGTTACTGATGCACGTGGTCAGAGTTGGTCCATCTTGCGCCAGACAATCTAACAGAAGAGTCTCTTAAACACCCGCTCACTGGCGTGCCGTTCTGATAGGGAAGCATCATCACGGCAACGGTAAAGCCATCGCGCGTCGCTGGTATGAGCGCCGAAGCGGGGCAAGGCAGTCTTGCTGCTTTCAGGTAGCCTCTGATCGCACTGAATTTTTCATCTGGGGCATCATCGTTGGCTCCAACAACCAAAAAGACCCCTCAACTTCTTCCCGGTGCGGCTCATGAGACCTGCGAGATGAACTGGGAACTTCGTGTCCCCCCTAACGTCCTCGAACTGAAAATGCGAAATTCCTCTCGCGTGGCAGAGATGCTTCAGCAACGTCGCATCACCAGTCCCTTCGCCAACGACCAGGAATTCGCTTTCTAGTGGCTCGGGCAATTTCGGAGTTGCCCACATCACCTCACTTCAAACTCACTCTCGATTGCGGCACTGAACCCCTCGAGCGGGTTCACAGTGCATGAAGGCCCGGGAGCGTTCTGCTCGGAAGAAAGAGAAATCCTCTTGGCTCTCTGTCTCACTGATTAACGAGGTAAGGATTTGTATGAATTCATAACTGTGTGTGGTTGCTATAATCTGGACATTCCGTTGCTTTGCGAACGAAACCAGCGATTTCAGCAATCTGGGGGAGGGTTTTATAGAGTAATCCAACCTCGATTTCGTCGATAAGAAGGACCCCGCCCGGCTGCGAACCTATTCCGACCATAAGCGCGACAAACCTAGTAATGCCTGACGACACCGCACCCACCGGAATCCGTTCATTCAAGGATGATAACGAAAAGCACAGGGCCAAGTCGCCGGCGATGCTCTCCACCGTCAAATCGATAACCTCTGGATACAGCTCTCTTACTGCGCTAATTATCGGTGCAGATTTCTTTTTCAAGCTGAGTTCGGAGAACATCTGAGCCACAATCTGACCCTCGTTGATTAAGGGAGACGAAAACCAAACAGGATAGACGTTACTGAATCCTCGGAAATTGACCTTGCCGTCCTTAAAGTCTCACCCTCGCTTTTTGCTCTTTTCCTCTGGTCGATTTCCATGCTGAACACTATTGGTTCAATCGTGACCCTATTTTCATCGGAATCGTCGAACCGATCTGCGGATCGCGGCGAATGTTTCTCTTCGCTCGGATAGCTCACCTTCAGCGACCTGGAGTTATTTTGAGAGTCGTAGAACTCCACCTTCGCAGGTTGCCGTTTTTCAAAATTGTAGAATATGTCTCGGAACAACGATTCATACGACGAACGTGTGCCGGACAATCGGAATTGCGCGCTTGAACCGCGCCACTGCCTAAGCCGCATCCACAACTCAGGACTTGCAGCTCCCGCAAGAAATATCGCCTCAAGAAACGCTGTCTTTCCACTTCCGCTTTCGCCTACCAAAACGTTAAACGGCTTCAGATCGCGGACATACAGGTCCTTGAAGCAGCGGAAGTTCTTGATTTGTATTGTCTTAATCATGATTTGCGCTTCTGCATCTCTCCGTGATTTTTGAGATATGCCAAGTATAGGTACGCGCGTCCGATTTTGTTAAAACAAGATTTTCCAATGTGTCCTTTCCGTCGTAGACCCTAACTGGCCATCGTTTCTGCCGCTCGTGAATCAACTCTGCTCCCGAAAACATGTGCACAAAAACCAGCGTGACTATATGTAAACTCTCTTCGGTTGTCCACCGGGAAACTCTCGGTTTTGCGCATCCGAATCTGGATGGGCCGCCGTTGCGCCCATCCACGCCACGTTACGTGCTCACACTACGGCCAGAATCGCCGGGATTAGGGTTTAGACGGTTCTTAGCGGCTTCCTCGACGGAGCGAAAACGCCGATCTCGGCGGTCCCTGTTGGGCACCTCGTTGTTCTGTGCTCAAACCCGCGGGAGCGCGCAGTTTTTCTTCCCGGCCGCACGGTCCAATAGCCGCCGGCATCAGCGCGCATCGTCGAAGCCGATGCCGGGATTCTTGGCGCATGCGCGATAGAATGACGCCAAGTGGACTGTGGAGCGCCGGTGCCTTTGTGTGCCCTGGGTACGTTTCGGTTTCCAATCCCAAGACCTTCGTGCCGGCGGCTCTTCGGCGGCACGCCAGCAGATTTTAGGATTCCTAATCTAGGGCATGAGTTGTGACCAACTGATGACCAATCTGAGCTTTGGCAGGGTAAAAATGGCACGGTTGGGAGGTAAGGGTCACACAATCAACACGACTTAGGATTGACCCATTGCCACTTTTCTTGGAAGTCCCGCAGTAAACCCTGGTCGGCTCGTCTTCCCCGCTTTTCAAGATCGGCTCATATCCCTCCCATGTCGCGCGTCTCGAACAAACCATACTTCGTTTACGTGCTCTGGAGCCAATCTGGCCGTCGCTTCTACATTGGCATTTCAGAGAATGTGCACCGTCGGCTCGAACAGCATAATCAAGGTCTAGCCCAGTGGACCTCTCGGCATCGCCCTTGGATTGTTGTCCATCAGCAGGTTTGCATGGACTACACGACGGCGCGAAAATTGGAAAATGAGCTCAAGCGACAGAAGGGTGGCGCCGGGTTTTATACACAGACCGGCTTGGATGAAGCAAACTTTCGCAAATTGAGTCAGCAATCTGGCATTACACCGTCGGGCTCGTAATCCCGCGCCGCGGGATCGTTGGTTCAAATCCAACCCCCGCAACCACGCCATCATATTCAGTTCAAAAGGGCTTGCTGAAAAGCAGGCCCTTTCTTTTGTCCGTCTAATTCAGTTTTTGACCAACTGGTGACCAAGATCTCCCCCAACTGCTCGGCGATTTGCTGATCGTCTCCGCTTGCGATGTGGGTGTACGCATCCATCGTAAGGCGCGAGTCGCTGTGGCCAAGCCGTTGTTGCCGAACCTTCATCGGTACCGCCAACCCGTCCATCAGTGGGACCGACCCGATGCGCTTTGCTAGCTCACGTAGCGCAAGGCTGCGGGTTCACTAGTTGCTCAAGTTAGTAGTCGCCGGAAGCATTAGTTCCGCTGTAGTTGAAGCGCTCGCGCTCCGCGTGCTGATATGCTTTCGTTGTCTAGTATTTTTCCAGTATTGCGGTTCTTCCTCTCAGCCTTCAAATTGCAGGGCACTTCTCGGAATTCAAAGAGGTTCGTCAGCAAATGGAAGGTTGTTCCGGCGCGCGTGAAGCGCGGCCGCTACGGAGGGGTGATCGTGAGGAGTTCCTGGTTGCGAATGGTGAGTTTCGCGGTTTTGTTTTTGGCGCTGATGTCGCCGAAAGCGTACGCGCAGGTGCCAACGAGCACCATCAACGGCATCGTCACCGACCCACATGACGCCGTGGTGGTGGGTGCTCGCGTTGTAGTCACGGACCCAGCTACAGGCGTAGTCCGCGAGACGAAAACCAACGGCGACGGCCTCTACGTTTTCGCCGACCTCTCCGCCGACTCATACGACTTGCGAATTGAAGCCGCCAGCTTTGCCGTTAACGCGATCAAAGGAATCGTCACCGAGGCGGGGCGCGCCACTACCTTCGATGTGAAACTGCAGATCGCGGTGGTGGGCACCACCGTGAACGTCACCGAGGCGGCCGGGACCGTGGAACTTACCCAGTCCATCATTCAGGGGCAGATCGACTCCGCCACCATTCAGAATATCCCGCTCAACGGACGGAACTTTCTGGAGCTCGCGTACCTGGTTCCCGGCAATCGGCCCGCGCCCACGTTCGATCCCACCAAGACCAATACCCTGGAAGTGAGTTCCGCGGGCGGCTTTGGTCGCGGCGGAAACATTACCGTGGATGGCGGCGACAACAACGATGAAGTGGTGGGCGGCACGCTCTCGAATTTCCCGGCGGATTCCATCCAGGAATTTCAAATCGCTACCGGACGGTTCACCTCGGAGGTCGGCCGGTCCGGCAACAGCATCATCAATATCGTGACCAAAGGCGGCGCGAACCAATACCACGGCTCGCTCTTCGACTACGAGCGCAACCGCCATTTGCAGGGCCTGCCAGCCACGTTCGACCGCGATCTGCCCGCGCCTGCATTCGACCGCCAGCAATTCGGCGGCTCGGTGGGCGGCGCAATCGTTCAGGATAAAGCGTGGTGGTTCGCCTCCGTCGAATACCGCGATCAAAACGCCGCGCTGCAAACCGGCGCCCGCGATTTCGCCACCGATTCGATCCTCAATACCTCGGCGCCGGCGCCTCTTCGCGACGCCCTGCTCTCCACTCGCTTCGACTACCAGCTTTCTCCGCGCAACAGCTTCATGGCGCGCTACTCTTTCAATCGCTCCACCGATATCGGCCCCGCTTCGCCGGCGCAGGCGGAGCCGGCATTCAGCGCATCCGAGCGGCAAGATTCGCTCAACCGTTTCAACTCCCTGGTCGCGGGTGTCACCACCACCATTTCATCGAACAAAGTGAACAGCCTTTCCTTTCACTTCGATCAATTCTTCAACAACATTCCGGTATTTCCGAACAATGCTCCAACCACCGACCCGCCGCTGGGCTTGGCCAATGAACTGCTCTTCCCCGATCTGGCCGACGGCGAAAACTTCAACTTGCCGCAGGCCACCCACTTGAACCGTTACCAGGTGCGCGACGGCTATTCGTGGTCGATCGGCAAACACTCGCTGCGAATCGGTGGCGAATTTCAGCAGTACAACGCGCATGGTCTAATCAACCCATTCGGCACCGGCACCGTTATCCTCACCACCGACTTCGGATTCCAGGACCTCAACGGTGACGGCGTGGTGAACGATTTGGATATCCCCATCGCGGTGGGCATCAAGAGCCAGGCCCCGGTCACTCCGGTGCCCATTCCCAACGTCGGTGACAGTTACGTCGCCGCCTATTTTCAGGACGACTGGCGCATAACTCCGAAGCTCACATTAAATCTCGGCCTGCGATGGGAATACGATTCCGACCTTACCGGAACGGATAGTGACTCGGGTCCGTGCTCCAGCGTCATTCAGGAGCCTACCCATCCGTGCGTATGGGTGGCCAACGTGATCGACCTCAAGCACAGCCCGGACAAGAAAGATTTCGGTCCCCGCTTCGGTTTCGCCTACGATCCATTCGGCAAAGGGAGAACCG
Source organism: uncultured Acidobacteriota bacterium (assembly GCA_963725655.1). GTDB lineage: Bacteria > Acidobacteriota > Terriglobia > Acidiferrales > UBA7541 > CAVRXT01. The sequence goes on along the minus strand of CAVRYY010000002.1, from coordinate 960,992 downwards.
TGATTCGCGGCGGCTATGGCATCTACTACGATCGAATCATTCTGGAAGTGATGGGCGAGCAGCGCGTTCAGGATGACCGCCAGCTCACCGTGCAGCAATATGCGGGATCGTCCTGCACCTTCCCGGGCGGCCCTCCCACACCGAGCCTCGATTTCTGTTTCGCGCCGGGCGCAACGTTCGCTCCGGGCAGTCCCACGCTCGCCGCTCCGTTCAGCGGGCCGAGCCAGGTGGGCGGCGTGGGCATTATCGCGGTGAGTAACGACGCCCATCATCCGATCTTCCAGCAGTTTTCGCTGGGAGTGCAGCAGCAACTGGGCAGCTCGTGGATTTTGTCCGCGGATGGATTGCACGTCTTCGGCGAAAAGCAAATCATCGGACACTATCTCCGCAGCACAGACTCCAACTCTCCCTACATTTCGTGCCCCGGCGATAACGTGCCGTGTACCGTCACGGATCCACTCACCGGAATTCCGGATAACGTTACACTGCTGCAGTCGGCGGCGAAATCCTGGTACGACGGCCTGATTGTCAGCCTGCAACATCGCCCCGTCAGCGTCGGCAAATTGACGTATCTCTACAACCTTAGCTACACACTCTCGAAGACGTTGGACTATTCCGACGACGATCAGCTCACCAACAACAACGTGGACGAACAAGTGGACCTGGCCGAAGGGCTCAATAGTCTGCGCCTGGAAAAAGGCTACGCCGCCACCGACGAACGCCACCGCCTGACCGCCTACGGGCTGCTGCAGATGCCCTGGGGGCTTTCGCTCGCGCCGATTTACACTTTTGGTTCCGGAGTTCCCGCAGATACTTACCTTCCGGGAATCACTTCGCGCCTGCCGATTCTTCCGCGCAACGCCTTGGGTCGCGAAATCAAGAACAGCGATCAACTGAACGCGGTGATCAACACGTGGAATGCGTTGCCCGCGTGCCCTGCTCCGGCGCCTTGTAATGCCGGAGGGCCGCTTGACACCGTACCCAGCGGCATCAATTTCTTCAGCCCGTTCAGTTCGCTGGACATGCGCCTGACTAAGGATTTCCGCTTCGGCGAACGCATGCGGCTCTCGCTGATCGGTGAAGCTTTCAACGTCTTCAATGCCACCAACATTCGCGGCTCCAACAACGCCAACTTTTCCGGCCGCAATATTTCGATTCAGCCGGCGGGAGTTACCGAGAGTGGTTTCTATAGCGGGGTGAGCACCGCGGGAGGCTTCTTCGGCTCCGGCGGACCCCGAGCCTTCCAATTCGCGGTGCGCTTTGCGTTCTAGATGACCGGTGCGCAGGCAACAGTCGTTCCGGTTTCCACGGCGCCGGCCGAAGGCCTGCGACGTCAACTGGGATTAGGCTCGGCAGCCGCGGCGGTGGCGGGCGAAGCGATCGGCGTAGGGATTTTCCTTACCCCGGCGGCCATGGCCAAGTCGCTCGGTTCGCCCTTTTGGTTGTTGGCGGTATGGCTCGGGATGGGCGCAATGACCATCAGCGGCGCGCTCTGCTTCGGAGAACTAGCGGGCCGTTTTCCGCGCCCCGGTGGTTCGTATGTCTATCTGCAACAGACCTTCGGGCCGCGGGTCGCCTTCCTGTACGGCTGGATGTGTTTGCTGGTGCTGGACCCCGGCCTCACCGCTGCGTTGGCGGCCGGCATCGCCGGTTACGCGGCGTACATTTTTCATTGGTCGCCGCTCGCTATCAAATTGGCGGCGCTCTCGTGTATCTGGCTGCTGTGCCTGCTGAATGTGGTCAGCACGCGCATGAGCGCGGGATTCCTGAGGTCAATCACTTGGTTGAAGTTCGGCGTGCTGATCTTGCTCACTGTTTGGGCCATCGCCTTTCATCGCGGCGATTGGGCCAATTTTGCGCCGTTCGTCGCACGCCGCGCGGGCTCGCTTCCCTTGGGTCCCGCGCTGGGCGGCGGAATGGTGGCGGCATTTTTTTCGTTTGGCGGTTGGTGGGACCTGAGCAAGATCGCCGGCGAGGTGCGCGATCCCGGCCGCACCGTGCCGCGAGCCATGGCGCTGGGCGTTCTGGCAGTCACCGCGGCCTACGTCTTGATCAGCGCGGTGTTCGTGTACCTGATTCCGCTCAACCGCGTTACATCCGACGAAACGTTCGTGGCGCAAGCCGGTGAGGTTTTGTTCGGCCCGGCCGGAGGAGTGATTCTCGCGGCAATCGTGATCGTATGCGTGGTGGGGAGCATGGCAGCGTTGATCATGTCCGCGCCGCGCGTGTATTTCGCCATGGCCCAGGACGGGCTGTTCTTGCCCGCTGTGGCGCGCATCAGCTCGCGATTCGGAACGCCGGCTCTAGCGGTGGTGATACTCGGCGCGGTGTCGTCGGTATTGGTGCTGCTGGGAACGTTTCAGCAGATCATTTCGTATTTCGTTTTTGCCGCGGTCCTGTTTCTGGCGCTCACCGTGGCTGGATTGTTCGTCGTGCGAGCGCGCCGGGATTCGCCAGGAGTTGCGTTGCTGACTCCAGGGTATCCGTTCACGCCCGTCCTGTTTCTGGTATTGGTCCTGCTCTTGCTCGTTCTGCTCGTAGCGCACGGCCCGCTCCAACCGCTGTTGGGATGCGCCGTGGTTTTGGCGGGATTGCCGGTTTACAGCGCGTTCACGCGCAAACGTACTTAGCGGATACCCCGCTGCCACCGGTTTTCATTTTCACTCCAAGGAGGATTTCGCAATGGCGCATATTCAGTTACCTCAAGGGCTTCCAGGAATCCGCGGACCGATGGTCTTCAGTCCGGAGACCACCAAGCCACTTCGCGAACTGGTGGAAGTGCTGCTGCGCGGCCCCAACACGCTCACTCCCGCGGAACGCGAGATGATTGCCACTTACGTTTCTTCGCAAAATGATTGCTACTACTGCCAGCATTCGCACGGCGCGGCCGCCGCTGAGCAAATCGGCGGCAACTACGCACTGATCGAAGACTTGAAGAGAAACTATAGAGCGGCGCCGATCTCGCAAAAACTGAAGGCGCTTTTGGCTATCGCGGGTGAGGTGCAAAGGAGCGGTAAGCTGGTCACAACTGAAGACGTAGAGGAAGCCCGGAAGCACGGTGCGACCGACAAGGAAATTCACGACACCGTGCTGATCGCCGCGGCATTCTGCATGTTCAACCGCTACGTCGACGGTCTGGCCACCTGGCAACCGCGCGATGCCAGCGTCTATCGCGAAATCGGCCAGCGCATCGCCAATCATGGCTACACCGCCACGGGCTGGGAACGGCCGGTGCGAGCAGCGAAAGCATCGCAGGACTAAGAGAGTCTCGTTGCAAAGCTCTGAAAAGGAGATCTGAGACACACTCTTGCCGTTCACCGCATCTCTAACTGGTACAATGAAAAGGCGCACATGGCCCTTATGCTGCCGAGACTTGCCGTATGGGACTCTGCAATCTCAGTGTCACCGAGCGCTACTTGTCGTTGACGCCTAGACATTTCAGGAAGCAGGTGAGCGAGCTAACACGTAATCTCGGGCGGAACATTTAGCGCCTTCTCCTATGTCGCCGATCGTTGAGATTCATGAATGTCCTCGACCGGCGAATTTGACGGACACCCCGAAGGACCTCTCGGCATCGCCCTTGAATTGTTGTCCATCAGCAGGTTTGCATGGACTACACGACGGCGCGAAAATTGGAAAATGAGCTCAAGCGACAGAAGGGTGGCGCCGGGTTTTATACACAGACCGGCTTGGATGAAGCAAACTTTCGCAAATTGAGTCAGCAATCTGGCATTACACCGTCGGGCTCGTAATCCCGCGCCGCGGGATCGTTGGTTCAAATCCAACCCCCGCAACCACTTTTCTTGGAAGTCCCGCAGTAAACCCTGGTCGGCTCGTCTTCCCCGCTTTTCAAGATCGGCTCATATCCCCCATGTCGCGCGTCTCGAACAACGAGTGACCAAGATCTCCCCCAACTGCCCAGCGATTTGTTGATCGCCTCCGCTCGCGATATGTGTATATGCGTCCTTCGTGACGAAGTGGGGCGCACGGAGGCTGCACGGGCGTCCATCGGAATTGTTATTTCAAGTCTTTGCCGGTGCTGGTCACCACCAATTGGCCGTGCTTCACCCCGCGCAGACTGAGGATTCCGTTGGCCAGGTCTCGCAGTTCTCCACCGCGGCCTTTCATGATCACCACCTCCAGACAATTGTGATGATCCAAATGCACATGAGTCGCTGCAAGCACTTTGCCCCCCGCGCGGTGCTGGGCCTCGACCAGTTCTTCGGTGAGATTCGGGCGGTGGTGGTCGTACACGATGGTCAGGGTTCCCACCATGACTTTGTTCTTGTCGATCTCCTCGGTGACCAGGTGATCGCGGATTAAGTCACGAATGGCTTCCGAGCGGTTGCCGTATCCCTTTTTGCCGATCAGGCCGTCAAACTTACTGAGCAGGGTTTGCTCCAGAGAAACACCGATTCGAGCCAAGTCTCCCATCAACGCCCCCGAGGTCAAGGATGTCCGATCATATCGCAACCGATAATGCCGCTGGTGAATTAGCAAAAAGCTCTGGCCGAACTTTGGTGAACAATCTTTGGGTTTTTGCTCCGTGTTTACATCCGCCGAATCACTCGCCTCGTACTCTCAACAGGAACTCGATTTAAGGGTTGGGCCGCCGAAGTTGCTCCACAGTATAATTCGAATAGCACTAAGTTGCAAAACGTGTTACTAATCGGGCGGACATTTAGGGAGACTTTGCTGCCTCGTAACAACGGCGCGAGGCGTGGTGCCGCGATGGCAGAACTCGATTCCGGTTGCACTTTGCGTCCGCAAGTGGTTGCCGAAATGAGATGGAAATGCGTGCTGTTCATATTGCTCCTTGTCCCCAACCCGCTATTCGCCCAAGGAATCACTCAGCTAACAGGAGCTGTCTTTGACACCTCTGGCGCGGTGATCGCCGGGGCGACCGTACAGGTTCGAAGCGCGAATGGTGCTGTCCAGACAACCGCACAGTCGGGCGCGAACGGCTCCTTCATTATTTCCGGGATCTCGTCGGGTGATTATCGACTCGAGGTATCTAGTCCCGGTTTTGAAACCAAAGAAATTCCCGTCGCCATCGGAACCAATCAGGCGCCGGCCCCGCTGCGCATCTCTCTGGCTGTGAGCTCCGTGAGCACCACCGTAAACGTGCAGGGCCGCGAGAATGACCTTGTCGGAACCGCTAATTCCGCCACCCAGGGAACGGTGGGCGCGACGGAAATCCAAGATCGTCCGATTCTTCGTTCGGGAGAAATTTTGGAGGCGGTCCCCGGTCTGATCATCACCCAACACGCCGGCGGCGGCAAAGCCAACCAATATTTTCTTCGCGGCTTTAATCTTGACCACGGCACAGACTTCGCCATTTTTATCGACGATATGCCGCTTAACCTGCCGACTCACGCCCATGGCGAGGGGTACTCCGACATGAACACCGTCATCCCGGAGTTTGTGCGGCGGGTGAATTTCGAGAAAGGCCCCTATTACGCTGATGTCGGTAATTTTGGCTCCGCTGGATCGGCCCATCTGGAATACTTCAAGACGCTGCCCGAGAACTTCGTCGAGGTGGAAGGTGGTATGTATGGTTTTGGCCGGATCGTTTTCGGCGTATCGCAAAAGCTCGGCAAGGGCAATTTGCTTTACGGCGGCGAAGCGTACCACGAGGACGGCCCCTGGACCCATCCGGACAACTATTACAAATTTAACGGTCTTGTAACCTATAGCCAGGGCGGAGACGCCGATGGGTTCAGCATCACGGCCCGCGCTTACCGTGGAACGTGGCACTCCAGCGATCAAGTCCCCGTTGACGCCGTTCCCCTCGTTGGCTACTTCGGCGCACTGAACCCGACGGACGGCGGCGAGTCGCAGCGGTACAGCTTGCAGGGAGAATGGCATCGCCAGGGCGCAAGTTCCGAAACGAGAATTTCGGCATACGGATTTTATTACGATCTCAACTTGTTCTCCGATTTCACTTACTACCTGAATGACCCCAACAAGGGTGATCAGTTCGAACAGCAGGACCGGCGTTGGGTGGCTGGGCTGGACGCACGCCACACGATTTTCAGCCAATGGTTTGACCACAAGGTGGAAAATACGTTCGGCTTGCAGGTCCGCAACGATTGGGTCCACAACGGCCTCTACCGGACGGAAGATCGTGTGCGCACGGACAAGACCGATACCGTCGCCTGCTATACCAACCCCATTCCGCCCTGCAACCCCGACGGGACCATTAACGGAAATTATCCGATTTTGCCCGCGGATACGGACTTGAATAAATTTACCGACACTATGGTCAGTTTTTACGTGGAAAATAAGATCCAGTGGACGGACAAATTCCGCTCAGTCCTGGCCGTGCGCGGCGACGACGCACTCTATGACGTCACCAGCTTGACTCCTTCTTATGTTGCCACCGAATTGCCCGGCACTCCGGTGGTCAACTTTGCGGAGCTCAATTCCGGCACGGCCAATAAGTTCCTGCCCAGCCCAAAGGCGAGTTTGATTTTTGGCCCGTGGTCCAAGACTGAGTTCTATGTACAGGGTGGATTCAGTTTTCACAGCAACGACGCGCGCGGCGCAACGCAAAGGACTGAACCGATTTCGCCGGACAATCCTTTCCCAACATCCAGTACCCCAATTTCCCCGCTAGTCCAAACCAAAGGCGGGGAATTTGGTGTGCGCACCTCGGCCCTCGCACATCTGCAAAGCACCCTCTCGTTCTGGTATCTCCACAGTAATTCCGAACTCCAGCAGGATGGCGACACCGGAGCCACGGTCGCTTCGGCATCGCCGAGCAACCGCTATGGCGTCGAATGGGCGAACTACTACACGCCACTGGAACATTTGGTTTTTGATTTAGACATGGCGGATTCCCGCGCCCAATTTACCCAAATAGACCCCGGCGATGCCACGTATAACAATCTGGGCGGTGGCCAGTATCCTGTGCAAGGCCCGGGTGGCAAGCTTGTTCCCGAAGCGGTTAGGGTCGTGATTTCCTCGGGCGTGACACTGCACGATTACAAAGGCTTCACGTCGACCATTCGCTTGCGCTACTTTGGCCCGCGCGATTTGACGTCCGACGGATTAAATCGCTCGGCGTCTACGTTATTGGTCAATATGGGGCTCGGCTATCAATTTAGCAAGCGATGGCGCATTTCGGCGGATCTCTTGAATTTGACTAATCGCCGCGATGACGACATTACCTACGCCTATGTCTCCCGAATAACGCCAACCACCGGGCCGGAATTCACAAACGTTTTCCACCCCGCCGAACCGTTCCAGGTGCGATTCGGCTTGCACTACCGCTTCTAGACTAATTGAACACTGTTCAACCCGTGTGGAGGGCCGGGACTCACATTCCTGGTCTGTCTCTGACGCGCCGACGCAAGTCCCAGCCATGCACGTGGTATCCGCTAAGATGCGGCTGTTCCCGGACTGCTGGATCGGCGCATTCGGCACGGTCACAGGCGCCACGCCGCCAGGCTAGGCGCAAACTGACGGTTTTTTTCTTCGTGGGACCAATCCGGTCGAGTTCCATAGGCGTACTGATAATGAGCTTCGATTTCGCGCCTGGCTCCCCAACCAGTGCCGCGCTCGGTTGCGTCTTTCCGGCCTATCCGGACTCTCAAAGACGCCTCGAACTCGTCTAGCAATCAGCAGGTGTCCTGATTGGAACGCACAAAATCGACGGTGGAGGAAAACGAAGATATGGAAAACGAAAAGAAGTCACCGGAAGTAACCTCGGAAGAGAAAGTTTTGGGTCGCCGCTCCTTGCTTAAGGGCGCCGGACTTGCTGGCTTCGGTTTTGCCAGCGCCGCGCTGCTGGCCGGCCGCCTGGGAATGATCGATAAGCTCAGCACGGCCATCCCCGCCTTGAAGATTCCGTCTGTTCACGCGCAGACCGCCATTACCGACGTGGACATTCTGAATTTCGCCCTCAATCTGGAATATTTGGAGGCGGAATTCTACACCGTGGCCACCACCGGTCAGACGATTTCGCAGATCGGAATCGGAGTGGACGGCATGGGCACCGGCGGAGCGACCACGGGAGGAGCACAAGTGGACTTTGCTACACACGGCAACCTGTTCCCGGACAAGTTGCATAGCGTCGCCCAGGAAATCGCCTACGACGAACAGCAGCATGTAATTCTGCTGCGCTCGGCCCTGGGCAGCGCCGCCGTGGCCAAACCGGCGATCAACCTCGACGCACTGAACTCCGGATTTCAAAATGTCCGGAATTTCCTGAAGCTGGCTCGGGCGTTCGAAGATACCGGCGTTTCCGCATACGCGGGCGCGGCGCCGCTGATTACTAGCAAAGCGTATCTCGGTGTGGCCGCGCAAATTCTGGCTACCGAAGCCTACCACGCCGGCAACATCCGCCTCGCGATCGGAGTGAACTGGGTATCCACTACCCAGACCGACAGCGAAGACGTTCTGCCCCCGCCGTCCGGCAAGCAATGGTTCACCACCGACAGCACCGGCCTGGCGCTGATCCGCACCACCAGCCAGGTGCTCTCTATCGTTTACGCAAACAGCACAGCCGGCGCCATGAGCGGCGGCTTCTTCCCTGACGGCGTGAACGGATTGATCAATACCGTCTAGTTGTGGCCTGCGGTCGCCGGGAATAGGCCGGTGGGTCCGTTGGCCCGCCGGCTTTACCTGTGCTCGCTTTCGGGCATCGCTTGGTGTGCGAGATCTGCAGCCGGAGGAAACGGAATATGGGTGAAATGAGTCCGATCCATTGGATGATCGTAGCGGTGGTCGTGCTGGTCCTATTTGGCGGGCGGAAGATTCCCGACGTAATGCGGGGCTTAGGACAAGGAATTAGAGAATTCAAAGAAGGGTTGCGCAGCGGGGAGTCTGCCACTGCTCCGTCGCCATCAGTTGCGACCCAACCGCACAACGTTGCGCAGCCCGCAGCCACACTTCCCTTCGAAGAAAACAAGTAACCAACCGAGAGACCGGCGAGAGCGCACTACGCGGATCCGTTGGAATGGGATTTTGCCAATCAACGTGGGTGCGCGCGCTACAGCCAAGCTTGCGCGAAAGCGCATCGCTGAATCTGGCATCGCTCCGTCTGGCTCATAATCCCGCGCGGGCCCGCGCTGCGGGACCGGACCTCCCGCCATCGCCCTTGGATTGTTGTCCATCAGCAGCCTTGCATGGACTACCCAAGAGCGCGCAAAGTGAACCACCTGGACCGAAATCGCGGCGGCCTTTTCAGTGACTTGCCCATATCTGCTCCATCACGTATTCCCTTAATACATAGATTACTCTTAGGGCATACATATCCCCTAAGAGCATTTCTGTCTCTAATCGCACATTCCGTCCTCCAACTAGGTGAGACGGTTGTACTCGTACCAGTGAACATCAACGGCTATCCGAAACTGGTAGCCACGCTGGGTCGATAAGGACAACGATCAAGTATGGCAAGGGCAAGGGGGCCTAATGATCACAACTTTAAAGGCTGCGAAAGATCTCAATGGGAATGCCGGCGGTGTCACCGTGGAAAGCGTCGCGGACATTCTCGAACGCGAGCTCCAACACGTAATCAGAGACTGGCTTTCTCGTGTCGATCAGGTGCCAGACCTAACGTGCGTTCCGCTGACCTATGATGAACGAACCGGCCATCTTCCTCAGCTTCTGCACGATGTGATCACGCGCCTGCGTCTGGACGCGGGGACAAAGGCTCCAATATCCAAGGCTGCGTCGATCCACGGGGATCTGCGCCGTAAGCAAGGCTACACCGTAGCGATGGCAGTCGAGGAGTCCCGCCTGCTACAGGTCAGCATCTTTTCCACCCTGCACAAGAACGTCAAGCATTTGGAATTTAACCTGCTCCTCCCTGACGTTGTCACCATCGCGGACGAGGTCGATGCGCAATTGAAACAACAGATGTTGCGTTTCATGGCTGCCGACGTCACCGAGAACGCGAAGGCGCGTACCCAGTCTTCGACGGATCAAACCAAATGGCAAACTTAGTATCGATGCCTGCGAAACCGGTGAGCACCCTCCATAGCGATGAGTGCGTTTTGCTAATGGAAGGTGACGCCTCCGACGCTGCCAGAATCTTGCGCGAACTGCGTCAGGAACCCACCGAAAGACTTCGTATCGAATGGCTTACCGAGCTATCCAGCGGAATTACCCGCCTGCGTAACGGCGGGGTTGCGGCCGTGCTTCTCGATCTGACCTTGTCCGATAGCCACGGCGTCGAGACGTTCGACAAGCTTTTCCATGCCGCTCCTCGGGTGCCGATTTCCATCCTAAGCTCCAGCGATGCAGAAGCGTCAGCCAGGCAAGCAGTCCAGCACGGGGCCCTGGACTATGTGATCAAGAACCAAGCCGATGGCTACCGTTTAAGGCGGGTCGTACGTACCATGATCGATCGCCGCACCTCGCTCGCGGTGTGGTTCACAAATGAGGCCGCCAACATCGTTCTGGATGCTATCGGTGAGGCGGTGCTGCGCGTGGATACCCGCGGCATCGTCATTTATCTAAACGGTATCGCCGTAAAGATGACCGGCTGGTCCCGTGAGGAAGCTATGGGGCGCCCCGTCGCCGAGGTGCTCCGAGTCATCGATCGCGCCCACGGCGCAGCGGTTCGCGATGCAGTTGAAGTCGCCATAAATGAAGATAAAACCGTCAGGATAACCGCGCACTGCAACAGCTGCGTTCTCATCCGGCGGGACGACCTCGAATTCGGGATTGAAATTACCGTAGCCGACACCCATGACAACGATGGGACGGTATCTGGCGCGGTGGTGGCTTTCCGCGACGTTAGCGCGGCCAGAGCCACATCCGTCGAAATGTCGCACTTAGCGCAGCACGATTCCCTGACGGATCTGCCCAACCGGATACTCTTCAAAGATCGGCTGACCCAGGCGATTGCCCTGGCTGTGCGCCAGGATAAGCAACTGGCCGTGATGTTTCTCGATTTAGATCACTTCAAAAAAATCAATGATTCACTCGGTCACAACGTAGGCGACCTGTTGCTGCAGTCGGTTGCCGGGCGATTGGCCGCGTCGGTTCGCCGTACCGACACGGTCAGCCGGCTGGGCGGGGACGAATTCGTTATTCTGCTTTCCCAAGTCGCGCGCGGTGAAGACGCCGCCATCAGCGCCCAGAAAATCATCAGGGCGTTAGCGGTCCCGCACTCGATCGATAACAAGAGTCTGGATATCAACGTGAGCCTTGGGATCAGCACGTTCCCGACCGATGGTCCCGACGCCGAGACCTTAATGCACAACGCGGATACCGCCATGTACGACGCCAAACAACACGGCCGCAACAACTATCAATTCTTCCGCCAGGACATGCACGCACGGCTTACCGAGCGACGACTGCTCGAGGCGGACTTGCGCGCCGCGTTGGGGAAAAACGAATTTGTGCTGCACTACCAGCCTAAGTTCAATGTGAAGACCGGAGAGATCACCGGCTTGGAAGCGCTGCTACGGTGGACCCACCCGGAACGAGGGATGATAACCCCCGCACAGTTCATACCCATCGCGGAAGAGTGCGGGCTAATCGTGCCGATCGGACGGTGGGTGCTGTATCAGGCATGCACCCAATTGCGAGCCTGGAGCGATGCGGGGATCGGGGTTGTGTCGGTGGCCGTCAACGTGGCAGCCGCCGAGTTCCAGGACAAGGATTTTCTCTCCGGAGTCCGCGCGGTGCTCATTTCAACTGGGGTGCAGCCGGCAAATTTGGAGATGGAAATGACCGAAAGCGGCCTGATGGTAGACACCGAGTCCACGTTAGTCGTACTGAACGCGCTAAAGGCAATGGGCGTGCAGTTGTCAATCGACGACTTTGGCACCGGCTATTCCAGTTTTACTTATCTTCGTCGTTTCCCGGTGGACGCGTTGAAGCTGGATCAATCTTTTGTTCAGGACATCACCACCGACCCGGCCGATGCGAACATTGTCGTTGCCATGATCGATATAGGAAAGAGTGCAAACCTGCGCGTAATCGCAGAAGGGGTGGAGACACGCGCGCAGTTCCTATTTCTTAAGAGTCACGGGTGTACCGAGGCTCAAGGCTATTATCTCGGTCGTCCGGTTACCGCCGACATTGCGGCGAAGCTATTGGCAGCCGGAATCGTGCAAGAAACACCGCGCGACGCTCTCAGGGTTCCGTTGCTGAATGGCGCACTTCCTCAAGAAACACATCGCGATTGAGCAGTGATCGCCGCTTTGCAGCGCTGCATGCCTCTGATTGATGCGTGAGAACGAGGCCTGAAAGGAACTGAAATGAAATACCTCTTGACGCTTATCGTCGTCCTTCTCTGCGGCTTTCCGTGCTTTGCCCAGAAAAACGCCTGGCCCTCGAGGGAAGAACTCAGTGATCTCCTCCAGAAAGCGAACCAAAGAGTTACAGATTTCGACATCGCGCTTCAGGATGGCAAGCCATTTCTATCGGAAGCCAGATTCAAGATTGATGTGGACGCACTCACCGCAGTCCATCGAAGCGTTGGCGATCTGGATAAAAACGGACTCTCCGCGTATGCATTGGCTGGGTTAACGATCAAACTAGATGATTTGGCGGTTTGCGGGAGCATCAGTGTTCAAGACATCTTGCGAGACGGTTGGAGGGGCACCGTTGCTGGAAAATCACCTAACCTAAGCAGCTTGGGTTCCGCGATAAAGTTGAACGGCGCGGATAAAGCGGTCAATGACGTCGCTGAGCTGATTGGTCACGCGGCGCTGCGGATGATCAACGTCGAGGAAAACGCTCTGGCCAAAATAAGCAAGTAAAGCATTCGACTTTTCGCAAAGAACTGGGCGGCCTCTGGATGTGTGCAGCCGGCCTTTAGACTTCCAAACCGAAATCCACGTACTCACCAGCACGCTAATCGCACAAGCATGCGGGTTTCTGAATCGAGGATCAGCTTATGGAATACACCTGCTCCTCGGCACGGTCGTGGTTGCGCTTCCTGCCCGCCCGGCCTCTAGCCACTTCGTACATCATGGCAGCCACGACGGACTCCCGATGGCTTAGCAGTCCCATCAGCTCGTCAAACGGCTCCCGGTAATCTTCATCGAGTAGACTCCAGTCGGCTCGAATTTTTCCTTTTAGTAGTCGCCCCAGCTCCGCTATCCGCTCCTCGCTGTTCGCAGCCATTACCAGTCCTTTGGTAGATCTCATTGTGGGTTACTGTTGCAATTCTCCGCTCACCCGCGGTGAATTCCAATCTTCCACGCCAAGGGACCCAGCGTCTAGTTGTCTGAAGGACAGGTGTTTCAGAAGTGTTATGTGTGCTCGAGCAGATCATATTTCATTCGTGCAGCACGACGCTCAGGAGAGAATTGTGGACCTGGATTCCCCCGCTATAATTGCGCTTGTAATCAATGAAACCGAGTTTCTTGAACTTATTCATGAATAGATTCACGCGTGACCGTGTTGTCCCCACCATTTCCGCCAGCGTCTCGTGGGATATTCTCGGCAGCATCTTCTGCGGGTGATCTTGTTTGCTATAACGGGCCAGCAGCAATAGAGCACGGGCCAACCGTTTCTCGATCGAGTTGAAGAGCTGATCGACTAAGTCTTCCTCCACTCGGATGTTCCTGGTCAGCAGATACGAGATGAAGCGGTCGGAAAGCTTATGTTCTTCGTGAAGTACCCGCATCATTTCCTTTTTTTCAATGGCAAGTACGGTCGTTGGTGTAATCGCGGTAGCTATCCCCATTCGAAAAGGCAATCCCGCCAGGCATCCCTCACCGAAAAAATCGCCAGCCCCCAGCAGCGCCACCACCGCCTCTTTCCCCAGCTCATTCACAACCGAGAGCTTCACACCGCCTTCCTGGATGTACAACACCGTCAAGGCCGGCTCGCCTTGTGAGTAGACGTGCTCTTGTTTTCGATACCGCACGATTGTGCGTGCTACACCCGACGAAGCAAGAAAAGTCTGAGCATTGAACGCGAGGATGTTCCGGCGCTTTTCAATCGAAGTTTTTTGAGTCTTTGAAGCCACCACGATGGCCTTCGGCCCGTGTGACAATGATGCACGTAAGACCTTATGTACGATACCGTACCATACGTCAACCGCGGGCACAACTGGGGCTTTCAGTGCCCACGTCCTCAAGTCGCCATGTCCCAAATGAAACAGAAATCAGATCGCTCCGCTGCTACAAGTGAACCGCTCCACGGGGCGCACATGCTAAGCCGCGCGTGCTGCCAGGCTCGCGCGCTTTTCGGTCTTTATTTCCCACAGGTCTCCTGTACTACGGTTCGGCTTCCTGATTGCGCTCATCTTCCAACCTCTGGTTGATTTCTGAGATGATAATTAGCAGTTTCGCGGGGTCCTGCACGGTTTCCCTGCCGAGGTTCGGCCATTCTTTGGGTTGGTTGGTGATCATGAGAGCCGGTATAGCACGGCGTTTCCAACAGTTCTGTGCGATTCGGTACTATGCCGAGCCTGAGCGGGTCAGATGGGGTTCTACCGCAATGGGTGCCAGGTCAACGATGGCCCGTATACTCGACGCTGCGGCCCCCCATCTCCCGGAGTAATTCATAACCAGCACTGCTAATCGCCAATGTTAAAAAACATTCCAGCCATATGGCGTCGCCTGAGTTGAACTGACTTCTCGGGACGAAGTGTGGTATAGATTTTGGGCTGACATTGAATATCGACGTGGCTTGCAGCCAGCTACCGTGACTTCGTCGCCAACTTGGCGCGGCAATGTCTTGGGAGAAGTATGGCTAACGATGGTAACGCCCCAGTTGCGCTGGAATCCATCCTATGCACCGATGAGCTAAATCGCCGCCCGTTCCGCCATCCCGAATATGAAAAAGAAAATCAGGCCTTGATCGCCCTGGTCCGAGCTTTGACTGATTCACCTCAAACCATTCTACAGACGTTAGCGGACACGATCCTGGAGCTCATCAATTGCGGCTCCGCCGGCATTAGCCTTCTGACTACCAACGACGGAGGCAAGCGATTCTACTGGCCGGCTATCGCCGGGGTTTGGAAACCGCACGTGGGTGGCGGCACACCGCGAGATTTTGGACCTTGCGGCGACGTACTCGACCGCAACGCGCCGCTGCTCATGAAGAAGTTCCAGCGTCGTTATGCGTATTTCGAACCTGTCCAACCTCCGGTCGAAGAGGCCCTTTTGGTTCCGTTTTACCTGGCAGGTAAAGCCGTGGGAACGATCTGGGCCGTCGCGCACGACAACCACAAGTTTGACGCCGAGGACAAGCGCCAGCTTGTCAGCCTCGCCCGCTTTGCTTCAGCCGCATATCAGGCTGTGATTGCGCAGGATGCTTCTACACAACTCGCTGCAATCGTTGAATTCTCGGACGACGCCATCATTAGTAAAAATCTTGATGGCGTGATCAGCAGTTGGAATGGATCTGCCGAACGGTTGTTCGGCTACACCTCGGAAGAGGCCATTGGCAATAACATATCGCTTATCGTTCCTTTCGACCGCCGGGACGAGGAGGCAAAGATTCTTGAGTGCCTTCGGCGAGGTGCGCGCATCGATCATTTCGAAACTGTCCGGGTACGAAAAGACGGCAAGCGGCTGGATATTGCTCTCACAATTTCACCAGTAAAAGATGCCGCAGGCCGCGTCGTTGGCGCATCAAAGGTGGCGCGCGACGTTACCGGCCGGCGGGAAGCCGAAGAAACCCGAAAAGAGGCCGATGTCTCTGCGCGTGTTCTGCAAGTACAGGACGCGGAGCGACGACGAATCGCCCGTGAGCTCCACGACGGTGTAGGTCAACTCCTGGCTGCAATCGGTATGAATGTTTCGCAGAACCTGGAAGATCAGGCTGAGTTGAGCCCGGCTACAGCTCGGCGCATACACCAGAATCTGGATTTGATCGCTCAGGCTTCGGCGGAGATTCGCACCGTATCCTATCTCCTCCATCCGCCGATGCTGGACGAGCTGGGACTGCGATTTGCTCTGAAATCGTATGTTGATGGATTCACGGAACGCAGCAAAATCAGTGTCGAATTGCAAATCGGTTCAGACCTGGGACGACTCCCTCAAGAATACGAACTGTCCCTATTCCGGGTCGTGCAGGAGTGTTTAACGAACGTTCATCGCCATTCTGACAGTCCGAATGCATTGGTTAAGCTCGTACGCACACCCACAGAAATCACACTCGAAGTGAAAGACGACGGTAAGGGAATCAATGAGGACGCTCGATCGAATATAGTGGCCGGTGCCGGTGTGGGCGTAGGTTTTCGCGGAATGCAGGAACGGGTCAGATTACTCGGCGGCACGTTGACCGTCCAATCGAACGGCCACGGTACTTCGGTCCTCGCGGCGTTACCGCTCGTGGGTAAAGCTCAGGCCGCCGGCGCCTAATCCTTTGCTCACTTGTTGAAAGCGGTCACTCTCTCGCAACCGCCTTCAGTCGCATATCAAGCCTCGTACCTCAGATCGCTACGCTGATGAATCGCCGTCTGCCCGCAGTTCACACACCATACCTCGCTTCCGCCTGACTCGATTTCCGGGTTGCGCCGGAGGAAGTAGCTGGACGCATCGAGATACTCGATGTTCGAGTGCGTGATTGTCGATCGAAGTGCAGGGGCGAAGGCCGGCGGTCTTGAAGCCCGCCGGCTTTTTGCTCCTTCAAATCCAACCTCCGCAACCACGCCGTCTTCAGTTCAAAAGTTCAAAAGGGCTCGCTGAAAGGCCGGCCCTTTTTTGTTTCCATCTCCTTCGGGGTTTTGGCCAGCTGGCGTCCAGAACGTCCCGCAGCCACTGCGCTATTCGCTGGCCATCTCCGGTTGCGACAAGCATTGTCCATCGGCAACTCTGCATGAACTACAGGAAAGCGCGAAAAACGGAAATCGAGCTCAAACCACAGAAAGGTGGCCGGGCCAGAAGCGCTGGCACTTAAGTCGTCCTCTTACCGCAACCGGCGCAGACTCTCAACGGAGGGCACGAAATAATACGATCCGGTCAACGGCTGCGTGAACCGTGTCAGCCCATCGCGCGTCCCGTTGATCAGGCCCGCCATGCTATCCAGCATTCGGGAAAGCCTCTTCTGGTCGGCGCTGAATCCAACGAACATAGTCCCGTGATCATCCACGCTTCCGTACGGCATGTTGCGGCGAAAGATGTTCCCAAACTCGTCCTGATCCGTACGAGCCACATGCGAGTCCGATCGCTTGTTCTCCAGTTCGATGCTGTCGCGCTTGGTGCGTCCCATGATGCGCTCCTGCTGATCGGTCGGCACAGCTTCCCACGCCGCCACGTTGTGCTTCCACTTTTGCAGCAACAGCACCGAGCCGCCCGTTCCGGCCGTTCCTTCCGGCAAGAGTGCCGCGATCGGAGCCTCGAGCAGCATCGGATTCTCCGAGCCATCGATGAAGCCGGTAAGATCACGATCGTGCCGGTAAGGCCAGCTCGAGGTTTCTTCCCCGAGCGAGCCTTGCCCTGCCAAGTCGTGGATCACCGACCGGGCCATATCGAAAATAACGTCGTAAGCACTGCCCGAGAGCCATACCAACGCGTCATGCTGCGTGCTCGGCATGACGAATCCCTCTATGCCCTGGATCTCCTTGTTAAAGCCCTCCACTCCGGCCGGGGCGTCCTCGGGAACGATATCGCGCCACAGCTCGGGCCGAAAGCCAATGACCAGGTTCACTCCTCCCGTGGTGGTCCGTGGTTCACGGATCGCGGCGATAGTCGCGGCGAACTCCTTGCCTTTCTTCGCGTCCTGAATGTCAAACTCCAGGTACGCATGCGAGGAAGTTCCAAGAGCGAAGATGCCAGCCTGAGGTGTGTTCATGCCCGGCATTATAAACCGGGATGGTTCGCTAGCCGAGCCGTGCGTCTCGATCGCTCCATACCTTGTATCAACGCAGCACTCGCAGAGCCCGCAGTGCAATGTGCCTGTAAATAAAAAAGGGACGCAGGCCGCTGGCCTGCGCCCCTCCTATTGCCTATCCGCTGTCTGTTAGCAGCCGTTGCACGACGCGCAGCAATCGGCGGAAGGGCAGCATCCCGCCTGCCTCGCCGTCGCTGTTCCGGCAACTCCCAGCGCCATCACTGCCATCAGCAGTACTACTTTTAGCGTCTTCATAGTCTTCTCCTTTAGAAGTGGAAAGAGTTGTACTGGGCGGACTAATCCATCCGCCGGGAAGTCCTGTGTAGGATTCTTGCTCTTTCTAGATTCGGAGGACGTGCACTCGAAGAAGAACTTCCCGGCCCGCGTGCCTGCCATCGCCGGGGCTTGTCTCACCACTGGCAGGCAAATTGCTCGACGAGTCGAAAGCTCGCAGCGTTAGCACCGCAACGTGAGGCCACGCCGGCCCTGGCGCCGCTACGCTCTGTTTTTGAATCAACGCAGCTTCTGTTGGACAGCACGAATTTCTATGGTGCCCGCTCTTCTCGGGGTTGCGGGATGGAGTATGGCCATGAGGGCAACACGTTTCTTCCGCGTCACCGTCGCGCGCGGGACAAGGTGCTGCGTTACCCAGTGTTCCCGGAGCCCCAGCATGCGCAGTCAGTGGCATCGCACACCCCAGAACGCACGCGACGACACCCAGCCATAACGACAGCGCGGTGGCGGTCACCGATCGCAAGCGGAGTATCTTCATGCCACTCTCAGCCTACCACTCCCGACCGCATAAGTTGTCAAAGCTGCGCCAAAAAATGTCCGGTGCAGCCGGAATTCGCTGCGAAGCAAAGAACAGCCGATTAGCGCCCCTCGGTTACCACCCTCACCCGCCTGCAGTTGTTCGCGCAGATCGTCGGCCTTCTATCGAGATCCGCTGGGAACAGCGCAAAGAATTTTTTCAGCAAGGTCGTCGATCTCGACGGTCCGGCGCCGCTCCTACCGCGCCACCGGCGTTCCCAGGATGGCACGAATCCGCTGGCGCTGCCCCACCTCGCGCGGCGATCCGCCAGGCCGCTCCAGCCACTTCTTGAAATCGATCATCTTGACGGCATGCTCCACCCGTACATCGGCAACCGATACCTTCACCGCGTTCAACCCCTCCGCGATGCCGGCAACCCATTCGTTTCCGCGCATCGCTGCCAGCCCCTGGGCAACCGCCTCGTACAGTGTCCCCGCCGTGACCTCCACGGTGTGCGTCACCCCATTCATATCCTCGAGCGTAACCCGGCAAGCGCGGAGCGGCATGGAAACAAAATATCATGTTCGCCTTTTGTTCGCCATACCCCTTTGCGGCACCAACAGAACCTCCAAACTGCCAACCAATTGACGTACTGTTACTACAAGTCTCATGTTGATTTGCTTTGTACCGCGGGACTAAACTCTGCCAGCTCCACTCACTAGATCCCATCAGTCGGGCCCCGAATAGGAACCTCGCACCACGGAGGCACCATGCATCGTACCTCGTTCCGATTTTGCCGCACCTTGGCGTTGGTCGCGGCGTTCGCGTGCCTGTTCGCGGGCAGTGCCGCGGCGCAGTGGACCGAAACCACCATATCAAGCCTCACCGACCCGCAACCGTTCTACCCGTTTTACGCGCCTGAGGCGATATTTGATCGCGCCGGAAATCTCTACAGCACCGACCGGTACAATGTTTATAAGTTGACCCGCGACGCTGGCGGCACGTGGACTGAGACCGTGCTTTATACTTTCACCGGCGCCCTGGCTCCAGTCGGCAAATTGTTGCTGGACCCAGCGGGCAATCTCTACGGCACTACTCAATACGGCGGCAAC
The DNA here is from genome assembly GCA_963725655.1 of uncultured Acidobacteriota bacterium. Taxonomy (GTDB): domain Bacteria; phylum Acidobacteriota; class Terriglobia; order Acidiferrales; family UBA7541; genus CAVRXT01. The sequence continues at coordinate 941,375 of CAVRYY010000002.1, read as the reverse complement.
CCGGCCGTCACTTGCGACATCACCGAAGCCGATCCCTTTCCCACCGGCTGCGGCATCGTCTATGAGCTCACACCCACGGCCAGCGGACCGTGGACCGAAACCGTGCTTTACACCTTCAGCGGTGGGAACGACGGAGGCTGGCCGAGATCGGGAGTCATTCGCGACGCCGCGGGTAATCTCTACGGAACCACCTCGGTGGGAGGGGCCGGAACTGTGGGAGTGGTCTATAAGCTGACGCCGGCGGCCACCGGACCGTGGACCGAAACCTTGTTGTACACGTTTTGCCCAGGGCAAGGACTTTGCACCGACGGCGGCCAACCATTCACGGGACTAACCTTCGACAACATCGGAAATCTCTACGGTACCGTCGAGGACAGCGACCCGGATGGCTCGAGCCAGGTCTTCAAGTTAACCCCCACCCCCAGCGGCGCTTGGAATGAGGCCCTGATCGCCGAAATTCCCGATGCTAGCGCGTACGCCGAGCCGTTAGCGGAACTCACCTTCCGCCCCAGCAACGATCATTGCGTTCGTGACCGTGATCGGGAGCGCAACCGGAGGATCGAGCGTGATGCTCGCCGCAACCGCGACCTGATCTGTGGGGAGCTATACGGCACCAGCCGCCTCGGAGGCGCTTATGGAGATGGCGACGTCTTTCGGGTGCAACCAACCGAAGGCGGCACATGGGATTTCGCCACCCTCTATGATTTTCAGGGTAGTGATGGTCTGCAGCCCACCAGCCACGTGATCTTTGATGACGCAGGCAATTTGTACGGCACCACCGTGTGGGGCGGCGTCCAGGGCGGCACCTGCCTGTACCCAGGGTGCGGCGTGGTCTTTCAGTTGACGCCCACCACCACCCCTCCGTGGACCGAGTCGCTGCTCTATATCTTTTTGGGCGGCCCCAACGTCGGGTTCCCTGGCGGTCTGGCCTTCGGTCCTGACGGAAATCTCTATGGCCCCGCGGCGGGCGCGGTCGGCGTCTTTGAACTAGCGCCGCCGCCGGATCCGAATGACCGGCGCGATCGCCGCTGAACTCCAACCCGAAAGAATACCTGCGATCAGTCAAACCGGAGAGCCTCTAGCATCGAGGCTCTCCTGCCGACTTTGCCAACAGCTAGGACCGCAGTGATCGGAACCCCACGCGCAGTTCTTCGGAAAGCAGTTGCGGTTGTTCCCACGCGGCAAAGTGTCCACCTTTGGCGACCTTGTTGAAATGGATCAGTTTGGGAAACGCCCGTTCTGCCCAACTCCGCGGTGCTGGATAGAGTTCGTCCGGGAACACGCTCACCGCCACCGGGATGGAGACGCCTTTGGCATTGAAATACCCGAGTTTGCCCCAATTCTCCCAATAGAGACGGGCCCCAGAAAGCGCCGTGTTCGTCAACCAGGTGATCGTGATGTTGTCGAGGATGTCGTCGCGCGTCAGGCCTTCGGACTTTCCCTCAAAGACGCGTGCGATCAGCTCGTAGCTGCGCGCGTCATGATCCAGAAAATAAGCCGCCAAGCCGACCGGTGAGTCCGCGATTCCGTACAATGTCTGCGGCCGCAGCCCCATCTGGAAACCGTACGCAATTCCCTTTTGATATACGAACTGCAACCGCTCGTACGCCACCTTCTCATCGGCGGAGAGATCCGATGGCGCCGGCGCGCCGGAAAAAGCCGCCTTGTCAATCTCGGCTGGAAAGATGCCCGGCATGTTGGTGTGAATGCCGAGCAACTCCGCAGGCGCATCCACGCCCATCTGTTCGGTGATCAGTGCGCCCCAATCGCCGCCTTGCGCCACGAATTTCGTATACCCGAGTCGCTTCATCAGTACCACCCACGCACGCGCGATACGCGCTACATCCCACCCCGCAGTCGTCGGTTTGCCAGAGTACCCGTAACCCGGCATGGACGGAATTACCAGGTGGAACGCATCCGAGGCGCTGCCGCCATGCGCCGTGGGATTGGCCAGCGGATCGATGATCTTCATCTGTTCGATGATCGAGCCGGGCCATCCGTGGGTAACGATCAGCGGCAACGCATTTTCGTGTTGGGAACGGACGTGAATGAAGTGAATGTCCAGCCCGTCGATCTCGGTGATGAACTGCGGCAGCGCGTTCAGTTTCGCTTCGATCTTCCGCCAGTCATACTCGGTGGCCCAATAGCGCGCCAGCGCCTGGGTCGTCGCCAGCTGCACTCCTTGCGTTGCATCGGTAACCGTTTCTCGCTCCGGCCAGTTGGTTGCGTGGATGCGCCTGCGTAATTCGGTCAGCTCCGCCTCCGTAACGTTCGCATGAAACGCACGAATCGCATCGGCCTGCTCGCTGCCTCGTTGTGTGCCACTTGCTTCGCTCATGGTGTTCTCCTTTTACGCAGCTCTGATTGTTTGCGCTTGGTGTTGCGGTTGATTTTAGACTGCTCTTCGAGGGCCGGATCGTCGACTGCGGCCAAAAGGTCTCTTGGCGCCCGCAGAGTAACACCATCGAACCGTCCTGCTCAATCAGTGCCCTGCGTGATCTACGAATTCGGAGACCGTATTTTTCGTTGCCCTTGACATCCTATCCATAGATAGACTATGTATATCCCATGCCGACCCACAAACCTGACCTTTTGCCCGGTACCCTGGACATGCTTATCCTCAAAATGCTCACCCGCGCTCCTCAGCACGGATACGGCATCGCCCTCGCACTCAAGCGCCTCTCCGGCGACGTCCTCACCGTCGAAGAGGGCTCCCTCTATCCCGCCTTGCAGCGCTTGCTGCTGCAAGGCTGGGTGAAAGGCGAATGGAAGAAGACCGAAACCAACCGCCGCGCCCGTTTCTACACGTTAACGCCCGCCGGCCGCAAACAGCTGGGCGCCGAAGTCTCCCAATTCGAGCAAATGATCACCGCCATCAGCGCCGTGCTGCAGCGCGCCTAAGGACAAGGACTCGACCGCCATGGACTCCATCGTTCGCTTCTTTCGCAAACTCTCTCTGCTCATTCGCCGCGACAAATTCAGCAGCGAGCTCGACGAAGAAATGGCTTTCCATCGCGAGCAAACGGAAAACGATCTGCGCAACGACGGAATGCCCCCGGAATCCGCGCATCGCGCCGCCAGCCGCCAATTCGGCAACGCCACCCGGCTGAAAGAGCGCACCCATGAAGTTGTGGAATTCCGCTGGGAGAGCGTGCTCCAGGACTTTCGCTTTGCCCTGCGCCAGTTGCGCAAGAATCCCGGATTCACGTGCACCGCGGTGTGCATGCTGGCGGTGGGAATGAGCGCCAGCGTGGCCATGTTCGCCTTCGTCGACGCCGCGCTCATCAAGCCCCTGCCCTACCCCAACCCCAACCGCCTGGTGGAAGCCACCGAAAGCGCTCCGATGATTCCCCGCGCCAACCTTTCCTATCAGGACTACCTCGATTGGAAGAGACTCAACACCGTCTTCTCCTCTCTCGACGTCGTCACCAGCACCGGTTTTCTGGTGGGCACCGCCTCCGGCGCGGAACCAGCCCCTGGCGCGCAGGTGAGCGATGGATTTTTTCACACTCTCGGTGTGGCCCCGGCGATGGGACGGGATTTCCGTGCCGGCGAAGGCATGTCGGCCGCGCCGCAGACGGTGATCCTGGCTTACGCCGCATGGCAGAAGTGGTTCGGGTCAAGGCCGGACGTGATCGGCCAGCCAGTCACGCTCAGCGGAGTTTTGTACTCCGTTATCGGCGTACTCCCGCGCGATTTTTGTTTCGCGCCCCGCGCGCAGACGCAATTTTGGACTCCCATCCCGACCACCACCCCATGCCACCTGCGGCGAAGCTGCCACGACCTCGTCGGCCTCGCCCGCCTCAAGGACGGCGTCTCGGTGCCCACCGCGCTGGCCGCCATGCAATCGATCGCCGGGCAGCTCGAGACCCAGTATCCCGATTCCAATCGCAGTCAGGGCGCCAGCGTGATGCCGCTGACCGCGGCGATCGTTGGAGACATTCGCCCGATTCTGCTGGTCACCCTCGGCGGCGCCGGTTTGCTGCTGCTGATTTCCTGCGTCAACGTCACCAGCCTTCTGTTGGTGCGCTCCGAGAGCCGCAAGCGCGAGATCTCCGTGCGCGGCGCGCTCGGCGCGTCGTCCGCCAGGCTGATCCGTCAATTCGCCACCGAAGGATTCTTGCTGGTCATCATTGGCAGCGCGCTGGGCCTGCTGGCGGCCAAGTGGACCATCGAACTTCTTCTGAAACTGATTCCCGCGGACATGCTCACCGGCATGCCGTATCTGCGAGGAATCGGTTTGAGTCTCCACGTGGGGGTCTTCGCATGTTCCATCGCGCTGCTGGCCTCGGTGCTGTTTTCCGTCATCCCCACTTGGCGGCTATCCTTCTCGCAACTGCGCGAAGGATTGGCGGAAGGTGGCCGCACGTCCGCCGGAACTCTGTGGCGCCGCTTCGGGTCCAACCTGGTGGTAGTCGAGTTGGCGGTGGCCATCGTTTTGTTAGTCGGCGCCGGACTGCTCGGCAAAAGCCTGCATCGCCTTCTCAACGTGGATCCCGCCTTCCGCACCGACCACCTGGCTACCTTGGAAGTCGACGCACCCGACGCGAGCTACCCCAAGGATGAAGACATCAACACTCTGGCGCGCAAGTTGCTCGCTAACGTATCGCTCATTCCCGGCGTGAAATCCGCCGCCATCACCAGCCGCTTGCCCCTACAAGGCAATGGCTACACCGACTGGATCCGTTTTGTGGGCCGCCCCTACGACGGCAAGCACATCGAGGTCGACATGCGCGATGTGACTCCCAACTATCTGGCCACCCTCCAGGCAAAGCTGATCAGCGGCCGCTTCTTCACCGATGGGGACGATGCCTCCAAACCCAAGGTAGTGGTGATCAATCGAACCCTCGCCAGAAAATATTTCGCGGGTGAAGATCCCATCGGCAAGAAGTTCGGCGACATCTCACTCACCCCGCAAACTCTTAAGGAAATTATCGGAGTGGTCGACGATATTCGCGAAGGCTCGCTCGATGAGCCGCTATGGCCCGCTGTCTACTATCCCTTCTACCAGGACCCCGATAATTTCGTGTACGTTGTGGCGCGCACCTCGCAGTCCGAACAGTCGGTGCTGCCCACCCTGGTCGCCACCATCCATCAAACCGCTTCCAACCTCGGCACCCTCGACGAATCGACCATGGCTTCGCGAATCGCCGACTCCCCTACCGCGTATCTCCACCGCTCCTCCGCGTGGCTGGTCGGAGGCTTTGCCGCGTTGGCGTTTCTGCTGAGTGTGGTCGGGCTGTACGGGGTGGTCGCGTATTCGGTGAGCCAGCGGACCCGCGAGATTGCCATTCGCCTGACCCTTGGCGCGCAGCGCGGCGCCGTGTATCAACTCGTGCTCACCGAAGCCGGACGGTTGGCGATAGCTGGCATCGTCATCGGACTGGTGTGCGCCGTCGCCGCAGCCAGCCTGATGCGCGGCCTACTCTTTGGCGTTCCCTCTTGGGACGCATCGACGCTCGCCGCCGTCGCCGCAACTCTGGCCACCGCCGCGCTGTTAGCGAGTTACATTCCTGCACGCCGCGCCGCGTCGCTCGATCCGGTAGAAACGCTGCGCGCGGAGTAGCCTCAGCGGTCTAATCGCTCCAAACGCGACGCGCGGTTTCCGCCACCAGCCGCAGTTTGGCCCACTGCTCATCCTCGGTGAGCAGATTCCCTTCCATGGTCGACGCAAATCCGCACTGCGGACTGAGCGCGAGATTTTCGAGCGGGAAATATTTCGCCGCTTCGTTGATCCGCTGCATCAGTTCGGCGGCACTTTCAAGCTGCGGACGCTTCGAGCTAATCAGTCCCAGCACCACCGTTTTGTTCTTCGGGATGAAACGAAGCGGCTCGAACGTACCGGAGCGTTCATCGTCATACTCGAGCAGAAAGCGGTCGGCAGCCATACTGCCAAACAGTTTCTCAGCGATAGCGTCGTAGCCGCCTTGCGCGTACCAGTGGCTGCGATTGTTGCCGCGGCACAGGTGAATCGCGAGCGTTACTCCGGGCCGGCGGGCCGCTTCAAAACACGCGTTGTCCGCGCGGATGGAATCCTCCAGCAACGCGTCGGGCTCGACGTTCATTTCCGCGCGAATCCAGTCGCGCCACTTCGGATCGAGATAGTAGCTATAGCGCGGCGCGTCGATCTGAATGTATTTCACGCCCTCGGCCGACAGCCGCGCCAACTCCGTTTTCATAATCGCCACGATGTCCCACAACAGCGCGGAGTGATTCTCGTAGACTTTGTCGGTGACGCCGCGCTTAAACGCGATGGCCGGAAACTGGGTGGCGCTAGGCAGCGTCATTTTGATCGCCCCCGGCGAGTGCTTCTTCAAAAACGCCAACTCGTGCCCGGTGAGCGGCCGAACCACCCGCAGCTTGGCCGTCACTACGCCCATCACGCTGCTCTCGCGCGCCGCTTTTTCCTCGCCGGCTTTCCACGTGCGCGCCACCGAATCGCCCATGTCGAAGCCTTCGACGGCGTCAGTGAAATCGCTCATGAAATTGCGCCGGCGCAGCTCGCCATCGGTAAAAACCTGAAACCCCAATTCCTTCTGCTTCGCCAGGACGCGCAGGATGTGACTATCCTCAAGATCGTGCACGCGCTGCGCGTCCCCAGCGCCTCGAGCCTCGAGCAACTCAGCCGGCCGCAGGAAACTCCCCACATGATCCGCTCGGTATTCTGCAGTCACGCGATCCCCCTCCCCGTCCGCCAACTCCATCAAGCGCTCAAATACAAACAAACTCAGCCATACTACGCGCAATCACAGGACGTGACTATCGGGACCCGCTTCGACCCCGGCGCAGCCTCTCTCGATTAAATTTACTCGACGGACGTGATACATTCGACCGGTCGATGCCGCAGCGAATAAAATAGAGAGTGACACCAAAATATTTGCGCCACGCGCCCGCCGACGCTAGTGCCGGGCCGGGCGCAACCGACAGGACCTATGCCCACAGAAAATCGCGTTGCCGTCATTACCGGAGCCGCCCAGGGAATCGGCCGGCAGACCGCACTCACCCTCGCCGCACTCGGATACTCCCTGGCCTTGACCGACGTGAACTCCAGCGCCGAAACCTGCCGCGAAGCCGCAGCCTTTGGCGTGCAAGCCCACGAATTTCGCGGTGACATCACCGACGAAGCGTTCGTCACACGCTTCGCTTCGGAAGTAGCCGCGCGTTACTCCCGCGTCGACGTGCTCGTCAACAACGCAGGCATCAGCCTGATCTGTCCCGCCGAATCCGTCTCCGCCCAACAGTTTCGCCGCGTGCTCGAGGTAAATCTAGTCGCGCCGTTTTTCCTCTGCAAAGCGTTCGGGCAAAAAATGCTAGCCCAGCGCCGCGGCAGCATCATCAACGTAGCGTCCATCGCCGGCCTGGCAGGCGTGGCTGACCGCTCGGCCTACAACGCCTCGAAACACGGCCTGATCGGACTCACTCGCACCCTGGCCGCCGAATGGGGCGGACGCGGCGTCCGGGTAAACGCGGTCTGCCCCGGCTGGGTAAAAACCGAAATGGACCACAAGGACCAAGCCGCCGGCAGCTACTCCGACCAAGACATCATCGACCGCATCCCCATGGCCCGCTTCGCCTGCCCCGAAGACATCGCCCGCGCCATAGCTTTCCTAGCCGATGAAACCCAGAGCCCTTTCATCAACGGCCACGCCCTGACAGTAGACGGCGGCTGGACCACCGACGCTAGCTGGAACTCCCTCCGGCTGCAGCACCGCTAGCGCTGCCTGAACCCGGGTTGGGTGGGAATCCGGGCGGCCGACTTTTCGCGGCATGAAGTTTTTTTTAAATTGCTGCGATTCAAGCTTTGTAACTTATTCATTCGCTGGCTGATGTATCGCCTTGTCCCTCCAATTGCCGCGATTTTCATGTTCTCGATTCAGATTTTGTAAGTTGCTCATTCGATGAGTGATCCGGTTTCTGATCCTTACGGTTGTTGCGATTCAAATTCGGTTCGTTTGGGATTGCGACCAGGTCCACGGGGCTCGGGTTAACATTTGGCGAAATGTCGCGATTGGTATTTTGTAACTTATTCATCCGATGGCTGATCCCCTTTCTAATCCTTACAGTTGTCGGGATTGAATTCGGTGCGTTTGCGTTTTCGGCTAAATGCCATCTCGTCGGCGATTTGTTCGCCTGCCGGTGGTGATGGGATATCTGGCGAGCCTCAAAGAGGTGGGTGGCGTGTGCGTGGTGATAGATAGTGCCGCGGTCGTGGATTTCGAAGTATTCGGCGATGGCGGAAGGGCTGGCCCCCTGGAGGAAAAAAAATTCGATTAGGTGGCGCTGGAGATGGTGGCAAACGGCGCATTTGCGGGAGTGCCTGCGAGACGGTTTGATGAGCATGGCTTTTGTTTGGCTGGACGGTGGGGGCGGTTGACCTGTCCGGCGGCGCGGCGGGAGAGCGGATCGGGGGCCTTGGGGAAGAACGGATTCTTGAGTCATTTGATTTACCTCCCTTTCGTGGCGAGCGTAGCATCGCGGTAGGGTGGGTGGAAGTATGGATTGCTGTGGAGTTTGGTACTGGATCAAGTCCGGAAGACTACTGAGGCGATGCGCGGACTGTCTCCGACCGGTGGAATGAAGGCAGCGCGCCCAGGACGGTCGTGCTCCAAGATTTTACTTTCCGTTAATGGCGGGTACACTGTGGGGCACGTACAGTGGAGTGCGCAAACTATGGGTGTCGATACAGGAGGAATTATGGATTCGAAACAGGTGGTTCTGATCACGGGTGCGAGCACTGGGTTCGGCAGACTTTTTGCGGAGACGCTCGCGCGGCGCGGGCACACCGTTTTCGCGACCATGCGCGACCCCGGGGGGCGAAACGCCAAAAACGCGTCAGAGATTCGGAGCCTCGCGGAGAAAGAGTCGCTGCCTCTGCACGTCCTGGAGCTGGACGTTACCGATGATGCTTCGGTGGAGCAGGCGGTGCGCACCATCGTGGAGCCGTCGGGCCGGATTGACGTGGCCATCAACAACGCGGGCTACGCGCTAACGGGATTGGCGGAAGCGGTGACGACCGAACAAGCGCAGCAGCTTATGGATACCAATTTTTTCGGGCCGGTTCGCGTGAATCGCGCGGTACTGCCGTATATGCGGCGGCAACGGAGCGGGTTGCTGATACACGTCAGCAGCGGCGCCGGGCGCCTGGTGGCTCCTTCGCTGGGATTCTATTGTGCAAGCAAGTTCGCGCTGGAGTCGTTGGCGGAGGCCTACCATTATGAATTGGCGGGGCAAGGGATTGAGTCGACGATTGTTGAACCGGGCGCTTACCAGACGGCGGTTTTCGGCAACATGGTAATGGCAGCTGACGAAGCTCGCTTGGATACGTATGGGGCGGCCAGGCAGATTCCAGCGAAGGTCGGAGGGGCGCTCACGGGATCGGCCGGGAACGCTCAGGAGGTTGCCGATGCGGTCCTGCGGATCGTGGAGACTCCTGCGGGGCAGCGGGAGTTGCGGTATCGCGTGAGCCCCGGACCAAGTCTCGGTGTGGATGAGATCAACGCTGTGTGCGAGAAGGTGCAGGCGGGGGTGTTGGAGGCGTTTGGGATCGTGGCGGAGACTACGTTTGTGCAGCGGAGTGCGGCGAAGACGAGTTAGGACATACACGGCCTGCGGCGCAGTTGTGATTTGACCGTGAGATTGGGGACAGACATAATCCGCACCCTTAAGGGCGAAGGGTGCGCCACCCGCCTTTCTACACACAAGGCAAAGCAAATAGGCCTCGTCACGAAATTACGTACTGGCTGCCATTTTATTAGGCGGGGCTGGGGATGTGATGGTGAGACTCGGGACAGACAAAACCCGCACCCTTGAGGGCGAAGGGTGCGCCACCCACCTTCTACATACAAGGCAAATCAAATAGGCCTCGTCACGAATTTACGTGCTGGCTACCGTTTTATTAGGCAAGACTGGGGATGTGATCGTGAGACTCGGGAGAGACAAAACCCGCACCCTTAAGGGCGAAGGGTGCGCCACCCACCTTCTACACACAAGGCAAAGCAAATAGGCCTCGTCACGAAATTACGTACTGGCTGCCATTTTATTAGGCGGGGCTGGGGATGTGATCGTGAGACTCGGGACAGACAAAACCCGCACCCTTAAGGGCGAAGGGTGCGCCACCCACCTTCTACATACAAGGCAAAGCAAATAGGCCTCGTCACGAATTTACGTGCTGGCTACCGTTTTATTAGGCAAGACTGGGGATGTGATCGTGAGACTCGGGAAAGACAAAACCCGCACCCTTAAGGGCGAAGGGTGCGCCACCCACCTTCTACACACAAGGCAAAGCAAATAGGCCTCGTCACGAAATTACGTACTGGCTGCCATTTTATTAGGCGGGGCTGGGGATGTGATGGTGAGACTCGGGACAGACAAAACCCGCACCCTTAAGGGCGAAGGGTGCGCCACCCACCTTCTACACACAAGGCAAAGCAAACAGGCCTCGTCACGAAAGGGCAGACCAAACACAACTCGACACGAAGGCGAACCGATCTTATAGCTCGTCACAATCGAGGGATGGCTCTTATGACTAGTTGAGATGCTGCCGGTTGCAGGGGCAATAGGGTCGGCCGCACCCTTCAGGGTTTAAGGGTGCGGATTCGTGCTTGCGCTGTGGAGGAGGTTTTGATGCGGTGAGTTCTTGGTTGCTTTCGGTCGATTGCCGGCGGGACTGTCGCGGCTTATTTGCGTGACGGGAACTGCGGTGTGGTGGCGCTAGCCGAGGGAGTCTATATGGATTAGACCTCGCTCGCCGTTCGTGGATTGTGACCAGCTACTCCAGGGCCAGTCTTTTGGGTGTACGACCAGCTTGTTTTTGACGGGATTGGCGTGCACGTAGGCTAGTTTTTCATTGAGTTTATCCGAGCTCCATATGTTGAAGTCATAGAAACGCCTTTCCCAGGTGGGCGATGCAACTGCCGCCTTCCGGATGCCCGTCAATGCAATCGCGGGTGGCCTCTTCCAGGTGCTGTGAAGTGTGGCGGAGACTTTCTGCTTTAGGACTTGCAGGACGATTGATGGAGTTACCGCGGGTGGTTCGCTCAAGATCAGGTGTACGTGTTCGGGCATTACGACATAGCCTAGCAATTTGAAATCGTAGCGGTTACGAACTTGGTCCAAGATTTTTACGAAGGTGTCACGGGCGCGTGGGGTGCCTAAAACTGGACGTCTTCGGTAGGCGCTGAAGGTTATGAAGTGGAGATGGTTCTGGCCGTAGAAGCGGTGGAGAGGATTTCGGGCGACTTGATGCTCGTTTGAAGTAGGCGGCATCGGTGGACTGTATGCTCGTTGCGGGGAATGCGGTATCCGGTATTGTTCGGAGGTTGCGGTTTTTTTTTGGATTTGCAGAGCGGAGTCGGTTCCGAGGGAAGTCAGCAGCCGGATCTCACCGCGAGACTAGAGAGGCAAAATCCGCACCCTTAAGGGCGAAGGGTGCGCCACCCACCTTCGACAGATCAGGCAAAGCAAACATACCTCATAGGCAGCGTAGGGGATGTGATCGTGAGATTGGGAGAGGCAAATCCGCACCCTTGAGGGCGAAGGGTGCGCCACCCACCTTCTACAGATCAGGCAAAGCAAACATATCTCACACGGCAGCGTAGGGGATGTGATCGTGAGATTGGGAGAGGCAAATCCGCACCCTTGAGGGCGAAGGGTGCGCCACCCACCTTCGACAGATCAGGCAAAGCAAACATACCTCACACGGCAGCGCAGGGGATGTGATCGTGAGATTGGGAGAGGCAAATCCGCACCCTTGAGGGCGAAGGGTGCGCCACCCACCTTCGACAGATCAGGCAAAGCAAACATACCTCATAGGCAGCGTAGGGGATGTGATCGTGAGATTGGGAGAGGCAAAATCCGCACCCTTGACGGCGGAGGGTGCGGCGCCCACCTTCCACGGCTGACGGCAAAAAAGGACGCAAAACCGTGGAGACGGCTGTGCGCCGGGAATGGACGGCCCGCTGGTGGCCGTCCATATCGCAGCGGGCCACGATGTTCGTGTTCGATCGGAAATTAGCGCCTGGCTTCTATCCTTGGTCCGGGCACGATCATTCTGATCGCAGCATCACACGATGGCCGATGGATGTTAGGCGGTCGCCTCGAAGTTTCGCACGCGTACTTGAGCAAGCATCGGCTGCTGGCCTACGCGGCGTCATTCGAGAGGGCGCGGCCCGTGGAATTGGTGGATCGGCTGCTTCACGGAACCGGAACTGGAACGGCGGATGAGCTGACGCGCGTGAGCAACCAGCGTCCGTCGATCTTTCTGGCTTCACCGTCAAGGCTTACGTGGCTCTTGGCTGTCCAAAACGGCTGGCCGGTGGCCGGATTCAATGACACGTCGAAGTAGTGGCATTCGAAATACACCGACGATTTCCATTGGCCGTACTCATCCCTTACAGGGACGTACTTGGTTTTGTACGCCGGGGAAAGCGATACAAACTTATTGGCTGCCTGCAACCCGCCGGAAACATACTTGAAGAACGTGCACAGCGTGCCCTGTTGACCGGTGGTAGAGGTGTCGCCGGAGGGTAGAGGGCAACTTGCGGGATCATCCGGATCGCCGTTGCCGACATAATTTCCTGCGGTGGCAGTGGTGTTGACAACCGTGAGTTGGGCGTCTTTAGTCCAGATCGAGAGTGCCTCGCGGATTCGCTGAGTTATCACAGCAGGCGAATCGCCATTCACTGGATCGTGCACGCTGACTGCCGCGTGAAAGGTAGCGTGAAGCTGTTCCAGTTCAGCCGCTTGGGCCAGTCGATCGTTATCGTCCTGCGTGCCACCTGCATGGGCGGCTCCTATCGCCGCGATAATTCCCACAGCCAGCAGGGCCACAAAACGTGGGTATGTCTTCTTGAATGTCGATTTCATGTCCGTCTCTCCTTTGAGCTGGGGGCGCGGCTGTGGTTCTCACCGCGCCTGTTGGTTTGCCTTCACCCTATATAGCGAGAATCACGGCGTAAACCTGTCAGCGGGAAAGGAACTTCTTGGGGCGGCTGCCGGGCGGTGTGGTAAAGTTCACCCAATTGGCCACGCCTGCGGCCTAGGAATTTGGATGGACGACGCTCTCGGACACGAGATCACCCAACTGCTTCAGGCATGGCGCCGGGGCGACGAAGGTGCTCTGGACAGACTGACTCCTGAGGTTTATCGGGAGCTGCATCTGGTCGCCGGGCGTTGCATGTCGCGAGAACACGACGGTCATACGCTACAGACGACGGCTCTGATCAATGAGCTTTATCTGCGTCTATCTGATCTGAAGCTGATCGACTGGCAGGACCGGGCGCATTTCTTCGCGCTGTGTGCGCGACAAATGCGGCGCATTCTCACCGACCATGCCCGTGCCCGGCGATCGCACAAACGCGGCGATGGAGCAAAAGCGATTTCATTGGCCGAGGCCCTGGCCATCTCTCCAGAACCCTCCGCTGATTTGGTCGCTATAGACGATGCTCTCAATGAACTGGCGAAGGTGGACGACCGCAAGAGCCAGGTTGTAGTGTTGCGTTTTTTTGGCGGCCTCAGCGTTGAGGAAACTGCGGAAGTCTTGAAGGTTTCACCGGAAACCGTGGCGCGTGATTGGCGGTTGGCCAAGGCGTGGCTGATGCGTGCCCTGAGTGAAAATAAATCCGATGAAGCCTGAGCGATGGAGCAAAATCGAAAGCATTTTTCACAAGGCTGTGCAGGCGGAGGAAAGCCGGCGCGGCTCTGTAATCGAGGAATCGTGCGCTGGCGATGAAGCACTGCGCCGCGAGGTGGAATCGCTGCTCGCTCATCACCGCGACTCTGCCAGCTTCATCGAACAGCCGGCATTTGCGGGCCAGGTGAACACCAGCAGCGTTTGGCCGGTCACGGCGGCAGCTGCGCCGAGGCCTGACCTGAAGGGCGTTGCGGTTGGACATTACCGCATTCTTGAAGAGATCGGCTTCGGCGGAATGGGAGTGGTATACAAGGCCGAGGACGCCAGGCTTGGCCGCCTGGTCGCGCTGAAATTCCTCCCTGAGCACATGGCGGCGGATTCGGCCGCATTAGAACGTTTTCGCCGCGAAGCACGTGCCGCTTCGGCGCTGAACCATCCCAACATTTGCACGATTCATGATATCGACGTGTACCGGGGCGGCGAATTCATCGTGATGGAATATCTCGATGGGCAGACGCTAGCTATATATATGGCGGGCCGGCGAGCAGTGAGCACCGAGCTCGTCGCGAAATTGGGAATGCCGATTGCCGAGGCGCTCGCTGCGGCACACTCGAAGGGGGTAATTCATCGCGACATCAAGCCGGGCAACATCTTCGTTACCCAATCGGGGCTGGTGAAAGTCCTGGATTTTGGCGTGGCCAAGCTGGTGGCCCAGGCTAATGAATTCGAAGCTACAACGTTGACCGCAACCAATACGATAACGGGCACGCTGCCTTATATGTCGCCGGAACAACTGCGCGGCGAGAATCTCGATTCGCGTTCCGATATTTATGCATTAGGGGTTGTGCTCTTTGAGATTGCCACGGGGCAGCGCCCGTATAGTTCATCGCTGCATGCGCGGCTGGTTGATGAAATTCTGAATCGTCCTGCTTCTCCGCCGAGCGCCCTCAACGGAAAGCTGCCGGCAAAAGCGGATGACATCATTCTCAAGTGTCTCGCCAAAGATCCGGAAGACCGCTACCAAACGGCGAAAGAAATCGCGGTCGACTTGCGGCACTTGGGCACACAGGCAACAAGCGGAACCATCTCAGCCGGGACAAGCAGCGTAAGAAGGAGAAGGAAGATCTGGCTGTGGCTGCTTGCTACTGCGGCGGCATTTGCGGCTACACTCCTAGCCTTATTCCTCGTGAGCCTGACTGGATCTGGTGGCAGCTCAACCCCGTTGGAAACACGGCAGATTACCTTTACCGGCGACAAAAAAGACGGAGGAATGGTTACCGATGGGGCGCGCCTCTATTTTCAGAGCGATGGCCACCCTGTCCAAATGTCTGCGACCGGGGGCACCATGCAACCGTTGCAGGCGTCGGTGTTCGGAATGAAGATTTGGGACATTTCTCCGGATGCTTCCCAGTTGCTGATGTTCAAGCCGGATCTAAACGACGAGACGGGACGCGGCACTCTATGGACTGTCCCGGCCCTGGGAGGCTCGCCACGAAGGCTCGGCGACCATCTTGCGCGTGGCGCAAGTTGGTCTCCGGATGGGCATTCGCTCGGGTATGCAGAGTTGAACTCGGTTTTTGTCAGCGATGCGAACGGCGCGAACTCCAGAGAAATCTGGAATGCGAATCGCATAATTGAGGGCTGGCTCTGCTTTTCGCCCGATTCGAAACGAATTCGGGTGACGGTGGACGGAAAAACCTCAGGCGATCCAATGCGAATTTTCGAAATAAACACAGATGGCAGCAATGTTCACCCGCTCCCCCTCGATTGGCCGTCTGATGCCGATCAACGTGACGGCCAATGGACCCCCGATGGCAGACATTTCGTATTTCTCTCGTTTCGTGATGGGTTCAGCAGCACTTACGAACTAGTTTCTCCGCCATGGTTTGAATTTTGGAAGAAAGCCTCGGCCGTACGTCTTACGCCGGCGCAAATGGATGTTGTAGCCATGACCCCGACCCGGGACAGCGCCAACCTGCTTGTGATTGGCAGGGTGGCGCAGGGATCGATGCAGGCTTACGATTCGAAAGAGCAACGTTTCATCCCTTTCTTGAACGGCCTGGCCGCCTCAAGCTTCGTGATCTCTCCTGACCGCCAATGGATGGTTTACGCCGACTACCCCCGTCATTTGTTGTGGCGCAGCAGGCTTGACGGCAGCGAAAGGCTCCCGTTGACCGACATACCAGCATGGATGCCGGAATGGTCTCGCGACAGTAAATGGGTGGTTTTTTGTAATTTCAAGGCAATTTACCGCGTCTCGATCGATGGCGGCGTTCCCGAGCAGCTCACTTCGGAAGCTGACCTCGAGGTCATGCCCACCTGGTCTCCAGACGGGACATCCATCGACTTCAGTGACGTCCCGACTCCAGGACACTTCACCGGTATCAAAGTTCTGGATCTCGCGAGCAAGAAGGTGTCGGTGTGGCCGGGCTCGCCAGGCATGTATGTCCCTTCGTGGTCGCCGGATGGCAAATACATGGTTGCCATTGCAAGCGCGCCCAAACGCGTGGTGGTTTACTCTCGAGCAACGAAAACGTGGAGAACCTTGAAACAATTTGGGGCTGACTGGGGATTCTGGAGGTGGTCTGGTGATTCCAAGTCCATATTGGTGGCAAAAATAGCCGCAGAACCAGGAGAGCAACCGGGAGTTTACCGGTTGAATATTGCCGAAGGCAAATGGACTCTGGTTGCCCTGTTTAATGGGTTGAGCGTTAGTTCCAGTCCCTTCGAGAACTTTCTCTCGATTACATCCGACGGGCGGCCCGCTATGATGAGCGACACCAGCGTGGTGCAAATCTATTCTCTGCGGTGGAATCCGCAGTAGCTTCTCCGGTCAGCGTCCACAGGCACCGCGTCGGCCGCGCTTTGCGGGATGGGCCTACGAAACGACGCGGCGGATGAAGCCGCGGATGCCGATCCAGCCTAGGATTAGGACGCAGAGGAGTAGGGCCAAGGTGGTGGTCCATGCGGGCATGTGCGGGGTTTCGGGGGTTAGGGCGGTGCGCAGGCCTTCGCTCATGTAGACCAAGGGATTGATTAGGACGGCGATTTGGATCCATCTTACTTTGTAGAGCAGGGCCCAGGGGTAATAGACGCAGCCGAAGAAGGTGATGGGGACGACCACTATGCCGAACATCAGGCCGATGTTTTGCGGCTTCACTATGGTGCCGATGGTCAGGCCTACGGCGCCGGAGGCCAGGCTGGCCAGGATTACGGTGCCGATCAGGATGGGCCAGCTATCTACGTGGACGTGGACCGGGGTGGCGGGAATGAAATAGATCAGCGGAAAAACTACCGCGGCGGCGATCACGCTTTGGAAGGCGCTGAAGATTATTTTTTCTATGGCAACCCAGGTAACCGGGAGCGGGGACATCACGCGGTCTTCGATCTCGCGAGTGCTGCTGATTTCTACCGAGAGTGGGAGCGCTACGGCCATGATGCCTTGGACGAATATGGCTACGGCGACCAGGCCCGGGAGAATGATGGTGCCGAAACTTATGCCGCGGGAATTCTGGAAGCCCTGGCCCATCTTGGGGAAGAGATAGGTGAAGACGAAAACGAACATGAAGGGGTTCATCAGGGTGCGGGCGCAGAAGGGGGCGACTTCGCGGCGGAGGACTCGCAGGTCGCGGAGGATCAGGCCCCAAAAGGAGCGGGCGTACAGCATAAAATTGCTCATGCGATTCCCTTCCCTTTACTCGATCTGAGAACAGATAGAATCTCAGAATCACAGGCTTAGAAAATGCGAGTTCAAAAGCTTGGAGAACCCGGGTGTGAAATCGACACCTGGGGCACCCACTTCGCTGCGCTCAGCTACGGC
Source organism: uncultured Acidobacteriota bacterium (assembly GCA_963725655.1). GTDB lineage: Bacteria > Acidobacteriota > Terriglobia > Acidiferrales > UBA7541 > CAVRXT01. Next base: position 923,925 of record CAVRYY010000002.1, on the reverse strand, counting down.
TAAACCCCTAAATGCACTTCGCTGCGCTCGGTGCCGGCCGGCCCTGAACCATGGAGGCAGGAAAGTTGCGGCGCTACTCACGGAGATCTCTCCCGGTTAGCTGGATGAAGACATTTTCCAGGCTGGCTTCGTTGATGGAGACGTCGTGCAGGCGCGCGCCGGTGATCTCCACGATTTTGGGGAGGATGCCGTCCAGCGAATCTACGAAGATGCGGATGGCGTCGCCGGCGGATTCCAGATTCTTCACGCCAGGCAGGGCGCGCAAAGCTTGCTGCAACGCGGCATCGGATTCGCCTGCTAATTTGAGGTGGATCACGGTTTGCGCGCCGATGCTGCTCTTCAGATTTTGCGGCGTGTCGCAAACCAGGATTTTGCCGTGGTCGATGATGGCCAGGCGCTCGCACAGCGCTTCGGCTTCTTCCATGTAGTGGGTGGTGAGGACCACGGTGATGCCGTGGGTCTGGAGCTGGCGGATGCTTTCCCAGAGCGCGAGGCGGGACTGCGGATCAAGGCCGGCGCTGGGTTCGTCGAGAAACAGGATTTCGGGCTCGTGCGCGGTGGCGCGAGCGATTTGGACGCGCTGGGCCAAGCCGCCGGAAAGTTCGCGGACGAATGATTGGGCGCGCTCGGTGAGGCGGAACTGCTCGAGAAGTTTTGCAGTGCGCCGGGTGGCGGCAGAGGCCGAGTAGCCGAAATAGCGGCAGTGGAAGTAGAGATTCTCCCAGACAGTGCACTGGCGGTCGAGGGTGTTGTATTGCGGGACTACGCCCATGTGGCGGCGAGCGCGGGCCGGCGCGGCGACCACGTCGACTCCGGCGATGAGGACCGAGCCGGAAGTGGGCAGAGTGCGGGTGGTGCAGACTCCGATGGTAGTGCTTTTGCCGGCGCCGTTTGGGCCGAGCAGGCCGAAGAGTTCGCCGCGGCGGACGGAGAGAGTGATGTCGCGGACGGCTTCTACCTGCACGCGGCCGGCGTAGGTCTTGACGAGATTCTTGATCTCGACGACGTTGGCGGGCGGCAGGCTGGCGGTTGCGGTGGAAGTCAAAACGGCTCCCTGACGTTTACTGGACGGCTTATTGTGACGGGATCGGAGCGGCGATTCCAGTGGATTTGCAACGCGCTCGCACCTGCGCGGCGTGGAAGCCTGCCGCCCACCCTTCGCGAAACCGGCGAAGAGTGGGGCACCCGGAAATGATCAGGGGCGTCGAACCGTAGAACCGATGGATTTGCGACGCGCTTGCACCTGCGCGGCGTGGAAGTCTGGACGCCCACCCTTCGCGAAACCGACGAAGCGTGGGGCACCCGGAAAAGATCAGGGCGTCGAACCGTAGGACCGATGGATTTGCAACGCGCTCGCACCTGCGCGGCGTGGAAGAAGCTACCGCTGCGGCGCGGCGGCGGGGACGATGGCGGGAGTGGGAGCGGGGCTGATCAGGTCGCTGGCCGGGAGCTTGGCGCGAATCATCGCGTCGATCTTGTCCCACACTGCGGTGTCGCATTCGATTTCGGTGTGGTATCTGGCGAACACATTGTCCCACCACGGATAGCCTTTGCACTTTACGGGATTGGTTTTGTAGTCGAGAGCGAAATTGCCGAGGATTTTGGTGCTGGCTGGATCGGCGGCGGTGATTTCGGCGCGGCCGTGTAGGCGGCCATGGGATTGGTAGAAATTTACGGCCTCGAGGACGTTGGCGGGAACCACGCCGTCGTCCTGGTGGGGCTTGGCGACGCTATCGACCTGGATCGTCAGCAAAACGGGGACATCGATTTTCTGGAGCATGCGCGCGATTTGCAGTTCCTCCGAGGAGCCCCAGCTATGGCCGTACATGATGATGTGGGCGTTCTTCTTTTCCTGGGGCGAAAGCGTGCCGTCGTGGTCGGTGTCCAACAGGCGGATGATTTCTTTGTAGGCTGCGGCGCCTTTGTGGTTTTCGAAGGCGGCGACGTAGACGTCAGGAGAATAGGACTTGCGCAGCGACGCCGCGAGTTGCACTTCGGCGTGAGCCATGTTGGTGTTGCTCACGTAGCCGCCGACGAAGCCGATGACGATTTGCGAAGGATTGGCAGCCTGGCTGGGAGCAGCGGGTCCGGAGGGGCGAGCTTCCTGAGCGCGGGTTGGAGTGGTCGCGCAGAGAGCTGCTATGAATAGGGAGCCGAGAAACGCGCGTCGAAGGATCTTCACGATGGGCATACGTGGGGCACGATTGAGGATAGCCATAATTGGGGACGATGCAGCGTCAATCCGGATCGCGATTACCAGAAAAGCGAAGTGAAGTGACGGCTGACGCTGGGGCGAGAATCGGTTCGCGCCCCAGCGCCCAGCCATTCAGGAAAATCTAAGGATGATCCCAGTCACGATCGGTGTGCCACATATGCGCGTGGCCATCCCACCAGCCGTGATAGGTGTCCCAGCAGTGTTGGCGTTCGTCGTTGAGTTCGCGGCGCCGAGAATCGGCTTCGGGGCTGTGTTCGCCGTGCTTGTGAATGGCTCTGTCCAGATTGGATTCGGCCTTTTCGATGGAGTGCTGGCACTTGGAATGCTCGTCGGCGTAGCTACGGGGCGCCACGGGGAGCAGCAGAAGCCCCGCGATCGCCGTGGTGGCCAAGAGCGCCGACGGCACCTTTTTGAATTGCAGTTTCGATGAAAACATCTAGTCCTCCATGGCTTGATTTAAAAGCTACAGCGAGCAATCTTGCCGGTGAATTTTAGCGGGCCAGTTCTTTGACGATAGGTGGGCCCGGCTTGGCGTCGGAGCCGGCGGTTGCCGACTCGAACGTTGATGCGATGTTCTCCGCTCCGGTGTGCTGCATGATTTCCTGGGCTCTGCGATTGCATTCGGGCGAATCGCAATGAACCGAGAGCAGAATCTCGCCGGCCTCGATGCGTCCGGCGACGTGTTTGGCCTCGTGCTCGGGAATTCCGAGACCGATCAGGCCGCCGGAGAAACCGCCGAGGGTGCCGCCGACGCCGATGCCTGCGAGCGTGGCGAGGATCGGTCCTGCGGCGATGAATGGGCCGAGGCCGGGGATCGCCAGCGCGCCGACGCCGGTGAGCCAACCGAACGCGCCGCCGATCAGCGCGCCGGAACTCGCGCCTGCGGCGAGCCCTTCCGGAGCTTTGGTGGCTTGCGGCACGTGGTTCGCGACGGCGATATCCTGGGGAAGCAGGATGGATACGTCCGCATTGCGAAAGCCAGCATCGCGCAGAGCATCGAGCGCGGATTCAACGCCGGGCCTCTGTGGATAAATTCCCAGGACGATCGTTTGTACGCTCGCCATTGGATCACCTCGTTGATGCGGCGCCGCTATGAATCCGGTTTCTTGGAAATGACCCGGATTTCGTCGGACACTTTTCCCTGCCCCGCAATTGCGACCGCTTTCGCTTCGACGGCGTTCTTCTCGCCCGGCGAATGGACTGCGCCTTTCAGAGTGACGATGCCGTCGCGTGCGATCACTTTCACGTTATGGGCATCGACCGAAAGGGACTTGTCCTGGATGATGGCTTTTCGAATGCGCCGGGTGATGTCGAGGTCGCTGGTGTCGTTCTTCTGCTGGTCGGCGGTGACGCCGGCCGATTCGTTTAGTTTGGTGTTATCGGCCGCTGCCTGGCGAGGGCTGGCCGCAGGCTGCGGTTGAATGTACAGGAACGTAAGGCCGCCGAAGAGTATGGATACCGAAGCGAGCGAGCGGCGCCAGATGGATCTTTCCGATTGCGGGAAGCGTCTCGTCGTCATGTTTTTCTTCTTGTTCCTTCGTTGTTTTATCTTCTGTGGCAAGTTTACAAACGCGCTCAGAACCGAATAACCGGGCCGGCAGTGATCCGCAGATTGTGATGACTGCCGCTGGCAAAATAAATTTCGTCGCCAATATCGACGCGAAGACCCAGAGCTCCGAAATAGCCCTCGATGCCCGCGCCCGGATAAATCGCCGGATTGATGTTGCTGGAGCGGAGGTTTTCTATTTCGCTCTTGAATCCGGGAATGCTGGCCGGGCTATTGCTGAAATCGAAGTGGGTGAAGCCGCCCTTGACGGTGACAAACAAACGGATCCGGCCGGTGGTTTGAAATTTCGGGCCGATCAAACCGTCGAGCATGCGGGCGTCGGTGCGCACGAAAGTGTAGGAGGTGGTTCCGTCGGAGTATCGGTCCGTGAAGGCGCGGGTGAAATCGTAGCCCACTTCACCTTCGATCTGGACAGCCGGCGAGGTATTGAACGAAAGCCTGCCGCCAACGCCGACAAGCTGAGTATCGGCTTGGCGGAAATCAAAGTAGTGGGCGAAAACTCCGACTTCGCCAGCGCCCTGGGCCCGCGCTGCTGGAACCACACCGAGGAAAGCCAGCAGCAATAGCGCTACGGGAAAACGGGTCATCTTTATAGCTCCTGTTTAGGAATGTCTTCGACGCCGCCGGGTACGTCGGGGGCCGGAGTGCCCTCGCGCGGAGGAAAAACTTGAGCGTCTTTATCGCTGGAGCGCGGGTCTGGAGTCCGATTCGGCGACTCGCGATCGTCGGTTCCGCTCGTAGGTGTTTCCCGCTCGATGTTGGTGGGCGTTCGTTGCGGAGTTGCCATCCGTCCCTCCTGAGGCTGCCCTAATGGCGAGCCGTTGTCATTAATTAAGTGCGAGAAACAATGTAAGCGGTTTGCGAGCGGGGTGCCATACGGAGGACGCTGTAGGGGTCGAAGGGAATTCTCCGGAGCGGCGGAGAAGTCGAATTGGAATATTTCGGAAGAAAAAGGCGCGAACCGGCGCGCGCCCTTTGGTTTAGAACAGCGGGCGGCGAAAACGCGAGCGCTTTCGCTCGCCCGCGGGGAACGGCTATGCCGCGACTAGTCCCTCGATCGTCGAAACCAGGCGCCAAGGAGAGTCTGATTTCAGGATGAAAGCCTTGGCGCCCGCATCGCGCGCGGCCTCGACCAAGTCGGGCAGGCTGTGGAGAGTGAGAATCAAGACTTGCACTTCGGGAAATTCTTCAGAGATCTGCCGGGCGGCATCGATGCCGCCAAGCCGAGGCATGACCAAATCCATTACGACGAAGTCGGGGGCGAGGTGCTTCGCTTTTTCCACGGCTTCCTGGCCGTCGGAAGCTTCGGCACAAACTTCCCAACCTCGGTGAGCCTCGAGGATTCTGCGAACTGCTTTGCGCATGAAGGGCTGGTCGTCCGCTACGATGAAACGCTTTTTTATTTCGTCTGACATTTGCATGGGGTTACCCCCGGGCCGGGTCCTAATAGACGTGGGTTGGTGGCGCCTTTCTGGTTCCCCTCCTTTGGGTTGGAACATCTGATAGCACGCTAGTAGTTGAACATCCCGGGAGGCGATCGAACATCGGGTGTTTGCTGTAGGTTGACGTTCCTTATACGGCATGGTCAGTTGGGCAACTTGGCGACTAACGGGCCGAATTCGTGGAGTCTGGCTGGCGGTTGGAAGGTGCGGTACATGGTTGTGGGTATTGGCGAATGGGCTGGGCGGGGATATAAAGTAGGGTTAGCGGCGCGGGATGGATTGTGGATGGCCTGTGAATCCACAGGAGGAAACGTGAGGCCAACAATCGGCAAGGGTCTTTTTCTGGTGTTGATTGCGGCGGTGGCGGCTGGCGGTTTGACGGGGCAGGAACCGGCGAAGGACCCAACGCCATTGGCCTATTTTGGGATGATTATGGATAGCCAATGCGGGAAAACCGGCTCGCATGCGGCGATGATGAAGAAGGAAGGGACGAAGGGGCCCAGGTCGTGCACGAATTACTGCGTGAAGATGGGCGCGCAATACGTGCTATTCGACCCTCAAGCGAACACCATGTTTCAGCTGGACGATCAAGAGAAGGCGTCGGCATTTGCCGGGAGGAAAGTGAAGGTGGTGGGGAGCTTCGACCCGGACACCAAAACGATCCATATTCAGGAGATCCAGAGCCCTTCAGTAAATGGAGCGCCATAGGGAAATTAGCGCCGGCGGGAGGGCCCAGCCCGGCAAGAAGCAGTGTAAAGCGTGCGGAATGAGTCAGTTGCGACGTACCAGAAAACCCTTGGCGGATGTACAAGGTTGACTGGATGGCCTGAGAGGCCGGCTTCGTTTAACCTCCCACTCGTTGCACTTATCGGCTCCGGGGTCTCGATTCGAAAGTACCTTGGGCAAGACACCCTGGCCGTCGTCGTCGACCTTAGTAAGCGGCTTTATAATTTTCCGACGACGACCTCATAAACGAATCGAGACCCTCCCCCTTCTTTTTCTTCCCAATGGTCGGATTTGCTTCCTTTTTTTGTCACTTCGATCCTATGATCTGGCCGATCCGATATTTAGAGCGCGCAGCGTGCAACCTAGCGGATACAATTGGCGTCACTGCTAGCGAGAGAATGTCTCCGTTCGCGGTTCAGGCAGCGAACGGAATTTTTGTGGCCACGAAAGAAGAGTGATGGAAAAAACAATTTGTCCCAGGTGCAAGGGACACCGAGTTCGCCGGTCTCCGCGGCGAGGATTTGTGGAGGAGACGCTGCTGAGGCTGGTGAGGATGCGCCCCTACCGGTGCCACGAATGCGATCGGAGATTTTTCGCGCTGTCGCGACCCCAGGGGAACAGCGGGGATCCATACTGGTCGCCGGAAAACAGAGATGTTTCCGAGACGCCGACAGCGGGTACGGCGAACCTGGGCGAATCAACTCCGCAGGAACCGGTGAAAGCGCGGGCACGCGCGGCAGCGGCTGGCCGGGATTAACCGGACCGCGAGCGACTGGCTAGCTTTTTTGGAATGCGTAAGCGCCGAGTGGCGCAGTGATTCGAACATCGTTGTAATCGCCTCCAACTTGCGGTTCCGTCTCCTACTGAGCTGCTACTGCCGGGCCGAGCTACGAGAGATTCTCTGCACGCCCATGGGTGTGGGCTGACGTTTATCCGTTTGCCCATGGCGATTCGTGCTGGCTGGAATTGAAACTTCGCGATCCTCATCACTGCACCACCAGAGTGAACGACGCGGAATCATGTTGGGTGCCGCTGGTGGCGGTTACGGTAATCGCGTAGCTTCCAGGCGCGGTGGTGGAGGAGCTACTTGCAACGCCGGCACCGCATCCGCCAAGCACCATGGTGATTGCTGCGAGAGCCAGCATCGAAAAGGTCAAACGGTGGCCCTTGAATCGCCGGAACCCGCAGAATGCCCCACCGGCAGCGAGCCCGAAACTGAGCGGTAGGAACGGAAACGGCCCTTGCCGTTTGGGATGAGTGGCGGAGGGCTGGGCCGCCCATATTGGGACGGGCACCCGAATCGGGTCTGCATCGCGCGGCTGGTAGCCTGGAGGTTCTGTATTCCACGCCGTCTCCCACCGCGTGAAGAGAGGACAGTTGCCCGTCGCGTTCGCGGGAGTGAGTGGGGCCCCCAAGATTCCGGTACTGGTGCCCAGCAGAATGCTCATGCTGTTGCCGCTACAATTGGGCACTGCCACGTCGGGAATACCGTCGTTATTGAAGTCTCCCACCGCCAGGCCCGTGGGGGTGCCACCCGCGGAGTAGGTGACATTCGGGAAGCTCGGTGTGATGGTTGACGAGCCCAGCAACGCCGATCCCACCAGGTAGTTGCTGTTGGTTGTATCCAGGAAGGAGACGCTCCCGGTCGGCGACAGGCTGTAGCTGCCGGTGCCCACCACCGTTCCGGTGAGGGTGTAGTTCCCTGGCGAACCCGAGGACGAGATCGTGGTGGACGTCGGATAAAGACCGGTTACGGTCAATGGTTGCGCCGTGGAGGTGCTGGTCGCGTTGGTGGTAGTGGCGACGAATACAGCCTTGTAGCTACGGCTGCCGATCCCGGGAAGCAGTCGGATCACCGCTGTGCCGGCCGCCGTCAATTGCGCCGTCCCGATCAAGGTCTGGTTCAAGCACTCCGTGGCAGTGGCGTTGCAGAAGTTCACCGTGCCAGCGGTAACCGCCGCGGGGTTGGTCACCGTGGCCGTCAATGTGACGACGGTCCCCGATGACACCGAGGAAGTAGCGACCCCGCCGGCCGACAGCACCAGCGTTATGGTGGTGGCACCGGCCTGCGCCACCGGCGCAGCCAGCACTGCGGCTATCACCATGCACGCGGCAAATAGAATCCAGACACACGACTTTTCACCCTTTGAGCGACATGTTGAACGCATTGGCAGAGCTCCCGCGCGAGGAAATTTGCCGGAAAGGCAAACGCCCGCACTCACTAGATGTTAGGAAGGGGGAAACTAGAAAGCAGTAAAGCTTACAGAGAGGAGTTCGTGAACGTGGCCCTCGTTGCTAGCTATGTTCAACGCCAATTTAGCAGAGCCGGTACGGTGCTGCTCGTTTTTTTTTAAAGTAATTCTGATGGGTACATAAGCGGGGTGTTTCAGAGTGGGACGCGCCCCAGATGCGTGAAGGGCTAGACTCTGCTGGGGGATGTGAGTTTGGTGAGGGACAAAACCGGCACCCTTGAAACTGAAGGGTGCGCCATCCACCTGCGACACAAAGGCTAAATCAAATAGGCCTCGTCACAGAATTATGGAGTGCCTGCGTTTTCATTGGACAGTGCTGGCGGGTGTGATCGGGAAGTTGTAGAGGGACAAAACCCGCACCCTTGAAACCGAAGGGTGCGCCACCCACCTTCGACACACGCACAACCAGGAGTGGGTGATGCCATGGGGCTAAGCGACGGCGGCGTGGACTTTCTTTAGCTGGCGCTTGCCTGGGGTGGGCATGGCGCCTTTCTGGCTGGCTACCCAGGCTCCCAGACGATTGGCTGCGTCGTTCATTTTGGCCAGCGGGGACTTGCGGAGATAGTGGCGGACCAGGCCGGCGGTGAAGGCGTCGCCCGCGCCGACCATGTCGGCGACCTTGACGTGAAAGCCGGGATGAACGTCACACTCCTTTTCCGAACATAAAATGCTGCCGCTGGCGCCGCGAGTGACGCACACCAGTTTGAGTTGAAAATCGCCGAGCAAGCGCTGGGCGGAAGTGCGATCGTCGGTGTGCGGGATTCCTGCCATTTCGGCGACTACGCGGAGCTCTTCCTGGTTGAGCTTGACTACGTCAGCGATCTTCAGCGATTCGGCAATAATTTCCGGAGTGTAAAAGGCCTGGCGGAGATTGACGTCGAAGACGCGTGCGGCGCCATCTTTCATGGCGTGCAGAAATTCCAGAATGGTGGCGCGGGATTGCGGGGCGCGCTGGGCGAGCGAGCCAAAGCAGACCGCATCGGCGCGGTGGGCCAAGGCTCTCCATTCTCGGGTCCACTCGAAATGATCCCAGGCAACGGGCTGGGCAATTTTGTAATTGGGTTCGCCTTGTTTGTTTACGGTGACCTGGACGGTGCCGGTGGGGAGAGTGAAATCGAACTGGAGGCAGGTGATATCGAGACCGATGCGGGTGAGCTTGTCGACGGCGCGCTTGCCGGGGGTATCGTTGCCGATGCGGCTGGCGACGATGCCGTGATCCCCGAGGAGATTAGTGATGTGAGTAAAATTGGCGGGAGCGCCGCCGAGCTGCTTGCCCTCCGGAAAGATGTCCCAGAGAATTTCTCCCAAGCCGACAACGGTAAACTTCCTGGCAGCCACTGTATCTCCCACCCGCGGGGGCGAAAATCGATTGGTGATTAGCGCGCGTGCTTTTTACTTGGCCGCAACCGTACCGGCCGACATACTGTGAGACAGCAGGAATTGTAGCATCGGCAGCATGGAAATGGTGGGCAACGCCCGGGGAAAGAAAGCCGGGACGCTGGGATGAGAGCTAGCGGATGAACGAGCAGGAATATGGACGCGGTGGATGGTGTTTTTCCGCCTTAGCGTTACATGCCTGGGAACGAGGGGAGACGAAGTGAGCCAGAAACAAGCCGGCGCGGCGGGATCGACGTGGTGGAAGCACGCCGTATTTTACGAAATCTATCCGCGCAGCTTTGCCGACAGCAACGACGACGGAGTGGGGGACCTGAACGGGATTACGTCGAAGCTCGATTATTTGAAGAGCATCGGGGTAGACGCGATCTGGATTACCCCGTGCTTCCCTTCTCCGCAGGTGGATTTCGGGTACGACGTTTCGGACTACGAGGCGATCGACCCGATGTACGGGACGATGGAGGATTTCGACCGGCTGGTTAGCGAGGCGAAGAAGCGAGGGATTCGGATCATCCTCGATTTCGTGATGAACCATACTTCGGACCAGCACCAATGGTTTGTGGATTCGAAATCGTCGCGAACGTCGGAGCATCGCGACTGGTACATCTGGCGGGATGGCAAAGGACCCGGGCAGCCGCCGAATAACTGGACCGCGACGTTCGGGGGATCGGCTTGGAAGTTCGATCCCACCACCGGGCAGTGGTACTACCATTATTTTTATCCGGAGCAGCCGGATTTGAATTGGCGAAATCCCGCGGTGAAGCAGGCGATGTTTGACGTTACGCGATTCTGGTACCGGCGCGGCGTGGCCGGATTCCGGTTGGACGCGGTGAGCACGCTGTTCGAGGACCCGGAGCTGAGGGATAATCCGACGCTGCCGGGCACCAACGCCTTCGGCGACCCGAACACTCTGGAACTTTACAACGACAAACTACCGGAGGTGCACCATGTGCTGCGGCAGTTGCGCACGGTGGCGGACGAAAGCGACGCGGTGCTGGTGGGAGAAACCTGGACCAAGCATATGGATGAGCTGGCGCTGTATTACGGGCAGCACGGCGACGAACTGCAGATGCCGATGGACCTGATGTTCACGATGGTGAACAAGCTTTCTGCGCCGGAGTTTCGTGCGCAGATCGCGGCGGTGAATTTTTCGGGCGGCTGGCCGGTGTTTGTGCTGAGCAACCACGACATCGTGCGGTCGTACGTGCGGTATGGCGACGGCGTACACAACGACCAGATCGCGAAGTTAATGGCGGCGCTGTACCTGACACTGCGCGGCACGCCGATCATGTATTACGGGGAAGAAATCGGGATGACCAATACCGACCCCACGCGCAGAGAAGATGTAAAGGATCCGATCGGGAAATTGGGATGGCCGGTGCAGAAGGGCCGCGATGGCGAGCGGACGCCGATGCAATGGAGCGGCGGGACGAATGCCGGTTTTTCGGGTGGTAAACCCTGGCTGCCGGCGCCTGGCAGCGCGGCGAAATACAATGTGGCTAATGAATTGAGGGACCCCGATTCGATACTTAGTTTTTATACGCGTTTGCTGGCGCTGCGGCACGGCGAGGATGCGCTGATGGAGGGGAAATACGTAGCGTTGAACGAAGGCGATCCGAATGTGCTGGCTTATCTGCGGAGCAGTGCGACGGAGACGATTTTGGTGGTGCTGAATATGTCGGGGACGGTGCAGGACGTTGCGATCGATTTGGGTCCGGTTGGGATTTCGGGGGCTCAGGTTACTGCGTTGATTTCTACTACTGCGCGGGCGGCGGCGGGGCCTTTGAAATCGATATGGCTCGATCCGTTTTCGGTTTATATCGGGAGGATATCGAAGTGAGGTCAGCCGGACGGCACGTTTGAACTTTGTGCATGCCTGTACGCCCGCCTTCCCAAAGCCTGGGAAGAGGGGGGCACCCGAAAAGGATAACGGCGTCGAACCGTAAAAGCTTAGAACCGAAGGCAAAATCCGCGGGAGGGTATCGAGCTGAGGTCAGCGAGTTGGCTAGATTGAAATTTGTTGAGGATCGTACGCCCACCGTTCCCAAAACCTGGGAAGAACGATGTTTAACAACATCGCGAGGTTAGCCGTGTTCGACGCGGGCCTTGATATCCGAGTAGGCCGTTTCGATTAGCTTGGTTAGCGCTGCGGCGTTTGTGGCGGTTCCCGGCCGCAGCTTCACATGACGCATGAACTTGCCGGCGCCTTGCAACAAGCGAGATGGATCCGGCAGCGCTGCGCCGTGAAAGAAGCCCACATTTACGTGCGAGGTGAAGGCATTCACGTAACCGAAGGGCGCGTCACCCAAACAGGCAACCGGGCAGCCGTCATGCAGAAGCTCCCGGACTTCGTCGCCGCACTTTCGCATCTGCTCAAACCAGCGCTGCGCGATGGCTCCCAATTCACCGGGATGGTCTTTCATCCACGCGTCGATGGCGGGGTCCCGACCAACAGCGCCGTTAAATCGCAGCAAGTCCGTTCTCATCGTCGTTCGCCTTTTTGGTTTCGGGATTCATGGTTACGCTGCAGCGTTACGTTCCTTCAGCAAATCCTGCCCACCGTGGGCGCATGATTCATTTCGTTACTATAGCGTCCCAACCGATGCGAAAGATATCGTGCTCATGACGAGATGGCGACTGCTTGTGGGGGCAACTGAGATTGTGGCTGGACAAAATGCACCCTTAAAGGCGAAGGGTTCGACGTGTGGGTGCTCATCTGCGTTTGTATATTTTTCCGGCACGAGTGGCGGCGCTACAAACCGATTTTGGTTGGCGGCTACTTGGTGAAGGGGACGGCTATCGGATTGGCCAGGGCGAAGTCTAGCTTGGTGTTGGATGGGATGCGCACGGTGGTGCCGTGAGTGGCTACGCGGGAGATTACGTTGCAGATGGTGCCGCGGGCGTTTAGGGAGACTAACCTTATTTGGAAATCGGAACCTGCGGCTAGATCGAGCCGGACGCGGGCGTCGGCGCCTTTGTAGACCAATGCCTGGTTGCCTACCCATACCGGGCCGGCGATCGAGGCGCGGAAAAGTTGGCCGGGGCGGTCGATGGAGGAGTCGACGGGGTCAGAGATGATCACGCTGACGATGGCTCCTGCGGGAATGTTGAGGGATGCGGTGCCGGGAGGGAGGCGATTGCTGGGGTAATTCGACGGCAGCGGAGGCGGAGCTGCAGGTGCAGAAGGCGGGGCTGAGTTCTGTTGTTGCGATTGGCGCGGCGGATTCGCTGCGGCTTTTTTTGCTGCCGGCGGAGCGGCGACCGGCGGGGGCTCGACGGACGGTTGGGAATCCTCGGGTTCGCTGGGAGCGACTTGAGCCGGCGAAGAATTCTGGCCGGTGGTGGGGGTCTGGGTGACGACGGCAACTCGCGGATGCGGCGTGGGAGACATGGCATTGTAGATCGCGAATGCAATTAGCGCGAGCAGGAAAACAGCGGCGACGACAAGGATCATGGCTAGCTTCGGGTTCGAGCCCGCTCGGCTTGGCGCTTTCGGAACCGGTTGCGGAAGCTGCACGGCGGCACCACGCGGCATGGAGACGGGCGGAAGTGGCGCGGGGGCGGGAGGCGCGAGGGTGCTGGGAGTTTCCAGGACAGTTCCGCGCGAGGGCAACGGCGCGATGGGCTGTGGCGCTGTCACTGGGATTGGCGGCGGAACGTGGGCGACGGTGGCTACGGTGTCTGGGTGTTCGATGGCGGCGCCGAATTCTTCGACGGTTTGGTATCGCGCGCTGGGATCTTTTTCGAGAGCCTTCAGCACCACGTTTTCCAGGCCCTTGGGGATGTAGGGATAGTAGCGAGTGGGCAGCGGGGGCGGAGTGGCGACCTGGTCCTGCATTACCTTGAAATCGCTGTCGCTATCGAAGGGAAGATGGCCGCTGAGCATTTCGTAGAGGGTGATGCCGAGAGCGTAGATGTCGGTGCGAATATCGACGGGACGATTTTGAATCTGTTCGGGGGACATGTAAGCGACGGTGCCCATCTGGGTGCCAGTGCGGGTCATGCTGCGCGCGCCGATGACCTTGGCGATGCCGAAGTCCATGACCTTCACGATGCCGTACTTGTTGAGCATGATGTTGCTGGGCTTGATGTCGCGGTGAATGATGCCTGCGCGATGGGCGTAACCGATGCCGAGCAGCGCTTGCTTGAAAAGCGGCAAAGAATCGTTTTCGGGGATGGGCCCACGGCGGCGGATCATGCTCTCGAAGGTTTCGCCCTCGATGTACTCCATGACCATGTAGGCGTTGCCTTCGTAAATGAGGAAGGCGTAAAGGGTGGCGAGATTGGTGTGGTTGAGATTGGCCTGGGCGCGGGCTTCGGCGCGGAAGCGTTCGACGAGTTCGGGATTGCGAGAAAGGTCAGCGCTGAGGACCTTCATGGCAACCATGCGATCGAGCGAGGTATCCAGGGCTTTGTAGACCACGCCCATGCCGCCCTCGCCGAGCTTCTCGAGAATTCGATAATTGCCGATCTCGGCGCCGATCATATTCGCGGCCTCGGTAGAGCCTTCATGTCAATCAGGCTGGCGGTTATCATTTTCCCGCGCCATCGATGCGAACAATCTGCAAGGTGATGTTGTCGGGACCTCCTCGGGACTTGGCCAAATCGACGAGTTGCTGGCAGGCTTCCCGGGGGGTGTTTTGGGAGGCGATCGCGCCCATCTCATCGTCGTTGACCATTCCGTGGAGGCCATCGGTACACATGAGCAAGACGTCCGCAGGCTGGAGCGGGATGGCGGCTTCGGGCAGATCGGCCTGGACACCGGAATCGGCTCCGAGAGCGGAGGTGAGAATGTTGCGGCCCGGATGGGTCTTGGCCTGTTCGGGAGTGATGACGCCGCCGTCGACTAACTGCTGGACATAGCTGTGATCGCGGGTAAGGCTGGCGATAGTTCCCTCGCGCAACAGGTACAGGCGCGAATCGCCGACGTGTCCGTAGGTGAGCAAGCCATCGCGCAGAAGAGCAGCGGTGCAAGTGGTGCCCATCCCTCGCAATTCGGGATGCAGCAGAGCGTGCTCGTGAATGGATGCATGCGCGTTTCGAAACGCGGAGGCGAGGACGGTAGAGGGATCGCCCGGAGGGCCCTCGAGGAAAACCTCCCGAAGAGCGTCGACGGCGAGGCCGCTGGCGACTTGACCGCCTTCGTGACCACCCATGCCATCGGCAATGACGATCAGGCGCCCGCGGAGATCGAATTCGGAATCGCTTTCGGGCTCGGCGTAGCCGTAATAGTCTTCGTTATTCTCGCGGGCGCAACCAATATCGGTGAGGTTGGCGAGCTCGATTCCCGGGCGAATCTTCATCGGTGCATGGCCTCAGTACCGCCGATTAGAGAGACTTGAACTTGAGAGTGATTTCTCCGAGACGGACGACGTCATTGTCCTTCAGCTCTTCGCGGGCGATTTTCTTGTCGTTGACGAAGGTGCCGTTGGATGAGTCGAGATCGATGAGAAAGAACTTGGAATCCTCGTAGCGCAAGCTGGCGTGCTGAGCGGAAACGGCGGCATCGCGAATCATCACTTGGGCGTCGGCGCCGGAACCGAGAACGTTCTTGCCTTCGTGGAGGCGGAAGTCTTCGCCGCGCTGCTCGCCATTCATGGCCACCAGCCAGCCTACCACCGGCATCTTGCGTTTGTCGGAAAGCATAACGGTGCGGCGCGGGGCGGCCGGAGCGGGCGGCGCAGCGTCTTTGGGCAGTTCGGTTTCCATGCGGGTCTTCCCGGCCGCAGGACTTTGGAAGCCGGTCTTTTGGCAGTACGGGCAGATCGCCCAGGAATCCTCCATCTGATGACCGTTCGCGCAGAATTTTGCCATAGTGGTCTCCTTGGACTTCCGACCTTACATTCGGGCGAAGCTAGGAACCGAAGTACGTAAACACCACAGTGCCCTTCTTGCCGAGATAAATGCGGTCGCCGTTGAATAGGCCGATCTTGCTGACCCGCGGCGAATCGACGGAATTGACGTAAGTTCCGTTGGAGGATCCACGGTCGATCACCACCACGCGGTTATCCACCGGGACGATCCAGGCGTGTTCGCTGGAGACGGTATCGTCCTGCACCATCACCTGGCATTTCGGGGAGCGGCCGATCAGCAGGCCCTCCTGAGTGATCTTGAAACTCTTGCCGGAGAGCGGCCCGGCGGTTCCCTGGATGCTGCCGTAGCTGGCCAGCGGCGCGGCCGCCGAGGGAAAAGGAAGCGGAAGCGGCGGAGGCGGCGCCGAACTGAGGACGACTGGCGGATGCCCACCGGCGGGCTGGGCAACTACCGATTTGGTGGAGTGGCGGAGGAAGAGGAAGAGCACGACGATAACCAGAACCGCCAAAGCGCCGATGGCATAGGCCATTCCGGTATAGGACTCGAACATGCGCTGCACCGGATTTTTTTCGTCCCAGCATTTCACGGCGGCCATGCGGAAGCTCTTGGCGTCGGCCATGTCTGGCATGAACTGCAAAACGTTATCGAATTCGCCGATGGAGTCGCGGCATTTGCCTTGGTCGTATAGGTCCAAGGCGGCGGCCCAGGTGCGATTGAAGGCGCCGGCTTCGGGAGTGACGCCGCTCTGGCGGACAGACTCCATGGCGATGTTGATGGGGACGAACCAATTAAAACCCTGGGTCGCGTCGGAGCCGGCGGTGGCGATTCCGATCACTTCGCTATTCTGATTAAAGACCGGACCGCCGCTGTTGCCGTGGGTGATCGCTGCGTCGGACTGAAAAATTGGGGTGCCGATGTTGCTGGTCTTTATGGCGGAGATGTGGCCGTTGGTGGTGGAGGCGATGAAATTGGAAGTGTCGCTGATCAGGTCGTTGTTACCCCAGTTGGAAGCGACGCCGGGATAGCCGATAACCATGATGGGATCCTGGACGCGGACTGTTTCGGAGTTACCAATCTGCACGGTAGGTAGATCGCTCGCGGGTATCTTGATGATGGCGACATCTTTGCCGATGCCGATCGGCGCCTCCCACTGTAGAACTTGAGCGTTAAAGGAATTGCTGTTGCCGAGAAAGACCCGAACGGAAACGTCGCCGGTGGCGAGAGGGGGCTCGGCGGTTTGGAGTAGTTCTCGCTCGGCGGGAGTGAGAGGGCGCTGAATGTACTCCTCCAGCTGCTTGCCCACGTAACCGCTCTGAACCAGCCCGGCGTAGCGTGAATGAGCTTCGTCCTTGAATAGCTCCTGGGCTTTGGTGTCTTTGGTGTAGGCGTCCTGAACGACGTGACCGTTAGTGATGATGTAGCCGTCGGGCCGAAAAACGAAACCGGAGCCGGCGGAGAGCTGAACTTTGTGGAAGCGATGTTTGTCGAGGACCCAGACCAGGTCGTAAGCGACGACGATCAGGACGACGCCGGGCTTCAACTCCAACGTGCGCTTCTCCTCCGGGGTGAGTTGACCGGCGTAGGCGAGAGTTCCCCAAAGCGTGATGAGTGCTAACAGGAGACCAGCCAATTTTTTCAAATCGCACCTCCGAGCTTCAGGGTAGCAGCCGTGATGTGTGGCGTCAGGCAGGAATGGACGGCCGGAGAGGCAGAGTTGAGCGCCAAGCCGATTCCCGGAACCTTCTGCGCGGGGACACACCCAACCTGAAAGTATGCCTGCGAGTCGTCGAGCGGCTGGGGCCGGAAACGCAGTCCGGGTATTAAAACACAGGCGGGATGGGTGTCAAGGGCGGCGTGTGGCGGGGCCAGGAACGCGGTCAGAAGAGGAAATATCTTTGCGCCAAAGGCAGGATTTTGGCTGGTTCGCAGGTGATCGCGGCGCCGTCCACGCGGACTTCGTAGGTCTCCGGATCGACTTCGATATTCGGAGTGGCATCGTTGAGGCGCATATCTTTCTTGCCGATGCGACGGCAGTTTTTTACCGGCGCGATCAGGCGATCCAGGCCGAGTTTGGCGGGAATACCGTTCGCGATTGCCGCCTGGGACATGAAAGTGATGCTGGTGGGGGCGATGGCTTTGCCGAAACTGCCAAACATAGGGCGATAGAGGACCGGTTGAGGGGTGGGGATGGAGGCATTGGGATCGCCCATTGGGCCCCAGGCGATGAAGCCGCCTTTGATGACGAGTTCCGGTTTGACGCCGAAGAACGCAGGCTTCCAGAGTACGAGGTCGGCTAGCTTGCCGGGCTCGATGGAGCCGATCTCGGCGTCGATGCCATTGGTGATGGCGGGATTGATGGTGTACTTGGCGACGTAGCGCTTGGCGCGGAAATTATCGTTGCGTGCGGAGTCTTCCGGTAGCGGGCCCCGCTGCGTTTTCATTTTGTGGGCGGTCTGCCAGGTGCGGGTAACAACTTCGCCGACCCGGCCCATGGCTTGGGAGTCACTGGAGATCATGCTGATGACGCCGAGGTCCTGGAGGATATCTTCGGCGGCGATGGTTTCCGGGCGAATGCGGCTTTCGGCGAAAGCGACGTCTTCCGGGACTTGAGAATTCAGATGGTGGCAGACCATGAGCATATCGAGGTGCTCGGCGATGGTGTTGACGGTGTAGGGGCGCGTGGGATTGGTGGATGAAGGGAGGATATTTGGATAGGAGGCGATTTTGATGATGTCTGGCGCGTGGCCGCCGCCGGCCCCTTCGGTGTGATAGGTGTGGATGGCGCGGCCGGCGATGGCAGCGACGGTGGCCTCCAGGAAACCGGCTTCGTTGATGGTGTCTGTGTGGATGGAAGCCTGAACGTCGAATTCGTCGGCGACTTTCAGGCAAGCGTCGATCGCGGCAGGGGTGGTGCCCCAGTCTTCGTGGAGCTTTAGGCCGCAGGCGCCTGCTTCGATTTGTTCGGCGAGCGGGGCGCGTGCGGAGGCGTTGCCTTTGCCGAGGAAACCGAAATTCATGGGCCAGGCTTCGGCGGCCTGGAGCATGCGCGCGAGATTCCATGCGCCGGGAGTACAGGTGGTGGCAGCGGTACCCGTCGCTGGTCCGGTGCCGCCGCCGATCATGGTGGTGGTGCCGTTGGAGATGGCTTCGTAAATTTGTTGGGGGGAGATGAAGTGGATGTGTCCATCGATGCAGCCAGCGGTAACGATTAAATTCTCGCCGGCGATTACTTCGGTGGAAGCGCCTACAGTGAGTTCGGGATCGACGCCTGCCATGGTGTCTGGATTGCCGGCTTTACCGATTTTTACGATGCGGCCGTTCTTAATGCCGATGTCGCCTTTGACTATGCCCCAGAAATCCAGGATCACGGCGTTGGTGATTACCAGGTCGAGGGCACCTGCGGAGGCGGGTCCGGTTGCGGGCGCGGAACCTTTCGCGCCCTCGCGGGTGGCGCCGCTGCTTTGGCCCATGCCGTCGCGGATTACTTTGCCGCCGCCGAAGGTGATCTCGTCGCCATAGGTGGCGAAATCCTTTTCGATTTCAATGATCAGGTCGGTATCGGCGAGGCGGACGCGATCGCCTTTGGTGGGACCGTAGAGATCGGCGTAGGTGCGGCGCGGAATGTTGAGGGTCATCGTTTTCCTTCCTTGAATCCGGCTTGTTGGGCGCGCTTTAAGGCGGCGGCGCGGACGCTGGAATCTTCCAACGGACCATCGACCAGGCCGCTGCCTCCGTGGATCATGCGCGTACCGGCGAAGGCGGTTAGCTCGATTTCCTTCTCTTCGCCGGGCTCGAAGCGGACGGCGGTGCCGGCGGCTATGTTCAGGCGCATGCCTAGGGCGGCGGCGCGGTCAAAAGCGAGTTCGCGATTCACTTCGAAAAAATGGAAGTGGCTGCCGACTTGGACCGGGCGGTCGCCGGTGTTGCTGACCAGGATGCGTGTGGTGGCGCGGCCTTGGTTTGCTGGTAGGGGGCCCGCGGATTCGTCTAGAAAATATTCACCTGGATTCATGTTCGCTCCCTGCGATCGTGCATTTCGTTCGATCGTGCTTGTTTCCGGCGATGGCTTGGCGCTTGGGCCGCTGCTTACGCCCACCCTTCCCAAATACCGGGAAGAGTGGGGCACCCGGAAAAGATAAGGGCGTAAAACCGGAGAACCGTAAGGCAAGAACCCCACACGTAAAAGCGACGTGTGGGGCACCCACCTGCAACAAATAAAGTCAAAATCAACACCCGACTAGTTCAAATCAACTGCAACGACGGCGGCGCTACTGAATTGGGTCGTGGATGGTGACTAGCTTGGTGCCATCCGGGAAGGTGGCTTCGACCTGCACTTCGTGAATCATTTCTGGGACACCGTCCATTAGCTGATCGCGGGTTAGGATTTTGGCGCCGGCGCTCATTATGTCGGCGACGGTTTTGCCGTCGCGGGCGGCTTCCATCACTTCGGCGGAGAGAATGGCGACGGCTTCCGGGTAATTGAGTTTCAGGCCGCGGGCTTGCCTGCGGCGGGCCAAGTCGGCGGCGACGACGATCAGGAGTTTTTCTTGTTCGCGGGGCGTTAGATGCATGTTGGCTTCCTCCGAATCGGAACTGGCGACTGAGTCTTGTTGCGTCTAGTTTCTTTTTGCACGATTCAATTCACTTTGCGCGGCAGTACCGGCGCTCTGCTGTAGAGCGCTCGTTTGGCCACGCGCCAGAAGGCTAGCAGGCCGGCGTAGGCGTCGCGGCCGTGCTGCACCAGGCCACGAATCACCATGCCGTCGGAAGGGAGGGTGCTCACTCCCCAACGCGCCGGGCCGACTAGATCAAGGGTGGCCGCAGCGTCGCGGATTCGATCCTCGAGAGATCGCCAGGCTGGGGGCTCGACGCCCACGCGACAAATGTAGAAAGTGGCCCAGTAGCGATAATTTCCCATGCGAGCTAGCGATGACAAATCGCGGTGGCACGGCTCGAGACGAACGCGTTCGGAACAGATGGGGGTGGTGTGCGCGGTGACGTCGGTGCGCAGTTCCAGGATCTCGTACTGAAATATTTCGCCGTGCGCTTCCCTTCCCGGGGCCAGGATTTCCCACCAGAAGAGACCCGCGCCCGGGGCAAGATGAATCATGGTGCGCTGTGAAAAGCGCGCGCCTGCGTAAGGGATGATGGGATCGGGGACGTACTCGAGCAGGGCGTTTTCGCCGACGGAGATTTCGTTGTTCTGCTGCGTGGGTGCGGCGGCGGTTCTTGGCCGGTAGATTCGAGTGGCGCCGGTGGTGGTGAGCTGGACGATCGATGACGGAGCGAGATTTACTTTGAGCGAGAGCTCATCGCCGCCGAGCAGGCCGCCGGAGACGTTGTGGAGGTGCAGCAGGGCGGCACCGTCCGCGGCTTCGAAGCTGCGGACCGCTTTGAGCGGAGGATCCTGGCGGCTGGAGTGGAGACGGGTGCGGCCGGAGGCTGCGTCGAGCGTGAATTCCAGGTGCAGGCTGGCGCGAACTTGCGCGCGGGCCGGCAGAGCGGCGGCGGCCGGACCCGCCGGATGCGCCCCATCCGCCGGAGGCGTGGCGACCACGCATTCGGCTGTTTCGGTGACGGGCGACGGGATGGGGGCGGCAGGAGTCATGGGCGCTAGCTGATGAACAAGCGAGTGGTGAGTGCGGGGTGCTCCATGGCTCCCCAGTCGAGAGTCGGCAAAAAGCTGAACGCGGCGTCTATGGAGCAAGACGCGCTGGAGTCTGCACAGGCGATCATCGCGGGTTTGAGATTCCAGAGAATGCGGGTCGCTTCGGTCTGGCCCAGCGGAAGAAGGCGCTGGCAGGCGGAAACAAGGCCGGCTACGTTTTGGTGCAGGAACGAGAGGGCGGCGAGAGATTCGTCGAGGCCCAGGATCGCGCTGGTTAGGCCGAAGGCCAGGCAGTGATGCGCACCGGCGCTGGATTCCTTCGATGCCGCGAGAACCTCACGCAGAATTCGATATTCACCGAGATTCGCAACGGCCATGAGGAACGTACGGCCGATGGTGGCGCTGGCGATGCGCGCTTCGCGCGCCGGTTTGCGCGCGCTTAACTGAGAGTTGAGCGCGACCCAGCGGCCCAGTAGCGCAGCGAGCGGGTCGCCGGCTGAGGGCGGCGGGACAGTGGCCGCGGCGGCCGCAGGGCTACCCGCGAGTTCGAAGAGGCGAAACGCTTCGCGGCAGAAGACCGTTTCCAGCAATCCAGCTTCTTGGATGTAGGCGCGGAGAAAAGATTCCAGATTGCGGTTGGTGAGGATTTCGGCGGAAGTGAGCGATTCGAGGCCAAAAGAATGCGCGAGCGCTCCGATCGGAAGCGCGCTATCGGCGAGGTGCATCAATTGAAGATGGGAGAGTGATGGGCGGGGCGATGGAGGTCCGATTAGCATCGAGAACGGCGCGTCGCTCCAAACATCTAAACTTGCTCAGCCGTTCGCCTTGCCCGCGGTGGCGGACGCGGCGGCGCTGGCACGATGAGCATCATCGGCCGCGTTGGGGCTATGGCTGTGCGTGTGGTCAGCGCCGTGAGCGTGACTATGGCTGTGACCCTCGCCATGGGAGTGCGGAATGCCGACGTAGGGCACGTGAGCGTCGATGAGAGAGTTGCGCTGGGACGCGGGTGCGCTGAATTTGGGAAGCATCCAATCGAGCACCTGCTGGAGGCCCACTTCGCCGCGCAAATTGGTGAATAAAAAGGGGCGGTCGCCGCGCATTTTGCGCGAATCGCGGTCCATCACTTCGAGCGAAGCGCCAACATAGGGAGCCAGATCGATTTTGTTGATAACCAGCAGGTCGGAACGCATGATGCCCGGACCGCCCTTGCGGGGGATTTTGTCGCCTTCGGCGACGTCGATGACGTAGATCCAAATGTCGACGAGCTCGGGACTGAACGCGGCGCCGAGATTGTCGCCGCCACTTTCGACGAAGATCAGTTCGAGGCCGGGCAGGGTGTCTTCGAGATCGGCGATGGCTTGCAGATTCATGGAAGCATCTTCGCGAATCGCGGAGTGCGGACAGGCGCCGGTCTCCACACCTCGCACGCGTTCGGCGGGCAAAGTTCCCTGGCGCAGCAGATATTCGGCGTCTTCCTTGGTGTAGATATCGTTGGTGACGACAGCGAGGTTGTATTTCGGATAGAGGCGCTGGCTCAGGCGGTCGACCAGCATGGTCTTGCCGGAGCCCACCGGGCCAGCAATTCCGACGCGGAATGCGCGTTTTGCGGTGGCCTCTGGCATCAAAGCTGGCGAACCTCCGTTTTATTTCTTGTGCGCGCGGCCTTCCAGGGCCCCGGGCATTTGCCGCACGATGTTGACGAAAGCGGCAGCGGAGCGTGGCAGGGAGCGGTCGCGCCGATAGACCAGGCCAAGTTCGCGCCAAATTTCGCCTTCCGCGAGGGGAATCAATTTCACTTCGCCGGACTTCGCTTCTTTTTTGGCAAAGCTCTCGCTGATCAGCGTTACTCCAAGGCCCGCAGCGACGAAAAGCTTGATCATGCCGACGCTGGGCAGCTCCATCACCACGCGCAGGCGGGAGCGATACGGGCGAAAATATTTATCGAGCATCTGACGAGTGAAACCGGTCTTGGGGAAAATGAGCGGCTGCTCGGCGATTTCGCTGGTTTTCACGGTCTTGTGATTCGCGAGCGGGCTGCTGGGAGCGACCATCAAGACGACGCGATCGCGAAAAATGGGATAGGTTTTCAGGCTGGGCGACTTCACCGGGAGGGTGACGATGCCGACGTCAACCGAACCGTCTTCGACCTTCTGCAAAACCTTATGGCTGAAATTGCGGTAAATACTGATCTGCACCGCGGGAAACTGGGCGTGGTATTCGGCAAAGACTTCCGGCAGCAAATACAGGCAAGTGGCTTCGTTGGCGCCCACCGAGAGAACACCGCGAGGCGTAGAAGCCTGGTCGGCCACGGCGCGCCTGGATTCGTCGCGGACGGTGAGCATTTTGTGCACGTACTCGTAGAGCGTTTCGCCGGCGGAAGTGAGGCGCACCGATTTACCGACGCGGTCGAAAAGCTTGGCGCCGTACTCGAGCTCGAGCTGGCGAATCTGCGCGCTGACGGCAGGCTGGGAACGGAAGAGCTTTTGACCGGCGCGCGAGAAACTGCCTTGCTTTGCAATTTCAGAGAAAGTAGTGAGTTGATCGAAGTCCATGGATCCTTGAAGGGCGAATTATATCAAAACTGAGGCAATTCCTGTAACTATCGACACCCGCATCCGGCGAACGGCGGTTTCCCACTCGAAGCGTCAATTACTGAACGGCGTGGCCGGAGGGCTGAGAACCATTCATTGGCAGCGACTCGGCGAAAGCGATCGGGGGGGTGTCTGGTGCGTCGCTCCGAAAACGGATTGGGGCCCAAGTCTGCTCGATCGGACAGGGCAAACTGACCGGTTCGAGGCGAACCAGAGGTAAAGGCTTTTTGGAACTGAGCATGCGCTCGGCGATGGGGCTCTCCGTCAAGCTGTGGTGCTCGCGGAGGACGGCGCGCAGCCATTCCTCTTCGCGGGCGCCGATTTCACCCGGGCGCACGAACTCGCGGTGATAGTCGGCGGTGGCCAGGGCATCGCGAAGAATGTAGGTAAGGCCGCCGGTCATGCCGGAGCAAAGATTGATGCCCGCGGGGCCGAGGATCAAGACGACACCGGCGGTCATGTATTCGCAGCCGTGCAGGCCGACGCCTTCGACCACGGCCAGAGCGCCGCTGTTGCGGACGGCAAAGCGCTCGCCGGCGCGGCCGGCAATGTACAGTTCGCCGCTGGTGGCGCCGTACAAAACGGTGTTGCCTGCGAGCACATGGCCCTTGCGCGAAGCGTCGGCGCCGGAGGTGACGGCGATGGTGCCACCGCTCAAACTTTTGCCGACATAGTCGTTGGCCTCGCCGCGGAGGCGGAAGCGAATTCCTTTGATCAGAAACGCGCCGAAACTCTGCCCAGCGGCGCCGCGAAATTCCACCGCCAGGGTGCGCGCGCCCATGCCTGCGAAAACGGTGCGGCGGAGAACTTGTCCGCTGAGGTGCGCGCCGACGCTGCGATCGGAATTGGAGATGGGGAAAAAGAGCGGCGAGGCGCTGTTCGATTTCTGGCGCGCGATGCTGCGTTCGAGTTCCAGGTGAATTCCGGTAACGTCCTCAGGCAGGCCGCGGAATTCGAGTGGAGCAACCGGCGCCGGCTTGAGGAGCGGTGCAAGTGCGCGAGCGGCTTGCGGATGGCGCACCGCGAGGCGGCTGGCGTCTCCGGTGATTTCGTCCAGGGAACGCGCGCCGAGGGCGGAGAGGCGTGCGCGAACCTCCGCGGCGACGCCGCGAAAATAGGTCATGACCATTTCCGGATCGCCGGCAAATCGAGCGCGCAGCTTTTCGTCCTGGGTGGCGATGCCCACCGGGCAGGTGTTCAAGTGGCACTGGCGGGCCATCACGCAGCCGATGGCCAGCAACGCCGCAGTGGCAAATCCGAATTCGTCGGCGCCGAGCAGCGCAGCAACGATCACGTCGCGGCCGAATTTGAAGCCGCCGTCGGCGCGGAGCCGCACGCGATTACGGAATCCCGAGCGCAGCAGCGCGTTATGCGCTTCGCGCAGGCCGATTTCCCAGGGCAAACCGGTATTCTTGATGGAGGTGAGCGGCGATGCGCCGGTGCCGCCGTCGTGCCCGGCGATGGTGATCACGTCCGCGCCGGCCTTGGCGACGCCTGCCGCGATGATTCCTACGCCCGCTCCGGAAACCAATTTCACGCCGATGCGCGCAACCGGATTAATGGCGCGGAGATCGAATATCAACTGCGCCAAGTCTTCGATGCTGTAGATATCATGGTGCGGCGGCGGAGAGATCAGAGACATTCCGGGCGCGGCGTGGCGCAGGCGAGCGATAAACGCGCTCACTTTTGCTGCGGGAAGCTGGCCACCCTCGCCGGGCTTCGAGCCTTGGGCCATCTTAATTTCGAGCTCATCGGCGCGGACCAGATACTCGGCGGTGACGCCGAAGCGCGCGGACGCAACCTGCTTGACGCGATTGTTCGCTTCCGGGCGGCGGTAATAGGTTTCCGGATCTTCTCCGCCCTCGCCCGTGTTGCTGCGGGCGCCCAGGCGGTTCATGGCGATTGCCAGGGTGCTGTGCGCTTCCGGAGAAAGAGCGCCGAGAGACATGGCCTGCGCGGAAAAGCGGCTGAGAATTTCGCTTTCGGCCTCGACTTCTTCGACCGGAACGGCGGCGGCATCCGCGGAGATTTCAAACAAATCGCGGATCGCGATCGGTTCCCTGCCCTCCGCCAATTCCATAAACGAGCTGTAGGCTTCGTCGGTGGGCGACTTGATGTAGCGGTGCATGCGGCGGACCAACTCGGGCGAGGTGGCGTGACGTTCGCCGTGTTGGCGAAAACGGTAGAGACCGGCGTCGTGCATGGCCGGCGATTCCGGAGTAAACGCGGTGACGTGGCGCGCCAGGCTATCTTCCAGAATTTCCGCCAGCGGCTTGCCGCCCAAGGCCGCCGGAGCGCCCTCAAAAAATTCGTCGTGGACTTCTTCGTCGATTCCAATGGTTTCAAAAAGGTGGCTGTTGCGATAGCTGGCCAGCGTGGAGATACCCATACGCGCCATCACTTTTCGCAGGCCGGCTTCCACCGCAACCCGATAGCTGGCCGCGCCACCGGTTTTCAGAGTTTCGGAAAGTTCCATCGCGAGATAGGGGAAGACCGCATTCGCGCCCACGGCAACCAAAAGCGCTACGTGGTGCGTCTCGATCACCTGGCCGGTCTCGACGATGATTGGAATCTCGCAGCTTCCCGCGCGGACCAACGCTTTCCACGCCGCAGCGGTGGCCAGCAAGATGGGCAGGGCCGGGTGAGTATCGTTCATGTTGCGATCACTGATGACGATGACGCTTTTTTTGTCCCAGGCGCACTCAGCAGCAGCGGCGCGCAGACGATCGAGGGCGCGAAGGGCGCCGGCTACGCCTTCGTTCCCGTCATAGGTCACGCCGAGGCGGCGCACCGGATGGCGCGATTCGAGTTCTTGCATCTGCCCGGCATCCAGCACCGGCGACGTGGCGAAGGACGACCGGCCGATGTAAGCGTCGAGAGACATCACATACGATTCGCGCAGCGGATCGATGGGCGGGTTGGTCACCTGGGCGAAGCGCTGCTTGCAGTAATCCCAAATCGGACGGCGGAATGTGGAAAGAAAAGCGGGCGGCGCGTCGTCGCCCATGCTCCACATGGCCTCTTTGCCGTCGGCGCCGAGAGGCTGGAAGAGCATGCGGAATTGATCGTCGGTCCAACCCAGCGCCGCGGCCACGCGTTTGCGGTCGCTCATAGGGCCAGGCGCGGGATCGGGCGTCGAGTCGGAGACTGGGTTCAGCTGCCGATCGGACGAGACTGGCTGGCCGGGCTCCAAGCGGAGGAAAGGCGCTTCCGGAAGAGGATGGTCGCCGAAGTTCAGGAGTTCAGCGAGATCGTCGTTGCGATAAATTTTTCCGGCGGCGGGGTCGACCAATAGCATGTCGCCCGGGCCCAGGCGTCCGCGCTCAGCGATTTCCACGCCCTGCAAATCGGCCAGTCCCACCTCGGAACCGGCGATCAGCAAGCCGTCCGCGGTGAGGGTGTAGCGCATTGGCCGCAGGCCATTGCGATCGAGTTTTACTCCAACCATGCGGCCATCGCCGAAAACCATGGCGGCCGGGCCGTCCCACGGCTCCTGCTCGCGGGCTTGAATTTCCAGATAGCGGCGCAGCCGCGGGCTGAGGGTATTGTCCGATTCCCATGCCGGCGGGACCATGCGCAGAATCGCTGCGGCCAGGCTGTAGCCGCGTTGCAGCAGATTTTCCAGAGCGTTGTCGAAACTGGCGGAATCGCTGACGCCTTCTTCGAGCGCACGCAACCAATCGCCGGCTTCGAGTTCGCGGCGAAAATCGGCCTGGCGAGCGCGCTGCCAGCGGCGATTGGCGCCAATGGTATTAATCTCCCCATTGTGGCCGACGTATCGGAAAGGCTGCGCAAGCCGCCAAGTGGGGCTGGTATTGGTGGAATAGCGCTGGTGGAAAACCGCGGACGTCGCGGTGAAAGTTGGCAGACCCAGGTCGCGATAAAACGCCGGGACTTGCCAGGGCGCGAGCAGTCCTTTGTAGACCACGGTGCGCGACGAAAGGGATGAAAAATACGTTCCGGGAACCGCGTCGACCTCGGCGCGCTTGCGCATCAGGAACAGCAGGCGTTCGAGATTGGCGGCCGGATCGATTGCCGCGAAGTAACACTGGCGAATCACGGGAAGTGTGGCCAGGGCGCGCGGGCCGAGAATCATGGGGTTGGTGGGCACAATGCGCCAGCCCAGACAGCGCAAACCTGATTTTTCAGCGATCGATTCTATGGCGGTGCGGGCGGGAGTCTCGCTGCCTGGCGGGAGGAAGACCATGCCAAGGCCAAAGGATTCGGGGAGTTGAATAGTGTCGTCGCGCGCACACTTGCGAACGAAAGCATCGGGAATCGGCACCAGCAAGCCCGCGCCGTCGCCGCTCGATCCATCGGCGTCGACGCCGCCGCGATGGGTAAGCCGGAGTAAGGCGGTGAGCGCGCGCTCGACTACTGCGCGAGAGGCGGGAGATCCCAGTTGCGCGACGAAGCCTACGCCGCACGCGTCATGGTCCACCGGATCGCTCCAAGGCAAGCTTGTCACAGTACATTAGTACGTCTACGGCCGCGCTAAGTACAATCGACAATATGGATGCAACCGATTAGTTCCGCGCATGAATTCGGGAGCTCAGCTGGCCAGCTGGGGTGTAAAGGCACGGCGGCCCAAACCGCCCATTTGCCAGATTCTTAGGGGCTTACGGGCGTCGGAGGCCAGGCCTCCTTCCGTACGTCATTGACCGTGAGTTAAAACCAGGGCTAGCGGCCGGAGGCGCTTACCTGAGAAAACGCAGGGGAGCCGTCGTTGGCGATCGAGACGTGGGTGACGTCCAGGAGATTTTCGATTTGGCGGGCCAGGACGGACTCGCTGCGGTCGGATTCGACGGTCATTTGGACATCCAGGAAATCGCCATCGGGAGACGGATGGGCGATCAGGTGGGTGACGTCGAAGCGGCGACGGCGGGCGAGTCCTAAGAGGCGCACTAGCGAACCTTCTGCGTGCTTCAAGCGAATTTGGTAAGTGGTCGCGCTCATCGCCGCCGTTCCTCCATCATTTCTGAGTTCGATTTGCCGGGACCAACGATGGGCCAGACGTTGGCTTCCGAATGAATGATCACGTGAACCAGCAAATTGCCCGGCTCGGAGAGAATGCGGTCGATGGCCGGCTGCACTTCGCTGCTCTCTTCCACGCGAATGGCGGGAATGCCCATGGCGCGGGCGACGGCGGCGAAGTCCGGATTATCGGAGAGGTCCACTTCGCTGTAGCGGCGGTTATGAAAGAGTTCCTGCCATTGGCGGACCATGCCCAGCATGTGGTTATCGAACAACAGAATCTTGATGGGCAGGTCGTAGCGCTTGAGGGTGGCGAGCTCTTGCAGGTTCATCATGATCGAACCGTCGCCGGTCACGTTGACGACCGTGGCGTCGGGACGTCCCATTTGCGCGCCGATCGCCGCGGGCAAGCCGAACCCCATGGTGCCCAGGCCGCCGCTGGAAAGATGATTGCGGGGCGTTGAAAACGAGCAGTGCTGGGCGACCCACATCTGGTGCTGTCCGACGTCGCTGGCGATGATGGTATTTTCGTTGGCCTGCCGGGAAAGCTCGCTCAGAAACCAGGTGGCGGAAACTTCCGGGCTGTCCGGAGGATAGGTCCACGCATGGGAGGCTTTGTTGGCGGCGCACTCTTCGCGCCATTCCTGAATTTCGCCGAGCGGGATGGTGAGCTGCTTCAGGGCCCGGCGCATGTCGCCGGTGACGCCTGCCTCTGCCTGGCGCAATTTTCCGATTTCGGAGGGGTCGGCATCGATGTGAATCACCCGCGCGTGAGGAGCAAAGCCGGAGAGCTTTCCGGTGGCACGGTCGTCAAAGCGCGCGCCGGTGCAAATCAGCAAGTCGCAGGATTGCACCGCGATGTTGGCGGCTTTGTTGCCGTGCATGCCCATCATGCCCAGGAAAAGCTCATGGCCGGTAGGCAGCGCGCCTAAGCCTTTGAGCGTGGCAACTACCGGGATGCGGGTGCCGGAGACGAAGTCGCGAAATTCGTCGATGGCCTGGGCCATGCCGATTCCGCCGCCTGCATAGATTACCGGCTGGCGGCTTTCGCGCATCATTTCGATGGCGCGAGCAACCGCGTCCTGCGGAGGTTCGCCCAAATCGTCGGAGCCGCTGGCATCGGCGAAACGGAAATCGCCCACGGTGTTCGCAATATCCTTCGGTAAATCGATCAAAACGGGACCGGGCCGGCCCGAGCGTGCAATGTGAAAAGCCTGGTGAACGATGGAGCCTAAATCATCGCCCTGCGCCGCCAAAAAGCTGTGCTTCACCACCGGCAGCGTGATTCCGAAAATATCCACTTCCTGGAACGCGTCGGTCCCCAAGAGATGGGTAGGTACTTGCCCGGTGATCACCACCACAGGAATCGAATCCATGAACGAATTGGCGATGCCAGTGACCAGGTTGGTGGCGCCGGGACCGGACGTGGCCATGCACACGCCCACTTTTCCGGTGGCGCGCGCGTAACCGTCGGCAGCCAGGGCAGCGGCCTGTTCGTGGCGGACCAGAACGTGGCGGATCGAGGAATCCAGCAGCGCGTCGTAGACCGGCATGATCGCGCCGCCGGGATAGCCGAAAATAATGTCCACGCCCTCTTTTTCGAGGGCCTTCACCAGGAATTGAGCTCCGTTCATCGCACTCCTTGCGCGGGCTTGGCTTTGGGTTGCAGCCACGACATTTGGGCGCGCAATGTCTCGCCCACCCGTTCGATGGGATGTTTCAGATCTGTTTCGAGCGACTTGTTGTAGTTTGGCAGGCCGTCTTGATATTCCTTAATCCACTCGCGGGCGAACGCTCCCGACTGAATTTCGTCCAGAATTTTCTTCATCTCCTTGCGGACGTGGCCATCGACGATGCGCGGGCCGCGGGAAAAGTCGCCGTACTTGGCGGTTTCGCTGATGAACTTCAGCATCTGGGTGATTCCGCCTTCGTAGATCAGGTCGACGATCAGTTTCACTTCGTGCAGGCATTCGAAATAGGCGGCCTCGGGTTGATACCCTGCTTCGACCAGGGTCTCCCATCCCGCGGTGATGAGTTCGGTGATACCACCGCACAGAACGGCCTGCTCGCCGAAGAGATCGGTTTCCGTTTCTTCGGGGAACGTGGTTTCGATCACGCCGGGGCGAGTGCCGCCGATGGCGTGGGCGTAGGCCAGGGTCTTGTCAAACGCGGTGCCGGAGGCATTCTGATGAATGGCGATCAGGCACGGAACGCCGCGGCCATCTTCGTATTGTCTGCGGACCAGATTGCCAGGGCCTTTGGGCGCCACCATGGCGACGTCGGTTTCCGCCGGCGGCTTGATAGTGCCGTAATGAATGTTGAAGCCGTGGCTGAAGAGCAAAAGCGCGCCCTTTTTCAGATTCGGGGCGACCGCATCGCGATAGAGGGCCGGCTGCGCCATATCCGGCGCGAGCATCATGACTACGTCGGCGCCCTTCACCGCTTCCGCGGGAGTTACCGGGCTGAATCCGTCCTGGGTAGATTGCACCCAGGTTTTCCCGTTGGGCCGCAAGCCAAGAACCACATCGCAGCCGCTATCGCGCAGATTGAGCGCGTGCGCGCGCCCTTGGCTGCCGTAACCTAGAACCGCGATGCGCTTGCCCTCCAGAGCTTCGGGCTTGGCGTCGGCTTCCCAGTACATTTTTGCCATCTCTAATCTCCCCTTGGAATTATTCTTGGAGCGAATTGCTGGTAACCGCCCCTTCGGAAGCGGACGAAACCAAAAAGGCGTACTTGGCGAGCGCGCCGGTTTTGTAGCGATGTGCGGGCGGCTTCCAGCCAGCTTTGCGCGAGGCGAGATCGGCGTCGACGTCGAGGCGCTGCGCTTTCACGTCCAGCGTGACGATGTCTCCGTCGCGGATGAACGCAATCGGCCCGCCCGCTGCGGCTTCCGGCGCCACGTGGCCGACCATCAGGCCGCGGGTTGCGCCGCTGAAGCGGCCATCGGTGACCAGCGCGACTGAATCCCCCAGCCCCTGGCCCATAATCGCGCCGGTTAC
The DNA here is from genome assembly GCA_963725655.1 of uncultured Acidobacteriota bacterium. Taxonomy (GTDB): domain Bacteria; phylum Acidobacteriota; class Terriglobia; order Acidiferrales; family UBA7541; genus CAVRXT01. The sequence continues at coordinate 892,342 of CAVRYY010000002.1, read as the reverse complement.
GCCGAGCATTTCGCGCATGCCGGGGCCGCCCTTGGGGCCTTCGTAACGGATCACCACTACGTCGCCGGCTTTGATTTTGCCTTCCTGCACCGCGGCGAACGCGGCTTCTTCGGAATCGAAAACTCGCGCCGGGCCGGTCTGCTTGACGCGCTCAGTGCCCGCGACCTTCACCACGCATCCGTCCGGGGCGAGCGAGCCATGCAGAATCATGATCCCGCCACGCGGCTTCAGCGGATTGGAGAGCGGCCGCAGAACTTGCTGGCCCGGAGTCTCCTGGGCGTCGCGTGCTTCCTCAAATAGCGACCGGCCAGAAACTGTGGGCGAGTCTTGCAGAACGCCGGCTTCCATTAGCCGCTTGGCCACCAAACGCTCGCCGCCGGCATGCTGCATGTCCACGGCAACGAATCGGCCGGCAGGCTTCAAGTCCGCCAGGGTGGGAGTTTTGGCCGAGACGCGATCGAAATCCTCGAGGGTGAACGGAACGCCGATCTCGCGGGCAATGGCGAGGAGGTGCAGAACGCCGTTGGTTGAGCCGCCGGTGGCGGCGATCGAAGCAACCGCGTTTTCGAGCGCGGTGCGAGTGATGATTTGCTTGGGCCGCACATCATTCTTGAGCAGCTGCATCACCAACTTCCCGCAGTCAAAGGCGACCTGCGCCTTTCGCGGGTCCAGGGCGGGGACGTCGTTCGATCCCAGCGGCGACATTCCCAGGAAAGCTATGGCGGTGGACATTGTGTTCGCGGTGAATTGGCCGCCGCACGCGCCGGCACCCGGACAAGCGTGGTCTTCCAAATCTTTTAGTTCGGCGATGCTCATTTTGCCTGCAGCGCACGCGCCGATTCCTTCGTACACATCTTGCAGAGTTACGTCGTGTCCTTGAAACCGGCCCGCGGCGATCGATCCGCCGTAGAGCATGAGCGAAGGGATATTGAGGCGGGCCAGGGCCATCACTGTGCCGGGGATGGTCTTGTCGCACCCGGAAATGGCGATCACCGCGTCGAAGAGGTGGCCGCGGACCACGAGCTCGATGGAATCGGCGACCACTTCGCGCGAGACCAGCGATGATTTCATTCCCTCGGTGCCCATCGAGATTCCGTCGGAGACGACAATGGTGTTGAATTCCAGCGGCGTGCCGCCGGCGGCACGGACGCCTTCCTTAATCTTGGCCGAAATATCGCGCAGGTGCAGATTGCAGGGCGTGATTTCGGTCCAGGTGTTGGCGATGGCGACCAGCGGCTTATCGATATCGGCGTCGGTGAGGCCGACGGCTTTGAACATGGCACGCGCACCGGCGCGCGACACGCCTTTCTTGATTGCGTCACTTCGCATGGCGGTCATTTCGTTGTCGGGTCCCGTTTTCCTGTGCACTGCCGGGCGATCCGTGCGCAGTATGTCGTGCGCACCGGTACCACCGGCGTGGTTAACATTGGACTTCATTCATCCACTCAAGTCCAATTTATAGTTCTTGGTAGAGTCATAAGTCTTGTTTATATCGCTTTATCGGCAAGGATGCTCGCGGTCGAGATGAAACTCAGGATTCTTTGAGGGCCGCCCAGCTCTGGAATCGGTCCAGTTCTTGAGATTGGATTTCTGGCCGCCACGTGTGGCGGAGCTATGACTGAACTCTCGCCCGGCTAATTCCTTGACACCGTTGCGGGCGTCCCTTACATTACGTCTCGGAACCAAAATGAATATTCGACGTAGCGCGGCGCACTGGCGATTTGAGGCCTTCCTCTTTACGTTCCGCTTCCTCTATCGAGGGAGCGGCGAAAGAAAGCCTGCCGGCGCTATGGCAACCACCTAGCACCTGAAGAAATTCCAGGCTTTCGATGGCCGCGAACCTCTCCCGGGAGGCGCGGCTTTTTTGTTTTAGGGCTCTAGGGTTATCAAGCGCGCTGTCGGAGTGCGCTCACGACTTATGACTACGACGGACACGAAGACGATCGCGCGAGTGGCGTTTCAAGGCGAACGCGGCGCCTTCAGCGAAGAGGCGGCGGTGAAGCTGCTGGGCGAAAGCGTGGGCTTAGTTCCCTGCCGAACGTTTGACGATTTATTTTCGGCGGTGGAACAAGGCGCAGCCGACGCGGTGCTGGCGCCAATGGAAAACAGCCTGGCGGGCTCGGTCCACCAGTCATACGATTTACTGCTCCAGAGCAGGTTGCAAATTACCGGCGAGGTGGTGGTGCCCATCGCGCACAATTTGATCGGGATTCCCGGCTCGAGCATCGAGGCGTTGGCCACCGTGGAATCGCATCCCGTGGCGCTCGCGCAGTGCGAGGAATTCTTCCGGGTGCATCCGCGCATCAAACGAATCGCCAAGGACGACACCGCCGGGAGCGTTCGCGAAATCATGGAGCAGCGCGACCCGGCCCGCGGCGCGATCGCCGGACGCCGCGCCGCAGCGATCTATGGCGGGCAAATTCTGCGCGAGCATCTTGAGGATCACCGCGAGAATTACACGCGCTTCCTGCTGTTGGTTCCGCCATGCCCGGTTCCGGAAGGAGCCGACAAGCTGTCGCTGGCATTTCAGGTGAGCCATCTTCCCGGAGCGCTGAGCCGGGCGCTGGAAATATTTGCGCGACGCAAGATCAACCTGATGAAGATTGAAAGCCGGCCGATTCCCGGCAGCCCATGGCAGTACCGGTTTTACGTGGATTTGCAGGCGTCGTTGCGCGATGCGGACACCGCTAACGCGCTCGAAGAACTGAAGCAATGCACCGAAGACCTGCGTGTGCTGGGATGTTATCCGGCCCATGCGCAGGCGGAAGAAAATTTCAAGAGCGGCAAAGGGGCTCGATCGTGATCATCAAAATGTCGTCCGGAGCAACCGAGGAGCAGATCCAACACATCGTCAAGCGGATCGAGGAGTGCGGCTGCCAGGCGCGGCTCATCCGCGGGGTTGAAAATACGGTGATCGGCGTGGTGGGCAACAGCAACCAGCACCGCAACCAACTCGAGGCCCTGGCGGTGGCGCCGAGTGTGGACGAAATTATCGCCGTCTCGCATCCGTTCAAGCTGGTGAGCCTTCAATTTCATCCGGTGCGGACGGTGGTCGATGTCGGCGGAGTGAAGATCGGCGGCGGCGGCGCGGTGGTGATTGCCGGGCCGTGTTCGGTGGAATCCCGCGAACAAATTCTGGAAACCGCGCGGGGCGTGAAGGCGGCCGGCGCGCACCTGTTGCGTGGCGGGGCCTACAAGCCGCGCACTTCTCCTTACGATTTTCAGGGGCTGGGCATCGAGGCGCTCGAACTTCTGAAAGAAGCGCGCAACGAAACGGGCCTGCCGATCGTAACCGAAGTGATGGGCACCGAGGAAGTGGACTTGGTCAGTGAATACGCGGACATGCTGCAGGTAGGCGCACGCAACATGCAGAATTATCCGCTGCTCCGGCGCCTGGCCAGCAGCAAGCGGCCGATTCTGCTGAAGCGCGGGCCTTCGGCCACGGTAAAGGAGTGGCTGCTGGCTGCCGAATATCTGCTGGCGGGAGGAAACGGGAACGTAGTGCTGTGCGAGCGCGGGATTAAGACCTTCGAATCCGAGCTGCGCAATACCCTGGACCTCGCCGGCGTGGCGCTGGCGAAGGAACTGTCGCATCTTCCGGTGATTGTCGACCCTTCGCACGCCACCGGTCGGCGAAGCCTGGTCCCGGTCGCATCGGTCGCGGCGCTAGCCATCGGCGCGGACGGCTTAATTATCGAGGTTCACCCTTGCCCGGAGCGCGCGCTGTCCGATGGTCCGCAGTCCCTCACGCTCGAAGCCTTCGCCCAGGTGATGAGCAAATTGCACGAACCGATTCGGCAGCTCGCGGCGCCGCTGGCGTAGTATCATTCGCGCAAGAAGATACTTTTCGTAACCACAGGAGGAACCGCGATGCCGTTGGCAAACGCCCTTTTGGCCGAGATTGAACATGAATCGAAGACCACCCAGCGCGTGCTCGAGCGCATACCTGAAGACAAGGTCGACTGGAAACCGCATCCGAAGTCGATGAGCCTCGGCGAACTGGGAATGCACATCGCTTACTCGCCGCTGGTTCTCTCGGAGGTGGCGCTAAAAGACCTTCACGATTTTGGTCCCACCCCGAAACTGCCCCCGCCGACCCGACAGGCCATTCTGGATACTTTCGCGACCAGCGCTCAGAAGGTAAAAGACGTGGTGGGGTCATTCGATGACGCCAGAATGGCGTCGACGATAACGATGACAAAAGACGGAAAGACGATTATGGCGATTCCCCGCGCCGCGTTCGTTCGTAACATCATGATGAACCATATCTATCATCATCGCGGGCAACTGTCGGTGTATTTGCGGCTGCTCGACGTTCCGGTGCCGTCGATTTACGGACCGAGCGCGGACGAAAAACCTTTCTAGCCGCGGCTGCGCCCAGCGTCGGGGCGTGCCGCGCTAGTAGGCCTTCGCGAAGTAGGCTTTCTCCGCGGCCGCTTCGTTGCAGACCAGGCAGCGGCCCGGAGCGGTATCCTGCTCAAGCGGAATGCATCGCAGCGTGGCCTTAGTGTCTTCTTTCACTTTTTCTTCGCAGGCCGCGTTGCCGCACCAGTAGGCGAACGCGAATCCCTTTTCCACGATTTCCTTCAGTTCGCCGTATTCTTTGGGCTCAAACGTATTAGCCTGGCGGAACGCCAGCGCGCGGTCGAATAGCGCCTGCTGAATCTCCACCAGCAGCGCGCTCACCGCGTCGGTCAATCCCGCTTGCGGGACGAAGGCCTTCCCTTCCTTGCCCGGGCGGTCGCGACGCGCGAGCACCACAGTCCCCTTGGCGATGTCCTTGGGTCCCAACTCGATGCGCAGGGGCACCCCGCGCATTTCCCAGTCGTTGAATTTGAAACCGGGGCTCGAACCTTCCCGTTCGTCAACCTTCACACGAATATCCGCGGCCACCAGCTCGGCACGAATTCTGCGCGCGGCTTCCATCACCAACTTCTGCTCGTCGTCGGTCTTATAGATCGGTACCACCACCACCTGGATCGGCGCGAGGCGTGGCGGCAGAATCAAGCCCTGGTCGTCGCCATGAACCATGATGATGGCGCCGATGAAGCGGGTGGATAGCCCCCACGAAGTGGTCCAGCAATGCTGCAGATTTCCGGTTTTATCGAGATAGCGAATTTCAAACGCTTTCGCGAAGTTCTGGCCCAGATTGTGCGAAGTGCCCGACTGCAGCGCTTTGCCGTCGCCCATCATCGCTTCGATCGAAAAGGTCTCGTTGGCGCCGGCAAAACGCTCCGAAGAGGACTTCCGTCCGGGGATCACCGGAACCGCGGCTTCGCGGATGGCGAAGTCCGCATAAATATCGAGCATCTGGCGGGTCTCGAATTCCGCTTCTTCCAGCGTGGCGTGGGCGGTGTGCCCTTCTTGCCAGAAAAATTCCAGGGTGCGCAGGAAAAGTTTGGTGCGCAATTCCCAGCGCACCACGCTGTTCCACTGATTGATCAGCACCGGCAGATCGCGGTAGGACTGAATCCACTTGGCGTAGGAATGCCCGATGATGGTCTCCGAGGTGGGGCGAATCACCAATGGCTCTTCCAGTTTTTCGCCGCCCCCGTGGGTCACTACCGCCAGCTCGGGCGAAAATCCGGCCACGTGCGACTGCTCTTTATCGATAAAACTGCGCGGGATCAACAGCGGAAACGCCGCGTTGACGTGGCCAGTGGCCTTGAAGCGCTTGTCCAGCGATTGCTGGATGTTTTCCCACAGCGCCCAGCCATAGGGCCGGACGATCATGCACCCGCGCACCGGCGCGTAGTCCGCCAGCTCGGCCTTCAAGACCAGCTGGTTGTACCACTCCGAAAAATCTTCCGCGCGAGTGGGAAGTTTCTGTTCCGCCATGTTCTAGGATTCCAATCTGCGACGCGCCTGTAAACATTCCATTCTCGAGTGCGGGATTCCGATCCGGTTCGAGCTTCGGGCGATGGGCGTCGCGAGGACATCAGGTTATGAGACGCGTGGGATGATGTCAACTCGACTCGCCTCTCCACTCTGCCCGCGCCGATTGCATTGAACATTCGCCTCCGCTAAGATTGTTGCTCGGACCGAAAATTCATTTTTCCTCCGCCCTGCTGCGCATCCACGCTTACGGAGCTAATGATGACCATCGAAACTGACCAATCCCGCAGAATGGGCCGCTCGCTCTCCGAGTCGGACCCCGAAGTGGCCGCGGCGGTGTTTGAAGAGGTGGTCCGCCAATCGAACGGAATCGAGCTGATCGCTTCGGAGAACTTCGTCTCGGAAGCGGTGCTGGAGGCGATGGGATCGGTCTTCACCAATAAATACGCCGAAGGTTATCCGGGCAAGCGCTACTACGGCGGCTGCGAGAATGCCGATAAGGTAGAGCAACTGGCGATCGACCGCGCCAAGCAACTCTTCGGCGCAGAACACGCCAACGTGCAGGCGCATTCCGGGACGCAGGCCAATATCTCCGTGTATATGACCGCGATCGAGCCCGGCGCCACCGTCCTGGGAATGAACCTGGCGCATGGCGGACACCTGACCCATGGGCATCCTCTGAATTTTTCGGGAAAGATGTACAAGTTCGTCGCCTACGGCGTGACCAAGGAAACCGAGAGAATCGATTACGACGAGGTAGACCGCTTGGCGAAGGAACACCGTCCGAAGATGGTGGTTTGCGGCGCCAGCGCGTATTCCCGCATCATTGATTTCGCGCGGCTGGGCGAGATTGCGCGCGGCATTGGCGCGATGCTATTCGTCGATATGGCCCACATCGCCGGGCTCATCGCCGCGGGCCTGCATCCCAATCCCGTGCCGCACGCGGATTTCGTTACCAGCACCACCCACAAGACCCTGCGCGGACCACGCGGCGGCATGGTGCTCTGCCGCGCGCAATACGCCAAGGACCTTGACCGCACCACTTTTCCCGGCACCCAGGGCGGCCCGCTCGAACACATCATCGCCGCCAAAGCGGTCTGCTTCCGGGAAGCCATCCAGCCGGACTTTCGCGAATATCAGAAGCAAGTGATCGCCAACGCCAACGCTTTGGCGCAGGGGCTGGCCAAGCGCGGGTTTCGCATCGTCAGTGGCGGCACCGACAATCACGTCTTTCTGGTCGACCTGCAAGCCCGCGGGCTCACCGGGCGCGATGTGGAAGTGGCCCTCGACCGCGCGGCGATCACCGTAAATAAGAACGCCATTCCCTTCGATCCCCTGCCCCCGATGAAGCCGGGAGGCATGCGCGTCGGCAGTCCTGCGGTTACCACCCGCGGCATGCGCGAAGCGGAGATGGATCAAATCGCGTCGTGGATCTCCGACGTGCTGACCAACCTGAACGACGCGGCGACCGAACAGCGCGTCCGGCAGGAAGTGCTGGCGCTCACGGCACGATTTCCGCTGTATCCCCGGCGCCTGGCCCAGGCGGAAGCGGCGCTGCAGGTGCATGCCGGTGGAGTCAAGCGGTAGCGAATTTCGCCGCGATAAACGCTAGATAATCTGAAGCTTCAGGTCCGTCACCACTTCGCTCTCGATCCAAAATGCCCGCACCGGGCTGGGAGTATCGCCCCGCGGCGACACGATCACGTAGGCGACCTGTGGGTAGTAGGCCAACTCCAAATCGCGTCGAGATGGCCGGTTCTCGCCCATCGGATGCGAGTGGTAAATCCCGCAGAATTCCTCCCCGGCAGCCCGGATTTCGCGCATCAGTCGAAATAGTTCGGCCGGAGCGATCTCGTAGGCGGTGGCGCTGCCTAGGTCATTGGGCGCCGGATAAATCGAGGTTACCGTACCCTCCCGGCCGCCGAGCAGTCCACAACACTCGATACCGGGATCCTTGCGCGCCTCGCCCAGCAGACGATCCCAGATAGCTCGGGTGATTGCGGTCGGCAAGGCCATGCCCCGAGTCTATAACTGCCCTGCCCGTTCTGCCGAGGCTGATTCGGTCTGCGGCATGCCAGCGGCTGCCCGTCGAGGCCGCCGAAAGTTCCCGAGGGAGTCGCCCTCGGGCTCGGTTGATCCCCAGGTTTAAAAATTCAACCCACTAACTGACTAATTCAACCGCTGGCGACCTGGGGCCGTTGGAGACTGAGGCGGCATGGCGCCGCAACTCTATTATTTAGAATGAGTTACGATTTTGAGGGGTCGCTCGCGAGTTTGGCAGGTTGATTGCATTATATAAAGTGTCTGCTGGCACAGAGACAAAAGCTAGAGGGGAAAGATCATGACCGAAAAAAAGACACCGGTTAAGTCAGCGAAGTCCCCGAAAGCCAAAAAGCTCGAAAGAAAAGAGCAGCCCGTCATTCGTAACCTGGTAACGCGCTGGTAGAGTTCGGCAGCCGGGCAGGGTTTTTGGGACCAGTACCGAGTCGAGTTCGAGGTAGTAAATTTCAGGCCGCACCGCGGCCCATCTTACAGGAGAGGTGAACGACTATGGCAACCAAGACTGCAGTGAAGGGCACCAAGAAGGGCGCTTCGTTGGACAAGAAAATCGCGCCGGCCGTGAAGAACCTGCGCAACGTCCCACTGCCCAACGGCAAGTAAGCATCGAGCTTCAAAGCATCTGAAAGAAGAAAGGGCTGCCGGCTAATACCGCGCAGCCCTTTCTTTTTGCTTTGCCAACTCCTCGTCGCCAGAACCGCCGCATTCCGCCATCTGCCGCACTTGAAAAATTCAACCTGCCAACTGATTAATTCAACCCTCACCGGCCTGGGGCTGTTGCTGATCGGCGAGGCCGCGTGCCGTAACTGGCCTATTTCTAACGAATTACGATTTGGCGCAGCCGCTCGCGAGTTTGGCAGGTCGATTGCATTATACAAAGTGTCTGCTGGGACAGAGACAAAACTTAGAGGGGAAAGACGATGACCGAAAAAAAGACACCGGTTAAGTCAGCGAAGTCCCCGAAAGCCAAGAAACTCGAAAGAAAAGAGCAACCCGCCATTCGTAACCTGTTGACGCGCTGGTAGAGTTCGGCAATCGGGCAAAGTTTGGGACTAGTACCAAGTCGAGTTCGAGGCAGTAAATTTCAGGCCGCACCGCGGCCCATCTTATAGGAGAGGTGAACGACTATGACGACTAAGACTGCAGTGAAGGGCACCAAGAAGGGCGCTTCGTTGGACAAGAAAATCGCACCGGCCGTGAAGAACCTGCGCAACGTCCCACTGCCCAACGGCAAGTAAGCATCGAGTTTCAAAGCATTCTGAAAGAACGGGGCTGCCGGCTAACACCGCGCAGCCCTTTCTTTTTGCTGCCAACTCCTCACCACCAAGACCCACGGCATCTTGCCAATCGCCGCGCTTGAAAAATTCAACTCAGGAAACTGACTAATTCAACCCGGCCGGGTCTCCACGCGCTGCGGGTTCATGCCCTGGAAACGTCAACTGCTTTGTTTTACAGTGCTTACGCAAATGGTTCGGAGGGCGCGAGTTTGGTAGAGAAATTGCACTGGACAGTGCGTCTGCTTCGATAGAGACAAAGCTCGAGGGGAAGTAGCGATGGCGACCAAAAAAACTCCGGTTAAATCAGCGAGGTCCCTGAAGGCCAAAAAGCTCGAGAGGAAAGAGCAGCCTCTTGTGCGCAATCTGAAGGTAAGTTGGAAATAGAGATTTGCAGTCAGGCACGGTTTTTCGGGGCCAGCACCACGCAGAGTTCCAGGCAGTAAAATCCAGGCCGCACAGCGGCCCATCTTACGGGAGAGGTGAACGATTATGGCAACCAAGAAAGCAATGAAGGGCGGCAAGAAGGGCGCTTCGCTGGGAAAGAAAGTGGCGCCGGCTGTGAAGAACCTGCGCAACGTCCCACTGCCCAACGGCAAGTAAGCATCGCGTTTCACAGCATCTTGAAAAATGAAGGGCTGCCGGCTAACGCTGAGCAGCCCTTTAGTTGCATGCCGGTATCGCCGTCGTGACCTCAGCCAATAGCGCTTGACAATCGGTAGGCCCTCCCCTAAATTCAAATTGTCATGAAATTGCGGGCGCACATTTCTAGCCATCACCACCATCATCATACCGATCCTCGCCCGCGGCGGTGTGGTTAGGCTGAAGGTTAGCTGAACTCATCTGCCCGCTGGCGCGGCAAGCGCCAGCGGGCTTTTTGTTTTTAAGGGCGCCATTTGGGGGCAACCGTGGAACTCGATTTCCAGAAGAACGCTGGACTGATCCCGGCAATCGTGCAGGACGCCGCATCGGGCGAGGTCTTGATGCTCGGTTTTATGAATCGCGAGGCCCTGGAGGTCACCATGCGCACCGGCTCGGTCACGTTTTTCAGCCGTTCGCGCCAAAAGCTGTGGACCAAGGGTGAGAGCAGCGGCCAGAAATTGCTGCTGCGCGAGCTGCGCTTTGATTGCGATCGCGATGCCATCCTGGCGCGCGTGGAACTGGCCGGCACGGCAGTCTGCCACGAAGGCTATCGCAGCTGCTTTTTTCGCCGATTGAACGCGGACGGCAGCGAAATGGTGATCGCCGAGCGAGCGGTGGCGCCGGAAGAAATCTACGGAGAGAAAAAGAGCCAATGAGCCGCCTCAAGCTGGGAATACCTAAAGGAAGTTTGCAGGAATCCACACTCGAGCTTTTCGCGCGCGCGGGCTGGCGGATCGCCGTAAATTCGCGCAGCTATTTCCCCGCCACCGACGACCCGGAAATCGAATGCATGCTGGTTCGCGCCCAGGAAATGCCGCGGTACGTGGAGACCGGCGCGCTGGATGCCGGAATCACCGGCAAGGACTGGGTGCTCGAGACCGGCGCCCAGGTGGCGGAGTTGAGCGAGCTGGTGTATTCGAAGACCGGGCTGGGGCGGGTTCGCTGGGTACTGGCGGTAGCGGAAAACTCCACCGCGCAAAGCGTGCGCGATCTGGAGGGCAAGACCATCGCCACCGAGGCGGTGCGTATGACCCAGAAATATCTCGAGAAGCATGGCGTGAAGGCACAGGTGGAGTTCTCGTGGGGAGCGACCGAGGTGAAGGTGCCGCAGTTGGCGGACGCCATTGTCGAGGTCACCGAGACGGGATCTTCGCTGCGCGCGAACCATTTGCGAATCGTAGATACGCTTTTGGAGTCTGCGCCGTGGTTCATCGCCAATCACGGCGCGTATAGCGATCCATGGAAGCGTGAAAAGATGGAAAATCTCATGCTCCTATTGCAGGGAGCGATTGCCGCGTATAACCGTGTGGGGATGATGCTAAACGTGCGCACCGTGGACCTTCCAGCGGTTCTGGCCGCGCTGCCCGCGCTGAATAGCCCGACCGTCGCGCCGCTCAGCGATCCGGCGTGGGTGGCCATTAACGTCATCGTGGAAGAAAAAATCGTGCGCCAGTTAATTCCCAAGCTGAAAGCCGCGCGCGCCGAAGGCATCGTGGAGTATCCGCTGAACAAGATCGTGCTCTGATGCGAATCTTCGCACTCACCAAAGCGAGGGCCGCCAGGCTCCTTACCGCGCGACGCTCCACCGATCGCGCTGCCGAACGCGTGGCGGCTCGCATTGTGGCCGACGTGCGCCGGCGGGGCGACGTCGCTCTCTTCGCGTGGACGCGCCGGCTGGATCGGCTTTCGCTCGGGCCGAACAACCTATGGGTATCGCCCGCAGAGATCGCGCAAGCCACGCGCCGGGTGGACAAGAAGTTTCTGGAAGCGTTGGCGCATGCGGCGCGAAATATTCGTGCCGTGGCGCACTGCCAGTTGCCCAAGGAATGGACCATCCACACCGAGCCGGGCGTGCAGGTGGGCCAGCTCGTTCGTCCGATTCACAGGATTGGTTGCTATATTCCCGGCGGGCGCCATTCGCTGGTTTCCACATTGCTCATGACGGTGATTCCGGCGCAAATAGCCGGTGTGCGCGAAATTGTCGTCACCAGCCCGCAACCGGGCGATTCCCTTCTCGCGGCGGCAGGCTACCTGGGTGTGCGCCACGTGGCACGAATCGGCGGCGCGCAAGCCATCGCCGCGCTGGCCTACGGCACGCGGTCGGTCGCGCGCGTCGATAAGATTTTTGGCCCCGGCAATCGTTACGTCGCTGCGGCCAAGAGATTGGTGAGCATGGATTGCGCGATCGACCTGCTGGCAGGCCCCACCGAGGCAATCGTGCTTTCCAACGACGGCGATCCGCGGTTTATCGCTGCGGACCTGCTGGCACAGGCAGAACACGATCCCGACGCAACGGCGCTGTTGCTAACCACTTCCGCCAAGCTCGGGAAATCCGTTGTGGCAGAGATCCAGCGCCAACTGGCGCCACTTCCCCGCTCGAATCCTGCGTGGCGTTCGCTGGCCAACCGTGGCGCGGTGCTGGTGGCCAGCGATATTCGCGATGCCATCCAGTTCGTGAACGCCTTTGCGCCCGAGCACCTCACTCTTGCCGGCAGCGCCGGGAAATTCCTCGATCGAATCGACTCCGCGGCGAGCATTTTCGTCGGCGATGCCAGCGCGCAATCCTTTGGCGACTATATGAGCGGCACGAACCACACCTTGCCGACCAATGGCGTGGCGCGCACGCGCGGCGGCCTTTCCGCGTCGGATTTCGTGAAGTGCCTCAGCGTTCAGGAAGTTACTGCTCGAGGCTTCGCGGCGATGGCCGCGGCCACCCAGGAATTGGCTCGAGCGGAGGGCTTGCTCGCGCATGGCCTATCGATCGAGGTGCGGAAATGAAGCGCTCAAACATTCCTGCCGTCGCGATCGAGCCGCGAAGCGCCGTCACAGCGATGCGTCCGTACAAACCGCCACTCGAGGGGCGATGGGAAAAGCTGCGTTTGGACTTCAACGAAAATCCCATGGGCTGCTCGCCCGCGGTGCGGCGCGCGCTGGCGAAGCTCGGCTCGACCGCGATATCCGCTTATCCCGAGCAAGAGAGGGCTCGCCGGGAGGTCGCCAAATATTTTCAAGTGGCGCCGGAAGAGATGCTGTTTACCAACGGCACCGATGAAGGGCTGAACCTGGTGGTCAGCACGTACGTCGAACCCGGCCAGTCCGTCCTGATCGTCGAGCCCACTTTCGCCATGTACCGCTTCTATTCCGAGCTGGCTGGCGCCCGCGTCGAAACCGTTCGTTACGACGCGGAAATGCGATTCCCCACCGCAGAGGTAACCGCGGCGCTGCGAAAAGCGCCGCGAGTATTTTTTCTGGCAAATCCCAATAATCCCACCGGCACCCTGGTCCCGCCGGCCGCCCTGCGCAGTTTTCTGCAACAGGCGCCGGGGACGATTCTCGTCGTCGATGAGGCCTATTTCGATTTTTGCGGCGTTACGGTGATCCCGTGGATCCGCCGCTTCAAGAATCTGGTGGTCACGCGAACATTCTCGAAAGCATTCGGACTTGCCGGCTTGCGGCTGGGATGTTTGTTCGTTCATCGCGATGTGGCCGCGGTCACGCGCAAAGCCCAGTCTCCTTATCCGGTGAGCGCCGCGGCGCTGGTGGCGGCATCGGCGGCGGTGCGCGACCGAGCGTTTCTCCAACGCACCATGCGGGAGCTTCGCCGCGGGCGCGCGATACTCGAAAAGGGTCTGGTGGCGTTACAGCTTCCCTTCTTTCCAACCGCCGCGAATTTTGTTCTGGTGAATTTCGGCCCGCGGATGAAAGAGATCGTCGCGGAACTCTCCCGGCGCGGGATTCTGATCCGCGATCGCTCCAGCGATTTTGATGGCGCCGGCTACGCGCGTATTACCTTCGGAACGCCGCCGCAAATGCGCCGCCTGCTAGCGGAATTGAAGCGAGCGCGGCGAGCGCGGTAGTCGACCGAACGGCGCGTCTGGGCGACAACAAGTCTCGCCGGCGGAGTTACAAGGGCTTGTAGCGCCGTCACTCTTGGCGGCAACCGGTTTGCATTTAGAAGTATTGACGTCAGGGAGCGAGCAGCAAATGAGAAAGGCAACCATCCACCGCCAAACCAAGGAAACCGACATTCTCGTGCGCATGAATCTGGACGGCCGGGGCGTCGCCCGGATCAGCACCGGAATCCATTTTTTCGATCACATGCTCGAACAGATTGCCCGCCACGGCGCGATCGACCTGGACATCACCGCGAAAGGAGATTTGCACGTCGACCAGCATCACACCATCGAAGACGTGGGAATTGTTTTGGGCGAAGCCATCAAGAAAGCGCTGGGATCGAAGCGCGGCATTTTGCGCGCTGGATATTACCTGATGCCGATGGACGATTGCCTCGCCGCGGTGGCGCTGGATTTCTCCGGCCGCTCGGCGTGCGTCTATCAGTTCAAGCCTGCGGCCCGGCTGGTCGGCGATTTTCAGACCGAACTGGTGGAAGATTTTTTTCAAGCCTTTGCACAGGCCGCGCGCGCCAACGTCCACGTGAAACTAATGTACGGGCGATCGTCGCACCACCAAGTCGAATCGATTTTTAAGGCGTTCGCGCGCGCGCTGCGCTTCGCCATCACTCGCGACCGCCAACTCCAGCGGCTGCTGCCCTCCACCAAGGGAATGCTATGAAAATTACCGTAGTCGACTACGGCGCGGGAAATCTTCCCTCCGTCGAACGCGCGCTGCAATCGCTCGGAGCGGAAACGCAGCGTGCCACCGCGCCGGAGCACCTGCGCGGCGCGGAGCGAATCGTTTTCCCCGGCGTCGGCCACTTTTCCGCGGCGATTACCGGCCTCCACGGCGCAAACCTGTTTGCCCCAATGCGCGAGGCGTACGAAAAAGGAGTGCCGATTTTGGGCATCTGCGTTGGCTTGCAAGCTCTGTTCGCTTCCAGTGAAGAAGCGCCCGGAGACGTTGGCCTCGGCCTGCTTCCGGGCGAGGTGAAAGAGTTGCCGGGCACCGTGAAGCTTCCGCATATCGGCTGGAACCAGGTGCGCCGCCTGCGCGAGAGCCGTTTGCTGGGCGATCTCCCCGCGAACACCTATTTTTATTTCGCGCATTCCTACGCCGCGACGAATGAACCCGGGCAGACCGTCGCGGTTTGCGATCACGGCACGCCGTTCGCAGCCGTGGTCGAAAGTAAGAACCTGTCCGCAGTTCAATTCCATCCGGAAAAATCCGGCGCGGCGGGCGCGCGCGTGCTGCGCAACTTCCTGGAGTCGACCCGATGACCCTGGCGCGCCGCATAATCCCCTGCCTCGACGTCGATGCCGGCCGCGTGGTGAAAGGTGTCGAGTTCAAGGGCCTGCGAGACATGGGCGATCCCGAGGAACTGGCAGGCCGCTACAACCGCGAGGGCGCCGATGAATTGGTGGTTCTGGATATTCGCGCCTCGCGCGATGGCCGCCCCACGTTTCTCGAGACCATTCGCCGCGTGGCGCGCCAACTGCAAATTCCGCTGACCGCAGGCGGCGGCATTCGCGAACTCGAAGACGGCCAAGCGGTGCTGCGCGCCGGCGCGGACAAAGTCACCGTCAACACCGCCGCGGTCGAACGCCCGGAACTAATCTCCGAGCTCGCCAGTCAATTCGGGTCGCAGGCAGTGGTGCTGGCGATGGACGTGAGCCGCGCAGCCGATTCGTGGCGCGTATTCGTGCGCGGAGGACAACAGGCCACCGGCCTCGACGCCCTGGAATGGGCCCGCAAAGGCGTCGAATTCGGCGCGGGAGAAATTCTGCTCACCTCGATCGATCGCGACGGCACCTGCAGCGGATTCGATTGCGAACTGACCTCGGCGATCGCCCAATCGGTGCGCGTCCCAGTGATCGCTTCCGGCGGCGCGCGGACTTTCCAGGATTTTCTGGACGTTTTCACGCGAGGCAACGCCGACGCCGGCCTGGCCGCCTCGATCTTCCACAGCGAAACCGAATCGATCGCCGCATTGAAACAATACTTGGCCGGGCACGGCGTGCCGGTTCGCCAGGAGTTCTCCGCATGATCGTGCCGTGCATCGATTTGCAGGGCGGCCGCGCCGTGCAATTAGTCCGCGGACGGCGCCTGGCCCTCAGCGTCGACGACGTTCTCGGTTTGCTCGCGCGATTCCAAAAATATCCCACCATGCACGTGATCGACCTCGACGCCGCCTTGCGCCGCGGAAGCAACGGCCGCTGGATCAAAGTGCTCTGCGCGAAATCAAAAACGAAAGTGCGCGTGGGCGGCGGCATTCGCACCGCGGCCCGCGCCGAGAAAATCCTTTCATGGGGCGCGGAGAAAGTGATCGTCGGCAGCGCCGCATTTGAAAATGGCAAAGTCGCGACGAAGTTCCTGGAGAAGCTGGCGGCGCGTGTTGGGAAAAACAATCTCATCGTGGCGATTGACACCATGAAAGGCCAAATCGTCAGCCATGGCTGGCGCACTCGCGAGAAACTGCGCGCCGAGGACGTAATCCCCCAACTCGAACCGTATTGCGCGGAGTTTTTGGCCACCTACGTCGACAACGAAGGAACCATGCAAGGCACCAGCCTGCTGTGGTTCCGCCAATTGCGCCGAGTCACCCGGCTTCCCATCACCGCCGCCGGAGGAATCCGCAGCCACCGCGAAGTGCAAGCTCTCGAAAAAATCGGAATGAACGCGGCGGTCGGGATGGCCATGTACAAAGGAATGATCGAATAGCCTTCACGCAAGAGAACTGCCAAGTCCGGCGCCGCGCCCTTTCGCACCCGTTCCGCAAAACCCACGCCCCGCTAACCCACCACTACATTTGGCTTGACGCGCGCGCCCCCACACCATATATTGCGGTTGTCAGCTGGTGGCGTTCCCATGGATGGAACGCCTAAAGGGAACCCGGTGCGATTCCGGGACTGCCCCGCAGCGGTAAGCAGGAACGAACACCCGCACGAGCACTGCTCCTCTCACGGATCGGGAAGCTTGGGTTAGTAGTAGCCTCGGCCGTCACTCGCCGAGTTCGCCTGCAAGTCCGAAGACCTGCCAGCGCCACGCCATTCCCGGCGTGCAAAAATTTTGCGAGCCTCCGCGGGGAGGTTGGCGATGGCTTGGCGCGTTCTAGATTCCGCCCATCCCATTTCCTGCTTCTCGCGTCGGCTCCGAAGGATTTTTATATGGCAGCCTCAGCTGCAGTTCCCACTCCGGCGCAATCGTCGTTCGCAGATTCCGGTTCGTCATTTCCCGCACCCTCGAAAAACTCGGTGATGCAGGTCCGCAAACGCAATGGCTCTCTGGAAAACGCCGACGTAAGCAAGATCGTGCGCGCGGTGGAACGCTGCTGCGCGGGACTCGAAAACCTCGATCCCATGCGCGTCGCCAGCAAAACCATCGGCGGCTTATTCAACGGCGCCACCACCAAGGAACTCGACCTGCTTTCCATCCAGACCGCCGCCTCATTAATTTCCGAAGAGCCTGAATATTCGCGCCTCGCCGCGCGCCTGCTGCTCGGCGTAATCGACAAAGAGGTCGCCAATCAGGACATCTATTCCTTCTCCCAATCGGTAACATCCGGCAAACAGCACGGCCTGGTTTCCGAAGATCTGGCCAAATTCGTCACCGAAAATTCCCGCAAGTTGAACGACGCGATCACCCCGCGCAGCTCCGGCCTCTTCGAGTATTTTGGCGTGCGCACCGTCTACGACCGCTACCTGCTCCGCAATCCCGAGACCCGCGATGTGTTGGAAACGCCGCAATACTTCTTCCTGCGCGTCGCTTGCGGGCTCTCCTGCAACGTTGCCGAAGCCATCGAGTTCTACCGCCTGCTCTCCGAACACGAATACATGCCCAGCTCGCCCACCCTCTTCAATTCCGGCACGCGCCACGCGCAGATGTCATCGTGTTACCTGCTCGATTCGCCCGCTGACAATCTGGAAGCCATCTACGACAAATACAAAGACGTCGCCATGCTCTCGAAATTCGCCGGCGGAATCGGCCTGGCGTTTCACCGCGTGCGCTCCCGCGGTTCCTTGATCCGCGCCACCAACGGCCACTCCAAAGGCGTCGTGCCCTGGCTCAAAACTCTGGATTCTTCGGTCGCGGCGGTGAACCAGGGAGGCAAGCGCAAGGGCGCCTGCTGCGTGTACCTCGAGCCGTGGCACGCCGACATTGAGGAATTTCTGGAGTTACGCGACAACGCCGGGGACAACGCCCAGCGCACCTACAACATCAACCTGGCCAACTGGATTCCCGATCTATTCATGAAGCGCGTGGAAGCCGGCGGCGCCTGGTCGCTCTTCGATCCCAAGATCGTCCCGCAGCTTCCGGACCTCACCGGCGCAGCCTTTGAAGCGGCCTACGTCGAGGCCGAGTCGAAAAAACTATTCGTGCGCCAGGTAAAAGCGCGCGAACTGTATGCGCGAATGATGAAGGTGCTGGCGGAAACCGGCAACGGATGGATGACCTTCAAGGACGCATGCAATCTGAAATCAAACCAGACCGCCGATGCCGCCAACGTCGTCCACCTTTCGAATCTCTGCACCGAAATCACCGAAGTCAGCTCCAAACAGGAAACCGCGGTCTGCAATCTGGGCTCGATCAATCTCGCCAAGCACGTCACCGGCGGAGCGTTCGACTTCGCGAAGTTGGCCAACACCGTGCGCGTCGCGGTGACGTTCCTGGATCGCGTGATCGACATCAATTTCTATCCCATCTCCGCCGCCCGTACCGCCAATCGCCGCTGGCGCCCGGTGGGACTCGGCGTAATGGGCTTGCAGGACTTGTTCTTCTCTCTGCGCCTGCCGTTCGACGCTCCCGAATCTCGCCGGCTCTCCCAAAAAATTCAGGAAGAGATTTACTATCACGCACTGGCCCGCTCCTCAGCCCTCGCCGCCGAATTCGGTCCGCATCCCGCATTCGCGGAGACCCGCGCCGCGCAAGGCGTTTTGCAGTTCGATCTGTGGGGCGTCACGCCGGAAGATCCCGCCCGCTGGAACGAGCTCCGCGAACAAATCCGCCGCACCGGCCTGCGCAATTCCCTGCTGGTGGCCATCGCCCCCACCGCCACCATCGCTTCGATCGTCGGCGCATACGAATGCATCGAGCCGCAGCTTTCCAATCTTTTCAAGCGCGAGACGCTCTCCGGCGATTTCTTGCAGATCAATCGCTTCCTGGTCAACGAGCTCAAAGCTCTCGGCCTGTGGACCGACGACGTCCGTACCCGGATCAAAATGGCCGACGGCTCGATCCAGGGCATCTCCGAAATCCCCGCGGAAGTCCGCGCGATTTACCGCACTACCTGGGAAATTCCCATGCGCTCACTGATCGACATGGCCGCAGACCGCGGCGCATTCATCGATCAGAGCCAATCCCTCAACCTCTTCGTGCAAAGCCCCAACATCGGAAAGCTTTCTTCCATGTACATGTACGCGTGGAAAAAGGGCCTCAAGACCACCTACTACCTGCGTTCGCGGCCCGCCACCGAAATCTCAAAGACCACCGTGCCGGTCGCGGCCCCTTTTGCAGCCCCTACTAACGTTTCCGCCGTAGCCTGCTCGCTCGAAAATCCGCAATCCTGCGACGCGTGCCAGTAACCAGACCTTCTCAAGGAGATTCACATGATTCTCGATCCAGGATTTGATTTGACGTTGCGGCCCATGAAATATCCGGCGTTCTACGACCAATACAAAGCCGCCATCAAAAATACCTGGACCGTCGAGGAAGTGGACCTCGCCGGCGACTTGGCCGACCTGCAACAGCGCATGACCCCGGCGGAGCGCCATCTGATCAATCGCCTGGTGGCTTTCTTCGCCACCGGCGATTCGATCGTGGGAAACAATCTGGTCCTCAATCTCTACAAGCACATCAACTCGCCCGAAGCCAGAATGTACCTGTCCCGCCAGCTTTTCGAGGAAGCCCAGCACGTGGAATTTTACCTGACGCTGCTGGACACCTACATTTCCGATCCCGAAGAGCGCAAAAGCGCCTTCGACGCGGTGGAAAACATCGAATCGATCCGCAAGAAAGCCGAATTCTGTTTTCGCTGGATCGATTCCATCAACGGCCTCACCGAAATCCGCACCATCGAAGACCGTCGCAATTTCCTGATGAACCTGATCTGCTTCGCCTGCTGCATCGAGGGTCTGTTCTTTTTCGCGGCATTCGCCTACGTCTATTTCCTGCGATCGCGCGGCCTGTTGCAGGGCCTGGCCACTGGCACCAACTGGGTGTTCCGCGACGAAAGCGCGCACATCGATTTCGCCTTCGAAGTGATCAAAACCGTCCGCAAGGAAGAGCCCGGCATTTTCGATCGCGAGCTCGAAGCGCGCGTCACCGAAATGATCAAAGAAGCAGTGGATTGCGAGATGGCTTTCGCCAACGACACCCTCAGCCTCGGCGTCAGCGGTCTTTCACCCAACGATATGCTGCAATATCTGCAATACGTCGCCGACCGCCGCCTGAAGGCGCTCGGAATGGCCACGATATACCACGTGAAAAATCCCTTCGGCTTCATCGAACTGCAAGACGTGCAAGAACTCACCAATTTCTTCGAACGCCGCGTCTCTGCCTATCAAGTAGCCGTCACCGGCGAAGTCGCCTTCCACGACGACTTCTAGCAAGCTTCGCCGGTGCCAGTGCGGTGCCAGTGCCGGTGGCGACGATGACCGCGGTCAGTCCACTTTGGGCAACTGCAGCAGCATCCCATTGCCCTGCCCCGACTGCACCCGCGGCAGTTGCCCATCCCATTTGTCGATCATCGCCCGATTGTTTTCGATCCGCCGCAGATCCAGCAGCTGCGGCGTCAGCGAACTTTGCCGGATTCGGTTGGCGTCCGCTTCGCCCTGCGCGCGTGTAACCAGCGATTTGGCGTCGCCTTCCGCTTCCGCAATCTTCTTCGCCGCTTCGGCTTGCGTGGTAGCCAGCTCGTTACGCGCGCGTTCCGCCTGTTGAATGGCCTGCGCCTTCGCGGTGATGGCTGAGGCAATCACTTCCGGCACGCGCGGCGCGCC
The DNA here is from genome assembly GCA_963725655.1 of uncultured Acidobacteriota bacterium. Taxonomy (GTDB): domain Bacteria; phylum Acidobacteriota; class Terriglobia; order Acidiferrales; family UBA7541; genus CAVRXT01. The sequence goes on along the minus strand of CAVRYY010000002.1, from coordinate 871,641 downwards.
GATGAATCCGAATTGCTGAACGGTCACCCCCACCGGAGCCACTTTTTCCTGGATCAGCGCTTCCACCCTCCTCAGAAATTCCGCTTTGTGCTCGCCGTAAATATCTTCCACCGTAAACGTGGAAGCCACCTCGTTGAGCGAATTGCGGACGATATCCCGCAGGATGCCGTGCGTGAAGATGTCCAGGTCGTTAACTCGGTACTTTATATAAAAGTCCGGCACCTTCTGCGGTTCGATCGCGTACGACAGCGAAACGTCCACGAAAATCTCCATGCCTTCCTTGGAGTTGAATCCCATTTCCTCATTCACCGGATGCCCTTCGTCCAGGCTCCGCGTCCACTTCACCGTTTGCACGTAAGTAGGAAATTCAAAGATCTGCGTCCGCAACGGGCTGTACAGCACCCATCCGGTTCGAATCGGGATTTCCGACGCGCCTCGCTGGCTTCCCGCCAGGTTGATTTCCACTCCCACATGCCCCGCTTCGATTCGCGTCACCCGGGTGACGAACGTCGCGAAGATGATCAGCAGCACCAGAATCCCAAATGGGATCAGCACCAGCTTCCCAATGCGCGACGCGTTGCGATTGAAATAATCAAAATTGGGACCGTCTGGCTGTCCGTAGTTAATCATGATGTTCTTCTCCTGCTCGGTGACTTTGAGCGCGCAGGCATGCTACCACGCCCGGCATTCTGAACTGGCGAGGAAGCTATAAGGGATTCGTAAGGGCCGCCTCGCATGTCATTGCCACACAAGTAGTTAGCGTCAGATGGCGACTGGTCCACCGCTAAAGCGGAATTCTCATCCCCATATTATTCCGATTGGACGCATCATCTATTTCGATAACCTCTACGTACTTTTTCGATTGGACCCATAGGCTGGCCCGCGCTAACCTAGGGCTGCATGGACAGTTTCGGTTCGTCAAAAACACCAACGCCAACGCGCTCCATCCTTACAACAGAGGAGATTCATGTTCACAGAACTCCGTAATTTTCTAGCTTTGTCTTACGACGAACTCGAAGAACTGAACCTGCACGCCAAGGATCAGCGCAAGAAGCGCGTTGCCGCCCACAAGATTCAGGAAGAGCGCATCAAGTATCTCCACGACGAGAAACGCATCAAAGCCGTCACCGTGATGTTCAGCGACCTCGAAGGCCGCTTGCACATGCTGGATTACGACAAAAAATTTCTGATCAAGAGCTGGGACAACCTCACCTTCGATGGCTCGTCCATTCGCGGCTTCACCGCGCAGCGCGAAAGCGACCTGCGCTTGGGCATGGACTGGAGCGCCTTTTACTGGGGTCCCGCCGACTTTTTTGGTTCCGGCAAGGTTCTGGTCTTCGGCGAAGTGATCGATAAGGACGGCTCGCCCTACCGCGCCGACATTCGCGGCGTGTTGAAGGGCTACGCCGAGGCCAAGTTCAAGAGTGACGGCTTCACCCTCAACGCCGCCAATGAAATCGAGGGCTTCCTCTTTAACGGCTGCGACGCCGAGCGCCGCTATCACGAGACCCATAAATTTGAGTACGTCAATACCGGCGGCTACTACCACTCCCTGCCCAGCGATCCGCTCCGCACTTTCATTGACACCACCGCGGAAGTCCAGCGCGCCATGGGCTTTGAAAACGAGAAGGACCATCCCGAAGTCGCTCCTTCGCAATTTGAAATCAATTACGGCTATGGCGAAGTGGTCGCCGCCGCCGACCAGATCCAGCTGTACAAATTGATCTGTCGCCAGGTGGCCACCCGCATGGGCCTGACCGCCAGCTTCTTGCCCAAGCCGGTGATCGGCGTGAACGGCAACGGAATGCACACCAACGTTTCCATCAGCAAGGGCGGCAAAAATACTTTCTGGGATCCCAAAGGCGAGGAAAAGCTGAGCAAGGCGGGATGGTCCTTTGTGGATAGGATTCTCACCCACGCCAACGATATTTGCCTGTTGCTGAACGCCAGCGTCAACGCTTACCGCCGCCTGGACCCGCATTTCGAGGCGCCCAACCAAATCAAAGCTTCGGCCGTCGATCGTGGATCGATGATCCGCATTCCTCTCGGCAACGAGAAAAGTTCCCGCGTCGAAGTCCGTTCGGTGGCTCCTGACGCCAATCCGTACCTCGCTCTCTATTCCATCTTCAAATCCGGCATGGACGGCGACACTTCCAAGATCAAGAATCTCCGCCAGGCCCAGCGCTACCTTCCGGACAACGTCTATACCGCGCTGGAACTCTTCCGTGGCGGCGAGTGGACCACGAAGCTTTTGGGCGAGGACGTGAAGGCGCGCTACGCCGATCTCAAGCAGGCCGCCGCCGACCGTTGCCCGCGCTCCCTGGGCACCTTCGTAAAAGCGCCCGAAGTGCAGTATCACCACGAGGTCTACAACCAGTTCCTCTGGAATCTCTTCTAGAGCGATCCGTTCGCACCCGCCTCACAGTTCTTAGCCACCAGCAGTGGCTGGGCCTTAGTCGCCCAGCCACATACTCGGCGGCAAATTCCTCCAGTTCATTTTTCGTCCGGCTCGGCCAGCAAATCGCCCAGGCGATCGAACCGCTTTTCCCACAGTGAACGGCGATCGTCGATCCATCGCTCTGCCACCGTTAACCCTCTCGGTTCGATCTGGCAGGTGCGCACCCTCCCAACCTTTTCGGTACGCACCAGCCCGCTTTTTTCCAATACCTGCAGGTGTTGCACGACTGCCGCCAGCGTCACGTCGAGAGGCTTTGCCAGCCGCGACACGGAAATCGGGCCTTCGCTCAGTTTCTCGACGATCGCCCGGCGAGTGGGATCGCCGAGGGCGTGGAAAACGCGATTTACGTTGGCTCTTTGGCTAAGCATTCACCCTCCCTTTCCCGTTGATCCGCAAACTAGCGTCCCAGCTCGATGGCCATTTGCTCGAACAGGTGGCGCCATCCCTTTTCCCGGATTTCCGGACCGTCCGCGCCCTCAAAGAATGCGCCCTGTTCGGTGAAGATCAGGTCGGTTCCCTTCTCCGTGGGAAAAAATTCTACTGTGCCCTGCGACGACGAGATGCGCTGATCGCCAACCGCCATGGTATACGCAAATACAATGCGGCGATTGGGCTGGATGTCCTGGTAAACGGTGTCGCTGGTGCACCCCATCCCGGCGTTAACCGAAAAGCGCTTCCGCTCTTTGCCTCCCACTCGAAAGTCCATTTCGAATTCTTCGGTCGTGGTTGCTGGATCCGGCGCAAACCAGCGCCGTTTCTTGGCCGGATCGGAGAAAGCAGCGAATACCCGTTCGGGCGTGGCCGGATAGCTGCGTTCGACAACGAAGGTGCTGTGAATAACGGATCGTTCTTTCATCTCTTTCTCTCCTTAAAGTGGCGTCTTGCGTCGGCTTGGACCGCAGATCATCCACCTCACTCAGTTTAGCGTACGCTTAAGTATCCATGCCGCCTGGATAATTGTCAAGCGCATACTTAAGTATCTGCCGCGCCCCTTCCGCCCCCCGCCAGGGCTCAAGTTTTCCTTTCGGTTCCCGCCTCAGTTGGCTTACTGTTGTGGATCGATGCCGTCTCACACTCAAGTATCTGACGCGACCAGCAACCAGCCTCAGCAAGGCCGCTGGTCCCGAAGCCTGCAACGCGCCGCCATCAACATTTTCCTCATTTTTCACATTGTCGCTATCTCCTGCTGGTGCATTCCTACCACCAGCCCGCTGATCCTGGGGTTCAAAGAACGAATCCGCCCATACATGGTTTGGTCCGGAGTGTTCCAATCCTGGGATATGTTTTCGCCCAAGCCCCCGTCGGCCAACGCCTACCTCGAGGCCATCGTCATCTACAAAGACGGATCGAGCCAGTTGTGGCCGTTCCCCAGAATGGAGATGCTCAGCTTCACGAACCGCTATTTCAAGGAGCGCTACCGCAAGTATGAGGAAAATTTGCAGAACCGCGACGACGCCGTCCTATGGCCCGATGCGGCGCGCTACATCGCCCGCCTGAATACCGACCGCTCCAATCCCGCGCAGAAGGTCATGCTGGTCCTGCGCTGGTCGGACATAATCCCCCCCACCGGCAGCACGTCCTCCGATCACGGCCCCTGGAACGTGGATGTTTTCTACAACTACAACGTGGGGCCCGGGGATTTGCAGTGAGGCTTCGGTCCCTGGTCGACGCGTGGAATGAATTCTTCTTCGCGCCGCAATCGCCCGTCCCGATTGGCCTGTTCCGCGCCTTCTATGGCACCGTCGTCGTCGCTACTCTCATATTGCTGCGGCCCGACTGGCTTACTTGGTATGGCCCCCATGCCTGGATGAGTCTGTCTGCTTTGCATAAACTCGAGCCGGGCATGCGGCTGGACCTATTCGAAATCCTTCCGCAGACCAACGGCTGGATCGAGGCGCTGTTTTGGGTATTCCTGGGCTCGGCCGTTCTTCTGGCCGTCGGCCTGTTCACCCGCATCAACAGCGTGATCGTGTTTGTTTGCCTGGCTTCCATTCACCAAAGAAATCTATACATCAACAATGGCGGCGATACGTTCCTGCGAGTCGCTGGCTTCTTCCTGATGTTCGCGCCCGCCGGAGCCGTCTTCTCCGTCGATCGCCTCATTCGCATACGGCGCGGCAAGCAAGACCCTGCTTTGCAGCCGCGCGCGCCGTGGGCGCAACGCATGATCCAGTTCGAGCTGGCGATGATGTATTTCGCGTCGTTCTGCTGGAAAATCCAGGGCGTGCCGTGGGTGCAAGGAACTGCGCTCTACTATGTCTATCACGTCAACGAACTATTGCGCTTCCCGCTGCCGTCGTTTTTTCTCCGTCCCACCATACTCAAACTGGGAAGTTGGTTCGCTCTGGCTCTGGAATTCTCTCTGGGCGTTCTGATCTGGGTGAAGGAATTTCGCTATGTCCTCTTGTCACTCGGCGTCTTATTCCACCTGTTCCTCGAATACTCCATCAACGTCCCCATGTTCCAATGGGACGTTCTGTCCGCCTACGTCCTATTCGTCGACCCAGCCGATTTAGACCGCGCCTGGAATTGGGCGCGCAAGCGCGTAGCAGGATACTTCGGATTTCCACAGGGCTAGCAGTTATATACCCTATCTTTACATCTATAACATATATAGTTAACAGTTGTTTTGTTATACTCCCCGCCGTCTGATCCGGGCCCTGAAGAGGCCTGGGAAAGGAAGGGTCATATGCCACGAAACTCGGGAAAGAATAAAAGCGCAGGCAAACAATCCGGGACTGCGGGCAAGCCTAAGAAGTCCGGCGGCAGCACTGGCAAACCGGCCTTCGCTTTTGCCGATCCGCAAGTTTCAGCGGATAACTTCACGAGCTTCAGTAAGGTCGACGTAAAAGCGGACACCGCGCTCAAAGCCAATCAGATCATCGAACAGATTCCACCGCCGCGGAAAAACCCGCCGGTAATGTCGCTCAGCGACGTACTTCCGTCAGGCGCGCTCAACGGGTATATGGACCGGCTTACGTTTCATTGCGTCGGCGACACCGGGGGAATCAAAAGTCCTTCGCACCAATTTCTCGTTGCCGACAAGATGGTCGACGATTTTGCGGCCACCGATCCTTCCGCGCGTCCTGCATTTTTCTATCATCTTGGAGATGTCGTTTACTTCTTCGGCCAAGCCATGTATTACTACGATCAATTCTACGATCCGTACCGTGATTACCCCGCGCCGATATTCGCGATCCCCGGCAACCACGACGCCGTAGTCTACAAATCCACCATCGTGAAGCCTCCTAAGTCCCTGGCCGCATTTCAAGCCCAGTTCTGCGCCGCGACTCCCGTTCACACGCCGGAAGCCGTAGGGATCACCCGCACCGCGATGACCCAGCCGGGCGTGTATTTCACCCTGAACGCGCCCTTTGTAAAAATTATCGGGCTCTATTCCAACACCGGGGAAGGCGGCACGCAGGGCGTGATCGCTGACAAGATCGTCGGCCAGGACCAGCACAACTTCCTGATCAGCCAGCTCAAACAGGCCGCGATCGATAGGAGCAACGGCTTCCAAGGCGCGGTGATTCTGGCTGTCCATCATCCGCCGTTCACCGGAAGCAAGCAGCACGGCCCAAGCCCGGAAATGTTGACCGATATTGACGCAGCCTGCGCGGCGTCCAGTTTCACGCCGGATGCCATTTTCTCGGGCCACGCGCACTTGTACGAGCGCTTCACCAGGTATATCACCGTGAATGGCGCCCTTCGCCAGATGCCGTGCATCGTCGCCGGTACCGGCGGCTACCCTGGTCTAAGCGGTCTGAAGCACAATGCGCCTGCGCCGCCGCGGACTCCAGTGGATTCAAGCGATGGCGACGGAAAAGGAAATAAGCTGACGCTCGAAAACTACTTCGCCACCACTTTCGGATTCCTGCGGGTCACCGTTTCCCCGGCCCTGCTTTCCTGCGAATTTGTGGGCGTCAGCGACGCGGCGACGCCGGGACAAACCCTCGATCGCTTTACGCTCGATTTGAACAAGCATCAACTGACTGGCTTTCGCCATCCCTAGCGCAGAACGGCTTTCCCCAAAAGCCTTAGCCAAGCCACTGCGGATTGTGAATCGTGCCGTCGAAATTGTTGGTGTTCTTGTAGAGCTCAAACTCGCCGTTCCGCGCAGCTTCCAGGGTCATAGCCAGCAGTGCGGCCACTTCCGTTGGCGCCAGCGGTTTGAAACTACGCGCCACGCCTAACGCCTGGTCCAGCAGCTCCATCGAAGAGCATCCGTTGATTACCACGCTGGTGGGCAGATTCAGTGCGTAACGCAGGCAATCCACGGCCGAGACTGTCTTGCTCCGCAGAATCAGTCCTGAAGCGATAGGTTTCATTCCCAACACCCCGATCTCTTGTTTCACCAGCACCGGCAACACTTTTTTCTCAAAACTTTCGTGGTGCGCGTCCATCACGTTGAGCGGCATCTGCACCGCATCGAAATGAAAATGATGCGTCGACGCCGTCTCCAGCATTTTCAAATGCATGTCTGGGCTCTTGTGCCCGGTGAAACCGATATAGCGGACCTTGCCCGCCTTCTTCGCCGCCACCACCGCTTCCATTCCACTGCCCGCCGCGAAAATGCGGTCAGGATCGGTCATGCGGATCACTTCATGGAACTGCAGCAAGTCGATATGGTCGGTCTGCAGCCGGCGCAGCGATTCTTCCAACTGTTGCGTCGCCGCTTCCTTGGTCTGCCCGTCGATTTTGGTCATCAGAAAGGCCTTGGCGCGATACCCATCCCGCAGCGCTTTGCCCATGCGCACTTCGCTCCGGCCATCGTTGTAGTCCCAGCAGTTGTCGAGGAAATTGATTCCGTTATCGATCGCAGACCGAATAATCCGAATGCTTTCCTCTTCCGTGGATTGGTTTCCAACGTGAGCGCCGCCCAGCCCAATGCAAGAAACTTTTTCGCCGGTGCGTCCCAGTGTGCGAAACGGAACTCCCGGCGCGCCTTCGGCAGCGCGTGCGTGCGTCGAGAAATCGGCCAACAACGTGGTCGCCGCCGCAAGCTCTAGAAACTCGCGCCGCGTCACCGGCACACCCGGACGCGCCTCCTCTGGCGCAGGAGCAGATTCGCTGGCATGCCCGGAGAAATTCGAGTCCTTGTTATCCGTCATGTTTCACCTCTTCGATATCTGTTGCCGCACGGCTCACTGGCGAGCGAGCGATGCGCGAACCACTTTAGTTCTACTACAAAACGGCGCCCGGACGGGCTAAATTAGTGGCGCTGCAAGAACGTCTATGGTGAAGCGCGTCAAACCCGAAATACCTGTCGTTCTGACCATCGGGCATTCCACCCGTACTTGGCCGGAATTCCTCAAGCTCTTGCGCGCGCACCATGTTCACCGCGTCGTGGATGTGCGCTCGATTCCCCGCTCGCGCCACAATCCGCAATTCGAACAGCAAACCCTCCGGAAAAAGCTGCGGGCGGCGAGGATAAGCTACGTTCACCTGCCAAAGCTGGGCGGCCGGCGCCATGCGCGGCGCGATTCCCCGAGTAGGGGTTGGCGCAATACTTCGTTTCGCGGATTTGCCGATTACATGCAGACCCCGGCATTCGACGCAGGCTTGCAGCGATTGATCGGGCTGGCGCGAAGGAAGAGGAGCGCGTTGATGTGCGCGGAGGCGGTGCCGTGGCGTTGCCACCGTTCCCTAATCGCCGACGCGCTAACGGTGCGCAAAATCCCCGTAGAAGACATTATCAGCGTTGGCCGTTCGCGGCCCCACACTCTCACGTCTTTTGCGCGTGTGCGCGGCACCCGCGTCACCTATCCTTCGAGCGACCGCGTGGCTACTCCCGGTGCAGCACGATGAGTTCTACGCCGTCGGGGGCGAGATCGCTGGACACAGTCACGCTGTCTCCGAATCCAGTTTTTTCCTCAACCAAGCCGAGATCCCGCTCCTTGCCGATCTGATACCGCTTTACGCTGAACGCCGCGGCGCCCCATGGCAAATGGCTAATCGTAAGGTGATAGCCGCCATTATCACGGTAAACGACGTCGGTACGCCGCGGCAGGAATTTCAATTTCGAGAAGTCAGGAAGCGCTGGCCCCGCTTTCTGCAGTTCGGGCGGCATCTGCAATACGTGCGGCTGGTATCCCGCCGGAATCGCGTAATTGCTAATCAATATCTGCACCGAGTCGCCCTCCGCCGAGCGGCCGGCAAGCGCCGCAAATCCGAAAGTGTCCGCGCCCTCCACCTTAAGCCGCTGGGGTGTATCCAGCATTTTCCCCATCGCCCGGAACACGTAGGCGGTTTTGAAATACTGCCCTTGCAGGCCGAAGAGTCCCATCCATGCCGCGTCCCCGCGATAGAACTGCGCGTGGTCGATCGGTGCATCCTGAAAATAGCTGAGCGCCGCGCCGATGTACGCGGCGTTGTCCACGCCCTGCAGCGTGGGCTTTTCCGCGTCGGTGAAATCCGCGCTTAAATTCCATTCGGAGAGAATGCTTCCGGCCTTGGGAAAACCGTGCGAATCCAATACCCCCCGAATTTTCTTCGCGAGTCGAACCGCATCGTAAGGATCCGCAGAACCGTCCGCATAGGTGTGCCAGGAGTAGAAATCGAGCGGCACTTTGTGCGCGGCGCAATAATCGACAAATCCTTCGAGGTACGGCCCGCCGTCGTAAGGGAAAGCGTTGGCGTCGCCGCCCACTTTCAGCGTGGAATCAACTGACTTCAGCGCCCGCGCGGTCTTTTCATACAAAGCGTAGAACTGCTCCGGCGTGCCCGACCAGAAAAGCTCCGGCTCATTCCAGAACTCCCAATGGCGGATTCCGTAGTGGAAGCCGCCCGCCCAGCCCTGGTTGTAGTGCATGGCGATGTGCTTCACTACGCTGGCGAACTTATCGAAATCAGCAGGCGGGTTCACGTTGGCGCCGAAGCTGCGGCCGACGCGGTAGTAAACATCCGAGCCGCTGGCATGAATTGCGGCGATTACCTGGTCGGTCGGCGCGAAATTATAGCTCCCGGGTTTTTCCGGATCGGCGCTGCCATCAGGAAAGATGATGCTGGCATTGCCGGCTTTCACCACGCCGGCGCGCTGCGCGGGATCGGGAATCAGCCAGGTGAGGAATGAATTGCTCTGATCGAATTTCGAGTCGATCTCCGTAGGTCCCATAAAATCGTGAGTACGCACCTGGGTGATGCGCAGGTCTCTGTATTGCGGAACCAAGTTCGGAAGTCCGGCCATCAGCGGGCTCGGCGGTCCATTCAGTCCCTGGAATGAGCGGATCTCGCCAATCACTTTGCCGGCATCCATTTGTAACGAACGGAACCCGGTGTTCGTGGAGTTCTGGGCAAATGCGGTCGCACCGAGAAGCAGAAGACCGAGGGTACAACGCCAGAACATTTTCATCGAAAACACTCCTTCCCAGCGCCGCTTCGCAAAGCCGCGCCAGGCTCCTATCGCGCTGCCGCCAATTTCTCGTCAGTCCACAATTTCGTGATCTCTTCGAGCGACCGTCCCTTAGTTTCGGGGATCAGCCAGCCGACCAGAATTACCGTCAGCAATGCCCCGCCGCTGAAAATCCAAAACGTGCCATCCGATCCCAGAGTTTTCTGCATGATGGGAAACAACTGGTTCCCCAGGAATCCCACCAGCCAGAGCGCGGTAGTCGCGATCGATATTCCCCGGCCGCGCACCTTGGTGGGATAAATCTCCGAAATGATCACCCAGCAAGCCACTCCGTTGCCAAACGCGTGGCCCGCGACGAAGGCCATCACAAAAATCAAGACGGCCACGCCGCTCCCGTGGACGTGATAGAACCAGCCGACCAACGCGAAGGCAATGCACTGCACGGTGGTCCCCCACAGGATCAGAGTCTTGCGCCCGGCTCGGTCCACCAGCCACAGAGCGAAAAAAGTGAACACGAGATTGACCAGGCTGACCATCACCGACTGGAAAAAAGCGTCGCTGGTCGCCGTTCCCGCGGCGCGAAAAATCTCCGGGAGAAACGAAAAGAGCGGGGTGATGCCGCTGATCTGCTGCAGCCCCGCCAGCATGATGCCCAGCAGCAACGGACGCCGGAACGTGGTGAAAAGTTCCGAGATGTGACCCTCTTCCGTCGCCAGCGCGCTTTCGATTTCAGCGGCTTCGCGCCGCGCCGCGTCAGCGCCATTTATCCTGGTCAGCACATCGATGGCCTGATCCCGCCGGCCCATCTTCATCAGCCAGCGCGGACTTTCCACCGCCGGCAGAATCATCAGCCCAAACAGAATCGCGGGAACCACACCGGCCAAGAACATCCAGCGCCAGCCCGTGGATATGTTCCAGGCTTCGTCGCCCATGCGCTGAATGAGCATGTTGACCAACACCGCAGCCAGAATTCCCACCACAATTCCTAGTTGATAGAGCGTGACGCAGCGGCCGCGCACGCGAGTGGGAGCAATTTCCGCGATGTAGTTCGGAGCGATCACTGACGCCGCGCCGATGCCCAACCCTCCAATTAGCCGCCACAGAACAAACTGATGGAGGTCGGTGGCGAAGAGCATGCCCACCGAAGAGAGCGCAAAACAAATGGCGCAAATCGCCAGGCCTTTTTTCTTGCCCAGATAGTCCGCAACGGTTCCCGCCGCCGCGCAGCCCACGATGCATCCCAACAACGCGCAACCCGCGGCCCAGCCCACGCCGGCGGCATCCAGACGAAACAGTTTGCTCAAATATCCAATCGCGCCGCTGATCACGATGTTGTCGTAGCCAAACAACAGACCGCCGAGGGTGGAAACGGTGGCGGCAACGAAGAGCGGAGCGCGCGAATGCATGGAAGCCGCGGTGGGCGAAGGGTTCAAGCTACGTGGCACCGTGCGGATCAAAGGTAGCGGACGGCGCTGCACCGGATCGCTGAGGAGACTCGATGACCGCCTTGGCCGCCAGCATAAACCCGAGCGTGTGCGCCATTCCCGCATGCCAGGGCGCCGAACACGACATTTGCGGAGTATGGTCGGGAATCACCACGCCGTCGAAGTGGTTGCGGTGCAGGATGGCGAGGATGCGAACCATATCCACATCGCCTTCGTCGATGAAAGTCTCGCGGTAGTGCGGCACCTTACCGGCAACATTCCGCAAGTGAATGTAAGCGATCTTTCCCTGCTTGCTGTACTGATCCACCGCGTCGTAGATGTTGCCTTCGGTCATTTCGGCGAGCGTGCCTACGCACAATTCGAGTGCGTTATTGCGGCTCGGCGCCAGATCGATCAACCGTTGATACATGTGCGGCTGGTAGACCAGCCGCGGCTGTTGCCGCATGGTCGGCATCGGCGGATCGTCGGGATGCGCAGCCAGCCGCACTCCGGCCTGCTCAGCCACCGGAATCACTTCTTCCAGAAATCTTTGCAGGCGCCGCCAAAGTTCTTCATGCGAAATCGGCGCCAACGTGCCGGCCGGCGCGTTGCGGTCGTACACCATGTTCCAGATCGTCCCATTCGGAACCGGCACTTCCGCCGCGGCCCCATCCATCCCCACAGTGATCGCATGCCCGCGGCCCAGCGGCGCAGTCACCCGGCCGCATACGCCTGCCAGACTGAAGTTGTAACCGAGCACCGGAATCCCAGCCTCGCCCATGCGGCGGATGATGGTCTTCACTTTCTCAATCTGTTGCGGACGCTGCGGACCATCGAGCAGGATGTCGTGCCAGTGCGCGGGGTCGAGATTCTCGATCGCTGCCCAGATCAAACCGGCGCCCTCGATCTCCTCGCGCAGCGCTTTGAGTTCCGCCACCGTCCACAACCGCTGCGGATCGCCGGCGACTCCCCAAGGCTCGTATTTTCCCCCGGTGGGCTGATTGTCGCGCGGGTTAGCGGCGGCCTGGTTGAAGTAATCGACCAAGTGAACCACCACGTGGGTGCAGCCGGCCTGCCGCGCGAAGTCGTAATAGTCGCGCGTCAGCATGTGCCGGTAGAGCCCCAGGCCGATCTTCACAGGCGGTTCCCGATTCCTGCTCCGTAATCGGGGCTGAGGACTTGTCCGTTGATTTCGCTGGCCAGCGGCGAGCAGAGAAAAACGAACGCGTCGGCGATCGATTCCGGGCTGTTTCTTCTGCCCAGCGAAACGCGCAGCACAAATTCGCGGTAGGCAGGATCCTCGTCGAACACTTTCAGCGAGCTGCCGGCCGCGACGTTCCCGGGTGAAACCACATTCACACGGATGCCGGTGAGCGCATATTCGAGCGCCATGCTGCGAGCAAAGTTTTCCAGCGCCGCTTTGGCCGAGGCGTACGCGGAGATTTGGGTGTGCGGCACTCGCGCTACGTAGGAGGACGTGAAGATCAGGTGGCCGGCGATCTTGCGCTGCATCCACTGCGCGAGTACCGCTCGCGCCAGGTAGGTTTGCGCGAAATAGTTGAAGCGGAAGATGCGTTCGTACTCCGCTTCCGATGTGCTGGCGAATGGATGCAGGCCGCAACCGCCGGCATGACCGATCACCGTATCCATGTTGGGGAATTTGTCGAAAGCCGCGTTCATCAGGCCGTCGACCTGGCGCGAGTCAGTGATATCGGCGGCGAAATAGACATAAGAGGAGGGCGGGATTTGCCAATCGTTGAGCGTGCGCTGCGCGTCCGGCTCTGCTTTAACGTCCGTGAGCACCAGCGTTGCGCCGGCCGCCGCCAGTTTGCGCACCATGTGCTCGGCAATCGCGCCCAGACCGCCGGTGATCAGGATCGTCTTGCCGGAAAGATCGATGCCGATCATGGCTGCACGCTGGCGGTAACGGGCGGTATTCGCATTTTCGGTTACATGATTCCGAACTTTTGAAACGCTTCGACCGCGCTGCTTCCCTCTTCGATAGCTTTCCGCACCAATTTTTCGCCGCGAGCCTTTTCCAGGGCGCGGGTGAACACCTCGGTTTCGGCTTCGGCAGGAACGAGCAGCACGCCGTCGATATCGCCGAATAGGATGTCTCCGGGACGGACCCGCACTGCGCCAATCTCGATAGGAATGCCGAAGTCGACGACCTTGTAACGCGGCCCAGCGTCTTGTCCGTAGGAACCGAAGCCGAATGTGGGGAAGCCCATCTCCAGAATGGCCTTGGTGTCTCTGACGTAGCCGTTCACCACCGCGCCGCGGCAGCCCAACTTGCGGGCACGCGTGCTCATCAGCTCTCCCCACAACGCATTGCGCGGCGAAGACCCGGTATTCACATACACTTCGTTGGTGCGCAGGGCGTCCAGCGCTTCCAGCATCAGGCCAAACGGTTTGTCCATTAACGGGCTGGCACTGCCGGCAATTCTGTCGGCAAACACGTCCACCGACAGCGCCGGCATGGCGCGGCCAATCACCGCCATGTCCTGGCGAAGCGCCTGAATCTGCGGCGGGAAAAATTGGTGTTGCAGATCGAGCTTGTCCATCACGTCGCCGACCACGCAGGTGAAGAGTTCGCGCTGGATGATCGCGAAAAGTTCGTCATCGGACTTCCACAATTTATTTGTGTTCATCGGGCACGCGCTTCCTTAATTTTCTCAACGAACTGCCGGGCGAGATGGGTGATCGAGCCGTAATCTCCGGTCTTTGCTCCGGAAGTAAGATTGCCGCCCACGCCGACAGCCACCGCCCCGGCCTTGATCCACTCGCCGACGTTGTCAATGCTGACGCCGCCAGTGGGCATCAATTGCGCTTGCGGCAGCGGCGCCTTCACCGCCTTGACGAACGCCGGCCCCAAAATTTCGCCGGGGAACGCCTTGATAATCTCCGCGCCGCACTCCATCGCCTCGACCACGTCGCGGACCGTTCCCGCGCCGGGCATGTACGCCACCTGGTAGCGATTGCAGAGCCGCGCCGTTTCCGGGTTGAGCGACGGACTGACGATAAATTGCGCCCCGGCGAGAATGGCGATGCGCGCGGTTTCCGGATCGAGGACAGTGCCGGCCCCCACAACGAGGTGACCGGAGAATTTCTTGGCCAGGAACTCGATGGCCCCGCTCGCTCCGGGCACGGTGTAGGTGACTTCCAGGGCGGCAACGCCGCCGATGGCGCAGGCTTCAGCCATGCGTTCGGCCTGGTCAGGATTTTCGGCGCGGATCACGCAGACCAAGCCGGAGGCGGCAATTTTTCCGAGGACTTCTATTTTTGCGATGGGCATGGCTTTGGGTAGGCAGTTCCCTCTGGATTCGCTTGCTTGCCCGGCGAGTATAGTGTCTCAGGATGCCCGGCTGCAAGCGACCTCCGGCGAAATTCGGAGTTTTGTTTTCTGCAAATCGTATCGATTCAGAACTGCTATCTCCTTTACCGTCAGATACATCCGATTTCTAATCTCTACTCGTGTTGCGATTCGGAATAGCTATCCATTTTCGAATCACAAACATCCCATTTCTAATCGCCACCGGTGCCGGGATTCGGATTTCCTTCTTTTTCCGGCGGAACTTGCCTGACGCGTTACGGATTTTGAACCCACTTAAGGCGGCAATCAATGGATGATGTCTGTGGTATCGCGGAAGAGAATTCTTCGGCGCCCGTAGCGCTCGACACAAGCGCCGGAGATGCCGATAATAGCCGCTTGCTGTTAACTCCCCGGGGGACAGATCGAAATGGGAAAGAATACCGTTACGTTTGGCGAAATCATGCTGCGGCTGGCGCCGCCGGGATTTGAACGCTTCTTGCAGACTTCTGAGTTTGTGGCCACGTTCGGCGGTGGCGAAGCGAATGCGGCGGTGTCGGTGGCAGGATTCGGACTGCCGGCTGCGTTTGTCACCGTTCTTCCCGATAAGAACCCGCTGGCGGACGCGGTGATCGGGGAGTTGCGCCGCTTTGGCGTGGATACGTCGAAGATCGTGCGTGGCAAAGGGCGGCTGGGAATTTACTTCGTGGAAGCGGGAGCCAATCAGCGGCCGTCAAAGGTCGTTTACGATCGCGAAAACAGCGCAATCGCCCTGGCCAAGCCCGGCGATATTCGTTGGGACAGCGTCTTTGAAGGCGCGGGCTGGTTTCACATCACCGGGATCACCCCGGCGATCAGCGCGACGGCCGCGGAGCTGGCGCTCGAATCGGTACGCGCGGCACGGAAGCTGGGGGTTACGGTCTCGTGCGACCTGAACTATCGCAAGAATCTATGGAAGTGGGGAAAGTCCGCCGCGGAAGTGATGAGCGAGTTGATCAAGCATGTCGACGTGGCCATCGCCAACGAAGAGGACGTGCAAATGGCGCTGGGCATCAAGGCGGACGTGGATGTGCAGTCCGGGAAACTGGAGCATAGCCAATACGAGAAGCTCACCGGCAAAGTGCTCGCCGCATTCCCGAATCTAAAATCGATCGCGATTACCCTGCGCGAATCGAAAAGCGCTTCGCATAATGGGTGGTCCGCGTGCATGAACGACCGGACGAAATTCATGGTGAGCCGCGCTTACCAGATCACCCACATCGTGGACCGAGTCGGCTCCGGCGACAGTTTTGCCGGTGGACTGATTTACGGCTTGCAGCAACTCTCGAGCCACGAGGCGGCGCTGGAATTCGCAGTGGCCGCCAGCTGCCTGAAGCATTCGATTCCCGGCGACTTCCATCGGTGCTCGGTGGAAGAGGTTGAGGCATTGCTTAAAGACGGCGGATCAGGGCGCGTCCAGCGTTAGTCGTTCATCGTTAAGCGCACTTTCGTTTAAGGCCGGCGTCACCGGCCAGGAGGCTCACTCCGTGAAGGTAATGGGGATGGTCGGGGGCATCGGGCCGGATTCGACGATCGATTATTACCGGTCGCTCATTCAACTGTATCGAAAGAGGGTTGGTGACGGCTCATCTCCCGCTTTGGTGATTCGGAGCGTCGACGTAAATGTGCTGGTGAACCTGATGACCCAGGCTCGCTATCCTGAGGTAGCGACGTACCTGAGCGCTGCCATCGCCAGCCTGGCGGCGGCAGGATCGGACTTTGCGATTATCTCGGCCAACACGCCGCATATTGTTTTCGATGAAGTGCAAGCGGTTTCGCCGATCCCTCTGCTGAGCATCGTCGAAGCGACTTGCCATGCGGCTAAGGCGCTCGGCTTGCGTAAGCTCGCTTTGATCGGAACGCGCTTCACGATGAAAGCGGATTTCTATCCGCGCGTATTCTCGAAGCAGGGGATAGCACTGGTTGTGCCCAGCGACGAGGAACAGGAATATATCCACGGGATATACATGGGAGAGCTTTTGCAGGGGACGTTCCTGCCGGAGACCCGGCGGCGGGTGTGCGCGGTGATCGAGCGACTGGTGCGCGATCAAGGGATTCAGGCCGCGATCCTCGCGGGAACCGAACTTCCCTTGCTCATGCAAGACGTCACCACCGTGGCAGGCGTGCCTTTTCTGGATACCACGCAGATACACGTACAAGCCGCAGTGGCGGAATTACTTCGGTAGCTTGAGTTGTGCTCTGGCCGCTGCCGCCAGCTTCTGGGACCCGTAGAACTTGCCGATTTCGGCGCCGCTCCGGTCGAGCACCAGAGGCGCACCCGAGTAGTCAATCGCCTTTGTCGGCCATCGCGGCGAGGACCTCGACGTCTCTCTTCTGATTGTTTGTTAGCCTCTTCATGGGCACAAGCGCGGAAGGCGCGGATCTGGATGCTGTGGCAGCGCTGCCAATAGGCCGGAATTCGCGATGGATGCAGTCTCGCGTAAACTTTGGGTGCACCGGGGCGGCGCTGCGGACGGAGCAGGAGATTTGTAGCGAGGAGAATGCATGTCAAGAGTTCGCGTGGCGGGATTTGGTATTTCGCTCGACGGTTTTAGCGCAGGAATAGAGCAGAGCCTGGACGATCCGCTGGGCAAGCGCGGCGCAGAAATCTTTCAGTGGTATTTCCATACCAAGTCGTTCCGCGTCATGCACGGGCAGGAAGGCGGATCGGTCGATGTGGATGACGTGTTCGCACGGCGATCGATGGAAAACTTTGGCGCCTTTATCCTGGGTCGCAATATGTTTGGTCCGGTCCGTGGCCCATGGCAGGACGACTCGTGGAAAGGATGGTGGGGTCCGAATCCTCCATACCACGCGCCGACGTTCGTTCTCACCCACTACCCGCGTGAGCCGCTGGTGATGGAAGGCGGAACCACCTTCTACTTTGTCACCGGCGGAATCGAAGAGGCGCTGCGGCTCGCGAAACAGGCAGCGGGTGAGAAGGACGTCAAGATCGGAGGCGGAGTTTCCACCGTGCGGCAGTATCTGCAGGCTGGGCTGATCGATTCCCTCCAATTCGCACTGGCGCCCGTTGCCCTCGGTCAAGGCGAGGCGTTGCTTACCGGTATTGACCTGCCCGCGCTGGGATTTTCCGTGACGGAGCACCAGGCTACCGAGCACGCGATGCATGTTGTGCTCGCCAGAAGATAGAGGTCGAGCGCGATGAGGCGCCGTGCCCCAAACTTCAGTGCGGTCGGGACTTCATTGCCGTCTGTATATCGAACAAAACAGGATGGCGGAGAGGGTGGGATTCGAACCCACGGTAGGATTTCTCCTACACACGCTTTCCAAGCGTGCTCCTTAAACCGCTCGGACACCTCTCCGTAAATTGGCGTAAAGAAGCGTAGCAGATTGGAAAGCACGCGGCAAACACGGGGCGGAAATCGGTTTCGCGGGCAGCATTTGCATCGGCCCCGGGTGACAAAGCCGCGGGACGAAGAGCGAAGCCAGGACGACCTCCCCAAACTCTTACGCGACTCTAGGGTCTAATCGCGATTCCCTTTCGAGGGTATTCGCATTACTCTGAACAGCCCCAATTTCAGGGCCGCGAGGCGCGATGTCGTTTCTCAATTTTCTGTTCGGAAAGCCAATCCCCACTTCGGACGAACGCAGCGAACAGATTGGTGTAGGCGGGGGCATCCCCATCTTTGGGCTGGACGCGCTGAGCTCGGTTGCGTACGGACCGGAGGCCGCGCTGACTTTACTGCTGCCATTGGGCGTCGCTGGGATCGCGTATCTTGTTCCGCTTACATCGCTGATCATCCTTCTAGCGACCATCGTTTTCTTCTCTTACCGGCAGACGATCGCCGCTTATCCAAGCGGCGGCGGGTCGTATACCGTTGCGTCGGAAAACCTGGGGACAGCGGCGGGCCTATTGGCCGCCTCGGCGTTGCTGATCGACTACGTTCTTACGGTGGCGGTGGGAATTTCCGCCGGCGTGGGCGCAATCGCCTCCGCCATTCCCAGTTTACTGTCGCATCGGCTGGGAATTTGCCTGGGGATCCTGGCGATTCTTACCATTATCAACCTGCGCGGATTGAAAGAGGCGGGAATCATTTTCCTGGTGCCCACGTGGATGTTTCTGGGCAGCTTGCTGCTTACTATCGTGGTCGGAATGTTCAAGACGATCATGGCCGGCGGTCATCCGCATGCGGTGGCGGCCCCGGCGCCGGCTGCGGCACCCATCTTCGCGACCGCGGGCTTGTGGCTTTTGCTGCAGGCATTCTCGAATGGCTGCACCGCGATGACCGGCGTCGAGGCGGTGAGCAACGGGGTGCGCGCGTTTCGCGAGCCGCGAGTAAAAAACGCGCAGCAGACGCTCACGGTGGTGATGGGCTTGCTGCTGGCGATGTTGGCGGGAATGGCATTTTTGGTGCGCGCCTACGGTATTGCCGCTACCGATCCTTCGAAGGCGGGATACCAGAGCGTGATCTCGATGCTGGTAGCGGCGGTGGCGGGACGCGGCATTTTCTACTACGTGGCGATTGGGTCGGTGCTGGTGGTGCTTTCGCTCTCCGCGAACACGGCCTTTGCCGATTTTCCGCGGCTATGCCGCGCGATCGCGCAGAACGGATACCTGCCGCATAGTTTTCGCTCCCGGGGGCGGCGGTTGGTGTACTCCCAGGGCGTGTATGCGCTGGCGGCGCTCGCGGCCATTCTGCTGGTGCTGTTCGGCGGGGTCACCGACCGCCTGATACCCCTGTATGCGGTGGGCGCGTTTCTGGCGTTCACGCTTTCGCAAGCCGGGATGGTAGCGCACTGGAGGCGGACCGGCGGCAAAGGCTCGACGCGCAGCATGCTGGTGAACGGGTTGGGAGCGTTTGCAACCGGCGGGACGCTGCTGGTGGTGCTGGTCGCGAAGTTCACCGCAGGCGCGTGGGTGACCGCGCTGATGATCCCGATGCTTTTGGGGCTGATGTACTCGGTGAAGCACCACTACGATAAGGTGGGCGAGGAAATTAGAGTCTCCGAGCCGATCAGCACCACTGCCGCGAAGCCGCCGCTGGCGGTGGTGCCGGTGTTGGCGTGGGACCGGGTGTCGAAACGCGCGGTGGAGGTGGCGCTCAGCGTCGCGACGGAAGTACGTTGCCTGCACGTGGTGAGCGAAGACGACTCGGAAGCCTTGCAGGATGACCTTTTGGAGCACTGGAAACAGTATGTGGAGGAGCCTGCGAAGCGCGCCGGGATGACGGTGCCGCAGGTGAAGGTGCTGCGTTCGCCTTACCGCCAAGTGGTGGGGCCGATCATTCGCTACATTCTGGACCTCGAAACCCAGGAGCCCGGCCGCGATATTCTGGTGGTGATCCCGGAGCTGGTGGAACTGCACTGGTATCATTTTCTGCTGCACAACCAGCGCAGCTCATTGCTGAAAGCGCTGCTGCTGCTGAAGGGGAACGAACATACGATCGTGCTGAACGTGCCGTGGTACATCCGGTCGTAGGGCGATGAGAGCGGGATCTATTTCGGTGGGCGCAGCGGTTTCGTGCGGCCGGTTGGCGACTTTTATTCCGCTTGTTCCTGGAGCGGAGATTTCTTGTGCTTGGGGGGCTTGCGGCGCTTGTCGGGAATTATCTTCTCCGCGGGCGGCGCGCCTGCCGCATTGCGGGCCAGGCGGCGAGCTTCCTTGCCGACGCGGAGTTTGCCTCGGATGACGATGGTGCTGCGGCTCAACTGGTCTTCTCCCGATGCGGCGCGAACCGGCGCCGCTGCGAACAGATTGCCACAACTGGCGCCGATCTGCATCTCCCATGGGCGCCCAGAGTGTAATAACGAGACTCAAAAATCCGGGCGAGCTACGCAATACGAATGAGACAGAAACTCGTGCTCGCGGTGACCGCGCCGGCGTTGATCGTCGCGGCGGCGTTCGCGCTGCGACTCGGATTCGCGTGGCAGCAGCAACTCCACATCGCGCACCGTGCGCTGAGCACCATTCCATTTTTGTTTGAGCCGGGAAACATTGCCTATTCGATTTTTATGGGCCACGGATTCAGTTCGCCCTTGCGCGACCCGACCGGACCCACCGCGTGGACCACTCCGGTTTATCCCTACTTGCTCGCCGGAATCTTTCGGTTATTCGGCGCGTACACTTTCCAATCCTTCGCAGCCGCGGTGGCGCTGAATATTACGTTTTCGGCGCTCACTTGCATACCCGTGTTCTATGCGGGGAGAAGGATTGGCGGCGTGGGCGTCGGCGCGGGCGCGGCGTGGTTGTGGGCATTGTTTCCGAACGCGATTATTTTGCCGTTCCAGAGCGTCTCGGACGCCGCGCTGTCTGCGCTGTTAGCGGCTACGATTCTGTGGGCTACGCTCAAGCTATCGGACGCACGGACGGGTGCCCGCGACGCGTGCGCGTATGGGCTGCTGTGGGGTTTTGCGCTGATGATCAACGCGACGCTGCTGGCGCTGCTGCCTTTTCTGCTGGGTTGGTTGGCGCTGCACGACATGCGGCGGAGCGGTGTGCGCGTGGCGACGCCCGGCTCAGCCGGGTTCATAGCGAAACCTGCAATCGCTGGGGCGATCGCGTTGCTTTGCTGCGTCCCATGGACGATTCGGAACTACCAGCAGCTGCACGCATTTGTTCCGTTGCGTTCGGTTCTCGGACTGCAATTGTGGCTGGGGAATAACGACCGCGCATCCGGCGAATGGCCGGGGAGACTTCATCCGATCAATAATTCCGCCGAGCGCGCTCTGTACGAAAGCCAGGGCGAGATCGCGTATATGCACCAAAAACTGGATGAAAGCGTGGACTTCATTCGATCCCATCCTGCGCACACGGCGCGGTCGATGGCGGGGCGCATCGCGGCCACGTGGACCGCGGAAACCTCTACCGGAGCGATGCCGCATCCGATCGGCGATTTCCTGCGTTCGCCACACTTTTGGCCGGGTTATGTGCTGCTGTGGAATCTCAGCATGCCGATCGCTGCGCTGACGGGACTGATTGCGCTGCTGAAACGCCGGAACGAGTACGCACTTCCGGTGATGACATTCCCTTTGATTTTTCCGGTGACCTACTACTTCACGCTGGTTCAGCCGCGGTATCGACATCCCATCGACCCCGTATTGATGATTCTGGCATCCTATTTCGTGTGGAGCTGGAGCGGTGGTGGCTCAAGATTGCCGGTGCGGAAACCGCACGCGGGGTTATGATCAACGGGTTGGAGGGACCGATTAATGATTGAACCAAAGAGTGTTTCCCGCAGGGAATTCGTCTCTGCCGTAGCCTCGGTGGCGGCTGTTTCGTTTTTGCCGGCCCACGGAGTGCTCGCCGCGGTCGCTGCTAGACGAAATGGCGCCGCCGGGACGGCCGTAGCTGCCGCAGCCGCCCAAGCCCAAGTAAAACTCGCGCCGAATCCGGATTGGAAAGACCAGGGCATCTTGAACCTGACGCACTCCCCTTTCGCCAAGCTGCAGAGTGTGCCGGTGCATGCGGTGACGATTCAAGACGGATTCTGGGGCAAGCGCCGCGAGACCAACGTGAGCAAGAGCATACCGTCGATGGAGAAACTGTTGCTCACCAACGGGCGCCTCGATAATTTCCTGCGCCTGGAAGGAAAGAGCACGGCGCCGCAGCGCGGTCCGGTCTACTCCGACTCCGATATCTACAAGTGGACCGAAGCGGTGGGGTTCGCGCTGCAATCCGGCGAACGCCCCGATTTGCAGCCTCCGGTGCAGCAAATTATCGACGCAGTGGTCGCGGCGCAAGAGCCCAGCGGATACCTGAATACGTACTACCAGAACGACCGCAAAGACCTGCGCATGGAGCCCAAGACCCAGCAAACCGGGCACGAGCTTTACTGCATGGGCCACTTCCTGCAAGGCGCAATCGCCTATTATCGCGGCACCGGCGACCGCAAGCTGCTGGATGCCGGGATTCGCTTCGTCGACGATTTTTTGATCCCCAATTTCGGGCCGGGCCCCGGCAAAAAACCGATTCTTTCGGGCCATCCTGAAATCGAAATGGGATTGATCGAACTGTATCGACTGACCGGCGACAAACGCCAGCTCGATTTGGCGGGTTATATTCTGCATGGCGACGACCGGATTCAGATGCGGCCGTGGGACTACATCTACATGTTCAGCGGGACGCCATTCGTCGAGCACAAGAAATTGGAGGGACATGCGGTGCGCGCGATGTACGCATGCTGCGGCGCGACGGATTATTACCTGGAGACCGGCGATCCGGCGTACTGGAAAACACTGGAGACATTGTGGCACGACCTGGTGACCGCGCAGATGTACGTCACCGGAGGCGTGGGCGCGCGCCAAGCGGGTGAGGCGTTTGGCGATGATTACGAGCTGCCCAATCTGAGGGCGTACGGCGAAAGCTGCGCAGCTATCGGCAACATGATGTGGAACTGGCGGATGCTGGCGGCCACCGGCGATGCGCGATACGCCGACGTGATCGAGCGGGCGCTGTACAATGGAGTCAATTCGGGGATGTCGCTGGACGGCACGCTGTACTGCTATCGCAATCCGCTGCAATTCGATCCGTCGGAGGGCGACAAGATTCGCAATCCCTGGTATGACACTACCTGCTGCCCGCCCA
Organism: uncultured Acidobacteriota bacterium; assembly: GCA_963725655.1. Lineage (GTDB taxonomy): Bacteria > Acidobacteriota > Terriglobia > Acidiferrales > UBA7541 > CAVRXT01. The sequence continues at coordinate 848,514 of CAVRYY010000002.1, read as the reverse complement.
ACCTGGAACGCACGTTCGCGGCGCTCCCCGGCTATTTTTACAGCACCAGCGCCGACGGAATTTACGCGCATCTGTACGACAATTCGGAGCTGAATTGGCATTTGGAAAACGGCACGGCGCTGAAAGTGACCCAGAAAACAAATTATCCGTGGGATGGCGGCGTGGAAATCACGGTCACGCCGGAAGCTGCGGCGGACTTCACATTCTTCCTGCGCATTCCGTTGTGGACGGACCACGCCCAGGTGGCGGTGAATAAGGAATCGCTGCTCGGAGCCAAGCCCGGCGAGTACATGGCGATCAAGCGGCGGTGGAATCCCGGCGATGTGATTCACCTGCTGTTGGACATGACTCCGCAGGCGATTATCGCCAACGAGAAAGTGGTTGACGATAACGGACGAGTGGCGTTGCAGCGCGGCCCGCTGGTGTATTGCATGGAGCAGATGGATCAGCCGCAGGGCGTGAAGCTGAGCGACGTCGCGCTGGACATCGGGTCGAAAGGCGCCGCGGGATTTCGCGCTTCGTTCGAGAAGGACGTGCTGGGCGGGGTGAATGTGTTGCGCGGAAACGGCGTGCAGCTGGAAGACGAACAAGGCAACGAGCTGTACTCACGCTACAGCGGAAATGCGCGGAAGTCTCACAAGGTGGCGCTCACGTTTATCCCTTACTTTGCGTGGGCCAACCGCGAGGAAACCCCCATGCAAGTATGGACGCAGGTAAAAACGTAGCCGCTTGCAAGGCAGTAGCGCGTCCTTGCCGCGAAATGTATCATCACGGCGGACGAGCGAACTACTCCTGACAAGCGGCCGCCCCCCTTATGGGGCGGCACGTTCTTGTCCGCGGCGATCCTCTTGGGGCCGGCTGTGAACGGTGCCGGCTAGGACGCTGCGTTCTTGGCTTCGCGGTACGCGCGGGTACCTTGGGCTGTGGCTGCGTCGAAATCCTCGGCTACGGATTGCACGGCCTTTTTCGCCTCTTTCACGAAGCGGCGGCCACGTGAAGTCGCGTCGTCGATTTGGTCTTGCGCCATTCCGGCCAAGTTCTCGCGCAACTCTTCGCCTGAGCTGGGAGCAAAGATCACTCCGATCAGCGCGCCGATACCGATGCCTGCGGCAAATGCCAACGCAGTTTCCGACATTTTGCGGTTATTGAATCGCATGTTTCACCTCGTTTGTGAGTTTAAGTTTTGCAGTGCAGCGAAATAAGCGGCGGGAGAAAGCTTGCAGCTCCTCCCGCCTGGTTGTGCCGCATAGAACTTAGCGGCGTTGGTCCTTCTTCCGGTCGTCGTGAGGTTCTATTTTTTGACCGGCGTGACCATGCTGCCCCTGTTGCGCGGGCGGCGGATTGTCCTCACTGCCCTGCTGAACTGAGCCGCCACTATGTTGTCCGCTGTGCTCGGTTGAACCGCCGCGTTCGCGGCTCTGTCCCGGCTGCGCGGGCGGTTCCTGCTTCCCTTGCGGATTTTGCTGCGAGGTTGGGGTCCCGCTCTGGACGTGAGGTTCGCGCTGGCCGCCGTAATGCTCCTCCGGGCTGCGCTTGTCTTCGGTCCCCTGCGGGGCCTTCGGTGCGCCGGCTGCTGGCTTGCTGCCGGCGGTGGACTCCTGTCGTTCCAGCTGTTTCTTGGTCGCTTCCGTTGGCATCTCGTAGCTCCTTATTTGGTGCGTGGAAATGTACTGCCGCGGACTGCCCTCTTGGTCATGCGGCGTTACGAAGCGCGCGCTGCCTTGGCTTTCTTATTCATGGAGACAGCACCTGGCCGTCCCGCTGTTTCTCCTTCGGTGGCGCCGGCCGCTTGGACGTTGATGGACTCGGCAAGGCGGGTAAGTTTCTGGTCGGTGTCCTTTTCCTCTTCCAGAGTCTCTTCCAGCAAACTGGCCGCGTCGCCCTCGTCCAACAGCTCGGCGTAGGTGCGCACGCAACCGTAAGCGGCGATTTCATAATGCTCGACGCGTTGTGCCGCGGCGATCAGACCGGCGTCCAGCTCTTCGTCTCCCGGATCTTCTTCAATCATTTCGCCGCCTTCTTCGATCAGGCCTTCCATTCCTTTGCACTTCTTGCCTTTCGGGCTTTCGTCCAAGCCCTTGAAGATCAACTCGAGACGCCTGACGTGCTCGCGAGTTTGTTCGAGGTGCTCTTCAAACCCCTTGCGCAAATCGGGGGCTGTGGCGGCCTTGGCCATCTTGGGCAGCGCCTTGATCAGTTGATTCTCTGCGCTGAAAAGATCCTTCAGCTCGTCGATGTAAAGACTCTTTAGGGCGTTGCTAGTCATTTGAGGTTCTCCCGGAAAATTTTCGAATCAAGGGGACGTTGACGCGAGCCTGCTCCGCTGCGCGGGCCAGGGAGCTTTTCAGAACCGCGTGTGGCCTCCTCATGTTTCAACAGTACGCGCCGCTGGCGAGGCGAATCTATAGGGTGAATTGGGTAGATTGGCTGACAGCGCGCACCAATTCGGCGGGAAGGAAGGTGCAGAAACGCGGCATGAGGCGATAGGCTGGCGCGTCCAGATATGTGACGAATTGAAAAAGCAACATGAAGCGAACGACTTAAGAAAAAGGCGGGGCGGCCGTTCGCCCTAGGCGTCGTCGTAGTCTTCCGTAAGGGCCTTAAGGAAAGCGACCAGGTTGGCGATGTCTCCGTCGGTGAGCGCCATGCCCCGAAATTCCGGAGGCGGATTGCGGAGCAAGCCTTGACGCGCCAGCTGCGAATTCTGCACGTAGAAGTGGACTACATCGTTCAGAGTGAGCTTGCTTCCGTTGTGGAGATACGGAGTGGAATCGGCCAGATCGCGGAGCGTCGGCGTTTTCACTTGTCCGATGGTGGTGGGCAAGCCTTGGTCCACCGCGCAATTCTGCATGTTGGCGCAGACGACTGCAGTCAAATTGGCCTGCGGGTTGGGCATGTCGGGATTGAGATACACGTTCCACAGCCCGAGGTCGGCAAATTCCGGATGCCCCGCTTCGGCACGATGGCGGAAGCGCTCGGTGGCATTGGGATGGTTGGCCGATGCCGGGAAGTAAGCGTCGAAATTGTTGATGCGATCCGCCTGGTTCGGAACGGCCAGCGCTGCGAAGGCGCCGGGCCCGTTTATGGCGTCATACTCTTCCTGGGATGTACCGGTATTGTGGAAGCGGAAGTCGGTAAAGTTAGGCGCCAAATGGCAAGCCGCGCAGTTGCCTGCATGTCGCGGACCATCGCCGGGTGGCGTGCCACCGCCGCCGTTATTTGCGGCGCTCAAGAATATCTTCATTCCCGAGAGTTCCGCGGCGCCGAAAGCGAACGGCTGGTCGTGATATTGAAAAGCGCCGTAGCTGCCGTCAACGTACTTAGGATTGGAGAGAGCGTTCACCGCCTGCAGCAATCGCTGGTTGTACTGTTGGTCGGCCTCACCGGCATTGGGCTGCTGCGGAAGATGATTGATGCGCAAGAAGACGTCGTACGGCGAGGCGTAGTAGCGCCCAAACTGGTCCTGCTTGAATAGCAAGCCTTCCATATAGGCGGCCACCAGCCGGGTGATGTCGTCGAGTATCTGTTCGTCGGTGGCGGTGGTGACGTCGATACGATAGGAGGAAGGGATCACGAAGCCGACGGGGATACTGGGATCGGTGCCCTGGAACGCGACTTTGTAGGAAACGCCGCCGCCAAACGTCGTGGCCGCATAGTTCTGGCCGTTGTCCTGGCGAATTACCAGGGCGATTTGCGCCAGCGCGTCTTGATATTGGGTAGGGTCCCAGCCGAAGTTGCGCCCGGTAAAGGTGGCTTTCACCAGATCTTCGGGGGTGGCGAACTCGCCGTCGAAATGCAGAAACGTGGGACCGGAGTGCGATTGCAAAGAGCCCACCATCTGCATCGAGTTGCGAGGCGTAGTGGTAAAGCCGTTGAGCGCGCGCGGCAATGGGCTATGGTCGATGAAATCAGCGTACGTACGATTCCCGGCGTTGGGCACGCCCTGGAATTCGGTGACGAAATGGCATGACCGGCAGTTGATCGCCTGCCCCGCGAATGGGCCGGGCAAGGGGCCGTTGATCGTCTGCACCGTGGTCACCACCGGGTCGCCGACGGCCAGAGGCGCGTTGACCCCGGTCATGTGCGCGGCGAAATATTGGGCAAAGCGCGTATCGTTGAATAGCCGTTCGCCGAGATTCTGATCGGCGATCGCCTTGCCGCCGTCATCGTCTTCCACCACCGGTTGCGGGGCGACGCCGGAAGAACAAGCGGTGAGAATGAGCATCAACGCAAACAAAAGTGCGGCTGTGCTGCGGCTGCGGACTTTACTGCTGATTCCGAGTGTCATCGCTGGGGTCCTGACTGCGCATTGCCATGGTTTTCGTTGCTGGTTCTTGAAGTTGCTGCTGCATTCGGCGCGGCGCCTGGGGCCGGCGCTATTCCCAAGCTCTTGATGTAGGTAATTACCTGCCAACGCGACGGCTCCGGCAGCGCGCTCCACGAGGGCATCCCTTTGCCCAGGTTGCCGTTGCGGAGCAGCCAGAAGATTTCACCGTCTTTCGCGTTTTGTACGCGCTCGCTGCGCAGCGGCGGCCTCTTTCCGCGGCCCATGCCGTCCGGGCCGTGGCAACGCGCACAGCGGTCTGAAAATATTCTCGATCCCGCGGCGGCGGCATCGGCCTGGCCTGCATACGGATTCGCCTTTTGCCGGTCAGTCTCCGGAACTCGCGCCAACCACGATCCGTCCGCCGCCATGCACGCGACGATCGCCAAGAGGCCCGCGGCCAGACGAAACAACCCATTACGACTTGCTGCCGAGCGGGGCGAGGCAAATTGGGCCCGCTGGGCGGTCATTGGAGGCTCCCGTGGAAGCGCCCGAATAGCTGCTGGATTTCATATGACACCTTGAAGCGGTACAGAACACCGACGCTATTCGCGTTCAGGCCAAAGCTCGGCGAGAAAATGATCGTCGGCCCGCGCGGGATATCGAAGCCCACTGTCGGTCCCAGATATTGGGAAGTAGCCTTCCACCCAAAGCCGTCCGTTGTTCCCAGGCCGCCGTACAGTTCCGCTCCTGCGGCAAAATTCTCGCGGCAGAACGTGCAATTTCTGCTGCTCGCGGCGAGAGCCAATGGCCGGCTCACTCCCAACGCGTAACCGAACTCCCAAGCTTCGCTTTCGTTCAAATCCTTCTCGGTGATGAAGTTCTCGGAAAAATTCCAGCCCTTCACGTTGCTGGAAAGAATCAATTTCATTTCCAGGGAGCGCTCGGTGAATTGGCGCTCCACCGCGTTGGGCACTCGCAGGTCGGCGATCGTCTGGTGGCCCACCACTTCGAGCAGGCTGCGATCGGCCTGGTTCACGTTTTCGTACTCCACGTACAGGACGGGATTGATGAAGTGCTCGCGGAGCAACGGGCGAACGCGATTCTCCCAGCGGAACCCATTGAAAATGGTGCTGTCGTGGGCGGTAGTCTGGCCGCTCAGGTAGACCTCGGTGGTCCACCATGCCGTCGCGCCATACTCGAGTTCCACGGTGCTGCTGCCAAAGGAATTGCCATAGGCGGGCGAGGCAGCAAGACCCTTCATGGCCACTTCGAGGTTGCCGGGCTCCTCGAGCGCGTGGGAGTAGGTGACCAGGTAAGGCGGTTCCTGGGCACGGAGCAGAGCGGGAGCCAAGAGAATGGGCGCGGCAATGAGCACCGCTCGGAATAGTGAGTAAAGTGAGGAGCGCGCCGTGCCGATCATCGAAGGGAACATCCTTTCCAGGCCTAGATGAAACTGAGTTGCAAATACCGGGACACGAATGAATTGCAACTCAGTTTCAACTAGGGGCAAAAACAGAATTCATTAGAGCGTTCTAATCTAGTTGCAACTCAGTTGCATCTGGAGAAACGCTATTTCACCTTATCTCGCGCTAAGTGTCAACAACCAAGCCTTGGAACTGGCCATCTTTAACCCTGAAGTGCTATCCGTGGAGGTCGAACGGTGAATTTCGTGCGTTGGTCTCTTTAGTGGCGCATTCGAGCGGGGCTGCTTCACTTGGCGATTGGGCTGGCGCGTGGGTAGCCGTAGAAGGCTGGGCCACCTAAAAAGCTTGAAATCGTGGACCGACCACACTTCCCTGCCTGCACTCGAGCCTGCTATCTGGCCCTGGCGAAGGGCCGCGCGTAAATCATGTGCGACACCACGGGCGGTTCTTCCCCCTGATGGAAGCTGCGCACGTGGTCCCGGGTGAGCAGATCGCTGGCGGTCATTCGCTCGCGTTGGCGGAGGTATTCCAGCCATGATTCGACGACGAAATTCTCCACGAATCGTCCGGGCTGTGCGGTGTCTTGATACGTTCCCCAGCGGATCGATCCGTCACGTAGCCGGACGTCGCGCAGCTTGTGTATGGCTTTGGTGAAGGAGTCGTATTCTTCCGCGCTCACCAGGTATTCGATGGTGACCAGGACCGGGCCGTCGCCCGGTTTCGGCTGGAGTTCCAGGCTGAGCGAGGATCGAGCATCCGGCGACGGGTCCAAATCAGGCGGAGCGCCGTAGGGCAAGCGGTATCGGGCTCCCCAGAGAATTCCCACCAGCAGGGTGATCGCCGCGGAGGCGAGCGCGACGGTGGTAGAACGATGCTCGGCCAAATAACCGAAAAGCGCGCTGCCTGCGGCCATTCCACCTTGCGAAATCATTTGGTACATCCCTTGGGCGCGCGCCTGGACCCAGGCCGGCGCGGAGAGTTGCACGGCCACGTTGAACGTCGACATGGCGGTGGTCCAGGCAAAGCCGCCGGCGACAAGCGAGAGCACCACCAGAGCAACGTAATGTGCGAAGGCCATAGTGGCAAGCGTGCCGGCGGAAATCAGCGACGCCACCAGGACGATCTGGTCCGCCGAATACTTGGCACGCAGTTTGGGCAAGGTCACCGCGCCCGCCACCGCGCCCAGTCCCAAACAGCCGTTGAGGATGCCGTAACCCATAGCGCCCTGATGCAGCTCGCGCTGCGCGACGACGGCGAGAAGCGCCCAAACAGCGCTCACCGCGAGGGTGAACGCGAAACAGCGGATCAGCACCGACCGAAGGGGCGGCGAATGACGCAGGTAGCGCACGCCCGAGCGCATCGAACCGAAGAGACGTTCGGCGGGAAGAGCGCTTTTGAAAATGGGCATGCGCTTCCACTGCGCGAGAACCCAAATCACGGCGAGGAACGACAGCGAATTCAGGAAGAAGACGCTGCCGGCGCCTTTATAAGTGCTCGCATAGAGCGCGACCAGCAGACCGCCGAACGCGGGGCCTAACGCACGCGCCAGATTGAATCCGGCGCTGTTGATCGCTACCGCGTTGGGCACCATCGCTCGAGGAATCAGTTCGGGAATGCTCGCTTGCCAGGCGGGCCCATTAACGGCCACGCCGATGTTGAGCAAAAACGTGAGGATCAACAGCGCCCACGGCGAAATCATGCCTGCCAGGGTGAAGACGCTCAGGATCAGCACTGCCACCAGCATCCAGGACTGCCAGAAGATCAGCAGGCGGCGGCGCTCGACGATATCTCCGACCGCTCCGGCGGGAAGACCCAAAATTAAAACCGGGAAGCTGGCCGCTGTTTGCATCAACGCGATCAGCAAGGGCGACGAAGTGAGGGAAACCATCAGCCAGGTGCCCGCGGTGTCCTGCATCCAGCCGCCCAGGTTCGATATCAGGGAGGCGATCCAAAGGCTGCGGAACAGCGGCTGCCGGAGCGGAGCCCAAGCCGAAACTACTTCAGGGGTAGGAGTATCGGTCGCCACGATTCAGTATGTTTGGATGATAGGACAAGTTGACGTTCGGCGGTTTGCGAATCTTTGGAAAAATCAAAATGGATTGCGGAATCGGCCAGTCGGGCCCCGTGCGTAAGCAGAGAGGCGCGCAGAGCTCCGAAGGCTTACAGGCCTGTTTGAAGTTGCGCCAGGCCCGCTCGGGAAACTTTTACGTCGTCTTCCGATTTGCCACCGCTGAACGCGGCGATCAAATAGCCCCATTTGCCTCGGACGATCACCCCTCCGTTCCACCCGAATTCGCCGGTCATCGGAGGTCGTCCACTAGTCCCGCTGTCTTTGAGGGTGTCAGCCATCTCCGCGGCTTTCGCGTAAGCGATGCCCAGCAGGTTCGCGCCTTTCTCGGTCTGCGAGGGATCATCGCGCATTCTGCCGACCACCAGCATCTTCGAACTCCAGGATTGAATCTTATCGCCGTCGAAGTAGGCCACCACCGCGACGCCGCCAATACCGAGTTCGCCGGCGCGAGCGCGCATGGCCGCGAGCGCCGAAACAGCCAAGGCATTGAAAGCATTTGCCACCGGAGCACCGTTCGCAAAGGCCGGATCCATCTCCGCGATGTCCACCCGATAGCTGACGGTATCCGCGGTGGGAAAGTCAGCCGGGACTTTCTGGGTTACACGGCCGGTAGCCGCCCATTCGGTGCCCCGCTGCAAGGTGGTGATGAAACCGACGCAGCTCAGTGCCGCCACATCGTGCCCCATCGTGGTGTGAAATATTTTGCCCTTGCCGTAATTTACGACGATCAGGCTCGGCTCGTCTCGGCCGGTGCCCTTGTTCTTGGGGTCCGAGTGAGCGGTGGCCAACACGGTCATGTTTTCGCCGGGACCACGCAGCGTCGCGTAGAGCTCATCGGAGGCGTGCATCCAGACGCGCGGCAAGCCTTTCATGATCGGGTGCGCGGGCGAGCGCGTTTCCACGAGGTAAGGAAGCCGTGCACCGTGAGAGCCGCTGGGGCCAGGGGAATTGTCGGAGACTAGCTTGCCGTCTTTGAAATACCACAGTGGCCCCGATTTTTCCGATCGATCTCTCCAACCGCCAATGCCGGTCATCTGATTAAACGCCTGCCAGTCGGGGAATGAATTATCGGCGGCATGGACGACCACCAGTCCTCCACCATTTTTTACGTATTGCTCCAGTTGGGTGCGCAGGGCCGGGGGCCAGTCGGGAGCATCGTAATTTAGAACGATCGCCTGATAGCTGCTGAAATTCGGTCTGAACTTGCTGAAGTCTTCACCAAACCGCGGAGAAGTTGCGACCGTCACGCGAAATATGCCGGATTCCTCCAGTTCCCTCTTCAGTACGGAGGTGGTCAATACCCAGTCGTGATAGGGCCCCGCGCTCTCACCGTCTACCAGGAGCACGCTTATCGGCTTGGACTTGGAAGGCGCCGGCGGGTGCGCGGCACACAGCGTGGCCGTCCAGATCGCCGCTAAAAGAACCGTGAAAACCATTTTCTTCATGCTGGCCCCTCGCTTGGGTACCGTTGCACCGCCCGCCGGGCATCTACCGAGCGCAGCGGGAATATTATGGCTGGAGATGCTAATACTGCTTTCCGCCGCACAAATTTGGATTGCAGCCATCCATAAGCTTGATCAGCGGAAATTCGCCAGACTAATGTACTCTCATTGCGCTCAATGGCAATCCGCTCGGTAACCGCCGGCGAACCAGTTCCGCGGCAGGATCTACTTGGCTATTCCGGCTAGAGGCCGAGAGATTCTGTGAAGGGGAGGTAGCACGGATGGCAATCACCAGACGCGAGTTCATCGCCAGCGTTGCGCAGGCGACCGGCTACGGCGCGGCCTTCATGACTGCGTATTCGCTTGGCCTTCTCGGTGTGGCCGATGCCGATCAGCAGAAGGGCTTCCCGCTGCCTGCGTCGACTGGCCGCGGGACCAAAGTGCTGATTCTCGGCGCGGGAATTGCCGGGCTGGTCTCTGCTTACGAGATGCGCCGGGCAGGATTCGACTGCACGGTGCTGGAAGCGCGCGAGCGTCCCGGCGGGCGTAACTGGACCCTGCGTCGCGGGTCGAAGCTCGCCTTTAACGACGGGACCTCGCAGGATTGCACCTTCGACGAAGGAAATTATTTCAACTGCGGGCCGGCGCGGCTTCCCTCGGTGCACAAAACCATGCTCGGCTATTGCAACGAGCTGGGCGTGCCGCTCGAGGTCGAGGTGAATACCTCCCGGAACACCCTGCTGCAGAACGACACCGTATTCGGTGGCAAGCCTATCCGCCAGGCGCAGGCCATTAACGACACTCGCGGCCACGTTGCCGAACTGCTGGCCAAATGCGTGAATCAGGGCGCGCTCGATCAGGCCTTCACGGCAGACGATCATGCGGTGGTGATGGAATTTCTCAAGTCGTATGGCGACCTGAAATCGGATTATCAGTACGGCGGCTCGGCGCGTTCGGGCGACGACCAGGAACCCGGCGCGGCCGATCAGATTGAAATCCATCGCGCGCCGCTTTCGATGTCCGATTTGCTGAAATCGAAGTTCTGCCAGCCCATGCTCTTTGAAGAACTGCGCGATATGCAGGCCACCATGTTCCAGCCGGTTGGCGGCATGGACCGGATTCCTTACGCGTTCGCGGCTTCCCTGGGCAAGATGGTCCGTTACAACTCGCCGATTACTGAAATCAGAAAAACGCCGAACGGCGTCCGGGTATCGTACCGCGAGGGCGAAGCCGGCCCGATTCGTTCGATGGAAGCGCCGTACTGTATATGCGCCTTGCCGCTCAGCATTATCAGGACGATACCGAATGACTTCGCGCCGCGTGTGAAATCGGCGCTCGAACAGGTCACTTATGATTCAGCCTACAAAATCGCTTGGGAGTCGCGGCGCTTTTGGGAGCAGGATGGCGACGAGATATACGGCGGGATCTCATTCCTTACCACCGGGCCGATCCAGGTGGTCTGGTACCCAAGCGCGAAGCTGATGTCCAAGCGCGGCGTGCTGATCGCCGGCTACTCGGTCGAAAATTGGGGGGACTTCGGCAAGCTGCCCTCCAGTGAAGCGAAGATTGCCGCCTCTCGCGCGGCGGTGGAAAAACTGCATCCGGGCAAAGCCAGCGAACTGGAGAAGCCGATGTACATGTCCTGGGGCAAAATTCCCTATAATCTCGGGTCCTGGGTTAGCCGCGGGCAAAGCCTCAGCGCCGACGGAGCCGCTTACTACAACGGGCCCTACCGGGAATTCATCGTTCCCGACGATCGAATCTACTTTGCCGGGGACCACTGCAGCCACATCATTGGCTGGCAAGAAGGCGCTGCTTTGGCGGCGCAACGAGCGATATTGATGATTGTTAGCCGTGTAAACCAAAGCTGACCAAACTCAGAATGGAGATATGAATGCGAAAAATATCGATGTGCTTTACGCTCGTGCTGCTCGCATCGCTCACCGCTGCTGCGCAGACTACCGTCCGTCACATTCAGCAGGCCGACCGTCCGATCGCTACCGGAGTGTGGGCGGGAGACACCCTGTACTTGAGCGGCCAGTTGGCGTCGCCGCAAACTCCGGCCGATCCGGCCAAAGGAACGGCCGACGTCTACGGCGATACCGAGACGCAGTCCCAGAGCACCCTGACCAAGATACAAGCGGCGCTCAAAACCGAGGGGCTCACCATGGGCGACGTGGTGATGATGCACGTCTATTTGGCGGGCGATCCGGCCAAGGGCGGCAAGCTCGATTTCCCCGGGATGATGGCGGCCTACTTGCGCTTCTTCGGAACCAAAGACCAGCCCAACAAGCCCGCTCGCAGCGCCATGCAAGTGGCGGCGCTAGCCGCGCCGTGGGCATTGGTGGAAATTGAAGTGATCGCCGTGAAACCCTCCGCAAAATAGGCGCAGTAGTCGCCGTACATGAATCGCGGAGCGGGCGGCGCGGCCCGGCGCGGCGTGAGCCGGCGCACTCGCGCGCGCGGCTATTTCTTGGTGACCAGCCGCAACCTGCCGGTGAACGACACGTGCTGCGTGCCGGTGAACGTGAGGTAGTTTGGCGCGTCAACATCGTTCACCACTGCGGTGGGATTGTCGCGGCTCGATACGTTAATCGCCGCGACCCGCAGCGACCATTCACGCCGGAAGAGATGAAAGTGCTTTTCGAGCGCGAGATTCAGATTGAAGTACACCGGGAATCGGAAGCGATCGGGCGCCCCGATCAAAAGCTGATCGGTGTTCACCGTGTTAAACGGGAAACCGGTATGGTATTCGGCGAAGTAGCTCAGCACCAGGCCCCACAGCGGAATGGGCGTGGTGCCACGCGAAACGATGCGGTTGGGCGCGTCCCACAGCAGCGGCCCCGGTGCCTGTGCCGCGTAAAACGGCGCGACTAAAGTCGGATCAAGCGCTTCATTGGTGGTCGCGCTGGAGCGGGTGTAGTCGATGAAAATTTCCGCTTGTTGGCTGAACCGGTGGCGGACCCAGATTTCGCCGGCGCGGTAGCGGTCCCTGCGTCCGTTTTGCAGGTCAAACGTCGTCCCCGCGAGGCCCGCGGTGAGGTCCTGATAAGCCAATCCGTGGCGCCCATCCCGTGCGATCAAATTAATACCGACCAACGTTGCTTCGCGAAAACGCTGCTCCCATCCCCCGCGCGTCGTACTGAAATACGGCCGCTGCAAGGCGCTTGGCAAAACAAATTGGGTAACCGCGGGAGCGCCTACCGCCACCCTCCCGGTAGCGTCATAGAAGGTGTCCACCCGTTGCTGATCGAGGCCTTGGGCCAAAACGGTGAGATCGAGCGGCTGGTAAAAGCGGCCCCAGGTGAGCGTGAACTTGCTGCGATCGTCGCCGAATGGCAAGACATTGCCGCCGATCCTTGGTTCGAAAAGACTGTGTGCTATCCGCGCATCCCAGTCAGCGCGCCCGCCCGCAGTGATTACCACCCACTTGGAAGGCATCCAGACGTCCTGGGCGTATACCCCGAACTGCCGGTTGGTGACCGCTGGTGAAGCGCCGCCGGTAAAGGTGGCGCGGTCGGCGAGGGTGCCGTCGGTGCGTTCGATATCGATTTCGTCGCGCTCCGCACGCTGGGAGAATTTGAGCCAGTCCGCGTTCACTCCCGCCGAGACGTCGTGCGTGCCATGCCAGCGGCGCGCTCCGCTCATCACGTCGCTCACCAATTGCAAGCGGCGCGCGTGTTCGTGGAGCGTTTCGAAGTAGTTCCCCGCCGTGGTGCTGGGCGTGATGGTGTACGGCGAATCTCCCTGCGGCGCAAGGCTGCTGTTCCCGGTGTCCGCCGCGATCCCATACTGGAAGAGCGTCCGGCCCACGGTGATCTGGTCTTTCGCCGAAACAAAGTAGCGCTGCGCGTTCTGGGTGCGCGTGGTAGAAACCGGGGAAAGCGCGCCCAAGCCGAAATTGGTGTCGCTCGAGCGATTGTAGAGCAGGCTCGCCTGCAGCACGTTGTGCGGCGTCAGATTCACTTGGCCGCGCAGCAGATTGTCGCCGGCCCATTGCTGCATCGTATTTTGGCCGGGGGGAAGGTCGCTGACCAGCGTAAACGTGTGTTGCAGGCTGATCGCCTCGGAGAACCAGGCGCGGCGACGCTTGATCGGGCCGGAAAATTGGAACCGCGGAAACCAGTTGCCGAGGTTAACGCCCTGCTGAAAATTCACTCCCGGAAAGAAGTTTGTAGCGCCAAATCGCCAGCGGTCGTCCCCCACCGCGGTATCGATGGCCAGGATCCCGGCCCCGGCGTGCGCGTACTCCGCGCCGGAATTTCCGGACTCCACGGTCACCTGGCGCACGCTATCCACATCCACGCGAGCGTTCAGCGTTCCTGTGGCCGGATCGCCAATTTCAAACCCATCCAGCAGCATTTCGGTCTCACCCGCGCGCGCCCCGGCAAAATGGATTTCGCTGGTGTTGTCGGTCACCACTTGCGGAATCGCCACCAGCGTCTGCTTCAGGTCATGGGAATTCGGCACGGGCGTATCCAGAATGTCGCGCTGCACCAGCCCATCCTGATGCGCGGTTTGCGCCGGATCGATCTGCGCCGCTGAGGAGCGGACTTCGACGGTCTCCTTCAGCTCTGTTTCATGGGTGAGCGCCAGGGTGAGATCGTTTTCGCCGGCAGTTAGCGCCACCTCGCGGCCGGTCAATTCGAAGTATTCCGGTTTGCGGACGCTGACCGTCGCCGGACCCGGCGTCAGCGCATCGAACTCAAAATGGCCCGAGTCGTCGGTGAACGTCTCCGCCGCGGCGCGCCCTTCCTCCGCGAGAATTACCTGCGCGCTGGCCACCGGCACCACATTCTCGTCCACCACCCGTCCCGTCAGCCGGGCCGTTTGAGCGGCCCACAGCGGAAAAGGGAAAATGGCCGCCAGAATGGCTGCGCTTCGGCAAATCCTCCCGACCGTGCTCGCCCGCTGCATCCACTTAAGTCCAAAACATCGGCCACATTATCCACTGCTTTGCGCCGACTGTCGCCCACCACCTGATTGTCGAACCGATGGTCAGCATTCGCCACAAGTGGCGGCACCGAAGAAACGGGGACGCTCCGTCGAGGACGCCGTCGCCGTGAGACCTAGCGCCGCCGGCGATGCAAAGTAGGAATCTCCTGATTTGGCTCAGATCATTCGCATGGCGCGGCGTGCCGGGACGTATCCGGAAACAGCCGCCCCGGCGGCGAGTATCAGTGCGACAGCCGCGAGCGTAGCACGGTCACCACCGATTGCCCGATTCATGGATCAGGAGGTCAGTCCGAAGGAGGTCTGAATTTCGCAGATTCAACGGGACTTTGGCGGAAGCGTGTGGGAGTCGAACCCACCACCCGCCTCGCGAAGAGACGGGTCGCCGGCTTTGAAGGCCGGGAAGGTCACCGGACCAATTTCGCCTCCACTGCTGCAATATCATCGAAATACAAATGCTTACTGGATCTATGCGGCCGTAGACGATTCAGAAGTGTGCTCCAGTGCTATTCGTCGTGCCGGTCGCGATGTTACGCGTCTGGCGTGTTATTCGTTCCTGCGGAACGTCAGCCGGGCGCGCATGGCGGCCTTGAATGTTTGCAGAAATACAGATTCGCGTCAAACTCTCTCGGGCCAACCGCTGTCAATCCTCAACGTGAACGCATCTACCGTAGCCCCCGCACACCGATCGAGTCACACTCGATGATCGGGAAGTCATTCTAGGTCCGCGGCGTTCTTGGTCGCGACTGTGACGGATTACGCGCGGCGAGTGCCATTACCGACGGAACCGAAGCGGAGACGGTTACCGAAGTCTCCGCTGGTTGCAGTCCGCTCTGAATTCCTTTTGCCAGCATATCCACCGCGCGCCCCGCGAGCGGAGGGATGTGGATGGTTGCCGCGAGCAGCCCCTCGCTCACCCAAGTTTGACCCGCCGTCGGTACACCATCGCAACCCGTGAATGGCAAGCTGAGCCACGCATCGCGCTCCCGCTTGTCGGAAATTTCCTCGAATGCCTTGCGCGCGCCGATGGCCATCGAGTCATCTTGCGCAGCAACAAGATCAAACTCCGCGCTTCGCGACGTCGCCAGACCCAACCAGGAACGAACCGCACGCTGCGCGCTTTCCTGGGTCCACTGCGCCTTGAGCGGCCTCACTCGGATATTCGCTGGTTTCGTCTCAAGCATTCCGGAACTGCGCTTATTGGCCGAGGAACTTTGTGAGGGCCCTTCGATGTACAGTACGCAGCCACCGCCGGGAAGCAGCGCGGCAAATTGTCGTCCTTGAATCCGTCCAATCTCCACGTGGTCTGAGGTGAGCGTAAAGATGGGGGCCGTCGCGCCGCGACGCAACTCCGAAATATAGTCTGGTGCCCGATTCAAGATCGCCCAACCCACCCCGGCGTCCCGAGCCGCTCGGCTCACCCGAGGCAATGCGTCGCGGCCCACCGGTTCCAACACGATCCCGTCTGGCCGCGTCTGAGGATCGCGTTGCAGAGCCTTTAAGATGTGCGTGCTCTGGTTTACAGCATCGTTCTCCGCGTAGGAAATCTCCAGATTGATTCCCAATTTGCGAGCCGTCTGCTCTGCGGATAAACCCTGTTCTACTTGGAAGTCGTTCTCGCGGGTAGGGAGTGAAACCAGTATGCTGAGTTTTTTTGTCATGCCGCACGCCACCTCGTGTCCCCGTGCTGGGAATAATTCCCCTGGGGAATCACCTTGCGTCGACCGATTCCTATTTCAGTTTCGCGGATTCAGCGCGGGCTTGCTGCAGGATGGGCAAGCCGGGATCAGCATTCCTCCAAAGAGCGAAGAACTCGTTATACGCGGTTCCAGCTTTAGCCTTTGCGGCTGCGGAGTCGGCAGGAGAAGCGGCAGCAGCCTGCAGCGCCAAAGCGCGTGCCATTCCCAGACGCGCCAGCGATCCGATCGGCTCGTTCCCCACCACCCCGCGATGGTCCAGAATCCTTTGGAATTCGCTGGCCGCCTGCTCGCCCTGATGAGCGGCCAGGTACGCGTTGCCTCGCACATATACCGGATACAGGTTGTGCGAAAAGGTGTCGGTGCCCGGATAGCCGAGTTCATAGGCGGACGCGGCCTGCAACAGCGCAATCGCCTTTGGCGCATCGTTGTGGTCGAGCGCAAGTTGCCCGTGAATCGCGGGCAGGCAAATCGACTGAATCAACGTGTCTTGAGGAAATCGCTTGGCTAAATCATCCGCCAATTTCTCGCCTTGGGCCATCGCCGCCGCATCCCCGGTAAAGGCCAGAGCCAGCGCCGCGACAAATTCCGCATCGTGGCCGTTCGAAAGGGCTAGAGACGCAGCGGCGCGTTGCTTGGCCTCCGCCGCGTTCCCAAACAGAGCCTCCACCAGCGCCTCGGCCGCTTCGTAGTCCGCGACCGTTTCTTTCTGGTCGATGCGCGTGGCCGTAACAGCCGCGTTGCGGGAGAACTCGCGAGCCTTTCCCAGTTGGCCAAAATAAGCGGCGGTCTCCGATTCCATGTAGGCCATTGCGGCCTCGTCCCCCGGCCTTGCCATGCCCCAGGCCACCTGCCGCGCCATGCCCGCCGCATCGTTTTGCAAAAAAGCCATTAGGTACAGTTCGAGATGAATATCGGATGTGGCGAGTTTTTTCGACAGCGCCTCTTCCGCCGCGTTGTGCGCTTCCTGAAACCGATCCAGATTGACGTAAGCGGTCACCACGTTCCCATAGGTCAACCCATCTCCTGGCGCCAGGCGAAACGCCGCGCGGGTTTCCTCCAGCGCCTTCTCGTACTGGCCGAGATTCTGGAAAACCTGCCCGGAATTGTTGGACGGTATGGAATCTCGCGGATAACTTTGCTCCCATAGCTGGTAGGCCTGAAGCGTGGTTTCCAAATCGCCGGTGACGTAATTATGGTAATGAGACTCGATGTAGAATTTCTCGCGCTCGCTCACCCGATCGCGTAGTTCGAAAGCTTTCCGGGTATTCTCCACCGCGGAATTGCTCTCGCCAAGGTTGTGATAAGCCGTCCCGATCGAGGCGTAGGCCATGGCAAATTTCGGATCGAGATGGATGGCGCGCTGGAAGAGTGACACCGCTGCCGGGTAGTCCCCCTTGCTCATCATTGTCTTTCGCCCCAGGCTGTAATCCTGCAGCGCTTCCAGCGAGGGCGTGCTGGCCTGTTCGATCGGGGTATCGAGCTTCTCCACCGAGCTCAACGATTCGCCCAGCTTCCCGCGCATTTTCGAAGCCGCTTGCCCCAGCGCATCGAGGACTTTCTCTTTGCCCGCCGCTTGCACCTGCTCCTCCACCAGCAAATCGCCGGTGTTGCAGTTCACCGCCTTCAGCCCGATCACGAACTGATTGCCCAAGTTGGCAATCGACCCGCTCAAGTAGGCCTTGCTCCCAGTCCGTTGGCAGACGTCCCGGGCGATGGCTGGGGAAAGCCTGGCCTCACCCGGCTGCCCCATCATCTGCAATGTCTCCTGGATGCGCACCTCGGAAATCAGGCTCAGGAACGGAGATTGTTCCAGTTGCACCACCAGCCCTTGCCGGAGCGTGTCGTCGAACACCGGGTCGCCGGTCGAGTTGGCAAAGTCCGCCAGCACGATCGTGTCGGTTTCGCTCAGTGTGCGCGCGTGATGTGCGCGATAGAACCAGCCCCCGATGCCCGCGGCAATCACGATCACCGCCGCCACCGGCGCGATTATTTTCCAGCGCGACCGTCGCGCGGCAGGAAAGTTGTACACCGTCGCGGCGGTGTGCCCGGTCTCCACTTCACGCTTCAGACTTTGCAGATCGGCGCGAATCTCCGCCGCGCTGTGGTAGCGCCGGTCCCTATCTTTCTCCAGGGCCTTGTTGATGATCGATTCCAAATTCGCGGGCATTTCCGGGTTCACGCTCGTAACGGAAGCCGGCGCTTTCATCAGGATGGATTCGATGATCGCGCCGCCGGTGTTGCCGCCAAACGCCTTTCGCCCAGTCGCCATTTCGTATAGCAGCAGGCCCAGAGAGAAGATATCCGTACGCGCGTCGAGGTCATCCCCGCGCACCTGCTCCGGTGACATGTACGACGGAGTCCCACTAATCACCCCGACGATCGAGACCGGCTCCTCGGCCACGCCGGCGGGCGAATCGGGGTTCCCCCCGCCCACCGCAGGCCTCCCCACCAGCTTGGCCAGGCCGAAATCCAGCACCTTGGCCTGCCCGCGCTTGGTCACGAAAATATTGGCAGGCTTGATGTCTCGATGGACGATTCCCTGGGTGTGCGCTGCATCCAGCGCATCGGCTATCTGAATTCCCAGTTCCAGCACCTCGACCAGTTGCAGCGGCTGGCCGTGGATATGCCGGCTGAGCGTCTCGCCATCAATGTATTCCATGGCGATGAACGGCTGGCCGTCCTGTTCGCCCACGTCGTGAATCGTGCAGATGTTTGGGTGGTTCAGGTTAGAGGCAGCATGCGCTTCGCGCCGGAAACGCTCCAGGACCTGTGCGCCCTGGTCCAAATCATGCGGGAGGAATTTCAGTGCCACCGGACGGTCCAGCCGGGTGTCCTGCGCCTTGTAGACCACACCCATCCCACCGGCACCGAGTCTTTCCAGGATGCGGTAATGCGAAATGGTCTGCCCAATCATCGCCGGGGATTGGCTCCGATGAGCCGCGGTATCACTCAAAGCGTCGGTTCATCCGTCGTCGCATCGTCGTCCAGACTGCGATTGTTTCGCCGATCTTCCTGGGGTGGTCTCGGCGACGCTACGACATTCAACACCTTGGTTCCAGCTCCATAGCTATTTACTTTCGCGAGTGGCTCTTGTTCCAGGGTGATGTTCTTGTTGCAAACCGAACACACGAACGCGCCGTACGCCCCGCCGTCACGTTGCCCGAACAGATTGTACCGCATCACTCGATTGCAACATGTTGGCACCCAAACCTTGGATTCTTGCTCGGCGTTCATACGGCTCCTTGATTACCGGGAGGTGCCGGGATTATATACTGAAAAATCTGTCGTTGAACAATTCTAAAGCGCTTTGCCGCCGCTTATCGCCCCTCGTTGACTTGTTCTTGCGTAGACGATAGCATTCGCTTTCAGAGGATCCTCGCCTCCATGCTTGGCCAGACCTTTTCCCACTACCGCGTGCTCGAAAAACTGGGCGGTGGAGGTATGGGCATCGTCTATAAAGCCGAGGATACACGCCTCCATCGTTACGTCGCACTGAAATTCCTGCCCGAAGATGTGGCCCGCGACCATCAAGCCCTCGAACGTTTCCAGCGCGAGGCGCGTAGCGCTTCGGCACTGAATCATCCGAATATCTGTACCATTCACGACATTGGCGAGGACAACGGCCAGGCCTTCATCGTCATGGAGTTTATGGAGGGCCAGACCCTCAAGCACCGCATCGACGGCCGCCCGATGGAGACCGAGGAAATACTCCGGCTCGGCGTCCAGATCGCCGACGCCCTGGTCGCCGCTCACGCCAAAGGCATCATCCACCGCGACATCAAGCCCGCGAACATTTTTATCACCAGTGGCGGCGCCACCAAGGTCCTCGATTTCGGTCTGGCCAAGATGGCCGCCAAGCGCCAGGCGTTCGGCGAGGCCCTCGCAGTTTCCGCGCAAATGACCGCGGGAGTTGACGCCGAGAACCTCACCAGCCCGGGCTCAACCCTGGGCACGGTCGCCTATATGTCCCCCGAGCAGGCTCGCGGCAAAGAGGTGGACGCCCGCAGCGACTTGTTTTCCTTTGGCGCGGTGCTCTACGAAATGGCCACCGGGCGCCTGCCCTTTTCCGGCGACACCTCCGCCGTGGTTTTCGACGCGATTCTGAACCACCCGCCCGTGCCTCCGCGTCGCTTCAATTCCCGTTTACCCGAGGGGCTGGAAGAGATCATTGCCAGGCTGCTTGAGAAAGATCCCAACATGCGGTTCCCGGATGCAGTCAAGCTGCGTACCGCTCTCCAGCAATTGCAGCGCGATTCCGATTCCGGGCGGGTGAGCGCCGCTGCCGTTGCCGCGAAGCCAGTCGAAAAATCGGTCGCCGTGCTGTATTTCGAAAATCTCAGCAAGTCCGAGGAAGACGAATATTTCCGTGACGGCATGACCGAAGACATCATCACCGAGTTGTCCAAGATCAGCCTGCTCCACGTGTTTCCCCGCGCCGAGATGCTGGCCTATCGCGACAAGCCGGTAACCGCTCCGCACGTGGGCCAGGAACTCAACGCTGCCTACGTACTGAGTGGCAGCCTGCGCCGGGCCGGAAACCGCTTGCGGATCACCGCGCAGTTGGTCGAGACCCGGACGCGCACCTCCGTGTGGGCCGAGCGCTACGACCGTCAGATGGAAGACGTCTTCGCGATCCAGGACGAAATCGCTCAAAGCATCGCCGGAGCGCTGAAGGTAATGCTCACCGAGAGCGAGAAAAAAGCCATCGCCAAGGCCCCCACCGCGGACGTCAAGGCTTACGACTACTACCTCCGCGGGCGCCAATTCTTCTATCAGTTTCGGCGCCGCGGGTACGACTTCGCCCGGCAGATGTTTACTCGCGCCATCGAGATTGATCCCTTCTACGCGCGCGCCTACGCCGGTGTTGCCGACTGTTACTCCTATCTGTATATGTATTGGGACGATAACGAAGCGAACCTGCGCGCGGCGGAAGACGCCAGCCGAAAAGCCTTGCTGCTCGACCCCGGGCTCGCCGAAGCCCATGTCTCCAGAGGGCTGGCGATCTCTCTCAGCAAACGGTACGACGAGGCGGAGATCGAATTCCAAACCGCGATCAAGATGGACCCGCGACTTTTCGAGGCTTACTACTTCTACGGGCGCGCCTGCGTCCAGGAAGGCAAACTCGAGAATGCGGCGCGCTTGTTCGAAAACGCCTTACTCGTAAAACCGGACGACTATCAGTCCCCGGCATTTACCGGGATGGCCTACAGCGGGCTCGGCCAGAAAGAGGTGGCGGCCGAAGCCTACCGCCGTTGCTGGCAATTGGCTGAGAAGCATCTGGAACTGCACCCGGACGATGCCCGTGCGCTGTACCTCGGCGCCTGCGCCCTGGGGCGGCTGGGCGAGCGTTCCCGAAGCCTGGAATGGGCCGAGCGCGCTCTGGCCATCGATCCGGAAGACTGCGGAATCCTGTACAACGTGGCATGCACCTACGCCCTGCAAGGTAAGGTCGAGGAAGCGATCGATTGTCTGGAACAGGCCATGGCGCGCGCTCTGTGGTACAAGAGGTGGGCGCTGCGCGATTCGGATCTGGATCCGCTCCGCACTCATCCCCGCTTCCAAGCCCTCATGGAACGCAAGTAGACCGCCAAGACTCTGCTCCCTTGCGCTCAGCGAAGCTCAATTAGAATCTCCTCATTAACAACCCTCACCAATCTTGCTTGAAACATGGCCAGCGGATTGCACCTTCCCGCCCGTGTTTCTCTCTTCGCGCTCAAATGCCATTGGTGCGGCTGATAAACTCCGCCCCTTCTGCCCTCCTGCCCCCATCCTCCGGATTCTCGCCTTGTTGGCCACCGCCGCGATATGCATCGTTCCGCCAGCATGGGCCACGCCACAGGCGACCACCACCGCGCTCACACTTTCTTCTTCATCCATAGCAGCAGGCAGTGCCATCACCCTGACCGCGTCGGTCCTCGCGGGTGCCACCCCTGTTACCACCGGCCAAGTAATGTTCTGTGTGTCCACCGCAACGTATTGCGAAAATGCCGCGCTTCTGGGCATGTCGCAATTAACCGCGGCAGGAACCGCAACCCTGAAATTCATCCCCGGAATCGGCAGCCACATCTATACGGCGTCTTTCCTCCCCACCGCCGCTGACGCCGCCAGCACATCATCGGCGGCAGCGCTTACCGTAACCGGAACTTACCCCACCGCTACCGCTATCTCCTCTTCCGGCGTAGCGGGAAACTACACCCTCGTTGCCACCGTCGTCGCTACGGGAAGCACGCTCGTGCCCACCGAAAGCGTGTCGTTCCTCGATACCAGCAACATCAACTACTCGGTGGCCTCGGCTAGCATCGGCACGTCCACATTCGCGGAAACCCTTGGCACCCAAGTCACTTACGCCGCCGGAACCAATCCCTCCGCCGCCGCCGTCGCAGATTTCAATAGTGACGGGATTCCGGATTTGGCGGTCCTGAACAGCGGATCGAATAACATCAGCGTATTGCTCGGCAACGGCAACGGCACGTTCCAGACTCAAGTGACCTACGCTGTGGGCGGCTCGCCGCGCGGTATCGAAGCGGCCGACTTCAATGGGGACGGCATTCTCGACTTGGTCGCCGCCGATAATAGCGGCGCCGCCAGCGTGCTACTGGGCACCGGCAATGGCGCCTTCGGCCCGAAAACTGACTATCCCGCAGGGAGCGGTACCACCGGCGTAGTGGTCGCCGATTTTAATGGCGACGGCAAGCTCGACTTGGCCACCTCGAATCAAAATGGTAACGACGTAAGCGTTCTGCTGGGCAATGGCAACGGTACGTTCCAGACGCAGGTCACCTACGCCGCAGGTAATGCTCCTTTCGCCCTGGCGTCAGGAGATTTCAACCTGGATGGCAAGCCCGACCTGGCCGTGGCCAATCACACCGACGGCACGGTGAGCATCTTGCTCGGCAACGGCGATGGCACCTTCCAGCCTCAGGTCACTTATGCTGCGGGCGTCAATCCGATCTACCTGATCGTTAGCGACTTCAACGCCGATGGCAAACCGGACTTGGCCGTCGCCGATGCATTTGGCGCCACCATCGACATTTTGCTGGGTAACGGCGATGGCACCTTTCAGCCGCAGGTCACCTACGCCGTCGGCAGTCACCCCAGATCCATCGCGGAGGGAGACTTCAACGGCGACGGCATTCCCGACCTCGCCGTGGCCAACGTCAACAGCAACTCCATGAGCGTGCTGCTCGGCAACGGCAATGGCACATTCAAGACCCAGGTCACCTATGCCGTGGGCACCACTCCGGAGGCCGTCGCGGTAGCGGACCTCAACGGCGATGGCAACGTCGATGTGGTGGTGGGCAATAACGGCACGGCCACCGCCAGCGTTTTTCTCAACCTCCTCACGCAAACTTCCGCCACCACTGTATCGGGGGTCGCAGTGCCGGGCTCCGGCGCGCACCTCGTGGATGCTATCTATTCCGGAGACAACAACTTTTCCAGCAGCACCTCCGGTACCGGTTCGCTCACAGCCACACCGGTCACCACCACGCTCACGTTGTCCGCCAACCCCACAGCCAACGTCCGTAGAAAACCATAGTGTCTGCAAGACTTTCTGCCCCACGGTGATGACGGAACGCAGTGCTCCGTGCCGCAGTTTTCTAGCGGGGACGTTGATCGCGAGGAGCCAACATTACGAAGGATAATTCTGCTTAAGCGATGAATTACGAATCCTGCGTGGCGCTCACCGTTTCGATGATCTTGCGGCGGGCAAGCTCCAGCAGCTTGGGGTGGGTGCACACTTCGTAGTACGCGCGGTTGCCCGGCTCGCCGATCTTTCCTCCGGGAAGCAGTTGGCGCACGATCCCCTTGCGGATGATCAACGGCTCAAAGCTGCCGCCCAGCGGTACTTCTCCAAAAAACAGCTCCACCCGCTGTTTCCCCCAGGGCATCGGGAAATTCCCGGACATCGGGGCCAGCGAGATTTCCTTGGTCAATTTCTGAAAGCCTTCCTCATTCAATTCGATCCCGTTCAAGTTGTAGCGCACCATCAGCTCTTCGCCGTCGTCTCCCGCGTCTTCCATCAGGCTCTGCAGCAAAAACACGTTGAACGGCGACACATTTTCATCGATGATTCGCCGCGCCATCTTCGAACAGCTCGATAACCGGTCCGACAAATTCAACGCCCGCGAAATCATCACCTTCGAATCGCCGTCCATCCACACCGCCGGCGCCGAATCCTGGAACGCGATGCCTACCCCCAGCTCCAGCCGCGGCAAGTCTCCCGCAGCGGCGCGATCGTTGTAGGTTTGCACCACCGACAGCGTCTCCCGCGCCAGGACGCATGCTTTGGCCACCGCGCGCTGCGACGTGCGCGTCGATTCCGTCTCGTAAATCGCCAGGATGATCGCGTCGCCTTCGATAAACACCTTGGCCGCGCCGTATCGCCCGATCAGCCTTTTCACCGGCTCGTGCAGGATCATGCTGAAGTGCGACGCCGGATTCAGCCCTCGCGCCAGCAATTCCTTGGTGATTCCCGTCGATCCGCGCACGTCGGTCTTGATCACCACGTGCGAGATGATCGGATCTTCCTTGCGCGTTTCCTCGTCGGAAAACAGCAACTCGTACAGCGTGTTGTTCACCCGCGAAAGTTGCCGGGTCTGTTCCGATTTGACCAGGTTGATCCGCTCGATCCACGTGGTCACTTGATGGTAGTTTCGCCGGTCGCGCCGCAGACGCATGAAATCCTGCGCGAATCGCAGCGCCGTCGCCCGCGTCTCTTCCGGCGGCATGCGGCGAATCGCTTTCGCCGAATCCTCCAGCCGCTTCATCGATAGTTTTCGCGCTGGAAATTGTTCCAGCACCTGCTCCACTCGCTTGGCTTCCTCGCGGTTCACCAGCGCCTTCTTGATTTGCTGCAGGTGCACCGGCGGACAATAGCCGCGGTAGATGTTCTTCACCTCGTAGCTGGCCAGGATGTGAATGAGCAGGTCGTGCTCCTCCAGCCGGTTCACCCACTCTTGCAGCAACTGCCGCCGCGCCTCCACCGTGCCTTCCACGTCGCTCCCGGTGGCCGTCGCGTCCAGCAATCGCCGCGCGTTCTCCGGATCGTTCAAAAAGTCGCCCAGATGGCTGCGGTATTCCGCGGCCAGGAATTCCATGCGCTGTTTGGCCGCATCCAGTTGCGCCCCAAATTCTTCCAGGTTGGACTCCAACGCCACCTGCCGCTCCCGCGCTGCGGTAACCTCCGGAACCCCCTCCGCACTGGCGCCGGCATTGGCTTTGCGCCGCCACGGCCACGGGAAACTCTCATCCCTGGTCGCCGTCTTGCGCTGATGTTCGTCCACCTCGTCGTCCACCTGGGTCATTTCAAAACGCACCGACCGCGCCTGCGCCGCCAGTCGTTCGTAATTCTTCCGCGCCTTGCTCAATTCTTCCGACGCGCTTTCGTCGCCCAGCACGAAGTCCCGCACGAAATCGATGAACAGCCCCTCAAACACCTCGAACCGGTCGGGGTCGTGAATGAAATTTCCCAGCAGCACGTACTGCTCGAGGAACAGGTAGTCGTCGTTGCCGTTTTCTACAAATAGGAACCGGTTGGTCAGCAGCGCATACGTAATGCTGAAATCGTCTCCGAACAGCGCCCGCCGCGATTTCGACAGCACCTGCTCTTCGATATCTTTCGAAACGTTGTACAGAATCTCCCCGATCTGCCGGAAAATTCCCTTCCGATCGGTCTGCAGCCCCGCGATCTTCGACCTCATCACGTGCGCCTGCTCGCTATGCTCGAAGAGTTCCCCGCGCGATCGAATCCAATCTTTGCATTCCACCAGCAGCGATGAAAATTCATCGCTCACCACCGCCGTCAGGAATCCCAGCACCGCCAGCCGGTTCAGCAGGTCCGCTTCGATATTCTGGGTATACTTCGCGTGCGTCAGCGATGCTTCCAGCAATTCGGTCAAAATCTTTTTGAATGCCGAGTGCTCCGGCGGCCCGCTCGACTTTTTATTGACGTTCTTCAGCACGTTCACGTTGGCGATTTGCCGCATCAGCGCGCGTATATATTTCCGCGCGTTCTCCACAAATCGTGGACTCAAGTAAACATCGTAGTGAATGTTATCGATGCCCGGGGTGAGCGAGGTCAGGCGAATTTCGGCGTCGCTTGCTTCCAGCCTCATGCGGGGCGGCTGGGCGGTCGTCAGCGCGATCGTGGAGTCAGAAAGGGACACGAGAATTCTTGACATATCAAATGTAGCAGGATTCAAAACGGGAGGGGTGCGCAGGCATCTAAGTCGTTAACACTCATACCGACGCACGGCTGCAATCTTAGCTTGCCTTGGCAGGCCAGTCGGTTGGGCGCCGGCGCCCTACCAAACCAGCTCGATTTCCGTGGGTTGGGAATAGTCGACGCCCGGAACCTCGAAACCAAAAAGATTCCGGAACTGCCTCTTAAACCCTGCAAAATCAGATACTTGATGCAGGCTCTCAGTGGTCACCGTCGGCCACGCCGCCGAAACTTGGCTCTGCACTTCCTCGCGCATCTCCCGGTCGTCCAGCCGAATTCGTCCGTCCGCATCCATCGGCACGTTCCCGCCCCCGGACAAAAAATCGCGGAATAGCCGGTCAATCTGCTCGATAGCGCCCTCTTCCACGCCTTTTTCCTGCATCACCTTCATCAGGATGCTCATGTACAACGGCACCACCGGGATGGCCGCCGAGGCCTGCGTCACGATGGCTTTGTTCACCGAAACCCACGCTCGCCCTCCCAACCGATTCGAGAGCGTGCCGTTCAGTTCGCCCGCCGCGCGATCCAAATCGTGTTTCGCCTGCCCGATCGTGCCGTCGCGATAAATCGGCCAGGTCATTTGCGGACCGATATACGAATACGCCAGCGTGCGCGCTCCGGCAGCCAGCAGATTTTCCTCCAGCAACATTTCGATCCATCGCTTCCAGTCTTCTCCGCCCATCACCGCGATGGTGTCGGAAACCTCCTGCTCGGTCGCCGGTTCGATGGTTACTTCCGTCACGCGCTCCGAATCCAAATCAATGGTCCGGCTGGAGTACGCCTGCCCTACCGGCTTGAGCGTGGATTGGTACGTCACGCCGTTTCGCGGATCGGTGCGCCGCGGCGAAGCCAGGCTGTAAATCACCAGATCCACCGGCGCAAATTCTTTGCGAATCATCTCCGCGGTCTCGCGCTTTACCTCATCCGAGAACGCATCGCCGTTCAAGCTAGCCGCGTGCAGCCCGTCTTTTTTCGCGCGCTGGTGCAACGCCACGGTGTTGTAATAGCCCGCGCTCGCAGTGCGCCCGCGATCCGGCGGACGTTCGAAAAACACCCCCAGCGTGCGGGCCCGCAAACCCCACCCTGCCGCAATGCGCGATGCCAGTCCGTATCCGGTGGATGCGCCCACCACCAGGACGTTCGAAATTTGAGGTGCGTCCGAGCCCGCCCGTCCCGCCGGCGGCCGCGCTGCCGCCACATCGATTTGGCGCTCGACGTTGATCCGGCAGCCTTCCGGATGCGCATTCACGCAGATAAATCCGCGCGACTTTTGCTTCACCACCTCGAGTGTCATCCGTCGCTTCTCCTGGTCCGAATTCCGAGTCCATGCCGGTAACGCCGGGCATCGAAGCCCCAGGCGGCCACGCCCGGGCAAGAATCTACCCTAAAATCGCGCCGCGATCGTCGATCGTGATCCGCCGGCTATCCTCGTCCACGTGATCCAGTTGGATCCGCAGCACCGGCCAATCCGTTCGAAATTCCATCTTCTCCGCCCACTCCACGATCAAGACCGCTGGTTCGGAGAAGATATCCTCGATCCCCAGCGTTTCAAAATCGCGGAAGTCCGCCACCCGATACAGGTCCACGTGGTACGCGCGGCGATCCTGGCCATAGGTGTGCACCAGCGTAAACGTGGGGCTGGTCACTTCCTCTTCCCTCGCCGCGCCCAAGCCGCTGACGATTCCCTTGGTAATCGTGGTCTTGCCGGCGCCCAGATCGCCGGAAAGCAGAATCAAAACCGGCGCTCGCACCACCGCGCCGATTTCGCGACCATGCCGCATCGTTTCATCCGCCGATCGCGATAGTATTTCTCGCATCGATTGGCGTCCCGCTACCCCACCCGGCTCGCTATCGCCACGGTTCGCCGGTACGCCTGCGAGATCGCCTCGATCACATCGGTCGCCATCAGCGAAGCCTCTCCTCGCGTTTCCGCGGCGATGTCTCCGGCCAGCCCGTGCAAATACACACCCATGGCCAGCGCCATTTCCCAATTGCTTTCGCCGAACTGCGCCACCATCCCGGCCAGCATTCCGGTCAGCACGTCCCCGGTCCCGCCCGTCGCCATTCCCGGATTGCCCGTCAAATTGATCCACGCGTGCCCGTCCGGCGCCGCGATCACCGTTTGATTGCCCTTCAGAATCACGTGCAGATTCCACTCCGCCGCGGCCTGCCTCGCCAGTCCCAACCGATCGTTCTGCACCTCCGCCACTCCGCAACCCAGCAGGCGCGCGAACTCTCCGGGATGCGGTGTCAGCACCATCATCGTTGTGGCGTGATCCTTCAACTCGTTGGCGCGGCCGGCGAACGCGTTCAGCCCATCCGCATCCAGAATCAGCGGCAGCGGCGTTTTCTTCACCAGATCCCGGACCACATGCTGCGTCTCCGGATGGGTGGTCAACCCCGGGCCGATTGCCAACACCGTCTTGCCCTTCTGCAGCGCCGCGAATTTCTCAGCATCCAGCGAACCCACGCCAATCGAGCCGCTATCCGTCGCGACCAGCGGTTCGGTCATCAACTCCGGCAAACGCGCGCTCACCGCTCCCTGCTCGCTTTCGGCCGTCGCCACCGTCACCAGCCCCGCGCCGCAGCGCAACGCCGCCCATCCAGCCATCGTCGCCGCGCCCGATTTTCCTCGCGATCCCGCGATGATCAGGCTGTGGCCGTACGTTCCCTTGTTCGCATTCGGCCGGCGGATCAGCGGCAATGTTTCGAATTCCGACGGTTCGATCCACCGCAGCCTCGAAGCCGATGCCTCTTCCACCAGCGTGTGCGGGCTGCCAATATCCGCGACGACCAACCGGCCGACGTGGTCCGATCCCGGCCTCAACATCATTCCCACTTTCGGCGCGGTGAACGTCACCGTGGCGTCCGCGGTGATCGCCACCCCCGAAATTTCGCCGTTGTCCGCGTTCACCCCGGAAGGAATATCGATCGAGACCACATCCGTATCCCGCCGGTGCTGATTCACACAGCCGATCACTTCCGCCATCAGCGCGTCCACCGGCCCGCGCAACCCCGTTCCCAGCAGCGAATCCACGATCACGTGCGCCCACTCCAGTCCTTTTTTCGCGCGCTCCCACTCCTCCGGATTTCGCGCCAGCCGCACTTGCCCCACCGATCGCTGATACCGGCTCAGGTTGGTCGCCGTATCGCCGCGCATCCCTTCGAACGATGAAATCATGATCACCGTCGACTGCGCGCCGCGCTCGTGCAGCAGCCGGGCGGCCACCAGGCCGTCGCCGCCATTGTTTCCCTTTCCGCATAGCACAAAAATGTGCCGCCGGGTCAGATCCGGGTAGCGCCTCTCGAGGTAGTCCGCAACGCTGGCGCCGGCATTCTCCATCAAAGTGGTGGGAGAGAGGTGATAGCGCTCGGCAGACAGTGCGTCCACCCGGCGCATCTCGGGAGCGGTTACAATTTTCATGATATGGAGTTAGGTCGCGTGCGCATCGCACCCGCGAACTGGCTAGAGATTTTCCGCAAGACTTTCCTGTTTTTCAAACGCCCCGCAACTGCTCCGTATCGAGCCCACCGCCCCGCCTTTCGCTTTGATCGGGCAGTACCCGTGCCGGGCCGCTACAGCATCCACCCGCCGCTCACCGTCAGCACTTGCCCGGTCACGTAATCGGCTTCATCCGACACAAAAAATTTCACCGCCGCCGAAATGTCCTCCGCCGAAGGTGGCCGACCAATCGGAATCCGGGCGTCGCGGATCCGCCGCGCCTCATCCACCGTCAGCTCTCGCTCATCGATGTTCGACGGATTGATCACGTTCACCGTGATGCCGTGCTTGGCTTCTTCCACCGCTAACGACCTCGAAAACGACACCACCGCCGCCTTCGCCGCCGCATACGCGGAAATCGTCGCCTGTCCGAACGCCCGCTCCGCCCCCACCGCCCCCAGGTTCACGATCCGCCCCCAGCGCTGCTTCCGCATCGGCGTCAGCGCCGCTTTGCACGCCAGGAACACGCTCAGCAGGTTCGACGATATTACATCCTGCCACTCGCTGATGGTCGTCTCCGATACCGGCTTCCAATTGAACTCCCCCACGTTGTTCACCAGGATATCCAGCCGCCCGTAGCGTTCGATCACCGTGTTCAGCAAAATCTCGACCTGCTCCGGATTCGCCGCGTCCGCCTGCACCGCAAAGCATTCCGCTCCCAGCGACTGCAACTGCCGCAGCGCATTCTGCGCCGCCGTCTTATTCGAACGGTACGAAAGCGCGATCCGCACGCCCTCCGCCGCCAGCCCTTGCGCAATGCCCTTCCCGATTCCCCGGGTACCACCGGTAATCAACGCGGTTCGCTGTCGCAGCGGCACACCAACCCCCAAGTTTCAGACTCGCCAGTATAACGGAAACCCTTCTCCGCTAACACCTTGCACCGGCCATTGCTCCCTGCCGATCAACTGGCCCAACGGCCATCCCGGCGTTCACTCCTCAACCCATCCGCGCCACCACCACCGTCATATCATCCGCCTGCTCCGCCGTCCCGCTCCACTGCTCGGCCGCATCGATCAACCGGGTTCCCAGCTCCGCGCAGGTCGCCTCGCGATTCCTTTGCGCCACATCCAGCAGCCGCTTGTCGCCGAACTCTTCTCCATATACGTTCTCGGGTTCCGTCAATCCGTCCGTAAATATCACCAGCACGCCGCCCGGCATCACCTCTGCTCGTCCCTCTTCCCACTCAAACTCCTCAAACAATCCTATCGCTGTGCCGCCCTTGTCCAGGCGCGTCACCTGCCCGCCATTCAGCAGCATCGGCGCCAGATGCCCCGCATTCGTGTACGACAGTATTCGCGTGGCGCTATCGTACTCCGCATAAAACATCGTCGCGTAGCGATCGTCCGTCGTGTTGTGAAATAGCTGCTCGTTCAGCCGCCCCATCAGTTTCGCCGTGTCGCAGCGCTGCTCCAGCATCGCCTGGCTTCGCAACGACGCCTGCAGGCTCGCCATCAACAGCGATGCAAATAACCCCTTTCCGCTGATGTCCGCCAATACCAGCGCCAGCCGCGTTGGCCCCAGCTTGATGAAATCGTAGTAGTCGCCGCTCACCGTCCGCGCCGGCCGGCAGATTCCAAACATCTCCACTCCCGGAAGGTCCGGCAAACGCTGCGGAAATAGCTGCGCTTGCACTTGCTGCGCGATGGCAATTTCGTTCTCGAGCTTCTGCCGCTCCTTTTGCTCCACGATCAGCTCGGAAATCGACCGGGTCATGTCGTTGAACGAATCCCCCAGCGCCCCCAGTTGATCCTTCTGCGCCACCTTCACCCGATGGCTCCAATCGCCTCGCCGCACCATCCGCGTCGCGTCGTACAGGTCAGACACCGCTCCCGTGATTCGCCGCGTCAGCACCACCCCGATCCACAGCGCGCCCAACTCCAAAAGCAAAAACGCGATCCCGATAATCCCCAGTACCACCGATAGCGTCGCACCGAACGATCCCAGCGACGTGAACAGCCGGTGGTTCATCTGCGACGGCCGCACCAGGAACGTCGCGATCACCTGCCCTTCCCTCCCCATCGGCGTTTCCCCTTCCACCGTGACCATCTCCAGCGTGGAAACGCCATTCACTCCCATATCCAGCCAGTTGGTACGCGGCGCCAGCGTGCGGTGGCGGCTCGAGATATGCTCGGCCACCCATTGCCGCCCATCCAGCGCCAGCACGAATCGCCGGTCATCGCTCGGCGCAGCCGGCCGCAGCATGCTGAACTGGATCGGCCCCACTTCCGAGCCCAGGCTATCCAACATTTCCGACGTGACCGGCACCGATGCGAACACTCGCGTCTGGCCGCGAGCCATTTTTCTCGCCACCACGCATGCCAGCAGCAGCCGTCCGCGCGATTCGATCATTCCCGCGAAAACGGATCGCTCGCGCCCACCCATCCGCAGCAGCTTTTCCCCTTTCCCCAACTCCACCTGCAATCCCGGCAGATCCTCCTGCAGCGCTTCGATTACCTCGCTCACCTTGGGATCCGTCAGTATCGCGTCCGTGGACGCGGCATTCGGAACTTCGCGCGCCACCGCATCCGCCACCGTCTCCGCAGCCACCTCGACGCTCGTCAGCCGGCTGGTCACATCATCCG
The DNA here is from genome assembly GCA_963725655.1 of uncultured Acidobacteriota bacterium. Classification (GTDB taxonomy): domain Bacteria; phylum Acidobacteriota; class Terriglobia; order Acidiferrales; family UBA7541; genus CAVRXT01. The sequence continues at coordinate 816,351 of CAVRYY010000002.1, read as the reverse complement.
TCAGCAGATGCGCTCCCAGGTCCAGGTACAGCATGTATCCCGCCACGCCGGCCATGGTCAGCAGCAACACCACCGGCACCACCGCAATAAACACGTACGCCACAATCAGCCGGTTCAGCAGGCTCCATAGCAGTTTCCGCCTCACCCAGGGCAGCAGCGAAGCCACCGCGTATATCACCGCCAGCAGGAAAAGTAGATTGACCGCGAAGCCGCCGCGGTAGGGCAGCCCAAATAGCGCGGCCACGCGCAGCGCCACGAACGCCACGATCACGCCGAACGCGATGCGGTCGGCCAGCGTCCACCGCCGCCACAGCGCGCGTATGCGAAGCGAGGAGAAAATCTTCATAGAGCCGCGATGATCGCCCACCGGGCCCTGAACGAATAAGCCGCCCTGGCGGATAGCGTCACCGAAATTCGAGGATACACGAGGCAGGACGATCGCTGCAGGTTTTGTGGCGCCCGCCACCAGCGGCGAGGCGGGCGCACACCGTTAAAAACGCAAAGCTTCTTCATCCAAAATGCGGAGGCGTTGTGGCCCTGTCGCCCCGTCTACTTGCCGCCGTTCATCAGAGCTTGCTGCACCCGGCTATGCTTTCTGCCGTAAAAATAATAAATCACCAGTCCGATCACCAGCCAAAGGACCAGGCGGATCCAATTCCACATTCCCAAGTGGTACATCATGTAGCAATTCATCACGATTCCCGCGATCGGAACTACCGGCACCCAGGGCGTCCGGAACGGCCGCGGCTGCGTCGGATTCGAACGCCGCAGCACAATAATCGCGATGCACACGATCACGAACGCGAACAGCGTTCCGATGTTGACCATCTTCCCGATGTCGTCGATCGGCGTCACGCTCCCCACCACTGCCGCCAGCAGCCCCACCAAAATGGTGTTCTTGTACGGCGTCCGATACTTCGGATGCACCGACGCAAAAAATTTCCTCGGCAATAGGCCGTCGTTAGCCATCGAGTACAGCACGCGCGTCTGCCCCAACAGCATCACCAGCATCACGCTGGTAAGCCCTGCCAACGCCCCCGCGGTAATCAGGTAAGACGCTTTCCGCAGCCCGATATCCAGAAACGCGATGGTCAGCGGCGCTTCGATGTTGATTTCCTTCCACGGCACCATCCCCGTCAGTACCGCCGCTACCGCTATATACAATATCGTGCACACCACCAACGACGCGATGATCCCGATCGGCAAGTCCCGCTGCGGATTCTTCGCTTCCTGCGCCGTGGTGCTCACCGCGTCGAATCCGATGTACGCGAAGAATATGTACGCCGACGCCGCGCTGATTCCCGCAAAGCCCATCGGCGCAAACGTCGCCCAATCCGTTCCCCAGTTCGCCGGATGCACGTACTTCCCACCCAGCGTTATCACGAACAGCACCACGCACACTTTCACCGCCACGATGCCCGCGTTGAACCGCGCGCTTTCCTGGATGCCGATTACCAAAATGGCGGTGATGGTCAGCGCGATGCAGAACGCCGGCAAATTGAATCCTACTTCCACCCCGAATAACTTCGGCGCGCCCACCAGCAGGTGCGCCCGCTGCACCAGGTCCGCGGAGTTCGAAGTCATCACCTCGCCGACCTGCATCAAGAAATCCTGCGATGTAATCGCCAGCGACGGGTTCGCCGCGTGCACCATCTGCCGCGCCACCATCCCTTCCGCGGTCCGTATCGCCGTCCAATGGTCGTACGCCAGCCACAACGGCATCCGCAGGTGAAAGATTTTCAGGAACTCGATAAAGTTATTCGACCACCCCGACGAAACCGTGCTCGCCCCCATCGCATATTCCAGCGTCAGGTCCCAGCCGATGATCCACGCAAAAATCTCTCCCAGCGCCGCATACGCATACGTGTACGCGCTGCCCGCCAGCGGGATCATCGCCGCGAACTCCGCGTAGCACAGCCCCGCGAACGCGCACCCCATGCCCGAGATCACAAACGACAGCATCAGTCCCGGCCCCGCGTAGTGCGCCCCCAATCCCGACATCACGAATATTCCCGCACCGATAATCGCGCCAATCCCCAGCGCCGTGAGCGACCACGGCCCCAAGGTGCGCTTGAGGCTGTTCTCGCCGGTATTGCGAGACTCCTCCATCATCCATTCCATCGGTTTCTTTGCGAATATCGAACTTCCCATTTACCCTCCGCTCGCCTTCAGCGAACCATAGAACCAAATCCCTATTCCGCCGGTTCGCTACCCACTTCTCCCGAACCCGCGCCCGCTCGCCACTTCCAGATCCAATACACCGGCACTCCCAGAATCACAATGATCAGCCCCGGCCAGGTATATTGCGGCTTATACCTCAGCAGTTGCACCTCGATAAAAACCGCCATCGCGATATAAATCAGCGGCAGCACCGGATACCCGAACGCCCGGTACGGCCGCGGCATCTCTGGCCGTTTCACCCGCAGCACGAATAGCCCTCCCAGCGTGAGTATATAAAAAATCAGCACCGCGAAGATCAGGAAGTCCAGCAACTGCCCATAGGTCCCCGAGAGGCACAGCACCGAACACCACACTCCCTGAATCACCAGCGCTGCCGCCGGCGCATGGTGCTTATTCACTTTCCCCACCCACTTGAAGAACAGCCCGTCCTTCGCCATCGCGTAGTAAATCCGCGCGCCCGAAAGGATCAGCCCGTTGTTGCATCCGAAGCCCGAAATCAGGATCGCCACCGCCATCACCACCGCGCCCGCCGGCCCGAACACCACCTCCGCCACCGACGTCGCCACCCGGTCCTGCGCCGCGAACTGAATTCCCCGCGCCAGTGGCGTCAGCCCCGCCGGATCGCCCATCAGCGGCAGCACTCGAAGGTAAGTGAAATTCACCAGCAGGTATAATCCCGTCACCAGTCCCGAACCCATCACCAGTGACAACGGCAAATTGCGGCTCGGATTTTTCACTTCCGCCGCGGTGAACGTGATGTTGTTCCACGCATCCGACGAAAATAGCGACCCCACCATGGCCACCGCCACCAGCGAGATCGTCCCGATCATCCACGTGCCTTGCCCGGGCGGATACGCGTGCATCGTATGCAGTCCGGCATTGCGCCAAAAACCGCTGAAGTTCCCGCTGCGCGCCGCCTCCGTCGCAAAGAACGCTCCCAAAGCGGCCAGCGCCGCCAGCGACCCGGTTTTCGCCACGGTGAAAACATTCTGCACGATCGATCCCACCCGCAGCCCGTGCGTGTTCAGCCACGTCAGCAGAATGATCGACGCGATCGCCAGCAGGTTTTGCGTGTTCAGCCCCACGTTATACGGTCCCAGCGCGCCGAACCAGAACGTCCACGGCCCGAACGTCCCAAATTTCCAGATCCAGCCCTGCGCCGAGAAAAACGGAAAAATTACCCCGGTGAATTTCGCAAACGCGATCGCCACCGCCGCGATCGTCGCCGTCTGAATCACCAGCAGCATCGTCCAGCCGTACAGAAATCCCCACAGCGGGCCCAGCGACTCGCGCAGGTACACATACTGCCCGCCGGCCTTGGGCATCGCCGCCGCCAGCTCGCCGTAGCTCAGCGCTCCGATCATGGTCATCACGCCGGTCGCTACCCACACCGTCAGCAGCAGCCCCGGGCTTTGCACCTGCCGGGCGATATCCGCCGACACGATGAATATCCCGGAGCCGATCATCGACCCCGCCACGATCATCGTCGAATCGAAAAGACCCAGACCTTTGATTAGTTCAGGACTACCGGAGGAAGTTGGGAGAGCCTCAGCGCGATTGGCCATTCTGGATCCCCTGAAGCTCACCAGCTCAAATCATCCGTACGAGACAACCGCTTGGCCCGCTCCAGATATTCCTGGGTTCGCGCGCCGGGCGACTCCGCCCCGAGAATATCTCGCACCACCGCCACACAATCCGCGCCAGCCTGCCAGACTTCCGCGGCATTGTCGAGGGTAATACCGCCGATGGCCACCAGCGGCTTGGACGTCAATTTCCGCGCCTCGGAGATCGTTTCGAGCCCCACTACCGGGTCCGCATTCGCCTTGGTGCTGGTCCGGAAAATCGGCCCGATCGCGATGTAGTCGGCGGAGGTCCGATCCGCAGCGCGCACTTGCTGCAGCGTGTGCGTCGATACCCCGACCATCCGCCCTGCCCCGCAAACCGCGCGCGCCGCTTCCACTCCGATATCGTCTTGCCCTACGTGCACCCCGGCGGCACCGCACATCATCGCGATGTCCGCGCGATCGTTGATGATCATGGCCGCATTCGCGGCCCGCGCCCGCTGCACCAATTCCCGCCCGCGCTCGAATAGCTCCCGCGAACTCGCTGCCTTGTCGCGGTACTGCACCGGCCGCGCGCCCGCTTCCAGTATTTCCTGCGCGATATCCATCAGCCGCCCGGGCGGCACCGACGCGGCGTCCAAAATCACGTAGACGCTCGCGAATTTCACGGCCATTGCTATCGCGCGGCCACGGTCGCGTAGCGGTCCAGAAAATGCGTGTCGAAATTTCCCGCCACGAAGTCCGAGTCCGCCAAAATTCTTTGGTGCATCGGGATGGTGGTGTGAATCCCTTCGATCACCAGCTCGTTCAACGCCCGTTTCATCCGCGCGATTGACTCCGTCCGGTCCCGCCCGTGCGCGATCACCTTCGCCACCAGTGAATCGTAGTACGGCGGAATCACCCCATCGGTATACGCCGCGGTATCCACTCGGATGCCCGGCCCGCCCGGCACGCGAAACACCGACAGCCGCCCCGCCGACGGTATAAACGTCTCTGGGTCTTCCGCATTGATCCGGCACTCGATCGCGTGTCCCCGGAATTCCACCTTCCCCACCACATCCGCCAGCTTCTCGCCCGCCGCGATCCGGATTTGCGACTTCACCAGGTCCACCCCGGAAACCATCTCCGTCACCGGATGCTCCACCTGAATGCGCGCGTTCATCTCGATGAAGTAAAGATTGTCTTTTTCGTCCAGCAGCAGCTCCACCGTTCCGGCGCTCGAGTATTCCACCTTCTTCAGCGCGTCCACCACCTGCTTGCCGATCTTCTCGCGCATCTTCGGCGTCACCGCCGTCGACGGCGATTCCTCCAGCACTTTCTGGTGCCGCCGCTGGATCGAACACTCCCGCTCGCCCAGATGCATCACGTTCCCGTGACGGTCGCCCATCACCTGGAACTCGATGTGCCGCGGCCGTTCGATCAGCTTTTCCATGTACACGTTGCCGCAGCCGAAAACGCGCTCCGCTTCCGCCCGCGTCGCCGTGAACGCCGGGATCAGCTCGGCCGCCGAGCGCACGATCTTCATTCCCCGCCCGCCGCCGCCTTCCGACGCCTTGATCAGGACGGGAAAGCCGATTTCCGCCGCGGTCGCCCGCGCGCTGGCTTCGTCCTCCACCAGCCCTTTGCTGCCCGGAATCACCGGCATCCCCGCCGCCGCCATTTCCTGCCGCGCGCGATCCTTCTCTCCCATCATCCGAATCACGTTCGGCGTCGGCCCGATAAAAGTGATGTGCGAGGATTCGCACACTTCCGCGAAGTTCGCATTCTCAGAAAGGAAGCCGTACCCGGGATGGATGGCGTCGACGTTGGTAATCTCGGCGGCGCTGATCACTTGCGGGATGTTCAGGTAGCTTTCCGTCGTCCGCGGCGGTCCGATGCATACCGCTTCATCCGCGAACCGCACGTGCAGCGAATTCCGGTCCGCTTCCGAATACACCGCTACCGTCTCGATACCCAGCTCCCGGCACGCTCCCAGGATGCGCAGCGCAATCTCGCCGCGATTCGCGATTAGAATCTTTCGAAACATTGGCCTCGACGTTTGGGTGCTCGTACTACTTCTTTCGGTGGGGATGAATGCCGAACAGCGGTTCGCCATACTCCACCGGCTGCCCGTTTTCTACCAGGATGCGAATCACTTCGCCGGCCACTTCCGCTTCGATCTCATTCATCAACTTCATCGCTTCGATGATGCACAGCACCTGCCCCTGCTCCACACGGTCTCCCGCTTTCACAAACGCCGGAGCCCCTGGGGTGGGCGAGGCGTAGAAAGTCCCTACAATAGGAGACTTGATGACGTGCAGGTCGTCGCCCCGGCCGGCTTCGGTCGCAGCGTCCTTGGGCCTGGTGGCCTCCTGAGAACCGCCTTCCGATGTCCGCGGTGCGCCCGATCCGCTGCTGCCACGATCGGCGATTACGATGTCCGGAGTCCCTACCGTGCGGTAGCCACCGCCGCCGGAGGTCGCCTTCCGCAGGCGGATATGCAAGTCCCCGCGCTGATACTCAAATTCCTCCAGCCCGTGCTTCTCCATGAAATCCAGCAGAGACTCGATTTCGGAGAGGTTTACGCCGGATATTTCGCGCGCGGGTTGTCGGGGGGTCTCTTTTTGCTTGGCCATTTAAAGCTCGAGAAGTTCGCGTCGTGCCTGGCTCAGGGTCTCCGCCCCGCCAGCTCGCACCCAGATGTCGTCCTCAATCCGGATGCCGCCCGTTCCTTCGATATACACTCCGGGCTCGATCGTTACCACGTTTCCGGCTGCTAACCGGCTTTCCACTCCGCGTCCCAGCCGGGGGGCCTCGTGCACTTCAATTCCCAGCCCGTGGCCGGTGCTGTGCGTAAACCTTTTCCCCAAGCCTCGGCTGTCCAGCACCCCTCGTGCCGCGGCGTCCACTTCCCCCGCCGCCACTCCGGGCTTAACCGCCGCGCGGGCCGCCTCTTGCGCTTCCAGCACCGCTGCGTACCAGCTCTTTATCTTCCGCGGCGCTCGTCCCAAGTACACCGTCCGCGTAATATCGCTGCAATAACCGCGGAGTATAGCACCCAGGTCAAACACCACCAATTCGTTTTTTTCGAGCGGCTTAGCACTCGCCCGCCCGTGTGGCAGCGCCGCCCGGGGGCCCGACGCCACGATGGTATCGAACGCCGGCCCGGTCGCCCCACCCATCCGCATGCCGTACTCGATCTCCGCCGCCAGCTCGATTTCCGTTACTCCCGGCTTCACCAGCTTCAGCACCGACTCCCACACCCGGCCCGCCAGAATCGCCGCTTCCCGCATTACCTCGATCTCGCCGTCGTCCTTTACCCCGCGCAGCGTCTCCACCGCCCCTTGTACCGCCGTCCACCGCACGCGTTTCCCCGCCGCCTTGCCCACCGCCTCCCGTTGCCCCACCGTTAGTTGCTCTGGCGCGAACCCGGCCCGTACCCGGCCCCGTAGGCTCGCCAGCCTCATTCCTGCGGCCACCAGGCCCGGCTTGCCGGTAATCTCCACCCGCGCGCCACAAACCTCGTCTTTGGCCTGCACCGTGTACCGGTTATCGGTGAACAGCGTCGCCCGCTCCGCCTCCACCAACAGCACCCCCGAACTGCCCGTAAACCCGCTCAGATAGAAAATGTTCGGTGGGTGGGTAACCAGCAAGGCTTCCACTGGCTGCGTAAAAAGAAACTTCCGGAGCCGCTCGAGGCGCCTCCGGAAGTTTTCTGCTTGCGATTTGTATGCCGCCGGCAATTTGCTGCTTCGATCTCCGCTCCCGGAACTTCCCGTTCCAGGCGGGCGGCTATCCAGGCATGATCCGCGGCGTCAGGAAAAACATCAACTCCTGCGAAGTGACCGACACAGTGCTGCGCTTGAACAGGTTGCCCACCAGCGGCAAGCTGCCCAGGATCGGCACCTCGTTGATCGAGGTCTGCTGGTTCGAGACGATAATCCCGCCCATCATCACCGTTCCGCCATCGTTCACCAGAATTCGGTTTTCGATCGATTGCGTATCGATTGCCGGAATTCCTTGCACTCGCGGAATAGCGGAGTCGATCTGGTCGTTGGTTACTTTCACGTCCATAAACACGTTGCCGTCCGCGGTGATCTGCGGCGTCACCTGCAGCTCCAGCACCACGTCGATGAACTGCACCGACACGGTGTTGTTGACGATGGTCTGCACCGGCAGCTTGGTTCCTTGCTTGATCGTCGCCGTCTGGTTGTTCTGCGTGGTGATCTTCGGCTTCGAGAGCAACTTGCCTACGCCCTTGGTCTCCGCTGCGGTAATTACGTAGTCCAGCGCGAAGTTGGCCGAGGTAAACAGGTAGCTCAGTCCGCTGGTCGGTACCGCCGCTCCCAACGCCGTCGACAGCGGCATCTGGTAGCCTTGGCTCGAGCTGCCGCCGGGTACCGTCAATGGCGGTGCGCCGGGGCGAGCGATCGAGCTGGTTCCAACCTGTTGGTTGCCGCCCACCGTGGTGTTTCCACGGCCCGCCGCAAACGCCAACTGCGATCCAACGTCGCGGGCGAACGTCCGGCTGGCGGATACCACCCGCGCTTCGATTTCCACTTGCTGCGTCCGGCGATCCAACTGCCGGATCAGGTTGTCCATCACCGGGATCACCGCCGGTATGTCGCGGATGATCACCGTGTTCGACCTCGAATCCGACAGCACATCGCCGCGCGCCGAAAGGAACTTCTTCAGCGTATTCACCATGTCGTCGGACTTCGCGTAGCTCAGCACCCGCGTGGTGGTCACCACGTCGGCCGCTTCCGCTTGCGCCTTAGCCAGATCGCGCTCCTGCTCGGCTTCCTTCTTGATCGTATCCTTCGTCGCGATGCGCAGCACGTTGCCCTGTAGCTGCTTGTCCAGGTCGTTGTTCTGCAGCACGATGTCCAGCGCCTGGTCCCACGGTACGTCGTCCAGGACGATGGTCAGCGATCCCTTTACTCCGGGATCCAGCACTACGTTCAGCCCGCTGATCTCGTGGATCAGCCGGAAGAAATCTCGCAGGTCGACGTCCTTCAGGTTCACCGAGATCGGCTCACCCGAGTACCCGCCAACCACCCCGGTCGCCTGCACCGTCTGCACTCCGGCTCCTGCGCGTGACGCCGCCGCTGCTGCCGCCGGAGTCGAGGCTCCAATTTCCGCCATGGCCGCGTTCGGTTGGGTCAGCGAAGCGGGCAGCGCCAGCGGCGAGTCGTTACGCGCCACTGAATCGTTTGCCGATCCCTGCCCCACGTGCGCCTTGGTCGTTACCGTCGTCGCGCCCGTGGTCTTCTCTACCGGAGCCTTGGAATCACTTACCGGCATGAATTCCACTTTCACGCTGTTGCCGTCCGCGCTCACACTAAAGGGCGCCGACTGCCGCAGATCGATCACTACCCGGGCCACTTCCGGCCGGAACTGCGCCAGACGAATCACCCGCACTGGGTCCAGGTTGCTCGGAATGCTCTTCTCCGCGGTCCGCAGATGCGCACCCGAGAAATCCAGCACCAGACGATCGGGGTGGCTCAGCTGCATCACGTGATAATTCAAATGGCCGCTTCCGGTTACGTCCACTACCGTGCGTTGCCCGGCCTGCGCCAGGTGCACGTCAGAAATCGATTCCGTCGGCGTGCCAGACGCCGCCTCGGCTCGCGTGTCCGAACGGGTTGCGCTCGTCCCCGCGTTCGCCCCGGCGTTGCCAAGTACCACCGTCAGATGAGTCGCATTATCGCGCTCGATCCGCGGCTCCGCGCCCGCTCGCAGCAGCACTTCCAGCCGCGTCGAGGCTTTGTCGCCGCTCTCGTACGGGATCAGCCGGTAGCTGCGCACAGGACCCGCATCCACCACCTGCGCGTCTCCCGCTCCCGCGATGTCCACCGTCACGCCGGTGATGTCCACGACGAACAGCGTGCTGTTCGGACGATACGTCGTGTACTCGAACGGCGCGGTGCCCTCTGCCTCCAGGCGGACCGTGCCATCCTTCACCACTGCGTTCACGTGGACCACCGGCGCCGTCTCTGCCAGCAACACTCCACTCGTTTGTAGCAAGCCCGCCACCATCATGCCGGCGACCGCCCACGGCCGAAAATTCTTCCTCATTGCTGCTCTCCTGCGCTGTTGTAGATGCGTTTCGTCACTTCTCGTTCCACCGGCTTGCCGAATGCATCTTTCGAGGTCTCGCGGAATACCACCCCATCCAGCCCGATCTTTTCTACTTGACCGTCGTACAGCCGGTCACCTTCCCGCACGAAATAAACTCGCTGCTCCGGATTCGATACCACCGCCAACATGCCCTCCGGAGACTTCACCGTTCCGTCCACCCGCGTCGTTCCGATCACCAGTCCCGCCTTCCCCGGCGGCAAATTCGGTCCCGCGCCGCCCTCTTTGGTAATCCCCACCAGTGGCTCGAACGGGTCCCGGTGCGCGACTGCCGTCGGCTTGGTTCCCGCACCTTCCGGCGGCGCTTGTGCGGCCGTTTCTTTGGCCGCTTTCCTCTTCGAACGCGTCTGCGCGCCCGCGCCCGGAATCAGCATCGCCACCAATGCCGTGGCGGCCAGCAGGTTTCCCGATATTTTTGCGATTCTCATCATTCTGTCCTGCCCCGTCATCAGTGCGTCACCGTTTTAGCAGCCACCGGGGTCGTCGCAGCCGTCGCCGCGGAATTCGTGAAGAACGTAGTCACCGTCAAGGTCCCCGATACCGAAGTTCCCGCCGTGACGTGGAACTTATCCGATGCGTTGCTGAACGTCTTCAGGTCCAGGTCCCCGACGTTGATGATTCGCGAGAGCCGGCTCAACCGCGTAAAGAAATCCAGCACCGCGTAGTACGGCCCATCCACCTCGAGGTCGAACGGCATGGTGTAGTAGAACTCCTGCGCCCCCACCGGCTTCGCGGTCAGGTGCCGGATCGATACGCCCGAAGACGCCGCCGCGGCCTGCAGCATCAAAATGAACTGGTCCGCCTGCTTGTCTTCCGGAACGATCGTTTGCAGCGTGGTCAATTGTTTCTGCAGCGCGTCCATCTCGCCTTGCAGCTCGATGCGCCGCTGCTGGTATACCCGCAACTGCGTCACTTCGCTCTGCAGCGGTTTCAATTTCGCTTGCGCGGCCTCTAACTGCGTGCGCACCGACTGTACCGGCCAGAAAAACAGGCCGAAAAGAACGATCAGCACACCCAGGCCTACAAACGTCAGCACTTGAACCGGTAGCGGCCATTCGCGGAAAGGAGTTGCCATCGGTTAGCTCCTTCCTTTCGCCGGTACGCCCGTGGGCGTCGACGTTGGCGGGCCCGGCGCAGCAACCGGGTGTCCCGGGCTCGCATCCGCTCCGGGCGCCGCGGCGACCTCGGCCGTCATCGTGAACGAGTAGGTCGGCACGCCTTTTTGAATGTCGTTCTCTTTCGCTTCCTTGATCTCAATCTTGTCGAAGTAGCCCGACCGCCGCATCTGCGTCAGGAAATTGGCCACCGCGGTGATCGATCCGGCTTCGCCGATCAGGTCCAGCGCATTGCCCTTGCGATCCATTTCGGTCAGCCACAGCGTGTCGGTTCGCACCACCGTGGTCGCCACCATCGACAGCAAATCCTGGCCCCCGGTGCGGTTCTTCTGCAGCGTCTCGATCACGTTGATGCGCTGTTGCAATACCGCCTTCTGATGCTCGAACTGTTCCACTTCCGCCTTCACCTGCTGCAACCGGCTCTTCTCCGCCTGCAGGTTCGATATTTGTTGGTTCACTTCATCCAGCTGGCGCTCTTCCTTGAAATAAACCACTGCCAGGATGATCACCGCCAGCGCCACCGACGCCAGCAACAGCAGCCACCGGATGGTGGTCTCGACCGGTAGACCCGGCCCCGCCGTTTTCGGACGGGCTTGACCCAGTAAGTTGATCCGAATCATGGCGTGTCAAAACTCCTCAGCGCCAATCCCACCGCGATCGCCAGGCGTGGTGCGTTTTCCCGCAGCAGGGTCTCGTCGAATTGGCTTGCTTGGAATGAAATCTTTCGGAACGGATAGAGCTCCTCGACCGGCATCGCGAATTCTTCCCGCAGCAGGTCCAGCAAGCCCGGAACGCGCGCCGTTCCTCCCGCCACCACGATCCGGCGAATGTTTTCGCCGCTGGCCGTGGCCCGGAAGAAGTCGAATGTCTTTTGTATTTCCAGAATCAGGATGTCGGAAACCGACCGCAGGATTGCCGTCTTCTGCTCTTCACTCACGCCCGTGTGCGTCCCGCCCATCTTCAGCTTTTCGGCGTCCTCGAAGCTCAGGTCCAGCTCTTTTTGCAGCGCGTCGGTGTACTGATTTCCGCCCACCGATACGTCCCGGGTAAACAGCGGCGTCCATCCGCGCACGATGTTGATGTTCATCACGCTCGCGCCGATATTCAGCAGCGCCACCACCTGGCTCGGGTCCGGCTCGTAATTCACTTCGAAGCAGTTCTGCAGCGCGAACGCGTCGATATCCACCACCACCGGCGTCTTTCCCGCCTGCGCCAGCACGTTGGTGTGGTTCAGAATCTTGTCTTTTTTCACCGCCACCAGGATCACGTTCATCTGGTTTTCGTTCGCTTCCAGCAATTGGTGGCTCAGGTTGACGTCGGCAATGTCGAATGGAATGTGCTGGCTGGCTTCGGTCTGGATCTGGTCGAACAGCTCTTCTTCGCTCATCAACGGCATGGTCACCGGCTTGACGATCACCGAATGCCCCGATACCGCCGTGGCCACTTCTTTCGTCTTGATCTTCTGCCCGTCGAATATCAGGCTGATCTTTTCCGCTACCGACGGCGCATCCATAATCGCACCGTCCACCACGGTGTCCTGCGCCAGCGGCTCGATCCCGTAGGCTACCAATTCATAGCCCCCGCGGCCGCGCTTCAGCTCCACCGCTTTTACCGAACTCGACCCGATGTCGAGTCCGATCAATGACTTGCTTTTACCGAGGTTGAACATCTTGCCGCCTCTCGTGTCTTTACCCGATTCCGATTCTGGCTGCCGCTCTGCTGGTTCGAGGATTCAATCGCGAGGGATACCCCAGGAACCCCCCAAAACCCTCTTGCCTCGTCACTCGAGGCGCTCTCAGAAGACTCTTCTCCGGCCCAGAACTACTGAGTCGACCGGTACTTTTGCTTTTTGTGTTTATTACATCCTGCGGCGAGAGTGTCAAGAAGGCGATTGCGGGGTTGTGCTGATAAGCAAGGGCATAGGACCCGTTCCACTCACGCACAACCGACCCTACCCCATCCCGTAGTAGCTGACCTAGTACTACACCACATCCTGTGCCACTTTCGTAGTCGTACACCCTCCCCTACTTTTCAAGACGCTTTATTCCCAACTTCGACCACATCTTATCCACTCGCACCCTCGTCCCCTCATCCATCTTGATCTCGTCCGGCCATTTACCCCCGTACCCCTCGCTCGCCCACTTCTTCGTCGCGTCGATCCCCATCTTCGATCCAAAGTCCTGCCGCCGCGCCGCGTGGTCCAGCGTATCCACCGGCCCCAGCACGAACTGGATGTCCCGCTCCGGGTCAATCGCGCACAAAACTTTCCACGCCACTTCCCGGAAATTTTGAATCTCCACGTCGTGGTCCACCACCATCACCACCTTGGTGAACATCGCCTGCCCCAGCCCCCAAATTCCGTTCATCACCTTCCGCGCGTGTCCCGGATACGACTTGCGAATCGAGACGATCATCAAGTTCTGAAAAATCCCTTCCGCCGGCATGGCCACATCTACGATCTCCGGAAACTGCATCTTCATCACCGGCAGAAAAATTCTCTCGATCGCGTGGCCGATGTAGAAATCTTCCTGCGGCGGCGGTCCCACAATGGTCGTCATGTACACCGGTTTTTCCCGGTGCGTCACGCAGGTCACGTGAAAAACGGGGTACTCTCCCTCCAGCGAATAAAATCCGGTATGGTCGCCAAACGGGCCTTCTGTACGCATTTCCCCGGTGTCGACGTATCCTTCCAGAATGATTTCCGCGTTCGCCGGCACTTCCAGATCCACCGTCTCGCACGCCACCATTTCCACCGGCTCGCGCCGCAGGAATCCCGAAAACATAAACTCATCCATGTCCGGAGGCACCGGCAAGATTCCCGCCAGGCACGTCGCCGGGTCGCCGCCAATCGCCACCGCCACTTCCATTCTTTTCGTGCCGCTGGCGCGCAGACTCCGAAAATGTTCCGCGCCGTGCTTCTGCGTTTGCCAGTGCATCCCGGTGGTTCGCTCATCGAACACTTGCATGCGATAGCAGCCCACGTTGCGCTTCCCGGTCTCCGGATTTTTGGTAATCACCATCGGCCAGGTGATGTACCTCCCGCCGTCCTGCGGCCAACATTGCAGGATCGGAAAATCCAGCAGAGAAAACGTTTCCTTGCGGATTACTTCCTTGCACGCTCCCGACTTCACCGTCCGCGGAAACACCGCGCTCAACTCCCCCAGCTTCGGCAGCATCTTGAGTTTGTCGAACAGCCCCTTCGGCGACTGAAAATCCAAAAAGCTCTGAATCCGCGCCGCCACATCCTCCAGGCTGTCCACTTCCAGCGCCAGGTTCACCCGCCGTTCGCTCCCCAACAAATTGATCGCCACCGGGAATTTCGATCCCTTGGGACGCTCGAAGAGCAGCGCCGGCCCTCCAGCCTTCCCCACCCGGTCCGCTATTTCGGTAATCTCCAGCACCGGATCGACCTCCGCGTCGATCCGCACCAACTCCCCTTCTTTCTCCAGCTTCTTAATGAATTCCCGCAAATCCCGATAAGCCAATTCCCCTCCTCACTCCATCAATAGCAACCACTTAGCTCCGCCGCGCACACTGTAGCACGGTCCCCTGATGTTCACGGTGGGTGGCGCACCTTTCGCCGTCAAGGGTGCGCGGTTTGCCCATCCGCAATCAAACATCAACGCGGGACGTCAGCCATCGAATGGTTTCGTGGTGCCGGAGTTACCGGCCACCCCTACTGCGCCGGCACAAAATGCTCCATCACCGCCTTGCGCAACAGGTCCGGAGGCAACAACCCCTGCGCCAGGATAAAGTCATGAAACTTCTTCTGATTGAACTTCGCCCCCAGCGCCGCTTCTGTCTCCTTCCGCAGCGCCAGCAGCTTGGTATACCCGTAGAAATAGCTGTTCGCCTGCCCCGGCGAGCGATACGTAAACCGTTCGACTTCCTCCTGCGCAAACGCGTGCGAGAGCACCACCTCCTGCTCCAACACCCGGTACGCCTCCTCCGGCTGCACTTTGCCCGACTGCAATTCCGGATCGAGAAACGCCCGCGCCGCCCGCAGCAGCCTCAACTCGAGCGACATCAACTGCCCATCGAGCGGCATGTACGGCTTGGTCAAATATTCCGAATACAGTCCCCAGCCCTCCACGTTGGTGCTGTTGAACGCATAGCGTACCCGCGCCAGCGAAACGCCGTGCTCCAGCATCGAATCAAACTGCAATTCATGCCCGGGCCGCGCCTCGTGCGCGGTCAGCGTCCACGCCGAAGACCGGTTGGTGAAGTCATCATATTTTTCCGCCGCCTTCCCTCCCGGAGCCGCCGGAATATTCAGCGGCAAAACAAACTCGCCCTTTTGCCCGGTATTGTGCAGAAACGGCGGAGGCACCATGTGCGGTGCAGGCTGCTGCGTCGTCTCCGCCGCGGTGGCAATCCGAATCCGCGCCGGACGATCCGGCAACGAGACGATCTGATGTTCGGTAATGATCTGCTCGATCTGTTTCAGCACGTCCTCGTAAAACGGCAATATCTCGTCGCCCACCAGTTGGCTCTTCTTTAGTTCGCGGATCACATCGCGATAGTCGCTCGACGCCATGTGCCGCTGTTGCGCGATCTGCGCGGCAATCGGCTTCATCTCTTCCTGAATCTCGGCGAACGACTGATGCGCCATCGACGCCAGTTGCGCCGGCGGAATGTCGATGCCGAAATCTTCCAAATTCAGCGCGTACTCCTCCGGCGGCACCCGAAAGTCGCTGCGCGCCTTCGGCAATACCGTGGCGCGGATCCATGCGTCGTATTCGGTGAGCTGGCCCTTCAGCTTGGCGAACGGTTCCTGCCACCCGCTGAGCTTGTACTTGCCCAGCAGCGCGGCCACCCCTTCGATGTAGTTCGAATTTCGCCCCAGTTCCGTCTCGATCTCCACCCGCGCCGGATAAATCACCCCCGGCTTCGCGATCTGCGCCAGCGTACGCTGCTTCAGGATTTCCGTAATCGGCTGGTAGCCCGGCTCCATGCCCGCATACTCACGCACCCGCACCACCGCCGCCGGGCGCCGCTCCGCCGGCGTCTGCTCGTCCAGCAACACTTGCAGCCCGGCGAAAACTCGGCCGCTCGCATTCAGGAAGGGAACCTCGTGCGCCCGCCCAAAATCCTCTTCTTTGAACGCCAGCTCCACCTTGCGAACGATGATCTGCAAATCCTGCTCCACTTCTTCCGGCTGCTTCTCCGCGGCCGCCGCCTTCAGCTTCTGCAATACCGCTTCGGTTTCCTGCCGCGTCAGGTCTTCCTCCGCCAGCGTCGGCTGCGAGATCCGCGTGTCATATTCGCTCAGCCCCTGGCGCGAACCGAGCTCCGGGCTGTGCTTCATCTCCACCGTCAGCAGCATGTTCGTATAGTTGTTGCTCACCGCGATCCAGCCAGGCGCGCCAGCCGGCGTCTGCGCAAAAACCACCCCAGCCAATAACATCGCGCACGCAAATAAACCAATCCTCTGCTTCATGTTTCCTCCCGCCCCGTCACCAAGTGAATTAAACACAGTGATCCGCCGAAATCAATCAGCCGTCCAGAGTTCCGCGCCAAGCCGGAAGGGTTTACGCTTCTACGGTTTGACGCTCTTGTCTCTTCCGGGTGCCCCACTCTTCGCGCTTTTTGCGAAGGGTGGGCGTCTCGACCTGGCTCAATTGCCGGCTCCTCCGCAACGCGCCAAAAAGCTGCCCCTGAAGTTGCCGGTGGGTGGCGCACCCTTCGTAGTTTAAGGGTGCGGAAGTTAGTGCTGTGCGCCCACAAAAAAAAGACCCGCTCCACAGGAGCGGGTCCAAGTTGTCGCGTCGTAGCTCGTCGAAAAATGACCTGAGCTACTTCTGCGTAATCTCCACATCCAGCGTGATCGCCACGCTGTCCCCCACCACCGAATCTCCACCCGGGGTCTTCCCCGCAAACACCAACCCAAAATCCTGCCGATTCAGTTTGGTGCTCGCCGAAAGCCCGCGCCGGGTGTTGCCCCAGGGATCCTTGATCGCCGCCGACGGCCCGGTGACGTCCAGCGTAGCTTCCTTGGTCACTCCATGAATGGTCAAATCGCCCAATATCTTCAACCCATCGCCTTCCTTCCAGGTCTTCTTGGAATGAAACGTGATCGTCGGATACTTCTCCGCATCGAACCAGTTCGCACTCTTCAAATCCTTGTCCCGCTGCTCCACCCGCGTATCGATCGAACTAACGTCGATCGTCGCGTTCACACTGGATTTCGCCACATCCTTCTCGTCGTACTCCACCGTCCCGCTGATTTTCGTGAAGTCGCCCTGCACGTTCGATATCGCCATATGCCGCACCACGAACTGCGCGTTCGAATGCGCCGGATCGATCTGCCAGGTAGTCCCGCCCGCCGCCAGCGTAGAAACCGCCAGCGCCGCCGTCATCGCAACCGCAAAAATCCATCGCCTCATCTATTCCTCCGCATGTATTTGAAATTGAGTTGTCACTCCAGCCCTGGGCGCCCCAACGGACCACTCGATAATCGCCACTGCTCATCCGAACCGAACGCCATCCGTTTCGATGCCCCGCAGCGAACCGTCGATTCACTTGATCTCAGTTGTTTACCAACATTTCACAAATCAAACCGCCGCCAAGCCTCAAAGCTCAAACAGCGTAGACGCCGGACCTTCCCGCCGCGGCTGCGGAATCTCCGGCAACCCGGCCTCCTTCCACAACTCGATGAACAGTGCGATCGTCGCTGGGCCATGCCCCGCATAGTGATTGTTGGCGTAAGCGAATATCGAGATTCCGCGATACCGGACGCGCTCGCAGAAATCCACCCAACTCCGAAGCTGCGGCCGCCGATCCACCACCGTTCGGTTCCAAACTTTTGTGGTCCTCTCAATTCCCTGGCGGTCGCCCAGCCAGCGGATGTAAGTCCAGTCCGCGGTGATCGGATCGAATCGCGCCTCCAGCTCCTGGGCGCTCGGCATCCACGATTGATCCTGCAGCACCAACGCCACGCGATGTTCGCGCAACATTTCCGCCAGCCGCGAGTCCAGCCACTCCTTATTCCGAATCTCCACAGCAAACTTGTGATCCGCCGGCAGCCGCTCCAGAAACGGCTTCAGCCGTGCCAGAAAATCCTCACAGCTGCGAAAAACGCCGGAGTCGAAAAACGGAAATTGCAAAACGATCGGCCCAAGTTTCTCGCCCAGTAAATCCATCGTGCCCAAGAACTCGTCCCACTCCGCCTCGCATCCCTCCAGCACTCTTTCATGGGTGATAAGCTGCGGCGTCTTCACCGAAAAGATAAAATTCGCAGGAGTCTTTCGCGCCCACGCCGCCACCGTCGACGCCTTAGGCGTCCCATAGTAAGTGCTATCGATTTCCACCGTGCCGAAATGCTCCGCATAAAACGAAAGGTACTCGCCAGCCTTCATCCCCGCCGGATAAAACGTCCCCGCCCAACCCGCCGCAGTAAACGCCGAAGTCCCCAAAAATATCCGTGGTCCGCTCATAAATGTAGTCCAGCGCCATACTATCGGCGCAGCCACCACGAATCAACGCCCACCGCGTACCGTAACAACTCAAACCGTAAGGCCCTTCACCGCACGCGTTCTGCATTTGACCGCCAGGCGGTGTAACAACTCAAACCGTAAGGTCCTTCACCGCAGTGGTTTTGAATTTGACCTAGATGGTGGGGGCCCCACTCGCCGGTTTTGCGTGTGGGGTTCTTGACTTCCGGTTTAAGGTTCTGCGCCCTTGTCTTTTCTGGGTGCCCACTCCTTCCATCTGCGGCAGGCCGTCTTGGCGCAAGTAACACTCACCATATACAACCAACATAACCGCGTAGATTCTCTGCCGGACATCAACAAACCTTATCGACCATGGGGGCGCTGAAACGCGTAGCGCCGACGCCCGGTCGGCGGGGCACCGACACTCTGTCGGTGCGCACAACCACCGCGGCCAAGACATTCGCGTTCGCGCGAAGCACGACCCGAAACCGGAAGCCTGCCTTGCCGCAAATCAGACCGATCTTGCCGTCGCTTTCCGGCGCCCCGCCCCAGTTGCCTAACCAGCCCCGACTGCACTATGCTGAGCCAGGCGCGGGAGTGGTACAGTGGCAGCACGTCAGCTTCCCAAGCTGAAGATGGGGGTTCGATTCCCCTCTCCCGCTCCAAAGTTCGACCTTCCGCACGGCTAAACGGCAACAGAAACTTTTCTCACTCGCGAATTTGGCGCATTGGCGGCCCTAGAGCCAATCTTTACGTGATCCGTTACCGTTGCCGGAACTCCATAGTTCGAACGGTAGCGCACCTTTCAAAACAAACTGCTCCCGATGTCTGGATTGACTAAGGCGATAAAGGAAACGTTCCAAGCTGTATCGAGTTAGAACCAAGTCGAACGCTTCGCCTCGTTCTCGTCCACGATGGAGTAGTCTTTGACGCACCGAGGCGGCAAGATTCTTGCGTCCTCCGCGCGGGCTACCAGATCGTCTGGATTCCGGCGCCCTGCAGCCGTCGATCACGAGTTACCAGCGGAACGCCAAGGTGTAATGCGGTCGCAGCGATGATGCGGTCGGGCATGTCGGCAACAATGTCCCGCGGAATGTCTCTTAGACCGCGAGCCTGCGCGAGCGTGGTTTGAAATCCATCCTTCCCCACCTTCCCGGTCCCACCATCTCAGCCTACGCATTGTGGTGTCGCCGTTCTGCCGCGCGGCCGAGCCGCCTACGCCAGCGCCTTTGGCACGGCTTCCTTCCAGCGGCCTTGCGACTTTAAAATTAGCTCCACCACTTCGCGGGCGGCGCCCCGGCCTCCGCGGGCCTGGGTGACGAAGTGCGCCGCTTCCTTGGTCTCGAACGTGGCGTCGGCCACCGCCACCGCCAGGCCGACGCGCTCGAGCAGCGGAATATCCGGCAGATCGTCGCCGAGGTAGCAGACTTCATCTTCCCGCACCCCCGACTTCGCCAGGCACTCCTTATACGCGGGAATTTTCTTGGCCTGCCCCTGGTACACGTAATCCGCGTGCACTTCGTTGGCGCGCTGCACCACCGCCAGCGAATTCCGTCCGCTGATGAACCCGGTCTTGATCCCCATGATGTGCGCGAGCGTCAGCCCCGCGCCATCGTGGGCGTTGAACACTTTCATTTCCGCGGCCGCGCCCGCGCCGGCCACCGCCAGCAAGCAAACGCCGCCCTCGGTGAGTGTGCCGTCCACATCCATCAGAAATAACTTAATCTTCTTCGCGCGCTTCACCACGGTCGCCGGAAATTTCTCGCTCTTTGCCGCCATGTATTTTCCTCTCCCCATAAAAGCGCCACTGCGTTCAGAAAAGCCTGTAAAAACCTAGAAAAGCTGCAGCGTCCAAAGATCGTGAATGTGCACCACGCCCTCCAGCCGCCGCTGGCCATCCACCACCAGCACCGCAGTAATCTTCTTGTCTTCCATGATCCGCAGCGCCGCGGCCGCAAGCTCCGAACTCAAGATCGTCACTGGATTCGCGGTCATGCATTCCCGCGCGGTCAAATCCAAAATGTCTTTCTTGCGTGACTGCATCATCCGCCGCAAGTCGCCATCCGTAATGATTCCCAGCAGCGCGCCGGATTCGTCGGCCACCGCCGCCAGGCCCAGCCCCTTGCGGCTCATTTCATAAATCACGTCCGGCATGCGCGCCGCCGGCGCCACCTTCGGCAGATTCTCGCCGGAATGCATCAGCGAACCCACCCGCCGGAGTTTCATCCCCAGCTTCCCCGCAGGATGCAGCGCCGCAAAATCGTCTTCGCCGAATCCGCGGCGATCCAGCAGCGAAATCGCCAGCGCGTCGCCCATCGCCAGCGCCGCCGCGGTCGATGCAGTGGGCGCAAGGTTCAGCGAGCAAGCCTCTTCCTTTACCGCGATGTCCAGCACGATGTCGCTTGCCGCGCCCAGAGAAGATTGCGGCTTCGCGGTCAGCGCGATCACCTGGATTCCCAACCGCTTCACCGTTTCCAGCAACTCCACCAATTCCCCGGTTTCGCCGCTCGCCGAAATCGCCAGCAGCACATCGCCGGCCACCAGCGTCCCCAAATCCCCGTGCAGCGCGTCTCCCGCATGCAAGAACAGCGAAGGCGTTCCGGTGCTGGCAAACGTCGCTGAGATTTTCCGTCCGATCAATCCCGACTTGCCCAGGCCGGTAACCACCACGCGCCCCTTGCAGGCGAAGAGCATTTCCACCGCGGATTCAAACCGCGCGTCCAGCCGATCGATCAGCGCGGCAATCGCTTCGGACTCAATCCGCAGAACGCGTTTGCCGGTTTCAATACTCATCAAACGTTGTCCCAGTGGCGCGCCAGCGCCGCGAGCTGTTTCAGCTTTTCCACCAGCGGGGAAAACTTTTCCAGCGCCAATGCGTTCGATCCATCCGACAGCGCGCGCGACGGATCCTCATGCACTTCCATAAAGACGCCGTCCACGCCGGCAGCCACGCCCGCACGCGCCAGCGGTTCGATAAATTCCGGCTGCCCGCCGCTGGCCTTCCCCGCCCCGCCCGGCAATTGCACCGAATGGGTGACGTCGAACACCACCGGAAACCCGAGCCCGCGAAGAATCGGAAACGATCGCACGTCCACCACCAGATTCTGATAGCCGAACGAGCTGCCGCGCTCGGTAATAAAAAGCTTGGAGTTGCCGCTGGAAACAATTTTATCGGCGCTGTTGCGCATTTCCCACGGCGACATGAACTGTCCCTTCTTCAGATTCACCACTCGCCCCGACCGCGCCGCGGCCACCAGCAAATCCGTTTGCCGGCACAGGAACGCCGGAATCTGAATGACGTCGCACACTTCCGCCGCCGGCCCCACCTGGGAAACTTCGTGCACGTCGGTCAGGATGGGCAATCCGGTGCGCGCGCCGATCAACTTCAGGATGCGCAACCCTTCCTGCAGCCCCGGCCCGCGAAACGATTCCAGCGAACTGCGGTTGGCCTTGTCGTACGACGCCTTGAAAATCAGCGGAATTCCCAGCGAACGCGACGCCTCCGCCAATTTTTCCGCCAGCCCCATGGCGTGCTTTTCGCTCTCGATCACGCACGGCCCGGCGATGAAAAACAGCGGAGCTCCGCCGCCGGCGGGAATGTGGCGAATCGAAAAGGTGTGAGAGGCAACCATTCGGAATCAGCGTATGCGGTAACGCCCCGCTTTGCAATCGTGCAGTGCGGTGGCGTTAACCATCCCTGAATGTAAAGGAGAGGGCCGAACTACGAAGGGTCGCTGACCGCGCGCACGCGGCGGCCCGCCACCGGATCCGCATGCCCATGCGCGCGATGAGCAATGCTCGCCGCGATGAAGGACGAGAACAGCGGATGCGGGCTCACCGGCTTCGACTTGAACTCCGGGTGAAACTGGCACCCCAGGAACCAGGGATGCCCCGGCACCTCGATGATTTCGGCGTAAACGCCGTCCGGCGTTTTCCCGGTAATCGCGAATCCCGCCTTGATCAAAACACTCTCGTACTCGCGATTGAATTCGTAGCGGTGCCGGTGGCGCTCGGCGATTTCGGTGGATCCGTAAATCCGCGCCGCCAACGAGCCCGGCACCAGCTTGCACGGCCACGACCCCAGCCGCATGGTCCCGCCCATTTCGTCCACGCCCAAAAGCTCGCGCAGTTTGTAGATCACGCGATTGGGTGTGGACGCATCGAATTCCGTGCTGTCTGCATGCTCCACGCCCGCGGCACGCCGCGCGTATTCGATGGTCGCGCACTGCATGCCCAGACAAATCCCGAAGAAAGGAACCTTGTTCTCGCGCGCGTAAGTGATCGCATGAATCATTCCGCCGGTCCCGCGCTTGCCGAATCCGCCGGGAACCAGAATTCCGTCCACCTCGCGCAGCGCCTTCCCCGCGGCTTCCGGCGAATCCAGATCCTCCGCTTCAATCCAATCGATCACCACGCGATGGTGATTCGCCAAGCCGCCGTGGCCCAGCGCCTCGCGCAAGCTCTTGTACGCATCTTCGAGTTGGACATACTTGCCCACCACCCCGATGTGCACTTCGCCCTGCGGATGCTCGAGGTTTTGCAGCATCGCCAGCCAACCGCTCAGGTCGCGCGCCGGAGCTTCGATGCGCAGATGGCTCAGAATCTGCTCGTCCAATCCTTCGGAAGCCAGCCCCAGCGGCACTTCGTAAATGTTGGAAACGTCGGGCGCGGAGATCACGCAGTTTTCCTGGACGTTGCAGAACAGTGCGATCTTCGCTTTCAGGTCGCGATCCAGCGGGCGATCGCTGCGGCACAGCAAAACATCGGGCTGGATTCCGATGCTGAGCAATTCCTTAACGCTGTGCTGCGTCGGCTTGGTCTTCAGTTCCCCGGCGGTGTGGATGAACGGAACCAGGGTCAAATGGATGAAGACAACGTTTTCCGTACCTAGCTCAAGGCGCATCTGCCGGATGGCTTCCAGGAACGGCAGGGATTCGATGTCGCCCACCGTGCCGCCAATTTCGACGATCACCACGTCTACGCCGGAAGAAACTTTTCGGAAAGCCGCTTTGATTTCATCGGTCACGTGCGGAATCACTTGCACGGTTTTGCCCAGGTAGTCGCCGCGGCGCTCTTTGGAGAGGATGGATTCGTAGATGCGGCCGGTGGTCCAGTTATGTTCGCGGGTGAGCTTGGCGGAAGTGAAGCGTTCGTAGTGGCCCAGGTCGAGGTCGGTTTCCGCGCCGTCGTCGGTGACGTACACCTCGCCGTGCTGGTACGGACTCATCGTGCCGGGATCAACGTTCAGGTAGGGATCGCACTTCTGGAGGGTAACCCGGAGACCACGACTCTCAAGCAGACAGCCTACCGACGCCGCTGCCACGCCTTTTCCAAGGGAAGAAACCACGCCGCCCGTTACAAAAATATACTTCGGGCCCTTGGCCACAGTCAGTGTACTTACCTCCAGGAAGAGAAACCGTACACCGCATTATCGTGGGAACGCGCGAGGGTGTCAAATCAAGTTTTCGATGTCCACAATCGGACAATTCAGGAGCACGAACGGAAGCGTGTGATGGTCCGCGCGAGTGCAAGCGAGCGCTGATTTATTCCGGCGCTTTTTGCGATCCCAAAATTTTCTCGACCCTGGTCACGTCCCCTGGAACGTCCACGCTGACCGCGTCGTACTCGGTTTCCACCACCTGAATCTCGAATCCATTCTCCAGCCAGCGCAATTGTTCGAGCTGCTCGAGATGCTCGAGCTCACCCGGCGGCAACGTGGGAAAATCGAGCAAAGCATCGCGCCGAAACGCGTACAACCCGATATGTTTCCAGTGCAGCGCCGCCACCGGCTCTTTGGCGTCGCGAACCCACGGAATCGGGGCGCGCGAAAAATAAAGCGCGCGGCCATCGAAATTGCGCACCACCTTCACCACGTTGGGATCCATGATCTCGCCCGGCTCGCGGATCGCCACGCACGGGGTGGCAATGTGAATGGACTCGTCTTCCAGCATCGCATCCACCAGCGCGTCGATCGCTGCGGGATCGATGAGCGGCTCGTCGCCCTGCACGTTCACATAAATCACCGCGTCGGTATGCGCGGCGACTTCCGCCACTCGTTCGGTTCCGCTGCGATGCTGCGAACGAGTCAAAATCGCTTCGCCTCCGAAGCCCTTCACCGCCTGCACGATCCGATCGTCGTCAGTAGCCACCAGGGTGCGAGTAATCCGCTGCGCTTGCCTCACCCGCTCGAACACGTGCTGCACCATCGGCTTGCCGGCAATCGGGGTGAGCGCCTTGCCCGGGAATCGCGAGGAGGCGTAGCGGGCGGGTATGACCGCGAGAACGGCAGGTTGCTGGGTTGAATTCACTCTAAATCCTTTACAGCTATAAGCTTAAAATGACGCCGCACAAAAAACGGCCGGGAAATCCCGAGCCGCATGGCGCAACTTTCCGCCTTACGACGCGAACGTAACACCGAGCCGGTAGCGGTGGCAACCTTGGATTTCTGTGGATGAAATCGCCGCCCGGGTCGTCAAGGCGGTGAAGCGCCAGCCCGTTTACAATCTCGGGACAAACCGGAGACAACATATTCACGAGCCGCACCGCACCAGCATATTGCTAGAAGTTTCCGGAGTGATACAATCCCGGTAGCTTAGTTGCCATGCCCCGAAGTAGGTCGGCCTTCGCTCTTCGGGTTTCCGGGAGTGCGCTGTTGAAGAGGGACACCACGCAGCCCGCAAAGATGTGGCTGATGATTTTGCTGCCGGTGTGCTTGTGCGTGGTTGCTCTTCCCTCCCTCTTATCCTTGGCGCAAGACGCACCGCCCGCCGCACCGGCGACAGCGCCGGTACAAGCCCCGGTCGAGAAAACCCTGAAAGGCAAGCCAGTCACGCAGGAAGTGCAAATGGTGCTGGTGAACGCCACGGTCACCGACCCATACGGCCGCCTGGTAACCGGACTGGATCAGCACAACTTTCAAATCTTCGAAGACAACACCGAACAGGAAGTGGTGCATTTCTCGAGCGAAGACGTGCCGGTTTCGATCGGGATGATTTTCGACATGAGCGGCAGCATGGCCAATAAGTTCGAGAAGTCGCGGCTGGCCGCGGTGCAATTTTTCAAGACCGCCAATCCCAAGGACGAATTCTTCCTGATCAGTTTCAACGACCGCGCGCAACTGAGCAGCGGATTTACCGACAGCGTGGAGGAATTGCAGGAGCGGCTGATGTTCACCGCGGCGCGAGGACGAACCGCGCTGCTCGATGGAATCTACCTGGGCCTCAGCCAAATGAAAACAGCACACAACCCCAAACGCGCACTTCTCATCATCTCGGATGGGGGTGATAATCACAGCAGGTACTCGGAGTCGGACGTTCGCGGTTATTTGAAAGAAGCGGACATTCAACTCTACGCCATTGGGATTTTCGAGCAGCCCGGCTATTGCCCCACGCCCGAGGAATGCAGCGGACCCGATCTGCTGAACGACATTACGGCGATGACCGGCGGGCGCGTTTTCCGGGTAAATAAGCTGGATGAGCTGCCGGATACGGCCACAAAAATCAGCATGGAGCTTCGCAACCAATATGTTTTGGGATACCGACCGAGCAATCACGCGCACAACGGCAAGTGGCGCAAAATCCGAATCCGGCTCCGCCCGCCGAAGGGCTTGCCGCCGCTCACCGTGTACTCCAAGACCGGCTACCTGGCTCCGGGCCATTAAGAACCGTTGGGAGTTATGCGCGGGACTGCCGGTATTGGCCATCTGTGTTGTCCTTGGCGCGGCGCCGCTCTTTTCGCAGAATCCACCTGCTGCGCCCCCCATCCCGGGAACAACGCCGAATCTTCCTCCGCCGCCGGGACAATCGAACGCGCCTTCCAACAACCGCATTCGTTCCGAAGTCGACCTGGTGGTGCTGCGTGCAACGGTAGTGGGCAAGGACGGAAACTTTGTCTCCGGCCTGAATCGCGACAACTTCCGGGTGTTCGAAGACAAAGTGGAGCAGCGCCTCACCGTTTTCCATCAGGAAGATACTCCGGTGACGGTGGGCCTGGTGATCGACAACAGCGGCAGCATGCGCGAAAAGCGCGGCCAGGTGAACGCCGCGGCGCTGCGCCTGGTGGAAAGCAGCAATCCCCAGGACGAAGTGTTCGTCGTCAATTTCAACGACGACTTCTACCTGGACTTGGACAAAGACTTCACCAGTGACCCCAAAGATCTGAAGCAGGCCCTCGAACGCATCGACTCGCGCGGCGGCACCGCTTTCTATGACGCGCTGGTCGGTTCGCTGGACCATCTGAAAAAAGGGCACAAGGACAAGAAGGTGCTCTTGGTGATCACCGACGGCGAAGACCAGGACAGCACCAAGACTTTCGAATACGCGCTGCACGCGGCGCAACAATCCAGCGCGGCGATCTATGCGATCGGCGTATACGGCGACGAAGATCGGAAGAACGACCGGGTGCGAATGAAAGCGGCGAAGCGAAATTTGAAGACGCTTGCCGATGCCACTGGGGGCGCGGCTTATTTTCCGAACAGCCTGACCGAATTGAACGAGATCTGCGCGCAGATCGCGCATGAGATCCGCAATCAATACACGCTGGGCTACAACCCCACCAACGTGGCGCAAGATGGCTCATTCCGCAATGTGCAGGTACAAGTGGTGCCGCCTCGAAATTCCGGGAAGCTGACGGTGCGCACCCGCAGCGGGTATTACGCGCCGAAACCTGCCGGCTCGAGTTCCGGAAACTAAGGATCCACTTCAGCGGAACGGCGAGAGGACCATTCAACGCAACGGCACACGCATTCCTATAAATAGCGCTCGCGGAGGATCGCGTTGTGATGGTCCACGTGGCCGGCGATTATGTAGGCTACGGCCCGCACGCTGACGCGATTGTCGCTGGCTATTCCGTTCCGCGCCCAAGCCTCATCCGGCATGTTCTGAAACAGTGAGATGGTGGAGAGGCGCACTCGCCGGAACTCCTCGACGTGGGCGGTCCACGGAATCGCTTCGGCCTGCGCGCCGGCGGCGGCAATGTTCTGGTCGTAGCCGGGCAGAGGCGCTTCGAATCCGCGCGCAAACCACAACGCGCGAAACGCAAATGCTCTCTCCGTATCGCTGACGTGGTTCAATACCTGGCGGATGCTCCACTTCTCCGGGGCGTAGCGGTGGAGTGATTTCTCTTCCGAGATGCCCGAGTAAAGCGCCGAGGAAGCGTCCAGTTGGCTTTCGATGGTGGCAACTACATCATCGCCGACCACACGATCGATGTAGGTGAAATAGTATTTTGCCGCTTCCGATTCCTGGGGTCGTCCCATCATGCGCATACCTCACCTCTTCGAGATCAAATCTGCAAAGCTTTGGCCGTGGGGAATTTTTCCGCCGAAATTCTCAGCTACGGTTTGCCCGATGTCCGCGAGGGTCGAGCGCGTGCCGAGATTCGCGCCGGGGCTCACGGAAGGAGTGTAGGCGACGATGGGAACATATTCGCGGGAGTGATCGGTGGTGGGGTTTACCGGATCGGGATCGCAACCATGGTCCGCGGTGAGTATCAGCAGATCAGAAGGCTGCAGCGCGTCCAGCAGTGGCCCTAACAACAGATCAAATTCCTCCAGCGATTTCGCAAAACCCTCGAGGTCCTTGCGATGCCCGTAGAGCATGTCGAAATCGACCAAGTTAGCGAAGATCAGGCCGGCGGGCTGTCGAGCGAGCGCTTCGGAAATTTTGGCAACGCCGTCGGCATTATTTTTTGTGGTCACGTAGTTATCGACGCCGCGCCCGTTGTAGATGTCGTGGATCTTGCCGACGCCGAGAACCGATATGCCGCGCTCGGCGAGCACATCCATCAGCATGGGACGCGGCGGCGGCACGGCGTAGTCGTGGCGCCGTTCGGTGCGGCGAAAATTCCCGGGGGTGCCGACGAATGGCCGGGCGATCACGCGGCCGACGCGGTTCGGCGGTTCGAGCATGGCGCGGGCGATCTCGCACATGCGATAGAGTTCGGGCACCGGAATAATTTCTTCGTGCGCGGCAATCTGAAAAACACTGTCGCCGGAGGTATATACGATCGGAAATTTCGTTTTCAGATGCTCGGCGCCGAGGTCTTTCAGGATTTCGGTTCCGGACGCGGGAATATTCCCGATCACCCGGGTGCCGATGGCGCGTTCGAATTTCGCGATCAGGTCGGCGGGAAAGCCATGGGGATAAACCGGGAAGGCATGCTCGAGCCAGATGCCGGCCATCTCCCAGTGCCCGGTGGTGGTGTCCTTGCCCGGCGAGACGGTGGCTGCTTTGCCAAAACTTCCGGCAGGGGCGGCAACCGCAGCGAGATGCGCCAGCGGTTTTATGTTCGCGAGCCCGAGGCGCACCAGATTGGGCAGATGTAGAGGACGCGACCGGGCGATGTGGCCGAGGGTGTCGCGGCCGAGGTCGCCGTAGTCGGCGGCGTCGGGCAGTTCGCCGATGCCCACCGAGTCCAGGACGATCCAAATGATGCGTTCGAAGGCAGCCATAAGATTTGCTCCGCGACACAAGCTAGCACGGCCACGCGACAAGGTGAAGCGCACGCGCGGCGCCGCCCCGCGCGGCGGCCGAGAGAAATCGCGAGAGATACTTATACAGAGCTCGATCCTTGAAAGACGGACCTCCGCCCACGCTCCCCAGAGCGGCAAAATTGGAGCTGGGAAATCGCTAAAGTGTCGGCAAAACCATCCAGTCTTAGTGTGGTCCTAGTCGCTGGAGGGCGTGCTGTTTAGCGATTTCGTTGGTGACGGTCTTGCGGAGGCGGGCAAAGGCCTCGGCGGTGCGGGTTTTTGGGGTGTCGGACGGACCGTTATTTTCGCCGTTTTGTCGCGATTCAGACAATTCTTGCCCTTTAGAATCAGCAGGATCGGCGGGGGTATCAAGACGGCTCGCCGGTTCCGAATCCGGGTTTCCGGTAGCCTGTTCTGGGGCGGCTGGAGCCGGGTCTTCGGCGACGGTGGGCTGAGGCAAGGGCCGGTCGGCGGACCTGGTAACGGTGCGGTCGAGTTCGGTGGCGCTGCCTGCCAGCTCGCTTCGAACGGAACGCTCGATGTAGTTGAAGGCGAAGGTGAGGTCGCGGCTGGTGATTTGCTTGCGCTCGGCCTTCTCGAGGATGCCTTCGCAGATGCACACAAGGTTGCGGCGCCTGCGTACGAACAGACCGGCGGCGTGTGCGTGGCGGTAGACGGTGTGGCGGTCGGACAAGTTGTACTCATGGGCAATCAGCGCAGGATGTCCCCATTCGAGGAATTCGAGTTCGATGAACAGACGATCGGGGTGACGGCAGATGGCACATCTGCGAGAGTGAGCGGGATTCAGTTTGGTGATTTCTACGGAGCATCCTAGAGATTGGGCGGCCGATGGTGTGATTGCTTCGGGCATTTTGGTAGCCCTCCTTTTCAGGGCGAACGTAGCAGCATGTGGAGAAGGAAAAAAGGGATCATTCCTGTGGAGAGACGGTACAAATACTGAGCCGGATCTGTAGATTTGGAATCTAATTGAGCCCGGATCGCTGGCGAAGGCGGGTTTGCTCTGAATTTTGTAGAGACGTATAATTGATGGTTTCGGACATGACACTGAAGACTACAGGTAAAGCGCCTACCAAGTCTGCGCCCGCTGGACGAGGTGGGCGGGGTGTGCCTGGCGGGCGCGAAGCGACCGGCAGCTCGGAAGCGGCGGGCGCCGCGAACGCGGCGGCTGTGGCGAAGACGGGCGCGACGGCGGAGGTTTCCGTTCCGGGCGGGCGCGTAGCGAGCGGCTCGATTAGCGGGAACGCCGGCGGCGAAGCTGGCGGTGTGTCTGGAATTATGGCTCGGCTGGAATCGGCGCGGGCCGAGGCGGCCGCGAGGCGGCGCGAAAGGCGGCAACCGGGTCCGGCGTCAGCGCCGAAGGCGATGGCGGAGTGGCGGTGGAGGTGGACTCGGTGGACGCGATCGCTGCGCAGCTGGCGCTGGACAGCGACGATGTAGAGATGATCCGGATCCGCGGGGCGCGGCAACACAATCTGAAGAATATCGACCTGGAGATACCGCACAACGCGATTACGGTGATTACCGGGGTGTCTGGATCGGGGAAATCGAGCCTGGCGTTCGACACCATCTATGCCGAGGGGCAACGGAGATATATCGAGTCGCTGTCGGCGTACGCGCGGCAATTTTTGGAGCGGATCGAAAAGCCGGATGTGGATGAGGTGAGCGGAATCGCGCCGGCAATCGCTATCCGCCAGAAAAACACCACGCGCAATCCACGGTCGACGGTGGCGACGGCTACGGAAATCTACGATTACCTGCGGCTGCTATTTGCGCGCGCGGGGGAAACGTTTTGCGTGGAGTGCGG
This sequence comes from uncultured Acidobacteriota bacterium, assembly GCA_963725655.1. GTDB lineage: Bacteria > Acidobacteriota > Terriglobia > Acidiferrales > UBA7541 > CAVRXT01. Next base: position 785,647 of record CAVRYY010000002.1, on the reverse strand, counting down.
CGCGGGGGTCAAGAAGGATACGGTGGACGAAATCGCCGACCGGGTGTTCCAGCATCCTGCTGGAACACGGTTCTACATGGCGTACGAACTGCGATTCGGCGCCGATGCCGCGCTAGCGGCAGGGGCGCCAGTGGTGCCGGAGGTGCGGCCGAAGAAAGTGGCGCACCCGACGCAGGAGGCGATTCGAGCGGCGCTGGCCAGTTTGCAGAAGCGCGGATTCCAGCGGCTGCTGCAGGGCGGCAAGGTGTACGAGTTCTCTTCCCCGGAATCGTTGCTGGATGTGGATTTCGACCGCCCGGTGTTTGTAGTGGTGGATCGGCTGGCGCTGGAACCGGAAGTGCGATCGCGGCTGCGGGATTCGATCGAAATTTGTTACCGCGAGGGGCACGGCGAGGCGATCGTGGAGTTTGCGGCGCGGGAAGGCGAAAAAGCGCCGGAACGGATGCTGTTTAACGACCGGTTCGAATGCAAGAAATGCGGACGAGTGCATCTGGAGCCGGAGCCGCGGCTGTTTTCGTTCAACAATCCGTTTGGGGCATGCCCGCGGTGCCAGGGCTTTGGCAACACCATCGATTTTGATATCGACCGGGTGATCGCGGACAAGAGCAAATCGCTGGCGGACGGCGCGATCGATCCGTGGACCAAGCCGCGCTACCAGAAGATTGCGCTGGAGCTGAAAAAGTTCGCGCGGGCCAGGGGCATCCCGATGGATGTGCCGTTCCGCCTGCTGACGGTGGCGCAGCAGGACGCGATCATCGAAGGCGAACCCGCCAGCGGGTATCCCGGGGTGAACGGATTTTTCGCGTGGCTGGAAAGAAAGAAATACAAGCTGCACGTGCGGGTGTTTCTGAGCCGGTACCGGGGATATGCGACGTGCCCGGATTGCCGCGGGACGCGGCTGCGTGCGGATGCGCGAGCGGTGAAGCTGGGCGGGAAATCGATCACCGAAATTTGCCAGTACACGGTGACCGAGGCGCGGGAATTTTTCCGCAGCGTGAAGCTGAGCCCATCGGCGGCGGCGATCGCGGCCAAGATTCTGGAGGAAGTGGAGCAGCGGCTGCGATTTTTGGACGACGTGGGGCTGGATTATTTGACGCTGGACCGGCTGACGTCGACGCTGGCGGGCGGGGAGGCCCAGCGCATCCAACTGGCGACGTCGCTGGGTTCGCACCTGGTGGGCGCGCTGTATGTGCTGGATGAGCCGTCCATCGGGCTGCATCCGCGGGACACCGATCGGCTGATCCAGATCCTGAAGACGCTGCGGGACCTGGGAAACACGCTGGTGGTGGTGGAGCACGACCCGGACACGATCCTGGCCGCGGACATGGTGGTCGACCTGGGACCAGGGGCGGGCGAACACGGCGGAAAAGTGATTTTCGCGGGAACCCAAGAGGAATTGCTGAAGGATTCGCGGTCGCTCACGGCGCGGTATTTGCGGAACGAGATGCGGATCGCGGTGCCGGCGCAACGGCGCAAACCGCAGAAGAAGTTTTTGCGGGTGTTTGGGGCGCACAGCCACAATGTGAAAAACGTGGATTTGATGCTGCCGCTGGGAATGATGGTGGTGGTGACCGGAGTGTCGGGGTCGGGAAAATCGACGCTGGTGTACGACGTGCTGTACAAAGCGCTGCAGGCCAAGCGCACCGGCGGGAATTACCGGGAAGTGTGCGACCGGCTGGAAGGCGACAATTCGGTACTGGAAGTGGAGATGGTGGACCAGTCGCCGATCGGACGAACCCCGCGATCGAATCCGGCGACGTACATGAAGGCGTTCGATGCAATACGCGAAGTGTTTGCGGCGACGCCGGAGGCGAGAAAGCGGAATTACACGGCGGGAGATTTCTCGTTCAATATTCCGGGAGGGCGCTGCGAAGCGTGCCAGGGCGACGGCACGGTGACGGTGGAAATGCGGTTCCTGGCGGACGTGGAACTGATCTGCGAGGAATGCCGAGGCACGCGCTACAAGAGCAGCCTGCTGGAAGTGAAATATCACGGGAAAACCATCCACGACGTACTGCAACTAACGGTACGCGAGGCGCAGGCATTTTTTGCGGCGGTGCCGAAGGTGGCCACCCGGCTGCGAGTGCTGGATGAAGTGGGGCTGGGCTATCTGCGGTTGGGGCAATCGGCGACCACGCTTTCGGGGGGCGAGGCACAACGGCTGAAACTGGCAGCGCATCTTACCCGGCAGGCGAATGCCGGAGTCCTTTACATATTTGACGAACCCACGACCGGACTGCACTTCGACGACATTCAGAAATTACTGAATGCGTTTCGCAAGCTGCTGGACGCCGGCGCTTCGGTGCTGATCATCGAGCACAATCTGGACGTGATGAAATCGGCGGATTGGATTATCGATATGGGTCCGGAGGGCGGGGCCGCGGGCGGGCGAGTGATCGCAGCGGGAACGCCGGAACAAGTCGCGCGGAACGCGCAGTCGCACACCGCGAAATTCCTGGCGCGAGCGCTGCAGCAGGCGGCGCAAGCGGCGGTGAACGGCCACGGCGTCTCCGCGGCCGGAGCGGGTACTGCGGATGCGGCTGCGGGCGGGAGTTTGAAATGAACGAGCGGCGAGACTACGCGGCGTGGAAAGTGGGCGCGGTATTCGCCGGGATTCTGATGAGTGTCGCCTTCTTTGGTGCGATGGACGAGGCGTCTGGCGCAGTTACTCTCGGGGCGGCAAGCCAGGATCAGCCGGCCAACGTGAGCCGAAAAAAAGTGACCGAAGTGGAAGGCGCGGAGGATGCGGAGGCGAAGCAACTACTGAAGACCGGCGCGGCACAACTGCAAAACAAGGATTTTTCGGGAGCGGTGGGAACGTTCGAGTCGTACACGGACAAATTCCCGGACGACGCGTTCGGACATTTCCAACTGGGCTACGCATACACCGGACTGGGAAACTCGGATCGCGCGGAAGATGAGTACCGGCAGGCGACCGAGGTCGATCCCAACATGGGCGCGGCGTTTCTGAATTTGGGACTGACCCTGCTGGAAAAGGATCCGGGCGAGGCGGTGGAACCGCTGCGGGAAGCCGCGGAGCTGATGCCCAAAGACGCGCGAGTGGAATTGCGATTGGGAGATGCGCTGGAGCGAACGGGACAGACCGGGCCGGCGATCGAGGCGTTTCGAGCGTCGATCGCGAACGACAAGAATAGTCCGGAAGCGCATGCCGGGCTGGCCCGGGGCCTGCTGAAGACGAATGATGCGGCGGGAGCGGAGACAGAATTCCGGGCAGCGCTAGCGATACAACCAACTTGTTCGGCGTGCCGGGGCGGATTGATCGACAGCCTGCTGGCGCAGAAAAAGGCAGTGGAAGCGAAGACGGAGCTCACCAAATTCCTGGAGCTGCATCCGGGAGACCCGGCGGCGAGGCTGGATTTGGCGAGGCTTTTCGCACAAGAGGACGATGACTCGGAGGCGATCGAGCAACTGGATAAAGCCGCGGCCGCGGGACCGGAGACATTGGAGTCACTTAAATTGCGGGCGACGGTGCTGCTGCAGATGAAGGACTACAACCAAGCGGCAGCGGCGATGGAAAAGGCGGCGGCGCTGGCGCCGAAAGACGGCGACCTGCGGGCGAGCCTGGGGCACGTGGAACTGCAGCGAAAAGATTATGCGGCGGCGCAGCGATACCTGGTGGAAGCGTTGCAACTGCAGCCGCAGAATGTGGACGCGCTGAAGGATTTGCTGACCGCGGAATATCTGGCAAAGAATTATCCGGCGACGGTGAAGCTGCTGGATGAACTGGCGAAACGGGAGACGCCGCCCATCGGTTCGTGGTTCATTCGCGGGGCGTGCTACGATAAACTTGGGCAAAAGCCGGAAGCGATTACTGCGTACAAGAAATATCTCGAGCTGAACGCCGGAGCGAGCAACGATGAGTACTTTGAAGCGAGCTCGCGCGTCCGGGCACTGGAACGGGACCTGCAAAATAAGAGGAAGTAGCACCACGATGATCCTCTTGCTCAAGTTCACGCGAACGCTCACCATCGCGGGTTTGGCCGCCTGCTGCGCGGGGACTTTGGCGGCGCAAAACACGCTGGAGCAATACCAAAACCAGTTCAATCACGAGAGCAATCCGATCCGCCGCGCCAAGCTGATGCACAAGCTGGAGCGCGCGGAATTCGATGCGATGCGCCGGGACCTGGACGCGGGAAGCTACGATGACGCGGTGAAAACGGTGAAAGCGCTGGAGAGCGAAGCAACGGCGGTGGAGGCGGGGCTGGAGAAAACGGGAATCGACGCGGAGAAAAGCCCTTCGGGATTCAAGGAATTCCAGATTTCGGTGCGCGACAGCGTTGACCGGCTGAACGATTTGATGACGGGGATGACGGCGGACGAGCAACCGCCTTTCGGCCATGCGCGGAAAGAGCTGGAGGATATCGACCGCGCGTTGATCCAGAGATTATTTCCGCGGCAGCCGAAGGCGGAATCGGAACATGGCAAAGAAAAGCCGCAGTGACAACGGAGCGCGGAGGCGGATGAAATATTTTGCGATGCTGAGCGCGGCCGCTTGCGTTGGCGCACTGGCTGGCGCGTTCGCGGTTGCCGCTTCCGCGCACTCGGCGGCTGCTTTGGCGATTTCGGCGGCGGCGCCACAAGAGAAAAAGGATTATCTGACGGATGCGGAGGCCGATCGTATCCGCGATGCGGAAACGCCGAACGAGCGGGTGCACCTGTATCTTTCGTTCGCGTCCGACCGGCTGAAGAAATTTCAGTACGAAGCGGCGCGAACGGTGCCGGAGCGAAAACGCGAGGAAACGCTGAACGGGTTGCTGAATGCGTACTCGGGGTGCGTGGACGACGCGGCGGACCTGCTGAATCTGGAGATCGATAAGGGCGCGGACATTCGCGAGGGACTGAAAGACATGGTGGCCAAAGGAAATGAGTTCCTGGCGGCGCTGGGAAAGATTAAGGATGCGAACGGGCCGGAACTGGAGATTTATAAGGATACATTGGACGACGCGATCGAAGGGACGCAAGACGCGGTGAAGGAAGCGGAGACAGCGCAGAAGTCCTACACCCCGCCGGTGCGGCGCAAGCCGGCGTGACGCGACGCCGGCCCGAAGCGCTGCCGATGCCCGGGGGCGCGCAACTTTTTCAGCGGATGTTCACGCGGCTGGGACTGCATGGCCGGCTGCCGCTGTTCGATGTGCGGTTCCATCCCTACGCCAACCTAACGGTAACCATCCGGATGAAGCAGGAAACCGCGTACGTGAGATTTTCGGACGTGATGAGCGGGGCGCCGCTGGCGGTGCTGGAAGCGGCGGCGGCGATCTTGCTGGCGCGGATGTACCGGCGCCGGGCGCGGCGGCAGTGGCTGGAGGTGTTCCGGGATTACTCGTACCACGAGGAGACGCGGGCACAGCTGGAAACGGTGCGGCGGCTGCGGGCGCGGCATGTGCGCGGCAACGGGACCGGGCAACATCACGATTTGGAGAGCCTGTTCGAACAGTTGAACGCGAAATATTTTGAGAGTGCGCTGCCGATGCCGCGGATCGGCTGGAGCGGGCGGGCGTGGCGGGCGCAACTGGGATGCTTCGATCCGGCGCTGCAACAGATTGCAATCAACCGGCGGCTGGATCGCGCGGACGTGCCGGAATTTGTGGTGGCTTACGTGATGTATCACGAGATGCTGCATCAGAAGCATCCGTTGAAGATGGTGCGGTGCCGGCTGCAGTCGCATTCGGCGGAATTCCGGAAAGAAGAGAAGAAATTCCGGGATTATGAGGCGGCGCAGAGGTTTTTGGCGCGGCGGTAGTGCGGGGCGGTGGGAACTGGCGGAAAGCAAATCTGCGGCGGGCTGTTGCCGGGTGGAAATGTTGCTGGGATAGAGAACGCTCCCACCCTTTGCGGACGGCGCAAAGAGTGGGGCACCCGGAAAAGATAACGGCGTCGAACCGTAAGTCAAAACATCCAGAAAAGATAACGGCGTCAAACCGTAAGTCGAAACATCCGGAAAAGATAACGGAGTCGAACCGTAAGTCAAAACATCCAGAAAAGATAACGGCGTCAAACCGTAAGTCGAAACATCCGGAAAAGATAACGGCGTCGAACCGTACGTCAAGACATCCGGAAAAGATGACGGAGTCGAACCCGTAAATCGAAACATCCGGAAAAGATGACGGAGTCGAACCCGTAAATCGAAACATCCGGAAAAGATGAAGGCGTCGAACCTGTAAGTCAAAACATTCGGAAAGGATGGCGGCGTCGAGCCTGGGGAGCCGTCGGTTAAGATATTTGGCGGCGGGGTTGCTACTTGAGGTCGGACTGGAGCTTGGCGATTTTCTTTTGGACTTTCTTGGCGTCGGCGGCGCCTGGCTGGATCTTTAGATACTGCTGGTAGGATTTCAGGGCTTCTTCTTTGGCATTTTGCTTTTCGTAGGCTTCGCCTAGGAGTTCCCACGGCCGGGAGAGGGTGGGACGGGTTTCGGTGGCGTGGCGGAAGCGGTCGATGGCCGCGTCGGTGTCGCCTTTGTGGAGATAGAAGGTGCCGACTTCGATGTCTTTTTGGGCGAGATAGGCGATCTTGCCGGGATCGTCGGGTGGCTTGGGCGGTTCGGGCGCGGCCGGCGGCGTTGGCGGCGGTGGATTGGATCGCGGGTCGATGCCTTTATCTTTAGGAGCGGGCTTTTGGGACCGGTCGTTGTCCTGGTTGTTGTTCTGGTCGGGGCTCTGGTCTTGATTCGGCGCGAGGGCCGCATGGGCGGCGGGGGCTGCGCATACGGCCAGCAGAAGTGCGAATATTAGAGTTTGAAATAAGCGGCTCATGTGGTGGCAAGCGGCGCGAAACGGCTGCGTCGTGGGTGGTTTGAGAAGGCGTCTGTTATCATCGCAGTTGCCGGCTCGCGGCCGGTTCCCTTTTCCAGTGTAACGCTTCCGAATGGACCTACGCGACAAAGTATCGAAACTCCCTCTGCAGCCCGGTGTGTATCTCTTCAAGGATGCTACTGAAAAGATTCTGTACGTCGGGAAGGCCGGCTCGCTGCGGCAACGGGTGCGGTCGTACTTCGCCGAAGCCAGTACCTTGGATGCCAAAACCGGGTCGCTGGTTCGGGAGGTGGTGGATTTTGATTTTATCGTGGTGGATAACGAGAAAGAAGCGCTGGCGCTTGAGAATAACCTGATCAAGCAGCACAAGCCGAAATTCAACGTGCTGTTGCGGGACGACAAGACCTATCCATATATAAGGTACACGGCGTTTGAGAAGTATCCGCGGGTGTATGTGACACGGCGGCTGGAGAAGGATGGGTCAGTGTATTTCGGTCCGTACTTTCCGGCGAGCCTGGCGTACCGGCTGACCCACCTGATCCACAAACATTTCCTGGTTCCCTCGTGCACGGTGGATTTGACGCGGGCGCATCCGCGGCCGTGCTTGCAATACTACATTCACCGCTGCCTGGGACCATGCGTGGCGGGGCTGACCACCGATGAACGCTATGCGGAAGCGGCGCGCGACGTGCGGCTTTTTCTGGAAGGGCGGCGAAACGATTTGACCAGCAGCCTGGAAGAGCGGATGCAGCGGGCGTCGGAAGCGGAGAAATATGAGGAGGCCGCGGGCTACCGGGACTTGCTGCAAACGCTGACGGAAATGGAGACGCGGCAAAAGATGGCCGCGGCGGAGGGAGACGATACCGACGTGCTGGCGTGGTACGCGGAGCCGCCACAGGTGGCGGTGAACCTGTTTCACATACGCGGCGGGCGAGTGGTGGATCGGCGGGATTTTTATTGGGAGGAAATGGAGGAGTTCGTTCCGGAGGAGTTTTTGCCTTCGCTGCTGAAGCAGCTGTACATCGATGCGGCGTACTTGCCGCGGTACATCCACGTGCCGATGAGCTTTGAGGACTGCGGGATATTGGCGGAGGTGCTGAGCGAGCAAGCGAAGCGGAAGGTGGAGATTTTCACGCCGCAGCGCGGGCAGAAGCACGCATTTCTGGAGATGGTGGAGAAAAACGCGCAGCACTCGTTCACGCAGAGGTTTCGGGTGCTGCGGCCCACCTCGGCGGCGATGGGCGAAGCGCTGCAGAATGCGTTGGGGCTGCCGGAAATTCCACGGCGGATCGAGAGTTTCGATATTTCGCACATCCAGGGATCGGATACGGTGGCGTCGATGGTGGTGTGGGAAGACGGGAAGATGAAGAAATCGGGATACCGGAAATTCATCATTCGGGGCGAGGCGGCGTCGGGCACGGATGAGCCAGGGCTGCTGCGCGACGATTTCGCGAGCATGCGCGAGGCGGTGGAACGGCGCTACCGGCGGCTGCAAGCGGACAACGTGGCGATGCCCAGCATGATTTTGATCGATGGCGGACTGGGGCAACTGCATGCGGCGGCGGGGGCGCTGGAGAAGTTGGAGATCATCAACCAGCCGATGGCCAGCATCGCGAAGAAGGAAGAAATTCTGTACGTGCTGGGGCGGGAGCACGAGCCGGTGGTGCTGGACCGGCATTCGCCGATCCTGCATGTGATCCAGCAGATTCGGGACGAGACGCACCGGTTCGCGGTGACCTTTCACCGGTTGCGGCGGAGCAAGGCGCGAATCAAGACGACGCTGCTGGACATTCCGGGGATCGGCGAGCAGACGGCGCGGAAGCTGCTGCGCAAGTTTGGCAGCGTGACGCGATTGCGGCAGCTGGAGGTGAACGAGTTGGCGGAGGTACTTTCGCGGACGCAGGCGCAGCGGGTGTACGAGCATTTACGGGTGGCGGCGGGGGGAGCGAAGGCGACACCTGACACCAAGCGCTAGAGCTGAATCGAGAGAACCCCGGTGTGAAACCGACACCTGGGGCACCTAGCCGCACAGGCGGCGGCCTTAGGCAACACCAACGGCTACCTCGGCTACGCTTGCTGCGTGGGGTCGATAGATGTAAGGTGTTTTCAGTTTCGATTTGAGGTAAACCCTGCGCAACGTGCTCTTTGCTTTACGCGCTTTCGGCGCTATGCTTATGGCTCGGAGGTGAAATGTGAGCGAATCAAATGGCGGGGGAAAGTTCGGTTATCTTCTGGTGGGGTTGGGACTAGGCGCGCTGTTGGGGATGTTGTTCGCGCCGCAGTCGGGGGAAGAAACGCGCGAGTACATTTTGGACCGTGCGGAAGAAGGGAAAGAGTACGCGCAGGATATGGCCAAGGACCTGCGGGACCGCGCGGAAAAACTGATGGAGCGGAGCAAGCAGATTCTGGCGCAGCAAGCGGGATCGTTGAACGCAGCGGTGGAAGCCGGCAAGGAAGCGTATCGCGAGAAGGCCAAGGTCTAGCTCTAACACGGACGAACGAGTAAGGAGATTGCCATGGAAACGTGGATGATGGTTTTTGTGGTCGCAGTGGCGATCTCGGTGATTATCCAGACGGCAATGTTGGTGGCGATGTACGTGCAGTTCCGGGCGGTAAGCCAAGAAGTCGAGCGGCTGAAAGGCGAGTTCGACACCAAGGTGACGCCGATCCTGACTAACGTCCGGCGGATGCTGGAAGATTCGCAGGAACGCATCGCCAGCATCACCGCGGACACCGCAGAGATTGCGCGGTTGGCGCGGACACAGGCGCAGCGGGTGGATCGGATACTGACGGATGCCGGCGAGCGGCTGCGCGGGCAAATCGCACGCGGAGACCTTATCGTCAGCGGAGCGCTGGAGATGATCGAGGATACCGGCGCGCAGGTGAAGAAAACTTTGTGGAAGCCGTTGAATCAGGTGTCTGCGGTGATGCGCGGGGTGATGGTGGGGCTGGACGTCCTGCGCGGGAATCGCAAGCCGCTGGGGGACGCGATGCGGCAGGACGAGGAATTGTTTATTTGATTTTTTTGGGCACTCGGTAGGTAGAGATTTGTTTTTGAAGTTCGGGCGCGCCGCGCGATGCGGGGCGCCTTTTTTTTGGTCAGCGCTACCCGGAGCTAGCGGATCCAGCCGCCGCCCAGGACGACTTCGTTGGCGTAGAAGACTGCGGCTTGGCCAGGGGTTACGGCGCGCTGGGGCTCGCGGAAAACGATTTGCGCGGCGGACTCGCCTTGCGGGGTGATGGTGGCTTGGGCGGGATCGTGGCGGTGGCGAATTTTTACGGCGGCTTCGAACGGCGTTGACGGCTGGGCCTGGGAAATCCAATTTACATTTCTTACTTCGAATGTGGTGGTGCGGAGCTCTGCGTCGTCGCCGACTACCAGGCGATTAGTGGAGCGGTCGAGGGCGACTACGTATAGAGGATGGCCGGCGGCGAGTCCCAAACCTTTGCGCTGGCCTACGGTGAATTGGTGGAGGCCGGTGTGGCGTCCGAGGACTTCGCCGGTGGTGGTGACGATTTCGCCGGAATCGTCGGGCATCTCGCTTCCCTGCTCTTTCTGGTAATTCTGAATGAAGCGGACGTAATTGCCGCTGGGGACGAAGCAAATTTCCTGGCTTTCGGGCTTCTCGGCTACTGGGAGACTGGCGCGGCGAGCGATGTCGCGGACTGCGGATTTGTCCATCGCGCCCAGAGGAAATTCGGTGTGCGCTAGCTGGTCCTGAGTTAGGCCGAAGAGAAAATAGGATTGGTCCTTGGAGTCGTCGAGAGCTTTCAGGAGTTCGAAGCGTCCGGAGTTTTCGTCTTGGCGGACGCGTGCGTAGTGGCCGGTGGCCAGGCGTTCGGCGCCGATCTGGCGGGCGGTGAGCAACAGGTGATCGAACTTGACGTGATTGTTGCACAGGGTGCAGGGGATGGGGGTGCGGCCTTGGAGATAGTCGGCGACGAAGGGACGGATGACGGTTTCTTCGAACTTCTGTTCGAAGTTGACGACGTAGAAAGGAAATTGGAGGTGGTCGGCGACGCGGCGGGCGTCGTAGACATCGTCGATGGAGCAGCAGCGGTGCTGCGCCGGCGCGGCGCCGGTGGGTTGAAGTTGCGGGAGGCGGCGCTGATTCCAGAGCTGCATGGTGAGGCCGACAATTGGGCGGCCGGACTGGTGGAGGATGGCGGCGACAGTGGAACTGTCGACGCCGCCGCTCATGGCGACTACAGTGGTTTCCGGAGTGGCGACACGGGCTGGTTGGGTCGCTTCATTGAGGGCGACGGCGCATGCGCCGGCGGCCGGGGCGAGCGGCGCGGGAGTTAACGCCGGCGCGGCGACGATATTCGGAGTGGAGATTGTGGCGCTCATTGGACTCATCGGACGGAGACCGCTTTGGTCGGGAGCGGCTGCGGCGGCTGGGTTTGCGCGGGGGCGAGGTCGCGCAGGCGTTCGACTACGCTGGGAATTACGCTGAGGGCGAAATCAATTTCGGCGTCGGTGGTTCCGTGGCCGAGGCTGAAGCGCAGGCTGGCGTTGGCGTGGTCGTGGGACAGGCCGATGGCGGTGAGCACGTGCGATGGCTCGATCGCGCCGGAGGAGCAGGCGGCGCCTGTGGAACAGGCGACGCCCTGGAGGTCGAGGCCGATTTGCAGGGACTCGCCTACCGCGTTTGCAAATGTGAAATTGCTGGTGTTGGGAATGCGGCGGTCGTGGTGACCGTTGATGAAGCACTGCGGGACCGTTTCGAGCAGGGCCTGCTCGAAACGGTTTCTCAGCGCGCCGATTTTTTCGAAGTCGAGGCGGACATGATGGGCGGCCAATTCGGCGGCCTTGCCAAGGCCGACGATGCCGGGGACGTTTTCGGTGCCGGGACGGCGATCGCGTTCGTGATGGCCGCCGTAAAGAATGGGAGCGATAGGCACGCCGGAGCGCACGTACAAAGCGCCGACGCCCTTGGGCCCGTAAAATTTGTGAGCGGCGATGGAAAGCAAATCGACGCCGAGGCGGTCGACATCGATGGGGAGTTTGCCGGCGGATTGCACGGCGTCGGTGTGGAAGAAGACTCCGGCGGCGCGCGCGATCTTGCCGATTTCTTCGATGGGTTGAATGGTGCCGAGCTCGTTGTTGGCATGCATGACGGTGATGAGCGCGGTATCGGGGCGCAGGGCGCGGCGAATATTTTCGGGATCGACGAGGCCATCGTGGCCGACTCCGACGTAGGTGACTTCGCTGGCTTGGTGGACGTGGCGCGCTTGTAGCGCGGCGCAAGAGTGCAGGACGGCGTGATGTTCGATGGTGGTGGTGATCACGTGGCGCTTGGTGGCGCCCGGGGCGACCGTGCCCAGAATGGCGAGATTGTTTGCTTCGGTGCCGCTGCCGGTAAAGACGATTTCGGCCGGCTTCGCGCCGAGCAGGCTGGCGACGCTTTCGCGGGCGCGTTCGACGCTCGAACGCGCACGCTGGCCGGCGGAATGGATGGAGCTAGCGTTGCCGAATTCGGCGGAAAAATAAGGAGTCATCGCGGCGAGGACCGCGGGATCGACAGGCGTAGTGGCATTAAAGTCGAGATAAACGCGCAAGGGAGAAGACTCCGAGAATCCAGAATAGCTGGGCGGGGAGGAGGGGTCAAGGCGTGGGGGGCACGCGCGAAACATTCGTGCCACAGCGACCGGCCAAGGGCGCAGAATTCCGCGCTCGCTGAACCGGCCTAGAGGGCGGGAAGTCCCAACGAGTTCAGACGAGCGTCTAAGAGCCGCTGGTCGATGTAGCTGTGCAACTGAAGTTGGCGATAGGCAGCCCGGAGGTCGACTAGGTAGCCCCGCAGATAAAAGGCTTCGAGAAGACCAACACTGCCGCGGACTTGGAGACCCTGCATCGTGGCTAGTTTGCGCGCATTGGAATCGTCGAGCAGAACCAAACTCGCATGGATTTCTTGTGCCAGCACGATAGCGCTGAGCTCCCCTTCCCCTAGTGCATATTTGTTTTGGGCCTGGACCAGGGTTGCTGGATTGCGGAGTGGCTTTACTTGAATCCATTTCGATTCGGCAACCTCGGCTGCTCCGGGCAGACCAGCACCGCGCACGACAACCTCGTGGTGGACTGACCTGGGAATATACAAAATGGCAAACAGACGATTCAGAAGCTCAAAGCAATCTAGCTTTGCCAGGATGACGAGCGGAGATGAATTCGACACGACGATCAAAATTCGAGCTGATCCGTGGAGCGGCGCTCCTTTTCCAGCTCTTCGTTGGTGTATCGTAAGGGAGGGACGCCGTGCTTTGCGGCGAAGTCCATGAATGCGGCTAGCGGCGTCTGGCAAAGTTCGGCAGCGCGGCCCAGCGAGATTTTATCTTCGCGATAAAGTTCGAGAGCTAGCAAACGAGCCGCTTCCTGAGAGAGGTTGTTTTCCTCCAGATTTGCGGCCTTTAGCAGAGCGGAGGGCAGCTCAACGTGCACGGTATCCATGTATCAAACCTAACGCAACCGACGCGGTTTGTCATGACGATTCCAGCGGGGTTTCCGAAACGCGATTGCGAGACTCCATCTTGGCGCTGGAGAGCGATGGCGGTATGAGTAAGCTGCTGATTATTTGCTGGATCGGATTTCTTTGCTGCGCTGCGATTGGGTGTGGGCGCGGTCGTTCGGGGGACGCGATGGAGGCCATTGCGGGGCGGGAGCGCGCGATTGAGTTACTGCAGAAGGCTTACGATGCGTTCAACCGAGGGGACATGGCTGGGGCCGTCGCGGGGCTGGATCCGCAGATTGAGTGGACTGAGCCTGACTCGTTTCCGGGAGGGGGGACTCATCACGGGACTGCGGAGGTGCAAGGGTACTTGACGCGGTCGCGGGCGGGTTGGGCGGAGGGACGCAGCGAGCCGGAACGGTTTATTGCGGCTGGGGATCGCATCGTGGTTTTTGTGCATGCGCGATTTCGTAGTAAGGGCAGCGCGGAGTGGGGCGAGGTTCGGCTGGCGGATGTCTATACGTTTCGGGACGGGAGGCCGGTGCAGATGCGGGCGTTTGCGGATCGGGAGGAGGCGCTGCGTTGGGCTGGGGTTAAGGACCCGAAATTAGGGATGTAAGGAGCAAACCTAACAAACAGGAGCAACGTCAAGAACCCCACACGTGAAATCGACGAGTGGGGAACCCACCTTGGACTTCTACACCGACGTCAAAACGCCCACCGGCAACACCTAGACCGACGTCAAAACACCCACCCTTCCCAAAAACTGGGAAGAGTGGGGCACCCGAAGTGCATGGAAGCGTGAGGCAAAAACTAGAATCATAAAGACGCGGGCTCGCGTCGGGTTGCTAATGCTTAACAATGCAGAAGGTCAGTACGCCCACCCTTGCCAAAAACTCGGAAGAGTGGGGCACCCGGAAAGGAAAGGGCGTAGAACCGTAAAATCGCTCGAACGGAGAAGGGCTTGGAACCGTGGAATCGTCTTAATTTTGCAGGCCAGGGATGGGTGTGCCACTCGGGCGTTTATGCCGATGGAAACGTCGGCAGGCGGGAGGGTTGACAGTCTGGGAGGAGGGATTTAGCGTCGATATTGCGGTGGTGGTGCACGGCTTTTAGCGGAATCTTAGGAGATCAACCTTGGCGCGGCCGATTGTTACGCTTACTACGGACTATGGCAATTCCGACCACTTGGTTGGGGTGGTGAAGGGTGTGATTTTGGGAATCAATCCTGAGGCGGAAGTGGTGGACATCACCCACAACGTGATTCCGTTCGATCTGCTGGACGGGGCGATGGCGATCGGGTTGGCGCACAAATATTTTCCGCCGAAGACGATTCATTTGGTGGTGGTGGATCCGGGGGTGGGGACGCCGCGGCGTCCGATACTGGTGCGGGGGGACAATCATTTTTTTGTGGCGCCGGATAATGGGGTGCTATCGATGGTCTACGAGAAGCAATCGATACTGACGGCTTGGCACATTACCGCGGATCACTATTTCCAGCAGCCGGTCAGCAACACGTTTCATGGGCGGGATATTTTTGCGCCGGTAGCGGCTTGGCTATCGAAGGCGTATCAGTTTAATGCGTTCGGTGAGGAGGTTACGGACATTGTGAAGCTCAGCATTCCGAAACCTAAGGCGGACGGGACGACAGTCAAAGGCATAGTGCTGAAGGTGGATAACTTTGGGAATCTGATTACGAATATTACGCCTGAGGATGCGGCGGTGCTAGTGGCGGCGGACGGGAAATTCAAGATTCGTGTGGGGAAGGGCGAGGTTGGGCGCGTGGTTACGTCATTTGCGGCGGGCGCTAGCGGAGAGGTGTTTGGGATTATTGGTTCCAGCGGGTCGCTGGAGATTTGTACGAATAAGGGGAGTGCGGCGCGGGCGCTGGGGGTTGGCCGCGGGGGCGAGGTGGTGGTGGAGGTGGGGTAGTTTTTTTGCGGCACTCGATGTCTGACATTTCTCCTCACTGAACTCTGTTGTTGTGGGCTCTTTCGTTCTCGCTGTTTCCTGCCTTTAGATCAAGTCAAAAACATAGAGAACCCAGGTGTGGAAGCGACACCTGGGGCACCCATTTCGATTCGCTCAGCAAACCCTATCGTCAATAAATTTGCTCGATATTCAGGAGAAAGTGTACGAACCGGTGTCAAAGATACGGAGAAGAAATCTAGCGGGAGAGGTCGGTGATGGCCAGGTAGGCGCGCATGCGCGGGTCCATCCAGTCGCGGAGGGCGTCGCCTAAGAGGTTGAAGGCCAGGACGGCGGACATTACCGCTAAGGCCGGGAAGATTACGAGGTGGGGGGCGTCGAATAGGTGGCCGCGGGCGTCGTTTAGCATGGCGCCCCAACTGGGGAGCGGGGCCAAGACACCCAGACCTAGAAAACTTAGGGTGGATTCGGCGAGGATCGCGCCGGCGATGGCTATGGTGGCTTGGACCATCACTGGCTGAAGAATGTTGGGGAGCAGGTGACGCATCAGGATTCGCGCGTCGCTTGCGCCGAGGGAGCGGGCGGCCAGGACGTATTCCATTTCCTTTTGCTGGAGGACTTGGGCTCTCGCCAGGCGCGCGTAGCCTGCCCATCCGGTGATTACTAAAGCCAGGATCACTTTTCCCAGGCCTGGGCCGAGGAATGCGGAGAAGGCGATCGCTAACAGGATGCCTGGGAAAGATAGGAAGGCATTGAGTATGGCTACGTTGATGATGCGGTCGAACCAGCCGCCGTAGTAGCCGGAGAGGGCGCCGATGAAGAGTCCGAAAAGGCCGGCGCCGAGGACTACCGAGAAACTTACTAACATCGAGACGCGCGTGCCGTAGAGGATTCTCGAGAGGATGTCGCGGCCTAGTTCGTCGGTGCCCATCCAGTGGGAGTGGTCGGGCGGGGAGAGGCGCGCGGGGAGATTTTGTGCGGAGGGATCGTAGGGAGCTAGCCACGGGGCGGCTAGTGCGGCGATTATCAGGAGCAGCGCTAAAGCAAGGCCACAACGGCCCAGGATGCTTTGGCGGAGGAATTGGCGGAGACCGTTCACTGAGCCACGTCCTCGTTGGTGGGAACGGAATCTGAGAGTAAGTTCAAGACACACAACCTTAGGAAATGGAATCTGAACAAAGTCAAAACCCCCACACGTAAGAACGACGTGTGGGGCACCCACCTTCGACCTCTACACCAAATTCAAGACACAAAGTCATAAAGACACAGTCAAAAAAATCACCCGTCACTTTTGGGTGGAGACTCACTGCTGCTATGGCCGATACGCCCACCCTTCCCAGAACCAGGGAGGAGTGGGGCACCCGGAAAAGATAACAGCGTAGAACCGTATAAACATGAGTCAAAAGATGAAGGCGGAAAAACGTGGAAGCATGAGGCTAAGCATGCGGCGGTCATGAGAGCCTCACTCTGGGATCGACTAGAGCGTAGAGGAAGTCGGTGAGGAGATTCACTAATACATAGGTCAGGGCGATTAGGAGGATGCAGCCCTGGAGAAGCGGGTAGTCGCGGGCTTCGATCGCCTGAACGGAGAGGCGGCCGATGCCTGGCCAGGAGAAAATTGTTTCGGTGACGATGGTGCCTGCAAGTAGCGTGCCGAATTGCAGGCCCAGGATGGTGAGGATGGGGATCAGGGCGTTGCGGAAGGCGTGGCGGAACAGGACCGCGGTTTCCGAGAGGCCTTTGGCGCGGGCGGTGCGGACGTAGTCGGCGGAAAGCTCTTCGATAACGGCGATGCGAACCATGCGGGTGAGGATGGCGGCTAGCGCGGCGCCCAGCGTGATGGATGGCAGGATGGCGTGAGCGGGTCCGCCGCGTCCGGAAACTGGGAGCCAACCGAGGATCACGGAGAAAAATAAAATCAGGACCGGGCCAAGAGCGAAATTGGGAACGGAGAGACCGAACAGAGTGAACAGGCCGATGGCGTGATCGACGCTGGCGCCGCGACGCTGGGCAGCCCACAGGCCGGCGGGGATGCCGATGCCGGCGCAGACGATCAGGGCGAGGGCCGAGAGTTCGAGAGTGGCGGGATAGTGTTCGAGGATCAAGCGCGCGACAGGGCGCTGGAAGCGAATCGACTCACCGAGATTACCGTGGGCGAGACCGCCGAGATAGCGGACGTACTGAACGCCGATCGGGGCGTCGAGGCCGAGAGTGTGGCGGAGCTGCTGGAGATCTTCGCCGCGGGCGCCTTCGCCGAGCATTTGCTGGACGGGATCGCCGGGGATGATGTGGGCGAGGAGAAACACCATGGTGAGGATCAGCCAAACGGCTGGGAGGGCGAGAAGCAAGCGGGAAGCGAAGTAGCGGATCATTTTGCGCGGCGCGCCTGGACGTCGCGTGCGGTTTCGTCTTCTGTTTCGCCGCGGTGGTGGGAGTGGCCGGGTGAACCGGGCGCGGCGGCGGATTCAGTTCCCTGCTCCGCGTCATCTGCGTCGCTTGCGTCTCTTGCGTCGCCTGCGCCGGTAGCGGCGGCGGCAGCGAATTCGCCGGCGGCGAAAACTTGTTTGACCCGGATGCGCGAGATGCGGCGGCGATCCATTTCCATCACGGTGAAGCGATAGCCATTTTCTTCGAAGGTTTCGCCGCCGCGCGGCATGAAACCGAGGCGGGAAAGGACGAAGCCGCCAATGGTTTCGTACTGGGGATCGTCGGGGACGGAGATGTGGTAGATGGTAGCAAGATCGCGGACGGTAAGAGACGCGTCGAAAATGGTGGAGCCGTCGGCGAGGACGAGGGGGCGTTCGATGACGTCGAATTCATCGTGAATCTCGCCAACCATTTGCTCGAGAATGTCTTCCATGGTGACCATGCCCAGGATACTGCCGAATTCGTCGACGATGGCGGCGAGGCCGGCGCGCTTGGCGCGGAATTCGAGAAGCAGCTCGCTGGCGGGCTTGGTTTCCGGAACGATGAGGACGTCGCGCACCATGCGGCGCAGTTCGAAGGTGGGCGGAGGAAGATGCTCTTCGGCGCGGCGGGCGCGATCGAGGAGCACCCATATGAAGTCCTTGATGTGGACCATGCCAACGATGTGATCGATCGAACCGGAGTAAACGGGAATGCGGGAACGCTGGGTGGTGGCGAACAGGTTCATGGTTTCTTCGAGAGTAGCGGAGGCGGGGAGCGCGTGCATGTCCGGGCGCGGGACCATCAGCTCGCGAACCTGGACCTGGTGGAGCTTCATGGCGTTCTGCATGAACTGCACTTCGGCGGGCTGAAGGAAGCCGCGATCGCGGGCCTGTTCGATGACCACTTGCAATTCTTCGGCGGAGCGAACGCCGTGGTGGCTGGGAGGCGAGGTGACGCCGAGCCAGAGAACGATTTTGTCGGCGACGGCATCCAGAAGATTGATGGCCCAGGAGAAAAGTTTGAGGAAGGCGTGGAAGGGGCGGGCGATGATCAGCGCGACGCGCTCGGCGTGGGCGAGGCTGAGGGTCTTGGGAACCAGCTCGCCGAGGATGACTTGAACAACGGTGAGCAAGCCAAAGGCGAGGACCAGAGCGACGGTGTGCGCGGCCAGTCCGACCCACACGCCGGGAAGTACCGCGGCGAGAGGACGCAGGAATTCGGCCAAAGTAACTTCACCGATGTACCCCAGGGCCAAGCTGGCCAGAGTGATGCCGACTTGCACGCCGGAAACAACGCGGCCGAGGTCAGCGGTGAGTAGTTCGACCACGCGGGCGCGGGAATCACCGCGTTGCGCGAGTTGGCGGATACGCGACTGGCGAACGGCGACAAGCGAGAATTCGGCGGCGGCGAAGAAACCGTTGACGGCGACCAAGAAAAAGACGGCGAACAGCCGAAGGCCAATCATTCTGGATTGATTCTAGCAAGACGCGGCGCGGGAGGGGAAACTTCGGGTGTGGTGATGTGCATGAAGGTGAGTAAAGCGACACGACGGCCGGGGTTTGTACAACAGCGTCACAAGCCAAAGTCAAAAACGTAGAGAACCCAGGTGTGAAATCGACACCTAGGGCGCCCACTTCGCTTCGCCCAGCACCCCATCGTCGATAAATTTGTTTGATATCCAAGAAAGAATCTGCGCGCAACTTGCTGCCGAATCAAGATCCGGTGAAAGCCAATGAGATTTGCCTGAGCCGGAGCGGTGGGCTAAACTCGCGGTGAACGGGAGAGGCGGCGGAGAAAATCAGGCAACATTGGCTGCGGAATAGCATCGCGATAGTGCTTTTAGCGATTGGGGTGGCATTCTTTGCCGGGTGGTGGGTGGTTCGGCGGAGCTTGCCGAAAATCCATGGGGTTACGGCGATCGCGGGTTTGAAGGCTCCGGTGAGCGTGGACCGGGATCGCTGGGGGGTTCCCTACATTCAGGCGCAGTCGCTGGGCGATTTGGCGGAAGCGCAGGGTTACATCGCGGCGCAGGACCGGTTGTGGCAAATGGATACGCTACGGCGGGCGGCGGCAGGAGAGCTGTCAGAGATATTTGGTCCGCTGACGGTGGTGGAAGCGCTGGATCGAGACAATCGAAGGCTGGGAATACGCGCGGCGGCGGAAGAAGCGGCGCAGCACATGGATCCGGAGACGCGGCTGATTACGGAAGCGTATGCGGCCGGAGTGAATCGCTGCATCGCAGAGCAACGCGGGCACCTGCCGCTGGAATTTACGCTGCTAGGGTATGAGCCGAAGCAGTGGACGCCGGTGGATACGTTCCTGATCAGTGCGTACATGTGGAAAACGCTTACCACCACTTGGCGAGCGAAAATCAATCGGGCAAAACTGACGGACATCGTGGGACCGGAACGGGCGCGCGACCTTTTTGTAACCGATTCGCCGCTGGATCACTTCATCGTGGGCGCCGGCGCAGCGGCAGACGCCGCTGGTCCCGCCGGAGCGCCGGGAACGCGTCGGAGAGCACCCAAGCCACTGAATCCAATTACGACGCCGACATCGAAGTTGCATCCTCTGGAACATCCGAATGGCCAAGGCGGGAAGTGGGAACGCGCGGTGTGGGAAAGCGCGGACCACATCCTGCGGCTGTTCGATGACGAAACCGCGCATATTTCCGGAAGCAATAATTTCGTGGTGAGCGGAGCGCATACGGCCACGGGCAAACCGTTGCTGGCGAACGACACGCATTTGGGGCTGGATGTGCCGGATATTTGGTACACGGTGCATTTGAAGGCTCCGGAATGGAACGTGGAGGGATTTGCGCTGCCGGGAGTCCCGTTAGTGATCATCGGGCACAACGAGCGTATTGCGTGGGGCTTCACCAACAGCAACGCGGACGTACAGGACTTGTACCAGGAAACGCTGGACGCCCAAGATCCGACGAGGTATCTGGATCACGGGAAATGGGTGAAGGCGCAGGTGCGTGCGGAAGTGATCCACATAAAGGGTGAGGCGGATCAGACGGAAAATGTGCTGGTGACGCGGCACGGTCCGATCGTGGCGCGCGATCCAGACGAGCAAAGGGGATATGCGTTGCGGTGGACACTGACCGAACCCGGAGGGATGGATTTCGGTTATCCAAAGTTGGGGCGGGCGAAAAATTGGAATGAATTCCTAGATGTAATGCGCCAGGTGCACGGGCCGGGACAGAACACGGTCTATGCGGACGTGGATGGAAATATCGGGTGGATCATGGCGGCGCAAATCCCGATACGCGGGAAGGCGACGGGAGGAGTGCCGGTGCCCGGAGACAGCAGCGATTACGATTGGACGGGGTATATCCCGTTCGATGAATTGCCGAAGGTGCTGAATCCGCCGGAAGGGATCATCGCAACGGCGAACGCGCGGACGGTGGGACCGGGATACAAGTACTACATCTCGGACCGATGGGCGGCGCCGTATCGCACGGATCGAATCTACCAACTGCTGACGGGGCGAACGGATCTGACGGTGGCGGATTGCAATGCGATACAAACCGATATCGTGAGCGAGCCGGATCTTTTCCTGGCGCAAGAATTGTCGAAGGCGAGCAAGGAGCGGCAGCCTGCGGAGCCGCACGCGCGCGAAGTGCTGTCGCGGCTGGCGCGATGGGACGGGCGGGCAACGTCCAATTCGCTGGAGACATCGTTGGTGGAATACACGCGGCACGCGCTGATGCGGAATCTGCTGACGCCGTTTGTGGGTGAAAGCAGCGTTCCGTACGATTTGTGGGAGCCGGAGAACCATTATGGCGACGTGTGGTGGCGGGACGGGCTCTTTCTAGAAAAAGTGCTGCGCGAGCGACCGAAAGCCTGGCTGCCGGAGGGATATAAGGATTACGACGACCTGCTGATTGCGAGCGCCGACGAGGCTATCGGGCAGATACAAGGTGAAACGGGGAGCAAGGACGCGGGAATGTGGATCTGGGGACGGATGCACCCGATTGAGATCGATCATCCGATGGCGCGGTCGGGGATACTGCAAAGGATATTGAGCCTGGGTCCGGTGCGCGGGTATGGAACGGTGAATACGGTGGATGCGATCGGACACCAGCACGGGCCGGCGATGCGATTCGTCGCGGACCTTTCGAACTTCGATAATTCGCTGATGGAGATCACTACGGGAGAATCGGGACAATACGGGAGCGCGCATTATCACGACCAGTTTCCGGAATGGCTGGCGGGGCGCGGGATTCCGGCGCCGTTTTCCGATGAGGCTGAGAAGCGGGCTGACGTGGAACATTTGGATCTGGTTCCTGTGAGTGGGTCGGGGACGAATTAGGGAAAGGCCGCAGACGCGAAGCGGGAGACGTGGAGCAGCGTGCGCTTAGGCCGGTACGCCCACCCTTTGCGAAATACGCAAAGAATGGGGCACCCGGAAGAGATACGTACAAAGATAAAACCGGAAAAGAAACGTACAAAGATGAGACCGTACCGGCGGGACGGCTACGGACTGACTACGGCTAGAAATAGATGGCTCGGGGGCGGAGGCGGCTGTTAAAGTTGAGTTGCTTAGGAGATTCCTGTGAATGCGGGAGTAAATAAAGTGCCAGAGGCGCCTAAGAAAGGCGATTTCGAGCGATCACTGGGGCGGCTGGAAGAAGTGGTGAAGCGGCTCGAGAACGCGGACCTCTCGCTGGACGACGCGATGAAGTTGTTCGAAGAGGGCGTGAAACTTTCGCAGGAATGCCAGAAACAACTGGAAGAAGCGGAAGGGCGCGTGGAAATTCTGCTGAAGAAGGCCGACGGAAAAGTAGTGGCCAAACCGTTTGCGACCGAGGATGAGCGAGCGTAGCGGTCCGCCTCCGCCAGGGCTACGCCGGAATCGCGACGTAGACGCCCTGGTTCTTGCCGAAATACCGCAACAGCCAACCGATTGGATGATGCCACCTGTGACGCTACCCGATTTTTTTGAAGCCGACCGCCAAGTGATCGATGCCGGACTGGAGCGATTGCTGCCGAGGGCGGAGACCGCGCCGACTTCCCTGCACCAGGCGATGCGATACAGCGTTTTCGCCGGGGGCAAGCGGCTGCGGCCGATCCTGTGCCTGGAGGCGGCGCGGATGTTTATGGATCCGCCCGATGCGGCAATCGAGGTGGGATGCGCGCTGGAGTTCATTCATACCTATTCGTTGATCCACGACGACCTGCCGGCGATGGACGATGACGACCTGCGGCGAGGGCAGCCCACTTGCCACAAGAAGTTTGGAGAAGCGACGGCGATCCTGGCGGGCGACGGGCTGCTGACGCTGGCGTTCGAGACATTGGCCGGGGCGCCGATTGAAGCGGCGCGGAGGGCGGCGGTGATTTCCGAAGTCGCTCGGGCGGCCGGAACAGTGCGCGGGATGGTGGCCGGCCAAGTGGCGGACATCGAGGCCGAGGGAAAAGAGCCGGATGCGGCGGCGCTGGAATATATTCACCGGTCGAAAACCGCGGCGCTGATACGCGGCTCGGTGGCGGCCGGAGGAATCGCGGCGGGAGCGAGCGACGGGGATGTGGAACGGCTGCGGAAGTTCGGGGAGAATATCGGCTGGGCGTTTCAAGTGGTCGACGACATTCTGGATGTAGAGGAATCGTCGTCAGCGCTGGGAAAAACGGCGGGCAAGGACCAGGCGCAGAAGAAACTGACGTATCCGGCGGTGTACGGGCTGGCGAGGTCGCGCGAAATTTCGTTTGTGCTGGCGGGCAGCGCGCTGCGCGAACTGGAAACGTACGGAATCAAGGGCCGGCCGCTGGAAGATCTGGCGCGATATTTGATCGAGCGGCGGAAGTAGCGCGCGGCGGCTCGATGGCAAAGCGCCCCCCTCAACAGAAGCATCCTGAAGCGAATCCTTCCGACAACCCACGCGGTGACGGAGTGGGCAAAACGCATCAATCTCCGAAAGAAAAAAAGCGTCTGGACGTGCTGCTATTCGAGCGCGGGCTGGCGGAGTCCCGCCAGAAAGCGCAGGCCATGCTGCTGGCGGGAAGCGTGCGGGTGAACGGGCAAGCCGCAGGCAAGGCAGGGACAGCGACGGCGACGGACGCGGCGATCGAAATTGTGGGAGATGGGCTGAAGTACGTGGGGCGCGGCGGGCTGAAGATGGAGGGCGCGCTGGAGGATTTTGGAGTTTCGGCTGCGGGGAAAGTTTGTCTCGATGCGGGCAGTTCGACGGGCGGGTTCACGGATTGCCTGCTGCAGAATGGCGCGAGGCGAGTGATCGCGGTGGACGTCAACACCCAACAACTGGATTGGAAGCTGCAACGGGACGAGCGAGTGGCACGGGTGGAGAAAAACGCGCGATATCTTTTGCCGGAGGATGTGCCGGAGAGCGCGGAGCTGATCGTGGCGGATGTGTCGTTTATTTCGGTGGGCAAGATTTTGCCGGCGCTGATCGGAGTGGCGAAGGCGGGAGCGATTTTTTTGATCCTGGTGAAACCGCAGTTCGAGCTGGAACGCGGGGATATCGGAAAGGGCGGAGTCGTTCGCGATCCGGAGCTGCATCGACGAGCGATCGAGCGAGTGCGGGAAGCGGCGACAGTGGCGGGACTGGACGTTTCGGGAGTGCGAGCGAGCCGCGTGGCGGGCGCGGAGGGCAATCAGGAGTTTTTTCTCCACGCCCGGCTGAAGGCGTAAGGTACAATTCTTCGCTATCAACGCTGAACAATTGATGGAACGGAAATTTTGACTGGGCCAACCATGATCCGCAACGTAGGAATCGTTTCCAAACCGCGGCGCGAAGAGATCGCCGAAGTGATACCACCGCTGGTGACATGGCTGCACGCGCGCGGGTTAGAAGTGTTTCTCGACGAGGAAACAGCGGCGAAGTGCACCGCCTCGGCGCACGCACTCTCCCGCGGCGCGCTGGCCCGATGTGCCGAACTGGTGATCGTGCTGGGAGGCGATGGCACGATTCTAGCCACAGCGCGGGCGCTCGAGAATCGGGAAATTCCAATTCTGCCGGTGAACCTGGGCGGGCTGGGCTTTCTCACTAGCGTCACGCTGAACGAGATGTATCCACTGCTCGAAGCGGTGCTGGCCGGGAAATACCAAATCAGCGAACGAATGATGCTGGAAGCGGAAGTGATGCGGGATGGGCATGCGGTGGAGAAGCAGCAGGCGCTGAACGACGCGGTGGTGACGCAGGTGGCGCTGGCGCGGATGATGGATTTCACGGTGACTGTGGACGCGAACGCGGTGGGCAATTATCGCGCCGATGGGTTGATCCTGGCGACACCGACGGGATCGACGGCTTATTCGCTGGCGGCGGGCGGTCCGATCGTGCAACCCGATCTGGATGCGTTTGTGATTACGCCGATCTGTCCGCACATGCTTACAAATCGGCCGCTGGTGGTGCCGGGGAGTGCGGCGATCGAGATCGGATTCCCGGAGGAGACGGCGCTGCATCTGACGCTGGATGGCCAGGTGGGTTTCGATTTGCGTTGCGCGGATCGGGTGGTGATTCGGAAGTCGCCGAACCGGGTGAAGTTGGTGCGGCCTCCGGGGAAATCTTATTATGATGTT
This sequence comes from uncultured Acidobacteriota bacterium, assembly GCA_963725655.1. Classification (GTDB taxonomy): domain Bacteria; phylum Acidobacteriota; class Terriglobia; order Acidiferrales; family UBA7541; genus CAVRXT01. The sequence goes on along the minus strand of CAVRYY010000002.1, from coordinate 760,553 downwards.
TTGAGGAGTAAGTTGCGGTGGGCGGAGCGGTAGGATTTTTGGGTTCGGCGGTGAGGGTGTGACCGCTGCGAAAAGGTTTGGACGAGGAATCTGCGACGGCTGGGCGGGGCCACGGAACCAAAAGCTCAGACAAAGGCAACGGCAAAAACCACGCAGCGGTAATATGGGGCGTTTGGGGCAATTGAGATTGTGGCGGGACAAAATCCGCACTCTTGATGGCGAAGGGTGCGCCAGCCACCTTGCACGGCTACGGCAAAATCAAAACATCCACCCTTCCCGGGAAGAGTGGGGCGCACGAAAAGGATACGGGCGCCGAACCGTGGAAACTTAAGTCAAGAACCCCACACGTAAAACCGACGTGTGGGGCACCCACCTTCGACTTCTTAAAGTCAAAAAAAACTGTGCATGTGACGGGCGCCCGGAGTCACATTCTTGGCGTGAGATATTTTGGGTTGGGAGGCTTTTCCGCCAAGAGTGGCTGCGCTACGTCTGCCAGTGCTTGGCTGGCATGCTCCATTGGGGGCGGGCGGCGAAGATTTGGGTGTCGGGGCTTGCTGCGGCCTGTTTCTGGGCCTCACCACGCGATTGAGCTGACTTCATGATCAAGCGCTTGCCATCCTCGGTTTCGTAGACCGTTCCTTCGATTTTCAGGCTGAGAAGGGTTAACGTGACCACCACGAATGGCGCCTGGCCTAGCGTCCACAGAATTCCCCGACTCATGCCTGGGCGGAAATTTGCGAATAATTCTATCGGGTCGGAAGTGAGTGCGCTTTTGCGCGCGGCGATTTGCCGGAGTGCGGCGGTCAAGGGCTGGTTGTTGGCGTAATCGAGGGCTATCTTCTCTCGCTCTGGATGCGATTTGTAGCCGTTGAGAAACCAGATCTCCCTGGGTCCGGTTAGCGATTCGATTGCCAAATAGGGATGAGGGCAATGGAACTCGGCGCAAATGCGCGCGGACTCCTCTTCGATTTTCGCGTACTCCGAAAAACTTTGTGGCTTTGGGAAGTCGCGGTAGACGTGAAGCAGGTGCGGCGGCTTCGGGGCGAATTGTGTGGATGGCGGCATCTTCGTCATTCTCCGCGGGTGAGATCGGCGCGAGATTCGCGGCGACGGATGATGCGGAACTTGCGGCCTTCGACGAGAACTTCGGCGGGGCGCGGCCGCGCGTTGTACTGCGAGGCCATCACGAAACCGTAAGCGCCGACCCCCCAGATCGCGAGCAGGTCGCCGGGATGGGGATCGGGCAGCGGCCAATCTTTCAAGAAGCAATCGCCGGTTTCGCAGACGGGACCGACGATGTCGACGCGGCGGATGGCGGCGCCGGGTGCGGGCGCGCGAACGGGCGTCACCGGATGTAGCGCGTCGTATAGGACCGGGCGGATGAAGTCGTTCATTCCGGCGTCAACGACGACGAATGTTTTTCCGCGGTTGGATTTGGTGTAGATGGCGCGGGTGAGCAGGACGCTGGATGGTCCAACGATTCTGCGGCCGGGCTCGATGAGCAGACGGCAATCGAGGGAGCGGGCAACCGGGCTTAAGGCGCGGGCGTATTGTTCGAGAGACGGAGGCCGCTCGCTGGAATATTGAACACCGTAGCCGCCGCCGAAATCGACAAAATCCAGGTCGATGCCAGAGGCATGCAGGTTGGCGACGAATTTCGCGACACGCTGGGCAGCGCGCTGGAAAGCAGGGACACCTAAAATCTGCGAACCCAAGTGCATGCTGACGCCGCGCCAGCGAATCGAGGGTGCGCCGCGCCAATCGACGTAAAGCTTCGCGGCGGCGGCTAAATCGATTCCAAACTTGTGGCGGTGGTGGCCGGTGCGAATGTGGCGATGGCCTCCGGCTTCGACGTCGGGATTCACGCGCAGGGCGGCGGGAGCGGTAATGCGCAGGCGCGCTGCCTCTTCGGACAGAATGTCGAGTTCGGCGGACGATTCCACGTTAAAAAGCAGGATGCCGGCGCGAAGGGCTTCGCGAATTTCGTCACGGGTCTTGCCCACTCCGGAGAAGACGATTTTCTTGCCGGGGACGCCGATTTTTCGCAGGAGGTATAGCTCGCCGCCGGAAACGATGTCGAAGCTGCTGCCGAGTTTGGCGAGAATGCGCAGCAGAGAGAGATTCGAATTGGCCTTCACGGCGTAACAAATGGTGTGTGGCACCGAGCGGAAGGCACGCTGAAAACCGCGATAGGAATCTTCGATGCTGCGGCGGCTGTAGACGTAGGCCGGCGTGGAAACCCGCTGGGCCAGCGCGCCGAGGGACACACCCTCGCAGAACAGTTCGCCGCCGCGGTAATGGAACTGCGGGGTGAACCGGCTCGGATCGATGGACGGCGAGCCAAGTTGGCGAGGGGCCGATGCGCGCTGGTCGGTCACAGGACCTTTACAACGACGAGAGTGCGATCATCAAACGCGTGCGCGCCACCGGAAAAAGTGTCGACTGCTTCGAGAATGCGATCGGCCATGGCCGCGGAGGTGAGCTCAAAATTTTCATTGACCAATTGACAGACACGCTCGGAGCCAAAGTAGACGCCGTTCGAGTCAGTAGTGTCATCGATTCCGTCGGAATAGAAAACCAGGATATTGCCCGGCTCGAGATTCAGGCGAAGTTCTTCATAGCTGACATCGTCAAACATTCCCAGCGGGAAGCCGGTGAGCTGAACCTGTTTGCAAGAACCCTGGGAATATAGAAACGGCTGGACCTGTCCAGCGTTAGCGATGCGCACGCGGCGACGGCCGCGGTGCCAGGTGGCATAGCACATGGTGATGAAGCGGCCTTCGATGCGGCGCTCGCCGAGAACGGTATTCAGGTTGCGCAGCATTTCGGCGGGCTGCAACTTTTGCGGCGCCATGCTACGCAGAGTTCCGATAGCCACGGCGCCGAAGAGCGCGGCGGCGCTTCCCTTCCCGCTCACGTCGCCCATGGCGATGCCGAGCTCCTGAGGTCCGTAGCGGAGGAAATCGTACATGTCACCGTTGAGCTCGCGCGACGAAACGACGCGAGCGGCGACGTCCACGCCGTAGTCGGTGCTCGGGATGCGCGGAAGCAAGGCGCCTTGCAGGCGGCGGGCGGCGCTCAAGTCGCGGTCCATTCGGGCTTCGTCCCTGGCGACACGCTCGTAAAGTTGGGCGTTTTCGATGGCCACGGCGAGATTGGCGGCGAGGATGGAGAGGGCTTGCACGTGATCGGCGGTGAAATAATTGCGGGTCGGGCTCTCGAGGTCCATCACCCCGATGATGCGGTTCTTTACGACCAGTGGCACGGCCAGCTCGGAGCGAGTTTCTTCATTGACGCGGATGTATCGCGGATCGAGATCGACGTCAGGAACAACGACCGGGCGCAAGAGAGCGGCGGCGGCGCCGACGATGCCTTCATCGATCGGCACGGAAATTTTTTCCTGAATGTGCTGGCCGAATTTGACGGTAATGCGCTGGCGAAATACGCGGGCAACCGGATCGAAAAGCAGGATGCCGAAAATCTGGTAGTCGATGATGCGCTTGGTGAGTTCGGCGGCGCGGCGAAGAACTTCGGCGACCTCGAGCACGGAGCTGGCTTCGCGAGCGACTTCGTTGAGGATCAGCAGAGTATCGGCTTGGCGCTGGACGCGTTCGAACAGGCGCGCGTTTTCGATGGCGCCGGCAATGCGGGAGGCGAGCAGAGTGAGAATGTTCTGTTGGAGCGGGGTGAAATAGTCGAGTTGGCGGCTGGAAATATCGAGGACGCCGACGGCGACGCCCTTGACCATCAGGGGCACAGCCAATTCCGATTGCACCCCGTCCATGGCGTTCAGGTAGCGCGGGTCTTTGTGGACGTCTCCAACCAGGACGGGGCGGCCAGTGGCGGCGGCGGTTCCGGTGATGCCTTCGCCTATGGGAACACGCCAGTGTTCGACGACTTCCTGATGATGGCCTATGGCAAAACGGAAATAGAGACGGTTGGTGCCTTCCTCGGGGAGGAGCACGGCAAAAATCTCGTAGTCGACCAGATTTTTGACGAGCGCCGCCGTTCGCGCCAGAACCTCATCGAGGTTGAGCGAAGCATTGATCTCTTGGCCAATCTCCGCGAGGGTAGAAAGCACCTCTGCGGGAACGTCGGCCCCCGTTTTCAGCTCGACCGGATCCGTTTCCATTTTTTCTACGAGGAGCGAGCACATTCTAAAAACGCGGCGGTGCTCGAAACAATTATAACAGCCGTTTGGAATGAACGAAAAAGAAGTGATGAGCCGACTGGCGGATGCAACGAAAGCAGGCGCTATGCCGGCGAGTCACGGCCGTACAGCGCACTTGGAGAGTCGTCCACCCGACGAGCGCATCGCCCCAACGTTATTGCTTTGGTGGATTGGTGAGGCCGACCCAATTTGCCAGGTGTCCGGCGAGGGCGGGAATGGCATTCTTATTCGGATCGGAGGAGGACCAAGACTGGCTATAAATCGTGTAGCCACCAGGCAACGTGAAGGACTTGACGTTTGCGCCTATGACGTTCATGAGCGAAACCGCAAAGAGTTGGGCACCCGGAAGAGATCACGGCGTCGAGCCGTAGAATCTTAACGGCGGAGGCGTGGGTGAGAAGCTGGCGAAAAGGATAACGGCGTCGAACCGCAGAATCTTATTTGAAGCTTTGGCTAGTAGTTGCCAGACGGGGCGGCGGAAGAAGCTTTGGCGGGGCCGGGCTTCGCGGACTCCAGCTTCGGGGCTTCGGACTTGCCCTCGCTGATGGCTTGCTCGATGATTTTTACGCTCGCGCTGGCGCCGATTCTTGTGGCGCCAGCTTCTACCATTTTTTTCACGTCGTCGAGGGTGCGGACGCCTCCGGAGGCTTTTACGCCCATGTCGCCGCCTACCGCGGCGCGCATGAGCTGCACGTCTTCGGCGGTGGCGCCGCCGGTGGAGAAGCCGGTGGAAGTCTTGACGAAGTCGGCGCAGGCATTTTTTGCCGCGATGGAGCCGCGAATCTTTTCGTTGGTATCGAGCAGGCCGGTCTCGAGGATGACCTTGCAAATGGCGCCGCCGCGGTGGCTGGCTTCGGCCACGCCGCGAATGTCGGCCTCCACGGCTTCGAGCAATCCGGACTTGAGGGCGCCGACGTTGATGACCATGTCGATTTCCTGGGCGCCGAGCTTGATGGCTTGCTCGGCTTCGTAAACCTTGATTTGCGGAAGGGTCGCACCCAGTGGAAACCCGACCACGGTGCAGACTTTGACGCAGGAGCCGCGAACCAGTTCGGCGGCCTGCGGGACGTTCCAGGGGTTGACGCAGACCGAAGCGAACTGGAAACGGACAGCTTCCTCACAGAGAGTCTTGATCTGGTCGCGAGTGGCGTCGGGCTTGAGCAGAGTGTGGTCGATCAGCTGAGCGACTTTGGCTTCCACGTTTTTTGCGGGGTTGTCGAGGGTGAGCCGGCAGGCACCGGCGTCGAGGGCGCGGCGGGTCTTATGAGAGCAAATATCGCCGCAGCGGTCGGTACACTCGGGGCAGGTGCCTTCCACCTGCAAGCCGTAGTGGAGGTGGTGGCCGGGACCAAGATACGTGCCGAGGTACTCGAGAATTTCCTGGGCTACGGTGAAGACGATCTCTTCCAGGGCCGCCTGTTCGATGGGCGGAGGATCGCCATGGGGATCGAGTCGAGCGGCGAATGTTTCCGCGGCGCGGGTAATTTGGGCGGGTGACGGTTGGCCCGGAGATTCTTTGCGGCGCTGAGAAGAGTCTGCCACGTTCAGGGGGTCCTGTTGCGGTCTTCAATGGCTGTAATTTTGTCGATGCGGCGTTGGTGACGGCCGCCGGCGAAGGGAGTATCGAGCCAGAGCGCGAGAATTTCGCGGGCTACTTCCGCCGGAATCAGGCGCGCGCCGAAGGTGATGATGTTTGCGTCGTTGTGCTCGCGGCTGTTGCGCGCCGTAGCTCTATCGTAACACAGGGCGGCGCGAGCCCCGGGGACCTTGTTGGCGGCGATGGCCGAACCGATGCCGGCGGAATCGATGACCACACCACGCCAGGCTTGGTGGCTGGCGACGGCGTTGGCAACGGCTTCCGCGAAATCTGGATAGTCGACAGGATCGGTGCTGGAGGTGCCGAGGTCGATTACGGTGTAAGCCCAGTCACTCAAATGGCGCTTGAGTTGTTCTTTGAGTTCGTAGCCGCCGTGGTCGGCGCCGATGGCGACGGCGCGGCCTTGGGCGTTGGCAGTTCCCGAATCTGCGCTGCTTCCCGCGGAAGGCTCGATAAATTTGATGGAGATGGAGCGGCGCGCGGCTTCGTCGGCGGCGAGCGCGGTAATCAGCGTGCCTGGGGGAACCGAGACCTCCCCGCCGGTGGGGATTTTTTCGAGGTCGGAGAAAGTGAGGACGGAGCGCGGCACGGCTACTCCGGGGGCAGCGTCAGGACGCAGACGTCCTTTAGATTGCGAAAGCGCTCGGCGTAGTCGAGGCCGTAGCCGACGACGAATTCGTTGGGAATGGTGAAGCCGACGTAATCGCCCTTCACCGCCTGAACCCGACGAGAAGGCTTATCGAGCAGTGCGGCGATGCGGAACGATTTGGGGTGGCGCTGCTCGATGACGCGGCGCAGATAGTTGAGGGTGAGGCCGGTGTCCAGAATGTCCTCGACGAGGATAACGTTGAGACCCTCGATGCTGGAATCGAGATCTTTGTTCACCCGCACCTGTCCGGAACTTTGGCGGCCCTTGCCGTAGCTGGCCACGGCCATAAAATCGATGGAGGTATCGAGATTGATCTCGCGGATGAGGTCAGAGAGGAAGATGCAGGCGCCTTTGAGCACGCCGATCATATGGATGCGCTGGCCCTTGTAGTCTTTGGTGATCTGGAGGGCGACTTCCCTGACGCGCTTTTGGATGGCGGTGCGTCGGATCAGAACTTTTAATTTTTCTCCGGCTTGTTCGGGCATGTTCGGCGTCCTAATTATGGAAGAGCGGGTAACTCGATGGCGGGTTGATTATACGCGGCTTACGGCATCAGCCATACTGTATCCGGTGCCGACAGTAACAAAAACTGTGACCGACATCAACCCGAAAATGTAACCGCCAGTATTAAGGAGGATGGCAAACAAACGACAAACCATGCACGAGAAGTGGCTGGTGGAACGAGCGCACATACTTCAGCGGATCGCAGACCGAAAAGCCAAGGAAGCCGCGCAGTCGAAAGCAAAGACCGCCGTTCGGAAGGTGAGAAAGCCCAACGCTCTGTCCGAGCACCTGCGCACGCTGCCGCCGCAGGCGCGGAATCCGTATGCCGCGAAGCGAGTGTACTTGATGGCCAACCGGGAGCACGGTCTTTTTAAGATCGGCTACACGTGGGACGTGGCTAAGCGCCGAAAGGACATCGAGCGGGAAATTCCTATTCCATTTCCGATTGAGGTTGTCTCCACGTGGGACACCTACCACTTCCAAGAACTAGAAGCCACGCTGCACCGGACGGTCGCCGACAAGCGTGTCAAAGGCGAATGGTTCAAGTTGTCTGCTGAGGACGTGAAAGAGGTATTCCGGTTTGCAGAGGAATGGCTGGAAAAGAATCCGAGCGCGGACGCAGCCTAGGTTTATACCACGAAAAATGGGAATCGGGACGTGTCCGAGGTATGATCTGACGGCAATGAGAAGAGAGATGTGGTTTTTGCTGCTTACGGGCGTGCTGACGTGCGCCGGTTTCCTGCTGGGCAGACGGTTTCCGGTTCACCATTACGAACATTTGGCGGGGCCCGATGTCGGTTACGCACGCTATCTTTTCATTGATACAGGGACAGGGAGGGTTTGTAACGCGATGAAGCCGTTTTATGACAAAGCGACACAGTCCATCGACGCGCAGACGGAGCCCAATCCGATTAATCAGTTTTTATCGGGCAAAGTGGTTCCGCCCAGCGAGCTGCTTTCATCCCCGCGTGCGCGAAAGGTTAGCTCTTCCTCTCAGCGGCGTCCACTGGGCAGGTATCGAAGTGTTCGAGCGTGTCGGCGTAGCCGTATTGCTGTGCCGGTACAAACGCTCCGCACGCATCGCACTTGATGATGTGCTCCTCTGGCACGAAGTCCACGTCGCGAAGTCGGCGTCGTTCCAGTCTTCGAGGAATGCTTTGTCGAACGCCTCTATCGTGTCGTCGGCTTCGACCATAATTCTGATAAGATGTCCACCGCGTATTTCATTCCGTCAAATACCGCCCCTGGCAGGGAACACTTGAATATATTCGACTAGTAAACTAACAAACTGTATAGTTTTTAGTATGTTCGAATCACCAAAACTCAAACTCCAACGCGCCGAAAAGCACATTCTCGAACTGTACAATCTCATGCAGTCTTTTGGGGATGCCGATCTTTAGCTTGGCTTGTCCCATTTACATCGCCTCCCTGTCAGCCCCGGCCCTTTGTTCGTGCTTTTGGGTCTGGTCTAGCAATCGTAGTATACAGGCGACCTTCGGAAATTGTCCAAACACAAGCCTCGCGTTATCATGCGTTTGCATTTTTCTTGTTTTGGGACAACAAAAGCACGCCTGAATCCGGCCTGCTCTGCGTATGTCATCTGTGGTTCCCTTTTGCGTTTTTGGGTCTGACGATCCCAGCGGGAGTATACAGCCGACCCTCAAAGATTGTCTGGGATTATTTGCGCACCAATAAGAAAGCCCGCCTGCACCCACCGCTTTTCGGCGATGAATGTAGGCGAGCTTACCGCGCCTTTTTTGGTCGCTTTTACCCGGCGACTGGTACCCAGTTGTTCACAAGGTTAGATGCAGCAAACCGCAGGAGTGCGGTAATTCTTTGTACCAACCTGTTTTGGACCGGTACATCGCAGGTGACGACGTAAGACTCTCCGAAGTCCAGCAGGTCTGGCGAAACACCACACAACCGATGTGCAGCGTATCAGGGTTCTACGAAGTACTGTTTCCCTTGGTCCGCAGGATTAATGAAAGGCTGTCAGGAGAAAGGAAGCTGCGTGTTCTCGCAGGAGACCCTCCGCTTGATTGGGCAAAGGTCAAAGAACAATCTCAGGTTATGTTGGACCGAGACGGCAATATTGCCATGGTGATGGAGAAGGAAGTACTTTCCAGACACCGCAAGGCGCTCATGCTGTTTGGTACGTTCCACCTCTTTCACAAGACCAATAGCGTTGCTCCAAGTGGGTCGGGGTCCGCCGTCCAGCGGTATGAGATTGACTATCCGGGCGTGACGATGGTGATAGGCACGGCAATGGTTTTCGACAGGTGGACCGCTCCGCCAGACCCCGCCGAACTTCAAGCGCGGATGGCTCCGTGGCCCGCTCCTTCGCTCATACAGCATGTCGAAGGAACTTGGTTAATGGATATCAACAAGAATTTCTTTTCCCGGATGGTGGACGCTTATCTCTATCTTGGCCCTTCGGATTTGCTCCTAGCCGAGCCAAAACCTGCCGAGATTTTCCTGAACGAACAATATATGGCCGAGCTTCGCCGAAGAGCGGAAATTATCGGCAACCCGTTGGTGACAAGTCAGACGAGCCCCGACCAACCGCCCGATGACCAATTTAGTCCGTTCTTGTTCGGCGCAATCCGCGTTGGGCTTCCGAGTCCGGGTTCTCGGTAGAGCGGCCCACTAAATCCAGCCCCAGTGTTTGCGGTAGGGACGACTATCTCTGATCGTCTCCCTCTTACGCGAACGCCGAGAACGCTTTGTTCACTTGACCCTTGCTCACCGCCGACCTTGGTTCTTCTCCCTGTAGATAGATCAGGGTCGTGGAAATTGAGCTGTGACCAAGTCTGGCTTGAATTGTTCGGACATCAATTCCCGAGGCGCTTCGCAACGTCGCATAAGTTTTGCGAAACTTGTGCAGCGTCCAAGTGCCCGGCAACCCGGCGCGTTTGACGACATCCTTGAGCGTTCTGAGCATGACCTTGTTCTCCTTACCTTTCACGGAGGGAAACAGCAAACCGTCTGGCCGTTTCCGCAGCGCGTCGAGCAGGAAAGTAGGCAGGGGGATTTCTCTCACTTCACAATCTTTCGGTCGCCATCCCGGTTTCTCTTGGATGGTCAGTACACCATCCACGAAGTCGACGTCCGATTTCTCTGCGTGTATCGCCTCTTGTTTGCGAGCGCCTGAGCACAAGAAGAATTGAAAAAGCAGCCACTCAGACAGGGTCGTTGCCGCGAAGAACGTCTTCAATTCGTCGGGTCGGAGCGCTCGCACTTTTTTCTCGGTGTACTTGACCCTGAGCGCCACATCCTTCACGCCGAAGTGCCGCAGAAACGTCGTGACGGTGACGAGGCGGTTGTGTGCGGTGCGGTCGCTGAAGCGTGCTTGTTGGAGGCTGAGGTGGTAGCTCCCCAAGTCTTCTTTCGTGATTTCCGCAAGCGGTTTGTCTCCGATGTGACGGAGAAATTGCCGGAGCGTTAAACCATATGCGGTCTGGGTGGCCGCTGACTTGATGCGGATAAAATCGAGGTAGCGGTTGACCGCCGCGTCCGTTGTTAACACATTTGACTGAGGTACGGCACGCGGCTTAGGGGCCTCTTCTACCGCGCCCTGTTCCAATGTGATTTGCCGGTTGAGCATTGCGACTCTCGCGCCGCTCAGGGTTAGGTTGTCTGGAAGTGTTTCCCACCGTCCGTTGTAACGGAGCACGAAGGTTGTGCCCATCGGGTAGGATGCGTTCGGTTTGACTTTGGTGAATTTCCGGGCGCCGCGTTCTCTCGTGTACAGGCTCACTTTCATCGGTATTTCTCCCTTAAGGGCTAATACCGATGTCAGGCAAAGTCAGGGGGATTTGTAACCGAAGTCTGTATCCGCCCTGTTTTTCCAGCTAAGCCTACTGTATTCAACAGGCCATTGAGCGGGTAACTCTAGCGCAGCGGGTGGCGAATGACAAGACGTCTGCCCGCGTTGGCGGTATGGCCGCTATGGGCGGCAAAGGCGTCGGTGGACTTAGAAGCGGCGTGCCCTCGCGGGATTTCTATTGCGGTTAGTGAAAGGCCTCGCTTCTGGCCAGCATCGCCAGGATCGTTTCCATGCGCCGCTGCCTGGTTTCCGGCTTTTTGGCAGTCTGCAGGCGGTAGGAGATTGCGTAGCGGTTCGCCTTGTTGAGGGAGTCGAAGAAGGCTTTCGCTTTCTTGTTTTTGGCCAATGCCGCCAGAAAATCGTCTGGGAACGTGGCGTTGCTGGGGGAATCGTAGGCCGATATCCAACGGCCGTCGTTTTTGGCAACATCTATTTCGGCCTGGCCTGCGACCTTCATCCGACCCGATTGTATTAGCCTTTCGGCGTGCTGCGTGTTGATTTTGGACCAGCCACTTTTCGGGCGCCTGGGGCAGAACCTTTGCAGCCAGGAAGACTCATCGCGGCGCTGCTTTTGGCCGTCGATCCAACCGAAGCAGAGCGCCTCGTCCAGGGCTTCCGCGTAGGTGATGGATGGCTGTTGCGAATCCTTTTTGAAAATGCGCAGCCAAATCCCATCGGACTCGCGGTGATTTGCCTCTAGCCATTTGCGAAACGCCGCGGGCGATCGGAAGGGGAGGATTTCATTCATACGAGTTGGTAACCGGCCTCAACTTCATCGGCAGAGCGACCGCACCCGGCCCGAATCCATGGTACGAGCAGTACTGCGCGAGTCAAGGAATTAGTCAGCGGGAGGCGAGGGCCGCGGCGCTTTTGAGCTGAGAAAGCGTCGGAAGCCGATGCCGATGAGGATCAGGCCGGTGCCGAGAAGCAAGAGAGTATCCGGCTCCGGCGCCGGATCGAACTGAACTTCTGGCGCTTTGGAGACCTGCGGAGCGGCGGCCAGGGCGTTCACGGACAAATCGATGGCGGGATTGGGTGAGGCCGGTTCGGTGAACGACCAAGCAGGTGCGGAATCCACAGGCATGACGGAGCGCGGAGCGCTGGACGGCGGCGCGGAGCGAGGATCGATGGAGTCAGCGTTAGCGGGAGCCGAACTGCCGAGAACGATAAAGGCGATAATCAGACCGAGGCGACACACAGACACACGAATTCTTTCCGAGCCCGGCATCCGCACTTTCCCCCAAGACAACTCTAAGGAACCCTGAGCCCGTACTCAGATGGTGCAATCGCATTACCAAATGGCCGATGATTCACGAAGGAGCGATTTACAAAGGATTATGCGAATTTAGTCTTGCGGAGTGAAACGCGAGTGCGCAAACTTTTGGACACGAATGGAAGAGCACGCGACGAAATAGACAAAATTTTCACCATCGTGCAATTTATTTTTCGATGCGTTCGATTCGATTCCAGAAACGAAGAGGGATGGCAAAAATTTTGAGAAACGGGAAATGTCGGCGGGAAATGTCGGCGGCGGCGATTTTTACGCGAAGACACGTGTACTCGCAAGTAGGAGCACCGAAAAAACAAAAAAGTTGCAAAAAATTTACCGAAGCGAGGGTGGGGCGTTGGGTTTCAACGGGACCAGTTGTTTATCGCGGATGGTGTAGTGCGACCCGCGCCATTCGATGTGGTTGTGAAAGAAACTGGCCAGCCAGACCACAAACGCAAATGCATCGCGTACTGGGAGCATCCACATGCGGCGGCGCAGAAGCGAATCGCCAACTCCCCATACTCCTACCGTCCAAGCCATCGCGCCCCGGAGCACAAGATATGCTGCGACGTAGGCGGCCGAGATGGCGGCGGAAGGTGCGATGAGCGCCGCTAAAATCGTCCACGGGAGGCCGTGGGTGACGATCAGGCCGAAATGCCCGAGCGGGCGGGAGGAACGCAACGTCAAATTCCAGCGAAGCTGGTGGCGGAAGGACTGGCCCAGCGTTTGTACGGGGAAAACGGTTGAAACGGGATAGGGAGACAACTCGACGCGATAGCCGCTGCGGGCGATGCGATTGCCCAGTTCGTAGTCATCGCAGAAAAAATTGACCAACGCCGCAAACCCGCCGATGCCCGCCAGGCGCTCCTTGGTGGTGGCCATAGTAGCGCCAAGTGCGAAGTCGATATCGCCGAGTTGCCAAGCGGAAAGCACGCCGGCGTCGAAATCGCTGGAGACGCCGATGGCCTCCAGTTCCGCGGCGAGCGACGACGGAGTGATTCCGCGGTAAAGGCAGGTGACCAAGCCAACGGATGAGTCTTGAAATGGCAGGCTGACGGCACGCAGGTAACCGGGTTCGACGCGGATGTCGCTATCGCAGATGACCAAAAGGTCGTAACGGGCGTTTTCGGCGAGGCGGACGAGCTTATTTATCTTTTGGCTGGCGCCGAGTTGCTCGCAGCCGGCTAAGAGACGAATTGGGACGGAAGGAAAATCATGTATGAGTTTTTGGATTACGGGGATGGCGGGGTCGCGATCGTCGGATACGTTAAACAGAATCTCAAATTCTGGATAATCCTGGCGAGCGAAGCTCGCAAAGTTCTCGTAGGCCTCGCGGTCGAGTCCGCGGACAGGCTTCAGAATGCTGATCGGAGGGGCAAAATTCGCCGGCGGCGGAACGGGGCGACGGTAGAAGCGCAATGCGGCAAAGGTGGCGAGCAAGTAATAGAAACAGGGAGCCAGCGCGAAGAGGAGTAGAGCCCAACGGATTATCAACCACGGCATGGCGGGCTGGTCAGCTGATGCAGACCAGTGTGACTCCAACACAGACCAGGAGAACTCCCACCCAACGCTTGGGAGGGACGCGTTCGCCGAGCAAATACTGGCCGCCGAAGGTGCCGGCGACGTAACTGAGCGCGGTCACCGGGATCACGAAGGTCACGTTCTCCCAGGAGAGCATGGCGAGGAGCGCGAAGAACGCAGCGGTCATCAAGCTGATGCCCAACCACATCCAGCCGATGCGGAAAGCGCGGCCGACGACGCGAGCCACGTTGCGAGGCGAAAAATCGTGAACTTCCCCGATTTGCTTCATGGCGCGGGAAACGGCGAGTTCGCCTCCGGTACCGGCGAAGACAATGATAATCAGCGAAAGGGCCTCGGGGAGGTTCATGAGGGCTCCGTTTCGGTGGTGCGCGGCGGTGTATGGCCTACCAAAAGCACGCCGAGGCAAATAACCGCAACGCCGAGCCAGCGTCCCGAGCTTACGGCTTCGCCGAGGACGTAAATCCCCAGAAGCGCTACCACCAGGTAGCTGACTGCCGATGCAGGCTGGACGAAGCTGTAATCCGCCCATGATAGAACCATTAGGTAGCAAATGAAGAACATCAGCAAGGAGCCTATTCCCAGCCAGATAGTCCCGGAAGTAACGATGAGGCGGAAATAGTGCAGCGAGGAAGCCAGCGTCCAGCTCTCGATTGCACCGATGCGTTTCATGCCCATGCGCAGGAAAACGTCGCCGAGGGGCCCAAAAAAGACCATAAGCGCGATAAATGAGATGGTTTTAGCGTGCAAGTTACGGTTGGGCTTCATTGGACTCACGCGGTGTGAGTTTCTCCAGCGATTTCGGAGCTGCTGGAAGGCGGCATGGGAGGAACGGAGATCATCGGCACCTTATCCATGCCTTTGCGAACCAGCTTCCAACGTTCGTAGCGAAGCTTCATGAACGACGAAGCCTCGTGGTAGAGGCGCTTGCGCTCGTGGGCATCCCAGAGAGCGTCGCGGACGATGCGCCAGGCGACGCGCGGCCGGAAATAGTACTCGTCGTAGAACTTGTTGACGCCGGTGACCATATCCTCACGGGAGAGGTGCGGATACTGGAGATGAGGAAGCTGGTGTCCGTTGACGTCGGACATGGCTTCGCCGGCGAGAAAGCCTTCGCGGGTACCCTGATCGTAGAGCTCGGTACCGGGATAGGCATGAGCCATGGATACCTGGATGGTCTCGCAGTCCAGCTCTTTGGCGTATTCGATGCTCCTGCGCATGGTTTCCTTGGTTTCACCGGGCAAACCGAGGATGAAGTCGCCGTGGACCCTGATGCCTGCCTTCTTGGCGTTCTTCACGAAGTTGCGGCCCATTTCGAGGGTGGCGCCCTTTTTGATGTTCTTGAGGATCTGGGCATCGCCGGATTCGAAACCTACGATCAGCAGGCGGCAGCCTGCATCGGCCATTGCTTGAAGAGCTTCGTAGTCGCCGTGGACTCGAGCGGTACAGGACCACTGGAAACCGACGGGCTGGAACTTCTTACAGAGCTCGAGCACGCGATCCTTGCGAATGTTGAAAGTATCGTCGTCAAAAAAGAATTCCTTGGCCTGAGGGAACAGCTCGTGGGCCTGGCGAAACTCGCGGGCCACGCTGTCGGTGGAACGAACGCGCCAGGAGTGGCCGGAAAGAGTCTGGGGCCAAAGGCAAAAAGTGCAGAGGGCAGGGCAGCCACGGCTGGTGTAGAAGGAGACATAAGGGTGCAGGAGGAATGGGACGTTGTAGTTCTCGATGGTGAGGTGCTGCTTGTAAACGTCGGTCGCAAACGGGAGCGCATCCAGCTCGGCGGTTTGCAGAAGGGGCCGGGAAGGATTGTGGACGGGCTTGCCGTCTTTCAGGTAGCTGGCGTTGGCGATTTCCGAGACGGGCTTGCCGTTAGCGTATTCGACCACGGCATGGTCGAACTCGCCGCGGACGACGAAGTCAATGTCATGGCTGGCGAGCAGGCTTTCTGCGGGCTTGATCTGGACCTGAGGTCCGACGAAGCAGACTTTCAGGCCGGGATTGAGCTCCTTCATGCCGCGCACAATGCGCAGGTCGCTTTCAAAGCCAACCGTGGAGGTGAACAGAACCAGGAATTCGTAATCTTTGGCGATCTGGATGGTCTGGGCAATCGAGACGTGGTCAGGAGGTGCGTCCAGCAGACGGCTGCCCGGCAACATGCCCGCTGGATAAGTGAGCCAGACCGGATACCAGTAGGATTCGATCTCCCGCGTGGCCGGCCAGCGCGAACTGGCGCCACCGTCAAATTTCTCAAAACTGGGGGGATTCAGCAGCAAAGTCTTCATTACCGATGGCATCTAGCTTCATCCTCCGTCGGAATAGCGGTTTGGGTGTTAAAGCCGCATTCCGGTAGCGACAACGTTCGAGGGCCGGGGTACGTGCCGCAAGGCCCTAGTTCCATTGTACTTGATTTCGGGCGCAACCTAAAAATAACAAAACAATGTGCTTTACGTGAGATGACTTGAGGGCCCTGAAGGATGCGTACCAATTTGGGAAGGCGGCGGGGTCGTACGCCACCGTTTGCAGCGACGTTAAACGCCCGCTCTAGACCCTCAACTCACTGGAAAATGCGTGCTAGCTGGCCTGAGGCTTGCATCAGGGTTAGCTCTTCTTTCTGGCGGGCAAATTCCGCGTCCAGGAAGGCGATCCATTTGTCGTTCTCTTCCAGGCGGCCCTCTTCCAGATCTTTCAGGGTGGCGTGGCCCTGTTGATATTTTTCCTGGACTCCGCCGAGGGATTCTTGAGCGAGCTGCAGGTCCAGGCGAGCCACTTCCCTGCCGGCATCGAGTTCGCGGACGGCCTGGACTTGTTGCTGGACGTCGATGCGGACTTGCTGGCGAGTGTTGCTCACCGACATTTCCGAGGCGGCGAGCTGGTTCCGGGCCAAGACTACGTTGGCGGCGGTTTTTGCGCTGAACAAGGGAATATTGATGGAGAGGCCGACGGTGACGTTATTGCGCTGAAAATGATTGTAGAACTCGCCGTAGTTGTTGAATTTGGTCAAAACTTCGTACTCGCCGATCCAACTGACGCTTGGCAACCAATAGCTTTCTCGCGTTCCTTTCAGAATGTGCTGGCGGGCGCTGCGATCGTCTTCCGCTTCTTTGATGAGCGGGCTGTTGCGCAGGGCCAGATCGGAAAGCTCGGACGCGCTCTGTTCCGGGATCACCATGGTTTCGGCAGGTTCCACTTGCAGGGATTGATCCGGCGGGTAGCCGGTCATGTCGCGGAGCTGGACAGTGAGTGTTTGGTCGCTGCCCTCGAGTTGAATCACGTGCTGCTCGATGCGGGCCAAGGTCAGCTCGCCGCGAGTGACTTCCATGGGCAGCTCGAGGCCGGAGGACAGACGTTCACGGACCAGATCGACAATGCGCTGCTGGCTCTCGCGCTCGGCGCGCAAGAGCTCTAGTGAGTGACGCACTTTGGCGAGCTCGAGATAGATGGACGCCGCGCGAACGATGACCGAATCGCGGGTGCGGTCGAGCTCCCATTTTTGCATCTCGGCTCGGTCCTCGGCGGCCTTGAGTTGGCCGCGCAGAAGCGGGTCGTACAGCGCTTGGGAATAGGAGAGATTGAAGATCGAGGGGCCTTGTCCACCGGGGGCGGCCGGAAATCCGCTGGTGTAAGCGGCGCCTGAGCCGGTGTAGAGATTGGGCCTGAAGTCGGCGCGATTTACGCCGGCTTCGCTCTGCGCGATGGAGTATTGGACGCGAGCCAGGGCGATGTCGCGGCTGTTCTGGATGGCTAGGGCCACAGCGCGCTTGAGGGTTAGGACGGCGGCGGAGTCCGGCTCTTGGGCGAGAAGAAGTGGGGCGGCTAGCAGCAGGACTGTTAGAAATTGCAGCGTGGGTCTGGTGAAGATTTTCATTGCGCGATGCCTTTGCCGCTCTCTATAGAAAATTGCGGCACGTATGTTGGCGTCGGGTGAGTCGAACGCCCACCCTTTGCGAAGGGCGCAAAGAGTGGGGCACCCGGAAAAGATAAATGCGTAAAACCGTCGATGCGAAGGCAAAACACCCCACTCTTCCCAGAACCGGGGGAGAGTGGGCATTCAAAAGGCATGGAAGCGTAAATCAAAGTCAAAAACACAGTGAAAGTCAAAATCAAATCCACATCAAGTCAAAATCAAAACCACGGTCAAAGTCAAAACCAGGACTGCGGTCAAAGCCGAAACCAGATCGAAGGCTAGATGCATGATCAAGAAGCTTAGTTTAGCTCCTGACCCAAAATCTTAACTTCAAAAGACCCGACCGGGAGCGGCGTGCTACTCGTAGCGCAGCGACTCGGTGGGGTGCAGACTCGCGGCACGGTTGGCTGGCAGATAGCCAAAGACCAAACCCGTGCCGCACGAAACTACGAAAGCGGCGAGCACCGAGAGCCAGGAAATTGGAATCTGGATGGGGCCGGGGACCGGCAAGAGAGCCAGCAGCGATCGACTCAGAACCGGGACCAGGACGCCGATGCCGATGCCAATCAACGCGCCGAAACCGCTGATGATGACCGCCTCCATCAGGAACTGCGAAAGGATGTGGCTGCGGCGCGCTCCTACCGCCATTCGAATTCCAATCTCGCGAGTGCGCTCGGTTACCGTCACCAGCATGATGTTCATGATGCCGATACCGCTGATGAGCAGGGCGATGAAGGCGATAAGCAACAGCACGATGGTGAGCGCAAAAGAAATTTTTTCGGCGGAGTCGCGAAGCGAGGCCAGATTTTGCACGCGATACTCGGCGCCAGGACGGTGGCGGCCGTGCAGAATCTCGCCCACGTCTTCAGCCACCTGTTGCACATTTCCGGGCGAGCTGGCCTGCGCGTACAGGGTGCTGACAAAGTCCGTACCGGTGTAGTACTTGATCAGGCCGAAGGGGACGATCACCGACTTATCGGTGATCTCGGATTCTCCGAAAGTGGAAACGCGCTCCTTGAATACTCCAATGACGGTGAAGTGCAAGTTGCCAACGCGAATATCCTGGCCGACGGCGTCGTCGCCGGGGAAGACCACTTTCGCGAGTTCGTCGGTGAGCAGGCAGACTTTGCTGCGGGACATCATATCGTCCGGCTCAAAATAGCGGCCGCGGAGGACGATGAGGCGCCGGATTTCCTGAAATCCCTGGGTCACGCCAACCAGGTTCACGGGATATTCCACGCCGCCAGCCACCACGGTGAGAGGAATATTGCGGGTAGCGGCGACATAGGCCACATTGGAGGCTTCGTCGCGAATGGCTTGCGCGTCGTCCAGAGAAATTTCGTCGGCCATGGCGGAATTCTGTTCACGGCCGATGTGCGGGTGATCGACGAAGACCAGGTTGGCGCCTACCCCTTCGATCAACTTTATGATGTAGGTCTTTCCCGCCAAGGCCACGGTAACGACCAACACGATACAGGCGCTGCCGATGATGACACCGAGCATGGTCAGCCCGGCGCGGACTTTATTGGCGCGCAATGCTTGCAGGGCCAGCAGCCAAGTCTCCGACCAAAACATGACCTTGGATGCCTGCATCAACTCGGGGGCTATCGGGACGACGTGGGCGATGGTCTCGCTGTGGGCAATACGGTGGGCAGCGTTTTCGACGGTGCCCAGCAATCCGGAATGGTGGTGGCGATGTGGTTCCATCGAATTCCATCGAACCGCGCGGATCGGCCGCGCGACTTAAACCTAGTGAGCCGCCTTTTCGAGCTGATCGAGGCGGGTGCGAGCTTCCTTGCGATTCGGATCAAGCTGCAGGGCCGCTCGGAACTGCTCGGCGGCTTCGGCGTGCTTGCCCTCGAGCTGATAGAGGCGGCCCAGCCATTCGCGGGCGGCGGCATGAGGCGGCCAATCGCTGCGATCAGGAGTGCTGGCCAAATAGGACTTCAGGTACTGCTCGGCTTGCGGGAGCTCCTTGGCGGCCATGATGCGCTGCACGCCGCGATAGAAAGCCAGCCGTGGATCGGAGGGAACCATCTTCGCGGCAGCGTCGATAACGTTTGCGAGGTCAGCGGCGCGGTTCTGCTTTTGGTAGAAGTCGGCGGCAGCAAGAAACGCCTCAATCCCTTTGGGCTTGGCGTCAAAAGCCTGGTGATATTCGTTGTCGGCGAGATCGGGCTTTTTGAGGGCCAGAAGGTCGTATTGGGCGCGCGCCAGGTGCCCGGCGATGGGGTCGATGGCGGCGATAGCGTCCACCTGCGCTTTGGCTTCGTCCTTGCTTCCCCCGGCGATCCAAGGCGCGTCGAGGCAGTACTCTTCCAGATCGCGCCGCGCCGGGATGTTGGCCGGATTCAAGCGAACGGCGGTCTCGAACTCTGATTTGACCTTGCGGGCAAGAGTGAAGCTGCGTTCGAGGTCCGCTTTTTCTCCGTTGGCGCGGCCCAACCACTGGTGGTAAAGGGAATTGGAAGGCGCAATCTGCACCGCGCGCGCGAAGTGGGCAATAGCCTGATCGAAATTGTGTTGCTCGTAGTAAGCCCGGGCGATCCAGAAGTGCGATTCGGCATCGCTGGAGGTGATCGCAGCAGCGGTACGGAGAGATGTGATGGCTCCAGAGTAGTCACCGCCGTTGAACTGGCGCTGCGCGATTTGAACCGGCGACGATCCACCGTGACCGGACTGGGCCGAGGCAATTCCCACAAAAATAATGCCTGCCGCACAGGCGATCAAGTATAGATATCCGCGGCGATGATGTCGGATCACGATTTTGATCTCCTAGGGAATGTCCCGCGGACGAACCACCATGCCATTGCGCAATGCCAGGTCGCCTTGCAAAGCGACGCGGTCGCCTTCGGCGAGTCCGCTGAGGACTTCGTCCCGAGTGTTGCTGGCGATGCCGACGGTTACCTCGCGGCGCTGCAGCCGGTTGTCGCTGAGTAGGTAGACGTACCGAGTTTGGTCGTCGGTGCGCACCGCGGCGCGCGGAACAGAGAGCGCCTGGTGACTTTGGCGAACCAGAATACGGACTTCCACGTTGACGTTGGGAACCAGCTCCATCGCGGCGTTATCCACGGTGCAATACACCTCGCCCACGCTGCGGTTCCCGAGCGGAACCACCTGTTTAGGGGCGAGTTCGGTACGCCCCTGCCAGATCTTGCCGGGCTTGGCGTCCCAAGTTACCTCGACTACCTGATCGGCTGCGAGCCATCCCAGGTCGGGCTCGTCGACGTAGGCGCGAACGCGTACCCGGCGCAGGTCGGCAATTCCAGCGATGGTCTCGCCGACGGTGACGTAGTCGCCGACCCGGATTGGCAAGGAATAAAGAATCTCGTCAGCGGGCGCGATGACCGTCGCGGAGCGCAATTTATCTTCCAGGGAACGAATCTGATCGTTGGCCTGCTGGACGCGCAGGCCGGCGCTATCGGCATCTCCGGGAGCGAGGCGCGAGAGTTCCTCGCGGCGCTGATGAGCGATCGCGAGGGCCGCGTCCGCGGTAGCGAGCTGATCGGTATTTTGGTCCAACTCATCCTGGGTGGCCGCGTGTTTCGCGACCAATTTCTTGAGAGCAGCTTGGCGCCGTTCGAGATTGGCCACGCTCGTTTGGGCGTTGTCCAGGTCAGCCTGGGCTTGGGCCACGGTGACTGGAGGGCCGCCGCCGCGTGCATTATGCAAATCGGCCTGAGCGGCGAGCAGGTTGACGCGGGCCTGAGCCAGTTGGGCGCGAAGATCGGCAGCATCCAGAGTGAGCACCACTTGACCGCGGTGCACCGCTTGGCCCTCGATCGCGGAGACGGATTGAACGAAAGTCGGGAATTCAGCGTGAGCGATGGTGGCGTCGATGGGTTCCACTTTACCGTTACTGGTGACCACGGCGTTGAGGTCCTGGCGCGTGACGCTAGCCACCTGAATTAACGGGGGCTTGCGGCGCCCTACAACGCCGACGACGGCGAGCAGGATCACTACCCCCGCAAAGATTCCCAAGCCTGTTTTCGTTTTGCGGCCGTTTGCCATGGGCTGACTACGCAATCTTAAGCGGGTTTCTCCCAAATATTCACGAAATTGTAGCAGCAAGTCCCACCGTTGCATATAAATCCGCCGGTGGCGTTGCGGAGTAGGGGCCGGCTGCGAGATGCTGTGGGGCGGCGGGCGAAATGCCAATCGCATTCGTCATCTCCGATAATTGGATGCTGCGCACCGGGGTTCGGGCTGAGCTTCGTGAGCGCGGGATCGAAGCGATGGGACTTGAGTCGGCCCGGGAGGCGGTGGCGCGGATGGACGGCGGGGCAAGACCCGCAGTACTGGTGGTCGATGCCGGAAGTGGGGCGGAAAGCGGGCATGTGGCGGGCGCGGACGTTGGGGCCGAGGATGTGGCGATTGGGAAGCTTCTGGATAGCGGCGTGCCAGCTATCTTAATCTCGTCGCGGACGGTGACGTCGCCGCCGTGGAAACCGGCTGTGTTGCTGCCGCGGCCGGTGCGAATTGCCGAGATTTCGGCGGCGGTCCAGAGGCTGTTGAAGGGTTATGCGGTGTAGGCTAGAATCCGGACATGAGCGACACACCCCAAGCACCGACGAAAGAAACCGCGGGCGCGCACTCGCCGGAAAGCGCCGGCTCCCATGGCAAGGATGGCGCAGCGGCGACCGGACCGAAAATCCACCGCGTGTGCATCAGCTGCAACAATATGTTTGTCGTCCCCGTCGATAACTACGAAGCGAAGCACTGCTCGGTATGCCATAAGGCTTGAAATCCTGGGCGTGGGCCGGCGTTGGCATCGACTCCGTCGCGACCACGCTTTCCGCAAATTTGAAATCACGTTAGAATGCCGCGCCGGTGAATTGCGGTGCGCCCTGAGGACATTCGATGAAGATCTATAACGAGTACATCACTTTGCAGACGGAAAAAGTTCGCGAGTTCGTGGATATTACGCCGCGGGTGAAAAGCGCGATCGAAAAAAGCGGATTCGTGGAAGGGATCGTGCTGGTGGCGGTGCTGCATTCCAACGCGGCCATTATCGTCAACGATTCCGAGCCGGGCTTGCTCGAGGACGTGCAGACCTGGCTGGATTCCCTGGCTCCGGTGCGAGACGACTATAAGCATCCCAAAAAATTGGAGAGCAATGCTTCGGTCCACTTTCAGACGATACTGCTGAACCAGCAGGCGGTGGTGGGCTTCACGGAGCGGCGGCTGGACCTGGGGCCGTGGCAGTTCATTCAGTTTGTGGAATTGGATGGCACGCGGCCGAAGCGGGTGCTGGTGAAAGTGATGGGCGAGTAGCGCGCTGCGTTGGTGTGCGGCGGCCACCTGTTCGACTTCGTAAGGGACCATTAATTTGAGTTTTTACCGCTGCGGGTGGCGGCGCTACCTACATGAAGTAGAATGGTTCCTTCCATGGCTCACCCTGGCATCGATGTTTCAATGAATTCCCTTCCCGGTCACGCTCCTCCCATCATTGATGTTCGCGAACTATCCAAAGGATTTCGGTCGTTCCGGCGCCGCGAAGGTGTGTGGGGTGCGGTGCAGAATTTGTTCGTACGCGAATACAAGACGGTGGAAGCAGTGCGGAAAGTGAGTTTTACGATCCAGCGCGGAGAGATGGTGGGTTACATCGGGCCGAATGGCGCGGGCAAATCGACCACCATCAAGATGCTCACGGGAATCCTGGTGCCGAGCTCGGGCGAGGCGCGGGTAAACGGATTCGTACCCTACCGCCAGCGCCGCGAATACGTGAAGACGATCGGCGTGGTGTTCGGGCAGCGAACCCAGCTGTGGTGGGATATCGCGGTGGTGGAATCGTTCAAGTTGCTGCGGCGAATTTACGACGTTTCGCAGCGGGACTTCGACGCTCGCATGGAGCATTTCAATCACATCCTAAAAATCGGCGACTACCTGCACACTCCGGTGCGCAAGCTTTCCCTGGGCGAGCGGATGCGCTGCGACATGGCGGCGGCGTTGCTGCACAATCCCCCGCTGCTCTTCCTGGACGAGCCCACCATCGGACTGGACGTGGTGGCCAAGGATCAGATCCGGCAATTTCTGCGCACCATCAACCGCGAATTTCACACCACGGTATTGCTGACCACTCACGATCTGGACGACATCGAAGAGCTGTGCCGCCGCATCATGATTATCGATCGCGGCAGCGTGCTTTTTGACGGCGCCCTCGAGCACCTGAAACAGAAGCTGCTGCGCACCAAGCAGGTGAAGTTCGTGTTGAAGGATCGCGCGCAAATCGCCGGCGTGCAGAGCATTTCCACGACCGCAGCGGCGGTGGAGCAAGTGGATGAACTCACCTATCGAATCATCTTCGATCCGGCGCAGATTTCCACCGCCGATCTGATCCGCAAAATTCTGGCGAACGTAGAGATTCGCGATCTACTGATCGAAGACGAGCCCATCGAAGAAATCGTGAAGCGAATCTATGCCGGAGAATCCTTGAGCGACGCGGGAGTGGTAAGTGGCTACGCTGGCTGAGACCCTGGCCCCCTACGGGGGATTCGCGCGGGTGGGCTTCGTCAACATCCTGGCGTTCCGCCTGCGGTATTTCACCGGGATATTGACGTACCTGATCAACGTGACGGTGTACTACTTTATTTGGAGCGCGGTTTTCAGCTCCGGCCAGCCGATCGCGGGTTACAACCTGCAGCAGATGGTGACCTATGTGAGCGTAGGCTGGATTCTGCGCTCGTTTTATTGGAACACGATTGACCAGGAAATGGCCTACGAGGTGATCGAGGGCAAGATCGCCATGGATCTGATCAAGCCGGTTTCGGTGATGTGGATGTGGATTAGCCGGGCGATGGGGGAATCGGCATTCCGACTGGGACTTTTGACCGCGCCGACAGCGGTGGTGATCGCGCTGGCGTTCCCGGTGCGCGGCCCGGCTTCCGGTTGGGCGTTTGCGCTGTTTCTGTGCGCGGCGCTGGGAAGTTTTTTCCTGATGGGCGCGATCAACTTCATGGTTGGAACGTGCGCGATCCCGCTGAAATCGATCCTGGCGTTGATTCGCACCAAGTATTGGCTGATCGAGCTGCTTTCGGGCCTGCTGATACCGATGAGTTTCTTTCCCAGGAGCGTACAAAAGGTGCTGGCGTGGCTGCCCTTCGAGCACATCGCCTACACTCCGCTGCAAATCTACCTGGGCAAACTGGATTTCCATCACGCCCTCGTCGCCGTTGCCGAGCAGTGGTGCTGGGTGATCGTCCTGGTGGCGTTGGCGCATTTCTGGTGGGCGCGGTCGCTCTCAAAGATTACGATTCACGGAGGCTGAGTGGGCGGCGAGGTAACCCGCGGCGGGTCAGTACAAAGCTGGGCTCCGGAAGCGGCGCGCGAGCCGGAATCGGTGTGGGCGAAAGTGCAGCGCCACGTCGAACTTTTCGTGGAATATTTTCTGCAGTACGCGAAAGTGCGCATGAGCTACCGCGGCGATTTTCTGATCAGTCTGGCCACCAGCATCGCAGCTACTCTTTTCGCGATGGGCTTCCTGGTGGTGCTATTCATGAAGACGCCGAGCCTGGCCGGCTGGCGATTCGATGAAGTGCTTTTCCTCTACGGCTTTTCTCTGATCCCGTATGGAATATTCAACGTGGTGAGCTTGAACCTCTACGAGTTCGGGAATAACTACATCATCGAAGGCAAATTCGATCGCGTGCTGCTGCGGCCGGTATCGTCGCTGTTTCAGGTGCTGTTCGAGGCGTTTCGGATTGAGGCGCTGCACGAAGTGGTGATCGGCCTGTTTGCGATCCACTATGCAGGAGCGCGCCTGGGCCTGCACTGGACCCTGGCCAAAACCGTACTGCTGCTCTTCTGGGGGCTGTGCGGCGGGGTCATCTATATTGCAGTGTTCCTGCTACTCAGCAGCTTGTCGTTCTGGTTCGAAGACCGCCTGGGAGTGCATCCACCGTTTTGGAATCTCTTCGCCTTTGGGCGCTATCCCCTTCCTATATATAGCGGGTTCATTCAGTTTGTGCTCACCTGGATCATTCCATTTGGTTTCGCATCGTTTTATCCCAGCGCGCGGCTAATTGGACGGGCAGCGTTCAGTCCCTACGCGGCGTTAATTCCGGTGGTGGCCGCGCTGTGTTTGACGCTTTCGATGGCCGCATGGCGATTGGGCACGCTGCACTATGAGTCAACCGGTTCTTGAATATCCTTCCGCGCGGTTCCGCTGAAAACCGCATAATGTTATGGCTGGGTGAGAGCGCATAGCGATGCGAATCCTGAAAGTGGTCCAATCCTATTTTCCGTTTGAAGAGAAAGGCGGCACTGTTTTCAAGGTGCGGGCGCTGGCGCGGGCGCTCGCTCAGCGCGGAAATTCGGTTTCGATTCTGACCGCGGATTTGGGGCTGGGCCGTACCCATCACGGCCTGGAATTGGAGCGTCACGAGTGGGGTTGGCGCGCGAACGTCGACGGGACCCCAGTGATCTACCTGACTACGTTTGGGCATTATCGTGCAATCACTTTGAATCCGAACGTGATCGACTTCAGCCAAAACGCGCTGGAGCGATTCGATATTGTCCATTTTTACGGGCTCTACGATCTGCTGGGCCCGGCGGTGAGCTATTTCTGCCGCCATCGCGCGCTTCCGTACGTGGTCGAACCCATGGGTATGTTTCGTCCGATCGATCGCGGCTTCCGGCTGAAACGCGTGTGGCATTCCGCGCTGGGTCGGGTGTTCCTGCGCGGCGCGGCGGAACTGGTGGCCACATCGGAGCTGGAACAGCAGGAATTTCTGGATGACGGAATTCCGCCGAATAAAGTCGTGTTGCGTTACAACGGAATCGACCCCGAAAGCTTTGAGGATCCGCCTGCCGCAGGGCTTTTTCGCGCGGCGTGGAATCTTCCCGCGGATGAACCGCTAATCGTATTCATGAGCCGCTTGATACCGCGGAAGGGCGCGGACATGCTGATTCGGGTATTCGCGAGGGTTTGTGCCGAAAGTGGCCGGCTGGTGATCGCGGGCCCAGAAGGCGAATCCGGGTACCGGGAATATTTGGAGCGTTGCGCGCGCGAAGCGGGATGCGCGGAGCGCGTGGTGTTCACCGGGCCGATATACCGCGACGATAAGAAAACGCTGTTGCGCGACGCCGATATTTTCGTGCTCGCTTCCCGCTACGAAAATTTCGCGAACGTGGTGGCCGAGGCGATGGCCTACGACGTACCGGTAATCGTCTCCAATACCTGCGGAATCCATTCCCTGGTGCAGGGCCGAGCCGGAATTGTGATTCCGCCGCAGGAAGAAGCGTTGGCGGCAGCACTGCAGCGGTTCCTGACCGACGAGGCCTTCTACCTGAAGTGCCGCGCGGGGTGCCTTGACGTAGTGCAGGAATTGGGATGGGACCGGCTGAGCGAGCAGATGGAGGGCTTATACCGGCGAGCGCTGGGAAGAAGCGCGAAGGCCGTTCAAAAACCGTGACCGGCATCAGAGAGCCTTTAGAACGGTGACCGCGCGATCGTCTTCAAACGCGGCGTCGCGCGCGTAGCGCCCCACTTCATCCAGAATTGCGTCGGCGATGTAGGAGGCAGGCTCGCCGCTGCGGCGGCGGACGAAATCGACGAGGCGATCGATGCCGAACTCTTCTCCCCCCGGCCGGGCTGCCTGCGTCGTCCCATTCGAGAAACCCACAAAAATGTCACCCGGCGACAACCGCGAAAAACCGCGCTGATACGTGCATCCAGGAATCATGCCCAGGATGATCCCGCCTTGCTCCAGGCGCTCGGCCCCGCCGTGCGCGTGAATCACCACCGGAGCCACGTGTCCGGCGTTAATAAAATGAAGCACGCCGTGAAGCTGATCGAGCAGCGCTAGAAACATGGCGACGGAAAGAGCGGTGCGCGCCGAAGCAAGCCAAGCCTCGTTAAGAGCCGCGGTTAATTTTTCCATGGAGTGGACGTTGGCGGCCAACGCGCGGAAAACCGCACGGAACTTAGCCATGCCGGTGGCCGCGATCCAGCCCTTCCCTTCGATATCCGCGAGAACTGCCATGGACGACCTGGAATTCAAGGAGAGGAAATCAAAAAAGTCGGCGCCGACCGCCGGTGATCCGCGGTGCGACGCAGCAAGCTCGAATCCCGGAATGTGCAGCGAAGTCTTGGCTAAGGTCTCGGCATGAACGTCGCGAGCCAGTTCAAGATCCCGATCGTGCTGAGAACTCAGCCGCAAGGTGCGGCTATGGCGAGCGTTTCCGAGTGCCGCGGCGAATGGACCGGCGAGTGAGCGTAATACCTGCTCGTCGTCCTCGGTGAATCCCTCGCGTTTGTTCAAAAGCTGGAGAACGGCAAAGGTCGTGCCGTTTTTGGCGGTCAATGGCCAGGCGAGCAAGGTGCGGGTGCGTTGGCCTGGAGCACGGTCGACTTCGGCAGCAAACCGGGAGTCCGCGTACGCGTCAAGAACGTTGACGCTTTCGCCGTGCCGCGCGACCCACCCCGCCACGCCTCGCGCAGCGGAGAACCGGGTTTCTTTTTCTTCGGCGCCGTGGCGAGCCAAGAGACCATATCTCGTCGCGTTCGGGATCGTAGAGGAAGACGGTGGCGCGCTCCGAGCCGGTATAGCGTACCGCCAGATCCGAAATGATCTGGGTAACTTCGGCGAGGTCGAGAGTCGAGTTCAGACGCCGGAAGGCGTCGAGAATCATCACCATTTCCGGCTGGTTGAAGCGCGGCGCCGGTTCGTCCAGCGCGGCCTCCGCGTAGCGCCGTAGTTCATCCACGCGATCGATGGTGGTAGGCGGTAGCGGAGAATCGCCGAAAGCCTCGAGAATTCCTAGCCGATGAGATGCGTTGCCGAGCACCCACGCGAGATGTTTTCCGCTGGCCGGGACCGGCTGAACTCCGGAAAGCAACTGCCCCGCACGGAGTGTATTGGCTTCCGGTAAGTGGCCCACCTCGTGGGTCACCGCGGGACGTTCGCCTGCGACGCGCCAGAAGCGAGCCCCGGCGATGCCGTTTTGCGAGGCGACCAGTTTCACCAGGCGCGCCGCCACTTCCGCAGGTTCAGTCCCGGGGTAGAACGCTTCAGAAGCGAGCTGAGCGCGCTCGGGATCGGGGGCGGGGTCGGGGCGGCCGGGATGGATGGGCGGCACGCGGCTCATGAAGGATTGCCGCGATGGGTAACCACCAACATGGTGATGTCGTCATTCTGCGGCGCGCCCTGGGTGAATTCCCTCATACCATTGGTAATCGATCGTGCTAGCTCGTTCCCGGAGGTGCCGCTGAATGCCTGCAGGATGGTGCGCAGCCTGGTTTCGTCAAACAATTCGTTCTGAATATTGGAAGCCTCGGTCACACCATCGGTATAGATCACCAGAACATCGTTGGGAGCGAGTTGGATGGTGGAAGAGAGAAACTCGGCATCCGCGAACATTCCCACCGGAACGCTTTCGGCCGGCAGCGAATCGAGCGAGCCGTCGCCGCGGCGGAGCAGCGGCGGTACGTGGCCGGCGTTGACGTATTCGAGTTTGCCGGAGGGATCGAGCACGCCGTAGAACAGCGTGGCGTAACGTTCTTCGATGCTGCGCTCGCAGAGATATTTGTTCACCCGCGTTACGGTTTCCGTGAGCGGAATTTCCAGCGCGGCGGTGGTAAAGAAAACCCCCTGCAGCAAGGTGGCCAACAGCGCCGCGGAAATGCCCTTCCCGGAAATGTCTCCGATAAAGAAGCCGTAGCGGCCGCCACTCAGCTCGAATACGTCAAAACAGTCGCCGCCCACCGAGAGACACGCGAGGGTAGTTCCGCAGATTTCCAGCGTCGGCGAATTGGGAAACGATTTGGGAAGCAGGTGGCGCTGGATTTGGCTGGCGATTTCGATCTCGTGATCGAGGCGGGCTTTGGCGCGGGAAGCCGCAAACAAGCGGGCATTTTCAATCACCGTGGCGCACTCTCGGGCCAGCGTACGTAGCACTTCGCGGTCCAGATCCGAGAACGCGGTGACCGCGGTGTGGCTGTCCAGATAGAGGACGCCGAGCAGCTCGCCTTGCCGGGTGGTGATGGTGGCGTCCACCGCCTCGATGGTCGGCAACTTTTCGATCGGGATGGCCACCACGGTGTGCAGTTCCAGCCGGGCCACGCTCTCCCCAGCGGACATTGCGGGATTGTCGCCAGTATCGCTGACGATCATTTCCCGGCGGGTATTGACGACTCGCTTGAGCACGCTGCGTGACACCTGCACTTCGTCGGCGCGTAGCGTGCCGCGGTGCGCATCGCGCACCACCATGGTTTGCAATTCGCCAGCGGCATTCGCCTGCAGCAGAACTCCGCGCTCGGTGCGGGTGACTTGAATCGCCGCGTCTACCACGGTGGTAAGCACATCCTCCAGGGAAAGGCCGGTACCCATGGTGCGCGCCACGTCGAGTAGCACACCTAAGTGATAGAGCTCGCGGGAACCTTGCTGCGTCGGCGGCGGCGACTCGACGCGTTGGATCAACTCTTCGATGGACGCGGTTTCGCCCACATAAACGAGTTGGTAGGAATCGGACATACCGAAATCAATGGTGTCTTTGGCCTGCAACTCGTGGCGGATGACTTTCTGTCCGTTGACGAACGTCCCGTGGCGGCTGCCGGCATCTTCCAGGATGTAGGTGCCCTGCGGCGCGATGATTTGCGCTTGCTGACGGCTGATCCGAGAATCGCGAAGGGTTAACTCATTGCCGGTCTGGCGGCCGATGCGGAAGGGCAAAGCGGTGATGGCGACTTCGCGGCGAACGCCGCCGGGCTCAATTACCATGATCCGAGGAGCACGCGCCATTTTGGGTGGTCCGGTTCCGTAGCCCACGAAAGACGGCCAGGCGGCCAAGGAATCGAGACATCGCCATGTTAGGGAAACTTAATGACGATGTAAATACTTTCCGGTGACGGTGTTGCATCTCATTGCCAGCCGGGAGGGGAGCGCCCTGGGGCGGGGTAATGATATAATCTGACAGATTACGGATCAGGTGAAACATCCGCGCGCCTCCCGCCGTACTAAGGGGCGAGGAACTGGGTGCACCGGACGGCGAACCGCATAGAATGTCGCCGACCTTCCGATTCCCTGCTACTCCACCGCCGCCGGCGGTGATCGAGCACCCAAGGAACGAAAATTTAGCGTATGAGCTCAACTACCCTGCCCCCTCCCAAACATGATCTCGGATCACTGCGGATCGACGATCGCGCGCGCACCAGCGGGAAATCCGGCAAACGCGTTGCCATAATCCTGGTGGTGCTGACGTTGTTGGTGGCTGCGGGCGCGGCTCTTTTCTTCTGGAAAGGACGCACCCCGCTGGTGGAGGTGGCGGTCGCCCGTACTGCGAGCGATCCGCGCGCCCAGGCGCTGCTGAACGCGAGTGGATACGTAACGCCGCGACGGCGCGCTACTGTGGCCGCCAAGATCACCGGCCGGGTAACCGGGGTCTTCTTCGATGAAGGCGTACACGTCCGGGACCAACAGGAACTGGCCACGCTGGACGACTCTGACGTGCGGCGTGCGCTCGACTCGGCCAAAGCGGACCGCGATGCATCGCAGGCGGCGATCGCCGACTTTGAAGTGCAATTGAAGTATGCCGAGGTGGAGCTCAAGCGGTCGGATTCGCTGCAAGCTGCCGGCGTGCAAAGCCAGGAAGCGCTCGACAACGCGCGCATGCAAACCAACAGCCTGAGGGCCAAGATCGCGCTGGCCAAGAGCCAGGTGGCCTCCTCGGTGGCGCGCATCGGCGAAGCACAGCAGGCCGTCGATAACTGCGTCATTCGCGCGCCGTTTGACGGCATCATCGTGTCCAAAGACGCCCAGGTAGGCGAAATGGTCTCTCCGATATCGGCAGGTGGAGGCTTCACCCGAACCGGAATCGCCACCATTGTGGACATGAATTCCAACGAAATTGAAGTGGACGTGAACGAGTCCTATATCGCGCGGGTGAAACCGGGACAGAAAGCCATCGCGACTCTCGATGCCTATCCCGATTGGCAGATACCCTCTTCGGTGCGGACGGTAATCCCCACCGCGGATCGCCAGAAGGCTACGGTGAAGGTGCGCGTCTCATTCGATCACCTCGATCCGAGAATTCTGCCGGACATGGGAGTGAAGGTCGCCTTCCTGAGCGACCAACCAACGGCCGAAGGAAAAGCGCCGGTGGCCAAGGCCATCATTCCGCAAAATGTAGTGCGCAAAGAGGGTGACGCGCCGGTGGTGTGGCTGGTGAAGGACGGCAAGATCGAGCGGCGTGCGGTGACGCTGGGTGCCGAACACGGGAGCGATGTGGAAGTGATGGCCGGAGTTTCCCCCGGGGATTCGCTGGTGCTACGCGGCCCAGAAGGATTGCACGAGGGAGAAGCAGTGGAGATTAAGCAGTAGTTGGCAGCGCGATTACGCCACGGAGGAAGAGATGGTTCGAGTTAACGGGCAAAGCGGTTCCTCGAGTCTGGTGACGGTGCGAGGATTGGATAAGAAGTACAAGCGCGGGAGCGAGGAGATCCACGTCTTGCAGGGACTCAACCTGGACGTCGATCCCGGCGACTTCGTCGCGTTCATGGGCCCCAGCGGCTCAGGGAAAACCACGCTGCTGAACCTGCTGGGCGGATTGGACGTGCCTTCGGCGGGAAGCATATCGGTGGCGGGCGACGAGATCACCAACATGTCCAGCGGGAAGCTGACCCAGTGGCGGGCGCGCCACGTGGGATTCATCTTTCAGATGTACAACCTGATTCCGGTGCTCACCGCGTTCCAGAACGTGGAGCTGCCGCTCTTGCTGACCAAGTTGTCGAAGGCCGAGCGGCGCACCCACGTCGAGGCGGCGCTGTCGATCGTTGGGCTCGCCGACCGCATGAATCACTATCCTCGGCAGCTTTCCGGCGGACAGGAACAGCGGGTGACCATCGCGCGCGCGATCGTTTCCGATCCCACGTTTTTGCTGTGCGATGAGCCCACCGGCGATCTGGACCGGCGCAGCGCGGACGACATCATGGCGCTGATTCTGCAGCTGGTGAAGGAACACGGGAAGACGGTGTTGATGGTCACCCACGATCCGGTGGTGGCGCGAAAGGCTGACATCACCTTGCACCTGGAGAAGGGCGCGCTGGTGGAAGCGGGCCGAACGGAAGGAGCGATGGCAGGAGGCGCGGCATGAAGTTCGGTTCACTACTTTTCGCTAATTTGTTTCGAAAAAAGCTTCGATTCATGCTGACCATTGGATCCTTCACCGTGGCCCTGTTTCTCTTTGGCTTGCTGGCGGTGCTGCGCGGATCCTTCGGTGGAGGCCTGGAAGTAGCGGGCGTGGACCGTTTGGTAATCATCAATCGAACTTCGATTATTAATCCTGTACCGCTGTCGTACCGCGACAAAATCATGCAGATCAAGGGAACCAAGGAGATCACTTACGATAATTGGTTCGGCGGGGTGTACCAGGACGAAAAGAATTTCTTTCCGCAGTTTGCCATCGACGTGGATAACCAGCGCCAGGTATTCAACGAACTCCAGGTTCCCGACGACCAATGGAACGCCTTTCTGAAGGATCGGCAAGCCGCGATCGTAGGGGCTGCGCTGGCCAAGAGGTTCCACTGGAAAATCGGTGACCGCATCCCGCTGAAGGGCACCATCGTTCCCGGGACGTGGGAATTCAATATCGTCGGCATCTACCACGGGAAGCGCGTGCAGGACGATGAGACCCAGTTCTGGTTTCAGCACGCCTACTACGAAGAAAGAATGCCGCAACGCTTGAAGGGGCTGGTGGGTTGGTACACCGTGCGCATCGACAATCCCGATGATGCCCCGCGCATATCCAAAGCCATCGACGACGAATTCGCCAATTCACCCTACGAGACCCGCACCGAAACCGAACAGGCGTTCGCTTCCGGCTGGGTAAAGCAAATGGGCAATATCGAAGGGCTGATCATGACCATCGGAATCGTCGTGTTCTTCACCCTGCTGCTGGTGACCGGCAATACGATGGCCATCTCGGTTCGAGAACGCACCGGAGAGCTGGCGGTGCTAAAGGCCGTTGGATTCTCCGATCGCGCGGTGCTCACCCTGGTGATGGCGGAGGCTTTACTGATTGCCTTCGTGGGTGGCGCGCTGGGTTTGGGGCTGGCCAAATTGTTCACGCTCGGCGGCGACCCAACCCACGGCCTGCTGCAGTTCTTTTTCCTGCCGGGACCGGCAATAGCGGTGGGCTTGGCGCTGGCGCTATTGATCGGCGCCGCGAGCGGTATTTTGCCGGCGATTGGTGCGATGCGCCTGCGAGTGGTTGACGCACTACGGAGGGTGTGAACTTGGCGATCCCGATTGTGTACAACTTGAGAAGTGTGCGCGCGCGATGGACCTCCTCGGTAGTCGCGGTTCTAGGAATTGCCGGGACCGTGGGAGTCTTCGTGGCCATGCTCTCGATGGCCAAAGGATTTCAAGCGACGCTGGTCGCATCGGGCTCGGCGGGCAACGCCCTGGTGACCCGCGCGGGCGCCACCTCGGAAATGACCGGGGCGGTCTCCTTGGACGAAGTGAAAGTGCTGCAGGACGCTCCGGGCGTGGCGCACGGCGCCGACGGCGCGATTATGACTCCGGAAGTGGTGGTGATTGCGCCGTTCCCGCTCATCCGAACCGGCACGGATGCCAACGTTCAGGTCCGCGGAGTATCGCCGAAGGCGCTGGAAGTACGCTCGAAAGTGAAGATCATCGAGGGGCGGTTTTTTCAACCCGGCCTCACGGAGCTGATCGTCGGCCGCAACGTGGCAAGGACGTACGTGGGGCTGGCGCTGGGCGACACCGTCAAATTCGGTGGGGGCACCTGGCACGTAGTGGGCGTCTTCGATGCCGGCGGTTCGGCATTCGATTCCGAAGTGTGGTGCGATTCGGTGGTCTTGAATCAAACTTATAAGCGGCCGGACACCATCTATCAGTCGGTGACTGTGCACCTCACATCGCCCGACGCCTTGCAGCAATTCAAAGATTCGGTGACCGCCGATCCGCGCATGTCAGTGGACGTGACCCGCGAGGTAGACTACTACTCCAAACAGTCGCGCGCGGTGACCACTCTGATCGTCGTGCTGGGAACTATGATTGCCATCGTGATGGGGGTTGGGGCGGTATTTGGCGCGCTCAACACCATGTATTCGGCGGTCTCCGAACGGTCCCGGGAAATTGCGACGATGCGCGCGCTTGGTTTCGGCGGGCCCAGTGTGGTGATTTCATTTTTGATTGAAGCGCTGCTGATCTCCTTCCTCGGCGGCGTGGTGGGCTGTCTTGCCGCGCTTCCATTGAATGGGCTGACCACCAGCACCATGAATTTTCAGACCTTCTCCAGCCTGGCGTTCGCGTTTCGGATCACCCCGGTGCTGTTGTTGACTGGAATTATCTTTGCCCTGTTTATGGGAGTGGTTGGCGGGCTGCCGCCGGCCATTCGCGCCGCGCGGCGCCCGGTGGCGCAAGCTCTGCGAGGCTTGTAGATTGTGTCCGGTGAACCGCTAGTTCGTTTCCGCAATTTTTGACGCTAAGACCATCACCAGAATTCTGCCGTCGGAGTGAAAACTTCCGCCGGTGGCGGTGAGTGCCTGGGTGAGCGGGTCCGGAGGCGTGACGTGGGTGAGCTGGGAGAGCAGCCCGGTTTCGTAGAAGGTTTCGCCCAGGTACTCGCGCTCCAGGTCGATATCCGGATCGATTTTGTGAGTGAGCCCGTTGTTGCGGTCGTCGCGCTCAAATCCGATGTCGTGCGTCGCGGCGCCTACCCAGAAAACTTTCCCGCTCACATCGAAAGGCGCCTTCCAGACACGAAGGTGATTCCGGGTCTTCACCACGTTGAATGGGGTGGCGTGCGCAAAGCCGTAGTCCTGTGGCCTGCCAAAGAGGTACAGGACGCTCATGGGCATCTCCAGGTATTCATCCTTGGATAGCGACGCCACCAGTCCATGCAGTATGGCGTCGTCCTTGGTTTTATCCACCTGAACCCAGCCCGCACTCTTGAATATTCCCAGCAGTTCGGTTTCCGACCCCAAGAGCACGAAGTTGACCATGTCGCCGGGATTTCCGGCTTGGTCGCCCACCCGCCGCGGAATCTTGTTCATGACCGCCGTGGTGATCGCAGGAATGGGCGTATCCGGCGGAGGGTAGGCGACCAAGCCGCCGGTCTTGGAACCCTGCGCCAGAACTTCAATGCTGGCTTCGTAGCTGCCCTCGGCTTCATCCCGCTTCTGCTGATTGATTCCTAAATACAATCGCCCCGGAACGATCACCGTAATTTCTTTGCCCGCGCCAACAGCAAAAGGCTGGGCTGCGCCATCGTCGCCGATGCGCCCAATCACCGCGGCGCGATTGCCGTCGGGCACGGGAAAAATCCGCATCAGATCCTTCCAACTCCGGGCGAGACCGTCCGGACCGGCGGAGATCGGCGCATTGCCCTGTTTGTCCGCGGGCACCTGGATGGTTCCCGAGCAAGCAATGCGAATTTTCTCACCCGATTGCAAGTCGATCTTGGTGTCGGTCCAGACTTCTTGGCCCGAAATGCTCACCGTTTGCGACGACGTCTGCGCAGCCGCTCGCGGCCGTCCGGCGTGCAGGTTCGCCGCGGGCGTGGCCAGCAACCAACAACCGAGCCACGCCGACACAAAGACCGGCCTGAAAATTCGGGAAGTCATGATTACCTCGTCGCCAGAAGAGAAAATTCGACCCGTAGGATATCTTTCCGCCGTCGCCAGATGCAACCGGGAGCACCTTCACCGTCGCGCCAGCCCAGGCTCGCATATCTAGATGAACCAAACTTCCCCTCGGGTTGCGCGGCATCGTTGACTGGCAATTCGTTGGCGGGAAGCCTTCGGGATTCTGGGGCTGTAGCCGGCCCGCGTTTACTGCTGCGGCGTTTTCTTCATGCGCGCGAGGCCGGCGAGCGCGGTGGGATCGCTAGGAACCATGAGCAGGCCCGCTCGGTACTCTTTCGTGGCCCGCTCGAGATCGCCGCGTCTCTCGTAGATCGAGCCCAGACCTATATGCGCATCGCTGTCCAGTGCATTCAATTCCAGCGCCGCGTCGAACGCTTTCGCCGCCTCATCCTCGCGGCCCAGTTCCCGTTCGACCTTACCCAGTTCGTCCCACACCAGGTAGTTCGGTGTGCCTTCGGTTGCCAGTCGCAGTTGCTCTTCGGCGTCCTGCAACCGGCCATGCTCGAGGTAAAAGCGGCCGAACTCGCGGCGCACGATCGAACTGAGCGGCGCGATGTCCGCCGCCTGCGCGAAATCATCTTCGGCTTCCGCCAGGCGGTTCTGTTTGTCGCGAAGCTCGGCCCTCCACATGAACGCGCTGTTCAGCTTCGGTGAATACCGGATCGCCTCGTTCAGATCGCGATCCGCCTCAGCGAAGTCATTCTCCTCCACCGCCGCCATTCCCAGATTGGTCAGCGCCAATGCGTTGTGCGGCGAATCCTCCAGCGAACGCCGCCACTCTCGCTTGGCCATCTCGAAATCGCGCTTCTCCCAATAGACGATGCCCAGGTTTACGCGGATGCGCGCCGCGGTGGGCTCCTGCTGCAGCGTTTTGGTGTACAGCGTTTCGTTGCTCCTCCAATCGCGATTTCGCGCGAACGTCGACCCCACGCACACCAAACCGAGCAGCACCGCTGCTGCGGTCACCGCCAGACGCGCGATCCTTGCATCCTCCGGGATACGCTTCCAAACGGCCA
Organism: uncultured Acidobacteriota bacterium; assembly: GCA_963725655.1. GTDB lineage: Bacteria > Acidobacteriota > Terriglobia > Acidiferrales > UBA7541 > CAVRXT01. The sequence goes on along the minus strand of CAVRYY010000002.1, from coordinate 723,467 downwards.
TGCCGCACCAGGCCATGATCCAGGCGAACCCGAGCGACGGGGCATAAACGTATCGATCGGCGAATTCTCCCATTCCCAGCCAATGAATATTGAGCGACAGCGACAGCATCATCAGCAGCCATACCAAACCGAACGAAATTACCGGGTATTTCTTTCGCAGCAGCGGGATCAATGCAATCGCTAGTGACGCGAGTGCCACACCTGCCCACAGCGCCAAGCTGGCCGCGCCATGCGGATGGGGAATCCTATACGTGAAGATCAGATTCACCGGCCAAAACAGCTTCTCGACGTAGTGACCGAACAACGAAAATCCCGTGGATACTGTTTCCAGCATGCCGGCATTAGGTTTGGTATCGATCGACACCAATCCGCCAAGCATTCGTTGCCGCAAAGCGAGATAAGCGCCGGCGACGAGCCACAGCGGAATCACGCGCTTCAGTTTGGCGATTGGACGGACTTCGTTGTAGTCGCGTCGATAGCCGTACTCGAACGCCGTTGCCACCGCCGGAAAAACGATCGCCGCCTCTTTCGCGAGCAGCGCCAGGCCCAAACACAGCGCCATCCCGGCCGAGCACAGCCATCGCCTGCGGCGGCGTCCCGGAAGCGAGAGCAGCAGCCAGAATGAGAGCAGAAGAAACAGCGTGGATTCCAGATCGGTGACGTCGGCGATCCACTCGACTGACTCCGCATGGATGGGATGCAGCGCGAAAATCACAGCGGATAAGAACGCGATACCGCGATCCCGAGTCCACCGCATCGTCACCGCATAGACCATGCACACAACGCCGGCCTCCAGCACCAGGTTTGCAATGTGATAGCCGACCGGAACTGCGCCGTAAATCCTCCACAGCACCAGGTAGGTCAAATTCATCAGCGGACGATAGAAGTCGCTTAGCGCAGAGGCTCCATAAAACGCCCACGCATCCGCGGTAAATATTTGCCGCAAGTGCCCGGGGTGTTGAATGAAAGGGTTAGCCAACACCTGCAGAGTGTCGTCATCCACAAATCCGTTCATGAGGGTATTGAGATACGGCACCACGGCAATCACAGACAGAAGAGCGTAGATGGCGCTCGGCTCCCGGGTCCAGTAACTGGGCCGGGAGCTCGCGGCAACTTCGGGCACGGGCGGCGCCTGCAATTCTTCTGTGACCGGCATGGCACCATGTTACCCGGTATTTGCGCGAACCATTCGCGGTAGCAGGTGACGCTTACGCGACGTTCGATTCCCCAGCACCCGAAAGACGGCTTGGAATATCTGGATGGCGGAGGCACGCGTCAACCAGAAGGTTCGACGGGAGCAGGTCCACCGCCGAAAGTGGCGAGCGGCTATCGCCGGGCAGAAGCAGCGAAGTTCGTGAGTTTTCTATGCAGAGTGAATCGCGTCGGGCGCCTGAATCTCTCGCGTGACGCTGAGACGCCGAATCGTCTCGCGCAGCCGCACTGCTAGATCGACGACGATTTCGAGCCGTTTCGCGGCGGCGTCGGGCAGGCGCTCGCGGTGGGCCAGGGCCATCTCGGCGTTGCCGAGAATACCGGTGAGCGGATTATTGATTTCGTGGCGAAGCACTTCCGCGAATTCTGCCGGCATCTCCGCCCACGTTGCCGTTGGTCCGGCGCCAGCGCGGTGGCGGGCCCAGCGCACGTGCCGCTCAACAAGCGCGGCCAGCAACGAAACGTATTCCCCGGCTTGGGCAATGCATTCGATGTCTTCGCGGACCAATATGCGCGCTGCGTTGCCGAATCTTTCAGGACGAGCGAGCAAGATCACCGGAGCCGCCGCGATGAGCTTTTGCACCAAGTCCTCCGCGCCGTCCACCAGGGTTTCATCCACCACGATCACTTGCGGTGGGTAGAATTCCAGCAACGCGCCGAGTTGGCGCAAAGTAAACGCGACGCGAATTTCCGGCGCAGTTGGCAGTTGGCGTATGGCTTCGATCAATTTCGGCGGAAGCGTCGAATCGATCGAGGCCAGCAAAACGAATCGTTGGTCGGTCATGGTTGCGATTACCCGGCTCCTTCTGCCAACGCCGGAATCTCCTCAGACGCGAGTATCGGCTTCCCTTTTTTCGCGGCTTACCGTGAATCTCCCGCCGGCACGCTGCTCCATAGCGCAGGACGCTCGAGCGCGTGCTTCACTGCGAGTTTCAATTCTTCCACCAAAAATGGCTTGGCCAAGTACGGCAACCCGTTGGGCTCCAGGAATTCCAGCGTGCGCGACGCCAGTATGTCTCCGGTGATGAATATGATCCGGTCGCGAAGATTGCTGCTGGCCCCTGCGAGCGCGTCGTAAAATGCCCGCCCATCCAGACGCGCCATCCGCAGATCGCAGATCACCAGGTGGTAGCTTGCCTCCGCGAGCCGCGCCAATCCTTGCTGGCCGTCCAGCGCGGTATCCACCTGATGGCCGTCCTCCCCCAACACATCGGCGATCAGCTGGCCGACGGTGGGTTCATCCTCCACCACCAAAATTCGGGATGGCCGCGCTTTCAGCTCGGCCGCCTCGATTGCCGCCGGCGCCGCCGGCGGGCGCACCGCAGCCGTGGCAGTGAGCGGAAGTTCGACTCTGATCCTGGTGCCGGCGCCGGGTCGGCTCTCCAGCGAGATTTCTCCGCCGTGTTGATGAACGATCCCATACACGATCGATAGCCCCAGGCCCGTTCCATCTCTGGGCGGCTTGGTGGTAAAGAACGGTTCGAAAATTCGCGAGGCGACCTCCGCCGGCATTCCCGGACCATCGTCGGCCACCTCCAGCGTCAAGCGATCCCCGCCCGCGTATCCGGTGCTGATTTTCACCGCTCCGTGGCCCCGGCTTTCCATCAGTGCCTGCTCCGCGTTAACCAACAGATTCAGCACCACCTGCTGCAATTGATAAGGATCGGCCATGGTGCGCGGCAGATTCGGGAGAAGATCGGTTTCAATGGCGATGTTTTCAATTTTCAGTTCGTAGCTGCGCAGCGCCACCGTGCGCTCGACTACTTCGTTCAGCTGTACTGGGGATCTTTCTGGAGCGGTTTCGCGCGCGAAGAACAGTAAATTCTTTACGATCCGGCGCGCCCGCTCCGCTTCCTGGAAGATCTTCTTGGCCTCCGCCATGTGCTTATCCGCCAGCCCGCGGCCCAGCAACAGCTGCGTGTAGCCCACGATCGACGTGAGCGGATTATTCAGCTCGTGCGCGATTCCGGAAACGAGCTGGCCCAGTGCGGCCAATTTTTCGGTCTGCAGCATCTTCGATTGAACGCTGGCCCCAGCCGACGGCGCCCGCGTAAACGCCGGGATGCACGGCCCTGAACCGACCCGCGGCCCCGCACGAGGACCTGGGCGGCTGTGCGCCAGCGATTTTTGCTTCACCTTCGGCAGCTCTTTAGCGGGGCGGCGCGTCATCGCCAATCACCTGGCCATCCCTAAAAACAACGCCACCGCCGACGACAGGCTGACCAGCCCCAGCCCAACAACCACTTCCAAGACGCGGCGATTGTGCCGCCTCACAACGATGCTCGTGCGATAATTCATTAATTGCTCCTCACAACTCACTCCCTGAAGAGCAACCTGGCAACCATCTCCCAACTCAATTAAATCGGGCCGATTAAGCACTTTGCCAATTACGCACCCTTCTAACGCCCTTGCCTCGATCCCATTCCGGCCCGCCCTCGTTCCCTCATGGGAATCCCCAATTCACTCCCACCAAAAAACAGATCGCACCCAGCGCGTGTCACCGCTACGCGTCGCCTCTCCAGCCCCTCGATCGGGCGGCCATGCGGGATGGGCGCGACGCGGGTAAGATTTTGGCGGAATGGGGCCCAGCCGGGCGGAAGAGGTCATCGCCAGCCAAAACGCCAGAGTGGCCTGCGGAATTCTGAAGGTGTTGTCGAGGGAACGCTTTTGGAAAGAGATAATTGTTAGTGCTTTGGCGCGGACCCAAAGAAGTGATTACGTCGGCCGGGCCAGCCCTTCGTACTGCTTCAACTTACGGTAGAGCGTAGTCTTCCCGATGCCCAGGCGGTGCGCCGCGGCGAGCTTGTCTCCGTGAGCTTCATGCAAGGCTTGCAGGATCGCGCGCCGTTCCAGTTCTTCCAGTGGAATCACCACATCGCTTGCCGGCAAACGGTCGCCGACGAAATATTGCAAGCTCGAGGGCAGGTCCGCAACGTGCAACAGCGGCCCGGAGCTCAAGGCCAGCGCGCGCTCGATCGCATTTTCGAGCTCACGTATGTTGCCGGGCCAATCGTAGGCCAGCAACTGGGCCATGGCATCGCTCGAAATCTCCCGGCCCAATCCATGGCGCTCGCTGAATTTTTCCAGGAAATGATTCACCAGTATCGGGATGTCGGTCTTGCGCTCGCGCAGCGGCGGCAACTTCAGTTGCACCACGTTCAGCCGGAAAAACAGATCCTGCCGGAACGCCCCGGTGCGCACCGCCTTCTCGAGGTCCAGATTGGTGGCGGCGATCACCCGGATCGTGATCGGCACACGCTCAGTGGATCCTACCGGACGAATTTCCTTTTCCTGTAGCGCCCGCAGTAGCTTGGCCTGCATATCGATGGGCAGATCGCCGATCTCATCGAGAAATAAGGTGCCGCCGTTGGCGGCTTCGATCAGGCCGTGTTTGCTGTGCGTGGCGCCGGTGAAAGCTCCTTTCACATACCCAAAGAGCTCGGCTTCCACCAGCGTGGGGACCAGTCCGGTGCAGTCCACCGGGACAAACGGTTTGTTGCGGCGCGAGCCCGAAAAGTGGATCGAGCGGGCCAGCAGTTCCTTGCCTGTTCCGCTCTCCCCGAGGATCAGCACCGGGTAGGAGTGTTCGCTCACTCGCTCGACCAGCCGGTAGATGCTGTTCATCTTGGCGGACGCGCCGATCAAGCCGGCAAAGCCGGGGTGCGAGCGAAGCTGTTCCCGCAGCACACGGTTCTCGCGAACCGCCTCGCGGGACCGCACCACCCGTTGTAGGCGGTTGCGGAGGTCGGCGACGTGAAAAGGCTTGGTCAAGTAATCTTCCGCGCCTAAGCGAGTGGCGTCGACGGCAGTTTCGATCGCGCCGTACTGCGTCAACACCAGCACCCCCACCTGGGGATAGAGCTTGCGCACCCGCTTGAGAAGCTCCAGGCCTCCGAGGTTAGGCACCCGCAGGTCGGTGAGTAAAATGTCCACCGGATGATCGTCGAGGGCCTCAAGGGCCTGCTCGGTGGTGCTGGCCATCCGCGCGTGAAAGCCGCACTCCAGCACCACGTCACGGCACAGCTCACGCGCGCTGTCTTCATCGTCGACGATCAAAATCGATATGGGCGCGGGCTGTTCCGCGATGATTTCGATTTCGGATTCCAACTGCGGTAATTCCCAATCTCGAATCGCGCTTATTTCGGTTGCCATGGTTATCGCCTTAGATTCCGGGTCTTAAATGCTGGACCTTGGTGGACCGCAAGCCGGGCCGCAGCCCTCGAATATGCAAAGTGATCCGCTGCGAGCCTGAACTACAGACGTCTCCTTGCAACAGCTGAACCAAACCGGTTCAAATCCGGGAATTCCCCGCTAAGGAACTCCGACGGGAGGACTTAGCGGGATGCGCCAGATTCCGGCGCGCGTAGCAGAGGTCCCACTTTGGGCATGATGAGGGACAGCAACGGCGGTGACAATTCGTAATTATACTGGTTCCAAGAAGATGCAAGAATGACTCGACCCAAGGTCAAAACGGGAAGCAGAATGTTAGCAATCACTTAGCTCTATACATGATTTTACCGAGTATTAGCGTAGCCGTTAACTCATAGGCGCAGCAACTTGCACACCACCCATACGCCGCGCGTCCGGCAAGCTACCATGAGTGATCTAAAGCAGGTTATCTCACGTCCGTCAGGTACTCGACTCGACTCGTCGCGCCGGCTCAAGGATTCTTGTGAAGAAATCCAAAACCTCACCGCTTCCCCGCATTCGCAAGATCGAGCGCCGCCAGTGGTGGCTCTCCTGGGCCGCGGTTTTGGTCACACTGATTCTCTCGTTGGGCTTGGCCTCCTTCGCATTCCCGATGCTGCGGAATGGAGGCATTCAGTTTGATCCTACCCAGATGAACCTGGCCATGCGGGGTCTGGTGGGCTTGGTACTGATCTTCGATGTCTACACCATCTACCAGCAGCTGCAGATTCACCTGGTGCGCCGGCAGTTGGTTGAGCGCGAGGAACTGTTTCGTCTGATTACCGAGAATGCCGCGGACATGATCGCAGTCGTCGGCGCGGATGGTCGTCGAATCTACAACAGTCCGTCCTACGCAAAAATCCTTGGATATACCAGTGCGGAGCTCGACAATACTGTTCCCCTGTCCCAGGTTCATCCCGACGATCAGGATAAGGTAACCCAGGCGGCCGCCGAAGCACTGGCGAACGGCGTGGGAAAAAGAATCGAATACCGGATGATGCACAAAGACGGCACCTGGCGCACCCTGGAATCGACCGCCAGCACCATCACCGGCACCACGGAAGTGGCTGGGAAACTGGTAATCGTCAACCGCGACATTACCGGCCGCCGCCAGTTGGAAGATCAATTCCGGCAGTCGCAAAAGATGGAGGCGGTAGGGAGGCTTTCGGGAGGAATCGCCCACGACTTCAATAATCTGCTGGGGCTGATCATCGGATACGCGGAGATCCTGCAGGAGCAAATCGGTCCGGACGAGGCGCAACGCACCAGCGTGGAGGAAATACTCCATGCGGGACGGCGGGCCGCGGCGTTGACGCGCCAGCTACTGGCGTTCAGCCGGCAGCAAGTGCTCGAACCAAAGGTGCTGGACCTCAACGCGGTGATCGTCGACGTCAAGAAAATGCTCGACCGCATGATCGGCGAAGACGTCCAGATGACCACGCGCCTCGAACCGAATTTGAGCCACATCAAAACCGACCAGGGCCAGATCGAACAGGTGCTGATGAACCTTGCGGTCAATGCCCGCGACGCGATGCCCCGCGGCGGCAAACTGGTGATCGAGACCCAAAATACCGAGATCGACGATGCCTTCGCCCGGCGCTACCCCTATCCCGTCAAGACCGGACCGTACGTTCTGCTGACCGTCTCCGACTCCGGTACCGGGATGGATGCGGCCACCCAGGCGCGCGTTTTTGAGCCCTTTTTTACCACCAAGGAAAAGGGCAAGGGCACCGGCCTGGGCCTTTCCACCGTGTATGGCGTAGTGAAACAGAGCGGCGGTTACATCGACATTCAAAGCGAGATCGGCGTGGGCACCACCTTCCGGATTTACCTCCCGCGCGTCGAAGCCGCCGTGGAAACGGCCGCGAGCGCCGCACCGGCCGCTGGCGCGAAAGATTCACAAGGAGCCGAAACCATTCTCGTAGTCGAAGACGAAGAAGCCCTCCGAAAGCTCGCCCGCAACATACTGGCGGCATTTGGCTACACCGTGCTGGAAGCGGAAGATGGCGCCCATGCCCTGGAGATCAGCAAACGGTTCCGCGGCACGATCCACCTGATGTTGACCGACGTAATCATGCCTGGGCTCAACGGCCCCGGCCTGGCGCAGCAGATGATCCAGGAGCGGCCGGAGCTGAAAGTCGTCTACATGTCGGGATACACCGGGCAGGTCTTCAATAAAGACGCAGTGCTGAATCCGGGAAGCATTTTCGTGCAGAAGCCGTTCACCCGAGAAGCCTTGGCGAAGAAGATACGCGAAGCGTTGGATGGCCGGGCGGCCCGTTTGGAATCATTGACGTCGGTGTAGTGAAGCAAGTGAGGGGGACCCAGTCATGCAACGAATTCTAATCGTCGACGACGACAAGGCCATGCGCGGACTCTTGCGTCTGCGATTGTCGGATACCTACGAAATTATCGAGACCGGCGACCCCGAGGAAGCCCTGGGTCTATCGCTGGAGCACAAACCGGACGCCATCCTGCTGGATTTGATGATGCCGAAATTCACCGGCTTCGAGCTGGTTCAGAGTTTGCACAACCTGAGTTATACCGCGCAAATCCCGCTGTTCGTGATCACCGGCGAATCGGCCGAAGCCTACAACGAACATTGCGCGAATTTGGGAGCGCGATGCGTTTTCCAAAAGCCGATCGATTTCAAGAACCTGAAAACGCGTCTGGCCAGCGAACTGGAAGCCAAGCGACCGGAACGCCGCCAGCACGTTCGCGTGCAAATGAAGGTGCCCCTCAAGCTGCGCGGTGTGGACGCCGGCGGTGCGGCATTTGAAGAATCGACCGTCACCGAAAACGTCAGCGCCGGCGGATTTCTGTGCACCGCAACCAAGCAACTCATCAAGGATGCCATGGTAGACGTTTTTCTGGTGAGCGGTAGCGAGACGTTCGTTGGGCGCGCCAAAGCCGTTCGCCGTGAGGGTGCGGCCGCACCGTGGCCGCGCTACGGATTCCAATTTGTCGACAAACCCGAAAACTGGGTGCTTCGCGGTTAAGCTTCTGCCTCCTCGGCAGTCGCCTTTCTCCGTTCTCGCGCAGCCGCACCGCGTCCGTAAAGCGTTCCATTCCCCAATCTTTCCTTGGCCCGGGGACCACCCTTCAGGCCTCCGCCTCATCTGATAGTATGTTCTCCGCCGATCCACCTCCCGGAAGGACGGCCATCTAAATTCAGGGAGACTATCTATGGATCGGAGATTTGCGTCTCGATTGGCATTTCTTTCCGCCTGCCTGTTGGTTCTGGCTTTCAGTTCTTTCGCGCAAGAAGAAGCTCCGCCACCGCCCTCCACTGCTTCCGCGCCTTCCGATTCGACGCCGGCGGATACCTCATACGGCAATGCGCAAGGGCCTCTCCAGGTGCAGACCGGCACCCGCTTTCTGGTGAGCTTGCAGGACGCGCTGAGCACCGCGGTGGACAAACGTGGAAAACGCTTCACCTTGCGGACGCTCGAGCCACTGGTCACGTTGGATGGTACGTGGCTGCCCGCCGGTGCCGAGATCCGCGCTCGTGTGAGCCGCGTGGACGCTCCGAACCAAACCGGCCGAGGTCGCCTGTGGCTGGCCTTCGATGACATCCACGTGCCGGGCGGACGAATTCCCATCGTCGCCGACCTTTTCGATATCCCAAGCGACCGCACCGTGAAGGTGGGGAAAAATCACGAAGGCGAAGTGGAAACTCGAAACAATCCGCCGGCGGAACAAGCCGAAGCGGCGGCGGGCGCCGCCGCAATGGCCGCATTCACCGCAGCGAAGACCGGCGGAAAGAAAGGCGCGGCCCTCGGCGCAGCGGCGGCCGGTGTGACCGCGTATCTATTGGCTTCCGGGCTCGGGCAGGACGTGGTCCTCGACAAAGAAACCAAGCTCGAACTCATTCTGGAGCGCCCGCTGACCCTGCCGGCGCGATAGCCCTGCCGGAATTCGTTTCGGTGCGGGCGTGGGGCGCAGTAAGATAGGTAATTCCGCAAACGTGAGGAATTACCATGAGCGAATCCACACCCTTCGCGATCTTCGCCGGTCAAAAGTATATGAGCCTGGAGACCGTTCGCAAGAACGGTACCGCGATCCGAACTCCAGTCTGGTTCGCCAGCGAACCACCCACCGGCGCACCGGCCACAATCTATTTCTACACCATCGGGGATACCGGCAAAGTGAAGCGCATCCGCAACAATCCCCGCGTGCGCATCGCGCCGTGCGATATGCGCGGGAATGTAAAGGGATCGTGGGTGGATGCGCGCGCGGAAATACTGCCGGCCGACGGAGCTAAACACGGCATGAAACTAATCGACCGCAAATACATGCCGTTGCGACAGATCTTGGGATTCCTCTCCATGTTTAGCAGGCGCGAGCGCGTGGTCCTGGCGCTTCACGCGTCTTAAACTAACCTCCGGCAGCGATAGTCTCGGGTGTTTCAGGAATTCACCTGCTTTTTCCTATTGGACCTGGCCACAGAAAAGACGAAAATGGGCTAAGCCCTCTGTTCGCTTGAGGATTCGCCGCGCCGGCGGAAACCCGGAGAGCGCCGGGTCGTCCGCAGTGATTGCTTGTCACGCGCCGCTGGTCGCTGCTAGATTCATGCGGGTTGAGTACTCGTCCAAGGACAGTTTTATTCCGACCATGAACACCGACAACCGACTGGAAGACCGCATCCTGATCGTCGAGGATGAGGAGAACGCACGCAAGGGCTACGAGGCGTTGCTTCGCAAGTGGCAATGCGAAGTGCTGGGCGTGGGCAGCGCGGAAGAGGCGCTCGAGAAAATGGTGGAATTCCGTCCGGCAGTGGTGCTCGCGGACGTGGAACTACCCGGCATGGACGGCCTGGAGCTGATTCGCCGAATTCTGGAGGAGAACCGAAACATTCCGGTGATTACGATCACTGGCCGTGGCAGCGAAGACCGGGTGGCGCAGGCAATCGAAGCGGGGGCGTTTTGGTATATCGAAAAACCCTTGAAGGCGCCGGTTCTGCGCGCGCTGCTCGACCGCGCGCTGGCCCTGCATCATGATCGCCGGGCGGTGGCCGCGCTCACGCGCCAACTGCGGGAAGTAGGCCGGCTGGGCGATTTGGCCGGATCCTCCAAACCGATGCAGGAAGTGATGCGCCAAATCGAAATGGCGGCCCCGTCCACCGCGTCGGTGCTGATTACCGGCGAAACTGGATCGGGGAAAGAAGTGGTGGCAAGGACGCTGCACCAGCTCTCGCAACGGGCCAATGGGCCATTTATCGCCATCAACTGCTCCGCCATTCCCGAATCCTTGATGGAAAGTGAAATCTTTGGGCACGAGCGCGGCGCATTCACGGGAGCCGCTGAGCGGCGGGTGGGCTGCTTCGAATTGGCCGACCGCGGCACCCTGCTGCTGGACGAGATCGGCGAGATGCACGCTCCCACCCAAGCCAAGCTGTTACGGGTGTTGGAAGAGCGGAAAATCCGGCGGTTGGGAAGCAAGGTCGAGACGCCCATCGACGTCCGGGTAATCGCGGCCACCAATAAAGATCCGCAGCAGGCGGTGGCCAAGGGCCTGTTGCGCCAGGATCTCTATTTTCGCTTGAACGTTTTTCATCTGCACCTGCCGCCATTGCGCGAACATAAGGAAGATCTGCCGATCCTGGTCGAGTCTCTGCTCAAGGACATATCCGCCAAACACAACCGCACCGTCACCGCGGTGAATACCGAAACCATGGAGCTCTTCAAATCCTATCCCTGGCCCGGCAACGTGCGTGAATTACGAAACGTCCTCGAGCGCGCCGCCATCGCCTGCGACCGCGGCATCATCGGACGCCAGGATCTTCCCACGGATTTCGGCCGGACGCCCGCCACCCAATCTTCGGAGTTGTCGAGCTTGCGTTTCCCGGTGGGCACCACGGTGGAAGCGGCCGAGCGGGAGCTGATCCTGCAAACCCTGACCGCGACCAATCAGAACAAGACCCGGGCAGCCGAGCTGCTGGCCATCAGCTTGAAAACTCTCCACAACAAACTCAAGGAATACGAGGCGGTCGGGAAGTATGCCGCTCAGTCTAAAGACTAAGTTTACGGTGGCAACGTCACTGGTGGTCCTGGGTGTGGTGACCTGCGTCTCATGGCTATTCCTTACCCGCCTGAGCCGCCAGGTGATTCGCCAGGCGGACGACCGCGCGCATTACGTGGCCCAGGAAGTTTTGGGCGCCTGCGAGCAGGCGGTGCAGGAAGCGGCTGAGCGGGGCGAGACTCCGGCCTCCACCCGGCCGGAGGACGAGCAAGAGTACGTTCGCCGGGCCCTGGACAATAGCAGCACTCTGAATTTCGTCGAAGAGTCCGCGCTGGGTTATTCCCCGATCATCTACGAAATCACCGTAAGTGACCGCTCCGGCCTAGTGCTCGAATCCAGCGATCCCACTTTGCGCGGCCGCAACATCACCCGCCGTGCGCCGTATTCCGAATTGGTCGGCTCGAGCTTTCCGCAGCAATTGAAAGTGCTCTACGGCAAGCCGATGATTTTCGAAGTTTCTGTGCCCTTCAATTTATCGGCCGCTCCCTTTGGGAATATTCACGTCGCGCTGTCTTCCACCCTCTTGCGCGACGAGGTTTCCCCCGGTCTGCAATCGGCCGGCATCGTCGCCCTGGCGGCCGTGGTGCTATCAACGCTGCTGGCGGCGATCCTCAGCGCGATATCGTTGGCGCCCCTGGCGCGCATCTCCGCACAACTCGACCGCATCTCCGCCGGCGAATTCGACCTCGCGCCGGTCGAGCGCCACGACGAATTGGGGTTGGTGAGCACCAAGATCAGCCGGATCGGAAAGCAACTGCGAGACGTCCGCGAAGTTTTCTCCACTCTTCGCGAAAACCTGGATCAGGTGATGGTAGGTCTGGAAGACGGACTCATGCTGTTCAACGCCCAGGGACGCGCTATGTTGATCAGCCCGTCGGCGGAAAAATTCCTGTCGGCTACGGCAGCGGGAATGATGGGCCGGCGGGTGGGAGAGATTTTTCCGTTCGGCCACCCGTTGCGGGACGCCTTGAAAATCGAAGGGGACCATATCCAGCCGGTGAATGCAGTGGAGGTTCAGCTGGATAGCGTGGCGGGGCCGCGGCGGTTTGCGGTGACCGCACAGCAGATCCACGAAAAAGGAAAGTCCATGGGCGCGCTGGTCAATCTGCGCGATCTGGATTCGATCGAGCAGATCGGCTCGCATTTGCAGGTGTCCGAGAGGCTGGCAGCGCTGGGGCGGGTCACCGCCGGGGTGGCCCATGAAGTAAAGAATCCGCTGAACTCCATGCGCGTGTGGCTGGAAGTCCTCAAGAGCAATCTGCCGCCGGAGCCGGAGGCTCAGCAGGCCGCCAAAATGCTGGATTCGGAAATCGACCGCCTGGACCGCGCCGTGAAAACGTTCCTGGATTTCACCCGGCCGGTGGAAATCGTGTTGGTGGAGACCGACCTGGTGGCGCTGCTGACCGAAGTATTGGAAAGCGCGCAGCCGGCCATCCAGCGGGCCCAGGTGCAATTGGTTACAGTGTTCCCTCCCCGCTTCCCTGCGGTGCGAGCGGACAGCGCAATGATTCATCAAGCGGTGCTCAACCTCTTGCTGAATGCGTGCGAAGCCATGCAACCCGGCGGGCGGCTAACCGTATCTCTTTCTGAGAAGGGAGAGTGCGCGCTGTTGCAGGTGAGCGACACCGGCCGCGGCATCACTCCCGAAAATCAACGCAAGATTTTTGAGTTGTTTTTCACCACCCGCCCGGGCGGAACAGGGATCGGGTTGGCCAACACTTTTCGATTTGTGCAATTGCACAATGGTTCGATAGAATTCAATTCGGAGCCTGGGCGAGGCACCACATTCCGAATCGAGTTGCCGTTTAGCCGCAAGACCGATACCGCGGCGGCGGTAGCACGCGCCTACAGTGAACCGTTTTCTCAAGGAAGACGAAAGTAATGGCCGGCCCTTTCACCGAAACAGCCGCTACCGCACGTCCGCGCACCCGCCGCGCCGCATGGGCGGTGCTGCCGATTGCGTTGGCTGTGGCGATTTTTTCCGGGGGCTGCGCGGAAAAAAAGGCGCGGGCGCAAGTACCGGCGGCAAACGCGCCGCCGGCAAAACCCATTCCGTCGAACACCCCAACTCCCACGCCGGCGACTCCTCCCACAGTCAAAGCGCCGTCGAATCCGGGAGTGGACTTGCCGGAAACTGATGACCAGACGCCCACCGAACCGGTAAAGCCGGCTGCCCCGCCGCCCAAACCGAAACCGGAAGTCAGCGCCCCCGTGCGCACCACTCCAGCCCCGCAGCTCTCGCCGCAACTTTCCCCGTCCGATCAAGCGGCGTACGAACAGAAGACCAACGAGAACATCGCCGGGGCGGAAAAGAACTTGCAGCAGGCCTCGGGGCATTCGCTCAATTCAGCGCAAAACGATCTGGTTGAAAAGATTAAAGTGTTTCTGGACCAGGCACATGACGCGATGAAAGAAGCGGACCTGGCGCGGGCGCAAAATCTCTCACAGAAGGCGTATCTGTTGTCGGTCGAGTTAGTCAATTCCCTGTAGGATTGCGCTGGCAGCGCTCCTGCTCGGTTTCCTTGTTTTGCGGGCCGTTCATCTCATTTTTTCCTTCCCGTTGAAATTTAGATTGCAGCAGCCGGCTCCGAACAGATCACTCCGTGTGGACTGGCGCGGCTTGCTGCTAAACTAATTCCCATGAAATCATTCGACGCCCTCGTTGTCGGCGGCGGAATCATCGGCGGAGCGATTGCCTGGGAATTAGCGCGCCGCAAACTCCGCGTCGCTGTTCTTGACCGCCAGGAACCGTGGCGCGAAGCTTCCTGGGCCGCTGCGGGAATGCTCTCGCCGTCACCGGAGCCTTCCGAATCGCCCGCTTTGTTTCCGCTCGCGAAGGCCAGCTTCGATCTCTACCCGGCGTGGGTCTCCGAAATAGAAAGCGTGGCCGGAGGCGCTCCTCTCGTCCGGCGCGAAGCGGCCATCGAACTGTTCATGGGGCCCGAAGCGGAAATGGAGCGCGACGTATTTCTCGCCGAACATCTGCGGCTGGGACTGAAGACCACGGCCCTGTCTTTGGCCGATGCGAAAAAGTTAGAACCAACCATCGGATCGAACCCAGGCGCCGCAGCATGGCTCACCGACGAAGCCACCACCGATCCCAGAGCCTTGGGGCACGCACTGTTTCAGGCGTTGGCACGGCGCGGAGTGGAGATTCATAGCGGAACAGAAATCACCTCGCTCACCATCGAGAAGCAGCGCTGCACCGGGGTGATCGCCGCGGGTCGCGAGATCGCGGCCGGGCAGGTGGTGGTCGCTGCCGGATGCTATTCAGGCTTGATCGAGGGGATTCGACCCTACGCGCCGGTCCATCCGGTGCGCGGTCAAATGGTAGCGCTGCGTCCGCTGACGGCGGGGCCGAGCCGCGTGCTGCGCAGCCATCGAGGATACGTTGTGCCGCGTCCAGACGGACGGATCGTAGCAGGCAGCACGCTCGAGACGGACGGATACGAAAAGCGGATCACGCCATCCGGGCAGATGAAAATCCTGATCGCGGCGATCGAGCTTTCGCCCTCGTTGGCAAACGCGGAGATTGTAGAGACTTGGTCGGGGCTTCGGCCGGGTACTCCGGATCGTCTTCCAATCATCGGACCGGTGAGCGGATTTGGAACGCCGGGCCCGGCAGGGGTGACCATCGCCACTGGACATTATCGTAATGGAATATTGCTCGCGCCCATCACCGCGCGCTTAGTCGCGGAGTCGATCTTGGGCGAGGCGTTGTCGTTGGACATCGCACCATACTCGCCGCTTCGCTTTGCGGCGGGTCAAAGCACCCACGCGTAGAACTTAGCCCTTTACTGCGGCTCGGATTCTGGGGGTCCCAGCGATTCCGGCGCTTACCGCGGGATCGCCGCGCATCGCATCGAGCAACGCCCGGGCCACCAGATCGTCCATTTCGGAGGCGCGGCGCAGATCCACTGGGTAGCGGACTACTAGCTCCAGCCCAGCATCTACAAACTGCAGCTTGGCTTCCGGGACTGGCGCCTTTAGGAAAATCTCCATGCGATCGTCGGCGCTGCCGTACTGCGGCTGCAGAGCGTCACCGTACTTTTCGTGGACGGCGCCCACCGCAGCCATCAATTTCTCCTGCACCAGCTTGTGGTCGCCAGCGGGAGTTAGCGTCGCGGCGATTTCGTGCCAGGCGTATTCGGTGCCCGGGATCTGCTTGAACAGCGGGGTGGTGGCCTGGAAAAGCACGGAATTTGAGAACGCTGCGATTCGTCCAGTGGAAAAAAGATCGACGCCCGTGCCGGCCAGCTCCATCAGATAAAACCGCACTAGGCCCACATCCACCACGTCGCCGGTGACTCCCGCGACGCTAATTCGATCTCCAACGCGAATACCGTACCGGCCAATCACAAAGAAATACGCAGCGACCGACAAAAGCAGAGTCTGCAAACCGACGGCAATGCCCGCGGTGACGAACCCAGCGTAGGTAGCGAGCGAGCTGAACTCGCTGACAAATCCCATGATCAGCACCACACCGATGAGGAAGCCCACTACGAAGCGCCGCAACACCAGAAACTGCCGGCGCCGCCGCGCGTCTTTGATGTAGCGGAAGGTGAGTCGCCGCCAGATGTCCGAAAGAATCAGAACGATAACCAACGCCAGGGCGATGCTCCCAACGCGGAAGAGCACGGAAACCAGATTGTGCTTGGATTGCTCGGTAATCGCGCGCTTCCATTCGTTCAAGTTAGACCGGCTCTGATCCAGCACCACCAGTTCCTGGCTGAGCGGCAGGAGCGCTGCGGACAAGTGATTGAATTGGCGGGTGAGGTCAGCGTATTCCTTGGTGGTTGATTCCGCAGCGGGCGCCGCGTGGGCATTCGCCGCGGCGGCGCCATTCGGTGCCGCAGCAGCCCTGGGTGCGGGTGCCGGCGCGGGCTTGGGCGGCACCGGGGCGTTGGAGGCGACATTCTGGGCCGCTTGCGCGGAGAGTTCCTGCCCGCGCTGTGCCGTGGCGCGCAGGCTATCGCGCAACGGTGCACGCAAGTCGGTCGCGCTCTGGCGGAGGCGCTCACTTTCCGCAAGCAGCCGATTGATGGTGCGCACGTTGTTGAGTTCGCCGTAAAGACCGACCACTTGCCCGATCAGGCCAGGAGAAGTCTTCTCTGCAGCCGAGTTCGGCGCTGCTGCCGCCACTGCTGCCTTTGCCTGGGCCGCCTTTTCTTTGGCCGATGGCACCCCGGAAGGCGGCGAGACTTCCACGACCTCAGGAACCGAACGCGCCATCTCGTTGATGCTGCCCTCAAAGCCTTTCTTATTTTCGCTGGTGGTTTCAACGAAAGCGGCCATCTTGCCCACCGCGTCGAGCATCGCTTTGTCCAAGGTGAGCGAGCCCACCAGCGCATCACGCTCCGCGATCAGGCTGTTGCGGGTTCTGTTTGGAGCCGTCGGGATCTGTTTGTTGAGCGTGTCGACTTTAGCTTCGCTGTCAGTGATGCGCTGGCTCACCTGGATCTGCATCTGCGTGTAATTGGGAGCGGACGACGCCTCTGCCCCGGATTCGCCGGCCGGCGCGGGATTGGAATCGGCAGCCAGAGCGACTTCGGCGCGAGCGGACTGGAATGCCAGTTGCACTGTTTCCGAAGCCAGCGCTTGGAGGTTGTCCTGAAAGATCGCGTCGCTGGGAATCTCGACGCTGGGACCCTTGGCCGTCAGATCGCGGTACCAGGTGATCACCGCGCTCAAGTGGCTGAGAACAGCAGCGTGATTGGGGGAATCACCGGCGCGGGCAACGATCGAAAGTAGTGAGGCGGCGAGCAAGGCGGCGGCAACCAGTTTTCGGCAGGAGAGTGATCGGGAGTTCAGGAAAATCATCTAGTTGTCCTTGTGATGGCACAGGCGTCAGCCAACGTCGGTCGATCTACCTAAGTAAGATTTTATCGAGGCCCATTCGGTTGCAGCAAATGAATCAAGGCGTTTCTGCCTTACGTCTCGGTCATCGCTTGATAAAAAGCGAGATCGCCATCGCCAAGCCCACCAGGATCACGATGCGCCGCACGGCGACACCTCCAATTCGGTGCGCGATGCCTGCGCAGCTGTAACCTCCAGCCACCGCGCCTATGGCCATGATCACCACGTACTGCCACTGCACCATATGCGCACACACAAAATACACAGCGGCGGCTCCGTTGATGGACATCGCAAAAAGATTTTTCAGCCCGTTCATTTGGTGGATGTCGGTGAGCCCCAGAATTCCGAGCGCCGCCAGCATCAGAATGCCAATCCCGGCGCCGAAGTAGCCACCGTAGAGCGCCACCAGCAATTGGAAGAACACTGCGCCGGCGAACCAACTCCCGGAGCGGCGCTCCCGCGGCTTCTCGGCCTTCAGCCTGGATTGAACGTAGCCTTGCACCGCGAACAATAGCGTCGCGAAAAGGATCAGGAACGGAACGAGCTTGTCGAAAAATTTCGATGGAGTCCATTGAAGGAGCACCGCACCAGCAATTCCGCCGACCAAGCTGGGAATCAACAACGCGTACATGCGTGGTTCGATCGAGCGCAAATCGCGACGAAAACCAAACATCGCGCCGAGCGAACCCGGCCAGATCGCCACGGTGCTGGTGGCGTTGGCTATCACCGATGGCAGCCCCAGCCAAATCAGCGACGGAAACGTAACCAGCGTGCCGCCGCCGGCGACCGCGTTGATCGCACCCGCGATGAACGCCGAAGCAAATGCCACTCCGAGATGAAGCAGATTGGGACCCGACATCGAGACGTAAGCTTAGACTACCGCTGGCGCCCCTGTCATCCTCGCTGCGCGAAGCGGGGGCGCCACAACGATGCTAGAAGGGCACGCGGCTTCGCTGCGGCTCACGACTGGTGGGACCGGGGAGGGTGGAAGCGTGCCCCGGATCCGTAAATTGAATCTTGTCCGCGTCCAGATAGATAGGGCGGTCGAGCACCGCGTCGAGCGTGGTGCCGCGGGGAAGTTGCGCGTCGGGTCCGCGCGAGAGGAGAACGGCAGCCAGACCGAGCGCGGCACCAGTGCCGGCGCCAATACCCAGCCCCTTGACGCCGCCGGCAATTGCTCCGATGCCTGCGCCTGCCGCCGTCGTTTTGGCGACCGTTCCGGCGTCCGACGCCTTGTCACTGTCGCCTTTGATCTTGCCTTCGTTGTCCATGCTCTCCCCACCACCGGTTCCCGCGCCCGCCGGAGCTCCGGCGAAATTGACGATGTAGCCATTGGGGAGTATCAGGACCTTGAGACGCAGACTGATCTCGGCGCGGCCTTTCACGCGGCCGGCGCGCTTCGCTTCGGTGACTTCCCCGCTGACGTAGGACCCGGCCGGGACCATTATCTTGCCGTCGACGATCACCGGGAACAGCGTCTCCAGATACACCGGGTCGCCCGGCTTCGCAATTCGAGTGGTGATGCCGTTGTGAAGAACCAGCGGAAGACGGGTGCCCACGGGCAATTCGAGCTTCGTTCCCGGCGCCACAGGCGCCGTCGCCGGCTCATTTGCTGGCACTGAGGCAGATGGTGGCGCGGGTGAAGCGGGCGCCGGCTTTAATGGACCGGGTGGCGCGGCGTCGGGGTTCGGGGGCGCAGGTACAGAGGCATCCGGATTCATCGGAGGAGGAGGCGCTGAATCTTGGGCGGCAAGATCTGTTGGGATTATGAGTGCGAGCGCGATTAGCAGCAGGACAGCGCGGAGTTTGAAGTGAAACGTCATGGACCACCCTTCTCTCTTCGAGTCTCTCAGAGTTCGGATGCGCGCGGTGGGCCCACCGATGTCTATCAGCTTACGCTTGCGAGAGGCACTCGCCAAGGCCAGTTGTTCCGAAACCGCAGTGCGGTCCCGGCCCATTCCATGTTGCCTGGCCGCGTCAAACCGTCGGCGCGAGCCCGGCTGGTTTTTCTTGATCCTGAAGTAGCTCAGGAGTGTATTTGGCCTCGCGTAATTCGCAAACTGCCGGCATTCGGCGAATTTCCGTCTTTTGTTTTCATACATATCCAAGGGAGTATACTGGCGCTGCCGTTATTTCGATTTTCGTTCCCCTTTAGTGCTGCTGTGCTACTCCCCTGGATTCCGGCTCTCGGGCCTGTGTCACGCTAGCATTCACCGCAGTCGGCGACAAGGGATCGTGCCGGTGTATGTCCGCTGGCCACCGCGCGGAACGATGCCGAGTTGCATAGGTAATCAACCGGGACGGGGCTAGCGGGGGCGCTATCGGCAATTAGGACACCCACCCAACTGGCCGATGGGACAGGTCAGCGGGGCGCCAGACTATACTCAAAAGCGATGTTGGCGGCAGGCAGCCCTCTCACACCTCCGGTAACTCTGTCCCGGCTCTCGCTGCGCGAGAAGACGTTGCTAATTGTGTGTTTTACGATATTTGGGCTGGTGGCTGGGCTGTATATGGTCTCGCGGCTGGTCATCTTGCGGAGCTTTGCACGGCTGGAAGCGCGCTATACGCGCGAAGATCTAGGCCGGGCGTACAGCGGTCTGGAGAACGAGTTATCGACACTCGACCGCAACAACAAGGACTACAGCTGCTGGAACCAGACTTACGCCTTCGTTCAGGGGCAATTGCCCAGCTATCCGCAATCTGAGTTCCCCATTTCCACCTTTACCCAGCTGGATATCGACGTCGTTACCATTTCCGATGCCGACGATAACGTCCTGTTTGCGGCCGAGTACGATCGCAAGCGAGGGATCGAGATTCCGATCTCTCCGGAGCTAAACGCTAAGCTCGACTCGATCCCCACCCTGAGACGAGCGGCTACGCCCTCCGAGAGCATTTCCGGGATCATCATGACGGCGGAAGGCCCGATGCTGGTCGATTCGCAGCCGGTGCACACGAGTGCCGGGACAGGCCCGGCGGAAGGAACGCTGGTGATGGGCCGGCGGCTGAGCGAATCCGAAGTGCGGGAAATCGGGAAAACGACGCACTTGCCGCTGACGGTGGTGCCGCTGAAAGACTTTGCCCGCTCCCAGAACCGCGACACGCTGCAGGCACTGCTGTCGAAGGAATCGCCGGCGGTGGTAAGGCCTGCGGGAAACGCGGTGGATGCCTATCGTCTGGTGGACGACGTCTGGGGCCAACCGGCGCTGGTGCTCAAGCTGACGATGCCTCGAGCGATTTATCTGCAAGGACAATCGAGCCAGACGATATTTCTGCTGTGGCTCACCGGGGCGGGTCTGTTATTCGGCGCCTTGACCATCATCCTGCTCGAAAGAATGGTGCTGGCCCGCGTGGCCGCGTTGCAAAGCAGCGTCGCCTCGATCGCGGCCAGCGGCGACCTCTCCGCGCGCCTGGTGCCCGGGGGCGATGACGAACTGGCCGATCTGGAACGCGAGATTAACCGCATGCTCGGGGCGGTGGAGCGTTCGCAAGCCGAGCGCCACGAACGCGAGGCCAGGCTGCGCCTGCTGGTGGAGCGCATGCCCGCGATCCTGTGGACCACCGATGCGAACCTGCGCTTTACCTCGTCGCTGGGTGCGGGGCTCGAGGCGTTCGATCTGCGGCCGAATCAGCTCACTGGCGTGACGCTCGGCGAATACTACATGACCGAACCGCAAGAGCCGCCGATCGAGCCGCACCTTCGCGCGCTGCGCGGTGAACCCTCGGCATTTCAATTCGACTGGAAAGGGCGGTCGCTGGAAACACACGTCGAGCCGCTGCACGGCAGCGACGGATCGATCCAGGGGGTGATCGGAGTTTCGCTGGACGTCACCGCGCAGCTTCGCGCGCAAAGGGCCCTGCAGCGGACCGAGATGAGCTACCGCAACCTGATCGAAGAGGCGCCGTACGGAATATGCCGGCTCACCGACGAGGGGGAGCTACTGCTGGTGAACCGCGCCCTGGCAGAAATGCTGGGGTATGCGTCAAACGAAGAACTGCGCGCCCGGAACATGAAAACGGATATCTGCGAGAACGCCGGTGACCATGCACGGCTACTGGAACTGTTGCGCGAAAAGGATCACGTCCAGGGCGCGGAAGTGCAATGGCGGCGCAAGGATGGCGGAAGCGTGAACGTGCGGTTGGGCGGACGAGTGGATTCCGACGAAACGGGGCGGCTGTATTACGAGGTGCTGGCGGAAAACGTCACGGAACGGATTCAGTTTGAAAGCCAGCTCCGGCAGATCCAAAAAATGCAGGCGATCGGGCAATTGGCGGGCGGGATCGCGCACGATTTCAATAACCTGCTGATGGTCATGCGCGGGCACCTCGAGATACTGTCCACCCGGCTGGCCCCGGGCGCCAGCGCCCCTGCGCGAAACAATCTCGATCAGCTGGAGCGAGCAACGCAGCGAGCCGCGATGTTGACCCGGCAATTGCTGGCGTTCAGCCGCCAGCAAGTGCTGCAATCGCGAGTGCTGGACGTCAACCGGGTGATCGCGGAAATGATCGAGATGTTGCCGCGGTTGATCGGCGAAAACATCGAAGTTTCATTCCGGCCCGGAACGCGACTACGCGCGGTAAAGGCAGATGCGGGACAATTGGAGCAAGCGCTCTTGAACCTGACGGTGAACGCGCGGGACGCTATGCCTGGCGGAGGGCGAATTACGATCGAGACCTGCAATGTGGCAATCGACGACACCTACATTCACCGCCGGCCGGTGGTCCGTCCCGGACGCTACGTGGTGTTGACCGTGAGCGACACCGGCTGTGGAATGCCCCAGGAGATTCAGTCGCGAATCTTCGAGCCATTTTTCACCACCAAGGAGAAGGGCAAAGGGACGGGCCTGGGGCTGGCAATGGTGTACGGCATCGTGAAGCAAAGCGGCGGATACGTTTGGGCGTACAGCGAAGTGGGCCACGGGGCCACGTTCAAGATCTACTTGCCGGCGGTGGAACAAGCGGTGGAAAACAGCGAGCCACAGGCCAGCCCGCTGGAAAAGCTCGAGGGCACGGAAACGATCCTGCTGGTTGAAGATGAAACCAGTGTCCGCGAGTTAATATCGCAATACCTCCGCGACATGGGGCACACCGTGGTGGAAGCCAGCCACGGAGCGGAGGCGCTGGAGGTGGCGCGCCGCTACCAGGGCCCCTTGGACATGCTGGTAACCGACATGGTGATGCCCAAGATGAGCGGCCGAGAACTGGCCGATCGCTTATTGGAAGAACATCCTCAGTTGAAGATCCTCTTCATTTCCGGCTATACCAGCGACACTGCCGCCCGGCACGGCATCCTGGAAGGCGAGATGGCGTTCCTGCAAAAACCTTTCGGACTGAGGGACCTTGCGCGTAAGATTCGCGAGGTACTCAACGCCAGCCGGGATAACGTTCCGGCCGGGACCCGGACGAACTAGTTTCCGCCGGAAGGAGATAGGAATATGGCCAAGCTGGCGCTGGTGTATGGAATGCGGCTATTCCCCGCCGAGGATCTGGATGCGGTGAGCGACGCGAACGTGGCGCTGAAGAATGGCCGCGCCGGGCGCGTGACCATGCACTTGATCGAGGGCAGCCGCGAAGAAATTGAGCAGACGCTGAAACAATCGTTGGATGCGTTTTTCGATATGTACCCGGAGATTTAGCGGGCGCTTAACGATCTCGATCGCCTGAAGATCAGGTCAATATGACGGTCTGGCCCGGCAGATCAAAGCGTTTGCGACAGCGGATGTTGCGGCAAGCAACCATGTCGTCGACGCGAACCATATAAGTGCGAGCCTTGCCGAAGCGGGCCTTATCGTCGTCGTTGGCGCCGGGCTGAAGGCGTTCTTTTTTGGTGCGGACCATCCAGCGCACGGGGTACTTATTTTCCTCGCGGCAGTGCGGGCACCGCAATTCCATTTCCTTGGTTTCCTGCTTTTCGTCGTAAAACCGTTTGTCGTCCATATCTAGGATTCTACCCCGAGGAGGCGGAGCGTTGCAGGAGTTATTCGCGTGCGCCGGCGAGCCCGGGTTTCTTCGGCGGAACGATCTGATCGCAAGTTACAAAACGTAAGCCCGCGGACTTCCACTGCGGGATCAGGATGGTTAGCGCGTCGACGGTGTGCTGACGGTTCCCTTCCGGGACGCGGTAGTCGCCATCATGCAGCAGGACGATGTCGCCGCCCCGCGCCTGGCGCAGGTGGCGGATTACTCCCTCCGGCGTTTTTTCTTTCCAGTCCTTCCCCCAGGCCGACCACATTATGGCGGCGCCAAGACCAGCGCGGTGCAAGGCGGCAGTTACTTGCAGGCCGCGCGCGCCAAACGGGGGACGCATCCATTGCGGATCGTGGCCGATGGCATCGGCGATCGCACTGCGGCAGGCTTCGAGCTCGGCCCGGATGCGGCGCGGCGACTGAAACGTGAGGATCGGGTGAGTGTCAGTGTGATTACCGATGACGTGCCCGGCGGCGGCGACGCGCGCCGCCAAGGTGGGAAATTGCCGGACGCGGCTGCCGATCAGAAAAAATGTAGCGTGAATATTGTGACGCGCGAGCAAGTCGAGGAGTTGAGGAGTGGCCGCGGGATTCGGCCCGTCATCGAAGGTTAGCGCCATGGCTTGGGGATTGCCGGTGTGGCGCATCGTGGCGCCAAAGAGTTGCGAGCTGGGCAGAAAACTTCCCCATGCCAGTGTGCCGGTGGCCGCAGCAAGACCTGCAACGGATAGTTCGGCAATCGCTGGCGCATTCACATTTTGGATTTTCGCATGATGAGCGCCTCGAGGCCAACCGCGTTGGTCGGGGACTGCCTGAATTCCGAACGCGTAGAAAGACTAGACGCCCTCCCTTCCGAAAACCTCGGGAGAGTGGGGCACCGTGATGTAAATGCGTGAATCGGAAGTTTGATCGCGCCGTGGTTCGCCACCAATAAAAAAGGGCGACTCGGGTAAGAGTCGCCCCAGAATCCATGCTAGCCACAGGTTCCTGTCAGGGTCAAAAAATAACCGGCTGTATGGATGTCAATCGCGCGGGCACTCTGTGGTTCCAGGCCCGGGTCAATTCCGCCGCTGGCGCTTATGATGATGCTGTGCGGGCAATGCGCGGGTGCTACGATGCGGTGCATTCGCGAGACAGCACGATCGAGGCGATCTGCCGAAGATGGCTGAGACGGATAACAAACTGATCCCGGATTGGGCTCGATGGTGCGCTGTGGCGTGGCTGCTGGCTTGGGTTCCGAGCTACTGGCGCTACTGGGGCTTCAGCAATTTCATTCATCTATGCGATCTGGCGATTCTGCTCGGCTGCCTCGGACTGTGGACTAGCAACGCGCTGCTGCTTTCGTCGCAAGCGGTATCTTCCCTGCTGATCGATTCGGTTTGGACGCTCGATGCGCTGTGGCGGCTGGTGACGCATCACCATTTGATTGGCGGTACGGAATACCTCTTTGATGTGAAATATCCGGTCTGGCTTCGCTTGCTCTCGCTCTTTCATCTGTTGCTGCCGGTGGCGCTGATATTTGCACTGCGGCGAACGGGATACGATCGGCGCGGCTGGCTGCTGCAGTGCGGGATCGCGGCGGTGGTGGTGCCGCTTTCGCGACTCCCCGGCTCTGCGAACAATTACAATTTTTCGTTTCGCGATCCGGTATGGCACCGGGCGCTAGGTCCAGCGCCGATTCACCTGGCAGCAATCTTCGCAGCGCTCGTGGCGATGTACGGAGTCACTCATGTGGCGTTGAAGAAATTCCTGCGGCGGCGCCCTGATTAGTGCTCAGAACGGCGCTAGGATTCGGGGGCGGTGGTGCGGATCGCGTGCAAATCGATGCCCAGATGCTGGCACTTCTTGTAGAGGTGGCTACGTTCCAGCCCCAGGGCCTTGGCGGTGTTGGTGACGTGATTCTGGTGCCTGCGGAGTTCGGCTAAAATCGTTTTGCGCTCGAAGGCGTCCATGCGCGCGGTCAAGTTGCCTGCGGGTTCGCCGCCACCAGCGCTTGCATCGGATGTCGCGCCTGTGGAGGCTGCGGGAACGGGGGCGGCCGGTGCGCGCGGCAGAGCGCGGTGAACGGTGGCGGCATCTACGGAGTCCGCGGAGCTCAGCAGCAAGACCCGCTCGATCACGTTGCGCAGCTCGCGCACATTGCCGGGCCAGGGATATGCGGCCAGCTCTTCGAGCGACTCTGCTGAAAATAATTTCGCCTTCCAGTTATTCTGCTCGGCCACTTGCTGGGCGAAATGCTGGGCCAGGACAGGGATGTCTTCGGGGCGTTCGCGCAATGGCGGGATGACCAGCGGGAAGACCACCACGCGGTGGTAGAGGTCCTCGCGGAAGCTGCCGCCCTGCACCAGCACTTCGAGATCACGATGGGTGGCGACCACTACGCGGACATCCACGGCCACCGGACGACTGCCACCGACGCGCTCGATTTCATTCCCCTCCAGGACGCGCAACAGCTTGGCCTGCATATTCGGGGGCATGTCGCCAATTTCGTCGAGCAGCAGAGTTCCCTGGTGGGCTTGCTCGAATTTACCGATGTGCCTCGCGGCGGCGCCGGTGAAGGCGCCCTTCTCGTGTCCAAACAATTCCGATTCGATCAGTTCAGCGGGGATTGCGGCGCAATTCAGCGATATAAAAGGGCCGGCGAAACGCGGGCTTTTATCGTGCAAGGTTCGCGCGATCAGTTCTTTGCCGGTTCCGGTTTCGCCGCGGATGCAAACGCGCGTCTCGCTGGTAGCCACCCGCTCCACTTGGGCCATCAGGTCGCGCATCACGGCGCTTTGCCACACCAGATGATGGCGGCCCAGCCGACGGCGCAGCTCGCGATTTTCGTTCTCGAGTTGGGAGACGCGCTGCACGTTCTCGAGAGTGAGTAAGAGTTTCTCAGTGGAGAGGGGCTTTTCCAGAAAATCAGCAGCGCCGAGCCGCGTCGCGCGCACGGCCATGTCGATGGTGGCCTGGCCGGAGACCAAGACCACCGGCACGGCGACTCCTGCGGTCTTGAGTTCTTCCAGCAGCGCGATGCCGTCTTTCCCGGGCATTACCACGTCCGACAGGATCAAATCGAAGCGTTCCGATTTTGCGATTTCCAGAGCGCGCGCGGCGTTGTCGCAGACCACCGCGTCATGGCCGGCCAGACGAAACGCGCGGGCCACCGACGCCAGGGTGTTGGCGTCGTCGTCGATGATCAGCACGCGTGCTTTAGCCACGAGAATTAGTCTTCCTCTCGCTCGGGGCTATCCGGCGGTTCCGCGGTCACCTCGCCAAGCCCTTGCGGGAGCCCTGGGTGCTCGTCCGCGTAATCCACGGATTCATCCGATGTCGCGGCATGCGGTAATTCGGATTCATGCTCGGGGTCCAAGGGGTTGCGAGGCAGCACAGGGGATAGCGCGCTTACTTTTTCGCCCGGCGCTTCCTGATCCGCGGCGACTGTCGCACCCTCATCGGCGGGTCCATTGGGCACCGTATCTTCAGACCCACCAGGCGGCAGCGAGCGGGTTTGCACCGGAGACAACGCCGATATTTTTCCGACGGGCTCCAATTGCAGCGTCGAGGCAGGCGCGATCGGCAGGTCGACACGAATGGTGGTTCCGGCGCCGGGTTCGCTCTCCACGCCAATCGTTCCGTTGTGGTCGCTGACCACCGACTGAACGATGGCCAGACCCAGCCCCGTGCCGTGCTGTTTGGTGGTGTAATAGGGCGTGAAAAGGTGCTTGGTCTCTTCCGGCGTGAGGCCTGCGCCGGTGTCCGTCACTTCGAGACGCACCGCGTTTTGATACCGGGAAGTACCCACCGAGATCGTTCCCCCGGCGGGCATGGCATCCATAGCGTTGAGCACCAGATTTTCGACCACTTTGTGGATCAGCAGCGGATCGGCCTGAATGGGCGGGAGCGAGTCGTCGAGGTGCAGATCGGGGGTAATCTGCGGGCGCCCCACCGCGCTGAACTGGCTTTCGAAAACACGCACCACGTTGCGAACGATTTCGTTGAGGTTCACGCGCTGCAAGATCGGCGCAGGCATGCGCGCGAAATCGCCAAAGCGAGCGACGATGGATTTCAAATTGTCGAGCTCGCTAACCAACATGCCCGTAGATTCCTGGAACACTTCGTCGAATTGTTCGGAATGCTCGGCGCGCGCGCGGCGCAAATTCTCGAGAGTGATCTGCATCGGGAACAGAGGATTCTTCAGTTCGTGCGCCAGACGGCGGGCGAGTTCCCGCCAGGCGGCCACACGCTCGGTCTGCACCAGGCGGTCACGCTGGTCGGCAAGCCGATCGGTCATCTGATTAAAGGCCGCCGCGAGTTTTCCAATTTCATCACGCGAATGCACCTCGACGTGAGCGGACCAATTGCCCTGGGCCACCTGCTCCGCTCCAGCGGCGAGCTTCTGCACCGGAAGAGTGATGCGCGCGGCCGCCCACCAACTGATCAGCGAGCCCAGCAGCACGCCGACCACCGCCACGGCAAAAGCGATCAGGAGGATGCGGCGCTCCAGGTCTACCACCTCGCGTTCCGAACTGCCCACCAGGAGCAGCCCCAATAAAGCCTTCTGGCGGCCCCACAGGGGCATGATGTGGAACATCTCGGCGCTGGCAGGATCGTGGGTCCAATAAATTTCGGTCGATCGCTCGCTGGGACCCTGTTTTTCCTCGGCGATCAGAGCGGCGAATCGATCGGCGTCGTTGGCCTGGCCGCCAGCGTCGATCAGGTTGGCCGCTGTGAAATTGGAATCCAGGTTGCGATAGAGAAGGGCGCGCATCCCGGAGGGCAGAACCAGGGAAGCCAGAAATTCCTTGCCGAGGCGCTCGCCCCCCACGACGTACAGAGTTTTTTCACCCACGCGCACGGTGGAGACAGCCAGCAACGCCAAGCTCGGCCCAGAATCACTATCCATACGCGTCAGGAACGCTCCGACGCTTACCCAGTCCGGTGTTTGGTTGAGCCAATCCATTTTGTAGCCGAAACGGGCGGGCCATTCCGCGGAAGAAATAATGGAGCCATCGCTGCCGACAAAATCGAGGAAATCGAGCTGATGCTGTTGCGAGACGCCGGTGGCGTCGTGGACATACAACGACACATCCGCCTGCGGGCGGGCCAGTTCGATGGCCATGCGCACGGTGGCCTCGGCGTCCGCTACCCCTTGGGTGCGGCGAACGATGTCCAAGCCGCGCCTGGAAAATTCGTTCTGGAATTGGCCGATGAGCGCAGTGGTGCGCCGCGCGTTGAGGTCATCGAAAGCTTCGCGGGCGGAGTAGGTGACACCGGTGGCGACCACCGCTACCGCCAAAATAATCGCCAGCGTGAACATCACGAAAATCTTGTTGCGAAACGTCACGGGCCTTCTCCCTCTAGCCAGACCTGTGCCAGTGGCCAACCATCACCCGAAGCGGGGAGCGGAGATTTCCAGTCCCGCATCCGGGAGCTCAAGCCAAATGTCTCCGGCAAATACACCAGCGGAATCACGCGATCATTTTCGATGGCCGCGCGCTCGCGCGCATATAAATCTTCCGGCGCGGCCGGATCGGACAACGGAGCCATGTCCGCACCTTCCAGCGGCGCCCACTGCCGGAGCAATTCCGTCAGCGCGATTCGCGGAACCGGCGAAATCATCTTGCGGCGAACGAGTCTTGCATCGAACGTGTTTCCGGCACCCGACTCGGCTTGGACGTTGACGTGGATGCCCGCTTCCCTCGCGTTGACCGCGATGCGCTCGGCCACTGCCTTCTCCAGCGCATTGGCGCCATCATAGCCCAAGAGCAGCGCCGGAGCGTTCTGGAATTGCGCCGCAAGTTGCTTGGTCTGTGCAGGATCAGGGGGGGCGGCAAACAGAAAGGCGGTGCCGCTGGACCATTGCGGCAGCGGGCTGCCGGCGGCTTCGCCCTGTTTTTGTAGAACGAAGTTGACCAGCGCGCTGCGGTCGATGGAAAGAGCCAGGGCATGGCGGAAGGCGGGATCCTCGGCCGCGCGCGGACCTCGGCTGAATTCGAGCGATAAGAGTTCGTCCGGCAGCGACGCGCGGATCCGCGCACCGCGGTCGGCGGCGCGGCGCGCTTCGTCCGGCGGCACGTCCACGAAGTCCGCTTTGCCCGTTTCGAGGTCGATCAAGCGGTCGCGCACCGCACGTCCCATCTTCAGCTCGATCGAATCGGCGAACGGGCGACCTTGCCACGCCGCATCAAATGCGCTGAACACCGCTTGACGCCCGGCTTGCCACGCGCTGACTTGAAACGGACCCGTGCCCACGAGCGTGCCGTTCGCACTGCGACGAAAAACAAAATTGCGAGGCATCGCCAGTTCCACCGGCAGGCTCGGATCGGAGCCGGGCAGTTCGATATTCAGCATTGTGGAGCCGTCTGAATTGGTGGCCGCGGCGATCCGCCAACGCGGGTTGGCGGCTTCGAGGACTGGGACGATGTCGTCGGCGGTGAGCGGCGCGCCATCCTGTGCCATCACGTTTGGGCGCAACCGGAAACTCCACAGTTTGTTACCGGGCGCCGCTTGCCAGGATGTCGCTAATGCGGGCTTAGGCTGTCCGTGCTCCTCCAGCGTAACCAGACGGTCGCACATCAAAGCCAGCAGCTTTTCGCGGACGTTGTTCTGCTCTGCGGTATCGGTGGGGAAGGCGGGATCGATCGAGAGCACCGCCGCGCCGACCTCAGCGCGCAGGGTGCCCCCGTAATGGGGACGCCGCGCGGAGCGCAATGAGAGCGCGCAACATCCGATGCTAACGACCGCAAGTAATTGAAATGCTCGACGCTTCATAAGCTCCCGTTTCCAGGTTTTGCGAAATGGCTCGTGCCGAATTTCCGTCGCTGGCCGCCCACAAGGTGCGCACCGGACCGGCGAACGAAATGGGCTGGCTGGCGGCTACCGCCTGACGATCAGCAATCTGGAAAATCTGGATAGTGTCCATCGAAGTATCGTCTCCCGCGCCGGTGACTAACACCGGGGAGGTGGCGGCGCACGCGTCGTTGAGCGAGGCGATGTCGCTGCCCCAACCGGAAAAGTGAGAGGTGATTTCATCGCCGCCCTCGTGGAGCTGGGCGTTCGAATCCAGGCCCGCGAGAATCACCGGACGAAGGTGATAGCCGCTCAGCAACGCCGCGGAATAGAACGGCACGAATTTCGCGCCACCGGCATTTGGGGATTGAAGCGCGTCCAAAAAATAGTTTCGCGCGGGATCAAGCTTGGCGAGGCTGCCGCCGCGGCTCACGCTGCCATCGGCCAGATTATTGCCATCAACCGGCCACATCTTGTCGTCTGCTGGCGCGCAGTAGAGACCTAGTTCGGTACCCAGCGTGCCGCTGCAGAAAATTCCCGGCATGTATATCGAGAGTTTCTCGGAGTCTACTTCGATGCGCCCCCGAAGGTCGCGCGGCCAAGGATGAGCATGCTCGATGGCCGAGGACGCCGCGAGGCGCCAAGTAGCCTGTTGTAGGTTGTAGAAAGCCACGCGTTCCGGCGACAGCACAATCAATTGCGCCGAACTCTGCGGGGGCGTGCCCACCAGCGCGAAATCGAGCATGGGCTCGGCCTGCCGCCAGATGACCGTGCGTTCAAGCAACGGAACTGGACGCGCCTCGTTAGCCGAAATTCCCGGCGGCACAGGCACCGGTAGCATGACAATTTTCTTCCCGCTGGGGCTGCGGAGTTCGGCGATCCAAATAAGACCGGCGAGATTTTCGGAAAGGGTGACGCGAACGTCGATCGCCGGTGGCGTGGGCATCCCACTCCCGTCGGCTGGGGACGTCATCACCCGAAAACCTCTCGAGCTTAGTTGAACCAGTAGGCTGTGCTGGATCAACGCCGCCGCTGAGGCGTCCAGCGAACACATGTTTTGTACTTCGAGGGCGCCATTGCCCCGCACGCTCCCGGCGGCAGCAAGCTTAGACACCAATTCGCGCACGGGACTGTCCCAAGTCGACGTTGGTTGGGTGGACTGCTGGGCGCGTGACGTCTGGGCACTACCCATGGACAACAAAAGGAGCAGCATCGTGACGCGAACGACGATTGGGCGCTGCTGGAGTGATTCCTGAATGGGGATGGCTGCAGAGAGAAACCGCATCGGAATGTGCCGGATGTCCGTGGCGGTTCATCGTAGCACACCGAGCCGGACGTTCAGGTAGGCGCCGGCAGGGCGGCGCCGCTGGGAGAGGAGCGACACCGCCCGCAGGGTTTTTGCCGGCAGTCAATCCATCCGCTTTTGGTGCGATGGAAGATCGAGCATCGAAGCCTTTCATCATTGCCTCGGTGGCAATTCGCGCATTCGTTTCGCGGGTGGCTTGCCGGGCATGCCGGCTATCGAAATGGCTTTGGGTGCTGGGCGAACTGGCAGGGGCATCAAACTCATCAAGGCGAGCAGGCTGAACCACTCGAGCGCCCACGCCACCAACAGGGAACCTGCGATAAACCCACCCACAGCGCCGAAATCCAGTATCGCTGTCATGGCTGCTCCTCTCGGCGCGCAGGAAGCCAACGACTCTGGCACCGTCGTCGCGTTTCTGCCGCTCTGGGCCAACTGATTTTTTGCGATGGCCTGAGCGACTCGGACACACTGGAGAAAAGCATGCCGTCGGCCACACTTCGTTCATTGATTCGGCGGCATTTACCGGGGGCGGAGCAAGATCCTCGTGTCCCATCCTCCACGAAGTGCAGAAACGCAGACCCGCACCCTAGACTTGCTATACTCGACCCTGGGGGTTAGCGCGGAGCCATGACGCCGAACGGTGGATTTCGGATCGGACGGGTGTTCGGTATCCCGATTTACGTCCATTCAAGTTGGTTCATTATTTTCGCGCTGATCACGCTATCGCTGCGAACGCAGTTCAACTTTCAGCACCCCGCATGGAGCCCCTCGCAACATTGGTCGCTCGGTGTGATCACCAGCTTTTTGTTTTTCGCTTCGGTTCTTTTTCACGAACTGGCCCACAGCGTCGTGGCGATACGTTACAAAATTCCGGTGGTATCGATAACGCTGTTTGTATTTGGCGGTTTGGCGCGAATCGGGCGGGAAGCCGCCACCGCCGGCCAGGAATTCAATATCGCCATTGCCGGGCCCATTTCGAGCTACTTTCTCTCGGCCGTTTTCTACCTGCTGGCGCACCACTCGGGCCACTACGAAATGCTGGGAGCGGCCGCGGGGTGGCTGTGCACAATTAACGCGGCCCTGGCTACATTCAACCTCGCGCCGGGATTCCCGCTGGACGGCGGGCGCATCCTGCGTGCCATCGCCTGGGGCATCACCAAAGATTTCGCCAAAGCCACGCGGATCGCTTCGCGCAGCGGACAACTGCTGGCTTACCTGCTGATACTTTTTGGCGTGTGGCAGGCGTTCAACGGCAATTGGGTAAACGGTTTGTGGCTGGCGTTTATCGGGTGGTTCTTGCGAACGGCGGCGCAGGAAACCTACGCGCAGGTGGCTATTCAATCGACCTTGGCAGGACTGCGGGCGGCCGACATCATGACACCGGACGTGCCCACCGTGCCGCGCGATATGTCCCTCGAAAACTACGTCCAGGAAGTGCTGCGCACTGGGCGGCGATGCCATATCGTCACCGGCAACGGTGTGCCGGTGGGACTGGTAACGCTGCACGCGGTGCGTGACTGCCCGCGCGAGGAATGGAGCAACACCTCGGTGCAGGCGGCCATGCGCAAAATAGACGAAATTCAGTGGGCCGCGCCGGCGGAGTCCGTGCTGGGAATCCTAAATCGGATGCGCGAGCGGGATATCAACCAGATGCCGGTGCTCGAAGAGGGACGAATCGTAGGAATTGTGGCGCGCGACGCGATCTTGAGGGTACTGCAAACTAGAATTCAGGTGGGCGACCAGCTGACCGTGGATCGAACGCGTTCCTGAACGATTCTGTCAGCCGGCCCAAACTGCAAGAATCCGACCCAGGATCATCGTCCAAGCTCATCCGCAGAAAATTAGTTCACCCGCTCGACGATCGGCAGGATCACCTTAATCGTCGTTCCCTGTTGAGTGGATTCGATATTGAGGTCCCCGCCGAAGCTCTTCACGCGCTCGCCGATCCCGCGCAACCCGACCCCCAATCGCGCACCCGAACCGGCACCCGCCAATTTTTCGGCAGGAATACCCTTACCCTCATCGGCCACTTCCAGCAGGATTCCCTGCGAACATTTTTCCAGCCGAATGGAGGCCTTGGAGCTACCCGAATGGCGGTGAATATTCGTCAGGCATTCCTGGACGACGCGAAAGATGGCTGTTTCCAGGTCGGCAGATAACCGCCCAGGATCGGAGACTTGGCTCAAGTTGACCTCGATCTTGCTGCGCTCGGAAAAACCCTCGGCAAACCAACGGACCGCCGACCGCAGCCCCATCTCGTCGAGCAATGGTGGATGCAACAAGTAAGAAATCGTCCGGACGTCATCGGAAAGCTGGCGCACCGACTCTTCGACGCTCCCGACCATCTTGCCGAGGACCGGATCACGGCGATCGGCTTCCTGTTGCAGAGCCGCAACGTTCATGGAAAGTAGCGCCAGCGCCTGGCCGGTGCTGTCGTGCAACTCGCGAGCCACACGGCGGCGTTCTTCGTCTTGCACCCGCAGCAACCGCGAGGAAAGGTCGCGCAAGCTTAGGTTGGAAGCTTCCAGATCGCTGGCCTGTTGCAGTATCTGCGAGTTCTTCTCCTCCAGCTCGGCTGCCCGCTCGGCCAGAGAGCGTTCGGCTCTTATGCGGTCCTTCAGCTCGGACATCAGCCACCCGAAATTCACTACCAGAAATATCACCACCACCAGGAACGCCACTAAAGCGACGATACCGGTCCGGCGAGCCAGAATTTCGGCCCGCTTTTGACGTTGGTCCAGCAGCGTCGCTTCCTCTTGCTCGAGCTGCCCCAGGATTTCCGCGGCCTGCGGATCCGGCGCATCGGCTTCGGCAGCAACCTGTTTTTGGAAGTCAGGATCGGCAAGGTTCAGCGCAGTCGCTCCAATCGCGCGATTCCACAGCTCTTCGTAGCGATCGACCACCGCCTCCAGAGCGGTGAGATTGGCTTGCTGCTCGGCATTGTCTCGGGTGAGCTGGTGCGCGGCATCAAGATGCTGTCGAATCTTGCCGGCCATTTCGCGGTACTTGTCGAGGTATCCCTGCCCGCCCACCAACACGTAGCCGCGCTGCGCGTTCTGCGCTGCGTTGATGTCCGCTCGAATCGCGGTGAGGGTGGTCTGCACTTCGCGAGTGTGAGAAATCCAGGAATAAGTGGAAACGAGGTTTATGGTAGTCCACATGCGCGCGAGTCCAACGATGGCCAGGAGCAACAGCGCCAAAACGAGCCCTGCCCACGCACGCCGTTCGGATACGCTCGCAGAAAGCGACACAGTTCTCCCTCTTACACCTGGGGAATATCAATGCAGTTATAGCGAACCGGGGTAGGGTAACACACTGGGCAAGAACGAGTTTCGGCAATGTCGTGCTGAGGCGAATCGCGGATGAGTGCGGCGAGAACGAGTCGCGTGGGCGCGATCCAAACGGGACGGCTCCAGCGCGCTATCGGGGGCTGGCCGTAGCGGGCGACGGCTTGAATAACTCCGGCCGCGACCGATAGTACTGCATCCATTTCCAAGCGCTTTCGATCATCGTCTCGAGCGAACGAGTGGGAGTCCACTGGAGCAATCGCCGGGCTCTGGATGGATCGGCTAATAACACCGCCGGATCGCCCGGGCGCCGGGGGACGACTTTCTTGCGCAGGGTGATCCCAGTGACCCGCTCGGTTGTGACGATCACCTCGCGCACCGAAAATCCCTTCTCCGTTCCCAAGTTCATGGCCGTCGATTCTCCGCCCGCGGCCAGGTAATCCAGGCCGCCTACGTGGGCAGAAACCAAATCGGAAACGTGGACGTAATCGCGAATGCAGGTGCCGTCTGGGGTGGGATAGTCGTCGCCGAAAATATTCACCTCCGGGCGAGCGCCGGCGGCAGCCAGCAACAGCGACGGAATCAGGTGAGTCTCGGGCTCGTGCACTTCGCCAATTTCCCCGCTGGCGTCGGCGCCGGCGGCATTGAAGTACCGAAAAGCGATGAACCGTACCCCGTAAGCGCGGCTGTAGGCCTCCAACGCGTTCTCGACCAGCAGTTTGCTCACGCCGTACGGATTTATCGGAACGCGCGGGGAGTCCTCGCGAATGGGAACGACTTCGGGATTGCCGTAAACAGCAGCAGTCGAAGAGAAAATGAATTTCTGAACTCCGGCGTCGAGTGCAGCGTCCAGCAGTTGCAGGGTCCCCTCGACGTTATTCTGGAAGTATCGCCGCGGGTGCTCCACCGATTCGCCAACGCTGGCCAGCGCGCCAAAGTGCATGACCGCATCCACTCCTGCGACGGCCTGCACCAGCGCTTTGGCATCGCGCAGATCGCCCTGAAGGAAATCGAAACCGCGGGACAGGAACGAATGGCCGTTGACCAGGTTGTCGAAAACTCTCACCTGGTGACCGCAGCGCACCAGTTCCCGCGCCGCGTGGCTGCCGATATATCCTGCACCGCCCGTGACCAAGACGCGCAAAGTTCCTCCAGTGATCGATGCCGCGCCGCGCCCCTGCGGGGCCGCCACACCACCGATTCGAACCATTCCTACCATAACATGTCGGCCGGGCAGCTCACTTCTACTACCGTAGATCGAGCTCACCGGCGACTTCGGTTACCATTGTCTAATTGGGCGCGAGGCCCGCTTTCAAAGGGGATTAACGCCCTCCACGGCGCGCGCCTGTGATTAAATGAAGAATCGGGAGATTCAGTTGATACCGCTCAAAGCGTTGCTCTCGTTGCCGTGGATCGGCGCGGCCGCGCTCATGGCCAAATTCGTCTCTTCGTGGAACCAATTGCCGGATCGCGTTGCCACCCATTTCGGCTTATCCGGTGAACCCAACGGCTGGACAAACAAAGGCCCACTGATCGCGATCATGATCGTTGTGGCCCTGGCGATCTGCGGAAGCACCATCCCCGTGATGCACGCCGACGCTAGCAAGTCCGACGGCGCGATTTTCACAGTTCTTGTCAGCTCGGCCGCGGTGGTTGGCGCCTTTTGGGAAATGATCCGTTACAACGTGACCGGTGAAAAATTCAGTTTGCTTCGAGCTATGTTGCCGGCGGCAGGAATGGGCGCTTTGCTGCTGGTCCACCATTTCGCCAAAACAGCGTAGGGATATCGAGGAGAAATAATGGCTGACGTAAGCGCTAGGCATCTTGGGATACCGGCTCTTTTCATTTTGTTGGCGGGCAACTTCATACTGCAGCAACCCGCGCCTGCTCGCGTACCTTCGCCGGCGACCACCGCGCCTCTGGCGCGCTACACGCTGGCCCAGCAGGCGGAATTCCCAGTGGGCGTAGTCAATGGGGACAACGCCCCCGGCCTGGCGCTCTGCCCCGACGGCACGCTCTATGCAGGTATCCGCGGCAGCGGCCTGAAGGCCTTCGATCCAGCCGGCAAGCTTCTGCTCACAGATACCGCCATTCCCCTGCCGCGATACCCGGGTTGTTACGCATGCGACGCGCAGCGGCGTCTGTACACTGCGGAACATAAGCTCTCAATATTCGAGCCGACCGCGGACGGCAAACTGAAACAGGTTTCCTCCAGTTCGATGCACGCGGTGCTGCAACGCCTATTGATCGCGCCGGACGGAACCATCTTCGGCCTTAATTACGAACCCAAGAATCGCTTGAGCCTGGTGATCATCAGCAAAGAAGGGAAAATACTGCGCTCCTTTGGCGATCACGAGATTGTTCGATCCTACGGTTTCGCCGACCGCTCGGGAATTCTGGTGTGGGACGCCACCGGCAAGCGCATCGTCTATGACGCCCCCGGCGGGCTCGATCTTCGATTTTTCGACGTGAACGGGAAGGAACTAAATTTCAAGCCGGCGAACAAAGCCGATAAAACGCCGGGCGCAATCCCGCGGCTGGAAGCGTCGCCAGCCCTCCACAACCTGGTTAGCTTGGCGAACGGGCAATTCGTCGCCGAAGAAATCACCAATTCCGACAAGTTCGATAAGTTTTACGACAACCTTCGAATCTATGACGCATCGCTGAACGCCGCCTCGGAACTTATCTCCATCACCAAAGTAGGCTCGCTGATCGGCGCCACTCAAGATGGCTCGGTTTATTTTCTTCGCACCCAGGCCGGCGGGAAACTTTCCGTGGTCCGCGCATCGCTTCAGCCCGTAGCCAAAAAATAGACACGAATTCGCCGGTAACCACGGAGATTTCCAGGCACGATCGCTCGGTGGGCTCGAGAGAATGGTGGGCGAGCCGGTCGAGTCTACTGTCCTGGGTGAAGTTTGGATCTCGCCACGATGTCGTACACCGGCTTGTTGTCGGCGTAAACCCGCCATTCCTTCACCATCTGATTTTCCACCACCGCTAGCCAGGCCGCCGCGGTCCGCCATTTATTCTCGGGGGGAAGCTTGGCGTTCGCGGCGATGGTGCCACCTGCTGAACCGAATACCGCGACCATATTTCCGTTCGCAAAGATCTCCTCATGTGAAACCCAGTAGTCGGGGCAGAACGCGTAATAGCCCCGCCACCCATTCCGCATCTGCTCGCGGCCACTTACCGAGTGGCCCAGCGAATCGATGAACACGTGGTCCTGGGTCATCAACTCGGCCAGTTTATCCGCGTCGCGCTGGTTGATGCGTTCTAGAAACTGCAGGACGGTCTCGGTGGGAGTCACGGCGCACCTACGAATGGATTTTTCACGGGAATCTCTCCGGCGGAGATCAGAATCCGACCGCATTGTATACCAGCTCAGTTGCTCCGAGATTTTTTGGACCAGACTTGTTGACTTTTCCCGTTCCCGGCATACACTCACCGCGTTCTCGCCCGCACGCCTCCACGGCACCTAGGCCATCCACTCATATCCGGAGGTTCAACGTCGCGTAGCCCGGCGAGTGCCACCGATGTAAATTCAAGAGGAGAAAGAATGATGAGAAAGTTGCAGGCCGGATTGTTCGTTTTATCCATAGTTTTAGCAGGACAAGCGTCAACCCTTCGCGCACAGCAAACCACCATGGGCCCGCCGAAGATTCTGGTGGTCGACCGTGAAGTGGTCAAGCCGGGCAAAGAAGGTCCGCACCAAGGCACCGAAGGGGCGATCCCCAAGGCGTTCGCCAAAGCGAAGTGGGGAACGCATTACATCGCCGCCACTGCGTTGTCCGGCGAGCACCGCGTGATATTTCTGATCGGCTACGATTCGTTTGCAGCGTGGGAAGCTGACAACACCGCAGTCGCAAAAAATAAACCACTCTCCGACGAGCTCGATGCGTTGAACACCAAGGACGGAGAAATGCTGTCGGGAACGAGTACCTTGGTCATGACCCTGGAACCGGAGCTAAGCTACAACATTGATGCTCCGATCCCGGGTATCCGCTACTTCGATGTCTCGACGGTGCACCTGAAACCGGGACACCTCGACGAGTTCAAGGAACTGCGAAAGATGGTCGCCGCGGCCCACAAGACAGCGGCAGTCAAGGAGCACTACGCGGTGTACCATGTCGCCGAGGGTGCGCCCGCTGGCACCTACGTCGTCATGATTCCCATGCACTCGCTGTTGGAAGAGGATCAGTCCGACGACGCCCACGGCAAAGCCTATAAGGACGCTATCGGCGAAGAAAACCACAAGAAGATCATAGATTTCGGACGCGAAGCAATCGACACAGCCGAGACCAATTTGTTCGCGGTCGATGCCGGAATGAGCTATCCGTCGGAAGAATGGGTAACGTCGGATCCCGAATTCTGGAATCCTCACCCGGCAGCAGCGCCTGCGAAAAGGTCGGCGGCGAAAAAGAAGGCCAACTAAGCAACGGCCGTCAGACTCATCCCGATTGATTTGCCATCCACGTGGATCGCTTGGAGCCCGTTCATAATTGGGTTCCGAGCGATTCCGTTTTTCCTGGCATGCGCGTCCGGTACAGCGGCGGATCGCCTAAGCGCTCCATCTTTTCGATGGGCTTTCGCGGCGCGACGGCTTTTATCTTGACTTTGCTTGAGAGCGAACGCTACGCTGTTTTCGATTTCGAGCGCACGTTCAGATTTGACGCGATTCGTACGGACATTTTACTGGTGGGCCGCGTCGAGTTCTCAACAACTCTTCTTTTTCGCTCCGAAAAATCGAAAAAAACATGACCATTCCCTGGGCCCCGCGCTTCGCAGCTAAGTTGCTATCGGTTCAACTCCTGGCGGCATTTGCATTGGTTTCCGCGCACGCCGCGCCGCCGCGAAAAGTAATCATCGATACCGATCCCGGCACGGACGACGCCGTTGCGCTGCTGCTGGCGCTGGAATCGCCGGAATTGGACGTGCGGGCGTTAACCGTGGTGCCGGGGAACGTCACCGCCGCGCAGGGACTGGAAAACGCGCTGCGCCTCGCTTCGCTGGCAGGCCGCTGCGATGTGGCTATTGCCGGTGGAGCGCAGCATCCCCTGTTCCAGAAGCTGGTTACCGCCGAATTCTGGCATGGACGGAATGGGCTCGGGAATGTGGAATTGCCCGCCAGCAAGTGCCACGCCGACGCGCGATTCGGTCCTGACCTGATTATCCAAATGGTCCGCGCAGCTCCCGGGGAGATCACCCTGGTGCCGGTCGGACCGCTCACCAATATCGCCCTGGCCATTCAGAAGGACCCGGGAATCGTGCCGCTGGTGAAGGAAGTGATTCTGATGGGCGGATCGATCTCCGGAGGGAACGTAAATGGGGCTGCGGAAGCGAATATTTACGGCGATCCGGAAGCCGCGCAGATCGTTTTCCAAGCGGGCTGGCGCGTGACCATGGCCGGCCTCGACGTCGGCAATAAGACATTGTTCACTCGCGCGGACCTCGCCAAACTGGCCCAGACCCACGGCCCAGTCAACGACGCCGCCGTAGGAATCCTTGGATACATCGTTAATCGCTCACTGCAATTCGGAGGCACCGGGGCGGAGATGTACGATCCGTTGGCGGTAGGCCAGGCCATCGATCCCACCATATTGAAAACCGAGGCGTTTCACGTGGACGTCGAAACGCGCGGCGAATTCACGCGCGGCGAAACGGTCGCCAACCGCACCAACGAGGTGGAGCGCAACGTTCCGCACGACGGCCATTTGTGGATTGAAGCGGTCGACAAGGTCCAGCCCAACGTGCAGGTAGCCACCGGCGTGGATGCCCGCCGTTTCATCGAGCTGGTAATTTCGCGGCTGGCGGGAAAGTAATCAGCCCATGGAACATTCCAAAAGCGAGCGGCGACGCTTCCTGAAAACTCTGGGAAGTGCAGTGACGTTGACGGCCGCTGGGAGCCATCCTCTGCTGGCGGCTGCTTTTAGGGAAGGACAGAAAACACCCGTGAACAACTCAATTCGCTGGCCCCTACCCATCGGCAGCCCGGTGCTCGACAGCCTGGCCCCAGTGATCGAAAATTCCCGCGACGTTCATACCCGCGTCGAAAGGATCGTCGAAGTCGCCGGCTGGATGGGCTACGAGGATTTGCCGATGCCCGAATTCTCGCTTCCCTTCGGCGTCGGCAAAGACCCGGCCATGGCCATCGACTTCAGCATGGTAGGCGACTGCATCGATTTCGCATTTACCGATTTCAAATCCCATCAGAAATTTCAGGTCGATTACGCCGGGCAACACTGGTCGGATTCCGACGCGATGTTCGCGTGCATCAAGCGCGCGATGGATGCAGGGATTCCCTTCCTCGACGGCAACTACCTGTCCAAGATCACCAAAATGGACTTGGCCGGCCTGTTCCGCGGCAATATCGAAATGCCTATGCTCGATGAACGCGTGGCCATTCTTCACCAAGTGGGCGCGGTGCTGGCATCGAAGTACGACGGCCGGTTTTCCAATTTCGTGAAGTCGGCGTCGCCTCGCTGCTACGACAATGGAAAAGGTCTGGTTGACAAGCTGGTGGCGGAATTTCCCCGCTTTAACGACGTGAGCAAGTACGACGGCGCCGAAATAAAAATCTACAAGCTCGCGCAACTCGGGGTGTGGATGCTGTACTCCAGCCTGCACGCCAGCGGCGGGTTCAAACTGGAAGATCCCGAAAAGCTTTCCGCCCTCGCCGATTACATCGTTCCGGCCGGGCTGCGTTTATTGAACATTCTTGCGTATTCGCCGGCACTCGAAAAGACCATCGACACCTATCAAATGATTCCGCGCGACAGCACTCAGGAAATTGAAATTCGCGCCCATACCCTTTATGCCACCGCGCTCTTGCGCGAGGAAATCAACAAGCTGCGCCCGCACGACCTGCAGGTGATTATTCCGCAGATCGATGCACGGCTCTGGACCCACTATCACACCACGTTCTGGCCCCATCATCTGACCCGAACGATCATGTATTGATTCTTCCAGGGATACACTTTAGAACGAGTTTTTCTATGTACGGGTGAATCGAATGATCTTTTCAAAAATGCGTTGGATTTTGCCGGCCCTTCTGATGACCATCTTTGTCTCCACTGCATCGGCGCAGGAAAAACGCAAAGTGATAATCGATCAGGACGCCGCCGGCCCCGGCGGCACCGATATGCAGGCCATTCTCACCCTGATCCAATCGCCGCACACCGAGGTGCTCGGTATCACCGTCCTCACCGGCGATGCCTGGCGCGATGAAGAGGTCCAGCACGCCCTGCGCCTGATGGAGATCATCGGACGCACCGACATCCCGGTGGTTCCAGGCGCGGTCACTCCGCTGGTGAACAGCAAAGAATTCATCGCTCGCTGGGAAACGCTCTACGGCAAGTTGATCTACCAGGGAGCGTGGAATTTCGGCAAGCCGGTGCACGGACCATACGACGTTCCTCCGATGCCCGAGGGCGCTCCGCACATCAAGGCCGCCGACGAGGACGCCGCCCACTTCATGGTGCGCATGGTGCATAAATACCCGCACCAAGTGACCATCTACGCCGCCGGACCGATGACCGACCTCGCTCTCGCGCTGACCATCGATCCCCAGTTCGCCGAACTATCCAAGGAACTGGTCCTCATGGGCGGCAGCATCAGCCCAGTCACCGACG
Source organism: uncultured Acidobacteriota bacterium (assembly GCA_963725655.1). GTDB lineage: Bacteria > Acidobacteriota > Terriglobia > Acidiferrales > UBA7541 > CAVRXT01. The sequence goes on along the minus strand of CAVRYY010000002.1, from coordinate 681,229 downwards.
ATCCCGAATTCAAATACACCCCGCGCCACGAGTTCAATCTGTGGTTCGACCCCGAGGCCAGCCGCCGGGTGTTCCACTCGAAATGGCCGCGCATCGTCTGTACCACCGTGGATATTTCCATAACCACCAAGATGACCCAGGCGCTCATCGATGAAATCGCCAAGGGCAAGTCCGCCGCCGCGCAATACACCGTGAAATACGCCGAACCCAATACTCTGTGGGACGAGCTTGCCGCGGCAGCCTGGCTCGATCCTTCGATCATCACCAGGAGCGACCAGTTGTACATGGATGTTTCCACCGATCCGGGCGCGTCCTACGGCCAAACGCTGGTGTGGGCTCAGGGAAATCAGCCGGGACTGGGGGAGCAGTTGGTGGAAGTGCAGCGGGATCTCGACCGCGAGAAGTTTTACAAGCTGTTCTCGAGTTTGCTCGCCGGGCCGACGCCCCAAGCCAACCACCCGGCGGCAACCCAGCGCTGAGTGCAGCCGCAAGGTTGTCCGCAAATACGCGGATCGCCCAGCCGGGCCGAGCTTTTCGCTTGACACTCCGGCGCCAGAGAATTACAAACGTGCGCTGCCCTTGGGGCCGCTCGTGCAGGAATGACCGGCTTGGTGTTGCCTTTCCGCGCGAACGCGCAGACAATGCACTGGCTGCAGGCGCGAACAAGACCCGTGGAGTAGAGCCCTCGAAGAAAAGCGGAAGGAAGAGGGCGGAAGCGGCACTTTGAAACGATTCAAGAAAGGACTCCCATCATCATGCCTCCCCTCACTGAAGTCGTCGGCATCGGCAGCTGCACCGTCGATTTCTTTGCCCTGGTTCCTCGTCTGCTCGGTCCCGAGGAAAAGATCAATGCCGACCGCCTGGAAATTCATGCCGGCGGCGTGACCGCTAACAATCTCACCCAGGTGGCGCGTCTCGGCGCCAAAACCGGCTGGCTCGGCCTGATTGGCGACGACGGCAACGGCCGCATCATTCAGCAGGCCTTCGCCGAAGACGCCATGGACCTTTCGGGAATCCAAGTCGTTCCCGGCGAGCTTTCCGGTCTTACCTGGATTCCCGTCGACGCCCAGGGCGAGCGTTGCATCTACATGTTCCCCAATGTCACCGGGCGCATCACCGTGGAAAACGTACGCAACCGCTTCGCTCCGCACATCCGCCAGGCTAAGCATTTCCATACCGAAGCGTCACAGCTCAAGTTGCCCCCGGTTAGCGAAGCGATGAAAATCGCGCGCGAAGCGGGAGTCCGCGTGATATTCGACTTCGACGTTTCCCCCAGCTTTTTCGAGCAATCGGGTCTCGGCAGCGAAGCCGATCTGGCCGCTTCCCTGCGCGACGTGGACGTTTTGAAACCCTGCAAGGCCGCAGCGCGCGAACTGACTGGGAAAACCGATTTCGAGCAGATGGGCGCCGGTCTACTGAAGCTCGGGCCCAAAGTCGTTGCCATCACCATGGGCGCGGAGGGCTGCCTGATCTGCACTCCCCAGCAGATCACTCACGTCCCCGCCTTCACTCCGGAAGTGGTGGACACCACCGGCGCGGGCGATGCCTTCATGGGTGGACTTTCCTACGGTTTGCTCCAGAACTGGGACCCGGGGAAAGTCGGCCTCTTTGCCAACGCCTGCGCTGCGCTTTGCACCACCAAAGTGGGGGCGCGCGCCATGGCCAAGCTCGATCAAGTGATCGAATTCATCCGCACCAAGAGCCCCAAAGGCGCGCCGGCTTTCTAACCGCGCCGGAAAAAGTTGCATTGCCCAGGAGGCAAGGCTGCTATGTTCACGCCACAAAGTTTCAATATCGCGCTGCTCATGATGGTCACCACCGCGTTCTGCTGGGGATCGTGGGCCAACACGTACAAAGGCGTAAAAAATTACCGTTTCGAGCTTTTCTATTGGGACTACGCCGTCGGCATTTTTGTGATCTCGCTGGTCCTGGCGCTCACCATGGGAAGCACCGGCCACAACGCCGACAGCTTTCTGAATAACGTGCATTCCGCGGATTCTTCCAACATCGTCTCGGCCATGCTCGGTGGCGTGGTCTTCAATCTCGCCAACCTGCTGCTGGTCGCGGCCATCGACATGGCTGGACTCGCCATTGCCTTCCCCATCTCCATTGGCATCGCCCTGGTGGTCGGCGTAGCCACCAGCTACATGCTGCAGCCGCGCGGCAGCGCGGTGATGCTCGGCGCCGGCGTTGCCTGCGCGTTCGTCGCCGTGATTCTCGACGGCAAGGCATACGGACAGTTGGCAGCCTCCGGCAAACGTGCATCGAAAAAGAGCATCGTGGTGTGCGTCGTCTCCGGCGTCTTGATGGGCATTTGGGCGCCGTTCGTTACTCGCGCCATGACCGCCGGCCACACTCTTGGGCCCTACAGCATCGCCGTCTTCCTCACCCTGGGCGCGCTGCTTTCCTGCTTTGTTTGGAACATCTACTTCATGAAAAAGCCGCTGGTGGGCGAACCCGTCGCCTTCTCCGGTTTCTTCACCGCCCCGGCCAGTGGCCACATGCTCGGCTTGCTGGGCGGGGCGATCTGGGGGCTGGGGACGGTCTTCAATCTGGTTGCCGCAAGTTTCTCGGGAGTGGCAATCTCTTACGCCATCGGACAATCCGCGCCCATGGTCGCGGCATTGTGGGGCGTATTGGTTTGGAAGGAATTTGCCGGCGCCAATCGCGCCGCGCGCGCTTACCTGGCGCTGATGTTCGTTTTCTACGTTCTCGCGATCGTGCTGATCTCGCGCGCCTACACCGCCGCGTAGCGCCGCATTCGCGGCGCCGCATCCCTGGGCGCCGCCACTCCTGGCGGCTAAGGCCCTTTCCCGCGCGGTAGCAACCCCGCCCGCCTCGTTGTATTCTCTCGTGCGTGCAACGCACCGCTACCCGCTCACCCACCGCCGCTCTATTTCTCGGCCTGATCATCACCCTTGCCGCGGTGATCACCTATTCGTGGTACATCACCCATCAGATATCCGGGCTGCGCGCGCTGCAGAATAATCTGGTCGACCGCAACCGCAAAGACTCCTTGCAGCTCCTGCGGGTTCAGAACGATCTCAATTCGCTCGCCCTCGCCATGCGCGACATGCTCGACAACGACGAACCCTACCCGCTCACCGCGTGGTCCGCTCAATTCGCCAGGACTCATGCCGACCTCGACGATGCCCTGCAGATCGAAGAACGCATCAGCGGCGCACACGCCACCCCCGAGCAGCGCCAGATCCTAGCCGCATCGTTCCGCCAGTTCTGGGACGCGGTCGACCGCACCTTTGCCCTCGAGCGCGACGGCCACGACAAAGACGCGCGCGACCAGATTCGTTTTTCACTGCAGGCCCGGATCGCCTCGCTGAATAACGCGGTCTCTCGCCTGCTGGTGCAGAACAACGAAAGTGAGGACCAGGCCGCGCAGCAGGTGAGCCGGATCTACCATCGCGTGCAATTGCAGGTGTATCTCTTCCTTTCCGCCACCCTCGCCGCCATTCTCCTCACCAGCCTGTACTCCATCGTCTGGAATCGCCGCTTGTTCGCGCAGCTCGCCTCGCTCTCCCAACAGCGCAGCGAACTCGCCCAGAAGCTGATCTCGACCCAGGAATCGGTTCTGCGATACATTTCTCGGGAGCTTCATGACGAATTCGGCCAGATTTTGACGGCAGTCGGGTCCATGCTCGGACGCGTGGGCAGGCACGTGCCCCCAGATTCGCCGGTGCATTCGGAACTGCACGAAATTCAGGGCATCGCCCAAACCACGCTGGAACACGTGCGCAGCCTTTCGCAATCGCTGCATCCGGTGATGCTGGAAGAAATCGGGCTGGAGAGCACCATCGATTGGTATATCGCCACCGCCGAAAAGCAGCTCGACATTCGAATTCAGTATGAAAAATCCGGCCGGCGATTTCCGGTCGATCCCAGCGCCGGGATTCACATCTACCGCGTGCTGCAAGAGGCGCTGAACAACGTCGCGCGGCACTCCGGCGTGCGCGACGCGCAGGTCGCGCTGCATTATCATCCCGAGGCTCTCGAGCTTAGAATTGAAGATCATGGCAAAGGCCTGGTGGTAACTCCTGGACAGCCCGGAATCGGCCTGGTAGCCATGCGCGAACGTACCGAATTGCTCGATGGCCGCATCGAAATGGAAAAACCCGAAGGCGGCGGGACGCGGATTCGCCTGCAAGTTCCGCGCAAAGCGCTCGGCGAAAAACAGGAAACTAATGCCTGAGAAAATTTCAGTACTGCTGGTGGACGATCACACCCTGGTGCGCACCGGATTTCGCCGCATCATTGAAGACGAGCCGGATCTTACCGTAGTGGGCGAAGCCAGCTCCGGCGAAGAAGCCGCGCGTCTGGCGAAAGAGCTCCAGCCCAAGGTAATCGTCATGGACTGCGCGCTGCAAGGCATGAGCGGATTGGCGGCCACTCGCATCATTCTCGAGAAATCGCCCTCGATCGCGGTGCTGGTCCTGAGCATGCACTCCGAGGAAACGCTGGTCCGCCAGGCGTTCGACGCCGGCGCGCGCGGCTATATTTTAAAGAATGCCGTCGACGTCGATTTGGCCAGCGCCATCCGCCACGTCGCCGCGGGAGACACGGTGCTCGCGCCGCAGCTTGCCCGGTCCAACGCGTTGAAGGGCGAGCGCGCCTCCGCACTCACGCCGCGCGAACTTGAGATCTTGCAACTGATCGTCGACGGTAAATCGAATAAGGAAATCGCGGATGTTTTGGGGTTGAGCGCCAATACCGTAGCGGTGCACCGCGCCAATCTGATGGACGCGCTGGGAATTCACAAGACCGCCGAACTGGTGGTCTACGCCATCCGCAATGGCCTGGTAAATATCGCGTGAATCGCCGTTCCTTCGTTCATAACGTCGCGGGTGCAGCGCTCGCTTCCCGTTGGGCGGTGGGCTCCGACGCCCGCGTACTCGATGCCCTCCTCCAGCAGCAGCCCGCGCCGCCGCAGCCAGCTTTCCGGTTTGTCGACGTCACCCAGGCCGCCGGTATCCGGTTCCGCCACAACAATGGAGCGTTCGGCGGCAAGCTGCTGCCCGAAACTTTGGGCTCCGGCTGCGCGTTTCTGGATTATGACGCCGATGGCTGGCAGGATATCTTGCTGGTCAACGGAATGGACTGGCCCAGTCACAAACAGCAAGCCAGCACCCTGAGACTCTATCGCAATAATCGCAACGGCAGCTTCACCGACGTTACCCACGCCGCGGGTCTCGACGCCCTTGAGATGTATGGCATGGGCGTAGCCGTCGGCGATTACAACAACGACGGCTTCCCGGACATCCTGATCACCTGCGTCGGCCAGAACCGGCTATTCCGTAACACCGGGAAAGGCCGGTTTGTCGACGTTACCCACGCCAGCGGCCTCGACGCCCGCCAGGCCATGAGCACCTCAGCGCTGTGGTTTGATTACGATCGCGATGGCCTGCTCGACTTATTCGTATGCAACTACGTGAAATGGTCCGCCGAGCACGATGTTTTCTGCAGCCTCGACGGCAAGCACAAATCCTACTGCACGCCCGAAGCCTATCGCGGCGAGACTTGCTGGCTGTTTCACAATCGCGGGAACGGAACGTTCGAAGACGTCACCGCCAAATCCGGGATTTTCGATAGCAGCTCGAAATCGCTGGGCGTCGCGATGTTCGATTACGATGGCGATGGCTGGCCCGATTTGCTGGTCGCCAACGATACCCAGCCCAACAAACTCTATCGCAACTTGCACGACGGCACGTTTCGCGATGTCGCTGTCGAGGTCGAACTGGCCTTCAGTACCGAAGGCAAAGCCCGCGCCGGCATGGGCGTTGACGCCGCCGATTTCGATAACTCCGGCACCCCCGGCGTAGCCATTACCAATTTCGACAACGAAATGATCGGGCTGTATCGCGGGGTTCGCCACTTCCAGGGCAATGTGCCAGCCAGCACCGACAGCAATCCTACCCAGTTCGTCTATCAGGATGTGGCTTCGCAATCCGGCGTTGGCGCCGCCTCAAAAAATACGCTGGGCTTCGGCTGTGCGTTTTTCGACGCCGATCTCGACGGCTGGCTCGATCTGGCCGTAGCCAACGGACACATCGATGAAACTGTCCGCAACATCCGCGGCAACGTTGGCTACGCCCAGCCGCCCCAACTTTTCCTGAACAAAAGTGGAGAATTTGCCGACGTCGCCGCCTTGCTCGGCGCCGATTTCGCTCGCCCCAAAGTCGGTCGCGGCCTGGCCTACGGCGATTTTGACCGCGACGGCGATCTGGACTTGCTGATCACCACCAACAACGGCCCGGCCTACCTCTACCGCAACGATTGCAGCAGCGGAAATCACAGCATCCGATTTCATCTGGTGGGCACCAAATCGAATCGCGACGCAATCGGCGCGGTGGTGCGCATCCAAGCCGGCGGGGTCACCCAATCGCGCATGGTCAAGAGCGGATCGAGCTACCTCTCCCAGTCCGAGTTGCCGGTAACTTTTGGCCTGGGGAAGCTCGATCACATCGACCGAGGCAAGATCGAATGGCCCAGCGGGCGGGTGGAAGAATTTACAAATCTGGCGGCAGGCCAGCTCTACGAATGCGTTGAAGCTAAAGGACATACATCCCGCGGCAGCTTCTAGCCGGGGGGCCTCCGCACCAATTGAGGGGCATAGTATTTCTACATTATTGCGCCCGATTCAGACCTGAGTAGAATGCTCATCACACGCTCTCGCGAGCCTCTAAGGCGCGCCGAGACCCGAAAAAGAACACCCCAAAGCAGGCGATAGTGCCGTTCGCACTCTGTAGTCCCGGTCAGCCCAAAAGCTGACCGGGCAGCCTGCCTCCCGAATGACCGCCGAGCGGAATATTCCAGCAAAGTTGATCCGGCTTCGCACCGCACGATTCCCAATCCAACAAGCGAGTCTCGTCCGCGTTTCTTACCGCGACACGTTTCAATCATTCGCACGAAAGAGAGGCAAGGATTGGTTGACTCGAAAGCGCTAGGCAAACGATGATGTTGCGCATGTCATCGCGCCATCGGATCGTCTGGATCGCCTCGGTTATTTTCGCCGCCTTAACTCCTCTCGCGGCTGCGATCCTACCCGGCCATTTCCCTGGTTTTGCCCAAGCATCCAAAGCCTCCGCCGCCGCGTCCTCCGAAGCCATTCGGTTGAATAACCTCGGTGTCGCATATATGGACCGCCAGGAGACCGAGAAAGGGTTGGAATACTTCCAGAAGGCGACCGCGGCGGATCCCAGTCTGGTGGTCGCGCGAGTGAACGAAGGAATCGGGCTAGTGAATGCGCAGCGGCTGGACGACGCGCGCCAACTGTTCAAGGAAGTCGTTGCCAAGGATCCGCAGAACGCGCGCGGCTGGTACAACCTGGGCTTAATCGAAAAGTCGGAAGGCAAATCGGACGAAGGCATAGCGGCATTCCAGCACGTCATTCAGATCGATCCAGACGATCCTGACGCCCGATATTTTCTTGGCGTCCTTTACGCCCAGAAACAACAGTACCCCCAGGCGATCGAATGTTTCGAGCGCGCCATTGCGCTCAACCCTTTCCATGCTTCCGCCGAATTTGGCGCCGCGCAGGCGTATCAGCGTTCCGGAAAGCCCGCTGAATCGAAAGCCCACCTGGAGCGGTTCCAGCACATCAACGCCACCAAAATCGGCAAGCCCATGAGCCTGATCTACGGCGAACAGGGAAAATATTCTCTCGCCGAACAGATTGTGTCGGCGGCGATGACCGTCCCGCCGGCCATTCCGGTGCGATTTGTCGAGGTCACGAAAACGGCCGGACTGCCTGCGGCCGCAGGCGTGCCCGCCACGAGAGATGCGGCGACCGCCGCGATCGGCTCCGGCGCGTGCGTTTTTGATTTCGATGGCGACGGTCTGCCAGACGTTTTTCTCGCCAACGCGAATGGCGACGGAAAGCCTGCGTTGCTGCGAAATACCACCGGCGGACATTTTGACGACGTCACCGCCTCCTCCGGGCTGAAAATCGACGCAGCCGGAATTTCGTGCGCTGCAGCAGACTTCGACAACGATGGCAAGCCGGACCTCGCCGTCGGATCGGCCAATGGTGTTCGCTTATTTCACAACGAAGGCGCGGGAAAGTTTACCGACGTCACCGAAGCCGCCGGGATTCACTCCACCGGCGCCGCGATCGGTTTGACCTTCGTCGACTACGATCACGATGGCGACCTCGACTTGATGATCGCGCACCCGCAAGCCCCGGGCGAATTATGGCGCAACAATGGCAACAGCACGTTCACCGTCTGGACCGATGAATCCGGACTCACCTCCGCCGGCAATAACATCGCCACCCTCGGCAGCGACATCAACAACGACCGCGCCGTCGACCTGGTGGCCACCGAAAGCGGCAAGGATCCCGTAATTTATTTCAATCCCCGGGAGGGCCGCTTCCCTTCCACAACACCCTGGGGATCGGCGATGCCCTCCGCAGCGGTCGCAGTGGCCTCACTCGATTTCGACAAAGATAACTGGATGGACCTGGCTTTCACTCATGTGGCCGCACCTGGCCTCAGCCTGTGGAGAAATCACGACGGGAAGACGTTCGATGCAGCAAAACTGCCGCCGCTAAATTGGACGCACGGCTACGGCGTCGCCGCCCTCGACTTCGACAACGACGGTTGGATCGATCTGGTCGCGGTTGGCGAGGACCCCGCAGGCGCCGGCCACATCGCGCTGCTCCGCAACCAAGGCTCGGCCGGATTCGTCGACGTAACCAAAGCGGCGGGACTTGCCGACCTTACCTTGTCCCATCCGCGCGCGATCGTCCCGTTCGATTACGACCGCGACGGCGCGATCGACCTGCTGATAACCCAGGCCGGCGGCCCGCCGGTCCTGCTCCACAACCTGGGCGGCAACAAAAATAATTGGCTCCGCGTGGGTCTAAAAGGCGAAGCGGATAGCAAGACCGCCTTCGGCACCAAGGTGGAAGTCTATGCCGGAGCGCTGCGCCAGAAATGGGAGTTCACCGGCCCTGCGGGCTACCTGGGCCAGAGTGACACCGAAATTATTGCCGGCCTCGGCGCGGCGAAGGAAGCGGACGTGGTGCGCCTGCTGTGGCCAACCGGAGTGCTGCAGGACGAACTGGCCATGGCTGCCGGCGCGAAGCCTGATATCGTCGAGCTCGATCGCCGCGGAAGTTCGTGCCCAATTCTCTTCGCGTGGAACGGCAGCAAGTTCGAATTCATTTCCGATATCGCCGGCCCCGGAATCGTGGGGCATTGGATCGCCCCGAGTCAGCGCAATATTCCCAATCCCGCCGAATATCTGAAAGTGGATGGATCGGAGGTTCAGGCGCAAAACGGAAAATTGCGTTTCCGCTTGATCGAACCGATGGAGGAACTCGACTACGTTGATCAGATCCGGCTGCTTGCCATCGATCACCCCGCCGCAGTTGAGGTGTACCCCAACGGCCATTTCTACAGCAATCCGCCGTTCCCGCAATTCAAAGTGATCGCCACCGAAGGCGCGCGCCTCCCTGCTGGCGCATGGGACGCGCAAGGCCACGACCTGCTGCCGCTGCTGAAAGATCGTGATCGCAACTACGTCACTGATTTTCCGTTACAACCATACGTGGGTTTTGCCGGCTTGCACTCGCTCGAGCTCGACCTCGGCCCGTGGGATTCCGCAAAGCCTCTGCGCCTGATCCTCGACGGCTTCACCGACTATTACTCGGCCAGCTCGATCTACTCCGCGTGGCAAGCCGGGATCACGCCGATCCCGCCATACGTCGAAGCGCAAGACCCATCCGGCAAGTGGGTGCGCGTCATCGACGACATGGGTTTCCCCGCGGGCTTGGCTCGCACCATGGTCGCTGACCTCACCGGAAGAGTTCCCGCCGGAACCCGCCGTATTCGCATCCAGACCAACCTGCGCGTCTACTGGGATCGCATCCGTATCGACAATTCGCCCACCGATCTGCCCGTCCACGTGAACGCCGTCCCGCTAGCCGCCGCCGATCTGCGCTTCCGCGGCTATCCGCGAGTGGTGGAAGGCAATCCTATCGACGACCTGAAATACATCTACGAGGACGTCAGCCTAACTGGCCCCTACACCCGCCAAGCCGGAAATTACACCCGCTACGGTGACGTGCGCCCATTGCTAACCGGCGTCGACGAAAAGTACGTCATCCTGGGTTCCGGCGACGAAATCGCCGTGGAATTCGACTCCTCCGCGCTGGCCAATCCGCCAGCAGGCTGGCAGCGCGACTATTTCTTCTTCGCCGACGGCTTCGACAAAGACATGGATTTCTACGCCGCCTACGGTGACACCGTCGCGCCCCTGCCCTTCCACACCCTAACACCCTTCCCGTATCCCGCAGGCATCGGCTATCCCACCGACGCCGACCACCTGCAGTATTTTCTCGAGTACAACACCCGCTCCGTTTCCGGCCCCGCCGGTAACACCTTTCAGTTCCACTACCCTCCCTCGCAGTGAGTCACTCCTCACAGCTCGTCCACAAAGGCGAGATCACGCCGGATGACGTATCGCTCGTAACACTTCTCACACATCCAACGGCTCCCGGGGCCGCGGTATCCTCGGCGTCCTGAATCAATGTGAACGTTGCACAAACTGCAATGCTCGTGATCCCAGTTCCCTGGAACGAGTCTCGGTATGGGGTTGGGAGGCGATCCCTGATCGTCAGCGGGGTAGTGACGAATCTGGCCCCCACCCTTTGCCGGTTCCGCTTTCGTCCAGATTTTCACTTCCCGCCCACCTACAGAGGATGTCTCCGTGGCCTCACCTCCCGCCGAAACCGCCGGAAGAGCGAGCTTCCCAGCGATTGGCAGACGATTCCAAGGATCGTCTGTTGACCGTCTTCTTGTTTTCCGCACTCGGAAAGCGGTTTTTGCCGCGCCAACAATAGTTTTCAGTCTCACTCCGGGACAGCCGCGAACAGAGGACATCACGAAATTCTGTCTTCGTTGGCATAAAAAGTGTGGCGCTTTTTCGAGCCCTATGTTTAGCTTCCATTAAATTGGAGCGCTCATGCGATTGGCACTTACGCTTCTCGCTTCTTTGCTGACCACCACTGCTTTAGCCGCAGACCACGACAAGGTTTCACTCGGAGTCCTTGCCGACCAAGCGGTGCAGCAATCGAAACTGATCCTTCCAGGGAGCAAGCCTTTCCATTTGAAGGCAACCATTGTCGAGACCACCAATCCCGAATCCAGCTATCACGCTCAAGTCGAAGAGTATTGGGTGTCTCCTACCAAATGGAAGCGGACGATCGAGTCTCCTCATTTCTCGCAGACCCTGGTCGTAAACGCGGACGCGGTCTCCGAAAAAAACACGGGCGACTACTTCCCCTTCTGGCTCAACGAACTCGTTACTGCCATGGTTGATCCCTTGCCGATGCTGGATGTGCTCGATAAAACGAACTCGGAGTTGGCGAAGCCCCATGGATCCGAGAAATCCACAGTCTGCGCAGACCTGCACTTCCGAGTGGACCGTTGGGTCATCTGTTTTGCCGGGGATCACGGAGTGCTCGGATCTGTATTCACAAAGGGGTACGCCGCCGAGTTCAAGGATTATCAGAAATTCGGAGAAAGGCGCGTGGCGCGACAGGTCGTCATCGACCCCGAGCCAGGTACAACCATTGAGGCGAAAATCACCGCACTCACTGAACTCACTCAGCCTGACGATCAGATTTTCGCAATCCAGGAATCTACCCCGCCTGCGGAACGAATAAAGCGTATAAAGATTGCCGAGGATACTTTTCGGAAGCTGGTAACTGGCAGCACCGAAATTATCTGGCCTCCTATGGGAGGCGGCCCGGCCGCCGGCGGATGCGCCGTCTATGCTTCCGCGGACCGCAACGGCCACATTCGCGAAGTGTGGCCCGAGGGCTGCGATAATGATGGCCTAGAGGAACCCCTCCGCGAGCAAGTTAAGAAATGGCAGCTCACAGCCGCGGCCTCGGACGGCGCCCCGGTGCAAGTCGAGGCTCTCCTCAGCTTCGCTTTCCACACCACCGTAGACAACTCCCATCCGCTTCCGCAATTGTCCGATGCCGAGGTGCGAAAACTCGCCACGGACATCGTCGAACCCGTTTTCCCTCCGGGTAGCGCGAAAAGTGGAACGGAATTTGCCATAGACATCTCCGTTGCACGAAACCGGTAAACTAGCCGGAGCTGGTAACCCGAATGGCTTGAAGGGCCCCGTCTTTTTCGCCGCCTACGGAGCTGTCACTAAGTGGCACTTCGTGCCCTACATCAAGGATGGCCAGCCGCAATATTTCCACGCAACTGTCATTCTCACTTTGCAGCGACCCAGGCTATTCGGACTGCTCGCGCTTTGACTTCCACCCCCAAATCAGCTAAATTCGTTTTTTCTTGGTAGAGGCGCGGGAGCCACCAGTACTCCGGGAAGCAGTTCCGATTCGCTTCGGATCCGGACGAAAGGGGCCTGCAAAACACCTCCCGCCGAAACCGCCGGAAGAGCGAGCTTCCCAGCGATTGGCAGACGATTCCAAGGATCGTCTACTGTCATCCGTAATTCGGATGGAGCGCTATCGGGAAGCGAAGAGCACCCGCTCCACGTCTCGCGGCCTCTCCCTTCTCGCACCGCCCCCTCCCAGACTGGAACCCATGAAAATATTTGAAATGACCCGGCGTCTCGTCGACGTTGAATCCATCAGCCACAACGAAGGCGCGGTTGGCGAAGTGATCTTCGAGTTGCTTTCCGAATTGGCGGCGCGTACCAACGGCCGCGTCGAACGCATGCAAGTCGCTGAAAAGCGCTTCAACGTGCTCGCGTGCTGGGGCGAGCCGGTGGTCACTCTCTCCACCCACATGGATACCGTGCCGCCGTTTTTCGCCTCGCGCGAGGACGATGAATTCATCTACGGCCGCGGCGCGACGGACGCAAAAGGGATCATTGCGTCAATGTTCGCAGCCGGGGAGAGCCTCGCGGTGAGCGGAGTGCGAAACTTCGCGCTGCTCTTTGTGGTGGGCGAAGAAAAAGACAGCGCGGGCGCGAAAGTGGCGGCCGCGTCACCCCGCGGATCACAGTACGTGATCAACGGCGAGCCTACGGAGAACCGCCTGGCGCTGGGGTCCAAGGGCATCCTCCGATACGACGTGATCGCCCGCGGAAAAATGGCCCATTCCGCCTACCCCGAACTGGGCGAGTCTGCCATCGAACACATGATCGATGTCCTGCAGGATATCCGCCGGATTCCCCTGCCCCACGATCCAGTCCTCGGGCCCGGCACCGTGAATATCGGAACGATTTCAGGAGGCCGTGCGCCCAACGTGATTCCGGACTACGCGCGAGCCGAAATCCTGTTCCGGATCGTCGGTCCAGCCGGTTCCATTCGTGACGCGATGACCCGAGCGGTTGCCGGGCGCGCGGAAATCAAGGAAGTGTTGCACATTCCGGCGATTCGGCTGGGTGGACTCGATGGCTTCGCCACCACCGTCGTCGCGTACACCACCGATGTGCCGATCCTCGCGGAATCGTGGGGGCAGCCATTCCTGCTCGGGCCCGGGACCATCCATGTGGCTCACTCACCGGATGAACGGGTCGCCAAACGTGAACTGGTCGAAGCCGCCGAAATCTACGCGCGCCTGGTGAAGCAGCTTCTTTCCGCGGATGGAGCAGGAGCGGACTAGATGAATCTGGCCATCGTCGGTTACGGCAAGGTCGGAAAACGAATCGAGCAACTCGCGCCGGACTACGGTTTTACCGTGGCGTTGAAGATCGGCCGCGACGATGGCGCGGCCGATCGTTTCACCAAAGAGAAGTTTCGTGGCATCGATGCGGCGGTGGAATTTTCCACCCCCGCGGCATGCGTCGAAAACGTCGAGCGCCTGGCGGCGCTCGGCGTGAACACCGTGGTGGGCGCCACCGGCTGGCTCGATCGCCTCGATCATGTGCGCGGAGTGGTGCAGCGCAGCGGCACCGCACTGGTATGGGGACCGAATTTTTCAGTCGGCGCAAACATTTTCATGGAAATCGTCGGAACCGCCGCGCGGCTGATGGCCGCCGAAAGCGACTACGGCGCGTGGGCCTGGGAAATCCATCACGCGGCAAAAAAAGACGCGCCGTCCGGAACGCTGCAAACCATGCTCCGTGAAATCCAGAAAAATGGCTATTCGCGCGAAGTGAGCGTAGCCGCGAACCGTGCCGGTTCGCAGCCCGGGACGCACGAGCTGGGCTTCGATTCTCCGGACGACACCATCACCCTGCGCCACTCCGCTCGCAGCCGCGACGGTTTCGCGCGCGGCGCCTTGCGCGCCGCCCGCTGGCTCAAAGGCAAAAAAGGCCTCTACGAATTTCGCGACATCCTGGCCGACCTGGGGCCATAGCAGACCCAGTAAGCAGGTGTTGCACTCGAGTCGCAGGTGGGTGTTGAACTCAGCAGTCGCAGGTGGGTGCCCCACACGTCGGGTTTACGTGTGGGGTTCTTGACTCACGGTTCTAAGGTTCTACGGTTTCACGCTCTTATCCTTTCCGGGTGCCCCACTCTTCCCCGGTTTTGGGAAGGGTGGGCATAAAGACCTAGAAGTTCCATAAGTCAGGCCCCGAACAAGTAACCAGTAGTAACAGGAGGTAACGATGTTTACCGGATGCGGCACCGCTCTAGTCACTCCCTTCAGGCAAGATCTCTCCCTCGACGAACCATCCTTGCGCCGCCTGGTTCACCGCCAGGTCGAAGCCGGAATCGATTTCCTGGTCCCCTGCGGCACCACCGGCGAAAGCCCCACCCTAACCCGCGCCGAACACCTGCGCGTAGTGGAAATCTGCCTTGAAGAAACTCACGGAAAAACGCCGGTCCTGGCCGGCGCCGGCGGCTACAACACCGCCGAAGTGATCGCCCTGGCGCAGGAACTCGAACGCATGGGCGTACAAGGAATTCTCTCGGTCACCCCGTATTACAACAAGCCCACCGCCGAAGGCGTCTATCAACACTACAAAGCGATCGCCGCCTCCACCCTGCTTCCGGTGATCGTCTACAATGTCCCCGGACGCACCAACGTCAACATCCTCCCGGAAACGCTGGTGCGGCTATCGGAAATCGATAACATCGTCGGCGTAAAGGAAGCTTCGGGATCCATGTCCCAAATCGCTGCGATCCTCAGTCGCGTACCGGAAAACTTTCTGGTGCTCTCCGGCGACGATGCGCTCACCGTACCGATGATGGCGCTAGGCGGCCGCGGCATAATCTCAGTAGCCTCCAACGTAATTCCCGGCCAGATGGGGCGCCTCGCCGAGCTGTGCCTGGCCTGCGATTTCGCAGCCGCGCGGGCTCTGCATCACGAACTCTATCCATTGATGGAAATTAATTTTGTCGAAACCAACCCAATTCCCGTAAAAGCGTCGTTGGGCTTGATGGGCCTCCTGGAACCGGTCTTCCGCCTGCCCCTGGTCCCTCCTTCGCCGGAAAACCTCGAGAAAATCCATGCCCTGCTCAAATCGCGCGGGATGATTGAAGGAAGTTATGCTGCCGTCAGAAATTGAACAGCTCTACAACGAAAAGCCCGAACAATATTCGGAGAAACAGTTCCAGCTATTCGGCGCATTCAAGAGCGCGCTGAATGAAGGAACGATCCGCGCCGCCGTGCCCGATATCGCCAGCGCCAGTGGCTGGCGCGTAAACGACTGGGTGAAAAAAGGCATCCTCGCCGGATTTCGCATGGGCCGCATCGTGGACTACTCCGTCGGCGGCGCCCCCGCCGGCGCAAATCAAATTCCATTCTTCGATAAGTCCACCTATCCCCCGCAGAAAATTTCTCTCGATAGCGGCGTGCGCATCGTGCCCGGCGGCTCCAGCATTCGCGATGCCTGCTATATCGGCAAAGGAGTGATCTGCATGCCGCCGATGTTCGTCAACGCCGGGGCCTACGTCGATGAAGGAACGATGATCGATTCCCATGCCCTGGTAGGCAGTTGCGCGCAAGTCGGCAAGAATTGCCACATTTCCGCGGCGGCGCAAATTGGCGGGGTGCTCGAGCCGGTTGGCGCCCTCCCCGTAATTATCGAAGACAACGTCTTGGTCGGCGGCCAATGCGGAATCTACGAAGGCGTGATCGTAAAAGCGCGCGCGGTGCTAGGCACCGGCACCATCCTGAACGCCTCCACGCCAGTCTACGATTTGGTGCACGGCACAATCCACGCAGCTCGCGAAGGCCTTCCCTTGGTCATCCCGGAATCGGCAGTAGTAGTCCCAGGCTCGCGCGCCGTCTCCCAAGCCCAAGGAAAAGCCTGGGGCCTTTCTCTCTACGCCCCAGTAATAGTCAAATACCGCGATGCCAAAACCGACGCCCGCATCCAAATCGAAGATTTACTCCGCTAAGCCTTTGAATGAGTAGTCGCGGGTGGGTGCCCACAAGTCGGTTTCACGTGTGGGGGTGTTGCCCGTCAGTTTTTCAGTTTTACGCTTCGACGCTCTATCTTTTCCGGGTGCCCCACTCTTCCCGGGGTTCGGGAAGGGTGGGCGTCAAGACCTTGCGTGGTTGAGACCGGAACGAAACAGCGTGCGCCGCAACGTCTCGTACTCGATGTCGCCGTTGGTTTTTACCGCCCCCCGGCGCAGCGCCTACTCCACCGAACCAAACGTCTTCACATCCTCCGGCGCATCCACCAACTCCACCGGCCCCGCCCCCTGCACCTGCACCCGAATCTGCTCGACGATATCCGGATTCGCCAGCGTCGTAATGTCCCCCACCGGCGTCCGATTAGAAATCGCCGCCAGCACCCGCCGCATCAATTTTCCCGAGCGAGTCTTGGGCATGTCCGGAACAATCTGCACCGCGCGCGGCCGCGCAATTTTCCCGATCATCGTCTCGATCGTCCGCACCACCCGCTCGGCGATATCCTTATGGCTGGCAGTAGCCCCCGGACGCAGCGAAACATAAATTTCCGGCACGCGCCCCTTGATCTCATCCACCACCGGCACCACCGCCGCCTCGGCAATCTCAGGAATCGTCAGGCACGCCGACTCGAGCTCCTTGGTTCCCAAGCGATGCCCGGCAACATTAATCACATCGTCCACGCGCCCCAGAATTCGAAAGTATCCGTCGGCGGCCAGCAGCGCCCCATCCCCCGCAAAGTAAGGCCAGTCGCGCCAATCCTTGCTCTTCGGATCCTTGCAATACTTCGAATAGTATTGCCGCGCGAACCGCTCGCGATCTCCCCAGATCGTCTGAATAATCCCCGGCCAGGGATTGCGGATGCAAATGTTGCCCGCCTTCCCCGCCCCCGCCGGAATTTCCTCGGCATTTTCGTCGTAGATCACCGGATAAATCCCAGGAACCCCCGGCCCAGCGCTGCCCGGCTTCATCGGATGAATCGCCGGCGTAGTGCTGCAGATGAACCCGCCCGTCTCCGTCTGCCAAAACGTATCGACAATCACCGCCTCGCCCTTCCCCACCACCTCGTAATACCATCGCCACACTTCCGGCTCGATCGGCTCGCCCACCGTAGTCATGTGCTTGAAATGGAAATCGAATTTCTTAGGCTCGTCCGGCCCGGCCTTGCGCAGCATGCGAATTGCCGTAGGTGACGTGTGGAAAATATTTACGTTCAGCCGTTCCGCGATTCTCCACGGCCGCGACGCGTCCGGATAATTCGGCACTCCTTCAAACAAGACGCTGGTCGCCGCCAACGCCAGCGGCCCGTAAACGATGTACGAGTGCCCAGTGATCCAACCGATATCCGCCATGCACCAATACACATCTTCCGGGTGAATATCCTCGATGAATTTGGAAGTCCCGGTGACGTAAGCGAGATACCCGCCGGTGCGATGCTGGCAGCCCTTGGGCTTGCCGGTGGTTCCGCTGGTGTACATCAGGAAAAGAGGATCTTCGGCGTCCATCGCTACCGGCTCGATTTTCGCGCCGCGATACTTCTGCAAAACCTCATCCATAAAGAAATCGCGCCCCGCCGCCATAGCCGCAGCGGATCCATATTTCCCAGGGTACCGGCGCCACACCAGCACCTTATCGATAGCCTGCCCCTCACGCGCGGCCACATCACAGGCGATGTCCGCCGACGCTTTGTGGTCGATCAATTTTCCGCCGCGATAGTAACTGTCGGAGTAGATCAGCACCCGGCTGCCGCTATCTGCCGCGCGCGTGCCGCAAGCTTCGCCGCTAAATCCGCCGAAGACCACCGAATGCACCACCCCCAGCCGCGCGCAGGCCAGCATAGTCACCGGCAGTTCGGGCACCATGGGCATGTGGATGGTCACGCGGTCGCCCTTTTTCAGCCCGGCGAAATCGCGCAGCACCGCCGCCGTTTCATTCACCCGGCTGTAGAGTTCCTGATATGTGATCGCGACGATCGCTTCCGATTCCGGCTCCGGCACAAACGTAAACGCAGCCTTATTCTTGTAGTGCGGCAAATGGCGGTCGACGCAGTTGTAACAGGCGTTCAGTTTGCCGCCGACGAACCATTTCCAGTAGGGAGGATCGTTGGTGTCCAGCACCGTGTGCCAGCGCTCGGACCACGTGAGCAAATCGGCATACTCGGTAAAACAATCGGGAAAGTGTTTTTCTTCGAACCGCTGCGCCATCGAAAGATCGGAAAGATTAGCCTGCGCCACAAATGCCGCCGGCGGGGGATAGATCTTCTCTTCCTTCCAGTGGCTCTCGATCTGCGCTTCGCCTGCGTTCTTGGTGTCGGTCAAGGTGACGGCTCCTGGTCGGTTGCCAGCCGGGCCACAAAGAGGTGGGCACGCGGCTCATCGGGCGCACGATTCCTTCGGTAAGTTATCTTCTCTCGCGAAACATGCGGCGTCAATTTGGTTCGCGGGAACGTGTTACAAATGCGTCCGCGATTGAGGCGCCGCCAGCAGCGATTCTGCCGGCAGGTGGCGGAGCGAAGCGTCCAGCAGTTCGATCATATGAACCACTGGCAGATGCTGGCCGGCGCGAGCCATCCCCGCCTGCAGCTGCAGCAAACAGCCTGGATTGCTCGAAGCGATCAGCTCCGCGCCGGTTCCCAGGCAATTCTTCACCTTGCGGTCGCCCAACTCCTGCGCGGGAACCGGCTCCATCATGTTGTAGATTCCCGCCGAACCGCAGCAGATCGCCGATTCGGGCACCTCAAGAATTTCCAGGCCCGGAATCGTTCGCAGCGCCTCGCGTGGCGCCGATCGCACCCCCTGCGCATGCTGCAAGTGGCACGCGTCGTGATAAGCCACCCGCATCGCTAAAGGACCGCGCTCGGCGCGCGGCGGAAGCATCGCCAGCACTTCGGAGATATCCTTGCAGCGTGCGGCAAAATCCGCGGCCTTCGCCGCATATTGCGGGTCGTCGCGAAGCTGATAGCCATAGTTTTTCAGATTCGACCCGCACCCGGCGGCGTTCGTGGCAATCACATCGACGCGCTCGGCGGCGAACGCATCGATCAACGCCCGCGCGCGATCGAGGCCCTCTTTCTCCCATCCCGAATGCATCATCAGCGACCCGCAGCAGCCCTGCGCGGGCGGCATAATCACTTCGCACCCCTCCGCCGCTAGCACCCGCGCGGTGGCCGCGTTCACATCGCTGAAAAAGACGCTCTGCACGCAACCCAGCAGCAGCCCCACCCGCAATCGTTGCTCGCCCTGCGCCGCCACTCGCGCAGGCATCCGCGCCGACGCGCCGGGCCTGGTCAGATCGGGCAGCAGCGATTCCATCGCGCCAAGCCGCGCCGGAAGAATCCGCGAAATGCCCAACGCGCGCGCCACCGACTGCAACCCGGATTTCTGATACATCCATAGGAATTTCGCCATCACCCGTAGCCGCCCGGTATTCGGGAAAAGAGACAGGATCATCCCGCGCAAAATGCGCTCGGATAACGGCGGCGAGTAATTCCGAACGATCTGCGCCCGTGTGGACTCAAACAGCTTGTCGTACTTCACCCCCGACGGGCACGCCGTCATGCACGCCATGCAGCCCAGGCAGCGATCGAAATGCTGGACGAAAGTCTCCTCCAGCTGCACCAGCCCCTCGCTGGCCATCTTCATCAAATAGATGCGGCCCCGCGGCGAATCCATTTCCTCGCCCCACAGCGAATAGGTCGGGCAAGTGGGCAGGCAAAAGCCGCAGTGAACGCACTCATCGATCAATTTCACCGGCGGCGGATGGTGCGAGTCAAATGCCGAGCACGGAGCCGAAGAATTCGGCGCAGTGGCGATCTGAATTCCCTCGTGCGCGGCCATCAAATGCCTCCCACGAATCGCCCAGGATTCAGAACCCCACGGGGATCGAGTTGCTGCTTCACCCCGCGCATCAGCGGCAAGGCGTCGCCTGGATCGCCCCAGGCTTCCAGCCGCTTCTGGATTTCCAAGGGCGCGGAAAGTATCACCAGCGAACCTCTGGATTTCTCCGCATGAGCGCGCAATCGCGCAAGTGTATCCACCAGCGTCGATTCGTCCGCTTCAATTCGCAGTAAACCCACCCCCGGGCTCTGAAAGATGAGCTGCCACCCGGCTGATTTCGCACCCTTGCACGATTCAAGTTCCGCGCAAAGACTCGCCAGTTCCATCGGCAAGACGCTCACTTTCACCACCGCGCGCGGCGTGCCGCCCTGATCCCACAACGATTCGCGCGTGCTCCAACAGCCATCCGCATCCGCGGATTGCAAATCCCCGGTTGTCGCCCGTAATTCGCCATCCTGCGCGGCAATGCCTTCGGGCGTGCCTTCCCACAGCAAATCGAGGCGGCCGCTCCGATCCCCGCTGGCGCGTACCTGCAGCGACGTGTAAGTGAGATCCGAATCGCGTACCGCATTCATCCGCGCGCAGATTTTTTCCAGGGAATCCGCCGCAAAACTCACGCTGCGCGATTCGCGCGGAAGCCCGTGCAGACGAAACACCGCCTGTGTGATCACCCCCAGCGTGCCGAGCGCGCCGGTGTTGAGTTTCGGCAGATCGTAGCCCGCCACGTTCTTCACCACTTTTCCGCCGCTGCGCGCCAGAACGCCGTTCGGCAACGCAACCGTGATCCCAATGATCAGATCGCGGAGCGACCCGAAGCGCGTGCGCAGGCTCCCGCTGTCGTTCGCGGCCAGCATTCCCCCGATGGTGGCGCGGTCCGGCCACAGCGCATCGATGGCCAGCCGCTGCCCATGCTCCGCCAGCGTCGCTTGCACCTGCGCAAGGGTGCATCCCGCTTCGACGCTTAGCGTCAGGTCCCCCCACGCATGTTCGAGAATGCGGTCCAGCCGCCGCGTCGAGAGCACCGCATCAGCGCGGCGCGGCGGATTTCCCCAGTCGGATTTCGTGCCACCGCCCCGCGGCAGCACCGCCAGGCCGCACCGGTCCGCTACCGCCAAAACCGCGCAAATCTCCTCCGCCGAACCGGGCTCGATCACCTTCGAGACCGCCACGCCGGCTACCGCATCGGACGCCGCCGCATCGCGAATGTGGTCGCCCCCAACAATCGCGGCGATCTCCGCCCACGGATTTTCCGGCGCTGTTGGACTCGAATTCATCTCTTGTTCGTCGCGAGAAATCATCTTACGCGCCGCCACCCCTGGCGGTACGGACTCAGAATCCAAAACCTTCTCCCAATCCACCGCGCGCACAATCCCGGCCGCCCAGTGATCCACGATGGGGGCGCTGAGCGCAGCGAAGTGGGTGCCCCAGATATCGATTTCACGCCTGGGTTCTCCACGTTTTTAACCTGCCCTTGCGCTCATAACACCGGCACTTTCGCTCAGAAAAATTGCGCCTGCCCGGAAATTTCCAACGGGTGTGGCACGTACTCGCCGGTCTTTTCCCCGCACAACCGCGGCCGCGGGAAAACTTTGGTCGGATTCGAAAGCTGCAACGGGTCGAACGCGCACCGCACCCGGTGCATCGTCTCCAAATCCGGCTCGGCAAACATCACCGACATGTATTTCTTCTTTTCCTCGCCCACCCCATGCTCGCCGGTAATCGAGCCCCCGGCCTTCACGCACAATTCCACAATTCGAAACGCCAATTCCTCCGCGGCATGCGCCTGCCCTTCAATCGCGCGATCGAACAGCACCAGCGGATGCAGGTTCCCATCGCCGGCGTGAAATACGTTGGCCACGCGCAACCCAACCTCCGCACCCAATCGCTCAATCTCTTCGAGCACCGCGGGCAGCGCCGTCCGCGGAATCACCCCGTCCTGCACGATGTAGTTGCTGGCGATTCGCCCCATCGCCGCGAACGCCGCCTTGCGCCCCTTCCAGAACGCGGCGCGCTCTTCCAGTGTCTGCGCCACGCGCAATTCCCACGCCCCGCAACGCGCGCAGATATTCTTCACCTCGCTCATCAAGCTTTCCACTTCCGCGCCCGGCCCATCCAATTCCACCAGCAGCATCGAATGGCAATCCGGATAGTGCGGGTGGACCGCCGCCTCAGCCGCCTGGATCGACAGCCGGTCCATCATTTCGATGGCCGCCGGCAATATTCCCGCGGCAATAATCTCGCTCACCGCCTCGGCGGCATCGTGCGTGGAATGAAACGCGGCGATCAGGATTTGCACCCGCTCCGGCCGCTTCACCAGCCGCAAAATAATTTTTGTCGCGATTCCCAGCGTCCCTTCCGAACCAACAAACACCCCGCACAGATCGTAGCCCGGTGCGTCCGGCGCTTTGCCCCCGAGATGCACCAGCGACCCATCCGGCAACACCACTTCCAGCCCGCGCACGTGGGTAGTCGTAAACCCATACTTCAGGCAGTGCGCCCCGCCGGCATTTTCCGCCACGTTTCCGCCGATGCTGCAGATTTGCTGCGAAGAAGGATCCGGCGCGTAGAAATAATTGCGCCCAGCCGCCGCGGCAGTCACGTTCAGATTGATCACTCCCGGCTCCACCACCATGATCCCGTTTTCCAAATCCACTTCCAGGATGCGGTTCATCCGGTTCATGCCGATCACCACCCCACCCGCGATCGGCAGCGATCCGCCGCTCAGCCCGGTGCCCGAGCCCCGCGCCACAAACGGAATCCGATGCTCGTGGCATACCCGTAGAATGGACTGAACTTCAGCAGTCGAGGAAGGCAGAAAAACCGCTTCGGGCCGTACCCGAAAATTCGTCAGCCCGTCGCACTCGTAGGTGTACAGCTCTTCGGGCCGGGTGATCACCGCCGCCGCAGGCAGCAGCGCGCGAAACTGCTCGAGAATTTTGGGGTCCATGTTCGATCGAAACGACCATCTCAGGCTATCACAGCCTCTGGACCCAGCTACTGAAAACTCCCGGCCAGCGACGCCACGAAAACAAGAAACGAACCGAAACTCAAGACGCTTCGCACCGCGTGCAGGCGGCCCCAGCGATCCAGCAATTCCCCGGCTTCCGGTGATCCCTTATCCAGGGTTGGGCTCAGCAGCTTTCGATTTGTGGGCAAGATCACAATCAGCGTGAACGGAATCACCAACCCCAGCAGAATCCCGCCAATCAGCCACCCCAGCTCGTGCCCGGCGATCCAGGCTCCGATCCCAGTGACGCATCCGGCAGCGGCCAGGCTGGCTTGCATCACCGCCCCACGCTTGTAGCTCGGCGCCCACTGGGCAAGCGCCGAAGCAGTTCCACACGCCATTCGCGCTGGATGCTCCACCAAATTGATGTAGATCGAAGCGCCGCTGAACAGCCCCGCAGCAACGGTTGCGATCAGTTTTAGCGTGATCATCGCTCACTTATACCCCCCAGCCGTCCACTCCGCAATCGATAGACATAACGATGGGTCGCAGGTCGTGAACCGAACTTCGCCTGTAGCCTGGGCACCCGATCGGCGTTTTCCTGCCGGCGATTGGCGGCTGAGTCCAACTCGCCGTTCAGCGGCAGGCCCTTGTTCCTAGCGCGCCAGGTAATGCGCATTCGCCAAACAACTCTTGTGCATCCGGAATTTGAATTTGACTCTCGTGGGCTCTATGCGTACTGTCACCCCCACATGCTTTCGAAAAATGTAAGCGTTTCGTCATCGGTATCATCTAGCCACCCCGCTATGGTTCCCTCTTGGGAATATTTGCCTGCGTTGCAGTCGATCTGTATTTGTTTGGGGCGTCCTCTGTGTCTTCTATACCGACGCGTTGGGGAAGTGGCCCGTTCCGGAACAACGATGGTGTGTTGCTGCGGCTCCTGACTTTCTTTCGCAGCACTGTTCCAGCTTTTACTTCACAAACAATTTAACGACGATAGGCCGAATCCGCCGAAGCTCAAGGAGGAAACTACATGTCTACACTCAAACTGTTTTTTGCGGTGCTGATGTTCGCAGTTTTTGGATTTCTTCAGGCCAGCCCCGCCCAGGCACAGACTTATCGCGGTGCAATTAACGGCAGCGTGATAGATCCTTCCGGAGCCGTTGTGCCCGGAGTCTCCGTTCGATCGATCGATAAAGCCACCG
Organism: uncultured Acidobacteriota bacterium; assembly: GCA_963725655.1. GTDB lineage: Bacteria > Acidobacteriota > Terriglobia > Acidiferrales > UBA7541 > CAVRXT01. The sequence goes on along the minus strand of CAVRYY010000002.1, from coordinate 656,937 downwards.
GCATTGAGCGCGAGACGACGTCCACCAGCGACGGCCAGTTTGCCTTCCAGGACCTCCCCGTCGGCACCTACTCCGTAGTCGTCACCGCGCCGGGTTTCCCGGTGCTCAAGGTTGAAGACATTCTCGTCACCCAAGGCGCGATCTACACCCTCCAAGCCAAGCTGACCATCTCCGCGCAGACCACCACCGTCGAGGTCTCCGCCGCCGCCCTCACCCTGGACACCACCACCGAAACACAAACGACTATATTGACCGGCTCCGACCTGCAAACACTGCCCATGAACGGACGCGACTTCACCCAATTGATTGGAATGGCGCCTGGATTCAGCGGATATTCCGCCGGAGGATATGGCTCGCTAAATGGCGCGCGCGCCAACCAGATTAATTGGCAGATTGACGGCGTGGACAACAACGACTTGTGGCACAACATACCGGCCGTGAACCAGGGTGGCGTTTCCGGCATCGCCGGTATCATCCTGCCCATCGATTCCATCGATCAGTTTTCCGTGCAGACCCAGGCCGCGCCCGAATCGGGCCGCAATCCTGGCGGCACCGTGGACCTGGCTCTGAAATCCGGCGGCAACGATATCCACGGCACCGCCTACTACTACATCCGCAATGAAGCCTTTGCCGCAAAATCTCCCTTTACTCCGTCGAAAGAAGAAAATCGCAACTACAACGGCGGTTTTTCCCTCGGTGGACCGATCAAGAAAGACCGCCTGTTCCTCTTCGCCACCTTTGAAAAACAGCGCTTCGTGATTGGCTTGCCCGGGTTGGGAACCGAGCCATCGCAAGCGTACCAGGCGCAGGCCCTCGCGTTGATGTCCAGCTATGGTGTCGCCGAAAATCCCGTCAGCGCTAATTTGCTCGCTCACCTTTGGCCGGCCTACGCTCTTAACGGTCCCGCCACCACCGATAACTACTCCAGCCCCGACCCGGAATTTGGCTTCAGCTATGATGGCTTGGCCAAGATCGACTACAAGATCAACGACAAGAACACTCTCTCCTTCCACTATTTCGTCGGCCAGGGAAACCAGGTCGCTCCGGTCGGTGGCTCCGCCCTCTCTGAGGCCGCATCCGAACTGAAGTATTACTATGAAGTGGCGCCGATCCACGTATCCAATTACGCGCTGGTCTGGAACTCCACCATTTCCTCACGCTTCTCCAACCAGGTTCTGGCTGGCGTGAATTACTTTCACCAGATCTTCAACGATGAAAATACCAGCTTTGACTTGGCCAGCTACGGCTTGGTCTTGTCTCCTGGTTTCGATCTGCCCGGTGCTCCCAACCTCAGCATTACCGGTTTTGACCAGACCGGCTTGACCCCCCCGGAAGGCCGCGAAGACATCACCGGCCACCTTACCGACGTCGCTTCTTACTCCGTCGGCAGTCATCAGTTCCGCTTCGGCGGCGAGTTCCGCCGCGCACAATTGAAAGAGTTCTATCATCGCCACGCTCTCGGCTCCTTCACTTTCGACGGCTCGCAGGGCCCGTGGGCCGCCGATGCCGGTACGGCCGGCACAGCAGCCAACGCGGCCGGCAGCAACGTCTTGGCTCTCGCCGATTTCTTGTCCGGTGACGCCGAGAGCGCCAGCATCGCGTTGGGCAATCCCACTCGATTGGTCTTCGTCAAAGACATCAACTTCTTTGCCCAGGATGCCTGGCAGATCAGCCGCCGGCTTACCGTGAACTACGGGCTCCGCTGGGACTACGTGAGTCCCTTGTCGGACCAGCAGAAAGATCTCTCCGTATTCGATCCCGACCTGGGTGGTGTGGTCTTCCAGGGTGGCGCGATCAGCCATGTATACCCGAAGGATTTCAAAAATTTCTCGCCGCGCGTCGGGTTCGCCTACCAGCCCACCGGAGACAGCAGCTTGGTGGTTCGCGCTGGATTCGGAGTCTTCTTCGATCGCCCCAACCTGAATCCCTTCCTGGACAACCGCCCCTCCAACGGCGCTCCCAACGGTTTGGAGGGCAATCCCGCCGGCCCTAGCCCGGTCGACACCATTCCCGAAAACACCTTTACCATCGTCTCTGGCCAGCCGGTCTTCCCGGCCGGCGGATCGGTTTGCCCCACCGGCAACGGCTGCTCCCAGGTCTACAACCTCTTCTCCGTAGATCAGAAATTCCGCACCCCTTACAGCTACAGTTACAACCTCAACATCGAAAAGGCCCTCGGCAGGTCATTGGTCTGGCAAATCGGCTACGTCGGCAGCGCCGCGCATCGCTTGATGACCACAGCGGACATCAACCAGCCCGCTCTTTCCACGCTGGGCGCCTCGATCACCCAGCCCGAGCAGCAGGCCAACCGTCCTTACTTTGCCGAGTTTCCCGATTTCGGCGTAATCAATCAGATCGAAACCGATGGCAACTCCAACTACAACTCCTTGCAGACGGTCCTCAAAGTTCGCGAGTGGCATCACTTCACTTCCCAATTCAGCTACACCTGGTCTCACTCCCTGGATGACATGACCGCCTATCGCGGCACCCTCGCACAGAACAGCTACGACCTGAGGGGTGACTACGGCAACAGTGATTTCGATGGCCGAAACAGTTTCACCGCCGGCCTCGACTACAGTCTCCCTAACGCTGCCCGCTTCCGTCCGTTGCTCAATGGATGGGTGCTTAGCAGCGTGTTGTCTTTCCACTCCGGACAGCCCTTCACCGTTTTCTCTTCGTCAGACACCACCGGCACCGGAGAGGAAGAGCAGCGCGCCGACGAGGTCAGCAATCCATTCTCCGGCGTATCGCACGCCTTCAAGTCCACCGGGGTCACCTGGATTAACCCCAACTCGTTCGTGAATCCTCCAAACGGCGCTTATGGAACCAGTGCGCGCAACAGCCTCTACGGCCCTGGATACGGTTCGGTGGATTTCTCGGTGGTCAAGAACACCAAGGTCACCGAACGCCTCAACGCCCAGTTCCGCATCGAGCTGTTCAACGTGTTTAACCGCATCAACCTGGCTCCTCCCAGCGGCACCGTGGGTAGCGGGCTCGGCGTCTCCGGCGACACCATCGGCGATTACAACGGCGCCCCGGGCATCGGGCCGGGAGAAGCATTCAACATGCAACTTGCTCTGAAGTTGATTTTCTAATTTAATTCACGGTTAAATGGAATGGCGCGATGAAGATTTTTCTCCATCGCGCCATTCTTTCGTTCTATCCTCTTAGCTTCGCCATTCCAGACAGGATCCAATGACCACGCGACGCGATTTCCTCACCCAAGTGGGCCGTGCCGGCGGTTTTGGCGCCACCTATCTCCTCATGCAATCGCTGGGGCTATTGCCAATTCCTCCCACCGAGGCCAGCCGCCTGCAGTTGCCTGCGGGATCGGGAGCCGGCAAGACCGTGGTGATCCTCGGCGCGGGAATCGCCGGGCTGGTATCGGCGTGGGAGCTTTCCAAGGCCGGTTACACCTGCGTCGTTCTCGAAGCTCGCAGCCGCCCTGGCGGACGCAATTGGACCGTTCGTAACGGCACCCGCGTCGAAATGACCGACGGCACCACTCAGAACTGTACTTTCGACGAGGGCAACTATTTCAACGCCGGTCCCGCTCGCCTGCCCTCGCAGCACGTCACTATGCTCGGATACTGCCAGGAATTTGGCGTGCCTCTGGAAGTCGAAGTGAACTCCTCCCGCAGCGCGCTGATGCAGAGCGATCGCATGAACGGCGGCAAGCCGGTGCAGGAGCGCGCGGTGGTCAACGACACGCGCGGCCACGTCTCCGAACTGCTCGCTAAAGCCATCCATCGCAATTCCCTCGACCAAGAACTCTCATCGCAAGACAAAGAACGCATGCTCGCCTTCCTGCGAATTTACGGCGCGCTCTCTCCGGACTTCATCTACAAAGGCTCCGATCGCTCCGGTTACTCACTTCCGCCCGGCGCCGGCAATCAAGCAGGCACGGTTCGCGATCCTCTGGATATGCGCGCTTTGCTGGACGCCAACCTTTGGGAAGGTTTGATGTACGACGAGGAATTCAACTGGCAGGCGACCATGTTCCAGCCCATCGGCGGCATGGACCGCATCCCCTTCGCGTTCGAGAAACGCCTCGGGAATATGATCCGCTTCAATTCCCCGATCGAGCAAATTCGTAAGACGCCCACCGGCGTGCGCGTCGTGTATCGCGACAAAACCAGCGGCGCCACCGCCAGCGTGGACGCAAACTATTGCATCTGCGCTTTGCCGTTTACGATTCTCAGAAACATCGACGCCGACTTGTCGCCCGATGTGAAGCAGATAGTTTCCAGCGTGAGTTACGATGCCGCGTATAAGATTGCCTGGGAATCGCCGCGCTTCTGGGAAAAGGAATATTCCGTTTACGGCGGCATTTCGTTTCTCTCTCAGCCAATAAATCTGGTGTGGTATCCAAGCGCAAAAATCTTCTCCGACCGAGGCGTAGTGATCGCCGGCTACGGAATAGAAAACGGCAGCCCGATCGAGAAAATGGACTTCGCCGCCAAGCTCGATGCCTCACGCCGCGCCGTGGAAGCTCTGCATCCCGGCCATTCTAAAGAACTGGCCAAGCCGGTCTACGTCTGTTGGGGCCGCATCCCCTACAACCTGGGATCGTGGGTTCACATGAATGAACCGGCCACCTATCCCGGATACGAGCGCATTCTCCAACCGGATGGCCCCATCTTCTTCGCCGGCGATCACACCAGCCACATCGTCGGCTGGCAAGAGGGCGCCGCCCTCTCCGCTCACCGCGCCGTCAAGCTGCTCAGCCAATCCCACTCAACTGCCTAGACTCGTTCCACAGGCTTAATCCGTTGACGCATAAATGTGGCTTGGTATCCTGCCAATGGTTTATCGGGTTGTGCCTTGCCGGCGCAGCTGAAACGGACTCGCGCTACGGAGCCTTCTTCCTGAGGGCCTCAGTGATGCCTGCCTCAGCGAGCGGCGCCATTATCTCGTACCCCGCTTTATTCGGGTGCACGCCATCCGGACTGAACTCTGCCTTCAGGCCACCTTCACTGTTGGCCAGGCTCGAATAGTAGTCCACATATACGAACCCGTTTTTCGCGGCGTATTGTTTGATCCATTCGTTCAACTCTCTGATCTTGGGCGCGGGCTCAAGCCCCGGATGCCAATGGAAATCACCGGCTGGCAATACCGAGCACAACACCACGCGAATCCCATTCGCTCGCGCAAGATCGCTCATCGACGCGATGTTGTCCCCAATCGCCTCCCGGGTCGTCTTCCCAGTGTTTTCAGCGATGTCGTTGGTGCCTGCGAGTATCACCACTACTTTCGGTTTCAGATCGATCACGTCTTGCCGAAACCGTATCAGCATCTGCGGCGTGGTCTGCCCGGAGATGCCGCGGTTGATATATGGTTTGCCGGGGAAGAACTCGCCGCGGCCCGGAGAAGTTGCCGTCGGCTTCATTCCCCAGCCTTCGGTGATGGAATCTCCCATGAAGACCACCCGAACTTCGCCCGGCGCGGGAGGCGGCAACTCCTTATCGGCGTCGTGGTACTTTCCCAGCAAGGGCCAGTCGTTGAAGGCTTTTACCAATTGCGACTTCTGGTAAGCAGTGAGCTGTTCGATGCCCGGTATCGGATCTCCGGCCCCTGCCTGGCCCGCAGCCTTCGAATCTTGCACCGGTGCGTTGGCGGTGGTTGCCTGACCCAATGCGGGCCGCGGACACACCGAGGCCGCGCCAATCAACGCAATGCAATGGAGCGCTACGAACAAGATCTTCGTTCGGTTCACTGAGGTGCCTCCACGTTTCTTTACCGGCCCGATTCTATCGCTACACCGTTCATGGAGGCCTGACAATCTTGCGCTTGGGGAATGATCCAGCCCAGTCCTCGCGGCAAGGATGCGGAGAGGACTCAGACCAGGATCATTCGCTACCATCACATCATTACTTGCTTGGTGGCGTGGGCGACGTTGCGGGTGCAGTGGATGCGGGAGGCACGGCAGGCGCGCTCGGCGCAGCAGGTGCCGTACTGGGCGCTGCGGGAGCGGGCGGCGTTTGCACCGCCAGGTAGGCGCGGCCAAACGCGGATTGCTGCGTGCCGGCGGCGACTACCACCGCTTGGACGGTGTAGCGGCCGGCATCCAGTTTCGAGAGTGGAAGGCTGATGCGGAACCCGGCAGTGTGGTTCTTGGCATCCACGTCGGTCGGCGCAAGCAAAGGAGTGGCGTTCACCTGTATGCCGTTGCGGAAAAAGATCAGCGCCCCGCGCAGTGCGCCGGAATCCAACTTCACGCCCTTGTCGATATTCTCGGGGTAGTAGGCTTGAAAGAAAACGTAGAGGGTCTGCTGCTGAGTGAAAAACCGCGTGACGCTGGGCACGATTTTCTCGCCGTTCATCTCCAACGGCGAAGCAGCCAGTCGCGCGCGCAGACCTTGTCCCTTGGTCTGCACCTCCGACGATTTTTCCACCGGCACCAACTGGCTCGACAGCAACACCGAGCTGAGCGAAAGTTTCGCTGGATCGAGAGCCGGCAAAACCAGCGGCTGCTCGAACGTCCCGATTTTCCCCGACTCGTTTTCCCGGGCGATAAACTTCATGCGGTAGTTCCCCGGAGGAAGAACCACGCCGCCTTCATACACCAGATTGGTCTGGCTCACCTGCTCGTAGCGCTGGTTATCGAGCCGCACACGCACCGTGTCACGCAATTCCGCCGCTTCCTGGCCGGATGGCATCGCGCGCACTTCCACCGAAAAATCAAACGCGGCCTCGCGCCGGTCATGCTTTTTGGCCCAATCGAGCGCGCTCGAAGCTAGCTTGGCGTCGATCGGAACGTAGACCTGGTTGGTCCCCTCGCGAAACATTGACGTCTCCACCGCCAGCGGCAGATCGACGATTGGCAATTCCGAGCGCATCGCATCTTGTAGCTGCGTCTCGCGATCCTCATTTGCGAAATGCTGGAAATCCTTGGGCGCGTAGTAGCCGTTGCGGAAGCGCACGTGGACCCCGGGGTCCTTTACCTTCACTTTGATGTCGTGCCACTTTCCATCGTGTTTAATGTTCGCGCCGATGTAGTACCCCAGCAGGTAGTAGCCGGTGTTGTCCGCTTCCACTCCTTTGAACGCATCCCCCAGATCGCCCAAATCGAAGAACGTTTTGCCGCCGGTGTCGGACGAAAGCGTGGCCAGCGTGTCTCGGGAATCCTGCCGGCTATCCTGCTGCTTGAACACCTGCGCGCCGGTAAACGCCGAATTGCCGCTCGCCGAACCGGTGGTGGCGTCGCCGCCCGGAATTTCCGCCATCAGCCCGCGCGAATCGACCGCGTAGATAGATACGTCGGCGCGATTGGCGGCGTCGGTGGCGGCGCGAAGTTGGGTGCGATTCTCTTCCCCGGTCTGGGTGATCCCGCTGGTGAACTGGATCACCGATTTTTTCCCGGGGATCGCGGCGAGGACGTTCGCCAGGCTCTGCACCGCGGCGAGTTTTTCATCGGTGTTGAATACGTTGAATTCGGTCTCGTCTGCGGTGTAAGCCGCGCCAGTGTACTCGCTGACGTCGGACTCTCCGTTGGTGGCCGCAGCGTAGTCGTTGTTAGCGAGCTGCGACGTCATCCCCGGGGTGAGTGACTGGACCGCGGCGGCCAGCTTTTTGCGATCGTTGGTAAAGTCTTCCAGCACTTTGAGGGTGTTCGCATAAACCACCACGCCGACCAGGTCAGCCGGGCTCATGGTCTTCCTCACGAAATTCAGCGCCGAATCTCGCGCCCGCAGCAACTCATCGGTAGCCATCGAGCTGGTGTCAAAGAAAAGGACGATCATGCGGCGGTCGCGCGTCTGGTTTTCCAGGGCTTCCGATTGCGCGGGTGTGTTATTGGCTAGCGGAATCACCACCGGCGCTTGCTCCTGTTCGCCTGCGGTTTCGATCTTTTCGATGTCGGAGTAAGAAAAGTAGGAAACTTTCACCGGCTTATCGTCTTCGGTGACGATGAAGTCGGTTTGCGGCAGACCTTTGACCGGCTTGCCGGACTTGTCGGTGACTTCAACATCGATGCGCACCAAATCCGAAATCGTGCGGATCGACGGCGCACGCTTCAAGTTCTGATTGCGCGAATCTTGCGAATCGGGCGGCGGCCCCTGCGGCGGTTCCATCCCGCCATCGGGAGGGCCACCACCCGGCGGGCCACCTTCTTGCGCCCATGAACTGGAAACTGGTGACACGGGACCCAGCGCCAGGCCGCCAGCGAGAAGCAAAGCCAATGCGGCACGCCCGAAGAACCCTGCGCTCGCGAACTTTTTCCGCGCACCCATTAGAAGGCCACCCGGACGTTGACGTCCATGGTGCGCATCGTTCCGGCGGTGCTCACCCGGCCGTAGGTGGCGGAATTGACCACCGAGGATATGCCGCTGAAGTTCGGATGGTTGGTTAAGTTCTGCACTTCCCAGCGAACGGTCACTCGGCGTGAATTGTCAGAGCCGAACCGGAAATCGCGAGCCAGTGACGGATTCCAGCTAAACGTGCATGGCCCCTCGATGGTGTTGCGCGCGGCATCGCCGTAGCGCCCCACCGGCGGCAAAACGAACGCCGCGGTGTTAAATGCAAGCGTCGCGGACCCTCCGCAAAAACCGAGCGAGGGATTGCCGACCTGATCGGCGCGCTCGGAAAAATTCGCGCCGGTGCCCGTCGAGTCCGCCTGGTTGCCGAGAACCTGCGCGGTGTAAGGCGTGCCGGTATTGAACGTCACCAGGTTGCCGAGCCGCAAATTTCCAAAAGTGCGCGCTTCCCAGCCGCGCTTGGCAAACCGTTTTCTCTCGCCGAACGGCAATTCGTACACCGAGTACCCGCGGAACTGGTGGCGCATGTCGAAGGAGGAAAGGCCGCGCTCGGCGGAAAAATCGTTGTCGTCCTGCACCACCACCGATCCGACGCCGCCGATAGAGCTGGCATCGTCGATCGACTTCGAATAGGTGTAAACCGCGGTCAGCATCAGCCCGGCGGTGAAGCGATGCATCACCCGGACCTGCAGCGCGTGGTAAATCGAGTTGGCCGCGGACTGATCGTAGGTGAATCCACCGGCATTCGCGAACCTGCGGTCGTTGTCGGTATCCAGCGGGCTGCCTGGCGGCGCGCGGTTTGGCGCGCGCAACAAATCCAGATCGGTACCCTTGGTGCCGGTGTAGGTAAGGTCGAGCACCCAATTGTGGCGGAAGGATGTTTCCGTAGTCAGATTCCAGATTTGCGCGTAGCCGTCTTTGTAATTGGGATCGACGGCCGCGGTGTTGGTGAGCGAATTGGAAACGTTCGCTGGCGGAAATCCGTCCTGCAGAGACAGCACGCTATCGGTGCTGGTCACTCGCGTATTCGCGGTCGCGAATGGCGGCTGGTTGATCAGGTAACTCACCAGCGAGTTGTACGCCGAGTCGTTATAAAAGATCGAGTAGCCCCCGCGCACGATGGTCCGAATCTTGGTGTGGGGATCCCACGCGAAGCCCACCCGCGGCGCCCAGTTGTTGTGGTCAGGGCGCACCAACGAGTGAGGCAACGACGGACCGAACGGATTCGCCTCGCCCGGGGTGACCACCGCCGCCTGATTGGTATCGAAATTGAGGAGGATATTGGCCAGTGTGTCATACACATCGACCGGCGGCGTCACGTACTGGTAGCGCGCTCCAAACTCCAGAGTGAAGCGCTTGTTGACGCGCCAGTCGTCCTGGCCATAGCCGATATATTCCCAGCTTCGGAGGTAGTGGCTGGAATCGCCGAACCGTGTGGTGGTGGCTTCCGGAAGCCCCAGCAGGAAATCCGCGAAATCGTTTCCGGTGCCGGGAATCGGCTCGCCTGCCGTGGTGAGCTGGCTGGTCATCAGGCCGGTGAAGGTGAACAGGCCGCGCGGATCCGGATCGCTGCGGGTGTTGTTCTGGATGCGCCGCACTTCCCCGCCGAATTTCAGAGTGTGCTTGCTGAAGGTGTAGGTGACGTTGTCAATGAATCGGAAAGTCTGATTACGGGTCAACGTCGGCACCGGATCGCTCAGGCTGGAAAAGTTGGTGAAGTCGATCAAGGGAATGCCAAAGTCGATTGGGCTGGCGGAAACGCCGGTGACGCCCAGCTCGGAGGCGATGTCCGCGCCATAAGAGTGGTCGCTCAGCAGATCGATGCGGCTGCGGCTGAAGTTCACAGACGTGCTGTTCACCAACCGCGGGTTCCAGTTCTGCACCAATCCCAGCGTCACGTTCTGATTGCGGGTCGAGCTGTGGCTGCCGAAATCCAGGAAACTGCTGATCGCGTGCTGGCGCACGGAATTGAAGTTGTATCCCACGTTCAAATTGAATTTGGAATTGATGGTGTGCAGCACGTGGGCGTTTACCGAATCCGCGGTGACCGGTACGGTGGTCTGCAGCTGATAATTTTGCACCGTGCCGGGAAGGTTCGGCAGCGGCACGTACTGCAGGATGCCGGCGGCCGCAGGATTGATATCCGCGGTGGGAATGATGCTGCCCAGCGAAGTCCGCGGGCCGTCGATATTCGAAGTGGGGTCATAAAGCTTCGCGCCAATCCCGCTGAAATCGCCGGCGCGTTCCGCTGCGGTGGGCACGCTGGAGAAGGCGTCCACCGGGCTCTTGTTCGAATCGTGAGTGTAGTTCACGAAGAAGAAGGTGCGGTCGGTGCCGTTGTAGATGTGCGGGATTTTCAGCGGCCCGCCGATATTGGCGCCCAGTTTGTCGTCGTAATGACCGATCTTCGGCGACGGCACCCCGGTGATCGCGTAGGGTCGCGCATCGAATGCCGAATCCTGCAGCTGATCGAAGAAGCTGAAGCGCACGCGGTTGATGGCCTGCCGGATGCGCCGGCTCTGTCCGCCCGCCCCGCCAGGACCTCCGCGGCCACCACCGAACCCTCCGAATCCACCGCCGCCGCCCCCGCCTCCTTGGCCGAATCCCTGAGCGCCCCTGCCGCCGCCCCCGCCCCCTCCGGGGCCGCCTCCGCCTGGGCCTCCCTCGCCAGGTCCACCTCCACCAGGACCGCCCAGCCCACCCGGGCCGCCGGGGCCGGGAGGGCCGCCGAAGTTGAAGCCGCCTGGCCCGCCCTGTTGGAAGCTCTGGCCCACGGTGCCCTGCATGAGGAAGGAATCGGACGACGACGCCGCGGCATTGCCCATGGAGCCCGCATTGGCCGCAGCCAGCGAGGCGATGTTAGTCCCCGCTGCCGACTGCTCAGTTTGATTCGGACTTGCGCCACCGCCCTCAGCGGTGAGATCGGTCTGCTGGAAGCCGCCGGTGCCGGTTTGGGCAAGCCCCTGGCGGATCGCGTTCAAATCGCCGGCGGGCAGGGGTTGACCTTGAGCCCTCCTGCCGTTGCGCGCGGGCGGCTTGCCACTCGCCGAGGCGGCATTGGCGGCAGGCTTACCGCCGGGCGTGGATGGCGCGTTCCCTGGCACCGTAGAGGCATTGCCCGATGGCGGTGCTGCCCCCGTGGCTGCCTGATTGCCAGCCGCCGCCGGGGCCTTCGCCGGAGCGGGAGCGGCGGCTTGCGCAGCAGCGGCCGCTAATTCGTCGATGGTCGCGATACGCAGGTCTAGCTCAATCTTGTGGTCGGACGGGCCCGGCAAATGGACCTCGGCGGGCGCCGGAACAAATCCTACTTGGCTGGCCTCGACGTGGTAGTCCCCGGGGGGAAGAGCGGGGAACACAAACTTGCCGTTCTCATCGCTCCAGCTCACCCACACTTTGTCGGTATCGGCATTAGTGAAGCGGACCGGCGCTCCGGGAATGATCTGCCCCCCTGCGGAGCGCACGATACCGGCGGCGCTGGCCGCCGCTGCGGTGGAAGTGGAGGATGGAGCGGCTCCGCCTTGCTGAGCCTGCTGCGGCGCGGGTGCCGGCGTTTGCGATTGCGCAGGCTGCTGGTGAGCCGCAGCGGCGATGGAAGCGCAAAGGAATACAAGAGCCATGCATCCGTTGCGGAGGGTGAACTTCAATTCAGTCTCGCCTTTCCATCACGCGGATGGTCGCGGCTGACGGCCGAAGCGTTGTACCAGCGGCGGACAGCACATTTTGAAAACAAAGAGGGGTCCGGCAGCGGCACATCGAACAATGATGTGGCTCGAACGGCTGCGGCCGGACCCACTGAAAAGACGAAACGGCAAGCTACGCCGTTTCAGTTGGCTTTCGCGCGGTCATACACTTGCCGATACGTTATCGGCTCACTGAGATTCGGGTTCTCCATCTTCGTGTTGACGAACAATTCCTTGCCGTCCGGCGAGAGTTCGTAGGTCCGGGTCATTTTCCCGCCACGCGGGCCCTGCGACTCGCTAACTAGCTGGCTGCCGTTCCAGTGCGCCACCGCCGGTGGGGGCGGGCCACGCCGGGGACGCGGACCGGCGTCTGAATTGGCGGGCATATCTTCGGGTGACGCGACGTGCGCCGGAGCCGCTGCGGAGCTATCGGGCGACGCATTTGCCCCCGCATCTGGACCCAAAACGGCTAGCACCCGTCCGCTGGCACCGCTTACTTTCGCGGTGGTCGCCGTCTGTTCGATAGTGAGCTTCGAAAAGTCAGCCATCATTCCGCCACGCCCCGGACCTCCGCGCATTCCCCGCTGGCCGCCATTCTCGGGCCCTCCGCTGGCATCGGGACCGTTGCCCGGACCGCCGCCAGGGCCTCCGCCTGGACCTCCGTTCGCGTCCGGACTACCGCCGCCCGGGCCACCTGCATCCGGTCCCTGAGATTGATCTGGATTCTGATTGCGGCGCGCTTCCATCATTTTGGCGCGCACGTCGTCGCTTTTCTTCTCGTTTAGCTTCCAGGTGCCTGCCAGATTCGGCCCGTCGGCGCGCAGCGCCTCAACGCTACACGACAGGAAAATGGCCATCGCCGCACATAGGGCCAGCAGGCCGCAAATCCCTTTGTTCCTTGGTTTTCGTAGTCCAGTCATCAAAGTTCGTCTCCCTATCAAATAAGAGCTTCCGTCCTGCTTTCCCGGTACATGTTCCCTGCTACTAGTTCACTCCCGTAGCTGCCAAAGTTCCATCGATTTTTTTGCGGCGCCCGATCCCTAAGCCATTTTTCTGTCACGACGTGGTCGGGGTATTCGAGCCCACCAACCGCGGCTGCGCCCACAGGGGCGGGACCGGTTTTCACAGATATAAAACGCAAATTGCCTGGATTCGGCGAATCTCGGTCGTTTGTTTTCATACACATCGAAGGGGGTATCCTGGCGCTGCTGTCATTTGGGTTTTCTTGCCTCTTTTTGCTGCCGCGTTGAGGCCCGCGAGGAGCTAGCGGCCAGCGGGGACGAGCGAGGACTCGGCTCACGCCTTTCGCGAGTGTAGAACGCAATTTTGTGGGTATTCGGCCAAATTCGGTCGTTTGTTTTCATACACATCGCCAGGGGTATCTCTACACTGTTGCTATTCAGATTTTCGTCCCCGGTTGCTGCTGCGCTGTTTTGCCGGTGTTGGCTTGGTGCCCGCACGCCAGTGCGAGGCTAGCATTCTGCGAGGGCGGCTGGAAGGGATCATTCCTGTGGATTGGGCGCGCAATCGTCCGCTACTGGCTGCGCAACGTCGGCCAGCGGGTTGGCGCTGGTAGTCCTGCGCTAGGTGCGATGCGCGGAAGATTGGACGATGGCCGGGACGCTGGCCGTGGTGGGCCTTGATCCGGTGAGATCGGAATGGCACTCGATGTAGCCCATCAATTCCAGGGCGGCAATCATGTGTTCGGCGCAGACCTCTGGCGCCTGGGTTTCGGTTTCCAAGATCAACTCCGGGGTGAGCGGGGGCTCGTAAGGCTGGTCGATGCCGGTGAAGCCGCGAATCTCGCCGGCCATCGCTTTGCGGTACATTCCTTTTGTGTCGCGCTGGAAGCAGGTCACCAGGGTGGCCTTGACGTAAACTTCCGCGAATTTCCCGGCCGCATCGCGAACTTCGCTGCGCACCTTCGAATCTGCGGAGATGGAGTCTACGATCACTGCGGCGCCATGCTTGTTTAGTAGCCGGGCAATATTGGCGGTGCGGCGGATTTCGTCGTTGGCGTCCAGTCGAGGGGCCTGATGCTCCCGATTCACACCATCGCACACGATATCGGCGTCGAGGACCTCGACGCCCCATCCCCGGCGTTCGAGCTCCGTGGCGAGCAGCCGCGCTTGCGTGGATTTGCCGGAGCACGGCAGGCCGGTGAACCACACTGTAAATCCGGGCATGGTTTGGGTCATTGGCGCGGCTCGCGCGGATTGGCAAGATCGAGCGCTGCACCGGAACGGTGCGGGGTGAAGCCGAGGTGTATTTCGATCATTTGCAGATATTCCTCGATCGCGTGGTTCACGGTTTCCTGACAATCTCTCGCGCGTTTGCGGCGGGTGTTGGCTGGGCGATTGTTTCCCACAGCCAGGTTGGCTGTGCCACAAGGGCCGATGCATGGGTCTGCGGTGCAAATGTGCGGCCATTGCGCCACGCCGCGCGGCTCGCGCTGGGATCTCTTGCAAGAATGGGGGTTACAGGCGGAAGAAGAAAAACTTAATCGAGGCTGAAACGAGGAGCCGCGGCGCTGGTACCGGAATGGGCGGAATTTCTTCCCAATTAGAATCGCGGGCGGTGGATGTGTACTCGCAGAGTCAAAACTGCCGCGGCGCAAAGCCCCTTGTGTTGCGAAAATCTAGCGCTCGGTGAGCATGCCTTCTAGTTTGGCGGCTACTTCTGCCTGCTGCTTGGAAGCTACGTACCAGTCTATGGTTTTGCGCAGGCCGTCTTTGAACATCACCTTTGGTTCCCAGCCCATCAGCTTCTTGGCCAGCGAATTTTCGGCTACGCGATTCAACGGGCCGGTGGGCATATTCGGCTGCAACTCGATTTTAGGGTTGTGATTGAAGATGCGCAGGATTTCGTGGACTGCGTCGATCACTTTGATTCGTTCCATGGTGCCCAGATTGACGGCGGTGCCGTCATCGATCTTTTCGGCCGCGAGAATGGTACCGGCAACAATGTCGTCGACGTAGGTCCAATTGCGAATCTGTTCCCCGGTTCCCCACACCGCAAAGGGATCCTGCTTCACGAACGCGCGGGCAATCATGGCGATCACCGCGTGATTTTCCACCCCGCGCGGCCCGTACACCGTGAAATACCGGCAGGACGCTGACTTCATGCCCCAATCTTTGTGATACGCGCGCAGCGTCATTTCCGCCATCAGCTTGGCCCAGCCGTACATGTGGTCGGCATCGTAGGGAGGTCCGACCATATCTTCGGTGAGATAGAGAATTTCGCTGGGATTGGTCTGAATGTGGTTGGGATAGACGCAGCCGGAGGAGGCGTAAACAACCTTCTCCACTTTGGCATTTTTGCAGGCCTGGAAAACCAGGCCGTCGAGCATCAGGTTCACCGAACAGGCGGCCTGGTGTAGATCGACATAGCCGCGGCCGCCGTGATCGGCAGCCAGATGGAAGACCACGCTCATGCCCGCGGCAGCGCGTTCGGCCACGCCCTGCGCGCGTAAATCACCTTCCAGCAGCTCGACGCGTTTCTGCTCGATCAACCCGCTGATATTGCTGAGGCGCCCGCTGCTCATGTCGTCGACCACCCGCACATGCGCGCCGCGGTCGAGCAATGCGTTCACCAGGTTCGATCCGATGAATGACGCGCCGCCGGTTACCAAGACTTTTCGTTTTTGCCAGTCCATTTGTCGTCCTACGGTGATTTTGGAGAATCGTATGGCATCGCAGCTACGGCAATTCCGAAAGCCCGGGAGACGGAGCGAAGTGCCACTCCGGCTATGGTCGAGCACTGCCGTTCAGTATAAAGGCTCGCCGCTGGGAATTCCAATAGCGGCGAATCGGTGAGGTGGTTGGTCAGGCACGACGGAGAGATCTGGGATCGGAAAGTTTTCCGATCAGCACTGGGGTTACAACGGCCTGCGGGCTAATTGGAGGGGTTGGCGGACGCGGAGGGTTTCTTCCAGACCGTTGGGAACCCGGCCGGCTTCGGCGCATAGATGGGGGCTGCGGCTGGGGCGGGCATGGCGGCGGCCTCTGGCTTATCTTCTACCGCGCCGCCCAGGCTACACATTGCGCTGAACTGGTCGAGCAGCGCCGCATCGAAGTGCGCGCCGCGCCGCGTGCCGGCCGAACATATCTGCTCCGGGGTAAGACCCACTGCGCCGCGGAAGTCCGCGCCATCCAGGATGGCATCGGAGATGTCGGCGCCGCGCAACACGGTGCCTTCAAACTGCGCGCCGCGGAGGTCCGCCGACCGCAAGCTGGCTTCGATCATGATGGCGTGCTGCAATTGGGTGTCCTGCATGTGCGCGCCGGCCAGTTTGGCCGACCAAAGGTATGCGCCCTGCAAATTGGCCTGCGGCATCTGCGAATAATCCAGATGGGCGTCGCGCAAGTCGGCGCGCTCGATGTCCGCGTGCGGCAGCCGCGCCTGGCGCAAATCGGCGGAAAAGAGGTTGGCGCCGGCCATGTGCGCTTCGGCGAGGGTGGCCTGCTGCAAATTCGTGAACGACAAATCAGCGTCGCTCAGGTCGGCTTCCGACAGATTGGCGTGCATCAGATCGGCGTTCTGCAGGTTGGCGTGAGCGAGATTGCTGCGATCCAGGCGCGCCGACTGCAGGTTGGCCTCGCGCATGTTGGCGCCGCGAAAATCGGATTCCGAGAGAGAGGCGCCCTGAAAATCCGCTTCCCACAAATGGGCGTTCACCCAGAAGCTGCGGTAAGCCTCGGCGTAGCGCAGGTTCGATTTATTGAGGTTCGCACCCTTCACCTGGCCCCTCTGGTCGTCGGCTCCGGTCCAGCCCTTGGGGCGGGCTGAGAGATCGGACTCAGTGAGGCGAGCAAAGGGATCGAAGCCGAAGGCCCAAACCGTGTCGGCCGCCCAGCGGTGAAAACTGGTGCCCGGATATTGCTGCGCGCGCTTGGGATCGTGCGGCGCGCCGTAGATCGTGCCGATGGAAACGATGGCCAGAACCGCGGCGATCGACGCGGAAATCTGCAGCGGAACCGCGGCGCGGCCGAGCCGGCGGGCCCAGGGCGACCGCTCCGATGCGTTTTCGTCGGCGTCGTGATTGCGCCGGATGTAGATCGCAAATGCCGTGGCGCCCGCCAATAGAAAGATGTGCAGGAGCGTGGCGCGCACGTCTTGCAGCACCAGATAGCGCGCCCAGAAGATGACCAGCGCGGCGGGAGGAATCCAATCGGAGACGAAACGAGAAATGGCACGCTCGAGAAAGGCCAATGGACGCTTGCGGCGCGACGATTCCTGGACTTGCCCGGCGAAGAGCCCAAACTTGCCCCACGGGCCCGCCGCCTCTCGCGAACGGCCATCCGGAAACACTACCGGCAACTCCGCCAGGGTTTCGCCCAGGCGCTGCAGCGCCAGGTGAAAAAATAGATAGACGAACACCAGCAGCACCGGGACCACGAAGAAAAATCCGACCATGGGAATGGCCGCGCCCAGTTTCGGCAGCGGCAGATTACGAATCAACTGGACATCGGAAACCGACACCGCCACCGCGCATCCGCCGGCGCTCAAGATCATCATCGTCCAGAACAAGCGCTGGGCCTTGCGGTACGCGCTCTGCTCGGCGGGCAAATCGTGGAAATCGCCGAGCGACGACGGCAGCTCCGCGCCCAGCAAGTTCGCGCCCGCGAATTTCCGGCCGATGATGCCGGTAGCGCCGGTGAATTGCGCGCCTTGCAAATTGGCATCCTCAAACTCGGTGCCGAGCAGGTTGGCGTCGCGAAAATCGGCCTGGGCCAGCGTGGCGCCGCGGAAATCAGCGAGCAGCAGTTCGGCGCGATGGAAATTGGCCTGGTGCAGAATGGCATCGCGGAAATTCACGCCCGCCAGGTCCTTGCCGGCAAAGTCGGCATCCGAGAGCTCGAGCCGCTGCCCGCGCTCGCCGTTGGATTCCACCCAATCTTTGTGCTGTTCGAGCAAGGCGTAGAGCTCCTGCTCGACTAAATCCACGGGCGGGCTGGGCGAGGGACTCTCGACGATATGCGGCGATTGCCGTTCCGCGATGGCACCGTCGGGACCGCCGGCGTGCTGCGCGGAACTAATGCTTCGAAGTAACGATTCAACGACCATCGTAAATCATGGCTCCTGAACCCAAATGAGGCGCCTGCTGCTTGCCCTTCCCGGGCGAATCGGAACGAACGACGAGCGTGCGAGTTTCACCGCGTGAACGAGAAAAGCTGAGTCACTTTCGAAGCGCCACTCCTAGGTTCGTCCGGCCGCCTGGGGAGCGGTCCGCGGAAATGACGCTGGATGAAATCCCAGCTTAGCATCCGCCGCAGAGGCTCCAAGTTAAAAGCGTTTAATCCGTTCCTGAATGCTACTCCAGGAAACTACGTGGTGTTACCTTCCCGGCCAACTGACGAAAGGGACAGAATTGGTACATAGGTGCAACCTGTCCGTGAGTACTATTGCCACTGTCCTATCCCAGCGATATCTTCGGGCAACATGACCGCAAGACGCGCCGTTCAGCACTCAGGGCCCGCGCAGCGCCGCAGTAAGCGGCTGCCGTTACGAGTTCCAATACAGGTGTATGGACGGACGCCCGACAATCATCCTTTCCGCGGGCACACGCGCACCATTAGCGTGAATGCGTTTGGGGCGAATATCGCGATTGACGCGCCGGTGATTCCGGGCCAATCCATCCTGCTGGTGCACAGCCTGACGCAAGAGGAGCGGGAGTGCCGGGTGGTAAACGTTGAGCAAACGCGCCGTGGCATGTACCGGGTTGGGATCGAGTTCGTGCGCGCCGGTGACAATTTCTGGCACTTGTATCAGCCGCTGCAGACTGCGCCGAGATCCAGGAGCAGCGTGTGAGAAATCACTAACGCGCTCGAATCGGTAAAACGGCGGTCTGGCGGCGTTCGTTGCGTGCAATTCCGGCGAATTACTTACGGAATTTCCCGCGACGCCAAAACGCCAATACAAATTCCGACAAACGCTGATTGGTTCCTGATTGCCGCTTTCCGAAACGACGTCTACAGTTCGATCAGATACACTCGCCGACGATTCGTAGCATTAAGGAGCTTACCCATATGTGGACAAACAAATCAGGCGCGCCAGGCTCGTCCGGCACTTCCACTCTGAATGAACCCAGCCGGCCCGTGCCCGCTGCTGCGCCCGAATATCGGCCGTCGTCGCAAGCGAACCGGCCGGTGGCGTGGCTAGGCGTAGGGCTGACGTTGAAGGGTGAACTTTCGGGAGCGGAAGACGTCCATATCGATTGCAAGCTGGATGGACCGGTGTCGCTGGGCGGCAACCGCCTGACGATTGGTCCCACCGGAAAGATTCAGGGCGAAGTGGTGGCTCGCGAAGTGGTGATTGAAGGAAAGGTGAATGGAGAAATCCGCGCTCACGACCGCGTGGAAATTCACAAAGAAGGCTCGTTCATCGGCGACCTCTTTACTTCGCGAATTTCCATTCAGGAAGGCGCGTACCTGAAAGGCGCCATCGAAATCGACCGCGACACGAAACCCGTGGGCGCCGATTTGCAGAGTTTGCTTGCCCGCACTGAAACAACCGTGCAGGAGTAAATCCGCGGGGGCGTACCTCCTCCGGCGCCCCCCGGAAATTTCCCCTCGCAACTGTTCCCGTCAATAATTCCTAAATTCGATTTTTGTGGAAGGCGCTGCTTTGGATGGGCGTGCGATGAGGCTGCACGTTGAGAGTGCCGGCTTCCTTTTTCGCGTTTGGAATACCGGGATCGGCGCTTTTTGGCGACACGAGCGCCGTGGCCACGACCCGCGTTTCGGAGCGGAGGCGAATCAGCGCGGGTTGCTGATCGTGTCCAGCGTTTGTTTCGCCAGCACTTTGTACGGACTATCCACCGCGACCGCTTGGGTTAGAACGGCCTTGGCTTCGGGAATCCGCTTCATCTTGGCCAGCGTAAATCCCAACCGATAAAGATTCCGGCCGTAGCTGAGCGTATCCGCCTTCAACAGCGGGCTGGCTTTCTTGAAAGCGTCGACGGCTTGCGGGTTCTTCGTTTTGTTTACGTCCACCATGCCGATCGCGGAGTAAGCCAGGCCCTGCTGCAGTGCGATGTGCTTCTTCCAGTCATCGTCGGAAACCGCGTCTGGCTTTTTCGCAGTGCCTAGATCATCGAGAGCCTTTTGCGCGTATTGCGCCGCCTTGTCCAGTTGCGCGGGCGTACCCTTTTCGCTCCAGTAGTCCGATAGAAGAATCAGCATGCTGACGTCGTCCGGATCGGCGGCCAAATTTTTCTGCGCGACCTCGGTCATTTTGTCGGGTTTCTGGGCCTGCAGGTAAGCCACCGCTTCGTTGTTTCTGGCGTCGTTGGTATAAGGCGAATCGGGAAACGCGGCGGCATAGCGATCCAGGAATCCCGCTCGGTCCAGTGGCGAGGCGCTCTTGGAGGCGTCGACATACATCGCGTATTCCACGCGGCTGATGTCTGCGGAGTTTTCTTCCAGAATTTGCTCCTTGGCGTTCTTGGCGGTGTCGTCCGCCGGGGTGGATGCCTTGTATTGCGTGAGTATCTTGCCGGCACGTTCGCCGAAATCCAGGACCTTGGCGGTATCGCCGGCCTCATCCGCGGCCTGAACCATTTTGGCCAGCGTGCCGAAATCGTTGGGATCGAGCTTCAGCACCTTTTCGCCGTATTCGTAGACCTTGGGATAGTTTTTCTGTTCCAGGTAGGTGGCCACGTAGATCTGATTGCCCAGCAGCTCGAATTCGCCTTTGCCAAGGTCGGTCATGAACTTATCCAGCAACGCGATCTTGGCCGCCGGGTCGGTGGTCGCGTAGATTTCGGAAACCGCTTTATCTTCCGGGGTGCCGGCAGTGGTCATCACACGCTTGCCGAGCTGAGCGCGCGCTGCCCCGGCGAACAGTGACGCCAGCGCCAGCGCTAAAATGACGGGTTTCGTAGTTGGGGACAATGATCGGATCGGCATGAGGTACCTCCAGGAGCCGGTTCGCACCCTATCGCTTCTGGCGGGCAACGTCAACGGATGTATTTCGGCGCACGCCTCCGCCCCCGGCGCGAAACGCGCGCGGCGTCTTTCGAGTTCGACTGCCTCAGGGGCGTGGGAATACCGGGAAATGCCCGACCGGCTTATTGCGGCCAGTCGGCGCGAGCGCGAAACCGGTTAGGTACAAATCGCGGAACCTGCCGGCAATAGTCGAGATAGGCCGCGCCAAAGCGGCGCTTGAGCTCGCGCTCTTCGAGCGTGACTGCGGCCAGCACCAGCACGGTCCAAACCGCTAGAACGATCCAAAGCGTGGTGTTGGCGCTGAGTAACCCCGCCCCAACCACCGCTCCGATCATTCCCGCGTACCGCGGATGCCGCATCCGAGCGTAGATTCCCCCGGATTCGATCTCGCCGTCACCGTCCATCTCGGTTTTGCCAACCAGCCGCGCGAGGCCCAGAGCACGTTTGGCCAGCACGATCAGCCAGAATTCGAGGAGGATCGCCGCCATGCCTGCAAACATTTCCCAATAGCGAGGCAGGCTGTTTGCAAAAATCTGATTGCGGAATACCGCGAGTAAAATGGCGACGATCGGCCACGGCAGCACCGCAATCGAAAATGCTAATTTTTGCCGGGTACGCCAGTAGTTGGAATTAGGATGAAGGATGAACCAGTAAAAAGGCACCGGTAGTTCCAGAAATAATACAACCGCTGCAATCCACCGAAGTATGATAATCGTTGGCGGAACCGTTATCTGTAATGAAGTAATGAGCTGCATGAATGAAAACCCCTATCTAACTATGAATGCGAATGAAAGCGAGCGTAGCTTAACAAAAAAAGGCTGCTTTGGTAGGTACCAAAACTACGATTATTTGGTGGGGAGCGGGTGACCGGGGTTAAGGCGCCAGTAGGATGCGAAGGTCCCGCAAGTTGTTGCCAGTGGGGCCTGTAATTACAGTATCTCCCATGTTTTCAAAGAAATGAAAGGAATCGAAGCGGCGTCGATAGTCCTGCGGGTCCCACCCGGCCGAGTGTGCCCGTCCCAACGTTTCGCCGTCGGCCACCGCCCCGGCGGCCGGACTATTGCCGTCGATGCCGTCCGTGCCGGCGCTGAGCACGACCACGGGTTTGCCGGCGATCTTAGGCACGCAGGTTAACACAAACGCAGCGTTGCGTCCTCCCACCCCACTTCCCTCCGCCGGGCTGGAAAGTTCTCCGCTGGCGATCAACGCTACTGGCCGGCTAGGGTTCCAGCGTTTCAGCTCGGCGAGGCGCTCCAGCAGGTAGTTTGACGCCTCTTCGAGCGGCCAATCGTTGGTTGAATTATCCACTTCGCATACGAAGCCTGCTGCTTCGGCGGTGCGGTGGGCGCAATGCGTCAGATCGTGCGACCCCAGCAGACGCAAGTACAAGCTGCGCGCGAACGCCGGGTGGTCCGCCTTGGGTGTTTCTTCGATGCGCTGGGACTCCAGCCGCTGGCGCAACGTGGGAGGGAGCAGCGGGGCCAGGCGGAATTGTGTGGCGATGCGCAAAACGTCGCCGACGGTGCTCGGGTCTGGAAGGGTGGGACCGGAGGCTAGAGCGCTATCTTGCCCCTCGGGTACGTCGGAGACGCCCAGGGTAATCTTCATGGCAGCGGGCGCGGCTGTCGCCAAGCGTCCCCCTTTGACGCCGGAGAAATGCTTGCGGACCGCGTTCATGTCCGCGATGGGCGCGCCGCACTTGACCAGGGCTTCATTCAGCGCCTCGAAATCCTGGTGCGAAATCCCCGGATCGAGGGGATGCTCAATCAATGCGGAGCCGCCGCCGGAGACCAGAAAAAAGACCAGGGAGTGCTGATCGCATTGGTGCAGCAAATCGAGGATCAGGCGGCCGGCGCGAAAGCTCTCTTCGTTCGGCATGGGGTGCCCAGCCACAATTATTTCCCAGCCCGGCAATGGAGACCTGGGAGGCGCTGGCACAACGCAGATACCAGTGGGGGCAAAATCCGGCGCCAGCACGTCGGTGAGACCCTGGGCCATTGCGGCAGCAGCCTTGCCAAACGCGATTGCGGATATCGTCCGAAAGTTTCGGAGGTCCATTGCTGCCACGGCGGCTAGCGGGTGGGCGCGGGTGTGTCCGGAAGCCGCACCGCAAGCGGAAACGTCGATCACACAATCGCTACGCGGCAGGCGCAACGGCAGCGTGGCGCGAATATCAATCGCATTAAGTGTTTCGCGAAAAATCCGTTCCGCAACAGCTTTCATATTCTGACTTCATTCCGCGGTCGTGGTTCGCCGGATCTGGCACTGTGATTTTGGAGCTCCGCTAGCAAACGCTTCGGCGGCCTTAGATCTTTAGCGCCTCGGGATTCAGCACGTTCGGCGGCCGCTGCCCCTGGAAAAGCGCCACTACGTTTTGCGCCGCCATCACCGCCATTTTGGTGCGCGTCTCGATCGAGCCGCTGCCCATGTGCGGCGCCAGCACCACGTTCTTTAGGGGTATCAGCGCGGGATGCACCTTAGGCTCGTGCTCGAACACGTCCAATGCCGCACCCGCGATCACTCCGGACTGCAGCGCCACAGCCAGCGCGGCCTCGTCCACCACCGGACCGCGCGTGGTATTGATGAGGAACGCGGTGCGCTTCATCCGGGACAACGTTTCGGCGGAAATCAGGTGGCGTGTATCCGGGGTGAGCGGGACGTGCAACGAGAGAAAGTCCGATTCGGCGATCACGCGATCGCGGTCGACGTATTCGGCGTGCAGTTCCCTCTCGACTTCCTCCGGCGCGCGGTGGTTGCTGTAATAGATCACCCGCATCTTGAAGCCCAGTGAGCGGCGCGCTACTTCCCGGCCGATTCGTCCGAAGCCATAAATTCCCAGGGTCTTGCCCCAGACGTCGGCGCCGCAAAGCTGATCCAAGTCCCATCCAGGCCAGGTGCCCGATCGCAGCCAAGTTTCTCCCTCGATCAGGCGCCGCGCCACGGCCATCAGCAGAGTCCACG
Source organism: uncultured Acidobacteriota bacterium (assembly GCA_963725655.1). GTDB lineage: Bacteria > Acidobacteriota > Terriglobia > Acidiferrales > UBA7541 > CAVRXT01. The sequence goes on along the minus strand of CAVRYY010000002.1, from coordinate 633,093 downwards.
CAAAATCGGCGGTGGTATCGTCCAGCACGCCGGGCGTATTGGTGGCGGCCACGGAATGGCGAGTGCATGCCGGCACGTCGATGTTGTCGTAGCCCACTGAGACGGTAGCGGCGATGCGCAGCTTGGGCGCATGCGCCAGGAGTTCTTCGTCCACTTTATTGCTCAGCAGGCAGACCAAAGCGTCCTTGTCGGCCAGGCGCCGCAGCAATTCATCGCGGGGCATTACCGGCGAATCCCGCCAAATATCCATTTCAAAATGGGGAGTGAGCGCTGCGATGGCAGGTTCGAACAGCGAATGGGTGACCAGAATTCTTGGGCGAGTCAACGCGAAGCACCTGGATTGAGATGGTCTTTCGTTCAGTAGCATAACACCACACCGCGAGGCGGGCATTTTCGAAAGTCGCCGCATGAACGGGGATTTCGGAAGCGGAAATGCACGGAGGAAAAAAAGAGGGCGGAGGAGGGAGACCCCGCCCGTAAACCCGGGCGACGGGTCGGGCGCGCCCGAGGGGGAAAAGATGGCAGAGCCGATCTATTCGGGCTGGCTGCCGGACGGCGGAGCAGGAGGCCCGTGACGGAACTCACCGCGTTCCGGCCTTGGCCCACCCTCTTTCACCGTGTAGTCCGACGGCACCTGGAACAGCGTGGCCGCAGGCTCCGCGCGGGAAATATTCTGCAGTTGAAACACCATCGTCCCGTTGCGGGGATCGGAGTGCTTCACCATCACGGTAGTCTGTAGATCCGCCGAAACCCATTTCTCGGTGACGATCTGGATCGGCTTTTCGTTCCCGATTTTCCCGGCCGGAATCGTGCGCGTCACCCGCGTACCCTGGGCGGCGACGCCGTTAATGGTTTGCGTGCCGAGCGCTTCGGTAGTTTCTTGCAGGTCGCTCTCCGGCTTGTTGCGCGGATGATCGCGCGTCACGTCGGCTTTATCCAGCGGGGTAAACTTACGCGCCACTTTGTGGTCCTCCTCGAGCACGTAATGAGCACCCGCCACCGGATCGTTGATAAACGCTGCGTGCGGAGCGCTTCCGGAAGCGGCGAAAGGACCGATCGCCGGCAAACTCTCCTCACGCCGTGTGCGGCCTTGGCTATCGCGATACACCGCACCGGTCACCTTGCGGCTGATCACGTTGCCGTCGGCCAGTGTCTGGGTGGTCTCGACGCTGGTTTGCGCCGAAAACGGCGATGCTTTCACCACTTCGCCGCGCATGCCTCCCTCAAATTCCACGAACCCAAGCGGGCCCTCGTGGCCGAAGGGCATCCCGCCCCCGGCAAAGGCAGCGTCGCCATGGGGTGGTGGCGGCGGAGCCGACTGGGCCCAAGCCACCGGGCAAATCAGAAGAATTCCTGCCGTCCTGCTCAATATTCGCAACGCCTGCCATCGCATGTTCATCGGAGACCGCCTCCAGGAGTAACTTCGTTGCCGCTCACAAACTCGTTGCTGCATACTGCGCTACCGCACCGTTGTTAACCTTCTTACCGAACCATCTACTCGACAACTTACTGGACGACGCGAATGGCGCGCGGCGTGCCGGCCTGGTCCACCAGGACGTCGGCGGCGATTTGCTCAGTGCTGGTGGCATCGTCATCACCCGCTGGCAATCCGAAAGATGCCAGCAAGGATTTCTGCATGGTCACGCGAATCACCGCACCGCCGTCGAGCGGGAGCGAATCGTCGCTATCCGGGAGGGGAGTAAACGCCCCGTCCGACGCGTTAGCCGATTCCACGGCTGCCGCCGAATTCGCTCCCGCTGCAAGCCCTGCCATCGCCGGCGCTAGCGCAGGGGCAAGCGTCGAGCCAGTCGCTGCTACGGCTTCTGACGCCGCCGGCGTCACTACGGCGTTGCTCGATGCCGGCACCGGCGCCGCCGGCTGGCTGGCCGTGTTGCCCGCGAAAGACTGCGGCGTTTGGTTCCCGCCGGTGTGAAAACTCAAAAGCAGCGCGAGCAGCACCGCCGCAGCGCCCGCCAGGATCATTGCGCCCATGGCCCACTGGGTCCAGCGCGGCGATGCGGGGACTACCACGCGATTCTTGCGAAACGCCGCCCGCAACGCATCTTCCACTGAAGGTGCCGCTTGTTTGCCTCCGTCGGAAACGGCCAGGATGCGCAAGGATGCCTCGATGGCGCGCGCTTCCGCGAGGAGCCCGGCACATCGTTCGCAGCCTTGCGCATGATCCAAGCCGCGTTGCCACGGAGAGACAACATCGTTGCTGCGAGTAATGTCGTGGACTACATTTTCAAATTCCAGGCAGTTCATATGGCTCGCCTCATCGCGCGTTCATTGATTACGGTAAGCAATTCGGCGCCGGCGCTCGCGGTATCCGCCGCCGGCGTGCGCAATTTCGCAACCAGCAAATTCCGCGCGCGATGCAACCTGGATCGCACGGTGCCGATGGCGCAGCCAATCGCCGCAGCCACATCTTCGTAACTGAGTTCCTGCAGATCGCACAGCACCACCACTTCGCGATAGACCGCCGGGAGTGTGAGCACCGCTTCGCGCACCCGATCGACGGTCTGAGCGCGCGTCAATATTTCAGCGGGATTCTCGGTCGATCCGGGATGGCCGCCCGCGCGCTTTTTCATGGAAGCGGCGAACTCTTCCTCATGGCCCTCCGGCATGGCCACGAATGCGCGCTCCACCTGCATGCGCCGCATGATGTGATTCCTGGCGATGCCGAACAAAAAAGCCGAGACGCTGCCGCGATCGGCGTCAAATCGTTTGGGGTCGCGGATCAAAGTCATAAACGCCTCTTGGGTCACGTCTTCGGCGGTAGCTTCGCTGCCGGTCATTTGCAGAGCAAAGCGGAACAAGCCCCCCTGACGCCGGCGGTACAGAGACGCAAAAGCGTCCTCGTCACCGGCGATCATGCGCCGCAGGAGTTCATCGTCCGGAAGTTCGTTCGGCCCATTCATCGCGCTACTGAGTAGGACGGTCTCCGCTGGCTCACGTTACATATTCCGCAGGACGGTAAGAGAAGTTCCCAAATTTTAGGGCACCGCGCCGGCAATTAGAGGGATTCCCAGGTACCTCATATTGGATTCGCTCGCCGCTCCCGTGATCGGCAGCATGGCCACCATCCCCTATCCTACTGCAGACACGGCACTTACAAAATGACGCTATTAGGCCGATAGGGGTCCCTGTGGCGGGTGCTGGCCGCAGCGCGAGATCAACGGTCAAACGGATGGTGATAGGGATTTCAGAAAGGTATCCAGAATCTGCATATACGGTTCCACGCGAATGTGGCCGTCCCATTCCATCTGTAAGACGAACCCCTGAAACGCCGCGATCATGAAGCGGGCAGCGGCCGGTTTCCGCGCGGAGCGGTTGCCTTGCTATTCGCGCAGCCCGGCGTTAGCGCTCGGGCCGGTACATTTTGGCAGCGATCTTCGTGACCATCGACCGCGGGCTGAGCCGCTGGCTATGCGCTAGCAGGTAATTCCTGGCGCCGGAAATAACGTAGGACTTCCCTTTCGCCACCGCCTGCAAGCCGACCCGCGCCACTTTTTCCGCAGTCTCCTGCGATTTGAACGACCGCTGAGGAGTCCCTGCCACGGCGTGAAACTCGGAATCCGTGGATCCCGGGCACAGCGCGCAAACGTGCACTCCATACGGACGAACTTCTTCCGCCAATCCTTCCGCAAAGAGCAGGTCGAATCCCTTGGTCGCCGCGTAGATCGAGAAAAATGGCACCCCCTGGAATCCGGCGATCGACGCCACGATCAAAATATCTCCGTGTCTGCGCGCGATCATCGAGGGCAAATACAGGTGCGTGAGATGAACGACTGCGGAGCAATTCACCCGCACCATCTCCAGTTCCCCGTTTACGTCCGATTTCCCAAACTCACCGTAGACGCCGAAGCCGGCATTATTGACGATCAATTCCACTTCGATGTTCTTCTCCGATGTGGACCGAAAAATCTCTCCCGGCGCTTCCGCGGCTCCCAGGTCAGCCGCCACAATTTCAGCGCGGATGCCGTGCTTCGACGCCAATTCCTGCGCGATTTTCTCCAGCCGATCGCGGCGGCGCGCGGTGAGCACCAGGTTGGCCCCGCCCGCCGCCAATAGTCTCGCAAACTCCAGGCCAATACCCGCGCTAGCACCGGTAACCAACGCCCATTTGCCCCGCCATCGATCCATGAAAACTCCTCGGCCCCACGATCCGCTGGCCGTTGGTTTTTAGCGCCCCATGTTACGGGTCAATCGCACGATGCTTAAACTGTTTCTCCCCGCTGGCATATTCCGCGACAGTGTGCCCCTTGCCGAATAGTTTGTACTTGTAGCTGGTCAAACCATCGAGCCCGACCGGCCCGCGCGCATGGATCTTGTTCGTGCTGACGCCGAGTTCCGCACCCAAGCCATATCGGTAGCCGTCCGCGAACCGGGTGGAAGCGTTCTGAAATACTCCCGCGGCGTCCACTTCATTCATAAAACGCTGCGCGGCTTCAGCATCCTCGGTGACGATCGCTTCGGTATGGCTTGAGCCGTAACGATGAATGTGCGCGATCGCTTCGGAAATCGAATCCACGATCTTAATGGACAGTATCAGGTCGCCGTATTCGGTGGCCCAATCCGCGTCGGTGGCCGGTTTCACGTCGGCCGCGCCTAACAGCGCCAGCGTCCGCTCGCACCCGCGCAGCTCCACCTTGGCTTCCTTCAGCTTCGCGCCCATCGCCGGCAGGAATTCGGGCGCGATCGCCGCGTCCACCAGCAGCGTCTCCGCCGCATTGCACACCGCGGGATATTGCACCTTGGAATCGAACGTTACATCCAGGGCCTTTTGCAGGTTCGCGGCGCCGTGCACGTAGACGTGGCAAATTCCCTCGCCATGCCCGAGCACCGGAATCTGGCTGTGCCGCGCCACGAATTCCACCAGGTCGCGCGAACCGCGCGGGATGATCAAATCCACATCGCGATGCAGGGACAGCAGCTCCATCACGTCAGCGCGGGTGTGCAGCAACTGAATCGCATCCACCGACGCCGAGGGAAATGCGCGCAGGCATTCCTGGCAAATCGCCACCAACGCTTCATTGGTGCGCGCCGCTTCCGAGCCGCCCTTCAGGATCACCGCATTGCCGGACTTCAGCGCCAGCGACCCAACCTGCGCGATCACTTCGGGACGCGACTCAAAAATAATGCCGACAACTCCCAGCGGGCACGATTCCTTGTGCAGCGTCAAGCCGTCGTCCAATTCGGTGATCGAAAGCTGGCGGCCAAGAGGATCGGGCAAACGCGCCACGTCGCGAACCCGCGCGGCCATCTCTTCGATCCCGCGTCCGCCGATCTTCAGGCGGGCAAACATCGCGGGCGAGATTTTTTCGGTGACCACGTCCGGCGCGGCGGCGTGGCAATCGATTTCGTTGGCGTCCAGAATCCGGCGCCAGTTGTCTTCAATGGCCTGGGCCAGCGCCATCAGAATTTCATTTCGAGCGAGAAGGGTGAGCTGCGCCAGCGAGCGTGAAGCCACACGCGCGCGCGCGGCGATCTGAGCAACCGTGTGGTGGGATGGATCGGCGGGAAGCGGCGCTGAATTCGGGGAGCTCACGGTATCTTCTATTTTTTACAACAAAACGATGTTATCACGCCGGACCACCACGCGCGAGGCAGCGCGGCCGGCCACACTGCGCGGTGTTTTTTTCTCGGCGAGCGAGGTTTCCGCTTCGTGGCTGGAGCACGCGGCAATTCCCCGCGCGAATTCCTTGCCTGCGGAATCCACGATGCTGACTACGTCGCGCGCAGCGAAATGGCTTTCGATGCGCACCACGCCAGAAGCCAGCAAGCTCGCTTTCCCCTGCTCGAGCGCTCGCCGCGCGCCGCTATCCACCACCATGCGGCCTTGTACGTTGGCGGCGAAAGCGATCCACCGGCGTTTCCCGCGCATCCGCTTCGACGGTACGAACGCGGTGCCGAGTTTTTCTCCGTCCAGGATGCGCTCCAGAATTTGCGGCGTCTGGCCGTTGGCGATCACCGCAACGCCTCCGCAGTGCATCGCCACTTCGGCGGCATCCAGCTTAGTGGTCATTCCGCCGCGGCCCCCGCCGGAGGGGCCCGCGGCGAGAGCTTTCAGTTCCGGAGTAATTTCGCTGAGCAACGCAATCACGTCGGCATCGGCGCCGGCGCCGCCCGCCGGCATCTTGCCTCTTAGAAATCCTGGAACATTCGTCAACAGCACCAGAGCGTCCGCTTCCAGCCCGCTCATCACCAGCGCCGCGAGCCGGTCGTTATCGCCGAACGCCGCGCGCTTCCCACCCGGTAGCGCGGTCAGCTCCGCCGTAGATACCGTGTCATTTTCATTGATGATGGGAATCACCCCGAACTGCAGGAGTTTCTCGATGGTGTGACGCAGGTTGGAATAGCGCCGCCAAACCGTAAAATCCTCTTCGGTCAGCAGCACCTGCGCCACCTTCAGGCCGCACTCCGAAAAAAGCCGCTTGTAGGCGTCCATCAGCAAGCTTTGCCCGACGGCCGCGCAAGCCTGCTTGGTGACCATGTCTCCCAAACGCGAAGCGTGCAAGCCGAGCCAGGCCCGCCCCAGGCCCACTGCGCCGGAAGAAACCAGCACCACCTGCCGCTGCGATTTCGCCAGCGCCGCAATCGAGCGCACGATCGGCTCGACGCGCTCCACGCACAAGCCTCCGTCGTCACCAGTAACGGTCGAGGTGCCCAGCTTTACCACTAGCCGCCGCGCCGACCGCAATCGCCGCTTCCGCTCCGCTTCCAGGTTTTGGTCCGGCTGCAAGATGAATTCTCCGAACCAACAGACTATCAGAAGCGGGCAGTGCAGCGCCCCTACTTGGAGTCCACCGCTACGGTGACAATTTCAAACGGATGAACCGGAACGGAAACTTTGCCGCCGCTCGCGACAGCCAAGTCCCGCCCCTCCGCCGCCTCCATCAAATTTGTCGCGCGAGCGTGCGTGGCGCCGGGGATCGTCAGGTCCACCGTCCCGCTCTCGCCCGCCCATTCGTAAAACCTGTAGAGAATCGCGGAGCTGTCTTCCGCTTTTTTCATGGCGGTAAGCGCCACGTTCGCCGAGCCAACCTCCACGAAAGAATATCGGGCCGGCAGCTTGCCTGGATGCGGGGTAATCGAAAAAACCTGCAACGGGTAATTGAATTCGTATCCGCGCCGAACCGTCTCCGCCTTCTTCCAATTTTTCGCATGCGGGTACAACTGATAGGAGAACTCGTGACGCCCGCGATCGGCCTTCGGATCCGGCCAGGTGGGCGCACGCAGCAATGAAATGCGCAGCACATTTCCTTTCGCGTCGTACCCGTATTTCGTATTGTTGATCAGGCTGAAGCCGTGCTCCGCATCGCCCAGATCCGCCCAGCGCAGCGCGGGAACTTCGAATTTCGCCGCTTCCCAGGAGTTATTGCGCGTGGCCGGACGCTCGATCGATCCATAGGGAATCTCGAACGTGGCCGAAGCACTCGACGCGGCCAGCGGAAACGCCGCCTTCAGCAGAATGTGATCTTCGTGCCAATCAAAATCATTGGCCACCTCCACCTCATCCGCCCCCGCGTAGAGAGTGATGTCCTGCTGGAAATGCGAGTGTTGCCAGGCGCGCACCACGCGAATTACCGCGCGCAGCGGACCTTTCTCGATCAGCTTGACCGATTCGGTTCCGTCGATCGGCGTGGTCACTTTTTCGAAGTCGGCATCGATGTTCCAGGCGTCGTAATCCTTCGGCGTGTCTTTGAATGCGATCAGTTGATTGCCGCAGCCGCCGGCAGCGATCGATTCGAAATTAGCGCGCTTGTCGAAGAGGCTGGTGATGCAGCCGGTCTTACTGTCCACCGTCACCCGCAACGCCGCGTTCTCCAGGGTTAAATCGTGCGCGCTCAAATCGGTGACGGCCGCCGAGATGCCGGGAACTACGCGCAGAATTTCGTAGCCCATCGAAGGCATCGCATCCACGGCGACGCGCAGATGGAAATTGTCGGCTTGGTTCTGCGGTTCGCTCAGCAAAATTTGGAATGGCAGTGGTTTGCCCGCCGAGTTGAGCACCCGAATCCCGCCTTTCGGCGGTTCCGGCATCTGCAGCTGAAATTCCACCGTGCCGCCGCGCGTCCAAGCCAGGGGGTTCACAATCATCACTGGAACGCCCGCGCCGCGTGTGTCTACGTTTTCTCCGATCACGCGAGAGGCCGCATTGGAAATGCTCGATGTAACCAACCGTACCTGCTCGTAGTCGCGCGCCGCGTCCTCATAAATCGGAGCGATGCCCGACCCTGCCGCGAGATCGTGGAACTGGTTGAACAGCACTTTCTTCCAGGCCTCGGTCAACTCGAGCCCCGGATAGCTTGCGCCGAGCAGCGCGGCCATCGAAGACAATTTCTCGGCGTTGAGCACTTGTTCTTCGCCCTCGCGCATCCGCCGCTTGTGCTCCGACTGCGAGGTCATCACCCCGCGGTGATATTCGAAATAGAGCTCATCCTTCCAGGTGGGAATGCTGATCTTGCCGTCGTGAGCTGGCGGGAGCGGAGCGGGGCCGGCAGCCACGGCCTTGTAGTTCCACACTGGCGAATTTGCATCAGCGTCGAGCGATTTTTCCACGTCCGAAAAAAATCCCTGCGCCACACCCCAGATTGTCTTGGGATATACCCGCGCGGGATCGGACCAGTGCAACCCGGAGTCGAGCATGTCGCGCGTGGGCCCACCGCCGTGGTCGCCCACTCCATAAAGATGCATCATTTCCGTAAGACCGGGATTCAGCTCCCTCGCGCGGCTGATGTCCGCCGCGATCCTCACCGGATCGATATCGTTGGCGTAATCGTGCGGAAAGTAGGAAAGCACGCGGCTGCCGTCCGGCGATTCCCACCAGAAAAGTTTCAGCGGCAACTGGTTGGTATCGTTCCAGGCCATTTTTTGGGTGACGAAATAATCGATGCCGGACCTTTTGTAGATCTGCGGGAGCTGCCAGTTGTATCCAAACGAATCCGGGTTCCAGCCGATGCGAACGTCTACCCCGAATTTCTCCTTGAAATAGCGCTTGCCCACCAGCAGTTGGCGCACTAGCGACTCGCCATCCGGCATGTTCAGATCCGGTTCCACCCACATGCCGCCGACCATTTCCCAGCGCGCCTCCTTCACGCGCTTGGCAATTTCTTCGCACTGCGCGGGATATTTCTGGCAGGTCCATTCGCTGTAAGCGGCAGCCGACTGGGTGTAGGTGTATTGCGGATATTCGTACATCAGTTGCAGCGCGGTGCCGAAGGTACGGTGCACCACGTCCACCGTTTCCGTCCACGGCCACAGCCACGCCGCATCAATGTGCGAATTGCCGGTAAGGCGTATGGTGGTCGCTTGCAGTTTGGGTTTTATTACCTCGAGCGCGTCGTGGGCTTTCTCGATCGAAACGTCGAACGCCTTTTGATCCGCATTGCGCAACGCCTTAAGGTCCACGCTGGACGCGGCGCGATCGATCTGCTCTTCCACACTCTGCGAATCCGCGCCCAGAGAACCGGCGAGATTGCCCGTGGACAGCAATTCGACCAGCAAATCCGCCGGGCTCGGCCGCCCCGCCGCGAAATCGATGCGCAGCGTCGCCCCGTTAAACGTTTTTTGATCCACCGTGTGCAGCAGCTTCACCGCCACCAGGGTCGAATCCCCCGGCTTGGCCCGGTCGAACAACACGATCGGCTCGAGATCGTCGCCCAACGCCACCCGCCGCCCGTCGTAATAAATGATCTCGGGCATCGGACCGTTGGCCGAGGCCTGAAAATTAAACCAAATTTTCGCACCGGTCAGATCGTAACCATTCAGAGTTTTCGGAACTTCAATCCGTCGCCGGTACCACACCGCATCTTCGGTCGCGTGGGGGGACGCGGAACCCGCCACCGTCGTCCAGCCGCCGTCATTCAGGTCCGGGGATTCCCCGTGCGCGACGTCGCCCACGTGCTGCTTCCACTGATCGGCGGGCAGCTCGGTCAAACCCGCTAGTTGGCGCGCCGCTTCCTGCGACCCGGCGGAAAGCTTCAGAATCGCGTTTTGCTGGTCGGATTGCGACCGCGCCGTACCCCCGAAGCAAATCAGGCCCGCGAGCAGCATGAGCGCCGGCAACACACGGTGCGCTACGGCACGTCGAGCGGAGCCTGGATGCGTGCTCCGATTCGCGTGTTTTTTGGGAAGCTGGTCTGCCATGGGGCGTCTCCTCCGGGTGCTCTGAATCGATTCTGCTTGGGCTGCCGCCACTGACGCGCTGGCCTAAAGCGCAACAGCACGACTAACGTTCGGCGGCGGGATTATAAGCCAGCCAAAGCGGATTATGGTATCGTTTGCTGGCCGGGAACGACTACCGGCGATGGCCTGCGAACCACACACCAGCGGTATGATTTTCAGCGCCGGGCCTATCTGCCGTAGCCTTGGCGGAATCGGGACCCGGGAGACCCAATGAAGCTCAACGCAAATCTGATTAAGGCGACCCTTGTCGGCGCGCTCGGCGGCCTGCTCTTCGGGTTCGACACCGCGGTAATTTCCGGCACCACCCATGCCCTGCGGATCGTCTTTAATCTCGACGAAAAAACTCTGGGCTTCACCGTGATGATCGCGCTCCTGGGTACGATCGTTGGATCGATGTTCGCCGGAATCCCCGGCCAAAAGTATGGTGGCCGCGAAACTCTACGGTTTCTCGCGGCGTGCTACGTGATTTCCGCCATCGGATGCGCTTTCGCCTGGAACTGGCCTTCCCTGCTGGTGTTCCGCTTCATCGGCGGCTTGGGTATCGGCGGATCTTCGGTTATGGGTCCGGTGTACATCGCCGAAATCGCGCCGGCCAAGTGGCGCGGGCGGCTGGTGGGAACGTTCCAGATCAACATCGTCATCGGCATTCTGGCGGCCTACCTATCGAATTTCCTCATCGCACGAATGGGCTTGGGTGCAGCGGAGTGGCGCTGGCAGTTTGGCGTAGGCTTCTTTCCCGCGGCGATCTTCTTCGCGTTACTTTTTTCGATCCCGCGCAGTGCGCGCTGGCTGGTGATGCAGAACCGAATCGAAGAAGCGCGCGCGGTACTCAAAAGCACCGGTTCGCCTGACCCGGACGCCGAAGTGGCCAGCATTCTCGAGTCGATCCATTCCGACACATCCGGAAACGCCGAATCGCTGTGGCGCTGGAAGTATCGGTTTCCGATTTTCCTGGCGATCACCATCGGCATGTTTAACCAGTTCGCGGGAATCAACGCGATCCTCTATTACTTGAACGATATTTTTGCCGCCGCCGGATTCAGCAAGGTTTCCGGCGACCTGCAAGCGGTGGGCGTGGGCGCAATGAACCTGGTCGCCACCCTGGTCGGGATGTCCCTGATCGATAAGGCCGGGCGCAAGACGCTCTTGCTGATCGGCGCGGCGGGAATGGTGGGCTGCCTCACCGGCGTTGCACAAATATTCTTTTCCCAGCACCACCAGAATTATTTGGTCTGGTTGCTGGTCGCGTACATCGGATTTTTTGCCATCTCCCAGGGCTCGGTAATCTGGGTATACATCGGCGAGGTATTTCCGAATCGCGTTCGCTCCAAGGGCCAAAGCCTGGGCAGTTCCGCGCACTGGATCACCAACGCGGCCATCGCGCTGACGTTCCCCTACGTCGCTACCCTGGGTTCCGGCGCTTACCCCTTCGTGTTTTTCGCCGGCATGACCCTCCTTCAATTCTTCGTGGTGCTATTCATCTATCCCGAAACCAAAGGCATTTCCCTCGAGCAAATGCAGCACAAATTGGGAATCGACTGATCGGAGCCCCGTGTTGACGCCCAGCGCTGCCGACTGGATCAAGAACCTCAGCCTCGCGCCTCATCCCGAGGGCGGCAATTACCGCGTTACCTACGCCTCCGAAATTGTAATTCCCCACAGCGCCCTGCCCGCGCAATTTCGCGGCCCACGCCCGGTATCCACCGCCATTTATTTTCTTCTCGACGCCGCGGATTTTTCGGCCTTTCACCGCATCCAATCCGACGAGCTCTGGCATTTTTATTCTGGCAGCGCGCTGGTCATCCATGTGATCGACCCCTCGGGCGGGTACTCGGAGATCCAGCTGGGTAAACGCGTCGAGGCGGGCGAAGTATTTCAGGCCGTAGTGAAGGCCGGATCCTGGTTTGCGTCCCGCGCCAAAGACCCCACAACCTTCGCGCTGGTAGGCTGCACCGTCGCGCCGGGCTTTAACTTCGAAGATTTCGAACTGGCTAAGCGAGCGGAGCTACAGCACACCTATCCCCAGCACAGCGCACTGATTGCGCAACTCACCCGCTCCTAGTCCAACCGCTCGGTAATTTCGCTCTCCGCTACAGAATGGCTCGCCGCCTTGCGCTTCGCGTCGAGCACCCACTCAAAGAGCACAAACAGCAGGAAGCTGCAAGCTATCAAGCAAATCACGCCGAGGATGATCAGCCTCATGCCTCCCAGCATCTGCCATCATCAATGAGAAAGTGCTGAGTGATTTATAAGGATTTCGTAAACATCGATTTTAACTTGGTCTCAGCTTTGGTGCCGGGGGACACCCTCCGCCGTTAAGGGTGCGGATTTTAAGTGGGTTGGAAACGAAGAACATTAAAAAGTTACGGTGTCACCCGCAAAACTCTGGGCCGTTGGTTGTTAGCGCTCCCGCGCCACGGGCAAAATCGTCATCGGAATCGGCGACCGGACTTGGCTGCTGGCGTACCAGCACGGCCGGTCGCCAAAATGAGGGAACAGCGAGTTGACGCAGGTTTCCGTCGTAGGGTCCCCAAAAACAAATTCCTGGCGCCCATCTTTGTGCGGTATGGCCATAGTCGGCCGGTACTTCATCACCGTGAACGCCGCGCTCGGCGATTTCGCGGCGCGAATTTTGATTACCACATAGTCGCCGCAGTACAACACCGCCAGCGTCCCCGCCAGCACCGCAAGTGCCCACTTCACAATCGTTCCGGTCATGTGGTCGGCTTCTCCGGCACCGGCTCCGTAGCGTAGAAATCATGCGTGATCCGCCGCGCATAAGAATCCAGCAGCGCCGCAACCCGCTCCGGATCGCTTGACCTGAGGACGAAACCCGCGTGATGCTTCTTCGGAATTCGCAGCGCGATTTCTGGATCGTTGTACCCCGAAGTGTCCGGATGCTCCTGCCGCGCCAGCGAAATTACCACGCCCGCAAAATCGCGCCGATGCGGCGGCAGCGAATAAGGCTTCTTCCCTGCCCCCACTTCGATGCGCGCCCATTCCGCCCAAAGGTTGATGCCAGTGGCGGCATCGATCGCGTCCGAGATATACGCGCCGCCCACCCGCGACGCAATTTCGATGAAGTAGAACGCTCCATCGTCATGCGCGCGAAGAAATTCCGCGTGGGTCACCCCGCGAACCAGCCCCATCTCCGCGATCACCTTGCGGTTCATGTCGAGAAGCGCCAGCGATTCCGCGGACGTGCGCGGCAACGTACGCGTCGTAAAAATTCCCCCGGCGTGCGAAACGTCCAGCGGCGGTTTGCCATATGCATGCGCCTCGGCAAAAACCACTTCGCGCTCGGATACGATGCTATCCACGTGAAACACATCGCCCGGAATGAACTGTTCCAGCAGATAGAACGACTGATCGTCGCCCAGCCGATCCAGCAGCGGCCACAGCTCCGCCGCATCATGAATTTTCTTCATCCCGATGCCGGAGGCCTGCGACCGCGGCTTCAGCAGCCACGGCGCCTTGTGGCGCGCCATGAAATCCTTCAGCACGTCGTAATTCAAAACGTGCGCGAACGCCGGAACGCGAATTCCCGATTCCTGCGCCCGCCCGCGCATCGCCAGCTTGTCGCGGAAATAGCGCATCGACGTAAGACCCATGCCCGGAATGCGCAGGTGCTCGCGCAGCGCCGCTGCGTTTTCCAGATCGAATTCGTCGAGCGCGACGATGCGGTCGATCGGCTGCGCCCGCGCGGTATAGCTCACCGCGCGAATCAAATCCGCGATCGGCAATTCCTCCGGCATGTAGAAAAATTCGTCGACCGCCTCGCGCGGCCAATCCGCGTCGCGCAGCTTATCGACGGTGAGCAGCAACACCCGGCAACCCTGCTTCTTGCACTCTCGGATGAAGCTCTGGCCCTTTTCGTAGGAAGTAATGCACAGCACCGTCAGCGGACGCGCCACCGGATCGGGCGTTGCGGACGGCGCGGCTTGGCTCGAACGATTCATGCGGCAGTCTGTAAGTGACCCTGGATCCGGATCGGCGCGATCGCATCATGGCTGTAAATATACGTGCGGCCGGCGCTTCAATCGCGACCGGGCGAATTATACTGCGGCTTCGCCAGCGGGAAACAGAAATCGCAAAAACGGCCCCACCCGCTGCCGCCACGCCTCTTCATTGTGCTGTCCGCCCGGAATTTCCTCGTAATGCAGGTCCCGGCCCTCCTGCCAGCCTCGTTGCGCCAGCACCTCGCGCAGTTTGCGGGCGTCATCCAAAGTGCGCGGCCCTTCTCCGGTGCCGATATCCAGCCATACTCGCGGACGGTAATCCAGATGCACCTTCTCCGCGTACGACACAATCCAGCGCCGGTCCCACCACACCGAAGGAGACAGCACCGCCAGCTTGCCGAAAATTTGCGGATACGTCAGACCCAGATTCATAGTCAGCAGCCCGCCCAGCGACGATCCGCCCAGGCCAGTATTGGCCGGGCCCGGCAAGGTACGATACTCGGCCTCGATAAACGGTTTTATTTCCTGAATCAGCATGCGCGCGTAGCGATGCGCCCCGCCGCCGCCCAGCCGTTTCGTTCGCGTCGGCGTGTACTCCCGAATCCGCCGCTTTCCAGTGTTATAAATTCCGACCACGATCAGCGGCTGAATCGCGCCCTGCTGAATGAGCACGTCCGCCGTTTCCCCCACCCTCCAATAGTTCCCTGGGATGAACGACGTGGCCGGATCGAACAAATTCTGTCCATCCTGCAGGTACAACACTGGAAATCGCGAATACGGGTCCTGATAGAACGCCGCTGGAACGTACACCACCAGATCCCGCGCCCCCGGCAAAAACCGCGACCGGAATCGCTCATGTTTCCTCAACTGGCTGCTCAATTGGTCCGTAGCCCCCGGCAATCGCAACCCCCCCGCGTATGAATCAATTCTGGCGACATCCGCAAGCAATTATAGCGGAGCCGTTGTGGCGCAACCACCGTGTCACCACAATTCTCGCTCCGAGCGCCGGAATCTTCGTTCATTGCAATTCCGCCCGCGCACGTATAATACCCACCGCGCGCCACGCGAAGGCCGACGCAGCCCAGGCACCCACGGAGATACGCACAAAAATGCGCAAGGAATATCACCGCTGGTATTCGCAACGAATGGGTTTCGAACTAGGCGTAATCGTCTACGGCCACTGGGGCCAGCCGATCCTCGGCTTCCCCACCAGCGCCGGCGACGAGCACGAACTCGAAAACATGGGCCTGATCGGAGCCCTCGGCAGCCTGATCGAAGCCGGCCGCGTGAAATTTTTCTCGGTTAATTCCGCCAATCACGCCTGCCTCTACAACAAGCGCGCCCATCCCTTCCATCGCAGCTACATGCAAGCGCAGTTCGACGCCTACATCCGCGAAGAAGTGATCCCCTTCATTCACAGTAGCTGCCAATCCAATAGCGTTCCCATATCGACGATGGGCGCGTCATTCGGCGCCTATCACGCCGCCAATACCCTCTTCAAACATCCCGACGTGGTCCGCCGCTGCTTCGCTCTTTCCGGCCTCTACGATATTCGCGGCTTCATGGACGGTATGTACGACGACAACACCTACTTCAATAATCCCATCGACTACCTCCCCAATCTTTCCGACCACCATCTCCGCTGGCAACTCGATCAATGCGACATCCACATCGCCACCGGCTGCGGCGCATGGGAACGCAGAGAAGGTTCCGATCGCCTCGCCGGCATTCTGCACCGCGCCGGAATCCGCCATCACCTGGACGATTGGGGCCCCCAAGGCGGCCACGACTGGCCCTACTGGAAGCACCAGATGTGGGAATACATCAACCAACTCTTCCCCTAGAAATTTCCCACCCCGCAGTGAACTAGTAGCCGCGCGGCTCCTGCCGGAGAATTGTCTTGAATTTGCCGCAGCAGCCGGCAGGAAAGTTTTTACTTCAGGTTCCAGGGTTCATGCTTCTACGGTTCGAGGGTTTTATCTTTTCCGGGTGCCCCACTCTTCCCCGACTCTGGGAAGGGTGGGCGTCTAGACCTAGCAAGGTCCCGCGCAACTCCACCCGTCGGACCCAACCCAGATCAAAGTTCTGATCGATAGTTGTGGACCAACACTCACGCCAGCTGAAATCGCTCCAGCAAATACCGCCCCTGCGCGATCACCTGATCGTCATCGATCCACACGTTGCAGTGCCGCGCCAGCACATCCACATGCGTGCACGAACTCCACGACGCATGCGTCTGGCTCCCGTAAGGATCTCCAAACGCCAAATGCACCCCGGGAAGTTTCTCATCCTGCAGCAGCACTCCAATCATGTCCGATAAATTGAGGTTCGTCCCAAACGCCAGTTCTCCCACGCGATCGCTATTCTCGTCCGTATGGCAATAACCCCAAAATTCCGCCTGTAGATCTTTCCGCGAGC
Source organism: uncultured Acidobacteriota bacterium (assembly GCA_963725655.1). Classification (GTDB taxonomy): domain Bacteria; phylum Acidobacteriota; class Terriglobia; order Acidiferrales; family UBA7541; genus CAVRXT01. The sequence continues at coordinate 616,525 of CAVRYY010000002.1, read as the reverse complement.
ACTCCGCGGACACCAGCCGCGCCCCGCGAATTTCCAGCACCAGCGGCGTCTCTCGCAGGTCTCCATACTTTCCGCAGAAATGATCCCCGGCCGTTCCGTCGCACACAAACGTCCCGTCCACCCGCGCCGGCGTGGTAAATACTTCCCCGGCAGGCAAATTCGACCAATACCGCCGGCTGATTAGCCCGCTGGTTTTCACCCAATCCAGCCCAGGATCGAACGTGGCCACCAGCGAAGTCCCCGCCGCGGTCCGCACCGTCAGCGAACGCGCCGCATGCATCCGCTGCAGCAATTGTTCGCTCAAGCGGTCCACCATTTTGTAGTCCGCCCGCATTCCCTGCTGCATGATTCCCGGAGTAACGCCAATCATATGCGCGTAACGAATCTGGCGGCGCTCCACCACTCCGACGATATCCTTGCGCGCGCCCAGCTCGCCGACCATCGGGTTCATGCACAAAATTCCCGCGTCGGCCCCTTCCAGGCTGTCGAGCACCGCTTGCGGCGCGCGCTGCAACGGTCGCGGCGCCAGGCTCTCCAATAAAAACGGCTCGCCGATAGCTCCGCGACGCTCCAGTGCCGCGGCTAAGCTAGCCGCCACTGGCGCGCTGGATTCATCGCTGATCAGCGTCACGCGCTCGCCGGGCAAAATGCCCAGGCAAGTCTCGATCGCGTTGCTCGCGCCCAAACTCAATTCGGGTTGTGCCGGACCAAAAATCACAGGGATTTATCTTAACCTACTTTCCCGCCCCGAACCCGCGCCAACCACCCAGAACAAGCCAATCGCTTACCTGTTCACGCATCCATGAAAATCGGGTTCCGAAACACCGCTGCCACTCTCAGCCCGCCCAGAAATGTTTTCGCTTAACTTATCTAATAGGTATACAGTGTGGTCGTTATCGGGCGCTCAAAATCGCGCCACCTTCAAATCCACCACTGGAATTCAATTCATGAGCGATACCAAGCCTCTGGATAACATAGTCGGAGTCACCACCGATATTTTTGTGCTGCTGCGGGAAATGTGCATCGTGATCCTGTTTGTCCTGCTGCTCGTCTTCCCGCTCACTTTTCAGTCGCTGCTAACGCGCATCGGAATCAAATCCGTCACCACGCCCTTCGGTGACATCGATGTCGCCGATGCCGGCGGTACCGTCTCCACGCTCGACCGCGGCCTCTCCGACGGCGTCGAACGTCTCCAACAGATTCAGGCCACCTCGAGTGATCCGTCCAATAAGAACGACATCCAGAATCTTGTCACCTATCTTCAGGGCCTCCAGCAGCAGGCGCAGTCCACCGATGACACCATCAAGACCAGCCTCGTCGCCCAGCAAGCCGCAGTAGCGAAGACCTCGCCGCAGACCGCGAAAACCTCCGGATGGCTCTTGCTAGGACGTGTGAGTCCGGACAAGCAGCAATGGGCCGGCAAAGGCCCAAAGAATGTCGCAGCCTCCCTCTCTCCGGTCATCACTGTGGGCGAGGAATTTGCAGTCACCGCCCCCGCATATCTCCGCGAGAGTCCGCCTGCCGATGAGCATATGAAGAATAAAGTAGTCGGCGTAGTCGCAGGCGGCCAGGTAAAGGTGACTGACCCTCCGGCGTACGCCCCCGCAATTGCCGGCGGCTTATTCCTCTGGGCAAAGGTCCAGCCGCAGTAACGCCGCGGAGGTTTTTAGTTTAGCTGTGCGGTTCGAGTCGTACGGTTATCCGCTTCTGTATAAACCGCTATCCTTGTGGCGAGGAGCATACCTCCACCACAAACGCCGGCACCTGCCCGCCGCCCGAAGTCACATTCGCTAGCCCGGTCGAACTCAGCCGCGTCAAAAACCCCGCCATCTTCCCGCGAAACAAGTACGGCGCGAAATCCACCAGCATGTCCCGCATCTCAATCCCATCAGCGGTCTGCATCGGAAACACTTCCCTGCGAACCGCGATCCGCTCCTGCACCACCCACGCCCGCGAACGATCCGCCAACGCGCCGGCCAGCGCCGCATCCCAATCGCTCTCGCCAGTCTCCCAGCCCAGCAACACGCCCGTCCCGCCATACTCATCGTTCGGCTTCAGCACGAATTCGTCGCGATGCCGCCGCATATATTCCAGCAGCCCCACAGCCTCCCCGTTCCGGATAGTCGAGCTGTCTTCCAGCAACCGCGTCCAAGGAATGTGCCGCGCAATAATTTCTCTCTCCACAGAACTAAATAACTCAGCGTTCCGCTCATCCGTCAGCACCGCGAAAAACGCCTTCTTATGTGGGATCTTGCAGTTCAGCGCATTCGCCATGCAAATCGCGCCCGCCTCGTACGCCCTCACCAGCGCCGCACACTCTGCAGGACGCGCGATGATGTCGTTGATCAGCACTCGCCGGTAGACCATGTCGATACGCTGTCCGCCAGCCATCAGCCGCGTCCCATCCCACTCCAAATCCCGCGGGTCGCACACCACCGTCGGAACGCCTTCCCGCTCGAAGCGCGCCTGCAGAATTTCAAACTCGCTCCACGTCGGCACTCCCCGCCAATCCACAATCGCGATCACCGGCGGCGACGCCTGCCCGCCCCATTCCGCGTAGCTCGCCAGCAATGCGCTCAGCATCCTCGCCATCAACGGATGGTTCCTCACCGTGTAATGCGCGCCAAACCGCTCCATCAGCGGCAGCGCAAGAAAAACCTCCGCCAGCCTTTCCGAATAGCCCAGCCCCGCCGGGGATTCCGCGTTGTATTCCGCGAACTGCAGCGAACCCGGCAGCAGGAAGGAATCCAGCCGCGAAGCGGTGCTGGAAGTGCCGTACCCAGGTTCGATCCGCGCCAACCGCTCCTCTTCCGGCGTCAGCGCGAACTGCGCCAGCAAGCGGGAATCCGCCAGGGCGTGCTGCACCACGCGTTCGCCGAGCGCCGCAATCGTTTCGGTCACCACTCGCACTCGCGCTTCATCTTGTGCGCTAAGGAAGAAAGGACGCAGGAAGGGACAATGGATGCGGTCGCCGAACGTGAGCCGCTCCGCGCGCATCCTCGCATTCAGCTCCGCGGAGTAAGCAGGAGCCAGCTCAACGTCGGGACGCAGCAGCCCGTGCCAAACGTCTGCCGGAGACCGCCCCGCCGCGCCCGCAGAGTCCGATGAGCCCGGTGTGGGTGCCGGCGCCGACGGTCCCGCCGCGGTCATTTCGGTGACGCCCCGGCAGGCTTGGCCTTCGGCGCACCCGTAAATCCGGCCGGAGCGCCAACTCCGAGCATTTCTTCCCACCGTGGCCACGGATTCGCGGCGTTACCATTCACCGCGCGATCGATCACCAGCCGCGCCATGCGGTCGACGCAAATATCGAAATAAAATTCGGTGATCCGATCGCGCTCGAAATCCGGCGCCGGATTCAGGAAATCGATCGCGTACGGTACGCCATCTTTCACCGCAAACTCGATCGTATTCATCTCGTAGCCGAGCAATTGATTGATCGTCTGCGCGTCCTTCACCACTCGCGCGCCCAGTTCCTTCGACAGATACTGGTGCTCCACCAGGTAGCGGCGCTCGCGCGGATCGTACGCCACCGGGATGATGTCGTTTTTCCCGAACGTGAAGCAGCGTACGTACTGTCCGAAGTCGATGAATTCCTGCAGCGTCATGCAATACGGCCCGGTGCCATCGTAAGCCGCCAGCAATTCCGCCACGTTGTTCACTTTGTAGACGTGTTTCCATCCCGCCGCCGGAAAATGGCTTCAGGATCGCCGGTCGCCCCACATAATCCAGCAGCCCTTCCCAATCCACCGGATACTTCAGGTTCCGCAGCGACTCCGCCGTCAAATCCACATCCGCGGGATACGATTTCTGCGGCAGCAAAATGGTTTTGGGAATCGCGATGCCCAGCTTCGCGGCTACCGAATAATTGAAAAACTTATCGTCCGCCGTCCACCAAAAGGGATTGTTGATTACGTAAGTGCCCTGCAGCACCGCATGCTTCAGATAGCCGCGGTAGTACTCCACTTCGTGCGAAATGCGGTCGACGATCACGCGGTATCGCGCTTCCTCGCCCATCTTCGTCCCGCCCAGCGTCACCATTTCCGCGGTGATCTTTTTCGAGGCCCCCAGCTCGTTCACCCTGTTGATGAACGCCGGAGGAAAACTGAACTCGCGTCCGCACATCAAACCTACAATCATCGGATTGCTCCGTTTGGCGTTTTGTGCCCCGTCTCGTGTCCTGAATTCGGTTCTACGCTGTTATCTTTCGCGGGCGCCCCACTCTTTCCGCCTGCCGCGCCGCTTGGGCGCGAAGGCACGCGCAAAGGGTGGGTGTTTTCGAATTCGGTTCTGCGCCCTTTTCTTTTCCGGGTGCCCCACTCTTTCCGCCTTCCGTAGCGCCGCTTTTGCGCGAAGGCAGACGGAAAGGGTGGGTGTGTAACTCCACGATGCGCCGAAGGCGCGTCCCAGGGTTCCCTGCTGTCGGCCCTGTCATCTCCGGTCTTCGCACTTTATGTGTTCGGCGACCCGGCCCCGCTCGCCGCAGACACGTGATGCGTGTGCCCGCCGCGCGTCTCCTCTACAATCTGCCGCACCACCGCCTTCAAGTCTCCCCCGGTTTCCTTATACACCCGCATCTGCCGCTCGGCGCTGGTTCCCTGCTCCAGAATGGTGTGGATTGGCTGCAGTGCCGAACGGCTTCCCAGATCGTCGACCACGTCGTCCACAAATTCCAGCAGCTCCTCGCCCAGTTGGCGCATCGGCACTTCCTCTTGCTTGCCGAAGTCGATCAGTTTTCCTTCCACCCCCCACCGCGCCGCCCGCCATTTGTTTTCCTCGATCAGCGCGCGCGGGTACATCCGGAATCCCATGTTCTTGGTGTACAGCCGGTGCAGTTTCACCACGATCGCTTGCGTCAGCGCGGCGATCGCCGTGGCTTCTTCCACCCGCGGCACCACGTCGCACACCCGGAACTCCAGCGTGCCAAACGTAGGATGCGGCCGCACGTCCCACCAGATTTTCTTGGCATCATCGATGCAGTGCAGCTTCACCAGCAGGTTCACGTAATTTTCGTACTCGCTCCACGAATTGAAATGGTCCGGCACTCCGGTGCGCGGAAATCGCCGGAACACCGTGGTGCGGAACGATTTCAGTCCGGTCTCGCGCCCCACCCAGAACGGCGAGCTGGTGGAAAGCGCCAGCAGGTGCGGCAGGAAATACCGGCTCATGTTCATCAGGTCGATCATGGTGGTGCGATCGGGCACCGCCACGTGCACGTGCATGCCGAAAATCAATAACGACCGGGCCAGTTGCTGCAGTTCCTCCACGATTTTTTCGTAGCGCTTGCCGGGGGTGATCACCTGGTCCAGCCAGTTCGAAAATGGGTGGGTGCCCGCCGCGGCTACCGCCAGGTTCACCCGCTCGGCGGCGCTCACTAGCTCCAGCCGCGTCCGCCGCATCTCCGTGCGCAATTCCTCGACGTCCGCGCAAATCTTCGTGCCGATTTCCACGATCGACTGGTGCAGCTCGGGCTTCACCTGCTCGTCCAGGTGCGCCGTAGCCGCCACCAGCTCGCTGACGTGCGAACGCAGCTCGCCCGTCACCGGATCTACAATCTGAAATTCTTCTTCGACGCCGATGGTGAACCGGTGAGTCATAAGCAGCCTCGCGCGGGTCCGAACGGGTTAGGTTCTGCGAGCCTATCACACAGGCCGCCGCCCCGAAAATAGCGCGTCACCCGGTACTGGGCCGTAGCCCGCCCCAAATCGGATCGCCTTAGTCAAATCCACAAGCCCCCTCCGGCACCTGCCAACAGCCCGCCCGCCCTACCCCCACCGGTCCGTAGATTCTCTCTTGGATATCGAGCAAATTTATAGACGATAGGGGCCGCTGAGCGAATCGAAGTGGGTGCCCCAGGTGTCGCCTTCACACCTAGGTTTTCCAAGCTTTTGACCCACTGTGGTTTTCCTCACCCTCGTCGTGGCCCCGCCGCTCGTGCCGGAAAAACCTCCCACTCCATTTCTCCCAAATTAAAAATCCACCACCATCGCCATCCAACACGGTCCGTAGCCCCGACAATCATGTCGGAAAACATCCAAACGCAAGAATGTCCCACAACACAAATGCCACTCCGCTCGACATCGCACCGCATGCACCAGCCCGCAAGCCCTTCGATTGTGAAGAACCGACACTGGCTGTCTTCCAAGGCGCTAGGTGTGTCAGGGCCTCTGCGTCAACCTCACTCTTTCCACCGACGCGATTCCTTCCAATCCTTTCCGCACCGTGCTACGTTCCGCCAAGGAGAATGGCTCATGCCCCAACCCACCACATCGTTTCCCGTTTTGGCACAGCTTCCGTTCCCTCGCCGCCCCGCCCGGCCCAAAATTTCGCTGTGGACCAGAACCGCCCGAAGCCAACCGCAAACGAAACGAAGACAAATTCCAATCGCAACAACCGTAAGGATCAGAAGCTGTATGAGGCTTATAATCAATAACTTGCAATTTCTGAATCGCGACTCAACAATAAGCGAAATTCCAGTCGCATACGACTGATTATAAACAACTTACGATCATGGATCAAAAAAACAAATGACCACTCGATTTCGAACAGAAAGCGAAACGTCAAAACAACGTCGTACAGGGCGCCACTACTCAAAACGATAGAAAAACAGGCCAAATTCCAATCGTGACAGCCGTAAAGACTAGAATCTGCATGGAACTGATGATAAACAGCTTACGATTTCTTATCGCGACAAGTCGCCATTCATTACTCTGCCTCAAGGAAAGGCAAAGGGCTGGGAATAGGGCCGGCTGGCCCGCGCAGCGACGCAGCGCTACACTACTGCCGGGCCGGTTCTGCACGAACTCATGGATGCACTTGCGACGCCTTATAGAGGATGCTGCACGTCCTGCCGTGCGCTACTTACTCTTCACAACGAGGGATTGAATGGCTGACCCGGTTCTCACTAGCCGCATCGACGAAGGGCTGCCCATGCCGCTCGGCGCCACCTACGACGGATTTGGGACCAACTTCGCCCTGTTCTCCGCCAACGCCAGCAAGGTCGAACTCTGTCTCTTCGACTCGGCCGGGCAGAAAGAAATCGAGCGCGTCGAGCTTCCCGAATACACCAACGAGATTTGGCATGGCTATCTGCCCGACGTTGGCCCGGAAAGCGTCTACGGCTACCGCGTCTACGGACCTTACGATCCCGAGAAGGGGATGCGCTTCAATCACAACAAGCTGCTGCTCGATCCTTACGCCAAGGCCCACGTCGGCGCGCTGAAGTGGGGACCGGAAATCTTCGGCTACAAATTGGAGACCCGCGACGATCTCACCTTCGATGATCGCGATAGCGCCGCGTTCGTTCCCAAGTGCCAGGTGATCGACCCCTCGTTCACCTGGTCGCGCGACCGCAAGCCGGAAATATTCTGGGACCGTGCGGTGATCTACGAGCTGCACGTCCGAGGCTTCACGAAATTGCATCCCCAAGTACCCGAAAATTTGCGCGGCACGTTCGCCGGGCTGGCCCGCGGCGAAGTAGTGGAATACATCAAGAGCCTCGGCGTCACTTCGGTCGAACTTATGCCGGTGCATACTTTCGTCGACGACAATTTCCTGATCGATCGCGGCCTGAAGAATTATTGGGGATACGACAGCATTGGATTCTTTGCCGTCGATCCGCGCTACTCCGCCAGCGGCGCGGTGGCGGAGTTCAAGCAAATGGTCGCGCACCTGCACGACGCGGGACTGGAAGTGATTCTGGACGTAGTCTACAACCACACCGCGGAAGGAAACGAACTGGGGCCGACGCTGTCGTTCAAGGGAATCGACAACGCCTCCTACTATCGCCTGCTCCTCGATTCGCCGCGCTACTACATCAATGACACCGGCACCGGCAACACCGTCAATCTCAGTAATCCCCGTGTTCTGCAAATGGTGATGGATAGCCTGCGCTATTGGGTCAGTGACATGCACGTCGACGGCTTTCGCTTTGACCTCGCTACCATCCTCGGCCGCGAAACCCACGGCTTCGATCAGGGCGGCGGATTTCTGGATGCCTGCCGCCAGGATCCCGTCCTGGCTCAAGTGAAGCTGATCGCTGAACCCTGGGACCTCGGCCCGGGCGGCTATCAGGTGGGCTGGTTCTCGCCCGGCTGGGCGGAGTGGAACGATCGCTTTCGCGATGTGGTGCGGAGCTACTGGAAGGGCGACCAAGGCAAAGTGGCCGAGCTCGCGACGCGGCTTTCCGGCTCAGCGGACTTCTTCAACAAGCGCGGACGCAAACCCTGGTCCAGCGTCAACTTTGTCACCGTTCACGACGGCTTCACGCTGAACGATCTGGTTTCCTACAACGAAAAACACAACCAAGCCAACGGCGAGGACAACAAAGACGGGAATTCCAACAATCTTTCCTGGAACTGCGGTGCGGAGGGACCGACCGGCGACGCCGGGATTTTGCAAATCCGCCAGCGCCAGATGCGCAACATGTTGGCCACCATTTTGTTCTCGCAAGGAACGCCGCTGCTTCTCGCCGGAGATGAATTTGCGCGCACCCAGCAAGGAAACAACAACGCCTACTGCCAGGACAACGAAATCAGCTGGGTAAATTGGGACAAAATCGCGCCCGAGGGAAAAGCGCAAACCAACTTCGTCCGGAAACTGACCACGCTGCGCAATGCCCTTCCGGTTCTGCGCCGCAACCGATATCTCAACGCAAGCTATGACGAAAAACTGGACGTCAAAGCGCTCACCTGGATCAACGCGACCGGAAGCGAAATGGACGAAGGCAACTGGCAGGACGGCAATTTGCGCTGCTTCGGCATGTTGATGGATGGCCGCGGACAATCCAGCGGAATCAAGCGTCCCGCGGACGACGTTACGTTATTGATGGTGATGAATTCGCATTCCGACATGGTGCAATTTACGCTGCCCGCGTTCGCCGGCGGGAAATGGTGGATTGCCCTGGTCGATACCAACGAACCGGAGCGCCCCGAATGCCCGCGTCTGCAATCGGGGACGCCATACGGAGTGGATGGCCGGTCATTGGTTCTGTTCGCCGCGGTAACGCCCGGAAAAACCGGTCAGGTGGTGCGCCGCATGGCCTTTGAAATGTCGCGCCCGGTGGACTCGACCGCCTAGCAACCGGCACTGGAATGTGAGCCGTGCTTTTCGTTGAGTGCCGGGAAAATTTCCGGGCGCTGATGGGCCAGCGCCGAAGCCGCCGCGTCAGTTGTGGCGGCGAGTGGAGCTTTGCCCAGCAACCACTGGCACAGTAGAGCGGAAAGCAGCGCCACGCCCGCGGCCGCGCCCAGCACCGCGGCGTAGCCGAATTGGGTGATCGCGGCTCCGGTGGTAGCGGCCGCAATGGCGTTCACCACGCCCATCACCAAAAAGTTGATCGCCGATACTCCCGTGCGCTCCTCCGGCTTCACCAGGCCCATCAGCAAGGTGAGCATCCCCGGTTCGCTCATCCACACCACGCCATTGAACAGCACGTACAGCAGCATCGCGGGCACCGGACCCTGCGCCCGCGCCAATCCCACCAATGCGATCGCGGTAGCCACTTGCGTGGCTGCAATTCCGCTCGCGAATCCGAATCGGCGAAAGATTACCGGGGCCGCGAGGGTGGCAATCATCTGCGCGATCTGCGCGACCGAGAACACCGAGCCGATTCGCGCCACGTCCATCCCCACGTGCCGGGAAAAGTAAGCGGTAGCAAACGGAGGAATCGAGGCCAGCACCAGAGTCCAAACCGCCATAGCGATCAGGTAGCGGTAGACATACACATTGCGCGGATAAAACTTCTCCGTGCTCGCCGGCGGCTTGCCCAGCCGCAGTCGCGACGCCGGCCACAGGCCCACCGCGCTGATCGCCGCACCGAGCAGCAAACCGACCTGCTTGGTGTGCAGGACGCTGATGCCGGGATGCAGATGCGCGAGCCAACTCGGCAAATGCCCGCAGAACAAACCGTTGAGGATTCCCAGGGCGACCGCCGAGGAAAATATCACGCTGAATCCCAGCGAGCGATTCTTCTCGCTGGTAAGCTGCGCGATCGCCGGCGAAATCACCACCGCCCAGATAGTCGTTGCAGCGCCCGCGAAAAATGAAAGACCGATCAACGCCGCCGGCGAACTAACCACCGATCGGGCCGCGGAAAAAAGCGCCGCCATCGAAAAACAAACGAGCAAGCTGTTTCGCAATCCGATGCGCCGGGCCATGAAGCCGGCGGGGACGGCTCCGGCCAGGCCGCCTGCCGCCAGCACGCTGGTGCAGACGCCGAGAAAGCTCTCGTGGAATCCGAGATCCAAAAGGAAAAGGTTATAGAAGAAAAAGAAAACCATCATGCCGAATTCGAAACAAGCGGCCGCGGTAAAAAACGTCCAGAACTGTTTATCGAGGCCGCTGGACGTGGCCGCGAGTTTCAGGCCGCGGCCGAGCGTAGGCGGCAGTACCCGCGCCCAGGAAATCGCGCGGCCGGCGGCATAGGAGAGGTAATTGGTGTACTTGCTCCAAGTGGTTTTGGGCCACTCTCCGGTCTTCAGTGCGGCGGCCAGAACGTAGGTGGCGTCGACCGGCGGAGGAACGGGAATCAGAGCGCGAACGAATATCGCGGCTTTGTCTTTTGCGGGTCCAAGCAAACCAAGATGGAGCCACAGATTGTCTTTGTACAGAGCCGGGCGCTGCAGCAGCGGCGCATCGACTCGCTGCGCGAACCACGCTTGGACGATTGCCGGAAGCTGTTCTATCTCTTCTTCGACTTGCGGCGGCAGACGGTTGGCGAACCAGGTGGAGGCCAGCTGGAACGACACCACCTCGAGACGCCGCAGCGAGGAATGGTGGCAATCGCGCCAGCGCCGCCAAAACAGCTCATCGCCACTCGTGGTATCCAGGAAACGAGCGATCTCGTAGATCTTGATTGTGTCGGGAACGCCGGCGAGTAAATCGCGGAGCAAATTCAGCGCGGCGTAGCCGATGTTGTCCACGTCGCACAAACCGGAAAAGGTAATGTCGTCGAGCGGCCGTTGCACGCGGCGATCCCAGAAATCTTGCAGGCCGGCGGGATCGAGGCGGGTGTGGCGCGGATTCCACAGGCGGAAGTGAAGCTCGTACGACACTTCCATTTCCGGATCGTAGGGATTGCCGCGCCACTGGCCCTGTTTTGTGGGAACCATCGGGGCCAAGTGATCTTGCGGCAATTCGTGTCTGAAGTCTTGGGGCCGGTATTCAAGCCTGGTGAGCGCGAGCTGGGTTTTGAGAAGCGAATCGCCCGGACAGAAAAGGTCGATATCCGATTGGTAGCGAAGACGAGGGTGCGCAACGAATCCCGGCCAGTGCGAGAATCCCTTGAGAACAACGTGCTCGGCGCCCGCGGCGGATGCTTCTCGCGCGACCCGTGCGTAACTCTGCTTGATTCTTTCGAAGCGCCGGGCGTTGTCGGCAAGATTGACGTCGATTTCTTCGCGGACCCAGGCGGGAACATGCTCCGGACGCGCCTGGCGGAGAAAGAGAGTCAGGCGCTGCAGACCCCATTGCTCGCGCACCTGCTTCCATTCGGCGTCGGTAAAAGAATCGAGAGCGGCGGTGCGAGGTTCCTGGAATCGGAGCGCCGAAACCAGAATTTCCAGGGCGTCAGTCACCGGCCTGGCACCCCGCGTGGCGGGTCGCTTCTTCTACGGGAAGTACGGCGCGGCGAACATAGGCGTCCAGGGCGGGCACGGCCAACGCCAGGTCGTCGTAGCGAAACTCCACGACTTCAGCATCGAACAACTCGCGGAGCGATTCTTTCTGCTCCTTACGCACCTGATCCTCGCCGTAACTAATGACGCTCTCAAAGGACGCCCTGGCGCGCTCGGTGGAGTACGGGAAGAAGGTTGGAGGATGGGAGTTGGAGCGGTTCAGGAAGATGATGTGGTCGATGGAACAATGGGACATGGTCTCGATGCCTGGCATGCACACGGTGTCCACTTCAACCGCAGGCCCGCCATTCAGGCGCGGAATCAAACGCTGCATCTTGAGTTCCGGAAATAAATCGAGAGTGGGACCGCGAAAACGCATGCGCGCGGGATTGCCGATAACCACCCGGCCGCTGCGGCCGCGGATGAGGCAAGAGAAATCGTCGGACAGGAACTTCCATCCGGCCCGGGCGCAGGCATAAGCCAGCGTGGACTTGCCCGCAGTGGAATCTCCGCAGAGCAGCACCCCGCGGCCATGGCGATTGAGACAAGCGGCGTGGACGGGAGTGAGAAACGAAGCAACGAGCAACAGATTTGAACTGGGTTCGATAATGTGGCCACGGATATAGGCGTTATTTTCAACCACAGCCTGGGTGACCCAGCCGTACGCGAAGCCGCGCCGCATATCGCAGATCATAAAATTTTCGGCGTCGGCGATGATCGACATCAAGTGTTGCTGCGAACGATAAACGGGAGCCGGCAAGGTTTCCGCCGAGCCGCCAGGAACCACGCCAATCCGCACCCGCACTGGCGGATACGCGAACATGGGTTTGAGCGCGCCCCAGCTATCGCGCGCGGCATCGAGAACGGCCGGAGAGTTGGTGGAAATATTGACGGACAAACCCATGGGATGGAAGGTGGCGCTTATAGGGAAATCAAAATCGGCGAGGACCGTGTCGATCTTTTGGGGTTCTTCTCGCTGGGACACTTTCATCTCCTGAACGGCTCGAACGCGTCGCAACAGGCGGCCCACCAGGGAGCGCGCGCGTACTTTCGAATTAGAACTTATATTTCAGGGCGAACTGCACGATTCGTGGATTGCCGACGGTCGAACTGATCACCCCGAAAGCGGCTCCGGCGTTATGGTCGGTATCGGGAGCTCCAAATTTCGGGGTGTTGGTCAGGTTGAATATTTCTCCGCGGAATTCGATCCGGTTGCGCTCGGTTATGGCGAAGGTTCGCTGGAGCCCCAGATCCAGATTGAGCTGGCTGGGCCCACGCAGGATTCCTACGCCGCAATTCCCGAAGCCGGTACCGTCGCCGATCGCCGGTGCATCGGTGAAGGCGCCTGCATTGAAATACCCGCCGGGATGGGAAGCGGTTTGATTCAGGCGCGAAGTGAGCGGGCCGGTCGAAGCGGGATTTTCGCCGGTGCATTCCGCGCGCGTGAATCCCACCAAGTTTCCATAGACGGTTCCGGCGGCAGAATCGTTGACGGTCAGCGGCAATCCGGATTGGAGGACGGAGACACCCGACACCTGCCAGTGATTGAGGAGAACGCGCGAAATCCGCGGACCCTCGTTCATGGTTGGAGAATCGTAGATAAAGCTGAACACCACACGATGGGGCCGGCTGAAATCGTCGGGGCCGTAGGAAGAGCGCGCGTTGTTTTGATCGTTGCCGAGGAAGGTGAGGTCGAAGGCGGAGGTGGGGCCGGTGCCATAGGTATAGCCGAGAGTCTTGGAAAAGGTGTAGCTGGCCTGAAAACTCAAACCGTGGCTGGCGGATTTTGTGACGCTGGTCTGCAGCGAGTTGTAGTTGGAGCTATACGCGGTGTTGCAAATATAGGAGCCGCTGGCGATGCCTTCAAACGGGAGCCGCTGGGGAAGATTCTCGTTGGTGGTAGCGGTCTGGCCATTGACCGGATTCGAAGGTGAGGCGATCAGGGCCTGATTGAACTCGAGGCAACCGGTCTGGTGGGTGATCATCGAGCCGACGTATCCGGTTTGCAACAGGAAATTGTGGGCGAACTCGTATTGGAGATTGAGATCATATTGCTGCGAGTAGGGACTCTTGAGGTTGCGTCCAATGGCGGAAAGAAAAATGGAGCTGTCGGGAGTCCGCGGAACAAAAACCGGGAAATCGGCATTGGGAATCAAGGGAGGACTATAGGGCTGCGCGAGGGTAGCGGCGGCATTTTCGGCGCCAAACGGCGATTGGGTAATGGCGAACGGAGGATAGCCGAGATTTTCCATAGCCAACTGCCCGGAGAGGCGGGTGTAGTAGATGCCATAGCCGCCGCGCAAAACGAAAATCGGTTTTTGCGAGAGCTGATAGGCAAAGCCCAGGCGCGGGCTGAAGTCTTTGTAGTCGGAATTCCACATGCCCGGATACGAGTTCCTGGTATATCCCGACGGGAGCGATCCCGGGAAATTCGAGGATACGACGTAGCCGCTGAAGCCGCCGGCGGGAGGGACATCGTGGCTGGCGATGGAAGGATCGAAATTAGAAAGTTCACCGTGGGTTTCGCTGGGCGGACCGAAGTATTCATAGCGTAGGCCGGCATTGACGGAGAGGCGCGAGTTTACTTTCACGTCGTCCTGAACGAAGCCGGCCACATCGGTGTAGCGCTCATTCTTGCGAAACTGCCCAGAGGAGCCTGAGCTCTCATACAGATTGCTCTCGCCGCTGCCGTTCTGCGCGGCGCTCTCACCCAACAGGAAATCCGGGAAGCTGAGCAAGAAAAGGAAGCCGTCAGCGCCGTAAGGAATATTGACGTTGAGTTGATTGAGTTTTGCTTCCGCGCCGAAGCGCAGATTGTGGCGGCCGCGAGTGACCGACAGCACGTCCTGCCATACGAAGGCATCGGTGGCGTCAAAATCGGAAGGATAGCCCTGGCCCCCGATGGTGAAGAGACCGTTGACCACGATTTGCGGAATTTCCGGGTAGATCGGAGTGACCGTGGCCATTCCCACGTTGGCTGCGAGCACCGGTCGAGACGCGGCGGAATGTCCGAGGAAGCGCATGTATCCGAAGCGAGCTACGTTGACCATGCCTCCGTTGAGAACGTGGGTATCGGAAAGCACGAACATGTCGTTGCGTTGATATACGTTGAGCCCGAAGCCCGGGACGGTGGCGCCAAAGGGCGCGAAAGGCTCGGCGGTGGTTCCGAGCGAAGAGAAAAAGCGCCCGGAAAGATGATTACTGCCGGAAATTTCGTGATCGAGATTCACGGTGAATTGATCCTCGCGATATTGCGCGGGAATCGAGTAGGTGGATTCACCCAGGCCGCTGGCAGACACGGTCTGCGGACTGGGAATGACGAAATTTCCGTTGGACAGTTTGGCATTCAGGAGTGCCAGCGCAACCGGACTGATGTTGGAACCATTTTGCGCGACCGCGGCGCCGCCGAACGCTCCGGACTGCCCTCCATAAATAGCGCCGATCGCGGCAGCCGAGCGATCCGATCCCAAGACCGGGAGGAAGCTGCTCACCAAGGAGCCGGCCGCCTGGCCATTACTCTGGAGAGTGCCTTGATACGAGATAAAGAAGAACGTCTTGTTACTCCGCACCGGGCCGCCGAGCGCGCCACCGAATTGATTTTGCCTTAGCACCGGCCGCGCCTGGCCATTCTGATTGAGGAAGAAATCGTTGGCGTTCAGCGCGTCATTACGCAAGAACTCCCAAGCGGCGCCGTGAAACTGATTCCCTCCGGCTTTGCTGACGAGGTCGACGTTCGCACCGGCGCTTCTGCCGTAGCCGGCGTCGTACATCCCGGTCTGTACTTTGAACTCCGCGATGGTGTCTGGAGCGGGAATGGCCACGCCCACTTCCGGGGAATAGCCGGAGGCGGAGTTTTCGGAAATATTGTTGGCGTCGATTCCGTTGTACTGGAAATTGTTGTCGGTGGTGCGGGCGCCATTGGCAGCAACGTTCTGAGTATTCTTGCCAAGCGCCGCAGCGTTGGGCGTTTCGACGATCACGCCGGGCGAGAGCGCCAGAATCTGAGTAAAGTTTCGGCTGGCTAGCGGCAAAGCCTCAATGGTTTGCTCGTCGGTGACCCAACCCAACGCAGCGGTAAGAGTTTGTGCAAGACCGGTTGAGGCAGTAACGGTGACCTCGGACTTGGCCGCGCCCAGCTTCAGGCGGACGACTACCGGGGTGGTTTCGGTGACCACGACATTTATCTGGTGGACGACTTCGCGCTGGAATCCTGAGACTTCCATGATGACCGAATAGCTGCCGGGCGAGAGTGCCGTGGATCGAAATGCGCCTTGTTCGTTGGTGAGCACGTCGCGGGCCGCGCCGGTACGGTCGTCGACGATTGAAACACGTGCGCCGGTTACCACCGCGCCAGACGAATCGAACACCTGTCCGGCAATTGCGCCGGTGCCCGGCGCTTGGGCGCGCGCGCCGCCCGGCAGCAACGTCAAAACCAGAGCAACGAGCACGAGCAATGATGTTCGCCGAAGCGATCCGCTTCGGGCGCGCGCCGCGTGATTCAGACGATTGATTCGGTCGTACTGTTCTCTCATCGTGCAATCCCCCCGTTTCAAAAGAAGACTCTAAGAGAATCCACGAGCGGATGCGTCAACAGGATGTAACAGACACGCAAACTTTTCGTTCGGCACTGGGTGACAAGAAAAACGTATATGCACGGATACAAGCGAGATAGGAGCGGCGCGCGTCTCAGTTCGGCACGTTTAGCGATTTTCAGAAATTGCCGATGTCTAAGGATGAACTAACGAGAAGTGACTTGGTTTTAACGGCCACGTGACAAGCGTTCGACGACTTCTGCGTATCTTTTGGTTGTGAGCTGGCCGCGGGGAACGATTGGCGGCTAGTTCATGGAACGCTTGGACAATCGCTTAGGAGTTGCACAGCCGGGTTGGCTGTGCCACACGTAAGAAGACGATATGAAAAGTTTCTGGGGAAGAAAACGAACACCGCTCGGATGGTTATGGGCCTGGTTACTCATCCTTTCTTATAGCGGCGCGGTGAGGGCTCAATCGGACGTGCCGATCATTTCGGGCGGCGTCGGATTTTTCGATAACAAGGAAGGCGGAGCGAATTCGATCCAGCCGGTGGTCGCGCCGGTGGTGCTGATTCCGCTCGGTGATCGCTGGCTGATTGAGTCGAGATCGAATTTTACGGAAGTCTACAACCGGCAGGACGGCACGACAGGTGCTTATCAAGGACAGTTCTTCGGGACACTCGAGTACCTGCAGGTGGATTACAACGTGAATTCGGCGCTGACGGTGACCGCAGGCCGATTTCTGACGCCGTTCGGAATATTCAACGAGAGGCTTACGCCGATCTGGATCAACCGCTTTCAGGATGGCCCTTATACCGGGACGATCGGGACAGCAGGAGGCTACGCTGACGGGCTAATGGCGCGGGGCGGATGGGATTCCGGAAACGGATACAGCATCAACTACACCGCGTACGCTTCCACACTGAGCACGGTGAACAAGCTGGAATCGGAAAGGTCTGCGGGCGGAAGGTTCGGAGTGTTTTTTCCGAAGACGCGGCTGGAGATCGGAACTTCGTATAACCAGTCGTTGCAAGGCGCGCGCGGCAATTCCGAAGGATTGGATGTGTCGTGGGATCCGTACAGCGCGCCGCTGGACGTCAAGGGTGAATGGGCGCATGCCCCTGGCGGGCAAGGTTATTGGATTGAAGCGGCGTACCGGCTGTCGCAATACCGCGGAAGCAATTCCGCGATCGGGCGGCTGGAACCATTGATCCGGATGGAACAATTCCACCGCAGCCAACCGATCGCCGGAGATTTTTTGCCGGGCGTTAGCGAGAGGCGTCCGGACTTCGGCGTGAACTACTACCTGCCGCACGAGGTGCGATTGCACGCGAGTTATGGGCGGCAGTTCAACGACCAGCGTGACAGCAACATCTGGGAATTTGGGGTGGTGTATCGATTCCTATTCCCGCTGTGGCCGGGGAGGGACTGAAGTGAAACGAATCTTAGGATGCCTATTGCTGATGAGCGCGTGCCTTTTCGCGGCGGCACAAAAACAACCGGGGGTGCTGGCGAACACGGTGCAGCCCGACGACAAGGCGAAGCAGACAAGCGCGCCGGACGACGGAGAGAAGCGGTTCGAGGCGAACTGCGGGCGATGCCACAACGCTCCGGAAAGCCTGTCTCCGCGGGAAGCGCGCGCGGTGGTGCGGCATATGCGAGTGCGAGCCCGGCTGACCGCGGAAGACGAAAGATTAATCCTGCAGTACCTCGCACCATAAATTCGAGGGCCAAACCAAAAGGGGGCAACATGAAATACTTACGAGGGATCATTCTGGCGGCTGTTGCGGCGCTGGCGATGGTGTCCGCGGTCGCGGTGAAGACGGGATCGGCGGACGAGCCACGGCGAATTGAGATCGTGGCCAGCAAGTTTTCGTATGCGCCGAGCGAGATTACGCTGAAGAAGGGCGAAACGGTGGTGCTGGTGTTGAGCACCACGGACGTGGTGCATGGGCTGAAAATCGACGCGCTGGGTGTGAAGTCTGACATCGCCAAGGGGCGGAACACCGAGATCGTGGTGACGCCGAAGCAGGCCGGGCATTTCGTGGGCAAGTGCGCGCACTTTTGCGGGAAGGGCCACGGATCGATGACGCTGCAAGTCAACGTGGTGGAATGACGATGGCGCGGCGTGCGGGAGCATGGTTGGCGGTGATCGCGGCGGCGACGATGGTGCTGGCGTTGTGCGGATGCAAGGCCAAGCCGGCGGGAAAATTGGAAACTGCGGCGATGGACGGCGCCAAGCGGTGGGTGATGGTTGGCGACAAGCACGTCGCCAACCCTCTGGCTGCGACGGCGGAAAACATCGCGGAGGGAAAAGAAAGTTTTTCGCATTACTGCGTGGTGTGCCACGGGATGGACGGGCAGAACACCGGGGTGCCGTTTGCGGATGCGATGTCGCCCGCGGTTCCTTCGCTGGCGTCGCGGCAGGTGCAGGCCTATACCGACGGGCAGTTGCACTGGATCATCGAGAATGGGCTGAGGCCTTCGGGGATGCCCGCGTCGCAAGGCATTCTTTCGGATGAGGAAATCTGGTCGGCGGTGATCTATATACGGCATCTGCCGCCGGCTGGGAGTGTGGGGGAGCCGCGGATCTATTCGGATGCGGGGGACGGGCCTGTGCACGGAAATTAGTTCTTGGAAGACTGATCGTTGCAAGGTCGCACTGCGTCGATGTGGCTGCTGATCTCGCTTGGACAAAACCCGCACCCTTAACTGCGAAGGGTGCGCCACCCACCTGCAACGGCTGAGAGAAATCAAAAGCTTCGGTGATCCCCCGGCACTTGCTTGGACAAAACCCGCACCCTTGACTGCGAAGGGTGCGCCACCCACCTGCAACGGCTGGGAGAAATCAAAAGCTTCGGTGATCCCCCGGCACTTGCTTGGACAAAACCCGCACCCTTGACTGCGAAGGGTGCGCCACCCACCTGCAACGGCTGAGAGAAATCAAAAGCTTCGGTGATCCCCCGGCACTTGCTTGGACAAAACCCGCACCCTTGACTGCGAAGGGTGCGCCACCCACCGGCAACGGCTGAGAGAAATCAAAAGCTTCGGTGATCCCCCGGCGCTTGCTTGGACAAAACCCGCACCCTTAACTGCGAAGGGTGCGCCACCCACCTGCAACGGCTGAGAGAAATCAAAAGCTTCGGTGATCCCCCGGTGCTTGCTTGGACAAAACCCGCACCCTTGACTGCGAAGGGTGCGCCACCCACCGGCAACGGCTGGGAGAAATCAAAAGCTTCGGTGATCCCGCCGCACTTGCTTGGACAAAACCCGCACCCTTGACTGCGAAGGGTGCGCCACCCACCTGCAACGGCTGAGAGAAATCAAAAGCTTCGGTGATCCCCCGGTACTTGCTTGGACAAAACCCGCACCCTTGACTGCGAAGGGTGCGCCACCCACCTGCAACGGCTGAGAGAAATCAAAAGCTTCGGTGATCCCCCTGCACTTGCTTGGACAAAACCCGCACCCTTGACTGCGAAGGGTGCGCCACCCACCTGCAACGGCTGGGAGAAATCAAAAGCTTCGGTGATCCCGCCGCACTTGCTTGGACAAAACCCGCACCCTTGACTGCGAAGGGTGCGCCACCCACCCGCAACGGCTGAGAGAAATCAAAAGCTTCGGTGATCCTTGTTTGGTCGCATTGCTTTGACCTAGTCATTATTACGGGTGGGCACCTAGCCGAATGGGTGATGTGGCCGGCTGTGTGTTTGCGGCATTGTGGCGGTGGAGGAATTGAACATGTCGGCAAAACTGATTGAGATATCGAACGCGCTGGCGGAAGTTACCGAAACGGTGGCGGATCGGACGGTGGCGGTACATACCGAACCGCGAGGCTCCGCTAGCGGAGTGATTTGGCGCGATGGCATCGTGGTGACCGCGGAGCATGCGTTGCGGCGGGACGAAGATATTCAACTTACGCTTCCGGACGGGCGGGTGGTGGCTGCGGCGCTGGTGGGGCGCGATCCATCGACGGACGTTGCGGTGCTGAAATGCGCGGAGGCGGGCGGCGCGCCGCGGGAATTTGGAGATGCAGCCTCGTTGCGTCCCGGAAGCTTGACGCTGGTGGTCGGGCGGACGCGTGCGAGCGGCGCGGTGGCGGCGGTGGGAGTGGCTAGTTTGGTTGCGAAGGAGCGGCGCACCTGGACGGGCGCTTCGTTTTCGCCGTACGTGCGGCTGGACGTGAGCATTCAACCAACCGCAGTGGGCGGCGCGGTGGTGGACGCTACCGGCCGGGTGATCGGAATGGCCAGCGGGCGGCACGCGCGGTTCGGCGTGGTGGCGGTGCCTGCGCCTCTGATTCATGCGATCGTGGAAACGTTGACGCAGAAGGGCCGGATTCCCCAGGCTTATCTCGGCGTTGGGTTGCAGCCGGTGCGAGTGCCGGAAGCGATTCGGCAAGCGCTAGGGCGCAGCGAAAAAACAGCGGCGATTCTGCTGGAAGTGCATCCGGAAGGGCCGGCCGGAAAAGCGGGGCTGGTGATCGGAGATATTCTGCTGTCGCTCGAGGGTAAGGCGGTGGCGCGGCTGGAGGATGTGCAGTTGCATTTGACGTCCGAGAGCATTGGCAAACGGCTGGCAGCGAAATTTCTTCGCGGCGGCGCGAGCCAGGAAGCTACCATCGTGGTGGGCGAGCGGCCGCAGGGAGGGGAGTAAACGTGTCCATCAGCGGGATCGGCGAAGCGGCGGAAATGCTGCGGCGGGTGACGGTGGTGCTGGACGCGGCTGGTGGGCCGCGGAATTCGATCGCAGCGTGACGCGGGTTTTCATCGTCGCCGCTTCCCCGCTGGTGCGGACCAGCCTGGAGAGTTTGCTTTCCGGGCGGGGATTTTCCATCGCGGGGAGCAGCGGCGACCTCGAGTTAGTTTCGGAGCAATTGCTGGACGCGGCGGCGGACGTGGCGCTGGTCGACGCGAGTGACGAGCGGTGGCAGGCGGTGATGGAGACGATCGATTGGTCGGGGGTAGCAAGCGGCGTGAACGTGGTGGTGCTGATTGGCGGCGGAGGCGGCCCGAACGCGTGGGCGGCGGAAGCGTTGCGGGCGGGGGTGCGCGCGGTGCTGCCGGAGGATGTGTTGCCGGATCAATTGGTGGCGGCGCTGGAAGCGGCGGCGCTGGGGCTGACGGTGATGCATCCGGCGCAGACCGAGGCGCTGCTGGCGGCTCCGGTTGGGGCGGCGCGGCGGATGGCGGAGCTTGCTGAGCCGCTTACGCCGCGGGAACGCGAGGTGCTGCAGATGCTGGCCAGCGGTTGGGGGAATAAGGAGATCGCATCGCGGCTTTCGATTTCTGAGCACACGGTGAAATTTCACGTCACTGCGATTCTGGGGAAGTTGGGGGCGAGCAGCCGGACCGAGGCGGTTTTTCTGGGGATTCGGCGGGGGTTGGTTCTGCTCTAGGGTTGGTCGCGCGTGCGTGGAGGACGCGGCACGACAGCGAGGAAGGTCACAACGCCCACCCTTCCCAAAACCGGGGAAGAGTGGGGCACCCGGAAAAGATAAAGGCGTAGAACCGTAAGTCAAGAACCACCGGCAACACCTATGGCAAAGTCAAAACATCCACCCTTCCCAGAACCTCGGAACAGTGGGCACCCGGAAAAGATAAAGGCGTAAAACCGTAGAACCTGTAACTCAAAACGCTGCGCGCTAGGGGCGGGCGGTGGGCAGGATTAGGGTGCGTATTTCGTTCCAGCCGGGGAGTTCGCCGGGCTTGGCTTCGGGAGAGGTGGGATGAAATTGGTAGCGGACGTAGAAGCCGGCGTTGGTGGAAGTGTAGTTCAGCGAGTTATTGAAATCGAAGAAGCCGCCGATCAGCCAATTGCCGCTGAGGCGGTATGCGGATTTCATTCCGATGCTGTAGTTCACGCTGGTGCTGATCTGGCTGGGATAGTAGGAAGAGGCCGAGGCGGCATTGGACGGCAGATAAGCGATCGGAAAGTAGGGGGTGGCATCTTCCTGAAAGTGTTGCGCGCCGAGGCTGCCGTCGACGGAGTATTCGAAACGATTGTGATAGATGCCTCGCCAGTGCATCGGCACGTTGAATAAGAAATAGCTCTGCGGACTGAAATAGCCGCCCTGGCCCAGGGTGAAGAAGCGCAGGTTTTTGTCGTAGTGCATGCCTGAAAAATTCAGGCCGAGAGTGAGGTTACCTGCAGGCCGGGACGATACCCGCCAGTACGATCCGATGGTGCCGGAGATGCGCGAATTATTGGCTACGCGCGTTCCGGTGATGTATTGGTATCCCAGATCGCTGTAAATTCCGGATTCAGCAGTGCCCCAGTTGCCGCGGCCGGTGATTCCGGTCGCTACTACTCCGCCCCAAACCAAGCCGGTAGCCGGATCGCGCACGCCTGCGTAGGAAAGCAAAGTTTCCTCGACGGGCTGGCGGCCGCCGCTGATTTCGAATGGACCTCCCCACGGACGATACTGCAACGAGCCGATAAAATTCTGAATGGGAAAACCCTGCGGGGTGACTCCGAAACGAATGCCGAGATTCTGCGTGGCGAGCTGGCCTTCGACGCCCAGGCCGGTGGCGCCCATGGGACCGAAGAGCGAGCCTTTAGCCAGAGTGCCGAGTTGAACGGTGGCGTTTGCGGCAGGTGAGCCGGCGTCGAGGAAGGTGGGTTTGGCGACCAGGGTGAAGCGGGCGTCGCTGCCGAGAGTGGTGCTGGCCTCGAAGTCCGATTTCTCGGAGATCATGCGGTCGAAGCCGTCCTGGCCGGAGCGCGCGGCGATTACCGCGCTGGTGGCGACGAAGGGGCTCGTGCGCGCGTTCGATTCGGCGATTTCGTCTTCCACTTGATCGCGTGCGGCCAGCGGATTGAAGTCGCCGGGGACTGGGACCGCGACCGCGGGCGGCGGCGCGAAAATCAAAGCAGTACTCAGATTGGAAACCGGAAGCGGAGATGGAATGGACGGCGGCTGCGCGGGAGTGGGGGTGACGGGAGGAAGCGTCCATTCGTCTGCGGAGTTCGAGCCGAGCACTTGCGGCGCGGGATCGACGTAGGGAGTCCAAGTACGCGCGGCGCCGGTGCGATAGTTGAGCGGCAGGGGTTCGTTGTTTAGGGCGACGGCTGTGGCGGGATTTCTGGCGAATAGCCAGTCCAAAGAATCGCGGGACTCTGGCGAGGCGGCGCTAGAGTTTTTCTGGCGGGCCGGCGGGACGGAAGAATCCGGGTACAGGGTGCGGCCGTCGGAGAGAATTCCATCATTGGAAGCGATGCGGCCGTCCGGGAAAATTTGGGCGTCACGCGCCGTGAGCGGACTGGCGAGCACAACGTTGAGCGGGTCGGAGAGAATCCCGGCGGGAGTTCCCCACGGGTTGGAGGCGTATACGGCGGGCGTGTTTCCGTTGGGCGCGAGAAGATTCTGCAGCGAATTAAGCGCCGAGGAAGACGCGGTAGCGCCCGCGCCGCCGTTGGCTGCAGCGGTCGCGCCGAAGGAGTCTGTGGGAACCGCGGCCAGCGAAGCCTGATAATAGCGATTGGCGCGTGGGTAATCGCGCTGGGCCAAGGCAAGTTTCGCGCCGGCGCCTAGCAGCTTGGGATCATTGGACCACGTGTGCAGGCCGGCGGCCAGCCAGGCGGAGGCGGTTTTGTAGTCGCGGGCGTGGACGGCGGCATCAATCGCGCCGGCGTATTGGTCATCGCTGGCACCCAGCAAGCCCCACGATTTGTACTCATCGAGCGCCTGTGGATATGCGCCGGCGCGAGCCAGTCCGCCGGCAAACGCGGCGCGGACTTTCACTTCGTTGGGGAAGGCCCGGCGAGCGGAAACCAGGATCGCCAAGCCTGCCTGGGTGGCGCCGGCGGACATGGCGGCGTCCGCGCGCTTCAGACTCCAGGCGATCCAAATGTCGCGAAGCGTAGCGCTTTGCGCCGGAGAGATTTCCTTGCGGGCATCCAGGCCGCGCAGCGTGGACCACAACGAGACATCGTCGCCGGCGTCCATGAAGATCCAGCATGACGCCATTTCTAAATCGATCGGAGGCGCGCGGCGGCTGGACTGATACGACCACAGCGCGCGGCGAATCAAGGAGAGCGCTTCGTTGTGATCGCCGAGAGCGGAATACGATTGCGCCAGCGAGGTGAGCGAGGCGGAATCGGACTCGATGCGGCGCAAGGTGTCGCGGCGGGCGCTGGAGGCGAGCTCGATGGCTTCGGCGTCGCGTCCGATTTGGTGCATGGCGCCGAGCAGCGCGCGCCAGGCGTCGAGGTTATCGGGATAGCGCTCGATCACCTGGCGGTAGAGGGCGATGGCGTTGGCGTAATTGTTTTCCTGCAGCCAGAGGCTGGCGACTTGCAGTTGCAGATTCAGCGGCGCAATGCCGCCATTGGCGGTTGCGTTTTGCAGAGCTTGCTCGACGAATTGATGCGCCTGGGGAAGCTGATGCAGCGCTTCGTAGATGAAGGCGATCAGGCTGAGATAGTCGGTGTCGCGAACCGCCCTGGAATAAACCTCGTCGGGCATAGTGCCGCTGATGCGCAACGCCTCGGTATCGTGGCCGAGTTCGTGCACGCAGGCGATCCAGCCGCGCCAGGAGTCGAGGCTCGCGGGATCTTCCTGGGTGAGCGCGGCGTACATGTCCGCCGCTTCCGCGTACGAACCGCTTTGATCGAGCAGCGCGGCGATTTTGATTCGCGTGGCGATGGGTGCGGACTTGGCGCCGGAGGAAAGCAACGTCTCGCGCAGCAATTGGCGAGCTTCGGGGAGATGCCCGGTATCGATGTAAGCGGCGGCGAGCGGGATCAGGCAGTCGGGATTATTCAGGCAGGGGGAATGAAGCGATGCGGGCATGGCTCGGGCGGCGACCAAGGCTGCCGCCGGATCGCCGTAGACGCGCAGCGCCGCGAAGATGCCGATCCAGGAGTTCAGATCGCCGGGACGCGCTTGCTCCCAGCGGCGGTATTCGGCGATGGCGCTTTCGGTGTCGCCGCGCTTCATCAGCGTTCCGGTAACGCCCGCTAAAGCTTCGGGGGCCGCCGGGCGGAGCGTGAGCGCCTGCTGGAATTCCGCGAGAGCCGCGTCGAGATCGGAGCGTTCGAAGCTGGCGGTGGCTTCGCCCATGATCCGCCAGTAGCGAGCGGTCTGCAGAGATTTTTCGACGCTGGCGGACTGCGCACCTGCACGAGGCTTAGCTAACTCGAAATATTTTTCCGCGGCGGCGAAATCCTGCTGTTCCATTGCGACGTAACCAAGACCGAGCCATGCCCTGGTCTTGTTCGCTGATTCGGCAGCCATTTTGCCGAAGAGGGCCTTGGCGCGATCGAACTCGCCAGCGTGCAAGGCTTGATAGCCTGCCTGTTCGTCGCGGCCCATTGCGGATTCCGCCGGAGACGGAGCGGCGCGAACCGCCCCGGCAGACTCAGCGGCGAGATCCGCGTCCGGATAGCGTTTGAGGTAGGCGCGGAGAGAGGGTTGATAGGCTGCGTTTCCGTGCTCCCACACCAGCGCCTGGCGCCAAGCCACGCGTGCGGCTTCCACGTCCGCGGGCTTGCCGGCGATTGACTCGAGGCGCTTCACGCCTTCCGCGCGGGTGGGCGGGTTGTAAGTCAGTATTCGGGCCAGCGACAGCGAGTAGCGAGGATCGTTCGGGTGGCGAATGAGCAGCGCACGCAAGTGAGCGACGGCCTGCGGGGCACCTCCGGGTGTGGCGGCGAGCGTTTCGTTGTAGGCGATCGCCCAACCGTTATCCGGCGGACTCTCGCCGAAGACTTCTTGATACAGCTTCATCGCCTCGACCGGCTGATTGTCGGCGGCGAGGCGGCCGGCTTGCTCCAGCTTGGCGCGCTGATCGACGGTGAGCTGGCTGGCAGCGTCCGCGGCGTGGGGCAGCGGGACCGGCTGGGCTTTTTGGAGCAGAGCGGAATAGCGGCGGGCGTCTTCGGTGTTTCCGGATTGCGTTGCGTAACGAGACAGGCCGTCGAGCGCCTCGTAGTCGTCGGGATGGGACTGGATTACCTGCCGCCAAAGTTTTGCGGCGAGGTCGATGCGTCCGCGATTTTCGAACGCGCGAGCGCGTTGCAGCAACAGGGTGACCGAATCGGCTTGCCCGCGCGCGGCGCCACATGCCGCGAATAGAAAAATGGCCGCGCCCAGCGTGACGAGGATTCTTCGCAGGACGCTCATGGTTTTTTCCAGCGAACCGACAGCTGGCCATGCGGATCGAACGAAAAGAACGCATCACTCCAACCTTCGGCGAAAAGCGCGAGGACCTGATCGTAGTAGCGCTGTCCCGGTCCGTAGAGGCCGGTAAACGAGTTGCGGCTTTGGTCCAGCCGCGCATGCTGAAGAGCCAGCGGCTGCCGATCTCCGAATACGGTAAGTAGCGGAATTACAGCCGCCGAGAACCCCACTGGACCGTTGGCATCGATCACCGCTCCGCTGGCGGCAACGCGCTCCGGCGGAATAGGGTGGTCGCGGAGGTACGCTTGCATGCCGGACAAGTTTTGCAGCAGCGCTTGGCGGCCTGCCGCCGCGGGGTCCAGCATGCCCGCCCACAGATAGACCCGCACCGCGTCATAGCTGCCAGCCGGGACTACGCCTGGGGCGCCTCCTAGCTGCGGCGCGGAAATGCTGGTGGCAGAAAAACCGGATCCGGCGCGGAAGGCGACCCAATCCATAGCGAAACCATGGCCAATGCCGGCGGAAAGCAATTCCGGCAGACCCGCGGCGATCGAGCGCCAGGGACCCTCAGGAAATTCGTGGGAAAGCGAGGCCAGTAGCTGCGGCGGCATATAGCTGGGATTCAGAACAAATGCGCCGGGCTCAGGCCGGAAGCCGTCGCGCCCGGGCAAGAGCATGTAGCCCTTTCCGGAGAGGAGATCCACTTCCTCACGCGCAATGCGCTCGGCGAGGGCGCGGCCGAGAGCGGTGTAGTCCGGATTCCGCCACACCCGGCCGGCCTGGATGAGTGTGTAGGCGATCCACAAATCGGCGTCGGCAGCGGAATTGGCATCGGCGACGGCGCCGGCGTTATCCCTGGAGGGAGTCCAAAGCCATGCGGGCAGATTGTTGCGGAGGCTGCCTTGCGCCAGGTGCGTTTCGGTCCAGGCCAGAATGCAATCGAATGCGGGGCGATCGTTGGCGACCAGAGAAAAGAAAAGCGCGTAGGCCTGGCCTTCCGACGTGGTGCGCGCGCCTGCATCCCAATCGACGATGCGGCCATCGGCTTTCAGGAATTGGCGCTTGTATTGATCCCACAGCGGCCAAAGGGTGCTGGGCGCTTCGATCGCGAATGCTGGGGGAACGGCGAAAATCGCGAGCAGACACATGATCGCCGCCCGATGCACGGTAATTAGCATCATGGGTGGCCCTCCAGCCGCAGGCGCACCCTGCGCTCGATCCACGGATGCAACCAGAAAACCGGGAGAACGCAGGAAATGAGCACGAGCAACGGAACGAGATAGATATGCTGGATCACCCACAGGTTCATGGTCTGGTAGCGGGGCAGGCTGCCCACTTGGTATTCCTCGCGCGAGAGATATAGCGATTCGAACCGGCCGTTATACAAAACGCTGATGGAGCCGTAGACCGCGCCCTCGCGCCCAATGCCTGCCAGACGAGTGGCGACGAGTTCGATACCGGCGTCGGTCTGGCCGAGAATCAGGACCGCGGTGCGTCCCGGCTGGAAGGGCGACTCGAAACCGGCGACTACACCTTGCGGCGGAGGATCGGCTTCCAGCAGATCCTCGATGGACTGGCGGGTGCGCCCGGCGACGTTCCACGCCGAGCGGCGCAGGCGCAGCCACCAGTTGTCGTGGTCGGCCAGGCGCACCATACCGCGCCCAACGCGCAGCGGGCTCGAGGCGTCCAATGCGGAAACGGCGGCGGAGTCAGAGAAATTGGCGAGCAAAATGAAATCGCGGTCGCGGACCGAAGCCAGCCGGTCGGCGGAGAGAACCGAGACACGCAACGCCGGGTAGCCGGTCTCCGCGGCGAAACGCGCGATCAGGTTAAGGTAGGCGTTGATCTGTTCCGGCGAGCTTGAATTGGCCAGGACGAAAGCGGTTTGGGAGAGATCCGCGTAACGGGTGAATGGGTAGCCAGATTCTGCGAGTCGTTCGAGTTGCGGCAGCGCGACAAAATGGTGAATGCCCGCGAGATCGATGCTGGAATTGCGCATCACTTGCGCGCGGTGGCCCTCGGCGTCGGCGACTTCGTCCCTGGGCTTCCATACCAGCTGCAGGCGGTTGCCGTATGGATTCAGCGCGGAAACCGGAAGGGAGATGTTGGCGTGCTGGATGAGGGTGGCATCGGCGGCCACACCGATGGACGCCACGGCAACGTCATTCAGGGTTACGTCCAGATCGATTTTGGAGGAGGCGGTGGCGGGCCCATCGATCCGGAAATTGAGATGAAATGGAATACTGCCGCGATTTCCAAAATAGAGATCGGGGGCCAGTCGAAAAGTGAGGACCTGAGTTCCCTCGATCGCGGTGGTCAGTTGCGCCAGCGAGAAGAAATCGCCCAGTTGAATTATGGACGAGCTTCCCAGCCAGCGCGGTGCGTCGTTGGACGCGCGCCCCCCGGGGTCCGGTCCGAGGCGAATCTGAAACTCCCCATTGCCCGCCTGGAATTGCCCCAAGGCCAGGGCTTGCGCAGCCTGCAGCAATTGCCGTTCGTCGCGCCCGGTGATCACGAGCACCTGACTGTAGGGATCGGAGGGATTGGGGCGCAGCAGGATGGCGGGGGCGTCCACGGTGCTAAGGCCGAGGGAAAGCGGCAGGCTGGGCGCGGTCCCGATCACCACGGCGTAGTCTTCCGGAACGCTGCCCAGCGAAACCGAGAAACGAACA
Source organism: uncultured Acidobacteriota bacterium (assembly GCA_963725655.1). Classification (GTDB taxonomy): domain Bacteria; phylum Acidobacteriota; class Terriglobia; order Acidiferrales; family UBA7541; genus CAVRXT01. The sequence continues at coordinate 587,590 of CAVRYY010000002.1, read as the reverse complement.
CTGGCCGATTGCGCGCTGATGCCGAGCCACGATGCGACGATGCCTGCGGCCTGCAGCGTTTTCAAACCAGGGGACGCCGGCAGGGCCAGAGCCACGACGGGATACCGCGCTCCTGGGTCAAGAAAAGGCGCGGAGAACGACGTGGGATTTGCCGATAACACCAGGCGCTGGCCGCTCATTTCCAGCGACGAACTGGGATCGATGACGGTGACAAAATTATCGGCGGAGCAATCGCGCAGGCAGCTTCCCATCAATTGAAATTCGATGGTGTTTTCCGGAAGGAGAGACTCGGCGGGCAACGCCAAAGAATCTTCGGCGTAGCGCTGGTCGAAATCGGCGTGGCTGAGCGGGAGCGAGCCGGCGCTGACGCCATTTACACTCACCGCGAGCAGCGAAGCACGATCGGCAAGAGGCGCCGCCAGGCGATACCGCAAGTGGAGGACTGCCGCGGTGACCACTTTAGATGCGGGAAGTGCGAAGGTGGCGGATGCGCGCGACGACGCGCCATTCAGTACGATCGACTGCAGCACACCCAGGCTGGCCAAATCCTTGTTGCTACGAAAAGCTCCAGGCGCAAACGCCGGGGCGGACGCCGCCAGAGCGGCGGTGTGGCGCGGCTGAGCCGCCGTGTGCCGGGCCGCTCGCGGCGCAGCCGATAGCATTTGCGCAGCCAGCAAAATCAGCAGGATGACTCCCGCCGCCGAGGCGGCACTGGCGGACGAGACAACTTTCGCTTTTGCCGGAGCGACTGGACTTTTTTTGCGTCCGATCGGTGTGCGTAGCGCCATCCACATGCCGTGCATGGCAACGCTGACGATCATGAATAGGCTACGCACCGGACGGTCCGATGGGCGCGTATCGGTGGCGTTGATCCAGGAATCCGCGCGAGAATATAGAATTCGAGTGAGCGCTTCCTCTTGATGCAAATCGAGAGGTTCGAACTGCAAGCGCAGCCGGCCGATATCGTGACCGATCACCGCCACCGGCAGATCGTAGATCACCGAGCGCAGCGAGAAGCGCACCATGGTCAGTTCTCCCGGATCTAAATCCAGTCCGCGGGGAATTTTCAGGGCCACGCCGCCGTTGGAAATATCGGTGGACTGCGCCGCCACCCAGCGCTGGTCCTTGAGTTGAACCTGCACCGGAACGACCAGAGGAACCCGGACGTGGGAGCGCTTCTGTTCCCGCTCGTAGGCGATGGAACAGCAGGCCGCCAGCACCACAACGTTAAACAGCGTCCAGAAGGCGTTCATGGCGATCGTGCCGGGTTGATCGTGCCACCAGAGAAACCGAGGCACCGCGAAAATCAGGCCCAGAACATTCAAGAAGAGCAGCACCAGGTAGGGCCGGGCGATTTTCCAGTCGAAATAAGATTCCGGCACCAGCCCGCCCTTGGCGGTGACGTTGAACGTTCCGAGCCGCGGGTTGATCAGCGCCATGATGGTGGGAACCAGGATGTAGGGCGACAGCACCGCCTCGTACACCTCGTTCCAGAATGAGTAGCGGAATTTCCCCTGGCTACGCGAGCTGCACAGCGTGGAAAGCACGATGTGCGGCAGACCGAACGCGAAGATAGTCAGCGAATATCCGCGAATACTCCGGTGCCCCAACAGCAAATAGACCAATGGCGCGGTGAGAAAAATCAGCCGGGGCACCGAATAGAGAAAATGAAACATGGCGTTGAAATAGCAGAGCCGCTGTCCAAACCGCAGCTTCCGCCGGGTGAGCGGATTATCGGTGCGCAGAATCTGGCACATGCCGCGCGCCCAGCGGATGCGCTGGCCGATGTGGCTGGAAAGGCTTTCGGTGGCCAATCCCGCAGCCTGGGGAATGTTGATGTACGCGGTGTTCCAGCCGCGAATCTGCATACGCAGCGAAGTGTGGGCGTCTTCGGTGACGGTCTCGACGGCGATACCTTTGATTTCTTCGATAGCGGTGCGGCGCAACACCGCACACGATCCGCAGAAGAAAGTGGCGTTCCACAGATCGTTGCCATCCTGAACCAGGCCGTAAAACAGTTCGCCCTCATTCGGCATTTTCCGGAACAGATTCAAATTTCGCTCGAATGGATCCGGCGAATAGAAATAGTGGGGAGTTTGCAGCATCGCCAGGCGTTCGTCTTTCACGAACCAGCCCATGGTCATCTGCAGGAAGGAACGGGTGGGCACGTGATCGCAGTCAAAAATCGCGACGAATTGTCCGGTAGTTTTCAGAAGCGCTGCGTTGATGTTGCCGGCTTTGGCGTGTTCGTTACTGGTGCGAGTGACGTAGCCGCATCCCGCTTCCTCAGCGAATTTCCGGAATTCCTCGCGGCGTCCGTCGTCCAGGATATACACGCGGCAGAGGTGGGCAGGCCAATCGAGGTTCATCGCCGCCCACACCGTGTGGCGCACCACGCTGAGCGGCTCGTTGTAGCTGGGGATGAAGATGTCGACGCTGGGCCATTGTTGCGGATCCCCGGAAAGTGGAACCGGTTTGCGTTCCAGGGGGCGAATGGTCTGGAAAAATCCCAGCACCAGGATCAGGTAGGCATACAGTTCGGCGCACAGCAGGATGATCATGAAGATCATGTCCAGCGTTTGCGGCTGCGATCCGCTTTCGGCGCCGAACCCGAAGGTGTTGGTGAAGCGGTAGTAGATGTAACGCGACGATGCGAAGAGCGAAATCATCGCCAGCGCCAGGCTAGCGGGTTGCCCTTTGGAATATCGGCTGAGCACAAACGCCGCCAGCATCAACGCCAGGCTGACGAAGAGCTGGTGTTTCCAGTCCAGCGGAAGGATCACAAAATAAATCAGCACGATCGCGGAAACAATCAGCATCAACCAGCGCAGCAGCCGGAGGAAGATTCCCGAGTCGTCTCCTGCGTAGGCGCTGGCCATCAGGTGTTCCCATCCCGCCGGGCCGGGGGCGCCACCCCTCGCAGCCATTCCGCCAATTGCAGAAAATCGCTGCATATGTCGGCTTCCGGGCAGTAATCCATCACCGTGGATCCATCCGCGAGAGCCTCAGAGACCGCATCGCCGCGGCGGATGGTGACGTCGAGCAAACGGCCGGCCAATCGCCTTCCCAGCGAAGTCTTGATGTCGCGGTGCAACGCCAGCGAGCTATCGAATTTATTGAGCACGTACCAAGGGCCGGCGTTTGCTCCAGCGCGCTGGGCATCCGGCCGCAGCGAAGCTTCGAAGCGGATTACGCCCATCATGGAAGCCACGTCCGGAACGATCGGAATCAGAGCGAACTGCTTCACGCCGTCCATCGATTCCAGGTCGCCGGCGTTGCCGGCTCCGGTGTCCAGCAACAAGCGGTTGGCCTTTTCGGCGGCTTGAACCAGCGCGGCCGCAGGATCGTGCGCCACCGCATCGCTCCGCGGGCGGTCGTCTTCCCTTCCCAGACGGCGCAACGAGGCGGTATTGAAAATCTGAACGGCGCCCTGGGATTCGGGTATCACGAAATTGTCGAGTTCGCCGCCTCCCGGACGATCGGCGCCGAAATGAAATGGCAGCAAAGAACCCTCCGCCGTTTCCGCGAGAACCACGCGTTCGTGATGCATCGCCAGGCAGCGAGCCAGCGTGGCGACGATGGTGGTTTTGCCGACACCTCCGCTGAGCGAAGAAATCAGTAACAGCGGGGACGACACGCGTTCCGCGAGCGTCTGCGCGAGCGTGAGGCGGGGCTGGTGGGCGTCGTCGGGCGACAGCCCGGCGAGAACCGACCAGCGCGATGCGTATCGCGTGTTCCACTGCCGCTGACCGCGGTGAATTTGGGTTTTCACGGGCGGATCGGGCAGAGCAGCAGGAGCCGACTCTGCGGGCGAGGGCGTCTCGCGTTCCGGGGTTGAGCGGGCACGGGGTGGATCCGCCAGGAATTCCGTGTAAGTTTCCAGCGCGGCGCGAGAGAGCAAGGCCGAAAGGTCGTCGGTCTCGGTCACCGTTTCCGCGCTGAGCGGCGGCGACCGGCGTTTTACCGACGCTTGCGGTGGTTCCGCCGGTTCAAACTCCACGCCGAGATTGGTTTTGGGATTCACGATGTGAAACTCCGCCTCAACTGCCAGGCAAAACAAGCCGCCACGTTCCCGGCAGCAAGAAACATTCGTTCGAATGCAGGGCTGCGCCGACGCCTAGAAATTAGCCAGCGACACCAATAGATTTATCGGCCCCAGAGGCCCGGCGCCTGAAACACACCGTCCTGTGCTACTGCACGAATATTGGGTGCCCGGCTGAAGATCACTGCGAAGAGCTATGCGGGTACTGCAACTGGGGTGCCAATTGTGGGCGCGATGTTCGGGATATTAGCGCAGGCTCCAGCACGCTAACTCTGGGGGGGACAATGAGATAGCGGCGGGAAAAACTCCCTCTAAATTGGAACAGCCATACGGCCAAGATGGGATGCTCCAAATCGCCAGTCGTGTTCGCGCATGAAACAAACGGCAACGAATGGCCGGCGCGTTCTCCCTGTGTTTACCACCACGAGGCATCCATCGCGGTCGGCCGTGCGGCGATAAGAAGTGATCGGATCAGAGTCTTTTAACTATAGTATTGGATTTTGCGAGGGCGGAGCAGCAAATTGAAAATCGCCTTTCTATTTCCACGGGCCGCTGCGCGGCAGTGGACCGTACCAACACGAAACTGATCTCATGATCGAAGAAATACACGAACTAGACCGCTATTTGATTCGCTCCTTGGCGCCAATCCGGGCACGCCGGAGCCATCAATGAACGTGTACTTTGCCGTTCTGCTTGGCTATTCGGCGGTATTGATCCTGGTGGGGCAGGTCGCAGCCAAGCGCGTGCACAATGCATCCGATTTTCTGGTGGGCGGCAGGCGATTTGGGGCGGGCGTAATATTTGCGACGTTTCTTGCGGCGAATATCGGCGCGGGTTCCACGGTGGGCGCGAGCGGCCTGGGCTTCCGAATCGGACTTTCGGCGTGGTGGTGGGTGGGTTCGGCCGGGATCGGAACTCTGATTCTGTCGCAGAGCGTTGGGCCGCGGCTATGGCGGATCGCCAAGGAACACGGCCTGCATACCCTGGGCGACTATCTGGAATTTCGTTTCAACAAGACGGTTCGCGGCGTGATCTCGGTGCTTTTGTGGTTCGGGACGCTGGCCATATTGGCCGGTCAGATCATGGCGATTTCATGGATCCTGAACGTGGTGGTGGGGCTTCCCAAGTGGGCCGGATGCCTCGCCGGCGGACTGGTGGCGGTAAGTTACTGCGCGGTAGGCGGAATTGCGGCGTCGGCGATCGTAAATATTTTTGAGCTCGCGGTCACTATGACTGGCCTGACGATTTCCGCGCTCTACGCTTTGCACATGATGGGCGGCTGGCCCAGGCTCACCGGGGCTTTGGCGGCCAGGTCCGGGGACTGGGCGGCTCACATGACCACCTTCACCGGCGCCGGACCGAGCACGATTCTTGCATTGCTGGCGATTCTGGTGCCCTCCTTCATCTGTTCGCCGGGCCTGGTGCAGAAAATTTACAGCGCGCGCGACGAACGCAGCGTGCGAGTGGGGGTGGCGCTCAATTCCGTGGGGCAGCTTCTGTTTGCGTTTGTGCCGGCGCTTTTCGGCATGATCGCGTTGGTGCGTTTCGGAGTGCTGCCCAACGCAGAGCTGGCGCTGCCGACGGTATTGACGCACATGGTTCCTCCGTGGCTGGGCGTTTGGGCGCTCGCAGCGATTTTTTCCGCGGAATTAAGCGCGACGGACGCGATTTTGTTTATGCTGTCTACATCGCTGGCGGTGGATTTGTACAAGACGTTTCTGCGCCCGGCGGTGACCGAGAAAGAATTATTGCGGGTGAGCCGGGCGACAACCGTCGGTGCGGGGTTTGCTGGCGTGGGGCTGGCTATTGTTCTGCCGTCGGTGATCGCCGCGGTAACGATTTTTTACGGATTGCTGGCGGTGGCGCTTTTTGTTCCGCTGCTGCTGGGGTTGTACTGGAAACGGATGAGCGTCACGGCAGCGCTGGCGAGCATATTCGTGGCGATCGGAGCGGACCTCGCGGCGCAGTTCGAAACCACTGGTTTCTGGTTCCACACGACCACCCGGCTTGCACCGGCGCATCCCTTCCCGATGGTATCGCCGCCGGGGGTGGGAATTTGTGCGGGGTTGGTTACCGCGATCGTGGTGAGCATGATCGCTCCCAGCCCGCATTGCGCGGCGGCAGAGGAACTGGCAGGAGAGGAGCGGACATGAATCGACGCGAATTCAATCGCAACGTACTCGCGGTAACTGGCGCAGCGGCGGCGCTGCTTACCGGCGGGGCAACTGGCGTTGGCGGGGCCGCTCGCGCTGTTGGCGCAAGCGACGCTTTGCCGGGGAGCGGTGCCGAGCCTGATGACGCCTTTGGCCCCAAGGGATTGACCGACGTCGAGGGACTGAAGGTTGGTCATTTCACCGACCAGCGCCGGCCGACCGGCTGCACCGTGGTGCTCTGCGAAAAGGGTGCGGTAGCAGGGGTGGACGTGCGCGGCGGCGCGCCGGGCACCCGAGAAACCGACCTACTGAACCCGGTCAACATCGTGCAGCAGATTTATGGCCTGGTACTTTCGGGCGGAAGTTCGTTTGGGTTGGACTCCGCAAGCGGGGTGATGCGCTACCTCGATGAAAACAAGATCGGCTACCCGATGGGAGGGGAGATACGCGTGCCGATCGTGCCTGCGGCGATTATTTACGATCTCGAGGTTGGCGATTGGAAGGTTCGTCCGGACGCGGAAGCAGGCTACAAGGCGAGCGCAGCGGCCAACAGCGAAAAGGTGGAGGAAGGAAACGTGGGCGCCGGGGCCGGAGCAACGGTCGGAAAATTGTTTGGAGCGAAATGGGCGATGAAGGGTGGGCTGGGCACCGCTAGTTTGCGCATCGGCAAAACCGGAGTGGTAGTGGCGGCGCTGGTGGCGGTTAACGCGGTCGGCGATGTCTACGATCGGCATACCGGTTCGATTTTAGCGGGGGCGCGCGCCGAAGACGGGAAAGGGTACCGGAATACGATCGCGCGGATACGCGAGGGTTATGCGGCAATGGCGCAACCGGGGAGAAACACGACCGTCGGCGTCGTCGCCACCAACGCGAAATTGAGCAAGGATCAGGCCACCAAGATGGCACAGATGGCACACGACGGGTTCGGGCGATCCATCAATCCGGTTCACAGCCCGTACGACGGAGACACCATTTTCGCTGTGGCTACCGGAACGTTCGCGGGCACGGTGGAAACCTTAGCGATTGGAGCCTTGGCCGCGGAGGCGACGTCCGAAGCGATAGTGCGCGCGATTGGGCAGGCCAAGAGTATTCCGGGCTATCCGAGCGCGCGCGATTTTCGCGCCTGACCGGTGCGCGGCTAACGGTGCAGCCCGGGCGTCCAGAGCACATCACTCTTCCCGGCGTCGTTGGAATAGCGGGCCAGCACGAATAGAAGATCGGACAGGCGATTGACGTAACGTAAGACCGCCGGGTTGACGCTGTCTGGTTGCCGATCAGCAAGCTTCACTACCGAGCGCTCGGCGCGGCGGGTGATGGTGCGAGCCAGGTGCAAATAGGATGCCGCAGGAGTGCCACCTGGGAGCACGAACGTGGTGAGCGGCGCGAGGGGCGCGTTGAAGCGATCGATGGTTTGTTCGAGCCATAATACTTGCGCGGGCGTCACCCGCAACGGTTGCGACGCGGTGCCTATACTTGACGGCCGACACAGGTCGGCGCCCAGGTCGAAGAGGTCGTTTTGAATATGCAGCAGTGCGGCGCGGACCTCAGCATCCTGGATGTGCAGCATGGCCACGCCGAGCGCGGAGTTCGCTTCGTCGATTTCGCCGTAGGCTGTAACGCGCAAATCGAATTTTGCGAGGCGGGTGCCGTCGCCGAGGGATGTCTTCCCCTCATCGCCGGTGCGAGTATAAATTTTATCGAGCTTCATGTTGAGCGTCTCCGGAGATTTGCCCTGCTGAGGTACCTAACTTACCACTCTCCCAGCTTTGCGGCGCTTTGAATTCACCAATACGGGGTGATAATGGAAGCGCATAGCGGCGCATTTTTGAGCAAAGGATGGACGAATGATGCTGAGGAAAAGTTCATGGGCCATTGCCCTGGCACTGTTACTGGCGATGTTCGGCACGGCCAAGGCCGCGAGCGATTCATCCGCGCCCATCGTGATTGACGCTGCTGCCGCCGCGCATCCCTTCCCGCATTTCTGGGAGCAGATATTCGGCTCCGGCAGGGCGATACTGTCGCTGCGGGACGATTACCGGCGCGATCTGCGCGACGTGAAGCAGGTGACCGATCTGAGTTACGTGCGGTTCCACGCCATCCTGCACGATGAAGTAGGGGTGTACGACGAAGACGCGAGCGGCCACGCGGTGTACAACTTTTCCTACGTGGACCAGATTTACGACGGCGTGCGCGCGCAAGGCGTGCGGCCATTTGTGGAGATCAGCTTCATGCCCAAGAAGCTGGCGGCGCGGGATGTGGTTCAGGAGTTCTTTTATCACCCCAACGATTCCCCTCCCAAAGATTATGCGAAGTGGGACGCCTTGATGAAGGCCTTCGCCGAGCATCTGATCGCCCGATACGGACTCGACGAAGTGAGCCAGTGGTATTTCGAGGTGTGGAACGAGCCGAACATCGGATTCTGGGCGGGCGATCCGAAGCAGGAAACGTATTGGGAACTGTACGATCACACTGCGGCGGATTTGAAGGCGGTAAGCCCGCGGCTGCGCGTGGGTGGTCCAGCCACTGCGGCTTCAGCGTGGGTGGATGCATTTCTGAAACATTGCGCGGATAAACATGTGCCGGTGGATTTTGCTTCCACGCACGTCTACGGCAACGACAGCGCCAAGGACGTTTTCGGAACGAACGAACAGATTCCGCGCGACAAGATGGTTTGCCGCGCGGTGAAAAAAGTGCACGAACAAATTCAGGCTTCTCCGTTCCCGAAAATGCCGCTGATCTGGAGCGAATTCAACGCCAGCTACATGAACGAGCCGGCCGTCACCGACGCGCTATACATGGGGCCATGGATGGCGCAGACCATCGGCGATTGCGACGGCCTGGTGGATATCATGTCGTACTGGACTTTCTCCGACGTGTTCGAAGAGCAGGGCGTGGTGAAAACGCCGTTCTATGGAGGGTTTGGGCTGATCGCTGCTGGCGGCATTCCCAAACCATCGTTCAACGCGTTTAAGGTGCTGCATCGGCTGGGCGACCAGCGTCTGGCTTCCGATGCGAACGTGCTGGTGACGCGAAGAACGAAGGACGGAGCGATCGTCGCGGCGGTATGGAATCTCGCGGCGCCCGGAGCCGCGGGATCTGCCGAGACGGTCCATCTGCAATTCGCGCATCTCACCGGAAAGCATCGCCTGACCATCGCGCGGGTGGATCGCGATCACGGTGACGTGCTGCCCACATACGAAAAAATGGGAAGCCCTACCTACCCCACGCCGCAGCAATTGGTAGAGCTACGAAAAGCCGCGGTGCTTCCGCCGGACGAAACTCGCACCTTGAAGGGCGACCAGCTCACCCTGGAAATTCCCGCGCACGGCTTGGTGGTAATCGAAGTGAAATAGCAGGCGGCGGCTAGGCCGAGGCGATTGCCGCGGAACGGCGGGACTGCATGAAATCGATAAACGCGGCCATGCCGTCGCCGGTTTTGGCGGAAAGCCGAAACGTTGGAATCCCCGGGCGCACCGCCTGAATATTGGATTCGGCTGCAGCCCAGTCGAATTCGGTGGCCACTGCCAGATCCGACTTGGTGATCACCGCGACGTCCGCGCTATTGAAGATCGTGGGATATTTCAGCGGCTTGTCTTCACCCTCGGTGACCGACAACAGCACGATACGCAATTCCTCTCCCAAATCGTAGCTGGCGGGACAAACCAGGTTGCCAACATTTTCGATGAACAGGAAATCCAGATCCCGCAGATCCCAGCCTTCCAGCGCATGCTGCACCATCTCCGCTTCCAGGTGGCAAACGGTGCCGGTAATAATCTGACGAACTGGGGCCTGGCTGCGCGCGAGTCGCGCCGCATCATTTTCTGTGGCCAGATCGCCGACCAGCGCCGCCACGCGGAATTGCGGGCGCATGGTGGTGAGCATTTTTTCGAGAAACGCGGTCTTCCCCGATCCCGGACTGGAAACCAGGCTGATCACGTGGACGCCGGCTTCCTGAAAGCGGCTGCGCAGGTCGCGCGCCAGCAAATCGTTTTTCTTGAAAACGTTGTGCCGGAGTTCCACCAGGCGCGGCTGCGGGTTCACGAAATCATCTCCATGGCCACCACTTCCACTTCCCTGCCGGACAAAACCTCGGGCGTCGGAGCGCCGCACTGCGGGCAGCGAAAGTGCTGCACCGTGGTCAGCACCTGGTCCGCGTTGCATTGCGGGCAATGCACGATCGCCGGAGTTTCCTCCACGACCAGCTCCGAGCCCTCCAGCGGCGTGCCTTCGCATGCCAGCTGGTAGGAGAACAGCAAAGAGTCCTTCACTACGCCGGAGAGCGAACCCAGCTTCAGGTGCACGGATGTAACTTGGACGCCGCCGAGGCGTTGCACCTCTTCGCTGACGCCTTCGATGATACTGAGCGCGATGGAAAGTTCGTGCATGTGCGGATGCAGGCCCTGTATTGCTTGAGGCTGGCCCGGGGCCGGTCTACATCGCGCGAATTTTCATGTAGCGTTGAAGTTCGGGATAGAACTTCACCACCGCGGTCACCGCCAGCGCTAGCACTACGCTCTTGAAGATGAATTTCATTTTCGTTCACCCACCCTTTCTGAATTTTCAGCTGCTGCTGCTGCCAATGCCCGTGCCTGCATTTGTGGTGGTGCTGGATCCTGTGACGGTACGCGTCTGCCCCGGAGCCTCCGCCAGAATTTTCCATACCAGCGATTCAATTACCGTGACTGCCACATCCACGGCCGCGGCCACCGGAGCGCTCAGGCCCATGCGGCCCTGGGGCATTTCGTCCAGCGCGCCGAAATCCGCGAACTCGTCCAATGCCGGATCGGCCTCGCTTGTTTCGGCGGACTTGGGGGACTCGGCGGTACCGGCTGTTTCGATGCCCAGGGATTCCGGCTCGCAACCGACCACCAGCACTCGCTTGAAATCGCCGCCCAGCGCTTTCACCGACGCCAGTACCCGCATCGGATCCATGCTGTGACCATCGATCGCTGGCGCGATTCCCTGCCCCGGCGCAGCATCGCCCGATGGCAGGTCCGGCTCGATCGTGTAGACCGTACCCGGAATCCCGCCGCGCGGCGATGCATCCACCAGGATCGCTACATCGTATCCATCCATCAACGCGTATGCCAAATCGTATCCCCGAATTCCGAAATCGGCCACGCGCACCGACGCCGGCAGCTCGCGAACCATCAAGCGATGGGCCACCTCCACGCCGAAAGCGTCGTCGCCAAAAAATATGTTCCCGATGCCGGCAATCAGAATACGTGGCGTCATTTTCCGCCCGACCATCGATTAGCGCGGCCGAGTTCGTTTTCCAGCGCGCAAGGTATCACTTCGTCCGGAGAATAAAAGAAACGGTGCCCGGGCTGGCGCATCATTCCAAATTCACGGCCGGGATCGTCGTCGAGCACCACCGCGAGCTGAATGTGATCCTCCAGATCCTGCTCGATCGCTTCGATCACCGCCACACGGCCGGTGAGCGCGATATCCATGATGTCCGCATTTTTTTGCGGATGCAGCCGCACGCGGTCGCCCAGTTTCAGCTCGACTCCCAAAATACGAACGCTCTGGATCGGAGGGCGCTCCTCCCAGGGATTCCAATCCTTCACCGCCAGTTCGGGTGAGGCGGCAGCTTCCGTCTCAGGTTCAGGCTCGGGTGCCACCGCCTTCATCACCCCGTGCAGATGGGCCAGATGCTCGGGATCCGCTTCGATCCGCTCCAGCATTTTTCGGCCGCGCTCGTCGGCCTGCCGCATCTCGGATTTTTCTTCGTCGGTCATGGAGAGAATGCGCAAGGTGAGAATTTCGTCGATCTCCGTGCCGTCAAACAGATTCCCGGCGCTTTCCGGCGCAATTTTCGGATAATCATAAAGGATCACCGGCGAGGCGAGAACGGTCTGACGCTCGCCTTCTTCGCCCACCAGCACCGGATAGTTCCCGATGTTTTCGCAATTCGCCGCGGCCTCCTGAAATTCTTCGGGCGGATCGAGCAACGAGATAAAAGCGCCGGCTTCCAGCCGGAAAATCGAGTGGCAGGAGACGAAGGAATCCAGCATCGCCCGGTCGCGCGTCTTTTCCCGCGCCGCAGGCAGCGGCGTAAGATTTTCCATCTCCACTCTCAAGCGAAAGAGCGGCGCATCGAGGGGCTGAACGCTGACCCGCAGCGTGCCACTAAGTGCGTGCCGGGTGCGGATCAACGCCGCCACAATTCGGCCGGCGGCCGGACCCGTGCCGGGGGCTGGATCGCGCAACGGCTCCACTTCCCGCGTCGCCGAAAAACTAAAGTGGAATTGCTGCGGACAGCGCGCCAGTGACGCCCAGTGCATCTCCGGGATCTCCGCGCTGCGATCGATCGCTTCCTGCCAGGTCTGGTACAGCCGATCACCCAGGCGCAGGCTATCCACCTCCCGAAAATCCTCCGCCGCGCATTCGCTCAGATCGTGCACCGGCCGAACAAGCTCGCAAACTTGCCGCGCAACGGTGTGCAGGAACCGAATCTTGATTCCAATCGCGGTGTTCGCGCCGGCCGACACCAGGCATTCGGTCTGGGTGCGCCAGGCCTCGGTGCCGTGCTGCGCGTCGCTGTACTCGCGCGGGCAAATACTTCCAAAATTCCAGCGTTGCCGATTCTTGATGGACGACGGCCGATACGGATACAAGATGTATCCCTCGTACAGAATCGCGTCGGCGATCTTTTCCACCGCTTCCTGCTTCATGCGTCAGCCTTAGTAACGCTGTTAGCGGAATTCGAACCGGCCAGCACGCTTTCCAGCGCCTGATCCCATGTGGGAATCCCGCGGCTCACTTTAAAGCGGTACAACTGGTCGAAAACGTCGCGCCGCAGGCAAAGCCACGCGGTATTCGGATAGTTCAAATCCATCATGTCTTTCCACACCCGGTGCGGCATGCGGAATTTGGCTTCGCGCTCCCAGGAAATCTTGGAAATCTGCAATCCACCGTCCTCGCCGCCGTCATGAAAAATCGTCCCGCTGAACAGCACCGTCACCGGCACATCGCCGCCCAGCAATCCGTGAAAATATTTTGTCGCCGCCACGTTGAAATCAAACGTGCAGGATATCGGAACGCTGATTCGCGTTTGCCCGGTAAACCCGGGAATCACCACGCTGGTGTTGGCCCACAACAGCGGCTTCAGCGTCTGGCTCCAGCGCGAAGGTTCTCCGAAAAGATCGAGCAGCGACTCCTGTTCCGCGGGCGTGTATTTCCGCTTCACCGGCTCGATCTGGATCTGGCACTGCAGCATCACGTTATGAATGGGCACGGCCGGCGCCATGTCCTGGATGCGAATATTCAGATTCAGAATCGGCGCGGCTGCGTAGCGCACCGGTTCCACGCTCTCGATTTGAAAATCAAGATTCGGCACGGCCCAGTCCTCTCGCCGGTCTGGCGCGTTCTTTCAGCGAAGCAAAAAATCCGGCGATCGATTTCCATAAATCGGCGCCGCCGGAAAATCCGCGCCACTGCTTGCGGATCAGGCCCACCAGCGCAAAACACTGGTCGATCGGGACCAGATAATATTCGTACGGCACGGTCACTCGATTCACCAGCAGCGCTTCCACTTCATCCTGCATGCGCGAAAGCTGCGGATTCTCCCCGGCAATCTCTTCCCACGTCTCCAGGTCCAGCAGCGACTCAGTGGCGCCCGCCGGACTGGGATAATACGCGGAGGGCTTTCGCGATTCGCCCGTGCCGGCAAGCGTGTGGCAGAAAAATGCCATATTGATCGGAATCCCCAGGCCTTCCCATTGCGCATCGGTAATTTCGAAGCCGGTCAAAAGAAAAATGTCGCGCGGAATGGGCTTATAACGCAGCGCCGCTCCGCTCCCGAAGAGCAACGCGCACGGCGAGCAACTGCACGCAATCTTGCGGTTTTTCATTTCCAGCAGGTGAGGGTGTTCCGGGCCAACCGGCGTGCCGCATAATTCACAGCGTTCGGCCGCGACCGGGCGCGGGCGCAGGTACTGGCGCAAGTTTGCAAACACGTCCTGCTTGGGAGCTTCGGCGCTCACTCGGTTGCGGCCTCCCGGCGTGAAAGACAAATCACTTGGCTGCTACGCCGGCGGAAGATTGGGCATCCGGGGGTCGATCGGCGCCCGATCGCAAGAATTGATGCCGGTGGCATCCGCGGATTTTCGCGGGCCCTGCGGAGGCGGCTGTCCATCGACGAGATGCTTGCTGCGCCCCGATCGATCTTCGCCTCGCGGCACCCCTTCCGTGTGCGACAGATCCGCTGGTGCAACGTTTTGATGTGCCATGTGTGCCTCCTGCCTCAAGTCTCGTTTGACTAAGAGGCTCGCCGCCGCAGCAACGAGCGCCAACCGCGAACGCGAACCGCCAAAATCCGGAGCGGATCCAACTCTAAGCCCGCGGCGCGGCGCTGCCAATCGGCTGCAGCTGCACCAAAGCCTGCGCGGGAGCGCTCGCCAACTCGATCTGCACTCTCGCGATTTCCGGCGCCGCGTCGTAAATGGAATCTTCCACCGAACGCTGCAGCGACGTCGACGATGACCCGCAACCATGGCCTCCGGCGGCCAGACGCAGGTGTACCACGCCGTCCTCAAATCGCAAAAACTCCAAACTAGCGCCTTGCGCTCGCAATTCCGACTGCGCTTTCACCACCGCGCCGGATACGCGCTCGACAACGTCCACCGGATGCAAGCCGTGCAGCGACAGCAAACTGCCAGCCAAATCGTCGGCCGCGATGGCGTCCATCGCCTCGCGGCCGGCCAGTTTTCGATCCGAAAGTATCTCCAGGATCCGGCCCAATCCGGCGGCGTGCAGTTCCATCACCGAATGAACCAGCGCGAGGACGTCGGCACGCACCGCCGGGTCACTAATCGACTCGACCTTGCGCCCCAATTGCTCGATCTCGGTGCTCAACTGCTGGAGATTCGGATCCGCTTTCACGCTCACCCTTAGACCGCCAGAACATCACCCGGACGATCGAATCGCCCGAGCCTACCGGATTCGCCTGCAACCGCAAACCGGAAATGCCCGCGCTAAAAACTACGGCTGCAGCCCAAACATCGGCGAGTGATGCTCTTCCACCACTTTCCCGTTTCCAAGATACATGTGCACGCCGCACGGCAGGCACGGATCGAAGCTCCGCACCGCGCGCATGATGTCGATGCCCTTGAATT
This sequence comes from uncultured Acidobacteriota bacterium, assembly GCA_963725655.1. GTDB lineage: Bacteria > Acidobacteriota > Terriglobia > Acidiferrales > UBA7541 > CAVRXT01. The sequence continues at coordinate 572,276 of CAVRYY010000002.1, read as the reverse complement.
TGGCGGGGCCGTTCTCCTCGAAGATCGGCGTATTTTGAACCGCGTCCTCGTACGGCCCCGGCGTGCCGTAGATGTCGCGAGGATTCGCGTTCCACGGAGTGGGCGGATAGGGATGATAATTGGCGATCTTTCCATCACGAATCACCACGTGGTGGGAAAGCACGCCGCGCACCGCTTCGTGGAAGCCGCAGCCAATGGCCTCGTCCGGCACCTTGAACTCCGACCACGTCTTGGTGTTCCCAGCGTAAAGCTCCTTGAGCGCACGCTCGACAAAGTACAGCGCACAAGCGGCCGCATAAGCTTGGAAGTAGGTTCGCGCGCGGTCGCGTTCGATCGCATTGCTCCATTTCGGAATCTTCCACTCAAACTCCGCTTCGGGCAGCATCGCGGTCTTCGGCAAATAAATCTTGACGCTCTTGCCGGTGGCCTTCACGTAACCAATGTCCACCAAACCCGACAGCGCCGTGGACCACAGCCGCGCGATCGGTCCTCCGCCGGTATCCAGCGCCAGGTAATCGCCGGTGCGCTTGTCGTACCAGCGCGGCGACATCACCCAGCTGTAGCGGCTCTTGAAATCGCGCTTCTGCGGCTTGGGGATGGTGGTCTGGTTCCACGGATGGCGCTTATCGACAGGATTGCCGGCGGGATCGTTTTTCACAAACGTCTCGCCTTGTTCCCAATCCTGATAGAACGAACTGCCCAGCAAAATGCGGATACCCAGGTTGATGTCGATCAGGTCGTTGGTCACCAGCTCGCCATCGACGATTACGCCGGGGGTAACGTACATCGACCGCCCCCAGTTGCCCATGTTCTGATACTTGTAGTCGCAGACATCGGGATCGTTAAACGATCCCCAGCAGCCCAGCAAAATTCGCCGCTGGCCCACTTTCTCGTACCCGGGCAGCGCCTGGTAAAAGAAATCGAACAGATCGTCGTGCAGCGGCACTACTTTCTTCATGAACTCCACGTACTTCATCAGGCGCACCAGATAGTCGGTGAAGAGCTGCACCGTGGGCACCGTGCCCACTCCGCCCGGATACAGCGTCGAAGGATGCACGTGCCGTCCTTCCATCAGGCAGAACATTTCCCGCGTGTACCGGCTCACTTGCAGCGTCTCGCGGTAAAATTCGCCGGTAAACGGATTGAGCGCTTTCATGATGTCGCCGATGGTCTTGTAGCCGTGCTTGGAAGCGTTCGGCGCCGGCGCCTTCTCCGCCTTGGCCCAAACGCTGGGATTGGTTTCCTTCACCATCTGCTCGCAGAAATCCACGCCGACCAGGTTGTCCTGAAAAATGTTGTGGTCGAACATGTATTCCGCGGCTTCGCCCAAATTCAATATCCATTCCCCTAGCGCGGGCGTCTTGCAACCGAACGCCATGTTCTGCGCGTACACCGCGCAGGTGGCGTGATTGTCCCCGCAGATTCCGCAGATGCGGCTGGTGATGAAATGGGCGTCGCGGGGATCTTTGCCTTTCATGAAGATGCTGTAGCCGCGAAAAATCGAAGACGTGCTGAAGCATTCCGCGACTTGTTTGTTTTCGAAATCGATCTTGGTGAATATCCCCAAGCTACCCACGATGCGGGTAATCGGGTCCCAGTTCATCTCCACCAGATTCCGGCCTTTCGTGGGTGTTACCGCTCCGGGCTGCAAGGTAGTGGCCATCTATTTTGTCCTTTCGACCTTAGTAGGTCCGCGGCCGGTAGCCGGTAGTGAGCTCGAAGCCTCGATGACGCCACTTCGGCTCTTTGTTAACTGTCGTGTTGGTGAGCCCGCGCAGAGTGCGAATCATGCGGCCGTAGACCCCGATTGCCGTGGCCGATAGCGTTGCGCCGGGCGGCTCGTCCATGAACGGCATGAACTTGTCCGGAAATCCCGGCATGGTGCAGCCGATGCAAATCCCACCGACGTTCGGGCACCCGCCTATGCCGCGCATCCATCCGCGCTTGGTCACGTTGCAGTTCACCACCGGTCCCCAGCATCCCAGCTTCACCAGGCATTTCGAAGAACCATACTCGTCCGCGAAATCGCCTTGCTCGTAATACGACCCGCGGTCGCAGCCTTCGTGCACCGTCTTGCCAAACAGCCACGTCGGCCGCAGCTTGTCGTCGAGCGGTATCATCGGCGCGATTCCCGCCGCTTGATACAAAAGATATAGCACCGTTTCCATGAAGTTGTCAGGCTGCACCGGACAGCCGGGCACGTTCACGATCGGGACTCCCGCCTTCGAACGCCAGTCCCAGCCCAGATAATCGGCCAGGCCCATCGCTCCGGTGGGATTTCCCGCCATGGCGTGAATCCCGCCATACGTCGCACAAGTTCCCGCGCAAACCACCGCCAGCGCTTTGGGCGCCAGGCGATCGATCCACTCGCAGGTGGTTATCGGCTGGCCCGTCGCGGGATTCGTGCCCACCGCCGCCCAGTAGCCTTCCTTCTTGATCTTTTCATTGGGAATCGATCCCTCTACTACCAGCACAAACGGATCGAGCGCGCCCTTTTCGGCGTCATAGAAAAATTTCATGAAGTCGTCGCCGTTCTCGTAGGCCAGAACGGGATTGTGGAGATGCACTTTGGGAAGCCCGGGGATCGCGCCCAGCAGAACATCCTCAATACTGGGCTGGTCGGCTGCGGTAACCGATACACTGTCGCCGTCGCATCCAAGACCTGCGGTGATCCACAGAATGTGAACGTCCGAAACTGCGGGAGCGCGTTGCGTTTTCCTCCCGTACGGCACTGCTTGTTCTGCCATCTGCCCTCCTCTTTCTAGCTTAGGAATGCGTGGCTAAGGCGAAAACGAACACCCCTGGAATGGTGGTTTCTCTGGAACCTAAAAACGGAAGCGGAGCAGCAGGAGCGAAAGGCGGAGCCGGGATATGGCTGGATGGGAAGACCTGAAAAGAACGATACGACCGCGAATTTTTCGAATCTACAATCGCGTGGCATTCTCAGCATCAAACCGTGACAGTGGCGGTGCGAGTTGCCGGTCCATTGTCGCCGCGTGCGTCAATCCTTAATCTGCTGTGCTGCGGCCCGACACAGAAAACCACAGAGTGACAAATCCCCGTATACAGCAAACACTGTATATAGCCCTGGTTGATGCTGTACATCGGAATTTTCGATAAATCCGCCAGTAAAATTCATTTTCAAAACGGCCTCCGTGGTACAGTCTGCCCGATAGTCGAACTACCGTCTTTCATGGATCGACATATGAACCAGACGAGCCCAACTTCGTTACGCAAACTCGAAACGTCCCAATAGTTTTTGGAAGGAGCCTGCGCCCTATGTGCCTCGCCATTCCCGGACAGATCGTGCAGATTCCTGCCGGCGAAACTTGGGCCGTGGCTGACGTGGTGGGAATGCGCCGCCGCGTGGATCTAGGATTGCTCCAGGACGATCGCCCGGCGCTGGGAGACTGGGTGCTGATCCATGTCGGCTTCGCGATGAGCAAAATCAGCGAAGCCGACGCCCAGGACCAATTACGCGCGCTCGAAGAGCTGGGCGAGAGCGAAGCGGTGCTGGAAGAAGTGCGCGGATATGAGCTGGGAGAAGAAAACCACCTGCTCGATGAGAATGGGCCGTCGACCGCGGCGCTAGCCACCCCCGCGAAACCAGCCGCACCTGCCGCGAGCAACCAACCCGGAGGCCCCGAATGAAGTACGTGGATGAATTCCGGTCTCCGGAGTTAATTCGCAAGGCCGCCGAAGAAATTCGCCGCCTGGCCGATCCCAACAAACATTACCGCCTGATGGAAGTCTGCGGCGGCCACACTCACGCCATCTATCGCTTCGGTCTGAAAGATCTGCTTCCACAAAATATCGAGCTGATCCATGGACCGGGCTGCCCGGTGTGCGTTCTGCCGATGGGGCGGATCGACGATGGATTATCGATCGCCAGGGATCCCAACGTAATTTTCGCCGCGTTCGGCGACATGATGCGCGTTCCCGGCACTCAAGGAAGTCCGCTCAAGGAAAAAGCGCGGGGCATGGACGTGCGTATCGTGTATTCGCCCACCGACGCGCTGAAGATGGCCCGGCAAAATCCCGACAAGCATGTGATGTTCTTTGCGATTGGATTTGAGACCACCGCGCCTTCCACCGCGCTGATTTTGCAGCGCGCCAAAGCCGAAGGCCTGCCCAATTTTTCGGTGTTCTGCAACCACGTGACCATCATCCCCGCCATTCGCGCGATTCTCGATTCTCCCGATATGCGCATCGACGGCTTCATCGGGCCCGGACACGTTTCCACCGTGATTGGCTGCCGCCCCTACGAATGGATCGCACAGAACGAGCACAAGCCGATCGTGGTTTCCGGATTCGAGCCGCTGGACCTGCTGCACGGCATCGTGATGATCCTGGCGCAACTTCAGCGCGGCGAAGCGATCGTCGAAAATCAATACAAGCGCGTCGTGCCATGGGACGGCAATCGCGCCGCTTTGCGCGCCATCAACGAAGTTTTCGAATTACGCCCGTACTTCGAATGGCGTGGCATGGGATTCATCTCCCAGTCCGCATTGCGCCTGCGCGATTCCTACGCGGAGTGGGATTCCGAGCGGCGGTTTGATGTTCCCGGGCTCCGCGTCACTGATCCCAAAGCCGCGCAGTGCGGCGAAGTGCTTAAGGGCGTTCTGAAACCGTCGCAGTGCAAACTCTTTGGCAAGGAATGCACCCCGGAAAATCCGGTGGGAGCGCTGATGGTTTCCTCGGAAGGATCATGCGCGGCGTACTTCAACTACGAACATCGGAAGACGTTGGTCACGACCATCGCCGCCTCGGTGTGAGCGACAAGACTCCGATCGAGGGCGCCAATCGCAAAATCCGGTTTGGTGAGCCGCAAATCGAGATGGCTCACGGCGCGGGCGGAAAGGCAAGCCGCCGCCTGGTCGAAGGTCTATTCGCTCCCCTGCTGTTTGAATCCTCCGTCACACCTCTGGACGACGCTGCCCGCATCGATATCAACGGAACGTCGCTGGCCCTCACCACCGATAGCTTCGTCGTCAAGCCGCTGGTGTTTCCTGGCGGGTCGATCGGCGAACTGGCGGTGAACGGCACGGTGAATGATTTGGCGGTGTCCGCGGCGCGGTGCGAAGCGATGGTCGTCAGCTTCGTGCTCGAAGCGGGCCTGCCCACGCCGGTCTTGCAAGCCGAAATCGAAGCGATGGGCGCGGCCGCGCGGAAAGCGGGAATCAAGATTCTGGGCGGAGACACCAAAGTGGTCGAGCACGGCAAAGCCGATCACATGTACATCACCACCACCGGCTTGGGTGTGCGGATTCCCGGAATCGTAATTGATCCGCGCTCCGTTCGCATCGGCGACAAAATTCTTCTCTCCGGCGCGATCGGCGACCACGGCATCACCATATTGCTGGCGCGCGGCGAACTCGACATGGAAGGCGATATGCGATCGGACACCCGGTCGGTGATGCCGCTAGTCGCCGCTGTTTTGCAGGCGGCGGGCCCGGGCGTACGCTGGATGCGCGATCCCACCCGCGGCGGCGTGGCCACCTCCTTGAACGAACTGGCGCGTGATTGCAGTCTCGGCATCGTAATAAAAGAAGAAGAACTTCCGCTGCACGATGGCGTACGCGGAGCATGCGAATTGCTGGGCCTCGATCCGCTGCACATTGCCAACGAAGGCCAATTTCTCGCGGTGGTTGCGCCGGAACTCGCCGATGACGCTCTTCGCGCTCTGCGCGCCACACCCGGCGGCGAGGAAGCGCGGATAATTGGCGAGGTCCGCGAACAGCCGGCGGGATCGGTTTTGGTGACCACCGCCTACGGCGGAAGTAGAATCATCGATATGCTGGTCGGCGACCCTTTGCCGCGGATCTGCTGAGGCTGAGTCCATGACCACGGTAAGCAATCTCACTGCGCGTGTGGAAGAGCGCCTGCTGGCACGCAACCCGGTGGTGGAAATTTTCTTTGCGCGGGAATCGCATCGCCTGGCGGAGGCCTGCCTAGCCATGTCCGACCGGTTCTTGCGTGGAGGCAGGCTGCTGGCCTTCGGCCGCGGGCCCTACGCCACCGACGCGCAGCACGTCTCGGTCGAGTTCGTTCATCCGGTGATCGTCGGCAAGCGCGCCCTGCCGGCGCTCGATATTTCCGTGCTGTTCGGGCCGTGGCTCGAAGCGATCCTCTCCCCCGCCGATATGGCGATGGGATTCGGCCCGCCGGGCGGTGACCCCGAAGTAAATGCCGCGCTCCATGCCGCGCATCGCAAAGGCGCGATGACCTTCGCATTGCCCGGCGTCGATGGCAGTTACGCGGTCGAGTGCGCCACCCAGGATCATTTCATCCATCAGGAGCTGATCGAAATTCTCTACCACACCCTGTGGGAGACGGTGCACGTCTTCTTCGAGCACCGCGAGCTCGGCCACGACGTGGGCGAGTCCGCATTCCTCTATCCTTTTCTCGGCCAGACTCGCCAGCCCACCGATGCGATTACCGCCGAAGTAGCGAAATCGATTCAACTGAAAGTGGGCGACGACGCCAAACTGCGTGAGCAGGCCGCCGGCGAAGAAGCCGGCCGCATTGCCGACGCCTCGGTGGCGATTGCTGAGCGCGTGAAACGCGGCGGCAAGTTAATTATTTTCGGCAACGGTGGGTCCGCCACCGACGCCAACGATTGGGCCATCGATTGCGTGGCCCCGCCGCCGGGCTATCATCCGATCCCCGCAGTCTCTTTATCGCTCGAGCCCGCCAACATCAGCGCCATCGCCAACGATGTAGGCACCGAGCTGATATTTCTGCGCCAATTTCTAGCCCAGGCCCAGCCTAACGATATCGTCGTCGGTATTTCCACCAGCGGAGGCTCGCGCAACATCGTCGCCACCCTCGAGGAAGCGCGGAAACGCGGTATGCTCACCGTCGCGCTGCTCGGCCGCGACGGAGGCGAAATTCAAAGGCGCGCACTCGCGGATTTTCCGCTGATCGTCCGCTGCGATTACATTCCGCGGATTCAGGAAGTCCAGGCCTCCATCTACCATGTGATCCGCGAATCCCTGGAGGTGCTTGCCCATGGCCAAGCTTGAGCTCTTCGGCGCCGCGCGTTGCCCGCACACCGACGAAATGCGCGAATGGCTCGAATTCAAGGGCGTGGAATTCATCGAATACGATGTGGAAGCCGATCCCGTAGCCCGCGAGCGCATGCGCGAATTGTCCGGCGGCCAGCGCACCGTCCCGATTCTGGTGGACGACGGCAAAGTGGTGCAGGTCGGCTGGCAGGGGCACGGCTGCATTGTCGCCTAGCCGCGCACCTCGCCCGCACCATTGGCCGTCGTCGGACAGCCCCGACCAGCGGGGCTGTGTGCCATCACAAATCGAAATAGTTCTCACCCAAAAAATCCAAGACGGGCGTGCGAATGTGAATCCATGCTGAGCGCCCGCTCGATCAAAGTTCGCGGCGTGGTGCAGGGCGTGGGATTTCGGCCTTTCGTTTTCCGTTTGGCGTCCCAGCACGGCGTCGCTGGATGGGTTCTGAACGGCGACGACGGCGTGGAAATATTCGCGGAGGGATCGGATCCCGCGGTTGAACTATTTCTGAATCTGCTTCGCAGCGATGCCCCGCCCGCCGCGCAGATCACCGCGATCGAAGTCCACGTTGAAACTCCCGCCGGCCTGGAAGATTTCACCATCCGCGAGAGCGCACGCGGCCACGCTCCGTCAGTCCGGATTTCGCCCGACTTACCTGTATGCGATGCCTGCCTGCGCGAGCTCTTCGATCCCGCCAACCGCCGCTACAAATATCCCTACATCAACTGCACCACTTGCGGCCCGCGCTACACCGTGATTCTCGGCCTGCCCTACGACCGCGCCTTCACCACCATGAAAGACTGGGCCATGGACGAATTTTGCGCCCGCCAATACACCGATCCCTCCGACCGCCGTTTCCATGCCCAGCCGCTATGTTGCCCAGTGTGCGGCCCGGGGCTCTATTTGCGAATCGGCGACGAAATCACTTCCGGCAACGAAGCCAGCATCGCCCAGGCCGCGCAACTGCTGCGCGAAGGCAAGATCGTCGGAGTAAAAGGCCTCGGCGGCTATCACCTGGCCTGCGACGCCACCAACTTCGCGGCGGTCGACGCGTTGCGCACCCGAAAATACCGCAAGGAAAAGCCCTTCGCGCTAATGGTCCGCAATTTGCAAGACGCGCGAAACCTGGTGGAACTCTCCGCGGAATCCGAAGCGCTGCTCACCTCCATCGAGCGCCCTATCGTCCTGGCCCGTGGCACAGCCAACTTGGTCGCGGGACCCCGTGGCACAGCCAACCTGGCTGTGGAACCCAACTTACGCGCTATCGCTCCCCCCGAGCCCGACGCCCTGCGCACCGCACTACAGCTCTCCGGAATCGCGCCCGACAACAACGAACTCGGCGTCATGCTGCCCTACACCCCGCTGCAACACCTGCTTTTCGACGCCGGCGCTCCCCACACTCTGGTGATGACCAGCGCGAACCGATCCAGCGAGCCCATCGCCTATGATGATCGCATCGCCATCGCGCAACTCGCCGGAATCGCCGACGCCATTCTCATCGGCGACCGCCCCATCGCGCGCCGCGTGGATGACTCGGTCACCCGCGCCGGTCATTTCGGTCCGGTCGTCCTGCGTCGCGGACGCGGATACGCACCCGGATCGGTCACCACGCTTCCCACGCAGCGTCCGATCCTGGCGCTGGGCGCCGACCTGAAAAACGCGATCACCCTGGTGGTCGGCGGCCAGGCATTCGTCAGCCAACACATCGGCGATCTCGATCACTTCGAATGCCTCCAGGCGTTTCGCCAAACCATCGACGACTTGGTTTCCATGTACCAAGTGCCGCCGGAAGATCTGCTGGTGGTTCACGATTCGCATCCGCAATATTTCTCCACCGCGCATGCCGCAATCTTCGAGTGCGCCGAGCGCCGCACCATCCAGCACCACCGCGCGCACATCGCTTCAGTGCTCGCCGAACGAAAAGAGTGGCATCGCCGCGTGCTAGGCGTGAGCTTCGACGGCACCGGCTACGGCGACGATGGAACGATCTGGGGTGGCGAGTTCTTCGTGGGCAGCATCGCCGGCGGTTTCACGCGAGTCGCTCACCTGCGCCCCGCCGCGCTAGCCGGAGGCGACGCCGCCGCGCGCCACCCGGTGCAGGCCGCCGCCGGTTTTCTGGCGCAAGTGGACAATTTGCCGGACGTTAGCCAAGCCCCTTTCGATTTCGGCGATCGACACCGAGCCGCCGCTGAATTAGTTCGCAAGAACATCCGCACGTTTTCGACCACTTCCATGGGCCGCCTCTTCGACGCCGCCGCAGCTCTGCTGGGCTTCACCCGCGGTGCAACCTTCGAAGGCCAAGCCGCGCAATGGCTCGAGCATCTGGCGCAGCAATACCAGGAAGACACCGCGCTGGAACCGTACCCCTTCCCTTTCGCCGATAACGAGCTGGATTTTCGGCCGCTCCTCCAACAGATAGCAACGGATCGCGCCGGCGGCCGAGGCCGCAGCCAAATCGCCCACGCATTCCATCAGGGGGTGTCACAAGGCGTAGTGCAAGCCGCGGCGCAACTAGCCGCGGTTCACAACCTCGACACCGTAGCTCTCTCCGGCGGCGTTTTCCAAAACGAGTTGCTGCTCGGAATGCTCAAATCGCTGTTCGAACCCACTGGCCTGCAAATCTGGACCAACCACGCCGTGCCGCCAAACGATGGAGGTATCAGCCTGGGCCAGGCAACCCTGGCCGCGTTTAGCCAGTTCAGTTGAGGTATGGAAGAGCACGCAGCCCCAGACGCGCCATCCACCGAACTAGTTCCTTTTCTCCCCCAGTACAAGATGCTAGCCTCGGAAGAACGTGAACGCGTCCGCCAAATTAACGAGGCAGGGTCAAGCCGCGCCAGCAATCCCAGTAGTCAAAGATCCAAAACGCCGCCATGCTCACCCGTACGTATATGAAAACAAACCACCTAGGCTTACAGTTTCAATCGCAACACGAGTAGAGATTAGGTTAGCGATGTCCATGAAAACAAACGACATAAAAACCAGGAATCGATACAAAATTGCGCTCTTTAGTGCCGAAACTCGATTCCCCGCCCGTTTCCCGGGTCCTAATCCCTCCACCGCCGAGCTCCGCCCGTGACCCTGCGCACCGCCAAGACTTCGTTAGTTTTCGCCGTGGCTCTCTATCATTCCGTGGTGGTCTTCAACAACGTCACCGACTACAACTCCAATTTCCAATTCGTCCGCCACATTCTGATGATGGACTCGACGTTCCCCTCTAACACCGGAATGTGGCGCGCCTTAAACTCTCCCACCTCGCACACGATTTTCTATCTCGCAATCATCCTCTGGGAATCCGTCATCATGATTCTCTGTTGGTGGGGCGCCGCACGCCTGGCAACCAACGTGAGCGCCGGCGCCTGCGGTTTCAATCGCGCGAAAGATGTCGCGATCGCTGGCCTAACCTTAAGCCTGCTCATGTGGCTGGTAGCGTTCCTCACCGTCGGCGGCGAATGGTTCCTGATGTGGCAATCGAAAGCGTGGAATGGCCAGGAGCAGGCCTTCCGCATGTTCACCGTAATCGCCCTCGTGCTACTGTTGGTGGTGCTCCCGGACTCCGAGGAGCAGCCCTGAACATGGCTCGACCCATTCTGAAGAAAATACTTTGGAGCATCCTCGCGGTGATCGGCGCTTTCGCGCTGCTGGTGGGCTGGACGGTTTCGCAATTGCCGCGCATGAGCAAAGTACCCCGCCTTGAAGCGGCTCCGGGAGTGGTCGGAGTCGAAACCGCCGGTTCCTACGTCTGGATAATCCGCACCGCGCACGGCGTCGCGCTCATCGACGCGGGAATGGATGCCAAGGGCAAAGCCATCCTGCAGGAATTAGACCGCGAGCATCTGAACTCCGCCAACGTCAACACCATTTTCGTCACCCACGGCCACCGCGACCACATCGGAGCTCTCGCCGCTTTCCCTGTTGCGAAAATCTGGGTGGGCACAGGGGACATCGAACTGATCCGCGGCCAGCGCGAGTCGAAAGCGTTCATGGCCCGCATGGCCGCCAGGTACTCGGCAAAGGCCGAACTGCCCGCCAAGCTGGACGACCTGGATAGTCTGGATAAAGTGGATTTCGACGGCGAGGAAATGCAGATCATTCACACTCCCGGCCACACCCCTGGAAGCACCATGTATCTCTATAAAAATATCCTGTTCACCGGCGACTCCCTTTTCGCCAATAAAGACACCCTGATCTATCCGCCAAAATTCATCTGCGACGATCCGGCAGCAAATCGCGCCTCGATCCCGCAGCTGAAAAATTACAGCTTCGATATCATCGCTGACGGCCATACCGGCTTCACCACCAACGCCCACGAGAAGTTGCTGCAATTCCTGGCGCGGTAGGGTTTCCTGATTCTGAGGTTTCGCGATTCTAAGGTACAATTAAAGTCCTTTGCTGACCGTAAATAACATCACCATGCGCTTCGGCGCTAGAGTTCTGTTCGAAGACGTCACCACCACCTTCTTCGAAGGCCGCCGCTACGCGGTCACCGGCCCCAACGGCGCCGGCAAGTCGACGTTCATGAACATCCTCACCGGCGAGCTCGAACCCTCCAAGGGCGACGTCACCCGCCCCAAGAAGCTGGGCATCCTCCGCCAGGACCAGTTCGCCTTCGACGATTTCCGCGTCATCGACACGGTAATCATGGGCAATGGCCGCCTCTGGAAAGCGCTGCAGGAACGCGAAGCGCTCCACGCCAAGCCGTACGAACTTCTCACCGATAAAGAAGGCATGTACCTCGGCGAGCTCGAAGGCATCGTCGGCGACGAAGACGGCTACACCGCCGAATCGGACGCCGCCGTGCTGCTCGACGGCCTGGGCCTGGAAGAGCCGCTGCACGAACGCAAGATGAGCGAGCTGCAAGGCGGACAAAAAGTCCGCGTGCTGCTGGCCCAAGCCCTCTTCGGCCACCCCCAAGTGCTGATGCTCGACGAGCCCACCAACCACTTGGACCTTGATTCCGTCCACTGGCTGCAGGATTACCTCTGCGAATATGAAGGCGTGTTGATCGTGATCTCGCACGACCGCCATTTTCTGAATAGCGTTTGCACCCACGTCGCCGACATCGACTACCAAACCATCATCATGTACAACGGCGGCTACGACGACATGGTGCTCGCAAAAACCTCGATCCGTTCGCGCATCGAATCTGAAAACGCCCAGCGCGAAAAGAAAATCGCGCAACTCAACGAATTCATCGCTAGATTTTCTGCCGGCACCCGGTCCGCTCAAGCCACCTCGCGTAAGAAAGAAGTCGAGCGCTTGCAAACTTCCGACCTGGCCCGGTCCAACATCGCGCGGCCCTACATTCGCTTCAACATGGACCAGCATTCCGGCAAGCATCCGATCGAAATCAAGAGCGTGATGAAGGCTTACGGCGGAGTGAAAGTGTTTCAGCCTTTCACCGCCAGCGTATCCCGCGGCGAGAAGATCGCGCTGATGGGACGTAACGGAACCGGAAAAACCACGCTGCTCAAATCGCTGGTGCGCAACGCTCCGGGTTTCATCTCCACGGAAGAGCAGGAATTTCCGATCGATAACGGCACGGTGGCCTGGGGCCACAATGTGGCGGTGGGATATTTCGCGCAGGATCACAGCGAGAGCATCGTCAAGGGCACCAACGTGCTCGAATGGCTGCACCAGTGGGACCCGATGGCCTCGCAGGAACAGCTTCGCGGCGTGTTGGGGCAAATGCTCTTCAGCGGCGACGACGCCCTGAAGCCGACCAAAGCGCTCTCCGGCGGCGAATCGGCCCGCCTGATCTTCTGCCGCTTGATGCTGCAAAAACCCAACGTTTTGGTGCTCGACGAGCCCACCAACCACTTGGACCTCGAAGCGATCAACGCGCTGAACTTTGCTCTCCAGAAATACCTGGGCACGGTCCTGCTGGTCACTCACGACCACGACATGATCGATGAAGTAGCCACGCGAATCTGGCATTTCGAAGGCGGCAAGATCGAAGACTTCAAGGGGCCGTACGCTGACTACATCAAGCACCAGCAAGAGCAGGCCGAGAAAGTTTCGCCGCGCATGGCCGGCGCCGCCCGAAATCGAAAGTAACGCGCGGCGATTTATCGCCGCCGGCTAGACACCTGTGCTTAGCGATTTGCGAGTTACCTAAACGCCCCCGGTGGTCCCCCGGAATTTATAGTTGTGCGCCCGGACATGGTGTAGACTCCCCTCAGGCCTTTGGTACGGTGTCGTACTTTCCCACCGCTGCTCGTACGCACACCCCGAACTGGCTGACGTCTCCTCTGCTTATTAAGGGACGTAGCACCGCGTCTTACCGCTCCTTGTTCTTATAAGCCTTCCCTTCTTAGTTCGAGATTAGATCCCAAGTTCATACCCGCGCCGTGGTCCGGTCAGCCACGATTGCGAGTTCGCCGTCGGCCCAAGCTCCGATCTGTAACCAGTTCGAGCAACGCGCAGCGGTGTGGAAAGAGGCCCTATGAAAATCCTTCTCTACAATCCCGATAACGGCGTGACTCGGAATTTCATGCCTCATCTATGGATGTTCTTGCTGCAATCGCTCACTCCCGCCGGCCACGAAGTCGAGCTGATCGACGGCAACGCGCAGCCGATGGACGAAGCGGGCATCGCCCGCTACGTGATCGAGCACAAGATTGGACTGGTCGGTATCGGCGCGATGACCCGCATGATCGCCAAGGCGTATCGCATGGCGGATGCGGTGCGCGCGGTGGGCGTGCCGGTGGTAATGGGCGGACCTCACGTTACCGAGCTGGCCGACGAAGCGCTCGGCCGTGACGGCGGCCCGCGCCACGCCGACGCTGTCGCGCTCGGCGAAGCCGACGACACCTGGCCGCAGATCGTCAACGACGCGGCGAACGGCAAGCTCCAAGACGTCTACGCTCCAGTGGACGCAGCAGGCAAAGAGATGAAACCCTCGCTGCAAGCCTATCCCGCGATTCCCTGGAACTCCATCGACCTGGCTCAGTTCAATCTGGTTCCCCACGTGTTGACTTCGATGTTGGGCAAGGTCGGCGCCGGCTGGGGGACGTTCCGCATCATTCCTGTCGAGTCGGGGCGCGGTTGCCCGTACGGATGCGAGTTCTGCACCGTGACCGGATTTTTCGGCGACTCGATCCGCTTCCGCACCAACGAAAGCGTGGTGAACGAGCTGCTGCTGCTGAAAGCGCGCGCCGGAAGTGAGAAGGGGCAAATCGCGGTCTTCTTCATCGACGATAACTTCGCCATCAATCCCCGCCGCACCAAGTCTCTGCTGCGCGACATCATCGCCGCCGGGGCGCAGTTGAATTGGATCGCCCAGATCAGCGCCAACCTTTTGCGCGATGAAGAGCTGGTGGACCTGATCGCCGCCTCGGGCGGCAAATGGGTTTTCATCGGCATGGAGTCCATCGATCCGGCCAACCTCGCCAGTGTGAACAAGGGCTTCAACAAGCCGGGCGAATACGCCGCAGTCTTGGAACGGCTGGCAGCACGCAACGTGTTCGCGATCACCTCCTTCATTTTCGGAATGGACAACGACACGGTGGGAGTCGCCGAACGTACGTTGAAGGAAATTCGAACCTGGCCGGCGGGATTGCCGATCTTCGGATTGCTCACTCCGCTCCCCGCCACACCGCTCTACAAGCGCCTCGAGGTCTCCGGACGCCTGACGCGTCCCAAGCATTGGAAGGAGTTCATCCCGTTCGCGATGGCGCACACCCCGGAGAAGATGTCGATCGACGAGGCTCAACAGGAAGTGCGCATCGCCTGGGATCGCGCCTACAGTCCGGAAGCCATCGAAAAGGCAGTCGATTCGCTGGACTACAAGGCGCTCGGCTATCGCATCAATATCCTGATCTCGCGGCTATGTTTCCGCGGAATCTATTTCCCGCAAATGGGGAAATTCGCCTGGGTAAAAGTGATCGCGCAGAATCGCCGGGTAATTTTCAAGCTGATAAAGGAAGGTTTCACCGGCCGCCTCGACGCGCCGCTGCGCGTTCCGGCAGCAGCGATCGCCGCCGCAGCCTCATCGGCGCCCACAGCGAAGCAGTAGTGCAACCGCGAAAATCGGCGAGCGAGCAGTCCTACTGCGCCGCAGCCGTTCCGTCTTGCGGCTCGGCTGTCTCTCCGAATTTGTGGGCGACATTCCGCAGATACGTATCCATCGTATTGGTGTACCCCAGCACAAATCGCGACACGAACCGAAAGAACGGATTGTAGACTTCGCCGCGCTCGGTAATGTTCAGCCGGCATCCATCCGGCGCCGGCGAAACATCCATGATCCACACGCCGCCAAACGGCAAGCCCTTGGCGATCTGGGTGATCAATCGTTCCGGCGGGCGCGCCTCGAGCACCAGCATGGTGATCGAACCGTGCTTCATCTTTTCCCGGAAGTGCACGTGGCCGTCGGTGCTGGGCAAAATTTCCACCGATTGCACCTCGGGCCTCCACGATGCGCCGATTTGAACGTCGGAAACTAATGCGAACACTTGCTCCGGCTTTTGATGCAGCGAAATGTAGCGCGCAACCACGTGCTTTTCCGGGAGCAGCGCGCCGATGATGACCACAATGATGATCAGGCCGACGATTGCAGCCAACGTCCAAAGAACGTATTTCACGATACTGGCTCCTGTGTTGCAGGGATCCGCTGCCGTCAACTAAGCGACCGAGGTGGTGATCATAAAATTCTGCCCGGCTGCGCGCACTAGCGGCTGCTTTCCGCCGAGAAATTCTTGCCCCAGCCTTCCAATAAACCGTTCACCACGGCCAAGCCGCGCCGCAGATTTTTGCCGCTAAGTATTTTTAGCATCGCCCAGAACCCGGGAGGGTCAGCCTGTTGCGCCTTTGCGGCGCCTTCCAGCGCGCCGGGGATGGCGCCGGCAAATTTCTCGAGCAGCGCCGGGTCGATCGATCCGAACACTTTGCCAATCACCAGCAGGTTGCGGATGCCGCGTATCGCTTCGGGCGTTTTGGTAGCGTCAACGACGCTTTCCAGAATTTTGTCGCCGCCACCCAGCAAACCACGCAGCAGTTCGAGCACTCCCTGGTCGTGCAGACCTTGCAGCACTTCGTAGCCTGCGAGCAGCGCCTCCGCATGGTCCGCCGGCGCTTGCTCCAGCCGCGAACGAAGTTCCTCCCGCGGATCGCGTTTGGGCAGCTGCAGAGGGATCGGTTGAGCCATGTTCTTTTCTCCTCGCGGTCAGTGACTTCCGTTCTTTTGAATCTGGACCAGCCCGTTGCCGTCCGGCACGCTGTAATCCGCGCGCTTCCATTTGCGTTCCACTTCCACTCCGCTTTGCGGGGTGGGATTTCCCCAGCGCGAATTCGTTCGGGGCAGCGGATTATTTCCGGGGGCTTCTGGAAGCAACAGAAGCCGCACGGAAGTCTCTTTGTATGCGGGGGTGTGGGTGACGGCGTCGGTGTGGCTGCTGGTGAGGCGGTTCACCGGGCTTTCCACCGAATTCATCGGCATGTAGAGTTCGTTGCCGGTCACGCGGTCGGTGACCAGTGCGCGCACCCGCACTTTTCCGTAGCGAGACGTGAGTTGCACCCAGGTCCCGCTCTGAATCCCGCGCTCGGTGGCCAGCTCCGGGGAGACCTCCACGAAAGTATCCGGAGTCTTCTCGCGAATTCCCGGCACTTTGTAGGTCATGTTGCCTTCGTGGAAATGTTCGAGCAGCCGGCCGTTGTTGAGATGCAGATCGAATTCGGCATTGGGCTGGTCGGTTGGTTCGGTGGGCAGAAGCGGGAAGAGCTTGGCCTTGCCGTCCGGCGTGGCAAATTGTTTAGTGTATAGAAGCGGTTGATCGGAACCGTCCGCCGCCACGGGCCACTGCAGGGACTTGAATCCCTCCAGGCGTTCGTAAGTGACGCCGGCAAACATCGGGGTCAGCGCGGCGATCTCCCGATAAATATCAGCGGGGTGATCGTATTTCCAATTCGCACCCAGACGATTGGCGATGTCGCGAATGATTTTCCAGTCCGCCTGGCTGCCTTCCAATGGTTCGAATACTTCGTAGAGCCGTTGGATGCGGCGCTCGGTGCTGGTGAAGGTACCCTCTTTCTCGAGGCTCGGGCATGCAGGCAGCACCACATCGGCGAAGCGGCACGTGGCGGTAAAGAAAATATCCTGCATGACGAAGAACTCCAGCTTGGCCAAGTTGTCGGCCACGTAATTGGCGTTGGAGTCGACCAAGCTCAATTCTTCGCCAAAGACGTACATCGACTTCAGCTTGCCCTCACGGATGGCGTCGATCATTTCATGGTTATCGAGGCCCTTGGTGGAGGGCAGCGGGACGCCCCAGCCGGCTTCGAATCGTGCGCGGACTTCCGGGTCATCCAACTTTTGATAGCCGGGCATGAAATTGGGCATCGCCCCGTGATCGCTCGCGCCTTGCACGTTGTTGTGTCCGCGCAACGGGTAGGCGCCGGAGCCAGTCTTCATGTAATTGCCGGTGACCAGCAGCAGATTGGAGATGGCGGTAGAGGTATCTGAACCCATGCTGTGCTGGGTAACGCCCATGGCCCACAGGATGCAAACGCTGCTGGCCTCCGCCACCATGTGCGCCACTTTCTTGATGGTCTCTTCGGAAAGCCCGGTGGCGCGCGCGGCGAATTCCATGGTGAAGGGCGCGAGGCTCTTCTGGTATTCCTCGAGGCCGTTCACCCATTGATTGATGAACGCAGTGTCGGCAATTCCCTGCTCCAGAATGTAGCGGGCTGCAGCGGAGAGCCACACCATGTCGGTCCCCGGCTTGGGGTGCAGGAAGAGATCGGCGCGGCGGGCCATTTCGTTTTCGCGCAGATCCGACACAATCAATTTCTGGCCGCGTAGCTTGTGAGCCCGCTTCACGCGAGTGGCCAACACCGGATGGCTCTCCGCGGTGTTGCTGCCGATAATCAAGACTAGCCCGGCGCGTTCGATATCGTGAATCGAACCGGAATCACCGCCGTAGCCCACGGTCCGGAACAATCCAGTGGTCGCCGGGGCCTGGCAGTAGCGCGAACAATTGTCCATGTTGTTGGTGCCGATCACCGCGCGAGAAAGCTTCTGCATCAGATAGCTTTCTTCGTTGGTGCACTTCGAAGAGGAAACAAAAGCCAGCGCGTCCGGTCCGTGCTGGGTTTTGATTTCCGCGAATTTGCGCGCGACCAGGCCCAGCGCTTCGTCCCAGGACGCCGCGCGGAATTTCCCGCCCTCACGGATCAACGGCGTGGTCAGGCGGTCCGGGCTGTTGACGAAGTCCCAGCCAAATTTTCCTTTGACGCAGGTGGAGACGCCGTTGGTGGGTCCTTCCAGCGGCTCCACTTTCAAAATATGGCGGTCTTTGGTCCACACCTCAAAGCTGCATCCCACTCCGCAGTAGGTGCAGACCGTCTTGGTCCGGCGGATGCGATGCTCGCGCATGGCTTCTTCGTCTTCGGAAAGTTTCATGATCGCGCCGTAGCCCACTTCCGGCTCGATCTCTTTGACGACATCGATCATCCCGTCCAAAACGGACTTGGGCAGCGCGGTGAAATAACCGGCGTGCCCGATCATCGATTTTTCCATCAGCGCGTTGCACGGGCACACCGACACGCAGTGCCCGCAGGAAACGCAGCTCGATTCGCCGATGGTGGAACCGCCGTCCCACTGCACGCGGGGATGGGGATCCTCCCAGTTGATGGAAAGCGTTTCGTTCACCTGCAAATTCTGGCAGGCCTCGACGCACCGGCCGCACAGAATGCATTGATTGGGATCGTAGCGGTAGAACGGGTTGGTGTTATCGACGGCGTAGGGCTTTGGGCGGTAGGGGGTTTGCTGATGTTCGACGGCCAGTTGGCGGGTGGTGTTGTGAACGGTGCAGTTGCCGTTGTTGTTGTCGCATACGGTGCAATAGAGCAGGTGATTCCCGAGGATGCGGTCGAACGCCTGGCGCTGCGCGGCGTCCGCGCGCGCGGATTTGGTAGCAACCTCCATCCCCGCCGAGACGCGGGTGGCGCAGGCTCGCACCAGTTGCCCGTTCGTTTCGACCAAGCACGTATCGCAGGTTTGAATCGGTCCCAGTTGCGGGTGATAACAGACTTGAGGAACCTTCGCGCCGGTCCGGTTGATTACATCGATGAGGCGCTCTTCCCCAGCGGTTTCGTAAATGCGGCCGTCGATCGTCACTTTGAACATGTAGGCTCCGCCTCGAAAATTCGCCACCCATTGGCCCGGCCACGGCAGCCCACTCAGGAAACGTGCAAGGGTAGGGATGCCAGCAGCGTACTCAGCCCATTCCAGAGAATTTGTACTCCGATGCACACCAACAAAAACGAGGTGAGCTGCATGATCACGGTCATGCCGGTGGCACCCAGAATTCTCGCCAGGCGGTCGGAGAAGCCGTAACAGAGCAGAATGCTAAGAGCGAGCAACGCGCACCCGACGATGGCGGCAAGAATCGCGGTGAGATGGAATCCGTGATGATATGGCGCATCGGCGCCCAGGGTGATGGCGATGGAGATCGATCCAGGGCCCACGGTCAACGGCAGGGTCAACGGATAGAAGGCATGGCGGAGCGGGTCATGATCCTGGACATTGCGCTTGGTATTCTGGGGGTCGTCGTCATCGTCCTTTTGCTTCAGCAGCGTCCATCCCGCCGAGATCACCACCAATCCGCCGCCCACCTGCACCACGGGAAGTGAAATTCCAAAGAACGCGAGGATGTGGGTCCCAATGAAGTAAGAACCGATCAGCAGGAAGAAGCTGTTCAAGGCGATCCGCCAGGACAGCAAGGTGCGCTCGCTGCGGGTATATTCGCGGGTGAGAGTGAGAAAGATCGGCGCACCTCCCAGCGGGTCCACAATCGGAAATAGCGCGCTGAGAATCAGGAACACACTTTTGATCGCACCAATCACGGGTCATCTCCCCGCCGGAGAGTATAGCCAAAAGCTTTGCCGACGTGTTACGAACTGATGAAATGGGACCGGTCAACTGGTGGAAAGAGCAGCCGGGCTCGATGGGTAGAAATAGCCTTGGCCAGACGCGCGATCGCGGTTACTTGGCGTTCCGGCGGCCGAGCTGACTGCGAATTTCGGAGAGGATTTCGTAGGAGCGGAGCCGCGCCGCATGATCGTAGATGGCGGAAGCGGCCATCACCTCGTCGGCTCCCGTTTTCTCGATGAACCGCTCGAGCCCCCGGCGCACGGTTTCCGGCGAACCGACGAACGAGTAAGACAGCATGCTCGAGGCGTGGGCTTTCTCGACCGGAGACCAATAGGTCTCGATGTCGTCGATCGGCGGCGCGAGCCGGCCGCGGGCGTTGCGGAACATCCCGACGAAGGCCTGCTGTACGGACGTAAATAGCCGCCGGGCCTCGGCATCGGTTTCCGCGGCGATCACGTTCGCGCCGACCATCGCGTAGGAGCGCTCCAGTTGAGCGGAGGGCTCGAACTTCGCGCGGTAAACTTCCAGCGCCTGCATCAACGCATCCGGCGCGAAGTGGGAGGCAAAGGCGTATGGCAGGCCCAGCGCCGCGGCGAGTTCGGCGCCGAACAGGCTCGAGCCGAGAATCCAGATGGGAACCCGCAGCCCGGTGCCCGGAACCGCTTGCACCAGTTGCCCTGGCTGAAGGGGCCCGAGCAGCGCCTGCAGTTCGACCACGTCCCGCGGAAAGTTTTCCGCCGTCGCCGGATTGCGTCGCAGCGCCAGCAACGTGCGCTGATCGGTGCCAGGCGCGCGGCCGAGCCCCAAATCGATCCGCCCGGGATAAAGCGATTCGAGGGTGCCGAATTGTTCGGCGATCACCAGCGGCGAGTGGTTGGGCAGCATCACTCCGCCCGCACCCACGCGAATGGTGTGGGTGCCCCCGGCCACGTAGCCGATGGCCACCGAGGTAGCCGCGCTGGCGATTCCGACCATGTTGTGATGTTCGGCCAGCCAGAATCGCCGGTAGCCCCAGCGCTCGGCATGCTGCGCCAAATCCAGCGAGTGGTGGAGCGCATCCGCAGGCGTAGCCCCCTCGGTGACAAACGCCAGATCCAAAATCGAGAAATCAGCCATTCGGGTCCCTTTCAATTCCTAGCGAGTAAATGAGGGCGAGCCGCCTGCGGAATCACTCATAGCGATCAGATGTCCTACCGAGGCAAGAAGTCGCAGCGGACGCGGGTATTACCGCCAGAGGCTGCGGGCGGACCGTTGCCCACCCGCAATTGTCCACACAAGAATCGGTTCCGGCGGCCGATGAACGCGATGCGGGCGGCGCGAGCAGCACGCTCGCGTGCCCTCTTGGCTTTGATTTTCATGTCACTTTTTGGCCTTTCCCTGCGCCGCGGCTCAGTTTATTATAAACGCTTAGAATCGGTTTTTCCCGCTCTTCCCTTTAAGCAGCTGAGAACGGTTGCATCGCCATCTATAGCTGATCGGCGATTTTCGCCGGCACTGTGGCGCTATTTTCGAGAACTCAGTAACGATCGAGGCCAGGGTGGCAGACTCGACAGCGGCGGGGCAAACTGGTTCCTCCTCACAACCTCATCTGAAACGGGTGCTGGGCCTGTGGGACCTGGTCTACTACGGGGTGATCCTCACCTCGCCGATCGCCGCGGTCCCGTTGTACGGCACCGGCCAAGTGCTCTCGCAGGGGCACACGGTGACGACGCTGCTGATCGCGATGGTGGCGATGTCGGTCACTGCGGTGAGCTTCGGGCGCATGGCTCACGTGTACCCGTCGTCCGGCTCGGTGTACACCTACATCAGCCGCGAACTCAACCCGAACTTCGGGTTCGTGGTCGGCTGGGCGATGTTTCTCGAGTATCTCTTTCAGCCCATTCAGAACGCGCTCTACGCGGTGCTGGCGATTCAGCGCATGTTGCCGTTCATTCCCTTCGCGATTCTGGGGGCTTTGGCGGTGGGATTGATCACGGTGATGACGGTCCAGGGAATCCGGTTCACGGCGCGAACCAACGAAGTGCTGCTCGGCTTTATGGTGCTGGTGACCACCATCTTTCTGATCGAATCCTTCCGCTACATCGTGCTGCACGATCATTTCGCCGGCCTGTTTTCGATGCAGCCGCTGTACAACCCGGCCACCTTCAATCTGCGCGCATTGGCTGCCGGCACGTCGCTGGCCGCGCTGGTATTCATCGGCTTCGACGGCGTTTCGGTGCTAGCGGAGGAGGTAAAGAATCCGAAACGGAATGTGATGCTCGCGGCGGTGCTGGTGGTGCTATTCACCGGACTATTCAGCGGGCTGCAGGTGTACCTGGCGCAACGGGTGTGGCCGGACTACACCACGCTGCAGAATCCGGAAACCGCGTTCATGGATGTGGCGCGGCTGGCCAGCGGGCCCGCGCTGTTTACGGCGTACGGGGTGATGTTACTGGTTTCCAGCATCGCGTGCGGCCTGGCCGGGCACGTGGGCGCGTCGCGATTGCTTTACAGCATGGGCCGCGACGACGTGATTCCGAAGAAAATATTCGGGTATCTAAGCCCGACCAAGAGCAATCCGATCTACAACGTCTGGATTATCGGAGTGCTGGCGTATATCGGGGTGATCACCATACCGTGGGAGCACGCCGCGGAAGTGACCACCTTCGGGGCATTGGTAGCGTTCATGGGCGTGAATCTGGCGGCCTTGAAACACTTCTGGTTTTCCAAGCAAATGGTGGGCCACCGAAACTTCTTCGTCGATTTTTTCGTTCCGGCGTTCGGGTTCGTCTTCTGTTTCGGTTTGTTGTTTAGCCTGCAAGCCTGGACGAAATACGCCGGGCTGTTTTGGCTGGTGGTGGGAATTATTTACGCGGCCTACAAGACGCGCGGGTTCCGGATTCGCCCGAAACTCATCGACTTCAGCGGATCGTAAGGCGCTGCGGCGTGTGGCGGGACGAGCCGGTCTTATGAACTTGGCCTGGCCACGCCACGGGTTAGCTCTTATCGCGCGCCGGATCGGCGCCGTGTTCGGAGGTCCTGGCCGGAGCAGCAGACTGCCCTCGCGATATCTGCAACGAAAATCCGCACGACTCGCGAATTCGCAGTTCCGGCGGCAGCTTCCTCACCACGGCCTTGCTGCGATCTCCGCCGATCCGGCGGATCAATAGTTCGGCGGCATCGCTTCCCAATTGATGCTTGGGCAGTTCGACGGTGGTCAAGCGCGGGCGGAAAACGCCGAGCCAGGGATAATCGTCAAAACTCACCAGCCCGAAATCCTCGGGACACATCAAACCCATTTCCTCGGCGGCCTGCAGCAATCCAATGGTCATCAGATGGTTCGCTACGTACACACCATCCGGACGGTGCGACAGCAGCGCATGTCCGGCGCGGAATCCGGAATCGATGCGGTAATCGCCTTCGACGATCAATTCCGGCTCATACGGCAGGCCCTTGGCCTTCAGCGCATCGTGAAAACCTTCCCAACGCGCTTTGGCATTGCTCACTTTTAACGGCCCGCTGACCAGCCCGATACGACGCCGCCCCGAACGCGCCAAGTGGGCCACGGCATCGTAGGCCCCTTGGTAATCGTCGGTAATCACCGCGTCTTTGGTGAGCTTGGGATAGGTGCGCATCACCAGAACGAAGGGGATATTCATCTGCTTGATCATCTGCCGCACCGATGGGCGGAAATCTTCGGCGGCTTTGGTGAGCAGGATGCCGTCGACGCGTTTGGAGAGCAGCAATTCGACCGAACTTTCTTCCTTGGCCAGAATGTCGTCGCTATTACACAGCAGCAAGTTGTATCCGTGCCTCTGTGCAGCATCCTCGGCGCCGCGAACCACCATGGGGAAGAAGGGATTGGCGATATCCGGCACAATCATTCCGATGGTATGGGTTTTCTGCTTGGCCAGACTGCGGGCGATCAGGTTGGGACGGTAATTGAGCTTGCGGATGGCCGCTTCGACACGCTTGCGGAGTTGCTTCCCGACGTGGGCCTTGTCGTTGACCACGGCGGAAACCGTAAACACCGATACCCCGGACTCGCGAGCAACGTCGTAGATGCTCGCCGACTTCGCCGGTTTTCTGGCTTCGCCTTTTTTCAAAGAGGGCATGAGCTGTAAACTGCACTTGGAAAGCAAACTGCCGACCGATGGTCCGATCGCCTGGCGCTCTTCCCCAAAGCGGCGGTCAGTAGTTTACGACAACTGCGCCCTGGGTTCTTGCTGCTTCGTAGATCGCGCTCAAAATAATCATATCGCGATGGCCCTGGATGCCGTCCGGTTCGATGGAGCGCTTTTCCTGAATCGCGGAGGCAAACTCGTCGATCTCGACAACGAACTCGTCGAGCACCTCGAACCTTCGCGCCACCGGCTGGCCAGCTATCTTACCTGACAGCAGCCGTTCGTCCTCACATTGATACGCAGGGTTGAGCATCACCCAGCCCTTGGTCCCTTGGATGTAGAGGAACGAAGTCATCGCCGCGCCGTAGGTGGAGCTGCCTTGCAGCATCAGGCCGCTGGGAAATCGCATCTGAAAGGAGACGCCCTCCTCCACGTCGCGGAACCGCTGCTTGTCGTGGCTCCAGGCCTGGGCCCATACTTCCACCGGATCCTCGCCAGCGATCCATCGGCAGGTGTTCACGCAATATACGCCGAGGTCGGTGAGCGGCCCGCCTCCCGACAACTTGGGATCGAGGAGCCAGGCGGGCGAGACGCCGGGATTGTAGAGTTCGCAAAATACGGTGTGGATCACATCGAGCCGGCCAAGATCGTTATTCTGAACCAGCTTTTTCAAATAAACAGCGCTGGGCTCGAAATACTTTCGATACGCGGTCATCAACAGCACGCCGTTTTGGCGGCACGCTTCCACCATCTGGCGCGACTGCTCGACCGAAGCAGCCAGGGGCTTTTCGCACAGCACGTGCTTGCCGGCTTCGGCGGCGCGGATCGTAAAGTCAGCGTGCTCGCCGGATGGAGTGGCGATGTAGACCGCGGACACTTCCGGATTGGCGAGACAGGCGGCGTATTCGGCATTGGTATAGGCGCTGCTGGCGTTAAACTTCCGGGCCGCCTGCTGGGCCTTTTCCCGGTCCCGGCTCACCACTGCTACCAGCTTGGCGTTTTTGGATGCGGCAAAACTTGGGAGCACCGCTGTTTGCGCGATGCAGCCCAGGCCTACAACGGCGAAGCCTACCTTGTCTGGCGGGGTCATGGTTGGGATGTTTCCATTTTTCGAAGGTAGCCGGTCATTTTCTTGATTCTCAGATAGCTTAGGCCGCGTCTGGGTTCGGAATTAGGACGTCGCGCACCACGCCGTCCAGATCGTGGCAGGCGGAAATGAACTGCCGAAGGGTGCGGCGAGTGGGGGCGAAGGAATCGAACTCCTTTAGGGAAAGGCCCTGCTCGGTGTTGGCGCGGCGAAAGTCGGCGAACTTCCGGGTGAGTTCGCTTTCAATTTCTTCGCGCACCGGTTCATCGATTCGCGAGCGAACCTGGATATCGCTGGCGTTGAAGCGAACCTGCCAGTTATAGGGCGGCGAAATCACCAGATCGCCGCCGATGAATTCGCTCCAGTGCATGTGGTTGCGAAAAGCAGCCGAGAGCAGCCGGATTCGGTAGCCTCTTTCGCGAAAGAGGCGATACGCTTTCTTCATCACCACCACGCCGGCCCACTCGAGATAGCCCGGATCGATGGAAATATTTTGCTTCTCGGCCACCACCTTCAGCCAATCGTCCAGGCGGCCAACCATGATGGTGCACACCGGCCCCATGCTGGCAATTTCCTGCCCCTCTCGCTCCCTGCGCTTCAGGCCGCGCTCGACGGCTTCGGCGACGGCGATCGCTTGCGGCAGCGTAAAACTGACGGTGGCATTGATGCTGATGCCCCGGTAAGTGGCTTCCTCGATGGCCGGAATCCCCGCGGAGGTGGCCGGAATTTTTACGATCATGTTGGGAGCAAGCTTGCTGAATTCGACGGTTTGCTCGATGATCGCGTGGGTATCGCGAAACAATCGCGGATCGGTTTGAATCGAGAGCCTGCCGTTTTTGCCGTGGTGCGCGTGGAAAATTGGTTCGAGGACTTTGGCGGCCTGAATGGAAATCTCGCGCACCAGTTGCCATCCAATCTGATCTTCGGTGGCGGTGGGAAGTTCCTCGACCAACGCGTTGATGCGCGCCTTCCAGGAGGCCAGTTCCTGCTTGAGAACGCCCAGGACGATCACCGGATTGCAGGTGGCGCCGACGGCGCCGTGCTCGATCGAGTATTTCAGTTCGGCCACCGACGCGGAATCGTTCCACAGGCAGGTGGGGGTGGTCTGGGTCATTTGGTGCAGGGGGCTTTTGTAAGCAGTCGCTGCGGCGTCAGTCATGCGCTGTCCTCCCTTGGCCCGGCCTGGCTTCGCGGGCGCGAATTCGCTTATTCCATTCCCACGGCGATCGCTTTGGATTGCTTGTAGGAATTTTCCGCGGCCACCGCGATGGCCAAGGCTCTCAGGCCGTCTTCACCGGTAACGCGCGGCGGCCGGTCGCTCAAAATGGTTTGCACAAAGTCTCGAACTTCGGCCAAGTAAGCGTCGGCGAAACGAGTAAGAAAATGGTCAACCGTTAATTTCTCTGCGCCGCGCGCGGTGAGGAAAACCGCGGGAACGCTGTCGTGGCTGCCGACAAAAATCGAGCCCTTGGAGCCAACGATCTCGGTTCGAACGTCGTAGCCGTAGACGGCCTGGGCATACGACTCAATATTTCCAATCGCGCCGCGCTGGTACTGCAAGTTCACCACGCCGGCCACCACGTCTCCGAACGTGGCCACTTCCGGACGGACCGTGACGGTGGTGTAAGCATGCACGCTGGCCACCTCGTCACTCATCAGCCAGCGCGCCAAATCGAAATCGTGAATGGTGTTGGTATAGAAGAGCATTCCATTCAGGATGGGTTGGTAGGCGGCGATGGGCGGCTCCGTTTTGTCGCGTCCAACCGATTTGAAAATCACCGGGGTTCCGATTTCACCGGCCTCAATGCGCGCCATAGCCGCCGCGTAGGCGGGATCGTAACGGCGCATGAATCCGACCTGCAGGCGCCGGCCGGCCTTGGCGACGGCGTCGATGGCTTTCCGGGCGTCGGCGAGGGTCAACGCGAGCGGCTTCTCGCAGAGGACGTCTTTCCCGGCGCGCGCCGCACTGATCACCGCGTCGGCGTGAAACTTGTCGGGAGTGGCGATCACCACCGCCTCAATCTCTTTGTTCTCGAGCATGGCATCCAGGCTGCCGTAGGAGCGCTCGATTTCGTACTCTGCCGCCACCTGCCGCGCCCGCTCTTCCGAAACGTCGGCAATCGCGATCAGGCGGGCCTCCGGAACCAGCCGGCGCAGATTCTCGGCGTGCCGCTTGCCCATCTCCCCAACACCTAAGACCCCGACTCCCAACTTGCGCATCCGTGCTTCTCCCATACAATTCTGGCCGATTCATCACTGCGGTGCATCAACAACGAGGCGGCAATAAAGTGCGCCGCCGCGCGCCTGGCTACTTGGTGGCGCCAGCCGGGCCCAAATCCTTCACAACACCCCTCAGATATTTCAAACTGGCTGCCACGCTTTCCGCGGGCGGAATCGCAGTGGCGCCGAATTTCACGTCCTGCTCGACCACCGACCAGCCCGAATACCCGTTCTTGACCAGGGTGCGGAAGAACGCCGGGAAATCGATGTCGCCTTTTCCGATGATGGTGAATACCTTGTGCTCGATGGCTTCCTCAAAATTCCATTTGTTCCGGCGGGCTTCTTCGAGCACTTTGGTGTCGCAATCCTTGATGTGCACAAGACGAAGCTTGCTCGTATATTTCTCCGCTTCTTTCACCGAGTCGCCGTGGCCGTACACGCAGTGGCCGGTATCCAGACACAACCCGACATTGGTGTGAGAAGTTGCGTCATAAAAGAGCTCGCACTCTTCGGGGGTCTCGACGTAGGTGGCGATGTGCGGGTGAAATACCAGGTCCAATCCGAATTCATTGGCCACTTTTTCGGCGTCCGCCACGATTTTGCCGACGTGCTTCCATTGCCCCGCGTCCAGCTTGGGACAGTCTTTGTCGTAGGCCCGGCCGGAGAACGCATTGCGCTCGGGCGATTGATCGTCGGCCATCACCAGAAACGGCGCTTTGAGCGCGGCCAGCAAGTCACCGACCTTGCGAATTCGCTCGATCACCGCCTGGCTTGCGCCGGGATCGGTCATCTTCACGGGGACGAACGAGCCGAGCAGCTTCAACTTCCGTTTCTCGAGCTGTGGCCGCAGAACATTGGCGTCGGTGGGGAAAAAACCATAAGGCCCCAACTCCGCGCCGGTGTATCCGGCGTCCACCATTTCGTCCAGCATCTTTTCGTAAGATTGCTCCCAGGAAGGGCCGGGATAATCGAGAACGCCCCAGCTATCGGGCGCCGAACCAAAAAGAAATCGCGGGTTGTTTTCGCTCATGCTCAGTCCTCTTTCTGTTTTCCGTGCGGATTAAAATCGTTCGGAACTTTTTGTACGCCTACTTCCAGGGCTCCAGCACTACTTTCATCGATTCCGCTTCCACCGATTTCTGCATCGCGGCATCCACGTCGCGCAAGCCAAAGCGGTGGGTCACAAATTCCCGCAGCGGGTAATGCTTCATGTAGCGAAGCATTTGCCGCATGCTCGGGCCATATGCCGCTGGTTCTTCGCCGCCCACGCCAAGGATGCGCACATTTTTCGCGCACAGGTGACGATGCGGGCTGATCGGCACTTCGCCTAAATCCGAAAAATTGCCCGCTTCCACCAGCATCCCGCCGACGCGCAGCAGCTCCAACGCTTCCGGAACGGCCTGCGGCACCCCTGCACACTCGATCACCACGTCGGCGCCTCGTCCGCCGGTGAGTTCCCTCACCATCTGGAGGCGCTCGGCTTTCGAAGTCTTGCCCACGTTCACCGTGTGATCCGCGCCCAGGCGTTTCGCAAAATTCAGGCGGTAATCCGACCGATCGGCGGCGATGATGGTTCCCGCACCGAGCATGCGCGCTTTCATCAGAAAGCACATGCCCAGCGGGCCCACGCCGAGGACCACCACGGTGTCGTCGAACCGAAACGACTCGCTCGGAAACGCCGACATCTGTTTCGCGCGGTCGAGTCCTACCGAGACGGCGAAAATCTCGGTGAGCACCGCGACTTCGGACGGCAAATCATCGGGCACTTTCACCAGAAAACTTCCCGGCACGATGTACATGTACTGGGCCCAGCCGCCAAAAAGGTGCGGCGGATTCCTGGCGCTCAGGTTGTTGCCGTAGTCGGTGGTCTTCTCACAGCAATAATACGGAAAATCGTGCCGGCAGTAATAGCATTCGCCGCAGCAAACGTTGGCGCCGACCACCACACGGTCTCCTATCCGCAGCGGTATTCCCTCGAAATCCTTGTACTCTCCGCTCCCTCCGATCGCCGCAATCGTGGCCACATTCTCGTGGCCCTGAATGATCGGAAATTCCAACTGGCGATCGCCGTACTGGGTGATAAAACCTTGAAACGTGTGCTTGTCCGTGCCGCAGATTCCGGACATTTCCATTTTCACCAGGACGCATCCGGGAGCCGGATCGGGCAGCGGATATTCCCGAATTTCGTACTGTCCGGGCTTAACCAGTGTCGCCGCGAGTACGCCTTGGACGGTCATGTATAGGTGCTGCGCGCAGCTCCCACTGCACCTGCAGGGTGAACCAGGATTCTCTGAAGAAAAACCGCGGAGAGCCGTTGCCAGCCTGGCCCTCCGCGGAGGACGTTGCAGTCCAGATCAACTAACAAGTCGTTTGTCTGCGCAGCCTAGAAGCTCAGCTTCAGAGAGAGCTGCCCGATGCGCGGTCCGGTGTCCGAGGTAGCCAGGCCGAAAGAACCTGAGCCGGTCAGACCGACCGGGGTAGTGAATTGAGCATGATTAAACAGATTGAAGAGCTCGGCGCGGAATTGCAGGTTAAGCCGCTCGGTCAGCGCCGTGTTCTTGAGCAGTGCGAAATCCCAATTGTTCAACCCCGGTCCGTGAAACCAGCGCCGCGCGGAATCCCCTTCGGTACCAATGGTGGGCAATCCGAAGGCGGCCGGACTGAAGAACTGATTGTTGGCCGAAGAACGCGGGTTACTGATATCGAGAGGCCCGGTGATTTGCGGGGTATCCACCGGCAGAATAATCGGCCCGCCGAAGGAAGTTCCGAGCAAGGAAGCGTCGGAAGCGTCGGAGTTGGCCGTTTCGACCATCGTTACCGGCAGCCCGGTGGAAAACTTGGTGATGCCGCTCACCACCCAGCCGTTGGTCAGGCGCTTCGGTCCTCCCAGCTTGTCGAAAGGCAACTGGTAGCTGTAGCTGGCGACGAAGTTGTGAGTGGAATCAAAGGCCGAGAGTCCGCGGCTCAAACGATTGTTGATCGGATTGATCTGTTCACCGTAGCCAGACGAATCGTCCATCGCTTTGCTGTAGGTGTAGGCAAAAAGAGACTGCGACCGGCCACTGGTGTGCCGCCATTCTACCTGCGCCGAGTTATAGGCGGAGGTTCCGGCGGTGATGAAGTACGAATCGTTTCCGATCGGCACGATCCCGATCTTACCGTCGGGAAGTGTAATACCGCCGCTAACCGGCTGTCCGTTGCTTTGCACGGTACCCGCGGGCAATGCCACGCCGGGGAAGTTGGTCCGGGTGCCGAGCTGGTAGGTACCATCCGGGCGAACGTAAATGTCGTTCTCATGCCCACCCGCGGTGCAGCTTGCGCCGGGGTTGGTCAGGTCGGTGGCGCCAATCGCGGTGAGCTGCAAGCACAAGGCCGGATTGCCAGGATTGGCGGACTCGGAGGAAAGGAGCCGGTGACCTTGCGTGCCGACATAGCTCACCGTCAACAGATCGGATGTAGTGACTTGCCGCTCAAGGGAAAGCTCGTAGTCCTCCGCGTACGGCAAACGGTTCTTGTTGTAGAACGCGGGGGAACTTCCGATCCCGCCAAACGCACTGTAGAAATCGGCCAAGGTGTCATACGGCGGCTGGTTGGCCGGGTGGGACGCCGAGAAATTCCTGGGAGGCAACGGAGCTGGAAACAGGTTGGTGATGGAATTACCGCTGGCGCGATTGGTGAAAGGCGCGGCGAACGTGGTGCCGTATTGGCCGGTGTAGTTTCCGAATGGCGCGTCCCCGATTTCGTTGAAATCGGTGGCTCCTTCGAATGAGGTGTAAAACATGCCCCAGCCTGCACGGATGCTCGAAGTCCCCTGCTTGCCGAGGATTTTGCCCAACATTCCGTCATGGTCACCGAAGGAATAGGCGAGACCGACCCGGGGAGCAAAGTTGTTCCAACGGGTGGGCGCGAGCGTACTGGGCACGCCCGGATCGCCCGGGAACAGCCAACCGAGCGGTGAACCCGGAAACACAACCGACTGCTCGCCGGGTATCAGCGTTTGAATCTCGTTGAACTTTTCTTTGAACGGGGCGCTCACGTCGTAGCGAACGCCGTAGTTGATGGTGAGATTGGATTTCGCGCGCCAGCTATCCTGCGCGTATAGTCCCATCGAGAAGTCGCGGCCGTAGGACGGATACGACTGTCCTTGGACGAACGAGCTGGGCGCGCCGAGCAGGAAGTCCACAAAGTCGCTTCCCGTTTCGCTGCTCCCGCCGTTGATGCTGCCAAAGAAGAAGTTGCCGTTGGCAACGTTGGAAAGGTTCTCTTCCAACTGATTGTAGTGATATTGCCCGCCAAACTTCAGGCTGTGGGTGCCGACAATCTTGCTGAAATTGTCCACGATTTGATAAATATTTTCGGGGATGTGGTTGGGCCGGCTGGGCACTCCGATTACGAAGCTATTGAAGTCGATTTCGGGAATGCCTTCCACGCTCGGAGTTCCGGGGTAGATGCCCGGTGCGCCGCCAGCGCCCGAAGCAAAGCCGAGATCGGCGAGAGCATTGGTTTCTTTTCCGCCCAGGGGTTGGTTGAATTTTTGATTCAAGCGGAAATACCCGAGACGAAATTCATTGACGGCAGCGGAACTGAACGTCTTGGTGTCTCCCAAATTGATATTTTGGGTCAGGCCGTTGCCGTCCACATCGAAACCCGGATACAGCGGGGCGTTCGACGCCCAGTAGGGATCGATGCGGTTGTATTTGTCCCAGTAATAGTAAGCGGTGAGAAGTCCGAATCGGGAGTTGCCATCCACCCGGCCGCTGAACTTGTTGTCTTTCAGGTCGACCTTTCCGGAGTCGGTGGAAAAGGAGCCGGTGCCGGAGGTTGGGTCGATTGTGCCGGCATTCGCTGCATGGATGTACGGAAGAATCTTGGTGGAAATAGGATTAAAAGCGGTGGCCGGCAACTGCGCGTTGGGAAACACGCACGCTGCGCTGGTGGTGCATCCCGGCGTGTAGTAAGGTTCGCCGGCAGTAACGGGTTGCCCCAGCTGGCTGCTCAACTGCGTCGCCCACGCCGGTCCGCCGACCGTCGTCCCCGCAAAGTCGCTGGCGATCGCCGAAAAGTTTCCTGACTCGGTCGCGGCGCTGGGAGCTCCCGAAATCTTCTGCGGAACCGCCTGAATCAACCGGTTGCCCTGATAATCAGCGAAGAAAAATATCTTGTCTCGCTTGATGGGGCCGCCGATGGTGCCTCCAAATTGGTTTTGATTATAGGAACCGCGGCTCTGCCCGTTCTCATTGACGAAGAAATCAGCGGCATCCAAGACCGTGTTGCGCAGAAACTCGAATCCGCTGCCGTGCAGCCCGTTGGTTCCGGACTTGGTCACTACGTTGATCTGGCCGCCGCTGTAGTTGCCGTATTCGGCGTCAAAATTGTTGGTAATGATCCGGAATTCCGAAATCGAATCCAGGTTGGGAACCGCTCCGGCGCCGGAGTATCCCGTCTCTTGCACGCTGATCCCATTCAAAATGTATCCGTTGGCCGCTTCGCGCATTCCGTTTACCGATTGCGCTCCGGCGTTCAGGCTCCCGGAAACCAGAGGGAGCGCAAATCCTGCGGAGATGAACGACCCGGACGAGGCTCCGTTCATTCCCGATGAGGTCTGCGTGACGCCCGGCTGCAGCGAAAGCAGGTCGGTGTAGCTGCGGCTGACCAGCGGGACGTCGGTCATCGTCTTCCCAGTGATCACTTCGCCCATCTGGGTGTTTTCGGTGTCCACGTGGATCGCCGAACTGGTGACCTCGACTTTCTCCGAGGTTTGTCCGACCAGCAAGGCCACGTTCACCGAGAGCGCTGAGTTTACGTCCAGCACCAGTTCGGTTTCGCGATAGGCCTTGAAACCGGTCTTAGAAACATCCAGGGTGTACTTGCCCAAAGGAAGCTCGGGGAAGGAGTAGAAGCCCGCGGCATTGGTGGTAAGGGTGGTAGCCACGGCGGTCTCGACGTTGGTGGCGGTGACCGTGGCGCCGGCGACTACCGCGCCGGAGGCGTCGGTGACCGTGCCGGAAATGCTGGCGGTGACACCGGCGAACAGACAGGCACTGGCAAAAAGAACAACCGCGAAAACCATAAGGCCCAGGAACCGGCTCGATCTTGTGAATCGCATTTTCCCCCTCCGAATGAATGAGCGCCCGACGGTTTCGCATAGCGGATGAACTCCGCGCGTCGCCATGCGTGTAGACCTTGGGAAAGCGTGAGCGATAATTTCGAGTACGTCTAACCGCTTATCAGCTTGGAAAAGTTTATAGTGTAGGGGCCATTTTTTGTCAAGATGTTTTGCCAGCGGCCTTGACATGCCGGGCCACCGTGCCGTTGTGGAGAAGGTTCCACTCGGGAATGGCCCGCTTTGGCGCCGAGGATCACCGAGTACCAAATCTCTAACGTTACGGGTGCGGCAGCCGCAGAAACCTGGCCCTGCGGCCGGCGGAACAGCGGATTGTGCCGTCCACCGGGCGCGGAAGCTCCACCGGCAATAAAAAAGGGCGGCCGGATGGCCGCCCTTTTTCATTTTGGCGGGCGATGCCCGCAGATACGGCCGGCGCTTACTTCTTCGGCGGCTTTCCTTCGTTTTTCTTAGCGTTCGGCTTGTTCTGTGGCTTGCTGGCCTGCTTGTGCTCCTGCGGCGCCGGCTTCGCCCCAGTGGTCTTGTGATCCGTCGCGACGTCGTTGTTGGCTTTCTGCCCGCTGTGCGCGGCGGCGGCGGCGTTTACGGTTTTTGGTTCACTGTGCTCCGCTGGCGTGGGCTTGCCGCCATTGGCCGCGTGGTCGTTAGGCGCAGTGTTACTTGGGTGTCCTGCGCTCGGCGCCGCGTGGGTCGCCGGTCTCGCGGAGGCCACGGTGTTGGCGGCGTGTCCCTGCTGGTTGAAACTGTGGCCGCCGACGCGATCCATGGCCACGTTGTTTGGCTTCCCATGATTCGAGGATGCCCACTGGCTGTGATCGCTACTGGCCGCCTGTTGGTGCGAGACCTGGTTGGCGGTGGGCTGGATGTGGTTCTCATGCGAGTACGACTCTTCCTGCGCCGTCGGCCGCGCGGCGACGCCGCCCGCCCCGTTGAAAGCTGCGTGGTTTACGACGGTGGTGTTGCTGACCACGGTGCGGTTGACATACGTGTTGTGCACCACGGTGGTGTTAACGTTCACCACCGCCGTGTTGTAGCGGAACCTGCCGCCGGCCCATTCCCCGCCGACGAAGCCTGCGCCGCCATAACCGAATCCGTAGTTAATTCCGCCGTAGAATCCGACGTGTTCACCCCAGTAGCCGCCATGCCATCCATATGCGCCACCCGCAAAACCCCAGTAGCCCGGCGTCCACAGAAAGCCCGGCTGCGGGGCTGCGACCCAAACTCCCGGCACCCAGTAGTAGCCCATCGAACCGTAGGACCAGTAGCCCGGCGTCCACAGAAAGCCTTCCTGCGGGCACGGGGGCTGGGTGTAAACCGGCAAGGCTGGCGGGCCAACATGAATTGAAACGCCGAGGCTAATTTGGGCGTGTGAGGTGCCTGGCAGCATGAACAACAGCGCGATCAGAAACAAAAAGTAGCGGGACTTCCCGAGTATGTGCATGTTTGGACCCTCCGTAGGCCCGTTCAGGGGGCAATTCGGACTTTCGAGAGAATTGCCGCTGAATAGAACTGATCCAGTGCACCACGGCGGCTGCCGGAGCGCGAACACCGATTGCGATGATTATCAGCAGGTCGAACATGGTCGTCTCAAGTGGGGCGAAAGCCGCAAACGAACCGCCAACGCCTCACCAGAGGTTTAACCCTGAGCGGGAAGGAATGTCGCTGTCAGGGGCACGTTTCAGGCTAACCTATTGAGGGGTAAGTCTTTAGCGCTAAGAAATAGCCCGATATTGGAGATCGCCCTCGATTGTAGCGCGTAACCGGGAGGAAGGTGGACCGCTGCTCGCGCCTGGCTATGTTGATGCGAGACGCGGGAGTGAAGCCAGCGGAATAGCCCTGGCGGCGGGTTCTGCATTTTGGGGTTCTCCCAACCAGAGCGGTCGTTCCACGTGATAGACTCTCGGCCTATGCGCGAACCAATTTGGGTGATGCTTCTGCTTGGCTTTTGTGCGGGTACTTCCCTGCTGTGCTCCGCGGCGGGGGGCGGAGCGGGAGCTGCTGCCCACGCCGCGGCACTGATCGTTGTCAACCAAGGCGACCTGAATATTAGCGTGGTGGATCCGGCATCGGCCCGGCAGACGGCTACCATTTCCGAGGACCAGACCACCATGCATGGGCATGAGGCCGCGGCGTCTGCCGATGGGCGCATCGCGTATGTTCCGATCTACGGCAACGTAGGGGTGGGGCAACCTGGTTTGGACGGGCACGAAATGCTGGCGATCGATATCGCCGAACGAAAAATTGCCGGCCGAGTGGATTTTGGGCATGGGGTGCGGCCGCATTGCGTGGTGTACGAGCCGGTGAGCGGGATGCTATACGTGACTACGGAGCTCGACCATAGTGTGACCATCGTCGACCCGCGGACGCTCAAGATTGTTGGCGCGATTCCCACCGGACAGCCGGAATCGCACATGCTCGCGATTTCGCATGATGGCCGGCGCGGGTACACCGCCAACGTTGGTCCGGGAACGGTTTCGGTGCTGGACATGAACGCACGCAAGACCATCGCGGTGATTCCGATTTCTGGGAACACCCAGCGGATTTCTATTTCGAACGATGACAGCATGGTGTTCACTTCGGACCAGGTGAAGCCGCAACTCGCGGTGATCGACACGTCCAGCAATAAAGTAAAGGCGTGGGTCGCGCTGCCGTCATTTGGTTATGGCACCGCGGTTACGCGCGACGGGCGTTGGCTGCTGGTGGCGATGCAACACGGTCAAGTGGCGGTGGTGGATCTCGGGACGCTGACCGTTGCGCGGACGATCGATTTGCCTGGGGCGCCGCAGGAAGTTGTAATGCGCCCGGATGGCAAGGTGGCTTACGTTTCTTGCACTCGTGCGGGCCAGGTGGGGCAGGTAGCCGCTATCGATCTGGCGCAGTGGAAAGTGGAATCGCTGATCGATGCCGGGAAGGGCGCGGACGGCCTGGCGTGGGCCGGCCGTTAGCCAAAAAACAAGTTCGGAACGACCCAAATCAAGACAACTCACGTGGCTTGAAGCCGTAGAGACTCTAGCCGCGAAAATTTAAACTCCCACTCATGAAGTCGACGTGTGAGCATGCCTCGCGACTGCCCCGGCAAAGCCATACCCGCCTGCGTCAAACATCTCGACTGACAACGACCACGCGTGATCAACGGCTCGTGCAACCGGCCTGAACCCCGAGACGGCATCCGCGGGGGATACCGATAATGCACAACGCGGAACGGCGGGTTGGCATGCCGGGTTTGCGGCGCTAAGATGTGACCGTTAAAGGTTCCCGGATACCCCGGCCGTCACCTTGGGAATTACCTTATTGACAATTCCATGCGGCGTGATAGGTTGATCGCCTCGCCCACGGATTTCTCGTCTTACGAGGAGCTAAAATGGAAAAGCGCATTGACCTCCCAGGAAGTACCCGGCGTGCCGTTGCCGGCGCCAAGGTTGTCGGCAAGGTGGATCCAAAGCAGCGCATCGAGATCACCATCCAGGTTCGGCGGCGGTCGGAAGTGGAGCTCCAGAAAAAGGTAAAAGAGCTGGCGACACAGCTGCCTTCCGAGCGCCGATACATGACCCGCACCGAATTAGCCACCTTGGCCGGCGCCGATCCTGCGGACATTCCCAAGATCGATACGTTCGCGCACGAAAGCAATCTCTCGGTCACCGAAGTGAGCATTCCCCGCCGGACGGTGAAGCTCTCCGGGACCATCGCGGATATGAGCGCGGCGTTTGGCGTAAAGCTGCAGCGCTACAAGGCAGGCTCGGTAATCTATCGCGGCCGCACCGGAACCGTGAAGATACCGGCGAACCTCGGCGGAATCATTGAACGAGTTCTTGGGCTGGACGACCGTCCGACCACTCGACCCCACTTCCGGGTGGGCATCACCGCGAAGAAACGAAGCGCACGTGGCGCAAAGAAGAAGGCTGCGCATCCGACGCCGACGAGTTACTCGCCGCCCGCAGTCGGCGCGATCTATTCATTTCCGGCTGGCCTGGATGGCGCCGGGCAGACCATCGCGTTGATCGAACTGAATGACGTGAATAGTGACGGCGCCGCGACCGGCGCGGGCTACACCACTTCCGATTTGGATACCTTCTTTAAAAACCTGAAGCTCGCTACGCCCACGGTCACACCGGTAGGAGTGGACGGCGGCGCGAACGTTCCGGGAAAGGACGCCAACGCCGACGCGGAGGTGACGCTGGATATTGAAGTAGCAGGGTCGATCGCGCCGGGTGCAAACATTGCGGTGTATTTCGGCACGAACACCGATGACGGCTTCATCCAGGCGGTGACCGCGGCGGTGCACGACGACGTGAGAAAGCCTTCGATCATTTCGATCAGTTGGGGCCAGGCGGAAGAAACCGCTACATCACAGATGTTGCAAGGTCTGGACCAGGCGCTGGAAGAAGCGGCGGCGATCGGGGTGACCGTGTGCGTGGCGGCGGGGGATAACGGATCGGCGGACGAGCAGCAGGCGCAGTGGGATCACAAACCTCACGTCGATTTTCCGGCTTCCAGTTCTTATGCATTGGCTTGCGGCGGGACGACGCTCGCTGCGTCTTCCGCGCCGAATTCGCCGGTGGAGAAGGTGTGGAACGAGGGTTCGGCGGGCGGGGCTACTGGCGGCGGGGTGAGCAACTTCTTCGCTAAGCCGTCGTATCAAGCGAATTCGAATGTTCCGGCGCCGGCGGTGAGTGCCGGCGGCCGCGGAGTTCCGGACGTTTCCGGGAATGCCGACCCCTATTCCGGTTACGCTGTATTTGTAGGAGGCAAAGCGCAAAATATCGGCGGAACGAGTGCGGTGGCGCCACTTTGGGCTGGCCTGCTGGCACGCATCAACCAGAAGGTGGGAAAACCGGTTGGGTTCATCAACGCGCTAATCTACGCGCCCGGCGCGGCGTCGGCATTCCACGATGTGACTCAGGGGAATAACGACATTTACAACGACTTGAAGGGGAAGTTTCCGGCCGGGATGGGCTGGGATCCATGCACCGGTCAGGGCACTCCGGACGGGACGGCGGTGCTGGCAATGCTTTCTGGCCAGGCAGGATCGCCTTCGCACAAGCGGAGCCGGAGCGCGGGGGCGGCGTAAGGCCTTCGCGGGATAGCGGCGCCGCGGAGTGGCCGCAGCGCCGCGAAACAATCTGAAATTCTCTGCATCCGAATTTGTTCGCAGCGTACGATGTACCGGACATGCTCGAGCGCCTGGAACACGTTGCTGCGGGGTAAGCGTCGTCTTCACTTGCACGGGTGATGAGGACCAGAGCGGCCGCAAATCGAAAAACACGCCTCGCTTCCCCGCTCACCGCAGACCGGTACTATCTATGTATATTAATATGTGGCTAGTATATTTTAGAAACGCGTGGCGCCTTCGTTGAATTAGTTCTAAGATGCCGGTGCTGACGGTCAGGTGCCGCGTGAAAAAGCGTCCCTTCGAAGCAAGCCTTCACGGATTACGCGGCGGATCATTGCGTCGACCGCGGCGGCCTCCCGATATTGACGGCAACACTCCGGCCCGACTCGATGAGGTCCTGGTCACCTCCAGGCTCCGGTCACGCCGCCGCAGGCCAAGCCCTGAAAATGAAAATGTTGCTCTGCGCAAGCTCGCGCAGGTTATGGCCGAAACACCAGAGATGTTGGTGGACGCTCTGCTGAATATAGCCCTGGAGCTTTGCGATGCCGGCTCGGCGGGCCTTAGCGTCCTGGAAACTCTGCCGGGCGGAGAAGAGGTCTTTCGCTGGACTAACCTGGTAGGCGCGATGAGTCAGCACGTTGGCGGCGTCACGCCAAAGGAGCAGAGCGCCTCGTACCTGACAACGGTACGCAACTGCCCGCAACTCTTTGTGTATCCTGCCCGCCATTTCGGTTACGCCAAGAAGCTGGAACCTGCCGTCGCGGAAGGTTTGGTCCTGCCAGTCCGGATGGGTCACGAGAAGCCTTGCGCAATTTGGATCGTTACCCACCTTCCCAATGTCCATTTTGATGCCGAAGACGTCCGCATCATGACGGCCCTGGCGGACTTCACCAGCAGCGGCCTGCGCTTAGTGCGTTCTCGCGATGAGCGGGGGCAGGCCCCGCTAAAATCCCAGGACGGCGTCGCGCCGGCCCCGAGAACAATCCCGTCCCTACAGCGAACCCAGTTGGAAATGGAGTCTGAAATCCTCGCGCGCACCGCACAGTTGCAGCGCCTTTTGACCAGCGAGACGGCGCGCCAGGATGAGGAAAGAAGGACCCTGAGTCACTCCCTGCACGACAGCGCTTTACAGTACGGATCGGCGGTGACGCTGGCGTTCGCGGTCGCGAAAAAAGAAAGCGACCCGGCCGATCGCGAGGCAAAAATCGTGGCCGCGTTGGAACTGGCGGAACGATGTGCTTCGGAAATCCGCACCGTCTCGTATTTGCTGTATCCTCCGCTGCTGGATGAACTCGGGTTGAGCGCGGCAATTTCGATTTACCTCGAGGATTTCGTCAACCAAAGCGGAATCCGAGTGGACCTGGATGCACCCGAAGATCTGGGGCGCTTTCCGATGGCGATCGAGGTGCTGTTGTTCCGAATCGTGCAGCAAGGTTTGTCCAACGTCCGTAAGCATTCGGGTAGCACGTCGGCCCGGGTCGAGGTTACGCGAGAAGCGCGCGGCGTGAGCGTCATGGTTAGAGATGCGGGAATCGGCATTTCCGCCGAGGTCTTGCGAGACTTCAATACTGGAAAACACAGTTTCAAAAACGGATTACGGGGAATCCGAGAACGGGTCTGGGTTCTGAGTGGGCAGTTCGATATCTGGTCAAACGAAGGCGGGACAACGATCCTGGTGACCATTCCACTGGCGTAACTACAAGTTCTTGTTGCACCGTCTCTAGCGTTGCAAGCCGCGAACCGTTTGGCTTGCAATATACGCCTGGAGATCGCACCGGAGGCGATCATGGGCGTTCGAATCGTATTGGCCGACGATAACGAGACAGTCCGTCATTTGATAAGAACTCTGCTGCAAACCCGATCCGAATGGCAAGTAGTGGCGGAAGCCGCGGATGGCCGGGAAGCGATCGAGAAGACCCGAGAGTTGAAGCCGGATGTGGTGATCCTCGATTTCCGCATGCCTGGCGTGAACGGGATAGACGCCACCAAAGTCATCGTCAAGGAATTACCGGCTACGGCGGTCATTGTTCTGACCGTGCACAATTCAAAAGCCTTGATGCGGCTGGCGCTCGGCGCGGGGGCGCGTTGCTGCATGGTCAAATCGGAAGTCAGCCAGCAGTTGGTAGAGGTGATCGAGTCGGTGATTACTCCGCAAAAGACGCGTGCTCCCCATAAGAATCGGAGGGACTAATGGTGCGCCGTTGTTCCTCCGGCAATCCAGGGCGGCGAGGGCCCACACGGGAAGGAGTTTCACCGGCGATCGCAACGGGCCGGCTTTTTCGCTGTGCGTTCAGGCCGCCGTGCTGGCGTCTACGGTTTGCATGATATCCAGAATCATGTGAACGACGGCCTCGTCGCCCAGCGCGGTGTTAATCATGGTGTGGTAGACGGCGCGGTCGGGCCACTCGACGCGGAAATACTTCTGGATGAAATCGTGGCGCTCGCGGTCAACGGTATCCACCAACTGCTGGGCTTCCTTCTCGCTTTTGCCGCGAGCCAACAAGCGCCGCACTTTATTTTCCCGGGGAGCGTAAAGAAATACGCGCAGCGTGTCCGCTCGGTTGCGTAGAAAATGCTGCGATCCCCTTCCGACGATCACCGAGTTTCCGGTCTTGGCCGCATCCTGCACCACCTTTTCGGTGAACTTCAAAATGCAGTCGCTGTCGACTACATTGAGCTTGTGCGCATTCAGGCTGCCTTCGTAGCTTCCGCGCAAAAAAGATCGGAACAGCCGGTAGTACAGGGAATCGGTTTTCTCTTCACGAACCTCAACCACCGCCTTGGGGCACTGCGCTCGCCGCGCGATTTCCTCGGTGAGCAACTGATCCCACAGCTTCCAGCCCAAGCGCGTGGCGAGCAACTGCGCGATTTCGCCTCCGCCGCTTCCGTACTCCCGTTCAATCGTGACGATTTTGATCATGTGAGTCCCTGCCCCGGCGATTCGCGTTCGATGCACGCCGTTATGTTCGATATTATTCTGCGATTTGCGCTCCACCACCAGGATCATTCTTCTTCAAAGCGAAACTGAGGCAGAACATGATCGCTGACCCCCACGCAAGAACCATAAAGGTATCGATGTATGCCAGGCTTGCCGCCTGGGCCTGAAGGCCCTGGTAAATCCTGGCAAACGCCCCCATGCGCGCCTCGTGCGGGCTCAATCCGCCTTGAGCCAAGTGCTGCGCAAGGCCGTTCACCGCGTTCTGGAAATTAGGATTATCGGGCCGGGCATTTTGGACCAGCCTGAACTGATGGAATTGCGCTCGACGCGCTATTAACGTGGTGACCAGCGAGGTGCCCACGCTGCTGCCCATATTGCGCATGAAATTGACGATTCCAGCCACGGCATTGTTTTTGTCCGGCGAAATTCCGACGTATGCCGCCAGCGTAATGGGCACAAACAGAAACCCCAAGCCAATCACCTGGGCGATGCGCAGCAACACCGCTGCATGAAAGCTAATCAGCAAGTCGATCCGCTTGGTGGAATAATACATGGCGACAGATAACGACAGCCAGCCGAAGGCGATCAGCCACCGCGCCTGGATGTGCTGCGTCAATTTGCCCATGATCGGCATTTCGAACAACAGCACGAGCCCGCCCGCCGACAGCGCAATCCCCGCCAATTGAGAGGTGTAACCCAAAAGCGTCTGCAGGAACTGCGGCATCAGCACCAGGCTGCTGAACAACAAGATTCCCAGGGTGAACATCATCAAGTTCGCGCTGGCGAAATTGAAGCTCTTGAACATGCGAACATCGATGATCGGAGCCTTTTGAAACCACTCCCAGATCACCAGTGAAATCAAGCATACGGTTGCAACC
The DNA here is from genome assembly GCA_963725655.1 of uncultured Acidobacteriota bacterium. Lineage (GTDB taxonomy): Bacteria > Acidobacteriota > Terriglobia > Acidiferrales > UBA7541 > CAVRXT01. The sequence continues at coordinate 529,919 of CAVRYY010000002.1, read as the reverse complement.
ACAATCAGCGTGGTGATGAAGCGCGATCCGAACCAATCATCTTCCTGGCCCTTATCCAGCAACACTTGCAAAGCGCCAACGCCCAGCGCCAGCAGAGCGATGCCGATGTAATCCAACTTCACCCCGGCGGCCTTGAGCTTTTTTAAATAGGGCGGATCTTCGACAAACCGCCGCACCAGCAGCCACGTGGCTATTCCCACCGGGATATTGATGAAAAATATCCACCGCCAGGAATAGTTGAAGGTGATCCACCCGCCCAGGGTAGGCCCGATCGTGGGGGCCATGATGGCGGTGATGCCGTACAGCGCAAACGCCAAGCCTCGCTGCTGCGGAGGAAAAGTGTCCGCCAGAATCGCTTGCGCCATCGGCTGCAGGCCGCCGCCGCCTGCTCCTTGCAGCACCCGGAAGAAAAGCAGCAGCCCCAGGCTGGGCGCGAATCCACATAGCAAAGAACTCACCGTAAAGATAGCCAGGCAGCCCATGAAAAACCGCTTGCGGCCCAACCGGCCTGCCAGCCAGCCGCTGATTGGCAGAATGATCGCGTTGGAAACCAGGTACGACGTGAGCACCCATGTGCTCTGGTCGTTGCTCGCACCCAGGCTTCCGGCCATGTACGGCAGGGCCACGTTGGCGATGCTGGTGTCGAGCACCTCCATGAAAGCGGCGAGGGCCACCACCACCGCAATCAGCCAGGGATTGAATTTCGGCACCCAAACGTCTTGTTCGAGTGTAAGAGCAGCGGAACTCATTGGAGATAAACGTCCGGCACCACGTTCATGCCGGGCCGAAGCTGGCGATCCCGATTCTCACCCGGATCGAGAACGATCTTTACCGGAATCCTTTGCACGATTTTCACGTAGTTGCCGGTGGCATTCTCCGGCGGAAGCAAACTGAAGAGCGGGCCGGTCGCGCCGGCGATGCTGTCGACGTGCCCCTTAAAGGTGCGGCCGCTGGAATCCACGTGGATTTCCGCTTTCTGTCCCACGTGCATCCGCTTCAACTGGGTTTCCTTGAAATTGGCGGTCACCCACACTTCATCGAGTGGCACCACAGTGAGGAGCTGTTGGCCCGGTTGAACGTTGAGCCCGACGACGACCGATTTATTCACTTCGCCGGTAACCGGCGCCACGATTTTCGTGTATTGCAGGTTCAGCTCGGCCAAGTCGAGCAGCGCGCGCTTTTCCTCCACGTCGGCGATCGCCGCGCGCACACGAGCTCGTGTGGACGATACCTGTTGTGGGCCGGTTTCCGCGGATTGGTGGTTGGCATTCGCTTGTGACACGCGGCTTTTGGCCTGGTTCACGAATTGCTCCGCGGCCGATTCGTTCGCCTCGGCTGCGGCCACCGCGGCCGCCGTGGATTTGGCCCCGGCCACGGCCTGGTCGTAAACCTGCTTGGCCACTTCCCTTTTGTCGACCAAAAGTTTGTAGCGGTGAAGATCGTCTTGCGCGCGCACATCGTTCGCTTCGGCCGCTTCCAGCTGTGCGTGCGCGGCGGTCAGTTGGCGCTCGGCGGCGATCACTCCGGCGGTGGCAGTATCGATGTCCGACGAAGCGAACTTCAACTGGCTCGAGGTATTCACCGAAGTAATCGGAATGGTGATATTCAGCGATTCCGCGGTGGCTTGCGCGCTGGCCAGATTGGCCTGCGCCTGCGCCACTGCGGCCTCATAATCCTTCGGGTCGATCTCCACCAGCACCGTGCCTTGCTGCACCCATTGGTTGTCGTCCACGTTGACCCTCACCACATAGCCGGAAATACGCGCGCTCACCGGATACAGGTGGACGTCGGCCTGGGCGTCGTCGGTCGATTCGTAGCTGCTCAGGTAGCGCCACAGGAAAACGCCGCCAACGATCAGCACGACCACCACGATCACGATGACGATATTTCTACGGCGCTTGGAATTACGGTACTCCGGCGGCGCATACGATCCGCCCTTCAGGGGCGAGGGATCCGCCGGGGGCTCTTTGCTCGCGCCGGGCGCCGATCCGGGCGCCGAACGGGATGGGTTCTCGTCCGCCATATTCATTGTCCTTTGAAATATTCTTTGACGCCCTCTTCCGCGACGCCTAGAGCGCGGGCCAGGGAAATTCTTGCGAAATTGTAGCTGTACAGGCTGGAGATGAGTTGTTCGTGGGCGCTGGCTACCGTCTCTTGCGACTGCACCACTTCTACCGTGTCGGTGACCCCCGCGCTGAAACGATCGCGGGACTGCACCAGCGTCTCTTCCGCCAATTCGACGTTGCTCTGCGCCACTTTCACTCGTTCCGCCGACGATTCCAAGTTCAGCAGCGCGGCGCGAACGTCGGAATCGATCTGAGCGCGGAGATTGTCGAGGCGCTCGCGGCTCTGCTCGAGCTTGGCATCGGCCTGCAAGATTTCGCCGTGAACGCTGCCTCCTTGAAACAGAGGAATCGTCAGCGTTCCGCGCACGTCGGAGACTTGCGTTGCGGTGGAGGGATGCGCGCCGCCGGTGCCGTAGTCCGCGTTAAAGGAAAGAGAGGGCAGATAGCCGGCCACCGCAGCTTTCCGCAAATATTCGGCCGCGTGCACGTCGGTCATGGCCGCTTGATAGTCGGAACGCGCGGCGTATGCGCGGCTGAGAGCCTCGTCAGGCGTAATGCCCACAAACGGCTGGTAGGGCGACTTGTCGGTCAGTTCGAATTCCTGCTCGGGGGCCAGGCCGATCACCCGTGCTACGGTGAGCTTTTGGATGGCGAAATCATTGTTGGCCTGGATCAACTGTTGCTGGCGAGTCTGCAACTCGACCTTGGCGCGCAGTTCATCGATGGCCGGTGAGGTGCCCGCGTTGAGCTGGTCATTTGCTTGATCGTGGAGCGCCTGCGCGGTCTGCACTTGCGCTGCGGCGGTTTCGATGCGGGCCTCGTCGGCCACCGCCTGCAAGTAACAATAGCCCACCGCGAGCACCACCAGGTCGCGAGCATCCTTTTTTGAGTATTCCGCGGATTTCAAGCTCTGGCCGGCGGCTCGAGTCGCGTTGATCGACTTCCAATCGAACAACGTCTGGGTGACGCCCACGCGCGCGTCAAAATAAGAGAAGGGGCCAGCCGACGGCGGTACGTGGATGCCCGGAACGCTGGTAAATCCGAGCTCAGCGAGATTGATCTCCGACTGGGCCACATACGGCGCCGCCACCACATGCGGCAATAGCGCGCTCAATTGCTCCCAGCGCTGTCCGCGAGCGGAACGGACCTCCGCGCTGGAAAGCAGCAGCCCGAGATTTTGTTTCAGTCCCCGGTCGATGGCGTCCTGCAGTGAAAGCGGCATCACCCCCGGGACGAGTTTGGCCGGCACGCTGCTGGAGAACGGGCTCACCCCAAGTGTTCCGGGGATGGCCTGGCCCGGACTGCTGGTTGTTTCGGTCTGCGCAAGGGATGCGGCCGCTCCGCAAGACAAAATTGCGGCCAGCAGGAAGGTGCGGGCCAATCCGCAACTGAAATTCAAAGAAGCCTCCCCTGGCCGCGAGGTCCTGGTGCGGCGCTGCCGAGGTGGCCAACATCCTAGTCCGCCATTTTATTTCGGGCAACCGCTATCTGCCGCCGGCCAAAGTCAGGCCCCTGAGTGCGAACGGCAGACTATGGCTACCAAAGTGAATGTACGACCGGTGAGCCGTGCAGCGTAGTGACTTTGATCTTACCCGTCCACGCCGCGACCGCAGCGACATCTTCCCACGCCGGAAGTTGTTTCCAGTGCTCTGCCACGCCTGCCGGTGTCTCGTAGACCTCAGTCAAGACGAAGCAGGTGTTGCCGGTGGGCTTGGACGACGGGTCCATCGCATTCATTTCAGACCAGAATCCGAAGCAGGGCCAAACCGATCGTCCGCTCGCACCGCAGTCGATTTACGTACTTGTGACTTCTATGCCTTGGGAGCGGTAGGGATTCAACACATCTTCGTCTGTTGCGTCGGTGATCACACGGGTCAGCCGGGAAGCAGGACCGACCAGGTAAGGCAGGGACGTCCCCATTTTTCCAAGTGAAATCAGGCCAACCACTTCCGTGGAAGCCCCGATCATCGCTTTCTTCACGTACGCTTCTTCCAGGTCGCCGACGGTGATTCCGAGTTCCGGGTGCAAGCTGCACATTCCCAGAAAGCACAGATCAGCGCGGATGGATTCGATTACCCGAATGGTGTCGATGCCCACCGTCACCCGCGCCTCTTTAAGAAAATTTCCTCCGAGCACCAGCACGCTCACCTTTGGATGGTCCGCTAACGCAAGCGCAAGCGGCGGGCTGTTGGTAACAATCGTTGCCGAACGCTCTCTGGAAAGGTAGGAAGCAATTCTCAGATTAGTGGTACCTCCGTCAATCAGCACCACTTGGCCATCGCGGATCATGTCGGCCGCCGCTCGAGCGATTCCGGTCTTGCTCTCAATGTCCATTTGTTCGCGAGACGCGAACGGAACAGCCTCCGCGCGGCGAGGCAGCGCGCCACCGTGTACCCGTTGGATCTTCCCCGAACGCGCCAATTCGCGCAGGTCTCGACGAATCGTGTCTTCAGAGACGCTGTATCGACTGCTCAGGTCTGCGGCAAGGACTCGGCCCTCGCTGCCAAGCAGCTCCAGGATGTATTGGTGCCGCTCTTCCTTCAGGGCAATTTGGTCTGCTTCCGGTTCCCGATGGGTCATTCTGCACCTTATTGCACGAATGCACTTGAGCATGCATGTATGTACGCGTATACTTCGATTTATGCATGGTACTGCCAACTCCGGCGACATACAAGATCTTTCGCGAAAGCACCCGGTTCAAGCACCCGCCTACGGGACAGCGGTTGTTCGCCAGCTTACGGAACCCAATTGATGCCGCCACGCACCCTTCGACAGGTACGCGTGAGCGTGTCCTTCATCTTTCTGATCCACGGACTGATCATCGCAACTTGGGCCTCCCGAATCCCTGCCTTTCAGGCGAACCTCCATCTTTCTCCCGCCGTTCTGGGCCGGTCGCTGATGATGGCGGCAATCGGCTCCGTTTTCGCCATGCCTGCCGCTGGATGGCTCATTAACAAGTTCGGCAGTCTGAGCATCGTGATTGGGTCAACCTTGGGATTTGGCCTCGCGCTGCCCTTGATTGCCGAATCTAAGACGGTCCTGACATTGTCCGTCGCTCTTCTTTTCTATGGGGCGATGGGTGGTTCGATGGATGTGGCGATGAATACTCACGCCGTCATGCTCGAGAAACGATACCAGCGTCACATCATGTCGTCATTCCACGCCCTCTTCAGTTTGGGTGGAATGGCCGGATCTGCGCTAGGCGGACTGGTTGCTGCACGTGCGGTTCCCGCCGGAGTTCATTTTTGGGTCAGCGGTTTAGCGCTTGTCGCCATGTCTATAATCGCGTTCCGGTGGCTTCCGCTTCCCTCAGCATCTCCGGAGACAGAGAAAGTGGCATCCGGAGGCACGATTAAGTGGTCTGTTCCGTTAGGCGCGCTCGCGCTTCTTGCGTTTTCGATTATGCTCGTTGAAGGCGCGATCGCCGATTGGAGCGCGATTTATCTTCGTACTTCGGTTCTGACCGGGCCAGGGCTGGCCGCTCTCGGATATGCGGTGTTCTCAGGGGCTATGGCCGCGGGCCGCCTGACAGGCGACTATCTCACTGGCAAGCTGGGACGCGGCCACCTGGTATGTTACGGCGCTCTTTTAGCCGCGGCAGGGCTCGCCTTCGTCTTGTTGTTTGGAAATGCCGGCTGGGCTCTGGTGGGATTTGCGTGCGCTGGAGCAGGTCTGGCGACGATTATCCCCAATACGTTCGCCGCTGCGGGGAACATTGAAGGAAGCGCACCCGGCCCCAGCCTGGCGGTAGTCACGACGGCTGGCTATGTTGGCTTCCTTGCCGGACCGCCCCTGATCGGGTTTGTCGCGCAGCTTTCGAACATTCGCGCTGCGCTATGGATACTTGTGGTCCTGAGCGGGCTGAGCGCTTTCGCATCAACCTCGATGAAACGCACCTCGCCTCTCAGCAGAGTGCCTTGACATCCACGGTGAGAGGAATTTCGCCCGTCCGGGCACGATTTGAGGGGTTTCAGCCCCCCGTGGCTGGTCATCCTTCCATGCGGTAAGGGTAGCGATATGTTGGTAGGGGCGGTGGGGATCGAAATTGCATCCCTAAATTCTAAGCCTCGCTGATCCAGGGCGTTACCGACCGCTCCGCTTCTCAATTGTTGTCAAATGTTGCTAAATTGCTTTTTCGCATTATACAACCGACTTCCCAACAATGGTGGAGGCAGCCGATTCGTAATCGCTTTCTGGCTTTTCTGTCTGTTCCCCAACGTTTCCCTCCATCCGGTTAGCCGTCTCGGCGTGGCGGCAGGTGCCGCTCTTTTCCTGCGGGTCAAGTGCAGAATGACGGCAGACTTCCTGCCGGAAAGATGTGACCCTCCGCTTAGAAGTCGCGCGACCACTTTAATCAAAACTTGCCGGAGCGAGCGCGGAGCAGTTGGGGCCCGGCGACTTCTTCGGAGAAGGGTGTTTGACGGGCGCGCCGTGCCGTATAGGAATGGCAAGAGCGATGACACCGACAACAGTGCTGGCGATCGAAAAGGCTGAGATGCTCCGCGTGCTTCACGAGGAACACGGGCTGTCGGACCGGTTCATTGCCTATCTGCGGACCAGGAACATCCGGGTGGAGGAGGATTTGGTCGATCAACTCTTCAACTCGACAGAAAAGCAACTGGCTCGGACATTGTTGCTATTGGCTCGCTACGGCAAGCAAGACGGGCCGCACAAAGCGCTTCCGAAGGTATCGCAGGAAACTTTGGCGGAAATGGTCGGCACCACACGATCGAGAGTCAATCTGTTCATGAATAAATTCAGGAAACTTGGTTTCATCCGTTACAACAGTGACATCACGGTCGACAACTCTCTTCTCAGCGTCGTCCTGCACGAATAAGACCATATGTTCCTCCCGCACCGTTCCCGGCAGATCAGTATTCACTCGGCAGCATGATGGTGTAGCCATTCAGCTCATTGCGAACAGACCAGAGGGCGATCTCCTGCAGTGGGAAATCGGTGTACGACAAGTTTTCAGCGCGCAATACATTGTCTTTTCCGTCTTCCGTCGTGAGCGTCGCCGAGCCGTTGGGATTGACGGTTAATTTCCACACTTGAAAGCGTTCGCAGCCGATCTTGGATGAGCCGTGAAGCGCGATCTTGTCGAGCAGCCAGTAAGCCTGGGCGCGTTCGGCCAGGAATTGCACGCCTTCGGTATAGATGTGGTTCCGGCTTAAGCCGTGGCGATAGAATTGCTCGCTGCCGGTGAATTGCTTGAGTTGTGCGACGATGAGTGTGGCTTCGGTATTCATGTTGGACTGTCCTTCCACGTTCCGAGGCCGCGTCATGCAGCCTCGATAAAGGAGGAAGGTGCGCGGGGCCTCGACGGCGGAAGGGCGAGGGATCGGAGGGGGATCACCCGCCTGCACAAGCGCAGCGCGGAGGGCGGGGAAACCGAGCCCGAGGTCGTAGACCTTGCCCTGGAGCGGCGGGGTGCGCGTTACAATGGCGGATTCGAGGCTGCAAAAGTTATGCCTGAGAGGACGGTCGGCGGTGGCAATGAGAAAGGCAGCAAAGTTGGGCAAGGATCGACGCTGCAAGCATCATTATTGGCGCGTGAATGTGTATTTCGGGGACGGCGAGGCGTTCGCGCGCGTATACATCAACCTTGAAAAAAGCGCGCCGGTTTGCGCAGCGGCAGACAAAGTCGCCTATCGTGACGAGAACACGGGTTACGCGCATCAATTAACCGATGACTTCGAACCCTAAACAGCCGGGAAAGCCGGGAAGGATTTGGAGGCCGATGATTGAGATCGGTTTCATCTTCTTCCTGTTCTATTCCAATCTTTTGATGGGGCAATTTACCCGTACAAATGGCGAGGGAAAGAGCTTAGCTATCGCCGTTCAAGATATTTTCACGGCCACTAATTTCGTCATTGCGGTCATTTGCGCACTGCTTGGCTACTTAGTGATTGAATACCTACGAAAACGATTTTAGATTCGGGATGCGCTTGTAGTCCGGCAGCCACCTGCGGGACGATGAACGCGGGCGCCATCCCCTCAATTACCCGCGTCAGTCCATCAAAACAAAGTCTCCGCCCGCAATCGCCAACTCGACGGCCTTGACGAGCGCCTCGCCCTACTTTTGTCTTGGCAACGTATGCCCGGGCACCGATCCTCTTGGCCTGGTCGATCAGACGCTCATCCGCGTGCGTCGACAATATTACGATTGCGGACTCCGGCGCTTTTGCCGTGATTTCGCCTCTTAAGTCAAACTGAAAACGCAAGATTCGATGCTCAAATTCAGCATTCACTTTTCGGAGAGCGGCTCTGGTCGACAACCTAAGACATTCATTTAGAAGGCCGCTTCCGCGAGCTAGTGCCCTGGCTCCCGCAATGACTTCAGATACGCAATGATCGCCTTCGCATCTTCATGAGTCATGTGATAGATGTGCATCGGCGGCCGCAGAGTTTCGCCCTCAGGCCCTGTTCCTTTCTCCAAGACCCGTTCCCCCTGCTGCTCTGACAAACTCGGAAAGCCCGCCAAGGCCGGAGCGCGCTCCGCCCAATTTGGGTTTGGATGCACCGGCGTGATCCAGATCGGAGCTCCCTGCAGCCAAGCGTGAGGATCCAGTTCACCTTGCGCATTGCGCGGTGTGTGACATTCCGCACATTTGGCCACTTCTTCCACCAGATACCGTCCGCGTTCGACCTCGGTTTTGTCCACAGATGCGGTCTTGGCCTTTGTCAAGCCAACCGATGCCGCAAGTGCAGCCAGGAGAAGCCCTGGAAAAACCGCCCTTCGATGTAGAGCCTGCATAATCCCTCCAGAGGAACCACAGCTTCCACGCAGAGTTATATTGCGCTGGCCGGCACATCGTATGCTTCTGGCGCCGTCGACACAACGGATTTGCAAGCCGGCCGCCGAGCATGTCTTGCCCTTGCAGCCGGTGTGTTCGCACGATGTATCGATGTCCGGCCTCTTTTCCATTGGCGCGCATTCATTGCTGCAATACTTCGCCCACGTTGCCGGCGCGAACAAGCGGGGCGTGCGCACATTTCAGCTATTATAAGTCTCCTTTTTTTTCTCCTGACTTCGGATCAACAGCGCGCGATCCTAAACTTACCTTAGACGCTGGGACTGGGGTCTTCTGTCCAGAAAGGAACACATTTATTGGATGGCGGCGTATATGATGTGCGCGGGTATGGTCACGGCAATGAAGCATGTTGTCATCGTCGGAGCCGGCTTCGCCGGACTCAACTGTGCCCGAAAGCTCGCGGCGCATCCCGAAGTTCGAATCACGCTGATCGACAAGCACAACTTCACCCAGTTCCAGCCATTGCTCTACCAGGTGGCTGCCGGCGTTCTGGCTCCCAGCAACGTCTCCTTCAGTTTGCGAAATATCCTAATACGCCATGCCAATATTGAGGTGAAGATGGCGGAGATCGTCTCCATCGACCTCAACACGCGGACCGCCGTAACGGTTCAGGGGCAGACGTATCGGGGCGACTATATGGTGTTAGCGGCCGGGTCGCAGGCAAACTTTTTTGATACGCCCGGGGCCGACAAGAACAGTTATCCCCTGTACTCACTGCACGACGCTGAGTTGCTGCGGTCACGGATCATCGCAGTCCTGGAGTCCGCGGACCGCGACCCTTCACTTATCGCGAAAGGAGCGCTCAACTTCGTGATAGTCGGCGGCGGCCCCACCGGCGCCGAAATGGCAGGAACGCTGGGTGACTTGCTTCACCGAGCGCTAAAGGACGAGTACCCGAATCTCCCTCTGAGCGAGGCCCGCATTTTTCTAATCGACTTGGGGCCCGCTGTGCTGAGTACGTTCTCGCCAAAAGCGCAGGCCTATGCCACGAAGATGCTGGAGGAACGGGGCGTCGAAATCCGCCTCAATACTGCCGTAAAGGCGGTGGGTTCCGGCCATGTCGTGCTCGCCGATGGAAGCAAGATTTCCACTCACACGGTCATCTGGGCCGGAGGTCTTGGAGCGTCGCCTCTGTCAAACAATATCGGGGCCCAGCCCGGAAAAGGCGGGCGCATCAATGTTCAGCCCGATCTCACGGTCCAAGGTTTTCCGGGGGTATATGCTCTGGGAGACTTCGCCAACATCTCCGGTGACGACAGCAAGGCATTACCGCAGCTCGCGTCGGTCGCCGAGCAGTCGGGCAAGTGGTGCGCGAAAAATATCGCGGCTGATATCGCCGGCGAACCAGGAAAGCCCTTCGACTATTTTGACAAAGGCATCATGGCAATGATCGGACGCAACGCAGCGGTGGCCGAAATCGGTGAGCACCGCCACGAAGTCCAGGGCGCGATTGCATTTGCCGCTTGGATAGGCGTACACGCAGCCTTGTTATGCACGACTCGCGCGAAAATCGAGGCTTTTGTGGAGTGGGCATGGGACTACTTCGGCAAAATCAAAGGCGACCAAGTGCTCGACCGCTTCAGCCAGGAAAGCATCAACTGGAATGATGGTGAAGATGCAAATGGAACACAAGCACTGGGAAATCGACCAAACAAAGATCCCTGACGTGTTTGCCGTTGGCAGTTGCCCCCGCTTCTGACCAGCCTGCTGGCGCCCGAGGCGGAGCAGGGACTGGCTCAAGAAGTGAGCGGAGTGCGTCGACTTTGAGCTCTCCTGCACGACGTGACCTATTCGCCCAGCTGTGGCCGAGGTGACGATTGTTTATCCCGCATACCTACCGGGCTGCTCTCATTCTCATGCTGGTCAGCATGCTGTGCTGGGGGAGCTGGGCGAACACGCAGAAGATTGACAAAGGCTGGCGGTTCGAACTTTTCTACTGGGATTATGTCTGGGGCCTTTTGGCGTGCGCGCTAGCGTTCGGCTTGACCCTCGGAAGCAGGAACTCCGCGTCGCCGGACAGCTTTTTTCAGAATCTAAATGCCGCAAGCGTCCGGAGTCTTCTGGAGGCTTTCTTCGGTGGCGTAATCTTCAACGTCGGAAATCTGCTTCTCGTGGCAGCGATATCTGTGGCCGGCATGGCCGTGGCGTTCCCGATAGGAGCAGGCCTTGCGTTGGTGATCGGAGCCATCATCAACTACATCATTTCGCCCAAAGGGAATCCCATTCTCCTCTTTGGCGGAATTGCTTTGATTTGTATCGCCATCGTGCTCGATGCGATGGCGTATCGCGGATTGTCTGGGGGCGCGAAGGCCACGACAAAAGGGGTCGGATTGAGTCTGGCCTGCGGTGTTGCCGTTGGGCTCTTCTACCCGTTCGTCGCCAAGGCGCTGACAGGGCCCAACCACCTAGGGCCCTACACGGTGTTTTTCGTTTTCTCCTTGGGTGCCGTCGTGTCCAACCTTCCGATGAATTATGCCTTGATGCGCCGGCCAGTCAGCGGTCAGCCGCTGCAAATGAAAGACTATTTCAAGGGACAGTTGAGCCTGCATGCATGGGGAATATTAGGCGGGGTGATTTGGGGCATCGGCACGATTGCCAACTTTGTGGCTTCCTACGTGCCGATGATTGGTCCCGCCACTTCGTTCTCGCTTGGCGAAGGCAACACGATGATCTCCGCCATCTGGGGAATTTTTGTATGGAAGGAGTTTCATGGTGCGGGAAAGCGAGTCAAGGGCCTCCTCGCGATTATGTTTGTATTCTTTATTTTGGGATTGAGTTGTATCGCCCTCGCTCCAGTAATCCAATAGGAAACCGAACGCGGACAGAGCCAAGACGGGAGAAGCAAGATGACCAAGTTGGACAATGAGAATGGAGCGTTTGGAAGCCCCGGAATTCATCCCAGATGGACCCATGGTGGCAAAGACGGGGTCGGAACCGCGTACGCAGTATCCAGCCAAATCTGGTTCACGCTTTGGAACGGAATCGTCACGGAGGTCTATTACCCAACCGTCGATCGGCCGCAGCTCCGCGACCTTCAATACCTGATTACTGACGGAAAGAGCTTTTTCCACGAGGAGAAGCGCCATCTCAAGTCCAAATTCGAGCGCTTATCCGATCACGCCCTCGGCTACCGCTGCACGAACTCCGATCCCCACGGCCGCTACGCCGTGGTGAAGGAAATTATCACGGACCCTCATCTTGCATGCGTTCTCCAGCGCACGAAGGTGACGGGTGACGAATCGTTCGTTTCAAAGCTGCGGCTGTACGCCCTATGCGCTCCTCACCTGGAAGTCGGAGGATGGGGGAACAATGGATATGTCGCCGAATTAAACGGCCGAAAGATTCTTATGGCGCAGAAACAAGGAACGTGGCTGGCCCTGGCCGCCACAGTGCCGTTTTCTCGCGTTTCGTGTGGGTATGTCGGCCGTAGCGACGGCTGGACCGATTTAGCGGGAAACTTTCAGATGGACTGGGAATTCGGTCACGCGAGTGACGGCAATGTAGCGCTCACCGGGGAAGTCGATGTAAGTGCTCACCGCGAGTTCACACTTGGCCTTGCTTTTGGAGATACACAACACCACGCGATTGCGACACTCTTTCAGGCGCTGGGCACCCCCTTTGAAGAGCATCACAAGCGCTACACCGAGCAATGGGACCGTACTGCCGCGCACCAGTCTCCGTTAGAGAAGTTTTCGAGTGACAAAGGCAATCTGTATCACAGCAGTTTCAGTTTGCTTCTCGCGCACGAGGACAAGTCCTATCCTGGCGCCTTGATCGCTTCTCTTTCGATTCCTTGGGGAGAAGCGCGAGGTGACAAAGACCAAGGGGGATATCACCTGGTTTGGACGCGAGACATGGTCAACAGCGCCTCCGCTCTGCTCGCTTCAGGCGAGACGGCCACACCCCTGCGCGCACTCATCTATCTTGCCGTTTCTCAGGAGAAAGATGGCGGCTTCGCGCAGAACTTCTGGGTTAACGGGAACCCGTATTGGCGGGGAATCCAACTGGACGAGGTCGCCTTCCCCATCTTGCTGGCCTTACGCCTCAGCCAGCAGAATGTCCTTCAGGATTTCGACCCCTACCCCATGGTCTTGAAAGCCGCGAGTTACTTGCTGCGGCATGGGCCGGTGACGGAACAGGAACGATGGGAGGAAGCCAGCGGTTATTCTCCATCCACGTTGGCCTCCAATATTGCGGCCCTGATCGGCGCGGCTTATTTTTGCCGGCAGCGAGGGAATAAAGCCGCTGCGGAGTTCCTCGAGCAATACGCCGACTTTCTAGAATCTCATGTCGAGGCGTGGACGGTCACAACCCAAGGGACTCTGGTCCCAGGCGTTCGACGCCACTACATAAGGATTCTGCCGGACGATGTGGACAATTCTACGCCAGCAGAAGACCCGAACTCGGGAGTGCTGAAAATTGCAAACCTTGCACCAGGCACCAACAATTCATTTCCGGCGAAGGAAATCGTCGATGCGGGGTTCCTTGAGTTGGTCCGTTACGGCATTCGAAAACCGGACGATCCGTTGATTGTCGATTCACTGAAGGTGGTCGATGCGGTACTGAAAGTGAATACTCCCATCGGACCCGTCTGGCATCGTTACAATCACGATGGCTACGGCCAGCGAGAAAGCGGCGGTCCTTACGCCGGATGGGGCAAAGGCCGTGCGTGGCCGCTTCTGACGGGAGAGCGGGCGCATTTTGAACTCGCTGCGGGACAAGATATAAAACCGTTCATACGAGCGATTGAACGCTTTGCCTCGGCGACGGGTCTGTTGCCGGAGCAGGTCTGGGATGAGCAGGACAAGCCGGAAAAGTATATGTTCCTTGGCCGCCCGACGGGCTCGGCCATGCCTTTGATGTGGGCTCACGCAGAGTACATCAAGCTCCTTAGGTCCGCGTCCGATGGTCGCGTTTTCGATCTGATTCCTGAAGTAGCACACCGCTACCTCGGAGATCGCAAGTCTTGCCAATTATTCGAGATCTGGAAACCGAATCGTCAGGTGCGCGTCGTAAAAAGAGGTTACACGCTGCGCGTCCAGGTTCCGGCTTCTTTCCGTCTCCATTGGACGGGCGATGACTGGCGAACGGTCAACGATAAAGCGTCCGCACCGACCATCTTCGGGGTTGAGTTCATCGATATTCCGACAACATTAGCCCAGCGGGCGCCGCTTCGATTCACTCTCTTTTGGCCGGAAAGAAATTCATGGGAAGGTCGCGACTACCTGGTTGAGGTGGAAGACTAGGAAGCAATGACTTGCAGGTGCTCCGACATGGTTACTCGACCAGATGTTCATGCCGCGGAGTCTTTCTTGCGTGGTTGCATGGCTGATTAGGCAGCTACAGGCGACCGGCATATCTCAGCATACCGCCATCGATGAAATGCGTACTGCCCGTCACGTAAGCAGCCGCATCGGAAGCCAAATACACGGCGAGCTGAGCGACCTCTTCGGGCTTGCCCCAGCGTCCCATGGGAATTTCCGCCAAAATCTGATCGTTTAATTTGGCGTCGCTTTCGACATCGCGGTCGATTGGCGTGTAGATTGCGCCCGGCCCGATGTTATTCACCGTAATTTGGTGAGGAGCGAGTTCGACCGCAATCGTGCGCATGAGCATTCGCAAACCGCCTTTCGAGGCGCAATAGGGGGCGTTCGTGGGCATCGGAAGATCCTCATGGATCGACGAGATGTTGATGATTCGGCCGCCCTTTCGTTGCTGGATCATCTGCCTGGCCGCAGCTTGCGAGCATAGGAAAGGTCCGGTGAGATTGACCGCCATGATCTTCTGCCATTCGTCGAGAGGATAGTCCACGAAAGCAATTTTCTTCTCGATTCCCGCGTTATTCACAAAGATGTCGAGCTTGCCAAAGGCGGCGACCGTTTTGTGGATCAGCTCATTGACATCGTCTGGACGGGAAATATCGGCATCGACCCCGAGGGACTTTCCGCCAATGGCGCTAATCTTCTTGATCGTGTCCTCTGAAACGGATGCGCTACCGACGTAATCCACGACGACGGCGGCGCCGGCTTCGGCAAATGCGAGTGCGACGGCCTGACCGATCCCGGTTCCGGCCCCCGTCACGACGGCTACTTTGTCTTGCAATCTCACTGGATGACCTCTACTTGCCGTGCTCGATTTGGCGGAACCGATACGCGCCGCCAGTCCTATGGGACCACGATTTCCATGCCCGCGCCGCAAAAATCATCCGTCAGGCGATCGCGCACAAACGTGAGGGCCGATTGCCTGTGATCTCGCCTCTTAACACGCGCGAATGACGACTGCGTTCAACTGAGCCGGTCTGCTATCGTAGTCGGCATGCCTATACGATACGACGCAATTGTGATCGGTACCGGTGCGGGGGGCGGGACTCTCGCGTTGCACCTCGCGCGGGCCGGCAAGAAGATTCTAATCCTTGAGCGTGGGCCCTTCATGCCTCAGGAAAAACTCAACTGGGATACTTCGGCCGTTTTTCTCGACAACCGCTATCACACCAAAGAAATCTGGCAGGACAAAGACGGTAAGGAATTGCACCCGCAACAATCTTACTTCGTGGGCGGACAGACCAAAGTGTTCGGCGCCGCCATGTTCCGCATGCGTGCGGAGGACTTTGGCGTGATCCGGCACCAGGGCGGTATCTCTCCCGCCTGGCCGATAACCTACGCCGAGATGGAGCCTTTTTATACCCGCGCCGAAGAGCTCTTTCACGTTCATGGCGACCTTGGCGCGGCACCCGCCGTACCCGGCGGCTACGGAAGCTCTTTTGACCCCACCGAGCCGTTTCATTCGAGGAAATATCCTTTCCCAGCACTCGCCAATGAGCCGCGCATGCAGTCCATCGAAGACGCCGTGCGGAAGCTCGGCATCCATACATTTCCCATCCCGCTCGGGCTGAAGCGCGACGAGACCGCGCCGCTCGAATCCAAATGCGTGCGCTGCGACACGTGCGACGGTTATCCGTGTCTGGTGCATGCCAAATCCGATGCCGATATCAATTGCATCCGTCAGATCCTGAATCTCCCCAATGTGACTTTGATGACGAACTCGCGGGTTACGCGTCTCCTCACGAATGCGAATGGCACAGAAATTACGACGGTCGAAGTGATTCACTCAGGCCATGGCGTCGGCCCCGAAGACTTTGCTCCTCCATCGAGCGGCGGGCGAACCGTGAGCTACTCGGCCGATCTTTTTTGCCTTTGTGCCGGCGCCGTGAACTCGGCTGTGATTCTGCTGGCATCCGCCAACGACAAGCACCCCAACGGGCTTGCCAACTCCTCCGACCAGGTCGGCCGAAATTTCATGTATCACCAGGCGGATGCCTTGCTCGCCATCTCGACGGACCGGAATGAAGACTCTTACACGAAGACCTGGGGCACGAATGACTTCTATCTGAGGGATACAGACCCGAATTATCCATATCCTCTGGGCCAGGTCCAACCGGTAGGCAGCTTCCACTCGGAAATGATGAAAGGCGACGCCCCGCCGCTGACGCCCGGCTTCGTCCTCGAAACCATGAAGCACCACGCCGTTCCGTGGTGGCTCACAACGGAGGATCTACCCGATCCCGACAACCGCGTCACCTTGCACAATACGCCAGCGCTCGCCGTCGAAAACAGCCAGCCGGGGCTTGGCGGCCCGCATCCCTCCGGAGACACGGGCCACACCAACGAATCTGAACCCGTTTCCGACAACGCTCCCTATCGCATCCAGCTCTCCTACACGCCCAATAATGTGGAGAGTTTTGAGCGCCTCAAAGATCGGTGGGTCGACATTCTCAAAAGAGCGGGCCACGCCACCACGTCCGTGCCGCTCCACGCCTATTTCAAAAAGCGCATTCCCATAGAAGGTGTCGGCCACCAGAACGGAACTTGCCGAATGGGGAGAGAGCGGCCGTCGAGCGTTCTCGATCCGAACTGCAAGGCCCATGACCTGGACAATCTGTACGTTGTCGACGCGTCGTGTTTCGTCTCGGCGAGCGCTGTTAATCCCTCATTGACCATCATCGCCAATGCAATCCGGATTGCCGACCATCTCGTGTCGAAACGTCTCAAATGATTACCGATGGTGCGCTAGGTTTGGACCTGAGCAAGTAAACGCCCCATGTTTGCGGCTTCCTTTCGGGGTTTCGATGATGACTTGAAGGCGTTCGCCGTCGCCGATCGGCCCGTATCGATTCAGCCTGCGGCCGAACTGTGGACGGCTCTCGAGAAGATGGGGCGGGATGGCGTCAATCAGCTCCATGTGCTGAACGGCGGCGGAGGTGATCGAGTCGTGGGGGTGCTATCGAGCGACGACCTCGTCCACTATCGGCGTGTCTTGCAGCCTCTGGCCAAATAACTTTGGCAGGAACAGCAACGCTGCTGAGGACTTTGGTACTCACAGGGGTCTCCCACGGTACACGATGCGAACGCAGCAGGATTTACAATAAGAAGCCCAATTTGCCGGTTGGCGAAGGGACAGGGGACGCTTTCATTCTTCCGGCGTCCAATAGGGCGCGTAGCCGTAGTGTTTATGAAGGCGAAGCTCATATTCCCGGCTAACTGGCCGCTCCGCATTCCACTGCGGACTTTTTCGAATGACCTCGCGAGACATGTTTACGTAAATTTCGTGATCGGCCCAGCTCACTCGCTTGATCCATTGAGGTCTTAACAGCACCTTTTTGCCCGGCCACCAGTTCTTCGTGTCAATGACCGCGTACCGAATTTCCCAGGTCTCCCCGTCAAACAAGAAATCTTCCAGGTGACCAATTTCGCCGTCGGTCGCTTGAATGTGGTAGCCCGTGACTTGACGGGCGCTGCGCAGATGCGTTCCAGCGGACGAATTCTGCGCTCCCGTTTTCGATTCACTGCGAGACGCTTCCGCAAGTGCCTTTGGATTTGAGCACGAACCCCACACACCTATTCCTTCCCAATAGCGGAGCAATCCGTAATGCTTGTGTTGTTCAGCCTCGTGTTGGCGCGACACAGGTTTATCGAGATCAATGCTCGGACTGTTCTCGACCTGTTTCGACGTGAGATTTACATTGATGTGCAGCGGGCTCCAGGCCGGATGGCGCAGAGCCAATGGAGAGATGAGAACTTTTCGTCCCGAAACGATCAGTCCAGTGGCAACGACAATGTAACGGATGGTCCACTGCTCATCGTCGAAGTAGAAATCATGCACCTTTCCAATATCCGTATCGAGCGCTGCGATCGTGTACTCGTACAGATCCTTTGTCCTTCGCAGGCGGACCGCGCTGTCTTTCATAGAAGGCTCGGGTTCTCAGTCGAAGATCGTTCTATTCGGAGATGACGGTCCATTTTCGCGGCTCGCCAAGCATCCCGAACAATTTTACTCCCGGAATCGTTTTCGAAGAAAGCATGTTCGCAGTTCGCGCATTTGTGGACGGTGTCCAGCTTTCCTCACGTGATTGTCGGACGAGTCGTCAAAATGGTACAAACTTAGGATGCAGGGCGGAGACAAGCCGCGACTCCTCTTCGACTCGGTTCTACTCGGCGTCATCGGCGCCCTGGGCGCGCAAATTTTTATGTGGATGCTGCGTCTCTCCCAGTATTTCTTCCTGACGTGGATTGCCGGTTATCGTCCACCGGGACTTCCCGAAGAGGGCGGCGTACTTCGGGTGGTGATTGGTCCCCATGGATTGTGGCTCGTGCCGGTAGCTACGACATTGGGCGGGCTGATCTCCGGCGCTCTCGTTTACGGTCTGGCGCCGGAGACCGAGGGCCACGGTACGGACACCGTCGTAAAAGCGGTGCACTACACCGGATCGGTATTGAGAGCGCGCGTGGCGCCGGTGAAGATGCTGGCGTCGGCAATCACGATCGGGTCGGGCGGATCCGCGGGCCGCGAAGGTCCGATAGCGCTGATCGCCGCCGGTTTCGGCTCGGTGTACGCGTCACTGCTGCATCGGCCCGAAAGAGAAAGGCGGCTTTTGGTCTTGATGGGAATGGCGGGCGGACTCTCCGCGATTTTCCGCTCGCCCATCGGCACGGCCATCTTCGCGGTGGAAGTTTTGTATGGGGGCATGGACTTCGAGGCTGATGCCCTCATTTATTGCATGCTTGCCGCTATTGTGGCCTATGCCGTGAACGGGTGGTTTGTGGGGTGGCGGTCTTTATTTCAGGTGCCAGCGCGCGTTTTGTCCGCTACCGGACTGGTAGAGCACGGCTGGTACGCGGCGTTGGGAATCGCGAGTGGCGTGGTGGCGACAATCCTTCCTGAAGTCTTTTATCGAATACGGGACGCGTTTGTGGCGTTGCGAGTTCCCGCGTGGATCAAGCCGGCAATCGGCGGTTTAGGATTGGGATTGCTGGCGCTGCGCTTGCCGCAAGTGCTGGGTGGCGGATACGGCTGGATTCAGGAAGCGATTGACGGCCGCCTGGCATTGCATTTACTCCTTGTGCTGCTTGTTGCAAAAATAGTGGCATTGTCGCTCACCGTGTCGTCGGGCGGTTCGGGCGGCGTTTTTGCTCCGAGCCTTTACGTGGGGGCGATGCTGGGCGGAGCTTTTGCTGGAATTTTTCACCACGATTCTGCGGGGCTGGTGATCGTGGGGATGGCGGCGGTTTTCGGAGGCGCGGCGCGAGTCCCCATTGCTACCTTGCTGATGGTTGCGGAGATGACCGGCGGCTACCAGCTTCTGGTTCCCGCGGGGCTGGCGGTGATGCTGAGCTACCTGATTCAAATCAATCTCTCATCGCTTTGCAAGTACGGGAGCTTGTACGAGGCTCAGGTGGCCGGAAGAGCCGACTCGCCGGCGCACCGAGCTGAAAATGTGCGAATTGCAGTGCGGCTGCTGGAACAGGGCAAGGTTTCGCTACCGCCGCAGATGAATCATCTGCATCTGGCTGCGCTCTTGCAATCGGGGGTCGCCTTGGATCTTCCAGATGGCTCGCAGTTGATGATCGGCACACTGCGGCCTGAGAGTCCCTGGGCGGGAAAGCAGATTCAGTCGCGCGTTCTCACCGGGCGCGCTGCCGACGCCAAAATCGTAGCCATCGTGCGCGGCAAGTCGGTGCTGCTGGCGCGGCCCGATACGCTATTGCAGCCCGGCGACCGGCTGCTGCTGATCGCTCCGCAGGAGGCTCAGGACGAGTTGCAAAAGCATCTCGCGCGAGCGAGCGCAGCCATTCCCCAGACGACTGCTGCCACCGCTCCATAGCCGTTTTCGAACTTAAAGCATGCGGCCCCCGAGAAATGAATGGCTGTCTCGCAAGTGCTTCTCGTTGCCGTTGGCGGTGCTCATGCTGGTTCAGCACCTAGCCCGTAAATCATCAGCGCCCACGCCCGCGGTAACGCTGTTTGTCCGGCTGGCGGCGTTAACAGCATCGTCACTGACGCTTCGGCGCGCAGGCATTTTGGCGAATGAGAAGAACTACGCATACCACAAGCAGGAATATGCAAAGCAGGGACGGATCGACAACCGATTTCCGGAAATCCTTACCTTGGGAATAACTCGCGAACTGATAACGGGCAGGAAGGGACACATTGAGAGCTTCCAGCGTAGACCGGTCGGCAATCGGCATACGAACCGTGAGTTGCGGGGCAGGTGAATCGGGGTAGGCAGCCTTTAGAATCTCAGGATGGCCGTCTATGTACTGCAGTGTCCCGCCCAAAGATCTGGTACACCCGGCAACGACATCTTCCGTTATAACCGACTTAGCATCGTTTGCTCTTTTGTATGAAAACAGCCACCCATCTACGTCCGGGCGGGCACCCGGGTAATGCGGGAATAAGCTTTTGATTCCATCCAATCGTTCGACAAGATAAGCGGGGCTGCCATGCACATCCACACGGGCAGAATTACACGCATTTCTGACAGATTCGTGGAGTAACTGGTTCCAGTAGTTCGCGTCGCTCAGCTTTGCAAGAATTGCCTTGTCGCAGCACGACGGCTTCACTTGGAGGGAAACCCACCGTCCGCCAAAATACCCAAGCAGCCCTGCTGCTGCGAGAACGATCTTGTCTTGTTCGCCGAACCTACTGGCGTATCCGGCGGCTCCGTGGTGTTTTACGAAGCTGAAACCAGTCGTAAGGGCCACGATCATGCCCGCTTTCTCTACGTCGCTAGAATCCGCGCCTTGAGAATACACCGGTTGGCCTTGCTCTAGAAGTGTCGCGCGGGCATCAGTGGGGGCATACGAAGCATATATCTGCTGTTTGCATTGATATTGGTACAGGGCCTGTGGCGGCCAATCGGGACTGGAAGCCTTGATACTATGAATCGCAATGATACTGTGGATCGCAATAGAATCGATATCGTTGGGGTGGCATTCTCTTCGATATCTCCAACCATCCAGATAGCCCCACGAGAAAACGAAACAAATCACGCAGATCAAGATGACCGAGAACCGCTTCGCTTTCTCGTTCAGCATAAAGAGAGCCACCTAGCAGGTCCACTATTTGCCACGGCATGATTTGCGCGAAGGGCAACCCACATATTCTTCGTCCGAGAGTGCGTCAGATATTCCTCGATGAGTCCGCCGCACACCTATTGCGCGGGCCCGGCCAGCAGGCGCTTGAGCGCTTCCATCGCCTTGCCGAATTTCTCCCAGTCCCCCTGCTGCATTGCCTTCTGGGCCTCGTCGAACTGCGCCCGCGCCTGGCCCAATTCCGGTTGCCCGCGCGGCGCCGGTGCAGCGTTCTGGGGTTGCTGCGTCCCGAAGACGGATTGGATTGCCTCATCGAGTGTAGGCTCCATCGCCACTTTGTCCGCCGAAATCACGATTACGCGCTTGAGTTGTGGGAAGTCGGTGCCTTCCGCCGTGAGGTAAACCGGCACCACGTAGAGAAAGGAGTTCTCGATCGGTACCGCGATCAGGTTTCCGCGAATGACTCGCGATCCTTTTTGGTTCCACAGGGTCAATTGCTCGGAGATCGTGGTGTTCTGATCGATCATCGCCTCAATTTGCATCGGGCCGTAGATCAGCTTCTCCTTGGGAAGTTGGTAAAAGAGCATCTTCCCGTATTCGGGGAAATCGCACCTGGCGGCCATCCAGGAGATCATATTATCCCGCTTCTGAGGCGTGAAAGGAGTCATGAGAAGGTACTCGAGCCGGTCGCTTCCGGGGAGCTTCATCAGGATATAATAGGGCTGCATGGGCGCGACCGTTCCCCCGTACGTCTCGTTGGGGAACACCCAGAGGTCCTCCCGGTTATAGAAGACTTGCGGAACCGTCATGTGGAATGTCCTGTACTGATCGGCCTGGATGGAGAAGAGATCCTCCGGATAACGCAGATGCGTTTTCAGATCCGGCGAAAGCTGGTTCAGGTCCATGAAAACGCCCGGAAAAGCCCGCCGGTAGACCGCCAGGACGGGATCGTTCGGATCCATGACGTAAAACCGGACGGTTCCGTCGTACATGTCGACAACGACCTTTACGGAGTTTCGAATATAGTTCAGCCCGTCCTCAAAGGCCGCCGTGTGAGGACTGGAGTAGGGAAAGTGGTCCGAGACGGTGTAGGCATCCTGGATCCAGTACAGTTTGCCCCCGCTCACCACGGCGTAGGGATCCTGGTCGAGGCGTAAGAACGGAGCGATCTGCTCCACACGCTCCTGAACGCGCCTCCAGATCTGAATCCGGCTCTCCGGCCGAAGATAGGACGTAAACAGTATATTGACATCGGCCTGAGTCCAGGCAAACAAGAGCCGCTTCCACAAGCTGTCCAGCGGGATCCCCCCTGTTCCGGCGTAGCTCATATAGACATTCTGGTTCCCCTTGGGGTAGTCAAACTCTTTAGCGCCCGTTGCGACGATCCGATATCCAGGCATCGACTCGCCGTAGTAGATGGAAGGCTGGTCTATGGTCAGGCCATAGGCGGATTCGGGCGGGATATTCTCAAGAACGTACTGCGGAAACCCGCCCCCGATCGTCTTCGAGACGAAGCTCATGACGAGGCCATAGCTATGCGTGAATTGCAACTTCTGGTTAACCCAGGTTTGGGCTTCAGCGGGGAGTTCCGCGGAGAGCTCGCGGGCCGAAAGCATCACTTGGTGGTAACCGTCCGGCAGGTGGTAGCGGTCCACATCAACCTGGTAAAATTGATAGTAGAGCCGTATCTCCTGGGCTTGTTGGTACATCTGAAGCAACGGGCGCGAGTCCCAGAGACGGACGTTCTGGATCGTGTCTTGATTTCTCGCAATCACCTCGGACGTTAGGTCGGCTAGCGCCGGGTAGGATGTTTCCTGGATCGCGTCGAGCCGATAAGCTTGTCGAGTAAACTCTATGTTGTTCTTGAGATACGGAGTCTCGCGGGCCAGCTCATTTGGCTGTACCATGAAACTCTGAAAGAGGGTGGGTGCCAGCAAAACGGCGGTGAGGTACAAGGCCACGTAAATTCCGGATCCAATAACGATCGCTCTCAATCGCGGCCGGAAGATATTGAGCACAAGCAGCGCGCATAGTGCCGCCGCGGCGCCGACCATGATCCAAAAGGCGAACCGGGTCACATGAGCCGCCGTATAGCCGGCTCCGTAGACCACTCCCTGAGTGGAGTAGAGGAGTTCGTAGTGATCCAGGTAAAACCCCCATCCCCAACTGGCGACCAGAGCGAAGAAAAGAATGGACAGATGTGAAACGGCCTTCGCGCTCCTGCCTGCCATCTGTCCGCGGTCGCTGAGCCGTCGCAACCCGGAGTACACGTAGAAGACCAAGACCGCCAGGAGCGTGATCAACGCCAATGCGGTCAGGCTGTCCTGTAAGAGCTCATAAAAGGGGAGGCGGAACAGATAAAACCCGACATCGACCCCGAAAAGAGGATCGGACAACCCAAAGGATCCGCCATAACGAAAGCGGAGATACGTATCCCATTGCGCATAGAAGGTGAGCGCAAAGATCAGACCGGCGAGAGCAGCGACTGTGCCCATAGCCAGTTTCAAGACCGTGGGAGATATCCGGATGCCGAGTTTGGCGGCAACGGCAGACTCGCCCATCAAATTACCCGCAGGAAAAGTAGCGCCGTATCTCGCCGCAACGCGAAGATTGATCCAGAGGTACAGAAGTGCGACAACGAAAGCCGCGCAAAACAGTTCCCACTGCACCGACAGGAGTGTCCAGAAGACGCCGGTGTAGCCGAGCTGGCGCATCCACAGCCATTTCTGTATCCAACTGGTGATGAACGCCAGAAGAACGATGACCGAGATCGCTCCAACAATTACCAGCCTCATTGCGCGCCCTGCGCGGAAGAGTCCGTGACTTCCGTGGGCGCCAGGAATTATGTTCGCAAGTGGCCTTGATGCCTCGACGTGTGGTCGGTTCTCGCTCATCGTTCTACCCCTCCGGTTTGCTTCCCAGCACATGGCCAAGCGAAGATGTGATCGGGAAAGGAACCGTTTTTTTCATTCCAAATGTCGATTTCTGTGACTTACGATTTCCGCGGATCTCCATTTTGGGTTTCATCGCAATTTGCACTCCGGGCCATTTGGGCGTTTCAACCGGAATTTCCGATTTAGACCTCTCTATTGCGCATCGTATGCTCCCTCTGCACTGAAACACAACGAATTTGCCATCGGAGCAGGCCCCTGGTCGCGGGGTTGAGTTGCGCCTGGCGCACGAGCAGTTCCTTCATATGTGCTTCGTGCTCTAAGGGCTGGCTTGCGCCTGATAGTCGGTGAGGGTCAGGACCTGCAGTAACCCCAGTTTGTGAGCAGTTCAATCAGACGCGCGACGGCGCTTGGGTCTCGTTCATATCTGCCCGACCTGTTGAAGCATGACGGCAAGAGCGAACTGCTTTTTGCCAATCGCAAAGGGCGTCCATTCTCAGCAAACAAGCTACGCGAAAAACAGCTTCACCCGCTCTTGGTGAAGTTGGGCATTCCACGCGGCGGGTTCCATTCGATGAGGCACGGTGCTGCCAGTTCCCTCCTCGCAGACGGTGCAACTCCGGCTGTGGTGCAGAAACAGCTTCGCCATAGTGACCCGCGAATCACACTGGGAATATACGGCCACGTGGTTGGAAACCAGCAGCGGGATGCGGTTGAACACCGTTCGGCACGCATCGCTCAGTACGGGGTGAATTAACTTAATTGTTGTTAAATGTGTTTTGTTGTTAAAAACGCTGTGGAATGCAGTAAAAACGCAGTGTTTGGTAGGGGCGGTGGGGATCGAACCCACGACCTTTGGCTTAAAAGGCCACTGCTCTACCACTGAGCTACGCCCCTAATTTAGCCCAGCTATCTTACACTACAAACGCCGCGAACATCGGACCGCACCGATCCCATACGCATCGCGGATTGTTTTGAATTGGGCTGTTGCAGGTGTTTTTCTTGAATTTAGATGGTGCCGGTGGTTGCCCCAAACGCCGGCTTTACGTGTGGGGCTTCCGACGCACGAAACAATGCCCCCAATTTCCCTACGCCGCGCCGCCAAACATCGCCCGCACTCGCTCCAGCAACTCCGTCCCCGCCTGGCTCGCGTCCACCGTAGAAAAATCCGCAGGCAGCACCAGCACCTGCACCCCCGGATAGCTCTCCCGAAATTTCCCCATCGCCGCCTCGCTGCTCTGCGTTCCCGGACCATAAATCACCAGCCTGGGCTTGGTCGCCACGATCATGGTCCGGGCATCCGCGGTCTGCTTCGTCGTGAACACTTCATACCCCGCCCGCGTCAGCAGCGCCTTCAGGTACGCCAAAAGATCGTTCGAGCTGTCCAGGCAAACGATTTTTGTTCGCGGCGCCGTCGATGTTTTCTCCTGCGGCCCCAGCTTCTCGGAAAACGCATCCACCGCTTCTTTCTCCGACGCGTAGCTCGGTATCACCCCCAGCAAATTCGTCGCCTGCAGCACTTTATGCACAAAGGGAGAGAGCTGCGAAAGTTTCAGTCCCCCGCCGCCAGACCGCAGCACGCCGAACAGCCGCACCAGCGCCCCGAGCGCCGCGCTATCGATGTAATTCACTTCCGCCAGCTGCAGCACCACTCTTTTCTTGGTGCGCGTCAGCCGTTCCACTTCCGCCTGCAGCGCCTTGATCTCATCGCCCAATACGATGCGCCCCGCGCACCGA
Organism: uncultured Acidobacteriota bacterium; assembly: GCA_963725655.1. Lineage (GTDB taxonomy): Bacteria > Acidobacteriota > Terriglobia > Acidiferrales > UBA7541 > CAVRXT01. The sequence continues at coordinate 504,042 of CAVRYY010000002.1, read as the reverse complement.
ATCACTACCACATGCTCCAGAGTTTGGCTTTGCAGGATCAGTGTCATAGGTAGCCAGCCAGCGAACCGCAGCAACAGCAGCGCCCCAGTTCCCACTCCCAATTAACTAGAATCGGCGCAGTATAGCCCACCGCATTTCCGAAAGCGAGTTCGCGTCTATGCGAACCAAGCCCGGTCGTTCGTCGCTTGGTTTCGATCTCGAAGTTGAAGCGGGCTAAGTAGTGAGAAGTTGTAGTCACAATTCGCAGTCGGGTTTGGTAGTTAGAACGTTGCAGTTCAGAATTTGCAGTCGGGTTTGGTAGTCAGAATTTGCCGGTGGGTGCCCCACACGTCGGTTTTACGTGTGGGGTTCTTGACTTACTCTTTTACGCTTTTGTCTTTTTCCAGCTTTACCCAAAAACCAGAATCTCAATTCAACCCATTCTGCGTAACCTTGGTAGCGCACCCCACATACGTACAAGCCCCATAATTGGTCGCCCCGCCCTTGGTATACCCGAGCGGCGAAAAATAAATACTGGACGCCTGCGGCTGCGGCGAAATATTATCCACCACAATCCCGCTAGTCCCTCCAGACTCCGGAATCTCCGCCGCGAACCCCGCCGTGAACGGGTTCCCGCTCTCATCCTGCACCTGGAACGACATCAAGCATCCGCCCCCGGGCGAACTCGAGTTATACGTCGTCTTCGAACCCGCCGGCAGCTTGCACGCCACGCTGTTCGTCTTCACGCTAAAAAACATCAATTCCTCGCCCGCCCCGCTCAACGCATTCGGATTGTAGACTTCCGTCACCGGCGAGCATTCATCGTAGTTCGTCGTGGACACATCCAGATACTGCAACGGAGTCCCAATCAATATTCCGTTCTCGTCGAACTCAATCCGCCGCAGCGCGCTATTCCCTCCACTCGTCCCGCGCACTCCCAACGGATCGATCGCGCACACGTACATCCACCCGCTCACGCTCCCGCCGCCGGCGTAGGTGTAATACGCCTCATCGAAGTCCCCGCTGTGCATTGACGCGCCGCCGGCAATGGCCACTCCAAAATCCGCGAATTGAAACGCCCCGCCCGGCACTTCGCTCACCCCGCACACGCATGACGTGGTCGACGCTTGCGCCGCGTACGCGTGCAGGTAACCGGGATTCACTGTCTCCCCCTGCGCCGTCCCGGCATAACCATCGATGCCCTGGAACACCATCACTGTGCCCACCGACGAATCCACCACCGGCGGATCGGGAATCGCATAGGTTCCCGCGGAAAAGTTGTTGGCGCTCAAGCACGGATACGCCGTCCCGCCGCCAGAACACGCACCCGGCGTGGCCGCGCCGTTCCCCGTCTCGACGTACCGCAGATAACCGTCCGCGGTCGCCACGAAAATTCGCCCGGAATAAGAGTCCTCGATCGGGCCGGTCAGCGCCGGATTCAAGACCGTATCCATGTACAGCGGCCAGCCCGTCAATCCGTTCCCATTCACCGTTTCCGACGGCCCCGCGGTCGTCCCGCCGTTAAACACATCAACGAACCGATGAATATTCGCGCTGTCCGTCCCGATATAGACGATGTCGTTCGCGTAGTCGTAATACGGCGCCGAGTTGCTGTCCGTGGCCTTCGCTTTCGTTAGCGCATCCGGACTCACCCGAAAATTCGCTCGCGCCTCGGCCGGCTTCACCGCAGGCCCCGAGTAAAAATAGTCCGCAGCGAACGGCACCGTCCACATGCACGCCCCAAGCTTTCCGCTCCCGCCGCAGTTGGTGGCCCAGTCCGCCGGGTCATTGGTGACGTCGTGAGCTTCCCACAGCGCCATCGGCGCAGCGATCGTCCCGTCCCCGGCGTGCCATTTTATGATGTGCAGCACTGACCCATGCTTCGGCGAGCTTTCCACCACCGCCACCTGCGTGCCGTCGATCGACAACGTCACCGAAGTGCTGGTCACCCCGTCGCTGAACTCGCTGATGTTGTACGCCCACATCACCGTCGGCACGCTCAACGGCGTCCCTTGCGCGTTTTTGCAGTAGCCATTCGGCACGCCGGTGGTGGGATTGGTTCCCACATACAGATTGTTGAACGCAATCAGCAGGTTCGTATTGGTGTTGTACACCACAAAATCGTTGGTGCAATCCGGCGGCGCGTTCACATCAAAACTGAATTTCGCCGGGAACTGCTCGTCCCCCACCGTCGGCGTCGGAGCCGTCTTGCCGTTCCCGCCCAGGGTCACATTCCAGTCGCGGCCCACCGCATCGGTCGTCGCCGGCAGGTTGTGCGGCGCTTGCACCCGGTTGCGGAACCGATTCAGCAGGCTCGCGCCGCTGCCGCTGGCATCCGCCACATTCTGCGCGGCCGCAGCGTTGCGCCGGTAGAGCTGCATGCGGTAGCGGGTGTTATTCTCCAGCCGCGCCGCATCCTTCGCCGTTCGCGGGTTGGCAAACACCACGTGCCGCGTGCTCCAGTCGGTAACCACCGGCACCCGTACATGCCCTAACGCGCCCGCGGTACCCACACTCAACTTTCCACTCACCGCGCGCGATGTCGTGATCGACGCGTCGTCCACCACCAGGCCTTCCACCCACCCCGCCGTTGGCGCATCCGCATCCGTGTTATTGGTCGTGCCGGTAGCACCCGTCGCGCCCGTCGCTCCCGTAGCGCCGGTCGTTCCGTTATAGGGATCGGCGCCCGGCTGATCAGCGTCGGGCCGCTGTTGCGCCCCCGCAGCGGGACTCTGCAGCGGAACTTCGGCGCGGCTCTGCTGCGCCACCGCGATGATCGCCGCCGTCGCCATCAGAAACAGCGACAGTCCGGCAGCAGCCAATTTCACACGTCTTGAGACGAATTTCGGGCCGACAATCATAGGAAATCCTCACCTAAATTTGGAGCCGTTTGCCTGAACGAACCGAGCGCGCGATGGAGTACTATTACTACCCATTTTCAATCGTAGAAGGGGGCACCCCAGCGAGGATACAGTTACTTCTTACATGTGAAACAGCGTTGCTTTAAGGGTAACGCAACCACAACGACCAGCCCCCAGTAGCCCGAAAGCACTCAACACCACACCCACACAGCCCACCCTAACCAATCTGTAATCAACAGTTTGTAGCCCCGCCACGAGCGGCGCACAAAACTCCCAACCCCAGCCCCCCAACCCAGATCTCCCCAGCCAGAAATCCACCCGCACCGCCAACCGAAACCGGTCCGTAGCCCCGACAATCATGTCGGAAAACATCCAATCCCAAAATCTCCCCGCCCAAAAATTCGCCACCAAACCCGAACCCTACTGCAACCCCACCTGCGTCACCTTCACCGCGCACCCGCTAGCCGTACACGGCCCCGCACTTCCGGCCCCACCCTTCGTGTATCCCAGCGGCGTAAAGTAGATGCTCGACGCCTGGGCCTCGGTCGAGACGTTATCGACGACGATCCCGCTCGTCCCACCGTCCTCCGGAATGTGCGCCGCGAACGCCGCCGGAAAAAAGCCCGGAACGCTGACGTCGCTGGTCACGTCGACCGACATCAGGCATCCGCCCGCCGGAGCCGCGGCGGGCCACCGACCTGTCCCCGCCACCGGATCGGCCGCGCACGCATAGCTGTGCGACTGCACGCTGAAGAACATCAAGTCCTGCCCGGTCGGCAGGTTCACGTTGGGATTGTAGACTTCTGTCACCGGCGAGCACTCGTCGTAGGGATCGGTCGCAACCTTCAAGAACAATCGGATTAACCCCGAATCACCATCCCGTTGTTGTCAAAAGAGATCTGCCGCAGCGCGGTATTCCCACAGCTCGCCCGCGGATCCCCATTCGGATCGATCGCGCACACGTACATGTAACCCGGCGACGCTCCCCGGCGTGCCGTTGCTCTCGTAGTAGTTGTTGTCGAAATCCCCGCTGTGTATTTGCGTGCCGCTTCCGCCACCCGAAACCGGTCCGAACACCGCGAACGTAAAGTCGCCGCCGCCTTCCTGCCCGCTGCCGCAAACGCATGCGCCGGTTGTCGAAGCCTGCGCCGCGAACGCATTGTCGGGATCGTCGGGACCGCCGAACATCTGCGCCCGACGAACACCAGCACCGTCCCCAGCGCCGAGTCCACCACCGGCGGGTCGGGCATGCCATTGCTGCCGGAATTGTAGTTGCCCGGTCGCCAGGCACGGGTAAGTATACGTGGACGCGTCTGCAAGCTGCAAGCGCCGGGCGCGACCGGACCGCAGTTTGTCTCGATGTAATCGAGATCCCCGTAACGAGTCGGACACGAAAATCCGCCCCGATGCGGCGTCCTCGATCGGCCCAGTCAGCGCCGGGTTGGTCGTCGATATTCATCAGCATTGGATACCCGCTGGTGCCGTCGCCATTGTAGATTTCCGATCGGTCCTAACGGCGATGGCAGCCGTCCTCGCCGTTGAAACATGTACACGAACTGGTGGACATTCGCGGTATCCGTCCCCACGTAAATGATGTCGTTGAAGTAATCGTAGTATGGTGCCGAGTTGCTGTCGGTCGCGTGGTCGCGTCAGGATGCTAGTCCGGCTTGATCCCGAAATCGGCGCCCCTCTTCACGTCGTGTCCCACTTTCACGTCGCCGCCCGTGGCCCAGATATAGTCATGAGCGAACGGCACGGTCCACATGCACCCGCCGTTGACTCCATCTCCACCACAATTGTTGAACCAATCGTCTGTGTCCCCCGTCCAATCATGTATGTAACCAGCGCATCGGCGCGGCAATCGTGCCGCCGTCATTGGCGCTCCACTTGATAATGTGCAGCACTGACCCATGCAATACCGAGCTTTCGACGACCGCCACTTGCGTGCCATCCAGCGACAACACCGGCGAAGTGCTGGTCACGCCGTCGCTCCACTGGTTAATGGTGTACGCGAACAGAACCGTGGGAGCGGCCAACAAGTTGCCGTCCCCATCCTTACAGATTCCGTTGGGCAGACCCGTGCCCGGATCGGTCCCGCTATACAGATTGTTAAACGCCACCAGCATGTTGGTATTGGTGTTGTAGACCACGAAATCGTTGGTGCAGTCCGGCGGCGCGTTAATGTCAAACGTAAATTTCGCCGGAAACTGGTTATTCCCCACGCTAGGCGGGAACGCAGGCAGCGCCTGAGTGCCGTCCGAGCGGAACACTCCAGTCGCGATGCGCAGCATTCGCCTTCGCCGGCGTCGGATGCGGATCCTGCACCCGGTTCCGAAACCGATCCAGCAAATTAGCGCTCTCCACCCGCGCGTCCGCCGCTTTCCGGAACGCCGGCGCGTTCCGCCGGTAGATCTGCATCTTGTACCGCGGATCGCGCTCCAGCCGCGCCGCATCCTTCTCCGTCCGCGGCTTCGCGAACACCACGTGCTTGGTGCTCCAGTCGGTGACGATCGATACCCGGTGATGCCCCGGCGCGTTGGCCACGCTCACTTTTTCCGGCGTCGAACTCACCACCCGCGATGTGCCAATCCGCGCATCATCCACCGGGGAAACTTCCGCGAACCGCACCGTAGACGCGGCGCCGCGCTCGCTCACCGTGGCGCCATCGGTGATCACGCCATGAAATTCCTTGGGGCGCTGCTGCGCCACCGCGACGATCGCCGCCGTCGACAATAACGATACCGACAGGCCGAGAACGGCCAATTGAAACCTTCGGGACGCGAGCCACGGGCCAGTGCTCATGTTAAAACCTCGTTTTTCGTTCTAGCCGGCTTGCCTGAACAAGCCGGACCTGCGCATTGAGCTAGTACTATTACTACTCTACGAGGAGAGTAAAAGGGGGCGCGCCGGAAGGATACATTTTGTTTTTACTTGTGCAGGCAATGTTGCTTTAAGGATATTGCAACAAACGCGGAATCCGCTCGGCCCTTCACCACGCGCAGCCAACAACAATCGCCGCGCACCCGCAGTCGTCGCGCCCGTTTTGCGCGACCGCTCACGCCCCAAAAACCGAAGCGGCCGTGCCACCCGCCTGCCTGGTCGCCCAGAACAGATCAGATCGCACGGCCGCCCCGTGAGTCGTCAGGGTTTGAGTTTAGTTCAAGCCGTTCTGCGTGGCCTTCACCGCGCAACCGATATACGTGCAGTTACCGTGCTGACAAGCGCCGAAATAGGGATATCCCGAGTGGCGTGAAGTAGATGCTCGATGCCTGAGCATCGGTCGAAATGTTATCGACTATGATTCCGCTCGTGCCCCCATCCGCAGGGAGGAACGCTGCGAAACCAGCCGTGACGAGCGCCGAGAACGCGCCGGCTGGCAGAGTGGTGTCTCCCGTGACATTGAACGACATGAGGCATCCGCCGGAAGGGGCAGCGCTCGTGTAGCCGCCTGTCCCTGTCACCGGATCGATCACGCATGGGTAGCTGTTGGCCTGAACGCTGAAGAACATCAAATCTATAGGGGTTCCGACGAGTGCCACCGGTGGGATTGTAGACTTCTGTCACCGGCGAGCACTCGTCGCTAGGGGTCGGTGGCGACCTCCAAAAACTCCGAGCTGACCGCGGTGACCCTTCCATTGGTGTCGAAAGCAACCTGGCGCAGCGCAGTATTTCCAGCCGTGCTCGGCTAGCTCCATTGGGATCGATGGCGCAGACGTACATATAGCCCGGAGACGGTGCCTGCACCTCCGGCATTGCTGTAGTAGCTGTTATCGAAATCTCCGCTGTGCATCGCCATACCACTTCCGCCTCCTCGACCGGCCCGAAGTCAGCGAATACGAAATGTTCCTGTGCCGCCGGTCACTCCGCCGGTGCCGCAAACGCATCCGCGACGGGTCAATTGTCGATGCCTGAGCAGCAAAAGCATGGCCATTGAGGGGATCGCCGCGCGATATCGTCCCCACCTGAGAACACCATCACAGTCCCCAAGCGAGGAGTCCACAACCGGCGGATCGGGAATGCCAACGCCCGCACCGCTGTTATAGTCGCCGTCAGCCAGACACGGGTAGGACGGAGTAGGCCTCCCCGCGGCACGCGCCCGGAGTGACGCCCGGAACGCTGCCTGTTTCGATGTACATCAGGTCACCGTTCGTGTCGGAAACGAAAATGCGCCCCGAGGCCGCATCCTCGATCGGTCCGGTGAGGGGCGGGTTGGCGGTGGTATTCATATAGATAGGCCAAGGTGCCAGTGCCCGCTTCGCCGGGACCCCGCCGAAAACTCCGAAAATGCCGGTGAACTTGTGAATGTTTGCCTTGTCGGTCCCGACGTAAAGATGTCGGTTTCGTAATCGTAGTAAGGGGCTGAGTTGCTATCGGTCGCGATTGCCGTGCCGGATCCCGCCGATGTTGTCGTTGCTGAACAGTACACTCCATATGCAACCGTGATTGGCTCCGCCACACGTGGCCCAATCCGATCGGCGCGCCGGCCACGTCGCTGGCGGTGACCGGAGCCGCGATCGTGCCGCCATCGGTGCTGCTCCACTTCAGAATGTGCAGGACGGATCCATGCGTTGGTGAGCTCTCGATGAACGCCACCTGCCCACCGTCATATGACAACGTCACCGACGTGCTCGTTACGCCGTCTGGTCAGCTATTGACGTTGTAGGCCCACATCACCGTGGGGGCGGTCAACGGAGTCCCGCGTGGTGCAGAGCCCGTTGGGGGTAGATGTGACGGGATCGGCGCCGCTATAGAGATTGTTAAACGCGACCAAGAGCTTTGTGTGCGTGTTGTAAACCACGAAATCGTTCGTGCAGTCCGGTGTCGAGTTAATGTCAAAACTGAACTTGGCCGGAAATTGGTTGTTGCCAACAGTGGGCGGAGGAGTCGAGGCAGAGCCTGCAGCTGCCACCCAGTGATACGCTCCAGTCGCGATGGGCCGCATCGGCTTTCGAGGGAAGCGGGTGCGGGTCGCGCACGCGGTTCCGGAATCGATCGAGCAGGTCGGAACTGTCGACTTTGGCATCTGCCATCTTCCGGAGCATCGGAGCATTGCGGCGATAGGTCTGCATCTTGTAGCGCGTGTTGTGCTCCAGCCGCGCCGCGTCTTTCTCCGTCCGCGGCTTGGCGAACACCACGTGCTTGGTGCTCCAGTCGGTAACCATCGGCACGCGGTGATGCCCGGGCGCGCCGGCCACTGTCAATTTCTCGGACGTCGAGCTCACTAGGCTCGAGGTCGCAATTCGTGCGTCGTTCACCGGAGAGACTTCCGCGAACCGCACCGTGGACCCGGTGCCGGGCTCGCTGACCGTGGCGTCGCTCAGCACGCCATGAAATTCGTTGGGGCCCTGTTGCGCCATGGCGACGATCGCCGCCGTCGAGAAGAGCGAGAGGGAAAGGCCGAGTGCGGCCATTTTGATGCTGCGGGACGCGGATCGCGGGCCGAAATTCATGTGGAGAACCTCACTTTGGGTTGCACCCGGTGTGCCTGTCTGAACCGGCTGCGTAGTTTCGGAGTACTGGAGCGGTCCTAGTACTCCTTGCCTTTACGATGTTAGAGAGGTAAACCGCAGAAGGATACTGTCCCTTAGTACAGGTATTGGCCGGGTTGCCTTAAAGGTAAGCAAGCTAGTGCTAAGGTAAACACTGTATGCGGCCAGCTCCGAATCCCCGCGCCACGCCGCATCTTTTCGCGCGCCAAGCAAACGCGCACCCCGCAAATCGCCAAGCAGGCCAGCGCAAATTCGCTGTCCGCAACAAACGGCGCGGCGCTAGCGTCCGCGAGAAATGCCGCGCCACGCAGTTCATCGCCACCAAGCGCGCCCGCTTCGAACGAAAATTCGCGCCACTCTCGAATTGCCGTTGCCGTAGATTTTGATTTTGCACCAGCCGGTGGGTGGCGCACCCTTCGCCCTCAAGGGTGCGGATTTTGCCCTGGAACTCGCCTCAGATTTGCCGTCGCACCCGCTTTTGCCCTAGTACCGGAGTACCGTCCGGGCTCCGCAGTCCTGCCGTCGCAGTTGAATGAGCCGGTGGGTGGCGCACCCTTCGCCCTCAAAGGGTGCGGATTTTGCCCTGGAAGTCGCCTCAGATTTTGCCGTCGCAGTTGAATTAGCCGGTGGGTGGCGCACCCTTCGCCCTCAAGGGTGCGGATTTTGCCCTGGAAGTGCCCAGATTTTGCCGTCGCACTCGCTTTTGCCCGAGTACCGGAGTACCGTCCGGGCTCCGCAGTCCTGCCGTCGCAGTTGAATGAGCCGGTGGGTGGCGCACCCTTCGCCCTCAAGGGTGCGGATTTTGCCCTGGAAGTTGCCTCAGATTTTGCCGTCGCAGTTGAATGAGCCGGTGGGTGGCGCACCCTTCGCCCTCAAAGGGTGCGGATTTTGCCCTGGAAGTCGCCCCAGATTTTGCCGTCGCAGTTGAATGAGCCGGTGGGTGGCGCACCCTTCGCCCTCAAGGGTGCGGATTTTGCCCTGGAAGTTCGCCTCAGATTTTGCCGTCGCAGTTGAATGAGCCGGTGGGTGGCGCACCCTTCGCCCTCAAAGGGTGCGGATTTTGCCCTGGAAGCTGCCTCAGATTTTGCCGTCGCACCCGCTTTTGCCCAAGTGCCGGGGTACCTGTGATCTTTCACGACGTTGTCCGCCCGGGCTCCCAGCCACAAGCAGCAACGGCAGGTGCCACGTCCGCACCATGGCCCTCGGAAGTTCGCGGCGATCCATCATGGGTGGGTTCGTTGGGATTCAGCGCCCAGCCAGGGTTGGTTGCGCGACGCCGGCAAGAGTGCCGGCGCGACGCGTGACCGTGGCGCAACCTTCCGCTTCCATCCACAGGAATGATCCCTTCCACCCGCCAAATCAGAATGCTAGCCTCACCCCGCCATGCGCCCCAAACCCAAATCCACAAGCCCAGCACAACAAAAGAAGACGCCAAATCCCGCCAGCGCCAGCATACCCCCGTCGATCCCCATGAAAATAAACGACAGATTTTCCCCGAATCCCGGCACTTTGCAGAAATCGCGCACCGCTTCTCCTATGCGCCGCCTTCCGCTTCCATCCACCGCAACGATCCCTTCCACCGCGAGACGCCCGGCGCTACCTTCGCGCCGAACGCAACCTTCCGAAAGTGAACCGTGGCACAGCCAACCTGGCTGTGGGCGCCCCGCCCCCGCTAACAGACGACGACCAAACCGACGAATCGCGCTCCCGCTTTGCGAACACCAAAATCCAAATCCCGCCAGCGCCAGCATACCCCCGTCGATCTCCATGAAAATAAACGACAGATTTTCCCCGAATCCGGCACTTTGCAGAAATCGCGCACCGCTTCTCCTATGCGCCGCCTTCCGCTTTCATCCACCGAAACGATCCCTTCCACCGCGAGACGCCCGACGCTACCTTCGCGCCGAACGAACCTTCCCAAAGTGAACCGTGGCACAGCCAACCTGGCTGTGGGCGCCCCGCCCCCGCTAACAGACGACGTCCAAACCGACGAATCGCGCTCCCGCTTTGCGAACGCCAAAATCCAAATCCCGCCAGCGCCAGCATACCCCCGTCGATCCCCATGAAAATAAACGACAGATTTTCCCCGAATCCCGGCACTTTGCAGAAATCGCGCACCGCTTCTCCCGCGCGCCGCCTTCCCTCTTCATCCACAGGAATGATCCCTTCCACCCGCCAGACCAGAATGCTAGCCTCGCATCGCGATGCGCCCCCAAACCAAAAAAACCGAGCTCCGCATCTTCCCAAAACGGGAAGCGCCCGCCAGACGCTTCCCCTCCTCCATTTTGATTTCAACGAATCCAAGCCGCATTTCCCGAGATTTCCACACCTCGTATCCACCAAATAATCAGGGCACTCCCTTGACACCACCTTGCCCAGCCCTTATTCTCCGCGAGTCTCCCAGCTCACTGCGATCGAAACGAAAGTGTTCGCGCGAATTTTTTCTTCGCCCTGCGCGCCTTTTTTTTCCATCGCGCGGTCTCCAAGTCAGTGCACGTATTCTTCAGGCAGAAAACGGCTGCGGTTCCATTGGCGTCAGCCTGTTTTCCAGAGAGAGACTTAGCGAATGACACCAACGCAACTCGGCCCAAGTTCCCCGACGTTTTCTGTAGCTGCAACTCACCCGGCGCCGCTCCAAGCCACTTTCCGCCCGCAATCCTGGCGCCTCAGTTCTGTGTTGGGCAACGACCGCCGCCTTCGCGTCGCGCTGCTCTGGGTGGCCGTCTACGCCGTGCTCAGTCAGCTCACCGGAGCCTTCTTCATGGCCGACACGGTGGACTACGCCACCGATGTCTTCCACCTCTATCGCGGCCTTCACCACACCTTTTGGGAATTCGGCCACCTCTTCTGGCGCCCGCTCGGATGGGTGCTGCTGCGGACTTTTACTCCGCTGATCCAGAAATTCACCCCGGCCGACGCCTGGGTCCAGGAAACACATATATTGATCGCCCTGAATTGGGTGGCTGGCCTCGCTTGCGTCTTTCTCCTTCGCGCCTGCTTGCGCCGCTTCGCCGTCCGCCCCGCCACCGCCGACCTCTGCACCCTGGCTTTCCTCTTCTCGAACGGGTTTCTCAACTACATTCATTCCGGTTCGTCGTACATCCCCGGCCTGGCCTTTCTTCTTCTCGGTCTGTATTGGCTAGCCGCACCGGCCGAGGAAACCCCTTCCGCATGGCGGCCCGTAGCCGCTGCCGCCGCGCTCGCGCTCGCGGTCTTCTTCTGGTTCCCGTACATCTTCGCGCTGCCCGGAATTCTGGCCACGCCGCTGATCTACCGCAGCGACAGCCAATCGCGCCGCGCGCTCACTTCCCTGGCCCTGCGCACCACCGTCTATTGCCTGGTCATGGGCGTCGTTTCGTATGCCCTGGTCCTGGCGCGGCTCCGCTTCTTCTCTCCCGCCGACATTTTCCGCTGGGTCACTGAGGAGGCCACCGCCATCGGCGGCGTCCACGGAACCACCCGCGCGATCTTCGGCCTGGCCCGGTCCTTCATCAACATGGGTGACGACGGCGTGGTCTTCAAACGCTTCCTGCTGCACGACCCCTACAATCACGTTTCATTTTTCGAGCTCAGCCGCGCCAGCCTCCTTAAGCTGGTTCTGTACTACGGCCTGCTCGCCGCCGTCCTCAAGCAACTGCTCGATTCCGGCAACCGCAGAATCTTCTGGCTGAGCCTCGCGGTCGCCACCCCGGTCTTCGCCTTCGCGCTCTTTTGGTACGGCGGAGACGTCGAGCGCTACATGGCTCTCTACCCGGTATTTTTCATCGCCGTCGGCTGCGCTCTCACCAGCGATCGCGCTCCGGCCTATTTGAAATGGCTGGCCACCATCGTTCTGCTCGTCGGCGTCTACAGTAATTTTGCCGCCACCTCCAACTTCACCCTGCGCAAGGAACAGCGCCAGGTGCAGGATCGCGTCAAAGACATCCTCCCTTTATTGAGCCCCAGCAGCCGGGTGATCCTGTTGGACATTAATGATGAGATCCAGAATTTCAAACGGACCTTCCTGTTCCAGCCCATCGTCCGCCACGACATGATCAGCACCTATACCGTCCTGAACGTCGGCACTCCCAAGGATTTCCACTGGCATCAGGATCTGGCTCAGGTCGTATTCAAGACCTGGGGGGCGGGCGGCGACGTGTGGGTCTCCAAGCGCGTTCTCGAGGAGCGCCCGCAACGCAATTGGAACTGGGTGGAAGGCGCCTCTCCCCACGTCACCTGGCCGATGGTTCGGTCGTTCTTCGGCGAATTCGATTACGGCCGGTCGGTGGGGGGCGAAGACGGTTTCGTTTTCCTGCCGCCCACGGAAAAGAACCGGGCGATCATCGATGCGTTACAAAACGCTGATGCCGACGCGCAGCAGCAGCTTTCCGATCGCAGAATCTGGATCGGACCGGCCGCCTCTATAAAAAATTACAAATGGCTCTCGCCAACAGAAGATTTTCACGGCATTATGTGAAGTCGGAAAAATCGCTTACGGGGCCAAACGAAAAAAATAATTCAGACGGCATTGTGATGTGACCCAAGAGGTAACAGAGTGGATTAGCCGCCGCCGTGATGTGTCGCAAAAGACAACAGCGCGCGGCTGCCGCCATTGGGATGTGACGCAAGAGATAACAGCCGCAAAATGCCGCGATGAGAAATCGCCGCGCGTTTCATTTTTTCACGCGCCACCAAGCGCCCATTCGCTTTTGGAAAATTTTAATCGCTTCATTCGCTCTCCCTTTTTGCCCGGTCGCGAACAATTTTACATCGCCGCCCAAATATGTCCGTCACACTCATAGTGAAATAGCACAGGATAATTCGCTTCGCGTTTGGCTGTATAACTGCACAACCACCGTGCCGTCCTAGTTAGGCTAGAACTTTTAATATCCGGGAATTACTGTAGATCGTTTTCGGCGACACCTTATAAATATCCTACCAACGCCGGAAGCAGGGCATCAGTAGTTTTGGTTTCGTTCGCTGAGCGCCCGTTGTAGCTGTTCCCAGCTGTCGTTTCAGATGGCCGTAGTCGTTAAGAAGCCAAAGCAATAAAGCCAAATCATCCGCGTTTATACACCCGAATCGCCGCCGTTCGAGCGCTTCGTGGGATTTAGCTGCTTTGCTGCTTCTGCGGTCTCTGAAGTCGGACTTGCCTGCGTGCGTAACCGCGCTGGGAACCAAAAAATTGGTGGGGGACACCATGAGGGATGCCAGGTTTTACGGCCGTAGCCGCTCGCTGTTGCGCTTCTCGATCTTCACTCTGCTAACCGTACTTGTCGCGCTCAGTATCGCCGGATGTATCGGAGCCACCGGCGCCACCAAGCCCAGCGCCGACTCGAAAACCCCGTCCATCACCACCGACGCGCTCGTTCCGGGAACCATGAACCAGGCGTATTCCACCTTCGTCACCGCCGAGGGCGGAGTGAAGCCGTATCATTGGAGCCTCCCCGCCGGAAAGCTTCCTGCCGGTGTCGGCTTGACGACGGCCACCGGAGAGATTCAGGGCACACCCAAGGCTGTCGGCACTACCTCATTCGTGGTTAAGGTGTCGGACTCGAGCCCCGTCCCGCAGACCTCCTCGCAAACTTTGACCCTGACCATTTCCGGACCGGAAGCCGTTCTCCAAATTTCCACCGCCTCTTTGCCCGCGGGCCTGCTGCATTCGGAGTACAGCGCGACCCTCCAGGCCGAGGGCGGCACCGCTCCTTATACATGGAGCATGGCGGGGGGAACATTCCCGACTGGCTTGACCCTGAGCGCCGCCGGCGTTATCTCCGGCATCCCCACCAAGTCCTCCACATTTGCGTTCAGCGCTGAAGTGACCGACTCGAGCTCCCTCGCCAAGAAGACCAGCACCAGGCAATTCACCGTGGCAATCGACAACACCACGGCGGTCGAAATCACTACCGGATCTCTCACCGCAGGAAAAGAAGGCGCCGCATACTCCGCCACTCTTCAGGCTACCGGCGGAAAGTCTCCCTACACATGGACACGAGCGTCGGGCCGCTTGCCCGGGGGTTTGAGTCTGGCCAGCGACGGCGTAATCTCCGGCACGCCGACCAGGACCGGCAGTTTCTCGTTTAGCGTGGAAGTGCACGACAGCAGCTCCGCGACGGAAACGGCGACCAAGGCATTTGTGTTGGAGGTAGGCGCAGCGCCCAGTTCGTCGCTCACCATCGTTACCACGACCCTGGCGGCAGGCACGCAAAACCTGCCCTATTCCGCCACGATTGTTGCCACCGGCGGGACCCGGCCATATAAGTGGACGGCGACCGGCGGCAGCTTGCCGGCTGGAATCACGTTGGGCGGCTCGGGAGTATTGTCCGGAGCGCCGACGGCGACCGGAACGTTCGACGTGCTGGTGGAAGTGCAAGATACAAGTTCGCCGGTTCAGACCGCCAGCCGAGGACTACGGCTGGTTATCGCCGCGGCGGGAAGTAAGCTGGCGATCACCACGGCGGCAGTTTCTAACGCCAAGGTCAACTCCACTTACTCGCTGGCGATGGCTGCCGCAGGCGGCAAGACGCCTTACGCGTGGAGCTTGCCTTCCGGTTCCCTTCCGGCCGGCCTGACGTTCTCGTCCGCCGGGGTGCTTTCCGGAATGCCGAAAGCAGCCGGATCGTTCACGTTCATGTCGGAAGTGCAGGATTCGGAGACGCCTCCGCAAGTGGCCAGCCGGCAATTTTCGTTCTCGGTGACCAACGCGGCAGCGCCGATCACCACGCTGATCGTTTCGACGGCCACGGTGCCGTCCGGCAAAGTAAGCACCGCATACTCCACCTCGCTGGCCGCCACCGGCGGTACCGCGCCTTATAGCTGGAGCATGCCGGCGGGCGCGCTGCCGAAGGGATTGTCTCTGTCCTCGAGCGGCGCGATCAGCGGCACGCCGACGGCTTCCGGATCGTTTACATTCGTGGCCGAAGTTTCTGACTCCGGCTCGCCGGTGCAGACCGCGCAGATGACTTACAGCCTCACGATCTCGGGAACCACCGCCGGCACAGTGGCCATCACTACTTCTTCGCTGGCATCCGGCAAGATCAACACCGCCTACTCGGCGTCTCTGGCCGCGAGCGGCGGCACCACGCCGTACAAATGGTCGGTTACATCCGGATCGTTGAACACCGGTTTGAGCCTTTCCAGCAGCGGAGCGATTTCTGGAACGCCAACCGCCGCCGGAACATCCTCGTTTACCGTGCAGGTAACGGATTCCGGTTCACCGGCGCTGACCGCCACGCAGAACTTCGGGCTGACGATCGCATCGAACACCTCGACACTGGCGATCAGCACCACCTCTGTCGCGGATGGTCAAATGGGGGCGTCGTATTCGGCCACCGTGGCCGCAACGGGCGGAACAGTGCCGTACACATGGTCGCTCACCAGCGGTACGTTGCCCGCAGGTTTGGCGCTGGGAGCATCCACCGGCACGATCAGCGGATCACCCACGGCGAGTGGGACTTCTTCCTTCACGCTGAAGGTGACCGATTCCAGTTCACCGGCGCAAACCGCCAGCCAGTCCTTCTCGATCGCAGTTTCGGCAGCGGCTTCCGGCACTAACGTCACCGCTTGCGGCACGCTGGCTAACGCCGGCACCACTTACGTGCTGCAGAACGACGTTTCGGCGGCGCAAAGCTGCTTCTCGATTCAAGCCAGCAATATCACTCTCAACTTGAACGGCCACACCGTCACCTACAACACCGGCTCAAACTCAGGGGCGTTCGGCATCAGCGGAATCGCTTGCTGGGATACCGAAAACCCGTCCGGCAATGCCTGCGGCGGCTCGTTCGATGGGTTCACGGTGTACGGCGGAGCGATCGTGGAAGGCAGCGGCACCACCGGGACCTTCTCGCACTGCATCCGCATGGGCCAGGGACTGAATAGCGGACCGACGGTTCACGACACCACCTTTACGTTCTCGAGCAATTCGGCCATGGGCATCTATGTGGACTACGCGGGATCGTCGGTGCCGGGTGGCGCGGTGGTCTACAACAACACCTTCAACAACAACGTCACTACGATTGTGAGCCGCCAGGATATCGACGGCACCTCGATCCGGATCGATCAGGGCCCCAGCGTGACCACCGGGGCGCAAATCTACAACAACACCATCATCGGCGGTCCGCAGGGCGGAATCCTGGACGAAGCCATCGGCGGAGCCATCTACGGCAACACCATTAAACAGGGCACCGTGGGCAGCAACCAATACACCAACGACTTTTCGATCTACGCGTGGGAACAGAACATCAGCGTACACAACAACACCATCGCTCCCACCCAGGGCCGTGGAATTTCTCTGGACTCCTCGGCATACGCGGTGAACGGAACCTCGGTGGCGAGCAATACGGTCACGGTAACCGAATCGAATGACAACTCCGAATACGGCGGATGCCCACTGGGCGGCGTGTACGGAATTCAATACGACGACAACGCATCGAGCGCCTCCGACACCGGCAACACCGTGGTTGCGAATGCGCTGAAGTGCCCCGCAGTAGGCTTCCGGCTGACGGCGTACGGCAGCGGCGACACGTCGTCGAACAATTCGTATTCCGGAAAGCTGTTGGGCGGATTTGCGTCGGGAGTGACGGCGACCGGGCTGAGCCTGGATTCCGGCGGGCAGCCGGCATTCACCGCGACGCGCGATACGTTCATCGGAGACACGTCATCGGTGTACGTCGATTGGGACGGCGCCGGCCCATTCACCTGCATCTCCTGCACGTTGGGATCGGGTCCGACGCCGACGGGCTATACCACGTTCTACTTCTGGAATGGCGGCACCTCGGTTACCCCGGGCGGCGTGCACTTCCGGGATACCACGTTCACGGGATCGGCATCGAAAACTTCCACCAGCATGACGGTGCCGGGCAACAACGGTCAGACCGCCGAGTATTGGATTGACTGGACCTATACCGTCACCGTGGAAGACGGAACCGGCGCAGCGGTGAGCGGCGCAGCGGTTTCCATCAAGGATGCGCTAGGCAACAGCGTATTCTCCGGGACCACCAACTCCAGCGGGCAAGCGTCCGCGGTGTTGACTGAGCTCCGGATGCACAACAGCGGCACCTCCGCCGTGGAAGAAATGCACACCCCGGACGCAGTGACCATCTCGGCGTCGGGATGCACCACGCTGAGCTACAGCACCACAATTTCCGGAACCACCAGCGAAACCCGCTCGATGTCCGGAACCTGCAGCAACTAAAAACGCCTTGGAGTCTCCGGAGCGCGGCTGGGGGGCCGCGCTCCGGGGATAGTTCCCCGCAAGCGCCGATCCCGTCTGGCCGAACTCCGTCGAACGGAATGGCGACACTTAGAAGTCGTTGGGGCCTACGAATTTGGGCCAGGGTTGGTCGAAGGCTACATCGTATTCGCGCCAATTGCTGATTAGGCCGTTGGAAAACTTCAGGACGATTACGCCGTTGGTCTGCAGGTGATATTGGTAGGTGAATTCGGCCATGCCCAATTGCTGGGTGGGGTCGAAGACCAGGTGATGCCATTCGATTTTCATCGGCACCGCGGGGCCCTTTGCTCCGCCAAAATGCTGGTAGAGATTTTCCCGGCCTTGGTGAGCATGCGATGGCGGGGATGAGTAGATGGAGTTTTCGGTGAAGCAGTCGGCGGCTCGACGGGCGTTGCCTTGGCTCCAGGCGTCCTGGATGGTGCGCATGACGGCGGCGAAGTCCTGGGAAG
Source organism: uncultured Acidobacteriota bacterium (assembly GCA_963725655.1). GTDB lineage: Bacteria > Acidobacteriota > Terriglobia > Acidiferrales > UBA7541 > CAVRXT01. Next base: position 486,053 of record CAVRYY010000002.1, on the reverse strand, counting down.
AGAGTTGTTCGCGGGTGCGGCATGTTTCGGGCCCGGCCTGCGTCTGCGCGGCGGCCTGAGAGGCAGTGGGTGATGGGCTTTGTTGGGATGAGGACGTGGCTTGAAAAGCTAGCGCGGTGGATAGAGCTAATAGAACAAGTTTGATGCGCATTTTGAAGGCGCTCCTTTGGGTGGCGCGGCGTTGTGGCCTCGGGAAATTGCAGAATCGGTTAAGCTTACGGGGCGGTGCCTGGTAGTCTTGGTACTATCAGTATTTTGGTCTTGACTTGTCGCAGGCACCGGCGCAAGCTCCTTCTCCGCGTCACCTAAGACAACGATATTTAACCAAATTCGACGCGCTCATTCTTCAATAAATTCAGGCCCCTGAGTCGATCGCATTGCACATGGGTGTCTGCGGCATGAAAAGAGAAAGTATCAGCAAAGCGGGCATTCCGGCACCTCCTCCTTCGGCGGGTTTGATCCTATTGGATTCGCGGATGAATCCGATGGTGGTGAATAGCGTCGCCGCGGAAGTGCTGAGTTACCCTCACAAACCAGCCGGGCCGAAACGAATGAACGAATTCGTGCTGGGAAAAATCCGCACCACGCTGCTGACCAAGACCGGCACCGACAATTCGTCGTTCGTCTCGCAGTTCCGGTCGGGAAGGCGGCTCTATTCGTGCCGCACGTTTCGGGTGGAAACCCACGCCAATGGCGCGCAAGCCAACGGATACCAACCGACGGCAATCGCGGTAATCATCGAGCGAGGCGCGGCCGATTCCTTTACAGCGGCGCGGGTAGCGGAAAAATATCACCTCACCACACGCGAGCAACAAGTGCTGGTGTTCCTGCAGGAAGGGCTCACCAGCAAACAGATTGCCGAGCGAATGAGCATCAGCACGAATACGGTGAAGGCGTTTTTGCGGCTGATCATGATCAAAATGGACGTTTCCACGCGGGCTGGAATCGTGGGGAAAGCAGTGACCGCGAACTAGTTACTTCCCTCCTGTCTTTACTCCTAATCGATCATGCGGAAGCATTAACCCATTCGTGGAATTGACGGCGCCGGGTAAGCCCCGCAGTATGCTCCCTCGGAGAGACTGTGGCCCCAGACACCGTCGTCCAAGAGCGAAGACATTTTCCGCGGTTCCCCGCCGAATTTGAAATGCACGGGAGTTTGCTGGCGCGAGTGGACCTGGTGCAGAAGCAAAAGCTCTTGCTGCGGGGAGAAATCGAAAACATCGCGCGCGGTGGACTGTGCGTCTTGAGCGATCATCCGGTTCCCGCCAATTCGCTGGTGCGCTGCGAGCTGATGCTGGGCGGATCCGCGGTGGGAATTCCCACGCTGCTGCGAGTGCGGTGGTTTGAGAAGGCCGGCGACAAGAACGGCTTTCGACTGGGCTTGCAATTCCTGCTCTGACTGAATGATTAGCCCAAAAGGATTACATCCTTTGTATTAGCACTGTTGGCTACACCCATCTGGGTAGTTGCTTCCCCCGTAAAACCCTCTATAACCGAAGGCACGAAAGCCCAAGTAGTTCAGCCAGAGTCAGGTGGCACGTAGAGGTGTGGACGCCGACGAGGTATCGGGGACACGCCTGCACTGCCGGCGAACGCTTGAGGCCCTGGAGGATTAAACACAATGAGTGTTACGAAGAAACGGATGGCGGTTGGATCTACGGCGGTTCGAGTGATGTTGATTACCGCGGTCGCCGTCGCAGTGCTCGTTTGTTCCGGGTCCGCCTGGGCCCAGACCGACGTGATGAAGGTAACGTATTTTGACAACAACGGGACCAGCGGAGCACCGGGAGCGTACATACACGTGGTTAACCCCGGAGATGGCGCGTTGTGTGCGGACGTATATGTGTGGCGAGCGGATCAGGAATTGACGGAATGCTGCGCTTGCCCGATAACGCCGAACGGAATGTTTTCGTTCACGGTAGCCACCGCGACAGCAAACCCCGGCGATGGCGGCGGTGTTGCGGTGTCTGGATCGATTGACATCGTGGCAGACAGCACGGCGAGCTGCACGGATACCTCGGCTGTGACTCCGACCCCAACCCCAACGCTGCGTGCGTGGGCGACACACGTAAACGTGGACAGCGTTGGGCCGGCCACAGAAAACGCGTTCGACGTCACCGAGACGCCGCTTTTGGATGCGCCGCTCAGCTCCGGCGAACTGACCGAAGCTGGTTCGCGCTGCGGCTTCCTGCAGGGGAACAGCAGCGGATTTGGCCGGTGCGACGCGATTTGCGCCTCGACCCTCACCCCATCGGTAAAGAGAACGGTGAAGAAATAAGCGGGCGAATCGTCCGCCGTTCCCGGCAACCAGTGGTGGAGTGAAGCCAGAAAATCGAAGCCGGGCCGAGCAGCAGCATGAAGCGGGATAGGCAATCTCCGAACGGCGAGGTGGTGGCCCGGCCGAGCGGAGAAGTACCCGGCATGCGCGTGTGCAGGCCCGAAAGGAAAGGCGCTCAGCGCGCGATCTTCGCGGTGGCGCAGGAGGAATTTCTTCATGACAGCACCAAAACGACTCGCCAGTTTAGTCTTTCTGCTCATCGCGGAACTGACGCTAGCGAGCTGCACGAGTACGCATAGTCCAGCAACAAGCAACGAGCCTACGCCCTCCGGGGATTTCACGATCGCCGCAAGCCCCACCGCGGTATCGTTGGCGCAGGGTGGGAGTACGCCGCTCAGCGTGACGATAACCGGGGTACACGGGTTATCGGGAAACGTGAGTGTGGCGATTAGCGGTCTACCGGCGGGAATCAGCATTTCGCCGCAGTCTCCGCTAACCGTCGGAGTAGGTTCAACGGTGTCGGTCACGTTGTCGGCGGCGACCACAGCAACCCTGGGTCCCTCTTTGTTGAGCGTCGCGGGATCCCAAGGCTCGTTGAGCCACGCCGCAACAGAAGCGTTGAACGTCGGACCGATGGCGGATTTCGCGATAGCCATTCAACCGGGTTCGGTGGGCTTGACCCAAGGTGGGGTTAGTCAGCCGGTTTCGGTGGTGGTCACGCCGCTGAACGCGTTCAGCGGCAATGTGTCGGTGTCCCTCGCCGGGCTGCCATCAGGAATCGCAGCGTCGTCGGGAAGCCGATTCAATATTTCCGCCGGCGGGCAGCAAAGCATTACCTTCACGGCAGCCAACTCGGCGTCTCCCGGTACAGCGAATCTGATGCTGCAAGCAACCAGCGGGTCGTTGAATCACTCCGCTGGCGCAACTCTGCAGATCCAGGCGGCGGTGCAGCCGGACTTTGGCTTGGCGGTGCTGCCCGGTTTGGTGGCGGTCACGCAAGGACAGAGCAGTCGTCCGGTAAGCGTGGCGGTGACTGGCCTTAACGGGTTCTCGAGCGACGTAAGCGTTGCGGTCACCGGTCTTCCCGGTGGGGTAACGGCTTCGCCGTCGACCTTGACGATCCCCGCGGGCGCAAGTCAACCGGTGACGTTTTACGTTCCACAGGACACCCCGGCTGGCGCGGCGACATTGACGTTTACTGGGACCGCCGACTCAATCACGCACTCCGCGGCGGTAACCATGCAGACGTCGACCGATCCGGTATTCTCGATCACCTATTTCGATACCACGATCACGACGCCAGTCCCGGATGAGACGATCCATATCGTCAATCCGGGAATCCAGAGCACGCCTTCAGCGACTCCCGATCTCTGCGCGAACATCTATGTATTCGATCCGACGCAAGAGCTCGAGGAATGCTGCAGCTGTGACATAACCGCAAATGGAAGCCTGACACTGTCGGTCGCCGGTTTGACCAGCAATCCGGACAACGGCGCGCCAATCACTGCGGGCAGCATCGCAGTGATTCCTGGAACGGGTCCCTGCGATCCAACCAGCCCGACTCCGGCGCGTAATCTGGCGGTGTGGGGCACGCATCTCGCTCCAGGCGTCAACCGGTTGAGCGCGGTAAATGCCGCAGTGGTGGAAACGCAAGCCGAGGATCTGAGCTTGAGTGGCGGCGAAGAGACGGAGCTGGCATCGCTTTGTTCGATGATTGTTGCGAACGACAGCGGGTTCGGGATTTGCAGCTGCACCGATGAAGTGACCGACACCGCGCGGAAGATCGCGCGGAAGTAAAACAATAGCGAGATGTATTGAACCAAGCCGGTTTCCTCCCGGGCGCGGGCTGTCTGCTTGCGCCCAGGGAGGAACCGCGATTTTAGGGAGGAATTACAGTGCGAGTGTCACGAGTGTTGGTGGGCTTGGCGATCTGGGCGGGGTTGGGCGGATGGTCGGTTTGCGCAGGCCAGGAAGCCAAAGGGAAAGACGTGGTGGCGGTGATCAACAACGTCGATATCACACAGTCCGACCTGGAGCAGAAACAGTCGGGGAAGCTGTTGAAGGCGCGCGATCAGTATTTCGCAGCGGAGCGGGACGCGCTGAATCAACTGATCGACGATACGCTGCTGGAAGCGCAAGCGCGGAAGGAAGGCGTGAGCGTGGAGGAATTGCTGGATCGGCACGTGAACAGCCAGGTGAAGGATCCGACCGAGGATCAGCTGCAGGTCTACTATGAAGGGCTGCAGACCGAGACTCCGTATGCCGATGCGCGCCAGAAAATTGTGGACACCATCCACCGGCTGCGGACGGACAAGGCGCGGGCGGAATACCTGAAATCGCTGCGAGCCGGGGCGAACGTGCAATTCATGTTGATGCCGCCCACCGCGGACGTGGCGCTGGGAAACGCGCCGACGCGCGGGTCCGGCAATCCGAGCGTAACGATCATCGAGTTCGCGGACTACGAGTGCCCGTATTGCCAGAAAATTCATCCCGAGTTGAAGCAGCTGGAGCAGGAATTTCACGGGCAGGTGCTTTTCGCTTTTAAGGATTACCCGCTAGCCATGCACAAGCGAGCCGAAAAGGCCGCTGAAGCGGCGCGCTGCGCCGGGCGCCAAGGGAAATTCTGGGAATATCATGACGCGTTGTTCGAGGGGAAAAGCGGGCTGGACGTTGGGCAATTGAAGCAGGATGCCCGGACGATCGGACTGGATGGCGCGGCTTTTGATAAGTGCGTCGACGCGGGCGATGAAGCGGCCGGGGTTAAGCAGGATCTGGAGGAAGGTAGCCGGCTGGGACTAACGGGGACTCCGACACTTTTCGTGAACCAGCACGTGTTTAGCGGAGCCACCAGCTACGCGGTGCTGCACGCGGTGGTGGAGGAGCAGATCGCGCAGGCTTCGGCGCACGCGAAGGTGGCGCGGGCGACGTCGGTGGAACTGCAGACGGCGCAGTTCCCGTCGCTCCTGCGCGAGTCACACAGCCACGCTGCGAGCGGCAGCGCTGGGAATGGCCGGACGGCGACGGCTACGGCGCCCTGATCCGCGATGGAGTAGCAGTCGACGGAACGATTGCGCCTCGTACGCCCCTGGGCCATCAGGTGTTGCCCCAACTTCTAGGCCGCACAAAGAATTCGGGGCCGGATCACGACTATGAATGCCGTCACAATGCCTCCAAGGCCAACGCCTGCCAGGATCGTGCCGGACCATGGCTGGCCGTGAACGCTTACATAAGCGCCAACAATGACGAAGGCCAGGGCAATAACTAGAGCGAAAACTTGCCCTAAACGAGCCTCTGCGAATTGCCTTCGCATTGCTTCAATATTGGCGTCAAGCGCTTTAGATTCACAACTCTGGCGATGTAGCCCTGCGGCGCCAGCGGCGTCGATTATTCTGGCAGCTGTTCCGGGGCAGATTTTCTCGTACTGTTCCAGGATTCCGGGCGGAGGCAGCGGGCCGGTAAAGTGAAGGCGTCGCTGAACGACTGTAGTTGTCGCGCTTAGCCTTCAGGGTTTAATTGCGGAGAAAGTGGCGTCGCGCCTGGCTGATTTGTCATCGGCAAGCTCTACCTTTGCTTTTGATAGGGCCTCGTACAAATCTGCGCCAACGTCGTACCAGTCATCATTCCAAGCATCATCTAATGAACCCCGCCAGGACCGAAAATCGGGTACATGGTAGCGGGTACGTGGGAACAGATTTACAACGCTTCCAAAGCCGCGCGCGATTTCGTCGAACCAAAGTGTTTGCGGTCTGGCTAGAAGGAAGGTATTGGAGCTGGCGCTCTTTGTCTCACGATAGTAGGTGAGCCAAGAATCATGGGCTTTTTCGAACGCTTCCGAGATGGGTTCTTCTTGGTCTGCGGTGAAGTCCATGCATATATTTTTTGGCACCAAAATGCCCGAATTAAGCAATTTTCCTGCCTTTAATCCACAGGTACGCGTCGTTCGATGAAATGGGATTCCAACCGCTGATCCTGGAACCTGAGGAATCCGGACGCACACCGACGCGACGACGCTGGCATGGCAACGCTCGCAGGGAGTGGCAGGACCTTGCAGCTCGGCTCAGTCGGCTGCGGATGCTTGCTTCAGGGACGGGGCGCGATGGGTGCGCTTGCGCTTCCATTCGTAATCTTTGCGCAGCAGCGCCTGATGTTTTTTCACCTGGGCTTCCAGGTCGGCGAAGGCGCTTCGCACACAGAGAATCGCCTTTTGGCCCTGGGCGTTGGCGTGGATGGTACCGGTGGGCAGGGCGAGGTTCAGAGAAAAGAGGAAACCGGCTTTTCCAGAATGTTTTTCGAACAAGCCGTGGAGTTGGACCAGATCTGCGTCGTAGTGAACCAGCAACTTCTGCAGTTTCTCGATGTGATGCGTCGCTACGGTATCAAATTCATTGCGGAATTCTTCCTGCAGGTTGCTGAATGCAATTTTCATGGTAGCACCTGAAGTAAGGGATTGGAGAGCGGGTTGCCAGTGGAAGGGTCATGCTTTGGTACCCGAATAGAGTCTAACAAGCGGGCACGGAGGTAGCAACGACCGCGTGCCGTTATTTTCCAGGGCATATCTATTGCGAAATTGAATGGAGCGCGGGGGCTGAGGGTTTTCATGCGATATGGCGCAATCCGGCGCACTTCCGAACATGGTCCGACCATTATCCGGGCGTGGCCCGGCGCATTGACAGCTTCCAAAAATCCGTCATAGGCTGGAGCGCCAGTTGTGCAGCGCAGTGCTGAGCGGACAAGGCGAAGCGGATGGTGAAGACGCCACAAAAAACCAAGGCGGTCGGCGGGCGGGTGCTGGTCGGGCCGGCGGGATGGGCCTACGCGGATTGGGCCAGCATCGTGTACCCCGCGCCGCGCCCCAAGGGGTTTCATCAGGCAACTTACCTCGCCGAATATTTCGACACCATCGAGATCAATACTTCCTTCTATCACCCGATGAAGGCGGAACACGCGCGGCAGTGGATCGAGCGCGTTGCCGGCAACCCGCGATTCCTTTTCACCGCCAAGCTGTGGCAGAAGTTTACCCATGAAGATCACACCGATCCGGAAGACGAGAAAATCGCTCGGGAGGGTTTCGACATCCTGTGCGATGCCAACAAGCTAGGCGCGATGTTGATGCAGTTCCCTTTCTCATTTCACAACACGCCGGAAAATCTGGCGCGGCTGGAGGCGCTGCTCAAGACATTTCACGACTATCCGCTGGCGGTGGAGGTGCGGCACGCGAGCTGGGCCAATCCCTGGTTTTACGAATTGCTGCACGAGCGCGGCGCGGGATTCTGCAACATCGACCAGCCGGTGATCGGGCGGTCGGTGAAACCGTCGCAGGAGAGCACGTCGTCCGCGGTGGGATATTTCCGGCTGCACGGGCGGCGGTACGACACGTGGTTCAGCGACGATCCGGCCACGCCGCCGTCGGAGCGCTACAACTATCTTTATTCGCTCGCGGAGCTTGAGCCGTGGAGCGCGCGAGTGGAGTCGGTAGCGGAACGAACGCGCGACACTTTCGTCATCACCAACAATCACTACCAGGGGAAAGGGGTGGTGAACGCGCTGCAACTGATCGCGCTGCTGACCGGCAACAAGGTGAAAGTGCCCGAGCCGCTGCGGCATCATTATCCGGAACTGGAATCGATCGCGGACCGGCCGGCCAGCGAGCCGATGTTGTTTCCTATTCCACCCAAGTAAATTTATCGGGAATAGCGGAGTAGCGCCGCGGAGCTGCGTGTGCGTTAGTGGGCGGAAGGTTACTTTTTGAAGAGATCTTCGAAGGCTTTGCGAGCGCTGTCGGGACGTGAGGGGCTAGCTGCGGCCATAACCGGGGCGTTGTTCGAATAGGAAACCGGCGACGTATCTTTCTCGACGGTCATACGGAATTCGAAGAACGGGCACTCATTGCGCGCATCTTTTTTGGGGATCCGCTCGGGAATATCCTGGGTGCATTCGAATTGCGCGCCGGTATCGAAATGCACGCATTGCTTGCAGGAATGCAATTCAAGCTGGCACTTGGGGCATTGCCCGAGGACATCGAATCCCGGGGTGAACACCGCACCGCAGTTGGAACAGCGCGCGCGCATGATGGTGCCGACCATACGCGGAGTTCGCGGGCCCATTTGTTCCTGACGCGAGCGCGGCTCCGGCGGCCGATCCGGCCTGTCGCGCTTTTTTTCCGGGCGATCGCCATTCTGCTGATAGCCCTTTTGCTTATACTTCCGGTCCATGGAAAAACCTCCGGGGGGAAACCAATGATACCCCCAATACTTCATTGCAACGTCTGAAATCGCGCCAAGAGCCAACGAAAAGCCCTCGATTTGAAACCCGGCTCCCAGGCCGCTTAGGCGGTGGGTGCGGCCCACAGCCGGCAAAGCCCCTTTACCGGCAGATCGGGAACGAGAAATTTTTGCGGCCGGCCGGCCGCTTCCAGAATCGCCTCGGCCGCGAGATAACCGCTGCGCACCGCGCCTTCCATCGTGGCGGGCCATCCGGTGCGCGTCCAATCACCCGCGAGAAAAAAATTATGGAACGGCGTTCGCGCCACCGGTCGCCACTGGTCCGAACCGGGCTCCGGGGAAAACGTGGCGGCCACTTCCTTAATCACCGTGGCTTTCACCAACTGCGCGTCGCGCGTCGCGGGCAAGACCTGGTGCAACTCGCGCAGGCAAAGGTCGATAATTTCCTGGCGTGAACTGGAAACCAAATCGTACGAGGCGCTGATCACCAGTTGCAGATACTGGCCCGCTTTTTGCGCGGAAGGGGCCGATGCGCCGCCGCTCGAATTCGCTGCTGGGCCGTTTCCCCCGTCCGCGTCGGGCCGCGCTAGAACGGAGCGATTGAATACCCACTGGACGGTATGGTCCAGAAGCGTGATGAACGGTTCCCGCATAACTTCACGATCGAACCAAAAATGAATTCCAGTGATCGGAGAATTGTGCAGATGGCGAAGCGCCTCGAACACCGGCTGGCGATCGCGAAGCGCCTGGGGCAGCATTCCCAGCAGGGCTTCCTGCGGCACAGTGACGAGTAAGGCATCATCGCGCCATTCCGATTCGTCGTCAAGGATAACGGTGGGAGCAGCGTCACCAGAAACCTCGATCCGTTTGACCACCGCTCGCAGGCGCACTTCCCCGCCCCGGCGTTCGATCGCCGACCGGCATTCGGCATAAAGAGCGCCGAGCGGCACGGTGGGAATGCCCATGCGAAATCCCTGGCGGTTGGCCAGGAACGCCTTCCAGAAAACGTCGATGCCATACTGGGCGTCGGAGCGCGCTAGTTCTTCGTCCAGCGCGCTTACCAGCACCACTCGCCAGAAGCGTTCGATGGCTGCCGGGGTCTGGTTCATGCGATGCAGCCAGTGCAGCATCGAAGTGCCGGCCGCGCCTGGCGGCTTACCGCCGGAAAGCGCGATCTTCAGCAGGGCGCGAGCGATGCCGTTCTTATCCTTCCAGTTCAGCGCCGCGAAGCGAAAAAAGGATGGCGCCATATGCAGCGGCGGCGGCAAAAACGCCGTGGGGCCGATACCAAATCGCCGGCCGGTCTTGTCGACGAACGACATGCGTTCATAGAAACGGATTTTGTCCCAGGCCCCGACGCGGCGGTAGAAATCCGCGAGATTGGTGCAACATCCCAGGGTGACGTGCTGGCAATTATCGATCTCACTGCCGTCGGGAAGAAAATAGGAAGTGGCGCGCCCGCCCAGATGAGGCCGCTTCTCAAACAATCGAACGCGCAAGCCCGCGTCAGCTAGCGCGACGGCCGAGGAAAGACCCGCCAGCCCGCCGCCGATCACCGTCACGCTTTCGAGGGACATTGTCCGAACCCCGCCAACCGAGCTTTGCCTGCATGAGAATCACAAATTTTTTCCGATGTGGAGAGCCGCGCTACCGGGGCCGCCAGGACGTCGTAATCGCGAATTTCAATTTTTTCGAGAATGCCGGAATAAATCCGCGCCAGGGCCCACAGAGCGGCGCGGCTATCTTGGTGCACCAGGGAAATCAGCGGCCAGCCTGCGGCGTAAAGCTGCCAGGCACGTTCGCTTTCGAAGCGCACCAAATCAACGACGTTGGCGCCCCCGCGGTCTTTATCCAGGTCCCGGCCCAAATCTTCGCCGTGCACCTGAAACCGCGCGAGATCCTCTTCCGGAAGGTAAATCCGGCCGATTTGGTAATCTTTGCGCAGGTCGCGAAGAATATTGGTGAGTTGAAACGCGATCCCCAGACGTTTCGGCCAGCTCCGGCGCCTGAGGATCGCTGAATCCAAAAACGTGCAGGCAACAGAGCCCCACCGTGCCGGCCACGCGATAGCAATACTCGCGCAGGCGATCAAACGTTTCGTAGCGCGATACGGTCAGGTCCATTTCCGCGCCCGAAATCAAATCGTGCAGGTAGCGGGTGGGAATCTGGTAGCGCGACATCACTTCCCGGAAAGCCGGCCACACCGGATCGCTATCGAATTCACCGGCGAGGGCGCGATCCATCTGCGCACGGCATTGCGCCAGGCCGCGAGTCTTGGCGGCGACATCGCCGGGCTCGTCGGAAATGTCGTCGACGCCGCGCATGAACGTATACAGCGCGCACAAGGCGTCGCGCTTCTCCGCGGGAAGCAGACGAAAACCATAGTAAAAATTTCGAGCCGCGGAACGGGCGGTGCGCCGGCAATAAGCGAAAGAATCCGAGAGCAAAACCGGTTCAGGCATGCCGTTTCGCGAGCGTGGTCTTGCGGGCGTCGTCGACCGGGGCGGGCCGGAAAACCAGGCGCAAGCGGGAAAGCATGGCGCGGGCGAGCATGCGCGCTTTCGCCGCACGGCTGACTACCGGACGGCGATGGAGCGTATCGTAGCTCACCGCCTCGATGCCATCGAGGACGGCGACACCGGCGCTGGTGAAGAGCTCAACGTCGATGCGGATGTCCGGAGCCAGGCGGCGAGCCAGTGGCGCGCCAGCGGCGAAGAGCGAACGGGTGCGAGAGACGATGTCTTTCATCATGTGCACGTAGCGGGTATCGAACTGGCGCTTAACCAGGTCCGCGGCAGTCAATCCGTATTTCTTCATGACGTCGATGGGAACGTAAATGCGGCCCTTGTCCAGATCGCGGTCCACATCCTGCCAGAAATTCGCCAGTTGCAGCGCGGTGCAGGTGGCGTCAGAAAGATTCTGGCGCTCGGCGTCGCGATAATCGCAAATATAAAGGACGATCCGGCCGACCGGGTTCGCGGAATAGCGGCAATAGCCCATCAGCGATTCCCAGGTAGCGTAGCGGCGGACGGTCTGGTCCTGGCGAAAGGCGATCAGCAGGTCAGCGAACGGCTGGACCGGAATGTCGCACACTTGAACCGTTTCCTGCAGCGCAATGAACACCGGATGGGTGGCGGCGCCCGCATAGGCGCGGTGCAACTCGTTTTCCCAGGCATCGAGCAATTGCAGGGAGCGGCGCGAGTCTTTAATTTCGTCGCCCAAGTCGTCGGCCCAACGGCAATAGGCGTAGGCGTTGTAAAAATGCTGGTGGAGATGCCGGGGCAAAAGCCAGGAAGCTACACCGAAATTCTCATAGTGGTGAGTCGCCAGCCAGTGCGTATAGCGCTGGGCGTCGTCGAGCGAACAACCATCCGGCGGAAGATTCCGCGCGATTTCCAATTCCTGAGGTCTTAACATGAATAATGGCAAATCCAAGCTGGGGAATCGATTATCACCGAATTTCGCGGCAGCGAAAGTAAAAAATTCGTCTCGATAGCGGCCGTTACACTCAGAGCAGCTCCCCCAACCCTACGACGGCACAGACTTTCATGGGATGACGGCGGTCTTCAGTTCCCCATTGCGATGCTTCATATGTTCGAACGCCTGCGGTAAATCGCTGAGCGGAATTTCGCCGTTAACGAAATCGGCGGCGCGGACGTCTCCGCGGGTAATCGTCTCGAGCGCCTCCCGGATGTAGCGAGGAGTGTGATGGAAGGTGGACTTGATGGTGACTTCGGAATAGTGCAGCGACGCGGCGTCGAACTGCACTTGCGAGCCGTGTGGGCAGCCGCCAAAAAGGTTCACCGTGCCGCCCTTTCGCACCATCTGAATGGCCCACTGCCACGTGGTAGGCGAACCCACGGCTTCGATGACAGCGTCAGCACCGATCCCGCCGTCGCTCAGTTCGCGCACCAGGCTGACCGGGTTTTCCACCTGCATGATGTCGATAGCGGTGCGGGCGCCCAGGCGCTCGGCGGCGCGGATGCGGTCCTGGCGCTTGCCGATGGCGATCACGTTGATCTTGCGCTTGGAGAGCACGCGGATGAACTTCAAACCGATGGGCCCGCAGCCGAGGACGACGGCGGTGTCTCCGGCGTGGAGATTCATTTCGTCGATGCCGCGCAGAACGCAGGCCAGCGGCTCGACCAAAGCGGCTTCGGTAAATGAAACGTGGTCGGGAATCTCCAGCAGATTTTCGCGAACGATTCGTCCGGGGATGCGGATGTACTCAGCGTAAGCGCCGTTATTGAACATCAGATCGGAGCAAAGATTGGGGTGGCCCTTGCGGCAGAAGATGCACACATTGCAGGGCGCCGAATTGGACGGCACCACCCGCATGCCGGTGCGCACCCGGCCGTTCACCGCGGAGCCTTTGAGCTCGACGATTCCCGCGAGCTCGTGCCCGAAAACCGCGGGCGGCTTGATCATGCGCGCGTGGGAGCCCTGCTTCCAGACTTTCAGATCGGTGCCGCAGGTGAGCGCCACCTTGACGCGAACGAGGATGTCGTCGGCCCCCACTTCAGGGATGTCAACGCGTTCGATTTTCAGATCTTCGGCGCCGTACAACACCGCGGCGTTCATATGACCCGCGGAACGGGTTGGCGGCGCGAATTCCTGGACTTGCGTTCGGGTTGTCATGAATTCGTAATCACCACTTTTAAGGTATCATCCGCTGGACGCGCCGCCAAGGAAACCGCTTGGGCGATGTTTTCCAAAGGAAACCGGTGGGATATGAGGTCGCGCACCGGCAAAGACCTATTAAAGACCAGCGCGGCGGACTCCTGTTGATCGTCGATCGACGCGCTGTAACTTCCAAGAATCTCTTTTTCTTCCACGCCCACGGCCGCAGCGGGAAATTCGATCCGAGTGACAGGATCGTTCTGGGCGAAAAGCAGTACCCTTCCGCCAGGCCGCGCCAGGGCAATCGCTTCGGCCACGCGCTCGGGATGCGGCACCGCCACGAGGACGACGTCTGCGCCTCGACCACCAGTTCGCGCCCGAACTTCGACGTCCAGATCATGGGATACCGGGTCGAACGCCGCGGCTGCACCGAACCGCAAGCTCGCTTGACGCCGCCCGGGCATTGGATCGCTGGACACTACGTCCGCGCCCGCCAGCCGGGCCAGCAGCATCAGCAGCAAGCCGATCGGCCCTTGGCCAATCACCAGAACGCTTTCGCCCGGCGCGACACGCGCTTTGTGGATCGCTTTCAGGCAGGTGTTCACCGGCTCGACGAAGGTCGCTTCTTCAAAGGTCACGTCCGCGGGCACGCGGAGCATGCCGCGCTCGACGATCCAGGGCATGGCACGCACGTACTCGGCGAATCCGCCGCCGTTGGGGTCAAAGCCGGCCGTGAGGCCCACCTTCTTGTAGCCGGCGCACTGCGAGAAAAATTTCTTCTCGCAATAAAAGCAATTTCCGCAAGGGACGTGGTGAAAACTCACCACCCGGTCGCCGGGCTGGAAGCGTGTTACGCCGTGGCCTACTTCCACCACGGTTCCGGAAAGTTCGTGCCCGAAAATCTGCGGCGCGCGAACGAATCCATGCTGAATCTTTTTGATGTCGGTGCCGCAAATCCCGCATGCCGCCACCCGGAAGAGCACTTCCCCGGGCTGGATGGTGGGGATGGGCACCGTTTCCACCGTCATCTGCCCCTTGCCGCGGTAGACGCCGGCGCGCATGTTTCCCACGTGGGTCGCCGCGCCGGTTTGTGTGGAGGAAAGGCTCATCGAGCGGCCTCCTCGACTAACCTGGAAGAACTCGCGAAAGAGTCGGTTGTTTCGATGAACGTGGTGAGAAAATCCGCCAGGCGTTCCGCGGCGCGATTGCTTTGGCGTCCCAGGCGAATGAGTCCAGGCAGCGCCGACGGGTGGGCGGCTACTTCGCGCAGCACCGTGCCCATGCGCACGCGTCCATCTTCGGAAATCGCCTCACTGAAATCCATGGGCATATCTTGCTCGAAGGAATCGGAGACAGCGCGAATCACTACGGCGGGGACGTTGAAGCGTTGCGCGGCCGAAACGATCGCGTAGCTTTCCATGTCTACCGCATCGGCGATGTCCGCCAGCGCGGCCTTCTGCGTCGCGGTGCTGACCACCGCTTCCGCGCTGAGCAAAGTCTCAATGCGCCGGGCGCCGGATTCCTCGGCCTCGGCGACAAATTCGGGATTGCATTGCAGGGCGCCTGAATCCGCAGTGGTTCGAACGCTTTCCGCGACGAGTAAATCGCCCACCGCCGAGGCGGGCTTCAGGCCGCCCGCAAAACCGGAGGAGATGCACACGGAATACGAGGAATCCATTACCGCTTCCATGGCCCGGCGCGCGCTGCCCAGACCCACACCGGTGAGAACTACGTCCACATCGGCGCGGCCAATTTTCGCGTGATAAACGGCCATCGCGCCCACTTCGCGGCGGCGGAAGGCCGTGCGTCCGCGCCAGCGCGCAAACTCGGGTTCCACTGCAAATGTGACCAGAACTTTCAAATCTTTACGGCTCCCCCAAAAATCACGCGGCGGTCGCGTGCACCAGGCCCCGGCGCTCCGGCTTCACGTATCGGTTCGCTTCGTACCAATCCACGGCTTGTCCCAGCGCCGTTTCCACCGGACCCGGCTGATAGCCGAGATCCCGAGTGGCCTTCGATCCATCCACAAACATGCGGTGGCGCGAGATTCTCACGCCTTCCACCGGAATCTGCGGAGTACGGCCGCGGGCGCGCGAAACCCACTCATCCACATGCGCCGCCGCCAGCGCCACGAAATGCGGCAAACGAACCCACGGCGCGGGCTTGCCGGTAATTTGGGCGAGCGCTTGCAAAATTTCTTTCAGGGTCATATTCCGTGCGCCCAGGATATAGCGTTCGCCGGACCGGCCGCGCTCGGCCGCCAGCAAATGCCCGGCGGCAACATCGTCGACTCCAACCACATTCAATCCTGTATCTACGTAAGCGGGCATGCGTCCGTTCAAAAAATCCACCACGATTCGCCCAGTGGGCGTCGGCTTCCAATCCAGCGCTCCCACCGGTGTGGTGGGATTGACGATCACCACGGGAAAACCCGCAGACGCCGCCTTCGTCGCTTCTTCTTCCGCCAAAAACTTGGAACGCTTGTAATGGCCAATCATTTCGCCGAGAGTCGCATGGGTCTCTTCATTGGGCAGCGAATCGCCCCGCGGAACCGCTACCGTGGCCACCGTGCTGGTGTAGATGAACCGGCTCACTCCCGCGCGTTGCGCGGCTTCCAGCATGTTCTTCGTGCCGCCCACGTTGCTTTCGTACATTTCTTCCGGCCGCGCCGACCACAAGCGATAGTCCGCGGCCACGTGAAACACCCGATCGACGCCTTGGAGCGCGGCGTCGAGCGATCCGCGATCGCGCAGGTCGCCATGTGCAAACTCCACCGCTTGGCCCTCCAGCGCGCGCAAATTACTCGCCGGGCGCACCAGCACGCGAACCGAGTCTCCCGCAGCCAGCAGGCGCCGAACCACATGGCACCCGACGAAGCCGGTTGCTCCGGTGACGAAACTCTTCATCGCTAGCTGCTCGCCTCGCTGCTGCTAACGCTGTTCGAGATATTCACCAGCGCCGGCGATCCCGAGGGGCGCCGTGCCTGGCCGTTGGAATGCCCGTTGCCGCTGCCGTGGCCATTTCCGTTGCCGTTACCATTGCCGCGGTTGGCGTCGGCCTTGGGGCCGATGCGGCCGCCCATCTGACCGGATAGCTGCCATTTCAGCATCTTCCAGGTGTCGCCGAATTTCTGGTTTCCGCCGAGCACCGCAGAGGGCTCGTAACCCGCATGCACCATGCAATCCGCGCAACGCGGATCGCGGCCGTGGCCGTACTTTTCCCACGGAGTATTGTCGATGAATTCCTTAAACGTCTCGTGGTGCGCGTCGGTCATCAAGTAGCAAGGGCCCTTCCAGCCGCGCGGATTGTAGGTGGGATTGCCCCACGCGGTGCACATCAGCTCGCGCTCCCCGCGCAGGAATTCCATGTAAATGGGGGAAGTCATCACGTTGAAATCTTCCAGCAACCGGCTCGCCTGCTGGAATTTCTCGCGAATATCCTCACGGGACATGAAAATTTCTTTGGTCTGCACCGCGGCGTAGGAATAGGCCGGCGAAATCATGTAGCCGTCCACGCCGAGAGTCTTCAGATACGCGAAAAGCTCGGCGATCTCTTCCAGATCGGTTTCCTTGTAGACGGTAGTGTTCGAACACACCATAAACCCGGCCGCTTTCGCCGCCTTGATGCCCTCGATAGCTTCGCGGAACACGCCGTCGCGCTCCACCGCCAGATCGTGAGTCTTTTCCAGCCCATCCAGGTGAACGTTGAAAAATAGCCGCGAACTCGGTTCGAATTCGCCCAGCTTCTTGCGGATGAACATGCCGTTGGTGCACAGGTAGATGTGTTTCTTTTTCGCCAGAATCTCGCGGGTCAGCCGGCCGATTTCCGGATAGATCATGGGCTCGCCACCGCAGATCGATACGATCGGCGCGCCGCAATCCTCCAGCGCCGCCATGCACTGCTCGACGGTGAGCATTTCATCGATGGTGGATTTGTACTCACGAATGCGGCCGCATCCGGTGCAGGTGAGGTTACAGGCGTGCAGCGGCTCAAGCATCATCACGAGCGGAAACTTCTCCGCGCCGCGAATCTTCTTGCCCGCCAGATACCCGGTCATGCTAGCGGTCAAACTCAGCGGAAATCTCATTAGTCCCCTCGGCTTCGGTACAAGTGTGCGATATCGCGCGGCGCCACTTTTTTCGATTTGCATGGTTCGATGCCTTGAACCATGTTCCGGTAACGCGCCAAAGCGTAGACCGGGAAAGAATTGCGGTAGAGATGGTATTGCAAATAAAAGACCTGCGGAAAACCGGTGCCGGTGAACAAGTGCTCTTCCCAGGTGCCATCGGCTCTTTGATGCTGGGTGAGGTAGTTCACCGCGCGCTTGACCGACGGATCGTCCGGACCGAACGCAGCCAGCAGCCCGATCAAGCCCCACGCGGTTTGCGAAGCGGTGCTCTCGCCCTTGCCCTTGAGAGATAAGTCTTCGTACGATGCGGGCGTTTCTCCGAATCCGCCGTCCAGGTTCTGCACCTGGCGCAGCCATTCCCCCGCTCGCGCCGCTTCCGGCTGAAGGTTGGTCTTCAATGCGGCCATGGCGCGCAACACGCCGCTGGATCCGTAGACGTAGTTCACTCCCCAGCGGCCGTACCACGAGCCGTCCGCGCATTGATCCTCGCGAATAAAATTCCATCCGCGGCGAATGACCGGTTCCGTATACGCCCAACCCATTTGCCCCAGGCATTCAATGGCCCGCGCGGTGACGTCGGCGGTGGAAGGATCGAGCATGGCGTTGTGATCGGCGAAAGGTATGTGGTTGAGCAGGCTCAGATTGTTGTCGCGATCGAAGGCGCCCCAGCCTCCATCGCCGTTCTGCATGCTCACCATCCACGCGACGCCGCGATGCAAAGCTTTCTCCTGGGCGGCGGAGTCTGCGACCTCCGCGCGCGCCAAGGCCATCAGCACAAATGCAGTGTCGTCCACATCGGGGTAATGTTCATTGCGAAATTCAAACGCCCATCCGCCCGGAGCGGCATCGCCGTTCTTGATCTGCCAATCGCCGCCGGCGGTGATCTGGTTCTTCATCAGCCATTCCGCCGAACGGGCTAAAGCCGGATGATTCGCAGGCAGACCCGCTTCTTCGAGCGAAACCATAGCGATCGCGGTGTCCCACACCGGCGAAATGCAGGGCTGAATGCGCATGGTATTCGCGGTTTCGGTTTCATAGGACTTGATGAACTCCACTTCGCGAGTGATCATCGGATCGTCCCAGCTGCGGCCCATGGCGTTCATGGCCAGCACCGAATTGAGCATCGCCGGATAAATCGTGGCGAGCCCATCGCTGCGCTCCAAGTGCTCTTCCACCCATTTTTTCGCCTTGCGCAAAGCGATCCGGCGGAAAGGCTTCACCGGCAGGGCTTCGTGCATTTTCATCACGCGGTCGACGATCAAAAAGAAGGTGCGCCATGAAAAGACGCGCGGATCCCACTCAAATATTTCGGCGCGTTCCGCCGGATCGCGAAACAATTCGTCCACCTGGACGTTCGGCGAAATACTCCAGCACGGTTTGAGGGCCCACAGAATCGTGAGCGGCACTACAATCGCGCGGGTCCAGGACGACATTTCGTACAAGTTTACGAAGAACCATTTCGGCAGCAACATCAGTTCGGGAGGAATCGCCGGAACCAGGTCCCAGTCCAGCGCTCCCATCAGCGCCAGGTAAAACCGCGAATACGAATTGGCTCGCTCCAGGCCGCCCAATCGATGCACGCACGTGCGCGCCAGCGTCAGGTGTGGTGAATCGGCACCATCTCCGGCGAGTTTCAGCGCAACATATGCTTTTACCGTGGCATTAATTTCCGAAGGACCGCCGGGGTAGATTGGCCAGCCGCCGTCCAACTGCTGGCACGAGCGAATGAAGTTGGCTAGCTTTATGATCCGGTCCGGGTCGGGGTGACCCTGGATCAACTCAAACATGATGTGATCTGACTCAAGTGTGGAGTCAGCCTCGAGTTTCCCCCACCAATATCCTTCCGGCTCCTGGGCTGATAGCAACCAGGAAACTCCGCGCTGGATGGTACGGTCCAATAACGTCTGACCAGGCCTTACCGGAGCAACAGCGCTACCGTGGGTTGTTACAAACTCGCGTTGGAGCCTTGCTTCAGGTGTCATCGCGCCTCAAAATACAAAACTCCATCCCGCTAACACGGGACAGGACTATTGGATGCAAGCTACCCGCTGCGGGTTGAACCTCTTATATGAGCTTCAGGGATTTCGGGTCAACCGTTACACGGCGTATATCTTGAACGAGGCCGGAACTTTATCCATTATAAGAGAAAGTATAAAAAGGTGTCATCTTGGCATCGCCCAGATAAAACCCTTACCACACTCAGAGTGGTCTTCCGACCTTGCGCGGGAAACCCCCGTTCCCCAATCTCTGAGCCAGCTATAACCTTTATCTTATCATAAACATTGGAGGTTGGGTCAACCTCAAAGAGGTCCGAAGTACCGATCTGACTGAGCAATCGGCACGCCGTTACCGGGGGAAAGATGTGGGGGGCAGCATTTTTTTGCGCTATAACGCTGGGAACGGGCCTGGTGGCGTGTTCTCGAGGCCTCCGTGCCCCCGCACCCGCAGTCGAAGCGCAAGCCCTTTTGGGGCTATCTGGCCTGTCGATTGCAATCGATTCGGGTGTTCGATTACCGCGGGGCATGTGACTCACGGTGCCCAAACGAAGCTGCCGGGCTGCTTTGGGATGGTACGGGGGCGTACAATCAGGTGGGACAGCCTGGGGGCTGTTGCGACATCCCGGGCCTTACCTGTCGTTTGGGCCTGGGCTGGCCCCGATTTCCGCTACTTTCGATCGGCATTCTCCTGTTCGAGCTGTTTCACGCGCCCCGCCAGTTCCGGAAGACGGCTGACCCACGCGTGCTGCTCCTTAAAGCGTTCCATGGGCCGCGACGGAAATCCGGAGATCACCGCGCCGTCCCGGACAATTTTACCGGGCAGAACACCAGTCCGCCCGCCCATGGTTACGCCCTTCCCGATGGTGCAGTGGTCCCCAATACCCACTTGAGCCGCAATGACGGTGCCTGCGCCAATGGTGCAGCTTCCCGAAATCCCGGATAGGCCGGCGACGATGGTGTTTTCGCCCAACTGGACGTTGTGGCCGATCTGAACGAGGTTATCGATTTTCGTGCCTGCGCCAACGATTGTTGCGCCGAGCGAACCGCGGTCGATGGTGGTATTCGCGCCGATTTCCACGTCATCGCCGATTTCCACCGTGCCGATTTGCGGGAATTTCCAGTGGCGGCCCTCCCCAAAGACGTAGCCGAAACCATCGCTGCCGATCACCGTACCGGAGTGCACCACGACGCCATCTCCCAACTTCGTGCCTGGATACAGCGTTACGCGCGGATACAAGCGGCAGTTGCGCCCTAGTTTGGAACCTCGACCGATGGAACACAGCGCGCCAATCTGAGCGCCTTCGCCGATTTCGACGTCTTCCTCAATCACCGCGCATGGTCCCACCGAAGCGTTGACGGAAATGTTCGCGGAAAGCGACACCACCGCGGATTGGTGAATTCCAGGCTGAGCGGGCACCGGCGGAAACAGCCAAGCAGCCGCCTTGGCGAAGCAGAACTTGGGTTGTTCCGTGGCTAGGACGGTTTTCCCCGGATATTCGAGGCCGTGGATGGAGAGCACGCACTGCGCGGCAGAGACGAGCGCGCGTTGGGCGAAACGCGGCGTATCGATGTAGATCAGGTCCTCGGCGGCGGCAGCCTCCGGAGAGGCAAGTCCGGTGATCGCGGCCTCCGGATCGCCGATAAGTTGTGCTCCCAGGTAATTCGCCAGTTCCTGCGCTGTGGTTTTCATGTTTTTTTCCTGTGCAAAATTTTACGGCGAGTGCCGTGAAGCGTTCCCGGTCAAAACGATGTACCCGCGGTATGGGTTCGGATAGGCCCTCAAAAGGCTCTCAAACGGGCTCAGAGGCCCTCTAATTGGTACTTAGAACGTATAAATTGGCTTCTCGCCCGGCGGACGCGTCTTCCAGCGTTTGTGCACCCACAGCCATTGATCAGGATACGCCCGGGCAATATTTTCGATGATTTGGATGAAGCGTGCGGTATTCGCCACAACGTCGGCGTCCGCGTCACCCGTCCGTATCAACTCCACCTGCGGATCAGTGTGCAGGCGATACTTGCCAGCAGCCTCGTCCCACAGCGCGTATACCGGAACCACCGCCGCGCCGGTGCGCAGAGCTAGACGCGCCAGGCCGCTCGTGGAACATGCCGAAACGCCGAAGAAATCGACGAATACGCCCTCTTCCAGCGCGGTATTGTGATCGGCCAGGATGCCCAGCGCGCCCCCGGCGTGCAGCACTTTGAACATTACACGCGCCGATTCGTTCTTTTCGATGGGTTTGCCGCCTGAAAGGCTGCGATATTGGTTCACTAGCGCGTCAACGCGGGAATTGGTGATGGCCCGAACCAGAAAGTGGCACGGGTGGCCGTAGAGTCCCAGCGCAAACGAAGAGAGCTCCCAGGCTCCGATATGGCCGCCCAGCAGCAGCAGTCCCTTGCCGCCCCGCTCGGCGGCGCGGTAATTCTCCTCCCCCACCATTTGTACGGTATCGTACACATTCTGGGGGGTATATTTCGGAAACTGCGAAAACTCGCCGGCCATCCGGCCAATATTCCGCACCATGCGGGATATGGTTTGTTTCCGCTGAGCGTCATTCCAGGCTGGAAATGCCAGCTGCAGATTGAAATCTGCCACCCGCCGCAGTTTAGGGCGCAACGCGAAGAACAACCGCGCCACGGCAACTCCCAGTGCGCGCGCCGCGCCACGGGGCAAGAGTCCGAGCCCTTTCAGGACCAGGAACGCGAGATAGAATTCCAGCCGCTCACGCATGCGGGGGACATTATGCGGTAGCCAAACCCTCGAAGCTAGCCCGAGTGATGCTCGATTCGGGGGCTCGCCGGTCGACGGCTCCGTCGTTCGCCGATGCGTGTCTTTCCAATTTCCCGCCATCGTAGCGATTGTGTGTTTCGAACTGGGAAGGAATGAGGGAATGAGTGTAGACTCAGCCGGAAATGCGCGAAATTTCCAGAACCCGGGCGGTGGTGGCGGCCATCATGGCCATCGCGATTCTGGGCGTCTGTTTATGCACACATCTGGGCGCACTGGGACTGACCGGCCCGGACGAAGCGCGCTACGCGTGGGTGGCGCGGAGCATGGTCGCCAGCGGCGATTGGGTAACCCCGCATCTTTACGGCCGGCCGTGGTTCGAGAAGCCAGTGCTGTACTACTGGGGAGCGGCGGTCGGGTTTGAAATCGTAAAATCGCCGGAGTACGCCGCGCGGATTCCTTCGATGCTCGGCGCGCTCACCGCGGGGTTCGCGATCGCCATGCTCGCGTGGATATTTTACGGACGCCGAACAGCGTGGTGCGCGCTGCTGATGTTCCCCACCATCGCCACCGTCGGCTTCGCGCGAGCGGCCACGCCGGACATGCTGTTTTCCGCTTTCCTCACCATCGCCCTCGGCACTGCCGCGGGGATTCTATGGCGCGCGGGCGCGCTGGGGGAGCTCGCGTTGGACGCACCTCCCACTTTCCCCTCCGCGACGATCGATCGGGTTTGGTTTGGCGCATCGCTGGGCGCTGCGACGCTGGCGAAAGGCCCCGCGGCGCTGATTCTCGCCGGCGGCAGCTTATTGCTGTGGGCGGTGGCGGCGAATCGATTGCGGATGCTGCGCCATTTTTTTCATCCCATCATCGTAATTTCATTCGCAGTGGTCGCGCTGCCCTGGTACATCCTCTGCGCGCGCCGCAATCCCGATTTTCTGCGCACTTTTTTAATACACCAAAATTTCGATCGTTATCTCACCCCCATCTTTCAGCACCAGCAGCCATTCTGGTTCTTTCTGCCGATTCTGCTCATCGCCGTATTTCCCTGGACGCCTCTGCTGATCGCGTTGGGCGTCGACGCGTGGCGTTCGTATCGCCGCCGCGACTGGAAGACGTCGCCCGCATTTCTGTTCACCTGCTGGATCATCTTCCCGGTGGTATTTTTCAGCTTTTCGAAATCGAAGCTGCCCGGATACATTTTGCCGGCGATTCCCGCGCTGATTCTGCTGCTGGCGGTGAGCGCCGAGCGCCTGATCGAGCCAACAAAAGCAAAGACGCTGTCTGGCAGGCTGCTACTCGGGGCGGTAGGTCTGTCGTGGGTGTTCCTGGGCTTGGCGGCGGCGCTGCCCCGCTTCTTTGCGCTGATCGGCAAAAAACTCGCGTTTGCGCCGCCGCCAACCGCGGCGTCGCTCACCACCCACGTGCACAGCCTGGTGATTTTCATCGCCGTGGCCGGACTGGTGAGCGTGTGCCTGGCTTTTGCGCGGCGGCCCTCTTTCTCCATAGTGGTTATGGCGCTGGCGTTCACCGCTCTGGCGGAGGATGCCGGGCGGCGAGTGATTCCCGCGCTGGATCCGTGGATTTCGGCGCGGACCATGGTTGCGAGGGCGGAGAAAACGTCGGCGATGAATATTCCGTGGCAATCTCTGGAGTTGAATCGCTCGTGGCTTTTCGATCTGAATTTTTACGCGCAGCGGGAAATCGTGGAGTGGAATCCGGAGAGCCCGGAACAAGCGCTGGTGCTGACCAATCCGAAAGGGATCGAAGCGATTCGCCGCGCGGGCAGAGACTTCGTCGCGCTCGCTCCGGATTTCACCAGCGGGGAATTTCCGGTGGTGGATTATCCGCGCGCGGATTATCCCATCGCGGTTCGGCCGGTGGTGGTGCTTCCGGTGACCGTCGCTAAGGCCCCCTAAGGCCACGAACGGAGCCTAGCCGGTAGGTTGGATTGTGAGCAAACGATTGGCGCTGGCTGAGATTGGTCTTGCCGCCGAACGAGTCGTTAGCGCTTGCTACTCGAGGAAGCCGGCAGATTTTTCAGGAAGAATGTAACCACCAGCGTCTCGTACGCCCTGCGATCGTCGTCGCCCATCTCCCAATATCTTTGCTTCCCTTCCCACAGATCTTTGGGTGGCGGCGCAATGCGGTACAACTCCAATGTGGTCTGCGCCAGCGACGGGCGGGCATCGGTCTCGATGAAGAGTTTGGGTATGCCCTGCAGAGCCGAAATGCGTGTGGCGACCGGGGGCTCGTGGCGATAGTTGCTGTTCAGCATCTCGAATCCCCATTCCGTAAAGCTGCTCACCAGGGGGAGCACCGAGAGGCCGGAGCGGTTCACTTCCTGGCTGATGACGTCGAGTGGGGTGGAATAGGCGGAATCGAGCACCAGCGCCGCCACGCGCTTGTCTCGCAAGGCGAGTTCGAGCGCCGCGTAGGCGCCCATATCCACGCCCCACACTCCAAAACGGTTGGGGTCTACGTCATCGCGCGCGGAAAGGGCCTGAACCGCGGAGCGAAGCTCGACGGCCTCTTTATATCCCAAGGTGGTGGTGGGAGCGGGGGCGTCGGTGGCGGTGTAATCAACGAGAAAAACGTTGAACTGTTGCTCCTGCAGGGAAGATGCCAGCGTGAGGATATCGGATCGCTGGGACAAGTAGCCGTGGCACAAGATAATCGTCGGTGCACCGCGCTGGCCGGGAAAAAACCATCCGTCGCGTTGGCCGCCACCATCCAAACTGTAGGTGACCGTGCTGGGATGGCCCATCATCACGGTCAGGTCGAGCGCGGTAGCCCCTTTCGGAAGGCGGAGGATTTGATACAGCAGTACCCCCGCCATCGTGGACACCGCCACGACGACCAGCAAAACCAGGGCTAATATGCCCGAAATCCACTTAGCCAAGCGCTGCGAGGGCGCCGGCAATTTAGAAAATAGGGCCATTCGATAGGAGACGCGCCTAGAAGGTGAGAGCTTCCTCCCCGCGCGATGTTAGCATAATTGATGAATTTCTCTTTGGCGTTCGCCTATCTCGATTTCTTTCTGCACAATAGAGCAGAACCGCTATAATTCGGCCTGCCGGGCTGCACTTCGGCGAGTTCCCTGGCAAACCTCCGGTCCTGTAGTCTCCCGGGGGATTCGTGGGAAGGCTTTCATTCGGGGCGGTTTGCCGCCGGAAGCGTGTCATGCAAATCTTGGATCTGCGTCAGGTGTCGTCCCGCTCCCTCGAGCCGCTTTTCGTGGAGGAGGCGCGCCAATGGAGGGACGAACTCCATTGGGATTACCGGCCGTCCCTCGAGCTAATCCGCAAGTTCATTGATTCCCGGGCGCTGCGCGGCGCGGTGGTCATGGAAGACGACCGCCCGGCCGGCTACGGTTTCTACGTATTGGAAGAACGAAAAGGACTGATCGGAGGGCTATTCGTTGCCCCGCATGCCTCCGAACCCGAAATTACCCGCGCCTTGCTGCAGGAAATGCTGGAAACCCTATGGGCCACGCCGCGAATCGAGCGCGTGGAAGCGCAATTGATGCCCTTCGGCACGTCGCTCGAATGCGTCCAGCTGTCTCGCCAGTTTCGGCTGCACTCGCGTCAGTTCATGCTGCTGGATCTCGCGAACTCCAAGCTCAAGAATCCGCTGCTCTCCGCCGGCCTGCGGCTCGATCCGTGGAGCGACCGCGCCTTTGAATCTTGCGCCCGGCTGATCCATCTGGCTTACGCCAGCCATGTGGACGGAGAAATCAACGACCAGTATTGCAGCGAGGCGGGAGGAATGAAGTTCCTGCGGAATATCGTGATTCTTCCGGGCTGCGGGCAGTTCCTGCCGGAAGCTTCTTTCCTGCTGCGCCCGGTGAACAGCGATCGCCCGATCGGGATGGTGCTGACGTCGTGCGTTTCCGAAGGCGTGGGCCACACCACGCAAATCTGTGTGATGCCCGGTCATCACGGCCACGGGCTGGGACGCTATCTGATGGAATCGGCGATTCGCGCGCTGCGCGCCCGCCAATTCCACACGCTTTCGCTCACGGTAACCACTTCCAACACGCCGGCGGTGCGTCTCTACGAAAGCCTGGGATTCCGCACCATCAAAACTTTCGCTGCCGGTGTGTGGACTCCCTAGCCCAAAACGGATCCGGGAAATCGCTCGAACCTATTTCAGCGGGCGGTCGCGCAACAAGCCTTTCAACTCGCCCATGAATTCCTTCACATCCTTGAAATCGAGGTAGACCGAAGCGAAGCGGACGTAGGCCACTTTGTCGAGCTTCTTCAGCCGCGACATGATCAGTGCGCCCACTTCCTCAGTGGTGCGTTCGCGCTTGGTGGTATCGCTGACGAATTGTTCGGCCTCATCGACGATCCCTTCCAGTTTCACCGTTGGAACCGGACGCTTCTCGCAGGCCTTCAATAATCCTTGCAGCAACTTCTGGCGTTCGAATTTTTCGCGGCGGCCATCCTTCTTGATGACCATGTAGGGAATCTCGTCGATCCGCTCGTAGGTGGTGAAGCGGCGCTCGCACTTCAAACACTCCCGCCGCCGCCGGATCAGGTCGCCAGTGCGGCCTTCGCGCGAGTCCACCACCTTATCGTCCAGATGCCCGCAGAAAGGGCACTTCATGCCAGTCTCTCCTTACCGCTGCGCTTATTCATTTCCCGCTCCGGCTTCCGCAGTTGCGGATATATGTCGTCCGGCTTCTTCCGCCGCTGCTTCCGCTTTCGCCAGCCGCCGCAAATCTCCCATGCTCCAACCTTCGCGAAAGAGTAAAGGCAAACCTACGACGCTCACCGCGCAAAAAGTGATCAGCCAGGTGAGGATGGCCGCAGCCGCCGCAGGTCCCTTCTCAATGCCGAAGATTGCCGTGTACGCCAGGTACGTCGCGACCTGCGCCCCGCCTGCCCCGCCGGGAAGCTGGACCGCCGAGCCGACCATGGTGAACGCCATCACCAGCAGCACGCTCGAAAACGTGAGCGCCGCCAGTTTGCCTCCAAAACTCCACGCGATCCACTCGTACACCAGGGCCACCATCACCCAATGTAACGCCGTGTATCCGAGGCCGGCGGCCAAATCTCCAAAGTTGCGAATTCCCTGCAGCCCCTCGCCGAATCCGCTAGCGATTCCGGCAAACTTCGCACGCCAACCGATGTGCGTTTTCCAGACAGCCAGACGGGCGTCCAGCGCGCGTGCCCCGTGCAGGCGAAAGTAGGTGAGAAAGCCCACTACCACGATCAGCCCGACCAGCAACACCGCGCCGCCGGTCCGCGCCGCGGCGATCAGCTTATCGTTATTCGGCCCGACGGCTGGATGCCGCGAGAAAGCCAGCAGCGCCACACCCGCCAGAACCGCGGTCGCGGCAGCGTCCATTACCCGCTCCAGGATATACACCCCGAACATTCCGGATACCGGCAGCTTTTCTTTGCGCGCGATCAGGATCGGGCGGATCGGCTCGCCCACCCGGCCCAACACAACCACGCAAGTGAACCCAATAATCGTGCCCAGATAAACGCCGGGAAATTTTGCCGGTCCCATGGCTTGCGAAAATCGCGCCCAGCGCAACGCCCGCACCGCATAGCACCCATAAATCGCCACGATCGAGAGAGCCAGCAGCGACAGCCGGGCGTGACGGATGGAGTCCCAGAACGAAGCCCAGGTAAACCCCTCCAGCGTGATGGATCCGCGGAATCGGTACAGCAGGCCAGCGACAGCGAGGAGCGCGACCAGGGCCAGAAGATACTTGAACAAGGAACGATGCATCTGACGCGCAACGTAGCAGTATGCGTCGCAGAGTGTCAAGCGGCGCCAGCCAAGGATGTTCCGCGCACCCGGTGAAGCGAATGGCATCCGCAGCCGGATCACGCCGGCCAGCATCGGGAATTGGAGGCACGAGAGAACAGGAGATACGCGGGTTTCCGCTTGCTAGTCGAGCACGTTATTCTAGGCCTGGGCCGCGGCAGATCACTCCTCGCGCAGCAGCAGGGCGGGATCAATTGACAGCGCGCGCTGCGCCGGAATCCACGCCGCCAGCAGCCCGAGCAACGCCATCGCCAGAACCACACCGGCGAGCACCAGCGGATCGCCGGGGGTTGCCGAGTACACCACGAAAGCCAGCACACGGCTGGCTAGAATTCCCAGGAGCAGCCCCGCTGCGGAACCAATCGCAAGCAATTTGAATGCGCGTCCGAGCGCCGCCTGCAGCACTTCCCTGCGCTGGGCTCCGAGCGCCATACGAATCCCTAATTCCTTCAGCCGCTTGCTCACCGAATATGCGGCCATTCCAAAGATCCCAGTAACAGACAGCATGGCCCCCACGATGCCCATCACGCCGAGAGCCATCGCCGCCATGCGTGAGGCAAACAACGCGGTATCCATTTCTTTGTGCCACGGTCCAATGTAAAGAGGCAGGCCCGAATCGAGACGCCGCACCGCGATTCGGATGGCGGCGGCGAGTTCCCCAGCTTCGCGGTCCGAGCGCACGGCGAGATATGTCTGCGTCGATGGCGATTGCAGGATGGGAAGAAACATCGCCGGCCGCGGATCTTCGGTGACCCGGTCATATTTTCCGTCTTCCACGACGCCCACCACTTGAATGCGCGTTCCATCGGACCGCTTGAAGTACCGCGCCGTCGCGCTAGCTGCGCGAGCCAAAAACCTTGCGCGCAAATTCCTGATTGATCACCGCTACGCGTGGCGCGTTCTTGTCGTCGTGCCACGTGAAGGCCCTACCGGAGAGCAAGGCGGTGCCCGCGGCGTCGAAGTATTCGGGCGAGATGCTGAAGGTGAAGGCGTCAGCCGCCGCGTTCGAAGGCCTCAGATCAGTGGTTACATCGGTAAAGACATCCGCGCCCCTTTCGCCCCCACTGACCAATGGCGCCCAGTCAATCAAACCTACCGACTTAACGCCGGGAATGGATTGCACCGCTTCGATCATGCGCTTTTGCATGGGCGGCACACTATCGCCGCGGTAACCGGTCATGGTCAGATCGGTGTCGGCCAAGAGCACGTTACGGGGTTCAAAACCGAAATTGCTGTGCAGCGAGCGCAGCAGTCCGCGAACGGCGACCATCGAAGAAGTGACCAGCACTGCGCAGATGGCGATTTGCACAACCAGCGCCAGGTCGCGGACGATAAAGCGGCTCCCTACCCTGGCGATGGATCCTGACTTGATGATTTCGTAGGGATCGGTGTGCAGGACCTGTCTTACCGGGACAGCGCCAAAGAGGAATCCGCTGGCCAGTGTCAACAGCAGCGCCACGCCGTAAACATATGCGTCCGGATTCACGGGCAACTGGATGGGCCATCGGGAAAATGGCTGCCACGCGCTCAAGCTGCGCAACAGCGCCACGCTGCCCCATATTCCGACAGCGCCTCCCATCAAGGAGAGCAGCAGAGCTTCCGTAAATAGCTGCCGCAAAATGCGTCCGCGGCTGGCGCCCAGCGCGAGCCGGAGCGCCACCTCACGAGAGCGATCGGCGGCGCGCGCGGCAAACAGGCTGCCAAGGTTGGCACAGGCGGCCAGTAGAATCAGGCCCGCCAGCAACATCAGACCGGTCATGAAAGCGCGCACCGGCTTGCCAAGATAGTCGCCGTAAAGGCTGGGACGAGCCAAGGCAAAGGTTCTTTGGTCATCGTCTTTGGGATAGGTTTTTTCCAGATAGGAGCCAATCGAGTTCAGATCGGCGACAGCTTGCGCCGGTGTGACTCCCGCCTTGAGATGTCCCATGGTCATAAACAGCCAGCGCTTGCCGCGCGCGTTGAGTTCGTTCACCCCCTCCACCTGTTCCTGGTCGACCAGCGGAACAAAGAATGCAGGATTGAAAAACACGAGCGTCCCGTGGAACTGCGGCGGGGCCACGCCGACGACGGTATAGGGATGCTTGTTCAACTGAACGGTACGGCCCACCACGCCGAAGTCGTCCTGAAAATGAGTGTGCCAATAATCGTAAGCCAGAACGATGTAGGGAGCGCTGTTTGGGCCATGCTCATCGGAGGCGTGAAAGAAACGGCCAAGAAACGGCTGAAGACGCAATTCATCGAAGTAATTTCCGCTGGCCAGCAGGACCCAGGCGCGCGCGGTATTTTCGCCGTTGTCCAGCCCTACTTGAGCGGCATCATAAGCCGCCAGGTCATCGAAGCTGCGGTTGCGATCGCGCAGATCGAGATAGTCGGGATAGGACTGATACGAGGAAGCTTCGTTGCCATGCTGGATTCCATAGAGGCTCTCCGATTGCGGCACATGGAGCGGGTGCAGGATCAGCGCGTTCAAGACGCTAAAGACCACCGCGTTTGCGCCGATCGCGAATGCCAACGTCACCACGGCCACAGCGGTGAAGCCGGGAGACTTTCGCAGCATGCGGAACGCGAAGCCCACATCCCGCAGCAGATTCTCGATACATAGAAGACCCCTCTCGGCTTGGTAGTCCTCCCTGAGGGCCTCGACGCCGCCAAACTTCAGGATGGCCTGGCGGCGGGCCTCGATGGGTGACAAACCGCGACGAAGATTCTCGGCGGTTTGCAGCGCGATATGTTCTTCGATCTCTTCCTTCAAACGTTCATCGTGCCTCCGCCTTGTGGCGAAATTCAGCAGACGAGTGAGGAACCGCCTTAACGATTTCATGCCAAGTCCTCCGCTTTGGCCGCGAAGAACCGGCCGATGATTGCGGCTGTTTGTTCCCAATCCTGGGTTTCCACCTGCAGCTGCTTGCGCCCTTCCCGTGTCAGCCGATAGAAACGCGCCCGGCGATTATTCTCAGAGGCGCCCCACTCGGATGCGATCACACCCTCCTGCTCCAGCTTCAACAGCAAGGGGTACAGCGTCCCTTGATTCACCGCCAGCAGGTCTCCGCTGATCTGCTCGATGCGCCGCGCGATGCCATAACCGTGCAGCGATCCCAGGACGTCGAGAGTCTTGAGGACCATCAACGCCAAGGTGCCTTGCAGAACATCGGTTTTCTGTTTCATAGCACCGCCATTTTGGTTTCCAACAGGAAGGGTGCCACACTTCCTTTAGGAAAACAACAGGTAAGCTGTCGCCCCTCCCGCGACGCGCCCCGCCCGGACTCTCGCCAGGTTTCCCAAAGGAGGGTGAGGTCTAGATCGAACAACGAGCCAGCCACGCTTCCCCGCCCGGCGCGACGGGCCCGGGTTACCGTGCCTGGGCCTTTTGCTTGTATTACAAGGAACCCACAGCTAACATGCGCGATTGGGTTAGGGAACTTTTCCACCTCATAATGCGTTGTTATGAGTGAGGTCGAAAGGAATGGCGGTTGCGAGGCTGACAGCGATTGGAGGCGGACGCCCAACTGGTGCAAATGTGCCTCCGCGGCGAAGGCCCTGCTTGGGAGGAGCTGGTAAAGCGGCATACCCGGCGGGTGTACAACCTGTGCTATCGGTTCACCGGAAATTCGACCGAAGCCGAAGACCTGAGCCAGGAAGTCTTCTTGCGGATTTATCGCACCCTGGCGTCGTACCAGGCAGTGTATGGGGGGTTTCCTACTTGGCTTACGCGAGTCACACGAAATTTGCTGGTGGATCACTACCGGCGGACGCGGCGAGACCGGCTGACCGATTCGATCGAGGACAAGCTGCCGCAGCTGGAAGAAAAGCATTCGGGCACTCGCACCCCCGACCGACAGGCGCTGGACTCGGAATTGAGCGCGCAGGTGCAACAAGCGCTCGCCCAGCTTTCTCCGGAACTTCGCGAAGCGGTGATCTTGCGGGACTTGCAGGGTTTGGAATACGGCGAGATTCGACAGGTTCTCGAAGTTCCCGAAGGCACGGTAAAATCGAGAATCAACCGGGGGCGCATCGAACTGGCCCGGGTGCTGGAGTCGATGGGGTTGCGGCCGGCATGAACACCGTGACCGGCACGACGAGCACGACGATGCAAAACACTCCAAGAAATGAGTTGAGCGGAACGCGATGAACTGGAATTGCACACAAATCGAAGAGCGGTTGAGCGATTACCTCGACGCTCAGCTTTCGCCCGAGGAACACGCGGAGTTCTCCGCGCATCTGGCGACCTGTGCCGGCTGCACACAATTGGTCGAGAAGGTGGGCGGGGTGCTCGGGCAAGTGCACCAGATGGAGATGCTCGAACCGCCGCCCCAGCTCATCCGCAAGATTCTCGATGGCACGTTGGGCCCGCGCACCAGCGAAAAATCCTGGCGCGGATGGTTCGCCTGGTTCCCGGCGATGCTGCAGCCGCGGTTTGCGATCGGCGCGGCGGTCGCGGCGCTCAGCCTGGTGATCAGCCTGCACGCCCTGGGCGCTTCCCCGGCCCGGCTGAAGCATGCCGACCTGAATCCGATGGACCTGGTTCGCTCGGCAAATCGCCACGCGCACCTGGCGTACGCGCGTAGCGCGCGGTTCGTGAACGATCTCCGCGTGGTGTACGAAATACAGACTCGCCTGCGCCCGGAAGCCGAGCCGGCGCCGGAAAAGCAGCCGCCTTCCCCCGAGCCGAGCGAGCAACAGAAATCGCAGGGCTCGCCGCATCCCGGGCGCACCGCCAATCGCGTAACCGTGGTGATGGCTTTCGCGCTGGTATCCAATCCGCTCAGGAGCATGCCATGAAGTGTGCCGTTCACAGCGAGGTGGATGCGACTGGCTACTGTAGAAACTGCGGCAAGCCGCTGTGCCCGGCGTGCACCCGCGAAGTGAAAGGCGCGCTCTATTGTGAAGACTGCCTGGGAGTATTGGTGGCGGCCACGCCGGCAACCCCGGCGCCAGGGACCAGCCACCCGGGAGTAGCGCTGGGACTGGGAATAATCCCCGGCTTGGGCGCGGTCTACAACGGCGAATACATGAAAGCGCTGATTCACGTGGTTGTCTTCGCCGCGCTGGTCGGTGCAGTGACCGCGGCCGGAAACTCCGATTCCGGGGGCGCATACCTGGCAATCTGCATCGTCTTGCTGGTTGCCTTCATCTCTTACATGCCTATCGACGCTTATCGCGTCGCGAAACTGCGGCAGACGGGTGGCGGCGGCCCGGTGCCCTTGTTTGACGGCAGCCCCACCAATCAGCCGGTCGGCGCGATCATCCTGATCGCTCTGGGAATGCTTTTTCTGCTGGGGAATTTCGGTTTGCTTCGCGGCGATTGGTTTGAGCACGGATGGCCGATAGCGCTGATCGCTCTGGGTGTGTGGTTGCTATTTCGGCGGACGCAGCGCCCGTCCTAGGGGGGCTCGACATCATGGATCAACCTGTTCGTGTTCAATGCACCTGCACCCGCTGCCGCTTGCGAGGGGTAATGGGTCCGGTGGTGCTGATCACCATCGGCGTGCTCTTCCTGATCCAGCAATTCAGCCACGATTATCTTACTTTCGTCCGGCTCTCTCCGATCATCCTGATCGTGATTGGCGCGG
This sequence comes from uncultured Acidobacteriota bacterium, assembly GCA_963725655.1. Classification (GTDB taxonomy): domain Bacteria; phylum Acidobacteriota; class Terriglobia; order Acidiferrales; family UBA7541; genus CAVRXT01. The sequence goes on along the minus strand of CAVRYY010000002.1, from coordinate 452,732 downwards.
TGAAAATACTTCGCGCCGTAGCGCCCGCCGACGGCCACATTAGCGCCGTCGATTCTGTAACTTCCGCCGCCCCCGGAGCCCCTCAGCCCAATGGCCAGTGAACCCCGACAACGGCGCTCGATTTTCGGCGGACTGCTGCTGATCCTCATCGGCATCCTGTTTCTGCTCCACGAGCACTACCCCGAAATGAATCTCGCGCGCGACATCGGCCGGTATTGGCCGCTGATCCTGATCGTGTGGGGCTTGGCCAAGCTCTTCGATAATTTTGCGGCGCAGCAATCGGGAGAAACCAAGCCGCCCATTATTACCGGCGGCGAGCTGGCTCTGATTTTGCTCTTCGCCGCGGCCATCGGCGGAATAGCGGCCAGCGAGAAATTCCACGATCATTTCAAGTGGGATTTGGGCGATAGCGTCTTTTCCCAAAAATATTCGGAGACCGACGAAGTCCCCGCCCATCCGATCAAGCCCGGGGCCCAGGTAAACGTGGCCACCGACCGCGGGAATGTCACGGTGTACGCCGACGAAACCAGCAGCCTGCGCGTGGTTGCCAACAAGACCGCCTCCGCGTCCACCGAAGATCAGGCTCGCCGGCATGCCCAAAGCATCAGCATCAGCGTGAAAGAGATTCCCGGCGGCTACGAAATTCGTCCCACCAGCAGTGATTCCTTCAACGGCGTAACCGACGTCGATCTCGAAGTGCACTTGCCCAAGCAGGTGAATCTCATCGCCACTACCGGGCACGGGGACGTCACCGTGTCCGACATTACCGGCTCGCTGCATGCTTCCTCGTCGTCCGGAAGCGCGGAAATCTCCGGCGTCACCGGTAACGTGAACCTGGACCTGCAGGGAGGAACGGCGCGAATCAGCGACATCAAGGGCAACGTCCAGGTCACCGGACGCGGCAACGAAGTGGAAGCCACCGACGTGACCGGCGATGCCACCATCGACGGCGAATTTTACGGTCCCATCCGCCTGCAGAATGTGAAGCAGACGGTTACCTACACTTCGGCGCGCACCAAGATGAATCTTCTTCACCTGGCCGGGCAGCTGGAGATGGACTCGGGCAGCCTGGATCTTTCCGACGTAGCCGGAGACGCGGAGATCACCACCCACAATCGCGACATTCAAATCGAAAAGGTGACCGGACGGCTTCGGGTGGTGAATTCCCACGGCGACGTTCAGGTGCATTACGAACAGCCCCCGCACGACGAAATCAACCTCACCAACGATTCCGGCGGTGTGGACCTTACGCTCCCGGAAAATTCGGGCTTTGAAATCACCGCCTCGTCGCGCTCCGGCGAAATCGATAACGACTTCGAAGATCCCGCGTTGCAGGAAACCGACCAGAACGGCGATCATTCGCTCCTCGGAAAGCACGGCACTCACGGCCCCAAAATCCACATCGCCACCAGCTACGGCACAATCTCCCTGCACAAAGGCGCGTAGGACTTGGCGCCAGGCGGGCCGCCTACCCTTTGAACCGCCCCACCAGATTTGATAGCGTACCGATATGAAACCGAGAGAGTTAGTGCAGGTGTGGGTCGAAGCGTTCAATCGCGCGGATGTGGATACTCTCGCGTCGCTCTACCATGAGGACGCCATCAACCACCAAGTGGCGGAAAGCCCGGTAAAGGGTCGCAGCGCAATCCGTGAGATGTTTAGGAATGGTTTCGCAGCGGCAGAGATGACCTGCATCGTCGAAAACTTATTTCAGGACGGAGAATGGGCCATGCTGGAGTGGCGCGACCCGAAGGGCTTGCGCGGTTGTGGTTTCTTCCACATCCAGCACGACAAGATCGCATTCCAGCGCGGATACTGGGACAAACTATCGTTTTTGAAATCGCACGGCGGCGGCGTGGACGACTAGCGGGATCTGCCCGCGGCGGTTTTTGCCACCGGCGTAAGCTTACCTCTCGAGCGCTCGATCCAGCGTCTCGAAAAATTCCGGGAACGAAACTCCCGCGCACTCCGCATCCAGAATTGTCGTAGAACCTTCCGCGCCGAGCCCCGCCACCGCCAGCGCCATCGCGATTCGGTGGTCGCCTTGCGGGTCCACCGTGGCTCCGCGCAACCGCCCGGCTGATCGGCCCGCCACGCGCATGCCGTCCGGAAATTCCTCCACCTGCGCGCCCATGCGGCGCAAGCCCTCGGTGAGCGCGGCGATGCGGTCGCTTTCCTTTACCCGCAGTTCCTGTGCGTCGCGGATCTCGATGCCATTTTCCGTGAACGGGCCCAGCGCCGCGACCATCGGCAGCTCGTCGATCATTTCCGCCACTTCCGCGCCGGCAATTTTCCCGCCTTCCAGCTTGGCGTAGCGGACTGCGATGTCCCCGGTCAGTTCTCCGTCTCGCAATTGCACTGAGGCCAGATGAATCGACGCACCCATGGAAATCAAGAAATCCAGAATCCGCGTCCGCGTCGGGTTGAGCCCCACGTTGTGCAGCAGCAGATTGGAATCCGGCAAGATGAGCGCCGCGGCGATGAAGAAAACCGCCGCGGATAGATCCCCCGGAATCAGCAGCGACCGCCCGATCAGATGCGGCCGGCCTTGCACCGCCGGATTTCCGCGCCCGCCGGAAACGTTGGCGCCGAATTCGCGCAAGGCAATTTCGGTGTGGTCGCGCGTGGCATACGATTCGCGAACCGTGGTGACTCCGTCCGCATACAGCCCCGCCAGCAGCACCGCGGACTTCACTTGCGCGCTGGGCACCGGAACCGTGTAGTCGATGGCATGAAGCTTGGCGCCGTTAATTTTCAAAGGCGCGCGGCCGTCGTCCGCAGACCGAATTGCGGCGCCCATTTCCGCCAGCGGGGTGAGAATCCGGCGCATCGGCCGGCGGCGCAGCGAGCTGTCCCCCGTCAATTCAGACGCGAACGTCTGCCCGGCGAGCACGCCGGCCATCATCCGGATCGTAGTCCCGGAGTTCCCGGCATCCAGCGCGCGGCGCGAAGCCTTCCATCCGTCCAGCCCGGCCCCGGTAACGCGAACCACGTTCTTGTCCCTTTCGATTTTGACGCCCAGCCGCTTCAGGCAGTCCAGCGTGCTCTGGCAATCCGCCGCACTGGCGTAATTGTGCAGTTCGCTGGCGCCTTCGGCCAGCGCAGCCAGAATCGCATAACGATGCGAAATAGACTTGTCGCCGGGAAATTCCACCACGCCTTCAATTTTCTTGCCGGGAGAGATGACTTTTTTGGCCACGCGCAATTTTAGGGCATGCGACACTCGATAGTCGATAGCGAGCCGCCAACTTTTCGCGTGCTCCAGCCGAAATTTCCCGCCCTCGCGCCGGCCCAGCACGCCCGATGTGCCCATTGCGTCATCGGATTTGCGGGGACTAATTTGCGTCGCCGCCGTTGCTGCGGGTAAACTTAATAATTGATGCTCTCATTCCCTCACAGAACCATGCTATTCGCGTCGGCCATCGCACTCCTCCTTTTGATTTCCACTCCCGGTTCGGCCACCGATAAGCCCGAAATTTTTCCGGTGAGCGACGTCCGGCCCGGCATGCACTGCACCGCGTACACCATCTTTTCCGGCGATCAGATCGAGAAAATGGATGCCGACGTGGTCGGCGTGCTGTACAACGCCTTCGGACCCAAAGTCGACATCGTCATCATCGAACTCAAGGGCGAGAAGCCCGAGCACACCGGCGTGGTCGCGGGAATGAGCGGCAGCCCGGTGTACATCGACGGCAAGCTGCTCGGTGCACTCTCACTCAAGCTAGGCATTTTCAATAAGGAAGCGATCGCCGGCGTCACCCCGATCGGATACATGCTGGACGTCGAAAACCAGCTCGAAGCGCCCGCCAATCCTGCTTCGTCCGCCGCCCAGGCCTTGCACTCCGCGGATTCCGCAGCGATGTCCAATGCTTCCATATCTTCCGGCGACGATTTCGGCAGCCCGGCGTCCGCGTCCTTCTCGCGCGTGAACCTTCCCGCCGATATCAGCGATCGCTCCGGCCTTGGCCGCGGCAACTATTTGGTCCCCATCGAAACGCCGCTGGTTTTTTCCGGTTTTTCGGCGCAGACCCTGGCCCAATTTGCCCCGCAGCTCTCCGCCCTGGGGCTGACCGCGATGGCAGGCGGCACCACCGAGCCCTCCGCCGACGAATCGAAAATCGTCCCCGGCGACATGGTGGGAATGGACTTAATGCGCGGAGATCTGTCGCTGAGCGCCGGCTGCACCGTCACCATCATCCACGACGGTCATGTTTTCGCGTGCGGTCATCCGCTCTTCGGTTTTGGCAAAGTGTCTTTGCCGCTCTCGCGCGGCCACGTGGTGCTCACCCTGGCATCCTCGATGGCCTCCACGAAAATCATGAACAGCGGCGGAGAGATCGGCACGCTTACCCAGGACCGCAGCAGCGCGGTGATGGGCGTGCTGGGGCCGTCGCCGAAGCTGATTCCGATGGACGTCGATCTGCACACGCCCAGTTCCCAGAAGGCGTACCACTTTGAAGTGGTCGATAACGCTCAGCTCACTCCCTTGCTGGTGGCCGTCGCCACTTTCAACGGCGTTACTTCCAACGTCTCTTACACCGAAGGCTCCACGCTGCGGTTCACCGGCAAGATTGACTTGAAAGACCACACCTCGGTGCAGCTCGAAGATCTTTTCGCGCCCACCGATCTGCCGGTACCCAGCGGAATTTTTGTCGCCCTCAGCGTGCAAGCCGCTTTTACCCGCTTGTTTCAAAATCCCTTCGAGCCGCCGCAGATCGAGGGCATCCACATCCACGTCACCAGCGTGCCCGAACGGCGCCGCGCCACCATCGATAGCGCCTGGAGCGAAAAAATCGAAGCCGCGCCGGGTGAAACCATCGGTATCAAGGTGCTCTTACAGCCGTACCGGGGATCGCCCTTTATCCAGGAAATTCCCATCACCATTCCCCCGCAGACCGGCCGCGGCAACGTCGGCCTGTTGATCAGCGATGCGGATACCCTCAATCGCGTCGAGCAGTCCTATCCCATGGCGCAGCCGCAGGTAACCGGGCTAGAAGAGCTCATTGGAATGCTCAATCGCGAGCGGCATAACGACCGCCTCTACGCGACGCTGCTGCAGCCCACTCCGACCCTGCTCATTGAAGACAAGGAAATGCCCAATGTGCCGCTTTCGGAACTGAATATTCTCGACCAGCGTCAGAGCGCCGGAGCCGGACGCCTGCTGGGACAATCAACCGCCGGGGAATGGAACGTCGACATGAACCAGGTCATCACCGGCCAGCACTATTTGACGATCACCGTGAAATAAACACATTTTCCAAGGAGCTTTCACTCCATGAATCGCCGAACTGCTTGGGCGTGCCTGCTGGCTGCCACATTCTTGTTGGTCGCGCCGGCATGGGCGGAACATACGCGCTTCTGGCGCCAATCGGATTATTCCGATTTCCAGAAAGGCACTCCCGACGGCGTGGCCCTGCGCAGCGACGGCAAACTTACCCCCGCGCCGCGTTTTGTGCCCTATGCCGATTCGAATCTCGCCTACCTCTACACCATGCGGCTCGATTCCAAGGGCAGGCTGTACGGAGCCGGAGGTTCCGATGCCAAAGTGGTGCGATTTGTCGCCGCGGGGAAACCCATCACGGTATTTGAGTCCCCCGAGCTCGCCGCGCAGACCATCGCTTTCGACGCCCAGGATAATCTTTACGTAGGCACTTCGCCGGACGGCAAAGTTTATAAAGTTACCCCAGACGGCAAGCGCAGCGTCTTCTTCGATCCCAAGGCAAAATATATCTGGGCGATCGCCTTTGATTCCACCGGCACGCTTTTTGTCGCTACCGGCGATCGCGGCGAGGTCTTCACCGTCGCGCCCGACGGCACCGGAAAACTGTTTTACAAAAGCGACGAACGCCACGCCCGGTCCATCGCCTTCGACTCCAAGGAGAATCTATTAATCGGCACCGATCCTACCGGCCAGATCATTCGCGTGAACACTGCCCGCAAGGCCAACACCGCGCCGATAGCCACCTCCGGCTTTATTTTGTACGAGACGGACAAGAAAGAGGTCACCTCCTTGTTGGTGGATCCCCAGGGCGTGGTCTACGCTTCCGCCATCGGTGACAAACCCCGGCTTCCTCCCGCCGCTCAGGCGCCCGCGCCGATTCCTCCGCCTCCGGTGAACCCGGGCGCTGTGAATGGAGCGAATGGGGCGCCGCAACCGGCGCCGCAGGCGCCCGGCACTCCCGCGGTATTTTTCGCCACCATGACCGGTGGAGCCTCGGTGGTTCGAATCAATGCCGACGGATCGCCCGAGGAAATCTGGACTTCCCGCGACGACCTGATTTACTCCATGACTCTCTCGCCCGCCGGAAAACTTTGGCTGGGAACCGGAAATAGCGGCACGCTGATCGAGATCGACGGCAACGACCTGTTTGCGCGGATCGCCAAAGCGCCCTCCGCGCAAATCACTGGATTCGTGTCTGTGCCGGGCGGCGTGATTTATGCGGCCACCGCAAATCCTGGAAAAGTCTTTTCCATCGGTCCTGGCTACACCGCCAAGGGCACTTTTGAATCCGATACTTTCGACGCCCACATTTTTTCCCACTGGGGACGGCTGAGCTGGTTCGGCGAGCACGCCACCGCCCCAGGCAAGGTCGCCTTTTACGTTCGCTCCGGCAATACCGCACGTCCCGAAAATAGTTGGAGCGCTTGGACCGGACCTTACAAGAGCGCCGCCGGCGAAACGGTCACCTGCCCGGCCGCGCGATTCATCCAGTACAAAGTGGAATTCCTCGATACCGACGGCGGCGGCCCTCCCGAAGTCTCCTGGGTGAGCCTGGCGTATCAGCCTATCAATGTGGCGCCGGTAATCGACGCGGTCCAGGTGCAGGATCCTAGTGTGCGCGTGCAGGGATACGGTGCGGGCGGAGCTCCCACGCCGCCTCCGCCGCAAGTTCGCTTGCCCCAAAAGCCCAGTGACGCAGCGAACAGCCAACCAGGCGGAGCCGATTCCGGAGTCAGGGTTCAGCGCCCCGAGCCTCCCTTGCAGGGACTCGCGGACAAAGGCTACCAAAGCGTGGTGTGGACCGCGCATGACGACAACGATGACGACCTGATTTTCAGCGTCTACTATCGCGGCGAAGGCCAAAAGAACTGGCTCTTGCTGAAAGATAAAATCGACCAGCACTTTTATGCGTGGGATAGCAACACCACGCCGGACGGGCCGTACTACCTGAAAATAGTCGCCTCGGATTCGCCCTCCAATCCGCCGGGATCGGTGCTGACCGCTGAAAAGGTAAGCGATCGCTTCGAGGTGAATAACACTCAGCCGGAAATTCGTGACTTGCGGGCGGATACCAGCGGCCAGCCGCACGGAACCGCGCGCGTCCGCTTCAGCGCCCACTCCCCCCACAGCGAGCTTTCCAAAGTGGAATACAACCTGGACGCGGGAACGTGGCTGCCAGTCTTCCCCACCGGCCTGCTAACCGACGCGCCGGAAGAGACCTACGATTTCGCGGTCGCCGATCTTTCTGCAGGCGAGCACACCATAGCCGTCCGCGCCAGCGATCGCTTCGACAACGTCACCGTATCGAAGATCACTTTCACCGTAACCGCTCCATAAAGCGCGGCTAGTCGCAGCGCCGCCATTCGCGGCGCTAAAGCGGCTGGGCTGCGAATACTCCGCGATTCGTTTTTACGCTCTTGGCCCTACAGGGAAGTTCGCCTCAGGCTGGGCATCGGTAATCAAACGGATATTTTTTTGCGGCGCCGCCTGTTACTCTGCCGCCAAGGCTGGGATCAGGTCCATCTCAACCCCTGCTGGACTCCCGCGACATAACATTGACGGAGAATCGAGCTTCGGGCGGCAGCCCCGGAAATAAGGCGATTTGAATCGCGACAACCGTAAGGATCAGAAATCGCATCCTGCAGAAAACAAACGACATGCAAAATCCGAATCGCACCAATAATGCGAAAAATCGACCCGAAAGTGCGGCCGACTCAGTATGTGCTTACAGCCGTGGCACTTCCGTCAAACTTACGTGAAAGAAAAGGGAACATCGGAGCCATTAACGCACTAAACGCCACCACGATTCACCAGGAAAACTGCCCGAAAACGGCCCCTCCCTCCTCTCGTCCCCCCAAGCGACCAACCCGGCAGCCGAACTCAGCCTGTGGAATTCGGGTCCTGGCACCTCGGGAAGGAACTCTCAGTGGCTCCACCGGTGCCCCGGATTTTCCAACTCCAAACGATCGATGTGCGCCCCAAATCCATGCCGCCCGTCCCGTTCCGTTTTCTGCCGCACGTGTATCACTCTCCCCCGGCAATGCACCGGCCGGGGCTGGGTTCCCGTCACTTCGCCCGGAATCGTGAAGAACATCTGGATCGGATCGCCAGGACGCAACAACCGGACCGCCGTAAAAAAAATCCCGGTATCCGAGAGATTTTCGCAGCGCCCCTCGAACGTTTCCTCGGAGCAATCCGAGCAAACTACCCGGAACCGCAATGACATAGCGCAAGGCTTGCGGGGAGCAACACGCTGGTCCTTCGAACCCATGAGGCCCTCCTGGCACAATTGCATTGGGAGAATTAGCTTCCAGGAAGGGGTACAGAAATTATCGAGCCGGGCCGGCCAGAAGTCCAATTAGAAAGCTCTTTTGTGTGCGCCCACTCCGCCTCAAACGGACGACCGCCGTGCACGCATAAGAAAAGTTTCGACTGCGGAGGATGCGGTGGCGGCCAGGAACTGCGCGGTTGCGCTTGGCCTGCGCCGGTCGGCGCTAGGCGCCGGCTGCGCGCCAATCGGACGGCGGAAAATCGATCTTCCAGAAATTCGGCGCCGGCGGATCGAACGCTACTGGGACCTCAAAGCCCCCGGACATCGCTTTCCCCGTGCGCACCACCCGGCACGTGGCCCGTTCCCGGGTATTCGGATTCTCCAGCACGATTTGTGCGGACTCCGGCAGCAGTTGCGGCGCCACCAGCAGCGCGCCATTGGGGTTCACGCTCACCGTGGTCACCGTGAACGTATTCGGCTTTCCGCTTACTTCCACGTGCGCCTTCATCGAGAAACGCAGCATCACCCGTTGGGCGCGCTTTTTACCGTCATCCTGCACGAATGGCCGATTTGCCTCTACCACTGCATATTTTTCGTTCATGCACTTGGGCCCCAGTTATTCATTTCCGGCTGGACCAGTTCGACTCCCAGTTCCCAGCCATCTCGTCCGTGACTGCCTTTCCAAACCACCTGGCCTTCCAGGCTGCGTTGCGTCTTCAAATTCACCAGCCGCAGGCGCTGGCCAAAAATCAGATCCTGGGATGAGACCACCAGGCAGCCGTAAACGTTCACCTCACGCGTACGCGCTGGAACGGAAATATTTGAACCGTGCTCGTCGATCCATTCGAGCTGCACCTCAACAAATTTATACATGCGAGCGGTGCGACGCTTCGGTCTTACGTTTGTTTCCGAGATATGTGCATCCATGTGAGACATTTTCGACCTTTGCTGGTTAATTTAAGCAAATTCGAACTGCAGGATTAAGGAGAAGGGGGCCTGAACGTGAGCGATTCCTGGATGATCACAAGAAAATGTTAGCGAGTAGAAAAGTACGCGTCAATGGTACGGCGACTAGAAGGTCAACAGTTGCAGGGGGCCGCGAAGGCACGCCATCCAAGCCGCTGTAGCGATGATTCGTAGATATTTCTCATGAGCCGCTGGCGGCCTGATCCAGGTACCACACCACGCGTCCCGATGCGGGACGAATCCGTGCCGCCGGGTATTGGCTGGCCGCCGATTCGGGCTCGTTGCGAATCGCCTGCACGATTTCGCGCTTCGCTTCTCCCGCCACTAGAAAAAATGCCGCCCTCGCCTGGTTCAATACCGGCAACGTGAGTGTCAGTCTTTGATGAGGTTTTGCCGGCACCACCGGAGCCACCACCCACCGCTCCCGCTCGAGCAGCGCCGGTGAGTCTGGAAATAACGAAGCGGTGTGCCCTTCCTGCCCGATTCCCAGCAGCAACAGGTCCAGCGCCGGAGCCTGCGATTCGAAAAATGCTCGCAGCGTCTGCTCGTAGCCCCGCGCACCATCGTCCGGTTTCGCGTAGTCTGTGCGCATCGGAAATACCTGGTTGGCCGGAATCGCCACGTGGTCCAGAAGAGTCTCTCGCGCCATGCGGTAATTGCTGGCCGGATCGTCCGCCGGAACGAAGCGTTCGTCCCCGAAAAAAACAAAAGTGCGATCCCAGGGCATGCGATCGCGATAATCGCTCGACCACAATGCGTAGAGCGCTGCCGGTGTGCTCCCGCCCGCGAGCGCGACGGAAAAGCGCCCGCGCTCGGCTACCGCTTGCGCCGCCAGCGCTAGCGAGTCTTCCGCCACGGTGCGAAACAATTGCTCCGGCGTGGCTGAAACACGCGCGTCTTGGATCACAAAGGGGTCCAGTTGCAATCGAGGTCGGTGAGCAAACGATCGGCTTCCGGAGGCCCGTCGCTTCCCGCGGCGTATAGCACCACCTTGGGGCGATGCTCGAGCAGCGGCGTATACAGCCTCCACGACGCCTCCACCTCATCGTCGCGAACGAACAGCGTGGCGTCGCCCTTCATCACATCGAGCAGCAGCGTCTCGTACGCTTCCGGCGACGGCGCGAACGCTTCGGAATATCGGAAGTGCAAGCGCCGGTTATCCAGTCGGATCTCATCGCCGGGTTCTTTGATCTGGAAATTCAAATCGAAGCCTTCATCCGGCTGAATCGTGATCACCAGGCTGTTCGAGTAATGCGGCGAGGAATCGAATATCTGGAACATCGAAACCGGCGGGCGCCGGAACGTAACTACGATCTGGCTGCACCGCTTGGCCAGCCGCTTTCCGGTGCGCATCAGAAACGGAACCCCATGCCAGCGCCAGTTATTGATCTCCAGCCGCACCGCGACGTAAGTTTCCACCACCGAGTTGGGAGCCACGTCCTGCTCCTGGCGATAGCCGGGCACGTCCACGCCGTCAATTTTCCCGCGGCCGTATTGCCCAAACACCACGTCCTCGGCGCGGATAGGCATGATCGAGTTCAACACTTTCGATTTTTCCTGGCGCAGCGCGTTGGCATCGATGCCCGACGGCACTTCCATCGCGGCGATGGTCAACAGTTGGGTCAGGTGATTCTGGATCATGTCCCGCAGCGCGCCCGCGGATTCGTAGTATTTCCCGCGATGCTCCACGCCCAGCGTTTCGGCCACGGTTATTTCCACGCTTTGCACCCGGTCGCGGTTCCACAGCGGCTCGAAAAGAGAATTGGCAAAGCGGAACACCAATAGATTGCGCACCGTTTCTTTTCCCAGGTAATGGTCGATGCGGTAGACCTGCTTCTCATCGAACCACCGGTGCACCAGTTGGTTCAGGTGTTCGGCGGATTGCAGGTCCCGCCCGAACGGCTTTTCGATCACCAGCCGAGTCCAGCCCGCGCTCTTATTCAGGCCCGCTTCGCCCAGCGCGCTGATCACCGGCGGAAACGCAGTGGGTGGCAGCGCCAGGTAAAAAATGCGGTTGCCCGGCAGCCCAATGTCCTTCTCCACCTGGGCGATTCGTTCCGCCAGCTGCTTATATTCTTCCGCTCCACCGGTGGGCAATGCCTGGTAAAACACGCGCTTCTCGATGCCCCTGGATATTTCTTGCGCCGGAATTTTCGCCGCGATCAACTGCTCTACGCAGTGCTTGCGGAAACTCTCGTCGTCGAAATTCGTTTCCACCCCGGCGCCGAACAGGACCGTTTTTTTGTTCAGCAGTTGGCGCACGAACAGCTTGTGTATCGCCGGGAGCAGCTTACGCCCCATCAAATCGCCGGTGGCGCCCAGCACCACGAATACGTGCGGCTCGTTGGCCGCCATTCCCGGCGGCGCCGGCACTGGAGTAGATTGCGGCAGTACTTCAATTGGTCCAGCAGGGCTCAACGAGAACTCCTTCCCTCTAACTAAGAGCGGGCGCAACACCCAGGCGTGCCAGATCGTCTTGCAATTGTTTCGTGCTGTTAAAAGCGATCGTGGAAAGGCCCAGTTCCTTGGCGCACTCCAGATTCAGCGGACGATCGTCGATCATCACGCATTCCGCCGGGGCCCGCTGGGTGATGCTTAGCGCCAGTTTGTAAATTGCGGCATCGGGCTTGCGAACGCCCAGGTAGCAGGAACTGAAAAACGCGCTGAAGTACTTCCGTAGCTCGTATTGGCGGATGCGGTATTCGTTCAATTCCAGCGATTCGTTGTTCACTGTGGCGATCAGGTACCGGCCGCTGCCAGCCAGACGCCCCAACAGGTCGATCGTCTCGCCCAAAGTTTGGGATTCGCCGAACATGAACGCCTGGAAATCCGCCGGGGAAAAAGCGCGGGGACGGTAAAATACGGTGCGCTGCAAATACTCCTGCAGCGTGGCCTTCCCCGTTTCGAACGCGTTCACGACCAGCTCGTGCCGGTCCTCAAACTCGTCCCAATCCAAAGCAAATTTCTGGGTGGCCTTGCGGCGCGATCCACGATCCCAACCGTTGGTGAGCAGCACTCCGCCGACATCCCAAAATAGCGCGGTCACATTACCCACGCGCCACCTCGAGCAATCGCCCGGTGTCCAGGTGATTGGCGACGGCCGCGCGGCGAGCGGTTCTTCGATTCGGTCCGCTCGCCGCGCCCGCGCTCACGCCTTCGCTCCAATTTTCTGCCGCTTGGAATCGATCGCGCTCATCAGGTCAGTGAACGACTTCGCGAACGACGCCACGCCATCCACCTGCAGCTGGGCGGTCACGTCTTTGAGCCGAACTCCCGTTTTCTCGAGGTTCGCCAGATCGGTCCTGGCCTGTTCCACGCCCTGCGCCACGGTGGGGCCGGGAATCTTGCCGTGGTCGCGGAACGCGTCCACCGTGGCCGGCGGCATGGTATTGACGGTATCGGGCCCGATCAATTCCTCGACGTACAGTACGTCGCGATACGCGGGATTCTTGGTGCTGGTGCTGGCCCACAACACTCGCTGCACCCGCGCGCCCTTCTTGCGCAGCGCCGCGAACGCATCGCCGTAGAACAGTTCCTGGAACCGTTTGTAAACCACCCGGCAATTCGCGATCGCCGCTTTGCCGCGCAACGCCAGCGCTTCCGGCGTTCCGATTTTGTCCAGCTGCGGATCGATCATGGTATCCAGCCGGCTCACGAAAAACGACGCCACCGATCCGATCTTCTCCGGGTGCTCCGCCGCCGTCAGCCCGCGAATGTACGCTTGCGCCACATCTTCGTAGTGCTGCTGCGAAAACATCAGCGTGATGTTGATGTTGATTCCTGCGCTCAGCAGGTGCTCGATCGCCGGCAGTCCCGCCGGGGTGGCCGGCACCTTGATCATAACGTTGGGACGATCCACTTCCTTCCACAGCCGCTTGGCTTCGGCAATCGTTGCCTGGGTATCGTTGGCCAGCGTGGGCGAGACTTCCAGGCTCACAAACCCGTCCGCGCCCTTGGTGCGGTCGTACACCACGCGCAAGATATCCGCGGCCGCCCGGATGTCTTCCACCGCCACCGCTTCGAAAAGTTCGCCGGCCGGTTTGGCCGGATCCTTCGCCAGCAAGCTGGCCAATTGGCCGTCGTAGTCCGTGCTGGACGAAATCGCCTTCTCGAAAATCGTCGGGTTGCTGGTCATGCCGCTCAAACCGTCTTGGTCGACCATCTTCTTCAGATCGCCGTTCTTCAGCAGGTCGCGGCGAATGTAGTCCAGCCACACCGCTTGGCCCTGCTTCTCCAGCGCAATCAGCGGATTCCCTGAAACGCCCGGTCCCCCGCCAGAATTCTGTTCGGTCACAGTTTGCGATCCCATTTTTCTCTCCTTACGCGCAACGGCGTCAGCCACCGCTGGCGACCATCTTCGCACAGTCGCTTCATCGATATAATTACAGCCATATTATCGCCGTTCCGGGCGCAGCCGAGAAGCACAATCCGAACCGGCTCGCACCGTCCGCTGCGAGCCGCTGCGGGGCTTCTTTGATGCGTGGAATATCGAAAGGCTACGCCGAAAAGATAACCCAAAAGCCAAGGTTATTGCGCTCATCGGTGGACGCCTCCGTTCAGTCATTCCTCACGGTCATCAAGGCACAGGCATTGTTCTGGCCGGCCTCACGAGAACTTGGTCGGTGCGTATGCCGCGGAAGGCAAATGGGCGGAGTTCGATCAGGAGCGCGCGCTGCTACGGGACACCCGGGCAAAGGGCGAGGCAGGTCTTAGCCCCAAGACGTGGACGTGATCGAGGTGCTCAACGTCGGGTCCGAGCGATTCGTGGTGCGGACCCATGCTGAACTCAATGGCCGATACAAGACGCGCTACAACTTCACCCGCTTTGGACCCGACGGCAAGTGGAGAATTATCCAAGCTTGGAATCGGAAGGCGCGATCCTTGCGTTGCACATTGTTCCTGCTGTTTGTTACGGTGCGCACACTGTGACCAGCTTTGAAGGGCCCAGGATTGATCGGCGGAGTTTTCTTTTTGGAAACTGGTCCGGCACACACCTTTCCGCTATTCGATATCCAGGGTGACCGATACCGGCAGACCCTGGTAGCTCATGCATACGTGCAGCGATTCACCGGCGGCCATAGCGCGGCACTGCGCTCCGCTCCCGGAGACTACCACCGGTGCCGACAACTCGCAGCGCCCTCCCACGCTTCCCAGTTTTGATTTGAAGTTAGCGGCGATCCTGTTGCAGATGTCCGCCACGGCCGCGGGCGCGTCCAGCAACTGCTTGGACCGGTCCCGCGCGAAAAGATTTCTCGCGATCCTCTCAGCGGTTGCGCCCGAAACTCTCATCATCAGCACCGCCGTTGCCTGGCCGCCGATCCCGACCACCGCGGTAACTTCTCCGTCCGGTTCTTCCGGCGGTCGGGACGCCTCGATGTGCGTCTCGAGCATGATCTCGAATACTTCCCGGGTGGCGTTCTCGAGAAGCCGTATCCATGCGTTAGACTCGGAACGCAGCGGGCCGGTGTTCTGGGCTGTATCTCCGTCGCGGGTCGGGTGGCCCATCTCAGTACGCCGCCACGCGCGAATTCATCCGCCCACGTTCCGAAAGTTCCGACGTGACAAATTCGAGGAAAGGCACCAAGTCCCGCCAGTCCGCGGCGATCACCTCGGCCAGATTGGCGCGCTCGCGCTTTTGCAGCCGCGGCAGGCAGCGCGCCAGCAAATCCGCCGTTTCGCGCGAAGCCGAGCGAAACCGCGGCCCTCTCGCTCCAATCTGATTGCGGGTGAGCTGGCAGCCCGCGATCACGATCCCGATCAAGTCGGCATCCAATCGCACGCCACGTTCGCAGCGATGATGTTCGAAAATCTCGTTCAGCACCGGGCCGAAATCCCAGGGAAAGTCGGGCGAGTTTGCATTTCTGCGCACAGGCCCCGGCAGATCCCGATTGCGGTCCCAATCGCAGAAGGGAGACGCGCCGATTCGCCCGAGCGAGTGCAGAAATCCTGCCAGGCAAGCGAACTCGGGATGGGCGTAGCGGGTAAAGCGCGCGAGGCGATCGCTCCACATCGCGCTGATCAGGCAATGGCGCGCGAGTTCCGGCGGTTCGTCCAGGCCCATTCGTTGCAAACCCAGAACCGCCGAGGACAGAATGAGCACTCGCAACCGCTCCGCGCCCAGCAGGACCGCCGCGTCTTCGATGCTTTCCACGGCCTCGTGCCGCTCCATCATTAAGAAATCGCTCAATTGCAGCGCCAGCGAAGCCACTGGAGGAATGCACCGGATCAGTTCACCCACGCGGCGAAGTTCCATCCGCGGGTCGCTCAAGCGCGAGTGCAGCTCTAGAATGGAATTAAATAACGGAAAGGGTTCTTCGCCCGGAGAGCAAGCCGTCGGTTCTTTACCGGCCGCCAACTTTCGGAGTCCAGCCGCAATCGGTGAAGCGTTCATGTGTCCGCCGGGTAACTGCGATATCTCGGTCCATCTGCAAATCGCGAAGCTGGATCGGAGCAGTGAGCCGGAAGCTCGCCAGCGACTTCCCATCTGACGGCCCGTCGTGACTCCGCTTACGAGCTGGCGCACGCTGCGCCGGATGCCGCGGCCGGCGCTTCCAGCTCTTGTTTAACCCGCACCCGCAAGCGCGTAAGCGCCTCGGTGTGAATTTGGGAGACGCGCGACTCGCCGATCCCCATGGCGGATCCCACCTGCTTCATGGTGAGTTCCTCATAGTGGTACATCATCAGCACCCGCCTCTCACGGTCCGGCAGTTCGGCCAGGCATCGCGCCAGCAAACCTGTCATTTCCCCGCGCAAGCAAATCAGAAAGGGGGTCTCCGCCTCAACATCGGTGCGCATCTGCCACAGCTCTTCGGAATCCTCGGATTCGCCGGATGTTCGTTGCAAGCTTCCCAGATCGAGGCCGCGCAGGTCGCCCAGCAGCCGCTGGTAATCCGCGAGGTTCATGTGCAGTTCGTCGGCTACCTCGATCTCCGTGGGCTCCCGGCCGAGAATCGCTTTGCAGTTGCGGCGGGCCAGTTCCACGCTGCGCCCCTGCTTGCGCAGCGCGCGAGGGCTCCAGTCTCCGGAACGCAAACTATCCAGGATCGCTCCGCGAATCCTGAATTTCGCGTAATGCCGCAGCCGTACATTTTTCGACGGATCGTATTTGCGTACGGCGTCGATTAAACCAATGATGCCCGCGTGCACCAGGTCTTCCAGCGGCACTTGCGGCGGCAAACGATTGTGGATGCGCCGCGCGATGTACTGCACTTCCGGCAGATGTTCGACCAGCAATTGTTCGCGCGTGGCATCGCTTTCCAGCATTGCCGGCACCGATTGCAGCTTGCTTGCGCTCATCAGCGCCTCGCTCCCGCCGGTAACTGAGCGGAGGCGGCGGCGATTGCGAAACGGCACGCCCACGATGAACGATTACGAAGAATCGAGGCGGCGGACGCATCATTGGAAAAAGCAACAGTTGAGTTAGCCATGCGAGGACTACATGCATGAATAGGTCCACACGCCGGATTAGAAACTTAGGATTCGCTGAGAGCGAAATTTGGCCAAATGGGGACAACCGCGGGGGCAGTTCTGGTGCGGCTAATTCCGCAAGTATTGATACCTAAGCTCTTTTACGCGGTTTCCAGCGGAAGGGACAGCACCTCGGGGGTAATACGCGTGTCGTCTTCCGACAAGACAAATGCGCGCTCCATCAAGTGCTTTAGCTCTCTTACATTCCCAGGCCAGGAATACTGTTCCAAAATGGTGCTGGCCCCTTTTGAGATTTCCTTCGGCGCACTCCCTGCCTCGCGGCACAACAACCACAGAAACCGCTCGGCCAGCGGCAGGATATCTTCCGCGCGGTCCCGCAACGCGGGCAGCTCCACCGGAAAAACGTGCAGGCGGTAATAGAGGTCCTCGCGAAACTGCTTGTCTTTCACCCGCTGCAGCAGGTTCGCATTGGTGGCGGCGATCAACCGCACATCCACACGGAATAAATCCGGACTGCCCAGGCGCTGCACTTCTCCTTCCTGCACGAAGCGCAGCAGCTTGGCCTGCATATTCATGGGCATATCGCCGATCTCATCCAGCAACAGAGTTCCTCCGTGCGCCGCATGAATCCGGCCCAACTGGGACTGAAACGCTCCGGTGAAGGCGCCGCGGGTGTATCCAAACAGCTCCGATTCGAGCAGACTTTCCGGGATCGCCGCGCAGTTCACCACCACGAACGGCCGCTGGGCGCGGGCGCTGAGTTCGTGAATGCCGCGCGCGACCAGTTCTTTGCCCGTTCCGCTGTCTCCGGCGATGAGTACAGATGTGTCGCGACGGGCCACCAGCCGGCACAGGCGGTACATTTGCAGCATCCGGGCGCTGCTGCCGATCATTCCGGGCAGCGGTTCGGGACGCGATGTTGCGTGAACGGCGCGGGGCGACGCACCCAGATCCTCGTCTGTGATCCCCGTCACGTTTGCAAACGCCTGGCCTTCGCTTCCTATGCCGGGCGAGCCGGATGGATCGGAAACCGAATCCGGCCCGGCGCCAGCCGCGGCCATAGCATCCGCAGCTTCGGCAAGCACGGATGGATCGGCAGGCGGTTCTGCACTCGAATCCACCCGGACCACCTGCACTTCCGGATGACGCTGCTGGATCGTCCGCAAGACTTCGTGGAAATTGAGATCGCTCAGGCGGCAATCGAGAAACACGGTCCGAAACACCGCCCCGTCCAGCTTCATCAGCGCGTCCGCGCCGCCAGTGGCATGTTCGGCAAGACCAGGTTGCGGTGATAGTCGCGCGAGCAACTGCTGACGGAATGCAGAGGACGAGCTAGCCACCAGCACTCTCTTCCGGGTTTGGTCGACAGCCATTCCGATGACCACAGCCATGCTGGCGCTCCGCACAGACTAAGATTGCGACGGTCACGATCCCGAATTACCGGCAAGAGCGGCAAGGAAAGAACGGCGATGCGGTGTTTAGTGGGTAAACTGTGGCTGGGTGCCGTGCGCTCGCACCTGATAGCCCACGCCGCGAACGGTTTGAATGAGTTTGGTGTCGGCGCCCGAGTCGATTTTTTTGCGTAGGTAGTTGATATAAACGTCGACCACATTGGTCATGGTGTCGAACGACAGGTTCCACACATTCTCGATGATCATGGTCCGGGTGACGTCCTTCCCCGCGTGGCGTAGCAGATATTCGAGCAATGCGAATTCCTTGGGGGTGAGGTCGATCGGCTTTCCGGCGCGCTTCACGCTGTGCTCGATGCGATTCAGTTCCAGGTCTTCCACCCGCAAGATCCATTCGGAAATGTAGCTGCCGCGGCGCAGCAGCGCGCGCACCCGCGCCGAGAGCTCGGCGAAGGCGAACGGCTTCACCAGGCAATCGTCCGCGCCTTGATCGAGCGCCCGCACCCGGCCATCCACCCCCGCCTCGGCGGTCAACACGAGAATCGCGAGATGAGGCTTCACCTCGCGCATCCGCCCAATAATTTCCGGCGCATTGGGGTGATCGGGATTCACATCCAGCACCAGCAGATCGTACGGGCACTGCTCGACGAGACGCCGGGCCTCATCATCGTTGGTGGTTACATCCACGATGTAATCTTCGGCATTCAACCCCTGGCGCAGAAACGCGCCGAGCGCACGATCGCTTTCGGCAACGAGGACACGCATAAACGCTCCGTTTGAAAGGGGTAAGACTATTGAAAGGGGTGAAAACTATTTCGAGAAGGAACCCAACTTTATTCGGTTAGCGCGAGAGTGTCAAAGCGAATTCGGTTCAGAGTAGGTATTTGTTATTGCTTCGTAGTGAATCTTTAGACAAGAATCCACAGGTTGTGCCGAAGTGAAACAGGTCGCCGCTCCGCCTCGTTCTAATCCTTCCGCAAATGGCCACTCCAATTGCTCCACAATCCGGCATAACTTTCCCAGCATAGTTTCCGGTTGCGCTGTTTGCGCCGCGCCGGGACGCCAGTCGTTTCCCGCGCGGCTGGCCATCGACCCCACCGGCGCGTACTTACCCTCGGTGTGCATCTCCACAAAGATTTTGTCGCCCACGCGCAGCAGCATGGTGCTCGGATTCTTCACTCCCCATTCCAGATACGGAATGGCAAACCGGGAAGTGGACGACAGCTGGTTGCCTTTCGGATCGAGCTGCGTGGTAATCGTGATGGGGTGCTCGGCGCCGTGCATTTTGATGGTGCCGTGCACATTCACCTGGAACGGATCGCGGAGGTCGATGCGCCCGGTCACACTGTCCGGAACGAAAATGATTTCGGGGTATTTGTCGCTCTGCAGAATTTCGGCATTCATGCGGGTGTCGCGAGAATCGTTCCCGGTCTTCCCGCTGCGGGCATCGATCACCACCACGCCGCTGGCTACGCCGCTATCCGAATTAAATCGCACCGATCCGCGCTTGAGCTGGAAGGTGCCGTGCACGGTATGAAACGTGGCATCGAGGGTGAAATTAATCTGGGTATGCGCGGGATCGAGTTCCAGCACTCGTTCCTGCGCGCGCGCCGTGGTGGCCGCGCCGGCAACCACAAGAGCCACCGTTGCCGCCACTGCCGTCCATCCAAACCCGTGGCCCATCAAGCGTCGGTGCCTCATGTGCGGCTGGCTGCAGACCAACCGGAAAATTGCGAATCGTGCCGCCGGCGATCGCCCGCCCCAAGACCACCATGAACACCCATTCCTGCTACCACTTCAGCAGGACCAGCTCCGAACAAAACCCAGGCCCCAGCGCGGCCAGAATCGAGTACGTCCCCGGCGCCGGACGATGATTCTTCATCACGTCCTCGAGCACCAGCAGCACCGACGCGGACGACAAGTTCCCGACCTTGCGCAGCGAATCCCAAGAAGGCTTCAACGCGCCCTTGCCGAGATCGAGCGACTGCTCCACCGCCTCGAGCACCCGCGGACCGCCAGTGTGCATGATCCAGGTGGAAATATCCGACCGCTTCATTCCCTGGTCGGCCAGAAAACAATCGACGTCCCCGGCCAAATGCTGGCGGGCCATATCCGCCACGTCGCGGGTCAGCACGATTCGGAAGCCTTTCTCCGAAATGTCCCAGCCCATCACGCCTTCCGTTTCCGGATAAAAAATCGAGCGCGTATTGATGATCTCCGGTCCCTTTAGGCCCCGCTCCGATCCGCCGATAATCACCGCGGCCGCGCCATCGCCAAACAGCCCGGTAGAAATCAAGTTCGCTACCGACATATCTTCCAACTGAATGGTCAGCGAACAGAGTTCCACGCTCAGTAGTGCTACGGCCTGCTTAGGAAAGGCCCGTACGTAGTCTGCCGCGCGGGCCAGGCCCGCCGCTCCCGCCACGCAGCCCAGGCCGAATATCGGTATGCGTTTGATATTCCGGGAGAGCTTCATCCGGTTGACCAGCTTGGCATCGATCGAAGGGCTGGCCACCCCGGTAACGGTCACAAAAAATAGCGCGCCCAGTTCCTCCGGCTGCACGCCAGAGACTTGCAGCGCCCGGCAAATGGACGCTTCGCCCAAATCCACCGCCGCCTCAATCCATTTGTTGTTCGCCTGTCCCCAGGTCTTCAGTTCGGGATATCCTTCGAGGGGCATCACCGTATAGCGGCCGTCGACTCCCAAATGCTGGTAGATCTGGTCGAACAGCCCAGGGCTCTTCAGCTTCGGGCCCCAGTACATCTTCAGCGCCTGCTGCATCACAGCTTGTGGGTAATAGTGTTTGGGAAATGCGCTTCCTAATCCGGCAATGTTCATGTTTTGGGCGCTGTGGACAGCGTCTCGCCTTCCAAGGATTTAGTTTGCGTTAACAAGCGGCGCAACGGCGCCGCACGGACAGGCCCGCACCCAAGGATCATCCGCGGCCCGCCAATTCGTTTCCCGATCCGAGATTCCGGCGCGCAATCCCAAGGCAGTACGCCTAGAAACAGACGTGGGCTGCAGGAGTGTTGCCGCGCCAGTTCGGCGAGGAACGCCCGAGAAGTCTACTACCCCCTGTCCCGGGTGCGCGGTGAAGATAATATGTCGGGAACGGGGCCGGGTCAAAACGCTTAATTCAATCGGTTCCCACAGCCCCCGCCGCCCGGCCCCGGCGCCAGCCCAATTCAGCGGCTTGCGAACCGCTCCGGGGGATGCTAACTTCCATCTTCCCTAGCTGGTAGCTTCGCTTTGTGCCGATGACTGAGCCCTCACACTCCGCTCCCGTGCCGCTTCCCCGCCCGTCCGGTGAAGAACGCACGTCCGAGACGATTTTCTGGCGAGCGGAGGGCAGCCTGCTAAATCTGACGGCTGTGCGTCCCGCGGGCTTTTTCGCCTGGAACGCCCAGACGTTCCTGGAACGCTGGACGCGCCGCGGCGCCATGGGCATCCTCGCGGTGGCTCGCCCATTTCTATACTCCGTTCACCGCGTCTTCGCCACCCGCGTGCTGCACACGGTGCTGCGAGGCGTGAGCCAGGACCGCTTGGACCTGCTGGGAGAAGAATACTTTGAATACGCTCTGAAACCGCGCCTGTACCAGCGCGGCGTTGCCAAGCTGAAAGAGGTGATGGCCGCGGGGCAGAATGTGGTGCTGGTGAGCCAAGGCCTGGACCATATCATGCGCCCGCTCGCCGCTCATCTTGGCATTTCCCATATTGTCTCGAACCGCCTCGAATTCCACGACGGCTTGGCCACCGGGCGCCTGCTCGAACCGGTGATCCGCCCCCGCGGCGCCTTCGCCAAATTGACGGGAACCAAGCCCGACGGCAGAATCTCCGCCGAGCGATTGGCGCGCCAGTTGGGTTTTGGCGCGCATCCTGAACGCCTGGCCGCCGCCATTCGTCCCGCGCGGCGCTTGGCACTCAACGCTCCCTTGCCGGTGGTTCACTACCAGCCCAATGGAGCCTCGGGAATTTTATCCGTCCGCCAGGCAATGCGCGGAAAACATATTTTGTTGATCGGCGCTACCGGGTTCATCGGCAAAGTGTGGCTGGCGAACTTGCTCATGGATGCGCCGGATGATTTGCGGGTCACCCTACTGATCCGCCGCACTCGTTCGACGACC
This sequence comes from uncultured Acidobacteriota bacterium, assembly GCA_963725655.1. GTDB lineage: Bacteria > Acidobacteriota > Terriglobia > Acidiferrales > UBA7541 > CAVRXT01. The sequence goes on along the minus strand of CAVRYY010000002.1, from coordinate 430,312 downwards.
GGCTGGGGACGATTCCAGCGCATCGTCGAGCAGTCGCCGGTGTTCGACCCGCTGGCGCAGCGCCACGGCGCGCAGCTGGCGGAATTTCTGCGCAGCCGGATTCGCGTGGTGGAAGGCAACATGGAGCAGCCCGGACTGGGACTATCCACCGAAGACCGCCGGCAGCTCGCGGACAGCGTGGATCTCGTCGTCAACAGTTCCGGCCTCACCGATTTCAATCCGGACTTGCGGGACGCGCTGGCGGCAAACGTCTACGCCATCACGACGCTTTTGGATTTCCTGGGCAGCTGCCGTCATGCGGCCCTGCTTCATCTTTCCACCTCCTACATCGTCGGCCACCGCGATGGGCGGGTGCTCGAGACGCTGCAGCCGAATTATGTTCCGGCCGATCTTCCGGGTTTTGACGCCGAGACCGAGCTACGATCGCTTGAGGAGTTGATCAAGTCGAACGAAGCGCAAGCGGAGATGGCCGGTGTGACCGACGAACTTCGCGCGCAATCCATCGGCAAGCACGGCGCCGCGAAGGACCTGCAAGGGGCTGCGCTCGAAATCCAGATTCGCAAGAATCGCGTCCGCTGGCTGCGCCGCGAACTCACCGAGGCCGGGTCGCGCCGCGCCCAGGAACTAGGCTGGCCCAACACCTACACTCTGACCAAAGGGCTATCGGAGTCGCTGATTCAGAAATTTTCCGAGGCGCATCCGCAGGTGCGTATCGCAGTGGTTCGGCCGTCGATCGTTGAATCGTCGCTGCAAAAGCCGTTCCTCGGCTGGAACGAGGGGATTAATACCTCCGCCTCGTTGTCGTATCTGCTGGGCACCTATTTCCGGCAGCTGCCTACCAACGCGCGGAAATGCCTGGACCTGATTCCGGTGGATCTGGTGACCACCGGCATGACGCTGATCTCCGCAGCGCTGCTCACCGGAACGAACGACCGCGTCTATCACCTGGCCACTTCGGTATCCAATCCCTGCGATATGCGCCGCTCGATCGAGCTCACCGGATTGGGCCATCGCCGCCACTATCGCGCGCAGACCGATTTTCGGCAGCGGCTGCGCTTGAAATTCGACGCGATTCCGGTATCCAAAGCGCGCTACCAGAAACTATCGGCGCCCGCGCAAAAAGCAATAATCCAGGCCATCAGCCGCTCGCTCGGACCTCTTCCCTTCGGCAAATCGGCGCTGGTGCGCCGCGAACGCGAGCTCGACCGGGTGATCAAGCTGGTGTCTCTGTTCGAACCGTTCATCCTGCACAACAATCACACTTTCGAAGCGGCCGGCGTTGAGCGCCTCTCCGCCGCACTGGTCCCTGCCGAGCGTTCCGATTTTGCGTACGACGCGCGCTCCATCGACTGGTGGGACTACTGGATCAACGTACACATTCCGGCGCTTCGCAAGTGGTGTTATCCTCTGATCGAGGGTCGTCCGCTGGAAGAGCGTCCGGCGCGGAATGTGCCGTTGGAAGCGCGCACTTCCGCGGCGAATCGCCCCGGCGATTAGCGCGCGAATTCCAGGTACCCTTCACAACTGTGGCTACTTTCCTGACCGGTTCCACCGGATACATCGGCGCACACATCGCTGCGAATCTTCTGCAAGACTCCACCGAGCCGTTGCACTTGCTGGTGCGCGCCCGCAGCCCGCAGGAAGCGCAGGAGCGGCTGTGGCGCTCGCTGCAGCTGCACATGGGCTTCGAGCAGTTCCGCGAGTACATGAATTCGCGGGTGGAAGTCTTCGTGGGCGACTTGACCGGCCCGAAGCTGGGCCTGGCTGACGACCGCTACGCCACGCTGGTTCATCGCACCGATTCGGTGATCCACTGCGCCGCATCGCTCAACCGCAAATCGGAAAAGAGCTGCCTCAACGTCAACCTCCGCGGCACCTTGCAGGTGATCGAACTGGCCATGCGCGCGCGTGAGCATCACGGGTTGCGCCGCTTCAGCCACGTGAGCACCGTCGCCGTCTGCGGCCATCGCCATAATGAAATCGTGCAGGAAGATTCCTCGATCGATTGGAACCTTTCCGACTACGATCCCTACGCGCGCACCAAAAAGTTTTGCGAGCATATGGTGCGCGAGCTGCTCCCGGACGTGCCGCGCACTATTTTTCGCCCCAGCATCGTGCTCGGCGATTCCCGCCGCCCGGAAACCAATCAGTTCGACATGGTTCGCGCCTTCGTTTTTCTGGCGGGTTTGCGGGTGCTGCCGTTCCGCCCCGACGACAAGCTGGACATCGTGCCGGTCGATTACGTCGCCGGCGCCGTTTCCCAGCTTCACCTGCAGGACCATACCGCGCACGATATCTATCACCTGTCTTCCGGCACCGGCGCGGAAACTTTCCAGCAGCTGACTGAGGCTCTGGCGCAATCGCAAGGCAAGCGCCCGCCGGCGTTCGCGCCCAAGCTCGAGAACATTTCGCAGCGCATGGTGAGCGCGCTTTCCCGCCGCAAAGGGAAGATCGGAAATCTGGCCACTTTATTCAAAGTGTTCCTGCCGTATTTGGTATGGAATACGGTTTTCGATAACTCGAGGGCGGTCGAGGCGATGGGCCGTGCTCCGGTCCCTTTCTCGCAATATTGCTTTCCGTTGCTGCGCTTCACCCGCGAACATCATTTCCTGTACCCCTACTTGCCGTGGGCTGCGCCAGCGGGTACAACCACCGCGCGGGTCTCCGCAGGAGGCTCTCCGGAATGATGGACGCGGTTCTGGAAGCCTGGGTGAGCAGCATCATCGAAGGCAAAAAGCTCAGCTGGATGCTGGGCGCGGGCGAAGCCTGGCAGCCCGGCGAAAAGCTGAAGCTGCTATTTGCCGGATACAACGGGACGCGCAACACCGGCTCCGACGTTCGCGTGGAGGAAATCATTCGCCAGATTCGCGGTATTCTCGGCGACAAAAATCTGGCGCTTTCGGTGATGAGCTTTAATTTCGATCGAACGCGAGGATATTTCGGGGACGCGCGGCAGGTCTATTTGCCCGACGTTTTCCCTCCGTTTCTAAGCAAGGAAGTGCCCCGCCACGATGGTGTGGTGGCCTGCGAAGGATCGATGTTCAAGAGCAAGTTCACCAACGCGCTTAGCACCATGATGATCGGCGCGCTGGGCATCGCCTCCGCGCAGAACAAGCTCAGCGTGGCCTACGGCGCCGAAGCGGGCGCCATGGATCCGCTGCTGCAGAAAATGGTCCGGCGCTACTGCCAGGATTCTCTGGTCATCACGCGAAACCCCGAATCGCAAGCGGTGCTCAGCAAGCTGGGGGTGCAGACTGAACTGGGAACCGACACCGCGTGGACGTTCGAGCCGCTCGGCCCCGAGTACGCGGACAAAACTCTGCGCGCCGCCGGATGGGACGGGGTAACCCCGATTCTCAGTATTTGCCCCATCCATCCCTACTTCTGGCCGGTGACTCCGTCGTTGACGAAATCGCTGGCGCGCGTTACCACCGGCGCGTACCAGAGCAGCCACTATCGCGGACCTTACTTCCATCGTTCCGGCGCGGATGTGGACGCGGCGTACGACAAATACTTGAGCGCGATCGCCGGCGCGGTGGCCCGCTATCGCCAAACCAAGACCGTCTTCCCCATTCTAGCGGCCATGGAAATGCTCGACCGCAACGCGTGCGAACGCCTCTCCGCACGCCTGGGCGGCCTGCCGGTGTTTTCTTCGGACACATATGATATGTATCAGCTGGTGAGCATTTTGCGGCTCAGCCATCGCATGATTTCCTCGCGCTTTCACGCTATCGTCACTACCATGCCCGCCGGCGTGGTCTCTGCCGGAATTACCATGGACGAACGCATTCGCAATACCATGCGGGAACGCGGTCACGATCACCTGGTCCTTGCGGTCGACGACCCCGACCTCGAAGAGCGGCTGCTTTCCGTCATGGCCGCTCTGGACCGCGATCCCGACGCCATTCGCGATGCCATCGGACGGGTGGTGGTGAAGAACCTCCAGCTCATGGCGCGCATGGGCACTTATTTCGAAGATCGCCTGGCCCGCCGCTATCCGGAATTCCCGATCCGCACCGGCGTGCTCAGTTGGGAAGATTATTTGCCGCCGCTCAGTCCCAACCTGTGCGAACTATTCGCGGCCTACGCCTGATCCCGGCATGAATTTTCTCGAACGCATTTTCGAATCCCTCGGGCGCCACGCAGATCGTCCGGTGCTGCAGGAAATTCACGAATCGACCGTTTATGCGGTTACCGGGCGCGAACTGCTGGCCCAGGTGGAGCAGGCCCGGGCTTTTATCACCGCGGCCGGGATGCGCAAAGGCGATCGCTGCGTTCTGCTGGCTCCCAATAGTGTTCGCTGGGCCGCCCTGGATCTCGCGCTCATGGCCGACGGCAATATCGTCGTGCCAATGTACGCCCGCCAATCGGCGGTCGAGCTGGTCGCGATGATGAAGGACTGCACGCCGGCCCGGATCTGTTGCGCCGACGCCGCGCTGCGCGATGCGGTGCTGCAAAACTGGCCGGATGCTCCGCCCATCTCCCTTTTCGAAGATATTTTCGCCGCGCCGCTCGCGGGAAACACCCCAGCTGCTGCTGGGCCGGGGCAGAGGTGCTTTTCGCTCTCCGATTCCGATCCGGTCACCATTATCTATACGTCCGGTACGTCCGGTGAGCCCAAAGGGGTGATCTTCACGGTGGCGAATCTCTCGCACATGTTGCCGTGCACCACTTCGCGGCTGGACCTGCTGACCGGCAAGAGCGAGACCGCCGCCGCGCCCGATCGCGTCTTCCACTATCTGCCGCTGTGCTTCGCCGCCTCGTGGATATTCATGCTCACGTGCCTTAACCGCGGCAGCCTGCTCTTTTTTTCCATGGATCTGAACCGCCTGGCCGACGAAATGAAGACCGCTGCGCCTAACTATTTCCTGAACGTACCGACGCTGCTGGAGCGCGTCCGCGGAAAAGTGGAAGAGCAAATCCAGAAACGCGGCGGGTTCGCGGCATGGCTTTTCGAGAAGGCGCGCGCCGCCGATCAACGCCGCTTTCGCAACGAAATGAACACCTCGGACGCCTTTTATCTTTGGCTCGCCGGCCGGTTGATGTTTCCCACCATGCGCAAAACTCTCGGCCCTAACCTCAAAGCACTGATCTGCGGCTCCGCTCCGTTGGCCCTCGATACCCAGCTTTTCTTCGGCATGATCGGCATTCCGGTGCTCCAGGGATACGGGCTGACCGAAACCACCGGCATCTGCACTCTCGATATTCCGGGCAAAGTGGTTCCTGGGCGAGTCGGTCCGGCCATTCCCGGGATCGAAATGATCCTCGGCGAAGATCATGAAATCCTGGTTCGCGGTCCGCACATCTTTGCCGGATACTGGCGCCGCCCGGAAGCCACCGAAAAGGCACTCGCGGGAGGGTGGTTTCACTCCGGCGATCAAGGCGAAGTGGACGCCAACGGCTACTGGCGAATCATCGGCCGGCTGAAAAACCTGATCATTCTCAATTCCGGGCACAACATCGCGCCCGAACCGATCGAGGAAAAGCTGCAGCACGCGTTACCCGCGGCCAAGCAGATCGTGCTGGTGGGAAATAATCTCAGTTACCTGGCGGCGGTGCTTACCGCCGACGCATTTGACGCCATCGAAACCGCCGATATTCAGTCGGCCATCGCCGTGGTGAACGCCGATCAGCCCCACTACAAACAGATTCGCGCGTTCTATCTGCACCGCGAGCCCTTCACCATCGAAAATGGATTGCTCACCGCCAACGGCAAATTGCGCCGCGACGCTATCGCCCGGCGCCTGGAACAACCGATCCGCGAGATGTACGCGAGAAAAAACGCATGAAAAATTTCGAAGGCGCCACAATTTCCTGGGGTATCACGGAGGGAGTGGTCGAGCTCGCTCTGCACAAGACTCCCTGCAACGAAATCGGTTCGCGAACCCTCGACGAACTGGAAAAATTTGTCGACGCTCTCGATAGCGTGCTCACCGCCCACGCCCTCATCGTGCACAGCACCATGCCGGCCGGCTTCAGCGCCGGGGCCGATCTCCGCGAACTGTATCACCGCTCGCAAGCTCTGCCGGCAAACGAACGGGTTGCCGCGGTTCGCGACTTCATCGAACGGATTCACAAAGTAATGAACCGCCTGGATGCTTGTCCGCTGACCACCATCGCCGTGGTCCACGGCGTAACGTTCGGCGGCGGCTTCGAGCTGGCGCTGGCCTGCGACCTGATCATCGCCGACAAGACCGCGCGCTTCTGCTTCCCGGAACTGCGTCTGGGCTTAATCCCCGGCTTTGGCGGCATCCCCCGGCTGAAGCGCGACTTGGGCAACGCGGTGGTCCGCGACCTGCTGCTCACCGGCCGCAGCATCAACGCAACGAAAGCTCAAAACGTGGGACTGGTGAGCCAGCTGGCCGGGGAAGGCGAAGCGTTGCGTATGGCTCGCGCCACCGCGGCGCAAATCGGCAAATTCGACCGCCAAACCTCCGCTACCGCCAAGCAGTTCATCAAGCAAATTCCACGTGAAGAACTCCGCCGCGAAATCGAAATCTTCTGCGAACTCTTCACCCGCCCCGCGGTGGAAGCTGGCCTGCGCAAATTCGTGGAGAGCTCCGACGCCCTCCCGTACCTTCCCTAGCGAATTTCGTGGCACCGTCAACCTGGGTGTTCACAAGCTGCCGCAGGAAATCTTCCTTAACATAAGAAAAGGCCGACGGCCTCGCAGCCGGCAGCCTTTTCGTTCCCTTCTGTCCCAGCGATCTAGAAACTAACCTTAAAGCTAAACTCCACCACCCGAGGTGAGCCAAGTCCAAACACTCCAGAGCCCAACCCAACCTGAAGATTCGATGGTTGTTTTCCGGGCGTTCCGTTAGCCGTGCCTACCACCGCGGGAGTCCCTTCGAGGCTGAGAACGCCGCTGAGGGTATTCTTGGGCCCGTCAAAGTTAGCGAAGTTGAACAAATTGAAGAAGCCAACGCCGGGCTGCAACTCTACGCGCTCCTTGATCTTGTAGGTCCAATTCAGGCTCATGTCAAAATCGCGCAGCCACTGGTCATTGGCCTCATTCGCAGGCGCCGGACTCACCAGCGGCATCACTCCGCCTAGCTCCGACAACTGGGTCGCGCTGAATAGTCCCGCGGTGATGAGCGCTTGGCCGGCTGGGGTAGGTTTGCCTGCGTAGGTGGAGTTGTAGGTGTTGATGACTTGATTGAGGTTCGATGCATTCACGCCTCGCCCAAACGATCCCAGGTTGGTACCCGGCAAGAGTGAACCGAAGCCGCCGTGGGATCCGTTGGGGCCATTGCCATCCCCGGTGCCATCTCCGTTCGCGTCGGTGACAAAGATGCCGCCGGGATTGCCGGTGGTCGCCAAGGTCAGGTCCTGAGCGAGTGGGCTATAGAAGTGCCCAATCACGTTCAAGCGGAAATGCGCGGGCAACTCCGCAGTGCCGCCGAACGAGAACTGATTTTTGCGATCGAGTCCATCCGGTCCCATGTATTTTGTTGGATTCGCATAGTCCCAGGCGCTATTGATGAAATCGCTGTCCTGCGCCATGGCCACGTACTTTGAAAGCGCGTACGAAACTTGCAGGTTCAGGTAATGAATACCCGGGACGGGGTTCTTTACATCCTGCCGCCACGACATTTGCAGACCGTTGTAGACCGCCCGGCCGATGGGAAACAGCATCTGGTTCCCGCCGAGGTTGTCGTTGATTCCGCCGAACGCCGCCGCCGGACAGGGCGCGCCGCCGCACAGCCCGTAACCGGAGTCCAAGCCATTCACAGCATAGCTGCTGATGGTGGCTCCGCCGGCAATAGCGCACGGTATGCCCGCGACGCTCGCCGCGCAACCGAAGCTGGTGTTGGTGGTGGCGATCGCCGCGGTCGCGTTGGGGACGTTCAAGAATCGAGCATCACCAACGTGGTTGGTATCCACCGCCAGCAAGGTGTGGGTGGATATATTGCGGAGGTAATCCGCAGTGAACACCATTCCCTTGCCAAATTCGTGCTGGATACCCACGTTCATTTGCAGTGAACGCGGAGTTTGATAGTCCGGAGCGAACAAGTTGGTGCCGGTGCCGTCGGGGCCGGTATCTTCCAATGCGCTGCCAATATACGAACCGTTGGGGCCCGAGCCTTCGGTTAAGGCAAAAGCGTGATACTCCGATTCCAGGGTGGCAATCTGGGACTGCACCTGGAAGATCGGTGCTCCGCAGACGGCGGTTAGATTGACGCTGGTGGTGAATGGCAAGGCCTGCGGCGAGCCATTTTCGCAGGCCGGCGCGAGAGCCAGGAAGGTTCCGGTGGTCAATCGCGCGGGCCGGTCGAAAAGCACGTTATTCCAGATGGAATTCTCGTAAAACAAGCCTGCGCCGGCGCGAAATACCGTCTTTCCGCTCCCGGTGGGATCGTAGGCGAAGCCAAGTTGCGGCGCGAAATTCTTGTCAGGGTCGCGAACCGGCGCTCCGAGGTTGTGATAGAACTGGTTATCGAACTGGTTGAGAGCTGGGATTCCTGGAAGGTCGCTATCGGTTCGGCCGGTGTCGCGCACGTACCGCAGGCCGTACGTCATGGTCAGATTGTGCCGCAGTTTCCAGGAGTCGCCGACGTACCACGAGATGCGGTTATCCGGCCCTAAACCGCCGCCGGGAAAGCCGAATGACGGTTCGGTGGTCTCGAAACCCTGGCCATTGCCCAGCAGAACGTTAAGAGCGGGGTAATTCAGTGGATTGGCAACTCCCCCCGAAAGGCAAGCCGATCCGCAGGTCAAGGTCGCGTTGATAGGCGCATTCACTGAAGGACCATCCGCCAGGAAGCCTGCAAAACCGCCGCCCTGAATGTGGTTGAAACCGCCACCGTAGCGCAGGATGTGCTTGCCCAGCGCGCGGCTGCCGTCGTACTTGATCTGATGGTCCGATTGTGGCGTCGCCTGCGGGGCCAGGAACGGCTGGCCCGAACAGAACGCTACCGGCGCATTCCCAATGCACAACGCATCAGAGCCAATCGCCAGTTCGATTGGCGAACTGGGATTGTAGGGAGTGGAGGCGGTTACGCCGCTGGCGATGTGATTGAAGAATTTCATGTATCCAAAGCGGATGCTGTGGGTGAATGACCCACTCGAGAAGTCCAATCCAACCGCGTGGTCCCGGGTGGAGGTCAGGTTGTCCATCGGCTGGAACGAGCCGGGGACGTAAGCCGCGACGTCACTGTTCGAATTGTAGGAGAAGCGGTAGAACATTTTGAAGTTCTGCGAGATCTGCCAATCGGCTCGCCCAACCAACTCCGCTTCCTTAAACGGTGCGGAAAACCCTCCGGTGTCCGCTTGGAAAGGAAAAGCAGACAATACCGGTTGAACAAAGCCCTGCGAGGTGCGTTCGCCATCCGCAAACAAGAAAAGCTTGTCCTTCTTTACGGCGCCGCCCAAGTTGCCACCGGCTTGATTTCTCTGGAAAAACGGAGTCTCCCCACCGGGCAGCGGGGCGTCCAGATCATGGTTGCGGAAAGCCTCATACGCCTGTCCGTGCAACGTGTTGGTTCCGGAACGGGTGGTAACGTTCACCGAACCGGAGGAAGTCAGTTCGGTGGATAGATCCAACATCGATTCGCCGATCTGGAATTCCTGAATCGCGCTGGCCGGGATGTCTTGGGTGGTGGTGCCTACCGTCTCGTCGCTGATGTCCAAGCCATCCACTTCAATGCGCGCGGTGCGGCCAAAACGGCCGCCGAATGAAATGGAAGAGAATCCCTTCTTGGTGGGATCGAAGGTGCCGCCGTCCTGGATCTGTACGCCAGGCTCTAATTGGGCCAGGTCTAGAAAGTTCCGCCCGTTAATCGGCAAATTCTCAATCTGCGCGGTGTTGATCACGCCTTCCACGGTCGCTTGCTCGGTATTCACTTGCAGGGTGTCGGCTTGCAGTTCCACCACTTGCGCGACCTGGCCGATCTCCAGCTTCACATTGCCGGTCGCGGTGACTCCCACTTCCACCACGATCGCCAGTTCGGAAGTCTTAAACCCGGCGGCTTCGACCCGGATGATGTAGTCCCCGGGGGTCAACGCTCCGGAAGCGTAGCTGCCGGAGGATGTAGTGGTCGCAGTGATGACCCGGCCCGTGGATTTTTGCGTGATCGTGACCTTCGCTCCACTCATCGAGGCGCCGCTCTGGTCCGCGACACTGCCCTGAATACTCCCCGTCGAGATGGTGGTTTGCGCAAATAGCGGTGTGCTGAAAGCCATTCCGATTGTCAGCAGCCCGAGCACCGCGAAAATCCTGAATCGCGCCACCAAACGTCCACTACAGCTCCGCTTTAACATCGTCCACCTTCCTTTCGGGTTATCCGTGATCTCGTTATGTCTCGTTATGTCCGTTTATGTCCGTGCGGAAGACGCCTGGCTCCAGATCGCACCACTCCACCAACCAAAGTGGCGGCAGAAGGCCCGGCGCCAGCGACTACGCATAATGTTTTGCAGGAAACCTTCGACCTTGCCGAAACCAAAACCCCATTTCGGCTCCGGAAAGCAGCATCATCCCACGCCCATCTCGCCTATTAGCAATAGCGTAAATTAATTACCATCGCCTGATCAGCTGGCTAACCCAAAATCCCACCGAACTGATTCCTACCGACGCCTCGCGTAAGGTGGTAGCGTTTAGAACGGCAGACGAGTCGATACACACGCCCGCAAAGTGGCCAACGCTCCCACTTCGAACTCGACAACAACGCCCTTGCTGGTACGGCATGCAAAATCACTACCAAACCGCAGCCCATCCGCGGCCAGGGACCGAGAGGATGAAAACGGGGCACGGACGAACCGGCCGCAGGAGGCCTCTGCTTCGCGAGGCGCGCGAGTGCGCCGCGCATGTGATCTCTGCAAAATTGCAATCCAGGCGCCCGTGGGGATTAGGAGTTGCAAGTTATTCATTCTGAAGGACTAAGGAATTCTGAATCCAGGCGGTTTGCTAAAATACGAGCCATCGAACAAACGGCAACAGCTGCCTGCCGAAACACTTTCGCCGCCCGGTTTCGCGGTAGGCTGAACGAGGGTTCCGCTCTTTTCTTTTTTTGGTTGCTCGGTCCCGAACCTATGGTTCTACGGTTGGGCCGTATACGGATTTACGGTTTGCGCTTTGATGTTTCTACGGTTTTACGTTTTTCCTTTCTCCAGGAGGGCGCTTTGCTTTCCAATTGCACCAGTGCCAACGGGTTGCGAGAATTCGCGCGAAGTTATAACCTTGGAAATTCCATGCCGACCACTCCAACCATCGAACAAACCGTTGAACAGGTTTTGGCGCTCGCTTCCTCTCACTTCAAAGTTCCCCGCGCGGAGCTTTCGCCGGACGATGACTTCTTCAAGAAACTTGGCATCAGCAGCCTGCAGGTGCTGGACCTGCTCACCCGAGTGGAGAGCCATTTCGGGATCGAGCTGCCCGACTACGAACTTCAGGGCGTCTCCGATTTCCGCACCCTCGCCCAACGCATCCAAGCGCGTTTGTAATGCTGGACCTTCACCTATACCAATCGCTCGGTGAGGCGCTTCGCGCCGCACTCGATAAATGGCCCAATGAAATTTGCCTGATCGAAGCCGACCGCGATCGCGAAAATCATCGCCTCACCTATGCGCAGTTCCGCGACATGGCTTTGCCGTTCGCCCGCGCGCTGCAGGACTCCGGTTTTCAGCCCGGTAGCCGCGCCGCGATCCTAATGACCAACCAGTCCAAATGGCTGATCTCGGCCTACGCGATTTTCTACTGCGGTGGAATTCTGGTTCCGATCGATTACAAACTCACCGCTGCCGAGCAACTGCAAATTCTGGCGCGCTGCAAAGCGGAGGTGCTGATCGTCGAGCATCACCTGTGGCGCGCGCTGGTGCAGGTAAAAGACGCACCGCAATCCGAAGTGACCATCGCGCTGGTGACCGAAGCGCCCGCGGACGCGTCGCTGGTTGGCGCCAAGCGCTGGGAAGAATTTCAGAGCCCGGCCAAGCCGGTGTTCGCAACGCGGCGGCTGAAGGATCCGGCATGCATCGTCTATTCCTCGGGAACCGGCGGGCGCCCCAAGGGCTGCGTGCTGACCCATGAAAATTATCTCGAGCAGTGCATCGCGCTGACCTCGCTGTTTCCTTTTTGGCCGGGCGTGCGCTACTTGAGTATTCTGCCCACCAACCACGCCATCGACTTCATGGTGGGATTTATCGGGCCGTTCGTCTGCGGCGCCACGGTGGTTCATCTGCGGACGCTGCGGCCGGAATATGTTCGCGAAGCATTCTCAAAATACAAAATCACCTACGTCACACTGGTGCCGCTGGTGTTGAAAAATCTGGAGCGCGGCCTGCGCGAACGCTTCGATGCCCTGCCGAAAACCAAGCGCCGCATTCTGGATTGGCTGATCGACCTCAATCGCTCGCTCACCCGCAAGAAGCCGCGGTTGGGTCTGAGCCGCAAGCTGCTGGGCAGCGTCCACAAACCCTTCGGCGGGGAGTTGCGCGCCATCTTTGTGGGCGGCGCCTTTACCGAGCCGGCCACCCTGCAGTTTTTCTACGACTTGGGAATTCCGGTCGGCAACGGTTACGGCTGCACCGAAGCCGGCACGGTGATCACCCTGAATGACTTTCATCCGTTCCGTGCGGACACAGTAGGCAAGCCGCTGCCCGGCGTCGAGGTGTCGGTGATCAACGCCGACGCCGACGGCATCGGCGAAATCAAGGTGCGCGGCAAAACGGTGATGTCGCACTATCTCGACGACCCGGAAATGACCGCCGAGACCATCGTGGCCGGATCGCTGATGACCGGCGACCTGGGGCGGTTCGACTCCACCGGCCACTTGCAGCTCTTTGGCCGCAAGAAAAATATGATCGTCACCGAAGAAGGAAAAAATATTTATCCTGAAGACGTGGAAACCGTTTTCGAAGGTCTTCCGGTGAAGGAATTCTGCGTTTTCGCGGCCAACTATTTGTGGCCGGCGCGCACCATGGTGGGCGAAAAGCTGGTGATCGTGCTGCGGACCGAAGATGGCCAGCCGTTCACCCCCGAGGTGCGCGCCAATCTGGAAGAGCGCAACCGGCGCCTGGTGAACTACAAGCGCATCCACGGCTATTTACTTTGGGACCGGGATTTTCCGCGGACCGCGGCGATGAAGATCAAACGCGGCGTGTTGGCCGAAGAAATCCGCGCGGCGGTGTCGCGGACGGCGGTGGTGTCATTCTAGTTTTGTTTCGTGAGAGCCATGGCGGAGAGCGGTGCCGGACGTTACGCCCACCCTTCCCAGAATCGGGGAAGAGTGGGGCACCCGAAAAAGAGAACGGCGTCGAACCGTTGAAGCGTCGAGGCGTCGAAGCTTACGCATCTGGAAGACAAATTTGAAATCGAAGTTCTTTGCGGTGGTGAATCCTGCGGCCGGCGGCGGCCGCTGCGGCAAACTTGCGCCGGCGGCGCTGGACCGCCTGCGCCGCTCGGGGCTCACACTGGAAGTTGCCACGTCGACCTATCCGGGGCACGGAACGAAGCTCGCTGCGGAGGCCTACGCCGCTGGGCACCGGAATTTTGTGGCCGTCGGCGGCGACGGCACCAGCTACGAAATCGTCAACGGTATCTTTTCGAATGAGCTGAGCGGGCAGCGTCCTGCGCTGGGATTTCTGCCCCTCGGCACCGGCAACTCGTTCCTGAAGGATTTCACCAGCAACGCCGCGGAAGATGCCGCCGCGGCGCTGGTGAACGGAAAATGGCGGCACAGCGACCTGCTGCGCCTGGTTCACGACAACGGCGAGATCTATTCCATTAATCTGGTGACGCTCGGATTCGCCGCGGATGTTGCCGCGCTTGCCAACCGCCGCTTCAAGCGCCTGGGCGAGCTCGGCTACATCATGGCGGTAATGGTGTCGCTGGCACGCCTGGATCGCCGCGCGTTCCCGCTGCGCACCGATTCGAATCCGGACTTCGATCGCCGTCCCTGTCTTTTTCTATCCTTCAACAACAGCAAGTTTACCGGCGGAAAAATGATGATCGCTCCCAACGCGTCGCCGGAAGACGGCTTGATCGAATACGTGCGCTGGGGACCGATCGGCAGGCTTGGCCTGATTCGCAACTTCCCTACGCTTTTCGACGGCACGCACGTCCGCCACCCGCTCGCGGCGCGGTCCCCGCAAACGGCGATCGAATTCGAGATGAGCGGCCCCGACAATGTTTCAGTGGATGGGGAAAGTTTGTGGCTGCGCTGCAAGCGCATCGATATCATGCCAGCGGCGCTGGACGTCCTGATATGAAGAACGCCTGGCTGGCGGTGCGCTCCGCGATTCTATGGGCGGTGAGCGGCATTCACTTCGTGGCGGTGATTCCGCTGCTGATCGGGATGGCGATTTTCATCGACCCGCGCAAGAACGACTACCCGCAGCGCCTCTTCTTCCGTAATATTCTGCGGCTGCTGGGAATACGGCTGCGGGTGGAGCGGGCGCCCGGATTCGATCCCCACCGCACATCGCTTTTCATCTGCAACCACGTGAATATTTTCGATCCGTTCGTGGTGTACTCCGCGATTCCGCAGTTCCTGCGCGGTTTCGAGCTGGCCTCGCATTTCAAAATTCCCTTCTACGGCTGGTTGATGGGGCGCTTCGGAAATATCCCGGTGCCGAACGACATCAACCGCGCCGGGGTGGAAGTGATGAAGCAGCGCGCGTCGGCTGCACTGCAATCGGGGATCAGCCTGATCGCTTTCCCGGAAGGCCGGCGAACCCGCGATGGCCACGTAGGACTGTTTCGCAAAGGAATTTTCCGCATGGCGCAGGATTTTGGGGTCCCGCTGGTGCCGGTAAGCATGGTGGGCTCGTTTGAAGTTTTTCGCACCGGGCATTGGATGCTGCACCCCGGCACGATCACCGTCTACGTGCACGAGGCCATCGAGCCGGCGGAGTTCGTGCATATGGACACGGACGAACTGCGCACCAAGATTTACGGAATTGTTTCCGCGCCGATCGAAGCTGGGTGGCAGGAGAAACGTGGAGAAGCAGGAGCGCAGCAGGCGGAAGCGCAGCCTTAGGAACCGGCGGTGGTCTGCGGTTCGGGCAAGCCGCGGCCAGCCCGCAATTCCTGCCAGGTGTAAACCACGCGGTGAACCACAGTGACCGTTGATAGCGTGGCAATCACCCACAGCACCGGCGCCATTCTCTGGAACGCTCCGCCCATGATCAGCAGCACCAGGCGCTCGGGGCGTTCGAGGAACCCGACTTTGCAGCTGGGGATGATCGATTCGGCGCGGGCGCGGGAATAGCTGACCATGAACGAGCTGGCCATGGCGACCGCGGCGAGGGTCATGTAAAAGGATCGGCCGATCAGCGTGTAGTACACGACTAAGCCCATGTATAGCGCGAGATCGGAATAGCGGTCGAGGGTGGAATCCAGGAAAGCGCCAAACGCAGTCACTCTTCCGACGCGGCGCGCCACCTGGCCGTCGGCCATGTCCAGGAATCCCGCAAAGAAAAGCGCGGCAGCAGCGAGGCGGAATCGGCCGTTGGCAAACATGATTGCCGCCCAGCCATTCACGGCCAGCCCGAAAAACGTGAACATGTTTGGCGTGATGTGCGTCGCGGCCAAGCCGCTCACCACATGCTTGAGCAGCCAGCCCGAGCCTTCGCCGATCCAGTAAGTGACCGGGCGGCGCACAGTGGCGGCAGTGGAGTCCTTGGGCATGCCGCAAAATCATACGCTAGCAGGGTGGCGGGCTCAAGTTACGTTCTTCTCATTGCGGTAGTGGCGCAGCCAGTCCGGGCCGGCGAGGCTCCGAATCCCGAACCTTTCGCGCGATGAGTGCGCGCAACGGGCTCAGTGATCGTTGGTTGCGTCGCTGGTCTCGAGATAGAATTCGCGTGCGAGGTGACTCGGTGTGGAAAGCTTGCCGGCGATGGATTTGCAGCAGTCTGGCGATCATCGCCACGGCGGTTGTAGGGCTTTGCGCGCCAGCGCCGGTATGGGCCTGGGGATGCGAGGGGCACGAGGCGATTGCGCTCATCGCCGAGAAACACATGAACCCGCGGGCGCTCGCGGCGGCGAATAAAATTCTCGCGGAAAATCCGATCGATCCCGCGCTGAGCCGATTCTGCAAGTTGGACGGGCTGGATGCGATGGCCAATTCCTCCACGTGGGCGGACGACTATCGCCATACGCCGGAAGGAAAATCCTCCGCGGCGTGGCATTTCATCGATATCCCGCGCGGCGCGCCGCGTAAGGATATCTCGCGGTACTGCGCGGAGCCTCGTGGCTGCATCACCCAAGCGCTCAGCGCGCAGATCAAGATTCTGCAAGACTCCGCTGCCACGCCGGCTGACCGTGCCAAAGCGCTGCGCTGGGTGTTGCATTTCGCGGGCGAAATGCAGCAGCCGTTGCACTGCACCAACAACAACGACGAGGGCGCGCATTGTTTTCCGGTGGAATTCTTCGGCGAGCAGCCGACCACCAAGGATCCCGCGCAGGGCGAATACTCCCCGAACCTGCACGGGCTGTGGGACTACGAAATCATCGAGCATGAAATCGACCACCAGCCGGTGGCCGATTTTGCTGCGGCGATCGACCGCAAATTCCGCTCCCAGATCGCGGCCTGGCAGAACAGCCCAATCGTCATCGACGATTGGGCCTGGGAGAGCCATCAGGTCGCGGAGCAAACCGCGTACGGTTTGCTGCCGCGCCGTGTGCCGATCGAAACACCCGCGCCCAGCGGCGCCTGCGCCGACGACAACCACGTTGCCGCAAGGCTGCTGCGGCTCCACGAGCAGATGGACGCCGCCTACGAATCCGCCGCTTACCCGGTAATCGCGGAGCAGCTCGCCAAAGGCGGCGCTCGCCTGGCACTGATCCTCAACCACATCTGGCCGTGAGTTGGTTGCGGCGGCTCAGCAATGACTCCTTGTGATACCATGCCGGTCGCTGACGATGGAGATGCGCTGCTCATCGATTCTCGTTGCCGTGCTGGCCGCAGCAGTTTTTTGTTTGCTCGCCGCGCCGCAACCAATCCTGGCGCAAGAGCCTGCGGATACCAATACCACCGCAAGCGAAACTGCCGAGCAATTATTCCGCAAGATCCTCAACGAATCGGGCGAGTGGATTAAGGGGAAATATTCCACTCCAGGAGTGAGCGCGGAAGTGCGTCCATTGCCGAGACTGGGTAACCCCACCGCGCCCGGGAAGGAGTATGGAGTGCGCGTCACCGGCGCACCGAAGGGTGAAACTTACAGCCTGCTGGTGTGGCCGATCACCGCGGCCGAGCCCGCGCTCCAAAAAACCGGCATCACTATAAATCCGGATGGATCGGTCATCTGCCTGGACGGCACTCCTCTGAATCTAGTGACGGCCACTGCTCCGGGCGAGATACTGCGATTGGAGCTGCTCTCTGACGACTACACGGTGAAGATTTACTTCACCGTTGTGCCGGATCCGATTATCAAGAAAAGCCGTGGCTGTTCCCTGGAAGCGCTTCGGCTGATGCCCAATTTCGAGCTGGCGCTGATTCGCGGCAAAGGATTTGCAGCGAACGATGCGGTGGAGCTGGACACCAAGACCTTCGAAGAGTCCCAGGTGATAAAAGGCATGGCCGACGCTAACGGCGATTACTTCTCCGCGCTGCTGCCCTTCGTGAAAGATAAAGAAGGGAAAGATGGTGGTGAAACTGAAGGGCGCAAGCTGCGAACCCGAGCTTTCGTTTGAATGGGGAAAATGACGGCGTTACGACCTCTTCGAAATCCATCCGGAGTGAGGACTGCTGAAGGGGCGGATGGGCCGCCCCCAGCAAGACGCAAGGAGCTATTGAGGACCCGCGGCGCCGGCGCGGTATTTCCTATTTTTTGCGTTGCAGGGCTTCGATCGCCTGCTCCAGAGCGGCGATGCGCGCCGTCAGCAGAGCATTGTCAGTTGTAAGGGCTTCGTTCTGCAAAGACAGTTGCTGGGTAGCAGCGATGTCCATGGTGAAGAGCTGTTCGTAATCGACGGAGCGGAAGTCGTCCACCTTCTTGCCGAAGACGAAGGCTTTGCTGGTGGTCTTCTCGACGCCGGCGAGCACGAAGGTGTTGTCGTCGATTATCGCCGCGACGGGTTTTTCTTCGTTGCCGGCGTCGGTGACGATCCGCACCATATCGCCCACGGCGAAATCGTGGGCCTTCGGCACGGTTAGCGTCAACTCATGCGCGGCGTCGGTGTAGCGGACGTCGGTGGCCATGGCATAGACGCTGGGAATGAAGTCGCTTATCTTTTTCACCGCGTCGGGATCGACCTCTTCCACTTCCTGGGCGATGACGCCCTTCTTGGGCTGGTTTCCCTTTCCGACCACATCGACGTAGCGGAAGTCGGTGATTTTGAGTTTGTTCAACGTGTTCAAGTCCGAGGCGACGTCGCTGCGATCGACGATATTCTTGATTCGAGCATCGGAAAACGCGTAGTAGGCCGCCGCTAGCACTTCCTGATTCGCATGGATCGAGACAGGGACTGGGACGTAAGTGGGGTTGGTAACGTACGTCACCATCTCAGGCTCTATTGTCTCATAGTCTCCCACATAGACGGTCCCTGCGGACGCGATGTAGAGTGGAACAGGGGGAGTGGCAGTGCCGATACCCAAATTGCCATTGACCCAGTAGATGCCGCTCGTGCTTGAGATGGCCGAGGTACCATTCCCGGCGAGAAGCTGGTTTGAGGTAAGGGTCATCGCTCCGGTACCGCCGTTAGAGACGGGCACGGTGCCAAGTCCGAGCGTCGGAGCGCCAGCGGGACCGCTGGTCGTGAGCGGAGCTGTCACTAGCACATTCGCTACCGGTGTGGCCCACTGCGCTACGCTGCTGCTGGACTCGAGGAATTGACCTGAGGTACCAGGATTCGATTGGGTCGGAAGCAGGTTATTGATGGCAGTCGCGGAATTACCGCCGGTACCGCCCAGTGTGACTGGCACAATGCCGAGCGAAACGACTGGGGAGGTCGAACTGGCGTTCACGCTGATCGGTGAGATTCCCTGTACCCCAGTCACCGTGCCGTTTGTTTGTATTTGCCAGGAGAGATTTGTGCCGTCGGTGGTAAGAACTTGGTTATTGTCCAATCCGCTCTGGCTTGGAAGCAAGGCGTCGATAGCCCCGGCTTGAGTGGGCGCGCCGGTTCCGCCGTTCGAGATCGGAACGATCGCTGCGGTGTTGGCCACTTGGTTCCACGCCGCTCCCACCGCGTCGTAAACTTGCAGCGACGTGGTGGTGGTGTCGTAGACCATTAAAGCGTTGGCGGGATTGGCGATCGCCAGACGCTGCGTGGTGGTCATCCGCGGCGTCAGCACGCCTTGGGTGGTGCTGGTGAGATCCAGAACCGCGGTGGGATCCGGCGGATCGATGCCGACGCCCACCGCTCCGGTGGTGAATACGGCGTTCGACCCATCGAGTGTAAACGGCCAACTGGCACCAGTTGAGCCGGTGGCGCCAGTTGGCCCAGCCGCGCCGTTGGCACCGGCGGTTCCGGCGATACCCGTGGCACCAGTTGCGCCGGCCGTGCCGGTTGCTCCCGCTGTTCCGGCCAGGCCACTAGCACCGGTTGCGCCGGTGGCACCAGTCGCTCCCACCGCTCCGGTCGCTCCGCTCGGCCCCACTGTTCCAGCCAGGCCGGTAGCGCCGGCTGCCCCGGTGACGCCGGCTACTCCCGTCGCGCCCGTCGCGCCGGTCGCACCCCCCGTCCCGGCTGCTCCCGTCGCACCCGTGGCTCCGGCCGCACCCGCGCTGCCTTCCTGGGCGATCACGCCCCACACCGCCGTGTTCGTGTCTGGCGTGGGATTGCCTGGGCCTGCGTTGGCCTGGAAGGCCAGGTAGCTCGACCCGTTGAAGGTCACCACGTCATCGACGGCATAGGCCGAGCTGGGATTGAAGGCGTTTCGGAAATTAAAACCGGTTCCGTTTGTTCCGGTTGCGCCAGCCACTCCCGTCGCTCCTGTCGCTCCCGTTGCTCCCACAGCACCGGCCACTCCTGCCTCACCGGTCGCCCCAGGTGCTCCCGCTGCGCCAGCCACTCCGGTTGTTCCCGTGGCGCCGGTGGCTCCCACCGTTCCGGCCACTCCGGTCGCGCCTGCGGCGCCTTCCTCGGCCATCACCGCCCAAGCGACCGCGTTCGCGTCTGGCGTTGCATTCCCTGGGCCTGCGTTGGCTTGAACCGCCACGTAGGTGGAACCGCTGTAGGTCACCACATCATTGATGGCGTAGGTCGCGCTGGAGTTGAACGCGTCGCGGAAGTTAAAACCGTTCCCAGTCGTTCCGGTTGCGCCGGTGGCTCCGGTCGGTCCGGTTGCACCTACGGCTCCAGCCACACCCGCGACGCCTTGCGCTCCGGTCGCCCCCGCAGCCCCGGCAGGGCCTTGCGCGCCGGTAGCACCGGCCGCGCCTACCGTTCCAGCCGCTCCAATCAGCGACACACCTACCGGCCAAACATCATTTACCCGCGGTCCAAAGATCGTGTTGCTCGCGGTATTGATGTAGAAATCGCCGTCCGCTCCGATGGTGGGGTCTGGATTACTTGTGCCATTGAGAACGGCCAGGCCATCCGCGCCGGATGGTCCGGTGGCCCCGGTGGCCCCCGCCACTCCGGCCGCTCCAATCGCACCCGTCGCGCCGGTCGGGCCAGTCGCGCCGGTCGGGCCAGTCGCGCCCGCTCCGGATGACCCTCCCGAACTCGCCGCAGCGATCCAACTCGAACCGTTGAAAGTCAGCACCTGTCCGGCCGAAGCTCCCGCTACCTCCAGCGGCGCGCCTTGCAGCTTCTGCACCGACAGGGCGGTCTGGGTTCCACTCACGTCCCCGGCGAACGGGCCGGTCACGCTCCACGCCACGCTGGCTTGCAGTGAAGGGATCACCGGCACCTCGGGCGAGAGCGCCGTCCCGTCGGCAATCACGTGAACGTGTAGATTGGCCTTCAGGGTGAGAGACGCAGGGAGAGCGGTCATCCCGGTGCCGCCGAGCACGATGCCGTAGAGTCCACCGGTGACGGTCAACGTTTGCGACCCGGACGTCCACAATTCGTTTCCGTTCGAATCGAGAATCGAAAAGGTGAAGGCTCGGGTGCCGGTTACCGGAGCACCGGACTCCACCAGTCGGCCCACAAACGCCAACACCGGAGTGGGAGCTGGATCGGCGGTCTGCGCGGAGATGACGCCCGCGAAACCAACAATTAATATCAGCATCAGCGAGACAACTCGGAATGTGTTACGCATGGCCCTGTATCTCCTTGGGAAATTACTCACAAATTCTGCCGCTAGAAAACGATGGTGCAGGTGGAACTGGAGCTCGAGCACGGAATGGGAGGCGTAAAGCCGACACCCACTTGAATGTTGTCAGCGGGATCCGCGGAGATCATCCACGGGACAAGCTGACCGACAACCGCGCCGTTGGTGGTGTTGCCACTCCCCTGGGAAGCGCCCGAGGCTTGCACGATGTCGGGATTGAGCTCCGAAGCCGTCTGCGGAGCGGGAATGACTTCAACCGAAGCCGAAGCGGTGGTGCTGCTGCGGCCGTTCTGCGAGGTCCAGGTCGCGACCACTTTGTAAGTCCCTGGAGTTGCGGACGCTGTGTAAACGCCGCCGCTGGTAATCGTTCCCCCGCTCGCGGGGGATACCGTCCAGGCCAAGGAACTCTCAGGGGGATCGGTGGTCCCGAACACCACGGTAAAGGTGGCCGTGGCTCCCGCGACGACGGTAGTCGACGAAGGAGTGATGGAGATTTGAGGCGGAGGAAGGAAAGTGGCCGCAGTAGCACAACCACTAAGTGCCATAACGATACATACCAATGCGAGAACAATTCCGCCAGACTTGAGCTTTAAGGCGCAGCCAGGGGACATCGAAACTTCCGACTTCAATGTGAAGTTCACTGGGAATCCAGTGAGAGGGAGCAATGAGAATGCAGCGATACAGACTGCGGCCTAGTGACGGGAGTGTAGCTTGAGAGGAAGGCAAGGCAAGTGGTTCAAAAAGCTCGTGTGTCTAAAAATATACTCATATTAAAACAGTAATTTTTAGGATGAGATAATGGAAAAAGAAGCGGAGGATGACGAAAATAATGAAAGCCTAACATTCCGAAGGTGTTTTGCTCCGGGCCGGAACTGCTGAACTAAAGGCAGGCCGCCCTGGCAATTTGCCGATTGCCGGACGCAAAAGGGGAAGACGATGGTGCGGCTGGGGAGACTTGAACTCCCACGAGCCTTGCGGCCCCGCAGATTTTAAGTCTGCTGCGTATGCCGATTCCGCCACAGCCGCACCGGGGGTGTAAGCGGGAAAAAGAATAGCACGCCGACGTTGGCACGGGGCGCTAAACGGCAATACCAACTCGAAGCACCCCGGCCTCCCCACACCCTGAAACAGTGGGGCAAATGACAGATTTGGATAAGATTGGCTGGCGTTTTTGTGTATTATCTGGCGAGACCAACTCCACTTGAGAGAAAAACTTTGAGAAATGACGGCCTGAACGGCGTTGCAGGTGTGCTCGTTGCCGGTGCGGTAGCTCTCCTCAGTTTCGTTGCGACACGCGCGCACGCCAATTCCCGCCCACAATCCGATGTCCCGAGGGCCGTAATCGCTGCGCCTGCTCCCGACCCCACAGGTGGTGCGGATCCTGCCTCCGGCCCCAACGCCGCTGCCGCTCTCGCTCCAGCCGCTGGCGCCCCCGCTGCCGCTGCTAGCAAAGTGAATTTCCCTATTCCTGATATTCCTTATACCGAGTTTGTGCTCGACAACGGGCTGACGGTGATCGTCCACGAGGACCACAAGGCGCCGATCGTGGCGGTGAACATGTGGTACCACGTGGGCTCGAAAAACGAGAAGCCGGGGAAAACCGGTTTCGCGCATCTTTTCGAGCACTTGATGTTCGGCGGCAGCCAGCATTCACCGGGGAGCTACATCAAGGCGATGCAGTCCGTCGGGGCTACCGATTTGAACGGAACCACCAACAACGATCGCACCAACTATTTCGAGAACGTCCCGACATCCGCTTTGGATTATGCGCTGTGGATGGAAGCGGACCGCATGGGATACCTCGACTTGAGCCAGAAGACACTGGATCTGCAGCGCGGCGTGGTGCAGAACGAAAAACGCCAGGACGAGAACCGGCCGTACGACACCACCGAGGAATATTTCCCGCGCAATACCTATCCGGCAAGCCATCCGTATTCGTGGGACGTGCTTGGCGAGATGGCCGACCTGGATGCCGCGTCACTTAAAGATGTGCAGGATTGGTTCAAGACCTACTACGGCCCCTCAAACGTGGTGATCGTCCTGGCCGGGGACATCGACGCCAAGACGGCGAAAGAAAAAGTTAAGAAATATTTTGGGGACATTCCTCCCGGCCCGCCGGTGACGCATCAGCAGGCATGGGTGGCGAAAATGACTGGCAGCCACCGCGAAGTGACGCAGGAGCGGGTGGCGCAGGCGCGCATGTACATGATCTGGAACGTTCCGGAGTTCGGCAGCGCTGACTCCGACTACCTGGATCTGGTGGCCCAGTGCCTGGGACGAGGCAAGACGTCGCGGCTATACGAGCGGCTGGTGTACACCGATGAGGTGGCCACGAACGTGGCGGTCTACAACGACGACCGGGAAATCGGCGGGCAGTTCGTAATCCAGGTGACCGCGCGGCCGGGGCACACGATTGAGGAAATAGAAAAGCGGACCAACGAGGAACTGGCGCGATTCCTCAAGGATGGGCCGACTCCAGCGGAGCTGCAGCGCGTGCAGTCCGAGTATCTGGCGGAATCTCTGCGCGGCATGGAGCGCATCGGGGGCTTCGGAGGAAAGTCGGATTGGCTGGCGCAATACGCGGTGTTCACCGGCGATCCGGGCGGTTACAAGACGTCTTTGAATCGCGTACGCGACGCCAGCGCGGCGGACCTTCGCTCGGTGGCGAACCGCTGGCTTTCCGATGGCGTGTTTATCGCCAACGTGATGCCCTTCCCGGATTTCAAGGCGGATTCGGCGGCAATCGATAATCATGGGAAACCGCCGGCACTCGGTACACCGCCGGAACTGAAGTTGCCGAAGCTGGAGCGGGCGACCCTTTCCAACGGCCTGAAAGTGATCGTCGCGGAACGGCACAGCCTACCGATCGTGGATCTCTCGATGGCGGTGGATGCCGGGTTTGCCGCCGATCAATTCGCGGCGCCCGGCACAGCAAAACTGGTTACCACGCTGGCGGTCGACGGCACCGACACGCGAAGCGCGCTGCAGATCACCGAGCAGGCGGCGTTGCTAGGGGCCAGGCTGCGAAGTTCTTCCAACGCGGACCTGACTTTCGTTCAGCTTTCGGCCCTGACATCCAACCTCGATCCCTCGCTCGATTTGTTTGCCGACGTGATTCTGCACCCCGCGTTTCCCGAAAGCGATTTCGCGCGCGAGCAGAAGTTGCAATTGGACACCATCCAACAAGAGCAGAACGAACCGCTGCAGATGGCGCTGCGCGTGTTGCCAGGCTTGATCTATGGACCGGGACACGCGTACGGTAATCCCTCCAGCGGATCGGGAACGGCTGCCAGCGTGCACAAAATCACCCGGCAGGACCTGGCAAAGTTCTACCAAACCTGGTTTCACCCGAACAACGCCACGCTGGTGATCGTGGGTGACACTTCGCTTGGGGAGATCATGCCGAAGCTGGAAAAGCGGTTTGCCGGATGGAAGCCCGGCGAGGTGCCGCGAAAGAATCTGGCCGCGGTCGCCGAAGCGGCGAAATCGAGCGTCTACCTGATCGACAAACCGGGCGCCGGACAGTCGGTGATTATCGCGGCGAGCGTCGCGGTGCCACCCGGCACGCCGGAGGAGCTGGCGATCCAAGCGATGAACGACGATCTGGGCGGATCATTCAGTTCCCGGCTGAATATGAACTTGCGGGAGGATAAACACTGGTCCTATGGCGTACGAAGTTCTGTGGGCGGTGCCCGCGCGCAACGGACGTTTGGTATTTACGCGCCGGTGCAGTCCGACAAAACCAAGGAAGCGATGATTGAGGTCAACAAGGAGATCCGCGAGGTGGTGAGCGACCGTCCGGTGTCAGCGGAGGAATTGGCGCGCATCCAGAACAATGAAACTCTGCGGCTGCCCGGGTCGCGCGAGACGCTGGCGGAAGTCGGCGCCTCGATCAACGATCTGGTGCGGTTCGGATGGCCGGACGATTACTACGACACGATGTCGGACAAAATACGCGCGCTGAAATCCACGGATCTGGATGCGGCGGCCAAGGACGTGATACATCCCGACCACCTGGTATGGCTAGTGGTGGGAGATATGAGTAAAGTGGAACCGGGAATACGCGAGTTGAACTTCGGTGAAGTTCACAAGATTGACGCGGATGGTAATCCGGTCCAGTGAGGATTGCGGCACTGGTGTTGCGGGCGTGAAAGCCGGGTGGCCGGGGTAACCTGTGGGTGAGGCAATGTGGGGCGGCCACGGGCTTGCGGCTGACGCGAGGCAGCAGGCCTTCGGGAAAACGCTTACCGCGAATGCACGGGGCTCCGATCTAGGACGCGATAGTGGGGATTTGAGCAGACCCCTGAAACGTTCCATTTCATTGCGTTCGCGATCACTTACAATTAGAAATCGCGTTGCCTCTTGGGGTTACGGGCGTTCTGAAAGTGCTCAGACGCAATGACCCGCAGCCCGAAAAATGATAGCCTTTGGGATTGCGCTTGGAGGTTAGGTAACCGAATGAGACGGCCCATCGTGGTGGTAGGCAGTGTGAACCTGGATCTCGTGGCGACCTCGCTGCGCGTCCCGGCGGCGGGAGAGACCATCACTGGGCAGGATTTCGCCACGTTTAGCGGCGGCAAGGGCGCCAATCAGGCAGTGGGTGTGGCGCGACTGGGCCATCCCGTCAGCATGATCGCCAAGGTGGGAGACGACGCCTTTGGCACCCAATTGAAGAGTGCGCTGCGCGATGCCGGGGTGGATGTGCGCGCGGTGACCAGCGCCAAGGGCTCGTCAGGCGTGGCACTGATCAATATCGGCGCGGACGGCCAAAACAGCATTGTGGTGGTGCCCGGCGCGAATGGCCAGATGCGTCCCGGCGACGTCCGCAAGAACGCTGCGCTGCTGCAGCGTGCCGGGATGATCCTGGCGCAACTCGAAATTCCTCTGGAGGCGCTGGAGGCTCTGGGAGCCTTTGCGCAGCGGCACAAGATTCCGTTCATGCTCGATCCGGCTCCGGCGCGGGTGCTGCCGGCGAGCTTGCTCGAATGCGTTACCTGGATCACCCCGAACGAAAGCGAGACCCGCATCCTGTGCGGGCTGGATGCCAAGGAACCGGTCACTCCGAGTACGGCTGCCCGCTGCGCCGAGTTGCTGCTGGCACGGGGGCCGCAAAATGTGATTATCAAGATGGGCGCGCAGGGGGCTTTTCTGGCCACTGCCGCGGGCCACCGCCAGATGTCCAAAGCGTTTCCGATGACCGCGGTGGACACTACCGCGGCTGGAGACGCGTTCAACGCCGGCTTTGCGGTGAGCCTGTTGGAAGGCAAGAATGCGCTCGAAGCGGCGCGTTACGCTGCCGCCGTCGCGGCCATTTCGGTGACGCGAAAGGGCGCGCAGGCTTCCATGCCCAGCGCGCGCGAAGTGAAAGCGTTCTTGCAAGCAGCCGCAAAGGCGTAGAGATTCACGGCGCACTCCCGGTGCGCTTCGCAATTCGCAAAAGGATCGACGACATGGCACACATCGCGCCCGGCTCCGGAAAACCTTCCCGCAAAGAGTCCGACAGCATGGGGACGATCGAAGTCCCGATGGATCGCTACTACGGGGCGCAAACCCAGCGCTCGCTGATTCATTTCGATATCGGGCACGACACCATGCCGCGGGAGCTGATTCGGGCGTTCGGGATCCTGAAAAAAGCGTGCGCGATGGTCAACAAAGATCTGGGCAAGCTTTCCGCCGAGAAGACCGAACTGATCGTGCGCGCCGCCGACGAGGTGATCGCCGGCACACTCGACGACCACTTTCCCCTGCGCATCTGGCAAACCGGCAGCGGCACCCAGACCAACATGAACGCCAACGAGGTGATTTCCAACCGCGCGATCGAGTTCGCCGGCGGCGTGCTGGGCAGCAAGAAACCGATTCATCCCAACGACGATGTGAATATGTCGCAGTCTTCGAACGACACCTTCCCCACCGCGATGAACATCGCCGCGGCCACGCAGGTAGCGCGCGAACTGATACCCAACGTCGAGCGGCTGCGCGACGCGTTGGATGCGAAGGCCAAGGAATTCGCCAAGATCGTCAAAATCGGCCGCACCCACTTGATGGATGCCACCCCGCTCACGCTGGGGCAAGAATTTTCGGGCTGGGTGAGTTTGCTCGACCGCGACGTCACCCGGCTGCGCGAAGTGCTGCCCGGGCTGTACGAGCTGGCGATCGGCGGCACCGCCGTCGGCACCGGGCTGAATGCGCCGCCTGAATTCGGTGAGCGCGCCGCACGAAAAATCGCGGAGCTGACCGGGCAGCCGTTTGCGTCGCACCCCAATAAATTCGCGGCGCTTTCGGCACACGACGAAATGGTGTTTGCCAGCGGCGCGCTGAAAACTTTGGCCGCCTCGCTGATGAAAATCGCCAACGACATTCGCTGGCTGGCCTCGGGGCCGCGCTGCGGCCTGGGCGAACTGCGCTTGCCGGAAAACGAGCCAGGATCTTCGATCATGCCGGGAAAAGTGAACCCCACGCAGGCCGAGGCGATGACCATGGTGGCGGTGCAGGTGTTCGGCAACGATGCGGCGATCGGATTCGCGGGATCGCAGGGAAATTTCGAGCTGAACGTATTCAAGCCGGTGATCATTTTCAATTTTCTGAATTCGGTGCGGCTGTTGGCGAGCGCGTCGCGGAGTTTCGTGGATCACTGCGTGGTGGGGATCGAAGTGGAAGAGGGCAAGATCAAAGAGTACGTACAGAATTGCCTGATGCTGGTGACTGCGCTTAGCCCGCGGATCGGATACGACAAGTCGGCGGAGATCGCGCACGTGGCGTACGTGGATCGCTCCAGCCTGCGCGAAGCGACGCTAAAGCTGGGCTACCTGACCGGAAAAGAATTCGACGATTTAGTCCGCCCCGAAAATATGACCCATCCATGAGTACCGTGGCTCGTGGGGCAGACATTCCTGCCTGCGCGGAGTAGGCGGCTCACTGGAATGAACGACAGAGGCGCCGTGCCCCCGAAAACAGATGGCATTCTTGAGTCCTCATTGTATGTCAGCGATGTAGGTCGGTCCGCGCGTTTCTACGAGAGCACCTTTGGATTCCGGGTGATCCGCGAACTCGGCGGCCGTGGTTGCGCGATTCAGGCGGGGGCGCACCAGGTGCTGCTGCTGTTTAAGAAAGGCGCTTCGCGCGCGATTCAATCGCCTCATGACGGGGACGGTGAATTACACATCGCCTTCGCTATCGCGACAGATGAGTTGTCCACATGGGAATCGTGGCTCCAAACAAGGGGCATCGCGGTGGAAGAGAAGCGGAACTGGGAATCGGGAGGTTGCAGCCTTTACTTTCGAGACCCGGATCGCCATCTGCTGGAAGTCGCGACGCCAGGTACGTAGCCGGTTTATTGAATGGCCTGTGGGCCGGCCGCCAGGAGTGGCTGCGCCACAACTTCTACGCCATCTCTTCGGTGCTGCTGGGGCCGGTGAGGATGGTGCGGCTCTTGCGGCGGCTGCGGTCGTCGAGCAGGGCGCTGGAAAGCGGGCGGCCCAGCTGAATCAGTACGCGGCGCAACTTAGTGCGCTCGTCCGATTCGGCGTCGACGATTTCGAAGGTGCGGGCCTGGGTGTTTGCGTCGCGCACGACGACCCGGAACTTCAGCGTCTTGCCTTGGGTGTTCAGCTTGAGAGCAACGATCGAGCCTGGATGCAGGCCGCGTTCGCTCACGGCGACTCCGCCGGCCAGGTTCATCTCTGAAATTTCTACCGGATAATTTTCCTTCAGGCCGGCGGTGACCCCGGTGATCGGGCTATCCAGCGACAAGCGCAAATAGCGGCGCTGCCGCGCGGCGGGAGAAGTCGGATCGGGATCGAGCGGCTCGAGCAACAGGTCTGATTCGCTCAATCCACTGCGCGGGAAGAAATCCTCCATAAATTCGGGATCGATCTTGTTGAGCGCCTGCGCGGCCACAATCCGAAATTCGGTGGAATACTGCCAGCGCCATACCTGCCGCGTCTCCAGAATTCTCCGCAATATGCCCTCGGATCCGCGTACGCGCAGCCGGCCCAGCGCTTCCACCGCTTTCAATTGCAGATATTCGGTGGAGCCTTGCGGCAGCGTGCCGCCGGCCATGTGCACCAGGCGAATGTCTCCGGAGTGCTCTCCGGCGAGGGCGATTTCGTCCAGCGCTAGCGGGCGAATTAGAGGATCGATTTTGTCGAAAATGCTCAGCAGCAGGCGCCCTCGTTCGGGGGCGCAACTGGATTCCAATTGGCGCACCACGCGATCGTGCGCGGAGCGCTTCCATTCCGTGAGCCGCTTGGGCAGAATTCTTTCCACCGCCTCAAAATCCAGACGGGCCATCATGCCCAGCACATCGGCCGCTTTGGTGGCGGTGGCGGTGAAGAAAGTTTCGCGCAGATGATCGGTGGCTTCCTGCCCCAATTTCTTGACGACGCTCAGCAGCAGTTCGCACTCATCGCGAAAACCGCAGCGGCTGTAGCGGTGAGCGAGCTGCTCGGCGGCGTTCTTGGGGACGCGGCGCATCAGGTTGGTGAGTTCGTCGGGTACCGCGCCGGCCTTCACCGCGTCGTCGATAAATTCGGAGAGGTGATCGTCGATGGCGATGCGCGGACGCATGTTCTTGGCTACCGCGGGGCGCTCGACGCCGATGAAGTCCATCACTTCGATGGTGCGCTGCACCGCCGGATAATTCCGCTGGATAGTAGCCTGTTGCGACAGGCTTACGAACGCCGCGCCCATCAGGCTTTGCACTTCCGGTTCTTCCTCCAGGCTGAGCTGCACGCCGGTTTCGCGAATGGCGTCAACGAACAGGCGCGGATCCTGGGTGGCATAAAGCGGCGCCAATTCGATGATGCCGCTGGCGGTGGCGCGGCGCACGCGAACGTCCGCATGCTTTACGCCGCCCAGATAATTCCGCAGAATCTCGAGCACCGTTTCCTGGTCTTCCGCCTTCAGCAACTTTTCCAGGTAGGTGCGAATATTGTGCGGGGGCACGCACCAGCCATCGGTGGAAAGCAGCGCCGCCTGTTTCTTGTCGTCGCCCACTTCATTCCAGAATTGCTGGGCCAGAATTTCGGAGTGCGAGCCCACGCGCAGGCCGGCGCGCGACATTTTTTCTTCCTGAATGCCGAGGATCTTGCTCAGATTGTCGATCTCGACGCTCATGCGTTCGAGCGTGTCCTGCACTGAGTTCACGCGAATGTCGCCGCGCTCGTAGCTGGCCATGGCGAAGCGGATAGCCACGTGCTCGGCCAGCTTCAGCAACATGGGTTGGTCGGGGGAATCGGTGGTGCTCTGCGCGGCCATCGCGGAAAGGGCCTGGCCCAGAGTGAATCGGGCGCGGGTTGGCAACTGCGCTAAACGGCTCTGCACCTGCGAAGTATCCACTTCGGTTTTGTCCGGGCCCTGGACCGCCGCGAGTTGGCCCAGCATGCGCACGATGCCATAAACTTCCTGCTCGTCAAATGTCAGCGCGTTGGGATCGATCATCGCGGCAACGTGCCGTCCGGCGCCGGAATGGTCGTGCGCGTGTGTTTCCACCGGGGTTGCAGGCGACCACCGGGCGTCGACCGGTTTCGCGTCGCCGCCATTTGCTCCGCCAAGTCCGCCCAATCGCCCGATCGGAAAAGTTTGCACACCTACTGGAATTCCCGGTGCCGCGCTTGGCGCGCCGGTGTTCACCGGCTCACCTGTGGTGCTCAAGAAGAAGTCCCCGCCGGTACCGGACATCACTTCCAGCGAACCGATCGGCGCGCCGTAGTATCCGCCGCCACCGCCGCCTTCCGCTCCGGGGCCTCCAGGGCCACCCGAACCGCCGGACCCGCTGCCGCCGCTGACTCCCGATCCGTCGCCTGAACCAGGCGCTCCCGGCGCTCCGGAGCCAGTTCCCGGGCCCCAGCCGCCACGCCAACCTGCGGACCCGCCGGCCTGACCACCGCCTGATCCCGAGACTTCCACGGAGCCATCTGGCCCTGTCGATCCTGGTCCCGGGCCCCAACCGCCGCCCGGACCACCCGATCCGCTGCCGTCGCCCGGTCCGTAACCACCACCGGGTCCATAGCCGCCGCCGCTACCATCCCCCGAGCCTCGCGAACCTTCCGCCGCGGCGATCAACTGCAGCAACATGCGCGGGTCTTTGAACAGTTCGTTGCACTGCTCGGTGTTTAATCCCAGCGTCGCGCGGGAAATGTGCTCAGCCACTTGCCCTTTGGCCACTGCGGAATCCGCGGGCACGTAGCAAACTTCGTTCAGATGAATTCCGGGAGCGTCGGTTAACGCGCTTTTCAGCTGCTCGGCCAGCACTTCGGCGCGAGCGGAGGCGCCCATCGGGAAAGCCTTCACAAATTTTCCGAAGCTGGCTTGGTTTACGTTGGAGGCAAAATGAACGCTGGCGATACCGGCATTCGATAACAGGAGGGCGAAACTTTTTTCCGCTGCACCGGTGTCCAGGGTGACGCCATCCAGCAGCAGTTTCTCGCCGGAGGCAGCCAGCAGCAAGCCGGTTTCGTTGTCGCCGATCGCGGCGCGAAGTTCTTTCCACGCTGTGGCATAGGCCGCCGCGGTGCGGGGATGGCCAAAGTCGTACATCTTCGCGAATTTGAGCAGAATGTTCAGGCTACGGACAAAGGCCCGCGCCGAAGCGACTCGAGTGTTCGTGTCCATTTCGATCTATTTTGGGGCAACCAGGGTGCTTGTACCGAGCCCGATTCTGAAACCATGGAACCAAAGCGGCAATGGTACTGCGGTACCGCAAATGCGAATAAACGAGCGAAAAGGGGTGATTTGGAGCACGAATGGAGCCTTGGGGACGGGTTTAGGAACGATTCCAGATGGTAGCGCGGGCCAGCCAGGATTCGATGTCGGTGATGTTCCCCAGAACGTGGAGAGCGCCCAATTCCAGGAGCTGGGTTTTGCCCTGTTTCCGGGCTTCGCTGCCCTTGGGGAGGATTCCCAGGAACGGCATCGCGGCGCTGCGGGCGGCGCGGGCATCGTCGACGTTGTCGCCGATGTACACCGCGCGATCCGGTGAGCGCCCATGCAGGATTTGGAACAGGCCTTCGGGGTCGGGCTTCCCTTTTTTTACGTCCTCTACCGTGACGATGCGGTGAAAGAGATCGCGCAATTTGAACCTATCCAGGGTGTAATTGAGTTCTTGATAGGTGCGCCCCGTAAATACGGAAACCTCGGCCCGTTTGGCCAGGCGCCGGAGCGCTGCGGGAGGGAGCAACCATCGCTCGCGGTTTACGTTTCCGTCGGAATTCTGGCCCCAATAGAGTTCCTGATATTTCTTTTTCACCTCGGCGAACGACTGGCGCCCGCCCAGAGCGCGAACCCAGGCGTGCGAGGTGATCCAGTCGTCGTTAAAACCGGAGCGATTTTTCCATTGGAAGAGCTGGGCCATGGTTACGCGCTTGCCGGTGAAGTGGCGAACGGTATCGAGGGTGGTACGCAGAAACGAGCCGCGAACGTCGACCAGCACGCCGTCCATGTCGAAAATGATGACTTCGGGGAAACCGCGTTTCACGCGCACCTTACCTGCCGGGCACAACCAATCCGGGGGAGAATTTCCATTTACGAATGGGTGTCTTCGGAGTCGGATAGCAGCGAGTCGCCGTCGGTTTCGTCGGTATCGTCGGAGTCAGGAATTGCGTCGCCAGCTTCGCTAAAAGGATCTTCGGTGGCGCCTTCGCCGCTGGTGGAGGTGGCTTCGTCGTCAGTGCCCGCCGCGTCGGTTTCTGGCTCCGGCTCCGCTGAAGCCTTGGGCTCGTCGGAGACAGCCGGCGCGGGTTTCACCGCTTCCGGCTTCGCCGAAGTCTGCGCCACCGGGGCTTGGGCTTCCAGGAATTTCAGGCGCCCTTCCAAAGCCGAAACGATCAGGTCGACGATGGTGCGCGCTCCCGATCCGTCGGGATCGAGAGCGGGATTGTAAGCGGCAATTTCAATGGCCGCCAAATGTTTCTGTTGGACGAACACTTCGAGCGCCTCGCGCACTTCGTCCATCGATAGGCCGTCCTGCGCGGGATAATTCGTGGCGGTAAAGCCGGCGATCACGTCGACGTCAAAATGCAGCGCAAACTCATTCACATTTCCGTGGACGCGCTCGACCGCGGCTCGCGCCGCTGCCGCCGCCCCCATGCGCCGCACATCCGAAGCCATATAACGACGGAGCGGAGACCCTTCCAGCGCTACCTGCTCCGGCGGGTCCAGGCGGCTGACGCCGAACAGCGCCAAATCCGGCTCACGCACCAGAGGCGGCTCGCCCCAAAAACGTACCAATTCCGCCGCGCCGCGCCCGGTGAGATGCGAAACCACCATGCCGTCGACGCAGCCTGATGGAGTGGTGGCGGGCACGTTGCGATCCGCGTCGGAATCCATGTAAATCATGCTGACGCTGCGGTAGTAGCGGCGCATCCCAGCGATCAAGGCAATCGCGGAGCTGCAGTCGCCGGTCAAAATAATAGGCAGGGCGGCGCTCTTCACCGCCACTTCCACACGCGGCTTCAGCGTTTCGAGTGATTTTAGAATGCGGGGAACATTTCGTGCGCGAGGGGAATCTTGGTCGGGCTGAAAAAGCTGAGCAGTGTCATCGCCCTGGTCCGCGACCTGATAGCCGGCAGCTTCCAGGCCTGGCACCAGGCCAGCCGATCGCAGGGCCTTGGGGGCGCCTTCATGCCCCAATGACATAGCGGCAGCGCTGGTGGGCGCGCCTAAAATGACGAGACGATTGGATTGGCGGGCGATCTTGGCCGCCACGCTGGGACTCCTTTAGGTTGTGAAAAACGGAACTCGCTCGCCGCGGCGAACTAGCCAGCAGCCGGACCGCGCCGCGCTAACTCCGGCGGCAGCGTAAAGCGAACGTCTTCGCGAATCAAGTCTAAATCGCGCTGGTTGGTGTAACCAAAACTGGCCAAGCGCTCACTGACTTGCTGCACCAAAATCTCGGGAGCGGAAGCTCCAGCGGTTAATCCGATATTGGTCGCGCTGCCTAACTCCGCTGCATCAATATCGGCCGCGTTTTCAATCAATCGCGCCGGTACCCCGGCTCGCTTGGCCACTTCCACCAGGCGGTTGGAGTTCGAGCTGTTCGCGCTGCCCACCACGAAGATCATGTCCACTTCGCGGGTGAGCGCTTCCACCGCTTCCTGGCGGTTCTGGGTGGCGTAGCAAATGTCATCAGAAGCCGGGCCGACGATCGCCGGAAAGCGCTCGCGCAGCTTGGCTACAATTTCCTGGGTGTCGTAGAGCGAGAGCGTGGTCTGGGTCAAAAACGCGAGATGGTCGGGACGCTCCACTTCGAGCGCCTCGGCTTCCTCTACGCTACCCACCACCACCGTTTGTTCGGGAGCCTCGCCGGAGGTTCCAACGATTTCCTGGTGGTCCTTGTGGCCGATGAGAATCAGTGTGCGGCCCTCGCGCGCGAACTTCAGCGCTTCCAGATGGACCTTAGTAACCAGTGGGCACGTCGCATCGATCACCCGCAGACAGCGTTCCTGAGCCTCTTCGCGCACCCGCGGGGGCACTCCATGGGCGCTGAATACGAGAACCGCGCCTTCCGGCACGTCTTCGATGGTCTCAACAAAGATGGCCCCGCCACGCCGCAGTTCTTCCACCACGTAGCGGTTATGCACGATTTCGTGGTGGACGTACACCGGCCGGCCATACAATTCCAAGGCCAATTCAACGATATCTACCGCGCGCACCACTCCGGCACAAAATCCCCGGGGGCGTACGCGAACCAGGGTTTTCACCCCGGCAGCGGCGGTCAAGTTATTGATCTGTGTAAGAGCCAACTGGCACTCCTTGAAGCATTTATCTTAACCGATTCGGCCCGCTTCTCGCTACCGGCTTTTGCCGGTGTTTGTGCCCCCTAGCTTGAAGCGCCGAAGGGGACTGGGGCACATTTTGGGAGCCGAGCAACGATGGTTTGGCGGGAATGAAGGAATTCTGCGTGTTTCGACTCTTGGGATTCGCTACGCGTGGGGATGGGACGAAAGATACTGAAGAAATTCCTTGATAGCCCAGCCCAGAAATCCTGCGGTAACGGCAATCAATCCGCCGATGAAGCCCACGACGACCTTCGCCGCATGGATATCCTTACCGATCTGATCCACCTTCTCGCCTTGAGTCTTGGATTGAGCC
This sequence comes from uncultured Acidobacteriota bacterium, assembly GCA_963725655.1. GTDB lineage: Bacteria > Acidobacteriota > Terriglobia > Acidiferrales > UBA7541 > CAVRXT01. The sequence goes on along the minus strand of CAVRYY010000002.1, from coordinate 395,066 downwards.
TTTAGAGAGTCCACCGCCTCAGTAAGTTTGCCCATCGTTCCTTGCATAGACATCACAATTTCCAGCACGTAGGTATAGTCTCCGGACGGATAGACGGGCGGAGTTGTCTCCCCCATCCGAGGGGGTGTGGTTTCCCGTCCACGGCCTTGCTCTTCTTTGGGCGTCATTTGCGCTCTAATCTGGAATTTAGCCACTCCCAAACTTCTGGGTTGGCGCGGCCCCAGTAATTCGCTACCGATGTAACAATCACAGTTCCAACGCTTCCGTCAGCAACGCTTAGTTTGGCTGCGACCTCGCCCACCGTTCCTGGGCTGGCGATGAACCAACAACCGTCCCAGGCTTGGATGTGCTCGCCTGGGAAATGACGGGTGATCGCAGGGCCGATCTGCACGTTTGAAGGGGGCGTGGTTATGGCGAAAATGGTCATAGAGGTCTGTCAGAATAATATGTCGGCTCACGGCGCCCTAACAGGGTTTAAGCCGACCTTCTGCGCTCGTTTTACCCTTCAGGTACGCGGGATGTCCGCAAACGACCCGCTGCTTGATAAAAGCTATACCAAGCAAAGTGGCGGGGCAAACCGGCATCTTTGCGTAGGCGCCTTGGCCGACCGCGCCGCCGACGCTTCGTGTTCCGGCTGCCCGACAGCCGGCAAAGAGGCATTTGTCCAGTGGTGCTATGATTCCGGGGGATTTGCGGGAGGTGGAGATGCTCTTACAGGATCGAGTGGCTATTGTCACTGGTGGAGGCCGAGGAATTGGGCGGGCAATTGCCCTGCAATTCGCGGCTGAGGGAGCGCGAGTACTGGTCACGGCGCGCACCGGTGCTGAGGTGGAAGCGGTGGCCGGGGAGATCAAGGCTGCCGGAGGCCAGGCGGCATTTGTTGCGGGAGACGTCAGCCGGACCAGCGACTGCCGCAAGATCGTCGATGGCGCACGCGAAGCTTTTGGCGCGGTGCACGTTTTGGTCAACAATGCCGGGATTTACGGACCGGTGCAGCCGACCGAAGAAATCAGCGCGGAAGAGTGGGACGAGGTGATGGCGGTAAACTTGCGGGGACCTTTTCTGCTGGCGCGGCTGGTGCTTCCGGAAATGTACAAGCAAGGCTCCGGGGCGATCATAAACATCGTAAGTATCGCCGCCAAAGCGGCTTTCACGATGAACGGGCCTTACGCCGCGTCCAAGGCGGGACTGATCGGACTGACCCGCACGCTAGCCGCGGAGGGCGGGCGAAAAGGGGTGCGCGTGAATGCCATCAGCCCGGGGCCAGTGCCGGAGACCAAGATGTCACAGGAACTGGGCGCCGCACTGGCGAATCATTTCCAGATGGATCCGGCGGCGATCCTGGAAAGCCTGAACAAGAGCATCCTGCAAGGGCGCCCGCAGACGGCTGACGAGATCGCGGCTGCTGCTGTTTTCCTCGCTTCCGATCAATCCAGCGCGATTACCGGGCAAGTACTGAACGTCGACGGCGGCATGGCTTTCTCTTAGAAAAATCTTCACGCCAAAGCGTTACGACGCGGATTCTGAGTTGGCTCGAGCCGGAGACTTCCGAGTAAAATATTCCCAGGCGCTTCCACCGCGGCGCGCCGAATTTCCGAACCAGCGCACTCCACTTTCCGACCATCGCAGACCCTGCTCGCCCAGGCGGGCCACCAAATAAATCGCGCTCGCTACGAAAAATAAACCGACGAAGAAGACTCCGAAAATGATTTCCGCGGCAATTAATTCGCGCACGAAATACATCTGCAAAACAACCGCAATGCCTGCCGCCCACCACAAGGACCGGCGCAGTTGCGCTTTGCCCAGAGGTTCGCGGAAGTAATTCTTCCAACGATTCAGATGTTCACGCATGGCGTAAGTGTGCTCCCAGGCTTGATTAGATGCACACGCGCACCCAAAGGGTCTCAAACTAAGTGGTTGATTCGCATAGAAATGCGATTGGGATAGGAAACGAAACGTGACATTTGTGGCAAATTATTTCCGGCGTGCCAATACCGTTTCCCGGTGTAATGAAAGGGGACACTTTTTGGCGGGTGAGCCGTCTCGGCGCGAAACGCCGATGTTTCGTTTCAGCGGCCTTCGAATGGATAACGATCTTGCGCGAGCACCGCGTCCGCAACGCGCCGCCGGAGCGCAATGGTGTTCACCGCATCGTGCTTCGCGAAACGCCGCAAAACGGCGAGCTGCGTTTGCAGCATGTCGCCTTCGAGCGTTGCGGCCAGCGCGGTGCGCGCTTCTTTTTCCAGCCGGTCGCTGGCGTCGTAAATAAATGCGCGCGCCGCATCGGACATCGCCGCCGCCGCGGAGTTTCCACGAGACGCCGCCTTCTGCGCCCGCCGCAATGCCGACTCCATGGCATAAATTTCCATGGCGCAATTTGCCAGTGCGGACATGATTTCCTGTTGTTCGCCGAGCTGGTCGCGAAAACGCTGCACCGCTCCACCCGCGGCCAACAGAAAAATCTTTTTCCCCTGAGCCACCGCGCGTTCTTCGGCCTGCAGCGGACCTTCCGCGGTCTCGTCCAGGGATGGTCCGGCGAGCACCTCATCCGCTAGTTTCATGGCCGCGGGTATCAGCGGCAAAACTCCCGCAAATGCCCGTTTCAGAAGCATTTGCACGATCAGCATGCGATTGATTTCGTTGGTTCCTTCGAAGATGCGGTTGATGCGGCTGTCGCGATAGGCTCGCGCCACGGGGTAATCTTCGTGAAAGCCGTAGCCGCCAAAAATCTGCACGCCTTCGTCCACACAGTAGTCCGCCATTTCGCTGCCCATCACTTTGCTGATGGAGCTCTCGATGGCATATTCCTCGAGCACCTGCATGGCTTGCTGCGATTTATCGCCGGCTGCCGCGCCAGCGCTGGCGGCCGAAACTGCCGCTTCCACCATTCCCGCGGTGCGAAAGAGCACCGACTCCATGGCGTAGATGCGAATGGCCATCTCGCCAAGCTTGGCGCGGATCAGGCCGAAGCTGGCCAGGGGCTTGCCGAAGGCGTGGCGTTCTTTGGCGTACTTCGCCGATACTTCCAACACTTTTTTCGCGCCGCCCACGCAGTACGCGCCAAGTGCGAATCGCCCGGCATTCAGGGTGTTGAACGCGACGATGTGGCCGCGGCCCACCTCGTGGATCAGGTTTTCCCTGGGCACTACACAATTTTCAAAAAATATCGGGACGGTGGAGCTGCCCTTGATGCCCATCTTTTTTTCTTCGGCGCCCACGGAGAAACCGGGATAGCCGCGTTCGACGAGAAAGCATGAAAATTTCTCACCATCTACTTTCGCGAATACCACGAACACGTCCGCGAAGCCGCCGTTGGTGATCCACATCTTCTGACCATTCAAAATCCAGCTCTTGCCGTCCGGAGAAAGCACCGCGCGGGTGCGCGCGGCCAGCGAATCGGAACCCGCCTGCGGTTCGGAGAGGCAATAGCAGGAGAGCCATTCGCCGGTGGCGATCTTGGGAAGGTACTTCTGTTTCTGCGCTTCGGTTCCGAAGAAAACGATGGGCACCGTCCCGATTCCCGAGTGCCCGCCCTGCGAAACCGCAAACGAGGCGTACGCGGCAATCTTCTCGGAGAGCACCGTGGACGATACTTTGTCCAAGCCCGAGCCGCCGTAGACCTCCGGAATGCCTCCGCCCAGCAGCCCAATCTCACCGGCCTTCTTCAACAGCTGCGGCATCAGACCAGGCTTGTGTTGCTCGAGGTCGGCGACCTGCGGCAGCACTTCCTTGGCGACGAATTCTTCCGCAGTTTGGCCGATCAATCGCTGGTCGTCGGTGAGATCCGCCGGCGTAAACACATCCTCCGGGCTCACCGGCGAGAGCAAGAACGCGCCGCCGCGAATGGATTGCTTGGAAGTCACTGTGGTCGCCATCGTTGTCTCCTGTGCTACCGTCCACCCGTCAGTTCCCTGCCCGCTACACAGGCTCCCGCATTGCGATGCGGTATTTGCTGCCGTATTTACGAGACATTTTTCTTGCCGCGGACGGTGGCATCGATCTCCCCCTGCGCCAGGCGTACTCCGATCGCATCACCTACAGCGACCTCGTCCACCGAACGCACCACTTTGCCCGAGGCGTCGTAGACGATGGCGTATCCGCGCTTCAGCAGCTCGTATGGGCTGCGTTCACGCAGTTTCAAGTCGCAACCCTCCCACCGCCGGCGCTTGCCCACCAGCAGGCGGTCGATACGCACCGCCAGTTCGCCGGCCCCGCGCTCGAGTTGCCGCCGCAAATTCCCTACGCGCCCGCGCAAATCGAGCGAGGCAAAGTGCATTTGCGCGGAATTGAGCCGACGCCGCTTCACCACCACCGCGCGATCCAATGCCACCCGCATCCCCGCCGACTGGCGTTCGAGTTTCGCTCGCCACGCACGCGCTCGCCCGCGCAGATCGAAGGCGGCCACCGACGATCGCGCCGAGGTCAGCCGGTGGCGCGAACCATCCAACCGCCGTCGCAAATTCCGCGCGAGGGCGGTGCTGTATTCGTCCACTTGCTGCCGGCGCTGGCGGATCAGGATTTCCGAACGCCGGAATCCACGATGCGTCTGCAGATCGCGCACCTGATGCCGCCATTCCGACAGCAGGTATTGCATCCGGCGCACCAAGCAGCGATGCGCCTCGGCGATCTGCTTCTCGAATTCCTGCCGGGTACGAATGACCATCTCTGCCGCGGCCGAGGGCGTGGGTGCGCGGACGTCGGCGACAAAATCAGCGATGGTGAAATCGGTTTCGTGACCGACGCCGGTGATCACCGGAATCCGCGAATCGGAAATCGCGCGGGCCACGATCTCTTCGTTGAACGCCCACAAATCCTCGAGCGAGCCACCGCCGCGGGCCACAATCAAAACGTCCACCGACTGCCAGATATTGAAGTACCGCAACGCTTCCACGATTTCCCGCGCCGCGCCGTCGCCCTGTACCTTCACCGGATACAGTTGCACGTGGGCGCTGGCGAACCGCCGGGCGAGCACGTGCAAGATGTCGCGAATCGCGGCCCCGGTAGGAGAGGAGATCACTCCGATTCTGCGCGGGACGGCAGGCAGCGGTTTTTTGCCCGCAGGGTCAAATAATCCTTCCTTGTTGAGCCGCTCCTTGAGCTGGTCGAAGGCCAATTGCAGGGCGCCCAGGCCCACCGGCTCCAAGGTAGCCACGTAAATCTGATACTCGCCGCGGGCCGCGTAGACGCCCAGCGATCCGCGGACGGTGACGTGCAGGCCGTCTTCCGGGCGAAATTTCAGCCCGCGCACCTGATCGCGAAAGCAGACGCAGCGAATCTGCGAGCGCGCATCCTTCAGCGTGAAATACAGATGCCCGGACTGCGCCGGCCGGAAATTCGAGATTTCCCCTTCCACCCAGACTTCCTGCAGCGCGCCTTCCAGCAACGAGCGGACTTTTTCGTTCAGCTCGCTGACCGTCCACAAGCGGCGGCGGGGAACGAAATCCTCGGGAGGCAAAGGGAATGGCAGTTGAGTCATCAGCGTTTTGCTCTAACGGCGAAAGTGCCCGACCAGCCACATCACCACTGAAAACAGGACGCTCAGTAGGATGCAAGTAACGATGGGAAAGTAGAAGCCGCCGCCGTTGCGTCCGTGATACTCGATGTCGCCAGGCAGGCGTCCCAGACGAAACGGCAAGCGCCCGCCGAAGAAAAAGAAGGCACCGGCAACACCGAGCAAGGCTCCGATCAGGAGCAGCCCCTTGCCGAGTTCGCGCATTGGCTCTTGGACGAGCATTAGACCGTTGGGCTCATTCTACCGGATTCAGGCCGGTCGTGTTCGAGGCGCGCGCCGACCCGAGTGCAGCGCCGCACAGTCGCGAATCTGAATCGCAACATGGTAGAGATACCACCTCGCAACTCATTGAAAACAAGCCACAGAAGTTCGCCGAACCGCAACAAATTTACTGTTTTGCTTTAAGCCAAAAAGCGAAAGCTTGCGGCATTGACCTGGAGCGACACCGAGCCCAACGGTTTCTCGATGGCTGCTCGCACTCGCCGATTATCGTCATTTTGCATCCATTCCTGCGCGAGGCTAGCACGCGGGGGGAATGGATGGAAGGGATCAGTGCGGTGGAGATTTGCGGCCATTACGAAGAAGCAGCGCAGGACGGCTGATGCGAGGCTCTACCGACGATGTATCGCGCGTTGAGCCCCGCTAAGCGTCAACTAAGGCGTGGTGCGGTGCTAAATCAATTCGCTGCCGGCGAAGAAATAGCCGATTTCGAATGCCGCGGTCTCTGGCGCGTCGGAACCGTGGGTGCAATTGAATTGGATGCTGGTGCCCAGGGCTTTACGAATGGTGCCTTCCCCGGCTTTCGCGGGATCGGTCGCGCCCATGGTGTAGCGCCACCGGGAGATCGCATTTTCACCCTCCAGCACCATCGCGATCACTTTGCCCGAACTCATAAATTCGCAGAGCTCCTTAAAAAAGCCGCGCTCGCGATGCACCGCGTAAAAACCGCCGGCCTGTTCCATGGTCATACGCGTGGACTTGACGGCCACGATCTGAAAATCGGCGGTGTGGATGCGGCTGAGAATATCGCCCGCGAGTCCGCGACCCACGGCATCCGGCTTGATCATTGCAAAAGTTCGTTCGATGGCCACGTTGGCTCCTGTTTCACGAATCGGAATTTTTTGACTTAACTCGCTTGCTGCACGCCTGAATCTTGGAAATCGTGAGACGCCGCGCGAAAGACAGCATCACGCCAGGGCTAAACGCCGACCCTTCGCATAACCCGCGAAGAGTGGGGCGCCCGGAAGAGATAAGACCGTAGAACCGCAAGTCCCGGGCCAAGGCTTTAGCGCGTTAGATGTATTTAGCGAGCGTCGCCCCGATATCGGCCGGGCTCTGCACGGTGTGAATACCTGCGGCGCGCATCGCCGCGTACTTCCCTTCCGCTGTACCTTCCCCGCCGCTGATGATCGCGCCGGCATGGCCCATACGGCGGCCTGGCGGCGCGGTCTGCCCGGCGATGAATCCCACCACCGGTTTCTTGACGTTCTGGCGAATAAACGCGGCGGCCTTCTCTTCCGCATCGCCGCCAATTTCGCCGATCATCACGATGGCGTGGGTATCGGGATCGTCGTTGAAGAGCTGCACGGAATCCAGAAAGCTGGTGCCGATGATCGGATCGCCGCCGATGCCGATGCACGTGGACTGCCCGATCCCGAGGCGGGTGAGCTGATCCACAGCCTCATAGGTGAGCGTTCCGCTGCGGCTCACCAGTCCAACGTTGCCTTGCTTGTGAATCCGCCCCGGCATGATCCCGATCTTGCATTGGCCCGGCGAAATTACTCCCGGACAATTCGGTCCCACCAACCGCGTCTTGGGATTGTCTTTCAATGCGGCGGCCACCCGCACCATATCCAGCGTGGGGATTCCCTCGGTAATGCAAATCACCAAGGGTAATCCAGCGTCAGCGGCCTCCAGAATCGCGTCCGCAGCAAACGGCGGCGGGACGAAGATCACCGAAGCGTTGGCGCGGGTGGCTTTCACCGCGTCAGCAACGGTGTTGAATACCGGCACATCCAGGTGTTTGCTACCGCCTTTGCCGGGAGTGACCCCGGCAACCACCTTGGTGCCGTACTCGAGCATCTGTTGCGCGTGAAAACTGCCTTCACGCCCGGTCAAACCCTGCACCACCACCCGCGTCTTTGAATCGATGAGAACGCTCACGCCATTCCTTCCCTAAAAAAAATAATTAGGACCAATTGAGAACGATTTACTTGCCAGCCAGCGCAACCGCTTTCTCCGCGCCGTCCTTCATTCCATCCGCCACCGTGAAATTCAGGCCCGAGTTGCTCAGGATGGCCTTGCCTTCGGTGACGTTGGTCCCTTCCATGCGGACCACGATCGGCACTTTCACATCCAGCTCTCGCGCCGCCTTCACTACCCCGGTGGCGAGCACGTCGCAGCGCAAGATTCCGCCGAAAATATTGATGAACACCGCTTTCACGTTGGGATCGCTCAGCAGAATGCGAAACGCGTTCTTCACCTGCTCTTCCGAAGCGCCGCCGCCGACGTCCAGGAAATTGGCGGCGCTGCCGCCGCTCAAGTGAATGATGTCCATGGTGGCCATGGCCAAGCCGGCGCCGTTCACCATGCAAGCGATGCTGCCATCGAGCTTGATGTAGTTGAGTTTGAATTTTGAGGCTTCCACTTCCAGCGGGGTTTCTTCTTCCAGGTCGCGCAGATCGCGAAATTCGGGATGACGACCGAGGGCGTTGTCGTCGATGGCCATTTTGGCATCGAGCGCGACCAGTTTGCCGTCGCCGGTTACCACGCACGGATTGATTTCCAGGAGGGTGGCGTCGGTTTCCAGAAACGCGCGGTAGAGAGCCTGGAAGAACGGCACCGCCGCCGCCATCATCTCCGGCGCGAGTCCCACACCGAATCCAAGCTTTCTCACCTGATACGGTTCGAGGCCGACGGCCGGGTGGATGGTCTCTTTCAAAATCGCGTCGGGATTGTCTTTCGCCACTTCTTCTATTTCCATGCCGCCCGCGGCGCTAGCCATGAAAACCGGCTTGCCGGAACCGCGGTCCACCAAAATACTTAGATAGAGCTCGCGCTTGATGTCCAAGCCCTCTTCGATCAGCAGCCGGCGAACCACCCGCCCTTCCGGCCCAGTCTGGTGAGTGATCAGAGTCATGCCGAGGATTTCCGAGGCCAGCTTTTGCGCTTCTTCCGGCGAACGCGCGAGCTTTACGCCGCCGCCCTTACCGCGGCCGCCCGCATGAATCTGGGCCTTCACCACCACTACTGGCGTTCCCAGCCGGGTGGCTACGGCGAGAGCGTCGGATTTCTGCAGCACCACCTCGCCGCGCGGCACCGCCACGCCGAATTTTGCGAGGATCGCTTTGGCCTGGTATTCGTGAATCTTCATCGTCCATCCTTCAGGCGCCGCCGGTCGGGGCGCCGCGCCGCATCAAAACCAACCGCGAATGATGTTAATATTCCCGCACGCTCAAACCAGAGAGTTTACTAGGTAGCGAAAGAGCGGGCAAGGCGGCCTTGTGTCTCTGGAAATGAAACCGAAATGCGAGAAATGCGAACAAGCCATCGCGCTCGACGCCGAGGCATGGATTTGCTCGTATGAATGCACCTTCTGCAACGAATGCGCCGAAGGCATGAACCTCACTTGCCCCAATTGCGGAGGCGAATTGGCTCCCCGCCCGCGCCGCAGACTCTCCTCGTAGCAGATGGATTTACCGTGATCGAGAGCGCACTGGAAAAAATCGTTGCCGGCAACGACCTGACCCGTGGCGAAGCCGAAGCGGTGATGGAGCAGATCCTCACCGGCCGGGCGACCAACGCGCAGATCAGCGGTTTCCTGATCGCACTGCGCGATAAACGTGAAACCGTGGACGAACTGGCCGGCTTTGCCGCGGTGATGCGGCGCCACGCCACGCCGATCGTGCCACCCGGCTTTTTCGCTCCCGATGAGGCTTTGGTGGATACCTGCGGCACCGGCGGCGACACCGCCGGCACCTTCAACATTTCCACGGCGGCGGCGTTTGTAGTGGCCGGCGCGGGGGTGCGCGTCGCCAAGCACGGCAACCGCTCGATGAGTTCGCGCTGCGGGTCAGCGGATGTGATCGAAGCGCTCGGCGGCCGCGTGGATTTGCCGGCGAGCGCCACGGCGCGCGCGCTGCGGGAGGTGGGGATCGCTTTTCTGTTCGCGCCTGCCGCGCACACCGCCATGAAATACGCGATGCCTGCGCGGCGAGAAATTCGCGGCCGAACCGCTTTCAATTTACTGGGCCCGCTGACGAATCCGGCAGGCGCGAGCGCGCAGGTGGCTGGAGTCTTTGATCCGAGCTACACGGAAATCCTGGCCCGTGTGCTCGGCGAATTGGGAACGCGGCGCGCATTCGTGGTGCATGGCGACGATGGGCTGGACGAAATTTCGCTTTCTGGGGAAACCACCATCGCCGAGCTGCGCGACGGCGAAGTGCGCACCTACAAGCTGGCGCCCGAGGATTTTGGCCTGCGGCGCGCGCCTCTGTCTGAAATTCAGGGCGGAGACGCGAGAGAGAATGCCGCGATCATCCGCAATATTCTGGAAGGGCAGACCGGGCCGCACCGTGCGATCGTGGAAGCGAACGCAGCGGCTGCGCTGGTCGCCGCGGACCACGCACACGGTTTCCTCGACGGCGTCCGCCAAGCTGCCGAATCGATCGATTCCGGTGCAGCGCGCGCCAAGCTAGCGGCGCTGGTAGCGTTCGCGCACGAGCCGCCTGTCGCCTAGCAATTTTCGTCCCTGCGTGTTTTTTCGGTTTGCCAACCGCAACGACTAAACGCGTTGGGAGAAGTGGGGCCGGGCGGCCCCACTTCCCCCGACGGATCCGAGACTACCGGAGGATCGCTGCCGCCGGGTCTCTCTACCGGCGGCGGCCGTTTACAGCTCTCGTTGCGCCGCGTCGGCTTCGGCGGCGATTTCGTGGATCACTTGCAGGAAGGTGTTGGATTGGCCGATGAAAAGACCATCGGCGGTGAACGCCTTCACTGCGGCCAGTGCTCCCGAAAGTGAATCCAGAGAGGGACGAATCACCGCGCACCTCGGCAGCGATTTGCTGATGAAGTCGCACGGGATGGGGAAGATGAGGTTGGTCTGGTAGAGCGGCGTCCCGAACGGAGGCAGATTGAAATTCGGGAACGTCAACCCGCTGTCGGTGACCGGGTCCATCGAGCCGGCAAAGTTGTACGGAGGGCCCTGGACCGAGTTTCCGGCGAAGTCCACCCACTCGACGAAGTGGGCCACTTCGTCGCCACCGATGCTGGCAACGATTTTCAACACTTCCAGATTGGTTACCTTCTGCGCCATGGTGGCGTAGAGACTCGATCCGCCGCCTTCGATGAATGCGAAGTGGAACGCAGCGGTGTTCGCGATGGCCTGGATGTGATCCGCGTCGGAAAAGTCCGCGTTGTCGCGGGGAATTCCCGGGCGGTCGACGATGGTGAGCGCTTGCGGGTAAGTGGCTCCGAACTCCGGATTGGTGTTGCTGCGGTACTTGGTGTACCAGCTTGTGTCGACGGTGAGATTCATGATGTTGGTCAAGCGGCCGATTTGCTTTGCGCCGGTGGCCATGCTGCTGGGCAGAACGCGGAAACGGTCGAGATTCACCGGCTCGGCGCCCTTGGATTTCAGATATGCGTCGATAAATGTTGCGTGGCTCTGCTCGTCCAGGGTGTTGCTGGTGATGTACTGCGAGCCATCGCCGTCGAGAAACTGGAACGCCTGTTGATAGGTGTTCTGGGCGCCCGACGTTACTCCTCCGAGTTCCGTATATTGAATCCACAAATCGGTTTCGATGAGTTCGGCGGTGGCGAGCCAGCGCAGAATCGCGACGTCCCCGCGTGTGATTCCCGGGCCCTTGCTGCTGTCGGCGAATGCGGACTGCACGCGGCTGCTCATCAGGCCTGCGCCGACGCTCACCGCGCCGGCCGCCATCATTCCGTTGCGTAGAAAGGACCGCCGATTGGAGCGCTTCTGGTTCGGTGTTTCGGGCTGTTTCATGGAATTCTCCTTAAGTTTTTGAGTAATTGAGAAGAGTTGGAGTTGGAAACGCGGCGCCTCGGGGTTGCGCCCGCCGAAGTGATCCCGCGGGCGGGATGACTTCGTTGCTTCGACGCTTAACTTAGCTGCGTGGGCGGCGGGTTGTGTCAGTGGGAAGTGAAATGAAAGTCGTGATCGTGACTGCGGGCGTTGACACCGCGGAGTCGAGAAAGTGACAATTTTTGTCACTGACTAAAGTCACGGGGCGCGCCGCACTTTGCCAGACAATCGTGGCGCTGATAGCATTGCGGGCGCCATGACACCACGACTCTCTGTTGCACGGGAATTGCTGCTGGATTTGAAGCTGCGTCTGCCGGGAATGGTTGACCTGCTCGGCGATTTCGTTTCGATCGAGTCGCCGAGCCACGACAAAGCGGCGGTGGACGCGATAGGCAAGCGCGTGGCGGACGAATGGCGGCGGCGCGGCGCACGGGTAACCACATTGACGCAGAAGCTGCGCGGCAATCACGTTCGCGCGGAGTTGATCGCCGAAAAGGGCTACCGGCTGCGCCCGATTCTGGTACTCGGACATCTGGACACGGTCTACCCCAAAGGCACGCTGCGCCGAATGCCGCTGCGGGTGGCGCGCGGACGGACGTTTGGACCCGGCACGTTTGATATGAAGGGCGGGCTGGTGATCGCGCTGTTTGCAGTGGACGCTTTGCGGGCGCTGAAATTTCCCTTGCGCCGTAACCTGATTTTTCTGTGGAACTCCGACGAGGAAATTGGAAGCGGGTCTTCCCGGCGGATCATCGAGCGCGAGGCGCGGAAGTGCGAAGCGGTGTTCGTGCTGGAGCCGGCGCTGGGCCCCGGCGGAAGCCTGAAGACCCAGCGCAAGGGTGTAGGGGAGATTCAGATTTCGGTTACCGGGCGCGCCGCGCACGCGGGGATCAATCCGCAGGACGGCCTAAATGCAGTACACGAGCTGGCGTTTCAGATTGCGCGCCTCGCGCAATTCAACGATCCATCGCACGGGATTACGGTGCAGGCCAATATTATTGAAGGCGGGAGCGCTACGAATGTGGTGGCGGAGAAAGCGTCCGCGCGGGTGGACGTGCGATTCAGCCATGCGGCCGATGCCCGGCCGCTGGAAAAGAAACTCATGGAGCTGCACCCGATCTTGAAAGGAACGCGGATCGAGGTGAGCGGCGGATTGGATCGTCCCCCGCTGGAACGCACCGCGGCGATCGGCGAGCTATTTGAGAAGGCTCGAGAATTGGCCGGGCAGATGGGTTTTGCGCTGCAGGAAGCCGCAACGGGCGGCGGCAGCGACGGAAATTTTACAGCAGCGCTGGGCGTGCCCACGCTGGACGGCATGGGCGCGGTGGGCGACGGAGCGCATGGCTCGGGCGAACATGTTGTGAACCGGGCGTTGCCCGAACGCGCCGCGCTGCTCGCCAGTTTGCTGTGCACGCTTTAATGCAGAGGTAGTGGTAGAACAGCTGTGCCAGGCTTCGCAGTTAACGGTTAGCGTACTTACTAGGTACTGCTTGCGAAGATACGCGGCGGTCTGTTGTTCCAAGTCCGGGTAGTTGGAGTGCAAAGCGGTGCGGAGTGCGGTTTCCGGAGAGGCGCTGCCGGCGATGGCGTCGAGCAGCCGGCCGATATCACCCGTGCCGCCGGCCTGGATGATCGATTCCACGGCGGCGAGCGACCACGCATAGGCGAATGCCGCGGTATTCCCCGAAAAACCCAGCCAAGATCCTTCGAGGTTCGCGAACGACGGGGCGGACTTCGCTTCATACGCCGCCACCAGCACCGACGCGGAATCGCCGCAGCGGCGGCCTTCCACCCATTGCGCGACGCCTTCCTGCAGCCAGGTGGGCGCGCGGCTGCGAGTTTTCTGAGTGATGAAGCTGTGCGTCAATTCGTGGCGGAGGACGCGGTCGAGATCCGGGGTAACGGAAGTGAGGCCTTGCACCGGCACGCGAATGCGGCCGTCATTCAGCGCACCGGCCCAGCCCGGGGCGCGGGTGATGTCCGAGAAGCTTTGTTCGGTGTAGAGAATCACACCGATCGGATCGGTGGGGGTGTAATCGAGCTCCGATTCAATCTGGCGAAAATTCTCCTCGAGCGCGCGGAGCACGCCGCGGGCGAGGTCCGGGGTAGCGCCGCCGTAATATTTCAGAACGAAGTGAGCCGTCTCACCCTGGCGGTAGCTTTCTTCTTCCTGGCGATCGCGTTCGGCTTTATCCAGAGCGTGCTGGACGTCGGGATCCTGGCGCAGCGCGAGCGAACGCTTCCATTCCGCCACCGCCTGATCGATTTTGTTTTGGCCGTAATAGGCCCAGCCCTTCAACTTCGCGGCGTCCGCGGAATTGGGGGCGGCGCGCTCGGCGAGGTCGATCGGGTCCATGGCCGCGGTGTATTGGCTCTGGCGCAGATAGACGACCGCAAGATTCAGCAGCAGGCCAACGTTGGCGGGAGCGAAGATCAGCGCACGGCGATACTGATCGATGGCGTGATTCATGTCGCCCTTAGCCAGTAGAAATTGCGCCGCGGCGTAGTGTGCGGCCGCGACCTTGGCTACGGCCGCCGCATTTCCGCCGCTGGCTTCGGCATCCACGCTGGCCAGGTAGCCAACGTCCACCGAACCATCGTGTACCGCGCCGTGGACCACATCTTCGTAGCCCTGGGACGGATCGACTTGCGGGGCTTCGACCGGCGGCGCGGAAACATTCACCGACCCGGCGTATGACCCGGGGGCCAGGCCATTGCGTTCGATGCGGTCGACGATGGCCTTGGGCAAGCTCAGCTCGCCTGCCGCGGTTTCGTAGTGAACGTGCTCACCTTCTTCGGTGACGTTCGTCCCAATGATGCGCCGGCCGTTTTTCAGCACGATGGTATCGGCCCATGCAGGCGCGCAGAACAGCAGCACCGCCGCCCCTGCCGCCAGGCTCGATAGCAAGCCGGCTTGCAGGCTGGCTAGCGGCCGGAAGCGTCCGCGCGCAGGAGTCCTGCCGCTAGAGACACGCCGACCCAAGCGCGGGAAAGGGAGCTGCATAGCTATGATTCTAGCAAGGCTGGCGGGGCCAGGCGTAAGGCGCTTGCCGCCGATTGTCGTAAATTGCTACAGTCGATAGCACCCATCGAAATGCGAATCAGAACCCTGCTCCCGGCGATTAGCCTTTCGTTTGTCGCGGTTATGGCGTTGCCGGCTCAGGTGCCTTCCCCATCCCAGAATTCCCGAGGACCGACGGCCGCGCCGCTGGAGCCGCGCGCGCTATACCAGGCACTGAACGACCTGCGGGTGAACGCCGCGCAGGTGTACGACGTGCAAGACGTCAAGCTGCGGCGAGGGCCGGTTTCGATCACGCTGTCGGGCGGGAAGCTGGCGTTTTTCTCGCCGCTGCAAGGCCGCATCACCGGAGCGGTTTTCGTCGGCAGCGGGCATACCATCGCCACGCCGCGCGACCCAGCCGAGCGGAGGTCGATCGCCAGATTTTTAGATGTGCCGCTGCTGGATCAGTCTTTCTCCCGTGCGCTCTTCCGGTTTACCGACGACACCGCGGAGCAGCTTCAAAAAGACCTGCAGGAATCCGGAGCCACCGGGGCTTCCGACGATTCTCTTGCGCGCGCCTGGGACCAGATCATCAGCAACGCGAATCCGTGGCAATCGAAACGGATTCTGGCGGAATGGCTGTCGACCAATGTGCAGCCGTATTTCTACGCAGGGCTCTTCAACGAGCAAGCGGGCTTGTTTGACGTGATCGTGGATCGCGAACGAGAAGAGCAAGTCTCGATCGGGCAGACTCGGGTGGTGAACGGCGAGGCGTTCTACGACACCTGGGCGTCGTACCCGCTGCCCGGCGTTCCGCAAGCGGAGGATAGTTTCGCCCCCGTGGACTATGCGCTCGACACAACCATCGGAGACGACCTCTCGCTGCGTGGGCGTGCGGCGCTGCACCTGCGGGCCTTGCATCCCGGCGGCCGGGTGATCGCGCTCGAACTATCCCGCTATCTGGCAGTGGATGAGTGCACCGACGCGGAGGGTAAAGCGCTGGCGTTCTTCCAGAACGACGATATGAGCCGGCGCGAAATGGTGCGCCGCGGAAACGATCAGATTCTGGTGGTGCTGCCGGCGCCGGCCCAGGCCAAGGAAGAATTCCATATCGCCATTCACTATCACGGAAGCGTGATCAGCGACGCGGGAAACGGAGTGTATTACGTGGGCGCGCGAGGCACCTGGTATCCGCACCTGAACGTCGCGGATCAGTTCGCCGCATACGATCTTACGTTTCACTGGCCACGGAGACTCAAATTGGTGGCCACCGGGAATGGCGTGGAGACCCATGACGACCACGGGCAGCACTCCGGCCGGTGGCGCTCCTCCGTTCCGATGGCCTTGGCGGGCTTCAACCTCGGTGACTACCAGGTGGAGACGCTGGGCGGGGAGAGCCCGAAGATCAGCTTGTTCGCCAGCCAGCAAATGGAAGACGCGTTAATGGACCGGATACGCACCAACCCCGCGATCCTGAGCATGCGAAGTGGAACTTCACTGCAGCGCGGGCAGTTCACTGGCCCCAGCGATCCGCCTCCTCCGCCTAGTCCGGCCGGTTTGCTGAAAAGTCTGGGGGCATCGCTCCTGGATTCGGTTCGATTTTTCGAGAAAGCCAACGGCCCATTTCCATTCGACCATATGGATGTGTCACAGGTCCCCAACATGACCGGACAAGGCTGGCCCGGCTTGCTGTACCTGCCCACGCTGGTGTTCCTGCCGTCCGGCGCGCAGCAGCGGGTGGGGGCGAACGTCCAGGAGCAGCAGGAACTAAATGACCTGATGCCGTTTCACGAAGTGGCGCATCAGTGGTGGGGCAACGTGTGCACCCCCGCCAGCTATCGCGACGCGTGGATTCAGGAAGCTGTCGCCAATTACCTGGCGCTGTGGTACACCGACTCCAAAAGTCCTTCGCAACATTTTATGGCGCACTGGCTGACGCACTATCGCGACGAATTGATCGCCAAGTCCGGCGGCGGCAGAGGCGGCAAAAACGGCGAGCCCGTGGCCGAAGCCGGTCCGTTGAGCTTGGGATCGCGGCTGGATTCTTCGCGCACCCCCGGTGACTTCGGGCCCAT
This sequence comes from uncultured Acidobacteriota bacterium, assembly GCA_963725655.1. Classification (GTDB taxonomy): domain Bacteria; phylum Acidobacteriota; class Terriglobia; order Acidiferrales; family UBA7541; genus CAVRXT01. The sequence goes on along the minus strand of CAVRYY010000002.1, from coordinate 378,432 downwards.
CATTTACGGCAAAGGTTCGTGGGTAATTCACATGCTGCGGATGATGCTGCGCGACCCGAATGCCGCCGATGCGGACGCGCGCTTTCGGGAGTTCCTGCATTTCGTGTTGACGGAATATCGCTTCAAGACTCTGTCCAACGCGGAACTCCAGAAATCGGTGGAGAAGTTCATGACCCCGGCGATGGACCTTGAAGGCAGCCGCAAGATGGATTGGTTTTTCGAGGACTGGGTGCAGGGAACGGCGATCCCGCATTACGTGGTGGAGTTCAACAGCAAAGCGCAGGGCAGCGATTTCCTGGTGACCGGCAAGTTGAAGCAGCAGGATACCCCGGAGGATTTCACCGCACCGGTGCCGTTGTACGCCGCTCGCACAGCGCTAAAGCCGGTGTTGCTGGGAATAGTGGAAACCAACGGCCGGGAGACTGCATTTCGATTCCGATCGCACGTTCCGGTGTCGAAAATCATGATCGATCCCAACATGACCGTGCTCAGCAAATAGTCCGGCCTGGATCAAAACACCCGCGAAAAATCTATGGTGCGCTCGGCTTGGGGCGCTTGCGATACATTTCGTAGAGTTGAAGATGCTTATTATCCAGGCTGGTGAGTTGGCCTTGAATGAAAAGGTAACGGAGCTGGGTGCGCAACTCGAGCACGTCGCCATCGGTGATTATCACGTTGGCCATTTTGCCGGGCTCGATGGTGCCGAGGCGATCGTCCATGCCGAACATTCTGGCGGCGTTGACGGTGACTGCTTTCAACGCTTCGTCGCGGCTTAGGCCGTAGGCCACGGCGTTGCCTGCCTGCTGGGTGAGGCGGCGCGAGAAATCGGTATTGAAACTGGCAAAAGCGATGGGGATGCCTGCGGCCACCAGTTCAGCCGGCTGGGTCATGGGCTTGTCGTACGGAAAATCCTCCTGGTCGGGCAAACGCATGGTGGGATCGAGGATTACCGGAATATTCTTCTGCTTGAGGAGGTCCTTTTCCCTCCACGCTTCAGCGCCGCCGGCGAGAACCATCTTCAAATTCTGTTTCGAGCAGAATTCTACGGCGTTGCGAATGTCGCGCGCGCTATCGGCAAAAACCAGCACTGGTTTCTTGCCTTGCACGACCGGAATCAACGCCTCCAACTTCAAGTCGCGTTCGTAGTTCGCGGGAGCGCCTTTGGCGACGGCCTGCGCATAGTGGCGGGCCCGATCTAGCCAATCGGAGAGTTCGTTCACCTGCTTGTCGTACGCTTCTTTCGATTCGGTGTAGGGCTTGGTCTTGAGAGAGAGGGTGGCGAAGTCGAATTGGACACCGCCGATCGACGGCCAGTAGATGGCCATGGCTACCGATTTGTCGATGGCCATGTCCGACATGGTCCAGCCCGCCAGATTAATCGCGGAGACTTGTCCAGCGATCAAACCGCCGCCGGATTGCGAATCGAGCCCACCAACCCCTTCGACTGACAACACATGGGTGATCCCAGCGGCGCGAGTGACCGGAATGTGAGCGCTGGATGGATTGACGGCGGTGGCGGCGACAACATCGGGATTGAAGTCACCGGTTTCGGTGGTGTCCTGAGTGGACAGAACTTGATCGACCTCGCCCAGCCCCATCCCGGTGATGGGATCGAACAAACCCGGATAAACTTCGAGACCCCTGGCGTCAATCACCTGCGCATCCGGCGGTGCAGCTACGCCCGCGCCTACCGCGGCGATCTTTCCGTCACGAATCACCACCGTGCCGTTTTCAATCACCGGCCCGGCCAACGTGTAAATCTTTGCGTTGGTGATCGCGAATACCTTGGCGCCCGCCGCCGGAGCCTGCGACGCAGCTTGTGCGGAGAGATTCGCCGGTGCGAGAAACGGGGCGGCGATCACCAACAACAATCCGGCGATGGACGCCAGCGAGGGAAGAAAAATCCGGCGCTGCCTGAGGGCATTGCCTGCCATCCTGCTGGCGCGGCTATTGGTCCAATTCGTGATGGAACTCGTGGAGCGGTTCATCGGGCGCCTCCTGCACTGGCCGCACCGTCTTGCGGGGGCTGGGTGGTTGTGCCGGTTTTCTTTTTGCCCGGACTCTTTTTCTTGCCGGCATCCTTATCGGGCCCTTTGGCGGAATTTTCGGCAGCCTTTTTCTCGTCCTCGGCCGCTTTCTTTTCCTTGTCGAGAAGCGCCTGTTTTTCTTTCTCGAGCACCGCGCGCTGCGCGAGGTCCTGGCTGCGATCGAAATACACGTGTCCATCGATCAAAACTTTCTGCGCGACGGCGTAGACGCTCAGAGGATCGTGGTTGTAGATGGCCAAGTCAGCATCCTTGCCCACATCGATCGACCCGACACGATTATCGATCCCGAGTTGGATGGCGGGATTGAGGGTGACCATCTTCAGGGCTTCCACGGGCGAAACGCCGCCGTACTTGATGGCCTTCGCGGCTTCCTGGTTGAGGTGGCGCGCTTCTTCGGCGTCGTCGGAATTAATCGAGACGATCACGCCGCGCTCGGTCATCAGCGCCGCGTTATAGGGAATGGCGTCGAATGCTTCCATCTTATAGGCCCACCAGTCGGAAAACGTGGAACCGCCGGCGCCGCTGGCGGCGATTTCGTCGGCGACTTTGTACCCTTCGAGGACGTGCTGGAAGGTGCGCACCTTGAAGCCAAATTCATTGGCTACGCGGATGAGCATCAGAATTTCGTCCTGCCGGTAGGAGTGGCAGTGTATGTACCGCTTCCCTTCGAGAACTTCCACTAGCGGATCGAGTTTCAAATCGCGGCGCGGGGCGATCAGGTTGGCTTCGCCGGCCGCTTTGCGCCGATCGTAGTCGTCCCAGGTTTTCTTGTACTCCTTGGCTTCAGTGAACGCCTGGCGAATCACTTCCTCGACGCCGAGCCTCGACGCGGGATAACGGATGGGCACGGGAGGCTGCGGACGGAAATTCGACTGCTTGGGATTTTCGCCGAGCGCGAATTTGATGCCCGGGAGCGCTCCTTCGAAAGGCAATTCGCTGGCGGGCCTGCCCCAGCGCAGCTTAATGACTACGGTCTGGCCGCCGATCGGGTTGGCGCTGCCGTGCAGGACGTTGGCGGAGGTGACCCCGCCTGCCAGGTCGTCGTAAATCACGATGTCGTCGGGGTTGAGAACGTCGGCGATATTGGCCATTGAGGACACGCTAACGCTGCCCTCGTTGACGCTGCCGTCCACCGCGATGTGCGAGTGGCAATCCACGATGCCGGGCATCACGAACTCGCCGGCGGCGTCGATCACCGTGGCGCCTGCAGGCACGGCTACATCCGTGCCCACCGCCGCGATCTTGCCGTCGCGAATCAGGATCGAACCGTGCTCGATGGCGCCGTGGGTGACGGTAAGAATCGTTGCGTCTCGAATTACGGTGACCCCGGAAGATTGCGCGCGAGCCGGGGCGGGAAGCAGGACCGAGAGAAAGGCGGTTATGCCAATCATGGCAGCGGCGATGGAGATAGAGCGCCGATTGCTAGTCAGGTTCGTTGGGCGATTCACTGGGCCACCTTTGCTTGCGCAGCGCGTGTGGCGGCCGCGTTCGAGGAATTCATCGCGGCGACGTCATCGATTGCGGCGCGCGCGGGCTTGGGCTCCGCCGGTTTGTCCGGGGGCGTCTCTTCGTGGACCGGATACCACCGGCCATCGACGAAGACGTGCTTGATTTTTGTCTTTTCGCCGAACAAATCGCCGTCGGTAACTACCAGGTTGGCGATCTTGCCGGGCTCGATGCTGCCGAGGACATCGCCTGCCCCGAGTATTTGCGCGGCGTCCAGAGTGAACGCGCGCAGCGCGGCATCAGCGGACAATCCAGCGTCCATCGCCCTCTTCAGGTTCTTGCGAATGTCTTTCGGCCCTTCCAGGCCATCGGAGTAGAAGGCGAACTTCACTCCCGCCTTGACGAATTCTGCCGGGGTCCCAGGAGCGCGATCGCGGAAACGCAAGTCGCGCAGAGGTTGTTCCTGCTCGGGGTCGGGATCCTTGCCTTTCGCCGGCCACTTCAAACTGACCAACACTGGCACTCTCGCTGCGGCTATCGCGGAAGCCACCGCGTAGCCTTGCTGGCCGCCCCATACCGCTGCCGGGACGTTCCATTCTTTGGCCAGCAGCAGGGCGCGCACGATTTGAACCTGGTTGTTCGCGGGAATCAGAAAAATCTCCTGGCGCTCGAGAGACTTATCGAGAAAATGTTCGGTGTGGTCGTAAGGGATTCTGGCGATGCCGTTGCGATGTGCTTCATAGGTGGCTTCCGACGCGGTGTACCAGCGGGTATCGTCCAAAACCTGGCGCATGTAGGCGAGCGCGCCCATCAGCGAATCGGGATAGCCGTAAAAACTGCCGCTGGTTTGAAACGAGAGCGGCACCGCGTCGTGCGATCGGACCACCATCTCTCCCGCGCGCTCGTCACCGAGATCGATCAAGCTGCCCTGCCCGGGAAATATTCCGCCGGAAGGAAGCGCCAGGGTGGAAGTGAAGCCGGCGTTTCGCCAGTCGGCGATGCGTTTGTCGTCGGGCTTCAATTCGTCGGCGGCAATTCGCCACGGGGTGCTGTAGGGGCGATCTTCCGGTCCCATGGCGGGATGCGCGCGGTCGACATTGGAGTGCGCGGCGCCGTGAGCTTCATCGTCCTTCGGCAATCCGAGATCGGTGCCTGCATCGATCAATCCGGGATAGACGGACATGCCCTTGCCATCGATTATCCAGGCTTCGGCGGGAATCTTGGGGTCGGCACCGACGGCTTGAATCAGACCCTTGGCGACGACTACGGTGCCGTTTTCAATCACCGCGCCCGAGATCGTGAAAATCCGGGCGTTGGTGATGGCGAAGTAGGGAGGCTCACCGCCCTCGGCGTGGATCGCCAGGGCGCTGCAGATGAAATAGGCTGCCAGTAGGATGGCCGAGAGCAGCGCGGTTCGCGTGGGACCTGATTGCATATGATGACCTCGGAAAATAAATTGAAATCGATTCAAGCTAAACGCCCCCCTTCCCAAAAACCGGGAAGAGTGGGGCACCCGGAAAAGATAAGAACGTAAAACCTTGGAACCGCAAATCAAAATCCGCACCCTTGACGGCGAAGGGTGCGCCACCCACCACCAACAGCAAATGCGAAAGGCCCACCACTCACAGCAAATGCAAGGCCACACCCGGGTAGCCTCCTGCTAGTTGCGCAGGGGCTTGCCGGTCTTTAGGGTGTGGGCGATGCGCTCTTGAGTCTTACGTTCGCCGCACAGGCTGACGAAGGCTTCTCGCTCGAGATCTAACACGTATTGCTCGCTAACATTCTGCGGGACCGAGAGCGCGCCTCCGGAAAGAACGGTGGCTAGCTTCCGCGCGACCGCCGCATCGTACTCGCTGATGAATTCGCCGCGAAGAAGCATGTGAACGGCAAGCTTTGCGCCTGCCAGAAATTGTTCGCCCAAGACGCGAATCTCACGCGGAGCGGGCGGCTGGTAGCCAGCGCGTGCCATCTCCAGCGCGGTGGCTTTGGCGTCGGCTAGCAAACGATCGCGATTCATGGAGACCCGGTCATCGCGGCGGAGGTAGCCTAACGCGCGAGCTTCTTCGGCGCTGGCGGAAACTTTGGCCATGGCGACGTTTTCGAATATGGGCTTCATCGCGTGGAACAAGTCCATGTTCGCTTCCGAGCTGGCAGCCAGCGGTTGCGCGCCGCCTGCCGCATGTTCGTTCGCGCGGATCAGCATTTCTTTGCAGCCGCCGCCTGCGGGGATCAGACCTACACTGACCTCAACCAATCCCAGGTAGCATTCCGCGGCGGCTTGCACCCGCGGCGCGTGCAGCGTGATTTCACAACCGCCACCCAGAGCCAGGCCCTGCGGCGCGACCACCACCGGACGCGGAGCGTGCTTGATGGCCATGTTGACGCGCTGGAACTGACGCACCGCGAGGTGCAGATCGTCCCATTCCTGCTCCTGCGCACTGACTAACAACAACATGAGATTCGCGCCTACGGAAAAATTCACGGCGTCGTTGGCGATCACCATGGCTTCGAAATCTTCATCGAGCCGCTTCAGGCCGGCGTGGACCATCGCGACGATGTCGCCGCCGATGGAGTTCATCTTGGACCGAAATTCGCAGCACACCACACCGTCACCGATATCGACCAGACGGGCGCCAGAATTTTTCTGTACAACCTTGGTTTGATCCTGAGGTGACGGCAGGAATATTACGCCCTTGGCTCCGGCGACGGGCGCGGGGGATTTTGCCGCGAGATCGAAATAGGTGAGTTGGCCGCTCTCGCTGCCGTAAAAGGATTTCTGAGAGGAAAGCAATTCAGCGACCAGCGGCGGCAGCGTTTTTCCCGCGCTTCGAGGGCCCGGGCCATCGGTTCCACTCCTAGCACATCCCAAATTTCGAACGGGCCCAACTCCCATCCAAATCCCCAGCGCATAGCGCGGTCGAGGTCCACGATGCGATCGGCAATCTCAGGAATACGGCGCGCGGCGTACAGACAAGTTTCTCCGAGAGTCTGCCAAAGGAACTTGGACGCGTTGTCGGCGCTTTGGTTAGCGATCGCCGGAGCGACCAGCGCGCGCAAGCGGTCGCGGGTGTCCTCAATGAGTTTGCGCGCCTCCAGCGAAGCAAAGCGAGGTTTCTGGCGGGGGCGATACTCCATGGTATGCCAGTCGAGAGTGAGGATCTCGCGTTCGCCGGCCTTCTTGACGCGCTGGTAGAAACCTTTGCCGGTCTTTTCGCCCAGCCAGCCGCGCTGGAGCATCTCTTCGATCAGCTCGGGAACCCGGAAGGCGTCGCGAGATTCATCGTGCGGGGCGTTGTCATAGAGGTTGCGCACGACGTGGACGAGGACGTCGAGACCGACGATGTCGGCGGTGCGAAAGGTCGCGGAATTTGGCCAGCCGACTGCCGGGCCGGTACAGGCGTCCACTTCCTCGATCGTCATGCCGAGCTCGGCCATCGCGCGAACCGCGGTGAGGATCGAGAAAGTTCCAATGCGATTGGCGATAAAATTCGGAGTGTCTTTGGCGATCACCACGCCTTTGCCGAGGCGGTGATCGCATATTTCTTCGAGAGCATCGATCACCGCCGGGAGAGTTCGCGGCCCGCGGATCAGCTCGACCAGCTTCATATAGCGTGGCGGATTGAAAAAGTGGGTGCCCGCCCAATGCTGCTGAAAATCCGCAGAGAATCCTTCGGAGATGATGTGGATGGGCAAGCCGGACGTATTGGTGGTGATAATCGCGCCGGGGCGGCGGAATTGTTCGACGCGCGCAAGGAGAGTGCGCTTGATCTCCAGATTCTCGGAGACAGCTTCGATGATCCAGTCGGCAGCGGCGAGCTTTGCGAGGTCATCTTCGAAATTGCCGACTTGGATCAGGCGGCTGGCGTCGGGGGTGAAAAAGGAAGCCGGACGCGACTTGCGCGCGGCGTCGAGACCGGCCTGCACGATGCGGTTTCGCGTGCGGGGATCGCCGTCGGCGGCAACGTCCAACAGAAGGCATGGGATTCCGGCGTTGGCGAGGTGCGCGGCGATTCGAGCGCCCATGGTTCCCGCGCCCAGTACCGCGGCGCTCTGAATTCGATGCTTCATGACCCCCACGATGGGTAAACCGGACTTAGAGGAACGGCCATCATACGCCAACCGATAACTTCGCGGCATCGCTTGTTGAGGCCGGCGACAGGCGCCGAGACGGTGACTGAAAAAACCTCCCTCGCTGGTGCTCACCGTTGGCGAGTGGTTGCGTCGAAATACACAGAAGGGCCGAACCCCTCGGCGGTGACGCTGCAACGCCCCTGTCATTGCGAGATTAGGTAGGCCCTTCTTTTTTCTTGCCCGGACGAATTCCCGGATCCAGACCGCCCAGCGGCATCGGCTTTGGAAAGTGTGTTCTGTAATTTGCCTGGATTCGGCTAACTTTCGTCGTTTGTTTTCATACACATCCAATGGGGCATCCTGGCGGTGTTGCTATTTAGCTTTTCGTCCCCTTTTGCTGTTGTGCTGCTATCCCGGTTTTGACTCTGGCTCGCTCGCTCGCATGGCTGTGCGAGGCTAGCACTCTGACGGGAGGCGCGGGAATAGATCATTTCCGTGGGATATGCGTGCCGGGCGCTGCTTACGGAAGGTGGAATGCACCGCAGAACCATGCACTTATGGACTACGCACCTCTGCATGCCTGGTTTGTTGCAAATCCCATAGCGCTGGCCTAGACTTCTGAGAATTGAACCATTGATATAGTTGGAGGATTGGCACGCAGTCTCGGACAGGAGCCTGCCGGCGTTAGCGCGTGATTTTTCGGCGTAGGAGACGGGAATTGTCAAAATCGTTTGAGCATTGGGTGGAGGAGTGCGCCACCCTAACCAAGCCCGCCAAGATTGTGTGGTGCGATGGCTCGTTGCAGGAATACGAAACACTGGTGAAGGGGATGCTGCAGGACGGCACCTTCCTAAGCCTGAACGAGAAGACCTTTCCCCGGTCGTACCTGCACCGCAGCGATCCCAACGACGTAGCCCGCACCGAAAACCTGACGTTCATTTGCACGCGCAAAGAGGAAGACGCCGGCCCGACCAATAATTGGATGGATCCGGCAGCGGCAAAGGCAAAGCTGCGTCCGCTGTTCGACGGCGCGATGCACGGGCGCACAATGTTCGTGGTTCCTTATATTCTGGGCCCGGCGGAGTCTCCGGGAAGCCGCGTGGGCGTGGAAATTACAGACAGCCCTTACGTAGTGGCGAACATGAGAAAGCTGTCGCGGCTGGGACCCAAGGCGATGGACCGCCTGAAGCGCGGGGAAGAATTTGTGCCCGGGCTGCATTCGCTAGGCGATTTGGATCCGAACCGAAGATTCATCATGCACTTCCCGGAAGAGCGGCTGATCTGGAGCGTAGGTTCCGGATACGGTGGGAACGCATTACTGGGTAAGAAGTGTTTTGCGTTGAGGATCGCGAGCTGGATGGCGCGGGAGCAAGGCTGGATGGCGGAACACATGCTGATCCTGGGCCTGGAAGATCCCAGCGGTAAAGTGACCTACATGTGCGCGGCGTTTCCGAGCGCCTGCGGGAAAACGAACCTGGCGATGATGGTATCGAGCCTGGAAGACCAGGGCTATCGAGTGTGGACGGTAGGCGACGACATCGCATGGCTGCGCGTCGGCGCGGACGGAATGCTTCGGGCGATCAATCCGGAGGCGGGATTTTTCGGGGTGGCTCCGGGAACCAGCGCGAAAACGAATCCCCATGTGATGTCATCCATGCATCACGACGCAATTTATACCAATGTGGCGCTCACCCCAGAGCGCGAGCCGTGGTGGGAAGGAATCAACATACCGCCGCCCGCGGGAATGCTGAACTGGCGCGGGCAGGTGTGGAATCCGGAGATGGGAACGGCGGCGCATCCGAACGCGCGGTACACCATCGCAGCGAGCCAGGCGCCATCGATTTCGAAGCATTGGGAAGACCCGGAGGGAGTGCCGATTTCGGCGATCGTGTTCGGAGGGCGGAGGGCGCGACTGGCGCCGCTGGTCTACGAATCGAACAATTGGCAGCATGGCGTGTACGTGGGAGCGTCGATGGCGTCGGAGACGACGGCGGCGATGTCCGGACAAGTGGGCGTAACGCGGCGCGACCCGATGGCCATGCTTCCCTTCTGCGGATACAACATGGGGGACTATTTCGGGCATTGGCTGGAGATGGGCCGACGCGCGGCGCGTCCGCCGAAGATTTTTCACGTGAATTGGTTCCGGCGCGGCGACGACGGGAAATTTCTGTGGCCGGGTTATGGCGAGAACGTGCGGGTGTTGAAATGGATTTTAGATCGCACCGAGGGCCGGGCCGGGGCGGTGGAGACGGCGATTGGACTGGTGCCGAGCCCAGACTCGCTTCCGCTGCAGGGCCTGCCGCTTACCGCGAAAAACGTGGCGGAGTTACTACGCGTGGATGCGGGAGACTGGGTCGCTGAGCATGCTGCGATTGGCGAATTTCTGGAGAAGTTTGGAAGCCATTTGCCGGAGGCGCTGCGCGAGGAACATGAGCGCTTTGGACAGCGACTGCAGCAGAGCGTGCCGGTCAGCGTGAAATAAGGACAATGTTCCTTCGATAAAAAGGCGTTCGGAACTACAGCCACAGCCGACCTATCTGTTAGAATTTAGCCGATGAAAACCAGAATATTGAGAACTGTGTTTACCGTACTCGCGATTTTGCCGGTCGCCCTGTTGCCACTGCTTTTCTCCCAGGCGCAATCTCCAGCTGCCTCCCGTGTGGAAAGTACATCGCCGCCGGCGGAAAAGCGTGTGGTGGCGCCCGACACAGCGGAACGGCTCGCCAAATTTAAGAACGTGAAGATGCCGTTTGATGACAGCGCATATTCCGCGCGCGAACGGCAAATGATACTGAAACTGGTGGATGCGGCACAGTTGGTCGACGACATCTATTGGCGGCAATCGGATGTCGCAGACTTGAAGCTCTATCTCTCGCTGGAAAACAGCAAGAGTGCGGCGGACGTCACTTTACGCCGCTATCTGTGGATCAATGGCAGCCGGTTCGATTTGATCGACGAAAACCGACCATTCGTAGGGACCCAGGCAGCGCCACCGGGCCGGGGATTCTATCCCGCGGATATGACGCGGAAGCGGATTGAAGACTTTGTGGCGAAGCACCCGGAGCGCCGCGCGGACATCTACAACTCGCTGACGGTGATTCGAGAAACCAAGGATGGCGATCTGGAAGCCATTCCGTACCACGTCGCGTACAAGGAATTTCTGGAGCCGATGGCGCAGGATTTGGTGGACGCCGCGGTTTACAGCGACGATCCCGCGTTCTCGACGTTTCTGCGGCTGCGCTCGAAAGCGTTGCTGACCGACGACTACTACCCCAGCGACATTGCCTGGCTGGAACTGAAGAATCCGAAATTCGACCTGATCCTGGCCCCCTATGAATCGTATACGGACGGTTTGCTGGGAGTGAAGACAACTTATGGAGCTTCGATTCTTATCCGCAACGAGGAACAGAGCCAGAAACTCGAAACCTTTCAGAAGTTCGTGCCGGAGCTGCAGGAGTCGTTGCCGCTAGCTGCGGAAGATTTGCCGTCCAAGCGCGGGAAACAATCGCCGATGGAGGTGATGGACGCGCCGTTTCGAACGGGCGACTTGGGGCATGGCTACCAGGCGGTAGCCGACAATTTGCCGAACGATCCGCGGGTGCATGAACAGAAAGGGTCGAAGAAGATATTTTTCAAGAATTTCATGGATGCGCGGGTGGAGTTCGTGATTCTACCGGTGGCGCAGATGATGATGATGCCCGAGCAGGCGGCGTTGGTGAGCGGCGACGGGTACCTGGCGTCCACGCTGATGCATGAAATTTCGCACGGCTTGGGGCCGGCATACGCGCGCACCTCGACGGGACGCAAAGACATTCGCGAAGCGATCGGGCCGGCGTACAGCGCGCTGGAAGAATCGAAAGCGGATGTGGTAGGCATGTTGTGCTTGAAATGGCTGGTGGATCACCGCGCGCTGCCCAAGGAAAACTTGAACGGGTATTATGCGTCATACGTCGCGGGGAACCTGCGCTCGGTTCGGTTCGGGGTGGGGGAGGCGCACAGCCGCGGTGAGATGATGGAGTTCAATTTCCTGTCGGAACGCGGGGCGATTGCTTTCGATCCAGGATCGCAGCGGTATGCGGTGCAATTCGCGAAGATGCCTGCTGCGATCGCGGAGCTGGCGAAAAAGCTTTTGGAAATCGAGGCGACGGGCGACCGGCAAGGCGCGGAGGAGTGGTTCGATCGTTACGGCGCGATGCCCGCGGAGATGAGAGTGGCGTTGAAAAGAACCGACTCGATTCCTGTAGACATCGATCCGGTTTTCTCCTTCCCGAACGGGGTGAGGTAACGGGTTCTCAAAGAATCGTGGCGATTTCGGCGTCGATGGAGACGTGGGTTTGCGGGAAGCCGTTGACGTCGTAGCGGTCGCCGGAATCGTTGCGTAGGTGGAAGTAGCGGCTGATGTGGTAGTCCTCGTCGAATACCGCGAGAACGGTTTCGGTTTCCTTTTTGGGCAGGCCAAATACCGAGAGTGGGACTACTTTTCCGTATTCGCCGGCCTGCGCGAGGTATCTTTCGACCGCATCCTGCAGCGTCATGATCCCTCCCCACCTGGCGGTGAGAACGATTGGTTCTGCTGACGGTTCCGCTGATGGTGATGGTAGCAGAGCATCCGGCTTTTTCTTCTGGCGCTGCGGTTTAGCCACGGCTCCTCCGGCGGGCCTTTCGGTGCGGCCGCGCGGCGATTAGAACCATAGAAACGCTCCGGCATCGCCATAGGGCAGATTGATATAGAAAATGTTGGCCTCAGGAATCCGCTCGAACATAGCGCGCATTTGCTGCGCGGCGTGATTGGGGCAAAGGGCCTCGCCTGCGGCGGCCTGGATTTTCTCGGTCTCCTCAAGGGAGACAATTTCGTCGCGAGTAAACCACAGCCACGCGGCGGATGCGGTGCAGCGAGCGCACCTGGCGGGAAGCTTTTTGAGGCGCTGCTCGATGACCGCCGCCAATTCGGGAGTAACGCCCGCTGCGTCGTTGTCTTCAGCGCCGACGTAGAAATATTGACTAAAGCTCAGCGGATCCGGCTCGAACGCGACTACCTTGCCTTCGTGGGTGGCGATTTCGTTGACCAGGATGTGCAACAGGCAATCCCGGCATAGCGAGGCTTCCGGTCGAGCGGGATCGCGGCGCTTGGATGCTTTGCCGCGAAGATACAGTACGTCAGGCTGGAGCGCGGCCATCCACTTCGGATCACCTTCGAGATGCTCACATTCGGGCGGGAAACCTCGCAAGCGCCAATACCAGTTGCGGCTCCGCGCGAGAAAGTGGATGCCTGGGTAGGAGGTCTCGACTTGTATGCGCGCCACGCGGTGATGTTAGCAGAAGTCGCGGCCGGAGAGGGAGAAGACGCTGAGGTCTGGGTTGGTGGCGACGGAAGAAAGAGCTGGCGAAGTGGGGTATGATTGTGGGGACTCAGATGCGCGATTTTTTGCGTTGGTCATTTTTTGAGACTGATTTTCGAAAACTAATTTGGGAGGAAGCACTATGGCAATCGCGGTAGGATCACCGGCGCCGGATTTTACGTTGAAGGACCAAAATCAAAAAGAAGTGAAGCTTAGCGATTTCAAGGGCAAGAAAAATGTGGTGATGGTGTTTTATCCGTTGGATTGGAGCCCGGTATGCACCAACGAGCATGCCTCGCTGGTGGATACGTTTAAGCAGTTCGAGCAGCTGGACGCGCAAGTCCTGGGGCTTTCGGTCGATAGCACCTGGTCGCATAAGGCATTCGCGGAAAAAATGGGGATTCAATATCCGCTGCTGGCGGATTTCCAGCCGCGCGGAGCGGTGGCCGACAAGTTTGGCGCCTACCTGCCGGATAAAGGCATCACCGGGCGTTCGATCACCATCGTCGACCGCAACGGGAATGTGGCTTGGGTGAAGCAGTACGATATTCCGCAGGTTCCGGACATCAAGGAAGTCTCGGAAGCGCTGTCGAAAGTGAAGTAAGCGAAATATTCGGAGCGATTCAGCGAGGCTGGCTGGGACTTTGAGGGAGCGTTCGGAGGTAGATCACCACCTCCCAGCGCTCTTCATCGCTGAGTTTGTTGCGAAATGACGGCATTGGCCGGCGCCCATTGGTAATTTTCCAGAAGAGTTCTCCTTCGGTCTGATTGCCGACGCGGGGATTGGTGAGGTCGGCGGGCACCGGCCGATATCTGGCAGCCTCCTCGCCATTTCCGTTTCCGCTCTCGCCGTGGCAATTTGCGCATCGCGCTTTGTATAGCGCTTCCCCTCCCGCCACAGTGCTTTCGTTCACCTGAACCGGATTTTTCTGCAGGCGAGCTTCGGGCGGAGGCGTCCAATCGCCCTGGTCCTGCCGCAACAAGAGGATCGTGGCGCCGAGCGCGAGGGCGATGATGAAGAAAAAAATAAATTTGACCGCTGAATTACTGTTGTGCGGGGCGCGCGCGGGCACCGGACTCGCAGGCACTGGAGTCATGCGCGGGAAATCAGGAAACCCCGCGGAAGATGGCGACTAGCAGCCAGGCATTCATGGCCAGGATGACCGCAGTGGTCAGGTAAGCCAGCCAATTGGTAATTGGACGATTCGCATGCGCGCCCATCAGGCCTTTGCGGCGAGTGAGAATCAGCAGCGGCACCAGCGCGAAGGGCAGGCAGAAGCTGAGCACGGCCTGGCTGAGGACCAGAGTCTTGAGCGCATCGAAGCCGTAGGCGATGACGGCGATAGCGGGAATCATGGTGAGCAGGCGGCGCAGAAAAATGCTCATGCGCACTCGCAAAAAACCCTGAATAATTACCTGACCGGCCATAGTGCCGACGCTCGCGGAAGAAAGTCCCGAGCACAGCAGCGCGATGCCAAAGGCGGTGCCGGCGAGCTTACCGAGGAGCGGCCCAAGCGACGCGTGAGCGGCCTGAATCGAATAGACCTGCATGCCGCGCCCGAAAAAAACGGCGGCAGCCATGACGACCATGGCCGAATTGATCAGCCAAGCGCCGTTCATGGCCAGCAGAACGTCAATCAACTCCATCTTGCGGTGGTGATGGCTGTCGCGGTCTTCGGGGATGCGGCGCGGAAGGACCAACGCGGAGTGCAGATAAATGACGTGCGGCATCACCGTGGCGCCAAGCATGGAAACCGCCAGGTAGATCGAAGAGGAGTGAATTTCGGGAACGAGAGTGTGAAACGCGATGGGACGCCAGGCCGGTTTGCTGACGAACATCTCGAGAGCATAAGCGATGCCGATGAGCGCGACGAACACCATGATCACTCGTTCGAGCCACTGAAAGCCGAGGTGCTCGATCAGCAGGATGCCCATCACCACCACGCCGGTGAGAATCGCCGCGGGAAACATAGGGATGCCGAAGAGCAAATAAAAGCCGAGAGCCGCTCCCAAAAACTCGGCCAGATCGGTGGCTAGGGCGCCAATTTCCGCGGCGACCCACAACAGCAGAGTGGTGGGGCGGGAGAATTCTTCACGGCAATTCTCAGGGAGAGTTTTGCCGGTGGCAATTCCCAGCTTGGCCGCCAGATACTGCACCAAAATGGCCATGGCGTTGGACCACAGCAGCACCCAAAGCAATTGGTAGCCGAAACGCGCGCCGCCCTCGAGGTTGGTTGCGAAATTTCCGGGGTCCATGTAGGCCACGGAAGCGACGAACGCGGGCCCCAGATAAAACCATGCCTCGCGCGGCAAGCGCCGGGCCGCGACGGGGGAACATAGCGCAGCGTCGGAGCCAGCAGAAGGCACAGAAACAGAACCGGCTAACTCGGAAGTGGATGGCGCAGGCATAGTTAACTATGATGAACTACAGATATAAACTACACTTAACTTCGAAAAGCGTCAATATGGTTTGTGCGCGGGCAGTTTGTTATAGTAATTATGGGAATCAACCGGGAGGCTCCATGAGCGAACCAGCTAAACCGCAACAAGCAAACCAACCGAACCAGCAAAACCAGCAAGTGCAGATTAAAGCGGATGAAAAGGAACTATTGGGGCAGTACGCCAATCTCGCGGTGATCCATCACAATGGCGAGGAATTTACGCTGAATTTTATCTACGTTTTTCCGACGGTCGCGCAGGGGAAACTTGTGGGGAGCATGATCCTGAGCCCGGGACACGCCAAGCGGCTGTCGCGAGCACTGCAGGAAAATATCGCGCGATACGAAGCTCAGTTCGGAACGATTCCTGAAGGTTCGGGCCCCACGCCGGAGCCGACTGTGGGATTCATTCAGTAGTGAGTTGCGGTGGCTGCGGGTGGTGCAGCCTCGGGTGACGGGGCACGCGGCCAGAAGCGTGGCGGCGGCCCAACTAGTACGCCGAGTGGCCCAGTATCCAGTGTCCCTGTGACTCTAAGAACTCAATTCCCACTACAAAGCCGGCGCCGCGGACCAACTCGCAATAGGCCACACGCGCGACCGAACGGAAAGAACCGGTGAGCGTGGCGACGGTGATCTGATCGCCAATCTTCCAGCGCCGCGCACTCATTACCCGCACGCCGCGTTCGCTAACATTTTCGGTGAATGTGGTTTCCACTCCGGGCTGCTCGACGTGCCCGGCGATGTGAACTCCCACTTCCATGGGCACGCGCTTTTCGCGCCGTGGATGTTCGTGAACCTCGGCCGCAGGGGCCTTCTTGCGAAAGAACATGGCAACTCCTTTCGCGAAGCTTACAGGCATGCGGCCACATTCTCGATGCGGAATTTGGGAGTCTCGTGTCGTTTCATACCATAGAGCGCCCGGTCGGCTGCCCCCAGCAGCTTTTCGACGGTCTCGCCATCGCGCGGATAAACGGAGACGCCCACGCTGACGGTGACCCGCGGCTCCTGACCGTCGTTGGCCAGGCGTTCGCAAATTCGGGCCGCTACTTTCAGCGCGGGATCTTCGGTGGCCTCGGTCAGCAGCACGGCGAACTCGTCGCCACCGTAGCGAGCCGCGGTGTCCATCGAACGGCACTGACTGTGCAAAACTTCACCCAGGCGCTTGATGGCACGGCTGCCCACTAAGTGGCCGTGCTTATCGTTGATCGCCTTCAGTCCATCGAGATCGAGCAGCAGGAGTGCGAACTCGCGTCCGGTACGCCGGGAACGCTGGAGTTCATTTTCAATCACCTCGATCAAGCGGCGGTGATTGGCGAGCCCGGTGAGTGGATCACTGATGGCCAGGTGGCTCACCTGGTCGAATAGCTTGGCGTTATCAAGCAAAGTGCCGCCCAAAACGACGGCGTAGCTGGAAACCATCAGAACGTTCGCGAAAATGAAAGGGGCATCGAGCAAGCGTTCGGACTGGCACATCGCCAAGTGACAGGCCACGTTCATTCCTGCGGCGACCACCAACGCTTTGTCGAGAGAGGTAGAGGTATTGCGGAGCCGGCGCTGGTAACCGACGGTGGCGGCGATGTAAAGCGCAGCCGGAAGCAGATCCCAAGCCCTCGGAATGAAAGCGTGACGGTAGATTCCCAGGGTGACCGGCAAGGCGAAATAAAATGCGCTGGTGAGATATGCAGCGGCGCCAACAATCAGTGTGGCGACTCCGATTTCCTTCGTGGATTCGCGCGAGCTGGGCGTCCGGCGTTCAACAAACAGCCCGGCAATCAGCAGCACGGCGAGCAGCGTTCGGCCAGACATCCAGGCGACCGAGACATACTGTAGCGGAGAGATCGACAGCCCGATATCACGGTAGACCGAGACGCTGGCGCCAGCTTCGATGAGTCCGGATAAGAGAAATCCAAATGCGAGAATCAGGGAGAGACGGTCGTGATTTCCCTTGAAGCGAACCAGGGCGTTGGCCGCGAAGGTAAAGCCCAGCAAGCCCCCCGCCATCTGCAGGTAGTTGTCGAGGTATGGGTCAGCGATGTAGGGCGACTTGCGCAGCGCATAGACGAGCGCCACGAACGCCGCGAAAATGATCGCTCCCGCGATCCAAAGCCGCAGCGTCTGAAAGAAGCCCTCGGTACGAACTCGTACGCGCACCACTCCCCCATGGGATGCCTAAGTCCCCAAGGGTAACAGCAACCTACTGGCCCAAAGTGGGCCAGAACGACAGGTTACTAAGATCTTGGAATGATTGGGGTTGCTGGTTTTCCCATATTGGAACAGTACTACAGCCTCGCTGCGGTACACTTTGACGGGTGGAAAAGTTACCGACTGGGTAGCCGGTGGGCAGCGCCGGCGGTCGGCTCAAAAAGGGCAATCGTGCTAGATCTTAGGCTTGGGAGGCGGCAAATCACGGGCCGGGGTTTCGCTCTGGAAGTTGAATTCGCGGTGTTTGCCGTCGCAGAACGGCTTGTTTTCGGAATGGCCGCAGCGGCAAAGGCCCAGGGCAGTGCGGCCTGCCAAGCCGAATGTGTTTCCCTGTTGATCGCAAATCTCGAAATCGCCTTCGATACGGAGCGGTCCATTGGTGCCTACGGTTATCTTCGTTGCCATTCGGAATCCTCACCTTGAAATTCTGATTTACGGCTTTCGCCCGGCTACAGCGGGCGGCGTCAATACTTCGGCATGGACGGATCGACTTCATCCGCCCATGCCAGAATTCCGCCCTTCAAATTCAAAATCTTGCGGAACCCGGCCTTGCGAAGAAATTCCGAGGCTTCGGCTGAGCGCTTACCGCTGCGGCAATGCGCGACAATTTCTTTAGAGGAATCGAGTTCGCTTACGCGCTTTGGCAGGTCGCCTAGAGGGATCAGGTGGCCGCCGATATTGCAAATCTGGAATTCGTGCGGCTCGCGGACATCGAGAATGTAGAGATCGTCGCCGCGATCGAGGCGAGCCTTCAGCTCACGCGGAGTAATGTCGGGAACCGAAGTCTGCTGCGCCGGGGCTTCTTCGCCGCGAATGCCGCAGAATTGGACGTAGTCGATGAGCTTGGTGACGGTGGGATGGGTGCCGCAGACCGGGCAATCGGGGTTCTTCCGCAGCTTGAGTTCGCGGAACTTCATTCCGAGAGCGTCAAAGAGCAGCAGCCGGCCGATAAGGGGATCGCCAATACCCAAGATCAGCTTGATCACTTCCATCGCTTGGATGCAGCCGACGATTCCCGGCAGGACACCGAGCACGCCACCTTCGGCGCACGACGGAACCAAGCCTGGGGGAGGAGGTTCAGGATATACGCAGCGGTAGCACGGGCCGCCGGGGGCGCCGAAGACACTCACCTGGCCGTCAAAGCGAAAGATGGAACCGTAGACGTTGGGCTTGCCGAGCAGGACGGATGCGTCGTTCACCAGGTAGCGGGTGGGGAAATTATCGGTGCCGTCGACGATTACGTCGTAATCGCGAAGGAGATCGAGAGCGTTTTCGGTGGTCAAGTGCGTATCGTAGGTTTCGATGTGAATGTCTGGATTGAGCGAGGCCAGGCGCTGGGTGGCAGCGACACTCTTTGGACGTCCGACATCGGAAGTGCCGAACATGATTTGGCGCTGGAGATTGGTGACGTCGACCGTGTCGAAATCGACCAAGCCCAGCCGGCCGACGCCGGCCGCGGCAAGATAGAGTCCGAGCGGCGCGCCTAATCCTCCCGTACCGATTAGCAATACTTTAGCGGCCTTGAGCTTGAGCTGCCCCTCCATGCCGACTTCGGGCATGATCAGGTGGCGGCTGTAGCGAAGAATTTCTTCGTTGGAAAGCGATACAGGTGCCGGCGTTTGTGGCGCCGCGCCAATTTTTGTAGCCATTGCGGTTCCCTTTCGGCGATTAACGTCCGCCGGCGATGGACGGCACGATACTGATGGTATCGCCGTCGCTTAGCTCGGTTTGATCTTTCTTCAAGAAGCGAATATCTTCGTCGTTCAAATAGACGTTCACGAAACTGCGCAGCCTGCCTTCATCATTATATAGATGTTTGCGCAGGTCGCTGAATTGCGTGGTGAGCGCGGAAATGGCGTCCCCGACGGTAGCCGCTTGCACCTCCACGGTGTCGAGTTTATTGGTGTACGCCCGCAACGGCGTGGGTATCAGTATCTTGATGGGCATGAATCGCTTCCTCTCATCCGATGATTTCGATTGGCTCGGCGTCGTAGCGCGACCGGTCGTCCACCAGGCGCCAGCAATTCATGGTCCTGGGCTCGGCCTTTTCAATGCTGACGATGATGTAGCTGTACCACGGCCAGGCATGTTCCCGATCGAAGTCGCTAGGCCGCGCCGGGGCGTCCGGATGTGAATGATACCAGCCGACCAGGTCGCAGCCCAAATCGCGGGCTTTATTCTCGGCCATGCGTACGTCATCCGAAGTAATTTCAAAGCGATTGCGCGGTGAATCGTCGCGTCGATTGGCCAGCGGGACCAGCCCCAGCACTTCGCGAGCAATCCCCGCATCGCGGCCCAGGATCGCACCGCAACATTCGTGAGGATAGCTCTGCACACCGTGGGCGCGAATCGCGGCAGCGAATTTTTCGTTGAGTCTTAGCATATGAAGTCTAGGATTCGTCCCAGAAGCGCTCGCTGAGGTATTTATCGCCAGAATCGGGGAATACCGTCACGATCACGGCGGAAGCATCTTGCGGCAGCCGGCGGGCAATTTCCAAACACCCCCACAGCGCTGCACCGGAACTGATGCCGACGAGCAGTCCCTCTTCGCGAGCTACGCGGCGCACCATTTTGTAGGCATATTCGGTCTGCACCGAAAAATCTTCGTCGGCGAGCTTAGGGTCGTAAATCCGCGGGACGATGGAGGTGGCCATGTGCTTCATGCCTTCGAGGCCATGGAATGATGATTCCGGCTGGAGGCTGATAGCGCGAATCGCAGGATTGAATGCCTTCAGGCCACTGACGGTGCCCACGAACGTGCCGCTGGTTCCGAGTCCGGCAACGAAATGGGTGATTCTCCCGCGGGTCTGGTCCCAGATTTCCACGGCGGTGGTTTCGCGATGGGCTGCGGGATTCGCCGGGTTCGAGTACTGATCGGGATAGAAGTATTTTTGCGGGTCCTCGGCATATATCTGGCGAACGCGGCGAATCGCGCCGTCCGAACCCTCATCGCCCGGCGTCAGAATCAGTTCCGCGCCGTAGGCTTTCAGGATGCGCTTGCGTTCTTCGGAGGCGCTGGTGGGCAGGCACAACTTCACCGGGTAGCCGCGGGCGGCGCCAATCATGGCGTAGGCGATGCCAGTGTTGCCGCTGGTGGAATCGAGAAGAATCTTTCCAGGGCCGAGTTTGCCTTGGCGTTCGCCCTCACGAATCATCGACCATGCCGCGCGATCTTTTACCGATCCGCCGGGATTGAACCATTCGGCCTTGGCGTAAACCTCGATAGCCGGGAAATCCTTAAAGAGGCGCGGCAGGCGCAGCAGCGGCGTATTGCCGATCTGATCGACCAGACTATGCCCTTGGCGATACATTGGCAGCGTGCGATCGTCGAGCAGCATTTCTTTGTAGGGTCCCATGGGTCGCGGGGCGGCGGACGTAGCAGCTATTCCCCGGTCAGATTAGATGCGCGAGAGGCAGATTGTATTCAATTTCGCGGCCTCGAGTTAGCGAAAAAGGTCCGCCTCGGTGGATTACGGATTTGGGGCCTCTATTGACTATCTCGGCGCGACTTCATATTCTGGATTTCCATGTGGTACATCAACCGTCACTTTGACTTGAAACAGATCGATACCCTGCCGGCTCTGGGGTTCAGCCTGCGCAGCACCGGCGGTGTGGTGCGAATCGAGAAGTACGGCTGTGGCGCAGAGTTGCGCCGCGCCCCTGACGGGTCCTTTGTGATGACCGAATTGCCGACCATCATGTACCAAGGGCAGTTCACGCGTCTGTGGGATGCCGGCTATCAGAAATTTCTGATCACCCACGACGATACCAAGGTGCCCGCGCACATGGGGCATCTTTCCAACTTGCGAAAATTCAACGAAGAACTGCGCACCGGACTCGGCGTGCCAACCTATTACAATGAAGCGCTGGGCTCCACGTGCCACTACAGCGTGTACGATCGCGTGAAAGGCCGGCCGGGGGCCGTGCCGGATGATACCGTCGGAGTTGTGGAACAGCACCACGAAGATTAGAGCTGCCTGAAAAGGCGGCATTTTGCCCGACCAGCGCGTTTTTCCCGTAGTTTTCCCCATGCCAGAACTCACCCAACGAATTCTCGCGACATTTGACGACCTGAAGCGCGACCGCCTGGACCTGCACACGTTTTTCGAACTCGTTGCGGGCGCCCCGCCAGAAGAGCGCGCGGCCGTTCTGGATGCGGTGGGCGGTTTGGTGCGCGATGGATCGCTCGAACCCACCGGCGGGGATTATTACCGGCGCACTGAAGCGGGACGGTTGGCGCTGGCAGGGCCGCTGGAGGTGACTCTGTATACGCGGCCCGGCTGCCACCTATGCGAGGTGGCCAAGGCTGCGATGGCGCCGTGGATTTCGGAGTTTGGGGCGCAGTTGCGCGAAATGGATATTGATACCGACCGGCAGGTGCGCGAGATGTACACCAACGACGTGCCGGTAATTTTTGTAGGTTCACGGAAAGTGGCCGTGCATTCGGTGGACGTCTTGCAGTTTCGGCGAGAGCTTCAGGAAGCCAGATGCGCGGCGCGGGACACCTGAGAAATTTTCGGGCTGCCGGGACGCAGAGTGCGTCAGGGCCGAATCACATATCCAGTCTGCAGCGGCCCCATCACTGGGAAAAACGCGCGGGAGCGGAATAATTCCGCGATCTGCCGGATGTGCCCCAAGTCGTGGAATGCCCACTCGTTCATCAGTTCCGCCACGGTGATGGTTCCGTGTATGGCGTGTACCCCAGTCCTCGGTAAGGCGCTGGGCGACATATACCGCAGGAAGGACAAGGTGCGGTCGCGCTCGTGGCAGAAAACTTTCAGATGCTCGAGAGGCGCGCCGCCGGAATATTTTCCTGCCGCATAGGCGGCGTCCTGATCGAATTCCGCTATGGGCGGATTTTTTTGCTTAATCATCAGCTCAATGCGGTCGCGGAACGATTCGCCTTCGACGTGCACCAGATGGGCCAGAATTTCGCTGATCGACCATCGTTGCTGCGAAGGCTTCCACCGCAATTGATCAGGGCTCGCCAGATGCACCAGCTTTTCGATAATGATCGGGGTCTGTTCCAGGACTCCCAGTCCCGGCAGGGTTCCATTTACTGAAGCTGGAGTCATTGGAGCCTCCGACTGCTTTGAAGTCAATTCCGGGGCGCTTTATATCGACGATTGGTAGCAATAGCTCCTTCCGTTATACCTCACAGCGCTAGATGCCGGAAAGTCGCTGAGCGAGTACTGGGCCGCCCCCAAAAAACCGTGAAACTCTCAGGGGCTCGGTCGCTCTAATACCTAAGCTGTTGTCAGAAGCGTTCGAAAAGAGTAGAAAGGTAGCCCCCGGAGGTGGCTTCCATGGCTTCGACCAAGACCGCCGCTACAAGTCTGGACTTGTTGTTCGCGCGCTTGGAATCTGCCCGAGAGCAGACAGACGCCATTTTCGATTTGATCGATTCGGAAGCGCTGTACTCGCGGCCGATAGCCGAGCGGCACCGGCTGATATTTTATCTGGGACATCTGGAAGCGTTCGACTGGAATCTGCTGGGGCGCGGCGCGCTGGGTCTGGATCCGCACCATGCCGAGCTGGACAAATTGTTTTCGTTTGGGATCGATCCGACGCATGGAGATCTGCCAAACGACCAGGCCGAGGACTGGCCTGCGGAAGCCCGCGTAAGGGAGTACAACCGGGAGTTGCGCGAAACGCTGGATCAGCGAATCACCGATCCGCGGTGGGCGAAGGCCCTGCCAAGTTCGATCGCCAACGGCACGCTGCTGCACGTCGCGGTAGAGCATCGATTGATGCACGCGGAAACCCTGGCGTACCTGCTGCACCAACTGCCGTACAACAGGAAGCGCCACCAGGAGAAGCCAGCCGCGGCTGGCGGCGTGGTGGTGGCGCGAGCGGTGGATATTCCGGCCGGCGTTGCGACGCTGGGTCAACCGCGCGCTGGGACGGAGAAATTGCAGGAACCTCGATTTGAATTTGGATGGGACAACGAGTTCGAGCGCATGTCAGTGGAAGTGCCCGCGTTCAGCATTGGCGCGTACCCGGTGACCAACAGCGAATTCCTAAAATTTGTCCGCGCCGGCGGCTACTACAATTCCGAATTGTGGGATGCAGAAAGCTGGGCGTGGAAGGAATCGCGCGGGATGGAGTATCCGTTATATTGGGCGCGCAAAGACAATGAATGGAAATATCGCGGAATGTTCGAGGAAGTTCCGCTGCCCCTGGATTGTCCGGTCTACGTCAGCTATGCGGAGGCCTCCGCGTTCTGCAGGTGGGCCGGGAAATCGCTTCCGACCGAGGGGCAGTGGCATCGCGCGGCGTACGGTGTGCCGGATGATTCCGCGGAGCGGATCTACCCTTGGGGCGACAGTGGTCCGGAGGCTTCGCGCGGCAATTTCGATTCCACGCATTGGGATCCAAAGCCGGTGACGGCACATCCCGCAGGCGCGAGCGCATTCGGAGTGCAAGATTTGCTGGGCAACGGTTGGGAGTGGACTTCGACGCTTTTCGCTCCTTTCCCGGGATTTGAGCCGTTTCCGTTCTATCGAGGGTATTCTGCGGATTTTTTTGACGGCAGGCATTGGGTAATGAAGGGCGGATCAGCGCGCACTGCTGCGTGCTTTCTTCGGCGTCCGTTCCGGAACTGGTTTCAGCCGAACTACCCCTATATGTACGCAACGTTTCGTTGCGTCGAGGAATAATTTCATGGGCACAGCGGCACGCATGGCTACTGAACGTATTTCGTCGACGCATCGTGCGGATTTCGCGCGAGAGGTGCGCGAAGGCCTAGATCGGCCGGGCCAAAAGGAGCTTCCCTCGAAGTACTTGTACGATGAAATCGGCTCGGCGCTGTTCGAAGTAATTTGCCTGCTCCCGGAATACGGGCTGAGCCGCGCCGGGGAGCGATTGATGGAGCGTTACTCCGAAGAGATGATCGATATCTTGCCCAAGCCGGTGGTGGTGGCGGAACTTGGCTCCGGCACCGGTCGAAAAACGCGTTGGGTGCTGGAAGCGCTTTCGCAGCGGCAGAATGTGGATTATTACCCCATCGATATTTCGCGTGCGGCGTTGGACCATTGCGAGCTGGACCTGGGACAAATTGAGTCCGTGAGTATCGTGGGATTCGAGCGCGCCTATCTGGACGGCTTGGTGGAAGTGGCGGCGCGGCGGAAGCCCGAGGATCACTTGATGGTCCTGTTTCTGGGCAGCACCATCGGAAATTTCGACCGTCCGGCAGGTGCGCAATTCTTGCGCCAGGTACGGCAGGTGCTTTTCCCTGGGGATTCACTGCTGCTGGCGACCGATCTGGAGAAGCCGATTCCGGACCTGATTCGCGCTTACGACGATCCGATCGGCGTAACGGGCGCGTTCAACAAGAACCTGCTAGCACGAATCAACCGCGAACTGGGCGCGGATTTCGATCTGGAAAAGTTCAAACACGGCGTGCGGTTTGATGAAATCGAGCGTCGCGTGGAAATGCATCTGCGATCTACGGTAAATCAAACGGTGCGGATACCCGCGGCGGACCTTTCAGTCTCGTTCGCAGCGGGCGAATCGATCTGGACGGAGAGCTCGCACAAATACAATCGCGAAGAAGTCGTCGAGATGGGAGAGCGCGCCGGCTTCCACTGTAAAGCGCAGTGGACCGACAGGCAGTGGCCATTCGCGCAAAGCCTGCTGATCGCGAAGTAGTGGGCTGATTGGCTGGAATCGCGGCGCGACAGCGTGTTTTGAGTTTGCGTTAGTGACGAATGTGGGCTGCGACGCTTCCCGGTCTCGGGAAGCTTGTGGCAGTGTCCTCTTGCGCTTCCGCACTTTTGCCCGGCGTTTCAATGTTTCCCCTTGGTTGCAGATCCCCTAGTACCCGGAACGATAGACCAGCGGTGTGCTATATTTTCCGCTCCCAAACCGATGCCCACCAAGAAACCCAAGAACAAAGCCATCCGACCGAAAAAGCAACCGGCGCGGGATGCCGCGTCCAAGCCAGCCGGTTCCCCGCCCCAGGCGGCCGTCCAAGCCAAGCTGGGACCGCCGTCTAAGCTGCGCGGCACGAATCCGGAGCGCGTCCGGCAAATTCTGGAGAAACTGGACGAAGCTTATCCCAACGTGACCTGCGCGCTCGAGCATCGCAACCCTTTCGAGTTGCTGATCGCTACGATCCTTTCCGCACAGTGCACGGACGTGCGCGTGAACATCGTGACCAAGACGCTGTTTGAGAAGTACAGGTCGCCAACGGACTTTGCTCACGCCAAGCCCGCGGACCTGGAAAATGAAATTCGCTCTACAGGTTTTTTTCGCAACAAGACGAAATCGATCATCGGGGCAGCGCAGAAATTATTGAAGGATTTCGGCGGCGAAGTGCCGAGGACGATGGAGGAGTTGCTGACGGTCCCGGGCGCGGCACGCAAGACGGCCAACGTTGTGTTGGGTACGGCGTACAAAATTGCGTCGGGCGTAGTGGTGGATACGCACGTGCAGCGGCTATCGCAGCGGCTGGATCTTACCCATCACGAAGACCCGAAAAAAATCGAGCAGGACCTGATCCAGATCGTCCCGCAGGACAAGTGGATTCTTTTCTCGCATCAATTGATCTGGCACGGCCGGCGGGTGTGCGTGGCGAGGAATCCGCGTTGCGCCGAGTGTAACCTGGAAAAATTATGCTACTCCGCGGACAAGACCATCGGCTGGAAACTGCCGGCCGGCAAAACAACCGCCAAGCGTTAACGGTTCTAGCGATCACGAGGGCCCAGGATTGTCAGGCGAATGCCTAGACGGAACGCTAGCGGCAAACTTGGGTAGCCGAATTCCTCCTGATAGTGCTCACTTAAGAGATTGGTGATCGCGAAATACGTTTCCATGTGACGGTTCCAGGTGTAGCGGCCACTCCAATCCAAAGTCTGGTATGCCGCTTGCAAATTTCGATTGGGCAGCAGCATCGAATATCCCTCGTAGGCGTCGCTCAGGAATGTGCTGCCGTCGCGGCGGCCGACGAAGTAGCCGGAGAGAGCGGTGCCGAAGCGCTCGCGCGTGTAGTCGATGATCAAGCTTCCGGAATGGGGAGCGCGATCGAACGGACGCGCGCCGACCAGTGGGGCGTACGCGCCGATCGGGACAGCCGGGAAATCGGGATTGACGGCAGGCGCCACCGCACTGCCGGTGAATGACTTGGCCACCACCGCGTCAAGGTAGGTGTAAGCGGCCTGGATGTGCAAGCCGTGGCCGAGATTGGAATTGAATTCGAATTCGGCGCCCTTGGCTTTGAAGGAGTCAGAATTGATGGTGGCGCCGAATTCGCTGGCCTGCGCAGCGGCGGGAGGCACTCCCAACTGGGGGAGGACCCCGGCGTCCACGTACTCGATGAGATCGTAGAAATTTTCCTGAAACAGCGAGACGCCGACTCGCGCGCGATCGCCAAACAAGCCTTGATCGACTCCGAAGTCGAAATTGCGGCTGCGTTCGGCGCCGATCGGCGTAATGCCATACTGCTTGATCAACTCCGGACCATCGGGAAGCTCCGAAAGCAGGGCGTAGAGCGACTCACTCTGATCGGTGATGCTGGGCTCCTTGATTCCCTTCCCGAAATTACATTTCAACTTGGTCTCGTTGAACAGAGCGCCGGATTGAGGCCGGCGCAAATAATAGGCGGCGGAAACGCGGGGAGTGGCGGCGAATCCGAATACGGCGTTGTGGTCGAAGCCGACTCCGGCGGTAGCGAACAAGCGATGGCCGAGATTTCCATTCGCTTCGAAAAACGCATTGTAATTGTTGCGGTCGGTAGAGGTGATGAAGCCGCTGGAATTCTCGATGCCGTTTTCGTATTCGTAACGGAAACCACCGGTAACGCTGAGTTGCGGATGAATCTGGTAGTCGGACTGCGCGTAGAACGAGCGGCGCGTGGTTTGCGTATCGTAGGTCTCCGGGTAGAACCCGGCGTAGTCCAAAATGGCCTGACCGGAGACGCTGTAGCCGTTAGCGCCGTGAATCGTCACCTGATCGCCTAGATAGTTTGGGCCGGTGTCATACGGCGTGCCCGCGAAAGGATCGAAGGGAGTGCCGTTGGGAGATGGATCGACGAAAGCATAGTGCAAAGTAGTGGAAGCAAATCGAAAAAGATTGTGCCAGCGCGGGGTGGTTTGATTCTGCAGCGTGACTCCCCAATACAAATTGTGACTTCGCTGCGAAGATTTATCGGCAATCCCGTAGAAATCGAGCGCGTTCGGATCTCCCAAGTCCACCGTGGAGTGGCGGACGGTGAAACGAAGTCTGGTGGCGCGATTCAGCTTCCAACCGGCGTTCCCAGAGTAAGTTGTATCGTGGAAAGCGCTATTTGGGGTGCCGTTGTGAGCATCAAAGCCGGTGAACTCGGAAAAATAATCCAGCGTGCGGTGGGCGCCGGCGATTGAACCGTCGTTGCGGTAAGTATTGAAATTTCCGCCGTCGCCGGAATAGCGAATCTCCGGGATATCGAAAGTCCCGTGAGGGCTAGTAATGTTGATCACGCTGCTGAGCGCGTCGGTACCGTAGATGACGCTATTGGGATCGCGCAGGACCTCTACTTGCTCGACACCGCTGGATTCCAGGTTCGCCCACTCCACGGCGCCGCCGACATCGTTTGCTGGGATGCCGTCGATCAAGACCTTGTTGAAATCGGAATTGCCGCCGCGAACAAACAGTGCGGTGGTGCTGCCTGGCGGCCCGGATTGGACGAATTGCACCCCTGGCAATGCGCGCAGGCCTTGATCGATTCTGACCGCGGAAAGATCGTCGAGTTGCTGTTGATCGAAGACGTCCACGGAGGCGCCGACTTGCGACGTTCGGGTTTCCGTGCCGGTAGCGGATACCACCACGCGCTGCGGGAGCGTGCCGATGTTCAGTGAAAGGTTCAGGGTCTTGACTGTTCCAGCGCCGAGATTGGTGGCATCGCTACTCAAGACGCTGAATCGCGGTGCTTCCACGCGCACGCTGTAGCGCCCGGGATTAAGCGCAACGAATTCGAACTGGCCTTGTGGATCGGTTTGCGCGACTCGGGATTCCGCCCCATCGAGGAGCAAGGTCACCTTGGCATTGGCGATTGGCTGCGCCAGAGAATCCGAAACGGAACCGCGCAGTGTGGCCGGCGGCGCGGCCAGCGACACGCCCGCGCACAGAACCCACGCCGCCCCTGAGCATAATCGGAGCCACTTGCGGCAAGTTTTCAATACGTTCATCAATACTCTCCTTCGCCTATGAAAGAGCGAATCCCTGGACACACCCGTGCGACGAGCCGCCAGGCGCAGCTAACGCTGAGTGGATCCCTCGCGCCGAGTGGGAACAAAGTTTTCGATCACGCACCCACCACACACAACGACACAACGACGCTTCGATGATTAGCCTGCCGGATGCGCGGCCCACAGAATCGACCCCAGTGCCCCGTAGGCACCGGTGCGAGTAGATGTGGGCTTGGTCGGTCTCCTGACTTGCGCTTCATCGGACCGGAGCCGCCTTCCCAAGGCCGAATCGCCTCAGTGGCATCGTTCGCTCCGGCCCTCCACGCTTACAGTGGCGGGGCCGTGCCGGATTCTCACCGGCTTCCCTAATTCACCAAGCTGTCTTGCTTATAGGATGGCGCGAAAAAAATGTCAAGCGCTTTGGGCGGACGAAGAACGAAGACCGGGCACAGAGGCTACGGAAATTCGCTGGCGCTCCATTTGCAAATCTAATGCGCCATTTCATGAGCGGCTGCAGCAGGAATCGATCGCCGGGAGCAGATCGGCGCTGAGGCGGCCCTTATCGACGCAGCCTTGCGCTCCGGCTTCGAGAACTTCGGGCAGCATGTGCGCGATGTCGTGCTGGCTCATAATCAGAATGCGAGTCGCGGGAACACTTTCTCGAATCATCCGCGCGGCGTCGAGGCCGCTCATTCCTGGCATGCTAATGTCGAGCAGGACGAGGTCGGGCAGCAGTTTTTGAGCCTTCTGCAGAGCCTCAGCCCCGTCGCCAGCCTCGCCGCAAATCTCCCAGCGCGAGCTTTTCAGCAACAGGGAAATGATCCCTTGGCGCACCAATTCGGAGTCGTCGGCGATCAGAATTCGCAGCTTTGGCAGCGTGGGCGTCATTGCGAGTGGGATGAAGTATAGCGCGACATGCGAGAAGATGATTGCGCGATCGGCGGCCGCGCTGGTTCGCTGCCCTAGAGTCGGCTCCATCTTTCTCGCTTGGCAAGTGGACTGGCCGGAGTAAAATGGCGGCCCCATGAAAATTGCATATATTTCGAGTTTGTCGATCATGCTGGGCACCGCCGCGCTGGCGGCGTTCTCGAGTTCGCCGGTTACACCGGTGGAGACTGCAGCGCAAACGCGCACTATAGAGATCACCTACTCGGCGCAGGTGAATGCGATTCCCGCCAACAGCAAACGAATTGAAATCTGGTTGCCGTATCCGCAGAGCGACGACAATCAAAAGATCCTCAAGGGCAAGGTGAGTTCGCCGGTGGCGTCGAAAATTCTCACCGATCCGCAATACGGAAATAAGATTGTGCACATCGACGTAAGAAATCCAGAAGTGAAGGATATTCCCGTCACCATGGTGTTCACGGTCCGCCGCACCGCATACGTCCACAACAATTTCTCGGAAGCAACCAACGGTGCTGCTGCTTCCGACGCGAATCTCGATCGCTGGCTTCAGCCCGATCGTCTGGTGCCGCTCAATCAGCGCATCCAAGAACTGTCAGCTACCGTGGTGGCCGGCAAAAACACGGATCTCGATAAAGCGCGCGCGATTTACGATTACGTGATCGCGAACATGACCTACGACAAGAGCCCTGCGGGCTGCTGCAACGGCGATATCATCTGGGCCTGCGACGCAAAGCGGGGAAATTGTTCCGACTTCCATTCCCTTTTTATCGGACTGGCACGCGCTGCCGGGATTCCTGCGAAATTCGAAATTGGACTGCCGGTAGCGGCGGATAAACCGGCGGGCGACATCGGCGGTTATCATTGCTGGGCGGAGTTTTATTTGAAAGGCTACGGATGGGTTCCCATCGACGCTTCGGAAGCATGGAAGGATCCCGCGAAAAAAGATTTCTTCTTCGGCGCGCTGGATGCGAACCGGGTGCAATTCAGCGTGGGCCGTGACCTCACACTGGCCACACCGCAGACCGGCCCGCCGCTCAACTATTTCATTTATCCCTACGTCGAGGTCGACGGAAAACCGTTCTCGCACGTCAGCAAGAAGTTCGCGTTCAAGGATCTGAGCGCGAGCCCCATCACCGCTCTACACTGAACTGTTAGATAGGTGGCTGGCTTAGTCTCTGGGTATAGCGCAGAGAATCCACCTTCCGCGCATCGAGGAGGTCTAAACAGCCAGAAATTTTTGGCGCGTTCCTACTTCACGGTCAGGGTTAGGTTGAACGAGTGAGTCACCGTTGAGCTGGTTTCGGTCACGACCAAATAATAGGTCCGAGGTTGAGGTGAGGCTGCGCATCCACCCAGGCCCACTGTCACGCCCAAGGTCAATCCGGCGAACAGGACGGCAGCGAGCAAGCCCGACGCGAACCGCTTCTGCCTACGAAGCGACCGTATCGCGAGCCAGGGTAGAAGAACCAGCGTCAGCAAGATCGTTGTGCCGCGCTGCGGCCCGTCGTCCGGTGGTTCCATATTCCACGACGCCGACGAGCCGCCGGGACTCGTCTGAATTACCAGATCCACCCCGGTCGCCGGACTGCCCGCAGGGATTACCTCGGGTGTGAATTTGTAAGTCGCACCGGCGGGCAGGCCCGAAAGCGAGAGCGTGACAGCGCTGACCAGCCTAGCTGATCCGACTGGGGACACGATAAAATTGAAACGCGCCGCCGCCCCTGCCGCTACGGTCTGACTGGTGGTCCCACCCGCGGTCGTAGTCAAAGTGAACCCTTCGACCGCCAGGGTGACCGTCGCGGTGGCACTGTTGTAGTCGGTGGTGTCGGTTGGGGTGAAGGTCACCGACAGCGTATCGCTTCCGTCGGCGGGGATGGTTCCAGCCGCCGGATTGTAGACAAACGTCCCCGGCACATTCGCGGTGGCGTCGAGTTGGGTGCTGCTGAGTGCGGTGCCGTCTCCCGCCACCACGGTAATCGGTCCGGCTCCCGTCGCCGGGGGACTCGACTGGACGGTAAATCCCCCGCTGCCATTTCCCGTGAGCACGCTGATGTTACTCGAGCTATAATTGGCCACAGCCAAGTCAAGATTGCCGTCGCGGTTGAAGTCGCCCACCGCCACGGAGGTAGGATTGGTGCCCACGGTATACGGCGAACCAGTGGCCTGGGTGAAAGTTCCGTCGCCAGCCCCCAACAATATGGTCACGGTACTGGTGCCAAAGTTCGTCACTGCCAAGTCGAGCTTGCCGTTATTCGCAAAATCCCCCACGGCGATCGAGCTGGGACCGCTACCCACGGTAATCGGAGAACCGGTCGCCTGGGTGAAAGTGCCATCACCATTCCCCAGGAGGATCGTTATGGAAGACGAGCCATAGTTCGCGATCGCCTGATCGGGAATGCCGTCGCCGTTGAAATCCCCTACGACCGTAAAAATAGGGCTGCTGCCGGTGCTGGGCGAAGCGGTCTGGTTGAAGCTCTGGCTAAAACTGGTGCCTTGCACTGCCGCCGAAGCCAGGGTGTTGCCGGAGTTTTGATCGACGAAGGTAACTGTCCCGCCCGGCATCTGAAAGAGGGGAGGATCGACTGGGCCGGAAATGGATCCGCTAATGATGTAGTTGCCGGCCGAGCCGGAAGATGAAATCGAGGTGGTCGTTGGGTGAGTCGGGACTACCGTCAACGATCGCGTCGGCGAGGTGCTGCTGCTGTAGGATGTAGTTCCGTTGAACACCGCCTCATAGGTGTGCACGCCGATCCCGGGGACGAATTTGATCCCCGCGGTCCCACTCGAATACAACTGCGCCGTGCCCATCGCCACCGCGCTATCGCAGAACGTAAAGGTAGTCACATCACAGAAGGTCACCGTGCCGGAGGTGACCGATCCGTTGTTCACCTGCGCGTAAAGCGTCACCGCCGTCCCAGCGGACACCGGAGAATTCGAGATTTGCAGGCTGGTGGTAGTGGTGGACTGGGCGTGCGCCGCCGGGACCGCCAGCATCGCTGCGGTCGCCAGCATCGCGGCACAGAGAATCCCCCAGTAGGATTTTGGTCGGGCTGAGGACGGCGTTGCACGCATTGGTAGAACTCCCCGCGCCACGGGATTTGCCGCATGGGCAAACGCCGTGCGCAAACACGAATCGTTGTGGAAGGGAGTAAAAAACTACCAAGCTAAAGAACTACGGAGAGGACTTCTAAAACGTGGCCCGAACCATCCAAGGTGGGCAACCGATTACCGGTGATCCTAACAGGCTGCGAGAAAACACCTAGTGCCGGACCATCGCCGTGATTCCTAACAGTAAACTGAAGCTGAGGAAAACTGAGCTAAGTGCGGATGTGTGAATAAAGTTCGCGAATATTAAAGTGTTCTTAGAAAGCCCATTCCCATTGAAAGTCTATTACGGCCGCCGCGGCACCCGAAGCGCCTGCAACACTCCACTTCGCCGCCGCGTGCCGAGCGGCTCTACGGTTGCCAGCCGCCACCGAGAGCGGTGTAGACCTGCACCAACGCATTCAGTTCGTTCGATTGCGCCTGGGCGAGAGCCAACTGCGCGGCAAAATAATTGGTGTCGTTGGTCAATACTTCCAGGTAGCTGGTGACGCCGGCCTTGTAGCGAATCTCGGCCAGTTTCGCAGCATCCTGCGCCGACGCGGTGAGCAGTTCCTGCTGCTCGCGGAATTCGCGATTCTTTTGGTAAGCGATGAGCGCATCGGAAACGCTGCGGAAGGCCTGCTGAATGGTCTGCTGATACGTCAACAGCGCTTCCTGCTGCTGGGCCTCGACCAGTTTCACGTTGGAGCGAATCTTACCTGCCGTAAATATCGGCACGGTTACATTGGGACCGAAATTCCAAAGCCCCGCCGGGCCGGTGAATAGCCTTACCAGCGCCGGACTCTGAAAGCCACCCGTTCCGGTGAGCGAGATATCGGGATAATACGCAGCCTTGGCGACTCCGATCAGCGCGTTGGCCGCGACCAGCTGTTGCTCCGCTTGTTGAATGTCTGGCCGCCGCTCCAGCAGAGCGGAGGTAAGCCCCACCGGGACAGCGGGCAAAATCGGCTGCTCGGTAAGTTCGCGGCCGCGGGGCACCTCGCCGGGATTCTGGCCCAGAAGAACGCGGATCAGGTTCTCTTGCTGCTGAATCTGGCGCTCGACGTTGGGAATCGTTTCGGTGGTGGTATACACCAGCTGCTCGGCCTGGCGCACATCGACCAGCGACACCGAGCCATTGTCTTCAAGGGCCTGCTCCAACTTCAGCGATTGCTGCCGCGAGGAAAGGGTGTGCTGGGAAATCTCCAGTTCGAGGTCCAACGCGCGGAGCTGAAAGTATGCGGTGGCGATGTTGGCGATCAATGTGTTCACCACGGCGCGCTGGCCCCATTCACTGGCCAGCAAATTGGCGCGCGCGGCTTCCGTGGCCCGCCGATACTTGCCCCAAAAATCGAGATCCCATCCCGCGGAAAGCGTCAGTTGACCGGAAGTTTCTTCAAATGCCGGGAATTCGGGAGAAAGAGCGGTGCGATTGCTGTTGATATTGCCGCCGCCAGACAGCGTGGGAAATTGGTCCGCGCGAGTGATGCCGAGCTGGGCTTGCGCTTGCACCACGCGGGTGGCGGCGATCCGCAGGTCGTAGTTTTGCTGCAAAGCGGTGCGGATCAGGCCCTGCAGCGCCTCGTCCTGGAAAACCGCCCACCATTTTTCGTCGCCTAAAGACGCCGGATCGGCGGCAGCGGTGCTCGCCGGGGCGGCGCGATACGTTGGCGGCACGTCCACATTCGGGCGCTTGTAATTTGGTCCCACCGCGCAACCGAATAGCGCGGCAGCGATTGGCAGCACCAGCGCGATTCGCAGCCGGCGCATTACGCGGCACCTGTATCCGCGCCGGGCTTCGGCGCTGGCGATGCAGCGGCGGCGGTCCCCTTGACGCGAGCCGTCCAGCGTTCGACCACGTCGAAGGTGACCGGGATCAGGAAAATGGCAATGATCGATGCGGCCAGCATGCCGCCGATTACCGCTGTTCCCAACACCCGCCGCGATACAGCGCCGGAACCGGTTGCGGTCCACAGCGGAATACAACCCAGGATGAACGCGAATGCAGTCATGAGAATGGGACGCAAGCGGAGCCGGGCGCCCGCGAGGGCCGCGTCGTCGATGCTTTTTCCGCCTTCGTATTCGTTTTTTGCGAATTCGACGATCAATATGGCGTTCTTGGCGGCCAAACCGATCAGCATCACCAAACCAATCTGCGCGTACACGTCGTTATCGAAATGGCGCAACCACAGCGCGGCGTAGGCTCCAAACACCGCGATCGGAGTGCCCAGCAACACGCTGAACGGCAGCGACCAACTTTCGTACTGCGCGGCCAGAATCAAAAACACGAACAACAGCGACAGTCCGAAGATTGCCGCGGGAGAGACGCCTTGGGAAGCTTTCTGCTCCTGATACGACATGCCCAGCCAGTCATATCCCATTTCGCGCGGCATGGTCTGCGCAAACACCTCCTCCAGCGCTTGCGCGGCCTGGCCGGAACTGTATCCCGGCGCCGCTGCGGTGCTGATCTGCGCCGCGCTGTATTCGTTGTAGCGCATCGTAAACTCGGGACCGGCAACGGCTCGAGTGGCGGTCAACGCGCTCAGCGGAACGCTCGCGCCGCT
Source organism: uncultured Acidobacteriota bacterium (assembly GCA_963725655.1). GTDB lineage: Bacteria > Acidobacteriota > Terriglobia > Acidiferrales > UBA7541 > CAVRXT01. Next base: position 343,169 of record CAVRYY010000002.1, on the reverse strand, counting down.
GGCGTTGCTCACGTGGAACTCGCCCACATTTTCCGCGCGGGTACGGTAATCTCCGTCGGCTTCGACGTACACCTGCCATTCCCGCCCAAAGCGATTGAAATAATTCACCAGGTATCCGCCCATGAACGTCTGCAGCGTTTCATACACGTCGCCGATGTTCACTCCTTGCCGCATCACCTTGGCGCGGTCCACATCCACAAACACCTGCGGCACGTGCGGCGTGAAGGTGCTGAGCACCCCGGCCAGCTCCGGACGCTTTTGCGCCGCGGCGACAAATTTCTGCGCGTTCGCCGCCAGGAAATCATTGCCGCTGCCGGAGCGATCCTCCAGAATGAACGTCGCGCCGCCGGAGGCGCCGACTCCCAGAATCGCCGGCGGAGGGAAGGAGAATGCCAGGCCTTCCTTCAAGGAGGCGAGTTGTCCGCCGAGATGATTCTGGATGGCCTCGAATTGCTCTTCCGGCTTTTTGCGCTGGTCCCACGGCTTCAGGGTGACGAAGAAGAATGAATTGTAAGTATTCTGTGTAAAGCTCAACAGGCTGAAACCCACCACCGTGGTGCATCCTTGCACACCAGGCGTATTGAGGATCATCTGTTCCACTTTGTGCGCGGCGGCATCGGTGCGTTGCAAGGACGACGCATCGGGCAAAACCATCGCCACGAACAAATATCCCTGATCTTCGGTCGGCAAAAATTCTTTCGGCAATTGCCGTCCAACCATCACCGCAGCCACCGCCACCGCGGCGAGAAACAGGAAGCTGATTCCCGCCTTGCGAATCAGCACCGCGCTGAAGCCCACGTATCCATCGGTCACGCGCGCGAAGGTGCGATTGAACCACTTGAAAAATCGCGCCAGCGGTCCATGCTTTTCGGTTCGCGGCTTCAGCAGCAGCGCGCACAGCGCGGGGCTAAGCGAAAGCGCGTTGAATGCCGAGATCAACACCGAAATCGCGATGGTCACCGCAAATTGCTGGTACAGCCGTCCGGTGATTCCGGGAATGAACGCGGTGGGAATGAAAACCGCCGCCAGGATCAACGCGATGGCCACCACCGGCCCGGAAACTTCCTCCATCGCCTTGAGCGAGGCGTCTCGCGGCGTCATGCCCTCTTCGATGTGATGCTCTACCGCTTCGACCACCACGATCGCGTCGTCCACCACCAATCCGATCGCCAGCACCAAACCAAATAGCGAAAGCGTATTGATCGAAAATCCCAGCAGGGGGAAAACGATGAAAGTGCCGATCAACGAAACCGGAACGGCCAGCAGCGGAATCAGCGTGGCGCGCCAGCCCTGAAGAAAGATGTACACCACGAAAATCACCAACAGCAGCGCTTCGAATAGCGTGGTGACGATCTCTTTGATTCCCGCGGAGACCGCCAGCGTGGTATCCAGCCCCACGCCAAAATCGAGGTCCGCCGGAAACCGCTTCTTCAAATTCTCCATGCTCTTACGCACGCCCGCGGCCGCCTGCACCGCGTTCGCGCCCGGCAGTTGATAGATCGCCAGCACCGCGGCCGGCTCGCCCTTGAACCGCCCGATTACGTCGTAGGTCTGCGCTCCCAGGCTGATCCGCGCCACATCTTTTAGCCGCAGCGTCGAACCATCCGGGTTCACCCGAATGATGATGTCGCCGAACTCTTCCGGAGACGCCAGCCGGCCCTGCGCGCGCACCGTGTAAGTGAATTGCTGCCCCGCCGGAACCGGTTCGCCGCCAATCTTACCCGCGGGATTTACGGTGTTCTGCGTTTGGATGGCCTGGATGATCTGCGGAACGGTGACGCCCAACTTAGCCAGCTGATCCGGCTTCACCCAGCAGCGCATCGCATATTGCCCCGCGCCAAACACCTGGACACGCGCAATACCCGGCACGCGGGTCAGTTCGTCCACCAGGTTGATATACGCGTAGTTGGCCAGAAATATTCCGTCGTAGGTGCTCTTGGGCGAATACAGATCCACCAGCATCAGCGGCGCGGTGAGCGATTTCTGAACGGTGACCCCGGCGGTGTTTACCGCGACGGGAAGCTGCGAAGTGGCCTGCGAAACGCGCAATTGGGTGAGCACCTGATCGATGTTCGGATCGGTCTTCACGTCAAAATCCACGATCAGGGTGGTCTGCCCGTTGTTGGCGTTGGTGGAATACATGTAACTCATGTTGTCCACGCCGCTCATCTGTTGCTCGATCGGCGTGGCAACGGATTGTTCCAGCGTCTCCGCGTCCGCCCCGGGATAAAGCGCCTGCACCTGAATTTCCGGAGGGACAATGTTGGGAAATTGTGCGGTGGGCAGCCCCAGCATGGACACTACCCCAACGATGACCATCAAAATGGAGATCACCATGGCTACGATCGGACGGTCGATGAAGAATTTCGCCATCGCTAGTTCGCCCCGCCCGTTTCCGGCGCAGGAGTTGGCGTTGGGGCGGATTCGGCCGCTGGCGCCGCCTCTTCCGTCGGGCTTACCGTGGCGCCCTCGCCGACCTTCATCACGCCCTCGGTAATCACTCGCTCATCCGGCTTTAGCCCTTCGCGGACCACCCACAACGATCCCACCCGGTCGCCAACCTTCACGCTCCGAATGTTCACCTTGTTGTTCGGACCCACCACCGCTACTTGATAGCTTCCTTGCAGCTCGCTCACCGCGCGTTGTGGCACCAAAAGCGCATTGTGCAGATTCTCGGTCACCGCGCGGATCCGCCCGAATTGCCCCGGACGCAGGACGTTCCCAGGGTTTGGGAAACTTCCCACCATGCGAATCGTTCCGGTCTGTGGATCTACCTGCCGGTCGGCAAAAATGATTTTCCCTTTCCGCGGGTAGTCGCTGCCGTTCGAGAGCACCAGCGTCAGCGGGACTGTATTGTTGGAGGCCAGGAGGTCGACCGAACCCGGAATTTTTCCAGCGATGCGCATGTATTCCTGTTCGCTGATCGGGAAATACACCTTGATGGGATCCACCTTCGATACCGTGGTCAATACTGTAGTAATCGATACCAGATTGCCGATCTGCGTTTGCGCGATCCCCGCGATGCCATCAATCAGCGAACGGACTTCGGTGAACCCCATGTTGAGCTGAGCCTGTTCCACTGACGCCTGCGCCGCTTGCACTCCGGCCTCGGCGCTGAGCTTGGCTTGGATGTCGGTGTCCAACTGACTCTGCGGGATGGCGTGTAATTTCGCCACCGGCGTATCGCGGTTCACATTAAGTGTCGCCAGGCCAAGCTGGGCGTTGGCCTGGGCCAGTTGCCCTTGGGCCTGATCGAGTACCGCCTTGAACGGCCGCGGGTCGATCTCAAAAAGCACCTCACCCTGATGGACCGGTAACCCTTCGCGATAATTCTGCTTCACCAGGTAGCCGGCCACCTGCGGCTGAATCTGCGCGTTGGTATAGCCGTCCAGCGTGGCCACCCAATCGCCGGAGATCGGCACGTCCCTTTGAATTACGCGAGCCACGGAAACGCCCGGCGCCGGCATGGCCATTGGCGGCGCTTTCTCGCATCCGCCGATCAGCAGCACCCCGGCGGCGAGCAGCGCGATGCCAGCGGGAAACGCAATTGCGTAAGAGAGAAATCGGGAGGAGAATTTCATGAGCATCGTCTCATCGGGAGTAGCGGTCCCTTCCATATCGAATATCGACGCCAGCGCCGCAACGGATGAACGCCGTGTTCAACTTTGGATGCGCCAGCCGGAGATGCGACTCATCTAAACTGGAGACAATAGCGGCCGTCAGTTCGAGAGGAACAACCTGCGGATAGCAAGCGCTTGCGATGTTAGCAGCCACTTGCGATCATAGCAAGTACTTGTTATCATTCACAGCGTGAGTCTCTGCGACCATGAAGGATTTCTGAGCTGCCAGATGTCCCAGGTGGCCCACGCCATTGAACACGAAATGGCCCTCTCCCTCGCGGAGATGAATCTCACTTTGCTGCAGCTCGCTGCCCTCGCCGAACTCGAGCGGAACGCTTCGCTTTCCACCGCCGACCTGGCCCGCATCACCTCGGTCACTCCGCAAAACATGAGCTTGACCGTTTCGAAGCTCGCTGAGGGCGGGTATCTCGTCCGCAAGCCGCACGCCACCAACGCGCGCGTTAACCGCCTGGTACTCACCCCGCGCGGCTTGAAAGTGTTGCGCAAGGCCGCCGCGCAGGCCCGGGTGATTGAGGCCGAAATGTTCGCCGCACTCTCGTCGCGCGAAAAAGAGCGCTTCCGCAGCGTGCTCCGCGGTTGCCTCGAACGCATTAAGATTTCCCAGGCGCGAAAGAGCCCCGCCGCGATTCGGTACCATCGCAAACAAGCGAGTTAGTCCTTCCACCGGGCCTTCTAGCAGCTCACCTGGTTGGAGCACGAATCAGGGCGCGCGGTGACTCCAATTCTCGGCTGCTTTGCGCAATTCGTGCACCGTAGGCGCGAGACCGGTGGATGGAAAATCCGAAAGTGCAGTAGAATCATTCGGCGGTAAATGTCGGGGCGTAGCGCAGCCTGGTAGCGCGCCTGCCTTGGGCGCAGGAGGCCCGCGGTTCAAATCCGCGACGCCCCGACCATTTACTTCTTTGTTTTCAATTTACTCTGCCTGACGTGGTCTGCGTCGGAGCCTGAACTTGGGTCCATTTGGGTCCAAATACGAGCCTCTCGACGCTTTCCACCGCGCGACGCTGCTCTTCCGGTATCGCGTGCAAATAAATCTCGCGCGTGATCTCCGGTGTGGAATGCCCTAGAAGCGATTGCATCGTTCCTATCGGCGTGCCAACAGAGTCGAGCATCGTTGCGTGGCTATGCCTCAGAAGGTGCCACGTGACACCAGGAAGCCCTAGCTTCTTCGCGGCGGGCTTCAGGTGCTTGCGCAAGAGATTCCAGCGGTCCAGCGGCAATCCCTCGCGTGTGGCGAATACCAGCGCCTTTGCATCAACAGCAGCGGGACGAATGCCGACGAAAAGTTCTGCCGTCTCCGTCCCAATCGGGATGGTTCGCGCACTGCGCTTCGTCTTGGGTTGATCGAAGTGCCCGTCATACACCGTCTCGACTAACACGGAGCAAACGAGCCTTCAAATCAATACTCCCCCAGCGAAGCGCAAGCAACTCCCCTACACGCAATCCCGTCAGCACCAGTAGCAACGTGACCGAGCGTGCGGGTTCATTAGCGCCGCAGCTATGTCTCGCACCTGGACCGGAGTGAGGACTACTCGCTCCGTTCCATGCTGCCGTCGCGGGAGTTTCGTCTTCTGAGCTACGTTCTCGGCTATGTAGCCCCATTCCTCGGCTGCTCCGAGAATCTTGCTCATACCACACTTGAAGTGGTGAACGGTTTCCCACGACAACCCGTTGCTGAGTTTTCGGCTGAGGAAGCTTTGCAGCTCTTCTCGCGTGAGTTCACGAAGCTGCCTCTGGCCGAAAGCTGGATTGAGATGCACGTCGAGCATGTACCGATAGTGCTTCTGGGTTGCGTACTTGAGTGTTGGCAAAACCACGGGCGTCCAATCGTCCTTGACGAAATCGCCAAATGTACGGACGGACTGCGGTCTTGCCTTGCCGCTATTGATGGACCCTAGCCTCTGAGACAACACTTGCATCGCCAGGCGGCGCGTCGGAAATTCGGCGACGGTCCCGATCACTTCGGACCGCCTCAGTCTGCCGAGCGTGCCGTCTGCTTGAATTACATCCTCCCACCAGCGTGCCACCCAAAGCTTCCTCCGAGTGCCGCGCTGGAAAAGCGATCCTTGCTGGAAACCTCTTCGAGCCATCGTTTCTCCCTTCCTTGGGATCTCGATGGCCCGCCCAGCTTGTTCTTCGTCGCTTTTCAGTGTAGTCCGCATGTCAAGCGGCCTGGCGGCCCGTTCGCTGGCGCGCTACCCAAGCAAGCACTTCGTCCTCTCGGAAACGCCAATACTTGCCGAGCCGATACCCAGGCAAGGGATCAATCGAACGCTTTCGCGTGTGTCCGTAAACCCAAGAAACTGGCACCTTCAAGAGTTTGGCAGTCTCCTGAACCGTCAGAAGTTCGGTGTGTTTTCGTCTCCGTTGTTCATCACTGTGGCCCCCTGCTGCGAAATGCTGCGCGGACAAAACACTCTGCGCGGTCACCGCGCAGTTGGGCTGGAGCGACCCCACGAATTACTTTGGGCACGGAAACGTGCACAAAAGTGGGGTCGCTCCAGCCCAATCCGGTGTTTTGTCCGCGCCCAAATTGATCGTCATGCCATGCGCAACTTCTTCTGCTTTGGACTCTTCTGAAAATCATGGTGAACCAAGAGTGAACGACCGGGTGATCTGTGTCTTTCATGCACCGTTCACCCTCAGAGTAGAATCCGGCGATATTAGAAAACTGCATGAGAATGGGGTGCTTCTGGCGCGATGATTTCGCTTGCCTGCCGCGAGGTCGCAAAACACGTCCATTTCTGCTGTCGGAATTGGGCCACGAAACGCGGCCACAGAAGAAGCTGAGAAAGCCAGAGAAAATGTGCCTGAACCTCATGCTAAAAATGGGCCGCGAACTGCACGCATTTCTGAATGGAAAAATCGGAGTAGATTCAAGCTTCATTTCCGCGGCCGATCTTGGCCGCATTTGCAGCGAAAAATCCGCACTCTTGACTGACATCCACTATCTGCAACGCATCGACAAGCTCTCCTACTATATAGAGGGGAAAAATCCGGCCAAACCTCACCGAGAAAATCAAAGAAATCGGCGAGAGTGTCCCCCTATTTATAGAGAGGCAGAAAAAACCGAAAATGTGAGCGACAAAATTCACTTTTCCTTGGTTTTCAAGGGACGACCTGTAGGCCTTCCGCACCACATACTCAAGAACAGTTTCCTTATATGTACCGCATATGGTACACTGCTTCAGTGGGCAAGAAACCCAAATCCCCGGCAGGCGTAGGTACCAAGCCTGAGGCGCTTGAACGACAGGGCAAGAGGGTTCCGGCGATCTTCTATTGCACGGAGGCAGGCGGAGAGCCGGTGCGGGAGTGGCTGAGAGGGCTGTCACCCGAGGACCGGAAACGGATCGGGGAGGATGTCAAGACCGTGGAATTCGGTTGGCCCATCGGGATGCCTGTTTGCAAACCGTTGGGCGACGGCATTTATGAAGTACGGACGACATTGGCCCAGAACCGAATAGCACGGATGCTTTTCTACATCGACAAGCAGGGCCGGATGGTGTTGCTGCACGGATTCATCAAGAAGACGCAGAAGACGCCGGACGAGGATTTGAACCTGGCGCGCCGCAACAAGAATAAGCATCAAAGGGGACTGCCATGAATGTGAAGAAAAATCGCAAGAAAATGGACCACAGTGGGTCAACCCTCGATAGCTTCCTCGAAGAGGAAGGAATCCGAGAGGAAGTCGAGGCGGTCGCAATCAAGCGGGTGCTGGCATGGCAACTCGAACAGGCTATGCAAGAACAGCAAAAAACTAAACAAGCGATGGCAAAGCAGCTTCACACCAGTCGGTCACAACTGGATCGCCTGCTTGACCCTAGCAACGTGTCGGTGACGCTCGATACGATCACTCGGGCAGCAAGAGCGCTTGGCAAGCGTGTAATCATCCGCGTGGCCGATGCGAAGGCCAGGCGAGCCTAGTGCAAGGAAATCGCGCTCCATCGTTCAAAGTAGACGAGATGGTTACAGAAGTCGTTCTCGACGAGGATGGACGAAATGAGACAACGAATAACAAGCATAACCGCGACCATAGTCTTCCTGTTGACTTTGGGAATTTCAAAAGCGCCGGCGTGCAGCTGGGCCGTCGGCTATTTCCATCAGGTCTCAAATTTGAGGGGAACGGTGGTTGGAAGCGACTTTCCGGTCCTACACTCTTTCCGATGGTTTCGGCGATCCATCGCGCGCCCGCACGCGAAACTGACGCTGTACGTCTATTGTTGGCCGTGCGATGTGGGGAGTCTTGCGCCCGTCAAGACCGTTCTCTCGGGTGCTGATGGAAGATTTGATTTCGGGACTCTTAGGCCGAGTCATTACTACCTCAGGATTGAAGACGAAAAAAGTTCACTGTCGGACTGGTTTGAAGTCGAAGTGAGAGAACCGCCAAATCCAAAAGAATCTGTCAAGATCGACATCTCTCCCGTAAGCCCAGACTGCTCTGGCGGACATGAATTCGTTGTGCAAGCGAATTGAGTCACTTCCGTTTGCAAGCGCCAAAATCAACGAACTTCAAAAGGCGTACTCTGCGGCTGCGTGCCGTCTGCCTGATTGCAAAGAAAAACTTGGGTCCAATTTGGGTCCAACAACTGCCAAATTAGGTCCAAAACCGTGTAGCATGACGTAGAACAAAGCTAGACGGACCAACAAGATAGATTTTTTGCAACTGCCTTGGGCGCAGGAGGCCTCCGGTTCAAATCCGGACGCCCCGACCAACTCAAACTCGACGCCGCCTCAATCCCCTGCGGCTCCGGCGCCAATTGACCTTCGCGGTCATTGCACTCCAATCCCCGCCAGCAATCCGCCATCGACCAGATAGTCCGCGCCGGTACAGAATGCGGAGCGATCGGACAGTAGAAACGCCGCAAGCTCAGCAACTTCTTCCACCGTGCCAACCCGGCCAAGCGGATGCGCCGCACCGAACCTCTCGACCACCTGATCGACGTCTTGGCCGGGCGAGAAATGCGCCGCCGAGAGTTCCAGCATGGGCGTGCGAATGGATCCCGGGCTGATGGAATTTACGCGAATGCCATCGGCCGCGTGATCCAGCGCCAGCGCGCGCGTCAAGCTGAGCAGACCGCCCTTCGATGCCGCGTAGGCCGCAACCCCGCGCTGGCAAGCGTGCCCTTGTACCGACGCGACAATCATGATCGATCCGCCACCGCGTTTCCTCATTTCCGGGATGCCGAAATGCGCCAGCAGATACGAGCTGCCAAGATTCACAGCCATGCAACGGTTCCAGGTTTCGGGATCGGTTTCCACCGCATTCCCGAAGGGATGGAAAGCGGCGGAATTTACGATGATATCGAGCCCGCCAGATTGTCCGCCGACGCTACCAACCACCGCTTCCACCTGTTCGGGTCGGCTAACGTCGCACAGTTCGACGCGAAGCGACAGGCCGCTAGCGTCAGCTTGCTGTTGCAGTTCGCGATTCGCGGCGGCGTCGATGCCACAGGCCACAACACTCGCGCCGTCCGATGCCAGCCTCTTGGCGATAGCCCGGCCAATCCCGGTGGTACCGGTAACGATGGCCACCTTACTTTCAAATTCCTTCATAGGAGTTTCCCTCGGATCGCATGCGGCACTCGATCGCTATCGGTATTGCCGCGTGAAGTTCAGTCCGACAACGCTGGCGTAGCGTACCCCAAACCTTGCACAACGCCGCGCAGTTCGGCGAGCCCCTTCAGCCTGCCCACCAGCGAGTAACCTGGATTCACCTTCTTGTGGATATCGTCGGCCAGCAAGTGGCCGTGGTCCGGGCGCATCGGGATTTCGTGATCGGCCCAGCCCTCGCTGCGGCGGCGACCTTCTTCTGCCAACAACGCGCGGACTGCGCCAATCATGTCGGAACTACCGTTCAAGTGTTCAGCTTCATGAAATGATCCGTCCGCTTCCCGCGCCACTTGCCGCAGGTGCGCAAAGTGAATGCGCGGCGCGAATTCGCGGAGCATCGCCAGCAGATCGTTATCCGCCCGCGCGCCGAACGAGCCCACGCAGAACGTCAAGCCATTCGCAGCGGCGTCGACGCCATGCAAGATTTGGCGCACATCTTCCGCAGTGGAAACCACGCGAGGCAGGCCGAATAGCGACCACGGCGGATCGTCAGGATGAATCCCCAGGCGAACCCCGGACTCCTCGGCAATCGGAACCACTTCGCGAAGAAAAGCGAGCAGATTGGCGCGAAGGTCGGCGGGAGTAACTCCGTGGTATTCGGACAGTTGCCTGCGAAGCGCCTCGCGGTCATACGAAGCTTCCGCGCCGGGCAAGCCCGCGATTATCGTCTGCTCGAGATCGATCCGGCGAGATTCCGGCATCGCATCGAAGCGCGCACGCGCCGTCGTAATCTGATCGGGGTGATACTCAATCTCCGCGTTCTTTCGCTGGAGGAGAAAAACGTCATACGCAGCAAAGTCGACAGCATCGAAGCGCAACGCGTATCCGGTGGAGGGCAAACACCATTTCAAATCGGTTCGGGTCCAGTCCACCACGGGCATGAAGTTGTAGCAAACCACCTTCACTCCCGCTTGGGCCACCGCGGCCAGCGAATCTTTCCAGGCGTCAATGAATTTGTGGAAATTCCCCGAACGCAGCTTGATGGAATTGTGGATAGGAATGCTTTCGACCACCGACCAGACCAGGCTCGCGGCTTCAATCTCCGCCTTGCGCTTCAGCACTTCCGCGAGAGGCCACGCTTCGCCGCGATAGATTTCGTGAAGCGCGGTGACGATTCCGGTCGCGCCGGTCTGTTTCACCTGCGACAACGAAATTGGATCGGGTGGTCCAAACCAGCGCCAAGTTTCTTTCATGATCGAGGGGCGATCTCCGCGGGCGTCGCTATCAACGCAGCCTATTTTCCGCCACCCAGAGGTACAAAATCCAGCATCGCCGGAGAATTAACCTCTATCGATTGGCCGGTGGGAGTCAAACGGCCCGATTCCCTATTGATGCGAAACACCAGCACGTTGTTGGAATCCTGATTTGCGGCGATCAGCCAGGCGCCCGAAGGATCGAGCGCAAAATTGCGCGGCGTCTTTCCTTCGGTCGGAACGCGTTCGATCAGATGAAGCGTCCCGTTCTTGGCATCGACGCCGAAAACAACGACGCTGTCGTCGCCGCGATTCGAGCCGTAAAGAAACTTGCCGGAAGGATGCAGCACCACTTCGGCGGCGGTGCTCTCGCCCACAAACTTACTCGGAAGCGTGGAAATTGTCTGAATCGGAGCCATTGCTCCATCCGCTGGGCGGTAAGAATACGCCGTGACCGTGGAACCCATTTCGTTGATCACGTATACCACATTGCCGCCGGCGCCAAACACAAGATGCCGCGGGCCAGCGCCGGGGTCGGTCTTGATTATCCGCGGTTGGCCAAGCGTCCCTCGAGAAGCGTCAAAGGGGTAAACGAGCAATTCATCCAGTCCAAGGTCGGCCACCAGCGCAAACCGGTTATCCGGTGACATCAGTATCGCATGCGCGTGCGGTCCCTGTTGCCGCCTGGGATTCACGCTGTGGCCCTGGTGGCGGACAAACGCTGAGGATTCGCCGATGCTCCCATCGGCGGACACCGGGAAAACCACCACGCTGCCAAGCGTGTAGTTTGCCACCAATATATACCGGCCGTTTCTATCGAAGGTGATATACGCGGGCCCGGGTCCGCGCGAGGAGACTTGGTTCAACAAGGTCAACTTGCCGGCCGCGGGACCGATGGAAAACGCACTCACCGCTCCCGTTGACTGGCCGTTGGATTGATCGAGCTCGTTAATGGCATACAGAAATTTCCAACTCGGAGCTACCGTGAGAAAAGAGGGCTGCGAAGTCTCCCCAGCGAGCTGGGGCGGCGTGAGATGCCCGCTCGCGGAGTCGAAACCGCAAACATATATGCCTTTGCTGCCGTGCTCGGTATAAGTTCCAATGTAGAGGAGATACTTCGCAGCTTCACGTGCGTGACTCGAAACTACCACCGCCAGCGCTAGCACCGCCAGGATCGAAGGAAGAAACCACTGTGTCATGTTTGCACCGAGGCAAATTCTGAAGGACGGATAACTCAGCGGTGCGCTGACCGCCGTGTAAGCTGTCGCCAGGTGAGCAGCGCGGCGAAACCACAACCCGCCAGGACCGGAAACAGTGGAACGCCCCGCGAGATCAAGAGGTAAGACGTGAAAAAGCAGGCCGCTAGGAAATAAAGCCATCTATATTTCATTTCCAGACCATATAAATCCAAGACGCGCCCAATAGCAACAAAAGAAATCCTATCGCAGAGCCCTTCAGTGATTTCGTCCAATCGGGCCGGACCAGTCCGTTGCGCCGCATTTGACGTATTTCGCAGAGTTGCCGCCGGGCGACCGCTATCTCCCAATTGTTCCCGGCTAAATCGAGCGCACGAAGGGTCTCCGCTTCCGCGCGATCGATGATCCTCATTCGGAAAAGTAACTCTGCATATTTCAACTGAGCGAAATAATTCTCCGGCTCGATCCGCCGAGCTTCTTCGAGCGCATCCATCGAACGTTGCGGGTCGTAATTCATGGCATAGGCAATTCCCAGACACGTCCGTACGTCGGCGTTGCCAGGATTCTGCGCGCACGCGATGGTGAGTGACTCGATAAACTCGGCAAGCTTTTCCGGCGGTACCGAATGCGGATCACGCCAAGGGAGCGCCGGCAAGCGGCTGGGACGCTGCGCAGGAGCGAGTGCTTCGGATTTCTTGAATATTGCGATCGTGGGGCTAGCCATTGGAGTCCGCTCTCCAGGACGGGGACTTCAGTTCAAATTCGGGATAGGCCATCGCGCCCATCTCCGGGAGGTCCAGCCCTTCGAGTTCTGACTTGGCTGAAGCACGCTGGCCCATGATCAGGTCGATCACCCACGCGAAAAGGAAGCTAACCGTGAAAACGAAGCCGACGATGGTGGCTACGCCAATCAGTTGTGCAACCAACTGGCTCGCATCACCATAAAAAAGACCGGTAACCGAGCCGTTCACTCCGTTCCATGCGCCGCCGTAGTTACTCTTGCCGTCGGCGAACAAACCGAGAGAGATCACGCCCCACAAGCCGCAAACACCGTGAACCGAGACGGCGCCGACAGGGTCGTCAATCTTCAGTGTGCGTTCGATGAACGCCACAGAAATGCAGACCAAAACTCCGGCGATCAGCCCAATGATCGCCGCACCCACTGGATTCACAAAACCGGAAGGCGCAGTGATCGCCACCAGCCCCGCGAGGAATCCGTTGCCGGTCATCGAAGCATCCGGTTTCTTGTAAACCTTCCACATGTAGAACATCGCGCCGAGCAAGCCAGTGGCGCTGGCCAGCATGGTGTTCACCGCAACCGAGCTGATTCGTAGATTGCCGTTGCCGGAAGCTCCCAGCGTCGATCCTGGATTGAAGCCAAACCAACCGAACGCCAGAATTAAGCAGCCCGTGATCACCAGCACGATGTCGTGCGCCAAAATCACCTGCGGGCGGCCATCTCGAGTGAACTTCCCGATGCGCGGACCGAGAATCATCGCGATCGCCAGCGCACTGACGCCGCCGACCGCGTGCACCACTCCGGAGCCGGCAAAATCGCAATAGCCTTTGCCCAGTCCAAAGTTCGTCCCCAGACTAGCCAGCCAACCGCCGCCCCACGCCCAATTGGCAAACAGCGGATACGTAAGCGCGGCAAAGAAAAACGAGGTCACCGCAAATGCGGAGAATTTCCAGCGCTCGATGGCAGCACCGGTAGGAATCGTCGCGCCGGTATCCATGAACACCATCTGGAACAAGAACAGCACCATCACCCCGACGTCGTAAGTTCCTTTATGCATCAACAAGAATCCATGCTGCCCAAACAGTCCGAATGGCTTGCCCAGAAACGTGGTCGTAAATTCAGCGCTAAGCGGCGCCGTGCCGCCCAGATTGGCCACCGCTCCCACGCCCCCCATTTGAATCGCAAAACCGATCAACCAATACGCAAACATTCCGATGCCATAGACCGCCAGGTTCATCATCATCGTATGATTGGCATTCTTGGCGCGGGCCAGGCCGGTCTCGAGCAGCGCAAAGCCGAGCTGCATAAACATGACCAGATAGCCGGTGATGAGCGTCCAAACAAAATTGACAGCGATTTTATTTTGGCCCACTTGATTGGCCACATCTCCGATGGTCAGGCCTTTCTTGGGGTCGGCCACAGTGACGTCGCTGGCATTTCCGGTGCTATTACCGTCCGGATCGCCTTTGGCGCGCGCATCCGCGGATGGCACAGGAATTGCCGTCAAATCCGTTTCTACAATCGGCTTTGCGGCTGCGGCCGGCGGAGTACTTGTTGCGGGAGGCGGTGCCTGTGGGCCAGCGGGCGCCTGAGCCCACCCAATCGGCGCACAGCACAGCACCGCGATCGCCAGCACCAGCAAGTTGTTTCTCAATTGCTTCATTCTCGCCTCACCCCTGCTTCCAAATTGCTTTCTTGTTGTAGGCTCGGTTGAGCAAGCCGAGAATGCCGAACAAGCTGACCGCCAGGCCAAGAAGCACAACGACCATCCGTCCAGTGACCGAGGAAGCCAACGTCAGGCTGAGCAGACTAATTACAAATCCGAGGAACGTGACGATTATTCCAATGGGAATCATGTTTCAGTTGCCTCCATGCGATGGTTCTTGTTCGATCACCAACCGGAGCGGCCCAACTGGACCGGAAGGCAACGGCTGCAAGTTCTCCACATCCTGAGCAATCGCGCGCGCTCCGTACTTGCTGTTCAGCAATCGGCGATCCGGCAGGGAGTGGCCCGCCAGTGTATCGATCGCCAGATTTCCGACAATTATTTTCGGATGATTTTCGCCCAGGTGAACCCCGCGCGAAATTTCCAATTCATAGGGTGGCTTCCAAACCGAACCCACCGCCCGATCGTTCATGAATACCTGCGCGGCCTCACGCACCGGCCCATCCAGCCAGGCGCGCACGTGTGGGTCGCCGGATGACGGTCGTTTGACGAGCGGCGCTAATCCGCCAAACAGCAGGGCCAAAAGGAGACTGTTCCAGATCGGCTCCCAGCTTCTGCGGACACCATATTTGTGAAGAAGATTTCGGTGCATGTGCGTTTCCAGCAAGAACTGGCGATGCCAAGGCCGATAGAGTAATCCTGCTTAAGGCATCGCGGTAGCAAAATCATGCTGGAACAAAAGCCCGCCAGTGGAGTCGTTAGTGGGCACCCAACTGCGGAACGCCTACCCTTGAATCCACTCAGAATTACCTGTGGAAAACGGACCCACACCTGCGTGGGACTCTAAGGCGGCAGATTTCCAAATGCCAATCCAAGTTTTTGATTTGCCCGGTAAGAATTACGAATTAACAGACCCAACTCGGAATGTCGAACCTCGTTCGCGCACTATGGGGTGTCTGGCGCGCCAGCGGGGGAGGGTTCCACGTAGTAACCATCGCGCGATTGGACGATCAGTTCCTTCTGCTTGGTCGCCAGATGAATCTTGTGGTAATCGCCGCTCACCGGTGATTTGTCCGGGATATAACCCAGAATATACTGGGCCCGCAGTTCCTGCTGGATCTGATCGTAAATCTGATCCACCGTCTCTTTCTTGGTAACTTCGAACAGCCGGCCGCCGGTTTCTTTGGAGATCCGCTCCAGAACTTTCTTGCCGTCGGGTCGTTCTTCCTGCGGATACCTGTGCCCGCCCCCGCCACCTCGCCCGCCCCAACCGCCCCCGCCTCCACCGTACCCCCCTCGTGGGCCAACCGCCTGATCGTCCCTAAAGAGGATCGAATAGACGATGGTGTTCGCCCGCTCCGCCGATTGGATGGCGTTCGAGAGCGTCTCCTTGCTGCCCCGGTCGTCTCCATCGGTAAGAACGATTAGCGCCTTTCGGCCTTGCTGCTTTTTCATCAATTCGTTTGACGCCAGGTAAATCGCGTCGTAGAGCAGCGTGCCAGCACCTCCATGATGCCTGCCGCCCGCGCCCGCATCTTCCATCTGTGGTGTTTGCAGCGCGCCCAGCGCAGCCTCAAGTTTCTTTCGGGAGGAGGTCAGGTTCTGCAGAAGCGTTACTTCGTGATCGAAGTTGATCAGAAACGCCTGGTCCTGTTTGTCTTCGCGCAGCGTTTTCTCGACAAAACTCGAGCTGGCGCTGCGCTCCTTATCGAGCACCCGCCTCTGGCTCAAGCTGGTATCCACCAGTAACCCGACGGCGAGGGGCAGATCGTTTTCACGAGCAAAATAGCTGATCGTCTGGGGGCGGCCGTCTTCGTCGACCACAAAGTCATCTTTGGTCAGGCTTGAGACGATTTCACTGTGCTTGTCGCGGACCGTGGCAAACACCGTCACCATGTTCGTTTCCACCGAGATTTTCGACGGTTCTTGGCCGTACAGCGGCACGCCCGATGTAAACACCAGCAGCATCGATAGTGTCAACGAGATCGTCCGCGCAAACTTGTGCGGACACCCAAGTGTAAGGTTTTCAGCGATACGCTTCATGTCCAAGCAGACCACCACCCAACAACTATTCCGGCTTAGCGGGTTAATAGTTCCACAATTCAACTCGGTGGCCGGTCACCAAATCCGCAGCGCCACTGCGGCCGTTCGCTGAGATCTTCGGAAAATCCGAGGGTACGTGATGACCTTGGAGTCCCTTTGGGGCAAGGTCTGTGATGCCCAAGGCCCCGCCCACCATTGCGCAATCGGAGTGGCCCACATCGCCACCAAGTTTAAAAAGCCGCGGGCACTACTAGGAATGGATTGCATTCGAATATGTCCGGCTATTCATTAGAGAAACATGTTCTACATTTCGTTGACAGCCGGGCCAAACTGCCGCTACAGTTCGCCACGTCCCTGGCAGCCACAGGAAAGAGTCCAGCCCTGCAACCTTCGGACTCAAATTCGCAGTTAGCACCACACGGAGAACCGCGATGCCAACCCTCACAAGCCGTAACACCATAATCCTACGAGGCCCGGAGGCAGCCATCGCTTCTCTGCTCCTGTGCGCGCTGTGCGCCGTGTTCCCGGCCACCGCATCCGCGCAATCGAGCAAGCCCGCCAAACTCGAGTGCGAGTCGCTATCCACTCCTATCGGAATGGACGCCAAGGAACCATTGCTCTCGTGGAAATTGGAAGACCTACGTCCCGGTGCGCGGCAGACAGCCTACGAAATTCAGGTCGCTTCCACTACGTCATCGCTCGAAACAGGGAAACCCGATATTTGGGACAGCGGCCGAACGGAATCAAGCAGCTCCGTCGGCGTGCCATATAAAGGACCTGCTTTGGTGCCCAGCAAGCGATATTTCTGGCGCGTCATCGCTTGGGACCGCGACGGCAGGCAATATCCAGCCAGCGATGCCAGTTGGTGGGAGACCGGACTCCTCGATCAAGGAAACTGGAAGGCCAAGTGGATCGGCCTCGAGGAGCCCGAGCTGCGTGCACTGCGAGGTTCCGGCGCTAGCTGGATCACCAACGCCGAAACAGAAGTGCCGAAGGAAGTAGAGAAAACAGAACACGACTTCCGATTCCATTTCGACCTGAACCGGCCCGTCCGTCGTGGCATCCTGTACGTCACCGGACAGGACACCGCAGGCGTCTGGATCAATGGCAAGCCGGTGCTCGAACCGCAGCCCCTGCCCGCGTGGCGGGAAATGCCATGGAGGACTTACACCGTCCAAGACGTCTCCAAAGATTTGCAAAATAACAAGAATCTGTTGGCGGTCAAGGTTGTCCATTACGCCGAAGGCCCGCACGGTGCCGGCAACGTGAGCCAGACTCCTATGAATGCGGTGCTGTACGTTGAATCAACCGACGGCACCGTGGAAATATTCAAAAGTAGTGCGCAAAGTTGGCGCGCCACGTTGGACGCAACCGGCAACTGGCAAGCTCCCGAATTCAACGACGCGTCGTGGAAAAAAGCCATTCTCTATGTAGCGCCGGAATCCGATTCACTCGGTAATCCGTGGCCGACCGGCACAGTCAAGTCTCTTCGCCATGCGTTTGAAGTGAACAAGCCGGTGGCCTCGGCGCGAATTTATGCCACCGCGCTGGGCGCCTACAAGCTCTCCCTTAACGGCCACACCATAGGCCACGACATCCTCTCGCCAGGATGGACGGACTTCCGCGAGCACATGGTGTACCAGTCTTATGACGTGACCGACGACCTCAAGTCCGGCAAGAACGCCCTGGGCGCGCTACTTGCTCCCGGCTGGTATTCCACGCCGCTGGAGTGGTACCGCCAGGGATATAACTACGGCACCACTCCGCCCGCATTGCGCGCGCAACTGCGAGTTGAATACAAAGACGGATCGGTGGATTGGGTCCTCACCGACGAAACCTGGAAGGCCGACACTTCGCCCATTCTCTTCGCGGAAATTTACGATGGCGAAACCTACGACGCTCGCAAACTTCAAGCGGGATGGGACACCGCGGCATTCGACGATACCCGCTGGAAATCTGCCGAAGTAGTTCCGGCTCACGAGCCGAAAATCGAATGGCAATATTTCCAACCCATTCGCGAGGAAAAAACGCTCGACGCTAAGACCGTAACCAACCCCTCCCCCGGCGTGTACGTCTACGATTTCGGGCAGAATCTTTCGGGGGTAGCGCGCATCCACGTGAAAGGCCCGGCGGGCGCCGATGTGAAGCTACGCTTTGCGGAAGTATTGAATCCCGACGGCTCGCTCTACACCGATAACCTGCGCACCGCGAAAGCTACCGATCATTTCATTCTGGCCGGCAAGGGCGCCGAGGAGTATCAACCCACCTTCACCTTCCACGGTTTCCGTTATGCCGAAGTTTCTGGTTTGAAAACCAAGCCCCGTCTACAGGACGTTAAAGCCGTGGTCTTCCATACCGATGCTCCGTTCACCGCCACCCTAAAAACCGGCAGCACCATGATCAATCAGCTCTGGAGCAACATCCTCTGGGGCCAGCGCTCCAACTTCGTCGGCGTCCCCACCGATTGCCCGCAGCGCGACGAGCGCCTAGGCTGGACCGCCGACGCTCAAGTGTTCTGGCGCACTGCCACCTACAACATGGACCTCGCTGCATTCACCCGCAAATTCGGAGCCGATTTGCGAGGGACCCAGGTAGGCACGGACATGTATGGAATCTTCGCGCCGGGCACCGGCACCGAGAATCCCGGCTACGGAACTGGCTGGAGCGACGCGGGCGTCATTATTCCCTGGTCCTCATGGATTCAGAACGGTGACAGCAAGATCATCGAAGAGAATTGGGAAGGAATGGAGAAATACCTCGCCGCAATCCAAGCCGCCAACCCCGACTTCGTCAATCGGAAAAGTTACGGCATCGCGTTCGCGGACTGGCTCGCGCCCGAAGGCGTCACCCCGGTGGATTTAATTGCCACCGCCTATTGGGCGTACGACGCCACCCTGATGCGCCAAATGGCTCACGCCGCCGGGAAGACGGCTGACGAACAGAAATACGCCGCGCTCTTTGAAAAAATTAAGGCGGCTTTCAATCACGCTTTCGTTCGTCCCGACGGCTTCGTTGGCGGCGTGCCGCCACGGCCGGTGTTTCCCTCCGGTGTAGATACCACGCTAAGCACTACCCCGGTCGAGACGCAGACCGGTTACGTGCTCGCACTGAACATGAATTTGCTTCCCGAATCGCTGCGCAGCCTCGCCGCAAAACGGTTGGTGGATCGCCTGGAAGCCAATCATTGGCGCCTCGGTACCGGATTTTTGGGTACTCCTTACTTGCTGAGTGCCCTCACCGATACCGGACACGCCGACGTCGCCTACCGCCTGCTTCTCAGCACCGAAAACCCGTCGTGGGGCTACCTCGTCGAACACGGCGCGACCACCATGTGGGAACGCTGGAATGGCGATGCCATGCGCAATGACCCCAGCATGAATTCCTACAATCACTACGCGTACGGCGCCGTCGCCGACTGGATCTATCGCTATGCCGCGGGAATCGACACCTTGGCTGACAACCCAGGATTCCACGCCATCCTTCTGCATCCCAATTTCGACAAGCGATTGGGCAGCCTGGATTTTTCGTACGAATCTTCGTACGGTGCCATTCACTCCGCGTGGTCGATCGCCGGAAACAAAGTTACTTGGAATCTAACCGTCCCGGCGAACGCCAGCGGAAATTTGCCGCTCTCCGCGGAACAAGAAAAATCCTTCAAGCTCGATGGATTACCTTTGTCACAAAGTAAAAAGATCCACGGCTCGCCCACAAATGGCGGCAGCAGCGTCACCTATGAAATCCCCGCCGGCGCCTACCAGTTCGAAGTGGCGCTGCCGTAAGGGGCGCGCGCTCGAAGATGTCACCCAGCAAGAGGTCGAGGGCAACACCGAGCCCTGGCTACTGATCGAAACCGCTAGCGGCGGCGCTCCCGGTTCCAGTCCGAAGGCACATCCACGTAAGACGCATCCAGCGCGGAAACCGAAGCGCAGCCCAGCAACCGCAGTGTGCGCTCCATGTCCGCCCGCAAGATTTCCAAAGCCCGCTCAACTCCTGCGGGCCCGGCGGCAGCCATGCCATACGCATACGCCCGCCCGATCAGCACCGCCCGCGCTCCCAGGCAAATCGCCTTCACGATATCCGCCCCGCGACGAACGCCGCCATCCATCAGTACTTCCACCTGATTGTTCACTGCTGACACCACTTCCGGCAGCGCCCGAAGCGTCGCCGAAACGCCGTCCAGTTGCCGCCCTCCGTGATTGGAAACCACCACCGCGGCCGCGCCTACATCGATCGCATGTCTCGCGTCGTCGCCAGTCATCACGCCCTTAACAATGATTGGACCCTTCCACAGGCCCCGCAGCCAGCGCATGTCCTCCCAAGTGACCACTGCTCGCGCCAACGCGGCCCCGACGTTGATCAAGCGCATTGGCCCTTTGCCCGGCACCACGATATTTTCTAAACGCGGAGTGCCGCCGTCCATGAGAAATGCGGCCAGCCATCGCGGATGTGCAAGAAAGTGATGCAAATATGGCACCTTGGCGAATACCGACGTGCTCAATAATTGCGACATTCCGTTCCGGTAATCGCGTTCTCGCATTCCCGCGACCGCGGTGTCGATGGTGATAACCAACGCCGAATAACCGGCCTTTTGCGCTCGCTCCAGGGCCGCTTCAGCCACCGCCCGACCACCTACCAAATAGAGCTGGTACCATGTCGGCCCGGTCGAGACGGCACGCACGTTTTCCAGTTTATGCCCGGAAATAGTCGACAATATAAACGCGGTTCCTGCAGCTCCCGCCGCTGCCGCTGCGCCCATTTCCCCCTTCGGATGCATCATCCGGCTGTAGCCCACCGGCGCCAGAATCGCCGGAAACGATAAATTGAAATCCAAAACCCGCGTTCGCAAGTCGCACTCGTCGACGAAAACCGCCTGCCGGGGACGAAACGAAACGTCCTCAAATACCCGGCAATTCTCTCGCAGCGTCACTTCCCCTTCCGCGCCGCCGTCCAGATAGTCGAATACCACCCGCGGCAACCGCCGCCGTGCCATTCGACGCAAATCCTCTATGTTAATTACGCGGGAAGAGAGACGAGAGCTCACGGAGTCTTGCTCACCTGTTTACCTGTGAATTGCGCTGATTGCCGATACCGCGTCCGATCGCCTTGCCGACGATTTGCCCGCCGCACCGGTTGTCCCCAAATAATTTCCATACCCCACCACCACCGTAGACATCACCAGCACCAGAAGGCTCAATCCTACCAGCACCTTGGTGCGAACGCCGACCCCTTTCCATTCCTTCAACGCAATGCCCCACAGCGTGCTGAAGACCATGATGCTGGCCATGTGCAGCGTCCAGCTCGAGAATTTATACCGGCCCATCTGCGTCTCGCCCATCGTGTAGAAAAAAAACTGGAAGTACCAGATCGTTCCGGCGAGCGCGGAGAAGAAATAGTTCGAGAGCATCGGCGCCCGCGAAAGACTGGGCTCTTTCAGCTCGGCCATCTCTGCCATTTCCTCCCCTGGTGCATCGGTCGGGTTTTCCAGTATCGGTTCGTCGCCGCGGGCAGGAACCGCCTCGCTGAACCTGGAACTGAAATATTGCGATCCGGTCCGGTTGCGGATATTCAGAATCACGCACCAGATAAAGTTTGTTGTGAATCCCCCGAGCAGCAGAATCACCAGCACCGGGAGCCCCTGCCACAGTGTGGAAGTGCCGTGATGAAGGGTGATCGCTTTGATCGGGTCTCCGGCGGCCAACCCGTAGGCGAAACACGCGCTCATCACGCCCGAAAAGGTAGCCACCAGCAGGCCTTTCTTAAGGTTGAACTCCTTGATCGACGCGCGTTTTTGCTCGTCGGACATCTCTTTCTCTTTCGACATTCCCGCCGCGCCTGCAAATACAATCCCCAAGAGACAAATTCCCACGCCGGCTAGAATCGTCAAACCCGAAGTTGTCCCCAGCACTTCACTCGCGAACTGCCCGCGAAAAATCGGCGGCATCAGCGTCCCGAAAGCGGCGGTGTACCCCAGCGCCACGGCCATACCCAGCGACATTCCCAGGTAACGCATGGTCAACCCAAAAGTCAGTCCGCCAAATCCCCACAGCACGCCAAAGGTGTACACCCAAAACAGACTCTGTCCAGGCGCTTCGTGAATTACTCCCATCAGATCGCTGGTCATGAATGTGGCAAGGATCCACGGCGCGATGATCCAACTGAAGAATCCGCCGACCAGCCAGTAAGTTTCCCATGCCCACACCCGCACCTTGCGGTACGGCACGTAGAAACTTCCCGACGCCAATCCGCCTAGCCAATGAAAAAATACGCCGAGCATTGGGTTTGGTCCCACCGGATATCCTTTCCACCATTAAGCGAAACTGTTGCACGCAAGTATTCCGGCCGCCGCACAGCAGCCAGCCGGACGCAACGGGAGACTGTAGTTCTCACTCCATCCCAGCGTCAATACAAAAGCTATGTATCTATTGAAATCAAAACCAAAACCGCCATCCTGCGCTATACTAATTCATATGAGAAACAACCGGCAACGGAGCGGTCCGCCCCGTCTTTATCTCATCCCGGTGCTCTCCAAGGCTCTGGACATCCTCGAGTTGCTGCAAACCGAAAACCAGGCAAAATCTCTCGAAGAAATCTTCCAGCGTACCAACATCTCCAAGACCACCGTCTATCGCATCCTCAAGACCTTCACCCACCGCGGCTATCTCGCCCAGTCTGAAAACGGTTTGTACCGCCTGGTCGCCAGGCCCCGCAAGGTGCGTTTTGGTTTTGCCGGAGAATCCTCGGAAATGCCTTTTTCCGAAGCAGTTCGCGAGAGCCTCACCGCCGCTGCCGCTTCCGCCGGTGTGGACCTGCTGGTGCTCGATAACAAATACGACGCCGCCACCGCCCTGAAAAATGCCGAGGAGTTTGTCCGCCAAGCCGTCGATTTGGTCATCGAGTTTCAGATCGACCAGCGCATCGCTCCGGCCATCGCCGACAAAATCCACGGCGCCGGAATTCCACTGATTGCCGTCGACATTCCCCATCCCCACGCCACCTTCCTGGGCGTCGACAACTACCGCGTGGGCCATGAAGCGGGCGTGTTCCTGGCCCAGCACGCCAAGCAGAACTGGCGAGGCGAGGTGAGCTGGGCGGTTGGCCTGGATATTCAGGAAGCCGGACCTCTCGTTCATAGCCGCATCACCGGCGCCTTTGCCGGTATTCGCTCCAAACTTCCCGAGTTGCGGGATGAGAAGTATGTTTCGCTCAATGCCGAGGGACTCCGTGGAAAAGGACATCGCTTGGTGCGCGACTTCCTGCGTAAACACCCCAACGAGCGTGGTGTACTCGTTGCTGCGGCGACGGATACCAGCGCGCTCGGAGCGCTGCAAGCCGTTCGCGAAGCGAAGCGCGAAAGTGACGTGGCCATCGTCGGTCAAGACTGCATTCCCGAGGCCCTCGACGAGCTGGCCGTTCCGGGCAGCTGCTTCATCGCTTCCGTCTCCCACCAAGCCGCAAGCTACGGCCCCCAACTGGTTCAATTGGGGCTCGCGATTCTCAACGGCCAAAGCGCCCCGCCGTACAATTACATAAAGCACAAGCTGGTCACTTCGAATCGCGCCCCCAAAAAGGCTCGGGCGGCCAAGTAGCGATTCGCTTCGCGTATTGTGCCTATTGAAATTATTAATCTATTGCACTAATGGAACTGTTGCAGTATCGTCTTGGGGTTTTCCTGTCGCGACGTTCTTGTGCTGCCATTATGGCTGCTGGTCTTCGACGTCTTTTCCAGGGGCCTCATGAATATCCAGGAAACACTCCGCCATTTGGAAGATCGCTGGGACGATCGTATCGCCGACACCCTGGACGATGCCGAGCTCCTGCGTTACCGCTCCAACCTCCTGGGTTCCGATCTCCGCATCACCAACTTTGGCGGCGGTAACACCAGTTCCAAAATTGTCGCCAGCGATCCCCTCGACGATTCTCCAAGAGACGTCTTATGGATCAAAGGCAGCGGCGGTGACATCGGCAGCATTCAGCGCTCCGGCTTTGCCACTCTCTATCTGGACAAACTGCACGCCCTCGCGGGCCGCTACCGCGGCGTCGCCCTGGAAGACGAGATGGTCGCCATGTACCCGCTCTGCACTTTCGGTAATAACGCCGTAGCAACCTCCATCGACACTGCCCTGCACGCCTTCCTTCCCGCGAAACACATCGACCACCTCCATCCCGATTGGGGCATTGCCTTGGCCGCCGCCGCGAATGGCCGCGAGAAGATGCAGGAGTTCAACCGTATCTACGCTCATAATCTGATCTGGCTGCCGTGGCAGCGGCCGGGCTTTGAGCTGGCCATGATGCTGCGCGAAGCCATCAAGCAGACGCCGGACTCCGACGGCATCGTTCTGGGCGGCCACGGTCTTTTTACTTGGGGAAACACCCAACGCGAATGCTACCTGAATACCCTCACGATGATCGACCAGCTCGGGCAGTTCGTAGCGGATCACTTGGAACGGCGCGGAACCAATCTGTTTGGCGCATCCCGCGCTACGACTCTGGAGAATCATCGCTCGCTGGCCCATCAGATTTTCCCGTTCGTGCGCGGCCGCGTTTCTGCCAGGCAGCGCCTCATCGGCAATTTCAACGATCTTCCTGAGGTGCTGCGTTTCGTCAATTCCGCGGATGCCCGGAAGCTCGCGCATCTTGGAACCAGTTGCCCCGACCATTTCATCCGCACCAAGATCCGGCCGCTGTTCGTGCCATGGCAGCCACAGGCCGACCTCTCCGGGCTGCGTCAGTCGATCGACGACGCTCTTGCCCACTATCGCGAAGAGTATGCCGCCTACTATGCGTCCTTCGCTCAGCCCGATTCTCCCAAAATGCGCGACGCCAATCCCACCGTTGTGTTGGTGCCCGGCATCGGCATGTTCAGTTTTGGCAAAAACAAAACCGAAGCTCGCATCACCGGTGAGTTCTACACCAACGCCATTCACGTCATGGAAGGCGCGAGCGCTTTGGGATCTGCGGCCACTCCAGCCGTTCTGCCGCAGGCCGGTCCTGCCGCGAAGACCGCAGCATTCAGCGTTTACTCCAATTACGTGGCTCTGCCGCCGTCTGAGGCATTTCGAATCGAGTACTGGCAGTTGGAGGAAGCAAAGATTCGCCGGCAGCCCCCGGAAAAAGAGCTGAGCCGCCAAATTTGCCTGGTGGTTGGCGGCGGGAACGGTGTAGGCCGGGAGACGGTGCTGCTCGCAGCGCACCGCGGCGCGCACGTCGTGGTCGCCGATCGAGACTTGCAGGCAGCCAGCGCCGTTGCCGTCGAAGCTCAAAAGATTGCCGGAAAGGAAGCCGCCATTGCGGTCGCCATCGACATTCGCGACCGCGAATCGATTCGCAAAGCACTCGCCGAAATAGTTGCCGCGTACGGGGGTCTCGACATCTTCGTCAACACCGCCGCGATTTTCCCGTCCTCACTCGATGGCCAGATCACCGACGCCCAGTGGGGCCTCACTCTGGATGTGAACGTCACCGCGAATCATCGCTTGATCGAGGAAGCCTCGAAAATATTGCGCGAGCAGGATCTCACCGCTAGCGTGGTGCTGGTGAGTTCGGCCAACGCGGTCGTCCCCAAGCACGGGAGCGAAGCGTACGACGTAAGCAAAGCCGCGGTGAACCACATCATTCGCGAATACGCGATTTCGCTGGCGCCGAAAGTTCGAGTGAACGGAATCAGCCCGGCGACGGTGGTCAAAGGCTCGACCATGTTTCCTCGCGATCGAGTCATCGCCTCGCTTACCAAGTATTCGATTCCTTTTGAACAGGGAGCTTCCGATGAAGAGCTCCGCTCCGCACTCGCGGTGTTCTACGCCAAGCGCACCCTTACTCACCAACCTATCGATCCTCAGGATTGCGCGGCGGCCATTCTATTTCTGGCCGGACCA
This sequence comes from uncultured Acidobacteriota bacterium, assembly GCA_963725655.1. GTDB lineage: Bacteria > Acidobacteriota > Terriglobia > Acidiferrales > UBA7541 > CAVRXT01. Next base: position 317,209 of record CAVRYY010000002.1, on the reverse strand, counting down.
CAGGCGCGTTGCACCACCGGTCATCTGATCCCTGTAGATGGTGGTTTGACGGAGGCTTTTCTTCGTTAAGCTCCGCGCTTCTTGACCGAGTCATGCACTAGAGGCAAGCGAAACTCTATGGTGTCAGCGGCAAACCGGAAGGCTTTGGTTGCGATCGATTTGGGCGCGCAGAGTTGCCGGATATCCCTCCTCCGTTGGAACCGTACCGTGCCAGAGGTCGAGGTCATTCATCGGTTTGCGAACGCACCGGTTTCCACCAACGACGGCTTGCGTTGGGATATCGACGCTATTTACGATGGCGTCGTAACTGGCTTGCGTTCCTGCGCCGCCCGCGCACCGGAGGGCGTCGCATCCATTGCGGTGGATGGCTGGGCAGTCGATTACGTGCGACTCGACGCCAACGGCAATCCGGCCGCGCTTCCCTTCTGCCATCGCGATGCACGAACCGAAACGGCCGAAAACAAAGTGCACTCGATCTCGCCTCCTGCTCGCCTCTACTCGCTGACTGGAATTCAGATCCTTCGCATCAACACCGTCTACCAGTTATACGCGGATAAGCTCGCCGGTTCGGATCCGAGCTTCCCGTGGCTCAACCTACCCGAATTCGTTACCTATCGCCTATGCGGAAAGCGCGTGAGCGAATACACCAACGCAACCCATACCGGACTGGTCCAGTTGGGAACCCATCGCTGGTGCGCCGAAATCTTTCGAGAGCTGGACCTGGACGTATCCGCGGCGCCCGAGATTGTCCCCAGTGGTTCTGTGCTTGGCCCGGTGACCGGTGAGATCTCTCGCCTCCCGGAGTTCCGGGAAACGCAAGTCATCGTCCCGGCGTGCCACGATACCGCGTCGGCCGTGGCCGCGATCCCCGCGGCAGGTGACGACTGGGCTTTCATCAGCTCCGGAACGTGGTCCTTGGTCGGAACGGTTTTGGACTCTCCCTGTGTAAGTGACAGCGCGCGATGTTTGAACTTCACCAATCTCGGCGGCGTGGGCGGAAAGATTTGCTTCCTGAAGAACGTAAACGGCATGTGGCTGCTGCGGCAGTGCATGGATGAATGGGAATGGCGAGGAAATCGGTGGTCGTTGCCGGACCTTCTCGCGCATTGCGCATCGTTGCCGCGGCCTCCGGCTCTGATCAATGTGGATGATCCACAATTGATGCTGCCCGGCAATGCCATCGCCAAGATAAATGCGCAGATCGAGCGGCTCGGACAGCCGGGATTCGGAGCCGATGGCGCCGCGATTTTGTCCCTGGCCAACACTGTCTTGCACAGCATGGCCGCGCGCTACGCGGAAGTGCTTTCTTCGATCGGCGCGCTCACCGGTAAAAAACTCAAGCGCCTGTTCATCGTTGGCGGAGGAAATCAGAACACCTTGCTGAATCATCTCACCGCACAGCATACTGGTTTGGAGATTATTCTCGGTTTCACGGAGAGCGCCACCATCGGTAATTTTGCTGTTCAGATGGCCGCCCTCGAGCGCGGTGGAAATCCATCCACGGGAGTTACCGCCGAATCGGTCGCGAAATGGGCAGAGCAGATGTCGGCGAAGACCCTGGCGATGTCGACTGATCGCGAGGCCCCTTAGTGTCAACCACCAACCAAGCATCCAACTCGTCGAACGGAGACTTTGCTATGACGGACAAGTCGGTCGAAGTTGTATGGAATGCGCTGAACAAATTCAACGTCGAGCTCCCTTCCTGGGGATTTGCGAATACCGGCACCCGCTTCGGGAAATTCATTCAGCTCGCCGCGGCGACGAATATCGAGGAAAAGTTCAGCGATGCCGCGCAGGTTCACGCGGTCACCGGAGCCTGTCCGACCATGGCGCTTCACGTTCAGTGGGATCTGCCCAACGGCGTGAAGGATGTCGGCAAAGTCGAGAAGTTGGCGAAGCGCTTTTCCGTTCAACCGGGATCGACCAATCCCAATGTCTTTCAAAATCAGGAATACAAATACGGCTCGCTGGGCAATCCGGATCCGAACATTCGCCGAGCCGCGATTCGTCACATGCTCGATTGCGTCGAGATCGCCGACGCTCTCGGCTCGCGCGATATTTCCCCCTGGTTTGCGGACGGTTCCAATTATCCGGGCACCCAGAATATCCGCACGCGCATTGGCTACTTCGAGGAAGGCCTCAAAGAAGTCCACGCCGCGATGAAGCCGGGCCAGCGCTTGCTGGTGGAATACAAGCCCTTCGAACCCGCCTTCTACCATACCGACATCGCCGATTGGGGCATGGCGTATCTCCTGGCGAAAGAAGCTGGGCCGCAAGCGTTAGTGCTTGTGGATACCGGGCATCATTATCAAGCGCAGAATATCGAGCAGATTGTCGCGTGGCTCTTGCACAAAGACATGATGGGCGGGTTCCACTTCAACGATCGCCGCTACGCCGACGACGATCTAACGCTGGGCTCGATTGACCCGTACCAGATCTTCCGAATCTTTCACGAGATCAGGATGTTCGAGTGGGAAACCCAATCCACTGGCGACATCGCCTACATGGTCGACCAAAGCCACAACCTCAAGGGGAAGATCGAAGCGATGATCCAGACCGTCTGCACCGCTCAGGAACTTTACGCGCGGGCCGCTCTGGTGGATCACGAACGGCTGGCCAAGCTGCAGCAAGATTGCTCGTTGGTCGATGCGGAAGAAACGCTGCGCGGGGCTTTCTGGCAAGACGTCCGGCCGGTAATTCGAGAATGGCGCAAAGCTCGTGGGTTGCCCGAAGACCCCATGCAAGCTTTTCGTTCGAGCGGCTACCTCGAGCGGGTCACGCGAGAGCGTGCTGAGAAGAATGTGGGCGCGAAGGTCAGTTACGCCTGAGCAGGAGTTGGACGGCCCAGGTGACCGCCGCTTCACGCCCCTGGGACTATGCGCCCAGGCTTATGGCACGCGGACGGGAATCGAGTAATCGGATGAAGGCGTGCGCGCCTGAATTGTGGTTCTTCCTGGCGCGACCGCGGTCACCATGCCGCTGGCGTTCACGGTGGCGACGCGCGGATCGGCGGAAGTGAAGGTCGTCTTGCTGGATCGAGTGAGCTCCTCATTCGAGCTGTCCGCAAAGGTGCCGAGCACGCGCACCGGAATTTCATCTCCCACGCGTGCGAACTGGATCAGCGCCGGCTCCGCCCAAATTCTCACCGGCTCCTCGGATTTCTCCACATCGATGGTCACCGCTTCGGACTCCACTTCGCCGCCGGCAACTCGCCCCATGGCCGTGACGTGGTAGGTCCCCGGCCGGGTGTCCGCGGGAATCCGGACCTGAAATTGGATCGGCCTTGATTCGCCCTGGCCGCGCGCCATGATTCCGGGCGCTCCTCCGGTGAGTACCCGGCCCGGCCCCAGCGGATGTTGCCCGATCAGCACGAGCTTCTCTACCGAAGCGTCCGCGGCCACGGCAATCGTAATCGTTTGTCCCGGTCTCGCCACGGCGCCCGACGGCGAGAGGATGCGCACCAGATTCTGTTGGGCCCTGCTCGGGACCGCGATGATTGCTGCGCCCAGGGCCACGATGGCTGCGATCTGCCCCGCCAATTTATTCATTCGCATTTCGTTCCTCCCACGGCTCGATCCATTGCTCGTTTACTTGTCTCGAGGATGCGGCGTAATCAAGGTGATGGAACTCTCTAATGAAAGTTGGCGCCGGTCGGCGCTTCATTCAACAGGGCGATCACCTCGGTCGAAATCGTTGACGCAGGATCAAGCACCGAGGGTCCGTCGAAGTCCAGCGTCTCGAGCGCCGCGGTATGAATCACGCCGGAATACTGCAGTCCGGTGAGGTTGTTGAGCGCGCTATCCAGCGGGACGATGGTGTCGTTGTTCTGCCCGTAAATCGTGGTCCACTTCGAAGCAGTGAGATCCGATGCGAGAGGATTACCGGAACACAGCAGTCGGAGCGCTTCGGCGTCGCAGAAGACGCAGCTCAGGCCTTTCAGATTGGCGGACGTGGCGATACCGGCGATGTACGCGGTGGGGAAAGGCTGGGTCGCTTTCAAATTGGTCAAGGCCGTGCTCAAGCTGCTTCCGTAGCCATTTCCTTCCAGATCATACACCGCACCGTCGGCGGTGGTTCCCGAGAAAGTAGCCGATTGGAGCGCGATGTCGCCGTCGGAAGCGAGAACGTTCCTAGCGCACTGGTTATTGCTGGCCAATAAATCGGCGGCAACCGGCGTGCCCAAATGCGGGGTGGCGATGGTAATCAGCTTGTTGATGGGCCCCGCGCCAAATGTGTTGGCGCTGAGAAAAGTGGAAAGCAGAAAGGCGGTGCGCGAAATGTCGCCACCCATGCTGTGCGCTACGATGTCGGCCTTCACTGCGGCTACGTTGGCGCTGGTGCGGTAGGCGGCGATGAAATTGTTGATTTGCGTGAGCACCGAGGGCGCGTTGTATGCGAAGCCGAGCGAATTCGCCTCAATCGAAGAATCCACGCTGCTCGAAAAAGCAGGCGTGGTACTGGTGACTCCGGTAATCGCATTGGAATAGACTGCCCGGCTCACACTGAAGTTGGTATCGGTGGTCAACGGCGTGAAATTATTGAAGCTCGACGCATTTCCCCACAAGCCGTGCACCAGCACTACCGGAGGACGCGCAACGGTTACCGCAGTGTTGGTTGCAGTCCCGGTGGCGGGCGTCGCGCGCAAGGTGACGCTGCGCGTTGTCAACGTGTTGTCGGCGGTTCCTCGCGAAAAATTCACAGCCCCGCGATAAATTGCGAATGCTTCCGCTCCCGCTGAAGTGGTGACCGCGGTGACCACCAACGAACTGGCCAACGTGCTGGTGCTCGCTCCGAGCGCCATCACGCCGCCGTCATTCGGCACGGAAGTGCTGGCCACGCCTTGATCGTTGATTATCGCCACGGTGAATGTTTGGCCGACGCTGGCGGCGGGAATGCGCAGCACAGCCTGAGTGGTTCCATCCGCAGCTACGCCTTGAACCAGGCCGGTGGTCGCCGCTGCAATCGAGTTGACCGTGGTGGTAACCGCCGAGCCGCTTAGCAATCCTGCGACAACCGGATCGATCAACACCGGGCCGGCGGTGGCGGCAAAGGTGATCGCGTTGACCGCCATTACAAAATCCGAAGCATTGTTGGCGAGAGTAACCTGGCGGATGTTTGTGAAAGGCAAATTCACAGTGCCGGTTCCGGCGCTCAAGCTTTCCGGAAGAGTGGCTTCTTCGAGGCGGCCCTCGGCGTCTTCGGTGACATAGCGGACATCGATGCTCTGCTCGCTGTGATACGACACCTGGACGTTGGCGACGCGCTGATTGAAGTGAATCGAAATTTCGGGCGAGCATCCAGCGCATTCATGCGACGTGGCGTATGCCGCGCTTCTCGCCACCGCGCCGAGGGTGGCGTTGCGCAAGACTTCTCCGCCGGAGATGGTGGCGGAAAGCGATCGCGCCGGGGCCTGCACGGCGTCGAAGCGGCTGGGTCCGGCAAAATCTTCGAAGTCAATCTTGTGGTTCTGCGCGAAAACAGGGGACGCGAAAAGGCAAATTAGCGCGATGCAGAGTAAACGGTGTGTGCGCATCGTGTGCTCCTTAATGACTGATCTGGGCCCGGTTAGTGTGCTTTCAATCGACAAGCCGTCCAGTGCGGAGCAGGCTCATTGCGCAAGACAATACGCCGGACCTCGCTCTGGGTCAATACCAATGGTTCACTTGCAACTGCAAAAGGGAGAACGAAGAATCCAATAACAACCTTGTAGAGATACCCCCTCGCATCTCGCTGAAAACAAGAGGCAGAAAGTGGCTGAATCGCAACAAAATGAACGTTTCACTCATCCCCAAAAGGGAAAGTTCTGGCCGGCGAAGCATGAGGAAAGTTGATCCAGGCATCCGTCCAGCCTTTCACAACCGGAGTGCCGCAACAGCCAGCGCTCGCTGCCTGACGGTATTAGGGTCATCTCCACAGGAGGCTAGCACGCCCCAGGAAACCGGCGGAAGAGATCATTTCTGTGGATACTGCCGGAACTAGCTAGAGGCTGGATTGCAGAATCAACTCTCGAATGATTCCTCTGGCTCGGGGAGTTGATCGCCTTCCCGGGCGAACCAGACGTACAGCGTAGGGAGAATGAAGATGCTCATCACCAGGTTCACCATCAGGCCGCCGACGATGACAATTGCGAATGGGCGCTGGGAATCGGAACCGATGGCGCGAGACAGCGCGGCAGGCAGCAGACCCAGTGTGGCTACCAGCATGGTCATCATGATCGGACGAAGCCTGAGAACCGCGCCCTCAATCGCGGCAACCTCGATGGGATGGCCCGCGGCGCGAAGTTGATTAATATATTCGAGCATGATCACGCCGGCTTGAACGGAGACACCGAAAAGGGCCAAGAAACCGACGCCGGAGGAAACGCTGAAATGAGTTGCGGTAAAGAGCAGGGCTAAGAGGCCTCCGACGCTGGCCATCGCAACTGTGGCGAGGATGAGTACGGCCCACTTCGGAGAGCGAAACATCGTATAGAGAATGATGAAAATCACCAGCACGGTTAGCGGCACGATGATCATCAGACGCGCCTGGGCGCGCTTTTCACTTTCGTATTCGCCTTCCCACTCGAGGTGATACCCGCGCGGGAGCTGCACCTGCTGGTTTACTTTGCGCATTGCCTCTTCTACCGCGCCACCCAGGTCGCGGCCGCGAACGCTGTACTTGATTGCCACGTAGCGCTCGTTTCCTTCACGGTAGATTTCCGAGCCGCCTTCACGCTCCTCGATTTTGCAGAGCTGAGAAAGAGCGACGCGTTCGCCGGACGGGGACAATAGGCGAATGTTCTCGATCGCTTCCCTGGTGGTACGGGATTCCGGGAGGTAACGCAGGACCAGGTCGTATCGCGCCTCGCCTTTCAACACTTGGGTAAGAGCGGTGCCCCCGACCGCGGTTTGGATGGCATCCTGGATATCCGCGACGTTGATTTGGTATCGAGCAGCGCGATCGCGGTCCACCTCAAAGTTGATGTTCGGTTGACCGAGGGCGCGAAAAACGGCCAGATCCTCGGTGCCTCGGACGTGACGCATGACGTCCACGATTTGATCGGCTTTATCCTCGAGAACTTTCAGGTCCTCGCCGTACACTTTGGTGGCTAGTTCGCCCTTTACACCGCTGACCGCCTCTTCCATGTTGTCTTCAATGGGCTGAGAAAAACCCCACTCGACGCCGGGGATCTTGTTGAGTTCCCTGTTCATCGCCGCGATCAGTTCGTCTTTATTTTCGTGAAAGACAGGCCGCCACTGTTCTTTTGGCTTCAAATCGACGAAATATTCGGTGTTGAAAAATCCGGTGGTGTCCGTGCCGTCATCCGGGCGGCCCACCTGGCTGGTGCACTGCGGCACTTCGGGGAAAGAGCAAAGGATTGAGCGGGCTTGATTGGAAACGCGGATGCCCTCGGTGGGTCCAGTGCTGGGAGCCAGAGTACCGCGGACCCAAAGCGCTCCTTCGTCCAGGTGCGGGAGAAACTCCGAACCGATGACTCCGCCAAACATGAGATACGCAGCGACGCATAAACTGAACCCGGCGATTCCCAGGGTAACCCGGCGATGCTCGATGGCCCACCGAACCGCCTTGCGGTATCGATCGGTGAGATAGATCAGCACCGGGTTACGCCACTCGCGCATATTCCGGGAAAACAGAAAGCTGGAAAGCACCGGCGCAACCAGCATGGAATATATCAGGGCGCCCAGAAGCGCGAACGCTACGGTCCAGGCCATCGGCTTGAACAGCCGTCCTTCCACGCGTTGCAGAGTGAAGATCGGCAGGTATGCGGTTACGATGATGGCAATGGCGTAGAACACCGGGCGCTGGACTTCGTGCGCGGCCTGACGGATCACCTCGAGAGCGCTCTTCGAGCCGTTCTCGCCTGATGGCCGGCTCATATGACGGACAATGTTTTCAACCATGACCACGGCGCCGTCGACGACCATTCCGAAATCCAGGGCGCCAAGCGACAACAGGTTTGCAGGAATATGCTTCAAGCTGAGGCAAGCGGCGGCGAAGAGCAACGAGAACGGCACGGTGACGGCGACGATGATTGCCCCGCGGGCATTCCCCAGAAACAGCAAGAGAACGATGACCACCAGAATAATGCCTTCCGCGAGGTTGTGCAGGACGGTATGGGTGGTGTAGTGCACCAAGTCGCTGCGGTCGACAAAGGGAATCACCTTAACGCCAGTGGGCAAAATGTGATCGTTCATCTCTTTGACCTTGGCGTGAATCCCGCGCAGCGCCTCATCAGCATTGGCGCCCTTGCGCAATAGAACGATGCCAGAGACCACATCGTCGTTATCGATTATTTTGCCGTCTTCGCGATGAATCGCCCGCGCAAACTGGCCCAGGCGGATCTTCGGGCCTTGCGAAACTACGGCAATGTCCTTGACGTGCAGAGGAGTGCCGCTCTTGGTGGCGATCACCGTTTTTTCAATGTCCTGCACGTCCTTCATCAAGCCGACTTCCCGAAGATTCACTTGCTGCAAGCCGGATTCGATGAAGCTGCCGCCGGCATTCATATTGTTGTTGGTTAGCTGCTGCTCGACCTGGGCCAGGCTGAGCCCGTAGGCGATGAGTTTATTGGGATCGACGCGAACCTGGTATTCGCGGGTGGGACCACCGAAGCTGGAGACATCGACGACGTCGGGCACTCCTTTGAAGTTTTTCTCGACAACCCAATCCTCGAGCGACTTCAGCTCCATGACGTCGTACTCGGGATTGGTGCTGTGCAGCGTGAAAAAGTAGATCTGTCCGACCGGGCTCCAGTCGGTACCCATTTGGGGCACTACCCCAGCCGGCAAAGTGACTTGTGATAGCCGCTCAAGAACTCGTTCGCGATCCCAGGCGTTGGCCTCTTCGTCATCGAAAACCAATTTCAGGTCGGAAAGCCCGAAGAGGGAAAACGAGCGCAGATGGGTGATGTGAGGAATCCCATTCATCGAGATTTCCAGCGGGATGGTCACCTGCTGCTCGATTTGCTCGGCGGAAATACCGGGCCACTGGGTGATGATCTCGACGTAGTTGTCGGCCACGTCGGGATAGGCTTCGACGGGCAGGTTGTGAAACGAAATTGCGCCCCAACCAAAGAGCAAAACTGCTGCGGCGAGCACCAGAAATCGGTTTTCCAGCGCAAAATCGACCAGTTTACGAATCATTTCACGTTCCCTTGTGCGCCGCCGGTGTTTACGGTGTCACTCATTGTCGACGGTGTTTTGCAGCGCTAGCGCGTTGGTTACCACTTTCTGGCCTGGCTGCAGCCCGGATACGATCTCCTGCATTCCGTCGGAGAGGGTGTCGCCACCAACTACCTGCAAGCGGCGGAACTGGTGATTTCCCGCCGGGGTGTATACCCAGTCGCGATCGTGCAAATGCAAAATCGCGGATGCCGGAACCGCGGCATGGGCTTCCTTCTTCAAACCATGAAACGTTGCGGTTGCAAACATCCCCGGACGCATGAATCCCGGGTTGCGGACTTCGACGCGAACTTTTCCGGTACGAATACTCGGGTCGAGAATCGCGCCGATATTTCCGATAGCGCCCTTCAGGCCCTGGTCCGGGTAAGCGCTCAGGCGGATGTCGGCGGTCTCGCCGAGGCGCACGGCGGGAAGATCGTTTTCGTACACGTCGCACACCACCCACACGGACGACAAATCCGAAATCGTGAACGGGTTTGGCGAGGAAAGGCCCTGCACACCTGCCGCGTTGGTAACTTCCTGATCGGTGATTACGCCGGAAACCGGGGCCAAGATATCGACGATTCCGCTCGGATGATCGGGATCGTTGCCGAGCACACGCAAATGTTCAGCGCTGGTTTCGACGTCGACTTTGGCTTTGTCTTCGGCGTCCTGAGCCATCTCGAGATCGTTCGTCGCGATTGCCCCGTGCGCGTACAAATCCTTGCTGCGGTCAAGCTGGGAGCGCAGGAGAACTTCATCGGCCAGAGCCTTGCGATAATCGGAGAAAGCGCCAGACACGTCGGTGCTTTGCACACGCATCAGGAGCTGGCCTTTTTTCACGGTGTCGCCCAGGCGGGCGCGAACATCGATGACGCGTCCGGCGGCGAGCGAAATCACCGGAACGGTGCGTGCGACGTCAGGATTCACCGTACCGGTGACCACCAACTGCGAGGTGGAGGGATGGCTGACCACCGCGCCCACCGGAAATTGTTCGGGATGATCTACCTGGATCACGTTCAGATCCTGTTCGTGCTCCACCTGAGCGGGAGGCGGAGCTTCTGCTGCAGGATCCGCCTGGGTGCTGCCGCACCCTGCGAGAATCAGCATGGGGATAAATGCCACCGCAAATATTCGGCACTCCGTGCGTTTCATGGGACGACCTCACCTGGGATTGCAAGATTCAGTTAAAACTGCGGCGCCCACTCCCAGAAGCAACCCACGTGGTTCCGGTGGGATTTGGGAATCGGTCAGCACCCCTGTGGCGAAAGAGCTGTCGCGCAGGGGTAGCTATCGACGATAGAAGCGGCTAATTGTGAGGAGTTGCGGAGGGTGGTGCGCGGCCTGCCTGGGAGACTAAGAACGGGCTGGCTGTAAAGCCGGGCGTCCCGCGGGAAATCCATCGCCGCGGCGATTGGCCGCGGCGCAAATCATTTTCTTCACTGCGAACGCCGGCGCCAGACTGCGGGGGAACGCCAACCGCGACTGTCGCGAGACTGGTGGCGCTCGAAGAGGACCAATTCGTTTCGGATTCGCGGAAGGCTCCGGGGAACGCGGATGTTGCCGCCCGCGAAAAACCACCATGACCATTGTTGAGGAAGATCGCGACGGGCCGATTGAACCAAGACTCGGCCAGGACCAGGTCGATGGCGTTGTCTCCGTTGACGTCGCGGGTCTCAATGCGCAGGCCGCCGGAAGGCGCGACAACCCGAATCGATTGCCATCCGGTGGTGGAGAGCTGCAGCTGGATCCAGTAATTGGTTGTGGCGGAACTGTTTGGTTCGGCTTGGATGCTGGCCAGGTCAGGGCGAAGGTCGCCATCCAAGTCGGCAATGGCAAACTGCGCCCCGGGTCCAACGGAAGAGGCTGGAGCGCTGGGAATTTCAGCGGGCATCGCCGTGCCGCGGCCTGCCAGGCCAACCAGCAGCAAAAACAGCGGGATCCACAGAAGCGAATTTCGCAAAGGATGGCGATTATCCCGGAGGCGTGTCCGGAGACCCGATCGACGAGGAATATTAGACATAGCGCACTCTACGATTCCAGCATCCTAAGTTGACGATACCACCGTACGCGCTCACCAGAAAACTGCGAGTTGCCACCAGCATGCGCAAAAAGCACAGGCGCCCAAAAACGGGCCGGCCATCAATGATTTGACGCCGGATCGTTCGTTAGGGCTGTATCGGGCATTGCGACTGCATCGCCGCTACTGTCCTTGCGCTGTGAGGTGGTTCATCGCTCATTTCCAACTGCTGGCATATCCGGTGCTGATCGCCAGCATTAGAGACTTCACACGTTGCAAGCTAAGGCCCAAAAACATCTCCTATTTATCCTGTTTAAGATCAGCAACATGAGTTCAACCTGGGTTCAGGAAGGGGCGCACTTCCGCTCCATTTCGGGAACGCCGTCCCAAAATGAAACCAAGCAGGAGTTCGCTTCGGAACAGTTCTGCGCCGGAGCCGGGTCAGACAGCCAGCAGTTGCCAGCCCAGGAGGGCACCGGTCGACAGCAGTTCGGTGGGAGTTCCCTGCCCTACATGGGTAGCCAGCAAGCGCGCGAAGAGATCCGGCTTGCTTTGCAGCGCGCGAATTACGCGGCCACGAATGCGCGGGTTGCGGCCCAGCCAAAGCATCAGATTGCCCATCCTCATCGGGCGCGTTTCGAGTTGCCGGTGGGCCTGCTGGTACGACTTCAAATCGCCCGCGGCCATCGCCCCGGCGAGCAGCAGCGCGTGCTGAAAAGCCAGCCGAAGCCCTTCGCCGGTGATTGCGTCCACGCCACCCGAGGCGTCGCCGACCAGCGCAACATTCCCTCGCTGGACGTTGCAGAGCGAGCGCATCGCGGTGACCGCGCCTCGCTCCCGGCCGCTCAATTCGGCGCCAGCAAGTTTTTCTTGCAGCTCCGGCAATTCCCGGAGCGCGCTGTCGAAGGAAGCGTGCTCGGCGCATTCCGCCATCACCACGATGCAGACTTCTTCGCGGCCAATCGGCGTCACATACGTCTGTGCACGTTTTCCCCAATAAATCTCTACATAGCTGGACCATGGCTTCACACGATAGTGCCGGCGGCGGGTAAATCGTTCTTTGTTGCTCCTGGTCGCTTCCAGCCCGCTCCACCGCCGCACCCGCGAACCTTGTCCGTCCGTTCCCACGACCCACCGTGCGCGAACCTTTCCATGGGTGAATTGCACGGTGTCCGCATCCATGCCGGTGACGGTGGTGTTCCACAGCATTTGCGCGCCACACTCTTCGGCTCGGGCGATCAGCCGCTCATGGAGCAGCGGCCGCCGCAAGCCTATGCCCGGCCCTTGCGGAAAATCGGCAGCCACTCGCGCACCGTGCTGGGCAAAACATATGCCGCGGAATTTCTGGCCTGATCCCGCGGGGATTTCCACGCCCAGATCTCGCAGGACCGCCAGCGTCTCGGGCATCATCCCTTCGCCGCAAGGCTTTTCGATCGGAGGCGCCGCGCCGTCCGCAACGATTGCCTGCAGCCCCTTCTGGCGCGCGGCGATTGCCACTGCCAGCCCCGCCGGCCCGCCACCAATAACGAATACATCCGTACATTGCAATGAACCGGCCACTGGCCCGCCTTTCTGTACCCTAGCGTACACAGCCCGCTTGCCCAACTACTGTATTCCTCTTTCGCACCGAGCGATGTCCCTTTCGGTACGATCGTCAGGAAAGAACGGGCCACTCGCCACGCCGTCTCAACTTATTCCGAATATTCGAATTCCGTGTCATCACCGTGTCTTATTTTTGTAGGAAGGTCTGCCGGCATGTCCCCTTAGGACTTGGCGCAAGAACTGGCGCCGCGCTTTGACTTGCCGGGGAGGCTCGCTGGCGATGGCAACGATCTTCCTGTTGTAAATCCCCGGCTTCAACGTAGGATGGCTGACGCCAAGCGCCTCGGCTTGATTTCGAATGCGCTAGCGCGGAAATGGGGGAAGAGCATGAAAGAAAACCACGAAGTGGCGAACGACCGAGGCTGGCTGGTGAGCGTGCTCACCGATATTCACTTTTGGGTTCCGGTGATGGTGCTGATCGGCGGCCTGCTGCTCCTCCGGTCCATTCACTAGGCGTCGCGAGGGAATATGGATCCACTTCCAAATTCGGCGATGCAGACTGCGGGTCAGCAGGCTTCGCGGGCGCGAAAGCTGCAAGTGCTGGGAATCCTCTGTGGTTTTACTGCGGGGGCGTGGCTCGGCGCCGCCGAGGCGCCTACGAAACTGGTGTCGGTAGGCATCTCGCCGGTGATCATTTCGCTGATCATGGTAATCGGCGTTTTCCTGGCGCGCTGGAGCTTGCCCGCTTTGATCCTGGGCACGTCTTCGATTCATGCGGATGTGCGGCGTGCGCCGCATCTGATCATCTGGGCGATTCTTGCCGGATGTCTTTGGGCGGTGGCCAATACGCTGACGATTTTCGCGATCCGCGATGTCGGGCTGAGCATCGCGTTTCCGCTGTGGAATTCAAACAGTCTGCTCGGCATCTTGTGGGGATTCATTTTTTTCAACGAATTGCGCCAGGCCGGTTGGCGGCGCTGGGCGGGCGTCCTGGGTGGAGCGCTAGTGATGTGTGTGGGCGCCGCAATCTTGGCGATCGCTTCTTCCGCGCAGGGCCCGGCGTCGCATTCCATGCGCGGGGTTTGGGCCGCACTGGGTGCGGGGATTTTGTGGGGAACGATGTACATTCCGTACCGCAAGGCGTACTTGACCGGGATGAATCCGCTTTCGTTCGTCACGTTTTTTACGTTTGGCGAGCTGGGGATGATGGGAACGCTGGCGGTGAGTTATACCGGGATGCGGCCGCTGTGGCATCAATTGGTGGGTGCGCGGGATGTGCTTTTCTGGCTGATGTTGGGCGGATTCATCTGGGTGATCGGGGATTTGTTCCAGCAGTACGCCGCGAAATACGTGGGCATCAGCCGCGGGATTCCGCTTTCCAATTCGAATCAACTCTGGGGTTTGCTGTGGGGCGTTTTGGTCTTTGGCGAATTGCATGGCCGCACTGGCTCGCAATACGCGCAAGTGATCGGCGGCTCGCTGCTGATGATGCTAGGAGTGGGCGCGATCGCATTTTCTTCCGCCAGCGGCAAGGAGCAAACGAAGTGGAAGCAGGCGGCGCAGCGGGAAAGCCAGCGCTACGGTATTGCCGCTGAGTACATCGCGGCCCGGATGGAAGGCCGGCAGGCTAGCGATGAACGGAAACCGGTTCGCAGGCCGCTCGATTGGTTGCTGGTGGCGTTCGCGACAGGAGTGTTCGTATTTTTCGGGGCCATGGCGGGGGTTCCGCGGATGTCATTGAATTGGGGCGCCGCCGCGATCCTCAGCGTCGCCAGCCTGGCGCTTCTCGTGGTGTGCGGTATGGCGCTGTGGAGAACGACGCGATTTCAGTGAGCGACCCAGCCGCTCACGGCTCTGGCGAGGACACTTAGGCCATATTCCCGGTCGCTTTCGTCCTCAAGGAACCACTGGAGCGCCAAGCAAGCGTCCAGCACGAAATCACTCACAGGCGGTGGCCCTGGTGAATCAAATCCTTGACCGAGATTCCCTCTCAGGCGTCAGTCGGATGTTCATTAACGCGGCCCCCTATCGAGATCTATAGGCTTATGCTATCAAACGGCCGGATGTCCTGTGCGGGTATTCGAGTGAGATTGCGCCACACCGCCACTGGCTTGGGTCAGGGAGAGAATTCACGTCCACGGCTCTACCGGGTGGGCTGCCCTTCAGCCGATGGCCGAAGAGGACAACGACTGAGCGACACGGCAGGACGACGAGCGATACGCGCTACTTGGCGATATTCGGCCTTGGTGGGCCGCTTAGGACGATCCGAAAAGCGTAGGCGAACTTGCCGGGGGATTGCGCAGGCAGTTGGATGTGCAGGCCGTCGGCTCGCTGCTCAAAGCGCAGCGGCGGATCGTACCCACGCAAGGTAATCGAACCAATTCTTGGGTGGCTGCCGTGGGCTCCGGCGGTCGAGGACAGCGAGCGGATCACTGCTTCCCCTCCCGTGGGCCAACCGAGCTCGATGGCGTAGAGGACGTTGCCCTGGGTGGTAAACCGGAAATCTTCGGGAGTGAAACTGCCGGTATCTGTATCGTGAAACGAACCGGCGGAAACCTTGGTGGGGCCTTCGCCATATTTCACCCAGGGACGAGTGCCATAAATCGCGTCACCGTTTACCGCGAGCCACGCGCCGACTTCCCGCAGGATGTTTTGTACCTCGTCCGGAATGGCGCCATCCGATCGCGGGCCTATATTTAGCAACAAGTTGCCGTTCTTGCTCACGATATCGATGAGCTGGTGAACGATGAATTGGGGCGACTTGAAAGTGTCGTCTCGAATGTAGCCCCACGACTTGTTGCCGACCGAAGTATCGGTCTGCCAGACCGAAGGGCGAATATCACCGAGCTGCCCCCGCTCGATATCAAGGACCGCGGAGTGCTCCTCCATCGCGTAGTCTTTGTAGTTGATCACCCCGGCATGGCCGCCATTCTGGAGCGCGGCGTTGTAGTAAAACGCCGCAAAGCGGGTGAGACTTGCCCGCACGGAAGCCTGGCCGATCCACCAATCGAAATACATAATGTCGGGATGATATTTCTCGACGATCTCCGACGAGCGGGCCAGCCAGTCGTCGGTCCACTGGGGAGAAACATAGGTGAAATCGTTGGATAGCGGCGTACCTCGTTTGGCTTGAAGCCAGGTGTGTGCCGGCCCGTAGAATGCGGCAAACGCGGGATCGTTGATGTCCGAAGAGATGGAGCGGCCAACTCCGAGAAAGAAATTGTGTTCGATGCGGTGCGAGGAAGCTCCGAAGTGCAGGCCCTCGGCGCGCACCGCTTTCGCCAGATCCCCAATTACGTCGCGGTGCGGCCCCATCTTGGCGGCGGTCCAGTCGCTCAGACCGCTGTCGTACATGGAGAAGCCATCGTGATGTTCGGCGACGGGAACCACATATTTTGCGCCAGCCTCCTTGAACAGCCGCGCCCATACCGCCGGGTCAAAGTGCTCCGCCTTGAAGAGAGGAATGAAATCCTTGTAGCCAAACTTATCCTGTGGCCCGTAGGTGTCCAGATGGTGCGCGTATTCCGGCGTATCTCTCCGATACATGTTCCGCGGATACCACTCGTCACCGAACGCGGGAACCGAGTACACCCCCCAGTGGATGAAAATCCCAAACTTGGCATCTCTGTACCATTGCGGCGCCTCATATTTCCGCAAAGATTCCCAATCCGGACGGAAAGGACCGCTGTGCCCGACGCGATCCACTTCCTCGAGGATAGCCGTGCGCGGGGCGTCAAACTTCGAGGCGGCTTTCTGCCAGGTCTGATCGATTGCCGCGGGATCTTCGGATGCGGTAGGAGCGGTCGGCGAAGCCGGAGCCTGTGGATATGCCGCAGGATAGAAGACGATGCAAGCTGCTGCCGCGATTCCCGCGATCGTGCATCGGCGAACTGGCCGTGAAGCGAATGAGAAGGGCATAGAAATCCTATCGCAGAGCAGGGATTAACGAACCAGCGCTCCGAGTGACTGATTCTTGAACGATCCGAGAGAATATCATCTCCCGTACGCGAGGGGATGGCGAAAAATTGGATGGCGCCCAGCGCGCCTTCAATCGCGGTGCGACCGTTAGGCTCGTCGAAGCGTTCTGGAATTCGCCATTCGTCGCAGTGGCGCACGGGCCGCGGGGGTGCGGCCTGCGACGCATGGGCCTACATCATCTCCCAAATGCGAGTAGTGTATTATCACTATTGTATACATCACACACCACGCACATCATAGACCCGTGCGAAGAGTTCGGGTCGCGCCGCAGCACAGCGGCGCGGAGACGGATTGGCGAAGCATGGTGTATGGCGCGTACTGGTCGTGGACGACTACGCCATCTTGCGGCATGGCCTCCGCGGACTGCTTGAGGTGTCGCCTGGCTGGGAATGCTGCGGCGAAGCCGAAAGCGGCGAGGCGTCCCTTCGCATGGCGCCCGAATTGAATCCAGATGTGATGATCATGGACGTCTCGATGCCCGGAATGGGCGGTATCGAGGCCACTCAGGCGATCCACGCAACGCTCCCCAAAGTAAAAATCGTACTGCACACCCTGCACAAATCCGCGGAACTGGTTCGCATCGGACTTTCCGCGGGCGCGACGGGCTACGTAGTAAAAACGGACCCGGAGGAAGAGATGCTGGCTACCTTGGAGGCGGTGATGCGAGGCGAAATACACCTGACCCCGTCCTTTGGCCCCAGAGTGATTGCGGGGATCGAGAAAAAGTTTCCGGCAAAAAAACAACGGCCCACGAGAAGCTGATTCGTGGCTCGTAGCCTCAAGAATCAGAGCGCGTAAAGGGTATGCAGGCCGTCACCGTTGTTCCCTGCCCTGCTGTCGAAACTTGCAGCGTTCCCCCGAAGAGCTTCACCCGCTCGCGCATGCCGCCGATTCCCACGCCTTCCACGATGATGGATTTTTCGGCGGAAGCGCCCCCCAGCTCGGACGGAAGAGTCGGGCCGAAATCCTGAACGTGCAGAACAATTTGAGTCTTGGAATGAGCCAAGCGGATGACCGCGCGAGCCGCGCCGGAATGGCGGTTAACATTGGTCAGGCACTCCTGGACCAGTCGAAAGATGGTAGTTTCCACCCCATCTGGCAATCGTGGGAAGGGATCCTCGACGTCCAACTCGATCTTGAGTTCTGTCCGGCTGGCGATCCCCTGGATGTACTCGCGCAAGGCCGGCACCAGCCCCAGTTGATCGAGTAGCGGCGGGTGCAAAATGTACGAAAGGCTTCGAATCTCCTCGGTGATCTGCGCGGCCAGATCCCTGGTTTCTTGAAAGATCCGGCTTTTGGCGATTTGGGGGCTCTTCTTGCCGAGCAGCCCCAGGTTCAAATGGAGTGCGGCGACCTTCTGTCCTGTGATGTCGTGAAGGTCGCGAGCGATGCGGCGGCGCTCGAAGTCCTGAGTCTGGAGGAGCCTGGCGGATAAATCACGGAGGGCCTGCTCGGAACGCTTCAACTGGGTAAGGTCCTCAATGGCCAGTAGGATCGCGTCGTTGCCGGACTGAGACTCGATGCGACGGGCGTTTACGGACATCACTTTGGGACCGATGTGTGGAAACTCTCCCCGGACTTCGAGATCGTCGACCCGCGCGTGCGTCACCAGCATATTTTCGAGGGCGGTCCGCAGGTAGGAAATATCCCATTGGCCGCCACAGATCTGGTGGATGAAACGGCCTTCCGTATCGAAAGGAGTGATCAGGAACGTCTTGTAGAAAGCGTCATTCGCAGTGATCACCCGCAAACTCGAGTCCAAAATCACAATGGACTCCCGAGCCGACTCCACCAGGGTTGCGTTGTAGGTGCGCGACTCATCCAACGAGCGCTTTAATTCTTTCCTGGTTTTCGCCGGTTCCTGCGGTATTCGTGAACCGGGGGTTCCCCACCGCCCTGCGGAGGCTCTCCGTCTTACGGAAGGCAGGGAATGTTTTCTTGCGGCAGGCCGTTTCTTCGGGCTTCGAGGGATCGCGTGCAAATCCGTGCTGGGGCGCTTCATGGTACTGCCTTTGCCCAAAGCTGAATACCCGGCACTTCGCCAAGATCATTGATGATGATCTTATTCGAAACGTAACCAGCTCGAGGCAAGCTACCTGCGCGGCATTCTACTCTGCCTACATCGAAACTTCAATCGGGTGTGCGAACGGGCCGGCGTTTGGTGCGTTCAGCGGAGATTTCGGCCGGGGAGAGACTTCAGATTGGGACGTCTCGCTGCGGCTATTTACTTCCGTGGGGTTCTTTCGGCGGCCTTTCTTGAACGGCTTCAAACGAAAGCCCGAATCCGAACCGGAACAGTGGATTTTCCACGTCGTGCGGCACATCTTCGCGATGCCGCCGCACTGAGGCCATGTCCCTGGGAATATCAAACGGGGATTTCCCTGTGGCGGCATATTTGCCAAAAATAATATCCAGCAGCGCCTCGTCGCTCGACCCGAAATGCGCCAGTACCGCTGCAACGTTATCGATGAACTCCGACAGAATCGCCGGACGGTCCATGTAGATGCATACGATGGTGGGCTTGCCGGACGCAGCCACTCGCTGGATCGCTTCGAGCGACGATGCATTTTCGGCACCGGCGTACGCCAGGGTGCCTTCGTGCACCAATTTCGCCGCGCCCTCCGCCCCGGGATGCAGAGCAAACGGCGCGCTCACACCGATGATCGCGATGTCTGCTTCCTTGGGATCGCCGACTACCGTCCCGTACTTCGCGGCAGCATCCTTGCTAATCCCCTCCACGTAGATTTTGCGTTGGCCAGACAGCGGCAGCAGCGCCTTATTGTTCTTCAGCAGCACGATCGATTTTCTCTGGGCCCTTTCGGCGGCTTCCGCCGATTCCGCTTCGCCTCCAGCATTAGCAGCAGCCTGGGCGGGATCGTTGTAGGGATTCTCAAACAGTCCCATTTCAAACATGGGGCGGAGAACTCTGCCCACCGATACGTTCAGTCGTTCTTGCGGAATCACGCCGTCCTGCACCAGTTGCAAAATCGCGCGCGGGTCGTCCTCGCCCCCAATCTGATCCACACCGGCGTCCAGCATGCGGTGGGTTCGCTCCGCCGACGACAGGTCCTCAACGCCCCACGGCGCGCCGGCGCCTGAACTTTCCGTCATCACCATTCCGTCGTACCCATATTTCCCACGCAGCAGATCACCGAGAATTTTCTTCGAAAAGTTCATCCCCACCGAATCCATGCCCACCGGGATCGCGCTCCCGGGCATCACGCCCCCGGTATGCGCTTCAAACGCGGCCCGAAATGGCAGCACCTGATAACCGAAATTCCGGCCGGGGTAAACTTCGAGTTTGCCGTATTCGAAATGCGGATCCAGGCCTTCTTTCATCGCGCCCGTTCCCGGCCAGTATTTCGTTACGGTCATTACGCTGTCGGGGCCGAGCTGCGCACCCTGAAATCCCTCAATGTAGGCTTTCACTAGTTGCGCATCGAGTTTGGCGTCCTCGCCAAACGTTCCGCTGATGCCATTCCAGCGCGGTTCGGTCCCTACGTCGGCTTGCGGCCCTATCGAGACACGAATGCCCATCGCCCGGTATTCACGGTTCGTGATTTGGCCGTACTGGCGCACCACTTCTGGATCGCCAATCGCGCCGAATGCAATTGGATCGGGCCAGTGTTGAGCAGCTATGGATGCCGAGCCAGTGCCTGCCATTGCCGTAGGCCAAGTGGCTCCGCCGCTGCCGGGCCGGCGCGGGAAGTCGGTCCGCTGAGAACTGAGTACCACCGGGATCCCCAGCCGCGAGCCCTCCGCCAGCTCCTGCAAATTGTTTGCCCAGCGCGCCGCAAGTTCCGGCTTGCCTGACAGGGGCGTCTGCATCCAACGGATATTGCGTTCTAACACCAGGTCACGTGGTGAAGGGCGAAATTGGAGGGCCTGAGCAGTTGGGCCGTTCCCGCCCCGGGCAGTGCTCACGGGGCGATCGAGCAGCGCGCCGTCGGCGCCCATGAACCCCTCGACGGAGGGATGCAGCAACAACCCCACTTTCTCTTCCAGAGTGAGCCTGGATACCAGGTCCGCGACACGCAGATCGACTGGTAATCGCCAATCCTCGTAGCCGTCAATCTGGCCATTTCGATTCAAATCCCTGAACTGCAGTCCAAACTGGGTAAGAATCGGGGCGTGGCGGCTGGCTAGTTTAGGCTGTTGGCTTAGAACCGGTTGATCGCTCTGCAGAGAGGACGAGGCTTGGCAAAGCAGCGCCGCCATCGCGGCTACCGCAACCGCCGCGACTCCCCAGCGATGGGTGCGTTGTCTGAGCATGGGCGCAGGCCCGCCACTTGGACGTGGAGCGGGTTTCCCTGCTATTTTGAGGCTGTGGGGCGCTATTTCGTTGGCTGGTATGTTTTTTGGTGCGTATATGCCATCACCGGGCCCCGAGCGCCCCCCAGCGGTGGTGATTGGGCACCTGAGCCGCCCGCGACTCTTGTAACGTTCACATGATTAGGGTTATCTTACGGATGGGTGCTGTGTTTGGGAATGCACATTACAACCCGGCACCGGGCAGGTGCAGATGGTTGAAGTCTATCGCAAGGGTGATTTCAAGAAGCCCGATCGGCGGAGATCCGCACGCCCAGAGGACCGTCGCGTTCATCCGCGCTATGTCTTTTTTGCGGACTGCGAACTAACGGACCGCTCCGCGGGAACGCATTACGAGAACCGGGTGACTGAAATCGCCATGGGTGGCTGTTTTGTCGACCTTAAAGTGGCCCTGGCTATGGGTACGGACGTCCACTTGCGCGTTAAAAAGGAAGATCAAATCTTCGAGGCCGACGGCCGAGCGGTCTACAACCACACTTCCATGGGAATCGGAATCGCCTTCGTCAGCATAGGCCCGGAAAGCCAGCAGGTTTTGGAAGGTTGGATTCAAAAGCTGGCGCACGCATAGGCCGGATTACAGCTTAATTCCCGCCGCTTACTGCCTGAAAATCACATATTTCGTCGAAATACATCACCCGGCAATTCGTGCACCCACTCGTTCGATGCGATGCCATTCGCATCAAAAAACGGGCGTCACGATATGCCAAGCGCTGCCGCTTTCCCAAACATGAAGCCGGGGGCTTCGCTGAGGGGGCAAAGCCTCCCGGCCATTTCTCGCCCATCTCCGCAGTGGCTGGGCAAGAAAAGCGTTAGGCTGCCGACTCGCTGTTGCGCATGAACTCGTACCGCTCGATCGCGGCAGCTACTCCAAATTCGCCTTGATCTTGCGTGTCCGTGCGCAATACCCGTCCCAGGCATCGGACCCGGACCGGGCCCGCTTGGGTTAGCTCGTGTGGTAGTGTCATCACGATTTCGACAGGAGACCCGCTTCGCAGGCCCTTCGGAAGATAGAAGTACAGGCCACGAGAACTGACTTCTCGAGACTCCGTCGAGGCTTCGCCTACCACTCGTTCATCGGTCCACCGCACCATCAGCGGTAGCCGCATCATAAAGCGTCTAGTAGAGCGTCTCTCTTTGTGGCCCACGAATAGAATCCTCCCAAGATTCGATCTGAGAATAGACTCTCCTGCCCTTCGTCTCAATAGCGCTATAGACTCAATTCTCATGGCGAAAGTCAGTACCTAAGTACTGGGCACCTCTTGGGAACGATTTTTGATAACCTATTTATAAATCATAAACTTGTAGACTATTCCGAGTTGCTCTTCCGATAAGCCGCCAGAACGTCTTCCAGCGCCAGCACTCCCTCCAGGCGGTGCAGGTCCGCGCGGTTGACGACCGGCAAGATCGCCCATTCCTGGATGGCGTGCAGGGCCTCCTCCAGGGTTTGATCCGGATACAACGTCGGAGGCCGGCGGGTATCCACCTTGTCCTCTAATATTGGGCCGATCGGGGAGGCGGCCAGTTGCTCGAGGGCTGCGGGTTCGATTATCGCCCATTCCCCGGACGCCAGAAACACCAGGAAGTTGCCTTTCTTGGTGGCCATGGCCCTCTGAACGGACTGTTCGAAGGACTCACCCACGTGCTGGGCATCTTCGGCCGGGATGCGCATGGCGTCTTCCACGCGCAGGTTGACTCGCTCGCGCAGCTCCTCCACTGAGGGCAGCACCACTCCATCCTGCCGGGAGAGCATATCGAATAGCGGGACGCTTTGGTAGTGCCGCGAAATCAAATAAGCGATCCCATTGGAGATCATCACCGGCAAGATCGCCGAGTAGTTTCCAGACACCTCGATCACCATAAATACGGAGGTGATCGGAATGCGCAGGAATCCGGCGAACAAGGTGCCCATCCCGACCAAGGCAAAGGCGCCCACCGTGCCGGTGAGTCCGTGGAAGAAGTGGTGCTCGATGCCGCCCACGGCGCCGCCGAGCATGGCGCCAATGAATAGAGTCGGCGCGAACATGCCGCCGGGGGTACCGCTGGTGAACGAGAATCCGGTGGAAAGAATCTTGAAGGCGCCAAGCAACAACAGCATTTTCCAGGTGTATTGATCGTGCAGCGCCTGATCGATGATCGGATAGCCCGCGCCCATCACTTGGGGGAGCCAAATGCCAATGATTCCAATCAGCAGGCCCGCGCCCGCCGGTTGCAGGTAACGCGACCAGGTGGGCAGGGCCATCAGGCGGGGCCGCACCCACGCTATGAATTTCAGCAGGATCAGCGAGGCTCCGCCCCCCACGACGCCCAGCACCGCATATGCCAGCAACTCGGCCGGATGCTGCACCTCGAACGGCGGAATCCGGAAGAGCGCTTCGCTGCCCATGAAACGCCGCATCACCACGACGCTCGAAACGGCCGCCAGCACCACCGCGCCCAATACGCCGCCACTCCAGTTCCCGATCACTTCTTCGATTACGAACAGAACCGCGGAAACCGGGGCATTGAAGGCGGCCGCCAAACCCGCCGCGGCGCCCACCGGAGCGATCAGCCGGAGTTTCTCCTGCGAGAGATGCAGACCCCGTCCCAGCTTCGAAGCGATCCCCGCTCCCATTTGCAGCGCGGGGTCTTCCGGCCCCAGGCTCTGACCGCTACCGATGGCCAGGGCGCAGGTGATGAATTTCCCAATCACGGTGCTGAACGGCACGTAGCCGTCGTAGATGTACACCGCCGCTTTGGTTTGATTCACGCCGCTGCCGCGCACGAGGGGGAAAACACGCAACGCGAGTATGGCCACTAGAATCCCGCAGGTGGAAGGAACCAGCAAAGTCCGCAGCACGGAAGGGTGCATGCCGGAGCCCAGCAGCAGGATGCTGGTCCATGCGATGCACATTCGGAAGCAGACCACCACCAAGCCGGAAAACAATCCGATCACGATTGCCAGCAGCAGGAAAAACTGGGTTTCCGGGATCGTCCGGAATAAGCTCAGCCACGCACTCCAGAATTTCCGAAACGCGCCGCGGAGACCGTGCGGCTGGGCTTCGGCTGGGTTTCCGACGACCGTAGTTTCCAAAGAGGCTTCGCTCATTTCTTCGCGTCCCGGTCTGGATGCGGGACAGTGGATCGTATCTTTTCCAACATGTCGTCTACCGCGGCGTTTCGGTTTCCTTCCCGTTGCGTCCGGGAGAGATAATCCTCCGCGGCTCGGTAATCG
The DNA here is from genome assembly GCA_963725655.1 of uncultured Acidobacteriota bacterium. Taxonomy (GTDB): domain Bacteria; phylum Acidobacteriota; class Terriglobia; order Acidiferrales; family UBA7541; genus CAVRXT01. The sequence continues at coordinate 292,968 of CAVRYY010000002.1, read as the reverse complement.
CCGATTTGATAGGCACAGGTCCCGGCGCCGGTGAGCGCCACAGGATTGCGCGGATCGGTCTTGAGGGCGATCTGATATTCGCGAAGTGCGCCAGCCACGTTCCCAGCGCGCAAGAACAGCCCCGCAGTTTGCAGAACGTCGGTGGCATCGTCATCCGGCACGGTGGCCGCGAGCGCCAGCAGCTCATCTTCCGCCCGGGTGGTGTCGCCGGCATCCAGCAAGAACGAGCTCAATTCTTCCCTGGAGGCGATGCGCTGCTGGCGCGGATGATCGGCCCACGCGCCGTTGATTGCGCCGTGATAGTAGTCGATGGCTTCCTGCTCCAAGCCCTTGCGGGCGGCCAGGCGCCCGAGCTCGCGATTGACTTCTCCATTGCCCGGAGAAGGTTCGAGCAAGCGCGTCAAGTACGCCTCGGCTTCCTCGGTGCGGCCGGCCGCCTCGAGCGCCTGCACCAGCCGAAATTCGTCTTGCCGGTCATCGGGCTCGTACACCAGCGCACTTCGATAATCCTCAATGGCTGCTGGCGCGTCCCCGCTGCGGAGCTGAGCTTCCCCCTGCGCGGCCCAATGGCGGGCCAGACTCGCCTCTTGCGCATGAAAGATCTTCGATAAGAAACCGGTAACGATGAAGAGCCCCGCAAGCAGCACAAAGCTGGAGAACATCACGGTCTCGCGCGATTGTCCGGCTGTTCCAGAGCGTCGGAACGATTGGCGCAGCGTGCCAGGCGCACGGGGCCGCGACGAGGAATTCGAGTTACCGGTGGCGTGATTTTCTTGAGGGATTGGGATGGTGAAACTCATCTCGACCCAGCCAGAATAACGCAGCGCGTGCCGTGCGCAAAGGTCCGCGTGTTTTTTCGTGGGCGTGGTGGCACAGCCAACCTGGCAATGCGAAGTGAAGCACTGGACAAATGCGGTTCAAAATGCCCTAGCTGAGATTACGGAGCAGGTATTAGAAATCTTCGGCGTGCTGGGTAGCTCTCCGAATTCGCGGGTGAGATCGGCCAAGCGCCCACGGCCAAGTTGGCAGTGCCACGCGGAATGGATCAACGTCCGGTGCGAGCAGTTACGTCTGGTCGATCAGCCGGTGATGGATCGCGTATAAGGCGAGTTCGAGCCGATCGGAAACGCCTAGTTTGTCGAAGATGTTGTGCAGGTGGTTTTTCACCGTTTGCTCGCTAATGAAAAGCTTCTCGCCGATTTCACGGTTACGGAAGCCCTGCGCCACCAGTTGCACGATTTCTTTTTCACGGTCGCTCAGCAACGGCTTCTCGCGGCGCTGCCCGGCTTCCGCGGACTTCTTGAAGGCGTCGATCACTTCCGCGGTCATGCGGTTATCCAGCCAGATTTCGCCGTCGTGGACCTTGCGGATGCTCTTGAGTAACAGATCGCTGGCGGACTGCTTCAACACAACTCCGCGCGCGCCCAGGCGCATCGCACGAACTACGTCGCGGTCGTCTTCGGCGGCGGTGAGCACGATGACGCGAGTCTGCACCGTATCGAAGTTGATTTCCTCGAGCACGCCGAGGCCGTCTTTTTCGGGCATGCGCAGGTCGAGCAACAAAATATCCGGCTTGAGGCGCGCCAGCATCTTCACGCATTCATTGCCGTTCGACGCTTCGCCGATGATCTGGACGTCGTCGGCGCCATCCAATAGCTTTCGCAGGCCATCGCGAAAGATGGCATGGTCGTCAGCCACAAGAATACGCACCACTGCTTTAGTCTTGGTCATTTTAACTCAATGGAATTTCAACAGTTAGACGCGCCCCGTGCCCCGGGTTGGATTCCACCGTCAGCGCTCCGCCCATACCGCGCGTTCGTTCTTTAATTGAAATGGGTCCCAAGCGCAACCGATCAAGCTCTTCGCTCGAATAACGGCCGGTAAAACTGAAACCATGGCCATTATCATCAACTACCAAAGAAACCTTTGCCTCATCCTGCCCTAGTTTTACCACGACGTGGCTGGCATTCGCATGCTTTTTTATGTTGTTGAGTGACTCACGATATATCTGGAAGAGTTCCCGGCAAATGCGGTCGGGGACGCGCAAATCGCCTTCTTCGATGAAAAGGTCCAATCCTACGCCCGATTCCATGCGATAACGTTGGGCAAATCCGGTCATCATCTCGCGCAAATCGGCGCTTTCGATGCGTACCGGACGCATTTCGGTGACAAACCGCCGCAAATCGTCATTCTCGGTCTTCACGATCTCCCGCAGCGAATCCAGCTCCTGCTCGACCTTTTCCAGGGGCATTTGCGGTAGTTTCCGCCGCAGTACGTCCAGCTGGATCTGGAAGCTGAGCAGCGTTTGCAGCGTGCCGTCGTGCAAATCGCGGGAAATCCGGCCGCGTTCCGATTCCACGGCTCGCGCGCGCATGTGCCGCGCCAGGAACAGATTTTCGAGCGGCGCTTGCACCTGCTCGGCGACAGCCTCCAGGTTTCGCAGGTCCGCGGGACGGAACTTGCGGCTCGGATTGACCAGCACCAACCGGCCACTCGGGCGCCCGCCGGCTTCGATCGACGCCGCCATCAACGATTTCGCGGAAAAGACGGCGGCGGTCGACGTCGGCGGCTGGGGCAGGCTCTTCACCCGGACCCCGGTTCGGCGGTCCCATCCAAACCCCTCCATCTTGCCCCCGAGACTCGCCCAACAGCCGTTCACTTCCAGGCAATCCGCCAGCAAAACGTCGGCGCGCGCCTGAGGATAGGTCTCGGGCGGCTTCACTTCGGCGTCTGGCGGGCTTGCCTTCCAGAGGTACAGGCGCTCCAATTCGTCATCCAGAAACATCAGGCAAGCGCTCTCGCAGGCGAACGCGACCGCCAAATCCGTCAGCGTCTGATGCACACCTTCTGCGAGACCGCGCTCGAAATTGATCCCGGTGATGATCTTGTTCACCAATCGGCGATGCGCCAGGTGCGCGTGTTCGCGCCGGCCCAGCAGCCATGCCGCACAGGCCGAAAGCGGCAAGCTCAGGCCAATTAAATACGCAAAGGCGAGGGCCCACGGCGAAAATAGACTCTTTGGCCCCACTCCGAACGGCGCAAGGATGTGTATCGTCATCCACGCCGGACCCACCGCTCCGAGCACCGCTATCAGCGTCGCCGCCAGCGCTTGACGTCCCTTCCCGGTTGCCACCAGCGCGTAGACACACAGGAACAACAGACAGCTAGCTGCGCCGTAATAACTTAGGTCGACGACGCATGCACCGGCGACAGCCAGATCGAGCCAGGGGTTGATTCGTAGTGACGCACGGCCGGTGGCGAACTCGATCACCGCGATGGCTATGGCAGCCACCAGATAAACCCACAATAGCTTCCACGGCATTTCCTGGCCCGGGCGGTGTACCCCCTGGAACGACCACAGCAGTGCCATGGCAACCAATGCGACGCGCAACAGATTGATCTGGCGCTGTAAGCTGTTCTTCTCTGCGATTTCAAGCGACATGATGGCTGGTGGTTCCCCTTGGAAGGCTAGCACGGCCTACGCCAGGCGCGGCGGCGCTGTACCCTGTCTGCTAATGCGCACAAAGCGCGACCGCGCTCCCAAATTCTCCCGTCTTCGCCGGACTCGGACGGATTCCCCGCAGAGCTCCGGGCGGCGGAGTTGACAGCGGGTGCATAATTCATACATAGGCAAACGCTTTGCGGCGTGAGTGTGTGCAATCCATCCCGTTCCGGAGACCAGAATCGCCCTGACCGATCGATATACGCGCAAAGAAGCTAGCCGGATCGTAGGATCGGATGTTCAGCACCTTCGCTATTGGGAGCGCCTGCATCTGGTCCATCCACGAGCGCGCTGGGGTGAACGTTTCTACGGCTTCGCTGATTTGCTGGCGCTGCGGGCCATCAAGCGGCTAACGGATAGAAAAGTTCCCGCCTTGCGCGTGCAAAAAGCTCTCGCGGCGATCGAGCACGAAATCGGTGTTTCGGAAATACCGCTCGACCGCCTGCAATTGACGGAACACGCGCGTCAGGTGATCGTGCTCGGCGCCGGCATTTTCGATCAGCCTTTCAATCCTCTATCGGGGCAATGGCTGCTGCCCTTTCCGCTGGGTCAGCCTACCGCTACGTTGCACCAGATGGAGGCGCGGACCCCGGCGGAGTGGTTCGAGACGGCCCTGGCATGCGAGGCCAAGGTCGATCAACTGCCCGAAGCGATCTACTCTTACCAACAGGTGATCCGTCTGGCCCCGGAGTGGATCGAAGCGCACATTAATCTGGGTGTGGCACATTATCAGCTAGCGCAGTGGGAAGACGCGCGCCAGGCATTCCTGGCTGCGGTCAAAATCGATCCTGCCAATCCGATGGCGCGCTATAACCTGGGGTGCGTGCTGGAAGAAATCGGAGAAATCGCGGAAGCCATCGTGCAGCTCAAGCGCGCCGTCCGCGGTATGCCCGCGCACGCCGACGCGCATTTCAATCTTGCGCTGGCCTACGAGAAAATCGGCGAGGACGCCTTGGCCAAGGAACATTGGGCTTTCTACCTCAAGTACGACCCGAACGGAGCGTGGGCAGACACCGCCCGCGGCCGGCTCACCCCGACCAGCCCCGAAGGAAAAGTCTCGGCTCCGATTCCCTTCCGCAAACGTAAGCCGTAAGCGAATCTAGCGGCGAAACCGCCGCAGGCGCTCTATGATTTTGTCCATCGCTTTGGTCCCTTCGGTCATCGCCTGGCGCTGTCGCTCTACATCTTCCGGCGATGTTCGCCGGGGTGGAACCGGTTCGGTCTTCAACAATCCGATCAGCCAGATCAGCGCCGAGACGCAAAAGGAAGCGGAGCGCAGCACCGCCCACACTCGCAGCGGCGAATTGAATCGGGCCTGCGAGATGGCGTTGTTGGCGACCTGAAACAATGAATAGAAAAGCAGTCCCGCGGCAAGATATCGAACGCGTGCTTGCACCTCTACGTCGTATCGCCGGCTAAGCACCAGCAAAACACACAGCACTAATGCCGCGGCCAATTCCAGTTCTCTTTCCAGGATCAAAACAAAACCCGGTAAGAACACCGCGCGCGGCGCCGCCATGAGGCCGGCGCGCAATAATAACGTCAGGGCGACACCCGGGAGCACCCACTTCAAGACCAGACGGAAACCGGGATAGGGTCGCGATACCACCCAGGCCAGCTCACCGATCGAAGCCACCCGCAGACAAAGCTCCACCGCCTGGGTGAACCAATAGGAATAAAACGCGGTGAAGGAGGTGTAGCCGGCGATGCGGTACAGCGCGAACATGAGCACGGCCCGGGCTGGAACCACAAAAACATATGCGGTGAAGATCGGGAAATCGCGGAACAGCTTTCGTCGCGCCGCGAAAATGCATACCAACGATTCCAGGATGAATCCGATAAGCCAAATGATGGATTGGGCCGCGGTCAGGTGCATGTTCGGGTGCCGGGAATGATATCACCTGGACTTCGCAAGTCGGTGGCGCCGCATTTGCAGCGGCTCGTCCTTCCGCCCGAGCGCGTTGATAGTCTTGCCTGCGGGATACGACGGTAACCGAAGTTCAGGGGATTAGGCTGAATGGGCAAGGCCCACCGGGAATGCGAGGAAACTAGCGGTTCAGGTCGGATTGCAATACCGGCAGGCCGTACTCTCGCGCCACCTGACTCAGGGCTGCATCCGCGCAGTCGGAAAGGGTTTGAAGTTTTTGCGCGAGGTTCTTCAGGCGTGTGGCCACATCGAGGCCCAAGACGATCTGCTGGCGCGCCATCCAATATCCGAAGCGAAAATTCAGTCCCACCCACACCCGTCGGCTCTCGCCCTGCACAGTCACTTCGGGTAGAAATTTAGCGGCGCGATTCAGAAGCTGCTCGACACGCAAAAAATCCGCGCGCAGCGACTCCAGATACGCGAGCGACGCGGCGCGCCGTTCGCTGTGCGCCTTGCGGCTAATCTCCCCATACTCCGAGAGTCGCCGTTCGACATCCGGAAATTCGCGGTGATGGATCGGGAGAAACTCGGAAATATTAGCGGGATGCTCCGGCGCTGCCTTGGTTTCGGACTTCGGCCATAGAAGCTTGCCCGCCAGCACCAGCAAAATGGCCGGTACCACAATGTAAAATAACAGTTCCATTATGTCGCCGCCCCTGCAACACCGGCTCGGATCGCCCAAGTGCGTCCGAGGCAGGGGCGTATCATAGCAACACTTACCGAAATGTACAACCCCCTATGATACGCCCGTAACCTCCGCGTCGTGATGCGTCGCTGTATTCATCCTGGGCTAGACCGAGTTGACTATGAGTTCGCCGCCACCATCCTTCCGCCACCGCCGCCTGGCCACGGTGGTGCTGGTTCTGATCCGTCCGCGAGATCGACCTTCCCACCACCGCCACCCGGCCACGGCGGTGCTGGCTCTGATCCATCCGCAAGATTGACCTTTCCACCACCGCCACCTGGCCACGGCGGTGCTGGTTCTGATCCATCCGCGAGATCGACCTTTCCACCGCCGCCACCCGGCCACGGCGGTGCTGGTTCTGATCCGTCCGCCAGATTGACCTTTCCGCCTCCGCCACCCGGCCACGGCGGTGCTGGTTCTGATCCGTCCGCCAGATTGACCTTTCCGCCTCCGCCACCCGGCCACGGCGGTGCTGGTTCTGATCCGTCCGCCAGATTGACCTTTCCGCCTCCGCCACCCGGCCACGGCGGTGCTGGTTCTGATCCGTCCGCCAGATTGACCTTTCCGCCTCCGCCACCCGGCCACGGCGGTGCTGGTTCTGATCCGTCCGCCAGATTGACCTTTCCGCCTCCGCCACCCGGCCACGGCGGTGCTGGTTCTGATCCGTCCGCCAGATTGACCTTTCCGCCTCCGCCACCCGGCCACGGCGGTGCTGGTTCTGATCCGTCCGCCAGATTGACCTTTCCGCCTCCGCCACCCGGCCACGGCGGTGCTGGTTCTGATCCATCCGCGATCGTCCCACCGCGTCCGAAAGCAGGCCGTGAAACGGTGCTGCGCACCAAAGGCGTCGCTGCAGCAAGAACGGCTGCGAGCGCAACTGTAGTGAGTGTGTATTTCAATGGAATCTCCTTATCGCTTTTTGTACGTGTCGATTTGATACCGACACGTCGACACTACGATGCTCCTAAAGTAACCATCCGAAAAGTTGTTTCGCGGACTTTTCCACAGGAAAAATCGTAATGAAGCTCTCAGCAGTAATGGAACCGGTGATGGATTTAACGGAGCAATTCAGTCGAACCCGATCGACACTCCGCGGGAAATCCGCGGCGACAGGCAGAAAAAGAGGGGGGGGTGCCAAGTACGTAATACGGCGTTTCTCTCGCTTGCCCTGCCTCGCCAACGCGGGTAGCATGGGCGAACCTCGTGGAGGGGGCTATGGCCGCATCGTCCTGGAAGGGCTACCTTTCGTTTGGTTTGGTATCGATCCCGATCCGCCTATCACCCGCGGCGCGCACCGAGCGCATCAGCTTCAATCAAATTCATTCGGTGTGCCACACCCGGCTCAAGCAGCCGCTGTTCTGCCCGCAATGCAACCGCATGGTGGAGCGATCGGAAGTGGAAAAGGGATATGAAATCGAGAAGGACCAATATCTGCTGTTCACCGAAGAGGAGATCGAAAAGATCGAGCCCGAATCGGTGCGCAACATGGAAATTCTGGAGTTCGTAAAGCTCGACGAGGTCGATCCGCTGTATTTCGATTCGTCCTACTATGTGGCGCCGGAGGAAAGCGGCGAGAAGGCCTATCACCTGCTGCTCGAAGCCATGAAAAAGTCTGGCTACGCGGGCATCGCCAAGGCCACCATGCACAGCCGCGAACACATCGTCATCGTGCGTCCCCACGGCAAGGGCATGACCCTCCACACCATGTTCTATACCAATGAAATCCGTCAGGCTGAAACCGGCAATCCGCTGAAGGGCGAAATCAAGGAGCCCGAACGCGCTCTGGCCATGCAGTTGATCGAGAGCCTCGCTGCGCCTTGGGAGCCGGAAAAATATCGCGACGCTTACCAGGTGGGCCTGCGCGAGCTGATCGACGCCAAAGCCGGCGGACGCCAGCTGGTCGCCGCGCCACACGTGGCAAAGGCTCCGGTAATCGACTTGATGGAAGCCCTGAAAAAGAGCCTGGCCGAGAAGCCTGCTGCGCGCGGCGAGAAACGTCCGCCGCTAAGCGTGGTTGGCAAACGAGCAGCCGAGGCCCCCAAGAAGAGCCGAAAAACCGGATAGTCTTGGTGCTGCGGGCACAGCCGTTCATGGCCCCGCCTTCACGCGGCCGGCGTGCCGCGCTAAAACATGTGTGTGAAACTCGCGCCACTGGATTTCCGGCTTCGAACAATTTGAACTGGGCGCCTGCGCTAGTTACGCTCTAGGGTTTAACCGAGACGTGGGTCGGAACGTGGCTAGGAACGTTCGGCGTCAACTTCCGAATGATAAATTCTTGAACCAGATTGGCGGCGGCGGTCGCTCCAATCCCGATTGCCGCGCTCTCAAACGTCAATGCCGGACCATCGCGGTCGCTCGCCGGATAGTAGAGGTTGGAGATCCCGCCGGCGGCGAGGTTTCCTACGATGTTCGAGTAATTCGCCTGCCAGCGTCCATTATCGCCCTTGCAGATAACGGAATTAGCGATCGCATACCCAATCCGGGATCGCACGGTTCCGGTTCCCTTGTAGAAATAACGCGGATCTTGTTTCAGCAGTGACGGTAGTATCGCGCTTCCGATAAACGTGCCCGTAACCAGGTCAGCGTAGGACGCACCGTAGCGCTTTCCATACCCTTGTGCGCCTTGCCCGTACCCGCCAAATTGATTTTCCGCCTGCTGAATTCCTGCCACGGCCCCGGTTATCACGAAGGTGACTGGATCCACGGTGGTCTTCCAGGCAAGCTCGAACTTTTGTTTTGAAGTCAGCGGAACGGGATGGGGCAGGTAGCTGACATAGAAGTTTGGGATCACGCCCAACACCCGTTGCTTCTCTTCCTCTTTAATCTCCGCTTCGGCCACTTCGGCCCGCGGGAGCACCACATGTACCTCGCTGGTCGCCATCGCTAGCGCCAAAACAATCTGCGGCGCCGTGTAGGTCTCCCCCGGATGCAAGATTCCCGGGACTACTTGCGGGGTGAACCCCGGCGCGCTAATGGTGAGCCGGAAAGGCCCGGGAGCGATGTTGGCGAGGGAGAATTCCCCGTTGTCCCCAGACAGCGCCTCTTGGTTCGCGGGTTGATCCTCGCGTGTAAATTTCACTCGGGCGCCGACCACCGCGCCTCCGCTGGGATCAACAACCGTTCCGCTGATGTTTCCTGGCAGTTGAGCGAGAGGCTCCTGGGGGTCGGCTGGTGCTTGCCCTGCCGGTGGCGGGGTCGGGGCCTGCTGAGGCTGCGGCTGAGTAGTCTGCGCACGAGCCGGGACGGGGAAAACCGAGAGTAGCACGCTCAGGCTTAGACAGATTAAGCCGCCAAGGCTGAGGTCCGTCCTCCGGGCGCTTCGGCTCAAAGAGCGCGTCCGGGCGTCTTTTTTTGTAGAACTCACCACGATTTACCTTATGCCTTCCCTCTTTCTTTGACTCCGTGTATTTGGCTGAGGTTGTCTAAAGCGCCGGGGCAGATCCAGCGGGGAATGCACGCTAGTGAATGACGTCTAAGATTGATGTGCCGTTTCACATTTTCCGGCCCGTCCCGCTAGCGAAATGAACGCTGCCGGACGCAACTCCGGATGTGCACCCCGGCGACCAACGCGCTTGCGCGGCGGTCGCGCGTTGAAGTTATTGGATGCGTGTCGTAAACTGTTGCCGGTCGTAATCACTCCGTGGTGAGCGTAGCTCAGCTGGTAGAGCATCGGTCTGTGGCACCGAGGGTCGCGGGTTCAATCCCCGTCGCTCACCCCAAAATCCCTCGAGATTTAATACCTGATTGCATCGCTGTTTTGATTGCAATCACTCGCCAACCACTCGCAGTTGCCCCGTGTGGAACGGGATGTCGTTCTGGTCAAGACCATGAATGTGTACGCGTTCGGAATGGGAACACCTGCCCTTACGGGCAGGTAGGCATTGGCTCGCACGTTGCGCATAATGGCTCACGCACCCGGGAGGGGACGATGGCGAAACCAACCGCGAATCGCAAGCTGCAAGAGGTGATAGCACTGAGGGATGGAGATCGCTTGGCAGAGCTTGGGCGGCTGCTCAAGGGAAAAGTGCAAACGAACTGGAAGCAAGCCGGCGACTCCTTCGAGATATCCAGAGTTCTGCTCGACGAAGCTTACCGGCAACCCTTTGATGACCTGATGGCGCTGATGCGCCACAACGAATCCGTCCTGGCCTCGGTGATCCATCAGAAGGCCCTGCGGCGCACCGACGTCCGGCGTTAACCTCTCTTTCGATCACCTAAAACAAGGTACAGTCTCACAAGAATTGCGGCCGGGCACGACGGCGGGCGGGTCTATGTGCGCCGGTCGCTGCAATTCCCCACTCATGCGCGCCTTGCTCCTCGATGAATGCTTTCACGCGCCTCGCCAAACACATAGAATACTCCCGCGACAAATCAACCGGCGCTTTTGCGGGATTCACCGCGAGCGCGGCAAGTTCAAAAATCCACTGGCACGCCGTCGCGTTCGGGCGCGGCTCTGATTCGAGATTCGTTGACCAATGACTGAAACTCGCTCGGTTATCGGGGTCGACATCGGCGGCACCAAAATTGCCGCGGGGACCGTTGGGCCTACGGGCGAGATTCGCCACCGCGTTCGCACCCCCATGTTCTCCAACGACGGGGCCGCGGCCGGTTTGGCGGCGGTCAAGTCCGCGATCGACGCGGTGATCGCCGAATCCGCCAAGACCGAGGGCCTGGCCAGCACACCGGCCGCGATCGGAATTTGCGCGCCCGGACCGCTCGACCCGATCAACGGCGTGGTGCTCAATCCTCCCAACGTCCTTTGCTGGCGCAATTTTCCTCTGGCCGCCGAAGTCTCGCGCATTTTTAACGTCCCGGTGAAGGTGGAGAACGACGCCAACGCCGCCGCGCTCGCCGAAACCATTTGGGGCGCCGGGCGCGGCTTCCAGAATGTTTTCTATGCCACCATTGGCACTGGCATCGGCGCCGGAATCGTCATGGGCGGACGCATTTACAACGGGCGCACCGGCGCGGCTGCCGAAGGCGGCCACATGAGCATCGATTATCGCGGACCGCTGTGCGGATGCGGAAAGCCAGGCTGCATCGAAGTTCTGGCGTCGGGCCACGCGATCGCCCGCCGCGCGCGCGCCAAAGTTACCGCCGATCCCGCGCGAGGATCGGCACTCTTGAAACTTGCCGGCGGAAAGATCGATGCCATCAGCGGACACATGATCGGCGAGGCGTTTTCCGCAGGCGATGCGATCGCCCGCGAAACGTTGATGGAGACTGTCGATCTGCTGGCTATCTGGCTGAGCAACGTCGTCGACTTGCTGGAACCCGACGTGATAATCATCGGCGGCGGGGCCTCGCTTTTGCTGCGGCCGTTGTTTGGCGACATCCATCGGCGCCTATGCGAATTTTCGATCATTCAGCGCTGCCAGGAAATTCCCTTGCTCCCCGCGTTTTATGGCGAGGAGGCAGGCATCGCCGGCGCGGGCGCGCTCTTCGCGAGTGCTCCGGTCGGGGCGTGATTTGCGCCTCAGCGCGGGGTGATGCGTCGAAAACGCGGTGGCCGGCTGTCGCAGCGTACCGCTCTGAAACACTTACTGACGGCCTCACTCTGTGATTTTACCTGTAGCTTTCGCCGTAAATACACCCTTCTACGGATAGCTCTGGCGCAGCCGCGCTCATAGAATGTGCATGCTTGGTTCCGGCCGAGCGCATTCGTAAGGAAACCCAGGAAGGTTCTCCGTTGGTCATCAATCGCGCAAGCATATCTCGCGTTGGCTTTTCCCTCACGCTTGTCTTCGTGCTGGCGGCGCTGAATTGCGCTGCGCAAGCTCCTGACTCGCAGACCACTCCGCCGCAACCTACTCCCAAGGAGCTCCCAGCGGCTCCTACTCCCGCGCAGCAGCGCCAGGCCGACGCGCCGTACATCGGTCCGGGCGCGGACAATCCGAACCCGCGCGTTCAGGAACAGGAAGCCAGATACCACCAGCCTACCAAGGGCGATCGCATCGCCTGGGTGCTGGACAGCACGGTGGGACCGCAAGCCTTGGCCATCGGAATCTTTCCCGCCCTCATCGGAACCGCGGAGAACAAACCGTACGAATACCACGGCACATTCAGCGGGTTCGCCAAGCGATACGGAATGCGCCTGACCGGATTGGCCACTCAAAACACAATGGAAGCGGGGCTCGGCGCCGTTTGGCATGAGGATCCCCGATACTTTCGCGTGCCGGATCAGCCCTTCCGCGAGCGCGTTCGCCACGCCGTCAAGTTGACGTTCCTTGCGCGCCGCCCTTCGGGGGACTACGCCCCGGCCTACGCGCGCTACATTGCGATTCCCGGCAGCAATTTTCTATCGAATACCTGGCGCGCCGATAGCGAAGCCAACACCCAGGATGCGCTCATCCGCACCGGACTGGGCTTCGTCGGAAAGCTCTCCAGCAACGCCGTTGCCGAGTTTTGGCCAGACATCTCCGCACGCATCCATCACCGCTCAAAATAAGAAACCGCCCCGCCAGGATGTAGATCGCCTGACGAGGCGGTTGGCCTGCCGTTTCCGATTGCTTGAGTCGCTAAACGCCTCTAATCACTAAACGCAATATTCAGCCCGGTTGTGAAAATGATGTCGTTGGCTTTGGTCCCGGCGATCGGCGGGTCGCTGATGTAGCGGTCGCTGACCGTAAATTGCAGCCCCAACCACTTTTTGAGCTTGGTCACCGAGCTCGCGTCCAGCGCCATGCGATACGGCCCGGCGTGGGTGATGTTGGGATAGAAATAGAACTGTTCGTTGAGCACCGTCGAAGTTCCGAATTTGTGCATTAAGACCTCGCCGAGCGTCGCACCGGCCACGTTTTGGTCCACTCCCGCCGCGCCGACCATTCCCGAATTGTAGTCGGCCTTGGTGTAGTTGATTCCCGCGATAGCATCGAGCGTGGTGTTTGGCGTGGCAATGGCGTGCCATCCCAAACCAACCGTGTAGATCGACTGGAGGTGCAAATCCTGCAATTGGTCGTGGGAGTAATCGGCGCTGAGCACTCCGAATATCTTCGGGGTGAAGTTCTTGTCGTAGGCCGCGCCACCGGTGATCAAGTCCGCGGTCACGCCGCCACCGGGAGCATCGTTCTTGGTATAGAGCGTGGACATGTAGCCTTTGAAGTCATCGTTAACCGTCTTGCGCTCGGCGTTGAAGCCCAGCGAGAGATTGGTGGTCTGGCTATTGCCGCGGGCCAAGCTGAACCCGAAAACTAGTGCGCCGTTCCAGTCCTGGCGAAGTGTCGGATGGATGGTGCGCAGAAATTTCGTTTCCTCATCGCCGGAACGCAGCGCGGTAAGATCGGCAAGGGCCACACGTACGTCACCAGCGCTCGTGGAGTGAACGATCAGGACCGCGCCGTCGATGGTGACGGTGCCGGTCACCGACTGCTTGTCTTTGGTGACCACGTAGATGGCCTTGTCCGAGGTGAGTTCTTTCACGTCGGTCCACTTGATGGTCACTTCCCCGGCAGTAGCAGCCTTAAATGTCAGCACTTTACCGTCGGATTTCTCAATCGTCCCGGTCAATCGGTCTCCATTGCCCAATACCAATGTGTCGGCGGCGGCGATCGACCCTGTCGCGAATAGAAACATAGCCACAACTAAAGCTTTAAGAGCCTTCAAGTTCTCCCCCTTAAAATTTTTGCGCTTGGTTGACGTGCCCGTTCAGGTGGGCGTTAAGAATTTAGGCATTTTAACAAGATTCCCGGTGCAGTCAAAGCCTAACCAGCGGGCAAGGTCGCCGGTCGCGATATCCCGATAACCCCTTCGAATACCTACATTTGCGCGATGTCAAAAGGCCGATCGAGCGGCCCTGCCGCCGGGCTAGGCCTCGAAGTCTAGCTCTAGCGGATCGATCAGCGGCAATAGCCAACTTAATAGCGCTTGGTGTGCTGGGTGCGGCCCATACGCCTCGAACGCCGCTCGATCTGCGAACTTCATTACCCCTCCAAACGTGTATCCTTGCCCCCGGGGCGAGTCGTTTGTTCCCACATGGGTTTCCAGCAATCCCGCGACCTTCCCTTGGAACCCAACAATATCCCCCGTAACGCGTTGCTTCTCGAGTTCCGATGTACCAGCCTTCCAGCGAAACGCAAACACGTGGATGTACATTCTCGATCCTCCATCAACAGGCTCCGGTGGGCCGGTCTGATCTTAGCGCTGATCTACCGAAAGTGTTTCCGAGAACCCCGGTCAAAATCCCTATGCTAGAATTCATACAGATTCAGCGTCGGGCAGTGCGGGGTTGGCGGAATTGGCAGACGCGATGGCCTTAGGAGCCATTGGCCGAAAGGCCGTAGGGGTTCAAATCCCTTACCCCGCACCAGAAGCCACCGACTCGAGGTTTTCTTTAGCCCGCTTCCCAAGCCCGCAGCTTACATCGCCGCACTTTTCGAGTCTGTTTACGCTAATTGAGAATGATTGAGACCGACTCTGTACGTTGCGCCCTAGATTCACCATAAGACTTCCCTGAACGCGAAAGATCCCGGCCCACCGGCATACTTCATTGACGCCAGCGCGCGCTTTTTCTATACTCTAATTTCACTACGAAATCGGTTGGCCGCTCTCCTTCGCTCGGCTACGTGCTTCCCTTAGGCGAATACCCAGCACCGGCGCGACACGACCGAAAATCCCTGGACGATTTTCACCCTAACCAAACGAAATGACCGAAGCCACCTGTAAGCGCGAGCTTGAGTTCGAAATCCCGGCCGAAAACGTTGAAAAGGCCACCGACAAATTGGCGCGTGACTACGCGAAAATGGCCCGCATTCCCGGGTTTCGCCCTGGGAAAGCCCCCATTCCGCTGATCCGCCGCCGCTTTGCCACCGATCTACACGGCGAAGTGATCCAGAACCTGGTTCCTGAATTCCTGGAGCAGGTGCTCACCGAGAAGAAAATGATCCCGGTGACCCGGCCGCAGGTCGAAGAGGTCAGTCCCGCCGTTGAAGGACAGCCGAAAAGCGACGGCCCGCTGAAATTCAAGGCCATCTTCGAAGTGCTGCCGGAATTCGAGTTGGGCGACTACAAAGAGCTCGAAATCGAAGTTTCCGATATCGAAGTTGGCGACGCCCAAGTGGACAAAGCCATCGAAGAGATGCGCGACCGCTCCGCCACTATGCTTCCCGTAGAAGGCCGCCCCATCGCCGACGGCGACTTCGCGCAGATCAAGCTGAAAGGCGCCTCCTCCGATGGCGGTGATCCGATCGACGCCGACGACGTCCTATGCCACATCGGCGCCGAGGAAACGCTGGCCAGCTTCAATGAAAACTTGCGCGGCGCTTCGGCAGGCGACACTCGCTCGTTCGAAACCACCTATCCCGCGGACTATCCCGATCCTAAATTGACCGGAAAAACTTACGCCTACACCGCGGAAGTGCTGGGGATCAAGGAAAAGAAGGTGCCGGAGCTCAACGACGAATTCGCCAAGGATCTGGCCGGAGAGGCGGACGGCGTAACCACCATGGCCGAGCTCCGAGTGAAAGTCCGCGAGCGCCTGGAAGCGGCGCGCGCGCAGCGCCAGGGCGGCGAAGCGCGCGAAAAGATCCTGGAGACGCTGGTCAAGAAGCACGACTTCCCGGTTCCCGAAGCGCTGGCCGAAAGCCAGATGGATTCGCGCCTGGAGCGCGTGGTGCGGCAGTTGGCATCGCAGGGAGTGGATCCCCGCGGGGTGAATGTGGACTGGGCATCGCTGCGCGAGCGCCAGCGCGAGCGTTCTGTGGACGACGTCAAGGCCGAACTGCTTCTCGACCGCATCGCCACCGCCGAAAATATCGACGCCTCCGACGCAGAGGTGGATCAAGAGGTTAACAATCTCGCCAACGCGAGTGGCGAATCGGCAACATCGCTCCGTGCTCGCTTGACAAAGCAAGGAGCGCTGGATAGGATGAAATCGAAGTTGCGCAGCGACAAGACGCTCGAGTGGCTCTACCGCAAAGCTCGGATTCAGACAAAAGCAAAATCTGACTAGTTCCTGAAACCGGCCCCTCAGCGCAACTAATTTTCCCAATGATTTATAAAAATGGTCCGGGAGTCCCTGTGGGCACACTTGTTCCAATGGTTGTCGAGCAGACGAACCGTGGCGAACGGGCGTATGATATTTACTCCCGCTTACTCAAGGACAACATCGTCTTCATCGGCACCCCGATCGACGACAATGTGGCCAACCTGATCACCGCTCAGCTCATTTTTCTGGAAGCGGAAGATCCCGAGAAGGACATCGCCATTTATATCAATTCCCCGGGCGGTTCGATCACCGCGGGCATGGCGATTTACGACACCATGCAGTACGTCCGGCCCGACGTGGTCACCTATTGTATCGGCCAGTGCGCCTCCATCGCGGCGATTCTGCTGGCGGCGGGCACGCCCAAAAAGCGTTTCGCCCTGCCCAACTCGCGGATTCTCATCCACCAGCCGTGGATGTCTGGACTTTCCGGCCAAGCCACCGATATTGACATTCACGCCAAGGAAATCATTCGCACCCGAGCGACGCTGAATCAAATGCTCGCCAATCACACCGGGCAGTCGGTGGAAAAAATCGAGAAAGACGTCGAACGCGATTTCATCATGACCGCTGAACAAGGCAAAGCCTACGGCATCGTTGATGAAATTATCAGCCATCACCACTAGAGAGATTTCCATCGGGCTTGGCAACAGCGCCGACGAAAACTTCCGCATCCCAACCGGCTTGTGGCATAGAATGGTTCAAATAGCCCTTGCGAATGGGGTCCCCAAGGGGAGGGGTATACACTGGTGAAACGCTTCAGTCCAGATGAGTCGCTCCGCTGCTCGTTCTGCCACAAAACTCAGGAGCAGGTAGAGAAGCTCATCAGCTCGCCTAGCGAGTATCCGCGTTCCTACATCTGCAACGAGTGCGTTGGCGTTTGCCAACAGATTCTCGAAGATGAGAAGCGCGAGCAGGCCAGTCCGGCCAATCGCCGTCTGCCGCGGCCCCCGGAGATCAAGACTTTCCTCGATAGCTATGTGATCGGGCAGGACAAGACCAAGAAGAAGTTGGCGGTGGCGGTCTACAACCATTACAAGCGCATTTTCCTGAACCGCCAGCCCGGCGACGTAGAACTGACCAAGTCCAATATTCTGCTCATCGGCCCCACCGGCACCGGAAAGACGCTCCTGGCGCAGACCCTCTCGCGCATGCTCGAGGTTCCCTTCGCCATTGTTGACGCCACCACCCTCACCGAGGCCGGCTACGTCGGCGAAGATGTCGAGAACATTATCTTGAAGCTGCTGCAGGCCGCCGATGGCGACGTCCAGCGCGCTCAGCAAGGCATCATCTACATCGACGAAATCGATAAGATTTCCAAAAAGGACGAAAATCCCTCGATCACCCGCGACGTTTCGGGCGAGGGCGTCCAGCAGGCGCTGCTCAAGATTTTGGAAGGAACGGTTGCCAACGTTCCTCCCCAGGGCGGCCGCAAGCACCCCCACCAGGAATTTACTCCGGTGGATACCACCAATATTCTTTTCATCTGCGGCGGCGCTTTCGTAGGACTCGAGAAAATTATCGAGCGGCGCGTCGGCCAGAAATCGATGGGGTTCAATTCGGAGACCTCCCCGTCCACGCCCTCGCGGCGCAATATCGAGGTGCTCCAGCAGGCCCAGCCAACCGACCTGATTCGCTACGGCCTGATCCCGGAATTCGTAGGACGGTTGCCGGTGATGGGCGTGCTCGGCGATCTGGACAAGCCGGCGCTGGTCCGCATCCTCACCGAACCCAAGAACGCGCTAATTCGCCAGTACCAGCGGCTCTTTGAGTTCGAAAACGTCCGCCTGAAATTTACCGACGACGCGCTGGAAACGGTTGCGGAGCTGGCCCTGGCCCGGAAAGTGGGCGCGCGCGGACTGCGCATGATTTTGGAAGATTTGATGCTGGAAGTGATGTACCACCTCCCGGCGCAACGCAAACTGCGCGATTTCGTGGTCACCGGAGAGATGGTCAAGAGCCGCGAAATCAACTGGAGCCTGCTCGAAAAGGCAGGCTAGGACACCACGGACACCTTGGGGGCCCATGTTTAACCGGGAAAAACTCGAAGTCAAACGCGTTCCGATGATGCCGGTGCGCGATATGGTCATCTTCCCGCAGATGATGACCCCGTTCATTGTTGGACGCGAAGCCTCGGTGCGTGCGCTGGAAGAGGCGCTCGCCGGCGAAAAGAAGATTTTCCTGGCCACCCAGCATGATGCCTCGGTGGATGATCCCAAACCGGAAGAAATCTACCAGGTCGGCACCCTGGCCAATATCGTGCAAAGCGTCAAGCTGCCCGACGGCAATATCCGCGTCCTGGTGGAAGGCACCGAGCGCGCCAAGGTGGTTCAAGTAACCAGCGACGAAGGCTTTTTCCGCGCTACCGTTCGCGTGCTGCCGGTGAAAACCGAGCAAAATCCCGCCATCGAGCAGGCCGCCAGCCGCGTGACCGGCTTATTCGAGCAGTACGTCAAGCTTTCGCAAAGCCTGAACTACGACACCATGATCGCCGCGGTTCGCGTCGATGACCCCAACAAGCTGGCTGACACCATCGCCGCCAACGTGCAGATTCCGGTGGAAGAAAAGCAGGAATTGCTCGAGCTCTTTGAACTCTCCGAGCGCTTGAACCGCATCGCCGACATTCTGGACGTCGAGATCGAAAAGCTCAACGTCGACCGCTCCATCAACACTCGCGTGAAGCGCCAGATGGAACGCGCCCAGAAAGAGTATTACCTCAACGAGAAGCTCAAGGCCATTCAGAAAGAGCTCGGGCGCGGCGAAGCCAACGAAATCGAGCAGCTCAAGAAGAAGATCGAAACCTCCGGCATGCCCACCGAAGTGCAGGAAAAGGCCATGCAGGAGCTGAAGCGGCTGGAAATGATGCCGCCGATGTCCGCGGAATCCACCGTTTCGCGCAACTACCTCGACTGGATGCTTGCGGTACCCTGGAAAAAGCGCTCGCGCGAGATTCGCGACATTAAATCCGCGGAAAAAATTCTCGCCGAGGATCACTACGGGCTGGAAAAGATCAAAGAGCGCATTCTCGAATACCTCGCCGTCCGCCAGCTGGTAAAAAATCCCAAGGGATCGATCCTCTGCTTCCTCGGGCCTCCAGGCGTGGGGAAAACTTCCTTGGCGATGTCTATCGGACGCGCCACCGGCCGCAAATTCGTTCGTGTTTCATTGGGCGGCGTGCGGGACGAAGCCGAGATTCGCGGCCACCGCCGCACCTACATCGGAGCGCTCCCCGGCCAGATCATCCAGATGATGCGCAAGGCCGGCACCATCAATCCCGTCTTCGTGCTCGACGAAATCGATAAGATGTCCACCGATTTCCGCGGCGATCCTTCTGCTGCGCTGATGGAAGTGCTCGACCCCGAGCTGAACCACGCTTTCACCGATCATTACCTCGACGTCGAGTACGATCTCTCCAAGGTCATGTTCGTGTGCACCGCCAACGTGCTGCACACCATTCCTCAACCTTTGCAGGATCGCATGGAAGTCCTGCGCATCGCCGGTTACACCGAGCAGGAAAAGCACCAGATCGCCACGCGCTTCCTGGTTCCCAAGCAGCGCGAGGCCACCGGCATCACCGAAGCCAACATGCGCATCACCCCGGAAGGGGTGACCGACGTGATCCGCCACTATACCCGGGAGGCTGGGGTTCGCAGCCTGAACCGCGAACTCGCCAACATCTGCCGCAAAGTGGCGCGCAAAGTGGTCGAGGATGGCAAGCAGTTCGCCATCGAAATCACCCCTCCCAACGTTTCGGATTATCTCGGCGTAGTGAAATACCGCGAGATGTGGGACCAGAAGAAGAATGAAGTGGGCATGACGGTGGGCCTGGCTTGGACTGAAGTGGGCGGCCAGGTGCTCACCAGTGAAGCAACGCTGATGCAAGGTAAAGGACGCCTTACCCTCACCGGCAAGCTCGGCGACGTGATGCAGGAATCCGCGCAGGCCGGCATGGCCTTCATCCGCTCGCGCAGCCACCTTTTCGGCCTACCCAAGGATTTCTACCGGAATATCGATATCCACGTCCACGTACCGGAAGGCGCCATCCCCAAGGACGGCCCTTCGGCCGGAATCACCATTTGCACCTCGATCGTCAGCGCTCTCACCGGCATTCCGGTACGCTGCGACTTAGCCATGACCGGCGAGATCACCTTGCGCGGCAAAGTGCTCCCCATCGGCGGCGTGAAGGATAAGCTGCTGGCCGCGCACCGCCTCGGCATTCGCACTATCATCCTGCCGAAGGACAATGAAAAAGACCTGGCCGAAATCCCGCCCGAAATTCAGGCGGAAATGAAAATTCATTTCGTGGAAATGATGGACCAAGTCCTGCAAGTCGCGCTGGAGCGTCCGTTGCCCGTTCTCTCGCCTGCCGACATTCCGGATGTAGAGCCCAAATTCACCACTGAAGTCGGGCAGGACAAAGAATTGACCAATTGAATTCCCCCGATACTCCTCACTGCGGCGGGCCCACCGGCCCTCTGCCATGGGAGAATCGTGTCACATGCAACCAAACCCGTTGTAAACGCAGTCTGTAAGCTTGAGTTAGGAAAGCCGGAGAGAGATCCCCTGATTCGCCCCGGAGTCCAATTCCAAGTAATCCTCGCCTGACCATCAGGCCAATAGAAGGAACATCCGATGAGCATTAGTTTGGCGGAACTGAAAGACAAGAACATCACCGACCTGGCGAAAATCGCCAAGGAACTCAACATCCCCGGCTCGTCCGGCATGCGCAAGCAGGAGCTGATCTTCCAGATTCTCCGCGCGCAAACCGAAAAGAACGGCCTGATCTTCTCCGAAGGCGTTCTCGAATGCCTGCCCGACGGCTTCGGATTCCTGCGCGCGCCTGAATACAACTATCTTCCCGGCCCGGACGACATCTACGTCTCCCCCTCCCAGATCCGCAAATTCGATTTGCGCACCGGCGATACCGTCTCCGGCCAGGTCCGCCCTCCCAAGGACGGCGAGCGCTACTTCGCGCTGATCAAGGTGGAAGCCGTCAATTTCGAAGATCCGGAAGTCGCTCGAAACAAGATTTTCTTCGACAACTTGACGCCGCTGTACCCCGCGGACCGCATTCGCCTCGAGACCACCAAGGAAAATTTAACCGGCCGCGTCCTCGATATGCTCTGCCCCGTCGGCAAAGGCCAGCGCGGATTGATCGTCGCGCCACCTCGTACCGGCAAGACCATGATGCTGCAGTCGATCGCCAACTCGGTAACTACCAACCACCCCGAAATCGCCCTGATCGTCCTGCTCATCGACGAGCGTCCGGAAGAAGTCACGGACATGCAGCGCACCGTCAAAGGCGAAGTCATCAGCTCCACCTTCGATGAGCCGCCCCAGCGCCACATTCAAGTCGCTGAAATGGTTCTCGAAAAGGCCAAGCGCCTCGTCGAACACAAGCGCGACGTCGTGATCCTGCTCGATTCCCTTACCCGTCTCGGCCGCGCCTATAACGCCATCACCCCGCCCTCCGGCAAAGTGCTTTCCGGCGGTATCGACGCCAACGCCCTGCAGCGCCCGCGCCGCTTCTTCGCCGCCGCGCGCAACATCGAAGAAGGCGGCTCGCTCACCATCATGGCCACCGCCCTGATCGACACCGGCAGCCGCATGGACGACGTAATTTTCGAAGAGTTCAAGGGTACCGGCAACATGGAAATCAATCTCGACCGTCGTTTGGTCGACAAGCGCGTCTTCCCCACCATCGACATCAACCGTTCCGGCACCCGTAAAGACGAATTGCTCCTGCCGCCCGACGAGCTGAACCGTATCTGGGTGCTGCGCAAGGTCCTGAGCCCTCTATCCACAGTCGAAGCGATGGAGCTGCTCCTGGGTCGCCTGGCAAAGACAAAAACCAACGCCGAGTTCCTGTCGTCGATGCAGAGTCCCACCTAGCAGAACCGCCTTAGGTTTTGACTTAGGTTTTGCCTTAGGTTTTGACTTTGCTTTTGACTTTAGTGTGGATGTTTTGACTTCGTGCCGTTGCAGGTGGGTGCCCCACAAGTCGGTTTTACATGTCGGGGTTTGACCTACGGTTCTTCGCTCTGATCTTTTCCGGGTGCCCCACTCTTCCGTAATCTACCGTAGCGCCGCAGTTGCGCGCAGGTAGATACGGAAGGGTGGGCGTACAGTCCCTCCTCGGCCAACGTTCGGGCCACAAGCCAAGTCTGCAAGGGTTCCGTAACACCCACCACAAATCGACAAATCTACCCGCTCCGTTCCCGCGCCAGCAACGCCACCAACCGCGCGACTTCCTCCGACTCCATCGCCGAGCTATCCACCAACACCGCATCGTCCGCCCGAATCAACGGCGAAGCCTCGCGCCCTCGGTCCCGCCGGTCGCGCTCCAGCACCTCTTCCAGTGTCCGCGCCAAATCCACATCTTCGCCCTTGGCCTGGTGCTCGCACCACCGCCGCCGCGCCCGCACTTCCGCCGTCGCGCTAAGGTAAATTTTCAGATCCGCATCCGGAAACACCACGCTCCCGATGTCGCGCCCCTCCATCACCACCCCGCCCGCCGCGCCAGCCCGCCGCTGCTCTGCCACCAGCACCTGCCGCACGTCCGGAATCACCGCGATGCGCGAAGCCGCCTGCGAAACTTCCGGCGTGCGTATCGCCGCTGTCACATCCTCGGAATCCAGGGTAACTTTCTGCACGCCCCCTGCGGCGCTCAGATCGATGCGCGTGTCGCGGGCCAGCGCGCTCAGTTCATCTGCCGCGTCCAGCCCCACTCCCCGCCGAATCGCCTTCAGCGCCAACGCTCGGTACATTGCCCCAGTATCGATGTAGACGTACTCCAGCAATTCGGCCACCCGCCGCGCCGCCGTACTCTTCCCTGACCCCACCGGTCCATCGATCGCAATAATCAGCTTCCGCATTTTTTCCTATGACACAGCAAACTTCCGAAGATCGCCAGCCATCATCGCCCGGCGTCGCGGCACAGCCGACCTGGCTGTGCGTGACCCGAACACGAAAACAAAACGCAAACTCAGAAATCGCCACACGCCAGAGCAAGCGTACACGCAGCTTTCCAACAGAATCATACCGAATCGCCCACAAAGAATCTTAAAGGTTTGCAAAGAGAAGAAAAAACGCGGAACCTGCACTACACAGCCCAGACCAATCAAATCCTCTTAAATGCCCGCTCGATCTCTCGCACCGTGTATCGCAGCACCACCGGCCGGCCATGCGGACAACTCATCGGATACTCTGACTTCGAAAGCTCCGCCAACAGCCACTCCATTTTTTGCGTATCCAGCGGCGTATTCACTTTAATCGCCGCATGGCAGGAAGTAGAAGCCGCGATCTTCGCCTGCAGCGAATCGATCGAAATCGCCTGTGCTTCCTTGGCGATTCCGTCCAGAATCTCCGCCAGCAACCGTTCGGCGTCGCCGCTGGTGATGCCGGCCGGCGCGGCCAGTATCGCCACGCTGCGCGGCCCCATCAGCTCCGTCTCAAATCCATTGGCGCGCAACTCTTCGGCGATCTGATCAAACGTAGCCAGTTGCCGCGGGCTCAACTCCACCACCGGCGGGACCAGCGTCCGCTGGCCACCCATCACCCCCGCACGCCGCGCCCGCAAGTGCTGCTCGAAAAGTATCCGCTCGTGCGCCACATGCTGATCGACGATCCACAATCCCTCACCGTTCACCGCGATGATGAAGCTGTTGCTCACCTGCCCCAGCGGCTTCAAATCCGCAATCTCTTCCGGACGCGGCAGCACGCCGCCGCGCTCCATTTCGCCGTTGAACGCGCCGACCGCGCCCAGCGTGGCCGCTGCCACCGTACCCGGAAACGGCGCCATGAATCCCGTGCCGCCCTCCGCGCCAAACTGCAGCCGCTGTTCCAGCGGTTGCAGCGGCGCACCCGACAATTCAAATCCCTCTTCCAGCATCGCGCCGGGTGAAAACGAAGTCGGGATCACCGCGCGCGGTGGGCCCGCAACCGGAGCCAAACCGGTCCCTACGCCCGCGGCGGCCGCAGCCGTCTGCGCTCCCCACTCCGCATGCCCCGCCGCGTGTGCCGTGGCGTCGCCTTCTCCCTCCGAACCCCCAGTCCGCGCTCCGCCGTTCCCGCCAAAAGGCATGCCCAGCCGCGAACTTTGCGCCGGCGCTTTCATCCCCGGCTGAAAGCCGGCAATCGGCCGCACGTTCGCCAGCGCGTTGCGAATCGCGTCGCGCGTAAAATCGTGCACGAACTGCGGATGCCGGAAGCGCACCTCCACCTTCGACGGATGCACGTTCACATCCACTTCCCGGTACGGCAGATCGACGAACAACAGCACCGCCGGAAAAACTCCCATCGGCGTAATATTTCGATACGCCTCGGTGATCGCGTGCAGCAGCAGCCGATCCCGCACCAGCCGCCGATTCACAAATATGTACGTCCCATTTCGATTGGCGCGCTGCACCTCTGGCCGCGACGTAAATCCGGTGATGCGAATCTTCGCCGACTCCTCGTCCGCATCCAGCCCCGGCTCGGTAATCGCCGCGCGCACCGGCCCTTCCGCCGGCGGAATTTCCAGCAATTCCGCCAGCGCTTCCTGTCCGAACAGCTGATACACCCGGTCGGCCAGGCGTTCCACCGGCGCCACATTCACGATTTCCTGGCTGGGCGTCTTCAGCACGAAGTGCTTCTCGGGATGCGCCAAAGCGTAGTGCGTCACCAGCGATGCGATGTGCCCCAGCTCGGTCGTCTCAGATTTCAGGAATTTCCGCCGCGCCGGAACGCAGTAGAAAATGTCATGCACCGCGATCGATGTCCCCTCCGGCAACCCGGCCGGCTTCACGCTCACCAGCTTGCCGCCGGCAAACTCCACGCGCATTCCCTGCTCTTCGTCCGCGGTCCGCGTTTCCAGCACCAGCCTCGAAATCGCGGCGATCGTAGGCAATGCTTCCCCGCGAAAGCCGAGCGTGGCAATCGAAAGCAAATCCTCCGCCGCGCGCAGCTTGGAAGTAGCGTGCCGCTCGAACGCCAGCAGCGCATCGTCATGATTCATCCCGCAGCCGTCGTCAATCACCCGAATCAGCCGCTTGCCGCCCGATTCCGTTTCCACCCGTATCGATTTCGCGCCCGCATCCAGCGCGTTCTCCACCAATTCTTTCACCACCGACGCAGGCCGCTCCACCACCTCGCCCGCGGCGATCTTGTTAGCGATTGCGTCCGGAAGTATGCGTATCTGCGACATTGCCTCAATCAGCCTTGGTCCCGCTTCTCCGCCAAATCCACTGCCGTCTTACTCCGGGTCCTTCAACCGAATTCCCAAATCGCTCAGTTGATCGTTCCCCACGCCCGAAGGCGACTCTGCCATCAAATCCTGCGCCGCCGTGGTCTTGGGAAACGCGATCACTTCGCGGATCGATTTTTCTCCGGCGATCAACATCACCACTCGGTCGATCCCCAACGCGATCCCTCCGTGCGGCGGTGTCCCGTACGTCAGCGCGTCCAGAAAAAATCCAAATCGCTGCCGCGCCTGCTCGTCGGTCATCCCCAGCGCCCTGAACAGCTTCGCCTGCACATCCTGGCGATGAATTCGAATGCTGCCGGAACCGAGCTCCACACCGTTCAGCACCAAATCGTAGCCCTTGGACCGGCACTCCCACGGCGCCGTCTCCAGCTTGTCGATATCCTCTTCATATATGCCGGTGAAGGGATGCTGCGCGCTCACCCACGCCTTGTCCGTCTCGCTCCACTCGAATAACGCGAACCCGGTGATCCACGCGAATTCCCATTTGCTGCGATCGATCAAATTCAATTTGTCGCCCAGGTACAACCGCACCTGCCCGGCCACGCTCAGAGACGTATCGTTGTGCTGAATCTGATCCTTCGCGGACACACAAACCACCAGATCGCCGGCCTTCGCGCCCACCGCTTCTACCAGCGCCTTCACGCCGTCCGGGCCCACGTTTCGGTCGAGCGACGAGCTCGCGCCCTCCGCAGTCACCTTGATCGTGTACACGCCCTTCGCGCCAGCGGACTTGGCGTGCTCCACCATTTCGTCAATCTGCTTCCGCGATAGCGCCGCTCCTCCGGTAGCCACCAGCGCTTGCACGTTGCCCTCGAAGTGCATCTGCGCGCGCACCGGATCGAAGAACCGCGTCACATCCTGCAAGGTCATCTCGAATCGCAGGTCGGGCTTGTCGCTGCCATAGAATCGCAGCGCTTCCTTGTAATCCAGATGCCGGAACGGCCGCTTCACTTCCACCCCAATCACCCGCCACGCCGCCGCCACCGCCTGCTCAATCGTTTCGAAAATATCTTCCTGCCGCGGGAACGACATCTCCAGGTCGAGCTGCGTGAATTCCGGCTGCCGGTCCGCGCGCAAGTCCTCGTCGCGGAAACACTTCACAATCTGGAAATACCGGTCCATCCCGCCGATCATCAAAATCTGTTTGAAAATTTGCGGCGATTGCGGTAGCGCGTAGAACTGCCCGTGATGGATGCGGCTGGGAACCAGATAGTCCCGCGCGCCTTCCGGCGTCGACCGCGTCAACATCGGCGTTTCGATTTCATAGAAGCCCAGCGCATCCAGAGTCTTGCGAATCTCAAAGATCACCCGATGCCGCAGCGCCAAATTCTTATGCGTCTTCGGACGCCGCATATCCAAATACCGATACCGCAACCGGGTTTCTTCGCTGGCCGTGGTTTCGTCCTCCACCACAAATGGCGGCGTCTTCGCCGTATTCAGCAAATGCAATTTCGTCGCCATCACTTCCACTTCCCCGCTAGCCAAGTCCGGATTGGCCTTCCCGCGCCGCACCACTCGCCCTTCCACCGCAATCACGTACTCCGGACGCACCCCTTCCGCCTTGGCGTGCGCCTCGGGGTTCTGCTCCTTGTTGAAGACGATCTGCGCAATTCCTTCACGGTCGCGCAAATCAATAAAGATCAGTTGCCCCAGGTCGCGCCGCCGGTGCACCCACCCCGTAAGAATCACATCCTTGTCGGCATCCGAAGCGCGAAGCCCCCCAGCGTATTGCGTCCGTTTCAAGTTTCCCAATGGATCGAGCAAGCGTTAGTCCCTTCCCGTAACGTCCGGTGATGCGATTTCGCTTCTACGGCTCTATGTCTCTATCTTTTCCGGATGCCCCACTCTTCCCGGGTTCTGGGAAGGGTGGGTGTTTTGACTCTGCGGTGTCGCCTTACGGTTCGACGCCTCTTTCTCTTCCGGGTGCCCCACTCTTCCCCGCTTTCGGGAAGGGTGGGTGTTTTGACTCTGCGGTGTCGCCTTACGGTTCGACGCCTCTTTCTCTTCCGGGTGCCCCACTCTTCCCCGCTTTCGGGAAGGGTGGGCGTAAAGTCCTGCACGGCTCGACGCGAGACGCAGAAGCCATCAAGATCTAGCGCGCCGTTGGTTTCCCGTCGCTAGCGCGAACCCGCAGATACTCCACCAAATCCGCCTCGGTCAATTTCTTCTGGTCCCCGTCCGATAGCCGCTTCAACGTAAATTCCCCCGAAGCCACTTCATCCCCGCCAACAATCAACGCATATGTCGCGCCCAGCCGATCCGCCAACCCCAGCGATTTTTTGAATTTCATCTCTTCTGCCGGGATCTCCACCGAAAATCCCTCATCCCGCAACCGCCGCGCCACCCTGACCGAAGGCGCATAAGCAACCTCGCCCATCCAAGCCACGAAAACGTCGACGCCGGCGACCGGCCTCAGTCCATTCGTAGTAGCAACGGCCGCGCCCGCACCCGCCGCCGCGCTCGCCAAATTTTCCTGCAGCGACAAAATCAACCGGTCCGTCCCAATCGCAAACCCAATCCCCTTCACCGCCGGCCCGCCCAACAATTCCACCAACCCGTCGTACCGTCCGCCGCCGCACACCGCGTTCTGCGACCCCAACCCCGTCGCCACGATTTCAAACGTAGTGCGCATGTAGTAGTCCAGCCCGCGCACCAACCTCCAGTTAATCTCGTAAGAAATCCCCCGCAGCTTCAACTCTTCTTGCAGCCGCGAGAAATGCACCCGGCAACTCTCACACAGATGATCGGCAATCCGCGGCAACTTCTCTATAATCGCCTGCTCTTCCGGCGATTTCGAATCCAGCACTCGCAGCGGATTCGTCTCCACTCGCCGCTGGCTATCGACGCCCAGCTTTTCCACCACCTTGCGCAATTCGTCCCGCAGCAGCGCCACGTACCGCGGCCGGCATTCCTTGCACCCGATCGAATTCACGAATAGCGTCGCGCCTTGCAGCCCCAGCTTCCCAAAAAATGCCAGCAGCATCTCGATCACTTCCGCATCGATTCCCGGCGCGTCCGACGGCCCCAGCACCTCGGCCCCAATCTGATAGAACTGCCGGTAACGCCCCTTCTGCGGCCTCTCCCGGCGAAACATCGGCCCCATGTAATACAGCTTCACGTTTCCCGGCAGCGTCTGCATCCCATGTTCGATGTATGCGCGCACCGCCGAAGCAGTGGCCTCCGGCCGCAGCGTGATCGATTCCGAATCGCGGTCCACAAAGGTGTACATCTCCTTCGCCACCACATCCGTATCCGCCCCAATCGACCGCGCGAACAATTCCGTACTCTCAAAAATAGGCAGCCGAATCTCCCCAAATCCATACGCCCCGAAAACGCCGCGGGCGGTCTGCTCCACATGATTCCAAAGCGCCGTCTCCGGCGGCAAAATATCGCGCACACCCTTAATCGATTGAAATTTCATCCCGCTCCCAAAAATTCCCGGTATGACTCGCCAATAGCGCTCGTGGCGGCGGGGGTTATGCTCCCGCTAGCGCGCGTAACTCCCGATCCCCAGCCAACTCCCTAATTACCCAATGTCTTGATTCGTTTCCTTCTTATACGATTCCTTGTATTCCACATACCGCTCCGCATACCGGTCGATCGATTCCAGATCCTCCGGTATCAGCGACCGCCGGAATTTCCCCGGATGCCCCAGAAACAGGCTCCCCGGCGGCACTTCGGTCCGTTCCGGCACCAGCGTCCCCGCACCAATGATCGATCCCGCCCCGATTTTCGCTCCATTCAAAATGATCGACCCCATTCCGATCAAGCAGTGCGACTCGATCGTGCATCCGTGCAGAATCACTCCATGCCCCACCGTAACGTTGTCCCCAAGCACTAATGGATGCGTGTCGCGCATCACGTGCAGCACGCTCCCATCCTGAACGTTGGTCCGCGACCCAATACGAATCCAGTTCACGTCGCCGCGAATCACCACCCCCGGCCACACGCTGGAATCCTCTCCAATCGAAACGTCCCCAATCACCACTGCCGCCACATCAATGTACGCACTGCCAGCAATCTGCGGCGTCCGCCCGCCATATTTCCGAATCATCGCTTAGTCCCCAGGGTTCCACTCCAAGCGTCCGCAAAGTAGCACACGCCCCGCCAACAAAACAAACCGCCAACCGAAAGCCTCTAAGGTTCTACGCCCTTATCTCTTCCGGGTGCCCCACTCTTTGCGGTTTTCGCAAAGGGTGGGCGTACCGTCCACCACCACGTAACGAAAAACACCAACCACCCCCACTCCAAGCATGCCGTCGGTGTTGAGCGCCGGATGCAAAACGCACTACAGTATCTGCACCACCGGCGCTCCAGCCGAAGCGTTCACCGCCGCCACGCGTGCCGCCACATTTCGCGCCACCGCAAACAAACTAGCCGCCCCCGGCGCATCCTCGCCCAACGAAACCACCGGCTTCCCCGTATCTCCCCCAATCCGAATCTGCGGATCGATCTCCACTTCCCCCAGAAACGGCACTCCAAACGTCTTGGCCATCCGCTCGCCCTCGCCGTGCCCAAACACATCAATTCGCCCATTGCAGTGCGGGCAATTGAAGTAACTCATATTCTCCACCACGCCCAGAATTTCCACGTTCACTTGCCGGAACATTTCGATCGCCTTCCGCACATCCGCCAGCGCCACGATCGAAGGCGTCGTCACCAGCACCGCGCCGGTCACCGCGGTGCTCTGGATCAGCGACAATTGCACGTCCCCCGTACCCGGCGGCAAATCCACCACCAGATAATCCAGCTCGCCCCACTGCACGTTGCGCAGAAACTGCTGCATCACCGAATGCAGCATCGGACCGCGCCAGATCAGCGGCTTATCCCCAGGGTTCAGCAAACCCATCGAAATGGTCTTCACCCCGTAGGCTTCCACCGGAATGATCGTCTTCTCGTCCACCGCTCGCGGCTGCTCCGTCGCTCCCAACATCACCGGCACGTTCGGCCCGTACACGTCCGCATCCAGCAACCCTACCGCCGCCCCGCTGCGCGCCAGCGCGATCGCCAGGTTCACCGCTACCGTGGTCTTCCCCACTCCGCCCTTCCCGCTAGCCACCGCAATCAGGTTCTTCACCCCGGTAATCGGCAGTTTGTCGGAGAGCCGCTTCCCAGGGCCCCCAGGCGCGCCAGCAGCCGCACCGGGCCCCGCACCATGCGCATGCCCAACGTGCGGCGGATGCTCATGATGCGCCGCAGCAGCAGGCCCGCCGGGCTCCTCCACGTGGAACTGCACCGAACCGATCCCAATCTTGGCCAGCGCCGCCCGAATCCCCTTCTCGATGTTCGCTTTCGCCGCCGGCTCGGCAATCGGCGCCATCAACAGCGCCACCGCTCCCTCACTCACCTGCAAGCCCTTCACCATTTGCTGGCTCACAATATCCCGGCCCTGCTGCGGATCCATCACCGTGCGCAGTGCTTCCACCACAGCAGCGTTACTAAGCGGTGCCATAGAATTCCTCTCCTAAGTGGGGCAACTCCGGAAATGCGACAATCATTCGGAATCTCAATTATCGCACGAGACCCGCCGATGCAACACCGCTGCCGCCTGTACCGCCGAGCCACCGCTTCCCTGACTCATTGCCGCGGCGCGCGAGCCCGCACCCCGCCGGTAAGACCCCACGATGCTCTCCCGTCGATTCTCCTCGCCCGCAGGTTTCTACTTTCCGGAATGCGCTATAATCCCCGGCCATGCGCATAAAACCCTTTCTGTTGGTGATCGTCCTTTTTTCCGCTCCCATTTTTGTGTCCGCCCAGTCTTCTGCGACCACCGGCCCTTCCGCCGTCTCCCCGGAAACACGCGATGCCGCCCGCCAGCTCATTGGCGACAGCATCATGAACGGCAAGGCCTACGAATACGATGGCCACCTCGCCGACTTCATCGGTCCTCGACTGACCGGCTCACCCAACTACCTGCGTGCCGCCGGCTGGCTCGAAGATCAATTCAAAGCGCTCGGCCTTTCCAACGTTCACACCGAAGACTGGACCATCCCCGCCAGTTGGGAACCTGACGGCCCCGCCACCGGCCGCATCGTTAAACCAGTCGAGCACAATCTGCACATCTATTCGCTAGGCTGGAGCCCTTCCACTCCCCCCAACGGAATCGCCGGCCAAGTGGTATACATCTCGAGCTTCCTTCCGGAGGCCCTCGATGCGCAGAAGGCGCAACTCGCCGGAGCCATCGCGCTCGTCGATCATTTCAGCTTCGGCGAACACCCTTCCATCGACAAGATCCTGGCCGGGTTTGAACACCTGCGCTCCTTATCGCCGTCCGCCATTGTCATGGTCGGAATCGCCAACGGAGCCGAGTCCCTCACCGCACCCACCGCGGCTGGACAGCTCTCCACCATTCCCGAAGCGCAAATCGGCCTGGAAGATTTCTTGCTGATCAAGCGCCTCCTCGATCGTGGTCCGGTATCCATGCAGTTCTCGTTTGCGAACCGCATCCGCAAAGACGTCAAGGTCCCCAACGTCGTTGCCGAAATCCCCGGCCGCGAACTCCCCAACGAAGTCGTCATCGTCGGCGCCCACCTCGATTCCTGGCAGCCGGGCACCGGCGCGCAAGATAACGGAACCGGGGTCGCTGGCGTACTCGAGGTCGCGCGTGCCATTAAGGCGCTCAATCGACCGCCTCGCCGCACCATTCGTTTCGTTCTATTTGGAGGAGAAGAAGAAGGCTTGCTAGGGTCCGCTGCCTACGTTCGCCAGCATCAGGCGGATCTGCCGAAGATCGATGTGGTTCTGGTCACCGACACCGGTTCGGGCGCTGCTACCGGCTGGATGGTGATGGGGCGCGACGATGAGAGGGATCCAGTGGCTGCGCTCAAACCCCTGCTGTCCGGGCTTGGCGCCGACGGCATCACGTCAGACATAGAACATATCTTCTCATCCGACCATGGTCCGTTCGGTGTGTTCGGTGTGCCGACTCTAGTTCTCTGGAACGACATGGAAAAGTACCCCGCCTTGCACCACAAGGCTTCCGACACTTTCGATTCGGTTATCGCGAAAGACTTAACCCAGGACGCCGCCGTGATCGCGGTCACCGCGTATGCCATCGCCGACAGCAAAACCTCTTTCGCCTCGCACCTCTCGCCCGCCGAAGTGCAAACGATGCTCCAGAAGGGCGGCCAACTAGACGCCTACAACTACCTGAAAAAGATCGGCGATCTGCCCTAGCATCCTCTCCCGCAGTTTTTCTATTTAGCCGCCTGTTTTCAGCACGTTCCCGCACAGCAACCGCAGGTTGCTGGACATCTCCCATTCTGGGGTGACGTGTCACCCTACTTCCGCTGCGTAGCAGCGTTGCTTTTCGAGAGGTAGGCCCCATGACGCCAGCTCAGGCCCACGGACGCGCCTACGGGCCGCTGGCGCGGCCTGCGAGGGCTTCTAAGGGTTGGTTTGGGTTACTTGGCCTGAAGCGTCTTCACGTCCATCGTGACGTCAGTGTATTGGCTCGGCGCTACTGCCTCGTCCAAATTCCCATCGGCGACAACCGTCTTGCCCTGCAACTTGCGTGCATCAGTCACGGTGGTCCGGGAGCCAACGAACAAGAGCTGTATTTGCCGCACATGCTTGACTGTACTCAGATTCGTGCTGTTCTTCGCCTCGGCACCTTCGATAGGTACAAACCGTGATCGGCTTTGCAAGCTTCAGCACCAGCACCCTGTCATGCAGGTCTTTCGCTGGCGTCTCACCGAAGCCGGGAGGACCGTAAAACATGCGCGCGATTAGTGTTCCCTCTAAACGGATTCCCGGGGTATCGCATTTGTAGACTGCCTCTTCAATTCCGGTTCCCGTTTTTTGTTGAGCATGAACATGATTTTGGGGATGTCTCATAAAGACAACCGCTCCAGCCACGAGGACCAACGCACACATGGCAACACGACGCAAGGTATTCCTTACCATTCTCCTTCGGGGCTTATCAACAGCATGGGTCATTCGGCCACTACTTGGCGTTCAAGGTTTGGGTATACAGCCACACTTTGGTGTACTGGCTAGGAGCCGCCGCTTCGTTCAACGTACCTACTGCAAGAACGACTTTGCCTAGCAGCTTTCGCACGTCGCCAACCTGAGGCTTGGGCATGACGAGTTGAACCTCGCGTACATCCTTCACAGGGTCTAAACTTGCGCTGCCACTGGCCTCTGCATTCGCGGTCGGCTGAACGGATATGGGACGGGATAGCTTCAGCACCAAGATCGTGTCTCGCTCGTCCTTGGAAGGCGTTTCCCCATAGCCAGGAGGTCCATATTCTTTCCGCTCGGTTAGAGTCCCCTCTAGGCGGACTCCAGCCGTGTCATATCGATAAGAGGCAGCGGCCTCAGCCGGAGGCACCTTTTGAGCCGAGCAGGCTACCGGACATCCCAACAACAGGATGGCCATCCCAAGAGCGGCTGAGGAGCATTTCTTACTGCGGATCACATCGACTCCTGTGCGTTGCTCAGATTCGGGCAGCGGGGCCGGAAGCGGGCTAAGGGGTTGAAGCTCATATGGTTCCCCGTCAGCAACCTGCGTTCGCCTCCAGAGTAACGCTTTTGCTGGAGTTTTTCTATTAGCCGCCTGTTTTCAGTAAGTTCCCCAAGCGTAACTTTCGGTTACTCCGCAGCACCCGATCCGGGGTGGTGTGTCACCCCTCAACCCGATGCGAAGCAGCGTGGTTTTTTCTCGGGTCGGCTCAGAGGCGAGGGATGACTTCGGGGGAAGCTTTAGGACGCTCCGGCCATGCTCCCGCTAGGCTGATTTTTTGCAGCCCAAGCGATGAGGCGCACGAAGTCCTCGACAGTTTTCACGGGTACATCGCCCCAGCTATCCCACGCACTGTCGTAGGGCCGCTCTAGGCCAAGCCTCTTCAGGACGACGACGATCGTCGGGACGGCCACTGTTTAGCATCGGATCGGGCGACATGAAGCGGCCCATCGAACTCGACATATAACGTGCCCCGAAGTAGTCGAGTCCTGATTCTGTGTCTCTTTCTTTGCCGGTGAAGCTGTATGCACAAAAGCGTGGAGTCGTCATAGTGACAGGAGTCCGAATCATACCCGTATCGCGCGGCTCTAGCGAGGAGTTCTTACGACGGGTGACCGTAGCTCCTTGGGAATATCCCATTCGTAGAATGGAAGATAGGTAAAGGGTCCAGTAGCGAGTGAAGATTTGTTGAGGTCTAGAGCAAACTTCACCCGCATGTACCAGTTATCGTCCACATGATTTACGGGAACGCTGAACAGAACGTCTTCCCCTGGTTGCACTCGGACTACCCCTGCCGTCTCCAGTGAATAACCTTCCGGCTTATGCTTCAGCCTCTTAAGCCTCTCCCTCTTCTGGAGCTCTCGACCTTCTTCCGCCGTTGAATATATCTGCAGCGTCGGTTCGGTTTCAACGGTCTCGTCCGCAAGGCCTACTCCCATCTCGCCGGCTGGCATTTTGAAGCTCGCGAAGACTATCGGCAATCTACAGTTGTTCACAACCCTAAGCCAAAGACCCACATTTACTTCCCCCCTCTGAACTGGAGCGCGAGGGCCGATATGGTCGAACTTAATGTAGACATAGGGCTTCGTTCGGTCGATTATGAACTCGTTCGATGGCGTTTGCTGAGCCAGCGCTGCCAACCCAAGGCTGATCAAAATCACAATCATCAAGCTTTTCTTCATTTTGTGCCTTGGCCTGAGCCTTTTGTGTTTTCACCGAACGCTTTGACTTCCCACGCTGGATAGAAGGTTTTGATCATCTTCGAACGCATAGTATCGTTCTGTGCAGAAGAACTCTGGCTGTTCCAGAACGTCATTGATGTCTTTCCACCAGGTTTAGTTCCTGTCAGAGCCTGTGCCCCGAAAGCCTGAGCAATAGCAATCGTGACTCCGTAAGCGGCAAATTCAGTTTTGAAGTTCGATGGGTTTGCATTCGCTGTGAATCCGGCCCTTGCCCAAGCTTCTGCGTCCTCGACATGTGATCCTTCATGAGCCACAGCTCCGATCAGCGCCGGACTGGTGCCCTTGTCAAAAAGTCCACCGTTTAGGTTCACCTGGATGTTTTGGCCTGTAGGATTTGCAGCGGTTACAGTGCCACCGCCCTCTGCGATGGTGTTGCCAGGAAACCCGCCCGTCGCACCGATGTTCACCGTGACACCGTTGCCGTCATTCATCGTCCCGTAGGCCGAAATTGCAGCGCTGCCCTGTTTGAATTGAGCATCTGTAATGTCCCCGTTTAGGTGCGCCTGATTCAATGCGTTTTGACCAGCAGCGAGCAGATAACCGATTTGGAAGCATTGTCCCGTGCTCATTTGCTGTCCGTTAGAGCCGGTTCCACAGTCGTAATTCCCAGTTGGATCGGTATTCGATAGCGGGTTGTTTCTCACATAGCTGTAGAGGTTCCAACTCTGAGGGTCTTCCGGATGCTGATCCACAGGAGCATCGGGCGACATGAACCTACCCATCGACGAACCGTAGTATCTGGCCCCGAAGTAATCGAGACCGCTTTCGAGGTCACGTTCTTTGCCGGTGAAATGCAGGGGACTGACCTCTCCCACCGCGGTGCCGGTGCAAGTCAAATCATCCCCGAACGGCAGGTTCATGCAGCTCTCGTTGCTCGTTTGATCCACTGTCGCACTCATCCGTTCGGTTCCCAACGCATCTACCGCACTGAAGTAGGTCTTATCGCTTCGGTAGGTCGCCAGGTGCTGGCCTCCCGCATAGACCTCTCCACGATTCCATTGCCCAGCGGCATTTTCCTCGGTCACCACGTGCCCGCTCAGGTCGTACAAATCCTGCACCGTCGTGCCATTCACCGTCTTCGCCACCCGCTGCCCGGAACCGTCATATGCGTAGCTGGCGGTAGTTCCGCCGCCCCCTACCCCCGTTAGGTGATTCGCGGCGTCGTAGGTGTAAGTATGGTTGCCGTCGTTGATCACGTTCCCGGCGGCGTCATAGCTCAATGGGCCGCCGGTCACATGATTATACTGGTCGAATTTTATACATACCGAAACTCCCTGGTTGCAGAGCTGATTCAGCGTTTGGTTCCAGCGATTCCCGTAGCGATCGTAAGCGTATTCATAGTTAACGCCCGTACCCGACCAGGGATAAGTCACGTCGTTTATCAACCGGTTGAAGTCGTCCCAATTGCTCACCAAGAATCCCGAGAGCTCGTTCCGGTGTGAGCGCCCTGGATCGTGGCGATGGGTTACTGCCGATCGACTCGACCGACATTCATCTGAACCAAAGCGTCAGATGGAACAAGTGCCGGACGCCTAAGCCATTCTGATCCCGTCGTCGGCCCGTTGAGCTTACCGACAATCGCGACTCATGCAGGCGCATCACCTTTTGCGTTCGCCGGGAACTTCAACAAAGACAAGGGCCGGGACGGCAACACTACCGGGACACTAGTTTCGGCGTGAAACGGCTGCATCGTTGACGAACACCCAAGACGAAAGACGCGCCACCGACCAGACACTCGACTTGGGGTGACGTGTCACCCTCATTCCGCTGCGTAGCAGCGTTGCTTTTCAAGAGGTAGGCCCATGACGCCAGCCAAGGCCCTCCGGCGCGTCTTCGGGCCGCTGGCGCGGCCTGTGGACGGTTCTAGGGAGCGGACGTGCCATGAGCATGACCGGCCTCGTGGGGAGAGGTATCGGCGGCTGGACTGCTTTGCTTCTCGTACATGACGGTCGGCTTCACAGGCCGCGCCGTGATCTTCACGTCCAGAGATGGGAGCATTTCGACTTTGGCGTTCGTCGGCTCTTCGGTCTCCGTGCCGGAGATTTCATACGTGTAGGTCACCGTGAACGCCCCGGTCACGTCGGCGGCGAAGCGCCACGTCTTCAGGTTCTCCAGCGTCGGCGACTCCAGCAACCGACCACCGGCTCCTACGGCGGGTTTGAAGAGCACCTCGGTTTGAACTGCCAACCCGTCTTTGACGGTTACCCGCACGGCCACCTTACCGGCTACGTGGGCGGCCTTCGCGATGGGAGGGTACGTCGGCAGAGTGGCTCCTTGCAGGATCGGAGGGGCCGCTGTCGGTGGGGTAGTTTGACCGAAGGTTGGAACCGCCAAGATGAGGCCCAACAACGCCCGTCTGCATCTCCGCATAGCGACTTCCTTCCTATGGCTTCTGAGGCGACGGCGTCGTGCTGGGCACTTCCTGTGCATGCCCCGCCTCGTGGCTCAGTGAGGCTCCCTTGTTAAGAGTTGGAGCCGTGTCTTTAGTCCCTAACCAACGCAAGGCATCCACCTCGATCTCTGTGGGCAACTGGAGGATGACTTTAGGGCCGTGCCGCTGCGATTTCAGGTTGTCCACCAACTTGTAAACATAGGTCGCAGTGAACGTGGTCGGACCATGCGTTGCGAACTGCCAACTACTCGCGTTCTTCTCCGCTGCATCACTCAAGATTTTTGGCCCATCTTGAACGTGCGTCGTCACGACTCGATGCCCATCCGTCGTGACGAGGATATGGACAACACCCGAGATGTTCGCTACGCGAGCTATTGGCGGATACAGAGGCACTTCGGCGAAGGAGACTACCGGAAGAGCAGGCCCCTGCTGCGCCGCTCCGGACAGCGAATTGCCCAGCAGTAAAGTGCCCAACAGAACATAACGAGCGAGTAGCTTTGTTCGCGTGATTGATCTCATTTGGGGCTCCACGGATCGTGCGGCGTAGTCTCCTGATGATCCGTATGTCCAGGCTTATCTAAGGTCGGTATGTATCGCGTCAGGTTTTTATCGACCGCCCCCCAGCTTCCGTTCCAGATGGGATACTGACCATTCTTTCCATAGCTGATGGATGATTGTCCCAACGCTGAAGCTGCGTAGGCCGAAGTCCGGTAGGCACGGTATTCCTGCGAGAAGTAGCTTAGGGTCGTCGCATCGCTGGCGAATCGAGGATCGCTTACATCTTCAACGTGCTGTCCATCATGAGCCGCATTTATCGCTTGATTCACAGTCCCTTTGTTCATGCTCGGATCGAACGTAACTGTGAACTTAAGACCACCCGAAGCATCAACTCCCGGCTGCGTATTTCCAGCCGCTCCGTCTGCATTCTTCCCGAACTGAACACCTACGTTGTTACCGTCGTTTTCAGTTCCGAACGCCTTCAGCGCTCCTTGTAATGCCGTCTTCTGGTCGCCGTCTTTCATTCCGTTCACGGCGCTGGTTAGATCGGCGAGCCCATTCTTCAAATTCTTCGCACTGTTGTTGAAGTCGCTGTTGCACTGCTTGTTGTCAGCCGCGCAGTTGTTCACCAGGTTATACATCCCCGTTGGGTCTGTGACGGTGAGGGGATTGTTCAGCGCATAGCTATACCGATTCCACGTTTGCGGATCGTCGGGACGGCCACTGTTTAGCATCGGATCGGGCGACATGAAGCGGCCCATCGAACTCGACATATAACGTGCCCCGAAGTAGTCGAGTCCTGATTCTGTGTCTCTTTCTTTGCCGGTATAACGGGATTGACCGCAAGCGTACAGATGCACAAAACGTTCACTATTGTCGTACGCCAATCCATATTGCATCGTAGCGATGGCCGCTCCCAGTTCAGGTAGCGACACTGAGACGGATCGCTAGTTCTTTGGTCGAATGTTTGTTGATGCGCACCCGAAGTTGGTAGATGTCCATGCCGGGTGCCGACACTCGGATGTAGAACAGCTTTCCCGTCTTTGGCGTTTCAAGAGAAAAATGCCCATTCGCATCGGTTTTTGTCGACGCGAGCACGTTCTTCCAATCAGAGCTTCGCAACTCGACGGTAACTCCGTCTGCTGGTTCGTCCGTTCCTTTGACGAGAATTTGTCCCGCCAACGCACCACTCACGGAGATTTCCTTTTGAATAACAAGCGTCGTAGCGTACCCGGTCTGGGCTGCCAGAAAGAGGATCAGCGCCAGTAAGCCAAGCTGTTTGAAAATTTTTGTGGTCATTTCTTGATGATGATCCCCCCTTGCGGATTTGGAGAGTTTGCAGGGCCGCCGGCACCGGTGTTGTATTGCTTCAAGTAGGGTCGTTGATCTCTGAGAGTCGTCTCTCGCTGAACAGCCGCATTGTGACCTGCCGCGTAGCTTCCGCCCTTTCCACCGTCGATTTTTTCGTATGCCTCTGCAAGCTCATGGAACACAACAGTCCACTCTGGTGCCACGCCCAGATTGGTGTTTGATACTCGCGTCATGTTCGGATTGTTGAAGTAGATGTCGAGGATATCGCTGACGCCAGCCGGAGGGTTTCCGATCTGTCGCTGGTCGCCAAATGCTGGGAGATTGGCCACCATTCCCCGAGCGTCCGACCGTCGGCCTGCGCCGCCGTTTCCAGTTGCGCGTATTCTTCCTGGCTGACTTTGAAACCGATGGATTTCGTGCGCAGCGGCGGCTTCACCATGTCCCGGCTTCCTCTCTCGCCATCACAGCCGAGACTAGCAGCCACGCTTAAGAATCAACAAGTTCGCCTGCGCTAACTTCAGGTTGCTGTACAGCAACCTGTCGGCAGGATTTTTCCTCTAGCTGTTCTGCTTTCAACAGGTTCGCGCACGGTAACCGAAAGTTACCGCGCAGCACCCTTTCAGGGGTGGAGTGTCTCCCTTACACCCGATGCCGAAGGCAGCGCGCTTTTTGATCCTCCCCGATACCGCCCAGGTAACCCGCGAAACTGACCCCGGCAACGGCTGGTCACTCACCCTGCGGCTTCGGCTTCAGGGTCAGCATACTGATCTCGTTCAGCCACCCGGCGATCTCATCCTCCTCCGGGCCTTCCCAGTCATAGGCGTCATTCAGCAGCAACATCGTTGCCCAGTCCGCAAGCTGCTCTGTGGATATCTCCCCACGGGCCTGCTTCTTCATTGCAGCCCGGATGTGCTTCAGCTCGATGCGGACTCCCGGAACTGGCGTCCCGTAGTGGCTATCCAACCGGCGCTCGTGGTCCTGGAAGTCGAACTCCACCACCCCAGCGAGCCGCTGCCGCAGTTCCTCCAGGGAGATTTTCAGGTCGGCGAACTCCTCCAGCCCCGTGCGGTGCGCTTTCGTAAACTTCTTCACCGGGTTCTTGGGATCGCCAGAGCGGCGGCTAAGGAAAGAACTCATCTTCGCCTACAGCTCGCTATCTCACCCGACTGCCCAAACGAACTGCAAATCCAAGCCCTGTTCCCACGATTCCATAAAGCAGAAAGTTTCCTCCGAACTCGATCACGGCGAACAGTATTTTGTCTGAGAGCGTAGAGGGGTCGGCAATGCCAATGATCGAAGGCGGCCATAGCGTAAGAAGAAGCCTCGGGCTTAATGCCCGATGCGAAGCTATGGTGCCTAGCGCAAGGGCAACGAGCAGTCCTACGCACCCGGAGATCAAGAACCAACCCTTGAGTCCTGCTAATCTGATCGCCATAATTGCTCCCTTTACTGCTGCGGCGGCTGTTGCTGATTGAGCTGCTGTATCAGAGTGTCGGGCCACGGCGTTGATGGGCCAGAGTTGATACCGGCATCCCCGAGTATCTGCTGTGCCCATGAAGCACAGTCATAGACGCGTGCACCTCCGCCCTCGACCGAGTATGGCGGCGGATTTTGCGCGCTCTGATTGATCGCATCTTGCATCATTTGCGCCTGCATTCCTGTCACAGGTATGTGAACCATGTTCAGTAATTGGCCGCCGACTTGTGGCTTGATTGCTCCTGGAACCACAGCTTTCAACCCGTGGACTGAGATTGCCCTCACAAACTGCGAATCGCTCCGTGGATTCTGACCAAAGAGCGTTCCGCCGTGGAGACCCAGCGCGATGTGGTTATACGGGTTGAACATCGTGTTGTGAAACTCTCCAACGTCGAAGGTTGCATTCTGCTGATAGGAAGCGCTCGTGTTGTTTGTGTTTCCGTTGGTGGTTCCAGTAAGGGAAACTGTTTCTGCATCACCTCCGATGGTGACGTTTGTTACGCTTCCTTCTACCCAATATCCGCCCGTCTTTCCGCACTCGCCGGAACTGCTGTTCTGATCAATCCCGCCTTTCTCTACCCCTGTTCCTGAAGAGTTGAGATACGCACAGTCGAGTCCAAAGGGATCAACTAGGCTGAGTGGGTTGTTAAGAACGTAAGTGTAGCGGTTGAGGGTTTGCGGACTGCCTATATCGACTGCCATCATCCCGGCAGGATCGGGCTGCATGAAGCGGCCCATCGTACTGGCGTAGTGACGATGGATGAAGTAATCTAGCCCGCTCTCACCATCGCGTTCTTTGCCGGTGAAATGCAGGGGACTGACCTCTCCCACCGCGGTGCCGGTGCAAGTCAAATCATCCCCGAACGGCAGGTTCATGCAGCTCTCGTTGCTCGTTTGATCCACTGTCGCACTCATCCGTTCGGTTCCCAACGCATCTACCGCACTGAAGTAGGTCTTATCGCTTCGGTAGGTCGCCAGGTGCTGGCCTCCCGCATAGACCTCTCCACGATTCCATTGCCCAGCGGCATTTTCCTCGGTCACCACGTGCCCGCTCAGGTCGTACAAATCCTGCACCGTCGTGCCATTCACCGTCTTCGCCACCCGCTGCCCGGAACCGTCATATGCGTAGCTGGCGGTAGTTCCGCCGCCCCCTACCCCCGTTAGGTGATTCGCGGCGTCGTAGGTGTAAGTATGGTTGCCGTCGTTGATCACGTTCCCGGCGGCGTCATAGCTCAATGGGCCGCCGGTCACATGATTATACTGGTCGAATTTTATACATACCGAAACTCCCTGGTTGCAGAGCTGATTCAGCGTTTGGTTCCAGCGATTCCCGTAGCGATCGTAAGCGTATTCATAGTTAACGCCCGTACCCGACCAGGGATAAGTCACGTCGTTTATCAACCGGTTGAAGTCGTCCCAATTGCTCACCAAGAATCCCGAGAGCTCGTTTCGGTGTGAGCGCCCTGGATCGTGGCGATGGGTTACTGCCGATCGACTCGACCGACATTCATCTGAACCAAAGCGTCAGATGGAACAAGTGCCGGACGCCTAAGCCATTCTGATCCCGTCGTCGGCCCGTTGAGCTTACCGACAATCGCGACTCATGCAGGCGCATCACCTTTGCGTTCGCCGGGAACTTCAACAAAGACAAGGGCCGGGACGGCAACACTACCGGGACGCTAGTTTCGGCGTGAAACGGCTGCATCGTTGACGAACACCCAAGACGAAAGACGCGCCACCGACCAGACACTCGACTTGGGGTGACGTGTCATACCCCCTCCCCATGCCGAAGGCATGGCCCTTCCAGCGCTCGGCGTTTAGCGCCTCCGGCGAGCCTGACAAGGACACACCTGGCGGCGGATCGGCGGCTACTTGAGGAAGGCCAGCCAGATGAAAAAAGCGGCTAGCAGGCCGGTCACAGTTCGCGCCAGCCACATGGGCATGCGTGTCTCGGGATTTGCGCTGGAGAAAGGGTAGTACACCTCTTTTCGTACGAAACCCCAAGCAGCCCAAGCAGCCGCAGCCACGAACAACAGTCGGTAATACCAGGCCATGAGTTTGTCCTTAGTGTTTGCAGGGCGTTCCGCCAGGAACAAAGGTCGCATAGCCGCCCCCGCCGACTGGCCCAACGAAGCCATATGCTCCGACGTCTCCATGCGAACTGGCTAGCAAGCCTCCGCCAAATGCACCGAGTTTGGCACTAGCAGTTTCATGTCCCATGAAACCTAGGCCCTCTCCGGACACCTTGTGCGACCTGAAGTTGTAGGCAACCTCACCACCAACGTGAATTGGCCCGGCGACGTGAACCTCTCCGATTCCCCCCGCCGAAGTTCCGCTCTTTGAGTCATAGTTGACTACACCCAGCAGTTCGCCGTGAAGATTTGTGCCGGGGACTTTAACCTGACCTCCAGCGAACACAAAGCCCCCACCGCCGCACACGTCGGGATCCAACCACCTGAGCCTTTTGAACACGTCTCCGAAGACGGCGGTCGCGAAGGGGTTAAGCGCATCGCTTGTGTCTGCCGGAGGGGCGGCAAATGAACCAGAGATGAGTGTGGGCGTGCCTGAATCATCGTTGGTACCGCTGTATCCCCCAACCACTCCTTGGTCATCGCCTGTGCTGGTGTAGATGGTGTTGACCGTGCCATCGACATAGTAGCCGGAATTCGCCTTTTCCTCCGTCGAGTTGTCGCAGTCGCCGCTCTCGAAACCCTCGTACTCTCCCGTATCGTTGTTGATGTGAATGCAATCCATTCCGCTCGGATCGATATAGTTCAGAGGGTTGTTCAGCACGTAGGAATAGGCGTTCCAAGATTGCGGGATGTCCAGAGACGCACCTACATTCGCTGGATCGGGGCTCATGAATCGGCCCATGCTCGACGAATTGTATCTAGCGCCGAAGTTATCCAGTCCGGATTCGGAGTCGCGTTCTTTGCCGGTGAAATGCAGGGGACTGACCTCTCCCACCGCGGTGCCGGTGCAAGTCAAATCATCCCCGAACGGCAGGTTCATGCAGCTCTCGTTGCTCGTTTGATCCACTGTCGCACTCATCCGTTCGGTTCCCAACGCATCTACCGCACTGAAGTAGGTCTTATCGCTTCGGTAGGTCGCCAGGTGCTGGCCTCCCGCATAGACCTCTCCACGATTCCATTGCCCAGCGGCATTTTCCTCGGTCACCACGTGCCCGCTCAGGTCGTACAAATCCTGCACCGTCGTGCCATTCACCGTCTTCGCCACCCGCTGCCCGGAACCGTCATATGCGTAGCTGGCGGTAGTTCCGCCGCCCCCTACCCCCGTTAGGTGATTCGCGGCGTCGTAGGTGTAAGTATGGTTGCCGTCGTTGATCACGTTCCCGGCGGCGTCATAGCTCAATGGGCCGCCGGTCACATGATTATACTGGTCGAATTTTATACATACCGAAACTCCCTGGTTGCAGAGCTGATTCAGCGTTTGGTTCCAGCGATTCCCGTAGCGATCGTAAGCGTATTCATAGTTAACGCCCGTACCCGACCAGGGATAAGTCACGTCGTTTATCAACCGGTTGAAGTCGTCCCAATTGCTCACCAAGAATCCCGA
The DNA here is from genome assembly GCA_963725655.1 of uncultured Acidobacteriota bacterium. GTDB lineage: Bacteria > Acidobacteriota > Terriglobia > Acidiferrales > UBA7541 > CAVRXT01. The sequence goes on along the minus strand of CAVRYY010000002.1, from coordinate 248,673 downwards.
GAGCTCGTTTCGGTGTGAGCGCCCTGGATCGTGGCGATGGGTTACTGCCGATCGACTCGACCGACATTCATCTGACATCTGAACCAAAGCGTCAGATGGAACAAGTGCCGGACGCCTAAGCCATTCTGATCCCGTCGTCGGCCCGTTGAGCTTACCGACAATCGCGACTCATGCAGGCGCATCACCTTTTGCGTTCGCCGGGAACTTCAACAAAGACAAGGGCCGGGACGGCAACACTACCGGGACGCTAGTTTCGGCGTGAAACGGCTGCATCGTTGACGAACACCCAAGACGAAAGACGCGCCACCGACCAGACACTCGCGTCCACCGAAGTGATCTCTACCAACGCTCCGCTTGCCATGCTAGCGTCCCATCAGGAGGCGGGACGAGGCGACGAAACCGCAATCGGCAAACCGTGGGGCTGGCTACCATCGACCCACAAAACGCTGCGATTTCTAATCCCTACATGCGCCAGGATTAGATTGGGCATGTACCTGGTTCCAAAGGACATCTAAAACCTGAATCCGGGCGTTCTCTACATTTTGGCCGTTGTTAAACCAGAAGCGAAAATGCCGGTCAGCTCGCAAATGGAAAGGAAAAGGAGACCAAGGATTGCTGCTGCCAACCGACTGCGGCCGAACCCCCGGTAAAGAACCATCCCTGCCCGGAGACGAACCAGATTTCGAGCGGGGATGGTTGCATTTGCCTTTGTGGGAGCTTGCGATGAAAATCCTTCACGGGTATCGCCCCAATGAATCTCGCCCTAGAACTGGAATTCCTGAATCGCAACACCGCCAGGAATGGCTGTTCCAAGTCCCTGATTCTAAAGCGCAGGGAGCGCCCGAATCCTGGCGATATTTCATTTCACATGTGCGGTTTGCCGCTGTCCCCGCGGTTCGAGGGCCGCGGGCCAGGCACCGAGGGCGATGCGGTTTTCGATCCAAGCAGCATCGAGACTCGTGCGCTGCAAATCCTTGATTCTAAAAGGCGGAAAAGATCTGATTCGATACAAAATTTGATTTGTGTATCGTCTCGAAAGGCCCAGTCCCCAGGCTTGATCCGCGCCCTCTACTGCAACTCACACCGCGAGAGTGCTTTGCGCGAATCGGGCCCGGCACGTTAGAATAGATGGTTGCCACATCGGCGATGAGGATACTCCGCACACACCATGGAATTTGATCGCATCATAGATAGTTTTATCGCTCGTTTCATCGGCACCAAGCACGAGCGCGACGTCAAGCGCATCTCGCCCTTAGTCGTCGAGATCAACGCCCTCGAGCCGCAGATGAAGGCGCTCTCCGACGCCGGGATGATGGCTAAGACCATCGAAATGAAGTCTCAGGTCACCGCCGCCCTGAGCGACGTCGAGCCCGCCGACCCGCAATACAAAGACCGCCTGCAGGCCGCGCTCCAGGACGTGCTGGCCCCGGCCTTTGCGCTGGTCCGCGAAGCGGGCCGCCGCACCCTTTCCATGCGCCATTTTGACGTTCAGTTGATCGGCGGCATCGTCCTGCATGAAGGCCGCATCGCGGAAATGAAAACCGGTGAAGGCAAGACCCTGGTCGCCACCCTTCCCGCCTACTTGAATGCGCTGGCAGGCCGCGGCGTGCACATCGTCACCGTCAACGATTACCTGGCACGCCGCGACGCCGAGTGGATGAGCCCGATTTACAAAACTCTCGGCCTCAGCGTCGGGGTGATCGTGCACGACCTCGATGAAGTCACCCGCAAAGCTTCCTACGCCGCCGACATCACTTACGGCACCAACAACGAATTCGGTTTCGACTATCTCCGCGACAACATGAAATACAATCTCGAAGATTGCGTCCAGCGCGGACATCAGTTCGCCATCGTCGACGAAGTCGATTCCATCCTCATCGACGAAGCCCGCACTCCTCTCATCATTTCCGGGCCCGCCGAGGAATCCACTGACAAGTACTACCGCATCGACAAAATCGTTCCCAAACTCATTCGCGATATCGATTACACCCTCGACGAGAAACACCGCACCTCCACCCTCACCGAAGAGGGCATCTCCAAGTGCGAGCGCCTGCTGGGCCTCGGAAATCTTTTCGATCCCCAGAACATGGACATGATTCATCACGTCTACCAGGGCTTGCGCGCCCACGCTTTGTATCAGCGCGACGTGGATTACGTGGTGAAAGACGGCGAAGTGATCATCGTCGATGAATTCACCGGCCGGCAAATGCCCGGACGCCGCTGGTCCGATGGCCTGCACCAGGCCGTCGAAGCCAAGGAAAACGTCAAGATCGAGCGCGAAAACCAGACCCTCGCCACCATCACCTTTCAGAATTATTTCCGCATGTACAAAAAACTTTCCGGCATGACCGGAACCGCGGAAACCGAAGCCTCCGAATTTCATAAGATTTACAAGTTGGACGTGGTGGCCATCCCCACCAATCGCACCCTGATCCGCATCGAGAATTCCGATGTGGTCTACCGCACCGAGCGCGAGAAATTCGAAGCCGCGGTAGACGGCATCCTCCAGGAAGACGGCACCAAGGCCGGAGGCATCCGCCAATATTACGAAAGCGGCCAGCCCGTGCTGGTCGGCAGCATCTCCATCGAAAAATCGGAAAAGATCGCCGAGCTTTTAAAAAAGTCCGGCATTCCGCACCAGGTGCTCAACGCCAAGCAGCACGAACGCGAAGCCAAAATCATCGCCCAGGCCGGAAGAAAAGGCGCGGTCACCGTCTCCACCAACATGGCAGGCCGCGGCACCGACATCCTGCTCGGCGGCAACCCCGAGGCGATGACCCGCGATCACTTCCTCAAGAACAAGCTGGCCATGCCTTACATCACTCCCACTGCGGCAATTCCCACCAGCGCGGTCGGAGAAAATACTGCGGAAGCGTCCGCCGCCAGCGCGGCATCGGCCGCCGGCAGCGACGGAACCGCCACGGCCCTGGCTTCCGTGCCGGCTATCGCGCCGATGGTGCTCTTCCAGATCGAGGGCCGCATCTTTCAGGTTCCGCTCGATCAGTGGAAACCGGTCTACGACGAGTTCGCCGAGCAGTGCCGCACCGAACACGATGAAGTGGTGGCCATGGGTGGCCTGCACATTCTCGGCACCGAACGCCACGAGGCTCGCCGCATCGATAACCAGCTCCGTGGCCGCGCCGGCCGCCAGGGCGATCCCGGCTCGTCGCGTTTCTTCCTCTCGCTGGAAGACGACTTGATGCGCATTTTCGGCGGCGAGCGGGTGAAGGCGCTGATGTACGCGCTGGGAATGAAAGAAGGAATTCCCATCGAGTCCAAGCTGATCAGCAACCGCATCGAAACCGCGCAGAAAAACGTCGAAGCGCAGAACTTCGAAGCCCGCAAACACCTGCTGGAATATGACGACGTAATGAACAAGCAGCGCGAAACCATTTACACCCTGCGCCGTTCGGTACTGGAAGGCCAGGACCAGCGAGAAATGGTGCTCGAGCGCGGCGAGGAAATCGGACTCGAACTCGTCGACACCTACTGCCCTCGCGAGCAGCACCCCGAGCAGTGGAACGTCACCCAGTTCGCCAACGAAGTTCTCAATCAGTTCGGAATCGATCTGAAGGCAGTGGGAATCGATACCGCGCAGCTCAATCGCGATCAGCTCGCTGAGGCCCTCACCACCGCAATCAACACCCGCTACGAGGAAAAGGAAGCGGCTTTCGGCGCCGCCACTCTGCGCTGGCTGGAATGCCGCATTCTGCTGGATATCGTCGACGCCCAGTGGAAAGACCACCTGCTCACTCTCGACCACTTGAAAGAAGGCATCGGCCTTCGCGGCTACGGACAGAAAGATCCGCTGGTCGAGTTCAAGAAAGAGGCCTTCGTTCTGTTTGACGATTTGATGGATCGCATCGACAAGGAATCGGTGCGCTTCCTATTTCTCGTGCGCCCGGCTGAAAATCCTCCGCCACCGCCTCCCGGCGCGCCATCCGGAAACATCTCCACCACCGCGCCCCGGCCCGCCGTCTTTTCTCCCAGTGAGATCGAGCGCCGCCAGCGAAAACAGCAGCAGAACCTGCAATACCAGACCGGCCCCGCGCAGGCCGAAGCCCCCAAGCCGGTCCGCGCCGCCGCCAAGGTGGGACGCAACGATCTCTGCCCCTGCGGCTCAGGCAAGAAGTACAAGAAGTGCCACGGCGCTTAGGCTTCGAATTGCTCGTTTGCCGGCAAGCTCACTCGCGGAACGCCGCGGGCGTTCCGGCGGCGCGGAAATACCCTTGACGTTGCGTTAACACCTTCGACACCGGCTCCTTGCGTTTTACTCGGATCAAAGCCACTCTGATAGCTCAGCACGGAAAACACTCTGATGCCCGTCCAAGAACCGAAACCGTCAAACGCCGATCCGTTCCTGCCAGTGCAGCCCGTCATTCCGGGCGTGCCGGTTCGCGCTTCGCACGCGCAGCGCCAGACAGCTACATCGGGCACGGCCATCACGACGCCGAAAAGCTCGGAGTTCTCCGCGCCGCTCTGGCCCGTTTATTTGTTCGTTGCGACGGTGGTTCTCTTCACCATCGTGCTACGGGTGCAAGTTTCGGCGCGCCGCGCCCGTGCTCACGTCGCTGCCGCGGCGCCAATCGCCGCGCCCGCCAATAGCGACCGGTCGCCCAATCCCGACGCCGGAATCCCTACCGCCCCCGGTCCGGTGGCCACCACTCAGGAGTTGAGCAAAGCGTGGTCCGGCAAGCGCTTCATTTTCCACAATCAATTGACTGGCGAAATGATTCCCGCCGAAGTCGTTCGCATGCCCGGCGGCGGCTTCTGGGCGATCTCGCTCCGAGAGCCGTATGGGACCTGCCCGCTCAGCTACATCACTGACGTGAAAGTTTTGCGCGATGAATATCAGGTGAACGCCGGCCATCCGATGGTGGTGGATCCCTGCAGTCGCTCGGTCTTCGATCTTGCGGAGTATGCATCGGCTCCCAGTGGTTTGGTCCGCGGCGTGGTGATCGCCGGCGCTGCAACCCGTCCGCCCATCGCCATCGAAGTGAAAGTCGAAGGCACGAAAGTAGTCGCCACCCGCAGCGAATAGCCTCCTTCCCTCCCGCGCACATTTCCAGACAGTTCAATCCGATCGTAGCGGCACGCGTGGTGTGCAAAAAAAACCGGCCATCGAAGTAACTCGATGGCCGGCGGTGCGGGAGTTTGCGGCGGCTGCGCCGTGCGTCCCGATTAGTCGTTGATCAGTTCGACGGAACGCGCCACGAAGACGGGCTGGGTTGTCGCTGGATCAATCAACACGTGACCCACGACGCGAAGGTCGATCGGGTTAGTCCCGGTCAGCGCCGACAGTCCCGTCGTGTTGATAAACAGGGTTGCGTTGGTGGTCATCACCGTCAACGGACTCGGCAGCAATACGCCCGCCAGGCGGTTGTCCGTCAGTTGGAAGCTGCCGGCGTTTCCACTCGATACCTGCGTGCTTCCGCTCACCCATGAACCTTCCTGCCCTTGTCTCTGCAGGATCACGCGGTGAACGGCGAGCCCGGGAGGATTGGTGGAAGTATCCAGCGCTCCGCCGATCGCCACGCGTTGACCCGGCGTCAGGCTGGACTGGTTAAATAGCAGCGAGGTGATCGGCAGATTGATGAATCCGATCCTGTATATTTCGCTGCCGTTCAGCCCAAACGTGCTGATCTCGCCGAGTGGAATCCCGGCGCCGTCCGGCAGCTCGCTGCGCACAAAAACCTGCAGCGAGGTGGCCGGTCCCGGGGTGGGGGAAACGAAAGTGTTCAAGCCGTCGGCGAAAAATCCATCGGTCGACACCACCAATACTTCGTCGGCGTCGATGTCGTGGGTGGCCGGGTCGATGGTGCCGGAAACCGACACAATCGTGTTGGTGTTAAAGGTAGAGAGGCCGTCGTTGGGTCCAAAGAAGGTGTTGCCGTCGGTGCTCACGGTGTATTGCCGGCCGTGCGGGCCCTGAATGACCATGGTGTTGCCGCTCACGCTCACGACGCCTGCGAAAAAGCAGTCGATTTCGCGCTGCACATCGTTGGCCGCCAGTGCGCGGATGTTGAACGTCGGATTCACAGTCACGTTGCCGCTCCCGTCAATGCTGATCGATTTTGCCAAATCAAAATCGACGAACAGGCCCACGGTGTCTCCGCCATTTAGCGTCAGCGGCTGAGCCAGCGTTACGGAAACGTTCGATGACGTCAGAGTGGGAGTCGCGGTGCTCACCACCGGTGCGCCACCTGTTGCTACCGCCGAGGTATCGAGCCAGCTGATGGTGGCCGCACCCAGCATGATATTGACGGTGGTGTAGGTTCCCGCCGGGACGCTATTGAGGTCCAGCAAGGTGTGCAGACCGCTGAGCTTGGCGAAGTCCAGGGTTTGCGAAGTGGTGGTCAAGCTGGCGCTGGTGCTGCCGTCGCTCAGGGTGGCACCGGACACCGTGGCGACAAACGAAACGATGTTGGGCATGGTCGGCGATGCGTCCGTCCCCAACGTATACACGGTGGCGCCGGCCGCCGGTGTTCCGGAAGCGACGGTACCTGGGCCCCCGCAACTGATAACAAACGCGAGCGGCAAGAACAAGAACAACGCCCCTAATTTCTTGAGTCTCTCCATGGCAGTTCCTTCCTCCAAGATGATTTCACTCCAAGATGAATACCTGCGTTGAGCTGGTCGGAACCTGCGATTGATGGTGCTGGTCGATCATCGCTCTAACTTGTAGGTATAGAACCCTCGACCCTTGGGAAAGTTGCACCTCTGTGGTGCAGATCTAGTGCGTCGTTTCGCAACTGTACTGATCCGCCGAGACGCCTTCTGCCTCGGCGCGATGATCCAGCCGCTAAGACAATGAATACAAGTGAGTTATTCGGTTGTGGGACGCGGTTCACGCGCGCTGGGAGACCCAGCCGTACTGCCCCGCGTACCCCTCTGACAGACACCTTTCCCACGTGCCCAAGCATCGTAGTAAACTGACCACCGCGGAAATCGAGGTCCGGAATTGCGCCCTCGCAATTGAGGGTCTGGGGGAACCAGGAGTGGCACCACGGGGGGCGACAGCAGCGGCTGTATTTGCGGCGATGGCGTTAGCCGTGGCTGTGGGCTGCTCGAAACAGCCTAGCGATGCGGGCCTGGCTGAGCAAATCAAGTCGCAGATGTTTTCGGCGCCGGCGCTGAAGGGTTCGCAACCGCAGGTGAGCGTCGCGCATGGTGAAGTGACCCTGGCTGGAGCGGTGAACAGCGACGGCGCGCGGCTGGAAGCCTACAAAATTGCAACGCAAACCGCCGGGGTAAGAAAAGTTACCGACCAGATGACCGTGCAAACCGCGGACGTTGCAGTTCCGGCGCCTGCGCCCGCAGCACCCCGTGCGACGGAACGCCAACCGGCGCGCAAACCGCAGGCCAAGCCAGCAGCCCCGGCGATGGCCGATCAGCCAGCGGCTCCCTCGGACACTGCACCGGCACCGTCGCCGGTTTCTCCGGATGCCGATGCCAGCGCCAACCAAGCGCCCCCGCTAGTGCCACCGCCGGCACCCGCAGTACCTGTGGCGCAACCCGCACCGACGCCCGCGCCCGCATCGCCGCAACCTAGCGAGGTGGTGATTCCCGCCGGCACGACGATTACAGTGGAAATGATCGATGGCATCGACTCGGCGGTGAATCATACGGGCGAAGCGTTTCACGCCTCGCTGGATCGTCCATTGACGGTGGACAACAACGTGGTGGTGCCGCGCGGCGCAGACGTGCTGGTGCAGCTCACGGATGCATCGTCGGCCGGGCGGCTGAAGGGCAAAGCCGAACTTCATCTGCAGTTGATCAAGATGGATTTTGAGGGAAGATCGTACATGCTGGTGAGTGGCACGTACGAAGCGAGTGGATCGTCGCGTGGAGCGGACTCCGGGAAAAAAATCGGAGGAGGCGCGGCGCTGGGCGCCATTCTGGGTGCGATCGCGGGCGGAGGCAAAGGCGCGGCCATCGGAGCCACGATAGGCGGCGGAGGCGGGGCCATCTATCAGGGAGCGAAGCGCGGCAAGAGCTTGAAGATTGCTCCAGAAACGAAGCTCGATTTCCAGCTGGAGTCTCCGCTGACGGTGACGGTGATGCCCAGAGCTTCCTCGTAGCGCATTATCCGAATCAAGCTTTCCTGCGGTGCTCCGAACAAAACTCCACGATTTTTGTTTCCGCCCAGAACCGGTCCGGCCTGTCGCCCTTCGCAATGTAAGCGCAGTGCCCGCCGTAACGGGTTTCCAGCACCTGGATGCTCGGGTTGCCGAGCAGCGCTGGATCGCGAAAAGGTTCGATGGGAATCATGGGATCGTCCTGAGAGATGAGCACGAGAGTAGGGACGCGAATCGCGGCAGCGACGCGGCTGGCGCTGGACTTGGCGTAGTAGTCGGCGGCGCTCTCGAATCCGCAATACTTCGCGGTGATGGCGTCGTCGAACTTGCGCACGGAGCGGATGCCGCGCATGCCGTCCACGACGTACAAATCGGGATACAGGCTGGCCTTGTAACGCATGCGGCCCTTGAGCCGCTTCACGAAATGCCATTGATAAATGAAATTGCGAGGGGCGCCGACTGCGTCGGCGCAGGACGCCAGATTGAGGGAAGGACAAATGGCCATCACCCCGCGCAACTGTGCGGGGGCGTCGGCGCCCATATCGCCGGCCATTTTCAGCACCAGATTTCCGCCCATGGAAAAGCCCACCGCAAAGATTTCGGAGAGGCCGTCGCGCTCGATCAGTTCCTTTACTACCGCGCGATAGTCGCCGCTGAGCCCAGAATTGTAGAGCGTGGGGGTGAGCTTTTCCGTTCCACCGCAATTGCGCTGGTTCAACCGCACCACATTGAAGCCGGCGACGAAGGCCTTCTCCGCGGTCCCCAACATGTAGTTTGAATCGCTCGAACCTTCCAGGCCGTGAACCAATATCATCCCCGGGCATGTTTTGGGATCGGGCTGCCAATGGCAATCCCCGCGGATGCTCGATCCGGGTTCGACCTCGAAAAGCCGGGGCGTGGGAGCGCCGAGCCGAGGGAAACTGCGCGGCCAGTAAGCCGCGGCGAGCGTCATGAAATGCGGATTACGAAGCAGCGTGGGAGGAATGAAATCGTCGATCAGAATAATTCCATGATTATACACCTGGCGACGCGGTCCGGACGTATGGACGATCGCGGCGGGAGTGAGCTTGATTTACTTTGCTGGCCCGCCTAAAATGAAGTTCTCGCCTATGATTTGGTTCAAAGACAATCAGAACGACGCCCGGCCCGCCTAGGCGGGCTTTGTTGCATTCGGGGCTGTATTCCGAGCAGTTTTCGAGGTAGCGGAGAAACGATGATCGAAGGGGCCATTCCTGAAGCTTTGACGTTTGACGATGTGCTGCTGCTTCCCGGCAGATCCTCGGTGTTGCCGGCGCAGGCTAACACCAGCACTCAATTGACGCGCAAGATCACGTTGAATGTGCCGATCGTGGCGGCGGCTATGGATACGGTGACCGACGCGCGGCTGGCCATCGCCATCGCGCGCCAGGGAGGCCTGGGATTCATTCATCGCAATATGACCATCGCCCGCCAGGCGGAGGAAGTGGATCGGGTAAAGCGTTCGGAAAGCGGGATGATCGTCGATCCGGTGACGATTTCTCCGGAGCTTTCGGTGCGCCAGGCGCTGGAAATCATGACCAAGTATCGCGTGTCGGGCCTTCCGGTGACGCGCGGGCAAAAGCTGGTGGGCATTCTTACCAATAGGGATTTGCGATTCGAGCGCAATCTGGACCAGCCGGTGAGCGCGATCATGACCAAGGAAAACCTGGTAACGGTGCCGGTGGGCACCACCCTGGACGCCGCCGAGCGCATTCTGCAGCAGCACCGCATCGAAAAACTGCTGGTGGTGGATTCCGATTTCAACCTGAAGGGCCTGATCACTGTTAAGGACATTCAGAAGAAAATTGAGTTCCCCTCGGCCACCAAAGACGACCACGGCCGGCTGCGGGTGGGAGCGGCGATTGGGGCGGTGGGAGATTTTGTGGAACGCGCGGTGGAGCTGGCTCGCGCCAACTGCGACGTGCTGGCGATCGACACCGCGCACGGCCACACCACACGGGTGATGGGCGCCATTCAGACGATCCGAAAGCGTCTGCCGGACGTTCAGGTGGTGGCCGGAAACGTAGCTACCGCAGAAGGAGCGCGCGATCTGATCGCGTTGGGCATCGACGGCTTGAAAGTGGGGATCGGTCCGGGATCGATTTGCACCACGCGGGTGGTGACCGGAGCGGGCGTGCCGCAAATCACCGCGATCCAGGAAGCGGCGCGGGCGGCGGCAGGTTCGGGGGTGCCCATCATCGCCGACGGCGGGATCAAGTTTTCCGGCGACATCACGAAAGCGATCGCGGCGGGCGCCAACGTGGTGATGATCGGCGGGCTGTTTGCCGGAACCGAAGAATCGCCCGGTGAAACTATTTTGTATCAGGGCCGCACTTTCAAATCGTATCGAGGCATGGGCTCAATCGGAGCCATGGAAGCGGGATCGGCGGACCGCTACGCCCAGGAAGCAGCCGGACGCGGGAAGACGGTTCCGGAAGGGATTGAGGGGCAGGTGCCGTACAAAGGCCCGCTGGGAGGCTTGGTGGAGCAACTGGTGGGCGGGTTGCGCAGCGGAATGGGTTATTGCGGCGCAGCGAACCTGAAAGAGCTCCAGGAACGCGGACGCTTCGTGCGGATCTCCTCCGCCGGCCTGCGCGAGAGCCACGTACACGACGTAATTATCACTCGCGAAGCGCCGAACTATCGTCTGGAATAATCGCTACTTCGGAGTCCCCCTGTACAGCCAATGCCTGAGCGAACCGCGCCGATGAGTACTCCGGCAAATGGATTTCCGCGCTTCGATACGAACCCGCCGGTAGACCGACTGAATAAATGGCTTAGGCGGTGGTGGCCTGCGCTGGTTTGGGCGGTGGTCATTTGGCTGCTGTCCACTAGCATCTTCGGCGATGCTCACACTTCGCGGTTCATATTGCCTCTGCTGCACTGGCTGTTTCCGGCGTTGCCGCAGGATGAGCTACTGCGGTGGCATCACGTGATCCGCAAGACCGCGCACGTTGGGGTGTATTTTGTTTTCAGCTTGTTGATTTCGCGAGCTGTGCGGCTGGGTCATCCCGGTTCGCGGTGGCGATTCGCACTGGTGGCCGTGGTGCTGGTGGCGGCTTACGCTACGGTGGATGAGATCCATCAGTCGTTTGTGCCGGGACGGACCGCCGCGGTGGAGGATGTGGTGCTGGATGTGGCGGGTGGGGCGGCGGCGCAGGTGGTGGCGGGAATGCTGGCGTTTTGGTGGGGAGGGCGAAGGCGGGGCGCGGGACTGGGATCGACGCCGGAGTGAGGCTTTTGTGACTACGATGTCACTTCGTTTCGCGCGGGGTGCATGTCTGAACGCCCACCCTTCCCAAAAATCGGGAAGAGCGGGGCACCCGGAAAAGATAAAGGCGTAGAACCGTAAGTCAACGTCAACACCCTACGGCAAAGTCAAAACATCCACCATTCCCAGAAGCGGGGAAGAGGTGGAACAGCCCGAAAAGATAAAGGCGTAGAAGCGTAAGTCAAGAACCCCACACTTAAATTCGACGTCTGGGGCACCCACCGGCAACACCTACGGCACCGAACTGTAAAGCAAAAAAAAATGGCCCGCGGGGCTTTTCGCCTGGCGGGCCTGGGAAATTGTTTTCGAGATGCTACTTGGTGGAGGCTTTCTCCGGGTTTACTTCTTCTTTGTTTTCGCGGCGCGGATTCTTTTCTTTTTTCTTTAGCTCCGAGCCCAGAAACTCGAGGACGGCGAGCTCTGCGCCGTCGCCGATACGCCATCCCACGCGAGTGATCCTGGTGTAGCCACCCTGGCGGCCGGCGAAACGCGGGGCCAAGTCGGCAAAGAGTTTCTTGGTTGCGTAAGGCGTCTGCAGGAACGACGCCGCCTGACGGCGGGCGTGCAGGGTGTCGCGCTTGCCGAGGGTGATCATCTTCTCGGCCAGCGGACGCGCCGCTTTCGCGCGCAGAATGGTGGTGGTGATGCGTTCCTTTTCGATCAGATTGGTTACCAAGTTTCGGAGCGTGGCGCGGCGATGTGCCGGGTTACGTCCGAGCTTCGATCCTGAAATCAGGTGTCTCATGTTCTGGCTTCCCGTGTGCCCGGGGCGCTCGCGCGCCCCAAGGCTCAAATTGATGAACTACGCTGCGACCCGCCGGAGCGGGGTTAGATCGAGGTGGACTCTTCCGCGGGCGGCGGCGCGGTCTGGCTTGGAAGTGGCGGCCAGATAATGCGTCCGTGCTCGTCGAACTTCATGCCCAGACCCAGGCCCATCTTTTGGAGTATATCTTTGATCTCGTTCAGGGACTTACGGCCGAAATTTTTGGTCTTGAGCATTTCGGATTCGGTCTTCTGAACCAGTTCGCGCAGGCTCTGAATGTTGGCGTTCTTCAGGCAATTGTAGCTGCGCACGGAAAGCTCGAGTTCTTCCACCGAGCGATCGAGGTATTCCAGCCGGGGATCGGCATAATCCTGGATCACTTCTTCCGGCAGGTCGGGCTGTTCCTCAAAATTGATGAAGATGCTCATGTGATCCTTCACCAGTTTGGAAGCCAGGCCGATAGCGTCCTGCGGGGTGATGGCGCCGTTGGTCCACACTTCCAGGGTGAGCTTTTCGTAATCGGTCATTTGTCCGAGACGCGCGGCTTCCACGGAGTAATTCACTTTGCGCACGGGCGAGTGGACCGAGTCGATCGGAATGTAGCCGATGGGCAGATCTTCGTCGAAGTTGCGGTCGGCAGCGACGTAGCCGCGGCCGGTCTTGATGCGCATCTCCAACTCGAGCTTGCCGCCTTCGCTGACGGTGGCGATGTAAACGTTCTTATCGAGGACGGCGATATCCGCGTCTTCTTCGAGGCGCGCGGAGGTGACCGGGCCCGGGGTGTCGACGATAAGGGTAATGGTCTTGGCCTGATCCGAATTCAACTTCAGCGGAATCTGCTTCAGGTTGAGGATAATGTCGGTGGCGTCTTCCACTACGCCGGGAATCGGCGAGAATTCGTGCAGCACGCCTTCGATTTTCACGGCGGTAATGGCAGCGCCTTCGATCGAACTCAAAAGCGCACGACGAACTCCGTTGCCGACGGTAGTTCCCCATCCGCGCTCAAACGGCTGAGCCGAAAACTTTCCGTACTTATCGGTAAGTGTCTCGAGCTCTGCCGCCAACCGCTTCGGTTTCTGAAATCCCTTCCACATATTCTGTATTCCTCCCGGCCCGCTTGGCGATTGGCGCTCCCCAGAGTGCGGGAGCTTCCCATCGCGCGGACCAACAAAACTCGGTGCTCTTGTGAATTACTTGGAATAAAGCTCGACGATGAGCTGTTCGTTCATCGGCGGCGTCTGGACGTCTTCGCGGCGCGGCATGGCGATGACCCGGGCTTTGTAATTCTCACGGTCCACCTCCAGCCACGAAGTGGCGCTCTGGTTCTGCGCCAAATTTTTGGCTTCGAGAACCATCGCGTTCTGATGCATCTTGTCTTTCAACGCGATGTCTTCGCCGATGTTCACCAGATAACTGGGTATGTTGACCTTGCGATCTTTCACGCGCACGTGCCCGTGCAGGATGAACTGGCGGGCCTGGGCGCGCGACCCCGCAAAACCGGTGCGGTAGATGACGTTGTCGAGGCGCCGCTCGAGGGTGACGATCAGGTTGGAGCCGGTAGGACCCTTGGCGCGCTCGGCCTTCTCGAAATAATTGCGGAACTGTTTTTCCAGGAGGCCGTAGGTGCGCTTGACCTTCTGCTTCTCGCGCAACTGGATGCCGTAGCCCTGCATCTTTGCGCGGCGGGCCTGGCCGTGCTGGCCGGGAACGAAATTGCGCTTTTCGATAGCGCATTTCTCAGTGAAACACCGCAGGCCTTTGAGGAAAAGTTTCATACCTTCCCTGCGGCACAAGCGGCAGACTGCTTCGCGATGTCTTGCCAAGACTGATTCTCCTTTTCGTCTACAACGTGACGCAACAGCGATTTCCGAATTGCGGTAAAGATCGTTTCGTTCGCCGGAAAATTCTCAGATACGGCGAAGCTTTCCCAGCGCGCTCAGACGCGGCGGCGCTTGGGGGGACGGCAACCGTTGTGCGGCACGGGTGTGACGTCCTTGATAGCGTTGATGTGCAATCCCGCCGAGGCGAGAGCGCGGACCGCGGATTCGCGTCCAGCGCCAGGGCCTTTCACACGCACTTCGACGCTCTTCATGCCGTATTGATCGCGAGCGACGCCCGCAGCGGTGGCAGCGGCCTGCTGCGCGGCGTAGGGAGTGCCCTTGCGGGAGCCCTTAAATCCCACCGAGCCGGCGGAAGACCAGCTGACGGCGCGGCCATCGGGATCGGTGAGAGTGACGATGGTATTGTTGAACGTCGCCTGAATGCAGACCACGCCGTGGGGCACCACGCGCTTCTCTTTCTTCTTACGAAATTCCTTCTTACGCTTGGAGGTCGCTTTTGCCGGCGCTCCTGCTGCTGCACCTGCCGCGTCCTGGGGTTCCTTAGCCACTTGCGTGTATCTCCTTGGCGACGATTACTTACTTGCGCGCCGCAACTTTCTTCTTGGTCGCCACTGCGCCCTTGCGCGGTCCCTTACGGGTGCGCGCGTTGGTGTGAGTGCGCTGGCCGTGCACCGGCAAGTTGCGCCGGTGACGCAGGCCGCGGTAGCACTGCACTTCAATCAGACGCCGAATATTCATCTGAATTTCTTTGCGCAGATCGCCCTCGACCCGGCCCTCGGCTTCGATGGCCGCGCGCAGGCGGGTGACTTCTTCTTCGGTCAAGTCTTTAATTTTCTTGAAGTAGTCGACCTTGGCCTTTTCCGCGAGCGAGCGGGCGCGAGCCTGCCCGATGCCGTAGATAGCGGTGAGCCCGATCCACAATCTCTTGTTCGGCGGTAAGTCCACGCCTGCAATACGTGCCATAAGCTTCTCCCTATCCCTGACGCTGGCGATGCTTGGGGTTAGTGCAGATCACCCGAACCACGCCGCGGCGGTGAACCACTTTGCACTTCATGCAAATTTTCTTTACCGATGCCCGCACTTTCATTTGATGCTCCGTTTTCCCTTTTGGACCGGCTCTACTTGTAGCGGTAAACGATCCTGCCGCGCGTCAAATCGTAAGGTGAAAGCTCGACCGCGACGCGATCGCCCGGCAGAATACGAATAAAATTTTTGCGCATCTTTCCTGAGATATGCGCCAGCACGCGATGCTTGTTTTCGAGCTCGACGCGAAACATGGCGTTGGGCAACGGCTCGACAACCGTGGCCATCACTTCGATAGCGTCTTCCTTGGTGTTGCCGTCGCTATTGGGCTTCCTTTCCCGCTCAACTCTTTTCGTATTGGCCATGCTCTCCTATTCCGTCCTCTTTACCAGCAGGGCCCGCTTGCATCGCGGGGCCGCGTCAATACCCAGGGGCCGTGGGCGGTGACGGCGACGGTATGTTCAAAATGCGCCGCATCGCTGCCATCTTCGGTTACCGCGGTCCACTTATCTTCCAGCACCCGCACGTTCGGGCCGCCCGAGGTGACCATCGGTTCGATGGCCAGGACCATCCCTTGCTGCAGGCGCGGGCCGCGCCCGGGATCGCCGTAATTCGGAACCTGGGGATCCTCGTGCATCTTGGTGCCGATTCCGTGGCCGACGAACTCGCGAACCACCGAAAATCCGTTGCTCTCGACCCAGGCCTGCACGGCGGCCGATACATCGCTCAATCGGTTGCCGACGCGGACCTGTTCAATCGCGCGGTCGAGTGATTCGCGGGTGACTTCCAGCAGCTTGGCCCGCTCCGGGGTAACTTTCCCCACCGGCACGGTAACCGCAGCGTCGGCGTAGTACCCGGCGATTTCCACTCCGAAATCCATGGAGAGAATGTCGCCCGCTTTAACCGGCTGGCTGGCCGACGGAATCCCGTGCACCACCTGCTCGTTAATCGAAGTGCACAGCGAACTCGGATATCCGCGATATCCCTTGAACGCCGGACGCGCGTGGTGATCGGCGCTGTACTTCTCCGCGAAAGCGTCGAGGTCCTGGGTGGTGACTCCGGGCTTCACCATCTGGCGCAAACCCTGCAGCGCTTCCCAGACGACCATTCCGGCGCGGTGCATCTTTTCCAGTTCCGAAGATGACTTACAAACGATCATGTGCGATCTTCCGCTGCTTCAGAACGTCGAGAATTCTTCCGCTTACTTCGTCCATGCTGCCCAGCCCATCCACTCGCTCGAGCAGCCCGCGATCGGTGTAGTACTGGATCAGCGGCGCGGTCTGCTTCGCGAACGATTCCTGGCGGGCGGCCACCACTTCCGGCCGGTCGTCCGCGCGAGTGATCAGCGGGCCGCCGTCAAAATCGCAAATGCCTTCGCGCATCGGGGGCTGGAAATAAATATTGTACGTCTCGCCGCCCAAACTGCAGGTCCTGCGCCCGGCCAGCCGCTTGAAAAGCATTTCGCGGTCGACGTGAAAATCCAGGACCAGAGGCGGTTCGAATCCCCGCCGGTACAGCACCGTGTCGAGCCCTTGGGCCTGCGGCATAGTTCGCGGAAAGCCGTCGAGCACGAACCCTTCCCGGCCATCCGGGCGCATCAGCCGCTCTTCGACCATGCGCAGAACAATGTCGTCGGACACCAACTGGCCGCCCTCAATCAGCGGCTTGGCCAGCACTCCCAGGGGAGTGGCCCGGGAAACGTGATCGCGAAGCATCTCTCCAGTGGAGAGATGCGGCACTTGCATGCGATGCGCCAAGCGCTTCGCTTGAGTGCCCTTTCCCGCGCCCGGCGGGCCGATGAAAATCACCGCGCAATTAAAAGCCATCCATGCCGTCCCAGCGCGGCGCTATCCCCGGCGGCTGCGCACACGACCGCGTCTAACAAATCCGTCGTAATTCCGCATCACCAACTGCGCTTCGAGCTGTTGCACCGTGTCCATGGCCACACCGACGACGATCAGCAGCGAAGTGCCGCCGAAATAAAATTGAACGTTGAGTCCTTCCAGGATGAATCGCCAGAAGTGCGCGTCAATCCACGGCCCCACCAGCCACAAATGCTGCAGGTGGATACCGCTGATCATCCATTCCGGCAAAACGCAAACGATGGCCAGGTAGATGCCGCCGACGAACGTCAAGCGCGTCAAAATGCGATTGATATGCTCGGAGGTGTTTCGTCCCGGGCGAATCCCCGGGATGAACCCGCCGTACTTGCGCATGTTGTCAGCCAGCTCGGTGGGGTTGAAAATAATGCCCACGTAAAAGAACGCGAAAAACAGAATTAGCAGCACATAAATAAAAGTGTATAAGGGCTCGCCGGAGATCAGCGATTTTCGAAGCGACTCGAAAAACGGCGACTTGTGCTGGAAGAACAAGCCCAGCGTCTGCGGGAAGGTGAGCAGCGAACTCGCAAAAATCGGGGGGATCACTCCGCCCGAATTCACCCGCAGCGGCAGGTAGGTCATCTGCCCGCCCATTACTTTGCGACCCATCACGCGCTTGGCGTACTGCACGGGGATGCGCCGCTGGCCGCCTTCGACGAAAACGATGAAGGCGACTACCGCGACCATCAAAGCGATCAAGCCGATGATCGCCACGGTGGTGAGCGGGCCCCATTGCTGGTTGCGCGCCTTGTCCCACAGGTCAGCCACGCCGCGCGGCAAGCCCACCACGATTCCGGCGAAGATGATCAGGGACATTCCGTTGCCGATGCCGCGGTCGCTGATCTGCTCGCCGAGCCACATGATGAACGCCGAACCGGTGGTGAGGGTGAGCATGGTCATCAAGATGAAGCGCACGCCGGGATGGTAGACCACCGAGGCGCCATTCAGGTTCTGCTTCATCAGCGCGAGCGAAATGGTGAACGACTGGAACAAACTCAAAATGATCGTCAAATAGCGGGTGTACTGGGTAATTTTACGGCGGCCCAGTTCGCCCTCTTTTTGCAGCCGCTCGAGATAAGGCCATACCACCACCATCAACTGCAAGATGATGGAGGAGGTGATGTACGGCATGATGCCCAAAGCAAAAATCGTGAGGCGGCGGAAGTTGCCTCCGCTGAATAAATCGATAATTCCCAGAACCGAGCCCTGGCCTTGCTGGAAGAGCGTCTGCAAAAGGTCGGTATTGATACCCGGCGTGGGAATGAACGCACCCAGACGGTAAATACCCAGCAGAGCCAGCGTGAACAGCACGCGGTTCCGGAGGTCCGGGGTCTGGAAAATATTCCGAAATGCTTCGAGCAGCTTCTTCATTTCAGGATTTCGAATTTCCCTCCGGCGCCGGTAATTTTTTCTTGCGCCGATTTGCTGAAGGCGTGGGCATGAACGGTGAGCGCCAGGGTCAATTCGCCTTCACCGAGTATCTTCACACGCTTGTTCTTGGAGCGGACGATACCGTTATTCAACAGAGTTTGCGGGGTGACGGTGTCGCCCGCCGAATACGCCTGCAAAGTCTCGACGTTCACCACCGCGTACTCGGTGGGAAACGGGCTGCGAAACCCGCGCTTGGGTACCCGGCGGTGCAGCGGCATCTGGCCGCCTTCGAATCCGGGCCGGCGCGAATAGCCGCGCCGGGATTGCTGGCCTTTATTTCCGGCGCCCGCGGTTTTTCCGAGCTTCGATCCCATGCCGCGGCCGACGCGTACTTTTTTGTGGCGTGAGCCGCGCGGCGGTTTCAGATTGGATAGCTTCGCTTCCATCGTGTCCTCTTATTCCTCGACTCGAACCAAGTGATGCACGGCGGCGATCATCCCGCGGATGGAGGGAGTATCCTCGCGCTCGACGAGTTGCTGCATGCGGCGGAACCCAAGACCGCGGATGGTTTGCCGCATGTTCTTGGGGCAACCGATGAAACTTACCACCCAGCGTATCTTGAGCGTGCCGGTTTTCTTTTTGGTTGTGGTCATGCGCTTATCCCGATCCTAAGAGGAAGCGGCGACGTCTTCGACGCCCCGGCCTCTTCCTTCCGCCACCTTGGCGGCGTCTTTCAAGTGCAGCAGCGCGTCAAAGGTCGCTTTGATGACGTTATGCGGGTTCGACGTACCCAGCGACTTGGTCAAGATATTCTGAATACCGGCTACTTCCATCACCGCGCGCACCGGACCGCCGGCAATGATTCCAGTGCCTTCCGACGCGGGCTTCAGCAGCACCTGGCCGGACCCATAACGGCCCAGAATCTGGTGCGGGATGGTGGTGCCCTTGAGATTCAGGGTAACCATATTCTTTTTGGCTTGCTCGATCGCTTTGCGGATGGCCATGGGCACTTCGCGCGCCTTGCCCATCCCGAAACCGGCATGCCCCTTCTGATCGCCCACCACCACGAGCGCTGAGAAGCTGAGGTTCTTGCCGCCCTTCACAACCTTCGTTACGCGATTGATGGACACCACCTGGTCCTTCAAATTGGACATGTTGGCATCGATGATTCGCCGCACCGACAGAATATCTTTGAGCTCTTGTTTGGGCATAAACGTTAGAACTTCAAACCCGCCTCCCGGGCCGCCTCGGCTAGTGCCTGGACACGGCCGTGATATTGATAGCCCCCGCGATCGAAGACCACCAGTTCGATGCCGGCAGCCAGTGCGCGCTCGGCGATGATTTTGCCAACCACTTTGGATGCGGCGATGTTTCCGCCACCCTTGATGTGCGCGCGCACGCCTTCGTCCAGCGAACTGGCGGCGACCAGGGTCTTGCCGAGGAGGTCGTCAATTATTTGCGCATGCATGTGCTTGAGCGAACGGTAAACGCACAGCCGCGGACGCTCGGTGGTGCCCGCCAATTTCTTGCGCATACGCAGATGGATGCGCGAGCGATGCGCCTTCCGCGAAAGTTTGCGAACTGAAACTGTTCCCACGACTTTTCTCCCTCGAACCGGAATGCTGCTACGCCGCTAACTTTCGGCGCGAAATGCTTCTGCGACGGCTATCCGGCAGCCTTCGCCGCGCCGGCCTTGCCGGCCTTTTTCTTGAGCCGCTCGCCGGTGATGCGCACGCCCTTCTGCTTATACGGATCGGGTGGACGCAGGGCCCGCATGTTGGCGGCGACCTGGCCGACCTGATTCTTGTCCGCGCCGGTGACGGTCATGTGGGTCTGCTTTTCCACCGCCACCTGAATCCCCTCTGGAATCGGGAACAGGATGGGATGGGAATAGCCGAGCGTGAAGACTACGTTTTTGCCCTTCACCTCAGCACGATAGCCGACGCCAACGATATCGAGATCTTTTTTGAAGCCGGAGGTAACGCCGAAAACGGCGTTGGCCACCAGCGCGCGCGCCAAGCCATGCAACGCGCGATGATTTTCGGTGTCGCGCTGGGCGTAGAGAATTCCGTCCTTGGTGACGAACTTGATTCCCCGGGGTACGCCTACCGACATTTTTCCCTTGGGACCCTGCACGTCGACGGCGTGTTCCTGAATGTTGATCTTCACGCCTTGCGGCAACGGAATTGGTTTGTTTCCGATTCGTGACATGTCGATTCCCTTACCAGACTTCGCACAAAAGTTCGCCGCCTACACCTTCGCGGCGCGCCGCTTGCCCGGTCATCAATCCCCGGGGCGTCGACAATATCGAGATGCCCATTCCGCCGACCACGGTGCGAATGGCGGTCTTGCCGACGTAGCGGCGGCAGCCGGGGCGGGAGATGCGCTTGAGATCGGTGATCACGCTGCGGCGGTCGCTGGTGTAGCGCAGAGCGATGCGCAGGGTCCGCTTCACCTTGTTCTCGTCCACTACTTTAAAATTATTCAGGTAGCCTTCGTCTTTCAGGATGCGCGCGAGCTCGACTTTGAGCTTGGAGCTGGGCACATCCACGCGGGGGTGCTTGGCCCGCGAGGCGTTCCGGATTCTGGTGAGCATATCGGCAATCGGATCAGTGGTCATTCAATCTTCCTCGTATTCCTACCAGCTGGCCTTGGCCACGCCGGGAATCTCGCCCAGCAGTGCGTGGCCTCGGAAACAAATGCGGCACATGGCGAACTTGCGCAGGTAGCCGCGCGGCCGTCCGCAGATGCGGCAGCGATTGCGCCGGCGCACTTTGAACTTCAGCTTCTTCAACTGCTTGGCCATCTGTGCGGTGCGTGCCATCTATAATTCTCCTCGCAACCCTTGCCCTACGCGCGGAACGAGACGCCGAGCTGTTTCAGCAGTTCCCGGCCTTCTTCGTCGTTCTTGGCGGAAGTGGTGAAGGTAATGTTCATGCCCTTAATTTTATCCACGCGGGTATAATCGATCTCCGGAAACACCAGCTGATCTTTCAAGCCCATGGTGTAGTTGCCGCGGCCGTCGAAGGAATTCGGCGGCAGCCCGCGAAAATCGCGCACGCGGGGCAGCACTACGTTGGCCAGGCGGTCGACGAATTCATACATCCGCTCGCCACGCAGCGTCACCATGCAGCCGATGGGCATGCCTTTGCGGATCTTGAAATTGGCGATCGACTTCTTGGCCCGGGTGATCACCGGCTTCTGCCCGGCGATTTGCCCGAGCTCGGCCGCGGCGGTATCCAGCAGCTTGGGGTTGGCGCTGGCTTCACCCATGCCGATGTTGATGGTCACCTTGCGCAAGCGCGGGACCGCCATGGAATTCTCATGTCCAAAGCGCTTGGCCAGCGCCGGGATCACTTCTTTGGTGTAGCGTTCGTGCAGTCGACTCTTCATTTCCGCTTCCCGACCTCGATTCGAATTCCCGAAAACTCTTCGACGGCGCGAAACCGCGCACGCCGGTTGCTGCTTCTCAGTCCTTGCTAATTCTCAAACGTTGCGTTGCAGCGACGGCAGCTGCGTACCGAGCTTCCGTCCGGCAACTTGGTGTGGCCGATTCGCGAAGCCTTACCACAGCCGGGGCAAACCAGCATCACATTCGACACCGCGATGGCCGCTTCCTTTTCCAGAATGCCGCCCTTGATATTCTTCGAAGGGTTGGCGCGGGTGTGGCGCTTCATGATCGCCACGTGCTCGACCTTCACGGTGCGCTTGCTGGGGTTCACATTCAGCACTTTCCCGGTCTTGCCCTTGTCCCTACCGGTCAAGATCTTGACGACGTCGCCGTGGCGGATAAACAAACGCGTTTTCGCTGTAATCACTTTTCTCATCGCTACCACACTTCCGGGGCCAGCGAGATGATCTTGGTGTACTTTTTCTCGCGCAGTTCGCGGGCCACCGGCCCGAAAACGCGAGTGCCCACCGGCTCGCCCGCATCGTTGATCAAAACCGCAGCATTATCGTCGAAGCGGATGTAGGTGCCATCTTTGCGCCGCTGCTCTTTGCGCGTTCGAACCACTACCGCTTTCACCACGCTTCCCTTTTTCACCGCGCTATCGGGCGCCGCTTCTTTTACCGCCGCGGTGATTACGTCGCCGATGCCGGCCACCAGGCCCACGTCTCCGCCCACCGGAAGAATACAAGTAAGCCGGCGCGCGCCCGAATTATCGGCTACGGTCAGCCATGTCCGCATCTGAACCATGTCGGTTGCTCTCTCCTCGTCCCGGCGAAGTCTCTACGCGACGCGTGTGGAACGGCTCAACACTTCGGCCAAGCGCCAACGCTTCAGCTTGGAAAGCGGGCGCGCAGCCACGATTCGGACGGTGTCGCCCACGTGCGCCACGCCCTTCTCGTCATGCGCGTAATATTTCTTGGCGATGCGCACCACTCGCTGGTACATGCGATGCTGCACGGTGCGGGTTACCTTCACCACGATGGTCTTCTGCATCTTCGAACTGGTCACCACGCCGGTCAGTTCCTGGCGCTTGGCGCCGCGCACTTCGGCCGCGGGTGTTGCCGCCGTTGCTTCCGTCATTATGCTTTCCTCGGTTCGCGTTGCCGCAACAGCGTTTTCACGCGCGCCAGATCTTTGCGGGCTTCCCGAAGCTTTTTCAGGCCTTCGGACTGTCCGGTAGTCATCTGGAAACGCAGCCGGAAAATCTGTTCGCTCAAATCGCGCTGCTTATTATCCAGCTCGGTATCGCCGAGCTCTTTCAACGAATCGATCGCTCGAGGCATTACAGCTCTCCCGCGCGCGTAACCAGGCGCGTCTTGATCGGCAGCTTGTGCGCAGCCAGCGCCATCGCTTCCGTGGCCGACGCCAGATCGACGCCGGACATCTCAAACATGATGCGGCCGGGCTTGACCACCGCCACCCAACGTTCCGGCGCGCCTTTGCCCTTGCCCATTCTGGTTTCGGCCGGCTTTTTGGTAAACGGCTTGTCCGGAAAAACTCGAATCCACAGCTTTCCGCCGCGCTTGATGAAACGGGTAATCGCGACGCGCGCCGCTTCAATCTGACGATCGGTGATCCAGGCCGGCTCCATCGCTTTCAACCCGTAGTCGCCAAACGCCAGCGCACCACCGCGCCAGGCCTTGCCATTGCGGCGGCCGCGCTGCTGTTTTCTGTACTTCACCTTCTTCGGCATCAACATGTTCGTTGTCCCATGTACTGCTGGCCGCTGCTAAGCGTCCGCGCCCGGTCCGGGCTTTCCCTTGTGGGGGATGCTTTCCCCCTGGTAGATCCAGCACTTCACGCCGATCACGCCGTAGGTGGTGTTGGCCCGCGCCGTTCCGAAGTCGATATCCGCACGCAGCGTTTGCAGCGGCAAGCGGCCCTGCAGATACCATTCCTTGCGCGCGATTTCCGCGCCGTTCAGCCGGCCGGCCACGCGGACCTTGATTCCCTTGCAACCGAAACGCAGCGCTGAATCCACTGACTTGCGCATGGCGCGGCGGAAAGCCACGCGCTTTTCGAGTTGCAGCGCGATCGATTCCGCCACCAGGTGCGCGTCCAACTCGGGGCGATGCACTTCTACAATGTCGATGTGCACTTCGCGCTTGGTGCGTTTCTGCACTTCCTGCTTCAGTTTGTCGATTTCCGAACCTTTGCGCCCGATGATGATTCCCGGCCGCGCGGTGGAAATGCGGATCACCAGCTTGTTCGCCGCGCGCTCGATATCCACGTTGCTGATGCCCGCGGACTTCAGCCGCTCTTTGAGCTGCTTGCGCAGCAGTACATCTTCGTGCAGCAAGTCGGCGTACTCGCGGGTGGCAAACCAACGCGACTTCCAGGGCTTGTTGTAACCCAGGCGAAACCCGTACGGATGTGTTTTCTGACCCACTCTTGCCTCCTACTCCTTGCTCTTGTCTCGCGGTTCGGCCTTCTTTACCACGCGCCGGCGGCCCTTTTGCCCGCTCTCGGTGAGCGCCTTGCGTACTTTGCGTACCGTTCCGCGCACGCCCTTGGAATCAGCTTCCTCGGCGGCAGCGGCGGCGGCGCGGCCGGCGGCGGCGCGGTGATGCTCAGACACCGCGACCACGATATGGCTGGTGCGCTTCTGGTAGCGGAAACCGCGGCCCATCGGTGCGGGCCGCATGCGCTTCCAGCGCGGACCTTCATTCACGTAGCAATTCGTAACGTACAGCGCGTCGACGTCCAGCGTGTCGCCGGAATCCTCGGCCTTGCGTTCGGCGTTGGCGATCGCGCTGCGCAACACCTTTTCGATGTCGTGCGCGATGCGCTTTTTGGTGAAGCGCAGCGTTTGCAGCGCTTCTTCGGCGCGGTGACCGCGAATCAAATCGATCACCAGGCGGGCCTTCTGCGGCGACACGCGGACGAAGCGTGCTTTGGCCAGCCCTTCAATCTGCGCGTGTGCCGTTGCTGTCTCGGGAGCCATGTCCTATGCCTTCGGTCCGGCGGACGGTGCGGAACCACCGCTAGCACCGGCGGGAGGAGCCGCGGCCGCGGCAGCCTTCTCGAGCGCGGCTTTCACCGCGTGGCCCTTGAAGGTGCGCGTGGGAGCGAACTCGCCCAGCTTGTGTCCCACCATCTGCTCGGTGACGTACACCGGAATGAATTTTCTGCCGTTGTGAACCGCGATCGTATGACCCACCATCTCCGGCAGAATCGTGGAGCGGCGCGACCACGTCTTGATCACTTTCTTTTCGTTTCGGACGTTCAAAGCTTCCACCTTGATGCGCAGGTGGTCGTCGATGAAAGGTCCCTTCTTAAGCGAGCGTGGCATAAATCTCTCGAATCTCCCTTACTCTTCTACCCGCCGCAGCTTCACCCACTGCGCCCGGCGGAACTTCCGAAATCCTCGGACCGGCCCGGGCACCCGATGCGACAACGGGCAGAACGGGCAAACAAACCGGGTCCCTTGCATATTCGGGATCTTGTCTACAATTACCGCCCATCCCGCCTTACACAGCCGAAAAAACACTTGCGGCGCCGGAACCAGTTTCGAGACCGGCTTCACTTCCTTGGCCGCGACGGCTGCGATCCGCGGAGCCTTCTTGCGGGCCTGCGCCGGACGCCGTCTTGCCGCTGCCCTAGATGTTCGCAACGCTGTCATGAATCCGCTTCCTAACCGAATCGGGAGACCAAACTCTCTTCCGCGATTCCTATGGCTTACGGCGCTCGATAATCATCTTTGACTGTGAACGCTTCTTGCGCGTCTTGGCTCCCAAGGTCGGAAAACCCCAAGGCGTTTGCGGATGGTTGCCCTTCACCCGGCCTTCTCCACCGCCGTGCGGGTGGTCCACCGGATTCATCGCCACACCGCGCACCGTGGGACGAATACCCAGCCAGCGCGATTTTCCGGCCTTGCCGTAGGTCACGTTCTCATGATCGAGATTTCCGATCTGACCTACCGTGGCCATGCAATCCACATGAAATTTGCGGGTCTCGCCCGACGGCAGCTTCACCAGGCCGAAGTCGCCTTCCTTGCTCAAAAGCTGCGCTGCGCCGCCGGCCGACCGCACCACCTGGCCGCCCTTGCCGGGCTTCAGCTCCAGATTGTGCATCATCGTGCCGGGAGGAATATTCTTGATCGGGAGCGCGTTACCCGGCAGGATTTCCGCCGCTGCGCCGCTCTGAATCGTCGCTCCCACTTCCAGGCCGGTGGGATGAAGAATGTAGCGCTTCTCGCCATCCGCGTAGTGCAGCAAGGCGATGCGCGCGGAGCGGTTGGGGTCGTACTCGATCGAGGCGACCTTCGCCGGAACACCAATTTTGTCGCGGCGGAAATCGATTTTGCGATACTTCCGCGCGTGGCCGCCGCCACGATGCCAGATGGTCACTTCGCCGTGATTGTTGCGGCCGCCGGTGCGGTGCTGCGACTCGGTCAGGGACTTCTCCGGTTCCGCCTTGGTCAACTCACTGCGGTCGACCACGGTCAGAAACCGCCGCGATGGTGTGTATGGTTTGAAACTTTTTAGTGCCATCTTACCCTCACGCTGGTGCGCAACCCCAAGTTCTGAAAACTACAGATTTTCACCGTACTCGATCATCTTTTCGCCCGGGGCCAACTTCACATAGGCCTTCTTCCAGTCCCGGCGGTGGCCTTCGGCGCGTCCGCGGCGGCGAAACTTGCCGTGAAAATTCGCGGTGCGAACGGCGGCTACCTTCACCTTAAAAATCTGCTGCACCGCTTCACGAATCTCGGTTTTGGTGGCATCCGGCGCTACTTCGAACACCACCGTGTGCTGCGTTTCTTTTACGCCGAGCCCTTTTTCGGTGATGATTGGCCGGCGAATAATCTGGAATGCGCGGGTAGTCATCGCTTATCCCTTTTTCGCCTTGGGCTTGGCTTTCGGTTTCTCTTTGGCTGCTTTCGCCCGCCCGGCTTTCTTTTCCGCCGCTGCCGGCGTGGACTTCGCTTTCGATTTCGTTTTGGCGTGTACCGGCTCAGCCGCCGCGCCTTCTGCCGGCGCGCTCGCTGCCGGCGCAATCTGCACTGTGCCGCTATCTTCCACTGGAACTTTATTGATTCGCAGCGCGTTGCTCAACCGCTCCGCCGCTTCTCGCGAGAGCACCAGTCGGTCGTGCCGCAACAGATCGTACGGTTCGAGCTTGGTCGACGGAACCAACATCACGTTGGCCAGGTTTCGGCTGGCCCGCTCGAGATTCAAATTCTCGCCGTTGCTTACCAGCAGCATGGTGCGGCAATCTTTGTGCAGCCCGGTGAGCGAGGCGCGAAACGCCTTGCTCTTGTGGGTGTCGAGCTTCCAGCCGTCCACTACCGTCAACTTCGATTCCGCCAGCTTGGCCGAAAGCGCCGAGCGCAGCGCGCCCGCCACCATCTGCCGCGGAAAGCGGTAATCGTAGCTGCGCGGCGTGGGTCCGTGGACCGTGCCGCCATGGCGCCAGAGAGGAGACCGAATCGATCCCACGCGGGCGCGGCCGGTACCCTTCTGCCGCCACAACTTGCGCCCCGCTCCGCTCACTTCGCTCTTGTCTTTCGTCTTGTGCGTGCCGGCGCGCTGGCTATTCAGGAAATGCCGCACCGCTTCGTGCAGCAGGTCGCGATTCACCTTCACGGCAAACACTTCGTCGGCCAGTTCGACCTGGCCAACCGTCTTACCGCTCAAATTGAAAACGTCCACTACAGGCATCGGAGTCTCACTAGTTAGCTTTGGCCTTTATGGCCTTCTTGACCTTGCGAATCGTGATATACGCGCCGGCCGGGCCCGGAACCGCTCCCCGCACCAGCAACAAATTGTCGTCGCTATCAATCCGGACCACCCGGAGATTCTTCACCGTCTCGCGGTGATTTCCCATGTGTCCCGGAAAGTGTTGTCCCTTCCACACTCGCGAAGGGAACGAGCTGCCGCCGATACCGCCCGGCGCCCGGTGAAACATCGAGCCGTGGGTAGCATCGCCGCCGGCATAGTGCCAGCGCTTCACGCCGCCGGCAAAGCCGCGGCCCTTGGTAATTCCAGTGACGTCGACGTACTCGCCGACCGCAAAGCCGTCGACCAATACCCGGTCGCCCGCCTTGGTTTCTTCCTTGGCATCTTCCAACCGGAATTCACCGAGCATGCGCATCGGCGCCACGCCGGCTTTCTTGAAATGGCCGGTCATCGGCTTACGAATGCGCTGCGGCTTAATGAATTCCACCAGCCCGAGCTGCACGGCTTCGTAGCCGTCTTTTTGCGCGGTCCGGCGCTGCACTACGACGCAGGGGCCCGCTTGCAGCACGGTGCAGGGCACCGCCGTGCCGTCCTCGGCGAACACTTGCGTCATTCCCAGTTTGATTCCCAAAATCCCGTTGACTGGCATTGCGTTCTTCCTTCTCCGTTGCGGCGCGTTCTCTCTACGGTTACCGCAAGTGCTTACTTGGCGTGGCCAAACGCTTTGATCTCGACGTCCACACCGGGCGGCAGATCGAGTTTCATCAACGCGTCGACGGTGTCCGGGGTCGGCTCGAGGATATCGATCAGGCGCTTGTGGGTGCGCATTTCAAACTGCTCTCGCGACTTCTTATCCACGTGCGGCGAGCGCAGCACCGTCCACCGGTTGATTACCGTAGGCAGAGGAATCGGCCCGGCAACATCCGCGCCGGTGCGCTTGGCAGTGTCCACAATTTCCTTGGTGGACTGATCAAGGATGCGGTGATCGTACGCTTTCAAACGAATCCGAATTTTTTCGCCAGTTGACATGTTTACTCGATGATCTCAACCACGGCGCCGGCGCCGACGGTGTGGCCGCCTTCGCGAATCGCGAACCGCAGCCCCTTCTCCAGCGCTACCGGGGTGATCAGCGTGACTTCCGCCGACACATTGTCTCCCGGCATCACCATCTCAATCCCGGCCGGCAACTTCACGTCCCCGGTCACGTCGGTGGTCCGGAAATAAAACTGCGGACGATATCCGGTGAAGAACGGGGTGTGCCGCCCGCCTTCTTCCTTGGTCAATACGTACGCTTCCGCCTTGAACTTGGTGTGCGGGGTGATCGATCCTGGCTTGGCCAGCACCTGCCCGCGCTCCACATCCTCTTTTTCCGTGCCGCGCAGCAGCAATCCCACGTTGTCTCCCGCCATGCCCTCGTCCAGCAGCTTGCGGAACATTTCGACCCCGGTCACGATGCGCTTCACTGTCGGGCGGAATCCCACGATTTCGATTTCTTCGCCCACCTTTACCTTGCCGCGCTCGATTCGTCCCGTCACCACCGTGCCGCGGCCGGATATCGAGAAAATATCTTCGATCGGCATCGCGAACGGCTTGTCCACATCCCGCTGCGGCAGCGGCACCGTGGTATCCACCGCCTCCATCAAGGCCAAAATCGACTTCTCGTACTCCGCGTCGCCTTCCAAAGCCTTCAGCGCCGATCCACGCACGATCGGAATCGTGTCGCCCGGAAACTGGTAGCTCTTCAGCAAGTCGCGTACTTCCAGTTCCACCAGCTCCAGCAGCTCGGGGTCTTCGACCACGTCGCACTTGTTCAGGAACACCACAATCGACGGCACGCCCACTTGCCGCGCCAGCAAAATGTGTTCCCGCGTCTGCGGCATCGGTCCATCGGTCGCCGCCACCACCAGAATCGCGCCATCCATCTGCGCCGCTCCGGTGATCATGTTCTTGATGTAGTCCGCGTGTCCCGGGCAGTCAATGTGCGCGTAGTGCCGGTTGGGCGTCTCGTATTCCACGTGCGATACCGCGATGGTGATGCCGCGTTCCCGCTCTTCCGGCGCGTTATCGATCGAATCGAATGCCCGGAACTGCACCTTGGGATTGCCCTTCGAAAGTACCTTGGTGATCGCCGCGGTCAACGTGGTCTTGCCGTGGTCGATATGCCCAATCGTCCCAATATTCAGGTGGGGCTTATTGCGCTCGAATTTCTCCTTGGCCATTGCTATTCGCTCCTCAACTCAATCTAGAATTGCTCGAAATCTGTTTTGTGATTCCCAAAAAAACTGCCTATCAAAAACTCGTTTAGCCTCTTAACGATCGGCCGGTCGACTTGGCAATAATTTCTTCAGACACCGCATTGGGCGCCTGCTCGTAGTGCGAAAAGTGCATGGTGAAGCTGGCGCGGCCCTGGGTGCGGCTGCGCAAATCGGTGGAGTACCCGAACATCTCGGCCAGCGGCACCAGCGCTTTGATGATCTGGCTGCCGGCGCGCGATTCGTTGCCCTGAATCTGAGCGCGGCGTGAATTCAAGTCGCCGAAAACCGGCGGCGCGTGATCGTCCGGCGCCACCACTTCGACGCGCATGATCGGTTCCAGCAGCTTGGGGCTGGCGCGGCGGCAAGCTTCCTTGAAAGCCATCGAGCCCGCGATTTTAAAGGCCATTTCCGAGCTGTCTACGTCGTGGTAACTGCCGTCATCGACGGTCACCGCGATGTCCACCATGTCATAGCCGGCCAAAATTCCGTTGCCCATCGCTTCTTTAATTCCGTCTTCGATCGGCGAAATAAATTCGCGAGGAATCGAACCGCCAATCGTTTTGTCGATAAACAGCAGGCGATGTTCCTTGTCGTAGCGCCACTTGCCGCCCTTGCCCGCCACTTGCTTGGCCAGCGCTTCCAGATCGTCGGTGCCCAGGTCGCGAAGATCTTCGCGGCCCGCGGGAAGCGGCAAAGGATATACGGTCAACTTCACGTGGCCATACTGTCCACGGCCGCCGGTTTGACGGATGTACTTTCCTTCGGCTTGCGCGTGCTTGAAAATCGTTTCGCGGTAGGCCACCTGCGGACGTCCCACCGTGGCCTGCACGTTGAATTCGCGCATCATGCGGTCGACGATAATTTCCAGGTGCAATTCGCCCATGCCGGAAATCAGGGTTTGGCCCGAATCGTGATCGGTAGCTACGTGGAACGTAGGGTCTTCCTGCGCCAAACGGCCCAGCGCAACTCCCATCTTTTCCTGATCGGCCTTGGTCTTCGGTTCCACCGCCACCGAAATCACCGGCGCCGGAAAATCAATCGATTCCAGAACGATCGGCTTATCCTCATTGCACAGCGTGTCGCCGGTCGAAACGTTTTTCAGGCCGACGCATGCGGCGATGTCGCCCGCTTCAATGGACTCAATTTCTTCGCGCTTGTTGGCGTGCATGCGCAGCAACCGGCCGACGCGCTCGCGAGTCTTCTTGGTCGAGTTGTAAATCGATCCGCCGGTCTGCAGCATTCCGGAGTACACCCGGATGTAAGTGAGGTGTCCGACGTACGGGTCGGTCATGATCTTGAAAGCCAAAGCGGAAAACGGCTGATCGTCCGCAGGGCGGCGCAACTCGGCTTCGCCGTTATCGGGATTTTCGCCCTCGACCGGCGGCACGTCGACGGGCGACGGCAGGAAGTCGATCACCGCGTCGAGCAGGGGCTGCAAACCCTTATTCTTGAACGCCGATCCAGCCAGGACCGGAACCAACTTCAACGCAATCGTGGAGCGCCGCAGCGAAGCACGCAGCTCAGCCGGCTCCAGCTTATGCTCGGCCAAATACTTGGTCAGAATCGCGTCATCGTGCTCGGCGATGTATTCCACCACCTTGTCGCGATGCTCTCGGTAAAACTCAGGGCTCAGCGCGGAGGCGCGCACGGCAATTTCTACGTTCGGATGCGCGGCCAGATACTCCGCATCCCACAATTTTTCGAGCGGCAGAATTTCGTATTCCGCGCCCAGGGTTTCGTCGTTCCAGATAATGGCGCGTTCTTCCAGGAAATCGATCACCCCGATGAAATTTTCCTCTTTGCCGATCGGAAACTGCAGGGGAACCGGGTGAGCCGAAAGACGCTGGCGCATCGAGCGCACCGAATGATCGAAATCGGCGCCGACGCGGTCCATTTTGTTGATGAAAGCGATGCGCGGCACGCGGTACTTGTCCGCCTGGCGCCATACCGTTTCGGATTGCGGCTGCACGCCCGCTACTGCGTCGAAAATCGCCACTGCGCCGTCCAGCACGCGCAGCGAACGCTCCACCTCCACCGTAAAATCCACGTGGCCGGGAGTATCGATAATGTTGATGCGGTATTTCTTGTCGTAGCGCTTCCAGGAAGCGGTGGTCGCCGCGGAGGTAATGGTAATCCCGCGCTCGCGCTCCTGCTCCATCCAGTCCATCACCGTGGTGCCGTCATGCACTTCGCCGATTTTGTAAGTCACACCCGTATAGAACAGGATGCGCTCGGTCGACGTGGTCTTTCCGGCGTCGATATGGGCCATGATCCCGATGTTACGGATCTGATCGAGTTGGACTTGCCGTGGCATTTCGTCTGTTTTTCCTGGAACTACTTAACTACCAGCGATAGTGCGCGAAAGCCTTGTTCGCTTCCGCCATTCGATGCACGTCTTCTTTCTTCTTCACCGCTCCGCCACGCCCGTTCGCCGCATCCATCAGTTCTTCCGTCAGCTTCGCGGTCATCGACTTGCCGCCGCGGGTGCGCGCGTTCAGCACCAGCCAGTGAATCGCCAGCGACTGCCGCCGGAACGGATTCACTTCGACCGGAACCTGATAGTTCGCGCCGCCGACGCGCCGGGACTTCACTTCCAGCACCGGCTTGCAGTTTTCGACCGCCTTCTTGAACACCTTGAGCGGATCGTCGCTGGTCTTCTCGCCGATCTGGGTCATGGCGTCGTAGAAGATGGTCTGCGCGGTGGAGCGCTTGCCGTCGTACATCATGCTGCTGATAAATTTTTGCACCAAATCGCTGCCGTATACCGCATCACCTGGTATCTTGCGGCGCAGTACCCATCCCTTACGAGGCATCCCTTATCCTCCGACTACTTTGCGGCAGCGGCCTTGGGCCGCTTCGCGCCATACTTCGAACGCGCTTGCTTGCGGTTTTCCACGCCGGCGGCGTCCAGCGTGCCGCGAACCACGTGGTAGCGCACGCCTGGCAGATCCTTCACGCGGCCGCCGCGAATCAGTACGATCGAGTGTTCCTGCAAATTGTGGCCAATGCCGGGAATATAAGTGGTGACTTCGGCGGAATTGGTCAGGCGCGCGCGAGCCACTTTGCGCAGCGCGGAGTTAGGCTTCTTGGGCGTCTGGGTGTACACGCGAATGCACACGCCGCGCTTCTCCGGGCAACCCTCGAGCGCCGGAGACTTGGTCTTGGTGCGAATCTTTTCCCGGCCATGACGGACTAATTGTGCAAACGTCGGCACGCGACACCCTCCAATTTCCAAAAAACCCGCGCTAATGCGCGCGTTGCGGAGCAAACTCCTCCGCCGCTTTTTTGTGATGGTTGAACAGAAAGGGCTTAATTTCTACCCCGAAGGAACCGACAATACTCCGCACAGACGTACTCTAAACGCAGAGTTGAAACCATCTGATCAAGGCGGAGAAGCAGGACGGCTTTGCGGGGCTGGCGCCCCATTTCGGCCGCTCTTCCCACCCGTTCCTTCCAACTCTGTTCCGGGTAAGGAAGACTATCTCTTCACCACAGCATGGGGACAAAATGCTCCCCGAACAACCGACTGAGTATAGGGAAGCTGCTAGAGCATGTCAACACCCAATTCTGTGGATATCTTGCTGGTTCTTGGTCTTAGAGGTATTCCTCGACACGTACACGGCCGGTTTCACCCCGCACTGTGTCTTTTCGGGGAAAGCGCCGAAATCGGCCGAGTGTCTGCGTTTAAGTGCTTATTTTCAATGCCTTACGGTGCTTCCCAAATCGGCACGCCTCGATGGCACGTGGCTTGGGCGGCAGGTCCCGAAACACCGCCGTTTCCTTGTCTTTACTCCAACTGGCGCCTTGCTTAGACTCGAACGTCGCTAGTGACAAATAATGGCCTTCCGCCCCCACTCTCCGACAACACTACTCTGGTCTATCACGATGCTCTTGGCGCTGTGTGCGCCTGGCGCACCGGCTGCTGGCGATGGCTCGGAGGCTGGCCAAGCACAACCTTCCACGCCGGAAGCGCCAAAAAGGACTGCCCATCCCACGCGTAAGCCGGGCGCGGACGATTTCTCCCAGCAAGACTTCGTGATCGAGCATTCGCTGACCATTGTCCGGCTCGAAAACGATGGCACCGGCGAGCGAGACATCGAAGCCAGCGTCCGCGTGCAAAATCCTGCCGGGGTCCGCGATTTCAACGAGCTGGCGTTCGGCTACGATTCCGCGCGCGAAAATATTTCCGTGGACTACCTGCGGATTCGCAAGCCCGATGGGGGCATCGCCCGGAGCCGTCCCGCCGCGGTGATGGACATCGCGCCATCCATGGTCCGCGAAACCTCGGCTTACGCTGACGTCCGCGAGACGCGCCTCACCCTGGCGGGGGTCGAGCCGGGTGACACCATCGAGTACCGCATCGTTACCCGGATTACCGCGTCCGCCGCTCCCGGAGAATTCTGGTATGAGTACACCTACAACGATACGGCTATTTGCCTCGATGAAAAATTTGTGGCCAACCTGCCCAAGGATCACGTTGTCCGGTTCAAAACGATATCGGGCGCGGCGCCCGGAATTCGCATCGAGGGCGATCGCCGCATTTATTCGTGGTCGCACAAGAATCTGACGCATCCGGCGTCCGATGCAAATGACGGTGGCGCCAAGCCCCAGGTGTCCGCCCAAGCCAGGCCCGCGTCGATACTCTTCTCGACGTTTCAAACCTGGGCGCAGGTGGCAGAGTGGTATGAAAAACTCGCCCGCGCGGCGGCCGCCTCTTCCCCCGAAATTCAAACCCAAGCCGCGGCGTTGACTTCCAGCGCCGCAAGCCAATCCGAAAAAATCGCCGCGCTCTACGATTTCGTTAGCACCCAGATTCGCTACGTCGGTGTTCCGCTGGGCCGCGGGCGCTTCGAGCCGACTCCCGCCAAAGACACGCTGGCCAACCGCTACGGCGACGCCAAAGACAAGCACGCGCTATTGGCCGCGCTGCTCGAGGCGATCGGCGTTCATGCCTCGCCGGCGCTGATTCCCATCGCGCGGGCGGTCAATGCGGATGTGCCTTCGCCTTCGCAATTCGACCACCTCATTACCGCTATACCGCAGACCGGCTCACCCGGCAGCAGCAATGCCTGGATGTGGCTGGATACCACCACCGGCGTCGGACCCTTTCGCTACCTCACTCCAAATCTGCGCGGCCGTAAGGCGCTGGTGACCGCGGCGAACCAGCTCGTTACTACGCCGGCTGCGCTCCCGTTTCCCGCCGAGCAGCGCGTAAACGTGGACGCACAGATCAGCCCGCTCGGAAAGCTGACCGCGCACATCCGCTACACGCTGCGCGGCGACAACGAATTCGCACTGCGCACTCTTTTTCAGCAGACTCCGCCGGCCCAATGGACTGAGCTCGGCAAGACCATGACCGCGCTCGACGGACTGAGCGGAAACGTAACGTCGGCGAAACCGGGCGATCCGCTGGCCACGCACGATCCGTTCGTGATCGATCTTGAATATTCGCAGGTGGCGTACCTCGATTGGAAATCCAAAAGTGCGCGGCTCGCGTTGCCGGTGCCGGTACTCACTCTGCCCGACGTGAAAGAACACCCCATCGGCCTGATTGCGCTTGGTAACCCATTGACGGTCCATCTGACGGCGCAGCTATCGCTTCCGCCGAACGACGCGGTGCAAGCGCCGGTCGGATTGAACGTGGAACGCAGCTACGCGGATTACACTTCGAGCTACCACGCCGAAGCGAATGCGGTGACTGCGGATCGCACCTTGCGCTTCATCGCATCGGAGCTTCCGGCGAGCGGCCACGACGATTTGCTCGCGTTTTCCCGCGCCGTGGAATCCGACGAAGCACAAACGATCGCGGTTCAGAATTCGTCCGGCAACGTCTCCGCACCGCCTGCGTCCTCCAGCGCAGGCGAACTGGTGGAAACCGCCGAGGCCTCGCTCGACCGCAACCATTCCGACGATGCGGTCCCGCTGCTGGAACGAGCGATTGCTCTCGATCCGAAACAACCGCACGCCTGGAGCGATCTGGGGCTCGCGCGCCTGCGCCAGCGAGATTGGACCGAGAGCATCACCGCCTTTCAGCAGCAACTGAAAATCGATCCTCAAGACGCTACCGCCAATCGCTATGTCGGCTTGGCTCTAATGGGCGCAGGGCAGAACGCTGACGCTGAGGCCGCACTCCGTTCCCAAATCGAACGCAGCCCTGGCGACGCGAATTCCCGGGCATCGCTCGGCGACGTCCTGCTGAAAGAAGAGAAATACGCCGAGGCCGCCACCGAGCTCGACAAGGCCACGATCCTCGCGCCTGGAGATCCGTGGACGCGCATCCAGTTAGGCAACGCGTATTTGCACGCCGGTGAAAATCACGAGGCTCTCACCGCATTTGAAAAGGCAGTGGAGGTTTCTCCCACGCCCGACGTGCAGAGCCACATTGCCGGGTTGCTGGCCGACGCCCACAAGGATCTGGATCCGGCGCTGAAGTATGCCGAATCCGCGGTGGCCACCACCGAGGTGGCCATGCGTAGCGTCAAGCTCGACCACACCGGACGCAAGGATTTCTCAGCGGTAGCGGTGCTGGATTATTGCTGGCAAACTCTGGGCTGGGTCCATTTCCAGCGCGGCGAATTGGACGCTGCGGAAAAATATTTGCGCGCCGCGTGGCGGCTCGATCCTAACAGCGAAGTAACCGCGCACCTCGGCCAGCTCTACGAAAGGCGCGGGAAGGGCGATCTAGCGGTACAAATCTACGGAACGGCAAGCCCTGTCACTGCGGAAATCCATGCCCGAATAGTCGCGCTAACCGGATCCGAAGAGCATGCCAACCGCCACACTCGGGATTCTGCCGAATGGTTCAGGACGACGGTCACATTTCCATTGGGGAAATTCGCAGCGCCCGGCACCCAGGCCGATTTCCTGATACTGATTGCCCGCACGACCACGGGAACGGCCGTGGAATCCTCGGTGTTCGTTAACGGCGAACAGAAGCTGCGGCCACTGGGTGAGCGCTTGCGGTCGATCCACTGCGGGGAAACATTTCCGGACGCGCACCTCGAAAAGCTGCTGCGCCGCGGTACCGTCACTTGCTCGGCCGAAAGCGACTGCGCTTTCGTTTTGCTGCCCATCACCGGCGCCAATCAATAGCTCAAACCCGAGCTTTTTGGCGGCCCGCGCGAACGCTTATTTCAATTCCATCACTTCCCGTTCTTTGGCAGCAGACAGATCTTCGATCTTTTTCGTTTCCGCCTGGGTGACTTTTTCCAATTCATCGACGCCGCGCTTGCGATCATCTTCGCCGATTTTCTTGTCCTTCTCCAGCTTCTCGATGGCTTCCTTAATGTCGCGGCGGATATTGCGGACTGCGGTCTTATGGTTCTCCAGCACCTTATGCAGCTGCTTCACCAAATCCTTGCGCCGCTCTTCGGTCAGCGGAGGAATCGGCACGCGGATCACTTTGCCATCCGTCGCCGGATTCAGTCCCAGATCCGACGTCCGAATCGCCTTATCGATCAGCGTCGCGGCGCTGGGATCCCACGGTGTGACCACAATCATCATCGCGTCGGCGATGGTCAGCGAGCCCATCTGATTCAGCGGCATGGGCGTGCCGTGGTAATCCACCCGGATGCTGTCCAGCAGCGCCACGTTGGCGCGACCGGTGCGAATGCCGGCGAGATCCTTGCGAAAATCTTCGACCGCCTTTTCCATGCGCGTCCTGGCCTGGGCCAGCGCGTCTTTGCTTGTGGCGATGGTGGTCATTGGTTGGCGCCTCCGCTCCGGTTTAGTTAGGCCGCTCCGACCATCGAACCGACGCGTGCGCCCAGCAACACCCGCTTCAGATTTCCGGGCACGCCCATATCGAAGACGATGATGGGCATCTTGTTGTCCATGCACAGCGAGATGGCGGTGGAATCCATCACCGTAAGGCCCTTCTGCAAAACGTCGAGGTAGGAAATTTTTTCAAAACGCTTGGCGGTCGGCACTTTTTCGGGATCGGCATCGTACACGCCGTCCACCCGCGTCGCTTTCAGGATCACTTCGGCTTTGATTTCCATGGCGCGCAGCGCCGCTGCGGTGTCCGTGGAAAAATACGGATTGCCGGTGCCGCCCGCGAAAATCACCACCCGCCCCTTTTCCAGATGGCGCGTGGCGCGGCGCCGGATGAAGGGCTCCGCCACCTGATGCATTTCGATGGCGCTGAGCAGGCGGGTATGCCCGCCGGCCTTTTCAAGCGCGTCCTGCAACGCCAAGCCATTGATCACCGTCGCCAGCATGCCCATGTAATCGCCGGTGGCACGGTCGATGGCCAGGTGTTTCTGGCGGGTGCCGCGGAAAATATTTCCGCCGCCGACCATGATCGCCACTTGCACGCCCAGGTCCTGCACTTCTTTCACTTCTTGCGCCATCGCCGCCACCGTCTCAGCGTGGATGCCGTACCCCTGCGGGCCCTGCATGGACTCGCCAGAAAGCTTCAGCACCACGCGCTCAAAAACGGGGGTGACGCCGTCAGGTTTGGCCTTGTTTGCGGCTATGGATTTCGCCATTCGGGATTCGCTCTTCCAACACTCGTTGAACAATTGACGCCGCGGGCATTATTACCGGGAACTCTCCTGCCCCGCGCACACCGCAGTCCACAATCGCTGCGGCACGAATTCTAGCAGAGTTTGAAACGCATCTCACTCACGTTTGGAGGGTGCAAGCGGATTTGGGAGCGGCCAGCGCCGCCGGCCGCTCCGGAGAAGTCAGTCGGGACGCGGCCGTGGAGCGAAAGGCCAGCGCGAACCACGCGCCTAGTTTTCAGCAGTGGGAGCAGGCGAGGCGACGCCGTCGGATTCGCCCACCTTGAAGCGGGAGAACCGGCGCACCGCGATGTTCTCGCCCAGCTTGGCGATGGCCTGGGCCACCATTTCCCCTACCGTAGTGCCTTCGTCCTTGATGAAGTGCTGTTCGTACAGGCAATTCTCTTCGTAGAACTTTTCCATCTTGCCGGTGACGATTTTTTGAATTACCGGGTCGGGCTTGCCGGTAGCGCGCGCCTGCTCGCGATAGATTTCCCGCTCGCGATCCAGAATTTCCTGGGTCACTTCCTCGCGCCGCAGAAAACGCGGATCGAGCGCGGCGATGTGCATGGCCACGTCGTGGCAAAGTTTCTGGAAATCATCGGTGCGCGCGACGAAATCGCTCTCGCAATTCACTTCCACCAGCACCCCGATTTTCCCGCCGGCGTGAATGTAGTGGCCCACCAGCCCTTCCGACGTAGCGCGCTGCGCCTTCTTTTGCGCGGCGGCCTGGCCCTTCTTGCGCAGCAGGTCGATTGCTTGTTCGGCGTCGCCCTTGGCTTCCGCTAGCGCGTCGCGGCACGCCGAAAAACCGGCGCCGGTGCGTTCGCGCAATTCCTTCACCTGCTGAGCGGATGGTTGAAACGGTGCTGATGAATTTGTGGCCATGTACGTTTCCGATTCCTTTTATGAAAAGTTTTCGCTCCGCCTTCGGAGCCGCGCGGACGGTCTGCCTCTGCAGTTTCCGTCCGGCTTCGCATGTTTCGCGGGTTTCATTCCGGCGCCGCGCCGCGGCGAGGAAGGCCGCCGGGCCGCGCGCTCGCTTTACTTCGAAGCTGTTTCGTCCTCGGTCACCGCGGGCGGTTGCGCCGCGGCCACAGCCGCATCGACGCCCTCAGGCTCCACGTAGTCGCCTTCTTGCTTCTCGTACACTTCGTAGGCGCTGGTGTCGACGTAATCCACGTCCTGGCTCGGCGTCTCGCCTTCCGCCAATTTCTGTTCGGCGATCTGCGATTGCTCGAATACGTTGCGGCCAGTGAGCACTGCATCCGAAATCTTCGACGTGAACAGGCGAATCGCCCGCAGCGCGTCGTCATTTCCCGGAATCACCCAATTGACCAGGTCCGGATCGCAATTGGTGTCCACGATCGCCACCACCGGCACACCCATACGGCGCGCCTCGCGCACCGCGATCAACTCCGCGTTAGGATCGATCACGAAAATGGCATCCGGAAGCTGGGTCATATTCTCTACACCCGCAAAATTCTGCTGCAGGTGCTTCAGTTCGCGCTCCAGTCGCGCCGCTTCTTTCTTCGGCAGCGCCGCCATCCGCCCGTCCTCGACCATGGCCTTCAATAGTTTGAATCGCTTGATCGACTTCTGCAGCGTGGTCCAGTTGGTCAGCGTTCCGCCCAGCCAACGGTGGTTCACGTAGAACATTCCACAGCGCTGCGCTTCCTCGGCGATGGCCCCTTGCGCCTGCCGCTTGGTGCCCAGGAACAAAATCGCTTTGCCCTGGCCCATCAGATCGGCGACGTAGCGTGCGGCTTCGCGGAAAAGCTTCAGCGTCTTCTGCAAATCGATGATGTGAATTCCATTGCGTTCGCCGAAGATATATTCCTTCATCTTCGGATTCCAACGGCGGGTCTGGTGGCCAAAGTGAACTCCAGCCTCCAACAGTTCCTTCATCGTTATTTCAACTCCCAAGTTCCCTCCTGTTTGAATGGATGCTTCGCCTCACCGGCGGGTAACGCCAGTCCTGCCAGGCGGGCGGCCTTTCGGCGGCAGCATCCTTTTGTGCCGGAGCTTTCCGGCCGTGAATTCCGGCCCCGCGGTAAAGCGGGACCGGTAAAAAAATTTAGCGCTTGCTGTACTGGAAGCGGCGGCGTGCGCCCTTCTGTCCGTACTTCTTGCGTTCCTTCATGCGCGAATCGCGCGTCAGGAAGCCGTTGGTGCGCAGGCCGTGATGCAGATCGTGGTTGAACAGCACCAAAGCGCGCGCGATTCCCATGCGCACCGCTCCGGCCTGCCCGCCCACTCCCCCGCCCTTGGCGGTGGCGATCACGTCCAACTGCTCGATGGTCTGCGTGAATTTCAGCGGCTCCACTGCGGTGGTATGCCAGGCCACGTTGCGGAAATATTGATCCACCGGCCGGCCGTTCACGGTGAACTTGCCGGAACCGGGCTTGATGTAAACGCGGGCCACGGCTTCGCGGCGGCGTCCCGTGCCGTAGAACTTCTTAGCGGCAGCGGCTTCCAAAGCGTTTGGTGTCGAGCTCAAAATTCCTCCTGCAGATCGCTTTCAAATTTGTTCACGATTCCAAAGACAGAAATCGGGACGAGATTTCCACCGCGCACCGGAAAAACCGGCACCAACACCTGGAACGAGTCGTTCGGGCACTTGGAATTACAGCGCGAGCGGCTTGGGGTTCTGCCCTGCGTGACGAGCGAGACCACTTTCCCCGGCGTAAATGCGCAGCTTGCGCGCCCTCTTGGCGCGCAGCTTGTTTTTCGGCAGCATTCCCAGCACCGCGTCGCGCAGCACTTCGGTGGGGCGCGTCTGCATCCGGCGGCGAATCGGAATTTCCTTCAGTCCGCCGGGGTGCCCGCTGTGATGGTAATAAATTTTCTGGTCGATCTTGTTGCCGGTGAGCCGGATCTTCTCGGCGTTGATGATCACCACGTGATCGCCACAATCGAGATACGGCGTGAACGCCGGTTTGTCCTTGCCCATCAGCAAGCTAGCCACTCGCGTGGCGAGCCGACCCAGCACTTGGCCGTTCGCATCCAACACGTGCCAATCCTTACCAATTGTGAGTTCTTCTACCGCCCGGCCCTTAGGAACATACGTCCGCATCGTTCTGGTCACACCTTTCCGTTAGAGACAATCGCTAACTCTACAGTCCGGATGCCACTTTGTCAACGCAAAGCCATTCGTGGGTCGGGTTAATCCTCGATCACAGCGAAGAGCAAACGCTACGCCATCAGTTCCATCGGGTGAACCTCGCGGTTTATCTTTTCCCCTGACTCTTTTTTCGAACTCGCAAGATCTTAATGAGATTGAAGAGTGACCCAAAACTCGGGGGTAGTATTGCAGAATCACGAGGTTCTCCTGATAGGCCGTAATCTCCACATGTTATGCACGGATCGCGCTTCTGTCAGAATCGATTGGAACGCCCTTCTAAAGTTGTTTTCGCAGGTATTCGAAGATCAAGTAGCCGAGCAGTCCTGACATAATCGCAATTCCGAAATTGGTGGCCGTGAAAATATCCTCAATAGCAAACGGGAAGCTTTTCCCGTGGCTATTGGCATGCGTGAATTCACCCATCAAAAGGTTGGAATAGAACAGAAACACAATCGAGCCGATCTCAACCATCGCTCGCCACACCGGCTTCAACTTCCCGCGCCGCCCTGGATCGACCGTCATGCCCTAACTATAGCAGCCCTTGCGCCGCGCGGCGGCGATCCCGATAGCCGCCAAGCCTCCGGCTTGACGGTGATGCTGCCGCGGCACATGATCGCGACGCGCGAGCCCACCCGGGACCAAGCCGGCATGTGAGACGGTTTCCGCTCGCCATCGTCAAACTTACCGGCTGTCCAAATCGCCGGGGTTCGAACGTCATCATAGTGGCGGCGCACAGTGCCCGCCGGCAACTCATACCTAACGGAGGATCCAAATGAAATACCTTTTGATGGCCTATGTGAACGAGGGCGGCTTTGCCACCCTGACCAAAGAGCAGCAGGAACAAGGAGCAGCGGCCTACATGGCGTATGGCGAAGCACTGGCGAAGGCGGGTGTGGCCGTCGGCAGCAACCGCCTCCAACCCAGTTCGGCAGCCACCACCGTGCGCGTCGCGAACGGCAAGTCGCAAGTGCTGGATGGTCCGTATGCGGACTCCAAAGAGCAGCTTGGCGGCTACTTCATGATCGACGTCCCGGATCTCGATACCGCGATCTCGTGGGCCGCGCGCTGCCCGGCGGCAGGTCACGGTGTCGTCGAGGTGCGTCCACTCTGGAGCATGTAGGCGCGCGTTGGCTGAGCGTCAACTCATGACCTACCGCGAAGGCAACCACGGCCCCCCAGGCGACGATCAGGCGCGCAGCACAGCAGACGTGGTCGCGCGTCGCAGCTACGGCAAGCTCGTCGCCTTTCTCGCGGCACGCACCCGGGATGTGGCCGCCGCCGAGGACGCGCTCTCGGAGGCTTTCGCTTCGGCGCTGGCTGATTGGCCGCTCAAAGGCTGCCCGTCGAACCCCGAAGCGTGGCTGTTGACCGTCGCCCGGCGAAAGCTGATCGACGCCTCGCGCCGGCGCTCGACCGGCGAGGCCGCAACCAGCGAGTTGCAAATCCTAGCCGAGGGGTTGGACGCAGCCGCAGCGGACACAGAAATCCCCGATCGCCGCCTCGCATTGATGTTCGCCTGCGCCCACCCCGCGATCGACGCCGGCATTCGCGCTCCTCTGATCCTGCAAGTGGTGCTCGGCCTCGATGCGAACACCATCGCCTCGGCGTTCCTCACCTCTCCGGCGGCGATGGGCAAGCGCCTCGTCCGCGCCAAGGACAAGATCCGCCAAGCCGGTATCCCGTTCCGCATCCCCGAGCGCGAGGAACTACCGGCCCGGCTCGACACCGTACTCGACTCCATCTACGCCGGCTTTACAGAAGGTTGGAACGACCCTGGCGGCACCGACGTGGTCCGTCGCGATCTCACTGAGGAAGTCATGTTTCTAGCCAGGCTCGTCACCGAACTTCTGCCGGAGGAACCCGAGGCCCTCGGCCTTCTCGCGCTCATGCTTCACGCGCAGGCCCGGCGTCGCGCCCGGCGCCAGGCAAACGGCGACTACGTACCGCTCGCCGAGCAGGACCCGGCGTTATGGGATTCGCAGATGATCGACGAAGCCGAGGCGCTGCTCCGCTGCGGCAGCGCACTGGGAACCATCGGCCGGTTTCAACTGGAAGGCGCGTTGCAGTCCGCGCACGTTCATCGCTGTCGCACCGGCCACGCCAACTGGGCACAGGTGGTACAACTCTACGACGCTCTGTTCGCTTTCGTTGGCTCACCGGTGGTGGCGATCAATCGCGCGGTGGCCATCGCCGAAGTGCGTGGGGCCAGCGCAGGTCTCGCCGCCATGCCAGAAATATCCGCCGACCCCCGGCTCGCCGAATACCAACCCTACTGGGCCGCGCGCGCGGAGTTGCTCGCCAAGACCGGTGCGCGCGCTGAAGCCCGCCAAGCCTACGACATCGCGATCGGCCTCGAGCGCGACCAATCCGTCCGCCGCTTCCTGCAGCAGCGCCAG
This sequence comes from uncultured Acidobacteriota bacterium, assembly GCA_963725655.1. Classification (GTDB taxonomy): domain Bacteria; phylum Acidobacteriota; class Terriglobia; order Acidiferrales; family UBA7541; genus CAVRXT01. Next base: position 205,017 of record CAVRYY010000002.1, on the reverse strand, counting down.
TCCGCGCTGGCCCCTTGATCCCGACTCCAAAATTCCTATTGAGTTTCGCCGCGTTTTCGCTATTCTTGCCCCGAATTACTGTCGCGGCACCGGCGAGGTGGAAGCGGGTATTCGGAGCGGAAAGTTGGAACACTTTTGCATATCCCAATCAAGAACGCGCTCGTCCCACGATCGGACAGTCTGGCCCGCAAGCCTGTCCCTCATCTCAGAGTAAGCCAATAAAAATGAATCACTTAATTGGCACGCGGCTGGGAAACGGATTTGCTCTTTATATAGGGGCCTCTGTCGGTCCACTGTAACGTCCATCGTAGGGAGGTTGAACCACGATGCTCAATCTGGAATTGATCGTTCGCGATATGAAAGTGGCAGTGCGCTCGCTCGCCCACACCAAGGGCCTCGCGATCACCGTGGTGCTCACCCTGGCGCTAGGCATCGGCGCCAACGCTGCCATCTTCAGCGTGGTGCGCGGCGTACTGCTGCGCCCACTCGCCAACCGGGATGAAAGTCGCCTGATCTACATCCGCCAGAGCGCGCCCGGCCTCGGCATCGAAAACACCACCTTCTCTGTTCCCGAAATTCAGGATCTAAAGGCGCGCGTCACCACGGTGACCGAGTTTGGCGACTTTTCCACCATCTCCTTTTCCATGATCGGGCTCGGCGAGCCGCGCGTGGTCCGCGCCGGGGTCGTCGACGGTTCGTACTTCGAGGTGATGGGATTGCACCCGGTGCTCGGCCGGTTGCTCGACGCGCGCGATGACGGCCCAACCGCAGCCGGCGCGGCGGTGCTCACCTATCGCTTCTGGACCACCGTGCTCAAGCGCGACCCCTCGGTCATCGGAAAGACCGTGAGACTGGACACGCGCCTGGCCACCATCGTCGGCGTATTAGAACCGTCAGTGCCTTACCCGGCGGAAACAGAAATCATCGCCAATGTGGTGACTAGTCCTCACCATCTTTCGGCCACCATGGTGACCGGCAGGGTCCACCGTATGACTGAACTCTTCGGCCGCCTCGCCCCCGGCGTAACCATTGAACAGGCGCGCGCCGAGCTAAACACCGTACACGGCGCAATGGTGAAAGCGCATCCTGAAGCCTATTCGCCGCGAGCGGATGTCCGCATCAGCGCGGTCCGGCTGCGCGACCAAATCACCTCGCGCGCGAAAACTGTTCTTCTCGTGCTACTCGCGGCCTCCATCCTGGTCTTCGTCATCGCTTGCTCGAATGCGGCCAACCTTATTCTCGCGCGCACCGTTCGGCGCGAAGGCGAATTGGCGATTCGCGCCGCGCTCGGCGCAAGCGCTGGCTCGCTGCGGCGCGTCTTGTTGGCCGATAGCCTCTTGCTGTGCGGCGCCGGCGCGGCTCTGGGTGTGTTGAGTGCCCGGCCGATGGTGGCGATTCTGGGGCGGTACGCCTCGCGGTTTTCCGTCCGTGCTCTCGATCTAACCGTCGACTCCAGCCTGCTCTGGGTCGGCGCCCTGCTTGCAGTCGTGGCCGCGGTGCTCCTGGCCTTCGTTCCGCGCCTCCCCTCAGCGGACACTTCGAATGGACTGAGTGTGGCCAGCAGCGGGGTGCGCATCACCGGCAGCACCGGCCGTCGCCTGCGCGTATTCGCCGTAACTCAGATCGCCGCGTGTTTCATGCTGCTGGCAGGCGCGGGCATGCTGCTCAAAACCCTCCTCGCACTGCAAGACGTTCGCACCGGCCTCGATATGCAACACGTCCTCGCGCTGAACGTCCCGGTAATTGAGTACGGCCGCACCCACGATCAGATCCAGGGCTTCTATAAAGAGGCGATGCGTCAAATCGCTGCGCTCCCGGGTGTGGATCGCGTCGCCGTCGGTACCGTGGTCCCGTGGCGCGACGCGGGCGCGTTCGGCCCGGGCTTCCAGTTCTCTGCTGACGGCCACGTCAGCGCGGCCGGCGAAGAGGATCCCCGCGCGCAGTTCCGCACCGTATCCCCCGGATTTTTCGCCGCACTCGGCGTCCCGATTCTCGCCGGACGCGATTTCAACGACGCCGATCGAAAAGATACCGAACCAGTCGTCATTGTCAGCCAGAGCGTGGCGCAGCGAATGTTTCCGAACGGGGATGCGGTCAACCACCACTTCCTGTGGACCGATCCAGTGATGAAATTCATCGACGTCAGCACCGCACCCCGCCGCATCGTCGGCGTGGTGGCCGATTTGGACGATGAGAATGTGGTGCCGGGCGCGGCGATGAACATTTACCACCCCTTCGAGCAAGAGATCGGTGGTGGCCGCTTATTCGTTCACACCCACTCCGATCCGTACTCGCTGGTGCCCCCGATCACCCACATCATTCGCGATCTGGCCGCGGATCAGCCGGTCGAACACGCGGCCACGCTGGAAGACGTGCGCGCTGAAGTACTCACTCCGGACCGCCTCAACGCGCTAGTATTCGGCGGCTTCGCGGCAGTGGCCCTGGCGATTGCGGTGATTGGTGTTGCCGGCGTGCTGGTGTTCTCAGTGAGTGGGCGCACTCGCGAGTTCGGAATCCGTCTCGCTCTCGGTGCCCAGCCGCGGAATCTGCTTACGCGCGTGATTGCCGAAGGCGCGGTGATCGCTGTTATCGGCATCGCCGCTGGCGCACTCTGCGGCTACGCGCTGGCGCGTCTCGCGGGCAGCTACATCGTGGATTTGCGCATGCCCAGTGTCGTGCCAGTAGTCGCTTCCGCCACCGTATTGCTGGCCGCCGCGGTTGTGGCCTCGGTTCTGCCGGCGGCGCGCGCCGCGCGCGTCGACGTCACCCAGGCTCTGCGTTCCGAGTGAAGCGCCCGATCTCAGTTTCTTGTGGCGGAGTATCCCTCCGCGAGTACTGCGCCGCAGACTGACACCTCTGCTCTCTGCCATCACAGGCTGTGACACCCGAGAAAGTGTCACAGCTCGCGCCGTGCAACGCTCGCTGCAATCCTAGACTCTCGGTTGAGTTTAGGAGGATTCACCATGCGCCGCGCACTCCCCGCATTTCTGGCCGTCCTGTTATTTGTCCCGCAACTTCCCGCACGAACCAATCGTGACTGGAACAACGTCAAAAAACTGCACCCCGGAACGCAGGTGGAAATTTTGCTGTGGCGAGGAGACCACCTCGACGGCGAGATCGAAACCGTCGGCGATGCTGGACTGCGGCTGGCGATAGACGACTACGCCGGCCCCCGAGTCGGTCCCGCGCGCGACGTCGATCGCACGGCCATCCGCAGCATTGTGCGGGTCCGTCGCCCTAACTGGCCGGACGCCCACAAGTGGCTGCTCTCGGGTGCCATAGCCGGGGGCGCCGTCGGGGTCACCGCCGGCGCAATCACCGACGTAAAGAACCACGATCATCAAGCCCATTGGTTCACCGGCGGCTTCGCTGGAACTGCCCTGGGATTCGCGGCCGCGTGCGGCGCCCTGTTTGTCGTCCTCAGCGTCGATACCGCAAAGAACATTCACGGCTCTGCAACCAGATTCATTTACGAAGACGATAGCAATCTTCCGCCAAACAGCGGGCGTCAGCACGCTGTACCGAACCGCTTCGAGTAACGCTTAGCTTTCGCCCGCTCCGAAAAATCCAACCGAGCGTCGCCAGATTTTAAGACGGCGCTCGCGCGCGTTCCGCCAAGGCTTCCCTTTTTGCAAATGGCCTTTCGCGTAATATACTGCTGACGATGAATTTTGGTTTCGAGACTGCTCTTCGCTCTAGCCGGACGTCCCCGAAGACCAACGGCTCTCTCGCTCCACGCCCCGCTGCCAGTTGTTGTCCTTCAACAAGCGGAGTTGGCTAGTCGCATCGGCACGTTCGCACCGCATGACTTGCCAGCCGCTCCCACGAGCGGCTTTTTGTTGTCAACCGAGAGACCGAAGAGAGGCTGCATGACGCAAGAACTCACCGATCCCCCCGGCCAGCTGAACAAACCCATCGGCATTTACTACGAGCATCCCGACTGGTTTCGCCCGCTCTTTGCGCAACTCGATGCCCGCGGCGCCAATTGGGTCAGGATCGACGCTCGCAACCATACCTACAATCCCAGCGCCGCAGACGTTCCCTACTCGCTGGTCTTCAATCGCATGAGCCCTTCCGCCTGGAAGCGGGATCTCGCCGACGCCGTCTTCTACACCCTCGGCTACCTCGCCCATCTCGAAGCCAAAGGCGTCCGGGTGATCAACGGTTTCAGAGGCTTCACCCACGAAACCTCCAAAGCTCTGCAACTGGATTTGCTCGAACGCCTGGGCCTGGGCTATCCCAAGGCCGTCGTCATTCACCGTCCGTCGCAGGCCCTGCTGGCCGCGGAAGAGATCGGCTTTCCATTGGTGGTGAAACCCAATATTGGCGGCAGCGGCGCGGGCATCATACGCTTCTCGAATCCGGACGACTTGGCGCGCGCCGTCACCGAGAACAGCCTTTTTTTCGGAATTGACTCCACCGCGCTGGTCCAGGAATTTTTTCCCGCGCGCGATTCGATCATCACCCGCGTCGAAGTCCTCGGCGGCAAATACCTCTACGCCATCCAAATCCACATTACCGGCGAAACATTCGATCTGTGCCCCGCCGACATTTGCAAGAACGCCCGGGGCGAAGAACTGGTCCGCTCAGCCTGCGCGGTGGACGCTCCCAAAACCGGCCTACGCGTGGAAGCGTACGACGCGCCTCCGCAAATCAGAAAAGACGTCGAGCGCATTATGCACACCGCGGGAATCGATATCGGCGGCGTCGAATACGTGATCGACGATCGCAACGGCCGCCTTCTCTACTACGACATCAACGCGCTATCGAATTTCGTCGCCGAGCCGGAACGCGTGATTGGTTTCAACCCCTACGCCAGAACCGCCGATTACTTAGTCGCCGAAGCGCAGCGCAACGAAGCGCTCCGGTCCGCCCAACTGAGCCGTGCAGGCGGCCGCCAATGAGATACGGTTACTGGCTGCCAGTTTTCGGCGGATGGCTCCGCAACGTCGATGATGAAAAGATGGAAGCCACCTGGCGTTACGTGAAACGCCTGGCACAGCGCAGCGAAGCGATTGGTTTTGACCTTACTCTCATCGCCGAGCTGAATCTCAACGATATCAAAGGGGTTGAGGCGCCCTCACTGGACGCATGGTCCACCGCCGCAGCCCTCGCCGCAGTCACCGAAAAACTTGAGCTGATGGTCGCCGTCAGGCCCACCTTCCATCTCCCGGCACTGCTCGCCAAGCAAGCCGCCAACATCGACCACATCAGCGGCGGCCGTCTTTCCTTGAACGTGGTCTCCTCATGGTGGGCCGACGAAGCCCGCAAATACGGCGTCTCGTTCGAGCAACATGACGATCGCTACGCGCGAACCAGCGAGTGGATCGATGTGGTCGACGGCGTATGGTCCCGCGATCACTTTTCCTTTTCCGGCAAGTATTACCGCGTCGAGGACAATGTCCTGCAGCCCAAGCCGCTCGCCCGCCCTCGCCCCATGATCTATGCCGGAGGCGAATCGCCGGCCGGCAAGGACTTGATCGCCGAAAAGGCCGATGCCTACCTCACCCACGGTGATCCGCCGCAAAAAGTCGCCGAGAGAATCGAAGACATGCGCCAGCGTCGCAAGAAATTTAAAGCCGACCCGCTGAAGTTTGGCGTTGCCGGGTACGCCATCGTCCGCGAGACCGAAAAGGAAGCTCAAGACGAACTGCGCCGCATCACCGACGTCCAGCAATCCGCAGCGGGCTACGCAAACTACCAGCAGTGGATCGCCGGAACGCAACTCGAGCAGCGCGTTTCGCTGGAAGACTACTCGGTATCCAACCGCGGTCTGCGCTGCGGCTTGGTCGGTACCCCCGAACAGGTCCAGGAATCCGTCGCCGCCTTTGAGGCCGCGGGCGTAGATTTGCTCCTCCTCCAATTCAGTCCGCAACTGGAGGAAATGGAAGCATTCTCCGACGCCATCATCCCCAAAGCAGGCAGCGGCGCTGCCGGGGCTGTACGTTGATTAGGGGCAGGTCTCCATTGGTAGGATCGGCCGGGACGGCGCGAGACACACAGGTGCAGTGCAGTGGGAACCGGAGGAGTGGCGCGGCGCTGCAGGCGGCTCGATGCGCCGCCTGCTCACCGTCGAATTGGCGACAATTACAGTGCCGCTGAGGAAGTGCTGCGGGTGACCGTGCGGTGCGACGCGGACTTTTCTTCTCCCGCATCTCCCGACTTGTCGATTTCGATAGAACCCTTAAAGTACGCGCCGTCCTCAATCATGATGCGCGCGGTGGTCAAGTCCCCCACTACCGAGCCATCCTTCTTGATTTCGATACGGTCGCGCGCTCGCAAATTCCCCTTCACGTTGCCGTACACCACCACTTCGCGAGCGATCACATCCGCGGTGACCTTCGCGCTGGCGCCGACCACGAGCTTGCGGTCTTCCAAGTGGACCAGCCCCTCGACGCTGCCGTCGAGATGCAAATCCTCATTGCCCGTGATTTCACCCTTAAAATGCAAACTGGGGCCGAGTCGCGCGGTCGCGCGGTCCGTTCCCGACGTCGATGGATACCCTGCTGGTTCAACTGGACTCATGGTTTTAACCTCCACGGGCGCCGGAAAACTGCTCGCCACGGTTGTTGTTGGTTGATATGGTTGAGGTACTTCCGGACTTGCTCCCGGTTTCGGCGGCAAACCCGGCTTCTTGTCTCCCCACATGACTCCCCCTTGGCCTCAATAACGAAGGAAGAATAGCCAGCGTACTAGGACTGGAAATATAATCTAAGCTCGGGGAGGCTATCATGGCAAAGGCAAATTGGCAAAAAGTGTCTGCTCCGCCATTGACTATCGGAGCAAGCAAACTCGAACCTCCCCTAACGCCGCCGGTCGGCACAAGGCCCTTACCGAGGGGGGGCGCGCCGAGCGACCCTTCATCTTCTCTAGTACGCCACTCTTCCCGGCCAGCACGCTTCTTAACACTGACAGGGTCCTGGGAAGGGGGCTGTTTTGAGTTTTTGCCGTCGCAGGTGGGTGCCCCGCACGTCGGTTTTACGTGTGGGGGTGTTGACCCCAGGTTCTGAGGTTCTACGGTTCTACGGTTCTACGGTTCTACGGTTCTACGGTTCTACGCCTTTATCTTTTCCGGGTGCCCACTCTTCCCCGGTTCTGGGAAGGGTGGGCGTATCGACCTTACTCGATTGCGGCCACGTCTGAGCGCCCAGACCGAACGGTGTTCCCCGTCGAGTCCAGCGCATCTCACCTTCACGCACAGTCCCGCACGGAGCGGACCTCAGTATTTCCTCAGGACTCCGACGACTTTCCCCTGCACCTTCACGTCTTCCGCCGCAACGATAATGGGCGCCATCTGCGAGTTTGCAGGCTGCAGCCGAATCTTTCCGCCGGGCTCGCGGTGAAAGCGCTTCACCGTCGCCTCATCTCCGCCCACCAGCGCGACCACGATCTCGCCGCTATTCGCCACCTGCGACTGCTCGACCACGATGAAATCGCCGTCAAGAATATGGTCATCGCGCATGGAATCGCCGCGCACTTTTAAAACGAAAGTATTCGGTCCGCGCGAAAAATCAGCCATCGATATAGATTCGCGCTCTTCAATAGCTTCCAGAGGCCTTCCCGCCGCAATTCGCCCCATCAATGGCAAGCTGGTCGAGTGCCGTTCGATCACCTGGTCGCGAATCGGTTTGGGAAGCTGGGTGATTTCGATCGACCGGCTCTGGTTATATCCGCGTCGAACGAAGCCCTTGCGCTCCAGCGTGGACAAATGCTTATGCACCGTAGCCAGCGAGCTAAGTTTCATCGCCCCCGCAATTTCCAGGTAGCTAGGCGAGTACCCGTTCTTGTTCTGGAACCCCACAAGGTAGTCGAGCACTTCTTTTTGCCGCTTAGTCAGGGCCATCGGCGCAGCTCCCAAGGCAATCCGGTGAACTCCAGTTGCCTAAAGCCTTCCGTTACCGGCCCATAATAGGCGAACCAAAAGCGAACGTCAACTAAGTTCTATCCGCGGTAAGGCTTCCATCCAAAATTAGCGGGTCAGCGTAAAGATGCCCTTTCTGAAATTAAATGCGGCTGCAAAATGATCGAAGAATCCGTTTTGGCCGAGCACCCCGATGTTATGGCCCTCTAGTGCTGTAGTGAATCCGACGGGAATGCGATATCTGGCAACATTTCCAATCGTTATTTGCAGGTCAAAGAAATAGGCGGTCTGGACGTCGCCGCCTCCAGCGCCTCCGAATGCGTAGCGCCGGCGGTTGGGAACCTTCAGACCTAGTTGCCTTGCAAAAGATATCGGAAAAAGGCAGTCGTCAGCGCCCGAGTCCACTAGCGCCAAGCACGGAAATCTGGTTCCCTCCTCAGTCAGTGCCAAGGGGATGCGGGGTCGCAGAGTTGTAGTGCGTCGCGGAAATGCTTCGGACGGGGGATCAAGCGGAACCACTTGGTATGTAAAAACCGAGTTCGTCACGGCCTACAGAATCAGACCTATGTTGCTCTTAGGGATCCGATAGATGTATGGCTTCTTTTTCTCTCCAGCTTTCTCCGCCTTCTTAAATACGGCGTCAATACTCCTGCCGGTTGCCACAATTCGCTCCTGGTCGTCCGAAATACCCACCCAGGTTCCCACGGGGATCCCAGCGAGCAATTTCTCGTCAAAGCTCTTCACGACACGCGCTGTCATCGGTCCCCTCGTCTAATACACAGTAACGCACCCAGATTACAACGACTCTCAGTCCAAATAGGAATGCGGAAAACTACGTCTAACCACCCCTATGATAACGGATGACCAGCGGGATTTCTCACCTAAGTACACACGGGAGCTAACCTCCTTCGATGCCACGCTTTCATCGGGGTCCCGTCAGCTGGCCGAAGCGCTCCCCCGCTGTGTCATATCCAGCATTCGCTTTTTTCGATTTTCAGTACTCGGATTCCCCCCTCTATGCTAGGCTTTTTGGTGGTCCAGCCGCGTTCGCTCCTCTCTGCGCACGGCATATGGGAACGTTGTGTGCTCGATTCCCTTGATTCGCTCCGCTGGGCCACCCGGTAGCACGCGCAATACATCTAACTGGACGATAGATACGTCCAGCGAGCTCAACGAACTTTACCAACTCGAGGATCAGCCCGGACCAATGGCAACGATACTGGAACTTCCCAATCGCAGGCGTGAAGTAATTGACCGCGCGGTAATCCGTTTCTGCGGCGACTCCGGTGACGGAATGCAGATCACCGGCAGCCAGTTCACCAATACCGCGGCGATGTTCGGCAACGATCTTTCCACCTTCCCGGACTTCCCTGCCGAAATTCGCGCCCCTGCCGGCACCCTTCCCGGCGTCAGCGGCTTCCAGGTGCAATTCTCATCGACCGACGTGTTTACGCCCGGTGATTCAGTGGACGCGCTGATCGCGATGAACCCCGCCGCGCTGAAAATGAATATCGCCGACCTGAAGAAAAACGGCATCCTCATCGTCAACGCGGAAAGTTTCAAGGAAACCGACCTGCGCAAGGCGCAGAGCACCACCAATCCCCTCGAAGATCACTCCCTCGATGGCTACCGTCTGTTCGCCGTGGATTTGGAGCGCCTCACCCGCGCCGCACTTGCTTCCCTCGGCCTCGACGCCAAGAGCATGGATCGCTGCAAGAATTTCTTCGCTCTGGGAATGTGCTATTGGCTCTACAACCGCCCGCTGGACACCACCAACCGCTGGTTGCAGGACAAGTTCAAGAACAAGCCGCTGCTCATCGAAGCCAACCGCCTCGCCATGATGGCTGGCTACAGTTATTGCGAAGCGACCGAAGCCTTCCAAATCAGCTACGAAATTCCGCCGGCCAAACTTACCCCCGGCCTCTATCGCAATATCAGCGGAAACACCGCGCTGGCGTTGGGGTTCGTCGCCGCTTCGCAGCAAGCGGGCATCCCGCTGTTTCTGGGTTCGTATCCCATCACGCCCGCTTCCGACATCCTGCACGAACTATCGATGTACAAGGATTTCGGCGTGATCACCTTTCAAGCCGAAGACGAAATCGCCGCCATCACTTCGGCCATTGGTGCGGCCTATGCCGGCTGCATCGGACTCACCACCACTTCCGGACCGGGAATGGCGCTGAAGACCGAAGCGCTGGGTCTGGCGGTAATGACTGAAATGCCCTTGGTGATTTGCGACATCCAGCGCGGCGGCCCTTCCACCGGCCTGCCCACCAAGACCGAGCAAGCCGACTTGCTGCAAGCTCTCTTCGGACGCAATTCCGAAGCGCCGATTCCGGTGATTGCTCCGTCCACTCCCGGCGATTGTTTCTGGGTGGCGCTCGAAGCTACGCGCATCGCCATCAAGCACATGGTTCCGGTAATCATCCTCTCCGACGGCTATCTGGCTAACGGCGCCGAACCATGGCGCATCCCGGAAATTGCCGATCTGCCCGAAATTCCGGTGCATTTCGAAACCAATCCGGAGGGATTCCAGCCCTATAAGCGGAATCCGGAAACGCTGGGGCGTCCTTGGGCGATTCCCGGCACCCCTGGCCTCGAACACCGCATTGGCGGCATCGAAAAGCAGGAAGAAACCGGCAACGTAAACTACGAGCCGCTGAACCACGAGAACATGGTGCGCATGCGCGCCGCAAAAGTCGAACGCGTCGCCGACGATATTCCACCAGCCATTCCCGTGGGCGATCAGGAAGGCGATGTGCTGATCATCGCCTGGGGATCGACGTACGGTCCCATTACCGCCGCCTTGAAAACCCAGCGCGCTGCCGGGCATCGCATCGGCCACGTTCATTTGCGCCACCTGAACCCGCTACCCAAGAATCTCGGCGAGGTGATGGCGCGCTTCAAGACCGTGCTGGTCCCGGAAATGAATATGGGCCAGCTTTCCATGATCCTGCGAGCGAAGTATCTGGTGGACGTGCAAGGCTACAATAAGATTCAAGGCCGTCCCTTCAAGCAATCCGAGATCGAAGACAAGATTCAGGAATTGGTGGGCTGATGCCCCCGGCGACCCCAGGAGAATCGAAATGACTTCGGCCACTTTACCCGTTTACACCAAGAAAGATTTTCAGACCGACCAGGAAATTCGCTGGTGTCCGGGCTGCGGCGACTACGCCATCCTCTCCGCGGTGCAAATGGTTTTCGCCGAGCTGGGCATCAAACGCGAGAACATCGTGATGATCTCCGGAATCGGATGCTCCAGCCGCTTTCCGTATTACGTCAACGCCTTCGGCTTTCACACCATTCACGGTCGGGCGCCCGCGGTCGCTACCGGAGTAAAGATCGCGCGGCCGGATCTTGATGTCTGGGTGGCCACCGGCGACGGCGATTCGCTTTCCATCGGCGGCAACCACACCATTCACATGCTGCGCCGCAACGTCGGCATCAAAGTGCTGATGTTCAACAACAAGATTTACGGCTTGACCAAGGGCCAGTATTCGCCCACTTCCGAAATGGGCAAGAAAACCAAATCCACTCCCTTCGGCACCACCGACCGCCCGTTCAATCCCATCTCACTGGCCATCGGCTCGGAAGCTACCTTCGTCGCACGCTCGGTGGACGTCTTCCAGGGACATCTGAAAGAAACCTTGAAGAAGGCCGCGGCCCACAAAGGCTCCGCCTACATCGAAATTCTGCAGAACTGCAACATCTTCAACGACGGCGCCTGGACTGACGTTACCGAGAAGGAAGCGCGCAGCGAGCACGTCGTGCAGCTCGAGCATGGCAAGCCTTTGATCTTCGGCAAGAATCGCGACAAAGGCATTCGCCTGAATGGACTGGAACTGGAAGTGGTGACCCTCGGAAATGGAATCACCGAAGCGGACCTGCTGGTTCACGACGACCATCATCCCCGCCCGGCTTACGCCTTCATCCTCGCGCACATGGAACAGCGCCCCGGATTCCCCACTCCCATCGGCGTTCTCCGCTCCTGGGAGGATGTTCCCCGCTACGAGGACGTAATCAACGCGCAGATTCAGGACGTAATCGCCAAGAAGGGTAAGGGCGATCTTGCCAAGCTGCTGCGCACCGGCGACACCTGGGAAGTCCGCGCATAATCACGCGGACTTCGCACCAGCGTTGCGAGCTTCACGGCTCGATCGGTTCTTCGGAAACCACAACTTACGTTTTTTGTGCCTTCCGCGACGCCTCTACGTTCTTGGCTATCGTGGCAAATCGCGTCCGTCCGGTTTTGCTCTTGTTGATGATCGTTTCCACCACCGAAAACGCTGCGGGGCTCTTCATTTTCTCCCGGATTTCCTTCAGGAACGGGTGCACCTTGGCAAAAATGAACAGCATCTCGGCGCTTCCGGCACCCGGCGCAAAAAATAATTCCTCATTCAGCGCCCCGGCCAGCACAATCGCCGCCACCATATCCCAGTAAGTTGTCACCTGCCGCAGCCACGCGTTCTCCTGCGTACCGAACGCGGATACTATCTTCATGTAGTCGTCCGCGCTTTGCGGCCAGAATTGCACCGTCACCCAGCTGCGGGCTTTCCGCATTTCCGCTTCCCGGCGGAGATCGTACATTTGTAGAATTAATTGTGCGTCAGCGTGCGTCGGCTTCTTAGGCATAGTTCCTCCAAATAATTTGCAGGTTGGTTTTGAATCTAGAGACTGAATTCCCTCGGCCAGGATTTCCTTTTTCATATCCCGCCGCCGTCGATGTTACATCCAACCGCCGTCGGATCGTTCTCATCTTTTCCGTCCGGAACCACTCGTCTCGCCCCCCGCGCTGAATCGCTGCCAAATTCTCGAATCCTCCCATCCACGAACACTTTGACTTCGATCCTCCAAGTCCCTAACATACGCTCACCGGAAAATTCGCGCCCATGATCGAACAGAACATCTCTCATTACCACGTCGTCGAAAAATTGGGCGGCGGTGGTATGGGCGTAGTCTACAAAGCCGAAGACACCCAACTCGGCCGCTTTGTCGCCTTGAAATTTCTGCCCGACGACCTCGCCCAGGACTCCCAGGCCCTCGAGCGCTTCCGCCGTGAAGCTCGCGCCGCCTCCGCCCTGAACCATCCCAACATCTGCACCATCTACGAGGTCGGCAAGCATGAGACCAAATCCTTCATCGCCATGGAGTTTTTGGACGGCTCCACGCTCAAGCACCGCATCTCCGGCCGTCCCCTCGAAACCGGCCTGTTCCTGAGTCTGGCCATCGAGATCGCCGACGCCCTCGACGCCGCCCACTCCAAGGGCATCGTTCACCGCGACATCAAGCCGGCTAATATTTTCGTCACCGCTCGCGGCCACGCCAAGATCCTCGATTTCGGCCTGGCCAAAGTGGTCTCAGAGCGCGGTAAGGATGACGACGCGGCGGAAGCCACCGCCGGTCCCACCGCCGGAGTCAGGCCCGAACAACTCACTTCGCCGGGCTCCGCGCTGGGCACGGTGGCCTACATGAGCCCGGAGCAGGCCCTCGGCGAAGAGCTCGACGCGCGCACCGATCTTTTCTCCTTCGGCGTAGTGCTGTACGAAATGTGTACCGGCCACCTGGCATTTGAGGGCCCCACATCCGCGGCAATTTTCAATGCCATTCTCAACAAAGTCCCTCCCCCACCGGTCCGCCTGAACCCCGACCTCCCGCCGGAACTCGAGCGCATCGTCAGCAAGGCCCTCGAAAAAGACCGCGATCTCCGTTATCAGAGCGCCGCCGATATGCGCGCGGACCTCAAGCGCCTGCACCGCGACCGCCTCCCGTCCTCCAAGCAGTTCGTCGAACCCGCAGCCTCGGGCGGCGCCACGGTGCCAGGTGTGGCAACGGTGCCAGGCGTGGCGACCGCGCCGGGCACCGCGAGCGTCAAACCGGCTGCCACCCCGAGCATCGGCAACAAGCGGCTTCCACTCATTGGCGCCGCGGCAGCGCTCGCGCTGCTCGTTCTGAGTTTCCTCAGCTTTCAAATCGGGGAGCGATCCGCCACGCGGCCGGTGCCCACGTTTCGCGAACTCACCTTCCGCCGGGGCGCCCTGATCGCCGCCCGGTTTGCCCCGGACCCGCGGTCAGCCATTTACAGCGCGGATTGGGAAGGCGATCCGGAGGCAGTCTTCATCAGTTCGCCGAATTCAACCGAATCCCGCGATCTGGGGCTGCCGCAGACAGAGGTGCTGGCGATTTCATCCGCCGGGCAAATGGCTGTCTTGCGTAACTTTCGCAGCAGTGACAATGCTTTCACCCATGTCGGAACGCTGGCTCAACTTTCGATCGGCGCGGATGCGCCCCGGGACCTGCTGGATAGCGTCGAGCAAGCCGATTGGACTCCGGATGGCAGTTCGCTCGCGGCGGTCCATGTCGTCGGCGGCAAAACCCGCCTGGAGTTCCCGATCGGCAAGGTGCTCTACGAAACCGCGGGCTGGATCAGCCACCTCCGCTTCTCTCCAAAAGCCGATCGCTTGGCGTTCATCGACCATCCACTTCTCCGCGACGACGGCGGCATCATCAGCGTCGTCGATCTTGCCGGTAAGAAATCGGAACTCACCGAGCGCTGGGCCAGTGCCTATGGTTTGGCCTGGTCGCCCTCCGGCGACGAAATCTGGTTCACCGCTACCGCCACTGGGTTTAGCCGTTCGCTGCGCGGCGTCACTTTGTCGGGCAAGCTCCGCGAACTGCTCAGTGCCCCCGGGACGCTCACCTTGCACGATGTTGGCGCCGGCGGCCGCGCCCTGATTTCGCGTGACGCCATGCGCTCCGGCGTCATCGGCCTCGCGCCAGGGGAAACCAAAGAACGCGACCTGAGCTGGCAAGATTGGACCACCCCTTCCGCCATCACCGAGGATGGAAAGCACATGCTATTTACCGAGGCGGGTGAGGCAGGTGGCGGCGAGTATGCGGTGTTCATTCGCGATACCAACGGAGGATCCGCCGTCCGCCTGGGCCAGGGTACTTCACGCGGGCTTTCGACCGATGGCCAGTGGGCTCTAGTGCTACGGCAGAACCTGTCGCCGCCAGACTTCGTGCTCCTCCCCACCGGCGTGGGGCAGCAGCGGACACTTTCCACCGGCAGCGTGGATCCCAACCGTGGCGAATTCTTGCCCGATTTCAAAAGCATCTTGTTGGAGGGCCACGAATCCGGCCACGCCTCGCGCGTCTATGTCATGAGTGTCGATGGCGGGCAGCCACGCGCCATAACCCCCGAAGGGTTCCGCCTGCGGGGGCGTTCGCTGTCGCCCGACGGCAAACGCATCGCGCTCGGAAACAGCGATGGAATTGCCTTAGTTTCCATCGATGGCGGCGAACCGCAACTTTCACGCGGTTCGCAACCCGGCGATCAGGTGGTGCGCTGGACGAAAGATGGACAGGCGCTGTTCATCGGAAACCCTAGTGATACTGCGTGTGCGGTGTCGCGTTTGGATCTGCAAACCGGCACGCGCACACCATGGAAGACGTTTAGCCCCGCCGACAGGGCGGGCGTCAACGCCGCCGCTTGTCCACTCATTTCCGCTGATGAGCAGCATTACGTTTTCGGCTACACCCGCACCTTGTCTGATTTATTTTTGGTGGAGCACCTGAAGTAGGCGACTCGCCGCAGCGACCGCTATCTGCATCTGCGGTCCGCCCGGCTAGCATCAAGATTCACGCTGGCTCACGCTTCGGAAAACTGCATGCACTTGGAATCGTCCACGCCCCCAGCATCCCCCGCCCACCACCCGCGCATTGCCGCGCCGTGGCATACCTTTTCGATATTGCTGATCTTCGGATTTTTCAGCTTTCGCGATGCACAGCACGCCCGTGCGCCGGAATCGTTCCAGGCGGTTGCGTCGCACGCCGCGATCCTCCGCGGGTATCTCATTTCGATCGCCTTCGAATGGGGAATGGCCTACTGGGCTTGGGTCGGCGTGCATTGGAACGGCGGCCAACTGCGCGATCTTACCGGCGGCCGTTGGGCAAATTGGCGCGGCCTGGCCCTGGACGTCGCCATCGCCATCCCCTTCTGGGGCCTATGGGAATTGACCGCGAAGCTCATGCATCTTGCCGTCGATCGTGTCCAAATGCCCACCACCGCGTATCAACCCCCGGCCGGGTTCGTAGAAGTCTTTCTTTGGATTCTGCTGTCCGTCTCGGCAGGAATCTGTGAAGAAATTGTTTTTCGCGGTTACCTGCAACAGCAATTCCGCTGGGCAACCCGCAGCATCGTCGCCGCAGTGCTCCTGCAAGGCGCCGTTTTTGGCTTGGTGCACGCTTACCAGGGATGGAAACAGGTGATCGTGATCGTTCCACTGGGGATTCTCTACGGCGCGCTCGTCGCGTGGCGGCGCAACCTGCGCGCCAGCATCATCGCTCACGCCTGGTCTGACGTTTTCGAGGGCTGGCTGCGCTTCTTGTAGCACCGGCGCTACCGGGCAGCGGGCGCCCGCGAAACTGTTTCTCACCCAACGATAATCGCGTCTGTCGCAAAAACGGAATCGTCGCCCTTTATTCATCCCGCAGCGCGATCATCGGTTCCACCGCCGCAGCCCGCCGCGCGGGAATAAGCGCCGCGACGCTCCCAACAACCAGCAACAGAACCACCACGCCAAAATACGTCCACCCATCCGCCGGCTTCACCTGATACAGAAAGCTTTTCACCAACGTTCCGGCAAACGCCGCGCACACGATCCCAATCGCCAGGCCCGCGCCCACAAACACCAATCCTTGCCGCAGCACCATTCCCAAAATCCCGCCCGGTGTAGCGCCCAGCGCCAGACGTATTCCGAATTCGCGCCGGCGATAGCTCACCAGTTGCGCCAGAACCCCATACAATCCCGCAATCACCATCAGCACCGCCATGCCCGCAAACGCGCCGGTGAGATATAGCCCGATTCGCGAACTGAAATTGCTTTTGTCCACCGCGGTCTGCATGGTCTGGAAATCATCCAGGGCATAATCCGGAGCGATCTCGTGAAACACCGACCGCATCGCCGGCCCTACCGGCATCTCGCCGCGAGTCTTCACCACGAAATTCACGATCGTCTTGATCAGCGCCTGGTAAAAAAGCGAAGTGCTCGGTACCTGCCGGTACGGAATCATCAGAAACGGCTGTGGCGGCTGCGATGTAGCGGTATCCACCTGGTCGCCGATAACGCCCACTATCGTATACGGCTGGATCATCCCAGTGTTTTTGCCGCCCAGATCCAGCTGCATTCCCAAAGGATCTTTCCCGGAGAAATATTTTCGCGCCAGAGCTTCGTTAACGGCGATCACATACGGCGCATTTTCCGTGTCGTCATCGCCGATCATTCGCCCGCGAATCACCGGAGTTCCCATCAACTGCGCGTATCCGCCGCTCACCGCCGTAATCCGCGCCGCCTGGTCATCCCCGGTGCCCTTCGGGCGCCCCACGATGGCGAAGCTGGTGTGCATATCGATTCCCGAAAATGGCGGCGCGGTATCCAGCGCCGCCGCCTGCACGCCCGGCACATTTCGCATCCTTTCGAGCACCGGCTGATAAACAAGCGTGGCCACCGATGTGGGTGCGTGCGTAGTGTCCGCTGAAACGGTCATGTTCGAAAAGCCGGAGGCGTCCGCAGGCATGGCCGTAAATGTGGTCACCCGCGTGACGTCGAAACCCAAACGCACATGCTCGAGGTTCCACAATGTGTGAAACAGCAGGCCAGTCGCAACCAGCAGCAGCGCCGATAGCGCCACTTCGCCCGCCACCACCGCGCCGCTCAGGCGGTGCCGCACCGACCGCGTTCCCACCCCGCGCGAAGCGCCCTGCAGCACTCGTTGCGGATCCGATCGCGACACCAGCAGCGCCGGCAAAAATGCCGAAAGCATCGTCGTCGCCGTCGCAATCGCGCCTAACACCAGCACCACCGTCCAGCGCAGTCCGATATTTTCCGCCCGCGGGATCGTATCCGGAGGCAGCCTGTGCACCAGCGCGATTGCAAAAGCCGCGAGCCCAAATCCAAACGCGCATCCCACCGCGCTCAGCAAGCCGCCCTCAGCGATCAACTGCCGCATCAGCCGCCACTGTCCCGCCCCCAGCGCCGCACGCACCGCAAACTCCTGCTGGCGCACCAGGCAGCGCGCGATCATCAAATTCGCCACGTTCGCGCACGCAATCAGCAACACCAGTGCCACCGCCACCACCAGCGCGATGAATACCGGAGCCACCGGGCCGGTGAGTGTCTCCTGATAAGGGACCGCTCGAAACGAAAGATCGCTCGATGCTTTGGGATCCACCTCGTGAATCCGTTGCACGATCGCGCTCAATTCGGCGCGGTCCTGCGCCAATGTCACCCCGGGCTTCAGCTCGCCCACGATGGCGAAGAAACTCTCTCCGCGCTCCGCCTGCATCTCTTGCGTCGCCTGCAACGGCAGCCACAAGCCCTTCTGCATGTCCGGACCCATCGTCTCCGGAAATCGAAAATCGTGCGGCATCACGCCAACCACGGCCCGCGGCTGTCCGTTCACCAAAATCGTGCGATTCAATATGCCCGGGTCGGAATTGAACTCGTTCCGCCACAACCCTTCCGAAATTATCGCCGTCTTGGCGCTGCCTGGGCGTCCCTCCTCTTCCGTGAACGTCCGGCCTAGCAGTGGCCGCGCTCCGAGCATCTTGAACATGTTGGGCGTCACGCCAGGGGTCACCACGCTCTCCGAGCCGTCCTTGCCGCGCACCACGCCAACATCCTCCGCATAGCAACCGACCAAATCCATATTCGTGGTTTGGTCGCGAATGTCGCGGAAGTTCAACCACGAGGTATTGCTCAGTCCGCTGCCGTTTGGCGGCCCGATGCGCACCAGGCGGTCCGGATGCGCATACGGCAACGGACGAATCAGCACGCTCTCCACGATCGTAAACATCGCCGTGTTCGCGCCGATCCCAAACGCCAGCGTCAGCACCGCCAGCGCCGCAAATCCCGGAGACTTGCGCAACTGCCGCAGCGCGAAGCGAAGATCCAACAGAAGTGTTTGCATTCAGCCCCCGGGCTCGCGATAAAGCCGTGCCAGATCCGCCATACCGCAAGCACATGGCCGCCGTCAGCCAGCGGAATCAGTCCCCACGCAATTTATCACAAGCGTAGAAGCGCTCAATCGCCGATAGGATTCTCGTGTGGCAAGCAGGCTCGCTTCAGTGATTGACTCCCGTGTCTCCCCTGCGGATAATGTGGTGTCGGGTGTTGGAGTTCGCCCTAAACCGCTTCCCCTGTGGAAGCAGATGACTCCTACGAGGGTTTGTCCCTGCTAGCGGGTCGTCGGGTTCCTCGTAATTCCTACCCTAGCTCGGCAATTCCTCCCACAACCTACGGAAATCGTTCGCCATAACTGCTTCGTTTCGATTCCGTTCGGGAGGCCGTAATGAACTCCGACGGGCAACCAGCGGTTGAATCGCTCAACGAATTCCAGGCCAGCCGTCTTCGCGTCACTTGCCAGTACATCGATCAGCTTCTCAGCGATATCGAGGAAGTGCTGAATACCGCCTCCTCCCAAGCCGCTTTCCCCCGCTACACCCCTGACGTCGCTCCGGCACAACGAAGAACCATCGAAGATTACATCGGCAGGCTTCGCGCCCAGCTCCAAGGGGTGCTGCAAAGCAACGGCATCTCACCACCAAGCGCCTCCATCCCCGCATCGCGCGCGGTACAGGTAATGCTCGGAGCCGTGGACATCGCCGTGGAAGAGTTGAAGCCGAAATACATGCTCGGCTATGGCAGCCTGCACCCATCGGTGGCCACCGAGCTCAACGGCATCGTAGGCGAACTCTCAGGATTGGTTTTTCGTCTGGAACGATATCTCGCGCAAGATGTTGCCCAGGACCACACCGCACGGGTCCTGCGGCTGGAACAAGCGGGCAGCCACCTTGGGCTCCTCAAAGCCATCGAGCAGGTGGTGAGCGAACAAGCGCTAGTCGAATTTCGGCCGGCGATCGCGTCGATTCTGGACCGCGAGGAAGACCCCACTTTTGAAGTCGCGGTTTTCGGGCGCGTCAGTGCCGGCAAGTCCGCCCTGCTGAACGCAATTCTCGGCGCCGATGTGCTGCCGGTCGGAGTTACTCCGGTGACCGCGGTGCCGATCCGGCTCTCCCATGCTGAACAGCCAACGCTCGCCGTTTCATTTTCACAGGCCTCTACGAAAATCTGCGAAATCGAGCGGCTCGCTGAATTCGCCACCGAGCGCCACAACCCTGGAAACTCAAAACACGTCACCCGGATTGCGGTTGGCCTTCCCTCGTTGCGCCTGAGCGGCGGAGTGGCCTTTGTCGATACCCCCGGTATGGGAGCATTGGCCACCCGCGGCGCGGAGGAGACCATTGCGTACCTCCCCAAGTGCGACCTCGGGGTGGTGTTAATCGACGCGGGATCGACGCTCACCGCCGATGATCTCCACACCATTATGGCTCTCCAGCAAGCCGCGGTTCCGGTGAATGTACTGCTGAGCAAGGCGGACTTGCTCACCGCCGATGACCGCCAACAGTTTTTTCACTATGTGCACGACCAAATCGCGTCTCAATGCGCCATGGACGTGCCGGTTCGGCCGGTGAGCGTTCTCCCCGCTTACCGGGAGATGCTCGAACACTGGTTTGCGTGCGAGATCGTTCCGTTGTACGGCCGATCCCAGGAATTGCGAGCCGCATCCTTGCGGCGAAAAATCGGCATCCTCCGCGAGTCCGTCGTGGCGGCCCTGCAATCGAGCATGCGCAGGGGCCAACCATCCGCGGCCGGTTCCTCGGACAAGATTCGCTCCTCGGTATCTTTGCTGCGCCGAGCCACCGGCGAGGTCGAGGAGTTGGGCGCTCGTTGCGAGAGGTCAATCGACGCAGCCGCCGCCGAAGTGCCCGACGTCATCGAGAGAGCCGCCAGCCGTCTGATCGGTTCGTGGTCCAGAAATGATGGCGGGCCGCTGGCGCCTGGGCAAATGGTTCGCGACGTGGTGGCTCACTTCGTAGGGCAGACGGTGAAGCGGCTGCAAGATGATTTGGTTTCGTTCGCCGCTCAATTGCAAATCTCGCTCAAGCAAAGCGCCGCACAACTTGGACTGCCGGACATGCCCGGAGACGATGACTTTATCATCCGAGGCACCCCGATATTTGATCCCCAGCCGTTCACCGTTGTGGTTTCACGTCCGTCGGTCTCCTTCTTATTGGGGCGCCGCTTTACCTTGCGCCACGTAGCCAAACGCATTGAGAACCAACTGGGCCCGCCTTTTCACGATGCGCTCCACGCCTATTGGATCCAGCTAAAGGAGTGGTGCCGTGCCATCGTCGGCCAACTCCGCCGCCAATTTGAGTCTTGTGCCGAGGTCCATCGAGCGCGCGCGACACAAGCTTTGCATGCAAGCGATGGCGGCGCCGGGGATCTCCAGGCGATACAGCAGAGTCTCGCGTACCTGCAAACAGATCCTCTTCCGGAGGCCCGTCCGTCCGCTGACCCACAACAAGTGCCAGAGGTGAGTTTCAGAACCACCTGAACTGCTCGAAAGGAGAAATCCCAAGCCCTTATGACGAAATACTGGATGATCGGAATCGGCGGATGTGTAGGATCGATGTTGCGCTTTTGGATCGGCGGACATATCAGCGATCGGCTGGGCGCCCGATTTCCATATGGCACTTTCGTCGTCAACTGCACTGCATCGTTTCTAATCGGTTTCATCGTTCCACTCTTGGCGGAAAAAGTGGACTGGAACCCGAATTGGCGGTATTTGATACCCATTGGTTTTATCGGGGGTTACAGCACGTTCTCCACTTTCGAGTACGAAACGTTCCGCGTATTTCAGGCCGGTGAGTTTTTCATTGCCGGGCTCAACGTTGTTCTCAGCGTCGTGGTCGGTTTTATCTCGGTGTGGATGGGCGCTATTGCCGCCAGATGGTTCGCGTGAGCGTGTCGGCGTTATGATCGATCATCTGTCTGTGCGCTAGGAGAAACTCATGCTGAAAGTGGGACCTGCTAAGAAGGTGACCATCTACGTCGGCCGCGACCACCAATTTCGCGGCGAATCCGTTTACATGGCCATTCTCGAGTTCCTTTTCTATCACAAAGTTTCCGGCGCCAGCGCCACTCGCGGCACCGCCGGCTTTGGCGCCGATCATCACATGCACACCGATCGAATATTGGTGCTCACCGAAAATCTGCCGGTCAAGGTTGAGTTCATCGAATCTCCCGAGAAAGTCGACGAGCTTCTTCCCAAGCTGCATGAAATGGTCGGCACCGGCCTGATTGAGATTCAGGATACGACCGTCGTCAAACCCGCTGGAATCTCTTCCGAACACGCGCCGCAGCCCTCATTGCCTCCTCTGAAACGCGAAGGCAAGGCCAAGCTCATGCGGATTTTCATCGGCGAGAACGATAAGTGGAACGACAAGCCGCTCTACAAAGCCCTGCTCGAAAGCATGCGCGCCAATGACCTGGCCGGCGCGACCATCTATCAGGGCATTCTCGGTTACGGCGCTAACCGCAGGATTCACAAGGAAGGCATGCTGCTTTCGCATGACCGCCCCATCATGATCTCGGTAGTCGACACCGAAGAACGGTTGCGCTCATTTCTTCCGGTGCTCGACGACATGGTGCAACAAGGCCTGGTGGTTTTATCCGACGTGGACATCATCAAGTACTCCCACAACTACCAGGATGCGGAACGTAGAAAAGAGGACCGCCCATGAGGCTCGAAGGAAAGGCCCAGATGCTGCGCATTCATTTCGGCGAAGACGATAAGTGGGAAGGCAAGCCGTTGTACCGGGCCATTGTCGAAAAATGCCGCGAGCTGGATATTGCCGGCGCCACGGTCTTTCGCGGAATCGAAGGTTACGGAGCGAGCACCTTGATTCGCCGCGCCCACCGCATGTCGTTTTCCCACGATGCTCCGCTCATGGTTTCGGTGATCGATTCTGCCGACAAGATTCAAACGCTGCTTCCATTTCTCGACGCCATGGTGGACGAGGGCATGATGGCGATATCCGAGGTCGAGGTCATCAAGTACGTGCATCAGGACGGCACGCGGTCGTAAGCCACTCGGTTCGGCCGCGTGACCGGCAATGCCTGGAAAAACACTCATGGCGGGAAACGGAGCATCGCTCGGATTATCGAACGGCGTGTTGATCGGCCGCGACGGGGAGATGCGGCGTTTGCGATTGGCCCTGCAGGAACGGCAGAGCCAGCTTATCTGGGGGCCCTCCGGTGCCGGAAAAACCTTCCTGATCGAGCGGCTTATCGCCGGACTTCCCGAGGCTGACCGCCGCAAATGTATGTATGCGAGCGCGCCAACTGGCGGCCGGGACGTGGTCGCGCAGTTCATTCGGGGTTTCTATCTCGCCGGCGATCTCTTCGTGCGAGCCAAGGTTCACGGCGACGGAGCGCAAGCGCCCGCCCTGAATCGCTGGATCGACGCTCAAACTTCGATGCGCTTGCGCGGCATTCTGTTTTCGGCAGCGGGCCGTGGTGACTACTCGTTGTTCATCGATCACCTTCCTCCGCCATCGCCCTTCATGGCTCATTTGATCGACGAACTCATGTACCGCTGCAAGACCCCGGTTTATTTCACCGCTCACGGCTTCTCGTCCCGGGAAATCGGCCATGCCTGGAGTCTGTACTGGTGCGATCGCTATCGAACCCAGTTGGGGCCCCTAAGCGAATCGTCCGCGCGAGCGCTTTTGGAGATCTGCATCCAAAGCTTTGGGCTGAGTTCGCTGGACCTGCAAGGCTTTCGCACCGGGATTCTGCGTTTGAGCGGCTGCTTGCCAGGGCCGATTGTTAAGATGTGCGAGCTGGCCACCGACCCTCGCTATCACTACCGCAGCCAAATCAAGATGAAGCTGATGCACGTCGATTGCCTGATCCAAACCAGTCGCGACGAGCGCGATCCGATTCACCCCGCGCGGAATGCCCAATGAGCGTTGGCATAGCAATGCTGCACGATCGTCAACGGGAACCTGCTCTCGATCGCATCGCCGAATTGGCTGTCGAACTTGGCGCCGCCGATATCGCTCGAACCGCTCGCTCGCTCGCCCAACGCGTTGGGGAGGGGCGCTTCTACGTCGCGTGCGTCGGACAGTTCAAGCGGGGGAAATCCACTCTCTTGAACGCCTTGGTGGGTCGATCCCTGCTGCCGGCCGGCGTGATCCCGGTGACCGCGGTGCCGACGATCATTCGCTACGGAGAACAGCTCGCCGCCAGGGTTCGCTTTCGCAACGCTCAGTGGTCAGAGATTCCCGCAAGCGCACTCGGCGAATTTGTGTCCGAAGAGGGGAATCCCGAGAATGTTCGCGGGGTTGAGATTTTGGAAGTCTTTATCCCCAGTCCACTCTTGCAAAAGGGCATGTGTCTGGTGGACACGCCGGGCGTCGGATCGGTGCACGGCTCGAGCACCGCGAGCACCCGAGCCTTCGTGCCGCACATCGACGCCGCCATCGTAGTGATCGGTGCGGACCCGCCGCTCTCAGGCGACGAGTTGGAATTGGTGACCGCCGTCGCATCGGAAGTGCAAGACCTGTTCATCGTCTTGAATAAAGCCGATCGCGTGAATGAAACCGACCGCGCCGCCGCCACTCACTTCGCATCCAACGTGCTCCAGGCGCGGCTCGGCCGGCCCATTCCGACGATTCTCGAGGTGAGCGCTCTCGAACGGCTGGAGGGCCGAGGCGCGCCGCGAGACTGGCCAAAATTGGTGGCCGCTCTCGAAGATTTGGTTACAAAGTCAGGACGAGGTTTGGTTCAACAGGCGGCGGAACGTGGTCTGTGTCGTGTGGCCGGCCAACTGCTCGGCGTGATCGAAGAAGAGCGAGACGCGCTGCAGCGCCCACTCCAGGATTCCGAGCGCCGCATCGAAGCGCTGCGTAGCAAGCTCACAGACACGGAACAGACACTGCGAGCGCTCGGCCACCTATTCGCCGCTGAGCAGCAGCGCCTCTCGGAAGCGTTTGCCGGACGCCGCGCCGGCTTCTTGAAACAGGTGCGTGCCCGCGCTCACCAACAGTTGACGACGCGACTCCAGGAGATTCCGTCCAGTTCGACCGGGCCGCGCTACCGGCGCGACCTGATGCACTTGGCGCAAAGCCTCGCACACGCGGAACTAATGCCCTGGCTCGAATGCCAAACGGAACTCGCTGAGAACGAATTCCGGGCGACGTCGCGGCGATTCGTTGGGTTGGCCAACGACTTTCTGAACACGCTTACCGGAAGCGGCGTGCCCGGCATCAGCGATC
This sequence comes from uncultured Acidobacteriota bacterium, assembly GCA_963725655.1. Taxonomy (GTDB): domain Bacteria; phylum Acidobacteriota; class Terriglobia; order Acidiferrales; family UBA7541; genus CAVRXT01. Next base: position 179,971 of record CAVRYY010000002.1, on the reverse strand, counting down.
TTCCGGACGAGATCGACGCGAAACAAAGTTTGCGCGCAGAATCGCGTTTCCGCTTCCATGCTATCGAACATGTTGCCGCTCCCGCGTCGCCGTTTCGGCTTGTCGCCGATATCGTACTGGGCGGCGTCGGCTTTCGCGCACCAATTCAACAGGACGCCCATCGTTTCCTGGATCACCTTCTGGAAGTGAATAGCGCTCGGGTGCAGAGCGACGTCGACGATCGAATCCGCCAAAGCCGGACCCAACTTGAATCCGCCATACGCGCGACCTTGCGAGGCGCTATGGCCACCGCTGAGCGTGCCCTCGCCCGTGCCGCCACTGTGCAGGCGGCCGGATGCCAGGCAGTCGAGGCCGCTTGCGCACGGTTGAACTCGATGAGCCAGCAGGTCCTCAGCCATCGCACACCCGGATAGGACTCACTCGGTAATTACAGGCTGCGCGATTATCTACGGCGTGGAAGAATGAGCCGGCGTCGACGCGCTCGGCGGATTGGTTGGCGCGGCGATGGGCGTGCCGGTGGTGGCCAGGGATTCGTGGGCGCCGGGCAAGAGGCTGAGCGAGCGGTCGCGAACTGCGGCGAATTCGTTCCAGTCGCGCGCCGCCACCGGCTCGGATGGCGGCAGCGGCAGGCGTTCGAAGTTCAGGAATTGGCCGTGATGTTCGATGCGGAAATCGAGATGCGGGCCGGTGGCGAGTCCCGTCATTCCCACCAGCCCGACGATCTGGCCCTGCGCGATGTGTTCACCGGTGTGTACCAGAATGCGCGAGAGATGCATGTAGAAAGTCTGGTAGCCGTTGGAATGCTCGATCTGAATTAGATTGCCGGCGCCGCCTTTGGGTCCGGAAAAAGTCACCCGGCCCTCGCCGATCGATTGCACCGGAGTGCCGGTGGGCGCGGCGTAGTCGATGCCCATGTGCGCGCGAGTGGTCTTAAGAATGGGATGAAACCGGGCCATGCTGAAATGCGAAGTGATCGGCGCGGCGAACTTCAGCGGCGAATGCAGAAACGCGCGCTTCATGTTTTTCCCTTCGGGAGTGTAGTACGCGGGATTTCCGGAAGGATCGTGAAATAGTACGGCGCCGTAGACGTGCCCGTTATTCTTGTATTCCGCCGCGAGGATGCGGCCGTAGGCCACCGCGTCTCCGGTGGCGAATTTCTTCTTTTCCACCACCACCCGGAAGGTGTCGCCCGGCCGCGTATCGGTGTAGAAATCCAGGTCCCAGCCGAAGATTGCCGCCAGGCGCATGGCCAGTTCCGGCCTTTCTCCCGCAGCGGTCACTCCCTCAAAGAGTGAGCCGCGAACCTGGCCTTCGACGCCCGCGGTTTCCATCACCGATGGCACGGTCTGAATTTCCGCCTGAAAATCGGAGCCCTTCGGGGCAATCCACAACATGCGGTCGGTATCGATGCGATAGCGCACCGCGCGCAACTCGCCCATCACCGATCGTCCGACGGCCACGCGATTCCCCGCGCGCAGGCGCCGCAGATTGAATACCGATTGCGCCGAGGAAACCAGGCGCCCGGCCATGGACGAATCGATTCCAAGACTCTTCATGATCGAAGCGAACGGAGCGCCAGCGGGGATCACGTGTTCGGTGAACAGAATCACTTCGGACTGGATGCGATGCGCTTCGCCTTGCGCCTGCAAGACTTGCCCGGCAACCTGGCTCTCCGCCAGCCAGCGCTGGTGATAGGAATACGCGATGGCGCTTGCGCCAAGAACCAGCAACAACGGCCAGCTCACTGCGCGTTCGAGAGTCCAAAGTTTGCCGACGCTCACCAATCCTCCAAAACTTTTCGCAGGATACCGCAACCGTCGCGCAGACCCAAGGCAAATCCAGGGCGGAGCGCGCGGCGCGCGAGCGTTAGAGCAAGGGCGATGATTGTCTAAGCGGGATTATTTCGCGGACTGGCTCGCGACCTGGGCATAGCTGCCGGCCGGAGATTCGGCAAAGAAGTTGTGTTCGCGAAGGCCGTGATAGATGCGTCCGGCCACGTCGGCAGCGTGCGGACCGCTGACCATACGAGTGCCGCCGCGCAGAAGAACCACGATCACGATTCGCGGATGGGCCTGATCGGCGTAGGAAACGAACCAGCCGAGACGTCCGCCCAGCCCTTCGTCGTTGCAGGTTCCGGTTTTGCCGAGGGCCTGCTCGCCGTCAGGATCGTAGCTTTGCTTCGCGGTGCCGTACAGTACCGCGGCCAGCATTCCTTCGCGGAGATCCGGGAGCAACTGCCCGATATCCAGCACACGCTTGATGCGCGGCTGAAAATCGGTGCGCGCCTGTGCGGTGCGCGGATACTGCAGGTAATAAATGGTGCCGCCGTTGGCGAGAGTGGAGACCAGCGAAGCGAGCTGCAGCGGGGTAATCTTGATGCCTTCGCCGAAGCTGGACATGCGCGACACGCCGCCATACGCGGGCGCGGAGGTGGGAACCAGGCCCGGCTGCTCTTCGGGAATTTCGTAGCCGGCGCGCTCGCCCAAGCCGAGCATGCGCGCGTAGTGCTCCACGTTTTCAAAACCCAGGCGGCGGCCTACCTCTTCGAAGAAATTATTGTTGGAATGGGCCATCGCTTCGGTCAGGTCCATGTAGCGGCGGCGGCCAATTTCGATCATGGTGTCGCGGGTGATCACGTTTTGCTGCAACCCGGCGAGGGCGATCACCGGCTTGATGGTCGAGCAGGGTTCAAAGCCGGAGGAGAACGCCATTTTCTGATTGACGATGGCGAGGATGCGGCCGGTGGTGGGATCCATGGCCAGCACCGAGCCATTCGATCGGCCGAGAGCGTCGACGGCAATGGCGCGCACGGTGGGATCGTCGTAGTCCACCACATCTTCCTTGGTGGGGTCGGCGTAATTGGATGGGCCGGTATACCTTCGGCGGTGATGGGTGGTGGTGGCCGGCGTCCGAAGCGCCACAGTTTTCATCGTGGCCGTTCCTGCCGCGTGGCCGGCGACGTGTTTCCGGGCGGTGGATTTCCTGGTGACGTGTTTCTTGGTGGTGTTGGGAGGAAGGCGCGGAGCCGCGGCACAGATTGCCGTAGCGCCGAGAAGCGACGCGGTAACGGCCACGAGGGCCCGTAAGATCCTCACTGCTGGGTCGAGAGTCATCTAGGTAAGTCTATCGGCAATCGGTGGAAGTGCCTGCAGCAAGCCGAAACAAAATCTTACGGGGGCGTGTGCCAGAGCGCAACTGTAAATGTACACACTTTCCTATATAGCAAGGACAGGTACGAAACAGGACCCTGTCCGGACTAGCAGGCTTTCAGATTCCGCGGGGGAGAAGAAGAGGAAAGGGCCGCCTGCTTGCGGCGGAGCGGCCCTTTCCGTGGTTACTTTGCGGCTTTGGTCTTGGCGCCGGCGGCCGCGGCGTGGGCCATCGGCTTGTCGTCGTCGGATGCTTCGGACTTCGCTGCTTCCTTGGGTTGGCCGTTGGACGGCACGGCGACCAGGCCGAGCGCCTTGCGCATTTCGGCTTCGAGCTTGGCGCGAATGCCGGCATTCTCGCGCAGGAAGACGCGAGCGTTCTCGCGGCCTTGTCCCAGGCGTTCGCCCTTGTAGGAAATCCAGGTGCCGGATTTTTCCACGACGCCGTTGGTGACGCCGAGATCGATCAGGTCGCCTTCGCGGGAAATTCCTTCGCCGTAGATGATGTCGAACTCAGCCTCGCGGAACGGCGCGGCCACTTTGTTCTTCACGATCTTGGCGCGGGTTCGCGAGCCGACCACCTTGTCGCCTTCTTTGATCGATTGGATGCGGCGAATATCGACGCGCACCGAGGCGTAAAACTTCAGCGCGCGTCCGCCGGTGGTGGTTTCCGGATTGCCGAACATCACTCCGATTTTTTCGCGGATCTGGTTAATGAAGATCAGGCAGGTATTGGATTTGGCGACGATGCCGGTGAGCTTGCGCAGCGCCTGGGACATCAGCCGGGCTTGCAATCCCATCTGCGGATCGCCCATGTCGCCTTCGAGCTCAGCCTTGGGAACCAAGGCGGCAACCGAGTCGACGACAACGATATCGACGCCGCCGGAGCGGATCAGCGCTTCGGCGATTTCCAGGGCCTGTTCGCCGTTGTCGGGCTGAGAGACCAGCAGGTCGTCGACGTTCACGCCGAGCTTGCGGGCGTAGGCGGGATCGAGGGCGTGTTCGGCGTCGATGAAGGCCGCCTGGCCGCCACCCTTTTGGGCTTCGGCGATGACGTGCAGGGTGAGGGTAGTCTTACCGCCGGATTCCGGACCGTAGATTTCCACCACGCGGCCGCGGGGAAAACCGCCAATGCCGAGTGCGGCGTCGATCGAGATTGCTCCGGAAGGGATAACGCTGACAGGAACGAGAACATCTTTGTTTCCCAGACGCATGATCGAACCTTTGCCATGCTGCTTCTCGATCTGGGAAATCGCGGCCTCAAGTAGCTTTGCTTTTTCGTCGGACATCTTTCTTCACCTCAAAGATTCGGATTTAGACTGAGGACGCAGTTAAGGCCATTCTAACAGAGAGCGCTCGCCGGAGGCTGTCGTCCCACCATGTACGGGAGGCTAACATAAGGCGAACAAAAAGCAAAGGCCATTTGTAGCCTTATTTATGGCCCCTTCCGGAGCGCTCGCCGGGCGCTAGGGGTATACGTAGAAGCCGCGGCCACTTTTTCGGCCGAGCCATCCGGCGGCGACATATTTCCGCAGAAGCGGGCAGGCGCGGTACTTGGAATCGCCGAAACCCTGGTGCAAAACTTCGAGAATATTTACGCAGACGTCCAGGCCGATGAAGTCGGCGAGCTCGAGCGGGCCCATGGGGTGGTTCATCCCCATTTTCATTACCGCGTCCACACCTTCGGGGGTGGCCACGCCCTCCATCACGCAGAATGCGGCCTCGTTAATCAGCGGCATCAGCACGCGATTGGAAACGAAGCCTGGGGCGTCGTTGACGGCTACCGGTTTTTTGCCAAGTTTTTCGGAGAGCGCCATGGTGAGGGCGAACGTGGCGTCACTGGTGGCCAGGCCGCGGATCACTTCGACCAGCACCATCATGGGCACCGGATTCATGAAGTGCATGCCGATGAAACGATCGGGGCGGGAGGTCTGCGCGGCGAGCGCGGTGATGGAGATCGAAGATGTGTTGGTGGCGAGGATGGCGTTTTTGGGCATGGCGGAATCAGCGTCTTGCAGGACGCGGGTTTTCAGGTCGAGGATTTCGGGGACGGCTTCGATGGCGAAATCGACTTCGGCGAATGCGGCGACGTCGGTGACCAAGTGGATGCGCGCGAGAATTATCGGTTTCTCGGATGCGGCGATTTTTTCCTTCTTCACTTCCCGGTCGAGATTTTTGGCGATGGTTTCGTGGGCGCGGTCGAGGAATTCCTGTTTCACGTCGCGGAGCAGGACTTTGAAGCCGGACTTGGCGAAAGCGTGGGCGATGCCGTTGCCCATGGTGCCGGCGCCTAGCACGCCTATCGTTTTCACCGCGTCTACGCTCATGAAAGCTCCGGGAGAATCGAGTTCAGGTGGCGGAGGTAAAGAAAACATAGTCGGATCACGAACGTCAAGGTCCCCCCACGCGGCCCGAACCTTGGGGCGGGTTAGGGGGCTGCGAATCGCGGCTGCTGGCGCCTTTCCCCTGTGGTTCGGAGTGATCAATAATTGTTTTTTTCGAATCATGATCGTAAGTTGTTTGTAATCAGACTCATGCGATCGAAATTGGGCTTATTTGTGATTCTCGATTCAGAAATTGCAAGTTATTGATAATAAGCCTCATACGGATTCTGATCCTTACGGATGTCGCGATTAGATTTCTTGCTTCCTTTCGATTGCGGGTGGGTCTGGGAGGCTCGGGTGCCAGGACGGGAAACGATGTGGTGGGTTCGGACATCTAGCGTCTCTCCTTCGCGGAACCGTAGCACGCTGTGGAGAGGATTGGAATGGATCACTTCGGTGGACGAGGGACGGTAGAGGCGGAGCGGCTACGAGAGGGAGATAACGTGCAACCCCCAAAGCCGGCGTGAATGATCGATGGGTGCGGGGATGGGACAGACGTTTCGTGAGCTGCACCGGAGAAAGAGCTAGCCGTGGTGCGGGGCGACACTGGCTGGGTTGGCGAGGAGTGACTCGGCGGGCGGAGCGATGTGGAGCGGAGTGACACTTTTGGTGCGGGATTTTTTTGTGCTCGGATGCTTTTCCGCCGGGAGTGGCGGAGCTACGAAACCAAAGGCTAAGGAAAGGCAAGGACGACGCGGCGGTAATACGGGGCGCTCGTGGGCAACCGCAATTGCGATGGGACAAATTCCGCACCCTTGACGGCGAAGGGTGCGCCACCCACCTTCCACGGCTACGGCAAAGTCAAAACACCCAGCGTTCCTGCCGACTGGGAAGAGTGGACATCCGAAAAATATTAGGGCGCAGAACCGTGGAAGCGCAAGTCAAAACCCCACACGTAAGAACGACGTGCGTGGGGCACCCACCTGCCACTTCTTAAGTCAAAATCTGTACTCGTGACGCGACTGGAGTGACATTTTTGTTGCGGGATATTTTTGCGAGTGGATGTTTTTCCGCCACGAGTGGCGGGGCTACGCGAGACACGGGCAAGTCAAAGGCGTGGAGAAGCCAGGTGTGAAGGCGACACCTGCGGCACCCACTTCGCTGCGCTCAGCTTCCTCCGCGTCGATCACGTTGGTTGATATTCAGGGAGAATCTACGCGAGGGGCCAACCAACTACTGCGGGGACCACGTCAGCTTGTTTTGGGTTGCTCGTCGCGCTGGACGGCCAGGGCTACGGCGTTGCCGCCGCCCAGGCATAGGGCGGCTATGCCGCGGGTTAGGTTGCGCCGCTGCATTTCGTAGAGGAGCGTTACCAGGACTCTGGCGCCGGATGCGCCTATGGGGTGGCCCAGGGCTACGGCGCCGCCGTTTACGTTTACTTTTTCGGGGTTTAGGCGGAGCTCGCGGGTTACGGCTATGGCGGCTACGGAGAAGGCTTCGTTTAGTTCGACCAGGTCGACGTCTTTGTCGCGGTCCCAGCCGGTTTTTCGGAGGAGCTTTTCTACGGCTTCGACTGGGGCCATCATTACCCATTTGGGTTCTACGCCGCTTACGGCTTGGGCTACTATGCGGGCCATTGGCTTCTTGCCAAGCTTGGTGGCGATGCGCTCGCTGGTGACGATCAGGGCGGCGGCGCCGTCATTGGTTCCGGGGGCGTTGCCTGCGGTTACGGTGCCGTCTTTCTTGAAGGCGGGCTTGAGCTTGGCGAGGGCTTCGAGGGAAGTATCGGCGCGGGGGGATTCGTCGACGTTGACGATCAGGGATGCGCCTTTTTTTTGTGGAATTTCGATCGGCAAGATTTGATCGGTAAAGAAACTGGATTGGATGGCGGCGATCGCTTTGCGGTGGCTTTCTACGGCGAAACGGTCCTGTTCTTCGCGGGAGATTTTGTATTTTTCGGCGACGAGTTCGGCGGTCAGGCCCATGTGGTAATTCTCGTAGACGTCCCATAGGCCGTCTTGAATCATGGAGTCGATTAGTTCGCCGTTACCCAGGCGGTAGCCGGTGCGGGCTTTGGTGAGCAGGTAAGGGCAATTGGACATCGATTCCATACCGCCAGCGGCGACGATTTCGGATTCGTTGAGGGCGACGGCTTGGGCGGCCAAGGCCACGGCTTTCAGGCCGGAGCCGCAGACTTTGTTGATGGTCATGGCGGCGACGCGGGGATGGAGACCGGCGCGGAGAGCGGCTTGGCGGGCGGGATTCTGACCGAGGCCAGCTTGGACCACGTTGCCCATGATGGCTTCGTCGACACTCGCGGGATCAATGCCGGCGCGGCGGACGGCTTCGGCGATGACTTTGGAGCCTAGTTCAGTGGCGGAGAGGGAGGAGAGACTGCCCAGGAATTTGCCTACGGGCGTGCGGACGGCGCTGAGGATTACGGGCTGATCCATTTTGAAAAACTCCTTCGCGGGAGATGGCGAGCTTGGCCGCGGGATTTCCTATTATAGGATGCGTGCGTTGCGTTTGCACGCCGCTGCGCAGGCCGCAGGCAGATCGGGGAATAAAATGCGCCAACACGGGCCCAGGCAGGCGTTCGCGAACGAAACAACCAGCCCTGGACGATAGGGTTGCGCAAGTTTATGTTTACGGCGCACCTGTACGAAGGTACAGGTCGTCCCGGTTGAGATTGCTGCTAAATTGGAATTCTCAGAGCAATCTCAGAGCAATCTATCCTTTAGCGCAGTGCTTAGGGGACCCAAGATGTCTAGGACAGAAAAGGGATTTTCGCTTATCGAGCTTTTGATCGTGGTCGCGATCATCTTGATCATCGCGGCGATTGCCATCCCGAACTTACTGCGCGCCAAGATGGCCGCGAATGAAGCTTCCGCGGTGGGGTCGGTGCGTACCATCAACACGGGATCGGTTACGTACTCTTCTACGTATGGAGCGGGCTATCCGCCGGCGCTTGCGAATATCGGCGGGGCCTCGGGATCCGCAGTTACATGCGCTGGCGGACAGCTGATCGACAACGCGCTGGCCTCGGCGACCACCGCCGCAGCAGCCAAGAGCGGGTACTACTTCACATATACGGCTGGCGGGACGGCGGTCACGGTAGGCTCGTGTACCGGGCACCCGACTTATACGCTGCTCGCAACGCCGAGCGTTGCGGGGCAGACCGGACAGCGATTGTTTTTCTCGGACCAGACCGGCGTGATTCGATTTACGTCGGACGGGACTACGCCGAGTATTTCCAGCCCGCCGCTGCAATAACACCGCGGGTGCCGAGGGGATTGCTGGCGGGAGTCGAGCGCCGGGTTCTTTCTGGTGCTGAGAATTGGGAAACCTAGAGGCGGCTCGTTCGCGGGCCGCCTCTTGCATTTTAGGTGTCGCGTTTGAAAGTGATGGCTCGACTGGCTCTGACCTGCAACAGATAACTGCGTAAAGCTTGAGTCAAGAACCCCACACGTAAGAACGAGGTGTGGGCACCCACCTGCAACTTCTTAGAGTCAAATTCTTAAAGTCAAAACCGGTACGCGTGACGGCGTTACACAAGAAACCAGGCTACGTCAAGAACGTAGAGAACCCACGTGTGACAACGACACGTGGGGCACCCAGCCGCAACGGCGGCGGCCACGGCAACAGCTACGGCAACGGCAGCGGGTGCGGATGAGATCTGCGGTGCGTGGCGGCTGTGGTGCGGTGGGATTGCTGGGGGCGTTGGAAAGGCTGTAGGATGGAAATGTTGATCGAATGACTCCGCAAACCTCTCATATCAGCGAAATCGAATTGAATCCGGAACAGCGTGCCGCGGTGGAGCACGGCGATGGGCCGTTGCTTGTGGTGGCGGGGGCTGGGACCGGGAAGACTCGGGTGATTGTGGAGCGGATTCGGTGCCTGCTGGAAGGGCATCCGGAGCTTACTGGGGAAAGCATTCTGGGGCTGACGTTCACCGACAAATCCGCGGGGGAAATGAAATCGCGGCTGAAGACGGCGCTTGGGGAGCGCGCGGAGGGCGTTTGGCTGGGGACGTTTCATGCGTTCTGCATGGAGCTGGTGCTGCGCGAAGTGAATTCCAACATGCAGGTGCTGAACGATGTGGACTACTGGATTCTGTTGCGGCGCAATATTGCGGCGCTGGAGCTGAACCATTTCCGGCGGCTGGCGGAGCCGGGGCAATTTTTGCGGGACTTCACGCAATTTTTCGCGCGCTGCCAGGATGAGATGGTGACGGCGGAGGATTACCAGCGCTACGTGGATGAGTTGCAGGCGAGCTTTCGCGGGCGCGAAGCGTCGATGAGCGAGGAGCAACGCGCGGCGGAGGCGGAAGAGATCGCGCGGCAGGAGGAATTGGCGCGGGTCTATCGGGTGAGCGAGCGGCTGCTGCGGGAGGCGAACCAGATAACGTTCAGCGGGCAGTTGCTGCAGGCGGTGCAGCGGCTGCAGTCCGATCCGGAATTGCTGGAAAAATTGCGGGCGCGGTATCGGTACGTGCTGGTGGACGAATTTCAGGACACGAATATCGTGCAGATCGAGCTGCTGTGGCTGCTGGCGGGAGGGCATCGCAATATCGTGGCGGTGGGCGATCATCACCAGGCGATCTATCGTTTTCGCGGAGCGTCGTTTGGGAGTTTTACGATTTTTCTGGAGCGGTTTGCGAATGTGAAGGCGGCGGAACGCGCGATCGGGGCGATTGCCGGGGAAGCGGGGGCGCCGCTGGTTTCGCTGACGCGCAATTATCGTTCGACGGAGCGGATTCTGAATGTGGCTGGGCAAGTGATCGAACTGAACCCGCAATCGCCGCTGCTTTCGGGCAAGAAGCTGAGCAGCGATCAAGGGTTGGGCGACAAAATCCGGATTGCCGAATTCGACGATGCGTACAAAGAAGCGCACTGGGTGGCTGCGGAAATCGAGCGCACCCACGTGGCCGGGCGGGCGTGGAAATCGTATGCGGTGCTGTACCGCAAGCACAACCACCGCGACCGTCTGATCGAAGTGCTGCGGCGGCGGCGAATTCCGTTCGTGATCCGGAACTATTCGATCATGTCGAGCACGGTGGTGCGCGATCTGGTGGCGTACTTGCGGTGGTTCGCGTATCCGGCGGACAACGTTTCTTGCGCGCGGGTGCTGGGGATTCCGTACTGGGGATTGGGGCCGCGCGATCTGCACCGGCTGGTGGAGCGCGCCAGCAAGGAACGAGGGCGATCGATTTACGATGCGCTGGAAGCGGCCGCGACTGGCGCAGCCGCCGGGACGGATGGGGATTCACATGCGCCCACGGCGGCGGGGCCCGGGGCGCCGCGTTATGCGGAGCTGGTGGCGTTTTATCAGCAGATGCGCAAGCGGGGATACCAGACCGGGACGACTACGCTGCTGGATGAGTTGATTCAGAAATTGCAAATCGCGCCGCTGCCTTCGGATGCCGACCGGCTGTACCTGGAGCGGTTCGTGGAGTTCGTGCGCGATTGGGAAAAGAAGGCGAACCCGAAACATTTGCGGGATTTCGTGCAGTATCTCGATTATTTCGCGGAAGCGAATGGCGACATCACGCTGGAACGCGAGCCGGTGGACGATGGCGTGCAATTGATGACCGTGCACGCGGCGAAGGGATTGGAGTTTCCTTACGTTTTCGTGCTGCAACTTTGCGATGGGGATTTTCCTTCGCGCGGGCAGCGGCCGGTGTTTGAGTTTCCGAAGGAATTGATGAAGGAGGAACAGCCGGAGGGCGATTTCCGGATTCAGGAGGAGCGGCGGCTGTTTTATGTGGCGCTGACGCGGGCGCGGCGGCAACTGACGTTGACGTTCGTGAACGCCAAGAGGAAGAAGCCCTCGATTTTTCTGGAAGACATTCTGATGAACCCGAGGATCAAGGCGCGCGATGCGCTGCAGGTGACGCCGAACGTGGTGTTGCCGCCGATCGAGGAGGCGGCGGGCCCGGAGGCTTCGAATCCGGCGCAGGCGCAGCTTTTCGGGCCGGGGCCGGACGACGCGCGAATGTATTCGCGGATCGCGCTGTGGGCCAAGGCGTATCGTCCGCCGCGTCCGGAGCCGCTGCAGCTGAGCGATTCGGCGATCGGCGCGTACCAGGCTTGTCCGCAGAAATATTTGTTTCAGTATGGCTGGGGGATTCGCGGGGCGCAGCGCGCGGCGATGACGTTTGGGATGGTGATGCACCGGACGATCAAGGAATTTGTGGATAACTGCCGGCGGCGGCGGGAAATTCCGTTCGAGGAAGTGGCGATTTCTTATAACCGCGAATGGCGCAGCGCGGGATTTCTGGACGATTATCAGGAAGAGGAATACCGGCGCGAGGGGCTCACGGAGCTGGAGGCGTTCTGCAAGGCGTATATGGCGGCGCCGGCGGACGTGCTGCACCAGGAAAAAACATTCGAGCTGCATCTTGAGAACAACGTGGTGGTTACTGGGCGGATCGATCAGATCAATAAGCTGGGGCGCGGCGACGTGGAGATTGTGGACTATAAGACGGGGCGTTCGCCGAAGCCTGAAGATGCCAAGAAGAGTCTGCAGCTCAGCATTTATGCGTTGGCGGCGCGGGATTACCTGGAACTGACGGCGAAGCGGGTGACGCTTTACAGCTTGTTCAGCAACCAGGCGGTGAGTGCGACGCGGGAAGCGAAGGACCTGAATAAAGCGAAAGAGAAAATTCAGGAGACGGCGGACTTGATTCGAGCCCGGGAATTTGGGGCGCAGCCCGGATATCAATGCCGGTCGTGCGATTTCAAGGCGATTTGCCCGGCTTTCGAGCAACTGATTTCGATTTCGACCGTTAGCGCCGGCCGCTAACCGTTCGCACGGGGCGCCAAAAAAAACCAAAGGCAAAGAGATTCTCTCAAGGCTGGGCTGGGATCGTTTGGGCGGCCGTTTCTGGTTTGATTCGTTTGTTGATCCGCCACTGGGCTATGCGGGCTACGATCGTTGAGGCTGCCAGTGCGCCTCCACATGATGCAGCCGGTCAGCTCTAGACGCCAAGGAATCGTCGACTCCGAGCGCATGCTTGGATCCGTTGATCAAATCGGGTTAGCGAGCGAGAGTGGACGGCGGAGCGAAGTTCAAATACACACAAACTTCGGAATGGCCACAGGAGCACGGCACAGAGCAGCAGCTGGGTGACGGGGAGTAGCCGGCGGAACCATAAGTTCTTGATACCTGCCATAGAAATTAGCGGAAGTGTAATGCGCAGCTATCGAATTGGCAACCAGGACCGGGCCGACCGGGTGTGTCGAGCGGTAGGTGGCTAAGATCGCGGTACGGTCGCCGGAGTCGGGCGCTGGAAATCTCTTTGTGGGCCGGGCAAGACGCGGGTACGATGCGCAGTGCCTGGGTTTTGGAAACCAAATTGGGACTGGAAAAAATGAGACATACAATTCGCTCGCGCTTCGAGTTGTTGGTGCTTGCTGGACTGGTGGGTGGGCTCGCGTTTGTGGCCGGCGGGGATTTGATCGCGGCGCAGCAGGCAGGCAAGAAGGCTGCCGAGATTGTGGAGAGCAAGCCGGAGGCGCTGGGGTTTTCTTCGGAGCGGCTGGGGCGGCTGCATGCGGTGATCCAGCAGTTGGTGGACGAGAAGCAGCTGCCGGGGGTGGTGACGCTGCTGGCGCGGCACGGGAAGGTGGCGGAAGAGCGGACTTATGGCGTGAAGGACCTCGCTAGCGGGGCGCCGATGACCAAGGACACGATCTTCCGGATCTACTCGATGAGCAAGCCGGTGACCGGGGTGGCCATGATGATGTTGTACGAGGAGGGCAAATGGCGTCCGGCGGATCCGATCTCAAAATTGATTCCGGAGTTCTCGCAATTGAAGGTGTTTAAGGGCAACGATTCGAACGGGAACATGATTTTGGAAGATCCGGTGCATCCGCCGACAATGCAAGAGTTGATGACCCACACCGCGGGATTTACTTACGGGATATTCGGGAAGACTTCGGTGGACAAGATGTACGTTGACCAGAAGGTGCTGCACAACGGAGAGGACACCCTGCAGGACATGATCAACAAGTTGGTGAAGATCCCGTTGCTGTATCAGCCCGGGACCCGCTGGGTCTACAGCGTAGCCATGGATATCCAGGGTTACATCATTGAGAAATTGTCGGGGCAATCGCTGCCGGATTTCGAGCAGCAACGCATTTTCGGGCCGCTGGGTATGAAGGACACCGGCTTTTTTGTGCCCGCCGAGAAGCGCAACCGGTTTGCCACGATGTATCAGGGAAACGATGCGGGGGAGCTGGAACTGTTTCCGAAGGGCGAAAAGGCGCTGAGCGACTACGCGACGCAGCCAACCCAGCCTTCTGGTGGCGGGGGGATGGTCTCTACCGCAGAGGACTACCTGCGGTTCTCGCAGATGTTGTTGAATGGCGGCGAGCTGGACGGCGTGCGCATCCTGGCGCCGGGTACGGTGCAGCTCATGACTGCAAACCACCTGGCTCCCAGCCTGATGGTGGGAGATTTTTCTACGGGCGGAGACGTGACGCGGCCGGGCGCGGGGTGGGGCTACGATTGCGCGGTGTATTCGGATCCGCTGCTGGCCAACGAAATTGTTGGCAAGGGGACTTTCTTTTGGGAGGGCGCGGCGGATACGTGGTTTTGGGTGGATCCGACCAACGACCTGATTTTTGTCGGCATGACGCAGCGGTTTCTGGATCACAAGCGGCCGAATGTGCATGGGCTGTCGCATCCGGTGGTTTACCAGGCGCTGGTGAATCCGCGGATGTGATGTGAGCGTCGGGATGGCCTGCGGTCCAAAACTTGTGAAGAGTGGAACGCACGGAAAGACAACGGCGTATAACCGTCGAACCGTAAGTCAAAACCCCACACGTAAACCCGACGTGTGGGGCACCCACCTGCAAAAAAATAAAGCAAAACACTACCCTTCCCCGAACCGACTTCAACTTAAAAGGCAAAGCACTTCCCTTCCGGAACCAGCTTCAACAGACAAGGCAAGACGCTTTCCTTCGGAACCAGCTTCAACAAATACGGCAAAACACTACCCTTCCGGAAGCGCGTTCAAGAAATAGGCAAAAACACTGCGCCCTCAGGGCTGGAGGGATTGGTCGAAGTAGCCTTCGCGGGCCAGGACGTGGAGGCCGGGGCGTTCTACTCTTATTTCTATGGTGTGGTAGCCATCGGGGGTTTTGTTGGGCTTGGGGGTGAAAGTGATGGTGTATTCGTTGCGGGCCTCTTCGGTTAGGGTGGAGTAGGCACGCTCCAGATCGCGCTGCTTGCCTGCGTAGTAGGAATCGCCACCGGTTTCGTTGGGGTATTTCACCAGGCGGCTGGTCTCGTGTTTCAGCAGGGCGTTGCCCACCGAGATGGTATAGACCAGGATGTCGGACTTCAGCAGATACTGCACAACGGTATCGAAGGCCACCTTGTTGTGGCGGGAGTTGGTACCGTCGGCTACCAGAAAAACAATCTTGCGGCGGTTGCGCCCGCGCGGGGCGAGGGCCTTAGCGGCGGCGTAGACGGCGTCGTCCATGCATTTGGTGGTTTCGTGGCCGTGCCACCGCGGATGCACGCCGGTCTCCTGGGATTGCCCGTTGATTACCGGACCGGAGGTCATCGGCCCTTCGTCATCGACGGGCATGGAGGAACCGAGGGTGGTGTGTTTGAGTTTGGCGAAAAGAGCGTCGTTGTTGAAGGTGAAGTCCTGCAGCATTTCGGGATATTGGTCGTAGGCCATGATGGCGGCTTCATCGTTAGGCCCGAAGGCCGCGCTGATGCTCTCGATACTTTTCTGCACCTGCTCGGCCGGCTTGGTGGAGAGATCGTTATCGAGGAGGATAACCGCGGAGAGCGGAAATGCATCGGAGGAGAAAAAGCCGACGGGCACTTCGGCGCCGTCCTGAAAGATGCGGAAATCTTCCTTGCGGAGGTCACCCACGATGTTGCCGGCTGAATCCTTGACGGTTACCGGAACGAGAACCAGGTTGGTCTGCACGGCGATGGGAGCCTGGGCGCGCTTTTGTGCCGGGGTTGGATTGGTGGCGCCTTGGGCGGGCGCGGCACCGGCTTGGCCGGGCTGCTGAGCGGGCTGGTCAGGCTGTTGGTCCGCCGGTTTTTGCCTGGCGTCCGGAGGCATGAGCTCGTCGGGATCGGGCAAGTCATTGGGATTCGGAGGCGAACTGAGCTTGGGATCCGGGGGCGGAGTCTTCTTGGAATCAGGAGCCTGGGCGGGTGGCGGCGAGGTTTGCTGGTCCTGGGCCCAAAGGGCTGGGGCCCAAATGGCCGGTGCGGCGATCAGGAGCACGGAGAGAACAACTGCCAGTAATGTTTGCATGCTATCTTTAGCCATTGATGCTCCTCGGGGCCACTCGGCTGCTTTCGGGTAAGCCCGCACAGATACGACGCATCGCCGGGCCAAAAAATTGCATCGAAGCATTCGATAGGCTATTCAGGGGGGATTATATAATGCGTTCAACGAATCTTCGCGCCGGTCTGTTGGCCCTGGCGCTTTTTGCTGGGCTGTGCGGTTCTTTGCTGATACCGGCCCACCGTGCGCACGCCGCACCTGGCTCTGCAACCGCCCAGGACGGAGCGGGTGGGGCGCAGGTGCCGCAGGCACAGCAGGCCCAAGGGAATGGGCCGATCAAGGCGGTGGTGAACGTGGTCCAGCTATTCGCGACGGTTCGCGACAGCCACCATTCGTTCGTGAACAATCTGACTAAGGATGAGTTCAAGATTTATGAGGACGGTGTGGAGCAGAAGGTAGCGTTTTTTAACAAAGAAGTGGATATGCCGATAACGCTGGCCATGCTGATCGATACCAGCGGAAGCGAACAGAACATGCTGGGAGCGGAGCAAGACGCGGGTTCGCGCTTCGTGCATACGGTGATGCGGAAGAAGGACCTGGCGTTGGTGATGAGCTTCGACCTGGACCCTACACTGCTGGCGGATTTCACCGAAGATACCGACATTCTGGAGCGCGCGCTGCGCAAGACGCAGATTAACGCGGCGATGGGCGGAGGCGGCACGGCGCCGACGATCGATCCCGGCAACGTGGGCACGGTGTTCTACGACGCAGTCTATCTGGCGTGCCATGACGAACTGCGCGATCAGGCGGGACGCAAAGCGGTGATCGTGTTAACCGACGCGGAAGACAACGGCAGCAAGTTGAAGGCCGGCGATGCGATCGAAGCGGCGCAGCGTGCCGACGCGGTGATTCACATTATTCTGGTCACGGAACGGCACATGGGGTTTGGATATGGCATGGGCTTCAACAGCGGCGCGTCAGTGGCCCGGCGGATGACGGAAGATACCGGAGGCCGGGTAATCGAAGTGCACAGCGAGGGCCACCTGGAGCAGGCGTTCGAGGAGATATCGCAAGAGCTGCGACAGCAGTACGTGCTGGGCTACTACCCGACCAACGAGAAGCGCGACGGTACGTTCCGCAAGATCAAGGTGGAAACCACCAAGAGCGAGTTTAAGGTATTGGCCCGTAAGGGCTACTACGCGCCGCGGCACTAGCTGCGCGTCCGTAATAAGCCGGAAAAATTGAGGCTCGGGAAACCGAGTGAGGTGGCTACTGCCCGGTGGGGCCGGGCGACGAACCAGGAGCGACCGCGAAGTAGCCTTTGCGGGTGCGAACGGTAAGGCCTTTGCGGTCCACCTCGACTCGAATTTTTCGAAAGCGACCGTTGAAGTCGGGATTGCTGGGCGCGTAGGCCACGAAATACTGGCTGCGCAATTCGGCGCCGATGTCCTGAAACGATTCCTCCAGATCATCCAATTTGTAAGGGAAGAAGACCCTCCCGCCGGATAGTTCCGCAAATTCCTCAAGAACCTGATCGCCGGGGGTCTTTAAGTATTTCTTGGGCTGATCGGTATCTACGGCGAGCCAATCGGTGCTGGTGCTGATGGAGTAGATGGCTACTTCCCCGCGTTCCACGGCCTCGAGAGTTTCGCTTTTCGAGCGGTCACTGAGATTGTCATCGCCATCGCTAATCACCACCATCACACGGCGGATTTGAAGTTCCGGGGGAGGCGGCAGGGGGGCTTTGACCAATTTTGCGGTGGCAGCGTAGAGGGCATCGCGCAAAGCGGTGCCGCCGCCAGCGCGCTGTGATTCGATAGCGCGGCTGAGAGTATCGACGTTGTCGGTGTAGTCCTGGATGACTTCGGGTTCGTTGTCGAAGGTCATCAGAAAGGCCTGATCCTTGCCGCGGCGAATGACGCTGCTGAGGAAATCGATGGCGGCTTCCTGCTCGAACTTGAGGCGGGGACGAATGCTGTTGGAAGTGTCGAGAAGGACGGCGATGCGGAGAGGGAGATTGGTCTCCCGTCCAAAGAAACTGATTTTTTGCGGCTGGTCGTCTTCGTAAACCTTGAAATCACTCTGGTCGAGGTCGGTGATGAGGTTGTGATGGCGGTCGGCAACGGTGGCGACCAAGTGGACCGCCCCGGTGGTGATCGAAATCACCGGGGTCGGCTTGACGGGGCTTGGCGGGTTCGATGGCGCGGACGGGTTCTGCGGCGCGTTGGACCGCGGCGTGGTTTGGGTCTGGGCGCCGTCCGCGGGCGGCGGCGCGACGGGTGATTGCGAAGACGCGGGGCGTATGCCGGCGAAAAATATCAGAGCTCCGGCCAGGCAGACCCACACCACGTTTCGAAAGACTTTGGGCACGGCTCGATTATAGGTACTCGCGAAGGGCAGCGTCAATTGCGCCGGGGGCGGCGGGAGCGAGGCGGGCAAGTTCGCGAGCATACGCGACCAGTTCGGCGGGCAATTTCGCGCGCGCTTCGATAGGAACCTGGGTGATTGGATGCATGAAACGAAGGTGCGCGGCATGCAGGAAATTACGGCCGAGAGGCCCAACGATTTGGCCGCCGGAGTGGGGCAGGTGCGGGGCACCGTAGAGTGTATCTCCGACGACTGGATTTCCCTGGGAGGAAAAGTGCACGCGCAGCTGATGGGTGCGGCCGGTGTGCAGACCCGCGGAAACCAGAGTAAATCCGGGCAAGCGCATTTGGACTGACCAGTCGGTGCGCGCGGGGCGGCCATCGCGGCGGCGGGCGGTCATACGTCCGCGGCGGCGAAGGTCGCGGGCCACGGGAAGCTCGATGCGTCCGGCGTCGCCTTTTATATTTCCGTGCAGGAGAGCAACGTAGGTCTTCTCGATTTCGCGTTCGGCAAATTGCTCGATGAGTTGCAAGTGAGCTTGATTGGTGAGGGCCACGATCAGCGCGCCGGACGTGCCTTTGTCGAGGCGATGAACGATGCCGGGGCGCAGCGGGCCGCCGATGTCGGAAAGTCTGGCCAGGCCCCCGAATTTATAGAGGAGCGCGGCGGCGAGGGTGCCGGTAGTTTCGCCTGCTCCGGGGTGCACGATCATGCCGGCGGGCTTATCGACTACGACGATCTGATCGTCTTGATAGAGGATGGTCAACGGGAGGTCTTCGGGTTCCAGGACGGATTCGATTGCTTCCGGGATGTCGATGGCGATGGACTCGCCCGCTACTACACGGTAGGAGGGTTTTCTTGGAGTGCCTTCCACCAGGACGCGGCCTTCGTCCATCAATTCCTGGACGCGAACGCGGCTGAGTTGCGGGAGCTGGTCGGCGAGGTAACGGTCGAGACGCGTTCCTTCCTGATCGTCGGGGACTACGAACTCGAGTTGGGACGTGGACTGGTCCATGGATATTCAGTTTCAAACGAGCGCTGCGCGGGGGAGATCTAAACGCCCACCCTTCCCAAAACCAGGGAAGAGTGGGGCACCCGGAAAAGCAAAGACCGTAAAACCAAAGAACCGCCAGTCAAAGTCGTTAGCGGGCGCGGGACATCTGCGGCGCTGGGAGCGGGGCGCGATTGCTGAGCCCACGCCACCATAACACTGTTCCGGTGCAAATCAGGGCTACGCTGACCAATTGCATCAGTGAGACGGAGTTGTGGAACATCAAGGTGCGGCCGGGATCGCCGCGGAAAAATTCGATGGTGCCGCGCTCGAAACCGTACAGCAACAGGTAGGTGCCCATAATTTGTCCGCGAAAAGTTTGGCGGCGGCCGAGCCAGATCAGAATCAGAAAATTCAGAAATTCTACGGCTGCTTCGTAGAGCTGCGTGGGGTGCAGCGGGATATCCAGCGGGGTGCCGACCAGGCGCTCGGCGGCTTCGCTGGTGAAGGTGACGCCCCAGGGCAGAGTGGTGGGCTTGCCGTAGCAGCAGCCGGCCATGAAGCAGCCCACCCTGCCAATGGCGTGGCCCAGCGGCAAAGCGAAGGCATAGGTGTCAAAAAGCGGGAGCGCCGGAATTTTCTGCACCCACATGTAAATGAGAGCGAAGCCGATACCGCCGAGCACACCGCCGTAGAAAGTGCCCCCCGATTGCAAGGTAGACCAGCCGAAAATCTCGCTGGGATGCTCGCGGTAATAAGACAAATCGCTGAGGACGTACCACACTTTGGCGATTACGATCGCGGCGAGGACGATGTAAATGCCGAGATTCCAGACGCGGTCGGGATCCAGACCCGCGCGCGGCGCTTGCATGCGGGCATACCACAGCGCCAGCAACACGCCGGTGGCGACCAGAACCCCGTAGGTATAAATCGTGAAGACGCCTGCATGGACGAGGATGGGATGCATGCCTAGTTGTTCTCCTCAGTGGGCTTCATCAGGCTCCTCACTGGGATGGGACCAGTCGCGCAGGAGTTCGAGCACCACCAGCGCGGCTCCGACCACAATGGCGGAATCGGCGACGTTAAATGTGTACCAGTGAAAGTGGCCGAGGTGAAAATCGATGAAGTCGGTGACGCTGTGGCGCAGCAGGCGATCGAACACATTTCCGCATGCCCCACCCAGAATCATGGCCATTCCCGCTTGGCCCAGAAATCCGCCGGCCTTGCCGGAGGCGAGCAACCAGAACAGGAATCCGATCACCGTAGCCGAGAAAAAAACGAGCAGGGGCGCGGTCCATGGCGATCCGGAATCCGCCAGAAAGCCAAAAGCCACGCCGGAATTGGTGGTGTGGGTGAGATTCAGCACACCGGGAACCAAAATCTGGTAGGAGCCGAGCGGGGTGTATCGCTCGACCAGATATTTGCTGAGCCGATCGGCGACCAGCACACCCAGCGACAGTCCGCCAAGCCAGAACGCCGAGGTGCGATGCGGCGACGGCATCAGGCGCCGGCGCCCGGGCCGCCGGATGCGGCGATTTCCGCGAGCGCGGCCAGGCAGCGCTCGCACACCGTCGGATATTCGCGACTCGATCCCACTTGCGTGGAATAGTTCCAGCAACGCTCGCATTTGGCGCCATCGGCTCGAGCCACTTCAACCCGGATGGGCGCCAAATGTTCCGCGGGACTGTGCGGCGGAATGACGTCAACCTGAGAAACAATGAAGAGGGAGGGCAGCACGGATTTGTAGAGTTCGGCGACGGCGGCCAGATCGCCACCACCGCGGAGCGTCACTTTGGCTTCGAGCGAACCGGAAATGGTCTTGGCGACGCGGGCGACTTCGAGTTCCTTGAGGACTTCGGCGCGAAGATCGAGGAGCTTGGTCCAATTCGCCGCTTTCGCAGGATCGAAGCCGGTGTGCAGATCCTCTTCGTTAGGGAACATGGTCATGTGCACGCTTTCGGCGACAGTGCTGGAGTGCGGCAGATGTTTCCATACCTCTTCCGCGGTGAAGACCATCACCGGAGCGAGCAAACGCAGTAACGCACTGGCGATGCGGTAGACGGCGGTTTGCGCCGAACGGCGACCGGGATTGCGGCGCGCGAAAGTGTACAGGCGGTCTTTCAGGACGTCGAAATAGAAGGCGCTGAGATCCACCACGGCGAAATCGTGCACCGCGTGGAAGACGCGATGGAATTCGAAGTCGGTGTACCACTGGCGGCATTCGCGGACTAAATCGGCGGTGCGCCGGAGCATCCAGGCATCGAGTTCGGACAACTCAGAATCGTGCACCGAATCGTGCGCCGGATCAAAGCCATCGAGATTGGACAGCGCGAAGCGGAAGGTGTTGCGTAGCTTGCGATACGCTTCCGAGAGCTGGGTCATCACCCCGTCGGACATGCGAATGTCGGCGCGATAGTCCTGCGAGGTGACCCATAAGCGCAGCAGATCGGCACCCCACTTTTCGCAGATTTCGCGAGGGAGGACGACGTTGCCCAGCGACTTGGACATCGGGCGGCCGTGGGCGTCCAGCGTCCAGGCGTGGGTAACCACCTGTCTGTAGGGCGCTTTACCGCGTATGCCAGTGGCGATTAGCAGCGAGCTCTGAAACCAGCCGCGGAATTGGTCGGGGCCTTCGAGGTAGACATCCGCCGGCCAAGTCCCCTTGGCGGGATCGAGGACGGCCAGGTGCGTGGAACCGGAGTCGAACCAGACGTCCAGGATGTCATTCTCTTTCTGCCAGTTCGCTTTGCCGCACTTCGGGCATTGGAAGCCGGGAGGGAGCAATTCTTCGGCGGTGTGGGTGTACCAGGCGTCGGCGCCCTCTTTCTCAAACCATTTGACGACGTTGCGCAACGCCGCGAAATCCTCGAGCCGCGTTTTACATTCGCCGCAATTGAAAATAATGAGCGGCACACCCCAGAAACGCTGGCGGGAGATACACCAGTCGGGACGGTTGCCGACCATTTCTTTCATGCGGTCTTCGCCCCAGGAAGGCGTCCATTTCACCTTGGCGATCTCCGCGAGGGCTTCGCTGCGGAGGGATTTGGGGTCCGGGAAATCCATCTGGATGAACCACTGTTCGGTGGCGCGGAAGATCACCGGACTATGGCAGCGCCAGCAATGCGGATAGCTGTGCTGGAATTTGTGATCGCCGAGCAGAGCGCCGCGCTCACGAAGCAGATTCACGATCGGCAGGTTCGCTTCCCACACCGTCTTGCCTTTATATTCCGGCAGGCCTTCAGTGAAGCGGCCATCGTCGTCGATGGGCGCGGTGACCGGCAGGCTATATTTTTGGCCAGTGACAAAGTCTTCCGCTCCGTGGCCCGGGGCAGTGTGAACGATGCCGCTTCCTTGATCGAGGGTGACGTAGCCGGCGAGCACGCCGGGTACGCGGCGATCCAGGAACGGGTGCTGGAAGAGCGCGCCTTCGAATTCCCTGCCCTCAAAGTGCTTGCCCTCGTTGTTCACTTCGAAGTGCAGATCCTTGGCCGCGGCGTTGAGACGGTCGGCGGCGATCAACAGGCGCCCGGCGGACGTTTCCGCGATCACGTAGTCGTAATTGGGATGAAACGCCAAGCCCTGGTTGGCGGGCAAGGTCCAGGGAGTGGTGGTCCAGATCACCGCGCTGACCCCGGGGCCGTAGCGATCGGATTTGGGACCATCGACCAGGGGGAACTTCACCCATACGGAGTGGCTGGTGTGGTCCTCGTACTCCACTTCGGCTTCGGCGAGCGCGGTACGATCGGTGAGGCACCAATAGACCGGCTTCATCCCGCGATAGACGTAGCCCTTTTCGAAAAAGGTGATGAAGGCATCGGCGATAGTGGCTTCGTAGCCCGGATTCATGGTGAGGTAGGGCTCTTCCCACTGGCCGAAGATTCCCAGGCGCTTGAAATCCACGCGGTTCTGGGCCACGTAGCGGGAGGCAAATTCGCGGCACATCTGGCGGAATGCGGCCGGGGATACAACGTTCTTCTTGCCTCCCAATTCCTTCTCGACCTTGTTTTCGATGGGCAGCCCGTGGCAATCCCAGCCCGGAATGTAGGGGGAGTAGAAGCCGGCCATGGTCTTGGACTTGACCACCAAGTCCTTCAATATTTTGTTGAGAGCGGTCCCCAGATGAATGTCACCTGTGGGATAGGGAGGCCCGTCATGCAGGACGAATACCGGCGCGTCCTGGCGGGACTTGAGGATGCGGTGGTAGATGTCCTCGCGGTCCCATTCGGCAAGCTGCTGGGGTTCGCGTTCGGGCAGCTTCGCTTTCATGGGGAAATCGGTGCGCGGGAGGTTAAGAGTGCTTTTGAAGTCCAGGTGTTTGCCCCTTCTGGCCGAGAGATTTTTCGGCGTTGCCGCCGGCACATGACCGGCAGGAAACCCGCCGCGACGTGTAAACATCGTATGTTACAATGAATTGCAGAACGTGTCAGCGGCGCTCGCGGCGTACATCCTTTTACGGCGTCACGCGTCTAAGCAGAGGTGGCCCTGAGCTGGGGGCCCATTACGGCGTATATGACGGAAATCAATAGCAATACGACCTCTCCCGAAGCCCAACAGCCGAGCGCGATGGTGCGCATCCAGCGGTTGGCGGTGCCACAAGAATCCTGGTGGTCCTCTTTCAGTTCGAACCTGAAGCAATTTCTCACCGAGCGGCCAGTGAAAGTGATCGCCCATAAGGGCGATTTCTTTAAGAGCACCTCGTTTGGCGCGGGCATGGGCGAGAACGTCAAGGAAATCTTCCACGCCGCCCCAGCGCTGCAGGCCGGAGCGCCCGGCAGCGAACTGTTGGAAAAGCCGGGGCAGGAATTCGATTCGTTCTGGACGAACCTGCGGGACATGATTTCGCCGCGCAAGCTACCTCCGCTGAAGACGACCAGCCAGCCGGTGGCAGTGAAGGACATTTGGACGAAGGACACCCAGTTTACCCGGGTACAGTATCTCTCGCTGGCGATCCATGTGGTGGTACTGGTGCTGCTTATCGTGCCGCTACTGCCCGAAATTCTGTCGCCCTCCACCACCAAAGCTTCCACGCAGATCTCGGTTACTCCGCTGGACCTTTCGCCCTACGCTCCCAAGCTTCCGCCGGGACCTCGCAAGGCGGGTGGTGGCGGAGGGGGAGGCGAACACAACCCGATTCCTGCGAGCCGCGGCAAATTGCCGAAGTTTTCGTTCACTCAATTTACGCCGCCCTCGGTGAAGCCGCCGGACAATCCCCGGTTGGCGATGACTCCTACTGTGCTTGGTCCGCCGGACATGAAGCTGCCCAGCCCGAATGCCGCCAATTGGGGCGATCCTCTGGCGAAGCTGACCAACGATTCCAGTGGGCCTGGCGGTGGTGGCGGAATCGGAAGCGGTCAGGGCGGGGGCGTGGGTAGTGGCAATGGCGGTGGCGTTGGACCGGGCGAGGGTTGGGGAACCGGTGGCGGTACGCCACACGCCGGGGAAAACGGCTTTGGCTCGCCAGTTTGCCTGTACTGCCCGTTGCCGGAGTTCTCCGATGAAGCCATCAAGGCTAAGTATTCGGGGACGGTGCTCGTGCAAGCGCTGATTGGGCCGGATGGACGCGCCAAGGACATCCACGTGGTGAAAGGGCTGGGCCTGGGTCTGGACGAGAAGGCGATGGAAGCGGTGCGAGGCTGGAGGTTCCGGCCGGCCAGTTCGCCCAGCGGGCAGGCTGCAGGGGTGATCGCACTGATCGAAGTAACGTTCCGCTTGATGTAGTTCTACGTTTTGGATTCTGCTGAGTTTCATTCCCCGTTTACCTTCTGACTTCCCACATGTCTCGGCACTATAGGTTCTGTTACGATGGCGGCATGATGCGCATTGCGATCCGAGTTTCGACGGTGATTTTTTGTTTTGTGGCTGCGCTGGCCTGCGGCAGTTTGCCCGCGGCGGCACAGAATGGCGCGATTGAATTTGCGGTGCGGGTGCGCCCGGCGAGCGGAATTGCCGAGCCGGCGCGGGGGATGCCCTTCTGCCTGCTGAGCAAGAGCTTTCAGG
Source organism: uncultured Acidobacteriota bacterium (assembly GCA_963725655.1). Classification (GTDB taxonomy): domain Bacteria; phylum Acidobacteriota; class Terriglobia; order Acidiferrales; family UBA7541; genus CAVRXT01. The sequence continues at coordinate 154,879 of CAVRYY010000002.1, read as the reverse complement.
ATATTCGGCGCGAGGCGGAGAGCGCCGATCCAGCTCCGGAGATGGACCCGTTCATCGAAAAACTGAAGGTGACACCGGAATTGAAGGCGTGGATGAAGCGGAACAAGGCGGTATCGTTGAGCACCACGGATTTCACCAAAGGCCTGAAGCCGGACGACGTGATGGGCGTGCCGGAATTTTTCGATGCGTATATGCGGATCAATGCTTCCAGCAAAGGGATTGCGTTTCCGACGACCAAAGCCAGCGAGAAAGATAAGGTCAAGAATCCGGAAAAATACAAGAAGTTGAACCAGGAATATCTGGACGCCATCAAGAAATTCATTATCGCCAATCCCAGCAGCGTGGAAGGAATGGAGAACGAATTGGCGGACGTCGACCCGACCCACGCATGGAACGAACTGGTAAAGCGGCGCGCGGGCGATATCCACCGGCACACGCTGGACGCCGCGGACGGCCGTTACCTGGTGGCGCACGCGGAAACGAATCTGAACGGAGAGGCGCGGCTGGATAACATTGCGCCAGGGACGTATTGGCTGAGCACGCTGGACGTGACGGCTACGGTGGGCGATATGTACCTGAAGTGGGATTTGCCGGTTACGGTTGCCGCGGGCCAGACGGCGCGGGTGGCACTATCGAATTCGAATGCGTTGGAGTCAGCGAAATCTGTACCGTAGGCATATGCACGCGGCGCTCGCTAAGAACTAACGGCAACAACATCGAATTTGGTTTCGGACTTCGGCTCGGCCCGCAGACCTTGACTGGATTGGCTCCTCGTGGACATTCCTGAATACATTACGCAGCTTAGTGACGCCGATGCGCAGGTGCGTTTGCGCGCGGCGAGGGACATTTTCGATTGGGGCACGCGGCCGTGCGATCCATTGGTGGCGAAATGGATGGCGGACCGGGAATTGGCGGCGCTGCTGGTGCGCGTAGTAGGTGAGGCTGGGGTGAGTGCTCGGGCTGAAACGGCTGATCATTCGAGGGCGTCCGCTGGAGGGTGTGCCGTTACTGTGGGAATTGCGGTGCAGCCGGGGACGTTCGAGAAGATTCGCGAAGCCAACGGAGCGCCGGCGCTGGCCGAGGTGCCGCCCGATCAGGACGCGACGGAATTTGAGTTGGAGTTCCCTGGGCATGTGCGCATCGACGTGCTGACTACGGATGCGCCGGGCGGCGGGGGCGCGATTGCGCGCTATTTGGGAAAATTTGGGGAAGGAATTCAGCAAGTGGAGTTCGATGTGCGCGATGTGGATGCAGCCACTGCGATACTGCGGCGGGATTTTGCGCTGGAACCGATCTATCCGGCGACTCGGGCCGGCGCGAATGGGACGCGGGTGAATTTTTTCCTGGCGGCTGGCGGCGACGGGCGGAAAATCCTGATCGAGCTGGTGGAGAGTTAGGTGATTGCGGGATTGGGCGGGAACGAGTAAAGTTAGCGAAGCGATTTTCTCCTTCTGATTTTCACGAGATGAGGTATCACTCCGATGGCTTACGTGAACGAAGTGGACGTGTCGAAAGCGGAGCCGCGCCTGGGGGCGATCTACGAGCGGCTGCAAAAGATGCTAGGGTACGTGCCGCACTACTTTCAGGCGCTGGGGACTAAGCCGGATGTGATCGAGGCGCAATTGGCTATGGATGGTGCGGTTATGGCGGAGGGCGCGCTGACTACGTCGGTGAAAGAGCAGATTGGGCTGGTGGTTAGCGGGATCAATTCGTCGGCGTATTGCATCGCGTTCCATATGGAATTGCTGCACAAGGGGTTTGGGCTGCCCAAACCGGTGGCGAAGAAGCTCGCGGTGGACTACGAAAATGCGCCGGGGGACGAGAAGACCAAGTCGTTATTTCGCTTTGCGGACAAGCTAACGCGGAAGCCGCTGGAAATCGAAGCGGAAGACGTGGAGACGCTGCGGGCGGCCGGTTGGGGCGATGAGGCGGTGCGGGAGACGGTTCTTACGGTGGCCTACTTCAATTATATCAATCGTGTCTCGTTTGGGCTGGGATTGGTCGGGGATTTGTAGCGTCCTCGCGCTTCCGGCGCATGCGGCGACGACCGCCGCCAAAGCTATCAGTGGCTACAGTCCTTCTATTGACCTACTTGCTCCAGGAGCTTGGCTACCAGCGCGGTCCATCCGGTTTGATTGCAGGCCCCCAGGCCTTTCCCCGTGTCACCGTTGAAATATTCGTGGAAGAGAAGCAGGTCGCGCCAGTGGGGATCCTTCGCGAAGATTTCTGTGTCACCGTAGATGGGCCGGCGGCCGTCCTGCAGCAGAAAGGGATGCACCAAGCGGTGCGACAGCTCCTTTGCTACGTCCCACAGATTTTTCTTCTGGCCGCTGCCGGTGGGAAATTCCACCTGAAATGAATCGCCATAGTAGTGATGATAGCGCTGCAGCGCTTCGATCAGCAGAAAATTCAGCGGGAACCACACCGGCCCGCGCCAATTGGAATTGCCCCCAAACAAGCCGGACGCAGATTCCGCCGGTTCGTAATCGACGCGATGCTCCTCGCCGTCCAAACTAATGACGAAGGGATGATCCTTGTGGAATTTGGAAAGCGAGCGAATGCCTGCGGGAGACAGAAACTCATTTTCGGCCAGCGCGTACTTCAACACGCGCTCGACTTTCGCGCGATTGGCGATGGAAATGAGCATGCGCGTGCCTTTTTCGGTCTTCTGAGTGAGGTCGATGTGCTCGGGAACCTCGGGATGATGATCGAGAAACCAGCCAGTTTTGCGCTGGAAAGAAGGCAAGCAATCGATATCTTCGGGCTCGAACGTTTCCACGGCAAACAGCGGAATCAGGCCCACCATGGAACGCACCTTGAGAGGCACCTGGCCGGCGCCCTTGGCGTGGAGCGCGTCGTAATAAAAACCGTCGGTCTCGTCCCATAGCCCGAACGAACCTTCGCCCATGGCGTTCATGGCTTCGGCGATGTAGACGAAATGCTCGAAGAATTTGGTGGCCATATCCTGATACGACGAATCTTCGTGCGCCAACTCCATAGCCATGGCCAGCATGTTCAGCGAGAACATGGCCATCCAACTGGTTCCATCGGATTGCTCGACGTACGATCCGCTCACCAAAGGCAGAGAGCGGTCGAACACGCCGATATTATCGAGGCCCAGGAACCCCCCTTCGAAAACGTTCATTCCGTCGGGATCCTTGCGGTTCACCCACCAGGTAAAATTCAGCAGTAATTTGTGAAACACGCGCTCCAGAAAATTGCGATCACCCTTGCCGCGAATTCTTTCCTCGATGCGATAGACGCGCCACGCCGCCCAGGCATGCACCGGAGGATTTACGTTGGAAAAATTCCATTCGTATGCGGGAATTTGCCCGTTGGGATGCATGTACCACTCGCGCAGAAGCAGCACTAGCTGAGCCTTGGCGAAATCCGGATCGGTGAGCGCCCCGGCTACGCAATGAAACGCCAGATCCCACGAGGCGTACCAGGGATACTCCCATTTGTCTGGCATGGAAATGACGTCGGCGTTGTAAACGTGGTGCCAACTTTGATTGCGAATCAAAGCGCGTGTGGGCGCCGGGGCGGGCTGGGTGGAATCGCCGGCCAGCCAACGCTTGACGTCATAGTGATAGGTCTGGCGGTTCCACACCAGGCCGGCAAACGCCTGGCGCTGGATGCGCACGGCGTCAGGGGTCATCCCCTTTGACGTTTGCAGCGCATAGAATTCGTCCGCTTCCTGGATGCGCGCGGCAAAAATTTGATCGAAACCCGCGCCAAAGACTGAATCGGCAGGCTCGGATTCAGCGATTCCGCCGGGATAATCCTGAGGATCCTGATCGGTGAGGCGCAAGCGGATTGCGGCGCTAGCTCCCGCAGCGATCTCGAAAGTGTAATGAGCGGCCGCTTTCGTTCCGGAGAGTGCGGGGTTCACCGCCTCGCGATTTCCGTCCACAACGCAACTGTGGAAAGCGTCCTTTACGTAGGGAGCTTGATTCGGTTTCTGATACAGGCGCGCGGTGTTCGTTTCGTTTTCGGTGAACAACAGTTCCGGAGCGCCCTGGGCCAGCAACCAGCGCTTTCCGTAGTCGGGCTGGGTAATTTCCAATACTTCCAGCCCATCTCCGGCAGCCGAGCGACAAACGTTGGGCCGCACGTCGCCGGCCGCGGTGCCGCCCCACGACCATTTGTTGCGAAACCAGAGGGTGGGTAATAAGCGGAGGCGAGCCGGCTGGGGACCGCGGTTGAAGGCGGTGACGCGAATCAGAATGTCTTCGGCGGAGGCCTTGGCGTATTCGATGAACACATCGAAATAGCGGCTGTCATTGAAAATGCCGGTATCCACCAGTTCGAATTCCGGATCGCTGCGGCCGCGGCGCATATTTTCCTGCCGCAATTGCTCATAGGGAAATGTGGCTTGGGGGTACTTGTAGAGATATTTGAGATAGGAGCTGGTGGGTGTGGCGTCGAGATAGAAATAGTATTCCTTTACGTCTTCCCCGTGATTGCCTTCTTCGTTGGTCAGGCCGAATAGCCGCTCCTTCAGAATCGGATCGCGCTCGTTCCACATCGCCAGGGCGAAACAGATGCGCTGGTGGCGGTCGCAGATCCCGGCAATTCCATCCTCGCCCCAGCGGTAGGCGCGAGAACGAGAGTGATCGTGAGTGAAGTAGCGCCACACGTCGCCGTCGGGGCTGTAGTCCTCGCGCACCGTTCCCCACTGGCGCTCGGCCAGAAACGGTCCCCAGCGCCGCCAGTGAACGCGGCGCGCCTGCGAATCTGCCAGACGCTCTTCTTCCCGGGTCATTCGCGGATTCCTGCTGTGGCTTGGTTGGGATTCATATGGTTGGGGATTGTGCGTGTCGAATGTCGGTTCGCGCTTTCCGGCAATTGAGACTAACGGAAGAACGAGTATCCGGCAAAGATTACGTTGCCGTCTACCCCGGGATTTACGCTGGTGCGGTAAGCGTTGGAAATGTGCTGGTACTTGTAGCCCAGGAGAATGGCGCGGGTGCGGGCGGAATTAAAAATGCGCACGCCGCCCTGGAAGTCAAAAGTGAAGTTGGACCGGGTGGCGTTGGGAACGTCGAGAGGGACGGGTATCACCGAAAAAACCATGCCTGCGGTGGACGCGGCCATGGGTTGGATGCGGCGGCGACGGAAAAACGTCCATTCGATGCCCAGGGGATTAAAGCCAGCGCCATAGACGGCGTGCCGGGGGCCTTGGTTCACAACGGATTCGTTGGGATTGCCGGGCACAGGGGTGAAAGTGATTTTGGGCTGGACTACGAGCTCTGCGGGAACGACGTCGATAGTTATTCCAAAGGTTACGTTGCGCCAAATCTCCAGGGTGCGGCCGTAGCGGCCCCCGATATCGATAATCTCGCGGTGCGAGGTGACGCCGATCACGTGGGGGGAATCCCAGGAACCGCCTGCGTAGACATCGAATTCATTCTTGCCGGGGACAGGACCCTGTGCGTGAACTGGGATTGCCGCGGCCAGAACGAATAGAGTTATCGCCAGTAGGACTGGCGTGCGCCGGAATGTGTGAGAGGTGATCAGCTGTTTGTTCAAAATCGGAGCGCCCACCCTTCCCAAAATCCGGGAAGAGTGGAGCACCCGGAAAAAGACAAAGCGATTCGATTAACCGTGCGAGCGTAAGGCAACGCCCTTGCCGCTACTTTGCTGCCTGCTTGCGCTCGCCGCTCGCGCCAGATGCGCCCGCGGGTGGCGGCGGAACGGCTGGCGCGGACGGTGCTGCACCGGCGCCAGGATCGGCACCGGCTTCCGAAGCTGGCCCGCTTTCCGGACCTTCCAGCGCCGGAGCATACAGCGCTTGCGGGTCACGCAGCTTCAGAGCGCGAATTCGGTCGCGCAGGCCTGCGGCGCGCTCGAACTCGAATTTGCCCGCCGCGGCGCGCATCGCCAATTCCATTTCGTCGATGACGCGCTTCAGATCGCGCGGGTTGTTGATTTCTTCGAACTCGAGTTCCCCGGCCGGAACGGTGAGATAGTCGGCGTCGACGATCTTGGCTAGCTCCATATCCACCAGCGTGCGAATCGATTGCGGGGTGATGTTGTTTTCGACGTTGTAGGCCTGCTGCTTGGCGCGGCGGCGATTGGTTTCGCCGATGGCTTGGCGCATCGAGTCGGTCATTCTGTCCGCGTAGAGAATGGCGCGGCCCTCGACGTGGCGGGCACAGCGGCCGATGGTCTGGATGAGCGACGTGGCGCTGCGCAGGTATCCCTCTTTATCGGCGTCGAGAATGGCCACCAGGGAAACCTCAGGCAAATCGAGCCCCTCGCGCAGCAGGTTAATGCCGATCAGCACGTCGTATTCGCCGCGGCGGAGATCGCGCAGAATCTTCACCCGCTCAAGAGTTTCGATTTCCGAATGCAGATAGCGGCAGCGAACCCCAACTTCGCCGAAATATTCGGCAAGATCCTCGGACATGCGCTTGGTAAGCGTGGTAACCAGCACGCGCTCCTGCTTTTCCGCGCGGATGCGAATTTCTTCCAGCAGGTCGTCTACCTGGCCCTTCACCGGCCGCACTTCCACTTCGGGATCGACCAACCCGGTCGGCCGGATCACCTGCTCCACGATTATTCCGGCAGACTTGGTGAGTTCGTACGGTCCGGGCGTTGCCGAGACGTAGGTCACCTGACCGGTGCGATGCTCGAACTCTTCGAACGTGAGCGGACGATTATCGAGAGCCGACGGAAGGCGGAATCCGTAGTCCACCAAGGTCTGCTTGCGGGAGCGGTCGCCGTGGTACATCGCGCGCACTTGCGGGATGGATTGGTGCGATTCGTCGGCGATCAGCAGGTAGTCCTCGGGGAAATAGTCCAATAGCGTGGGCGGCGCTTCGCCGGGCAGACGGCCGGACATGTGGCGCGAGTAGTTTTCGATGCCGTGGCAATAGCCGATGGTGCGCATCATTTCGATATCGAACATGGTGCGCTGGACGATGCGCTGGGCCTCGACGATTTTGCCCTGGCGCATGAGTTCGGGCTTCCACCAATCGAGTTCGGCGTAAATCGATTGGATGGCGCGCTCTTTTTGTTCTGCGGGCAGAACGTAATGGGTCTTGGGATAAATCGGCTGGCGGGTGACTTCGCCTTCCTTGGAACGAATTTCGCCGGTGAGCGGATCGATCTTGCGGATGGCCTCAATCTGGCTGCCCCACAGTTCGATGCGCACGGCGAGATCGTCGTAGGGCGGAAAAATCTCGATGATATCGCCGCGCACGCGAAATGTGCCGCGGCGCAGGCCTTCGGTGCGTTCATATTGGATTTCAACGAGCTTGCGCAGAATGGATTCGCGGGCGATCTGCTGTCCCTTTTCGAGGAGCAGCATCATTCCGTAGTAGGCCTCGGGTGAACCCAGGCCGTAGATGCAGGAAACCGAGGCGACGATGATGACGTCGCGGCGTTCGAAGAGCGAGCGGGTGGCGCTCATGCGCAGCTTGTCCAGCTCGTCGTTGATGGTGGATTCTTTTTCGATGTAGGTGTCGCTGGAGGGAACGTACGCTTCGGGCTGATAGTAATCGTAATAGCTGACGAAATATTCGACGGCGTTGTTCGGGAAAAAGGAGCGAAATTCGTGGAAGAGCTGCGCCGCCAGCGTTTTATTGTGGGCCAGTACCAGCGCCGGCCGGTTCACTTCCTCGATCACCTTGGCCATGGTGAAAGTCTTGCCCGATCCGGTGACTCCCAGGAGCACCTGGTGCTTGGAGCCGTCGCGGAGCCCTTGGGTGATCTGGCGGATGGCTTCCGGCTGGTCGCCGCGAGGTTCGTAGGAGCTAGCTAGTTTGAAGTCCATGTAGGAGCGTCCCGGCGCGGTAAGCGCGCAAATCGGAAACCACCATTGTAATCCAAAGCGGCTATCCGATGCGCGTGGATGCTTGCCGTCAAGGCGGTGGCGGAAGGGAGTCTTTTCGCGGTAGAGTCCTGCACGTACAACATCATCCGCATCGGTTCCGATCACATCGAGCAGCTGTCGGACGCTCGCCGGGAGCCACCTATGCAAGAGCATACAGCTAAGACACTCCGCGCCATTTTCAGCGTTGTGATCGCGGCAACAGCATTGGCCTGGTGTTTCTCCGCGCCGTTCTCCGCGTTGGCTCAAGCGCCTTCGGCCGTGCCTGGAGCGTCGCAACCCACGATCCTCTACGGCGCCGCGTACTACAACGAATACATGCCGGCGGACCTGCAGCCCGGCCGGCTGGAAAAAGACGTCGCGCTAATGAAAGCCGCGGGCATCACCGTCGTTCGCATGGGCGAGTCTACCTGGAGCCTATGGGAGCCGACCGATGGGCACTTCGAGTACGCCTGGATGGATCGAGCGGTAGATGCCATGGGCAAGGCCGGGATCAAGGTGATCATGGGTACGCCCACCTACTCGATACCCACGTGGATGGCGCACGCGCATCCTGAGATTCTTGCCCGGCCGCTCGGAGGCGGCTCGGTCGGCTACGGCATGCGGCAAAACATGGATTTCGACAATCCGAAGTTTCGGCTCTATGCGGAGCGTGTGATCAGCAAGCTGGTAAGCCACTACAAAGATAACCGGGCGGTGATCGGCTGGCAGATCGACAATGAAACGGCATCATACGGCGCCTCGAACCCCGACGTCTTCGCCGGATTCGTGGATCATCTCAAACAAAAGTTCGGAACCACGGACGCCCTCAACAAAGCATGGTTCCTGAACTATTGGGGCGAGGACATCAAGGACTGGGCCGACATGCCCACTCGAGATAATGCCACCAGCACGAGCTACAAACTCGAATGGACCCGCTGGCAGCAGATTCGCGTTACGAATTTCCTGGCATGGCAAGCCGCGCTGGTTCGCAAATTTCGCCGCCCCGATCAATTTGTCACCCAGGATTTTGGCAGCATGATGAGGTCCGACGTCGATGAACCCGCCGTCGCCGCCGCGCTCGATGTGGTCGCCAACAACCCGTATCACGGCACCCAGGAACATCTCGATGGTGCGTGGCAGGCCCTTCAAGGCGACTTTTCGCGTTCCCTCAAACACACGAATTACCTTGTCACGGAAACAAATGCGCAAACTCTCGGCTGGGACTCCGCGGGTCAGTTCCCTCCCTATGACGGCCAGCTGCGCCTTGACGTTTACACCCACGTCTCCAGCGGCGCCAACATGGTGGAGTACTGGCATTGGCACTCGATTCATGCCGGTCAGGAAACCTATTGGAAGGGCGTACTGAGCCACGACCTCGGACCCAATCGCGTTTACGGTGAGGTTACTCGCATCGCGCACGAACTTCAGAAGGTTGGCCCCGAATTAGCCAACATGCGCATCCAGAATCGAGTCGCTATTCTCTACAGTGTGGACTCGTCCAACGGCATCAGCTTCATGCCGTACGAACGGCAGGGCAGCCCCATGTGGGTGCCGGGCAAAGCGTCGGGAGGTTACAACGCCGTTCTCAGCCAACTCCACCGCTCCCTTTACACCGCCAACGTCGGCGCCGATTTCGTCTTTCCCAACGTGACTGCAGCGGAACTGTCGCAGTACAAGCTGCTTATCGTTCCGTGCCTGTACGTTGCGGACGACGCGCTCTTGCAGAGACTCGCGGACTACGTCCACGGAGGCGGACACGTCTTGATGACGTTCAAGAGCGGCTTCACCAATGAGAATTCCGCCGTGCGCTGGGAGCTCGCGCCCGGCCCGCTACGAAAGGCAGCGGGGTTCACCTACCAAGAGTTTTCCAATCTGGAGCAGCCCCTGGCACTGACCGGCGATCCCTTCCACGTTGGGGAAGAAAACAAGGTAAGTACCTGGGCCGAATTTCTGCAGCTGGAGACAGCAAAGCCGCTCGCCGCTTACGACCATCCCTTCTTTGGCCGCTGGCCGGCGATCACGTCGAACGACTTCGGCTCCGGAACTCTCATCTATGAGGGCACCGCACTCTCCGATAAGCTCCAGGAGGCGATCGTATTGGAGGCGCTCGGTGGCGCGGGCCTCACTGGCCCCGACCAGCAGCTTCCTGCAAGCGTCCGCGTGAAGCACGGAATCAGCCATGACGGCCGGAATCTCCACTACTATCTCAACTATTCCAGTTCACCCGCTACGTTCAGCTATTCCTACACCGCCGGCACCGACGTGCTTACCGGTCAATCGCTCGCGCAGGGGCAGCAGACAACGCTTGCACCTTGGGACCTGCTCATCATGAAAGAGAGCGCCCAAACGCGCTGAACCCGAGCTGAACGCAGCGTGCCGGCAGCGGGTCATGCCAAATGAGAATTACAGTTCGCGTTCATCCCGGGGCGGGACAAGCGGCGGCACCGGATGCTAGGATACGGCGAAATGAAAAACTCACTGATGCGTATTTTTTCCCTTCTATCTACGTCTGTCTTGCTGGCACTGCTCGCCGCCGGTGCGGGCATGGCCCAGACTTCGACTGCTCAGGTCTTCCGCCTCGACGGCGGCAATTCCACTTATGCGTTCGGCGTGAACGAGCGCGGCGAGTTGCAGCCTCTCTACTGGGGCGGGCGCATCGGAATGCACGACAGCGTTGGTCCGGCACACTCGTTTCCGGAGCTGGCTTCGTTTGATTCGCCGTACACCACCACGCCGGAGGAGTATGCAGGGTGGGGCGCTGGCCTCTTTACCGAGCCTGCGCTGAAGGTGACTTTTGCCGATGGCAATCGCGATTTAGTGCTCCATTTTGTCCGGGCCACGCAGAGCAGCCCACAGGCGGCTGAGGTGCTGCTGAAGGACATCTCTCGCGAGATTTATGTGACGCTGCGGTACACGATGGACCCGGAGAGCGGAATTCTGGCGCGCTCCGCGGATATCGAAAACCGGGAGAAGCAGCCTATTGTGGTCGAGCAGGCAGCGGCCGCGCAGTGGACCTTACCTCCGGCGCGCTACACCTTAAACTACTTGACCGGCCGCTGGGGCGGAGAGTGGACGCTGAACCAGGAGCCGATTCACGGCGGGGAGCGAGTGATCGAAAGCCGACGCGGCACCACTGGACATCAGGCCAATCCGTGGTTCGCGATTTCACGCGACGATAGCCAGGCAGCGGCCGGGCCGGCTGTGGCCGGCGAGGAGCACGGCGAAGTATGGTTTGGCGCGCTGGCGTGGTCGGGTTCCTGGCGGATTAGCGTGGAACGGACGCAGCGAGATGCGGTGCGGGTGACCGGTGGCTTCAACCCTTTTGATTTTGGCTACAAACTGAAACCCGATGAACATCTGGAGACGCCGGTTTTCTACGGGGGTTATTCCGATCATGGTCTGGGGGAAGCCTCGCGTCTACTGCATCGTTTTGAAATCGCGCATATTTTGCCGCATGCGCCGGATCCCAAGCCGCGTCCGGTGATTTACAACTCGTGGGAGGCGACGGAGTTTAGAGTGGATGAAGCGGGGCAGATGGCGCTGGCGGAGAAGGCGGCGTCGATTGGCGTGGATCGATTTGTGATGGACGACGGCTGGTTTGGGCAGCGCAAAGACGATCACGCGGGGCTAGGCGACTGGTACGTGAATGCGGAGAAATTTCCGCATGGTTTGAAGCCGCTGATCGACAAAGTGCATTCGCTGGGTATGGATTTCGGATTGTGGGTCGAGCCGGAGATGGTGAATCCCGATTCGGACCTCTATCGAAAACATCCGGACTGGGTATTGAATTTTCCCGGGCGGCCTCGCTCGGAATCGCGCAACCAGCTGGTACTGAATCTGGCTCGCCCGGATGTGCGCAACTACGTCGAAGGATTTCTGGATAAGCTGCTCAGCGAAAACGATATTGCGTTTCTGAAGTGGGATTACAACCGCAACTGGTCGGAGCCGGGTTGGGATCAAGTTCCCGTCGACGAACAGAAGCGCGTCTACGTTGAGTTCATTCGCAATCTCTATTCGATTCTTGCGGAGCTGCGCGAGAAGCATCCGAAGATCGAGATTGAAAGCTGCTCGGGCGGCGGGGGGCGCGTCGACCTGGGCATTTTGCACTACACCGATGAGGTGTGGCCTTCCGACAATACCGATCCCTTCGACCGGCTGTCGATGCAGGATGGTTTCAGTTATGCCTACACGCCGCAGATCATGATGGCTTGGGTTACCGACTCGCCGCACTGGCTCAACTTCCGCGCGACCTCGCTCACCTACCGCATACTCAGCTCGATGCAGGGCTCGCTGGGCATTGGCGCAAACCTGAATCACTGGACCGCGGAGGACTTTGCCACGGCCAAGCGGTTGATCGCCGCGTATCACTCCGTGCAGCGCACGATTGTGCGCGGCGATCTCTACCGGCTCATCAGCCCGCGCGACGGCAGCGAGTTCTCGGCAACCGAGACGGTTTCAAGCGATAAGAGTCAGGCGGTGGTTTTTGCGTTCGCGAATGCCACGCAGGAGGAACGCGGGTTTCCTCTGCTGCAACTGCAAGGGCTCGATCCGGAGGCGGAGTACAAGCTCGGCTGGATCGAGAGCAAAGCCCCTTCCGACACGCCGGAAATCGCCTCGGGAGCGTGGTGGATGCGCCACGGTTTGCAGCTCGAGCTGCGAGGAGATTTCCAGGCGGCCGCGTTCCGGCTGGATCGCCAGCCGTAGCCCGGTTTGCTGGCGGTGGCTACTTCTGCTCGGCGGGCGTTGCGGCGGGAGCGCCTGGCAACAGGGTAATTTGCGTTTGGGATTTCACGTTGCCCGCGTAGGTCAGTTGCGACGCGCCGGCTCCGCCCGAGATGGTGAAGTCCATGTCCTGTGTGCTGTTCTGGGTCACTGAGTGGACCAGGCCGTTGCGCAGCGAGATTGAATCCAGCCCTTCTCCCGATCCCGTCCACTTGCCCTTGGTCTGCAATCCGTTCTTGCGATACATCTCTGGCGTGGTGCCGGCCGTCTTGCTGTCGCGCGCGATTTGAAATTTCGTGAGGATCACCGCGCAGATTTCAGGCTGCGAACCATTGGCGGAACCCGCGACAGGAGCGGCCGAGCGGTCCGGGTGAGACGCGTCTGCGGCGCCCTGAGGCGAGGCAGCGTCGTTTTGCAAGGAGGCCGATGCTTGGCACGGTTCGTCGCGAAGGTAGCTCGATTCCTTTCGCCAGACAATGCCGGCGACAGGGATGTCTTGGAGCGGCCGCACCGAGGACCATTTCTCGCCCACGATAACACCGTGCTTCGGGAACGACGACGCCGAGCTGAGTCCAGACATCCAGCCGCGCATGCTGGCGGCGACCGATGGGTTGGCCACGATGGCGTCCATGCCGGTGACGTCGCGCACTTCGCCATCGGCGCCGATCGTGAACTCGATGGATTTTCCTTCCAGACTGCGAAGCTGAGTTTCGTTGGCATCCACTTTGGGATCGTAGGCGTCGCTTTGCGTCGAAACGCTCACCTTTTGGTAGGTAAGGCGCAGGCGCACGCTGTCGGCGGCTCCGTCCGGCGACGCTTTGACATCCAGGACGTCGAGACGCACCACGAATGTGGAGGACTGATCGAGCTGCGATGGTCCCTCAGGATCTTTGATCGCGCTGGTGGTATGTCCGGCGGTGTGGGTGCGAGTCTCGAATTGGTAATACAACGTTTGGCCTTGCGTGTAGTGCGGGATCAGACGAACTCGAGGCGTGGGAGACGCGGGAGCAGCGGCGGCCGCCGCGCCCAGCGCGGTGCCTAAAACGAATATCGAAATCGCCGAGCTTCGCCAAAGCATTTTAGAAAAATCCTCCGCGCACGTTCCGATCCTGCACCGAGTCACGGCACTAGCATACGATGCCGGACTCGCCGAAAGGGGTGCGTATTCCCGGTGGTGTGAGTAACTACGGCCCAGAATTTTCGGCCGGGACCAGTTTCAGGAGCGAAATCTCCGGATCGAATAGTGGGCCCTGGAATCTCGCTAGCGGAGTGACCTTCCGGGGCATGGCCGCCCCACTGTCGTCGGGATCAGGATCGGCGGAATCTGGCGCATCCGGCGGCGCCGCCATGATCTGCAGATCGGTGGCGCGCTTAAAATCGACGCTGCCAACGGCTACATAGTGCGCGGACACGCCTAGCGAAAATCGCAGCCGTGAAAATTGCACTTTGTGCGCTTGGCAGGTGAACGCGGCGTCAAGCTGCGGCATTAGCGTGGCACCGGGTTCCGCTTCGCCTTGGCGCAAGGATTCCGCCAGATCGACGCCATGCAATTCGGCTTGCTCGACTTCCGACTGGCCGCGGCACTCCAAAGAATCGAGCAGCGCCGAACGGCCGGTCCCACGAGCGCGGATGAGCACGTTGCCGGACGCCAGCCCTTCGAATTGGTGGGCCAACGCCGGATTCGCTCCACTGAGCGAATCGAGATTCACTTGACTGAAGCTCGATTCCACTTCGTACGAAGGCAGCGCCACTAACTGCGCACGGAAGGAGCCGTGCACCGTGCCGCCGTAAAAATCCGCTTGCGCGCCGGAGAGCTCGAGTTGGCGGCCATCAATCGAGGAGTTGGCGGTCAACTTTCGAAGCACCACCGAGCCAATGTTAAACTGCTCGATTTGCAAAATTCCCTTCCCGCGCAATGCCGCCGGCACAACCTCCGCCCCGGCGGAAGAACCAAAGAACGGGAACACCCGCTGGAGAAGTCCGGTGCGGCGTTGTGGATTCAGCGCGCGATCGAGATTGGCCGCGGTGAGGTGATCACCGCGCAGGTTGTATTGCCAATCGCTCCCAGAATTGGAGCGATCGAAAGAGCCCGTCCAGCGCGTACCAAACGCTTGCACAGAGCTGAGCAGGATGTGGCGGCCCAGCGCGGTGTATTCCATGCGCGCTCGGATCGGGCCGACGGGTTCGTTCAGGAACGGCGCGTGCAGCGATATTCCCGTCGCTTCGATGAATCCTCGCGCACCCGGCGCAAATCCCGCGGGAGCGGGCGTGCCACTTGGGTTTGACTGCCAGCGGAAATCGAAGTGTGCCGGGCCGGTGAGGGCCCATCCCGCGGGGAGCGCCCATCCCAGCGTCCCCGCCAAGTCGGTCCCCTCGCGGGCGTCGGCGAGCTGTCCAGCGAAAAGCGTAAAGATTTGAAAGCGTCGTGGTGGGTTGGGACTGGGACCTTTTGCAACGGCACCAGAGACGGAGGCCGCCGGCGTTTCCTCAATCGTCGCGCCGACTCTGATCGAGCTGGCGCCGGAGTTCAGCAGAACCTGCGCGGGAGATAGCCGAATGCGATCGCTCGTGAGCTCCACGGAAACTCGCGGCAGACGCGCTTTGACCAGAGCCTGGGCGCTGCTCCAATCGATCCCATCGGACTGCACGAACCCATGATCGATTTTCGGCGGCCAGCCCGAAAGGCTCGCCGTCACCTGCGCGCCCCCAGTTACCGCCGCGTCAGCGGCAACGCCCGCGTGGAAAGCGCGCAGCCAGCCTAGCAGGTCACGCGTCGCGATCCACGCCGACGCCACCTGCACTTGCGTTTCGGGCGTCACCGGATAGCGCGCCGACGGACCATTCCAGTCGAGTACTCCCTTGACGGTCAGATTCGACTGAGGCGCTTCCAGGACAACGTTCGATAACTCCAGGCGTGACTCTTGCGGCACCCAACGACCGGTGGCGACCACGTTCAGCATCGGATTATCCTGGCGCGACGCCAAGTCCCAGCGATGGATGCCACGAATTTCCGATCGCCCCTGCAATTCCCACGGCTCGGCTTCGGAGTGCGCGCGCATGGAAAGCATAAAGGTGGCGCGAATTCCGTAATCGTATCCGCCCATGAGGCGCAGAAGATCGGAGAGCGATCCGTTGCGCCAGCTCAGTTCCAGGTCGGCAGGCCGCAGCCGCGATGACGTGCCGCCCAGATGCCCCTGCACTCGCAATGTGCCAGCTTCCTGGAGAATCGTAGCGGCGCGCCAAGGCGCCGCTTCCAGATCCACGCGCCAGCTTCCTGAGGACTCCTGCTCGAGCGAACCTTCCACATTGTTGAACGCGAACGGAAGTTTTTCGACGCCGCGCTTGAAGTTGATGCGGCCGCCTTGCACTTCGATGCGGCGCAGACGCGGCTTCGCCCACGCACCCGGCGAAGACGACGACGCGGGTGCCGATCCAATCTGACCGCTGGCGGGGCGCGGCAGCCACGCTTCAATATTCCAATCGCCGTTCGACGCGCGCACCAGGTTCAGGCTGGGACGAGTGAAGGACAACGTGCCCAACTCGATGCGGCCGCGCAGCAGCGGCAGCCAGCGGAAGCGAGCCTGGAGCGAATCCGCGCGCAGGAAGTACTCGTAGCCGAAGCGCGGGTCTTCCCCCACGATTACCGAATCGGCTTCCAGCACCGGGCCTTCCCACAAACTGAATGAGTAGTCCGCGGCCTGGACCGGGCGGCCAAACGCCGCTTCCAGCCGCGAGGTGACCACGTCACGCAGGCGAGTGTGCTCGAAAACCGCCGAAAGGGCGTAATCCAGGCACCAAATCAGCAGGGAAAACAGAAGCAGCCAGCGTAGCCAGCGCCAACGGCGTCGAGGCTGTATGAGGGGCGGTGGCACTGGTGTTGTCAGTCCCATGGACGGATCAGTGGTTACAGACGGGGCCGCAGACAGCGCTGCGCGATGGCCGGGATTTTTCCGTGCGGCCATCCGCTCCGATCGCCGGCCGGCCGTGCCGGAAATGGCTTTTGCAAAACAAGGGAGCGGCTAGTGAACCTCATGAAACATACGGCGCCAGCGCGTCTCGCTCGGTAGATGCATAAGCGTATGGCCAATGCCGCTGAGGTTTCCGCCCTCGCCGTTGTCTTCGTAGTCCTGGCTGGTGGCGGCAACCGACCAGTAAACGATCACCGGCCGGCCCATGATCGCGTCGCGATCGACGAATCCCCAGTAACGGCTGTCCTCGCTCTGGTCGCGGTTATCGCCCATCGCGAAATACTTGTGCGGCGGCACGATCAATTCGCCGTTCTGGATGTGATTTTGAATGTCGTCAGCCCATTCCGGCACCAGACTGTTGTAGAAATAGTCGTTGGGACGCGGAGGGAAATTATCGGCGAACGGATCGGACGCGTTGTGCACCACGTAAGGCTCGTTCAGACGCAGGCCGTTGACGAAAACCTCTTGGTCGAGAATCTTCAGCCGATCGCCGGGTAAGCCGATCACCCGCTTCACGTAATGCGGATGGTCCTTGTAGGGATACTTGAAAACGATGATGTCGCCTCGGCGGATTTCCCGGTACGGCAGCAGATGCTCGTACCACGCGCCGCGTCCCTCGAAGATGAATTTGTTCACCAGCAGATGGTCGCCCACCAGCAGCGTGGGCTCCATCGATTTCGAAGGAATCTTGAACGCCTGCACGATGAAGGTAGTGCCGTAAAGCGCCAGCACCAGTGTCACCAGCAAAGACTGCACGTACTCCAGAAATCCCGATCGCGGTGCCACCCCAGCCGAGGTCCCGCTGGATGGCGCTGGGGAGCCTTCCGGCGCAGCGATGGCGCCCGGCATTGTCTCCGCCGGGAGTCCTTGCTCCGGGACCAACGCCGCGTCCGAACCTGTGCTCACGCTTGCTCCTTGTGATCCCCAAACTCGAGCCGCAACGCCGCCAGCGCGAGGTGCGCCGCATGTTGCTCCGCCACTTTTTTCGAGCGGCCCTCCGAGGTGGCCAAGGTGCGCCCGTTCAGGCGCGCTTCGATTTCAAACAGTTTCTTGTGATCCGGTCCGCTCTCTCGGCTCACCACGTATTCCACCAGTCCCATTCCCTGCTGTTGGAGCCATTCTTGCAACACCGATTTGTGGTCGGCGCGGTGAAGTGTTTCGGTCTTGGTCTCCATGGAGGGGACGATCAAGCTGCGCTCAACGAATTGCGCGGCCACCGCAAGGCCGGCATCGCCGTAAATCGCCGCCAGCACCGCTTCGTAGGCGTCCGCCAGTAACCGGCGCTTCTCCCTGCCGCCGGTTTTCTCTTCGCCCTTGCCCAACCGCAGGTAGCTCCCGATCCCCAGCCGTACCGCCGCGGCGGAAACCGAGGTGGTGCTGACCAACTGCGCTAGCGCTTTGGAAAGCTGCCCGGAATCCCAATCCGGAAAAGACGCGCAGAGCCACTGGCTCACCGCCAGGCCCAGCACACGATCACCCAGAAATTCCAGGCTCTCGTTATCCTGCGCTCCTGGGCCGTGAACACCCTCGCGCCGGGAACGATGGGTGAGCGCGCGCTCCAGCAGATCCACACGCTGGAAGTGATGCCCGAGGACGGATTCAAACGCGCATCGTTCGTCCTCGCTCATCGCGGAGCCCGGCGTAATCGCTTCCGGCGTCATCCGCGGATCAGGGCTTCGGCGCTGCGGTTGCCAACTTCTTCGTGTCGTCCCGCATTTGCGTACACCGCGCCGCCAGCGGACTGCCGGGGATCTTGGCGCACTTATCGAATGAATCGACGGCCTCGTCGTACTTCTTTAGCTGTTTCTGTTCGGCGCCCATGACGTAGAAGTCGGTGGCGTCCGTCCCACCGCTCAGTTCGACGGATTTCTTAAACTCCGCGATCGAGTCTTCCGCCTTCCCCTCACGGAAATCGACCAAGCCCAGGCCGCTGTGCGCCTGCGCCGTTAACGAGTCTCGCGATTTGGCGAAATCCGCGTCGCTCACACTCGCCGGCTTCACAATCTTGGGCATCAAATCCAGTGCGCGCTTCTCATATTCCTCAGCCTTGGCCAGCTGCTTGCGCTCGACCTCGGGATCATCCGGGTGGGAATGGGGGATCACCCAGCCTTCCAGCACCAGGACGTCAACGTTGTCGGGATTTATTGCCAGGGCTTTGTCGCCGTTCTCAAACATTTTCTCCGTATTTTGCTCGTTGAAATACGCTTGCGCGAGCCGGCTGTACACGCCTTCGCGGTACCTGCTGTTGGGATACTTCGCCATAAAGTCTTCGCCGGTCTTCACAACGGCTTTGTCGTCCGAACCCTTTATGTTGAAAAAAACTTTGTACGCCGCTTCCTCCGCCGGGTCCTGCTTCGGCGCTTCCACCACCCCGGTGGGCGGCGCCATCTGCCCGGTTGAACCCGTTGAGCCCGTTGAACCAGTTGTTCCCTGGGCTGCCGGCGCTTGCTGCGCGAAGGCCACCGGCCCCGCCGCGGCGACGATTATCAACGCGACTGCCACAGACAAAATTGCGAATCGCATTTTCATGTAATTCCCCTTCTGTTTGAGTTGACCCCATTTGCGGGCGAAACCCGCCTCAACATCTGCTACTGCGGTTGCGAACTCTTGGGACTTGCCGGCGCGGACTGGAAACCCGCTTCGAGCCCCCGCTTCGCCGCCTGGCGCGCCGCATCCGGAGCTCCTTCCACACTCATCGCGGCGCGATATTCCCTTACCGCATCATCGCGCTCGCCGAGAACATCGTGAATCCGTCCGAGATAGATGTGTGACCAGCAAACGATGTCCGGCGTGACTCCTGCCGGCGCTGCCGGACCTAGCGTGCCACGCGAGTTCTCGCCGACCAGGCGCTCGAACAATCCCTCCGCCTTTTCGACCTGGCGCATCATAACGGAAGATACCGCCAAACCGTAAATCGCCTGGGCATGCCCAGGATCCTGAGCCAGCACGCGTTCAAACGCCGTTTGCGCGCCCGCGGGATTCTGGTTGGCAATCTGCCGATCGCCTTCGGCCAGCAAGGCATCAATCTGCGATACCGGCGCGGCGGGCGTTGTCGAGGCTGCCGCCGGAGCCGGCGGCGCCTCGACCGGAGCGAACGCGAAATTCTCAAATCTCTTCTTCTCGCTATCCACATCAATCGCCGCGACCATATCGGGGAAATACAAATCCATGGCCGGTTCCGAGTGCTCAAATTTCTTGAGCTGGGCGACGAACGGTCGCACCAGGATGTAGCCCTCGCGGTCGTTATTCAGCAGCTCCGCTTCCAGCTTGTCGCCGCTGAGGCGGTTCAAACGAATCTCCACCGCTTTGATCGCGCATTCATCCACGAACCCGGTCAAGTCGTTCTCATATTCCTGCGGGAACCGCGGCGCGCGCTGCGCGATCGCCAGTAATGGCCGCTTGGCTTCCACTTGCTTGCGGTAGCGTATCGGGAAGGGATCCATCATGAAATGCAAATAGGCGTGGCGGATCTCGTCGAGCGGTAAATTCTTGCCGCCGCCGATGACCATCGCGTAGCGATCGCCAAAGTTGCGAAAATTCGTGCGGCTGCCCACCAGCGGCTCGACGAAAACCGAAAAGGTGCGCTGCCCGTGCTGCCGAATGATCTCCCGGAGATAGGCGGAGGTAAGAAATACGATTTGTCGCACCGGCGATTCCACCCGTTGCCGTTCCCGCTCGTACTCCGGCGCCACCGTCCACCACAGCGCGTCGAGCTTGGCCTCGTCATAGAAATTCACCAGAATATCGTGGAAGCTTTCCACCGCCAGCACATCGGGAGGAAACAGGTCGCGATCGATCAGCCAGGGAAATTTCGGAGGCGGTCCGGTAACCAGGACCAGGGAGATGTATCGTGACAGCGTTTCGCCGGAATCAGCCAGCTTGTGGTCGTTGTAAAACTGGCGCAGCGCGTCCGCTACCGGACCTTTGGCGTTGGGAAGCGACTGCACCGCCGCGATGATCGCAGGGTGCCCCTCGATCGAAGAAGTCTCCAAGTCCAGGCCGGCGGCGTGCAGGGCGCACATCGCGTCGAATAGTTGCTGGCTGTTGTCGACGACGATTCCGGACTCGGGCTCGGTCGGCGTCTGGGCTTTGCCAGTCCCTACCACCGCCGCCGCCGCACCGAAAATCAAACAGAACGCCGCCATCGCGACGCCACGGCGCGGACCTCGCGGCCCCAGTGTGAAGATCGAGTGTCGATTCCCTACTTGCTTCGTGCCGGCCCGCATTCCACCCCAAGTGCGCATCTGAATACGCCAATTTGCCCAGCACAAACTCTATCGGCCAGCCACCGCGGAGTCAAGGAACGGAAACGCACGCAACGCATTTGGTTAAGCTGGGCGATTGCAGTGGACAGGACCAGGGCGGACGGAGGGATGCGCGCGACGAGGGTCTAACCCTTGACGTGAATTTCGCTGAAACTCAAAACCACACGGCCGCCGGACATCGGCCGGCCAAAATCGAGCATCGGACGGAAACGCGAGAAGAGCAGCACTTGATCGATTTGCCGGCGAACCTCCGCGGTGCCAGGCCCGGCCAAAATCCGATAACCCACCACTTGGCCCTGCGCATTCAGGGTGGCTTCCAGAACCAAATTGTCGGAGTCGGAGAGCTGGTTGTCTCCTCCGCTACCCGGCACTGGGAATGGAGCCAGGCTCTCCAGGCGCGCGGGCTGAATCAACGCGGTGGGCAAATCGTCGTGGATCACTCCAAATGGCATGCCGCCCGCCATGCTTTGCACGATGGTGACAAACACCATCACCGCGGTCAGAATCCCCCCGGTCGCGGGCACCGCCAGCGGCTCGAGGATATTCTTGAATACTAGCGCGGAGCGGCCCCATGCCCGGCGAATCCAGCCCGGATCGGATGCCGCTCGCGACGCACGCACGCGAATCCGCACCGCCAGATCCGCGGGAGGCGCCACCCGCCCCAACTGTGCGAGCTGTACCGCCATTCGCCGGTAGCTTTCCAGATCCCGGCGGCACGCCGCGCACGATTCCAGGTGCGCCCGCACCTGGGCATTCTCACGTTCGCTGATCGCCCCGTCCATGCAGCCGGGTAGTCGCGTTCGTACCGCTCCGCAAGTCATCACGCGCCTCCCCGAAATTTACGTCCTGCCAGACCGCTCGAACGCGCATACGCCAGTTGCTGATTTCCCAATCCGCGGCCGAAGATCGAATGACCGGACTCATTGGATGGAGCCGCCGCAGCCGAAGGAGATTGGAGAACCGGTTCGAGGGCCTCGCGCAACGCACGACGTCCTCTTAGAATGCGCGATTTCACCGTGCCCACCGAAACTTCCAGCACCTCGGCCACTTCCTCGTATGAAAGCCCTTCCAGATCCCTCAGGATCACCGCACTGCGGAACACTTCCGGGACCGCGGCCAGCGCGGTGCGCACGGCTTGATTGATTTCGCTGGAGGCCATGAGGTCAAACGGCGTCGCGTCATCGTCCTCCAACTCCATAGCTGCCTTTTCGCTTTCCGCGTCCGCCTCGATCGATACCTGGTTGCGATGATGCCGCCAGCTCCAGCGGCGATGGTTTAACGCCTCCCGGACCGCGATCCGGTACAGCCAGGTTTTTAGCGAGCTGCCGCGGCGGAACCCACGGATTCCACGGAACGCGCGCAGAAATACCTCTTGAGTGACGTCGGCGGCATCGGCCGCATTGCTAAGAATTCCATACGCGAGGTTGAACACCGCGGCGTGGTTGTAAGTCACCAACCAGTCGAAAGCGGATTCGGAGCCGGATTGCAATTCCGTGACGAGATGGGACTCGTCGTGGCTCCAATCCAAGGTTTGTGCGAGGTCAGACATATTGCTTGCTGCCTCCGTCAGGTGCCGCCCCTGCAACGTGGGACCGCAACAACCGACATCTACTTAGACGCCGTTTAAGCGCATTTTGTTTCCCGGAATCTGGTAAGGAGAGTAGCAGAAAAGAACGCTGCAGGACACGCCAAGGCCGGTGCGCTCGCGGGGTACTGGCAAGGCCCAAACAGCGCGTCGCCAGTCGGGCCGCAAGTCCAATCCCTGCCGCGCGATAGCAGCCCGGTCCGTCCGGAGCAGTTATCCTGGACTACTCCAGAGCTGCAGGAACGACCACCGAAGCTGTTTAACTCTGTGCTGCTTCATGATCGCGCAAATTCAATTTATAGTGGTACTCTCCGGCTTCGCTCCTTCTCAGGAGTTCTTCTCCTCTATTCAGGCGTGATATTCTCCTCTCCTTTCTCGCGGCCCCGGCTTCGCGCATCTCGCGGCGCAGCGACACAAAATCACCAATGCCGGTACACTTGTCATCATGATCGACGACCCAGTTCTTCTTAATGATTGGCACGCCGTCGCGCAATCCTCGGACCTTGCGGCGGGACAAGTTCGCCCGGCGCGGCTGCTCGGACACGATATCGTCCTGTGGCGCGACAGCGGCCCTAGTTCGCTGTGCGCCTGGCAGGATCTTTGTCTCCATCGCGGCGCCAAACTTTCGGGCGGACGCGTGCAGGACGATTGCCTGGTCTGCCCGTACCACGGATGGAATTACGATGCGTCCGGCCGCTGCGTGAAGATTCCAGCGCATCCCTTGCAACCGCCGCCGGCGCGCGCCCGGACTACCGCGTATCCCGTCAGCGAAAAATATGGACTGATCTGGGTCTGCCTCGGCACACCCAAAAGCGAAGTGGCGCCATTCCCCGAATGGGACGACGACAGCTTTCGCAAAGTAGGCTCGGGCCCTTACCGATTCAAGGCTCTCGGCCCGCGCGTGATCGAAAACTTCCTGGACGTCGGTCACTTTCCCTTTGTTCACGCAGGTTTTCTCGGCGATCCGAATCACACTGAAGTGGGCGACTACGAGGTGGAAACAACGCCCGACGGCATCGTGGCCCGCGATATCGGCATGTGGCAGCCCGATCCCGACGGCACCGGCCAGGCGGCCAAGGTGAGCTACACCTACCGAGTGCTGCGGCCTTTAACCGCTTACTTTATGAAGTCTCATCTGGACCAAAAATTCTCGATTTTCTGCTGCGTCACGCCGGTGGACGTGCTTGAGAGCGCCGCCTGGATGATCATGGCGCTCAACTACGCCTCGGAAACTTCAGACGAACAGTTGCGGACTTACCAGGACGTGGTCAGCGCGCAGGACATTCCCATCGTTGAGTCGCAGCGTCCGGAATTATTGCCGTTGGATTTGCAGGCGGAATTGCATCTGCGCTCCGACCGCACCGCCATCGCGTATCGCCAATGGCTCGCAAGAGTCGGACTGAAGCACGGTACCGCGTGAGCGCCGCCGCTACCACCGCATCTCCGCGATGGTTTGTGGCCGGTGACCTAGATGGTTTCTTCGGCTTGTTCTTCAGCGGCTTTCCGGACCTGATTCTGATCGCCGGGCTAGCCCCGCTTTGCGGGCTGCCAATGGAATTGGTTGCGGGCCGCATTATGCCTGCCGTCGCTTTCTCGATTCTCGCCGGAAATCTTTTCTACGCATGGCAAGCGCACCGGCTCGCAGAACGAAGCAACCGCGACGACGTCACCGCGATTCCCTTCGGCGTAAATACCCCAACCATCTTCGCCTACGTCTTCCTGATCATGCTGCCGGTCTATCTGCGCACCCACGACTCGCAGCTCACCTGGCACGTGGGAATATTTGCGTGTTTCGTGAGCGGAATCGTCCAAACCGCTGGAGCTTTTTGCACGGACTGGCTGCGCCGCAACACCCCGCGAGCCGCTTTGTTGTGCCCTCTGGCAGGCATCGCCATCGCCTTTCTCTGCCTGGGATTCATCCTCAGAATTTTTCAAGCGCCCGAACTCGCGCTTTTGCCCACGGTGATTATTCTGGCGGTCTACGGTTCGCGGATACGATTGCCATTTCGAATGCCGGGCGGGCTGCTGTGCATCGTGGTGGGCGTAATCCTGGTTGCCGTCTTGCGCGCGTTCCATCTCTACCATTTGCCGGAGCCTCTGCCCATGCTGCCGCTCGGCCTGCACTTGCCCCGGCCGCTGAACATTTTCGAGTTCCTGCGTTATGGCGAGGGATGGAAATATCTTTCCGTCATTCTCCCGATGAGCGCGCTGGATACCATGGTCTCGCTGCAGATTCTGGAAAGCGTAAAAGTGGCGGGGGACGACTACCCCACCCGCTCATCGCTCCTGGTCAACGGCCTGGCCACCCTCGCCGCCTCCTTATTTGGCAGCCCGTTTCCCACCACGCTTTATTTCGGGCATCTCGCTCACAAGGCCTACGGCGCGCGCATCGGCTATTCCATTCTCAACGGAGTGGCTACACTGCTCATCTGCATCACCGGATTGATTTCTCCCATTTTGCATTTCGTGCCGCTGGAAGTTGTGGCCATCGTGGTTGTGTGGTTTGGTCTGGTGATGGTGGCGCAAGCGTTTCAGGAAATTCCCAAAGCGCACTGCATCGCGGTAGCGTTCGGTTTGCTTCCGATGCTCGCTTCGTGGGGGTTGCAGCTGGTCGATCTGGCGCTGCGTACCGGCGGATCGAATCTGCTGGACGCCGCGCCAAAGTTTGGCGATGAGCTGGCGATTTACGGGCTCATCGCGCTCAGCCAGGGAGCCCTGCTGGTATCGATGATCTGGGCCGCGGCGATCGCCTACATGCTCGACCGCCGCTTCGTTTCCGCCGCCGGATGGCTACTGTCCGGAGCGGTGCTTTCCTTTTTCGGATTAACTCACGCCTATAGTCTGACCAGCGCGGGAGTCGCAAACAAATTGGGAATCTTCGCAGCCCCCGAATTTACCGTGAGCTATGCAGCCGCCGCGCTGTTCCTGGTCGCTTGCCATTTTTACAACCGCCGCTTCCCATCCCCCGGCATAGAAGAATCCCAGTCGATCTGATCCGCCGTCTTGCGCCGTCACGCGCGGGGCGATCCCACGAATCCTAGTCACTTAATCTGCAAGGTCATCCCGTCCTTTGCCGCCGGCATGGTGCACGCCGATGCGCGCACTCCACTCAGGAATTCAGCCACAGTCTGGGTCACCAGCGGTGTGACTCGCTCCGCCCCCATTCCATTGCCGGCGAAGTTCATGTGCGTCGCTCCATCGACCACCCCCATCCACTGGCATTTGCTCGCGGTGCCGGGGAGGTCGTGCCACGGAATCTGCCGCGCTTCCGGACCGCCCTTCAGGGATTGATCCCGCGTCCCGGTGAGCACCAACAACGGTTTGTGGATTCCGTGCCACGCACGTTCGGAGAAGATGATGCCCGGCCCCTCTGGAGAGAGTGCAACATAGGCGTCGAAGCGATCCAGCCCCGCAGCGGAAGGCGCAACGCCGATAATATTCTTTGCGCCGGCTTCCAGCATCACCGTCACCGCACCCATCGAATGTCCCATCAATACGCGGAACGGCGCCTTGCATTGGCCGTCGGCCCACTTCAGTGCGGCGCCCACGTCGAGCAAACGCGCTTCCTCGGCCTTCGGATCGGCGACCAGCGCTTGCACCCCCGGCCGGAGCCCATCCGCCAGCATGTCCGCGCGCAGCGCCGCCAGGCCGCTCTCGCGATGCCCCATCACCGCCGCCGTGTATCCCAGTTGCGACAGGGATTCCGCCAAATAACTCAGGCCTTTCTCCGATCCGCCTGCTCCGTGGGAGATGATCGCCAGCGGAGCGCATCCCGGGACATTCCCGGCGGCCGGATAAACTCGAAGCGGAGTTTCATGCCCGTCGGATCGCGGCACGTTAATCTGCTGCGGCGCCGTGGGCGCAGCCGCTGGAATTCCGCGAATCACGGTAGCCGTACCGAGCAGCACAACCAACCACAAAGCAAGAAGGAATACGCGCATGTTATTTCTCCGTTTCCTGACCCTCGGATAGTAGCTAGCGGAGTTCATCGAAATAGCGTCACTCGACGCCGCCGCTCTTCGCCCTTGCATCCATTGCGTCACCTGCACGCGTCGCGAGCGCGGTTGCTCACACCGCGCCCGCCATCAGGATGATTGAACCTGACTAGCCCATTTTTGTTGCGCACCGAAGTGTAAGGAAATGTCTCGGAATCGCGGCAGCGGAACAGTCAGCACAGAATGTGCCTACAATTCCGTTTGGGGAGGACCGCGCGGAGCCAAAAACGCTCATGCTTGCAGGAATGCCAAGGAGGGAAACGCCGGGCAGACAACAACACCTGCTAACAATTAGTGCTTTTCTAGTGTAAGTCTTTGGGATTCTTCAAATTGTGGAGCCGAAGGGATTCGAACCCTCGACCTCCTCCATGCCATGGAGGCGCGCTCCCAACTGCGCCACGGCCCCGGTTAAGATTACCACAAGTCCGCGGCTTCCCGAATAGCCGCGCAGTGGACTCGGTTCCTCCCTGCTTCTCACTACTCTACCCCGCACGAATTCATCCAAGACGTTGCGACCATTCCGTCCGGATCGCCTTCCGTGGATCTCCACAGACCTGATCTATTCCCGAGGGGCGTCCTCTGGTGCTAGATTCCGAACAGAACGGGAGGCTGCTCTCGCTGAACCGGTAAAGCGAAAACGGTTCCGCATTATTACTGAGGCCAGTGCCCGAAACGCTCGAAATTCCAATCCCGGCAGTCGTGGGGATTAGAATTTGAAAGTGGTCGATTATCAACGACATGTAGAATCTGATTCCCGGCAAATTGCAAAAACCCGAAATTTCTGAACAAAAAGCGAAAGTCACAGGAGGAGCCCGATCGAGATAGGCCGGAACGAGGAATCAAGCGCCAGGGCCAAATATCGCGAGGGCTTGTTCGAGGTCGGCGATTAGATCGCCAGGAGTTTCGAGGCCAATGCTGAGGCGCACGATCCGATGACCATACTGCGGCTGGCCCGGGTTGTCTCTCATTTGGTATGCGACGGCCAGGCTGGTGACACCGGCCCAACTGTATCCAATTTTGAAGAGCTTGAGAGCGTCTACGAAACCAAGCACCTGCTCCTGCGTCGACCCGGTCTTGAAGACGATCGAAAACACGCCGGAGGAACCAAGGAAGTCGCGCTTCCAGAATGCGTGACCCGGACAGGATGGGAGCGCAGGATGCAGGACCCGCTCAATTTCAGGCCGCCCCGCTAGCCAGTTCGCAATGGTGAGCGCGGAAGTTTCGATCGCAGCGAGACGAACGCCGAGGGTCTTCAGACCGCGGAGACCGAGGCTGCAATCGTCCGGCGAAACCCCGTAACCGATCACCTGCTGCGCGGAGCCGAGGCGCTCGTAGATGGCTTGTTCGCGGACGGTGACCGAACCGAGGAGGATATCGCTATGGCCGCCGATGTATTTCGTGACGGCCTGCATGGTGATGTCCACGCCGTGAGCGAAGGCGTCAAACAAAACGCCCGCCGACCAGGTGTTATCGAGAACCACTTTCACGTTTCGTGCGTGCGCGGCCGCAACGATGGCGGGAACATCCTGCACTTCCATGGTGATCGATCCCGGACTCTCCGTCCAAATGAGACGGGTATTTTC
Organism: uncultured Acidobacteriota bacterium; assembly: GCA_963725655.1. Classification (GTDB taxonomy): domain Bacteria; phylum Acidobacteriota; class Terriglobia; order Acidiferrales; family UBA7541; genus CAVRXT01. The sequence continues at coordinate 126,942 of CAVRYY010000002.1, read as the reverse complement.
CTGAACAAGATCGGAGATGCCAGCACCGATACCCGGACTGTAAAACGTGGCCGTCACGCCGAAACGCGAAAGAAGAGTGGTGGTGAGTTTGCGGTTTGGGCTGTAAACACTGGCTGGAACGAGAATATGATCGCCCGCCTGGAGCAGCGCGAAATCGATCAGCGAAATGGCGGCCTGGCCTCCCGGAGTAAGAATGGTGAACCGGCCAGATTCGAGTTCGCAGATGCGCGCGGCAAGTTCGAGCGCGGTGGGAGTGCCGTAGAGGCCGTAGGTGTAGCCGACGCGATGCTGATCCCAGTGATCGTTGACGGCGGAAGCGGAGGGGAACAGGGTGGTCGATCCCCGGTAGACGGGAGTGGTGAGCGAGCGATAGCCCTGAGGGATTTCTGCGTCAGAATGAATGAGTTTGGTTTGCCACGTCTTCGTCATCGAGGAGCCCTCTCTTCGGAAGGAGCCACGCGGATGGAGGTCATCGAAACTGATTTCATCCATTTGCTCCGGTCAAACATGCCGAACCGAATATCTACTTGTACCAGCTATAGCCGACGGTGAAAAACAAAGACAGCGGGTAGCCTGGATTGAACCGGCCCAGGCCGGAGCTGGAATGGTGGACGATATCAGCCTCCAGCAGGATCGCGCGATCAGGCCGCCTGAAGACTCGCACACCCATATCGAGTTGCGGGGTGAAATTTACTTGCGACGTCGCACCCGGAGGCGACTGCGGAAACGCCGAGTATCCCGGAGGGATGGCCCGGCTGGTGAAGAGTATGCCCCCCGCCGCGGCGATAAACGGAACCACCCGGCGGTTTTCCTCGGTGAAATTCCATTGCACGTCCAGCGGCTTGAAACTTCCGCCATAGGTGGTCCAAACGGAGGTGGACACGGTGTAGACCGGGAGAACGTCGACCGCAATTTCCAGTTCCCCGCGGGTCCAGCCGTGCGAGAGCGGCCTGGTCACCACGCGCCCAATACGGGCTCCGGCAAAGGCAAATTGGGCGTTGGAATCACTGGATAGCGCCGCGCCGCCACCCACCAGGGCGCCAAGCTCCCATTGTCCGTATCGCGGGAATTCCTCGGGCCCAGTTTGAGCGGCGAGCGGTGAACTGCAAATTAGCAGGAACAGCACTGCCGCGATGGTCTTCATCCCGGGTCTTCGAATTTTATGGAGAGGCGCACGGTTTCGAGAAGGTCCGCAGAGTATGACAGTGCCGCCCGCGGGGTCAAGCGAACACGACAGAATCCAAGCGAAGTTGGCGCGGTTACATTACAATGTTGCCCCTATGCCCAAAATCACCTTTCTCGGCGCTGCTGGAACCGTTACAGGATCGAAGTATCTAATCGAAGCTGGAGGAAAACGCCTGCTGGTCGATTGCGGGCTATTCCAAGGCGAAAAGGAATTGCGGCTGCGGAACTGGAATCCCCTTCCCGTGCCGCCGGTCTCGATCGATTGGGTGCTGCTGACCCACGCACACATCGACCACACCGGCTATTTGCCCCGGCTGGTCCACGACGGATTTAAGGGCCCGATTTACGCCAACGGCGCGACCGTCGAACTGTGCGACATTCTGCTGCCCGATTCCGCGCACCTGCAGGAAGAGGACGCCAAATACGCCGCGATGACGTCGTCCAGCAAGCACAACCCGCCGCTTCCACTGTACACCGTGCCGCAGGCCAATGTTGCGCTGCAGCAGTTGCGCAAGATTTCGCGCAACGATCCGTTCACGATCAGCCCGGAATTTTCGGTAAAGCCACACGACGCCGGACACATTCTGGGATCGTCGTGGCTCGAGCTGACCGTCACTGAGAACGGGAAACAGACATTGATGGTTTTCTCCGGCGACCTGGGACCGTACGATGTGCCCATCCTCAACGATCCTGTATCACCTACGCGCGCCGACTATTTGCTGTGCGAATCGACCTACGGCGACCGCGACCATCCGGCCGGATCAGTGGAGGACGCGCTGGCTGCGGTGATCAACCGCGTTTCGGGCCGCGGTGGAACTGTGGTGGTCCCTGCGTTTGCGGTAGGGCGCACCCAGCTATTGATGTACTACGTCCGGAAACTCCAGGCGGAGAAGCGCATCCCGCATCTGCCGGTGTACGTGGATAGTCCCATGGCCATCAAGGTGACCCAGTTGTACGGGCACCACGCCGAAGATTACGACGCCGATTACGCCCGCATCTTTCAACAGGGCAAGGGTGACCCGCTGAATGTGCACCAGGTGCATCTCACTTCCACGCCGCAGGAATCGATGCAGATCAATAACGTGACAGCGCCGTGCATCATTATCTCCGCCAGCGGTATGGCCACCGGCGGACGGATCCTGCATCATTTGGCGCACCGGCTGCCCGACGCGAAGAACGCGGTATTGCTGGTAGGCTACCAGGCCGTCGGTACGCGTGGGCGGGCGCTCGAAAATCACGCGAAGTCGGTGCGGATCTTCGGGGAAGAAGTGCCGGTTCACGCCGAGATCGTCGAGTTGCCGCAACTCTCGGCGCATGCGGGGCAAAGCGAGTTGCTGCGCTGGCTCTCCGGTTTCCAGGCGCCGCCCAAGCAAACGTTCCTGGTGCATGGCGAACCGGTAGCGCTGAACGCGCTGCAGGGCAAGATCAAAGAACGCACCCCGAACTGGAACGTGACGATCCCGAATTACATGCAGTCATTTGATCTGCAGTAACGGGCAATCGACAACCTCGCAGGCCCGGACGTAAGGCCAGCGTGTGGGGCACCAACGGTGACGAGCGCGGCGGCCAGCCGGCCGGGCTCCCGGCCGCGCCATCAAGTACGGGGTTGGAGCGCGAATCCTGTGCTAAAATCCGCGGCGAACAGGGAGCTTCCGAATGGCTTTGGCCTACGATTTAATTCCGGCGGGAACGCGGGTAACGGCGAACGGCGAGAGCGCGGTCGCGGATGTCCGTGAGAGCAGCACGCGGACATTCGTCTGCGCGCTGGAGATTACCGATCAGATCGAGCAGGAATCGGTGGACATCTCGGTGTACGGCTCCGCCGACGGCAACGAATGGGATAAGTTGCCGCTGCTGAAAATGCAGCAGGAATTTTATCGCGGGCTCACCCGGCAGGTGCTGGATCTTACGTTTCGGCCGGAAGTGAAGTTCCTGCGCGCGAAGTGGGAATTGGTCCGTTGGGGCCGCGTGGCGCCGACGCCGATGTTCGTGCTGGGCTTCCGCCTGGAAGAAGTTCCAGTTTTTACCCGCGCATCCGCAAGTTGATTCGACGAAGCAGAAGCGCCCCGACACACCGAGCCGCCGTGCGAGGCACCTACCGAAAAAAGGTTCAGTGAATTATTTTCTCAGCTTGGCGAGGCGCTCTTCTGCTGCGGCCACGGTTTTCTCGGTCTTGCAGAATGTGAAGCGCACCTGCTGCGAGCCGTCGATGGGATTGCGGTAGAAGCTGGAGCCGGGGACGCCGGCCACGCCGATGTTTTCGATCAAATGGCGGGTGAAGGTGACATCGTCGGAAAAACCAAAGCCGGAAATGTCGGTGATGATGTAGTACGCGCCGCGAGGCTTGAAGCACTTGAATCCTGCTCCGCTTAGCACCCCCAGCATGCGGTCGCGCTTCTGTTTGTAGTCGGTGGCGAGATGGGTGTAATAGCTTTCCGGGAAGTGCAACGCCGCGGCGCCCGCGGCCTGCAAGGGCGCCGCCGCTCCCACAGTGAGAAAATCGTGGACCTTGCGGATGGCCGAGCTCACTTCCGGCGGAGCGATAGCCCAGCCCACGCGCCAACCGGTAACGCTGTAGGTCTTGGAGAGCGCGTTGATGGTGATGGTGCGTTCGCGCATGCCGTCCAGGGTCGCGAGCGAGATGTGCTTCGCGCCGTCGTATAGCATGTGCTCGTAGATTTCATCGGTGATCGCGAAAGCATTCCACTTCTGGCACTGCTCGCGAATCAGCTCCAGCTCCGCGCGTTCGAACACTTTCCCGGTGGGATTGTTGGGCGTGTTGACGATGATCGCCTTCGTCTTGGGGCCGAATGCCGCGGCCAACTCCTTGGGATCGAACGACCAATCGGGCGCGCGCATCTTCACGAATCGCGGGGTGGCTCCGGAAAGAATCGCGTCGGGTCCGTAGTTCTCGTAGTAGGGCTCGAATACCACCACCTCATCGCCGGGATTGATGATCGCCATCATGGTAGCCATCATTGCTTCAGTGGATCCGCAGCAAACGGTGATTTCCCGTTCGGGATCGATGCGCACACCGTTGGTCTTTTCAAATCGATCGGCGATGGCATCGCGAAACGGCTTGGCGCCCCAGGTAATCGCGTACTGATTGATGTCCGCGGCGATCGCCTCCTGCGCGGCCTTCTTGATTTCCTCCGGCGCTCCGAAATCCGGAAAGCCTTGCCCCAGATTGACGGCTTTGTGCTTCATGGCCAGGCGCGTCATTTCGCGGATCACCGATTCGGTGAATTGCGAGGCTTTGACGGAAAGTTTCGGACTCTGATGCACCTGCTCGGGAGCCACCGGGTTCATTGCTTACCTCCATAAAGGGCACGATAAATTTCGGCGTTGCGCATCACCATCTGGACGTATTCGCGCGTTTCGCTGAAGGGAATGGATTCCACCAGCTCGGCTACTTCCTGAAAATTCTGGCCGGACTGCCACAGCGCCACACGGTCTTCGCCGGCATTATAGGCCGCCAGCGCCGCTTCCACGCCGCCCGCGCTCTTTTCCAGGCTTGCGAAGTAAGTGGTTCCGAGGCGGGTGTTGTAGTCCGGATCGAAAAGCAGCGAATGAGAGTAGCCGGCGTGGACTTGGCGGGCCATTTTCCGCGCCGTCTTGGGCATCAGTTGCATCAATCCATCCGCGCCCGCGTGCGAAACGGCTTTCGGGTTGAACGCCGATTCCTGACGGATCAATCCGGCCACGAGCATGGGATCGACGCCCGCGCGCGCCGCGTTGCGTATCAATTCCGGACCAAACGGCAGCGGATAGGCCGCGCGCCAAATCTCGGCGGGCAATTCATCCTCGCGGCGTGATTCGATCTGCGGGCAAAGCTGGCGGACGGCGACGATGGCCACGCCGTACTGCCCGGCATTGTTAGCTTCCTGCGCCGCTTCGAGCAGGAAGCGGGGTTCGCCGGTAGAAGCGTAGGCGGCGCGCAATTCGAGTTCGGCGGATGCGTCCATGGCGATCGATCGCAGCGCTCCGGCGCGCGCGTTCTGCGCGGCGGCGCTTGGCGGCACCGAATCTCCGAGCGGCTTCACCGGCGGCGGGGCCGGGATTACCGCCAGCACCGGCGCATCGGTGCGCGGGCCGCCGCCCAGGCTCTGCATGCGCGCTTGCGCGAGTTGCTGAAAGTAGTTTCGCGGATAGCGCATCTGAAGTTTTACGTAGTAACCGCGGGCCAGCGGAGAATCGCCAGCACGCTCCGCTTCGCGCCCGAGCCAGTACAAGGCGTCGGGTGTAAACGTGGAAGTGGGGTAACGGCGCAGGTGCGCTTCGAAAAGCGAGGCCGCGTTCGGCGTTCGCGCGAGGTGCGCTACCCACGCGACGCGCCATTGCGCGGCGTCCGCATCGGTCGCGTCCGGGAAATTCGCAGCGACGCGGCCGTAATAGCTCGCGGCTTGGCTGCGTTCGAGGGCCACCCAGTAGTAATTGCCGGCGGCGAACAACGCCTGCTCAGTCCAACTGCTTTGCGGAGCGCGCCGCGCCGCTTGCTCAACGGCGTCCAGCATCTCCGGCTCCTGGGCGTGCGAGCGGTAAGACTGCGAGAGGTTGTACAAGCGTTCGGCATCCGCGTCGGGATCGTTGATTTTCAGGCTCAAGAGCTCGCCGGAATTGGCACCCATGGCCACGCGGCACTGAATCTGGCGAAGCAGAGCGCGGTCACGCTCCGGGCCGGAAAGATTGGGCAGCAGGGTGGAGTAAGCGTCGAGCGCGGCGAGCCAATTGTGGGCGGTGTAGAGCTGGTTGGCGCGAGACTCCTGCAGGTCGACCGGAACCTGCGGGGCGCGATCCCCCAAGTCCCTGGCCAGGAATTTTTCTTTCAGTTCCGCTTCTCGCGCTTCGGTGCTGGTGGGATAGCGATACACCACCGCCTGGTAATCGCGAATGGCGGCTTCCGGTTGTTTCGACAGTTCCCACGCTTGCGCACGCAGAAAGAGAAATTGGGGTCTGGCGGATACCGCCGAATCCGGGCCCAAGGCAGCGATGGCTTTATCGGGCTGGCTGAGCGCGAGTTCGGTCTCCGCGAATGATGCGACGGCCTGCTCGCTCATCACCGAGCCGGGATAGCTGCGGCGAAATGTGTCGAAGAGCGCCGCGGCGCGGGCATTATCGCCCAGGGAGCGAACCGCTTCCGCTTGCCAGTACAAAGCGTACTCCCCGACGATTGGATCGGCGGTGGCCGATTCGAGCCACGCTGCGGCGGGGGCGTATCGTGCGCGTGTGAAGTCGTAATAACCGACGGCGAGGGCGGCGCGCTGCCCCAACTCGCCGGCGCTTTTTTTCTGCGCGAGTGCGGTGAGGTGCTCGTAGGCGCCCGCGTCTTTTTCTTTCATGGCGCGGCACCACTGCTCGAGTTGTAGCTCGCCGGATTTATTTGGAGATGCGGATGGAGACTTTGCAGACGACTTGGAGGTGGCTTGAACTGGCGGTGCGGCCGCCGGTTTCTTTTTCGCGGCTCGCAGCGCGGTAGCCCGCTTTACTGGAGCAGGCGCTGGAGCGGTGGCTGGTACCGGCGCTGGAACGACTGGCGCGGCATCCACCGGTGCTGGAATGGCAGCGGCAGGCGACTGATCGGCTGCAGCGGGAGCAGGTTTTGCGTCCGGCGGAGGCGGAGCCGCGGCCGGGTCTGGCGACGTCGGAGGCGGCGCCGTCTGCTGTTCACCAGGCGTCGGAGCGGGCGCTGCGTCACCCGGCGCGGGCACTTTATCGTCCGGCTTGGCCGGCGGTTTGTCGGCTTGCTGCGCGGGCGCCGGTGCGGAATCCGCTGGTGGAGTGGCGTGATCGTCCTGCTGAGCGGGTGCGGGCGCGCAGACCAAAAGCGACACAATGGCTATCGCCAGGACTGCGCCGAGGACCCTGAATTTTTCTTTCATCGCAGAACGGTTAGTGTTGCAGGACGGGCGAGGGATACGGGTATCGTCCGAGCGCTTCGGCATCGCCTTCCGCGAGGATCGCCACCATCCATGCGTGAAAGTAATCCACGGGATGATCGAGGATCGCGCGAAAACGGCGGTCGTATTCCTTGCGAGCTTTATCAATATCTCCTCGCAACCGCACACAAATATCTTTGTTCTCACATCCCAAGCGAACGTCCTTGGGCCGCAGCAGCTTAATATCCTGCATCGCCACTTTGGCGACGCGATTGGCGCGCCGGTGAAGCTCTTGCTGCTCGCGCGTCAGGTTCGAAACGTCGAAGGCGACGGCATCGACGGCCGGGGGCTCGCCAGCCTCCAGAGTGTTTGAGGCCGGCGCTTCGAGCGGCTCGGCCGCGGTGATGCTCGGAGAAACAATTGTATCCGCTTCTTCGCTGGTCCATTCCACCGGCCTGCTGGCGACTGCGGGCGGCGGCTCGGGAACTGCCGGGTAGGATGCGAGTGATGCCGCTTGCCCGGACTGAGCGCCGCGCTGGCGCGAATGCAGGGTGATGGTGACGAAATTCGACAGAACGGCGAGGGCCGCCGAAAGCGACGCCGCGGCGGTTTGTGCCCGCACCATAGATGGTAGCGCATTCGTGGGGCGGCTGGAGGAACAAGCGGAAATTAGGTCGGAATAAGCCGTCTGCAAGTCTTCTACGGTCCGCTGCAGCGGAATCAGGTTGTCACGTAATGCGCGCGCGACGGCGCTCTCAAGCGCATTCTCCCGCGACGTTTCGGCCGGTTTGGTGGTCGTAGTCATCCGCTGGATCCCCTCTCCAACAATTATGGAAATGGTGGCCGGGGGTGTCAATTGGCATTACCGGCGGAGTTTCTCAGCGGAATACGTTTTGCGCCGAATTGGCACGGCCGGCAACAAAACACGGGGCGAAGACCGGCGGGCCGGTGACGCAAGAGCTTGGCGCTCATGGGAATACGGGTGCCCGGGGCTGGCAAACGATACCCAGCGGAAACTTCGGGATTGGTATCTGGGCGCGCCTGTGCTTAAATTGAGTGCAGATATGAAGACGTTTCCCATTCCCATGTCCTGTTGTTGTCGGCCCGCGGTCACGCAGCCTGCCATTTGCGCAGGTAGGGGGTCGATGATTTAGCGCTATCCCAGTTCGACGATTCATCCTCCCCACCACCCGGAAGTTGCCGAGTCGGTGGGTTTTTTGTTTTTTGGGGGCGAAACGCAAGGATTTTAGATTTATAGAATATGAGCTACGGCACCGAAATTTCGCTGGATCCACTGGAACGCCCGGCATCGCAGCCTGGCGCCACCGAGGCTGTGGTTGCGCGCCGGCTGAATCATTTGCAGGCCCTCGAAGCGGAGAGCATTTACATTCTCCGCGAAGCGGTGGCTGAGTTTGCGCGGCCGGTGATGCTCTACTCGATCGGCAAGGATTCCTCGGTGATGCTGCGGCTGGCGCAGAAGGCGTTCTTCCCGGGCAAGATTCCCTTCCCGCTGCTACACGTCGATACCAGCTATAAATTCCCGGAGATGATCGAATTTCGGGACCGCTACGCCGCGGAAATCGGAGCGGAGCTAATCGTCCACAAGAATCAAGAGGCGCTGGACGCCGGCGCCAACCCCTTTGCGCTGGGTACGCAAAAGTGCTGTGGCTTGCTCAAAACCAAATCGTTGCTGGATGCGCTGGCGGAGGGCGGCTTCGACGCGGCGTTTGGCGGGGCGCGGCGGGAAGAAGAGAAGTCGCGCGCCAAAGAACGGATCTATTCGTTCCGCGATTCCCTGGGGCAGTGGGATCCCAAGAATCAGCGCCCGGAACTGTGGAACATTTTTAACGCGCGGGTCGACAAAGGTGAAAGCATCCGGGTGTTTCCGCTTTCCAACTGGACCGAACTCGACGTGTGGCTGTACATCCACAAGGAAAATATTCCGGTGGTGCCGCTGTACTTCGCGCAAGAGCGCAACGTGGTTCGGCGGGGCGAAGCCATCGTGGTGATTCACGACGAGCGCGAATTATTGCCGGGAGAGAAAACAGAAAAGATGAGAATCCGGATGCGCTCGCTGGGCTGCGTTCCCTGCACCGGGGCGATTCGCTCCAATGCCGATTCCATCGCCAAGATTATCGAGGAAATGATTTCGTTTCGTAAATCGGAGCGCGAGAACCGCGCCATCGATCACGATCAGGAAGGGTCGATGGAGATGAAAAAGCGCGAGGGATACTTCTGATGAGCTCCGTCGCCAATCGCGCGGCCGCTGCCAATGCCGGACTGGACGTTTTCCTGGAAAACAATCTGGGGCGCGATTTGCTGCGATTTACCACCGCCGGGAGCGTGGACGATGGCAAGTCCACTTTGATCGGCCGGCTGTTGCACGATTCCAAAGGCGTCTACGAAGACCAACTCGCATCGGCGCGCGCCAGCCGCGTCAACCGCTCCACCGGTCCGCTGGATTTTTCCCTGCTCACCGACGGCCTGCGCGCGGAACGGGAGCAAGGCATCACGATCGATGTGGCCTATCGTTATTTTTCCACCCCGCGCCGAAAATTCATCATCGCCGATACGCCGGGGCACGAACAGTACACCCGCAATATGGCCACTGGGGCGTCAACGTCGGACCTGGCGGTGATTCTGATCGACGGCACCAAGGGACTGCTGCCGCAGACGCGCCGGCACGCGTACATCTCTTCCCTGTTGGGCATTCGCAGCGTGGTGGCTGCGGTAAATAAAATGGACCTGGTGGATTTTCGCGAAGAGGTTTTTCTGCGCTGGCAGGATGATTTTCTGGCGCTGGCTTCGCGGCTGGGAATCACCAGCGTGCAGTGCATACCGATCAGCGCGCTGGAAGGCGACAACGTGGTCACCCGCAGCGAACGCACGCCGTGGTACGACGGTCCGACGCTGATCGATCATCTGGAAACCGTGCCGGTGCCGGCCGAGGCGACCGCGACGCAACACGAAATGCGCTTTCCGGTGCAATACGTGATTCGTCCCGACGCCACGTTTCGCGGCTTTGCGGGACAAGTGGCCAGCGGGGTGATTCACCCGGGAGATGCGGTGGTGGCGCTGCCTTCCGGACAGAAAACGCGAATTCGCTCGATCGTTACGTACGACGGCGAGCTAGCGTCGGCCTTCCATCCGATGTCGGTGACGGTGCAACTCGAGGATGAAATTGATTTGAGCCGCGGAGACATGCTGGTGGGCCCGGCAGGAGCGCCGCAGGTGTCGCGCAACGTTCCGGCGATGGTGGTGTGGCTGCATCCGAAGCCGATGGAGCTTGGGCAGACGTATATTGTGAAGCACGGGGTGCGGCAGACGCGCGGGAAAGCAACGGGGGTGCGCTATCGCGTGAACGTGAATACGCTGGGCCAGGAGACGGCGCAGCAACTGGAGATGAATGATATCGCCTGCGTCGACTTCGAGACGTCGACTCCGCTGTTTTTCGATTCCTATTCGCGAAATCGCACCACCGGCAGCTTCATTTTGATCGACCCCATTTCGAATGCCACCGTGGGGGCCGCGATGATTTGCGCCGAGGTGAGCGCAGCTACGGGTACGGGCACAGCCGCAGGTGAATCGGAAGAAGCCGCGGATGCGGCGGCGCTTACTGTGGCGGCTCCGGCTGCTGCAATCGCCATGGAAGAGCGGTTCGCCAGGAACGGGCATGAACCCGCGCTATTTCTGCTGCGTGGCCGTCCGCAACTAGCCGTCCGACTCGAGCGCGCGCTATTCACGGAAGGTTTTCAGGTGGTTGGCCTCGCTGGCGGTGCAGCGGCTGCGGCACCGGCTTTGCCGGAATTGCTGAAGCTCACCGAGTCGCTCGGCTATGTGGTCATCTTTTCCGGCGATTCCGCTGCCGGGCGCGAAACCGCGTCGCGCGGCTTGGCAGGCCAGGTGTTCGATCTAGACGTGATGAACTTGCCAGCGGACGATTCCGAGGCATTGCGTAAAATCCTTGGGCTAGCTCGCAAGTTGCGGATCACGCGGAGCGAGAACGGCCTGCCGCCCGTAAACTAGGATGACTATCAACTCCATCGCCGCTTTACCCGAATCTCTTGAATCGCTCTCTCCCGCGCAAGTGATCGAGGCGGTGCTGAGCACGTCCGGTCCAGCAGGGGCGTGCCTGACGTGCAGCTTTCAGCTCGAGGATATGATCGTGCTCGATCTGCTGCGCCGAAAAATCCCGGCCATTCCGGTGCTGTTTCTGGACACCGGTTATCACTTCGCCAAGACCTACGAATTTCGCGACCGCATGGTAAAGGAATGGTCGCTGAACCTGGTAAATCTGGAGGCGGCGCAGTCGGTGGCCAGCCAGGAAAGCCAGTTTGGAATTTTGAATCGCAGCGATCCCACGCGCTGCTGCCAGTTGCGAAAGGTGGAGCCGCTGATAAGCGGCCTGGAGCCGTTCGAGGTGTGGTTCACCGGCCTGCGGCGGGAGCAATCGCCGACGCGGGCCAATCTGAAAAAAGTGGAAGAGCATCGCTTGCCGAGCGGCAAACTACTATGGAAAGTGAGCCCGCTAGCGGATTGGAACTGGCCACAGGTGTGGGACTACGGAACGTCCAACGGTATCGGGTATCTTCCGCTATACGACGAGGGCTACCGGAGTATCGGCTGCGAGCCCTGCACCGCGCTGCCCGAGGACCCGAATAATCCGAGGTCCGGACGCTGGGGCGGAAAAAAACTGGAGTGCGGAATTCACACCTTTTCGAACAAGCAATCCTGATTGCCCCGCCGAGAGATCCTCGGGAACGGCTACGCCGCGTCGGACAAGAACTCCACTTGAAATTCCTTGGGTACCAATCCGGCAGCTGCGCCGCGGCTGTAGAGTTCCCGCACTGCCTGGCGCCCAGCGTCGCCGTAGTCCAGAGTCCACTTGTTGACGTACATGCCTACGAATTTATCGGCCAGTGAGGGATCCATATCGCGGGCGAACTGCAGAGCGTAATCGAGGGCCGCTTCGCGGTGTTCGAGAGCGTAGGCCACGCTATCGCGAATGACGCGGGTAACTTTCCTGGCCATTTCTGTGCCGAGGCTGCGGCGAATGCAGTTAGCGCCTAGAGGCAAGGGAAGCTTGGTGAGCTCCTGCCACCACACTCCCAAATCCACCACGCGATGCAGGCCCTGTTGGGAGTACATCAGCTGGCCTTCGTGAATCAGCAGGCCCGCTTCCACTTCCTTGGCGCGCACCGCGTCCAGAATTTTGTCGAACGGCATGGTCACCACTTCGACGTTAGGCTCGAAGAGCTTCAGCGCCAGATAAGAGGTGGTGAGCTTGCCGGGAATAGCGATGGTCTTGCCGGCGAGATTGTTCTTGTTCAGCGGATGCGAGGAGACCACGATCGGGCCGTAGCCCTCTCCAAAACTCGCGCCGCAATCGAGCAGCATGTATTTGTCGGCCAGGAAGGCGTAGGCGAAGAAACTTACCGCGGTGACGTCGTAGGTTTCCGTCTTGGCCGCGTGATTCAGCGTTTGGATATCCTCGAGGATGTGGGTGAACTTCACCCCCGGCAGTTTCACCTTCCCGGTGGCCAGCGCGTAAAACATAAAGGCGTCGTCGGAATCAGGCGAGTGCGCCAAACGAATTTCAGCGGTCTGCGTTGCTGCCGTATCGCTGGACATACTTTCTCCCATGGGCTGCATTGTGGTCATGAGACTGGCCGGCCTACTCTGCAGGCACTGGTAGCAGAAGAACAGCCGGTGCATCCTCCTGCGGGTGATTACTGATTACGATCGGAGTCGCAACTCATCCGTTGCGACAGTGACGAATTTCTCCCGAAAGAGTATCACAGGCGCCAGAGCGAGTCATCGTCTTGCCCGTCTTGCCCGGGCCGCACGATCTCGGGCTCCCGAGATCCGGGCCCGGCAATCTATCCAAACCGCCGAAAAACGGGGTGGTACGCGAAAGCGCAGCGCCGAATCGGGAGCATCCCCGTTCCCCCTGAACCCGGATCTGGGGAAATCTACTCGCCTGACCGTTTTGGGGCGCTCGAGCACCAGAAGATGCACCATTTCGACCTACTCTCAGTACGCTCATTACGTACTAAACCCTTATTTCTGATGGCTATACAGGGTATTCCCGGTTGACACCCACTCGCCGGGCACCTAGACTGACGGCTCATGCTTTTGCATTCGCTTGACCGGCTCGGAGGCTGAAAATGCGTTCCATGTCCCATGGGATTTTAGCTGCAGCGCTACTGGTTTCCTTGTGCCTCGCTCCCGCATGGGGAGCGGCGGCGAAACCTCTTGGCAGCGTGATCCTATCGGAGGGCGGAAGCGTAGATAACGTGAACGCCTCGGCCGGCGCGAGTGTTTTTTCCGGCGATGTCATCGGAACAACGCAAAACGCGGCGGGGCGGTTGCGTTTGCGCCTGGGCGTCGCGCAAGTGTTCCTATTGGCCGACAGCAACGCGACACTCAGCGACATTCCTGGCGGCGTGGCCGCCAATCTTACCTACGGCACCGCTGGCTTTTCGACTTCTGGCGCGGAGCCGGTCGAGATTCGGACCAGCAACGGAATCGTTCGCTCCAAAGGCCCGGACGGGAGCTATGGCCAGGTGATGATTGCGGGGCCGCACGAACTGATCGTTACCAGTTTTCACGGCGCGCTGGATATTGATGTGGATGGCCAAATCCAGACCGTCAACGACGGACAGTCTTACCGCGTGGTGGTGGACGATGATCCTGCGGATCAAACCGACACCGATTCCGGCGGGTCCAAGGGCATGAAGAAAAACGCGGGAGACATTCGCATACGCCGGCGCCGTCCGGTGGTGTTTTACATCATCCTGTTTGGCGTAGCTGCACTGCTCGGGTATTTCTACTATCACCACCTGAACGAGAGCCCCAGCACTCCGTAGTCCTGTCCGCGATGTAGTCCTGTTCACGGTGACGTCCGCAGAAATACCTCCGCGAGTAATCCGGTCCGCGGTAGTCCATCCGAAGTGACATGCAAAGCGGCTCGCACAGGGTTTACGCGGTGGAGACAGTTTCGAGCGGCTCACCTTTGGCGCAGAGCGGACATTCAGCCGGTGACCACGGGTTGTTTGGCATTTGCTGCAGGAGTTCGAGAGGGACGCGATTTTCGGCCGCGAACGCGGCAAACGCATCGCCTAGCCCAAGAAGCGCACCGATGGCAACGACGGCTGCGCCACAAGCATGCAAGCCGGAAAAAGCTCCGCGCACAGCGGAACCGGCATTGATCACATCGTTCACTATGGCGACACGTTTGCCTTGAACTGCCGGCTGAAGCGCCCTGGGGAAACGGTACTCGACCGGGAATAGGCCCTGGCGCGCGGTGTTTGCGAAGCGCTCGGCATAAACGAATTCGCAGCCTAGTTCCAGGGAGACCATCAGCGCTACGAAAGCTCCCTCGACCAGCGGACCACACACCGAATCGACGTTGTAGTTCTTAAGCCGCTCAGCGAGTCGCGCGGCAAATGGGCGTATGGCGCGAGAGTGCAAGCATGGCGTCTCGAGCTGGAACCACACATCTCCATGGTGGCCCGACTCGAGCAGAAAATGGCCCGAGCGCCCGCGAACCAAGGAAAGCAAGTCTTCGTTCATAAGACCTTCGGCCGGCGAACGGGCGAGGTGGCCAACCAATCACGATTTTCGGGCGGCTTTGTCCATGAGCGCTCTGGCTGCCTTTTTGATGTCGGCCACTTCCTGTGGGGTAGCGGTGGCAACGTAATCGCTCACTAGTTTCTCGCAGTGCTCGCGGACTTGTTCGTGCGCGGTCGGGACTTCGCCGCGAATGGCCAGCAGTTCCTTGAGCCAGTGTCTGCCGTATCCGGCATGAATCGTCTCGTCCGCCCAATCGAAGTCCATATCGTGCTCGCTCACAGCGTCGCCGTAATCGTGGAAGAGTTGCGCGCGAGCGGGCTTGTGGCGGATGTTCTTGGTCTCAAAAAAGTAAAGCATTCCCAGGCGGTAGATGGGATCTTGGCCCGAAGCGCTCTCGTAAATATAGGTCCCCAGAGGAATTTCAGCCGGCTCGAAACCCCAGCTCATCAGACGCTGATAGCCCATCTGGCAGTGGCGCGCTTCATCGTAGGTCCAACGAGCTGAATTGTGGATCCATTCCCAGGGCAGCACATCCGCGAAAGCATTCAAAATAACGCCGCCGGTTTCGATGGCCCAAACTTCATTCAGATGGCTGATCGCCGAGCGGACTTGCAGCTGCAACCCTTCGCCATAGGGATAAGCGGGATCGACCACGTCCGGCCAATAGAATCTGCACGGCCAAAATCGCGGATCACGGGCCGGCTGGCTGGGGATGACAAAATTTTTCGCCCCTGGCAAAGACCCCCAGTCGGCGGAAGACGAGGGCGCGGGGCCAACGCCTACGCCGCCCACGTCGGATAGGCGGTCGACCACCGCACGCGACCAGGAAAGCGCTCCTTCGCGCGACTCCGGATTTTGCGACAGTGCCGAGTCCGCCCATCGTTCGAAGGCAGCCATCTGCTCGACCTTTTCGGAAAGCGCCAAGGCGAGAAACCGGTGAGTGGGGCCATCCGCGATGGTATCCGAACCCTCGAGATATTCGTGGTAAGCATCGCGCAGCGCCGGGAGCAGAACCTTGCCGATGCTGAACAGAAAAGCGGGAACCGAGGGCGAGTTCTTAATGCTGTCGAACAGCTCGATCAGGGCATGGTCGGCTCCCTGCTCCTCCAAAATACGATTTGGGAAACGCAGCTCGAAGACGCGATCGCGCAAAGCATGGGCGGTCTCCGCGCCTTGCCAGACGAAACGAGCCAGTCCGATTTTCGTTTCCAGTGCAGCGACGGCGGGGATCCATGCCGCGGCGGTGATCACCAGGGAGCGCTCGCAAAAGAAAAAGCGCTTCAGAAGTTGCGCGACATCGTGGCGCATCCAACGCGCCCGAGACTGGGGACTCGACAAAAACGCGGGAGTCTGTGACATGGTTGGTCCTTGTCAGAAGAAATTGCTTAGCGCGACGGCGATCACCGCAATAATTAGAACAAGAAGACCTCGATTCAGCAATCGGCGGGCGGAAGGCGGCGCATCCCGCCACTCGCCCCTCCACAATCCCCAGAGGTAGCCGGTGACGATGGAGAGAGTAATGAAGAGCGGCCAGCCCGCTACCACGCCCCACCGTCCGAGTCTTGCGGCACCAGCACCATACAGATAAAAGCTGCCGATCCACACCAGAGCCATCAGGGCGCTCAAACCCAGGTTTCGGGGGGTCTCCCGATTCCAATACTGATCCAAGGTCCGGTTTCTGAGCATTAGGTAGATGCAGTACGCGAGGTTAACAACAAATCCGAAGGTGAACAGAAGCGCCCACACGGTATTTCCAGCCGAAGCCTCGGAGATTCCAGCTTTTCCAGCGGCACTGACAACGGTCTTAGCGAAGGCCATTCCTACGTTGGGCAGGCACGAAAGTATTCCCGCCAGGACCGCGATGGTCAATCCGACGGTGAAAGCCTTGGACTGTATTGCGTCGGATTTATTTCCGGACGGCGCCCGGCGCGAACCGCCGATCGATGACAGCACGATGCCGAAAACAACGAGCGCGGTACCGGCGAGCAGGAGCAATCCCCGGCGGGTGAGAAGTGCCTGCGGAAAGAAAATCAGGAGCGGAATCAGCGCGCCGAGGCTGGCGATCAGTCCCATGATGACGGGATAACCCAGGGCCATCCCCAGCCGATCCATTCCAAGTCCAAACAGGACGGCACCGACGCCCCAGCCCATTCCAAAAAGCGCCAGGAGGGCGAGATCGCGCGCGGGGGACGCACCGTACACCGCGAAAATATTGGGAACGAGGAGAAACGTGATGATCCAGTTGAAAACGAACATGCCAAATAACGAAAACGTCGCCCAAGTATGCTCCCACGACCACTGTCTCACCAGAGTCATGGGAAGAATAAAGGTGCCCTGGAACAAGCCTGCTGCGAGCACCAGAAGAAAGCCTACCAGCAAATGCATCTGCATCTCTTGGACCTCAAAGTATCGCGACCGTGTTAAAAAGCGACGGGCGCCTCGCGGTATAATTGCCGGGAAACCGACTCAATCCGCGCTCGACCAATTCTCCGAAAACCAATTCGGGGGCGTCAGGGCGCTCTGGCGATAAAACTGAAGAACCTCGTCGCGTCGTAGCATCCCGGGGATAACGCCCTCCCTGGTAACCGCCAAGCCGCCCGTTACGACGGCAAATTGCACCGCTACATCCAGACTGGCGCCGGAGGCTAGCGCAACGGCGAGGCCCGCGTTGAAGGCATCCCCTGCGCCGGTCGTATCCACTGCCTCAACTCGTATCGCAGGAACACGAGTTGAGGATGACGTGGTCACGATCAGCGCGCCTTTCTCGCCCAAGGTCATCACCACCTGTTTCACGCCCTTGCTAATCAACTCACGCGCAATCGCCTCGGGCTCGATCCGCGCATCGGGGCTGTGGCCAAGAAGCACCTTAGCTTCCGTTTCGTTCGGCGTGAGCACATCCACCATCTGCAAGACGGAGGAAGACAGCGGCCGGACCGGCGCTGGGTTCAAAATAGTTATAGCGCCCCGCGCGCGCCCACGCGTCAGAGCCGCTTCCGCTGCTTCGACGGGAATTTCGAGCTGGGTGAGAACCACCGCCGACGAATTCAAAGCTTCTTCGCACTCGGAAACGTCGCCGGCGGTCAAGAGATCGTTCGCTCCCGGGTCGATCCCGATACAGTTACTGCCGCTCGCCGCATCGACCATGATAAAGCCGACCCCGGTGGGCGCTGCGTTGGTTCGTTTGACGTGCGCGACGTCGATGGCCTCGCTGCGATAAAGACCCAGGGCCATTTCGCCGAAGTCGTCTGCTCCAATCTTAGCGACAAAGCTGACCTTCGCTCCGAGCCTGGCGCAACCCACCGCCTGATTGGAGCCTTTTCCTCCGAAGTCGACGCGATAGCCTTTCCCCAGCACAGTCTCGCCCATGCGTGGCAGGCGTTCGACTTTCATGGTCAAGCCGGTGGCGTAGCTGCCTACGACAGTAATTCGAGGAACGTTCAACGGTAAGATCTCCGCAACATGAGTTGTTGTTCAGCTCAGAACCGACGAAGCATAGCACGCATCGGCGATTTCCCGAGTCACCGGCGATCGCGAGCGCAGATCTCTTTTTGAGCTACCATTGTTGACGGGTGTTAGTACCGGTGTTAGATTTTCGATTCGGCGTGAGGAAACATGAGAGCATCGCCCTGAACAGGCCTGAAAAAAACCGTCGGTTGGTCGATCTGGGCCGACGCAAGTTCCTCCAGCAGTATTGCCAGGGCGCTACACTGGCGTTCCTTCCCACAGGACTTGGTTTTCCATCGTTTTATTCCTTTCGTTCCCCGCAAATTGTGCCCGCACTGGCCCAGACGCCGGGCCAGTTTCATGTGCATCCTCAATATCGAGAGCCACGCGCGCTCGACGCAGTACTGAAAAAAGTTCGGGCAGGCTTCGACGAGTTCGTCACCGAGAAATATCAGGATCAAATTGCTGCGATTTTGCGAGATTGGAGCTTGCAACTCCTGGAGTCGCCGAAAAAAATCGCAGCGCTGGAAAACGTGATGGCCTCGAATTTCATGGCCAATTCACGTAAGTCCGCCGTGCCGCAACAGGTGAGAACGGGACCCGCTGTGCAGGTGTGGAGGACGAAGTTCGCGGCGGACACACCGCTCGGCCGCGAAGCGTTTCTCGAGGAATGGCGTTCGGCGATGAGTACGTATTCGAAGATGCTCACTGCAGAGTTTCAGGTGACCAGCATCCGCGGGGTTGGGTTGCCCTCGTCAGCCTCCGGGCTTCCCACACCGATCGAGACCCGGGTGCGTTTCGAACTGGTGGGGACGGGGGCCGATTTCCACCGCGAACAACGCGTTGGCAATTGGAAGGTCGACTGGGAAATGCTGGCTTCGGGTGAGATTCGTCTTCGCAAATGGCAAATGTTGGACGAGGAGCGCAGCCGCGCCTTGGACCCGGTCTTCGTGGATATTGCCGCGCAAGTTTTCGGCGGGAACGCGGCTTTCGCGTCGCAGTTGGCTTTCGGATCGGACCATTGGCGAACCGTGCTGGACGGCGCGTGCGGCATCGACATCTACGGCCACAATGGCGTTTCGATCGCGGACGTCGACGGGGATGGGTTCGACGACCTCTATGTGTGCCAGCCGGCCGGACTTCCCAATCGCCTTTTTCGAAATCGAGGGGACGGAACATTTGAAGATATCACCGCGGCCTCCGGGGTTGGAATTCTGGAGAATACGGCTTGCGCGCTATTTGCGGACATTAACAACGATGGCCACCAGGACTTGATCGTCGTGCGCACCGACGGCCCGCTTCTTTTTCTGAATGATGGGACCGGAAAATTCCGCTCGCGGCCCGGCGCCTTTCAGTTCGCTAGTCCTCCCCAAGGCTCGTTCACCGGAGCGGCGGTGGCCGATTACGATCGTGACGGCTGGCTAGACATTTACTTCTGCTTGTATTCCTATTACCGGGGCGCCGACCAATACAGATACCCGATGCCTTATTGCGACGCGGAGAATGGTCCGCCCAACTTTCTGATGCGTAACCAGCGAGACGGGACGTTTCGTGATGTGACGCGGGAGTCTGGCCTGGATCGCAACAACACACGGTTCAGTTTCTGCTGCGGTTGGGGCGATCACAACGGAGATGGATGGCCCGACCTATATGTGGTGAATGATTTCGGCCGCAAGAATCTCTACCGCAACAACGGCGATGGCGCCTTTACCGATATCGCGCCGGAGGCGGGCGCGGAAGATGTTGGCGCGGGGATGAGCGTCTGCTGGCTGGACTACAACAATGACGGCAAACAGGATCTGTACGTTGCGGACATGTGGACCGCTTCTGGGAATCGCGTTTCGGAGCAAAGCAATTTCCAGAAAGACGCGGGCGAGGAAATCCGCGCGCTTTATCGTAAGCACGCTATGGGCAATTCGCTGTTAAGGAATCGCGGCGCCGTCCGATTCGATTTTGAGGACGAAAGCTCCCGCTCGGGGACCATGATCGGCCGCTGGTCGTGGTCGAGCGACGCGTGGGATTTCGACCACGACGGCTTTCCCGATCTGTATATCGCCAACGGCATGATCTCGGGGACCGACCGGGAAGACCTGAACAGCTTTTTTTGGCGGCAAGTGGTTGCCAATTCGCCGGACAAGGCCGGGCCCAACCAGAATTACGAGCAAGCATGGAATGCCGTCAACGAGCTCATTCGCTCCGACGGCACCTGGAGCGGTTTCGAGCGCAACATTTTCTACGCGAACAATCGGGACGGAACGTTTTCCGACGTATCCGCGGCAGTGGGGCTGGACTTCATCGAAGATGCTCGATCGTTTGCCCTGGCCGACTTCGATCACGATGGCCGGGTGGAGGTCTTTTTAAAGAATCGCAGCGGCCCACAGCTGCGGCTTTTGAAGAACGCCATGGCGGAGCTAGGGCCGGCCATCGCGTTTCGCCTATCCGGCAAGAAAAGCAATCGCGACGCCATCGGAGCCGCGGTTACGGTCACAACGGAGCTGGGCCGCCAGACGCTTCTCGTGCAAGCCGGCTCCGGGTTTCTGGCCCAGCACAGCAAGGAACTATTTTTTGGTTTGGGAGGTCCAAAAGCTCTGGTAGCCGCTTCAATCCGCTGGCCGAGCGGATTGGTGCAGGACCTTCGCGGCCTGCCGCTCAATCACCGGATATGGGTCGAAGAGGGCACACCGCCTTCGCGCATGGAGGCGTTCAAGCCGCCCGCACCGCGGCCTTCCCTTTCCGACACGGCCCCCGTTTCTGTTCCAGAAGCGAAGGCGCTGCCAGTTTCCGTGGAAACGTGGTTGCTCGCGCCCGTCGCGGCACCCGATTTTTCTCTTTCTGATCAGGCAGGCCGAGCGCAGACACTTGCCGCTCGGCGAGGAAAGCCGGTGCTTCTCCATTTTTGGTCCGCGGCGTCGCCCGATTCTCAAGCCGAGCTCACGAATTTCGATCAGTCATACGAGCGCTGGGCGAACCAGGGACTCCAACTGCTCACGGCAAACGTTGACGAGTCCCCCGGGGCGAGCGGGAACGCAGTACTGGCGGCTTACGGCCATCTTTCTGTGCCGATACTGCGCTCGTCTCCGGACCTGACAGCGATTTACAACATTCTCTATCGTTACGTTTTTGACCGGCACCGCGATTTGAGCCTTCCTACATCTTTCTTAATCGATGAAGCCGGAGCAATCGTCAAGATATATCAGGGACCGATTCCGGCAGGCCGCTTCGAAACCGACGCTCGGGGCATTCCGCGAACGGCGGCGGAGCGCTTAGCGAAGGCGCTGCCTTTTCCAGGCGTGAGCGAATCCTTCGAGGGCGAGCGCAACTATCTTTCCTTCGGCTCAACGTTCTTCGAGCGCGGATACATGGATCAAGCGGAAGCGTTCTTTCAACTGGCGATGCGAGACGATCCCTCGGGCGCCGAGGCGCTCTATGGCTTGGGAAGCGTCTATTTGCAGCAGGGAAAGAACTCGGAAGCTGGCAGGAGTTTCGAACGCGCGATCGGGCTTCACGCCAACTATCCCAGCACCATGCCCAAAGCGTGGAATAACCTGGGAATTTTGGCGGCGCGCGAGGGACGGACCGATGAGGCTATCCAGAATTTTCAGCGCGCCCTGCAGATCGATCCCGATTTCGTAATCAGCCTGGAAAACCTAGGAAGCGCCTATCGTCAAGCCCAGCGCTGGGAAGAAGCTAAAAAGGTGCTGGAGCGAGCCCTCCAGTTGAGCCCCGAGGACGCTGAAGCGAACTACGGCCTGGGCATGGTCTTTGCGCAACTCAACGACACGGGGCTCGCCCAGGAGTATTTGCAAAAGGCCCTGGCTTCGCGTCGGGAATATCCCGAAGCGCTGAATAACCTGGGCATTCTCTATTTGCGCACCCACCGCGCCGAGGAAGCGGAGAAAAGCTTCCGGGAATCGATCCGCGTGGCGCCGTTCTTCGATCAGTCGTACTTAAATCTCGCCAGATTCTACACCATCGAGGGCGATGCTCAAAAAGCACGGGCGGTTCTTCTTGAACTTCTCAAACAGCATCCCGGCCATCCCCAAGCCGAAAAAGAGCTGGAGCAACTTCCACAGTAGTTTATGAAAATAAAGATGCGAGCCAAATTACAGCGTCTGTCTCTACGGGGCGGTTGGTGAGGGCGTGGGCGCGCTAAGCAGTTCAATAAACAGCTTGTAGAGTTTCGCGGTGTCCAGGTCGTCTTGGATTTCGATCGGCTGGGCATCCGTTTTCGGTTTGCCTTCGGCGCTCCAAGTGAGCAGGTTTCCATAGTTCGCGCCGCGGTCGAGATCAATATCGGCCAACCGAGTTTCCGTCTTGGTGATGATGCTCGGATCGAGCCACGCCGCAGCGGAGAGCTCGTCCCACATGTAGCCGTTTCCCCACAACCGAGCGTACTTGCCGATATACTGCGCGGACGGGCTAGTGCCCTGCTTGATGCGGTCGATCATCTCCTGGGTCATTTTGGTTTTCAGCGAGATGTCCACCGGCGTGCAAACCACCTTCCGCCACTTGGCTCGCAGCACGATGTGAGCTGCTTCCGGGTCGAACCAGAGATTGAATTCGTGCCGCGGCGAATTGGCAAACTCGGGATCGCTGGTCTGCGGATTCAGGCTTCCGCCCATGAAAACAAGTTCCTTGGCCAGGCTGGGGAATTCCGGATCGATGGAGATGGCCAACGCGAGGTTGGTCATCGGGCCGCCCTCGTAAATGGTTACCTGGTGCGGATATTGCCGAACCATACGTACCAAAAAGTGGGCGGCGTCTTCGTCAATCGGTTTGGTGGAGGGGCTTCCCTCGCGCAGAGTGGGAACCATGTCTGCTGGGTGGTACACCCGCGGGGTCCACGCGCCAAGCCAAGTGACCGGCCCGTATCGCTCCTCCCACTGCAGAGTTTCGTCTCGCCTACGGACCAGCGGGTTTTCAGCGCCGCGGACGACGGGAATGTCGGTGCGTCCGATGAGCTCGAGCATGCGCAAAGTGTGCGCGAGTTCCTCGTCAAGCCACATATCGCCGGTTACTACGGTGATGCCCAAGACTTGGGTCTGGGGAGACTGGATCAGGAGAAGCATCGATTGCTGATCGGTGCCGGCGGGCCCGGCGGCATCCTGATCGACAATGATCTTCCGCTTTTCCTGTGCTTTCTCCTGAGCCTTTTCCTGCCCCACGCACTTGGGGCTAGCCAGTAGCACCGCGATCGCGGGCAAAAGAAGGAATCGGCAGTATTTCATCGCTGGTCCGCCTGCACCGGAGCGCTCATCAGCTTCACAAACATCCGATCGAATTTGTCGTTGTCAAGGTCCATCTGGACCTCCACCGGCCCGCGGGCGATTTTGGGTTTGTCCTTGTCGCCCCAGGTCAACGTATTCCCGTAGCCCGCTCCAGCGTCGAGGTCAACGCTCATGTAGCGCGTCTCGCTTTTGGTAATGATCGTTGGATCGATCCACGCAGCCGCGGCCAACTCGTCCCACATAATGTCCGCGCCCGGTCCAGTGGGGAAATAGCGAACCACATAGCGGGCGAGAGGGGTTCCGCTGGCTTCGATCTCGTGCAGCATCGCGGGCGTCAGGTGAGTTTTCTCGGAAATGTCCACCGTGGTGCAAACAATTTTCTTCCATGGCGCGCGGAGAACGATCTCCGCCGCCTCCGGATCTAACCAAAAATTGAACTCGTGGCGCGGAGTGTTCGCCCACTCCGGGTTGTTGGTAACGGGATTCAGGCTACCTCCCATGAAGACCAGTTCCTGCGCCAATTCCGGAAAGTGTGGATCGATGGTGGTCGCCAACGCCAGATTGGTCATTGGGCCACCTTCGTAGATGGTGACTTCGTGCGGGTACTTGTGGACCATGCGAATCAGGAAATGTACGGCATCTTCCGAGGATGGCTTGGCCGTGGGCGAACCCTCGGGTAGGGTGGGCACGACAAACGGTTCGTGCCACCATCGTTGATCCCACGCCCCGGCGTACGCGACTTTCCCGAAGCGCTCCTGCCAGAGCACGCTTTCCTCATGATTTCGCACTAGCGGGAAAGCCGCTCCCGCCATTACCGGGATATCCGTGCGGCCAATGATCTCGAGCAGCCGCAAGGTGTGCGCCACTTCTTCGTCCCGCCACTGGTCCCCGCTCACCACGGTGATCCCCAGCACTTCCACCTGCGGAGATTGGATCATCACCAGAAGAGTTTGCATATTGCTGCCGCCAGGGCCCGAGCAATCCTGATTGATGATTACTTTGCGGCGAGCCTGGCCCCACCCGGCAGGGCAGGCGGCAAGAAGGAGAAAAAATGGCAGGAGTAGCCAGCGCGACCTTTTAGCGTCCACGTTCCTTCTCTCGAAGCGGCAATCTCTGAAGCTAATGGTGTGCTGCTCGTTCCGGACTCAGGGGGTGAGTCATTAAATCGATATAGAGCTTATAGAACTTTTCCGCGTCGATATCGAACTGAACGTTTGCCAAGTGCAGATACGGAGGAACCTGCGTCGTCGGCCACCAAAAGATGGTCTTGCCATAACTGGCGCCGTGATCTATGTCGATATCCACGTAGAATTGCTTTTGTCCGGTGATAATCGAAGGATCAATCAACGCCGCTCCCGCAATTTCGTCCCACATATATCCCGGAAGGGAGTATTTCCCCAGGTAGCGGGTAACGGGAGTATCCACCTTGGCAATCGCGGTTCGGATTTCCGGGCTGAGGCGGGTCTTCACCGAGATATCGATGGGGGTGATGGTCATTTTCTTCCAGGGAGCGCGCAACACTATTTGCGCCGCTTCCGGATCAAACCACCAGTTGAATTCCCGGCGCGAGTCATGGGCCCCGGAATCGATGCCGCCGGTAGTGGCATAAAATCCGCTGCCCATCAGGACGAATTCTTTCGCGAGCGTGGCCACTTCAGGATCAAGCTTCAAAGCCAGGGCGTAATTAGTCAACGGTCCGCCGGCCCAGAGAACCACCTGGCCGGGATACTTGTGGACCATCTTTACGATGAATTCCGCGGCTGTGCCGGGCAGCGCTTTGGTGTGCGGCTCGCCTTCGGGCATGGGAGGAACCACATCGGGGGCGTGATAAGGCTCTTCGCGGATGGTGGAGCGCTGGGCTTCAAACCTCTCCGTCCACGCGCCTTTGTATTCAAATTTCCCGTAGAGCGCTTCCCAGCGCTCGCTTTCTTCTTTGGAATTGAGCAGCGGAAACTCGGCGCCGGAGATCACCGGAATATCGGTGCGGTCGGCAACCTCGATCATGCGCAAGACGTGCTGGGTTTCCTCTTTCACCCATTGGTCGCCGCTGACGGTGGTGATGCCGAGCACGTCGAACTTCTCCGACTGCAAGAAGACGAGTATCGCCTGCTGGTCGCTGGTTCCCGGGCCGCGAGCATCCTGGTCGACGATCACTTTGATGCGTTCCTGCGCCGCTGCGGGGAACCATCCGAGAATGCAAAGGAATACCAGCGCGAGCCCAAAAAAAGACCGACCCATCGCGATTGCGATGGGCCGGTCTTTTCGGATCCCTGATTGTCCCGTCATGCTGTGCACTAGAATTGGAGCTTCAACCCGAACTGAATCAGACGCGGGTTGTTGACCGTGGTATTCACCACTCCGAACTCCGCAGGTGCGTTGAAATCGGAATTCGGGGTACCGAACTGCGGGTGATTCCAGAGGTTAAAAAACTCCGCCCGGAAATCCAGACGCATTCCTTCGCGCGGCAGTGGGAACTTCTTAATGAGCGAGAAATCCGTGTTCACGAAGCCCGGGCCGTTAACCGGAGACCGTCCCGCAGTCCCTAGTTCACCTGCCGCCGCCGCCGAGAAACACGAAGTATTGAACCACTCGCCCAGGCTCGGACTGCCCAACTTGGCGCCGCAAGTCTGATTCGGGCGGTTCAGGTCGTTTCCGTCGTTTTCGAAATTCACGCCTGACCCGTTTTCGCTATCGACCACGAAGACCGGGAATCCCGACGTGACCTTTTCGATTACCGTCACTTCCCAATTTCCCAGGATCTCGCTGGCCGCTCCGTTCCAGTCGCTGCCATATTTCTTGCCTTTGCCGAACGGCAAGTCGTAGACCACGCTCGCGGTGAAATCGTTATTCAGATTGGTTTGCGATAGCCCCCAATCCAGTTTCTGCCAGCCTGGCAGCGGGAAGTACGTTGCGCCTAGCGGAGTGCCCAGGCCATCAGACAACGAATTGTCGTAGTTGCGAGAATAGGTGTAACCGATCAAAGCGTAGATTCCGTACCTCGAACTCTTGGTCTCCGCCTTGATCTGAAGCGCATTGTAGTGCGAGACGCCGATGTCTTCGATGTCAGACACCGTGGAGTATGGGAATTCGGTGTAGGGCACGCCGAACGCCGTTCCGCCCGGTCCGCATCCCAAGGTGTACCCGGATACGCTTCCGCATGCGGCGGGAGAGCCGATGTTCAGGTTATTCCCGTCGGTGAGAATGTGCGAACCGCGCGAGCCCACATATCCAGCGGTCAGCACAATCTGACCGGGCAATTGGCGCTCCACGTTTACGTTAAACTGCTGCACCCGGCCCTGTTTGAAATTGACGTCCTGGGCTTGAATCGTCCCAGTGAAGGACGCGGGATTGGGTGACGAGGTAAAAATGGGAACGAAGCCGGTGGAAGAGCTTTGCGCGGTCGGCGTCAGTCCAGCGTTAGCGCAAGCCGCGCCTGCGAAGGTGCACGCGCCGCCAAAGCCGAAATAGTCCGATTCCGCGAAGTACGGCGGATTCTGCCACAAGCCCTGGTCACCCTGGTTCCACGACGAGTCGTGAAATATCGAGTAACCGCCGCGGACCACGGTCTTGTCGCTATTGAACGGCTTCCAGGCGATGCCGATGCGCGGCTCAAGCGCTGTTTTGTCCATCAGGATACCTGCGGAGTTGCTCGCACCCTGCCCTGCAACCAAAAATTGAGCAGTGGCCGGGTTAAAGTCGGCGATGCGATTGTGGGCCTCGGTGACCGGGGTGGTTAGCGCCCAAGCCAAGCCCAGGTTCAGAGTCAGGCTCCGGGACACCCGCCAATCGTCTTGCACATAAGGCCGGTACATCTTCCAGCGCCTGCCAGTTGTGGGACCGTTGAAGGTTTGATCGTGGATCGCCAAACTGGGCAGGCCCAGCAGAAAATCCGCTTCCGGTTCGCCAGACCAAAACCCTGTATAGATCCAATAACCGTCTTGAAATGACTCGGTCTTAACGTTCATCTGATTGGCGCGAAGGGATGCGCCAATGTTGATGTCGTGCTTGCCGCGAATCAAGTCCAGGTTGTCGAAGATGGAAAAGACATTGGTTCCGCCCTGGTCCGGGGAGTAGCCGCGGTCACCCACTGACCAGTAACCACCGTCGAGCTGCGACGACGTCAGTCCGCAACTCACCCCGCCTGGCTCGCAGACGCCTGCGGGAGTACAACTGGTGTTTGCACCGGGAATGCCGAGCTTGGTCGCCTCGCACGATCCGGTCCCAATCGATGTGATGTAGTCGAAGATCCGGTTATAGCCGCCAGTGATCTGGTTCACGGTGTTCGGGGAGAAAACGTGTGTTTCCCGGAGCACCGCGTTGCGTCCGTGGTTGATGATCCCTTGATTGCTGGCAAAGGGGCTTTCTTCCGCAAATCCGGGCGCTCCACCAGGGACATAGGAGTTCGCCTGATCGTAAGCAAAGCGTCCCATGAACGAATCCGCAGTCGAGAAGTTGTGATCGAGCTTGACGTCAAAGGTTTTCTCATCCAGCTTGCGCACCGGCTCGTTCACGTAGTTGTAACCAAGCGCGGCGTTGTTGGCGTTGGGCGCCGGATACAGTTGCATCATCGCCTGGCCAATTGGATTGATCAGGCCCGATGGAACCTTATTGCAGTCCGTTCCCGCGGCCTGGCTGCCGTCCGCGGCAGAGGGCACCGGATTGCCTGCGCCGTCGCACTGGAAATAGGGATTGGCTCCAGTGATCCCGCTCACGTTCGGGTTGGTGATTGCCCCGGGAGCGCCCACTGGCCGCGGATTCCCAAAGGCATCATTGGTGAAATCGCCGTTGATCATAGCGGTGGTGGGCACCAAGCCGGTATAAATGATTCCGTGGCGTTGATTCTTTTGCTCCATGTTAATGAAAAAGAAGGTCTTGCCCTTGCGGATCGGTCCGCCGAGCGAACCACCGTATTGATTCAGGTTGAACTTCTCGGTGGAAGACGCGAAAAAGCTTCGCGCGTCGAGGTCGGTATTGCGGAGGAACTCGTACGCCGTTCCGTGAAAGGCATTACTTCCCGATTTCTCTGTCACCAGAACCGTGGGACCCGCACGGGTCCCGAATTCCGCGGAGTAATTGTAGGTCAACACCTTAAACTCTTGAATCGCGTCGATCGAAGGCAGGATCGCCACACCTCCGGCGGTCAGTTCGTTGTTGTCGTTGCCGTCCAGCAGCCAGTCCGTAGAATTCGCTCGCGACCCGCCGACCGACAAGGAAAATGACCCGCGCGCCGCCACTTCGCTGCTGGCGCCGGTGGTGAAGAAGCTGTTCGGATTGGTTTCCTGAATGGTGCCGGGAGTGAGGTTGGCGAGCTGCACGAAGTCGCGCCCGTTCAGGGGCAATTCGGCAACTTCTTGCGAGGTGATCACCTGGCCGAGCGAAGCATTCGCGGCTTCCACCGCCACGTCCGTCGCCGTCACTTCTACCGACGAACTGACCGACGCAGGCGAGAGTGAGAAATCCAGTTCGCGATGCTCGTCCACTTGCAGCCGAGCGTCTTTTTGCTCGGAGCTCTGAAAGCCCTTGAAGTCCACACGGACGGTATAGCTGCCCAGCGGCAACAGAGTGATCAGGTAATGGCCTGACTCATCCGTGTTGGTCGCGCGTGATGCGCCGGTATCCTGTGAAACAACGGAGACGGAAGCCCCTGCGATCACCGATCCCGATTTATCCGTAACCGTGCCGGAAAAACTCGCATTCGCCTGGCCATACACCGTCGGTGAGACGCACAGCGCAACCACGAAGGCCATCACCACGAAAACCAATTTCTTGCTCATCTTCGACACCCCTTCTCGAAATCCTAAGGTCACTGCGATCATAAGGAAGCGACGCAAAACCCGCAGCTTATTCGATTCACGCGCAAGCCAGCGCTCGCCACATCCAAGCCAAGTAATAAGGAGACCTCTAATTTGGGAATTCCTGCTTTTCTGCCTGGAGCGACTGAAAATCCCCCCCAAATTCTGGCCCCCCAAAAATTAAACCGAACGTTACTTCCCAATCGCAGTTGTGTCAAGACGGTTGTTCGAGTTATCCACAGTTTCTCCGCAAATATACGCTTATACGCTGAAGAACGTTGAATGTGAAACGCTGCCGGCCAACGAAAAGCCCGAAAAATTCAAACTCAGATAGACAAATCGAATGCTTGTGATTCGAGAAGGAAATGAGTGTGCGGCCTCAGGGAACCCCAGCGGCGGCGCGCATCTAGTGGTTGTGCCTAGTTATAGTGCCATTGCGTGGTGTCTTCGCCAGCGGGGGCGCTTTTCGCAATCTGCCCAGCCATCGTGCGGATCAACTCGAAATTGGTTGTCGGCTGCCAACCGTGGCCTTTCATCGGCCGCCCAAACTGAAACGTCCCGCCGTAGTAGGGAGCATCCGTGTTGGCGAGAAAGTCTTGCAGAAGATATACGCCCAGATTGAGGTAGTAATTGTCCATATCACCGCTGAAAACGTGAATCTTGCCCACCAGGCTGGGCCCTATCTTCGGCCAGTTGGACTGC
The DNA here is from genome assembly GCA_963725655.1 of uncultured Acidobacteriota bacterium. Taxonomy (GTDB): domain Bacteria; phylum Acidobacteriota; class Terriglobia; order Acidiferrales; family UBA7541; genus CAVRXT01. Next base: position 97,140 of record CAVRYY010000002.1, on the reverse strand, counting down.
AGGTATTCACGCAAATCGTAGCCGTGTTCTCGCATGTACACCGCAACGGAATGATCGATCTCGCCCGTTACCGTGTCAAAAAGCGGTTTTGGATACCCATCACCACCGACGGGGCCGTAGGTCGCTTCCCAGATCGCGAATTGCCCGCCGGACCTCAACTTACTACCCAGAACGGATTCGAGCTCGGCTACCTGACGATTGGTCATCCGCGGCTGGCCGTCCGAGGAGCGCTGAAAGTAATGGGGAGGATGGATCCATTCCTCCGCCGCCTCGAAGAAATTTTTCTCCTCATACACGTTTACGACCCCCATGCGCCGGAAGTCCACTGGATCGGGGTAAAAAGTCCAGGTGCCGCCAAAGAAGTCTGGGTGAAACACCTGCAGTGCCAGAGACTCCCAACCGCCCGTTGAACCGCCAGCCAGCACTCGAGCGTAGCTCTTGCGAATAATGCGGAAGCGAGCCTCTACGGCCGGAATTAATTCCTGCATGATGGCGTCGCCGTACGGGCCATTATTCGCGGAGTTCACCGCGTATGAATCGTCGTAGTAGGGTGTGGGGTGTTGGAATGTCACCGCGATCACCCGGGGGAATTTATCGGATGTCCATGCCTTGTAGAATTCGTACGAGGTTTCGGGCATCACCAAGGCTTCCGCGGCAAGACGCAGCGGTCTAGTGGGCGCAGCGACATTGAGTCCCTTGTCCGCCGCGGTCACCTCGTCAGAAGTAGGATGCGTCTCCTGCGCAGCCGCATCGAAACCGAACGGAGCATCCAGCGTGAAGTGATTTTGAAGATAGAACACCGGATAGGAGGTCTGCGGATGACTCTCGTATCCCTTCGGCAGCAACACCGTCGCGCCCAAATAGATAGGACATCCCCAGAACGTCGACAGCGAAGGGCTCTTGAACTTAATGTGCTTCACCCATTCGGTGTCGGCGGGAACCTCCACCGGTGGGAGGACTTTGCTCAGCGCCAGGTGGATGTCAAACGGCTGGTCGCTATCGAGATGCACCTTTTGAACTTCACTGATTAAGTTACCAGGCGAAACGGCGGCCTGTTGCCCTTCCCACTGGTCAAGGTGCACCCAAAGGTCGTGGCTATCTGCGCGATGGCACTCGGTATAAACGTTTAAGACTGCCTGGACGTAATAATCCCCGCTCGGTAGATCGCCTAAATGGCTCGGAAACGCTGACGTGCTTGGATCTATCACCACGGCAAGCCCGGGCTTCAGCTGATCTACATCTGCGCCAAGAACCGGGGCAACCCGGTTGTCCCAGTCGCCAACTTGCATCCGTGGTTCTGTGTCATTGTGCGCCGAGATGATCACCAACATCCGGCCGGTGACGGGTGTGTTTCGAAGCGAGGAAGAAAAGGAGACCTCGAACTTTGAACCGGGTGCGGCCCCCGCAAACGCCGGTTCCGCTGACCCAGCGGCGCATACGATAGCCGCGGCAGTCGCCGCGACGCCCACCGCCAGTTTGGAGAAGAATCGCCTTGGCACTCTTATGTCTCCTTCACCTCGCCCTTGAAGCCACCATTGGATATAGCCGGTAGGAATTATGTCGCGCCTCAGAAATTGAGCTTCACCGCGAACTGCACGATTCGCGGATTGACGGACGTGGTCGCAATCTGCCCAAAGGTGGGCGAACTGAAACTATTGTCAGGATTCGAGAATTGGGGCGTGTTAAATGCGTTGAACATTTCGGCGCGGAATTCCAGGTTCAAGTTTTCGGAGGGCCAGCCAATTTTGGTCCGCTTAATCATCGCCAGATCGAAGTTATTCTGTGCCGGACCTCGCACGATCCCTACGCCGCTATCGCCGAACGCAGTCCCGATACCGTCGCTTCCAATCACCGGAGGATTCGTGAAGCAAGAGGCGTTGAAAAAGTCGTTCAGACGGCTTTGCACCGAGCCCGGCGTCGCCAACTGCGCGCAGCCAGATGCGATTTCCGCTCGATCCTCGGAAATCCCAAATACGTTGTTGGGATTGGTATCCAAGATCGTGATCCACTGACCGGCCTGAATCGTCACAACTCCCGCAGTTTGCCAGCCTCCCAGAAGATGACCGGCCAAACCGCTCTGGCTCTCGTGACCTGGGAATTGGTAGACATAGCTGAACACAAATCGCTGCGGACGGCTGTAGTCGGTGTTGCCATAACGTGCCCCTGGGTCATTCTGATTCCCTGTCACGATGGCATTCCCGGCGGATGTCAGGTTGACGGCGGCGCCGGCGGTGTCCAAGGTGCGCGAGTAAGTATAGGACGCGAGAAACTGCAGGCCTTTGCTGAATCGCTTGGTAAGACTCGCGTTCAGCCCGTTATACCAAGCCGCCCCTGAGGATTCCACCTGGACCATACTGTCCGGCGCGAAACCCTCGATCGGCTGACGCTCAGGAATGTTAGCTACGGTGTCGGACGTAACGCCTCGGATCGGATCCCCCGCGCTGGCCGACAAGGCTTGGTCCGCAGAACGCTGCAGCAACAGTTTTGTACTCCGTGTGCCCACGTACCCGACTTCCAGGAGGTAGTTGTTCGCCAGCGACGTTTGTAGATTCAGGGTGTATTGCTGCACGATTCCAGGCCGGAAGGTCTGACCGTCGCCGAACGAAGTGATGTCGGAACCCGGAGAATAAGCGGGGAAGATCGGAAGGGTGGGAGCCGGCGCGAACGGATTGGTGAGTGTGGCGCTAGCGTCGGTGGAACCAACGTTTATGCGCGTGACGCTAAAAGGGGCTCCAAAGTCGCTCTGGACGTAAGCCTCTCCCGTCGGTCGCGAGTAGTAAGTTCCGTATCCACCGCGAAGAACAAATCTTGATGATGCCGGCAATACTTGCCAACTAAAGCCCAGCCGGGGGCCCCAAGTGTTTTGTCCGTTTCCCTTCACGGCGAACGGGTTATCCGATCGGGTGACGCCCTGCGGGACTGTCCCCTTGTAATTCGAGGCCACCAGGTAGCCCTGGATGGAGCCGGAAGCTGGCGGGTTCGGGTCGGCCAATTGGGAATCGAAATTGGAATTTCGACCGCCTGAATCATCGTATAAACCGAGATGCTCGAATCGCAGGCCGGCATTCAAGGTGAACCGGCTGGTCAGCTTGATGTCGTCTTGAAAATAGGCGTCGTTTTCCCGAGCGCTGTAGTTGCGATCGAAGAGCCCGAAAGCATCAAGCGAGCCGAATACGTTGCTGAATCCTGATCCGTTCTGCGCGGCGCTCTGGCCGAGAAGAAAATCAGGGAAGCTCAGAAACAGCAGAGTTCCACCGGTCTTGACGTTGGTGAGATCGTTTTGCAGCAGCGTATAGCCGCCGCCGAAGCGCATGGAATGGCGTCCGCGGACGTAAGAGACGGAATCTTCAAAGGCATAATTATTCTGCACAAATTCCAGCGGCCCACCCGGCCCCATATTGAGCGAGCCCTGGATCGAAATTGTGGGCAAGCCATCGTTTTGCGCGCCTTCCGAAATTCCAACGCCTGAAAACGCGTAGGGAGAGGTCGGGCTCAGGTCGCCGAGCAGACGGGTGTATCCGAAGCGCAACTCGTTGAGCAGTTGCGAATTGAAGGCATACGTATAGGCCACGGAGAGCGCCCGGGGATCGTTAATAGAGTTGCTCGGAAAACCAGGAACGTTTCCGGGCCCGACAAACGTGCCCACCGGGAAGGTGACTTTCTGATCGCTATTCGCCATGAAATATCGGCCTGAGATTTTCCCTTTGGACGACATCAGGTAGTCCATGTTGCCCATGTATTGCCCTTCGCTGAATGTGCATGGTTCGGAAAAGGTGGAAAAACCCTGGCTGGCGAACTGTTTGGAGGGATCGACAACTTGCGGCGTCGGAATCAGGAAACTTCCGTTGGGAAGCTTTAGCTGCAGCAGATTTAGAGCAGCCGGGCTGATGTTCGATCCATCGGCGCTGATTGCCGTCCCACCTTCTGCTCCCGCTTGCCCGGCGAATAGCGCGCCCAACGCCCCTGCGGAACGATCGTCCGTCAGCGGCGGCGAAAACAGACTTGCGGTACACGTGGTGTTCACCGCGGTCGACGCCCCGTTTTGCTGACGCGTTCCTTGATACGAAACAAAGAATAGCAATTTATTTTTCCAAATCGGCCCGCCCAACGTGAAACCAAATTGGTTCTGCCTCAGCACCGGCCTTGGCTGCCCGGTGGAGTTGAAAAAGAAATCGTTAGCGTTCAGGGCTTCGTTCCGGAAGAACTCAAACCCGCTGCCATGGAATTGGTTACTGCCGCCGTTGGTTACCACATCCACGTTGGCCCCTGCATTGTGCCCGTAGGCGGCATCGTAAAGAGCGGTCTGCACCTTGAATTCAACGATGGTGTCGGAGTTGGGAATGGGTATCCCGCCGCTGGAGGCGCCGGTCGCTTCGTTATCGTTGACCGAGATCCCGTTCATCTGGAAATTGTTGTCGTACGAGCGGGCGCCGTTCACGAACAAACCGGAGGTGGTCTGCGTCGGTGAAGTCCCGCCGCTTCCGCGGCCCAGCTCGGTAGCGTTAGTAACCGGAGCTTCGATTCCCGGTGAGAGGCCGATGATCTGGGTGTAATTGCGGGTAACCAGCGGCAGGTTTTGCACTGATTGCTGGTTCACCACTCGCCCCAAGGTGCTGGACTCGGTATCGGTCATTGTTGGGGAACCTTGAACGGTGACTTGCTGGGTGGACTCGCCTAATGCCAACACAATATCCAACCGCGCCGTTCCCCCGACGTCGATATGCACATCGTTTTCGATTTCTTCCCGGAAGCCAGTCTTCTTCACCGCGACTTTGTAAATGCCCGGCGGCAGCAGCGCGACAGTGTATCTCCCGTCGGCCCGCGACACCGAGGTACGGATTTGCCCGGTGGATTCATTGGTCGCTTCTACATTGGCCTCCGGCACAACCGCGCCAGTCGGGTCCGATACATTGCCGGCGAGCGCTCCGGTCTCCGCGCTCTGCGCGTGGCTCGCAACTGGACAACAACCAATCAGAAACACTAGGACCAAAACGGATTTCCAATTAGGAATCATAGGCGGCTCCCTGAGGCGGCTTGTGGGGCGAGTATATGGATCGGCGTAAATCCGGAAACCTGAAGTAAGCTAGGCTGGAAAAATAACGCGGATACCAGCGGGAGTCAAGAACAAATACCAATTGTATCCAATCTGTTTTTTGAATGTATTTACTCGGTTCAGGCTGGACGGTCCGCCGGGCGCCCTGCAACCATCGGCGCGACGATTCCTCTCACCCTCGCCACTTAAAGAGTATTATCGTCTCCACTTTCGACGATACCGTCCGCGACAAAAGGGATTTCGCGAAATGGCAAATGCTCCCCGCAAAAAACGAGTAGCAGCTTCTCGCAATTCGGCCAGGGGTTTCTTGACCGAGCAGATCTACGAAGGCCTCAAGCAGGACATCATTACTGGCCGCTTCCGATCGGGCGACAGCATCACCGAGGAACAATTAGCCAACCGCTATTCGGCAAGCCGTACCCCGGTCCGTCAGGCCGCTGCCCGCGCGCAGCAGCAGGGCTTCCTTCGCTACGTCCCCAATAAGGGCTATTTCGTAAGCCTTATGAACACCAGAGATGTGGATGAGCTCTACCAGTGGCGTATGCTTGTAGAGGCCTCATCGGCGGAGCTCGCCGCCAAAAGGAAACACGCCGATATCACCCTCGAGAATCTCAAGCGCCACGCGTTTGTCCCCTTCGTCACCGGCAACAAAGCCAAATATGCGCGTTTTATCCAAGCCGATCGAGCCTTCCACATGGGGGTCGCCAGGCTGAGCAACAATAAATTCTTAGTCCGTGCGGTGGAAGGAATCCGTGACTGGGTCGATCGGATTCTGTATGCCGCTGCCGCGATCGATTACAGCGACTACGGCGAATCGCTCGCGAAGCACGAACAAATCCTGAAGGCGATAGAAAATCAAGACTGGCACTCCGCCAAAAAACTGATGCTCGAGCACATATTGGAATCCAAAGCCCGAGCCTACGAACTAACCTAGTAAAATCCGCTGACTGGATCGAATGCGCCGCGTTGACTTGCTTCCGGGCGCGTCCTAATATGCGTCGCGAGGAGCGGCTTGCCCACCATGATCGGCCAGACCATTTCGCACTATCGCATTGTCGACAAATTGGGCGGCGGCGGTATGGGTGTGGTCTACAAAGCGGAAGACGTAACCCTCCACCGTTTTGTGGCCCTCAAGTTCCTGCCTGACGAGGTCGCCAAAGACTCCCAAGTGCTCGCTCGTTTCCAGCGAGAAGCACAAGCAGCTTCGGCACTGAACCATCCCAACATCTGCACCATCTACGAAATCAGCCAGGAAGATGGACAGCCCTTCATCGCCATGGAGTTCCTGGACGGCCTGACCCTGAAGCATCGGATTGCCGGCCGGCCGATGGAAATGGAAACCGCTCTCGACCTGGCCATCCAGATCGCGGATGCCCTTGACGCCGCCCATGGCGAAGGCATCGTCCATCGCGATATCAAACCCGCCAACATCTTCGTCACCAAACGGGGCCACGCGAAAATATTGGACTTCGGTCTGGCCAAGCTCACGCCAAAACATGAAGGCGTGGCTTCCGACGCCACCCTTGCCACCAATGCGATGGTCGCTGTGGACCCCGAGCACCTCACCAGTCCGGGAACGGCCGTCGGCACGGTCGCTTATATGTCGCCCGAGCAGGTGCGCGCCAAGGAATTGGACGCTCGAACCGATCTCTTTTCCTTCGGAGCGGTGCTCTATGAAATGGCCACCGGCATGCCGCCGTTCCGCGGCGAAAGCGCCGGTGTAATCACCGAAGCGATCCTGAACCGCGCTCCGGTGCCGCCGGTGCGATTGAACGCCGACGTTCCGGGGGAACTCGAGCGCATCATCGCCAAGGCGCTGGAGAAAGATCGCGAAACCCGGTATCAGCACGCCTCGGACATGCGTGCGGACCTGAAGCGCTTGAGGCGCGAAAGCGAATCGGGACGCTCCGCAAGGGATATTTCGGTCTCCAGCGACTCGCGAGACTTTCCCGGGTCAACGTCATCCAGCACGATTCGCGCAGCGAGAGATTCATCATCGGCTGCAGCGCCCCTAAGCGACAGCGCTGCGCGGGCGACCCAGCAGTCCGGCAGCTCCGCGGTTGTCGAGGCCGCGCAGCAGCACAAGGGGATCCTCGCCGGTGTGGCCGTGGTCGTCCTGCTGCTTGTCGCCGGAGCGGGCTACGGAATTTATTCGTTCTTGCACGGCAGAACCACCGCCGCGCCGTTTCAGAATTTCGGTATTTCGCAAATCACCAAGAACGGGAAGTCAGCGCTCGCGGCGATCTCCCCCGACGGCAAGTACATTCTCAGCGAAGTGAGCGAAGCAGGCAAAACAAGCCTGTGGCTGCGCCACGTGCCGACCAACAGCGACACCCAGGTGATTGCGCCGGCCGACGCGATATACAAGAACCTGGGCTTTTCTCCCGACGGGAATTACATCTACTTTCGCAAGTCGGAGTCCGGAGTTCAGGACTATTGGAATCTGTTGCGCGCTCCGGTGCTTGGCGGCACTCCGCAGGTCCTGGTAAAAGACATTGATGACGGACCGACCTTCTCGCCGGACAGCAAGCGCATTGCGTTTCTTCGGGTGAACGATCCCGAGGTGGGAAAATATCAAGTACTAGTCGCCAATGCGGACGGTACGGCTGAAAAAATGCTGGCGAGCGGACCCGCTTCCAGCTTTCCATCCAACCTGGCCTGGTCGCCAAACGGCCAGCAGATCGCCGCGCTGACGCTTCAGGTTGGCGATCAACTGAGCGTGATCGGGCTTTACGATGTCGCATCGGGCAAGCAGGAGAAAGCGGCGTCCTTCGCCAGCAAGCTTTTGAGCACTCAGGCCTGGCTTCCGGACGGCAGCGGTTTGCTCGAACTTTACCAAGACCAATCAACGGGCTTTAGCCGCGATCAGATCGGACTGGTATCCCTGCCGAGCGGCCAATTTTCCGCTCTCACCAAGGACACCAACGACTACATCACCTTGACGATCTCCGCCGACGGCAAAACCGTGGCCAGCGTCCAGCAGAGAACCCTCCGGAACTTCTACGTCTTCCCCGCCACGGGCACCGGTTCCAGCCTCCCCTCCGTCTCGCTCCCGGAGGACAAGGACTTCACCGATTTCGCGTGGGCGCCGAGCGGTGGCTTCTTCCTCAGCGAGGACAACAACCTGGTGCGGGTTTCTCCGGATGGGAGCGATAAGACCATCGTAATCAGCGATGTGTCGACTTCGGGGATCGACCTCTGTGCGGATGGGCGAACCCTGGTCTTCAGTTGGGTCGGACAGGGTGGCAAGAACGGCTTCAAGATATGGCGGGCGGATGCCGATGGGTCCAACGCCAAACAGCTTTCGCAAGGCAAAGTCGACTGGTACCCCGTCTGTTCGCCCGATTCGAAGATGGCGTACTACTTTGACAGGAGTGAGGCGGCGATCAAGCGCGTACCCGTTGACGGTTCCACCCAGCCCGAACTCGTGCCCGGCAGCGTCATTCCCAACTCCATTATCGCCTCTCCCAGCATCGGGCTGTCGCCCGACGGGAAATCCCTGGCGTTCATCGCCTCCCTCGGAACGGGACCGTCGTTGGGCTCTGTCGCCCAGAAAATAGCCCTACTCCCGCTTGATGCGGGGCCGCAGCCACATGTCAGGCTGATCGATCCCGATCCGCGAATGTCTCTTGGCCTGGCTCTGGCGCCAGACGGGAAAAACCTGGTCTACATGATTCGTACCAACGGCGTGGAAAATCTCTGGATGCAGCCGCTGGATGGCTCCGCGGGGCGCCAAATCACAAATTTCCCGGCAGAAACCATCGCGAACTGGCAGTGGTCGCGGGACGGCAAGACGCTGGGCATGGTGCGCTCCCACACCGAATCCGACGTCGTGTTGCTACGCGAATCAACCACCGCTGCGCAGTAACCCGCCCGCAAAATAAACGAAAAAATGGTGGAGGCGGGGGGAGTCGAACCCCCGTCCGAAGAGCTTTGCGACCGGAAGACTACGTGCGTAGTCCGCTCGATTTTTTTCGCGGGTCGCGCTTAGAACGGGCCAGAAACGCGATCAGCTAGTCCGATGAGTCTCGCTCGGGCAATCCGGACCGAAATGCCCAAGCCAGCCTGCTATATGACGCTTGATCTCCGGCGCGTAGGCAACACCGAAGGAAGCGCGCTACTTAGTTTTTAATTAAGCAGCGAGTGCAAACTGCGTGTTGGCAGTTATAGTTTTCCACTCGATAGCGGGCAAGTGGAGCCCGGCACGCCTTCCGGCAGCGACAGCTTCCGTCGAAACCGTGTCGCCCCCAGACCTACCATTTTACCACGTAGCGCGCATTTACGGGCGCAGGGCGACGTCGACTACCCATCACGAACTCATCCGTCAAACAGCGCTTCAAGATCGCGTCGGCCGTGCGCCACGCGAAGGATCAGTACGTTCCCACCCTCCACGCGATAGACGATCACGTAGTCGCCAACTGGAAAGCTCAGCGTGCCAACGCCAAAGTCGTCATCGCGGGCCTTGCCCAGGTAGGGTGTCCCGCGAGCAGGAAAAAACGCTCAGTGATGGCGTCCGTAAGACGGTTAGCGACGTCCACATTGCCGCTCTCTTTGGCAACGTAATACCAGATAACGTCAAGGTCGTCGATGGCTTGCGGGGCGACCCAGTGAGCCATTAGCCGCGCGTCTGTTGTTGCTCGGCGGCGAAGCGCCCCAGCCCGCGCTGTTTAACTTCGTCGGCAAGCTCGCGCACGGACTGCTGGGTTATCGCGCGTCCCTGGCCACGGCTGAGAGAAGCTTTGGCGTCATCGAGACTTACCAAAGACTCCGCGCGCTTCCGCTCGCGCTCTTCCCACAGGGAGAGCGCTTCTTTCACGGCGTCCTCGACTCGACGGAACCGCCCCGTTTCAATGGCGTGCCGGACGAAGGCTTCCTGATCCGGAGTCAAATTGACTTCCATTGGCCAAGTCTAGGAGCGAAGAAAGCAAGCGTCACCGCGCTATAAGGCGGCCATCGGTTATCCTCTCGTTGGGCGTCTTTAACAAGCCCGGGCGGCCGGAATTATGGGCGCTAGGTTTGCGTTTGTTTTCGGACGCGGCCGTTTTGTGCCAGCACTTTACCGTGGGAGCGGCGCCTTTCTTTCGACACCACGTGCATCCCGGATACGGTTCTCCAGCGGTTATAGAAGTTGCACAACGCATAGACGGTGATCACGTAAAGAATCGCCTCGTCGCTCCATCCCGCGGCGCGAACGCGCTCGGCATCGGACTCCGTGTAGACCGGCAAATCGAGAGTGATCTTGGGCGCGAACCCTCAGCAAAACCTTTTCGTTTTCCAGAAGCGGAGATGACTCCACGGCGCGCAAGACGCTCGCTACCAGATCCTCGTTGTCGAGCAGTTCCGCGCTCACCGCGGCGTGCGATATGCCATCAGCGTCCAAGACAACCACCCACCGAACTGATCCCTTCCACCGGTTTTCTCCGTGTGTTAGCCTCGCGCGTGAAGTGACTTTAATGATGGCCTTTGACATAGGAAGCCGGATTTCAAAAGGAAACGAGAATGGCAATCGCTACAAAGTAGAGATGCCCCCTCGTATCTTATTGAAAACACGAGACCGAAAGTCGCCGAATCGCAACATTTTGCATGTTTCCGTTGGGCCAATTTTGCCGGCCGATTCTCGGTCCAAGCTACAACCACCATTAGCGGAAGGCGCCGCGAGGAGAAGATAGAATGATCAAGGTTTGCATGGCTGCGATGCTTGCACTTCCTATACTCGGGGCCGCTCCGGATGCCGGCGCTCCCGCCGGATTTGAACACTGGAACGACGCATCGATAGGGCAGACCGATCGGAAGCTCGACGCCACCGCGGCCACCGACCCGCATCGAATCGGTGTGCAGCCCTTCGCCGACTATCCAAACGACTCGGAGATGCTGGCTCATCGAAAGGCCGACGGACAGGCGGAATGGCACGAAACACAAGTGGACGTGATTTTCGTGCGATCCGGTTCGGCCACCCTGGTGGTGGGCGGCGCGATGGTCAACGCCGAGACGGTGGCGCCGCATGAAAAGCGCAGCGGAACGATCGAAGGCGGAGCCCGGGAAAAACTTTCCGCAGGCGACGTCGTCCGCATACCCGCGAGGACGCCGCACCAAATTTTGCTGGATGGATCGAAGGATTTCGAGTACTTCGTTGTTAAAGTAAAGGGGTACTGAGCATCGGCCGGATCGTCGCAGGGAAACCGTGCTCGCTTGAAATGTTTGGACTCGCCGATTGGCGATAGAGCTTCTATTCTTAGTCAGGAGGAATCGATTGAGGCCCAATCTCCGTATTCTTGGCGGCATCCTTGGCGTGTGCGCAGCCATCTGCGTCCTGTCGATTGGAATGGCCTGGGGACAGAACTCCGCCTTCCACAACGCTCCCGCTACTGCCGCTGAGATGAAGAATCCTCTCGCCGGAAAAGTTCCGGCAAGTGCCAAGCAGCTCTTCGCCACGGATTGTTCCAAGTGCCATGGCGATCGCGGCGCCGGAATGGGCAACATTCCCTCTTTAGCGAAAGGCCCGGCGCAAACCGCGACCGACGGCGAAGTATTCTGGTTCATCACCAAAGGTGATGTGAATAACGGCATGCCGCCGTGGTCGTCGCTGCCCGAACAAGACCGGTGGGCAATTGTTAGTTACGTGAAATCACTCGGGCGCTCCGGGGCTTCCGCATTCAAAGCGCCGGCGAAGACGGCGGCCCCCGCAGCGGGAGAAAGCCCGGCTGTTGCGGATGCAAAACTGCCGCTTCCCAAGCCTCCTTTTACCGACTATCGCCTTGAGAAGCCCGGCAAGATCCGGAAAATTACCCTCGCCGATCTTCCCGAACCTTTTGCAACCCCGTCAGCCGGAAACGGTCCCAAAGTGGTGGCGCGGCCGGCGAATGCCTGGCCCAGGGTTCCTGCAGGATTCAAAGTGGAGCGGTATGTTGAAGAGGGTCTCGATAATCCCCGTTTGATTCGCACCGCTCCGAATGGCGATTTTTTTGTCGCCGAAATGGAGCCGGGAAACATTAAGGTATTTCGCGGAATCACCGCTGGCGGTAAACCTGAGAAGACCGAGACTTTTGCCACTGGCCTGATCGGTCCATTTGGAATTAACTTTTATCCGCCAGGTCCCAATCCCCAGTGGATCTACGTGGGAAACACTGGCTCGGTGGTGCGCTTCCCTTATCAGAACGGTGATCTCAAAGCGCGCGGGCCTGCCGAGCATATTGCCGATCTGCCTGGAGAGCCCGGCCACGGTCACACTACCCGCGATATTCAGTTCACACCTGACGGAAAGAAAATGCTGGTCAGCGTCGGTTCCGCCTCCAACGTCGACGATCCCGACACTACGCCGGGAGAAAAGAATCGTGCTGACGTTCTGGAATTCAACCCGGACGGTTCAGGAATGCGCGTCTTCGCTTATGGGATTCGCAATTGCGTAGGCTTGGCCGTGAATCGCACCACCGGCGAGCTCTGGTGCTCGGTAAACGAACGCGACGGCTTGGGCGACAATCTTGTTCCCGACTACATCACACACATCCAGGACGGAGGCTTTTACGGTTGGCCGTGGTGGTATATGGGAGGTCATCAGGATCCGCGCCATCCCGGCACGCATCCGGAATTGAAGGACAAGATCATTACGCCCGACGTGATTCTGAATCCTCATAACGCTTCGCTGGAGATGACGTTTTACGATGGCAACCAGTTCCCTGCTGAATATCAGGGGGACATTTTTGCCTCCGAGCACGGATCGTGGAACCGGTCGGACCGCGTGGGTTATGAGTTGATTCGCGTTCCTCTTCATCACACTGGTCACGCCAGCGGAGAATATCAGGACTTCATGACTGGATTCGTCGTCGATAGCGGCCACGTGTGGGGACGCCCGGTGGGTGTCACGGTTGCCCCGGACGGTTCGCTGCTGGTTACCGATGACGGCTCGGATTCGATCTGGAGGATCGTGTACACCGGAAAGCAAGCTACAGCCGCCAAACAAGCTACGCCCGGAAAGTAGGCGTCCAGGGATTCTGCTGGTGCTTTCTTCCGCAGGAATCAAATCGAAGAACTAAAGAAGAACTGAGGACAACGGAAATGGGCCATCCACTTTTGGATTTGACCGGCAAAACAGCTGTGGTAGTTGGCGGAACCAGCGGCATCGGACGATCGATTGCGCGTGAGCTGGCCAAGGCTGGGGCCGACGTAGTGCCGACCGGTCGCCGCATCGAACTGGTGCAGAGCGTTTCCGCCGAAATCGTGGCACTCGGGCGGAAGTCGCTCGCGCAAGCTTGCGACGTCAATGACAGCAGCAGCCTGGAAAGCCTGCTGAAATCAGTGTGCGCGGAATTCGGGAGCGTGCAAATCCTCGTCAATTCCGCAGGACGAACCAAGCGGATGGCCACTCTTGATTTTCCCGAAAGCGAATGGAACGCGATCATGGAAACCAATCTCAACGGCACCATGCGCGCGTGCCGTGTCTTTGGCCGGCACATGATCGACCGGAAATTCGGGCGGATCATCAACATCGCTTCGGTTGGCTCGGTTGTAGCGCTGTATGAAGTCGCTGCTTACACCGCCAGCAAAGCCGCCGTTGCTGCGCTCACCAAGTCTTTAGCGATTGAGTGGGCGAGGTCCGGCGTATGTGTAAACGCGATCGCGCCCGGGGTATTCCCCACGGACTTGAATGCGGGCCTCCTCGACGGCACCCCACGGGGGAACGAATTCCTGATGCGCATTCCCATGCGGCGCTACGGGAAGGTGGAGGAACTCGGGGGAGCGGCGGTATTTCTTGCTTCGGATGCTGCCAGCTATGTCACCGGGCACTTGTTGGCGGTTGACGGCGGCTTTCTGGCAAGCGGCGTAAATCAATAAGGCAATAACCCACGGAGGAAGTCGAGCGCATTCAAATGACCTTCATCACCGAAGATTTCTTGCTACAAACCAAAACCGCCCGGCATCTGTTCCATACCTATGCTCAGCACATTCCGATTCTGGATTTCCATTCCCATCTTTCTCCCACCGGGATTGCGGAGAACGCGTCTTTCAAAACTCTCACCGACATTTGGCTCGAGGGCGATCACTACAAGTGGCGCGCCATGCGCGCCAATGGATTTGCGGAACAATATTGCAGCGGGGATGCCGGCGCGTATGAAAAATTCGAAGCTTGGGCCAAAACAGTTCCTCGAACCCTGCGAAATCCGCTATACCACTGGACGCATCTCGAACTGAGCCGGTATTTCGGCATCGATCGGCTCCTTGACCAGTCTTCTGCCGCCGAGATTTGGAACTCCGCGAACGCGATGCTGAGCCACGAAGAAATGACCCCGCAAGGGATCCTGAGGAAATTTTCGGTGGTCGCCCTTTGCACTACCAATGACCCAACGGATTCTCTGGACGCTCATCGCAAGATCAAGGAATGCGGCCTCAAAACCCAGGTGTTCCCATCTTTCCGCCCCGATGCAGCGTTACGAATGGACGATCCGGCGCAATTCAACGCGTGGGTCAATCGGCTCGCTGCGGTGGCCAACCTGGAAATTTCGCGCTTGCCTGTTTTCCTGGATGCGCTCGAGCGGCGCCATGATTTCTTCCATGAAAACGGCTGTCGTTTGTCCGACCATGGTTTGAATCATTGCTACCCGCAGCCATGCGCGGACCGTAAAGCGCAAGCGCTCTTCGACAAACTGCGGTCGGGCTCACCTCTTGATTCCAGCGAAACGGCGGGCCTAGCCGGCTATCTGATGATTTTCTTTGGCCACCTGGATGCCCGCAAGGGATGGACTAAACAGCTTCACTTGGGAGCCTATCGCAACGCCAATACTCGGATGCTGCAGCAGGTCGGCGTTAACACCGGCTTTGACTCGATCGGGGACTGGCCGCAGGTGGAATCGCTGGCTGCGTATTGCGATCGGCTCGACGGCGAGGGCGCCTTGCCCAGAATGATTATCTACAACGTAAATCCCGTAGATAACTATGCGCTCGCCACCATGGCGGGAAACTATTCTCAGGAAGGTCTACGCGGCAAGGTGCAGTTCGGGGCCGGTTGGTGGTTCTTAGATCAACAGGAAGGAATTGAGTGGCAGCTCAACGCACTCTCGAATTGCGGGCTGCTCTCCAATTTTGTCGGCATGATTACCGATTCCAGGTCGTTTATGTCTTTTCCGCGCCACGAATATTTCAGACGTATCCTGTGCAATATTTTGGGCAACGAAATTGAAGCGGGTTCGCTGCCCGACGACGAATCGATGATGGCGCGATTGATAAAAGGCATCTGCCTGGAGAACGCGGCCCGCTTCCTGGGCCTCGCGCAATCCTAAACTAGAATCGAAGGCTTGACGTTATCAGGGACCGCTATTTCCCTTCGGCAAGTCACGCACCCGGCGCGGCACCGGAGAATCATCCGCGGTCCTGACTTCGCAAAGCGGGTTGGTCCCTTGACCGCCCCATAAAGCAACGAAGGAAGTGGACGCGCTGGAGTCGTGTGTGAAGACAACCCGCTCGTTGATTGTTTGACAAATTCTTCCGGCTCAGTAAACTGGACAAGATTTACTTCGGGATGGTAAGCGGACATGAGCAGTTCACCGAAAAAAATTTGGGCAAGACCTCTCGTCAGTAGCGTGCGAAACGGCGCTGCGCGTTCCTTCAGTCCCACCTCGTCTTCGCACCTCTGTTGTAGCAGCCGCAATTAAGTTTTCCTTCGCAGTAATCGCTTCACACAAAAATTAACCGAACTCTAGTCTTTGGCCACTGGCCTATCGATTTCGGCGGGATAGCTGTAGGCGCGGCCGCTACGACCAATTGTGAAAACCTATTTCCTGGGAGACTCGTATGCATACGAACTGGAATTCGAAACACCTTACTATCGCGCTAGCGCTCAGCTTAGGTGCTACGGGATTTGCGCCAATCGCGCGGGCCAGCAACGGAGATGCGGCGCCGTCGGCTAGCCCGGCCGCCGGTGGGGTATCGAGCGGCGGCGCAAGCACCAGCGCGAGCTCACCCGCAAAAGCAAACGCGCCCGCGCCGGACCCGAATTCGCCGGTCATGCTCGAACTGCGCGACCTGAAGGCCACGATCCAAGCCCAGGCGGATCAGGTCAACGCGCACACCCTGGAACTCGAATCCGAACGAGCGGCGCTGCACGAGGAGCTGGTGCGCATTGCCGCACTCGAAGCGAAACTGGGCGTCACCTCTACGGCGTCTACTGCACAACCATCATCACCGGCACCTTTGGCGCCTCCAACCGCCGGCGCCCCATCTGGCGCTGCACCGTCTTCCGCGAGTTCGACCCCTCCAGTGCCGATCATGGCGTACGTCGGCCCGCCCCAGAATTCGGGGCCGACTGCCTCGCAAGGGCCGCAGGCGCAAGTGCCGCAGGACTGGTCGACACGCGTGGGAAATATCGAGGATCGCCTGAAAGACTTCGGGCCGTTCGCGCTGAGCGGAGATTTTCGTCTGCGCGGCGAGCCATTTTTCGGCGGCCCGGCGAATCAATCGCTCGATCAAACGCGTGAGCGCTTTCGGTTGCGCTTTAACGTCACCGCCAAACTGAACGACGACATTTCCGGCGGCTTTTCACTGGCGTCCGGAGACATCAACGATCCGACGTCCACCAACCAGACCGTCGGGGATTTCTACACGCGCAAAGAGATCGCGTTGGACAAAGCGTTCGTTAACTACACGCCGCATCAATTCAAGAACATGACCCTGATCGGCGGAAAATTCAGCTACCCGTGGTACAACACCGAACTCACCTGGGACAAGGACCTCAACCCCGAAGGATTGGCGCAGACTTTGGCGTTCAACCTGAACACGCCGGTGCTGAAAAAAATTGCATTTGTGGGCTTCGAACTGCCGTTCACCCAAGTGGCGGGAGTCTCGCTCACCAATCAAAGCCTGGTTTCGAGCGTGACCTACGGAGGACAGGTGCAAACGAACTGGCAGCTCGCGCCGTGGCTGAAGTTCGGCGCGTATGCGGGCTTCTACGATTTCGTAAACGCCGACCCGATCGCCCTGGCTCTGGCGCGGGCCAGCGCAAAGAGTCCGCAGACGCCGCTGACCGGATTGCTGCCGCTGGGCACGGGGAACACGGTGCAGAACTCAATCACCACTACCACCGCCACAGACATCATCACTACCGGCGGCAAGGGCTACCCGACCGGAGTGACCAACATTACCAACGCGCAGTTTGCCTCGAAGTTCGCGCTGCTGGATTCGTTGGCGCGCTTCGACGTCCAGACTCCTTCGGATCGTTGGCCGATCGCGTTGATCGGAGATTACGTGCAGAACACCGAGGCGTGCGCAAACGTGGCCAATCTCAAGACGGCGCCCGCGAATACGTCGAGCGTGGAGTATTCCCAGTCCACCAACTTCGCGTGCAATCCGCACCAGCGCCGCGGTTATTGGGGGGAAGCGCAGCTGGGCCGTGCGACCAAACGCGGAGACTGGGAGTTTGATTACACGCGAATGTTCATCGAGCGGGAAGCGGTCTTATCGAATTTCGATTACAGCGATATCCGCCAGGGCAGCAACGTCACCGAGCATCGGGCTATGATGCTCTATCAACTCTATTCCAACGTCCAGCTTTCATTTACCGGCCTGTTTGGCCGGCCGCTCAATTTCGGCGGCACCAAGCCGCCTGAGGATTATCTGAAGCGATTGCAGTTCGACCTGATTTACTCGTTCTAGGAATGAGCGTAAATCCGAGAGATGTTTGGGCGGCCCGTCGTCGCCGTGTTGCTGAATGGTTTCCGCTTGGTCGCGGCCGGCATTCTGATCGGTGTGCTCGCCAGTTGCACGCTCACGCGCTTCCTCGCCAGCGAAATTTCCGGCGTTTCCACAACCGATCCGTGGACGTTCGCCACGGTGGTCGCGATTGTGGTCTTGGTAGGGCTGGGCGCCTGCCTCCTGCCCGCGCGTCGCGCCGCCCGAGTGGACCCGTTGGCCGCTCTGCGCTACGAATGATAGTCTCGCGTTGATCCCGCCACCGGCCGATGCCGTCAGATCGTACAGAAGTGCGATGGCGATAAATGATATTGTCACTCTCCCTGCCGGCATTCAGGCCTCCGCGCCGGCACACTGTGCATCGCAATACGTAGGCCGACGTTGGGGCCGACTATCCGGCCAACCGGGCGCCGCGCCCCGGGCCTGCACGCGCTGGCCGCTGGAACAAAATGCGCAAGCCAGCGGTCTTTAGAAGAAAATCGGAACGCGCCGCGCGGTTCCGCGGAATTAGTTCCCGGCGCATTCCGGGGATTATTTTTTATTTTTTGGTGAATGAAATCGGCCCGGGTATCGCTCTAATCTAGGCGAGGGCGGCAAGTTGCGCCGCTGAAGGAGGCATTAATATGCGTAAGGCATTTATAGCTGGAGCGGTAGCGTTGGTCCTGGCAGGGATGCTTTGGGGCGGGAGCGATCCGTGGAAAACGAAACCGCCCGCGCAATGGGATGCGAACGATTTGCGCAAGGTGATGAACGATTCGCCCTGGGCAAAGCAAATAGAAATTCCAGCTACGTGGAAACCAGCCAATGACGGCAATGACGGCGCGGCGCCCGCGACCCCTGGCGGCCTCGGTTCTACGGGGAGCGCTCCAAGCCCCGGCGGCGGCAGCTCAGGCGGAGGAAGAGGAGCGCCGAGCGGCGGTAGCGCGATGGGCGGAGGCTCGGCCGGCGGCGCCGGAATCAGCCAGACGCAAACGCCCACCGCCAGTTTCGATGTCCGCTGGACTTCCTCGCGCACGTTTCGGGCCGCCGCAGTGCGCAGCCAGGTGCTGGCGAAACAGATGACCGAAGCTGACGCTCAGAAGCAACTGGAACCGGAAAAATACTACGAAGTGACCGTGATCGGCCGCGACATGCAGCCGTTCCAAGGGTTAGACGAAGGCGCCCTGAAAGCCGTCTCGTTCCTGGTGGCCAAAAAATCCAAGCAAAAGGTCAGTCCCGAGAGCGTCCACATCGACGTGGGCGCGGATGGAAAGGCGGTCCAAGGGGTTACGTTCGCTTTTCCGAAGACGTCGAGCACTGGCCAAGCGCTTCTCGGCGCGGAGGAAAAGGGAGCGGAGTTCAGTACTACTGTTACCCACGTGAGCATCAAAACGAGCTTCGATCTCGCTAAAATGGAAGACAACGACGGCCGCGACCTGTAAACGCGTTTTGCCTGTGCGGCTAGAAACAGACCGGAATCAGCAAGATACAACGGAATGATTCCTCCCGAGACGCCGGATTACCCCCCGGAATCGGGTACCGTTACCGTTGCCTGCAACGGCCACGGCGGTGGATTTGGAGTGGACAGTTAGGCAAATCTTGGGTCAAATAGAGGTTAGCGGCAGTCAGCGCAGGATCACTTGGGAGGATTTCTCCATGCGTCACGTGTTTTCATTGCTTGCAGCGTTTTTTTTGTGCGCGACCATTTCATCCGCGCAAGTTACTGGTGAGCAATCGCTTATGGCGGCCACTCCCTCAGCGCCGGCGTTGACCCAAATCTCACTCGGCATTCCGGCGCTCGCTGTTTCGCTCAACTCGATGCCCGCCGCACTCAGTCCCATTCTCCTGCCGGCGCTTTCTGCCGTGCCCGCGGCGGCGGTCCCACCACCTCCGCCGGTGGAATATTACCCTTCCTATGCGTTTCAAGCGTTTATCGGCTTCGACTACTTCCGCTTTTACGAGGTTCCTGGCGTCAGAGTTAACTTGCCCGGTGTAGAGGGTTCGATGGCCTACTTCCTGACCAAGAATCTGGGTGTGGAAGGCATGATTGCTGGCGGATTTGCAACCCAGAACACCGAGAAGGCACGGATGTCGTTCGCCGGCGGCGGCGCGCGCTTCCGCTATCCGGTGGGTTATCGAATCGAGCCGTTCGTGCACGCTGATTTCGGACTTTCTCACTACGTGCCGCAGACCGCCTACGGCAAACAAGGCGCCATGGGAATCGTCGCTGGCGGCGGCGTGGATTATCGCCTGCGGCGCTGGATTTCGGTGCGCGGTGAGGGAAACGTGCTGTACACCCGATTCTTCGGCGCCAACCAGTACAGCCCGCTGATCTCCGGCGGCGTGGTGTTCAACTACTAGTAGTTAAGCGGCTGCCCGTGATCACGATTTATTCCGCAGGCCAAACTTTTGGGAGAGCGCGCAGTTGGCCGTCCTCTCCCCGATCCTTTCGATCGATTGTTTTCTGAATTCCCTCCTCCGCTATCAAAGTTAAGCTCGGAAAAGCTCTTCCCGCTGCCACTAATAAACTCTCCGGCTTCTTGCACAACTCGGTTGGCTCTGCCACGGTGAAGGCTGGATGTTTTGAATTTGATCTTGATGTCGATTTTAGTTGGTCCGGGCAGGCGCGCGTTTCGTTTGCGTACCGTGTTTCCACTTTGGTGCGGTCGGTGTTCGGAACAACTGCGGCGGCACACCTCTTCGCCGCGGCCAAACTGCGATCGTCACCCGCGGCCGTTCGAGCCCACATCCCAGCAAGTTTTGCGTGCAACCGCGAGCAGCGGACTGGCTTCAAACTTCCCAGCATGTGCACGACTCCAAATCGCCATTAAGTCTTGGAAGAATTCTTTGGCCGCGATGCGGATTTTTCTTGCGCAGCAAGTAAATGTCTGTATTCTGCGATGGCGCAATCTCTCTGCAGGCGCCACGGAGAGAGCGTTGGTCTCCTATGGAGGAAGCGACAGAAATTGAGCAGCATCTCCTTCCCAACCGCTGTCCCGTCCCGAGCCATTCCCACCGTTCGCCAGAAATCTGCGAAGCTCACATTGTGGCCGCTGGTCGCTGCTACGTTCTTTATGGTTTCGGGCGGCACCTATGGCACCGAAGACATCATTCATGGCGCGGGATACGGCAAGGGCATCCTGATTCTGCTGATCTGCCCGATCCTGTGGAGCCTGCCGACCACCTTCATGATCGGAGAGCTTTCCAGCGCGCTGCCTGCCGAAGGCGGCTACTACGCTTGGGTGCGCCGGGCACTGGGCAACTTCTGGGGATTCCAGGAAGCCTGGATGTCGCTGGTGGCGAGCATCTTCGACATGGCGATTTATCCCACCCTGTTCGTCATCTACCTGAGCCAGCTCATTCCGTGGTTCGCAGTGGGCCGGCGCGGCGTAATGGTCGGGCTGGGCGTGGTCACCCTCTGCGCCTTGATGAATATCCTGGGGATCCGCGTGGTGGCTATTTCTTCCCTGTGGCTTTTCTTCCTGTTGTCGGCTCCCTTCGCGCTGATCATCATTCTCGCGCCTTTCAAGATCGGAGCGTTTTCGGCGGCAACTACCGCGCCAGTGAACTCCGGCGTGGATTTGATCGGCGGGATGCTGATTGCGATGTGGAACTACATGGGCTGGGACAACGCATCGACCATCGCCACCGAAGTGGAGCGGCCCCAGCGGACCTATCCGCGTGCCATGTTGCTGGCCGTCGGCGTGGTTTCGCTAACCTACATCTTGCCGGTCGTGGCGATGTGGTTCACCGGCACACCCGCCAGCGCCTTCGCCGACGGAGCCTGGGCCGAATTTGCAGGCATGCTCGGTGGCCAGGGACTGCGCGTAGCGTTGGTCTTGGGCGGGATGATGAGCGCCTTCGGAATGTTCAACGCGCTGGTGATGAGTTACTCGCGGTTGCCGTTGGCCATGGCCCAGGACGGGATGCTCCCGGCAGTTTTTGGCAAGACCACTCGCAGTACTCGCGCTCCCTATGTGGCCATTCTAGTCTGCGCGCTGGGTTGGGCGCTGTGCCTCGGGTTGGGCTTCGAACGGCTGGTGACCATCGACGTGCTGCTCTACGGCGCCAGCCTGATGCTCGAGTTCGTAGCGCTGGTCGCACTGCGCATCAAGGAACCCACACTTCGCCGTCCTTTCCGCGTTCCCGGCGGCATGCTCGGGGCGATAGGTGTGGGCGTGTTCCCGCTGTTACTGCTGGGAATTTCGGTCTTCCGAGGCGAACACGAACAGATATTCGGCATGAGCGGCGTGATGTTCGGCTTCCTGCTGATCTGTGGTGGCGTCGTAGCCTACGGAATCAAAGCCGCCCTGGAGAGCGCGGGAGTGATGGCGCCGGTTCGTCCGAACATCAGTGACGTGGTTTAGGCTTTTCCTTTTCCGCAGCGATAATCCTGGCACGCTCCCTCGTAATCGCCCCTAACGCTATAACGCAGACATTTCGCTCGGTGGGCCCGCCGAAAAAATCGAGAGATCGAGGGACAAGGTTTTAGCTGTAGCTTCGTTGCGGTTGAATCGGTTCGTCGAGGGGAAATTTGCAGGAGCCGGCGAAAACTCGGCAGCCGTTTTCGCCGCTCCGCGAAGGCAGGACAGGCTTACTTGACAGCGAGATTCGTAGCGACGTGCGAGTTCCCCGTGGCTTCAGCAGAAACTCCGCAGTCCTCCGGGATCTGAACTTTTTGCCCCGGCAGCAACAGGTCGGGATTCTGAATTTCGGGATTAGCCTTAGCCAGGCACAACCACGCGGTGCCGTTTCCAAACGCCGCTCGGGCCAGCTTCCAGAGACTGTCACCGGAATTGACGCGATGGGTTCGCTTGCGCAGGTCGGAGAAAGATTCGGGGAACGGCAACCGAAGCTGCTCGCCGGCCAGAATCTTGGTGGAATTGTTCAACCGCGGATTCGCCGCGACGATTTCCTTCCACCGATATCCATTGCCGAGCTTCTGCTGCGCGATGTGCCACAGCGTATCGCCAGGCTGCACGGTGGCAGTGGAGAATTCGGATTGGTGCCGGACCGCGATCGCCGGATGAATCTCGCTTAGCGGCCGGCGATTGTGGCGCGTCGCTAGATCGAGATCCATGTTGGCGTTCAGTCCCGAATCCGGGGCCGCGTTCGCAGTGGTGGTGATCTCCAGTTGGTGCCGCACCGGCTCCGCCGGACGCACCTCGTTCAGCGGCCGGCGATTGTGGCGCGCCAGAGTTATTGCGAGATTCATGGTGGCGTCGAGCCCCACGCTGGGCGCAACGTGAGCGGTGTTGGCGGCGGCTGCGTTTTCGTGCAGCACCGGTTCCGCCGGACGCACCTCGCTCAGCGGCCGGCGATTGTGGCGCGCCAGGTTTATTGCGAGATTCATGGTGGCGTCGAGCCCGACACTGGGAGCAGCGTGAGTGCCGGCGGCAGCGGCGTGTTCATGCCGCACCGGCTCCGCCGGACGAACCTCGCTCAGTGGCCGCCGAGTGTGGCGCGTCGGAGTTAGGCCAAGATTCATGGTGGTGTCAAGTCCGCTATCCGGGGTGACGTCGCTGGTGGCCGAACGCATTGCTGCGGCAGGAGCGGGTGACGTGAGCGCAAACGCGGGATACGCGAGCGCGTTGGCCATCGGCAAAGCGCCTTCCGGAACGTGGGTACGTCCGTTGGCTTGCATGGCGCGCTTGGCGCGTCCGTCCGCCGGGCGCTTGGGTTCGGGCATCGCCGTAAGGAACGAGGGCAGAACCAACGCAGCATTCCGGGGCATGTCCGGCGCGTCGAGCTGTTGCGCCATTTTCGCTACGCGGTAAGACCAGGCAATCTCACCCAGCGATGGAGCGGGTTGATCGCCGCGCTGCATGGGAAGGTCGGCCAACTGCCAATCATCGGGAGCGATCCAGTCGCGGAGCGCAGCCGCGTAGCGCGCGCGATCCTCCGGCGTCAGTATTTTCGGCTTGGACAAATCTTCGTCGGTGTAAACGTGCGTGACCCGATCGGCGTCGGCTTGCTGCCGGGCGCGCTCCTGGCGCGCGGCGTCCGCGACGCTCTGCGCGTATAGCGGCGCGGTGCTCAAAACAGTTAGGCATGCCAGTGGCGCTGCGGCAACCAGCCAGCGTGCGGCGGTGCGCTGTGGCGATGCATTTCGGCGCGGTGCTTTAACTGCGCTAAATCGACACATACCCAAACCTCCCGAAGGAATAGCTGTGTTTCCATGCTACCTAAGGCTGGGTCAGGGGAAAGCGCGAGTATCGCCGTAAGTTCCAAACGAGTAACAGTACAGGCTAGGAGGCTCGCGGGGCTCCTGTGCCTGGGCGGGCCAATCAGGGCATATGTGCCGCAAAGACATGAACATCTGGGCATCGCTCACCATTGGAAATAGACGATCCCGCACCCCAATTCTGGCAGCCCCAGCACCGGAACTCGGCGTTATGGAAGGCACAAACGTTAAAGTTCGCGCTCGAATGGACGACCCTAAGTGCAAGTCGGGTCCCGACGCAACACGTTCGGCGTAAAGCTCTGAGCATTTCTGATATTCTGAGCCAGCCGTGAGACTGTTCCTGCTTTTCGCAATGATGTCGATCGTCGCGGGCGCCTCGCTAGTCTGGGAGTCTGCGCCCGCCGCGCAAGGAGCTGCGCTCGCTTCCCCGCCCGCGCAGCAATCCCCTGTTCCGGCAATTCCTGGCGCGACTACCACCCCTGCGCCAGCACAAGCGTCTCCGCCAACCACGCCGCAGCCACCTGCAAAGCCCACACTGAATTTGGTAGTGCTCGACCCAGGACACGGCGGGACTGACAGCGGCGCGCGAGGCGACAACGGCGGCATCGAGAAAGATATCGTGCTGGTGTTCGCGCGAGCGGCGAAAATCATGCTCGAGCAGCAGGGCTTTCAAGTGGTGTTCACACGCCAAGGTGACGAGGATCCGTCGTTCGACGACCGCGCCGCCGTGGCCAACGCTCAGCGCGATGCAGTGGTGGTCACGTTCCACGTCGCCACTACCGGCCAAGCCAACACCGCGCGCACCTACTACTACGAATTTCAGAGTTCGAGCGCGGCGACGCCGGTAGCCGGCATGGTCGGACTGGGCCCGAACTCTTCCGCTGCGGCTGCATCGACGCTCCCGATTTTGCCTCCCTCGGCGGCCACTAGCGGGGCGGGAAAGCTGGTTCCGTGGGAAGAAGCGCAATTGCGCTACGTCAGCGCCAGTCGAAAATTTGCCGACTTGCTGCAGGCGGAGATCGCCAGGAGCTTTCCCGGCTCGCCGGGCCTTTCCGCGGCTGCGCCGGAGCGTGATCTGCGGTCGGTGGAAGCGCCGGCTATCGCGGTGGAGATATCGAGTGTGGATTCCGCCACCGCTCAGCAACTTGACGCCATGTCGGGATCGATGGGAGCAGCGATTGCCCGGGCGGTGGTGGCTTACCGCGCGGTGTACGAACCGGGGGACAAATAGGTGTCACGCAACCTGAAAATCACCCTGGGCATTCTCGTCGGTGCGGTGCTGCTGGGGCTGCTGAGCTTGCACGGCCTGCATCAGAGCGTGCAGCGCCTGGCCGAGGGACCGGCATCGGAGGAGCAAGCGCGCCTGGCGGTGGTCGCGCCGCCGATTTCGACGCCCACCGACGTAAACACCACCGCGCACATTTTCTGGCGCTCTACCGCCGCGGTCGACCGCCTGGATCCAGTGGACATCAGCATTCCCCTCTCCGCGGATACCGCCGTCCGCGCCAGACAGTTGCTGCACGCCCTGATTGTGAGCGCTCCCACCGAAGATCAAAAGACCCTGCCTGAAGATATTACCGTGCTGGGATTCTACGTCCTGCCGGACGGCACCGGCATCGCGGACTTTTCCGATGGGCTTTCTTCGGAGACGCCGTCGGGAATTCTGAGCGAGAGCCTGGCGGTAACGTCGATCACCAAGACGCTGGAGAGCAATGTAACCACGCTGCGTCGCCTGAAGATTCTGATTCACGGCCAGGAAGTGGATACGCTCGCCGGCCACGTGGACTTGACGGGTTTCTTCGACATGCATCCCGCGCCAGGCGCGTCTCTTCCCGCCCCCGCCGCCAGTACCCCGAATTGAACTCCCCCCCAATGCATCCCAACGGTTGACACCAACTGGAACCACCGTCAGACTGTGGAATAAATTTTTCGCACTCGTGGCGAATAGACTGGAACCTGGAAAAATGGAGCGACTGGACGGACGTGCGTACGACCAACTCAGGCCGGTAAAGATCACTCCCGACTTTCTTCCCATGGCGGAAGGGAGCGTGTTGATGGAGACGGGCCAGACGCGCGTGATCGTCACCGCCACCGTGGATGATGGAGTTCCCTCGTTTCTGAAGGGCTCCGGCAAGGGTTGGGTGACCAGCGAATACGGGATGCTGCCGCGCTCGACCGAGCGGAGGACACCGCGGGAAGCGTCGCGCGGACGCCAGTCCGGCCGCACCTTGGAAATCCAAAGGCTGATCGGCCGCGCCCTCCGCGCCATCACCGACCAGAAGGCGCTGGGTGAGCGCACCGTGTGGATCGATTGCGACGTCTTGCAAGCGGATGGCGGCACGCGCACCGCATCCATTACCGGAGCGTTCGTGGCCATGGCCCTGGCGTGCGAGCGCTTGGTCTCCGCGGGCATCCTCCGCACTCTGCCGCTGTTTGATTCCCTGGCGGCCACCAGTGTGGGCATCGTCGACGACGAGTTGCTGCTGGATTTGAACTACGAAGAGGATAAGGACGCGCAGGTAGATATGAACGTGGTGATGACTGGCAGCGGAGAATTCGTGGAAGTGCAGGCTACTGCGGAAGGACGTCCCTACACCGGCGAGGAAATGCAGGATCTTCTCGGCTTGGCTGCCGGCGGAATTGAACAGTTGATTAAGATCCAGCAGGAACTACTGCACCTAAAATTTCATGCCCGCCCGCGATAAGCCGTCATGACTCTTGCCCTCCGCTTGGCGTGCCTCCGATGAAAGAGCGAATCGGCCGCCTGTACGTGGCCTCCTCGAATCCCGGCAAACTGCGCGAATACCGCGAGCTTGCGGCTGGCAATTCCCGTTCCGCTGAAATCGAATTGCTGCCGGGATTTCGCGATTTTCCGGAGTACCAGGAAAACGGAGCTACCTTCGCGGAAAATGCCGCAGGCAAAGCTCTGCACTTCTCTCGATTTTCCTCAGTGCCGGTTTTCGCGGACGATTCCGGGCTGGTCGTGCCTGCGCTGGGCGGGGAACCGGGCGTGCGTTCGGCGCGCTATGCGGGCCCGCATGCCACCGACGCGGACCGGTACGGGAAACTGCTCGGGGCCATGAGCGGAAAAATCGGCGAGGAGCGGCGGGCGCGATTCGTCTGCGTGCTGGCTCTAGCGCACCAGGGCCGCGCCCTCGCGGTATTTTCCGATGCGGTGGAGGGCGTGATCGCGGATTCTCCGCGCGGCGACGGCGGCTTCGGCTACGATCCCGTCTTTTATTTCGAGAAGCTGGGGCTTACGTACGCGGAAATCACCCGCGAGCAGAAAAACGAATACAGCCACCGCGGCCGCTGCTTTCGCAAGCTCTTGCAATTTCTGGACGATCCCGATTCGGTACCCTGAGCGGTTCCGCTTGGCCACAGGTCGCCAGTGCTGCCGCGCTGTCGGCCCGAGCAACACAAACGTAGCGCAGCAGGCATCCGGAGGATTGAGATGCGCAGATGGGAGACGACCGGTGCGGTTCTCGCATTGTTGTGCGCGGCGGCTTGCAGTAATCAACCCAGCGTCGCCAGCCGCGCCACCGACGCCCGTTCCGCGCCGCAGGCCAATGTCACCCCCGGTACTTCACAGTCCGCTTTACCGCCCGCTTCGACCGGGGGCTTTGACGGTTCCCGTGCCTTCGAACACGTTCGTCATCTCGTCGAGCTGGGGCCGCGTCCCCCGGGATCCGATGCGATTCACCACGCGCAGGCCTACATCGTCGATCGGCTCAAGAGCTATGGGTGTCCGGTGGAAGAGCACGATTTTCACGGCTCGACGATATTCGGCAACATTGCGATGAAGAATATCACCGCCAAGATTCCCGGGAGCGGTTCCGGGATCGTGCTCTACGCCACTCACTACGACACCTTGCGTCTGCCCGATTTCGTCGGCGCGGACGATGGCGGCTCCGGCACCGGCACCCTGCTCGAACTGGCGCGAGTGCTCTGCGCTCGCAAGAATACTCTCAACGTGTGGATCACGTTTTTCGACGCCGAGGAATCGCAGGGCCAGTGGACCGACAAGAACAGCGTGCAGTGGTCCAACGACAACAGCACCTACGGCAGCCGCGAGATGGCCGCGACCATGGCGCTCTCCGGAGATCTGAAGCGCCTTCAGGCGATGATTCTTGTCGACATGATCGGGCCCACCAACCTGCGGATCAAGCGCGACAAGAATTCCACGCCTTGGCTTGTCGATTTGATCTGGGCGACCGCAGCGGGCCTGGGTTACGCCAACATCTTTGTGGACCAGAGCATCACGGTCTCCGGTGACGATCATCTTTCCTTCATCCACCGCGGCGTCGCCGGAATCGACATCATCGATTTCGACGTCCAGCCCACCTATTGGCACACTGCCGACGACACCTTGGACAAAGTGGACCCGCGCAGCATGGCCGTGGTGGGACGCGTTTTCGTCGAGGCATTGCCCGAGCTGGAAAAGAAATTCCACTAAAGGTGGGGGCGACCGCAGAACTCAACCTGGTCTGGAGCACAACGCCTGCTTGAAGGGCGATCCGCACCGTGATACACGTGAGGAGAGGCGAATATGGCACAAATAGCGGCATTGGTGGATGATTTGTTTTTCCAGGCAAAAATCATGGAAACAGCCAAACAGTCGGGCGTGCAGTTGAAAACCTTTGGCACCGGAGCAGCATTGGTCGCCGAGGTGCTGCAGACCCCGCCCCGCTTGGTGATTATCGACCTCAATGCCCGGCACGGACCGCTTGAAGCGATCGAACATCTCCATGCTTCCGCCGAGGCCGTGCCGATCGTCGCGTTCCTCTCGCACGTGCAAACGGAACTGGCGGCGCGCGCGAAGGCCGCGGGATGCCGCGACGTCATGCCCCGTTCCCAGTTCACTATGAATCTAGCGAAGATCCTCACATCTGCCCAGGCTCCGGACCATGCCAATGACCATGCCGATGTTCCCCAGCGGTAAGATTTTCCGCGCGCTTTGCGCCGCATCCCTGCTGTTGTCGGGATGCGTGGCGGCCGCGGATCCGGCTCGCGCGCAGGCGCGCAGCGACTCCGCCGGGACGGACCCATCCACGACGCTCGCTTCCCTCCTGAGCGCAGCCTGCCGGCAGAATCAAGCGCAGTTCGTCAACTTTCTCACCGCCGCGAACGCCAAAGCCTTCCAGGATCTTTCGGACGATTCGCGAGCGGCCGTCGTGAAGCGTTTCTCGTTGAGCGATGCGGTCGGCCGGCCGTTGCTCTCTTCGGATGCCAATAGTCATCCGGTCCTGCGCTGCGAGATACTGGGGAACACCACCGAATTTCACCTCGGCGCGCCGCGCGTAGAAGAAAATCTGGCGTTCATCCCGGTGCAAACATCCGACGGGCCTGCCACGCAATTCGGCTTGGTCCGCGAATCCGGTAGCTGGAAGCTGCTATCGCTCGGGGTGGTGCTGTTCGATATTCCCCAGTTGGCCACGCAGTGGAACTCCCAGGATTTGGAATCGCACGAAAGTGCCGTGGTGCAAACCCTCGCCGCGCTGGCCGACGCGATTCAGCGCTACCGCAGCATTTTTGGGAAATTGCCGGACACCCTTTCGCAGCTCGGGCCAGCCTCGAAAGACGAGGTTTCCGCCGACGCCGCGCAGTTGGTAAACACCGAAATCGCCGGCGGCCGCATGGACGGATACAAATATCACTACCGCCTCGTCCCGGCCGCAACGCCGGCCAACGCGGTCTTTGAGCTGGCCGCAATGCCCGAGCAATATGGCAAGACTGGCCGCCGGTCTTTTCTGATGGACTCGGAGGGTAAGGTGCACGGCGCCGATAAAAAGGGCGCATTGGCCACCCTCCAGGATCCGACCGTCGGGGCCGACGCCGTCGCTACCAAACCTTAGGAGACTGTTCCACGCCAACCGGAGCCGCGGGGAACCCCCTGCCCTCGGTGAGCTCCCCTCCCGTCCCATCCAACGCAATTGCGTCGAGTGCGGGTCGCGCGGCTCGGGTATAATGGCCGAGCTGTTTGCTCGGTTCTCAATCTCAGAGCCACGGAGAGCAATATATGCAGGCAACCAGGGCGGTCAGTCGCGGGTTCGCGGGCCGCGTTCTCGCCGGTGAAGGCCTCGCCGCGGACATCGTTCGAATCGCCGCAGCCAACGCGCTGCTGGTTCTGTGCGCGCAGATTGCGATTCCGCTCCCTTGGACTCCCGTGCCGATCACCGGGCAGACCCTCGGCGTGTTGCTGGTAGCGGTGCTGCTCGGCGCAAGGCGCGGCGCGATCACTCTGGGATTGTATTTGTTGGAAGGCGCGGCAGGCTTGCCGGTATTTCAGCCCTACGGATTGCCCGCAGCCGCACGATTTCTCGGACCCACCGCGGGCTACCTGATGTCCTATCCGCTGGCGGCGTTGGTCACCGGCTGGATCACCGAACGAAGACAGTCCATATCCACGCCGAAATTCGCGGTTCCCGCGCCGGCGCGTTTACTTGGCGCGCTGCTCGCTGGGGAGGCGATCATTTTTGCGGCAGGTTGTACATGGCTGGCGGCATGGTCCAAGCTGGGACTGATCTACGCGCTCCAAGCTGGCGCCCTGCCGTTCCTTCCCGGCGAAGTGATCAAGTTGGCTGTGGTCATGGTCGCTGCAGGTGGCTTGGAACTCGCGCGGCAATCGAGATAAATCGTCAACCCGCGCCGACGGACGGCACGCATCACCGAACACGAACGGGCGGATTGGCGCCGCGCCGTTCTGCAATTTTCATCTTCCGCCGGAATGCTCCACAATGCGCACACCCCCTGAAGCGGCGAATCACCCTGCATCCATCGCTGTCGCGCCACACAACCGTGTGCGGTACATGAAGCTCCGGTGCATGAACCTCTCGCGCGCTATTTTCTTGTGTGCCCTTCTCGGGTGGGCTGGCTTCTGCGGCGCTCCGGTACACGCCCAAGTCCCCGAAGCGGGCTCAGGTTCTTCGATCTCGCTTCCGAATCGTATCGCGCCATCCGTCACACTTCCCGCGTTTGAATTTCATAGCGGCTTCTGGGTAAACCTGCATCACTTCCTTTATTTGCAAGCGCGAATCCAGAGCCATGAGCTCACCCGGGTCGGCGCCGCGTCCGCTAACTATGCAGCGCAGGCCGCCACGCTTCCAGCCAATGCGCCGGGAGCCGCGGATTGGGCCCGCGCCGTGGATTACTACGTCAAGACGTTTGCCAGCCGCGATTTGTGGATCGACCTTGGCATGGGGATGATTAATGACCGCCTCGGCGAGATGGATCGTTGCCCGGATCTTTCCGGAAGAAGCTCGCCGTCGTGCGCTTCCGGTCTGCGCCCGGAAATGATCGACGTCCTGGAACGTGCAGCCAACGTCTATCGCGTACAATGGTGGGCGGCGCACGACGGAAAAAATCGCATCTGGATCGAAGCGATGGCGCCGCAAGTGCGGGAGATGGGCGCGCGCCTGGCCGAGCCGCTGTCGGATATTTATCGCACGCCGTGGCCTGCGCAGCCGATTCGTGTCGATTTGGTGTACTACGCCGGCGCGTTTGGTTCTTACACCACGCTCGATCCGGTGCACATCATGCTCTCCAGCGCGGACGCCAGTAGCCAGGGCCCATCCGGCTTTGAACTACTTTTCTACGAGGGCTCGCATGCCATCGGCGGCTCAGTGGAAGACGCGATCGTCCGCGACTGCCATGTGCGCGGAATTCCCATTCCCCGCGACTTGTGGCATGCCCTGCTCTTTTACACTACCGCCAAAATGATCGGACGTACCGAAGCCGAGGCGCCCAAGGCGGCTGGGGCGCACGCCTTCAATTCCGCCGACGCGGCGCTTTCCCATAACTATGCCGCAGGGCTCGCTGACCGGGGCTGGCAAGGATACGAGCGGGTACTCGAAATCTATTGGCAGGGATATCTCGACGGCAAAATCGGATTCGACAGCGCAATCACCGCCGTTCTGGGCAACCTCTAAGACCAACCTCGTTGATTCGTCCGTGGGTCTTTTGAATTGAGTTGTTGCAGGTGGGCGCCCCACACGTCGATGTTACGCGTGGGGTTTTTTTACTTGCTGTTCTACGATTTTATCTTTTCCGAAGCCGCCACAACGCCATGCCAAATGCCTACGGCTTGCTTGGGCTCTCGTTTAGGTGGTGATAGTAGAAGTAGCCGAGCAGTGCCGCCGCGCCGAAAAGAATCAGGTAATACACCACTGGCCGCCGCCGGCGTATCCGGATGTCGCCTGCATTCTGCTTCATGTGCCCGGTTCCCGCGCCTTCCGGGTCCTGCGAAGAGGGATCGTCGTCCACCACTACGCGGTAAGACTGGCCGTCGTTGACGGTCTTGATGTCGCCATCCACGTCAATGTCCAGCGCGCCGTGGAAGCTTGTGACGATCAACTCATGCGGTCCCGCGATCATCACCTGCCCATAGCTGCCTTCCGGGCCCTTGGAACGAACGATTCCGTTCGCAGTGCGAATCTCCACTAACTGCGACCCCGACGTCGAAAATCCCGCAGTACCACTATTCAGGTTCGCGCCCACACCGCCGGGTACGTCCGCGAGCGTTGCGTTGCTGTCCGCCAGCAAATACACCTGAGCCGTGCCCAGCCGCAAGCGCAACCGGCCTGCAGCGTTCTGCGTAGTACTCACATAATCGCCCGAAAAAACGCTCGCGCCTACGGCCGCGTTCACGTTATCGACTGCTCCACCTTCGGACAGGATGACGCTGCCAAGAGGCTTCGAGGGGCCCCCCCAAGCAGGAAGAATGCAAAATGAAACAGATAGTGCTGCGACCAGGGTCGCGTGGCCGATAAACCGCATCTTTCACCCTCCGAGCAAGTGCACCGAAATGAATAGGAGTCCTAACTGTAGAGTCTTCATACGCAGTGTGTCAATCAGAGAAAGGCCCTAGTACCTCTAAAACGCACGTTACCCCCAAAATCCGGCTTCTGAGCCAGAATGGACCTATTTTCAGTTACATACAGGAACCACCCCTGCTCTTCGCTGGAATATCGCCGCCGAATGGAGCTATTCTGTCGGGAGCTTCGAAAAGGGGTCGCGCTTGCGCAAATTTCAACTGGTGATGCTCATCCATGCCCATCAGCCGGTGGGCAACTTCGATAGCGTGCTGGAAGTCTCCTACACCCAGTGTTATTTGCCTTACGTAGAAGTACTCGAAAAGCATCCCGCGGTGCGTTTGGGTCTGCATTTCTCCGGATCCCTGCTGGAATGGTTGGACCGCGTACATCCCGAGTATGTAGCGCGATTGCGGGTGATGGTGGAACGCGGCCAGGTGGAAATTGTGGGCGGAGGCTTCTTCGAGCCGGTTCTGATTTCGATACCCCGCGAGGATCGCCAGCGCCAGATCGAGCTGCTCGCCGCCTACGTGCAAGAGAAATTGGGAAAGCGCCCGCGTGGGGCATGGCTCACCGAACGCGTGTGGGAGCCCGGCCTTCCTTCATCGCTCGCGCCGGCCGGCGTTGAGTACACCCTGATCGACGACAATCAATTCATGAGCGCCGGTTTCGAGCCGCAGCAGCTTTTTGGCGCCTACACCGCTGAAGATGCCGGGCACGTCGTGAAACTCATTCCCGGGCTCAAGGAATTGCGTTACTTCATCCCTTTCCACGACCCTCACAAGACCATCGACTTCCTCCGCCGCGCCGCCCAGGAACATCCCGGCGGATTTGCCGCCATCGGCGACGACTACGAGAAATTCGGCGGTTGGCCGGAAACCCATAAGACTTGCTACACCGACGGCTGGCTCGAGCGGTTCTACCAGGCCCTCGAAGAAAATTCAGACTGGATCGAGATGGCCACGCCCGGAGAAGCGGTGGACCGCAGCTCTCCGCTGGGGCGCGCGGATTTGCCCGATGCTTCGTACGTCGAAATGATGGAATGGGCGCTGCCCACCAAAGCGCGCCTGCGCCTGCAATCCATCAAAGCCGAATTTCAATCGCGGCCCGACGTGCTGCGATTTCTGCGCGGCGGCACTTGGCGAGGATTCCTCACCAAGTATCCCGAATCGAATTTAATGCACAAGAAAATGCTGCACGTCTCCCAGAAGCTCCATCGTCTGGAAAAGAGCCGCCGGCGCGACGAGAAATTCCTGAGCGGCCGCGACGAAGCCACCCGGAATCTGTTGCGCTCGCAATGCAATGACGCCTACTGGCACGGAATTTTCGGCGGACTCTACTCGCCGCACTTGCGCACCGAATTGTGGCGCTCCCTGATTCGCGCAGAAAGTTTTGCCGACGGCGCCTTGCACCGCACCGCGGAATATACAGATGTGGCCCGCCTCGATTTCGACGCCGATGGCCGCGAGGAGGTCTACTTCACCTCCGAACGCTACGCCGGCCTGCTCAAGCCCTCCGATGGCGGCACCTTCGCGGCCCTCGATTTCCGCCCCACCGCCTCCGCGCTGATCAATTCAATGTCCCGCCGTCCCGAGTCCTATCATGCTCACCTTATTGGCGGCGTCACCCACGGCGTGATGACCGTCGATGGCCAGATCCGCTTTAAGGAAGAGGGCCTCGAACGCTGGCTGCAGTACGACCGCTGGGCCCGCAATTGCTTCCGCGTCCTCATTTTTTCCAAGCAAAAGACGCCGGACGATTATGCCCGGATCGCTTTGGACGAAGACGCCAGCGTAGCTGGCGGCGAATTCCGGGTAGTCGGAGCAGACCCTGCGCACGCGGTGCTGGCCCGCGCCGAGGATTCCGAGCCGTGGTACACCGCGAAAAAATTCACTTTTTCGCACATCGAAGACGGCGGATTTGAAATCGCGTGCGATGTCACCCTCGAACATCGCGGCGACGTTCCTGCTTCCGCTCAATTCGGCATCGAGACGGTATTCAATTTTCTCGCCCCCGACGCCCCCGATCGCTATATCGAGTTTGCCGCCCAGCGCCACCCGCTCCGCTACAGCGGAATCGCGCCCGCTCCCGATATCCAATTAGCGGACCTGTGGCAGAAGGTCCAGGTCCGCATCAGCGCGCCCGGCGCGGCCGATTTCTGGATCGCCCCGATCGAAGCAGTTTCCGATTCCGAGGGAGGGTTCGAGCGCGTGTACCAGGGCTCCCAGATCTTGGGTGTCTGGGCCGTCGAGCTGGAGCCGCGCTCCACTTGGACCGGCCGCCTGGTGGTCGCCGTATCCCCGTCGGCATAGCTCGGCTTAGCCACTCCGTTTCCGACTGGCTCGGGAATCGGGGATTAGGTCCGACTCACTTACTTCGCGGATTTTCGGCGGGGTTTCTGCTTCGCTGAAATTGACCGGATGAAAAGTTTCCCTTTCCCCTTCGCCGCAAACGGAACCCTGGCTTGCGCGATTGCAGCATCGATGAGTGCCGCGACGGCGGGAACGGTTAGCATCTTGGCCGACTCGAAACGAAGGAAACGATTCTGCACGCCCGAGCCGAGCAATATCTTTTGTGGGTCGGGAAGCGTCGCTCCGCGATAAAACGACAGGCCCACCCCATTCGCCGCTGCCGCGATGGAGAAGACTGAATCCGAAGGACGCTCCGTCGCGCAGTAACCCACCACGAAAAAATTGTAGTTGTCCCACACCAGTTCGTTGGCCCCCGGCAACCGCTTCCGCAAGACCTTACGCATCGCGCGAATCAGCGCCTGGTGTTTTGGCTCGAATTTTTTGATGAATTCCTGAAGCTGTTTTTCGGCATCAGCCGATTTTGTCGCCCCGCCTTCAGCCGCTGTCGTCATAAATCAGCATTCCTTCAACTTCGAAATTGGGGCCCTTTTGTCGGCGGGATTATATCTCAGTTCCACTCCAGGATAGTTGGCGGCCCAAGCCATCTTCGCATTGACTCACCTGCCGCATTCCCATACTCTTGGCCCGCGCGTTCAGGAGACATCCGATGAAGCCCTCTCTTGCCACATCGCTCTTCGCTTCCATCTGCATTTGCGTCTGTGCCGCTTCTGGATTCGCACAGACCACCGCTCAACCTGCTCTCGCCGCGGCCGAGCCGCCGCAAACTTCCGCACCGGTGAAGGATCCTGTCACCACTTCGCTGCGCCTGCTCTTGCCGCGCTCGCGAAATAATATCCTCGGCGCTATCTCCGCCATGCCCGCCGATAAGTTCGGCTTCAAACCCACCGCCGAACAAATCACCTTCTCGCATCTGGTCGTCCACATAACCGGCTCCAACAACGGGATGTGCGCCATTGCCGCCGATGTTCCGAAACCCAAGGTCGACGAACTCAAAGAGACCGACTCCAAAGAGAAGCTTCTCGCCGCGGCCACCGCGTCGTTCGATTTCTGTGGCGACGCACTCGCGAAGATGGACGACTCCAAACTCGGCGACAACGTTGAGTTCTTCGGTGGCCGCCAAGGCCCTCGCGCCATGATCGCCATTCTTCTCGCCAGCGGCTGGGCCGATCACTACGCTGCCGCCGCCATGTACCTGCGCCTCAACGGCATCCTGCCGCCGTCAGCGCAGCCGAAAAAATAACAGGCGCTCGGCGCGGAGCCCACTGGACGGTCAACGCTCCAGCCACCCGTCGCGAAAACCCGCCCGCCGAAGCCCGTCCACGACGTACCGGCATCGCTGAATCACCTTCCAAATAAGCCCGGTATGGTAGTTTTCGTTCATCAGCAGAATCGGCCCCTCATTCAATCCGAAGACCCATGGAGACGCCCAGGCGCCTTGCTTGTTATTGCTCCCCGGATAAGTCGGATTGAAACTCGCAACGAATCCATACGGACTCCGCCCTTTCGACTCCAGAACCTCGATGATGTGCCGAATCGTTTTGATCACGATCTCCGGCGCGAACGGCAGAGACGTCGCTACCGCCCACGGCGATATGGTCCCGTCGTCCGGACCGAACGGAGCCCCTCGCGACTCATACCCGAAAAAATTTCGTTGCACGCCGTTCACCTCAAGCGTCGCTGGCCCCGGTCCGTCGCTCGCCGTTAGTCCCCACACATATTCGTTATAGTGCGCAAATTTAAGCGGATTCTCGATTCCATATTGCCGGTGTATATATGTCGCTCGCCGGCTGTTCTCAAAATAATCGATTCCCGTCTTCCGATTGAAATCGTCGTGTATCCCGCGAAAATCCACCCATATGTGCGACATCTGATGAATGAATAGTGGTCCGGCATAGAGGTACTCGATGCCGTAGACTTTCTTCCACTCAAAAGTGGATATCCATTCGTGGTAACCCTGCGGATGAATCGGAAACGTCGGTGCCCCCAAGGCCAGCGCGTACAGCATCAGCGCTTCGCTGTAACCCTTATCCCACCGGTATGGTAGAAATCCCGATTCGGGCATCCAACCGTGGGTAATCGTCGTCCCTTTATCCATCGCCCATTGCCAATCCACGCGCCGGTAGAGAATTTCAGCGAGTTTCCGTATCTCGCTTTCCTCTGCACTCTTCTCAGTGAAATAGCTGGCCGCCGTCAGAATCCCAGCCATCATGATGGCCGTATCCACCGTCGACAATTCACATTGGTAGGCTCGCCGCCCGGTCTGCATGTCCAGAAAGTGGTAGTAAAACCCTTTGTACCCCGTGGCATTTGCTTCCGGACCCTGGTGGCTCGAGTGAAGGAACCTCAATGTCGTCAGAATTCTGTTGACTCCCTCCGCTCGTGAAATTATCCCGCGCTCGACTGCCACAACGTAGACGCTCAGCCCCATCCCTACCGCCGCGATGCTCGCAGCCGATCCAGGCTGGGTCTTGTCCGCGATCAACCCGTTTGCCGGGTTCACTTCCTTCTGATAGTAAGCGACGATGGCACGCCGCAGGTTGTCCAGCAGTTCCGCATCCGTCGCCTGCGGATTCGGAAACACCAGCCCCGCTGACACAACGCTAGCCGATCGTAGAAAATCGCGACGGTTCATGGTCCATTTTCGAAAGGTACTGCGCGGTTCGTTGGCAACTATAACAGCGACCTGAGGTTTTCTTCCAAAAGCGCCATTCACTTGCCTGCTAAGCCCGCTCAACAGACATGCGCGGCCATGTTGCTTATGGTGAATTCCCGCGAGAAGTTTGCTTCACGATGTTCGCCGATGGAACCAAGCCACTGCCAATCGATAAAGAGCGCGAACCAACCCGGATCCGAAAAGAATCAGTGCGAAGACAACAATCGACGCATATTTCCAGTAGCGGCCCAGGTTAATGTCGATGTTGTATTTTGCCGCCAAAAGAACCAGTATTCCGATACCAGCAACTACGAGCATGGCGGTGCCCACGAGTTTTAAAGAATCGTGTTTCGGACGCTCCCTGGCAGCTTTGCTATCCCATAAAACGAGAAAGTAGTGATCGCCTTTACGAAGCTCGCCGACCGCTTGGTCCCACATCCGCTTTCTTTCCGGGTTTTCTACCGTCAATCGGTCGTAGGCATGATCCAAAAGGAGCGACATCTTCGCTTCATACTCCACGGTGTCGTACTGCGCTTCAAACTCCTGGTTCAATTCGAGCGGGTTATCGCATGAGGCCGGATCGTTTTCCGTGAAATACATCATTCGCCTCTCCACATCCGAAAGCGACACGTTCTCTAACACCGCCTGTTCCGCACTTTCCTGTACCAGAAAGTCTTTAGCTTCCTTGGTGTTCATTTGGACTCCCGGAGCGGCGGCGCTCACGCCTCATAGCTGGACTAAGCCACATGGCCCAACCTAAGACTCACCTAAGGTACGCAGTGTAAACCCGAGAACGGCGGGAGCATATCATTTCCAGCGCCTTCGCTACCGATCTGGCTCAGCCCCCATCGACGTGTGGCCCTTGGGGATTGCTCGACTGTATACGACGCCGTATTTTCTCCGGGATACCCGCAAAGAGCCCGCGTATAATTCGGCCCATGCTCACCAAAGGAAAGAGGAAGCGCAGAACTTACATCGTCACCCTCGTTGACGGCTCAACCCGCTTTATTGAAGGCACCCGCCTGGAAGAAATCGAGACAGGGATTCGCATTTGGAATGGCCGAAAAGCGATCATCCGCTTCGATTGGCCGGAATTGAAGAGCATTCTGTAGCCCGCCGAAACCTCCAGCCTGTCCGATGGCCAGAATCCTCCGCGAGAATTTCGAACACTACCCGCTCGACCAGTCGTCGTTTTTTCCTGGGAGTTAGCCGCGCAGGAGTCCGCCGAATATTCAGAAATGCTGACCGATCAGAAATGCTGAATCATCCCGATCACGTGGACCGCGCGAAGGTAATAGCGTCTGCAATTCGCGCGTTTATCAGGAGTAGGCGGCTGGAAAGATCAGGGGTGCCACAGACCAGCGGGAGCTAGCCTGCGCACTTGGCCCAATCGAGAGAGAGCAGGCACCAAGTCACAAAGATCCAGAGTGCTAAGCGGCCATCCTAGATGTGGATCACGGCCTTACCGCGGAGCCCGCCGTTCTTAAGCTTTTCCAGCGTCTGCGCCACGCCGTCCAGTTCAACCGTCGAGCGAATCCGCGCCGTAATCGCGCCGTCAACCAGCATCTGCGCAACCTGGCTTAGCCCTTGCGGTGTGGAAAAAGGATTGGTAAGGCCCTTAATGTTGTGCGCTGTGATTCCGCGCTCAGCAAACCATTTTTCGTCCGCCGCTTGGATCGTCGATACCACGCTGCCTCCGGATTTGACGATCTCCGCGTCTCGACGGATTGCGTCAGAACCGCTGACCAGATCGAGTACCGCATCCACCCCATCCGCGTGAACTTTGTGCAGCGCGTCGATTACGTCGCCTTCTTTGGTGTCGTAAACTTCCTCCGCGCCGAGCCGCCGCGCTTCATCCGCATCCCCGCGAACCGTCGCGACCACATGCGCCCCGCGGGATCGCGCCATCTGCACCGCGTAGCCACCCACCCCACCCGTCGCGCCCATTATAACCACGCGCTGGTCCGCCTTCACACCCAGCAGCTCGAGCGACCCCAGCGCAGTGATTGCCGCGATGGGCAGCGCGGCCGCCTGTTCGTCCGTCACGCCGTCGGGGATGCGAGCCAGAGGTTCGGCCTTCACACCCGGTGCCACCGCAGTGTACTCGGCGTATGCGCCGTGCGTCCGCGCCATGCCAAAGATGCGGTCGCCCACGCGGAAGTCGCGTTCTCCGGCCGGAAGGCGTTCGACCACGCCGGCAAAGTCCGCCCCCAATACGAATGGATATGGTGACCTGGCGGTCAGCCTCTCGACAAGTTTGTAGTCGATTGGATTTACTCCCGCATACTTCACCCGGATCAGGAACGCACCATCCGCGGGCGGGATGGGTAGGTCGTGGATCGCAGGAGCTTCGCCGAATCTCGTAGTAGCAAATGCGCGCACGTTTCGCTCCCTATCTGGATGTCTGTGAGACGCGTTTTGAGCGGTCGCCACCTTCTAACCCGTCAGGCGCCCGGTTTCTAGCAGGACTCCGGGAGCGTAGCACCGCAAACAATGGTTGTCACTCTGAGTGACTTGAGCGTAGTGGGTCAGTTTGAAATCTGACCCAATTACGCCTTTCCAAACGCGTGGCGCTATCGCCGTACGCCGATCTGCTCTCCATGCTCGCCTCTCCGTCCTTCTCCTTGGCAGACCTGAAATCTCAGGTGGCGACGATCGTAGTTGGCTTGCTCCTCGTAGCCGCCGGTATCACCGCGGCATCCACATCGAAAGGCGTAAGGCAACGGGTTTCGCCGTTGCTTTTCTGGGCCCCGTGCTAACGGCTGCGGCCCGTGCTAACGGCTGCTCACCGTGCTAACGGTTGCTCCGAATCGGATTGCTTGTTACAGTTTGCCAGCGGAGGCAATCGAATGGCTGTTTCCCAAGAGCTTCTCGATATTCTTATATGTCCTTTGGACAAAACGCCGGTCAAGCTCACCGCCGACCAAAAAGGCCTGAAATGCTCCACCTGCCGGCGCGTCTACCCGATTCGCGAAGACATCCCCGTCATGCTCGTGGATGAAGCCCGCATTGATTCCGAGTGACTCATCCACTCTGCTGCCCAGCCTTCCCCAAGGCGCTGAGGTCTTAGTGATTCGCCTCAGGTCGCTGGGAGATGTGGTGTTGACCACACCAGCGCTCGCCGCGCTGCATGCCTGGAGGCCCGATCTACGCATATCCGTAGTCGTCGAGGCGGCCTTTGCGCCGGTGCTGCACGGCAATCCGGCGGTAGCCGAAATCATCATCGCTAACGGCACCCTTTCCACCGCATGGGAATTGCATCGGCGCAGGTTTCCGGTGGTCTTCAATCAACACGCCGGCCCCGCCAGCGCGTTGATGGTCGGCGCTTCCAGAATTCCGGCGCGCGTGTGTTGGACCGGCCGCCAATTCTCGTTCGTATATAACGTGCATGTCCCCGGGCCGCGTGAATTTTTCGGCGACCGCCCGGTTCACACCGCCGAGCATCGCGCCACGCAGTTCTATTGGACCGGCATGCCGCGCGGCCCTCTCCCCGAGGCGCAGGTTTTCCCCCAAGCCGAGGCGATCGCATCGGTGACTGGGAAAATCCGGGCGCGAGGCATCCACCCGCGTGCGCCATACGCTATCCTGCAGCCGGGCGGACGCTATTTCACCAAACGCTGGGCGGTCGATAAATTTGCAACGCTGGCGGACTGGTTGCGAGCGAAGCGCGGGCTCGAACCGTTCGTCATCCTGGGCCCAGGTGAAGAAGAGCTGGGCGCCGCGGTGCGGCAGCAGATGGGCGCCGGCGCCACGGTTTTCGATTCTCTATCGCTCCCGGAACTGATTGCCTTGCTTGCCGGAGCCCAATTGTTTGTGGGCAACGATGCCGGCCCGATGCACCTGGCGGCGGCGCTGCAACGACCGGTGGTGGCGATTTTCGGCTCCAGCAGTTCGGTGCACTGGCGGCCATGGGAAACGCCGTCGCGCGTGGCGCAAAATGATTTTCCCTGTAATCCGTGTCCCGGCGATAAGTGCTACGCTTTCGATGAGCCGCGCTGCATATTATCGGTGAGCGTCGATCAGGTCCGCCAAGCGTGCCAGGAACTGCTCGGCAATACCGCCAACAATTAAAATCGGAAAAGGCTAACGGATGAAACGCCCGACAAAACACTCGAACAAACAGAAGCCCCGCCAGGCCGCCACACCGGATCGCCTGGAGCGCCTGGTCAAGGCGTTCGCTGGCCGCCGCCTGGTGGTGCTGGGCGATTGGATGCTCGACCGCTACGTGTGGGGCACCGCGGCCCGCCTTTCTCCGGAAGCCGCCGTCCCGGTGGTCGATTTTACCAAGCAGAGTGGATGCCTCGGCGGCGCCGGGAACGTTGCCGCGAATCTGGTGGCTCTGGGTGCGCGCGTCTTCCCTTTCGGCATTACCGGTGACGACGAACCATCCGGCGAATTGCGCGCCTGCGTTCGCGCCATGCGCATGCCGGACAAAGGTTTATTGGTCGATACCTCGCGGCCGACCACCCTGAAAACTCGAATCATCGCCCGCAACCAGCAAGTCGTCCGGGTGGACCGCGAATCCCGCGCGCCGTTGAGTGCCGAAACCTCTGCAAAGCTGGTGGCGCGTATCATCGCAGCCCTGCGCGACGCCGACCTGCTGGTGATATCGGATTACGACAAGGGCGTGGTCAGCGATGAGGTCGCGGACCGCGTATTAAACGCCTGCCAACGCCTGAAGGTGCCGGTATTCGTCAAGCCCAAGTGGTCGCGCTTGCCGGTGTATCGCGGCGCGTCGGCGATCGTCTGCAATCGCGCCGAGGCCGGATTTCTGGTCACCCGCAACTTGGAAACCACCGAAGACGTGGAGGAAGCCGGACGCGCCTTGCTCGCCCACTTCGGTTGCCCAGCGGTAATGATCACTCGCGGCGAACGCGGCATGAGCGTCATCGAGCAGGACGTCCCCGAAGGGTTTCACATCGCGGCGATCAGCCAGGAAAAGGAATTTGGTTTAGCCGAAACCCGCCAATCAGGCACCGGCCGCCAGGTATTTGACGTTACCGGCGCCGGCGACACCGTGCTGGCTACCCTCGCTCTGGCCGTTGCGGCGGGAGCAACCATGCGCGAAGGCGCAGTCCTGGGCAACGCCGCGGCAGGCGTAGTGGTGTCCAAATTGGGCACCGCCACGCTCACCCCCCGCGAATTGCTGGACGCCATCCGCGAGATGCCCGCCCTACACGCCCGGCGCTAGCACCACCGAACTGCACCCTTGTTTCCCGCGCGCACGCGGTGGTAGTCTCGGGCAGCCGTGGATGGAATCGCGCACCGGAATACCCACCCCAACAGCACCCAGCGCCAGCCAAGGGTCCCAAATCTGAATCGCAACAATGAAGGGTACCATCGCGTATGTGCCTGATTCTAAACGACATAAAATCGCCGAATCGCAATAAATTGCGACTTTCTGCCCTGCGACAAGCCTCGCCGCTCCACCCCACACGCCAGTTTCCGGCACGCTCTCGGGCCAGCTGGTTAGGTACGGGTCTCGTGCTATTGACGCGTTCCAATTTTGAACACAACATAGCGCCTCGTGCGAATCCCTCCCGCGCGCGAAGCAGCCAAGGATGGCCCGCGCCGGGACTAGTTAAAGGAAGGTCGAGCCAATGGAATCGGCAGACTCCCGAATGAAACGCGTAATTTCCACCTATCGCTATGTTAATCAACGACTTACCCCGGCCACGTTGCAGGCCTACGCCTCCGTCGGCATCCCCTCGGTGGAAATTTTCTGCTCGGCGCCCCACTTCGATTACCGCACGGAACAGACCGTGCGCGAGGTGGCCGACTGCCTCAACTCCACCGGCCTGCAACTGCATTCGTTGCACGCGCCTACCGAACGCAATCTGTCCCACGGCCGCGATAATGGTGCGCCGCTGGCCATCTCCGAACCCGAGCGCGCCCGGCGCATCGAGGCCATCGACGAAATGAAACGCGCGCTCGAAGTCGCCGAGCGAATCCCCTTCCACTTCTTCGTGGTGCACATGGGCGGTTCGCGCCAAGCCGCCGACAGCCGCAGGATGGACGCGGCGTTTAGTTCCCTGGAGCAACTGGTGCTCTTTGCCAAGCAGCGCGGCGTGGTGATCGCGCTCGAAAACACCGTCGGCGAGTTGGGCGCGCCGTCGGCCCTGCGGCAGTTCATCGCCCAGACTCACCTGCAGGATCTGCGGCTGTGCTTCGACATCGGCCACGCCAACATCGGCGACGGAATCGCCGCAACCTTTGAACTCATGCGTGATTTGGTGGTCACCACCCACATCCACGACAACCACGGCGACAAAGACGAGCACCTCGTCCCGTTCGATGGCGCGATCGACTGGCCCTCTGCTTTCTCTGTGTTGGCGACCACGCCGGGAAAGCCTTTGCCGGTGGTGCTGGAGCTGAAAGAGCAGCCCGCGGCAGCGCCTTCCTTGGAGCAAGTGGTCGCCGCGTTCGATCGCCTCGAATGCGAGTTCGAAAAGCCTCGCAGCCAGGCGGCGCACACCTCATAATCAGTATTCGCTACAAAAATGCGCTACACAGGAACTCGGAAT
The DNA here is from genome assembly GCA_963725655.1 of uncultured Acidobacteriota bacterium. Classification (GTDB taxonomy): domain Bacteria; phylum Acidobacteriota; class Terriglobia; order Acidiferrales; family UBA7541; genus CAVRXT01. The sequence continues at coordinate 52,890 of CAVRYY010000002.1, read as the reverse complement.
CGATGACCCAGGAAGCCTCAGCACCGCAGCCGCCCACCGTCAGCATCGAACGCGCCGGCGAATACGTCGACCAATCGATCACTCTGCAAGGCTGGCTCTACAATCTCCGCGAATCCGGCAAACTGATCTTCCCGGTCTTTCGCGACGGCACCGGAGTGATCCAGGGCGTGGTCTCGCTGAAAGAGCAGCCGGCTGCGTTTGAGGCGCTACATGGACTTACCCAGGAATCGAGCGTCCGCGCCACCGGAATCGTTCGCGCCGAACCTCGCGCCGCCGGCGGATTCGAAATGCACATCACCGCGATTGAAGTGCTCCAGCGCGTCCCCACCGCGGAGCCGTTTCCGATCCAGCTCAAGGAACACGGCGTGGATTTTCTGCTCGATAAGCGCCACTTGTGGATCCGTACGCCGCGCCAGGCGGCTATCCTGCGCATCCGTGCGCAGGCCGTTCATGCCGCGCGAAACTATATGGATAGCCTCGGCTACACCCTCACCGACGCTCCGATATTTACCCCCGCGGCGTGCGAAGGCACCAGCACTCTTTTTGAAGTGAATTACATTGACGACCAGAAAGCCTATCTCACCCAGTCGGGACAGCTCTACATCGAAGCCACCGCGGCGGCTCTGGGCAAGGTGTATTGTTTCGGTCCCACCTTTCGCGCGGAAAAATCCAAAACCCGCCGCCACCTCACCGAATTCTGGATGCTCGAGCCGGAAGCTTCGTTCGCGCACCTTGAAGACATGATGGCCCTCGGCGAAGGCCTGGTAAGCGAAATCGTGCAAAGCGTGGTGCAACATCGCGGCCGCGAACTCGAAACGCTGAAGCGCGACGTCGCCAAACTGGAAAATGTGAAGGCCCCGTTCCCCCGCGTGACCTACCGCGAAGCGATCGAGATTCTGCAGAAGGCCGGAAACCCCGCGCAGTTCGGCGATGATTTTGGCGGTGATGAAGAAACCATCATCTCGAAAAATTTCGACCGCCCGGTGATCATTCATCGCTACCCGAAGTCGATCAAAGCGTTCTACATGACCGAAGATCCCGAGAACCGGGACCTGGCCATGAGCTTTGATATGATCGCGCCCGAGGGCTACGGGGAAATCATTGGCGGCAGCGAGCGTCTGGCGGACTACGAGAAATTGGTCGACCGCCTGCAAGCGCAGAATCTCCCCGCGGACTCGTTTCAGTGGTATTTGGACCTGCGCCGGTACGGCAGCGTGCCCCACGCGGGGTTTGGAATGGGCCTGGAGCGCACCGTGGCGTGGATTTGCGGAACCGAGCACATCCGCGAAGTAATCCCCTTCCCACGTATGTTGTACCGCGTTTATCCTTAGTTCCCCGCCCTCTCGCGGCAGCGGCTGGAAAGGCTTCACCTCGATGCCAGAAAGAATTCGAATCATCGGAGTACCCATGGACCTCGGCCAGAGCCGCCGCGGTGTCGACATGGGCCCGTCGGCGCTGCGCGTCGCCGGTTTGTACTCCCGCCTCAAGCAACTCGGCCATCAGGTGGAAGACATCGGCAACATCTCCGTCAAGCAGCCGGAAGAGCAGCACTACGGCGAGAAGAACGCCAAGTACCTCGACGAAATCGCGGAGACCTGCAAGGGCCTCGCGGAAATCGTGCGCAAAACTCTGGAAGAGAAAATGTTCCCGGTGGTTCTGGGCGGCGATCATTCCATCGCCGCGGGAACCGTGGGCGGCGTCAGCAATTATTTTCATCAGGCGTCGAAAACCATCGGGCTGATCTGGATCGACGCGCATGGGGACATGAATACGCCGGAGTCGTCGCCCTCGGGGAACGTGCACGGCATGCCGCTCGCTTCGATCGTCGGCCGCGGTCCCATCGAGCTGACCGGACTCTCCGAGCAGAAACCGATGGTCGATCCGCGCAATGTAGCACTGGTGGGGATTCGCGATTTGGATTCGAAAGAACGGCGGCTGATGAAAGAGACCGGCGTGCACGTTTTCACCATGCGTGATATCGATGAGCGCGGGATGCGCCAGGTGATGTCCGAGGCGATTCGCGTCGCGACGGATGATACTGCCGGCATCGCGGTGAGCTTGGATATGGATTGCGTGGATCCGGGTGACGCTCCGGGAGTGGGCACCGCGGTTCGCGGCGGAGTGACTTACCGCGAAGCGCACTTGGCGATGGAGATGCTCGCGGACAGCAAAGCTCTGGTTTCCTTTGAACTGGTGGAAATCAATCCAGTGATCGACGAACACAATAAGACCGCGGCGCTCGGCGTGGAGTTGACGTTGTCGTGCCTCGGCAAGAAAATTCTTTAGCACCCGGCATTCATTTCGCGTGACACTTTTCTCATGGCCAATAAAAAACTTCGCGTAGGGATTCTCTTTGGAGGCCGCTCCGGCGAGCATGAAGTCTCGCTGGCTTCGGCGGCGTCGGTAATCCGCGCGCTCAATCCGGATAAATATGAGGCGGTGCCGATCGGCATCGCCAAAGACGGCCGCTGGCTGGTGGGCGACAGCGCCACTCGTCTGCTGCCCGAAGTTCTGAAATCGGGTGAGCGCGTGGTGCTGCCAGGGGATCCCACTGCGGGTTCGCTGCTTTCGCTACCGTCCGCAGGTGGCCCGTCCGGCGCAGGATCGCGGTTGGGTCTCGACGTCGTATTCCCGGTGCTGCACGGCACCTTTGGCGAGGACGGGACCATCCAGGGATTGCTGGAGCTGGCCGATTTGCCGTACGTCGGAGCGGGAGTGCTCGCTTCGGCGGTCGGCATGGATAAGGACGTGCAGAAGCGATTGTTCCGCGACGCTGGGCTGCCCGTCGTTCCTTTTCACGCATTCTCGCGGACGCAGTGGGAAGCGGAGCGCGAAGATGTGCTGGCGCTGCTGCGCAAGAAATTCCAATTCCCATTATTCGTGAAGCCCGCGAATTTGGGCTCTTCGGTGGGAATGACTCGGGTGGCCAAGGCCGCCGAGCTCGGCGCGGCGATCGACGCCGCCGCGGAGTACGCGCAAAAGATTCTGATCGAGCGCGGCGTAAAAGCCCGCGAAATCGAAGTTTCCGTATTGGGCAACGACGAGCCGATGGCTTCGATTCCAGGCGAAATCGTCCCGCACCGAAAGTTCTACGACTACACCGCAAAATACCTCGAACAAGGCACGCGCCTGAAGATTCCCGCAAAGCTGAGCAAGCAGCAAGTGGGCAAGTTTCAAGCCATGGCCATCCGCGCGTACCGCGCCATCGACGGCGCCGGAATGGCGCGCGCCGATTTCTTCCTGGAAAAAGGCACCGGCAAAATCTACGTCAACGAACTCAACACCATCCCCGGCTTTACCGCGATCAGCATGTATCCGAAATTGTGGGAAGCCTCGGGAATTCCCTACACCAACCTGGTCGACCTCCTGATCGAACTCGCGCTAAAGCGCCAGGCGGAAAAAGCCCGCACCAAATTCACCATAGAATTGCCCGAAGGCGCCGCCGGCGCGCTCGACGCGTAGCCCCGCCCTGCCGCAACTCGGATGCGGATTCCCCGCGCCCAAGCGGGGCGTCGTCATTGCGGAATCGGAACCTTGGCGGCACATACTCTTCGCTAGAATCTCTGGCACAGGGCATTATCTTCTATAACCCAGCCACACGGATCTTAGGCGACAACAAGTGTCCGTTGGTCTGTAGCTTTGCGTACGAGCAGTAGAGGGCCCCCAATGAAAATGCATCCGTGATGACGTTGTTCAAAAGCTGCTCGGCGATTCTTCCCTTCCTGGCGTTTGCGGGATGCTGGACTGCGTTATGGCGGCGCGGGCAGGACTGGCGAACGAGTTTCATGGCGTCGGCCACGTTGTCGGGCGTTTGGGTCGCTGCCATCACTGAGCTGTTAAGTTCTGGATCCATTTTCACGCGTGGTGCGGTTGCTGCGGCGTGGGCGATCGCATCGGTCGCGGCGTGGTGTTTTGCAGTTTCCGCAGCGAAGAGCGGGCAACTTTCTTCGGCATCGGGCTCGCTGGGATTCGAAACGGACAGCGCGGCTGCTGAATCGCTTGCGCTCGCGGATTGGCTGCTGCTGACCGGACTGAGTGTGATTCTGCTGCTGCTGGCGATCGTCGCGTTCGTTGCTCCGCCGAACACCTGGGACGCCATGCAGTACACCATGCCCCGAATCATCATGTGGATCGAAAATCATGGCGTGCACTTCTATCCCACGGTGGATTATGCGCAGCTAATGATGAGTCCGTGGGCTGATTATGCGATGGCCCATTTGACTTTGCTGGCGGGCAGCGATCGGCTGGTGAACCTGGTGACGTGGTTCGCCTTCACGGGAAGCATCATTGGAGTTTCGCTGATTGCCCGGGAACTCGGTTGTGGCCGGCGCGGCCAGGTTCTGGCGGCGGTTTTTTGCGGCACGATTCCGCAGGGAATTCTCGCGGCGACCAGCGCGAAACCGGATGTGGCCGTTGGATTCTGGATCGTGGCCAGTTGCTTCTTCCTGCTGCGATGGAAGTCAGCTCCCACGTGGACGAACGTGATGCTCGCCGGCGCAGGCATCGGGCTATCGATTCTGAGCAAGGGCACGGCGTTCACACTGCTTCCCGCGGTGTGCCTGGCGATCTTCTTTATTTGGTCGGCCGCAAATCGAAAAACGTTCCTGGTCCGGCTCCCCGCGGTGGTGGTGATCATTCTGGCGCTAAACGGTGCGCAGTTTTATCGCAATATCCGGCTCAGCGGATCGCCGCTGGGATTCTCGTCGCCGGATGGCGATGCGGACAAAAAAGGCGCGCGGCATTTTGCCAACGGCAAGTTCGGCCCGCGAGATATCGCCGGCAACGTGCTGCGCAGCGCGGCGCTGCATCTCGGCACGCCGAACGGCACGATTAATTCATGGACCGCCGACCGTTTTCGACAGGTGATGCGAGGTATCGGCGTTGACCCGGACGATCAGGCCATGATCGAGCAAGGCAACGCCGGCAAAATCCATGAATTCGAAATTCCCGTGCTGGCGCAGTCGGAAGTATTCGCGGGAAATATGCTGCATGCGCTTCTCTTTCTGTTTTCCGCGGCGATTCTGGTTTTGTTGCGGAGGCCCGGCCAGCGCGACACGGCGCTGCTTGCGGCCGGGGTGATCGGCGCGTTTGTGCTCTTTTGCGCCGCGGTGCGATGGCAGCCTTACAACGCGCGATTTCATCTGCCGGTCTTCATGCTGGGGTGCGCGGTGATTGGCGCAGCGCTGGCGCCCCGTCTTCCACGGTGGATGCTGCTGGTTGCTGCCGGACTGGCCATCGTTAGCGCGATGCCTTACGCCATATCGAACGAGATGCGCCCTTTGTTTGGCATTCAATATTTTCACGGCTTACGTCCCGATCACACGCCAAACATATTTACGACCTCGCGCGATCGTCTTTATTTTCAGGACCGGCATCTCTACGTGGCCGATTCATTCTCCGACGCAGCGCGCACGGTGGCCGCTTCGGGCTGCAACGATGTAGGGCTAGACGCTTTCGTTTTGCACTACGACTATCCGATGCTGGCCCTGTTACGCGCGGGATTGGGAGGGCCGGTGGTGCACTACGTAGACGTGCAGAACCGTTCCGCGGTTTACCAGCGCGCCTCGGCTCCGGCGCCTTGCGGGGTGGTTTGTCTTGGCTGCGCTCTGGTTGGCGAGAAATGGAAGGAATACGGCGGACCTGGAATTACTGCGTTCCAATTCGATCGAACTGTTGTCTTCTTGCGGGCGCCCGCCGGCGCGGCGCAACGAGCCGATACTTCAAAAATCGCGGACGCGAAACCGGCGGACGCCGGGTCAGCGATTTCGAACTTGTTCAGCGGCGCTGACCCGCCACACCTGAACCGCGATTTGTGCAGCGCGCTGCCGGATGCGGCGCTGCAAGACGAGATTGGCGGTTCGGTGGTTCACAATTCGGAAGGCATCGGATGCCGCTACGAAGGCGCCGGTGGGCAGATCGAAATTGCCGCGTTCCCGCTCAGTTCCTATTACTCCAGAGACTACGCGGACCTCACCGCGGAAGGCATGGGTTCGCTGCAAGTGCGCGAACCAGGGTATTTCATCACGGTGGTGTTGGATCGCGACAACCCGGCCATCGCGTATCTCCACAAGGGTAAAACGACGTATAGCTTGAATATCGACCGGGAAAATCCCCGCGCCACGCCTGACGACTACCTGCGTGTGGGAGCATTGCTGAGCACCGGCCTTCCTTCGTCGCCATACACGCCTGGCAATTAACGACGAACAAAGCGCATTCGGAACGCAGCGGGAGACGAGTGAAGTGCCGCAGTGAACCGCACATCGAAGGTTGATCCAAATACCTGCAAAAAGGGTCAAGAATTAAGGCGCCAGGCCGATAAGTACGCCGATGCCCCGCGCAGAAGTGCCAATCTCAGTAAGAGCTAATGGAGCGCCGATTTCCTGGGTGGGTAGAATTGCGCGCCGGCGGCGTGCAAATCCGACTAAATTTCTTCGCTGCGCATTCAAAATCGCGATGTCTTTCGCAGCGATCACCACGCTGGCGCTTCCGGCACGGTCGCAACAAAATGCGGGCGATCTGACCAACCAAAGCATCGAAGATCTGATGAACGTCGAAGTATCGACGGTTTCGAAGAGCGATCAGAAAATGTCGCGAACCGGGTCAGCGGTGTTTGTGATTTCACCGGAGGACATCCGGAGATCGGGAGCCACCAACATTCCCGACCTGTTGCGAATGGCGCCGGGGGTGGACGTGGCGCAAATTGACGCGAATACATGGGCCGTCAGCGTTAGAGGATTTGATTCCGAATTCAGCAACGACCTATTGGTGCTGCTCGATGGCCGGGAAGTGTCTAACACGCTTTCCGCGGGTGTCTTCTGGGATGTGCTGGACCTTCCTCTGGAGGACATCGAACGAATCGAGGTGATCCGCGGGCCCGGAGGATCGGTGTGGGGAGCAAATGCGGTAAACGGGGTGATCAATATCATCACCAAGAAAGCCGGCGATACGCACGGCGGGCTGGTGACCGCTGGGGCCGGCAACCTCGAACAGGGATTTGGAACGGTGCAGCACGGCGGTGCGTTTGGTAAGCATACGGATTATCGAATATTTACCAAGTACTTGAACGACGACCATATGGAGGGCGTTGACGGTGAGCCTGGGCGGGACGGCTGGTTTCTGTATCGCGGCGGCTTTCGCAGCGACAGCAGACTCTCTGCGAAGGACACACTAACCGTCGAGGGAGATGTCTACAACGGCAGGGAGGGAGCACCCTCGGCGATCTTGCCCTCGGTGACTTCCCCTACGACCCCTATCGTTGACCTAAATGCGAATTTATCGGGCGGATTTCTGCAAACGAACTGGAATCATGCCTTTTCCTCGCGATCGGAGACCACCCTCCAAATATCGTACGAAGCTTACCGACGCGAAGACGATTTACGGGAAAAACGCCGGACGGCCAACGTTGATTTTCAGCATCGCTTCGCGTGGGGACAACGGCAGAGCATTCTGTGGGGCGGGAATTATCGTTATTCGGCATCCAGGACCGATGGAAACCTTTCGGCTTCACTGAACCCGGCCGATCGCGACACGCAATTAGCCGGTTTGTTCATACAGGACGAAATCTCGCTGGTTCCCAACCACTTCTATTTAACCCTCGGCACCAAGCTCGAGCACAACGTGTTCAGCGGTTTTGGGGTGTGGCCGAGCGTCCGCGCGACATGGCAAGCAACTGACCGCAATATGTTCTGGGGGGCGATCTCGCAGGCGGCACGCACGCCCGCGGTGACGGACACCTCCTTCCGTTTGAATTTTGCTGGATTTCAGCCACCAGAGGGCCCTCCCGTTCTGATCGGCCTGATCGGCAATCCCCATTTCAAGAGTCAAGAAGTGATCGCCTACGAGACTGGCTATCGCACCACGATCGTTAAGCGTCTGTCGCTTGATCTCGCCGCCTTTTACAATGACTATAGCGATCAGCAAACAACCGAGCCGTTGCCGCCTTACTTTGAGGCCACGCCCAGTCCTCCGCATATCTTCGTGCCGTCCACGTATGGAAACCTGATGTTCGGGGAGACCCACGGGGTGGAGATCGCGATGAACTGGAAGCCAACGGATCGCTGGACCCTCAGTCCGGGATATGCCTTCGAGCAAATTCACATGCACACGAGCGCATTAAGCCGGGACACCACGACCGCCCCATCGGTGGAAGGAAGCAGCCCGGCTAACTCTGCGCAACTTCGGTCGCATCTCGACCTGCGCAGGCACTTGGCGTGGGACGCCTCGGTCTTCTTTATCGATCGCCTCACCGATCCGGGTATAGCCGCGTATACCCGGCTGGATACGAATGTCTCGTGGCAAGTGGAAGGAGGCCTGGCGATCAGCCTGGTGGGACAGAACCTGTTGCGGGATGGCCAGTTGGAATTTGAAGATGCAAGCGGCGCAACGAAATCCACGCTGATCGGGCGAAGCGTATTTGCGAAGTTCGCCTGGCGGTTCTGACCGCACCGACCGAAGGAACGGAATCAACCCTCGACAAGCCAGAACGGCGGCGGGACGGGAGGGCGGGCGATGAGAGACGGCAAGCGAATGATGGCGGATCTCGACCGGGACATCCGCGAGCATATTGAGATCGAAACGCAGGACAACATCGGGCGAGGCATGTCGCCGGAGGAAGCACGCCATGCGGCGATGCGGAAATTCGGCAATGTGAAGCGGGTGAAGGATGGTGGATGTTGTCCGCGACGAGTCGTGGCGCTACAAACCGCTCTGTAGCGGGCGAGTGGTTGGATTGTTTTGATTCGGGAGATTTGGGGATGGGATGTCTTTCGACACGAATGGCGGGGTGCGACGAGGGTAGGCAAGAGCAGGGCAGGTCAAGAACTTAGAGAACGCAGGTGTGAAGGCGACACGTGGGGCACCCACTTCGCTTGGCTCAGCAGCCCCTATCGCTGCGATACCCGGGAGTTCGTGCTTCCGCGGTTGCGCTCACGGTGCTGCTCACCGGAACACTTTCGGTGGCAGGTCCGGTGCGGCGGGTGCCGCACGTCGATCCGGCCAAGCTGCTGCGCGAAGAATAATTTTCGAGCCCGCACCAGCGAAGCGAACCTACACCCGGCGCAGCCAACGGTTACAGTGAGGCTGGGATGGGTGATCTCCGCGGCCTCGCCGGGTTAGTCCTGGACTAATTTGCGCAGCCGGGCTAGGGCCGCATCCCACTGCTTCGAAATCTGCTCTACGTAACGCAGCGCCTCTTCGAGACGCCGCGCCTGCAATTGCCAGACGCTCTCTCGCCCGTGCCTGGTGCTGTGCACCAGCCCCGCTTCCTGCATCACCCGCAAGTGTTTGGTGATTGCTTGCCGTGTGACGTGAGTGCCGGCGGTGAGCCGAGCGATCGACATCGGTCCGTCATGACAGAGGCGCGAGACCAGCCGCAAACGTGTCTCGTCGCCCAACGCGGCAAAGATAGGCGCGGACACGCGCGGCTCAACGATGGTCCGTGAACTACCGCGCACCGGCAAGGTACTCCTCGAGGACGCGCACCATGATGCTCCAACCTTGCTCGTTGGCGGTGAAGGCTTTTGCCCGGCGCGCCAGCGGGATTTGATCGAAGCCGGACTCGGTCACGGTGAGCATCACGCCCCCCGGCACGTCTTCGAGAGCAAAAACGATCAGCGTTGTCGGCTCGCTGGAGTAGTCCGCGCCGCGCTCAATCGCGTGGGGATGCCAACGGAATGAGAACAGCCGCTGCGGCTCGATCTGTTCGATGGTGATCTCGAAGGGTATGCCTTCGTGATGCTTCTGGGCCTTGGCCACCTCAGGGTTGACGGTGGTGGGAACGATGGTACAGCGCAACTTGGTTCCTGCGACGAACGGCCCATCGAACTTCATGCCAAACCAGGCGCCGAACTCAGTGGCGTCGGACAGGGCTCGCCAAACACGTTCTTGCGGGGCGCGCAGGAAAATCTTTTTCTCGATGCGATCGCTGCTCATGTGCAACCTCCTGGTTGCATAATAACAGGACCGGGAATGAACATGCAACCATTCGGTTGCGTAACCCAGGGAGTTGATTGCGAGGAGTTGGGGCGGTGCTAAACCCACCAGGCAGCGCCGGGGCGCTCGCGGATCACCACGCCGTTAAGGAAGGTGGCGGCCTTGGTGAGGCCTTCCTCCGCGGAGAGCAAGCTGTCTTCATGTTCGATCGAAAGGACCGAGTCGTAGCCAAACATGCGCAGGGTGGAGATGAACTCGGTCCACCACTCGGCGCCGTGGCCGTAACCGCAGGTGCGGAAGATCCAGCCGCGAGCGCGCTCGTCGGTGTAGGGCTTGGTATCGAGCACACCGGTGCGCGGCAGGTTGATCGGGTAAAGCTGGGTATCCTTGGCGTGGACGTGGAAGATCGCGCCTTCCAGGACGCGGACGGCGGCGATGGGATCGATGCTCTGCCAGAAGAGATGGCTCGGATCAAAGTTGCAGCCGACGTTTGGTCCGGCGATGGCGCGCAGCCGCAGCAGAGTCTCTGGGCTATAGACGATAAACCCGGGATGCATTTCGATCGCGATTTTCACTCCGTGGCCGGCGGCGAACTTTGCGTGCTCGATCCAATATGGCGCCACCACTTCGCTCCACTGCCACTCGAGGACCTTGAGGTAGTCCGGAGGCCATGGGCAAGTGACCCAGTTGGGCGCTGTGGCATGCGGCGAATCGCCAGGGCATCCGGAAAAGTCGATGACTACGGGTATGCCCAGCTTTTCGGCGAGGAGAATCGTCCTGCGGCTCACCTCGCGGTCATGCTGCGCACGAGTTTTATCGGGATGCAGCGCGTTGCCGTGGCAACTCAACGCGCTGACGGCCACGCCGTGATCGGCCAAGACTTTCTGAAATTCGGCCAGTGCCGGGCCATCTTCGAGCAACGTCAACTTGCAGTGAGCGTCGCCCGGATAATTTCCGGTGCCGAGCTCGACGGTATCGATATGAAGCGCGGTGATTTTCTTGAGAGCCGCAGGCAGCGGCAACTGCGAGAGCAACGCGGTAAACACTCCGATGCGCATAAGGGTTTCTGTCTCCCGGGATGAGGCCCAACGAAAGATAGGAGGGTCGAGGCGAGTTGTCAATTGGGCGCGGCGGCAGCGACGTGGCTTATCCCGGGCGAGCCGGAGAGCGTATGGGCATCGCGCGTTTCGAGGCTCCGGGTAGCGACTTGCAAGGGTGGGGAGCTAAGTGCGGGCGGGCTGAGCGGCTTACTGCGCTTGCACGAATTCTTCGGTGATGTAGAGCGTTCCGTCCGGTCCGACGGCGATTCCGATTCCCACGCTGGTGAAGGTCTTGTTGACGATGTTACCGCGGTGATTCTCCTGGGATTTCGCTTCGCTCATGAAGGCCGCTTCGGCCTTGGCTACGCTCTGATCCATGGCCAGGTTTTCGCCCATCGAAACCCACTGGATGCCCGCCTTGTTCAGGCGATCCCAGGGCTGCGAACCGTCTGCGGTGACGTGCTGGAAAGCGGCGCCGTTGGCCAACTCTTGAGCGCGGGCGCGGGCCACGGCGGCCAGCTTGGGGTCCCAGGTCAGGGGCTGGGCATTAGGGCCGGCTTCCGCGGCTTGGGCCTGGGCAGTGCGGTCATTGTTAAGCAGTTGAAACATCTGGAGTTCCGCAGAGGCGGTGGAAGCTACTGCAATCGAAGCACTTACGGCCTTGGGGGCCGGTGCGGCAGAGACCGTGCTGACGCTCAGGCCGATGATCACTGCCAGGGTAGCTACGGCGGCCGCGATGCGGCTGATCTGCTTGACTGTGTTGCCGTTCAGCTCATGTGTATCGTTCATGAGCCAAGGTTACGTTTCACGATTTTTCGCCACTACTGGCCCAGGGGGACTTTGTGGTACAGCTCAGCGGTGCAGGCCGAGGATGGCCACCGGGGCAGCGTCCAGGGGGCACGTGTCCCTAGGGACAGTTCGGCTTCGGGGGCTCAGGAAAGGCCGGAGGGGAGAATTTCGTTATGTGGCGAAGAACCGGCGATGTTGCGTGCGGCTGGCGAAGGAGGGATCCGATTATCGCGAGGATTGCGTGAGGTGGCCATGGAGCGAGGCGATGACGGTATGAGTTGCGGGGTCTGCTTCGGGCTTTGAGCGGCCCTGCACGATGACGGATCGAGTATCCTGCGGCGGCCGCAAGAGAAAATCATCGACGAATGCGCAGCGACATACGGTTTTCTACTGCCTCTTTTGGAACATACATCTTTAGACATTTCTGGGCGCGCCGGCGCGATCTGCCACGCATCACTCGACCTGCTGCTTTTCTCTAACCTACCAGAGGCAATTAGCTAGCAAGATTGTGTAGCTCCACAGGAATCATCAAAGGCTTTCCCCCCAACCCTGTCGGCTGCAACAAAGCGAGGTTCCCCATGAACAACCAACTCCGTTTCGCATTCCAGCGGTTCAAACTGGCAATCATCGCTTTCTCGCTGATCGCGCTATACCTGGCGGCAATGATCGCGATGGCGTAGCCCGGACCCGAAGGCCCGCGCGGGATCACTGCCGGGCGCACTGCCGGACGATTGTGAACGATTAAGATGACTCTGCTGGTGTGTCTTTGCTCTTCGGTACTGTCGGGGAAGGCTTCTTCGGATCGCGTGCGACCTAGGCTTCGACCAAGAGCGCCTGGTCCAAGCGGTGCGTTTTCTCTTTCATTTCGCGCAGCACTTGCTCCGCAGCAGCAAACAAAGTTTCAGTCTCTTCGCCATCTTTGGGGTAGGTAGCGAGACCGACGCTAACGGATAACTTGGGTTCTTGGCCGTCATTCGCAAGGACGTGGCAGATACGGTCGGCTACGAGCTGGGCCGATTCAAACGGAGTTTCTGCGAGTACCAGGGCAAATTTATCGCCATCGAGACGCGCAGCCATGTCGATGCGCCGACGACCGGTGGACAGCGCGCCGGCGAGTCTGCAAAGCGCCCTGTTTCCCACCGCCGGACCGTAGCGTTCGTTGACTTTCTTTAGATCGTCCAGGGCGAAGAGCAGCAGGGAAAACTCTCTCCGGGTGCGCTTGGTCCTTCTAGTCTCACAATCCAGAGCAGCCATGAGGCTCTGATCGTTGTCCAAGCCGGTCAGCGAATCCTTTTCAGCCTGTTCGCGCAAATTCCGCTCTTGCTCGCGCTGTTTCGTAATGTCCTCTGCGACAATCGCGTAACCACGGAGACGGCCGTTGGTGCCAATCACTTCGCGCCCGCGGAGCCTGGCTTTCAACGCGGAGCCGTCTTTCCTCTTCCATACAACTTCCAGCGCATCGGTTGGACTGTCCGGACCCAGGTTTCCGAGCAGCTGCTGCCGCTTGAAGGGATCGCGAATGATTTCACGGGTGAGGTCGGCCGGGAGTATCTCGTCTTTGGAGTCGCAACCGAGCATCTTCACTAATCCTTGATTGACGTTGACGAGCTTGCCTTTCGTAGTGCACCGGCACGTCCCGTGGGGATTTTCGATCGAATCCCGGTAAGGCACGATCGAAGGTTGCGAGCTGTCTTCGATTTGGGCGCGCTGTCCATTTGGGCGAGTGCCGCCTCGGATGTTGAGGACCGATGCCGGGAGCTCGCGCATGTTTTCGATGCGGTCGCAGTCTGTGGCGCCCTTGCGAATCAGGTCGGCAATGGTTTCTCCCTCCATGGCGGCGGTCAGGGACATGAACTGCTCGAGGGTGAGAACGAGTTCGGCGGTCACGCGGTAGTGGGCCCGCGCCAGTTGCTCTATGGATCGTTCGACGTCTGCCTTCTCGCTGTGAATCACACTGACGCGAAGCGACGGGCTGGTGACAATGTCGGTTTTGGTGATGCGGGAACGGCGCTTCTCCTGCGTGGGTTGAAGCACTAGAGAGTTCGACATGGGACATCCCTTGAAGAAGCTGTGGAAGCTAGACCTGCCTTAAGAGTATTCGTGTGACCGAAACTGATCTGTGTCTTTCTGCACTATTTCTTATCGGTAACCCTCAGGCCGCCGCATTCAGACCGAGTAAGGCATTGGTCGCGGTTTGGGCGGGCATCCGGCGACTTCGAAAAGTGTCTCGTTCGAGACATGACGCTTTACTCACTTGCGAACCAGAATTAACAAGGAGCCTCTTAATGCGAGGCGCTAGCCAATGCTAGCCTGATTTGTAACGAGGGTGCCCAGCTTATGAAAATTCCAAACAACACTCGCCGCACTATTCTATTGCCTAATCACAGCGCGGACTTGCGGCTGGGCTCTTCCGGCGCTGGCGCTGTGGGCAAACGCAGCATCCGTTACTCGAAGGCGTCGCTATTAGGATTTTCCCACGTCTGTGTCATTTGGAACACTGCGGCTACCAGCGCTCTAGCATTGCTGCTTTCACTCACGTTGCTGGTCCAGGGAAGTTTCGCGGACCAGGGAAGCCCGAACGACCAGAAGTCATCCGAGAATCTGGCGAAATTGAGCCTGGAGCAACTCGGCGACGTGGAGGTAACCACGGCTTCGAAACAGCCTCAACAAGTGCAGAAGACGTCCGCGGCGGTTTTCGTGATCACCCAGGAAGACATTCGGCGATCCGGAGCCACGTGTATTCCAGAGGCCCTGCGGCTGGCTCCAGGGGTGCAGGTTTCGCGAATTGATGGGGATCATTGGTCGATCTCGATTCGCGGGTTTGCCGGCCAATTCTCGAAGTCGTTGCTGGTCTTGATCGACGGCCGCAGCGTTTACACGCCGCTATATGCGGGAGTGTATTGGGACGTCCAGAACGTGATGATGGAGGACGTCGAGCGCATTGAAGTGGTTCGCGGACCCGGAGGCACGATCTGGGGCGCGAACGCAGTCAACGGCGTGATCAACATCATCACCAAGAGTTCGAGTGAGACCCACGGTACGCTGGTCGCGCTAGGTGGCGGAAATGTGGATCAAGGAACCGGCGACGCCCGCTATGGCGGCTCGGTGGGAAATAACTTCAATTATCGGATCTACGGGACGGGTGACATGCGCGGGCCCGAGTTTCACTCCGACAATGATGGATTCGACCGCTGGCGAATGGGCCAGATGGGCTTCCGCACCGATTGGAAACGCGGCGACAAAGATGACTTCACGGTGCAGGGCGATATTTACAATGCGGAGAGCGGAGAGCGGCTCTCGCTTTCTACTTTTTCTCCGCCCGCGGAAACCACGGCGGACGACACAGGGTACGCCTCCGGGGGCAATATATTGGCACGCTGGCAGCACACCACCAGTCCGGGCTCGGACATCCAGGTGCAGGCGTACTTCGATCGGACCAACCGGCAGGACCTGGAACTCGGTGAAACGCGAGATACATTTGATGTGGACTTCGTGCAGCACGTGCTGATCCACCAAGATCAAGAGCTAACCTGGGGCTTAGGAGCCCGGGTGAGCCCCAGCAACTTCATTCAAACCTCGGTGGGCGTGAATTTTCTGCCCAACAAGCAAACGGATAGTATCTACAGTGGCTTCGTGCAGTACGACCTGCCGATCGTGCGCGACAAGGTGTCACTGACCGCAGGAACCAAGCTGGAGCACAACAACTTCAGCGGTTTTGACTACCAGCCGAGCGTGCGGCTGCTATGGACGCCCACACTCCGCCAGTCCTTTTGGGCCGCGGTGACTCGCGCGGTACGAACGCCGTCACGCCTCGACCAGGACGTTGACTTCGACATCGACATCACTTCGACTCCCGCACCGCCGATTTTTTTCGAGATCCTCGGAGATCCGAAGTTAAAGGCCGAGCAATTGATCGGCTACGAGGCGGGATACCGCAACCAGGTCAATCGCCACCTGTATATCGACTTCACCGCGTTCTATAATACTTACAAGGATCTGCAGAATTACGGACCACTCTCCGTCGCCTTGGGAGCCACTCCGCCGCCGGAGCACATTTTCATCGTAGTGCCTTACGCCAACGGAATTCAGGGCGATACGGACGGCGCCGAAATTGCACCCGATTGGAAAATCACGCGGTGGTGGCAAGTCCGCGGTTCCTATTCGTTCCTGAAAATGAATCTGCAGGACAAGGCGGGATATACGGATGTGGGCGGACTGCTGGCTTCCTACGAGGGATCGAGTCCACGCGATCTGGTCGGTTTTCAGTCGCTATTCAATTTGCCGAAGCATTTCGAGCTGGACGAAACATACCAATATTCAAGCGCCCTTTCGGCCGAGAGCATTCATTCCTACAGCTCAGCGAATGTGCGGCTGGGATGGCACGCGGGAGAAGGCCTGGATTTTTCGGTAGTCGGACAGAACCTCCTGCGGCCTTATCACTATGAGTTTGGCGGCGATCCCGGTCCGTTGGTTGGAATCAAAAGAAGCGTATACGCAAAGATGACTTGGAGAATGTGACGCAAATAGGCCTCATAAACCGTGCCAACCGATTATCCGGCCGACCGATGTCTAATGAACGTGCCCACCGCTGGTGCCTGCGCTCCCCGTGCATGTCTTTGGTCATCGCCCTCTGGCTGTTGGTGGGAGTTCCCTGCCTGAAGTCCGAACAACCCAAGGCTCGTGAGTTCGAGGTGAAGGCGGCGTATCTCTACAACTTTGCCAGATTTGTGGAGTGGCCGGACGACAGCAATGGCAATAGCGATGGGAAGGGTTCTTTCGAAATCTGCGTGTTGGGCGCAGATCCGTTCGGTGCAACCCTGGACGCGACCGTCGCCGGTCAAACCATAGGCGGCAAGAACGTAGCGGTAAAACGGATCTCGAAACCCCAAGAGTTCGGGCCTTGCCGCATCGTGTACATCAGCTCGTCGGAGGAGTGGCACCTAAAGGACGTTTTGGCGGCGCTGGATAAGGCGCGGGTGCTAACGGTCAGTGACATCCCGCACTTTTCGGAGCGCGGAGGCATGATTGGCTTCGTCTTGGACGGAAACCGCGTGCGCTTCGACGTCAACCTGGTAAGCGCTCAGTGTGCGGGCCTCACCTTGAGGTCGGAACTGCTGAAAGTAGCGGTCAACGTCCGGAAACATGCGGGGGACATGTAGATGCGCGAAGTGAAATCCCGTTCGATCGTGGAGAAGCTGACGCGGATGAGCATGCTGGTCAGCGGCATCGCGCTGCTCGTGGCGTGCGTGTCTTTCATCGCGTTTGATATGGTCACCTACCGGGCCAACAAAGTGCGCAGCATTTCCACCGAGGCCCAGATTATCGGCTCCAATGCGGTCTCCGCTCTCCTTTTCAACGACCCGCAATCCGCCGAAGACACCCTATCCGCCTTGCGAGCCGCCCCGAGCGTCGTTTCTGCTGGTATCTCTACTCTGGACGGCCGAGTTTTCGCTTCATACTCGCGCGATCACGTCCTGATCACCGCGCCCGCCTTGCCACCCGAAGGCGAGGCCGAGGTGCACTCGATCAGCGGTACGCAGATCGTGCTGGCGCGTTCGATTGTGTTTAAAGGCAAGCCCACCGGAGTGGTTTGGATTCGGTCCGACGTGCAAGAGTTAAATCGGCGCCTGAAGCGATACGTGGGAATTGCCGCCATGGTTATGGTGGCGTCTTTGCTGGCGGCGTTTTTCCTTTCGTCGATGTATCGAAAAGAGATTACCGAACCGATCGTCAGCCTGGCGCAGGTCGCCCGAGTGGTTTCTCGCGATAGGAACTATTCTTTGCGCGCCGCCGCCGCCGGCAGCACCGCTGAAACGTCGACCCTGGTGGACTCGTTCAACGACATGTTGGCGCAGATCCAGGAACGGGATAAGGAACTGCTGCAAGCTCACGGCGAACTGGAGCAACGCGTGCGGGACCGTACCGCCGAACTCGCAGCCGCCAACAAGGAGCTGGAAGCCTTCTCCTACTCCGTTTCGCACGACTTGCGGGCGCCGTTACGGAGCATTGACGGCTTTAGCCTGGCGCTCATCGAGGACTACGGAACGAAACTCGACCAAGGCGGCAAGGACTATCTCCGCCGCGTGCGCGCCGCCTCCCAGCGAATGTCACAGTTAATCGACGACATGTTGAACCTCGCGCGGGTGACCCGCCGCGCCATGCAGAAAGAAACTGTCGATCTGAGCGGCTTGGCCAAATCCATCGCGGAAGACCTGAGCAAGGAAGAACCGAGTCGTCACGTGGACTTTGCCATCGCCGACGGTCTCAGCGCGGACGCCGATTCCGGCCTGATCAAAATTGCCATGCAGAATCTGATCGGCAATGCATGGAAATATACGTCCGCGCACGATCGCGCTCGGATTGAGGTCGGGCGCGTCAAACACAATGGCCGTCCGGCCTATTTCGTGCGCGATGATGGCGCCGGATTCGATCCCCGCTACGTCGAGCGGCTTTTCGGAGCATTCCAACGGCTTCACGCGGCAACGGAATTCCCGGGAACCGGGATCGGCCTGGCGACCGTGCAAAGGATCATTCACCGTCACGGCGGAGAAGTGTGGGCCGAAGGCGGAGTGGAAAGTGGCGCGACATTTTATTTTACGTTGTAACCGCGAAAATCCGCGGGAGGGGATGACGCAATGGACCTGAGGACCATATTGCTGGTCGAGGATAATCCGGACGACGAAGCGCTGACGCTGCGGGCGCTCCGAAAAAACAATATTCGCAACGAAGTGGTGGTGGCGCACGACGGCGTGGAAGCGCTCGACTATCTCTTTGGCACCGGAACGTTCGCCGGCAGGAACGTGGAACTTTTGCCTCAGGTGGTCTTGCTCGATCTGAAGCTGCCCAAACTCGATGGTCTGAGCGTTTTGCGAAAGCTGCGCGCCGACCAACGCACCAAAATGCTGCCCATCGTGATTCTCACCTCGTCCAATGAAGAGCAAGACCGCCTGGTTGGCTACGATCTGGGAGCCAATAGCTACGTCCGCAAGCCCGTTGATTTCAATCAATTCATTGAAGCGATCCGCCAGTTGGGATTGTACTGGCTGATCCTGAATGAACCGGTGCCGGCCAGGAGAGGATGATATGAGCTTTCCGCTTCGCCTGCTGCTTGTTGAAGATTCCGAAGATGACGCCTTGCTGCTGTTGCGAGAATTGCGCAGGGGTGGTTTCACGATTACCCATCAACGCGTCGATACCGCCGTCGCGCTCAGGGCCGCTTTGCAACTCCAGGAATGGGACCTGGTGATCTCCGATCATTCCATGCCTAATTTCTCGGGAACCGCCGCGTTGCAGCTGGTGCGATCCCTGGAACCCGAAATCCCATTCATGTTCGTCTCCGGAACCATCGGCGAAGAGACCGCGGTGAGCGCGCTCAAGAGTGGAGCGCAAGACTACATTATGAAGACCAACCTCACTCGCCTGGTTCCCGCGATTCAGCGTGAACTCAAGGAAGTGGTGGAACGCCGCGAACGCCGCCGGCTGGAACAGCAGGTGTCGCAGCTTCAGAAATTCGAGGCTATCGGACGCCTGGCGGGCGGCATCGCTCATGACTTTAACAACGTTGTCGGCGCGATTATGGGTTGGGCCGAACTCGGCCGGGATGAGGCCCCGGCAGGAACCCGCCCGCACGAACGTTTCATCAAGATTCACGAACAGGCTCGGCGCGCCGCTCGATTGACTTCGCAGCTGCTGGCCTTCGCACGGCGCCAAGTCCTCACTCGTAGAAAAATCAATGTGAACGACGTGGTCACGGAAGGCACCAGCCTGCTGCAGCGGGTGATTGGAGAGCACATCGACATCCGCCGGGTTCTATCCACTGACCTGCGGGTGGTGTCCGCTGATTCCGTGCAGATCGATCAGGTGATTATGAATCTGTGCATAAACGCCAGGGACGCTATGCCCAACGGCGGGCGTCTGACTATAGAGACCAGCAATGTGGAAGTCGGCGAAGACATTTGCCGCCTGTCCTCCAATGCGCGTCCTGGCGAATACGTCCTGCTCACGGTGTCTGATACGGGAGTGGGAATGGACGTCTCCACCTTAGAACACATTTTCGAGCCTTTTTTCACGACCAAGGAACTGGGGAGAGGAACGGGCCTGGGGTTGTCAACGGTCTACGGCGTGGTAAAGCAGCATGACGGCGTCATTACCGTGGATAGCGAGCTCGGGCAGGGGACCACGTTTCGAGTATATCTACCCGCTCTAAGCGGCGTACCCGAACCACGCGAAATCGATCGGAAGGAACGCGGGAGAGCTGGTACCGAAACCATTCTTCTCGCCGAAGATCATCATGGGCTCCGAGAAGCCGCGCATGAAATGTTGGAAGTGCTTGGATACAAGGTGATCCTGGCGTTTGATGGCGCGATGGCCGTGCAATGCTTCCAAGCGAACCTGGATGCCATCGACATCGTCGTCCTGGATGTGGTGATGCCGGGATTGAGTGGTCCGGAAGCTTATGCGCGAATGGCCGCGATGCGCCCCAATTTGGGTGTGGTCTTCACCACTGGCCATACCAGCGAGGTGGGTATTCTGTCTACGATGATGGAGCGCGGCGCCTCGGTGCTGCAAAAGCCTTACGATTCAGCGAGCCTCAGCCAAAGAATTCGGAACGTGCTCGACAGCCAGCGCGCCACACAAGTGACATCCACGCTGTAAATCCGCGACGACACATGGATGCCAGGCGCCAGCGATCGCCAGTTGGGGCAAGCTTGGTGTGAGGGCCCACATTCGTTGTAGAGCGAAGGATGCTACCTGTACGGGGACCCAACAGCGGAAGGGCCGCCGGGGTCGAGGAGCAGAATCCGGACTTCGATCTACACCCCAGAGAACGAACAACCCGCCGAAAAAAGCACCAACCGTCACCTGACAGAACCTGCGCCTTACATCGCTACCACGTGGATCATGCTATGCGGTATCGATTGTGGCGATTGTTCGGCCTTGGCATAGAGCTTTATGTAGGTAATACGCAGCTTCGTCCCCGGTTCGATACCATGCCACCCAGGCCCAGTTTCCAACACTTCGTTTACATACGGCGGCTCGTTAAAATGCACGGTGATAGGTCCTGCCTGCGTCAGAATACCAACCACTGTGAAATCATGCTGGTTCATGTTTTCTCCCACGTGAAAGCAGCGTGGCTCAAACCGTATGACTTTCAACGCGCTGTTTCACGACTCGATGGACTAATCTGACATCGGGCTACGGGACCATCTAACCTGCTTACCTGCTGACGCCTGAAGGCTTCGTTAACTAGATGATACCTGACCTTCCGAGCAGTGGCGGTTCAGTTTGGCACCGTTTCCTAACAGTTATTTGCTTTTAGATAGCGCTCTTTTCATGCTCCAAGTACCCATTTCAGGCTCATTTCACAGCCTATTTCGGGTGTGGAGGGGCCCTTCCGCCGATACGCCCACTCATTAAGTGACTCATAAGAACCTGTGCCGAAGTGGACAGTTCCAAAAGCGCTATGGCGGTACCGTTATTCGATAGCCCTTGTTAATTGGCGTGGTGGGTTTTGACGGGTATAGCTCAGCGTCATCTCAATGGGTGGTCTAACACTTGTAAGCCCGTCACGAATGAATGCTGGAATCGCGAAAGCAGGAGGCGGTATGTTTTTTGTGCTCGTGTTTCCCTTACTGGTGATGTACTTCTCCATGCTGCGGTCGGTATTCCAGCTGCCTTCGCAAACACCAGCTCGCGAGACCGCTCACGAGGACGTGTTGGACAACCAGCGCGCTGTTCTGACACGCGCTACGCGGCGCAGCACCCGTATCCGCCATGCCATTCAAGTGAAGGTAACGGCTATAACTCTTGCGCATGGCCTTTGCACCGAAGAGGTGGCTGCCGATACGGTCAGTTGCCACGGGTTCGCGTTTAAATGGAAATATGACGTACCCATCGATTCCAAGGTGGTCTTAGAGCTTCATGACAAAAGCCAGACCGGCCAGCCGGTGTTCGCGCGCGGCATTGTGAAATGGCATCAACACCCTGGCAAACCGGATCAGAATGCTCTTTTCCATACCGCCATACAGCTCGAGAAGCCGGAGAATATCTGGAAGGTCGCTTCCCCACCCGCGGATTGGCTTCCCTTCTGCCAGCCGAAATATTTTGTTCCAGCCCAATCCAGAGAGCCTGTAGCCGCATCACAGTACGTTTCCTAACGTCCTCGGGTTGCGCGGCTGAGCAGGTTCGATCGTAGAAGCCAGCAAACTCACCGATGGATCCCGCGAGGCGCACTAAGCCCGCGCGATTGGTTCCCCGGCTAGTCTGAATTGTTGTGAACCCCGATCCTGTGAAGTTCGCGCATGACAAAAGTGGGGCTGTCACTCCCGCAGGCCACGCGCCCCGCGGCGTACCGCGACTCCGACCATCGCAACTCTCCGTCATACCGCGCGCCGCGGGGACCGGGAATTACAGCCATTCCAGTGAGAGGCGGAAAACACCTGACCGCCGCGCTGCTCTCATGGCGTCACAAAAACAAAAGGCCCCCGCCAACCGCCCAGGGGCCTGTCTCCTGTGGGTTATTGGAGCGTTTGAACTGACTACGGTTTGAGTCGCTTCCGTAACCTCACCACCGTGGCAATTCCAGTGCCAAGCAGAAGGAGTGAGCTCGGTTCCGGCGTCGGCGTGACCGGCGGCGTAGGACTGACTGGCGGGGTGGATGGCGGGGTCTCTGGCGGAGTCCCCGAGGGCCCCGATGGTCCTGAAACACCCGACGGCCCGGACGACCCCGTTGGCCCAGACGATCCGGATGGTCCAGACGATCCTGAGGGACCGGATGTTCCCGTCGATCCGGTGGGCCCCGACGACCCAGACGGTCCCGATGACCCGGATGTGCCGGTCGGCCCAACTGGCCCAGACGTACCGGTCGAGCCGGTTGACCCTGATGGTCCTTTGGCGCTAACCACCGGCGCTCCCGGAATCTCAATTACCGGGGGAACATTAAACACACCGCTGGCCGACGAACCGCCACTGCCTGGAACAAAATCAGAGCGCGCGGGCAGCGCCATCATGATCGGCAAAGTCATCGCCTCAAACGGTGACGGATTCATCGGCGTTTCTAACTCTTCCGGGTTCGGCTCCGCACGGGGCTTACGTGCGTTTGCCGGCAGCACCTGGGCCACCCGATTGCCGCAACGTGTGCGAGCCTGGTTCTTTCCGTCGGTGACCAGCAACTCGCCCTTGTGCAGCAAGTAGGTGCGTTGGGTCCAGTAAATCATGTTGTTCATTCGATACGAGACGTGGGCCGTTTCGTCATGAGTCAGGCGAATCAGTTTCGCGTTGGCCATGTTGAAATCGGCATAGTGTTCGGAGACGACCGGATCATGCATGGCCGCGTCGGTGAGCTCCACGGTGCTCTGCACACCGCCGGGGATAACGGAATACGGATAGACCACGCGGCGCGTTGCGTCGGTCTCGGAAACTCGCGGCGTGCGCTGCGCCAGGAAAAATGGAGACATATCCGGTGCAGCCGCGACTACCGGACCGTCATCTCCGGCCCCGCGATGGAAGATCACCCGCGAGGCGAGCACGCCGGCAACCATGACGCTGGCGAAAACCGTCACCACCAGAAGACCCATCAGCCATCCAGGGACATTCGATGCCCACCCGGGCTTACCTTCTTTAGTGGAACTCATGCGACCCTTTCCCTTTGTCGACGTGAGAGCATCATCGCCAACAACAATCAACTCACACCCGTGAGTCCTATTGGTATTTAACGAGTTCGTCCGCGGGCACCACGCAACACGCTCCTAAGCAGAGGGCTTGCCTAGTTGCGCCCATGGCCTTATGAATTGAGAGTAGCGGGACGGCCAGGAGCGATCTGTCCACTTTGGCACAGGTTCTTATGAGTAATCACACCGTAGCCCGCACTTTAACCAGTACCCTGGAGCTCTTTCTTGGGTCACTGTCACCCTATAAAAGGGACTAGCGAGATACGGGGCCCACAGCGGGTGATGGTCGGCAATCGTCAACCAGGCGTGTGTTTATGTGACACCAGCGCCATCGCCCGAGAGGCGCGTGACGAGTTACTCGGCCGTTGTCGTGATCCCCCAGGGCCGAGTCCTTGGTGACGGTGAGCCCTAATTGCAGTTAACTCTTAGGAACCTGTACCGAAGAACACAGATCGAAACCTGTCCTCCGAATAATCTGTACGGAAGGAGAGGTGGCCACTCGTTTCAAATGGACTCACAATGCACACCCCAACCCAGCAAGTAGAGAGACAGGACAAGCGCCGTATTCCTGGCCCTAGCAGAGGAGTAGAAGCGCTCAGATGTCCACTGCTGCGCGTCAGCGTGATTCATAGTGACACCGCGGATGTCGAGCGATCGCTGCACGAGTTGAAACAAGCCCAATTCCGGGTGAAAGCAGATGTGGCATTGCGGCCGGAGCAATTCACCAAACGGCTCAGCTCCAAGTGCTACCAATTGATTCTGGCCAGATATCCGGCTGCCACGGATTGGGAGACGCAGGCCGTAAAGCTCCTGCTACAGAACGGCAGGCACACGCCGATAATCTTTCTGACGGACACGGTTGAGCGGGAGACGGTGGCCGAGCTCATTCGGAAAGGGGCCACCGACTGCGTTCCCATGGACAACATCGGTCATCTGCCGGTCGTAGTGCGCCGCGTACTGAATGAAGAAAGGCTGCGCGAGCAGCGCGACCGGGCGAAGGAGAAACTGCGGCGTTCCGAAGCACACTATCGCGCCCTGCTCGGCAACACCATCTACGGAATTTGCCGCTGCACTCTCGACGGTAAGATGGTGGACGCCAATCAAACCTTTATGACCATGCTCGGCTGCTCTGCCAAAGAGGAACTGCTGGCTGCCAATCTCACCAATGAAATCGTCGGAGATCCGGTGAAACGAGAGCAACTGCTGGGCCGCGGCGGTCACATGGACCTGGGCGAGAGCCTGGAAATCGACTGGAAGCGGAAGGATGGAACCCCACTCAAGGCCAGGCTCAGCGGACGCGAAGTGATCGCCGCAGACGGGGCCGTCGATGGCTACGAGATCATCGCTGAAGATGTGACGAAACAGCGCGAGCTCGAGTTTCATTTGCGCCAACAGGCCGCAAAGGATTCTCTTACCGGTCTGGCAAATTACCGCAGCCTGGTCGCTGCCATCGATAATGAAATCAAAAGATCGAAACGCACGGGTCGAGAGTTTGCATTGTTGATGTTTGATCTGGACGATCTGAAAAAAATCAATGACCGCTACGGACATCTGGTGGGCAGCCACGCCATCTGCCGATTGGCCAACGTATTGTCCCTGGGATGCCGGGACATCGATACCGCCGCGCGCTTCGGCGGCGACGAGTTTGCGCTAGTGCTGCCGGAAACTGGCCCGGAAGCGGCCCAGATCGTCGCCCAGCGTATTTGCCGCGCCTTTTCAAGTGACTCGCAGGATCCAGCGCTGTCCGTTAGCGTGGGGGTTTCGACGTACCCAACCGACGGAGCAGCAGCCGACTCGCTTCTCACTGCCGCAGACGTCGCCTTGTACGCGATGAAAGCAAAGGTTCACGGCAGGGACCGGGACACATCTCGCCCCGACCGGTCTTTGCACCTGGAGGTGAGCTGAACACACTGGCGCGTTGAATGCTCCATCCACAGAGATACAACTACAGGCTCTCGTCCAGTACGCGTTTTGGTCTTATCGAGCGGGGATAGCACTTTACGACTTTCCCTCGAACAGGAGGCCACATGCATTCGGCACACACCCAGCCCCAGTACAGATCAGGAAGTAGTGTCACTGGACACCTGACCAGGAACAATGCTCGGCTTCCCGCGGCCAAGGGCAGCTCCCCGCAGCCGGCATCTTCTGCGAAAAGCACTCCAGATTCCGGGTCCGGTTCACGTCCCTTGTTCACGGTGGAAGAATCGATTGTGATGCGTGGCGTCTCGGCTGGAAAAAGCGACAAGCAGGTGTGTATCGAATTGCGTCTTCCATTGCACTCATTCCAGCGGCTTCTGCGCGACTTGATGGCCAAGACCGGCACGTCCGACAAGATCGGGCTGCTGGTATGGGCGCTGCGTCAAAAGCAGGGTGCCGACAGTCGAGAGAATGAACGAGACTACAAATGGAGGCGGCCCGCGCTGGGACATTAAAATATGAGCGACCCTCGCACCTTACTCCTCATTGACAACGACCCCGGCCACGCCGAGGATTTTCTCGCCGCGCTCCTTAACGCCAAGGACGGCCCATTCCGCTCGGAATGGCTCCGGACCATCTCCGAGGGCATCGAACGCCTGCGCGCGAACAACATCTGGGCGATCTTTGCCAATCTGTCTTTGCCCGACAGCCAAGGTCTGGACACCTTCCATAAGATCCAGCAGGCGGCGCCCGGCGCTCCCATCCTGATTCTGGCTCGCGCAGATGACGAAGACATCGCGGCAGAAGCTTTGCGGCAGGGAGCGAAAGATTACCTGCTGGAAGGCCATATCGATGCGTATTCCTTCGGCCGTGCGGTTCACAATTTGACCGAACGAGAGGCCGCAGAAGAAGCATTGTTCACCGAAAAGGAACGCGCCCACGCCACGCTCAGTTCCATCGGCGATGGTGTAATTACCGCGGACGGCTCAGGAAACGTTACCTACCTCAATGCTGTGGCTGAAGAAATGACCGGCTGGTCTTGCGCGGAGGCCACCAACAAGCCGCTGGCGGATGTGTTTCAAGTCGTCGACGCCAACACCCGGGAACCTTGGGCCAATCTGGTCGTCTTGGCGATTCAGAGAAATACAGCTCTGGCGCTGGCCGCGAATTGCATTTTGATTCGCCGTGACGGACATGAGTCGGCCATCGAAAATTCTACAACCCCAATCCATGACCGCTCGGGAATGATGGCTGGAGTGGTAATCGTTTTTCACGACGTGAGTGTTTCCAAAGCGATGTCACTGGAACTTTCCTATTTGGCCCACCACGATTCGCTTACCGAGCTTCCCAATCGCATATTGTTGCGAGACCGGCTGGGTCAAGCAATTGCTACCGCGCGTCGTAATGGAACTCAGGCTGCGGTGCTGTTTCTGGACTTGGATGGATTTAAATCCATCAATGACTCGCTGGGCCACGCTGTTGGCGACAAGCTGCTCCAGGCAGTCGCCAAACGACTCGTCGGTGTGGTACGCGGCTCCGACACGGTCGGCCGTCAGGGTGGGGACGAATTTGTCGTGCTGCTCACCGAAATCAAACGCGCCTCGGACGCGGGTATTGCCGCACGCAAGATCTTGACGGCGTTGGCCGCATCCTACTCGTGTGACCCGTACGACCTGCATGTGACCGCCAGCATCGGCGTCAGCACCTATCCCGAAGACGGCGATGACGCGGAAACACTGATGGCTAACGCGGACACCGCCATGTACCAGGCTAAGGAACACAACCGCAATAACTACCAGTTCTTTAAGAAACACATGAACGTCCGCGCCATCGAGCGGCAGTCGGTCGAAGCCGAACTCAACCTCGCGCTGATGCGAGGCGAATTCACCGTTCATTACCAACCGAAGGTCAATCTTGATACCGGAGATGTGGTGGGCGCGGAGGCTCTGGTGCGCTGGGTCCACCCCGAGCGCGGCCTCATTTCGCCGGTTCAGTTCATTCCGATCGCCGAAGAGTGCGGCCTGATTCTGCCGATCGGCCGCTGGGTATTGCGGGAGACATGCAGACAAGTGAAAGAGTGGATAAATTCCGGTCTGAGCGTGGTGCCGGTGGCCGTCAACGTCTCTTCACTCGAGTTCCGCAGCGAAAGTTTCATCGACAGCCTTCGTGCGGGCATTCGAGACAGCGGTTTGGATCCGGCCTACGTCGATCTGGAACTCAGTGAAACTGCACTCATGCGCCACGCTAAATCCAGCGTCGCCGCGCTCAAGGCATTCAAAGAGATCGGAGTGCGGCTATCTCTCGATGACTTTGGCACTGGCTACTCCAGTTTGGGGTATTTGAAGTGGTTTCCTATCGATTCTTTGAAAATCGATCAGTCCTTCGTGCATAGCATCACCACCGACGCAGCCGACGCTACCATCGTAAGCGCCATGATCGCCATGGCCAAAGGCTTGCAGAAACGCGTCGTCGCCGAGGGCGTGGAAACCGAAGAACAGGTGAACTTTCTGAAGGCCCAGAATTGCGACGAAGCGCAGGGCTACTATTTCGGCAAGCCTACCGTCGCCGCTCACTTTGCAACGTTACTTGAGTCAAGCAGCGTGGTGCCAGAATCGCAGCACAGTTATCGAAGGGAATCGAATTGGAATCAGGAAGGTCTGATTCTGGCTGATTGAAAGCGAAAAGCACACTTTGCTCCAGGCGTTCCGCAGCACGCGCGACACCTCTCGAACCCGCCGGCACACCCAATTTTATGGATGTAACTTTCATCGGCCTTCCGTGGGGGGAACGCGAGCAGTCTGCCAAACCGGATTTATTCGTGCAGCACAACACTCAGGAGAGTGTTGTGGATCTGAATTGCGCCGCCACTGTATTGAATAAAGCCCAGTCTTCTGAATTTGTTCATGAACATATTGATCCGGGAACGCGTCGTTCCCACCATCTCTGCCAACATCTCTTGCGATACTTTGGGAAGCATCTTCTGCGGAGCATCTTGCTTGCCGTAGCTTGCCAGTAGTAACAGTGCGCGGGCCAGCCGTTTCTCGATGGAGTTAAATATCTGATCGACCAGGTCCTCTTCGATGCGGATGTTTCTGGTCAGCAGGTACGCGATGAAGCGGTCGGAGAGCCTTTGTTCTTCATGAAGGACGCGAATCATTTCCTTCCTGTCGATCACCAGCACCGTACTCGCCGTAATTGCCGTCGCTATTCCCATGCGAAACGGCACACCCGCTAGGCAGCCTTCACCGAAAAAATCGCCCGGCCCTAACAGCGCCACCACCGCCTCTTTGCCTGTCTCATTCACTACCGACAGCTTGACGCCGCCGCTTTGAATGTACATGACGTTGGAGGCCATGTCGCCTTGCGAGTAAATTCTCTGGGATCTTCGATACTCAAGGACTGCTCTGGCTACGCCGCTGGACTCGAGAAAAGCTTGGGCATTGAAGGCACGTTTCTTTTTGGACTTTGCTTCTATTGCCGCTGCTGTGGCGCCTCGCTTCTTCACTGCGGTCATCGGGCCTCACCACGTTTCGGATTTCTTCTTAACTATTTCCTTCCTCTCCCTTCCTCCTACACTTCCGCCATCGCCACCTTAGCAAAACCGTCTAGTCTTAAGCAAGACACGTAATTACTTATGGAGTACAGGGAAAATCCTGTAGGCGCGCCGGAGCACCACTGCGACCTGGTTTAAATTGCTTTCACTTCGAAGGAAGCGGCCCCGCACTTTCAAGCAATTTCATTTCGCGATCGCCGTCCGCATTTCTTTGAATGTTCACGGGCGATTCCGCGCTCGGAGCGCGCCGGTAATTTTCCACAAGTACTCACAATTTCCACAACGTCTTTCACGAAATAACTCTTGCGAAGATTTCGCACTGCTCCTAACATGCGCTTCAGATTGATCGGGAAGAAAAACTTCACGAGTCAATTCAGAGGCGGCGGGCCAGGGTAAAACCGAGTCAGCCCTAACTGGATCGAGTCGGGAAGAAAACTTCACGGGTCGATTCGGAGAGGGCGAGCGAGGGTAAAACCGAGTCAGCCTTAGCTGAATTGGATCGGGAAGAAAAGCTTCGCGGGTCAATTCAAAGAGGGCCGGCCTGGGTAAAACCGAGTCAGCCTGAATTGAATTGGACCGGGGAGAAAAGCTCCGCGATTCACGCAAAGGGATTGGGCGGGTTACACCGAACAGCTCCCATTGATCTGGAACGGGGAGTGCGCTTCGTGGCTGCGTTCAAGGCGGCGCGGGTCAAACCGGGTTGCCGGCAGACGGAAGCAGAGGCGAAAAGCTTTGCGGTACACTCACGGATGCGGCGAGGGTCACACCGAGCCGAGGTCATGAGCTGAACCAAGAAGTCGAGCTTCACGAGTCAACTTACACGGGGCGACCAGGTTAAAACCGGACCGCTTTGGCTAGGTCGATCGGGAAGCGAAAACTTTGCGATTCAATCGAAAAGAGGGCGACGCGGTCGCACCGAGTCGCCCTCAATTTTTTTTGGGATCACCTGCCCGCATTCCCGCCCCGAAATTAACTTTTCCTATTTCAAATGGAACCGCAGCATCCAAATCAGGATGCCCACCGGAACTGCCACCACCGCTATCGCCGTGAGTAAGATAATCGCGAGGAACATCCAGTCCTGCGCGACATGCGATCCCGGCTCCTGCTTCTCCCGAACTAGCAGGCGATAGTTGCGTCGATTCGCTTTCCACGCAATGTGGAAGACATCGCCTACCACCGGTATGGCTCCGACCGTTGCTTCCAGCAGGATGTTCGCTACCATCCGAATCAGAGTGATGGCCGGCGCGCCGCGACGCCAGGCCGCGAACACAATCAGGCACGACGCGATGCCCGCCATGGCGTCCCCGATTCCGGGTATCCAGCCCACCAACGCGTCCAAGCCGAACCGGATTTTGGTTCCAGGGATCCGCCACATGTCGTCCAAGAGCGCGGCGACGTAATCGAGGTGTTCGTTGGAAATAAGTGCGCGCGGCATAGTAAGGCCCTCCCGAAACTATACAGACGTTGTCAAACGGCTGCGGGGAGTAACTGGATACGTCCGAAAATATGCTTCCGCCAAGCGCGACGACTCAAAACAGGAAGGAACCGGCAAGGCCGTCTCTAATTAATAGATAAGCGAGGGGCTTCGGAGTTCGAGGCTCACAGCAGCGCGCAGTGCACGGTGCGTTGAGCCTCGTTCCGAATATTCAGACTATCTTCGCGAATGCAAACGAAGCGATCACGTTCTACTGCCAGAGAGCGTCAGGACGCCGGAGCGAGTATCCAATTAAAGGGCATAATGCGTAGGAGTTTCGTCCGGGATGCTTTCCCCCGCCAGCCGCAATTGGCGTTCGTGCAGGCTACTTCTTCGTCTCCGAACATCTCCATCGCATTATCCTCGGAGACCGGCGTGTTGGTGGACTTCTTCTGAAGGTTGATAGTGTGGTGCCCTTTTGGGCATTCAAACACAATTCGATAGGCTAAGCTCATGTTCGATTATAACACTTCGGGGCCCAATCTTTCTCGTCGCGATCCCCCGCGGTTGCGCCAACCATACAAACTACAGAAAACAAACAGGTTCCAGGAAGGTCGCTGCCGTGCGGGTACCCGCTGACACTATAAAATCCTAAGGATTGGGCGGTTTGATAAGTCCTGGCCGGGCAGATCCGCCAGCACGACCTGCATTGGGATGGGGGAGAAAGGTGGCGCGCCTGAGAGGAGTTGAACCTCCGACCTCTGGTTCCGGAGACCAGCGCTCTATCCAACTGAGCTACAGGCGCACAAGGACTTATACTGACCGGCTAACTATATCGCCTTACCATTGCAGTGCCAACATCAGAGTGCCGTAGAAGGGGGGCGATCACTTTGGATTCACCCTGCCAGCCCCGACCCGAAACCGTTAAAGCGCCTTCATTCTACACTCGCTTGTCTGTTCAGTTTCGTCTTTTCTAGGGCCGGGCTTGATGATGCGATTAGCGCTCAAAAGATCTCGCGCGCCCATGGCCGCTATACGGCGACGATGAATGCGAAAGGCGAGAAAATCGATACGCCATCGCTCACTACTGGAAATTCCGCGATGGCAAAGTCATTCCAAACACTGCGTCGGGCGCGGACGCACTCTCCAGCAGTCGAGTACGGCCGCTTCTCACTAAACCTGAGTTGCCCTAAACGATGCCGTGTTTCATCGGAGGGACGCGGCACGTGCAACCAGCCTTGTGCCGCGATGCCGCCGGCCGAATCTATCCCTCTGAGCGTTCGGCCCTCTCGCTAGTCACAGTATTTACAGTACTTCCCACAGGGTCATCCGTCGAATATTAATATTTGATGAATATTGTGTTTCAGTTGTGTGAGCGCAGCGTGTAGATTCGTCAACATTGGGGCACGCAACTCTCGCTGCCGCGATCTCGCTCACGGGGCCGGGTGGGGGCCTCGCACTTGGCGAACACATTCAAAAGGGGGTAGTTCATGATTCGAGAACATCTTAGGTGGATAGTTGTGGTCGCGCTCGCCATGAATCTCGCGATCGCGGGGCCGGCGATGACGGTTGCCGCAGAAGCAGTGAGTGATCCTGCCTTGCATTACAAGACGGCGACGCCGATCAAGCATGTCATCGTCATTTTCCAGGAAAACGAATCCTTCGATCATTATTTCGGAACCTACCCGTCTGCTGCAAATCCTCCGGGTGAGACGCCATTCATCGCCGCGGCGGGGACCCCGGCAGTGAACGGCCTCAACACCGGTCTGGTGACGAAGAATCCCAACGCACCAACCGCCTCGCCTTTCCGGCTCGATCCCAGCCAGAACTATACCTGCGATCAAACCCACTACTACACCCCGGAACAGCAAGCATATGATTCCGGGCTGATGGACATGTTTCCGCAGTTCACCGGAGCGGCCTGCTCCAGCACAACTTATCCTTCGCTTTCGTCCTACGGAACCGGCGTGGTAATGGGCTACTACGACGGCAATACCGTAACTGCACTTTGGAACTACGCGCAGCACTTTGCGATCAGCGACAATTTTCATGGCTCCACGTTTGGTCCTTCCGCGGTGGGAGCGATTAACTTGGCGTCCGGCATGACCGGCGGCGTCAACTTCACTAAAGACGATAGTTATCACGATCTGGCCAGTGACGTTGTCGGCACCACTATGGTCGGAGATCCTGACCCGTGGTACGAAGATTGCGTCAGCTACGATCAGGTTGGCCTTAGCGGCAAGAACATCGGCGACTTGTTGAATGCGAAGAATATTTCTTGGGGATGGTTTCAGGGAGGCTTCACTCCTTCCACCCCGTATGTCCCGGCCGAAGGCACCACCGCGGCCGTGCCGGCAACTTGCACCACCACCACGAACCGTTTGGATGGCACACCCGAAACGGCCTACGCCGGATACCACAATCCCTTCCAGTTCTATGCCAGCACCAATAACCAGCACCACATTGCTCCCTCCAGTCTGGCGGAAGTGGGGCACAACGGGCCGGCGAATCACATCTACGATTTGAGCTATTTCTGGCAAGCGGCAATTACCGGAAATCTGCCCGCGGTCACTTTCTTAAAGGCGGCTCGCGCTCAAGACGGCCATCCCGCAAACTCCTCGCCGCTGGATGAACAACAGTGGCTCACCCAGACCATCAACAAGCTGCAATTGCTGCCGGATTGGGACGAAACCGCGGTGTTCATCGCGTGGGACGATTCCGATGGCTGGTACGATCACGTCATGGGACCGATTATGAATCAGTCGGCCACCTCTTCCGATCACTTGACCGCTGCCGGCGCCTGCGGCACGGGCTCCAATTCTCTCGCCGGTATCCAGGGACGCTGCGGATATGGTCCCCGTTTGCCGCTGCTCCTTGTATCTCCTTACGCGAGGCAGAACTTCGTGGATGGCGGGGTACTGGATCAGACCTCCATTGCTCGATTCATCGAGGACAATTGGGGGCTGGGACGCATCGGCGCCGGATCGTTCGATACCATCGCCAGCGATGCTTCACCGATGTTTGACTTCACCAATCTGCGGCACGACCGGGTGTTCTTGAATACCAGCACGGGGGTGGTAACCGCGATTCAGAATCTCCCTTAATGTAAACACATTTAGATTCACGCCGGGGACCGGATTGGACCCATGCATCGGATCCGATCCGGTCGTCCCGGCGAGCTACCGCCTCACTCCCCTCGTTTTTTTCCGCCGCCTGTCGTTTGGCGCATCGCAGACTTAAGGCACACAGCGCGCCTATACAGCAAATACTGGATTGCGCTCTGGTTTTTGGTCGTGGTACGGTGCCGCACATAGGGTGTTCTCCACCTTTCAGGCTGCCACCTGCGAAGGGAAATGGTGGTTGCCAAAAAATATCCTGATTGCGGATAGCAGCGGGCCTACTCGACTCGCGACGCGTCGCGCCTTGGAATGTCAACCGGGGTTAGAGGTGTGCGGCGAAGCCGTGGACGGCCTCGACGCCATTGAAAAGGCCCGTCAACTCAACCCGGATTTGATCATTTTGGCTCTGGGGATGCCCCGATTGAACGGTTTCGACGTCGCTCGCAAGCTCCGCGCCATGAGCATCGAAGTACCCATCATATTGTTCACCTTCTACGCCGATGCGATTCCGCCGCAAGACGCCCAAGTCGCCGGCATCACCGCGGTGGTCTGCAAGACCGATCCCCAAGCCCTCAAGCAGCACATCGAAAAGCTCCTCGCGGCTTAAAGTAAGAGCCGCAACACGCCTCACCGCTGTGATTTCCGTCCCCCCGCCACATCGGCGTTAAATTCCCCGGACTTCTTGCGCGGCACGGTCAACGAGCTCCAATTCCCCGTCGTGCTCGCCGCCCCATGCTTCGCCAGCAAAACAATTTGCCCCACGTGATAGGAGTAATGCGCGATCTGCCGGTTGATCGCTTGCATCACCGAATGCGGTTCAGTGCGGATCGTAATGGTGCGAGCCAAGTCCGCTTCCGCTAGCGGCTCCAATGCATCGAATACTGCCTTCCAGCCGCGCTCCCACATCGCCATCAACTCCGCTCGGTTCTTCGGCGGCTCTTCAAATTCGCTGTCGCGGTTGCGGTCAGGTTTCTCGCCGTCGGTGGTCAAGAAATCCGTCCACCGCGACCGCATGTTCCCCGCCATGTGTTTCACGTTGATGGCAATCGAATTGGACTCGGCATCAATGGCCGAGAATAGGGCCGCGTCCGGACACTGCTCGATCGCGCGTTCCGCGAGCCGCTTGTAGTGCCGGAATAGGTCCGCTGAATCGTTCACATAAGAAGTCGTCAGTCGGTGTGCCATGCCCAAATTCTGCTACCAGTCCCACCTCCAAGGCAAGCCAGCCGCCGCACCCAACGGATTCGCCCCGAATGCCCACCGAACTGATCCCTTCCAACCACCTGGCTCGAATGCTACGTTCGAGTTCAGATGCGGGCCACCGAAGCCGGGAGGTAGGTCGATGCCGACCGAAACAGCGCTGCCGCCAACATCCCGAAAAATCACAATCTGCGATCCCGTCGAAAGCCCAGCCGGCTCACTTCCTTATCGCCCGTACTTCCACTTAGCAACCCTGAGGAAAACGACGCATTTCCCAATCCAGGCGCCCGTGGGGATTAGATTGCGGATGTGCCTGATTCTAAATGGCATAAAATTTCTGAATGCCGGCAAAAAGCAGATTTTCACTTTTCGAATTTCGAGCGACCGCTTTTGCTGGCATCCAGAGTCGAAATCGAAGGACGTCCACGGGAAGGAGACGAAAAGTAGAAGGGAGCCGACCAAAATCGGCTCCCCTTTTCCCTATCCATTATGAGTTGTATAGCGGGTTATGAGCGTTTATAAGGACTCCGCTACTTATTATTCGGCATCGACGCGTTCGCCTTCGATACGTCGAACGAGCCCAAGCCGGTGGTCAGATCGTAGCCCGGTAGCGCCGTGTACAGCCCGTTGGCTCCCACGATGATGTCGTGGAATCCCACCGGTGACGCAGCCGACGGCAATGCTACCGCGCCGGTGTAAAGCACCGGACCGGCAAATCCCAACTTGTTCTTATGGGCGCTCTGCAAGCGAGCCCATACGCCCAGCGAAAGCGGGGAAGAAAGACTGGTGCCGCCGTAGCAGCACTGCTCGGTGCCGTTCAGCCAGATGGATACGCCGCTCTCCGGATCGGCGTCCATGGCGATATCCGGCACGCCCTTGCCCACTGTGGAGAGCGTGTTAACTGGGGATTGCCAGTAAGGCGACGCTTCAAACTGGCTAAGCCCGCCGCCGCCCGCGTACCAGGTGATTTCGTCGTTCCAGGTTCCGTTGCTGTTGGTGAGCAGCGTGGTGCCGCCGGCGCCCAACACGTAAGGAGATGATGCGGGATACTCGACCATCGGAAGTCCTTCCCCAGGAACTCCGTTCTCGCCGGTCCCTACGATGCAAGCCGATCCGGTGTCGCCGCTGGAGGCAAATACGGTCTGCCCCTGCGCGGCCGCTTCCAGGAACGTATTGTCATCGGCAACCATCGAGCCATCCAGGTAAGCAAAAATTTCGCATTCGCCGAAGGAAGCGCTGCCTGCGCGGGCCAGCTTTTGCGCCGCAAAGCGATTGAACGACAGCGCCAGATCCGAATCGCTCATCGAAGTTGCCGCGTAGATGTACAGGGTCGACACAGTGCCAGCCATTCCGGAGGAATATTGCGTGTCCATATCGAACTCATCCGCGCCAGACGTATCTGGGCTGGCCAGTCCGACGGTTTCCACCTTCACCGGCACCTGTGGCAAAGCATTGGCCGTCTCCGCGAGGCGCAGATCGCTGATCACTCCGGTGACGTCGCCTTCCGCAAATATGGCGATCGGCGTCTTCGAGCCGGTCGGAGTGGAGCCTACGTCGTAAGCGGTCTGCAAAGTCTGTGGCAGGTACGAGCCGGGGTACACCGGGATCGAGACCTGGGGAGTGGTCATGACCGCGGCATTATTGAGGCCGAGCACCGCGCCGACGATCGAACCCAGGGAAGACGGCACTTGCGCCGCCGTCAGGTTGGCATACACCGCGGCGCCATTCACAAGGAAAGCCCCGAGTTGGGTATTGAAAGCCTGGCGTACGGTAGCGGCGGTGCCATCGACGGCGATCATCAAATTGTTCGCTTCGGCGGATACGTTCTGAAACCCGGCGCCCTGCAAATAACTGACTACCGCCTGCACCTGCGTGTTCGAAGGCGCGTAGGAGGCCAGGAAATCGGAGGGCTCGAGTTCCGAACCATAGAGCGGGCTGCCCGGTGTATTGACCTGTTGCAGGTATTCAACAAGGGCTGGCTTATTCTGAATCTGAAGCGCGACGTTAACGTGCACTGGGGTTGAGTCCGCTACGTTGCCTACGGAGGTTGCACTGAGAAGGTGGGGGCCGATAGCTTGCGTTGAAGTTGTCACCCAAGTCTGGGCTGCCGCACTTCCGCAAATCAGAAGTGCGGAAGTTGAATAAAAGATTAGCGCGATCAATGGCCGGGTATAAATTTTCATTATCGATCCTCCAAATCTTTTTTATTTACGGTTTGCCGTGCTGCCATCGGCTATAATTCGCGGGCCCAAGATATGAACGCATGGTACGAAAGCATGCGCGTTACCAAATGGCCAGTAGTCGGCAAATGCTTGAATTGATTCAGGGTCATTCAAAGCGCTATACAAGAAACCCTGTAGGTAATAGGCCGGGAAATTCGGCACACTCATATAAATATTGCGTAGTCATGAGGTTGGCGCGACCTACGATTCCAAGTCGGGCTTCGCATTGCCCATGAATACTAACGCTCCCGGCTAGCGGTCAGCGTTTAGCTCGCCGGGCGCCTCTGACGCAAGGAAGAGTTGGCCCAAGAGTGGATCTTAAATAGTCGCCGAGATGGCATGTGCTGGTGGGTTCGTATCCATATCCAGACCCCGGCTGTGGCTGCCTCAGCGCCTTAGTGTTTTTCAGTTATTGCGGTTCTTCCTCTCAGCCTTCAAATTGCAAGGGTACTTCTTGGATTTCAAAGAGGATGGTCAGCAGTTGAAGGCTATAGCGCGTTCGGCCGCAGGACCACTTAGAAAAACGCCGGCGTGAGCGGTCTTTCATCGGCCGTTGCACATTGCGAACGAAAGCCTCGCAGAAAGTTGGGTTCTAAAGCCTCAAAAGGAGCACGCCGATGGCACACATAAAATTGGCTGAAGAATTCCGGGAATCGTGGGGCTGATGGTGTTCAGTCCGGAAACGGCAAAGCCGCTGAACGCGCTCGCTGAACTCGCTCAGCCCCGGCGACCGCGAAATGATTGCAACGTACGTGTCGTCGCAAAACGATTGCTACTTTTGCCAGACCGTCCACGGCGCCGTGGCGGCGCACCACCTGGGCGGTAACGAAAAGCTGATCGACGACATAAAGAGCATTATGCGTAACATGTAAACGGCGATCAACGACGCCCCTGGGGCGCATGCCTAGCCTACTGGGCGGCTTGGGTGGTGGTTGGGGCGCAGAACCTATCGAACGCGCCGATCAGTTCGTCGGCGATGCTGCCCGGATCGCGGCTTTCGATGTCGCGACGCTCCAGCATGAAGACTACTTTGCCGTCGCGCATCAGCGCTACGGAAGGTGAGGACGGGGCGTAATTGGTGAAGTAGCTGCGCGCTTGCGCGGTTGCTTCGGGATCCTGGCCGGCGAAGACGGTGGTGAGCACTTCGGGGCGCGCCGCGTGACGCAACGCTTTGGCGATCGCTGGGCGCGCCTTTCCGGCCGCGCATCCGCACACCGAATTCACTACCACCAGGGTGGTCCGCTTTTCATTCTTCAGCGCGGCATCTACGTCCGCGGGCGTGCGCAGTTCGCGGAAGCCGATCCGCGTCAAATCCTCACGCATGGGCACTACCATGATCTCGGGGAACATCGGGCTCTCCTATAACTTAGGACGATTAGTGATTTCGGTTTCGAAGCTGGCCGGGCACTGTGCTCGGCGGGCCCGCAACCGCTTGAAACATCGATTATAGCACGTTCGATTCCCGCGCAGTTCCGCCCCGCGCGATGCCCGGCACGAGGGTTTCGCGAACCCGCGGATGCTGGGCGCCTCGCTTCTATCGGAAAGCGCTACAATTGTGGACTCGCGCTACCGCTAGACAGAAGTCACTTGGAGGCCCGATGGAACCCGGAAACCCCAGTTTGGAGCACTTGAAGCAAGGGATGCGCAAGAACTGGATGGCAGGCAACTTCGGAAAGGTAGCGGCGTTCATTGCGCAAGGTGCGGCGGAATTTGTCGAGCGCCTGGAACTGCGGCCGGGCACTCGCGTGCTCGACGTAGCTTGCGGCACAGGCAACTCGGCGATCCCTGCAGCGCGAGCCGGCGCCCAGGTGACCGGCGTAGACATCGCCACAAATCTCCTGGAGCAGGCGCGCGAACGGGCGACCGCGGAAAATCTGGCGGTGAAATTCGACGAAGGCGACGCCGAACAACTTCCCTACCCCGACGCTCAGTTCGATGTGGTGATCAGTATGTTCGGGGCGATGTTCGCTCCCCGCCCGGAACTGACTGCCAAAGAATTGCTGCGCGTGTGCCGGCCCGGCGGGCTGATCGCCATGGCCAATTGGACCACGGAAGGGTTCGTGGGGCGTTCGTTCGTGGTCACCGCCCGCCATGTGCCGCCACCGCCTGGGATTCCGCCGCCACTGCTCTGGGGAAACGAAAATACGGCGCGAGAGCGATTCGCGAAGGGCACCTCGAAAATTACTATCACTCGGCAGCCGATTGAGATGCGCTACCCGTTTTCACCGAAGGCCGCCATGGAATTCATGCGGCAGAATTTCGGTCCGACGGCCGCCGCGTATTCGAAGTTGGACGCCGCGGGACAAGCGGCGCTGGCCGCTGACACCGAGAAACTCTATGCGGAATGTAATCACGGGCCCGCCGGCGAGACTTGGGTGACCTCAGAATATCTTGAGGTACACGCGACGCGGGCGTAACGTCCGAAGCGGATCACGCACGAGAAAGACTGGAATTGTGACCTATATACGGTGAGGTTAGCGATCGGCTTATACTTATAGAGAAATAAAAAGGCCACCCCGTGGGGTGGCCGAAAACCTACCCTCGGGCACTTGCCTGCGTGAGCAGGTAGAGGGGACACCGAAGTATGCACAACCAGAATACTGAAGCCATCACTACAGTCAACGAACATGTTTGCTGACCGACTCCGAACTTGCGAACATAGAACGTCGCGAGAACCCAAGAGCCCCAAACTAAAGTGTCGATTCACTGCGCGGCAGGCGGATCGAATGGCTGGGGGAAATGCTCGGGGGTGACTTGAATTGCGGCGGCGATGCGGCCGATCTCCAGCAAGCGTGCGGCCAAGTCCGGGCGATCCAGGGCGGTGATTTCGGCGAGTTCCGCGGGGTCGAGCTTTAGTCCCAAACGACTTTCGAGCCACTCGGCCCACAGAACGGCGTCGTAGCGCAGGTAGTGCAGCAGCGGATTGCCGGGAAAGAGATTATCGCGGCTGAGGTCGCCCATTTCCGTATCGATCGGCCACGGGGTGGGCGATTGCGACATCCATTGCAGCAGCGCCTGCACCAGCCAGTTGCAATCCTGCATCATCGATTGCAACGCTTGCACCGCCATCCACGCCGCGGGCATACGCGAAAGCGCTTCCGACTTGTGGGCGAGGGCCGGCGAGCCGGTGCCTACTGAAACGAGCATCAAACGGTCCGCGCCGACCGGCCAGCGGAAGCCGTAGCCTTCCAGCGTAGCGGTCATCATCAGCATCAGCGCGGGATTATTGTGCGGGCTGACCCCGCCATCGACAAAAGCTCCGCGAACACCGCGCGCTACCTCAATGAACTCGGGCTCGAAATAAGTAGGAGCGGCAGTACTGGCGCGCAGCACGTCGGCCAGTCGCAAATCGCGGTTGGGCGTACCGCTCTTGGCTGCATCGTCCGGCGCAAAGTAGGGTCCGCGTGGATGATTGTGAAACACCCAAACGCTGCCCGAATCCAGGCGCTTGGCAAGAATCGCCAGCCCGCAGCGAATGCGATCGGAACCCAGGGTCTCCTTGCCGAATTGGGAGCGAATCGCTTCGCCCAGCATCTGCGCGCGGAACTTTGGAACGAGCATACCCCCCATCCAGCGCTTGCGACTGAATCCCTGTTTGGAAAGCGTGAGGTAGAGCTCGATCAGGCGAGCCGCAGGAAATCCCAACGCGAGGCCGGAGGCGATGATGGCGCCGGTGGACGTGCCTCCGATCAGATCGAAATAATCCGAGAGAAGAAACTCAGGGTTGGCGGTGCGTTCGCGGAGCAGCCGCTCGATGCGTTCGAGGAATGCCAGGGAGATGACCCCGCGGACGCCCCCACCGTCGAGCGCCAGAATACGTTTCGGCGCGGGCGAGTAGAAATGGCGCTCGCGAATTTCGCGTGATGAAAGTTCAGCCATGGCACACACGCACTGGCATGGGGCGAGTTTGGAATGGGAATGATGGCTCGCTCGGTGAGGTGCGGAAAGGAATTTTGTACATGGTCAGGACGGCGGCGGACGCAGCTGCCGCTACCCTTATAAATCAAAATCGGACGGATTGCTTGGAAGGATTTCGAAAGCCCGGAGGGCGCGCGCTGAGGCGCTGAAATAGCCACACGCGGAGTGGATCACTCCACAGGCGTACGCGTACGGCGCCGGCGCCTCTTGTGGCGCACCCCACCAGGATTGGAGCGCCGCGGCTTATTCCGGGTGACGCCCTGCGGCGGGGCAGGACCGATGGCTTCTTTAGGCGCCGGGGCGGACATGGGGATTACACCTACCTGAATGTTCGGCTGCCTCGGAGTCGTACCTGCTTCGGCCGCATTGGCGGCGACCGGCGGGGTTGCGCCTACACGAGCGGCGGAATTCTTCCAAAGGTTTTCCGCCAGCGCGTCGGCGATGCGCGAGGTCGGGCGGTCTTGTGCGATCGAGAGTTCGATCACCGTCTGCATGCGGTGAGCAATGCGTTCGATGCTGGCGCGGCTGTCTTTGCGATCCTGCAAATAAAACTCGGCGCCGCGGATCACTCCACCGGCATTCGCCAGGTAGTCTGGCGCGTAAAGAATCCCCAGCCGATGCAGCTCGTCGCCGTCTTCCGGCTTGTTCAGGACGTTATTCGCCGAGCCGCAGATCACCCGAGCCTTGAGCGTGGGGATCGTTTCCGCGCTGATCACTCCGCCCAGGGCGCAGGGAGCGAACACATTGCATATCGCGGTGAAAATTTCCTCGGTGCTGACAATCTCCGCGCCAAAATCCTTGGCTGCCGCGCGGGCCCGTTTGCGGTCGATGTCCGCGACCACTAGATCGCAGCCATTTTCATGCAGAATTCGAGCCAAGTGCATCCCCACACTGCCCAAGCCTTG
The DNA here is from genome assembly GCA_963725655.1 of uncultured Acidobacteriota bacterium. Taxonomy (GTDB): domain Bacteria; phylum Acidobacteriota; class Terriglobia; order Acidiferrales; family UBA7541; genus CAVRXT01. The sequence continues at coordinate 11,214 of CAVRYY010000002.1, read as the reverse complement.
AATCGCCACCACCGGTTCTTCGATCTTTGCGGCGGCCAGACAGACGCGCATGGCGTGCCACACTCCCGTCGCGGTGTGGAGCGACAAATCTCCCAGGTCGGGTGACGTTTCATCGGCGCAGTATTTGGTGGTGCTCCGCACTTGCGCCAGGTCGGCCGCGGTAACGCCCGCATCCGGACCGGTGAAAAACCGCCCGCCGCACTGCTCGACGAACCGGCCAAACTCTTGCATCGCGGCTTCCCGCTTCAATCCGGGGTGATCGATGATTACTGCCTTACCGCCGCCGCAAGGAAGCTCGGCCAGGGCCACTTTGTAAGTCATGCCACGAGAAAGGCGCAGAGCGTCGGTAAGCGCGGCGAGATCGGAGCGGTAGGATTGAATGCGCACGCCGCCAACCGCGGGCCCAGCCTTCAAACTGTGGATGGCCAGGAAGCCGGTAAGCCCGGTGGCTTCGTCTCGAAATGCGAGAACGTGCTCGTGTTCCTGCCCGGATATTTCGCGAACGATAGTCATCGCAGCTCCGTCTGAATCATAATTTTGCGTCCCGCGCTCATGCCTTGGCCAGACTCTTGATCTGGTGAGCCAGTTTTTCCACTTCGTCGGCTTTTTGCAGCAAAGTGAGCGAAAGAATGTCGGCGGAATTGGTGCTGTCGACTTCTTTCTTCAGGTCGGTGGCCAGCGTGTAGAGGCGCCGGATGTCCTGCTCGATCTGTTCCTGGTTGTGCTTGAGCATCTTCTTGTTATCGAACTTGGGCTCATCCGGGGTCTCGGGGTCGGGGTTCGAAGAGCTCGGAGGCTTCACCTGGGCGCGCGCGAGATCGAGCGGCGCGACGCCGAAGAACACAGCGGCCAAACCGAAGGAGAGGAGGCTTTGCGCGAAATCTCTCCTGGCGTCAATCATGATGCCCTCCCAAGCGATTCCCGCGGTCCAAACCGGGCCGGGGGAGTGTTATACTTCGCTCCTTCGATTCTATGACCGATCCAATGACGCAGTGGACCGAAATCTTGGAGACGCGCGGGATGCGCCTGCTGGTGATCGCAGCGGCGGCGTTCCTGCTGGTACGACTGCTGAAAAGCATCACCTCGCGGGTCGTCGAGCGGGCCCGAACGCAAACGCGTTCGGCGCAAATGCGGGAGCAGCAAACCACCACGCTGGCGGGTATCCTATACAGCGTGGCGAGCGCCGTGGTCGTCGCGGTAGCGGTGCTGTCAGCTCTGCCGGAATTGGGGTTCAACGTCACCCCGTTCGCCGCAGCGGCCGGCCTGGCGAGCCTGGCCGTGGGTTTCGGGGCGCAGAACCTCGTAAAAGACGTTATTAATGGCTTTTTCATCATTTTCGAAGATCAGTACGTTGTCGGCGATCTCATCCGTGCCAGCGGAGAAATCGGCCGTGTAGAACATCTTACCCTGCGGCGAACCGTAATTCGCAACGAACGCGGATGGATGATCACGATACCTAACGGGCTGGTGGGGCAGGTGGCCAACCTCAACCGGGACTGGTCGCAGACCTTTTTGGACGTGGTGGTGGCCTCCAGCGAGGCCGTCAGCCATGCGCTTGCGGTGCTGGAAAAGGTGACCGTCGACTTCCGGAAAGACGCCGATTGGACCTCTGCGCTGGTGGATGGGCCGCGCGTGCTGGGGGTGGAGTCGGTCACGCCAGACGGTACGATTCTGAAGGTGCAGGTCCGGACAGCCCTGTTGCGGCAGGACGACGTGGCGCGGGAGCTGCGCCGGCGCATCAAGATCGGATTTGAAGAAGCCGGGATAACCTCGACCCCGATGAACCGGATCGAGGTCTTCGGCCAGCCCTCCGTCCCTCGCGGAAGTTAAAGAATCGGCTCCACTTCCGCTGTTTCCGCTTCGTCCCCTCAACAGCCTAAGGCTTTTTCTTCTTGCCCAATAGACCATTGAAAATCGCGCCGGCATCGTGCCCCGGGGCGGTGGCGATGCCTCTAAACATGCCGGTCAGGTCCGGTTCGAATTTGGGATTGGCAGTGGTGCCGTGAATCAGGAACGGAATGCCGCCCGAACCCTGGGTGACCGAGGTGAGCGCCGCCAGTCCGCCGCGGACGGGGCCCGCGTCGCCCAACTTGGCCGTCATTTTGAAATTCAGCTTATGATCCGGCGCGACGGTTCCGCTCCCGGCAATGCTGCCCATTCCCTGCACGGTCCCTTTTACGTCGTCGGCGCGGATGCCGTCGGGGCCGACGCTGAGGTTCGCGCTCAACTCCTGAATCATTGTGTCCGAGGATTTCGGCAAGCCCGCGAGCGAAGCCATGCTGCCGAGCTTCGCGGCCAGATCGAATCCCGCCAGCTTGGCGTTCGAGAGGTTCACCGAGCCGGAGGTGGTGAGGCTATTGATCGCGCCTGACCAGGTGAGATTGACGTCGAGCGTGCCCGACTGTAGCGATGACCCCGACGGCAGCGCAATTCCGACCGCGGGCAGCACCGGCTGCAGATCGGGCGCAGGCATTTTGTCGCCGCGGAGCTTCATCTCCACGGTGGCGTGGTTACCCGCCATGCTGAACGTGCCGGCAAGCTGCGCCAGTGCGTTGCCTATGTGGATGTCGCCCTGGGTGACCGAACCGGCCTGTGGTTTCCATTCATACTCGGTGCTGTAGTCAATATCCATTGGGGCGGTGGATGGGGCGGCATTGCGATTGAATTGGAAGTCCGCAGCGTGAATCTTACCTTTCGAATGGACGCGCTGGCCATCCGACACAAAGTCGCCGGTGAAATCGAGGACGCCGCCCATCCCGGAAGCGAGCAGGCCGGACGAGGCCAGATCGAAATCCTTCCCTTTCAGGTTCGCGCTGATGGGCGTCTCTGCCAGGTTGGCCGTGCTCAACGGGCCCGCCTTCCCTTCAATTTTGAGCGTCCCGCTCCCCGGAAGTTTTACGGAAAGTGTGAATGGAAATTGAGAAGTGTAGGAAAGATCGGAAATCTCGAGGTCCACGTTGGAGTATTCGCTGGGCGTATTGGAATAGCCAACATCGCCGATGTGCACGTCGGCGCCATCGATCGAAAATTTATGAATCGAGACGTCCGAGCCAGATGCGTTGCCGCCGGACGCGCGGGCATCGGTCGAAAGGGCGGGGGGCGCGGAGGTGGACGATGTTACCGGAGAGCTCGCGCGCGCAGGTCCCAGCGAAGAATAGTTCCAGATGCCGGCCGCGGAACGCAGCAGCGTGACCTGAGTCTGGCCCACGGAGATGTCGGTGATGTGGACCTGGTGCGAGAAAATCAGCTGCCGCAGCTCCACGCCCACCTTCACCGATTTCGCGCGAACGAAAGGCTCGCCGGCAAACGACGGATCATCGGCAACGGTGAGATCGTCGACCTTGACGCCTCCAGAGAGAATCGCCAGGCGGACGTTGCCGATCGAGACTTTTCGGTTCAGCGCCAGGCTAAGATCCGATTCCATCTTTGGACGGAAGCGATTGGCGTCAATGATCGAGGGAAGAATCAGGATTACGATCAGGGCGACGCCCGCGATGCCGCCCAGGAGGCCCAACACCTTCCATCTCATCAACAATCCTCAGAGTCGGCGCGCGCTACACTTCATTGCCCGGACAATAGCAACGAAAAATCGGCGATGATCCGATCGCGTGCAACTAACGGTCGATGGCGCGCAAGACGCGCGCTAAGCGCCGAGCAGTTTTTTAGCGGCTTCCACTATTTTTTCGGGCGTGAATCCAAAATGCTTCTGCAAATCCTTGATGGGCGCGGAAGCCCCGAACGTGGTCATGCCGATGGCGCGGCCGCGCAGGCCGATGTAGCGCTCCCAGCCGACGGTGGCTGCCTGTTCAACCGAAACTCTCGCGGTCACCGAAGGCGGCAGCACGCTGTCCTTGTATTCCTGCGACTGGCGTTCAAAGAGCTCCCACGACGGCATGCTCACCACGCGCGCCTGAATTCCCGCCGCGGTGAGCTGATCGTACGCTGCCAAGCACAAATAGACTTCGCTGCCGGTGCCGATCAGGATCACTTGCGGCGTACCGCCTTTCGCGTCCGCCAGAATGTAAGCGCCCTTTTCCACACCGCTCGCGGCTCCATATTTCGTGCGATCGAACGTCGGCAAGGCCTGCCGGCTTAGAACCAGCATCACCGGATGGCTGCGCTGCTTCATGATCACTTTGTAGGCTTCCACCACTTCGTTGGCGTCCGCCGGACGCAGCACGATCATGTTGGGCACCGCGCGCAGCGCGACCAGTTGCTCGACCGGCTGATGCGTAGGCCCGTCCTCTCCCAAGCCAATGGAATCGTGGGTGAAAATAAAAATCACCGGAATTTCCATCAATGCAGCCAGGCGAATCGACGGCTTGCAGTAGTCGGTGAAGATGAAGAACGACGCAGCGAACGGCCGAATCTTCGATAGCGACATCCCGTTGGCTGCGGCGCACATGGCGTGTTCGCGAATTCCAAAGTGAAAATTGCGGGCGCCGTAGTGGCCGGGCTCGAAGTCCCCCACGCCATCAAAGGTCAGCCGCGTCTTGGTAGAGGGATATAGATCGGCGGCGCCGCCCATCAGCCAGGGGATGTTCTTGGCAAGGACGTTCAGCACCTTCCCGCTGGAGTCGCGAGTGGCCAAGCCCTTGGCGTCGGCCGGAAAAGTGGGAAGATCTTTGTCCCAGCCTTCCGGAAGGTCGCGCGTTTTCATCAGCTCGAGCTGCTTGGCGAGATCGGGAAACTGTGCGCGATACGCTTTCTCTCTGTTGGCCCAGGCGGCGGTCAGTTCACGGCCGCGTTTGCCAAGGTGCGCCTGGAAATTTTCCATCACTCCATCGGGGACCAGGAAATGCGCGTCTTCGGGCCAGCCATAAAACCGCTTGGTGAGCTTCACTTCCTCTTCCCCGAGGGCCTCGCCGTGCGCTTCCTTGGTATCGTGCCGGTTGGGCGAACCGTAACCGATGTGACTATTCACGATGATTATCGTCGGGCGATCGCTGGTCGCCTGGAAAGCCTCGATGGCTTTGCCGAACGCGGCAGTGTCGTTGGCATCGGTGACGTGAATCACATTCCAGCCGTAGCCCTTGAAACGCACTTCGACGTCTTCGTTGAACGCCAGGTCGGTATTGCCCTCGATGGTGATGTGGTTGTTGTCGTAAATCCAGCACAGGTTGGCCAGTTTCAGATGGCCCGCGAGCGACGCGCCTTCGCTGGAAACTCCTTCCATCATGTCGCCATCGCCGCAGAAAACGTACACGCGGTACGTAAACAGATCGAGCCCCGGGCGGTTGAAATTCTCCGCCAGCCAGTAGCGCGAGAGCGCCATGCCCACGCTGGTGCCGCAGCCCTGGCCCAGCGGACCGGTGGTGGCCTCCACTCCGGTCGTCAGGCCATACTCAGGATGCCCGGGAGTCTTGCTGCCGAGCTGGCGAAAATTCTCGATCTCTTGCAGCGAGACGGCCGGTCCAGCCTCGGGGTTACCGTTGGCGTCGGTCTGCTTCACGCCCGCCAGGTGCAGCACCGAATACAGCATCATGGACGCGTGGCCGTTGGATAGCACGAAGCGGTCGCGATCCGGCCATTGCGGGTCCGCGGGATCGTAGCGGAGATACTTCTGCCAAAGGGTGTACGCAATCGGCGCGAGAGCCATGGGCGTACCGGGGTGGCCAGAGTTGGCCTTCTGCACCGCGTCCATCGAGAGCGTGCGGATGGTATTGATCGAGAGCATATCGATGTCGGGCGCGACGGTTCCGCCAGCGTTGGGGGATTCGGGGGTCGAAGGTCGAGTCTGGCTCATGGCGATGAAGTCCTTAGAGAAAGGGATTCTTCCGCGGGATGGAGGGCCAGAGCTGAGAGCAGGCGCCAACCCCGGGGGAAATACATAAGTATCTTCGCTCAGGCCAAGCCATTCGTCCAGTGGCGGGCAATAGCAAATCAACGATTGCGAATTGACCCTTGCAGAAGTACAGTCGGTCAGCTTTTAGGGTCGCTGGGCTGAACCGCCGGGCAGAATCAATCCTTGCGCCCGCTGGTGTGCTGCGGAGGAAGAGCGGAATGGCAATTCAAGCCGGAACCAACCCACCAGCCGCGGGTGGCGGACTCGAGAAAACGAACACCGCCGCATTGGCCATGGTCACCACATTGTTCTTCATGTGGGGCTTCCTCACCTCCCTGAACGACATTCTGGTGCCCCATCTAAAAGCCATCTTCGATTTGGACTACGCCCAAGTGATGCTGGTGCAGTTCGCTTTCTTCATGTCCTACTTCGTTTTCGCGTTTCCGTCGGGAAAAGTGATCGAGTGGATTGGCTACAAGAAATCCATGGTGCTCGGCCTGCTCACCATGGGCCTCGGCGCGCTGCTATTCATCCCCGCGGCGAACCTGCCTTCCTTTCCGGCATTTTTGACCGCGCTGATCGTCCTCGCTGCCGGCATGACCATCCTGCAAGTATCCGCGAATCCCTACGTGGCCGTGCTCGGACCGCCGCGCACCGCCTCCAGCCGCCTGAACCTCACCCAGGCGTTCAATTCGCTGGGGACCACCCTTGCGCCCCATTTCGGAAGCATGCTCATTCTGGGCGGCGCCGTGGTGCTCACTTCCGCGGAAATGCTCCAAATGTCGCCCGACCAACTCCACGGCTACCGTCTGCAGCAGGCGTCTTTGGTGAAATTGCCGTACCTCGGTCTGGCACTGGCGTTGATTTTGCTCGCCGTGGTGATCGCCATGTTCAAACTGCCGACCATCCCCGGCGTCGAACGCGACATTCGCTCGGAAAGCCACGCATCGATCTGGAAGTACCGCCATTTGATGCTGGGGGCCCTGGGAATATTCGTCTACGTCGGCGCGGAAGTTTCCATAGGCAGTTTCCTCGTGAGTTACCTGAGTCAGCCCAATATAGGGGGCTTATCCATCGCTGCGGCTGGAAACTACCTTGCGTATTACTGGGGCGGCGCAATGATTGGCCGATTCGTAGGTTCCGCGCTGCTACAGAAATTCCACACCGGAAAGATGCTGGGGGTGGCCGCGGCGATGGCTTTTCTGTTGGTAGCGACCACCATGATTACTTCCGGCCACGTAGCGATGTGGAGCGTCCTGGTGATCGGGCTTTTCAACTCGATAATGTTCCCCAGTATTTTCACTCTAGGGATCGACGGTCTGGGCCCCATGACCGGCGAGGGCTCCGGCGTTCTGGTGGCGGCAATCGTCGGCGGCGCGCTCATCCCGGAATTGCAGGGTTTAATCGCCGACCGGATCGGCATCCATCACGCCTTCTTTGTTCCCGCTATCTGTTACCTGTACATCCTGTATTATGGGATTTGGGGATCTCAGAAAAAGGCAGCCCCGGGAACAATTGCCGCCGCAAACTCGTAGACTACTTTGACGCACGCTGTCAGTATTGGGTCACTTGGGGTGTGCAAGCGTAAATTGGACCTGCCGTTGGCGTTCCCAGACTCGGTACGGATCACTTTTTGTCTTCGTGGCCGCCAGTCCAGGCAGGGGCGTCGCTGGCCGGAAACGATTCTTCTGAGGATTCATCCACTTCAGCGTCGAGTTCCTTCGACGATGGCGACGGTGTCTCCTCTTGCTTTTGCTTCTGGGTCGGTTCTCGAACCGGCTCGGGGCTCACGTTTCACCTCCTTGGATTCACAGACTAGACATACTATTGTAGAGCAATTATAAGCGCCTAGGTGGCAAGCGATAATCCAGTAGCATCAAACAGCGGAGCCGGGTAGAGAACTCCGGATTCAAAATGGATAACCACCAAAACCTGCAGCCGAAGTTCACTGAGATCTACGGGACCGCCGCTCGCTGGTTCCGCGCGCCCGGCCGGGTCAACTTGATCGGTGAGCACACCGATTACAACGACGGCTTCGTCTTGCCCGCCGCGATTGAATATTACTCGCGCGTAGGAGTGGCGCCGCGCCCGGACCGCAAGCTGATGCTGTATTCGGAGACCTTCCGCGAAACCTTCGAGGTCGATCTCGACGATCCGAATCCCGTCCCCCGCAAACGCTGGACCGACTACCCCCAGGGCGTGGCCGTGATTCTGGAGCGTGCTGGAAAGCGACTGCGCGGCGCCAACTTGCTGATCGAGGGCGACGTCCCCATTGGAGCGGGATTGAGCTCCTCGGCGGCCCTCGAGGTGAGCGTGGCCCTGGCGCTGCTGGCGAATTCCGATATCGCCGTGGATCGCGTGGAACTGGCCAAGCTCTGCCAGCGCGCCGAAAATGAATTCGTGGGAGCGCGTTGCGGGATCATGGATCAGTTCGCGTCAGCCTGCGGCGCGCGCGATCGTGCGCTATTGCTCGATTGCCGCTCCCTGGAGTTGCGCCTGCTGCCCATCGATCCCAGTGTGAGCCTCGTGGCCTGCAACACCATGGTCAAGCACGAAGTGGCCCGCAGCGAATACAACACCCGGCGCGCGGAATGCGAAGAAGGCGTCCGGCTGCTCTCCCCTTTCCTGCCGCATATCCGCGCCTTGCGCGATGTCACCCTCGCCGACCTTGAAAAGTACTCCAGCGCGCTGCCCGACGTAATCTATCGCCGCTGCCGGCACATCGTCACCGAAGATGCACGGGTGCTCGATGCCGCCACCGCGCTGGAAACCGGGAACTTGAAGCGCTTCGGCGAATTGATGGGCGAATCGCATATCAGCATGCGCGACGATTTCGAAATCAGCTGCCACGAATTGGATATCATGGTCGAAATGGCGGTGATGATGGACGGCGTGCTTGGCTCGCGCATGACCGGCGGAGGCTTCGGCGGCTGCACCATCAACCTGGTACGCTCCGACGCGGTGAAGAAATTCGTCGGCGACATGGCCGGCTGCTACGAACGGGTGATCGGGCCGCGTCCGGAAATCTATGTTTCGCGGCCGGCGGAAGGGGCGAGCGAGTTTTCGATGGCGCCGCAAGAAACCCAATAACCGTGAGCGATTTCCAACTCCAGAAGCACCCGCACCGGCGGTTGAACGCCCTCACCCGCGAATGGGTGCTGGTTTCTCCCCACCGCACCCAGCGGCCTTGGCTCGGACAGACGGAAGACCGCCCTGCCACCTCGACGCCCTCCTACGATCCCACTTGTTACATGTGTCCGGGAAACCACCGAGCCGGCGGCGCGCATAATCCCGTATACACAACCACCTACGTATTCGACAACGACTACCCCGCCCTGCTGCCCGATACTCCGGCCGGCGGTTGCGACGTCCAGGGGCTGCTTGTCGCCAAGTCCGAACCTGGGTTGTGCCGGGTGATGTGCTTTTCACCGCGTCACAACCGCAGCCTCTCGCAAATGGACCCCGCCGAGGTCCAACAGGTGGTGGACGTTTGGACCGATCAATACACGGAAATGGCCGCCATGCCCCAGCTCAATTACATTCAGATCTTCGAGAATCGCGGAGCCATGATGGGCTGCAGCAATCCCCATCCCCATTGCCAGATTTGGGGCAGCGCGGCGATGCCCAACGAACCCCTGAAGGAGCAGGCTTCGCAGTCCGAGTATCTTTCCAGGTCCGGATCGTGCCTGCTGTGCGACTACGTCGCCGCCGAGCGCCTCGCCAAAGAACGCATTGTCATCGAAAATCAGCATTTCCTGGCGCTAGTTCCCTTCTGGGCGGTGTGGCCGTTCGAAGTTCTGGTGCTGCCGCTCCGCCACATCGCCACGCTCACCGAGCTATCCTCCGCCGAGCGCGGTTCGCTGGCCAGGATTCTCCGGCAACTTACCTCCGGATATGATCGCCTGTTCGACGTTGCCTTTCCTTACTCCATGGGATTCCACCCGCAGCCGGCCGACGGGCCGGTCCATCCCGAATGGCATTTGCACGCCCATTTTTTTCCTCCGTTGCTGCGGTCCGCTACCGTGCGAAAATTCATGGTGGGATACGAACTGCTAGGCACGCCGCAGCGGGATATCACCGCAGAGACGGCGGCCGAACGCCTGCGAGAAAAGTGCGCGGCCGAACAAACTCCCCACGGCTGAAAAACAATGCTGAACATTCGACACATCCACGAAGCGATGGCGCGAATCCGCGATTCGATTTTCGTTTCGCCATTCGTCTATTCCGAAACGTTTTCGCACCTTACCGGCAACACCGCCTTCTTCAAGCTCGATAACCTGCAGATGACCGGCTCTTTCAAGGAGCGCGGCGCGCTGAACAAGATTTTGCTGCTCACCCCGGAAGAAAAGCGGCGCGGCGTGATCGCGGCGTCCGCCGGCAATCACGCTCAGGCGGTGGCCTACCACGCCGTCAAGCGCGGCATCGCCACCCAAATCTTCATGCCCCTCACCACCCCGCTGGTGAAGGTCTCCGCCACGCGCAGCTACGGAGCGGACGTCATTCTGGTAGGCGCGAACTACGACGAAACCTGCGAGGCCGCGCTCAAGCGTTGTGCCGAACAGGACCTTACCTTTATCCATCCCTTCGACGATGAAGCGGTCATCGCCGGCCAGGGCACCCTGGGGCTCGAGATGCTCGATCAGCAATCCGGCCTCGACGCCCTGCTGGTTCCCATCGGAGGCGGCGGCTTGATCGCCGGTGTGGCCTGCGCCATCAAGGAAACCAATCCCGGAATTCAGGTCATCGGCGTGCAAACTTCCAAGTTGCCTTCGATGAAAGCCGCCCGAGAACACAACGGCATCGTCACCGTCCCCGCCGCCAAGACCATCGCCGATGGTATCGCCGTCCGCACCGCCGGCACGCTCACCTTTCCGCTGGTGCAAAAATACGTGGACGACATCGTCACCGTCGATGAAGAAGAAATTGCTAGCGCCATCCTTTTGCTCCTGGAAAAAGAGAAGACTCTCACCGAAGGCGCGGGCGCCGCTGCTACCGCCGCGGCTCTTCACAAAAAGATTCCGCATCGCGGCAAGAAACTGGGCATCCTGATCTGCGGCGGAAATATCGACGTTACCCTGCTCTCCCGCATCATCGAGCGCGGACTGGTCAAAGACGGCCGCCTGGTCCGCTTGCGCATTCATCTGCCGGATCATCCCGGAGCTCTGGTGCGCCTTTCCACCGTCATCGCCGAGCAAAAGGCAAACATCATTCAGACCTCCCACGATCGCGCCTACTACGGTGCCGTCCTCGGAGATACTGTGATCGACGTCACCATGGAGACGCGTGGCCCGGACCACATCGCCGATCTCACCGCGGCGCTGGAAGCCGCCAACTATCTCTCTGAGCGCGTGCAATAACGCGATTTCGGGGGGAAAGAAATTCCGTACGTTGTAGTACCGATGCGCCATCTCGAGATTCATTCGCTACGG
>CAVRYY010000001.1:0-2626715 GCA_963725655.1 uncultured Acidobacteriota bacterium | reverse complement strand
TCGAAGGAGAGCTGCTGCAGCTCACTCGCCTGGGACGAATCGACCTCACCGAAGCCGAAGCCACCGATCTGGCCTATCGCAAGACCGCGCGCCTTTTCAGCGGCTGCACCCGTTTGGGGGCAGTGCTCGGCGCCCAGGATAAAACTATTGAGGACGCCCTGGCGGAATACGGCCGCAACGCAGGCCTGGCGTTTCAATTGGTCGACGACCTGCTGGATTTCACCTCGTCCCCCGAAAAAGTGGGCAAGCCAGTCCTCAGCGATTTGAAGGAAGGAAAGGTAACGCTCCCGCTGATTTTTGCGCTGCAGAATGGCAGCGGCAAGGAATCCCACGCCGCGCACCGCAGGCTCGTAGCCGCAGTCCTCGAGGAGCGCGGCTTCCAAAGCGTCCGCCCCGAAGAAATCACCCAGCTAGTCCGCGAATCAGGCGCCCTGGACCGCGCCCGCAAGCTAGCCGAAGCCCACGCCCGCCAAGCCGTAGCCTGCCTAGACGCCCTCCCGGACACTGAGTACCGCCGCGCCCTAAGCTCCGTCCCCGCCTTCATCCTAGACCGCGAAAACTAACTCCGTCCCCGCCTCGACGCAATTCGTAATGCGGCTCGTAGCCCCGACAATCGTGTCGGAAAACATCCCATCTCAATGTATCCCCAACCTCAAATACTTCCACAACCACAACTCATCCACCCGCCGCGCCGCTTATTTCCGAAAAAAAAGCGATCGTAGCGCCGCGACTCGTCGCTGAAAACCTTTCCAAAATCAAAATGTGGCTGATAGTCGCAGGAAGGGAATCGTGCTGAGCCAAGCGAAGTGGGTGCCGCAGGTGTCGCTTTCACACCTGGGTTCTCTACGCTTCTGACTTCGCTTTGCAACGCCGTCGTAGCCCGGGCACTCACATCGCACAAACTCGCCACAACTAATAATGAAACCGGTACCGCACCTCAACATAGATTTCCCGCGGATCATTGTAATGAAATCCCCCAAACGTCAGACTGTTATCCAGCAGCACCCGGCGATTCGCCACATTCAGCGCCGTCACCGAAACCGCATATTTCTCGCCAAAGTTTTTCCCCAAGGAAAGATCGAACGTAGTGTGCTGCGGCAGATAGTTCCCGGGATATTGCGCGTCGGGCATCCCATTCGTGAATCCCGATCCGTAGTACATATTGGTCGAAGCGAACGCTTGCCACGGAAGATTGGCATTGAAACCCAGGTTCAACGTATTTCTTTGGTCGTGATCCACCGGCGCAAACCCCGGAGGTGGCTCGCATCCCGCTGGCGCGGAGGCTGGACAGATCAACCCCCCGGTGAACGGTCCTTCGGCCTGAGCGATTTGATTCGCATACGCCAGATGAAATTGCCCGCGGTGCCACACCCGCGGTGAGCGCAGCGTGAGTTCGTAACTTTGAATCAACGCCCCAGCCCAGGTGATCGGCCAGAACAAATTGGATTCTCCGATATTGCTGTGATCCAGCCAATTCTTCGCTCGCGTTTCGAACGTGTCGGCGTCCAGAGCCCAACCGCGAAAAGGAATGGTGAGTCCAAACTGGTGTTCTTCGTCCCGCTCGCCGTGCAACGCTCCGAAAGTCAGGTTCTGGCTATTGGCTAACGCCAGCAGCGGGCCAGTAGCCGTCAAAAGCGGCGGGGCCTGATAGAAGTCGCCGTAGAACGCCCGAAGCACCCAGTTCAACCGCGGCACTTTAATCGCAACGCCCACGCGCGGGTCGGTCGCGTTCTCGACGATGTCCGCGGTGAAATGCGTTTCACGCAGACCGGCGATTACCGTCAGCCACGAGGTCGCCTTGAATTTGTCATCGATGAATACGCTGGCCAGTCCTCCCGTTATCCCCGCCGAAGACGACGGAAAGTTTTCGCTTCCATTCGTGAATTGGTTGCCGAAGAAATTGTTCTGGTGCTGCGCAAACCCGTATACTCCGGCTTGAATGTCGTTCCTCCAGATGTCTGCCGCAAAAGTCGCTTGTAAGCCCTCGTAGTGCGCAGCCTGGTCCGCGCTGGTGATCACCGGGAAATCGGATTGCGCGCCTTGGTAGTCCGCGCGGTTGTAATGATAAAAGGGAGAAACCGTGAGCAGCGTATTGGAATTGAACGTGCGCACCCATGAGAAGGCCACGTAGCCATCGGTCTCATGCTGGCCGTCCCGAAGCTGGCTCGTGTCGTAAATTTGATTCCCCGTCGAGTTGCCGTCAGGATCGTAGGGAATCTGGTAATAGTCCTGGCGCAGCGATGTCACCAGGCGAAATTGATTTCCAGGGTGGGGGTTGAAGATGAACGAAGCGAATCCCCCATAGCCATTCTGCGCATCGTGAAATACTTGCCCGATCGGGGTTTGCAGTCCGTAGTTGCTGCGATTTCCGTTCACGCTCGCATAATAGGCGAAGCGCTCGGTGTGCCCACCGAAATTGATTTGATCGTTGGTTTGATACCAGTTGCCGAAACTGGTCACCAGTTCCGCCTCATTATTCCGCTCGAAGCCGGTGCGCGGCACGATATTGAAGATTCCGTAGGTGCGGTCTCCATACTCGGCGTCGTAACTGCCTCGTTGAACTTCCAGATAGTCGATGTCCTTCGGGTCGATCTGCGGGCCCAGATTGGTGGCGATATTTGTGTTGGGGATGGGCACGCCGTCAATCAGCCAGTCCACTTGGTGGCCGCCTCGAATGTGCAGCATGTCGTGGGTCACGTAAGCAGCCGGCACGTAGTCGGTAATCATTTGCAGCGCGTTGGTGCGGTCGGCGCCGGGCGTCTGCTGGATATCCGCGCGCGCCACCAGCGACGTCGGCGTTACCGAATTGCCATTCGCCACTTCTTCCTGCGCTTCCGCCGAAACCGTGGTGGTCTGGGTTAATTGCGCGATCTGAAGTTGAAAGTGGAGGATCGGCGCGGAATCCGAAACCACCGTCACCGTTTGCCCGGCGTTTGCAAAACCGTCCTTCGTCGCCGTCACCACGTAGTCTCCCAGCGGCACCGTCGCGAATAAGAACGCGCCGTCGCGATCCGTCTTCGCCGTTTCGCTCCAGTCCGAGGTTGCCGATTTAAGCGTCAGCGAAGCGTCCACAACCGGCCGGTGCTGCGGGTCGTGCACGATCCCGCGCACCGTCCCGAAAATATTCGCGAACGCAGGCGCGCTCGCGAAAATCAAACCGCAAAAAAGAAATACGAATGCACATTTGCGCATAGCTACCTCACCCTGGGAATCTTCAATTTTGTTGTTCGGTGCCTTGGGTAGAGCGGGAACCTACGCGCGAGGAGGTCTTATTAGGTCGTCGACAAATCCGGAGAAAACCGCGGAGCGGCTGGCGATAACCGCCGGCGAAGCACTCGCCGGCGCGGCAAGTTTCATACTCACTGCCAGAATCGTGGGCGGCAGCGGTGACGCGAATCCAAAATCGATGTGCCCGCGAGGTGTTCCGCTGCAGTGGGAGTGCGGCTGCGTCCCGCTATGATGGCATTCGGCTTCGGAACCGTGCGCGGAAGCGCTATGCGCGTGCCGCGCGCAACACGTCCCGGCACAAGCTGCAGGCGCGCAATCCACCGTCCCCGCCAGAATCGCAGCAGGAGCCGACAGCAACGCGAGCGCCGCAACCAGCGCCAGAATCCGATAACTCATCCACCCCACAATAACACGGCATTTGTAGCCCAGCCACTCCAGCCGCGCGCCGGTGCAATACAACCGCATTCAATTAGTGCTTAGCGTGGACAACATGAACGCCAGCGTGTCCTGGCGCGAGCCCTTGAACGGCGCCGCCGAATCTGGACGCGATCTCCTGGAAACCGATGTCCTCGATGTCACAAAATCCGTGCGAGCGAAGAATCGCTGCAATGCCAGCCGGCTCGAAACGGCTGACCGAACGTTCCTCAATTTTCTTAAGCTGCTCGGTCCGCTCCCTTTCTAATTGCCGTAGCTCTTCGGAGAATGCCTCCGGAGGTTCCGCGTAGTCGAACACCACCTCCGAGCTCTGGATCGACGACATGTAGTTCAGAGTGCGGTCGATAGCGTCCTGTGTAAGATATGGCACAACCCCGAGCCAGGTGAAAAACGCGGGCGAGTTCTGCTGAACGCCTGCGGCGATGAGCTTCTCTCCCAAATCGTCCCGCTCGAAATCGACTGGCACGAAAGCAAGCCATGGCGGAAGTGCGATTTGAGCTTCCTCCAAGCGCTGGCGTTTCCATGCCTGCGTCGTGGGGTGGTCCACTTCATAGATGCGGATCTGTCGTGCGCCATGGGGATTCCGGAGAGCGAAAGTGTCGAGCCCAGCGCCAAGGATCACGATCTGCCGAATCCCTCTTGCGACAGCTCTTGACAGTGCATCTTCCGCGATCCGGCTTCGCGCGGCGGTGAACAGGCGTCCGATGCTGGCCAAGGGGTGTCCGTTCGCGAATTGAGTCACGTCCTTTTCGTCTTCACGCAGAATCTTCATGGCAAACGGGTCATCGAGGATGGAGCCATGATCGAGCGCCTGATGCGCAGCTCGTTGTCGGGCGATCATCAGCGCTGTGCGGCTGGGTTCATTAGGCTTCATGTTCGAGTTCTCCGTTCTCATCAATCATAACTGGTCGCACGATCTCCACCACCAACGCGAACACCCTCCGGATCACCGCTCGTTGTATAGTTCTCTACATATGCCGCTCCCGTTCAAACTGATCTATCACGATAGCTACGACCTAAACCTGGGCGCGCACGTGTTCCCCTCTCAGAAATACCGCCTGGTGCGCGACCGCTTGCTAGCCGACCATCTCGCCGCGCCGGCCGATTTTTTCGAGCCGGCGCCGGCAACCGACGAAGACATCCTGCGCGTCCACACCCCCGACTACGTCCACAAACTCCAGCACAATCGCCTCACCGATCTCGAGCAAGCACGCATGGAGATTCCGTACTCGAAGCAACTGATCACCGCATGCTGGCTAGCCGCTGGCGGATCGATTCTGGCCGGCCAGTCCGCCCTGCGCGACGGCTGGTCCGCCAATATCGGCGGAGGTTTTCACCACGCCTACCCCGAGCACGGCGAAGGTTTCTGCGTGATCCACGACGTCGCAGTCGCCATCCGCCGCCTGCAACACGATGCCAGCGTACAACGCGCCATGGTTGTCGACACCGACGTCCACCAAGGCAACGGCACCGCCGCAATTTTCGCGCATGATCCCAGCGTCTACACTTTCTCGATCCACCAGGAAAATAATTATCCACAGCGCAAGCCCGCCTCCAATATGGACGTGAATCTGGAAGACGGAGTAGGCGACGACGAATATCTGGCCGCCCTGCAAGGGCACCTGACCCGCGCGCTAAAAGAATTCGATCCGCAGATTATTTTCTACGTCGCCGGCGCAGATCCATACCGCGAAGATCAGCTCGGCGGCTTGGCGCTAACGCTGGAGGGCTTGCGCCAGCGCGATGCCCTGGTTTTTCAGCAAGCGCGCCGGCGCGCCATCCCCGTAGCCATCACCTTGGCCGGAGGCTACGCCCGCCGCGTAGAAGACACCGTGAGCATCCACACCGCTACGATCGTCGCCGCCCGCGACGCCGCGCAAACATCGCGCTCCGCGCACAGCTCCTAGCCTCTCTCTCGCATATCCAGCCAAGGGATCGACGATGGGGTTGCTGAGCGAAGCGAAATGGGTGCCCCAGGTGTCGATTTCACACCTGGGTTCTCTACGTTCTTGACGTAGCCTCGCGAGAACCCACCCAAATCGACTTGCCTCCGCGCCCGCCCGCACGCGTTGACTTGCCAATACACGCATTCTAATATGAGCGCGCCTATGCCCGAATCCCAGCCACTCATCGGCCGCACAATTTCTCATTACCGCATCGTCGAAAGGCTCGGCGGTGGCGGCATGGGTGTGGTCTACCGGGCCGAAGACTTGAAGCTCGGCCGCTTTGTCGCGTTGAAATTCCTGCCCGATGAACTGGCCAGGGATTCTCAGGCGCTGGAACGATTCCAGCGAGAAGCCCGCGCGGCCTCCGCCCTGAACCATCCCAACATCTGCACCATTCACGAAGTGGATGAAGTCGACACCCACCCCTTCATCGTCATGGAGATGCTCGAAGGGAAAACGCTCAAGCACGTAATCGGCGGCAAGAACATGGAGCTCGATCAGTTGCTCGAGCTGGCCATCCAAATCGCCGACGCGCTCGATGCCGCGCACTCCAAAGGCATCGTGCACCGCGATATCAAGCCGGCCAATATTTTCGTCACCACCCGCGGCAACGCCAAAATCCTCGATTTCGGACTGGCTAAGCTGGCGCCCACAGAAAGTGGTGCGGGCTCGATGACCGGAGTTTCTGCCATGGCCACGCTGGCGGCCACCGGTGCGCACCTCACCAGTCCCGGCACCACTCTCGGCACCGTCGCCTACATGTCCCCGGAACAGGCGCGCGGCAAAGAACTCGACGCTCGCACCGATTTGTTTTCCTTTGGCGCGGTGCTCTACGAGATGGTCACCGGCACGCTGCCGTTTCGTGGAGACACTTCGGCGGTGATCTTTGAAGCCATTCTCAGCCGCGCGCCAATCGCTCCGGCCCGGCTGAATCCGGAAGCCCCGGCGAAGCTCGACGACATCATCAGCAAAGCGCTCGAAAAGGATCGCGACCTTCGCTATCAACACGCTTCCGAGATGCGCGCGGACTTGAAGCGCCTGAAGCGCGAGACCGATTCCGCGCGTTCGGCAGTCTACCGCCCGGTGGATTCTGACCCGGAGCAGCAGTCGACGCCGCGGTCAGGGACTAGTGTGGCCGCAGCAAAGCCGGCGTCGGCGAGTGGGGTGACGCCCGCGAACGGAGCAACCGCAACCACCACCGCCGCCGAAGCCGCGCCCTCGCCACCCAAACGCGTGGGCATGCTCTGGAAGATCGGTGTACCGGTGGCAGCGCTCATTGTAATAATCGCCGTGAGCGCCTGGTTTTACATGCACCGGGCCAGCGCACTCACCGAGCGCGATTCGATTCTGCTAACCGACTTCGCCAACACCACCGGCGACGCCGTCTTTGACGGCACCCTCAAGAAGGCCTTGGCGGTGGACCTCGAACAATCGCCATTTCTCAACGTCGTGCCGGACCGGCGGATTCAACAGACACTCACTTTTATGGGCCGCTCGCCCGACGAGCGCGTCAGCAGCGAGGTGGGCCGCGAAATCTGCCAGCGCGACGGCATCAAAGCGATGCTCACCGGCTCGATCGCGCTTCTCGGCAGCCAGTACGTCATTTCCCTGGAAGCGATCAACGCCGCCACCGGCGAGTCCTTGGGCAAAGCCGAGGTCGAAGCGCCGAACAAAGACGCGGTGTTGAACGCGCTGGGGAAATCCGCCGCCACCTTGCGGGAAAAGCTGGGCGAATCGCTGCCCTCGGTGCAAAAGTTCGACCGCCCGTTGGCCGAAGCCACCACCTCTTCGCTCGATGCGCTCAAAGCATTTTCACTGGGCGACGTCCAGCACGATAAACTCGAAGATCTCGCCGCTATACCGTTCTATCAAAGAGCCATCGAGCTCGATCCTAATTTCGCCATGGCTCACCTCCGGCTGGGAATCGCCTACGGTAATACGCTTCAAGTTGCGCTGGGCACCCAGGAATCAAAAAAGGCCTTTGATCTCCGCGACCGCACCAGCGAGTACGAGCGGCTCTACATCGCCGCCTACTACTACGGCGACACCGGAGAGGTCGAGAAGGAAATTCAGGCGTGGGAGTTGGTGAAGCAGAGCTATCCGCGCATGGACCCGGCCTATATCAATCTTGCCGTCGGCTTGCACAACATCGGCCAGTTCCAAAAGGCCGTCGACAACGACCTCCTCTCTATTCAGATCGATCCCGACACCTTGAATCCATACGTCGGCGGCGCCCTCAGTTATTGGGCTCTGGCTCGGTTCGATGACGGCAAGGCTCTCTTGAACCAGGCTCAGCAACGCAAGATTGGCGGATCCTCCCTTCACGGGGCGCTCGCTCGCTCCGCCGTCCTGGACGGAGACATGGCCTCCGCGGAGCGCGAGATGGAAGCGGCAAAGGCCAGCCCCTTAGGAAAGTCGAGGGTTTTGCAGCTTCAAGTCGATATGGCCGCGGCACGAGGCCAAATCGGCAGCGCCAGGCAATTGAACGCGGAATTGATCGAAAGCCTCAAGCGAATGGATCTGGCTGCCGTCGCCGCCGCGCAGTGGAACGGCGCAGGCTTTTGTGAAGCCAGCGTCGGTTACCCTGAGCGAGGCGTGGAAGCGGCCAACGCGGCGCTGCAATTGGCGCAATCCTGGGACGTAAAGTTGGATGCGGCCAAAATTTTGGCGCTCGCCGGTGATGAGCAAAAGGCTCAGACGCTGGTCGCGGAGGTCATTAAGGAGCGCCCGCTCGACGCCCTTGTCCAGACGTTGGACGTCCCTTTCTTCCGCGCCTCAATCGACCTTCGGCACAAGAATTCATCGGCGGCAATCCAGGATCTGGCGCCGGCCACGCCGTACCAAGCCGGCCGGCCCGCACAGATCAATCTTCTCCGCGGCGAAGCCTATCTCGCGGCGGGCCGGCCAGCCGATGCCGCGGCGGAATTCAAAAAGGTGCTGGCTCGACGTGACCTCAAGCCCTTCAACTATCGCTACGCTTTGGCCCAGCTCGGCGCGGCCCGCGCCGCCGCAGCATCGGGGGACGCAAGCGGCGCGCGCACCGCTTACCAGGATTTTCTTGCACTGTGGAAGGACGCCGATCCGGACATCCCGATCCTGAAGACCGCCAAGGCGGAGTACGCGAAGCTGCAGTAATCCCGCAGACTCCAACATCCACTCCCTATCGCGGCAGTTCCTGGAATGTTGCGAGCGCGGAACCCAGCCGCTCCAGTCCGCCGCGCACCGTCTCCGTAGTTCCGCAGAATCCCAGCCGAAAGTGTTGCGGCTGCTCGAAAAATTCTCCCGGCACAACGCTGGTCTCGAATTTCTCGCGCAGCATCTCCACAAATTCGGCGGATGCCGCCGACGGTCAGCCGCGGAAACACCGTAGTGCCGAACCGGCTCGCTTCACAATCGAGCTCCGGATGTTTAGCCAGGAATTCGTTAACCAGCGCACGATTCGTTTCCAGCAGCACACGCGCGCGATCGCGCACTCGATCGAGATTGTCGAGCGCAATCACTGCAAGAAGCTCCGCCGGATGCACCGGAACCCCGTACGTGAAATCAACCACCTGCCACATGCGCTGCACCACATCCGGCTGCGCCAGAATCCATCCACAACGAATGCCGCTCAACCCATAGGCCTTCGTCAAGCTGCTGGTCACGACGAAATTCGCTCCCAGATGAAACGCAGAACGCCATGATTGTTCGAACAAGGTCTCGAGATACACCTCGTCCACCAGAACGCGCGCGCCAACCTTGGCCGCCATCGCACCCACCTCACGCATGGTCTTCTCGTCGGTAAGCGCGCTGCTGGGGTTGTGCAGGTTGCAAAGAATCACCAGTCGCGTTTGCGGAGTGAGTTTGCGCTCCAGTTCGCTCAGCTCCAGCTTGAACCCCTTTTCCGCGCGACGTTCGAAGCGGCGCACCTTGGCCCCGATGTGCTCGAGAATCGCCAGAAGCGGATCGTAAGTGGGCCGCTCAACCAGCACCTCGTCGCCCGGGTGGACCAGCGCCGTCAGCGCCATGAAATTTGCCATCGATGTACCCATCGTGTAGACGACGCATTCTTCCGCTACGCCCGCCTTCGCTGCCAACCGCTGCATCAGTGGTGGATAACCGTACGGCCCGGTCCCGCCGATCTCGAGGTCCTCAATGCGCACCGGCAATTCCGCCAGTGGATAGTCCAACATTCCGCTGACCGCCAGGTTGAACCGCGCCGTCGAGTGCAGCTTGGCCCAGGCGATATAGCGCGAGAACGCGTCCGCTCGCAAAGCATTCATGTGGTGCTCTCCTAATTGCCGAAAAATTCGATTACGAATGCGCCGATAGCGACGCCGCCCGCCGGCTCCAGAACCAGTACACCGGAATGCCCGCCAGCAGCAGAGCAAAACCGATCAGGCTATTCTGAGGATAGCGGTAGATCGTATTCCCAACCACCCACCAGCATATCGCGACGAACATCACCGTGCTCACCGGATGCCCCGGCATCCGATAACCTTGGCTCGCGCTCATCTCGCCGCGCGCCGCTCGCCGCCGGAAGACGAAGATGGTAGTCGCGGTGAGCCCGAAGAATAGAAAATCCATGGCAATCACGTAATTCAAAATCTGCTCATAGCGCCCCGAAAGCGCGATCACCATGGTCCACACGCTTTGCAGGACGATGGCGACCACCGGTACGCGAGTGCGTGGATCGAGCCACGCGATCGCGCGAAAGAATAATCCGTCATCGGCCATCGCAAAGTACACCCGAGGCGCGGTCAAGATCGACTGGCTCAGGAACCCCAGAGTGGAGATGGCGATTGCCGCCGCAATGAACGTCGCACCTCGCTGGCCCCACGCCATCCGCATCACCGCGGTGGCGGGAGTGGTTGTTGCCGCCAGCCCCTGCGGCCCGAGCGCGCGCAGGCACACCCAGTTCACACTGATGTACAGCACCACCACGCCGAGAACTCCGAGCAATAGTCCGCGCGGCAGGTTTTTCTTCGGCTCCTTCACTTCCGCCGCCAGGAAGTTCGCCGTCTGCCATCCGCCGTAGGCGAATAGCACCGGAACCATCGCCGCACCAAAAGAGGTGAGCGACCAATCCCGCTCCGCCACGGTAGCTACGGTCGCATGTCTGCCGGTCAAGGCCAACCCGGCGATCACCAGCGCAGCGATGGCGACGATTTTCATCACCATCAGCGCGCTCTGCGTCCGTCCGCCGGTTTTTACCCCGAGGCAGTTGATCAGCGTGAGCGCCGCGAGTGCTGCGGCAGCAACGACCCATTCGCTCGCCTGCAAACCGGTCAGCTCGATAAAGTATCGGGCGAAGGTGATCGACACAACCGCCATGCCTCCGGTCTGGATCACCAGCAGCAGCACCCATCCGTATAAGAATGCGACTGCTGGATGATAGGCCTCGCGCAGGTAAGCGTATTGTCCGCCCACTTCCGGCAGCGTCGCCGCCAATTCCGCCCAGATGAACGCGCCGCCCACTCCAACCATCCCGCCAAAAATCCATGCGGCCATGATCAGCGCGGGAGTGTGCACCCGTTGCGCTACCACGTAAGGATTTATGAATATGCCGGAACCGACGATTCCGCCCATCACCAGCATGGTGACGTCGAACAGCCCCAGTTGACGCGCCAGGCTTGGCTTATGAGCGGATGGCTGATCCGCGCGCGGAGAGTCAATCACAGTGTCGGCAGTGTCGGTTTAGCACGAGAGCCGCGATTTCAGTCTTTATCATGGAGACGAATCTACTTGCCGCCGGCGCCTGCCTGATCGATCGCCTTCTCCAGGCGGTCCTCGAAGTCGCCCGAGGAATATCCCGCGGCGCGATAAACCACTTTCCCCGCCGGATCGATGACCATCACCGTAGGAAGATTGTCGACGTGAAGGAAATTGTCCAATCCATCTCCCAGCGCGATCGGCTGGGTCCACTTCTCCCGCGCCAGGAACGGCGCCACGCTGGACCGATCTTCATCCACGTTCACCGCCAGGAATACAACGCTGTCGTTCCCCACATAGCCCTGCGCCACCTTGGCGAAGCGCGGCTCCAGTTCCTGGCAAGGTCCGCACCACGTCGCCCAGAAACTCAGCACGATGCGCTTGCCCTTCCATTGCGCGAGCGCGAGGTGCGAGCCGTCGAGCTTGGGCAAAGTGAAATCGTACAAATTCTTGGCGTCGGCGTTCGGCGATTTCGCGGCGTCCTTGGGAACCGCCACGCTGGCGTCGTAAGCCGCCAGTATGGCGTCGCCCAGCCCTTGGTCGTTGCCGTGCACCTGCCGCCACACGTTGCCCAGGCTTTGACGAATGCCGTGGCGATCCACGGTCATCGACGACGTGGTTTCCGGCAGCACAAACGCTTGCAGGTAGAAGGGAATCGCGTGCGCCGGATCGCCCCGCGCTTCGCAGATTTCGCCGCGCAGCAGCGCCGCCGCTGCGGTAGGCTGCAGCTGAAACGATTCGGCCAGATCTTTTTCCGCCGCGTCGTAATTCTTCTGCTGCCGCTCGATCGAGCCGCGAAGATTGTAAAACGCCACCCGCAGGCGAAGCTGCCCTTGCTGCCAATCGGCCAGCGAAACGCGGTCGGGCTTCTCCGCGGACGGCAATTTCTCCACCCGATCGAGCACCCGCGTGACGTATCCCACCGCGCGCGTCAGGCTGGCATCGTCCCCCTGCTTCTGCAGCAGATTCACCACCACCAGCATGATGTCGCCATCCTGCGGCTCGATGGCGATCAATTTCTCGGCATTCTCGATCGCGCACGGCGCGTCTTGCAGTTGTTGGCAGGCTTCCACCAGCGCGCGATATACCCCAGCCTTTCGCGGAGCATCCGGGAATCGCACCATGTAGGCGTTCAGGTTGCGAACCAGCGCCACGCGGTCGTTGCCGGCGCTGTCGATTGCATGTTGCAGTTCCAGTTCGGGATCGCCTTGCGGATTCACCGGGGACACATTGTGTTTCGCCGGAGGCGCGGGGGATTGCGGCGGGTTGGCCATCTGCGGCCGGGCGCGCAGCGCAGCCGGCAGTGACAGTATGCAGATACACACGACCACCGCCGCGCTCCATCTCATAACGTTCATTCTACTCCGCTGCGCGTCACGGAACGATGGGCAGAATCACGCTCGAGGGATGCTGCGCATCGTGCAGCACCGAGTTGGTGGCAGTTACCCATTTCGTGCCGTGGCCGGGATCCTCTTCGGTATTTAGATTGCGATTGAAGCGCGGGAAGTTGCTGCTGGAAATTTCCACGCGGATGCGATGGCCGGCCAGGAACACGTTGCTGGTGCCGGCCAGGTCGAGGCTCAGGCGATAGACCTCGCCGGGCTTCATCAGCTCCGCTTTCTCAGCGGAATCGCGGTAGCGCGCCCGCTGGATGCCGTCGATCAGGTTTCGCGCGTAGCCGTCGGGCCCAACGTCCACCAGCTTGGCGGTGAAGTCGGTATCCACCGCCGACGATTTGATATACAGCTCCACGCGGATCGGCCCGGTAACCTCAGTATCCTTCGCGAGCGCCGGCGTGGAATACACCAGCACATCCGTGCGCTCTTCGTTCGAGCGCTGATCGAATGCTCCGGAGGCCAGCACATCGTTCGGGCAACATAGCCCGCCGCCCCGCGTTGGCACTGGATTCGCGGGATCGTAAGTAAAGGAGTCGTGCGCTTCGCCCGCGCCCGGAGCAGCGGTGGTGAGCGCGCCGTCGCCTTTCTCTGAATTCGCTTTTCCGCCCGAGTGCAGATAAAAGTGCGTCGATTGGGCGCGTTCGAGCGGCCAGTTGGATTCTTCGCGCCACGCGTTTTTCCCCATCACAAAAATTCTCACCGGCTTCTGCGTGGCGAATTCGTTATCCACGTGCTTCAGCAAAAAGTCATACCAGCGAAGCACTCCGCCGTATCCCAACCCCAGCGTGTCGATCGAAGCGGATGGTCCGAAGTCCACGTCTCCGGTCTTCGATCCAAACGGCCCGTGATACCACGGCCCGATCAGCAAGTGCTGTCCCGCGCGGGCCTCGGGGCTGCCGCCATTTTTTTGCATGCCGGCATAGTTGCGCAGCGTGCCGCGCAGGAAAATATCGTACCAGCCGCCGGTATTGTAGGCGGGAACGCGCACATCGGCGTGATGGTCTTCAATCGACCATTGCTTCCAGTAATCGTCGTACGCCGGATGATCGACCCAATCCTTGAAGTACGGCGCCAGGGTATTGGCAGCGACAGGATTTAACAGCGGATAACTCACCACAGGCAGCGTCTGGATCATTTCTTTCAGGCCGTCGCCCACCTCGGATTTTCGCCGCAGCGTGTCGGTCACCAACCCCGAAGACCACGACTCATCGAACCACTGCTCGAGCGCCCCGCCCATGTACGCCCAACCGTCGTGATAGTTCGAAGCGGTGACGGTCGGCGCGATAGCAACCAGATGGGGCGGGTGCAGCATGGCCGGAAGCCACTGCGTCGCGCCGACGTATGAGCCGCCGTACATCGCCACGCGGCCGTCGGAGTAGGGAAGCGCGGCGGCCCATTCGATGGTGTCGTAGCCATCCGTACCTTCGTTCTTGAAAGTGTAAAACTCGCCGGGCGACGAGTAGCGTCCGCGCACGTCCTGGGCAATGAGCACGTAGCCTTGTTGCGCCGCCTGCACTCCGAACGGCGCCTCGCCGGCCTTGTCATACGGCGTGCGCGTCAGCAGCACCGGATATTTGCCGGCGTCGACAGGACGGTAGATATCCGCCTTCAACGCGACCCCGTCGCGCATCTTGGCCGTCTGGTTTCGCTCCACGATGATCCCGCCCGGCGGCCGCGCCGAACCGGAGAACACCGCCAGTATCCCAACCGCCGCCAGCACTGCCGCCGCCCCGCCGCGCCGTGTGAAATGCATCAGCCCTCGCCTCGGAAACATTCCCTCAACGCGCGTGATCCTACGTTGCCACCACGCCCCGAGTCAATTGCGCGGCGCATTTCGATGCGCCGCGGCCGTTTCGCCGGCGTTCGTAGATCTCTCTGGGATATAAGCCAGTCGATCGACGAGGTATTGCTGAGCGAAGCGAGGTGGGTAGGGTCGCTGAGCGAAGTGGGCGCCCCAGGTGTCGCCTTCACACCTGGGTTCTCCAAGTTTTTGCCTCGGCCGAGTCCCACGTAAATTCTCTCTCAGCCATCAACCAAATTTTACTGACGAAGGCCTAGCCTAGCTTTCAATTGGAATACAAGCTATTTCAAAATCGCCGCGATAGTCTCGACTGCTGCTAATCGTAAATTTCCTAAGCGGGCATTTTTTACCGTTCACATCTTGATACGGCAATGTAACCTCCAACTCGTTTGGACAATCCTTCTTTTGCTCAACAAATTCATGAATTTGTCCGCCAGACACCTTGAAGTTTCGAGGAATGGCTTCCTCATATTGCACAAAACAGGCCCGAACCCTAATTGCGTATTCCCCTGTTACCCCTTTAGGCGGTTCCCAACGCATTCCTATTCGCCGGTGGTTTTTTCCCGCCGTCGGCTCTGAGGACATACTCACGTCGAATGCCTCTCTCTCACCCTCCACCTCAAGGAAGAACCCCGAGCTTTCGATGCCGGTATCGGCCGTTTTTTCATATCGCAAATACAACTTCGGATATTCCAGAGAGATGGTTTTCGCTTTTAGTTCTTCGCCAAGCTGCAAACTGAGCGCTGCAAAGACTAGCGCTAGAAACCACGCCCATGTTAGGGGCTTACCAATAACGACGCCGTTCACCCCACCGTTGGAATGGTAGACGTAGACTCAGTCCGGCTAGCCTATGTGGCGTTTCCACATGCGATAGAGAAGGCCGAAAGCCTCCGGGCGTGGTTCGACAAGCACCCGGCTTCGGTCTAGCTGAGGCGAACTGTGGCCCAAACCGCCCCTTTCTCCGCAAGAAAACCTAGCCAATCTCCGTACTTCTCCCGACGATTTACACAACCTGATCCCTTCCCCCGCCGTTCCCCCACTGTTCTAATTTTCGCGCAGCACCAAACGGAGGAGCCACCAATGAACGAACAAATGAACGACCAAATCGAGGGTGAAATCGAGGCCCAAATTTTCCCTTCCCTCGCCGAAGTCCCAAATTTTCCGATCACAGCAACCAAGCCATCCGCGGCCCATAGCCGCAAATGCTCGGTCTGCCACCACCCCGATCGCATCTGGATCGAACTTAAATTTATCGAGTGGAACAGCCCCACACGCATCGCCCGCGAATACGGTCTTTACGACCGCGACTCCATCTACCATCACGCCCACGCCACCGGCCTCTTCGAACAGCGCCGCCGGAATATTCTCTGCCTGTACGAAAACCTCCTGGAACGGACCCTGCGTACCCGGATCACCAACCGCGGTATCATGCTTGCCATCGACCGCCTCGAACGCGCCGCCCGCAGCCGCCTCCCCGACCCCGCCACCGAAATCGAAACCACCCTAACCCGCGACGCCGAACTCGTCTTCGACCCCAAATCGATCAGCGAGGCCCACCAAGCCGCCAATTCGGATTCAGCCCAGCGCCAGCATACCCCCACGGATGTGCCTGATTCTAAACAACCGGCAACGCCCAAATCCCGGCAACCGTTCAGAGATTATGTGTTCGATCCCGACGACCCAATGCAACGGGCTTTTCTCGCGCGCCGGGAGGCAATAAAGGCGAATATGGCCAAAGCGCGACAATTGAGGGGCGAACCGCCCGTCTAGGAGGCCCAAACTAGCGCCAAAAAACCACAATTCGGTCCCCAATCGCGCCCCTTCGATGGGTGATTGCTCTAGTTCCGTTCCGAGCGAAGAAGGTTCCTTAAGCCCGGGGGCACACCATTGCGGTGTGATCGTGGGCTGCGGAGGGCGTTCTACTGCAGGTTAATGTTGCCGGATGACGTTTGGATTTCGATGCGGGCTTTGCCGTCGCCTACGCGGGCGCGCATCTCGTGCTTGGAGGTGGAGCCGTCCAGGGTCAACGGCATCGAGGCTTGGATGTCGCCGGAGCTGGAACGCGCCTCCAGGCGGAAGCTGGGGCTTGCGGGCAGGTGCAGGACTACGTCGCCGGAGCTGGTGCGCACCTCCCAATAATTCGATGGGCCGGGATTGCCGTCCACGGTGACGTTTCCCGAGGTGGTGTGGATGCGCAGGTCATCGGTAACGTGAGCGATGGTGACGTCGCCGCCGGCGGTGTCTACCACCACGTCGCCGCCTGGCTCGGAGATGGTCATGTCGCCTGAGCCGCTACGCGCGCGAATATCGCCGTGGACGTTTTCCAGGGCCATGTCGCCGGAGCCGGAGGCGAGGTGGACGGCGCCGGCGATGTTGGAAAGGGAGATATCGCCGCTGCCGGAGAGCACTTGAATTTGCTCGTGCACATCGGCGAGCGCGACATCGCCGGAGCCGGAGGTGACATTTACCGGGCCTTTGATCCCATGGACTTCGATGTCGCCGGAACCGCTGGCGCCGCGAAGCTCGGTTTCCGGCGGAACTTCGATTTCATATTTAAAGTTGCCGCCACCACCGGAATGGGAGTTCTGCCCGATGCGAATTACGTTGCCGTGTTGTTCGATCGGCGGATTCTCGCTGAGTTCGCGGACGCGTTTGCCGGCTTCGGAAGAGCTCCAGGCTTTCACGCTGAATTCGGCGGAGATGCGCACTTGACTGGAGGACCCGGTGGTCAGCTTCAAATCCTCGGAACTGGCCGCGAGTTCCAGGCTTACCGGGCCGGTGACGGTGAGGACGCGCTCGAACTTACCGTCTTCGGAGGGCATGGAAACGCAGCCGGCGAGGGCCAGGCCGGCGACGGCAGCGAGCGCAAGGACGAAACGCCCACCCTTTCCGCAAAACGGGAAGAGTGGGGCACCCGGAAAAGATAACGCCGTCGAACCGCAAGACAAGCTCGGCGAAGGGGCGTTGGTTGAATTGGAAAATGGCTGCACGATTGCCCTTATGCTTTCAGCAAAATATTCAGCGAACCGGAGCGATAGCCCTCCAGGTCCAGGGTGACGAACGTGAAGCCGGCCGCTTTCAGGCCGGCGGAAATTTGCGCGGATGTGGCTGGATCGAGCGCGCGGGGCAGTTCTTCGCCGGCGATTTCGATCCGCGCCAGATTTCCGTGGGCGCGCACGCGAAACTGGCGGAAACCGCAGCCGCGCAAGACGGATTCGCTGCGATCGATCTGCGCCAGTAATTCGGGAGTGACCGCGGTGCCGTACGGCACGCGTGAAGAAAGGCAAGCGGATGCCGGGCGATCCCAGGTGGGCAGCGCGGCGGCGTGAGAGAGCAAACGGATCTCGGCCTTGGTGAGCTGAGCGTCCAGGAGCGGCGCGAGAATGGCGTGCTCGTGAGCAGCGCGGTGCCCGGGACGGAAATCGTGGGTGTCGTCGGCGTTGATGCCGTAGGCGATCGATGCAAAGCCGCGCGAAGTGCGGAGATTCTCCATGCGGTCGAAAAGCTCGTCCTTGCAGTGGTAGCAACGGTCGCCTTGATTCGCTACGTACAGGGGATTATCGAATTCGCGGGTTTCGATGAACTGGTGACGGATGCCGGTAACGGCGACGAAGGCCAGGGCCTGTTCGCGATCGTGGGCGGAGTAGCTAGCGGAAAGAGCAGTCACCGCCAGAGCTTTGTCCCCGAGGACGGTGTGAGCGGCCCATGCCAGGTAGGCGGAATCCGCGCCGCCTGAAAAGGCAATCAGCAGGGAATCGAGCGAACGGAGAGCGGCAAAGAGGCGATCCTGTTTGGCGATCGCGGAAGCGGCGTCACCCGACGGCGCAGCGATTACGCCGGACGCAGGCAAGGGGTTGGGAGTTACGCTCATCGCGAAAAGAGTATAACCCAATGTTTCTAATTCGCGCGGGGGCGGAGCGGGACAAAACAGAGGCGGCGGTTGGGACGCTACTGGAAATCGAGCATGACGTCTACTGTGCCCTTTTCCGGATCCTTCGATAGAAAGTGGCCGAGCTTTTCGTAATGGAAGGGAAGAGTGCCGAACGCGTTGCGCGCGCCGGTTTCTATAAATTCATCGCAATAGACGCGGTCGAACGGATCGCCTGGTTTCAGGCGGAACGCGGCGCGGATGCGCTTCTCGCCTTCCACGGAAAGACCACTGAGGACCAGCTTGTCCATGTGATACGTAGGGCCCTCGGTGATGGTGGCGCGGTAGGAAACGTGCGCGGCATGGTCGTCGAGTTGCGGCAGCGAATCGATCTTGGCGTCCAGATAACCCAGGCGGCTGTACTCGTCGTTCACGCTCTGCCAAAGCGCTTGAATCTTCAGGCCGTCCGCGGCGGCTCCGGATTTTAAGCCAGCCTGCCCAACGAGAGAATCGAGCGCGGCGCTGGGAATCTTTTGGTTGCCCGCCCAGGTGACGCCATCCCACTTGAAGATCGGCCCGGGGGTGATCGGGATCACGATGCGGACCGACGTTGCCGGTGCGCCCGCGGCGCCGGCGTCGAGGTGAGCTTGAGGAGCGCCAATCTTCACGCGGAGCATCGCGGCGGAGAGATATACGGGGCGAACCTGCTCGTAGTCGAACAGCTCGAGCACCAAGCGCGAGTATGGTTTTCCGACCACGTCATATTGACGATCGCGGATGGCGGCGCTCTCGCGCGCGATGGGATCTTCGAATTGGAGCGCGCTCACCGTGACTGGCACGCCTACTACGCGAAACCGCTGGACGTCTTGATCGGTTTCTACGGCACGAACCACGCTGTGTTCGATGCTGCCGTGAATATCTTTCGACGCCAGAAGTTTGGCGATGGCTTGGGATATGGGTTCAAGGAGCGTGCCTTTGCTCGGCGCCGCGCCGTCGAAGAGTGGCACGTCTTTGCTCACCGCCGCGGTGATCTGTTCATCGGAAAACCAGGGCAGATTGTCGTAGGAAACGGGGATCAGCGGAGCGTCGGTCACCTGGAATTCGAGCACCGCGCCCTTGGTAACCGTGCTGAAGCGATACTGCACGTTGGAAAACGTGCCGAGTTCGGAGAGGCGATTAGCCGCGGCCTGAAAGTCGTCGCGGGTGATGGTTTGGCCGGGCGTCAGGCCGCAGCTTGCGGCGATTTGTTCGGGGGTCCAGCGCTTGGAGCCGGTGGCGTGGATGGCGGCAAGATTAGCGGGACCGGTCTGCTGGGCAGGGGACGGCTGAGAACGCAGCGCGAGGGCAGGCCAAAGCCCGCACACCGCCAACAAGAGGATCGCAGTCTTGCGCACGTTTGGCGAAAACATTTTGCTTACCCAAACGCCAGACTATTCGACCGTCACCGATTTGGCAAGGTTCCGTGGCTGGTCCACGTCGCAGCCGCGGCGCACCGCGATGTGATAAGCGAGAAGCTGCAAGGGGATGATCTCGAGAAGAGGGGCCAGAATCTCGGGCACCGCGGGAACTTCCAGCACCCGATGGGAAGCCTGGCGGGCGATGGTATCGCCCTCGGTAACGATGGAGATGACGATGCCGTCGCGCGCCTTTACTTCCTGGATGTTGGAGCAGCTTTTCTCGTAGCGGGTCATGGAAGCGGGATCGTTTTCGTCACGGGTGGCCACCACCACCACCGGAAGATTCTCGTCGATCAAAGCATTGGGACCGTGCTTCATCTCGCCGGCGGGATAGCCTTCGGCGTGGATATACGAAATTTCCTTGAGCTTCAGGGCGCCCTCGAGGGCGATGGGATAGTGAATGCCGCGGCCGAGATAAAGGAAATCGGTGTAGCGGAAAAACTGGCGGGCCAGCTCTTCGCAGATGGAATCGTGCTGCAGGATCGATTCCATTTTGTGGGGGACCTTGGCCAGCTCCTGCATCAATGTTTTCGCTTCTTCGGGCGGCAATGTGCCGCGAACCTGGGCCAGGTGCAGCGCGACCAGAATCAACGCGACGATTTGGCCGGTGAAGGCTTTGGTGGATGCGACGCCGATCTCCGGACCGGCGTGGGTGTAGATGGTGCCGTTGGCCTCGCGGGTAATCATGGCGCCGACCACGTTGCAGATGCCGAGGATCTTCGCGCCCTTTTGCTTGGATTCGCGCACCGCGGCGATCGTGTCGGCGGTCTCGCCGGACTGGCTGATGGCGATGACCAGAGTGTGCGGGGCAATGATCGGGTCGCGGTAGCGGAACTCACTGCCGTAATCGACTTCCACGGGAACCTGGGCGAGGCGCTCGATCAGGAATTTGCCCACCAGGCCGGCATGCCAACTCGTGCCGCAGGCGATGATCTTGATCTGGCGAAATTCGCGAAATTCCTTTTCGGTGATGTCCATCTCGTCCAAGAATACTTTTCCGGTGTCAAAGGAGATGCGGTTGAGCAGGGTATCGCGGACGGCGCGGGGCTGCTCGAAAATTTCCTTCTGCATGAAATGCTTGTAGCCGCCCTTTTCAGCCATAACCGGGTCCCAGGAGATATGTTGGGTGGGGCGGTCGACTTTCTGGCCGTCGAGCCCCATCACGCGAACGCCCTGGGGTGTGAGTACGGCGATGTCTCCGTCGGCGAGGAAGAAGACTTCGCGAGTGTGCGCGAGCAGAGCCGGCACATCGCTGGCTACGAAATATTCGTCTTTGCCGATTCCTACAACAACCGGCGGGCCCATGCGCGCGGCCACGATCTTGTTTTTGTCGCGGGTGGAAATCACCACCAGCGCGTACACGCCTGAGAGTTGGCCGAGGGTCTTGAAGACGGCGTTCTCGAGCGGACCGCCATCGGAATATTTTTCAACCAGGTGGGCGATCACTTCGGTATCGGTTTCGGTCTTGAATTGATGACCTTCGGCGAGCAACTGGTGCTTCAATTCCAGATAATTTTCGACGATGCCGTTGTGCACCACCACGATTTCGCCGCTGCAGTCGCGGTGGGGGTGGGCGTTTTCTTCGGTGGGACGGCCGTGAGTGGCCCAGCGGGTGTGTCCGATGCCGTAGACGCCGCCTTCGAGCGGGGTCTTGCGCAGCACTTCTTCCAGGTTGCGGAGCTTGCCGGAGGCGCGGCGAATCTGGAGTTTGCCGGCGGTATCGACGACGGCGATGCCTGCGGAATCGTAGCCGCGATATTCGAGGTGCTTCAGGCCGTCGATGATCAGCGGGACGACCGCTTTAGGACCGATATAGCCGACAATTCCACACACGGTGAGTGTCTCCTCGACGCTCGAATCGCTCGGATTGCCCGTTTTCCAATGCGCGAGAGCTACTTGCAGATTAGCACAGCGAATGATGGGCTCAATTTTCAGATGCGGGGGGTGTTGCTAAGGTTTCAACCGGCGGACGGGGGCTATTGGGTGAGTTCAGGGGCGAGACTGCGGGTGCCTATTCGACGATTTCGAAGCGAAATTCCTCGATGACCGGGTTGGTGAGCACTTCGCGGGCGATTTTTTCGACCTGGATCCTGGCGCCGTCGGCGGCGAGGCCGTCGAGGGCGAGGACGAAGAATTTGCCCTGGCGGACATCCTGCACCTGGGTATAACCGAAGGAGGCCAGGGCGTGCTGGATGGCTTGGCCCTGAGGGTCGAGAACGGTTTTCTTGGGCATTACCCACACATGAGCTTTCATCGCGGAGATTATATCAGCCCAGAGGCTGGGAGAGCGGCGTGAAAAGTTTTGAGTAGAGAATTTTTGTCTTGCCAGGGCAGGAATGCGGCACGAAAACTGGCTTCGGCGATTTGCACGAGCTGTTTTGGCGCGAGGCCGAGCCTCGCGGCGTGCATGTATTCGGAAACCAGGTCAGCCTCGAACATGGCTGGATCATCGGTGGAAATGGTGACGTTCACGCCGGCGGCAACGAGCTTGGCGATGGGATGGTCGGATATTGTGGCGGCGGGTTTGCCAATTTGGCCGGCGAGCGCGCCGGTGCGGATGTTGCTGGTGGGACAGACTTCCAGTGGAAGAGCAGAGGCTGCTAATCGAGCCATCAGCGCAGGGTCTTTGGCGACGGCGATGCCGTGTCCGATGCGCTCGGCGCCGAGGACCTCGATGGCTTCGATGACGGAGGACGGTTCGCCGATTTCTCCGGCGTGAACGACGATGTGCAGGCCTGCGTCGCGGGCGATGTCGAAGGCGGGGCGATAATCCGCGGCTGGGAGAGCGAGTTCGTCGCCACCCATGCCGAAAGCCACCACACCTTCGGATTGCAAGCCGGCGCAGCGGCGTGCGACTTCGATGGCATCCTTGCCGCCGAATTGGCGGACCACGTCGGGAATCCAGCGGAGTTGCAGGCCGCGGCTCTGGTATTCACGGGCCGCCTGGTTGATGGCGGCGATGTTTTTCTCGATGTCCTGCTTGCGCCACAACATCACGCCGGCGGAAATGGTGGCTTCGGCGTAGATCACGTTTTGTGCGAGCAACTGCTCGGCCAGGCCGCGGGCGATGAGGGCGTAGTCGTCAGGGGTGCGGAGGAAGGATGTGGCCCACTTGAAGGCCTCGATGAAGCCGAGAAAATCTTCGTAACGATAGCGCGCGGCAACCTCTTCCTCGGAAGCGCGAACCCCGTAGCGCGCGGCGAGCTGGCTGACGGTGGCGGGGGACATGGAGCCCTCGAGATGAACGTGAATTTCCGCCTTGGGCAGCGCGGCGAGGGATTTTCGGAGTTGAGTGGGATCGGTCATCGAAGTCGCGCGGCGCTAGTGGCGGACGGCGCGTCGCTTAGTTCTTGGTTTCGTTCGCACTCAGCGCGCGGGAAGCGCGGGCTTTCCGGCGTTGGTCCAGGAAGTGAGCCAGTACGATCCGACGTCGGATGCGGCGTCGGAAATTTGCTGGGCCAGGATGTTGCCGGCCTGGCCGTAGAAGCGGTCGTAGTATTCGTCGGTGTAGTCGGCGAGGCCGGAGCGCGAGCGGCGATCGGCGAGCAGAATGCTTTCAATCATGGCGTGAGCGCTCATGCAGGTTTCGAAAGCGTGATCGGTGGGGTCTTGAATGTAGGCAGCGAGACCGGGATGGATGTAAAAGAATTGCGAGTAGCGGTCGACCAGGCTTTTGTCGAAGCGAATGTTGACGCCGAGTTGCAGGGAAAGTTTGCCGTCTTCGTTGACGGTGGTCTTGAAGGGATCGTGAGCTTCGCCGACGTAGAAGGCGAGGAGCGCGGCGTTGGCGCGGACTTCGTCCCAGGCATGGGAGTGAAAAGCGTCGGTCAACTTCTGGCTGTAGACGCCGATTTGCCAGGGAAGCAGGCCTTGGACGGTGAGCGAGTGCTTTCCGAAAGTGGATACGGCGGCCTTGTAGTCGCGGGGCAGGGTGGCGAAGGGGAAATTGCCGTAGTGGTCGAGATGAATGAATTGGTTCTGGCGTTCGCTGAGATTCTTGAGGGCGGTCTGCGACGGTTCGGTGACCCGCTGCATCAGGTACGGCTTGTTGGCTTCGAAATAGGGACGCATCTCGTCGGGCAGGGTGTCCACGGCCTTGCTGACGATCAGGCGGTGGCCACTGTCACCCCAACTGAGGGCGACGGAGGCGAGACCAAAGACCGCAGCCAGCAGCGCCAGGATCGCAAGCGTTGACGAAAAGCGGAACGTGCGGCGGTGCATCACGCGGTCCCTCCCGGCGACGACGGACCTCCCGTGGATGGATGCGCGGACTGCGCTGGCGCGAGAGCCAGTTGGCTGCGCTTCTGCCCGTAGCAGAAATACAGCACCAGTCCGATCGCCAGCCAGACGAAGAAGCGTATCCAGTTCTCCACCGTAAGGCTGGCCATTAGTATGAAGCAGAACAGCAAGGAAAGCATCGGCACCCAGGGAGAAAAAGGAACGGTGAAGCCGCGGGCCCGATTGGGCTGAGTCTTGCGGAGGATGAGAACGGCGACGGCCACCAGCACGAAGGCGAAAAGCGTGCCGATATTGGAAAGGTCGGCTAGCGTGCCGATGTCAAAAATGCCGGCGGGAATGCCTACAAAAATTCCGGCCACCCAGGTGGCGACGTGCGGGGTGCGGTGGGTGGGATGAACTTTGGAGAAGGCTTTGGGCAACAGGCCGTCGCGGGACATGGCGAACCATACGCGGGCCTGGCCGAGCTGGTAGACCAGCAGCGAAGAGATCATGCCCATCAGCGCGCCGATGGTGACCCAGAACTCGACGCGAACCAAGCCGATTGAGTGCAATGCGTTGGCGACGGGGGCGTCGTTATTCAGCAAGCTCCAGTGCTGGATGCCGGTGAGGACCACGGCGACGGCCACATAGAAAAACGCGCAGATTCCCAAGGAGAACAAGATGCCCAGGGGCAGGTCTTTTTTGGGGTTCTTGCATTCCTCGGCGGCGGTAGAGACGGAATCGAAGCCGATGTAGGAGAAAAATACGATGGCGCCGCCGGTGAGTACGCCTTGAAAGCCGTTGGGGAAGTAGGGATGGTAATTGATGGGCTTGATGTAATGGCTGGCGAAAACGATGAACATGATGATCGCCAGTAGCTTTATGCCGACCATGATGTTGTTGGCGCCGGCGGATTCGCGGATGCCGCGGACCAGCACCACGGTAAGCAACATCACGATCAGAAATCCGACAATATTGAAGTTGGCGTGCCAGCCGATGCCGGGAGCGTATGCAGGCACGGCCAGGTGCGCGGGCAAATGAATGCCGACGGAATCGAGGAGGCTATTGACGTAGCCGGAGAAGCCCACCGCGACGGCCATGTTGGAGACGGCGTATTCGAGAATCAGGTCCCAACCGATGATCCAGGCCACTAACTCGCCCATGGTGGCGTAGGTGTAAGTGTAGGCGCTGCCGGCGATGGGGATCATGGAGGCAAGTTCGGCGTAACACAGGCCGGCAAATCCGCAGACGATGGCGACCAGGAGAAAAGAGAGGGCGATGCCGGGACCGGCGCCGGGCCGTCCGTGGACGCCCAAGGCGTGGCTGCCGTGGAGCAGGACGTCGAGCAGTGGAGCTTTGAGAAGGGAAGGACTGCGAACGTCTTCGCCAGCCGCGGCGGTGCCGGTGAGAACGAAAATGCCGGTGCCGATGATGGCGCCAACGCCCAAGGCGGTGAGGCTGACCCAGCCGAGGGTCTTTTTGAGGCGGCGCTCCGGCTCGTCAGCGTCGCTGAGGAGGCGGTCGATGCTCTTGGTGCGAAAGAGCTGCGAGTTCACGGTCACCCCTGGTCGAAAGTAGGCCACTGTACCTTGCGCGGGTCCGAGGTGCAACCTTTGATTCCTGTGGGTTGGGTGGCTGCGTGGGATAGCGATGGACTGGGCAAAAAAGGTTCAAAACATCTACGAGCTGCGATGCGTTTTAGGCCCATACGCCCACCCTTCGCGGAACCTTGCGAAGAGTGGGGCACCCGGAAAGGCGAAAAGCTTAGAACCGTGGCACCGTAGAACCGGCACGGCGAAAAGCTTAGAACCGTGGCACCGTAGAACCGGCACGGCGAAAAGCTTAGAACCGTGGCACCGTAGAACCGGCACGGCGAAAAGCTTAGAACCGTGGCACCGTAGAACCGGCACGGCGAAAAGCTTAGAACCGTGGCACCGTAGAACCGGCACGGCGAAAAGCTTAGAACCGTGGCACCGTAGAACCGGCACGGCGAAAAGCTTAGAACCGTGGCACCGTAGAACCGGCACGGCGAAAAGCTTAGAACCGTGGCACCGTAGAACCGGCACGGCGAAAAGCTTAGAACCGTGGCACCGTAGAACCGGCACGGCGAAAAGCTTAGAACCGTGGCACCGTAGAACCGGCACGGCGAAAAGCTTAGAACCGTGGCACCGTAGAACCGGCACGGCGAAAAGCTTAGAACCGTGGCACCGTAGAACCGGGCGGCGAAAAGCTCAGAACCGTGGCACCGTAGAACCGGCAAGGCGAAAGCTTCGGAACCTTGGCACCGTGAATCGCACGCCTTAACACACTAGGCGAAGGCTAGATTGGCGTAGGCTTCTTTTAGCTTTTTGGTGCCGTGATCCTGGAAGCTTACGGTGATGGTGCGATCTTCTTCGTCGCCGTCGACGGCCAGGATGGTGCCGATGCCCAGGGTGGGATGGCGGACGCGGCGTCCGATCATCGGATTGCTGGGGCGGCGAGAACTGGATGAGCCGCGGGCGGGGGCGTAGCCTGCTCCGGAACTGGAACCGTAGCTCGAGCTGGAACTACTGGGTGCGTTGCGGCGCTGGGGCATGGAGCGGTACGACGAATAGCCCTCGACTGGCTCGTAGCGGCGGGTCTCGCCGGGTTCGCCCAGCGAGCCGGTGACGGTTTCCATCAGTTCGAGGGGAATCTCGCGCAGGAATCTAGACGGCATGGAGGCGCGCAAGCGCTCTTCGCCGTAGGTTCGGCGATACTGGGCGCGGGAGATGGTCAGCGATTTTCGGGCGCGGGTCATGCCCACGTAGCAGAGGCGGCGCTCCTCTTCGATGTCTTCGGGCTGGTCCTGCGAGCGGGAATGCGGGAGGACGCCCTCTTCGAGGCCCGCCAGGAAGACGGCATCGAATTCGAGGCCCTTGGCGCTGTGGAGGGTCATCAGCGAGACGGTGACTTCTTCGTCGTAGTCGTCACTCATGGCAACCAGGGCGGCGCGATCGAGGATGGAGTCTAACGATTCGCCGCGCTCGGTGGCTTCGGCGATGGCGTTCACGAGTTCGCGGACGTTGTCGGCGTGGGTGGTGTGGTCGGTGCGGTCCTGCTGCTCGATCCAATCGATGTAATTGGTGCGATTCAGAATGTCGCGCATTAGTTCCGCGGGCGGCACGCTGGCGGCGGTGGGCTGAACGGACTCGATCAGCTCGCGAAAGGCGCGCAGGGCGCCGCGAGACTTGAGTGCGGCAGCGTCGTCGCCGATGAGCGCGTCCCAAAGGGTGGTGCCGCGGGATTGGGCGGAAGCGCGCAGGGCGTCGATGGTGGTCTTGCCAATGCCGCGGGGCGGAGTGTTGAGGACGCGCAGCAGGGCGACGTCGTCTTCGGGGTGGAAGGCGAGGCGCAGATACGACAGGGCGGCTTTGATTTCCGCGCGCTTGTAAAAGCTGAAGCCGCCCACCACGCGATAGCGGATGGACATGCGGCGCAGAATTTCCTCAAACGAGCGCGACTGCGCGGTGGTGCGGTAAAGGACCGCGATGTGCGCTTTGGGTTCTTCGCGGAGGAGATTGCCGAGCTCACGGCAGACGTACTCGGCTTCGAGGCCTGCATCGTTGGCTTCGAAAAACTTAATCAGAGAACCGGCTTCGCCCGCGGCGCGAAGATTCTTACCGAGGCGGTTGGAGTTCTTGGAGACCAGGCCTCCCGAAGCATCGAGGATGTTTTGCGTGGAGCGATAATTTTTTTCGAGGCGAAAGGTGCGGGCGTCGGGAAAATCTTTCAGGAAGCGCTGGAAGCTGCCGCTCTTGGCGCCGCGCCAGCTGTAGATGGATTGGTCTTCGTCGCCGACGACGCAGACGTTGCGGCGAGTGCCGGCGAGGAGCTTGACCAATTGTTCCTGCCAGCGATTGGTGTCTTGAAATTCGTCGACCAGGATGTATTGGAAGCGTTCATTCCAGCGGGCGCGAACATCGGGATGATCGCGGAGAAGGCCGACGCCGCGGAGGAGCAAATCGTCGAAGTCGAGGGCGTTGGCTTGGCGCAGGCGGGCGACATAGTGATCGTAGATTTTGGCCATGTCGCGGTCGGCTTTGCCGCGCGCTTCGAATTTCAGTTCCTTGGGATCGATGCCGTGATTTTTGGCGTAGCTGATGCGCGAGAGTACGGCGCGCGGGGGGAAAGTCTTGTCGTCGAGTTCGAGCTCGGCGAGGGTGAGTTTGACCACTTCGGTCTGGTCGGAATCGTCGTAAATGGCGAAATCGCGCGGCAGATTGAGAGCGGAGGCTTCGCGGCGGATCAGCCGGGCGCACAGGGAATGAAAGGTGGAGAGCCAAATGCCCGAAGGGTCGTTGCCGGTGGAGCGTAACAGCGTGGTGATGCGTTCCTGCATTTGCTCGGCGGCTTTATTGGTGAAAGTGACGCCCAGAATCGCGCTGGCCGGGACGCCTTGCTGCACGAGGTAGGCGATGCGATAGGTGATGACGCGGGTTTTGCCGGTGCCAGCACCTGCCAGGACCAGCAGCGGTCCATCGGTGTGGCGAACGGCGTCAGCTTGTTGCGAATTGAGTTCGTTGAGAAGGGTCATTGGGACCGAAATGAGGACGGTGTGAATTTTAGCCGAGCGCACGCGATTCGGCAAATTGCGGAAATCAACGCGAACCAGACCTAAGGCCAAAGACGACGGCGGGACCAGAGGCAAAGGCCATGAACAAGGGACTGGGCTGGAAATTTATTTGCTTGAGGTCTGTACGCCCACCCTTCGCGGAAGCTTGCGAAGAGTGGGCACGTGAAAGGGACAAGGGCGTCGAACCGTAGGGGCGGAGTCAAAATCAAAACACCTACGCCGGCAAGCAGCGGACCTTCCAGCCAGGTCGTCCACTCGCTAGCGAGGCCAACCGGCCAATTAGGATACTGGCCAATTATTTCTTGGCGGGCTGGAGGGGGACGTCGAAGTACATGAGCAGCTTGTTGCCGGTGACCACGATGACGTCGGGGATGTAGAGCTCGGCGAAACGGACGTCGGAGAGGTCATGGCCGAAGTCGAAAAAGAAAAAGCCGTGCAGGGTGGAGCGCGGCGGGAGAACATCGGAATCAAAGGCAAACGGGCGGAGCGCGGCGGCGGCCTTTTCTTCGGCTTTATCGTGTTTGGGCATGGGGATCGGCGCGGGAATGCGCCTGCGGGTGGCGGAAGGATCGGAAGGGCCTCGGGGATGGGCGACCATCACGGCCACTTCGCTGACGGTGAGCGCTTCTACTTTTTGATGATCTTCGCCGGGCGGAGCGATCTCCAGGCGCATGGTATTGAAATCGACGCGGATGGCCTGGTCGGTGTCGTTTCGGAAATAGACGTCGATGGGCAGCACGCCGCCCTTCGCCGGATCGTTCTTGCCGAAAGTTTGCTTGCTGCGTTCGGGATCGGTGTAGGGATCGGCGGCGATCAGCAGGCCTTCGTGATTGTCGTGGGCGGGCAGGGCGGCTGGGTCCACCGGGCCTGACGACGGTGGGGACTGAGCGAAGAGCGCGGCGGTCGCGCTCGCACCGCGTCCGGAGAATCCCGCGGGAATGACGGAGAGAGCGGCGATTGCGGCGGTGAGTACGATGATGCGCTGAGCTTTCATGGGTGCTTTGGCGCTCCGTTGCCGGTGGTTTCTGCTTCCCGCGGTGAGATGCCGGCACGCTCCTGCAAGTTGTGAGTGCATTGCAGGACGCGCGTGCCGCTATAATACCGCGTTTGCATCCTGCCGCGAGGCAATGCTGGTGGCGGCCGGGCGGGAACGGCGACAACCGAGAATGTATCTCCTTTACAGCTTGCTGACAGCCGCGGCGATGGTGCTGCTATCGCCTTATTTCCTTGTGCAGGGGCTGCGCAAGAAAAAATACCTGGCGAATTTGCGCGAGCGGTTCGGACGTGTGCCGCCGGAGGTGGCGGACCGCGCCGCGGGCGCGCCGGGGGCGATCTGGATTCACGCCGTGTCGGTTGGCGAGGTGCTGGCGGCGCGGCCTTTGGCGTTGCGGCTGCACGAAAAATATCCGGAGCGGCTGATATTCGTTTCGACTACCACCGCCACCGGGCAGGAGTTGGCGCGCGAGCGGATGAAGTTTACCGACGGGGTCTTCTATTTTCCGTTGGATTGGACGTGGTGCGTTCGCCGGGCGCTGGGCGCGATCCGGCCATCGATCGTGCTGATCCTGGAAACGGAGATCTGGCCGAATTTCCTGCGCGAGCTGCGGCGGAAGAACATTCCCGCGGTGTTCGTGAACGCGCGCATCTCTAAGAAGTCGTTTGGGCGATTCCGGCTGGCTCGGCCGGTGATCGGGGCGTTGTACGAATCGGCGCTGGGGAATGCGCGCGCGATCCTGGCGCAGAGCGAGGAAGCTGCGGAACGACTGCGGATTATGGGCGCGCCGGAAGAGTGCATCGAGGTGACAGGAAATCTGAAATACGATAGCGAACCTCCGGCGATGGGAGAGTTTGGCGGGTGGCTGCGATTGCAGACTCAGCAGCAGGAGCGGTGGCCGGTGCTGGTGGCCGGCAGCGTGGTGGCCGATGAGGAAGAGCAAGTGCTTGCGGCGTTTGACATCGTGCAACGGCGCTGGCATTTTGCGCTGCTGGTGCTGGCTCCGCGCAAGCCGGAGCGGTTTGATGCGGCGGAGGAGATCGCGGCGCAAGGCGGCTGGAAGGTGGTGCGGCGGAGCCAGGCCGATTCCGGCGCGGCGCTGGACGAGGCGGCCGACATCGTGCTGCTCGATTCCATCGGGGAACTCGCTGGGATTTATTCGCTGGCGAACGCGGTGTTCATCGGCGGGTCGCTAGTGGCTAGCGGCGGACACAATATTCTGGAGCCTGCCTGGTGGAAGTTGCCGCCGGTGTTTGGGCGCTCGATGGAGAATTTCAGCGACATGGCGGGGCAATTTTTGCAGCAGAGCGCGGGAGTGCAGGTGTCTACGGGCGAAAGCCTGGGTAAGGCGTGGATGGGGCTGATCGAGGACGAGGCGCTGAGCGAGCGGATGGGAAGGGCGGCGCGAAAATTGGTGGAGAGCAACCGCGGAGCGACGTCGCGATCGCTGGAGCGGATCGTGGCGATACTGGAAGAGCATGGAAGCGGGCGATGACGGGTGCGATGGAGCGGGTGCGCATGCTGCTGTGGCCAGCGTCATTTTTGTACGGGTTAGGCGCGCGCGCGCGGGTGTGGTGCTATCGCCGCGGGTGGTTTGCGCAGAAGCGTTTGCAGAAGCCGGTGATCTGCGTGGGGAACTTGACGGTGGGCGGCACCGGGAAAACTCCGATGGTGATGTGGATCGCGCGACGATTTGCGCAGCAAGGAAAGCGAGTGGGAATCTTGACGCGCGGGTACAAAGGAAAACGGGTTTGGCAGGCGGGCGAGGAAAGCGGAGAGGAAGGCAGAGAGATTCTGTGGAGCGATGAAGCGCGGCTGATGGAATCGAGGCTGCCGCAGGAGTTCGCGCGGGTGGGGGTGGGCGCCGATCGCTTTGCCAGCGGCAGCAAACTTGAATCGTGGGCCGACTATTTTCTGTTGGACGACGGATTGCAGCGCCTGCAACTGGCGCGCGACGTGAATATCGTGCTGATCGATGCGTTGGAGCCTTTTGGCGGCGGTCATTTGCTGCCCGCGGGAAATTTGCGCGAGCCAAAATCGGGACTGTCGCGAGCGGACGTGGTGGTGATCACGCGGAGCGCGCACTCGCCGGCGATCGAAGCGGTGGTGCGGCGATACAGCGAGGCGCCTATTTTTAATGCGACGGTGAAAATGGACGCGCCGAGACTATACGGCGGCAGCGCGGTGCAGAGAAGCGGATCAGCCACGGAAAGGCGGAAATTTTTTGCGTTCTGCGGAATCGGGAACCCGCGAGGATTCATTGGCGATCTGCATCGCGCGGAGATTCCGGTGGCGGGGCAATTTGTTTTTCGCGATCACCATCGATATTCGGTGGAGGACATGCGCCATCTGGAAAGCGCCGCGCGTGACGCGGGAGCAAACGCGCTGCTGTGCACCGAGAAGGATCTCTTTAATTTGGATGATGCAGCGCCGACGTCGATTCCGTTGTGGTTCTGCGCGATGGAATTTGAATTGAATGACGCCGCGGGATATTGGGAAGCGATCACATCGACGCTGGCGCGCCGGCGCTCGGGAAGCGGCCAGCCATGAAAATTCTGGTGCGCGCGACCAACTGGGTGGGCGACGCGATTGTTTCGATACCGGCGCTGGTTGCGATCCGGACGCGCTGGCCGAACGCCGAAATTACGGCGCTGGCTCGGCCATGGGTAGCCGATTTGTACTCTAATTCCGGATGGTGCGATTCGAGCATCGCACTGCCGGCAGCTGGCTCGAGTGAGGGACATTCGCGCGCCCTGCGCGAAATTCGTAGCAAACGATTCGATCAGGCGATCCTTTTTCCGAATTCGTTTCACGCCGCTTGGCTGGCGTGGTCCGCGCGAATTCCCGAGCGGATCGGATACGCGCGGGATGGCCGAAGTCTGTTGCTCACGCAGGCCGTCGCCGTTCCCAAGCCGGGCGAGATTCCCGATCACGAGGTGTATTACTACCTGGAGTTGGTGCGGCGCGCGGGATGGATCGATTCGTTGCCGCAGGTCGACGATATCCGCCTGGCTATTGCGCCTGCGGCGATCGCCACGGCGCGAGAAAGGCTGGAGGAGGCGGGCGCGCGAAAAGGAAAGCTGCGAATCGCTTTTGGTCCGGGCGCGGCATACGGTTCGGCGAAATGCTGGCCGCCGGAACGTTTCGCGGAGCTCGGCGATCGGTTAATTGCCGATTGCGACGCCGATGTGATACTTTTCGGGACGGTTTCGGAACGCGAAACCACCGAGCGCATCGCCGCCCGCATGCGACATAGCCCCGTCAATTTTTCCGGCCAAACAAGCATAGGCGACCTTCCTTCTCTGTTCGCAGCGTGCAACATTTTCATCGGTAACGATTCCGGCGCGATGCACGTTGCGGCGGCAGCCGGCTTGCCGGTGGTGGCGGTTTTCGGGCCGACCGATGCGGAGGGAACCGCGCCGCTGACTCGCAATCGGGTGTTGGTGAGCCGCAACGTATCGTGTGCCCCCTGTTTTTTGCGGCACTGCCCGATCGACCATCGCTGCATGGAGCGAATCGAAGTGGATGCGGTGTACGCGGCGGCGCTACTGACTTTGGAGAATATGAATGGCGGCTGAGCCGACAACTGAAAGGAAGAAGCGCCGGGCAGTGTTCCTCGATCGCGACGGCACGATCTCGGAAGAATACGGCTACGCCAACCATATTTCGCGATTTCAGATGTTTCCGTTCTCGGCGGCGGCGATACGCCGGCTGAACGAGGCGGAAATTCCGGTGATCGTGGTGACCAACCAGTCGGGAGTGGCGCGCGGATATTTTGGCGAGGAGTTGGTGGCCAGCATCCACGAAAGAATGCGCTACGAACTGGCGGCGGCGGGAGCGCACGTGGACGGCGTTTACTTCTGTCCGCACGTGCGCGCCGATGGCTGCACCTGCCGCAAGCCGGAAGTGGGAATGCTGGAGCAGGCGGCGCGGGAGCACAACCTGCAGATCGAGGGTTCCACGGTGGTTGGCGACCGTTACTCGGACGTCGCGTTGGGGCACGCCGCCGGTTGCCGGAGTATTTTTGTGCTGACGGGATATGGCCGCGGGGACTACGAGTGGCATCATGCGAGCTGGCCACGGCAACCGGATGATGTGGTTGAGAATCTGGCTGAGGCAGTG
The DNA here is from genome assembly GCA_963725655.1 of uncultured Acidobacteriota bacterium. GTDB lineage: Bacteria > Acidobacteriota > Terriglobia > Acidiferrales > UBA7541 > CAVRXT01. The sequence goes on along the minus strand of CAVRYY010000001.1, from coordinate 2,592,964 downwards.
GAGCTGATATTGAAGGATCGCAAGTGAGCGCCAAACGCAGCAAAGAAATTCCCGCGCCAGCGCCGGTATCTTCGGGAGATTCGAGCCCGGATCTGGCGCGGCTGATCGATTTGGTGAGTGCGTTCCCGCGGCAGACGATCGTGGTGGTGGGGGATTTGGTGGTGGATGAGTTCATCTCCGGGGAAATTTCGCGAGTATCGCGCGAGGCGCCGGTTCTCATCTTGCGGCATCGGAAGACGGAGCTGCGGCCCGGCGGCGGAGCGAACGCGGTAAATAACCTGGTGGATTTGGGGGCGCGCGTGCGGCCAGTGGGCGCGGTGGGCGACGATGCAGGGGGCCGCGACCTGCTTGATTATTTCCGCGCTAAGGGCGTGGAAACGTCGGGGATTGTGCGCGTGCCGGGGTGGACGACGCCGACGAAGTCGCGGTTTTTTGCGGGATGGACGCACACTACCGAGCAGCAGGTGCTGCGCGTGGACCGCGAACCGGCGTCGATGCTGGCGAAAAAACGCCAGCGGCTGCTCGCAGAAAAGGCGGGGCAGCGTGTGCGCGGCGCGAATGCGTGCTTGATTTCGGATTACGGATTCGGCGCGGCGACGCCGGAACTGGCTGCGAAGTTGCGCGCACCGATCGTGACCCTCGATTCACGGTACTCGCTGCAGGATTATCGGAACGCGGGAATCACCGCGGCGACGCCGAATGAAGCGGAACTCGAAGCGCTGTTTCACACGCGCATCGGCAACGACATTCAGCGCCTGGACACGCTGGGGAAGAAGGGGCTCACGCAGTTTGGACTGGCGGCCCTGCTGGTGACGCGCGGAAAAGACGGCATGGCGCTGTTTGAGCGCGGGAATCCAGCGCGGCGGATTCCGATTCATGGCACCGACGAAGCGGTGGATGTGACCGGCGCGGGCGATACGGTGATTGCGGTGTTCACGCTGGCGTTGGCGGCGGGCGCCACGTACCTGGAGGCTGCGCACATCGCGAACTACGCGGGAGGCATGGTGGTGATGAAGCGGCGCACCGCAACGGTCACCCGGGCGGAACTGGAAGCGGCGCTGCGCGCCGACATTACCGCGGCCGAAGGCAATCCGGGATGAATACGCGAGAAAAAATTCTGAGCCGCGAAGCGCTGGCGGCAGAGCTCGAGACGGCGCGGGAAAAAGGCCGGCAGATCGTTTTCGCCAATGGATGCTTCGATATTCTGCACGTTGGGCACGTGCGTTATCTTGCGGCGGCGAGGCAAGAGGGCGATTTACTGGCGGTGGGGGTGAATTCCGATCGCAGCACGCAGACGCTGAAGGGAGCGGGGCGGCCGATCCTGCCGGAGATGGCGCGCGCGGAATTAGTGGCGGCGCTGGCGGCGGTGGATTACGTCACCATTTTTGACGAGCTCAATGTGGAGCCGCTATTGACGGCGCTGCGCCCACACGTCCACGCCAAAGGAACCGACTACACCGCGGAAACGGTGCCGGAGCGGGAGCTAGCGGCGCGGTTGGGCATCCGGGTGGCGATCACCGGCGATCCGAAAAATCACTCGACGCGGGATTTGATCGCCTCCGTGCGCGACCGGGCCGATGGCTGAAGATCGCTTTCTCGTGGTGCGGACGAGTTCGATGGGGGACATCATTCATACGCTGCCCGCCGCGGCGTGCCTGCGCGATTCGTTTCCCGAGGCGCAAATCGATTGGCTGGTGGATCGCAAATGGCGCGAGCTATTGCACGGAAATGCGGACCTGAATCAGGTGATCGAGATCGATCGGGGTGATTTGTCGCAGGTGGCGGGATGCGTCAAACAGCTTCGCGCCAACGGATACACAACGGCACTGGATTTTCAGGGGCTGTATCGCTCGGCGATTCTGGCGTACGCCTCGGGAGCACCACAGCGGTTCGGCTTCGATCGCGATTACGCGCGCGAAGGACTGGCGGCGCTGCTCTACAATCACGCGATTGCTCCCAAGGGCTTGCACAAGGTAGATCAAAATGTCTCGCTGGCCGAAGCGGCCGGCGCCAAGCCGGGAGCGGTGCGGTTTCCGCTGGCGGTGAGTGAACCGGCCGAGGGTTGGGCGGCGGCGGAATTGGCGAAGGATTCGCTGACGGACTTTTTTGCGCTGAGTCCGGGGGGCGGGTGGACGTCCAAATGCTGGCCAGCGGAGCGCTACGGCGAGTTGCATCGGGATCTGAACCGGAAGTACGGATGGCGAGGCGTGGTGAGCTTTGGTCCGGGTGAAAGGGAACTGGCGGATGCGGTGGTTGGTGCGGCGGGAGATTCGAGGCCGATCTTGTTGGAGATGAATATTCCCCAATTGATGGCGGTGCTGCGGCGCGCGAAATTTTTCGTGGCCGGCGACACCGGTCCGTTGCATCTGGCCAGCGCGCTGGGCACGCCGGTGGTGGGGTTATTTGGTCCCACCGATCCGGCGCGAAATGGGCCTTACGGGGCGAAGGATGTTGTGGTGCGGAATGCGCGGCCGGAAGAAACCACTTACGAGCGGGGTGCGTCGCATTCAGCGGCGATGATGTCGATTACCGTGCCGCAGGTGATGGAAGCGGTGGAGCAGAGATTGAGGGCTAACTAGTGGCGGACCGCAACGCGTTCCTGGCACGCTGGCGGGTGCGGCTGGGATATCCGCTGGCGCCGTTGTATCTGTGGCTGGCGCTGCCGACGGTGAAATCGCTGGGGTGGGGCATGGCGATCGCGTTGGTCGGGCTATTGCTGCGCGGAATCTCTGCCGGGCACCTGCACAAACAAGAAGAATTGACGGTCTCTGGACCGTACGCCTGGACGCGGAACCCGTTGTACTTTGGGAGTTTTCTGCTGGTTGCGGGCTTTGCCGTGGCTAGCCATTCCTGGGTGGCGGCGGCGCTGATCGTGGGGTATTACGCGATTTTCTACCCGGCGGTGATGCGGCGGGAAGAGGGCGAACTGCGGCGGAAACATGGCGAGGCATTCGAGGAGTATGCGGCGCGGGTGCCGCTGTTTTTTCCGCGGGCGCCGCGGGCGATCGGCGGCGCTGGGGCGGCGGATGGGCAACTTTTTTCGTGGGATCAATATGGACGCAACCGCGAATATCAGGCGGCGCTCGGTTTTATGGTGGGAGTGATGCTGCTGGTGGCGCGGATGCTTGTGGCTGGGGCGGGTTGAGTGACGGCTGGGAATCTGAGGACGGCGGATTCATCGTTGACCCCAAGTTAAGTCAAAAATCCCGCACGTGAGACCGACGTGTGTGGCACCCACCGGCGAAGTCGAAAACGAAACGTGCAGGATCGGAAAGAGGGGCTCGATTTTAGAGTGTGGAAGGACGAAAATCCGCACCCTTAAAGGCGAAGGGTGCGCCACCCACCGTCGACTTCACGGCTACACCAAAATCAAGTGGATTGCGATCAGGGCTACTGCAGGCGATAGACTGCGTGCATCACGCGCTGGAATTTGGGGCGATACAATAAGTCGTAGGCCACTTCTTTGCCGGGGAACATTTCCAGGGCGATGCGGCGCGTGGCGGCGGACATGCGGGCCGCTTCCTCGGCGGGCATATCTCCTGCGGCGATGGCTTCGAGCGCCAGATTAACGACGACGCGCAGGCGGCGCATTTTGCGGCTCTCGTCGTCAATTTCTTCCCTGGTCGGAACGTGTTTCGGAGACTCCGGCATGAACCCTGAAGTATTCATAGAAAGATTATGGACCGGCGCAACATCGGCGTGCAATAGTACGGTACATGACAACTAATCCGCACCAAGACCGCGTTGTCGTTGTGCATACTGCTGGAACAGCCACAGAGGCGGTAGTAATTCGAGGCCTTTTGGAAAGTTCGGGCATCTCTTCTCCCGGGTCTGTTTCTTCCGATCCGTTTCCCATGCGGGAAGCTCCGGAGGGGCTGCACGGCCCGGAAATCCTTGTGCTGGAGTCGCATGCAGCGGAGGCGCGGCGAATCATCGCTGAATATGCGAAAGGTAACAGCACTTCGGCTGCGCAGCGCGGCGAGGAAGAAGAGTCTGGCGGCTAGGCAGTACTGATGGTCTTAAATCCTTCCTAAATTGGGCCCACAGCCAGATTGGCTGTGCCACGGCACCTGCGCGACATCTGCTCGAATTGAGTCTGCTGGTTGAAACCCGGCTAGGGGTGCGCCGGTACTCGATTGCTAGCTTCTATGAATGATTGGACCTTGAGGAAATTTCCGTCGGTCCAGGTGGTGACCGCGCCGTCGCGGTCGGTGCGATAGGCGTGGACGCCCAGGGAGCGGTAGCGATCGAGGACTTCGGGCGAGGGATGGCCGAAGGAATTCGACTCGCCGACGGAGATCACGGCGAGTTTGGGTTGCACGGCTTCGAGGAACGCTTCGGTGGAGGATGTCTTGCTGCCGTGGTGAGGGACTTTGAGAAAATCAGCTTGGAGCGGAGCGCGCTCGGAAAGCAGCGCGCCTTCCACTTTTTTCTCGATGTCACCGGAGAGCATGAAATTGCGGTTGCCGTCGGTGAGGCGCAATACCAGGGAATTATTGTTGTTCGCGGCGGCCACGCGGAAAGCGTCCTGCGGCCAGAGAACGCGGCCGTTGACGCCGCCAAGCTCGATCGAATTGCCGGCAACTTCGCGCACGATGGTGGCGCCATCATGCCGGGCTTGTTGGAGCAAGGCTTCGAAGGGCACGGTGGCTTCGTCGCGGCCCAGCCATAGTTGGCCGACCGAAAAATTATCGAAAACGGCGCGCAAGCCGTCGATGTGGTCGTGGTGGGCGTGGGTGAGTGCGACGATGTCGATACGCTTGATGCCGCGGGACCACAAGTAGGAGGAAACCACTTGTTCGCCGACGTCGATGCCGGTGTGATAGCCGCCGAAATTTTCCGCGCCGGCTTGGCCCCCGCCGTCGATGAGCATGGTGCGGCCGTCCGGGAGCGCGGCGAAGATCGAATCGCCCTGGCCTACATCGAGCACGGTGATCTCAAGGAGGTGAGGCGTGAGGTTGGGGCGAAATGGGTGGGTGGCGACTAGCACCGCCAATGCAGCGAGGGTTGTGGCCGCGGCCCGCTCGATCCACTTTGTGCGGCCGCTCACGGCGCTCACAGATCCGCCCTCCTCCGAGCGCTGTCGCAGCCGCCGCGCTGCGGCGCGGGACACTATGGCGAGCCCAATCAGACTTAGCAGAAACGCAGCGTCCAGCCACACTGGCGGGCCGGGCGTGCGATACGAGAGCCATGGCACGCGGCCGAAGCGTTCCACGCATGCGAGCAGCATGGTGGTGAGAAAGCCGAGAACTTTTGCGAGGACGCCGGCCAGTGTCGTCGACAAAAACGTGGCACTGAGGGCCAAGAATCCAACGGGGACGATTAATCCAGTCAGCAGCACCGCGGGAATATTGCTCACAGGGCCGGAGAGCGTGACCCGATGAAAGTAGTGAGCCATGATCGGCAGCATGCCGAGTTGCAGCGCGAAGGACAGCACCGCAATTTCCCAGACGCGTAATACGGCGCGGCATGGCCAGGTGAGAAATAATTCGGCACGGGGCGCCAGCCTGGCCGGGAGGCGGCGGGCTAACCAGCGCGACGCAGCCCGAAGGTCGAGGCGAAGCTGGGTTAATTTCGGTTGGTAAGAGCCATCGCGGGTGACGTCGCCCAAATGTTCGAGGGCGGCGCGCCGTGGCAGGCTGGTCCGTTCGATCCATGGCGCGGCAATTCCTGCGATTACCCCGGCGGCCATGAAGGAGAGCTGGAAGCTGGCGTCGGTGAGCTCGGAAGGCCGCCAGACGAGGACCAGCAGCGCGGCGACGCCAATCCCGTTCAGCAATTCGACGCGGCGCCACATCAAACCTGCGCACAGGAAAAACGAGCCGACTAAGACCGCTCGCAATATGGGTACACGATCCTGGACGATCCCGGCATAAGCCAGCAGCACCGCCAGGGTGACGAGCGCTTGCGCGAGGCGAGGGATCCGCAGCCGGCGGCCCGCCCAAAGCACGAAGTAGCCCAACGCGGCTACGTGCAGGCCGGCGACTACCAGCACGTGGTACGCGCCGGTGCGCTGAAATGCCGTCGCGGTATCGGAATCGACGAAGCTGCGATCGCCCAGGAGCATGGCGCGCAGAATGGCGGCGCGCTCGGGTTGGTCTGCGAAGAGCGAATCTACCCGGCGTAGCAAGGCGCCACGCCAGCGCGCCAACCGGTAACGAAACTGAGGGGGAGGGGAATCGAGCTCTCGTAGCAGCTCGGCGCTGCGCAGGGTGCCGATGACGTCAACGCCTTGGCGGCTGAGAAAGGTGCGCGCGTCGAACGCTCCGGGATCGAGGTAATTGCGCGGCGGGCGAGCCTTGACCAGCGCCTCGACGCGGTCGCCGGCGCGCAGTGTCTCCGGCGGTAGCGCTGGCCCTTTCTGTGGCTGGTAGAGATTGGCGCGCAGGCCGCCGGAAACGACGATCGGGTGGCCCTCGAACTCAACGCCGGTCAGTGCGATTTCGTAGCGGCGACCCCAGGGAAATTCGGCGGGGTCCTCGCGCAGCACGCCGCGCCAGCGCAGCGGATCGGCAGAGTCTAATTGACCGTGATCCATTTGCCGGCCGACATTCGCCGGCGGCGTAGCGCTTCGTTCCAGGGGCGCCGCCAGGATTCCCAGCAGTAGCCAGAGTTCGAGGGAAAAGATCCACGCGGTGCGCACCGCGCCGCACCACAACGACACCAGCGCAGCGACGGCAAACACGCCCAGGGCGATCGCGAACAATATCTTCATTTTCGGCACGGAACTCGCGCCTGCTGCGGCGGCGACGGCTATGCCGCAGGCGAACGACAGCGCGATCCACAGTGCCGGAAGTTTCATTTGTCTCGGACTAACTTCACGATCGATTCGATGTGAAAGGTCTGCGGGAACAGGTCGAAGAGATGGATTTCTTCCACCCGGAATCCTGACTTGACCAGGACGGCGAGATCGCGGGCGAGAGTGGAGGGTTCGCAGGAAACGTAAGTGACGCGATTTACGCGCATATGGGTGAGGCGGTTCACTGAGCCCGGCTCGAGGCCGGCTCGAGGAGGGTCGAGCACCAGCAAGTCCGGGTTCTCGCGGAACTTGTACAGAAATTCCTCGACGTCTGCGGAACGCGCCTCCACCACACCTTTCACCATATCGATGTTGAGTTCCAGGTCGCGCACCGACGCGGGGTTGGCTTCCACCGCCACTACGCGATCGAAGTGCTCGGCGAGCGGCACGGTGAACAAGCCCACGCCGGCAAAAAGATCGAGCGCGAGTTTGCGGCGTTTTCCGTTGGCGCCGGGCGGGGGCGCGGTAACGACGCGGACCATTTCGTCGATCAGGAACCGATTTACCTGAAAAAACGACATGTGGCCCACGCGGTAGGAATTGTTGCCGGTGTCATAACGCAGAAAGCCGGGACCAAATAATTCCATGCGATCGCGGGCCGGTTCGTGAAACAGAATGCTCTCGGCTTGCGGTATGAGTTCGCGGAAGCTGGCGGCCAGGGCGGGAATATTGGATGGGAATCCGACGAACGACGCATTGAGAATCAGCTTTTCGTCTTTGGCATCGGCGAAGGCTTCCAGTTCGCGCAGCGAATTGGGAAGGGTGCCATTGCGCAGCGCCGATTCCAGCGTGCGCAGCGTCGATTCGAGCAAAGGCGAGAGGATGGCGCACTGATCGACGGGCACCAGCGACGTGGAGCCCGCGCGAAAATATCCAATGCCGGTGAGCCGGCGTTCATCGCTGTTATCGGATTTTCCCGGGGGGCGGACCTTCCACTGGGCGCGATTGCGATATCCCCACGGCGATGCGGCATGCGTTTCAATCGTCCCCGTCCACTCGATGTGACCGAGGCGGCGCAGCGTCTCGGAGAGAATCGCGACTTTCGACGGCACCTGCGCTTCGTAGGGCTGATGCTGGTAATGGCAGCCGCCGCACGTGCCGAAATAGGGGCAACGCGGCGCAATCCGCGAGGGCGACGGAGCGACGATGCTTTCCAGCTTTCCACGAATGAATTTCTTTTTGCGTTCTACCGGATCAATGGCCACCACCTCATCCGGCAAGACGTACGGGACGAACACGGTCGCGCCATCGGCGTGCCCGAGGCCTTCGCCTCCATAAATCAATTTCTCAATTTTAACTTCCATGAACAGGGTCCCCGTGGGCCGGATCAGGTGAGATAGAAAAGGCTCAGCCTTGGCAATCCGAAGGATTCAAACAGCCGCTTCTGAGTGTACTGCTTTTCGAGCTGGGCGAGTTGCACCGCAGTCATTTTACGCCTGTATGGGGCCAATTGGCGGTCCATTTCGCGCCGGGCATCGAGCAGCACTTCTTCCGGAGCATGAGTGGTGAGGGTAGCGGTGAGTTTTTCCTCCAGGACGGAGAGGCGGCGCTCGAGATCTTCCAGATCCAGGTGAGCCGGCGAATCGAGAATCGCTCGCAACTCGACGATACGCGCGGCAAAGTCCGCCAGGCGCGCGCCCAGTTCGGAATTAGCGGCCTTTTGCTTTTCAGCCGCGGCCGAAAGCCGTTGCGCGTTGCGCTCGAAAAAGCGCTGGATCTCCTGGCGGGTGAAAGGCTGCTCGGCTGGTTTTGCGGCGCTGCCAGCTGACGGGCCGGCGCCGGCGGCGGATTCGGCCGCTTCTTCGGCGGCATCGAGCACCGCGTCCACGCAATAGGCCAGCGATTTCAATTGCCGGCCGCCCGCCGCGCGCTTCGAGCGGGCCCAGCTTTCGAAGGCGCGATCAATCCCCTTGATCACTGCTTCCAGCGGAATGCCTGACTTCTGCCAGGTCTCGACGATGGCCCAATCCACCGGCGAAACCAGCAGGTGTGCGCCGCGCTTGCGCCAGAAGTGTTCTTCGATCTCGGTGAAATAGTTGAAATAGTTGAAAGGGTCCAACGTCTAGCGCCCTCGTTTGCGTCGCGTTGAAGCAGCGGCGAGCGGCAAGGCGGTTGCGTGGTTGTGCGCCGGTGGCGCTGCGGCGGGGGAATTGCGCTCCCAAATAATGCGCAGACCTTCAAGGGTGAGGAATTCGTCGATGGTTTCGATGTGCCGGGAGCCGGGACCGATCAGCGAAGCCTGTCCTCCGGTGGCAACGACTTTCGTGCGGGGACCCATCACCTTTTTCATGCGTTCGATAATTCCGTCCACCAGATCGATGTAGCCGTAATACAAACCGGATTGCATGGAAGCGATAGTATTGGTGCCGATGATTTTCCCTGGATCTTCGATACTGACGCGAAACAGCCGCGCGGCCCGAGAGAAAAGCGCCTCGGCGGAAATTCCGATGCCTGGCGCCAGCACGCCGCCCATGTATTCGCCCTTGGCGGAGATGGCGTCGAAATTGATCGCGGTGCCAAAGTCCACGCTGATGCACGGGCCGCCCAGTTTGGCAAACGCGGCTACGCTGTTGACGATCCGGTCGGCGCCGACCTCCGAGGGATTATCGTAGAGCACCGGCATACCGGTATTTAAGGCGGGCTCCACGAACAGCGCTTTCAGGGCAAAATACTTGGCGGTCATCTCCGCCAGACGGGTATTCAGCGGCGGCACCACCGAGCTGATGATCACGCCGGTAATTTCGCGAAACTCGAGGGAGGCGACGGTAAACAGCTCGCGGGTGAGAATTCCATATTCGTCGGCGGTCTGATCGCGGGCGGTGGTCAGGCGCCAGTTGGCGACGAGCTCGTTCCCGCGAAAAACACCCAGCACGGTATTGGTATTTCCGAGGTCAATCACCAACAACATCAGGGAGCCTCCATCACGTCGCCGGAGATTACCGGCTCGATCCCTCGACCATCGTCGCGCTGCACCCGCAGTACCCCGCTCGGCTCCAGGCCCACGGTAGTGCCGGTGAAGGTTTCGCGGAAGGTGGTGATTTGCACGCGCTTCCCCCGATAGTAGCTGGAAACCTTGGCAAACTGTTCGAGGATCGGCGGCGCGCCTTGGGCCAGAAAGAGATTGTAGTAGTGATCGAAGCGCCGCAACAAACGCACTAACAGTTCGATGCGCGAATGGATTTTCCCGGTTTCCATGCGCAGGGAGGTGGCGATCGGCGCGATCTCGGCGGGCATCTTGGTCTGGTTGACGTTGATGCCGATTCCCACGGCGGCATAGTGGATGCGGTCGGGCTCGGCGCGCATCTCGATCAGAATCCCGCCGAACTTTTTTCCGTTTATCAGCAGATCATTGGGCCAGCGGATGTCCGGATTCAGACCGGTTTCCTCGGCGACGGCATCGCGCGCGGCCACACCCGCCACCAGGGTGAGCAAGGGCGCCAGCGCGGGCGACATCGGCGGGCGCAACAGGATGGTGCAGTGGATGCCCGCGGATTTCTCGGAGAGCCATTTCCGGCCGGCGCGGCCCCGGCCGGCGGACTGCTCTTCCGCCAGAAACACTGCGCCGTGCGGTTCGCCTTCTTCGCCCATGCGCAGGGCTACGGTGTTGGTGGAATCGATTTTGAAAAAGTGAAAAATGCGCTTGGAAAACGCCGTGCCGGTGAGCCGATGGCTCAGCAGTTTGGGAACCAGGATGTCGGGAATCTGTTCGATGTGGTAGCCGGTGCGCGGATGGCCTTTCACTTTGACGCCGAGCGAGCGCAATTTCTGCACCCAGGTCCAAACCGTGGCGCGGGTAACGCCAATTTCCTTGGCGATCTGCGGGCCGTTGACGACGATGGTGGAATTCTCCGCCAGCAAGGTCAGCAGGGCATCGATGCGTTGGTCGGTCGTCCCTCGGAGTTTGTTCAAGTGGAGTGTTCCCTAGAGAACCGCCAGCTTACTTGAGCGACACCTTGGCGACAAGCAGCGAGTTCCGCCGGGCGGTGGGTATGCGAAACTGGAATGCAGCGAGTAGTCTCGCTCACTTCCCTCTCAGGAGATTAACGTGCCCATAGCTCAGAATCCGCGCGAAATCGCGGCCGCCATCATGGTCCAGACGCTGGTCAGCAACCATCCCGGCGTCCAGGCGAAACTGCAGGCCGAACCCGCTGAGCCGCGGCAACTAGCGAAAATTCTAATTCCGTATTTCCGCGCGATCCTGAATAAGCTGGATTTCGAAGCGCAGGAGCACGGCACCCATACGATCTAGCGCCGGCGTCGTTCGATTTCAGACTGGAGTGGTGACGGACCTCAACAATCGCGTCCGCAGCGCCGGTGCTCTGCTGGACTCGAGAGATGCTACGAGGCTGACTTGCTCTTGGAAGACTTCGACGGCTTCCCGAGATCGTGAAGACCGGTCAGAACCATCCCGACGCCAACCGCAGTAACGCGAGAATCCCAATAGCGTAAGCGTACGACCGAAACCGCGGCGCGCGGTGCCCGCGATGGGATTGTGAACGTTTGAGGCTAAAGGGGAAAGGTGGTGCCGGGGGAGGGGGTCGAACCCACACGGCCTTGCGGCCACCGGATTTTGAGTCCGGCGCGTCTGCCAATTCCGCCACTCCGGCGTTCCATGCTGGAGTTGATTTTACCTGTAAGCACGGCGGATGCAAATACCGAAAGTGACCGCCCGCGTCACGTGGGCTCCCGCCGGCCTCGGCGAACAATCCCTGGTGCCCAGCGATTAGGCTCTTAAGGCTGGATGAATGCTGGGGTTGGCTCCAAACACACGATTACATGCAGTGGCCTGAAAAGGGAATGGTAAGCCGCAAATATCTACGATGAGCAATCTCCACCGCGGTCCCGCGTGACGAACATTGGGTGTTGGCAGACAGGCAACCCCCATGGGCAAATCTGTAGGATTTCAGCGGGCACCGAGATGACAATACTCTTAGCCCTTTTTGCAAGGACGGCCATGCAGATGCCGGAAAGTAGAACCAAAATTCCCGAAACCGCACATGCACTCCGTATTCAGGACGGATTGCGACAAATGGAACGCAAGCAATGGTGGATGTGGATATCCGCCTTTTGCGTGAGCGTTTTACTGGCATTGGGGGTTGCCTCGTTCGCTCCCCCAGCGGCGCACTTTCGGGACGCCGAGACCTACGCCTTCTCGCTGAACCAATCGGTTTGGGCATTGATCGCGCTGGTTTTGCTGTTCAACACCTACATGTTGTACCAGCAGATACAGATTGCGCGGCTCCGTGGCGAACTGACCGACCAGATCGAGTCGTTGGCCAAGGTGGAGCATCTGGCCACCGAGGTCTACAAGTTGGCTGCCCTCGATCCGCTGACTGGGTTGTACAACCGCCGTTCGGGGGAGCAACGTCTGGCGGAGGAAATTAGCCGCACCCAGAGACACGATCGCGCGCTGACTATCCTGATGATGGATCTGGATTCCCTCAAACAAGTTAACGACAAATACGGACATGCCTCCGGCGATACCATGCTCAAGGCGTTTTCCGGCCGGCTGACCCGTGCAGTTCGCGGCTCGGATCATGCGGTGCGCCTGGGCGGCGATGAATTTATGGTGATTTTGCCGGAGTGCCGGCCAGAGGAAGTGCGCCACGTGCTGTCCCGCCTGAACGGCCTGACGATTCAGTGCGAAACAGAAATCGTTCCAGTGGGCTTTTCCTATGGTTGGGCCGAACATCAATCCAGCGAATCCGCCGACGATTTGATACGCCGCGCGGACGAGGCGCTTTATGAAAACAAGCGCGCTGGGAAGAAAGAAAAGAAAGAGTTGAGGCCCGAATCCGCTGCTCTGCCTGCCTGAAACAAGCCGGGCGAGCGGCTAAATCAATTTTAAGGTAATCAAAACGCCGCGAGACGTTACCTTTTACGTCTCATACGGAGACAGATAAGTCTTGCGGTGATCTTTGCAGCGTGCGTAACATACGCGCGACCCGTATTAGGAGCCAGATTCGTGCCCAAAGAGAAACCCAAAGTAAACATCGGGGAAGTGATTCGGACCTATCGCAGCGATCGAGGTCTATCGCAGGGCGATATCGAACGACGTACGGGTCTATTGCGCTGCTATCTCTCACGCGTCGAGAACGGCCACACCGTTCCGTCGCTGGAAACGCTGGCTAAAATCGCGGAAGCCATGGAGATCAGCCTGGCTGATTTCTTTCCGGGCAGCGATTCGCCGCAGGACCGCGAAACGCGGAAGATGCTGGGCGAACTCTCTGAAGAAGAGATCCGTTTCCTGGCGGAGATTAAGAAGTACAGCACGACGCTCTCCGACGACGACAAGCGGCTGGTGCTGGCGATGATCCGGAAAATGGCTACGATTCCTCCTCCGGTGATTCGCAGCAAGACGATCGCCCGCCGGGTGGAATACTAACGCTCGCGGCGGCCTCAATCGTAGTTCCTCATAGAGTGCAATCCGTATAGCTGGTGGATTTTAGCGTGGGCGCGTGCCGCGGATGGTGAAAGTGTGTCTGGTGTTTGGGGACGGCACAAACGGCTACGGCAGGGCCACGGACCGGGCAGGAAGATAGCGCCGCTACATCACCCGCTCGTTGGCCTTGGTCGAAAACTGGATACTCTCGACGATCGCCCGAAAAACCCGCCCGCGCCCGATCACGTGCTCGCCGGAATATGCTTCGACCTCAAACACCAGGAAGCGGCCTTCGTGCTTAACCAAGCGAGCCGTGGCGCGCACCGTGGCGCCTGCCGGCACCGGTTTGAGATGGTCGACTTCGATGCGGGTTCCCACGGTAATGGCATGAGGCGGCAATTCGGCAGCTACCGCATTTGCCGCGGCTATTTCCATCAATCCGATCATAGCGGGAGTGGAAAGTACGGCCGGCAAAGCCGGATCATACGCGGCGATGGTCCATTGGTGCGGCACGACCTTCTCGATTTCTGCGGCCAGGCCCAAACGCAGCGTAAGCCTGTTCCTGGGCGTATCGGCGGGGCTCATCGCGCGGCCTCGCGGTCGTCAACGGTGTGCGGGGAAGGAATGGCGCGCCGTGGGTCCAGAAAACTTTTGGCAAACTCCGCCATGGTGATGCCAAACTGCTGCCACAGGCGGCGTTTCAGGCCGCGATAATTTTGCGCACCGCTGAAGATATCGCGGATCAAGTCGCGAAACGTAGGACTGTGCCGCACCAGTTGCACCACGCGAGTGGTGATCGCGGCCCCGAAAAAAGTGCCCCGGAAAACCTTGCGCGCGATCCGTGCGGCGAACTCCAGGTCAGCAGAAAATTCGGCCTGCAATTTCGCGGGATACGATTCCGGTTGTTCGGCGATCAGGGCTTGCGCCAGCAAATCGCCGGAACGCAGCGCGTAGTACAGGCCTTCGCCGGTGATTGGATCGACGCAAGCGGCCGCATCACCCGCCATGGCCCAGTTTTTCCCGGCGATTCGGCGCTCGCGCAGCGTTTGTGGCTGCGGCGAGGGCAATACATGGCTATAGAGCTCCGCGCCCGCCATGGGAATTCCTTCTTCTTGAATAAACGCATCCAGATGGCGGCGCAGCACCTGGCTCGACCCTTGCTTTAGCTTTCCGCAAATGCCCACGGAAAGATGGCAGTCGCGAGGAAACGACCACAGATACCCTTCGAATTTCCTGAGGAATTTCACTTTCAGGATGTTTTCATCGGTCGGAACGAAGTAACCGAGGGTCATCTCCAGATCGTCGGAACTCAGCGCGGTGGTATCTGGCAGCAATTGATTCCGCGCTCCGCCGGCCAAGACCACAAAATCCGCGCGGTGACTCTCGGTTCCGGTATGTACACCCACCGAGGCTCCGTGCGTCGTGACATTAGTGACACGGGCGTGAACGGCGCGGCACCCGGCGGCAATGGCGCGGTCCAGGAGCAGGCCATTCAGAACTTTGCGTGAGTAGATCACGATGGGGTGATCCAGCTCGAAACGAGCCCGATGCCCGCGGCTGGAAATCAGCTCGGCGGTCCGGATGATTTTCTTGGGATGAGGATTGTCGAGCAAGAAGGGATAAGTCTCGATGGCTTTGTGGGTGAGGCCGCCGCCGCAAGGCTTCTCCCACGGGAGACGCTCGTCGAAAATGGTGACGCCAAATCCGGCAGAAGCCAGTCGCTCACCACACATCGCCCCCGCGGGCCCCGCACCAACTATGGCGATCTCGTGCATCCCAGGGATGGTCACCTTGAACAGAAATTGGCCCCAGTTACAGTTCGAGTATAGCACCGAAAATGGGGGCTTCCGGTGAAGCGCAAAGGCGCTTTCCAGCGCCTCAACCCCTCATCCCGTCGCGCGTGGTAGAATTTTACCAGGCACGTATTTCGACAGGACAGACGGGGGCAAGTTTGGGGCAAGTGGTCACGCGAGAGAATCTGGTTCGGCTGGTACAGCAGCGTAAGCACGACGGCGAGCGGGTGGTGTTCACCAATGGGTGCTTTGATTTACTGCATCCGGGGCACATTCGGCTGCTGGAAGAGTGCCGGTCGTTGGGCGACGCGTTGATTGTGGCGATCAACACCGACGCCAGCGTCCGAAGAAATAAGGGGCCGAAGCGGCCTCTGATTCCCGAGCAGGAAAGAGCCGAGGTGCTGGCGGCGCTGGCGGCAGTGGACTACGTAACGGTGTTCGATGAACCTACCCCGCGTGAAATTGTCTCCGAGCTGCTGCCTCATATTTTGGTGAAGGGCAACGACTGGGGACCCGCCGAGATCGTGGGACGTGAAGAAGTGGAGGCGGCTGGCGGCGAAGTGATCTCGATCCCGTTGGAGCCCGGCTATTCCACGACTCGCCTGGTCGAGCGCATCGTGCAACTGCGCGTATGATTCTTCCCCTGGTTTCTGAGTTGCTGTCTCGCGTCGGCCGCCAGCCCGCGGTCGACAAAGCGATCGAGTCTCTCCGTTACGGCGCGGGTGTGTCGCGACTGGCTGGCCTCAGCGATCCTGCCAAGGCCATCGTCACCGCGCTGACTGCGGCGCGCCTGCCGCGTCCCGTGGTGCTGGTTGTGGGATCGAACGAACGCGCGGAATCGTGTTTGGAGACGGTGCGGTATTTCTATCGCGCGATAACCGGAAAGCCGGATCGCCGCGTGGTGGTGTTACCCGCGTACGATGTGCTGCCGTATGAAGGGCGCTCTCCGCACCCGCAAATCTCCGAGGTGCGCGGCGCCGCGTTGTGGCGATTTGCGTCTGGCGAGGCGGACATCCTGATCGCGCCCATCGCCGCGGTGCAGATGCGCCTGTTCGATTCCAGCTTCTACGAAAACCTGGCGCGGGTGATCGAGCGGGATCAGGATATCGCGCACAGCGAGCTGTTGGGATACCTGCATTCGGTGGGGTACGAAACGCACGAAACCGTGGAGATGCCCGGCCAGCTCACGGTGCGCGGCGGCATCGTGGACCTGTTTTCGCCGGAGGCGCTGCGTCCGGTGAGGCTGGAGTTTTTCGGGGATTCGCTGGAATCCATTCGCGAGTTTGATGCGGACACCCAGCGCTCGACCCGCGCGCTCGAACGCACCACCATTCTTCCGCTTACCGACACGCCGCGCCAGCTCGATTGGCTGCCGCAGCTGGTGGGGGCGGGGGTCGAAGAGGAAGGTTCGGCCCGCCAGCACGATCCGATTCCCGCGTTTTATCCCGGCTGGGAATTTAACCGCAAAATTTTCGGCGAGCGGCGATCCAGCCTGCTGGAACTCCGTCCCGACGCGCTGATGATCGAGGATGAACCGGACTCCCTGCGTGAAGCGGACGCGCAAAATCGCACCCGGCTGGGCGAAGAATTTGAAGAAATGGACGAAGCCCCGAATACCGCGCCTCCGAATCATTATTTGCTGAACGGAGAGGAGTGGGACATCCTGCGCGAGCTGTACGCGCGCATGGAGATCGAGCATCTGGCGATGGAGAGGGAAGGGCAACCGGCTTCGTCCCTGTTGACCCAGCCGACCACCCGCTTCCACGGCAATGTAAGCGCATTTATGTCCGAGGTGCGCACCCGGCTGCAATCGGGCGATAACGTGATTGCATCCGCCTCGACGATCGGCGAAATCGAGCGCCTCGCGGACATCTGCCACGAATACGAGGTGCCCTACCGGCTGGGTGAGTTTGAGGACAGCCCCACGGGCAGCCGTTTGGCGGCCGACAGCACCGCGGGAGGCGTTCCCGCGCTGGTGTTGCTGAAAGCGCCGCTGGATGAAGGCGTAGCCATACCGGGCGCCAAGCTCACCATTTTCGGGAACGCGGACTTGTTTGAAACGCTTACCGCGGCGCCGCGCAGCCGTTCGCGGCCCAAGACGGCCAGCTTTTTCACGGACATCTCCGATTTGCGGCCGGGCGATCATGTGGTGCACGTGGATCACGGCATCGGGCGCTTTGACGGCCTCCGGCAAATCGCGGTCGACGGCACCAACGGCGAGTTCATGCTCTTGACTTATGCGGACGAGGCGAAAATCTATCTCCCGCTCGCTCGGCTCGATCTCGTCCAGAAATATCAATCCCTCGGAGGCCCGCCTCCGGTTCTGGACCGTCTCGGCAGCACCATTTGGGAGGCTCGCAAAGCTCGAGTTCGCAAATCTGTTGACGACATGGCCGAAAAACTTCTGGCGCTTTACGCCGACCGCAAAGCCGCGGGCGGCCACGCTTTTCCGCCGGACTCCGAATGGCAACGGGAATTCGAAGACGCCTTCGAATTTGAAGAAACTCCGGATCAGGCCAAGGCGATCGCCGATGTCAAACGCGACCTCGAGTCGGATTTGCCGATGGACCGGCTGCTCTGCGGCGACGTCGGCTACGGCAAGACCGAAGTGGCCATGCGCGCGGCGTTCAAAGCTCTGGCCGACGGCAAACAGGTAGCCATGCTCGCTCCCACCACGGTCCTGGCGTTTCAGCATTACCAAACGTTTCGTTCCCGGTTCGCGGCCTTTCCCATGCGCATCGACATGCTCAGCCGCTTTCGCAGCAACGCCGAGCAGCAGAAAACGATCGAGGCCCTCGCCGCCGGGCAGGTGGATGTGATCATCGGAACGCACCGGCTGCTATCGAAAGACGTGGTGTTCCACGATCTGGGGCTGCTGGTGGTGGACGAAGAGCAGCGCTTCGGCGTCTCGCACAAGGAGCGGCTGAAGGAAATTCGCAAAAACGTGGACGTTCTCACCATGTCCGCGACGCCGATCCCGCGCACGCTGCACATGTCGCTGGTGGGCCTGCGCGATATGTCGGTGATTGAAACTCCTCCCAAAGATCGCATCGCGATTCAAACCAGTGTCGCTCCGTTTCAAGAGGGGCTCATCCAACGCGCGATCGAAGCGGAGTTGGGGCGGCAAGGGCAAGTCTTCTTCGTGCACAACCGCGTGGAGTCGATCGTCTCGCTGGCCGCGCTGATCAACAAATTAGTGCCGAAGGCGCGGGTGGTGATCGGGCATGGGCAAATGAAGGAGGCGGAGCTCGAGAAGGTGATGATGAAGTTCATCCGCCACGAGGCGGATGTTTTGGTCTCGACCACGATCATCGAAAACGGTCTGGACATTCCGCGCGCCAACACCATTTTGATCAATCGCGCCGACCGCATGGGCTTGGCCGAACTCTACCAACTGCGCGGCAGAGTGGGCCGCTCGGACCTCCGCGCCTATGCGTATTTGCTGGTGCCTCCGGAAGGGAACCTGACCACCATCGCCAAGCAGCGGCTGGCGGCGCTCAAGGAATTCAGCGAACTCGGCGCCGGATTTCGCATCGCCGCGCTCGACCTGGAGTTGCGCGGCGCCGGAAATATTCTGGGGCGCCAGCAGCACGGGCACATCGAAGCCGTTGGATTCGACCTCTACTGCCGGATGATGGAGCGCGCGGTGGCGGAACGCAAAGGCGAAGCCGTCCGCCCGGAACGCCGCACCACCCTGAATCTGGGCCAGGACGTCCGCATCCCCAAGGAATACATCGAGAGCGAGAATCTTCGTTTGCGGATCTACAAACGGATTGCCGACATCGTCAAGGATTCCGATTACGAAGAAGTGCGCAAGGAACTTGAGGATCGCTTCGGCCCGCTGCCCTCCTCGGTGGGGAATCTTCTCGACTACGCCCTGCTCAAGGCTGCCGCCGAACGCCTGTTGGTGGCTTCGATCGACCGTCGCGGAGACCAGTTGGCGATTAAATTCCACGAAGACACCCCGGTACGGCCCGAGAAACTGGTCAGCGTGATCCGCAGCCGGCCCAAATTGCGCCTGGACCCGAGCGGAGTTCTGTGGGTGAGCTGGAAGGGTGAGGCCGCCGGGGTGGCTATCGCGGCCCGAAACGTGTTGCTCGACTTGGAAGCCTAGCGCTACAATTTCAATATGACTCGAAAGACAATGTGCATGTCCCTGGCGGCCGCGGCGCTTCTCGCTCCGGCGCTGCTTGTACCGATGATTGGCCGCGCCCAAACCGCCTCGTCCAAGGGCAAGATCGTTGAGGAAATCGTGGCGCGCGTGAATAACGAAATCGTCACGCTCTCCGACCTCGATAAAGCCCGCGAATCCCTGCACGAGGACGTCCAGCAGGATTGCCCCGGATGCCCGGCAGATAAGTTCGATGCGCTCTACAAAGAGCGCGAGAAGGACTTGCTGCGCGATCTGATCGATCAATCGCTATTGGCGCAGCGCGCCAAGGACGACGATATCAACGTCGAGTCCGACCTGATCAAACGCCTGGACGAAATCCGCGAGCAAAACAAGCTGCCGGATATGGACGCGTTCGAGAAAGCGGTGGAGTCCGAGGGCGGCGTCTCGTGGGAAGACTACAAGAACCGCATTCGCAAGGGCCTGCTGACCCAGGAAGTAATCCGCAAGGAAGTGGGGCAGCGCATCAACATCAGCCATGAGGAAGTGCAGAAGTATTACGACGAGCACCAAGGTGAATTCGTTCGCCCCGAGCAGGTGCTGCTCGCGGAAATCGTCTTCAACACAGAAAAAAAGACTCCGGACGAAGTAGCCGCGGCGGAGAAGAAGGCGAACGACATGCGCGCGCGCCTCGACAGGGGTGACGACTTCTACGAGCTGGCCAAGCGATATTCCGAAGGTCCCACCGCCAAACAGAGCGGGGAACTCGGCGCGTTCGAACGCGGCCAGCTTTCCAAGCAAATCGAAGACACCGTCTTCGCCATGAACAAGAACGAGATTACCAGCGTGATCCAGACCAAGACCGGATTCGAAATCTTGAAAGTAGTGGACCACTATCCTCCGGGCCAGCAGCCGCTGGAAAAGGTCGAGCCCGAAATAATGAACAAGATGTACCTCGAGCGCATGCAGCCGGTACTGCGCACCTTCCTGGGCGAGTTGCGGGAGGAAAGTTACGTGGTGGTCAAGTCTGGTTACGTGGACACCGCCGGAGTGGCGGGGAACACGGTGATCCAGGAAGTGCCGCCCACGCCCGACAACAAGGACAAAAAGGCCAAATCGAAAAAGCCTAAAGTGTCGGGTCAATGAAACAAGGTTTCGTCATTGATCTGAAAGACGGGATGGCGATCACCTCGCTGTTCCTGGTTCGCGAGAAAGAAATTCGCAGTTCGCCGCGGACCGGGAAGTCCTGGCTGCAACTGGACCTGGTCGACCGCACCGGCAGCGTCAGCGCCAAAATGTGGGACAACTTCGCCGGCATCGTCTCGACGTTTGCCTGCGACGACGTGATTCGCGTGCGCGGCCGGGCCAAGTTGTACAACGATCAAATCGAGATCACCCTCGAGCAGATCCTGCCGGTGACGGACAAAGAGTACGACCTGCAGGATTTTCTTCCGCACACCCGCGAAAATATCGACGCCTTGCTGGCCAAGCTGCACGAGCACATCGGCGCGGTGCGCGATCCCTGGCTGCAGCGGTTGCTGACCTCGATCGTCGACGATCCCGCCATCCAGCCCAAGCTCCGCCTCGCTCCCGCGGCCATGACCATGCATCACGCTTTCCTCGGCGGATTGCTCGAGCACGTGGTGAGTGTTTGCGGGCTGGCTCGCGGCGTGGCCGCGCACTATCCCGACGTCGATCTCGATTACCTGATTACCGGCGCGGTGCTGCACGACATTGGAAAGATCGACGAGCTTTGCTACGACCGCTGCATCGGCTACACCACGCAAGGACGGTTGTTGGGTCACATTTCCCTTGGCTTTGCGATGGTGCGGAAAAAGATCGAAGCGATCGCCGGTTTCCCGCCGGACCTGGCCACGCTGGTGGAGCATCTGCTGCTTAGCCATCACGGCACGCACGAATTTGGTTCGCCCGCCTTGCCGCAATTTCGCGAGGCGGTAATTCTCAATTTTATCGACGATCTGGATTCCAAGGTGGGGGCGATGCGCGCGACTCTGGATGCCGCGGCCGCGAATCGCGACGACGAATGGACCGAGCGCAATCCTTCCTTGCGCCGGCCGCTGCTGCGCACTGACGAATTTCTGCATCCAACGGAAAAGACTGCCGGAACGGCCGCTGGCCAAGGCAATTCGCCGTCGGTGCACTCTGCCGCCGCACCGGCTGCCGCGCAGCGGAGTTTTCTCGATCCGGGAGTTCCGTCCAAGCCATGACCGGAGAGACTATCGAAACTCACCCGCCCGTCCCCGCGCTGCCCGGTGCCGCCGCAGTTTCGTCCGGCGCGAAACATCGGCGCTCGCTGCTCGAGCTGGCTCCGCTCGAACTCGATTGCATGCACGCGCTTTGGGTTCTGGGATCGGCCACCGTCCGGGACGTGCGCGACCGCATCGCGCCGCATCGTCCTCGCGCCTATACCACGATCATGACCATCCTCGATCGCTTGGCGCGCAAAGGCGCTGTGGAACGCTCGAAAGTGGGCCGCGCCTACCTGTACCGCGCGAATCTCAGCGCCGAGGAGGCCCGTAGCCACGCGGTCGGGCAAGTGATCGAAAATTTCTTTGGCGGCTCGCCCGAGGCGTTGCTTTCGCAACTTCACAACTCCGGCGTCCGCGTTGCTGCTCGCACCACTTCACTTCGCTCGCCCGCGCCCTCAGCACCGCGCGGTGCTGCTAGCGCGGCCGAAACGCCTGCGGCAATGGCCGCTGCGGCCGGAGCAACGACCGCTTCCTCGCCGGCATCTCCCGAACGGGGGCCAGAACCCAAGCCGGCCCGGCGCCCCGAGCAGAACCTGGAACAGAGCGCGGAACACCACGCCGAGCCTACGCCACAATCAGCCCGCCGGCGCCTGGACGAAACGCTTCTCTAGCGACCGAACATGTTTCCCACTGAGATTAAAATCCGCGACTTGGCCATTCGCCCCGCCACCATCCTTGCGCCCATGGCTGGCGTCACCGACACTGTTTTCCGCCGGGTGATCCGCGATCTCGGCGGATGCGGCCTGATCATGACCGAGTTCACCAGCGCCGAAGGCCTCACTCGAAATTCCGCGCGCACCCTGCGCTACCTCTATTTCGAGGAAGACGAGCATCCCATCGCCGCGCAGATTTTCGGCGCAGTGCCGGAAGTGATGGCGGCGGCCGCAAAATTATCGGAGGATCTGGGCTTCGATCACGTCGACATCAACCTGGGCTGCCCGGTGAAGAAAGTAGTGAAGTGCGGCGGCTCGGGACTGCTGCGCGATTTGCCTCTGCTCGATCGCATGTTCTCCACCGTTCGCAAAGCGATTCAAATTCCGCTGACCATCAAAATTCGATCGGGATGGGACGAGCACAACATCGTCGCGGCCGAAGTGGCGCGCATGGCGGAAGCCAATGGCATCGAAGCCGTCGCGGTACATCCGCGCACGCGAATGCAGGGCTACGCCGGAAATGCCGATTGGAGCGTGATCCGCGCGGTGAAGCAAGCGGTGAAAATTCCGGTGATCGGCAACGGAGACATCAAAATTCCGGAAGACGCCGTGCGCATGGCCCAGGAAACCGGGTGCGACGCAGTAATGATCGGGCGCGCCGCCCCTACCAATCCCTGGATTTTCCAGCAGCTCGCGCAGTTCCTGGCCACCGGCCGTTACGATGAACCGTCGGAGCTCGATCGCTATCGCTTGCTCTCCGGCTACTTTCGCAATCTGGCCAGCTCAGAGATTCCCGACGCGGTGGGGAAGATGAAGCAGTTCACCACTTCGTTCACCTGCGGGGTGCGCAACGGCACCGCGCTGCGTCACGCCGTGCATCACTCCTTCACGCCTGATGAGATTCTGGCGCGCGTCGATGAATTTTTCGCAGACCGCATTGGCGCACCCGCGCCTAACCCCGCTGATAACCGCGCCGAAGCGCCGAGCGCTGCCCCCATCGCATAGCGTGGCGCCGCAGCTCCAGGGCGCGGGCTGCCGAAAGCGAGCTACGCTTCGCCGCCTCGCGACGCCAGCAGCTGCTTATACGCTTCTCGTTTGTTAATCCCGCGCTCGTGCGCCGCAATCTTCAGCGCCGCTTTGCGGTCGACGCCTTTCTCGAGTTCGATCTCCGCCACCCGTTGCGCCAGCGGAATGTGCAGCCGATCACCGGCGCCCCCAGCCCCCGCCGAAGCGGGATCGCCCGGAGCGATCACCACAGTGATCTCGCCGCGCGGAGGTTTTTCGCGAAACCGTGCGAGCACCTCATCGAGCGTTCCTCGCAGAAACTCCTCGTAGATCTTCGTCAATTCGCGCGCCACCGCCACCCGGCGGTTGCCCAAGATCTCGCGCGCATCCGCGAGTGAGTCCATCAGCCGGTGCGGCGCCTCGTAGAAAACCACCGAACGCGGCTCGTTCGCCAGATCGCGGATTGCCTTGCGCCGCTCGCCGCCGCGGCTAGGCAGAAACCCAACAAACGTAAACGCATCCGCTGCCAGCCCCGACCCGGTCACCGCAGCGATCACCGCGGACGGCCCGGGCACCGGCACCACCGCGAGCCCGAGCTCCAGGCACGCCGCAACCAGGCGATGGCCGGGATCGGAGACCGAAGGCGTGCCGGCGTCGGTCACCAGCGCGATCGTCGCGCCGCCGGCGATCTCCGCGGCCAGTTTCGGCGCAAGCGCCGTTTCGTTATGTTCGTGATAGCTCACCACCGACGCGTGAATCTCATAGTGCGCCAACAGCTTCCGAGTGTGCCGGGTGTCCTCGCAGGCAATTTTGCCGGCCTCGCGCAGGATCCGTAGCGCGCGCAGGGTAATGTCTTCCAGGTTCCCAATGGGAGTCGCGACCAGGTATAGGCAGCCGGATTTTTTCGTAGCAGCGTCGGTCATATTCAAAGCGTCCGTGGACGGGCATCGCCCACCGCGCCAAGGCTAGCACGCCACGCTCGCGGGATGAAAACCCCGTTCTGCGCGCATTCCGAGCCCACCGGAATTGCCAACGTGCGCGCCGCGCACCCGCGTGATAGAATTTTTTCAGATAGCGCACCGGATGCTTGGATCGCTTGAACTGAGAGGAGTTTGCATTGCCCCTGTACGAATACAAGTGCAACAAGTGCGCACATCGCTTCGAGAAAATCGAAAAGGTGAACGCGCCGGAAATTGCGAAATGCCCCAAATGCGGCGCCAAAGCCCCACGGATGGCGTCGGCCCCGGCCATCCAATTCAAAGGCACCGGCTGGTACGTTTCCGACTACGGCGGCAAGACCGGCCAGCCGCCCTCCGGCGAGAAATCGGATTCCAAGTCCGACTCCAAATCCGAGAGCGGCTCCGACTCCAAGTCCTCCGACTCAAAATCCTCGGACTCGAGCAGCACGCCCGCCAAGGAATCGTCTTCGTCGAAGGAATCGAAAGAATCTTCCTCCTCGAAGGAATCTTCCTCGTCCAAGGATTCGAAGGATTCCCGGAAAAAAGCGAAGTGATACAGAAACGGGGGGAGCCGCGCGGTCGGTCTCTCCGCGCGGTGACGGCTGCCAGCCTGGCAACCTCAGGCCTTGATCGTCTCCATAATCATGTTGCGCAAATAATCGCGAAAATCGCTGCCCAGCGCGGGATTCTGCAGCGCCAGCTCCACCGTCGCGATCAAAAATCCGAGCTTGTCCCCGGCGTCGTAGGAATGTCCCTGGTGGATCGACGCCCACAGCCCCGGATCGAGGGCCACCTGCCGCAGCGCGTCCGTCAACTGGATTTCGCCGCCAGATCCCGGCTTGGTCCCCTCGAGGTAATCAAACACTTCCGGCGGCAGCACGTACCGCCCGGTCACCGCGAGAGTCGATGGCGCGTCTTTCGCCTTGGGTTTTTCGACCAGGTCGCGAATCTTTAGTAGCGTTCCGCCGCGGCGCCCCTCGGGGTCCGGTTCCGCGTCCACGATTCCGTACAAGTGCACGCGATCCCTGGGCACGTCCTGAACGATGATCGCGCCCTTGCCGGTATCCTCATAAATTTCGATCAGCGCCCGCGTTGCGGGCTGCGCGCCGGTCATAATCACGTCGCCAAGCAGCACCGCGAATGGCTCATCGCCCACCAGGTCGCGCGCGGTAAGCACCGCGTGGCCCAAGCCTAGCGCCTCGCTCTGCCGCGTGTAACTCAGTCGAATCCCGCCGCTGATCTGCCGGACCATTTCCGCGAGATCGGGTTTTCCGCGCTCTTCCAGGAAATGCTCGAGCTCTGGCGCGGAATCGAAGTGATCTTCGATGGCATTCTTGCGCCGGCCGGTAACGAAAATGACGTGCTCGATCCCCGAAGCGATGCACTCTTCCACCGCGTATTGAATGAGCGGCTTGTCCACTACCGGCAGCATTTCTTTGGGCATGGCCTTGGTAGCGGGCAAAAAGCGAGTGCCCAAGCCGGCCACCGGAAGTACCGCTTTTCGAACGCGTCGCTGGCGAGGTGCCATGTCGATGATCTCCGATCCGTCCGGGAAAAGGTTAGCGCCCAAAGGCGAGAACGTCAAATTAATCGGCGCTAATTTTACATTTTCAGCGATGTGCTAACATGAGTGGCTTGGAATACACTCTTCCGGCACACTCTCTGCCTTGACCCTTTCATCCGACGCACGCCCCATCATCCTAGGCATCGAGTCCTCGTGCGATGAAACCGCCGCGGCTGTGGTTGCTTCCGGAAACACAATTCTTTCCAGCGTGGTTTCTTCGCAAATCGATATTCATCGCAAGTTCGGCGGCGTAGTGCCGGAACTTGCCTCGCGCGAGCATCTCCGCCAGATCGTGCCGGTCGTGCGCGAAGCTCTCGAGCAGGCCAGCCTGGGCCTGGCGGATCTCGACGCGATTGCGGTCACCCAGGGACCGGGGCTGGTCGGGGCGCTGCTGGTCGGCATCACCTACGGCAAGGCGCTCGCCTCGGGTCTGGGCAAACCGCTCATTCCCGTAAACCACCTCGAGGGCCACATCCATGCGGTATTTCTCGAAGCCCACTCCGAATCGCGCCATCCTCAACTTCCCGCGGTGTGCCTGATTGTTTCCGGCGGCCACACCATCCTGTTTTCGGTGGACCGCGAAGCCAGGTCTCTGGACCTTGTTCCAGGCTCTCACCCACCGCCGCGTTTTGTTTATTCACGCATTGGCGGCACCCGCGACGACGCCGCCGGTGAAGCCTACGACAAGGTCGCCCGCATGCTCAGCCTGGGCTATCCCGGCGGACCGGTGATCGACCAGCTCGCCACCGGTGGAAACCCGGACGCCGTCAAATTCAACGACCCGAAGATGAGGGGCAATACCTACGACTTTAGTTTCAGCGGAATCAAGACCGCGATGCTCTATCATTTGCGCCGCCATCCGGAATTCGAGCCGGAAATCGCCGTACGCAAGCAAGCCCTGGCGCGCGGAGAACGCCAAGCCGCGCAGTTGCGCCCGCTCTGTTCGCCCGCCACCCTGGACCTGATCGCCAGCTTTCAGAATGCCGTGGTGAACAACCTGGTGACGCGTACGCTCGGCGCCGCCGAACAGTTCCGTGCCAAGTCGGTGCTCGTCTCGGGAGGAGTGGCAGCGAACCGGCAGCTTCGGCGGTCCTTCGAGGAAGAAGCGCAGAAACGCCGCCTGGAGGTTTTCTTCCCCAGCCGCCAGCTATCTACAGACAACGCGGCCATGATCGCCGCCGCAGCCTACCCCAAGTATCTGTCTAAAGATTTCGCCGATGGCAGCCTGAACGCCGAACCAAACCTCCCGCTGGTCTGAAGTGCGCGTGGTTTTGTCGTTCAGCGGAAAGGTAGGGCGGAAAGTGGCTGGCGCACCCGTCGAAATTAAGAGTGCGGGTTTTGTTATCCGCGATCTACATCCAGAGCGCAAACGTGGAATCATCCGACGTCATCTTAAACGGCGCAGCGGCGGTTTCCGTGCGGTTCAAAATTTAGATCGACGCTTCAAAAGCGTAAGCCAATCCGTCCTGGCTCACTGCGTACAATTTCGTTCCATCACCACTCCAGCGAATATCCGCCACGCCCTCAGCAGGGCACTCATCGATTACCGTTCCATCGTCCAGATTCGCCACAAACAGCCGTCCCTTCGCGGAATTTTTCAGCCAGGAAGCGAAACAACCCGCGATCGGCAGCGTAGGATGGCAGCGGAATAGCTCCGCGGCAAACGGCAACGGACTCGCTTCGCGCGACTCCAGTTTCAGCCGGAACGCTTGTCCGGAAGCGCAATAAACGAGTTGCTGCGAGTCGCGGCTCCAGCTGACGTCGGTGATATGGCCATGCCCGGCATGAATATCCGCCAGGCGCAGTGAAGGCAAGCGCGTCAGCAACAGATAGTCGTCTGCCCAATCGCCATCGATCTCCGCCACCACCGCCAGCCATTCGTCGCCGGGGCTCAGCGCCAGCGCGCCGTAGTTACGAAACGATCCCGCATCTTCCGCGGATTCACTTCCGGGACGTGCTGCGATCCAATCCGCCACCGCAATTTCCCCGTCCGCCCGGCCCAGCGAAAGCTCCCGATCACTTGCCTTACGCCATACGCGGATCGAGGAAAAATCACCCGCCGCGAAACTGGCCGCGAAATAATTTCCGCTGCTGGCCCAGGTCAGCGAGTCAGGCGCCTGCTCGAAAGAATTCAGCAAGCGCACGTGAGATCGGGCTTGGACGTCCAGCAAGTGCAGTTCCTGCGATCCATCGGGCGACGCGGCCACCACGTATCTGCCATCGGGAGACCACGCAAACGACGCTCGCTCCGCCGGTTTTTCCGGAGGATGATCGTACGGAACATCCAGATTGAATGCCGGCACGCTCAGCTCGATATCGAAGATCGAAATGCGCGCGCGGCTGGCGCGGGCATCGTACGACGTGGCGCACACCTGGCCGGTCGGCGAGATCACCAGTTCGTTCATCCGGCGGGTAAAGAGTTTCTTGATTAGCCAGTTCGAATCGCGGGCCAGATCGCGCAGTCCCCGCCGCACCAGTGCCGCGGACTGCGCGGCCAACGCGCGGGATGCACGCTTCGAGATCGTCGTCGATCCGGATTGCGGTTGCGATCGAGTGTGCTTCATGAACCCACCTCCATCGGCTGGTCTTGCAGGCGCTGCTGCAAATGCGCCACCTGCTCCTCGACGCGCCGGGTCATCTCCTGAAATAAGTCGCGGCCGGCTTGCTCGGCTTCCTCGCAACGGACCCGCAGCTGGAAGACATCCGAGCGTATGATCTGCTCGATCTCCGCCTCGATTTCCGAAATTCGGTTGCGCGCCTGGCTGATCTGCCGGATCACTCGCACCAGGTCCGCTCCCGCGCCTTCGCCCTTCACCGCTTCCGGGCTCGCTTCGTAATCCGCGAGCAACGTGTGCAGGCGCGCCACGTTGCCGGTCTTGTACGCGGCGTTCGCCGCGGCCATCAAAGTTTGCCGCTTGGCGCGATCGGCGCGATCGGAGGTCAGGTCAGGATGCACCCGGCGCGCCACTTCGCGGTAAACGCTCTTGATCTCCGCAGTGGGCGCAAACGATGGCGGCGCTTCGAGTCCTTCGGTCCCCGCCGCGGCCTGCGATTCCTGCGCACGGGCCCGAGCCTGCTCGGCGGCCCGGTGCAGTCGCTCCTGCCCCGGATCATGCTCCACCATTTTCTCGGCCAGCAGCGCCTTCAACTCATCCAGTTCGGCGTAACGCAGCCCCACCTGCCGCAAGTATTGCCGTTCAAATGCAAACAGCTCGGCGTGCAGGCTGGTGAGGCGCAGCTCGCGGTCCGCAAGCTCGGACTCAAGCTGGGTCCGCTCCTTGCGCTTATCGTCGAGCTCCTGCTCCTCCGGCTTGGCTCGCCGTGCTTTGTGTGTGGTCATGAATCTCGCACCCTGTTCGCAGCGAACGGTGTGGCCGCCGCGTAGTCCTAACCGCGATTTCCCAATAACAATTGTATTCGGTGGAGAAATCAGGCGGGGCGAAACGTCAAGTAAGTTTCCAAAACAGGCAATCCTGGCGCCTAGCGCCGGCGCCGGTCGGCGTGGCACCGCCGCTCCCGTCGGTGCGCACCACCTGGGACCGCCCGACGGCCCAGCACCGAGTGGGTGTTGGGGCGCACCTGAGCTATTTAGACGACCGCCCGGTGTCCCGCAAAAAACGCTTTGGACGAAAACGAGGGGCCTGGCAACAAATGAGCCACCAGGAATAACCGCTCAATATATCGGCGAAATAGATACGACACGGTACCCTGTCTTTCAAAGGCACAGCACTCGCCGAGATTCTAGGCCGAGGTACTAGTGGTGGTTTGCTTACACCGGAAGAGGTAGCTCTCACAAAACCGGGCTCAATTGCGGCCGTGTCGCTGAGCGGCCGCCTTGACGCGGCACTAGATATCCGCGACGACAGAGGTTTGGCTCCGTTCGTGGCCCTGCCCCTGAGGTGGCGTAGCAGAAGGGACGCTGGGCCCGTCCAATTTGACTTCTTCCGTCGTGCCGAGCCGCTATGCCGATCTTGGCGTCGATGCCGGTCGGTAGTTAGAATCGAAGTTCAGGGGCGACCTCCCGGAGGAGCGAACGATGGCTAAAGAAACGATTGAAGAGTACAAGACGCGCATTAGCGGCATGGCTGCTGGCAAGGACCCACTGAAGATTCAATCCACCACCATTGCCCATATCGAACGCCTGATCCACGGGGTATCCAACGAGAAGCTTGCCCAGCGCCCAGCCCCGGATAAATGGTCGATCGCCGAAATACTGGCACATCTTTCAGAAACCGAACTCGTCGGTGGCTATCGCATGCGTTCGGTCCTTGGCGCGCCGGGCTGCGCGATCATGGGCTTCGATCAGGATAGCTGGGCCTCGGCAGGGAAGTATTCGAAGCGCGATCCCCATAAGAGCTTGCAGCTCTTTCGCGTTCTTCGCGAAGCCAATCTTGACCTGCTCGCGTCTCTCGATCCTCCGCAGTGGAAGCACTACGGCAACCACTCTGAACGCGGAGAAGAGAGCATCGAGCGAATCGCGCTGATGTACGCCGGTCACGACCTGAATCACATTTCCCAGATCGAAGCGATCCTGGGCAAAACGGCTTCGGCCGCCACCTAGTTAAATGCCCGGCCGCGCCAGCTTCGGCGGAATCCGCGCCGGAGCCGCGCGGTCTTGTGGCATGATCGGCGGCGGATGATCCGAATTGCCATCGACGCCGGCGGTACGTTCACCGACTGTGTTTTCCTCCGCCGCGGAAGTCTTCAAATACTGAAAATAGCGTCGACGCCCGCCGATCCGGCCGCCGCCATTCGCACCGCCATCGAGCGCGCGCTCTCCCGAAGCGGAGAATCCAGCGCCTCGCCCGCCGGGGAACTCATCTGCGGCACTACCGTCGGCACCAACGCTTTGCTCCAGCGGCGCGGGGGAAAAGTGGTGCTGGTCACCACCGCGGGCTTTGAGGACGTCCTCGAAATCGGACGCCAGGCGCGTCCCCAGCTCTACGATTTCTTCGCCAGCCCTCCGCCGCCGCTGGTCCCGCGCGAGCGGCGCTTGGGCTTACGCGAACGCGTGGACGCCGATGGAAATGTGATTCTGCGGCCAACTTCCGCGGAACTCGACCGCATTGCCCGACGCGTCCGTGCCTGCCGCGGCGACTCTGTGGCGATATGTTTCCTCTTCTCCTTTGTGAATTCCGCGCACGAACGAATGCTGGCGCGTCGTCTGCGTGCGGATGGCCACGCCGTGTCGGTCTCCCACGAAATTCTGCCGGAGATTCGGGAATTCGAGCGCACCGCGACCACTGCGGCGAACGCCTACCTCGTGCCAGTGATGGCAGGTTACCTGCGGAATCTGCAATCTCTGGCACTTGATCTCGCAGGACCGTCAAGGACCAGCCCGCGCCGGCGGCGAAGCGCGAGCAGCCATTCGGTTCGCGTGATGCAGTCCAACGGCGGCGTTTGCTCTGCCGCGGTGGCTGCGCGCGAACCGGTGCGCACGATTCTCTCCGGTCCCGCAGGCGGTGTGCTCGGCGCGCAGTACGTCGCCGCCCTCGCTGGCCTGCCGCGCATCATCAGCTTCGATATGGGAGGCACATCGACTGACGTTGCGCTGATCGAAACGGGCGGCGGCAAGAACACTTCCGGCGGAGTCCGCACCACAACCGAATCGGTGGTGGCCGGCGTGCCCGTCGCCTTGCCCATGCTCGATATTCACACCGTCGGCGCCGGTGGTGGATCGATCGCGCGGTTTGACCGCGCCGGAGCGCTCCGCGTCGGACCGGAAAGCGCGGGCGCTGATCCCGGTCCGATCGCCTACGGGCTGGGAGAAAAGCCGACCGTCACCGACGCGCACTTCATTCTCGGTCATCTCGGTGCGGATGCGTTGCTTGGCGGCGAATTTCTACTGGATGAGGACCGCACGCGGCGGCGGATGGAACGTGCTCGCGGGCGAATGCCGTCGGTGGAAGCTTTCGCGCAGGGGATTCTGGATGTCGCCGATACGGCCATGGAGAAATCGATCCGGGTGATCTCGGTGGAGCGCGGCTACGACCCGCGCGACTACGCGCTGGTCGCTTTCGGAGGTGCGGGAGGCCTGCACGCCTGCGGGCTGGCCGCGGCGCTGCGCATGCGCAGCGTCTTAGTACCTAAATTCCCCGGAGGGCTATCGGCGCTGGGCATTCTTCGCGCCGACGTGGTGAAAGACTTTTCGCGGACCGTACTCATGAAAGTTCCGCTCGGCGGAGAGGAGAAGTCGCCCCGCCGCCGCGAGCGAAACCTGGGTTTCGCTCGCGCTCTGCAGCGCGCTTTCAGCGCGCTGGATCGCCAAGCCGCGCATGAAATGCGCGGCGAGGGTTTTGCAGCCCGCCAAGTGCGGCTGGAGAGGTTGCTGGACGTCCGATACGTCGGGCAATCCTTCGATTTAATGGTTCCGTCAGCGATCGACTTCGTCGATCGCTTTCACCAGGAGCACGCGCGGCGCTATGGCTACGCCGACGTGGCTCGTCCGGTGGAGGTCGTCAACGTCCGCATCCGCGCTACCGGCATCGTGCCCAAGCCCGCGCTGCCGCGCAGGCGCGAAGGCACTGCTAACGCAACCAAGGCCATCGCCTGGGTTCGCCCCATCTACTTCAGCGGTTTGGTACGCCAAACGCCGGTGTACCACCGCGCGCTCCTCCGCGCCGGAAATCGCTTCGCCGGTCCCGCGGTGGTCACCGAATACAGCGGCACCACCTTGGTCCCGCCGGGTTGGCGCGCCCATGTGGACTCCTACGAGAATCTCCTGCTGTCGCTCGCCAGGAAATCCCAATGAAAAGGGAATCCCGCAGCTTCGATCCCGTCCAACTGGAAATCCTGAAGAATCTTTTCCATTCCATCGCCGAAGAGATGGGCGCAGTCCTGCGGCGTTCCGCTTTCTCTCCGAACATCAAAGAGCGCCGCGACTACTCCTGCAGCATCTTCGACTCCGACGCGCAGGCGATCGCCATGGGCGATCACATGCCGGTGCACCTGGGATCGATGCCCGCCTCGGTCCAATCGGCCGTGCGAGAACTCGATTTGCGCCCCGGCGACGCCGCGCTGCTCAACGATCCCTACGCCGGCGGGACACATCTCCCCGACCTCACCGTGGTGATGCCGGTATACGTTCCCGGTCACGCCCGCCGCCGCCCCGCTTTCTACGTAGCCAATCGCGCGCATCACGCCGACGTCGGCGGGGCATCCGCGGGCTCCATGGGCCTCGCGCGGGAAATTTTCCAGGAAGGTCTGCGCATCCCGCCGGTAAAAGTTCTGCACGCCGGAAGCCTGAACCGCGACGTGCTGGCGCTGCTCTTCGCCAATACCCGTTCGCCGCGCGAGCGGGAAGGCGACCTCACCGCGCAGATCGCCGCTTGCCGTACCGGCGAGCGCCGGGTAGTCGAAAGCGTCGCCAAGTATGGCCTGGCCACAATACTCACCTATTGCGGCCATCTCTTGGAATACTCCCATCGCATGATGCGGGCTCTGCTCCGGGACATCCCGGATGGCACCTACCGAGCGGTCGACGACCTCGACGACGACGGCATCAGCACCCAGCCCGTACCCATCCGCGTCGCCATTCGCATCGCCGGCAACCGCGCCCAAGTGGATTTCACGGGCTCCGCCCCGCAGTGCCAAGGCAGCGTGAACGCGGTGCGCGCCATCGCGGAATCCGCGGTTATGTACGTTTTTCGCTGCTTGTTGGACGATGTGGTCCCAGCGACGTCCGGTTTGCTCCGGCCCTTTGAAGTCATCGCGCCCGAAGGCACCGTGGTCAACGCCTGCCTGCCCGCCGCGGTCGCCGGAGGCAACGTGGAAACCGCTCAGCGCATTGTGGATACGCTCCTCCGTGCGCTAGCCAAAGCGATCCCAGCCAAGATCCCCGCCGCCAGTCAGGGCACCATGAACAATTTCACCTTCGGCGGGACCGACACGCGTCCCGGGCGCAATCGCCAGCCTTTCGCCTATTACGAGACCATCGCCGGGGGCATGGGCGCCCGTCCCACCCGCGACGGCGTCAGCGCGATCCACACCCACATGACCAACTCGCTCAACACTCCCGTAGAAGTCCTCGAACACGCCTATCCGGTCCGCGTCCACCGCTACGCCATTCGCCGCGGCTCCGGAGGCAAAGGACGCTACAGCGGCGGCGAAGGGATCATCCGTGAGGTCGAGTTTCTGGTGGACGCCCAAGTCGCCCTCCTTTCCGACCGCCGCAAAATCCCTCCCTACGGCTTGGAGGGGGGAGGGGCGGGGGAAAAGGGTGAGAACAGTATTCGCGCGGTAAAGGGTGGAAAATCGGTAAAAATTGGCTCGAAATGCAGCTTTTATGCCAGTTCTGGCGCAATTGTGCGCATCGAGACTCCGGGCGGAGGCGCCTGGGGAGCCCGAAAATCGCCGAAAAAGCCTCCAAAAGCGCCACGAAAGTAGGCCTTACCGACACGGGTAGCGACGAAAATGGGTTACGAGAAGCGCTGCTAAGGGAGGGAACCTGCGGGGCGCACCCACAGTAGCTGCGCCCCACCAGGTAATATCGACGAACCGCTAAGGCTTAATCGGCTAGCGGTTGTTCAAACGACTCCGGCATCTGTAGCCGGGCCTTGGCCAGCGCGCGAACCAGGTTGGTTTCGACGATTTGCTCGCTGGTATTTCGAACGGTGGCCAATTCGCTAATCAGCAGATATTTGGCGCGTTCGAGCATCTTCTTTTCGCGGAACGACAGCGGCTTGGTGCGGCTGAGGGCGACCAAACCCTTCAAGACGGCTGCCACTTCCATCAACGAACCGGTGCGCATGCGCTCGGAATTCTCCTTAAAGCGATGCTTCCAGTCGTGATGAGATGCGGAGCGGCCTTTTTCGAGGTAGGAAAAAACGGCGCCGGCCTGGGTGGAACGAATGACGGCTCTTAGGCCAACACTGTCGATGTTTGTCTGCGGAACCATCACCTTTAGCCCACTGGAGACGATGCGCAGCATGTAGTACTTTTCAGACTTTCCATTCATGTAACCGTAACTAATCTGTTCAATTACGCCCACACCGTGATTAGGATAAACAACCTTATCACCTAGTTTAAAGTCCATAGGAGCGACTGCCCTCCCCTGAGAAACGCGTAGTTCCATATTAGGCACACGAGTGATTTGCGTCAAGCTAACTATTACGATTTCGGAATCTAAACAGGGCCTTTTTATGCGGTTTTTTGCATGTTTGGCCTACCAATTGCCCTATACTCGGTACCTGATGATTTCTCTCGCTCTCGACACCAGTACGCCCTCCGGAAGCCTCGCGATCCTTCGCAACTTGAGACTCGTCGGCGCGGCCATGACCGATAGTCATGAGGCTTACTCCACACGAATGTTTCGCCATCTTGAATCGCTGATGAAAGAACTGGGACTTACGGTACGCGACTTCGAGCTGTTTTCCGTAGTGGTGGGCCCCGGATCGTTTACCGGCCTACGCGTCGGCATCACCGCGGTGAAAGGCTGGTCCGAAGTCTTCGGGACCCCGGTTGCAGCGGTGAGCGCCCTGGAGGCGTTAGCGGTACAGAGCCATAGTCCCGCCCCGATACTGGCGGCCTACATCGATGCGCGCCGCGGCGGGGTCTACGGCGCGGTTTACAGCCGATCTGGGGAAGCACTCAGCCTAATCGGCGAGGAAGTGTCGATGAGCCCGGACGCCTTTCTGGCTTATGTCGCACAAACCATTGCCGCCGAGGAACCATCTGCTATCCGATCCGGCAGCGATCGAACTGCGTTGGGCGCGCAGGACGTGGGGTTTGTCAGCGCTACTCCCGAGGTATTAGCGGCGGCGCTGGAGCAGTCCGAATTCTGGCGGGGGCATGCCCTCGAGACCGTCTCCCCACTTCTGGCGCCGGTCGTCGGGCGAACCGGCATCGAGAGGCATCGCCGCGGCTTGGTGGTGGATGCGTTGCGGCTGGACGCCAACTACATCCGGCCGACGGAAGCCGAGTTACTTTGGAAAGGGCCGTGAGCCCCACCGATGCTGTGAGCGTTCGTCGTATGGACCTCCGCGATATCCCCCACGTCCTGGCCATCCAGGACAGCAGTCCCGGCGTGGCTCACTGGGAGCCGAGCGCTTACGAAAATTTGTCCGCAAGCCAGTTCCAAGTGTATGTAGCGGAGAGCGACGTGGAAGGCGTGTGCGGATTTGTGATCTCACGGTGCGCTGCGGGCGAACTTGAAATTCTGAATATTGCGGTCGCGGCAACGTGCCGGCGGAAGGGAATTGGAAGCGCGCTGCTGGGCGAAGTTTTGCGGCACGCGAAGGCGGAATCCGCGGCGAGGGCGTTCCTCGAAGTGCGCGAGTCGAATTCCGGCGCCGCTGAATTTTACGCGCGTCACGAGTTTCAGGTCACTGGCCAGCGTCGAAATTACTATCAGTCTCCCACGGAAGATGCCCTTCTGCTTTCCCGGTCACTCGAGTGAGCCTGGCACGACTCCGCGGACGGAGTACGGGTACCGGCGGAGTACAAACAATCGGAGTGCAAAATACATGGTCGTAGCCCTTGGCGGGGCCCTGCGAATTGTGATAATTTGCGCGAATGTAGTGCATCCGCCACAAGACGAGGAGGGTACGAATGGCCATTACGTCGAATGACATTCGCAAGATGCTGATGAATTCGGATCCGGAAATTCAGCATCTGGCTCAAGAACACTCCCGCTGTGAAAAGCAATTGGCAGAAATTCTTCAAGAGCAATACCGCAACCTGGATGACGACCTCACCCGCGAAATAAATCTCAAAAAGACAAAGTTGCTGCTCAAGGATCAGATCGAAGAGCTGGTCAACCGGCGCCAGCACGAACACAGCGAACCCGAGTCCCGCCAGCGACAAGCGCGAGCGAGCTGAACGCCCCGCGGTCCATCTTGATGTGTGGCACAATAGCGGTGTCTTCGGAGAGCGTGACAGCCCCTACATGGTGAAAGACGCGTATCGATTTGCAGCGCCGCTACTCGCGCTGGGATTCATTTTGCAGCTGCTGCTGGGGCGGAAATGGCCCTTGGCTATTTTCCTGGTTTTGGCGCTTTTCGTTTGTTACTTTTTTCGCAATCCGAACCGGGTGATCCCGTCCGACCCCGACGCGGTGGTATCGCCGGCGGACGGCAAAGTGGTGATAATCGTCGATGAGCCGATGGGAACGCGGCCTGGCAAGCGGATCAGCATTTTCCTGTCGGTCTTTAACGTACACGTCAACCGCGCGCCGGTAGCCGGACGAGTGACCAAAGTGGAATACCGGCCGGGGAAGTTTTACGGCGCGTACCGCAGCCGGGCCTCGATGGAAAACGAGCAGAACGTCATCGCCATCGAAACCCCGGCTGGCGAAATGGTTTTCAAGCAGATTTCCGGCGCCATCGCGCGGCGAGTGATTAGCTGGAAGTCTCCAGGCGACGTGGTGAGCAAGGGCGAACTTTTCGGGATCATCCGTTTCGGGTCGCGGGTGGATGTCTGGCTACCTGCGGATGCGGAAATTGTTGTCGCGCTGGGCGACAAAGTAGCGGGCGGATCGAGTATTCTGGCGAGGTGGAAATCAACAACGAAGCAAACAGCGAGTTAGGCAGCTTGGACTTTGCTTCGCGCGCCGAATCGCCCGGCCCGCGAGTGCTGCGGCCGCGCAACCGTCATTTGCGGCGCGGCGTATATATCCTCCCCAGTCTTTTCACCCTCGGCAACCTGCTGTGCGGTTACTACGCGATTCTCGCCACCCTTGAGGGACGCATCGGGGACCTCGACCATGCCGCCCGCGCAATTGGCTACGCTATTCTGTTCGACGCCCTCGACGGCCGCGTCGCCCGGCTCACTGGCAGCAACAGCGAGTTCGGCAAACAATTCGACTCGCTCGCCGACATCGTCAGCTTCGGCATCGCTCCAGCCTTCCTGATCTACGCCTGGGGCGTTCGCGACTTGCCCTCGGTAGCTATGGGGCAGAGCCTGCACATTTACCAGGCGGGCTGGCTCTTCTGTTTCATCTTCGTGGCCTGCTGCGCGTGGCGCCTGGCCCGCTTCAACATTCAGGGGATGGCCCCGGGAGGCTCTCGCTATTTCGTGGGGCTGCCGTGCCCTGCCGCGGCCGGAATGGTGGCCGCGATGGTGCACGCTTCTTACGGACCGGTACCGGGCGTGATCTTCGCGATATTGTCGCTGACCCTGGTGTTGGCTCTGGGCGTTTTGATGTCCAGCACCGTTCGCTACTACAGTTTTAAAGACATACGCTTGCAACAACGGCGCGCGTCCGGTCCGGTGATCGTTTTGGGAGCGTTGGCGCTCGGCGCGGTGGTTTTTTATTCCCGGCTCACCTTGCTCCTGATGGGCGGCCTGTACGTGATCCATGGTCCGGTGCTCGAATTGATCCGAATCCTGCGCCGCCACAGACACACGGCGCGCCCCGCCTAGGAAAATATGACCAGACTTGCAGACGGCACGTGTCGTGTCGCCATTGCCGGAGCCTCAACGCTCCGAGGTAAAGAGCTGAAGCAGGTTCTCGAAGACCGCAGCTTTCCGGCTACCGATTTTGTATTGCTCGACGAAGTGGCCGCGGCCGGCACGCTTACCGAGGCCGGCGGCGAACCTTCCTTCATCCGTGCGATCGCGGAAGACAGCTTTGAGGGCGTGCGTTTTTCGTTTTTTGCGGGCAGCCCCGAATCTGCCGCCCGGGATTGGCTCACCGCACGCCGCGCCGGCGCCACGGTAATCGACCTCACCGGAGGCCTGGCGCACGAAGCGGGCACGTTCCCGTGGATTCCGGCGCTTTCGAAATTGCTTCCGCCTCCGCCGCCGGCCAGCAAAAACGGAGCGCCCGGCACGGCTCCGTATTCATCTCCGGCAACCGCGGTGCTGATCGCTTGCACCATCGTGGCGGGCCTGCAGCAGTTTTCTCCGGTGCGTCTGGCGATCACATTTTATCCTCCCGTCTCGGAGCTGGATCAGGACGGGGTGGACGAACTCGAAGCCCAGGCCACCACGCTGCTTTCGTTTCGACCGATCACCCAGGCCGTTTTCGACGCGCAGGTGGCGTTCAATCTGTTGTCCGCGTTTGGGCCTGCATCGCGCGCGAATCTCGCTAGTGTGCGTTCGGCCATCGCCAAGGGAATCGCGCAGTATATCGATGGACGCGCGCCGGTTCCGGCCATTCAGATTGTTCAGCCGCCCACGTTTTACGGCTACGCATTCAGTTGCTATGCGGAGTTTCCCTCGCCGCCCGATCGCAGCAAGGTGGAAGCAGCACTCGCTGCCGCCGGCATGCAAGTGGCTGTAGCCGGTTCGCCGCCAACCAATGTATCGACCGCCGGAGAAAATGGCATTCAGCTGGCGCGAGCGGATCACGATGCCAACGTGCCGTCGGCGCTGTGGTTGTGGGGCGTGGCGGATAACCTGCGATTATCGGCGGCGAACGCAGTGCAAATCGCCGAGGAACTGCTGGTGATTCCGGTCTAGCGATAGAACCTAGAGCGGCTTCGACATTTTCACGAAGTGGCAGGGGACCAGCGGAGTGAAACCGGCTGCAAACGGCTCGGTGCCAGTCTCCTGATACCCTCGGTGGTGATAGAAGTCCGGCAGTTCTTTCCGCAGGTTGACGATCAAAATGTCCATAAATCGGCTGCCTGCGTTGCGGCAACGATCCTCTGCGGCGTTCATCAGCTTCGATCCTAATCCTGACTTCTGCGTCTTGGGATCGACTGCCAGCAACCCGAGGTATGACCTATCGCCCTGCATTTTCACGTACACGCACCCGGTGATGACTCCGTCTTCCTCGGAGACCAGGAATTCGCCGGTGTCCAAATTGGACTGCACTTCGATGAGAGTGATGCGATCCCCGTCAGCAAAGGCGCGTTCCGCTTGGCCGAAGGCTGCATTGATCACACCGGTGATGGCATTTGCTTCGGACATCTCGGCAATTCGGATCGGCACGACGTTTCTCCTGCTCGAATCTAATTTCCCGGGTGTGTGGTTTCGTCGAACACGCGAGCCGGAAAGGACTCCGCTCGCTGGAAAAAAAACTGAAGCAGATTTACGAAACCGACCGAATATTCCGGATCCGGGTTCGGACCCAACGCGCCGCGATCACTTCCCAGGCGTGCCCGCGTCCTGCAACGTCACTTTTTTCAAGTTGTCGCTGGGAATGCGGTCGATCAGCAACAGCAGAGGATCGATGCCTGCCTTGTCGGGCAGAGTGTCGGTGACGAAGGTATATGTCTGGCGGCCTGAATTCATGTGCAGCTTCTGGCGGTAGAGCACCGCGCCGTATTTTTTGCCTTTCGGCGGAGCGGATAGCGCGCCGATTTCGATCCAATCATCCACCGGAACTTCCTTCTCGTTGCCCTGGTCGTCGGCCTTGAACTTGTGGGCGTCGACGTCGATGGTCACATCGTACTTGCCGTCACTACGCTTGCGCGCGGTGGCGGTGTAGGCGCGATTCGAAAACAGAGTGATGTCGTCGAACAAATCGGTCAACAGATACTGCAGTTGGGGGGGCGTTTGTTCCCGCAGCGCGTCTTCCAGCGCGTACGAAGTGGGGTAGGGAGGTTGCGCGTATCCGTATTGCTGCAGCACCTTACGCAGCGCGCGATTGACGCCGTCCTCGCCGATCATTTCCCTCAGGTAATACATCACCACGCTACCCTTGCGATAGTGGATGTATCCCTGGTTGGCCTCGACGCGCAGCAGTGGCCGCTCTTTGAGCAGTTCGCGGCCGCGCGACCGCAGATAGTTGTCCATCTCGTATTCCATAAATTTGCGCATGGTGTCGCGGCCGTACTGTTTTTCCATCACCATCAGCGCGGAGTATTGCGCCAGCGTTTCCGAGGTCGAGGTTGCTCCCTCCATGTTCGCGCCAGCCACCTGGTGCGCCCACCATTGATGCGCCATTTCGTGCGCCACCACGTAGGTGACCATGTCGATGTCGTCGGGATGCTCGAGGTTCGCGATGAACCCGATAGACTCCGAGTACGGCATGCTTCCCGGAAAGGCCTGGGCAAATGCGGCGACGCGCGGAAACTCAATGATGCGCGCTTCCTTGTGCGGGTACGGTCCGAAATTCGTGGTGTAGTACTCGAACGACTTCTGCACCGCGCTGAGCATTTTCGGCACGTTCCACGGCTGCTCCTTCAGGTAGTACACCTCGATCTTCACGCCGTTCCACTCGGTCCGCTGCACGGTGTAGTCCGCGGACATGAACGAATAAAAGTTCAGCGAGAAATGATCCAGTTTGTACTGGAAGTAGCGGCGGCCGTTCTCGGTCCACTCCCGTTCGAGCGAACCCGGGGCAATGGCGATTTGATCGGGAGTGGTGCTGATCACTGTTTCCACGTTCACCCAATCGGCGTTGTTGTTGAGGTAGCTATCCATGCAGTCGGTGGTGCAGTTACGCTCCAACACCGGCATCAAGGCCTTTTCCTTCAAACCGTACTTCTTGCGCTTGTTGCGGTCGGTAAGCTCGTTGTTGGGCTGGTAGCCAATTTGCGGGACGATTCCACTGTTGAAGAAGGTGCCGTTCTGCATGATCTGCCGATTGGTAACGGAATTCTCAAACCCGCGGGTGTGAGTCTTTACGGTGAAGCGCATGATCCGCGATTCGCCGGGCTGCATGGGCACGGCGAGTTCGTAAATTCGATAGTCCAGGCGCTTATCGTCGGTGGTGAGGTTGGCTTCGCCGAGATCGATCTGGGTATCGTAATTGTCGTCGACGACGAAGTGGATGTTGGTTATCGGTCCGTTGGTTTCATTCTTAATGGTTTGCTCGCCGTGCATGACCATAGTGCGCGTTTCGGGATACAGATCGATCGCGTACTTTACATCGGTGATGCGCGGGTGCGGCAAATTCTCATATTTCTTGTAGGTCTTCTCGTAATCGGCGGT
The DNA here is from genome assembly GCA_963725655.1 of uncultured Acidobacteriota bacterium. Taxonomy (GTDB): domain Bacteria; phylum Acidobacteriota; class Terriglobia; order Acidiferrales; family UBA7541; genus CAVRXT01. The sequence continues at coordinate 2,551,606 of CAVRYY010000001.1, read as the reverse complement.
GAGCCGCTCGCGGTCGACGGTGGGAACCAGTTGGTTCAAGACCTTGGTGTTATAAAACACCCAGCCGCCAACCGTTAAGAAACTGAGCAGTGCGACCACCGCCAAGCCGCGCAGCGCGCCGTGAAACCGCCAGCCGGCATCGTGCAAACGATGGCGCCATCCGGTATCGCGGCCGCGCCGCCACAGCACGATGCTGGCGACCGCTAACAGCAGGCAGAACAGGCCCCAATACAGTGTGAACCACAGGAATCCGGCGAGGAACGGTTGGTAGCCGTAGAAATCCGAGTACACCATATCCGGGGTGCCGGCAAACTGCACCATGTTGGTGGCGATCCGCAGCGGCCGCCAGACGAAAGCATTGGCGATCAAGAACGCAATAAACCCGAAGTAGCCGATGTATTTATTGGGCGAGATGACGTGGATAAAAAACGCCAGCACCGCCAGCATCACGAACCCGCTGAAATCGATTCCCAGCATGGTGGAAACGTACAGGCCGAGCTGGTAGCGGTGATAATGCTGGAAGAATTGAACCGCTACTCCGGCGGTCATCACCACGCACAGGATGATAAAAACGCTGGAGATCAGCGCGACGAATTTCGCCAGGTAACTAGGCCATTCGGGATGAGGCAGCGCGTCGTGGATATCGTCCATGCGCGTGTCGCGCTCTTCCCACACCAACACGCCCGCGTAGTAAGTGATGATGGCGATGAGCATGAAGTAGAGCGTGCCGGCGATGAGCTCCAACATACGGTAGGTGACCGGAAACGAATGATTCCCGAATCCCTCCGAGGCATTGAAGATGAGCGTGGGGATGCAGTTGAGCAGGGCCGCGAGGGTGAGGACGATGAAGGAGGTGGTCTTCACCAGCCCCTTGAATTCGGTCTTGGTTGAGCCCCAGAACTGAATCCACTGCGCGCGCAGGCCGAATTCGCGTTCCCCGGCGGGTAAGGCCGCCGCAGGCGCCGCGAGCGCCGGGGCGTCTGCCTCGACCGCCTTTTTCTTCTTGCTGCCGCGCTCGGCAAACTGAAAACGGTTGTACCCGAGAGCGAAGATCGCTGCCGCGACCGAAACCCAGATCACGCGATTCCATAAGAGCAAGCCGGAAAGTCCGAGCGAGAAATGGTTCTTATCCGCAACCGTCCAATATTTCGTGGCCAGAGCATAGGTGCGGATGGCGAAGGGGTCGATCAACGCGGCCATGGTTTCGTTCTGCAAGTCGGTGGTGAGCGCCTGCGAGACGGCGTAGGCAACCAGCAGCAGCAGACCGCCAATGAACGAGGTAACCGTGCTGCGCGTCCAGATGGCGATGGCAAAGATGATGGCTGCGATCAGCAGCGTATTGGGAATCGCGAAAACCAGAATGCTTTTCAGGTGCGCGGACCAGATCACCGGCCCCCAGCGCTCCGCGTCTACCCACGGCATATACTTGGCCGCCAGAATTCCGACGGAAACTCCCAGCAGCGGAATCACCGAGATCAGCGCGGAGCCGAGATAGCGGCCGCCCAGGTAATCGAATTTACTCAGCGGGGTAGTGAATAGAATTTGGTGGGTGTTGTACTCGAATTCCCGCGAGGCTGCGGCATTCACAAACGCGGTGGTCATCAATATGCACAGCAGGCACATGAGGGCGTAGTAGTTTTCGATCACAAACGGCGCATTGTGATAGGTGTTTTCCAGCGCGCCGCCTACCTGGATCTGGTCGGTGCTCACCGCGCCGAAGATCATCAGCGAAATGATGGCCAGGAAGATCCACAGCATCCAGGAGCGCAGCCAATAGCGAATTTCAAACGATAGAAAATGTAGGAACACGCGTGCTCCTTATTGCAAGCCGGAAATTCGGGAGAAAAATACGTCTTCCAGGTCCGCGGGAACCGGCTCGAAGCCGTCGCCGGGTCGCTGCTCGGAGAAGATGTGGATCAGCGGCCGGCCGGCGATTAATTTGCTGGAAATCACGCGGTGCTTTTCCTCGTAGGCCTTCATCTCCGCCTTGGTGATGAACTTCTTCCAAATGCGGCCGTCCAGGCTGCGCACCGCTTCGTCCGGAACGCCGGCAAACAGCACCCTGCCTTGATGGATGATGGCCATGTTGGTGCACAGCTCCATCACGTCCTGCACGATGTGGGTGGAGAGAATTACGATCACGTTTTCGCCCACTTCCGAGATCAAGTTGTAAAAGCGATTGCGCTCGCCCGGATCGAGCCCGGCGGTGGGTTCGTCCACGATCAATAGTTGCGGGTTGCCGAGCAAGGCCTGGCCGATCCCGAATCGCTGGCGCATGCCGCCCGAAAAACTGGAAAGGGCCTTCTTGCGTTCGGCATAGAGATTGATGCGATGCAGCATGGCGTCCACGATTTCGCGGCGTTCTTTGTGGTTGACGTAGCCCTTCAGCAGCGCTAGGTGGTCGAGCATTTCCTGTGCGCTGATGCGCGGGTACACGCCGAAATCCTGCGGCAGATACCCCAGGATTTTGCGGACTTCGTGCTTCTGCCGCAGCACGTCGAGATCGCCCATGCGCGCGGTGCCGGTGTCGGGCTCCTGGAGGGTGGCCAGCGTGCGCATCAGCGTGGATTTGCCGGCGCCGTTGGGACCCAGCAGCCCGAACATACCGCTGGGGATGATGAGGGAGACGTTGTCGAGCGCCTTCACCCCATTCGGATAAACTTTGCTTAAGCCTTCAATTCGCAGCTCCATGCGGAAGCTCCATGTGGAAATCGGTGGCGCGTGTGCGGACTAATATACGCGATTACGTTCGTTAAAGTTTCGCGATTTGGTAAACAATGAAAGTTGGACTTGGATGCCCCTGGCAAGCACAATGCTCGCGTCCGCGCGCCGCGAGGCTTCGCCGCGGCACTTGTGCGCACGGCTTCGGTGAATATCAATGAAAGAATTGAACCGCCGCTCCTTTCTGAAGTCGGCTGCGCTCACCGGCGCGGGCGCGGCTGTTGGAGCGGTGGCGCTGGACGAGCTGTCGCCGGGAATCTGGCCGGAAGAGACGGCCTTTGAGGCCAATCACAGCTACTGGGCGAAGAGCGCGGCATCTGTAAATCCCGCGCTTGGTGAAAACATGGACGTCGACGTCGCCATTATTGGCGGCGGGTTTACCGGCCTTTCTTCCGCGTATTACATCCGCAAGAATTCACCAGCCAAACGAGTAATCGTGCTCGAGGCGATCACTTGCGGCAACGGCGCATCGGGACGCAACGGCGCGATGGTGCTGAACATGACCGCGGACCGCTACATGAATTTCAGTTCCGATCCGGCGATGGACAAAAGGATTTACGATCTCACTGCGGCCAACATTCGCGCGCTGGGCGGCCTGGCGGCGGAGGCCCAGATTGATTGCGAGTTGGATGTGAACGGTTCGCTGCAAGTATTGAATACGGCGTCGGACGTCGCCGACTGCAAAGCCTACGTCGAACGCGCGCGGGTGCTGGGAATCCCGGTCGAGTATTGGGACAAAGAGCACACCGCCGCGGCGATCGGAAGCGTGGTGTACGAAGGCGCGTTTTACGACCCAAACAGCGGTCAGGTGCACCCGATGAAATTGGTGCATGCGCTCAAGACCGTCGCGGAACGCGCCGGCGCGCGAATTTTCGAGAACACCCCGGTAACGCGTATGGAAGAGGGCGAAACGCACCTGTTGCAAACTGCCAGTGGCCACACCGTGCGCGCGAAGTCGCTGGTGCTGGCTACCAATGCGTATAGCTCCCGGCTCGGATATTTTCGCAGCGGCATCGTCCCGATTCATAACTACGTGGGGATTACGGCGCCGCTATCGAACGAAGTGCTCTCCCAGATCGGCTGGCACAAGCGGATGCCATTCTCGGATAGCCGCACACTGGTGCACTATCTGGGCCTCACTCGAGACAATCGCATCCACATTGGCGGGGGCACCGCGGATTATTCATTCAACGACGGGGTACTCGACCGGCCCGATCGCGAGGAGCGGTTTGCGGAACTGCAAAGGGACCTGGCGCGAATATTTCCAGGCCTGGCGGGGACGGCTTTCGAAACGACGTGGAGCGGAGTGGTCGACTGTTCGATGGATTTTTCGCCGTCGGTCGGGCGCATCGGGAAATTCAAGAACGTCTACTACGGAATCGGCTATTCCGGCCACGGCGTAAACCTCACTTCGTTATTCGGGCGAATTATCGCGGACATGGAACGCGGCGAGGACCATGCGTGGAAGGATCTGCCGATGATCAATCACCGCCTGCTCTATATTCCCAACGAACCGTTTCGGTGGGCCAGCGTCCAGGCGGCGATGGCGTATTACCGCGTTTTGCAGCGCTAGCTTGGAGATCCGTGAGGACCGGCAGCGTAACCGGGTAGCGCCCGTTGCGCCGGCTTGATTGACACTTCGCGCGCACTCTTGCTACCGTTCGTGTCTGGAATCGATGGCCGCCACGGTAACGAAACGAACTTCGAGGATTGCCACGGGAGCCGCGATCTTCCTCCGCGTTTGGAATGCCGCTCCAACCATTTCCCGCGCATCGGATTCGAACGCAGTGCAAGTTGCGGAGGCCATGCTTGTTCTTCCCCGGTAACCGATGGCCGTTGCTTGCTGCGTGGATATTTGTGGCGCTGCTGGCGGCGCTGACGGTTGCCGGCTGCGGGTACCACGTGGCCGGCACCGAGTCGAAATTTCCTGCGGATTGGAAAACCGTGGAAATACCCGCGTTCACGAATAAGACCGCGCGCTATCGCATCGAACAACGGCTGACCGAGGCGGTAATTCGGGAATTCCTCTCGCGCACGAAGTATCGCGTGGTTTCTACGGGCCCAGCCGACGCGGTGCTGCATGGGGAAGTGCTTTCCATCGAGACGGTGCCGCTGTTGTTTGACGCCACCACCGGGCAGGTGACCGCGATGCTGGTCACCGTGCACGCCAAAGCCACGCTCACCGACGCGCACACCGACAAGGTCGTCTACGAGAACAAGGACATGGTGTTTCGCGAGGAGTATCAAATATCGAGCGACATCCCCAGTTTCTTTGAGGAGTCTGCGCCCGCGCTGCAACGCATGGCCCACGATTTTGCGGCGCGCCTGGTGGCCGATCTGCTGGAGGGTTTCTAATGCCTGCGTTGAGCACTGCACAACTGCTGGAGAAAATCGGCAAAGGGAAGCCGGTGCCGGCGATTGTGCTGATGGGCTCCGATCCTTACCTGCGCGATCTGATCCGGGGGAAACTGCGCGAGGCGTACGTTCCGGATGGTGCACAGGACTGGGCGATCACCAGAATGTCCACCGCCGACGGGATCGAGGAAATTGTCCAGCGCGCGCAGACCCTGCCGATGCTCTCGCCCCGGCAGTTGCTGTACGTCGAGGAGGTGGAGCGGATCGAGCGGCTGGGAGAGAAGGCGCGCGATGAAGCGGTCGATGCGCTGGACCAATATTTGAGCGACCCCGCGCCGTTTACCATTCTTATTCTGGAGTCGGAAAAACTGGATAACCGGCAGCGACTGGCGAAGGTGCTGACCGCCAAAGCGCTGATGGTGAGCCTGGAGGTGAGCCGCGAAGACGCATTGGCGCTCACCGAATCGATGGCCAAGGAATTGGGTTCGGCGATCGATCGCGACGCCGTGACGATGCTGGTGGAGATTTTGAATGGCGAACCGGCGCGCATTCGCACCGAACTGGAAAAGCTCTCACTGTATACGCTCGAGAAGCGGCGCATCACGACTGCCGACGTCGATCTGCTGGTGATCTCGGCCGAGAAGCAAACCGTCTGGCAGCTGGCCGACATGCTGGCCACGCGGCAGCGCGATGCGGCGATGCGATTTTTGGATAGTCTATTGCGCGAAGGCGAGCAGCCCGCGGGAATTGTAGGCGCGCTAGCGTGGATGTACCGGAAGCTGATGGAAGCTCGGGAACTTCCCGCGGGCACGAGCGGCTTCGCCGCGGCTCGCGCGCTGCAGATGCGGCCGCAATCCGCGGAGATGGCTTTGCGCCAGTCGCGGCAGATGAAAGTGCCGGCGCTGCGGGTCGGCCTGCAAGCGCTGGCCGAAGCGGACAGCGACCTGAAATCCGGAATCGCCAACCCTCGCGCGGTAATGGAATTCCTGATCGCGCGCCTAACCGCCTGAGCCGGGCAAGCGATGGGCGCACGTCCGCGCAAATTCAAAGGTTGGAAATTGCTATTCGCAGGCAGGAGGCTAGCGGGCGTTGCCGCACGCGGCAACGCCGGTCTTAGGCCTTTTTCTTGGCGCGCAGCGCGTTGAGCGCCAGCGTCAAACGCGACTTGTAACGGTTCGCGGTATTCTCGGGCAGGATCGTCTTGCGAATCGACCTATCGAGTTCCGAAAATGTCGGTGGGATCAGCTTTTCCGCCGCGGCCACATCGCCCGCAGTCAACGCCGCGCGCAGACGGCGCATGGCCGTGCGAACTCGGGTCCGGTTGATCCGGTTAATGGTGGCACGGCGCACCGTTTGGCGCGCATTCTTCAGTACCGACTTCGACTTCTTTTTCTTCTTGACCGTGGCGCCCTGAGCCATTCCTTACTCCTCCGCATAAGTTCATGAAACGAACCAGCGTAAACGACCCAGCCACCTTTGTCAATTTTCGCCCGGGTGTGCGTCCTAATTTGAATGAAGTGCGGAACTGAATCCTATTTTGCGTGGGGCACGAATATCGACAGCCCCAAGAGGAATGCGCCGACCACAATGATGAGTGCCCCGGCCTGAGTGGTCTTTTCCCTCCCATCGGTACGGACCCATGTGTTGATGCTTACGAGAGCGAGTCCGGCCACAATCAAAACTACTCCCATGATCGCCGGCAAATCGTTTATCGTCATCGGTTCCTCCTCGCTTCCGCTACGATTGCCGCCCTCACCGCGTCCACTTGCGACTTGATCGCGTCTGAGTTTAGCACGGCGAAGAACCGGCGCTTGTCGCTTCCCTCAATGGGCGATGACCAAGCATAGGCGCGGGAGGCGCGCTGGGGCGTCATGACCAAGGCCGATTAGGCGCTTCAAATTAGGACACTACCCCGGGTTTCGCTCTAGATCGCCATTTGCGCGCGGTCGAAAAGTTGGGTCAGTAGCCGACGGCGGAATCGTGGCCGCGCGGGTCGGCGGCGCCTAAGCGGTCGCCGGTTTGCGGGTCGATGCCGATGGCGTTCACCCTACCGATATGCGCCCGGCGCTTGGTGGTGAATCCGCGGGCTTGTAATGCGCGCTCGATTTCTTCCGGGAAACTGTCCTCCAACACCAGGACGTCCGGCAGCCATTGGTGGTGGAACCGCGGGGCGTTGATCGCTGCTTGTGCGTCCATTCCCAGGCGCATCCAGTCGATGACGCTGAGCAGGGTCGCGGAAATGATCATTGGGCCGCCGGGCGAGCCAGTTACGAAGCTTAGTTTGCCGTCGCGAAGCAGCATGGTTGGCACCATGGAACTCAGCGGGCGGTGGCCGGGAGCGATCGCATTGGCTTCGGACTGGATGAGACCAAAGAGATTGGGCGCGCCTGGCTGCGAAGTGAAATCGTCCATCTCGTCGTTCAGCAGGAAACCGGCGGAGCTGGTGACGTGCGAGCCATAGCTATCATTCAGCGTGTAGGTGCTGGCCACGGCGTTTCCTGCGCTATCGACAACCGAGAAGTGGGTGGTGTGTGGGCCTTCGCCGAGATTTACAATTGTTTGGGGCGGCTTTAGCAACGCGGAAGACGCGCCGCAGGTGTGAGGAATCCCGGCGTGGACTAGCTTACTGGAGCTGGCGCGCTGCAGATCGATCGTGGCGGCGATTTCTTTCGCATAGCACGGATCGGTGAGGCCGGCGACCGGGACGCTGACAAAATCCGAGTCTCCGAGGTACGCCGCGCGGTCTGCGAACACGCGGCGCATCGTTTCGGCGACCATATGCACGCTCTCCGCGTCGTCCCAACCTTTCAGCGGGACGTTATTCAGCATGTTCAGGGCTTCGATGATCGCCACCCCGCCTGAACTGGGCGGAGGAGAAGTCAGCACTTCCCACGTGGTGCTGCCGCTTCCGAGTCCGCTCACGCTGGTGTATTTGGCCCGCAACACTTCGCGGACCTTGGGCGTGTAGTGCGCGAGGTCGTCGAGAGTGATAATTCCGCCGGAACGGGCCATGTCGTCGACCAGCATTCGCGCGGTCTTGCCACGGTAAAATCCCGCCGCGCCATGCTTCGCGATGCGCTGCAGCGTCGCCGCCAATTCGGGTTGCCTCAGCGTGTCTCCCGCGCGCAGGAGCTTGCCGTCGTTTAAGAAGATGCGCCGGCTGACCGGGAATGGCTCGAGCTGCGTTCTCTCTTGCTGCAACTCCGTGGCCAGTCTTTCGTCAACTACAAAGCCTTGCTCGGCTAATCGAATCGCCGGCGCCATCACGTCGGCGAGCTTCATCGTTCCGTATTTCTTCAATGCGAGTGCCAGCCCGGCGACTGTTCCCGGCACGGCGACGGAGCGATATCCGATCAGCGATGCTTGCGGGTCCACCTTACCGTCTGCACCCACGTACATATCGCGGGTGGCCTTGCCCGGGGCCACTTCGCGGTAGTCGAGAAACGCCGCTTTTCCATTCGCTAGCCGGACCAGCATGAACCCGCCGCCGCCGATATTTCCTGCCGCGGGCTCGACCACTGCCAGCGCGAAGGCCACCGCGACAGCGGAGTCGATAGCGTTGCCACCATGCTTCAGGATTTGGACACCGGCTTGCGACCCCAGATCCTCGTCAGTCACCACCATCCCGTGAGGCGCCCGAACCGCGTCATGCGGCCAATCTTCATGGCCTCCGGGACCTGGCTTCGCAGAATCCTGAGCATGGACTGGCAAAACGACAGCGAGCTGCAGTGCGAGGCTCAAGGCCAGCGCTGGCCTTACCCATAGATCCGACGCGTTCCTAGCCCTCATTGATCCTCCGGTGAATGGTCTTACCTCCAATCATGAAATGACTTTTAGCCTGGATTCGGAGGTTCTCTGCCCTTTAGAATCATAGACATCCGGGCGTCCCTACTGGCAGTGTTGCGATTTAGGTTTTGGCGACTCCCACGTCAGCTACACCACGATCTCTGCACTCTCGTGACTCGGAAATTCGCTGAGTTCGGCTCCTACCGGCGAGCGGGGTTGCGAGCCACGCTTTGCGATTTGTGGGATCATGATGGCATCCTCCACCTGGATCCGAACCTGAAAACTAGCACAGCTAAGCGCCCGCTGGTAGCGATCGCTTCGGTGGCCGCGTGCAGCTCACGAGCGTTCAGTCGGCCAGATTCCCATTTCGGTCCAGCCGTGCGGGGCCGTTCGCCAGATTGTTGTCGCTGGGTCCATTCGTGTCCGGGCGGTGCGAGGAGCACGCGGCATTAGGGGATTAATTGTAAAATCTTGGGCAAGTCTCGCAACAGGATTACCGGTACTGCTATACTCCGGCCGTTCTACAAAATGGTCGCTGCTACTTTTTCTCGCCTCGCATTATGAATGGCCACGTCGCCCGCTCGCTATCTTGTCCAGCGTTGATGATCTGCATGGTGCTGATATTGAGCGGATGTCCGAGTGCGCCGCCACCGTCGTCGGACATGATCGCGCCGCCGGTACAGCAGGCTGCCGCGCAGTTGGCGATCACTACACCGTCGCTGCCTTCCGGCGGAGTGGGGTCTGCGTACGCCGCGACGCTGGGAGCGCAAGGGGGCGTGGGGCCGTATACGTGGTCGATCGCATCCGGCACGCTGCCCACTGGATTGACGCTCAAGGCAACGTCGGGGAGCATCTCCGGGGTGCCGAATCAAGCCGAGAACGCGTCCTTTACCGTCGAGGTGAGCGACTCCAGCACGCCCGCACATACGGCGACCGAAGCGCTGGGCGTATCGATCACTGCCGCAGCGAGCGGAGCGCCCGCGTCCGCCTGCGGCATCTTGAGCACCACCGGCGAAACCTACACGCTGCAGAATGACGTGTCGTCACCAGGCACCTGTTTTTCCATTCAGGCCAATAACGTGACCTTGAACCTCAATGGCCACACCATCACCTACAACACCGGCAGCCAAACTTCCGCGAGCTTCGCGATCCTTGGCATAGCCTGCTGGGATCCGGACATATTCGGCATCGCCAGCGGCAATCCCTGCGGCGGCGGGTTCGATAATTTCACCGCGTATGGCGGAAACATCGTGGAGGGCAGCGGCGCTGCGGCGAATTACGCGCACGCGATTCGCGTCGGCCAAGGATTGAATCGCGGCCCCACGCTTCACGACTTGAACATTACGTGGTGGTCGAATTCGGCGGCGGGAATCTATCTGGACTATGCGGGTTTGCCGGTGCCGGGCGCCGCAGTGATTTTTAACAACACGTTTCACAATCGCGTCACCGCCATTATCGATCGCGCGGCCATCGACGGCACGTCCATCAATGTGGAGCAAGCCGAGTACAATTTTGTTCCGGCGCAGATTTACGGCAACACCATTCTCGGCGGACCCCAGGGCGGAATCCTCAGTGAGTCTGTCGGTGCGCAGATTTATGGCAATACCGTCCAGCAGGGAACTGTGGGCAGCGCGCAGTACACCAACGATTTCGCCGTTTATGCGTGGGCGCAGCAACAAAATGTGCACGACAACGTTATCCAGCCCGCCGAGGGGCGCGGCATTTCGATTGATGGCTCGGCGAACTCCACCTACGGAACCGTGGCGGCGAAGAATACGCTGGCGGTGATTGAGAAGAGCAATAATCCGGAATACAGTGGCTGCCCTCTCGGCGGCACGTATGGCGTTCAGTACGACGATGGCGCCTCGAACGCTTCGGACCAGAGTAATAGCGTGGTCGCGAACGCGGCGCAGTGCGACGGTTTTGGTTTGCGGCTGACGGCCTACGGTAATGGCAATAATTCCCAGAATAATTTCTACGCGGGGCGTTTGCAGGCAAACTCGGCGCCGGGCGTCTTCGCCGCAGGCCTGGGCCTCGACTCTCTCGACGCCCCGGCGTTTACGGCGACCAACGATACGTTTTCAGGCGATACTTCATCGTTGTACGTGGATTGGGGAGGCGCGGGACCATTTACCTGCGCCGGCTGCACGCTCGCGTCGGGCCCTAATCCGAAGAGCTACGTTACGTTTTATTTCTGGAACGGTGGCGGGCCGACGGTCCCAGGCGGCTTGCATTTTCAAGACACACGTTTCCAGGGCGAAGCGTCGAAAACGTCTACGGATATGACCGTCCCCGGGAACAACGGCCAATCCGCGGAATACTGGATCGACTGGACGTACACGTTGACGCTCCAGAATTCCAGCGGAGCGGCGATGAACGGCGCTTCGGTGGCGATCTACGATCAACTCAATCAGTTGGTTTTTTCCGGCCAGTCCAACGGGAGTGGGGTGGTTTCCGCGGTGCTGAGCGAATTTCGAATGTATGCAAACGGCGGGTCGGCGGCGCAGGAGATGCATACGCCGCACACGGTGGTTATTTCCAGCCCAGGCTGCGCGAACCAAACATTTAGCACGAGCGTTGAGCAAACTACGGCGCAGACGTTTCAAACAGCTTGCCCGTAGCGCGCCACAAGCCAACTCCACGCAACCAGGGTTACCGCGAGTATTCTCTGGCCATCGTCTCCCAATCGGTTCGCTGGGCGTTCACGACTCGAGGTTGCAGTACCAGGACGCTATCCGCGATGGTTTTCTTCGCGAGGCAATTTTCGAGGCGGGAAATCAGAGACAACGTGACTTCCTGCCCCTTGGTTCCGACCAGCACCCAGCCCGCCGTCCGCAGGTCTTCATGCAGCATCATCCCTTCGCGGAGTTCGCTGACGGTGCACAATCGTGCGTCCATTTCGTGAGCCGGGGGCAGCAGGCCGCGTAAACTGCTCGCCAACGCCGTGTCGAACTGCTCGGGGTGTCGAAGCATTTCGGCGCAGGCGGCGTCGATGCTGGAGCCGCGGGTTAAGGCGCGGTCCAGCGTTAGAGTGGTCTTCAGTATCTGCGCACCCAGGCTGATGATGTCCACCTCATTGCGTTCGCCGGCTTGTTTTTCGAGGGAATTGCCCAGCGCGTCATTTTGATGCGCGACCATCCAGGCCACTGCTTCCAGCCGTGGAATCTGGGAAATCAGCTCGCGCCCCAGGGCGGGGTGGCGATTAAAGCGCGCCGCATCTTCCGGCGTCAGTTCGGCGCCCTGGTAGGCCGCTTCGACGGTTTCAGGCTCCAGACTCACGCAACCCAATTGGGACATCAGCGCGGCTACCTCGTAGCGCCAGGGCTCCTCGATATGCAGGTCCTCGACGATGTGCTGCACGTATCGCCGAATACGCACCGAATGACTGAACGCGGCGGGGTTTACCAGACTGAGGACCTCGATCAATACCTGCACCGCTCCGCGCAGCGTTTTCTCGAGTAATTCCTTCTCCGCAGTCACCAGACGATGCTGGTGGATCGCGTCACGCAATCCTTTCAACAGGGTGCTCCTCGCGCACGGCTTGACGAAGAACCGGAATATGTTTACTTCGTTCACCGCGTTGATCGCCGCTTCGATGTCGGCGTGCCCGGTGAGCACTAACCGCACCGTCTCGGGGGCGATTTCACGGGCGCGGCCGAGGAACTGGATGCCGTCCATGGCCGGCATGATCATGTCGGCGACCACCACGGCGAATGGGCCGCGGTCGTGGAGCAAGGCCAAGCCCTCCGCGGGGCTGGAAGTGGTGTGGAGGTCTACCTCCTGGCCGTACAAACGCCGGAAACTGGCGATGGCGGCCGGGTCGTCGTCGACGAATAGGACTGGATCGCTCACAGCTCTGCCTTTCCTACCCCGCAACGGACAGATCGATGCCTGCCTGAGCGTATATATCGGCCACCACGTGCGGTTTCTTCACTTTCGCTGCTCGATTCCTTGTGCGGGGCTGGCCTTGGCGTGGACACCTCCTTCGCCGTCCCGCGACGCCCGATATCGGCCGAGCGGTTTGGGGTAGGGTCCCTGCGGGTCGACCGAGCCCTCGGAAACACCTTCAAGTGGCAAGTTTTGGCGCCAATGACCAGCGAACGCGGTGAATCGACAGCGAACGGTGGTCCAGCGGCGAGGGTATTGCCTTTCTGTCTGTGAATTACAACGACAAATGCTTGCAACGACTACAAACTCCGCGCTAGACTCCGGCCTTCCCCGCGGTGGATGATTGGTTAACGATCAGGTGTTTTATGTTCCTTAGTAGAGGACTCTGCCCGGCCTTGTTATGGAATCCAAGCTTCGCTGCCAGTTATGCCAGTAGCGAGCCAATCGCGCACGGTCCTTACGGACAGGGACTTCGCCAGCCGGGATCAAACCACCGGCGAGGGCGATTATTTGCCGGGGATGTTTGCGTCACTTCCAACTGGTTTTCTGCTCCTGCCGAAGATTCTCCGGAAACCGTGGCTCAATATGCGGCTCAGGAACCTCGCTCGTGTGCGCCCGGCGTTCGCAGGCTGTGGGCATCTGGTGCGGGCCACACGACTAACCAGGCTCGGTGCGGTCAACAATTGTTATCGAGTTTTTGCAGAGCAACCAGTTTTAGCAGCAGAGTGGTAAGAAAATTTTGAGATGCCAAGGAGACAACGTGAAGCTCAGCGCGATTTTTAAGTACCCGGCAACCGTAGCGTTCTTCCTGTTCACGCTAATGGTCCTGCCGCTTTTCGTCTCGGCACAGAAGAAACCGGCCGCGAGTGCGCCGTCCAAGCCTGCCGCGGCAGCGAAACCTGCGCCAGCGGCGCATCCCGCGGGAGGAGCTAGACCCTCCGGCGGCAACAATGGACACACAAACACGGCGACCCCAGGCCATTCCAACACGACCACTGCCGGTCATACGAACACAACCACCGGGGGCCGTACCAACACGACTACCGCCGGACATACGAACACGACTACTGGCGTGCATACAAACACGACCACCGCGGGCCATACGAACACGACTACCGCCGGTCATACCAACACGACTACTGGCGGGCATACCAACACCACTACCGCCGGTCATGCGAACGCGAGTTCTTCGGTCGGGGGGCATACCGCTACCTCCGCCCATGCGGATGGCAGCAGGAGCGTAACGAATTCGAGAGGGGACACCCGCGAGGTAAGCAAGACCGGACGCACCACCGCCGTAACCACCAAGTCGGGGAACAAAGCGACGTTCAACTCGCGCGGTGGAGTGAGCACGATCCACACTGCCCACGGAGCGACGATCACCCACAGCGCTGGGGGACAGCGCCAAGCAGTGTCGGAGCACCGCGACGCCAACGGCCACGTGACCCGAGTGGTTTCCTACGGACATCACGGGGGCTACGTAGAGCATGGGTATTCGCGTGGCGGACACGAATACATGCGGCGGACGTACGTCGGATATGGCGGCCACCCGTACGCGCATGTTTACCGGGGCTATTACTACCATGGCGGTTACTATTATGGATACGTACCGGGTTATTACTACGGGCGTGGATTTTACGGATGGGCCTATAACCCGTGGCCCGCTCCGTTTGTTTACGGCTGGGGGTGGGGAGCCGCGGCGTGGTACAACCCGTACGCGTACTACTTCGCCCCTTACCCGGTTTATCCTTCCGCGGCTTTCTGGCTGACGGACTACCTGATTTCGCAAAACCTCCAGGCCGCCTATGCGGCAGGGGCCGCGAACGCAGCAGCACAGGCGGGCGCTTCGTCCGCTCCACCTGCAGGGTACGGTGGCGATGATCAGTCGAATCAGCCCAGCGATGGGAACCAGTCGCAAAACCAGGCCCCGGCGGCTTCGAACAATGCCGTTACGCTTACGCCGGAAGTGAAACAAATGATTGCCGACGAAGTGAAAGCGCAACTTGCGGCGGAGCAGGCCCAGGCGGCGCCAAGCAATCCGGGCACGCCTCCGGACACGCAAGTAGCGGCCAATACCGACGAGACTCCGGCGGCGTTGGATCCAAAACTCCGAGTTTTCATCGTCTCCTCGCCTCTCGACGTCAACGTCAACGGTCAGAGCTGCTCGCTCAGTTCGGGCGACGTACTGATGCGCACGGAGAATACCCCGGGCGACGACAAGGCCGTGGGTGTGAGCGTGGTGAGCAGCAAGAAGGAAGATTGTGCTTCGGGATCTGCGCCGCGAGTGCAGGTATCCGACTTGCAGGATATGCACAACAGCTTCCAGGAGCAGATGGATAACGGGCTGAAGAGCATGGCTGACAACAAGAGTAAGTTTCCCAATGCTCCGGATGCAGGCGCCCACGCAAACCCCGACGGCCAGGCGGCACCGGACCTAACCGCCGCGAGTGACGTGCAGGCCCAGCAGCAGGATGCCGATCAGGCGGAGCAGGATGTGCAGCAGGCATCCAGCTCGGGCAACGGCGGTAACTAGGGACAGCAACTGGAAGAGGTCCTTTTGCAAATGATTGGAATCATCTGCGGGCGCCGGGCCGTCGAAAGGCAAACGGCTCGGTGTTCGCAGGACGTTAGGGAAGGCAAACGTCGCGGCCAGAACGTAAGGAGGAAGCAAGATGAACGGCAAGTACAGGTCGACAATCGGGGTGTTGGTGGTCTTGGGTGGGCTCTTGTGCGGAAATGCCGCGGTGGCGCAAGACGCGCCGGATGCTCCGTTGGCCGACCAGCTGAAAAAGGAAATCAAGCTTACGAAGATGGGCACGGACTCAACTGGAACCTCGGTGACCGACGCCGGCACGGTGCTGGTGCTAAAGAAGGGCGGGGTTTACGGCGTTCCACAGTCCACCGCGGTGATCGTGGCGCCATCGACGTTTAAGGATAACGAGCTCCATCAGCCTGGGCTGGTGCAGAGGTCGATGATCCTGAAAATCAGCAAATTGCTTACCGTCGACGAGAAGGTCTACGTCACCAAGATCGACGTGAAACAGAAAGAAGACAAAGTGGTGCTGACCATAACGGAATGCGACAAATGCAACAACGTCCAGGATCCTTCGTCGTACAAGGGGGCGATTCAGTTTCAGTTTCCCAAGGGCTACCTGGAAAAGGCCGACGCCGGTCAGGTGGCGGACGTAATTCACCAAGTGCTGGCGGTGCCAACTGACGCCGACAACAAGGACAACAACAATAACCAGCAGCAGGCGCAGGGTGGCGACCAACAGCAGCAAGGGCAAGACCAGCAACAACAGGCTGCGGCTCCGGCGCAGCCGGCCGCCGCGCCGGCGAACATCGTGCTCGGCATGAGCCTGAACGATGTAACCTCCGCGCTGGGACAACCGGAAAAGATGGTGAATCTCGGGAAGAAGCAGATATACGTTTACAAGGACCTGAAAATCACCTTTGTGGACGGTAAGGTTACCGACGTTCAGTAAGGTGCAGATTGGGCTGTTGAAGCCACGGGTGGCGACGACTCGATGCGAGTGGCCGCTCGCCACCCGTCCGCGGTGCGAATCCCCGAAACATCAATGATCTAGCGCCGTACTGCTTGGTGCGTGCCGTCGTTGACGGCATCGGTGCCGCAGCCTAAGATAGCTGTCTTGCCGACCGCCAGCCGCATATTCCGTGGGATTCGTGCCCTGCATCAACTTCGCTGCATGGGCATCGTTTTGGCGCTGGTGTTGGCGCCCGCCTTGTCGACCTACGCGGAGAAACCGCAGGACCTTCGGGCCCAGGACTATGTCGACGATTTTGCCGGAGTCCTTAGCGAGTTGACGAAAAACAAGGTGGATGCGATTTGCCAGGAAGTCGAACACAAAGCTCAGGCGCAAATTGCCGTAGCCACCGTCAAATCGCTGGAAGACGAACCCATCGACCAATTTGCGGTGGAGCTGTTCAAGCAGTGGCACATCGGCTTCAAGGGAAACGATCGCGGCGTTTTGATTCTGATCGCGCCTAACGAGCATCACTATCGCTTCGAAGTCGGATATGGCTTGGAGCCGATTCTTCCCGACGGCAAAGTGGGCGATTTCGGCAGGGAAGGGGTGCCCCTGCTTCGCCAGAATGATTACGACGCGGTGGCGGTACTTTTCACGGCGCGAGTGGCCGCGGTAATCGCACAGGATCGCGGCGTGAAGCTGGATTCGCTCGCGGATGCGCCGCCCCCTTCTACCCAGGAAACCAGAGAACGGGCTCCCTCTGGCGGGCTGCCTATCGGAACTATTATCTTTCTCATTTTTTTCGTCGGGTTTCCGCTGCTGCGGATGCTGTCTGGCGGTAGCGGGCGGCGGGGGCTTTGGTGGATGGGCGGCGGGCCTTGGATCGGTGGCGGTGGTTGGGGAGGCGGTGGATTCGGTGGTGGAGGGAGCGGTGGGGGCGGGTTTGGTGGCTTCGGCGGCGGATCATCCGGCGGCGGCGGTGCTAGCGGTAGTTGGTGACCGAGCGGCGGGACTCAGGAGCGGGGATGGACGATAAACTCGATCAGTTCGTGGAACGGGTGAAATCAGCGGCGAAAGAAAACCTAAAAGCAGTGGTGCTGTTCGGCTCTGCGGTGACGGGAGAATTCCACGCCAAGCACTCCGACTTAAATCTGCTGTGCCTGGTCGGCGCCGCGAATACCGGTGCGCTGGAGCCACTGCGGCCGGAGTTTACGTGGTGGGCGAAACAGACCCAGCCGGTACCGCTGGTGTTCACCATCGATGAGTTGCGCCGCTCGGCGGACATCTTTGCGATCGAGATGATCGACATCAAGGCGCGCCATCGCATGTTGTACGGCGAGGATTTCTTAACCCGGCTGACCGTGCCGCTGCGTCTCCATCGGCATCAAATCGAGCGCGAATTGCACACCAACTGGCTGCGGCTCCGGCAGCGCATACTGACCATTCCCAACGGGCCGCAGCACCTGGAGCTAATGCTGGCGTCCATTTCGACGTTTACCACGTTGTTTCGCCACACCCTGATCGCCATGAACGAGCCCGCTCCCGAACGCAATCGCGAGGCAATCGAACGCGTGGCGCATCTTTCCGGGGCCGACCCGGGCGGATTTCTGGAGGTGCTGGATATTCGGGAAGAAAAGAAAAGCGCTAAGACGATCGACGTGGAAGCCACACTGCAGCGGTTTTTAACGTTCGTCGAAGCCGTAACCAATGAAGTGGACCAGAAATTTGCGGATGCCTGAGGGAAAATACCTGGCTGCGGTTTTTCCACTGCGCCTGTGCCGGTGACATTTTGATTTGCTCGGTAAACTATTCGGGGAGGATTCGGAAATGAACAAGGGGCTTGGAATTCTGTTAGTCCTGGTCGTCGGTGTTGTGATCGTGGCGCTGATCTTCGGGGGAATGTACGTAGGGCGGCGCAACGAGATGGTCACCAAGAACGAAGCGGTGAGGTCGGCGTGGGCCGAAGTGGATGTGGTGTTGCAGCGGCGCTCAGACCTGATCCCCAACCTGGTCAACACGGTGAAGGGATTTGCGGCGCAGGAGCAGACCGTATTCCACGACATCGCCTCTGCCCGCGCAGCACTCGGTGGCGCCCAGACCCCGACGCAGAAAATCGCCGCCAACGGGCAATTGGATAGCGCGCTCAGCCGGTTGCTGGTGGTGGTGGAGAATTATCCGCAACTGAAATCAAACGACGAGTTCTTGCGGTTGCAGGACGAACTCGCAGGCACCGAGAACCGCATCGCCGTGGAACGCAAGCGCTACAACGATACGCTCCAGGACTACAACACCTACATCTCGCTATTCCCGAACAGCATTTTCGCGAGCTGGGCCGGCTTCAAGCGCAACGACGCCTACTTCACCGCGTCGGAACCCGCGCGTGAAGCGCCCAAAGTGGAATTCCCGGCACCGAACCGCTGAGCGTCGTTCGGCTGTTCCAGTGAGAACCACGCTGCTTAGGGTCGTGGCGAAGTCGCGAAGGTAGACTGAAGCGGACGTATTCAGGAGAGATTGGCGGGAAGGTTCTCGCCAACGGCAGATGAAGGGCCTCGCCCTATATTGTTGTAACGGCTAGGGATAGTTTCGAGCGTTACCACTTTGGCGTAGCGCGCCTTGACCCGTCCCCCCGCGTGCGCTACGCTTTTAGCTAGATCAGCCCGCGTTATATGGGAGAACCTCCGCAACTAGATGCGACATACCGTTCAAGTAGTCGGGGAGCTTTCCGAGCTATTTGGAACCCTCGACGAAAATCTGAAGCTGTTCGAGTCCTCTTTTCACGTCACCATTCACCCGTGGAACAATAACCTCGAAATTGAAGGCGATGCCTCGCACGTCCGCCGAGCCGTCAGCGTGCTGGAGGAGTACAACCACCGAGTGCGCGAAGGCCGCCCGCTGGCCAGGGACGAAGTGAAGTCGGTGCTGCACCTGGTCGCCTCGGATCCGGAAAACCACGTGCGCGAAGCGTTTTCGCCACTGCGCAACCATCTTTCCGGGAAGAAGACGGTGATCCCCAAGGGCCACAATCAGCGCCTGTACATGGAGGCGCTGGAAACGCACGATATGGTGTTTGCCACCGGCCCGGCCGGTACCGGAAAGACGTACCTCGCGGTGGCCAAAGCGGTATCGGCGCTGCTTTCGAAGCAGGTGAGCCGGATCGTGCTGGCGCGTCCGGCGGTGGAAGCGGGCGAGCGCCTGGGTTTTCTGCCGGGGACGCTGCAGGAAAAAGTGGATCCGTACATGCGTCCGCTGTACGACGCCCTGCGCGACATGCTGGAAGCCGACAAACTGGAGCGATTTCTGGAGAAGGGGATGATCGAAGTGGCCCCGCTGGCGTTCATGCGCGGGCGCACCCTGAACGATTCGTTCGTAATCCTGGACGAAGCGCAGAATACCACCAGCGAACAGATGAAGATGTTCCTCACGCGCCTGGGTTTTCATTCCAAAGCGGTGATCACCGGAGACGTCACGCAGATCGATTTGCCCAACGACAAGCGCTCGGGAATGATCGAAGCGCTGGAAGTCGTTGCCAAAGTGGAAGGCATCGCGATGGTGCAGTTCGACGACCGCGACGTGGTGCGCCACACCCTAGTGCAGCGAATCATCCGAGCCTACGAAGAATATCAACGCAGCGATGGGCACGGGGCATCCCGGCCGGGCGGATCCAACAACCACCACCGGGCGCCGAACCGCCACGGCTCCGCCGAGTAGCGCCGCCGCGATGATCGTCAACCACCAACGCGGGGTCCGCATTCGCACCACAGCACTCGAAAGTTATTGCCTGCGCGTGGCTAAGCTGGTGAAAGTGCCTGCGGATTCGCTCACCATTTGTTTTGTGGATAATCGGCAAATCGCCCACTGGAATGGGACCTACCGGGGAAAAAAGGGCGCCACCGACGTGCTTTCGTTCCCGGTGGAACGGCGGAACGGGCGCCGTGCGCGGGGCGGCTCGCCGGAATTTTTCTCCGCGGAAACTCGCAGCGTGCCGTACCTGGGTGATATCGCCGTCTCGCCCGCGATCGCCAAACGCAATGCGGCGCGCTTTGGCCGCACGCTCGACGACGAATTGCGCATTTTGATTCTGCACGGGGTGCTGCACCTGCTGGGTTTCGATCACGAAACCGATCGCGGCGAGATGGATCGACGAGAGGCATGGCTGCGGCGGCAACTAGGTCTGGCCTGAACCATGGCGATTTTCCTATATACGCTGGGCGTGCTGGGGCTGAACGCGGGGCTCATTCTCTTCGCGTATTTCGACCGTGTTTACCGCGAGATGGGCCGCGTAACCACCGGCCGCATTCACCAACACGTGGATCGATTCGAGCTGGAGATCGAACCCCGCCTGCGTGTGGAGAGACGGCGGGGAAATCTGGCATTTAGCTTGTTGGCTAAGCTCTGGCTGGTGATCGTCGCGGTGGCCACCACCCGCGGGGTGGTGTTTTTCGTGGCCGGAACGTGGGAAGCAGCCGGCGAAATGGTGCTGTTCCTCGGCACCCAAGTGGTTTTCGCGATGTTCTTTCTGCCCAGCGTGCTGCTGGCCCGCGCGTCCGGAAGGTGGAGTTCGCCGCTGATCTGGATTGTACGGATTTTTCTGGCGCTGATCTGGCCGGTGCTGGCGGTGCTGGAGCTCGGCATTTCGTTGTTGCACCTTTCCGAGGAAAGCGAAACCGGGTCGGAACGGCGTCGCCCGCCGGATCAGGAAGCGCTCGAAGCGCTGATGGAAACCGCCACCGAAGAGGGAATTCTGGAGCAGGACGAGGTGCGCCTGATCGAGCAGGTGGCCGAATTCCACGACAAGCGCGTGCGCGAACTAATGACCCCGCGGCCGGATATCGTCGCCATCCCGGCGACCGCTTCGGTCGACCAGCTCCGCCGTTTGCTCATCGACACTAAATTCTCGCGCCTGCCGGTGTATGAAAAGTCCCTCGACGAAGTGGTGGGCATCGTCACCGCGCGCGACGTTCTTGCCGTATCCGAAAGCGACGCGGCCCGGCGCACCGTGCGCGAACTTACCCGGCCCGCGCTGTTCGTGCCGGAAACCAAGTCCGGCTCTGAGTTGCTCCAGGAAATGCGCCGTAAGAAACAGCAACTGGCGATCGCCATCAACGAATACGGCCTGGTCGCGGGCGTGGTGACGGTGGAAGACTTGATCGAAGAAATTGTGGGAGACCTCAGCGAAGACGATCGCGTGCCGGTCCCTGACGTGGTGCGCGAAAGCCAATCGAGCGTGCTGCTGCGCGGCAGCGCCAGCGTACAAAAATTGCAGGAAGTGTTTGGCGTGGAGCCGGTGGACGAGGTGGCTGGGCACTCATCGGCGACGCTGGCCGGTCTGCTCAGCAGTATTTCCGGGCACGTGCCGGTAACCGGCGAAACCATCGACTACGACGGCTTGCGTTTCGAAGTCCTCGAAGCCAATCAACGCAAGGTGCTGCGCCTCCGCGCACGGCGTCTGTCCGACGGCGCCGGCGCGAGCACCGAGCTCGCCGAACCCGCCTAGTCAGCCTCCACTTCTTGCCTGATGTGTTGCGGCACCCGATCGTGAATTCGATGAATCAAGTAATCGCTCCAGAGCCGCCAACAGGCTTCGCACGGATAGGCTCGCGCGGGTCACGCTTGGTTCGGTGGGAGGATTGCTACTCGCGCCTCGTCACGCAAACTTGGAAGGGGAGATCGGAACGACGACGCGCACCAGCGTGCCTTGGCTGCCAGAACGTATTTCGAGGCGTCCGCCCAACTCCGACATCCGCTCGCGCATTCCCGAAAGACCTACACCGGTTTCGCCGCCTGTTTCCTGGATGCGTTGGAGCAGTTCTGCAGGCATGCCATGGCCGTGGTCTCGTACTTGGAGCGAGATTTCCGCGTCATTGATCTGCAGGTGGATCTCTGCCTTCGGACTCTTGGAGTGACGATGGATGTTGGTCAGGGCTTCCTGCAAGACGCGGAACAGAACCACTTCGGCGGCATCCGGCAGGCGATCCAGATTTGGCGGCAGCTCCAGCGAGACGGCGATCCCGCTGCGTTTGGCGAAGCCCTCGACATACCATTTTGCCGCCGCCGCAAATCCCAGTTCGTCCAGCAGCGGCGGATGCAGCAGATGCGACAGAGTGCGCGTTTCCGAGATGCAGCGATCCGTTATCTGCTCGATTTCTGAATAAATCGCGTCGGCCGCTTTTGTTTTTGAATGCCGGTACAGCTCGAGATTCATCTTCAGCGCCGCCAAATACTGGCCGAGGCTGTCGTGCAGTTCCCGCGCGATTCGCCGGTGCTCGTCGTCCTGCATACGCAGCAGGCGCGACGACAGATTCTGAAGCGCCAGGGTGCGTTCGTGGAGCGCTGCTTCTGTTTTCTTCAGCTCGCTGATGTCGAAGCCCACGCCGTGCAAAAACCACGGCCGTCCGTCCGGCCTTCGCACCATCTTTACTTCGCATTGAAACCACACCACCCTGCCGTCGCGCGCGATCACCCGATATGCGGACTTCAGCGGTTCGCCGGTAAGAAACATCTCCGCGGCGTCCACGCTCCAGCGCTGCTTGTCGTCGGGATGAACTCGCTCATACCAGCGAATCGGGTCTTCCAGCCACTCTTCTTGCGAGTACCCGAGCGTCGATTCGATTTGCGGGCTGACGTACGCTTCACTGATCCCGCGCTCCAGGTAGGCGATGAAAACCAGGGCCGGAATCTGCTCGACCAACACCCGATACATGTTTTCGGGCTTTGGGAGCGCTGCCTCGTCATTGTTTACAGGGTGCCCGTCCCCGCTCGCCCCGAGCCAGGCCGCGGCAGAGGATGTATCGCTTAGAAATACCGCTGCCAAACCACTGAGAATCTCCTCGGCATTCGCAGGGCTCACTCCCGGGTGATCGGGGCGCTTGGGATGCGTACCGAGACGCATCGGAATGGCATGATCTTCGGGCATCTCCGTGGGGACCTCGCCAAACGCGGCCATCTAAGGCTTACAGAGCGTGGACCACTATGCACAATTCGTCCCCGCATCTCAACTATTCGGCGGGCCTGCGCCGCCAGCTAGGTTCCTTGTTGAGGGAGCCTTGAGTAAATCGACGCAGGGCGTGAATAGCCCTTCCGTAGGTTGCCACCGCATGAGCGGAAAGCAATGAGCCGGGCGGCTGGTTCATGAACGGCATGAATTTGTCTGGAAAGCCCGGCATGGTGCAACCGATGCAGATGCCTCCAACATTCGGGCAGCCGCCGATACCGCCTATCCATCCGCGCTTGCCGACGTTGCACTGCACCACCGGGCCCCAGCATCCTAGCTTCACGATGCACTTCGGGGAACCATATTCTTCGCCGAACTCCGCCTGCTCGTAGTATCCGCCGCGGTCGCAACCCTCATGCACCGTTGCTCCAAAAAGCCACGTTGGCCGCAACGCATCGTCCAATGGAATCATTGGCGCGCGTCCCGCGGCCATGTGCAACAAATACAACAGCACCTCCATGAAATTGTCCGGCTGCACCGGGCATCCGGGAACGCAAACGATGGGGATGCCGGTCTCCGACTTCCAGCCCCAGCCTAGATAGTCCGGTAGGCCCATGCACCCGGTGGGATTGCCTTCCATGGCGTGAATGCCACCGTAGGTGGAACACGTACCCGCAGCCAGCACCGCCCAGGCCTTCGGCGCCAGGCGGTCGATCCACTCGCAGGTGGTAATCGGCTGCCCCGTCGCGGAGTCGGTTCCGAAGGTCGCCCAGTAGCCCTCTTCCTTATTTTTTTCGTTCGGAATCGACCCTTCGACGACCAGGATGAATGGGCCAAGTTTCCCCTCCGCCGCATTCTGAAATATCTGCACGAATTCGCCGCCGTTTTCGTATGCTAGAAATTGATTGTGGAAATGTATTTTCGGTATCCACGGGAGATTCCCGAGGACCAGGTCTTCGATACTCGGCTGGGTGGCCGCGGTCATCGCGACGGTGTCCCCATCGCAACTGAGCCCGGCGCTTAGCCAAATCACGTGGATTTCAGCAATTGCCTCGGGACTCTTGCCTGGATTCTGCTTGGTGACAGTCATCCGTCCTCCAGCGAAAACAGCGAAGGGAACGGTTCGTTCCCCGCAGAACCGGTGAGAGACCCGGTCGATTAGAGCCATTGCTCCAGGATCGAAGCGCTGAGAAGGAAGCCCAGCAAACTCTAGTCTTCCGTTTCTAGCATTGATCGGCAGTGTTCAGCAAGCGGGTATCAGCGGCGTGATAGCAAAGAGGTTCGATTGCGAAAAGCGGCAATGCGCGGTTTGGAGCCATCGCATAGTGCGGTGAGCGCATTAATTGGGACTGGCCCGTATCTGCTGCGCCTAGTTGACTTGCGTCCTATCGCCAACCTAAGATGCCGCACGTGTCTGCCAACGACTGGCGTATCGATCAGGTAATCTCCCACTACCGCATCGTCGACAAACTGGGCGGAGGCGGCATGGGAGTGGTTTACAAAGCCGAGGATACGCGCCTCCATCGCTTCGTTGCGCTGAAATTCCTGCCGGACGCGGTTGCGAACGACACCCAAGCGCTAGCCCGTTTTCAACGAGAGGCGCAAGCGGCCTCCGCTCTGAACCATCCCAACATCTGCACGATTTACGACATTGGCGAAGCGGACGGCAAGGCGTTCATCGCCATGGAATTTCTCGACGGCCAGACGCTGAAGCGCCTGATCGGCGGCAACCAAATCGAGCTCGACACCTTGCTCGATCTGGCCATTCAAATCGCCGACGGCCTGGATGCGGCACACAGCGACGGCATCGTGCATCGTGACATCAAGCCCGCCAACATTTTCGTCACCAAGCGCGGTCACGCCAAAATATTGGACTTCGGCCTCGCCAAGGTAGCTGCTGCCAGGGCCGGTGCGGGCGCCAACAAGAATGAAACCATGGCCACCCTGGGCGTGGACTCTGCGCAACTTACCAGTCCCGGGGCAGCGATGGGCACCGTTTCGTACATGTCGCCGGAGCAAGTTCTCGGCAAAGAACTGGACGCGCGAACCGATCTCTTTTCCTTTGGCATCGTGCTCTACGAAATGGCCACGCGCACCCTGCCGTTTCAAGGGGATAGCTCCGGCGCTATTTTCGACGCGATTCTTCACAAGGCTCCGACCGCTCCGGTGCGGCTGAACAGCGCGATTCCGCCTGAATTCGAGCAAGTGGTTTACAAGGCGATGGAGAAAGACCGCGACTTGCGCTACCAGATAGCCGCGGAAATGCGCGCGGACTTGAAGCGTGTGAAACGCGATACCGGTTCGGGGCGCGCGAACTTAAGCAGCGGGTCATTCACCACGGGCACCGCGGGCACCGCCGGCACCACGGCTCCGGAATCCGGATCGAACGCCAGCGCTATAGCCAACGTCAGCGGGATCGCCGCGGCACAATCCTCGGCGCCATCGCAATCCTCCGCGAGCATTGCGCCGGTGGCCACCGCGAAGGGCGGACCGTGGAAAATCGTCGCGCTGGCCGCGATCGTGCTGCTGGCCGCGGCGTTGGCGGGATACAAACTTCTCAACCGCCCCGCACCCTTGAATCTGCAAAATATGCAGATCGCCAAACTCACCGATAGCGGTAAAGCCAACAGCGTGGCGATCTCTCCCGATGGCCGTTATATTGTGTACGTCCTGGTGGATGGCGAGCAGCAAAGCCTGTGGGTCCGCAATGTGGCTACCAAGAGCGACGTGCAAGTGCTCGCGCCGGACGTGGTAACTTTCGCCGGCGTCGCTTTTTCTCCGGACGGCAATTACATTTATCTTACCCACTCCGATAAAACCACCACTCTATACAACTTCCTTTACGTGATGCCGGTGTTAGGGGGCGCCCCGCACCAGATACTTCGTGACATTGACACCGCGGTCAGCTTTTCTCCCGACGGGAAGCAGTTCGCGTTCATGCGAGGGGTGCCAGATCGGAGTGTGATCGAGATTCGCATCGCCAATGCCGACGGTAGCGGCGATCATTTGCTCACTACCCTGCCGTCCACGGTGGTAAGGATGTGGGGAGTGGCGTGGTCGCCCGACGGTAAGACTGTGGTGGCATCGAACCTCCGAGGCGGAGCCGAGAGCAATCGCTGGGCATTGGAAATGATCGATGTAGCCGACGGAAAGGTAAAGGATCTTGTCACCGGTCCCGAGTGGCTGGGGAGACCTGCCTGGTTACCGGACGGCAGCGCGTTGCTCGTACCGATGGGATCGCTCGCGGAGAACCGCGCGCAACTTTGGCTGGTCTCGTTTCCGAGCGGCGAGCGGCGGCGCTTCACCAACGACCTTTCGGACTACACCGATGTCCTGGACCTCACTGCGGATGGAAAGATGCTGGTGGCGATCGAAAGGCAACTGAATTCGCACATTTTTATCCTGCCGGGTGGGCAAGCGGCTCAGGCGAAGCAAATTACTTCGGGAGAAGTGACGGACAATGACGTGGCGCCAGGGCCAGCCGGCAAGTTGCTGGTGCGCAGCCGGACGACCGATGTGGTGCTGATGAATGCGGACGGCAGCCAACGCAGCATCCCCCAGCCCGGCTTACGCGATTACACCAATATATCCAGTTGCGGCGACCGCTACCTTCTGTTTCATTCGTTTGAGGATCGTAAAACTTGGCTGGTGCGCAGCGATGCCGACGGCACGAATCCGGTAAAACTGATCGACGACGCGACATTCTCCGAATGTTCTCCGGACGGGACGTGGGCGTTGTATGTCTCCAGTTCTTTGGCAAGTATGTACAGGCTTTCGATCCAGGGAGGGGCCCCCACGCTGATAGCCAGTTACCCTAACGGAATCGCCGACTCGACGATTTCGCCGGATGGAAAATTTGTGGCCTGCGCTTACCAGGAGCCCGGGCCGGTACCAACGCCGAAGATAGCGGTGATTCCTGCGGCTGGCGGACCACCCGCCCACGTTTTTGGACGGCCCTCAGGTGCAGTAGGCTTGCGGTGGTCACCGGACCAAAAAGGCATTCAGTACGTTCTAACCAGAAAAGGCGCCTCGAATGTCTGGCAACAGCCTTTGAGCGGAGGCGATCCGTACCCGATCACCGAATTCACTTCGGAACTCATCTACCATTTCGCATGGACCCGCGATGGCAAGCAGTTGTTACTGGCGCGGGGCAATAACATCAGCGACGTTGTGCTGATCAGCAACTTCCGCTAACTCCCCACGATCTACGACGGCGGGAGAATGCGCGAACCGCGTGCTTCGCGCGGCGTAGGTGCGTTAGGGTACACTGGTCGGTCTATGAGTGAAGACCGTCCAGGATTCAAGTCAGGATTTGTGGCCATCGTTGGCCGCGCCAATGCCGGGAAATCGACGTTGGTCAACGCCATGCTGGGCCGCAAGGTAACCATCGTTTCCGCCAAGCCGCAGACCACCCGGCTGCGGGTGCATGGGATCATCAACAGCGACGACGCGCAAATCGTGATGATCGATACGCCGGGGCTGCAAAAAGCGGAGTCGGGCCTGGGCCGGCAAATGATGCACGAAACGCAGCAAGCCCTGGAGGGAATCGATTCGCTCGCGCTGATCGTCGATGCCACCGTGCCATTCGGCCGCGGAGACCAATTCTCCATGAAGTGGATCGAGAAGTTTCATGGGCCGGTGGATTTGCTGCTCAACAAAATCGATCGCATGCCCAAACACGAGCTGCTGCCTCTCATGGAGCGGTACGGGGCCGCGTACAATTTCGCCGAAATCATTCCCATTTCCGCGCTGAAGGGAGACGGCCTGTTGGCGTTGCTCGATATTTGGAAGTCCCGGCTGAAGGAAGGTCCACGATACTTCCCCGAGGACCAATTCACCGACCAGCCCGAACGGTTCATGGCCGCCGAGTTCGTGCGCGAGAAAGTGATCCAGGAAACCAAGGCCGAGGTGCCCCACGCGGTGATGGTGATGGTGGATAACTTTGAAGAGGGAGAAACACTCACCCGCATCGAAGCCACTGTTTACGTCGAGCGCGAAGGCCAGAAGGGAATCGTGATTGGCAAGGGCGGCGCCATGCTGAAAAAAATCGGCACAGCCGCGCGCAAAGACATCGAGAAGCTCGTGGGAACCAAGGTTTTTCTCGGATTACGCGTGAAGGTGCTGGAAAACTGGCGGCAGCGAACGTCCATCCTGCAGCAGATGGATTGGCGCCGCGAAACTCCCGAGGAATCTTAGGTTCTTCGCTGGCGCGCTGGATCGCAGCCATGCCAGCGCGACCCGGAATATCGGGCCTTCTTCTGGTTCTCGCTTCGGTTTTGTTTCTGCCTCAGTCTGCGGCCCGAAAAATTTGCCGCCGGCGATCACCGTTTCGATAGCTCGAATCAGGTCGCGGCCCGCTTGTGATTTCTGAACGCAGCCGTGCACCCCGGTGCGCCGCACTTCGTCGACGAAGTGCTCGGATTCGTGCATCGAGAAAATCAGGATGGCGCTGCCGCTGCCATTCTTCAATATCTCCGCAGAGGCTTCCAGCCCGTTCATCTCCGGCATGCTCACGTCCATCACCACCACGTTAGGCATCAGCCGCGCCACCGCCGCGATGGCGTCTTTGCCATTCGCCGCCTCTCCCACGATCTTCCACTCCGGCCGGGCCTTTTGCAGGATCGCGCGCACGCCTTGGCGAATCACTTCGTGGTCGTCGACGATGAAAATGGTAGTTGCCATCGGATTCTCCTTGGCCCCACCCTGCTCATTGCTGTTTGCTGACTAAGACCCGCTTCACCTTCCGTGCCGGTCCTCTATGACGCGCCAGACGCCGGCTGCGCGGGCGTCAAGGCCGGGTGCGGAGCGGCGGCAATTACCACCGTGCCGTCGGAGGAGGACGAGATTTCCAGCGTGCCTCCCAATTGGTGCATGCGTTCGTTCATGCCCCGCAAACCTACGCCGAACGTGCCCCACGAGTCGCGGATCGATTCCACCACCTCCGGCTGCATTCCCTTGCCGTGATCCCTGACCTCCAGGCGGACCGCGGAACCGTCGACGGTGATGCGGATCTCCGCTGTGTCGCTCCCGGAATGGCGGTGAACGTTGGTCAAGCTTTCCTGAAGCACGCGAAAGATGGCGATCTCGGTGTCGTGCGCCAGGCGAGCCGTATCCTTGGGCATCTCGAACGTAATCTGAATGCCGCTGCGCTTGGTGAAACCGTCCAGAAACCGCGGTACCGCGGATTTCAGCCCCATTTCGTCCAGCATCGGAGGGTACAGCAAGTACGACATCGTCCGTACTTCCTTGATCGAATCCTCAACCAGCCCCACGCATTCGCGCAGCTGCGCCTCGTACTCATCATTCGATGGGGACCCTACCGGCAGGGATTCCAAAGTCATTTTGAGTACCGCCAGGTATTGTCCTACGTTGTCGTGCAGGTCGCGTCCCAGCCGTCGCCGTTCGTCCTCCTGCGTGCGCAGCAGGTGAGCCGAAAGCCTCCGGAGCGATTCTTCCGAGGCGTGCAGCCGGCGCTCCGCGGAGATGCGCGCCGTCACCTCGTGGCGCAGCTCTTCGTTCGCGCGCGTCAGTGCCTGGTCGCGCAACGTACGTTGGGTGGTGTCGCGGGTAATCTTAGTGAACCCGGTCAACTGCCCATCTGCGTCGCGCGATGGCGTGATTACTACACTGGCCCAAAATCGAGTGCCGTCCTTACGAACTCGCCAGCCTTCATCCTCGAAGCGGCCTTCCGCGGCGGCGGTGGTCAGGGACCGCTGCGGCTGGCCGCTTAGGCGCGCTTCCTCCGGGTAAAAACACGAGAAGTTTTGTCCGATAATCTCGTCCGCGGTATAACCCTTGATGCGTTGCGCGCCGATATTCCAGCTGATCACGAAGCCGTTGATGTCCACCAGGTAGATGGCATAGTCCTGAACGCTTTCGATGTTTTGCCGAAATTTCTCCTGGGTCAGGCGCCGGGCGGCCTCCGGCTCCATTGCATGGACGATTTGCGGCAGGTGGGTGACGTTGCGCGATCGTTCTTCATCGCTAGGAAGAGCCGGGTAGGGCTCCGTCGGGACCACAGCGGTGTGCGCCGCGCAAATCCGACGAAACGATTCAGGTTGCTCGATGCGGTCAAATGCCGCCATGGGATATGCGCAGAGCAGCGAAAAGTCGCACGTTTGCGAGAGATCGTTCCACAATCCTTCCAGCCGGGTAGCGGCCGCCATCTTTCCTTCGGCGCATAAAATTGCCACCATCTCGCCAAAGGCGGCCACCCGGGTATTCCCGCCGCCGGCTTTTGCGCGCGCCTGTTCGATGTAACCTCCAATCGTCTTAGCAAAGAGCGCGGCGTCTGGCCAGCCACCCACCATGAAAGCGTCGAGAGCTTTGTTGCCGTCGTAGGCGTGATAACGGCCATTTGCGGCCGCGGATGCCACGTCCACTCCGTCTGTGGTGATCCGTTGCTCGAGGGCTGCGATATGCTCCGGAGTAGCCAGCACCAGCGCAATGTTTCCCGCACGGAGGGCGGTTTCCAGGAAGCTGGCCGAACCGCTTAGAAGGATGCCATCTTCGGTATAAAACTGCACGGCGTGGGCACTATCATCGCGTTTCAACCAGCGGGCGGTAGGTGGGACACTATCGGGGAATTCTCCGGGCTCACGGGCATTTCTCAAATCTCACTCCTCGGCAAGGGCCTCTAAAGCGAGCGATAGATCCGACGGGTAGAAACGTCCGGCACGTGCCGATTAGTTCCCATCTGTTTCGCAAAACAATTCAAATCCCAGTAAACGTTACCTAGCCCTATTTCATGTTCGATATAAATACGGCTGATATTCGCATGGCCGACCGCCATTACCAATACAGTGATTGCTGTAGGAGCGCGGAGTCGTCATCCTCCGGGACTTAACGGATGCGCCGGCAAGCGCTACATAAGAATCGTCTAAGCACCCTCGGTTCCGCGAATTTCTTCGTGCCCCGAACAGGTCCGCTGGTCCGCGTCACCGTCTAAGCGCACAGCCATCAGATCCGCCGCCAGTCTGCTAGAATGCCAGCGTCGCCGTTGGTCCGGGTCAGGCGGCACCATCGTTCGGAGGATGCAGGATGAATCTCAAGAGGCTTATCGTAAGCGCAGTCGGTTCCATTTTAGGTGTGGTTCTACTCGCGGCGCCGGCGATCCAGGCGCAGTCGCTCAGCTCCGCGGACCGCGAATCCACGGTGAAATACCTTGAAAAGACGCGTGACGCGGTCGAGGCTTCCACCAAAGGTCTTTCCGACGCGCAGTGGACGTTCAAAGCGGCGCCGGATAAATGGTCGGTGGCCCAAGTAGTCGAACACCTAGCGCTGGCCGAGGACCTGTTCTTCGACACCGTGACCCAAAAAGTGATGAGCTCGCCGGCGGGTGCCGCAGACCGCGACTACAAGAAAATCGACGCCGCGTTGCTGGCAAATGTTCCGGACCGCAGTCAGAAACGCCAGGCACCGGATGTATTGGTGCCTACAGGCCGCTGGTCTCCCCAGGAAGCCCTCAATCACTTCGTGAGAAGCCGCGCCCGAACCATCCAGTTCCTGCAGAACACTCCCGACTTGCGCGAACACGTGATGGCCGGGCCTACCGGCGCGCCGATGGACGCCTACGAGTGGATTCTGCTCACAGCGGCCCACAGCGAGCGGCATGAGAAACAGCTCGAGGAAGTGAAGGCGAATCCAAAGTTCCCCAAGAATTAGAACCGCAAGACAAGAATCGACCGGACCGCGGTGAGCGAGTGTTTCGCTCATCGCGGCCCATGCCTACCTTTCACCGGCTTGAGCGCTCCCTTGCCGTCACCTTCGAGGTCGTCTTTTCCGGCAGGCCAGCCGGTCAGTCGCCGGAATTGTTTGCGCTGATTTGCAGACGGTCTACGTCGCGGCTGTCTCGATACCACGGCGCTTTGAATCGCATCAGGTTTGAAAATCCGCGGCAAGGATTGAGGAATTGGATGGCGAAGAGGTAGGCGGGATAGGCACTCTTGGTCTCGATGCGCCGAATGACGTGCTGATCGATCACGTCTTCGCCCATCGACCACGCCCAGCCCAGCACAGGTGTCACCACCAGCCCCACCGAGCCGGTTCCATTGGTCCAACGGTTGGAAGACTTATCGAACCACAGGCCCGTGCCGGTTGCGCCGAACGATGCTTCGCTCACCGGACCCACCTTCCATTCCGCGCTGTAGACCGTGGCCCACAGCAGCGCCCGTAGACGGCTGTGCCAGTAGGCCCGTGAATTTTCCAGCTCCAGCGACATCCCCCGTGGATCATTTTGAATAAATATATCCATTGAGATTGCGCCCATCATCGGATGGCCCAGGTAGTCGTCGTACAGCGGATTGTTGTCGCACCAACGATTGAACCGGAAGCCCTGCACCGAGAGCCAGTAGTTGTGCCAGAAATTTCCGTGAAACGTGTTGTAGCGCACCCAACGATTCTGCGCGAGATTCCACCCGGTCTCGACCACCAAGTCTTCGACTTGCTCGCCGAGCGCCGGCAACCAATGAAATTTGCAGTCTGTTCCGCTCAACACTCCCGCCGCACAGTCCTGGCTGATTCGGTAATGATCCGGAGGATCTGGCAGCGTCTCCGGGACGCCCGGAAACGGCCGCACCGGAGAAAGCGGGAGTGGATCGGACGAAGTCCGAGCGGCGTCGACATTGGAGTTCACGTCGGGGTCGGAACTGGATTTGGGACTGGTATCGGCTTCGGCTACCGCATCGATTGAGGTATCCGCGAAATTCGAAGGAGAAGCAAAAAACAATTCGCCGGGGGCGCTGGCGGAATTCAGATTTGAATCGGCCGTCCCGGAATCGGTTACAAATGATCGGATGGCTGTGGAAGAAGAAGATTGCGCAAAAGCTGCCGGGACAAATGCAAGGAGCGTCCAAGCACAGCTTAGGAGCCGAGGGACACAGCGACGCCTAAACATATACCGCCTCCGAGAAGCTTTCAGTTTACCAAGAAACGATAGCCCGGGGCGTGAGGTTTTTGCGATTGGTTTACCGATTCAGTAAGCTCGAACATGCAAATCAACCAACCGCTCGCAAGTCCGCAAAGGAAGGGAAGTTAGATCACCCGGATGCAAAATCGGGGGGAGGGGCGCGGCCGCCGCGGCCGCCGCGCCGCGGTCCAACCAAGAGGGTCCGCTCCCTAAGGCTCGACGGTTTCGGACCGCGAAGAGGAAATGCCCAGCGACTTCATCTTGCGATACAGATGGCTGCGCTCCAGGCCCAACGCCGCCGCCGCCCGGGTCATGTTCCATCGCGCTTCTTCCAGTTTGCGCAGCACGAATTCTCGCTCGTAGGCCGACCGCGCTTCCTGCAAGCTGCCGTACGGCTTGTTCGGCGAGTTCGATACCCCGCGGAAGACTTCGGGCGGCAGATGGTGCGGCTCGATGCGGCTCGCCGGGCAAATAATCACCAGCCGTTCGATCAAGTTCTTCAATTCGCGTACGTTCCCCGGCCACGGATAGCTCAGCAGCACGTCGAGCGCGGCCGGCGTGAGCTCTTTCTGTTTTTTCCCGTAGGCATTGCAAAATTCGGCCAGGAAATGCGCCGCGAGTATGGGCAGATCGTCCACCCGTTCGCGCAGCGCCGGCGCGTAAAACGGGATGACGTTCAGCCGATAGAAGAGGTCCTCACGAAACTGATTGCGGCTGATTTCTTCTTCCAGCTTTTTGTTGGTCGCGGCGATCACCCGCACGTCCACCTTGGCCGTTTCGTTCGAGCCCAGCGGCTCGAAGCGCTGCTGTTCCAGCACCCGCAGCACTTTCGACTGCGTCTTCAGGCTCATGTCCCCGATTTCATCCAGGAACAGCGTGCCGCCGTCGGCCTTGCGAAATTTTCCGGTCTTGTCTTCGGAGGCTCCGGTAAAGCTTCCCTTGGTGTGGCCAAACAGCTCCGATTCGATCAGCTCTTCCGGTATCGCCGCGCAGTTCACCTCCACAAAAGGCATCGAAGACCGCGGGCTTTGCGAGTGCAGCGCCCGCGCGATCAACTCCTTGCCGGTGCCGCTTTCCCCATAGATCAATACCCGTCCATTGGTTGGTGCGGCCAGACTGATCTGCTGGCGCAGCGCTTTCATCGGGATGCTATTGCCCAAAATCTGGTTGCGATGTTCGATCTGCGCCCGCAGCACGCGGTTTTCCTCTTCCAGCCGCAAATACTCCAGCGCGTTCTTCACCACCAGGACGGTCTTATCCAGCGACAGCGGTTTCTCGATGAAATCAAACGCTCCCAGCTTCGTCGCGCGCACCGCCGTCTCGATATTGGCGTGCCCGGAGATCACCACCACCATCGGCGGCGCTTCCTGCTCCTGGATGCGTTCCAGCGTTTCCAGCCCGTCCAGCTTGGGCAGCCAGATATCCAGCAGCACGAGATCATAGTGGCGCGTTTCGATCACCTCCAGGCATTCCTCCCCTGAGCCGACCACGTCCACCGTGTAACCCTCATCGCGCAACAATGCGCCGAGAGACTCGCGAATTCCTTTTTCGTCGTCGACAATCAATATCGATGCTGGCATTAGGTCTCTCTGGTTTCTTTAGCTAGATGGATTGGGCGCAACGCCCGTTGTGGGAACCGGCGTCCCGCTGGGCGCCGCTAGTTCAAATGCCGGAAAGCGGATTCGAAACCGCGCGCCGACCGGAGAATTGTCTTCCATTCGCAACGATCCGTTGTGCTCCGCGACGATCCGGCTGGAAATCGCCAGGCCTAGTCCGGTGCCGCGCTTCTTGGTGGAAAAGTGCGGCAAAAACAATTTGTCCTTATCTTCGGGGGAAATCCCGTGACCGGTGTCGGCGACCTCGATTTCTACCGCTTCGCTAAGGCGGTCCAGGCGGGTGGAGACGGAAAGCCGGCGCACCGTGGCGCCTTCCATCGCCTCGGCGGCGTTGTCGATCAGGTTCACCAGCACCCGGCGCAACAGTTCGCTATCGGCTTTGATCAGCGGCAAGCCTGGCGCCAGATTCTTGCTTATCGCGATACCGTCCAGCCGCCCCTGGAACACCGCCAGCGCGCTCTCGACAATTAAATTTGGATCCGCGGGAGCCATGCGCGCGGAAGGGAAGCGTGCAAACTGCGAGAATTCGTCGACCAGCGATTCCAGCACCCGCACTTCGCGCTCGATCAAGCCCGCGCACTCCGCCACCAGCGATTCCAGCTCGCTTCGCTCGACGCGCCCGCGCGACGCGGCGGTTTTATCCAGGTAGCGCAGCAAACGTTGGGCGGAAAGCTGCACCGGCGTCAGCGGGTTTTTGATTTCGTGAGCGATGCGCTGAGCCACTTCTTGCCATGCCGCGGCGCGCTGCGCCCGGAGCAGTTCGGTAATGTCGTCGATCACCACCACGAACCCAGGATTCGCGCTGCGCGGCCCCAGCGAACTCACCGTCACCGCGGCACGAACCAGACGTCCGGCCGCCGCCACTTCCATTTCCCGCGACGCCGCGCCCAATCGCAGCGAGCGCCGCATCAACTGCAACACCACCCGCGAAGCTTCCTCTCCCAGCAGGTCGGCCAGCGTCTTCGCGCTGTGCGCGTGGTCGCCGAAGATGGTGTGAACCGCGGAATTCGTTCGGGTGATGGCGCCCCCCGGATCGAGTGACACCACGCCGGTGGGAATGTGCTCGAGAATCGCTTCCATCAGTTTCCGGCGGCTCTCGCGGTCCTCCACCGCTTGCTGCAGGTTCCGGGTGAAGTCGTTGATCTGCCGCTGCCCTTCGCCCAGTTGCGCGGTCATCTGATTGAACGAAGTAATCAGCGTGCCCAGTTCGTCGCTGGTCTGCGTGGGCACGGCCACCGAATGCGTGAAATTTCCCCCCGCGATTTCCTGGGTGGCCTCCGCCAAAGCCTGAATGGGAACGGTGATCTGTTTGGAGAGAAATAGCGCCACCCATGTGGTGGCGAACAGCAGCAGCAAAGTAATCAGCAGCAGCGCCAGCAAGATTTCCCGTTTGTACGCGCGCAGATTTTCTCGCTGCAGTTGATACGTATGCGCCTCGTTTTCGATGGCCGCATATCGCTGCAAATAATCGGAACGTAAGCGCCGGCCGACGTATACCGTGCCGCCGTTGTACGCCGCGCTCCCGGTGTTGTAGATATTCTGGTCGTCCTGCCAGATTTCCGATCCCGTCGGCATCTTCCGCGCCGGCCGCAGCGCCGGCCCCAGCCTGGATCCGGTGTTGCGATTCGAGGAGTCGATCACCTGCTCCCGGCCATCCGTCGTCCACGCCACATCCCACCCCGAACCTTGCGGCTGCTCCTGCGCCCAGCCTTGCAGAGTTCGCCGCCCGGGGGAAGCGGATAGCCAATGCGCCGCTTGCTCCGCTGTTTGGTCCAGCCGGACCCGCGCGTCGCGGCTCATGTCTGCGATCAGAGCCACGCTCTGTTCGTTGGCAATCTCCAGGGGCCGCGGGAACCACGAATTTAACGTCCGGTTCACCAAAGCGTAGCTGAAGAAGAACAGAAACGTCACCGGCAGCAGCGAAATCCCGATTGCGCCAAGCACCAATTTTGTCTTGAACCGCGAGCCGAGCTGGCCCGCGCGGCGCTCCGCCCACAAGCGCACCAGGCTTCGCGTCAAAACCAGGGAAAAAACCAGGAAAGCGATGCCAATGAGCGTGGAAAGGCCGAAAAGGACCACTAAATCGTTCTCTCCGCCCGGCTCAAACGGCGGCCGAAGGGACCCCAACATGAACACAGCCGCGCCTAAAAGGGCCACTGCAGTGAGCGCGAACCCCACCCACACGTGACGTTGCCAGGGGCGCGGACTCATGGCTGGACCTCTTGGCCGATGTCACACAAAGGCCCGATATAGCTCACCTTTGCGCATGATTTGGCCGATTTCTTCCGGGAAGCGGCGGAGAAGCAAGCGAATCCAGTCGGGGTGCGCATCAAAGGCATTTCAGCCGACGATAACTACGCTACAGACACAAGTCAAGGTGAAGGTGTGGCGGAAAGACCACAACGTGGCGTGTGTACCAGCTATTGCTTCATTCACAACGGGCCCTTTAACCCGGAGATAACACAAAGTGTCATGCGTGCTACGGTTATACGTCCCGGGTACTATAACCGCCGGAGCCGAAAAGAATAATGTCGTCTCGTCTGGGCGAAATTCTGGTCAAAGACAGCCTGATCTCTAGCGATCAGTTGAAACAGGCATTGGAGCACCAGAAGAAGAACGGCGGCCGGCTCGGTACGGTCCTGGTCAAGCTGGGGATCGTCAGCGACGAAGATATTACCGCGGTGCTTTCGCGGCAATACGGCGTGCCGTCGATCAACCTGAAATTTTACGAGGTGGATCCTTCGGTCATCAAGCTGGTTCCTCAGGAAACAGCGATCCGCTACCAAATTGTTCCGTTATCGCGCGTGGGATCCACGCTGACCATCGCGATGACCGACCCGACCAATGTCTTCGCCATGGACGACATCAAGTTCATGACCGGATTCAACGTCGAGCCGGTGGTGGCTTCCGAAACCGCGATCAGCGAGGCCATTTCCAAGTTCTACGGCGCCAACGAAAACGCCGAGGAACTCGACAAAGTAATGAAGGACCTGGCCGGCGACGAAGCCGACCTCGAGCTGGCCGCCGACGAAGCCGAGATGGACCTGGCCTCGCTCGAGAAGGCCGCCGAAGAAGCGCCGATCATCAAGCTGGTGAACCTGATTCTCACCGACGCGGTCAAGCGCGGGGCCAGCGATATTCACGTCGAGCCGTACGAAAAGGAATACCGGGTTCGCTTCCGCATAGACGGCGTGCTGCAGAACGTGATGGCTCCGCCGATGAAATTGAAAGACGCCATCACCAGCCGCATGAAGATCATGTCCAAGCTGGACATCAGCGAAAAGCGGCTGCCGCAAGACGGCCGCATCATGATCAAGTACGTGCGCGACGGAAAGAAGAAAGAGCTCGATTTCCGCGTTTCGACCGTACCCACTCTGTGGGGCGAAAAGATCGTTTTGCGGTTGTTGGACAAAGAGAATCTCCGGCTGGATATGACCAAGCTGGGATTCGAGCCCGAATCGCTGAAGAAGTTCGAAAAAGCGATTTTGAAGCCTTACGGCATGGTGCTGGTCACCGGGCCTACCGGCTCGGGAAAGACCAACACGCTGTACTCGTCGGTGGCCCGCTTGAACCAGCCGGACACCAACATCATGACCGCGGAAGACCCGGTTGAGTTTCAGTTGCCCGGCATCAACCAGGTGCAGATGAAAGAGCAGATCGGGCTGAATTTTGCGTCGGCGTTGCGGGCGTTTTTGCGGCAAGACCCGAACATCATTCTGGTCGGTGAGATTCGCGACTTCGAAACGGCGGAAATCGCGGTGAAGGCTGCACTTACCGGCCACTTGGTGCTCTCGACGCTGCACACCAACGACGCCCCGTCCACCATCAGCCGGTTGATGAACATGGGCATCGAGCCGTTCCTGGTGGCCACGTCAGTAAATTTGATTTGCGCCCAGCGGTTGGTTCGCCGGGTATGCGTGGGCTGCAAAGAACAGCTGCCCATGCCGCAGGAAGCGCTGTTGGACGCGGGATTCACTCCCGAAGAGGCGCGCACCGCCCAGGTGTTCCACGGCACCGGGTGCGCGGTCTGCAACAACTCGGGCTACAAGGGCCGCGTCGGCCTGTACGAGGTGATGGAAATTACCGACGAGCTTAAGGAATTGGTCTTGGTCGGAGCCTCGGCGATGGAATTGAAGAAGAAAGCGATCGAGCAGGGCATGATCACTTTGAGACGAAGCGGTCTGACCAAGGTGAAAACCGGACAAGCGTCGATGGAAGAGGTCCTGCGCGAGACGGTTCTCTAGTTTCTCGAATTTGACGGAGGCACTATGGCGGGTATCACACTAAGCGAACTTCTGAAACGAATGATCGAGCTGGGAGGGAGCGATCTGCACCTTTCCACCAATAGCGCGCCGCGGGTGCGCGTCCACGGCAGGCTCACGCCGCTGGATATGCCGCCCCTCACCGCCGCGGACACCAAGGCCCTGGCCTACAGCGTGCTCACCGACGCCCAGAAGCACCGCCTGGAAGAAAACCTGGAGCTCGATTTTTCGTTCGGCTTGAAGAGCCTGGCGCGCTTTCGCGCCAATATCTTCCATCAGCGCGGCGCGGTGGCCGCGGTATTCCGTACCATTCCGTGGGAAATCAAGTCGTTCGATACCCTCGGCCTGCCGCCGGTGGTGAAGACGCTGTGCGATAAGCCCCGCGGACTGGTGCTGGTCACCGGCCCG
This sequence comes from uncultured Acidobacteriota bacterium, assembly GCA_963725655.1. GTDB lineage: Bacteria > Acidobacteriota > Terriglobia > Acidiferrales > UBA7541 > CAVRXT01. The sequence continues at coordinate 2,512,244 of CAVRYY010000001.1, read as the reverse complement.
ACCGGCTCCGGCAAATCCACCACCCTCGCCGCCATGCTCGACAAAATCAACAGCGAGCGCGACGAGCACATGATCACCATCGAAGATCCCATCGAATTCCTGCATAACCACAAGCGCTGCCTGGTCAACCAGCGGGAAATCCATTCAGACACCCACTCCTTCTCGAATTCACTTCGCGCCGCACTGCGCGAAGATCCCGACGTCGTACTCATCGGCGAAATGCGCGACCTGGAAACCATCGAATCCGCATTGCGCATCGCGGAAACCGGCCACTTGACCTTCGCCACCCTGCACACCAATTCCGCCAGCTCCACCATCAACCGCATCGTCGACGTTTTCCCCGCTCACCAGCAGCCCCAGGTGCGCGCCCAACTTTCCATGGTCCTCGAAGGCATTCTGTGCCAGGCCCTGCTGCCCCGCGCCGATAACCGCGGACGCGCCATGGTCATGGAAATCCTGGTGCCGACGCCGGCCATTCGCAACCTGATCCGCGAAGACAAAATTCACCAGATTTATTCTTCGATGCAGACCGGCACCAATCTCACCGGCATGCAGACCTTCAACCAAAGCCTGGTGAATGCCTACTTCGCCAAATCGATCAGTATCGAAATGGCTCTGTCGCGTTCGTCCAATCCCGACGAGTTGCAGGATCTTATCAACCGCGGCGTGACTTCACCCGCCGCAGGCAGCGCTCGGCTCCCGGTTCGCCGGTAGCGTTCGCGCACGTTTTTCAGGAGGAAAGGGTCGATGCCGACATTTACATTTCGAGGAACGAATCGCACCGGAGCCACGGTATCCGGGGAGCGCGAGGCGAACACGAAAGCCGAGCTGATCACTCAGCTGCGCCGTGAGCAGATCACGGTCAGCAAGGCTTCCGAGAAGGGGAAGGAATTCAACATCCCCAGCTTCGGCAGCGGGGTGGACAGCAAGGAGCTGGCGATCTTTACGCGGCAGTTCTCCGTAATGATCGACGCCGGCCTTCCGCTGGTCCAGTGCCTGGAAATTCTGGCCGGCCAGCAGGAGAACAAGACCTTCCAGAAGGTGCTCACCAGCGTGCGCGCCTCGGTGGAAGGCGGCGCGACGCTCTCGGCGTCCATGAAGCAGCACGAAAAAATCTTCGACCAGCTGTACTACAACATGGTCGAAGCGGGCGAGACCGGCGGTATTTTGGACACCATTCTGCAGCGGCTCTCCGGCTACATCGAAAAGAACGTCAAATTGAAGCGCGCGGTGAAGTCCGCGATGGTCTACCCGGTCGCGGTTATCAGCATCGCCGGCATCGTCATCACCCTGCTGCTGTGGAAAGTGGTGCCGGTATTCACCACCTTGTTCAACGGCTTGGGCGTCGAGCTGCCCTTGCCCACTCGCATCGTTATCGGGCTCAGCAGTTTCATCGGCAGCTATTGGGGCTTCTCGATCGTGGTCTTTTTCGTTCTGCTCGGCGTGGCCCTCAAGGTCTGGTATGGCACGCCTCAGGGACGATACGCCCTCGATTACGCCATCCTCAAGGTGCCGCTGGTTGGTCCGTTGCTGCGCAAGATCGCGGTGGCCCGCTTCACCCGCACCCTGGGTACCCTGATCTCCAGCGGCGTGCCCATCCTCGAAGGCCTGGACATTACCGCCCGCACTTCCGGCAATTCCATCGTCGAGCGCGCCATCATTCACACCCGCAAGGCCGTCGAGGCGGGGCGATCGTTGGTTGAGCCACTGCGCGAGACCGACGTGTTCCCGGGCATGGTCACCCAAATGATCGGGGTCGGAGAGCAGACCGGCGCGATGGACGCCATGCTCCAGAAAATCGCCGACTTCTACGAAGACGAAGTGGACGCGGCCGTAAAGGACTTGCTCACCGCTCTCGAACCCGCGATGATTTGCTTCCTCGGCGTGGTCGTCGGAGGCATCGTCATTTCCTTGTACTTGCCGCTATTCTCACTGATCGCCAAGCTGTCTGGATAGTCCTGGCGGCGACGCACCGTTTTCCCGGAGGCGAGGCACCTGCTTCGCCTCCGGGCCGATTCGCCTCAGACATTGAATGGAAAACACACCCACCTCGAACGAATGGCTGTCTTGGCTCCTACGAGTTCGCTTTTACGTAATTACTTTCTTGCTGTGCACCATTCTGTTCCTGCATTACTGGCCTCCCGTCAACTTGCCGCTGTATTGGTTTGCCCCGGTGATTTCCGCCTGGTATGCGCTGGCGTTGCTATATCTGCTGGTCGCAAGGTGGAAGCCGAGTTCCCGGTGGAGCGGTTTGGCCCAGGGAACCGGAGACTTGCTGCTGATCACCGCACTGGTCTATTCCACCGGAGGCCACGACAGCTCGTTCATCTTCCTGTACCTGCTGGCGATCTTGATGGGCAGCGCCCTGTACAGCCGCCGCGGCCTGTTCATTGCCGCAGGCGGGGCGTTCGTGCTGCTCGGCGCGCTGGTGGAATCCTCCTACTACGGCATCATTCCCACCACCGCGCGTACCCAACCCTCCGCCCGCTCGCTGGAATTCTGGCTGGCCACCAACCTCCTGGCATTCATTGGAGTGGCCTGCCTGAGCAGCCTGCTGTCACAGAACTTGCGGCGCACCGGCGTCGAATTGGTGGCCAAGAGCGAAGCCTTTGAGAATCTCCAGGCCTTCAACGAAAACATCATTCATTCCATGCGCGGCGGATTGTTGACCACCGATCTCGACGGTCGAATCATGCTGATCAACCGCTCCGGCGCGGAAATGACCGGCCGGGAACTCGATCAACTTCACGGTGCAAACGTACGCGATTTGTTTCCGGGTTTCTGGGTGGTGGGCTCCGGAGACGAGGCCGACCCGCTGCCCTTGCGCAAGGAACTGGAATTTCGCACCCCCGCAGGCGACCTGCGTTATCTGGGCATTTCGATATCCCCGCTGCGCACCGGGCAGAACGAGATCAGCGGATACGTATTCAATTTTCAGGACCTCACCGATCTGCGCCGTCTGGAGCGCGAAATCGAAGTGAGAGAGCGCATGGCCGCGATCGGGCGGCTGTCGTCGGCCATCGCCCATGAGATTCGCCAGCCGCTAACCGCGATGAGCGGAGCGCTGCAGGAGCTAGCCCGCCTCGCGCCTCTCGATGACGACGATCGGCGCCTGGTGAAGATCGTTCGCCGCGAATCGCAGCGCTTGAATCAAATCGTTACCGATTTTCTGGATTATTCGCGGGAAAAAACGTACGAGCTTGGCGACGTCAATATTTCCGCTCTGCTCGACGAAACCCTCACGCTGCTCGAATGCCAGCCCGGCACCTCCGGGAAATATCACGTGGTTCGTCATCTGGGTTCCAAACCGGGGTGGGCGCTCGCCGACCGCGACCGCATCAAGCAGGTATTGTGGAACCTGTTCAGTAATGCACTACGGGCCATGCCGGATGGTGGCACCCTCAACGTATGGCTGGAAACGCTGCCGCGCGCGGTGCGCATCCGCGTTTGCGATACCGGCGTGGGAATCGACGCCCAGCACGCCACCAAGATTTTCGAGCCGTTTCAATCCAGTTTCTCCGAGGGATTGGGGCTCGGCCTGGCTATCGTTTACCAGATCGTCCAGGCGCACAAAGGCGAGATTTACGTCATTTCGGAAAAAGATAAGGGCGCAGAGTTCGTCGTCGAGCTTCCAGCGGCGGAACATTCTGCGCGAGCCAATTCGCGCCGCGAGGCGCAGGCGCGCGAAGAATCTCGCGTAGCGACCCACCAGGTGAGCTGATCCCATGGCCAATTTGTTAGTGGTTGACGACGAAAAATCGATCTGCGAGCTTCTCGAGATTGCTTTCCGCAAGGAAGGCCATCGCGTCGAAGTCGCCGCCAACGGCGCGGCCGCCCGCAAGCGCCTGGCCTCCCAGGTCTTCGACATCGTGATTTCCGATATTCGTATGCCCGACATGACCGGCGTCGAACTCCTGCGCTACTGCAAGGAACTCGCCCCCGAGACCGTCTTCATCCTGATTACCGGTGTTCCCACCATCGGAACGGCCATCGACGCCGTGAATTTCGGCGCCGACCGTTATGCCGTCAAAGGCGATCGGCTGCTGGACGATTTACGTCCGGCGGTCGAGCAAGTATCCGAAAACCTTCTTCTCAAAGCCGAGGCCGGGGAACTCCGCAAGACCGTTCGCCGCCTGACCGGCTTGGACCACATCATTGGCACCAGCCCGCGAATGCGCGAAATATTCGGGCTGATTCAAACCATCGCCCCGCAATCCAGTCGCGTCCTGATCACCGGAGAAAGCGGAACCGGCAAGGAACTCGTCGCGCGCGCCATCCATGAAAACGGAGCCCGCCCCAAAGCTCCTTTCGTGGCCATCGACTGCGGCGCATTTCCAGACACCCTCCTGGAATCCGAGCTTTTCGGCTACATGAAAGGCGCCTTCACCGGCGCCACCGAAAACCGTAGGGGACTCTTCCAGGCCGCCGATCGCGGCACACTCTTCCTCGACGAAATCGGAAACATGAGCCTGACCATGCAGGTCAAGCTCTACCGCGTCTTGCAGGAAGGGAAAGTGCGCCCGCTCGGAAGCACCGAAGAAATCGATGTGGACGTTCGCATCCTCACTGCCACCAACAAGGATCTCGAAAAAGAAATCATCGCCGGCAATTTTCGCGAAGACCTCTATTACCGCTTGAGCGTCATTCCCATTCATGTGCCGCCGTTGCGCAGCCGCCGCGAGGATATCCCCCTGCTGGTCCGCGCGTTTCTCAATCGCTTTCAGGAAAGCATGAAGAAGCCGCTGCAGGGAATCGAGCCCGAAGCCATGCGCCGCCTGGAGGCCTACGACTGGCCGGGCAACGTCCGCGAGCTCGAAAACGCCATGGAGCGCGCCGTGGCCCTGGAAAGCGGCCCACGGATTAGCGTGGAAACGCTTCCGGAACGAGTAACTCGCTTTTACCAGGAACACGATTCCAACCGCACCAAGGCCGAGCGCGGCATCCTGATTCCCGATGGCGGGATTGACCTTGAAAAACAGATTGCTGAAATCGAGCGCGGATATCTTCTGGCGGCGCTGGAGTGTGGTGGCGGTGTCCGCGTGCGTGCTGCTGAACTGCTTAAGATGAGCTACCGGTCGTTCCGTCACTATGCAAAGAAACACGGTGTATAGCCCCGCCACGCTCGCCGTGGGGCTCCGCCTGCTCCGAATCGCGGTCTCATTTTGCTCAGCCGAAATCTCAAGCGCTCTCCCCGCGAGAATCGGCCTTAAAGCGACCACAACTCCGGTAGGGCATCGGCGCATCTGGATAAGTGCGCATGGAGTCAAGCACATGCAGGAGGTGGTTCATTCCGGGCAGTCCGAATTGGTCAGATTGGAGTGACAAACTTCGTCACTTTCGGTAGCATCCAGGACGCGGCCCGAGTCACCGAAATCCGAATATTAGCGAATTGCTCCCGGCATGTTACTGAAACGAAGGGCGTTGCTGCGATAGTGTCGTAAGCGTTACGGCGTGGCCTCGAGTGTGGTCCGTTCCGTGCACTATCTAGCTGCGTGCTCCGCCAGGGAGTGCAAATAAATCCAAACGATTTTGGATCGAGTCCAAGGAGACTTAAAGAAAATGCGAAAGACACAGAAGGGCTTCTCACTTATCGAGCTTTTGATCGTCGTCGCGATCATTTTGATCATCGCGGCTATCGCCATCCCGAACTTGCTGCGCGCCAAGATGGCAGCGAACGAAGCCTCTGCTGTTGGCTCGGTCCGCACCATTAACACCGGCTCGGTTACTTACTCCTCCACCTACGGTGCGGGCTATCCCCCAGCACTCGCAAACATCGGCGGAGCTGCTGGCGCCGCCGTTACCTGCGCGGGCGGTCAATTGGTTGACAACGCACTGGCCACTGCCACCACCGCCGCTGCAGCCAAGAGCGGATACTACTTCACCTACACCGCTGGCGGCACCGCAGTCACCGTCGGCTCTTGCACCGGCAACCCGTCCTACACCCTTGTCGCAACTCCCAGTGTAGCCGGCCAGACCGGGCAGCGCTTGTTCTTCTCGGACCAGACCGGTGTGATCCGTTTCACGTCGGACGGAACCACCCCCAGCGTTTCCAGCCCGGCACTGCAGTAAGCCGCGTCGGAACGTGCTTCGATCTAAGGGGAGGGAGGCGCTTGCTTCCCTCCCCTTAGTTTTTTACAAGGTAACAAGGACCTCAAAATTATGAAGCCGCTCCCGATACAAAACGGCACCCAGTCTCACCGAGCGCCTGCCGGCTTCTCGTTGATCGAACTCCTCATAGTGGTTGCAATTATCCTGATCATCGCCGCCATCGCCATCCCTAACCTGCTTCATGCAAAAATGGCCGCCAATGAATCCGCCGCGGTCTTCAGCCTAAGAGCCATTAATACCGCCTCGGTCAGCTACTCCACCACTTACGGCAATGGTTACGCGCCTTCCCTCGGCGCTTTGGGCGGCACCGACGGCGGTACAGCAACGTGCGTCAGCGCGGAAATACTCGATAGCGTTCTTTCCAACAACGGATCCGGCAATACCAGCAAGAAAAGCGGCTACATCTTTACGTTTACCCCAGGCCCAGCGAATACGTCCGCCGCCACGGGATGCACCCTTCCAGGGGTCACATCGTTTTACGTCACGGCCTTGCCCATCACCGTGTCCTACACCGGCATACGGGGCTTCTTCATCGACCAAACCGGCGTGATCCGCTTCAGCACCGATGGCACCGCTCCCACCCTCAGCAATCCCGCCATCCAGTAACCGCACTTCCTTTCTGCTAAACTCGCCCCATGTGGCCAATGTTGTGTTGGTTGGCGCTCGCTGCATTTGCGCCCTCGTCGTCCGCGTCGCCCTCCTCCGACGTACCATCCATCGTGCGTGCGGTCCAATCGCGGTATGACCATACCCACACCCTCTCCGCCAGCTTCCTGGAACGCTACACGCAAGGTGGACGCCTGGCGCAGGTGGAATCCGGCAGCGTCTACTTTTCCCGGCCGGGGCGCATGCGCTGGGATTATGAATCACCGGAAACCAAGCTGTTCCTCGTCGATGGCAAGAACGTCTGGTTTTACATCCCCGCCGATCGCACCGCCAGCCGCGCCCGGGTACGCGATAGTGCCGATTGGCGAACTCCCTTCGCCCTGCTGACCGGCAAATTGAGTCTCTCTCGCTTGTGCGGCCGTATCGCACTGGTAGGGAATGGCCCAGACTCGACCGCCCCGACCGCAGGCGCTGCCGTGCAGACGCTGCGTTGCACACCCCGCGCCGCCGAAGCCGGGGAGGACACCGCCCCATTCAAAGAGGTGTTACTGGGGCTCGACGCGCAGTACCGGATCGTCAGCGTGCTGATTCGCGAAGCCGGCGATACCGAAACCGAGTTCGAGTTCGGCAATTGGCAAGAGAACCCCGAATTGCCGGAATCCAAATTTCACTTCGAGCCGCCTACCGGCGTCGCCATCGTCGATCAGTCCGACCTCGTCGGCAGCATCCATTAGCCCCGCAACCTCCGCCCTCCGATCGCATGTCGCCTTAGCAACCTGCTGCACAAATCGGGAGATAAATGGGCAACCCCCACGCCCGGTTTGCTCTCCTACCGGGTTGACCTTACCGGAACGCTCGCCTATTGCGTTTGAACGTCTGTGCTAGAATTGCTAAGGGTCCGAAACCCCTACAATGGCTGAATTTATCTGCAAAGTCGGAGACGCCTCGGGACGAGTTTTTCAGGCTACCGAGGCCGCGCCGTCAGAGGCCGAAGCCCGGCAACGCCTGGCCGACAAGGGCTTGCACGTCTACTCGATCCGCAGCGACATGGGATTGGTTGGCACGCTCTCATCCCGCCGGAGGGATAAAGTCGTCCGCGGCGGCGACTTCCTGATTTTCAATCAACAGTTCAACACTCTGATCAAAGCCGGTCTGCCCATTCTAAAGGCGCTCTCGCTGCTCGCCGAGCGCGCCGCCGCGGTTCGAATGCGCCCCATGTTAATCGATGTTCGCGACCGCGTCCGGGAAGGCGCCATGCTTTCCGAGGCGCTCGAGGCTCAGGGCGTTTTCCCCGGCGTGTACACCACCGCCATTCTGGCCGGAGAGAAGAGCGGCAACCTTACCGGCGTTTTGGACAATTACATCGCCTTCCAGAGAGTGAGCCAGGGCTTCCGCAATCGACTCAAAACGGTGATGATCTACCCCGCGATCCTTGTGGTGGCGGTGATTTCCGTTTTGTCGTTTCTGGTCACTTACGCCGTGCCGCAATTTGCGCTGCTGTATTCGGATCTCAACGTTAAATTGCCGGATATCACCCGCATCGTGCTGGGAATCGCGCTGCCCATTCGTCACTATATTGTGCTGATCATCCCCGGCTTAGCGGTAACCATCTTCCTGCTCATCGTCTGGAGTCGGACCGACCAGGGAGCTCAGCTCCTCGATAGCGTGAAGCCCAAGATACCCATCATGGGTGACATCTGGCTAAAGGCGCAGGTGGCCCAGTTCGTGCGCACTCTTTCCACCCTCCTTGCCGGCGGCACGCCACTGGTCACCGCCGTCGAGACCTCAGCTAACTCCTTGGGCAGCCGCCTGATAGCTAGCTCCACCCGCCGCGCGGCAGCCAAGGTGAAAGAGGGGCAGACGCTCAGCTCGGCCCTCGCCGTCGAAGGCCTGATGCCCGATATGGCCCTGGAAATGATCGAAGTCGGCGAGAACTCCGGCGCGCTCACTGCCATGCTCGCCAGCGTCGCCGATTTCTACGAGGAAGAGGTCAATTTGCGCCTTACCGCCTTCCTAACATGGGTAGAACCCGCAATTTTGGTATTCATGGCCGGTGTGGTAGCCTTGATTTTGATCGCTCTTTATTTGCCAATGTTCTCTCTCTCCGTAGGCGCGGCTGGATAAATCATGGAAACCGTGAATCGCACCCCAGCTCCGGAGGTTCAGCGTGACGACGCCGGAGAGATCGAACGCACTCGGCGCCTGGCCGAGCGCTACCATTTCCCGTTTCTCGACCTGCGCGACCAGCGCATTGACCCCGAACTTTTTCGGGTTATTCCCGCGGAACTGATGTTCCGCTTCAATTTCGTCCCCCTGGAAGCCCACGACAATAACCTGGTCGTTGCGGTATCCGATCCCAGTCAGTTCCTGATGACCGATGAGCTGTCCCTGTTGCTCGGCAAGAAGCTATCCATTCGCGTGGCCATCGCTTCCCAGATCGGCGATTTACTCAAGCGCACCGAGCAATCGCAACGGGTGCTCGACGAAGCCACCGAAGGTTTCACCCTGCAGGTGGTTCGCGAAGACGAGAACGAAGAAAATATTTCCATGGCCGGCCTGAGCGCCGATTCCGGCGTCAGCCCGGTGGTTCGTCTCGTCGATACCGTCATCTTCACCTCGCTCGAGCGCCGCGCCAGTGACATCCACATCGAAACCCGCAGCAACGAAGTCTGCGTGAAGTACCGCATTGACGGCGTCTTGCAATTCGCCATGCAGCCCCTTGCCAAGGAATGGCACGCCACCATCCTTTCCCGCATTAAGGTGATGAGCGAACTCGATATCGCCGAGCGCCGCGTCCCCCAGGACGGCCGCTTCCGCGTCCGTTACAAGGGCCGCTTCGTCGACTTCCGCGTTTCCATCATGCCTTCGGTCCACGGCGAAGACGCCGTGTTGCGCGTCCTCGATAAAGAGACTCTCAGCGAAAAATTTCGCAACCTCACCCTCGACGTTGTCGGTTTTTCCGATGAAGAGCTGCATCGCATTCGCCGCTACATTCGCGAGCCTTACGGAATGATTCTGGTTACCGGGCCCACCGGCTCCGGCAAGACCACCACCCTCTACGCCGCCATCAACGAAATTAAGAGCGACGAAGACAAAATCATCACCATCGAAGACCCGGTCGAATATCAGGTCCGCGGCATCACCCAGATTCCCGTCAATGAGAAGAAGGGCCTTACCTTCGCCCGCGGTCTGCGCTCCATCCTTCGCCACGACCCCGACAAGATCATGGTCGGCGAAATCCGCGACCACGAAACTGCCCAGATCGCCATCCAGTCCGCGCTTACCGGGCACCTGGTTTTCACCACCGTCCACGCCAATAACGTCGTCGACGTCATCGGCCGCTTCGTTAACATGGACGTCGAGCCCTACAATTTCGTCTCCGCTCTCAACTGCATCCTGGCCCAGCGCCTGGTTCGCATGATCTGCGAAAGCTGCAAGCACCCTATCCACTATCCGCCCGAGGTTCTGAAAGAGGCCGGTCTCGACCCGGAGTTGTGGTCTACCATCCCGCTGTATGAAGGCGCCGGATGCCTGGAATGTTCCGGTAGCGGATACCGCGGACGCACCGCGATCTGCGAACTGCTGGATTTGACCGACCGCATCCGCGAGATGATCATCGACCGCCGCCCCACTTCCGAGATCAAGCGAGTGGCCAAGGACGAAGGCATGGTGTTCTTGCGCGATTCAGGCTTGGCCAAGATTCGTGCCGGCGTCACCACTTTGCGTGAAATCAACAAGGTAACTTTCCAGTGAGCACCCTCGGCGCCAGCACTCCCAGCGCCGCCAGCGGCGGCGGTCCGTTCGGCAAGATTGCGCGATGGATCACGGCCATGCCGCATCCCACCTGTGTCTGCGAAGTGGCGCCTACTTACGTTGCCGCGGCGCGCTGGAATAGTGCCCAGGGAAGTTTGGGCGGCTACGGCGTGGAACCGCTGCCTGCCGGCACCATTCAGCCGTCACCGGTAGACCCCAACGTCGTCAACGCCGAAAATTATCGCGGCAGCGTCTCGCGGCTGCTCCGGCAAATCCCTAACCGGCCCCCGTCCATCGCCTTGCTCTTGCCTGACGAAGTGGTCCGCGTCTTCATTCTTTCTTTTGACACTTTTCCCCGCAAAGCCGATGAGGCCGCCCCGCTCCTGCGCCTGCGTTTGAAAAAGAGCGTGCCGTTCGACGTCGAAGACACCACCCTGTCCTGGATGAAGCAACCCGGCCGCACCGGAAATGTGGAAGTGATCGCGGCCCTCGCGCGCAAAGAAATCGTGCGCGAGTACGAGCAAGCCTTCGAGGCCGAGGGAGCCGCGCCCGGCGTAGTTCTGAGCTCTTCCTTGGCCAGTTTGCCGCTCCTGGAATCCCAGGGGGCCACGCTGATGGTGCGCATGAGCGGAGCGAGCCTCGCCACGGTGATCGTTCGCAGCGACTCGCTGTGCGTTTTTCGGACCACCAACATGTCCGCTTCGGCCGAAACCGTCGATCCGCAGGGCGTGCTCGAGGAAATTTTCCCGTCGGTCGCCTATTTTCAGGATACCTGGGGCGTGGGTATCGACCGCGTCCGCGTCGCCGGATTCGCAGACCGCACCGATGCCTTCCGCGCCGCGATTGCCCATGAAATGAAATGTCCGGTGGAATCGCTCGGCGAGGGAACGCTGCATACTCTTCCCGGCGATGCCCGCACGCTGATGAACCAGGGGCTTGAGCCGCTGGTTGGATGGATGATGAATGGCGCATCCTAGCGCGGGTGTCTTAAGCGGTCGCAGGTTTCTCGGATGGTGGAGCGGACAATGAAGCTTCGGCTCAATCTGGCCAGCAACGCCCTCCAAAATAATCGCCCGTTCCTGCTCGGCGCGGGACTGACCGGTACCCTCGGCGTGATCGCGCTGGTGGTCCTGTCGCACGCCGCCTATGTCACCTGGAACATGAACCGCGACCTCCGCCAGAAAACTTCCGCCGCCGAAGATCAAATTCGCGATTCCGAACGCCAGCAGCGTGAACTGGCCACGTTGTTCCAGACTCCCAGTTCGCGCCAGATCTTGGACCGTTCCGCGTTCCTCAACGGCATGATCCAGCAGCGCAGTTTTCCCTGGACCAAGATATTCATGGACCTCGAAGACACCCTCCCGGCCGGCGTCCGCGTGATCACCATCGCCCCGCACCTCGAAAATGGGCGAGTGGCCGTGAAGCTGGTGATTGGCGCGCTGAGCGACGACAGTAAAGTGAAATTCCTGCGCGCTCTCGAGGAATCCAAAGCCTTTTCCGGCATCCGCGTGGATGGTGAGAAGCGCGTCGACAGCAACCAGGGCCAGACCGACAAGGTCATGCTCGAAATCGAAGCGTGGTACGAAACCACATGAAATACTTTCGCAATCAGCCCGTCTGGAAACTGTGGATCGCCGGCTCCCTCGCCGTGGTCCTCTTGGCCGATCTCATTCTCATCATCGTCAGCTGGCAATCGGTGATGGGCGGTCCGCAGGCCATGCGCGAAAATCTCAGCAGGTTGCAGACCCAGGCCAAGCTGCTCAAGGCCGACGTCAACCGCGGCCAGGCCATTCGCGCCCATTTCCCCGACGTGGGCCGCGAGTGCGACAACTTTTACAAGCAGCAGCTCCTGCCGGCATCCGCGGGCTATTCCGGAGTGGTCGCCGATCTCGGTCAGCTAGCCGAGAAGGCCGGGCTCAAGACCGGCGGCATGGGCTTCAATCAAAAAGACGTGAAGGACCGCGGCGTCACCCAGATCGATATCACCGCCGAGGTCGAAGGCTCGTACTCCGCGGTCATCCAGTTCATCAACGGGCTCGAGCATTCGAAGAATTTTTATCTGCTGAACGCCCTCGAACTCGACACTTCCTCGAGCGGCGTGATTCGCCTGAAGCTGGGCCTGCGCACTTATTTCCGGACATGAGAGCATGATCGCGAGCGAACGTAATAAGTTGATCTGGTTGATCGTCCTGCTGGTGGTGGGGGCGCTCGCATATCTGTGGAACCGCAACTCTGTCTCCGGAATTCCCGGCGTCACGGTTGCCGCTGGCTTCCAGCCTCTGAACGTCCAGGATCCCGAGCTGCGCCTGGATATGCTGGACAAGATTCGCAAGCTCGAATACTCCGGCGCCCATCGCAATATTTTCAGCGCCACCCCCTTGCCGCCGGTCATCACCGAAGCCGAGAAGAAAGCCGAGGAGCGCCGAAAAAACATGGGGCCGGTGCAGCCTCCTCCGCCACCGCCTCCCAGCGTCCCCGCAACATTTTTTGGTTACGTCTCGAATCGTGCAGGCGCAAATCGTCTGGGATTTTTTCAGAGCGGAGACGACGTCTACGTCGTGGCCGAGGGCAGCTTGCTCCTCAGCAATTTCCGATTGTTGAAAATCGGCAACGATACCGCGGAATTCGAGGAAGTAAGCACCGGTCGCAAAGCGTCCCTGGCGATCACCCAACCGGCGGCTGGTTCGGCGGCTGCCGCGGCCCTGGGCGGTGCAGCGCCGCCTCCTGGACAGGGCGAGGCCGAAGCCCCGCAGTAACGCTTCGCGCGCGTTACTAGGGCGCAACATTCAGACGTTGAGCGCGATGCGCCTCGGTCGTTTTGCGCATCATACGTATTGAAGCAGTAAGCCGATGGCCACGAGCGGCAACCGACTCCGGTTTCCGGCTTCTGGATCGGCCTTCGACGCGGCTAACGAATATGACCCTGCTCGACCGCACTCTCGACACCATTCCCGTTACGCGCCCAACTGTGCGCGCACGCCGCTCCGGGCCCCGCTCGCAACAGGGCGGGTACGCCTTCCTATTGACTCTCTTCATGGTAGTCGTTCTCTTGATCTCGCTGAGCGCAATGGTCCCCAGCGTCCTCATCAATGGCAGGCGCGAGCGCGAACAAGACATGATCTGGCGCGGCGAACAATACAAGCGCGGCATCCGCCTTTACAGCCAGAAATTCGGAAAGTATCCCACCTCCCTCGACGCTCTAATCAAGCATCAGAACGGCACCGTCCGTTACATGCGCAAGCTCTACGCAGACCCCATGGTTCCGGGCGGTGGTGAGTGGCGCCTGATTTACGTCACCCAGGGCGGCATGCTCGTCGGCAGCCTTCAGTATCAAACCCTCCAGCAAATGGAATTGGCGGAAGCCATCACGACTATGGGGCCGAATATGGCGCGCATGGGCGCCGGGATAGGCGGCTTCGCCGGCGGGATGCCGGGCCAATCCGGTTTTGGCAACCCGGGCTTCGGCGGTCAAGGATTCGGTGGTCAGGGCTTCGGCGGCCAGAGCGGTAATTCAGGATTCGGCGGCCAAGGATTCGGTGGCGGCCAGGGCTTTGGCAACCAAGGCTTCGGTAGCAGCCAGGGTTTCGGCAACAGTGGATTCGGCCAAGGCTTTAGCAGCGATCAAGGCTCGCAAAACGGCCAGCAGGGAACTGACGCCAATTCCAACGGAAGCGGCAACCAGCCAGGCACGGCAGGCGGAGCAAGCCTCACCGGCCAGGGCCAAGGCGCGGCGAGTTCCGGCAACGCGCCCGGCTCAGACCAATCCCAGGGAAACGGATCGTCAACCGGCCAAAGCGGCACTGACACCGGCAATAGCGGTTTCGGCGGCGGCAGCAGCTTCGGCGGTGGCAGCAGTTTCGGTGGTGGCAGCAGCTTCGGCGGGAGTAGCTTCGGCGGTGGCAGCAGCTTCGGAGGCGGGAGTAGCTTCGGCGGTTCTAGTTTTGGCGGTGGCAGCAGTTTTGGCGGCGGGGGCGGCTTCGGCGGCAGCAGCGGAGGCTTTGGCAGCAGCGGCACCGGGCTGGCGTCCTCAGGCCTATCCTCTGGCACCGTAATCGGCGGCAGCATAATTGGCCTGGCCAGCAAGATCGATAAGCGCTCCCTGAAGGTTTACAAGAGGGGAAAGACCTACAAGCAGTGGGAGTTCATCTACAACCCCATGGCGCAAGTCGCCGGCGGTGCGCAGTCCTTCGGCATGCCTGGCGGAACCCCGGCAGGCCAATCCGGAATCGGCCAGACCGGCACCAACGGCTCCCAGAGCGGTTTCGGTGGTTCGAGCTTTGGCGGCGGCAGCAGCTTCGGTGGTTCAAGCTTCGGCGGCGGGTCCAGTTTCGGCGGTGGCTCTAGCTTCGGTGGCGGCTCCAGCTTGGGCGGCAACTCCAACTCCGGCTCCAACACCAATCAACCGCAGAGCGGCTCCAACAACAATCCCCCTCCGCAATAGCCTTCGCAGCTTCCCTCGACGCTAGCGGTCACTCGGGCAACAGGGGTTCTTCGAAAAATGCAGCTGCCGTAAACGGCAGCTGCTCTCGGATTCTTGCCTATAGGGCCGCATTGCGTATTTCGATGTGCACCGCTCAACCCTCCAAAACAGAAGAGGACTCTCGGCTCAAGGGCTACTTCCCAGGGGGCGGGGTCTTCTTGTTCTTTTCTTCCGCGAATCTGTTCGTCACGCGCCGGACGTAATCCACGGTTTCGGGGTACGGCGGAACTCCGTGATATTGATCGATCCGCTGCGGCCCGGCGTTATACGCAGCCAGGGCCCACTGCAAATTCCCGTGGTACTGATCCAGCAAATCCTTCAAGTAGTGAGTACCCGCGGAAATATTCTGCGCCGGATCGAAAATATTTGTCACCGAATATCGCGCCGCGGTCGCGGGCAGCAGTTGCATCAGCCCCTGAGCCTGCTTGCGCGAGACCGCCTTCGGATTGAAATTCGATTCCGCGAAAATCACGCTCGAGATCAACGCCTCGTCCAGCCCATGTTGCCGCGCCGCATCCTGAATGAATTTGCCGAAGGGACCCACGGGCGCCGCAACTGGCGTCGCTGTAAACACTTCTTCGGGCTCGATGGCCACCACCGATTCCGATGGCACGTCCACCGTTCCGCCGCTAATCGAAAGCCGCGTCACGCTGCCTTGCCGTTCGTACCCGGTAATGTGCAGCCGCAGTCCCGAGCGCAACACCGCATAGTCCGCGCGCGCCGGCCCAGCCGCCGCAAGGCAGGCAAATCCCAGCAATCCGATGGTGAGCGCGGAACGCATTAAGTCTCCGTCAAGGCGTACCTACGGATAGCATCGGCCACTCCGCCTTGATCGTTATCTAGTGTAACCGGCCAGCCCAAAGTCTTCAACTCTGCAATGCCATTGCCCATTACTACCGGAAGTCCTGCAAATTCAAGCATTTCCAGGTCATTCCAGTTGTCTCCGATGGCCATCACCGCCTCCCGCTCCACCCCCCGCCGCTGGGCCCATTCCGCCAGCGCCACGCCCTTGGTGATGCCCATCTGCAGCACGTCCATGATCGAAAAGTCGCGGTCTTCGTATTCGGTGAGCGCGATTGTAAACTCGCTGGCCAGAGGGTGCGCCCGCAGCACCGCAATCGTTTCGCGCACCGCCGCAATCGTTCCGGTGAACCCCACCTGGATCGGATCTTCGTTCAGGCACGACTCCAGCGGGGAAGCCTCCGCTAGAAATCGCCGGTTCCGCTGGTAGTATATTTTCCGCGTAGGGTCGTCCCAGTCGATGCGCTCGAGCATCACCTGATTTTCTTCCACCCGGTCGAATACCACCGAGGCTCCGCTGCGATACGCCGCGGTCGCCACCAGCACCTCGTGCGCGATCCGCCGCGGCAGCAAATGCCGCTGATGCGTTTCCCCGGTCCGCGATTTGATCACCGCTCCGTTGCTGACGATCAAATGCAGCTCGCAAGGAATTTGCTCGGCCACGTCCCGCGTGAAGTCAAACCGCCGCCCGGTAACCAGCACGATCTCGATGCCCAGCGCCGCCGCCGCGACAATCGCCTCGACGTTCGCCGCCGGAATGTGCGACGTCCGCCCGTCCAGCAGCGTGCCATCAATATCCAGCGCAATCATTTTTACTCGCATCCATTCATTGTACCTTGCCGGCGAATTGACCTACCCCGCAGGTTTGTGGCGCCTGTTGCCGACCGGTCTGGTTATGGGAGCCTAAAGCCGAACGCGGCAGGCCGAGGAAGACATAGCGGACTAACAAGCACGCCAGTTTTCAAGCCATGTTCTTGATGAAGCGCCGCCGCGAGACAGCCATACACGGAAATCTACTCTAACTTTTTAGGCGCCGCTTAGAATCGCTCGCTGGAGCCATATTTCAGTCCGGCTTTTTGCAAGCCCAGCAGCATCTTTTCGATTTCATCTTTCTCCGGATCCCACAGAGCTATATCGTCGCGGACATTATTTAGATCGAGAAACGTCGGGTTGTGTTTCCGCAACGACTCAATGGCCGTCCGAGCTTCCTCATGGCGCCCCAGCATGCCGCAGGCGGCTGCGGACATTAGGTGCATCCAATGGAACTCCGGCATGTTTATCTTCTTCGCGGTTTGCAGAGCTGCTTCGTACTCGTCTTTGCGATAGTAATAATGAACCATCACGTTGTAATACCAGCCGGGATGATGCCGATTAAGTTCAATGGTTCTTTGCGCCAGCGCCACCCCGCGCTCCCAATCGCCGGAGAACGCAATCATGATCGCCAGGAACGCCCAGGTCGTCCCGTCGCGCGGATTAAGTGACATGGCCCGCTCCGCGTTCTCGCGAAATGCGGTGAAATCGCGGCTGAAGAACTGCACCGCCGCGAGTTCTTTCCAGCTCATCTGGCACGCCGGATCAATCTTAACCGCGCGCCAGGCGGCCTCACGCGCGCGCTCCAGCGGTTTATCCCGCGGGTTGAACCGATCGAAATACTCCAATTGATAGAGACTCGAAAGACAAGCCCACGCGATGGCATGGTTGGGCTCGCGTTCCACCGCCGCCTCCAAGGCAGCCCGGAGCACCGCATGCTCTTGCGGATTGAACTGTTGCGTGAAGGCGAAGTAGCGCAAAACAAGCTCCGATGCGCTGAGTTCCTCCACCTTTCGATCCCGAGTGGGGCCGGCCATGGAGCGGACCAGAACTCCATAGCCATCCGCGACGGAGGCTACGATGCGATCGGTGAGGTCGTCCTGGATATGGAACTCGCCGGCCTCGCTGATTTCGCGGTCATACGCCTCGGCCCAAAGCTGCGTGCCGCTCACCGCGTCCATTAGTTGCGCGCTGACGCGGATGGCCGAACCTCTTTTGCGTATGCTCCCCTCGATCAAGTAGCGCGCGCCCAGTTCGCGGCCTACCGTGCGGATATCCGCGGCGCGGCCTTTGTACGCCATCGCCGAATTGTGGGCGATCACCTGAAGATACGGAAATCGCGAAAGCCCGGTGGTGACGTCTTCGGTCAGGCCGTCGGCGAGAGCCTCCAGGTCGACATCGCCAACCGCTCCCTTGAACGGCATCACCGCTGCCCAGAAGCCCTCATCCGCGCGGGCCCGGCCGGAATCGGGCGCCGGGGTGGCGTGCTTCGCCGAAACCGAAACAGCCCTTGGCGCGGAATGCGTTGCGCTTCGCGCCAGATCGCGGAACTCGTTGCTGATGTCGCGCGCAGTCTGCATGCGGTGGCGGGGATCCTTTTCCAGGCAGCGGCGGATCACCCGCAGCAGATCGCTAGGCAGATCGGAACGGGTGTCGGTGATAAGAGGGGGATCGTCGCGCAGGATCGCTGAGGTCAGCTCGGCGGAAGATTGCCCGGTGAACGGGCGCCGGCCCGTGCACATCTCGTGCAGCAGAACGCCCAGTGAAAATATATCGGTGCGATGGTCGAGCGCGCGTCCCGAGATTTGTTCGGGTGACATGTACGCCGGCGTGCCCATCACCACTCCCACCTGGGTGTGCGCTGGGGTCAGGGAAGTGAGCGTGGCATCGCTTGCTGCCTCGGCCCGCACGTCTTTCGCTAAGCCAAAATCGAGTACCTTAACGCGCCCTTCCTCGGTGACCATCACGTTGGCGGGTTTGAGGTCGCGATGCACAATGTTCTTTTCATGCGCCGCGGAAAGTGCGCCGGCCAGCGCGGCCGCAATCTCGATGATTTGTGCCGCGGGTAGCCCGCCCGGAGAAATGTGGCGATCTAGAGATCGCCCTTCGATCAGCTCCATGGTCAGGAAATGAACGCCGTCCGCTTCTTCCACCGAGAAAATCGTCACGATGTGCGGGTGATTCAGCGCTGCCACCGCTCGAGCTTCGCGCTGGAACCGCGCCAGTCGCTCCGGATCGCGGGCCGTATCGGGGGGCAGCACCTTGAGGGCTACGTCTCGTCCAAGCTTGGTGTCAGTGGCGCGATACACCTCACCCATGCCACCGGCGCCGATGGCGCTTATCACCCGGTAATGCGATAACGTCCGGCCGACCAAATCGCCCCTCTTAGCTACACGGTTTCGCGCGCGCCAATACCTCTGACCGACGCAGCGCCGATTCTACACCACTGGGTTATTAAGAGACTTAGCGAGACAGAAAGGGAAAGGGCGCTTGGAGGTTCTGCCTTCGTGCGTGGGCTGCTCTCACGGAGATTAACTTCCATGTTCACCTGCCTTGCGGAATAAAACCCGGAACGCCGGTGTTCACCACTGTATTCAGCCGCTGTCTGGTCTGAATTCGATTGATTTCGTTCACCGCGTCTTCCGAAAGGCGCGAGATGTCGAAATTCTCTCGGGCCCGGGCCGCACTCTTGGGCGTGGTAAGCACCGCCGTGCCGCGTTGCACCGCCCAAGCCAGCAGCACCTGTGCCGGCGTTTTTCCAACTCGCGCGGCGATACCGGAAATGACTGGATCCTCCAGCAGCCCCGGCTTCATCCCGTGACCGAGCGGCGCAAAAGCCAAAAACACGACGCCCCTCTCCTTGCAGAACTCCAGCAGCTCGGTTTCCGGGAGATACGGATGCGCTTCCACCTGGACCACGGATGGCTTGATTCTCGCCGATTCATAGACTGGCTTCAGTTCGTCTAAGCGGATGTCGGAAAGCCCGATGGCCCGGCACTTGCCGTGATCCACCAGAGTTTCCATCGCTTTCCAGGTGTCCAGCAAAGTCACGTCACGGTCGTAGAGCACATTGCCGTTTTGATCCCGTGGATCCTGGTCGTCCCCGGGCCGAAATGCAAATGGAGTGTGAATGAGATAGAGGTCCAGATAGCTGAGCCCAAGTTTCTCTAGGCTCGCTTCGAACGCCGGTTCCACGCGTTCGGGCCGGTGATTCGAGTTCCATAGCTTTGTGGTGACGAAAATATCTTCGCGAGCCACCCCTCCACCGGCAGGTCCTTCCTGCAACGCCTTGCCTACCTCGCGCTCGTTCCCGTACCGTTCCGCGCAATCGAAGTGTCGAAATCCAGCTTCCAGTGCGTCTCGGGTCGCGGTGATCGTCAGGGCCGCGTCGGGAATCAGTGTGCCAAAGCCAAGTGCGGGCATACGGCCAGCGCCGTGGTTCAGTGGAATTCTCGTCATCCGCAGATCAGCAGGGGCATTCACCGGTTACACCTCCACGCCATTTGTTTTCGTCGCACAGGGCCGCTCGATGCGATTAGATGCCAGGTCGCGGACTGCACGCAACCATTGATTCCCATCCCAGCTTCCTGGTGCAGCGAAGTTAATCGGGCATACGTGACTCCTCATCCCCATTGCATTCAGTTACGACCCAAACCACGGCACCAGCCGCGTCACAGATTGGCGACTTACCAGTCATCCGGAGGTCGTAGCGAGCCAATTGGTAAAGATCACTTGCCCAACGGGCCGGCGATACATCGAGAACAGGTTCCAGCGGCAATCCGCATCCCCCGGCCCCTGATGCCAGGGTCTCCGCCATGACGGCTCGCGCTCCTGCACAGGTTGCGGTGGCACTCTAATCGTCAGGTTAATGAGTAATTGCTCAAGGTAGCCGATTTCTTAAACCATACACCCAGCTACGATACGCGGCGCATGGGGAAGCATAAATTGGCGCAGGTGTCTGGGTTCAGAGAAAAGCAAACAGAAATCGGGAACTCCCAAATCCATACTTGACATCGATGGATAACTCACTACCATACGGTTGTGGATAAGTTGGATACAACATTTGCGGCTCTGTCTGATCCTACCCGCCGGGCGATGATCGAACGACTCTCCCATGGACCCGCCTCTGTGCATGGATTGACGGAACCGTTTGCACTCTCGCAGCAGATGATTTCAAAACATATTGCTTACCTGGTGCGGGCGCGGATTGTGATCAAGGCGAAGCGTGGAAGAGAGAGCGTGTGCACGCTTAGGCCAGGAGCGATAAAGACAGTCAGCGACTGGGCGATTAGCTATCGCCGGTTCTGGGAAGAGAGTTTCGACAAGCTGGATGTGGTTGTGAATCAAATGAAAAAGGCGGAGCTCAGAGATGACAGAAAACACGGTTAACGAGAAAGAGCGGATGGTGGTCACCAGAGTTTTTGATGCTCCACGCGCATTGGTTTGGGAGGCGTGGACAAACCCGAAATATGTGATGCAGTGGTGGGGGCCGAAGGGTTTTACTGCGCCTTTTTGCGAGATGGATTTTCGCGTAGGAGGAAAATTTCTCTGCTGCATGAAAACGCCGGATGGGCAGGAGTTCTGGAATGGTGGGGAATACCACGAGATTGTTCTGCACGAGAAGATCGTTTCCTCCATGTACTTTTCCGACTCGAAGGGAAACAAGGTTGAGCCTGCGCACTATGGAATAGAACATGAGGCCATCGACGGTGCGTACGACGTGGTTGTTTTTGAGGATTTTGGAAACGGCCAGACGAAACTCACCTTCATTGGAAATGAAACCATGGAGAACGCAAAAAACAGCGGGCAACTCGAGGGCTGGAATCAGATACTCGATAAAGTTGCCGCAGTTGTTGCGGAGCTAGCGCAGGCGAAATAAGAAGAAGTTGAAGTTTTGATGATCGTCACGCCGGAGATACAGCAAAGGCTGGGGCGGAGGCTTAGTTAGAACGGGCTTCTCGTCGCTTGGCCGAATAGCCGCATTTCCGGCTAAGTGACCCTTGGCTCGACTGTTGGCTTCAGGCCAATGCGCTCAGCGACCAATGCATACCGAACTCAACATTAGTCCTGTGAAACGAGCTAGGGGTCAGGAATGCCATTGCGCGCATTTCGCACGGGCAACCGCCGTCTCCGGCAAGTGACCTAGAAATCATTGCGGGCTTCCGAACCCGTAGTGAACGATAAAGGACGTTATCAGCCGTTTGTAGCGTAGAGTCCCCCTATCGGCTTAAGATCGAAAATCATCCCATCACCCAGTTAAAAGGCATCGATGACCGAAAGGCTCTACTACCAGGATTCATTCGCGCACGAATTTCAGGCAACCGTCATCTCTTGCGAACCCGCCGCTAATCTCTGGCGCGTTGTGCTGGATCGCACCGCCTTCTATCCCACCTCCGGCGGCCAGCCGCATGACCTGGGAACCCTGAACGGCATCGCCGTACGCGAAGTCGGCGAGAACGAAGCTGGCGACGTTATCCACCTGACCGAGCAACCGGTCCCTATCGGGCCCGCAGCAGGCGCCATCGATTGGCCGCGCCGCTTCGATCATATGCAGCAGCACACCGCCCAGCACATTCTTTCCGCCGCATTTATCGAGACTGCCAAGTTCGACACGGTTTCCTTCCACCTGGGCCGCGAAGTCTCCACCATCGACCTCGCCGCGCCCGCCCTCGTTCCGCGCCACCTGCAAGAAGCCGAACGTCGCGCCAACGAAATCATTTTCGAAGATCGCCCGGTGCACATCCGTTACGGCACCGCCGCCGAACTTCAGGCTCAGGGCATCCGCAAGACTGTGGATCGCGAGGGAATTCTCCGCGCCATCGACATCGAAAAGTTCGACCGCCAACCTTGCGGTGGCACCCACGTCACCCGCACCGGCCAAATCGGTTTGATTCTCCTGCGCAAAATCGAAAAGCAAAAGCAGTCCTGGCGCGTCGAGTTCGTGGCAGGCTACCGCGCCCTGGCCGCCGCACGCTCCGATAGGGAACTGCTCGCGCAGGCCGCCGAACGCATCGGATGCGGCATGCCCGAAGTCCCCGATGTGGTAGCCAAAATCCTCGACGAGCGCCGCACCAGCCAGCGCCAGATCGAAAAGCAATCCGGCCAACTTGCCGGATTTGAAGCCGAGCGCATGCACCAAGCGGCCGTTCTGGCCGGCGCCTCTGCCGGCGCAGCCCTCGCCCGTCTGGTCATCTCTCACGTCTTCGAAGATGCTGACGCCGCCTACTTGCGCCTGGTCGCATCCGCGCTAGCCAAACACGACGGAACCGTAGCGCTGCTGGGATCGCGCGCTAACGGCGCGATCGTGATGGCCAGCGCAGCCAGTGCCGGTGTGGACGTCTCGGAAGTTTTTCGTCAGACCGTATCCGCGCGAGGAGGGAAGGGCGGAGGCTCAAAATCGCAAGCGCAAGGAAGCGTCCCCAACGCCGCGCTACTGGACGAAATTTTCGCCGCAGCCGCCGCACAAATCGCCGCGGGCCAAAAATGAAAATGCCCCATCCTCCCAGAACCGCGAAGGATGGGGCACTCGAAAACGCAATAGCTGATTCGGCCGCGCACATCGTGAGCGGCCACGGCCAGAGACGATCTACTGCTTGTCGTAGAAGAGGACGTCGTGCTCTTTTTGGCCTTTCGCGTTTACGCCGTGGTAAGTCGCCGTACGGCTCTTGCCATCCGCAGCGACCACGATCTGCACGGTCATCGTAACCGCCCCGCCTTTCTTTATCGTGGCCGTGTAGTGAGTAGGCGAACTGCGCTTAACCGAGATGGTGTCGCCGTATGGATTGCCGGTGACCGGAGAGTCGGTGCCATCGAGCTTGGCGGTGAAGGATGAATGTGAAGCGGCGCCGGAAGCATCCACGATGTCGCTGGCAAAGGTTTCAGTGTCCTTCTCGATCGTGATAGTAGCCGTGCTGCTTTGCGGCGCGGGTCCCGGGTTGTACTTGGACTTTGCGAGATTGACCTTCCAAGTGCCAACGGCGGGATCGTCCGCTGCACGCGCCGAAGTCACTGCGATTGCGGTGAGCAAAAGCATAACAACTACGAACGCCAGCCTTCTGATTTGCATGTATCCTCCTCCGTGAATACGAACGATTGAAGCGGTAGTCCAGAATTCCGTTGGGAACCTCTAGCCTTGCGCATGGTACGCGCTTCGCTTCCTTGACACAACGAATTTACCCCAGAACTGGTATCATCCGATTGCGGTGAGGCCGGATTCCAGATGATCGGTGCCGGGCCTCCAGCGCCACAAAAAATGAGTCATCGCCATCCCCTTTCGAGGCGCACCCTCGGAAGCCCCCAGTTCACAACGTTTGCCATCCTCGGCGCAGTTGGGCTGTTCTTGACCATTGCGGTTACCACAAGCTCGCCAGCCAACTCGCCTCAAGAAAAACAAAAGAAATCATCCGCATTACGCTGGGATCCGCCTCGCGTGGACGCCCCCATTCTGTCTCTCTCCGCGACGCCGTCCTGCTCGCTTCCCGATGTCCTGACACAGGCCGGACAACGCGCCGACGAACTCCTCGACCATCTTCAGAAATTCACCGCGAAGGAGCAGATCCGCTACCAGCAAACAGATCGACTGGGCGTGCGAGAGATGTATCTCGCAACGAAGTTTGAGTATCTGGTTGATTTTGGAAAACAATCCGAGCCTTTCAACGTTCACGAAATCCGCACGCCCCTTGCGGGGTCCGAGGCCGAGCTCACCTCCATTCTAGATAAAGGGCTACCGGTCTTAGCCCTGATCTTTCATCCTGCGCTTCAAGGTGACTACGAGATGCGCTGCGAGGGTGCCACGCAATGGAATCATCAGCCCGCGTGGCTCGTTCATTTTCGCCAAATGAAAGGGAAACGCCCCCGCACTCTAACCATGGAAACCCCAACGGAAGGCTACCCGCGAAGTGCTAACGCAACGGAACTCCGCCCGCTCCGTATCAAGGGTCGCGCCTGGATCGCCGCCGACTCCGGTCAGGTGATACATCTCGAAACGAATCTGGTTGAACCGATTCTGATGATTGATCTAAGCGAGATCGCGATCTCGGTGGATTACGCGACGGTAAGATCTCATTCGCTAAATGTGGAACTCTGGTTGCCCCAATTTGCGGTGTCATACACGGATTACGCCAAGCGCAGAATGATTGTCGAACACACTTTTTCCGACTTCCTGCTCTTTGCTGTTCAAACGCAGGAAACTATCCGGAAACCCAATGAGCGGTGACCGAATCTTTCACCCCTTCCCGATGTCCGGCGATGGTCGCTACATCACGTTTTCGATTGGCAACCGGAGGGGCTGTTTACAAAAGGCTTGAGTGTCGCCGCGCAAATTTCGCACTTCCAATCAGGCTTTGCTAGAATAGTGTCCCAGTGGGCGGTTAGCTCAGCTGGGAGAGCGCCTCGTTCGCAACGAGGAGGCCGGGGGTTCGAATCCCCTACCGTCCACCAAAAATCGCAATCGCCAAATGAAGCTCACCCACTTCCAATTGATGGCGCTCTTCGCGCTGATGTCGTCGCTGGCCCTCGGCGCTCTTCATCGCGGCAACACCGAAGAACGCGTTCGCTCCGCCGCCTGGACATTTCTGATGTTCCTGGGCATCGGCGTCGGCATCGCCTGGGTCATCTACCCTTTCTCGCACTAACTTTCGTTCCGCGCTTTCCGCGATTTCCGTCTCGCAACCTGTGTCGAACAACATACTGCCCGCTTCCCAGCCGGCTACCTGCAAAGCTGTAGTCAAAAGTTGTCGCTATTGTGAAGAGTCATGCCCCGCTATGTTGGTTGCACTCTCGTTTCCTCGCTGGTACCGCTCCGGTCAAGTGACGCTTAGCTATCAATCGAGGGCGGCGGTCTATGGACCTTCGCGCTGCCCGCCGATAACTTGGGCCTACCACAGTAGGCAGTTTGATCCGTGACTCAGCTTAACTTTCTTGGACGAGGGCCCCTTCCATGACCACACAGAACCAACCGATGTATCGATTTCTGCATGCTCTACGGACTCTTGTCATCAGCCATGACGAGCCTGCGCGACAAGCCGGCCATGGTCACTTCTTCCATGTGCAGCGTACTGTGCGCACGGCTCTCGCGGCGATCATTATTGTCATAGTCGCCTGCGGCCCAGTCGCGCCCGCGTACGCCGGCGGCTGCGACACGCCCACCGCCACTACCCTGGCGTTATCGTCCAACAGTCTTCTGGCCGGCGCGTCGGTGCAGCTTACCGCCACCGTCGTCGCCGATCCCCCCGTTACCAGGGGGGTGGTGGTCTTCTGCGACGCGACCGCAGCGCGCTGCGACGGCGCTGCCGTTCTGGGCACCGCGCAAGTCACCAGCGCCGGAACTGCGGTCACCAACCTCACCTTGGGCGTGGGCACCTACAGCATCGATGCGATCTACCAGGGCTATCTCTCTTACGGCGTGCTGGCCAGCACTTCCACCGCCCAGGCGCTCACCGTCAACGGCAATCCCGGTAACCTGTATGCTTCCGCAACCGCCATCGGCGCTACCGGAAGCGTCGGAAACTATACGCTGGTGGGCACCGCAAGTGCGTTCGGCAAACCGCCCATGGCCGCAACCGTCTCCTTTATTGACACCACCAACAACAACGTAGTCGCAGCCACCGCGGCACTCGATCCCGCGACGCTGAGCCGAGATTTTCTTCCATCGCCGGGATCGCCGATTACCGGTGAAGAGACGGCGCAATTCGTAGCCACCGGTGACTTCAACAACGATGGCATCCCCGACCTGGTGGTTCTCAACGATGTGTATACGGGCACCATAAGCGTCTCCCTCGGCGTAGGCGATGGCACGTTTCTCCCTGCCGTGCAGTACAGCGTTGGCAGCTATCCCCAAAGCGTCGTGGTGTCTGACTTCAATCACGACGGCAACGTCGACCTCGCGGTAACCAACGAAGGCGACGCTACCGTCAGCGTTTTGCTCGGCAATGGCAACGGCACCTTTCAGGCCCAGACGACCTTTGCCACCGGGAATGATCCCAACGGTATCGCGGTCGCCGACGTCAACCGGGATGGCTACCCGGATTTGGTGGTGGTCAATAATTCAGACAATACGGTCAGCGTGCTGATCGGAGTGGGCGACGGCACGTTCCAGGCGCAGGTGACCTACGGCGTCGGGCATGACCCCATCGGCGTCACCATCGCCGACTTCAACAACGACCATGCGCTTGACCTCGCAGTAGGCAACCGCGACGACCAGACCGTCAGCATCTTGCTCGGCAACGGCAACGGAACCTTTGGTACAGAAACGGTGGTCGAACTGACCAAAGGCGTTTACCCGTGGTACCTCACCAGCGGAGACCTGCGCGGGAATGGAACCGTCGACCTGGTGATTCCCGGCGGCTTCAACGCCAACGCGTGT
The DNA here is from genome assembly GCA_963725655.1 of uncultured Acidobacteriota bacterium. Lineage (GTDB taxonomy): Bacteria > Acidobacteriota > Terriglobia > Acidiferrales > UBA7541 > CAVRXT01. Next base: position 2,485,323 of record CAVRYY010000001.1, on the reverse strand, counting down.
GTGCTGCTCGGCAACAATGACGGAACCTTTCAAGACGCGGTCCTATATACCGTCGGCGACTCTCCGCAAGGGCTGGCCCTCGGCGACGTAAACAATGACGGCATCCTGGATTTGGTGGTTGCGGATACCGGCGACGATGGTCTGGTCAGCGTGCTGATCGGAAATGGCGACGGCACCTTCGCCGCCAAGACCGATTATAGCGTTGGCAACGGCCCGATCAACGTGGCTCTGGCGGATTACAACAGCGACGGATTGCTCGACATCGCCACCGCCGACCAAGCCAACACCGCCTCCATCATTCTCCAGCAAATATCGGAAACCGCCACGGCCACGGGCGTTGCCGTATACGGCGACGGTACCGACTACGTCTTGGCCAGCTATCCCGGTGATTCTGGCCGCGCGGCCAGCGTATCCACCACCGTGCCGTTGCTCGACCTCCCGCAGACTGCCACCGCCACCACACTGTCGACGAGCCTTAATCCGGCCACGGCGGGCCAGTCAGTCACCTTCACAGCGACGGTCACCCCGGCACCGACGGGCAACCCAACCGGAACCGTGAGCTTCTACAACGGCGCCACCTTGTTGGGCACTACAGCCGTCAACTCGTCGGGCGTCGCCACGTTCTCCACCAACGGGCTCCCCTCCGGAGCCGACGGCATCACCGCAATTTATTCCGGCAATGCCGCGTTTATCAACTCCACCTCCGCTCCGCTCATCGAGAACGTGATGCAGGCAGCGACCTCCACAACGCTCGACGCGTCGCCGAGCCCAGCGACGGTCGGCCAATCCGTCACCCTCACCGCAACCGTGAGCCCTGCGCCAACCGGAAGTCCTGCTGGCACCGTCAGCTTTTACGACGGCTCAACGCTTCTCGGCAGTGGCACCGTAAATTCATCCGGCGTCGCCACGTTCACCACCAGCAGTCTTCCGGCCGGTGCAAACAACCTCACCGCGGTGTACTCGGGTAACGCCGGATTTGCGGCATCCACTTCTTCCGTGTTTGCCTTCACCGTAACGCCCGAGGGCGTTACCTACACTATCGCGGCGCCCCCCACTCCGTACTCACTCACCCAAGGCGGCTCCGTCAACATTACGATCACCGTGCCGCCTATCGGCGGCGCGTACAACGCGGTGGTGACGATGTCGGTCACCGGTTTGCCGCCGGGAGCCACCGCAACGTTCAATCCGCCCACGGTGATCCCCGGATCCACCGGTGCAACCACTGTGATGACCGTTACGCTTGCGGCGAAAGCGGTCAACGTTCCCGCGCGTGCGCCGAAATTCCCGGGCACTCCGCTCATCCCGTTCGCGCCGATCGGCGTGGCGTTCGCTCTTTGCGGTGCGGCGTTCCTGCTCACCCGCGTTCCGCGCAAGCTCAGGCTCGCTGGTGCGCTCGCCGGATTCGCGGGCGTCGCAATGTTGATCTCCGGATGCAGCGGCGGCTTCGCCGGCGGCCCCAGCACCACGCTGGGTTCTTACGTGCTCACCGTCACCGGAACAAGCGGATCGCACCATCCCTCCACCACCGTCACCATCGTGGTGAAGTAAGGCGCGCAGCGATGCACGGACAAAACTTCAGACGACAAAGGCCAAGGACAACGGACATGCGCAAACTAGCCCAAATACTCACGGTGATGGCAGTGACGTTCGGATTTTTCGTCCTCACTTCGGCGCCGGCCGCCGCGCAGTCGCTCGACATCGGCGCCAACTACAACTACGTCCATACCAACGCGCCTCCGGGCGGCTGCGGGTGCTTCGCGCTGAACGGCGGCAGTGCGTGGTTGGGCGTGAATCTCACTCGCTCATTCGGCATCGTCGGCGAAGTGGCTAGCCAGCACGGCTCCGACAGCAGCGGCGACCTGATGCTCACCTCGTATCTGGCCGGCCCTCGCTACACCGTCCGCGGCTTCGACCGCTTCAAGCCCTTCGGCCAAGTACTGGTTGGAGGCGCGCACGCTAGCGGATCGCTGGCGCCCGGGACCACCAACATTTCTGGATCGCCCAACGCCTTCGCCATGACCGCGGGCGGCGGACTGGACATCGGCCTCACTGAGCACATCATGCTGCGCGCGATTCAGGCCGACTACTACCTCACGCATTTCGACAACGGCGTCAACACCCGCCAGAATAATTTCCGAATCGGCGTCGGCTTGGTGATCCGCTTCGGCGCTCACTAACGACCACAAGCTGCTCTGGCTCCCACCAGCAATACTGCACATGCCCACAAGTGACCCCCCGGCCCGTTCAGGGCCGGCGGGGTCGCCTTCTTTTTCAGCACGATGCTGCAGTAACGCGAAAACTCCCAACCCGATATACAATTCCCACGTGCTCTGCCACCCGAAGCCAAATCTGCCGGATGCGTCCCGCTGATGCCTGCGGCTCCCGTCCAACTGCCTCCCGCTCGCGAACGCAAGCCCAACCGCTCGCGTTTGCGCGATTTTTGGCAGCGTGTTTCCGAAGGCCGGCAGGTCGACGAACTGTGGTCCCAATTCGCGGCGGACGCGCGCGCCACCTACGGATTCTACAAGAAGGATGTCGACTGGGAAGAAGCCAACAAAAAATCCGGGCTGCGCCGCGTGATGCACATCGCCCGCCAGTTTTTCTGGGCCCTGCTGCTGAAGCTTGCTCCCGCGCGGCGGGTGCTGCTGCTCCTGGCGCTGGCATTCCTCATTGGTTCGGCCTCGGCCGGACGCGACGGCCATTCCGGCGGCTGGGATCGATACCTCTTCTTCGGCATCTTGATTCTGCTGCTACTGCTGGCGCTCGAACTGGCCGACAAAGTGATCATGAAGCGCGACCTGGAAATCGCGCGTGAAATTCAAAGCTGGCTGGTTCCCTCGCAACCGCCAGAAGTGCCCGGCGGGGACATCGCGTTTTTCACCCGGCCGCAGAATTCGGTGGCCGGCGATTATTACGACGCGTTTTATACCAACCCGGAAAAGCCCAACGGCGGCAATCTGATGATCGTGATTGCCGACGTGGCCGGCAAAAGCGTTCCCGCAGCGCTGCTGATGGCCACGTTTCAAGCCAGCTTGCGGACTATCGCCGGTGACGGTGCGGCATTGGCCGATCTGGTGGCGCGGCTGAATCGCTACTCCAGCGCGCATAGCCTCGACGGCCTGCGTTTCACCACCGCGGTGCTCGCGGAGTACGACCCAGCGACGCGCGGCCTGAACTACGTCAACGCAGGGCACAACCCGCCGGTCCTGCGCCGTGCCAATGGCGGCGTCGAACTGCTCGAAGACGGCGGCTTGCCATTGGGCATCGATTCGTCGGCCACATTTCAGACCGGGACCACCGTGCTGAACCCGGGCGACGTCTTGATTTTCTTCACCGACGGCGTGGTGGAAGCCATCAACCAAACCGGCGAAGAATACGGCAACCAGCGCTGGCTCGACGCGATCGGCGCGCTGCCCCGAGGCAGCGCGCAGAATGCGCTGCAATATCTGATGAAGGGCGTCGACGAATATGTCGGCAGCACCCGCCAATACGACGACATCACCTACCTGATATTCAACAGCCGATAGGCTCGCCTGACCATGCGGCTTGCCCCTGCCCGAAGGTTCATCCGTAAAACACCGTATGGATTTGCCGGGCGATCTGTTCTATTTTGATGGGACATCAGTTGACGGACAGGAGGTCTCAGTGATTCCGAGTCACAGCTTGAAGCAATTCGTTTTAGAGTACGGTCTTGCCAACCTCCATCAGGGTCGGACCACGACGTTGCCGGCACTTCTGACCGAAGCCGAAAGAAAATACGGCCGCTGCACGCGCCGAGAGCTTTTGGACGTCCTCTACGACCTGCGGCCGGAAGACGTCGAGTATCAACAACTTATCAGTGGAAATCGGGGCCAATTGCACCCGATCCGATTCGAACGCAACAGCGTCCATTGGGAGAAATTCTTCGATTCCGAATTCTCGATCCGGGTCCTCCCCCAAGGTCGTGAGCTCGCCCTTCACCCGGACCAGCAGTTGGATGAGTCGCCATCCACCAAATCCGGCTACGCCATTGGACTAAAGGTTCGCCACACCGCCGCTTGAAATTCTGGTTCGTGCGAAAGGGGCCGGTGGCCCGCTAGGGCCGCCGGCCCTTTTTTTCGTTCGCAGGGGTTTAACGTTCATCGATAACCCTAATTTTGGTGCGATTCGGATTTTGTATATTATTTAGAATCAGTGACTTCAAAAACCTAATCTCTACACGTGTTGCGATTCGAAATGACGATTGCGGCGCTGGTAGGCTATTTAGAATCAGTCCTTTCCAGAACGGAGGCTTCGATGTTGTGCTCATGTGGTGGTAGGAAGCTATTGCAGCCCGCGTCGAGTCGATCGTTCTCAGGTTGAGGTCCTTGCCTTCTTGGCGTGGGTAGCATTGGGCGGGGAGGAGTTGAAGGGATCGTGTTGTGTAATTTAAGGGGCGGGGCAGCGGGTGGCGCGCCGCGCAAACGGTGGTATTGTCAAAGAGCGGCAAATGCAGTGGCTTCTTCACGCAGGGAGGGAACTGGATGATCATCGGGGTGCCAAAAGAAACGTTCCCAGGAGAGCGCCGAGTAGCTTTATCGGCGTCCGCGATTCCCAGCTTGGTGAAGGCAGGCATGGAAGTGCTGATCGAGGCGGGAGCAGGCTTTTCGGCGGGGTATCCCGACGCGGAGTACGCCGCGAAAGGCGCGAAGATCGTCGCCAAACGAGCTGATGTTTTCAGCGGGGCCGACGTGGTGCTGCAGGTCTTGTGCTATGGATCGAACGACCGCACCGGAAAAGAGGATCTGCCGCTGCTGCGCTCGGGGCAAGTTTTGATCGGGTTCCTGCGGCCGCTCGGGTCCTTCGAGACGGTCCAAGACATTGCTGAGCGAGGCGTTACGTCATTTTCGGTGGAGCTGATTCCGCGAACGACGCGGGCGCAGGGCATGGATGCGCTGTCGTCAATGGGAACGATTTGCGGCTACAAGGCGGTAATTCTGGCGGCCGACACCTTGCCGCGAATTTTCCCGATGCTGACGACCGCGGCGGGGACGATCACGCCGGGAAGAGTTTTCGTCATCGGGGCGGGAGTGGCGGGATTGCAGGCGATCGCCACGGCCCGGCGGCTGGGCGCGGTGACGTCGGCGTATGACACGCGGCAAGCCACCAAAGAACAAGTGCAGAGCCTGGGGGGAAGATTTGTGGAGCTTCCGCTGGAGGCGAAGGATGCGCAGGACGCGCGCGGCTACGCCACGGATCAGGACGAGAATTTTTACCGGAGACAGCGCGAGCTGTTTACCAAAGTGGTGGCGGAGAACGACGTAGTAATTTCGGCGGCGGTGATTCCCGGAAAGAAATCGCCGATTTTGATCACCAAGGAAATGGTGGCGGGAATGGCTCCGGGATCGGTGATCGTGGATCTGGCGGCGGAACGAGGAGGGAATTGCGAACTGACCCAGCCGGGCGGGATCGTGGTGGAGCACGGGGTAACGATTCTGGGCTCGCTGAATTTGGCGTCGACGGTGCCGTATCACGCCAGCCAGATGTACGCGCGGAACATCAGCGCGTTTCTGCTGCACCTGGTAAAGGACGGAAAGTTGCAATTGGATATGCAAGACGAAATTACTCGGGAAACTTTGCTGACCAACGGCGGAGAAGTGGTGAATCCGCGGGTTCGGGAGTTTTTCAAAATGCCCGCGCTGGCCGCAGCGCCCGTCCCGAAGGGGGTGGCGTAGCCATGCAGATGGACCTGCTCACCAGTCTGTACGTGTTCATGCTGGCGGCGTTTATTGGATTTGAAGTGATTCGCCGAGTTTCACCGCTGCTGCACACGCCGCTGATGTCGCTGACCAACGCGCTCGACGCGATCGCGGTGGTGGGCGCGATCATCCTGACCGGCGAATACCACGCCACGCATCCGCTACTGGCAAAAATCCTGGGCACGATCGCGATCGTCGCCGCGACGAGCAATATCGTGGGCGGATTCCTGATCACCGATCGGATGTTGAAGATGTTCAAGCCCAGCGGGCCCAAAAAGTGATGGACCACTTCCTCGTTTCCGACAACCTGATCGAGGCCACCTATCTGGTGGCTACGGTGCTGTTTATTTTGTCGCTGATGTGGCTGAGCAAGCCGGCGACGGCGCGGCGGGGAGTGTTTGCCGGCGAAACCGGAATGCTGCTGGCGATTGTGGGGACGCTGCTGCACCACGGGATTGTGGAATACAAGTGGATTGCGATCGCGCTGGTGCTGGGAACGATTATCGGCGTGCCGCTGGGCGAGGTGGCGATGACCGCGGTGCCGCAGCGGACCGCGTTGAGCCACGCGTTTGGGGCGTTGTGCGTGACGCTGGTGGGCACGGCGGAGTTTTACCTGCGCGCGCCAGCGGTGCCGCGATTCGTGATGGGCGTGCTGGCGATGGAAGTGATTCTAGGTTCGCTGACGTTCACCGGAAGCTTGATGGCGGCGGGAAAACTGCAGGAAGTGCTGCCGCAGCGGCCGATCACGTTCAAAGGGCAGAATTTTGTGAACCTGGGATTGCTTGGCGTAGCGGTGGTGGTCGCGGTGATGTTGGTTGCGCACCCCGAGAAGATTTATTTGTTTCCGGCGATCGTGGCGATCCCGCTGATCTTCGGGGTGCTGATGATTATTCCCATCGGCGGGGCGGACATGCCGACGGTGATCTCGCTGCTGAATTCCTACGCCGGGCTTTCGGCCGCGGCGATGGGATTTGTCTTGAACAGCAAGCTGCTGATCATTGCGGGAGCGCTGGATGGCGCGTCGGGATTGATTCTGTCGGTGAACATGTCGAAGGCGATGAACCGATCGTTTTCGAATGTGCTCTTTGGCGCGTTCGGCCAGCAGCAGGCCGGGGCGGCGGGAGCGGGCGCGCAGGAAGCGAAGCCGGTGCGCAGCGCCACGGCGGAAGAGGCTGCGGCGATTCTGGCGCTGGCCAGCCGCGTGGTGATCGTCCCGGGATATGGCATGGCGGTGGCGCAGGCGCAGCATAAAGTTCGGGAACTGTACGATGCCTTGACCAAGCGCGGCGTGGACGTGAAATTCGGAATTCATCCGGTGGCCGGGCGCATGCCGGGGCACATGAACGTGCTGCTGGCGGAAGCGGACATCCCGTACGACAAGCTGCTGGACATGGACGAGATTAATGGCGACCTGCCGCAGACCGACGTGGCGCTGGTGATCGGCGCGAACGACGTGACCAATCCGGCGGCGCGCACCGATCCGAGTAGTCCGATCTACGGCATGCCCATTCTGGATGTGGACAAAGCTCGCACGGTGATGGTGATCAAGCGGAGCATGGCGGCGGGGTTTGCGGGAATCGAGAATCCGCTCTACTACCTGAATAACACGCTGATGTTATTTGGAGATGCCAAGCAATTCGTGGGATCGATCGTGAGGGAGCTGGCTGGTGCTGACGGGCATTAGTGGCACAGCGGCCGTTTGTGGGTTTTGAGATTCGAGTTTTCGCCGGGCACGATTCACTTCTTGATTGGGGTTCCGGAGCTCGCCACACAGAGCCATTTACCGCTGGGCATCCTTAGCCAGGTGTCGGTCCAGCGCTCGTGCGCTTCGAAAGGTTTTCCCGCCTCATCGGTGCCCCTCGCGTCGAACCCTCCTGTGGCGATGGCGGTATTGCCGAATACGCTGACCTTCAGATCGGAGTAGTCGACGGCGTCGTACCTGGTTTTCTTGGCAATTGCGAGCATCTCGGCTTTGTCATGCACGCGTCCATCCGATGAGGTGACTACGATGCTCTTGCCCAGGAGCGGGGCGACGAGATCGGGATTGTTGGTCTTGTGGGATTGGAGCCACTGCTCTTCGCGAGCCGCCACCGCTTTTTTAGCGGTGGTAGCGGTGCCAGCGGCCCTGGTGGCACTGGGGCCGCGGGCGCTCCGGGTCTGGGCCGATGCGGTGCTGACTCCTGAAATCAGTGAGATCACTGAGATCATGGCGAGCAGGCACGCTATCCAGGTTTTCTTCATGGCCGCCTCCTGAACTTTAATTCGCTGAGCGCGTGGTAAACCTTGCCGGGGAATTCGATTCGCCCGCCAGTAGATTGGATTTCCACGGCCATACGATGTGAGCAAATATCGACAAGTTGCATGAGTTCGTTGGCTGCGGGCGAGTGGATCGGGATCGAGAAGGATCCTGTTGCGGAACGGCTCCGCGTCGAAACGGAGGAGATCTCTGGACGCTTGGATTACCCGCTGATGCTATTTGGAGATGCCACGCGATTCGTGGGAACGATCGCGAGGGAATTGGCGGGGCTGACGGGCGCGGATGATCGTGGTTTTTGGACGCTTGGTGGCCGCCACCATGTGCGGCGGCCACTGCGATTCACGCTTCCTGTTGGTTACTTCTTTGCGGGGACATCGGCACTGGCCACGCACAGCCATTTGCCGCCGGTCATCACCCAAGTGTCGGTCCAGCGCTCATGAACGTCAAAAGCCTTTCCGTTTTCATCGGTGCCCTTGCCGTCGAAGCCTCCGGTGGCGATGGCCGCATTGCCAAACACGGTTACCTTCACGCCGGTGTAGCTGACGCTGTCATATTTGGTTTTCTTGGCGGTCGCCAGGGTATCGGCCTTGTCGTGGACGGTGCCGTCAGACAAGGTAATCACGATTTTGTCGGAAAGGAGCGGGGCGACCTGGTCCGGATTATTTGCCTTTTGTGACTGAAGCCAAAGCTGTTCCTGAGCGGCGACAGCTTTTTCGGCGCTGCCGGTCTGGGACCATCCGAGGCTGACCGCTGAGAGCAGAATGAACAATGACCATATCCACATTTTCTTCATAGGCGTCTCCAGAAATTGAGCTTGTTGTTGGCGGGGAATTGGATCGCCAGCGGGTGCATTAGATTCGCAGGGCGGGGCGATGTCAAGGGAATTGCGGATTACCACCTGCGCGGCCAAGCCCAACAAAGCCGGGCGGAATTAGACACCAGTACTGTGCGCTGTGGTGCCTGATGAGTAGACTTCGGGGGGAATCGGCTCGGGGAGTCGTGTCGAACTTCGACACTGCGACCCGGAGCTGCCTCGCGGAGACTTAGCCTTCATGGTAGAATTTTGAAATATCGATCGTGATCGCCGATTAACGCGGTGACCGCGGGCAGGGAAGCGTGGGCACGCGACAGCGCACCCGGCAGCCTTGCTGGTTCCCCATCGGGCCGAGGTAGCTCAGTTGGTAGAGCAGCCGATTCGTAATCGGCAGGTCAGGAGTTCAACTCTCCTCCTCGGCTCCACTTTTCTATGTATTTCTACGAATTGCGCTGATTCCCCAACCTGCTATCGTCAGTGGTGTTTGGTTCTCCATACACGATCGACTAATTAAATCGTGCAATGCGGCGCCAGGAGCGGCTTCCATTTTTTGTCCTGAGGTGACGCACCGGTCGATTCGGGGATGGCCCTCCGTGCGCGGTTCTTCCACAAAGAGTACGGATTTGCGGCCAGTACTTTTGTACCACCCATTTGAACCGGTTGGGCTATTCGCACCGGACAATTCCGACGGCTCAATGGGAATGTGTTCGGGGATCCGCGCTGTGGCCGGCTTAACGCCTGGAACTCCCCTCCGGGCTTGGCTCTGATTCCTCCCGAGGTTGACGGCGGCCGCCGGCAGTCATATTTGCTGGCGAGCGGCTATGGATAGCGAATCGCTTGTGGCGATTCATTGGCAAGAAATCGGCTAGGAATCGTCGCGAAATGGATAACTCTTAGCATGACCTGGAGTCGGCGGACGTTTATCGGAGCTGCGGCCTCTTCGGCGATCTCGTTCGCCGCGGAACGAATCTTTGCGCAGGTGGATCAAAACAACACGATGGGATGGGCTGGGGCGGATGTGGGCGCATGGATTCAGGCCGCGTATAACAGTCTGCCGGTCACTGGCGGAACGATTTACGTGGCGCCGAAGGCGGACGGTTCAGCGTATGCGTGGACTTCTGCGATCGACTTCGGAACGAACAACAAGATTGTGACCATCGAAGGCGCGGGTGCGGCCACCTGTTTGAGGTGGACGCCCACGACGGGCACGGCCATTACTTGCAACTGGGGCGACCAGCACATTCCCGCGTCGTTGCTGAAGAATCTGCAATTGACCGGGCCCGGCGCGGCCACGGCGACGACCGCCGTGCTGATTGGCAGCAGCCGCTTGACGGATCAAGCGTCGATTGAGGGTGTGTTCATCACCGGCTTCGGCGTGGGCATCAACACAGGGCTTGGGGACGGCGTGGTTGGCTATGATTTAACGTTCAGCCACATGGGAATTTACACGAATGGAGTGGGAGTGCTGATTCCGGCGAATTCCATCCCGGTGCGGATCATTCAATGCGAAATCTCGCAAAACACGATTGCGGGCATCAGCGTCACTGGCAGCGCCGCCGAGGTTACGCTGATCGGATGTGACATCGAGCCTCAGGTAAGCGGGGCGGTGGGCATCGCGGTGTCTGGCAATTCGTACATCCACGGATTCGGGAATCACTTTGAAGAAAGCGCGGCCGGCAGCTGGCAGTTTATTTTAGGAACAGCGACCGACGCGCGATTAACGCTGTACGGCGGGGAAATGTGGGACGACCTGACGTCGGGTACCCAAGCCGCATTTGTCACCTGGGCGGGAGACGCGCTGGTGTTGGATGGGATCACGGTATGGTGCGGCATCGGGCGGACGGTTACGGAGGTGGTTCATAGCACCTCGACGTTCTGTTCGGTATTCCTGCGGCTGATCAACGTTGCGAACGGAACCATCGCGGCAACACTGGGCGGCAGCACTCCGGACAACGTGCAGGATTTCAGCCAAACGTTGACCGGGCAGTGGAGTAATGTGGTTCGAATATCGTCAGGCGCGGCGATCGGTGGCGGGCTGGAAGTGGGCGCGCCGGCCGGGGGCAACAAGGGAGCGGGTACGATCAACGTGGCGGCGGGAATCTATCTGAACGGCGCGGCGTTCAGGAATCCCGATTATGTTTTCGAAAAGTGGGCGACCGGGAAAATTGAAATAGCCAAGGCGAATTCCGGGGCTTCGGACTATGAATTGTGGTCGCTCGGGGATACGGAGGCGTATGCCCGGCAGCATCATCGATTGCCTCGGGTGGGCGAGCGTCTGGAGTTGTTTTCGCGAGCCGACATATTGCTGGAAAAAATTGAGGAGCTTTACGTGCATATCTTCGAGCTGAATAAGCGCATCGCGACTTTGGAAGGCGCTTAGGTAGCTAAGTAAGCCGAACTCACTCCCACCGGACCCTACGGTCACTAAGCTCAAAACGCCGCTCCGCCCCCAACGCCAATCCGCTCAAAACCATCCGATTGCGACGCCCTCAGGGCGAGAAGTCCCGGAGTTGTGCGATGGACTACGAGCGTGACGAGGTGGCCGGGCGCGTGACCGTCAAGCGTGACTGCCCGGAGTGGATTCGGGAAGCGTGGGTGGTTCAGCTTTTCGGGGGGACGCTGCGCGAGAGAATAGCGGCGGGAGTAAAGATCGAGATCAGCGTGGGAATAAGCAAGCACCAAACTTGCGGCTTGGCGATGAATAGGGCTGCTGCGGCGTCGATGGCCACCACCACGCAGAGCAGAACGGCCATTCTTTTCGCACATTGAGGAACTGGCCGGACTTGCATGGAGATTTCTCCTCGCAGCATCCCAAGCATATATTGCGGTGACTGCGTGGCGCAAGTGACCTGTGGGTAGCGGACCGCGGGTCAGCGGTAAGCGTCCTTGCGATGGAGGACGGAATGAATGCGTAAGGTGTCGTCGGCATCCTCGGTGAAGCGGATGTGGTAGTCGCCGACGCGCAGGCGCAGGTCGCCGGGTTTTCCCTTGATCTTCTTGATATCACCCTCGCCGGTCTCCGCAAAGCGATGGAGCGCTGTGAGGATGCGCATGGCAGTATCGCGATCCGCGCGCCGACCGTCGGTGCGAGCGCCTTCAGACCACGCGATCTTTCGCACGCCTACTCTTTTCGTTTCCTTAAGTTCTTCGCGGAGAGGCCGAAATCGGCGAGTGCATCCTCGTGGGAAATCCCTTGGCCGTTGCGGCGTTCGAACCAGTCCTTCGATTCGGCGACAGCGCGGCGTTACTGGTCGGTTTCCGACTCATCATCGACGGGAGCATCAGAGATGGCGCGGGAGATGGGGTCGAGCATGGCTTCGAGCAGACCGACCACGGCGGAAACTTGGCTCGGGGCCAAGCGCTCGATCAACTCATGAGCGTGGTTCTTTTCATTGCCGGGAGCAGACGCCATCGAGAACCTTGCAGCCATCGCGCTAGCGAAGACCGATCACGCCACCATTTTACACCGTGTGCGAGTGACGATTCCTTATAACTTCTGCGGGTTTACGATGTACAAACGCGCATGAACGCGACGAAAGGCTCGTTGGTTCCTTCCCAGGATAGCGGACGGCTTAAGGCCGAAGCGCCCTGCCATTATGACGCGAAGTATTTCGCGCAGCAGTCGAAGACTGGGCGGTTCCGGGGCTGGGCGGATTTTTCCAAGTTTGGGCGATACGTTCGTGGCGACATGAAGGTGATTGATTTTGGCTGCGGCGGGGGATTCCTGCTGGCCAATATTTGGTGCCGCGAAAAAATTGGGATCGAGATCAACCCTGCGGCTCGGGCCGAAGCGGGGCGCAACGGCGTGCGCACGGTTGGGTCGGCGGGTGAAATTGAGGACGGATGGGCCGACTTGATTATTTCGAATCACGCGCTGGAACATTGCCGCGAACCGCTGCGCGAACTGACGGACCTCTTGCCCAAGCTGGCGGTGGGCGGGATGGCGGTGTTTGTGTTTCCGTGCGAATCGGCGAGGACTAAATACACGGCGGATAATCGCGAGCATCACTTGTATTCATGGAGTCCGATGTCCGCGGGAACCTGTTTTCGGAAGCCGGATTCAATGTGGTGGAATCGAAAATATTGTTTCATTACTATCCGCCGTGGCGGATTCCGCAGACACTGCGGGCGGTGGGCGGGCGATTTCTGTACGACGCCGGATGCAGAATATACGGAGCGATGACTTGAATCTGACCGCCGCGGTTAGTTCGCAGGTGCGGGTGACCGCGAAACGAAATTCTTGATTCGTCAGCAAAGTGGTATATAGTCCCGGCGTACCGAAGTGACTCAAAGCACGGCAGTAATTCCGGCCACGCAGTTCGCGGGAAATTCACGTTTTCTAATTCGCATGCGAGGGAGTTCTATGACTGTGAAGAAAGTGGTGGTTGCAGTTGGAATTATGTTGATGGCGGCGGTTTCGGGCTTTGCGCAGACGAAGCCCGGCACGGTCGCGTCTCTGGAATTTCAGAAGCTGAAGCCCGGCACGGTGAAGCAATATGAGGAAGGACGCAAGGCACAGGCGGAGTGGCACAAACAGCAGAAGGACAAGCAGCCACTGATGGTGTGGGAGACGCTAAGCGGCGACCAGACTGGGACGTACCGTGTGGGGAGACTCGAGCAGCATTGGGCGGATTTCGATACGCCGCCGGTCCCGCAAAAGGCGGAGCTGGAAGCGTATGAGAAGAATATCGGGGCGAATGTGGAGTCACTCATCATTCGTTACTACGATTTGATGCCGAAGGATAGCAAGCCGACTGACTCGATGACTCCGTCCAAGTATGCGGAGGTGATCACTTACGTTGTAAAGCCGGGCAAAGGGGAGGAATTCCATAGCGCGATTACCCGAGCTACCGAGGCGATCGAGAAGACCAAGTGGCCGGTGCACTATTACTGGTACACGCTGGTCAACGGCGGGCGCGCGGGGACTTATGTGCTGGTTATCCCCCACGATAACTGGGCGGATTTCGAGGACAATCCAAATATCAAGCCGTTCGAGGCGATGCTAAACGAAGCGTTTGGGCACGCGGAAGCGGCTTCGATTCTGGACAGGTTTGAGGCCAGCACGGAAACCGAGACTAGCGAAATTATTCAGTTTCGGCCGGAGCTGAGCTACTTGCCGGGCAAGTAGCGGTGTGGATGTGTTTCCATCGGCAGCCTGCCGATGGAAAGAGTTCGGGTGTTTGGTGTGAGGCCTCGCCGCGCTGGGTAGCGCGGCGAGGTTTTGTTTTTTGTGCGAGATGTGCGAATTCACACGGGAACGATCAAGGCGTTGAATCGTAAGTCAAGAACCCCACACGTAAAACCGACGAGTGGGCACCCACCGGCAACTGCAAAAGCCCCACACGTAAGTGTGGTGACCACCGGCGACTGCGAAAGTCCCAGATGCAAGTGTGTGGTGACCACGGGCGACCGCAATAGCCCCGCGCGTGAGTGTGGGGTGAGCACCGGCGGCTGCAAGATGCCGACACGTCAGTGTGGGGGTGACCACCGGCAACTACCAAGGGCAATGGGCTTTGCCGCCACTGCTGAGGCTGGGTTTGTTTGGCGGCAGCTGCGGCGGCGTGCAGGCGCTCTTGCATTTCTTTCAGGCTGCGGGCGGATTCCTGTGCTTGCAGCTGCCGGATCACTCCGGCGGCGGAGGCGCTGTAATTGTTCTGCACCCAACGGGGCACCATCCATGCGGCATCGTCGTGCGCGGCCTGTTGGAATCGAAGTTTGGCGTCCTGGGTATCACCGGTGCGCCACTGGATCACAGCTTGCGCGGCGAGGTATTCGGCTGAGTGCTTAGGGTCGGTGGGATGGTGCAGCGAAGTTTCCGCGTCGGCTCGACGGCCCAGATCGCTCATCACCCACGCCTGCAAAATAAACGTTTCCAGGGAATCGGGGAATTCCTGGCGGGCCTGCTCGAGCTGGTCCGCGGCGGCTGGCAGGTTTCGTGCGCGATACATCCACCACGCCATTTCGCGCCGAGCGTGCGACTGCTCCCTCGGGGTGGGAATGAGCTCCAGCGTCGACTTGAATCAGCGAGCGCGCCGGCGTTTGCGAAAGGAATTCCAGTCCACCCAATTCGATGTGCGAAGCATTGGCGGCTGCGCCGCGATTCCGGGTCGGATCGCCAATCTCGTTCACGCGGTCGGCCATGCGCTTAACGGCATCTGCCGGGGACGCCACCGACCAAGCCCGCGCCAGCAACTCCCAATCGTGCTCTGTTTCGCCGCGATGAACTGCTTTCGTGGCGGCCTCGAGGGTGAAATCCGCGTCTCCGGCGCGCCAACTCACGTTTTCCAGGCCTCGCCAGGCGCGAAGGTTGTTTGGGTCATCGGAGACCGCCTCGCGGAAACGTTTGATGCTGTCGGCGGTTGGGGCGCCGATAGGGAAAATTCGGGCGGATGCCTACCGCATCCGCCCGTCCTGCGCGTCGATCGGTTTGAGCTGCGTGGGCTCCGCTGCGGCGCATGACGCAGCGGTGAAGCTCAAACCGACCTCTCACAACGTGGAGAACAAGTGCGCGGCCTTGCGCCGCGCCGGTTAATCCTCTGCGATGTTCGGCTACTGGCTGTCGTTGACGACGAGTACCAATTGCGTGCCGCTATCCAGATGCACGTTCTTGCCGGCCGAGGTGATGACCGACCCTTCCGCCCCGGTCGAGGCTGCTGAACTCAAAGCGATCCCGTTCAATCGAAATACTCCCTGGCTGTTTGCAGTGAGCTGGCCGGCGTCGTCCAGGCCGGAGCCGAGCCCGCGGGCAGCTCCCTTGGTGCTGCCGGCAATGCTTCCCGCCGAGCCAAGCGGCCCGTTGCCCGTGGCATTCGGGTCAGTCGTGGAGCTCGCTGTACCGTCGGGTACCGATCCGGCGTTCGAGGCTGTGCCGGCGCCACCGCCCGGCGCGCCACCGCCCATCGTGCCGCGCCCGCCGGCGCGGCCCGGGGAGGAGGCTGCGCTTCCAGCTCCGCTGCTGGGTGCGAGGTCTTCGTCGCCTAGAGAGGTGGAAGCCGCGGCGGGCGGCGCCGCGATGGCCTGAATGGTGACGTCGAGGGGCAGTTCGTAGCCGTCTTTGAGAACCGCTTTATCAAACACGATCGCCAGGGCTGATTCCGATTCACCCTTACCGCGCGCGTGCGCTTGGCTGACGTGTCCTACCAGAAGGGTGCCCTTGGGTAATACCACTTGGCCGTTCGACCATGTCGGGTCGGTGGTCCGCGCGGTTACTCGGTCGGCAGGTTTGTTTTTCTTGGCCTCTACGGAATGCGAGAGGGTCGCGTTCACTTTGGTGCCGGCCACCAGGCTCTTCTCGGGGATCTGTCCGGCCTTTCCCGATCCGGTGGCGGACGCGGTGCCTTGTGCCTGAACTTCCGAGCCGGTAGCCTGCGCTGCGGGTGCCGATTGCGCGGCGGCAGCGGGCGCGGTGGAGTTCGACGCAACCAGACTCCCTGCCAAGACCAAAATCGCGATTCGCGTCATACTGGGCCTCTCCACTTTTTCCGAGTGAATGAAGCGCACTGCCTGACTGCCTAATCATTTGATCATGTCGTTATCTGGCGCAATGCAAAGACGCAGCGGCGGATTCGTAACGGCCAATACACAATTTCCTGTAGGGGTTTCACCGGAGGGGATCGAGGTTGGGCCGGTGGATGGGCCACCACAGTTTGCGGGGGTGTAGGCGATCTCATAGATGGCAAGGGGCTTGGCGGGTTAAAGTCGCCTGGCTGTAGCGACTTTCCCGGGGAATCGCGAGCTCATAACTACCCGCGTACGTTCATCCGGAGTCATACCGTAAATTACTGGTGTCCTTACTGCAACGTCCCCCCTTTCTGACCCTTGAGCTTTGGCGGGGTGCGCTTTAGCATAAAAACATATGACATCATCTCAGGCAAGTCATGTCCGTATCTTGATAGCGGACGATCACGAATTGATGCGACGCGGATTGCGGTCCATTCTCGCTACACGTCCCGACTGGGAAGTGTGCGGGGAAGCGGTCGACGGCAGTGACGCGATCGAGAAAACCAAGATGCTGCAGCCCGATATCCTGGTTTTGGACATCAGCATGCCGAGGGTCAACGGCTTGGAAGTGGCGCGAGCAGTCCGCCGGGACTACCCGCGGACCCAAGTGGTGATACTGAGTCAATACGATGAGTCGGAAATGCGGCCCTACGCGATCGAGGCGGGCGCGCGTGGATACGTGTCCAAGGCGGAGGCGTCGCGGCAATTGCTGGCGGCGATCGAGAGCCTGATCGTGGAGCAGCCGCTCGAGCCTAAGTCCCCAGGCCACTAATGGCGGAGAGTGGCGTGCCAGGGATGAAGTCTTGCTTAGGGCCGAGCCCAAGGTACGTAACTCCCACGTTACCTGATACCGCGATGGAACGAAAGTTCCGGCCCGTACGTCTACCCAAAATATATACTGAGAGCACTTGGAAGCGACCTTGGGAGTAGCTCGTGCGGCTCACAACCCCGGCGACTGATCAATCGATAGTCCGCAAGTTGACGCGTGCCAGCCTGCTGGTAAGCACGGTGGCGCTGCTTTTGGCCTGTTCTCTTTTCATCGTTTACGACCAGATCAGCTATCGAAGCGGGCTAACCAGCCACATCGCCATTCAAGGCGAAGTGATTAGCGCCAGCGCGGCAGTCGCTTTGAAGGAGAACGATCGAACGTCGGCCACGAATACTTTGGCCGGCCTGCGCGGTTCCCCGCACATCGTTCACGCGGAAATATACACAGCGGACGGCCTGCCGTTCGCCGCGTATTGGCGGGATACGGTGAGACCGGTGCTGCCCGAGCCGGTGCTGCCCAGCGGGCAGGCGATGTCGTATTGGTTTGGCACCGACCGTTTCCATCTGATCGAGGCGATCGTATCGGACGGCAAGACCGTCGGCGCGGTGTACATCCAGAACGATCTGGACTCGATGTACGCGCGGCTGAAAACGTACGCGATGATGGTCGCGGGGGTGCTGCTGATTTGCTTGCTGGCAACGTCGTTTCTCTCGCGGATGCTGCAGCAGGCGGTGCTGAAACCGATCTTGAGTCTTGCGGAGACAGCCAGCCGGGTGTCCGAAGAAAAAAAATATTCGGTCCGCGCGACGGTCACATCCAAGGGAGACGAGGTTGCCGCGCTAGCCGGAACGTTCAATGAAATGCTGGCTAACATCGAAGAGCGCGATGCGGCGCTGCAGCAGGCGCGGGATGCGTTGGAGCGGCGGGTGGTGGAGCGTACCGCGGAGCTGGCGGCCGCCGAGGTTAGTTTGCGGCGGCTGTCGGGCGAACTGATGAATTTGCAGGATGAAGAACGGCGCCGGATCGCGCGCGAGCTGCACGACAGCTCGGGACAAATTATCGCCGCGCTGGGTTTAAACCTGGCCACGCTGCAGACGGAAGAGAGGAACTTGAGTTCGCACGCCTCCATGGCGCTGGCCGAGAGCCTGGAGCTCACGCGTCAATTTTCGCGCGAGTTGCGAACGATTTCACACTTACTGCATCCGCCGCTGCTGGACGAGTCCGGGTTAGATTCCGCGTTGCGCTGGTACGTCGAAGGATTTGCGCAGCGCAGTAACATCTCGGTGAACTTGCAAATTGCCCCCGGGTTGGGCCGGTTGTCGAAAGAACTGGAGATTGCCGTATTCCGCATCGTTCAGGAATGCCTGACCAACGTTCACCGCCATTCCGGGAGCGATCGCGCCAGCATCAACGTGGGCCGCGACGAGCGAAACGTTACTGTGCAGGTGCGCGACTACGGCCGGGGAATTCCGCCCACCAATGGAAAGGACTCCCCGCGGGAAATGCGCCCCGGCGTGGGTATGATGGGAATGCAGGAGCGCGTGCGCCAGCTCGGCGGACAGCTAAACGTTCGCAGCGATGGCCAGGGAACCTTGGTGGTTGCGGTGATGGAAGTGGAAACGCTGAAGGACCGGCAGACGCCGGTGCTGGTGAATTGAACTGCCAAAGCTCGCGCGGTCATGGAACAAGATACGGGTGGTGCTCATCGAAGTGAACTGCATCGGATCGGCTCCCACTTTTGTTTGTGACTTGGAAAACCTGATGTGTCGTTTCTTAGTTCTTGTACTGCAACGGAAAATGCTAATCTCGTGGCGCGTTGTGTCCGCGAGTGGTAGCGAGCGTTACTGCTGCTGAGCAGTGAGATCGGAATTCGGTGAAAATGAAACGGCCCAAAGCGTCCGTTATTTACCGCCTCCTTGGTTGTCTGATTGTTGTTGCTGCGATCCTGCCATTTCAAGTGTCGCGCACGCGTGCCGATAGTGCGGTGCGTGTGGATGTGGATTTGCGCGCCAGCGAAGGTCCGTTCGTTCCGATCCAGACGTGGTTTGGCTACGACGAGCCGAACTACACCTACACCGCTAACGGCGAGAAGCTCCTGGGGGAATTGCGGAAGATGAGTCCCGCGCCGGTGCGTGTGCGCACCCACAACCTGCTGACCACCGGCGACGGCCGGGCGGATTTGAAGTGGGGTTCGACGAACGCGTACACCGAAAACCCGGAAGGGAAGGCGGTGTACGAGTGGAGCATCGTCGACAAAATATTCGACGCGTACGCCGCGGCCGGTGTGCAGCCGATGGTCGAGATCGGGTTCATGCCGGAAGCGATGTCGGTGCATCCCCGCCCATATCACGTGCAGTTCCCGACGGACATCTTTCAGGGCGGGTGGAGCTATCCGCCGAAGGATTTTCAGCGCTGGGGTGAACTGGTGGAGCATCTGGCGCAGCACCTGGGAGAGCGCTACGGAAAACACCAGGCCGAACAGTGGTATTGGGAAGTGTGGAACGAGCCGGACATCGGCTACTGGCACGGTTCGACGGACGACTATCTGAAGCTGTACGACGCCGCGGTCAGAGGTGTGCGGCGCGCACTGCCGGGAGCGCTAGTGGGTGGTCCGGCGATCACCAGCCCGCACAACGAGAGGGCGGCGAAATTCCTGGTCGATTTTCTGGACCACTGCGCCAAGGTTCGCGACCAATCCACTAGCGGCGCGGTGCCGCTCGATTTTATTTCGTTCCATGTGAAGGGACGGCCGGAGCTATCGGAAGGCCACGTGCGCATGGGGCTCGATAAGGAACTTGTGGCCGCCGACGAAGGATTCGCAATCGTTCGCCGCTATCCCGAATTTGCGAAGTTGCCGATCATTCTCAGCGAGGCCGATCCGGAGGGCTGCGCGGCATGCTCCGCCCAGGTGAATCCGCAGAATGCTTACCGCAACGGACCTTTGTATGCGAGCTACACCGCTGCGGCAATGAAGGGACTGCTGGAGCTGCAGGATCGCCGGCAGGTGAATCTGGCGGGCATGCTCACCTGGGCGTTCGAGTTTGAGGGCCGCAATTACTTTGAAGGATTCCGCACCCTGGCCACCAACGGCGTGGATAAGCCGGTCCTGAACTTCTTTCGCATGGCGGGAATGATGTCTGGCGATCGGGTGCGTGCCACGAGCAGCGGGGCTGTGGCGATCGATGACATCGAGAAAGGCGGAGTGCGGCAGTCCGCCGATATCGACGCCCTGGCCACCGCCGACTCCCATGCAGCCGCGGTGATGGTCTGGAATTATTTTGACGATGATGTTCCGGCCGCTCCGGCCATGGTGACCGTCAACATTTCCGGAATCCCGCCGGGCGCGCATCGCGTGCGGCTGAGCCATTACCGCATCGACGACGCGCACAGCAACGCGTGGTCGGCGTGGAAGTCGATGGGGAAACCAGAACAGCCGACGCCGGAACAATACGCAAAGTTGCAAGCCGCCGGGCAGCTTGCGTTGCTCGCGCCGGCGAATTGGGTGAAGGTGAAATCCGGACAAGCGAAGATTTCGGTCACGCTGCCGCGCCAGGCGATTTCATTACTGCGGTTGAGTTGGTAAATCCCGGGCATCGGCGGGATTCGGTTTTGAATGTTTCGAAACTACAGGGTTGCTTGCGAATAAAGGATCGGGGCCACTGTCAATGTTAAGACTAGTTCAATTGCGTAGCGGCGTTTCGCGATGTGTAGCGGTGGTGGAGGAGCCAAAACTGCGGTGCCTCGCCGGCGTGCGGTCGATTTACGATCTGGCGCAACTTAGCATTACTAACAGCGAGTCGATCCAGGACTTGGTGGCGAAGGCCGGCAGCGGCGACCGGCTGGACTACGATGCGGTCTACACCGGTGCTTCGGCATGGCATCTGCTGCCGGCAATTGATGTGCCTGAAAAGCCCGCGCGTGTGCTCGTTTCGGGCACCGGGCTCACGCACCTGGGAAGCGCGCGCGAGCGAGACGCGATGCACCAGGGCGCGGGCGCGGTAAAAGCGACGACCGACGAACCGGTGACCGATAGCATGCGGATGTTTTCCTCGGGCGTCGAGAATGGGCGGCCGGAGCCTGGGAAAATCGGCGTTGCTCCGGAGTGGTTTTACAAAGGGAACGGACGGATATTGCGCGCGCACGGCGAACCGCTGCCGATTCCGCCGCACGCCGACGATGGAGGGGAAGAGGCGGAAGTGGCGGCGGTGTACATGATCGGCGCCGCGGGTAAGCCGTACCGGGTAGGGCTGGCGATGGGAAATGAGTTTTCGGACCACGAATACGAGAAGAAAAATTACTTGTACCTGGCCGGTTCGAAGCTGCGATTCTGCTCGCTCGGACCGGAATTGGTGGTGGGAGGGGAATTCCGGAATGTGAAGGGCCGGGTACGGATCGAAAGAGCAGGCCGGGACATATGGTCAAAGAACATAGCGACGGGCGAAGAAAATATGAGCCACAGCCTGAGCAACATCGAGCACCACCACTTTAAGTTTGAGGCCCATCGCCACCGCGGCGACGTGCACGTGCATTTCCTGGGCGCGGATGCGCTGAGTTACGGCGCGGGTGTGCATCTGGAAAACGGCGACTGGATGGAAATTTCATTCGAGGGGTTTGGCAGGCCACTGCGAAACGTGGTGGAAGCCGCGAAGAAAAGCAGCGCCCCGGTTGACGTGCAGGTGATGAGCTAGGCGGCCGGCAACGGCTCGGACGGCGGTTCGCTCGCAAATTCTGAGCGCCGCAATCGATATAAGACGTGGCGGCGCAGCGGATGCCCCTCCGGCAGCCTGGGGTGGTCGAAGTCGTCGGCGGGGTTGCGAGTCATACCCAGCTTTTCCATCAAGCGCCGGGACCGCACGTTGCCGGGAACGGTAAACGAGACCACCTCTTCCAGCTCCACGATTTCAAATGCGTAGCGCATCATCGCTCGCGCACCTTCGGTGGCCAGACCCTGTCCCCAGTGATCGGCGGATAACCGCCAACCAATCTCGACACACGGCGCGAACCGAGCCGGAAACGCCGGAACCGAGAGCCCGACAAAACCGACGAAGGAATGATCTCGGCGCAGTTCAGCCGCGCACAAGCCAAAACCGCGCTCGCGGAAATGCTCCTGGATGCGCTCGGCCAGCCGATCGCTTTCGTCGCGGGAAAGCAGGGCGGGCATGAACTCCATGACGCGGGGATCGGCGTTCAGGCGAGCAAAGGGCTCGCAGTCGGACTGCCGCCACTCCCTTAGGATCAGCCGGTCTGTCTCCAGTACCACCAATACTCCTTGCTTGCGAGAATAGCGCGGGTACAGTTCAGTTCCTGTGGATTTTTTTGCGCCGCCCGGGGATGTGCACCCCGTTTTGTGTTCGGGAACCGTGGACGAAATGCAGTGGCTCCTGTATCTTTGCATCTTGCAAATTTGATCATGGCGCGGGTGTCCCCCCGCGAGCGGAAGATGCCTATCCTGGAAGGACAACCCGAAGGGCTCGACGCGATGGCGGAGAGGCGCGAACATACGCGCTTCACGGCGTCGTCGCTCTCGTACATCGATCTGGGAGAGTCCAACGGGGGATTGATCCTGAATCTAAGCGAAGGCGGCGTTTCGGTTCAGGCCGCCGAAGTGCTGATCGGCGATATTTATCCGCGCATCCGGTTTCATTTGCCGAAATCGGAAGACTGGATCGATACCGGCGGGCGAATCGTGTGGCGCGGCCGGACCAAGAAAGAAGCCGGAATTCGTTTCGTCGATATGCCACCATACACGCGGAGAAAAATCCGGGAGTGGCTGGCGTTCGAGGCGAATCAAGACGAATCGCACATGACCTGGCAGACCATCCAGCGAGTGGAGCGCGAAGAGACGTGGACTTCGACTCCTTACGCTCCTTTGATGGAAGCGCCTCAACCGTTGCCGCCGCCAACTCCTTCGCCGGCTCCGCCCCGGATGCCGCCGCTACCTCGTGCGTATGCGCCGATGAAGACGCCCGTTGCGGCACCCATGCGGGAACCGCAGAAGGCTGCCAGCGCGGTGGAGCCAGTAGCGCCAGTAGCGGAGGCGTCAGCGATGGTGAGGGCTTCGCTGGCGCCGCGTCCTGCCGTACGCTACTGGAAGCAGCTACCGGAGCACTCCAATGCCCCTCGATTTAGGCTTCTGGGCGACGGCGGGAATAGCTACGAGACTGTTCGTGGTTCGTCGGAGCCGCACCATTGGGTGTTGATGACCGCGGTCACATGCGTGGTGGGCACGTTGTGTTTTATCGCCGGAATGTCGGTGCGGCCGCGCTACGTTCCGGCGCCGCCCGCGAAGATTTTCAGTTCGTTACCGAGCGGCCCGGCCGCCCCGCTCGCCAGCCCGAGCCCGGTAGCGCCGGCCGGCGGGCAGGTGAATCCGCCTGCAAACGGGATTCGGACAAGCGCGGCAGCGGCAGCGCCCGGGATGGCTGGAGTAGGGAACAACACTCCAGTAGCCGGCGCCGCGAGCGGCGCGACGAGTGCTCCGGTGGCAAATCCGGCCACGAAGGGGAGCCTTGCGCTGGTATCGCCTGCGAGCAATCGCGACGCGCCGGTGGTGCTGAACATGGAAGAGATCGCGGTGGGCGCGTCGGCGTTCGTGGCGATTACCACCAGGCTGTCGGTGATGGTGCCTGCCAGTTTTCACGTGGATGGAGCGCAGGAAAATAGCTATCTGCACGTGGGTGACCTGGTTTATATGATCGAGCCGACGTATCCGCCGGATGCGATTCGCGATCGGATCGAGGGCACGGTGGTGGTTGTGGCGAGATTTGGGCCGGACGGCACGATCGAGCGCGTGGATCCGTTTAGTGGACCGGATATTCTGTCTGCGGCGACGATCGTTGCTGTGCGGCAATGGCGGTACGCCCCGACGTACCTTTATGGCCATGCCATCGAGGCGATCCAGCACGTGAAGATTGTGTTCCGACTCCCGTAGGCTTTGCCCCGCTGCGCAGAGCCTCTCCCATCTAAAACGCGACCTCTGAAACCCTGCCTCCTGAGGCAAAGCGCAAAATTCGAGTGCTCGTCCGCGTCATGAGTCGGATGTCCATTAGCGGGCGGAGAGTGAGCGCGGTATAGGGCCAGCGGGGCATGCCGGGTAACTTCTGGGAACACGCTTGCGCTTGAATTATCGACACTTGTGGATCGCGGGTGCTAGCATCCAGTAGTTGTTTTTAGGCATGGGATTGCCTCCCTTGCTGGTGCGAGGGAATCTCTTCAGGGCCCCGATCTTCGATCGGAGCGGAGCAACAGTGATTAAGAACATTCTGTTTGTGGTGATAATCGTGGGGCTGTTGATCGGCGTGTTCAAGATCGCGCCGCCCTACTACAAGGAATACGTCCTGCAGGACACCATGGTGAGCGACGCTAAGTTCGCCACCTCCTATCCGTGGAAGACGCCGGAAGGACTGCGCGACGACGTGTATAAGGAAGTGGTCAGGCTGGGAATCGACGAGGTAAAGAAAGAGGACATTCACGTAGAATGCCCGCCGACGCACGACTATGCCAAGGTCGCCATCGCCTACACCGTGACGGTGGACCTGTACGTCTATCAGTTCCAAATTCAGTTCAATCCGATCGCCGAAAATCGCACCTAGGGGTAGCGCACCACATCCCAAACGCGCATCCAATTCGTATCCGGCAACCGCTTCGCGGCGGCTTGCCAGGTGAGATTGTGTTTGTGCCGGATGGGGTTCACTCTAGAATTAGAGACGGACAATCCACAGGCGCGGAGACCCAGTGTACCAGCCAACACCCCAACCCACTCTTGCGAGCCGTTTTGCGGCATGGCTGCGTCAGGCTCGCCAAAACGTAACGGAGAATCTTCTGCGCATTCGCATCGCACATGGGTTCTGGAGTTCGCGCGTTGGTTTGACGATCCTCGGGTTGGCGTTCTGCCTGTTCATCACCGGCGTAAGCATCTACGGCTACTACTACATCAAATTTGGGCGGCTGATCAACGAGCGGCTCACCGGGCAAGTTTTTCAGAATACCTCGCGTCTTTTCGGAGCGCCGGAGAAAATCTTTGCCGGTGAAACGATCCGTCCCAGCGACGTTTCCGGGTACCTATCGCGGGCGGGCTACCTCGAGAAGGAATTGCCTGGCGATCTGGGCGAATACCACGTGCGCGGGTCATCGATCGAAGTGCAGCCTTCGAGTTTTTCGTATTTTGCCGGAGGGAATGCGCTGCGGGTGGATTTCAGCGGATCGAAAATTTCACGGATCACCCGGTTGCCCAGTGGAGAGTCGCTGGATGCGGCGGAGCTGGAACCGGAGCTGCTGACGAATTTATTCGATAGCTCGCGCGAAAAGCGGCGGGTGGTGAGGTTCGACGATCTGCCCAAGGTGATGGTGAACTCGGTGATCGCGGCCGAGGACAAGAGATTTTTCGAGCACGGCGGATTGGACATCGTTCGCGTGCTGGGCGCGGGGATTGCCGATTTGCGGCGGGGGGTGCGCGCGCAAGGCGCCAGCACCATCGATATGCAGGTGGCGCGCAGCTTTTTCTTCACCACCAAGCGGGAATGGAGCCGCAAGCTCAAAGAAACGATCGTGGCAATCGAGCTGAACGAGCGCTTCAGTAAGCAGCAAATCTTCGAGTTGTATGCCAACGAGATTTATCTGGGCAATCGCGGCAGTTTCTCGATCCGCGGGTTCGGCGAGGGCGCTGAGGCTTATTTCGGCAAAGACGTCCGCGACCTCACGCTGGGCGAAGCCGCGTTCATGGCGGGAATTATCCGCGCACCCAATCGCTACTCGTCGGCGGAGCGCCACGCCGACCGCGCCATCGAGGCGCGCGATCGGGTGCTCACGCAATTGCAGGAAGATGGCCTGGCGTCCGCCGCGGACGTGGAAGCGGCGCGCAAACAAAAGCTGAAATTTTCGGGCGGCGGGATGACCGGGAGCGACGCGCCGTATTTCGTGGACATGGTGAAAGACCACCTGCTCGAACAATATTCCGAGAACGACATTTCCTCGCAGACCTACCGGATATACACCACGCTCGATCCGGCTCTGCAGCGCGCTGCTTCCGAGGCGGTGGAAGTGGGCATGGCCAACGTGGATAAGCAGCTCGCCAAGCGCTACGAGAAGTGGAGGAAAAAGGGCGAAGCCGTCCCGCAGGCGCAGGTGGCGCTGGTGGCGCTGGATCCGCACACCGGCGAAATTCGCGCGTTGGTGGGCGGCCGCAATTACGGTGAGAGCCAGTTAAACCACGCGGTGGCGCGCCGCCAGCCGGGCTCGGTGTTCAAGCCATTCGTGTATGCGGCGGCGTTCGATAACGCAGTGGAGGGAATTCAACCGGTGGTAACGCCGGCGACCACCGTGGTGGACGAACCGACCACGTTTCAGTTCGACGGCAACGAATACACGCCAAACAATTACGGCGAAGAGTTCTATGGCACGGTAACGCTGCGCGACGCATTGATCCATTCTCTGAACGTGGCCACGGTGAAGGTAGCGGAAATGATCGGGTATCAGCGGGTGGTGGAGATGGCCCGCCAGATGGGGCTCGATCCGCACATTCGGGCAACCCCTGCAGTGGCCTTGGGCGCGTATGAGATGACGCCGCTCGAGGTGGCTGCCGGCTACACGGCCTTCGCCACCAACGGTATTCGTTCCGAACCCCTGTTCATGCGCTCGGTGATCGATAGTGAAGGCAAAGTGCTGGAACGCTCGCAGCCCACCAGCCGGGCGGTGCTGGACCCCCGGGTGGCGTATCTGGTGACCAGCTTGATGGAAGACGTGGTGGATCACGGCACCGGCGAAACGGTCCGGGCGATGGGCTTTACCGGGGCCGCGGCAGGGAAAACGGGTACCTCGCGGGACGGATGGTTCGCCGGGTTCACCCCGGATTTGCTCTGCGTGGTTTGGATCGGGTTTGACGATAATCGCGATCTGGGCCTTTCCGGGACCAACACCGCGGCGCCGGTGTGGACCGAGTTCATGAAGCGGGCGGTAAAGGTCCCCGGATACGCCGATACCCATGAGTTTACGGAGCCGGCCGGGGACGTAGCGGTTTCGGTGGATCCTCAATCGGGTCAACTAGCTACGCCATCCTGCCCTACGCCGCGCGACGAGGTGTTTGTGGCCGGCACCGAGCCCACCGAATTCTGCGAACTCCACGGCGGGAAAACGGCCAACGGCGGCTCGTGGCTCTCGCACTTGTTTGGCAAGTCGGAAAATCCGCCCCCGCCAGACGCCAATCGCCCCCCGCCGGCGCGGACGACGGTAGTCGCGCAGGGAGCTACCGGGGCCAAGCCGCCGCAGGTCGGGGAAACTACGGATGAAGACGAGGCGGCGAAGAAAAAGGGCCTGTTGCAGAAGATTTTTGGTATCTTTGGGAGCAGCAAGAAGCCTACGGACGATCCCAAACCGCAGCCGTAGTCTCCATGCGCGGAAGTAAGGAGTGCCGCCATGACCCGAGTCCCGCTCGCGCTGTTCGCATTCGCGATGGTTATCGGTACGTCGATTCCTGCCCAGCAAAAGTCCGATCCCCCGAATTCAAGTTCTCCCACCGACAAGCAGTCCGGACCCGCCGTCACCGCTGTGGCCGCTCCCGCCGTCGGGCCGGTGAAGAAGGAAGAGGTGCGCGGCGACGTGCAGATGGCGGAAAAGATGTATCGGGAAGCGATCGGTTCGTATGAACAGGCGCTGGCGCAAGAACCGAAAAGCGCTGCGCTATTGAACAAGCTGGGCATCGCCTACCAACAGGAAATGGATATCCGGCTGGCGACGAAGTATTACAAGCTGTCGATCAAGTCGGACAAGAAATTCGTCAGCGCGATCAACAATCTCGGCACGGTGGAATACAGTAAAAAGCACTACGGCCGGGCGATCCGTTATTACGAGCAGACTTTGAAGCTCGAAGATCCCCAGGACGTCGAAGCGACGGTGTACAGCAATCTGGGATACGCCTATTTCGGCGCGAAGGAGTACGACAAGGCCATGGGGGCGTTCGCCAAGGCCATGAAGCTCAATCCTCATGTCTTCGAGCACCATGCGGGATTCGGGACAGTGATCCAGCAGCGCGTCACCGACGATCCGGGAATGCTTTACTTCCTGCTGGCGAAGTCCTATGCCGTGGCCGGGGACGCCGAGCGCTGCGCCCACTACCTGGTAATGGCGCGCGACGAAGGCTATAAGAAACTGGCGCCGGCTGTCGAAAACGATCCGGCGTTCAGCCATGTGGTCCGGGACCATCGAGTCCACGACGCGCTGCACCCCCAGGAGCGCGCCGCTGCGGACCAAAAAGGCAGCGGATAGACAGCCGCCCGCCCGTATCTGTTGCTATAATACCCGTGAGATGGACCCGCGATTTCTCTGCTGCGCTATGCGAAAAGCAATTTCTGCTTTGATCTTGGCCATTTTCCTGTGCGCCCCGGGCGTGCGTCCGGCGGAAGCGGCGGCGAGCGCTGCGCCGGGCGCTTCGATCGTCGAGCTGCGCATTGATGGAGAGATCGAGCCGGTGATGGCCGAGTACGTGGTCGCCGGAATCGATCGCGCCGCTGAGTCCCACGCACAACTCGTGTTGATCACCATCAACACTCCGGGCGGCCTGGATAGTTCGATGCGCGAGATCATCCAGAAAATTCTGGCGTCACCGGTGCCGGTGGTGACGTTTGTGGCTCCGACGGGTTCGCGCGCGGCTTCGGCGGGATTCTTTATTTTGCTTTCCGCGGATATCGCGGCAATGGCCCCGGGAACGGATACTGGTGCGGCTTCGCCGCTGCTGGAAGTGGGCGGCACGCCGGTGCAGGTGGACGAGACGCTGCGCAAGAAAATCCTGAACGAAGCAACCGCGTACCTGCGCAGCTACGTGGCCCAGCGCGGACGGAACGTGGATCTGGCGGCCACCGCGGTGACCGACGCGAAGGCCTTTAGCGAGAAGGAAGCGCTCGACGGCAAGCTGATCGATATGGCTGCGTCGTCGACTGACGCGCTGCTCGCGCAGCTGAATGGCCGCACCATCAAGCGATTCGATGGCAGTCAGGTGGCCCTGGAGCTCGCGCAGCCCCGCGTTGAAAATTTCGAGATGACCCCGCGGCAGCGATTTCTTTCGCGCATGGTTCAGCCGGATATGTTTTTCATACTGCTGATCATCGGCGTTCTGGGCCTGTACGCTGAATTCACGCATCCCGGTTTATTCGCTCCAGGCGTAATCGGCGGCATCGCGCTGGTGCTGGCTCTGTACGCGATGCATTTGCTGCCGGTAAACCTTACCGGCCTGGTCCTGCTGGCGCTGGCGGTGGCCCTGTTCGTGCTCGAGGCGAAATTTCCGACCCACGGAATTCTGGGAGTGGGCGGCGCTGCGGCGATGGTTCTGGGCGCGCTGATGTTGATTCGCTCGCCGCTCACCGGTTGGGGAGTGAGCTTGGTTACCGCGCTGGGAGTCACCCTGCCGTTCGCGCTGATTGTGATTTTCCTGATGCGTCTGGTGCTGCAGTCGCGTTCGTGGAAACAGACCACTGGCCTGGAGCAACTGGTGGGAGAAATCGGAGAGGTGACCCAGCCGCTCGGCAGCGATCGCGTGGCGGGGATGGTGCGGATTCATGGCGAGCTGTGGCAGGCGGTGGGGCAGCAGGGAATTCCGCTGGGAGCCCACGTGCGGGTGCGCAAGGTTGTGGGGTTGACGCTGCAAGTGGAGCCGGTCGAGATTCGGCCGTAACTTCCAGAGGCGGATGGGGCGGGAGATCGAGAAGTTGGCTCGGGGAGGCAGTAATGGAGTTATACGGCATTGCACTGGTAGGCGCGGTATTCATTTTCCTGATGTGGCTGTTCAATTCAATTTACGTCATCAAGGAATGGGAGCGGGGAGTGGTGTTGCGGCTGGGGCGGATGCAGCCGGTGGCCAAAGGCGCGGGGTTGCGGCTGGTGTTTTTCCCGATCGAGCGGCTGACGCGGCTATCGTTGCGCACGGAAACCCTGGATGTGCCGCCGCAGGACGTGATCACCCGCGATAACATTTCGGTGAAGGTGAACGCGGTCTGTTACTTCCGGGTGGTGGATGCAAATCTGGCGCTGTCGCAGGTGTCGAACTACCTGTACGCCACTTCACAGCTGGCGCAAACGAACCTGCGCAGCACGGTGGGGCAGTTTGAGCTGGACGAGATTTTGTCCGAGCGCGAAAGGGTAAATGCCAAGTTGCAGATCATCCTTGACCAGGATACCGAGCCTTGGGGTATTAAGGTAAGCAAAGTGGAGGTTAAACAAGTCGATATCGCTGAAAACATGCAGCGCGCCATCGCCAAGCAAGCCGAGGCCGAACGCGAGCGCCGCGCCAAAATTATCCATGCCGATGGCGAACTGCAAGCTTCCACCAAGCTGGCCGAGGCCGCGCAGATTCTGCAGCGGCAGCCGGCATCGATTCAACTTCGCTATTTGCAAACGCTGACGGAAATCGGGGTTGAGAAAAATACCACGATTATTTTCCCGTTGCCGGTGGACATCATTACCGCGTGGATGAATAAGGGAGAAACTAAGTAGCCATGGCCGGAACGAACGGAAGGCAAGCTGGCGGCGAACGGGTGCTGGAGAGCCGGCACTTGGTGGGATTATTTTTGGGCGTAGTCTTGCTGTGCGGAGTTTTCTTCACGCTCGGCTACGTGATGGGTAAAACGCAATACGGCACTACCCAGGTCGCCAACGCGGCGTCCCCGGTATCACCGTCGCCGAAGCAGCAAGCGGGAACGCCCACTCCTGCCAACACTAGCGCGCAAACCCCGCCGGCGCCGAATACCGACTGGGACTTCTACGAGAAGGATAAGCAGCCCCCCCATCTGGATCCGAAGCCCAGCGCCGTGACTAACGCCGGTCCTCCCAATACCATCTCGCCGCGGCCCGCAGGCTCCGCCTCGCCGGCGGTAACGTCGAAGCCGGCGCCGGTGTCCGTGGCATCGAAGGAACCGCCGCGTTATCAGGCGCCGATCCTGGCTAAGGGAGCGATCGTGCTGCAACTGGCGGCGTTGAAGCGCGAAGGCGATGCCATCGCGTTAGCCGACGCGGTGCAGCAGAAGCGCTTTCCATCCTTTGTGGTCACGTCCCCTTCGGATTCGCTGTTTCGCGTGCAAGTGGGGCCGTACGCTGATCTGCCAGCCGCGAACGCAGCGAAGGAATCCCTGGCCCACGCGGGCTTCAATTCCATTATAAAACGTTGAATGAATCTCGCACCGCTTCACCGGCTCCTGCTGGCCCTGGCTTCTGGAATAGTGCTGGGACTTTCATTCCCGACTTTTGAGCTCTCGTACCTGGCATGGGTGGGCATCGCGTTGTTGATGCTCGCGGCGCTAGGCGCACGTCCGGGGATTGCGGCGCTGTGCGGCTTTTTGCATGGCCTGGCGTTTTACCCTACCTGCCTGACGTGGATCGCTACGGTCATACACCAGTACGGTGATGTCGATCCGTTAACGTCGGCGGGAATCGTGTGCTTGATCGGGCTGGCCGGCGGGATCATTCTGTCGGTGTTCACACTGCTGGTGGCGGCGGTTGGGAGAAGGAGTCTGGCGCTCGCGTGTTGCCTGGCGCCGTTTCTGTGGGTGACACTGGAATTCCTCCGCACCAATCTGCCGTACATTGGCTTCCCTTGGAACTTAACCGGGTACGCGGCGAAAAGTGAATTCGTGCTGCTGCAATTGGTCAGCTTGACGGGGATTTGGGGCCTTTCGTTCGTTCTTGCCGCCTACAACTCATTCCTTGTTTATTGCTTTCTGCGAAGAGAGCTCGTTCCGCGGCTGGTGCTGGTCGGCGTCACCGTCGCGCTGTTGATGCTGAGCTTTTTGGGTTCGCGGCTGGTGCCGTTTCCGGTGGCCCATCACGTCGCCCACCTGGTGCAGACGGATTTTCCGCAGTCTGAGCATTATCCGGCGGATTGGATGGACGTTCACGCCGGAGAGATGGCCGAGCTCGAGCGCATCAGCGTGGACGCCGCGCGGCAATCGCCGGGTTTGATCGTGTGGCCGGAAGTACCGGCCCCGTTCAGTCTGGGGGATCCGAAGTTCGCCCGAATCGCACGGAGCATCGCTGCGGACTCGGGCAGCGATTTCTTAGTGGGCATTGTGGATTGGAAACGTGCGCCCCAAGGACCGTGGGAAGCCACCAACAGTGCGACACTGCTCAATCCTGCGGGCCAGCGGCTCTTTACCTACGATAAAATCCATTTGGTGCCGTTTGGCGAGTACGTCCCGCTGCGCCGCTGGATCAAATTTGCGGGCCGTTTAACGGCGGATATCGCTGACTTTACGCCGGGCACTGAGTATCGAGTGGGCAAGCTGCCCGACGGCACGTTTGGCGTGTTTATATGCTACGAGGCGATCTTCCCTTCGGAAGTGAGGCGCTTTGAGGACAACGGCGCCGAACTGCTGATCACCATTTCGAACGACGGATGGTTCGGGCGGTCCGCCGCACCCGAGCAGCACCTGATGATGGCGCAAGTGCGGGCCGTCGAGAATCGCCGCTGGCTGTTGCGCGACACCAACAATGGATTCACGGTAGCCGTGGACCCCTATGGCCGCATCATCGATCGCATGCCGACGGATGTCCGCGGAGTGCTGGAAGCTCATTACGATTTTCGCACCGACCGTACGCTCTATGCGCGCTGGGGCGATTGGTTTGCGTGGCTGTGCGTGGCCGCGTCCGGACTTTTGGGCGGGATAGGACTCGCAAAGCGCGAGCCCGCGGCTTCTTGACACCGGATCATTTTCAGAAAGCGAGCCCTGGAATTTTGCGGCGCGCGGAATCCTAACCTATACTAGATTCCATGGCTGAACATCTCGAAGACCTACAGCAGCGCCTCACTGAGCTCCAGAAACGCATCGGGCTAGTGCGGAGCTATCTTTGACCCCGCTACACACCGCAAAACGCTGACCGAACTCGAAGCCCAAATCGGCCAACCCGACTTTTGGTCCAATCAAGAAAAGGCGCAGGCGCTGCTGCAGCGGCGCAAATATGCCGAGGCTCAGGTGGCCGCGGACGAAAAGCTGGCTAGCAGCAGCGCGGATCTCCAAACCTTCCTGGAAATGGCGCGCGAGGAAACCAACGTTGCGAACCGTGATTCGCTGCTGGATGAGGTGACCAAAGAGCTGCTGGCGACCAACAACTACGTTTCGGAACTCGAGACCCGCACTCTGCTCGCTGGTGAAAACGACCGCCTGAACGCCATCGTGACGATCAAGCCGGGAGCGGGCGGCACCGAATCCCAGGATTGGGCGGAGATGCTCCTGCGGATGTACCTCAAATGGGCGGAACGGGGCGGGTTGAAAACTACCATTCTGGACTCGACGCCGGGGGAAGAAGCGGGGATCAAGTCGGCTACTATTCAAGTGGAAGGCGAGAATGCCTACGGTCTGCTGGCCGGGGAGAGTGGGGTGCACCGGCTGGTGCGCATTTCTCCGTTCGACCAGGCCGCGCGGCGGCATACCTCGTTCGCGTCGGTGTTTGTCATCCCAGAAATTGACGACAAGATCGAAATTGTAGTGAAGCCCGAGGATTTGCGGATTGACACGTTTCGCGCCGGCGGCCACGGCGGCCAGAACGTCAACAAAGTCGAGTCCGCGGTGCGTTTCACCCACCTACCGACCGGAATCGTGGTTACCTGCCAAAACGAGCGCAGCCAGCACAAAAACCGCGAAACCGCGATGAAGGTTCTGCGGTCTCATCTTTACGAGCGGGAGCTGGACAAACGCCGCGGGGAACTGCAGAAGCTGGACGCCTCCAAACCCGAGATTGCTTTCGGGAGTCAGATTCGTTCCTATACCCTGCAGCCCTACCAGCTTATTAAGGATCACCGCACCAAGGCCGAGCGCGGCGACGTGGATCGAGTACTGGACGGGGACATCGATTCGTTCATCCGGGCATATCTACTCTCGCGCCGCCTGGGCAACGGCAAGGGTCCGGCGGCCACGGCGGACGACGACTAGCTGAACACCACCATGGCAGGGGCGACGTTCGACCCCCATTTCTCACACTTGGAAGCACCAATTTACCCTTTAGCGCCGTTTGATTGACAGCCCCATAAGCCTATGCTAGCGTTGGATTTTACCCGATTTTGTACTTGAATTTGCACACTCTCGACAGTCCCTGGGCGACATAGGCATCACCTTAGGAGCGACGTTTTGACATCCCCTTTACAGACGCATCTCTTTACCTCGGAGTCTGTTACCGAGGGCCATCCCGATAAAATCGCCGACCAGATTTCCGATGCAGTTCTCGACGCGGTCCTGAAAGACGACCCGCGCAGCCGGGTGGCTTGTGAAACACTGGTCACTACCGGAATGGTGCTGGTGGCAGGCGAAATCACCACCAATACCTACGTGGACTTTAGCGATATCGCCCGGGAAGTGATCCGCGACGTCGGTTACACCCGCGCCAAGTATGGTTTCGACGCGGACACCTGCGCGGTTCTTTCCTCGATCCATAAGCAGTCGCCGGACATCTCCATGGGCGTTGACACCGGCGGCGCCGGCGATCAGGGCCTGATGTTTGGGTTCGCCTGCGATGAGACCGAAGAGTTGATGCCCATGCCCATTCAACTGGCGCACCGCCTGGCGCAGCGGCTCTCCGAGACGCGGCGCAAAGGCGTAGTGGATTTCCTGCGGCCCGACGGCAAGTCCCAGGTGACCGTGGAATACGTGGGAGGACGCCCGAAGCGAGTGGATACGGTAGTCATCTCCACGCAGCACAGCGACTCGGTCAGCAACGAAAAGCTCCGCGAAGCGATCATGGAAGAGGTAATTAAACCCGTGATTCCCGCCGCAATGACCGATAAAAACACCAAATTTCATATCAACCCTACCGGACGCTTCGTGGTTGGCGGACCGATGGGCGATGCCGGATTGACCGGACGGAAAATCATCGTGGACACCTACGGTGGCTACGCCCGCCACGGTGGCGGCGCGTTTTCCGGCAAGGACCCGACCAAGGTAGACCGCTCGGCCTGCTATATGGCGCGGTACGTGGCCAAGAATATCGTGGCGTCCGGAGTGGCCCGCAAAGTGGAAATCCAGCTGGCGTACGCGATTGGCGTGGCCGAGCCGGTTTCTGTGATGGCGGACACCTTCGGCACCGGAACCATCCCCGATGCGCTGATTACCGAACTGATCCGCGCGAATTTCAAGCTAACCCCTGCCGGCATTATTGAAGCGTTGGACCTCCGCCGGCCCATTTACCGCGCAACGGCAGCCTTTGGCCATTTTGGCCGCACCGGACCAGGCTTCACGTGGGAGCGCACCGATAAGGCCGAGAGCATCCGCAAAGAAGCGGTAGCCCGCGGCGCTGTGGCTGTCTAACCGAATTTAAAATTTAAAATCCAGAACGATTTGAGAGGAAACTCGTGGAAACTTTGCCCAGATTGGGTGGGGATGTGAAGGATATCGCGCTGGCCGAGAAGGGCAAGCGCAAGATCGAATGGGCCAATCAGCAGATGCCCGTGCTGCAATTGATCCGCAAGCGCTTCATCAAGGAACAGCCGCTGAAGGGCATTCGCATGTCGGCCTGCCTGCATGTGACCAGCGAGACCGCCAACCTGGCGATCACCCTGCGTGACGGCGGCGCGGACGTGGTGCTGTGCGGTTCGAATCCGCTTTCGACGCAGGACGAAGTCGCCGCGTCGCTGGTGAAGGATTACGGCATTCCGACCTTCGCGATCAAGGGCGAAGACAACGCCACCTACTATTCGCATATCAGTTCGGCCCTGGACCATCAGCCGCAAGTGACGCTGGACGACGGCGCGGACCTGGTCTCCATCCTGCTGACCAAGCGCACCGACCTGGTGAAGCACGTCATCGCCGGCACCGAAGAAACCACCACCGGCGTGATTCGCCTGCGCGCGATGGCCAAGGACGGCACGCTGAAGTATCCCATCGTCGCGGTGAACGACGCGCTCACCAAGCACCTCTTCGATAACCGCTACGGCACCGGCCAATCCACGATTGACGGCGTGATACGCGCCACCAACCTGCTGATCGCCGGCATGAAAGTGGTGGTCGCTGGTTACGGGTGGTGCGGACGCGGCGTGGCAATGCGCGCCAAGGGATTGGGAGCGGACGTACTGGTAACCGAAATCAATCCGACTCGCGCAATCGAAGCGATCATGGACGGATTCCGGGTGATGCCGATGTCCGACGCCGCCAAAATCGGAGACATCTTCATTACTGTCACCGGCAACAAGGGCGTTCTCTCCGGCGAGCACTTCGAGAAAATGAAGGACGGCGCGGTGATCTGCAATTCCGGCCACTTCAACGTGGAGATCGATATCCCAGCGCTGGAAAAGATGGCTACTTCTCATCGTCCGGCGCGTCCGTTCGTTGAGGAATACGTCATGAAGGCCGGCGGCCATCGCGTTTATCTGCTCGGCGAAGGCCGCTTGATCAACTTGGCCGCAGCGGAAGGGCACCCAGCGGTGGTGATGGATATGAGCTTTGCGAACCAGGCGCTCTCGGTGGAATACCTGCTCAAGAACGCCAGCACGCTCGAACCGCAGGTCTACAGCGTGCCCGAACCGATCGATCGGCAAATCGCCAAGTTGAAGCTGGAATCCATGAACGTGAACATCGACAAGCTGACCCCCGAGCAGGAGCACTATCTGGCCTCCTGGAACGAGGGCACCTAGTTTTCTTCTCCTTTCTTTCTAGCCGCGGCTCGGCGCCGATCGCATAGAGCGCTGAGCGCGGCTGGAAACACTTCCTGAACAAACATGCAAGACTGGGCAAACTGGGCAATCGACACCGCGAAGCAGCGTGGCGCCACGTATGCCGACGCTCGCGTGATGGACATCCGCCAGCGCGACCTTTCCACCAAGAACGGTGAGATTGGCACGCTTGTGGAAAGCGAATCGCTTGGCATTGGGATTCGCGTGGTGGCCAGCGGCGCGTGGGGTTTCGCGGCCACCGATCGGCTCACCCGCGAAGGAATCGAAACGTGCGCGGCGCAGGCGGTATCGATCGCCCGGGCTTCCGCGCTGGCCAAGATTAAAAATGTTCAGATGACGCCGGTGCAGGCGTACGTAGATACCTGGCAGAATCCCTACATCAAAGATCCGTTCCGCATTTCCATCGAAAGCCAGCTCGAGTTGCTGCTGGCCGCCGACAAGGAAATGCGCAGAGTGAAAGGCATCACCGTGGCGGAGGGTTCGATGTCGTTCCGGCGCATCGAGCAATTTTTCGCGTCGAGCATCGGCTCGGCCATCCATCAGGTGAAGGTGCAGTCCGGCGCGGGAATCGTGGCCACCAGTTTCAAGGGCAAGGAGATCCAGAAACGCTCCTATCCCAACAGTTTTGGCGGCCAGCACATGCTGCAGGGCTACGAATTGGTGGAAGCGATGGATTTGCCCGGCAACGCCACGCGAGTGGCAGAGGAAGCCGTCGCGCTGCACAGCGCGATTCAATGCCCCGAAGGAACTCAGACCATCATCCTGGGCAGCGCGCAATTGGGCCTGCAGATCCACGAATCGGTCGGTCATCCCATCGAGCTGGACCGCGTACTGGGGATGGAAGCGAATTTTGCGGGCATGAGTTTTCTTACCGTGGATAAGCTGCGCAATCTGCGTTACGCGTCGGACATCGTCAACGTGGTGGCGGACGCGCGCCTGGAGCACGGTCCTGGGCTGGGAACATTCGGATACGACGATGAAGGCGTCCGCGCGCAATGTACGCCGGTGATTTCCGCAGGGCAGTTCACCGGGTATTTGAGCAATCGCGAGACCGCGCTGGATATCGGAGAAAACTTCTCGAACGGCACCATGCGCACTGAGAGCTGGAACCGCCTGCCGATGATCCGCATGACCAACATCAGCTTGCTGCCGGGCACCTGGAATTACAACGACATGATCTCCGACACCGACGACGCGATCCTGATGGAAACCAATCGCTCGTGGTCGATCGACGACCGCCGCTATCATTTTCAGTTTTCCACGGAAATTGGCTGGGAAATCAAGAATGGCAAGAAGGGCCGGATGATCAAGAATCCCAGCTACAGCGGAATCACCACCGAGTTCTGGCAAAGCTGCGACGCGATCTGCGGGCGCGAGGATTGGACGCTGTGGGGCACACCGAACTGCGGGAAGGGCCAGCCGATGCAGACCATGGGCACCGGGCACGGCGCATCACCGGCGCGATTCCGCAATATCAAGGTTGGAGTAGCTTTCTCCCACTAATGGCCGCGAAAAAGTCCAAATCGAAGCGGTCTCACCAGGCGTCCGGCGGCGCGCAAGCGTCCAGCGTGTCGGCTGCCAAGCAGAAGAGCTATCGCTCCGGCGTAGTGGACCATCGGCTGGGCGCTGCGGCGCTGCACGAGATTGCCGAGCGAGTTTTGAAGTTGAGCCACGCGGACGAGACCGAAGTGGATATCTCGGTGGTCTCCGACGCGCTCACCCGCT
This sequence comes from uncultured Acidobacteriota bacterium, assembly GCA_963725655.1. Lineage (GTDB taxonomy): Bacteria > Acidobacteriota > Terriglobia > Acidiferrales > UBA7541 > CAVRXT01. Next base: position 2,446,905 of record CAVRYY010000001.1, on the reverse strand, counting down.
TCGCCAACAACACCATTCATCAGAGCGTGGCCGAGCAGTTGGTGCAGGTGTCAGTTCGTGCGGTGGTGGACGGCCGCACCGCGCGCTCTTCCACCAACAAGACCGACGAAGCGTCGCTGCGGAGGGTGGTGCAGTCCGCGCTGGACCTGGCGCGCTGCGTTCCCCGCAACCCGAGCCTGCTGCCGATGGTTCGCAAGCAAAAGTATGCCAAGGTGGACCGATTCTTCGAAGAAACCGCCGCGGCGACTCCCGAACTGCGGGCGCGCGCCGTGGCCAAAGTGTGCAAGTTCGCGGCCAAGCAGAAGCAAACCGCCGCGGGAATTTTCAGCAGTGGAATGTTGGAAACGGCGCTGGCGAATTCCAGCGGGCTTTTCGCCCACTACCAGCAGACCCGCGCCGAGTTTTCGGTCACGTTTTTGGAAAGTGACTCCTCGGGATGGGCAAAATCCAATTCGCCGCGGATCAGCGAGATCGATCCGGAGGCGTTAGCCGCCCGCGCCAGCCAGAAATCGCAAGCATCGCGCGCGCCGCGGGAAGTTAAGCCCGGGCACTACACCGCGATCCTCGAACCGGCCGCGGTGCTCGATCTAGTGGGCTTCCTGTTTTACGATTTTGCCGGGACTGCGGTAGCCGATCAGCGCTCCTGCCTCACCGGCCGCATGGGCAAAAAACTCTTCGGCGACAATATCTCGATGTGGGACGACGTCACTCACCCGATGCAGCTCGGTGCGCCATTCGACGGCGAAGGCCTGCCGCGGCAGAAAGTGGCGCTGGTTGAGTCCGGCGTGCCGCGCAACCTGGTGTATTCGCGCGACACCGCGCAGAAGATGAAGGCCAAGCCCACCGGGCACGGATTCGCGCTGCCGAATGAATATGGCGAAGCGCCGATGAACCTGGTTTTCGCGGGAGGAAATTCTTCGGTGGACGACATGGTTCGTTCCACCGAGCGCGGCATCCTGGCCACCCGCGTCTGGTACATTCGCGAAGTGGATCCCTACGAAAAGGTTCTCACCGGGATGACCCGTGACGGTACGTTCCTGGTGGAAGATGGGCGCATCGTGGGTGGCATCCGTAATTTCCGGTTCAATCAGAGCATCATCGAGATGCTATCGAAGGTGGAAATGCTCGGGCCAGCGGTGCGGGTGGCGGGCGAAGAGTCGTTCGAGATGGTAGTGCCGGCGATGAAAGTCCGCGACTTTCATTTTTCTGAAGTAACCAAGTTCTAAGCGTTGTTTTTAGCGCCCCGCGCTAGCGGTGGTGAAAACCAGGCTGTCGATGGCGCGGCGAATTACGTTTTCCTGGATTTGCCCGGCCAGGTCGGAATCGGCGTAGGTGATTCCGAAAACGGTGAAGAGTTGGTTGGCGCGGGGAAGTACCGCAACGATTCCGGTCCAGTCTTTGCCGTCCACCGAACCTCGAAAACGGCGCTCCGTTGCCGGCGCGCCTGAGATCGTCACCTGCCGGTCGCCCATCGCCCGATAGTTTTCCAAAATACCCCGCAGCCGTTTATCCGCTTCTGCCAGGTTTTCCGCCAGAGCTCCGTGTGCGGGTTCGAGCCCAATGAAGAAATAAGTTTTCTCATTGGCAGTTCCAAGCGCCGCAATGGCGCCGGGCATCATTTTCCGCGCGGCGGCGTTTAGCTGCCAGTCGGGCGGTTTGTACATATGGAATCCGTACGTCTCGTTGGTGTACTCGTTGCCGGCAATCGTTTCGCGGACCGGTTCGGGAGCAGGCGTGGCCTTCGCCCGTTTCGCCGCGGCAGTGGCCGCCGTCTCATCCGCGCCGCTGGCTGCGACCGCGCTTTGGGCGGCTGGAGGTGGTGAACCAAGCTTGGCCTTCACCACGGTGGCTGGCGGAGTCCCCGGATCCGTCTTCGCAGGTGCTGGCGCGGCGCTGCCACTAGCTGAGCCGGTGCTGGCGGAGACGCGGGCCGAGCCGCTATTACCCTTCGTGCCCGAATCCGGTGCAGGATTACCTGGGCTAACCAGGAGCTTGTCGGTGGGCGGAGGCGTGCCAGCGCTCTCCGCAATCGGCTTTGGGTCCGCTTGCGGCCGCGCGGGTGATGTGGCGGCGAGCTTCGCCGCCGCGGAGTCCGTGCCGGCTACCGGAGATGTACTAGGGGATGACACGACCGCGCGAACCAGAAGGTGTCCCTTTGCCGGCGGCGAGCCATCCGTCGGGGACGAACCCGGTGCCGATGCAGGCGGCGTGGACGGAGAAATCAGGGCCGGCGCCGCCGTTGATTTTTTCGCTGCTGACGGTTTGTGCGCGGCGGCTGCCGCGGCGTCCGATGCGTCGGTGGTGCTGCTGCCAATCACAATCTGCGCCACCTGATCCTTACGAATTTCTGCGTAGCCCCAACTCGTCTTCACGCGGAAGGAATCCTGCTCATAGCCCACCACCGTCCCGGTGACTACCGAACCGTCCTTCAAATGCAGTTCGTCGGCATTCACGCCAATCGGCAGCAGCAGTGTAATTCCAGCGAGTATGGGCAGCATCCAGCGCATATAAACCCACAATATAACTGTGTAAGCAGGGCGGGCAAGCCGGAAACGGGCAGAGGTGCTTAGGAGGGCAGGTCAACCGGAATCGCGAACGTGGTTTTGAGTGTTGGAGTCCGTGAATTCTTGAGGGCTCCCAACCACGGAGGCCGCTTCTTTCGGTGTCTGGGGATTGTGTTCGCTTTCTTGGGCGGAGAGAATTTTGGATTGCTTTCCCGCCGCCCGCCTGAAATTTCGATCCGCGCAGCGATTGGCTATGCTAAAGGTGCTAGGGGATCATGGTCATGCCGATCCAACCGAAGGCCGCCACCACTCCTGAAATGATCAGCACCGTGCGCAGCTTCTTGCGGCGCACCGCGAAAACGATGGCCGCCATTCCGCAGAGCACCAATCCAACTTGCAGCAGCAACCACGGGCTCGCGCCTGTTCCGTCGCTGCTCATGCTTTCCTGAAACCAGTAAGAGGCGAACGAGGTCCCGGCGGTCAGGCAGATGGCTACCATGCACGCCAAGCCGACTCCCTTGGCCCATTCCGGCAGCACCGAGCGCTGGCGGGTATCTTTCCATTCCAGCCAGCTCTGCCCCACTACCAGTGCGATCGCCAACAGGATAAAGAGTGCCATGTGCGCCCCTCGAGTCTTGCGCGGTAACCCCGTGCCGTTACTCGCGAATCCTTGCTGTCCAGCTTCGTCGCGGGTACAGATGGCAATCTATTTACCAAAGGGAAGAATCGTGGCATTTATGTCGAAAGTGCCTATCTATTGCATGTAAAGAGGTTAGCGCGGTACTAAAATCGCAGTTTGAGAAGTTATTTGGTCCGAAGTGCCCAAACACTCCCAGAGTTTTCCACACAGGAAATGAGTTTTCCTATGTCCGCGAACTTTCCGCCGAACAAGGCCCCCGGCGTGCCCTGCGTTACATGAAAAGTAATGGGACCTTCGTTTAACGTAGTCCTACTGATGGGATTATCCGTTCCGTATTTGCTAGGATTACCGGCGCATGGCGCCACCGCAGATCATCGCGCATCGGGGAGCGTCGGGGCACGCCCCCGAAAACACCATCGCCGCCTATCGCCTGGCGATTGAGCTGGGCTCGCAGTTTATCGAGGCGGACCTGCAGGTCTGCAGTGACGGTCATCTTGTGGCCATCCACGATGCGATGCTGCAGCGGACCACCAACGGGCGCGGAAGCGTCGCGGAATCAACCCTGCAGGAGCTGCGGGCGATCGATGCCGGCCGGTGGTTCGACCGCGACTTCGCCGGCCAGCGCGTGCCGACCCTCGACGAGGTGCTGGGGCTGAGCGGCGAGGCGGACGTGGGCCTCTATCTCCGGATCCGCTGCCCATTTTCGGTGGAATTCGGCGTGTCTCTGATCCGGGCGGCCCGCGATGTGGGCGCGCTGAATCGCGTGGTGGTCGTCAGTTCCGACCCTATCGCGATCGAGGCGCTGCGCAAGCTTGACGACGCCGTCGTCACCGGCATTCTCATCGAAGCGCCGCACGCCGACCCGGTGGCGCAGGCGGCGCGTTGCGGAGCGCGCCAATTGTGCCTGCGTGAGGATCTGGTGACCGCTGACATTGTGCTGCGCACCCACAACGCCGGACTGCTGGCGGTCGCGTGGACGGTGAATCTGCCGGGCAGAATGCGGGCGCTGCTCCCCACCGAAGTCGACCGCATCGTGACCGACTTTCCCGACCGCATGCGCGCGATTATTGAGGATTCCGATTGGGCTGAGAGAGCCCCTGACTAGACCGCGCCACCATTAAACCCAGATTTCCACTTTGAACTCCGATTTTGAAACCTCGGGCCGCGCCTTACGTCAATGTCCATGCGTGCTTGAACGCAATGAAAACTCCGCCGGGGGCCGAACCGGATGTCTCCTGAGTCGCGCGGTTGTGCGGTTCTCCAAGCATGCACGGCGTTACTGGCCGTTGCTGGCTGCAACGCACAAGTTGTTTCACTCGGAAGGGACTTCGGTGTATAAGGGTGCCCATCCGGGAGATCAAAATGGAAATCCCAATGGAGAGAGGTCGTCAATGAGCGCCGTACAAATCGATCAGAAGAGCTATGAGATGCCCCCGCGAGAGGGGATTAGCATCGCGCAATTTCTCACCGTCGCCGACATCGAGCGATCGGCTCGCTACTACGAAAGGGTATTCGGCGCTCGCATACTGAGCCTGGGTGACGGTAACGCGCCTGGGTACCTTCAGCTTGCGAATATCTGGATGATTCTGAACGTTGGGGGCGGGCCCACCCCGGATAAGCCGACGGTAACGCTCAGCGTCCCCGACCCGAATCACATCAACAGCTTCATGAATTTCCGCGTTGCGGATATTCATGCGTGCTACGAATTATGGAAAAGTCGAGGAGCCGAGTTCATCACCGAGCCGATTCCCAAGTACGGCGAGATCCGCTGCTACATCCGCGATCCTGACGGTTACATCATCGAGGTCGGACAGAGCACTGATCTCAAGTACGGTTAACGCTTGACGCGAATAGGATGCCGACGCTGCGCTTCGTCGTCGCGAACAGATGACCGAGCCATACCCGCATGGGTGGCCAATCAGTCGTGGTTGATGGGTGGATTCCCAGGGACATAACTCACATCATCCGCGGTGGCCCGTCCTTGCGCACTTTGGAACAAGATCTAGTTCATATTCAGGCGAACAGAATTCAATTTCAAAGAGGAGAACAAAATGCCAAAAAAAGGAAAAGTCGTAGTGCTAGTCTCGAGCGGTCACGGTTTGCCCTTGAAAGATGGCAAGGTATATGCCGGCGCTGGGTACTACCTCAACGAGCTGACGGTTCCGGTTCGCGCCCTGATGACGGAAGGCTACGAAATCACTTTCGCCAACCCAAAAGGCAACACGCCGCAAATGGATGTCAATTCAGCGATACCGCAGTTCTTCGGTGGGGACGAAGCTAAGCTTCAGGACTATCTAAAATTCCGCGACACCCTGGCTGGGCTCAAAAATCCGACTCGCATCTCGGATGTCATCGCATCGGGTCTGGATCAATATGACGCTGTTTTCGTCCCCGGCGGCCATGGCCCGATGATGGACCTACTCGATGATCCCGACGCGGGCACCGTGCTGAGACACTTTCATAAAACATCCAAGCCTACGGCAGTGCTCTGCCATGGCCCGATTTCACTTCTCTCGGCGCTTCCGAATTCGACGGAGGTGGTCGCTGCGCTGGCGGCGGGCGATGCCGCTGGAGCAAACGCTAAGGCTCAAGGCTGGATCTATGCCGGATATAAGATGACCATCTTTTCGACGGCGGAAGAGCAGCAGCGGGAACCGCTCGAGATTGGTGGTAAGGTTCTCTTCTACCCGGATTTTGCCTTGCGTACAGCAGGCGGTGACGTAAGCGTGCTCGCTCCATGGTCGAGCTATGTCCTTCAGGATCGCGAGCTGATCTCAGGTCAGAACCCGTTCTCGGATGAAGCGCTTCTGAAACTTCTTCTGCCGGCACTCGATGCGAAGAAGAAGTCGGTTTCCGCGGCATAAGACTCGGGAACGCCCAAAAAGAGCTAGGCGAGATTCGCTGCTACATCCGCGATCCTGATGGTTACATTATCGAGGTCGGACAGAGCACCGATCTCACCCACAGTTAACGCTTGGCCCGGATAGGATGCCGGCGCTGCGCCTCGTCGTCGCGCTTCTGCCAATCTTTGCCCGCAACAGTCACTCGCTCTGACACCGAAAGGAGTACCAGATGGCAGGCACAAATGGGCTGAAAGAGACCACCCTCAATGTGAACGTGTTTACTGTACCGGGGAAGGTTATGGTCGGCGAGCGGCCAAAGCCCTTCGGCGAACCGTTCGGCTTTGACCCGATGACCTCAACGTTAATCTTTGGCGATTACGACGCGGTGCTGGTAGACGCAATGACCACCGTGGCTGAGGCCGAGGCTCTCGCCGATTGGATTGCTCTGCACAACCGCAACTTGGAGACCATCTATATAACCCACGCCCATTTCGACCACTTCTTCGGTCTGAGTATTCTGCTCGACCGTTTCCCGGGCGCTCGCGCGATAGCGACGCCCAAGGCGGTGAACGCCATGCAGATGTCTTTCACCCCCACAGTGGAGCGGCTAGCCCGCCGGTTGTTTCCTGGGCAAGTGCCCACTAAGCTGGTTTCACCTGAGCCCTATGAGCACGAAACGTTCACTCTCGAGGGCCACGAACTGCGCATCATCGAGCAGGGCCGCACCGATTGTCCCGATTCGACGTCTCTCTACGTTCCATCGATCGGCCTGGTCGTTGCCGGCGACGTGGTGTACAACCAGTGCCGCATGTACGTCGGCGACACCACTCCCGAGAGCCGAAAGAATTGGATCGCGGCGCTAGACCGCTTAGCGGCGCTCAACCCGACGATGGTTGTCGCCGGTCACAAGAAGCCTGGCGCCCCCGACTCTCCCTCGACGATCCAGGACACCAAGCGTTACTTGCAGGACTTCGATCGGCTGCAGAAAACCGCGACATCCGACCAGGAGCTGTTCGATCAGATGACCGAGCTATACCCGCATTGGGTGGCCAATCAGTCGTGGTTGATGTTCGGATTCCCGCAGCCATAACCCACATCAACCGCTGATGCCAATGTTTCCTCGCGCTTGATGGAGGATTTGCTGAGGATACCTCTTAAACACAAAGTGCTGCATGCAACCGGGCGAACGCTGCGATTGGCAGTTCCTCTGCCCGCGCGCCGGGATCGATGCCTGCCATTTTTAGCGCGGCCTCGATCGAATTGGGTTCGACGAAGGTCCGCAGATTGTTCCGCAGTGTTTTCCGCTTTTGCCCGAAGCATCGCTGAATGAATTCGAGAAACTCCGCGTCGTCCGCGATTCCCAAATCCTTCCTCGCCCCCGGCACTTGCATCTCCACCAACGCGGAAGCCACGCGCGGCGGCGGCCGGAATGCGCCCGGTGGAATCGAAAAGGCAATTTTCGGCTGCGAATAGAATTGGCACAACGCCGACAGAAATCCGTACTCGCGATGGCCAGGCGCAGCCGCCACGCGTTCGGCGACTTCTTTCTGAATCACGATATGCAGCGAGCGCACCGTGTCGGCCGCCTGGAATACCCGGCGGATCAGCGGGGAAGTAATGTAGTACGGCAAATTGCCGTACACTCGGAATTGCGAGCCGCCCAGATGAGCGAAATCCACGTCCAACGCGTCGGATTCGAGGATTTCCACTCCGGCCCAGTCGCCGGCGGCGCGATTCCTCAGACCCGAAGCCAGCGCCGGGTCCATCTCGATTGCGATTACGCGGCGCCCACCGCCCTGCAGCCGGCTGGTCATTTCGCCGTGCCCTGCGCCGATCTCGATCCAGGTCTCTCCAGGATGCAGCGGCAAAGTGCGCGCAATGCGATCGAGCCAACTCGCGCTATACAGAAAGTGTTGTCCCAATCGCTGGCGGGTCATGGTCCCAGAAGTGTAGCAAAGTGCGGCAAGATACTTGCCCGTTCTCGCGCCATCACCGGCATTTCTCTCGGCTTCATCTTTGTCTCTTAGCGTACCGTGCGAACGGGCCTTGACGAAACTTCCTCGATTGTTTACCGTCGGGTGTAGCGCGTATTCTGATGAAAATTCTGTTTGTTGCTTCCGAAGGACTTCCTTTCGCCAAAACCGGCGGTCTCGCCGACGTCATCGGCGCTTTGCCCAAAGCTTTGCAGGACCTGGGGCACGAGGTGGCGGTTTTCATGCCCAAGTATCGCCGCGCCGAACCCACCAAGGCGCTCATCCCCAGCCTCACCATTTCCCTCGGCGCCACCACCCGTTTTCCATCCCTGGTAGAAGCGGATCCCATTGGCGGGGTGCGCTATTTTTTCCTCCAAGACCCCGCGTATTTTGAGCGCCCCGAGCTCTACCAGGACAAGACCGGCGATTATCCTGACAATCCCGAACGCTTTGCCCTGTTCAGCCACGCCGCTCTGGAACTGGCCAAACAAGTGTGGATGCCGGACGTGATTCATTGCCACGACTGGCAGTCCGCGCTGGTGCCGGTGATGCTGCGCAACCAATACGCCACCGATCCGCTGATGCGCCGGCTGCCGGTCGTATTCACCGTGCATAACCTCGGCTACCAGGGAGTTTTCCCCCGAGCGTCGCTTGCGCGCATCGGGTTGCCCGAGAGCCTTTTCCGCATGGATGCGCTGGAATACTACGGCAAACTCAACTTCATGAAGGGCGGTCTGATTTTTTCGGACTATCTGAGCACCGTGAGCAAGCGGTACGCCCAGGAGATTCAAACGCCGGAATACGGTGTGGGCCTGGAAGGCGTGATCCAGGGACGAGCTGACCGTTTGGTGGGGATATTGAACGGGGTGGACTATACGGTCTGGAGTCCGGAACTGGATACGCTCATCGCCGCCAAATATTCCGCGCAGAATCTGGCCGGGAAGGTAGCCTGTAAAAAGGATTTGCTGACGGCATTTCAGCTTCCGCCGGAGAGTTTGGCTCGGCCGCTAGTGGGCATCGTCTCGCGGCTTACCGATCAGAAGGGCTTCGATTTGATCGCTGAGATGGCCATCGATCTACTCAAGGAAAATCTGTCACTGGTGGTGCTGGGCTCCGGAGAGCCGAAGTACGAGAAATTCTTCCAGGGTCTGGCGGCGCAATACCCACAGCAAGTCGGCGTGAAGATCGCCTACGACAACGCGCTGGCCCACAAGATCGAAGCCGGATCGGACATGTTCCTGATGCCTTCGCGGTACGAGCCGTGCGGGTTGAACCAGATTTATAGCCTCCGCTATGGTACGGTTCCAGTGGTGCGTGCCACTGGCGGATTGGATGACACGATTGTGGAGTTCGATCCCGCAAAGGGGCAGGGCACCGGTTTCAGGTTCGAACCGTACAACGGCAAGGCCATGCTCCAGACCGTGCGCCAGGCGTTGCGGGTGTTTGGCGACAAGCGGGCTTGGCAGACGCTGCAAGCCAACGGGATGGCCAAGGATTTCTCCTGGAAAACCAGCGCCACCTCGTATGTTGCTTTGTACGAAGCGGCTACGCGTTCCCGAATCCCCAGGGCGGCTGTTACATCTAATTGAACGCGTGGAGGTCGTCGGGCAGCGGCCCTCCCCACGCAGACTAAGGACCAAAATGTCAGACAATGTCACCGCAGTGACCGACGCAAACTTTCAAACCGAAGTGCTGGACGCAAGCAATACCCAGCCCGTAATGGTGGATTTCTGGGCGGGATGGTGCCGTCCGTGCCTAATGCTGGCTCCTGCCGTAGAGGAAATCGCCGCGAAGAACGCGGGGAAGCTGAAAGTGGTGAAGTTGAACGTGGACGAGAATATGACTTCCGCAGGAAAGTTTAATATCCGGGGCATCCCCACGCTGCTTGTTTTCAAGGGCGGCCAGGTAGCCGATCAAATCGTCGGCGCGGTGCCGAAGGAACAGATCGAAAAGATCGTCGGAAAGCACATCGCGTAGTTGGGCATGAGCGATGTGCGGCTGATGGTCTTCCTCCGGGACACCAATCCGCGTGTCCCGTCTCAACGATGACTGATTCATGAGCCCGGCAGCGACGGCGGCGGAGGCAGCTTCTGCGGCAGCGCGCTCGAGGTGCGGCTGGGCGACGAGCGACATCATGATCGCCTACCACGACCTCGAGTGGGGCGTGCCGAGCCACGACGATCGGCACCTCTTCGAGATGCTGATCCTCGAAGGCGCTCAGGCGGGGCTGAGTTGGGAGACCGTCTTGCGGAAGCGCGAGCGGTATCGGGAAGTATTCGATAATTTTGACGCGGCCAAGATCTCGCGCTATGACGCGAAGAAGGCGCGGCGATTACTCGCCGATCCCGGAATCATTCGCAACCGCCTGAAGGTTCGCGCGGCGGTGGGGAATGCCAAGTCGTTTCTGGCCACGCAGCAAGAGTTTGGCACCTTCGATAAGTACATTTGGAGTTTTGCCAAGCCGCTGGGCGCGGGGAAGAAGTCGCGCCGGCCCCGGCGAATCACCCGCACCGCGGAATCCGACGCCATGGCCAACGATCTAAAACGACGCGGATTTCGCTTCGTAGGCACCACCATCTGCTACGCCTTCATGCAGGCCGTAGGCATGGTGAACGACCACTCTCCCGACTGCTTCCGCGCGAAGTAGTCCCAGAAAATCTCCACAGATACGATCCCTTCCACTCATTCCTATGAAGTGCTAGCCTCGCACGGAACTGTCGCTCTTGGCGCCAAGTCGCGAGTCCCGACGGCCTCCGAAACCTGTCCTCGACGTGGCTCGTGGTGTAGCGCGAATAACTCGCGATTTGTTGCGATTTAGCGAATCTCCGTGCCTTATTTTCAACGAGATACGAGGGGTCATCTCTACGCGCGTTGCGATTCGGATTTGCCCCCTTTCGCACCGGCGATGACCAGGCCCGAATCAAGCGCTGCCCGATTTTCGAGCCGCTGAGCGGGAAAGATCGGAGGCATGCAACCCGACGCAGAATCGCGCATGTTGCCTGCCAAATCTCAATCGGAAGTCCGAACGGCTCGAGCGCGTTATTGCCTTATGCCGTATGCGAGGGTACGATGGTTTTTCTTCCGAAGTATGCAACGGCAGGCGGTAACGGCTTCGCAGGGCAATCGCAGATTTTTGAGTGGCGGGTGAAAGAATTCGTCGGTCGGCGTGTGAATCAGTGCGCGCGGGCCGCACCGACGCGAGCCGCGGGTAAACTCCTAGTAGCGAGAGGCTAGCACATTCCATGAAGGCAAAGGCAATCGTAGTGGTCGGCGCGCAGTGGGGGGACGAGGGCAAAGGCAAGGTGGTAGACTACCTCGCCGCGTCGTTTGATATCGTGGCGCGTTATGCCGGCGGGCACAATGCCGGCCACACCGTAATTTTTGACAACCTGAAATTCATCCTGCAACTCATTCCCAGCGGCATTCTGCGGCCCGGCAAAAAGGCCATCATCGGTCCCGGCACGGTGGTCGATGTCGTGGCGCTGGTAGCCGAACTCGACAATCTTCTAAAAGCCGGCGTGGAGTATCGCGGCCGCTTATTCCTCAGCAATCGCGCGCATCTGGTTTTCCCTTATCATCGCGAGCTCGACAAAGCGGCTGAAGCCGCCCGCGGCGAAGGCAAGATCGGCACCACCTCGCGCGGAATCGGCCCTGCTTACGAAGACAAAATGGCGCGGCGCGGCATTCGTGCCTGCGACCTGCTCGATGCCAATGGGTTTCGAGAGAAATTCGAGCGCGTGATTCAGGAAAAGCGCGCGATCAGCCAAGGCACCTACGGCCGAACGCTCGATGACACCGGCGTTATGGAGCAATACCTGGCGCTGGGCGAGCGCCTGAAGGATTTGATCGTCGATACCAGCTATTTAATCGAACGTTCGATGGATAAGGGCGAATCGATACTGTTCGAAGGCGCGCAGGGCACCATGCTCGACATCGACCACGGCACCTATCCTTACGTCACTTCTTCCAGCGCGATCTCCGGCGGGGTGTGCACCGGGCTGGGCGTGCCACCGACAAAAATTACTGGCGTGGTATGTGTCTCGAAGGCCTATACTACGCGCGTCGGTAGCGGCCCTTTTCCTACCGAGATGCCAGACCTGGAAGCCAGCGAAGTCCGCGACCGCGGCAAGGAATTCGGCGCGGTTACCGGGCGCCCGCGGCGCTGCGGCTGGCTGGACCTGGAGAACCTGCGCTACGCCAAACTATTGAACGGCATGGATTCGCTGGTGATCACCAAGCTCGACGTTTTCGACGAACGCTCTGAAATTCAGGTCTGCACCGGCTACCGCTACAAGGGCCGGCCGCTGACGGAAATGCCGGCGGACCTGGATATTCTCTGCAATGTTACACCGGAATACGAGACGCTTCCGGGATGGCAGACGCCCACTTCCGCGATTCGCGAGTTAAAGCATCTGCCGGAAAAGGCCCGCGATTATCTCAAGTTTATTTCCGACCAGCTGCAAGTGGAGATCGGCATGATTTCAACGGGCCCGGAACGTGATGCCACTATCGTCGCCCCAGGCAGCAAGCTTGCGGGCTGGCTCTAGCGGAAATGCTGTCCTATCGAGCGGCTCGGCAGATCGTCACCGACGTCACGCTCGACCTGCGCCACGAAATCCCCTCTGAAGAATTGGACCTGAACACCCATCTGGCGGATGCCGTCGGACGCATTCTGCTCCAGGATATATTCGCCGACCGCGACTACCCGTCATTCGACCGCGCCATGCGCGACGGCTACGCGGTGCGCTCCGCGGACGTAGCCGAAGCGCCGCGCACTCTTCGCCTGATCGGTGAATGCAGGGCCGGCACCGCCTTTAATGGCGAAGTCGCCATGGGCCAATGCGTGCTGATTATGACCGGTGCGCCGATTCCTCGCGGAGCCGACGCGGTGGTGATGGTGGAATACACCGAGCCTGGACCGGCGTGCGCGGTTGACCTCATCGTGTTCGACCGCACAGCGAGGTCCGGGCAGAATATTGTCTTTGCCGGCACCGAAGCGGCACAGGGAAATAAAGTGTTACGCCGCGGCCAGCGGCTGGGCTACGCGGAGCTCGCGTTGGCGGCGCAGGTTGGCTCTGCGCGGCTTCGTGTGGCGCGGCGTCCAACCGTGGCGCTACTTTCCACCGGGGATGAGGTGGTTCCGATCGACGCTCAGCCGGCCGCGTACCAGATTCGAAATAGCAATTGCGTCTCGCTCGCCGCGCAGGTGGTGCTTTCCGGCGCGCGCCCGGTACAATTAGGGAACGCGGCCGACAGCTTGGAGGACCTGCACGAACTCATCCCTCAGGGGCTCCAAGAAGACATGCTGGTGCTGAGCGGAGGCGTGTCCAAAGGGAAGTACGATCTGGTGGAAGAAGTGCTTCGCGAATTGGGGGCGGAATTTCTGTTTGATAGCGTCGACATTCGTCCGGGGCACCCCGCGGTATTCGCGAAATGCGGCGGGAAGCCGGTCTTCGGGCTGCCGGGGAATCCGGTGTCGACGATGGTTACCTTTGAACTCTTCGCCACGCTCGCCATCGACATACTCAGCGGCGAGGATCCGCGCTCGACGCCGTTGTTTCGTGCGCGCCTCGCGGCGGCGGTCGAACGGACGGCAGCGCTCACCCACTTCATTCCGGCGCGGGTGAGTTGGGAGTCCGGCGAGCCGATCGTCACCGAGTTAACTCACCAAGGTTCCGCGGACATCGTGGGGCTGACGCAGTCAAACTGCTTTTTGGTGGTGCGTCCCGAACATCTTCGTCTTGCCGCGGGTGAGTTGGTGGACGTGATGCCGCGCCGGGGTTCGCTATGAGCGAGGCTCGGAGGGAAGGGAAACGGGGGAAGCCGGCGCGCGCAGCGAAACAGCTATCGCACTTCGACGCCGCCGGGCAAGTTCGGATGGTGGACGTTTCCGAAAAGGCGGTGACCGAACGAACCGCGGTTGCCGGAGCGTTCGTGCGCATGCGCCGTTCCACGGTCGCTATGCTGCGGCGGACGAGAAATCCCAAGGGCGACCCGCTGGAAGTGGCCCGAATCGCCGGGATCAGCGCCGCCAAACGCACCTCGGAGCTGATTCCTCTTTGTCACCCCCTGATGCTGACGCACGTAGATGTGCGCGCCGTGCTATGCCAAAATGGAATGGAGATTACTTCTACGGTCACCACCTCCGGGCCTACCGGTGTCGAGATGGAAGCGCTGGTGGCGGCATCTGTCGCGGCGCTAACGATTTACGACATGTGCAAGGCAGTGGAGCGGGGCATGACCATTACGGACCTCCGCTTGCTGGAGAAGAAGGGTGGCCGCAGCGGCCATTACGTGCGATCGGGGTTGGGGCGCAAGCAGCGATGAAACAGGTCAAAGTTCTGGTGGTCGACGATAACGCGCTGGTCCTGGATCTCTTGATGAAGGGATTGGCGCCGCATTGCGAGGCCCACGCCGCGGCGGATGGCGCCGATGCGTTGCTGAAAATCGTCGAGGAGCCGCCCGATCTGGTGATCTGCGATTACAAGATGCCCGGGCTGGATGGCCGGCAACTTTACGAAAAGTTGAGAGCCCGTCCGCAAACCAACCACATACCGTTTATTTTTCTGGCGAGCCGCGGGGACATCGAAGAGAAACTGCGCTCGCTGGTCGATGGCGTAGAGGAATTCCTTCCCAAGCCATTTTTCGTGAAGGACGTGGTGCGCCGCGCAAAAAAAGTGATCGACCGCCTGGCTCTCGAAAAATTACAGAGTCACGCGCATCGTCCCGGCATCGTACACGGCCGTCTGGAAGAGATGAGTATTCTGGACCTGATGCAGTCGGTGGAAATGGGCCAGAAATCGTGCGCGATCAGCATTCGACGGGCGGGCCGCACCTGCCTTATGTATTTCGCGGCCGGGCAGTGCAAGGACGCGCGCCTGGAGGAGCTGTCCGGCGAGGCGGCAGTATACGAGGCGATTCGCTGGAAGGACGGCGAATTCGAAATCGATTTTAACGCGGCCCCCCAGCGCAACACCATCGCGCGTTCCACCACCAGCTTGCTGATGGAAGGCTTGCGCTTGATCGACGAAGGCGAGCGCGACGCGGAAGACCTGCAGCCTTCCACCTCCTAAGATCGGAACCAAAATTTCATGCGTGTAAAAATTGTAATCGTCAGCGATACCGTTTCCGCCGGCAGCCGGCAAGACCTCACCGGCCCGGCGCTGCGCGAACGCTGTGAGAAATTGCGATGGGCCGCCGGGGAGCTTTCCGTGGTCGCCGACGACGAGCACTGGCTGGCCAGGTTGCTAACCGATTTCGCCGATTCGGGTGAGTTCGATCTGATTCTCACGGCGGGTGGGACGGGGATTGGGCCGCGCGATGTGACGCCCGAGGGGACTGCCGAAATTCTGGAAAAGCAGTTGCCGGGAATTAGCGAAAGAATGCGCGCCGAGGGAACCAAGCATAATCCGAGGGCGGTGCTCTCGAGGGCGGTGGCCGGAGTGCGCGGTGAGACGCTGGTAGTGAATCTGCCGGGGAGCCCGCGCGGAGCCGTCGAATCGCTCGACGCCATTGCGGATATCTTGCAACACGCAGTGGATGTGCTGCACGGTGCGCGGCACGATTAACATCGAAACAGAATGCCCGCGACAGAACTCGTTACTTTGGCGCGGGGCCGAACGTCACGGTGAATTGGCGGGCCTGCCACTTCTGCCAGGCTTCCACGTTGTTTCCGTAGTGCTCGCCGGTAATATCCATCAGCGCTTGGAAAATCCAAAGGTGGGTCGGTACGTCGAACGACGGATCACCGGCCAGCGTTACCAGCGCCGGAGTGGCTTTCATTCTCTGTTCGTGCGAGAGCATGCCGGATTGAGCCAAGTTGGCCGCGGCGCGCTCTTTCACTTGGGGCGAGGGATCGTTCTTGAGGGCGTTCAACAGAAGTTGAACCGTCGCGTCCGTGCCCAGGTTTCCCAATCCCTCTATGGCCCACACTCGAATCTTCTCGTCGGGATCGTGCGCGTAAGTCGATAGCGTGATGGCGGCGTCGAGCGGTTCGACGCCCCGGTTTCCGAGCGCTCCTACCGCCCACAGCGCCCATGGCCGCGCAGAAGGTTCGGCGGCGATTCGCTTCTCGATGGCCGCCGCGCCGGCCGGAGTCTTGGGGACGTTGTACGCGGCTAGATAGGTATCCAAAGCGGCCGCGCGGACGGCGGTATCGTTGGAATTGACGGCGGTTTGAAGCAGCCCTGAAAGCCGCGGGCTCAAAGTGATCTTGCCGTTCCACTGGCCGGCGCGCTGGGTAAGCATCTCCGCCGCTTGGGGACGATTGCGGGTGGCTTGTTCGGCGAGAAGTTCGGCTTGCCTTTGGGGCTGCAGATGATCGATGCCTTCGATCCAGCGGTCGGAATTATCCGGCAGTGCGTTGGTGCTGGCGGGCGGCAGACTTCCGGGAGCCACGATATTTTGGATCTTGCGCCAGGCCCCGCCCACTGCGGAGGGGTTGGCGGCGGCAATGGCGGTGACGATTCCGATCGCGGCACACCACAGGCTAGCGCGCCATATCCGCTCCAGCGGAGTGCGCACGGCCAGACGGATCGGGCCTTGCTGCGACGCGTTGAATTCCTTCTCGTAGTCCATAAAATTAAGACGGGCGCAATCTCATCAAGCTAAGCGAATACGGGTAGCCGGGGCCTGGGAGCTGATACCAGTTTATAACTTCCCCACACGGTTTGGGTAACGGAAATGATTTTGGTTGATGGGCACATTACCAATCAGCTAGCAGGGAATTCTTTCGCGGTCAGGATAAAGCAGAGGCTTGGCGCCAACGGGGGTTTCCTATTGACAGTCTATAGGTAGGCCACGATATTCCTATAGCGCTTCGATAGGAGATCGGTTTGAACTCGGAACCCACCACGCTTTTGCAGGGCACCCTGGACATGCTGATTCTGAAATCGCTGATCGCCGGCGAAATGCATGGTTTGGGAGTCTCCCGCAGAATCCAGCAGATAACCGGCGGCACTTTTGTTGTGAAGCCCGGCTCCCTCTTTCCGGCACTGCACCGTATGGAAGAAGAGGGATGGATATCGGCGTTTTGGGGCGACTCCGAAAACAATCGCCGCGCGAAATACTACCGCCTGACCAAGACCGGAACGAAGCAACTGGAAGCGGAAACCAAGCGATGGGGCCGCATCTCGTGGGCGATCGCGCAGGCTTTAGACACACCGTAGAGAGGTGTTCAACATGCCGCTGCTGGTGAAAGCCCAAAGTTTTCTGCGCAATCTTTTTTCATCGCGCCGCGCGGACGTCGATCTCGACCAGGAGGTTCGCTCCCACCTTGAATGACGCGGGAAGAATGGTGGTCCTAGGGGTAGGGTAGGCCTGGCGGCGGTGTTTACATTGACGCGGTTGATGGCCAGTATGCTTTTCGGCATAAGTGCGACCGACCCGATAACGCTGGCCGGTGTTGCGCTGTAACTTTCGGGGGTGTCTTTACTAGCCTGCTACATCCCTGCCCGCCGCGCCACCCGCGTTGATCCCCACATCGCGCTGCGGTACGAATAGCCATAGGTCACTGAACGGAAGGGAAGCGAGTAGCGGGTGCTTGGTCCCGCTCTGGTTCGCCCTGCGCGCTCTGCCGATTACTTCGGAGAACGAATCTGGCTGAGGATCGCGGCGGCGTTGTCGCCGAAGGTGGCCTGATATTTGGGGTATTGCCGAAGATCCTGGTACTGCGGCAGCCGAATTTTTTGGCGCACCTGTTCCTCGGTAGCGCCGGCCTGAGCCAATTGCACCACTTGTGCATCGAGATCCGCCATGTAATTGCGGAAGTGCTGCACAGTTTGTCTGGTGCCGACTTCGAAGTGCCCAGGAACGAAGTGATCTGCGGGAAGCGCGAGAATCTGGTCCAGGTCCTGAATCCAATGCGCCGCGCTCCCTTCGTCCATCGCAGGCACGCTGTTTGTTAGATAGAGATCGCCCATCGCCACGGTACGTTCCTTCGGGAAATAGACATAAATATCGCCCATCGTGTGTGCGGGCCAAGCCGGGATGATCTCGACCGGCTCGTCGCCAAGGTAGATGGTAATTTTGTCAGTGAGGGTTAGCGTGGCCGGCCGAAACAAGAATTCGTGACCGGCCGGCCGGGCTCGCTGCGGATCTGGTTTGGACGTAGCGGCAGCGATGGCGATGGTCTTCTCGCGGGTAAATGGGGAGGAGATGACCGTGACCCCAGGACCAAACGCCCCATTTCCGCCTTGATGGTCGGGGTGGTAATGAGTGTTGACGATGTACGCGATGGGGAGCGGTGAGATCTTCCGAATCTCCCCCAGAATTTTCCCGCCTTCGGTGCGGTCCAAGCCGCCATCGACCACCAGAATGCTTGTTGGGCCGACCAGGAAAGTGGAGTTGGCGCTGCCGTCGTTGTCGGAAATATAGGCGTAGAGATTTGGGCCCAGCGGCTCGACGCGCGGACCTGGTGGCGCGGAGATGGCCATCAGCGCTACGCCGAGCAACAACGCGCCCGCGGATAGGGCCTGCGTTCTCCAGCTCTTGAACAATCGCATCATATGATCACCCCCCCGATCGCGCCCACCGCGTGGCCGCCGAATTCGCGTCGAGAGGAAGGTTCGGCGCCTTTCGCTTCTTAGAAGATAAACTTCAGCCCAAATTGGATCAGCCGAGGTCCGCCCGAGCCGAGTCCGACGTTATTCTGTGCTACGTCGGGCGTCTGATACAACGCTCCGAATGAAGGCGAGCTGAGGACGTTGTTTGGCAGCGCGAAGTTGGGATGGTTGAGGATATTAAAGAACTCGGCGCGAAATTGCATCTTCAGGCGTTCCGTGATCACCGTATTTTTCATCAGCGCGAAATCGACGTCGGTAAATCCCGGGCCAGTAACGATGTTGCGGCCCGAGTCACCGAAGGTAAGCGGGGCGTTGATGGAGAAAGCCGCGGTGTTGAAAAACTGGGCGACGGAATGCGGACCGGAGTTGGGGTTGCCGCTCACATTGGCGCGATCGTCGCCCAGGCCGGTGCTGCTTTGGTCGAGGCCGGTTAACACCGAAAAGGGCTGGCCGGTTTGAGCGGTGACGATACCGCTAATCTCCCATCCGCCGGTGAGGTGCTCGGCAACCGCAGAGCCTTTCATGCCCGGGAAGGTGTAAATGTAATTGAAGACCAAGCGCTGGCGGATATCGAAATCGGAAAGGCCCTTCTCGGCGGCGGTGTCGTAGTTGTCTTGCGGGAAGATGGTCGAGCCGTTGGCGCCGGAACCGAAGAAGTCGGAAGCGCCGTCGAGGGACTTGGAATAGGTGTAGGCGATTCCGAAGCTGAGACCGTGGCCGATTCTCTTGTCGAGCTTGGCTTGCAGCGCGTTGTAACTCGAGCTCATCGAGTCTTCGGCCTGGAAGATTTGGGCGAAACCGAAGTAAGGTCCGCGGACGATCGACGGCATCAACGCGATGTTCTGCGAGAGGAATAGCGCCACTGGAGGAGGGATCCCGAGCAGCTCCATTCGGGTGACCACATCGGGAGTGAGCGCATTGATTTGAGACTGGGTAGTGTAGGCTTGGTCGATTTGCCGGAATCGCGGCAAATGCGTCCCGGTGGTCCCGACGTAAGCAACATCGAGCAACATCTTCCCCGGCAATTCGTGTTGGATGTCGAAGTTCCATGCCTGCGAGTACGGCGTGGCAAGTTTCGCTTCGGTGACGGTGAGAACCGGGAACCCGGAAGTCCCAAACGACTGCGGCCACGCGGGTGAGGAGATGTAATAGTCCGGCAGGAACGGCGGATTTAACATCACGTTTCCGGGAATATTTCCGAAAACCGTGTCGTAGAAAATGCCATATCCGGCGCGAAGGACGGTGTGCTGAGAACCGCCGAGCGACCACGCCAGGCCGATGCGCGGGGCAAAGTTATTGTGGTCGCCGTCGTAGAGACCTCCGAGCTGGGCCTGTGTGGCAATGCCGGAGGCCTGGAGCGCTGCGAGATCCGTCTGCGACGCTGTTGGCGAGAGATAGGTGGTGTACAGGTTGGGGCGCCAGGTGCTGGAGCGGCCGGTGGCATCGTGCAAGACGGTGTTGAGCTCATACCGCAATCCATAGCTGAGCGTCAGGTTTGGCCGCAATTTGAAACTATCCTGCGCGAAAAAATCGTAGCTGGTGGTGCGATAGCTGCGTCCGGAGTTACCGTCGAACTTGAGCGACGAGCTCGGCAGGCCTTCGGCAAAGTCCACCAGCGGATTGGGAATTCCTTCCGGGTTGGCGGAGCCGGTAAAGCCAAGCTGTCCATTGAAGTAGAGATCGTACAGGCGGTTATCGCGGATATTGCGAACCTCGGCGCCGAATTTCCATTCGTGGCGCGGAGTAATGTGGGAGAAATTGTCTACCCATTGCAGTGTGTTGATCCAGTTTCCCGAAGGGTTGTTTCCCGTCGCGCCCAGATTGGAGGTGGATTCCACGCCGGAAACCAGTCCGCCGGAAAAGGTGATGTTGGGTATGTCGCCCAGGCCAGTGGGAGCGCCGGCTGGATAGCCGGTGTTGAACCCGTAGGTGGCGGCTTGTGGTCCGGTTTGGTTATAGGTGACGCTGGTCACGCGGGTGAAGCCGAAGCGAAATTCGTTGAGCGTGGTGGGATTGATAAACCGCGTATAACCCAACGAGGCCAAGTGACTCGTTTCCGAGTCGTCCACTCCGTAGCCTGGAACCGCGGTGGTCCCTTGGCCGGGCACGAATGGATAGAAAATCGTCGCGCCGGTGTAGCTGTAACGGGCGGTGAGGGTTCCGTTGGAGAGGTGGTGATCCATCTTCAGCATGTACTGGTTGGTGTTATTGGTCAGATTCGGAGAAGAAACAAAATTGCCGCCGGACTGAGTGGTATCGGGCTCGGGGAAGAGCTTAAAGAGCTGCGCGCTAGTGGGGTTCACCGCTACCTGGACGTTCTGCCCGGTAGCTGGATTAAAAAACAGCCCGGACCTTTCCGCGTCGGTGGGGACATTGGTGAGGTTGGTGATGCCGGCAATTTGACGAAAGCCCTCATAGTTGCCGAAGAAGAACGTCTTGTCTTTCTGGATTGGTCCGCCAAGGGTGGCGCCGAATTGATTCAAGCGAAGTTCGGGAGCGGAGAAAGAGGGATCGGCGAAGAAGTTGCGAGCATCGAGATCGTTGTTTCGGAGAAACTCGTACGCCGATCCGTGGAGCTGATTGGTTCCCGATTTGGTCACCAAGTTGACGATCGAGCCGCTGCTGCGGCCATATTCGGCCGCGTAATTGTTGGTCTGTACCTGGAATTCCTGGATCGAATCGATGGAGGGGAGCTGCGCAACGCTGCCCGCTTCGTAATTGTTGTTGTCGATGCCGTCGACCATGAAATTGTTCGAGGTCGAACGCTGCCCGTTCGATGAATAGCCGGAGACGCCGCCTTCGCCGCCCTGCTGGCCTCCGCCTCCGCCCGACGCGGATACTCCGGCATTCAGCAGCGCTAATTGTGCGAAGTTACGGCCGTTGAGGGGAAGCGTGGTGACTTGCGATTCCTGGATCACCCCGCCGAGGTGGGCGGTTTCCGTGTCGGTCATGGCCACGCCGCTCTCGACGGTCACGGTGTTCGTTGATTGCGCCAGGGCCAGGGCCACTTCAACGGTGGCGGTCTCGTCCACCAGAACCTCGATCCGCTCGACTTTTGCCAAAGCAAATCCGGATTTTTCGGCGGAAAGAGAATAAATGCCCGCGGGGAGCGCGGGGAAGCGAAACGAGCCGTTGTCGGGCGTGGTTACCGTGCGGACGAGTCCTGTCTCGGTGCTGGTGATGGTTATTTTCGCGCCGGGGACAACCCCTGCCTGTGGATCATGCACGGCGCCGGCGATTTCACCATAATTCGACTGGGCGAAAGCAGGCCCGGCCACAATCACGAGACAGATTATCAAGGCGAAAATTCTGTGAGACATAAGCGCTTCCTCCTTGGCACCGAGAAACTCGTCAACCGGCTACGTCGCTTCTCGCCGGCCTGCACTTGGCCTGTCCCGATACACCGGGAGATAACTAAAGACTCTCGCCAACTAGAAAGTTCCTTTGTAAACAACTCCGCCCTTCATCACGAAATCGATGTGCTGCAGCACGGTGATGTCACTGAGCGGATCGCCATTCACAGCAACGATGTCGGCATATTTGCCGGTTTCGATCGCACCGATCCGGTCGCTCCAGCCCATCAGGTCGGCCGCATTCACGGTCCCGGCCTGCAGGGATTGCACCGGCGTCAACCCCAACTGGACCATTGACCAGAATTCCCCAGCGTTTAGCCCGTGCGGATAGACGCCCGCATCCGTTCCCAGCGCTACTTTCACTCCTTCGCGATACGCCCGCGCCACATTTACTTTGGCCGCCGGAATGATGATGGCCACTTTTTCAATGACCCACGGCGGGAGGTGCAAGCTGTCCTCGTTTTTCTCGTACCAAAAAAGGGGAAAGGTGGTCGCCGAGAAATACGTTCCGTGCTGTTTCATCAGCTGGATGCCTTCTTCATCGAGATAAATTCCGTGTTCGATAGAATCGACGCCTGCGCGCACCGCGTCCTTGATGGCAATCGTGGAGTGAGCGTGGGTCGCCACTTTTCGGCCCAGCCGGTGCGATTCGGCGATGATCGCCTGCATTTCTTCCGGACTGTACTGTTCGAGCAGCGGGTTATCGCCGCGAGACATGGTGCCGCCCGACGCAGTGAACTTGATGACGTCGGCGCCGTATTTGATATTCTCGCGCACTTTGGCCATCACCGCGGGAACGCCGTCGGCGACGCCTTGGGCTGAAAAATGAAATTCGAAGGGAAGAAGATTGCTGTCGCCATGCCCGCCGGTAATGCTGATGATCGGTCCGGAGACCTGCATTCTCGGTCCGATCACGTCGCCGTCGATGATGGCGTCGCGGAGAGCGACGTCCGCAAATCCTTCGGCGCCGACGTCGCGTACGGTGGTGAAACCCGCTAGCAGAGTGACTCGCGCGTTTCTGGCCCCGCTCAGCGCGTGCCGCGGGATGGAGACGCCGAGCGAATCGTAACCCGCGGCGCCGGCCTTGGAGGTCAAGTGAGTGTGAACGTCGATGAACCCCGGGAGGACGGTCGCTTTGCGCAGGTCGATCTCGTGCGCGCCGGCGGGAATCGCAAGGTTCGGTCCGACTTGTACGATGCGCTCGCCGCGGACCAAAATGTCCTGGTTCTCGAGCATGCGGCCGGCGTGGGCGTCGAACAATTTCCCCGCGTGAATGATGGTGACTGCCGGCACCGCGGCGTCCTGCGCGGCGGCCGGGATGGCGTGCCCGGCAACGCAAAACAACAATGCAAGGCAGAGAACTCCGGCCCGGTAGACATGCTCAAGAAGAGTTTTCATGGGGATTCCTTGGCAGGTACTCGCACGCAAATAGCGGGGAGCGTGTTCACTGCGGAAATTCGGTGTAAGGCTATGAGGGAGGCGCACACGTCCGGAGTATTCGCTGGGTTGGTACCCAGGCGAAGGGCTGGAACGCGCGCTGGGATGCTGGCGCATCGGACGCCGCTGGCCGTGGAGACCGCAAAGTCGCCGCCGGCGAGCGCATTGAAATCCAGTTAGGCCCATAAAACGGTCCGGTTCGTAGCGCACCCGCCCCCATGGCAGGATGCATGGCGGGGAAGCTAACGTGGTGGTGCATGCGTGTCAAGTACATTTTGCATGCCATCGGTATACGAAAAACAAATCGCACCGTAATGGTACGACGCAACCGGCGTTTGACACCGCCGCGGAACTCGGGAAGAATGCCACTCGATTCTCGCAGGTACGGGAGAGGTTAATTGGCTTCGCGTGGACGTTCACATCGGGATCGCTTGACGACGGCTTCGCCGTTGCCGCCTCCGCGGCAGGCGGCAACCAAACCCGTTGCGACGCTCAGCGAAGAGGTTTACCGCGCTTTTAAGCGCGATATCATTCACGGCGTCTACCAGCCCGGCGAACCGCTCAGCGAAAAAGACCTGGCGGCGCGATACAAAGGAAGCCGCACTCCGGTGCGCGAGGCGGCCGTCCGATTGCAGAATGAGCGGCTGCTGCGCATTGTGCCGAACCGCGGTTATTTCGTCAGTCAGATCACCCTGCAAGTGCTGAACGACATCTATGAATTTCGTTGCGCGGTGGAATGCGCCGCGGCGGAATTGGCCGCGGTGAAAGGGACCGATCCGGAGTTGCTTGCGTGGCTCGCGGAACTCTCCCAGGTTACGTGCCGTCCGGACGACCGGGAAAGCTGCGTCCGCTTTATCGAAGCAGATACAGCGTTTCATATGACCGTCGCGCGGCTCTCCCGCAACCAGATGGTGGTGCAGGCGGTCAGCGAGTCTCGCAGCCAAATGGAACACATCATGTTCGCCGCGATCGATATCAATTACTTCGGCGAAGCGCCGGACCGCGAACACCGCGAACTGCTGAAAGCCATACAGGATCGCAATCCGGAGCGGGCCCGGCAGCTAATGTTCCAGCACATCATGCAGTCGAAAGATAAAGTGATGGGACTTACGAATTTCGCCCCGCTATAAACCTGACTCGCGGCCCGCCGCTACTCCCGCATTGACCTCGGCGCCAAACTTATCCAGAATGCCATTACTATGAAAAACGCATTTGCGGGGAAGAGTTTCGCAGTTCTCGGCGCTGGGAAGATGGGCGGCACGCTGATCCGCGCTTACCGCGCGCAACGCCTGGTTTCGCCGAGCCAGGTGGTTGGGACCGTAGCACACGCCGATCGCGCGCGGGCGCTCACGGAATCTCTGGGAATTAAAGTTACCACCGACAACCGCGCGGCGGCGGAAAAAGCCGACGTGATTCTGCTCTGCGTGAAGCCGCAGGTGATGCGCTCGGTGCTCGAAGAAATCCGCCCGGTAGTGACCGCGAAGAAGCTTTTGATTTCTGTGGCTGCTTCGGTGCACACCCAAGCGATTGAGAGCGCGCTGCAGACCGAAACTCCAGTGGTGCGTGCGATGCCCAACACTCCCTGTTCGGTGGGCGCCGGGATGACCGGCATCTGCAAAGGGAAATTCGCGCGTCCGAGCGATCTAGAATTAGCGCGCGCCCTGTTTGACGCGGTCGGGCGCACCGTAGTGGTGGACGAAAAGCTGATGGACGCGGTGACCGGGCTCTCTGCGAGCGGTCCAGCATTCGCTTTCATAATCCTCGAATCCTTCGCGGAAGCAGGCGTGAAAGTGGGCCTACCCCGCGACGTGGCCACGCTGCTCGCGTCACAAATGCTGCTAGGCGCCGCGAAACAAGTGATCGATACCGGCGACCATCCTGCGCTGCTCAAGGACGCGGTGACCACGCCGGCCGGCTGCACCATCGACGGCATTCTGGAGTTGGAGGAAGGCAAACTGCGTGTCACGCTGATCAAAGCCGTAGTGAAGGCCACGCAACGCGCTAAAGAGCTGGTCGACGGATAGCCCTACCCCGACTTCGCGGTTATTGCGCCGCGACTGCCTTTTGCAAATCCGGATCGTCGAGGAAAAGCCTGCGACCTTCGTTCAATGTGGCGCGCATAGCGCGACGATCCCCGAGCATCAGATCGATTCCCGCGAGCGAGCGAAAGATCGTCGGATCCAGCTCCGGAAAGAATCGCACTACCCACTCAAAGTTTTTCCGGGCCGGCTCGAGCAGCTTTTCTTCTCGATACAGTTCGCCGAGCTCGAGATGGCACGCATAACTATACGGATCCTTCGCCAGGCCCCGTAGCAAAACTGGTTCGGCCTCGGCAAGGTTCGGGATCTTCTCCCAAATCGCGCCCAGGCGGCAGTATTCCGAAGCCGGCGGGTCGCCCATCACCACCATCCGATCGAGCTGGGTATACAACGCGGTGCGATAGTCATTGCGATCCACCGCAAATTGCAGCCGATCCGTGAGTGCCTGCTGATCGGTTGGGTTGGCGGCCAATATTTGCGCGACGAGTATATCGGCCGCAGCGTCCTGTCCCATGCGATGATCGGCAACCGCGAGCCAATGCAGCGCCTCCGGCGAATGAGGCGCCAGCCCCACAGCGGCTTGCAGCGCGGCATGCGCGTCCTTCAAAAAATTCTGGCTCAGCGAGAAGCGCCCCAGCGCGATTTCGCGTTCCGGCGAATCGGGTTGCGAATCGAGGGCGGCAAGAAATTTCTGCGTGCCGACGGCATCGTTCAGGTCCAGATCGACGCCGACGCCTGCTCGCAGCGCAGCCGCGGTCTCGCCGGGGTCGATATTTGGCGGCAAAGGGCCGTCGCGGAAGCGTCCGATTAATTCTTCATTGGCTTCGCTCAGGCCATGCGCCAGCAGGGTCCGCGGCGCGTCATATTCCAATATCGTGCGATCGTCGGTATTCGCGGTGCTGCCGGCGGCGAGCCGGCGCAGTTCCGCGTCGCTCAGCAAGTAATATGCAGAAAAGCCCTCGGGTTGGTGGACGTCCAGCGCCTGAAAGTCCTTCTGTATCGCGGGATTTCCCCACAGCGCTCGCAGCCGGTCGAACCGGAAGGGAACTGGATCGACGCGGCCGAGCAGCAGTAAGTCCGCACCCTCGCCGTGCCACAGCGTCACCTCGGGAAAGTGCGCGGCGAGCGTGCCGATCACCATGCGCAGGTCGTCCGGGGCAATCTCATACCCCTGCACCCACTGGACGAACATTCCACCCGCGGCCAGATGCGCGCGCACCGACGCATAATATTCGGTGGTGAAAAGCGTCGCCACGCCGGCCATCCAGGGATTCGACGGCTCAGAAATAATCAGGTCGTACTGCTCCCGCGAGGTGAGCAAGAAATTGCGGGCGTCTTCAAAAATCACGCGCATTCGCGGATCGGCGAGCACGCCTTGATTCAGCTTCTCGAAATACGGCGACGCGCGGATCACATCGGGTTCGATTTCCACGCAGTCGATTTTCTCCACGTCCTTGTATCGTGCGATAGCCGCAGCGGTCATGCCGCTGCCGAAACCCACGATCAGCACGCGCCGCGGCGCGGGATGAAACGCAGCGCCGAGATGCGCCAGCATGAGTTGGGTCCGCGCGTCTCCCGTCGACGCATCCACTTTTCCATCGACCCGCAACGACAGGTAGTTGTCGGACTGGAAGACCGCGACCGACGAATTGATCCCGTCGGCCATGAATAGCAGTTCATTGGTCCGGGCAATTTCCGGCAGCGTGAGATGCCCCTGATACGAATTGCCGTAGAGCACCGCGGAAAGCGAAAGCAGCGCGCGATTGTAAAAGAAAGAAGACGTGCCCACCGCGATCGCCGCGCCGATCAGAATAAGATTCACCACCTGCAACGCCAGCCGCCGCGGAGCGGCGCGGAATTCCAGCGCGAGCGCAAGCAGTAGATTGATGGCTGCGGTTGCCGCAATCGCGCGAAAACTTCCCGCCCACGGAACCAGCCAGAATCCCGTGGCGATCGAACCAACGATCGCGCCGGCGGTATTTG
Organism: uncultured Acidobacteriota bacterium; assembly: GCA_963725655.1. Lineage (GTDB taxonomy): Bacteria > Acidobacteriota > Terriglobia > Acidiferrales > UBA7541 > CAVRXT01. The sequence continues at coordinate 2,419,571 of CAVRYY010000001.1, read as the reverse complement.
CCGCGTAAGCTTTCCCGACGAACGTCGAATGCGAGCCGCCCGCGGCGCGCGAGCCGCCAAGCAGCACGATCACCGCGGGGAAGTTGTAGCCAAATACGATCGCGATGGGCAGCACCGTCAGCGCGCTAGTCGCAAACTGCGCCAGGATCAGCCCGGGGAAAGTGTCGTGAGTGGCGCGCAGCATTGCCGGAACGATGCGCGGTATCCAGTGAAACAGCACGAGCGAAGAAACGGCGGCCAGTCCGGTGAACGTTTGGGTCCGCGAAAATGTGCTCAAGGTGATCTCGCCGGCGGTTCCGTCCACCACGCCGCGAGATGAAAAACGTTGAAAAGCGGCGCTGCCAATCACCGTCCCAGCAAGAAACGTCGCGAGCATGATCGTGAAACTGTACGTCGAGCTCCCAATCGAAATCGCCAGCAGCCGCGTCCAACCGATCTCATAAGCAAACGCCGTCGCGCCGACCACCCCGAAAGCGGCCAGCAGAAAGTTGAACTCGCGCCTCGTCACCGCCACGCCGTCGTCGCCACCGATCGCACCACCATTCGCCACGGGCGGCGGGGAACCGCCAACGTCCGGCTGGGCGAGCTCAGCGGACCCAGCACCACCCCGGCCAATCTGCCAAGCGATTCCCGAAGCCACCAGGTTCAGCGCAACCGCGCAGAGCACCGACTCCCGCAATCCCAACGCGGGCAACAGAAGAAATCCGCACGCCACCGTCCCCGCCACCGCGCCCAGCGTATTCATCCAGTACAGCCCGCTAACACGCTTCCCAAGCTCGCCAGAGCTGCGCGTCACCGCGCTCACCAGTATCGGCAGCGTTCCGCCCATCAGAAATGTAGGCACGAACAACACCACCGAAGCCCCGGCGAACCGCAGCAGCACCAGCAGCGCCGGCCACCCGCCCACCAGCGGGTAGGCGGCAATAAAAACCGCGCGAACTGCAACCAGCGCCGCCAGCGACAGCGCTCCCGATGCGCCCACCAACAGTTCGATCTGCGCGTAGAGCCGAACCAGCCCCGCGCGCGGACGCCCCTCGCTCCATCGTCCGAGATACGCACTTCCCGCCGCCAGCCCGGCCATAAACGCCGCCAGCACCGTGGCGATCGCATACACGGCGTGCCCGAACACCAGCCCCAGCGCCTTGCTCCACGCCACTTGATAGATCAGTCCCGCGGCGCCGGAGAGAAAAACGCATAGCATTAGCCCACGCGGCAGAGACTCTCGACGATCCTGAGCAGCTTTTTTCATGGACGAGCACGACGAGCGTAACGAGCGTAACGAACGTAACGAACGTCATGACCACGATGCGTACGGCGGTAGCAGGCTGGAGATTTGATAACCGCGATCATATCGTACCCTGCCCAAGAATCTCGATTCCGCGCCAACGCTAACAAGCACTAAGCGGCAGTCCCGGCGATTCCCCCAACGATCCGCGAACTTTGCCCGCTACGCGTAACCCTATGGCCCATGGTTGACGCCTATGTTACGATTCGTCCGGAAATTAGGCCATGCCCGGCGAATACATCCCGGTCTTCATTTTTGCGCTGCTCGCAGCGGCGTTCCCAGCGGTTTCTCTCTTCGTTTTCAAGTTTATTCGTCCGGACATGCAGAATATTGGCGCCCGCCTGGAGCCCTACGAGTGCGGCATCCCAGCGGAATCGGATGCCCGCGGCCGCTATTCGGTCCGCTACTACATCGTGGCCATTCTGTTTGTTATCTTCGACGTGGAGACGGTCTTTCTGTTTCCCTGGGCGGTGAAGTACAGCGCGCTAGGGGTCTACGGCCTGCTCACCATGTTTGTGTTTCTCGGAATTTTGTTGGTGGGGTATGTTTGGCTCTTCAAGAAAGGCGCTCTGGACTGGGTGTGAGTCGCGCCTCTTGGTCAGTGGTTCGCAGCATTGTTTCCGTTGTGGCTTCAGTCGATATGATGAGGGACTCAGAACGTCAGCCCGCTGCAGGGTTGCGCGTGAAAGCATGCGAGGGGTATCGCGAGCGTAACTAGATCGTTGAACGCCATGACAGACGACCCATCGGAGAAGGACCTAAACAAGCAGCCGCCCGACGCGCCGTCAGGGGCTGCTCCCGATAAGCCACTGGCTCCCAAGGAGCCCGCGGTTGCTGCAACGCCGTCCGCTGCTACGGCGCCGCCTGTCGAAAAATCGGCTGCTCCAGCCGCGCCGGCTGCCGCTGCGCCGCCTGCTGCGCCAGCAAAACCAGCCGCGCCCCCCGCCGGGGCCGGAGCCTCGCCGGTGGTTCCGCCCGCAAAGGCAGCCGCTCCCGCTGGCACAGCTCCCGCTGCACCCGCAGGCAAAGCCGCCGTCCCCGTCGCCGCGGCCAAACCAGCCACACCAGCCGCTCCGAAAGAGGCTCCGCCCAAGCCGGTGCCCCTGGAAAACGAATTTGTGACAAAGCTGAAAGCGAAATTCGGCGACGCGATCCGCGAAGCGTGGATCGATCGCAAGCAATCGATCCTGGTGGTCGATCTGAAGGATTTCCTCACCCTGGCTCGCTATTTCCGCGATGAGGAAAAATTCGATTTTCTCACCGACCTGACCGCGGTCGACTGGCCGAAGCGCGAAAAGCGCTTCGACGTGGTATGGAATCTCTACTCCCTGCCGAGAAACGAGCGACTGCGCCTGAAGGCCCACGCGGCAGAGAACGAGCCAGTTCCCAGCGCAACTGGGATATGGCCGGTCGCCAACTGGATGGAACGCGAAGCCTACGACATGTTCGGAATTCCCTTCGAAGGGCATCCCGACTTGCGCCGCATCCTGCTTCCTGACGAATGGCAAGGCTTTCCGCTGCGCAAGGACTACGACATCCTGAAGCAAGATCAAGACTGGGTGCGCGAGAATCTAGGCATCGAGAGCGGGCAGTAGGAGTAGGGAACACTTAGCGAAAACGAACGAAATGGCCGATACCCACATCGAGCGAATGCCTGGCGTCAGCTCCACCGTCCTGGGAGCCGACGAAATCATATTGAACATGGGTCCGCAGCACCCGTCTACCCACGGCGTGTTGCGCGTAAAGCTCAAGCTCGACGGTGAACGCGTAGTCGATTCTGAGTGCATCATCGGCTACCTGCATCGAGGCGTCGAAAAAATCGCCGAGCATCGCAGCTACCAGCAATTTGCGCCGTACGTCGACCGCATGGACTACGTCGCGGCCGTCTCGAATGGCTTGGGCTATTGCGAAGCCGTAGAAAAGCTCCTGGGCGCCGAAGCACCGTTGCGCGCCCGCGTGGTCCGCACCATCCTCACCGAATTGCAGCGCATCGCCAGCCACTTGGTGTGGCTAGGCACGCACGCCCTCGACATTGGCGCGTTGACCCCGGTTTTCTATTGTTTCCGGGAGCGCGAAGAGATCCTGAAAATTTTCGAAAAATATTGCGGCGCGCGGCTTACCACCCACGCGTTCCGCATTGGCGGGCTGCAGTACGAGACGTACGACGGCTTCGAAGAGGAAGTGAAGCGCTTCTGCGTCGATTTCGAACACAAGATCGATGAGTATTCCACGCTACTCACCGAAAATCGCATTTGGGTGGGCCGCACCAAGGGCGTCGGCATATTGTCCGCGGAAGACGCTATCGCACTCGGCGTCAGCGGCCCGGTGTTGCGCGCCAGCGGCGTGCGCTGGGACATTCGCAAGGCCATGCCCTACGCGGCCTACGATCAATACAAATTCGAGATTCCCATCGCCCAGTCGGGCGACACCTACGACCGTTACATCGTGCGCATGGAAGAGATGCGCCAGTCGCGCCTGATCTGCCTGCAAGCCATCGAGAATATTCCCGTCGGGCCGATCATGGCGCGCATCGGCAAAGTGCTCAAGCCGCCTCCGGGCGAGGTGTATCACTCGATCGAAGCGCCCAAGGGCGAACTGGGCTACTACATCGTCAGCGACGGCAGCACCCAGCCTTACCGCGTGCGCGTCCGGCCGCCCAGTTTTATCAATTTGCAGGCGTTCGACCGCATGGCGCGCGGCAGCCTGGTGGCCGACGTAGTCGCCATTATTGGCACCATCGATATTGTGCTGGGCGAAGTAGACCGTTAGGAGCCGTAAGAAGTTGCTGGGTCCGTTGCACTTGAGTGGCGCATCCTTCGCCTTTAAGGGTGCGGACGTTAGTCGAATTGGCAAGTGAACTCTTGAACGGAAAAGGGAAATGAGCCACGAAACACTGAATGCGATCATGCCGTACCTGTTGCCGGTCTTCTACGGCATCGTGATCGTGATGGTCCTGCCGCTGCTGGCAGGATACATCGTGCTGCTCGAGCGCAAAGTGATGGCCGACATGCAAGCGCGCCTCGGCCCCATGCGCGTGGGCCCGCACGGCCTGCTGCAGCCCATCGCCGACGCACTGAAGCTGCTGATCAAAGAAGACATCGTCCCGGAGAAGGCCGACAAGATGCTTTTCCTGTTGGCCCCGCTGATCAGCGTAACCATGGCATTGCTCGCTTACGCCGCGTTGCCGTTCGGCCCGGTTTTCCAGATCGCCGACCTGGATATCGGTTTGCTCTTTATTCTGGCAATCAGCTCGCTGGGTGTCTACGGCATCGTGCTGGGCGGCTGGGCCAGCAATAGCCACTTCTCGCTCTTGGGCGCGATGCGCAGCGCGGCGCAACTGGTGAGCTACGAAACCGCTGCGGGCCTGGCGCTAATTTCCGCGTTGTTGCTGGGCGGATCGCTTTCGATGAAGTCTCTGGTGGAAGCCCAGGATCAGGCCGGCGCATGGTTCATCTTCTTCGCGCCCTGCGGCTTCTTCATTTATCTCGTCGCTTCCATCGCCGAGACCAACCGCGCGCCTTTCGATTTGCCCGAAGCAGAATCTGAGCTGGTGGCCGGTTACATGACCGAATACAGCGGCTTCCGCTGGTCGCTCTATTTCCTGGCAGAGTACGCCAACATGATCGTGGTCGCAGGAATCGCCACCACTCTATTTCTCGGCGGCTGGCTCCGGCCCTTTGCCAGCTTCCATGGGCACATCCTCGGTACTCCGGTCGAGATTCTAGACATTTTCCCGGCGCTTCTGTTCCTCGGCATCTGCGGATACTGTTTCTGGCGCGCGCCTCGCCAACCGGTCCAGATTCAGAAACTGGTGATGGTCTTGGTTGGCGGGCTGTTCCTGGTTCTCGCTGTGGTCATGTTCGGCTCGCTCTTTGTCCCCGCCGCGATGCCCGGAATCCACGGCGCGTTTTGGTTCCTGGCGAAAGTGCTGGCGTATATTTACGGCTTTCTGTGGTTCCGCTTCACGTTCCCGCGGTACCGCTTCGATCAGTTGATGAAGCTGGGCTGGCAATTCCTAATCCCGCTAGCGCTCGCCAACGTGATGGGCGTGGGAGTTGCGCAGATTCTGCGCCAGCAGCTGGGATGGAATGCGTTCGCCGCTTTTGGGCTCACGCTGCTTGCCACCATCGGCGTGGCGGCGTGGCTGGTGACACTGAACGATCGCCGCGACCGCGACCAAGCTGCCGCCGCTGCCGCGGCGTCAGCCCCGGCGGGGGGAGGCTAAATGGCCACGCCCATGGCTCTCCAAATCGGTTTCTTCTATTTCTTCGCGGGCTTGGCGATCTTCTGCGCGATCATGATGGTGGTCGCCCGCAGCGTCGTTCACTCCGCCATTTACCTGATCGGCGCGCTATTGGCCACCGCCGGAATCTACCTCCAATTGCGCGCGGAGTTCCTGTTCATCGTGCAGGTGATCCTATACGTCGGCGGGATCATGGTCTTATTCGTCTTCGTGATCATGCTGGTGAACCTCCACGTAGCCGCACGCCAGCGTCAGTTCAGCAAGCAATTGTGGCTCGCGCTGCTGCTGGCGGTCGTCCTGGGCGGCCAGTTGCTGCTCATGGCCCATATCGATGCTCCTATTTTCAATAGCACCGGGGTTCCGCAGTCGCTGCCGCCAAATACCGCCGAGGTGGCCACCTCGCTTTTCCAGACTTATATGCTCCCGTTTGAAATCGCTTCGATCATGCTCCTGGTAGCGATGGTCGGCGCGGTGCTGATGGCCAAGCGGAGGGACGCGTGATTCCGGTAACGCATTACATTTTTCTGAGCCTGGCGCTCCTCACCATCGGCGTGATCGGGGTGCTCACCCGCCGCAACGTCATCGTGATCCTGATGTCCATCGAACTGATTCTGAACGCGGTGAACATCAATCTGGTGGCCTTTTCGCGAATGTTTGGCACGGTGCACGGGCAGGTGTTTGCGATTTTTATCATTACCGACGCAGCCGCCGAAGCGGCGGTGGGCTTGGGAATAATTATCGCCCTATTCCGCAACCGGGAAACGGTGCTGGCGGATGAGATGGACATCCTGAAATGGTAGATTCGCTGCCCACAACCCAGGGATTGCTGCCGTTCTTCCTGGCGCACATCTGGACGATCCCCCTCTACCCGCTCGCCGGCGCGTTCGTGATGCTGCTATTGGGCCGCAAGCTTCCCAAGGCGGTGGTCAGCGCGATCTGCGTGGGCAGCGTCGCGATTTCGTTTCTCTTTGCCTGTGGCGCGTTCCTGGAATTGGTGGCCCGCCCGGCGAACCAGCGCGTCGCCCAGGTGATCCTGTTCGAATGGGTGCCCGCGGGCGCGTATCACTTGCAGTCCGGGGCGCTCGGGAGCTTCGTTGCGGACTGGGGATTCCTGCTCGATCCGCTCTCCGCGGTGATGATTCTGGTGGTCACCGGCGTCGGCCTGCTGATCCATATCTATTCCACCGGCTATATGGCGCACGAGGGCGGCTACTACCGCTTCTTCGGATATTTGAATCTGTTCATGTTTTCCATGCTGATGCTGGTCCTTGGGAATAATCTGTTACTGCTGTTTGTCGGCTGGGAAGGCGTTGGGACGTGCAGTTATTTGCTGATTGGATTTTACTTCCATAGAAAATCGGCGTCGGACGCGGGAAAGAAAGCCTTCATCGTCAATCGCATCGGAGACGCCGGATTTTTGCTGGGGATTTTTCTCACCTCTGCGGTTCTGGGCACCATTCGCTTCACCGAGATAGTTCCCGCGCTCACCGCGTCGCATCTGCCGGTAGGGGCTCCGGTGCTCACCGCGATCGCGCTGCTGTTCTTCGTCGGCGCCACCGGTAAGTCCGCGCAGATTCCGCTCTACGTTTGGCTGCCCGACGCGATGGAAGGTCCCACCCCAGTGAGCGCCTTGATTCACGCCGCGACGATGGTCACCGCCGGCGTTTACATGGTGACGCGCACCAACGCCATCTTCCAACACGCCCCATTCGCGATGGAGGTGGTCGCCGGGATCGGCGCCGCCACGGCATTGTTTGCCGCCACCATCGGCGTGGTGCAGAACGACATTAAGAAGGTTCTCGCCTACTCCACCGTCTCCCAACTCGGCTACATGTTCCTGGCCTGCGGCGTAGGCGCGTTCAGCGCGGGCATCTTTCACTTGATGACCCATGCGTTCTTCAAGGGCTTGCTCTTCCTGGGCGCAGGCAGCGTGATTCACGCCATGTCCGGCGAGCAAGACATGCGCAAGATGGGCGGCCTGGCCAAGAAAATTCCGATCACCTACTGGACCATGCTGATCGCCACGCTGGCCATCGCCGGCATCTTTCCGTTTGCCGGCTTCCTTAGCAAGGACCTGATTCTCGGCAAGGTTTACGAGCACGGGTTGCTGCTGTGGCTGGTGGGATATTTCACCGCGGGCATGACCGCGTTCTACATGTTCCGTTTGATCTTCCTCACCTTTCATGGCAAATCTCGCGTGCCCCACGACATCGAACATCACATCCACGAATCGCCGAAGTCCATGACTATCCCGCTGATTATCCTCGCGGGACTATCGATTTTCGGCGGTTGGATCGGCTGGCCGGAGATTCTGCGCGGCAGCAATCATTTCGTTCATTTCCTGGCGCCCATGATTACCTCGGTGCAAGAAGCGCGGGTGCCGGCCGGGGAAGCGGCGCAGGCGCATTTGGGTGAAATTGCGCTGATGTTGCTGTCCGAGGGTTTGGTACTCCTCGGCATTCTATTTGCGTGGTACCTGTATTTGAAGCGCGTCGACTTGCCGGCGAAAATCACCTCGCATATCCGCGGCTTCTACAACTTGGTCTACCATAAATATTACGTCGACGAAATTTACGACGCGATGTTTGTCAACCGTACCAAGGACTTAGCCACCACCCTCGGCAGTTTCGACAACGCCGTGATCAACGGCGTGGGTGTGGACGGCGCGGGCTGGCTCACGCGCTATATCTCTCGCGTATCGATGTGGTGGGACACCTGGATCGTCGACGGTTCGGTGCGCCTGGCCTCGCGGTTGATCTGGCTGGTCAGCCAGGTGGCGCGGATGTTTCAGACCGGCTTGGTGCAGACCTACATGCTGGTGATCGTCATCGGCGTAGTCGGATTCCTGACCTATTATTTCTGGGTTTTGCATTTGCATTCGTAGATTTCCTGAGGCGTTTTTCAGAAGGCGAGGCACGGACGCATGCTTTTTTCCGACAACCATATCTTAAGCACCATCCTCTTCACGCCGCTGGTGGGGGCGATCTTGCTGTGCTTCGTGCCGCGCGGCAGTGCGAACGCCGCCCGCTGGATCGGCAACCTCTTCGGCTTGCTCGGACTGGTGGTGGCGCTGCCCCTGCTTTCGAGGTTTCAAGCGCAGAGCGCCGCGCCTTTCCAATTCGTGCAGGACTTGCCGTGGATTCCCTCGATCGGCGCGCACTACACCCTGGGGCTGGATGGCTTGAGCTTCCTTTTGGTGATGCTCACCGTCATTCTTGGTCCGATCGCCATCCTGTCGTCGTGGACCGCCATCCGCAAGCGCGAAAAGGAATACTACATACTCCTTTTGATGTTGCAGACCGGAATGTTGGGCGTCTTCATGTCCCTCGATTTCGTGTTGTTCTACCTTTTCTGGGAAGTGATGCTGGTTCCCATGTATTTCCTGATTGGCGTATGGGGCAGCGAACGCCGGCTGTACGCCGCGATTAAATTCTTTCTCTACACTTTGGCAGGTTCGGTATTGATGCTGCTGGCGATTCTGGCGATCTATCACAGCCGCGGCACGTTCGACATTCGCGAAATTCTGCTGCATCCGTTCACCGCGCAATACGGCGACCTGGAAAAGTGGCTGTTCTGGGGATTCTTCTTCGCTTTTGCGATTAAGGTTCCCATGTTCCCGTTCCATACCTGGCTGCCTGACGCGCACACCGAGGCGCCCACCGCCGGATCGGTAATCCTCGCCGGCGTCCTGCTGAAAATGGGCACCTACGGGTTCCTGCGCTTCTCCGTTCCGATGTTCCCGGATGCCGCGGTGAAGTACCGCGGGTTTCTGGTGGCGTTGTCGCTCGTCGGCATCATCTACGGTGCGCTGGTCTGCATGATGCAAAAGGACATGAAGAAGCTCATTGCCTATTCTTCGGTGAGCCACATGGGTTTCTGTACCCTGGGAATTTTCGCGCTCACCCCGCTGGGGCTTTCCGGAAGCATCATTCAGCAGATCAATCACGGCATTTCCACTGGCGCGCTGTTCTTGATTGTTGGCGTGCTGTACGAGCGCCGGCATACCCGGCTGATTTCCGAATTTGGCGGTCTTTCCACGCCCATGCCGAATTTTGCCGCGGTGTATATGATCGTCACCCTCAGTTCGCTGGGCATGCCGCTGCTGAATGGTTTCATCGGCGAGTTCACGATTCTGCGCGGAGCGTTCGAGGTGCGATGGCAGTGGGCGGCTTGGGGCGTCATAGGAGTGGTGCTGGGCGCGGCGTATCTCCTGTGGCTATATCAGCGGGTAATGTTTGGCAGCATCACGAATCCAGCCAACGAACACTTGCCCGATCTTAACGCGCGTGAATACGCCACGTTGTTGCCGCTGGTCTTCCTGGCTTTCTGGATCGGGATTTATCCCGCTCCACTGTTCAAGGTACTCGATCAGCCGGTCCAGCGCATCATGCAGGTGGTGAATCCGTCCTACTATTTGACGCCATCAGCGGCTCCCGCTGCAGCGCCGGCCCAGCCACCGGCCGCGCCTCCATTGGTTTCGCCGGCCAGCGGCACAAATCCCACGTCGAACATGCTGCCCGCGAACGCGCCGTCCAACAAGGAAGGGAAGTAGATGGTCGCAAACTGGCAATCGGCGCTCGTCAGCACCCAGCAGGATTTTCCCTACATCCTGCCGGAGGTGATGCTTGCGTTTTTCGGTTTGGCCACTCTTCTTACTGACTTCCTGCTCGAGGAAAAGCAGAAGTCCTGGAATGCGCTTACCGCCATGCTCGGCGTGCTGTTCAGTGGCGTTTCGCTGTGGTTGTTGCACCCCGTCGCTTCCGAGTTGAACCTCCGCTTCGGCGGCTCGATCGTCATCGATCACTTCTTTATACTTTTCGGGTTCATCTTTTTGGCCGCTACCGCCCTGGTGATCTTGCTTTCCGCGCGCTACATGGAAATCGAAGGCGAGCACGGCGGTGAGTATTACGCCCTGATGCTTTTTGCGGTTGTAGGCATGATGTTCCTCGCGTGCGGGAACGATTTGGTCGTTCTCTTCATCGGCCTGGAGACCATGGCGCTTAGCTTCTACGTGTTGACTGGCTACTTGCGCGGGAACCGCCGCTCCAACGAAGCGGCCATGAAGTACGTCCTGCTGGGTGCTTTCAGTTCGGGCATTCTGGCCTACGGCTTTTCGATCCTGTATGGCCTTTCCGGGCCGCCGGGTTCCACCAACCTTCAGGTGATTGCCATGAAGGTGGCGCAGCGGCCCTCCTACGATCTGTTCGTACTGCTGGCGTTAGTGACCGTTTCGACCGGGTTGTTTTTCAAGATTGCCGCGGTTCCGTTTCACCAGTGGGCGCCGGACATCTACGAAGGGGCGCCGACGACCATCACCGCCTTCGTGAGCGTGGCCTCGACGGCGGCTAGCTTTGCGCTGCTGCTGCGGCTCTTCCTCACTGTTTTCTGGTCGGTGCGCCATGAATGGATACCTTTGGTCGAAGCGGTGGCCATCCTTTCGCTTACCTACGGAAACATCGTGGCCATCACCCAAAACAATATCAAGCGGCTGATGGCGTACTCCTCGATCTCCCACGTCGGTTACATTTTATTGGGGTTAGTGGCGGCGGTGAACGTGAATGGCTCGCTGAACCAGCGCGGGCTGCAGGCGGTAATGTTCTACCTGATGGTCTATGCGTTCTTTAACACCGGCGCATTTGCGGTGGTGATCCTGCTGCGCCGCAAAGGCGTCATCGGTGACGACCTGGAAGACCTGAACGGATTGATGCAGCGGAATCCAGGCGCGGCAGTGCTGATGCTGATCTTCCTGTTATCGCTGGTGGGGATCCCGCCCACCGCCGGCTTCCTGGCCAAGCTGATGGTTCTGTGGGCTTTAATCGAGACGGGCCACACCACCCTCGCGATCGTTGGCGTGGCCTACATTCTGCCCGCTCTGTACTATTATTTCCGCATGGTCGCCAACATGTGGGTGCGCGAACCTACCGATTCGGTTCGCCCGATCGTCACTCTGGCCCAGGGCTTCGCGCTGGCCGCAGCGGTCGCGGTAACGCTCGCCGCAGGCATCTATCCCGAACCGTTTCTGCGGCTTGCGACGCACTCGTTGCTGTTCCCCTTTATTCACTAAGTTTGTTCGCTGAGCCGGTACACTGAGTTCCGTCCATGCCCGAGCAAAAATCAGGCAATCGCCCCGGTCAACTGGCGCGCCAGTTCGCGCTCGCCACAGAATTACCATTCCTGCTGGTCGGCGGCGTTGTTGGCGGCGCTTTCCTAGGCTACCTGTTCGACCGCTGGCTGAAGACTAAGCCTTGGGGCATGTTGGTCCTGGGAGCGGTTGGCTTTTACGTAGGGGTCCGCCAAGTGATTCTGCGCGCGGGCCAAGGGGATAGCTCCGACGGACACGGCAATCCCAAGTCGTGATGCGGAGTCCGCAGCAGCCACTCGGCTGGGCTGGCTGACCCTGGCGGTGGGACTGGCTGCGGCGGTCGTCGTAGCGCTCTCTGGGCGCGCTAGAATGGGCGCTGGCGTGGCGATAGGCACCTTCCTAGCGTGGCTGAACTACCGTTGGCTGAAGGTGGGGGTGGATGCCCTGGTCGTCTCGGCTACCGGGGGCGACGGACCGTCCAGCACGAGTGTGCCGGCGAGTACCTATCTGAAATTTGCGGGGCGCTATTTGTTGATCGCTCTGGCCGTATATGCTAGCGTTTCAGTGCTTAAGATACCGCTTTTGGGCATGATTTACGGCTTACTGGCGCTAGGCGCGGCCGCGATTGTCGAAGGAATTTACGAAGTTGTCCGCGACTGGAACAGCCTTCCATAGGCGTTGAAGGGGGGGCCCACGCCGGTTGTTGGAGTGCCGCTCTTTGCGGTTGGTTTGAATTACAGCGGGTTGTTGCACGCATCAAGAAAATCTACCGGGGAGTGAGAACACCGAATGCCCGAGCACCTTCACTGGTTCACCATTCTGTTGAATAAGTGGTTTGGTGGCGCGGCTTTAGCGCTTCTTTCTGCCCTGCACGTTCACGTCGACTATCCGGCATACCCAATCCCGAATTCTGTGGCCGGGTCATTCGCGGTCCTGCTGCTGGCGGTGATTTTCTTCCTGTGGCTGCGCCCCCGCATCTCCGTGGATAACCCCGGTGCGACGCAGCAGTTGATGGAAGGCCTGATTACCAATTCGCAAGGTTTGGGAATTCGCGATCTCTTGGAAGACAACATCGAGCATGGCGCGAGTAAGTACCTGCCGGTAGTAGGCTCAATTTCCATTTTCATTTTGATCGCCAACGCCATCAGCTCAATTCCTGCTTTCGAGTCTCCCACTGCGAATCCTAGCGTCCCGCTGGCCTGCGCTATCGTGACGTTTATCTACTACAACTTCGCGGGGCTGAAGGCTCAAGGCCCGCTGGGCTATGCCAAGCATTTTGCCGGGCCGGTTTGGTGGCTCGGGTGGCTGATCTTTCCGGTGGAAATTGTCAGCCATACCGCCCGGCTGCTATCGCTTACCGTTCGTCTTTGGGCCAACATATTCGCCAGTGAGCTGATCTATGTGATTTTCTTGAGCTTGCTGCTTGAGCCCACGGTTACGCTCAGCCGGCACAACGCGGTGCTGGGGTGGGGCGGGCTGGGCATTTTCGCGGCCACGCTTCCGGGCCTGTTCATCGTGCTGCACTTGTTCGTGGCCTTGGTGCAAGCGTTCGTGTTTACCATTCTTCCCGCAATTTATATCGGCATGGCGACCTCCCATGAGGCCTAATGGCTGGTAGAACCATCGGCATGATACGCCGTCAGTGTGATCCCGGCTGCTTGAGGATGACGGGAGCCACCGCCTGGCGGCGACTTATAAAATGGAGAAAAAAGTGAAAAAACTGTCTGGTTTGTTGATGTTGCTGTTCACCACCGCGCTGGTCGCCGCGCCGGCGTTTGCGCAAGAGACTGCCGCCGGAAAGCCGCCCGAGCACGTCGCTATGTGGATCACGATTTCCGCGGGATTCTCGATGGCCATCGCCGCCGCCGCTTGCGGTATTGCCCAGTCCCGCGTGGCCGCAGCTGCCTGCGAAGGAATGGCCCGCAACCCTGCGGCTTCCGGAGCGATTCGGTTGGCGATGATCTTGGGCTTGGTCTTCATCGAGACCCTGGTGCTTTTCACACTTGCCATCGTAGTTCTCAAGGTTAATTACTAACACCCTTGTTCTAGGTGTCGAAAGGCCCGGAAACCACGCGGTTTCCGGGCCTTTTTGTCGCTTTTGGAGTGGAAGCCGGGAAGGGACCGTAGCTGCGGATCGAATCTGCCGCCCCCGCCGCGTAGCTCCACAGATCTGACATCTTCCGCGGGAATTTGCCGCGTGTTAGCGTTGCACAGCTATGGGGCCCCTAATGCAGAACGAGCGAACGGCGGCGGTGTTCGAAGGGGGCGCAAAATCCAATCGCAACAGCTGTCTGGATACCCCTTCGTATCTCACTGAAACCAATGGACAGAAATTTGCCGAATCGATGCAGATCCTCGTTTCATGCGTCTTCAATAGGCGAAGGCTTTCGCCATGCAGGTTACGCGCCCCAGACCGCACCTTAAGTGCCGCAGCTCAACACCGAAACGCCCGGAAAGCCGCAAAAGCATCGTGGAAGGTCCCAAATCTCACGAAAGTTCGAGGTATGCTAAACCCATGACCCAACACATCGGAATTGTTGCCTGCTCCGCGGAAGGTGCAGCGCTTTGCTATCGAACGATCTGCGCGGAAGGCGCGGAGCTTCTCGGCCCGCACGATCATCCCGAAGTGGGAATGCACACCCACGCGCTGGCCGAGTACATGAAATGCATCTATCGCGGCCAATGGCAGTGTGCGGGTGATCTGATGCTCTCATCGGCCAACAAGCTGGCGAAAACCGGCGCCGATTTCCTGATTTGCCCGGATAACACCATCCACCAGGCGTTCGCTTACGTCGAGGCGCGCTCGCCACTGCCCTGGCTGCACATCGCCGAAGTGGTGGCCGCAGAGGCCGCCGAGCGAGGGTTCCGGCGCCTGGGCCTGACCGGCACGCGTTCTCTGGTCGAGAGCGAGGTGTACCCGGAAAAGCTCGCTGCGCGCGGACTGGACTATCTGCGCCCAAACACCGCCGAACGTGAAAAGATCAATCGCATCATCCTGGACGAGCTGGTTTACGGCATCTTCAAGCCTGAGACGGTTGCGTATTTTCAGCAGGTCATTGGACGGATGAAAGATGAAGGCTGCGACGCGGTGGTGCTCGGCTGCACGGAAATTCCGTTGATCATGAACGATTCGAATTCTCCACTTCCCACGCTGGATTCCACGCGTCTGCTGGCGCGCGCCGCGCTGCGCCGGGCAGTGGAGCCCGCAGCTACGCCAGCATAGACAAACATAGGCCTGTTCGGGAATGAACGCGCCGGCCAACCAGCAAACCGGGACCGCGAGCGATTCGGACGTCAGCGAGAGAGTAGAGCTTGCGCGGAAGTGTAGGCGAAGTGCATTACGCGGCTGGGGAAAATGCCGAGATAGATCACTCCGATGGCGCAAGCCAGGAGCGCGAGCTTCAGTTCCGCGCCGGTCTTCTGCGGCGGGAATTCGGTCTGCGGATCGTTGAAGTACATCACCACGATGACGTGCAAGTAGTAGTAAGCGCCAACGATGGTGTTCAGCGCGGCGATGACCACCAGCCATACCAGGCGCGAATCCAGGCCGGCTTGAAACGCATAGAATTTTCCGACGAACCCGCCGGTGAGCGGCAGCCCCAGCAGAGACAATAGGAACAACGCGAAGCACGCGGCCAGTACCGGTTGCTGCGTGCCCAAGCCCGCGTAATCTTTGATCTCCAGACGCTTCTCGCCGGTGCCACCTAACTCGGTGACTACCAGGAACGCGCCCAGCTTCATCAACACGTACGCCGCGATATAGAACATCACCGCGGCCATGCCCACTGCGGTGGAGGCCGCGAAGGCGACCATAATGTATCCGGCATGGGCGACGGAAGAATACGCGAGCATGCGCTTGACGTTGGTTTGGGTGAGCGCCGCGAAGTTTCCGACCACCATCGATAGCACCGCGGCGATCCACACGGCCCAAAACCACTGCGGCCCGACGGTGCTGAACGAGGTGTAGAAAATCCGCAGCATCAGGGCAAAGGTAGCGGCCTTCGGGGCCGAAGCCAGCAGCCCGGTAACCGGAGTGGGCGCACCCTCGTAGACGTCTGGCGCGTAGACTTGGAATGGCGCGATCACCACTTTGAAGCCCAGGCCCACGAAGATCATCCCCACGCCCAGAACCAGCAGGGAACTCGGTGACGCGGTGGCCAGCACGTTGGCGATAGCCGGGATACCGGTCTGCCCGGTGGCGCCGTAGACCATCGCGATGCCATAGAGAAAAAATGCGGTGGCGAACGATCCCAGCAGAAAATATTTCAACGAAGCTTCGTTGGACTTCATCGACGTTCGCCGGAAGCCGGCCAGGATGTAAGTGGCGATCGAACTCATCTCCAGTCCGAGGAAGGCCGTCACCAGTTCGTTGGCCCCGGACAAGATGCACATGCCGGTGACCGCGAAAAGAATCAGCGCGTAATACTCTCCGCGCTGAACCCGCTCGTCGTCCAGATAGCGGAATGATCCCAGGATCACCAGCGCGGCCACCACGATGACGATGGCGTGCATGAACAGGCTGAAGCCGTCCACCACCACCAACCCGGAATACGCCGCACCTGGGTGACGCGACGATACAACGAGGCCCGCCAGCGCTCCGAGCGTGCCAACAAAGCCCAGCCAGCCCATCAACCGCTTACGCGCGGGGGGCGTAAAGGGATCGATCAGCATGATCAGAATGCCGGTGGCGCACAGGACGATCTCGGGCGCCAGGCGGTAAATGTTCTCGAGTTGTTCGTAGGAAATGTGCATTAGAGGCGTCGGGACACTATGGGGCCTTTTCCAAAACTGTTGCGGACACGTTGGCGACCGCTGCGCGGCCGCTATGTGCAGCCGCCCGGCCGGATGCGGCGGCGGGAGCAGATGGCGCGGCAGTGGGCGCGGCACTCGATGCAGCAATCGGTGCAGCCGTTGGGTGGGCCGCTAAAACCGGACCTGAGGGATGCGGCCGGTCCATCTGGTGCAGGAGGTTCTCGGCGGATGGCTGCATGCGATGGGTGAAGAGCGGCGAGGCGACGCCCATGAATAGAACCATGACCGACACCACCACGAGAATGGTCTTCTCGCGGGGGGTGGCATCGGCCAGTTCATTGTTGCGCTCCACGGTCACTTCGCCGAGCGCCACGCGCTGGTACATCCATAGCAGGTAGATCGCAGACAGCACTGCGCCGGAGGTGGCCCACGCCGCCCAGGCCGCGTGCTTTTCGAACACGCCGATCAATATCAAGAATTCGCCGACGAAGCCGTTGAGCATGGGCAGCGCCAGCGACGACAAGCAGATGAAAAGGAAAAACGACATCATGTTCGGGAGCGGCGTGGCCAGGCCGCCGTACTCTTTGATCTCGTAGGTGTGGCGGCGGTCGTAGAGCATCCCGGCGACCAGGAAGAGCCCGCCGGTGGAAATCCCGTGGCTCACCATCTGGAAGATCGCGCCTTGGATCGAAATCGAACTGAAAGCAAAAATCCCCAGGACCACAAATCCCAAATGGCTCACCGACGTGTAGGCGATCAGGCGCTTCATGTTGGGCTGCACCATCGCCACCAGCGCGCCATACACGATCCCGATGATGGCCAGAGTGGCAATGAGCGGCGCAAAACGATGCGACGCCTCCGGAAACAGCGGCAGGCAGAAACGCAGCATGCCGTAAGTTCCCAGCTTCAGCATCACTCCTGCCAGGATCACCGAGCCGGCGGTGGGCGCTTCGGTGTGCGCGTCCGGCAGCCAGGTGTGCAGCGGGAACAGCGGCACCTTAATGGCGAATGCCAGGAAGAACGCGCCGAACATCAGCATTTCGGTCTTGATCGGCACTTGCACCGCACCCGACTGCAGCGCCGCGAGGATATCCGGCAATTCGAAGGAATGGGTGAGGTTATAGAGCCAGATGATCGCGGTCAGCATCAGGATCGAGCCGAGCATGGTGTACAGGATGAATTTCACCGCGGCGTAAACCTTCCGGCCGTGCCCCCAGATTCCGATCAGGAAATACATGGGGATGAGCATCACTTCCCAGAAGAAGAAAAACAGGAAGAGATCCAGCGAGACGAATACGCCGATCAGTCCGACTTCCAGGACCAGCATCATGATGAAAAATTCGCGGATGCGCACGGTGATGCTGGTCCACGAGCAGAGAATCGCCAGCGGGGTGAGGAAGGTGGTCAACAAAATCAGAAAGAGGCTGATGCCGTCGACGCCAATGTTGTAAAAAATGGGAGGCGCGGTGATCCACGAACACATTTCGCGGAACTGATACCCGGAATCGGCCATGCGGAAGCCGGGCAGCATGAGCAACGAAATGATCAGGTCGGCGAGGGAAGTGGCCAGCGCGATGCGGCGCATCCAGGTTTGGTCTTCGGCGCGCAGGCACAGCAGCGCCAAGACTCCCAGGAGCGGGAGAAAGGTGATGACCGAGAGCAAATGTCCGTGTGGCGGCATGCTAGCGAGTCCACTCCCAGAATCCGAGCAATAGCGCGGTGACGCCAATCGCTCCCATCACCATCCATGACGCGTAGCTGCGGGTGTTCCCCGATTGAATACGGCGGAGCCTGCCGCCGACGCGCTGCGCGACAGTCGCCGAGCCGTTCACCGTGCCGTCGATCAAGGTTTCGTCCACCACGTGCCAAAGCACGTTTGTGGAAATCCAGAAAAGCGGCCGGATGATCAGGAACGCGTACACTTCGTCCACAAAATATTTGTGCAGCAGCAAGCGGTGCAAGCCCTTGAAGCTGGCGGCTGCTTTGTCCGCCGAGTTCGGGCTGCGAATGTAAAAGCCCCAGGCAATGAGCAGACCGGTGAGAGCCACGATGGTGGCAATCAGGGTGAGGCCCAGCTCCAATGAATGCTGCTCGCCCTCCACTGCGGGGGCCAGAGCGGCCGCCGATGCAAATACCGGCGCCAGAAAATTCGCAAAGTAATTGCCGCGGCCCCACATCCCCGGCAGAGCCCACCAGCCGCCGCCGACCGCCAGAATCGCCAGCAGGATCAGCGGCACAGTCATGCTCTTCGGCGATTCGTGAACGTGCACTTTATGCTCGTCGTAGCGCGGCGTCCCGAAAAACGTTATGAACAGAAGCCGGAACATGTAGAACGAGGTCATCAGCGCAGCGATCAGGCCGACCACCCACAGCCCGACGTTGCGGTACGGCCCCGCGAAAGTCTCGAAGAGAATTTCGTCCTTACTGAAGAAACCGGAAAAGCCGGGAATGCCCGCAATGGCCACGGTCCCCGCGAACATGGTCCAAAACGTCACCGGGATCTTGGTTCGCAGGCCACCCATCTTGCGCATGTCCTGTTCGCCGCCCATGGCGTGAATCACGCTGCCGGCGCAGAGGAAGAGCAGACCCTTGAAGAAAGCGTGGGTCATCAAGTGGAAGACACCAGCGCCGAACGCCCCCACCCCGCACGCCAGGAACATGTAGCCAAGCTGGGAGACGGTGGAGTAGGCCAGCACCTTTTTGATGTCGTTCTGCACCAAGCCGATGGAGGCGGCAAAGAGAGCAGTGACCGCTCCGATCACCGCGACAGCCATCATGGCGATCGGCGCGTGGGCGTAAAGGATATTCATGCGCGAGACCATGTACACGCCCGCGGTCACCATGGTCGCGGCATGAATCAACGCGCTTACGGGCGTCGGGCCTTCCATTGCGTCGGGCAGCCAAACGTACAAGGGAAGCTGCGCGGACTTGCCGACCGCGCCACCCAGAAGCAAGAGACAGATAGCGGTGAGGACGCCAATGTGCCCGGAGGCTTCCATGGGCATCGATTTGGCCTGCGCAAATATGGTTTGGTAATCGAGGGATTTGAAGGTCCAGAACGCCAGCAGCAGGCCTACGGTAAACGCCATGTCGCCGATGCGGGTAGTGATGAATGCTTTCTTTCCCGCGTCCGCGGCGGACTTCTTGCGGAACCAGAATCCGATCAGCAAGTAGCTGCACAGCCCCACGCCCTCCCAACCCACAAAGAGCACCACCAGGTTGGCGGCCATCACCAGGGTGAGCATGAAGAACATGAACAGGTTGATGTAGCTGAAATAACGGTAGTAGCCGCCTTCGTGCTCCATGTAGCCGGCGGAATAAATGTGAATAAGCAGGCCCACGCCGGTGACGATCAGCAACATCACCACGGTGAGCTGGTCCACCTGCAGCGCGAAATCGATGTGGAAATTCTCCGCGGTCATCCACGGAAAGTACAAGCGCACCCAAGGAATGCTGTCGGGGGCGAGTTGGAAGAATTCGCGGACCAATTCCACCGTGGAGACGAACGCCAACGATGCCGCGCCGATGGCCACGGAATTGACGGTGCGCCGGGACCAAGACCGGCCCAGTAGGCCGTTTATCGCGGCGCCTGCCAGCGGCAGCGCCAGGACAATCCACAAGTTTGCGAGCATTGGCATCAGAATTTGAGCAGGTCCACTTGTTCGACGTTGAGCGTCCGGCGGTTGTGCGCGATGTTGATTACGATCGCCAAGCCCACCGCCGCTTCGGCCGCCGCGACCACGATCACAAAGAAAACGAATACCTGGCCGTCGAGTTTGCCCAGCGCCCGGCTAAAAGCGACGAACGCCAGGTTCACGGCGTTGAGCATCAGCTCGATGGACATAAAAATCGCGATGATATTTCGTTTGAAAAGAAACGCCACCACGCCCAAGCCAAACAGCACCGCGCTCAAGATCAAGAAATAAAAGATCGGCACGCCGTTCATGGCTCCCTCCGCGCCAGGACAACCGCTCCAAGCATGGCGATCAAAATCAAGATGGAGGTGGCCTCAAACGGGAACAGGAACTGCTTAAAGAGCAGCTTGGATAGTTCGATGGTCGAGGATGCCTGAGTGGGGACCGCGCTGGCGGTCAACTCCGCCTTGCCCGACGTAGAGCGTGCGATCCACCAGGCCAGGTCCAGCACCAAAAATCCGGCCAGCGGCAGACCCAGATATTTCGCCATCAGGCTCTTGTTGGTACGCTCTTCGACCCCGGCATTCAGTAGCATGATCACGAAGACGAACAGCACCATGATCGCGCCTGCATACACGATCAACTGGACCGCCGCAATGAACTCGGCACCCAACAGCAGATACAGCACGGCCAGTGCGGCCATTACCAAAATGAGGGCCAAGGCGCTATGGATCGGCTCCTTGGCAAGGATCAGCAGAACGGCGCCCAACACCGCCAGCAAGGCGCACGCGAAAAACATGATGACCGGCACGCTCATCGATTCATCCACACAATCAGGAATGCAGTGACCGCCAAATTGAGCAGGGCCACCGGCAAGAGCAACTTCCAGCCGAACGACATCAACTGGTCATAGCGAAAGCGGGGAAGCGTGCCGCGCGCCCACGCATAGAAAAAAATCAGCAGGAAAACCTTGAGCAGGAACCAGAACACGCCTTGAATTATCGGCATCACCATGGGGTTCAGGGCCAACACGCCCAGGCCCAGCGCCAAACACGAAATCAGCACCAATTGCACCCGGGCTATTCCATTCCATTTGAAGGCGGCGTCTGCGAGCAATGCCACGCCGGTGAGCAGCAGGCCAACGGCGGGGATGTACAGTTGCCATGTCCAGCGGTCGGGAAAGGGCGAGAGCCAGCCGCCCAGGAACAGAATGCTGGCCAGGCAGGAGACGGTGATCATGTTGGTGTATTCCGCCACGAAAAACATGGCGAACTTGAAGCTCGAATATTCGGTATGGAATCCGGCCACCAATTCGGATTCGGCCTCGGGCAAATCGAACGGCGCGCGATTGGTTTCGGCAATCGCGGAAATGAAATAGCACATGAATCCAACGATCTGCGGGAAGACGCGCCAGCGCGGCAGGAAATGCCACCAATAGCCGCTTTGGCTTTCGACCAGAGTGCGAAAATCCAGGGATCCGGCGAGCAGCACCACGCCCACGATCGAGAGCGTCAACGATACTTCGTAGCTGATCATCTGGGCCGAACTGCGCAAGGCCCCGAGCAGGGAATACTTGCTGTTGGAGGACCATCCGGCGAGCGCCACTCCGTACACGCCGATGGAGGTAATGGCGAAAACCATGAGCAAGCCGAGAGAGGTATCGGCCACCACGAGCTGAGTGGGCTGGCCAAAAATATAGATGGTCGCCGGGCCGAAAGGAATCAGCGCCAGAGTGGTGAGCGCGAGGGTGAGCGAAAGCAGCGGGGCGAGGCAAAACACGAAGCGGTCCGAAGTCGGGATGGTCAAATCCTCTTTGAAGAGGAATTTCAATCCGTCGGCGGCGGGCTGCAGCAATCCGTGGGCCCCGACGAAATAGGGGCCGATGCGCGATTGAATGTGGCCGACGAGCTTGCGCTCGAACCACGTCAAGTAAGCGTTCACCGTCAGCACCGCAAACAGCAAGACGGCAACCTTGACTATCGATACCACCAGGATTGGGTGCTGGGTGATGAAGCCCACGGTTTCTCTTTCGCCTCAGTGCAAGATTCGAGTTTGGAACAGTAACGCCCGATCGTGCCGCTCGTAAAAAGTGTGTCGTTGGATGAAAACACCGTGCCTGCGGGCAGGCCGTACGCCCCGTCAGCGGTCTTGCCGCTGGCGGTGGCCAGCTCCGCGGCGCCGGAAAGCAGCCCGGCGACCGAAAGATTGTAGCCGTGAACGTTCTGGCGAATTTCTTCGAAGGCCGCGTCCGCGGTGCGCAGCTTGATGGTGGTGCCCATACCCAGATGGAAAAGCTGGTGCGACAGAATACGCAAGAGATCGTAGTCGCTGCGCGGGCCCTGCGGATCGATGCTGCGATAGGTGCGTTGCACTTCTCCCGCGGTGTTGGTCAGCGTGCCGTCCTTTTCGTAGGAACTGGCGGCGGGCAGCACCACGTGGGCCTGCTGGGCCGTCTCGGTGAGGAACAGCTCATGGACCACCAGGAATTCCAGCTTGGCCAGCGAATTCGCGGGAGCGCCAAAAGTCTTCACCGGATTCGCGCCCACTACGTACAACGCTTTCAGCTTGCCGGTGGCGGCCGCGTCCATCATGACCCCGGCGGTCAGTCCCGGCTTGGGCGAAATTTCGCCGCCCCAAAGTTTTGCGAAGCGATTGCGCTCGGCGGAGTCGCTCAGTGGCACGTAGCCCGGCAGACGGTCCGGCAGCACGCCCATGTCCGCTGCGCCGCGCGAATTCGAGTAATCACCCAAAGCCATGAACTTGGATTTGCCGGGGAGCTGCGAGCCGAACT
Source organism: uncultured Acidobacteriota bacterium (assembly GCA_963725655.1). Classification (GTDB taxonomy): domain Bacteria; phylum Acidobacteriota; class Terriglobia; order Acidiferrales; family UBA7541; genus CAVRXT01. The sequence continues at coordinate 2,396,783 of CAVRYY010000001.1, read as the reverse complement.
GGACCAGATCGCGGATGGCCGCACCGGTGACGCCCGCGCCAAAGACAAATACCACGTCGCTTTCTTTTCCGAGCGATTCTTTCAGCTGGCCAAGCCCCTCGGGGGCCGATCCGTCGCCGGTGGCGAGCCAGCGCATGATCGCCGGCAAACCCCCGACCGGCGCCTGCACGGTTTGCTGCGCCTGGCGCTCGAGCTTTACCGGTCCTTCGTTGACGATGAAAAGGCGCTGCTGGTGCTGGCGAACTCCGGTGCGAATCTGCCAAGCGACCAGCGGATTTTGCTGGGTGGGATCGTTGCCAATCAGCAGCACAGTATTCGCATTGTAGATATCGGCCATGGTCGCCAGCTGTTCGTTGGCGTTTGGCCCGAGTGCGGCGGCGAGTCCGGCGTAATCCGCGGTGCGGTGATGATCAATGTTGTTGGTGCCCAGAGTGGTGCGAGCAAAGCGGTTCAACAGATAGTTCTCTTCGTTGGTGGTGCGATTGGAGCCGATCACGCCGAGGGAATCCGCGCCGCTCTTGTCGCGCACCTTTTTCAGTTGGTTGGCGATGGTTTCCAGCGCTTCTTCCCAACTGGCCGGCTCGAGTTTGCCATTCTTGCGCACCAGCGGCTGGCGGATGCGCTCGGCGTGGCGGGTGAAGTCAAAGCCGAAGCGGCCCTTGGCGCAAAGAAACTCGCCGTTGATTCCCGAATTGTCGCGGTTATTGATGCGCAGAATCTCGTTGTTGCGTACGCTCAAGGTGGCTTTGCAGCCGTTGGAGCAGTGCGCGCAGGGGTTATTGACGTAGGTCATTTCCCATGGGCGCGTTTGATACCGATAGGTTCCGCTGGTAAGCGCGCCCACGGGACAAATATCGATGCACATACCGCATTCTTCGCAGGCCAGCTCGCCGGTCTGGTTGGGAATGATCACCGAATGCACACCGCGAGCGCCGACGCCCAGCGCCTTGACGTCCATCCCTTCATCGCACACCCGGACGCAGCGGAAACACAGAATGCAGCGCGGAGCATCGTAATAGACCAGCGGCGACCACTTTTCTTCCGGAGTATGCAGCTTTTCTTCGATAAACCGGCTGTGGTCCAGACCGTACTTGAAGGTCATGTCCTGCAGTTCGCACTCGCCGCCCTTGTCGCACACCGGGCAATCCAGAGGGTGATTCGAGAGCAAGAACTCCAGCATGTTTTTCCGCGCGCCGTGGACTTGGGGAGTGTCGGTGCGGACGACCATGCCTTCGCCGGCCACCAGGGTGCACGCGGTTTGCAACTTGGGCGCCTTTTCCACTTCCACCAGACACATGCGGCAGGCGGCCTGCAGCGAAAGCCCGGGGTAGTAGCAGAAAGAAGGCACTTCGATGCCTTGTTTCTTAGCGGCTTCGATCACCAGCGTTCCCGCGGGAGCGGTGAGCTTGACGCCGTCGATTGTGAAATTCACTAACTTTTGTTCTGCCATGTTCCCTTGATCGTTTTAGAACTCTTCAGACGCTGCTAACCACCGGGAGAAAATCCGCCGGCCGGTACGCGCACTTACCCTTCAGATGATCTTCGAATTCGTTCTTCCATTTTTTGACGATGCTGATGGTCGGCATGGCAGCGGCGTCGCCGAGCGGGCAAAACGAGCGGCCGAGCAGATTTTGTGCGAGTTCGCCGAGCAGCGGGATATCTTCGGTGCGCCCTTCGCCGCTATGGAAACGGTCGAGCATACTGCGCATCCAGGCGGTGCCTTCGCGGCAGGGAATGCACCAGCCGCAGGATTCGTGGGCGTAGAAATGCATGATCCGCCGGGCCACGTCGACCATGCAGGTGTCTTCGTCCATGATCACTACGCCGCCGGAACCGAGCATGGAGCCGATTTTGGCGACGGAATCATAATCCATGGCCACGTCGGATTCCGCGGCGGTGAGCACCGGGCACGAGCTGCCTCCGGGAATGACCGCCTTCAATTTTTTGCCGTTGCGGATACCGCCGCAAACATCCTCGATCAGACGCTTCATCGAAAAGCCCATCGGCAGCTCGTAAATCCCGGGCTTATTGATGTGCCCGGAAACCGCGAACATGCGGGTTCCTCCGTTTTTCGGAGTGCCCAGCCCGGCATACCATTCGCCGCCCTTGAGGATAATGGCCGGCACCGAACTGAACGTTTCGACGTTGTTGATCACCGTGGGGCAGCCGTACAGACCGGCGACGGCAGGGAACGGAGGCCGAATGCGGGGATAGCCGCGCTTGCCTTCGAGCGATTCCATCAGGGCCGATTCTTCGCCGCACTCGTAGGCTCCCGCGCCAGTGTGGGTGACCACATCGAAATCGAAACCGCTGCCCAGAATATTTTTCCCCACGTATCCGCGCGCGTAAGCTTCGGCCAGCGCCGCATCGACGATATCCAGGACGTAGCGATATTCGCCGCGAATGTAGATGTAGCCTTTCGCTGCGTTTACCGCGCGCCCGGCGATCACTACGCCTTCGATCAATTGGTGCGGGTCGAGCTCCATGAGCGGACGGTCTTTGCAGGTGCCGGGCTCGCTTTCGTCGGCGTTGCAGAGAATATATTTCGGTTTGCCGCCGGTTTCCTTGGGGACGAAACTCCATTTCATTCCGGTGGGGAAGCCGGCGCCGCCGCGGCCGCGCAGATTGGATTTCTTCACTTCGTCGATGATCTGGTCGGGGGTCATTTCCTTCAGCGCTTTTTCCAGCGCGAGGTAACCGTCGTGCTTGCGGTAGACGTCGAGGGTCCGCGAGTTCGGAATGCCCCATCGCCGGCTGATCACCGGGACTTCGGCGGGGTCGCGCTCTTTTATTGCGCCGGTAATCTGCGGCACAGGCTTGGGCTTCTTGCCCACCTGGAGCTGTTCCAGAATGTCGTCGACCTGGTCGTTGTCGAGATTTTCGTAGAAATCGTAGTTCACCTGCATGGCCGGAGCGCCGGTGCAGGCGCCGATGCATTCCACTTCTTCCAGAGAGAAAGTTCCGGTGGCAGTGGTTTCCTTGTTGCCGATTTCCAGGCGGGTTTGCAAGTGTTTGTAAATGTCGTTGCCGCCGCGGAGCATGCAGGAAATATTGGTGCAAACCTGTACGTGGTACTTGCCGATCGGCTTGCGATGCAGCATGGAATAGTAGGCGAGAGTTTCGGTGACCTCGGTCATGTTCAGGTCCAGGCGGCCGGCGATCTCTTCGAGAATGTCGTCGCCGAGATGGCCAAACTGGTCTTGAGCGTAGAGCATCATGGGAATCAGCGCCGAGCGCTTGATGGGATAGCGGCCAAGCAGTTCGCTGAATTTCGCTTCGAGTTGCGGCGGCAGTTCCATTAGCGATCCACTTCTCCCAGAACGATGTCGGTGGTTCCGATGCAGGCGATCAAGTCCGAAAGCAGGCGGCCCTCAGCCAGGCGGGGCAGCGACTGCAAATTCACGAACGACGGCGCGCGCACCTTCACGCGATACGGCTTGGCCGATCCGTCGCTGGCGACGAAGAAGCCGAGCTCGCCGCGCGGCGATTCAACGGCCTGGTATACCTGGCCCGGCGGCGGCGCGAATCCTTCGGTAAAAATCTTGAAATGGTAGATCAAGCCTTCGATCGAGGTTTTCATTTCCTCGCGCGACGGGGGAATGATTCCAGGCAAGCTGGCGCGGAAGTTGCCGTCCTGGGGCATGCGGTCGATCGCCTGCCGCACAATTTTCAGGCTCTCGCGCATTTCGGCCACGCGCACTTGATACCGCGCGTAGCAGTCGCCAGCGGTCTGGGTGCAGACATCGAAATCGAATTCATCGTAGCTCGAGTAGGGAAAGGTCTTGCGGATGTCGTAGGCCACGCCGCTGGCGCGCAACAGCGGTCCGGAAACGCCCAGCGCGATGGCGTCGTCGGCGGTGAGATGGCCCACGCCCTGAGTGCGTCCCAGCCAAATGCGGTTGCGCGTGAGCAAGTCTTCGTATTCTTTGATGTGGGAAGGGAAGGATTCGAGAAATCGCTCGACCTTGTCCAGCCAGCCGGTAGGAGGCTCGAGCGCCAGTCCGCCGATGCGGAAGTAGCTGGTCATCATTCGCTGCCCGGACACGAATTCGAAAATTTTCTGAATGTCCTCGCGTTCGCGGAATCCGTAGAGGAAGACGGTCATGGCGCCGAGGTCGATCGCGTGGGTCCCGAGCCACACCAGGTGCGAACTAATTCGGGTGAGTTCGGTGAGCAGCACCCGAATGTACTGGGCGCGCTTGGGGACTTCGACTCCGAGCAATTTTTCCACGGCCATGCAGTAGCAGAGGTTATTGGATAGCGGCGCGAGATAGTCCAGGCGGTCGGTGCAGGTGATGCCCTGGCTATAGGTCTTCGCTTCCATGGTTTTCTCGATTCCGGTGTGCAGGTAGCCAATCACGGAACGAGCTTTTAGGACGGTCTCGCCGTCCAGCTCCAGGACCACGCGCAGGACTCCGTGCGTGGAGGGGTGCTGCGGGCCCATGTTCAAGACCATGGCCTTGGAGGGTCCGGCGACGGTATCGATGGTGGTAGCCATCAGCGGTAGCCCTCGGTGGGATAGTCCTTGCGCAGGGGATGGCCATCCCAATCATCGGGCATCAGAATTCGGGTTAGTTCCGGGTGGCCTTCGAAACGAATTCCAAATAGGTCCCAGGCCTCGCGTTCGTGCCAATTGGCAGTGGGCCACAACGTGGTGAGGGAGTGAATGGTGGGGTCGTTGCCCGGGAGCTTCACTTGAATACGCAGACGTTCTTTGCGTTCCAGCGAAAGGAGTTGGTAATTCATCTCGAATCGCGGCTCCAGAGGATAGCGGTCCACCGGGGTGATGTCGGAGAGAAACGTAAAGTGAAGCTTAGGATCACTGAAAAGAAATTCGCAGACGCGACGCAGGTTTTCGCGGCTGACCACTAGCGTGGTTTCGCCCCGAAAATCGATCAGTTGTAAAATGGCCTGCGCATCCCACTTCCTAACCGATTCGACTGCGGATGTCACCTGCCCTCTATCCGGGTCCACCGCGCTCGCTTCCCTCGGCCGGGTCTCATTGTTAAATCGATCCGCGACGAGAATGAAAGATGCTGTGCTGCTGGATTACCTTGCCCATCTCGATGCTTGGTGCTCGGTAATTGCTGTTTGCTGCGACTAATTGCGACTCGCGCTGCGGCGCGACTTACGCCCGGGTGCTCTGCGTCAGGCTAGCGAGTCCACTCCAGAGCGCCCTTCTTCCAGAGGTAAATGTAACCAGACAACAGGATTATAATGTATAGCAGCATCTCTACAAAACCGAACCATCCTAGCCCACGATACACCAACGCCCACGGATACAAGAAGATGGCCTCAATATCGAAGAGGATGAACAGCAACGCCACCAGGTAATAATGGACCGAGAAGGGATCGCGCGCATCACCAGTGGGGGTGACGCCGCACTCGTAGGCCATGTCCTTTTCCCGGGTGCGCTTATGCCTGCCTACCAGGGCCGAGGCGGTCAGGATGGCTCCGGACAGACCAAGGGCACCTATAAACATAAGCAACAACGGTCCATATCCGTCTAGGTAATTTCCGGTCATTATTCGATCCACTGTTATAATAGCGGTGCGCATCCTACCGGTCAAATATAGTCCGGGAATTTTGAAAAGTTTTTTTCGCCCCGGAATCGCGAAAGGGGAATCTTCGTGGTTTTTGGCTTCAATACCAACGTTCGGGTGGCCGACCGTGTTTACCACGTTCAGACCGAAGACCTGGGCGAACAGCGCCGGTTGATCGATACCTCGGTATATCTCGAGGGGCGCGTCGTTCATCGCCACTCATCCAGATACGAACAGCTTCCTCCCGCCAACGACCCGGCCGGGCTTCGCCGCCGCGTGGAGCACCAGCACCGCGAGGTGATCGAGCAGCTGCGCGCCGGAAAGGTGAATATTGATGCGGCTGCCGCGCCGGCCGCTAAGGCTGATGCCGTGGCTGCGGGGGCTGCGGCCCCTCCCGAAGGGGCCTTCGCGATCGAAATACGTTTCGCGGGGGTGCCGCCTACGATCGTCGCGGGCAAGGCGAAAATCGAGATCCAAGTAGTGGGTCACGCGGATAAGCAGCCGGTAGCGGGGGCTAGCGTAGGGGTGATGCTCGAGGGAGCCAACCCGCCGCTCAACGTCCAGGTGGAAACCAATGCCGGAGGCCGGGCGACGATAATGTTTCCGATGCGGGGGCAATCCATGGACGGCGCCCACTTTGTGATTCGCGCGCGTGCACGTGGGGCAGAGGACGCTATTCGGATCGCCATGCGCCCGAAAGCTGCGGTACCGGCGGTCCCCAAGACCACCGTCAAAGTTTAGGAATCGATCAGAAAGCCTAGAGTGCTCATGACCGTCGTGATTAATGGAGAAAACCGCGAAATCCCTGGGAACCTGACTGTAGCTGCTCTGCTGCAGCACCTGGGCATTGCCGGAGAGCGCGTCGCTATCGAGCGCAACCGTGACATCCTGCCGCGCGTGGCGTGGCCCGCGACGCCGGTGGAGGCGAAGGACCAGTTTGAGATCGTGCACTTCGTGGGTGGGGGGTAGGCGCTAGAGGTTCGGTTCTGTTTCGTTTAGTCCCGCAGTGTCCCAACCAAGAAAGACTAATCCCCAACCAGTGTGTGGAGGGTGTCCGCTACGCCCTTCGGCTTGAAACCGAACGGGCCGGGCTTGGTCTTGTAGGCTACCTTGCCGTCGCGATCGATCACGTACAGGCGGTCGGGCCATCCGGTATACGCGCGCTCGGTGCCGTTGTCGAAGGTGTCGATCACGGCGGGAAACTTGATTCCGAGTTTTACCACGCAGAGCTGGCCCATCTCCACGCGCTCATCGTAGCTCTTGGGCTTGGCGAAGATAATCTTGTCGTCCAGATTGTCGGGATCCTGCCAAACGTCGCTGGTGTGCGCTTCGCGGATATATACCGCGTAGAAGGCCACCCGGCCCTGATATTTCATGTAGAGGTCGTTGAGGGCGGGAACCTCCCGCCGGAAGGGAGGTCAAGTATAGCTGCCGAACACCAGCACCACGGGCATCTGGCCGCGCAAACTGGACAGTTGGACGCGGTTCTTGTGGTCGGCGGTTTCCAGCGCGAAGTCGGGGGCATTGTCGCCGACGTGCACGTGACCGCGGCGGGCGAAAGTCCACAGCGGCTTGAACGGTAACACCATGAATGCCGGCCACGGCACGTGGCGCATCACGCCGGCGAAGGTGTCTGGCGTCTGCAGCATCAGGCCTAGAAAACCGGCGCAGATCAGCACGTACACCAGCACTACGGCGATTAGCACTTGCAACGTTCGTTTCACCCTGGGCACTAGCATTGTCAGGTCACTTATATATCGCCCGGCATCTTCCGAAGAAATGGAAACCGATGAATGGTTCAAACACCTTGGAGCAAGTGGCCCAGCTTGTCTCTTTTGGTGCGTAGGTACTTTTTCGACTGATTGCCGGTGGGCGGCTGGCAGGGGACACGCTCGGCCACGCGGACTCCACCGTGCTCCAGTTGCTGGACCTTATCGGGATTGTTAGAGAGTAGCCGGACCGAGCGAATACCCAGCAATTTGAGCGCACTCGCGCTGAACGAGTAGTCACGCGTGTCCGCGGCGAATCCCAGTTTGCGGTTGGCTTCCACAGTGTCCATGCCGCCGTCCTGGAGTTGGTAGGCCATCAATTTGTTCATCAAGCCGATGCCGCGGCCCTCCTGAGGCAAGTACAGCAAGATGCCGGAGCGAGCGCGTCCAATTTTGCGCAACGAATATTCAAGCTGCGCGCGGCAATCGCAGCGCTGCGACGCCAGCACATCGCCGGTGAGGCACTGCGAGTGAATGCGCACCAGCGGAATTCCGCCGCGCTTCAGCGATCCGCGCACCACTGCCACGGCGCTCTCGTTCGGTCCGGAGCCTTCTATCCCGTAGATGCGAAATGCTCCGAATTCCGAAGGGAGGCTTGCCTCGGCCACTATCCGCGCCTTGCCCTTAGCCGTTCTCTTTTTCATGAGTCTCCGATGATTCAATGTGCCACAGATACAACGATACCGGCGTTCCATCCTCGAGGTGAGCCGTTTCCTGGGCGTGGGCGGGCCAGCTCGCCATGCCGTGGCCGTGGGATACGATGCGCGCTCCGGAGCGCAACTGTTCACGGAGGCATTGCATCAACCGCAAATTTCCCTGCACCGAAAGATACAACACCACCACGGACGCCGCGCGCACATCGGTTGTTTTGGCGTCCTCGTGGCGGAACTCCACTCTGTCGGCCACCCCGCTCTGCTGGGCGTTGGCCCGCGCTTCCAATATGCGCTGCGGGTTGACGTCCACGCCCACCGCGCGAATCCCGTATTGCATTGCCGCGCGAATCACAATTCTGCCATCTCCGCAGCCCAAGTCATACAGCACATCTGAGGGGCCCACGTTCGCGAGTTGCAACAGCCGATCGACGATGGGCTCCGGCGTCGGCTGGAAACCTGCCAAGTCCGGGCTCGGACGGTCGCGCATCCCGTGTTCGCGCCACAATCGCCATGGCCGCAGGATCGCATAGCCTGGCGAAAACTTTCCCGGCGCGGGCATCGCTTCGCGGTCGATCTCGGTGGGGCTTGCCGACAGTCGCAGCATATGGCGAATTCCTTGCCACGCGGTGTCGCGCGATGCCAGGCGAAAGTACGCTCGGCTACGCGCCCCTCGGCCGCGTCTTGTACTCGCCGCTACCGGCGTAAATTGTTCGATGATAGGCTCCGCCAACCGGCGCACGCGTGTATCGGCTTCGGCTCTGGCCAGAATCTCGCCGCTGACGTCAGCGCGCAGCACCCGGTGCGCAACGTAAACGCCCAGCAGCAGCAAACGCACGCACCGCAGTTGCTGCGCTATCCGAATTGCGGAGTTCCAATCGAGAACGGACACTTCGATCACTTCGCCGACGTTGCCGATCGCTCGCAATCGGTTCCAGTAGCCAGTGGCGCCCCACACGCATAAATGCACCAGTAAATCTTCGAGGGATGTTGCCCGAAGGCGCCTGCCACTGATTTCCACCCCCATTGTGCCGCCGGCCGCGCGGTCGATCGTTGACTCCACCGGCACGTCTTGGAGCGTCCGCCCCGTCTGCAATGCGAGAAACACGCCAGCCTTCTCATCGACAAATTGATACGGACCGCCGGTAGTTGTTTTGCGGTCTGCCCGGGGAAGGTAAGCGGCTGCTTGCAGGATCGCCGCCACCTGCGCGACGTCGCGCTCCCGGATCAGAAATTCCAGATCGGCGTATTCGTTGTGCCGGAGGCCGCGCGAAGCCAGCCAGCCCAGGATGGGCACTTGCGAAGGGACGAAGGCGATCCCGTCAGCGGACAAGAGCCGGGAAATTCGTTCGACCTCATCGATCGAGAGTTGATCGGCTTCGCGCGCTTGCTGACCGCTGCGGCGCAGCACCTCTCGCCATGGGAGAGGAATTCGATCGGCGACCACCTCGTTCAGATGCGCGTCGAGGCGCCACGCGCAATCGTGGTGTAAGGCATCCGCCACCAGATTCGGCCAATTCACGCCGTTGGGAACCAGCGATTCGATGCGCTCGACGTCCACCGCCGCGAGATTCTTGTGCGCGCATGCAACCAACAACTGGATTTCCGGCGCGCTATTTTTTGGTTCGCCGACCAATTGCACCTCAATGGCGTGCGATTTTCACTCAGTTACTGCCTGCGGAGGGAAAGCCTGATCAACCTCAAAAAACCGCTCACGGAGGCCTGCAGAGAATACCAAAGCGATTGAAGCCGATAGCCGCCAGCAACAAAATTCTACCCCGAGCGTCAAGCGATGCCGTTGCGTCTGGCGCGCTTTACTTCGCCCCGGCCTTTGGCTACCTTTACTTCATCGTGCGCCCTCCGCGGAAACGGAGTGGCGCCTCATCATGATCGCACCCGGACAAATCGAGGCCGTCGCCCACAGCAAGGACATCCTGTTCACGCTGGTTCTGAAGGTGGGATTCGCGGCTTCGCTGGCCGCTCTGTTGCTTCGCTTTTCCACCTTCCGGCGCATTCTTTTCACCGAGCGAAGAGACTCGGATCAAAAAGTGCTGTTGTTGCTATTCCTCACTCCGCCGCTGGCCATCGGCATCGTCCTCCGTCTGGTCGGATACCCGTTCTTCGATCTCACCCTGGAAGGCTCGTTCCTGATGGGTCTGATCGGAGGAAATATGGTGGGGCTGCTGGGCGGATCGCTGATCAGCCTGCCGGCGTTTGGCAACCACGAATGGTTGTCGGCGCCCATGGCCGCGTTGGTCGGGTTGATGGCTGGGCTGGTCCGGCAGGTGATGCCCAACAAAGAAGTGGTCTGGGACTTTGGCCCGTTCCTATTCCTCAATCTTCCGCGCTCGATCGTGCGGTGGGTTCGCGACGGCGTCTTCAACTGGGCCATGCTGCCGCTGGCGGCTTGCGCCAGTTTCGAACTCGGACGCATGGCGCTCGCTTCCGCGGTGCCTCCGCACTGGCTCTTCGCGATCCATCCATATTCATGGCTCATGATGCTGCTAGTGGTGCTGTCGTCGCTGATGGCCGTCGCGGTCCCGATCAAAATCTGGCACAGCACACGTCTGGAAATGAACCTCGAGCTTAACCAACAATATCTGTTGAAGGCGCGCATGGATGCGCTGACCAGCCAGATCAATCCGCATTTCCTTTTCAATACCCTGAACACCGTTTCATCGCTCATTCGCTACGACCCAGACACCGCCCGCGAAGTGGTCATCAAGCTTTCCAACATTCTTCGCCGCCTGCTGCGCCAGACCGAGACATTCGTTCCGTTGCGCGACGAGCTGGAGTTCATCGACGACTATCTGGATATCGAAGTGGTCCGCTTTGGCCCCGACAAGCTTCAGTTCTTCAAAGAAATTGCTCCCGATACACTCGACAATTTTATTCCCAGCATGTTGCTGCAACCGATGGTAGAAAACGCCATCAAGCACGGGTTAGCGCCAAAGCTCGAAGGCGGAGAAATCCACCTGCGCACGCGCCGCGACGGCGATAACCTGATGATCGAAATCGAAGACAACGGCATGGGGATGGGCCAGGAGCGACTGTCGGTGATTTATTTCCAGGGAATCGGAATCAGCAACGTCCACGAACGCCTGCGGCTGCTCTACGGCGATCAATTCGGGATGGACATCCGCAGCCGCGAGGGCGAGGGAACCCTGATACAAATTAAAATCCCCGAACTCGTGTCCACGTTCGCCGCCGCGCCGTAGCGTCCCCCGAGGCGGGCCTGGCGCTTCGACTTCCGCCGCGAAACTGGCGTACAATTCGCCTCACGAGTTTCAGCACCACAGGCGGAAGGGGCGAACGCAATGGCCAAGCGCAAGGGTTCAGAAGGCGAAAACGAATCGAGCGTCAGCGCGCTGGGCCTCTTGATCCTGCTGATTCTCGCGGCGTGGTTCGCGCTAGGCTACGAGTTGCAAACCCTTATCGCCTTCGAGGTTCACCACTGGGCCTCCGACAATCCAGCATTGAACGTCACCCCGCAAGCCGCCGCCGGTGCCGCGCCTGCTGCTGCCACCGGGCCTCGCATTGAGCACTTCAATTATCAATTCAATTTGGTAGGGAAGGAGCCGCCCCCTCACGACGACGCCACCCCGGACTACGCGGTGGTGCAGTCCAAGGCCGGCCAAGTGGTGATCTTCTACAATCCCGATGAAGAGATCGATATTCTGGCGGGACTAAAGGCAGGCAACACGGCGCTGTCGCGCGGATACAACTCAATTTTCGCCGACCATCTTTTTGACTCGAACTACAGTCTGTACGCGGCGGTGTATTCCGCGAGTCCCACGCAAGCGCATCCCTGGATGCCTCGCGCCGACGCTCTGCGGCTGGATTCACTTTTGATCGACAAGCTTTCGTTCGGCGTCGACGCCCCCGGACCTACCTATCTTTTCAACTGGGGCGGCCTCCGCGGCATTCGGTTCGGCGACGCCGCACGCGGCGGGCCCGTAGCGTTTCACGCCTTCGACAATCATGACCGGCAATTTCGTTTCGTGTTCACCACACGGGCCGGCACACCCGCACCCGTAGCCCTGAACGAATCGGAAATCGAGCAGATAGTCCAGTCGGTCCGCACCGCGTACTAGATTTTTCGCAGGTCTACTTGCTGGTGCGCGAGGTTCCTACGCGTTCTGTTTCTTAGCGATTTCGATGAGCGAGGGCAGGACGTTGCCGAAACTGGTGCCGCTGGGCTGCCCGAAATCGAAGTAAATCTTGCGGTACAACTCGTACAGCCGGTCATACACCTTCTGCGCGTCGGGCTGTGGCTGGTAGACGATATGTTCCGGGCAAACCTGCTTCTGCGCTTCTTCGATCGTTTTGAAAGCGCCGGCGGCCATAAATGCAAAAATTGCAGAACCCAGGCTCGTCACGCTCTTGCTGGGAACTAGCACAGGCCTGCCCAAGACATTCGCGTACACCTGATTGAGCACTCGATTGCTCTGGGGAATTCCTCCCCCGTTGATCACCCGCTCGATGCTGGTTTGGTGCTCGGCCATGCGGTCGAGAATCGCGCGAGTGTGAAAGGCCGTGCCTTCGATTGCGGCGAAAAGTTCATCCTGCGCGGTGCTCTGCAAGTTCCATCCCAGAGTAATTCCGCCGAGGTTGGCGTTCACTAACACCGTCCGGTCGCCGTTGTCCCAGGTCATCCGCAGCAATCCGGTTTGTCCCGCGCGATACTTTTCGAGGCCTTTGCTCAACTCCGCGACCGAGGTGTTCGCGCGCTGCGCGATGGCGTTGAAAATATCTCCGGTAGCGGAAAGCCCCGCTTCGATCCCGGTGTAAGCGGGATGGACGCTGCCTTTCACCACCCCGCATACACCAGGTACCAACTGCGATTCCCGCGATATTCCGATGATACAGGTGGATGTACCCACCACGTTGACCATGTCTTTCTCGTGTCCGCCCGCGCCAATCGCGTCCCAGTGCGCGTCAAAAGCCCCCACCGGGATCGGAATTCCCGCACGCAGCCCCAGCTTCTCCGCCCAAAACGGCGAAAGAGTCCCGGCGATGTGGTCTGAAGTTTCGTAGTCACCTTGCAGCTTGGCGCGCACGCCCGCCAGCAGGGGATCGACTCTCACCAGAAACTCTTCGGATGGCAGCCCGCCCAGCCCTGGATGCCACAACCACTTGTGTCCCATGGCGCACACGCTGCGCTTGGCCTTGGCAGGATCGGTGACGCCGCACAACGTAGCCGCCACCATGTCGCAATGTTCGAAAGCGCTGGCGAAGCGCGCCCGCTTATCGGGGTTGTGGCGCAGCCAATGCAGAAGCTTCGCGAAACCCCATTCCGAGGAATAAATGCCGCCGCACCACTCGATGGCTTGCAGCTTTTCCTGGTGGGCCATGGCGGTAATTTCCGCGGCTTCGGATTTTGCGCGATGATCGCACCACAGATAATAGTCGTCGATAGGGACCATGTGCGCGTCTACCGGCACCACCGACGACCCGGTGGTATCGAGTGCGATTGCCGCGACATCGTTTCCAGAGATTCCGGCCTGCGCTACCGCCTGGCGCATGGCTGCCGCGAGCGCGCGCATGTGATCGTCGTGCGACTGGGTGGCGTACTCGGGATCTTCGCGCTTGCGATGGAGCGGATATTCGCTGACGGCCGACGCCAGCGTGCCCTTGGTGCTGTCCACGATCGAAACGCGAACACTCAGTGTGCCAAAATCGACGCCCGCTACGATAGCCATGGACTAGGACCTCGGAGAAATCCAGTTTTACTCGGTGCTACGAAGCTCTGCCCTTTCGGGGGACGCTACGCCTGGTGCCAATACGTCGGCCATTTGAAATAGCGAGTGGCGGCTTCGTATACCGCGCCGGCGGTGCTCGACATGTTCGCGGCCACGTGATGCTCGAATCCGTTTTCGCAGATGTAGCGCAGCAACTTTTGCATCTGCGGAATTTCCACCACCCCCGCGCCGCCGAATGTTTCGAGCGGATCGTCGGTGAATTGGCCTTGGCCGACGTACCCGCGAATCACCCCGTGCTCATCGTCGGTAGAAAATCGCGCAAAACTCATCGGCGAGGCTTTCACTTTGCCCACCACCGTGCCGAACGTGTTGTCTTTGCCTACCGTGCCCGCAATGATCGCCTGGTAATCCATTTTCATCGACTGGAAGAAATGTTTCGGCAGATTGCTGCAGTGGAAGCAAACGGCTTTATCGGGATTTTCGCCGTAATTGTTGTTCCAGTCCAGCAGCGCGCTGGGCGTTCGAGATGCCAACGCCAACGCGTACATGCTGATGGTGCCGCAAACGTCCACTTCGCACGCGCTGGGTATGAGCTCGTCGCTCATCATGCTCATCACCGTGCAGGGAACCACCCCCAGGTTTTCCTCGATTGAAGTCCAGCACTGCACCGCGCTGATGGTGACTTCGCTGGCCTTCATCCACTGGTCGATCACCGCGCCGAGCTTGGCCATCTTCATCAAAGCCGGCGCCGGCACGCCCTCGGTCCCAACATATTTGTGGATCTTCGCCAGTTTCGCTTGCGCCGCGTCGTCCGAATCTTTCATCCGCTCGATTCGCCCGAGCACTTCGGAAAGGTCAAGCGTCTCCACCGAAATTCCCGCGGACTCGAGCAGCCGCTCGCTGTAACGCACGGTGTTAAATGCCGCCGGCCGCGCGCCGATGCTGCCAATTCGCAAATTGCGGAATCCGCGCACCACCCGGCAAACCGCAGCGAACCATGCCAGATCTTTCAGGAATTCATCCGAGTCAGGCGCAACAGTGTGCGAAGTGGTGAGCGAGTAGGGAACCCGATACTGCATCAGGTTGTTGCAGGCAGACATCTTTCCGCAGAAGCTATCGCGCCGGTGCGCGATGGTCATCTTGGCCGGGGTATCCGGAGTGGCTTGCACCAGCACCGGCACACTCAAACCGGCCAGGCGCAGGGTGTCCGCAATGGCGCGCTCATCGCCGAAATTCGGCAGGGTGACGATCACGCCGTCGATGGCCTCGCTGTGCGCGCGAAAGTGCGCTGCGCAACGCTTGGCCTCTTCGTACGACTCGATGGCCCCGTGGTTGCTCTGGTCGGCGGGCAGTACCACCGCGTCGATACCCGCTTGCTTCATCGCTTGCAGCATTTCCTGGCGGCCGGTCTCCGCCAAATGTCCCGGAAAAAAGCCGCGGTTACCGACAATCAAGCCCATCGTTATCTTACGGTCTGGCATAACTCTGATCCCTTGGAAGAATTAATCCGATGACGCGCCCCACGCCGCGGCGAATGCGCGAATGTGAGGCGACGCTCGATGGCTACGATTTTCCCGCGCGCGGCGCGAACTTCAGGCAATATCCCGCCCCAACAATCAGCAGCACCGCGCCCCACCAAATATTCGCGTGCAGATTGAGCAGCACCACGGTGTGGTCCGGCGGGTGATTGAGCTGATACAGACCAGCGCTGAGGATCAGGATTCCGTTAACCAAAAGGGATATCCCGATAAAAAACCAAATCGAAATTTCACGGCTTTCAGACATGGGCATCACCAGAAAAGAAAGTTCAAAACCACAAATACTACCGCCACCACCACCGCCCAGAACATCGGCTTCTGGATCAGCGAAAGATGGCCCTCGGAGGGTATATCGGTCTGGCCGTACACCAATCCCGCCAGTTCACTCACCGGCTTCGGCTTGGTTACCAAACTCACCGCCACCGTAACCGTCACGCAGATAATCCACGACCACATCGCGCGATAGATGTTCTCGGCCATATCCTTGGCGTGAGGCGACAGCGCCACGTATCGCAGCGCGCTCGGATCGACTTTCACCCACGCCCACATTCCAATCGAAGACACCGTACCGGCCAGCAACCCCCAGAATCCGCCGGCCGGGCTGGCACGTTTCCATAGCATTCCCAGGATCACCGTGCCGAACAACGGAGCGATGAAGAAGCTGAAAAGGGCCTGCACGTAGTCCATGATGCTGAGGAACTGCATTACCAGGTAGGCCGTGCCCACGCTGATCAGCACGCCCAGAATCGTGCACCAGCGGCCCATGATCACGTTCTGCCGGTCGGTGGCATTTTTATTTATCAGCGCGCCGTAAATATCGTAGGTCCACACCGTCGAGAATGCGCTGACGTTGCCGGCCATGCCGGACATGAACCCGGCAATCAGGGCGGTGATCCCCAAGCCCAGCAACCCCGGGGCGCAATACCGCGCCAGCATGAGCGGCAGCACCTCGTTATAGCTGTGGCCTCCCGTGGCGACCGCAACTGCCTCGCCGGTCAGGTGCATTGGCAGTACCGCCAAGCCGAGCAAGCCGGGAAGAATCACGATGAACGGAACAAACATCTTGAAGGCCGCGCCGATAATTGGCGCCATTTTCGCGGAACGCAAATCTTTCGCCGCGAGCACCCGCTGCACCACCAGGAAATCGGTGGTCCAGTATCCAAAGGAAACCACAAAACCCAAACCGAAGACGATTCCGGTCCAGTGTACGCCCATGGGGTTGTCGCTAAACGAGCCCAGGTATTTCCACGCGTGGGTATATTCCACCGAAGCATTGCGCGCGATCTGGAGTTGCAGGTTGTGCCAGCCCCCGGCCTCGATCAACCCGAAGATCGGAATCACCAGCGCGCCGGCCCAGATCAAAATGAACTGCAGCACCTCGTTGAAGATCGCCGAACGCAAGCCGCCCAGCGAGACGTAGATCGCCACGGTGATCGAAGACACCCAGATGCTGAAGTTGATGTCCCAGCCGAGCACCACTTTCATCACCAGCGCCATCGAGTACATGTTGATGCCGCTCATGAGTACAGTCATGAACGCGAAGGAAATCGCGGACAGCGCGCGGCTGGACTCACCGAAGCGTAGTTTCAGATATCCGGGCACCGAGTGGGTCTTGCTGATGTAATAGAAGGGCATCATCACCAGCGCCAGGAAAAGCATCGCGGGAATGGCGCCGATCCAATACCAATGGATCGCCAGGATGCCGTACTGATACGACGCGGCCGCCCAGCCCATCAACTCGAGCGCGCCCAGGTTGGCCGACAAGAAGCTCAGGCCGGCAACCCATGCGGTCATCTCGCGGCCGGCCATGAAGAAGTCGTCGCCAGTGTTGGCGCGCCCCTTCAGGTAGAAGCCGATGGCCAGCACCAAACCGAAATAGAACGCGATGATCGCCATATCGATGCCCGAAAGTTTCACCAGGCGATCGGCGATTAGCAGAGCAAAGGCTGGGTTCATGTTTTTGTCACCGTCTGTCCGTAATAGGCCTTGCTGCCGTGCTTGCGCAGGAAATGTTTATCGTGCAGCGCATGCGAAATCGGCTTCACTTCGTCCATCAGCGACGCGGTGAAGTATGCCATTTTGGCCACCGCTTCCAAAATCACCGAATTGTGCGCGGCGCCGGCTGGATTTAAGCCCCAGCAGAACGGCGCGTGGCTCCGGACCAGAACCGCAGGCACGCTTAGCGGGTCGATCTTCTCAAAGGCGCGGCAAATTGCAACACCGGTGTTCTTCTCGTACTCGGATTCAATTTCCCCCGGGGTCAGCTCGTCGGTCACCGGCACCGGCCCGTGAAAGTAGTCGGCGTGGGTGGTGCCGAAGCAGGGAATGGAACGGCCGGCCTGGGCCCAAGCGGTGGCGAACTCGGAATGGGTATGGGCGACGCCGCCGATGCCCGCGAAATGCTTGTAGAGCAATAGATGGGTGGGAAGGTCGGAAGAAGGTCGGTATTGGCCGTCGATAATCTTGCCGTCGAGGTCGGTGACCACCATGTGCTCAGGTTTCAGTTCGTCGTAGGGCACCCCGCTCGGCTTGATGGCGACCAGATTCTCTTCGCGGGAGATGCCGCTGGCGTTGCCGAAGGTGTAGAGGACCAGTCCCCGGCGGACCAGATCGAGGTTGGCTTCCAGAACCTCTTCGCGCAAGTTCTTTAGTAGCATTGATCTACGCCCACCGAGGTCGCCGCAGGCCTGCTAAACCGGCGAGCAAACGTTTTCGCAAAACAGGTGAAGCTACTGAATATGTTGGCCTGTTGTCAATGGTAATCCACGCCGCAGCCCCGGCGCGCCGCCACTCTGGCGCGGCTTCCCAGCCAGGATTCCAGTTGCCTCAGTCTTACTCACTTGGACTTGTGGACGAATTTGTGCTTGATGTCGGGCCAGAACTCACGAAGCTCAAAGGAAAGCGCGTCGTACAGGATCTGCGTCCCGAAGGTATCCATGGTGTTCCCGACGCTGCGCTCCTGGTGGGGCTGATACAAATTGGAGATTGCCGCGGTGGATGCGCTGCCGACGATCTCCGAGAAATTGAACTGGGAGTGGCCCGAATCGGTGCGGGTGACCATGATGCGCGTGGCCGAGTAGAAGAAGCGGTGGGTAAAGGATCCTTTGGACTTTTGGAAATAACGGGGATCCTGGTGAAACAGCGACGGCCATATCGCGCCGGTGTTGATATTGCCGATGGCCTGGTTGGCAAACGCGTTTCCATAACGCCTCGCGTAGCCCTTCAGCCCCTGGTGCCACTCTGGATTGTCGTTTTCGGCTTGGTTCACCAGCGCTACCACGCCCACGAACACGAACTCCGCGGGATCGAAGATGCCTTCCGCCGATAGCTTGAATTTTTCTCCTGTGCTGAGCGGCTTAATCGCCCCACCGCCTTCCACGGTCACATAGTTCGGGAGCACGCCGAAGAGCCGGTCGTTCTTGGGCGCCGTGGTATTGCCCTGGGCACCGGTCCCGTTCGGAGCCGGCTGCGCGGGGAGCGGCTGCTGAGGTGCCGGTGCCGGCGCTGGAGCTTGCGGCGCGGGCGCAGTCTGATCTGGATTTTGCGCTGGAGCCTGCGCGGCGGGCTCACCTTGATCGGCAGGCGCCGCAGCATCCGCGGACGGGTCGTTCGTCGCCTCTTGCGCCCTGCTGCTCTGCGGCACTAGCAAGAATAAGCTCAGTGCGGCGGCGTAAACGGCAGCCTTCGCGGTGTTCCTGCTATGTGTTGTTAACAACGATTCTCTCCCAAGTGTAGGGACCACCTGTTCGGGGTCAAGCACCGAAAGTCCCAGCCCACAATGACGTGTGTTAGTGACTAGGATACCCCGCAAGCGGCCCGGGTTTCCTCAAATCCTTTGCGCCCACTATTGGTTCGCCAACTCCACGCGCCGATTCTTCGCCCGGCCATCTTCGGTTGAGTTGTCCGCGATGGGTTGCGTTTGCCCCCAACCCCGCGAACTCAACCGTGTGGCCGGCACGCCATGAGCAACCAGCCAGGCCACCACGGCTCGCGCTCGCTGCTCCGAGAGGGCTTGGTTGGCGTCGGGCGTGCCCACGTTGTCGGTATGGCCGTCGACGCGAAGCTTGGCAGTAGTGTCGCCCTTCATGAATTTAACGATCTCCTGCAGAGTGCCTTCTGAATCCGCCAGAATAGTCGCCTTGGCAGTTTCAAAATGAATGCCGTACACCGTCGCGTGCCCGGTGCTGGCCAACTGGTCGGAGAGCGAAGACGCATCAGCCGTTACCTCTTGCTGCATCCCTTTCACTCTGACGATCGTCTGGGAGTAATTTTCAGGCCCGGGCTCGACTTTGATCCAGGTATTTGCCTTGTGGGCCACGATGGTGTTCGGACCATCTTCAAAGTCGATGACGAGCCCAGCACGCTTGAACGCCGCCTCAAAGTTTCGGACCACCTGGATGCCGCTCACCCCGTCCCGGACGGTGTAGGTCCAGGTCCAAACTTCGCCTTCGAAGGTCTTGTCGACGCCATTTCCGTCCTGATCCTTGCTGGTAGGCATGGTTGCCTGGTCGAATTCCTTGTGATCGCAACTGAAAATGGTGCTGCCCTGCATGCGAACGAGCAGCGGGGAGTCTTTGCACCCCTCCGCGTCGGGACTGTATTGACCTCGAGCCGCGGAGCAGGCAATCAACAGAACGGCACAGAGAGCCAGACCTTGAGCACTAGGCTTCACGGGCATGGTCCTTACCGAGCGGCGAACCCGGTTGATAGGCAATCAGGCCATCTTTTATACGGGAATCAGTTCACGCGTGCAACCTCGGGCTTCGGCGCTCGGTCCGCCAATCTTGAAAACAACCGGAAATTGGGTTATCTTCACGTATATCCGCGACTTAAAACGGCTGTCGATCCTTGCCACGACCAAGTACTGAACCCCGCGCCACCCTGCGGGCGGAGGCGTAAGGATGGGATATCTCCCGGGTTTTGATCAAGATGTGTTCATCAGCTACGCTCACTTGGATGACGACACCCATTTCCCGGAAACCAGCGGTTGGGTGGCCCAGTTCCATGCAGACCTAGTGCAATACGTCACCGGCCGCCTGGGGCAGCAGGCCCAGATTTGGCGGGATTGTGAAATCCGCAGCAATGAAGACTTCGACCGCAAGATTCGCGCCCGCCTGGTCCGCACCGCCACGTTCCTTTCCATCATGAGCCCCAGCTTTATGAAGCGTGAGTGGTGCCTGATGGAACTTCAGAAATTTACCGAACAAGCGCAGCAGAATCTGGGGGTGTTGTTCGACGGCGAGAAGTCTCGGATCTTCAAGGTCGAGAAACTGCCCACCGAACGCCGCAATCTGCCGGTCCAGTTGCAAGGCACTGGGGGCTACAAATTTTACCGGGACCATCCCGACCGTCCCGGGCAAGCGTACGTGTTTCGCCCGATTTTGGGCGGTGACTATGTGCGCGAATATCTCCAGAGACTGGAAGATTTGGCCGGCGACATCGTGAAGGTGATGGAGGGCATGGCGGGGATATCGGTGTCCCGAACCGGCGGACCGCAGCTGGGCGTTTACCTCGCGGAGACGACTTCCGACCTGGATTCCGAGGCGAGTGAAATCCGCCGGGACCTGAAAAGCCGGGGATACGCAGTGTTCCCGCAAGGCGATATGCCATACCGCGCGGCCGATTTTTCGGCGAAAGTGCGCGAATATTTGTCGCGCAGCGTTCTCTCCGTGCAGCTCGTCGGCAACGAATACGGCATGGTGCCGGAGGGCGAGAGGGAAAAGTCCAACGCTTGGCTGCAAACCGAACTGGCGCTGGAGCGGGGCACAGATCCCGGTTTCCGGCGGGTGATCTGGATGCCGCGCGGCGTTTCGCCCGCGGACGCGCGCCAGCAAAGCTTCCTGGAATACCTTACGCAGGACGCGGTGCAAAAGCGCGCCGAGGTGCTGGAAAACAATCTCGAAGATGTAAAGACCACCATTTTGGAGAGCCTGGCGAAAGCGGAACGCGAGCGGCAGGCGCCCAGAGTCGCCGTCGCTCCAACACAGGACACTGCCGGAACCGCCGGAGTCGTGCCGTCGCCCCATGAAGCCGAGACTCTAGTCCGGATATACGTAATCTGCGACCGCCTGGACCGAAAGACTCCAGACTTCCAGGCGCTCCGCGCATTCCTCTTCGATCAAGGCTACGAGCCGCTGTGGTCGCGCGAGAGCGAGGCCGAGGACATCACCGGAACCGACGTGGTCCAGGCCCACGCCGAAAATCTGGCCATCTGCGACGCCTGCCTGATCTATTACGGCCGAGGATCCGCGAACTGGTTCCACACCAAGTTGATGGACCTACGCAAGAATCTCACCCGGCGCGAGAAACCCGTTTTCGCCAAGGGCGTATATGTTGCGCCTCCGCAAACGGACGACAAGTCCGAACTGCAAACTCACGAAGCGCTGGTGATGCGCGCCGGCGAAAATTTCTCGCCCGATCCGCTCGCGCCTTTCCTCAAGAGGATTGCCGAAGCTTCGGCCGGGAAGAGAAGCTAATGGCTCCGCCGGTGATGTCGAATCCATTTCCGGGTCTGCGCCATTTCGAGACCAACGAAGAATATCTATTCTTCGGCCGGGAAGGGCAGAGCGAAGAAATTCTTCGCCGCTTGGGCCAAAACCGCTTCGTAGCGGTAGTAGGCACTTCCGGCAGCGGAAAATCGTCGCTGGTCCGCGCCGGCCTGCTTCCCTATCTCTATGGCGGATTCCTTTCCGGGACCGGTTCGCATTGGCGCGTGGCCATGTTTCGGCCGGGCATCGATCCCATCGGCAATCTGGCGCGAGCGCTGAATTCTCCGGAGGTTCTCGGCACAACCGGCGAAGGCGAACCCGATCCTCGCCGCGCGTTGATGCAGGAAGTCACGCTGCGCCGCAGTGGTCTGGGCCTGGCGGAGTCAGTGAAGCTGGCGCGGCTACAACCGCACGAGAATGTGCTGGTGATCGTCGACCAGTTCGAAGAACTCTTTCGTTTTTCCAGCGCTGGCGATTCCGAACACAAGGAAGACGACGCGGCCGCGTTCGTTAAATTGCTGCTGGAGGCTGGCGCCCAAAAAGACCAGCCGGTTTACGTCGCCTTGACCATGCGCTCGGACTGGATCGGCGACTGCGCCCGCTTCCGCGACTTGCCGGAAACCGTTGCCGCCGGCCTCTACCTGATTCCCCGCATGACCCGCGATCAGCGCCGGGCGGCGATCGAAGAGCCGATCCGCGTGGCGCAGGGGGAAATTTCCTCGCGCCTGGTAAATCGCCTGCTCAACGACGTGGGCGACAATCCCGATCAGCTCCCGATTCTGCAGCACGCGCTGATGCGTACCTGGGAATTCTGGTCCACCCATCGCTCCGA
Organism: uncultured Acidobacteriota bacterium; assembly: GCA_963725655.1. Lineage (GTDB taxonomy): Bacteria > Acidobacteriota > Terriglobia > Acidiferrales > UBA7541 > CAVRXT01. The sequence continues at coordinate 2,374,261 of CAVRYY010000001.1, read as the reverse complement.
CGGCACTCCCATGGACCTCGCCGACTACACGGCCATCGGCACCATGGCCAACGCGCTTTCCAAACACGCCGATGAGGCCTACGAAGAGCTGCCCACCGAAGGCCAGCGCTCCATCGCCAAGAGGGTGTTCCAGGCGTTGACCGAAAAGGGTGCGGACAATCGCGAAGGGCGCCGCCCGACCAGTATTGCGAACTTGATCGAAGTCACTGGCGCCAATTCTACCGACGTAATGGCGGTGATCGCGGGCTTTCGCCGGCGGGGCCGCTCGTTTTTGATGCCACCGGTAGAAGTGCCGCTCGCCAACGACACGATAATCGACATTTCACACGAGAGCCTGATTCGAGGATGGGAGCGGCTCCGGGAATGGGTTACCCAGGAGTCGGAGTCGGCTAAGGTCTATCGCCGCCTGGCGGAAACCGCGGTGCTCTACCAGCAGAAAAAGGCCGGACTTTGGCGAGATCCGGATTTGTCCAACGCTCAACTTTGGCAACAGACCCAGCGCCCAACGAGCGGCTGGGCGAAGCGCTATCACCAGGAGTTTGAACTGGCCATCGCGTTCCTCGATCAAAGCCGGCGCGAGCGGGAGCTCGAAATCGCCGAAGAGCAGCGCCGGCGTGACGAGGATTTGCATCGCGTTCGCCGCCAGGTCGCGCAACTCACTGCGGTCTGCGTAATTGCCCTGGCATTTCTGGCGTTAACGGTTTACGCCGGCATCAAATTCAAGGCGGAGCGCTCCGTCGCCGTAGAGTCTGCCAGGAAAGCCGAGAGCGAGAGACAGGAAGCAGAGCGGGATAAGCAGCAGGCCGAGATCGCCAAGGAACAAGCCGACAAGAGTGCCAAGGCCGAACTCGAAGCAACAGCGAGCGCCCAGCTAAACTACGATCACGCCAATCAGTCGCTCGCAATAGCCAAGGCAAAAACGGCGGAAGAGCAACAGATGGCCCAAAAGGCTGACGCGGCAGCGAAAGCCGCCGGGGCAGCCGCGAAGACCGCCGAAGAGGCAGCACAGAAAGCGAAGCGCAACGAGGATGCCGCGATCGAGAACGCCTGGAACAACGTGGACGCGTTCGATGAACTGCCGGATAAAATTCAATCGCAGAAAGACATGCAGGCGCTTTCCACCAAGTTGCTGCAGGGCAGAATGGACCTGGCAGGCAGCCTGCTGAAAGACGACGCGGACAACAGCCAGGCGCTGGCACTGGAGGCGCGCGATCGTGTTTCCCTCGCGAACTTGAAGTTCAACCAGGGGCTCGCCGATCAGGCGCAGAAGGTCTGCATCGCCAACGAGAGCTATGCCGAGCAGGAATCGGCCGCGGGCAAGAATTATTTTCACCGTGTTCTGGCTAGTTTGGTATTGGCCTACGCGGCGGAGACCCGCGCACGCATGGGGCAGAACAAAGAGGCCGAAGCCGACGCTGGCCGGGCCTTGGATACCGCCGACCAGGTGCGGACCGAAGTGAAGGATACTTACCGCATCACCATACTAAGCACCGCGTTCCGCGCGGCGGCCCGAGCGGATCGAAAATTAGCCGCGGAAGAAGCAGCGGTCCGTAACTTCGACGCGGCCAAGCTCCTGCGGCAGCGCGCCGCAACCGCGTATCTACACGCCGCCGAAACCAGGAAGTTGGCTTTTGACAACCCCCCAACCGCCGATGCTCTGAGCGAATACATTACCGATCTGGATGGCGCCGCGGACTTGCAGCACGACCTCAACCAGGAAGACGACGAACTCAAGACCCGCACCGCTGGTGTTCAGGAGGCTCTCGCCTCGCGGCCGAATCCCGACTCTGTCGCCAGCGATGTAATTTTCTGGCGCTATCTTAAGCGCAGCGACACCTTTCTGGAACAGGACAAGCTTCCCGAGGCTCAGAGCGACCTGGATGAGGCCCGCAAGTGGTTGGTGCGACTCGAGGCCAACGGTCATGACGCGAAATTCGACAGCATGGTTGCCGATCAACGATCTGGCCGGTTGATGCGCGAGCGCGCTCGGCAAGAGGCCAAGCAGGATGCCCCCCAAGCGCTCCGGGACTTGAAGAGTGCGCAGGGATTCCATCTCCAGAGTCTCGCCACCACGCGCGCCATCGAAGCGGGCGATGATCCTGGCGGCCATTTGCGCAGCATCGCCACCGGCGATTACAACGTCGGCAAAGACTGGGAATTGATGGCGCGTCTTGACGCCCCACCGATCGCCGCAAAGGACCTCGAACTTGCGCGGAAGTTTTACCGTGACGAAGTCAAGGATCGGGAAAACGTCGTTGCGGCTGATCCTACCGATCAAGACGCTATCCGCGACCTCGCGGAGGCGCACGCAGACCTGCGAGATTTGGAAAGCGGCGCAGGCAACTTCAAGGCGGCGCGAATCGAAGTCGACGCTCAGATCGTCTGCCTCAGGCCTTTGGCCAGCGGCGCCTCGCCGCTCGCATCCGACAAATCATCCTTAGCGGCGGTGTACGGAAATCGTTCCTGGTACGATTTATTCCTCGGCGAGTTCGACGCGGCGCAGGCCGATGTGGATGCCGCACTTCGCTACGATGGCGGCAAGATCTGGATTTTGACCAATAAGGCCCACGCCTTGTTGTTTCAGGGTAAGCAGGAAGAGGCATTCGCGATTTACCGCAAGTACGCCAATCAACGCGCCTACCCCGACGATCCCGAATCAACCGAAACGTTCGCCGAGGCCATTCTGATCGACTTTGCAAAATTTCGTGAGGATCCGAAATTGAATGTAAAAGCGCTGGCCGACGCGCAGCAAGCGGTGCTCCAATTCCAGGCCGCCGCTTCGAATCCCGCTCAGGCGCCGGCGCAATAATATGGATCATTTTTCGCGGCACTGCATCGATTGCCTTGGCGCTCGCCGTGGATCACCCGCGCTAAATCCTCCCGTCGGCTCCCCTCAATGACCGCGCCTCATCAGACCGGCGATCTGGATCTGCTCCTCCGGCGGGTGCGCGTTGGCGTTTCGGGGCACCGTACCCTGGTCAATCCGGATGCGGTTCGCCGGGCCCTCGAACAAGTCTTTCAGAAAATGGAAAGGCTCCTGCCGGGCGAGAAGCACGAATACGTGATCGTCTCCCCGCTGGCCGAGGGTGCCGACCGCCTGGTTGCGAAGTGGGTGCTCGACAATCGCCCCGGTTCGCAACTCGAAGCGGTATTGCCGATGGCGCGAGAGGAATACTACGAGACTTTCAGCGAGACGGAGCGCGCCGATTCGATACGCGACTTCGATCTGCTGTGGGGCCGCGCTGCAACCCGCCGGGAGCTGGCTAAGACCGGTTCGCATGGCGACGCTTACAAGACAGTGGGAGAGGAAGTCGTCAAGAGCTGCGACGTTCTCATCGCCATCTGGGACGGGCGACCCGCGCGGGGCGAAGGGGGAACCGCCGGCGTGGTAGATTTCGCCCGGCAAAATAAATTCGCGCTGTTCTGGTTGAGCCCAGACGCCGGCAAGATTCGCGAGAGCAGCAATCTCGATCGCATGGCTCCAGACGTTATTTTCTTCCACGAATACAACAAGGAACACATCGGCGACGCCGAGATTACCCGGCAAGCCGACGATCGTCTGTGGGAGATGCAAGACGCGGCTCTCAAAAGCGGTTTAGATCCCAAGATTCTGGAGCCGCTGAGGCTAACCGTGCTGCCTCATTTCGCCAAAGCCGCGGCGCTGTCCGCAAGTTATCAGACCAAGTATTTTAACTCGACCTACGCGGCCTATATATTCAGCGCGGCTGCGGTTACCACTGCTGCGGCGGGCTTCTTGTTTTTCCCCGGCCGCCATGTGATCTACGCCCTGGAATTCGTCGAAATCGCGGCGGTGGTGCTGCTGACGCTCACCCCGCGGTATCGGAGATTGCAGCGCAACTGGATCAATTATCGCTTTTTGGCAGAACGCTTGCGCGCTTCCTGTTTTCTGTTTGTCGTTGATCAGCACGGACTCACCTCCGAGACGCCCGCCGATCTCCGGGTTTCCTGGCTTCCCGAAGACCGGGTGCTCATCGCCCAGAACGCTATCCTGGCCTCCCTCCCCAAAGCCGGCCAGCCGGGCCGTTCCGTTCAGCATTACCAGCCAGGACATGACCATGCCGCGAAGAAGTTTTTGCTGAAGACCTGGATTGATGACCAGCGAGATTACTACCGTCGCAAAAGCGAAGAGAACCAGACGAAACATGACTCTTTGGAGCGTAGCCTATTAGCGCTGCTCGTTATCTCGCTTACCGCCGCGTTGGTTCATTTCTTTGAAGGTATTTGGGTGTCCCATATAGCCGACAACTTTCTTGACCTCATCGCGGTGGCGTTTCCGGCAGTTGCCAGCGCCTTGGGTGGCATTAGCGTGTTCCGCCACTTCAATCGGACCGCCGAACGATACGAAAGCATGGCCGACCACCTGAGCAAGATCAGCCGGGAGATGACCACCCCTCAGGCACCCGCGGCACCCATCCACGAGGCATTCCTCTCGCCGTTGCAGCGCCTGATACGCGAAGCCGACGCCGCCATGATCCACGAGCATCAGGGGTGGCGCGCGGTGATCGGAGTGCACTTGCCGGGGCCTGGCTAGCTTTCCGCATTCGCGGAGGACCAAGCCCGCACGTAAGGACTAGAACTACGTTGGATTCCTCGCAAAACTAGTGGTTTCTACGCAGTACGAAACCAGTACCGACCAGTACTGGACTCCCCTCGAAACACTGAACCGGATTTGTACCCTGCCTAGCCCTACCGGCCGGCCGACCTCTACGAGACAATCTTTCTTCGCTTTAGGGAGGACGCTATGAAGGTTATCCGGGTACTAGTTGCCAACCAGCCCCGGTTGATGCGAGAACTGGTCTTGGCGACCATTTCCGACCAGACGGACATAGAGATCGTCGGGCAGGTGGATCACGACGCCGCGGTTCCTGCCGCCGTCGCAGCCACCGCTCCCGATTTTCTGATCGTGGCGCTGGATTCCTCCGACCAGCTCGCCAAGCCGTTCGTGGAGATGCTAGTCACTCATCCGCGTTTGAAGATTCTGGGCATAGCGCCCAACCGCGACGCCACCATTTGTTATTGGCTTTCCATGGAGATTCGATCGAATCGCGTGGAGTCCTCCGAAGAGGGCATGCTCGGCGCGCTTCGCGGAGGCGCGCAGCTGGTATGAGCAACCCCTCCAGGGCTCAGCATTCTCCGACGTCCGAGGCCAATTCCGAGGCAAATTACGAGATGAAGATGAATGCAAAAGAAGGTTTCGAAATCACGCTGACGCGCAGGTCTGCGAAATGGCGATCTTGGATGACTGCCATCGCCGCCGCGCTGTTGTGCGCTGCGGGAGCGTGGATGAGCGAGCCGGCTCGCGCCCAGCAAACCCAATCGCAGCTGAATTCCCCGGCGAAACCGTCGCGCCCCACCGATCTGGCGCGGGAAAACCTGGGGCTGGTGGCCGCTTCGGCCACGGAGATTTCCACCGTTTTGCAGCAGGATCCGGGTCTGATGGTCGACCTCAAGGAATGGATTGCGCAGGACGCCACCAACCAGGGACAAGTGCTGGCCGAAACCGACCTCACCGATCTCGCGGTGATGGACCGCCTGCAGACCGACGCCCACTTGCGCGCGGTCGCGACCGGGCTATTGCGTAAGTTTGGATACCTCCGGCCCCACGTCAACCCGGACTCGCCCATGGCCAAGGAACAGGACTTGGTGATTCAGGAGCGCGCCAAGTGGGTGGCCCAGGACGAGGAGCAGGAGCGCCTCGAGCAGGGAAAGAAACAGCGCCAGGAGCTGGCCCGGGAACGGGGTTGCGTGCCCTCCGCGTCGGACCCGGATTGCCCCGCTCCGACCACTGTCACCACTGGGTTGCAGCAGAACCAGGGCGGCGGATTACCCGGCGGGGCCGGCCAACAGCAGCTCCTTCCGATGCAGCCGCAATACAATTTGCCGGCCACGCCGAACGACCAGTTTCAACCCCAGAACCCGCTGAATCCATTTCAGATGAGCTCGCCATCCCAGCAGCCTTCGCTGATCCAGACGCGCTTCGGCTCGAGCGACGACGTGGGTGAATTTTCCGGAACCGGCGGCGGCAGTGGTGGCGGCAGCGGATCGTTCGGGTTTGGTGCCGGTCTTTCCGGAGATGCTTCGGGATCATCCGGTGGACTTGGTGGCGGGCTCGGGATGGGCGGTGGCGGAGGTTTGGGTGGTGGATCCGACCTTTCTGGAGGTATGACCGGCATCCCCACCCCAGGTCTCGATTCCGAGGCTATAGCCTCGATGCTTGCCGGCTCTGGTCAATCGAGCATGGGCGCAGGTATGGGCGGCTCATCCGCTTCCGGGTTCAGCGGTTACAACCCCGCCTCGCCGTATGCGGCGTATCAGGCCGCCGGCGGCAGCACGGTTTCGCGCGGCGTCCCGATGCGCCCTTATTTCACGCAGAACTACAATGTTGGCTACCAGCTGGTGCGTAAGGCTAGCCCCTACGCCGACCTCCCTTCGCTCTACGATATGTACATCCAAGCGTCGCCGCGCCTGCCCACCCTTCGCCGTTTCGGCCTGGACGTTTTTGAAAACGGCACCCGCGATACCCAATTAATTCCCATGGATTTGCCGGCCGGGCCGGATTATGTCGTGGGCCCCGGGGATGGATTGTCGTTCGACATGTGGGGCGGCATGACCCAGCGGTTTAGCCGCACCGTCGACCGCGAAGGCCGGGTGAGCCTGCCTGAAGTCGGTCCGGTGATGGTCAGCGGCAAAAAGCTCTCGGAAGTTCAGGATTCCGTGCAGCAGGTATTGCGCACCCAATTCCGGGACGTTTCCGCCGCGGTGTCGCTCACTCGCCTGCGCACCATCCGGGTGTACGTGGTGGGCGATGTAGCCGCTCCCGGCGCTTACGATATTTCCGCGCTTTCCACTCCGCTCAACGCCCTGTTCGCAGCAGGCGGGCCCACCGCACGCGGTTCGCTGCGCATCGTGCGGCACATGCGCGGCACTCAGGACGTCCAGGATGTCGATGTGTACGACATGTTGCTGCACGGCGTGCGCGATACCGTCGCTCCCCTGGAAAATGGCGATAGCATAATGGTCCCTCCGCTGGGCCCGGAAGTGACGGTGCAAGGATTGGTGCGGCGCCCGGCAATCTATGAGTTGCACGGGGAACAGAATCTGGCCCAGGCGCTCGACCTGGCGGGCGGAATTCTGCCGATCGCCACTCTTCGCCACATCGAAGTGCAGCGGCTGATCGCCCACGAAAAGCGTACCATGCTCAGCGTCGATATTCCGGATTCGGCGGATCCCGCCGCGATCCGCGCCAAACTCGAATCGTTCGCCATTCAGGACGGCGACACCGTCCGCATCTTCCCGATCGCCGACTACAACGAGGATGCCGTATATCTCGAAGGGCACGTGCGGCGCCCCGGCAAATATTCCTACCGCGCCGGAATGCATGTCACCGACGTGGTCGGCTCGTTTCAAGACACCCTGCCCGAACCCGACTCGCAATACGCCGAAATCATTCGCTTGAATGCCCCGGACTACCATCCGACGGTGACCAGCTTCGATTTGAGCGATGCGCTGAAAGACCCCGCGCAGTCGCCGATCTTGCAGCCGCTGGACACCGTGCGCATCTTCAGCCGCTTCGATTTCGCCAATCCACCATCGGTTTCGGTGGTGGGCGAGGTGCGCCGGCCGGGAACCTATCCCACCACCGGGCAAATTCATCTGAGCGATGCGGTGCACCTCGCCGGCGGCCTTTCCGACGAAGCTGAATCCGACGACGCACAGGTGTTCCGCTATCTGCCCGACGGCAACCTGAAGATCTTCAGCGTGAGCTTGAAGGGAGCCATGGACGGAGACGTCGCGGCGAATATCGATCTCGCCCCACGCGACCGCTTGCTGGTGCATCGCAAACCCGCCTCCATCGAAGGCGCGACGGTGTACGTCGAAGGGGAAGTGGGCAGCCCGGGACGCTATCCGCTCACCACCAACATGAAAGTCGCGGACCTGATCCACGTCGGCGGCGGACTCAAAAACAGCGCCGATACGCAACTGGCCGACTTGACTCAGTATTCCCAAGGCGAGCGTTCCGAAGTGACCGCCGCGCAGCACCAAGTGATGATTTCCTCGGCCTTGGCGGGCGATCCCAATTCTGATCTTCCGCTGCACAACGGCGACGTGCTCACCATTCGCCAGCTTCCCGGCTGGCAGGATTTGGGAGCGTCGATCGCGGTGCGCGGCGAAGTGGTCCACGCCGGAACCTACGGTATTCGTCCCGGAGAGCGCCTCAGTTCGGTGCTCGAACGTGCCGGCGGATTCCAGCCCGATGCTTACCCGTACGGAGCCATCCTGCAGCGGGAACAAGTGCGCGAGCTCGAGTCCAAATCCCGTGACGAAATGGTGCGCCGCATCCGCGACGCCGAAGCGAACTTGCAGCTGATGCCCGACACCGACACCCGGCAGAAAGAAGCCAAGGCGGCGGCCCTCCAGCAGTGGGAAAACACCCTCGATCACCTCGCAAATACGCCTCCCATCGGACGGGTGAACATCCGCGTGTCGTCGAAGATCGATCGTTGGAAGAATACCCAGGACGACATCGCGGTGCGGGCCGGAGACACTATCCTGATTCCCAAGCGGCCCAGCTACGTGATGGTCGAAGGTCAGGTGTTTAACCCGGCGGCCGTGTCGTATCGCCCGGGCAAAAGCGCGAGATGGTACCTGAGCCAGTCCGGCGGACCCACAGCCATGGCCAACAAGAAAGAGATTTTCGTAATTCGCGCCGACGGATCGGTAGTCGGGTCGCACGGCAATCTTTCCATGTGGAGCGGCCAGGATTTGAACGCAACCCTGGCGCCGGGCGATGCGGTGGTCGTGCCGGAAAAATCGCTGGCCATTGGCTTCCCGTGGGCCAACGTTTTCTCGTCCGCGCAAATCGCCGCTTCGGTGGCCAGCACTGTGTTTATCGCGTTGCACTACTAGCGGATCGTGTTGATGGAGCGAGGATGGTTTCGGATGACCATAAGCGTGGCGCTGGGGATTGCCGCGACGGTTTTCACCGCGCCGGATGCCGGCGCCCGTCCGCAGGACACCGGCGCCTCGCCTTCGGCACAGACCGCGACGCCGGCGACCAGTCCAGCCGCGCCGGTGAAGAGAGAACCTGACCCGCCGCAAGGGTCAGAGGAAACCGACAACAGTTTGGGGCTGCACTTGTTTAAACACTTGGCCGAAGATCAAAAAGCGATTTGGACCAGTCCGGCGCAGTTGCGCTGGGATGACGCCGATTGGCTCTTGCCATTGGGCGCGGTGATCGGCGGATCGTTCGCCACCGACACCGAAGTCAGCAAGCATCTCTCCAATTCCCCCAAGCGATTGCATGACAGCGACAAACTTTCGAACTATGGCGTTGGCGCGTTAGGGGCAGCCGGCGGCGGACTCTTCCTTTTGGGTGAAGTGACTCACGACGACCACAAGCGCGAAACCGGGCTGCTGGCCGCAGAAGCCGCGCTCAACAGCTACGCCCTGGCCAAGGCGTTCGACTACGGCTTTGGGCGCGAGCGTCCGCTGGTGGACGACTACCGTGGACGTTTCGGGCAGGGCGGCCAGTCCTTCCCGTCCACCCATGCAGCGGTAGCCTCGGCGATTGCTGGAGTCTTCGTGCACGAGTATCCTGGCCCGCTTACTTCGCTGCTAGCCTACGGCGCGGCTGCGGCGGTGGGCAGCGCCCGAATCACCGGCAAACAGCATTTTCCTACCGACGTCTTGATCGGCGAGGGCTTGGGCTACCTGGCCAGCCAACAGGTGTATCGCAAGCACCACGATCCGGAGATCGCCGGCGGCGATTGGAATACTTACGCCGAGACCCGCGAAGAATCGTCCGGGGGCCACCGTCATTTTACCGGCAGCCCGTTCGTTCCGGTGGACAGCTGGATTTACCCGGCCATCCTGCGGCTCACTTCGATGGGCTACGTAAAGGGTGATTTTCTCGACGCCCGTCCGTGGACGCGGGCCGAATGCGCGCAATTGGTCGCCGATGCGGGTGATCGGCTGCGCGGCGCGGAAAAAGATTCGCCGGAAGCGGAACGAATCTACGACGCCCTGGCGGTGGAATTCGAACGCGAGCTTCGCGACGCCGGTCCCGGTGCGGACGACGCCTATCGGGCCAAACTCGAATCGCTATATACCCGTTCTATGGAAATTACCGGAAGGCCGGTCGAGGATAGTTACCACTTTGGTGAGACCATAACGAATGACTATGGCCGGCCGTACAGCCAGGGCTATAACAACGATACCGGTTATTCCGGATGGGCCGGCGAGGGACGGTTCGTATTGTATTCGCGCGGAGAGTTTGAACTCGCGCCCGGCATTCCCGCGCTTTCCGGCGCCGCCGAGCAAGCCATCGCCACCGCCGACCAGAATCCGGTTCAGCCTGCCGCGCGGGTTCCCGCGGTGGACCGTTTCGAGTTGCTCGATACCTACGTCAGCGCGGTGGCCGACAACTGGGACTTTTCCTTCGGAAAACAGAGTTTGTGGTGGGGGCCCGGAGAAGGCGGCGCCATGATGATCAGCAATAACGCGCTGCCGATTTACATGTTTCGGGTCAGCCGCGTCGCGCCGTTCCGCCTGCCGTGGGTCCTCGGTTGGCTCGGTCCGATGAAGATCGATGCGTTCTTTGGCAAGTTGTCCGGCAACGAATTTCCCCCGCGCCCCATGCTGCACGCGGAAAAAGTGAGCTTCAAGCCCACCCAAAATCTGGAACTCGGCTGGAGCCGCATGGCTGAATTGGGAGGGGTCGGCCGCCCGTTGACGATTGCCGCCCTGTTCAATTCTTACACCGGATTCCAGAAGTCTTCCGTTTACTATGCGGCCAACGACAATCCCGGCAAGCGCACCAGCGGTTTTGATTTCTCCTATCGTCTGCCCTTCGTGCGCAACTGGCTCACCGTCTATCTCGATTCCATTGCCTCCGACGATCCCAATCCGGTCGACGCCCCGCGCCGCGCCGCGCTCAACCCGGGACTCTACTTATCGCATGTGCCGCTCATCCCGAAACTGGAAGTGCGCGCCGAAGGGGTCTACACCGATACCCACACCTCGCGCAGCAATCATGGAGACTTTTTGTACTGGGATTTGTTCTATCACGATCTTTCCACCAACGAACGCAACCTCATCGGCGACTGGGTTGGCCGCGAAGGGCAGGGCGAGCAAATTTGGGCGCGCTACTCGTTTACCACCCGTAGCTGGCTGGAAGCGTCCGGCCGCCACGAGCGCGTCGCCAAGGACTTCATTCCCGGCGGCGGATCGATCCAGGACTTGTCGCTCCGCGGCCAGTACGCGTTTCGCCAGCAATGGCACTTCGAAGCTTTTGTGCAGCGCGAGAATTGGGTGTTTCCGATCTTGGCAGCCACACCGCAATCGAATTGGACGTCTTCGATTGCCATTACATTTGAGCCGCGCTTCGAGAAGTAAGGCGCTGGGGCCTTACGGGCCATGCCGGATGCACGGCGGTTTAGGCGGACTATGACGGGGAAGTCGCGATCAACAACCGATAGCATGAGCGAGCGCGAGCAGTTTGATTTCACGCGCCGCAGCAATGATGCCGGCAATGGCGCTAATGAGCCCTATTCGGACAACGGCGGCGGCCCGCACAAACGCACCGAAACCATTGCCAAGCTCCGCTTGCTATGGGAGCGCCGCGCTTTTCTCGGCAAGGGCACGCTGTACGGCTTGCTGCTTTTTCTGGCGCTGGCCTGGCTCATTCCCGTGCAGTTTGAGTCGGTAGCCAGATTGATGCCGCCCGATAGTACCGGCTCGGGACTGGGCATGATGCTTTCAGCGCTGTCCGGCGGCGGATCCAGCGGCGGCACCACCGGTGGCGGCGGGGGCGGTGCGCTGGCGTCGATCGGCAGCGACCTGCTGGGGCTCAAGACCACCGGAGACCTGTTCGCCGGCGTCTTGCAGAGCCGCACCGTGGAAAACGATTTGATTGCCAAATTCAATTTGCAACACGTATACGGCAAAAGCACCATGGTATCCACGCGCAAGAAACTGGCCTCGCGAACCGATATCAGTATCGACAAGAAAACCGGGATCATCGAATTGAGGGTGACCGATCATGACCGCAATCGCGCCGCCGCTATGGGCCGCGAATACATCGATCAGCTGAATCACGTGCTGGTCGATCTCAACACCGGTTCGGCCCACCGCGAACGCGTTTTCCTGGAAGGACGATTGACCCAGGTGAATTCCGACTTGGAAACCGCCGAAAAGGAATTTAGCCAGTTCTCCAGCAACGAAGCAGCGCTGGATATCAAAGAGCAGGGCCGCGCCATGCTCGAGGCGGCCGCGCAACTCGAAGGTCAACTGATCGCCGCGGAAACAACCATGCAGGGACTCGAGCAGATTTACACCGCCAACAACGTCCGTGTGCGCGCTACTCAGGCGCGCATCGACGAACTGAAACGCCAGATTCTTAAGATGGGCGGAAAACCGGCCCCGCCATCGCGCGGCGCGAGTGCGCCGGACGATGCTCAAGCCGCGCCCGCCGCTGGCGTCGCCGGCGCTTCCGGCGCTGCCGCCCCGACCGAGACGCAAAATCTCGACGCGCTCTATCCCAGCATGCGCAAACTGCCGCTGCTCGGCGTGGATTATGCCGACCTGTTGCGCCGCACCAAAGTCGAAGAAGCGATTTTCGAAGCCTTGACCCGCGAATATGAGCTGGCCAAGGTCCAGGAAGCCAAAGAAATTCCCAGCGCCAAGGTGCTCGATCCTCCCGACGTGCCGGAAAAGAAATCCTTTCCGCCGCGCTCGGTGTTGACGCTGCTCGGCGCGCTGCTCGGCCTGGGTGCCGCCATCGCCTGGACGTTCGGCACCCAGCGCTGGGACGCGCGGGATTCCGGTGACCCGGCGAAAGCCTTGGCCATCGAAATGTTCACCACCGTTCGCGGCAGCGTTCGCGGCATGCTGCATAACGGTACGCGAAACGGACACTCGGACCGCACCATCGTGCCGCCCGATGAACCGCGCCCGGGCGCGGGCCGTGAAGGCCGGGGATAGGCTATGGCCGATCAAGTTCGAGCTGTGCGGCTTTGGGAGGCGGGGACAATGCGCTGGGACCATATGCGGGTGCTGGTAACGGGAGGAGCGTCTTTCATCGGTTCGGCGCTGGTCGACGCGCTGGTCGAGCGTGGCGCGCGAGTGCGCGTCACTGACAATTTGAGCAGCGGCAAGCTCGAAAATCTGCGCCAGCACCTGAAATTCTGCGACATCGAATTCCAGCAGAACGATCTGCTCGAGCCTTCCGTGGTGCGCCAGGCGGTGGCCGGCATGGACATCGTGTTTCACCTCGCCGCCGATCACGGTGGACGCGGCTACGTCAGCCGCCACCAGGCGGATTGCGCCGGCAATTTGATTCTGGACGGCCAGGTATTCCGTGCCTGCGCGCGCGCCGGGGTGCGCAAAGTGGTCTACGCATCCTCGGGCTGCGTCTATCCCGCGTATCTGCAGACCGATCCGCACCAGGTGTTGCGGCTCAGCGAAGACAAAGCCGGGCCGCCCTTCGATGCCGACAACATGTACGGCTGGGCCAACGTGATGGCCGAACAAACCCTGCAGGCCTATCACCGCGAGTTCGGTCTGCGCTCGGTTTCTTGCCGCTACTTTACCGTCTACGGTGAACGCGCCCGGGAACAGCACTCCATGATCGCCATGATTGCCCGCGCCTTCCTGAAGCAGGACCCCTTTGTGGTGTGGGGCAACGGCGAGCAGGTGCGCGACTGGACCTACGTCGCCGACATTGTCGAAGGCACCATTCGCGCGGCGGAAGTGGTCGACGATGCAGCATGCATCAATCTGGGCACCACCGAGGGCACCCGCGTGCTCGACGCCGCCGAAGAGATCCTGCGCTACTCAGGTCACCGCGCGCGCATCGAACTGCATCCGGAAATGCCCACCGGCCCCATGAATCGCGTGGCCGATACGCGCGTGGCCCGCGAACGGCTGGGCTGGGAACCGCAGGTGAAGTTTATCGATGGTCTGCACCGCACCATGGATTGGTATTTCAAAACCAAGCGGCGCGATCAGGTAGAAGCCATTCTGGGCCAGGCATCCTCCGGCCGCGTTTCGCGGGGCTTCCCCGAAACGATTGACGCGGCCGCAACGGTGAATTGATGCATTTACGCTCCTCATCTTGGTGGAACTCGTCCTCCTTCGCGGTGGGCGTCGCGGGCGTGCATCCCACGCCGGTGGACGAGCCCGTCTCCTCCCCACCGTCTCCCCCCGGCCCCGATTGGCCAAGTTCCAATGGCGCGGCGCCGGTCGAAAAAGAAGTGGGTCACCGGCGATACAAAGGACTGGGCCGCTGGGTTCAGGGTTGCTACGCGCTCATCGACATTATTTGCGTGGTGTTGAACGGGGTGCTGGCCTTCTACCTGCGATTTGCCCCTGCGGATCTGCGCAGCCTGATCATGACCGGCCGGCTGCGGGTGCCCGAGCACCAGCCGCTCTCGCAGTACTGGGGATTCCTGCTGCTGTACGTCGCGCTGATCTTGCTCTTTTGCCAGGGGCAAGACCTCTACCGCACCCCTCTGGCGCGCTCTTCTTCGCGGGAGTCGCGCGCGGTGGTGAATGCGGTTTTCTTTGCCACCTTGCTGCTCACCGCCTTCATCTATCTTTCCGGCGTCAAAGTGGTCTCCCGCATGATCGTGGCCATCGCCTCGCTGCTCAATGTGCTCGCTCTGGTGGCTTGGCGCTACGGCAAGCACCAGTTGGTGATGCACCGCATGGAACAGGGCATTGGCGCGCGCAACGCCTTGATCGTAGGCGCCGGCCGGGTGGGCCAGGCGCTGGCCCGCGAGCTGGAATCGAACAAGCTTCTGGGCTATCGCTTCAAAGGGTTTCTCGACGGCAACCACTGCGGCGACCCACGCATGTTGGGTAAGATCGAGGAGCTGTCGCGGGTGGCCCGCGCCGAATTTATCGACGAAGTATTCATCACCATCCCGTCGGAGCGCGAGCTGGTCAAGCAGGTTTTCATGGAAGCGCGCTTCCACCGCCTGGACGTCAAAGTAGTCCCCGATCTCTACGACGGTCTGGGCTGGCGCGCTCCGCTTCGCCAAATCGGCGATTTTCCGGTGATGGAGCTGCACTGGGAGCCCATCCCGGCTCTCGGGTTGTTTGCCAAACGCCTGCTGGATCTTACCGTTTCCTCCCTCGCCCTGATTTTTTCCGCGCCCATTCTGGGCATAGCCGCCATCTGGATTCGTCTCGATTCGGCCGGGCCGGCGCTGTACCGCTCCTGGCGCGTCGGCAAAAAAGGCCGCACCTTTGCCTGCCTCAAGCTGCGCACCATGGTCTCCAACGCCGACGCCCTCAAAGATTCTCTGCGCGATCGCAACGAACGCGACGGCCCGTGTTTCAAGATCGAGGACGATCCGCGCATCACCCGGCTCGGAAAAGTTCTGCGCAAATACAGCGTGGACGAATTGCCCCAGCTCTGGAACGTGCTGCGCGGCGAAATGAGCCTGGTCGGTCCGCGTCCCCATCCCCTCGACGACTACGAACAATACGACCTCGATCATTTGCGCCGGCTGGACGTGCGTCCCGGGATTACCGGTTTCTGGCAGGTGGCCGCGCGCCAGGATCCATCGTTTGAAACCAACATGCGCTGCGACATGGAGTACATCGAGCACTGGAATTTAAGGCTCGATCTGCAAATCTTGCTGCGCACGGCGCTGGTGGTGTTGAAAGGCACCGGAAGGTAGCCACAGCCTGCACCTGAGGTGAGGTTGCCCGTGCCAGACGGATCTCATCTCACTAAGTGCCGGGCAAAACCCTGCGGCCAGGGGCGGTGCCTGAAATAACTGGCTGGGCGGAAGAGTTCGCAACCGGCTAGCGGTATTAGTTTTGCAAACGATCGGATGCGCGCCCGGCCAGCGCAGCTCTGTAAGTGGCTGCCAGTGCGGAGCGGAATGAATGCGCGTAGGAATTGATCTGACGGCAATTTGGCGCCCGGTGACGGGCATGGAGCGGGTAGCGATCGAAATGACTCGCGCCCTGCTGCGTCTTGACCAGGAAAATGAATACGTGCTGTTCTTTTCCGAAGATGTGCATCCCGCGTTTGCCGACGCCCGCGGCGGCTTTCAACCGGTGGTCTTCCCGGTGCGCGGCGAACTGCTCTCCAAGAACGTCTTTTTCACTTTCAGTCCGGCCGTTTCGCAGCTCGATTTCCTGCACTTTCCCATTTTCCCGCCGCCGCTGTGGTGCCGCTGCCCGCACGGCTGGACGGTGCATGACGCCACCCCGTGGCTCTACCCGGAAACCATGAAGCGCACCTCGCGCATTTATTTTCAGACCCTCGGCGGGCATGCCATACGCACCAGCCAGCTTCTGGTCACTGACAGCCAGTCCTCGCGCAACGATTTGCAAAAGCTTTTTGGCGCCCGCCGCGGCGATATCCGGGTGATCGATCTGGCGGTGCGTTCGAACCTTCGCCGGGTGGAAGATCCCGCGGCCCTGAACCGGCTGCGGGAAAAGTATGCGTTGCCCCAGCAATTCCTGCTGTGCGTAGCGACTCTCGAGCCGCGCAAGAATTTGTCGCGGCTGTTGCGTGCCTTCCAGTTGCTCCGGGAAAGCGGCCACACTACCGCGTCTCTGGTGATCGTTGGGCGCAAGGGATGGCTATATGACCGCATCTTTGCCGAGATTCTCGTCGCCGGTCTGAAGGATGACGTAATCTTTACTGGACACGTCGCGGACGAGGATTTGGCTGGGCTCTATAGCCTCGCCCATGCCTTCGTGTATCCTTCGCTTTATGAGGGGTTTGGGCTCCCGTGCCTCGAGGCGATGGCCTGCGGTTGCCCGGTAGTTACCTCTAACCGCGGCGCGCTGCTCGAAGTCACCGGCCAGGCTGCCGTGCACGCCGATCCCGAGGACGTGACCTCGATTGCCGCGGCGATCGAGAAGGTTTTGCGGGATGATTCGCTCCGCCAGGCGCTGGTCGAGCGTGGACTGGCGCGCGCCAAGTTTTTTACCTGGGACCGCAACGCCTGCGAAATGATGAAAGCGTTTGAGGAAACCGCGGAGCGTGCCGAAGCTTTTGCCGGATCGTGAGCCATGCCGCGCCAGATTCATTTCCGGCGCGCGCAGTAAATAGAGCTGAACGATAGGCCAGTCCAGACCTAAGGGGGGGAAGTGAAGCGGAGTTTCATCGGCCGAATCAGTTGGAAGTATTCCGGCTCGCTTTTCTTTTCCGGGGTCAACACCTTCGCGAGCCTGATTTTCCAGCTCGGTACGCTCTACAAGTTGGGTGTAGGAACGCGGTCGGACCTGTATTTCGCTTCGATCGTAGCTCCCCTGGCGATATTTACGCTGGCTTTCGGCGCGCTCAACAACGTTTTGATTCCCATGTTTGTCGAAGCCAAGAGCAAGTCCGACGACAGCGAAGCTTCCGTGTTGTGGAATTGCCTGCTGGGCACCTTGGCTGCGGGCACGTTGCTGCTTGCCGTTTTCTACTATCCCACCCTGTGGATGTTCCCGGTGCTGTTCCGCAAGCTGGCGTGGATTGACGTCCACCAGGTCGGCCGGGTGATTCTGCTGTACTCGGTGTATCAAATCCTTTTCTCGGCGCTCTCCGCTAAAAATTGCTACCTCTTCGCGCAGGAGCGGCCAGTCTCCGCGCAGATGAGCGTTTTCTGGGGCTGGCTGCTCAGCCTGCTGATGCTGTCGCGGCTGCACTCGGTCACCAACCTTAGCGATATCGCGATGTGCCTGGTGGGCGGAAACGCCCTGGCGCTGGTTTTCCCCAACCTCGGAAGCGGATCGTTCCACTACAAGCGCGGCCTCTTCTGGACTCACATGGCCTCGCTCCGCGACCGCACTCTCCCGCTCATCGGGGGTGGCGCGGTATCCAAGATCGAGCCGCTGTTCGATGGCGTGATTGCTTCGCTGTGCCGCGAGGGCAGCCTCACCATCTACTATTTCTTCTCGCGCATCGTGCTCAACGTTGTCTCCGTCACCTTTGCCGGTTACATGCAGCCGGCCCAGAAAGCACTGGCGGAGATGGGAACCGCCGGAGGCTGGGCGCGTCTGCGCACCGGCACCCGCCACGTGGCCATACGTTCGGTGCTGGTCAGCCTGGCTCTTCTCGCGGCCGGCTGTGGCGGTGTGTTCGTGCTCTATTCGATGAGGATTCACGCCATTCGCCCGTACTTCGAGTATTTCGCCAACGACTGGCTGGTATTGGTGTTGCTGCTGGGCTATTTGATCGGCATGCTGGCGTGCGTCGCTTATTCCAACAGCTTGTACATTATTCGTGAAGAGCGCCTGTTCATGTGGGCCAGCCTGGCCGCGTTCCCCGCTGGGCTGGTGTGCAAACTGCTCGGCGCGTATTTGTATAATCTGCCCGGACTGGCCTTGGGCACTTCAATTTATTGGCTGCTCTATGCCGCGGCCATCATGTTTGCCTTCTCGTGGCGGCTGCGGCAGGGAACTCAGGTTCGTGGCCGTGCCGCTTACGAAGGGTTGCCTCCCGTGCACGTGGGAGCTGAATCGACGGATTAGCGCAATCGAACACGATCGAATCCGCCTCGGGTGGCCTTGATTCTCGGAATGCTGGCCGGTGGTGGCGGACTTAAGAAAAACGGAGCCAGATGGGCGCCTTCAAGGAATTCCTGAAAAAGTCTCCCGCGTACAGCCAGATGTTTTGGCTGTTCTACGTCGCGGAGAAACTGCGCTTGCCGTTTCGCAAAAGAGGTTTCGCGGAATTCCGGGAGGATTTTGAGGTGCAGCAGCTGCTCGGCGGGGTGAAAACGTTCGTCGATATCGGTGCCAACGACGGTTATCACAGCTCCAACAGTTTTTATTGGGCTTTGCGCGGCGCGCGGGGCGTGTGCTTTGAGCCGGTGGCCAACACTTTCCTTCGCCTCAAGCGCTTGTACCTGTTCAATTCCCGGGTGGCTTGCCGCAACGTCGGCATCTCCGACCGCACTGGCGAATCGGTGATGGTCAGCCTGCGCGACCAATCCTATATCCCCGAAACCCAGGATCCCAACCATCGTGAGATGCACCAGGCGATTCACAGCCAGGCAAAAGATACTTGCCGGGTGCAGTTGCAGCGCTTCGAAGATGCCGTCCGCGGCATCGGCTTGCCGCAGCAGATCGACCTGCTCAGCGTCGACGTCGAGGGCCACGAGCTCAGCGTTCTCCGCTCGATTCCGTTCGATACATACAGCTTTCGCGCCATCATCGTCGAAACCCACGCCCACACCGTGGATGGCAGTCGCGTGTGGACCCACCGCGACCTGCAGCTGATCAACGATTTGCTGGCGGCACACAATTATTCGCCGGCGCACACTACTCGCGGCAACACCATCTTCATCCGTGCCGGCGCATCCTCTCCTTCCAAGCAGGTGCACGCTGCGCTCGATGCGGCGCTTTCGGGCGCTCCGGGCTATTTGGAACCTCTGGTGCCGCAGGGTGCCGGGATTGCCTCCGCCGATGTTCGCCGCGGTGAACGGCCATGATGAACGCACAAGGACGGGGATAACCTTGGCGCTTTATTCATCACTTGTTCTGGTGGCGGCGTTGGCGGTGCTGTGGATCTGGAAGGAGAACTCGCTCTATTTTATTTTCGCCGCGGCCTACATCCAGAATTTCCTGCTGGCCTACCTGTATACCAATCGAATCGCGGGACGCGATTTCTGCCGCAGCATGATCTTTTTCAAGGAATTCCTGCTGCTCGGGCTTTTTTTCTACGCCCTGATGCTGCTCTCGCAGAATTATCAGGGGCCGTGGCCGCGGCCGATGCTGGTGCTGCTCTTTTTTACCGCCTACTGCGTGGTGCGCTACATATGTGGCGCGATGTTCCTCGACGACCTCAACGTCGAAGGCGTTCGCAAACTTCGCATGATGTGCTACCCAATTCAAATCCTCACCGTGGCCATGGCTTTCACCTGGCTGCGCCCGGAATTCTCCAAGCGCTTCATCCGCCACATGACCATATTCCTCGCCGGCCTGGCCGTAATCGCCATCGGCATGTTCCTGTTCACCCGCATCGATTTCTGGAAACAGAACGCGGATATCGCCGTCTACAATATGGACGTCAAGGGCGACGATCCCGCCACCGTGCTTGAAGATCAAGGCGTTTCCGCCACCGGCGCCGGCCGCGAAGCCTTCCTGTTTCTATCGTCGTTCCGCGCCATGGGCACCTTTGCCGACCCGCTGGCCCTGAGTTTCGCGATGGCTATGCCGGTTTTGCTGCTTGCCTACTTCTATCGCCACAATTGGTTCAATTACCTGATGCTGGCGCTGTGCGGCTTTGCGCTGTTCTTCACCTTTAGCCGCTCGGCCTGGATCTTTGTCGCGCTCTCCATTGGCTACGTATTGCTGCGTCTGCGGAAATTCGTGCTCATCGGCGGCCTCGCCTTCGCGGTAATCGTGGCCACCGTCGCGATTTCCCCGTTGGCCGAATTTGCCAACTCGGAAACCAGTGAAGTAACCAGCCAGCGCCCCGGTGGTGAACATGCCGAAGGGCTGATCTGGTTTTATCAAAAGGGATTCACCGATTCCGGCAATATTCTCGGAAAGGGTACCAGCGACGACGTACGGAAAATTCCCGAAAGCGGCTACGCATTTTTGCTGGAACATTTCGGCTTTCCAGCCTACGCCGGCTTTATCTGGTTCTGCTGCTCGCTGTTCGCATACTTCCGTAAGAGGGAATTGAGCTTAAATCCGCTGCTATTGATCGCCCAGGCGGTCCCGGTGTGTATTCTGATCGTGATGCACACCTCGCAATATCCCTTCGCGTTTAGCGAATACCTGATGATCTGGTTTGTGGTCGGGACGTGCCTGGGTCTCACCCTGGCAGGGAGGCCGCCTTCGCATGAGCGCAGCGAACTTCCCGCCTGAAACGGCGCCGGCGGCCAGCGGCACGCATGCCGGCGAAGGCTACCGGCTGCAGTGCGGGCGCACCACTCTCGATTCCATCCCGCTCGAAGATGTTTTCGCGCCGCGTCCGGGGCAGACCGTGCACGTCGTCACCGTGCACGCGGAGATTTTTGCCCTGGCGCATGAAGATCCGCACATGGCTGAGATTCTGACGCGCTCGCGAAACACCATCGACGGTCGCGTGCTCCAGGGCATCTGCAAACTGCTGTATCCCGCTTACGAAATTACCCGGCAGAATGGCTCCAATTTTGTTTTCGATCTGGCCGGTCATTGCCAGCGAACTTCGCAGCGCCTTTTTCTCTTGGGCGCAAATGAGGAATCCAACTCCGGCGCCGCAGCGGTCTTGCGCGACCGCTTCCCGGGAGTACAGATCACCGGGTACTCGCCGCCCATCGCCCCATACCCCTTCGGTCGCGATGCCAACGAACAGATTCTCGCCCGCATTCAACAAGCCCGCGCGCATCATGTGGTGGTATGTTTCGGGCCGCCCAAGCAGGAGTATTGGATCGATGACAACGCGGCGCGCCTCGCCGCCATCGGCGTCCACTGCGCCTATGGCCTCGGCGGAACTTTGGATTTCGTTTCCGGCCGCAAGGCTCGCGCGCCAAAGTGGGTCGAGTTCATCGGCGCCGAATGGTTTTTCCGTTTTCTTTGCGAACCTCGCGCCCGTTTTTTCAGAACGCTAAAAATGTTTAAAATGCCGTTTTATGCCGCGCGCACTCATCGCTTCATCGGCCCGGCGGAAGGCCAACATGGACGTTAAAGCTCAGATCGCCCGCGAAATCGAAGCAAGCGTTGCCGTCAAGCAGCAGCTCGCCGCCGATTGTGCCGGCCCCATCGCCGAAGCCGCGGCCATCATCCTGCGCCGCCTCCGCGAAGGTAGCAAATTGCTCGTCTTCGGAAACGGCGGTAGCGCCTCCGACGCCCAGCACATTGCCGCGGAATTTGTCGGACGCTTTGAGGCTGACCGCAAAGCCCTCGCCGCCATCGCCCTCACCACCGATACCTCCGCGCTCACCGCGGTGAGCAACGACTATGGCTTCGCCGAAATCTTTTCCCGCCAGGTCCAGGCTCTCGGAAAGTCTGGCGACGTGGTCCTCGCCATTTCCACCAGCGGTAACTCCGAAAACGTCCTGCGCGGCGCGGCCGCGGCCAGGCAACTCGGCGCATTTACCATCGGGCTAACCGGCCGCTCCGGCGGCAAACTGGCCGCCAGCGTTGATCTTTGCATCTGCGTTCCTTCCGACGTCACTTCGCGCATTCAGGAATCGCACATATTAATTGGTCACATCATCAGCAAGATCGTGGAAGGCTCCTTCCTGGTGGCCGAGGAAGCAGCTCCGGCCATTCGCTCGAGGAGCCGCGGCGATTAGCCACATGCCCGCGCCCGCCCATCACGACGGATCTTCACCTCCCGCGCTGCCGCCGGGTCTGCATGCACTCTCGCAGCGCGATGCAGAAGCCGCCGCCCGTGGCTGCGTCTCCAAGTTTTCCCCGAACAGGTGGCGCCTGATCCGTCTGGCGGAAACGATTTTGGCCCCGTTTGTCCGCGCGATGGATGCCGGAAGGCCGCGCCGGCCCGCGGGCGCCCCGAACCCCTTCAAGATTTTGGTCGTTGAATACGGGCAGCTGGGCGATGTGGCTCTGGTCCTGCCCTTTCTCCAGAACCTGCGCTTCCATTATCCCGACGCACGGATCGTCCTGGCCGGCAATCCCCGCTTCTTCCCGCTGATCGAAAGCGAAAAGCTGGTCGACGAACTCGTCGCCGTCGAGGTCCCCTGGATCGTCGCCGTATCCCGTTGGAAGAAGCACAATCCCTTTTCCTCCTCGTGGATGCGCATGGCCCGCGTCACCCGCGCGTTGCGCCGCGAAAAATTCGATCTGGCGCTTAGTCCTCGCGCCGATATCCGCGACAATTGGTTTTTGTGGCTCACTCGCGCCAACCAACGTGTGGGCTACGGATTTTATGGCGGGAAGTGTTTTCTTACCGATGTGGCCGCGCCCGACGTCGAGCATCCGCATTACGCCAGCCGCTGGCTGCACTTGCTCGAGCACCTGGGCCAGCCGATCCTGGACGCCCAGCCCCGGCTGAAACTCTCTCCCGCCGATCACCAGGCTGCGGCGCAATTTCTCGCCCAGCAGGGAATCGGCGAGCACGACTTGGTGATCGGCTTGCACCCCGGTGCGCGCGTAGCCACTCGCCAATGGGGCGAGGAAAACTTTCGCGCCGCCGGCGAGCGCTTGGCCGCTCAATTCTCCGCGAAAATCCTGTGGTTTGAAGAGCCCCACAAGACCTCCGCGCAAGGCCGCGGGTTCGTCCGCGTCGGGCTCCCGCTGCGCGAATTTGCCGCGGTGCTGGCGCGATGCAGCGTGGTGATTTGCAACGATAGCGGACCGATGCATGTGGCTACCGCGCTGGGCACCCGCGTGGTGGGGATTTTCGGGCCGAACACTCCGGCATGGTTTGGCCCGGTCGGCAGCCAGAATCGTGTGGTCATTCGCGAAGGCTTTTGGTGCCGCCCGTGTTCGGATCGCTGCATCTTCGATCAGCCCTATTGCCTGCGCACCATCTCCGTCGATCAGGTGGTACAGGCGGCCGCCGAACTGCTCGCGCCGGGCATCCCGCAGCCCGTGCGGACAGGTGCGTAATGGAAAGCGTCGTCAGCGCACGTCATCCCGAATCGTTTTTCACGCGCCTGCGGCGCCTTTTCACCGATCCCGCTCGCTTGCGCAAAGCCATCTACACCCGGCTTCGCTCACTGCCGTGCCGCTTGGGCATCACCAGCATCTGGCCGGGGACTTACGTTGGCTACTTGCCGGACCGCTACTCCGATAGTTATGCCGAATACGTTCGGAGTGGCGGCGCCTTCCGGCCCCGCAGCGCCCGCGCGTTTTTCAAGGGCAATCAGGTGAACAATCGCGGCGACCTGACCCGCTTTTATTTCCTGAATATGGTGTGTGACCAAATCCTTAAGGAAGGCCTGCGCGGTGATATCGCCGAGCTTGGCGTCTACAAGGGCAACACCGCATTTCTTCTCGCCGCCCTGGCTCGCAAGATCGGCGCCACCGCCTATCTTCTCGATACCTTCGCCGGTTTTCCTGCGGATGACTTGCAGGGAGTGGACGCCGCAGCGGTAATGCAATTCAGTGACACTTCGCTTTCCGCCGTACAGTCGCTGGTGGGCTCGGAGAATGTCCGCTGCATCCAGGGATATTTCCCGGACTCCGCTTCTCAAATGCCCGAAAATCTATCGTTCTGCCTGGTTCATCTGGATTGCGACTTATACGCTCCATTCCAGGCCGCGCTGCGATATTTTTATCCGCGCCTCGTTCCGGGCGGCTTCCTGATCCTGCATGATTACGCCAACCTGTGCTGGACCGGAGCGGAAAAGGCAGTGGACGAATTTCTGGCCGACAAGCCCGAGAAGGTAATTCCCATTCCGGACAAATCCGGAACGGCCGTGCTGCGCAAGATCTGACGCGGCAGACGCCGCTTACTCCACCGGAGGTTTGGCGCCTTCGGGCTTAGCGATCCCATAGAAATCCTGCACCTGAATCGGCTTGCTTCCCAATCCAAGCTGCAGCACCTGCAATTGGCTATCGCGATCGAACACTTTGCCGGGCAACAAACGCTTCACCAGCAGCCGCACGCCGCCAAACGCCACTCCCGCAATCACCGCGAACATGCAGATCACCCCGGTTCCCACGATGATTCCGACGACGATAGGCCCGATCCCTGGCTCGGTGAAAGCAGCGCCCGGCTCGTTCCAGGTCACATGTATCGCCGAGTGCACCTCACCCAGCAGCGTGTCGGCTTCCGCCTGGCTGTGCGCGCCGGCCACTAACCCGACCATCGTCAATTCCCGTCGCGCGTAAACCGCCGGCCGCGCATCACCCGGATTCGCCGCATTCAAATTGAAGCGTTGCGAGAATTGTTCGAGCTGGCTCGTGGCGATCTGCGGGGTAGGGAAGTCAACCACCAGCAGCGTCAATTCGTCCCCATGTATCCGATACCGCGCCACCTCCGCTTCCGCGCCATGAGCAAACCCCAGCCAGTCACCCTCCCCGAGAGGAAAGAAATGCGTTCAAGGCTTCCGGTCCCAAAACGTAATGATCGGATTTCGACTCCATCCCGGCCAACGGCAAGTGCTGCCACAGAATCGGATAGGCCCCCGATTCGGCGTGGGGTGCCAGCGCGGCGATCAGCGCTTTCAGGTCTGGCGCGACCACCGAGAAATCCTTCCCGGTGACGTCCACCACGAAATTGCCCTGCAGGATCAGTGCGCGAGCCGAGGAGATCGACGAATGCTCGGTAATGTCTGTTCCATGCATCTCCGGTGCCCGCAGGTACGAATACAACCCATATCCGTCGCTGGGGTCCTTGGTCTGATATAGGCGAACTTCCACCGAATTCCCGCCTTTGCTGTAGCCGCGGTCCCAACCGGCGACATAGCCGTACTCGCCCAGGATGGCGGTGTTAGCGCCGCCGGCCACTGTGGAGGCCTCCAGGGACGTTTGGGGCCCTCCAGTCCATCCGGAGAACGAATCGGGGAGCCGAGTGCTGGTCTGCGCAGAAGGGGCCGTGGTAGCGGCCGGCAAGGCGAAAGCCATGGCCAGACCCAGCCACAGCACCGCCGCGATTTGGAAGCGAGCGACAATTCTCATGATGGATTAGACGCTGATATTCTACTTAGGGTTCCCGTCTTGCGCCAGGGAAGCGGGCCGGATCGCGACCACTTTCTGCTGCTTGAAGTTCAAGCTATTGAGGCTGGCCAGGTAACTGCTCACTCCGCGGAACAACCCTTCGGCCACCACGTCTCGTTCCTCGGTCTTCTTTAGCAGCTTTTCGTCGGTTGGGTTGCTGATAAACGAGATCTCGGTCAGCACCGACGGCATCTCCGCCCCGATCAGCACCACGAACGGCGCGCGCTTCACGCCGCGGCTCATCTCCGCATGGTTGGTTTGCTGCAGCTTCTTGGAAAGGGAAGTCTGAATGTCCCCGGCGAGTTCCTTGGATTCTTCAATCTTCTCGTTCCGGGCGATCTTCTGGATCATGTCCTGCAAGTCGTGAATCGGCGTTTGCGCCAGAGCATTTTCACGCGCGGCCACTTCCATGGCGTCCTGGGAAGTGGAAAAGTTCAGGTAGAAGGTTTCGATTCCCCGCGCCTTCGGATCGTGGCTCGAATTGGCGTGAATGGAGATAAACAAGTCGGCGCGCGCCTGGTTGGCGATTGCGGTGCGCTGCTCCAGTGAAACAAAAGTGTCGTCCTTGCGGGTATACACCACCTCCGCGCCGGGGAGCCGTTCCTCGATCATAGTGCCGAGCCGCAACGCCACGTCCAGGCACAAATCCTTCTCCAGCAGCCCGTGCGGGCCGATGGTCCCAGTGTCGTGGCCGCCGTGTCCGGCGTCGATGACGATGCGATTAATCTTCAAGCCCAGAGCGCGCGTTAGCGAGCGCTGCCCGTCGTGGGTCAACTGGGAACCCGGCGTCGTCCCCGGGGTAATGTTGTTGTGCGCCGCCGCGCGATGCATCGGCAGTTCCTTGGGTTGGTGCATCGGCGTCTCGGGCGGCTTGTTGTCGGGCAGCTCCGGCGACGGTGTGGCCGCGGTTAGCTTCGGTTCGGGCGGATCCGTGGGCGCCGCTGCATTGGCGGGCGCGTCGGACTCGGTCTTGTCGGGCGCAGCAGTGGTCGATTTTGTGGACGGCTGCTTGCCGCGATTCAGCGCCTGCTCGGCTGGCGCCGGCGCTCCCTGAACGTTGATCACCAGGCGGTAGGGGTGCTGCAGCAGGAACGCTGAATACTCCTGCACGCTATCCACATCCAAAACGAGCCGCACCACGCCGGCCTTGTTCTGCCCGGCGCGAATCGACTTCAGAAAGCCATTGTTGACGTCAAATGTCTTGCCCGCCAGGCCCGGGGCCAGCTTGGCCCCGTACAGATCGAAGTAAATGCGGTCGGGAGAGAAAATCCGGCTGGACTGAAACTTCACGCTGTTGTCCAGGTCCACCACGATCCGTGTGTAGTCATCGCCATTCCACGAGCGAATGCTGGTCACCCGTGGTGGACGCGAACCC
Organism: uncultured Acidobacteriota bacterium; assembly: GCA_963725655.1. Lineage (GTDB taxonomy): Bacteria > Acidobacteriota > Terriglobia > Acidiferrales > UBA7541 > CAVRXT01. The sequence continues at coordinate 2,347,293 of CAVRYY010000001.1, read as the reverse complement.
TGGGCGGCGGTTGCGCCTCCGGAGGTTGCCGCCCCCGCGGGCAGGTCGTTACTTTGCGGACCGCCGCTCGCGGGACTTGGCGAGTCTGTCTCCGGCGCAGCCGGAGCGTTAGCCGGGACAGCCGCTGCGTGCGGCTGGGTGGCGCGCGCTTCGGCGATCTGGTCCAGCGCAACGCGTGCATCGTTGGCATTCTCGTCTTTCGGGAATTGCTTCAAGTATTCCTGGAAGGTCGCTTTCGCGTCGTCCAGCCGCTCCTGATCCTGCTGCTGAATCTGACCGATGCTAAAGAGCGCGTCGGCGCGGTAGTGGCTGTTGGTATACGACCGCAGCAGGAAGCGATACGTAACGATCGCAGTATCAAAATATTCGGGTTCGAACTGCCGTCCCATCTCTCGGTACAGCCGTGCCGCAGCAAAGAGGGAATCCGGAGCTTCCGGGATTCGCGAAGTGCTCATGAAAATCTTGCGGAAAGCGTTCGCCGCGGTCTTGTAATCCGCGAGAGTACGATCCTTTTCGCTCTTACTTTCCAATTTATCGCGGAGTTTGACGGCCTGCTGATATTGCTCGTGAACCGGTACGCGCTTCTGTGCATGGGCAGGGAACGCCGATCCAAGCAGAGCGAGGACTAGCAGCGCCGCGGGTGCGGTGGCTTGAACTGCGCGAGAACGAAGAGACTGGGTATGCGCCTGGGGCGTCATTCGTTCGTAAATATCACCCGGCCATCGGGCGTCACGGTCTGCCGGACTGGGGGTCTTCGAGGCTCCCACAGTTTCGGATCACGGCCGCTGCCGGGTCGGAAGTATGAGTTCGTCACCTTTTTTACGTAAGCGCGTGTCTCCGGATACGCTGGCACGCCGCCAAACCGCTCCACAGCGCCCTCGCCGGCATTGTATGCCGCCAGGGACATTTCCAGATTGCCGTGGTACCGGTCGAGCAGCGAGCGGAGATACCGCGCCCCGCCATCCACATTTTGAGCAGGATCGAACGCGTTGCTCACGCCCATGCGTCCGGCAGTTGAAGGGATCAACTGCATCAGGCCCAGGGCGCCTTTGTTCGACACCGCTTTCGGATTCCATCCAGACTCCGTCCCGATCACAGCCTTCACCAGCGCCGGATCGAGATTGTGCCGCTCAGAGGCCTCCCGCACGATTTGGTCCAATCCGCTTTCCGTACCGTTGGAAGAGATTAATCCAAGGCTAGCGACGGAAACGGCGGTTGAATCGGGCGGCGTGACGCTCAGAGCCGGCCCGTCGAGATGCGCCCGGGGCTTCACAGCAGTGCGCCGGGGTGACGGGGAGTCGTTTGTGTAGATAACTTTTCCATGTTCGTCTACATAGGATGCAATTTGTGCCCGAGTAGCTGTAGCAGAACTAAGCCACAGCCCAGCGAGCGCAATTGCTACCGTGATGGACCGAGTTGACATCTTGAGGGGGAAGGCAGAGACGAATCGACTTCCAAGAACAAAACGGGACCACGCACACCCATAACGATACATGCGTAATCCTCTGGCGCTACAGCGATTATAACATTCGTTCGAGGAGGGGAATCAACTGCTCCAAAGCCGTTTCTATCGCGGATGTGTCTTTACCGCCAGCCTCCGCGAGGTCCGGCCTGCCGCCGCCCGAACCGCCGACCAGGCGGGCCAACTCTTGCACGATCTTGCCGGCATGCAGCCGGGGGATCAGGTCCTTGGTAACCCCAGCGATTAGCGCCACTTTGCCGTCATCGCCGGAAAGTAGCACCACCACCCCGGAGCCCATTTTTTGGCGCAGGGTGTCTACCAATTGCCGCATGCCATCGCGGTCGACGCCGGTAACGCGCGCCGCGACTAGCCGGATATCCTTCACGGGACGGACTTTAGCTAGCAGGTCCTCGGCCAGCGATCCTGCCGCCTTCCGTCGGAACTCTTCGAGCTGCTTTTCCAGCGTCTTGATCTCGAGTTCTCGCCGATCCACCGCCGCCAGCAGCTCATCCTCGCCCGCATTCAAGCGGCCGGCCAAAGCGCGCAGGGTGGCCAGAGCGCGTTGATATTCGGCCAGCGCGGTATCTCCAGAGATTGCTTCGATTCGGCGAACCCCGGCCGCGACGGATTGTTCGCTGAGAATCTTGAACATCCCGATTTCGCCGCTGCAAGCCACGTGGGTGCCGCCGCACAGTTCCTTGCTATAGAAGCCGCGCGGAGCGGCGGAATCGAGGATGGTCACCACGCGCACGTTCTCCGAGGGATACTTATCGCCGAAAAAGGCGATCGCGCCTGACGCCAACGCGTCATCGATGTTCATCAGATCGGTGGTGATCCTGGTATTCCTTAAGATCTCTTCATTGACCGCTTCTTCGATTTCTTTCAGCTCGCTGGGATCCACCGCGGCGAAATGAGAGAAATCGAAACGCAGATGATTCGGCGCCACCAAAGATCCGGCTTGCCTCACGTGGGTGCCCAAATTGTTGCGCAACGCGGCGTGCAGCAGGTGCGTAGCGGTGTGATTCCGCTTGCTGCGCGCGCGGCGCTGGGCGTCCGCTACCGTCGCGACGCGGTCGCCCACCTGCAAATCCTCCTTGGCCACCACCCGGTGCGCGATCAAGCCGGTAATCGGGTAGTACGCGCCCCTCACCTGCGCCACTTCGAGCGAAAGGTCATTGTCGTAGAAAGCTCCGGTGTCCGCCTGCTGGCCGCCCGATTCCGAGTAGATCGCGGTGCGATCGAGTACGACCTCGCCAGACTCGCCGGCCTTCAGTTCGCTTACTTGGCCGTTCTTAGTTACGATGGCCTCAATGTGGCAGTCGCGCGACGTCGTTCCATAGTAAAAGTCGGTGCCGGTCTTGAACGTTTCGGCCAGTTTTCCGTAAATCGGATTGGCGGCTTCCTTGCTGCCGCCTTTCCAGGATGCTTTGGCGCGCTCGCGCTCTTCCAGCATGGCCGCATCAAACTCGTTCCAGAAAACCGGCACACCCAGGTCGTGGGTGACGTCTTTGATGAAATCCTGAGGCAGGCCATGGGTGCTGTACAGGTTGAAAACCTGCTGGCCCGAAAGCGCGTCCGCGGCTGCGTCGGTGCCTCGCGCTGCCTTGAACTCGGTGATCAATTCGTCAAGTTTGGCCAGTCCCACGTCGACGGTGCGCGCGAAGCGAAGTTCTTCTTCGTCCAACACTTTGGTGACTCTGGCCGCTGTCTCCTCCAGCTCGGGATATGCGTCGCGCATTTCCAATCGCACCGCCACCGACATTTTCGAGAGGAAAGGGAACTTGCCTTCGATTAGTTTGGCGTGCCGCAGCGCCCGCCGGATGATCTTTCGCAGCACGTAGCCGCGACCTTCGTTCGAGGGGACCACACCGTCGGAAATCAGGAAGGTGGCGGCGCGCGAGTGGTCGGCGATAATTCGCAGCGACGCTTGGATTTCCTCTTTGTCGGCGGGCAGCCCGGCGAGCTTTGCGGCTTCCGCCATCAGCGGCTGAAACAGGTCGGTATCGAAGTTGCTGATCTTCCCCTGCAGCACCGCAGCGATTCGTTCCAGACCGGCGCCGGTATCCACGGAAGGACGCGGCAGCGGTAAGAGCGCGCCGGCTGCGTCGCGATTGAACTGCATAAACACCAAATTCCAGATTTCGACGTAGCGGCCGCACTCGCATCCGAATTCGCAATCGGCGTGCCCCTTATCGGAAGCCACCGGGCCCATGTCGTAGTGAATCTCGCTGCACGGGCCGCAAGGGCCGGTATCGCCCATAGCCCAAAAATTTTCATGCGATCCGAATTCGTAAATGCGCTCTTTCGTTATCCCTTGTCCGAGCCAGTGTTCGTACGCTTCGGCGTCGCGCTCGATGCCGTCCTCGCCCTTGAAAATAGTCACATACAGTTTTTCCACGGGAATACCGAACCACTGCGGCGACGTCACGAGGTCCCACGCGAAGGCGATCGCTTCCTTCTTGAAATAATCGCCGAACGAGAAATTGCCGAGCATCTCGAAAAACGTGTGGTGGCGATTGGTGAAGCCCACGTTTTCCAGGTCGTTGTGCTTGCCGCCCGCACGGACGCATTTCTGGCAGGTAGTGGCCCGGCGGTAATCGCGCTGTTCGGCGCCCAGAAAGACGTCTTTGAACTGGTTCATCCCGGCATTGGTGAAAAGCAGGGTGGGATCGTTCATCGGGACAAGCGACGAGCTGCGGACGATGCGGTGCCCGTTGCCTTCAAAGAACTTCAAGAACGTCTGTCGGATTTCGTTGCCGGTCATCGTGGGTTTGTGGTTATCCGTTTGGCGTTGGGTTCCGGTCGCACGAATCGATTCATATTATCGCAGAGGGACGGCGAAGAAAGAAAGGGGAGGCCGGAGGAGAGACCGGATAAAGAAGCCGATGGCGGCAAAATGTGTTTTGAAAAATCGCCTGTATTCAGGAACTTTCCGGCCTTTGGAATCAGAGAGATCCACGCGTCTTGCTGGCAGTGTTGCGATTTAGGTTTATTGGTACTTGGCGATAGCTGGGTGGCAGCGCCTCCCGCGGACGCGGAGCGACGATGGGTGTGGAACATGGCTTGGCGGACCCAGTCCCGCATGGCAAAGGCGGATCCAGCGAGGTGTTGGCGGATAGCGATCTCGATGCGCTGCTCCGCGAACGTCAGGGCCTCACGCGGTCCTTGTCCGATCTCGAACTGTTTCAGTGCGGCTTTGTACGCGGAGATGGCGCGGCGTTGGCGACGCGCGAAGAGGTTGGCCGCGTGTGCGTGGCGGTAGATGCTGGCGCGGTTCTTGATCCCGTGATCGCGAGCGATATGGCCGGGCTTGTCCCATTTCAGGAATCGGCGCTCGATGGCGAGACGATCGCGGTGGTGGCAGACGCGGCATTTACCGGCGTGGCGAGCGGGGAGATTTATGAGTTCCGCCTGGCTTATCGCGTCCGCGCCGGCGGAGAGAGAAGTTTGCTCTTGCATCGGAGTACCTCGCTTTCGGTTTGACCGTAGCACTCTGCGGGCGTAGTTGGAAGGAACTACTTCGGTGTATGCGGGGTAGTACGGAGCGTCAGCGCAAGAGTTTCTTTGGGACCGCTAAGCGGGATCGGAATTCCCGGCCGGCTCTGGGTCGGACTCAACATCCGCGGCGCCCAAGGCGCGAATCTCTTTCTGGATCACGTCGCCGCCAAAGCCGGCTCGCAGCAGGCTGCGGTAAATGGAGGCAATTTTGCGCGCATCGAGCGGGCCTCGCGATTTAGCCATGCGCTGGAGCTTGGCGCGCACCAAGGCAGACTCGTCGGTCTCTGCAAAGACAACCTCGAGGGCAGCCTCGATGGGCGCGTCGGGAACGCCGCGGGTGCGCAGCTCGCGGGCGATGCGGAAGCGGCCCTGGCGGCGCGTGCGCACCCGGCTGCGGGTAAATTCCAGGGCATAGCGCGCATCGTCCAGGTAGCGGTGGTCTTTGAGCTTGTCCACCACCGCGCGGATTAGTTTTTCGTCTTCGGTGCGGCGAGCGAGCAAGGTCTTCATTTCGTGCACCGAATGGGCGCGGCGCGCCAGCGCATTTACTGCGGCAACGTACAGTTCGTTTTCGGTGGAGAGTTGGCGTCGGGCGGCGAACACCCAAGAAGGATAGAAGGAGCAGCCCGGCGAATCAAGCGCTAGGGGCAGCGACTTCTGTTACTGCGATGCTGCCGTAGAAGTTGCTGCACTGGTGTAGGCGGTGCGGCCGGCTTCTTGTTGCTCGCCCGGACGCAGTTTTCGTTGCGCGATTGCGGTTGCCGCTGCTGTCGTTGCAATTGTATTTGACGTCGTAGCGCGGACACTCGTGGCGGAAAGACGAGGCCCCGCAAACGCGACTCGCTTCAAAGGCAAGCGATACTCGAGCGTCCCGAACGCCATCGCGCGCACACTGGGAAAGTGTCCGTAGCCCCGACAATCGTGTCGGAAAAACTCGGATCCGCAAGTCTCCCAAAACAAAAAACGCACCCACCGACTCATCACAAAGGCTCCGACAGTCGTGCCGGATATGCGGCGGAAGTACGCGAAAAAACATCAACGGCAACGTACTTAGACGTATAGAAATCGCACCGGCATATCCGCGACACTTGCCGCGTAGGGATCAGTCCGTGACCTTCTATAAGCGAAACCTTCCTCATTGGCATCCTGACGGCGCCGCTATATTCCTCACCTGGCATCTGGCTGGCTCTTTACCCAAAGATCTGCACAAATCCGTCGCCATGCAGCAGGCCAGTGGTTTGAAAATTAGTGCGGGTAAGAAGTTCGTGATGTTGGATCGAGTGATCGATGGGGCGGCGATTGGGCCGACGTGGCTGCGCGACTCGCGGGTGGCTAAATGCGTTGTTGATACGTTAACCCACGGAGCTTCAAGGCTCGGACATTATCAGCTCCACTCGTATGTGGTGATGCCAAATCACGTGCATATGTTGATCACGCCGGTTGTGCCGGTAGCTCGGGTGATGGCGGGAATTAAAGGCGTCAGCGCGCGCCATTGCAATCAAATTTTTGGCCGCATCAACAAACACTTTCGGCAACCCGAGTCGTACGACCATTGGGTGAGGAATACGCACGAGTTCCAGCGAATCTGCCGGTACATCGAAAATAATCCTGTGGCGGCGGGGTTCGCGTTAGGGCGGGAGATTGGCGATGGTCGAGCGCGAGCGCGGAGGGCCAGGCGGACGTTACGCTTTTCGCAGTGGGTAAAGGCGCGGGGGGGTGGTGGCGCCTAAGGCGATTTTGGATCTAGGCTGTTCTTCCGACAGGAGTCCGGGTGCCACGAAGCAGTTTGAGGTTGGCGGTGTGGTTGCATTTTTGGTTTGGGAGACCTGGGGATTGGATGTTTTCCGACACGATTGTCGGGCTACGGACTGGTTTGGGGTTGGCGGTGGTGGTTGCATTTTTGGTTTGGGAGATTTGACGATCGGATGTTTTACGACACGATTGCCGGGGCTACGGATCCGTTGGGAATTGGGACCGGATGTGCGGGACGATCGAAGTGAAAAACTAGGACAACGGTTGGGTTGCTGACTTGCGCTAGGCCTTGTGTTCTAGGCGGTCGAATTCGTTGATGGCGCGTTCCATGTCTTCGCGGGCGGAATCGGCGGAGGAGCGGACGCCTTGGACGCGGAGACGGAATTCGTCGGGATTGGAGGCGCGCGCCAGGGCTTCTTCGAAGGTGATCAGGCTGCGGCTGTACAGTTCGTATAGGGACTGATCGAAGGTCTGCATGCCGTATTGGCTGGTGCCTGCGGCGATGGCGTCGCGGATCAATCTTGTTTTGTCGGGGTTGATGATGCAATCGCGGATGTAGCCGGTGGCGATCATTACTTCTACCGCGGGCACGCGGCCTACACCGTCGGCGCGGCGAACCAGGCGCTGGCTGACTACTGCTTTCAAAGTGGCGGCCATCTGCAAGCGAATCTGCTTTTGCTCGGGAGGAGGGAAGACGGCAATGATGCGCTGAATGGTCTCGGTGGCGTCGATAGTGTGCAGGGTCGAGAGCACCAGGTGGCCGGTCTCGGCGGCTAGCAACGCGGTCTGGATCGTCTCGAGGTCGCGCATTTCGCCTACGAGAACCACGTCCGGATCCTGGCGCAGCCCGGCACGGAGCGCGGTAGCAAAACTCGCGGTATCGACTTCCACTTCGCGCTGGTTGATGAAGCCTTTCTTGTCGCGATGCAAATATTCGATCGGATCTTCGATAGTGATGATGTGCTCGGCGCGGATGGAATTGATGCGATCGATCATCGCGGCCAGGGTGGTGGACTTACCCGATCCGGTGGTGCCGGTGACCAAAATCATGCCGCGCTGCTCTTCGCAAACGTCGGCGATTACCTTGGGCAGCTCGAGTTCTTCAATGGTCCGAATCTTGGTGGGAATTACGCGCAACACCAGTCCTACGTTGCCGCGCTGCTGGAAGACGTTTACCCGGAAACGCCCCAAGCCGGCGACGCCGTAAGCCATGTCCAATTCCGCGGACTCTTTGAATTTCTGCTTTTGGCGATTGGTCATCATGCTAAAGGCCATCGCCAGCATCTCTTCCGGGGTAATCCGGGGAACGTCGCTCAGCGGATGGAGGAGCCCATCGACGCGCAAATAGGGATGATTTCCAACCTTAATGTGAAGATCCGACGCCTTGCACTGCACCGCGCGTCGCAGAAGATCATCAATGTTTACGGCCATCGAGTCAGGATCCTAGGTTGGATTGGTGCTGAAGCCACCGTAGCACGTGGCTAAAATGGGCGCAAAACCTCCCAGCCACAGGCTTGTCTTGAGTGATACCCCCAACCACGCATTGATTAGGGAGTTCTACGGACCGAAACGCAGGTTTAGGCGGCTCTTAGGGACCCGGATCACGCCTCCTTTTAGGAAGGGCGGGCTATGCGTCTTTCAGAAGAATCGTCTCGTAGGCGAAGGCGGCAAACAGGCCGCCCAGCATGGGCGCGACCCAGTAGACGCCGTGGTTCGTCCAATGGTGGGAGGCCATGGCCGGCCCCAACACGCGAGCCGGATTTAAAGCCGCGCCGGTGAACGGCGCATCCAGCAACATGGCCACGGTGATGGTCAATCCGGCGCCAAAGCCAGCAATCGTCCGGAATGCCCCCTTGGGATCGACGCTGGCGGCGAAGATCACAAAGACCAGCAGAAAGGTCAGTGTGCCCTCGAGCCACATCCCGGGCCCTCGCATGAGGTCCGCTGCTAAGTCTGGGGTGCCCATCGCTACCGGCCGCCAAATGGCTTCGGGGACGGTCCATTTCAGCAAGAACGCGGCGACGATCCCGCCCAGCAGCTGGACGACAACGTACGCCAGCGATGAGAACGATCCCTGCCGCTTGGTGGCCCAATACCCGAGGGTAACCGCTGGATTAAAGTGACCGCCGGAAATGTGGCCGAGCACGGAGGCCATAATCGCGTAAGTCAGGCCGTACGCGAGAGCGATGCCCAGAGGTCCGATCGAGGGTTGCCCCGCGGCGCGAAGAAATTCGTCGGCGCACACTGAACCGGAGCCGATCAGGACGAACGCAAAAGTGCCGACAAACTCCGCGGTCAACTTTTGCGCTATGGTGTACAACTGGCCCCCCGAGCGGAACACCGGCTCCGTAATGCGAAAAGGCACCGGCAACACCGGCGCATCCCCTACTCGCGCGCGATTCTACTGAATCCGCATGGGAAAGGCGATAAGTGTCTTACCGGCCTGCCGCGTTGGCGGTTACGGGCACCGGGCTCAGCCACCCGTGAATATCGGGCTTGCGGCCCTCGGTGTAAGCGAAGAACTCATCCTGGAGCTGATGGGTGATGGGGCCGCGAGTGCCGGCGCCGATCTTGATGCGATCGACCGAGCGAATCGGAGTAACTTCCGCGGCGGTGCCCACGAAGAAGACTTCCTGCGCGAGGTACAGCATTTCGCGGGGAATCTGCTGCTCGGAGACGGGAATGCCCAAATCGCGGCACAGCGTGACGATAGTGCTGCGGGTGATGCCCGGCAGCGCCGAATTGGAAAGCAGCGGGGTGATCACCGTTCCGTCCATCACCAGGAAAATGTTCTCACCCGATCCTTCGCTGACATAACCATGTACGTCCAGCGCGATTCCTTCCACGTAGCCGTTTACCCGGGCTTCCATGCGGATCAATTGCGAGTTCATGTAGTTGGCCGCGGCCTTGGCCATCTGCGGCAGGGTGTTTGGCGCCGGACGGGTCCAGGAACTCACGCAAACGTCCACTCCGGTGCGCAGCGCTTCTTCTCCGAGGTACTTGCCCCATTCCCAGCAGGCCATGTAGACCTCGATCGGGCAGCCGTCTGGATCCACGCCAGCAGCGCCGTAACCGCGCAGAACCACCGGGCGGATGTAACAGGAGTCCAGACCGTTCACGCGCACCAACTCGACCGCCGCGCTGGCCAGATCGTCCACCGAGTATCCGGCGTCGATGCGATAGATGTGCCCGGAATTCAAAAGACGCTGCATGTGCTCGCGGAGACGAAATATCGCGGGACCTTGGTCGGTCTTGTAGCACCGAATGCCCTCAAACACGGCGGAAGCATAGCTGACGCAGTGCGACAGCACGTGGATGTGCGCGTCTTCCCAGTTCACATGTTTCCCGTTGTGCCAGATCTTCTCGGTAGTTTTCCACGGCATAAGATGTCTCCCTCGCTCGATCGCCTAGTGGTTCGATTTCCGCCAGCGAATCGAATTATAACATAGCGGTCAGAAACGAAAATCGCGAGGTGCTTCCGATGAACGGCAGCGGGAATACCAAAATGGACGGCGGCCTATTAGCGCGCGCGGATGCCGCAATGGCGGTATGGGAAGAGGCGATTGGTTACCGCACGAAGAAGAGGAAACCGATATGCCGGAGGCCCTAATCCGAATGCGCGTCACCGGCGTCGGAGGCCCGGTCGGCAGCGGAGCGGGTGCCCTGGCTGATGCGCTCCCAGGCGCTGGTTCGCCAATTCTCACGAACTTCGTGAGGATGTATCCATGGCGGGAGCGCGGCGAAGAATTGCATCGAAAGGGCGGTGAGGTATGGCTCGTACATCGCGCGCAACTCCGCAATTTTGGCATCCGCGGCAGCATCGGCGCGAAAATTCAATCCGACTTCGGTCAGCGATTTCCGCAGTTGTTCCAAATCCGCGGGCGGCAAGCGATCGACTGAAGGCATGCGAGGGGTGGCATGAAACGTCTGGGTGAGGTCAACTACTGCGTGGCGCGCCATCGCAAAGGTAAGCTTGGCCTGTCGCCCACAGGCGCCTTCCACGCCCGCGACGACAATGGTGGAAGAGTCCAGGATCGCGGTCAACGCCGCTAGCCAGGATTGGTTATCGTGCTGGGAACGAAAATAGGCGACCACCGGATAGGAAATGTGGCTTTCCAGCAGATCGGCGGACCAGCGCTCCCATTCGTGAAACAGCAGTTCGAGCGCGTCCAGTCCCCGCGCACCGGAGTGGCGGCGAAGAAGCTCCGCCGCGGTGGGCGGCGACCCAGCGCGGGCGTCCAGGAGCACGATACTCACCTCGCGCCGCGCGAACGCGCCGTAGATTACCGGCAAGTATCCGATGACCACCGCGAGAAAACCAAAGCCGGTGCCGGACTCCAACACCATCACGATGCGCCCCAGCATGGTGTGCGCGACCACGTCGCCGGGCCCCAGGGTGAAGAAGGTGGTCCCGCTAAGATACAAATTCATCCACAAGCCCTGCGCCATATCGGGGGCCGGCCGGGCCCAGGAAATGGCCAGGTCAATCAGCGCAAATCCGAAGATCAACCCGGTGGCCCACACAATCAGCAAGCCAAAAACGGAGAGCGGGCCGAAGATACTCAAAAAATATTCCCGCCGCTTGCCCCGTAGTTTGTGGGCAAGCGCTCGCCACGGGACCCACGTGGCAATGAAATAAGCGCGGCCCAGCCGGAACGAACGGGGAACGCGGCGGGGCAGCACCACGGTTTCGAACGCGTCGGTGAGAATGAACGCGATGAGGCCGATCCCGATGGCTGTGACCAGTACGATCATTTAGCTCTCGAACTTCGCATCCAGGGTGATTTCCGCTTTCAATAGCCGCGAAATGGGGCAGTTTGCCTTCGCGCTGGCTGCCGCCGCTTCAAAAGCGGCTTGGGTGCCAGTGGGAACTTTGCCGGTCACCTGGAGATGAATCTTGGTAACCGTCCAACCGCTATCGAGCTTTTCAAGGGTCGCGGTGGCCGAGGTGGAAAGAGATTCCGGGGTGAGGTTCAGGGTTCCCAATTGCGCAGAAAGGGCCATGGTGAAGCAGCCTGCATGGGCCGCGGCAATCAGCTCTTCAGGATTGGTGCCCTTGGCATTCTCGAATCGCGTGGAGAAGGAATACGGCGCATTCGCCAGCACTCCACTTTCCGTAGAAATCGTGCCCTTGCCTTCCTTCAAAGATCCCTTCCACAGCGCCGATGCCTTACGATCCATCGTTCCTCCCGAAGACTTTTTTAGACGACCCATTCCTAGTGATATCTGAATTTCGGAGTTCCGGCGACTAAAACTCGCGCGCCGAAACCCGATCAGGGCAGCAACACGATTTTGCCATAGGCGCCGCCTTTCATCACCGCTTCGTGCGCCCGCGCCGCCTCGCTCAACGGAAATTCCGCGCCTACTACCGGGCGCAATGACTTATTCTCCAGCCCGGCCACCAACGCCGCGTGAATACTGGCCATATCCGCCGGGGAAGTGCCCCACAACGACATCCCGTAGATTGCCGCCTCCCGCGCCATCGCGTCGCGCGGATTGATCTCGACTGTCCCGCGGTTGCCGACGACTACGACGCGACCGCCGGTAGCGAGCAGCGGCAGATCTTTGCCGAGATTCACGTTCGCGAGCATCTCGACGATCACGTCCATTCCGCGCCCGCCAGTGAGCGCCATGGCCTGATCCAAATAACCGGGCGAGCTGTGATCGAGGACATGGTGCGCGCCCTCCCTCTCGGCTAATTTCTTGCCGACGTCACTTCCGGCCGTGCCTATCACCTGTAAGCCTGCCGCCCGCGCGAGTTGCACGGCCGCGATTCCGACGCCGCCGCTCGCGCCGTGGATGAAAACCGTCTCGCCGCCGCGGGCCTGGGCCTTGTGAAACAGCGCGCGGAAGGCGGTGGCGTAGGGTACGTGGACCGCTGCTCCTTGTTTGAAGGAGTCGTGCTCGGGAAGGGAATACACCCCGGATTCTTCGCACAGAACTTGTTGCGCGTACGTTCCGGTGACCGGCATGCCGATGTACACGCGATCGCCGACCTTCCAGCGCTTGGCGTTCGCGCCGACCCGCTCGACCACCCCGGCGCCGTCAAGTCCTGGGGTGAAGGGCAGTACCGGCTTGCGCGCGTAGGTTCCCGCGCGCATGTAGCAATCCACGGGATTCACGCCCGCGGCGTGATTGCGGACAACCACCTGGGCTGGTCCCGGCTGCAAGTCCGGCACCTCTTCCAATTTCATGACTTCCGGGCCGCCAAATTCGTGAACGACAATCGCCTTCATGATGACCTCCGAAATCTGCCGCGATCCGGCGTGTTGCAATGTTCGTCAGGTTAGATTTCCAAGCCGGAATTTCGACTCAAGATGTTTTTGGGTGCGCGCTTGGTCACTTGGCGGCGTCCGGCGCGTCGGGTGTTTCGGGCGAGGCGCCCCGTTCGCCGAGCGATTGGAAGTTCTCGCGCAGATGAATCAGCCGTGTGCCGTAAAGATTCTCCCACACGCCCAAGAGCAAAAAGGGAACCATGGCCGCCAGAATCCAGGCCTTCGAGCGTGCCGAGATTCGAGATTCCGGTTCCCAACGGAAGAGCGCACGGGAAATTCCAAATGCGACGCCCAAACCCACGGCCAGGGCGATCACGTCTCCGCCAATTTCGTTCCAGGTGGCCCGTCCGAGCATCGCGCCCTGGAGGCCGCCCACTAGATACGTCGCCGGGAGAAACAGGGATACCCGCTGCAACCAATGGGGCAACACGCCCAGCGGAATGGTGGCGCCGGAAATAAACAGGAAGATCGACCAGATCACGTTATTGATCACCTGGGTTTCCTGCATGGTGTTAGTGACGCTGGCCACGATCAGGCCAAAGGACGAAAACGTGGCCGCACCGATCGATACCATCGCGAAAACCTGCAGAATATTTCCCCAGTCGTGCATCCCGAATATCCACCGCGAAATCAGGAATTCGACGACCACCGTCGGCAGCACCAGAAAGTAGTTGGCGAGCAAGCTCGATCCCAGCAACGCGCCGGCGTCCACCGGGGCAATGCGGAACCGCCGGAGGATGCCAGCCTCGCGGTACTGCACCAGCTGCATGCTGAGGCCCCAGAAACTGCCCATCACCGTGAGCGCCAGCACCGCGCCCAGCAGAAAAGGCGCCGCCTCGGGAACCCCGCGTCCGAAAATTACGTTGTAGCCGACCAGAAATCCCAGCGGCATCACCATGCTGAAAAAAATGAACGGGCGGCTGCGCAGGGCCATGCGTACCCGAACTTTGGTTAGCGTCCAGCTATGCTTCAATGCGGACTCCCTCAATTCCGGGCGTGCTTTGCGCGATCAATCGCGCAGGCGCCGGCCGGTCAGTTCTATGAAAACGTCTTCCAGCGACGGCGAAGTAATCTCCAGGCTTTCCAGCTGATTGCTTTCCGCTTCCAGTTGTTTCACCAGCGCGACAATGGTTCGCGGGGGCTGCGTCGAGTGCAGGACGTACGCCCCGTCCAGCTCGCGCACGTCGGTCACTCCCTCCAGTAGCCGCAGCGAACCGTTGGCCGCGGGATTCGCCAGGCGTACGCTTACGCGGGTGGTGCCGGCGGAAGAATGCTTCAGTTCGCGGGGAGTTCCGATGGCGATCACCTGGCCGGAATCGATGATGGCCACCCGATCGCACAGGCGCTCGGCTTCTTCGATGTAGTGGGTGGTCAGCAGGATGGTTTTCTTCTCGCGGCGCAGTTCTTCGACGATGTCGTAAATTTCCCTCCGCACCTGCGGATCGAGCCCCGCGGTGGGCTCGTCCAGAAAAAGAACCGTCGGATCGTTGACCAGCGCCAGGGCCAACGCGAGGCGCTGTTTCTGACCGCCGGAAAGGGTGCTGTAAAACGAGTTGCGCTTTTCTTCCAACTGAAATCGCTTCAACAGCGCTTCGGGGTTGGCGCGCCTGCTGTAGAATCGCGAGAAGAGTTCGAGCGCTTCGATTACTTTTAGTTTTTCCGGCAACGCGGTGGCCTGGAGCACCGCGCCAATTTTTTCTTTGAAGGCCATCCCGCTCTTCTCGGGATCGAGGCCCGCGACGCGCGCGGAACCGCTGTCGGGCGGCCGCAGACCCTCAAGAATCTCGACGGTAGTGGTCTTGCCCGCGCCGTTGGGCCCCAGCAGGCCAAATACTTCGCCCTCGGCTACCTCAAAGCTCACGCCGCGCAAGGCGCGCACGTCGTCGTAATTCTTTACCAGGTTCTCGGCTTGGATGATGGGTTGGGGCAATTTTTTCTCGGGTGGACTCTACTTCTATATCACACGCGGCACTGGACGGGCGACTTTGGCCGGCGGCTTTTTTGCGGAGAGACGTGCAGGGCGATGGTCGTCATTGCGCTAGCGCGGTTTCCGATTAGCAAGATTGGATTTGGTTCGCGCCCGCGGCGTTGGCTTCTTGCCGGGTTTCCCCCGAGCGGCTGGCGGCGTCCATCCGTAGGTTGAAAAGTCGATGCGGCCATTGTGAATCGGCACGCCTTCGGTTTCGAGCAACTTCCGTTGCTTTGCGCCGTACGGCTCGCGAATGATTAATTTTCCGCCCGCGGCGACAACGCGGTGCCATGGGATGCCCTGGCCCGATGGGGTGGCCGCCATGGCGTGGCCTACGGTGCGCGCCCCGCCACGAGTCTTCAGAGCCCGCGCCAAAAGGCCGTAGGTAGTGACGTGGCCGCGGGGAATTGTTTTTACCAGCCGGTAAACCGGGTCCCAGGACATGAGAATGCGCTCGCTTTCTGTCGCGACGCTCGGCCGCCGCTGCGACGATGCGAAAGTATATCAGCAGCGAGCGGCGACGCGCGCGTTGGACTCGAGTGGCTGAAACCCGCGCCAGCTTTACGTTTTCCTGCGGCGCGGTGGCGAAAAGCGTTGTGCCCACTAATAACCACTTCGCGGCAATTCCACGTCCACCACAGGAACGTACCATTGACGCTGTAGTAGCCAGTTCATAAACTGGTCGCCCGGATAGCTCCTCGGGATGCTTTTTGCTATCGGGGAACAAGCAGTCGGGTACGGTTGGTTTCTTCGGAACCCCACCGAGCTAAAGTTCAGGAAATAAGAGATTTGTCGCGGTACCGAATCGGGACAGGTCACTTCGGGCCGGAAAGTTGTCACTGCGCGCCAGAGATTTTGTTCGGCGCTAGCAGAAACCGCCCAAAAGTTCGGCCTTGCCGATTTGAAAAGTCTTAGCCCCACAATCTGCATCGTCGAGGTGAACCATGCCGGCGAAAGCAAAGAAACTCGATCCCTCTCAACGTAGCCTGGAATCTCGCGATTTCGAGGCGGGGCTTAACCGCAAAATCGTGGGTCAAGCCGAAGCGCTGCAGGCGGTGGTCGACCTCTACCAGGTTTTCCGAGCGGGATTGAACTCGCCGGGGCGCCCTGTAGGCAACTTGCTGTTTCTGGGGCCGACTGGGGCGGGAAAGACGCGGGTGGTGGAAGCCGCGGCCGAAATTCTGTTTGGTGATCCGCGCGCGGTGATCAAGGTGGATTGCGCCGAATTTCAGCATTCCCATGAAATTGCCAAGTTGATTGGCTCGCCTCCGGGCTATTTGGGCCATCGCGAAACTCATCCGCTGATCACCCAGGAAGCGTTGGCACAGTTTCACACCGAGAAGATCAAGCTATCGATTCTGCTGTTCGACGAAATCGAGAAGGCTTCCGACGCGCTGTGGCAGTTGCTGCTGGGCATTTTGGACAAGGCCACGCTCACCCTTGGGGACAATCGCCGGGTGGATCTGTCGCAGACGCTGATCTTCATGACTTCCAACCTGGGCGGCGGCGAGATTTCCGAACTCATGTCGGGCGGAATGGGTTTTGCGCCGGCAACGCGCGTCGACACCCAGCCGCGGCTCGATGAGAAGGTGGAAAAAACCGCCTCGGAAGCCGCGAAACGGAAATTTTCGCCGGAGTTCATGAACCGCATCGACAAAGTGGTGGTTTTCCACCCACTGCGCGAAGAACAGCTCGAGCAGATTCTGGAAATCGAGCTCGGCATGGTGCAGCAGCGCGTGCTGGAAACAGCCCGCGGACGTTTTCTATTTCGGGTAAGCCCGGCGGCCAGGGAATTCCTGCTGAAAGAAGGCACCGACCTGAAGTACGGCGCGCGCCATCTGAAGCGATCCATCGAACGCCACTTAGTCTACCCGTTGGCCAGCTTGCTGGCGACCGAGCAGGTGAGCCTCGGCGACGTGCTTTCGATCGATTGGAATCGTTCCGAGCCGCAACTGGGTTTCCTGAAGGAATCGGAAGGCGCGCTGTTGCCGGTCACCAATCCGTCGCAGGGAGTTCACGCGGAATCGGCGTCGATGGGCGATGGCCGCGGCGTAGCCATTCCGGCGAACACCCTGGTTGCCGAGCCGGTTACCGTGCAAGCTGGCACTCGCAGCACAAAAGCCATCCCGCTGGATAAACTGCGGAACGATTCGGCCAAGTAGTCGCGCGCGTCCGGGCCAGGCTCTCCCGCCCCGGCCCGGACGCAACGCGCCCCATACCACGCTCGTTAGCTCAGCTCGACGCCAGAGTTTCGATCCCGCAACGGTGTCCGCCTTCGCCGCCGCAACGTGCTTCACTCATTTCGCAGCGCTTCAGCAGGGTCCAATCGGCCGGCCCTCCGCGCGGGCAGATAGCTAGCCAGCAGTGCCACCGCGATAAACGCCAGTGGGGCGAGCGCAAACGTGGTTAGGTCACGGGTGCCCACCTTGTAGAGGAGGCCCGAAGCGGCGCCCCTGAACGCGAAGCCCAATCCCAGCGCGAGCGCCAGCCCAACGGCTATGCCCGTCACGGTGAGCGTGAGCCCTTACCCTACCACTAGCCGGACGATATCGGCCCTTTCCGCTCCCAACGCCAGACGAATGCCCAGCTCGCTGCGCCGTTGCGCCACGGTATATGCCAGAACCCCGTAGATTCCCACCATTGCCAGCGCGATCGCGGTCGCCGAGAACACGCCCAGGAGAATCATCATGAAGCGCGGCTGGGCCCGCGAGCCGTTCATGAGGTCCTCTACAGTTTGAATGTTGGTGACCGGCTGATCGGGATCGATCGCGGATATCTGCTCGCGAACCGCGGAGACGAAACTGTGCGGATCATTGGAGGTGCGAATGAATAAGTTCATCTGGCCCCAGGCCAACTGGGGGAAGGGCAAATAGATTTGCGGCGCCGGGTCCATGGCCAGGCCTCTGTTTTTTACGTCGGCGGTTATGCCGACGATCTCCGCGGCGGTGGTTTGCCGACCGATGGTGATGTGTTTGCCTATGGGGTTTTCGTTTGGCCAATAACGGCGGGCCAGCGATTCGTTGACGACGATCACTTTGGGGGACTGGGCGGTGTCCACATCGCTGAAGGTGCGTCCGGCGAGCAACGGTATGCGCATGGTGTCAAAAAGCCGCGGACTGATGGCTTCCACAATGGTGAACGGGCGCTCGCCCAAGGGAACCACCGGCTGGCCTTCGGGAAGGACCGGGGTGACGCGTTTCGGGGTGAGCGGCAAGGCAGCTGAGATAGCCGCAGCGCGCATTCCGGGCAGGGCCGACACGCGCCGCAGCAATTCGTCGAAAAACGTTATCTGTTTTTGCGTGTCACCGTATTTCACGGTGGGCAGCGAGACTGCCATGGTCAGCACGTTGCGAGGGTCAAAGCCAGGATTGACGGTGAGCAACGCCCCAAAACTGCGCACCAGCAGACTGGCGCCAACCAGCAGGACCAGCGACAGCGCCACCTGGCCGACCACGAGAAGACTCTTGAGCCGACTGCGGCTGCGATCGCCGGTGAAGCTGCGGCCTTCGTCACGCAGCGTGGCATGGACATCCAGACGCGAAAGCTGGAGGGCCGGGAACATGCCGAAGAGAACTCCAGTCAGCAACGAAATCGTGAGGGTAAACAGCAATACCCGACCGTCTACTCTAACGTCCTGCGGAAGATTCCCCGGCGCGAACCAGGAGAAAAATCGCGTGGCCGCCCAGCTCAATCCCAGCCCCAACGCGCCAGCGATCACCGCCAGCAGCACGCTTTCGGTCAGTAATTGCCGGAGCACCGCGCTCCGCGGCGCGCCCAACGCCGTGCGCACCGCAATTTCCTTTCGCCGGCCCAGCGCGCGCGAAAGCAGCAGGCTGGCAACGTTGGCCCCGGCGATCAACAGCACCACGCCCACCGCTGTGGAAAGCAGCAGCAATCCCGTGCGGATGTTGGCCACGAGCGATTCGGAGAGGCTGGTCACCACAGGCGATAGTCCCGGGTCGGCGTCGGGGAAGCCGGGATTCTCTTTGCGGTACTGCTGCTGCAGCACTTGCATCTCGGCCAACGCGCGATGGCGGGAAACCTCCGGGCGCAGCCGGGCAACGACCGTCAGATAACCAACCCCTGTGCGTAGCCGTTGTGGCGTGAACAGCGAATGTTCGAAGTACCGCGGCGACCAAACGTCCGCCGGACCAATAAACGGAAACTGCACTCCCGCGGGCAGCACACCGACTATGGTGTACGGCGCGGCGTCCAGAGTCAGGGTCTGGCCGATCACGTTTCGATCGCCGCCGAAGCGGCTATGCCAAAGCGCGTCGCTGACCATGATCACCAGACGCCCGCCCGCCTGCCCATCGCCGGCGAGAAAAGCGCGCCCCAGTTGCGGCTGGACTCCCATCAGCTCGAAAAATCCTGGCGATACTCGGGCTGCAGCCAACTGTTCCGGTTCGCCGCGGCCGGTCAGGTTGAAGTTGTCGGGAGCGCCGACTGCCACGGCAGAGAATGACTGGTTGCGGTCCCGAATCAGTTCGGACCAACCCAGAGTGCAGCACCGGCTCGCTCCATCTTTTTGCTGGGCATCCAGCAGCACGAGCTGCTGCGGATCGCGATACGGCAGGGGGCGCAGCAACGCCGCGTTGGTGATGGTGAAAATGGCGGTGTTGCCTCCGATGCCCAACGCCAGCGTCAGGATCGCCGCCACGCTGAACCCGGGGTTCTTGCGCAGCAACCGCAATCCGAAACGCAAATCCTGCCCGAATCCTTCCATCCATCTCGCCGCCACGTTTTACTCCCGCACGATAAAATCAGGGCATTCCAAGGCCGCAGAAACCGCCGCCCCAGAAATCGGCGCGCTCGGAATGCTGGCGATTGCTTCCGACACTTTACACCCACTCCAAAAACTCGAAACAAGAGCTTTGCCACGCCCCCGGCTCTCTACTCGATGGCGCATTTCCGCGATGAGGTTGCCGATTGTGAATATCCACACCACCGGATATGAAGTTCGCGCGCCGCTGCTTGTTTCGCCCAACGATCCATAGTCCGTTTTTCATTTGGAGCAAAATTCCGCGCGCCTCACAATTTCTGCGCTACAATTTCGACATGAAGCTAAATGGAATCTTTCCACCGCTAACCACCCCTTTCGATGTCGACGGCGCGCTCGATCTCACGAGTTTCGGTCAAAATATCGCCCGCTACAACCAGACCGGCGTGGCTGGCTACGTCGTCAACGGTTCCACCGGCGAAGCGCCGCTACTTCGATGGAATGAAGTGTTTAAGCTGTGCCAGGTCGCCCGCCAAGCGGCCGGGCCGGGAAAGCTGGTGATCGCCGGGACGGCGGCAGAATCCACCGCCGAAACGATCGAGCACACTAACCGCGCCGCCGCATTGGGATGTGACGTAGCCATGGTTCGCACTCCCCACTATTACAAGACTTCGATGAGCGAGGACGCGCTGGCCGAATACTATTTTCGGGTGGCCGAAGCTGCGGGAATTCCGATCATGGTCTACTCGATCCCGATTTTTACCGGCGTCACGGTCGAGGCGTCCCTTCTCAAGCGTCTCGCGACCCATCCCAATATCGTGGGAATAAAGGACAGCTCGCGGAGCGTGTCTCGGGTAGCGGAGTTTCGCAAGGTAGTACCGGAAAGTCTTCAAATTCTGGTCGGCAACGCTAACACTTTCTATGAGGCGCTACAGATGGGGGCTTGCGGAGGCGTTCTGGGGCTCGCCGACATCTTCCCCGAAGAATGCGTGGAAATTCTCGAAGCGCACGCGCAAGGGGACGCAGCCCGCGCGGCAGCGCTGCAGCAAAGGATGGTGCCGATCTCCGACGAAGTCCTCAACCCCTACAGCATCGCCGGCCTAAAATACGCGATGGACTTACTGGGCTACTACGGCGGCGTGCCCCGGTCCCCCATCCTGCCGGTGAGCGATACCGCGAAGCGGGCGATCGAGTCTGCCCTGGCGCCTTTCGGTGTTCCGGGAGTCCATGCGGTTTCGCCGCATCACGCCAACTGACCTGGTCGCAGACCGCGCTAAATCTTTTCCCACGTTTTGCTGCGTCCTTTGTGCTCGTTGTATCATCCATTGGACGATGGAGTTCCTTTGTATCCCGCTCAGTCAGCTTCCGCGCACCTCGAAACTCCATGCGGACTTCGTTGAACATTTCCCGCAGGTCAAGCAATGGTATGGCCACTCCCCGGATGAAGCAGGAGTAATCGCTTCGGCCCGCGAAGCGCGGCTCGATCCCGCGGTGCGTGCCGAGGTGGTTGGCATCCTGCGCGAACAAAATACCGCCTTGGGCTCGGATGCCTCGGTCACTGAGTCTCTGGACCGCCTGGGCAAGGGGGCGGTCGCGGTGGTTACCGGACAGCAAGTGGGACTTTTCTCCGGACCCTCCTACAGTTATTACAAAGCGCTCGCGGCGATTGCCTGGGCGCGGCGGCTTACGTCGCAAGGTATAGATGCGGTCCCGGTTTTCTGGCTGGCCACCGAGGACCACGACATTGCCGAGATCAATCACACCTGGTGGCAGACTCGCGACGGCATCACTCAATTCGAAATTCCCGCCGATCCGGAGTTCGCCGGACGCCCGGTGGGAAACATTCCGCTGGGCAAGGGCGCAAACTCGCTAGTGGATTCCGCGGCGTCGTATCTCGAGGGAGGCTACAGCGGGGAAGTGGAAGAAGCGTTGAAGCAGTCATACTACGAGGGCGAAACCTTCGGCTCGGCCTTCGGCAAACTCTTCGCGCGAACTCTCGCCGGCCGCGGGCTGATCCTTCTGAACCCAATCGAGCCGAGATTCCATCGTCTGTCCGCTCGAGTGCTGCGCTTCGCCGCGGAACATGCCGAAGAGTTGCGCGCCGACCTAATGCGTCGCGACAAGGAACTGACCCTGGCTGGTTATCACGCGCAGGTCCGGGTCACCTCAGAGACCACCCTGTTATTTCAGGAAGTGAATGGCCAGCGCATCCCGTTGCGCAGCCGCGGCCCGCAGTTCATCGCCGACCGCACCACCAACGATCACGCCTCGCTCGACGCGGCTATCGAAAAATCGCCGGAAGCTTTTTCCGCGAACGTGCTGCTGCGCCCGATCATGCAAGACACGCTGCTGCCAACCGCCGCGTACATCGCGGGACCCGCGGAAGTGGCGTACTACGCGCAATGTTCGGTGGTTTACCAAAAGATTTTGGGCCGCATGCCGGCGATCCTGCCGCGGCCGAGCTTTACGTTGGTGGAGCCGGCGCACGCCAGGCTGCTGAAGAAGTATCGGATCGACGCTGCGGAAGTCCTGCGCGGCCGACAGTACTTGCGCGGGGTGCTGGCGCTACACTCGCTTCCGCGCGCCCTGGCCCGCCGGTTCGAGAAGGACGAGCTACGGATCCGGCAGATTCTGGCCGCGTACCAGGAACCGCTGAAAAAACTCGATCCCACGCTGCTCGGCGCCGCCGAGTCGACCGAACGGAAAGTGTTGTACCAATTCCAAAAGCTCAGCGCCAAAGCTGGCCGCGCCGAAGCGTTTCGCACCGGCGTAATCGACCGCCACGAACGCATTCTGATCGACTCGTTATTCCCGCATCGGACGCTGCAAGAGCGCACGCTAGGCTTCCTGCCATACCTAGCGCTACATGGCCCCGAACTGCTCGACGCCTTGATCGAGCGCTCCGCGCCGAACATCTGTTCGCATTCCGTCGCCATCCTCTAAGTTCCACCTCGCGGCGGCGGCGGCGGCGCCCAAAAGCTTTAGAATTTCCCGGCTGCCGGATGTGGCCACGCGATCAAACTCCCGCCCCGTCTAATCTTTTTTCGGAAGGCGCAGCTTGCGCAGCGCCTTCGCCTCGATCTGGCGGATGCGCTCTTGTGCTGCGGCGACGGAAAACTCACCATCCGCAGGGAGCATCCGAATCAACTCCTGCTCTCCCTGGCGCAAATAATAGGCAATAAACTTTAATGGCTCGGTAACCGAAGCATTGTCAAACCGCGCGATGATGCGATTTGCCGGTTCGTAAACTACCGCGCCCGCCGCGACCGTGTGGGCCGCCTCGCCCTCGATTTGCACGATGGCCGCGCCCGCGACGATGTACGAGATCACCGCGCAGGGGTGCAGGTGCCGTCCCGTTTCCTGTCCGCCCGAAAACTGGAGCTCCCGGACCTCGACATTGTCGATGCGGACGGTGCCGAGTTCGGCGCTGAGCAGCAGTTTTCGTTGGATCGTTTGTTTGATCATGTCCGTTGTGATTACAGTTCCGCCCATTCCGGTGCATTTGAATTTATGCGGGCACAAGCGCCATGAGTGCCTGCTCGCGCCAGCCAGGCTAGCTGGTTGTCTCGAGAAAAGCGTCCACCTTTCGATTTGCTGAACACCTTCGATCACCCGCCTTCCGTTTGTGCTCGCCCCGTCGCGTGCTAGAATTCCTACGTTGAACTCGGAGGGATTTCGATGAAAATCACCGCAGGTAAGCAGAAGGGTATGAAGGCCGTGTCCAATGAGCGCGGCGTGATCGCGGCCGCCGCAATGGACCAGCGCGGCTCGCTGATGAGTTCCATTGCCAAGGAAAAGGGGATCGATAAGAAGGCGGTCACTCCGGAAATGATGTCCGAATTCAAGCAAGCGGTGGTGCGCATTCTCACCCCGCACGCCAGTGCCATTCTTCTTGATCCCGAATACGGCCTGGAAGCCGCCAAAGTGCGCGCGAAGAATGCCGGACTGCTGCTCGCTTATGAAAATTCCGGGTACGACAACACTCGCCCCGGCCGTTTGCCGGACCTGTTAGATATTTGGTCCGCGCACCGCATCGCCGCCGCGGGCGCCGACTGCGTAAAGATTTTGCTGTACTACACGCCGTTCGATCCGCCCCACGTCAATGACATCAAGCACGCCTGGGTCGAGCGCATCGGCGCCGAATGCACCGCGGTCGATATCCCCTTCTTCCTCGAGTTCGTCGGGTACGTTGAGGGCGGCGACGAGAAGGGAATTGAATTCGCGCGCAAGAAGCCCGCAGTGGTTCGCGGCAGTATGGAGGAATTCTCCAAGCCCCAGTACGCGGTCGACGTCCTCAAAGTGGAAGTCCCGGTCAATATGGCATTCGTCGGTGGCACTGCTTCCTGCAAAGGCGAAGCTGCCTATTCCCGCGAAGAAGCCAAGGAACACTTCCGGAATGCCGCCGCCGCCGCTAAAAAGCCTTTCATTTACCTCTCCGCGGGCGTCAGCAACGAGACCTTCACCGACACTCTGGATCTGGCTTCCGAGTCCGGGGTGAATTTTTCCGGAGTCCTGTGCGGACGCGCCACTTGGAAAGACGCCATTCCGGTCTACGCCAAGCAGGGCGTGAAGGCACTGGAAGATTGGCTGAACGATCAGGGCGTGAAGAACATCAAGAACGTCAACGGACGGCTGTCCGCCGCCAAGCCGTGGTTCAGCTTCTACGGCGCAACGTCCGCGGCCGCGCTAGGCGACTAAATTCCTACCGACCACTCAACCCGCTCCGGATCGCGTGGCGCAAGCCACGTGATCCACGTGCGCACCACCAGACGCACCGAGTTGGTCCACGTCACGGACGAAGTAGCGCGCATCGTCGCCGCATCCGAATGCAAAAGCGGCGTATGTCATCTGTACGTCCCGCACACCACCGCCGCGGTAATCGTCAATGAGGGTTACGACCCTGACGTCGCCGGCGACATGGAAGGCGCCTTCGATCGCATGGTCCCGCGCGACCCAAAGTTCCGCCACGCCGAAGGCAATTCCGATTCGCACATCAAGACCGCCCTGTGCGGCTCCTCGGAAACCATCTGGATCGAAAACGGCGAGCTCAAGCTAGGCCGCTGGCAGGTAATCTTTTTCGCCGAATTCGATGGTCCGCGCCGCCGCGAACTCTGGGTCAAAATTGTCCCCGACGCCCTCGGCTCTGGCGGCTAGGCGCTCCCTTGCGAACACGTATATCCCAAACTCTGCTATTCGTTACCTTTCTCGTGGCGCCGCGCGCAATTCGCGCGCAATCGCCGCACCCGCCGGAACTCTGCCCGCGCCCTGCGCAGAGCGCTGAAATTCCCGAGCCGGACGATCTCCGCAGCGACGACGGCGTCCTCAGCGTCGATCTCACGTTCCGCAATTTCCGCGATGCCGCGGGACGGATGCGCTACTGCTACATCTCCGGTACCGGCGCAATCTCGCCCAACCTGCGTGTGCATCCGGGCGACCTGCTGATCCTGCGCCTGAAAAACGACCTAAATCTTCCAACCGCCGCCGCGTCAAAATCCGACGCTGGGCCGTCGCACATTCACGCATCGCCGCCGGCAACGACGGCCGATCCCTGTGACGGCGGCAAAATGATCGCCAGCGCGACGAATCTGCACTTCCACGGCTTAGCCATTCCGTCCGCCTGCCATCAAGACGAAGTGCTGAAGACCACCATCGAGTCCGGCGCGAAGCCGTTCGAATATCGCATCCGCGTCCCCGCCGACCAGCCTCCCGGCCTCTACTGGTATCACCCGCACCTCCACGGGTTCACCAGAGATCAAGTGGTTGGCGGCGCGTCGGGAGCGCTGATCGTCGAAGGCATCGAATCCGCGGATCGTCAAGTAGCCGGACTCCCCGAGCGCGTGCTGATCATTCGCGACGAGGATTTACTCCACCCCAACGCCGCGCCCAATGCAGCGGCAGGCACCGCGGTTCCGGCGGTGATCCTCGATCGAGATGGGGACGCCCGGAATACCGGGACCGGCACAGGCAAGCCCGCTAGAGATCTCTCCCTAAATTTCGTTTCCGCGGCGTACCCGGATTACGAGTCCGGCGTGATCAAAATGAAGCCCTCGCACAAAGAATTCTGGCGGGTAGTGAACGCGAGTTCGATCACCTACCTGAGTCTCCAAGTGCTCTTCAAAGGGTTGCCGCAGGGGTTAGGTATCGTCGGTGTGGACGGTTCTCCGATCAATCGCAATGGACTTGGCGGCGGCGACATCATCTACCAGGATCATCTCGGGGTCTCGCCCGGCGGCCGCGTGGAATTCATCATCAACGGTCCGCCGCTCAGCACCCCGGCAATGCTGGTAACCCGCAGCGTAAATACGGGGCCGGGCGGAGAAAACGATCCCACCCGCCCGATAGCCACAATCGTCGCCGCTGCCGACGCCACCGAACCTCGATCGAGCTTGGCCGCCTCGCCCGCTCCGGCGCCGCGGGCGGATCTGCCATGGATCGGCAAAGTGCAACCGATTCGCACCAGAAAACTGTACTTTTCTGAAACGCTGCAGGATCCCAAAGATCCAAATAGCCCGACCACGTTTTACTTGACGGTCGACGGCCAAACGCCCAAACCATTCGATCCGTCATCCACCATCCCCAACATCGTGGTCCACCAGGGCGACGTGGAAGATTGGATCATAGAAAATCGTTCTACCGAGCTGCACGACTTCCACATCCACCAAATCCATTTCCTGCTGCTCGAGTGGTTCGGCATTCCCATCAACGAGCCATTTCTGCGGGACACCATCAATGTTCCGTTTTGGGACGGTACGAGCCCTCAATTTCCCACCGTCCGCCTGCGCATGGACTTCCGCGCCGCCAACGTTGTGGGCACCTTCCCGTACCACTGCCACCTGCTCGAACACGAGGACGGCGGAATGATGGGCCTGATAAAAGTGTTGCCCAAACTGCCCTGAGGCGGTTCGCCAACAACCCTTGCATCCGCTGGCGCGGCAAGTTCAAACTACTGCATGTCTAAAATCTCAAAGAAGCGAATCTCACGCAGCGTCCCTGCGCTGAGCCTCGCCCTTCAAGTCGCGCTCGCCACCATGCCGTTCGCTGCTTCAGCAGCCTCGCCTGCCCCGCAATCGAATGACGCGCCCGAAACCTCGACCGACCCACGATCGAAAGCTGCGCCCGAAACGAAGACGCCGATCAACCACGTCGTGGTGATCTTTCAGGAAAACGAATCCTTCGACCATTATTTCGGCACTTATCCCCACGCCACCAATCCTCCGGGCGAGCCGGCGTTCAACGCGCGGCCCGGCACACCGGAAGTGAACGGGCTCTCGCGCAAGCTGCTCACTGCCAATCCCAACGGCTCCGCCAATCTGCCTTTTCGGCTGGACCGCCGCCAGAATTACACGTGCGACATGAATCACGGCTACACCGCTGAGCAGCAAGCGTTCGATACCGGCTTGATGGACATGTTTCCGCGCTTCACCGCCTCCGCTTGTTCCGGCCTGGTCTTTCCGGGGCTGGCGTCATACGGCACGCGCATCGTAATGGGCTACTACGACGGCAATACCCTCACCGCGCTGTGGAACTACGCCCAGCGCTTCGCGATGAGCGACGCATTCCACGGCACGAATTTCGGGCCCTCCACTCTGGGCGCGATCAACCTCATCTCCGGCATGACCGGCAACGTCGATAGAGCCCACACCGTCCAAGGGCCGGGCGGCGGCCTGGCGCGCGACGTGGTGAGCGATTCTTTGGTCGGCGATCCCGGACCTTATTACGACGACTGCACCTATCCCGACCGCGCCGCCTTGCTGGGAAAAAACGTCGGCGATCTGCTGAATGACAAAAGGATCTCGTGGGGATGGTTCCAGGGAGGCTTCACGCCATCGACGCCGTATGCGGAAAAAACCGACGCGTCGCCCGCTACGCCCGCAAAGTGCCAGACCACTACCGCGCGCATCGACGGCAAAGCAATATTGGCTTACGCCCCGCACCATGAGCCGTTTCAATATTACAAATCTACCGCCAATCCCCATCACCTGCCGCCGGCAGCCGAGGATGAAATCGGCCATGACGGCCCAGCGAACCACCAATACGACCTCACCGATTTCTGGAAAGCCGCGGACACCGGCGACCTGCCCGCGGTCAGTTTCCTGAAAGCTGCGTCCGCCCAGGACGGTCACCCCGGCAACTCGTCGCCGCTGGACGAGCAAGCCTTCCTGATCGCGACCATCAACCGGCTCGAAGTGATGCCGGAATGGGGTTCCACGCTGGTCATCATCGCGTGGGACGATTCGGATGGATGGTACGACCACGTGGTCGGCCCGATCGTCAATTCGTCGAAATCTGCCGCGGATGCACTCACCGCGGAGCACCAGTGCGGCACCGGCGCGGATTCTTTGGCGGGAATTCAGGCCCGCTGCGGTTACGGCCCCCGCCTGCCCCTGCTGTTGATCTCGGGCTACTCCAAAGAAAATTTCGTGGATAGCACCGTCACCGATCAATCCAGCATCACCCGGTTCATCGAATACAATTGGGACTTGGGCGCCATCGGGGAGGGATCGTTCGACGCGATTGCCGGCCCGCTGACCAACATGCTGGATTTTGCCCACTTTCATCCCGCCCTGCTGTTGCTGGATCCGAAGAGCGGCGAACTGAAAGCCCGGCAATAAGTGGGTCGCGGGAGATGATCCGCTCGAAATGGTAGTCTAAGTTCTGAGATGACTCTGCCATCCACCATCGGTATCTACGTCCAAGTTCCGTTCTGCCAGACGAAATGCACATACTGCAATTTCCATACCGGAGTTTTCTCGCCCAAGCTCTACGCTCCCTACGTAGACGCCGTAGTCACAGAAATCGATCGCGCAGCAGCAAATGCTCCGGCTGGCGCTGTCTCAGGTCCCATCGACACGATTTACATTGGCGGCGGCACGCCCAGCCTGCTGGAGCCTTCTGCCCTGGCTAGAATCATCGCCGCCATGCGCCAACATTTCACCACCGCGGCGGAGTTGGAAGTCACGCTGGAAGCCGATCCGGAAACGATCACCGCGGCGAAATCGGCGGCTTGGAGCGAGGCCGGAATCAACCGCATCAGCCTGGGCGTGCAATCTTTCAACGACGCGGAACTAAAAGCCTCTGGTCGAATGCATCGCGCGAAAGATGTAGCCGCCGCTATACACACGCTGCGCGAGTCAGGCATTGCCAATATCAGCGCCGACTTGATCGCCGGCATGCCTTACCAAACCCCTTCCACTTGGCGGCAATCGCTGGAAGACCTGCAAGCGCTCCACCCCCAACACATTTCCATCTACCTGATGGAAATCGACGCCGAAAGCCACCTGGGTGCCGAGGTCATCGCGGGCGGCGCGCGCTACTCTGCGAAAGAAATCCCCACCGACGACGCGATGGCCGATTCCTATGAGCGGGCCCAGGAATTCCTGGCCAGCGCAGGCTACGAGCACTACGAAATTTCCAACTGGGCACTGCCGGGCTACCGATCCCGCCACAACCTAAAATACTGGCGGCGCGCCCCATACTTGGGCTTCGGCGCGGGCGCTCACTCTTTCGATGGCGCGCGTCGCTGGTCCAACATCCACGATCCCAACGCTTACGTAGCGGCGATTCAACAGCGGGGCCAGCTCCACGACCAGGACGAGCTACTGAGCCAGCGGCAATCCCTGGACGAAGAGCTGTTCCTGGGACTCCGCCAGCTCGAAGGAATCGACATTGTCGAAATCGAGCAACGTTACAACACTCCGCTACGCGCGCGCCTGGCTCCGCTAGAAGCCCAAGGCCTGCTGGAATCCTCCAATGGCCGCACCAAACTAGCTCCCACGCGCCTGACCGTCTCCAACGAGGTCTTTACCGAGCTGCTAACCGACTGAGATATCGACGTGCCGCCCCGCAGGGATGAAAATCCGTGGAAAAATGAGAAGATAAGCCCCGGACCCCAAGGAAAAGAACAGTGAATAACCGCACCACCGCCTCACCGTCCACCGGCAACGAGAAACCGTTCCCGCAATCCGCGGTCGACCTTCGCAGCGACACCTTCACCCGCCCCACCCCGGCGATGCGCCGCGCGATGGCCGAAGCGGAAGTGGGCGACGACGTCTACGGCGAAGATCCCACCGTCAATCGGCTGGAAGCGCGCGCCGCCGAACTCTTCCAGCGCGAAGCCGCGCTATTCGTCCCCACCGGCTGCATGGGCAACCTGATCTCGATCATGGCTTGGACCAGCCGCACCAACGAGGTGATCTGCGAGGAGCGCAGCCACGTCAACCTCTACGAGCTCGCATCCATGTGCACCATCGCTGGATGCTTCCCGCGCCCGCGTTACGCGCCGGACGGCGTCCTCACCTGGGAGCTGATCGAGCCGCTGATCCGCGAAAAGATTTACTACGATTCCCAGACCGCTCTGATCTGCCTGGAAAATTCGCACAACATGGCCGGCGGCACGATCTACCCCACTGCCCAGGCCGAAGACATCTGCGACCGTGCGCACGCCCTCGGCCTGCGCGTTCACCTCGACGGCGCGCGCATTTTCAACGCCTCGGTCGCCCTCGGCGAAAGCATCGCCAACATGACCCGCAAATTCGATTCCGTAATGTTTTGCCTGTCGAAGGGGCTGGGCGCGCCGGTAGGCTCGATGGTGGTCGGCTCCCGCGAGTTCATTGAAAAAACAAGAATTTCCCGGAAGCTCCTGGGCGGAGGCATGCGCCAAGTCGGAGTCCTGGCCGCGGCCGGCCTGGTGGCGCTCGAAGAATCTCCCGAAATCCTCTACCGCGACCACCAACTCGCCCGCCGCCTGGCCGAAGCCGTGGCGAAGCTCCCCGCCGTCACCATCGACCCGGAAAAAGTAGTCACCAACATCGTGATCTTCAATGTGAAGGCCCTGGGCAAAACCGGCGAGCAATTCGTAGCTGACCTCGAGCGCCACGGCATCCTGGCCCAGACCACCCCAGACAAGTACGAGGTCCGCATGGTCACCCACCACGATGTAGATTCCGCAGGCGTCGACCGCGCTATAGAGGTCTTGCAGTCCCTGACAAAATTCTGATCGGCGGTTAGATTCGACCGAGTGATACATCCTGCACGGCGGGTGCGCCGGCGAATTTTCTTCGCGTTGCTATGAAACTCAAGTTTCTAAGATCGAGCCCGCAGGTGTATCGTGTCCCGGAGGTAATTTGCGAAATGAGAAGACTTTTCCCGGTAATTGCGTTCGCCCTTTGCATGGCCCCGCTTTCCATGGCGCAGGTGGACCAGCGGTGGAAGCCAAACGATCCGGATCGTCCAGTGCCGCCGGTGATTGAGGCCGGAACTGCGAGTACGCAGAATGCGCCGGGACGGGCTCCATCCGATGCAATTGTGCTATTCGATGGCAAGGACCTTTCCCACTGGGCGGGCGTAGACGGCCAGCCGGCGAAGTGGAAAGTAGCGGATGGCTACATGGAAGTGGCGGCGCATACCGGCTACATCCATACCCTCCAGCCGTTCGGCGACTGCCAATTGCACGTCGAGTTCGCCGAGCCCGTGCCTCCGGTCGGCGAGGATCAGGGACGCGGGAATAGCGGCGTGTTCTTGATGGGTCTTTACGAAATCCAGGTGTTGGATTCTTATCAGAACAAAACCTACGCCGATGGCCAGGCCTCAGGCGTATACGGACAATTTCCCCCGCAGGTAAATGCCTCACGGCCGCCGGGACAGTGGCAGACCTATGACATCGTTTTTCACGGGCCGCGCTTTGACAAAGACGGCAAGGTGCTGCGCCCGGCGCGGGTGACTGTGCTGCACAACGGCGTGCTGGTGCAGGATAACGTGGAGCTGTCAGGTCCCACCGAACATCACCAGCGGCCACCCTACAAAGTGACGCCGGAGAAGCTGCCGCTTGCCCTTCAGGATCATGGCAATCCAGTGCGCTTCCGGAATATTTGGATTCGCGAGTTGGGCCCGGGACAGTAGCGCTTCGTTCAGCCGTTTTTTCTCAGCCCAAGGCTTTCGCCGGCCACGCGGTCTGGCCTCCATGGTGATAGGCGAAGTTGCCGATGTGGCCGGCACGTGCGGCGGCCACCCCTGCCTCAACCGGAGCGTTCGGGTCCTTTCGGGTTTTGATGCACTCGAAGAAATTCTCCATATGCGCGATGGTGCCATCGCGGTAGCTCTTTTCTGAGAGCACCGGGTTCTGTCCGGTTGGCACACCCTCGCGATAAACGGCGAAGCCGCTGCGATCGATCTTCAACGTTGCTTCCGTCCCGCGGAATTCCAGGCCGCCATCATCGATGGAAGAGTTCATCATTCCCTCGTACACCACATCAAACCCGGGGTAGCGGAACGCCGCTTGGATGGTGTCTGGACAATCCCACTGATCGAAAACGTATTTGTCAGCCAGCATCTGCGCCGAACTGGGCTGATCGGTTTTCATGGCCCAGTGCGCTACGTCGATCCAGTGGGTAAATAGGTCGGTCATGGCCCCGCCGCCAAAATTCCAGAACCAGCGCCAGTGAACGAATTTTTCGTCGCTGAATTGCTGATCCGGCGCGGATCCGAGCCAAAGCTTCCAGTCCAGTGCCTGCACATCGGTGGGTTTCACTACCCAATTCCGATAGTTCTGCCACCAGTAAGTGCGCACCTGCGGGATGCGCCCCAGGCTCCCTCCTTGAATCAGATCGACCGCGTCGCGGAAGTGAGTCCAACTGCGCTGCTGCATGCCGCACTGCATAATCTGCTTGCCGGAACGCACGGCGTGGGTGAGCGTCGCTCCTTCCTCCAGAGTGTGGGTGACCGGTTTTTCCAGGTAGACGTCTTTGCCCGCCGCCAGTGCGTCTACCGCCATTCGCACGTGCCAGTGATCCGGTGACGCGATGATTATCGCGTCGACGTCTTTCTCGAGCACTTCGTGGTAGTCCAAGTGGGTGGTGGCGAGACCCGCGGACTTTTCCCTGACGAAATCGCGATGGGGGCCGTAGACGTCGCTCACCGCGACGATCTGGTAAGGCCCGGCTTTGTCGGCCGCATCGAGCAGACTGCGCATTCTTCCGCCGGCTCCGACCACTCCGACGCGAATCATATCGTTAGCCCCAAGCACACGGGTTGAGGCCAGCGCGGTAAGCCCGCTAGCGATCAGAAAGCTCCGGCGATTCACGATGGGCATAAGCCCTCCAAGTCAGTTTGTGCGCGCCGATCTTACCCGTTGCCGCTCGGAGCGCGGCCTAGCTTGCCTTCAGAACGGGAACTCTGCAAGCAAATCGCGTACCTACGTCGCCGCCGTGTGGCGCGGACATTCCTGGCAATGCCGGCCCAACACGACTCAAAGCGTGCCACGCGTCCCCGTCTCCCGGCAACGTAGCGCCGCGACTCGTCGCGGAAAAACACCCACTCCCAACACGCCCGAAACCCAACCACCCATCGACAATTCGGACGAACCGCCGAAGAGTAGACGTCGCGACGACGACATGTGCGTTCCTTCAGTTGTCAGCCGGCATGGGAATGTTCTCACTCGCGGTTGCCGCAGGCCAAGAAGATCTGGCCCGCGGTAAGTCGCGTAATCGGAAACTGACCCACAACCGTGCGCCGTGGAACTGCCTTCGATCGTGCTCGAGCACATGAACGCATCAACGCCTCCATTCGCGGAATCTCAGAGAAACCCCACCAGCGCATCCATCGTTTCTTTGGGCCGTTCCTCCATGATCCAATGTCCGGTGTCCTTCAGCACCACAACTGTCACATTCGTTGCCACCAACTTCGTCTGCTGCCCCAGCGGGTCTCCCAATGATTTCTCGCCGCCAATCGACAGCACCGGCATGGTCAGCTTGGTTTGAGCCAACTGCGCGAAATCGCTCGCGGCCTGCATGAACGAAACGAAGTACGCCCAGCCGGCTTTCATCCGCCCGGGGCGCGAGTAGGCTTCGATGTATGCTCTCCGGTCAGCTTCTGGCAGCGAGCGGTTTTTATCCACCGCCAGGTCATTCCAGAAGTAGGAGAAGTAGATGCTTTCGCATCCCTGCACCAGCGCTTCCGGCGTGGGCCCATTAAAACGGAAATGCCAGATATGCGGGTCGTTGTAAATGGCTTCCCAGCCGGGCACGCCGGGCAGAAACGCGTCCATCAGCACCAGCTTTTCCACCTCCGCAGGAAACTGCGCGGCATACGCGTAAGCCACCATCAGCCCAATGTCGTGCCCCACTACCCTGGCCTTCTCGACCCCCAGCGAACGAACCAACGCGTGAATCCGGATCGCCGCCGTCTTCATGTCCAAACCATCCCCAGGAATTGACGAACCCCCGATTCCGGGCAGATCCGGTGCGATCACCGTGAATATATCGCCGAGCAGTGGCAGTAACGGATTCCACATCCGCGAAGTCTCCGCATATCCATGCAAAAGAATTACCGCCGGGCCATGCCCGCCGGTCGTGTAGTGCAGCTTCACGCCATCAACCTGCGCGTCGCGCGCTTCGAATTTCGCTCCCGTGCCTGCAGCGCGCGCCGGCCCTGCAAGTCCCGCAGAAATCGCGAGCACAACAAGCAGAGAACCAATCAGAGCCAAGCTAAATCTCCGTTTCATGAGAGTCTCCTCGACGTGGAACCAATCGCACAACGGCTGGAAGTCGGCGGTCCTGCACAGGCGCTCTTAGCGCTCCGACTTCCCGCACATTTTTACCAGTTCAACCGCACATGTCCACTGGAAGTGTTCTCTTCCCGCCGCTACCCAAAACCTGCTAGCCTCGCCGGAGGCATGGGGGAACTGCATGAAGAACAGGGCCGCAGAGCCGGAAACGGACGCTATGACCGCGCGGGCGACTGATCGTGTGGTTGGGGCGCTAGCCTCGCAACCCGATCCTGTCCGGCCCCTTTCCATATGCAAATCTGGAGCCCAATTCCGAATCGCAACAGTGAAGAGATGCCCCTTCGGATGTGTATGAAAACAAGCCACCGAGTATTGCCGAATAGCAACAAATTGCGAGAAACCTATTCGCATTGGGGCGAAGATCGTTCGCCCGAATGCCTACGCAATCGATCGCTTGCCAGCGCCCGATGGACCGCCCATGACCAGCCGAAAACACTGGACCCAACCGACCACGGCCCGCTCCATCCCGTATGATATAAATAGAGCGGTCCGCTACTGCGAGGTGCCGTGGAATTCTCTCTAACCGACGAACAGCAGCAGCTTCGCCGCACGGTCCGCGAATTCGCTGAAGCCGAGATCCTTCCGCACGTCATGGAGTGGGATGAAGCCTCCCACTTTCCGCAGGAAATTATTCCCGCGCTGGCCGATCTCGGCTTGCTCGGCGTAATTTTTCCAGAGAAATACGGCGGCTCCGGCCTCGGTTACATCGAGTACGCCATCGCCATCGAAGAACTGGCCCGCGTCGACGGTTCTGTGGCCATCATCATCGCCGCCCATAATTCGCTTTGCTCCAATCACATCTACAAATTCGGCAGCGAGGCGCAAAAGCAGAAGTATCTCGTCCCGCTCGCGCAGGGGCAAAAATTGGGCTGCTGGTCGCTCACCGAACCGGAAGCCGGCTCCGATGCAGGCGGCACGCGCAGCACCGCGGTCAAAGACGCCAACGACTGGGTGCTCAACGGCGCCAAAACGTTCACCACCAACGGCCACTACGCGGACGTCTGCGTCGGCATGGCCCTCACCGACAAGTCCAAAGGCAGCCACGGAATCTCCGCGTTCATCCTGGAGAAGGGAACTCCCGGCTTTCGTCCGGGCAAAAAAGAAAACAAGCTGGGCCTGCGCGCCAGCGACACGTCCGAAGTAATTTTCAGCGATTGCCGGGTGCCCGCGGAAAATCTGCTGGGCGCGGAGGGCGAAGGCTTCGTCAACAGCCTGCAGATACTCGATGGCGGGCGCATCTCCATCGCCTCGCTCGGCTTGGGAATGGCGCAGGGCGCGTACGAAGCCTCGCTGAAATATGCCAAGCAGCGCAAACAATTCGGAAAGGCTATCGGCGAATTCCAGGCCATCCAGTTCAAGCTCGCCGACATGGCTATGGAAATCGAGGCCGCGCGCCTGCTCACGTATCAAGCGGCATGGCTGGCCGACCGCTCCATCGCTTCGGGCGGCAGCATTCGCTACACCAAGGAATCCAGCTTCGCCAAGCTGTATGCAGGCGAGGTGGCTGTGCGCGTGGCCAACGAGGCGGTGCAAATCTTCGGCGGCTACGGCTTCATCAAGGACTACCCGGCGGAAAAGTTTTATCGCGACGTCAAGCTCTGCACTATCGGCGAGGGCACCAGCGAAATTCAGCGGCTGGTGATCGCCCGCCAACTGCTCGGCAAACTCTGATTGCGAATGGCTCTCCAATCCGCGGAAGGTAAGTGCCGCGCCACGCTTGCCGCGGAATGCAACTTGAGGTTGCAAACTGCGACCTCAAGTTGCAAATGGCGTTTTGTCAGCGCGCAAATCGTCGCGCCCGAAAGCGGTGGCACCCGTGAAATCCCTTCGATAAATGGGGGGAATAAATGCCGGCGGTAATCGATCAGTGGGCTGACAAAGTGCGCGCCGGCGACGTGCGCGCCATCTCGCGAGCGGTCACCGCGATCGAGAATCGCTCTCCCGAAGCCCGCGAAGTGCTTCGCCAGATATTTCCGTTCACCGGCAACGCCTATCGTGTAGGAATCACCGGCGCGCCGGGCACCGGCAAGAGCACTTTGGTCGATCGGCTGACCACCTATTACCGCGCCGCGAAGCAAACCGTCGGAATCATCGCCGTCGATCCCTCCAGCCCGTTCACCGGCGGCGCCATTCTGGGTGACCGCATCCGCATGCAAGGCCACGCCACCGATTCCGGAATCTTCATTCGCTCGATGGCCACCCGCGGCACGCTAGGCGGCTTGGCGCAAGCAACCGGCGACGCCGCGCTGCTGCTCGACGCCGCGGGCAAACAGATGATCCTGATCGAGACGGTCGGAGTCGGGCAGGCCGAAATCGAAATCGTTCGCCTCGCCGATTGCACCATCGTGGTGCTGGTCCCAGGCATGGGCGACGACGTGCAAAACTTGAAAGCCGGCCTGATGGAAATTGCCGACATTTTCGTCCTGAACAAATCCGATCGCGAAGGCGCCGCTCGTTTCGAGCAGCAGCTTCGCGCGATTCTCGAGCTGGTCCCCGATCGCCACGCCTGGAAGCCGCTGATCGTGCAGACCACCGCCACCGAAAACAAGGGTATCGCCGAGCTCGCGCAGGCCATCGAGCTCTACCGCAAACATTTTGCCGGGGTCGACGATGCCCGCCGAAAATCGATCGCTCACTGGAAAGACCGCCTGGTGCAGTTGATCGAGGAGCGCGTATTTGAAAAGATCGAGAGCAGCGGACTTTCCGGCGCCTCGCTCGATCACCTGGCCGCGGAAGTTGCCGACCGGAAGATCGACCCGTACGCCGCGGTGGAAGCGCTCATGGCCCGGGCGGGCTTGGGGGAGTCGCGTTGAAGCTCGGAGAACTGGAATTCCACATCGTCAGCGACGGCACGGTGCGCCTGGATGGCGGCGCGATGTTTGGCGTGGTGCCAAAGCCGATGTGGGAGAAGAAATTCCCGCCCGATTCGCGCAACCGGATTCAGATGGGAATGAATTCGCTGCTGATTCGCGCCGCGGGAAAAACGATCCTGGTGGAAACGGGTGCGGGTGAAAAGTGGGACGCACGTCGCGCGGACATGTTCGGTTTCGACCCTCCGCCGCGATTGGTCGATCGTCTGGCGCTGCGCGGCGCGCAGCCCAAGGACATCGACATCGTCATCAACACTCACCTGCACTTCGATCATTGCGGCGGCAATACCCGCATAGAAGGCGATCGCGCCGTGCCCATTTATCCCAACGCGGTGTACATGGTGCAGAGAGGCGAATTCGAGCACGCCAAAAATCCCAACGAACGCGACCGCGCCAGTTACCTCTCTCAGAATTTCATGCCCATCGAGGAATCCGGGCAGTGGCAGTTTCTGGAAGGCGACCAGGAGATTGTCCCGGGGGTGGAAGTGGTGCGCGCGCCGGGCCACAACGCCGATATGCAATGCGTGATCCTTCGCGGAGGAGGGAAGACCGCGCTATTCTTCGCCGACCTGATGCCCACGTCTGCGCATCTTCCTCCGGCCTGGATCATGGGATTCGATTTGTATCCGATGCTCACGCTCGAAAATAAGAAGAAGTGGATTGGTCAAGCGGTGCGCGAAAAATGGCTGGCTCTGTTCGTCCACGATCCGGTCGTTCCCGCGGCAATGTTGGTGGAAGATGAAGGTATTGTGCACGCCGAACCCGTGCAGGTGGATTAGACATGGCAAAGAGCACAAGCAAAGTTTCTGGAAAGAGAAAGCCGAGCGGCGGAAAAGATCCCGTGACCATTGGGATCATCGGCGGCAGCGGGCTGTACGGAATGCCCGGCCTCAGTGCGACCAAGGAAGTCCGCGTTCGCACGCCGTTTGGTGATCCCTCCGACGCCATCGTTGTTGGCACGCTGGAGGGCCGCCGGGTAGCGTTTCTGGCCCGGCACGCGCGAGGGCATCTACTGCTGCCCGGCGAGATCAACTATCGCGCCAATATTTGCGCGATGAAGATGCTTGGTGTGGAGCGCATATTGTCGGTTAGCGCGGTCGGCTCGCTTCGTGAGGCTCTGCCTCCGCTGGATTTTATGATTCCCGATCAGTTCTTCGATCGCACTCGCAATCGCGTTTTCACTTTCTTTGGCGGGGGCGTGGTGGCGCACATCGGATTTGACAAGCCGGTTTGCGCCCAGCTTTCCTCGGTGCTGGGCGATGCGTGCGATCGCGCCGGAGTCAACGTCCACCGCCAAGGCACGTACGTGTGCATGGAGGGGCCGCAATTTTCCACACTTGCGGAATCAAACTCCTATCGCAAGTCGGGATTCGACATCATCGGCATGACCAATCTCACGGAAGCCAAGCTGGCGCGTGAGGCAGAGATTTGCTACGCCACCGTCGCCATGATCACCGACTACGATTGCTGGCATCCGGATCACGATTCGGTGACGCTCAGCGAAATCATCGCCAACCTCACCAAGAATACGGAGAACGTCCAACAGGTGATTCGGGAGGCGGTGCGCGCCATGCCCGCTGGGCGGAGCTGCAAGTGCGGATCGGCTTTGGCACACGCCATTCTCACTGATCGAAAACGAATTTCGGCCGCGGCGAAAAAACGTCTGGCGCCGATCGCGGGGAAGTATTTGTGAGCAGCGGCTCTCCCGATGCCCACGCTTCCCAAAAACCGGGAAGAGTGGGGTATCCGGAACAGTTCAAGGCATCGAACCGTAGAGTCATAGAACCGCCGCTCGGCGAACAAAGTGAATTCAATCGAATTTCGATTCTGGAGATCACATGTCCTTGCTGGTTGTAGGTTCCGTAGCATTTGATGCCATCGAAACCCCATTCGGAAAGCGCGACCGCACCCTCGGCGGCGCGGCGAGTTACTTTGCGCTGGCGGCCAGCCATTTCACCCAGGTGCGCCTGGTAGGGGTGGTCGGCGACGATTTCAGCGCCAAGGACGAATCCGCCTTCAAAGGACGAAAAATCGATCTGGCCGGTCTGGAGCGCGCGCCCGGAAAAACTTTCTTCTGGTCCGGCCGCTACAGCCAGAATATGAACGAGCGCACCACGCTGGCCACCGACCTGAACGTCTTCGCGGACTTCAATCCGAAGTTGCCGCCGAGCTACGTGGATTCGCCGTTCGTCTTTCTGGCGAATATCCATCCCAGCCTGCAGCGCTCGGTGCTGCAGCAGATTCGAGTGAAGCCCAAGCTGGTGGCGCTGGACACCATGAACTACTGGATTGAGCGCACCCCGAAAGAATTGGCGGAGACACTGAAGCACACTCACATCCTGATGATCAACGACGACGAAACCCGGCAGCTTACCGGCGAACACAATCTGCTCCGCGCCGCCAAGAAGATCTTCAAACTCGGGCCCAAGACGCTGGTGATCAAACGCGGCGAACACGGCGCGCTGATGGTCCACGACCGCTTCATCTTTTCGGTCCCGGCCTATCCGTTGGAAGAGGTCCACGATCCCACGGGAGCGGGGGACAGCTTTGCCGGCGGGTTCATGGGCTACCTGGCGGGAGCCGGGAAGGTGACGGAAGCGACGTTGCGCTGCGCGATGGTCTACGGTTCGGTGATGGGCAGCTTTACGGTGGAGAAGTTCGGCGTGGATCGCCTGGGCACCGCGAAGCGCGCCGAAATCCACGCCCGGGCCAAGAAATTCGCGCGCATGACGGCGTTCCAGCTTTAGATTCCGGCGTCGTCGGCCCGGCATTCTCCTTCGCGGCAACCCTTTCGGCGATGCGTGAATCCGAGTTGATTCGTGATAACCTAAGCACGTTTAGTCGGCTGCGAAATTCTTTCTTCAGTGCGTTTCGGCTCGTGATGGAGGCCTGGGTTCTGCGATTTTTCGGTGAAAGTCTGCGCGCCAAGCGCTTCGATCCAGCCGCCGGTATTGCTACCCGGATGGCCTCGCGCGCCTTTCTCGGCGCAGTGCTGCTGCTGATCGCCGGTTGCGGCGGCTCCACTACGTATAACCCCACTCCGATTATCACTGGCCTTTACCCCGGCTCGGTAGTTGCCGGCGCGGCGGGATTTAATCTGGTAGTTACTGGTCT
The DNA here is from genome assembly GCA_963725655.1 of uncultured Acidobacteriota bacterium. Lineage (GTDB taxonomy): Bacteria > Acidobacteriota > Terriglobia > Acidiferrales > UBA7541 > CAVRXT01. The sequence goes on along the minus strand of CAVRYY010000001.1, from coordinate 2,307,073 downwards.
GCAGTTCATCACCACTTCGGTGGTCTACTGGAACGGGCAGGCGCTCAAGACCACCTACAACACGAATACCGAGCAGCTCACCGCGACGGTAGCGGCCAGCCTGATCAGCGTTGCCGGCGACGAATCCATATCGATCGTAAATCCTACGCCGGGCGGCGGCACGTCGAGCACCTTGACGTTTTTTGTGGATCCGCCCGCCAACCCAGTTCCGGTAATTTCGTCACTTTCTCCGGCCAGCGCTGCTCCCGGCGGCGCGGCGTTTAACTTGACGATCGTGGGCAGCGGCTTCGTCAATGGCAGCAGCACCGCGGCGTGGAACGGCCAGACCCTGGCGGTGGTTTCGCAAACGAGCACGCAGATCGTGGCGACGGTCCCTGCAGCGAATATCGCCGCGGCGGGAACGGCGCAAGTGACGGTGTCTACACCGACGCCCGGTGGCGGGACCTCGAACAGCGTGACTTTCCAGATCACCACCACGCCGACCTCCGCGTTTCCGATTCTAATTTCCGAGAGCGTGACGGGCGGCGCCGCCGATGGACGGAGCGATTTTCCGCGCGTCGATTCCAGGGCTGGCTTCGTGGCATTCTTTTCGCAGGCGACCAATCTGGTAGAGTCCGGCGCTCACGGCAACATTTTCGTGCGGGCCACGTGTGTGGGCCGCGCAGCGGACTGCGTCGCGCGGACGATGGCAATTGATGTGGCTCCGGATGGCAGTGCGCCTGACGCTGCCGCGTCCGAGACCTTGGCGATCAGCGGCAACGGACGCTTCGTTGCGTTTCTTTCCAGCGCGCACAACCTGGTGGCTGGTGAAACGATCGGCGGGGAGCATCTCTTCTTGCGCGATACTTGCCTCGGCAGCAGCGCTCCGGCGGGCTGTTCGCCGCGCACCGTGCTGGCGGGAGTTGACGCTGCCGGCGCCGCGATCAGTGGCGTAGATGGAACTCTGGCGCTCAGCGCGGATGGCCGGTTCGTGGTTTTTGCCGGCGCTTCGGCTGCTCCGGCTAATGCCGCAACTCAAGTTTTCTGGCGCGACACCTGCCTGGGGCTGGCGGCCGCTTCTGCGTGCGAAGCGCACACCGAGGTGGTGTCACTCGACCCGGAGAATAATCGCGGAGACGCGAGCAGCCTGCATCCCAGCATTTCGGCGGACGGGCGATTGGTCACGTTTGAGTCGAATGCTCGTTTGACGCTCGACGTCGGTAGTTCTGCTAGCCAAATATTTGTGCGGGATATGTGCGCGGGGTCTGCCGGAGTCGCGTCGTCGTGCACGGAGTCTACCGCGCTGGTTTCGACTGGCCTGCGCGGGGAAGTTGGCGCCTCGCGCAGCGTGTTTCCGACGATCAGCGACGATGCGCGTTTCATTTCGTTTTCGTCGTTCGCCGCGAATCTTGCTGGCGGAATGCGCTCGGGCGTTCTCGAGCGGCTGGTACGCGACACATGCCTCGGGCAGGATTCATGCCTGCCTACAACGAACCTGGCCTCGGCCTCGACCGGCGTGTCTCCGGCGATCCTGATCGGCCCGGACGAGTCCGACAGCGTCACGGTAACCCCTGACGGCCGCTACGCCGTTATCGAGTCCTCCAGCGCCACCTTGGTCCCCGGGAAGTCCAGCGGGAAGGGTGACGTCTACCTGCTGCGGAATTCTCCCCGCTAGCCGCCGCGTTACTACTCCTGTCGCTTTGTACCGCCGCAGTGAGGAATGCCTGTAGTCCCGGCGCCGGACGGTGCATTGAGCATCCGGTGTCATTGCCTGTTCGTGATGGTGGACGGCTCTCCGGCAATTGCATATTCTCAAATTGCATGCCTACCACGGTCAAACCATGCGCGCTGCGGGCTGGCGATTCGATACGTCTAATCGCTCCGGCGAGCCCTGTTCGCGAGGACCGGCTGCGCAAGGGATGCGAGGAGATCACCCGGCTGGGATACGTGCCGCTTTTTGAGCGTGCGCACGTTCTGGCGCAGGATGGATTCTTCGCCGGCCCGATGGACGATCGGCTGGCGGCGCTAACGGATGCGTTTTCGGAGCCGGATTCGAAAGCGGTAGTCTGCGTCCGCGGCGGCTACGGCTCGAACTACCTGCTCGAACATTTGCACGGATTTTCGTCCGTGCCTCCCAAGATTTTCCTGGGCTTCAGCGATATTACTTCGCTGCAAATCTATCTTTGGCAGAAACGGGGATGGGTGACTTTCTCCGCACCGATGGTCGCGGCTGGTTTCGATATGGGGCCCGGCCAGCCCGGCGGTTACGACAAGGCGAGTTTCGATCTGGCGGTCTCGCAGACCCGCAGCGGCTGGACGGTTCCACTGGAGGGCGAAACTCTTCGCCCGGGCTCGGCGGAAGGGATTGTGATTGGCGGCTGCTTAACCATGATCGTGGCGACGCTCGGCACTCCCTGGGAAATCGACACGCGCGGGACGATTCTTTTGCTGGAAGATCGCGCCATGAAGCCCTTTCAAGTGGATCGCGCGCTGAAGCATCTGGAGCACGCCGGGAAATTTCGCGAACTCCGCGGAATGATCCTTGGCGAATTTCCGGAGTGCGTGCCGCCGACTGGTACCGAAACAGTGCGGGACGTGGCGGCACGGCTCGCGCCGGCGGTTCCGGTGGCGTGGAATGTTCCGTTCGGCCACACCACGCGGCCGATGTTGACCATCCCCTTGGGAATCTCCGCGCGACTCTCGACCACCGGCGCGCCGGAACTACAGTTTCTCGAACCCGCCTGCGTCGATTCCGTCGCCGCCGCAGCGGAAGGAGTGCGATGAACGAGCCACGCGCTAACGGAAATCCAACCCATATGCATCTGCTGGGCATCGGCGGATCGGCGATGTCGCCGGTTGCGGGGATGCTGAAGGAGCGCGGCTTTCACGTCACCGGATCGGACGTTCACGTCTACCCGCCCGCATCGACGCTGCTGCAATCGCTGGGCATTCCCTGGTCGGAAGGATTTAAGGAAGAAAACCTGAAGCCTGCGCCGGATATGGCGGTGATCGGAAATATTATCGCGCGCGGAAATCCGGAGCTGGAATACATTCTCGACGCCAAGATTCCGTATTGTTCGATGACCCAAATCATCGAGCAGTATTTTATTCCCGGCCACAATTCGATCGTGGTTTCCGGAACGCACGGCAAGACCACCACCACCGCGATGCTGGCGTGGATTTTTCAGTCCGCCGGACGGCGGCCGGATTTCCTGGTGGGCGGGGTGCTGCCGAATTTTGGCGAACGCAGCTACGGATTGGGCGGGGGAAGCGATTTCATCATCGAAGGCGACGAATACGAAACCGCGTTCTTCGATCGCGGGCCAAAATTCCTGCACTACCATCCCGACGATCTGGTGATCACTTCGTTGGAATTCGATCATGCCGACATCTATGCGGACCTGCCGGCGATTTCGCTGCAGTTCCGGCGGCTGGTGAACCTGGTGCCGCGCGGCGGGCGGGTGGTGGCGTGGGGCGAAAGCGCGGAAGTGATGGCGTGCACGGCGAAAGCGTTCTGCCGCGTGGAAACCTTCGGGCTGTCGTCGCAGATGGATTGGTTCGCGGGCGATATTGAGTGGTCGGATCAAGCCACGCAGTTCCGAGTGGTGAACGCCGGGAAGGAAGTGGCGCGGATTCGCATGCCGATCGCGGGACGCCACAACGTATTGAACGCGGTGGCCGCAACTGCGGTGGCGATTGGACGGGGAATTGCGCCGAAGGCGATTGAGGAAGCGCTGCGCACGTTCCAAAGCGTACGCCGGAGGATGGAAACTAAGGGCGAATCGGCCGGGGTGCTGGTGGTGGAAGATTTCGCGCATCATCCCACCGCGATTGGCGTCACCATCGATGCCGCGCGCACGCGCTGGCCGGGGCGCCGGTTATGGGCGGTTTTCGAGCCGCGATCGAACTCGATGCGGCGGAAAGTGTTTCAGGATATCCTTCCGGGTGCATTTAATCGGGCGGACGCGGTGGTGATCGGAGGGGTGGACCGCGCGCAGCTTTTGAGCGACTCGGAGCGGATCGATCCGTCCAAGATTGCCGAGGATCTTCGCGCTACGGGAAAAAATGCACGGGCGTTCGGTTCCGCTGCGGAGATCGCGGAATATCTCGGTGGGGAAACAGCCAAGGGGGATTTGGTGCTGGTGATGTCCAACGGCAGCTTCGACGGCCTTTGCGGGAAGCTTCTCGGCCAGCTCGAGAAGCGCGCGCAATGACGGGGTGTCGCTCGCAAGCGGTGGCTGCGTCGTCGGTGCTGGTTGCATTCTCGACCTTATTCATCGGCGCGCTCCCGTCCGGGGCCACCGTCCGGTATCAAGTGTCGCTGGCGCATCCGGAACGCCACCTCTTTCACATCACCGTGACCGTGCCGCAGGACGCCTCGACAGTGGCGAGTCCGCTGCGCGTGGCCATCGCTGCGTGGGACACTCTCTACGAGGTCAAGAATTTCGCCAGCCGGGTGCGCGACGTTCGCGCCACCGGCGTGGTCACCCTGCCAGACTCTTCGGTTAGCCAGGTGCCGTTGCCGATTCCCAAGCTCGATAAGCAGACATGGAGCGTTACGCCCCCGGCGTCGTTGCCGCAGGGAGGCCGCATCAGCGAGGTGCGGGTGGAGTACCAGATTTTTTGGGATGAAAATAATCCATTCAGCTCGCAGCTGAATTCGCATCACGCTTTCATCAATCCCGCGCAGGTGTTGTTTTACCTTCCGGATCGGCGCGCGGAAGACGTGCGCATCGAATACGAGGACGTACCGGCTACGTGGAAAGTGGCTGAGGAATTGCCGCCGGCTCCAGGCGCGACGGCGCTGGGCGCAGCTACCGGCGGCACCATGGCGTTTGTAGCGTCGAATTTCGACGGGCTGGCCGACGCGCCAGTGGAACTTTCGCGGTTCGCCGAATTCCGCTTTGATGAAGGCACCGCGCACGTGCGGGTGGTGGTGGACGCCGACGACTGGCCGCGCCAGACGCTGGAAGACGGTCTGCGGCGCATCGTGCGCAGGGATATAACGATGATGGGCGAGGCGCCCTTCGCGGAATATCTTTTCTTCTTCCATTTCGGGGCGTTCCCGCTGCAAGGCGGGATGGAACACATGAATTGCACGGCGATCGCGGGCCCGTCGGTGGAAGCATCGATATCGTTCGCGGCGCATGAATTCTTCCACTTATGGAACGTCAAGCGGATCCGACCGCAGAGCCTGGAGCCGGTAGATCGCACGAAGGAGCTGTTGACGCGGGCGCTGTGGTTCGCGGAGGGTGTGACCAGCACTTACGCGAGCTACGCGATGGTGCGGACCGGGTTGTGGAGCCGCCACCAGTTCTACTACGATCTGGCTTCGCAATTTGCCGAGCTGGATTCCCGTCCGGCGCGCCACTTTCAAAGTGCCGAGGAGTCCAGTCTGGATACATGGTTTGGAGTGAACGAGCTCTACCGGGAGCCGCCGTTCAGCATTTCGTATTACAACAAAGGGCAGATCCTGGGGGTGATGCTGGATCTGGAGATACGCGAGGCGACCCATAACCACATGTCGTTGGACGACGTGCTGCGAACGATGAACGATCAATTTGCGCAGCGCGGGCGTTTCTACAACGACAGCGCGGACATCGAAACCGTAGTCGAGCAGGTCTCCGGAAAAGACTTCCATGATTTCTTTGCGCGGTACGTGGCGGGCACTGATGAAATTCCCGCGAATCAGTTTCTGAATCTCGCCGGGCTGCAACTCTCCGCCGGGGCTACGTCCCGGGCGGGATTGGGTTTTTGGAACGTGCCGTCGGCGGATGGTTCGCAGAGCGCAACGGAAATCGAACCGGGAGGCCCCGCCGATATGGCTGGAATTCGCACCGACGATGCGCTGCTCACTTTGAACGACCAGGCGTTCCCCGAGAACCTGATTCGATGGCTGCGCGCGCATTCGCCGGGAGAGACGGTGCGGGTCCGGGTGCGGCGGGCCGGGGCGGAGATGGAGATTGCGTTTCCGCTTGAGGAACAGACCGATCGCAACTATAAGATCGATGAGATGCCCGACGCGACCAGCCAGCAGATCCGGATTCGCGAAGGCATGCTGCATGGAGGAACCGATTAGGTTTGCGCGGACGGGGAAAATAACAGCAGGGAACCGAGTTTGAAAATCCTCTACAGTCTGCGCACCGCGATGGTGGTTGCGTTCGCGGCTGCGTACATCGTTTTTGTGGCGCCGCTTTTTATCCTGCACGCGATAATCACCAAAAACCCGGACTTGCTTTACCGCGTGGCGCTGGCCGGCGTTCGCGGTTCGATGCGATTGGCGGGAATTCGGCTGCGGGTGGAAGGCGCGGAGACGATTCCAGCCGGGGTGTGCGTGTTCGTGGCTAACCACGCCAGCAACGTCGATCCGCCGGTGATCGTTGCGGCGATTCCGCGGCGGGTGGCGGTGCTGGCCAAGAAGCAGGTTTTTCGGATCCCGATATTTGCTTCGGCCATGCGCGCAGCGGACTTCATTCCGGTGGATCGAGCGGTTCCGGAAGCGGCGGCTGCCGCCGTCGATCAAGCGGTCAGCCGGATGCATGCGGGAGTTTCTTACCTGGTGTTTCCGGAAGGCTCGCGGAGCGTTGACGGGCGGTTGCGTGCGTTCAAGAGGGGTTCGTTCGTGATGGCGATCGAAGGCGGCGCGGCGGTGGTTCCGGTGTCGATTGCCGGGTCGCAGAGAATTATGAAGAAAGGCGAGCACTTCATTCGGCCCGGGGACGTGGTGGTTCGATTCGGCGCCGCAGTGAAGGCGTCGGAATATTCGATGGAACAGCGATCGGAGCTGCTGGCGCGCGTTCGTGATCTGGTGGCGGCGGGACTGCCGGAGGACCAGCGGCCTGTGTGACGAGCTCCCGGGTGCTATTCTTCATGCGTGTCGATGCGGGTTGAAATGCGACGAGGATGCGATGGAGATGCACAACTCGTGGGTTCGAAACATCGGACGAAATTGAAGATGGAGGTCCGGGCGATAGCTGTCGTCTTGTTTTGCGTCGCTGCTTTGTTATTTCTACAGCAGAAGGCGTCTCCGGCGGAATCGGGCGCTGCACCTACCTTTTACCGCGACGTACTACCGATCCTGCAGAACCATTGCCAGAGTTGCCATCGGGCCGGCGAAATCGGAATGATGCCGCTGGTCAGCTACGAGCAGGCACGCCCTTTCGCCAAGGCGATTGCGGCTTCGGTGAGCCAGAAAAAGATGCCGCCGTGGTTTGCGGATCCCGGCGTGGGGCACTTTTCCAACGATCCTTCGCTGGTTCCGAAGGAAATCGCTACGCTCGTTTCCTGGGCGGACGCAAATGCACCGGCGGGCCATCCGCACGACGCGCCACCCGCGCGCCAGTGGACGCGGGGCTGGGCGATCCCCCAGCCGGACGTCGTATTGCAAATGCCGAAGGCGGTAACGATCCCGGCCCGAGGCGACGTGGAATACACCTATGAGATCGTGCCTACGCATTTCACAGAGGGTAAGTGGGTGCAATTTTGCGAGGTGCGTCCCAGCAGCCGGGAGAACGTGCATCACGCGGTCGTTTACGTTCGGCCGCCGGGCTCGCATTGGTTGCAGCACGCGCCGGTGGGAGTGCCGTTCACCGGGGCGGATATGACCGATTCGCAGGACCGCAACGATACTCATTTCACCACAGCGGATATTCTTCTGGTTTATGCGCCGGGCAGTTCGCCAGACAACTGGGCGGAAGGCATGGCGAAATTCGTTCCGGCCGGCTCCGATATCGTTTTCCAGATGCATTACATGGCGCACGGGCATTCCACTGCGGATCGGTCGAGTGTCGGGCTTGTGTTCGCAAAGAAGACGCCGCTACAGCGGGTGCTGACGTTGCAATTGACCAATGACAAGTTCGTGATCCCGCCAGGGGCGCCGGATTTTCGCGTGGAGGTGCATGGATCGCTGCCGAACGATGCGGTATTGCTGAGTTTCTTTCCGCACATGCATCTTCGCGGGAAGCGGTTTGAGTACAACATTCTCACGGCGAACGGTGGCGTTGCGGAGACACTGCTGCGGGTGAACTACGATTTTTATTGGCAGTTAAGCTATCGTTTGGCGGAGCCGCGGGTATTGAAGGCGGGGACGGTGCTGCAGGCGGTGGCTTGGTTCGACAACTCCAAGGGCAATTCGCATAATCCGGATGCGAGTGCGGCGGTACGGTGGGGCGATCAGACTTACGACGAAATGATGGTTGGGTTTTTCGATGTGGCGGTGCCGGCTGGGGTGGACAAGGAGCGGTATTTTATTCGCGCGCCAGGGGGAAGGTGATCTGCGGCTCAGGCTTGAGTCGGGTTCGTGTGCAGGGGGCTGGGTACCTAAATATATGTGTCGGAGGGCCGAACGCCCACCCTTCCCAGTTGCCTTCGCGCAAAAACAGCGCTACGGCAGACTGGGAAGAGTGGGACACCCGGAAAAGACAAGGGCGTAAAACCGTAAGTCTACAGCCCCACACGTAAATTCGACGCGTGGGGCACCGACCTTCAACTTCACGTTCAACTTCATATTAGACTTCGGATTCGGCTTCGTTTTCAACGGCGAGACTTCAGGCTCTACTGCTCTTTATTTTTGGGCGGACTTTTGGAGTTGGGCTACTTGGGATTGGAGTTCGCGCACGGTCTTGTTCACTTCGGCGAGATGGGTATAGACCGTGATTACCTTTAGCCACTTGCTCATTTCCTGGGCGGGGGTGCCGGAATATACGGCGTTGCCGGGCATATCGTTGGGGATGCCGGACTGCGCGGCGAATACCGCGCCGTCGCCTACAGTTAGGTGGCCACCGGCGCCTACCTGGCCTGCCAGGATACAGCGGTTGCCGATGTGAGTGGATCCGGCCAGGCCCACCTGGCCACAGAGGAGCGTATCTTCGCCGACTTGGGAGGCGTGGCCGATTAGCACCAGGTCATCGATTTTGGTGCCGCGGCCGATGCGCGTCTCGCCGATGGTGGCACGGTCGACGGCGCTATTGGCCTGGACCTCGACGTCATTTTCGAGCACGGTGATGCCCGCTTGCTGGGTCTTGCGCCAGCTTCCGTCGGCTTCGCGGGCGTAACCGAAGCCGTCGCCGCCGATCACCGCGCCGTTTTGCAGGATCACCCGATCGCCGAGTTGGCAGTTTTCGCGGACGCAGGAATGGGAGTGGGCGAAGAAGCGTTCGCCGATGCGCGCGCCACGATAAATGGTGACGAAGCTGTGCAGGACGGAGCCCGGGCCGATGACCACGTCGTCGTCGATGAAACAATACGGGCCGATGTGAGCGCCTACGCCGATATGCGCGGTGGCGGAAATTACGGCGGTGGGATGAACTTCGGGCTCGTAGCTGGGCGCCTGGTGGAAAAAGTCGATGGCGCGCGAAAAATCCAGGTAGGGATCGGCGGAGCGCAGGGCGGCTACTGGGGCGGTGGCGACGCCGGCGGAGACCAGAACGGCTGAGGCACGAGTTGTCTTTAGAGCGGCGGAATAGCGGGTGTTGGATAGGAAGGTCAGATGGCCCGGGGCGGCTTGTTCGATTCCCGCGACACCGGTGATTTCCAGCTCGCCGTCGCCCTCGAGTTTGCAATTCAGGCGGTCTGCTAATTCGAAAAGTTTCATCGAGGCCTCTTGGGGACAAAACGCGCGATTGGGTTCGGCGCGAGATGCCGTCGAATCACTCTACAACAAACTTCTGGGGAATGGTGCGGTTGGGCCGTGGCGTGGCATTACGTTGGGAGAGTTCTACACGCTCACCCTCTTGCGAAGAGTGGATACCGGAAAAAGATAGGGGCGTCGAAGCGTACAGGCGACCGATCGGAGGCTATTCTTCGAAAAGCTTGGTCTGTCCCGCGGGAACGGGGGCTCCGCGGCCGGTTTTCCGAGCCAGGCCCACCACACCCATCACTTTCACTTCCGAGCAGGACGTGCGAGGGACGAATATGCGCAGGGCGTTACCGTGGAGGTCCGGCGGCGTCAGTTGCACGCCGTTTTCCAGGAGGTCGCGGAGATCGTTGGCGATGATGCCTTCATATGCCTCGCCATCCGGGAAGCGGACGCGGAGCCACAAACCTTCGAGCTTGGGGCGACTAAGGAAAGTTTTGCGTTCGGGCTCGTATTTTTCGGAGAACTCGCGGACGAAATAGACACAGCGGACCTTTTCCAATTCCAAGGCGCGGTGCTCGCCGTCCGGGGTGAGGACATCGAGTGATGTAGCCAGACCTAAACCCGAGGCTGGGAGGTAGCCGCGGATGGTGGTGCCGTCCAAAAGGGCTACGATCACCTTTTTGTGGGTAGATGCGGGCGTCCGACTCTTCGAGTTTGAGGTCATTCCGAGGTCATTCCAAGGATGGCGCTTGCGAAGCTACAGGGGTTATGTTATTCTCTGGTTAAATCGGTGTCAAGTCGTTGTTGCTGAAAGGGTTAGCTCGGGGCAGGCGCGGATTGACCGAAAAACGGCAGATTCTCAGGTCCGCCTCCATAATTACCGTAGCTACCGTTATCAGCCGTATTTGCGGGTACTTGCGGGACCAGCGTATCACCCTTCTCTTAGGCACCTCCTTCGCGGCGGACTGTTTCATCCTGGCTTTCCGGATACCTAATACTTTGCGGCGACTGGTGGGTGAGGGGTCCCTTTCGGCGTCGTTTATCCCCGTTTTCACCGGCTACCTGCGCGAAGGACCCAATCCCGAGGCGTGGAGATTCGCGGAACGGGTGTTCTGGGTGACCGCCATTGTGGCCGGAGCGGTCACGGCGCTGGGGGCGCTATTCTCGCGGCAAGTGATCGGGGCGCTGACGATTCTGGGCGGTTCGGCGACGAATTGGGATTTGGCGGTGTACCTGAACCGGATTATTTTGCCCTATATTTTCATCGTCAGCCTGGCGGCGCTGGCTGCGGCGATTTTGAATAGCCTGCACGTTTTTGGGCTGCCTGCAGCGAGCCCGATACTATTCAACGTTTCCATGATCATATTTTCGCTGGGAGTCGTTTACCGCCCCATTATGCGCTGGGCCCCGGTACAGTACCGCAGCCCGGCAGTGGCGTTGGCGATCGGGGTGCTGGTGGGCGGCTCGGTGCAATTGGCGGTGCTGCTGCGGGCGGTGTACGTCCGCGGGATGCGTTTTCGGCCGCAGGTTTCTTTTAGCGACCCCGGAGTGCGTACGGTGGGGCGGCTAATGATCCCGGGATTTCTGGGAATTGGTGTGTATCAAATTAATTTTTTCCTGAACACGGTATTTGCAACTTCGCGGCGCCTGCCGGCGGGCAGCGTGACTTCGCTGTATGTAGCGGACCGGGTGATGGAGTTGACGCTGGGCTGCTTTGCGATTGCGGTGTCTACGGCGATCCTACCGATGCTGTCGAGGCAAGCGGTGGCGGGTAAGATCGCGGACATGCGAAAAACGTTTGGATTCGCGCTGCGGATGGTGTTGTTCGTGACGATTCCGGCGGCGGCGGGATTGATATTGTTGCGCGAGCCGATCGTACAGGTACTGTTCCAGCATGGAAAATTTTCGGCGCAGTCGACGGCGCTCACTTCGCGCGCGCTGCTGTATTACTCGATGGGCCTTCCGGGATTCGCGGGGATCAAGCTGGTGACGCCTTTGTTCTATTCGCTGAAGGATACGGCGACACCGGTGCGGGTGGGGGTGTACGCGCTGGTGTTGAATATCGCACTGAACCTGATATTTATAGCGCTGTTTTCGGCTTCTCTTTCCAACGGCGGCCCGGCGCTGGCGACGTCGATTGCCGCGTACATGAACTTTTCGGTTCTGCTGGCGATTTTTCGCGGGCGGTTTGGAACGGTGGGGGCGCGGGCGATCGCGAGGTCGGTCGGCAGGATTGCGATCTGCTCGGCGGTGATGGCCGCGGGCTGCGTGTTCGCGGTGCGGCTGGTTCATTTCGAATCGCTGGGGCCGGTGGTGTGGCAGGCCGGGGCGCTGGCGGCAATGATCCTGGGGGCGATCGGGGTGTACCTGGGATTGGCGTGGATCTTTGGGTGTGAGGAATTGAGTGAGGCGGCCATGTTGTTGCGGCCGGCAGAAGCGGCGACCGCGTTTTGAAAACGGGCTGCGGTGTGCGGGGCAAGTGTTGATTGAGAATTTGATTCGTTCGTACTTGAACTACGCGCGCATCGAGCGCAGCCTTGCGACGAGCACGATATCGTCGTATCGCCGCGATTTGGAGCAGTTCGGCGCCTACGTCGAGAAGCACAAGATCCCGATCACCGAGGTGGAGCGGAACGACATTGTGGAATTTCTGATCACGCTATACGAACGCAAGCTGGACGCGCGTTCGGTAGCCCGCTACCTGGTGAGCATCCGGCAGTTTTTCCGCTTCCTGATGATGGAAGAAATCGTGACGGAAGATCCGGCGTCGACGATCGAGGCGCCCAAGACCCGCCAGGCGCTGCCGGTATTCCTGAGCGTGAAAGAGGTGGAGCGGCTGCTGGAAGTACCGGACCAAACCACCAAAGAAGGGATTCGCGATCGCGCGCTGATCGAGCTGATGTACTCGACAGGAATTCGCGTCTCGGAGTTGTGTGGCTTGTGCGTGGGCGATATCCAAATGCAATCGGGGCGATTGCGCTGCGTGGGCAAGGGAAATAAGGAGCGGCTGGTTCCGGTGGGGCGGTCGGCGCTGGCCGCGGTGCAGCGATACATGGACGAGGCGCGGCCGCAATTCTTGAAAGGCAAAGTTTGCAATCATATTTTCCTGAGCAAGCGAGCCAGGCCGCTGAATCGGGTGGCGGTGTGGCTGCTGCTTTCGGGTTACGGACGGCAGGTGGGATTGCGCCGCCCGCTGAAGCCGCACACGCTGCGGCACAGTTTTGCGACGCATTTGCTGGACCGCGGCGCGGATTTGCGTTCGGTGCAGATGATGCTGGGCCATGCGGATATATCCACCACGCAGATTTACACCCACGTGGTGGAGGAGCGGTTGAGACAAGTTCATAAAGCGCATCATCCTCGGGCGTAGCGGCCCGCGGGTGATGGCTGGGATCATATGCGAACCGCGCGGGCGCGGGGGCGAGTTGCGGCGCGATACTCAGCGTTCACGGATTTAGGAGGATTCAACTTTTATGCCTGATTACATGTACCTGCTGGAAAGCCGGCTCTCTCCCGAACAGCGGGCAGTCCTCGAGCGCGTCCAGGAGCTGGCGCGAGCGCAATCCGCGAACGTGTATCTCACCGGAGGCGCGATCCGCGACCTGATTTCCGGGATGCCGATTCGCGACCTGGATTTCACGGTGGAAGGGAACCCATTCAAGATCGTGCGGGAACTGGAGAAGGGCGGGGCGCGCGCGATATACGAAGACGAGCGGTTGCGGCACGCCGAGATGATCTTCGGCGGGGACGTGGACGGTTCGATATCCGCGGCGCGCGACGATTTCTACGACCGGCCGGGAGCGAAGCCGGAAATCCGGTGGTCGACGGTAATGGAGGACCTGCGGCGGCGCGATTTTTCCGTAAACGCCATAGCGATCTCGCTGAATCCGAATTCCCGGGGGTTGCTGCTGGATCCCACCAATGGACTGGCCGACCTGGAACGGCGCGAAGTGCGGGCGCTATCGATACACGCGTTCACCAACCAACCGGTGCGGCTGATGCGCATCTTGCGTTACGCGGCGCGCATGGGATTCAAGATGGAGTCGCGAACCAGCGAATGGTTCGAGCTGGCCGTCGCGCGCAACCTGCACGAAAATCTGGATGGCGTGGCGGTGGGTTGGGAAGTGCATCATCTGGGCCGGGAAGACAACCCGGTCGCGACGCTTCGGCTGTGGGAGACGCACAATTTGCTGGCGGGGATTCATCCGCAGCTGGCCAAGCGGCGGCCGGATTACGAGCGGCTAACCAAACTGGCGCACGTGCGCGAGTCGATGCTGTCTTCGGGGGTGCGGGCGCGATTGTCCGCGCCGGTAACGCATTTCCTGCTGGGGCGGCTGAAGGACCGCGAGGCGGCGGCGGCGTTGCGGCACCTGGAATTGCGCGCGGACGAATCGGAAGCCATCGCACACCTGATTCCGGAGGCGGAGAAGGCGGTGAAGATTCTGAAGTCGCCGAAGATGAAGTCGCCGAAAGATGCGTACACGTATTTGTCGCAACTGCGGCCGGATTTGCTGGCGTTCATTCAGGTGGAATATCCGAATCCCAAGGCGCTGAACCAGATTCGCAACTACCAACAGCGCTGGAGGCCTTTGCGGCAGGCTCTGCCGATCGGGGAGCTGGACGCATTGGGAATACCGCGCGGGCCGAAATTCGACAAAATTCTGGAAAGTCTTTTCGAAGCGCAGTTGCGCGGACGCGGGCGTCTGCCGCTGGACCGCACCAAGCTACTGCGGCAGTTGGCGGGCATTAAGGATGAAGTGAAGGTGGAGAAGAAGGGCAAAGCGAAAACGGTGGGGGCCACCGCGGCGGATTTGAAGGAGCATGCCAAGCACCGGCCGGGGCAGGGCGGTTCGTTTGGTTCTGGTGGAGGGCAGCGGCCGCCGGGCAAGCCGAGCCGGTCGTCGACGAGTCCGTTTGGAAAGAGCCAGTCGCACCACAAGCCGATGCCCCCTCCGGCGAAAACGGGTAAGGCTGCGCGCAAGGGACACTAGCGCGCGGAATTGCGTGAGCCGCGATTCACGCGTTTTTCACGTAACGCTGGGGCGAATGAAGTACGGAAGAGCGCAGGGGCAAAAACTTTTCCGCGGCGATGTTATAGAATAAAAGCGAATGGCTTCCGAAAACTTCGTACATCTGCATCTGCATACAGACTACTCGCTGCTGGACGGCGCTTGCGAGGTTAGCGAGCTTGCGACCGAAGCGGCGCGCCGGGGCATGCCCGCGGTGGCAGTGACCGACCACGGCAACCTGTTTGCTGCGGCGAATTTCTTCCATGAAGCGACCACCCGCGGGGTGAAGCCGATCATCGGCTGCGAGATGTACGTGGCCCCCGGCAATCACAAAACGAGAGGAGCGGATGCGGAACGGTCGAACCACCTGGTGCTGTTGTGCGAAAACGCCGAGGGCTATCACAATCTGATCAAGCTGGTGTCCGCGGGATTCCTGGATGGTTTCTACTACAAGCCGCGGGTGGACCACGAGCTGCTGGCGAAGCACAGCAAGGGACTGATCGCGCTTTCCGCGTGCCTGCGCGGGGAAGTGGCGGAAGGAATCATGAACGACAGCATCGATAAGGCGCGAGCGTCGGCCTATCGGTTGCAGGACATTTTCGGCAAAGGGAATTTTTTCCTGGAAGTACAGGATCAGGGGCTGGAACAGGACATTAAGGTGAACCGCGGGATGGTCACGCTATCGCGGGAAACCGGGATTCCGCTGGTAGCCACCAACGATGCGCACTACCTCACCAAGTCCGATGCGCACGCGCAAGAAGTGCTGATGTGCATCCAGACCGGCAAAACGATGAGCGACGAGCAGCGCATGCGTTTTGCCACCGATCAATTTTATTTCAAGACCGCGGAAGAGATGGCGGTGGTATTCGCGGAGCTGCCGCAATCGCTGACGCGCACGCTGGCGATCGCGGAGCGCTGCAACGTCAAGATCGAGCGGGTGAGCGATCCATTTCCGGAGTTCCACGTTCCCGAGGGGCATTCGGCGGATAGCTATTTCGAAAAAGTGGCGCGGGAGGGGTTCGAATGGCGGCGGCCGCAGCTGGAGCGGCTGGCGAAGGAAGGGAAGCTGCGGTATCCGATTACCACTTACGAGCAGCGGCTGACCGATGAAATAGCGATGATCCAGAAGATGCGGTTTCCGGGCTACTTCCTGATCGTCTGGGATTTCATTCACTACGCGCGGGCGCAGGGTGTCCCGGTGGGGCCGGGCAGAGGTTCGGCGGCGGGCAGCCTGGTGAGCTATGCGCTGCGGATTACCGACGTGGATCCGCTGCAGTATGATTTGCTGTTCGAGCGCTTTCTGAATCCGGAACGAATTTCGCTGCCCGATATCGATATCGATTTCTGCATGCGACGCCGCGGCGAGGTGATCGAGTACGTGCGCCAGAAATATGGCGAGGGCAGCGTTGCGCAGATCATCACGTTTGGAACGATGGCCGCGAAGGCGGCACTGAAGGATTCTGGGCGCGCTCTGGACATGCCCTACGGGGATGTGGACAAGCTGGCCAAGATGATTCCGGCAACGCTAAACATCACGCTGGAAGAGGCCTTGGAGCAGACTCCGCAGCTCGCGGAGCTACGCGACAAAGATCCTGCGGTCAAGGGGCTGATCGATGTGGCGTTGCGCCTGGAAGGCCTCGCGCGGCACGCTTCGACGCATGCGGCTGGCGTGGTGATATCGCCGCGGCCGCTTACCGACATCGTCCCGCTATACAAGACCAGCCGGGATGAAATCACGACGCAGTACGATATGAATGCGCTCGAGCGTATCGGGCTGCTCAAGATGGATTTTCTGGGCCTGACTACCCTTACGGTGCTGGATGACGCAGTCAAAATGATTCACGCCAACCGGCCCGAGGATGCGGGTTTCGATATCGACGCGATAGCCCTGGATGATGCCCCGACGTTTGCGCTGTTTTCCCGCGGGGACACCACCGGAATATTCCAGTTTGAATCGCACGGGATGCGCGACATCCTGCGGCGTTACCAACCTACGCGCCTGGAAGATCTGACCGCGCTAAATGCGCTCTATCGCCCGGGGCCGATCCAGGGCGGCATGATTGACGACTTTATCTCGCGCAAACACGGGAAGAAGAAAGTCGCCTACGATTTGCCGGAACTCGAAGAGCTGCTCTCGGAGACCTACGGCGTAATTCTCTACCAAGAGCAGGTAATGCAGATTGCCAATCGCCTGGCGGGCTTTTCGCTGGGTGACGCGGACATCCTGCGCCGAGCCATGGGCAAGAAGAAGCACGAGGAGATGGCCGCGCAGCGCGAGAAATTCCTGGTGGGATGCTCGGGACGGAAAGTGCCGGCCAAGAAGGCGGAGAAGATTTTCGACCTGATGGCGGAGTTCGCCGGCTACGGGTTCAATAAATCGCACTCCTGCGCATACGCGTGGCTGGCCTATCAGACGGCCTACCTGAAGACCCATTTCCCGGTGGAGTTCATCGCCGCAATGCTCACCGCGGAAACCGGGAACGCGGAAAAGGTGGTGAAGTACATCAATGAGGCGCGCGGGATGTCGATTCGGGTGCTGCCGCCGGACGTCCATCAGAGCGGGTTATATTTCACGCCAGTGGGAACGGATGTGAGGTTTGGACTGGCGGCGATCAAAAACGTCGGAGAAAACACCGCCAAGGCGATTTGCGCCGCGCGGGAATCCCGCGGCACGTTTAAGAATTTCTACGATTTTTGCGAGGCCATTGATACCCGCTCGTTAAACAAGCGCGTCCTGGAGAGCTTGATCAAGGCCGGAGCGCTGGATTGTTTTGGGGCGTCGCGCGCGCGGCACTTTGCCGCGATTGATGACGCCATGGCTTACGGGCAGCGAGCCGCGCACCGCAAGGCGGTAGGGCAGCACGGCCTGTTCCTGGCGGGATCGAGCCCGTCGTCCGTGGACTGGGAAGACCGGGCGTTGCCGGAAGCCGACGATTGGACCGAAGAACAACAACTGGCGGGCGAGTACGGCACGCTGGGCTTTTACATTTCGGGGCACCCTCTGGATAAATTCGCCGGCCGGCTGAAGGAATTGAACGCCGTGGATATCGGCTCGTTCGAAGTGTGGAAGAATAACCAGGAAGTGGTGGTGGGCGGAATCATCGTGCAGTCGCGGGCGATGCGGTCCAGGCGCGGCGCGCGCTGGGCGATCATCACGCTGCAGGACCGCACTGGGGCGATCGAGGCGCTGGTGTTTCCAGAGGCGTTTGGAAGACTGGAGGCGGTGCTCAAGCCAGCTACACCACTATTGGTGAAGGGCAAGGTGGCGGTGGAGGAAGCGGGCATACGGGTGATGGTGGCGGAAGCGCGAGCGCTGCACCAAGTGGGGGAGCGGCGCCCGCAACTGCTGCGGGTCCGCGTGGATCTCGGCGTGGTGGATAGCGGCACGCTTGACCGTTTGCACACTTTGTTTTCCAATCGTCCGGGGCGCTGCCGGGTGACCTTCGATCTAATCACCCAGGACGGCACCGAAGCGGTGCTGGAGTCGCAGAGCGGAGTGAATGCCGACGGGGAATTGTTGGCGCAAGTGCGGGAGATCTGCGGGGCGGGAGCCGTCGCTCTGCAATAGTAGGGAACTGAACGGGGGCCGAACAGGGAGCTACGCAGTCGAAGCAAGCGTGCAGCAAAAGGAATCGAGTGGACGCGAAAGAAAAGAAACGGCAGAAGGAAATCGATGCACTGGAACGCGAGGTGGAAGAACTGCGCAGCCTGGGTCCAGAAACGGACTCGACTCTGGCGGACATCGCGCGCATTCGCCGCGAAGTGGCCGAATTAAAGCAGGAGTTCTATTCGCATCTGGGAGCGTGGCAGCGATTGATGCTGGCTCGCCATCCGCAGCGGCCGTATACCCTTGATTACGTGCGCATGCTGTTTGACGACTTCTCTGAAATTCATGGCGACCGCTTGTTTGCGGATGATCCGGCCATCGTATGCGGCATGGCGCGATTTGGAGGGCGGTCGGCGATGATCGTCGGCCAGCAGAAGGGCAGGGATACCAAAGCGCGAGTGGCGCGTAATTTTGGACAGGCCAAGCCGGAAGGATACCGGAAAGCGCTGCGGGCGATGCGCATGGCTGCGAAATTCAAGTGCCCGGTATTTTGCTTCGTCGATACTCCGGGGGCCTATCCCGGAGTGGGAGCGGAAGAGCGCGGCCAGGCGGAAGCGATTGCGCTGAACTTGCGGGAGATGGCGCGATTGCCGGTACCGATCGTGGTGACCATCACTGGGGAAGGCGGTTCGGGCGGGGCGCTGGGGATTGCCGTGGGTGACCGAGTGTTCATGCTGGAAAATTCGGTTTACTCGGTGATCTCGCCGGAAGGGTGCGCGTCGATCATGTGGCGCGATCCGACCAAAGCGGAAGTGGCTTGCGAGGCGCTGAAGATCACCGCCGTGGATTTGCTGGGAATGAAAATCGTCGACGGCATCGTGCCCGAACCGGATGCGGGAGCGCACAACGATCACGAGGAGTCCGCTCGCCTGCTGCGCCCGGTGTTGGAACAAGCGTTGAAGGAGCTCACCCCGTTGTCTCCCACGCAACTTATCGACCTCCGCTACGAAAAGTATCGCCACATGGCGCAGTTCTACGGCACCGCCGCGCTTCCATAGCGGTTTAGCCGCACACTTTATCCCCCGTTCAAAACACACAAACTCCCTTTCTGCGTTGGCGGACGAGCGGAATTACGGCAGGAGGGAAACGGTGCATTACTAAAAGACCTTGACGCGCCGAACGCCTCGATTTGCCTTGTTTAACGCTGTGCACCAGTACCCGAGTACTAATTGATTGTCGGTATGCGCGGCTGCGTAGTTGTGCTCGCATTGCTAATACACAACTACGGGAACCTACACCAAACTCCGCTCAGCACATCTGGCGCCTGATCCCCTGCTCACTGTAAAAATGAAATAGGCATTGGGACGAAAGAAAAGTCAGCGCCGTACATCCTGACCACAGTTCGAGCTGGCACTTGGGCTCACGCGAGCCAAAACGAGGTAAGGCCATGAATACTTGCCACATCCGCAAATTGTCTGGCTGGGTGGTCGCTGCAGCGCTGGGAAGCCTGCTGCTACCCGGCGCGCTCCCGGCGCAGACCGTGACGGCCACGATTCCCGTGCCGGCGGTGGACGTTGCGGTGAATCCGGTGACCAACACGATCTACGCGCTCAGCAATGGAAACACGGTGGCGGTGATCGATGGCGCGACGAATAATGTTACGGCAACGATCACATTGGCGTCGGGATTGGCCGACACCAGCGCGGTCAACGGTCTAACCAACACAATTTATATGGGGCTGGAAGGCTACGACCCAGGTTACGTTGCGGTGGCCAACGGGATCGCGAACACCGAGACGGCCGAAGTGTTGAGTGGGGCGGCGACGGGCTTAGTTGCGACGAACGTGCTGACCAACATGGTCTATGCGGTAAACGCGGACAGCGGCACCGTGACGGTAATTAACGGAGCGAACAACACAGTCACCGCGACGGTGGTAGTGGGGCCACCCGCGTCCGCTTATTCGGAAGGTGCGGCGCCTTACGGGGTGGCGGTAAATGCGCTGACCAACACGATCTACGTGTCGAACGCGGGCACGGGGAGCGTTGCGGTGATCGACGGCACAAGCAATGCGGTGGTGGCCACCGTTACGGTGGGGAACACGCCGCTGGCGTTGGTTGTGAACGAAGTGACCAACACCGTGTATGTCGCCAACTTCTACGGAAATACGGTGAGTGTAATCGATGGCGCGACCAACTCCGTGACGGCGACGGTCCCGACCGGGAACACGCCGCAGGGCATCGCAGTGAATACGGTGACCAACACCGTTTACGTCGCTAACACGCTCGGCGACAACGTCACGGTAATCAACGGGACGAACAACACGGTAACCACGACGGTTCCGGCAGGAAGTGAGGCCTCGGCGGTGGCGGTGGACCCAGTGACCAACACCGTGTACGTAGCCAACTTGAACCTCAATTGCGACGACAGCGGCGCCTGCGGCAACACGGTGACCGTAATCAACGGCGCCACGAACGCCGTGACGGCAACAGTGCCTACCGACCAGGAGCCTTACTCGGTCGCCATCAATCCAGTGACCAGCAAGGTTTACATTGCGAACTTCTATGGGGACAGCGTGACCGTACTTGACGAGGCGACCAATGGCACGGTTGCCCTAACGGCGGCATCGGCACCCGCAGCGGTGGCTGTGAATCCGGCTACGAATACGGCGTATGTTGCAAACAACACAAGCAACGACCTGAGCGTGATCAACGGAGCAACCAACACGGTGACCGCGACTGTACCTGTAGGGAACGCGCCCGGCGCGGCGAGCGTCAATGCCGTGACCAATACGGCGTACGTGGCCAACGCGCAGAGCAACAATTTGAGCGTGATCGATGGAGGCTCGAACTCGGTGATCGCGACGGTGGCCACCGGCACCGGGCCGGATGCGGTGGCGGTGAACCCTGCGAGCAATACCGTTTTCGTGGCCAACGGCGGCAGCAACAGCGTCAGCGTGGTCGACGGCGGGAACAACACGGTGAAGACCACGGTAACAGTGGGTACCGACCCGGTAGCGATCGCGGTGAATCCGGTTACCAACATGGTGTACAGCGCCAACGCGAGCAGCAATGCGGTTTCGGTGATCAACGGCGAAAGCGACTCCGTGAAAGCTACGGTGGGAGTGGGCACAGACCCGGTTGCGGTGGCTGTGAATCCCTCGACGAACACGATCTACGTGGCCAACCAGGGAAGCGCGACCCTCACCATTATCAATGGCGCGAGCAATGCAGTGACGGCAACGCTGGGCGTGGGGACCACTCCGGTTTCAGTGGCGGCAAACCCAATCACCAATACCGTGTACGTGGCAAACCAGGGAAGCGGCAACGTGACGGTAATCAACGGTGCGACCAATTCGGTCACCGCAACCTTGACGACCGGAACAGCGCCTTCTGCTGTAGTGGTCGACCAGGCAAACAATAAGATTTACCTCACGAACAGCGGCGGAGCTAACGTCGCGGTGATCGACGGCGCTACCAATACGGTGGAGACGCCTGCTGCGGCGGGGACAGACCCGACAGCTTTGGCGGTGAACCTGGCGACTGACAGCGTGTACGTCGCCAACAACGGCAGCAACAACGCGACGGTGCTGACTCCCAACGCCATCAACGCCATTCCTCTGACCACTTCGGTTCAGGGCGTCAATGACTCCGAGACGGTAGCCGATGTGGCTATCTTTGCCACCAGCAATCACAATCCTTCGTTCACCGCCACGGCGACCAGTTCGTCCGCGCCGGTCGCGCCGCCGCCACAATCGCTCTACTACCAGTTGGACACGGTGCAGGGCGCGTGGCAGACGGCGAAGGTATCGAGCGCTGCAGGGGCTAATCCTGCCAGCTTTTGTTTCAAATTGAGCGGCGTGACGCCCGGCGTACACATTATTTACGCCTACTCCGACTATGGAAACGGCGCCGCTCCGCAGAACAACCAAGGCACCGGGGTGGTGTCAGAGCTAGGCAATGTGACCGCCTACGTATTCGCCGAAATGGAACCGGCCGCGCGGCGGTGCCATCCCCACAAGTGGGGCCGGTCCCGCTGGTAGAGATCTCGCAGCGAGCCGTAGCGATCAGTGAATGATGACTCGCCGGGCCTAAACAAACTGTTCGCGCCTCAATATCTTTGAGGTGAGAGGAACGACCGGGCTCGGCGAACCGCTACCCTCGGAGAATTTACCGGTCTGTCAGCGGCGCGTTTAAGTTGATCAACGACCCGGAACAGATCTTCTTCGCCACCGCCAATCGAGATTCCCCCAGAACATGGAGGCGCGAACCGTCGGGTATGGTCCACGCTTCCGTCGTCTCAATTTGACTTTGCAACCGGGGTGGCAAAGTAAAAAGCGACAAGATTGCTCTAGCGTGGTGCTGCGTGAGATACCCGCGAATGTACTGGTTCCTGCCCGTGTGCAGTTGGGCACTTAGGTGCGTCCTGGCGGTTGCTCGAGTAGGCGGAGTCCAGTAGTTTTCTTGCAGCGGGCGAGCCATCCGCAAAAGGCGGGTAACCCAGATATGTCAGAAATTTTCCGGCCATTCGAGCGGCTAGTCGAGATCACCATCCTGGGGAAGAACTTTCTGGTGCCGGAGCGCAACTCACTGCTGCGCTGCTTTCAGTTCATCAGCCCAGAGACGATTCCTTATGGGCGATTTTGCTGGAATCAAGACTGCCAATATTGCCGGGTGAACTGCCAGTTACAAGATGATGATCGCGCGCGTCCGATTCTGAGCTGTAAATTCATGGTATCGGAAGGTATGGATATTACCGAGCTGGCGCCCGAGTTGGTGGGTTGCCTGCGAGCGAAGTTGGGTCAACCGGCGCATAAGATTTCCTCCCCCGAGCCCGAGCCGGCTGGCACGAAGCCCTAGTCCTCCGCAAAGCGTTTCGGGCGAATCGCCGGGCCATGGCGATTTACCCGGGTCCCGATTGCGCCCTTACAATTTCTGTCGCACGCGCCAGCTCTGTGCCATCCTAGGAGCATGCAACGGCAAAACTATGTCCCGCGATGTGATGGGTGCGGCGTGGCCGCGCCCCATGAGCACATCCGGCGCCGTATTGAGCGGCTGGAACTGGCGACACGCTATCGGCCCATCCACATCCAGACCCTGTTTCTGGCGCTGGCGCCTCCGGAACCTATGGAGGATTTTTTCTATAGCGTCGCGCCGCCCGCGCCGGAGAGATCCGCGGGGGCCAAGGAATGGCTGAGCGCAGTGATGGCTCAGGCGGGGATTGACGCCACGTTTTCCGGTGATGCAGCGGCCCTGGCGGAGTTTCAACGGAACAATTTCTATTTGGCTTACGTTTTGGAGTGTCCGGTGGCTGAGGCCTATCCGCAGCGCGATTCGGTGGCGGATTCCGGGATTGCGGCGGCGATTGTCCGCGACCATGGGGCGGCGTTACTGAGGCGAATTCAGTTTTCGTATCGGCCTAAGCAGATCGCCATTGTTGAGCCGGGGATGCCGGAGTTGGCGGAAACGCTGCGGCAGAGTGGAGTGGAGATCGTGGTGCGGGGAAACGCGGCTGGTGGAGCGCGGCCGGCGACGATTTGATCTTGGCGGCTGTTGGAGCTCGCACCGCAGACTGGCTGTGCCGCGACACCCCTGTGATAGAATTCGGCTGTCCCGCCCTAACTTGGTCCGTTCGTGAGGTTTTTTATGCCGGCGCGCAATAAGTTCATCATCGGTTCGGTGATCATCGTGGCTGCTCTGGCTGCGCTGGCGTACACCGGATTCACGGAGAGCAAGACGTATTACCACACGATCTCTGAATTACCGGGATTGCATGGCGCGGCTGCACATCAGCGGATCCGGGTGGCCGGGAACGTTCGGACCGGCTCGATCAATCGCCTGCCGGGGCGAGTGGATTTTGTTCTGGAAGAGCAGGGACGCGTGCTGGACGTGAGCTATGCGGGGCGCGATCCGCTGCCGGATACTTTCAAAGATAACGCGCAGGCGTTGGTCGAAGGCAAGCTGATGCCCGACGGCCGGTTCGTGGCCGAGCAAGTGCAGGCCAAGTGCGCATCGAAATACCAAGCGACACCCCAGCAGCTGACCAACCCCGGCGCTGCACCGTCCGCGCCCCCAGCCAAGCCGATGACCGGCGGCAGTGCGGCTATTACGCCCATGTCCGGTAGTTGAAAACGTAAGGAGAATCGGTGGACGTTTTCGGATCGTTTGCCCTCATGCTCGCGCTGGTCGCGGCGGTATACGCCGCGGCGGCGGGAATCGCCGGCATCATTTCGCGGAAAACGTTGCTACTGAAAAGCGCCAGCAACGCCGGGATGGCGGTGTTTATCCTGGTGACGCTCGGTGTGGCGAGCCTCGAGTACCTGTTCTTCACCGACAACTTTTCGATGATGTATGTGGTGGAGCACAGCAATCGCGCGCTGCCCGCTGCCTACAAGTTCGCGTCGCTGTGGGCGGGGCAAGAGGGTTCGCTGCTCTTCTGGAGCTGGCTGCTTTCAATCTACGCTTTTTTTGTGCTGTTCCTGAACCGCCGCAAACATCCCGAACTGATGCCGTACGTGGGCGTAGTGCTGGCCTGCGTGCAGATATTTTTCCTGATCCTGAATAATTTCGTGGCCAGCCCGTTCGGCGTGATTGGGACGGTGGCCGCAGCAGGCACAGGCGGCGCGCACCTGGTGGCCCAGCCGGATGGCCGCGGGCTGAATCCTTTGCTGCAGTATCCCGAAATGGTGATTCATCCGCCGATTCTGTATCTCGGCTACACCGGCTTCACCGTGCCGTTTGCCTTTGCGATGGCCGCGCTGCTGGGGCGCTATCCCGGAGAGAAGTGGATTCACATCACGCGGCGCTGGACGATGATCGCGTGGACGTTTCAGAGCGCTGGAATTCTGCTGGGCGCGCATTGGGCCTACGCGGTGCTGGGTTGGGGCGGCTACTGGGGCTGGGATCCGGTGGAAAATGCGTCGCTGTTGCCGTGGATTACCGGCACCGCGTTTCTGCACTCGGTGATGATGCAGGAAAAGCGCGGGATGATGAAGGTATGGAATATCTGGCTGGTGTTCACCACCTTCATGCTGTGCATTCTGGGGACGCTGCTGACCCGCTCGGGAGTGGTGGCGTCGGTGCATGCGTTTGCGCAGTCTTCGATTGGGTCGTGGTTCACCACATTTCTGTGCCTCGTTTTCGCGGTGTGCCTGTTCGTTTACATTCGTAATCGGGATTATTTGCGCAGCGACAACCAACTGGATTCGCTGGTTTCGCGCGAGTCCAGCTTTCTATTCAACAATTTGGTGCTGCTGGCGGCATGCTTCGCCGTTTTTTGGGGCACGTTGTTTCCGGTCTTCTCCGAGTGGTTCACCAACAACCGCATTAGCGTAGGTCCGCCATTTTTCAACAAGGTGAATATTCCCATCGCGCTGTTCCTTTTGTTGCTGACCGGCGTGGGGCCGCTGCTGGCCTGGCGGCGCACTTCCATGGACAGTCTGTGGCGGAATTTCAGGTGGCCGGTGGCGGGGGGAGTTTTTGCGGGAATTGCGGCTTTCGCCGGCGGGGCGCGCAGTCCGTACGCGGTGATTTGCTGGATTCTGTCTGTATTCGTGGGGCTGAGTATTACGTCGGAATTCTTTCGCGGCGCGCGGGTGATCGCCGGAAGGGGCAGCACCAATTTGGTGGATGGCGCGGTGCAGTTGACGCTGCGCAACACGCGGCGTTACGGCGGGTACATCATCCATCTGGGAATGGTGCTGGTGTTTGTCGGGATTTCCGGGCAGGCCTTCAATCAGGACATTCAGTCGGATATGGGCGTGGGATCGAAGATCTCGATCGGTCCGTACACATTGGTGTGCCAGAACTTCGATCAGGTGGCCAACCAGAATTTTCAATCCGATCGCGCCACGCTGGAAGTATTCCGCAACGGCAAGTCGGAAATGATGCTCTACCCGGAGCGGCGGTTTTTCCTGGCCAGCCAGGTAACCGAAACCATGGTGGCGATCCGCAGCAGCGCGCTGCGCGACCTGTACGTGGTGTATGCCGGCCGAAATCCGGATACCGGGCGGCCAGTGATTCACGCGTACCTGAATCCGCTGGTGAAATGGATCTGGTTTGGCGGGCTAATCGTAGTCCTGGGCACGCTGCTGGCGATGGTTCCCAATCGGCAGCCGGTGATCGCATTGCGAGCAGTGCCGGAAATTTCGCGCGGGACGCCAGTCGGCGCGCCGGTTTCGGTGCGCGCCAAGGGGCCTAACCTGCGTGATTGAACGATTTACGCTCGCACAATTGCGATGGTCGCGCACGCTTCGCGCGGCCGCGGTCTTCTTCTTGCTGCTGCCGGGCTTGGCCGGTGTGGCCCGCGGCCAATCCACCGACCGCGCCAAGCGGGTGGGCGGAAAATTGCTGTGCGTATGCGGCTGCAACCAGATTTTGACGGCTTGCAATCACGTCGGATGCACCTACTCGCACGGCATGCTGCAGGAAGTAGACGATCGGGTGGCGCGCAACGAGCCGGATGATTTGACGATCCAAGCGTTCGTGCAAGAGTACGGAGCGACGGTGCTGGCCGAGCCCGAAAACAAGGGATTCAACCGCGCGGCGTGGGTTATGCCGGTTGTTTTGCCGCTGCTGGGGTTCGCGCTGGTGTGGATTCTGGTGTGGCGCTGGCGCGAGCGGGCTCTGCTGGTTCCGGCGGCCGGCGTATCGCCGGAAATGCTGGCGCGGGCGCGGCGCGAAACGAGCGGAGATCCGGGCGGAGGCACCGATGAATGAATACGCGATTCTCGCTGCTTGCGCCCTGCTGACCGTCGGGACGTTCCTGTTTGTTTTTCAGGTGTCGCCGGAAGCTTCCGATTCCATGCCGCATCGTTCGCTGCTGGACCAGCTCTTGGATCGCCGCGACGCCATTTACGACAACCTGCGCGATTTGCGGTTCGAGCATCGCGCCGGGAAATTTTCCGAGCAGGATTACGAACATATGAAGCAGGCGCTCGAACTCGAAGCCGCTCAGGTGCTCGCGGAGATGGATCGCACCACCGGCGGCGCTCCTACCCCCGCCACGCTGCAGTCGATAACGGAGAAAACCCGATCGTGAGAATGTTCCCTGGCGTTTACCGACACAAAATTAGCGGCGCGATTCGCGCGGCGATGCGCGCCCTGCCACGCTGTGCGCTTGGGGTGGTGTTCGGTGTGCTGTTTGTTGCGGCGGGAGCGGCGCATGCCGGGACAGTGGAAGGGACAGTGCTCAACGGCACTACCGGCAAAGCGGCCGGCGGCGTGGACGTCATTTTGATCCAATTGCAGGGCGAGATGCAGCCGGTGGCGACGACCAAGGCCGATGGGTCGGGGCATTTCAAGTTTGATCGCCCGGAGGTCGGCCAAGGGCCGATGCTGCTGCGGGTAGTCTACAAGGGGATCAACTACAACGAGATGGCGCCTCCTGGGCGACCCACGGTGGAAGTGAAGATCTACGAGTCGACCGAGAAGGCATCGACCGTTTCGATTTCCACTCACGCCATTGTGTTGCGGCCGAACGGCGATCAGCTGATGGTCGGCGAAGAGTACGGCGTGGAAAATCAGACCCAGCCGCCGGTTTCATTTTTCAAGGCCGATGGCACGTTTCAATTCAATCTGCCGTCGAACGGCCAGATTCACGATGTGTCGGCGTGGTCCTCGGCGGGTATGCCGGTAGTGCAGGGAACTATCGACAAAGGAAAGAATCGCGAGGCCATCGCGTTTGCCTTTAAGCCGGGCGAGAACGGCGTGCGCGTTTCCTACAATATGCCGTACGGCGGCAATCAGGCGGTGCTGCATTCGCAATCGCCCTACGCCGCGCAGCGCGTTCTGATCGCCGCGCCGCCCACCTTGCAGATTTCGGCGCCGGGATTTACTCCCGCCGGAAACGAGCAGGGATTTGCGTTGTATACCCGCGACACCGTAGCCGCGGATCAAGCCCTGGATATTTCCGTCTCAGGAACCGCGCCGCCCCCCGAGAGCAGCCGGACTGTTAGTGGCCCCCCGGCGGCCGGTGCCGGCGGTGGCGCGGGTGGCCCTGCTGACGGGCAGGATCAAACTGGCAGCGATGCTCCAGCGGCAACGGTCACCACACTTCCGGCGCGGCTGGACGGTATGAAATGGATTCTGGTGGGAGGATTCGCAATTTTGTTTGCACTGGGCGGCGCTTTTCTGTGGCGTCGGCCGCAGGCGGCGGTGCCACAACCGGCAGGACCTTACGTTGCGCCGGGCGTTCTGGCGGGGCCGGTAATACCCGCGGTAGCCGCGGCGGCAAATTCTGCGACGGCCGGCGTCCGCGATGCCAGCTCTGAAATTATGGCCGCGGTGGCTCAGCAGGCGCGCTTGAGTCTGGACGAGCTGAAAGATCAGATGTTCCGGCTGGAGCTGCGGCGCCAGGCCGGAACGATCTCCGAGTCCGATTACACCCGGCAGCGCGATCAGTTTGAAACTACGCTGCGCGAATTAGTGCGAGGATAAGCGAACCGCCTTGGGAAGTGATCCCACCACACCGCGCATGGGCGTCGCTTTTCGTGATGTGGAAAAGAAATACGGTTCGCTGGTGGCCCTTCGCGGCGTCACACTGGAGTTCGGTGCGGGTGAATTTGTGGCGCTGCTCGGTCCGAACGGCGCGGGAAAAACTACACTCTTGAAAATGGCCGCGTTGCTGGTCCAGCCTAGTTCCGGGAAGGTTGAGTTTCCGGAGCGCGCCGGCGCGGTCCGCGAATCCATAAAACGATCGATCGGAATGGTGGCCCACTCGACGATGCTCTACGACGAAATGTCCGCGGCCGAAAATCTCTTGTTTTTTGCGCGACTCTACGACCTCGACAATCCCCAGCGCCGCACTGCGGCCGCGCTCGAGGATTGCGGATTGCCTGACCGCGCGGGCGACTTGGTGCGAACATTTTCCCGCGGGATGCGCCAGCGCCTGGCCATCGCTCGCGCGCTGATCCACTCGCCTTCCTTGCTGCTGCTCGATGAGCCCGCCGCCGGACTCGACCGCCAGGGAATTGCGTGGCTTGCCGATACCTTAGCCGAGCGCCATCGCGGCGGCTGCACGATTTTGATGAGCACGCATGGGCGTAACGATTCCAGCGCCTGCGTCACCCGCGCGGTGCTGCTTTCCGGCGGACGGCTGCAAGCGGACTCCGGCGCAAGCGGCGATCCCCGGCCGATGCTGTCCGCGGTTCCGGTGGAGGGCTGATGCGCACCGATCGCGCGGTCGTCATCCTGCTGAGCAAGGAATTGCGCGCAGAATTGCGCTCGCGGGAATTGCTGCAGACTACGCTGATCTTCGCATTGATCGTGGTGGTGCTCTTCAGCTTCGCGTTCGATCCTACCGCGGCGGAATCGCGCCGCTTCGGTCCAGGCCTGTTGTGGATCGCGTTCCTGTTCGCCGGCACGTTGATGCTGAATCCGTCGTTCGCCCGCGAGCAAGCTAACGACACGCTGCAGGCGCTGCGCATGGCCCCCATCTCTAGTTTTGCGCTTCTCCTTGGCAAGATTCTGGCCAATTTTGTGTTTCTGCTGGCCGCGGAGCTGGTGCTGCTCCCCGTATTTGCGGTGCTCTACAACGTGACTATATTGCCGGTGATCGGGCGGCTGCTGCTGGTGATCGTTCTGGGGACGCTGGGTGTGGTGGTCACCGGCACGGTATTTGCCGCGCTGGCATCCCAGGCGCGGATGCGCGAACTGTTGCTGCCGCTGCTTCTGCTGCCGGTGCTGGCGCCTCTGCTGATCGCCAGCGTGGAGGCGACCGCTTCGTTACTGAACGACGAACCGTCCCTCGATCCTACCTGGACCGTTTTTCTGGCGGCCTTCGACGTCGTTTTTCTCACCGCGTCATGGCTGCTGTGCGAACATCTGATGGAGGGGTGAGCACGCGATGGAATTACAAATCGAGAGCGCCGTTTTCACCGCGGTCCTGATCGGCTGTGCCGGTTATGCCGCGCTATTCGTGGCGCCTGACGAATCCACCATGCACGCCATCCAGCGCATTTTCTATTTTCACGCGCCTACCGCTTGGGCGGGGATGGACGCTTTCGCGATCACTTTCATCGCTAACATCGCCTACCTGGCCACCAAACGCATTAAATGGGACTGGATCGCGGTTGCCGCCGCTGAAGTAGGCCTGGTTTGCACCACCGTAGTCCTGCTCACCGGCCCGATCTGGGCGCACCCGGTCTGGGGGATCTGGTGGACGTGGGACGCCCGGCTGACGTCCACGCTGCTGATGTGGCTGCTCTACGTCGCGTATTTGATGTTGCGCAAGATGATGGACAGTCCCGAGCGAGCGGCCTCGTATGCCGCGATTTTTGGGATTTTTGCGTTCCTCGATGTTCCGCTGGTTTATTTTTCAATTTGGTTCTGGAGAACGCAGCACCCCGCTCCGGTGGTGTTTGGCGGGCACCTGGATCCGGAGATGTCCAAGGTGTTTTTCTTTTGCGTATTGGTGATGCATTGCCTGATGGCGGTTTTGCTCCGCCAGCGCTATCAATTGGAGCGGTTGCGGTACGAGACACATGAAGCGCAGTTGGCGGCGGAGGATTACGCCGCGCAAGCCGCGGCATTTCCGGCAGTGAAGGAGAGCGTCTAATGGAACATTTCCAAAGCTTGTTCGTGGCGTGGATGGTGGTGTGGGCGGTTTTCTTCGGATACGAAATTACCGTGGCGATGCGGCTCTCGCGGGCTCGCGCGGAACTCGACCGCGTCCGCACATTCCTGCGCCTCAGCTGATGCCCGCGGCAAAACCCAAGACGGGCGTGGTCTTGTTCCAGCTGGGCGGCCCGGACGCGCCGGATGCGATCGAGCCTTTCCTATACAATTTATTTTGCGATCCAGAAATCATAAATTTCCCCTTCGCGTGGATCGCACGCAAAGCCCTGGCCAAATTCATCTCGCGGACCCGGGTAAAAACAGTTGGCGCGCATTACCGCGAAATTGGCGGCTTTTCGCCGATTCGGCGGCTGACCGAAGACCAGGCGCGCGCGCTGCAAGCCGCCCTGGCGCCAGTGCTGAACGCGCGCGTCGTAGTGGCCATGCGTTACTGGCGGCCGTTTACCCAGGATGCGATCGCGGCGCTGCAAAGCGAAAACGTCAACCAGATCGTGCTGCTGCCTCTGTATCCTCAATATTCCTATGCCACCACGCGCAGCAGCTTGAACGAATGGAACCGCGTCTACAGCACGCGCACGCTGGGTATCCCAGTGAAGACGGTGGAAAGCTACTACGATCATCCCGACTACATCGCGGCGCTGGGGGAACGCATCGAGACGGCCATGGCGCCGCTCGAACGGCGCGAAAACGTGCACCTGGTCTTCAGCGCGCATGGTTTGCCGCTGAAGCTGGTACAAGCCGGCGATCCCTATCCGAAGCAGATCGAGGAGACGGTGCGCCGGGTGCTGGCGCTCGGCGGATACAAGAACCCGCACACGTTGTGCTTCCAGAGCCGTGTAGGCCCTCAGAAATGGCTGGAACCCTCGCTGAGCCAATCGATCGAACGTCTGGCGCGCGAAGGAGTGAAGCGCATGATGGTGGTGCCGGTAGCGTTCGTCACCGAGCACATCGAAACGCTCCACGAGATCAATGTGGAGGCGCGGGAAGAAGCCGAAAAGCTGGGCGTGCAGGAGTTCACTATGATGCCCGCGCTAAACGACTCGCCGCTGTTCATCCGCGCCCTAGCCGACCTGGTAATTCGCGCCGCGAAATAATCCCAAATCGGGAAATTCTGCGGATGCGCTTCTCTTCGAGAATGTCTTGACACAACTCCGTCAGGGGCATATAAAAACTGCGGTACATTTTGTTTGCTAGCGCGCTTCCGATAGAGGTGAGCCGCGGTTTGACGCGGGCGTATGCCTGATCAAGGGGACCAGAAGATGGCCGAAGCAACCACTCCCGCTTCGGTACCAGCCGCCGCGGCAGTGCCGTCCGCAGCGGATACCAAAAAGAAAACCGAACAGATCAATAAGGGCCGGCGGCGCATTGCGTGGGCCTTTATTTGGGGCTACTTGGGCGTCAATCTGCTGATGTTCTTGCGATTCTTTTTCCCGCGCGCCCTGTACGAGCCCAACACTGTCTTTAACATCGGTTATCCCGCCGATTTTGCCTTGGGCATCGATCAGCGCTATTTGATGACCAACCGGGTGTGGGTGGTGCGCGAACCCGACCGGCTATTCGTTATCTTCGCCCGCTGCACCCATCTGGGCTGCACCCCTGAATGGAAAGCCACCGAAAACAAGTTCAAGTGTCCGTGCCATGGCAGCGGATATGACAGCGAAGGCGTGAATTTCGAAGGACCGGCGCCGCGCCCGATGGACCGGGCGTTCCTGGTGCTGGATCCCACCGGCAAAGTGACCGTGGATACCAGCCGGCTGTTCGTCGATGATCCCCGCGCAGGGGTGAATCACTTCAACGATGTGGGAGCGTTCTTGAACGTATAAGCGTGTAAGCGGGTACGTGGGAAGCGGCGTCCAGCCGCATCTGGCTTAAGGAGTAGGGATGGCGGAAGACAATACAGGGAATGGGCGCAAGCCCGGAGTTCTGGACCAGGTTCAGGAACTCAAAGAAACCATCCAAGCCAAGGCCAAGGAACAGGTCGAGGACCTCAAGCAGCCCGAGAAAACGCAGCTGTATCGATCTATTTTCCGCGTCAAGCACGACGCCGAACCCCGCAATCGCGCGCTGAGCGTCCTCAGTAACGTCTTTTTTCACCTACATCCCGCCAAAGTGAATCGCGACGCGGTACGTTATAACTTCACCTGGGGCATGGGCGGCATTACCTTTTACTTGTTTGTGGTGCTCACCTTCACTGGCGTGCTGCTGATGTTTTATTACCACCCCACGAAAATCCAGGCTTTCCGCGACATTCTATATCTCGAAAACGATGTGCCGTTCGGCAAGCTGTTGCGCAACATGCACCGCTGGGCCGCCCACTTGATGATCGTCGCGGTTTGGCTGCATATGTTCCGCGTGTTTCTCACCGGCTCCTACAAGCGCCCGCGCGAATTCAACTGGTGCGTGGGCGTGCTGCTGCTGGTGCTCACCCTGTTGCTTTCCTTTACCGGATATCTGCTGCCGGACGACCAGCTCGGATTCTGGGCGGTGACGGTGGGAACGAACATGGCCCGCGCCACCCCGTTGTTGGGGAACGAAGGTCCGTTCGGTTCGATGATGGGCATGACGCCGTACAACGACGTGCGCTTCGCCTTGCTGGGCGGCTCGATCGTAGATGCCAACGCGTTGCTGCGCGCGTACATCTGGCACTGCATCGCCATCCCCCTGATTGCCGCCGTTTTCATGATCCTGCATTTCTGGCGGGTGCGTAAGGACGGTGGCATCTCCGGTCCATCGCCGGTAATGCTCGAATCGGAGATTAAAGAAGAGAAGGGGCCGCGTCCCGTAGTCTTACGGCCCAGCGGCATGGATATGCACAACCGTTGACGTCGCTCTTCGAGGATACTCATGTTTGGCCATGACTGGCATCAGCTGTGGGAAATCGCTTCTTCGCCGGACAACGTCCCGATCGTGGCGTTGCTCTTTCTCGTGCCTTTTTATATGTGGTACGCGTTTCGTCAAGCGCTGGCCAACGACCGCCTGATCGATCAGCTGGCCGCCGACCCCGTCGCCGCGAAGACCCAGCATCGCAAGACCCAGCCGTGGAATCCCAAGTGGGACCGCGAAGTACACACCTGGCCGTACCTGATGCGCATGGAATTTCTGGTGGCCCTGATCATCACCATTCTGCTGATGGTGTGGTCGCTTACCCTCAACGCGCCGCTTGAAGAGCCTTCCAATCCCAATGTGACCATGAACCCTGCCAAGGCCCCGTGGTACTTCCTGGGCCTGCAGGAAATGCTGGTGTACTTCGATCCGTGGATTGCCGGCGTGGTGATGCCCACGCTGATCATCGTGGGCCTGATGGTGGTGCCGTATATCGACGCCAACCCGCTGGGCAACGGCTACTACACCTACAAGCAGCGCCGATACGCCATCTGGACGTTCCTGGTGGGCTTTATCGGCCTGTGGGTGAGCATGATCACCATCGGCACTTTCATCCGCGGTCCAGGCTGGATGTGGTTCTGGCCATCGATGACCTGGGACGCCGAGCGCATCGAGTACACCGTGAACCGGAATCTCGATCAGATATTTGGGATCAATGGTTCCTGGTTCCACGCGCTATTTCATGTGCCGCAGGACCAGGCCGCCATCTGGGCGCGCGCGGTGTTTGGAATTTTCCCGCTGATCTTTTTCTTTTTGATCGGCGCGTGGCTGGTGCACAAGATTTGTATGAGCACCGAATTCAGCCGCCGGATTTACAAGCGGATGAGCCTGATTCAGCTGGTGACCATGTACGCCCTGCTGATTCTGATGCTCTCGCTGCCCGTGAAAATGCTGGCGCGGCTGGTTTTCAATATCAAGTACGTGTGGGTGACCCCTTGGTTCAGCGTCTAAGTCAAAACGCGTACCCACGGTCCGCCCGCAACGAAATGAGCGCGCTGCTTCGCGCGCACGGCGCCGGGCGTCGATTGACGCGGACGCGCTGGTTCCAGGAGGCTTTGGGTGCCTGAACTTCCGCCACAACACCACCGGCGCCGCAAGCGCCGCAGGACGACCCGATCACCAGCCAGTCGTTCAGCTTTTACATTTTGCTGGCGGCGTTCCTGCTGATGATCACGGTCTCGTGGTCCCTTTACGATGAAGTGTATGGACTCCGGCCGTGGCGCGTGTATCAGACCCGCTTCGCCGAATCGTATGCGAAATATCTAAATAAGCGCATCGCCGATCAGAAGAAGGCCGAAGCCGCGCTGTATACCTCACCAGAATACAAGACCCTCGCTACCGATGCGGATTCTCTGGAAGCTGCCGCTCGCCCCAAGGACGAGGAGATCGGCAAGCAGATCGCGCTACTCGACGACCAGCGCGCCGCGATTGGCGATGCCTTCAAGGACGCCCGTGGCAAAGTAGGCGCGCTCGTCTACCAATACGAAATCGTTCCGGCCGATGACAAGAGCGAAAAGGCCAGCCGCCTGAAGACCCTGAACGAAGCCCGCCAGCAAACTTGGGAAGTGGATTGGCCGACCGCCCCGGGCCAGGTCGAAAAAAACAAGAAAATGTCCGCCGATCAGCTCAACGACACGTTTACCGGGCTGATCACCCAGCGCGCGGCATTGGTCGCCGCTCGTGGCGAAAACGACAAGGCCGCGAAAGTGGCGCGCGCCAAGGTCAATGTGTACCTGGCCGAACACCTTCCAGGTCTGAACTCGGCCGCGCTTGAAGGGTTACAGCGCAGCGCCAAGGACTGGGACGCGCATTTGATGCAGGTGAACGTGAATCCTACCGGCGCCACCATCAACAATCTGGGCGGCGCGGGACTGGTGGATCGCTGTCAATCCTGCCACGTAGGCACCGATCCAAAGCTGGTGCCAACTCAAATTACGCTGACCAAAGCCGACTTGGGCATGGCCAAGAATACCGACGCTCCGTTCACCAGTCATCCTGACCCGGACTTGATCAAGTGGCATCCCAACGAGAAATTTGGTTGTTCACCTTGCCACGGCGGCAACGGACGCGCGCTCGATTCCGTCACCAAAGCGCACGGCCGCTACGAGCACTGGCTGTGGCCATTGTATTACCCGGAAAATTACAATGCCGGATGCCAGCAATGCCACGCTTCCGACATGGTTACCGAGCACGCCCCTGTCCTGAACGAAGGCAAACAGCTTTACCGCGCCAAGGGTTGCATCGGCTGCCACCGCTTCCAAGGGTTTGACGACGAGGACGAAAAGCTCGTCAGCACTCGCCAGGCTCTCACCCAGTTGGCCTCTGAGAAGGCCGCGAACGAGCTCGAAATCCCACGCCTGAAAAAACTTGGTGATCAGGCTTCTGACAACGCTACCGCCGAAGCGTACTACGCGAAGGCCAACGAACTTACCATCACCGACAGCAAGATGGATGCCCAGCTCCTGGTGATGGATACGCGCAGCCACAATTTGCTGCAGGAAGTAAAGAAGGTGGGCCCGGACCTGAAAGAAGTCCGGATGAAGCTGCACAAAGAATGGATTCCGTATTGGCTGGGCAATACCCATACCTTCCGCCCGACAACCAAGATGCCGCAGTTCCGCTTGTCGCAGGACGAAATCCACGCCATTGCCGCTTTCATCTGGCAGCAGGGCATCACCGGTCCTGCGCTGGAAGTGCAAAAGCCCGGTAATGCCGACCACGGCAAAGTGCTGCTGGAATCTCGCGGCTGCCTGGCCTGCCATTCGATCGGAGAGGGAGCGGACCGCGTCGGAGGGACTTTCTCGGCGAACCTGAGCCGCGTTGGAGAAAAGGACAATTACGACTACCTGGTTCGCTGGGTTCACAATCCGCGCCAGCGCACCCGTCCCTACAGCCCGTCCGAGAAGCGCGATCTGGGACCGGAAGACTACGCGAAACATAACCTGCCGTTCGTCTTCGATCTCGATCATCCACGTGATCCCAATGACGGTCACGAGATGGTTGTGATGCAGGCCACGGTGATGCCCAGCCTGCGGCTCAGTGAAGACGACGCTCGGGACGTCGCCAGCTACTTGATCACCAAGAAACACCCCGACGCGCAGTATGCCGCGGCGGATTACATGGACGATCCGGCCCTCCGCGAAAAAGGGAAGGACCTGGTCAGGCACTACGGTTGCTCCGGCTGCCACGAGATCAGCGGCATGGAAGACGAAGGCCGCATCGGCACGGAGCTGACCAACGAAGGCAGCAAACCGATCGAGCGTCTGGATTTTGCGCTGTATACCGAAGACGCCAAGCGCGGTGTTCTGCCCGACGGAACGAAATTGAAACGCGGATCATGGTTCGATTCCAAGGGCTTCTTCGAGCAGAAACTGCTGAATCCGGCGGTCTACGACCAGGGCAAATACCACGCCAATCCCAATGATGCGCTGCGCATGCCCAAGCCGAACCTCAACGATCCGGCAACGGGTAGCACCGACAAAGCTCAGCTCGATTCGCTGGTTACATTCCTGCTCGGCAGCACTGATCCCACCCTGCCCGCCGAATACATGTACAAGCCCGTCGATCGCCGCCGCGCCATTCAAGAGGGCTGGTGGATCGCAACCAAGTACAACTGCATCGGCTGCCACCAGATCGATATCGGGCAGAGTTCCGTTTTGATGGGCTTGCCGATGTATCAAGCCGAGAACAAAGCGAATTTGCCGCCGAACCTCACCAGCGAAGGCGCGCGCGTCAATCCGGAATGGTTGAAGCGCTTCCTGGCCAATCCGTCCCTCACGACGGGCGACACCAACCGCAACGGCGTGCGTTCGTACCTGCAAGTGCGCATGCCCACCTTCTCGCTTTCCGACGACGAGATCAGCAAGCTGATCTTGTTCTTCGAAGCCTCGTCAGCCCAGCCCGAGCAATTCATTCAGACCCGCCTCGATCCTCTCTCGGGAGCCGAGCGCGACATGGCTCGCAGCCTGTTCACCAGCCCGGCGGCGCCGTGCTTGAAGTGCCACATGACCGGCAACGAGGCCCACGACAAGAATTCGTCCGCGCCGAATTTCCTGCTGGCACACGAGCGCCTGCGGCCGGAGTGGACCGTGCGCTGGATTACCGATCCCGCCAAGATCATCCCGGGCACCGCCATGCCGTCCGGCCTGTTCCGCAGGGAAGGGGATCACTGGGTTTTCAACGGCCCGGAACCTACCGCACTGCAGCACTACACCGGCGACCAGGCGGACATGCTGGTTCGCTACCTGTTTGAGCTCACTCCGCAGGAACAAGGCGCGCTGGCTGGCAAAACGCCGGCAGCTTCGAAAGCTCCGGGCGGCGGGAAGTAATTCTTCAGAGTTGGCAACTTCACGGAACCGGTAGGAGTATGATTGGATATAGGCTTGTCTGTGGATAACGAAAGTCCAGCGAGTTCTAATTTCTTCACAACGATACGACCGAGGAGGCATTTTCTGATCATGACAACCAAGTGGTCATTCGCAATTTGTACCGCGGCGCTTGCCATTGCGCTAGCCGGTTGTGGCAGCAAGCAGGCAACCGAAACTTCCGAAACGCCCGCAGCCGGCGCAGCGGCTCCGGCCGCAGCGGTCGATCCCGCCACCGCCGGATCGGTTACCGGCAGCGTCACCCTTGATGGCACGGCCCCGACCCCGAAGCCCATCAATATGAGCGCCGAGCCCTATTGCCAGAAGGCGCACAGCTCGCCGGTAGTGCCGCAGGAGGTAGTGGTTGGGGATAAGGGCGCGCTTGCCAACGTGGTCGTGTACGTCAAGGACGGCCTCGGAAACTACACTTTTGATACGCCCAAGGATGGTGTGCCGCTCGATCAGAAGGGTTGCATGTACGAGCCGCACGTCGTCGCGTTGATGGCTGGCCAGACGCTTCAAGTGAAGAACGACGACCAGACCACCCACAACATTCATCCCATGCCCAAATCGAACCAGGAATGGAATACCTCGCAGCCTCCTGGGGCGCCGGCCATCGAGAATTCCTTTGCGCGCGCCGAACTTGGCATTCCGGTGAAGTGCAACGTCCACCCATGGATGAAGAGCTACATCGCCGTCTTCAAGCATCCTTACTTCTTCGTTACCGATAAGAGCGGATCGTTCGACCTGAAAAACCTCCCGCCGGGCACCTATACTCTGGAAGCCTGGCAGGAGAAGTACGGCACCGTGGATCAGACCGTTACGATTGGCCCCAAGGAATCGAAGACCGTAAACTTTGTCTTCAAAACAGCGCCGTCCGGAGACTAGGGCGCGTTTCGAGCATTCACGCCTCACAACACAGGCTGGGGACCGCTGGCATTCGGTCCCCTTGCCTACTCTGGTAGAATCGTTGCGCCGAGCAGACTCGAATGCAGCCGTCACATAATCCGCGCGTCCATTCCTTCGCTATTTTTACCGCCTGCTCCACGCTCGTCCTGTTGATGGCGGGAGCGCTAGTCACTAGCAACGACGCAGGCCTTTCCGTTCCGGATTGGCCGCTTTCCTACGGCTCTTGGATGCCTCCCATGGTTGGCGGCATTTTCTACGAGCACGGGCATCGCATGATCGCCGGCTTCGTCGGATGCCTTTCCATCATTTTGGCGGTGTGGCTCTGGAGCGCCGACGATCGCCGATGGGTTCGCTGGCTGGGCGTTACAGCGCTCGGCTTGGTGATCTGCCAGGGAATTCTGGGCGGCATCACCGTGCGCTATTTCCTCCCGCCCGCGGTTTCCTCGGCCCACGCGACGCTGGCGCAGCTTTTCTTTATCACCGTTATTTCCATCGCCATGTTCACCAGCAAATGGTGGCGCAGCGATCTTCCTGAGCTCGAGGATTCCGGCTCACCGGCTTTGCGTTCTCTGGCGGTGTGGACCACTGCCATCATCATCGTGCAGCTCTTCCTCGGCGCTGCGTTTCGGCACAATGCGTTTGGAATCCAGCCGCACTTGGTCGGCGCGGTGCTAGTCGCGGTATTCGTCGTACTCACCAGTCGAGCCGTGCGCAAACGATTTCCGTTGGTGAAGGATCTGCGCCGCTGTGGGAAGTGGCTGAACATTTTCTTCGGTATCCAGATTCTTCTCGGGATCGCGGCGTATTGGGTCACCATCGCTTACCACGACGCTCCGCAGCCTATGCCGGTGTTCGTCGCCGTCACCGTGGCTCACGTATTGGGCGGCGCGCTCACCTTGGCAGCCAGCTTCGTGCTCACTCTCACCACGTTCCGATTGGTGCGGCCTGCGGGCGCCGCTGCAGAATCGCACCCGGAGGGTGCTCGGGTATGAACGTTCCTCCGACGCGCCGGGCACGATCGCTATGAGCGCCAGTTCCGTTCAGGTGGTCCCCTTCGCCAGCAGGCCATCGATCTATTACACGCTCTCGAAGCCTGACGTCACCTTTCTCGTGGTCCTCACCACCTTTGCCGGTTACTGTATCGGTTCCGGATCGCCGCTCAATTGGCTGCGGCTGATCAACACCATTTTGGGCACCACCCTGGTCGGCGTAGGCACAGCCGCCCTCAACCAATACTTCGAACGCGATGCCGACGCCAGGATGCGGCGCACCGCGAATCGTCCCCTGCCAACCGGCCGGATTACTCCCGCGCAGGTATTGCGTTTTGGTGTGGTCACTATCGTTGCGGGCGGGGTCTACCTGGCGGTGTTCGCCAATGTGCTGGCGTGCGCGCTCGCGCTGGCTACCACCGCTCTCTACCTGGGCGTCTACACCCCACTCAAACAGCGCACGCCGCTGGCCACCGCCATCGGCGCGATTCCTGGCGCAATACCCCCGCTGATCGGCTGGGCGGCCGCGACAGGCCGGCTATCGGCCGGTGCGTGGATTCTTTTCGGGGTCCTATTCCTGTGGCAGTTCCCGCACTTTTTCGCGATTGCCTGGATGTACCGCGAAGATTATTCACGGGCGGGAATTCAGATGTTGCCGGTGGTGGACCCTACCGGCGATAGCACGTTCCGCCAGATCGTCGTCGCTGCGGCGCTGCTTATTCCGGTCAGTCTGCTGCCTGTCGCGCTGGGCATGGCTAGCCCCGGGTATTTCTTCGCGGCAGTGGTGATTGGTATGCTCTTGCTGCAAGTTTGCTTGTGGGCAAGCCGTTCGCGGACCAACACCCGCGCCCGCTGGCTGATGCACGCGACGGTGATTCACATCCCGCTTTTGATGGGTTGGATGGTTTTCGATAAGTTTACGCGATGACAGCAATATCGGCGGAAACGCGACCCGGCTCTGGAGGCTCTTCTTCCATGTTCGACCGACAAAATAACCTGGTTCTGCTCGCGATTTGTGTGATCTTTACTCTCCTCTCCCTCGCGGGAATCGTTTGGGATATCACCAGCGGCCTGCTGACGTCCGGCCTCGACGGCATCATGCTCATCATGATTTGTCTCATGATCGGCGGTGTTTTTTCGTTGGAGATCCTAGTCGTGGCGGATGACGCGGGCTGGATCAAACTTCCCAGTTTGATTCCGGCGCCCGCGCCCGCGAAGCCCAAGCCTGCCGCTGCGGCATCCGCCGGCGCACCTAAGCCAGCCGCAGCGCCTCCAGCGAAGCCTGTTGCTGCTGCTCCGGTCGCTGCCCCGGCGCCGAAACCAGCCGCGCCGCCAGCCGCTCCCCCCAAACAGGGAACAGAATAGTGCCGGCATCTCGATCGAATTCCAAAGCGCGTTGATGCCCGCCCTTCCGATTACGTCGCTGCCGGCGGTTAACGCATTTCTCAATGGACTGAGCGCGGTACTGCTCCTTACCGGCTACACATTCATCCGCCGCGGAAAAGTGATGTACCACCGCGCCTGCATGATTTCCGCGTTCACCTCGTCGTCAATTTTTCTGGCTTGCTACTTGTATTTTCATTTCCACGCCGGCATGGTGCGATTCAGCGGCCAAGGTTTGGTGCGGCCGGTCTATTTCACATTGCTCACCACCCACACCATTCTGGCCATCGTTATCGTTCCCTTGGTCCTAATTACCCTCTATCGGGCACTGACCAGGCAGTTCGTTCGTCATCGCGCGATCGCCCGCTGGACCTATCCGTTGTGGATGTATGTGTCGGTTACCGGCGTTATCATCTACTGGATGCTCTATCGCCTTTACACTCCGATCTATGCGCCTGGGATCGCTTCGCTGCCGCGATGACTGACCCCATGACTGACGCCACATCACCCACCCCAGCCGAGAGTTCCGTACCCGACCCAGCGCCCGCGCCCAAGCTCCCCATGGCCGCGAAATACACCTACGGCATTCTAATTCTCGCGTTTTCTTTTGTCCTGATGCCCTATCTTCTCTGGAACGCTACCTGGTTCGGCAAGCCTTTGACCGACGAACAGCTGACCAAGGCGCTCAACGACCACGAACACGCGCGCAACATTCAGCACGCCTTCGCGCAAATCGAAATTCGCATGGAAAAAGGCGATCCCACCGTCCGCCAGTGGTATCCGCAGTTGGTGAGTTTGGCGCACGACCCGCTCGCCGAGATTCGCTTAACCGATGCATGGGTGATGGGCCAGGATCCCACCAGCCGCGACTTTCGCCAGGCTCTTCTCGGCCTTCTGACCGATGCCAATCCCATGGTGCAGCGCAACGCCGCGCTGTCTTTGGTGCGTTTCCGTGACGCCACCGGCAGGCCGCAACTTCTTTCCATGCTCCGCCCCTACCAACTCGAGGCTCCCGCCGACGGCGTAGTCAAAATACGCCTCAAGCCGGGCGACGAGCTGAATCCCGGAACCATGGTTGGCAAAATTGTCGCCGGTAAAGAGAGCAGGGAAGTGCGTTGCGACGTTCCCGGAAGCCTGCACAATTGGGCGGTCTCGGATGGAACTCACGTCGCGAAGGGCGACGTCTTGCTGTACATTTCGCCCAGCCCGGAGATGGTCTGGGAAGCCCTCCGCGCCCTATTCATAGTAGGCGCCTCCGAAGACGGCTCCTCAGTAGCCCCCTACGCCAGAGGAATCGAAGGCATGCCCCCACAAATCCAGCAACAAGCCGCCCTAACCCTAACCGCCATCCGCGACCGCAATCCCGCCCCGCCCCCAGCCTCGAATTGACGGCTACAACTTGTCAGCTTTCGCTCAAGCTCGCCGGGTTTAATGCCGTCACTTTTTCCGCCGAAAATCGAGTTTCATGCCTCTACGGTTTAATGCCGTCATCTCTTCCGGGTGCCCCACTCTTCCCGGTTTCGGGAAGGGTGGGCGTAATGAGCCAGGCGCTCCCATAAGCCCGCGCGGCTTTTGACCCACGTCTCCGCGTTTTTTGGACGCCCCACTCTTCCTACGCTTTGCGAAGGGCGTGTATTTTGATTTTGGTGTTGGTGCTGCAGGTGGGCGCCCACACGTCGCCTTCACGTGTAGGGTTTCTACGCTTTCAATTTTTCTTAGAATTGACAGTTCCGAAGCTTCAACCTAGTACGGCATCGTCCCGTATTCCGCCTCGAACTCCGCGATCGGCACCATATCGATCGCATCCCACGGGCAGCCTTCCAGAAACGCGCCATCCGGACCCTTGCTAGTACACAACTTGCAGCCAATGCACAGCAGGGGATCGACCAGAATCTTCCCGAACGGCGGATGCTCCGGATCTTCCACCCAGAACATGCATTCCGCCACCGGACAATACTCCACGCAGGCCGGCGAGCCCGAGCAGCCAGTACACATGTTATTGATCACCGCCATAATATGCGGCTTCCGCTTGCGCTTGTCCGATTTACCCTCGGACATCGGGAGCGCCTTCTCGATTTCCCCGTTCACAAACTTCGCTACTGTCGGGGGTACGCTTAATTCCTCGGACATCGTTGACCTCGCCGCGCAGATTTTGTGATCGGCACTTATTCTCTTACCTCGCTCTATCCGTGTCAACGCCAGACGCGATGCCTGGCTCGGATACTGCATCCCGAACCCCGAGCTCTCGGCTGGCCCGTCGCATTGCTCCTATTTCAATGCCCCGATCACCGCATCCGTGAATTCCGCAGTGGTCGCCTTTCCACCCACGTCGCCAGTCAGCGAACGTCCCTCGCGGTAAACCAGATGCAGCGCATTCTCAACCCGCCGCGCGATCTCGTTCTCCTCCAAGTAATCCAGCATCATGATCGCGCTCATCAGCAGCGCCGTCGGATTCGCGATCCCTTTACCCGCGATGTCCGGAGCCGTCCCGTGAACCGCCTCGAACAACGCCACGCCGTCGCCGATGTTCCCGCTCGGCACCACCCCCAGCCCCCCAACCAATCCCGCCGCCAGGTCGCTCATAATGTCGCCGTAAAGGTTGGTCAGCAGTAGCATGTCGAATTGCCGCGGATTCAAGACCATTTGCATGCATGCGTTATCGACGATCATCTCCTTGTACTCGATCTCCGGGAAACTCTTGGCCACTTTGCGCACAGAAGTCAGGAACAATCCGTCCGACAATTTCATGATGTTGGCTTTGTGCACCGCATGAATCTTCTTGCGCTTGAATTTTCTCGCGTACTCGAACGCAAACTTCGCCACCCGCGTCGACGCTTTTTCCGTGATGATCTTCAGGCTCTCCACCACCCCCGGCACCACCGTGTGCTCGAGCCCGGCGTAAAGGTCCTCAGTATTTTCCCGCACCAGTACCAGGTCCACATTCTGGTGAACCGACTTCACGCCCTCCAGGTTCTTCACCGGGCGCAAATTCGCATACAGCTCCAGCGCCTTGCGCAGACCCACGTTGATGCTAGGCGCTCCCCCGGCAATCGCTGTCTCCAGCGGTCCCTTCAGCGCCACTCGGTTTCGCTGGATCGATTCAAGTACCCCCGATTTGACCAAATTCAGCGATTTCCGCTCGGATTCAGCCAGCGCCGCGATCTCCTCCCATTCGATTTCAGCCCCCGCCGCCGCTACGATTCTCTTTACCGCTGCGGAGACTTCAGGGCCAATCCCGTCGCCCGGTATTAACGTGACTGTATGTTTCATATACCAATGATTCTAAGCTGGATGCCCAGCCTTGTACACCGGCTGCCCTGCCGCCCTTCCACCCATCGTTCCCAGTCCGCAACACAAGCAACGCCGTATCGCATCGAATCTGATACAATTAGCATCTGATTAGGTGTGAATGCAGTTGGCTAGTGACAGACTTATGG
Organism: uncultured Acidobacteriota bacterium; assembly: GCA_963725655.1. Taxonomy (GTDB): domain Bacteria; phylum Acidobacteriota; class Terriglobia; order Acidiferrales; family UBA7541; genus CAVRXT01. The sequence goes on along the minus strand of CAVRYY010000001.1, from coordinate 2,262,424 downwards.
AGGTTTCCCAGATGGTTGGATTGACACCAGGCGCGATCACGAAGGTGAAGGAAATTCTTTCCCAGCAGACCCCGCTTCCCACTGGTCTGCGCATCGCCGTGGTTGGTGGCGGCTGCTCCGGTTTTAGCTACCACATGGCGTTTGAGAATCAAGTAAACGAGAATAGCGACAACGTCTATGAATTCGAGGGATTGAAGGTTCTCGTCGATCAGATGAGCGAGATGTACCTCGACGGCGTTCAGGTCGATTACATCGAATCCATTGACGGCTCGGGCTTTAAGTTCAATAACCCGAACGTCAAGAGCACCTGCGGCTGCGGCAGCTCTTTCAGCGCCTAACCTTTGGGCGCACGAAGCTAGGGCGCCCAAGTCAGGTCGGTCGTGTGGCTCTTCGTGCGCTCCCGGAGTACCATCCCTCCGGGAGCTTTTCTTTTGCCTTTTCCGTTTCCGGGGCCCCCGCTGAACGGCGTCCCTCGACATATCGAGATTCGCACTCCATGACTCTTATTCCGTTTTTTGTGCACTTTTTGGTTGTGCCACAATGAAACTGGCCCTCGCCCAGTTCAATCCCACCGTAGGCGATTTCGACGGCAATTCCGCCCGGATCCTGGAAATGGCCAGTGAAGCTAAATCGCGCGGCGCTGACTTGGCCGTCTTCACCGAACTGTGCCTGTGCGGCTATCCTCCACAAGATCTAGTTGAACGGCCTGCATTCCTCCAACGCAACCGCAAGGAGATCCTGAAGCTGGCCAAGAAAATCAGCATGCCATCCGTGGTCGGCTACGTGGGCAAAGCGCAGGACGACACCGGCAAGCCCGGAGCAAACTCCGCCGCGCTAATTGCGGACGGAAAGGTCGTCTTCGAACAGCGCAAGATGCTTCTGCCAACGTACGATGTCTTCGACGAATCGCGCTACTTCCAACCGGCCCATTCCCAATTTGTATTTCCGTTTTCGGGCCAGCAGCTCGGCGTCACCATCTGCGAAGATTGTTGGAACGACAAGCACTTTTGGCCGCAGCGCCTCTACGATCGCGACCCCATCACCGAACTCGTAGGGCAGGGAAGTACGATTCTTCTAAATGTCTCGGCTTCCCCGTACACCATCGACAAGCGCTATCTGCGGATCGACATGCTCCGCGCTCTTGCCAAGGAACATAATGTCCCGGTGGTATACGTCAATCAGGTTGGCGGCAACGACAGCCTGATCTTCGACGGGGCCAGCGTTGCCATTACTCCCGACGGCCGCATCGCCGCTCAAGCCCACTCTTTCGCGGAGGACATGGTCTATTTCGATACCGTCACCGGCGAGGGCGATCTCCGCCCGCAACCTGACGACGAACTCGACGCAGCCTTCCAAGCCCTGGTTCTTGGCACGCGGGACTACGTGCGCAAATGCGGGTTCAGCAAAGTGGTAGTCGGGCTCAGCGGTGGAGTCGATTCCGCCCTGGTCGCCGTCATTGCCGTCGCCGCGGTGGGATCAGCGAACGTCTTGGGAGTTGCCATGCCCGGGCCCTATTCCTCAGAAGGAAGCCTTCGTGATGCCCGCGCACTAGCCCAAAATCTCGAGATTCAGTTCGATATCCTGCCAATTTCCGCTGTTTGGACCAATTATCGCGAAGTATTGTCCCACGAATTCAAGGGTCTGCCGGAAGACGTCGCCGAGGAGAACCTGCAAGCCCGCATACGCGGCAATTTGCTTATGGCCCTCTCCAACAAGTTTGGCTCGCTGGTGCTGAGCACCGGCAACAAATCCGAATTGGCGGTTGGCTACTGCACTCTGTACGGCGATATGGCTGGCGGCTTGGCAGTAATCTCCGACGTGCCGAAAACCATGGTCTATGAACTTGCGAAATTCGTAAATCGCAGCAGGGAAGTCATCCCCATCGCGACTCTCATCAAGCCGCCGTCCGCCGAGCTGCGCCCGAATCAAACCGACCAGGATTCCCTCCCTCCCTACGACTTGCTGGATCGCATACTCAAGGCCTATGTCGAGGAGTTGCGTTCGCCATCCGAGATTGCCGACCAATATAAGGTCCCGCTAGACACCGTCCGCGCCATCGCCAGACGCGTGGACCAAAACGAGTACAAGCGCAAACAGGCCGCCCCCGGACTAAAGATTTCCTCGAAGGCTTTCAGCGTTGGCCGGCGCTTTCCTTTAGCGTATAAGTCGATGGACTAGCTTGCGTCTGGATAGACTAGGAAGGACGAACCCAAACATGCCACGAAGACTAATGACGTTCATATCCTTTCTAGCGATAGCACTCACGGTGTCGATATCATCCGGCAGCGCCCTGGCTCAAACCGCAGCGCCCGCCCCGGCTCCGCCGCACGCGTCGCCGGCAGCCCAATCAAATCTCTTGAAGCCCGAAGCGATCAAAAGTATCGAGAAATACCTAAGGAACCTGTTCGCCTGGGGCCCAGACTTCCAACTGAAGCTAGGCACCGTAGTCCCCTCTCCATCGCCCGAAATTTACGAGATTCCCATTGAAGTAACCACAAACGGCCAGACCGACACAGGCTCGATCTTCGTAACCAAGGACGCCCAGTTCATAATTCGTGGTGAGATTAAGCAGATTAACGCCGATCCTTTTGCCGAAAACCGCGCCAAAATCCACCTGGAAGGCGCTCCTTTCAGGGGCCCAGCCACAGCGAAAGTCACGGTCGTGGACTACAGCGACTATGAATGCCCCCACTGCCAGCAGCTATACCGCAACCTAAAGAGCCTGGAGTCCAAATATCCCCAAGTAAAGTTCGTCTCCAAGAGCTTCCCGTTGGTCCAGATTCACCCCTGGGCCATGAATGCCGCAATCGGCGCCCAATGCGCCCTGGATCAGTCCCCGCAAGCTTACTGGCAAGTCCACGACGCTCTATTCGACAACCAGGACGTCCTATCCGCCGACAACATCTGGGACAAGCTAATTTCCTTCGCCACAAAAGCCGGCATCCCAGCCGACACATTCCGCGCCTGCATGACCAGCCCCGAGTCCAAAGCCGCCGTCCAGCAGCAAATCGAAGAAGCCCAGTCCCTAAAAATCCAAAGCACCCCAACAGTATACGTAAACGGCCGCGAGACCATAGGCGGCGACCCCTCCGCCATCGACCAATACATAAGCTTCGAGCTCCCCCACCCCCCACATAATTAACATAATATTTATTATGAGAAGTTCAGAGTTAGAGCGGCACTTTTGTCATTGTGCGGGGCTCTCGACGCTGCGTCGAGTGATACCGACACCTGAACTCAGGGTGCGGCGTTTCGGGCCGGGTGAACTGTGACTCGCCAGGAACTCTGAAGCTTGCGAAATACGGCAGTTGTGCTCCGAATCAGCTGCGAAGTTACGGCTCCTCTACCTGCGGGCTTTCTCGGCCCTCTATGGGCGGTGGTGGGAGAGGGATGCCGCCAGAGTCAATGCTACTCCTATTAGCACACATTTTGCGTCTCTTTTTAGGCGAGCTACGGTGGCTTCGCCTTTTGTGGCGCGGACGGCTTGATCGCGTTCGCGGGCCAAGCCGGTGGATTTGGCGCGCTCGTCTTGCAGATCGGAGCGGGCCGATGACAGCTGTAGTTCGCATAGCCGGGAGTCTTGCACGAAGTCGAATAGGGGCTTGGCGTCCGCCGATGGCAGATAGAAGCCGTTGTCGCGCATCCCTGGCAATGATGGTGGCCCTCCGAGGGTGGCTGCGGATACCGGAGGACTGAGCGGCGGTCTCAACGGGGTCGCCGAAGACGGCGGCGGGTAGCCGCTGGTGTCGCTCTGCGGGCCACTTGAGGCCGGGTGGTCTTGTGGGACCGGCGTAATGGGCGCTGGAAGCTGTAAGTATTGCGCCAAATCCTGTGCTGCTTCGCCGGGAGTGGTGACCTTTCGCTTTAAGGCTTCGATTTGGTCTGTGCTCGCCTTCAAGTCTGTCGACCGCGCGTGTTCTTGCGTGTCGATCTGGGCGATCAGCTTTTGTTGGGCTGCGATTGCGGCTTCCAACCTCTGCCGGTCCTTCCCGACCGATTGCCAGGTGCGAAATGAAATTGCGGCTAAGGCGATACCTGCACAGGCGGTTGCCAGCAGGAAAAGGCGAATCGTCATTTCGTTTCTCCCGAAGATGAATTGCCCAAGGTCGAAGAATATTTACGCGGCGACAACTGCTTCGCCGTTACGGTCGGGCGAGGGAACGTCGCTTTGCGCCGCGGCCGTGTAGTGGCGCATGCGATTTAGAACTTGCGCCGGATAGTCAGGGTTTGCGCCGCCGTTCCAGAGCAGCAGCGCACTGTGTACGTCGGCAGCGGCGGCGAGTTTGTGTGCCAGTACTGCGCACCCAATCGACAGTCCCGCCTCGGGATCGCACAGTCCGGCCAGGAAGCGTCCGCGGAAGCCGTGCTCACGCGCGGTTTGACCCATCACCTGCATCAGGCCCCAGGACATGGCGCGACAATGAGCCTCCGTCGCATCGATCTTGTTATTCGTGAAGAGCGGGGCCACGTAGCGGGACAGAAAGCCTGGCTCGTAGCGAGTGGCCCAGATGTCCCAGTCCGATTCCTGTTCGCAAACGGCGCAAATCAATTCTGGCGGGAGCGCATGCGCGGTGGCGATTTGTTTCGCGAGGGTGACTAGTTCCTGCATGGTCATCAGACGATCCTTTTTTAGCGTTAGCGAGGGTAAGTGATCGAGCCCATCCAGCGAATGGGAGGCGACTCCCGCAGATCAATTCCCCGTTCGGCGCAAAGATGGCGGAGCGCCTCGTAGATGTGCGGAAGGTGATTGGTGGCGATGTCCTCGACGAACGCGCGTTGAATTTCATCATTGCGGATGCGTCGATAGAGCCAGCGCAAGAGCATTGTGAATTGCACGAGGGCTCCGCCGAAGAGAACGATGTCATGCGGAGCGATATGTGGTTTGACCAGGGCCATCTCTCTTCACCTCGGTAACAACTATTGCCGCAGCGGGCGCACGCTAGAAAAACAGCGAGCCCACATTGCCCAGCCCGCCAACAAGTCCGCCCAGGCCAGTCATTGTGGAACCGCCGGAAGCCGTCGCACGCGCGCCCAGGAGGCTCGAAGGCACGCCCATGGCGTGGCCGAGAAGGTTGGTGTCGACCCCGTAGGTCTGACCCAGCGAGTTGAGTCCGGCAAGCTGCTGATTCAGTTTTTGATTGGCGAAACTAATTTGATTTTGGCGAGCTTGCTGGCTCAGGTTATCGGCTTGCTGCCGGCCCAGTTGTGCGGTGGCGGCGCCGGCGGCGGCTCCGTTATTGGTGCGCGCGGCTTGATTTTGAGCGGCCTGATTGAGGGCGTCATAGGCGGTGCGAGCCGAGCCCATGCCTTGCTGGGTGATTGCGGATTGTTCGGCGGGCGAATATCCCGGAGAGTTCAGCAAGTTTTGAATGGCCGGCATAAGCAGGGAACGGTCTTGAGTTCCCTGCTGGCCGGCCTGGCTGAGAAGTTGATTTTGATTGTTCAACTGCTGGTCAATCAAGTTTCTAGTCGATTGCTGTGCCCCGCGACTCATGTGAGTCCTCCCGCAATGCGATTGCGAATAATTTCCCTGAAATGGACGTGGACTCTGGCGCTACAGCTTGAGGCTGTACGGAACCCAATGGTCGTCGCGCACCCATCCCAAGTCCGTGAGCCGGCGGCCGAAGCGCCGAGCGATCCGCGGCGGCAGCCAGGCGTGAACGTCTTCGAGTCCCCTGCGTTGTAGATCCAGAGTACCCGCCCGCTGCAGCATCAGCATGCGCAGGTAGCGATCTCGAGGCGTCCCTTTTGTGGGATCCGCGAGCAGATACGCCTCGCTCGTTAGTCTGATAAGCGAAGCCATCACAATCGGCCTGGAAGGGTCGGCGTCGCTGTCACTGGCGGTGTCGCCGTCGTCCTCGAGAACCAACTTAGAAACGAACAGAGGGTTGGTCAGTTCGGGGAGTGGATATTCAAATCCCTGTTGAGAGTGCATGGCGGTGAGAGCGGCCATGTCTCTTTCCTGGAATTCACGAATTCGCATGTGGCTTTCCCTGATTGCGCTCGTGGCTGAATCTGCAGAACGACTGGCGGTTGCTCACCGGTTGCGAAGCGCTCAAAAGATCCGGTGCCGCAAGAGTGGATGCACTTGAGCCAGCGCCTCGGCGACGTCGAGAGTTGTCGCGCTCGGCGCAATTCCCCGCCCCGCCAGTGCAGAGTAGGAACTTGGCGGAATGGGTTTCAAAGAAAGTGGATGCGGAAGGGGCAGCCACCCGGAACGCTCGAGATCATTGTGCGTACCTTCGTCGGCATCCACGACGACCAGGATGGACGGCGATGCTTGCGCGTTCTGCACTGGATGTTCCGCGTGCGTTTCCGCCGGAATGGTTTCCGCTTCGCTCGGGGGCGCATCACCCACCGCTGTTCCGTCCACGTGAACGTAATGCGAGTTGACGAAGCGAGCGGCATTGGATTGCCAGAGTTCCATGGTCGTCAGATAGTAGGTTCGGCCTGTCAAGAGAAGAGCTCCCGGTCACGCACAGATTCGACGCGATCAATTAAACGTTCGCGACTGACGCAAATATTGCGGCCTTTGACCAGCAGGTTAAGACGAAAACGTCCAGTTGTGCGTGAGCACCGACGCGGTGGTCCGTCCCGCAAAAAACTCATGGCACGGGGCGCAACTGACGGTCACCTTGTGCCCCCGCTCGAGGATGACTTCGATTTTTCGCAGGGTGAGCCGGGAAAATCTGCCGATCAGGATATCGCTCAGGCACAAGCGTTCTGCACGCAACGGAGAATCATCTCCCAATGTAAAAATATGGTGCGGCGTGACGTCGAGAGTTTCTTCATTCGAAAGGTGCAGCCGGATGAACACTTCCGCGGGCAGAACCTGGGTGCGTACGATCCGCGTCCAGATCCTGACGTCCGGATTGTTTGCGCAAATCCTGACGCCCGTCGGCGGTGGGCACAGAAGATGCTCGCCCACGTTACAACTTTCGATGGGGACGGTCCCGCGTTCGCGGCACAGCACCACCATCCCGGCGCGCAGGCAACTGCCGCTGCCGCCCCCAGAACCTCCGCCGGAGCCCGAGGTAGTCGTCGCAGCCAGCATCGCTCCCTGACTAAGAGGGATGCGTCGTTGCAGCGACTGCTGCTGGGCCGCGGAATTGGTTCTGGCGGTCTGCGCGTTTGCGGGCGTACCCGAGCCCGCCCCAACCCAGCCCAGCGCGTTGGCCACATCGTCCCAGTAGGGGTAAAAATAGTACGAGGTCCCTGCCGAGAGGCCGGTGACCGCGAGTGAACCATTCGGAATCGGCGTGGTCGTCGAATCGGCGCGAGAAATGGTCAGCGAGGTCCATGACCAGGTGATGGTGGTCGGAGTGGATGCATAGGTGAACGAATTGTTCCAGGTCGGCGGCACCGAGCCTTTCATCAAGACGCCTGGCCTGGATGGATCCACTTGACCGCCGGTAAGCGCGGAGACCTGGACGCGCGCGTAAGTGGATCCGTCATCAATTCCGGAATCCAAATTAATTTTGGTCTTCGTTCCGATCCCGTTCACTCCGGAGACGACTTGTTTCAGTGCTTCGTACAAGTGCGGGTTGGAGCTCCGCAAAGCTTCGATTTGAGGAATGGTCAGGGTCATTGGGCAAGGTACGACGGTCGATTTGTTTTTAGTGGTCCTTAGCGTGTACCGACAGGGCCGCGATTTTCCAACAACAATTCGATTAATGAAGCCAGTATCCGTGCGGCTCTGAAGATGGCTCAGTTGTGCCCGCGGACCGGCGACCACGGATCTGGTTTCGCCCACGGCACGAACTTCGTCACCGAAAACCAACTACCCGGAGCATTCGTTCCAAATTGATAGCTGACGCGCTCTGCCACAACATTTGAATATGCTTCCATATCCTCTGTGGCGGGTGCGGCGAGCGGCCAGCTGCCCAAGCTAACAGAAGTGACGCCACCCGGAAGGCTGGCGGAAATCGCCAGCGAGCCGGAACCTTGCACGTAGGAGGTCAAGTAGCCGAACAGGTCGCGCGCCGAAGCACCGGTTCGCGAGAGGAATGCGGTGGAGTAGTAAGAGTTGATCGCAGCGCCATCGTCGGAGTACTGCCCCTTGGTGAGGCCGTAGATTTTCCCGTTGCCAACACTATTGCCCAGAAATATTTGCCCCACACCTGTCGGGCGCTCAATCAGTCCGCAACAATTTGCGGCTACCGACCATGGCGCCCACTTTCGCGCCGCCGCTGAACTCAATGGGTCCTGCATACCTTGGGTGTAGTCGAGCACCAAGATATGGGACGGAACGGTGTCCGCTCCTAGCGGGACTCCTACGAGGATTCTCTTTTGCTGGGTGTCGACGTTCACCCACAGAGCGTCCCCGTATTGCCAGTTGATCGAGTCCCACGTGGGCTGGATTTCCTGCGACAACTTTTGCGGCGTGCCACCATCGAAAAAGTACAGCCCAGCGCGTCCGGCAATCACCACCCATTCTTCCCCAAAACCGACGCCGTGCACCGACGATGTCCCCACTTGATTGGAAACCTCTTCGATCGACCACAGTGCCGGCTCATCGACGCCGTCATCGGCGGTAACATACAGGCTGCGTTCCTTCACGAAATAGAGGAGATTGCGCAGCTTGAACGCACAGCGTATGGCCTGACCATTATTGGACGCAATTTCCAGCAGGCCGGTCACGCCGTCGTAACTTTCCGGGTCGTCCGCTCGGGATGCGCGGACGATCGAAGAATTCTGTGCCGCGTTGGTAAGGAATATCTCGATTTGGTCGATCAGAAAAGACTCGCCCGAAGGCGCGGGAACGGTGTCCGCGTAGACCCGAAGGATCAGATCGGACGGAATCGTGGCCTGAGGCGTCATCAGGTCGGAAAGGAACTCAACGTATTCGGTGGATGCCTCCGTGGCGCTGACGGCCATGCCCCCACCGATGGCGCCTAGCGTAGCGCTGAAACAATTGATTCGCAGGATTCCTTGCGACAGCCCAGAGCTGCGTTTGATTCGCGCGCGCACCGAATAATCCGTGTTGCGGGCTAGCAGCGGGTTTCCATCCGCGTCGGTGACGGCAATTTGGGAAATCAGGCCGCGGGTAGCGGTGACGCCATCTGCCGTCACGCGAAACGCGTCGCCCCACACCACGTCGGCCGATTCCCTGCTGGCGCCCGCTCCAAACGTGGGATCCAGCGTCCATCCCAACGGCCGGCCGTTACCGGAAGAATCCCAACCACCGTCAAACGTCAAATTTCTCCAGTTGGGCATTTCCGCGCGCTCTCCCCACCAAAATAGGCGCGAGTTGTAGTCGATCGCGCCGGCCTGGTTGGGGAGTTCGATTTGACCGAAAAGGTCAGTGAAGCTAGTGCCCGAAAGCAAAATCGAATCGCTGAAGTCGACCTCGATCGACGTCGTGGTGTTGTCATTGATGACCATCGAGGCCGGGACGCTGAAAAAGTCCGTGCCGCCGGCCGCGGTGAACCCCAGTATCCGCTGGGTGACATTCGATGGGCCGGTCGGAATATTCGTGACGCTTGCTTTTTGATTGCCGGCGGCGGTCCAGGATGCCGCAGGCGAAGGGACCGTCCAGTAGTCCTGGCGAGTGACGAACACCACCACACATTGATGAACGCCCGCGGAGATGCTGCCCGGGTCGGTCGAGTCGGCAACGGCCGGCCCTTCCCCCGGCCCCACTTGACTGACGCGGTCCAGATTCGTGGCGTCGAACTGGCGGGGCAGGTCCTGGCCGATCTGGCCGTCGGAGAGCGCAATGTATTCGCGTCCGAAGAGAGTGGTGGAGGCCATTAGCAGCGCGGGCGCCAACGAGGACGAAATGAGCGACAGCGTCCCCGGGGTTTGCTCCTGCCACAAATTTCCAAGGGCATCGAAGGCCAGAAGCGTCTGCTTCAGGTTCTGGGTGACATACGTCTTGAGGCCGTTCACCGCAGGCGATCCGGCGAGCGGCGAGTATTGGGAAACAAGTCCGGATCGAGTCCGGACCCCGCCCGGGAAGAACTCGACGTCACTGAGATTCGGCGACATCCCGGGCGGAACGTCCGACGGATCGAGCAAAGTGAGCCACGATCCGAAAGTTACCAGCGGAATGGGGGAAAAGCTTTCGATGGACACGGTATTCTCTCGAACGAATGGGGCCGAATTAGGCCCCGGGATTGATTGTGAACGCCCGGCGCCGGTTTCGGCCCGGCCGGGAAACCTGATATCATGACGTGTTTTCGATACACAACCTTGATCGCGGCTATCGAATCATAGCGATGGGCGAAATGTTGCCGCCGGGCGTATTAGGAGACCCTCTTGTACCGTAAGCTTGCCGCTGCCCTATTGGGCAGCGTAGTGCTCTTATCGATCACGCTATCAGGCACAGCACAAACCAGTTCCAAGAAGGCCTCTGACGGTGCCGACAACTTGCGCGGCACCGTACGAACCATCCAGAACCGAATTGCAGCGGCAGGCCCCTCATCCGTCAGCATCGCTGCGGGGCATGATGACCGCGTCTACTTCGCGGTGAGCCGATCGGCTGCTGGCGGCTCCGAGGGCGGCACGGCGGCAGTTGCTGGAGAACTTTCCGACCGTATTTTTTCCATTGTTCCCGGGCAAAAGGCGGCCCATTTCGCCGGCACCGGCGCATTCGGCTTCCTGGGTGACGGCGGCCTGGCCGCGGATGCAGAGTTCGAGCTATCCAGCCTCACCCTAGTCAATGCGGATGCGAGCCTTGGCGTATCTTCTGCTTCGGCGCTGGCACCGCCCCACAGCGGGATTGTGGTAGCGGCTGACGGCACCCTATTCGTCGCCGACACCCAAAACTCCACCATTCGTACCATCGCTGGCCCCGAGACCAGCGAGCCCATGATCACGCGCAGCCTGGTAGGCAGGTGGGCGGGCGCGTCGGACATCGAACTGGTCGCGCCGACGGCGCTGGCGATGGACGCGTCCGGTAATTTGTACATTGCGGACGTCCACTCAAATTCGATTTTGGCTTATCGCAACAACACCATCTCGATGCTCGCGCATGTGATCTCCCCGGGAGCGATCGCCGTTAACGCGGCCGGCACCAAGGTCTATGTGGCTTCGCTCGCCGCGGGTAAAGTATTTGAAATCGATTCGTCAGCAAACGGAATGGCAAACGGAAGCTCCATCCGTACGCTGTTGAGCACGTCCGCTCCCTCGGGCCTCGCTGTGGATGGCGCCGGAAACATCTACGTCGCGGACTCTTCCGCGAATACCATCCAGCAGTTTGACATTCAGTCGGGCGCCGTTGCCGTGGTTGCCGGAACCGGCGCCGCAGGATATTCGGGCGACGGCGCGGCCGCCTTGCGGGCGGCATTCCATTCTCCGGCGGATCTGGCATTCGATCGAAGCGGCGACCTTTTTCTCTCCGACGCGGGCAATCACGCGATCCGTGAGGTTCTGGAGATCGGCGAACCCGAGCAATCGACCACCGTGACTCTGGGCCCCGCATCGGCCGGTAGCTTTAGCTACGTGGCCACCGGGGGAGATAGTTTCGTTCATTCCTTCAGCCTCACCAACAGTTCCACCGCGACGCTCGCCGGACTGACCGTTTCGATAGCCGGCGCGGATCCGCTCGATTTCTCGCAAACCAATACTTGCGGATCGTCCTTGGCCATCAGCGCGACCTGCAACATCAACGTCACCTTCACTCCCACCCAAGTGGGTGCGCGCTCGGCCACGCTTCAGGTTACCGATTCCGATCCATCGAGCCCGCAGACCGCTGCGTTGACCGGCTTTGGCGACGATTTTCAGGTTTCGACACCGGCGGGAGCGCTCACCACGTTGACTATCCGGCAAGGTGGAAGCGGCACTTTCAAACTAACAGTAGCTCCCGATCAAACTTTCACGGGCACCGTAGTGCTGGTCTGCCCCGCCCCTCTCCCCACCAGCAGCACCTGCACGCTCACGCCTGCCACACTGAGCTGGCCCACTGCGCATGGCGCGCCTCAACCTTTCACCGCCACTTTCACGACTACCGAGAAGACTACGTCAGTTACTCCACCTGCGGCCCAATTCCCTTCGCGCCCGATCGGGCTAATGGTGCTCGGACTGCTGGGACTAATTCTGGTTGCGGACTGGATCGTCGAAAAGCGAAGTCCGTTCGGTTGGAATCTTGGCCGCACCAGGGCGCGTCGGCTTGGCTTCGCGCTCGGAGCTCTCGCACTGCTGATGGGCGGTTGCGGCGCGAACACGACGCTTTCCACCGCCCCTGATCCCACTCCAACCGGAACCTACACTTTGACCGTTTCCGGCGAGTCTCAAAATGCGAGCCGCGGGGTCACGCTTACGTTGGTCGTCGAAGCAGCCGCCAACTAAATCGTCCGATCACAAATACGCGATTCCTCTTTTGAGACCGTAAGGCCTGCGCCGGCGTGCTTTGTATTGTTCCGGCCGGACGTAGCGTTCAATCAGCTTGGTGGTCGCATCCGCCGCCGCGGCCATCAAGTCCGACGCCAGCGCACGCTGCCCGCGTGAACGCGCCGCCATCGCGGCGGTTCCGTAGCCGAGCGGATCAATCGAAGATCGAATCTGAATCGGATCGGTGCCGGCGCACAAAGCCGGCAGCACTTTCTCATACCGCAGCCGCACCGTGATGGCTTGGGTCGCCCCGACCAAGTTAACCTTGTCCTCGAGCCACTCCCACATTCTCAAGTAACTGCCCGGTTGAAAGTTTGGCAATCCCGCGGTGATCTTCTCCATGGGCACAAAAAGATCGCTGGTCCCGGTCGCCATTTCCGCCAGCGTGTGCGGCGCCAGGCAATCGGAGGGCAGTTGCGGCGAAGACGTATCGCTGATTTCGGTGGGCGTCAGGCCGTCGGTGAGCGGCAGATCCAGGTCCAACTGCGCCACCAGCACGGTCACGCCATTCTCGGCAAGCTCCCGCTGCAGCGTTCGGTACGCGGCATTCAGAAACGGCATGAGCACCGCGTCGGTGAACACTTGTCCGGATGCATCGTTGACAATCGATCGCGCCAGGCTCAACGCGTCTTCCGCCGGGCTATACGCGGTAGTAGAAATGACGGGCATCGGATCACACCTCGAAATGGAAACCCTGCTGTGCGAATCGTGACCTGCGAGGGAAAGTTCTCCGCTACCGCTACAGCTGCACCTTACTGCTTCATTGCCCAGGCGGCAGCGGCGACTGCCGGAGATATAGCGCCACCCCGAGGACCGCGCTGATCGCTGCGCTCAATCCGCCGATCTCGATGGTGTTTCCCAGACCGGCCGCGAGATTGAAGTGATTCGGGTCAATCCCAATTGCGGCGAAGCCGGTCACCACGCCGTTGGCTGCGCCCGAAATCCCGGCCGCAGCGATTCCCTTTAGCCAGATGCCCACGCGTCCCATAAATCGTTTGGCCCTCCTGGGCGATCTGCTGGCATCCGCCTTCGCGGCGTTCGTAACCACAGGGAGCGAATCTGCCATAGCGGTTCCCTCTCTTGACGCTGGAAGCTGTTGGAAACGCGCGCGCGCCCGTACCGCCCAGGAGCGCAGGACGGTCCGGACTACTGGATCACCCGTACGTTGTATGCGGATGAAGTCGGCGTGAGTGCGCCACCGGTCACGTTGCACACCCGGACGGTGACGGTGCTCGCCGCGGACACAAATCCTTCCCAGACGAATCCCGTGCCCGGATCGGTCGCCGGCGAAACGGCGACGGACATCGATGTCGCCGCGCCGCTAATCGTCACCGTCCCGCTGGCGCATTGACCTGCCGTCAGCGACGACCCGCCGATTCCGGACGTGCTGCCGGTGAGCTGAGTAGACTGTGCATATTGCGCGGTCAAATTAGCCACCGCCGTCGTGCTGGCCACCGTGAACGGCGCCGTTCCGGAAGCAAGCGTCGAGGTGATCGCCTTTGCGGTATGGAGCGTTCCCCCGGCGTCGAAATAACTTTGCAGCGTGCTGCCCGTGTCGTAGATAAACAGCGGATCGCCGCTCCCGCTCACCTGCAGCCCCAGCGCAGAATTCGTTCCACTGGCGCTCATGGTGGTCATCGTTCCGCCCACGAAAATCCCCAGTGGGCCAAGGCTGTTGAGCTGCGTGCTTCCAGCGCTAGTCTGCTGGAATGCCGAGGCGTGCCAGATATAGTTGGAATCCAGATTGGCCGCGGTGGTGTGCGAGACGATGGTGCTCGCCGGCGTGAACACGTCCAGGTAGTCCCCGGTATAGCCGGAAACCGACTGCATGCCGATGCCGCCGCCGACCGATGACACTCCCACGCTTAAGTTGAAAAACGGATTCAGGCCGCTGCCGCTCAGGTAGTTCGGCGGCACTCCCAAATAGCTTCCGTTGGTGAAACCCTCCAGGTTTCCGTTGATGAAGCCGACCGCTTGCTGGCAGTTGCCGGGGATCAAATTCGTCGACGTCGCACCGTTCTGGTGAATCTCGCACGCCGTGATTGGCGTCGTTCCACTCACCAGCTGCGTCTGGACTCCTTCCACGTTGTCGAGCTGCACCTGTCCCACCGCCGTTGACCCGCCATTCACCGTGTTGATGAAGTAAGTGTCGCCGCTGCCGAGTGAATCCGCGAGCTCGACGTGGCGGAAGGAGTTTGACCCGCACTGCGGCGCACATGCCCCACCCGACGTGTCCCAAGTCAGAAAACCCAGCGTCGTACCGGATTCTTGATAGATATGATTCCAATCCGTGGTGCCGGAACCCATCGTGTGGATCCCCTGGCCCACCAGGGTGATGGTGTCAAAGTAGGCGATGCCAAAAGTCACATCGACGGTCCAACCGTCGCAGTTGGTCAACGGATCGCCGGCGAAGTAGCTTGTAAAGACGCTGTGATCCACGTAGGCCCCGAAGCCTCCTCCGGCCGTGCATGGTCCGTTCGCGCCGCCGGCAATGCCGCCGTAGCCAATCTTTAGCGCGGTGCCGGATGTCGCCACGTCCACGTTGTTTATATAGAGCCCCGCGGCGTTTCCGCCCTCATTGATGATTCCGTCGCCTCCGCCGATGCCACGGTTATAAATGCTGATGTGATCGAATACGAAAGGCGCCAGGCTCGTTGCGTTCTGATAAATCGTGCGAATCACCGGCGAGACGAAGCCGGAGTTGATGTGCCCGTTGTTGGCGACTGGAAATTGCGAGCTGCTCGCGCTTCCTCCTCCCGAATTGCCGGTAATGCGAATCTTGCTCTGCTGGTAGCCGGTGGTGACCGGCGTCCCGAACGTGATCGGATAGGTGATGGTCACTTGCCCTGCCAGATCCAGAACGATCCATCCACGGCTGGCGGTGCGCGTGTCCGGCCAATTCACGTTGCCCATGTTGAAGTTGCCGGAAAGTGGAAAGTAAATTGTGCCGCCGACGGTGGTATTGCAGGCGTTCGCGGCAGCTTGAATGGCCGGCGAATCGTCGTGCTTCACGATCGCTCCGGTAGCTGAATTGGGGCAACTCGCCGAGAGCGTCAGCGAAGCGGTTCCCGCTCCGCTGGCAATTGTGGTTTGGCACCAGTCGTTTGCCGCGCCCGCTGGCACCGTCGCAGACCCCCAATCGGGAATGGTGGACGTTCCGGTTCCCCAGGTCTGCCCCACCGAGTTGTTATTCTGGTCGTGCTGGCAATAGCTGATGCTGGCGGGCGTCGAGTCGAAAAACGTGGTCAGATACGCGTAAGCCGCGCCGTTCACCGAGCGGTACATGGTGTAGCTTTCCGCCCCCGCCGACGTCGTGAAGCAAATGTTGTTGTAGACGCTCGACGTCATCGACGCCAGCGGTTCGCCGTTGGTGATGGTCACCGCCGCGGTCGGCGCGGTGACGCCGCCGGCAAAATCGTTCGCCACCAGCTTGTACGCGTACGTTGTCGTCGCGGTGCCCCCAACGGGCGTGACGGTCACCGCGGTCGGCGCGGCGATCGTTGGCGCCGGGCCGGCGTGGTAAATCGTGACGCCTTCGCCGGGCTGTCCCGAACCGGAGGGGCACGCCGCGAAATCGATCGCGCTGGCCAGGGTAATCGATGACTGGCCGCCGGTGATGGTTCCCGTCGTCTGCTGCTGCGATCCGCTCGCGCAGAAGGCCTTTACATCGAACCACGGTGACCCGCTGCGAAAGTACGGGCCGTTGGTAAAGACTTGCGTCCCGGTCCAGGTGTTGGCCGCCGCCGTCGAAGGAACCGGCCCGCCTTGCACCGTTAGCGAGCCGTTCACCGCGGCGTTTCCGCTCACATTGAGGTTGCCGCCGAGCGACATTGCCTGGGCGCTGATCGCCCCGGACGTATTCACCGAGCTGAACGTCGGCGAGGAGGGGTCATTCGGCAGGATCACGTCGGGCATGGTGACGCCGCCCTGAACGCCCGCGCCGGAAAACTGAATCTGGTAACGCCCGGGCGCGGCATAAAAATGATAATTGCCCAGGCCGTCGGTTTGCAGCGGATTGGGTGCGGCCACGCTCAGCGTATCGTCGGTGTAAAGCTGCGCCAGCGGCGAACAGGGGCTGCCGGTGGCCGTCGCCACGCACACCGTAACCGTGGCGTTGGAGAGCGGATGTCCGGCCGGGCCGAACACAATGTCGTCATGCCGCGAGCCCTGCGCCCACGCCGGCATCCCGTACAACGGGACCAGTAACGCGATCACTAGCACGATTCTTCTCATCCCGCTTTCCTCCAGTTCTGTTGAGCCCCGCCGCAGTTGCCAACCGCGGCGGGTACAGTTTAATCCGAACATTCTGGATGCGAAACCTGGCCTCGTTAATTCGCATCCAATGTGATTCGGGTGGCCACCTTGTGGCCGTATTCTTTGCCGGGCATGCCGTGAAGCGCCGCTTTGTCGGCGTCCAAGATCGCCCCGCAGTGTTTGCACAGCGCCACGCCCGGTTTGATCCGCTCGCCGCAAACCGGACAATCGACCATTTTCATGGGAACGTACGCCCACTCCCGTTCCAGCCCCAGCGCCAGAGCGGCGCGACGGTGCTGATCGGAAATCTCCTGGTAGTTGTGGGAGCGGGCCCACATCTGGTCGCCGTCAAAGACCAACTGCTGATACCACGCGTCGCGACGGTTCAACGCCGCTGCGATTTCCGCCTCCGAGGGCCGCGCCGCTTCGCAGACGAAAACGCCGTGCGGCGCCAGGTCTTGCACTATATCCAGGGCAATCTCACGCGCCGTAATGGTGAACGGGAAACGCCGATTATCGCCGAGGTCCAGCGCATCGCCCCGCGGCAGAATCATCAACAGTGAGTGCGCCTTCCCTTTCTCGCACGCCGGAATGTGGAACACTCCATACGTGCGCGACACATACCAATCCTGGTCGGAAACCGAAGCAATTGTGGCCGAGTCGTCTGATGTCATGTTTTTCCCTCGTGGGTTTTCTTGCAAGTGGATTCAATCGCTCGCGATTGGGCCTGGGTATGCTTACCTGCTCAGCAGCGCGGTACTCGTGCCGCCGCCGGTCTGGCTGATCTTCTTTACTCGCACGAAGAGGCCTTTCACGTTCACCACGTCGAGCCGCGCCACGCCGCTGCTGTTCAGGTTTGCCTGGGTCAACTGTGCCGGCCCCGCGATCTGAACGTAGTTGCCGTCGGCGTCCGTCGTGGCTTCCTCGATATTGAATTGAAAACTGCTCGGCGCACCGCCGGGAAAGGAAAGCTCCAGGCTGATGGACGCCGGCACGCTGCCGTAGGGAACGCCCATGGCAAACTGTTGGCTGGCCTGGGGAGCGCTTGGATTTTCACTGCTGAAGGCGAGGCCGGTATCGCCAGGATAGAGAGTAAACGGCGGAACCTGCGAATTATAGTTCGGCATGGCTTTCTCCTAACTCCAGCGCCGCGTCGACGTTTTGGCCCCAATTTCGCTCGCGGCGTTCCCAGTTTTGAATGACCGCTTCCCGTGATTTGGATTTCGTTACCGTGCGCGCCCACAAGATCGCCCGCACTACGTATTCCACCGCTCCCGGCAGCAGCGGAATGTATTCTCCGCTCGGCCCCGCCAGCGTGAAGCAGTGTTCGTATTCACCGCGATGCGGGAAGGGGCCCAGCGCCGGAATGGACATTCCGCTTTCGATTTCCACCGTGTTTGCGTACCACTGCGCCGGCGGTCCGTAGGATTCAGGTGGCATCCAGCGTTCAATGTGCCAGCGATTGTGGGGCAGATACTTGGGTTCGAGCCGAAGCTCGGCCGTTCGCCGGAGCACATTGCCGCTGCTGTCGCGGTCCGTCCACTCCCCGCCGATCCAGGTGAGTCGCGACCATCCCCAAACGGCGCGGAACGCCGGCTCGCCCAGAATATTGTGTCCGCCGGCACGGGTGACCCGCTCCTGGACATCCCGCGGCGTTTCGTGTGTCTCTCGCAGCACTTGGATCATTGGTTGCCTGTTAAAGGTCCTGCGTGTGGTGGATCTTGTGTGGCGAAAGCCCTACTGCATTTTCAAGAATTCGGCTTGAAACGCGATGATGTCGCTGGTCACGCTGGTGGGGTAAGCTCCCGCGGTCAGTTCGGTCCCGCTCGCCTGAAAGCACTTCACTTTCCAATTGTTGGGCGCGCTTCCCTGCACTGCGACGTAGTACCCGCCGTTCCCATTTTGGCTGTCGAAATTCGCTTGGTGCGGACCTGAGCTGGACGGCGTCGCCGCGCCTGAACTCCCGACCTGCGGAATCGCCGTCGTCCAGTCGAGCGTGTCTCCGCCAGTGGGGTAACTCCCCGAAAATGCAATCGACCCCGTCGCCCACACAACAGGGCCGGAAGCGTCGACGTTTTGTACCGTAATGGTGATGGCCATGCGATCTCTCCTCGCTTTTCGAAGTTATGCTGATTTTGTGGAATCGATCGAATCCATCGAGCAAATTCTCAACTCAACGGCAGGAAAAAAGCTGCGGCGCCGGAGAGAATCCCGGAATAGTCCGTGGATGTCAGCCTCCGGCGCCCAGCCCCCTCACTTCATCCCGGACTAGTATCCGGACGGAAGAGCCAGATTCGCGATGTAGGATCCGCTGCGCGGCGAATCGTTCCACACCTGAAAGCCGGTGATGAAGTAAAAGATGTACGCGCTGGCCAAACCGCCCGATGCTCCGTAGATCGGGAACACCGTTTGGCCGCCCACGTCGTAGTAGTCGATGTCTTGCATGACCGCCCGGCCCCAATGCGACAGGTCCAGGAAGTCCACGCGGCTGTAGTTTGCGTTGATCGATGACTTGATTGGCACACCGGCCATCGTTTTCTCGCCGGTGAAGAGCAGGTCCAGATCCTTGGCCCGCCCGCCGCCGCCTTCCTTAATGATTTGCGAGATGGTTACACCCAGTTGTTCCCAGGCGTGCTCTTGTTCGAGCGAGGTGTAGGCGATCAGCTTGCCCACTTGGTTTACGCCCAGGGCCTTTCGGACTTTGTTGATTGCGAGTCGAACGTTCGCCGGAACGAGCGCGGAATTGTTCGCGTTCACGCTGGGCGTCGCCAGCTCCACGGGGTAAGTTGCGCGAT
This sequence comes from uncultured Acidobacteriota bacterium, assembly GCA_963725655.1. GTDB lineage: Bacteria > Acidobacteriota > Terriglobia > Acidiferrales > UBA7541 > CAVRXT01. Next base: position 2,243,042 of record CAVRYY010000001.1, on the reverse strand, counting down.
TCAGGTTCAGCCACGTTCCTGTCGTCGCGTTGGTTTGGTGGTAGAGGATCCCGAACAATGACGTGGGTTGGGCGCCGGTCAAACCATCATGCACCACCAGATCGTTGGCCGACGTGCCGGTGGGCAGGCCATCCACCTGGATGAACTTGTTGAACGGATCAACCAGGGTGATGTTGCAGGAGCCTCGATTGGTGGTTAGTGTCGGATCGTAGATCTGGATGGTCTGGTTGAAATAGAACAGCGCCGCGCCCGGCGGGGTGACCAGGTTGAATTGAATCGGAGGCCCGGCGACGACGCTCGCCACCGTTCCGATCACGCCGTTGCCGTTGGTTTGCATCAACTTGTCGAGAAACGATCGGAACTGAGCCATCGCGTTCTTCACTTCCCGCTTGGCCGCGTTCGCCACCGCCTTCTCGGGCGCGTTGGACGCGTACTCCACCAGCTTGGTGATTTCGACGGCGTGCCGGTAGAACACCGGCGTGACCTGAGCCACGTCGTACGTGGTCCCTGATCCGCGGCCGAGGTCGCCGCCGTCCATGTTCGCGAGCCCCGCTTTGCCTCCCGGACGGATTTGCAGCGGGAGCCGCATGTTCCGGGAGGAAACTTTTTCCACGTCGCCCCGCTGCTGAATCATGGTGAGCAGGATGTCGTCCCGCTCGTACAGCAGCGGAAGTTTGTCCCTCACCTTCTCCAGTTGCAGCGCGACGGACTGCGCATTCTGCATTTGTGTCATAGTCCGTGATCTCCTTGAAAAATGTCCTGGTGCAATTTCAGTCCAGCGGGCTCAGTTGGGGGAGTAAAAGCAGTCGTAGCGGCGTCCGATGCCTTATGGTTTGAGGCCTTACGGTTCGACGCCTGTATCTTTTCCGGGTGCCCCACTCTTCGCGGGTTTTGCGAAGGGTGGGCGTGTGGGCTGGCACGTCGTCGCGCCTACATATTCAAAATGTCGGCATCCGAACTCTTTGCGTAATTGATGTCCGTAGGCGTGAGCGATCTCCGCACCTCACTAGCCGCCGGGCCGGCGTTCGCAATATCCACGCGTCGTTCCGCCGTCCTCTGCCTGGCCTGCCGGCGCTCCGATGCCGCCAGCACGTTCGAGGTCCACTCTTCGATCACTTTCTTCGCCACCCCAGGTAGTCCTTGGCGCGCGCGCCCAACCAGTAGATCCGCCATTGCCTTTTGGTGCGCTGCGTCGAATTCTCCAGACCGGAAGGCCTCGCGCACCTGCGTCATCAGGCTGCGATTGGCACGAAGGCTCGAGTCCAGTTCGCGGTACACCTCGCCGACAATGCGTTTCTGCACCGCCGGAGAAACCTCATCCGGCAACAGCCGCTGCACCTGCGACTTGATGGCCTCCACCACTCCTTCCACCGCCATCGCGTTGGTTTCCTGTAGGAACGTCGCCCGTTTCGCAACCGCGTCGGCATTCCCATCTTCGAACCGGGGGCCGCCCGCGGAATCGCGGGCGCGCGCGGCACCCGTCTCTTCTCGGTCCGCAGAGGCCACCGTGCCGTCCCGCTCGGCATCTCGCGAGTTCGCAGCCTCGCCGGAATTTCCGTTCGGTTGGCGCCGAGTTTCCTGAGACAAGCTCCCCGAACGCAACATCCCTCCCATGATCCGCGCAAGATTTTCGAAGGCCTCCGGATGAATCCGGTAGACTCTCGCGGCGAGCTCGGCCAATGACTCCGGGCGATTCCCCAGAAACATCGCGTCCATCCGTTCCAGCTCCGCCAGACCCTCCGCCGCGCGATGCGCATCGGTGGACGTCGAAAACAGCTTCTGGATCTGCCGCGCATCCTCGATGTCCGGGAAGATCTCGTGATACGCCTGCGCGCTATCCCAAGCGTTCTTCAACTCCGGATTCGCCTGAAATATGTCCACGTATTGCTCGGGATCTACGGGCGCTGCGTCATCAAGATCGCTGTCCGTATCCGTTGCCGCCTCCACGCTCGCAGCATCGTCGCTATCGGCATCCTCGGCCTGGGGCAAGACATCGGTGCGTCCATCGGCGTCCGCTGGCGCATTCGAGGCCGCTGGCAGATTTCCGCCGCTCCCCGGTTTTCCGCCGCTGGCGGTCGCGCTAGCGGATTTCGCTTTCGAAGTCGCCGCCTCTGCCCGCCGCACCTCACCACTGGGGCGATGGACTGACGGAAGACCGAGAATCTGGTCGTCGCTCAACGACGATGGAGTCAACGAAGCCTGGGGTATCGACATTTGAGAAGCTCCTTTCGGAATGGGATCAACTGCGCTCGGCGCTATGCTCCACTTGCCGCCTGCGTCAGGTACTGCTGGTGCTGTAGCGCGTGGGCCCGGACGTTCGCATACCCGGCCGGCCGATCGATTTTCGTGGTTTGGCCGGCGTCCGACGAGAACCATCGCTTGCACGTCTCGAGCTCCACCTGGTGATTGTCGGTGAACGCGTCGACCACGATGCTCGGCAGGATGCTTTCCTTGCCGGTGCTCGGATCGACGCTGACGATCGGTGTCTCCTGGGCGAGTTGCGCGATTTCGCGGTATTGCTTGGTCCTCGATTCTTCGTCCGGAATCACCAGCTCTTCCACCCCGATCAATCGCTTGATCAGCGCAAGGTTTTCCGGGCTCCCCAGAATGTTCTGCAATTGCGGGTCGGGATTGGCGATCAATTGCAGCAACACCGCGCGCTGCTGCGCCCATTGCGTCGGATATTGCTCATCGGTTTCAGGGTAGGAAAAGAGCGAGCCCTTCAAATCCGCCAATCGTATCCATTTCGATTCAAAAGCCGCGCCTGCGCCCAGCAGCGTCACCTCCACGTCGCGTGGCCGGTTGCGGCGGAAACAGTCCACAGCGAGCAGCATGATGTCAGCGTGAAAGAACTTCATCTTTCGCCAAACCAGGCCGATCCTTCCCATGGCTTGATCGCGAGCCATCGCGTATCCCGCTGCGGTGTCGGAGTTGCTCATGGCTCCGCCAAAAAGCGCCGGGAACGCGCCGGTGAGGAACTGCGCCACCGGTCCCATCAGATTTGCCGCGTGCATGGCCAGGTCCGGAGGGATTTGCGCCGGTGCGGGCTGAAAGAATCCCGAAGCTAAACTTTGCCCGGGTTTCGATCGCGCCGGATAATGCGCCCCGGGCTCGGCGGTCTGATGCTGCAGGGCTTCGAAGTCGAGCACTTCGCTATCGGCATAGATCGGCGGTATGCCGTACTCGTAAGTTTCAATTTGCAGGTTCGAGAGCGTATTGAAGCGCTCCTGCACCGAGATCAGCGCATCCCCCAAGGCCGGGCGGCCCGAGCTTCCGTCGCCGGGCAACGCGTGGAGCACCCGCCAGTGATCGTCCATATTTTCGTTTCGCGATTCGCAGTACGCATCTCCCGCAAACGCGACGTACGCGCCGTCGGGGTACAGCGCCAGCAGCTCGTCACGAAGGGATTGCTCTTCGAGCAGATAGAAAGCCCACGGCCGCAGCCAGGTTCGTTGGAAGGTGATCAGATTCTGGTTGAAGTCGCCGCCTTCGGTGAGCGGCCCGCCCTGCGATTGCGCCAGCCGAGCCATCCGCTCGTATTGGCCGCTCCCGGGAGCCACCACCGGACCGATCTTGTCCGCCGCGTGCGGGTATGCCGCTCGCAGCCGGGACACATGAACTTCCATGTTCCATTGCATGTACGGGTACTCGTGCATTTCATTCGCCCACGGCGGCGTTTTTAACTCAAGCCCTCCCACCACCGTGATTACCTCTTGTCCGTTCGCCACTCGAAGCTGCGTCGAGATCGTCGGAACCGTCACCACTGCGGCAGGGATAAACGCGCCTTCCTCGATTTCGGCGCCACAACTTGGGCACGTCGCCCCGATCAACGCCGGCTGCGCTTCCGGTCCGCTCACCTCGGCTTCGCAATTCTGGCAACGGTAACTGTCTGCGCCGATCTTCACCTGATGCGTGCTCAATTCCATTTCAGGGTGGAACCCGAACCGCTGGCCGTCCACCACGTACCGCACGTAAGCTCCCACCTTGCCGCTGGTCCACAGGTGGAAGGCTTCATCCACAATTAAATTCCCGATGCGATTATTGCGTTCCACCAGGTGCGCCACTTCCGTGGCCGATTTTGCCGCCGCAATGTCTCCTTCCGCTTGCGCCGACTGCGGGAAAAAGCGGACGGTCGGCACATCTTGCGAAAGCACCGCAATGATGGAGAGTCCAAACGCCTGGTAGATATTCGTCACGAACTCGTACCGCGGCATCTCTTCGATCGAGGACTGTTGCGTCATTTTTTGTTCGAATGGAAGATGCCAGTTTTGATCGCGGTCGCTCCACCACAGGTATTGCAAGCCCCTCCAGAATTGATGGGCCTGCTTGATGCGCCGGATCTCCTGCCGGCGCGAATGATCGGACTCGGTCGAAAACTGCATTACCAGCCGCCGCAGCGCCTCCTGCAAGTGGTCCGGCAGTTCCTCGAAGTTCGATCCGTAGAGGCGCTGCGCGGGCGTCTGCGAGTCGTCGTTGGACCCCGTGGGCCCGTCATTCAATTCCCCCGCCCCCAGCACACCGGAAGACGGCGGAACCGCAGGACCTTCAATCGGAACTGTTCCGGGATCCGCGTTTGTGGCGTAGTCAGACATGAATTTTCCTCAGTATCGTGAAGAGTGCGCGGCGTTTCGCTTTCGCGCAGCCGGTCGGTTGATCGGAGAAATGAGAGTCCTAGGAAGCCTTCAGCTTTGGTCCCAGTGCGCGGCGTACGAAATCCGCCAATGTAGTGGAATCCCCGAACACATGCGTCGTCGGAGCCGGAGCCTGCACGCCGTGTGGTAGTTCGCCGGGTTGCAACGGGGTGTCGCCAGCAGCGTTGACGTCGCTTCGATGTACGTACGCCGTGTACCCACCCGCAGGTTGATTCGATTGATTCGATGGAGAAGCACTATCGTCCGCCACTTCAATTTCTATGCGGCGGATGGCCCCTCGCGAATCACGTTCATCCGAGTGCGCTCTACCCTTGGGTAGATCGTCGCGATCGTCTTCCGACTGGCCTTCCGGCGATGGCGAATCTTCGTCTTCGCCAAGCTTGTGCTCCAGCAGGGCCCGCGCCGACGCGAGCGCTTGCCCCATCGCAGGATTCATGTGATAGCGGCCATTAATGACGGGCATAGTGCCTCCAGGAATTAGTCGCGCACGACCACCACAGAAATTCCCACGCCTCCGCCATTCCAGAGAAGCGCGGTTTTCCACCTAGCATTACGAACTTGGCGAAGTTGGGTTTGCAGAGAGACAGTTAGCCGATATTTCTCGGCTGGACGTGTGAACGATCCTGGTGCCGCGAGGCGTCCTCAACCTCCAGGACCCGCCCGATCTGTTGCCACGACCGCCGCCGCACCGGACCAGCCGCCGACTTCCGCGAAGACGCACCGTGCGACGCGGTTCCGTCCTCGAGACGCGCGCCGGCCTGCACGTCACGGTGAACAATATTGCGTCCTGCGGGTTCCATTCGCGGACCATCGATCCGCAGCGGCGGCACGCCCGCCACCCCAAGAATCGAATTCATCAACGCAAGATTTTCCGCGCGCAGTCGAACCACCTCGGCTTCCAGCGATCGCGTGTACCTCGTAGTCCACGTCCAGTCTAGAAATCCACCGAACATTTTCGTCCTCTCCAGAGCGTGCTGCGGCTTCAAATTAGCGGCCGGCGCCGGCGGTAAACCGGCCCCTGCTTTTGCTCGATTTCGATGGCCGCCTTGCGCGCCTGAATCGCGCGGATGGTTGGGTCCGTCGAGGTCACTTTCTCCGCCAATCTCTGCTGTAACGGCGGACGAGCCGTCCTCACCCGCGACTTCAATCCGTAACGCGCCGCATCCGCCGCGTCATCTCCGTCTTCCTTTTCGACGTCCTCGACCCTGGCGTTATCGCGAACCAGCGCCGGCAGCACTCGAATCAATTCTTCGCAGTTCCGAGTAATCGTCCACTCCCTGGACTCCAGCATCTGGTACATCAACATCCATCCGCCGACGCGGTCGTTGTCTGCCATCGACGGCCTGGGCAGCCCCGCGAACAAGAAAACCTCGGCCATCTGTTCGGCGATCGACGCTTCATCGGTGCGATGAGCAAACGCGTCGGGTGAAAGGTAAATTGCGTCAATGCGTTCCCGCCCGCCGCCCGACTCCACCGAGAGGTCCACGATCATTTGCGCCAGCGCGCGCGGCGCCAGTCGCTTCCGCACCAACTCCCGGTAGGTAACCACCCGGGAGGTAACGTGGCTCGGCGTAACATTTGAAGAAGTGACCGCGCTGACTGGCTCTCCACGATCCTCTGGCATCTCTTCAACGGGCGATTCGGCCTCCGAACTCTCTCAGCCGGCATCGGCGCTTCCCCATGTTCCCAGACTTGGCTTGCCGGCGCGCTGGCGTGCCAGTACACCGCCGCCGGATGCTCGAATCCCCAGTCCATCGAGATCCATCGCGGCCACCAGGATTCGAAACCAATATTCTCGGCTCGCTCGGTGTTTCGTTCCGGGTCGAACCGGTCGAAATATTGCCCGGCGAAAACGTCCCAGCTTCCCTGCAAGAACGCATCGCGCAATGTGGCCGGAAGCGCTTCGAGCGTCTTCAGGTATTGCGCATCCGTGGCGTAGATAGGATTGTCGGAAAGGCGCGCGGGAATGAATTGGTAATCGGACGGATCGTACTGATCGCTTCGCTCCATCCCCGGAGGCGGTTCTTTGTCGATCCACAGCGCCTTTACCCAGGCGTGTCCGATATTCCCGGGATTCGTCGCGCCGGCCATGCACGCAAACGTGCCCGGCACCGCGCACCGGTTGCGGCTGGTGAGAAACTGCCACTGCGCCAACGTGAACATCGTGAGCTCATCCACGCCGATGAACAAAAACTCGGCACCCTGGTACTGGTAGACGTCGCTTTCGTTGCGGCAATACCCGAAGCGGGTCGTCGAACCGTTATGCCAGGTGATCACGTGCCGCGCTTCGTTGTATGAGCGGTAAAACACCCGAGGTATGTCGCGCCGGAAATAAGTCAGCAGCGACGTCTCGAGCTCCGAAAAAGTACGGCGCAGCAAAAGTGTTTCCACACCGGCGTGCTGGGTCGCCTGAGCCACCGCCTCCATTAGCAGCGCCTTTGATTTCCCCGGGCCCGCTGCCCCTCCAAACAACCGGTATTTCGCCGGACAGCAATGGAATTGATCCTGTCTCGGAAACGGCCGGTAGAAATCCGAGATACGCATTTCGGCGCGCGGACCTTTCGACGATGAAGCCAGCGGTCCTACTGGGAAATGAATCGCGGGCCTCGGCGGCGGCACTTCTTTCGTTGGTGGCGTGGGCTCGGCCATGCCCGTTACACGGTACCGCGAAGCTTCTTCCCGGCGTAATACGCCACCGCGCCTCCGAGAAAGCACGCGGCGATCGCCAGGTGCTGAAAACTCAGTACCCCGCCGGCCACTGCGCTTGCTATGCCTCCCAACTGCACCAGATACCCGACCGTCTTTTTGCTTAGAGTCATGGCTGCTCCTGATATTCGGCAGCATGCTGCCGATCGAATGTCTTGCAACTTTTTGGAATCGGTATTTGCGGCCTGAGGAATTCGCTACTTGATCGCTTTCGTAGGTTCCGGTTCGTCCGGGCCCTTCGGCGAAGGCGCCTCCCGCACTGGCCGCGGGATGTCGAATATGATTTGTGGTCCTGGTTCGCTAAACGCATCCTGGTTTGGCGGATAGGCGTTCAGTAACTTGGCGCACTCCCGCAGGACCTCGAATAGCAGCTTGTCGTTGGCGGATATCACAACATAGTCCACCAGATGATCGAATTGGTAGGCCACTTCGCACTCGTCCAATCCGACGATGCGCATCGCCTCGGGCATGGGCACCTGCCTGTGGGCGCCCTTCCAACGCCGGCGTCGCCTTTTCTTCGGCTGGTCCGTCTCCGCCTTTGCTTTCGTCGGTATATCGGACATAGCTTCGCCGCCTCGGGAGTTTCTCCCTGGAAATAAAAAAGGCCGGCGATTAGCCGGCCGCAGTTTTCGGATTTGATTTACTTCGGAGCGCTTCTCAGTGCGTCACACAAATCGAGGTTACAATAAAAAGTTCTACGCTAACTTGCAAAACAATGCAAGTGTTTATTTGTGTAAATAAAAATCGTCCAAGGTGGCCGGCGATCAAGCCCTGCGTTTTCAGTCCTGCGACCCATCGGCACTCAGAAAAAAATTACGCCGACCGCCTGCCTTCGCCACTCTACGGTTGCGGGTCGCTCGCGGGAAGCTGTGCCGGTGCCTGCGATGGCGCCTGTCCCAGTGCTGGTACGGCTTCGGCCGCGGGCGCCTGGGCCGGTTGGGCGGCGTCCTGGGTGCGTAGTGTGAAGGTCACGCCGCGCTTGGAGTTCTGCTCCGCAGTGTGTTGCAGATCCACCGCGTCGATCTCAATCGTGTTCTCGCCATTGTCCGCGGTGACAAAGTGCAGCTTCCCGCCGGCCATCCAGTAGTCGGTTACCGTGTAAGTGGTTCCATCCTTCAGCACCAGCGTGGTTTCCAGTGCCGGATTGGGAAGCGTGCCGGCTTGATTCGTCTTCGCGTCCAGCGTCGCGTAAGGACCGTATTCACCCGACGACGACGTGCTCGTCGAAACCGAGCCAGACCCTAGCCCGTTATCGTAGTAGCCCAAATCATATCCGTAGGCATTCCCATATCCGTATCCGGAGCCATACCCGTAGCCAAGACCGAGACCATAGCCAAAGCTGAAACCCCACGGCGAAAACGGATACAGCCCGTATCCGAAGCCATAACCAAGCCCATAGCCGTAACCATAGCCGTAGCCGTATCCCAGCGGGTAGTACGGATTGTAACCGCCGTAACCACCGCATCCGCCCCGGCCGCAGCCACTCGTGATCGGATAGCGCCCAGGAACGGTGAGCGAATGAACAGTACCGATGTTGGTGCCAGTCGCACTGGAGAAATATTCGTGGTTCGCCGCCGTTGACGCAACACCGTGCGTCGAGCCCGCCTGCGACGCGCTGCTTGGCGGATCTTGCCAACGATACGTAGGTGTGCCAGGAACAAGGTGCATCCCGGCTGCAGGCGTGTATCCGGACGTAGACGTGTTCTTCGCCGAATTCGTCGCTGCTGGCGCGGCGCCCTTGGGTGCAGGCGCTACCCGCGGCGCGGGCCGATTGCTAGCAGCAGGCGCCGCAGCGTGACCGGAAGGCCGACTCGCCGCAGCAGGGCCTGCGCCGCCGCCAGAACGGCCGCCCATACCTCCGCCACCACTCATGCCGCCACCGCCGCTCATGCCACCGCCGCCTGCATGCCCGCCACCACCATGTTGCGCGAGCGCAGGAGTCGTCAGCCAAAGTACGAGCAATGCGGACGCCGAGAGTCGAATCCAAAAACGGAAGGCGGTCATCATAGGGGCCTCCAAATCAGAACGGCTGCCCAAGCTTGCTAGATGACGTCAGTATACTCCCTTCCGCGAGAAGTGGCGCTCGCAAATTCTCCCCGCCGCGTCGGCCTTTTCGGGCAACACTTGGGCGTTAGATCGCATACAATAGAAATATGCTTGGCAAACAAAGGCGCGCAAAAAACTCCGGACTTTTCCGACGGGCCGTCATGGCTGGCCTGGGCCGCACCTATTCCGGCTTTGGCGTGAAGCCCGAGAAATTTCTGGCTCACCTGCAGACCGCGCATCGTTTGCCGATTCAGTCCTTTGATGAAATGTTCCTTCAGCGCATGGACATCGTCGACTCGATCGCCGATAAAACCATCACCAGCTCCAAAAAATTGGCGCTGCTCGAGGGCGCGGGCGTCGGCCTGGGCGGTTTCATGACCCTGGTGCCGGATGTAAGCCTGCTTGCTGCGATCGCCATGCGCATGCTGCAAAAGCTCAGTCTGATCTACGGATTTGAGTACGCCACGCCCGCCGAATCCGCCGAGCTGTGGGTCGCTGCCGCCAGCGCCGCCGGCGTGGATCTCGGCCGAGACTTCATCCAGAAGGAACTGGTCGAGCGCTTTGTTCCCCGGGTGATGGAGCGTATCGCGGTTCGCGTGGGCGCCGAGTCCGCTGAGAAATGGGCCGCTCGGGCAATTCCCTTTGCCAGCGGCGTGCTGGGCGGCGGGCTCAACTACTTTTTCATCCGCGAATGGGGACGCCGCGCAAAAAAGCACTTTCGCGACCAGCATCTGCTCCGCCGGCAGTCCTATTACCGGGTTCCGCCCGTGGCCGGCGCAACCGCAACTGCTTCGCTACGTCATCGATACAGCGATTAGCTGCCACCGCTCGCTGCGGCGAATTGCCATCTGCTACCATGGTTAGGTCATCGTGCTTCCATTTCTCCACCTAGGACCGCTCACAGTTCCCACGTTCGGGCTGCTTGTCGCCACTGCCATGCTGGTCGCCTTCGCAGTGCTGCATGTCGACCTGCGAAGGTGGGGGCTTCCGATTGAGGCCGAAACCCTGGTGGGACTGCCCGCTACAGCAGGCATTGTCGGTGCCAAGCTCTATCACGTGCTCGAAAACCCGCGCGAGCTAGTCGCTCACCCGGCCAGCGAACTCTTCAGCCAATTCGGCTTCGCTTGGTTCGGCGGCTTGATTGCCGGGATTGCCGCGTTTGCCTTTCTTGCCCGCCGGTACCAGATCCCTTTTCTGAGGCTGTGCGACGTGGCTTCGCCCGCTGCCGCGCTAGGCTACGGGGTTGGACGGATCGGCTGCTTCCTATCAGGAGACGGGGACTACGGTATTCCGACGTCCCTGCCGTGGGGAATGAGCTTCCCGAACGGCTTGGTGCCGACGACTGAGCACGTTCACCCCACGCCTTTGTATGAGCTTGCCGCCGCGATCGTCATCTTCCTAATACTAAGGCACTTAGGGTCAAAGTGGTTCGTAGCGCCGGCCATTCAGGAATCTGCAGCGACTCACACCCGGACAAACGCAGGGATTGCCCATAAATCCGGCTCGCTTTTTGCATTATTCCTGATCCTGAGCGGCGTTTCTCGATTCCTGGTTGAGTTTATCCGCATCAATCCAAAGGTTTTCCTAGGCCTCACCAACGCTCAAATCGCGAGCCTGGCCTGCCTGCTCTTAGGCCTCACGCTGTTTGCGGTCAAGCGGCCAGCCTAGGGACCCGGGGTGGCCCAGACCGACGTCCGCCCCGTTTCCGGACGCCGCGGGCTCCAAAGCTTGGGGTTGGAAATCTACCCGTTTTGTGCTACTATCTAGCCGCGTTTGTTGCTCTTGTGATCCCTTTTGACACGGTCCAGAGGCTGCAGGGCAACGCCCTGTGGCCTTTTTTCGTGTAACCCCGGCGCGTCTCCGGCGTGACGGGATTCATCAGTTCTCGGACGATCAGAGGCCGACTCGAGACACAAATAGCTTCAATCTACGAGGTAACCTGAAGTGAAAGAACAAGGCACAGTCAAGTGGTTCAACGCCAGCAAGGGTTATGGGTTCATCCAACGCCAGAGTGGTGAAGATGTTTTCGTTCACTTTTCTGCTATCCAGTCTGACGGATACAAGACTCTGAACGAAGGCCAAGCGGTGGAGTTCGAAGTCAAGAAGGGCCCAAAAGGCTTGCAGGCCGAGAACGTGGTTAGCCTCTAACGTCGTCCGGGCGGGGATTCCGTGTCTTTCGCACTGGGTTTCCGCCCTTTTTTTCATTCCCCGGCCGGGAAGTGGCCATTGTAGCTCCCTAAGCTTTTCGCGAATGCTTATCCGTCTCGATAAGCGCACAGTTTTCGCCGGGCGAACTCATAAATTTCCAAGGAGGACATTGTGCAGGTCCTAATCGAAGGCCAAGCCATCAAGCACGAATTGTACGGCATGGGAGTCGTCATGGAGTCCAATTCCGAACGCACCACAATTGACTTCGAAGACTACGGCTCCAAGAAATTCGTCACCAGCATTTGGGTGGCAGAACTGATCGGTGAAGCCCCGGAACATCCCGTCAAGCCGCGCCGGGGAGGCCGTCGCAAGAAGGCCGTTGCCAAGGCCGCAAAAGCATAGCCACAAACGCGTGACAGGTTGTCTGGGCGGTATTTATCTTTCAACCTGTCACTTACCTCTTCCGCCTTCCCTTCCGCTCCCGCCCTCCCTTAAGCCTCCACGATGTTATTGCGAACCGCGTAGCGCACCAATTCGCTGAATGAATTCAGCCGCAGCTTGTGCATCACGTGATTGCGATGGGTTTCCACGGTTCGCGGACTAACGCTCAGACGCGCCGCAACCTCTTTGTTGCTGTAGCCCTCGGCCAGCAACTGCATCACCTGACGCTCGCGCCGGCTCAGCGGACCGTATGGAAAGTCCGCCGCTACCGCCCTCTTGATGGTTTCGGCCACGTCCCCTTCAACGAAACCCGTCAGTACCACATCAGCTACTCGCGACGTCAGAAATGGCTTGTGCTGACGCAAGCTCGAAATTGCGGCCAGCAGTTGAGCGTCCGAATCGGTCTTCAGCAGATATCCCCGGGCGCCGGCCTTCAGAATCTGTCGCGCCACCTGCTCCGAAAAATGCATGGTAAGCACCAGAATTTCAACGTTGGGGTGCTTCAAGCGGATCGCGCGCGTCGCTTCCAGTCCGTTCAATTCAGGCATCCCGATATCCAGAATCACCATTTCGGGAGATAGCGCCTGGGTCTTCTCCACTACATCGAGGCCGTTCGTTGCCTCGCCGCAAATTTCAATGTCTGGCTGTGACTCCAGTAGAGACCGCAAACCCCGCAGCACCACCGCGTGATCGTCCGCTATCAACACTCGGACCCGCTTGCGCGGACCCGCCGGACCCTGACCTCTCTGTGCGGTACCCAACCTGCCCAACGCCGATGCTGGTACGCGAGCCATCTGTGTTCGTGCACCCAACGTCTTCCGAACCGTCTCAATTGCCATGTATCAAAATTCCTCCTGGCTCCCGCGGGTCGCTCCCATTCGAACGAACGGGCACGACGTGCGAGCTCCCCCCAGCACGCTGGTACCTAGACGCTTTCGTGCACCTCATGTTTTATCGATAACGAGAAGCGTTCACTGAACCGGCTGGCATTCACAATTCTCGTAGCAGAGTTACTGGACCCGCACTGCGCTCGTTATTGCGTCCGTTGGAGCTAATTGCGTGAGCGCCGTGGTTAGTGCTGTGGCCGGTGGCCCGAACCAATGGTGCCAACATAACTTAACAGTTCCAGAATGTACTTCTCCGTAATTCTCGCGTCAAGTGTTTTCGCCGTAGTAACCGACAATTACGCAGTTTAGCGGCCCAATCTGCGTAGTTTCCCGAATTGCCCTTTGGGCAGCTCTCATTTACCTTGGCACTCCTAGACCGGGGGACGCAGTCCCTGTCTCTGGCTCTGGGTTGCGCGTTTCGCCTCCGAGCGATTGGCCCAGTAGCGAACCGCTCGCCTTCACCGGCTCCATCCTTGCGCAGCAGGCTGGGAGTTTTACCTCTCGCATGGCCGGTGAAGGCGGCGGCCAATTCCCTTCTGAACGTCAATCCGCCCGCTCACACGAGCAGCGGAACTCCAAACGTCGAGGCCGATTCAACCGCTCCTAAAGTTCGTTCCCCCGCGCGTCGATAACAGACATGCAGCGTGAGAATCCCTTTATTTGAGGAACAACATGAAGGCTTCCCAACCCGTAACCCAGCCCGCTTCCCCGCCACCTCGACCTTCCAACGGTTGCGAACCGGTCGCTTTTCATGACCTCACCGATTGCCTACTCGAAGCCTATGACGCTGTCGCCCAGCGCGCCTACGAGATCTTTCGAGAGCGGGGTTCCCGACAGGGAGGCGAGCTCCTGGACTGGCGGCGCGCCGAGAAGGACGTCCTCCAGAGGCTTACCGTGGACCTCCAAGAGTCCGAGCACGCCGTCACCGCCCTAGCCAGTGTTCCGGGATGCACTGCGCAGCAACTCGAGGTCGGCGTCGAATCCGATTGGATGGTTATCCATGGCTGGTTCGACGACCCGAATCCCCTGAACACTCGCTTCCCAACCGAATATGAAGGCTTCGGCCCAGGCGCTGCCGACTGGAATCTGGAAGGGATCGATCGAAGCTTCATTCGTCCCCCCGGATCCGCATCACAGTTCAGCCCTTTTCCACCATCCTTCCCCATGACTTCTTCCGACGACTCTCATTCGCCGAATCACCCGCATTCGCATCTCTGTCCCGATCATTTGCTCCAATGTTCTGGGCGATCGGCCTTCAACCGCCAGATGTTCGCTGTTCTAAGGCTGCCCGCGCCTGTTGACCAGTCTCGTTCGTGCGCCTTTCTCCACGACGGACTACTGGGAATTCGCATGCTCAAAAATCCACTCCGGCCTGCGTCGCCGGTCCCTGCGCTCCGGTTTTCTTAAGATGTAAAGGCGCTCAACTAGCTGATCCCGCACGCAGTTCTCAGCTCTGCCGAAAGTATCCGCGCGGCGGAAACAACCCCGACCTCAGAAATTCCTTGCCCGCAGCCTTCTTCACTTCCTGCGCCCACCAGTCGAACGTCCCGCTCGAGACCCCTAACAGCTCAATCGCTCGCCGATATTCCACGCCGCCGCAATAATGGCTCTGAAAAAGCTGCAGCCGCCCTTTCCATTCCGGCCGTCGCAGCGCACGAGCTCCCGCCAGCTGAAAGTCAGCGACGTAGTCGGCAGCGCCCGCCCGGTCGGGCCTCCACTGATAGCCACTCGAAGGCGTCTCCAGGTCTATCGCCCGCACACTTCCATTAACGACTGCACGCATGCGGCGGTACCGCTCGCAGCAAATCTCGAACGCATGTTGAGGCTTCATCGGCATTCTCCGTCCGGCGGATCGAGTTCGCCGCCTTACACATATGTAGCGACCGGCGATAACCCCGGGCACGCCAGGTTTCAACTACGCTTGCGCCCAACCCAGGACCGCTTCAGTTGCTCCATCCCCCGTCGTGGCCCTCTTCAATCGCTTCTTGGCAAGCCAGAAGGCATTCTTTCCAGCCTGCGAGGTACCCTCTGGCAAATTCCTCCGCGAAATCGAGCCTCCGCAGATGCTCCCTCTCCGCCTTCACAGCCGCCCGCGCACGTCTTTGCTTTACAAAGATCGATAGCCCTCCAACGACCGCCCTACGGGCTGTCGCGGCCAGCCACCCGAGCGCGCCGTGGGGCGCGGGAGGTACGCGCGGCGCCTCATCTGGTGCCACTCCGCGAACTCGTCTGTTCGAAACCTCAGTCGACACCGCAGTCCTCCGTGCTGAATGTGAGCATCACCACATTTCCGTCGACGTGCCTGTCTGCGTCTCAGGTCGAGCACTCTCAGCGGCGCCCCGGTCATCGCGTCACTGCCGTTCAAGGGCTGCCCTTGGTTGACCCGTCCGGCTTCCGCAGTGAGCGTTGTGCTGCCGACGTGGCACCCGACCTGACGGGATCGTCCGTTGTCCGGCGTCTGCGCAACCGCCGCCACGTCACGCAGCGCTAGGTCCAATCGATGCACTTCAGCATCTCAGTCCAGGGTCGCAACCGAAGTGCTGATCCCTCATTCCGATTGGCGCGCCGTCTGCGCCATGTCCTGTTCAACCACCGAGCCGACATCGTCGAACCGCCAGCATCGCCAAGTGCACTCGATCCACTTCGTCGCCCCGGCTCAAGGTTTCAACGAATCGTTGATTCCCTTTTCCGATTGGCGCGCCGTCCGCGCCATGTCCTGTTCAACCGCCGAGCCGACATCGTCGAACCGCCAGCATCGCCAAGTGCTTTCGATCCACTTTGTCGTCCCGGCCAGGGGTTGCAACGAAACGTTGATTCCCTATTCCGATTGCCGTGTCGTCCGCGCCTAGTCTTGTTCAGCCGCCGAGCCGACATCGTCGAACCGCCAGCATCGCCAAGTGCATTCGATCCACCGCGGCGGTTTGGTCCAAGGTCGCAACCAAAACGCTGATCCCTCGCTTCGGCTGACGCGTCGCCTGCGCCATTTCTTGGCACTGATCAACTCATTTCGATTGGCGCGTCGTCCGCGCCATGTCTTGTTCAACCACTGAGCCGGCAACCTCGAAGCGCAAGCATCGCCACTTGGCATTCGATCCACTGCGGCGTTTCGGTCCAGGGCTGCTATCACGAGACTGATCCCTCATTCCGATTAGCGCGTCGCCTGCGCCATGTCGTGCTCAATCACCGAGCCGGCAACTTCGAAACGCAAGCATCGCCACTTGGCATTCGATCCACTGCCTCATCCCGATCCAGGGCTGCGATCACGACGTTGATCCCTGATTGCGACTGGCGCGTCGTCTGCGCCATGTCTTGTTCAAGCACCGAGCCGATGCCGTCGAAGCGCGACCGGCGCCAAGTGCATTCGGCCCACTTCGACCTACCCCGGGAGAGCCAGCCTGTTCGGCGCGATGGACCTGGATGGCAACGCCATGCCCTGAGCCGCATACGCCGTTCCCATTTGCCGGTCCAGGGTTCCAACCAAAGTGCTGTCCCTCATTTCAGTTGCCGCGCCGTCTGCGCAGGTCTGCTTGAACCACTGAGCCGACACGGTCGAAGCGCCACCGATGTCAAGCGCATTCGCTTCACTTCGGTGTCCCGGTCTAGGGTTGCAATCACGACACCGATCCCTCATTCCGATTGGGGCAGCGTCCGCGCCATGGCTTGTTCGATCACCGAGCCTATGCACTCCAAGCGCAAGCATCGCGAAGTTCATTCGATCCACTACGTCGCCCTAGTCCGGAGGTCGAACCAAAACGTTGATTCCCCATTCGGATGGTCGCGTCGCCTGTGGCATGTCTTGTCGAGGACCGAGCCGATACCGTCGAAGGGCAAGCATCGCCGGTGGCATTCGATCCACTTCGTCCCCCCCTTTTATGGGTGCAAGCAAAACCGTGATCCCTGATTCCGATTGGCGCATCGTCCGCGCCACGTATTCTTGAACCACCGAGTCGACACGGTCGCAGCGCCACCAACGTTAAGCGCACTCGCTCCACTTCGGTGTCCGGGTTTAGGGCTGCAATCACGACACTGACCCCTCATTCCGATTTGCGCAGCGTCCGCGCCATGGCTCGTTCAAGCACTGAGCCGATACCGCCGAAGCGCGTCCAGCCACATCCAACCCACTTCGACCTCTCGGCCCAGAGCTCCAACCAAAGCGCTGATCCCTCGTTCCGACTGGCGCATCGCCCGCGCAATACCTGTTCAAGCGCCGAGCCGATACCGCCGAAGCGCGTCCAGCGCCAAGCGCATTCGGCCCACTTCGCCTCTCGGTCCACGGTTGCAATCAACAGTTCATCCCGCGTTCCGATTGGCGCGTCGTCCGCGCCATGTCTTCATGAACCACCGAGCCGACACCGTCGCAGCGCGGCCAACGTCAAGCGCATTCGCTCCACTTCGGTGTCCCGGTTTAGAGTCGCAATCACGACATTGATCCTCATTCCGATTGGCGCATCGTCCGCGCCATGTCCTGTTCAATGACCGAGCCGATACGCTCGAAGGGCAACCATCGCCAACTGCATCCGATCCACTGCGCCGTCCTGGTCTGTGATCGCAATCAAGACCTTGATTCCTGATTCCGATTGGCGCGTCGTCTGCGCCATGTTCTGTTCAAGCGCCGAGCCGATACCGTCAGAGGGCAAACATCGCCAAGCTCACTCGCTCCGACCAAGCTCGACGTACCTCGGCTCCGCAGTGAAACTTGCCAAGAAGCCAGTAGTGTTCTCTCCACATTTCCGCATCCCTATCGCCTACGATCGGTCAAACGACCTCGATCTTTGCCGAGCGATTGCGTCACTCCGGCCCAACGCACTCGAACCACTAAGGTTTCTCGACGTGCTTCGCACATGAAACGGTTGATCCACCATTGGCACAAGCCGGCCTCAACACATCCCGCAGTATGGAATTTCGACGCGCCGAAATTTACCGTCCGGTCCGAGCCGAAGCCGTGACGCGTATGTCAGCGGCGCCCGCTTACCGCAAAATCCGCAAATCGGCTTGCCCGACACGGTGGTGAACGGCTCCATCGCCTTACCAGCGTTTCGCAATTTTCGAGCAGCATCCCATATGCTGCGGCTGGCCTGCTGCCGAGCAGCGCGGCAAGGATTCGAACGCCACGCGCGCATATAATCCCGATTGCTTCTCCGTCGTTTTTCAAGCTCCGCATCGACTTCGGCCATGACCGAACCTCCTAGCCATTGCTTGATCTAAATAGCCACGCCAGTAGCACCCTAAATAATTCCCCCGACGCCGAACCGCTAATCTCGGCAATTAGCTTTCGCCCCGACTGCCTCCAGCGCCCAACCCAACGTCGCCTCGTGCCACACATCTCGGTACCATGCACCACTAGACAATCGGCGCCTCTCACACCGACACAACAGGAATCACATCCTCGCCCAACCATTGATGCGATCCGCCATCCCTCCAAGCCGTCGCGCTCACCACAAAAGCAGCCCCGATTTCCCCGTCACCGCGCCCACCACAAAAAACAACCGCCTCAGATCACTACACAAAATCCCAAATCAAAACAAATCTCGCCCCCAATCGCCGCCACGAACCACCTCCTTTTTCCCTATTTATTATGTTGGTCTCGAGTGAGGCGTTGCTTGGTGTGGTATCAGAGGTGGTTTGACGAGGTGACGCGACTCTTGTTGGGGCTTGGCGAGTCGCGCTTGTTGGGGAGTCTGGCGTGGAGTTTGTTCCTCGGTTATGTGCGTCGGTGGAGCTGGCTTCGCTGCGCGCTGGAGATTGGTTTTCGGCCTCGGCTTAGGGCCGTCCGTTGCGGTCACGATCGTGGCGGCTTTTGCGGGCTTTGCGCCCATGTTTTGGAATGCTTCGGGGCGCGCAATTCTTGGGATGCACCGGGCGGTGCAGATCGAGGTGGAGATTACGGCTTGCTCATCTCAAGGGATTACTGAGTTGGTTGGGGCTTTAGCGGAGGCCAGATTTCCAGAAGCTGTTCTTTTCTGTAGATCAGGGCGTTGATGTCGTAGGGGGCTAGTTCAAAGCTGTGCCCGTGAGTGATGGCGTCGGTGGGGCAGGCTTCGACGCAGTATCCGCAGAAAATGCATCTTGAATAGTCGATGTTGTAGGCGGAGGCGTAGCGCTCACCAGCTGAGATTCGCTTGGCGTCGGTATTTTCGGCGGCTTCGATGTAAATGCAGTTGGCGGGACAAGCCGCGGCACACAAGAAGCAACCGACGCATTTTTCAAGGCCGTTTTCGTCACGATGCAGGACGTGAATACCGCGATACCTTGGTTGAAACTGCACCGGACCCTGCGGGTATTTCTCAGTCACAGGTTTCCGGAGCATGGCGCGGAAAGTCACACTGAAACCTTTGACGAGGGTAGTGAATGTCTCGCCTATTTCGCGAACGATCGATGCCATAAAAAAAGTTTAACAGAGACAGTTGTCCGGGGCAACGTGCCTTCCACGATCTTCGCGGTTGTCGACGATCATGCATCGGCCTAATCCTGAGCCATAACCCGCACTTCAGGCGCCCACCACTGTGAACGACTTCCCCGATACTGGCTTGCCATTCTTAGCGCAGGACCAACGATTTCCCAGTTGCCGTCAGATGTTCCTACGTAGGCGTTGCACAATCGCTGGGGCCGCCTCGGACTGCAGGCCAACCAAACGTGGCGCATGCAGTCGCGCCAATCGGAGGGATGGACAACACATTCGTTTCCAATTCTCGGTGCTAGCTAGTCCCTCGAACACCGTGTACGTCGCCGGCCAGCAGCGGCGCCATGGCCGCCTCCGCATCGAAACCAGAGCTAACCAAGGACATGGCGCATACAGTCGCGCCACATCGGAGTGACGGATACCAGATTCGTTTGCAATTCTCGGTGCTTACTGGCTCCTCGAACACCGTGCGTGTCGCCGGCCAGCACCGGCACTATGGCCGGGTCCGGATCGAGGCCACGGGCAACCAAAAACGCGTCGCATTTCCACCAATTTGAATGATGAATAATTCATTGGCGCGACACATTTTGATGCGTAACCCAAAGTCGAGACAGTCGCATTGTTGCAAGCGCAGCCTCGCGTAATTCCCTTGCCGGAAGCGTACGGGAGGCACGCGTGTTCTGGGGCCAAGAGCATCGGGGCAATCGCACGACGAAGAGCAGATATTCCGGGCCTTGCGCCAGGTCTCAGCGGAACCGGGCGCGAACGACTTCTGCCAGTGAATCGGAGTATCATTTCCCGCAGGCCGCGCCTACCGAGGCCGCCGCAATTTCAGCGCATCATCGTAATCACCACTGACTGCGGGCGAGAAACTCCCGAGTCTCGGAGGTGGCCGACGGTCGGACGAGGATTTGCGACGAGGAATGCACCGTTGACTGACGACATCGATGTCCTGATTGTCGGCGCAGGGCCAACCGGGCTGGTTTTGGCCCTGTGGCTCACACGGCTTGGTGTGCGCGTGCGGATTATCGACAAGACTGCGGAGCCGGGGACCACGTCGCGCGCAGTGGCCGTACAAGCACGCACGCTCGAGCTCTACCGCCAGATCGGCATCGCTGGGGCGGTTGTGGACCGTGGCCGAAAAGCCGTCGCCGCAAATCTCTGGGTGGCCGGCAAGAGTATGGCCCGCGCCGTTTTCGCCGACATGGGCGCGGGGCTCAGCCCTTTTCCTTACGTGCTGATCTTTCCGCAAGACGAGCACGAGCGGCTACTCGTCGACCGGCTAACGGAGGCAGGCGTCCAAGTTGAACGGCGAGTGGAGCTTCGCGCCTTCGAGGACACAGCGGACGGAGTACGCGCCCACCTGAAGCGGCCGGACGGAACCGAGGAAACATGCGAGGCCGCGTACATCGCAGGATGCGACGGTGCGCATTCCATTGTGCGCGATACGCTGAAGATCGGCTTCCCCGGCGGAGCGTATGACCATCTCTTCTATGTCGCCGACGTGGAGGGGACCGGACCTACGATGAACGGCGACCTTCACGTCGCTCTGGACGCGACCGACTTTCTAGCGGTATTCCCGTTGAAGGACGAGGGGCGCGCTCGGCTGGTCGGCACGGTGCGCCAGGAAGCCGAATCGCTACACGAGAACCTGTCGTGGAACGACGTAAGCAAGAGCGTGATCGAGCGGATGCGCATCGACGTCGAACGTGTGAACTGGTTCTCGACCTACCGCGTGCACCATCGGGTTGCCAATCACTTCCGTCGGGGCCGTGCCTTTCTGCTCGGCGACGCCGCACACATCCATAGTCCCGTCGGTGGACAAGGCATGAATACCGGCATCGGCGACGCGGTCAACCTCGCGTGGAAACTTGCCGCCGTGCTACATGGACGCGCGGATCCGGCGCTCCTGGAGAGCTATGAGCCGGAGCGAATCGCCTTCGCCCGGCGCTTGGTTGCTACGACCGATCGCGCCTTTACCGGCGTGACGAGCAGCAGCGCTATCGCGCGGCTAGTGCGACTGCACATCGTGCCGGTCCTATTCCCGCTTTTCTTCGCGCTCGCCACGGTGCGACACTTCATCTTTCGCATGGTCTCACAAACTGCGGTGAACTATCGCGGGAGCAGCTTGAGTGAGGGACGCGCAGGAACGGTTCTGGGCGGTGATCGTTTGCCCTGGGTAAAGGCGGAGCTCGACGGTGGAAATGGAGACAACTTCTCGCCGCTGACTTCGCTCGACTGGCAGGTGCACGTATATGGCGACGCCGCGCCCGAGCTCCGGACGATGTGTGATCGGCGAAAGTTGCCGCTGCACACGTTTCGATGGAGTCCAGAGATGCGCCGAATCGGCTTGCGGCGCGATGCCCCGTATCTCGTGCGGCCTGACGGCTACGTAGGCCTTGCGGCAGATGCCAACGGCAGCGCGACGGCGATCGCGTCGTATCTGGACGCGCGAAAACTGACGCCCGCGGCCACATAAAAACGCCCTGCGGTGACGCGCTCGAAGCGTAAGAACTCGGCGCGAATAAGTGGTCGCAACACTACCGGTTCGGATAATTCGGGCCGGTCGAAAGAACATGGCAACCCCAGGAGGCGGCTGTGCTTGACGTCGAACTCAAGAGGTTTGACAACCCTGACGAAGTCCGTATTTTCGATAAGGGCAAATTCGAATTACTCCACATCGGCGGAATGACGATTGGCCGAGCAACCTATGAGCCTGGCTGGAAATGGTCGGTCGATGTGGGCCAGGCGCTCGGGAAGAAAAGCTGCGACGTAGAGCACGTCGGATTGGTCATTTCAGGATGCGCCACCGCTGCCATGGATGATGGCCGCGTCATCGAAATGCGACAGGGCGACGTCTTCTACATCGGGCCCGGCCACGACAGTTGGGTCATCGGCCAGGAGCCTTATGTATCCCTACATCTGATGGGCGCGAGCGACTACGCGCTCCACAAGACAACGACCTCGAAGTGACTGAATCGGGGCGCCCGACACAGCGTCCACAACCAACGCGCTTCTCGCTGGCCTAGTCTGAGGACGAAGCCGATTTCCGCGAAGCGAACACTTCAGCGAGAGCAGACAAGACCCATGTCCACCCTTCCTTGTGCTTGCGCCCCATGTCGTCGTCTGGAACGCCGGAGTGGTGCAGTGTGACTTCGGTCTCGTCCCCTCGTGACTCCATGGTGACAGTCACGATGGATTCGGCGCCCTTGGTGCCCTCGGACATCCACGTGTACTCGACGCGGCGAGGCCGATCGATCTGCACGAAGCGTCCGTAGTGCGCCCAAGTGCGGCCTTCGTGTTTTACCGCATGGTAAAAGAGGCCGTCTACAACTGGATTCAGAATCACGCGCTCGGCTCCGAACCACGGTCCACCAGGACTTTTCGGATCGATCCAGACGTCAAAGACCTTCTCGGCTGACGCGGGAATCCTGCGGGTGACGGTGATGTCATGAAGCTTCATCGTGATCTCTCCTTTTTATCGGCAAAGAATCGTTGTAGTCGATCCAGACGGGCATTCCAAAACTGCTCGTATCGCTTCACCCACTTGGCTACATCACGCAGCGGTTCCGGGAACAACTCCAGGACGTTGTTGCGGCCGTGGCGTTTGCGCCGGACAAGCCCAGCGCGCTCGATCAATCTCACGCGTTTGCAAAATCCGGTCAGCGACATCGAGAAAGGCTCAGCGACCGCGGAAATGTGCGCCGGCCCGCGTGCAAGCCGCTCGATGATGGCGCGGCGAGTGGGATCGGAAATGGCTGCGGCCACGCGGTCGAGGTTAGTCGCTCGCTGATACTGAACCATATGGTTCGGTGTAGTCGACGCCGTAACGGGCTGTCAACGCCCTGCCCGACCACTGCTCTCGTCAGCAGGCGGAGTGCGAGCGTGGCGACGCTTTCTACTCACCCGGGGGACTGACCGGCGCAGGACCTAATGGGTCGTGCTTCCCGGTGAGGTGGGAGATGATTTGCTTGCCGTGGAAGCGCCCGTTTTCTATGAAAATTTCTCCGGTGAAGAGGCCGCCTACCACCACTCCAGCGACGTAGAGGCCCGGGACGTTGCTCTCCAGGGAGATTGGATCGCAGGTGGGGCGGCGAGAGACTGGATCGAGGTGGACGCCCAGCTTTTCCAGAAACGAAAAATCGGGATGGTAGCCGGTCATCGCGAAAACCTTTGCCGCAGGCAGGGTCTGTTCGCCGTCGGCGTTGCGGACTCGAACCGTTCCCGGCTCGAAACCCAGCACCTCGGTGTTAAACATCGCGCGAATCTCGCCGGCGCTGATGCGGTTCTCAATGTCCGGCTTTACCCAGTATTTCAGGGACTTCCCTACCGCCGCGCCGCGATGAACTAGAGTTACGCTCGCGCCACCACGAAACAGATCCAACGCCGCCTCTGCCGCGGAGTTTTTCGCGCCGATTACCACCACCTCCAGCCGCCAGAAGGGATGCGGGTCGGTGAAGTAATGCGAAACAAAGGGTAAATCCTCGCCGGGGACACCCAGCAAATTCGGGCGGTCGTAGTAGCCGGTGGCTACTACTAGCTTCCGGGCATGCACGATTCTCTCTCCGGCGGCAGAGCGGGTGAACACGCGGAACGCGCCATCACTGCCGTCGATCCCGGTTACGTGCGAATAAAGGAGCAGCTCGATATCAAAGTGCTCGACGGTCTTCCGGTAATACTTCAGGGCCTCCATCCGGGTGGGTTTGTCGCCGCCCACGGTCATCGGCAGGTCGCCAATTTCCATTCGTTCCGCGGTGGTGAAGAATTTCATGTTGAACGGATAGTGATAGAGCGAATTGCACAGGCAGCCTTTGTCGACCACCAAGGGACGCAGGCCGGCTCGTTTGGCTTCGATCGCGCAGGCTAAGCCGGTGGGGCCGGCGCCGATGCACAGCAAATCGTAAATAGTGTCCATGCGTTTAGTTTGCGTCGAAAGGCTGGTGAATATCAACTCGTGCGGCGCGGGCGCGAACGTTCAACGGCACTAACCGAGGCCGGCGAGAATGCCGAGGACATCGGCGCGGAACTGGGAAAGTGCTTCCAGGCGCGCGGGCGTGGCCTCCGCTTGATTTTTCTTCCACACGAAAAGCTGCTTCCCATCCCGCTTCACCCGGACCGAAATATTTTCGCCCAGCAGCAGCGATGGCTCACCGAAAATCTTAAAGTGCGCGTCGTCTTCAGCGGCCAGCAGCAGCGCGTACTCGCCCCTGCGGATTCCTACGTGGTTCGCGTACATCGGAAACGCTACGATTTCGAAGTGGTTCTCGCGGAGCAGATGCAGGGCGGCAACGTGTTTTTCAGTGAGCTCAAGCACCGTTAGTACAGATCACTAGCGATCGCAGCCAGACGTTCGCTCTTTCCCCAAACCCAGATAGGACCTTGATTCATGCGCAAGTGCATTCTCGCCGTTACGCGGCTGACGAAACCGATCCGGATTCCAGTTCATGAAGTATCTCGCGCAGGATGTTCGCCAATTCCTCGCGGGAAACTTGCGACTTGCGGAATTGGATGCGCAGCCGGAACGCGTCGTCTTGCGGCCGGAAATCGAACAGGAACGGCTTGGGGCGATCCGTAGTCGATGGGCTTTCCTCTCTGCGGGCCTGCCGAGCTTCGTCCCGGGTGAGGCCGCCCTGAATGATGCGGTCCACCATCTCCTGCATCTTCTTTTCGTTTGGCTGCCGGGCAATCTGCAGCAGCAGGGATTTCGAGACGATGCCGTGTTCCACGCACAGATTCCGTATCCCGGACGGAATGACGCCTAATGATAAGACTTCCGTCACCGATGAACGTGCGCGCCCGATCTTCTTGGCAATTTCGTCGTGCGTGTATTCGAAATGATCGGCCAAGCGCTGCAAACCGTCCGCTTCTTCAAACGGGGTCAAGTCTTTGCGCTGAATATTTTCGATCAAGCCGAGTTCGAGTGTTTCCGCGTCGTCCGCGATCTTCTCGATGCACGGCACTTCGTGCAAGCCCGCCGCGCGCGAAGCGTGATAGCGGCGCTCGCCGGAGATGATGTGATAGGAATCCTCGCGCGGATTGAAGCGGACCAGCAAAGGCTCAAGCACGCCCTTTTCGCGGATCGAGTCGGTAAGCTCGCGCAGGTCGCCGAGCATTTTCCGGGGTTGATCGGGGTTAGGACGAACTTTATCGACGGGGATCATGCGCCCGATGGATGCGCCGCTATAGCTAGCGAGCGTCTCTACGTAATGAGCGTCATGCCGCATCTTGAGAGTGACGGGCAGACCGATCCTCTTCGACACGTTGTATAACCTCCAGTGCGAGTTTGCGGTAGTCTTCGGCGCCGGGTGACTTGGGCGCGAAACTGAAGATGGTTTCCTTGTACGCTGGGCTTTCCTCCAGCCGGACATTCTTGCCAATGCGCGTTTTGAATAGCGCCGGACCGAATACGGCGCGAATCTGCTCGTGGGTGTCGCGTGAAATGTTGGTTCGCTTGTCGAATAGCGTGATCACCACGCCCAAAATCTTGAGCGCGGGATTCGGGCGAGACCGAATTCGACCATAGGTTTCCAGCAAGTCGTCGGTGCCTTCGATGGCGAAATATGCGGCTTGAATCGGAACCAGCAGGTGGCTCGAAGCGACCAGGGCGTTCACCGTGAGAATGCCCAGCGCCGGCGGCGTATCGATCACCACGTAGTCAAAATCCTTCAGCACCGGGGCGATCGCATCCTTCAATCGGAAGGGAGCATCGAACTGCCCCGCCAACTGCTGTTCGAGCCGGGCCAGTGCCAATCGAGCCGAAGCCACCCACAAGCACGGATCCTTGGTGGGGCGAATCACGTTGGCCAGCGGCACCGCCGGATCGCTGAAGACGTCGTACATCGTCGGTTGCGTATCGGACGGCTCGAAAAATGACATGGTGGCGTTGGCTTGCGGATCGAGATCGATGAGCAGGGTTCGTTTTTTGCGAAGGGCAATAGCAGCAGCCAAATTGATGGAGGTAGTGGTCTTTCCGACTCCACCCTTCTGATTAGCGACGGCGAGGACGCAGGTCAAGCGCGCTCGAGCTCCTTCCCTGCAGCAAGCCCAGGCCAATATGTAGTTGCGACCTGGCGAATGCGCACTACAGGTAGGCAAACTGTACCGATATCAGGGCCTACTCTGCAAGAACAAAATGCGATTCGGCTGGGAAAGACCGGGGGCAACGCGGGAACCGAAAAGCCCGCTACATCTTGTAGCGGCCAAGGTCCTCATCATTCAGGCCCTCGAGCCACTTGCGCAGCTCTTCATTGGAGCTCTTTTCGGAGATAGCCGACGACTGGTGGGAATTCTTCAGCACTTCGTCATCCACGAAAATCGGGCAATCCAAACGCAGCGCCAGCGCCAGCGCATCGCTCGGCCGCGAATCGACTGACATCATCTGGCCGTCGCGCTCCATCCAGATCAGCGCGTAAAAAGTGTCTTCCTTCAGATCGCAGACCACCACTTTGTGCACCCGCACTTGCAGGCCCAGCAAAACATTCTTCAACAGGTCATGCGTCATCGGCCGCGGCGTCTGCACCTTCTCGATTTCCAGGGCGATGGCGTTGGCTTCGTAGATTCCCACCCAGATCGGCAATACCGCGGTGCCTTGCGCTTCCTTCAGCACGACCACCGGCATGTTGGTGACCGGGTCCATCATCAAGCCGCGAATTTTGACTTCGAGCTCCATTATGGCCTCCACGAACTCAAAGAACGTGTTCGCCTGCGAAGCTGTTCGGTCCGGCGTGCGTAACCTGCACCTGCAAGTATTGTCCCAAAAGCGCCTCTTGCGGCGAAGAAAAAACTATTAAGCGGTTGTTGGTGGTCTTCCCCGCCCAGCGATTCTTGGATTCGTGGCGGCCATCCACGAAAACCTCATGGGTTTGGCCGACGATAGCCTCATTTTGGCGAATCTGCAATTCGCGTTGGTGCTGCATCAGAACGGCCAGGCGGCGCTCTTTTTCTTCTTCCGGGATCGGATCGGGCATCTTCGCCGCGGTAGTGTTCGGTCGCGGAGAATATTTGAACGCATAGACCCCGTCGTACTGCGCCGCGTCCAACAGGCTGAGCGTCTGCGCAAAGTCCGATTCGCTTTCGCCGGGAAATCCCACAATAACGTCCGAAGTGATGCTGATCGGCCGCCGCGCCGCGCGAATCCAGGAAATCTTCTCAAGATATTCATCGCGAGTGTAGGTGCGGCCCATCGCTTGCAAAACGGCATCGGAACCGGCCTGCACCGGAAGATGAATATGGTCGCAGATCGCGGGAACCTCATCGATGGCCTCGATGATCTCCCGATGAAAATCATTGGGATGCGATGTAGTAAAGCGGACGCGGCGAATTCCCGGCACAGCGGCGACCTCACGCAACAGGGCGGTAAAGTTCCAGCCGCGTGGCCCCGGATCGCGATAGGAATTCACCGTCTGGCCCAACAACTGAATTTCGGAATAGCCCAGATCGGTGAGTTGCTTCACTTCGCGAAGCACCGCCTCACTGGCTCGGCTGCGTTCCGGCCCGCGCGTGTGCGGCACCACGCAGTAGGCGCAGGCATAGTCGCAGCCTTCGATGATCGTCAAATAGGCGCGGTAGGGATTGTCGCGGCGGGTCAAATCGGTTTCGAAAGTTTCTTCGGTGTCCAGACTCAGCCCCGCCACGCGGCGCCCGCCGGCTTCCACTTCCGTTAGCAGTTCGGGAAGTCTGGAATAGCTAGCCGAGCCGCACACCAGGCGCACCCACGGCGCGCGTTCGAATATCTTTTCGCCTTCCTGCTGCGCCACACAACCGAGTACTCCGATCACTTTGCTTTCCGAGCCGAAACGAAATTCACCCAGCCGCGAAAAAACTTTATGCGCCGCCTTTTCGCGAATGCTGCACGTATTGTAGAGCACCATATCGGCTTCGGCGGTGGTAGGCACGCGGTGGTAGCCCCGTCCGACCAGCACTCCGATCACTTTTTCGGAGTCGTGATCGTTCATCTGGCAGCCGAACGTCTCAATGAAGAAAGACTTTCCATTTCCCGGCACCGCCGCCGCGACCGGCTCGCTGGCGAAGATCAAGGGAAACGCGGGAGGTGCGGGCCGCTGAAGCGAGCGCAGAGGAACGTCGATTCGATCGCTCATAAGGAAATTTCATTCTAGCACAGCGCGCGCTGCGTCAGCCGAGCGCCGCCGCCAAGAGGCTCAATTCGGCGCACTCGAAACGCCTCGCCGTGTGTCTTGATCGCCATAGGGTACATTCCCTACCCTCTCCGATTGGTTTGACCCCTCCTAAGGCCTGTGCTAGCTTGGATTTGTCCAGCTACGAATGGTACGAAGGGGGAAACGATTTTACTTTTTGCTTCTGTCTTCATTTCCGGCCATCTGAATACACTGATCGATCAGACCGGCCTGGTGGCACGCAGCGTACTGGGCATCCTGCTCTTCCTTTCCTTTGTCTCCTGGACGATCATCTTTCAAAAGAGTGCATCGTTCAGCAGAGTGGAGAGCCAAACCAAGAGACTTCTCGATGTTTTCCGGTCCAGTCGTTCCCTTCCCGATCCGCAAACGCTTCGACTCGCCGCCGGATCGTCGCCCTTAGTGCGGGTGTACGAAGCGGGATACCGCGAATTCAACGCGCAACTTTCCCAGGCCCAGACCCAGGGCGCTACTTCCCAGGGTGGGACGCACAAACTCAAGAACCCCCAAGCCATCTTCGTCAACATGCGGGTAGCCTCCAGCGATGAAATCCGCCGGCTGGAAAGATATATGTCCTGGTTGGCCACCACCGGCTCGGTTTCGCCGTTCATCGGACTTTTCGGTACGGTGTGGGGCGTAATGGATTCGTTCGCAGGACTGGGAGACGCTGGCGCCGCCAGTCTGCGCGCGGTGGCTCCCGGCATCGCCGAAGCGTTGATCACCACCGCCGCCGGACTGGCCGCCGCGATCCCCGCGGTTATCGCCTACAACCACTACCTGACAAAAATTCGCGGTATGTCCACGCGTCTGGATAACTTCGCCATGGAGTTTGTCTCCAAGGTCGAGACGTTTTACAACTGATCGAAGGTCTTTCTCATGCCACAAATCCAACAAGAATCCGGCTCGACGCTTTCCGAAATCAACATGGTGCCGTTCATCGACGTCGTGTTGGTATTGCTCATCATTTTCATGATCACCGCCCCGATCCTGCAATCCGGGATTGAAGTGGATCTGCCCAAGACCAAAACCGTGAAGGAAATTTCCGAGCCCCGCATGGTCGTCACCATCGACCGCGCCCAGCGCGTCTACCTGGACGATACTCCGGTCAATATTCATGACCTCGGCGATCAGGTGAAAGCCAAGTCCACCGACCTCCAGCACCAATCGGTGTACGTCCGTTGCGACGAAACGGTGCCCTTTGGCAGCTTCACCACGGTGGTCGACGCCCTCCGCCAATCCGGCATCGTAAACGTGAACGTAGTTACCCAGCCGCTCTCAGAGCGCGCACAGACGCCTTAACTATGGAATCTTTCGCGGAAGAACAACCACCGCCAAGCCTCACCGCACCGTTCAGCGCTTCTCTGGTGCTGCACGCGGTGCTAGGCGCCCTGTTGCTGCTTCCCTTCTTTCATGGAAAGCAGGGTGAATCCTGGGGCGGCCCAGGTGGCTCTATCTCTGTAGGACTGGTCGGTAACGTCCCGGCGGTCCCGATGCCGAAGCCAGACGTGGTTTCGGAAAATCGAGTCGTGGACGAATCGAAAGGACTGTACAAAAAGGAGCCGCTGCCGCCGCCGGACATTCCCAAAGACGCGGTACCGATTCCGAAATTTGAAAAACTCAAACCACCGCCCAAATACGTTACCAAGCCGTCGAAGGTTTTAGAGAATCCCAAGCCACCGCCGCCGAACGCGGTTCCTTACGGTGGCGGCGGTACGCCGACGGTGCCAACCACTTCTTTCGCGATGGGCGCCGGCAAGGCTACTCAGGCGGGGATGGGCTTCACCGGCCAGGGCGGCGGAGATTTTGCATCGAAATACGGTTGGTACGTGGCTGCGGTGCAAAGCCGAGTGAGCATGAACTGGCTGCAGGCCAGTATCGATCCGAGCATACAATTTGCGCCGCGCACGGTGGTCACTTTTCAGATCATGCGCGACGGTTCGATCGCCAATATTCAGATCGAGCGATCGAGTGGAAATTCCTCGGTGGATACATCGGTAGTGCGCGCGGTTCAAGGCGCCAGTAAGGTGCAGCCGCTGCCCAACGAGTACTCAGGTAATTTCGTGAACGTGGAGTTTTATTTTGATTTCAAACGTTAAGACGCACCAGCAATTCCAAAGAGGCGGAACATTGAATACATTTCGCAATAGAAGCGTCATTTTCATCGTCATCATACTGCTATGTGCCGCGTTCGCCCCCCGCCCTGCGTCGGCTCAAGATTGGTTTAAGACTGGTACCGGGCTGGGCGTGGACAAGGCGCGTCTGGCGGTTCCGGAATTTGCAGCGCGTTCGGCGCAAGCCGCGCCGCTCGAAAAAGTGTTCCACGATGTCCTGTGGAAGGATTTGGAATTCTGCGGGATTCTGGATATGGTCAGTCCCAGTTTCTATCCGACCCAAGTGCCCAGCCAGCCCGGCGAATTGCGCGCCACCGACTGGAGCCAGGCGCCTGCCAACGCGTATATGGTCGCGTTCGGCAACTTAGCCGTAGACGCTACCGGACTGGCCGCATCCGGCTACCTGTTTGACGTTCACAATCCCACCGCCCCTCCCGTGCTGCAAAAAGTCTATCGCGGCGCGGTTACTGAGCAGGATGCCCGCAAGCTGGCGCACCAATTTGCCGACGATATCGTCGCGCGGTTGAGCGGCGGCCTGCCGGGTATCGCCCAAACTCAGATCGCCTTCGTCAGCTCCCGCAGCGGGAACAAGGAAATCTGGGCGATGGATTACGACGGCGGGAACCAGCATCAGTTGACCCACCTGCGCTCGATCGCGCTCACTCCGCGGTGGTCGCCGGATTCCACTCGAATCGCATTTACGTGCTACGTGCCCTATCGTTCGGTCACCTCCGCGCAGATATGTCTCTATTCATTGGACTCCAGCCGCATGATCTCGTTCCCACGCTTCCGTGGCACCAATAGCTCGCCGGCTTTTTCTCCCGACGGCTCGCATCTGGCCTTCATGTCCAGCTCAGCGGGCGCGCCGGCAATTTTTGTGTCGGACGCAGACGGAGCAAAGGCCCACGGGATTACCTATTCCAACGGCGTGGATACTTCCCCGGCGTGGAATCCGAAAACCGGAAATCAAATCGTATTCGTCAGCGATCGAGCGGGCGACCCGGTGCTGTACACCATGAATTCCGACGGAACCAACGTGCAGAGAATCCCGATGGCCGATAAGGGCTACGTGGTGGACCCATCCTGGGCGCCGAACGGGCAGCTGTTGGCGTTTTGCTGGCGGCGTCCCTCCGGAAATTTCGATATCTATATTATGGACATTGCTAGCGGGCAATTGGTTGAGCTGACCCGTGACGAGGGGCGCAACGAGCGTCCCAGCTGGGCGCCGGACGGCCGGCATCTGGTGTTCGAATCGACGCGGACCGGCAAGCGAGAGATATGGTCGATGCTGGCGGATGGCAGTGAGCCGCGGCAACTCACCACTTCGGGCGCGAATGAATCGCCGAACTGGTCCACCAAGTAGCTTTCACGGGACCAGGTTGTAAGAGAGCACATCGTTGTTGCTGTAGTTCTGGTTATAGTAGTAATAGTCAAACGCACACCACGCTGCGTTGCCTCCCGGCTCGCAAGGCGAGGTCGCATCGAAGGAGACTTATTAATGCGCAATCTTAGTTTACGCAGATACGCTGTTCTTGCTTGTGCCCTTGGCATCGTCGCACTGGTCGGTGGATGCAAGAAGAACGTTCCGTCGTCCCGCCACGGCGAGGAGGCTCCTCCCCCGTCCGCGGCGCAGCCTACCGTTTCTCTCAAGGCGTCCGCCGTCCAGATTAAAGCCGGCGACAGCGTGACCCTGAGCTGGACCTCTACCGATGCCACCGATTTGTCGCTGGCGCCCGGCGTTGGCAAAGTGGCCGCGGAAGGTTCCGTTCCGGTTACTCCCACCCAATCGACCACCTACACCATCACCGCCAGTGGTCCCGGCGGCACCGCGTCGGCTTCGGCCAATATCACCGTCGGCGGTGCCGAAGAAGCCCCCGGCCCGCAAGCCAGCGCTGGGCTGGATCAACTCTTCCAGGCCAACGTGAAAGACGCGTTCTTCGACTTCAACAAATCGGATATTCGTGGCGATGCCCGCGATGCGCTGCTGAAGACCGCAGAGTTCCTGCGCTCCTATCCGCAAATTCGCGTCAGCATCGAAGGCCATTGCGACGACCGCGGATCCACCGAATACAACTTGGGTCTCGGCCAGCGTCGCGCGCAATCCGCTCGCGACTACCTTGTCTCCCTGGGTATCCCGGCGGAACGCATGGAAACGGTCAGCTGGGGCAAAGAGCGTCCCTTCTGCCAACAATCCAACGAAGAGTGCTGGCAGCAAAACCGCCGCGCGCACTTCGTCATGATCCACTAGAATAGAACCGCCGGCCCGCTCGACGTGTAGATCCATCCGCGTCGAGCGGGCCATCGGCTTCAACGGCCGCGAAGCTCAAGCGGCCCGTGGCAAGCCCAAGCTAAGCCCGCAGAAAGTTTTACGCGGAGATCATTTGCAGTTCCCGGTTCGGAGGAGGAGCACTTGCGCAAACGCGTGGTAGTAACTGGATTGGCGACGATGTTTCTGGGATCGATGATTGGCGGCGCGCTGTTCAGTCCCGCGCCCGCCGGTGCCGTATCCCGCGAGATCGTGCAACTGCAGGACCAGGTCGATCAGGTGCTTCACGGCCAGCAGGACCTGCGCAGCGCCATGGATCAAAACAACGCCATGCTGAAGGTGATGATTCAGCAGACGTCTGACGCGGTGAACGGCCTAAGCGCCAATATGAAGGAACTGCAGAAAAACGTGCAGGAAGTGCAGGCCAATTCCGGCTCGCGCATCGAGGCCCTGTCCACCCAATCACAAGGCACTGCCGATAATTTGCAGGACGTGCAAGCTCGCGTCGGCAAACTTTCCCAGCAGTTGACTGACATCCAGAATTTGCTGCAAAGCATCGACGGCAAAGTTTCCGGCAGTATGCCCTCCACCGCGCCCGGCGGCACGGCTCCCGGAGCTCCGGCCAGCAGCCAGCCGATGTCCGGAGGCGCACCCTCGTCGAGTGCTATTTCCTCGCAAACCCTGTACCAGAACGCGCTGCGCGATTTCAACGGCGGCAAGAATGATCTGGCTCGCCAGGAATTCGGCGACTATATCAAGAATTTCCCTAGCGACGATCTGGCCTCCAATGCCCAGTTTTATCTGGGCGAAATTTCCTACGGCCAGGGCGACTACCAGGGAGCGATCACCGAATACGACAAGGTGATCAACAATTATCCCAAGAGCTACAAGCTCGCCGGAGCCATGCTCAAGAAGGCCCAGGCCTATCAGGAGATGGGGCAGAAAGCCACTGCCGCCCGGCAGTATCATGAAGTGATCCGTCGCTTCCCAAATACCGACGAGGCCCACCGCGCCGAGGCCCGCCTCCGTCAAGTGGCTCCCGCGACTACCCAGCGCCCCGGATAGTCGCGGCGCCGCCGCAAACTACTGCCCGCCACCAATCATTTGTGACGGCCGCTCCGCTTTGGTACGTTAAATTCCGCGGTCCTGCCCCTCTCCGCTTTTCCACGCTGCGCGTTTTGAACTTCGGATATACTTGCGGTTACGCAAACGTCGCGAAATTGACCGGAGGTCAGCTATGTCCGTAAATAAAGCAATCCTAGTGGGTCGGTTGGGCCGCGATCCGGAGACGCGCTATACCTCCGGCGGCCAGGCGGTCTGCAATTTCTCTCTGGCCACTGATGAATCCTACAAAGATAGAGCCGGTGAACGCCAAAAGCGCACCGAGTGGCACAAGATCGTGATGTGGGCCAAGCTGGGCGAGCTTGCCCAACAGTATTTGAAGAAGGGTTCTCTGGTCTACATCGAGGGGCGTATTCAGTCCCGGGAATGGCAGGATAAGGAAGGGCAGAAACGTACCACCGTGGAGATCGTCGGATCCGAGATGAAATTCCTCGGTGGCCGTGGCGATAATGCTCCGCCTCGGGCAGCGAGCGCGTCCGCCGGCGGCGGGGCATCCTCCGACAGCGCCGGATTCGATTCGCCGGTCACCGAAGATGCCGGTCCCAGCGGCGGCGAAATTTCCGACGAAGACATCCCCTTCTAAGCCGTTCATCATCTGCCTGCCGCCGCGTCCCCAAAACCGCGGCGGTGGCAGATTCACCGCATGCCAGGAATCACACCCGAACCTACTCTTCCGGTACAGATGACTTCGCATCCGTGGCGCTTCGTCCGGTAATCAGCCGTGCCCCACGGTTGTAGGTGAGATACAAGAATCCCCACTGCACGAACACCATGACCCTGCTTTGGAAATCTACGATGTACAGCAAGTGGATGAATAGCCAGATGAACCACGCCGGGAACCCGGAAATGTGCAGGCCGAAAATGTTCGCTACGGCGGAGGCTCGGCCAATTACCGCCATGTCGCCTTTGTCGAAATAGCGGAAAGGAGGCACTGCTTTGGCGCCCTTGAGCCGCGCACGAATCGCCCGCCCCACGTAGCTCCCGCCCTGCATCGCCACTTGCGCCACGCCCGGCAGTTGGCGCCCATCCGCTCGGAACCCCAGCGCCAGATCGCCGATGATGTATATCTCGGGATGTCCCGGCACGGTGAGGTCGGGAAGCACCTTGATGCGCCCGGCGCGATCCGTCTCCGCGTGGAGCTGCGTGCCCAGGCGCTTGCCAAATTCCGCAGCCACAATTCCGCCCGCCCACAGCACCGTTCGAGCCGGAATGTGTTCGTGCGCGGCGTCCCCTTGCACGGTCACGCCCGTTGCGTCGATACGCACCACCTTCACGCTGGTGCGCACGTCCACACCCAGTTTGCGCAGCGACTTTTCCGCTTTCGCCGAAAGGTCCGCAGGATACGGCGGCAGCACCCGCGGCGCGGTTTCGATCAGTATGATTTGCGCCTCTTGCGGCCGGATCGCGCGAAAATCATGCCGCAGCGTCTCCCGCGCGATTTCTGCCAGCGCTCCCGCAAGCTCCAATCCGGTAGCCCCGGCGCCGACGATGATAAACGTCAGCCACGCTTTGATCGCTGCGGGATCGCAGGCCCGCTCGGCGGCTTCGAAGGCATACAGTATCTTGTGCCGCACCGCAGTGGCTTCTTCGATCGTCTTGATGCTCGGCGCCCATTCCTTCCAGTCGTCGTTGCCGTAGTAAGAGGTCTCCGAGCCGGTGGCGACGATCAGAGTGTCGTACCCAAAGCGCCCGCCGTCGGCCAGAATCACCGTTCGCGTGGCAGGGTCGACGTCCACCGCTTCTCCCAGCAAGACGCGCACATTCTTCTGCTTGCTCAAAACGCTTCGCAGCGGCGCAGCGATCTCGCCCGGCGATAGCGAACCCGTAGCCACCTGGTACATCAACGGCTGAAAAAGGTGAAAGTTGCGGCGGTCGATCAGCGTTATGTCCACTGGGGCGCGGCGCAGCGCGCGTGCTGCGCCCAGGCCGCCAAAGCCGCCGCCCAGAATCACCACACGTTGCCGGCGCTGTGGATCGGCTGGTGCAAGTGCGGCCGCAGAGGTTTGGGGATCTGCCACACGTCAAGTATAAGGCAATTTTGCCAACGGAATCCGGCGCGGGGGAAACTTGCGGAGAGAAGACGTTGCGGCGTGCGGTTAATCCTAAAGACAATTCCGGTGATCCAGGTATCGGCGGCGCCTATCTACGAACGGCCAGGCCAGGCCGCCGCGGAGGCAGGCCTTGGGGAGAGAAGCTCAGTTGTCCCCGCGTTTCTTCCGTTCGGCGTCCACCCGCTGCATGAACGCCTCGAATTTGGTCCGCTGGTCGGCCGTGAGAATAGCTCGAATCTTATCGCGGCTCTGCTGCCGGATCGCTTCGTGCTGCGCGTCCAAAGGCGCATAGAGAGCGCGCCAGCGTGCCCGGGTATCGTCAATGATCCCGCTCAGTTGTTTCTGTTGGTCGGAATTCAGATCGAGCTCGCGCGACATCTGTTGGATCACATCGTCCCGCGACGGCTTGCTAAGCGCCCCGGGGTTCACCTGGCGCTTTTCCCACACGTGAGTTCCCACGCCGCCGATAATGATCCCTAGTATGAACACCAGGACCACCGTCGCCACCGCTTCCCGGCCGCTGCGACTACTTGCTGTCATCGCCTGCACCCGAAACCATCAGCAGCACATCTTCCCGGCTCTGTGGCGAATACATGGGATCCTGGAAAATCTCCGTCGGAACGGCGGTGCGCGCGATTTCCTCGCCATTCGCCTCCGGCGCCTTCGGCGCCACCTGTGCGTAGCCGATCAGCAACGCCAACCCCAGCCCGGCAGACATCGCCAGCCTCCATGCAAATGTCTGCATCGGCCTCCAGAAGGTGCTTACCTCCGCTGCCGATTTCTCTTCGTCCCGAATCGCATTCATGGTGCGCCGCGCAAAACCGGTGCTCGGCGCCGGCGCGGGCTCGACGAATTCCTTCAGCAGTTGCGACGCTAGGCGCGAAACGCGCAGCGCATTCGAGCATCCGGCGCACCCCGCCAGATGCGCCTGCAGCCGCCTCGCCTCCGTCGCGTCCTGCTCGCCGTCCAGGCAGTCTTCCAGCAACGGCTCGAACTCCGTACATGCTTTCAGTCCGTTTTCTTCAAACATCGTTTTACTCCCGTCTTACTCCTGTCTTTTTCCTGCACTCGCCCGGGCCGCCTGCGGTTGGCGTCTTTGATTCCACTCCACCAGCTTCGCGCGAGCCCGGAAAAGCCTCACTTTTACCGTGTTGATGTTCAATTCCATCACTTCGCTGATTTCTTGCACCGACAGCCCTTCCACTTCTTTCAGCACCAGCATTTGCCGGTCCGCGTCGTCCAATTGCGAAAGCAGCAGTTCCACCGTTTGGCGGAGCTCGGCTCGCTTGCTGGCATCCGCCGGCGCCTTCTCGGTGGCTACATAGGAGCTAAGGTGCTGATTCTGCTCCTCGCTTAAATCCGCCTCATACAACAGCGGCCGCACCCGCTTGCGCCGCAAATAGTCCCAACACTCGTTAACCGCGATCTTATACAGCCAGGTCGAAAACGCCGCTCGCATGTCGAAGCTGCGAATGGATACGAAAGCCTTGATAAACACTTGCTGTGCAACATCTTCGACATCCTCTCGCCGCCTCAGGATCGAGCGTACTACCGAGAAAATGCGCTGCTGATGGCGTGCGATCAGCTCCTCAAACGCATCCGCCGTACCATCCTGGCACTGACGGACCAGCTCCCTTTCCTTGACGTTGTCCCGAAAACTGGGCGCCCGGGTGCCAGAGCCGTCTGGTGCTGTCGAGTTTGGGACGTTTGTCACGCGGGTTCGGTTACATCCGGTATTCGCAAGCCATTGTCGAGTTCAATTTTACCTTGCAGACCTAAATCTTCCATGAAACAATGTCGCCCATGATAATTGGCGATAGACTTAGATTACTACGCGAAACCAAAAAACTCTCCCAAGGTGACATCGAGAAGCGCACCGGACTTCTCCGCTGTTACATCTCTCGAGTCGAGAACGGTCACACCGTTCCGGCCATCGAGACGCTCGAAAAGTTGGCCAGGGCTATGGAAGTTCCCCTGTACCAGCTCTTCTATGACGGCGAGGAACCACCCGAACTGCCGAACCTTCCGAAGCGGAAGTCGGCCGACGATATCGTCTGGGGCAGTCGCGGTAAAGAAGCTCGCTATCTGGGCCGTTTTCGGCGCGTGCTCGGTCGTTTGGATGAATCCGACCGGCGCCTGCTGTTGTACGTCGCTCAGAAGATGGCAAACCGCTAGTCGTAACGGCTCGATCCGATTTATTCCCATTCGATCGTGCTCGGCGGTTTCGAGCTGATGTCGTACACGACCCGGTTTACCGCCGGCACCTCGTTGACGACCCGCACTGAAATCTTCTCCAGCACTTGCATCGGCAGACGCGACCAGTCTGCCGTCATGCCGTCTTGGGACTCTACCACCCGCACTACCACCGTGTCGCCGTAAGTCCGCCCATCGCCCATCACCCCCACGCTGCGCACCGGCAGCAGCACCGCGAAGGCTTGCCACGTTTTTTCGTACAGTCCCGCGCGGCCAATTTCCTCCACCACCACCGCGTCGGCGGCGCGCAAGGTATCCAGGCGCTCGCGGTCGATTGGCCCCACCAGCCTCACCGCCAACCCGGGTCCCGGAAACGGTTGCTTCGAGAGGATTTCGCTGGGCAACCCAAGTTCGCGCCCAATCTGGCGGACTTCATCCTTAAAAAGATCGCGCAACGGTTCGATCAACTCGAACGGCATGTCCTTGGGAAGTCCGCCCACATTGTGATGCGACTTGATCGTCGCGGATGGGCCCTTCACCGACACCGATTCGATCACGTCGGGATAGAGAGTTCCCTGCACCAGGAATTTTACCGGCAGATCTCCGGCCAGCGCGCCGCTCGTCAGCTTGCGGGCCTCTTCCGAAAAAACTCGGATAAAGTCCCCGCCGATTTTTTTTCGCTTTTCTTCCGGATCGGTGATCCCGGCCAGGCTGGTCAGGAATCGATCCGAGGCATCCACGCCCAGAACGTTCAAGCCTAGCCGCGCGCGCAGCAACTCCAGCGTTTCCACAAATTCGTTGCGGCGGAGCAATCCGTTATCGACGAACACGTTGGTCAGCCGGCCGCCGATGGCCCGATGCACCAGGGCCGCGGCCACCGTCGAATCCACCCCGCCGCTGAGGGCGCAAATCGCCCGCGAGCCCTCCGCCTGGCGGCCAATCGCTTCCACCGTCTCGGCGATAAATCCCGCGCGATTCCAGTTCTTCTGCGCCCCGCAAATGGCGAAGGCGAAATTCCGTAGCATGTCCGTGCCGTTGTCGGTGTGCTGCACCTCCGGATGGAACTCGACGGCGAATAGTTTTTTCTGCGGATCTTCCAGCGCGGCAATCGCGTTGGCGGTGCGCGCGGTTACGTGGAAGCCGGGCGGCAATGCGGCGACGTGGTCTCCGTGGCTATTCCACACTTTCAGTGCGCGTGGAACTCCCGCAAAAAGCCGCGATTCGTTCTCGATGGCCAGTTGCGCCGGACCATATTCGCGCCGGTCCGCCGGCAGCACTTCACCTCCCAGCGTCCGCGTCATCCATTGCATCCCGTAGCAAATGCCCAGCACCGGCAGGCCCAACCGCAGCACCTGCGGGTCGCATACCGGAGCGTCGTCCGCGTAAACCGAGCTGGGTCCGCCCGACAGAATCAATCCCGACGGTTGGTAGCGGCGAATATCGTCAATGCTGGCCGTGCAGGGCAGGACCGCTGAGAAAACTTCCTGTTCGCGAATGCGCCGGGCAATCAGCTGCGTATATTGCCCGCCAAAATCCAAAACCACGATGCCGCCGGGTACGCTCACGATCCTCCTCGCCGGTAGAACCGCGCCATTTGCAGCGCGGCACTCGGCCCAATTGTGCTCTAACGCAGCACGATATTCACGAGCTTGTCGGGCACCACGATAATTTTCACTATCGTCTTCCCTTGCAGCAGGACGGAAATTCGCGGGTCGTTCACCGCCATGTCGTTCAATTCTTGCTGGCCCAGCCCCGGCTCAACCAGCATTTTGCCGCGCAGCCGTCCGTTGATCTGGATAATCACTTCGATCTGGTCTTCCCGCGCCAGGTCCTCGCGGTAGGCCGGCCAGCGGGTCTGCGCCACTCCGCCGCTATGCCCCAGCAGTTCCCACAACTCTTCGCCAATATGCGGCGCAAAGGGATCCAGCATCAGCACCAGAATCTCAAAGACTCTCTTG
Organism: uncultured Acidobacteriota bacterium; assembly: GCA_963725655.1. GTDB lineage: Bacteria > Acidobacteriota > Terriglobia > Acidiferrales > UBA7541 > CAVRXT01. The sequence goes on along the minus strand of CAVRYY010000001.1, from coordinate 2,202,909 downwards.
AGCACCGGCGCGCTCACCTTGCTATCGAGTGGCTCTTCCGCCTGCAGCAGGTTCACCAGTTCCATGATGTGCGCCACCGAAGTATTGAAATGCCAACGCACTTCAAAATCGTTGGTCACGCGCCGCAGCGTTTGGTGCGTCTCGCGCAGCAGTTTTTTCTCCTGTGGCGTCATGTCCGCCACCTCTGCGGAATCACCGCACGACGTCACCCCCTGCAGCCGCTCCGCATGCTTGGTGATCAGCCGGTATACCCGGTTCAGGAAGCGCGAGCATCCTTCAATTCCCTGCTCGCTCCATTCCAGGCTGCGGTCCGGAGGCGCGGCAAACAGCGTATACATTCGCGCCGTATCGCAGCCGTATTTCTCAGCCATGTCGATCGCCCCCACCACATTGCCTTTGGACTTCGACATCTTCGCGCCGTCTTTCAATACCATGCCTTGGGAGAACAGCTTCTTCACCGGCTCATCGTGATCGATCATTCCGATATCGCGCATCACTTTGCAGAAAAATCGCGAATAGATCAGGTGCAGGATGGCGTGCTCGATCCCGCCGATATACTGGTCGATCGGGAACCAATACTTCGCTTTGGCCGAATCGTACGGAGCGTGATCGTTGTGCGCGTCCGTATACCGGTAGAAATACCACGACGAATCGAAGAACGTGTCCATCGTGTCCGTCTCTCGCCGCCCGGCGCCTCCGCACTTGGGGCACTTCACATTCACGAACTCCGCAACTCCCGCCAGCGGCGATTCGCCCTTTCCGGTGAGCGTTACGTTTTCCGGCAGCCGCACCGGCAGTTGGTCGTCCGGCACCGCCACCACCCCGCACCCCGGGCAATAGATCACCGGGATCGGCGTTCCCCAATACCGTTGCCGCGAGACGCCCCAGTCCTTCAGCCGGTAGGTCGTCTCCGCTTCGCCGAAGCCTTCGGCCGCGGCTTGCGCGTTCATCTTGTCGATGGCTTGTTCCGAAGTGAGTCCGGTGAACGGCCCGGAATTAACCAGGCGCCCGAACGCGGTGAATGCTTCGGTCATTCGGTCGGACTGCAGCGCCGGAGCGCCCTCCGGCTGCACCACCACTCGCACCGGGAGCTGATATTTTTTCGCAAACTCAAAGTCGCGCTGGTCGCCCGCGGGAACCGCCATCACCGCGCCGGTGCCGTATTCCGCCAGAACGAAATTCGCCACCCACACCGGCAGGCTCTCGCCCGAAAACGGATTGATCACGAATCGTCCGGTGAAAAAGCCTTCTTTCTCCGCCGTGGCCAGCTCCGCCGCGCGCAGATTTTTTTGCACCATCGCCTTGGCCTGCGCTTCCATGCTATTTCGGCCGGGGCGGTCCGCCAGCAACGCGGGCAAGGATGGGTGTGCAGCGGACAGAATTACAGCGGACGCGCCGAAAATCGTGTCAACGCGAGTGGTAAAAACTTCAATGTGCAGATCGCCGGGGCCTTCCACCGCAAAGCGAATGCGGGTTCCGCGCGATTTCCCGATCCAATTGCGCTGCATGGTCAGGACGCGCTCTGGCCAGCCGCCAACAAGCTCGTCCATGTCGTCCAGCAGCTCGTCGGAATAAGCGGTGGTCTTCAGAAACCACTGATCGAGCTCTTTCGCTTCCACCGCGGTGGTGTCGTGCTGCCAGCAGTAACCTTCGATTACCTGCTCATTGGCCAGCACCGTTTGGCACACCGGACACCAATTCACCCGGCTCTTCTTGCGGTAGGCCAGCCCGCGCTCCAGCATGCGCAGAAACAGCCACTGGTTCCAGCGGTAATATTCCGGCTCGCAGGTGGAAATCTCACGGCTCCAGTCGTAGCTGAAGCCGAATCGCTTGCAGACCGATTTCATCTGCTCGATGTTGGAATTGGTCCATTCCCGAGGGGCCGTGCCGCGCTTGATCGCGGCGTTCTCCGCCGGCAGGCCAAACGAATCCCATCCCATCGGATGCAGCACGTTGTTGCCGCACAGCCGCTTGTAGCGCGCCACCGCGTCGCCCAGCGTGTAATTCCGCATGTGGCCCATGTGCAGCGTGCCGGAAGGGTATGGCAACATCTCCAGCAAATAGCACTTGGGACGCGATGGATCCTCTACCGCTCGAAAGGCATCCTGCTCTTCCCATACCTTCTGCCACTTCTCTTCAATTCGCTGCGGCTCGTAATCCACTCGGGCTCATTTCCCTTTCGATCGTTGTTTTCGCGCGCTCGTTTTTTTCGGCGGCTTGCTCCCGCCGGATTTCTTCGCGGCCGATTTATGACGCCGGGCCGGGCTGCCCTTTTTCCGAGCCGCCTTAATCGGGAATCCCGCGAGCTTCCACAATGTGGCTACGTTGCGCGCATCGTCTCCCGGCTTCTCGATCGGCGTCTCCAGAATGAACGGCCGGCCCTTCAGTAGCGGATGCACCATGATCCGCTCGAACGCCTCCAGCCCGATTTTCCCTTTGCCGATGTGATCGTGGCGATCGAGTTTGGACCCCAGCGGCGTCTTGGAGTCGTTGGCGTGCACTAGGTACACTTGATGCAGTCCCACCGTCGCTTCAATTTTCTGCATCACCGCTTCCAGGCCTTCCGCGGTCCGCAAATCGTGCCCAAATTGAAAGAGGTGCGCGATATCGATGCACACCCCCAACGGGATGCCCGAACACGCTTCGATGATCGCCTGTAACTCCTGGAAATACCCGCCGATGCAACTTCCCTGCCCGGAAGTATTTTCCAGCAAAATTCGCAGGTTCCCGGAAAATCTCAGTCCGCGCACCGCTTGCCGCAGTCCTTCCGCGATCATCGAGACGCCGGAGCGCCGGTCTCCGCCCTTGGTGCTGCCCGGATGCATCACCAGGAAATCCGCGCCCAACGACATCGCTCGCACGATCTCGTCGTGGAACGCCTGCATCGAGCGAGTGCGCAGCACCCGTTCTGGAGACGCCAGATTGATCAAATAGTTGGAATGGATCGCCACCGGGCCCAGTCCCAGGGCCGCGCGGCGCTCGATGAATCGTGTGGCGTCCGCCGACGCAATGCGCGATCCGCCTTGCGGACGCACCCACATTCGCGGGCTGGACGAAAATATTTGCACCGCGTTGGCGCCGATGCGATGAGCGATATCTAGCGCTTGGACGATGTCCCCAGCGATGGACGTGTGTATCCCAATTCGGAGGCTGCCGTCCATCCATGCGGGGGCTCTCGGCGGGGCGGGCGGCTCAGGGCGATATTCGTCAGCGACGTCGTAGGCGGGTTCGGCTATGTGTTGTTGGGGGTCGGACATTCCCTAAGTGACTTCCGGAGCGTAGTTTGCGTGGACGGTACGCTCTCGGCCAGCGCTCGAATCCCTATTCTAACCGATTCGCGATTCCTTCGCCATACCAATGCATCCGCTCCAACCGAGAAACTGCCTTCTCACCGCCGTTGACTTCCGTTACCTCCTGCGATTAGATGGCTGGGTAGCGATTCGGTGCCTCCCACTCCCATCACCGCTCTCCACGCCTCCCCTGAGGGCCCTGGCCTGCTCTATCCCGGCCAGGAACTCGCTGCTATGGACCACGCCGACAATTACCACCGCTGGATCCTGGATCTCTTCCGGCCCTACCTCGGGCCGCGCGTCGCCGAAGTGGGTGCGGGGATCGGCTCTTTCTCTCGGATCATCCTGGAAACTGCTGCTGTGCAAGAACTTACAGCGCTCGAACCGGCCGCCAATCTCTTTCCGATCTTGAATGACCGCTTGCAGGCCAACCCACGAGCCCAGGCCCTGCCCATCTATCTGAACGCCTGGCAACCCGCAGACCCGCCCGATTCCATTGCCGCTGTAAACGTGATGGAGCACATTCAGGACGACGAGCAGTTCCTACGGGACGCCAACCGCACCCTCGCGCCGGGCGGCACAATTCTGCTGTTTGTGCCGGCCTTACCGGCGTTGTATGGCAAGCTAGACGCCCAATTCGGCCATTTTCGACGCTACGTGAAGCCCGAACTCGCCGGAAAGCTCAAGGCCTCCGGATTCCACGTCGAGCGGCTCCACTACGTGAACTTCCCTGGAATCATGTCGTGGTATTTCACCGCCAAGATTCTGCAGCGCACCACCATTCCCGCCTCCAGCGTGCAGTTCTACGATCGGGTGGTAATCCCCGTCGTCCGGCGCCTCGAGGCTGTGGTTACACCGCCGATCGGCCAGAATCTGGTCGCCGTCGGACGAAAATTGTAGCGCCCGGCGCGGGGCACGCGCCGGGCGACCGGTCCCGCTTTACTTCTTTTCCACCAACCCTACCGTCGCTATGGTCTGATCCCACGAGACGCTCAGCGTGCAAACGTCGTCGGTCCGCTTCAGATCGATGGTCATGTTCTCCACTGGCGGGGTAAATTGTGACGCCTTCATCTTCACCCGCACCAAATCGTTGGCTTCTCCGGGATACGGCGTGCCCCATTCGCCGGTCTTTTTGCTGACAATCAGCGTCCAGGCCTTTTCGGTCGGAACGGTGAAGAGCGTATAGCTGCCTGCCGGCACGTTTTGATCGCCCACCAAGAGGTTCGTATCGATCACGAATGTGGTGGCTTCGTTGGCACCGGTGCGCCAGGGCTGGCCGAAGGGCACCAGGTCGCCGAAGATTTTGCGGCCCTTCATGCGTGGGCTGGAGTAGTCGATGTGCACGGTCTTGCCGTCGGTAAAGCTGCAATCGGCTTTCGCCGGCGGGCTTGGCCGCTTGGTTTTATCCTGCTGCGCGCGCGCCGCTGGCGCCGCCACAAAGGCGAATAAGAGCGCGGTACAAAGCCATGAGTTCTTGGTCATGTTTTCTCTCCTGAGTTGATATCGAGCGTCGAGGCAAACGAAGTATATCGCTTCGCAACCTCAAACCGAATTTTGAATTTGTCCTCGCCGGATGCCTCCCCGCGCCACGCCCCGGCGCGCCGGTTTGCAGCCTGGCGCGGCTTTGCAGTAAACTTCGCTTTCCACATCCAGACTGGCGAGGATCGCTACATCGCGGCCTCGGCCACGGTCCGTTTCCAAGCCGCAGCAAAGAGCGGGACTAGCCGGCCGATTCGGTATCTATCCTTCGCAACCCCGGGGAGAAGCACGATGCTGGTAGTGATGCAGGCACACGCTTCGGAAGAACAGGTTCGCGCCGTTTGCGCGCGTATCGAATCGTTCGGCTTTAAGGCCCATCCCATTCCTGGCTCGGGACGCACCGCCATCGGAATCACCGGTAATTCCGGTTTCGTGGACCTCGGAACAATCGTTTCCATGCCGGGGGTGGTGGAATGCATCCCGGTAAGCAAGCCGTACAAGCTGGTTAGCCGCGACGTGAAAGAAGAGAACACCGTGGTTCGGGTGCCCACGCCATCCGGCGACGTCACCTTCGGCGGCCCCGCGGTCGGCATGGTTGCCGGGCCGTGCGCCGTCGAGTCCCGCGAACAGGTTTTCGCCATCGCCGAACGCATCAAGGCGGCCGGAGTTCATCTTTTTCGCGGCGGAGCTTACAAGCCGCGCACTTCCCCCTACGCCTTTCAGGGCCTCGGCGAGGCCGGCCTGAAGCTGTTAAAAGAAGTGCGCGATGAGTTCGGTCTGGGCATCGTCACCGAAGCCATCGATAACGAAAGCCTGGCCCTGGTGGAAAAATACGCCGACGTGATCCAGATCGGCGCCCGCAACATGCAGAATTTCTCGCTGCTCAAGAGCGCTGGCCGCACTCGCAAACCGGTCCTGCTCAAACGCGGTATGTCCGCCACTCTCGACGAATTTCTGATGGCCGCGGAATACATCCTGGCCGAGGGCAATTACAACGTGATCCTGTGCGAGCGCGGCGTGCGCACCTTTTCCGACCATACCCGCAATACCCTCGACCTTAGCTTGGTTCCCGCGGTGCAGCGGCTCAGCCATCTTCCGATCGTGGTCGATCCCAGCCACGGCACCGGACGCCGCAACAAGGTGCTGCCGCTTTCGCGCGCCGCCGTTGCGGTTGGCGCCGACGGCCTGCTGGTCGAAGTCCATAACGATCCCGACCGCGCGCTTTCCGACGGGCCTCAATCCATCCTTCCGGCGGAGCTCGATCGCCTGGTGGACGAGGTCCGGCAGATCGCCCAAGTCCTGCATCGTTCGCTGAATTAGGGCAGCGCAGCGCGGAAGCCCGCGCCAAAACCGAGTCACCACCAAAGCCTGCGCGGCATATCGTGGAAATAATCACCCAAAACGAAGAGCGGTCCGGCCTCCGCCGGATACTAAGCGGCCGGATTATTTTTGTCTTGGTCGTTCTGTTGGCGTTTGCAGGCATCGAGATTCTGCGCGAGCGGCGTCCCACCTTTCTGCGTTCCGGCGTGCGTCTGAACGCATACATCGGTAATATTGACGATGGCACCGTGACCGTGGTCGATTTGGTGCGCCTGGCGCCGGCCGCAACCGTACCGGTAGGCCCCGATCCCAGCGGCATCCGCGCGAACCCCAAGCGTAATGAAATCTGGGGCGTCAGCTCCAGCGGCGGTTACGTTTGGGTGCTCGACGTCCGCACTTTGCAGGTCACTCGCATTCCCGCTGGCCGCAGCCCCTTCGCCATCGATTTCTCCGCCGACGGCACCCGCGCCTACGTCGCAGCATCCGGTTCGGATTCCATCGTGGCCATCGATACGCAGACGCATTCCGTCGTGGCTCGCGGCCGTGCTGGCCGCCGGCCATGGATCGCGCGGGTCACACCGAACGGTAAAGACTTGCTGGTGACCAATCGCGACGACTCCACCGTGTCGCTCTTGGATGCCTCAACCCTGGTATCCCGCGCGGTCATACCTACCGGGCCGGACCCGGAACAGGTGGCTATCCTGCCGGACGGTTCCAAGGCTTTCGTTAGCTCCGGCAGCCGCCCGCAAGTCTCGGTAGTTGATTTGCGGCACGACGTGCTTCAGGCAAACCTGTCGCTGGGCGGAAATCCCAGCGATCTAATCCTCAAACCCGACGGCGGCGAACTCTACATTCCATGCCCCGAAACCCACGGACTGGTGGTCGTCGATACTTCCACCAATGAAGTCGGCGATTTCGTTCTACTCGGCCTGCGGCCCACCAGCGCCACATTTTCCGTCCTACCAGGGATTCTTTACGTATCGGACTCCGAGGCTTCCCACATCGTTCCCATCGCCATCGACGCCCGCCAAGTCGCACCTCCCATTTCGGTCGGCCAAGGTCCCGGCGCTTCCCTAATCACTCCCGGCGGCGATATGTTGCTGGTCGTCGATCAGATCTCCGACGATCTCGCGGTGGTCCGCTCGCTGGCTAGTTCGAGCACCGGGGTTTCTTCGCCACCCGGCGGGCTGATCACCCTGATACCGGTCGGGCGCCACCCGCGGGACCTGGCGGTGAAGATGTTCTGAGGCCCGCGACGGCGGAAGCCAGCTCGGCAGCTCGCCGGTGAAGTTCCTGCAGCGATAGCACCAATCGAACGTCCGTCCGGTTGCGCTCGCCGCTTCTAGCGCCAAATGCTTCTCCGCAAATGGCCCTATCCACGTGATTCGGTGACCCTTCTGCGACGGTTTTCCAGGTGCATGACAGGAAATGCACACCGAGACGTGTCCGGTCGCGCGGTTGTCGTCCCCGGCGGTACAAACCCAATAGATGAGCTCCATGTTGGCCTCCCCGCAACTTCTAGAAAGTTCAAGAATCGCTTTAATTGCTCGCCTCTACCGTCAAAGTCAGGCTCAGAATCCTGCTGGTTCCTTGCGTGGTGCCGGTGACCGTCAACGTATACGTCCCGGCGGGGGTCCCCAGCGTCGGGGCGGGAGTGATCGTGGAACTGCCGATGCACCCGGCGAGGCTGACTAGCGCCACCGCCGCCAACAACGTGCTGGCCGCGCGCAAAACTCGCCAACCTCGGGGCCTCGGCCTGCGCCAGCACCAAAGCGCTGTGGCGAGGACCAGAATTTCCCAAGCCAGTTGTGGGCCCCGCAACCAGCCCCGCCGGGAAACGTCCCTTCGCCACCAGTGCACATCGCGGCTACTGGAAAGGCTCCCGGCCTGGGTGGCGACGCTCACACCAAATGGCACCGCCGCCGCGCTAACGTCCAACGCCGAAGCGGGCACCGTGCAGGTAGCCTCTGCCGGCGCCCCAGCGCACGCGATAGAAACGTTTCCGCTGAATCCGTTGAGCGGCGCCACCGAGAGGCTGTAGGTAGCCGTCTGCGATGCCGTTACCGAAGCGGACCCCGCGCTGCCGTTCACAACGGTGATCGAGTAGTCGCTGCTCGCCCCCGCGAGCACGGTGGTCGCCGGGCTGCCCGTTCCCAGGTAACTCAGGCTGAGAGTTCCTACGCGCGATCCTGACGCGGCGGGCTGGAACTGCACATTCACCATGCAGGAAGCTCCCGCCGCCAGCGTGGTGCTGCAACTGTTCGTCGCCTGAAAGTCTCCGGCGTTGGTTCCGCCAAAGGTAAGTTGCAGTCCGGAAACCGGCGCCGCGGACGTATTCGTGACCGTTGCGATTAGAGGAGTGCTTACGGTCCCAACCAGCTGGGGGGGAAATGTGAGCGACGCCGGCGCCAGCGTAAGCAGCGGTACCTGCCCGGTGCCGGATAGCTGCACGAATTGCGGACCGGGCACCGCGTCATCGGCAAACACCAGGGTCGCGGCCTGATTGCCCGCTGCCGTCGGCTGATACGTCACGTTGATATTGCATTGCGTGTTCTGGTAAACCACGCCGCCGCAGGTGTTGGTCTGCGAAAAGGCCGCGCTACCCGAGCCGGTAATCGAAATGGAATGGAGCGTGAGCGATCCGTTGCCGGTGTTTGCCAGCGTAACGGATTGAGGCGCCGAGGTGGTCCCCACATTTTGCGAGCCAAAGGCGAGATTGCTCGCGGAAAGAGTCTCCGATGGCCCCACCGCCGCGCCCGTCAACACCACTTGTTGCGTGCTCGGCGACGCGTTATCGGAAATCACCACTGCGGCCACTTTCGACCCCAGCGACGTGGGAGCAAATGTCACCGCGATGAAGCAGGTGGCGGATGCGACCAGCGCTTGGCCCCCCGCCACGCAACTCGTTTGGCCCGCGGCGATCTGAAACTCTGACGCGTTGGCTCCGGTCAGGCCAACCGAGGAAATCTGCAGCGCGGTGCTTCCTTGATTGCTCACGGCGATCACTTGAGCGCCGCTCGGCGTGCCGACGGTTTCGTCGGCAAATGCCACGGATCCCGGGCTCACCAGGGCAACCGGACTGGGGGGGCCACCAACGCCGGCTAGCGATATCGTCTGATTGCCCCCGGCGGGCGGTCCGGAATTGTCGATCAGACTGACGAACGCGGAAAACGTCCCCATCGCCGTCGGCAAGAATTCAATATTGATGGTGCAGGTCGCTCCCGCTGCCAGACCTCCGCTGGGATAGCACCCGCCGGCTCCTCTAGGGATGAACTCCCCGTAATTGGTCCCGGAAATCGAAGCTGCGATCGTAAGCGTCGCGTTGCCGGTATTTGTGATCGTGATCGTTTGCGTGTTGCTCACGCCAACCGGGACCGATCCGAAATTCAGCGACGGAGGCGTAATCGTAGCCAATGCCCCGTTGCCCACACCGGTGAGTTGCACCACTTGAATTGCAGGGGAGGCATTGTCGTCGATATCCACTTCGGCGGTTTCGGTACCCACCACCGACGGCGTGAACCCAACGGAAAAGCTGCACCGTCCCCCCGAACTCATTGAAGAACCGCAGCTCTGCGCGTCTGACAAAACGAAATCGCTGCTGTTCGCACCGGCTAGCTGCATTTGGGAAATCGCCAGCGGCGCTGTGCCCACGTTATACACCGCTACCGATTGCGGCGGCGCATTCAGCGCGCCCACGTTTTGAGCCCCGAGATTTACCCGTGCAGCGCTCATTCTCACAATCGGGGCGGGCGCCAACACTTCGGTAATTTCCGTCACGAATCCATCCGCCGTGGGTGGATTCGTCGCGCAGGACCAACAGCTCACTTCGAATCCGGTATTTACGTGCCCGGCCGCTGGATAGTCCGGCGAAGTGGTTGAGCCCACGATAAAGATATCTCCGCTCCCATCCGCCACTACCGCGTTGGCCTGCGAATCGTTCGAGCCGGCTAGCGGCGTGGAATAAATCAGCGATGCGACGCCGCTTTGGGTCATATCGAATTTCGCCAGCCACGCCTCCGACGTACCGGTAAACGACTGCAGCGCTCCAATCGCCGGGAAGGCCGCAACGGAGGTATGCCCTGCGAGGTAGACGCTATTCGGAGCGATCGCGGCGATCCCCAGGCCACTATCCGCGCCCGCACCAAGGTATGTGGAATATCCCAGCGCCAACTTGGGCACCCCATTGTTTTGGGTGAGCATTGCGGCAAACGCATCGGTTGCCTCGGTCATGCCGTCCACAGTTGTTTGCGCCAGGGTCGCTTGATACGCCGCAGGCAAAGTGTTTACCGGGAAGGTTGTCGATTGGGTGGTTCCGGTGACGTAGATGTTTGGCGGCGAAGCAGTGTCGATCGCCAGGGCAAGAATTTGGTCCTCATTCTCCCCTCCTAACAGCGTGGCGTAGTCGAAATCCGCCGTTCCCAGACCCTCGGGCGTGAGCACCATGACGAAGCCGTCGAAACTTCCTCCTCCGTAGGCGTGTTGGAATCCTCCGGAAGTGAGGGATGTTGCCGCCGCGGACGTGAAGCCACCCAGGTAGACATGCGGAGGCGCGGAGCCGTCCACCGCGATTGCCGCGCTTCCCACCGTCGCGTCCACTCCAAAATACGTGCAGTACGTGATCGCGTAGTGCGTTGCGTCCGTTCGTGTGTACACCGCCAGAAACCCGTCGCTCGCGCCTCCGCCGTTCTGTCCGTTGTACGCTCCAGTTGTCGCTGGCAAATCGGTTGAAGATGAATCCGAGGTGACGTATATGCTCCCGGCCGCATCCATCGCGATCCCCATGGCGCTTTGGCTGTCCTCTTCGCCCGATCCTCCAAAATAGGTGGAGTACTGCAGAATGCTTCCGGTGGGATCGAGTTTCGCGATCACCATGTTTTGTGTTCCGGTAAGCGTCGTCTGCGTCGCGTTGCCCGCGGTGGGAAAATCCAGCGACTTGGTACTGCCAACAATCGCGGCGCTGCCCGAAGAATCCACCACGATCCCGCCGCACCTGTCGTCATCGGTGCCGCCGATGTAACTGATGTAGATCACTGACTCAGCTCCGGCCACGTTGGGATTGATCTTGGTGACCGTGATATCGGCATCTCCGCCAAGCGGGCCCAGTTGGGAAGTGGCAATACTCGGAGTGCCGCCGTATGCCGGAGTCCCACTCTGCGCGGCGCCTCCGACATATAGATTTCCCGCGGCGTCCAGCACCACGCTGTTGGCGGTGCTGAACTCGGTGGCGATTCCGAGAAAGGAATCGTAGGTGATCGAGATATACGGGTCGATCACCAGCGCCAGGCGCGGATCGTGCGCGCCCACCGTAAAGCCAAGAGTTCCATCGTGTGCCAGGTGGTACGCGGCAGCGACGGCCACGCGCTCCCCGTCCACCTGTTGATACGCAACGGGCCGGTGCATGCGGATCGCCGCCGCGCCGCCAAGCGCGACATCCGCTCCTACCAAAATGTCCCCCGCCGCATCCACTCGAACGCGTTCCCGTGTCTCCACCCGAAATCGGATGCGACTCACCGCACGGCCGGGGGAAACGATCATGTCGTACTCGATGTCGCCGCCGCGGCCGTAAACCACCCAATCCACTCCGGGCAATGCCCGCTCCGCGCGCGCCCGCGTACTCAGCGGCACACCCGAATGCCAGTGGCGTGGATCGTTTCCCCGAAAATAATTCGCGCGCGCGGCCAGGACGTCTTCCGCTCGCCACGTCAACTTGCTCCGGGTATGCAGCAATCGCAGTTCCAGCCCCCGGCCGTGCCCTGCGCGTGACCCTAATCTCCAGGCGATCCCACGGTCGGTCAACAGCACCGTCGCATCGTTGGCGGCGGATGCGAATTGCACTCGACGCTCTTCCTGTCCGCGATTCGCCGCGAGCACTCGGGGCATGGTGTGCGGCGCGCCGTGTGGGAAGCTGTGCGGGACGGTACCGGGCAAAGCCCGTGGCGCGCGCGGGACGGCGAGCGGCAGCGCGCGTGGCGCAGAGCGGTCGCGATCCATACGGTCCGGCGGATAAGGCCAACTTCGATCGAAGAAGGCTCCGCGCACCATCCGGCCAGCGCAACACGCGATGACCATAACGCTGCACAGAAATAGACGCTTTCTCAAGATGCCTCCGGCGAACCGGGCACACTGGCATAGATCGAAAGTCGCGACGCCATCTCGCCGGACCGTTAGATCGTGCTTTTCTCAGGTCCCGGATAAACTTCCGGGCGGTTTCAGATTCGAAACCAGGGCGTTCATTGCCGCGGAGTGTAAGCGATTGTTTCCAGCAAGTGAATTCGGAGAACTACGCAGTGGGCATCCGAGCTTTCCCTTACGGGAGTGAGGTATCAGCAGAAAGAACGCAGGATCGAGCTTTACTTGAGTTAAGGAGAAGCGATAGACCAGGCGAAAACATCTTCGCCCAGAGGAATTTCGAGGTATCCAGACGACGGCACCACGTCCACCGGCAGGCCGTCCTTCCATACGCTCACGCTAAGCTGCAGCGATTTCCGGTTTTCCGTCCCAAACAATTCCCGCGAGAAGCTGGCTTCGATGATCTTCCCCGCGGCCGCGGCGACTTTCCCCTCGCGGTTCTCGCCGCCATCGATGGAGATTCCGGTCACCCGGTTCCCCGCCAGCCGCACGGTGACCAGCTTCTCCCGCGTGTCCCAGAACGTAAAGCGCAGCTCGCATTCTCCCGGCCCGGAAATATCCGCGGTCAGCGGTTCCAGGCGAACGAAAAACCGGTCCTTCGAAAACCCATACGACAGCCCCGAAAAGATTCCCGCGCCGGCATGCAGCGCGCCGCTGCGGTGATCGACGCTATAGGTCCCCGCCCCCAGCCATTCAAAATAGCTGGTCTCCCGCCCATCCACCTGCACATCCAGGTAATGCGCGGGCGGTTCGCGCTTCCCATTTTGCGGCGCCTTTTTGATCGGCTGGGCCAGCGCGTTCGGCGCTTCCCGCCCCAGCGCGGCGTAGACTTCAGAAAGGTGCTTGCGATACAGCGAATCGAATTCCGGATCATTCGCGGTGCTATGCTCCGGACCGTACCACCAATCCCAGTCGCTGCCCTCCGCCACTAATATCGATTCATATGCCCGCGCCAATTGTTCCGCGGATGGCGCACCCGGGGCGTTGTCTTTCGCCTGCCGCGCCGCGTCTTCATATACTTGCCGCGCATCTCCGAGCAATTCCCAGGCGCGAACGTCTTCCCCATCTCCAATCCACACGTCGAAATTGGCGTTGATCCATGAACCGGGGAAGATATGGTCCAGCACCGGCATTTCGCCGGCGGCCGCGATCGCTTCGCTGGCAGTAAGCGCGTGGATGTCCGGATCGTGCCGCACCAAATCGTAAAAGCGCCGCAGGAATTCCCTTCCGTTCTTGTCGTAATATTCCCAAGCGTTCTCGCCGTCCAGAATCACCGCCAGCGTCACTGGTTTCTGCGCCGCGGTGCGCTCGCCCACCGCGCGCACCCGCCGATGAAAATCCTCCGCGGCGCTCCGCGCATCCATGCGGCTGTAGACGAATCCGATCAGATCGGAAATGTAATGGTCGCGAAAGAAACCCGCGATTTCGTTGCCGCCATAGCGGATCTTCCACGGCGTGTACAACGATTCGGCGTTCTGCGGAAACCCGCTGTCGTCGCGCCCGAATCCCAGACCGCGGCTGCGCCCCAGCACCCCTTCATCGGTGGCGAACCAACGAAACCCCATCTCCGCCGCCATCAGCACCACCGGATCCGAGACCGAGCCCTCCGAAGGCCACAGGCCCGCCGGCAATTGACCGAACGTCTTCTCGTGGAATGCGCGGGCCCGCATCAGTTGCTCGCGCGCGTCCTCCGGCCGCCGAAACGGCGGATACGGCAGCGGCGTGTGGGGATTGGATGTTCGCGCGATGTCGGTGTCGCACAACAACGGCAGGATGGGGTGGTAGAACGGTGTTGCCGATATTTCAATCTGCCCGCGCTTGGCCGCGCTGCCATATTCCGGCAAGACGCGCCCGAGCAACTCCATCTGCTTTTCGCGCAAGGCCTGTTTGTCGCCTTCCGTGTAGCCCTCGCCCTTGGCCGAAAGCGCGCTCACCACCGGATCGTGCGCCAGGTATTCCTCGTCCATCCATGCGAGCTGCGAGAGCACCTGCAAATCGCGCCAGTCCCGCACGCCCAGTTGCGCGATGGACGCATCCAGCCCGGAGGACTGATAGCCGTCGAACAATTGCCCGAACCGCGGCCATCGCCGCACCAGACGATCGAGATTGGCCTGAAATGCGCGCAGCAGAATTTCGCGCCGCTGATCTCGCGTCAAATCGTTCGACGCCATGAACGCCAGATCGAACCACGGCTCCCGGAAATTCCCGCTCGCGTATTCCCGAATCTGCGCGGCCAGTGACGGCACCATGTTGAAGGTCATGTGGACTTCCGGGAATTCCTCCAGGATCTTCACCATGCCCCAGTAATCCTTCAGCGCGTGCAGCCGCGTCCAAGGCAGGAAGTAGGTCCGCGTGGCGGGGTCTTTGTACTCCGGCTGGTGCATGTGCCAGATCAATACCAGGTGAACGGGATTCACAGGCCGATGCTCTCCAATCGAACTCGATTGCTCGTGCTAGAATGGCCGTGCGCTACCATGCGCATCCTCGACCGATACATCTTTCGCGAAGTCCTTTCCCACACTGTGCTGGGCCTCGCCGTTTTTACGTTCGTATTTTTCATCCCGCAACTGGTGCGCCTGATGGACCTGATCGTGCGCCATGCGGGCGGCGCAGGCCGTATTACCCTGCTGTTCCTAAGTTCCCTGCCTCCGATACTGGTGTTTACGCTCCCGATGGCGGCTCTGGTCGGCGTCTTGATTGCCCTGGGGCGGCTCTCGGCGGATAGCGAAATCGTGGCGCTTCACGCGCTCGGTATCGGCATGCGGCGCCTGCTCTTGCCGGTCGGCGCGCTGGCGGCCATCGCGGCGGCCCTCACGTTGACCATTACGATTTGGCTGGGGCCGGCATCGCTGCGCACTCTCCATCGGCTCGAACTTCAGCTCCAGTCATCGCAGGTTCCTTTTGCGGTGCAGCCCCGCGTGTTCGACGAACGCTTCCCGAACACGGTCCTCTACGTCGAAGACGTTTCCGCCACCGCGGCCCATTGGCGCGGCGTTTTCCTCGCCGAAACCGGCTCCGCCACCGGCATGCGCATCACCCTGGCGGAAGACGCCATCGTGGTAAACGACCCGGCCAACAACCAATTCGAACTGCATCTGCGCGGCGGCAGCACCCACGAATTCGATCCGCACGATCCGCTTCGTTATAACGTTAGCACGTTCGGATCGAGCGACTTGCCGATTGCCATCAGCAGTTCCGAACGTGCAACGCCGTCGCTTTCCGACGCCGAGCTGCCGGTGGCGGCGCTGCTCAAAATTCACGGCCCGGGCTGGCGCGATTCGCGCATCGAATTCTACCGCCGCCTGGCCTTTCCCGCGGCCTGTCTGGTGTTCGCGATGCTCGGCGTTTCCGCCGGGATCCGTCCCCGCCGCGGAGGCCGCGCTTCCGGCTTGGTGCTGACGCTGCTGCTCATCGCCGGCTATTACATGCTGCTGCTCGTCGGCATCCGCCTGGCCCAGCAAGGCCTGTTGCATCCGGCGGTGGGGGTGTGGGCCGCAAATATTATCACCACCATCTTTGCGATCACACTGTTTCGCCGGGTGGAGCACGGAGGCAAGCAGAGCTACATGTCCCGCATGTGGGACAAATTGGTCGCCAAGCGGAGCGCCGCCAAGTCTCGCGCCACGCCGCCCCCCGCGAACGGCGGCGCAGGCGGGATGACCGCCACGGTGAGCATCCCGCTGGTGTCGTCGCTGGGCCGCCGAGCGGCGCAGAAAGCCGGAATGAACGGCTTTCCGCTGCTGGTGGACGTGTATGTGTTCCGCAGTTTCATTTCCTATTTCGCGCTGGTGCTGGCCGGCTTCGTTCTGGTGTTTGACGCTTTCACGCTGTTCGATCTGCTGGCCGACATCTCGAAGAACCATGTGCCGAGCTCGGTGGTGCTTTCGTATCTCGGCTATCTGGTGCCATTGCTGGTCTATCAACTCACGCCGCTGGCGGCATTGGTGGCGGTGCTGGTAACGCTCGGGGTGATGGCCAAAAACAACGAAGTGGTGGCGTTCAAGGCCAGTGGCGTGAGCCTCTATCGCCTGAACTTGCCGTTGCTGCTCACCGGCTTGCTGCTGGCGGTGGGCATGTTCGCCATGGACAACACGTACCTGCCCTACGCCAATCGCACCCAGGATGCTTTGCGCAACCAGATCAAGGGGCGGCCCGCGCAGACCTATTCTCAGCCCGCCCATCAGTGGATCTTCGGGCAAGGATCGAAGCTCTTCAACTACGACCTTTTCGATTCCGATCACGATCTGTTCGGAGGCTTGAGCGTCTTCGAGCTCGATCCCAAAACGTTCCAATTGCGCCGCCGCATCTTCGCCGACCGAGCGATGTGGGAGCCCAAACTGGGCGTCTGGATTCTCGAAAATGGCTGGGTGCGCGATTTCGACCACGAACAGATCACCCGCTATCTTCCCTTCGAAGTGCTTTC
Source organism: uncultured Acidobacteriota bacterium (assembly GCA_963725655.1). Taxonomy (GTDB): domain Bacteria; phylum Acidobacteriota; class Terriglobia; order Acidiferrales; family UBA7541; genus CAVRXT01. The sequence goes on along the minus strand of CAVRYY010000001.1, from coordinate 2,186,268 downwards.
GCTTTCCGAGATCACCGAGCCCCCTTCGTATTTTCGCCGTGAAGTTCGTCAGTACGATCAGATGAACTGGTCCGAGCTGAGCGCTTATATTGCCGGGCTGCGCCAGGCGGGGTTCGACACATCGCGGCTGACGGTGCAGTGGCATATGAAATTCGCGTTTCCGATGATCGCGGTAATTATTATTTTCCTGAGCGCGCCGTTTGGATTCCTGGTGGGGACGCGCGGGGCGATCGGCGGGCTGGCGTTGGCGGTGGCCATCAGTGTAATTTACTGGTCGATGGCGCGGTTGTTTGAGGCCATGGGCGCGGTGGGCCAGTTGCCGCCGCTGCTGGCGGGATGGTCGCCGGATGCGATTTTCCTTTTTCTGGGCGCGTATTGCTTTTTGAAAATGCCGACGTAGAAGCGGGCGCCGCGGGCGGTGCGGAGCACCAGGCACCGTAGCTTGCTCATTTCGCGAACAGGAGCGTGATAGCAACATGCCTGACCTCACCCACGAAAAGAAAGCCGCCGCGCACGCCGGCATTCGCTACATCGAGTCCGGCATGGTGGTCGGCCTGGGCAGCGGATCGACGTCTTCGGAATTCATCAAGCTGCTCGGAGAACGGGTGCAAGCCGGGCTGCAGATTCGCGGCATCCCCACTTCCGCGAACTCGTACAAGCTGGCCACCAGCCTGGGCATCCCATTGGTCACCTTCCAGGACGTCTCGCAAATCGACGTGAGCGTCGACGGCGCCGACGAAATCGATCCGCACCTGCGACTGATCAAGGGCCACGGGGGCGCGCTGCTGCGCGAAAAAATCGTCGCCACCGCCACGCGGCGCTTCGTGGTGATCGCCGATCACACTAAGCTGGTGACGGTGCTGGGCGCGATGGCGCTGCCGGTGGAAGTGATCTCGTTCGCCGAGCCGCTGTTGATTCGAAGGATTTCCGCGCTTGGCGCCGACGTCGCTCTGCGCCTGGAGCCGGACGGAAAGCCGTTCGTCACCGACGAAGGCAATCACATCCTCAACTGCGAATTTGGCGAAATCCGAGACCCGGAAAAACTGGGAGCCGAACTCGACCACATCCCCGGAATCGTGGAGCACGGCCTGTTCGTGGGGCTGGCCACGGTGGCGCTGGTAGCCCAGAACGACGAAGTCAGCGAGCACCTCCGCTAAGCGCTGCCTAATTAATAAAATTGCATTTTGCCGCAGCCTTGGTCGCTTATCTCACTTAGAATAAAGAAGTTATTAGCTCCCAAACGGGCAATTTACCGCGATTTGTAAGTCTCGATTCAGATTTTGTATGCCGCTCACAATAAAGAGCTTGCAGGTTCTGATCCTTACAGTTGTTGCGATTCAAAATCGGCGGTCGATCTAGTTCCCCGGCAGGGCGAAAATCCAATAGCAACATGGTAGAGATGCCCCCTCCGATGTGTATGAGAACAAACGACGGAAATTCGCCGAACAGCAACAAAATTGCGTTCTAGATTTGTGAAAGGCGGGAGCGGTTTCGGCGCCACCCGGTCTTCTTTTCTCCGCTTCACGGGAACAGTCCTCGGTTTGGATCCCTTTGACTTCGTGCGAGGGTAGCACCGCGGCGGAAGGAGGTGGAAGGGATCAGTTCGTGTAAGGTTCCGGGAGTTCAAGTACAGGTTTAAGGTGAATCCGTGGATGGCGCGCGTCGGACGGGGTTGGGGCGTTTATTCCGGAAGTGTGACTTTAAGTCTAGTCGAGACGGCGGGTTGCGACTTCAGCTTTGACTTTAACTTCTACTTTGGCGCGGCACCTGGCTCGCTCACGTTGTCGCCGGTCCGGCTGCGGCCGCTCTGGGGGATTAGCGAGCGAATCTTCTGAATCACCAGGTCGGTTCCTACCTGATTGTAGCCGCCCTCGGGCAGGATAATGTCTGCGTTGCGCTTGCTGGGCTCAACGAACTCCAAATGCATGGGGCGGACGGTTGCGAGGTACTGTTTCACCACCGAATCCATGGTGCGCCCGCGATCCCGAATATCCCGCCCCAAGCGGCGAATAAATCGCAGATCCGCGTCGGTATCGACGAATATTTTGATGTCCATCTGGTCGCACAGACCGACATTCTCGAATATCAGTATGCCTTCGACGATAATCGCCGGACGCGGCTCGAGCCGGACCGTTTCGGTGAGCCTGCGATATTCGGTGAAATCGTAGGATGGACGGTCGATTCCGAGGCCGGCGCGGAGCCGGCGGACGTGCTCGATTAGCAGCGGCGTATCAAATGCGTCGGGATGGTCGAAGTTTACGCGTTTGCGGTCTTCCAGCGAGAGCTCTGGGAAGTCTTTGTAGTAGTGGTCCTGCTGGAGGACCAGCACGCTGGATGGCGCGAACGCCTCGATGATCCGGTCGGTGATGGTGGTCTTGCCCGACCCGGTACCACCGCAGATGCCGATAATCAGCGAGCTGGCCCGTCCCGATGCGTCCCGAGTAATCAGCGGCTCTCTCTTTTTCCTGGATGCGCTACTTCTTGCGGCCCTTTTCTTCCAAAACCGCCTGCGCGGCGGCCAATCGCGCTACCGGAACGCGAAACGGGGACGCGCTCACGTAGTCCATGCCGACCTTGTGGCAGAACCGCACGCTTTCCGCGTCTCCGCCGTGCTCGCCGCAAATGCCGACTTTGAGCTTGGGGCGAGTCTTTCTGCCGCGCTGGATGCCCATTTCAATGAGCTGGCCGACGCCTTCGACATCCAGGCTCTGGAACGGGTCGCTCTTGAAGACGCCCGCCTTCTTCTCGTCCACGTAATCGGGCAAGAATCTCCCGGCGTCGTCGCGCGACAAGCCCATGGTGGTCTGGGTGAGGTCGTTGGTGCCAAAGGAGAAGAACTCGGCCACTTCCGCGATCTTGTCCGCGGTGAGCGCGGCCCGTGGCAGCTCGATCATGGTGCCAACCAAATACTCGAGCTTCACCTTAGCTTTAGCGATGATCGCGTCGGCCACACGCCTGGTGGCTAGTTCAAGTATCTGCAATTCCTTACGGTCGAGCACCAGCGGGATCATGATCTCTGGAAGCACTTTAACTTTAGCCTTCTGACATTCGATCGCCGCTTCAATGATCGCTTGAACCTGCATCTCAAGTATCTCTGGATAGGTGATGCACAGGCGACAGCCACGGTGCCCCAACATGGGATTCGATTCATGTAACTGTTCAACTCGCCGGGTGACCACCTCTACGGGAACCCCGATCTTGCGCGCGAGCTCCTTTTGTTTGTCCAGGTCGTGCGGGACGAACTCGTGCAGGGGCGGGTCGATCAAGCGGATGGTGACCGGAAGGCCATTCATGGCCTTAAACAATCCGATGAAGTCTCTCCGCTGGAAAGGAAGCAGCTTGGCCAAGGCCGCGCGCCGGGCTTCGACGCTATCCGCAACGATCATCTCCTGAATAGCGAGCTGGCGATCGGCGCTCTTCTCCGGCTGCTCGAAATCCTTAAAGAACATATGCTCGGTGCGGCAGAGCCCAATACCTTCGGCGCCCATTTCGCGAGCGTTGCGGGCGTCTTGCGGCGTATCGGCGTTGGTGCGGACCTTCAGCCGGCGAATTCCGTCGGCCCATTCCAACAGCGTGTAGTAAGCCTTAGGATGGACCGGGGTGACCAGCTTGGCTTGTCCTTCATATACGTCGCCCTCGTTACCATCCAAGGTGACCCAATCGCCTTCCTTAATTACCTTACCGCCGGCGCGCATCTCCTTCGCGCCGGCGTTGATATCGAACTTTTCCGCACCCACCACGCAGCATTTGCCCCAACCACGAGCGACTACTGCGGCGTGACTGGTCTTGCCGCCCGTCGCAGTGAGAATTCCCTGGGCGACGAACATTCCTCCGACGTCCTCGGGGCTAGTTTCGCGCCGGATCAGGATTACTTTCTCCCCACGCGCGGCCCAAGCCTCGGCTTCGTGCGCGGTGAAAACCGCTTTCCCTACCGCCGCTCCGGGAACGGCATTGATCCCGCTGCCCAGCTTGCGGCCTTGCAGCTCCTTTGCGGAAGCCGCATCGATGACCGGATAGAAAAGGCGCTCGATGTCTTCGGACTTGATGCGCATCAAGGCTTCGTCGCGGCTGATGAGTTTCTCGTTGGCCATCTCGACAGCCATGACGAAAGTCGCCTGGGGCGAGCGCTTTCCGGTGCGCGTCTGCAACATATACAACTTGCCGTCTTCGATGGTGAATTCCAGGTCCTGCATGTCGCGGTAATGCTTTTCGAGGGTATTGCGCACCTTTTCGAGCTGCGGATACACCTTGGGCATTTTCTTGGCTAGTTCCGACAGGGGCATCGGAGTGCGGATGCCGGCAACAACGTCTTCTCCCTGCGCGTTCAGCAAGAATTCCCCGTAAAAGATCTTCTCTCCGCTGGAGGGGTCGCGGGTGAAGCAAACTCCGGTGCCCGAATTGTCGCCGAGGTTGCCAAAAACCATCTGCATGACGTTCACTGCGGTGCCAATCAGCCCGGTAATCTTCTCGACGCGGCGGTACGTCACCGCTTTCTCGGCATTCCAGGATTGGAACACGGCGCCGATGGCTCCCCAGATCTGTTCGACCGGATCCTCAGGGAAATCCTTGCCGGTTTTCGACTTAAAGTATTGCTTGTATTCCTTTACCAGTTCGCGCCAGCCCGCCCCGGTGACCTTGGTGTCGTCGGTCACGCCCAGTCGGGTCTTCAACGAGCGTAAGCGCTCTTCAAGTTCTTCCTTAGGAAGCCCAATCACCACGGCGGAGTACATCTGCACGAAGCGGCGATACGCGTCGAACGCGAATCTCTCGTTGCCGGTGCGCTTCGCCAGGCCCTCCACGGACTTTTCGTTCAGGCCCAGGTTCAGAATGGTTTCCATCATCCCGGGCATGGATCGCGCTGAACCGGACCGCACGCTGACTAATAGCGGGTCGTTTGCGTCGCCCAGCTTCTTTCCGGTCTGCTTTTCAAGCTTCTCGATCGCCTTACGGACTTCACTGGCGAGCTCTTTGGGATATTTCTTATTGTTCTCGAGATAGTACTTGCAGGTCTGGGTGGTGATGGTGAAGCCTGCGGGCACCGGCAGCCCGATGCGGGTCATCTCCGCCAGGCCCGCGCCCTTGCCTCCCAAAATATCGCGCATTTCTCCGTCGCCTTCCGCCTTACCGCCTCCAAACGAATAAACGTATTTCACGCTTCCTCTCATTCGCCCGCGATAGCGGGCTTTAGGTATGGGTTGAGCTGTCGGCTCGCCGACGCATCAAGCAGCAAAACTTAAAGCAAAACCGTCATGTGACAAAACGTGTCGGCTGAGATGAGCCGACCGGACACTTACTGCGCGTGCCCATGACAAAACGCGGCCATTCAAGTAAAACATTCACTCGCACCTTAGACTTCGGATGTGACGATTTCCGAAAAGTCCGCGATGGTCGAGAACTCCTTTAACAAACCACCGAGCATGGTGAGCCGGTTATTCCGGAGATCCTCACGTTCAACCATTACCATCACGTCATCGAAATATTTGTCCACGCTCGGACGCAGCTCAGCGATGGCTTCAAGTGCTTCTCGATATCGCCCTTGGCGCTTCTCGGTGGTGGCTCGGTCACGCACCCGAATTACCGCCTGATGCAAATCCTTCTCCGCGCCGTCTTCCAGCAACTGCGACCGAACCGCTGAGAGTTTGCCGGTCATGCCCGGCCCGTTGGTGCCAGCCTTTTCGACAATCTTGCGGATGCGCTTGAAGGCGCTGGCCAGCGGTTCGAAATTCCTGGTCTTGCGAATCGCCTGCACCGCCGCCAAGCGCTGGGCGGCGTCCACCAAGTCATCGGCACCCGCTGCGAACACCGCATTCACTTCGTCGTAGGCGAACCCGCGCCGTTCGCGAAGAATGTATTTGGCACGTTCCAGTAGAAATTCAATCACTGACTTCTCAGCTTCGGAATCCACCTTACGTTTGGGCGCTCGCTCTTCGAGGGCCTTGGCGGCCGCGGCAACGAGCTGCGCAAGTGAAAGTGGGAGTTGAAGTTCAAAAATGATCTTGGCCACACCCAGAGCAGCCCGCCGCAAAGCGAATGGATCACTTGAACCTGAGGGTATGGCTCCAATCGCATAGCAAGCCACGATCGAATCGATCTTGTCCGCGAGGGATACGATGCAACCAGTGATGTTTCGCGGGATGGGATCTTCGAGACCCACCGGACGGTAATGATCGTACACCGCGGAGGAGACCGTTTCCGGCTCTCCTTGCACCTGGGCGTACAGTCCGCCGACGATTCCCTGCAGTTCGGTGAATTCGCGCACCATATCCGTCACCAAATCGCATTTCGCGAGCTCGGCGGCACGATCGGCGCCCGAAACATCCGCCTGGTGATAACCGGAGCTGAACCACTGCTCGGCGATCCAGCGGGCGATCTGCCGCATGCGCTCCACTTTGTCGCCGTAGGTGCCCAGGCGGGATTCGTAGGTCACCGCGGCGAGTTTCGGCAGATATTCGGCGAGAGTGTGCTTCTGGTCGGTCTCCCAGAAAAAGCGGGCATCGGCAAACCGGGCAGCCAGCACCTTTTCATGACCGGCGCGAACCAAATTCTTCGAGTCATTCTCGAGATTAATGACCGCCAGGAAATGAGGCGCGAGATTCCCGTCCTTGTCTTCCACTCCGAAGTACTTCTGATGATCGCGCATGACAGTGAGCAGGATTTCGTCCGGCAATTCGAGATAGGAAGGGTCAAAGTCGCCCATGATTACGGTCGGAAATTCATTCAAGTAAGACGTGAGGTCGACCAGGCCGGGGTCAGCGTGTACATGAAGCTTCCTGGCGTGGGGCACGGACTGCAGTTGCGATTCAATTCTCTTGCGGCGCTCCGCCGGATCGGCCATTACGAAGTTGGCGCGCAACGCGGATAGGTAGTCCGGTGCACCATGCAAAGGAATCGAACGCTTTCCGAGAAAGCGATGTCCGCTAGTTGTGTTACCCGAGTGGACGTCCGCCAAGGTAAACGGAACCACCTTGCCGTCCAGCAGCGCCACGATCCAGCGAATCGGGCGGGTAAATTTCGGGCCGCTCTTTAACGTCCAATACATGGAGCGGGGAAACGCGAGTTCCTGAATCCACTGCGCCAGCGATTCGCTCAAAATGTCTGAAGTTACCCGGCCAACAATCTGCTGCTTGTAGGCGAGGTATTCGCCCTTCGGGGTAGTGACGATTGAGATTTGTTCAAGCGATACATTCTGCTTCTGTGCGAAGCTTTCCGCGGCGCGAGTCGGCGCGCCGACTTTATCGAAGCCGACTGACTTCGGCGGCCCTAGAACTTCCTTCACTGAGTCCGCCTGACGCAAGAGCAAATCCTCAACCATCACTGCAATTCGGCGCGGCGCCCCTACTGCGCGAATCGTTGCGCCTTCGCGTAATCCCAATTCACCAAGATGTTTCTCAAGTATTTGTTGAATGTCTTTGATCGCGCCCGGGAGCAATCCCGCCGGAATCTCTTCGCAGCCTATCTCAAGTAAGAAATCAGATCGCCCCTTCACTCGCTCACCGCCCCGGAAAATTCCGCGCGCAGCGGCGCCTGGTCGAGCCACAGAGCTGCTACCTGACACGAGAGCTGCCGCACGCGCGCGATCATCGCCGCGCGCTCAGTGACAGAAATTGCACCGCGCGCGTCGAGCACATTAAAGTTATGGGAACACTTCAAGCACATCTCGTACGCCGCGAGCAGCGGGAATCGGGCGCGCTCCTTACCCTGCGTCTTCGAGTAAAGCTTCACCAGGCGCGACGCCTCGGCTTCGCTCAAATCGAAAATCTTCCGGGTCATTGCCGGGTCGGCCAACTCAAAGTTATAGGTTGAGAATTGCTGCTCGTCCGCGAGCCGCACCACCCCATATAAAGTATTATCCGACCATCGCAGATCATAGACCTTAGTCACTCCTTGAAGGTACGTTGAGATGCGGTCGAGCCCGTAAGTAATTTCCACGGGAACCGGCTGGAGGTCGATTCCGCCGCACTGCTGGAAATAGGTGAACTGGGTGATCTCCAAACCATCAAGTAACACTTGCCATCCTACGCCCCACGCACCGAGCGTTGGGGCTTCCCAGTTGTCCTCTTCGAATCGCACGTCGTGATGCTTCAAGTCAATTCCAATGGCAGCGAGGCTCTCCAGGTAGAGGTCCTGAATATTCACCGGCGCGGGCTTGAGCAGCACTTGAAGTTGGAAGTGTTTGTAGAGCCGGTTGGGATTCTCGCCATAACGTCCGTCCGCCGGGCGGCGGCTGGGCTGCACGTACGCCACGTTGTAAGGATCGGGACCGAGGACGCGCAAGAAGGTCTCGGGATGCATGGTGCCCGCGCCTACCTCCACGTCGTAGGGCTGCTGGAGGACGCAGCCACGGTCAGCCCAATACGTTTCAAGTTTAAGTAGAAGGTTTTGAAAGGTGAGGCTGTGCGCCGCGACCGCTCCACCTGGAGACGACGCCACCGCTGACGCGCTCACAGGCTTTTTTAAGTGCGCCGGCGAGGCGGCCTGCGCGTGTTTCGAGGTTTGCTTCAAGCGTTTGACTCCAGCATGGATCGCGTTTTGAGTTTCTTTTCGAGCTGATGCTCGATGATGTCCAGCATGTAGTTGGTGAGTTCGGCCGCCGCACGCGGAGGAATCTCGGTTTCGTTCAGTTTTTCCAGCTTTTCGACCTCAATCTTGCGCGCCGCAGCCAGAGCTGCAGGCGAAAGGGCCTTCATGCCCGGCGCCCGGCACTTCTCGCAGGTCAGACCTAAGTGCGCCGGCGTGAAATAGGCTGGCCCGGCTGCGAGTTCCCTGACGCATTTCGCGCAGGCCTTCAAGGATGGCAGCCATCCCCCTAATCTTACCGACCAAAGAGCGAAATACGCCAGTGGCAATACGGTGCGGCCGGTCTTCTTGATCGATTGGGCGGCCAGGAGTAGCAGACGAAAGGCCGGGTCGGAAGGCTCGCGGTCTGGCAGCACGCCCTCGGTAATCTCGCAGAAGAGAGCCAACACGACGCTAGTGGGATAGTCCGAGTATAGCGACATGAACGATTCGATCAATTCGCTCTGGGTGATGCGGACCAGCTCGCGAGTTTCGCGTTCGAAAAACCAAATGCGGATGTACGAGAGCGGTTCGAGAGTGGAGCCGAATTTGGTCTTAGGTTTTCTGGCGCCCGCGGCGACGCCGCGAATGCGTCCTTCGCGCCGGCTGAGAAAACTCACCAGCCGATCGCCTTCGCCCATATTATAACTCTGCAAGATGATGGCTTCGGATTCGCGGAGTGGCATCAATATGTCGGCATGCCGACATTCTCTTTTACTTGAACTTGCACGGGATTTTCAGCAGCATCCGTGCGGCAAAAATATAAATGAGTGAACAAAATTTTTAACACAGCAGCGCCTGCGGCGCAATGTCTATCGCGGTCGCAGTAGCGGCCCACACCATTCGTTATTACTTGAAGTTCGAGCCGACCTGCATCGCGGATTTACTTTAATTATTTTCTCGGAATTCATGGTTGAATTTCACGCGCCTGTAGGTAAAGTAAATTTTGAAGTCGCCGTCCGATACGCGCATCCAATATCCAAGATGCCTTAAAGTAAAATCTTCCGGAAAATGGCTGGATCGAATTCGAGGTTGCTCGGACCGCTCGGGTGCATGGCGCGACTTCAAGTTCCGCCGCACGCTTTCATGAGGGAGTTGAAGTGGAGCATTCGGCCGTTGGACATCTAAAGGCTCAGCGCTCTACTCGTGAGTTTCGAATTCTGGCGTCGCGTGCTCGCGTATGATCCCTCTGAAAAATCTAAGCCCGCGCTTGACGTTCCCGGCGATGACGTTGCTCCTGATTATTGCCAACGTGCTGGTCTACATATATCAAGTATCACTTCCGGATCGGGCGGCCGAAGCGTTTATCAACCTCTATGGAATGGTCCCTGCGCGAGTCTCGATGGCGCTCGCTGGGCAGCACCACGTCACCTTCGCGCAAGCATTCATCCCCCTCTTCACCAGCATGTTTCTGCATGGCGGGCTGCTGCACATTCTTGGGAATATGTGGTTCCTGTGGATTTTCGGCGGGCAGGTGGAGGACCGGCTGGGCCACTTCACTTACTTAGTGTTTTACTTGATATGTGGGCTGGGCTCGGGGATCGCGCAACTAGCGTTTTCATGGGGCTCGAAGCTTCCGGGCATTGGCGCTAGCGGGGCGATCGCCGGCGTCCTGGGGGCTTACATCGTGTTCTTCCCTTCTTCGCGCATCCTTACGTTGGTTCCGCTATTCATTATCTGGTTCACCGCGCAAATTCCGGCCCTGGTCTTCATTGGCCTGTGGTTCGCGATTCAGTTCCTGAGCGGCATTGGATCCCTGGGCGCAGCATCGATGGGAGGAGTGGCGTGGTGGGCGCACGTGGGCGGGTTCCTGTTAGGGGTGCTGATCGCGCAGCTATACCGGCGCTCTCCGCGACCCGCGCAGTACGTCTACTAGGAATTTCCAGCGTGGATTCTGTGGTTTTGCGGCATTAACGTGAGGGGTTTGCTATTCAACTGGAACTTTAAGTAGCCGGAGTGAAGGCGTCCGCTAGTGGGCGGCGAGCTGCGCGGCTACCCATTGTCCGGTTTCGCGGGTGCCGAGGTGCCCGCCGAGGTCTGCTGGGGTCTGGCCTTCGCGAATCGCGGCGCGCACCGCGGTATCGATTTGGGCGGCCTGATCTTTGAGACCCAAGTATTCGAGCATCATCGCCGCGGAAAGAATCGATCCCAACGGGTTAGCCAGATTCTTCCCTGCAATCGTGGGCGCGGATCCGTGGACCGGCTCAAACATCGAAACCCGCCCAGGATGAATATTCCCCGATGGCGCGAGCCCCAGCCCACCTGCGATCTGGGCCCCCAAATCGCTGGCGATATCTCCAAACACGTTGCAAGTGACGATCACATCGAACTGCGAAGGGTCGCGCACCATCTGCATGAGCAAATTATCGATATACATATGGGTCGAGACGATTTCCGGGTATTCCTTGCGGACTGCATGAAAAACCCGCTGCCACAGGTCGTGCGCGAAATTCAAGGCATTCGATTTGTCGCTCATGCAGAGGCGCCGGAGGCCGCGGGCCTGAGCGTACTCGAAGGCGTAGCGAATGATCCGCTCGACGCCTTTGCGGGTGTTCACATCTTCCTGGGTGGCCACTTCGTCCGGGGTGTCTTTCTTAAAAAAGCCGCCGATACCAGAATACAGGCCCTCGGTATTCTCCCGAAACACGATGAACTGGATGTCTTTCTCGGTGCGGTCCTTGAGGGGAGTCATCCGGCGGTCGAACAGGATGCAGGGCCGGGCATTCACGTAAAGGTCGAGCTTGAACCGCAAGCCCAGCAGAATATCCGCGGCGTGGATGTTTGAGGGCACCCGAGGGTCGCCGATGGCTCCGAGCAGGATCGCGTCAAAATCTCTGGAGAGCATTTCCGGCGCGCCTGCCGGCAGGGTGGTGCCGTCACGAAGGTAACGGTCGGCTCCCCAGTCGAATTCCGTGAAGTCGAGTTTGGAGCCGCAGGCGGCTTCGAGTACGCGGCGAGCCTCGGGGATTACTTCCTTCCCGATGCCGTCGCCGGGGATCAGGGCGATGCGGCGTCTGCGTGCCGACGTCTCAGCGAAGGCTTTAACTTTGGTTTCGGAGGTGGGAGCGTTAGTCATTTGGTGGGCGGGCGCTTCCGCTCTGCGCTTTGATCTTCTGATTTCTGTTTGGTACTCCTTGATTCTTGCTTCGAGCGCCGACGGAAACTAGCATGCGAACTTTCCAGTGTCAACGAAGTCTCAAGCGCCCGAGCCAGGAGTGCGGGACTTACTGAGGCGGGAGAGCCATTATTAATTGTGCCGGGCCGAGCCTTAAAGAAGCACTAAAGCCGTGGCGCGGCCAACCGAGGGCTGAGACTCAACTTCAGCATATACATGAAGCTGCTTCGGGCATGTTCTGAGCCAGGGCATGCGACAGAATGTGTCATTCTTCAACCATTTGATTACAGCCATAAATTGACATACGAATGTTCCACTGGAACTTTAGGTTGATCTCGAGACTACTTTAAGGTATCGCACTTCACTGTCAGGCTGTCGATCCGGTCGAGCCGCGGCGCATATCCGATTCCCGGCTTGGCCGACGCCCGAATCGTGCCATTCGGCGTTACTTCCACCTCCGGCTCGATGATGTCCTCGGCCCAATAGCGCTTGCTGGCGGAGACGTCGCCGGGGAGGATGTAGTTGGGAAGGGTGGAAATGGCGATGTTCTGGGCTCGGCCTATCCCCGACTCCAGCATTCCTCCGCACCACACCGGAATCCCCTTTTGCTGGCACAGGTCGTGGATACGCCGGGCTCCGGTGATGCCGCCCACGCGCCCCAGCTTGATGTTGATGATCTGGCAGGCGCCGATTGCGATGGCGGCGCGGGCGTGTTCGAGCGAGACGATGCATTCGTCCAGGCAAACGGGAGTGGCAAGCTGCTTTTGCAGAGCGGCATGGTTGTAGATGTCGTCGTGGTCCAGCGGCTGCTCGATCATCATCAAGTGGAAAGTGTCGAGCTTTTTGAGGAGAGGTATGTCGGCGAGAGTGTAGGCGGAGTTGGCGTCGGCCATCAGGCGGATTTGCGGGAAGCGCTCGCGCAGCGCGGCTACCGGCTCGACGTCCTTGCCAGGCTTAATTTTAATTTTGATGCGCTGGTAGCCGGCGCGGAGTTCCTTTTCGACCTTGGCGATGAGCTGTTCGATTGAAGGCTGAATGCCGATCGAAACACCGCACGGGATTTCGATGCGGGCGCCCCCGATCAGCTTCCACAGCGGCATGTTCTTTTGCTTGGCTTCGGCGTCCCAGATGGCCGTCTCCACGCCGGCGCGGGCCATTTCGTGGCCGCGAATCCGCGCCAGCAGGTCAAACACTTGCGCCGCCGAGCCGAATTCGGCGTCGCGCAGAATCGGCCAAACATACTCGGAAATGATGTGCTGCGCGGTGCCGACCGTCTCGTGGGAGTAGAAGGGGTTCTCGCCGGCGGTCACTTCGCCCCAGCCGCTGGTGCCGTCGACATCGACTTCGACCAGGAGAATCTTGCGAAGCGAGGTGCTGCCAAAGCTGGTCTCAAACGGCGCCAGGAGCGGCAACTGAATTTCGCGTAACTCAATTTTGCGCACGCGCATGACGAGGGGCTTCCTTCACCTTAGGATTTTTTGAGCCTCCAATATGCGCTCGCGCGCCTCAGCCGGCAAGCCGACTGGCCGGGCTCAGCGCGCCTGGAAACCGGACTCGAGGACGTAGTTCACTTCGCGCGGCCCGGTCTCTAATCCCGTCACGGTATAGCCATCGGCGAATAGTTTTTGGAATTTCTGGCGGATCCCGGTCTGAATTTTTTCGGCTGCCGCGCGGCCCTGTTTCTTGATCTCGCCGATGTTCGCCGGCAAGGCGATGCGCTGCACCGCTTTTCCGGAGGCGACTTTTTGGGCCGGGCCGGCGATGATGGCCTTCACCCTTGGCGAACCCACCCACCACTCTGCCACCAGGCGGTCGGTGGGTAATCCCCCGTGCAGCGGGCTTTCCGTCACCCCGTAACAATCGGGGATGAATCGCCGCATCACCGCGCCCAGCCGAACGATATTGAAGTAGGCGTTGCGAATCTCGAGCGGATCGAAGGTCCATTCCACCAGCGCGATGCCGCGCGCGAGGGCGTCGTCCCGCTGCGCCAATTTCAATTGGCGTCCGATGCCGTGATTCTGATACTCGGGGAGGACCGCAGTCATGTGGGAATGCAGGAATACCTGCTGGCCGTGGATTCCGGCCACCGCCATCAGAAAGCCGACTAGCTTTTCCGCAGCGCCGGGCGCAGTTTTCTCGAAGGCGCCTAGAATCTGGCCTCCCGTTTCGTGCGCCACTACGAACATCGCCGAGGGGATCACCAACTGCTCGCCCCAGGTGATGTGTTCGAGCGCCACGCACTGCGCGAATTCGGCGAGGGTGCTGCAATGACGAACGGCGATCGAGGAAGTTTCCGGAGTATTTGAGGTAATTACCGGCGTGATTGGTGCAGCATCCGACGCTAGCGCGCTAGGAGACTTCTTCCTGGTCCCCGACGGCGTTCCTAATCTGGCCCCGCCCTTCATTCTGAAGGCACCTTCCCGGCTTTGGTTTTCGATTCGTTCCAGAGCTCTTCCATTCTCTCGCGCGGGACGTCGGCCAGCCGGCGTCCGGTAGTCGCCACTTGCCGCTCCATCCATCCAAAGCGTTCGCGAAATTTCCGGTTGGCCGATTTGAGGGCCACCTCGGCATCGAGCCCCAGGAATCGCGCCATATTCACCGCGGCAAACAGCAGGTCGCCGACCTCTTCGTGAACGTGAGGGGTCTGCGAGTGCTTCTCCGATTTTGCCACTTCCCCGTTGGAATTTTCCTGGGCGCGCTGATCGTGAATGGCGGCGCGCAGTTCCATCGACTCCTCTTCGATCTTATCGAAGATTCCGCCGGCATCGTTCCAATCGAAGCCGATGTTGGCGGCCCGGCGGGTGATCTGGTGGGCCTCCAGGAGCGCCGGCAACTTGCGCGGCACCGCCGACAGGATCGATTCGGCCTCGCTGGTCCTGGAGGGCCTTTCCGCTTTGCGCTCTGCCGCCTTAATTTCTTCCCAATTTTTCAGCACCTGGGCCGATGTGCCGGCCTTCACCGTACCGAATACGTGCGGATGGCGGCGGACCATTTTTGAATGGACTCCATCAATCACGTCTGCAATCGTGAAGTTTCCTGCCTCTTGCGCCAACATCGCATGGAAAATCACTTGCAACAGCAAATCGCCCAGCTCACCGGCAAATTTCTGCGGGTCGCCGGATTCCAGCGCGTCGAGCGCTTCGTAGGCTTCCTCGATCAGGAAGGTCCGCAGGCTTTCGTGGGTCTGCTCGGCATCCCAAGGGCACCCGCCAGGGCCGCGGAGCCGCGCCTGGAGGGCCACCAGTTTCTCGAAGCGCTCGCCTGCGAGCGTCGACGCCTGCGCCGGCATGGGCTTGCGCGGCGAGCGTGCGCGGCGATTTTTCGCGCCGGCCTTCACGTGGGCCTTCACGCCGGGCTTCGTACGCGCCTTCGTCCCAGTCCTGGCCGGCCGTCCCTTCGCGATTTTTTTGCGCTTCGCTTTCAAAAAACGCTCCCCAACCGACTCGCAACTTTACGGTACTCGCAGACAAATCACAACGGACGTTGTGGCGTGGCAACCCATTGCGGCGCACCGTGGCAGGCGGCCCGGACCAGAACTCGACTAGTCTACTTTCAGCCTGGGAGTCGTCGTCCACGCGCCCGCGATGCCTTGTGGCTGCCAATGGCGGATGCTAAACTTGCGGTTGCTAACGCATAAACCTGACTGTTTTGGGAGTCTTCTTTGAAAGAACAAAAGAGCGACGAATCATTCAAAGTTGTAGACCGCCGGCTCTTTAACGCCGAAGGAGAGCTTCGCCAGGAAGCCGTCGAACAGGAGCGCCGCGAGAGCGAAACCGCCGCGGCTGCCAAAGCTGCCGCGCCGCCGGCGCCCGAACTGTTTCGGGCCAAGCCGGGCCCGGGCATCGCCGCGCCGGGAATGGAAGGCGCCGGTGGCCCGGTCGAGTCCATTGGACCCTCGCGCGGGTTCCAGATGCTGGTAGATTTTCTTGCGCGTAACGCCGCGGCCGTGCTCGGCGGAATGGCCGATCCGCGGACCGGCAAAGCGTTCGTGGACCTGGAAGGCGCTCGCGACTTGATCGACATGCTTGACGCGCTGCGGGAAAAAACCCAGGGCAACCTCGCCGCGGAAGACGAGCAACTGCTGGTCGAAATCCTCGGAAGCCTTAAGCTCACCTTCATGGAAGTGTCCCGAGCCGCCGCGGGGGCGGCGGTGGGCGAAAAGGCCAAGGCCCGGCCGTAGTTTGCACGCGGCTGCTTCGAGGCGATCGCTGAGGCAATTGAACGCCGCGCTCGCGGGCAGCGCCGCTTTCGGCCGCCTGCCAGTTACCAGCTTCCGTGCCGGCGGCCATAATTTTTCTTCCGGAGATATGTTCTGCCTCCACTGCAATTGACCGTTCTCGGTTCCGGCACGTCCATGGGCGTTCCCACGATTGGGTGCGGCTGCGCGGTGTGCACGTCGACCGACCCGCACGACCGCCGCACGCGCCCCTCGGTCTTGTTCTCGTTCGGCGGCCACGAAGTGCTGGTGGATACCACGCCGGACTTCCGCTACCAGGCCCTGCGCGCCGAACTTGGGCGTCTCGACGCAGTGCTGTTCACCCACGGCCATGCCGATCACATCCTGGGCCTCGACGATATTCGCGCCTTCAACATCAAGCAGCATGCCGCCGTGCCGATTTACGCTTCGGAAGCGACGTTGGCCACCCTGCGTCGAACCTTCGCTTACATCTTCGAAGGCAAGGCTCCGGAAGGCAGCATTCTTCCCGGCGTTGAACTGCATCCCGTCGACGGGCCGTTTGAATTATTCGGGGCGCAGGTGATTCCCGTCCCGGCGATGCACGGCCCGCTGCCGGTGCTGGGATATCGAATCGGGAGCATCGGCTACCTCACCGACTTCAGCGGGGTGGGCGAAGAATCGAAAGAGCTCTTGCGCGGCCTCGATCACCTGGTGCTCGACGCGCTGCGATACAGGCCTCATTCGATGCACTCGACGGTGGACCAATCGCTGGCGCTGGTTCGCGAGCTCACCCCGAAGCAAGCGTGGTTCACGCACATCTGCCACGATCTTTCGCATGAAGCGGCCAACGCCCGTTTGCCGGAAAATGTTCGCCTGGCCTACGACGGCCTGAGCTTCCAGGGGACCTACTGATGGCGCTCGCCGTGCTGCACTCTCCGGAAGAATGGCGCGCGCATTTTGGCGGCGAGCTGCCGCGTTCGATCGTTTCCATCGGCAGCTTCGATGGAGTGCACATCGGCCACCAGAAAATATTGCGCGCGGTGGTGGCACGGGCGCGGCAAAGCGGTTCGCTGGCAGCGGTGCTCACCTTTGATCCGCATCCGCTGAAGGTTGTGCGGCCGCAGGATTCGCCTGCGCTGCTGATGACCACGCCTCAGCGTCTGGCGGCGTTTGAGGAGCTAGGCCTGGACGCGGCGCTGGTGCTGCGTTTCGATCGCGCGCTATCCATACTGACGCCGGAGGAATTCGCGCAGCGCATCCTGGTGGAAACGCTGGCGGTGCGCGGCGTGCTGGTGGGCGCAAATTTCCGTTTTGGCCGAGGGCAGGCCGGCGACGTGCGCCGCCTGGAAGAGATCGGAAGGAACTGGGGATTCGAGGTGCAGACCGTCGCTCCCTTGTCGGCGGGAGGCGTGGTGGTATCCAGCACCGCGATTCGCACCGCGGTCGCCGCGGGCGACGTGGCCAAAGCGGAGAAGTTGCTGGGTCGCCCGTTTGCGCTGGAGGGCGAGATTCGCACCGGGACTGGACAGGGGCGGCGCCTGATCGTGCCGACGCTGAACCTGGCCACGCAAAATGAATTGCTGCCCAAGCCGGGTGTGTACGTCACGCAGAGTCGCTGCACGGGAAGGGTCTATGGCTCGGCGACCAATGTTGGCTTGCGGCCGACGTTCAACGGCCAGGGACTGACCGTGGAGAGTCACCTGTTTGATTTTTCCGAGGAGTTGAAAGGCGGAGCGTTGGAAGTTTTGTTCCGCCGCCGGCTGCGCGACGAACAGAAATTCTCCGGCCCGGAAGAACTGAAAATTCAGGTGCTCAAGGATTTGAAGCGGGCGCGGGAGTTCTACTCGAAGCCGCGCGCAGCATCGCGAGTAAAGAAACTCTTGCCGAAAAAGAAAACGACCGCTAAGAAAACCTCAGCGCGGGCAGCACCCCGCAAAAAGCCGTAAAAATCACATACGAACCAGGTCGTGGTGTACCGCTCGCACACGAGTTTGTGGTTGTGGGTGGCGCTGGCATATCTGAGCGGAGGCACTCTTTGATCTGGATTCTTTTCCGCCACAAATGGCGGCGCTACGCAGCGGAGTTTGACGTTAGTCGCGGCTGCACTTTTTTGGTTTGGGAGTTTTGGGATAGGAATGTTTTTCGACACGATTGCCGGGGCTACGGGCGCGAGGCCAAGCCAAAAACGAGAGAAACCAGGTGTGAAATCGACACCTGGGCACCCACTTCGATTCGCTCAGCAACCAACTCTCGATAAGGTTCCCTGTATATCTATCCAAGAGAGAATGCACAACTCGGGAGGGGCAAAGGCTAGGCGGAGGTGCGCGGCTTGGGTTGGCAATCGCCGCAGTAGCCGCCTACTTCGGTGCGGGTTACGGTGATGCTGATGCCGCAGTCGCGTTCGATCTGCTTCATTAACTGCTCGTAGAGATGGCTCTCGAACTCGCGCACTTTGCCGCAGCGCAAGCAGGCCACGTGGATGTGGTCGCGGGGGCCGCGGCTCTCGTAGTAGTGCCCTTCTCCGCGCAGGTGCAACAGGTCGAGCTCATCGATCAATCCGTGGCGTTTGAGCAGGTCGATGGTGCGGTAAACAGTGACGCGGGTAACGTTGGGGTCGATACGGCGGGCGCGGCGCAGAATGTCGTTCGCCGCCAAATGCTGGGTGGCGGTCTCCATTACCTGCAGCAGGGCGCGGCGCTGGCGTGTGAGGCGAATGCCCTTCTTGGCGAGGGCCTGTTGGAGGTGTCCCGAGGAGTCCGCCGCATTAATGCGTTCCCCGACGGATACCCGGTGCGAAGGAGTGGACGACGCCAGTGCCATAGTTAGTGGCTCTGAATGAGCCTCAGAATGTCACTATACATTACGAAAGCGAAGATGCCCAAGAGAAACACCAAGCCCACCTGGACGAAACGCTCCTTCACCGCGATGCTCAGATCGCGCTGCATCAAACCTTCGATGGTCAGCATCAGGATGTGACCGCCATCCAGAATCGGAATGGGCAGCAGGTTGAGCAGCGCCAGGTTCAAGCTGATCACCGCCATCACTTCGAGCAGACTGGTCAGACCTTGCTTGGCCGCCTGGCCGGAAACACGCGCAATGCCCACCACCCCCTGCAGCTCGCGGACTGAAACCCGCCCGGAGAACAGCCCGCCGAGGACTCCACCGATCTCCTTGGCCACTGCCATGGTCCGCAAGCCCGCTTCGTGCGCTGAGCTGAAGAAGCCCATGCGCTCGCGCATCTTGTCCACTCCGCGCGCCACGCCGATCAGCCAAACTCGCTGGGCGTCCGGGGTGAGCCCCATCACCGGCTTAAGGTCAAAGGAGACGTCCTTGCCGTCGCGGCGCACGGTGACGTTCAACGGGTTGCCGTTCGATCCGCGCACGACTTCAACCAACTGCTCGAAGGCCACGATCGGTTTGCCGTTCATCGCGACGATCAGGTCGCCCTGCTTCAGTCCCGCTTTGCCAGCCGGAGACGCGGGGTCGACGGTATCGACCAGAGGAGGCTCAGCAGGAAAACCCAGAATCGGCGTGGCAGGCTCGCTCAGCGGCACCGCAAGCGTTAGATTCTGTCCGGCTCGAAGCACCACGATCGACACGGGCGCGCCAGGCTTCAGGTTGCTGGCCTCTTCGTATGCGCGTTCCCAGGTCGGAGTGGCTACACCGTTGATTTTCTCGATCCGGTCCCCTGCCTGCACGTCGGAGCCGGTGGCGTTCAGAGAAACCGCGGCGACGTCCGCCGGCTGTTTGAAGTAGGCCGGGTAAGACGCACCGTACAGCCAGAAAATTCCCCAAAAGATGAAAAACGTGAGCAACCCGTTCATCGCCGGTCCAGCCACCGCAATTACTACCCGCTGCCAGCGGGTCTTCGAGAGGAACTCGTCTTTCGCCCCGGTGCGCTCCTCCAGCGGATTGTCGCCGGCCATCTTGACGTAACCGCCGAACGGCAGTGCGCTCACCCGGTAGTCGGTATCTCCGCGCTTCCAGCCCCACAGCCGTGTGCCGAACCCGATGGAGAACGTCTCCACGCGAACGCCGAACAGCTTCGCAGCTACGAAGTGGCCCCACTCGTGGACCAGGATCATGATTCCCAGGACGATCGATACCGATACGATGGCGAACAAGAAACTTTGCATGAGTGTGTTAGTTCCTTCTCCGGTCAATTTCCAAGCGTGCAATTTCCAGGCGTGCCAGGCGCCTGGCTTCCCCGTCCGCGGCCAGAACTTCTTCGATAGAATGCATCGGGGCGGTAGGGGCTTTCTCCAGCGTCGCTTCGATCACCTCGGCGATACCCAGAAACCCGATCCGGCCATCCAGAAACGCCGCTACCGCCTCTTCGTCGGCGGCGTTGAGCATGCACGGCGCACCGCCTCCCTGAGCCAAAGCCTCCTGCGCCAACCGCAGGCACGGAAACTTCCGCCGGGACACTTTCTCGAACTCAAGCTTATGCAGGTTCGCCCAATCCAGTGCTATCCCGTTAGACGTTACCCGCAAGGGATAGGTTAACGCATATTGGATGGGCATGCGCATGTCAGTTGGTCCCAACTGCGCCAATATGGAACCATCGATATACTCAACCATCGAATGAATCGTCGATTGCGGGTGGATCACCACTTCGATCCGCTCGCGAGGAATCCCGAACAGCCAGCGAGCTTCGATTACTTCAAATCCCTTATTCATCATGGTGGCGGAATCAATTGTGATGCGCTGGCCCATCTTCCATTTTGGATGCGCCAGGGCCTGTTCGCGCGTCACCCCGGCCATATCCTTCAAAGGCGTCTTCCGGAAGGGGCCACCCGAGGCCGTCAGGATCAGCCGCTTCACTTCCCCGCGTAGGCCGGCGCGGAGGCACTGGTGAATGGCGTTGTGCTCGCTGTCGACCGGTAATACGGCGACGCCGCGCTTCTGGCTCTCGGCCATCACCAATTCCCCGGCCGCTACCATCACCTCTTTATTGGCCAGCGCCACCAGCTTGCCTGCCTGGACTGCTTTGAAGGTGGCTGGCAGGCCGGCAACGCCGACCGCTGCGGACACCACGACGTCCACCTCTGGAAGGGTGGCTACGGTTTCGATGCCCTCGGGGCCAAAAACGATGTCGGGCTGGTGGCTGGCCGCGGTCGCTGCCAACCGCTCGGCCAGCTCGCGGGCGCCTGCTTCGGTGGCCACGGAAACGACTTTTGGCTGAAATCTCGAGGTCTGCTCGGCCAGCAGTGCGATATTGCCGCCAGCAGCGAGGCCGACGACTTGCAGTTGATCGGAGAGCGAGGTGACGACGTCGAGCGTCTGGCGCCCAATCGAGCCGGTGGAACCCAAAATGGAGATTTTTTTCATCAGGAGGCTTAGCCGCGCGTGCGCAGCAGCCAGTCCGAAATCCACCATACCGCCGGCGCCGCCAGGATCAAACTATCGATGCGATCGAGCATTCCTCCGTGGCCCGGAAGAATCGTTCCAGAATCTTTGATGCCTGCGCCGCGCTTATAGGCTGACTCGATCAAGTCGCCGAGCTGGCCGGCGATATTGCCGCAGGTAGCGACCACCAGGAGTTGGGTGGTTTCCACCTTCATCCAGCGCGCGAAGCACGCCGCCACGATTAAGGAGGCCGCCAAATTCGCCGCTGCACCCTCCCAGGTCTTCTTAGGGCTCAGCGCGGGCGCCAAGGGGATTCGCCCGGCAAACTTTCCCACCACGTAGGCCAGCATGTCCCCGGCCCAAACCAGGCACAGGGTGAAAAGGGCGAGTTGCCGCCCGTAGCCATCGATGCCGGGAAACCGAATCATATAGCTGAACGGCAGGGCGACGAATAACAAGGCCGCCGAACTGGAGCAGATCGCCGGCAAAACTTCGGCAATGGCCTGGCGGCTGAAGATGCCGATGAGCGTCGCGCCGAGCACGAAGATCAGTAGAACCGCCTCGATCGAGATGGTGACCCCTCCCAGGTTGCGCACCAGTTCCACGTTCCCGCCGAGATGCCGGGTTTCGACAGTATTTTCGGCCCACTGGGAGTAGATGAGCGCGAGGGCGCAGAGCATGGTCCAGAAACGATACCCGCGCATGGCCATGCGCTCGGCCAAGCGAAAGAATTCGTCCAGAGCGAGCAACAACACCAGAGCGGCCAGTGCGGCAATCACCGCGGAAGGAGTCCACAGAACCACGATTACAACGATGGGGATCAGGATGGCGGCGGTGAAAACTCGTAGCAGCATGCGCGGGTCAGCCCTGCCCCGCGGCGGTTCGCCGCGCCGCGCCGAGGCCGCCGAATCGGCGTTCCCGCTTTTGGAAATCGACCAAGGCTTCCAGCAGGCGCTGCCGGGTGAAATCGGGCCATAGGGTTTCGGTGACGTAAATTTCGGCGTAGGCGATCTGCCACAGCAGGAAATTGCTGACGCGCATTTCTCCACTGGTGCGAATCAGCAAGTCGGGATCGGGTAGACCGGCGGTGTAGAGGTTTTCGGAGATGCTCTGCTCGTCGGCGCGGAAAGCAGCCAGGCCATTGGCGCGGATGCGATCGAGCATGTTGTTAAAGGCGTCGACTAACTCGGCCCGGCCGCCGTAATTCAGGGCCACCGCCAATTTCATTCCGGTATTGCGGGCCGTGGAGGCCATCGCTTTTTCGATATCCTTGCGCACGCCATCGGGCAATTCTTCGGAGCGGCCAATCACCAGCAGGCGAATGTTATTTTTCTGGATGGAAGGAAGCTCGCGCTTGAGGTATTCGCGCAGCAGACGCATCAAAAAATCGGTTTCGGCCCTCGGGCGCCGCCAGTTTTCCAGGGAGAAGGCATACAGGGTGAGCACCGGAACGTTCAGCCGCGCGCAAGTCTCGATGGATTCGCGCGCCTTCATCACTCCGGCGCGATGGCCGGCCAGGCGCGGGAGATGACGGCGCTCGGCCCAGCGGCCGTTGCCATCCATGATGATGGCGACGTGCTGCGGCATACGCTTGGGATCGATTTGCTCGAGCAGCTCGGCTTCCGCTTTGCTGGCCGGTTTAAACAATTCGATAGGTTTCACCCGGTGTCACTCGCAGGTAACGCGAAAAGTCGGCATAGTATAGCGCATCGGAAGAGCCAACCGCTGCGGAACGCGCGTAAAGGGTAATCGGGGAGTCAGGCAGTGCGGTAGATCTGGCCGCGCGGACCGATGTCGGTAACTAGACAGCACGCCGTAGAGCTGAGTTTCCATTCGTAGGTTTCAAAACTCTGAATGACGTTGGCTGCTGTCGCCATAACGGTGCTCTACTAGGTTGGGTTCACAGCGTATCGCAAGAGTTCGACAGGGGGCAATGGTACACGGCGACTAAAGAACACGTGCCACAGGTCGCAATGCCTCTCGTCGTGGGACATGAATTACCGGAAGGCCCGATCCGGAACAATCACCAGCGGAGGTGGGGCAGCAGGCTGCCGAGGGAGTCCCCGCCTGGGGTCGAGACCAGGAACCAGGCGAAAAGCATGGTGAGGACGATCATGGCGATGCTTAGCGCCCAGGCCAGGACGTTGAAGGCCTTCCCGTTTACGTATTGGCCCATCAGTTCGGGGCGATTGACCAGCAGCAGGACGAAGACCATCACGACCGGCAGCCATACTCCGTTGGCTACTTGCGACCACAGCAAAATTTTATAGAGCGGGGCGCCTGGAATCAGGATTAGGCCCGCTCCCACGGCGATCAAGCCGGTGTACAGGCCGTAAAAGATGGGGGCCTCTTTCCACTTGTGGTCGATGCCCGCTTCGAAGCCCAGGCCTTCGCAGACAACGTGAGCAGTGGACAGCGGCAGGATGGAAGCAGCGAAGAGGGATGCGTTGAGCAATCCAAAGGCGAACAGGCCGCCCGCCCAGCGGCCGGCTAACGGGACGAGCGCTAACGCGGCGTCTTTGGCTTCGGTGATGTTAGTGAGGCCGTGAGCGTGCAGGGTGGCTGCGGTGCAGACGATGATGAAGAAAACTATGATCATGCAGGTGACTGAGCCGACCAGCACGTCCATGCGGGCGTGCTTGTATTGGCGAGGGCCCACTTTCTTTTCGACGAAGCCTGCCTGCAGGTAGAAAAATTGCCACGGCGCGATGGTGGTCCCTACCAAAGCCACCATAATCAGCAAATCGCTGGAGCCCAGATGCGCGGGCGGCAGCACCAGGCTCTTGCTGGCCAGCAGCCAATCGGGCTTGGCCAAAAGCGCCGAGAGCACGTAGGTGCCATAGAAGGCGCAGGCCACCAGAAAAATCTTTTCCACCATGCGATAGGTGCCGTAAAGAACCAGAACCCACACCGCGATGGCCGCGATGGGCACGGATATATATTTGCTGATGTGAAAAATTTCCAGCGCCGAGGCCACCCCGGCAAATTCCGCCACGGTGTTCCCCAGGTCCACGCCCAGAGCCGCCAGCATCACGAAGAAAGTCGGCCGGAACCCAAATTCCTCGCGGATCAGGTCAGAGAGCCCCTTGCCGGTGACCACCCCCATGCGTGCGCACATTTCTTCGCTGACGTATAAGGCCACCGTGAGCGGGATCAGCAGCCACAGCAGCGCGTATCCGGAATGGGCGCCGGTTTGGGTGTAGGTGGCGATTCCGCCGGCGTCGTTATCGACGTTGGAGGTGATCAGCCCGGGGCCCACCACCGCGAAAAAAATGGCCAAGCGCCGCCGGGCCGCGCGGGAACGGCGCCCCAGGCTGTCGCTGCGGCTCTTCCACGCGGTGAGCGCGTTGCTGATGGATGGCGGTAACGTCATGCCTGGGCACACAACCGGTGAACTACGTCGTCTACAGTGATGGCGCCAATCGGATGATTCGTGTGGTCCACCACGGTCAGAGTCCGCAGATTATATTTATCGAAGAGCTCGAAAACTTCGCGGTCGTGCGCGTCCGGATTGACCGATACGGTGGGGGTCATGGCCAGCTCGGACATGGGCTGTTCGCGGGTGGCCAGAATCATCCTGGACACCGGGACGGTGCCGGCCAGAGTGGCTTGGCGGTCGATCAGCACGATGGTATCGAGCTGTTCCACTTCCATATCGTGGAAGCGGATGTAATCGATCACTTCGCCGCGGGTGGCGTCGTGCGCCACCATTACGATTTCGGAATTCATCATTCCGCCCGCGGTGTCGGCGTCAAACTGCAGGAGGTTGCGAACTTCCTGGGCGTCCGCGCCTTCCATTTCGTCGAGCAGGCCTTCGGAGGTCTCGGAAGGAAGATTGGCCAAAAGGTCGGCCGCTTCGTCCGGAGGCATCTCTTCGATGATGTCCGCGGCTTTGCCGGGATCGAGTTTCTCGACCACCTGGGTCTGCAGGCGGCTATCGAGCTCGGCGATGGTGTCCGCCGCTTTCTCCTCAGGGAGTGAATCGATGATCGATTGGCGCTCGTCGGGTGACAAATCCTCGGCGATGGCGGCGAGGTCGGCGGGATGCATTTTGCTTAAAGCCTGGCTGGACATGCGCAGCTTGACGCGGCGAAGCGGGTCGGGCTCGATCAAGTTGACGTATTCCCAGCGGATGGTGTTGGGCGGCAGCTTGTCCTGGACGCGGTGAATCATCGCGGAAGGCACCACGCCCTGAAGCAAGCGGCGTACCGCGCCGGCCAGGCCGACGTCGACGTGGGTGACGCGCAGTTCGACATTGCCGTTGGTGCGCTGCTGGGAGATATCGACGTCGTTGATGCGCACCACTTTTCGGCCGTTGGTATCGATGATCTGCTGGTCGAGCAGGTCTTTGCGTACGGCCAGCCAAGCCTCGTTGGGGCGGTAGAGCTCGAGGGAACCCTCGTCGGTGGTGAGGTTGATTCTGCCGGGCACCGCGGAAGCGAGCTGATCGAAGCGGGCCACCAGCGGGCGATAACGGCCGCGGCTGAGCAGCACGCGCGCCACCCGGTTAGGCTGGTCGGCGGGCTCGATGAAGAGTTCCTTCACCCGGCCGACAAAATCTCCGTTGTTATCGTAGGCGTTCGCACCTAACAGCTCTGTCGCAAACAACATAGCGACCTCCGCTCAGCGAATCGGTGCGGGCAAAAAAATACCCGCGGCCGAGATAGTGCCCCGGCCGCGGGCGCTTTACGATTCCCGTGAAATCAGCGCTGGCCGGTGCTCGCCTCCGTCGCCCGCGATCTACTCGCGGGCCCAGCTTCGGATTCGAGTGCGGAACCCTCCGGCGTTTCCCGCACGGCATCTCTCCGCGAGGACGGGGCCTGACTGCCGGGTTCCGACTGCATGGACTGCTGTGCGTTGCTGGACATATTTTTGCGCATTACTTTGTTACGGTCTGTTGGAAAAATTGTCAAGGAAAGAGTGACGTTGCGGGTACTTTAAGTGTCGAAAATCATGTTCGGTGCGATTATTCCCCGGCGCTGGCAAAATTCCTGGTGCAATTCCCAGTAGGAACGGCAGTCGTAATCGGATCGGGTGTAGCCGAGGAGCCGAGCGGCGCGGTCGATTTGCCGGGGAGGACCTTCGAGTTCCAGGAAAATGCCGGCGGGGGTTTCATCCAGGTCGAGCTCCAAGCCCGGGAGGTTTTTCAGGGTGAACTTGGTGCGAAATTTTTCGTAGCGGAAACCTGGGTGCAGGCCCAGGCCCTGCAGAATGCGAGCTAGGTCCCTGCTGTTGGTTACTTCCACCTCGATTTCTTCGCGTTCCTTGTAGCGGCGGGTGGCGCGGCGAGTCGCGGGCCTTGCTATTGGCGCCTTGTAGGTGAGAACTGCACCGCTCGGGTTAGCCTGGCGCGGGGCGCGGGCGGTGGAAGCGGCGGCCCCTGCGCGCCCCGGGTGGTTGGACGCGCGGGTCTGGACGCGCAGGCGGATTAGGCGGCTAGATTTTCGTAGCGCTGACTCGCTGGTGTCGTAAATGGTGTTCGACTCAAAGACGCGCCCGTGGGCCTTGGCACCCAGGTGCGCTAGCGTACGCCGCATCGCGCGCAGGTCGGGAACGGGCAACTTGATTTCGATCTCGCGGCCTGGGGATGATGGCATGAGCAAAGGGCAGTATAGCGAAGTCGGGCGTGGAGGACCTCATGGCCAGGTCGGTGGCGGTAATGGTCAGCCGGCCGCCCGACATTCCCACCGGTTTGTATGTTTTGCGCCCGCACGCAATCATTCGCACGTCTTGCGATGCCAAAGTGAAGGCGACGGAATCCGCCAACGCAAGCGGGCGGTTGCCAAAGCGGGCGCGCAACGGCCATAATCTAGTTCCTTCGAGGCACGATCCGCACAATGACCGAGCCGACCACGCCGCTGATGCGGCAATATCACGCCATCAAGAAGCAGCATCCCGGGACGCTGGTGCTGTTCCGCCTGGGGGACTTCTACGAGCTTTTCTTTGAGGATGCGCTGACCGCGTCGCGCGAGTTGCAGATTACGCTGACGTCGCGCAACCGCGAGAAGGGGCAGGCGATTCCGATGTGCGGAGTTCCCTACCACGCCGCCGAAAATTATATCGCCAAGCTGATCCGCGCCGGACATAAGGTGGCCATCTGCGAACAGATGGAGCAGCCGGGGCCGGGGAAAAAACTGGTGAACCGCGAAGTGGTGCGGGTGATTACGCCGGGGACGGCCATGGGCATCAACGTGGTCGACGCCAAGGACAATAATTACCTGGCGGCGGTGGCGCGGCATTCCAAGAGCGGTTTGATTGGGCTGGCTTACGTCGATCTTTCTACCGGAGAATTTTGCGCTACGGAATTCGCGGGTGAGAGCGCCGAGGCGGGGTTGCGCAGCGAGCTCGAAGTGCTGAGGCCGCGGGAACTTTTGCTGCCGCAGCCGGTAACGCTATTTGCTCAGCCTGCGGCTGCCGAATGGGAGGGCCTGGGCGCGGTAGAGACGCGGCTGGACGACTGGATCTTTCGCGACGATGTGGCCGCGCGGTTGGTGGAAGATCAATTTCGGGTGGCGGGGCTTGAGGGATTTGGGCTGGAGGGCCACCCGCAAGCGATCGCCGCGTCGGGAGCGATCGTTCATTACCTGCGAGCGACCTCGGCGATCGGAGTCCCGGCTGGCGGCCCGTCTCCGGAATTGCTGGGGGTACGCCAGACCGGCGCGGGGCTCGAACATCTGGATCGCATCCGCTACTACGAGCAGCAGCAGGCGCTGGTGCTCGACCACGTTACTGCGCGCAACCTGGAATTGACCGAGCCCGCGGCCGGCGACGATCGCTCGGCGACGCTGCTGGCCGCTCTCGACCAAACGGCCACGGTGATGGGAGCGCGGCTGCTGCGGCGGTGGATTCTTCGTCCGGAAATATCGCTGCTGGAAATCGACGCGCGGCTGGACGCGGTGGCCGAACTGAAGACCCGCACCATCGAGCGCGAGGAAATTTACAAACAGCTCGAGGCGATCATGGACCTGGAGCGGCTGACCAGCCGGGTGACCACCGGCATCGCGACGCCGCGTGACCTGCTCGCGCTGAGCCAATCGCTGGCGCGCGTTCCGGCGATTCGCGGTCATCTGGCCCCCAACGGCGCGCCGCGCTGCGCACGGCTCACCGAGTTGCACGCGCGGCTGGACGACATGGCCGAGATTCGCGAAAAGATCGACCGCGCCATTGCCGATTCCCCGCCGGTCTCGCCGGCCGACCCTGGAATCATCCGCGCTGGATATAACCCCGAACTGGACGAACTGCGCGCGCTCAGCAAGAGCAGCAAGCAAGTGATCGCGGCGATGGAAGAGCGGGAGCGCAAGCGCACCGGCATCGGGTCGCTAAAAATTCGTTTCAACAATATTTTTGGCTACTACATCGAAATTTCCAATTCCAACCTGGCGCTGGCGCCTGCCGATTACGAGCGCAAGCAAACGTTGGTGGGCGCCGAGCGGTTCACTTCGCCCGAGCTGAAAGATTACGAACGCAAGGTGCTGGACGCCGATGAGCGGATTATGGCGATCGAGCGCCGCCTGTACGTCGAACTGAAGGAAGCAGTGGCGTCCGAGGCATCGCGGTTGCGACAAACCTCGGCGGCAATCGCCGGACTCGACGTGCTGGTGAATTTCGCGCGGCTTGCCGCTGCCCGCAATTACACCCGGCCCGATTTCACTGAGGCCTCGCCGCGCCGAAAAGGTCCGCGCGGGGAATTATTGATCGCCGGCGGACGCCATCCGGTGATCGAAGCGCTGCTGCAGAGCCGCGGGGAACGATTCGTTCCTAACGATATTTTTCTGGACGACCATACGCAATTTCTGCTGTTGATCACCGGGCCCAACATGGGCGGGAAATCCACTTATCTGCGGCAGACCGCGCTGATCGTACTGATGGCGCAAATGGGATCGTTCGTTCCGGCGACGCAGGCGCGATTGCCGTTGATCGACCGCATCTTCACGCGCATTGGAGCCTCAGACAATCTGGCGCGCGGCCGTTCGACGTTTTTGGTGGAGATGAGCGAGGTGGCGTCGATCCTGAATACCGCAACGGCGGCGAGTTTGCTGCTGCTGGACGAAGTGGGGCGCGGGACGGCTACATACGACGGATTGTCGATTGCCTGGGCGGTAGTCGAAGCGCTGCACGCAGGCGGGCGGCCGCGCACTCTTTTCGCCACGCATTATCATGAGCTCACCGAGCTGGAGCAGCTATTACCGGGAGTGAAGAATGTGCACGTCACTGTGCGCGAGACGGGCGGCGACATCGTCTTCCTGCGGCGGGTCGAGGCTGGCTGCGCGGACAAGAGCTACGGCGTGGAAGTGGCGCGGCTGGCGGGTTTGCCGGCGGCGGTGGTAGCGCGCGCCCGCGAAATCCTGGCGCGTCACGAAGCGGCCGAACACGAATTGAGCGAAGAGCTTTCTCCCGGCGCGTTGGCCGGCGCTCCGGAACAGACCGCGATATTTACGCCGATCGATCAATCGGTGCTGGATGCGGTACGCGCCGCCGACTTGGACAACATGAAGCCGCTGGAAGCTCTCAATTTGCTGGCGGCGCTGAAGAAGCAGCTGGCATGACCACTACGACCACTGGGATTCGACCGATGCGCGTTTTGGGATTGATGTCCGGAACGTCGGCGGACGGGATCGACGTCGCGCTGGTGGAGATTTCCGGCGCGCCGCCGGATATTCGCGCGAAGCTTACGCACTTCCATTCGGTGCCCCACTCCGATGCGGTGCGCGAAGAAATTCTGCGCGTCGCTGCGGGAAAGCCGCTGCCGCCGGCGGAAATCAGCCAACTCAATTTTCTATTGGGAGATCATTTCGGACGAGCGGCGCTGGCTGCCTGCAAGAAATTCGGAGTGCCGATTGGCAAGATCGATCTGATCGGCTCGCACGGCCAGACTATTTATCACCAGGGTGCGGCCAGCAAGTTTCTGAGCGCCCGCGTATCGTCGACGCTGCAAATTGGCGAGCCCGCGCTGATCGCGCAGCTAACGGGGGTCACCACCGTCGCGGACTTCCGTCCGGCGGACATGGCGGCGGGAGGACAAGGCGCGCCGCTGGTGCCGTACGTCGACTACCTGCTGTACCGGGACGCGCGCCGCGGGCGCGTGGCGCTCAATATCGGAGGCATCGGCAACGTTTCGGTGATACCCGCGGGAGCCCAGCCTTCCGACGTCTGGGCGTTCGATACCGGCCCCGGCAACATGCTGATCGACGGCTTGGTCCGCCACTTCAGCCACGGATTGCTGCACTTCGATGCCGACGCCAAGAGTGCGCTGCGCGGAAAGACCATCCACGCGCTGCTTGATCGCGGGCTTGAGAATTCCTATTTGCGGCAGCAGCCTCCCAAATCGGCTGGGCGCGAACAGTTTGGCGAGGAGTATCTGCAGGAATGGATTTCCTGGAAGGGTAGTCGTAAATTCCGGTCGGAAGACTTTATTCGCACCGCGACAATTTTGACGGCATCTTCCATCGCGGAAGCGTTCCATCGCTTTATTTTTCCGAAGGCCGAAGTCCACGACCTGATCGTTTCCGGAGGCGGCGCGCGGAACCCGCTGTTGATGGCTGAGCTGAAGGCGTTGCTGCCCCGCATGGAATTTCTTTCTCCCAAGACCTTTGGCGTATCCGGAGAGGCCAAGGAAGCTTTCGCATTTGCAGTGCTGGCGTACGAATCGTTTCACCGTAGGCCCGGCAATCTTCCTTCCGCGACGGGGGCCAACCATCCAGCGATCTTGGGGAAAATCGTATATGCGCCTCCGCGCTAGAGCAACTGTCGGTCACGGCCGGCCCGGTGCTGCCGGCTTGGCGCGGATTTTTTCCGCGCTGGCCTGGGGGTTTGCATGCGCGCTGATATCCACGGCGGTAATCGGATGCCGCGATCGCACCGGCGCGGAGCCGGGCACGGTGACGTTCCTGTTGTCGACAGCGCCTGCCAACCTCGATCCACGGATCGGCACCGATGCGGTGTCTGAACGGATCGATTCCCTGCTCTACAGTGGTCTGCTGAGCCACGACGAACAGATGAAGCCCACGCCGGACCTCGCAGTGAGCTGGCAGATTCCTGACCCCGAGACGTACGTCTTCACACTGCGCTCGGGGGTGCACTTTCACGATGGGCAGCTGCTGACTTCCGCGGACGTAAAATACACCATCGATTCGATACTCTCGGGCCAGGTGAAAACCGGCAAGCACCAGGCTTATCGCTGGGTGCAATCGGTGGACGCGCCAAATGACGCCACGGTGATATTTCACCTGAGCGCTCCGGACGCCTCGCTGATGTGGAACTTGACCCGGGCCGGTGTGGGGATCGTGCCGCGCGGCTCGCCGCCATCGATCGCCCAGGCGCCGAACGGAACTGGCCCATTCCGGTTGGAGCGAATGGCCGCGGACGACGAAATCGTGTTGGCCGCAAATCCGGATTACTTCGGTGAACGCGCGCGTTTCGGACGGGTACGGTTTCGGATCGTCCCCGATTCGATGACGCGGGCGCTGGAACTTCGGAAAGGCAGCGCGGACATTGCCCTGAACTCCTTGACGCCGGACATGACCGATGCGTTAGGGAAATATGCCAGGATCAAAATCTCGCGAGGCCCCGGCACGCCGGTAGCGTACATTTCCTTTAACTTTGACGATCCGATCATCGCTCATCGCGAAGTGCGGCAGGCGCTGGCCTATGCTACCGATCGCGAAACGATTATCCGCTACCTCTTGCGCGGGCAAGCGCGGCCGGCCAACAGCCTGCTGCCGCCAAACCACTGGGCGGCCGATGCCAACGCACCGCAATATCCTTACGACCCCAAGAAAGCCGAAGCCTTGCTGGATGCCGCGGGATTCCGCCGCGGTCCGGATGGAACGCGCGTCCGCCTGACACTCAAGACCTCCACCGACGAATCCACGCGGCAGCTTGCAGCGGTGCTGCAGGATGAGTGGAAGCGAGTGGGCGTCGCGCTGGATATCCATCCGCTGGAATTCGCCACGTTTTATTCTGACGTGGTGCACGGGAGCTTCCAGATGTATACGGCGCAGTGGGTGGGGGGAAATAACGACCCCGGAATGTTCGAGTACGTTTTCAGCTCAAAGAAATTTCCTCCCGACGGCGCGAACCGCGGGCACTATCGGAACGCTCAGGTGGATGACCTGGTGGCGCGCGCAAACGCCGAGCCCGATCAGGAGAAACGCCGGGTGCTGTACATTCAGGTCCAGGAAATCGTCGCGCAGGACTTGCCGTACATCAACCTGTGGTATCCGGACAACGTCGGCGTCTACCGCGATCGTCTTGGCAATGTCGAGCCCGGGCCGGCGGGCGACTACGATTTTCTAGCGGGAGTTACGATTCGATAGGCCGCGTCGTCCCGGGGCGCTACCAACACTTATGCCACGGCGTCTCGGCTGCATGATTGAAGGTCGTAGGCTTGGCGATTTGTGTTCTACACAGCCAGATTGGCTGTGCCCCGACTGCCGTCCATTCCTGTTCGAAGATTCTTAGCGGCGCTGCTAGGAGTCGAGTGCTTTGCGAATATCGTCTTCCGGGATGACGCCGTCGCGGACGATGGCCCATTCGTCGCCGCGCAACGCTACGATCGTGGACGCCAATAGCCCCCCGGTATCTCCGGCGTCCAGCACCAAGGGCAAGCGGTCGCCGAGCTGTTTCATGATCTGCTGCGCGTTGGTGCACGATGGGAAGCCGGAAATGTTTGCGCTGGTGCCGGTGACCGGCCCACCCACGCTGGCAATCAAGCCCGAGACAATTCGTGAATTCGCCCAGCGTAACGCGACTCTTCCGCTATTGCCGGTAACCTTCAACGGCAAGCGGTCGGTGGCTTCGATCACCAAGGTCAGCGGCCCTGGCCAGAACTGCTGGGATAGCTTGAGGAAATTATCGGGCACGTCGCGGATCAGGGTGATGGCGCGCTCGACCGAATCCACCAGGATCGGCAAGGCACGGGATTCGGGGCGCCCCTTGATCCGGAATACGGCCTCGATCGCCGCCAGGTTGAACGGATCGGCGGTTAGCGCATAAAACGTATCCGTAGGCACCGCGACCACCTTCCCGCTGGTGATCATATCGGCGGCGTACTGCAGCGCAGACTTTTGCGGGGCCTCGGACGAGATATTTAGGAGTTCAACGGGCAAGGTGTGTGCTCAGGGCCGGTCGAGATCATAAGCCAGCGGAAAATTATCACAGGGTTGGCGGTATCCGCAAGCCGAATGGTTGGAACGGTTGCGTGAGCGCGTACCGGTCCGAGAGCACACATCCGCTCCATTCGTGCAAATCTGCGGTCCGGAGAGACTTGGGCGCATCCCAAACTGCTCGCGGACTTCCCCGCCCGGCTTTACGCTGTAGCACCCGTTTGCTAGTCTGTATTGGGTGTACCCTCGCGCCAAGCCGCTCTCCGGGAAGGATTTTCGCGGTGCCGCACCGGAGCCCGCTCGAATTACCAGCAAGGACAATCATTGGCTGAAAGTGTTCCGTGTATCGCTGCGCGGGGGCGACGTTGCCAAATCCGCTGGCGAGAGCTCAGCGGGCTCGCCGCCCTTGGACGAAAACTCGCCCGGCACCTGGATCGGTATAGAAGGTCCGCACCTGGTAGCCGAGGCGATCCGCTCGGGCCTGGCAGTGGCCGCGATCCTCGCCAGCGAGACGGGCGCCCGGCATCTGGAATCGATGGAGGCCGCGCTGAAACTTCGCGGCTCTGAACCCCACGGGGGGCAGCCGTTGCTGCCCGCATACCAGCCTCGCCGGACCCAGATTCTGCACACCACCGATCGGCTATTCGAATCGATTGCCGGAACCAAAGCTCCCCAAGGTATCGCGGCGCTGGTTACGCCGCGGAGCTGGACGTTCGATGACCTGCTGGCCGGAGGGGTGGCGTTGGTGGTAGTGCTCGCCGGGGTGCAGGACCCTGGCAACGTAGGGACGATTGTGCGTTCGGCAGAGGCGTTTGGCGCGACCGGCGCGATCACCGCAACCGGCAGCGCCTTCCCTTACGCACCGAAAGTTTTGCGGGCTTCCTCAGGGTCCGCGCTGCGGCTGCCGATTGTCCATGGCGCCGACCCGCTGAGCTCGATCAAGCGGCTAGCCTCGCGCGGCTTGAAAATCTACGCGGCTAGCTCGCGACGCGCTGAAACGCGGCCCCCGATACTGCCGCAGGCCGCCGACCTGCGCCATCCCGTGGCGATCGTAGTGGGCAACGAGAACGCCGGGCTCTCGCCCGAAATCGAGGCCGTGGCGAATGGTTCCATCCTGATACCGTTGCTATCGAGCGTCGACTCACTCAATGCCGCAGTGGCGGCCTCGGTGCTGCTGTACGAAGCGGCCAGGCAACGGCGCGAGGGGAGCACCTAGCCGTGGGATTGTTCCAACAATTCGATTCGGCCGGCTCCGGCGCGGAAGACTCGCGTCCATTAGCCGACCGCATGCGGCCGCAGACGCTGGACGAATTTGTGGGTCAGGAGGAATTGCTCGGCCCGGGAAAACCATTACGGGTGCAGATCGAGCGCGACGACCTGAGCTCGATGCTCTTCTGGGGGCCTCCAGGATGCGGCAAGACTACGCTGGCGCGGATCATCGCGCGAACCACGCGCTCGGAATATATCCCGTTCAGCGCGGTGCTTTCGGGGATTAAGGAAATTAAGGAAGTGATGGTATCGGCCGGACGCATCCGCACCATGGGCCGTCGAACCATCGTGTTCGTGGACGAAATGCATCGCTTCAACAAAGCGCAGCAGGATGCGTTTTTGCCGCACGTGGAGGCCGGGAACATTACCCTGATCGGCGCGACCACCGAAAATCCGTCGTTTGAAGTGATCGCC
The DNA here is from genome assembly GCA_963725655.1 of uncultured Acidobacteriota bacterium. Classification (GTDB taxonomy): domain Bacteria; phylum Acidobacteriota; class Terriglobia; order Acidiferrales; family UBA7541; genus CAVRXT01. Next base: position 2,151,284 of record CAVRYY010000001.1, on the reverse strand, counting down.
CCGCTGCTCTCGCGAATGAAGGTGTACGTGCTGCACGCGCTGAGCAGCGCGCAGATTGCCGCGCTGCTGGCCCATGCGCTGCTCGATTCCGAACGCGGCCTGGGCGCCGAGAACCTCGACGTACCCGCCGAGCTGCTCGATCGCATCGCCAGTTATGCCAATGGCGACGCGCGCTCCGCTTACAATTTGCTGGAGACATTGGCCCGCAGCATCCCGCCCGACGCCGCCGGCCGCCGGGTAGCCACGCCCGCGCTGCTCGAGCAACTGCTGCAGAAAAAGCTGATCCGCTACGACAAGGCCGGCGAAGAACATTTCAATCAGATTTCCGCGCTCCATAAGTCGGTGCGCAATTCCGACGCCGACGCCGCTCTTTACTGGCTGGCGCGCATGATTGAATCCGGCGAGGATCCCATGTATCTGGCGCGGCGGTTGGTGCGCATGGCCAGTGAGGATATCGGCCTGGCCGATCCCAACGCACTGCGCCTCACCATCGCCGCGATGCAGGCGTTTCAATTCATCGGACCACCGGAAGGTCACCTGGCGCTCGCCGAGGCCGCCGTGTACCTGGCACTGGCGCCCAAATCGAACGCGCTATACACCGCATATGGCAAGGTGCAGAAGGATCTGGACGCCACGTCCGCGGAGCCGGTGCCGCTGCATCTGCGCAACGCGGTGAGCGGGCTAATGCGCCACATCGGCTATGGAGAAGGCTACCAATACGCTCATGACGCCGAGGATAAGCTCACCGACATGACCTGCCTGCCGGATAGCCTGCTCGGCCGCACCTACTACCATCCCACCGATCAGGGAGTGGAAGCGCGTTACCGGCAGCGCGTTGAAGAGGTTCGACGCATCCAAAAAAAGAGCCGGGAACCGCAAAACGAGTAAGATGGAGGCTAACGGTGGCAAGCCCGCTTCCGCGAACGGGCCAATGAAAGGCCAGAAACTTTTCCAGAGACCCAGAACTGTGAAACCCGAAGCTACGAAATCAACCGATCGAGTTGCTCGCCGCGCATTTCCGGCAGCGCTCGCGGCACTTATCCTGTGCATTGGCGCAATCTGCGGCGGGCGCTTGTACGCGCGCGCGTTCCCGGCACCGCCCGCTCCCGATAAGCACGGTCCCGACGCGCCGGTGTATACGTTGGACGAGGACTGCCAGGTGTTTGAATTCTCCTACGACAACCGGGTGGCCTGCGGGGCGCATCGGCTGATGCGCAAGAAGAAATTCGACCTGGAGCGCGATGACGTTTGGATCGCCTCGCGCGACGGGAAAAAGAAACGAATCATCGACGGCGAAAAATACCTGGTCACCACCGCGGATACTCCTTTTAGCTATCTCATCAAGGGATTCAATTGGTCGCCGGACGGCCATCGCCTGGCGATGGAAATTTCTACCGCCGGCTCGTCCTCCGACGAGGAGGAAAGCGCTCCACACTCGGGCGAGGCCATTGCGCTGATCACCGATGAGGGCCGCGAGATTGCCATTCCAGGAATGAAGGGCAGCACCATCGACGGCGCCACCCAGGGGGCTTGGCTCGCCGACAACAACACGATCGCGTACCTGCAGGCGGCGGAGAGCGCTCAGAACGTCATTGCCCTCAAATCGGTGCGGGTCTCCGACGGCAAGGTGGCTTCCCTGTTCGAGGGCCGGATGTTTTCGGCGGTTACCTGGGACCCAAAGCATAACGCCGCGGTCGCGATCACCGATACCTGCCTGGCCAGCCGAATCTGCCTGGTCCGCCTCGATCTGATTCGCGAGACCATCCAGGAACTTGCGCCGGTGAAAGAATATTTCGGGCAGCTCACCGTCTCTCCGTCGGCCACCAAAGCCGCTTATTTCAGCGACGGACAGACGCTCGAGATTCGCCCGTTCGGCGCGGGAACCCACACCCAACGCATTACCGCGGCCGCCGGAGAGTATCAATGGGACCGCAGCGAGACGCGCATCCTGCTGAAGCGCGGCGCCGCCAATCGCTCGGGAGACATCGTGTGGGTGCGATTCTCGGACGGCGATTTTGAACCGATCCTGCACGACCTGCTATTCCACGATTTCGCGATATCTCCGGATGGAGAATTTCTCGGAGTTACCCAAGTGGGCCTGCGCCACGTGACCGTCTATCCACTGCACTAAACCTCTTCACTAGCCTCGCGATGTGGTGAATCTTTGGATGTTCGGCGCCGCGCCAATATGGATGGTTTGCAGGTGCGCAGCGGTCGCCGCTTTGAGCGCCCCCATTCTGCCATCCACCATGTACGATAGATGAGCGAGATGCACCGGCGATTGGTGCGGGAAGCAGGAGGAACGCAAACGATGGGATTTTCCACGGACGCCATCCACGTGGGGCAGGAGCCCGACGAATTGACCGGCTCGATCGTCGCGCCGATCTATCAGACCTCGACCTACGTGCAGCCGTCGCTGGGCGTCGACAAGGGCTACGACTACGCGCGCACCAAGCATCCCAACCGCAAGGCGCTGGAGCGCTGCGTCGCAAAACTGGAAGGCGGCAATGCGGCGTACGTCTTTTCCACCGGGATGGCCGGCATCGACTCGGTCTTTCGTCTGCTGCGCCCCGGCGACCACGCCATATTGTCCGAGGCGGTCTATGGCGGGGTCTTTCGCCTCACCACTCAACTGCTGGTGCAGTTCGGCCTGGAATTCAGTTTCGTGGATACCTCGAACATCGATCATGTTCGCGCAGCGATGACGCCGAAGACGCGAATGATTTACGTGGAGACGCCCACCAATCCGACCATGGTGGTGACCGACATCGCCGCGGTGGCCAAACTGGCCGGCGAGAATGCGCTTACCGTAGTGGTGGACAACACTTTTCTCAGCCCCTACCTGCAGCAACCGATCGCGCTCGGCGCGCACATCGTGGTTCATTCGATGACTAAGTATCTCAACGGCCACAGCGACTGCACCGGCGGCGCGGTGATCCTGACGCGTCCGGACGACGCCGAGAAAATCTACTTTCTGCAGCGCTCAGCCGGAGCGGGCCTGGCTCCCATGGATTGTTTCCTCACCGCGCGCGGCATCAAGACCCTGGCGGTGCGCATGCAGCGGCACGATTCCAACGGCCGGATCGTGGCGGAGTTTCTCGCGGCCCACCCGCGCGTACAGCGCGTCATCTATCCCGGACTGGCCTCGCATCCGCAGCACGAGGTCGCCAAACGCCAGCAGCGCGGATTCGGCGCGATGATTTCCTTTGATGTGGGCCCGCTCGAGAATGTCCGCACCATGCTCAACCACGTGCATCTGTGCTCGCTCGCGGAAAGTTTGGGCGGCGTAGAGACCCTGATATCCCATCCGGCGACGATGACCCACGCATCCATTCCGCGCGAGGTGCGCCAGAAAATCGGAATCACCGACGGTCTGATCCGGATTTCGGTGGGGATCGAGGACGTCGAAGACTTGATCGCGGATCTCGATCAAGCGCTGCGGAAAATTTAGATCCTCCAAGCCTTCCCGGCCGCCGCGCCGCGTTCCATAGCTCGCTTTGGTTCGACGCTACCTTTCACCCATCGCAGATAGGGCTTCGATCCGGCCTTAACCGGCAGCGCGATAATTTCCGGCACATCGTAGCTGTGCAGGCGAAGTATCTCTGTCTTGAGCCCCTCAAAGCGACGCGGCGTGGTTTTCATGATCAAGAGAAACTCCCGCGCGGATTCCACTTTCCCCTTCCAGCGATAGACGGCCTCCACCGGAGCAGTCACCACGTTCACGCAGGCGGCCAAGCGCTTCTCGACCACCGCGCGCGCGATTTTCCTGGCTTCCACTCGCGATCCGCAAGTGACCAGCACTACCGTTGCTTCGCTCCCAGCCATAGCGGCGCTCCCAGCGTTACTTTTACCGCGCTTTTCACCGAGAAACTATGATGCGCAACACTCCGTCGCCAAGATACAATACCGCGCGTGACGAACCAAGCCAGCACCCGCTTTGCCTCCCCCGCTCCGGTCGCTATCCAATTCGGCACTTCCGGATGGCGTGGCATCATGGGTAGAGATTTTAATTTCGCCGGGGTGCGTCGCGCTTCCGCCGCGATTGCCGGCTACCTGAAGACGCAAACGAAAATCCCCAAAATCTTAATCGGCTACGACACCCGATTTTTGTCTGATGATTTCGCTCGCGCCTGCGCCGTGGTGCTTGAAGAGCATGGCTGCCGTATTTCGATCTGCGCGCTGGCGACGCCCACTCCAGCCATTGCCTTCGCCATTCTGCGCGATAAGTACGATGGCGCGATCAACTTCACCGCCAGCCATAATCCGGCCGACTATAACGGCCTGAAATTCAACGGCGCGGACGCCGGCCCGGCGCTGCCCGCGGTTACCCACGAAATCGAAAGGCGCGCGGACGAGCTTGCCGGCCAGAATTTCGACGCGGGCGACGCGGCGGCATCGGATGCAGCGGGGTTCGAGCGTGTGGATTTACGCGACGCTTATTTAGGCCGGCTCACCGAACTGGTTCGCTTCGATACCCTGCGCCGCTCGATCCTCCCGTTTGTTTTCGACGCGCTGCACGGCGCGGGGGCCGGATGGCTGGACAAGCTTCTCGCGGATCAAGGCATCCAATTCAGCTCACTGCGCACCGAACGCGACGTCACCTTTAGCGGCACCGGTCCCGATCCGTCGGAAGAAAATCTGGCCCCGCTCCGCCAAGCCATTCTGCGAACCAAAGCCGCAGCCGGTATTGCCACCGACGGCGACGCCGACCGCTTCGGCATCCTCGATGCCGACGGCACCTTCGTTTCGCCGAACCATATTCTCGCGCTGCTCTTCGATTACCTGCTCGAAACGCGCGGAGCCAAACTCGGCGCCTCGCGCAGCGTGGCCACGTCGCACATGCTCGACGCGGTCGCCAAACTCCACGGCGTGCCGCTGTACGAGACACCGGTGGGCTTCAAATACGTGGGCGATTTCATTCGCACGGATGCAATCGTCATCGGCGGCGAGGAAAGCGCCGGGCTCACCATTCGCGGGCACGTCCCCGAAAAGGATGGACTGCTGGCCTGCCTGCTGGTGGCAGAGATGATGGCGGCGCGGCAAAAGACGCTGCGCGAGCAGATTCACGAGCTCTTTGGCCGGATCGGCGCGCAGTTCTGGCCCATTCGCGTGAATTTGCATCTCTCCGCGCAAGTTCAGGCCGGATTGAAGGCGCGCCTGGCTGTTAACTTCCAGGACTTCACCGGAAGAAAAGTACAGCGCATTGATCGCACCGATGGTTGTAAACTCCTGTTCGCCGATGGTTCGTGGGTCCTGATGCGACCCTCGGGCACCGAGCCGGTGGTTCGCGTGTATGCCGAAGCGGCAACGCCGGAAGCGTCAGAGAAGCTGGTGCGGGACGCGCAGCAATGGATCAATTCAGAAAATGGGCCCGGCAACGCGTGAGTAAGAGTGTCACAAAATTTACAATGAACAAAGTTCGGCTCAATCGATGAAGTTTCTGCAGTCATGCCGCGGATTCGCCCGGCGCAACCTCAGCGTGCTGCTGGGCGTAGGACTTCTATTGCTACTGGTGCAGGACGTCTTCGGCACTCACGGCGTGCTGGCCATGCGCCGGTCCAAGAAAGAAGCCGCCGACATTCAGAGGGAGATCAACCGCCTGGAAAGCGAAAACTGCGGCATGGAACAGGGCGTTGAGAACCTGAAATCCGATCCCCAAACGATCGAGCGCATCGCCCGCGACGAAATGGGTCTGGCCAAGCCCGGCGAATATATTTTCAAGCTGCCGCCCAAGCCCGGATCCACGTCAACGTCGTCATCCGGCTCGATTTCCGCTTCGCCATCCGGATGCCCTGCCCCACCGCCGCCCGCCACCTCAGCTGCTCCGCCCCGTCGCTAAGCCTGGGCCGCTGCCAGCTTTTTGTGCCGCCACGGAAGACGATCGAAGATTTCCGGCGGGCCATTCTTGAAACCCGTCCGCGCGATTGACAACGCCAGCATGCACAAGAAAATAATGATCAGGCCAACAGTTGCCTGCGGTATTGTCTCGGCCCGCTTCGGCAAAATCGAAAAGCGCCCGTAGACGAACTCGATGTGCACCCAATATACCAGCAGCGACGTCTTGCCCAGTTGCAGCAGCGGCTTGAATCCGCGCGCGCCAAGGCCCCACTGGCACCATGCGTAGCTCACGCCCACCAGGACGAATATCACTCCCGTGCGCGCCAGCCAGAAATCCGGACTGGAATGCCAGAAATCGTACACAGCGTAGATGTGAATCGGATTGGCATCGAGCCGCATGGCCAGCACGTACATTCCGACGCCGGCGGCCGAAAAACCCAGAAACCAGAAGCGGTGATTCTTGGGCCAGTCGCTGACGATCACCCAGCCGGCCGCCAGCCCGGCGAACGCGAATGCGGCCCAGGGAAAGAGCGGGAAGAGCCAGGGCTGCGGTTGGCCGAGATTGTGCACACCGTTGATGTAGCTTTCGAGGTACCAGGGCAGAAATCGCGGGCGGTGGGTGGTCCACAGCGGCGGCGTTGCCACCGCGATGAGGATAGCGACGATTATCGCCAGAATCCCGCCAGCCTTGCGCGTACTCGCTAGCCGGCCGACCATTCCCATCAGCATCATCGAGACGCCGATGATGTTCAGGACGTCCACCCGCAGCAAATCCGTCCACGGCGCCCAGGGCTGGCCCAGCAGGAATTCCTGCAGGCGAAAGAGCAAACCGAAACCCAGAATCTCAGCCCCGCGGCGGATCGCGGTGACCGCAATTTGATCCGCGGAAAAATTCTTTTTCCGCATGCGCTCGGTTACCAGTGCGAAGGAAACACCAGCCAGAAACAGAAAGAGCGGAGCGGGCAATGTTCCGAGAAAATAGGAAGTCTGCAGCCACCACGTCTGCCGGGCAGCCCCGCCCAGCCAGGAATCGTAGCAATGGGTCTGGAACATCAGGACGCAGGCCAGGCCGCGCAGCCAGTCGATGTAATCCAGACGTTGTTGAAGTGGTTTTTCTGGCACGCTTCGGTCGTTGGCTAGCGCTACAAACCAAACGCCACAGCATCCATGAGATGCGCGGCCAAATCAAGATTTTCCGAGGGTACGCAGCGGGCTACTCTAAAGCTAACATTCGTGCGTTCCCCAGCTTCCAGGCTAGCGAACCACGCCGGTCAACGGGCTCGACGCCGTGGCGTATAGTTTCTTCGGAATACGCCCGGCGAGAAATGCCTTGCGGCCAGCTTCGACCGCGGCCCGCATGGCCTCGGCCATCAGCACCGAATCTTCTGCGCCAGCGATCGCAGTGTTCATCAACACGCCGTCGGCGCCTAACTCCATCGCCAGCGCGGCATCTGAAGCTGTTCCTACCCCCGCATCCACAATCAGCGGCACTTCGGTGATTCGCTCGCGCAGGATGCGCAGGTTGGCCAGGTTTTGAATGCCCATTCCCGAACCGATCGGCGCTCCTAGCGGCATCACCGCCGCCGCGCCTGCATCGATCAATTTCCGCGCCACGATCAGATCGTCGGTGGTGTACGGCAGCACGATGAATCCCTCGTTCACCAGCACGCGCGTGGCCTTCACCAATTCTTCGGTGTCCGGGAATAACGTCTGCTCGTCGCCGATCACTTCCAGCTTCACCCACTCGGAAAGGCCCACTTCACGGCCCAGGCGCGCGGCGCGAATCGCTTCATCCGCGGAGTAGCAGCCCGCGGTATTGGGCAGAATGAAAATTTTCGAGCGATCGATGTAATCGAGCAGGGATTCCTTGCTGCGGTCGGTCAGGTTCACCCGGCGGACGGCAATGGTAACCATGTCTGCGCCGGACGCCACGTGGGCCCGTGCCATTTCCTCGAAGCTGCGGTATTTTCCAGTGCCGACAATCAGCCGCGAGCGGAACGTTTTCCCGGCAATCACCAATGAATCGTTCATTTCTTTTCTCCGGGCTCCATTCTACGCTGGACCTTCCCGCGCGCCAACTTGCACTCTCAATCGCAAAGCGCGGTCAAATCGAGGCGAAATCCTGCGGGCCGCGCTCTTCCACGTCGGCATAGAGGGCATCGATCACATCTTTGTAACGCTGCTCCACCACACGGCGCTTCAGCTTCATGCTCAGCGTCACCTCGCCGTTCGCAATCGTGAAATCGTCTTTCAATAGGGCCACGCGCTTGGGCTTTTCATACTGGGCCAGCCCGGCGCACAGGCGATCCACCTCCGCCTGGATCAGTTCGCGCAGCCACGCCTCCGAAACCGCCTGCTCCGGCGAACTGTAGCTCTTCCCTTCTTCCCGCGCGCGCGCTTCCACCGCGGCAAATTGCGGCACCACCAGCGCCGACACAAATTTGTGCCGGTCGCCGACCACCATCACATTGGCGATGTAGCGGCTGGAGGTCAAGCGGCCCTCGATCATTTGAGGGGAAACATATTTCCCTCCGGCGGTCTTTAGCAGATCTTTCTTGCGGTCGGTAATGGTGAGGTAGCCGTCGGCATCCAGGCTGCCAATATCGCCGGTGCGAAACCATCCGTCGTCGGTGAACACTTCCCGCGTCTGCTCGGGCTTGCCGTAGTATCCGGTCATCACGCACGGACCGTGCACTAAAATTTCGCCGTCCTCGGCGATGCGCACATCGACGTTGGGTATCGCCAGGCCCACCGTGCCGATCTTGTTGTTCTCTTCGAAATTCACGGCGATTACTGGCGAGGTCTCGGTAAGTCCGTAGCCCTGATAAATCGGCAGTCCAACGGTCAAAAAGAACGCCGCCAGATCCGCCGACAGCGGTGCGCCGCCGGAAATCAGCATGCGCATGCGTCCGCCCATCGCGGCGCGGATCTTCGAATAGGCGATGCGATCGGCCAGCTTCCAGGAAAGCCGCGTCGCCAGCCCAGCCCGCTCGCCGCGTGCCCGCCAGCCCGCCGAGCGCCGCGCCACGTGGGTGGCCCACTGAAATATCTTCCGCTTAGCGCCGGTAGCCGCTCGGCCCTTCTCCATGATGTTGCTGTAGATTTTCTCGAAAAATCGCGGGACGCCCGCGGCGATCGTGGGACGAACCTCCAGCAGCGCTTGCGACACTTTTTCCAGCGAATCGACGTAGGCAATCGAAATCCCGCAAAGGATATAAACGTAGTCCATGGTTCGTTCGAAAACGTGCGCCAGCGGCAGGAACGACAATCCTTGATCGGTCGGCAGATACTGCAAGCGGCTGAGCGAATCGATCGCATTCGAAGCCAAATTCGAGTGCGTGAGCATCACCCCTTTGGGGTCGCCGGTGGTTCCCGAGGTGTAAATAATCGTAGCCAGGTTATCGGGCGTCACTTCCGCCGACCGATGGCGATATTCCACCTCGTCGCCCTCGGTGTGATCAGCGATCAGCGTCTCATAACGCAGCACGATTCCGCCCAGGTCCGCCGGCGGTGACACCGCGATAATGTGCTCGAGCGCCGGGCAATTTTCCTGCGCCGCAGTGATCTGCGCGATCGGAACCTGCCCCGCAACGATGGCGATCTTCGCCCCGGAATCGTTCAGGATGTAGGTCATACGCTCGGCCGATTCGTTGGCGTAAATCGGCACGTCCACCGCGCCCAGGCCGAGGATGGCAAAGTCCCCAATATGCCACTCCGGGCAATTCGGAGCGTAGAGCGCCACCCGGTCTCCGCGCTTCACGCCCAAATGGTGGAGCGCCTTGGAGAGGATCGCCACCCGCCGCAGCATCTCCGCCGACGAAATTTGCTGCCAGCCGGATTCGGTGCGAAACATCTGGGCCTTCGGGCTAGGATAGCGGTCGATCGAATCGATGAAACATTCGTTGATGGTGGGATAGGGCATGCCGGTTCGTTTTTCCTAAGCTGGCGTTTACTCTAACCCAGCGAATCGCACGGCGCAACGGACCGGCGCGCGTACGAGAAATGCGGATCGATCGGCCCGCCCCATGGGACAGCGCTGCAGCGTGCATATACGCAGACGTTGCGGGGTTACGATAAGATGGCTGACGGAGGGTTTGCGAAATGTCCAAAGTGACGTCCCAGATTCCCACCAAGCGGCCCGCCCTGCACGCGCCGCACGGCAACGTGCTTTCCTGCCGCGGCTGGCAGCAGGAAGCCGCGCTGCGGATGTTGCTCAATAATCTCGATCCGGACGTTGCGGAGAAGCCCGACGAGTTGATCGTTTACGGCGGCCGCGGAAAAGCGGCGCGCAACTGGGAATGTTTCGACGCCATCGTGGCTTCCCTGAAATCCCTCGCCAACGACGAAACACTGCTGGTGCAGTCCGGCAAGCCGGTGGGAATTTTTCGCACCCACCCCTATGCGCCGCGCGTGCTCATCGCCAATTCCAACTTGGTCGGACACTGGAGCAACTGGGAGCAATTCGAGGAACTCGACCGCGCCGGGCTGATGATGTACGGCCAGATGACCGCGGGAAGCTGGATTTACATCGGCTCGCAGGGGATTCTGCAAGGCACCTACGAAACGTTTGCCGAGGCGGGTCGCCAGCATTTCGGCGGGAGCCTGGCCGGGAAACTGGTCGCCAGCGGCGGCATGGGTGGCATGGGCGGCGCGCAGCCGCTTGCGGCCACGCTCAACGGCGCGTGTTTTCTGGGAATTGAGGTCGATCCCTGGCGCATCGAGCGCCGCGTCCAATCCGGGTACTGCGACGGTATCGCCCACAGCCTCGATGAGGCGTTGGGCGTTCTGCACGCCGCGATGCGCGCCGGCGAAGCCAAATCGGTCGGCCTGGTCGGCAATTGCGCCGAGATTATCCCGGAGATGGCCCGCCGCGGCATCGTTCCCGATCTGCTCACCGATCAGACCAGCGCGCACGATCCGTTGGCGGGCTACATACCTCAGGGACTCAGCGTCGAAGATGCGGCGGAGCTGCGCGCCCGCGATCCGCAGGATTATCAGAAGCGCTCGCTCGCTTCGATTGCTCGCCACGTCGAAGGCATGCTCGCGTTGCAAAAGCTCGGCGCGGTAACCTTCGACTACGGCAATAACATCCGCACATTTGCTTTTCAGCAAGGCGTAAGCAACGCTTACGATTTTCCCGGATTCGTCCCGGCCTACATTCGTCCGCTATTCTGTGAGGGCCGCGGGCCGTTTCGCTGGGCGGCGCTTTCCGGCGATCCCCAGGACATCTATAAGACCGACGAACTGGTGCTGAAGATGTTCCCGCACAACGAAATTCTTTCCCGCTGGATGCGGCTGGCGCAGAAACGCGTTCACTTTCAGGGGCTGCCCGCGCGCATTTGCTGGCTCGGTTACGGCGAACGCGACAAGTTCGGTCTGGCGCTAAACGACATGGTCGCCAGCGGCGAGTTGAAAGCGCCAATCGTCATCGGACGCGATCACCTCGATTGCGGCTCGGTGGCTTCGCCCTTCCGCGAAACCGAGAAGATGCGCGATGGATCGGACGCCGTCGCGGATTGGCCGCTGCTCAACGCCCTGCTCAACACCGCCAGTGGCGCCAGCTGGGTCTCCATTCATAACGGAGGCGGCGTAGGCATCGGTTATTCTCTGCACGCCGGCCAGGTTACCGTCGCCGACGGCACCAAGGAAATGGGCGAGCGCATCGAGCGCGTTCTGACGAACGATCCCGGCATCGGCGTAGCCCGCCACGTCGACGCAGGCTATCCTCAAGCGATCGCCTTCGCCGCAAAATCCGGCGTAAAGATTCCCATGCTGCCCAAGAACGAGAAGCAGTAGCGAAGCCGGCGGCCCTTCTCGGTTCTGTGCCGAGCGAACCGGGCGGCCCTTCTTGGTTGTGGCTGAGCGAAGCGAAGTGGGTGCCCCAGGTGTCGCTTTCACACCTGGCTTCTCGACGTCTTTGACTTAGCCTTATCTTGTGCATAGTACCGTGTGAGCGACAACCCGATGGCCAACAAGACGGTTGAACAAGGTCCATTGAACTGGCAGCTGCCGGTATACGCGCTGCTAGGCACGCTTATCGTCTTCCTAGCCCTGGCCATCTCCCAACCAACTTCCACCCTGTACATTTTCATCGTTGTCCCAGTCATCAGCATTTTGCTGATGGTCGTCGCGGTGTGGAGCGCAATTGTCAGGAAAAGGCGTCGCACTCTAGCCGTACTGGCGATGCTCGCCGTCCACTGGGTCATCTCCGTGCCGTTAGTTATGAACTATTCGGCCGTGCGCGATTCCACGAGATGGTTGGTATGGTCGCGCGATTACAAGGCCAAGGTTCTGGCACAACCGCCCTCGCCAAACGGAGATTTGCAGCATATCGACTGGGATGGTTGGGGATGGGGCGGGGAGAATACCGAAGTGTTTCTCGTTTTCGACCCGGCGGATTCGCTGTCGGCGGCAGCCGCAAGCCGTCAGCCCGGCAGATTTAGCGGCATACCTTGCAAAGTCAATCTTGTGCGACGTCTAGAGAGCCACTGGTACGCGGCTCAGTTTTACACCGGTGAGATTTGGGGCCAATGCAATTCAGGCGATGCCAGCGGTCGCTGAATGGAGACCGGTCCGAAAATTAGCCGTGCCATCGAGTCGTTATTTTGACGCATCTCGATACCCCGGGCCGCGCAGCACTTTCCCCGGCAGTTTCCCGGTCATCTTTCCGTCTTCGATTACCGGCACGCCGTTCACCAAAACGTAGTCCATGCCCACCGATAACTGATTCGGCTTCTCAAACGTAGCCAGCTCGCGCACCTTGGCCGGATCAAACACCACCACATCCGCCCACATCCCCTCCTTCAAGACGCCCCGGTCGGCAATGCGCATGCGTCCCGCAGGCAGCGCGCTGAATTTGCGAATCGCATCCGGGAGCGTCAGTATCTTTTCGTCGCGGACGTAGCGATGCAGAATTCGCGGAAAGGTGCCGTAAGCGCGAGGATGCGGATGCGATGCGCCCAGCAGCCCTTCCGGCGCAGTCCCCTCCGAATCGTTATCCACCGATACCCACGGTTGCCGCAGCGCCAGCGTCACGTCCGCTTCCTGCATCCCGGCGACCGCAACGTCCGTGAATCCCTCGTCCTGTATCAAGAAATCGAAGATCGTGTCGATCGGATCCTCGCCCCACATCTTGGCGATTTCCGCGATGCTCTTCCCTTCCAGCGGCACCAGTTTCGGATTCTGGGCCACGCCAATCACGATCGCTTCCGGACCGGGAATCTCGTCCCATTCGTTGTCCCAGGCCGCGGAAGGCGTTTCCATATCCTTGCGAATCCGCGCGCGCGTCGCGGGATCCTTCAGGCGCTCGATCATCTTGGCGTCGCCCCCATCGTGCGCCCAGGGCGGAATAAACGCGGAAAACGTATTGAACCACGCAGTGTAGGCGTACGTGTCGGCGGCGATATCGACGCCCTGTTCGCGCTGCTCATCGATGAACGAAATCACCTGCGCCATTTTGCCCCAGTTTCTTTTCCCGGCCACCTTCAGATGCCAGATCTCCACCGGAATATGCGCTTCCCGCCCGATCCGCGCGGTCTCCTGAAGCGAATCGAAAATACCGTCGCCTTCGCTCCGCATGTGGGTCGCGTAGATGCCGCCATATTTCGATGCTTCGCTGGCCAACGCGATCAGTTCTTCGGTCTTGGCGTAGGGCGCGGGGGTATACTCCAGGGCCGTGGAAAGCCCGCGTGCTCCGGCCAGCATGGCGTCGCGCACCAATCCCTTCATCTCCTCGAGTTGCGCCGCCGTTGGCGCGTGGTCGTCGTCGCCGATTACGATCCGCCGCACCTGCGTCGCGCCCACATAGCTGGCCAGGTTGATTCCCATTCCCTGCCGTTCCAGCCGCGCAAAATATTCGGGGAAGGTCTTCCAGTCCGGCTTGATTTTATAGTGCTCGTAATCGAGCTTGTCGGATTCCAGTAGCTTGTCGGTCTGCGGAGCGATCGAGTTCCCTTCACCAGTAATTTCCGTGGTGATGCCCTGATAGATTTTCGAAGGCAGCCGCGGATCCACCAGAATGGTCAGCTCCGACTGTCCCAGCATATCGATAAACCCAGGCGCCACCACCCGCCCCGCGGCATCGATGGTCTGCCGGGCGCCTTCGCCGGAAACCTCTCCAATCGCCGCGATTCGGCCATCGATAATCCCAATGTCGCCTGCGTACCACGGCGAGCCGGTGCCGTCGATGATCTTTCCGTTCCGGATCACCACGTCATACCTTCGCGCTCGGCGAGCCTCTATCTGGTAACCCTGCGCCAGCGCGTAGCCGCCCAGCAACAGAACCCCCAGCAGCGCGGCCGCGCCCACCCGCGCGACAATCGAGCTTCCGCGCACGCGCCACCGCGTATCCAGCCTCCTGCTCGTCTCAGTCGAAGCGGCGGCCCGCAGGCTCGCTGATGTTCCAGGTTGCATGTCTTTGTCCTTGGTCGGTGGGTTCCCTAGCGCCGCACATCTTAGCAATTAAAAGCGCGCCCCGAAATGATCGTTGCCGCAAGATTTGAAAATCACAACGTAGTTTTCCCGGAACGGAAGGGCTACACTTCCCTCACGCCCTGCTATGCGACGCCTGCTAATCACCGGCTGCTCCGAACTCCTCAGTTTGCAGGGCCCCGCGCCGCGCCGCGGCTCGGCCATGTCTGACCTGGGTATCGTTGCCGATGGCGCGATCCTGGTGGCCGGCGACAGGATCGCCGCCGTGGGGCCGCGGCGCAGGATCGAGCGGCTGCCCGACGCTCGCCGCGCCGAGAAGCTCGACCTGGGCGGCCGGGTGCTGCTGCCCGGATTCGTCGACTCCCACACTCACCTGGTCTACCCCGAAAGCCGCGCCGCGGAATACGAACGGCGCATTCAAGGCGCCAGCTACGAAGAAATCGCCCGCGCCGGCGGTGGCATTCTCTCCTCGGCGCAACGCTTGCGGCGTGCCACCCGCCCCAAACTAAAAGCGCGGGCGCTCGCGCACTTGCGCCAGTTCGCCGCCCACGGCACCACCACCATCGAAGCCAAGAGCGGTTATGGCCTGAACCTCGCCAGCGAAACAAAAATCCTCGAAGTCATCCGCGACCTGCGCGCCGATCAGCCCGTAGACATCGTCCCCACATTCCTGGGCGCCCACTTCGTCCCCGCGGAATTCCGCAAACACCCTGAAAAGTACGTCGAACTAGTGATCCACGAGATGATCCCGCAAGCGGCGAAAGCAGGCCTGGCAGAATTTTGCGATGTGTATTGCGATCGCGGAGCCTTCACCGTATCGCAGTCGCGGCGCATCCTCACGGCGGGAATGGCCGCCGGCCTCGCGCCGCGCATCCACGCCGAACAACTCGCGCGTACCGGCGCCACCCAGCTAGCCGTCGAGCTCGAAGCCGCCAGCGCCGACCACCTCGAGATGATCAACCGCCACGACATCCAAGCGCTGGCCCGCTCCCGCGTCGCCGCCACTCTTCTGCCCGGCTGCTGCTTCCATCTGGGCCTCACCCACTTTGCGCCCGCGCGCGCGCTGATCGCTGCGGGCGCGATCGTGGCCCTGGCCACCGACTTCAACCCCGGCACCAGCCCCACGCCCAGCATGCAAATGATCCTCTCGCTCGCCTGCACCCAGTTGCGCTTCACTCCCGCAGAGGCCATCGTCGCGGCCACCATCAATGGAGCCTATGCTCTGCACCGCGCCGGGCAGATCGGTTCGCTGGAAGTTGGCAAGTATGCCGACTTCGCGGCCTTCGATGTGGCCGACCACCGCGAAATCCCGTATTATTTCGGAGTGAATCACTGCGTGCTGACCGTGAAGCGGGGCCGGATCATCCATTCGCGATTACCCCATTAAGTCTTCGCCGGCGATGCTCCCACCGCTGGCAGGGATAGCCAATTCCTGATGAAGCAACTGATCGAATGCGTGCCGAATTTTTCCGAAGGGCGCGATCTCGCCAAGGTCGACGCCATTATTGCCGCCATGCAGTCGGTCGAGTCCGTCCATATCCTCGACCGTGAAAGCGACGCCGACCACAATCGCTCGGTGGTCACCCTCGCCGGCGAGCCCGAAGCGGTGGCGGAAGCCGCACTCCGCGGCGCCGGAAAAGCGCTCGAGCTGATCGACCTCACCAGGCACTCCGGCGCGCATCCCCGCATGGGCGCTACCGACGTGCTGCCCTTCATTCCCATTGAAGGCGTCACCATCGAAGACTGCGTAGCTCTGGCCAGAAAAACCGGCCGCGCGCTGTGGGAGCGCTACAAAATTCCCGTCTACTTTTATGAGGCCGCGGCGCAGCGCCCCGACCGCACCCATCTCGAAGCCATCCGCAAAGGCCAGTTCGAGGGCCTGCTGGTCGAAGCGCTCAAAAATCCCGACCGTGCGCCCGACCTGGGCGGCCCGGCGCTGCATCCCACCGCCGGAGCGACGGTGGTCGGCGCGCGCAAATTTCTGATCGCCTACAACATCAACCTCAATACTTCAGACATCGAAATCGCCAAGCGCATCGGCAAAAATATCCGCTTTTCCAATGGCGGCCTGCGCTACGTGAAAGCCATGGGCGTCGATCTCCGCGCGCGTCATCTAGCGCAAGTCTCGATCAATCTCACCGATTTCGAGCAGACTCCGATTCACCGCGTCTTCGAGATGGTCCGCAGCGAGGCCGCGCGCTACGGAGTGACCATCGCCGGCAGCGAGATCGTCGGCCTGATTCCCAAGCGCGCCATCGAGCTCACCGCCGATTTCTATCTCCAACTCGAAAATTTCTCGCCCGCTCAGGTCCTCGAGAATCGCCTGGCCGATTCCCTTTCCGGCGGTGCGCTACAGAGCTCGGCCCACCCTCCGGCGCAAAAGACCGGCCGCCTGGCGGCGATGGTGCAGCCATTTCTCGCTGCAGTCGCTCAACCCACCGCCGTGCCTGGCGGCGGCTCGGTGTCCGCCTTTGCAGGCGCGCTGGCCGCGAGCCTGGGTCAGATGGTCGCCGGCCTCGCGCGCAAGAAAAAGTCGCAAGCCGCGCACGTCGAAGCGCTATCGGACGCCCTCGCCGAACTCCGTGCTGGGGCTGACTTTCTGGCTACAGCCATCGACCGCGACGCCGCATCCTTTGAAACCGTGATGGCATCTTACAAATTGCCCGCCGGCACCCCCGAAGAGCAGCACTTCCGGGACAGCGAGATTCAAAAAGCTCTACAGGCCGCCGCAAATGTGCCGATGGAAGTAGCGAGGAAAGCTGTCGGCGTCCATGATCGGCTCAAACAACTGGAACCCATCTCCCCCCCCGCTATGTTTTCCGACCTGCGGGTGGGCCGGCTGCTCGCCAGCGCCGCAGCGCTGGGTGCGCTGGAAAACGTGAATATTAATTTGGAATCCATCACCGACCAGGGTTTTGCAAGGGCTATGCGCGCGCAGGCATCGGCGCTGATGGCCCGCCTCGGCTCATCGACCCTCGAGGCAGCTCGATTACTGTCATAATTAGATTTTCGGAGGAACGAAACATGAAGACGAATTCGCGGGCCCTCACCATTCGCTCGTTGTTGATCATCACTCTCCTGGCCGCTGTCGCCGCGCTATGCCCGCCGCCCGCCGCCGCAGGTACGTTGAATACTTCCGTCATCGGAATGTTTCCAAAAGAAACCGGCGAATTCGCCTACGCCGACATGAAATTGGCGCGCCAATATTCCTGGTTCCCGGCGCTCCGCGATCAGCTTCTGCCCAGCCGGTTCCGCGATTTCGAGAAATTTCTCACCAACTCCGGCACCGACCCCAATACTCAGGTGGAAGAAGTGGCTTGGGCCACCTTGAACGGCGCCGACCTCAGCGACCAGCTCGTTGGCGTTGCTCTGGGCACCTTCAATCCGGATGCCGCTGAGGCGAAATTCAAGGCCCAGAAATTGCCGATGCTCCAATCCCACAGCTATAAGCTCTATGCCTTTGGCAGCGGCGAGAGCGCCGGCGACATTCTTTTTGTCTTTCTCGATTCCAGCACCGCCGCGTTCGGCAACCGCAAGGCCCTCGAGAAATTGCTGGACGTCCGCTCCGGTGGCTCGGAAAGCCTGCTCAGCAATAACCTGATGTTTCCGCTGATCGGTGAAGTGAACGGCCACAGTACCGTCTGGGCCGTCCTCGACAAGCGATTCACCAACCTGGGCATGACTCAATTGCTCCCCCAGGCCGATCAATTCCCCGATGCCGCGAAAATCATTGCCCGCTTGCACGCCATGGTCATCAGTGTGGACACCAGTTCCGACATTTCCACTCACTTCCAGGCCGTCTGTGATTCCCCGGCCGACGCCAACGTCCTGGCCGCCGCCCTGCAAGCCGGAATCATGTATCGCAAATATCAAGAGTCACAAGGCGACCCAGCATTAGCCAAGGCGCTCGACGGCGTACGGGTTACTCCCTCCGGCGACCGCCTCAAGGTCGATGCTCCAGTTTCGAAAGAGCAAGTCGCCGATCTGATCCGCAGCCACGCCTTCGCGCCCCCGGGATCGAAGTAACCCACACGCCGGGGCGGCCCAACCGCTCCGGTTGTGTATGTTTTTGATCGCTGCAAAACCACAAGAATAAACTAAGTAGTGGGAAGTAATTCAGGTAGGAATCTGCACACAATCGGAGCGATTGTGCTCCAGCTACTTCGTGTGATTCGGTAAATACTTAATCAGCGTGACGCGGCTGCCGGTCGCCGTTGGCTCATACTTCACGTCATCCACGCTTCGGATCGCTTCGCGGAGTTTGTCCGCGAGCGCCCCGCCCCGCGCGCCATTGGTCGGCTGATCGATTTGCACTTCGATGCGATCGTCGAAGTCCTCCACCACGCACTTCAACCCCGCCTGTCCGCCGCCGGCCGGCACAAAACAGGCTCGGCAAGTCTCCACCGCCGTCGCCGCCACCTTCTTCTGGATCTCTTCCGACAGCCCCGCGCGGTTCACCGCATGTTCCACCACGCTGCCCACCGCAGCCACCAGCCGCGGGTCGTCATTCAACACCAGCTCAGTTCGCGTGTGTTTATTCAATTTGTTGTTCCACCGGGGGTAAGTCGCAGGCGGTGCCGCAATCGGAGCAGTAAAACAGGCCGTCTAGGCACAACCGAATCGATTCTTGCGACTGGCAGATGCAACAGTAGCGGTCGCATTTGCACTCCACTTCGATCTTGTCGCATTGCATGCAAAGGACTTTGACCGGTTGCGCTGGAGTTGCTTGCGTCGCGTTCTTTGCAGTTTTTATGGGCAAAGGTCCCTCGCGCCGGAAGTCTGGGTTCCCCCGACTGTTTTCACTATAGGCCAGCCCGCCCTTCCCCACAAGGCCCTTCACCGCCCCGCGGACTCACTCCAGCACCCCATATCGGCCCGGGAGTTCTTCCCGCCACCCGCAAGAGCTCGGTCACTACCCCAGGGAAGCCTCATGGATCGCCTCGCCGTCTTCGCGAGGGTCACAGGCGCCGGTCCACTCGGGTGGTAGTCGGAGCGGAGCCCCCACAAACCGCCCAGCCAAACGGATTCAAAATTGAACCCGAAGTACTATTGGACTGACGTCGCTCCAGAACTAAAACATCCGCGGTGATCGTTGAGAACGTAGCCATTCCCCTCCCAATTCCAACGTCCCGCGCACCCGAATGACCGGGTACGGCTAAAGCATTCATTTGGGCGGCAACACGCCCTTAAGAAAGCGAGATGAGACGATGCGCTACGTCCGCATTTCGTCCTGGATGTTGGTGTTTGTAGTTACAGTGCTTTCCCAACGGGAACGTCACCGCCACACGCGACGGAAATAGCGGGGATGTAAATGCGTATTGGTACGACGACTTCAACCGGTTGATAAACGACGTGACTTATCCCTGGTCGGGTACGGGCGTTAACTATGAATACGCTTACGATCGCTACGGGAATCGCTGGAACCAAACGCTGAATCAGCTCTGCAACCAGGGAGTTTCGGTATGTATAAAATTCGACCAGTATAATCATGTGACCGGCGGCCCATTGAGCTATGACGCCGCCGGGAACGTGATCAACGACGGCAACCATACTTACACCTACGACGCCGCGAATCACCTAACGGGGGTAGGGGGCGGCGGAACTACCGCCAGCTACGCATATGACGGTTCCGGGCAGCGGGTGGCGAAGACGGTGAATGGCACGACGGTGCAGGATTTGTACGACCTGAGCGGGCACGTGGTGATTGAGGAAAATGCCGCTGGGCAATGGAATCGTGGAGAGGTCTATGCGGGAGGCCAGCACCTGGCGACCTACCGAAGCGATAAGACCTACTTCAGTGCGGTAGATGCGTTGGGAACCGAACGGATGAGTGCGACAGTGGATCAAACGAGCAACGAGAGCTGCATGAACCTGCCGTTCGGGGATGATTTGACTTGCACCGGCACCGCGGTGGGAGAGGTCAGCCCCCTGCATTTCACCGGCAAAGAACGCGACAGCGAGTCCGGCCTGGATAACTTTGAGGCTAGGTACTTCTCATCGCAGATGGGACGGATGATGAGTCCCGATCCAGAAAATTACGGAGCGAATCCTCTGTACCCGCAGAGCTGGAACATGTACAGCTACGCGATGAATAACCCGCTCAGTTTCACTGATCCGTTTGGCCTGGACTGCGTCTATCTGAACGACGCGGGGAATGGCGTGGACCCCAACGGCATCGACCACGATAGCAATCAGGGTGAATGTAACGGACATCGAGGCTATTGGGCCAATGGTTACATCGGAAGCTCCAACGACGTTCAGACGTTCTCTAACACCAACACAGCTTTGATAACTTCGACGGTATCCGGTATTACGAATGTGAGCCTAGCTAGCCAAAATGAGACCCAAGGTGGCTTCGGTTTGGGCAACATTCCGCCCTCATTCTTTTCCGGTCAATTCGCCGACCCGTCGTATTTTTCCAGCCCGTCCTTGCAGGATCTACAAATCCAAGCTATGGCCAACGGCGCTCAGGCGGCTGGCCGGATTATTCCAACCGTTTGCGGTGGTGGTATCTTTGGTTTTCTCGGTGCCGAAGGAGAACACGGTTTTGCTGGCGGTTTGGCAGAGTACGACTCCAACTCGGGCGGCAGCGGGAATCTACTCGTGGAGGGCGAAGGTAAGAATGGTACAGGTGGCGGCGCTTATAGCAGCAATCCCAAACACCCTACTCTTGCAAATTCTACTGCTCTCGCCTTCGTCCCGGTCACGCCCGCAGCGGGAGCCGTCGGTTTTGCCAGCAAAAGCGGTGTAGGCGTGGTGCCTATGTCGGAGGCAACTATGGGCCGGTGGGAGGAGGCGCTGGTGCTTACGTCAACTTCACCACAGTCCACAACTGTCAGTAGGAGATGGGCAAAATGCACACGGGACGAATTTTACCGATCGCAATAGGGACGGCAATAATCCTGTGGTCCTTTCGGCCCGGGATGACATTTTACCCGGGAGGCATGGGAGTCGGGAGTAAAGATCGCCCCGTACCGAAGTGGCTAGGTCGTCTGTGGTTTATTTTCATCGGACTTTGGCCAATAACGATGGGCCTCAGTAACAGCGACAGATTTGATCGTCTGCTTTCGGCATTCTTCCCCCTTGCTATTGGCGTGATCTGCCTGGGCGTTGGTGCTTGGCCACATTGGATGCCTGACCGGAGCACGGATGGCCACAGCCATGCGCGGCGAGGCAGGATCATCGTGCTACTCGTGGGCCTGATTTTTTTCTGCGTTGGGTTGAGCGAGTTGCGGCACTAACTCCGCGCCCAGGAACGCCCTCAGAGCCATGCCTTCGGCATGGGGATGAGGTATGACAAGTCACCCCAAGTTGGGCGCTGCGGAGCGCCGGTCGGCGCTCTCAGTTAACTTCTTCGTGCCGTGCAAGTTGCTGAACTGAGGTTCCTCCATGGGAACTTCTGGGCGCTGTGGGTTAACTTGTTGATTTTCCACGCCGACTAGCAAACCATCTCCCTTTCGTCGTGATCGTAGATGCGTAGGACGCGAAAACGGGTCGCTTCGTCGATGGCCGTGAATTGATAAAAGCGCTGACGCGCTTTTCCCACACGAGGAACGAACTTCACATCGAGCTGGACGGAGCGGCCTGGAACCTGGAGAGGTGCATCCGGCGGTTTAGGGCCGGGACGATACTTCTTCTGTGAAACGGGGCCGAGGTGATGGCGATGAAAGATCTTGAGGATGGTCGTCGGTGATACGTAGGCATGTAGTGCCGTTGCAGGTAGAGGCTGACGCGAACGGCGCCGTAACGACGCTCTTCGCGAATGCGAAGGATTAGCGACACAATCTCGGGTGGAATACGAAACCGGATATTGTGAGGTCTCCGGGTCAAGTCCCGGAGACCAGCTACGCCGTGCTTGTTATAGCGTTCTTTCCAGATATAAAAGAGCGCCCGCGAAACCCCGAAAAACCGGCAGGTCTGGCTGACGTTACCGCTGATGCGCTGCGCATGCTGCAGCATGCGCAGCCTGGCCTTTACTTTCCTTGCCTGGATCTGCTCGTAAGCTGGATTCTTCATCCCGAACCTCCTGCGGTGGGCTGTGAGAATAACCCACCTGTCCGGGATGTCTATTAGCAGCTACAAATCGTTTATCGGCGAAAAGTTTGGTCATCTAAAGCTAGGTTTAGTAGAGACTGTGAGAACCTGTGCTCCATTCCACGATCTCGACATATCTTTCAGTTCCGGTGTTCGATTTGGTACGTTTCTTACGACAGGGGAGCCTAAAGATCCATCCATCCAGTGGTTCTTGGTTTGCCCCGACGACAAAGCATGGGTCGCAGACGAAACCGGTGCTCTGACTCGTCGGGACATTGATGAGTGAGGGGCCCTCGTCCACCGAAGCGATCCCTTCCAATCCTCTCCACAGCGTGCTACGGTCCGGGCGGCTGGAGGTAAATGGCATTGTTGACTCCGAAACAAGTTGGGTCGTCAATCAGCTTCCTGATGCTGCAGGGGGTAGAGCTCATATCAGCTGATTGGAGTAGTCGCGACAGCGGCGATAACCGTAGCGTGAATTCGCGCCTAATGCCACGATTGATGACAAGGCTACTGTGTTGCTCGTCCGCCGTTGACGTGCGACCTTCGTTGCTATACTGGCGCGCGCCCCCGGCGATAGGCGCGCCGTTATGGGACCCGACCCGATCGTCGCGTTAGGATGTGCACGAATCCGAGAGGTGGTATCTGAATGCTCTAATTCAAGATATTCGCTATGCGCTGCGGATGCTGTGGAAATCACCCGGCTTCGCCGCTATTATCGTGCTTACGCTTGGCCTTGGGATCGGCGCCAACGCAGCGGTCTTTAGTCTGACCAACGCCGTGTTGCTGAGGACCCTTGCTGTCGCACACCCTCGCGAATTGGTTCTTTTCTCTGACTCGACGGATGGAGGCGCAACGTCTGGCAGTCAAACAGGCCGCTGGAGCCGCTTTTCAAGTCTCAACTTCACGTATTTCGGCGATCACGGCACCTCCTTCAAGGAACTTTGCGCATTTCAAAGCGGTTGGGTTGACCTGAATATTCGACTGGCGGGCGCCGCAGAACGTCGTGATGTCGTGCGTGGCCGGCCCGTCTCCGGAAATTTTTTCCAATTCCTTGGCCTTAACGCTGCTGCGGGTCGCTTGCTGACGCCCGACGATGACCGACTCGCAGCTTCGCCCGCTGTCGTACTGAGTTATGGATATTGGAGTCGGGAGTTCCATGATGATTTCTCCATTGTGGGGAAAGCAGTTGAGATCAAAGGTGTAGACTTTACCGTCGTTGGAATAGCTCCCCACACGTTCTCCGACGTAAAAGATGATCATCCCGATTTTTGGCTTCCTCTTGTGTTTCAACCGCAGTTGATGTCCAAGCCGTCATACGCTGACGATCCGGGGATGCATTGGCTAAATATCATGGCTCGGCTGAAGCCGGGCGTGACCCTCCTGCAGGCTCAAACGGCCGTCAACGGGCAGCTGAAGCAGCTCCTTGCCACGCAGTCTCGTCCAGAAACTTCTCAAGATATTGCAAATTCGTATATCGAACTTGCCTCCGGTGCAGCGGGCATTTCCTACTCGCGGCTAACTTATGCGGGATCGCTCAGAGTCCTCGCAGGAATTGTTGTTATCGTTTTGTTGATCGCTTGTGCGAACGTCGCTAACCTTCTTCTCTCGCGGTCCTCCGTACGCACGCATGAGATTTCCATTCGGCTAGCAGTCGGTGCGAGTCGCACTCGATTGATCAGACAGCTCCTCACGGAGAATATGGTATTTGCCGCTCTCGCGGGAACACTCGGAGTTCTCGCTGCGCGATGGGGAGCCATGTTCCTCGCTTCTCTGGTGATCGGAAGCACTTCAGTCGTCGAAGGTCCTTTCGATATCGGGGTGCTGCTCTTCGTGGGGGCTGTTTCGTTCGTAGCAGGAATCTTGTTCGGCCTTATTCCGGCGCTACGCTCAAGTCGAGTAAATCTCGGAGCGCAACTCAAAGGCTCCGACGGCTCGCGGGTTCGCTCTGGTTTTGCCAACGCTCTTGTCACCTTTCAGATCGCCGCCTGCGTCGTACTTCTCGTGGTCGCGGGGCTTTTTCTGCGTTCGCTGCAAAACCTCGACGAGCAGGAACTTGGTTTCGACTCTCAGCGTGTTGTGGTTGCTCGCATTGACCCCTTGAGGGCAGGATACAGTCCAGCACAAACACCGGCTCTCTACCAGGCTTTGATGGATCGCGTTGAGGCGATTCCCGGAGTTGTTTCTGCGACGGTTCTCTACTCCGAGCCTCTCAGCGGCAACAGTTGGACAAGTAACTTCGCAATTGAAGGCGAAGCGCCCCGACCCGCGCGCGAAGCAACCGTGCACAAGGAACTCGTTGGTCCCAACTATTTCGCGACGCAAGGTATCCCGATCCTCCTCGGTCGTGATATCGGGCCACAAGACGGTCCTGGTTCTCCTCTCGTCACTGTCATCAACCAAACTATGGCCCGCACATTTTTTCCGGGTGCCAACCCGATTGGGAGAAGATTTTCGTTGGGCAAACCATTCAATCCACAGGAAGCCATGACGATTGTGGGGGTCGCAGCGGATGCTCGTTTCTACTCTCTCCGTGATCCCGTCCCGCCCATGGAATTTTGCGCTGCTTTCACGGTTCCTGATGACAACTCCGCTGCCGCCGCTTATGCGCGAGCCCTAGAGCTCCGCGTTAACGACAAACCAAGAGCGATCGCGACGGCGGCTAGGGCGGCACTTGCCCAAGTCGCCCCGGCTTTGCCTGTGACGAGAGTGTTCGTGCTGGCTGACCAAGTAAGCAATTCGCTCAGGCAGAATCGCAGTGCCGCAGAACTTTCCAGCGCGTTTGGCGTTCTTGCGCTGTTACTCGCCTGCGTGGGAGTCTACGGCACCATAGCATATCGCGTTTCGCGTCGAACGAAAGAGATTGGAATTCGCCTTGCACTCGGTAGCCAGCGCTCGGATATACTTTGGTTGATAGTGCGGGAATCTCTAATATTGGTAACGGGCGGGCTCTTAATCGGAGTTCCGCTAGCCTTTGCGTCGACAAGGATTGTCGCGAGCCTGCTTTTCGAGATCCCGTCGACAGATCCGCTGGCCCTCGCTGGTGTCGCGCTCTTGCTGATACTGCTAGTCACACTCGCTGCGTGTTACATTCCCGCAAGGCGGGCCATGCGCGTCGACCCGATACTCGCACTCAGATACGAGTAGCGTACCTGCGTCTAGAGTTCTCCCTATCCTTCATGCCAGGCATTCTCCGCTAGAAATTTGCGATAACTATGAACGAGAGGAGTGCACTGCTCTTGTGCTGCAAAACTCCTGAATTCGACCGTGATGACGCGAAGTAGCTTCCTGTTTGAAATTACGCTGTTGCTGGCTAGAGCACGTACTTCTCTCGCGGACGCTGCGACCCTTTTGGACCGGGACCGCCACTCCGCCAAGGCTACTTCGATTGTGGTCAGGATAGGTACCACGATTGTGATGCCTTAGAGTGCGTTTCTGCGGTACTTCAGCCCCTCACGACGCCAGACGCGCTGCACTCGATCCTTGCCTACCTGCCAGCCAGCACGTTGCAACAGCGCTGTAATTCGTCGGTAACCGTAGCGCCCGTATGCACTGGCCAGTGCAACGATCGCTTCGGTCAGCGCATCTTCGTCGATCCTCGGGATCGCGGCGTAGCGTTGTGTCCTTCGCCACTGCCCTAGCAGCCGGCAGGCATGGCGCTCGCTCACTGCGTACTTCGCGCGCGCCTGCTCCACCGCACAACGCCGCCGCTCAGGGCTCAGAAGTTTCCCGAGGCCACGTCCTTCAGGATCTGCTTCTCCAAAGACAGCTCCGCGACTAAACGCTTCAGCTTCGCGTTCTCTCGCTCTAGCTCCTTCATCCGTTTCGCTTGATCTAGCTTCAGGCCGCCGAACTCTTTTCTCCAGCGGTAGTACGTCTGAACCGTGATCTCTGTATCTTTGCAGGCTTGTGGGTGCTCTTCCCGTTCGCTATTTCTACTTCAATCTGCCGTAGCAACGCCACGATCTGCTCCGGCCTGTGTTTCTTCATTGCCATGTCCAGCTCTCCTTTAGAGTGATTTTCTCTCACTCCCGCTGGACTAAATCAAGCCGGTCAGGTCACCCGCGAAACCCCGAAAAACCGGCAGGTCTGGCTGACGTTACCGCTGATGCGCTGCGCATGCTGCAGCATGCGCAGCCTGGCCTTTACTTTCCTTGCCTGGATCTGCTCGTAAGCTGGATTCTTCATCCCGAACCTCCTGCGGTGGGCTGTGAGAATAACCCACCTGTCCGGGATGTCTATTAGCAGCTACAAATCGTTTATCGACGAAAAGATTGGTCATCTAAAGCTAGGTTTAGTAGAGACTGCGAGAACCTGCGCTCCATTCCACGATCTCGACATATCTTTCAGTTCCGGTGTTCGATTTGGTACGTTTCTTACGACAGGGGAGCCTAAAGATCCATCCATCCAGTGGTTCTTGGTTTGCCCCGACGACAAAGCATGGGTCGCAGACGAAACCGGTGCTCTGACTCGTCGGGACATTGATGAGTGAGGGGCCCTCGTCCACCGAAGCGATCCCTTCCAATCCTCTCCACAGCGTGCTACGGTCCGCGGGGAGATCGAACCGATGCGCGAGCCCGCCACTTCGTTTCCCGTTCTGGTACAGTTTCCACTTTTTCGCTGCGCTGCCGGGCAGCCAATTTCACCGCGAACCCTGATCTCCCAGAACGAAGTTCACGCGGCGGCTCGGCAGCGTAAGCAGAATCCTTTCCCGAAGCACCCTATTCTAAATCGCAACACAGCCAGCATACCCTCAGCGATATGTCTGATTCTGAAGGGCCGAAAAAGCCCGAATCCCGGCAAAAATACATTTCACACCTTTGAGCAGCGCTGCCTTGCAGGAGATACGCGAAGCGACCCCAATCCCCACCCGAGTCCCGAAAGCAGGGCCGGAAATTCAGCCGCACCAGCGCCAGCATACCCTCAGCGATATGTCTGATTCTAAAGGACCGAAAAAGCCCGAATCCTGGCAAAAATACATTTCACGCCTTCGAGCAGCGCTACCCGGCTGGAGATACGGAATGCGACCCCAATCCCTACCCGAGTCCCGAAAGCGGGGCCGGAATTCCGAGCCGCACCAGCGCCAGCATACCCCCGCCGATGTGTCTGATTCTAAAGGACGGAAAATCCTCGAATCCCGGCAAATTGCGATTTACCATTCACCCGAAAGGTGGCGCTTTCTTGACACCCCAAATACCGCATGCTAATTTCGATTTCTGCCCGGAAAAATGAGAATTCGCTCTTGAACACTCCGACCGCCGCGCCTCTTCGCAGAACTGCTCTCCATTCCGTCCACAAGCACATGGGCGCACGCATGGTCGACTTCGGCGGCTGGGACATGCCCGTCGAATATCCTTCCGCTGGTCTCATGAAGGAACACCTCGCCGTCCGCACCGGCGTGGGACTCTTCGACGTCAGCCACATGGGCGACATCCGCGTCGGCGGCCCGCAAGCTCTCGCCGCGGTCCAGTCCATTTCGATGAACGACGCATCTCGGCTCGCCGTCGGCCAAGCCCATTATTCCGCGCTGCTCTACCCCGAGGGCACCTTCGTGGACGACGTGGTGGTCCACCGGCTCGCCGAGCACGATTTTCTGCTGGTGATCAATGCCGGCACCCGCGAAAAGGATTTTAATTGGGTGCACGAGCACGTTCGCGGCTTCGATTGTCTCGCGGAAGACTTAGGCGACCACTACACCCAGATCGCCATCCAGGGCCCGCGCGCGCTGGAAACACTGGCCCAGCTCGTCTCCGCGGACATCTCTTTGCTGAAATACTATTGGTTCACCCACGGTTGCGTTTCCGGCCTACCCAACATACTGATTGCGCGCACCGGCTATACCGGCGAAGATGGATTTGAGATTTACATTCCCCCGGACGTGAAGACCAGCGAGCGCGTGTGGCGGGAATTGCTCGACGCGGGCAAAGAGTTCGGCATTCTCCCTTGCGGCTTGGGCGCGCGCAATACCCTGCGGTTGGAAGCCAAGATGGCGCTGTACGGCCACGAAATATCGGAGTCGATCACCGTGCTCGAGGCTGGCTTGGACCGCTACTGCAAGCTCGACAAGGGCGACTTCATCGGGCGCGCCGCGATCCAACGGCAAAAGGCTTCCGGCATCACGCGCACCCTGGTCGGACTCGAAATGGTCGACCGCGGCATCGCCCGCGACGGCTACAAAGTGTTCGACGCTCAGGCCAGGGAAATCGGAGTGGTCACCAGCGGTTCGCACGCGCCATTCCTGAAAAAGAACATCGCGCTGGCTTACGTTCCGCCTAGCCACGCCGCCGAAGGCGCTCATCTAAACATCGAGATTCGCGGGCAAATGGCGCGGGCGCAAATCGTACCCACGCCGTTTTACAAGCGTCCTAAAAAACATTCTTAAGGATGGCACATGGCTTCTCCGTCCGGTCTTCGTTACACGCAGCAGCATGAATGGGTAAAGGTCGAGGGCGATACCGGCACCGTGGGCATCACCGACTACGCCCAGCAGGAGCTCGGCGACGTGGTCTACGTCGACCTCCCCAAAATCGGCGCCACCCTCAAGGCCGGTGAATCCCTCGGCACCGTGGAATCGGTGAAAGCGGTCAGCGAAATATACTCCCCGGTTTCCGGCGAAGTGACCGCCCTCAACGATCTGCTCCAGGGCGCGCCCGAAAAAATCAATCAGGATCCTCAGGGCGAGGCCTGGCTGGTGCGCGTGAAGCTCTCCCATCCGAAAGAAACGGAATCGCTGATGGACGCCGCCGCCTACGACGCCTACGTTTCCGCGAAATCAAAGGAACACTAAGCCTGATGCGCTATCTTCCCAAAGGTCCGGCCGAACGCCAGGAGATGCTCGAAGCGATCGGCGCGCACAACATCGAGGAATTGTTCCACTCCATTCCCGAGGAATTTCGCCTGCGTGAACCGCTGCGTTTGCCCGGCCCCCTTTCGGAAGCGGGGATCATCGAATATTTTCGGGCCCGCGCCGCTGAAAACGCGCGCGGCTACACCTCGTTCCTGGGCGCCGGCGTCTACCAGCACTTCCGTTCGGTGGTCACCGACGCGCTAATCCAGCGCGGCGAATTCCTCACTTCCTACACTCCGTACCAGGCGGAAATCGCGCAGGGCACGCTGCAATCGATTTTCGAATTTCAGACTCTGATGTGTCAGCTTACTGGCCAGGAAGTGGCCAATGCATCGATGTACGACGGTTCCACCGCGCTCACCGAAGCGGTGTTGATGGCCGAGCGGCTCACCAACCGCCGTAACATACTCGTGGCCCGCACCCTCCATCCCGAATATCGCCAGGTGCTCGCGACGTACGCCAAGCACTGCGACCTGAACGTCACCGAAGTGGGATTCACGCCCGGCGGCCAGCTCGATACATCCAAGCTCTCACCCGAATCGCTAGCGCACGCCGCCGCCGTGGTTGTGCAATCTCCCAACTATTTCGGCGTGGTGGAAGACATTCCCGCGCTGGCGCCCATCGCCCACCCCCACGGCGCGCTGCTGGTCACCTGCATCACCGAAGCCGTCTCCCTGGGGATCGTCAGGCCGCCCGCGGAAGCGGACATCGTCGCCATGGAAGCGCAAAGTTTCGGAGTGGCGCCCAGTTTCGGCGGGCCGTTCGTCGGGGTCATCGCCTCCCGCGACAAATTTGTCCGCCAAATGCCCGGCCGCCTGGTCGGTCAAGCGTCCGATGCCGAAGGCCGCCGCGGCTACGTCTTGACCCTGGCCACTCGCGAACAGCATATCCGCCGCGAGAAGGCCACCTCGAATATCTGCACCAACGAAGCGCTATTCGCTCTCGCCGCCACCATCCATCTTTGCTTGATGGGCAAAGAGGGACTGCGCGAAATGGCCCAGCAGAATCTTTCCAAAGCGCATTTCGCTCTGGCCGAGCTCACCAAAATTCCCGGCGTCCGCCGCTGTTTTTCCGGGCCGGTATTTAACGAGTTCGCGCTGGAATTCCCGCGCTCGGTGAAAATCATCAATCATGCGCTGCTGCGCGAGAAAATCATCGGCCCTCTGCCGCTGGGCGTGAATTATCCGGAGCAAACCAAATGCGGCCTGGTCGCGGTAACCGAGACCATGCCTCGCGCTGAAATTGAGCGCTTCGCCGCGGCCATAAGGCAAATCCTGGAGCGGCCCGTTTAGCTTCGCTAGCAATTCTTAGGAGACTTCTCGAATTGAAAGAATCGAACAATCCCGGACAATCGGCCACCTTGCCTCAGCCCGCTGAGCCCGGCGCGTCCTCTGAACGAGTCAGCCGCCAGGTCAGCCTGAACGAAGGCCTCATCTTCGAGGAATCCACTCCCGGCAAGCGCGGAATGGAATTCCCTCCGCTGGACGTGCCGGAGGTCGATCCGGCCAAAGCGCTCGGTGCGGCTTTCGTGCGCGGTGCGGTAGAAAACTTTCCCGAGGTGAGCGAGATTGAAGTGATCCGCCACTTCACCCGCCTCTCCACATGGAACTACGCCATCGACCTGGGCATGTATCCGCTCGGCTCCTGCACCATGAAGTACAACCCGCGCGTCAACGAGTTCGTCGCCCGCCTCGACGGCCTGGCCACCGAACATCCCAGTCAGACTACCGAAGCCGCCCAGGGCTGCCTACGCATCATGCACGACCTGCACAAGTGCCTGCTCGAAATTACCGGCATGGACGCCGGAACGCTGCAGCCCGCCGCGGGCGCGCAAGGTGAATTCGCGGGCCTGCTGATGATTCGCGCGTATCTCGAAAGCAAGGGAGACGCGCGCAAAAAAGTTTTGATTCCCGATTCCGCGCACGGCACCAATCCCGCGTCGGTGGTTCTGGCCGGATACGAAGTGCAAAACATTCGATCCAACTCCAGCGGCCTGATCGATATCGGCCATCTACGCGAATACGTCACCAACGACGTGGCCGCGCTGATGCTCACCAATCCGAATACCCTGGGAGTATTCGAAGAGCGCATCGCGGAAATTGCCGAAGTCCTGCACGAGCGCGGCGCCCTGCTGTACATGGACGGCGCCAACATGAACGCGCTGGCAGGCGTAGCGCGTCCCGGAGATTTTGGCGTGGATGTGATGCACCTGAATTTACACAAGACTTTTTCCACTCCGCACGGCGGCGGAGGTCCCGGCGCGGGTCCGGTGATGGTAAAGAAATTCCTGGAGCCGTTCCTGCCGGTGCCGGTAATTTGCGAGCGGCCCGATGGCCAACTGGCTGTGGATCACCATCGTCCGCAATCCATCGGCCGCGTCCGCGCTTTCTTCGGAAACTTCGGGGTACTTCTCCGCGCGCTAGCCTACACCTTGGCGTACGGACCCGGCATCCGCCAGGTGACCGAAGACGCGGTGCTCAACGCCAACTACCTGCGCGCCAAGCTCGAAAATGATTTCGACCTGCCCTACAGCCTGCCCTCGATGCATGAAGTGGTCTTCAGCGACGCCCGCCAAAAGAAATTCGGCGTCAACACCATGGACATCGCCAAGCGCCTCATTGACTACGGCTTCCATCCCTACACCACCGCGTTCCCGCTAATCGTCCCCGGCGCGCTGATGATCGAGCCTACCGAATCCGAATCGAAAAAAGAGTGCGACCAATTCATCGACGCCATGCAAGCCATCGCCCGCGAAGCCGAAACCAATCCCGAGCTAGTCCGCACCGCGCCGCACTCCACCCGCGTAGGCCGCCTGGACGAGGTAGGCGCGGCCCGCAAACCAGTCCTGCGCTGGAAGCCCGTTCCCCCACCCGAAACCACGCGCCAGTAGCGCCGGTCGCAGCGGCGTTCGATAGCGCGGCTCGTAGCGGAAAAGCATCCCAACGCAGGTGGATGCCCGCACATCGAAATCACGTGTGGGTTTTCCAAGCTTTTGATTTTCCTAGCCGGTGGGTGGCGCACCCTTGGCCTTCAAGGATGCGGAATTTGTCCCGCCGCAATATTCCGTCGTGTAACGTCTCTGATTGTGCGGAATCGAAATGCCGAACGCCGAACCCTCGCCCAGCCAGGACGAAAGTAAACTACCCCGCAGGAATCGCCTTCGGTGCGTGGCACAGCCAATCTGGCTGTGCGAAAAAACGCCGCTAACTACTTCGCCGGAACCGCCTTAGGCGCCACCCGATGCAAATCCTGCAACGCCGCCACGTCCGGCGAAGTCCCCATCCGCGCGCGTATCCCCTGCGCCGCCGCCCGCGCCGCCGAAAGCGTAGTAATGCAAGGCACCTGATACCGCACCGCCGCGCGGCGAATCGATTTCTCATCCCAAAAAGATTCCCGCCCCAGCGGCGTGTTGATCACCAAGTGCACCTTGCCAGTCTTGATCAGGTCCACGATATTCGGCCGGCCCTCATTCACCTTGTAAACCGTTTCCACTTCAAATCCCGCGGCCTTCAGCGCCGCCGCCGTCCCGCGCGTAGCCAGAATCTTCAGCCCCGCGGCCGCCAAATCCTGCGCCACCGGCGCGACATGCCGCTTATCGTGATCGTTCACGCTAAGAAAGACGTTCCCCTCCGCCGGCAAGCGCTGCCCCGCCGCCAACTGCGCCTTGGCAAACGCCAAGCCAAACGTCGAAGATATCCCCATCACCTCGCCGGTCGACCTCATCTCCGGCCCCAAAATCGTATCCACGCCGCGGAATTTGCCGAACGGAAACACCGGCGACTTCACCGCAAAGAAATCCCGCACCATTAACTCGCCCACTCCGTTGGTTACCTTGAGCGGCAAATTCATATCCGCCAGCTTGCGCCCGGTCATCAGCCGCGCTCCCACTTTCGCCAGCGGCACCCCCGTCGCTTTGCTGACGTACGGAATCGTTCGCGAGGCCCGCGGATTCACTTCCAGCACGTACACCGTATCCCGCTGGATCGCGTACTGCACGTTCATCAGCCCCACCACTTGCAGCGCCCGCGCCAACCG
The DNA here is from genome assembly GCA_963725655.1 of uncultured Acidobacteriota bacterium. Lineage (GTDB taxonomy): Bacteria > Acidobacteriota > Terriglobia > Acidiferrales > UBA7541 > CAVRXT01. The sequence continues at coordinate 2,118,100 of CAVRYY010000001.1, read as the reverse complement.
CGCCGTATAGTCTCGAATCCGCTCGAGCACCGACGCCGACAGCGTCACCGCCGGCAGCACGCACGACGAATCGCCGGAATGAATCCCGGCTTCCTCGATGTGTTCCATGATTCCCGCGATCACCACGTCGGTGCCGTCGGCCAGCGCGTCCACATCCACTTCCACTGCGTCTTCCAGGAATTGGTCGATCAATATCGGCCGTTTCGGCCCCAGCGCCGATTCGATCCGCGCTGCCTGAGCTACATACTCTTCCACCGTCTTCAAATCGTAAGCGATCACCATCGCCCGCCCGCCCAGCACGTAACTCGGACGCACCAGCACCGGCAAGCCGATCTCCGAAGCGGCGCGCACCGCTTCCTCCGGCGCGAACGCGGTGCTATTGCGCGGTTGCGGAATTTTTAGCTCTTCCAGCAAGCTGCCGAACCGCCGCCGATCTTCCGCCAGGTCGATCGATTCCGGCGCGGTGCCCACGATGTTGGCGCCGTTGCGCTTCAATTCCAGCGCCAGGTTCAGCGGCGTTTGCCCGCCCAGTTGCACGATCACGCCCTGTGGTTTCTCGACTTCGATAATCGCCAACACGTCTTCCAGCGTCAGCGGCTCGAAATACAGTCGATCCGAAGTGTCGTAGTCCGTCGACACCGTCTCCGGATTGCAGTTCACCATGATCGTTTCGTAGCCATCCTCTTTCAGCGCAAACGACGCGTGGCAGCAGCAATAATCGAATTCAATTCCCTGCCCGATGCGATTCGGCCCGCTGCCCAGAATCATGATCTTGGGACGGTCGACCGCCGCCGATTCGTCCTCTTCCTCGTAGGTCGAATACATATACGGCGTAAATGACTCAAATTCCGCCGCGCATGTATCCACCCGCTTGAAGACCGGCTGCACTCCCAATTCCCTGCGCCGCGAACGAACTTCTGCCGCGGTAACGCTCCACAATTTCGCCAATTCCTCGTCGCTCGCGCCGGACCGCTTGGCTTCCGTCATCAATTCGCGGGTGACGCCGGTCAGATTCGTGTCCCGCACCCGGCGGTCCACCGCCACCATGTATTCCATCTGCCGGATGAACCACGGATCGATATGGGTAAGCGAACACACTTCGTCGCGCGACATCCCGCGCTCGAGAGCCTCGAACAGCCAGTGCAGCCGGTCCGGGCGAGCCACGGTGAGGTTTTCCCGCAGCATCGTCAACGTCACTTCGGCCGGCGCTTTCCACGGGCTCTGCGGCTCGAGCGAGCGAATTCCCTTGCACAGCGCTTCCGGGAACGTTCTTCCGATGGACATTACTTCGCCGACCGATTTCATCTGGGTGGTGAGAGTGTTATCGCTGCCCGGAAATTTCTCGAACTGCCACTTGGGTATCTTCACCACCACGTAGTCGATTGAAGGCTCGAACGAACTCGGCGTTTTCTTGGTGATGTCGTTGGGAATTTCGTCCAGGGTCATGCCCAGCGCGAGTTTGGCGGCGATCTTGGCGATTGGGAATCCAGTAGCCTTGCTGGCCAGCGCCGAACTGCGCGATACCCGCGGATTCATTTCGATCACCGTCATTCGCCCGGTCTTGGGGTCCACCGCGAACTGAATATTCGAACCGCCGGTCTCCACACCAACCTCGCGGATAATCGCCGCTGCGGCGTTGCGCATCCGCTGGTATTCCTTGTCGGTGAGCGTCTGCGCCGGGGCCACCGTGATCGAGTCGCCGGTGTGGATTCCCATGGGGTCGAAGTTTTCAATCGAGCAGATCACCACGAAGTTGTCGCGGCAGTCGCGCATTACCTCCAGCTCGTATTCCTTCCAGCCCAGCACCGACTCTTCGATCAGCGCTTCATGCATCGGACTCGCGTCCAGCGCCCGCGCGATCAGATCGGCAAATTCTTCGCGGTTAAATGCGATCGATCCGCCGGTGCCGCCCATGGTGAACGACGGTCGAATCACCACCGGATATCCGAGCTGATCCGCCAGCCGAATCGCTTCCGTTTCGTTCCTCACCACTTCCGATAGCGGCACTTCCAGCCCAATCCTGCGGCAGGCATCTTTGAAGAGCAGCCGGTCTTCCGCGATCTTAATCGAACGAAGCGATGCGCCAATCAGCTGCACGCCATACTTTTCGAGAATCCCCGCCTCAGCCAGTTCCACTGCGGAGTTGAGTCCGGTCTGGCCGCCCACGGTGGGCAGCAACGCGTCCGGCCGCTCGCGAATAATAATCTGTTCGAGATATTCCTTGGCCAGCGGCTCGATGTAGGTGCGATCGGCAATCTCCGGATCGGTCATGATCGTCGCCGGGTTGGAATTCACCAGCACCACTTCGTAACCCTCCGAGCGCAGCGCCTTGCACGCTTGCGTCCCGGAATAGTCGAATTCGCACGCCTGGCCGATGACGATCGGGCCCGACCCGATGATCATGACCTTTTTGATGTCAGTCCGTTTCGGCATCTATCCCCTGGCCCCGGTGCTCACAGCTTCCCTTCCATCAAATCTTGAAACTTTCCGAACAGGTAGCGCGCATCGTGCGGCCCAGGCGACGCCTCGGGATGGTATTGCACGCTGAACATTGGCAGCTTGCGGTGGCGCATGCCTTCGTTGGTTTGGTCGTTCAGGTTGACGTGGGTCAGTTCCACGTCGGACGCGGGCAGCGAATCCGGGTCCACGCAGAAGCCATGGTTCTGCGCGGTGATCTCCACCTGGCCGGTGAGCAAATTCTTCACCGGATGATTGCTGCCGTGATGCCCGAATTTTAGTTTGTAGGTGCGGCCGCCCAGCGCCAGCCCGCACAATTGGTGCCCCAGGCAAATCCCGAAAATCGGCACGCGACCCATCAGCTTGCGGATATTTTCGATCGCGTAGGTCACCGGTTCGGGATCGCCGGGACCGTTCGAAAGAAACACACCGTCGGGCTTCAATGCCAGCACGTCTTCCGCGGAGGTCTTGGCCGGCACCACCGTCACTTCACAATGGCCGTCGACCAGCAACCGCAAAATGTTCTGCTTAATTCCGTAATCGTAGGCCACCACACGGTAGCGCCGGCGATCCGTTTTCTCCGCCGCCGCGTTCGCTTTCTCAAACGGCAGCGCCGGTGGCTTCGCTGAACCCTTTATGTGGCGGCTCTCGATCGACGGCAGGCCCTCGGCCAGATCGATCGACCCGCGATTCCAGTCATATTTTTTCTCGCAGCTCACCCGCCCCGCGAGCTCAAGCCCCGCCATCGCCGGCAACGCCTTGGCTTCGGCAATCAACTGATGCGGGTCGGTGCCGTCGGTAGCCAGCATTCCGCGCAGCGCGCCTACTTTTCGCAAGTGCCTCACCAGCGCGCGGGTATCGATGTCCCAGATCACCGGCACCTTCCAGGTGTCGAGGTAGTCTTGAATCGTGCGCGTGGAACGCCAATTCGAAGAGAGCTCCGAAAAATCGCGCACCACCAGCCCTTCGATGTATGGCCGCGCGGATTCCACATCATCGGGATTGGTCCCTACATTTCCAATGTGCGGATAAGTGAGGCAGGTAATCTGGCCGGCGTAACTGGGATCGGTAAATACTTCCTGGTAGCCGGTGAGGCTGGTGTTGAAAACGACTTCGCCGCCGCGCCGCGTGCGGGCGCCCGCGGCGCGGCCGTTAAAGACTCGTCCGTCTTCGAGCGCGAGCGTGGCGCGAACTGCGGGCGGGTGCGTCAGTGGTTCCTCCGATATTCATCATTGCACGTCGTTGGGCGGCGCCGGAATCGTTCCGAATTGCGCCACCGGCCAATACGCGAACACTGCTTTGCCATAAATCGAGCTTCGCGGCACCGGTCCAAACACCCGCGAATCGTTGGAACTATCCCGGTGATCCCCCATCACAAAAAATTCCTGGGTGCCCAGATGGATGGGACCGTAGCTGGTGCCATCGAAAAAATTGGGTGGAACGTAAGGCTCATCGATTTCTTTCGCGTCCACGAACAAATGCCCGCGGCGGATTTCCACGCTCTCGCCGGGCAGCCCCACCACCCGTTTGATGAACGACTTGGAACGGTCCAGAGGATACCAAAAAACGATGACGTCGCCGCGGCCGATCGGCTCGAAGCGGTAGACAAACTTGTTGATGAAAATGCGTTCCTGGTCGCTCAGCAAGGGCGCCATGCTGGTGCCTTCCACTTTCACCGGCTGGTACAGGAAAACGATGATGACCAGCGCCAGCACCAAGGCAACAGCCAAATCGCGGGCCCAGCCGCGAATCTCGCGCGGGGAAAGGGGATGGTCAAGAGGAGAAGAAACGGTAGGTTGTGCGTCGCTCTCAGTCATTCCTGAAAAACCATTTATAGCACGCCGAGCCACACCCGCGCTATCGTGGTTCGCATTCCCGGGGATTCGATTCCCCGAAGTTGGAGTGTTCCGCCCGCCTCGCGGGTTGTACGCAGCAAGCGATCCCGCTGGGCGGTATACCAGCCGCAAGGAGCTCTATTCGCCCAGCGCGTAACGAATAATCGCGAGGCCCGCCACCACCGCGGTCTCGGTGCGCAAGATATTCTCGCCCAGCGACGCTTCCAGAAATCCCGCGGCGCGCGCGGACGCCACTTCCTCATCCTTCCAGCCGCCCTCCGGTCCGATGGCCAGGGCCACCGAAGTGCCCGCGCAAGCCATCTGCGCGCTGCGAAACGACCGCGCATCCGGGCGCTCCGACAGCACGATCTTGCTGAACGCCGGGGACTCACTGAACGCGGTCAGCGGCGGCGTCACCACGCCCAGCGTCGGCGGACGCAGCCGCCGCGCTTGTTGCGCCGCTTCCACCAGAATCTTTGCCCAGCGCTGCGAACGCTTCCCGGCCGCGGCGATCAGCCGCTTCTCGCTGCGCGACGCCGCCAGCGGCACGATGTCGGTAGCGCCCAGCTCCGCGGCTTTTTCGAGGCACCACTCGAAGCGATCGAACTTCACGATCGATATCAGCAACTGCACCCGGATCATCGAAGCCTTCGCTTCGATCTGCTGCACCAGCTCGAATTCCACTTCCGGCCTTCCCCCGTTCTTGCGCACCCTGGCGATGCGCCCCAGCCACACCTGGCTGCCGTCACTCAATTCGTAAAGCTGCCCCGCTTCCGCGCGCAGCACTTTGCCCAAATGCTCCGCGGTCTCGCCATGAACTGTGGCAGAGTCGCCATCAAATCGGTCTACAAAAAATCGTCTACGCATGATCGAAACCTTCTACCTGCTCGAACGCTTTTCAGTCCCGCAGATGGGGATCATCCAGAAAATTGGAACCGGCGGATGCGGCGGGAGAAACCCCTGCAGACGGAAGAATTATGTGCCGGCCCGAAACCTAGCCGCCGGCAAAATTACAGCCGTACCGTACTCACCTGCTCGCTACCCAAAAATATCTTTAACCTTGTCGAAAAAGCTGGAGGTCCGCTCGATCGGCTTGTTTTCCGATTTCAACACCTGACCGAGCTGCTCCATCAAGCGCCGCTGCTCTTTGCTCAGCTTCGACGGCACCACCACCCGCACGTGGATATACAAATCTCCGCGCCCTCCGTGAGGATTCGGCAGGCCCTTGCCGCGCTTGCGGAACGTCTGCCCCGACTGGGTGCCCTCCGGAATTTCCAGCTCTTCCTCGCCGCTCAGCGTCGGCACCTGCACCTGCGATCCCAGCGCCGCCTGCGACATGGTGATCGGGATGGTGAGATACAAATCCGAATTGCGCCGCTCGAAGAAAGCGTGGTCCTTCACTTCCACAAAGACGTACAGATCGCCCGGCGGACCGCCGTGCGTCCCCGGCTCGCCTTCGCCGGTGTAGCGCACTCGCGTTCCGGAATCGACGCCCGCGGGAATATTCAGTTCCTGCACTTTGTCGCGCTCGATCCGGCCCTGGCCGCGGCAGTGCGCGCAAGCCTCACGAATTACTTGCCCCGCGCCCTGGCATGCCGGGCAGGTCCGCGAAATCGCAAAGAATCCCTGCTGATAATGCAATTGTCCCTGGCCCTTACAGCTCTGGCAGGTGACCATCCCGGTTCCGGCCTTCGCGCCGGTCCCGTTGCACGCGCTGCAATTCTCGCGGCGGGTCATCTTTACTTGCGTCTTCATGCCGGACGCCGCCTCTTCGAAGGTCATGTTCAGGTCGTAACGCAGATCCTCGCCACGCTGTCCGCGCGCTGCTCGCCCGCCGCGCCGGCGTCCGCGGCCTGCGCCGGTGGGATCTTGCATCCCGAAAAGGTCGAAGATATCTTGAAATTCCTCGAAGATGGTCGAATTGAATCCGCCGCCATCGAACGATCCGCCGGAAAGCCCGGCGTGGCCGTAACGGTCGTACACCGCGCGCTTATCGGGATCGGAAAGCACGCTGTAGGCTTCCGACGCTTGCCGGAACATGGCCTCCGCTTCTTCTTTATTCTGGGGATTCCGGTCGGGGTGCCACTGCAAAGCGGCTTTGCGGTAGGCGGACTTAATGCCGTCCGCGCTTACCTCGCGCGTGACGCTCAGAACCTCGTAGTAATCGCGTTTGCTGGCAGTAGGCATGTACGGTGTCTACCTCTTACCCGATGCGGCCGATTCGCTGTGGCTGGAAACTTTCACCATCGCCGGACGCAGCACTCGGTCGTGGAATATGTAGCCTTGCTGCAATACCTGGGTCACCGTGCCATCCGGATATTCGCTGGTTTCCACGCTCTCGATGCCGTGGTGCAGATGCGGATTGAACGGCTTCCCTAGCGCGTCGATGCGCTCGATTCCCTGCTTGGCCAGCACGTCCCACAGCTGCTTGCGAATAATTTCCACGCCTTTGGAGTATTCCTGAACGGCGGGATCGTTCGATGCCGCCAGCGCGAGATCGAAGCCATCCAAAACCGGCAGCAGTTTTTCCGCCAGCGATTCGATTCCCCGGGCATGCTCTTTCGCCAGGCGCTGCTCGGACTGCCGGCGGTAATTGTCGAAATCGGCTTGCCGCCGCTGCAGAGTCTGCAGCAAATCCTTGTTGTCGTCCTGCAGCTTCTTCCAGGCTTCGAGAGACGCGTCACCGGCGCTCGCGCCGCCAGTTTCGGGCGCGGGCACAACGGGGTCAGTCTCCGCAGAAGGGTTCGCTTCCGGGACCAATTCAATCTTCATCTTTTTCTTCTCGGAGTCTCGATGATTCAATAGGATCAACTTTCCAAATTATTTGTGCTGAAGAATTCGGCCATGAACGCCACCGCGGTGATCACTCGCTCGTAGTGCATGCGCATCGGTCCGAGAATGCCCAGCGCGCCCTGGATCTGCGCGTTCTGCATGTATGGCGCGCTGATCAGCGCGAGATGCTTCCCGGCGTCGGTGATCTTCTTCACTCCCAGCTCGACGTGCACCGGCTCGGGGCCCTCGATGCATCCGTCGAGCAGGGCGATCAAGCGGCCGCGCTCTTCGATGGTCGAAAGCAGTTCGCGCATTTGTTCCTGGCTGGCGAAGCCCAGCATGGTGGCAAACTGCGCCGCGCCATCCACGTACACTTGGCGGGTTTCATCGTCGCCCAGCAGCGCCGGATCGCACAGCTCCAGCGCGCCGCCCACCAGGCGATCGTATTTTTCCTTGTCGTTAGCCAGCTGCGTTTCCAGATCGCCGCGAATGGCCTCCAGCGTCCAACCGGAATAATGCGCGTTCAGGTGCGCGGATATGCGGTCCAGATCTTCCTGCCGGAATATCCGCTCCGGACGAATCACTTTGTCCCGCGTCATTCCTCCGCCGGCGACCAGCACCACCAACACCCGGCTCTCTGGGAGCAAAACAAACTTGAGGTGTTCGACCACCGTGCGCGCCAGGGGAGGAGAAATAATAATTCCCACGCCGCGCGACACTGCCGCCAGAACGTGGCTGGCCCGCTCCATCACCGCTTCCGGCGTCTGCGCGCTGGCCAGCTCTTTGCGAATCCAGTCCCGATCTTCGGGACGCACGGTGGCCTGCGACGATATCTGCTCGACGAAGAAACGGTAGGCCGAAGCCGTGGGCACCCGCCCCGCGGAGGTGTGCGGCTGAAAGAGGTATCCTTCGCCCTCCAGGTCGGCCATCACGTTGCGGATGGTGGCCGGGCTGAGCGCCTCTTCGTGCACCTGGGCAATCGACCTGGAAGACACCGGCTCCCCGGTTTCGATGTACGCGCGCACCACGTCCGTCAATATTTTCTGATGCCGCTTTTGGTGGACAGTAGATGCACTCATAGTAATCGCAGCCACACTTGACCAGGATAGGTCTCGTTCAAATTTTAGAGGAGACGCGCGCGAGCGTCAACCGGCGGGGCCTGCCGCCCATAACCATTCGGCACGCCGCGCGCTTTCGGCCATGCCTGCCAAGCTCGGAAAGGGCTTGCCAGCAGGCGTTTGCGGCGATTCCGCTATGCGAACGTCGCCCCGCCCGGCGTTACCAGATGCGGCATCGTGTTTTTTCCGACCGCACCATCGGCGAGCCGGCCGAGCATCCAAATGCCTTGGCGAACGACGGCATATTGGAGGGCGCACCGTTCCCTCGGAAGCGCTGCAGCGGGTGCGGGTCGATGGCGGCGCGCCGGCGCTGCTCCTCGGGCCGCGCCGATCCAAACCACATCTGCGCCCAGGCCAGGAAGAAGCGCTGTTGGGCATTGAAGCCATCGATCGCCGCGGGCTCCGGTTTGCCGGCCAGGGTTTTCTCAAATGCGGCGTGAGCGATCGTCAAACCGCCGAGGTCCGCGATGCTTTCTCCGGTCACCAATTTTCCGTTCAGGTGAAGTCCGGGTTCCACTTCATAGGCCTCGAATTGGTCGGTAACACACTGCGAGCGGGCCTGAAAATTCTTAAGATCCTCAGGCGTCCACCAATTCTTTAGATTTCCCTGGGCGTCGAACTTGGCGCCCTGATCGTCGAAACCGTGAGTCATCTCGTGCCCGATCACCGCGCCCATGCCGCCGTAGTTCATGGCGTCATCGCGTTTGGCATCGTAGAACGGCGGCTGCAGAATTCCCGCCGGGAATACGATTTCGTTCATCGATGGATTGTAGTAGGCGTTGACGGTCGGCGGCGTCATGCCCCATTCGGTGCGGTCCACTGGCTTGCCAATTTTCGCGGCATCGCGATGAAACTCGAATTCGTTGCCCTTTTCCACGTTCTCGGCAAACGAGGTGCGGGCTACCTTGAACGCCGAATAATCGCGCCAGTGGTCGGGATAGCCGATCTTGAGCGCGATGGCGTCGAGCTTGATGCGCGCCTGTTTGCGCGTCTCCGGTCCCATCCAGTCCAGTGTAGCGAGGTCGTCGCGCAACGCCGCAATCAGGTTGTGGACCATCTCGAGGGCGCGCGCCTTGGACTCCGGCGGAAAGGCCTTCTTCACGTAGATCTGGCCCAGGGCCTCGCCCAGTTCCTGGTCGGTGGACTCCACGCAGCGCTTCCATCGCGGCAGCAGCTCCTGCGTTCCGGTCAGGGTCTTGCCGTAGAAATTGAAATTCTCGTCCACGAACGCCGAGGGCAAGCCCTCCGCGGCGGCGTGCACCAGATGCCAACGCAGATACACTTTCCAATCGGCGAGCGGCGTTTCGGTAAGCATGGCGCTGTATGTCTTGAAGAACTCGGGTTCGCTCACGTTGATCGAATCGACCGGCGGCGCTCCAATTTCATGGAAATACTTGGCCCACGAAATCGACGGCGTCGCGGTTTTCAAATCCACCAGGGTCATCACGTGATAGATATTGTCCGGATTGCGGCGCTCCACGCGGGTGAGCGAAGCATTTGCGAGCTTGGTCTCCAGCGCCAACACGGTCTTGGCTTCCGCATCCACCGAGCCGGCGTCATCGCCGGCCAGCGACAGCATTTTGGCGATGTGCGCAGCGTACTGGTCACGCAGTTTTACCGACTTGTCATCGGTCTTGGTGTAGTAGTCCCGGTCGGGCAGTCCCAGCCCGCCCTGCGATGCGCCCGCGATTACTTTCGAGCTGTCCTTGAAATCCTGCTCCGATTCGAACCGGAATGCGCTCCTCACGCCTTCCGTTTGCAGTTGGGCGATCTCCGCCTGGAGTTCTTCGGGGGTTTTAATGGCTGCGATTCGCTCGAAATCCGGATCGAGCGGTTTCAGACCGGCGCTCTCAATGGCGGCCTCATTCATGCAGCTCGCGTAGAAATCGCCGATTTTTTGCTCGTTGCTGCCGGGCTCGGCGCTTTGGTTCTTTGCGGCCGCTTCCAGAATTTCATGGAGGACGTCTTCGTTGTGCGCCTCGAGCATATTGAAATTGCCCCAGCGCGCATACGCGGCCGGAATCGGATTGGCTTTCATCCAGCCGCCGCCGGCAAATTGGAAGAAGTCATCGCAGGGTTTCACTGAGCGATCCAGGTTAGCGAGATCAAAGCCGTGCGCCGCGGATGGATCGAGGGCCGCAGCGGCCTGCAGTGCAGCGCAGCCGCCGGCAATATCCGCGACCGAAGCAATGGCCGCCTGGGGTTCCCTACCGGTCTGCGCGGAAAGGCTGACCACCGCCAACGCGAGTACCGCCAAAATTAAAATGGATCGATTGAACATGCGCCACTCACCCTGTCCCCTTCAAGATTTCGTGCCTTGGCCCTTAGACGCGCGATCCCGGCATTCGGGTTTCGCCGCACATTCATGTTCCAACCGCAAAGACGCGCGCGGAATGCTCGCACCCATTTTCGAAGAACAGCGCCACTAGGCGTTATCGATCTGGGCCCGCTGCAACTTGTCGGAGTAATCGATGTAAATTGACTTCCACTCGGAGTAAAAGTCCAGCGCCGCCATGCCGGATTCGCGATGGCCGTTCCCGGTGTTCTTGGTTCCCCCGAAGGGCAAGTGAGTCTCCGCGCCGATGGTCGGCGCATTCACGTAGACGATTCCGGTATCCAAATCCCGCTGCGCGCGGAAGGCACGATTGACGTCGCGGGTGTAAATCGATGATGACAATCCATACTTCACGCCGTTGGCGATTTCGATGGCTTCGTCGAAATCCTCGATCGGCATCACCGACACCACCGGCCCGAAGATTTCTTCCTGCGCGATTCGCATTTTTGGATTGCAGTCGACGAACACGGTCGGCTCGTGGAACCATCCGTTGGCCCATCCGTCGGTTTGTAAGCGGTGCCCGCCGCACGCCAGCTTGGCGCCTTCGCCCAGGCCGATTTCGACGTACTTCATCACCGTGTTCAGTTGCGTCTCGTTGATGCACGGCCCCATCTGCACGGTGGGGTCCAGCCCGTCTCCCACCTTCAACGATTTCGCGCGAGCCACAAACCGCTCGGTAAATTCCTTGTAGACTTTCTTGTGAACCGCGACGCGGCTGGCCGCGGTACAGCGCTGGCCGGTAGTTCCAAACCCGCCCCAGATGGCGCCGTCCACCGCCAGGTCAATATTGGCGTCCTCCATCACCATGATGATGTTTTTCCCGCCCATTTCCAGGTGGCAGTGCTTGAAGGTGGGCGCGCAACCCTGGCTAATCAGGCGGCCGGTGTCTGTCGATCCGGTAAAGCTGATCAACCGCACATCGGGGTGGCGCAGCAGCGCCTCACCGGCGTCCGGGCCCCAGCCGTTGACGATGTTCAGCACGCCGGGCGGCAGTCCGGCCTCTTCCAGCGCCTGCATCATGTTGTAGGTCGAGAGCGGCGTATCCTCCGCCGGCTTCAGCACGATGGTATTGCCCATCACCAGCGCGGGCATCGACTTCCATGACGGAATGGCCATCGGGAAATTCCACGGGGTGATCAAGCCGCACACGCCGATCGGTGCGCGTACTGTCATGGCAAACTTATTGGGCAGCTCCGAAGGAGTGGTGATGCCAAACTGGCGGCGGCCCTCTCCGGCCATCAAGTACGTCATGTCGATGGCTTCCTGCACGTCGCCGCGTGTTTCCGCGAGCACCTTGCCCATTTCCTGGGTCATCTGCCGCGAGTATTCTTCGCGGCGGGCCACCAGGATTTCGGCGGCGCGATACAGAATTTCCGCGCGTTTCGGCGCCGGCACTAGCCGCCAAGTCTTGAAGGCTTCTTTCGCCGCGTCCACGGCGAGATCGATATCCTTCTCGCCCGAAGCCGGAAAGACGCCCAGCAGCTCCGACGTGTTCGCCGGATTGCGGTTCTCGATTGCTTTTCCACCCAGCGAGTCAACCCACTCGCCGTTGATATAGTTTTTATAAACTCGGGGCATAGCGGCAGTTGCCATATTCCTTCCTCCGGGAAGCCCAAAACAGATCGTGTCTCGGGGTAAGACTCGGCCCACAGCGCAAACTCGGACTCAATGCTCGGCGGCACCCCAGATCGTGCACGGCACGAGCGGACATCAAGCTAACAAACGGATGCATAGGCGTCAAACTCGGGCTCGCCGCTGCAGTTTCACATTAGATGAGCTCCTGGCGATTCGGTTTCGCCGTTCCACTGTGGTGCATTTTCGGATCGCGCGAGCGGTTTCCGTCCTTTCGGCTATCCACGTCGTTCTGCGCCGTCTTCTATTTACCTTCGATTTGCTGCGAATCGAATCGCCTCAACTCCTTTAGAATCATGCACATTAAATTTCCAATCTCTACTCGTGTTGCGATTCAAGACCATGTCCCGCCGGCCCGATTCGGGGAAAATTCCGCGGTCATGTGATCTTGTGGATTCCGAGGGGCCGCTATCGCTAAGCCGCGCTGTTTTCAGTGGAAATCTAGCACGGCGGGGGAAGCGGGGGTAGAGATCACTTCGGTGGTAATTGTGCAGGAGTCTTCTTTGGAGCTTGCGGTTACAGGCCGCGGTTAGGGGTTGGTCCCGAGTGGCTCGGACGGTTCTTCGATTTCGTTCTCGGGGGACGGGTTCTTGGACAGGCGGCTGGGTACAGCCAAGGGTGAGGGCTGCGGGGCGCTTACGCCGGCGATCTGCGAACCCAAACCCAATTTCTGCAAGGTCAACGCGTCCAGCTTCCCGGACCCGGAAAGCCCGTGCGACTGCTGAAATCGCTGCATCGCGGCGACCGTATCGATATCCCACTTCCCGGTTGGCTGGGCGGAATAGTATCCGTCCATGGAGAGCGCGGACTGAATTTCGCGGATACGGTCCGGAGTCGGCACCATTTGCTTCGGTTCGCGCCTGGATCGGTTGCGGCGGTTCGATGCGAGAGACTTTTTGCCGGTAGCGTGGGCACTGGCTTTAGCGGAGGTTGCGGTGGACGAAGCGGCCTTCACGCCTGCTTTGGCGGCGGGATGGGCAGTGGACGCGGACTTGCGCGTGGTAGCGGCTTGCGGCGCCTTGGCATTCTCATGGCGCGGCAGCTTGGGACTAGCGAACAACCGCGCCGCCGGCCAGACCATCGCCGCCAGGGCGACTGCGCCGAGCAATGCGTACCGCAACACTTTGCCGCTTGTTTGGTTTGGCATATGTTATTGCTCCGCAGGGACTGACCCCGCTAAAAAGACGGTCAACAGGCGGCCGGATTCGGCATGGCGCGCCACCTTGAACAACACATCGTCGCCGGCCTTCAGCTTGGAAATCTCCCTCTTGTATTCGTTCAAATTCGCAACCGGCACGCGATTCACTTCAGTGATAATGTCGCCGCGGAGGAAGCCAACGTCTTCGGCGAAACTGGCCGGTTCCACCTCGGCGACTACTACTCCGGTCTGTTTCTCCATTCCCAGCTTGCGTGCAAACTCGGGGGTCAAATCGTCGAGGCGCAGACCAAATTCCGAAGGGCCGCTGTCTTCCGGCGCTTCGGAACTATTCGATGCCGTTTCGGGGAAAAGTTTCAGGCGGTCGCCGACCACTACGGAAACCTCTTTGGCCTGCTTGTTGCGGATGTATCGAATCTGTACGCTCTGGCCGATCGCGGTCTGGGCAATTGGATTCACGAGGTCCGCGCCGACTTTCACGGCGTGCCCGCCCACCTCGGTGACTACGTCGCCGGACTGAATTCCGGCTTTCTCCGCGGGGCTGCCCGGCTCAACGTCTTCGACCACCACGCCATACGACGCGCCCAATTCCTTCAGCAGAATCGGATTGTTGCTATGTTCTTCGGAGAAACGAATGCCGATCGATCCGCGAGTGACGTGCCCCGAAGTAATCAACTGGTTGTACACGGTAATCACGGTATTCGAGGGCAGGGCAAATCCGACACCCTGAAAGCCGCGCCCGCCGGTCAGGATGGCGGTGTTGATTCCAATCACTTCACCGGCCATGTTCACCAGCGGTCCGCCCGAATTTCCGGGGTTGATTGCGGCGTCGGTCTGAATGAACCTCTGAAATTGCTTCCCAAGGTTGGCGCGATCTTTGGCGCTCACGATTCCCGCGGTCACGGTGGACTGCAAACCAAACGGACTGCCGAAAACCAGCACCCAGTCTCCGACGTTGGCGCCGTCCGAATTGCCCATTTTGGCTACCGGCAGGTCGCCGTCCGGCTCGATTTTCAGTACTGCCAAGTCGGTTTCCTGGTCGGCGCCGATTACTTTCGCGGTGTAGCGCTTGGAGTCGTTGTTGAGGGTGACTTGAATGTTGGTGGCTTGGTCGATCAGGTGATGGTTGGTGAGGATGAAGCCTTTTTTGTCGACGATCACACCCGAGCCCAGGCTGCGCTCAGCGTCCGGACCATTGTCCGGGGAATCGAAAAATCGATCGAAGAAATCCTGGTCCGAACCTCCCGGAGCTCCGGAATCTCCCGAATCTCTCGGCTTCTTCGCTTTCGGCTTCTCGATCACTTGGGTGGTGGAAATATTCACTACCGCGGGCTCCAGGCGTCCGATCACCGAGGAAAAGCCATTGGAAAGCTGAACGGGATCCGGGATGGCCAGCAGTGCTGCGCCGGGCGATCCGGCTTGCGATTTGGTGGCCAGCGCGTGCCCGGAAATCAGGGTTCCTAGCACGATGCCGACGCCCAGAGTGATGATCATCAGCAGCGTGGCGAAAATCTTGCGCCGCCTCACCCAATCCACCATCTCGCGCACCTGGATTCCCATGCCTAAACTCCTTCCAGCCACTTACACGTCGATGTACTGAGGATTGTACCACCGCCACGCATCGATGCGCTTCTGGGCCAGCGGCGCTGTTTCATCTCTGGCAATGCTCAGGCGGGCAATGGGTGCGGCAATTCTATTCGTCGAGGATATGCGTCCTGGGGGCATGCGCAGTGACAGCGACATTTGTGCTGCAGTCTTGAATTGGGATGTCTGTCCGCGACGAGTCGCGGCGCTACGACGCAAACGCGAATTGGTGGAAAATATCAGATCGTTCGATTCACGTCCGGCGAGATAGGAATGGGGACGGCCAATTCAGAGAGGGTTAGGCGCGCCGAGCAGGAGTGTTTCATTACAGAGTGGCGCACTTCGTTGTCGAAGGCCATTGGCGTTGGCGGCCCAACTTGTTACAATTCTTTCATACCGAGATGACAGCTCGAACACTCTACGAAAAGATTTGGGATTCTCACATCGTTCGGCAAGAAGCCGGTAAACCTTCGCTCATCTATATCGACCGCCATCTGATTCACGAAGGCACTTCCCCCCAGGCGTTTGCGGGCCTGAAGGCGCACGGGCGGAAAGTGCGCCGGCCGGAGATGACCTTTGCGGTGATGGACCATTCGGTCTCCACCAAGAACCGCTTGCTTCCGGTGCTGGACCCCGATGCCGCCAGCCAGTTCAAAGCCCTTTCGGAAAATTGCCGCGAAACCGGAGTGCGGCTGCTAGACATGCACAGCCGGAATCAAGGGATCGTGCATATTATCGGGCCGGAGCTGGGTATCACCCAGCCGGGATTAACGGTGGTCTGCGGCGACAGCCACACGTCGACACACGGGGCGATGGGCGCGCTGGCGTTTGGAATCGGTACCAGCGAAATCGAGCACGTGCTGGCCACGCAGTGCCTTTCGCAATTCAAGTCCAAGACCATGCGCATTCAGGTGAACGGCAAGCGCAGCAACGGGGTCACCGCCAAGGACATCATTCTGGCGATTATCGGGAAAATTGGGATTGCCGGCGGCAACGGGCACGTCGTGGAATATGCCGGCGAAGCCATTCGCGGGCTTTCGATGGAAGCACGGATGACGGTGTGCAATATGTCGGTCGAAGCGGGGGCCCGGGCCGGGATGGTGGCGCCGGACGAAACCACGTTTCAGTATCTGGAGGGCCGGCCGTTCGTCCCGCGGGGCAAAGATTTTCAAGAAGCGGTGGAGCATTGGAAGGCGCTGGTAACCGATCCGGACGCTAAATATGACGTGGTGATCGAGCTCGACGCAGCCAAGCTGGCGCCGCAGGTAACCTGGGGAACGAATCCGGAGATGGTGACCGACGTGACCAGTAGCGTGCCGGATCCGGCATCGTTTGCCACCGCCGACGCGCGCAAGGCCGCTGAGTACGCGCTCGAATATATGGGGCTGAAGGCGGGCACGCCGATTTCGGATATTTTCGTCGACCGCGTGTTTATTGGCTCGTGCACCAACGCGCGCATTGAGGATCTGCGGCTGGCGGCGCACGTGGTGGAAGGCAAGCACGTCTCACGGACCCTTAAGCAAGCAATCGTGGTGCCGGGCTCGCGCAGCGTGAAGGCTGAAGCCGAGGCCGAGGGCCTGGACAAAATTTTCCGCGATGCGGGATTCGAGTGGCGCGACGCGGGCTGCAGCATGTGCATCGGTATGAACGACGACGTATTGCCCAGCGGCGAGCGCAGTGCCAGCACTTCCAACCGCAACTTCGAAGGGCGGCAGGGCAAAGGCAGCCGCACGCACCTGGTGAGCCCGATGATGGCCGCGGCGGCGGCGATCGAAGGACACTTCGTGGACATTCGGCAGTGGGATAGCGCCGGGGGCGAACACGCATGAGGCCGTTCACGAAACACACGGGTTTGGTGGCGCCAATGGATCGGGTGAACGTGGACACCGACCAGATGGTGCCCAAGCAATTCCTGAAGCTGCTGACGCGCGAGGGCTATGGGCGGGTGCTGTTCTATGACTGGCGATACCTTCCCGGCGAAAAACCCAATCCCGAATTCGTGCTGAACGCGCCGCGTTATCGCGGAGCATCGGTTTTGATCGCGCGGGCGAATTTTGGATGCGGATCGAGCCGCGAACACGCTCCATGGGCCATCGCGGATTACGGATTCCGGGCAATCGTGGCGCCCAGCTATGCCGACATTTTCTATAACAACTGCTTCAAGAACGGCATCCTGCCGGTGACGCTGAGCGACGCCGAGGTGCAGGACCTGTTCACGCGCAATGCGGCGACGCCTAGGTACCAGCTGAGCGTGGACCTGGAAGCCAACGTGGTGTACGACGATCAGGGTTTTCGCAGCGGGTTTAGCGTCGATCCGTTTCGGCGGCAATGCCTGCTCAAGGGGCTGGATGATATTGGACTGACTCTGGAACACGAACCCGACATCACGGCGTACGAGAGCCGCGGGATTCCCACGCCGGTGATGCACTCGGCCGTCGATTTCAAAGTTTTTGACTCTTCTGAAACCACTTCCTGAATATTCCGCCGCAGAACTTCGTTCCTCAGTTACTATGAATTGCCCCGGTGTTTTTCCCCTCTAGTGACTGGAGGAATGTGGCAGAAATTTGTCGTCCGCAGCGACATAGAGACTCGTTAGCGGTACCGAAAAATCGGGCGTCGCACGCTGGAAGGCCTGGCGAGCGGCTGAACCGTCCTCTAGATTTCGCCGGAGTATCCTGCGTCGCAAAATTCTCGTCGCTGGTGGGTGAGGAAATGCGTCGCACGGCGTAGTTACGTCCTGATTTTCTGCCTGATCGCGTTTGCTTCCACTGCATCGGCGCAAAGCCCGGTTCCCTTTCTTAACCAGCCGCTGGTGCCGTCAGCGGCCATTCCGGGCTCCGCAACGTTGACGCTGACGGTAAACGGCGCAGGCTTCGTGGCGGGTTCGCAAGTCGAGTGGAACGGGGCGGCGCTTCCGACGGTATTCGCCAGCGCGACGCAGCTTACGGCTACGGTGCCGGCAACGGACCTGGCCTCGCAAGTTTCTGCCACGGTGACGGTGTTAAACCCTCCGCCATCTCAGGGCGCGTCGAATCCCGTTCTGTTTATGGTGACGCCGGCCACCGCCAACGTGACCACCAATGAAACGGATATTTCCCTGCCGGCAACGCCCGCAGCGGTGATTAGCGGCGATTTCAACCACGACGGCATTGCCGATATCGCAGTCGTCCAATCCGGCGGCACAGCAATTCCTAACGGCGTGACGATCTATCTCGGCAAGGGCGATGGGAGTTTCGGCACGCCGCAATCGTTCGCGGTCGGCTCCGATCCGGTGGCGCTGTGTGCCGCCGACTTCAATGGCGACGGCAAGCTCGATTTGGCGGTGGTGAACGATCAGGACGCGACCGTCTCGATCCTGCTCGGCAATGGAGACGGGACGTTTCAACCGCAGACGACCGCGCCGACCGGCCCAAATCCAGTGTCGATCGTCGCTGGGGACTTTAATTCCGATGGGCACATGGATCTGGCGATTGCCAACACCTCCGCGTCGGTTTCGGTTTTGCTTGGGATCGGCGACGGAACATTTACGGCGCAGCCGGATTTCGGTGTCGGGAGCCATCCCATCGGAATCGCCACCGGCGACTTCAATGGTGACGGCCATCTCGATCTGGCGGTGGCAGACGCGGGAATCAACGTGGTGTTTATTCTGTTTGGGAACAACAACGGCACGTTCACGCCGCACCGCAACTACGCTACCGGATCCACGCCACACGCGGTGATCACTGCGGACCTCAACGGCGATGGCGTGCTCGATCTGATCACCGTCGATGAAAATTGTTCGGTAGGACCGTGCCCCGCGGGATTGGTTTCGGTTCTGCTCGGCAATAGCGACGGCACTTTCCAGGGCGAGGTTACCTATCCCGCGGGCTCGACTGCCTACCAGGTGGTGGCTGGAGATTTTAACGGCGACGGCGCGATCGACCTGGCGACCGCGAATATGCAGGACGATTCCGTTTCCGTGCTGCTCGGAAATGGCGCTGGAATATTTGCCGCGCCGATTGACATCCCTATAGCCGGGGCGCCCGCGGCCATGGCTGCCGCCGATTTCAATTCGGATGGACGGCTCGATCTGGTCCTTGCTAGCCCGGGATCCACTACGTCCAATTCATCGCTTAACGTCTTGCTGCAGGCCGGCGTTGCGTCTCTTTCGCCGCCTAGCCTGATGTTTCCATCGGAGAATTTCGCGGTGAGCGCGCCTCCGCAATCCATCACGCTGAGCAATCTTGGCAGCGCTGCCCTGGCCTTCTCGGGTGTGTCGCTCACCGGCGCGGATCCCAACGATTTCAGCGCAACGAACAATTGCGGAGCGAGTCTCGCGATCGGGGGCACTTGCACGATCATGGTCACGTTCGTCCCGCAGTCGAGTGGAGCGCGCAACGCCTCACTCAACGTCACCTCGGGGCCGCCATCGAATACGACGGTTTCGACCGCGGTGCTAACCGGCACAGGAATCGCGCCCAACGCCACGCTCAACGTGAGCGCGCTGTCGTTTAATCCGCAGGTGGTGAGCACCACCGGCGGCAACCAATTCTTTACGCTATCGAGTACCGGGAACGTCGATCTGAGCTTTGGATCGATGATCATTTCTGGCGCGAACCCCGGAGACTTTTCGGCCACGACGACGTGCGGCGCTACTGTGCCGGTGGGAACCACGTGCAATGTGTTTGTGAGCTTCACGCCATCCGCGGGCGGCGCGCGCTCGGCGGTTCTAACTGTTTCCGATTCGGCACCGAGCGGCGCGCAGACCGTCAATCTTTCGGGTACTGGGCAAGACTTTGCTATGGCGCTGGGCGGCTCGGGTTCAAAGAGTGTCGCGCCCGGGCAATCCACTAGCTTTCAACTGCAGGTGACGCCGCTGGGGGGATTCAACCAGTCGGTGACGCTGAGCTGCAGCGGCGCGCCGGCGAATGCCACGTGCAGCGTGAGTCCTTCGACCGTGCCGATGAACGGATCCGCGCCCGCCAGCGTAAACGTCATGGTGGTCACCCAAGCGCGCTCCATTGTGCCATTTACCCGCCCCGGCGGGGGCCCGGGGGATAGCCGACGCGGGTATCCCGTGGTAGTGGTTTGCCTCCTGCTGCTAGGCATTGCTGCGGCTGCGGGCAGTCTGCGCGGGGGCACGCGCTCCCCAGCAGCCGTGGGGCGGCTAGCGGCGTTGGTCCTGGTGATTGCGTTGTGTGCGGGGCTTTCCGCGTGTATTGGGAGCTCTGGGGGCGGCGGAGGCGGGACGCACATGGATGGAACTCCTGCTGGTAGTTACACGCTGACGGTCACCGGCACATCCACGCCGCTGACTCAGACGGTGACCCTCACGCTGACGGTGCAGTAGAGCGGCGCCGTTCGCGGAATTCGTGCATGGCGGTTCCAAGCGGTCCGACAGAGGTAACCCCTTTAGATTTCGGACCGGCCCAGTACACTGGGTGACGCTGGTTGACCGCCGCTTGGAATTTGCGCTATACAACACTCGGATGTACTTGCGAACAATCTTTCGGGGAATGACCGGCTCGTTGTTGTTGTTCCTGATATTTCTCTCTGCACCTGGACTGTCTGCAACTGAGCCGGCTGCACTTGGGCTGGATGCGCCGGCTGCAGGCGCTCCCTCCCACACGCAGAACGATTCGCCGAGCGGCTGGGTGGAAGTCCGCAGTCCCCACTTCACCATCGTCAGCAACGCCAGTGAGGAACAGGCGGAAAAAACCGCGCAGCATTTCGAGGAAATTCGCGCCGTTTTCCGCACGGCATTGCCCTTCGCCAGCACTCACGAAAGCCCGGTGATCACGGTGCTGGCGCTGCGCGACGAAGCGTCGATGCAGGAGCTGTTGCCGGACTTCTGGGAAAAGGGCCATGTGCGCAACGCCGGCCTGTTCGTGCAGCGCCTGGGTAAGGCTTACATCGTGCTGCGGCTGGATCTGGTGACCGACAATTCGTACGAGACGATCTACCACGAATATTTTCATTCGATCACCACGCCCTACTATCCTTACCTGCCGTTGTGGCTTTCCGAGGGCCTGGCCGATTTTTTTGGCAACGCGGAGATCAACGCAAAGGACGTGACCCTGGGGCGCATCAACGCGTCGCTATTGCGCCAGCTCAACGGCAAGACCCTGATTCCCCTCTCCACGCTTTTCCGCGTGGATCATGCCTCGCAGTATTACAACGAGCAGGAACGCACCTCGCTCTTCTATGCGGAATCGTGGGCGCTGACGCACTACTTGCTGGTGGGCAACGACGAATCTCGCCATTCGGCGATCGCCAATTACCTGAAAGCACTGCAGCATCAGGTGCCGCAGGACAAAGCCGCGCAGCAGGCGTTCGGAGATCTGAACGCCCTGGCGCGCGAGCTGGTTCGCTACGTGGGCAGTTCGTACTTCCGGGAAGTGCGGATGAAGTCCGCTCCCGAATTCGAAAGCGCCGGCTACCAATCCCGCGCGTTGAGCGAAGCAGAATCCGCGGCCACACGCGGAAATTTCCAGGTGTATCGGAGCCGGCCCGCGCTGGCCAAGCCGCTGATCGACGAGGCGATGCGGCTCGATCCCAATCTGGCGTTGGCGCACGAGACGCGCGGGGTGATGGAATATCTCGACGGCCATCGCCCTGACGCGCTGGCGGAAATGAATCGCGCCGTTGCGCTCGATCCGCAGAATTACCTGACGCGGTTTTTACGAGCGACGCTGCTGGAAGAAGACGATGCTGCGTACCAGACCGACGACACGGTGGAATCCGATTTGCGCCGCTCCATTGAACTCAATCCGGACTACGCCGGCGCATACGGTTTTCTGGCGTCCTACCTGGCCGGACAAAAGAAGGATCTAGCCGAAGCACTGGGCTTCGCGGAGAAGGCCGCCGATCTGGAACCGGGAACGTGGGTCTACCAATACGATATGGCGGAAGTGTTTTTGCGCCTGAATCGTCCGGCGGACGCGGTGGCGGCGGGTAATCGCGCGATAGCGGAGGCCACGCGTCCGGAAGACCGCGAACGCGCCAAGCGCTTTTTGGCGGAGATGCGCCGTTATAACGATGCGGTGGACGCGCGGCCTCCGGTACCCAATCGGCCGGCTTCGAAAGACGGCGTCCTCGGAGACGCTACGTTGCCCTCCGCCGATGCCAGCTCGCCGCGCCGGGCGGAAGAGGCGAACGCCAGCGCGATGGTGGGGAAAGTTCTGCAGGAAACTTGCGCCGCGGACGGCGCTTTGCGGTTCAGCGTCGCGGCCGCCAACGGTCCGATCCGCTTCGCCACTGGGCCGCGCGGCACGTTCGGACTGTTTATCCCCGAGTCCGGCTTCCCGGCGAACTTCGACGCTTGCAAGGATTTGACCGGGCAGCGGGTGCAGGTGGGATTTACCGAGGGCAAAGCCCCAGAAAGCACCACCCAGGTGATAACCATCAGCGTGCTGGGCGATCCGCCTACGTCGCTGCCCCCACCGGCGATCATCGAAAGCCAGCCCAGCAGCCGGCTTTCCGCGGAGGGAACGGTGGCGCTGCTATCGTGCGAAGGCAGAAAACTGAGCGTGGCGATTCAGTTCGATCAATACGAGCTGGTGCTGCGAACGATGGACTATTCGAAGATCACCTTTTCCACGGTGCGACCCGCCGGGCCCGGGAAATATAATCCGTGCACGCAGCTGCGGGGGCGGCACGTCCGCGTGGACTACGCTCCGGTCGATAGCAAGCTGATCGACGGTAATCTGCTTTCGGTGACTGTGAAGAACTAGGCCGTTCGATGGGCTATTTCGGCGCTGGCGGTTCGGTTGCGGGCGTGGCCGCCTGTCCGGGTTCGGCCTTGGCTGCCGGTTCCGCTGCAACTTTGGCTTGGTAGACGACGCGACCGCCGGCGATGGTCATCCACACCGGCAGCTTCAAAAGCTCGGGCGCGGCGATCCGGGTGATGTCCTGGGGATACACCACCACGTCCGCTAGCATTCCCGGCGCTAGAATTCCCTTCCGCTGCTCTTCGAACTCGGCGTAGGCGCTGCCCGCGGTGTAGTCGCGTAAACAGTCCGCGATCGGCAGCTTTTCCTGCGGTTGCCAGCCGCCCGCTGGGCCGCCGTCGGGCAGCTCGCGCGTCACGCATTCGTAGATTCCGCGCAACGGATTTATCGGCTCGACCGGATAGTCGGTGCCGAAGGCGAGACGCACGGCGTGGTCCTGCATGGTTCGCCAAGCGTAGGCTCCCTTGACGCGCTGCGGGCCCAACCGCGGATCGGCCCAGCGCTGATCGTCGAGCAGGTGGCTGGGCTGCATCGAGGCGATGACGTCGAGGCTGGCGAATCGCGCGAAATCGTCCGGCGCAACAACCTGAGCGTGTTCGACGCGGTCGCGGCGGTCGCGCGCGCCGTTGGCTTCGTTTGCGGCGGCAAAGGCGTCCAGCGCGACGCTATTGGCGCGGTCGCCAATCGCGTGAAATAGCAACTGGAAGCCGGCGCGGTCGCGTTCGATGGCCTGTTGTTTCAGCTTGGGTGGATCGACCCGCAGAACTCCCTTTGTGGCTGGGTCGTCTGAATACGGGGCGAACATCGCCGCGGTGCGCGAGCCCAGCGAACCGTCCATGAAGGCCTTCAACCCGCCGGTTTTCAACCAGGGATCGCCGGTGCCAATTTCTTGGCGGATTTTTTTCAGGCGCTCGACCGGCAGATCGAAATCCAACCACTCGAAAATCCGCGCAGTCAGTTTTCCCTGCGCTTTCAGTTCCTGGTAAATCGCGACGGTGCCGGGCAAGGCATCGGGATTTTTGCCTGCGGTGAGGGGCGAAAAATCTTGCGCGCTGGTTACGCCGTGCTCCGCGAGGTCGGCCAGGCCCAACTCCACTGCGCGCCGCCACTTTTCCGGCGGTACCGGCGGGATGCGTTGGAACACCAGGTTCATAGCCGCGTCTTCTTCCAGCATCCCGGTTGGCTCGCCGGTCCTGGAGTCGTGCATGATGCGCCCGCCGGGCGGGTCAGCGGTCTTCGCGGTGATGTGGGCGATCTGGAGGGCGCGGGTGTTGACTACCGCCACGTGCCCATCGATGCGACCGAAAAACATCGGCCGATCTTTGGCCACGGCGTCCAAATCGTCGCGGGTTGGAAAACGATTCTCTTTCCACAGAGTGTGGTCCCATCCCTGGCCGGTGATCCATTCGCCTGCGGCGTAGTCTTTTAGATTCTCGCGAATCCGCTGCTGGAATTCGGCGATGGATTTGGTGCCTTCGAAATTGACCTGGATTTTCGCGAAGCCGCCATCAAACAGGTGGATGTGCGCGTCGTTGAAACCGGGCATGGCGAAGCGGCCGCGCAGGTCGATGCGCTGGGTCTTAGGCGAATCGAACGCGACCATGTCGTGCTTTATGCCGACGGCGATGATCGTCTCGCCGCGAATCGCCAAGGCGGAAACGCGCGGCTTCGCCGGATCACCGGTCCAAATCGCTCCGTTGTAGAGGATGATATCGGCGGGAACTTCCTTGGGCGCGTTGGACGCGCCGCGTGGCGCGTGGGTTTGGGCTTGCCCTTGGGCTTGAGCCGCGTCGCCAAGCGGGCGATCGGCGACGCCCGTCCCGACGAGCGCCGTGGCGATCAATGCGGCGACGCCGACCAGCGCGCGCAGACCCGAGAGGCTGGTTCGCCGCGCGGTCAGAACTGAACTCCTGCAACCGTCAGGATCGTCAGCAGAGCGCGCTTCAAGCCCAGGGCTCGACCTGCGGAGTCGTACCATTCGTCCACGGTGTGCGATCCGCCGGCGCGTCCGCCACCACCGATGCCAATTGCCGGTATCCCCAGCGATAGGGGAATATTTGCGTCGGTAGAAGAACTCTCGAACCTCGATCGATTACCTAAGTGTTTGTCCACTGCGGTAATCGCCAGAACCAACGGCGCATCGCTGGGTAATTTCCCGGCCGGCCGCACCCCGAGAGATCGATAGGACATCTCCAGCGACCCGCTGCCCGGCACCGCGGCGTTCATTTCTTCCCGGATGCCTGCCTGCATCGCGGTGCGCAATTCCTTTTCCAGGCGGTCCAGCTCTGGCTCTTCTTCCGACCGCAAATCGATCTTCACCGACGCGCGATCCGGAATTGCGTTCACCGATGTTCCACCCTCCACCACGCCGAAATTAAACGTGGTGCGCGGGACATCGGGAATGGACACGGAAGAAAACGCCACCATGCCTCGCGCCAGCGCGGTGATGGCATTCGGCGATCCGAAATCCGACCAGCTGTGGCCGCCCGGGCCGTGCACGGTGGCCTCGATTCGCCGCGAGGCCAAGCCCTGGGTGACGATGTGGTCGGTGGATGCGCCGTCGATGGCGATCACTGCGCGCAGGCGGTCTTTGTAGGTGGTGATGAGCTGGCGAATTCCGCGCAGGTTTCCCTCGCCTTCTTCTCCGGTGTCCCCGGCGAAAACGAGGGTGGCGTCGGTTTGAACGTTGGCGTCGCTCACCGCGCGGGCCAGGCCAACCAGCGCCGCGATTCCCGCGCCGTTGTCGGCAATTCCCGGCGCTTCCAGGCGAGTTCCCTTGCGCTTCACGCGCACGCGCGTCCCTTGCGGAAAAACAGTGTCGATGTGCGCGGCAATCAGCACCACGTCCTTGCCCGATCCGTTGCCGGCGCGTTCGCTCACCACGTTGCCAGCGGCGTCGATTTCCGTTTTCCAGCCGATGGAGGTGAGCATGTGACGCAAGGCCTCGGCGCGATGGCCTTCGGCGAAAGACGGGGCTGGAATCTCGGTGAGGCGCACCTGTTCGTCGGTGATCCATTCCGCATTTTTGTCAAAGGAGGCCAGCGCGGCCTGGACGCGGGGATTCTGGGCGATGCGTTCGATGGTAGCGGCGTCTTTAGTTCGCACGGGCATGACGGCCATTCCGACGAAGATACAGGAGATGCCCAGAAGTTGCAGCGATTTTCGAACCGAGGTCCGGTGCGTACTCCAGCGTACGCAGGCAGACTTTGGTCGGTTATCTTGGGATAGCAGCGTAGTCCCTGCCTTCGGCTGGCGAAACACCGGACCCATCATACCGGGAGGCGCAGGCACGTCAACGGCAGCGATCACGTAACCAAGTCGCGAATGAACCGCACGATGGCGGCCGCCGATTTCCGCGGCTCGCGTTGAAATAGAAGGTGGGGGCCCGGGAGTCTGAGTAGCGTGGCGTTCGGTTGGATGCGTTGCATTTGTGAAAAGCATTCCGGCGCAACCAGGTGATCGTGCTCCGCTTGAATGTAGAGGACAGGAACTTCCGTTCGGGCCAGGTCTTCCCTGCCGTCGCAATCTAGGGCGGCCCGAAGTCGCTGGGCCAGCACCGCGGGGTTCACAACCCGTAGCGCCTCGCGGAAAGTATCGCGCAAGGCTTCGGGGGCGCGAGATCCGATCAGGAGGTGTTCGAGCGCCCAGCGCGGCGGTGAAAAACCGAGCAGCAAAGCCCTGGCCAACGGTCTGGCCAGCACCGACCATCTTCCCACAGGGTTCGCATGGAAGCCGTTGCACAGGATCAGTCCCAGCAGGTTCGGCGGGCGCTCGGCCGCAAGTTTAGCAGCGAGCGGAGTCGAGAATGATTCGGCAACCAGAACAAACGGGCCGCTCTTCGGGAAGACTTCCTTCACGACAGGAATAAGTTGCCGGTAGGAGAGGAATCGCTGCGCCGGATACTCCACAATTCTTGCGCTCAGCGCAGGCGGCAACTCGGAAAGCAAACCTGCGAAGAGCTTTCCGGTGCCATCCAAGCCGGGGAGCAGCACAACCGTGATGGATTCGAGTGCTACGCTTTCGCGGTCAGCGTCTGGTGGGTTAACGTCAAGCATCCAATGGTGGCAACACTCGCACCGGAATCAACGAGAAGCCGGATTGGTTGCCGCGCCGCCCGCGTCCACCAGCGCATATAACTCAGCGTCGGACATCACTCGCTGGGATTCCTTCGCGGCTTTGAAGATGCGGTCGACCAATTCGTCGCTGGCCACCAGCCCGCGCGACTCCAGCCAATAAATTACGTTGGAACGGCCGCTTAGCGGCCCCACTTCAATGGTCTGTTCCATCCCGAACAACTGCGAGGGGACTCCGCTGTAAATCATATTGGCCAAGTTCGGGTCGTTGCGGCGCAGGGCCTTGACGATCGCGGCGGCGTGCACACCGGTGGCGGTGCGGAAAGCGTCGCGGCCGACCACTGGATAATTCGGAGGGATTACGGTGTGCGTCGCCCGCGCGATGGTCTCCGAATATTCTTTCAGGCGGGTCAGGTCGCGATCGATCGCGCCCATCAGGCGGAGGTTCACCAGCATCAATTCCATCGCCGTGTTGCCGACGCGCTCGCCGAGGGACATTCCGGCGGCGTGCACCTGGTTCGCTCCCGCGGCTATTGCCGCCAGCGAGTTCGCCACGGCGAGGCCGCGATCGTTGTGCCCGTGCCAATCGACGCGCAGCTTTTCGCCGCTCGGCTTTACGATTTCGTCGATCGCAAATTTGATCAGGTTGTAGGCCCCGCGCGGCGTCGCGTGTCCTACCGTGTCGCAAAAAACAAGTGATCGCGCCCCGCATTCAACCGCGGTTACGTACAGTTTTTTCACCGTGGCCGGATCGGTGCGCATGGTGTCTTCGGTGACGTACATCACCGGCAGGCCTTCGCTCACCGCGAAGCGCACCGCTTCCTCGGTGGTGCGCACCAGGTGCTCGACGCTCCAGTCCTCCACCAGACGCCGGATCGGGCTGGACCCCAGAAACGTCGCGGCTTCGATGGCCAATCCCACGCGCTGGGAGATCTCCGCAATCGGACGGATATCGTTCTTGTGGGTGCGCGCGGCGCAGTTTGGGCGGATCTTCATTCCCGCGGATTGAATTTCCCGCGCCAGCGCTTCGGTATCCGCGAACGCCCGCGGCCCGGCGCCCGGCAAACCGATGTTCACGGTGTCGATTCCGAGCGCTTCCATCAGATGCAGGATTTCGATTTTTTCGGCGATGCTGGGATCATGGACGGAGGGATTCTGCAAGCCGTCGCGCAGCGTTTCGTCGTTCAACATCACCGTTCGGCCGGAGGGAATTTCGGCGCCAGCCGCAACGTTCCAATCGTGGATGAGTAGGTCGTCGCTCACGTCGTGTTTTTTTTTGCCGCGCGCCGCCGCTCGGGGTATCTGTCGATGCGGCGAACTAATACCGTAAGGTGTAGCTGTGCGGCGCGACCGAACGGTCCGGCTTGTACAGCGTCTTACAGAATTCGCAGCGATAGACTTCCGCTTTCACGCCGATCAGCGCTTCGATTTCCTTTGGATAGTCGTACCAGCGCTTCAGGTGCCCGCAACAGAGCTTATTCTTGGCATCGCGCTCATCGCAGGCGCGCTGCGGCGGTTTCTTGATTTTGATTTTCGGCGGGCCGGCTGGCTCTTCGACGGTGGCAGGTGCAGTTGCCGCGGCGGGGGCGGGAGCGGGAGCAGCCGACGCCGCGGCGGCAGGCTTTGTCGCGGGCGGCGTTGCGGGTGCTCCTGCGACTGGAGCAGCGGCAGCAGCGGGCTTGGGTGGGGCTGGTGCTGCAGGAGCCGCTTCGGCGACCTCAGGTTTCGGCGCGGCGGCGGGCTCGGCGTCCGGCGCGTTCGGGGTGGACGGCGGATTCTCGTCAGGCATTTGCTTTCCCTCTCACTTGGTCCGAATCTTCGTTCAACAGCTACGGCAAAGTCGAAACAGCCACATCAATATGGCTGCAGTGGGTCCATAGGCCCACCCTTCCCGAAACCGGGGAAGAGTGGGGCACCCGGAAAAGATAACGTCGTAGAACCGTGAGTCAAAACAAACGCCAAGACTGGCCGCGCTACAACGCTTCTAAATCCGGAAAAGATAACAGCGTCGAACCATACAGCAAAACTACCGCCAACAGCCGCGGCGCTACAACTTGGCGCGGAATATTGTTCGTAGTGCGTTGTCTTTGCCGATCAGGGCCCGCAACTTCTGCGACCACGACGGCGCGAACGAAAATTCCACGTAGCGATCCGCCGCGTTTGCCAGCGATTCGCCGTAACCGAACCACCAGGGCTTGGCCACGCCCGGGAGCCGGTCCACATCTACATACTTTACTTGAACCGTCTCCATCACTCCAAGGCGCGAATGCGACCGCCCCCAGCCGCTGGCCCGTTGCCCGCCGTGCGGTGCCTCGCTGATCCCAAAGTAACTGGCCACGTCGTTGACCATCACCGCGCCCGCTGACAGGCTCGACGCGATCTTGCGGCCGCGATTGGGATCCCCGGTCCACACGCTTGCGCTCAGCCCATACTTCGACGCGTTGGCCCGCTCAACCGCTTCGTCGCTCGACCCTACTCCCTCGATGGCGATCACCGGGCCAAATGTTTCCTCGGTCATCAGCCGCATCGAATGATTCGCGCCGGTGACCACCGTTGGCTCGAAAAAATTGTTTCCCCTCTCGGGCCGCGGGTGGCCACCAGCCAGCACCTGCGCGCCCAGGCCCACCGCCTCCGAAACTTGCGCTTCGACCTTCGCTAGCTGCTGCGCGCCGATCATCGGACCTACATCGCTGCGCGCGTCCGACGGTGGCCCCAGCCGCAGCTTTCCCGCCTTCTGCGCACACAGCTCGGAAAATTTCTGGGCCACAGGCTGCTCGACGTAGATTCGCTCCACCGAAATGCACGCCTGACCGCAATTCATCATCCCGCCCCATACCGCCGCACTGGACGCCATCTCCAGGTTCGCGTCGGCAAGCACGATCATCGCCGCTTTTCCTCCGAGCTCCAGCACCGAAGGAATCAGCGCCCTGCCGCAGGCTTCCGCGATTCGCCGCCCGGTCTCAACGCTGCCGGTGAAAAACACTTTGTCCGGCCGCGCCCCAGCCGCTTCCGAACCGATCAGCGCCGCCCCCACTTCCCCGCCGCCCTGCACCACCTGCAATAGCCCGTCCGGAAATCCCGCCCCGCGAACCAGATCCCCGATCAGCTGACCGGTCCTCGGCGTCATTTCCGAAGGCTTCAGCACCACCGCGTTACCGGCCACCAATCCTGCGACGATTTCCAGGATGGGAATCGAGAACGGATAATTCCAGGGAGAGATGATCGCCAGCACGCCGTAAGGCTGGTACTCGAGCCACGCGCTCTTCGCTTTCATCACGAAATTATGGTGCGGGACGCGAACCGGGCGCAGCCACCCGGGCGCGCGCTTGGCCACAAACTCGATGGTATCGAGCACCAGCAGGATTTCCGCGAACGTCGCTTCCGCCCGCGGCTTCCCGGTTTCGCCGGTGATCGCATCCAGGATTTCCGCGCGGCGCTCAAACACCACCCGCCCCAGGCGCCGCAGAAAGACGCATCGCTCCCGCACGGAGTTCGCGGCCCACGATCTCTGCGCCATGCGGGCTCGCTCGAAACACGCGGGCAAATCGGCCGGGTCGGTGGCGGCAATGCGCGCCACCACTTTTCCGGAGGCGCGGTCGACCGATTCCACGAAGCCTGCCTCTACCCCTGCCACGCTCACCGCTCCCTCGCAGCCGTCCGCGGCGTCCGAGCACTCCCGCGCTGCGTCGCGATGGATGAGGTCGGATCCGGGTACTCCAGTGAAACCAAACACAGCCCGTCCGGCGGGACGGTCGATCCGGTCAGCGACCTGTCACGCGCCGCAAACAATTCCGGAATCTGGGAAACCAGAATTTTCCCGCGCCCCACGTCCAGCAGCGTACCGACCAGCTTGCGCACCATATACCGCAAGAAAGACTGCCCGCGAATGATGTAGGTGAGTTCGTGCGGTTCTCCTTCCCCAGCATCGGCCGTGCCGCTGTGGCCAAGCGCGCCGGCACGCGCCGCGGGAGCAATTGGGGCGCGCAGCAGTTCCGAGGAATAAACCACGCGCACCCCGCTGCGGTCGCGATCGTCCTCCTCCGATCCGGAAGACGCCGAGAAGGCTGTGAAGTCGTGCTCGCCTTCCAATAACCGTGCTGCCTGAAACATCGCCACCTCATCCAGCGGCCATGGATGGTGCAGCGCGCGCCCAAACTCAAACGGCGGCAGCACCGCGCCCTGATAAATGCGGTAGCGATAGGTCTTGGCCTGGGCCAGCCATCGCGAATGGAAGCTGGGGCTGCACTCCTCGGCCTGCAGCACACGGATCTGCGGCGGCAGTAAGGCATTGAACGCGCGCATCAGTTCCGCGGCGGGCAAACCGGTCTGGGCGCGAAAATGCGCCACCTGCCCGAGCGCGTGTACGCCCGCGTCGGTACGGCTCGCGCCTTGGATGAATATTTTATCCTGGGTGATTTGCGAAGCGACTTCGGAGAGCGTGCCCTGAATCGTCCGCACGCCCGGCTGCGCCTGCCAGCCATGGAATCCCGAACCATCGTAGGCGATGGTCAGCTTGAACGTACGTATCGGCAGCGACGCCACTATTGCACCACCACGCCGCGCCTCAGCGCGCCGCTCGAACGTAGTGCGTGCCGGGCTGGGTTGCCATTCCGCCGGCTCGGCATTGTGGACAATTCTCGGCTTCGAAAGTCGGGACGGTCAATTCCAGCAGGGCCTGCGAGGGCACATTCAACTCGATCGCTCCGCCGCTGCGGTCGATCAGCGCTCCCGCGCCGATCACCAAGCCGCCGGCTTCCTCCACCACTCCAATCGTTTCGCGCGTCGAGCCTCCGGTGGTCCACACATCTTCCATCACCAGCACGCGCTCCCGCGGCTTCAGCCCAAATCCGCGCCGGAACACCATCTGCCCGGACCGGTCCCGCTCGACAAAGATCGACCGCACGCCCAGCGCACGTGCCACCTCATACCCCAGCAAAATTCCACCCAGGGCCGGCGCCACCACGCAATCCACGGTCTGGTCGTGGAATTCCGCGGCCAGCGCCCGCGCCAGCTGCTCGGCGCGCTCCGGGTGCTGCAGCACCAGCGCGCACTGAATATAGGTGGAGCTGTGCAGGCCGCTGGACAACTCAAAGTGGCCCTGCCGAATCGCCCCGACTTCCTCCAGCATCGCCAATAACTCTTCTCTTCGCATCCCGAGCCCTCGGGCCGCCCGCACGCAGCAGGGCAGCGTACCTTTCGCGCGTAGCCTATGCCCCGAAGTGCTGCGTTGTCAATGACTACACGGGGGTGTTAGAGTACTTCGTCCGCGTGTTCGTTTGTGGACCGGCATTGTCCGTTTTCGGACGCTTCGGACTAACCTTACTCCCGTTTGATCGTCTGATTTCAACGATATCGAGCCCATGGCCTTGGTCGGCTGCGTGCTTCGACACACTTTGAAACAAATCTGCTCTCACGCACGTTTACTAGGGTGAGGTTCCAGACGCGACTCGCTACACCGCTGTCGATTTCCGATGAGGGGGAATACGCATGACTGGACGGCTTTCACATTCGGCGATGGCCTTGTTCCTGGCTGGTTCCTTGGTGGTCACGCCCGCCTTCGCACAAACTCAGGGTGGCTCTGCGAGCCCCGCGCCGGCATCCACGCAATCCGCGCAGCAGGCCCCGCCCCAGCCCCCGACGCCTGAGCCGGCCACAGACACCGCTTCGGGCACTCCCGTCGAGAACCGCGCGTTGAAGTACGGCCCGGACTTTTCCAACGGGAAGCCATGGTTTCCCAATATCATCGCCCCATACACCGAAGCGCACGTGCCTCTGCCGGTGCTCACCAATTCGCCGCGCCTCGACCAATTGATTCACGACGGCAAGTTAATGCTCAGCATCGAAGACGCCGTTTCCCTGGCGCTCGAAAACAACCTGGACATCGCGGTGCAACAGTTCACTCCGTGGATCGCCGAAACCGATTTGCTGCGCGCCAAGGCGGGAGGCGCGGTGCACGGCCTGGGAGCCACCCAGAACGTAACCTTGGGCTCTTCTCCCAGCTTCAGCTTTGATCCGATAATCACCGGCAGCATTGGCTACGATCACGCCCTGATTCCAGTGAACAATCCTTTCCTTTCCGGCGTCGGGACCACCACCAGCTTCTTTTCCCTGGTCAACCAGCAGAACACTTACAATGTGGCCTATACCCAGGGCTTTCACACCGGCACCGGAATTTCCGTCAGCTTTGACAACACCCGCTCGTACACCAATTCCCCCGAGGAATTTTACAATCCCTCGGTGCAACCGGTGCTCACCATCCAGGCGCAACAGCAATTGCTCAACGGTTTCGGCCGGCTGCCGAACACCCGCTACATTATCGAGGCCAGAAACACCCGCAAGGTGGCTGAACTCCAACTGCAGGCGCAAATCATCAATACCGTCACCGCCACCAAGAATGCCTATTGGGAACTGGTGTACGCGCGCGAGAGCGTCAAGGTCGAGGGCGCCGCTGTGGCCACCTCGCAGCACCTCTACAATGACAACAGGAAACAAGTGGAGATCGGTACCCTGGCGCCCATCGAGATCGTCCGCGCCGAATCCCAGCTGGCCACCGACCAGCAGAATCAGATTATCGCCCAGACCACCCAGCTCCAGGATGAAACCGTTCTCTTGAACTACGTCACCAAAGATCCGTTGTCGGCGGGTCTAAGGGGCGTCGAACTCGTCCCCACTACCCCGATCACCGAGGTGCAATCGGTGAATCTGCCTCCCATCGAGGACGCCGTCCACGACGCTTTGCTGCACCGCCCGGAAATTCAGGAATACGCACTCAATTTGAAGAACTCCGATATCGAAGTGAAAGTGACCAAGAATGCCCTGCTGCCTACGGTAACGTTATATGGCGAGTACAGCGGCACTGGCTTGGCCGGCAATACCCTAGCCTTGGGCAACGTCGCTACCTACGCGCCGAGCTACCCGATCGTGGACGCCAACGGCAACCCCATTCCCGGGCAATATCTCGGGCAACCGGCTACTTACACCAGCAGCGCGCTCACCGAATCCGGAATGCCCACGGCACTTAAGCAAACGTTTGACAACAAGTTCCCCACCTACGCCGCGGGGATTAATTTCTCGCTCCCGTTGCGCAACCGTTCCGCCCAGGCCGATAACGCTCGAGCGATACTCGATGAACGGCAATTGCAGGTGCAATATCGCCAGGTGCAAAACCAGATTTTCCTCGCGGTCCGCAACGCGCAGATCGCGCTGCAGCAAGACATTGCGCAAGTCTCCGCGGCCGATCGCGCTGAGACCTTGGCTCAGCAAACTCTCGATGCCGAGCAGAAGAAATATCAACTGGGTGCGTCCACAACCTTTATTGTCATCCAAGACCAGCGCGACCTCACCGCTGCCCAGGGAGCCGCCTTGCGCGCCCGCATCAACCTGGCCGAGGCGCAAATCAACTACGACCAGGCCCTCGGACACACCCTGGATGTGAGCCGCATCAGCGTCTCGGACGCCCGTACCGGCGGCGCGAAGTTTGAGCGCGAGAAGCTGATCCCCGGCACTCCGGAAGCCCCGGACGCCACCGCGGGCAAGTAGCCCCGCCCCCAGGCGCATCGGTTGGGTGACGCCGCGCGAGTAACCCCGGCGGTAGCCGCTTCTACGGCGCCGCAACCGCCACCGCTATCCAGACCGCTAGCAGCTTGACCCCCGCAGCCGCCCATGCCGCCCCCCATCGAGCCGCAGTACGCGTTCGTCCCCTGCTTGTTTTGAGTCATTCTCGCCCCTCTTTCCCTGCCGGTGTTTCATTCGCGGTCGAGAACGCTCCAAGATTCAGCGCAGTCATGCTCCGCCAACAGCAACGCCCGGCAAGCACTGGTGGCAACGCGGCGGAACAATGCCTTGTTCAGTGTGTTGTAGGAGTAACAAATTAGAAGATTAGAATCGCGATCGCCGTGGGGACGCCGTAGTTCCGTGCAACAATTATTCACGAACGGGTATCTCACTCATATCCGTGTGGTTCGTCGATCTTGCGGGAAATTGCCGATCGTTCTGTCGACTTTATCGGGCGCCGTCAGCAACTTCGTCCTGCTTACCGGGTTTTACTTTGGTGGATGAGCTAACTGGAGGATTTCAATGACTTCATGGCGTTCCAAGCTTTTCGCAGTTTTGTTGGGTTTGGTGGCAATCTCCGTCCTGGCTGGTCCCGCGAGCGCGGGCCCAAGGCACCACCATCACCACCACCATCATCATCGCCACGCCGCATAGTACCGCCGTCGGCCACCTCTATCTGGTTGCACAGCCCCCCGCTCCTGCTCTCGCTCCTGCTGCGCAGATCTTAGCCTTGGCGGGCACTTGAATCCGCGACACAGCGCTTGCACCGCCTCAGTTACCACCGCTCGCTGGGTGGGCGTCTCCAGCCTTCTGCGCCGCGGCCCACCGATGCACTCGTGTATCAAGGACGTCCAGCGGCAGCGCGCCGCCACCGATCACTTCGTCGTGGAACGCGCGAATGTCGAATTTATCGCCTAGCTCGTCTTTCGCGTACTGCCGCAGCTTCAGAATTTCCAGTTGTCCGAGTTTGTACGCCAGCGCTTGTCCCGGCCACGCGATATAGCGGTCCACTTCGCTCTGTACGTTGGGCTCGTCCATCGCCGTATATTTATGAAAGTACTCCACCATCTGATCGCGCGACCAATGCTTCTCGTGCACCCCGGTATCGATCACCAACCGAATCGCACGCCACATTTCGTTTTCCAGCCGCCCATAGTCGCTGTACGGATCCTGATACTTCCCTACCTCTTTGCCCAAGCGTTCCGCGTACAACGCCCATCCTTCCACAAACGCCGTATAGCCCTCGTACTTCCGAAACGTAGGCAGGTCCGGCAATTCCTGGGCGATCGAAATCTGCAGGTGATGGCCGGGAATTCCTTCGTGGTAAGCAATCGCCTCGATATTCAAAACTAATCGATGCTCGGGATCCCACTCATTCACGTTGATATGTCCCGGGCGCGAGCCGTCGGCCGTGCCTTCGGAATAATCGGCGGGCACCGCGTTCTTGGATCGCGAGGCCTCCATGGGAATGGCGACCAGCTTGCTCTTGGGCAAACGCCCAAACAACTTCGGCAATTCCGGCTCCATCCCGCGCGCGTAGTTCGCGTACAGATCCAGAATCTGCTGCCCCGAGGTGCCATAAAAGCTGCGGTCTTTCTTGATGTGCTCGTTGAGGCTCGCCAGGTCATTGAACCCCAGCTTGTGCGCCAGCGCCAGCATCTGCGCTTCGGTTTCGTCCACCTGCTTCAGCCCGAGCTCGTGAATTTGCTCGGGCGTCATGTCGGTGGTGGTGATTCGCCGAATTTCGTAGCGATACCGCGCCCCGCCGTCAGGCAACGACCACACACCCGGCTCGGTTCGCCCCTGCGGCGCGTACTCATCACGGACGAACGCCGTCAACCGAACGTACGCGGGCAACACCGAATCACGAATCGCTGCCAGGCCGGCGTCCCGCAGGCGCTTTTGGTCCCCTTCCGAAATATCCTTCGGAAAATTGGCAAAGGGCTGCGCGAAGGGCGAATCTGCGGGTTGCTGCGCGGCCAGCGCGCTGGACTGCTCCACCACTTTTTCCAGCAGAAAACGCGGCGGCATCAATTTGTCTTTCATGCCCTTGCGCATCTGCACCACGTTCTGGTCCAGCAGCCGCGGCATTTGTTTCAGCCGCGAAATATAATCGTCGTAGTCCTTCACCGACTGGAACGAGAGTTCGTTGGCCAGCCCGGGCAATTCCACCTGAACCCCGTCCTGCTGGTTCATCGGCATTTCCCACGACTTGAATCGAGCGCCCTCTACTTGAATTTTCAGGTCGCGGACCATCAACGATTTGTTCAGCGATTCTTGTTCGGAGAAGCCGGCGGTGTCGATGGCTTCAAAGCGGGCTAGGAATTTCCGGGTCTCGAGTTGGTCTTTGTCGATCGCTTGTTGCGAGAAATCGTCGAGCTGGTCGTTCCAGCGCTTGTCGCCCACAAACGAAGCGTACATGGGGCTGGTGCGCAGCCGGTATTCCCACTGCTCCGCCAACAGCTCGTTCAGCGCCTTGCGCCGGGCATCAAGCGATGGTGATTTTTGCGGTGCAGCAGGCAGGATAAGCATCAGACCGAGGGACATCACAACGCAAATGCGCAGCGTGATAGACCGCATCCAGGCTCCTTGAAGCGACAATTTCTTAGAACACCGCCGCCGCAAACAATTTAGTTTCGCGCCGGTGATTGGGTTCTCGATCGACGGCGATTCTACTCCAGGTTCCAAAACAGAACCACGGCAACCAACTTTACAAGCACTGGGGCGCGACTGCGCACTACCGCGATTGGGGATGCGTCGTTGAGTTTCGGGGGTGTTGGGACTGGATGTTTTCCGCGACGAGTCGCGGCGCTACGACTATTCTACGCAAGGCAACGACAAAGCAAAAAACTTGGGGAACGCCGCTGTGAAGTCGACACCTGGGTCGCCCACGCCGCTGCGCGCAGTGCCCTCGTCGTCGATAAATTTGCTTGAAGTAACGCTGCGATTCGTCCCGGAAACTGGTCAAGACCCCGCTGGTTCGTCCCCCGAAAAACCAACTCCGCGGGCAGCCCCGGCATTTTCGGTGCCGGGACTGCTTCCGCGGAATTTGATCTTGCCGTTTTGTGCTGCGTTCGCGTTTACTTGCTGACGGTGATTTCGATCATGGCCGTATTCGTTAACGAACCTGACGTTCCGGTCGCCGTCAACGTGTACGTCCCGGGTGCTGTTGTTGGGATGGTTTCGTGCTTAGTGACGCCGACGCACGCGGACATGCCCACCGATACCAGTAACAGCAGCACGCCGAACGAAAGCGCCGCCGGACGCAACGTGCGTCCCTTCGGAGCTTTCAATCCAAGCACTGCCATTGCCAGCATCAGCAACGCTGCGAACAACGTCCCCCAGCGAACGGCTACCGGTGGGAACTTCGTTGGCGGCACGTTTGGCAGGATGCTCGCTGCGGTTCCTCCGGTGGAGAGTGTAAATGTTGACGTCACCGCGGTAGTCCCGTTAAGCGTCACTGATGTGGGGCTCACGGTGCATGTGGATAGTGCCGGCGCTCCGGAACAAGAAAGAGCCACCGTCCCGGTGAATCCGCCCTGTGGCGTCACGGTGAGAGTCAAGTTTTCGCTCAACCCCGAAGCTACCGTGCTGCCGCCGGTAAAGGCCATCGAGAAGTCTTCTCCGGTGCCATGAAGTGCGATGGTCTGCGTGCCGCTGGTGGCACTGTCGGTGACGGTGATGGTTGCCGTGCGCGTGCCGCCGGCCGTGGGCTTGAACGTTGCGTTGATCACGCAGCTCGCTCCCCCCGCCACCGAGACTCCGCAATTGTTGGTCACCGCGAAGTCGCCGCTGTTGGCGCCCGACACCGCGACGCCGGTAACCGCCAAAGCGGAGTTTCCGGTGTTAGACAACGTTACCGATTGGCCAGCGCTGGTCGAACCCACCACCTGGCCGTTGAAGGTGATCGACGGCGAAGACAGGTTCGCCGTTGCTGCGACCGCTACGCTCCCGGTGAGGGCGATCAACTGCGGGCTGTTAGCCGCATCGTCGGTGAGTGTCACCGCCGCGACGCGCGCGCCAGAGGCACCCGGAGTGAATGTGACGTTGACGACGCAATTGGCAGACATTGCCAGCGTCGCCCCGCAGGTAGTGGTTTCGCCGAAGTCCGCGCTGTTCACTCCAGTGACCGCGATGCTGGCAATGTTCAGCGTGGCGCTTCCGATGTTGGAGATCGTCACCGACTGTGCGGCCGTGGCTACACCGACGCCGCTGCTCGAGAACGAGAGGCTCGGCGACGACAGCGTCACCACTGGCGCGTCGATTCCGCTTCCAGTGAGTGTGGCTGTTTGCGAGCCTCCCGGCGCATTGTCGGTAACCGTAAGGGTTGCGGTAGCTGCTCCCATCGCGGCCGGTGTGAACGTCACCGTGATCGTGCAGGACGCTGCCGAGGCCAGCGATGCGCCGCAGGTTGTTGTGTCTCCAAAATCGCTGGCGTTGGTGCCCGAGAACGCGATCCCGGAGATGGTCGTGCTCTGAGAAGTGTTATTCGTAAGTGTAAAAACCTGCGGCGCCGAGGGCAGGCTGAGCGCCTGGTTTCCAAAGTCGTTCGTCGCCGGGGTTAACGTAACGGTTTCGATCAGGAGGTCCACTACGCTAGTGCCAAAGGCCGGCACCGCGATTCCCAATCCACCCGTATTTCCGAAGTTACCCACCACCAAATCGTATCCTCCGCCCCCCGAGGCCGCGAATGACTGCGCTGCTTGAAACGTTCCGTCGCCGTTTCCAAGAACGGTCTCTACGTTTCCCGAGTCGGTGATGATGGCGAAGTCCAGTTTTCCGTCATTATTGAAATCGCCAGAAGCGATCTCTTGGTTCGACGCTCCAACCGCGATCGCCGTCGCTCCCTGGAATGTGCCGTCGCCATTACCGAGCAGCAGGTACGCGTTGGTGTCTGAGTCGCTCGACGCAATCAGGTCCAGCTTTCCGTCGCCGTCGAAATCCCCTATTGCGACGCCCACGACGGTCTGTCCAGTGGTGTACGTTACCCCGCTTTGAAATGTACCGTCCCCATTTCCAAGCAGCACCGAAATATTTACACCTTCGTAGTCGCAGGTCACCAAATCGAGCTTGCCGTCTCCGTTCAGGTCCGCGACTTGGATAAACCAATTCCCGCTACTCGTGGTGGGGATGCTAACCGCCGTCTGAAATGTTCCGTCCCCCTTTCCCAACAGTATGTTGACTGTGCCTTCCGAATAGTTGCTGACGGCCATGTCAAGGAGCCCGTCCCCGTTGAAGTCTCCGACCGCCAAGGCATAGGAGTCATCTCCAGCTGCAGTTACCTGCGGAGCTTGAAATGTGCCGTCCCCGTTGCCAAGGAGCACCGACACGCCAGTGCCTGATTCGTAGCCCACGGCGATGTCCGTCTTTCCATCGTTATTGAAGTCTCCGACTACCAAGCCGATGGGGAGAGCGGATACCCCCGCCAGCGAAATGGTTTCAGGCGTCTGGTAGGTTCCGTCGCCGTTGCCCAGAAATATCGAGAGGCTGTCACCCTGCCAATTGGCCGCCACCATATCCACTTTGCCGTCGCCATTGAAGTCGCCCTGCGCCGCGGTAATCGGGGAGTCCTGAGCGGTGAGTGGCGTGTTTACGAGATTCAAAGACGAGGAGCTGGCGCCGAGATTCAGAAATACGGCGTTGGATGTCAAAGTTGGAGTACCGGGAGTGCTCACCGTGATCGAGCCGGCGCCGCTGTTCGCGATTAGAGGCGCAGTCACGGCTGCAGTAACCTTAGTTCCGGAAACATAAGTGGTTGCCAGCGCCGTCGATCCGAAGTTCACTACTGAGCTGTTAACGAAGCCCGTTCCGGTCACGGTTAGTGTGAATGCCGCGCCGCCACTGGCTACCGCATCGGGCGAGATCGTCCCAATGAACGGCACCGGAATGGCGCTAGCTTGCGTCGCCACCGCCCCCAAGGACAAAAGCACGACGAGAACTACCGCGAATTGCGCTAAACCGCCTCTCTTTGTTGGATGAATCATGGCACTCCCCAAGTGTGGAATTTCTTCCGGCATGCAGCAGCGCCCGCCTGCGGCGGAGCGTTTCTTAAGGTTGTCTGGGCCAGCGGTGCCTGAAAACTGAAGTGGGCCGGGGCCGATCAACGCGCTGTGCGATAGTGCTCGGAAGCAGTTGCGACTTAATCTACTGTGGCACTAACGAGCTAGGGACGTATCGAGAATAGAAAGGTCTTCGAGGGGCGTGTGCCGATAGGAATAGCGACCGTTTGAACAAATCATTTCATAACGGATGCCACCAGGGCGCAAAAAATATCGAGCGGTGGTACTAATGGTTTTCATGCATAGGTGATTTCGAGGCGTACTGTTCACATTCTGCTGATCGCCGATCGCACTTTAACTCTTCTCTCAACCCGTGCTCGCTGAGTGTTAGTCTGCTTCGAGCGAGGTCGGAATAGTGAAGCTGCTCCAGGAGCAAAAGTCATGAAGACGCTCTTAGTGCTCGTCGTAGCGATTGCCGTTTTTTCTCCCGCTTGCCTGCCGGCGGCTCCTGCGAAGCCTGCGTTGGAAGTTGTGGTCCTGGGTTCTGGCGGGCCACGGGCGTTCGGGAGGGGTGGGTCGAGTTTTATCGTGGAGCTCGACGGGACACCGCGGATTTTGCTCGATGCCGGGCCCGGAGCCTTCCTGCGGATTGGAGAATTGGGTCTGGATGTGGAAAAAGTGGATACGGTTCTGTTGACCCACCTGCACATCGATCACAGCGGAGACCTCGCGGCTTTCTTTAACGAGCGAGCGCTCACCAGCGACGGACCAATCACGTACCGGATTTTTGGTCCGGACGGCGCTGGCCTCTTCCCCAAGACCTCGCGATTCGTGGATTTGCTGGTGGGAGAAAACGGAGCGTTCAAGTATCAGAAGACGTTTGGCGCGGACGAATCGTTTGTGGTTCGCGATCTGCCGATCAGCCTGGATTCAGCGCGCACAAGAATTGTCGACGAGCATGGCTTGGTGGTGGACGAAATTGCCACCCATCACGGCGACTGTCCGGCGGTGGCTTACCGCATTTCTTACAAGGGCGCCGTGCTGGTTTTCTCGGGAGACATGGATGCATCCGCGTTGCCGAATCTGGTGCAGTTGGCGAAGAACGCCGATTTGCTGGTTTTCAATTGCGCGGTGCTTGACCCTCCCGCCTCCCCACCGCAGCTGTACGACTTGCATACGCCACCCAAGAAAATTGGCCAAGCCGCGCAAGACAGCGGGGCGAAGAGTTTGTTGCTCAGTCATTTAGCTCCCGATGTGCTCGGGCAGGAACCTGCGGTGCGGAAATCGATTCGTGCGTCCTATGCGGGGCCGGTTGCCTTCGCCAGCGATAAGCTCCGCGTGCCGGTTGGGAAGTGATCCAGGCGTTTGATCGGCTGGAGCGCGCGCAGTACCACCGAACTGTACTCTTGTTACCGGCGCGTGGCACGCGGTAGCCTCGGAGTTCGATGGAAACCCTCGGGCACCGGAACAGCCCCACAAGACCACGACCAGCCCCGGCCAGATGCTCTCGGTCCCAATCGCAACACTGCCAGGATACCCTCAGCTATCTGCTTGATTCTAAAGAACAGGAAATTGCCGAATACCGGCAAATTTTCATTTCATCCTTTCCTGTGGCGGATGCAGTCGAGCCCCGCCCAAGCACCCCAAATCTGAATAGCAACAAGGTAGAGATACCCTCCCCGATTTGCATGATTCTAAAACACAGAAATTCGCCGAATCGCCACAAATGCACATTTCTCAAATACAGTTTTCAGCGGAAGACTCCGCCAAACCGGGATCGCGACACGCTAACCGCAGACCTGGCTGACGTCGATCCCTCTACGTCACTGAGAGGAGGCGTGCGTTCGAATCCATTGACGCTGGGCCGGCCATTTGGCCTAAACTAGGGTGAAATCGTCCCTTGTGCCTCTCAGCGTCGGGAGTCGTTCACATGAGCGAAAAATTCTCAGGCACCCGAACCAGCACGCCCATCGATAGCACTGCTGCAACATCTACCCCTCCCACGACGCGAGTTCCATCCGCTGCCGAACAGCAATGGGAGAAAACGGTGCTGCAGCCTACGCTCGATAAATCCGGCGAGCGCACCGCGGAATTCACCACCATCTCCGCCCATCCCATTCGGCGTCTCTACAGCCAGGCCGATCTCGCCAACGAAAATATCGAGCAGGAAATCGGCCTTCCCGGCCAGCCGCCGTACACCCGCGGCATTCATCCCACCATGTACCGCACGCGCTTGTGGACCATGCGCCAGTTCGCCGGCTTCGGCACCGCGGAAGACACCAATCGGCGCTTTCGATACCTGCTGGAACAGGGCCAGAACGGCCTCTCGGTCGCGTTCGACCTGCCCACCCTGATGGGCTATGACTCCGACCACCCGCTCTCCGAGGGCGAAGTGGGCAAGTGCGGCGTGGCCATCAGTTCCCTGGCGGACATGGAAATTCTCTTCGACCAAATACCGCTCAGCGAAATCACTACCTCCATGACCATCAACTCCCCAGCCGCCATCATCTGGGCGATGTACCTGGCGGTGGCGGAAAAACAAGGCGCGGATTGGAAAACTCTGGGCGGCACTTTGCAAAACGACATTCTGAAGGAATACATCGCGCAGAAGGAATACATCTACCCGCCCGCGCCATCGATGCGCCTGGTAATCGACACGCTGGAATTCGGAGCGCGCCACACTCCCAAGTTCAATCCCATTTCGGTGAGCGGCTATCACATTCGCGAAGCCGGTTCCACCGCGATCCAGGAACTGGCGTTCACCCTGCGCGACGGCATCGAGTACGTCGACTGGGGTATTCGCCGCGGTCTGGAGGTCGACGATTTCGCCCCGCGCCTCTCGTTCTTCTTTAATGCGCACAGCGATTTCTTCGAGGAGATCGCCAAATATCGAGCCGCCCGCCGCATCTGGTATCGGGTGATGACCGAGCGCTTCGGCGCCAAGAATCCGCGCTCCTGGGCGTTGCGGTTTCATACCCAAACTGCCGGTTGTTCGCTCACCGCGCAGCAGCCCTACAACAACGTAGTGCGCACCGCGCTGCAGGCCCTGGCCGCGGTGTTGGGGGGCACCCAATCGCTGCACACCAATTCGCTGGATGAAGCTTGGGCGCTGCCCACCGAGTTCGCTGCCACCCTTGCTTTGCGTACCCAGCAAATCATCGCTTACGAAAGCGGGGTCACAAGTACGGCCGACCCGCTCGGCGGTTCATACTTCGTCGAAGCCCTGACCAACGAAGTCGAGCGCGGCGCGCTCGACTATTTCGAGAAGATCGACGCCCTGGGCGGCATGGTCGCCGCCATCGAACGCGCTTATCCTCAGCGCGAAATCGCCGAAGCTTCCTATCTCTACCAAATGGCCGTTGACCGCAAGCAAAAGATCATCGTGGGCGTCAACGATTTCGTCGCGCAGGAAAAACCTATCGACATCCTGCAGATCGACGAGTCCGTAGCCGAGCGCCAAGCCGTTCGGCTGGCCAAACTGCGCGCCGATCGCAGCTCCGCCGAAGTCGAGCGCCGCCTCTCCGCGCTCCGCCGCGCCGCGGGCACCCAGGAAAACCTGATGCCCTTCATCTACGACGCGGTAAAGGCTTACGCCACGCTGGGCGAAATCTGCGACGTCCTGCGCGACGCCTTCGGCCTGTACGAAGAAATCAACGTCACCTGAGCGGGAAGGTTGCGGTTCTATGGTTGTACTTACTCGAGCTCACGAAATCCGAAACACATGTGCACGCCGCCCGCGCCAGAGCGCGTCCGATCGTGTTAACGTAGCTTCGTTCGGCGCGTAAACGGAAAACGACTCAAACCCAAATGCCCGAAAAGAAAATCCGAGTTCTGATCGCCAAGCCCGGCCTCGACGGCCACGATCGCGGCGCAAAAATTATCGCCC
The DNA here is from genome assembly GCA_963725655.1 of uncultured Acidobacteriota bacterium. Lineage (GTDB taxonomy): Bacteria > Acidobacteriota > Terriglobia > Acidiferrales > UBA7541 > CAVRXT01. The sequence continues at coordinate 2,073,990 of CAVRYY010000001.1, read as the reverse complement.
GCGCCCTGCGCGATGCGGGCATGGAAGTGATTTACACCGGCCTTCGCCAGACCCCCGAAATGATCGCCGCTGCGGCCGTCCAGGAAGACGTCCAGGTGATCGGCCTTTCCATTCTGTCGGGCGCCCACAACACCATCTGCCCCCGCCTGATGGACCTTCTCCGGGAAAAGGGCATGGACGATGTCACCGTGCTGATCGGCGGCATCATTCCTGAGGCGGACATTCCGGCCCTGAAAAAACAAGGCATCGCCGAAGTTTTTCTTCCCGGAACTTCCACCCAGGAAATCGTCGATTTCATTCGCCAGCGAATCGCCGCGCAACAACCGGCGCCTTAGCGCATCGACGCCTGCCCTACAAAGCCGGCACGGGTTCCGGCCGCCGAATGTTCCGCCGGAGCGCTTCCGCCAGGTCTTTCTTCGATATCGGCTTGGAGATGTAGTCGTCCATACCCGTAGCCAGGCACTTCTCCCGGTCACCACGCATGGCGTTCGCGGTCATGGCCACAATCGCACATCGCTGGTCCGGCGATTCCCTCCTTCGAATTTCCTGGGTGGCCTCGAACCCATCCATTTCCGGCATTTGGCAGTCCATGAAAATCGCCGCGTAGCGATGCTTCATGGCCATTTCCACGCCTTCCTTTCCGTCGCGGGCCACATCCACGCCGCATCCCATCTTCTCGAGCATCCACACCGCCAACCTTTGGTTTACGGCGTTGTCCTCCACCACCAGCACGCGCGTATGGGCAAACTCCAGTTCCACGGTGGATGCGGGCGCTATGCCCGGTTCCTGCACGGTTTCTCGCGGATCGAAAGTTCGCTCCGGATTCTGCTCCGCCTCCGCCGCTGCAGCGAGCACCATCGGCAAAATGAACCAGAACGTCGATCCCTTGCCGGGCTCGCTGCTGACGCCCATCGTTCCGCCCATCATGGTCACCAAGCGCTTGGAGATGGCCAATCCCAAACCGGTCCCGCCAAACCGCCGCGTGGTCGAAGTATCCGCCTGGGTGAAACTCTCAAAGATCAAATCCACTTTCGCTTGTGGAATTCCAATGCCAGTGTCTTCCACGGAAAAGCGAAACTCCGACTTGCCGTCTCGATTCTCCTGCGCCACCTCCACGCGCACGCGGCCCTGCTCGGTAAACTTCATCGCGTTTCCCATCAGGTTGCGCATCACCTGCTGCACTCGTCCGCTGTCGCCCAGCACTTGCGCCGGCAAACCGGACGCTATCTTCACCGTCAGCTCCAGGCCTTTGCTTGCGAATGGCTGCCGAAAGAGCGCGGCGGTCTCTTCCACTGTGGCGCGCAGATCGAAAGGGCTGCGCTCGATCTCCATCTTTCCGGCCTCGATCTTGGAGAAATCGAGTATGTCGTTAAGAATCGTCAATAGCGAGTGCGCCGAGGCGCGCATGATCCGCGCATATTCGCGCTGCTCCGGGTTCAGTTCGGTTTCTTCGAGCAAGCTAGCCATGCCGATGATCCCGTTCATCGGGGTGCGGACTTCGTGGCTCATTGCGGCCAGAAACTCGCTCTTGGCCCGGCTGCCCGCTTCCGCTGCCTCCTTGGCTGCTTTCAACTCGCGCGCGCTACGATTGCGCTCGGTGACGTCCTCGAGGGTGCCCACCATTCCCTCTGGCAACTCGCCCACTCTCCCAACCGTTGCCTGATTGGATCGTACCCATATGGTCTCGCCGGTCGAACGCCGTATCCGGAATTCGTTGGAAGTTTCCCCGGCTGGAACCTCACCGGCCGCGAAGGCATGCACATCATCAGGGTGGATACACTTCAGAAAACCTAAGCCATAGGCGTCGGCAAGACGCATCCCGGTGATTTCGCCCCAACGAGAATTCAGGTAGGTCACCTGGCCGCGCACATCCGTGCGAAAGACTCCGACCGGCAATTGCTCGCAGAGCGTCCGAAAACGGGTCTCTGCGGCCGCCGCATCCTCCTTAGCCTGTTGTAACAGTTCGTCACTTCGGCGGCGCTCGGTGACGTCTTCCACCACTCCAATCATGCCGCCCGGCATCTTACCTGCTGCTTCGACGACTTTCCGTGTGGTGTGGACCCACCGGGTTTCGCCGTTCGGCCGGACCATGCGCATATCGAGCAAATTCTCACTGCCGAGCTGCGGGGGAATCGTCGCCGTTTCGAGGTCGTCGGGGTGAATGCATTTCTGCCAGCCTCGCCCGAGAGCCTCTTCCAGGCAAAGGCCCGAAATCTCGAGGCATCGCGAATTGACGTAGAGCGCGTTTCCCCCATCGTCGGCTTGGAACACTCCCACTGGCATCTGTTCGCAAAGCGCGTGGAATCGCTGCTCCGCGAGTTCCGCGGCTTCCTTGGCTGCTTTCAGCTGAACGTCCTTGGCTCGGCGTTCGGTGATGTCCTCCACGACTCCCACCATGGTGCTCGGTGCACCGGGAACACCTTCTGAGACGCGCCGGCTGACACGAACCCATCGGGCCTCCCCGTTCGGCCAGAGCAGCCGCCGCTCTGCGGAAGTCTCATTCGACTCCGGCAGGTCGGTCGAGATGACTTTCACTTCGTCCGGATGGATGGACACCCGCCAGCCTGAGCCCAGAGCATCCTCGCGGGTTCGACCGATAATCTCCGCATATTGGCTGTTCACGTAAAGATTGTTGTCGTTCGCGTCCGCCTGAAAAATGCCCAGCGGCAACTGCTCGCAGAGGGTTCGAAAACGCAATTCCGCGGCTTCGGCTTGTTCCCTGGCCGTTTTCAACTGGTCGTCTTTGGCGCGCTGCTCGGTGATGTCCTCGATAATCCCTACCGCGCCGCGAGGCGTGCCGTCTGCACCCCGCACCAGCTTTCGGTATGTCTTCACCCAGCGAATATCCCCGTCGGGACGCACCATTCTCAGGTCGTAGGAGAGTTCGTCCAAATTTTGGGATATGCCTCTGGTCATTTCCAAATCGTCCGGGTGGATACACTGCAGCCAGCCTTGACCGAGCGCATCCTCCAAGTTGAGCCCGGCGATCTCCAGCCAACGAGAGTTCAAGTAGCTCGCGTTCCCTTGCTCGTCGGCCTCGTAGACTCCAACTGGTATGTGCCCGCACAACGTGCGGAAACCTATCTCCGCGGCTTCCGCGTCGTCTTTGGCCGCTTTCAGCCGGGCTTCGGCGTTCTTTTGTTCGGTAATGTTTTCGATCGTCCCGAGCAGACCAGTCTTTCTTCCGACGGCGTCGACCATCACGGTGTGCGCTATTCGCATCCACACAACCTCGCCATCCGGCCGGTACAACGGTCGTTCCCACATATCCCCGGCGGGCCGATATTCGGGCGAAGCAACCTTTTTTAAATAGGGCCCGCGTTCATCCGGGGGTAATGTTTGCAGCCAACCAAAACCCAACCCCTCGGCGGGATCCAGCCCGGTTATTTCTCTCCAGCGCCTGTTGATGTATGTACAGCAACCGTCGTGGTCCATCTGAAACATGCCCACCGGAGACAGGGCGCACATGTTTTCGAATTGACGCGCAGCGCCGGAACTCAGGGACGCCGGTTTGCGCAGCCGGGCGATCACTGCGCACAACACTGCTCCGAACGCGGTGCCTGCACCTACCGATGCGAGCCACCACACCGAAATTAACTCGTTCGCGATCTGCGACAAAGCACACCTCGATTGTTGTCGTCAGCCGGAGAGGTTGGTCTGAGCGGAGTTCTGCCGCGATAGGAAAGCCACTGCGAAGGGGGGATGGATATTGTTACCGTAACGGCGACCGGAGTCAACACGCCAATCGCGGACGCCTACAAAGCCGGCACTGGGTCCGGTAACCGGACGTTTCGCCGCAACGCTTCCAGCAGGTCTTTCTTGGATATCGGCTTGGAGATGTAGTCGTCCATACCCGCCTGGAGACACTTCTCGCGGTCTCCGCGCATCGCGTTGGCGGTCATGGCCACAATCGCGCACCGCTGGCCGGGCGATTCGCGTCTGCGAATTTCCTGAGTGGCCTCGAAGCCATCCATTTCGGGCATCTGGCAATCCATGAGGATGGCCGCGTAGCGATGTTTCATCGCCAGTTCCACGCCCGCTTTTCCATCTCCAGCCACGTCGACGCGGCAACCCATTCTCTCGAGCATCCACACCGCCAACTTTTGGTTCACGGCGTTGTCTTCCACCACCAGCACTCGGGCGTGCGCAAACTCGGGTGGTGCAGCGGCTTCGGGCGCAACGGCAAGATCGCTGACCGACGATTGCCGATTGCGCATGCGCGCGGACTCTGGCCCGGCAGGCGCGACGGCGACAGCTTCCATGGGCAGCGCGAACCAAAACGTCGAACCCTTCCCCGGCTCGCTGGTGACGCCGATCGTTCCGCCCATCATGGTCACGAGGCGTTTGGAGATCGCTAATCCCAATCCGGTCCCGCCGAACCGCCGGGTGGTGGAAGCGTCTGCTTGAGTGAAGCTGTCGAAGATCAATCCGAGCTTCTCCGCCGAAATTCCGATGCCAGTATCTGCGACGGCAAATCGGAATTCCGCTTGGCCTTCCGTTTGGCGTTGTGACGCGTCCACCAACACGCTCCCGCGCTCGGTAAACTTCATCGCGTTTCCCAACAGGTTGCGCATCACCTGCTGCACCCGTCCGCTGTCACCCAGCGCCCAAGAAGGCAACTCCGGCGCGATGGTGATCTTCAGTTCCAGGCCTTTGTTGGCGAACTGCTGCTGAAAAAGGACCGCGGTTTCTTCCACCGCGCCACGGAGGTCAAAAGGCAGGCGCTCGATTTCCATTTTTCCCGCTTCGATTTTGGAGAAATCCAGAATGTCGTTGAGGATGGTCAAGAGCGAGTGCGCCGAGGCACGCGTAATCCGTGCGTACTCCCGCTGCTCGGGATTCAACTCGGTGTCCTCCAGTAGACTGGCCATGCCGATGATCCCATTCATGGGGGTGCGGATTTCGTGGCTCATCGCGGCCAGAAACTCGCTCTTCGCCCGGCTGCCTGCTTCCGCCGCTTCCTTGGCCCCTTGCAACTCGTCCTCGTTACGACGGCGCTCGGTAATATCGTCGAGAACCCCCACCATGCCCCCGGATGTTCCGCCCCCGCCGGCCACGAAACGGCGGGTGCTGCGCACCCATCGGACCTCGCCATCCGGCCGCACCATGCGGTGATGGAGCGGGGTCTCCTCTGGGCGGTGCACGTCGTTCATGATCAGAGCCAAATCGTCGGGGTGCACGGAGTTCAGAAACCCCTTGCCCATAGTCTGTTCGCGAGTCTGGCCGGAAATTTCGAGGCATTGTGAGTTCACAAAAACCAGGTCTCCCTGTCCGTCGGTTTGGAAAACGCCGACCGGGATTTGTTCACACAAGGTCCGGAACCGCTGCTCCGCCGCTTCGGCCGTTTCTTTCGCCGCCCTTAGCCGCTCTTCGGCATTTTTCCGCTCGGTGATGTTCTCCATCGTTCCCACCGTCCCGGTTTTCTTTCCGTTGGCGTCGACGAGCGCGGAGTGGGTTACCCACACCCACAGGGGATCCTTTCCGGGCAGGTACAGCTGCCGTTCGAAGGACGCCGCGGTGGGCAAATATTCAGGTGACGACATTTTGTTCAAGTACGGCGCGCGGTCGTCCGGCTGGATCGTTTGCAGCCAACCAAAACCGAGGCCGTCTGCGGGATCCATTCCGGTGATTTCGCCCCAGCGTTTGTTGAGATAAATGCATCGGCCTTGCTGGTCCATTCGATACATGGCTACACCCGACACCTCGCACATCTCCTCGAATTGCCGATCAACCGGGTTACCCGTTGCGACGGCGGGTCTGCGCAAGCGATTGATTGCAGTGCGTAACACCGCTCCCACGGCCACACCCGCGGTGGCCGGTAAAAGCCACCCGGCCGAAATCAATCCGCTCAACATCTGTGACACTGCACACCTCGATTATTGTCGCCAGCCGGAGAGGTTGGGCTGACGGAATACTGGGACCACGAAAGGAAAAACCCTGCTACGGCGTGAAGATATTGTTGCTTCCGAGGCGCTGGGTGTCAACGTTTCGATCCGAGACAGGTGCTTAAGGCGAACTCACCCCATCCCCGCGCTGGCCCAGCTCGCGGTTTCGATTCAGGCTGGTGCGTCTCGCGTTACGCTGCGGAACCGCTTATACTTTCCTGGGTTGTTTGTAGTCGTGCGGCGCGTGGCGCGTGTGCTCACTGAAAAACTTCCGCCGCGAAAGGGACACTCTTGGCGAACGATAATCCGGTCATCGGCTCTGCCGTGGATCCCAAATCCCCGGCTTACCAGCGCAACCACCGCCAGATGGTCGACCTGCTCACCGCGCTGAAAACTCAAGAAGAGCAGATCCGGCAGGGCGGCGGGGCCAAAGCGATCGAGTCGCAGCACAAAAAGCAACGGCTCACCGCGCGGGAACGCATCGCCAAACTGATCGACCCGAACACCGACTTTTTTGAGCTCGCTCTCTACGCCGCGCACGATATGTACACCGAATGGGGCGGCGCTCCGGCGGCAGGGACAGTCACCGGCTTGGCGCGGGTTTGCGGCCGCGTGGTAATGCTCATCGCCAATGACGCCACGGTAAAAGCGGGCGCGTTTTTTCCGATGACTGCCAAGAAAGTGATCCGCGCGCAAAACATCGCGATCGAAAATCGAATTCCCACGATCTACCTGGTCGATTCCGCGGGAGTCTTCCTGCCGCTGCAGGAAGACGTATTTCCGGACACCGACGATTTTGGCCGGGTGTTTCGCAATAACGCGGTGATGAGCGCGATGGGCATTCCCCAGACCACCGCGATCATGGGGATGTGCGTGGCCGGAGGCGCGTACCTTCCGGTAATGTGCGATCACATTCTGATGACCGAAGGCAGCGGACTTTTTCTCGCGGGACCGGCGCTGGTGCAGGCCGCGATCGGGCAGAAAACCTCTGCGGAGGAATTGGGCGGCGCCAAGATGCACGCGCAAACCAGCGGGACCATCGACTTTCGCGAACCCAACGACGATGCTTGCCTGGCGCGGATCCGCTCGCTGATCGACCTGCAAGGCCATCGCCCCGGCGCGCCGTTCGATCGCAAGCCGGCGGTGGCTCCGGCGCACCCCGCGGAAGAAATCTACGGAGTGTTTTCCTCCGATCCGGCCCGGCAATACGACATGCGCGACGTGATCGCGCGGATCGTGGACGCCAGCCACTTCGACGAATACCGCGCCGAGTACGGCCAAACGCTGATCTGCGGGTATGCGCGCATCGGCGGGTTCGCCGTGGGCATCGTGGCCAACCAGAAAAAGCACGTGCAGATCTCCGCGCCGGGAACCAACGAACGGCGGATCGAATTCGGCGGGGTGATCTATACGGAATCCGCGGATAAGGCCGCGCGGTTTATTCTCGACTGCAATCAGAATTTGATCCCGCTGATCTTTCTCCACGACGTGAACGGATTTATGGTGGGCAAAGAAGCGGAATGGAGCGGGATCATTCGCGCCGGGGCGAAGATGGTGAACGCGGTCGCCAACAGCGTAGTCCCGAAAATCGCGGTGATTTGCGGCGGCAGCTTCGGCGCCGGGCACTACGCGATGTGCGGCAAAGCGTACGATCCGCGGTTCCTGTTCGCGTGGCCCACGGCGCGGTACGCGGTGATGAGCGGCGACGCCGCGGCGAACACGCTGGTGGAAATCAAGTTGAAGCAGCTGGAACGCGAAGGACAGAAAATTACCGACGCGGTGAAAAAAGAATTATACGAGTCGATTCGCGCCACCTACGACAGCCAAACCGATCCGCGGTACGCTGCGGCCCGGCTGTGGGTGGACGCGATCATCGATCCCGCGCAGACGCGCGAAGCGCTGATCTGGGCTCTCACCGCCGCCGCGCTCAACCCGCATGTAGCTGAATTCAAAACAGGAGTCCTGCAGACGTGAATTCCCCTACCGATTCCAGGCCCGCGTCTCCGCCAGCGCAGTCTCCCGTGACCGTGATCGAATGCCCTCGCGATGCCTGGCAGGGGCTCGCGGACATCATTCCCACCGCGGAGAAAGTGGAATACCTCGGGCGGCTGCTGAGCTTGGGATTCCGTCATCTGGACGCGGTGAGTTTTGTTTCGCCGCAGCACGTGCCGCAAATGGCGGATAGCGAACAAGTGATGGCTGGGGTGAACGCCCTGGGCTCTGCCGGGCCTACCGGCTCAGCGGCGGCGCCGGAGATTATCGGGATTGTAGTGAACGAGAAAGGGCTCAACCGTGCGCTGGCCACGCCGGGCGTGACTACCATTGGCTATCCTTATTCGATCTCGGCGTATTTCCGGCGGGCTAACGCCAACATGTCGCGTCCGGAGAGCCGCGCGCTGGTGGAGACGATTCGTGCGGCGACCAAAGCTGCGGATCGCGACCTGGTGGTGTACATCTCGATGGCGTTTGGCAATCCTTACGATGAGCCCTGGGGTCCGGAAATTGTTGAGGATACTTTGGTCTGGCTCAAGGACGTCGGCGTGCGGACCGTTTCGTTGGCCGATACGATTGGAACCGCTTCCCCCGACGACGTCGCCGAACTCTATCGTAGCGTTAAGAGCGTTGTCGCTGGAGTGGAGCTGGGAGTTCATCTGCACAGCCGGCCGGAAGCGGCCAGCGAAAAAATCCTTGCTGCTTACGAAGCTGGTTGCCGACGTTTCGACGGCGCGTTGACTGGATTGGGCGGTTGCCCGTTCGCTGGGGATTTCCTGGTCGGCAACATTCCCACGGAAACCATTCTCACTACGCTGGCGGCGCGTGGCGTTTCAACTGGAATCGATACGAGGTCGCTGGCGATTGCCTGCGCGATCACCGGCACGTTGCGTGAAAAATACTCGCATCCGGAAGAAGAAACGGAAGCACCTGAACCGCCCGCCCAAACTTCCAAACCCAATTAGTGCTCGGATTGCGCTTGCAGCGAAGTACGTGGCCATTTACATGGGCCACGCGTCCCTTGAGGTGCTTGGGGCTTACGCCCACCCTTCCCAAAACCTGGGAAGAATGGGGCGCCCGGAAAGGATAAAGGCGTCGAACCGTAATGTCCGGACCACGAACCCTCGCAACCCCAACCTCGACTATCGCCCTGCAAACGCGTTAACCTTTGCCCATGTCTTATTCGACGCTGCTGCTTGCGGTTCAGGATCAAATCGCTACGATCACTCTCAATCGGCCTGAGAAACGCAACGCCATCTCCACGCAGATGTTGCTCGACATTCCGGCGGTGCTGGCCGAAGTGGCGGGCGGACCGGCGCGGGCCGCCGTCATAACTGGTGCCGGGAGCGCGTTTTGTGCTGGCATGGATCTTGAATCGCTGCGCGCGCTGGCCACGCAATCCCCTGCTGACCAATACCAGGAGGTGCGGCGGATGGTGGGGATGTTTCAAAGCGTCTACGCATTTCCCAAGCCGCTGATTGCTGCGGTGAACGGACCGGCGATCGCCGGCGGCACTGGGCTGGCTACGCTAGCGGATTTCACCCTGGCGGTTCCTGGGGCGAAATTTGGATATACCGAAGTGAAGATCGGATTTCTGCCGGCCGCTGTTTCCGTATTTCTGATCCGGCAGGTGGGCGAGAAGCGGGCGCGCGAGTTGTTGCTCACCGGGAGAATTTTCGGAACCGATGAAGCGCTGGCTGCCGGACTGGTGACGCGCTCGGTTCCAGCGGAGACGCTGATGGAGGAGGCTCGGGCGCTCGCCGAATCGCTGGTGGCGCTGAGTCCGACCAGCCTCGCGGCTACCAAGCGAATTCTGTTGCAGTGGAATCACGATGACGTTGAGCGGGATTTGGAAATCGCTATTCGCGAAAGCGTAGCGATTCGGTCTACGCCGGACTTCCGCGAAGGACTGAACGCGTTTTTGGAGAAGCGGCCGCCCAAATGGTCAGGACAATGAGGCAGCGGGGTTCGACTCGGCCTGCGGAGCAAGGCAAGCTCAGTTCAAAAACGCAGAGAACCCAGGCGTGAAAGCGACACCTGGGGCACCCACTTCGCTTCGCTCAGTGGCCCCATCATCGATAAATTTGTCTGATGTCCAAGCGCGAGAATCTACGGCTCACCTTTGAAAGGTAGAAGGCTGAAGGTGACGGCGCGCTCTGCTACACTTCCAACGTCCATGGGTGAATTCCACGACACTACGGTGCGGGTGCGCTACGCTGAGACTGACCAAATGGGGGTCGTCTACCACGGCAATTTCTTCACCTGGTTTGAAGTGGGCCGGGTGGAACTTTGCCGGCAACTCGGTTTCGAGTACAAAACGATGGAAGCCGACGACGATACCTTTATCGTGGTGGCGGAAGCTTTTTGCCGCTACAAGCGGCCGGCGCGGTTCGACGATCTGCTGCGGGTGCGCACACGAATCGCGAGCTCGCAACGCCGCATGGTAACTTTCGCGTATCAAATTATTAACGACGCCTCGGGCGAACTGTGCGCGGAAGGCGAAACCGTGCACGTATATTGCGATCGCTCGGGACGTCCGCGAACCTTACCCGAAAAATATCGCGCTTATTTTCCAGACACGCCGCGCCAGGCCGCCACCACACCCCCTGCCGACATGGAAGCAACGCCCAAAATATGACCTTCGCACTCAGCGGCAACGAGCTCACTTTGGAGCAACTTTTCGAGGTGGTATTCCACGCCGAGACCGTTGTGCTCGATCCCGCAGCGCGCGTGCGCATGCAGGCGTCGCGGGACGTAGTCGATCGGCTGGTGGCATCGAACTCCACCGCGTACGGCATCAACACCGGCTTCGGCAAAATGGCGTCGGTGCGCATTTCGCGCGAACAGATTCGAACCTTGCAAACCAATCTGGTGCGCAGCCATTCCTGCGGCGTGGGCGCGCCGCTTAGCGAACCCGAAACGCGAGCGATGATCGTGTTGCGCGCCAACGCCATTGCGAAAGGGTTCAGCGGAACGCGTCCGGTGGTGGTGGATACTCTGTGCGCCATGCTCGCTAATGGCGTGCATCCGGTGATCCCCGCGCAGGGCTCGGTGGGGGCGTCCGGAGATCTGGCGCCGCTGGCGCATCTGGCGCAAGTAGTGATCGGCGAAGGCGAAGCTTTCTATCGAGGGGAAAGAGTTCCGGGCGGCGAAGCTATGAAGCGCGCCGGCGTCGCGGCACTGCAGCTGGAGGCGAAGGAAGGCCTCGCGCTACTGAACGGCACGCAGGGCATGCAAGCGCTGCTGGCTTTGGCGTTGCGGGACGCCGAAATTCTGGCGGATACCGCCGACGTTGCCGCGGCGCTTTCGCTCGACGCGCTGCGGGGCAGCCCGGCGGCGTTCGACGAACGCATTGCGGCGGTGCGGCCATTCGCGGGACACGCTACGAGCGCCAAAAATCTTCGCCGGCTTACCCAAGGCAGCGCGATTCGCGAATCGCATCGCTCGATGGACGCCGACCCGCGAGTGCAGGATCCCTACAGCCTGCGCTGCGCGCCGCAAGTGCACGGCGCGGTGCGCGACGCGCTGTCGCAAGTCCGCGCGACACTTTCGATCGAACTGAACAGCGCGACCGACAATCCTTTGGTCTTTGCGGACACCAACGAAGTGATTAGCGGCGGCAATTTTCACGGCCAGCCGCTGGCGATGGCCGCCGATCAGCTGGCCGTCGCGCTGGCGACGCTCGCGGGCATCTCCGAGCGGCGCATCGAGCAGATGACCAATCCGCAGACCAGCCTGCTGCCGGCATTTCTGGTGCGCGAAGCCGGACTCAATTCCGGGTTCATGCTGATCCAAATTGCGGCGGCGGCGCTGGCCAGCGAGACGAAAATTCAGGCTGCGCCGCATTCGGCGGACTCGATTCCTACTGGCGCAAATCAGGAAGATTACGTCTCGATGGGGATGGCCGGGGCGCGGCGGCTCTCGCCGATGCTGGAGAACTTGAGAAACATATTGTCGATGGAACTGCTTTCTGCGTGCCAAGGCATTGACTTGCTGGCTCCGCTGCGCACTGGGCCGCAGACCCAGAAAGCGCTGGACCTGGTGCGGACGGTGTCGGCGACGGTGGAAGTTGATCGGTCGCTCTCTCCGGACATCGCGAAGGTCTCGGCACTCATTGCTGGCGGTCGGTTCGGGGAATTTCTGCGGGGATAAGAGAAGGCGGGGGTTTCACACAGCCAGGTTGGCTGTGCCACAGCAAACCGGTTGGGTGTGCCACAGGACACGGGGTGGGGTTTATTGGCTCGGGGCGAGCTCGCTGGCTCGAGGGGTCGCGGTGATGTGGTAATCCTGATATTTGATGGTCAGGGTGGCGTGGCCGCCCAAGCGCGCCGTTGAAATGCTCTGGTTATCCAGCGGAACCCACAGTTCACCGATTTTCTGGTAGTTCTGGCGGATGGCGGTGCTGGTAATCCAAAACGACGGATTCTTGGCTGGTTCGGCTTCGATTCGACATACCGCGAAATCCTGCTCATTTACCCAGACGCGGCCGCGGTATAGAAATTTAGTCGGGACCTTTGGCTGGACGGTAAGAACGTAGGAGCAGCCATCGGTGCCGGTCTGTTTTTCGAGCGACGTGAAATCGTAATTCCGAGTGTTGAGTTCAACGGCTGAGCGGTTGGGCGCTTTCTGAGCGTCGCGCTCGGTTTCGGTCAGCCTCTTCAATATGCGATTGACCATCCATTTGGGGCCGCTCTCCGACACGATCGTGAATTCTTTGGTGTCCGGGGCGGCATAGGTGGCGTCGACGGTCATTTCCGCGTGGAACGTGGCGGGAAAACCGGTGTAATCGAGATTGTAAGTGCGGCGGCTGCGATAGCCTTGCAGAGCTTTGAACCTCGCGGCGTTCATCTGCACCAGATTGGCCACCACCTGTGACAGAGTGAGCGGAGGCTGTGCGGGTATGCCCGAGGCGGACTGCGCCGGCACTCGGCTCGGCGAGAGCGCAAAGACGGCGAGCAGCACGAACAAGTGAGTTTTTTCGAATGCGGCTAAGGATTTAGCCATGACCAACTCTATACCGAAGGTTCGAGCGCTGACTAGTGGCGCATTTGTAGCGGCAGATTCCATCCCATCGTAAAATCCAGACGAGTGAGGGCATGATGAGCGATTCTCAAGCACCTGGAAATAGCGCGCCGGAACTGCACCCGTTGATCCGAGCGGCGGCGGTGGGAAAGGTTCCGGTCGCCGATCTGATCGGCTTTTCGGTGGGCGAAATTGCCGCCGGACGTGCGGTGGGCACGCTGCAGACCGGTCCGCAGCACGCGAACCCGATGGGCACGTTGCATGGCGGCATCTTGTGCGACGTGGCCGACGCGGCCATGGGCATGGCGTTCGTCAGCACGCTCACGCACGACCAATCGTTTACCACCGTCAACCTGAGCATTCAGTTCTTTCGGCCGGTGTGGACGACGCGGCTGACGGCGGAAGCGGTGGTGGTGCAGCGGGGAAAAACTACCGGGTACGTGGAATGCACGGTACGCGACGCAGACGAGAAGCTGGTGGCCAAGGCGGCGAGCACCTGCATGGTTCTTACCGGCGCGCGCGCGGCGGGGCGTTAACGGTTTTCGGGTTTTCGCCAACTGAGCGGCGGCACCACAACCGCGCATATATTCTTTTCTGCTGCTTACTGACTAATAAATTGTTGTGGCAGAGTCCGGGGAGACGTATGCTCGCCGCGCTCACCTTTGGTCTTCGAGGCTGCGCTATGAGGGTTCTGATGAAAGCCCTAAGACTCTTCCTTCCGCTTCTGCCGTTGATCGCGCTGGCCGGCAAGGCGCAAGACCAAAAGACCAACGGAGTGATCTTCACTTCGCGCACTGGATTGGTTTTGGTGCCGGTGGTGGTGAGCGCGCAGGATGCGGCGAAGAGTCAAGCGCCGGCGTCTAGCGCTCCGCAACAGCCAAGTACAACGCCCAAGACGCTGACTTGCACAATCGACACTTCCCCGAAGGTGGTTCCGGCTCCGCTGGCGGAAGCTTTGCATCTGTACCGCACCGGAAAATTTGATGAGGCGGCCGCCGCCTACAACGCGATTATCGCGTCGAACAGCGCGGATGCCGCGCTTGCTTACACCGGTCTGGCGCGCGTTTACCTGAAACAAGAAAAGACCAGCGACGCATTTGCCGCGGCGTCGAAAGCGGTAGCGCTGACCCCGGGCAAGACGCCGGCGATTACCGCGCTGGGCGAAGTGTATTTTCGCCAGGGAAAATTGAAAGAGGCGGAAGATTCCTTTGTGAATCCGCTCAAGGCTTGCGATATCGACGCGCGCTCGTACCTGGGGCTCTCGAAAATCTCGCGCGCCACGTCCAATCACAAACGCGGAAAAGATTTCGTCACCCGCGCTTACAAGCTGGATCCGGCGGATCCGGATATTCAGCGCGCGTACATGGGCACTTTGAATCGCGGCGAGTTGCTGAAATTTCTCCGCGACTATCTGAGCCACGAGAGCAATGACGATGCCGAGCATCGCAAAGACCTCGAGCACGAGCTGGTGGTCCTGGAAAACGAAGGCGGCGAATCCCGGCACACCTGCCACCTCGCTTCGAAACTCACTTCCACTCAAACCAAATTGGAAACACTGATGGACGATCCAAACCGCATTCGCGGCTTCGCGATGAAAGTGAAGGTAAACGGCGCTACGGGACGCTTGTTGCTGGATACCGGGGCCGGCGGCATCACCATCGACAAGAAAATCGCGGAACGAGCCGGAGTGAAGAAAATCGTGGAAGCGGAAGCCCGGGGCGTGGGCGATAAGGGCGCCGCGCCAGGCTACCTTGGCTTCGCGGACTCCATCCAGATCGGCGACCTGCAATTCGAAGATTGCTACGTCGACGTGGTAAATCGAAATTCGGTGGTGGACGACGATGGGCTAATTGGCGCGGACGTATTCGGCAGCTATCTGGTAGACATCGACTTTCGCGCCGCGAAATTCAAGCTTACGCCATTGCCGCCGTACCCCGACGAAGCGCCGGCGGAGGCCACGCTGGATTCGCGGCCTGCGCCAGGGCTTCATCTGCACGACCGTTACATTGCGCCAGAGATGAAGGATTACACCCCAATTTTCAGATTCGGTCATATGCTGCTGATTCCCACCACGGTGAACGACTCGACGTCGATGCTTTTTCTAATCGATACGGGAGCGTTCGATAACATGATTACTCCGGAAGCCGCGAGGCAAGTAACCAAGATCAGCCGCGATCCGTATGCGCAAGTGAAAGGACTGAACGGGGAGGTGAAAGACGTGTATCGCGCGAACAAAGCGGATCTAAAGTTCGCTCATTTCAAACAGGACCGCGAGGATCTCACGACGTTTGGCCTGGATCACATCAGCAATTCGATTGGCACCGAGGTTTCCGGGATACTGGGCTTCCGGATGCTTTTCGTGCTCGACATAAAAATCGATTATCGCGACGGGCTGGTCGATTTCACTTACGCGCCGCCCGGCTCGAAACGCTAGCGGGGCAGTACCGCGGCCAGTATCGCTATCGGAAACTCGTAGAAAATCCTTCCGTCCGTCCGGCGCGTGGCCATGTCCAGGGCGTCATCCGGCAGCGAGGCTTCAAAGATTCTTCGGATCTGGTCGGCGTCGCCGGGATGTGGGAACGAGCGGGCCAGCAAGCTGTCGAGGTCTCCTGCCAGGCGATACATCTCCAGGCGCGGCTGCAAACCTGCCTGAGCAAGCAAATCGCAAAGTTCCTCGGGCGGCAGCGCTCGGGTGTGCGACGGATCGCGGAAACGCTCCATGGCGTTGAAGGCGTCGGCCTTTGCGGCCGTGGGCGCGCTATCGGCAACCACGATGCGGCCGCCCGGCCGGCACACCCGAACCATTTCTTGCAAAGCGAGCAGCGGTTCCGGCAAGTGGTGAAATGCAAAGCGCGAAGTAACGATGGAAAACTCGTGGCCGCGATACGGCAACTGGGTTACATCGCCGAGCGCCCAACTCACATTCTGGAGGGATTGCTGCTGTTGGAGGTACCGCGCTTGTTCTAGCATCGCCGGCGTAAGGTCGATGCCGACGGCGTGTTTCACCGCTTTTGCGAGAGCGCAGACCAGTAAGCCCGGACCGCAAGCGATATCCAGAGCACGGTCGTCGGCATGGGCTCCAGCGAGGGAGACAATTCGCTGGAGCAGATCGTCGTTTCGTATTGGCGCTGCATTGGCGAAGGGTGCGGCCTGCCGCGTGAACTGGTCCCGGATCACATCATTGTGTTCGCTCTTCATTTTTCTGAGTGTAACGGATTTTGCGTGTCAGCTCAGGCCCTGGAACAGGAAACGGCCGAACCTCAAGCCTGCGGCCCAGCTAAACGGCGGTTCGCCCAGCGAATAGTGGCCGCAGGGGAGGGCCAGCGTTTCGATGCTTACCGATTCGTGCTGGACTTCCTGCAGCAATTCCTGAGTGAACTGTAGCCAGAACGTCGGATCGTATTTTCCGTAGATCACCAGAACTTTCTTTCCTGCGCCGTGCAGTTTCGGGATGTAAGGATAAGGGCTGATCGGCGACCAATACCGTTTCAGCTCTTCTTCGGTGACTTTGGTGCGCAATGACTCCCAGACATTCATGGTGGTGAGGCCGTTGGCCACCACTTCGCCGTAATACGTCGACGCGTGAAGGAAAGCTCCGACGCGCACCGCCCTCTCGTGGGCGAAGGCCACGAAGGCAATCGCCGATCCGACGCTGGTGCCAAGCATGCCGAGGCGGTCATAGCCCTGCGCCTCCAGCCAGCGGAGACACTGGCGCGCGTCGCGCACGGCTTGGCGGTTGGCCTGCATGGTCAGGCCGATGTTTGCGCCGACGAGGTGATCCGCGCGGGGATGGCCTGGCACGGCGCGGCGATCGTGGTAAGGCAAGCTCAGGCGGAGCGCTGAAATTCCCAGCCGGTTCAACCAACGGCAAACGCTCACTTGTTCGTGCCACTTGGCATTCCACTGCGCGAGCACGACCACCGCGGGTCCGGACTGGCGCGCCGGAAAAAAACGGGCGGAGACCACGTTGTTTTCTGGCCACGGGGATTCCACGGCGCTGGTGAACGTGAGCACACCCGCTTCTCCGGGCGCCTCGCCTGGGCCGGTCAAGCGGTAGTCGGCGGCGGGCGGAGCGGCGAACCAGTCGTCGCTGTGGGCGATCGTCTCGGTGGCGAAATTTTCGAGCCATCCGCGCGGGTCGGGCTCATCGGGTCGGCCGCCGATATGTTCCAGGCCCCAGCGGAACGGCATCACCGGGCGTGAGGGCTCGTTGGCCCAGCGGGAGTGTTCGTAGCGACGGACTTTTTGTTCGAACCAAAACATGCGGACAGAAATCATTGCACGAGCGGAGGGAAAAACCAAAATGCGCTCAACGAATAACGTTCGCGCAATGATGCCTACAGCGGCAAATGCAATGGCTCGATGATGTTAGGCATGGGTCACGGGGTGGTGCGGCCGGCGTTGTGGAGGCCTGCTCCTTGTGGCACAGTGAATTCATGCTTCCTCCGGTGCTCGTGGGCGCATTCACCTTCGCTTTCGGGCTGATTATTGGGAGTTTCCTGAACGTTTGCATCCTGCGGCTGCCGGAAGGAAAGTCTATCGTTTTGCCTGCCTCAGCGTGCCCTAAGTGCGGCGCGAAGATTCGCCCGTATGACAACATTCCGGTGCTGAGTTGGCTGATTCTGCGCGGGAAGTGCCGCAGCTGCCGGGCGCCGATTTCGCCCATGTATCCGCTGGTGGAATTTCTCACCGGGCTGCTCTTTCTGTGCTGCTATCTGGCGTTTGGTTTGACGATTGAAGCGCTGAAGTGGGCCATCTTCGCGGCGCTGCTAATCGTTTTGGTTTTCACCGATTTTCGCGAGCGCATTTTGCCCGATGTCATCAACTTCGTGGGCTTCGGACTCGGGCTGCTGCTGAGCCTCTTCACGCCCTCGCAGGACGGCACCGCGATGTGGCTATCCAGCCGGTGGTTCGACTTTGCTCCACCGGGGCCGATTCTTTCGCTCGTGGACGCGCTGCTCGGCGCGGCGCTCGGCGCGGGCGTGCTGTGGTTGATCGCCGAAGGTTACTTCCGCTTACGCGGAAAAGAGGGCATGGGATTCGGCGACGTGAAAATGATGCTGATGGCCGGCGCATTCCTGGGTTGGAAGCGGACCTTGCTGACTTTGCTGGCCGGCTCGCTGATCGGCAGCATCCTGGGCATCGCTTTCATTCTGGCGCGGCGAAAAGATTCCGAATACGAATTGCCGTTTGGTTCGTTTCTGGGGATGGCGGCGATGCTGGTGGTTTTTTTCGGCAACCCGGTCGTCCATTGGTATCAAGGACTCTTTCACCTCCAGTGAGCGCACGAACATGAAGATGAACATGACTATTACCACTTTTGCCAAAGTTGTGAGCTTCGCTTCGATCGGGATTCCGATGGGAGCGCTGATGGCGGCTCCCGCCGCTCCGGTGACGCCGGCCAGCAAACTCCCGCCGGGCTTCCCTGCCGCCTTGTTTGCCGGGGGAATCGTGATGATCGGAGTGTTCGTGCTGGGCATCGCGATCTACAAGTCACTACGCAATCGCGCCGTTCCCACCGAAGAGTGGAAAGACGTAAGTCCGAACATCGAAAACGCCTCCGCATTCGCCACCGCTTCCATGCAAGGGGTGATCGAAAAGCTGCGCAACCAGGAAAAAGAGCTGGAGCGCTTGCACCGGCTGGAAAAAGAACGCGCCCAGGAATCTGAGCGTCTAACCGAAGAAGTGACTCGCAACATGCCCACCGGCCTGCTGCTGGTCGGCGCCACTGGGGCGATCACCACCGCGAATCCCGCTGCGGAGACCGCGCTTGGTTTTCGAGGCTTGCAGTTCCGCTCGTACCGGGAAGTCCTCGGCAAGGACTCCGATCTGAGCATGATGCTCTCTTCCTGCCTGCGCGAAGGGCACACCTACCAGCGCGGCGAAGTCCAGCACACCACGCCCGCGGGGGATGTGCGCCAACTCGGGGTGACCATTTCTCCGATCCTGAGGACGGTGCGCAATTATCTGCAAACACCTGGCGTCGATCCTTTTTCCGGACACGAATTGAAAGTAACAGGCGCGCTGTGCCTGATGAGCGATCTCACCGAACTCGCCGCGCTGCAGCGCCAGATTCGCTGGAAGGAAAATCTCGCGGCGCTCGGCGAAATGTCCGCGGGCATCGCGCACGAATTCAAAAATTCGCTAGCCACGATTTCCGGGTACGCGCAGCTTCTGCGCAGCGAAGCGCCTCCGGGGGAGATGGCGGATTGCGCCAACCGCATTCTAGGGCAGACCCGCGCGCTCACCCACGTAGTGACCGAGTTCCTGAAATTTGCGCGTCCCATCGAAATTTCTTACGAAACGGTTCACTTGCAGGCGGTGGTGGAAAAAATCGCGGCAGAAGTTCGGGATATTTTGCCGCAGTGCCGGATCGAGGTGGCCGGCGGTTTTGCCGAGCTTCCCGGTGACGAGGCGCTGCTGCATCAAGCGATCGTCAACCTGGTCCGCAATGCCGGCGAAGCGATGCGAGACGACACCGGGGGGCCGGCCCAAGTAACCATTTCAGCGACCATCGAAGACCTGGGCGGACGGAAATGGCAGCGCATTTGCGTGGCCGATCGCGGCCCGGGAATCCCCGCAGCCGACATCACCAAGATCTTTGTTCCATTTTTTACCACCAAGTCCGACGGCACCGGCTTGGGGCTCGCGGTGGTGCAAAAGGTCGCTTTGCAGCACGGCGGCAGTGTGGAGGCCCGCAACCGCACCGATGGCCCCGGCGCTGAGTTTTTGATGTGGTTACCTTTGCGGCAGGACCCTACCCCACAGCCCATTGCCTACCCCGCCTCGCGGATTTAAGCTATGGCATCTCGATTCTTGCCCAGAACACGGAAGGAAGGCGGTGACTATGCGTCACGTCCTATGGATTTCTTCGGCGATGCTGTTGGTTGCACCTCTCGCGGCATTCGCCGGTCCGCAGCAATCTGACAAAACTCCACCACCCAGCAATCCTCCGGCGACCGTGCCGGCGGTGGTCAAGCCTCCGCAACCGCAATCTCTGGCGGAAGCCGCGCGCAAGGCCCGCGAAAAGAAAGCCGCCGAAACCAAGACCAAGGTCTGGGATAACGACAATATCCCGGGCACCACAGCGCCCCCGCCGGCCGCGGCCGGTGAAGCCGCGCCCGCTGCCGACGATTCCGCTGCTTCCGCTGGCGACGAAAAAGCGTGGCGCGAACGCTTCGCGACTGCCCGAGCCAAGCTGAAACGCGATCAGGATAGCCTGGCGCTGCAGCAGAAGGATTTTGGGCGGCTGAGCATCCAGTATTATCCCGATCCGCAAAAGGGGCTGACCCAGAGTTACTCGCAAAACGATCTGATCAAGGCCCGCCAGAAAATCGACGCCACCAAGGACCAAGTCGTCGCCGACCAGAAAGCGATATCCGATCTTGAGGATGACCTGCGCAAAAGCGGCGGCGATGCGGGATGGGCACGCGAATAAGCAAAACTATGGAACCGGTTCTGCTGGTCGAAGATAAGAGTGAATTGCGCGCTATGCTCCGGAAATTCCTGGAGCGCGAAGGCTACACCGTTGACGAAGCGCCGGACGGCAATACCGCAGTCGACAAAGTCCGCAATCGCCGTTACCTGCTGGTGCTCACCGATCTGAAACTCCCCGGATGCTCCGGCCTGGACGTCCTGCGCGAAGCCCGCAAAGTGGATTCGGCGCTCCCGGTAATTCTAATCACCGCCTACGGCTCAGTGGAAGAAGCGGTGACCGCCATGAAAGAAGGCGCGTTCGATTTCATTCAAAAACCGGTGGACCTTGAGCACCTCGCTCTGCTGCTGCAGCGCGCCGCGCGCCAGCAGGAGCTGCTGCGTGAAAATCTCCTGCTGCGCGAGGAATACGCCGCACGCTACGGCTTTCCGCGCATCGTCGGCGAACATCCTTCCATGCAAGAAGCCAGCCAGATGGTGCAGCGGGTGGCCGCTACCGACGCCACCGTTCTGCTACTCGGCGAAAGCGGGACCGGCAAAGAGCTTTTCGCGCGCGCCGTCCATCACCTGAGCCCACGCCGCGACCAGCCGTTCGTCGCGTTGAATTGCGCCGCCATTCCCGAGGGGTTGGTGGAAAACGAACTCTTCGGACACGAGCGCGGCGCGTACACCGGCGCCGGCAGCCGAAAAATCGGAAAGATGGAATTGGCAAGCCGGGGCACGCTATTCCTGGACGAAATTGGCGAGCTGCCTCTGGCGGTGCAAGGCAAGTTGCTGCGAGTGCTGGAGGAGCGGCAATTCGAGCGGGTGGGCGGAACGATTTCGATCGACGTCAGCCTGCGCATCGTGGTGGCTACCAACCGCGACCTGCATGCTGCGGTGGCCGACAAACTATTTCGCGAAGATCTCTACTTCCGCATTTCTGCGGTGCCGATTACCGTACCGCCGCTGCGCGCACGCGGCAGCGACATCCTGCTGCTCGCCGAACACTTCCTGGAAAAATTCCGGCGGGAATTTCGCAAGCCCGCCCTGGTGCTCTCGCAGCAAGCTCAGGAAATGCTCGAGAATTATGGCTGGCCGGGCAACGTTCGGGAATTGCAAAACGCCATCGAGCGCGCCGCGATCCTTTCCAAGGGGCCGGCGATCGAGCCGTGCGATTTGCAGTTGCCCACCGCCAAGCCCGCCGCGGAGAAAATCCCCACCGGGATGCTGCGCGAAGAATTTTTGTGGGATGGACCGCTGGAAGATGTCTCGCAGCGCGCGCTCAGCTACGTGGAGCGCCTGAAAATCCAAAGCGTCCTGCACGAACAGAAATGGAACAAGACCCGCGCCGCCGAGCGGCTGGGCGTCTCGTACAAAACTCTGCTCAATAAAATCCGCATCCTGGGCCTGGAAAACTAACCCGGCCCCTTGCCGCCCAGAGTGGCGGCGCTACGGCTTGGGCGGTGGCTGGGTTTTGTCTTCCACCTTTTTGGCGCCTTCGTCGGTCTTCTCCGCGCCTTTGTTGACCACTTTCTTGGTGGTCTTCTTTGTGTCCGAGCCGGCCGTCTGCGTACCCTTTTTCGTATCCGTGGCCGCGGTCTTGGTTCCCTTTTTCGTATCGGTCGCCGCCGTCTGGGCGCCCTTCTTGGTGTCAGTGCCCGCCGTCTTCGCGGTTTTCTTGGTCGCGGTTCCCGTTTTCTTCGCAGCGTTCTTGGTATCTTTTCCGGCGTCTTTCATGTCCTGCTTCGCAGAAGAATCCTGCGGAGCAGTTGCATCCTGCGGCCAACTCGCACCTCGAACTACGGACGTCGCCGCTGAAACCGCTAGCAGCCCCGCACAGGCCAAAATTCTCATCGATTTGTTCATTGTTTCTCCTTGTGCATGACTACTACACTCGCACATCCCGGCATCCTAACAGAGTCATCTTGTTCGCTCTTTAGCACACGGCAGCCTGCAAATATGAGTCGATCGTCTCAATTGGCTACAGGCGCCGTCCATGGTGCAGCGCCACGATACCACCGGTCCACGTTTCGAACTTCACGTCTTCAAAACCGGCGTGCTCCATCCACTTCGCCAATTCCTCCGGTTCCGGAAATTTCGCCACCGATCCCGGCAAGTATTGGTATGCCTGCGCGCTGCCGGAAATCTTTCCGCCGATCCGCGGCAGTATTCGCCGAAAATAGAAGCGGTACAGTGGCGCCATCGGCCACCAGCGCGGCGCGGAAAATTCCAGAATTCCTACCTCTCCGCCCGGCTTCAGCACCCGTGCGATTTCTTCAAGTCCCCGCTGATAATTAGCGAGGTTGCGGAAACCGAATGCCGCGGTGACCAGATCGAAACTGGAGTCCGCGAACGGCAGAGAGAGTGAGTCCGCCGCGAGATACTTGGTGTGGCTGCTCGCGCGAGAGGCCTTGGCCGCGGCGCGCACCAGCATGGGCTGCGCGAAATCAGCCCCCAGAATACGGCGGGCCGCCCGGACTGCGGGAGCCGCCGCGGTGGCGCCAGCGCGGCGTTCCAGCGCCAGCGTCAGATCGCCAGTACCGCAACACAGATCGACCACCTGCGCATCGGGGCGTTGGAGAATGGCGCGGAACCGCCGGGCCGTCCGCCAACGCCACACGCGATCCATCGAGAGAGACAAGAGGTGGTTCAGCAGATCGTACCGCGGCGCAATCTCTGCAAACATGGTGCGGACGTAATCCGCCGCGGCACGCTCGCCAGTCACGCCTTCCGGCTGGGTTCCGGGCGCGGGAGCATGGAAGTCTTTCTCGGGCACCGCGTCATCTTTCGCCGCTTGGTGCGTAACTGCCCCTTTCATTTCTTGCGTGATGTGTCACCGTGCGCGTCGGGCGGCCCGAGCGATACCGCCGCCGGAGGCCGCTTCGCGAAAAACTTGAGGCAGTTCCGCAAACGTCGCGCGCACCAGCACGTCGGGTATCTCGCAACCTCGCTCGACGCGCCCAACGCGGAGTGGCAGCACCCAGCGCACTTGCCCGGCGCGCGATTTCTTGTCTCCGCGCATGCGCACCAACAGATCCGATACGCTGATCCCGCGCAGATCCGGCAGCGGACCGACTTGCGCCACCAGCCGCGCGATGCGGCTGGCATCGGCGATTTTCAGGCGATCAGTGGCCACCGCGAGCAACGCCGCAAAGATAGTTCCCCAACCGACCGCCTCTCCGTGCAGGTAACGCCGGTATGCCGTAGCGGACTCCAGCCCGTGGCCCAGCGTGTGCCCCAAATTCAGAGCTTCCCGTTCGCCGGAATCCCGTTCGTCGCGGCTCACGATCGCGGCTTTGGCGGCAATGCACCGCGGCACCACCCAATCCAGCGTAACCGCGTCCCGATGTAACAACGGATCGATCCGGGCCTCGAGGTAATCGAATAATTTTGCGTCGCCCAGGATTCCGTATTTGATCACCTCATAGAGGCCAGAGCGAAATTGCCGCTCCGGCAACGACGCCAGCAAATCCGGATCTGCCACTACACCGTGCGGCGAATAAAACGCTCCGACCAGATTCTTGCCTTCAGGCAGATTCACTCCGGTCTTGCCGCCGATCGCGCTGTCCACTTGCGCCACCAGCGTCGTCGGAACGTGAATCAGGCGCACACCCCGCAGGTATGACGCGGCGGCAAATCCCACCACGTCGCCCACCACCCCGCCACCCACCGCAACCAGCACCGCTCCGCGATCCGCGCCTGCACGCGACAAGTCGCGGCAAATCCCCTCCACCGTGGCCAGTCGTTTTGCGGATTCGCGGTCATCGAAGATCACGCGCCCGAACCTGTCGCCTCGGCCTGCGCCGCGCCCACCGCCGGCCAGGGCCTGCTCGATCTGCCGCCCGCACCCCTTCCAAACCGAGGGCGAACTCACGACAAACACGCCGCTCGATTCACCCACCGCCGCGATCGCCCGCCGCAGGCGGCGCACCACGCCGCGCCCGCACTCCACCGAATACACACCGGCCGCCGAACGTACTGGGATGATTTTCATTTGGATTCGGGAAATCCAACGCGGTTGATTTGCGCGAATCCCGCTCCGCGCACCGCCGCTCTAATGAGTTTTCTTCTGCAACTCGGCAACACTTTCCAGGATCACGTGGCCCACAATCCCCAGGCTCCGCGCGCTCACCTTGTCCAGGGTGTCCTGCGCAGTGTGCCAGTAAGCCTCAAAACCGTCGAAGTCGATGATGTCCACCGCCGGTGCGCCGCGCTTGAGGAAGGGCTGATGATCGTCCTCGATGGGCATACTCCTGGAAACGAAGACGTCTTTATAGCCGAGCCTCGCGGCCGTGGCCCACACCAAATCGGTCAGCCACTTCGTCGAATAGGTTTCTTTCGGAATCTTCAGGCCATTTTGCCCGATCATGTCCGCGAGGATGATCGCCTTGGTTCGCTTCAAATCCCCCGAAACCGCCATCCGTGCTGCGAGTTCCCTGCTGCCATAGACGCTATCGGTATCGGTCCACTCCTCGAGCTGCGCCTCTTCCCCGTCGAGAAAAGCGATCCACACCGCGCTGGCATCTTTGCGGCCGCAAAGCAGCCGGGCCATTTCCATCATTAGCCCGGTGGAGGAACCGCCATCATCGGCGCCTACGAAGTTCGGTTCGCGCTTGGTGTCGTAGTGGGTCAGCAGCAGAATGATTCCGGACCCGGTTCCCGGCACCTTGACCACGATATTTTTCATGGCCATGTTGCCCATCGGCGTGGGCGCGTGAAAATCGTCATCTTCAATCGGGCAGCCGTATGATTTGAGTTCCGCCTCGATGTACTGCTGCGCGCGATGTATCCCGTCGGATTCCGGCGGATGCGGACCGAAACTCACCAGTTTGGCGACGTGTGCGTAAGCACGCGCGCCGTCGAAGCCGCCGGTCTGGGTGGCGGGCAAGGCATCCTCAGTGCTCGCGGGTGCGGATCCGGGGGGCGGCGCAGACGCTCTCGCAACGCCGGACGACGCGGAAGCCGCCGGATTCGATGCCGGCGTGGCTGCTCCGCTGCTTGCGCAGAGGGTCAGCGCCGTGGCTACGCAGAGCGCCGCGCCGAGCGCCAACGTCCGATGCACTTTTCTAACGCCGCCGGCGATCATGATTGCGCCGCCTCGTTCTCCGCTGCGCGCTTCTTGCTGCGCACCACAAAATAGGCCACCAGGACTCCCACAAAATACAGCACTACCATCGGCGCCATGAACACCAGCATGGTGGTCGCATCCGGAGTGGGCGTAATGATGGCGGCGATGATGGTGATAATCAGCATGGCGTACCGGAAATTGTGCAGCAGAAATTTCGGCGTCACAATCCCAAACAGCGCCAGAACGAATATCAGGATGGGCATTTCAAACACCACGCCCAGCCCGAGCATCACCATCAATATCAGGTCCCAATATTCGTTGATGCTGATCAGCGGCTGGAACGGGCCCTGGAAACTGATGAGGAATTTCAGGATGTTCGGCAATATCACCATGTAGCCGAAGGAAATACCGCACAGGAACAGAAAAACGGACGACATTACAAATGCCAGCGCGGCCTTTTTCTCCACCTTGTACAAGCCCGGCGCAATGAATAGCCAGACCTGGTACAGCACCACTGGAGAGGCGATCACCAGTCCCAGATACAGCCCTAAAGTGATCAGCAGGTTCAGCGCGCCGGTGGGATTGGTGTAGACCAGCTTGTCGTTCAGATGCGCATTTCGCAGCGCCGTCTGCATCGGCCGGGCCACGAATCCGAAAAACTTCTCCGACACAGAAACGCCAATACACGCGCCCACCACGATCGCGATGACCGAATTGATTAGCCTCTTTCGCAGTTCGACCAGATGCTCGAAAAACGACATCCGTCCGCCCGGCTCCTCCGGGGTGATGGCGTCGCCGGCAGTCGCGGTCAGCTCAGGAAGTGTGGACATCTTCCTCGTTGGGATGACTTAATCTCTCGAAGGACGAATCGGGCGCGGCCGCCGCTCCGTCGGCCTTCTTCTCAGGAAACAACTCTCCGGACTGCGGGGCCTCGTTGGCAGGAAAAAGCTCGCGGGTTTCTAAGTTCACCGGCGCTTCGAAAACGGTTTCCGGCGCGGCCGTCGGACGCTCAGCAACCACGGTGCCCGGCAGGGGCATTACGGAGGAGGCATCCGAACGCGTATCGGGAAAATCCCCGATGGAATTCCCGGTAGGATTTTCGGAGACGTTTTCCGGGTTCGCGCCTTCGACAACAACCCCGGCCGCCGCCGCGGCAGCTTCCGCGATCGGCATCGGCGCACCGGCATTCGCTGCGGACACGGCTCGCGCAAACTCCGCCTTTTTCAACTCCAGTAATTGGGTCTCGCGCTCGAGCTCGCGCATATGCTGGTCAAACGTCCCGCGCATGTCCGCGGTCATGCGCCGGAACTCGGCGACCACTTTGCCCAAATTTCGCGCCAACTCCGGCAGCTTATGCGGGCCAAAGACGATCAGAGCGACGGTAAAAAGCACGACCAGATGTGGGATGCTGAGCATGAGTTGCTAGCGGCGTTCCTCTCCCAGAATCATAGAAGAGCCCTGAAAGAGTGTCAAACGGCGGAGGCGCGCCGCTATGATATACTCGCGTCGAATTATTCAAGAAATGCCGATGAGTCCGCAAAAAACCGCACCGGGCGCCCGCGGTCCTCTCCTTTTCCTCCTGATATTTTGCGGATCATCCGCTTTCATCGCGCTTTATGCCGCGGCGTCGCGGGCGGCGTCCAACAACGCGTCGGAAATTTCTGTTTCCGTGCACCAATTCTCGAGCGTGCTCGCCGCCGTCCAGAGCTCCTACGCCGAGCCGGTCGACTCCGAGAAAATTATTTACGATGGCGCCATTCCCGGGATGCTGCACGTGCTCGACCCGCACTCGAATTTCTTCGATCCCCGGCAGTACGATTCCTTCCGCGAAGAACAAGAAGGCAAATACTACGGCGTGGGCATGCAGGTGGCCGCGCGCGACCATCTCACCGTGGTGGTTTCTCCGTTCGTGGGCTCGCCGGCCTACAAAGCCGGCATTCGCCCCGGTGACGCCATCCTGAAAGTCGACGGCAAGCCCTGCGAAGGCCTCACCACCAGCGACGTCGCCGACCTGCTCAAAGGCCCCAAGGGCACCGAAGTCCATATCACCCTCGGCCGCCAGGGCTGGGACGCGCCGATCGAAGTCTCCATCATCCGCGATGAAATTCCGCGCCCCGGCGTGGAATATTCAGGGCTGCTAAGGCCCGGCATCGGCTACGTCCGCGTGCCTTCATTCAACGAAACCACCGACGCCGATCTGGCTGAGGCGCTCCGGCAAATCAATTACCCGCGCCTCGACGCTTTGATTCTGGATCTTCGCGGCAATCCTGGCGGCCTGCTGAACGAAGCCGTCGGCATGGCCGGAATGTTTCTGGAAAAAGGGCAACTGGTGGTGTATCACCGCGGCCGGGCGTCCAGCGAACGCACCTACAAAGCGGTGCATGGGAACCAAGGCATCGACGTTCCATTGATCGTCATGATCAACGGTCAAAGCGCCTCGGCCTCGGAAATCGTGGCCGGCGCCATTCAAGATCACGACCGCGGCCTGATCGTCGGCGAAACAAGCTTTGGAAAAGGATTGGTCCAGACCCAGTATCCACTGAGCGACGATACCGCGCTGCTGCTGACCACCGCCCGCTACTACACGCCGAGCGGGCGCCTGATCCAGCGCGAATACAAAGACGTCTCGCTCTACGATTATCACTACAATCCCAAGCCGCCCGCCAAGCCCGAGCTGAAATTCACTTCCACCGGCCGAAAGGTGTACGGCGGTGGCGGGATCACGCCGGACGTGGTGGTGAAGGTTCCCGAACTCAACCCATTCCAGGAATTGCTGATGCGCCGCGATGTTTTCTTCTCC
This sequence comes from uncultured Acidobacteriota bacterium, assembly GCA_963725655.1. Taxonomy (GTDB): domain Bacteria; phylum Acidobacteriota; class Terriglobia; order Acidiferrales; family UBA7541; genus CAVRXT01. The sequence goes on along the minus strand of CAVRYY010000001.1, from coordinate 2,045,807 downwards.
TACTCCCAGGGCGTCGGCGATTTCACCCGCTATTATCTCGGTCAGCAGCGCAATATCACCGCCTCATTCGGGGTCAACGAAGCGGTGATGAATTCTTTTCGCGCCTACCTCGATAGCAAGCACATTCCTTTTTCCGCGGCGGATATCGACGCCAACTCCGCGTGGATCAAATCCCACATTCACCGCGAGGTCTTTACCTCCGTGCTCGGATTGAATGAGGGCTATCGCATCGAGCTCCAGGACGATTACCAGGTCCAGCGCGCCATCGCGCTCGTCCCGCAGGCCAAAGCGATCTACGACAACGCCCGCAAGATCTTGGCTCAACGCACCTTCAATTCCGCCGCGCCCCGCTAAGCCGTCTCGACCCGCGGCATATCGTCCTGGATCGCAATCTCACGGGTACGTATTTGCACCGACGCGACAAGACCGAGACCGCACCGCGCTACGGGTTCCACTTAGCCAACTCCTGCTTCCTTTGGATATGCACATCCCCCCGGGCGTGGTGTAATATGGCTCGCCGGGGCGTTGTTTCTGACGGACACTCTCGATCCGCCGTCATCCCATCGCTCCTACCGGCATGCCAGCCAACTCTATGGAATGTCCGCAATGCCATTCCCCCAACGCGCCCACCGCGGAGTTCTGCGCGAAGTGCCAGACCCCGTTCAGTTTTGACGGCGCCACCATGGCGCCCGCGCCGCTTTCCACCGGTAAGCCCGAGGCAGCAGGCGCGACGCCGCAATCCGCATCTGGTGCGGATTCTGACGCCACTGCCGCGCCTTTCGATCCCGATGCAACGTTGCCTGCGGTTCGGTCTTCGGGAGCACGCGCCGCCGCTGGCACCGGTGCGGCCGCCGGATGGTCAGTGCCCGCCCAGCCCGCCAGCGCCGGCGCGGCCGCCAGCATCACCGGCGCATCGCTGCAGCCCGGCACGGTCCTGGGCAATCGATACGAAATTATTTCCCTGCTCGGACAAGGCGGCATGGGCGCGGTCTACAAGGCCACCGATCGCGAAGTGGAACGTGCCGTAGCGCTGAAAGTGATTCGCCCCGAGCTCGCTATCCATCCTGAAATCCTGCAGCGCTTCAAGCAAGAACTGATTCTCGCGCGCCAGGTCACCCATCGCAACGTCATCCGCATTTTCGACCTCGGCGACGCCGACGGAATCAAGTTCATCACCATGGAGTTCATCGAGGGCCAGGATCTCCGCTCGCTGGTCACCGAAAAGGGAAAGCTCACTCCCGAAGAAACCGTGCGCATCTTCGAGCAGGTTTGCCTGGCTCTGGAAGCCGCACACAGCGAAGGCGTAGTGCACCGCGACCTGAAGCCGCAAAACATCATGATCGACAGGCAGGGCAAGGTTGCGGTCATGGACTTCGGCATCGCCCGCTCCGTCGAAGTCGGCGGCATGACCCAGACCGGAATGCTGGTCGGCACTCCCGAATACATGTCTCCCGAGCAAGTGATGGGCGAGCACGTTGATGTTCGCTCCGACCTTTTCACGCTGGGCGTGATTCTCTTCGAACTGCTCACCGGCTCGATGCCCTACAAGGCCGACACCGTTCAGGCCGCGATGTTCAAGCGCACCCGCGAACGCCCCAAGCCTGCGATCGAGGTCGACCCCACGGTTCCCCCGTTTCTCAGCGCGGTCGCGGCCAAGTGTCTGGAAATGGACCCTGGCGTCCGTTATCAGACCGCGCGCGAGATCATCACCGATCTTGAGTCCTGGCGCGGCGGCGCCACTAAGGGACCTACGGTCATTGTCGCGCCCACAGTCATCGCGCCCGTCCCTACCTCCAAGAAATGGATCGCCATCGCTGCAGGCGGCGCGTTGCTGGTGGCGATCGGCATCAGCTTCTTGGCGTTTCACGATCGGATTTTTTCCAAAACCGCGGACGCCGTTTCCGCGCCCGAAGTTTCTCTGGCCATTCTCCCGTTCCGCAACGCCTCGGGTGACACCGCTCTCGATTGGCTCGGTTCAAACCTGGCCGAAACTCTCAGCACCGACGTCGGGCAGTCCTCGCACCTGCGAATGGTCTCCTCCGAACGCGTTGGGCAGATCCTTCACGATCTAAAAATTTCCGCCGAGACCACCCTGGACTTGCCCACCATTCAGCATCTGGCCGAGTTCAGCAACGCCGACACCGTGGTTTGGGGCCAATACGCCAAGTTCGGCGATAAGATCCGCATCGACGCCACCGTTCAGGACCTCAAACGCTCACACGCTACCAAGGTGAGCGAGACTTCCGACGAAAAGGATGTACTCACCGCGATCGATCATCTGGCCGCAGACATTCGCCAGAACCTCACGCTTTCCAGCAGCGTGGTGAAAGAACTGAAGGGCCAGTCCTTCAAACCCTCCACCACTTCCCTGCCCGCGTTGCACGATTACAACGACGGCCTGCAACTGGCGCGCCAGGGCAACGCCCTCGGGGCAGTGGATAAATTCCTTTCTTCCGCCAAGCAAGACCCGCAGTTCGCTCTAGCCTACGCCGAACTTTCCAAGGCCTACGACAAACTCGGCCAGGACAGCGAAGCCGAGCAAGCCTCGCAGAAAGCGGTGGACCTCAGCCAAAATCTTCCGGCGCAGGAAAAATATCGCATTCAAGCCACCCACGACCGCATCCAGAAGGACTACCCCAAGGCCATCGAAGCCTCCGAGACTCTTGCCAAGAATGCTCCCGACGACGGCGACGTCCTTTTCGACCTGGCTAGCCTGTATGAAAAGTCCGGCGACTGGGACAAAGCGCTGAAAAACTTTACGCGCGTACTTACCCTCGACCCCAAACGCGTCGACGCCTTGTTGGCCACCGGGCGAGTAAACCTGGAAAGTGGCAACATTCAGGGCGGCCTGGAATTTCTCACCCGCGCACAGGGCATGGCCATTGAGCTCGGCAATCAGGAAGAGCGCGCACAAATTCTGCAGGCCATGGGCACTGGGTATTGGGAGTTGAACAAGTTTGACGACGCGATGCGCACCCTGCAGGAAGCTCTGGCGCTAAACCAGAAACTCGGCCTGAAAAAAGGCATGGCCGACAACGAGGAAATGATCGCCAGCACCGAGTGGTCTCTGGGTAAACTCGATCTGGCCCTGAAGGATTACAACGATGCCCTCGCGCTCCGCCGCGAAATTGGCGACAAGTCCGGCACCGGCGACGTGCTCAACGATCTTGCCCAGTTTTACGACGATCGCACCCAGTACGATCAAGCCCTCAAACTTCTAAAAGAATCGCTGCAGATTCAGATCGACGTCGGCAACGATCGGGGCCAGGGCCTGGTGCTCAACAATATCGGCAATACGTATCTATCCAAAGGGGACTACGAAAACGCCCGCACCTACTTCGCGCAGGCCCTGCAGATCCGCGAAAAGCTGAAAAATCCCACGGATATCGCCGATACCGTTCACGACATGGCGGAAACTTCCACCAAGCTCGGCAGCTACGACCAGGCCTTGCAACAGTACGTTCGCGCCCTGGACCTCCGCCGCAGCCTCAACGACAAGCGCAGCGCCGCCATCGAATCGTCCAGCATGGGCATTCTCTTCGGCTACCAAGGCCGCTACGGCGCCGCGCTTAGCTCCCAAGAGGACGCGCTCAAGGTCTTCCGCGAGATTCAGGAACGCACCGTGTGGACCGTGGAAATCCTCAACGCCTACGGCAACGCCCTCGCCGAAGTTGGCCGCAGCGACGACGCCCAAAAAGCTCTCGACGAAGCCCTCGCCCTGGCCCGCGAACTCAAAGATCAGGCCCACGTCGCCTCCACTCTCGAAGCCCAGGGCGACAACCAATTTTATCGCGGCGATATAAAGGCTGCCCTCGCGCTATACACCCAGGCTCGCCAGGAAGCTCTGCGCACCGGCGATGCCCACTTGATCCTGGTCGCCGAAGTGAATCTCGCACGCGTGAACGTCAAGCTCGGAAAATATCCCATCGCCATCACCGCCCTTCGCCAACTCTCTGAGCAGGCCGACACCATGGGCCTGAAATATCTTTCCGTGGAATGTTCGGTCTACCTGTCGGAGGCCCTGCTCGGCGAAAAGGATTTCAAGAAGGCCCAGCCGGAGCTTCAAAATACCCTGGCCCGCAGCGAAAAATTGGGGCTGCGCTCCCTTCAGGCCCAATCCCATGAATTGATGGGCAAAGCCCTGCAGCTCCAGGGCGAAACCCAGGGAGCATCCGTCCAGTATCAGCAAGCCAAGTCAATCCTGGACGACATTCAAAAAGAAGCGAAGTCCGACGCGATCGCCAAACGCAGTGACCTCGCTCCCATTGCCAACCAGCCCGCCAGCTAGTGAATGCCCGGAAATCCAAATCCGTCCCAAATCAACAGGGTTCCCTATATTAAACTGGCAGATATGGAAGTCTCATTTCGCATTCCCGACGAAATTGCTCGCCAGCTTTCCCGCTTCACGCTGACAGATTCCAGCGTATTCACGATGATGTTCGCTATTCGCGCTGTCGCCATTTAATCCCCCGTTTACGAAAAGGAATCGACGCCGGAACCATAACATACGAGGTATCGACGCATCACCCGCGAGGCACAGCAAAGCGCCGCCGGTCTAACCCCTCCCTGGCATGGCTCACACTTCAAAATTTGGCGCTACCCTTCGGCTTACTAGCGCATCAAACCCCTATAGATGACCGCCCCTCATCCCTCGCGCCCTATGCTAAAGTGGGATGAGTGCTTAGCTGTCACTTGGACCCCGCGCGAAGTCGATTTCCGGGGCGTAGCACGGTACGATGCGGGGCGCGCCCGCTGGCTCGCGGCTCAGCGACTACGGTGGTACCCGAATAGCAGCAAACGACTTGATGGAGGCGAATAACACAATGCAATCGTCGCGGCGCGGAATATTCCTCATGGTCCTGATCATTGGCATCTCTGCCCTGGTCGGCGGCCTCTATGGTCCACAACTCAAGGCCACCGCCGCCGAATCCGACACTGAACAGCAATCCGTCCGCTCGTTTTCCCAGGCGCTCTCGATCATCCAGAGCAATTACGCCGAACCGGTCGACACCGAAAAGATCATCTACGATGGCGCCATCCCCGGCATGTTGCACGTCCTCGATCCTCACTCGAATTTCTTCGATCCCAAGCAAACCGCTCAGCTCAAAGAAGAGCAGGAAGCGCACTACTACGGCGTCGGGATGTCCATCGCGCCGCGCGAAGGCCACACCTACGTTCTCGTTCCTTTCGTAGGGTCCCCCGCCGATAAAGCGGGCATCCGCCCGGGCGACGAAATCGTAAAAGTGGACGGCAAGTCCTGCGCCGGCATGGCCAGCGACGAAGTCGCGAAAATGCTGAAAGGCCCCAAGGGCACCGTGGTGCACATCGAGTTGGCCCGCGAAGGTTGGGCCGATCCAATCGTCGCTACCGTCACCCGCGCGGAAATTCCCCGCCCCGGCATCGAGTTTTACACTCTGGTCCGCCCGGGCGTCGGCTACATCAAGGCCTCTTCGTTCCTCGATGAAAATCTTGACCAGGAATTCGCTCAGGCTCTAAAGGGCCTTGATCCCGAACACCTCGACGGCCTGATTCTCGATTTGCGCGGCAACGGCGGCGGCCTGCTCAATCAAGCCGTAGGCATGGCCGATATGTTCCTCGACCGCCATGAACTGGTGGTTTCGCAGCACGGGCGGAACGCCCCAGAACAGCGTTACTACGCCCAGCACGGCAACCAGGGTATGCGCGTCCCGCTGGTGGTGCTGATGGATCCGCATAGCGCATCGGCCTCCGAGATTGTCGCCGGCTCGATCCAGGATCACGATCGCGGCTTGATCGTCGGAGAAACCAGCTTTGGCAAGGGATTGGTCCAGAGCGCTTTCCCGTTGAGCGAAGACACTGCTCTCTGGCTGACGACCGCGAAATACTACACGCCCAGCGGACGCCTGATTCAACGCGATTACAAAACCGTCTCGCTCTACGACTACATTTACAATCCCAAGCCCAATAAGAATCCCGAAACCAAGCTGACCGACAGCGGTCGCGAGGTTCACGGCGGCAGCGGCATCACTCCTGACGTCGTCGTCCCCGAGACCAAGCTCAATCCTTTCCAGGAATCTCTGCTGCGCCGCGACGTTTTGTATCCCTACCGCGACGGAGCCGGCGTCGGCGAGTTCACTCGCTTCTACCTCGGCCAGAAACCGGAGATCAAAAAAGATTTCCAAGCCGATGACGCGGTCATGAAGCAGTTCCGCGCGTATCTGGCTAAGGAAAAGATCACCTACGCCGATGCGGACCTGCAGGCCAACCTGGCATGGATCCAGAACAAGATTCAGCGCGAAGTCTTCACCTCCGCGTTCGGCGTCAACGAAGGCAACAAAGTGGAGCTCCGGTCCGACCCCGAAATTCAAAAGGCCATCGACCTGATGCCCCAAGCTAAGGCCCTCTACCAAAACGCCAGAAAGATCCTGGCCGACCGTGAAGGCGGCGACTCGCCGATCCACCCTTAAACGTGGCACAGCCAATCTGGCTGTGTGTTTTTGTGGAGCTGAGGTAGTTCCACCATTCCCGGCAACTGCGGGCTTTCGGAGCCCTTACCCTTGTTGCTTCTCTAGTACCCCCGTCTGCGGCTGAGCTCGTCTTGGGACAGGCAATCCCCGCAAGTCCCATGTTGCCAAGCTGGAACTGCCCCAAACTTGAACCCTCGCCCTCCCTCACCCACCGCATTAATCTATGAAGCAACAGGCTATCCCCTTCGAGCTCAGGGGTATTCCTCAGGAAACGATTACTTGGGATGCGGTTCAAGAGCGAATTCACGGGCAAGCTTTCTCCAGCGGGCTGGACGTTTTTCGGCGCTGCAGCACTTGTCGTGTTCGGGTACGCGTGCGCAGGGGCCTTTCTCCACCCTGGGGCGCGCCTCACTGCCGCCGGCGACGTAGGCCAGTGCCTGGCAGCGGTACTCGCCACCATCGGCTTGGCGGCGCCCGCCATCGCCACCAGGCGTAAGACCCGCACTTTCTGGTGGCTGTGGTCCTTCAGTTGTCTATTGTGGCTGGGCGGCCAGGTGGCCTGGACGTACTTCGAGGTTGGCCTGCGCCAGGAAGTCCCCAATCCCTTCCTGGGTGACGTTGTTTACTTCCTCCGTGCGGTCCCGATCATGGGCGCACTGGCACTACGCCCGCACGACGCGCGCAAGGGCGTCAGCGTCCACATCGCCTATCTGGATTCCGCACTGCTTCTCTTCTGGTGGGTGTACCTCTACGTCTTCGCGGTCATTCCCTGGCAATACATTGCACCGGACACGGCCCGCTACGGCGTGAGCTACGATTACCTGGAAGCGATAGAGAACGGCATAATCGCAGCAGGCCTGGCATATCTTTTCATCTCCGCACGCACGAACTGGCGCGCGGTCTACCTCCATCTCCTGGGCGCATCGCTGATGTTCGCGGCCGGAGCGGTCCTGATTGACGTCGCCATCGATCGCAACGTCTATTACACCGGCAGCGTGTACGACCTCCCGCTGGTCATCGGCCTGGTGTGGATGGGCTTCGCGGGCGTGTATGCGCGCCACTTGGATCCGGTCACCGAACCCGACAGCCACGGATCTCCCGCTTCCGGGGCGTGGGTTTCCGCAGTCGCTTTCATGGCCGTGCTTTCGATGCCGGTATTCACCATGTGGAATATCTGGTACAGCACGTTGCCCCGCCCAGTGAAGATATTTCGCACCGGCATCACCCAGTGCGCCATTCTGGTGGGCATATTCTTCATTTTCTTGCGGCAGCGCTGGGCCGACCGCGATCGCTCGCGGCTGCTGGAAGGCTCGCAGCGTTCTTTCGAGACCCTGAAAAACTTGCAGTCTCAGATGATCCAGGCCGAAAAATTGGTCTCCGTCGGACAACTCGCGGCGGGCGCCGCTCACGAAATCAATAATCCGCTCACCGGCATCCTCGGCTATTCCGATTTGCTGATGGATGATCCCACTCTCTCCGATAAGCACCGCGCCCGCATCGACAAAATTCGCACCCTCGCCCGGCGCATCGAAGGGCTTACCGGAGGCCTGCTCAGCTTCGCTCGCCGCGTGCCTCCGGAAAAATGCCTCCTGGATATCAACGCGTCCGTCGCCACCGCCATTCACTTAAGCAATCTCGATCTCAAACAGAAAAGCATTCACGTCGACCTGCGGACCCAGGATGCTCTGCCGCAGGTGCGCGGTGACGGCAACCAAATTCTGCAGGTTTTCTTCAACCTCATCGACAACGCCATCGATGCCCTCGAAGAAGTCGGCGGCGGAACGCTGATCATTCAAACCGGTATCCACGACGCCAGCGTGCTCATCGAGTTCTCCGACACCGGCCCAGGCATCCAATCTCCCGGCCAGGTGTTCGATCCATTTTTCACCACCAAGCCCGTCGGCGAAGGCACCGGCCTGGGCCTGAGCATCTGTTACGGAATCATCCAGGAACACGGCGGCCGCATTCAGTGCTTCAACCGCGCCGAAGGCGGGGCCACCTTCCTCGTCGAGCTGCCGATCGCCCGGGTCACGCCCCCCGCCGATCCCTCCGCTCTCGAGCCTCTCGTTCACGCCTCCGCCCGGCGCTAGCAGGACTCCCGTTGGGAAGCTGCTCCTCACTGGCCCATCACGGTTGCCGATCTTGCCCGGCAGGTTCCGCTAGCATACCTACCCCAAGCGACGTAAGACCACGACGGCGGCCAGTACAGCTGTACCGCATTAACCCATCCGGCCCTGCCCGTTTGGAGACACCCTTTCGTCATTCCTATGGCGGCATCGGCCCACCGGCCGGATAATTAAGTGGTTTAGCCTATCTCCAGGCTTTGCCGTTCTCGGTTCATCCTCTGGGAGGATTCGCATGGGTACCACGATCGCCCCGCCCGCCCCGCAAGCTCCTGCGGCGACCACGCCCACGGCTACTGTGCCGGCGGCCGCCCCGGCGGCTTCGCCCGCTGCAGGCAGCCCTACGGCCCCCAGGCCACTACCTCCGGCACCGGAAGCGGTTTCCACCAACGACATCATTGGCGCCATGCTGAAGGCCGCCAAAAATACCAGCGACCTGATCTTTTCACCGGGGAAAGCGCCGCAGGTGGAGGTGAACGGTCAATTGCTGCAGGTCCAGATTCCCCGGGTGGGCACGCTTTCCGCGCAGGCCACCGCGCGCATCGCCGCCGACCTGATCGGGAAAAACGCCGAAGCGCTGCGCAAGCTGCGCGAACAAGGCTCCAGCGACATTTCCTACAGCCTGCCCGGCATTTCGCGCTTTCGCGTCAACGTCTTCATGCAACGCGGCAGCTACGCCATCGTCATGCGCGTGATTCCCAATGCCGTGCCCGGGTTCGACGTCTTGAAACTTCCCGAACAACTGATGGAGATTTGCGACCTGCGCAACGGAATCGTGCTGGTCACCGGTCCCACCGGATCGGGAAAATCGTCGACGCTCGCGGCAGTTCTCGACAAGGTGAACGAAACCAAGGCGTATCACATCGTCACCATCGAAGATCCTATCGAGTTCCTGCACGCGCATAAGAAAGGCACCATCCATCAGCGGGAGCTGTACAGCGACACGCCCACTTTCGCGCTAGCGTTGCGCGCCGCTTTGCGCCAAGCCCCTAAAGTGATTCTGGTAGGCGAAATGCGCGACCGCGAGACCATCGAAATCGCGCTCGAAGCGGCGGAAACCGGCCACCTGGTTCTTTCCACGCTGCACACCATCGACGCTTCCAAAACGGTCGAGCGCATCGTCGGCGTTTTCCCGCTCAGCGATCAGCACGCCGTCCGCACCCGCTTCTCCAAGGCATTTCGCTTCATCGTTTCGCAGCGCTTGATCCCCAAGAAGGACGGCGCCGGCCGCCTGGCCATCGTCGAAATTCTGAAATCGACGCAACGCACCCGCGAATATGTGGAAAAGGGCGAGGTGGAGGGAAAGTCGCTGCTCGACGCCATGCGCGACGGTTCCAACGAGGGCATGCAGCATTTCGACGGCGAACTCGAGCGCCTGATGCGCTCCGGCGAGCTCGAGATCGAAACCGCGATGTCCTACGCCAGCAACCCCGGCAACTTGCGGCTGCAAATTTCCGATCTTTTGGAAGAAAAGCGCGAGCGTCCCCGAGGTTTCGCCGCCAAAGAAACTTTGGGCGGTCCTGGCGGCTTGGAAATCGAGCGCTAGAGCAGCGCCTTCCGCCGCGCTAAATGTAGGAGCGGCCTTGGCGGGCGCCGGTTTCGCTCCGAAGTGAAAATCTAGTTCGACGTGCCGCCGGCTCCTGCGCGAAACGATTTCTCCGGTTGCGCCGCGTCCAGTTCCTGCTCCGCGTCCAGCCAGTCCATCACGTCGCCGCCATCCCGGCTACCCCGTTGCAAAAACAATTCGTAAGCCCGTATCTGAATTTTCTCGTACCGGTCCGCTATCTCTTCCACCGTACTGGCCGACGCGAATACCCTTTCCGGTCCGCGTTGACCTGCCGCCGCCCCCGGCGTGGGCGCTGATGCCGGAGCCGGAGCTGCCGCCCGCGCCTCGTTCTCATTTCCGATTGTACTTTCTGGTTTCATCGATGCCTCCATTTCACTGCCCAACGGGTAGGACGTTATCTCGCGGGATAGCCAACTGAACGGGTGCAAATCCATTGCGGTCTGCCCCCCGAGCGCCGCCGGAAAGCGCGGTAGAAGCGCTCGCGGCGCTAATTGCAGGGTGCTCTGATTTCTCGGGAATTTCAAGATATCGCATTGAAATTACGTAGTTTTCCTGATCCCCGGCAGTCGCACCGGGCGCCTGACTATTTGACTGAACTTGCACCCGCCGCGGCGTGCGCACTCGGCGGTGGCTTCGCTTTAGGTATGGAGGTCGCATTTCCAAGCGAGTGTGCAGCGCAACGGTTACGCGAAGGTTACGGGAAAAGGAAAATCGTGTAAGAAGAGCACCACCCGAGCACTGCGAGGAATTCAATCGAAGGACGGCAATCTCGCCGCACAGCCGTGGCCAGCTACAGCGAAATAAACTCCGGGGAATCCGCGGGCTGCATCACGAAATGCAGCCGAATCACAATGCGCGCCCGGCCGTCTCCCTGGCGGTCCACACGCACCACTTCGCCCAGATATTCCCAGACCGAGGATTTTGCGTCGGACATAAACGGATAGGTGATGATCAAACGCATGCCACTGTAATAATTTCCCCGCCAGGTAGCCACGTACATCGCGCCGCGCGATACGTTCACCGTGGAGGCTACATCCTCGAAGCTTCCATCGCTAAAATCCACCGGGCGGATGCGTACCGGAATCGCCACCGAAACCCGCGCCGCGAGACGCCGCACGTCGCCTTGCAGGGCCGGGACGGTCACCACGAGCTGATTCAGTGATTTCGGAATCTGGATATCTGGCATCGGGCCTCACAGCGTATTGAATCGAATCCGAAGGACGGCACAGGATCGCACCGGGGCGGGTACTTGGTAAATGGTACGTTTGTACGAGAACCGAGGAACTGCCTGATTCCAAACGAGGTTAGCCCAACCGAGCCATTCAATCCTTCTTATGGCTGGCGATTTCGTAGGCATCGATCGCCGCGAGAAAGTTGATAATCCCCGCGGTGGCGATCAGTCGTGTGCCGTAATCCCCTGCGGCACGGGAAACATCCGGACCGGCCCTCTGAAACCACTGCGAGATGAAATAAAGCCCGCCCATCCCCATATCCGCGATCGAGCCCAGAAAATTAAACGGGTCGCTGCGAAAGCCTCCAGGTTCCAGGTGGAATACGTTGCCCCGCAGCGTGAGCCCGGTGAGACCTAGTCCCACCACCGCCACCAGAAATACCAGCGTGCGGCCCCAGCGCCCCAGCAAAAGGTGACCCAGCCCGGGCACGGCCCACGCTGACACCGCCACGGCCACCGGTAAGATCGAATTCACGCGGGCGGCCGGTGGCGATGCGGGTGGCTCGGTAACTACCGCGACGGCCGGGGCGGTCGATTCTTCGGGGATGCTCTCCGGCGGGACCGCTAGGGTCGGCAACGCTTCCGGCGCGCCCTCGGGCGCAGCTACAGCGGGTGCTTCCGATGAGCCTTCGGGTATGCCGTTTGGATCGATCTCGTTCACGAGTACCTCAAGCCAATATCGCGATTATTTCTTCCTGCTGGGGGCCGGTGACCCGCGCTTCGCTCTCGCCGACGTACACATTCACTTCGGTCCGCACCCCGAACTCCCCCAGATAAATTCCCGGCTCGATGGAAAAACAAGTGCGCGCCATGATCTGCCGGTCGTCCTTGGTTTCCAGGCCGTCCATGTTGGCGCCGCTTCCGTGAACTTCCTGCCCGATGCTGTGCCCGGTGCGGTGGACGAAATATTTTCCGTAGCCCGCTTTGCGAATCACCGACCGCGCCGCGTCATCCACTTGCCACCCGCGAATGGTCCGGCCCGCCGCCACCGCATCTCTCACGAAACCTACCGCCGCGTCGCGCGCCTCGCGCACCACGCGAAACACCTTGGCGTATTTTTCCGGCACGGTGTGCCCCAAATATCCCGTCCAAGTAATATCGTAGTAGACGCTGTCCGGTTTTTCGAGTTTGCCCCACACGTCCAGCAGCAGAAAGCTTCCCTCTTTAATCGGCAGCGACCCCGTCGCGGCCGGTGAGTAGTGCGAATCGCTGCTGTTCGGCCCGACCGCTACCACCGGCGCGCTGTCTGCGCACACTCCCTGCGCGCGAAATTGGTCGGCCATCCACTGCTGCAAGTCGTATTCGGTGATCGACTGCCGCTCCCGCACCAACGCGCCCGCCCGGGTAAACGCGTCGCGGGTCACACGGTCGATGATCTTCCCAGCCTCCTGGTGCGATTCAAGCTGCGCGGGGCTCCAGGTGGCTTCGAATTTTTGTATCAGATCGGCCGAGCTCACCACTTTTTTCTTCAGGCTGCGAATCCACTCCACCGTGCCGGCATCGACCAGCGAGAGCTGCGGCACATTATTCTTGGGTGAATACTGCATAGCCAGAATCCGCGTTCCGGACAGCAGCCGCACCATCCCTTTTTGCAGTTCTTCCAGCGCGGCGTATTCCAGTTTCCTTCCTGGAAGCGTATCCAGCGTTTTCGCTTCGATCCGGTGGACCAGCTTGCGCGGCTCACCTTTCGCCGGAATCAAATAGAACCAGCGCCGCTTGGCCATGGCGGTAATTCCCAGGATCCGGTAGGCCAGTTGATCGCGGTGCAAGATATCGTAGAACAACCAACCGTCCATTTTATGGGCGCGCAACTCCGACTGAATCGCTTTTACATCCAGCATGATGTGTTCTCGCTTGTGGATTAGTGGACTGGGCCCGGCGCTTCGCTTCGTGGTGTTTCGGACGCCCGCTGGAATCCGGACCGCCTACCCGGAGTTCATGGCATCCCCGTCTGGCGGCGATTCTATCAGCCGCCTCGGCTATTTCCAAACCATCACAATGATATTTTGCCCGGATTCGGGAGTTTTGGGGTGTTTGTTTTCATGCACTTGAAAGGGGGTATCCTGGCGGTGTTGCGATTGGGATTCCATCAGCACCGCGAGGCGTACGCTCGGATGCACCGCCGGCGGTGGGTTACGTGGGGACGCCCGGTGAGTGCCGCTGTGAGGCTTTGGTGTTTTTTCGCTCATGATTCTTGCCCTCTGCCAGCCTAGCTGAGTGGGCGCGGGCGCGACAAGGGATCGTTTCGGTGGAAGTCTCACCGTGGCGGGCGCGGGCCGAACAGGGCGGTCCCGACGCGAATTTCCGTAGCGCCTTCTTCTATCGCCACTTCGAAATCGTGGCTCATGCCCATAGAAAGTTTGCCCGGTTCCACGCTTCGCTCTCGCAGCCCCTTCCATAGATCGTCGCGCAGCGTGCGCATCCGGCGGAAATACGGCCGGGCATCTTCGGGGTCATCGAAAAACGGAGGGATGGTCATCAGTCCGCATAGCCGCAGGCTGGAGAGTCCCGCCACTGCTTCGATCACCGCCGGCAACTCCGCTTCCGCCACCCCCGACTTGGTGACTTCATCCGAGAGTCGCACTTCGATCAGCACGTCGCATCGCTTCGCATTTCCTGGCGATGGCGTGCGAGACTCTGCCCCCGCCTCTGGGATTTCGTTCGTCAGCCGATCGAGTTTCTGCGCGAGCGCCACGCTGTCCACCGAATCGATGCGATGGAACAGTTGCGCCGCTCGGCGCGCCTTGTTTCCCTGCAAGTGCCCAATCAGGTGCCAAGTGGCCTCCGGGCAGTCCAATTCTTTTTCCTTGGACTCGAACTCCTGTATCCGGTTTTCTCCGAAATGCCGCACTCCCAATTCGTAGGCCGCGCGAATCGCCTCCACCGGAAACGTCTTCGACACCGCTACCAGCGTGACTTCATCCGCGCGTTTGCCGCAGCGCGCCGCAGCCGTCGCGATGCGCTCGCGGATTTCCTCTAAATTTTTGGCCATCCCCGCGACATCGTACATTTCGTCCGCCTGGCTCGCGCGAGCGAACGAAGCCGCGCGCGCCAGATTTTAACATGCCGCGCGCAATCGCCCGCTTCGAGAAGCCCGTGGCGTGCTCGCATTTTTTGGAAGAGGACCATGGTGTTGGGATCCGATCCGCCACGCACCGCCAGGTTGGCGGTGTCGGGCGCACCGGAATTGTTTATTGCTGAAGGAGGACGGAGATGGTGCTGTCGCCCAGGTTGGCGGTGGCAAGCCCGGTTCGACCGCTGCCGGTGAAGTCGCCGGCTACGATCGCAATTGGAGACTGGCCGACGGCGACCGGAGAGCCGGAAGCCGGAGTGAATGTTCCATCGCCGTTGCCCAGGAAGGCGGATAGATTGTTGTCGCCAAAGTTCGCAACCGCGAGGCCCATTTGACCGTTGCCCGTGAAATCGGCCGCTACCAGCGAATACGGCGAAGTGCACGGCGTGGTACGTGAACGGGAGTTCACGATTTGGCCCTTCGATAGGCGCATGGTACGCCCCTCCCGTCCGCGACACAACGAATTTGCGACCTGTTTAGCGGATCTCGACGGCTCCTTTCCTTAAGTGGCTTACCGCGAAAATGTGTGCTGCGGTTGAGTCCCGGAATCTCAAGTTGACACCAACGGTTAGCGGGCATATGTTTTGCGCAAGGGTAAAATCTGAGTCTGGAGTCCCCGCCCGCTCGGCATGACCAGCTTGGATGACAGGATTTCTATCTTAGGTTCGCGGAGGAAAATCGCATGGCAACTGCAGTCGTACAGCCGGATGTTAACGTTACTGGATTCGTATCCAAGACTCGCAAGATCCTAATTAACGGAAAGTGGGTGGAAGCCGCCTCAGGCAAGACTTTCCCCACCTACAATCCCGCCACCGGAGAAGTGTTGGCCAATATCGCCGCGGGCGACAAGGAAGACATTGACCGCGCGGTGAAAGCGGCACGCGCCGCATTTGAGTCCGGTCCGTGGTCCAAGATTTCCCCTTCCGAGCGCGGCCGCCTGATCTGGAAATTAGGCGACCTGCTGGAAAAACACGCCGAGGAATTCGCGCAGCTCGAGTCGCTCGACAACGGCAAACCGCTCAAGATCGCGCGCGTCGCCGACCTGCCGCTGGCGGTGGATCATTTCCGCTACTACGCGGGATGGTCGACCAAGATCGAAGGCAACACCATTAACCTGGGCCTGCAGAAGCAAGGAAAATTCCATGCGTACACGGTGCGCGAGCCGGTGGGAGTAGTGGGTCAGATCATTCCGTGGAATTTCCCGCTGCTGATGGCCGCCTGGAAACTGGCTCCGGCCCTGGCTACGGGCTGTACCGTCGTACTCAAGCCGGCCGAACAGACTCCGCTGACCGCGCTGCGGCTGGGCGAGTTGATTATGGAGGCCGGATTCCCCGAAGGCGTGGTGAATATCGTGCCTGGCTACGGCGAAACGGCCGGCGCCGCGCTCGCCGCACATCCGGACGTCGATAAAGTGGCGTTCACCGGATCCACCGAGGTGGGCAAGCTGATCCTGCAAGCCGCCGCGGGCAACCTGAAGAAGGTCTCGCTGGAGCTCGGCGGCAAGTCTCCCAACATCATCCTCGATGACGCCGACGTCTCTACCGCGATTCCCGGCGCGGCGAGTGCGATCTTTTTCAACCACGGCCAGTGCTGCTGCGCCGGTTCCCGTCTATTCGTCGACAAGAAAATCTTCGACGAAGTGGTCGACGGCATCGCCCAGGACGCCAGCAAAATCCGCGTCGGCCCGGGATTCGATCCGGATAGCGACATGGGTCCGCTGGTTTCCGAAGAGCAGATGAATCGGGTCTGCGGCTTCCTCGAGTCGGGTAAGAAGGAGGGCGCCAAGGCGGTGACCGGCGGCTCACGCGAAGGCACCAAGGGCTATTTCGTGAAGCCTACGGTGCTGGTGAATACCAACGACAAAATGCAGGTGGTGCAGGAGGAAATATTCGGACCGGTGGTGACGGCGATCCCGTTCAGCGATGCCAGTGAGATCGTCCCCCGGGCCAACGACACCGTCTACGGCCTCGCCGCCGGGATTTGGACGCGCGACATCAAGAAAGCGCACGCCCTCGCGTCCAAGCTCCGCGCCGGAACCGTGTGGATCAACTGCTACAACGTCTTCGACGCCGCCCTCCCGTTCGGTGGATACAAGCAGTCTGGCTGGGGCCGGGAGATGGGCCACGAAGTGTTGGAGCACTACACTGAGGTCAAGAGCGTCTGCGTAGCGTTGTAACGCGGCGGGCGAAGCAAAAAAACTGAAAGGGGGCCGAAGCGACACTCGGCCCCTCTGATTCTTTCCGTACGGTTCTATGGTTTTATCTTTTCCGGGGGCCCCACTCTTCCCTGGTCTTGGGAAGGGTGGGCGTTACGTCCTTCCACCACCGACCGAGACCAAGTCCCGCCGCCAAAACCCTCTTCGAAGTCCCATGCTACAATTTCTCTGCCCATGTCCCCCCGCGGAAAACTGATCGCCGTCGAAGGCATCGACGGCTCCGGCAAGCGCACCCAGATTGAAATGCTTTCCGCCGCGCTCACTCGCCGTCGCATTTCGCACACCTCGATCAGCTTCCCGCGCTACGACACTTTCTTTGGCCTGCTCGCCGGCCAGTTTCTCGATGGCAAATTCGGCGCCAAGATCGATCCGCATCTCTCCGCGCTGCTTTACGCCGGCGATCGGTTTGATGCCCGCGGGGAAATCGAATCGGCCCTGGTCAAAGGCAGCATCGTGCTCGCCGACCGTTACGCCGCATCCAACCTCGCGCACCAGACCGCGCGCGTTCCGCCCGCCCAGCGCGCCGCCTTCATCGATTGGCTCACCAAGCTCGAATTCCAGATCTACGGCATCCCCGCCGAAGATCTGGTGATTTTTCTCCGTGTCCCGGTCCGCCACGCGCAGCACCTGGTGGGACAAAAGAAGGCTCGCCATTACACCAGCCGCCGCCACGACATCCTGGAAGCCGATCGCGGTCATCTGCGCACCGCCGCCGCCATTTACGAAAAACTAGCCAGAGATCCGCGCTGGGTGACCATCGACTGCCTCGACAAGAGGAGTTCCCTCCTCGAGTCTCCTGACGCGCTGCACCTCCGCGTGATGGCCGCAGTCGATTCCCGCATCTTGAAACCCTAACCATTTGCCGCGCATCCTAGAAGTGATGTAGTTTCATACCCAACATGCCCTTCAACGATTTCCTCGGCAATGAACGCATCGTCACCGCTCTGCGCGGCATGCTTAGCCGCAGCCGCGAACCTAGCGCCATCCTGTTCACCGGCGCTCGCGGCGTGGGCAAATTCACGCTCGCTCGCATGTTCGCGCAGGCCGCCAATTGCCAGCGGCTGAAAGACGATTTCTGCGGCGAATGCGAGCCGTGCCGCCGCATCAGCCGCCTGGCCGATCCTAAAATACTCATCGAACAGGCCCTTACCGAGCGCGGTGAAAGCGCCGACGCGGGAACCGTCGAGCGGGTGCCGCTGATCGTCGAGGCGCACCCCGACGTCTGGGCGATTTTCCCCGACCCGGTTCGTCTGCGGACCCCGGTGGCGCGCCCCATGATTCGTGTGGGCCAACTTCGCGCCATTCAACGCGCCGCACATTTCAAACCCCAGGGGCGCCGCCGCGTCTTCATTCTGGATGGCGCGGACACCATGCGCTACACCGATGCGGACGTCTTCCTGAAGATCCTGGAAGAGCCTCCCGAATCCGCCACGATGATCTTGATCGCCACCAGCCCCGATTCTCTGCTGCCGACGATTCGTTCGCGGTGCCTGCAATTCCACTTCGCGCCCGTTCCTGGAGAAAAAGTGGAAGAATTCTTGTCCAAACGTTCCGAACTGAAACCGGCCGCCCGCCAACTCGCCGCTCAACTCTCTTCCGGCGCCCCGGGAATCGCTCTCGAGTTCGATCTAGAAGAATCGGAGCGCTTGCGCCGCGAAGTTTTGCGGCTGATCGAACTGGCCTATAACGGCGCCAATTATCGCGAAATTTTCGCCGCCACCGCGCAACTCGCCAAACAAGAGAAGGAATCGTTTGAAAACGTTCTCGAACTATTTTATAGTTTGCTCACGGACCTTCTGGAGTTATCACAGGACCAGAAAGCATGGTTCCCACGGAATCCGGACCTCCGGCGAGAGCTAGAGGGCCTCGGCAAAAAAGTAAACCTGGAGTGGGTGGCGAATTCCGCAGCGAATCTAGACCGCCTGCACCGCCGCCTGCGGCGTAATGTAAGCCGCCAGCTAGGCTTGGATGCCGTCGCCATTTCTATGCTTCACCAATGATCCGGAACGCATTTCCTGCCCGGTCGCTTAGAAATTAGGGAACGAAACGCGCGGTGAGTGGAATTACAAGAGTCTCCAAAGGGGGGAGCTCATGGTAAATCGAAAGCTATTCCGCCATTCTATAACCGAAATGAAAGAGCCTTTCCCAGTACGCCCAGCCGCCGGGAATGCCGGTGGAGGAAATTCCGGTGGACCTGCGCCGCGAAAAAAACCAGCCCCGCCCGAGCAAACCCACGCCGAGAATTTTTACTACGTCAAACAAATGCAATCGCGCTCTCCCGTCGCGGTGGTGTTGTTGGATGGCGAGACGTTGCGCGGAACGCTGGAATGGTACGACCAGGACTGCATTAAGTTGACGCGCTACGGCAGCCCGAACCTGCTAATTTTTAAGCACTCCATCAAGTTCATGTACAAAGATGGTGAAGACGCCGCGCAGGGAGGAACCAACGCTTCGTAGTCGAGCTATCGCTGAATCTGTCTACTGACGAAAAAGCGCATTTCCGGTGCCCGGGAATGGGCTTTTCGTTCTTGCCAGGCCCAATGGTTGTGGCGCCGTAACATCCAGCGGTGAGACTCGAAAATGGCTGCGCCGCGTATTTCTCAGTAAGCCGTAAGCCCGCCATCGAGCGGTAGAGCCGCGCCCGTCACCCACGACGATTCGTCGGAAGCCAGATATACCGCCAGATGCGCCACATCCTCGGGCCGCCCAATTCGCCCCAACGGAATTTCCAACGCGCGCTTTCTTCGTTCCGCGGCCGCGTCGGGCGCCGCGGTAATGGACTCCATTCCCAGATCGGTGTCCACGATCGTCGGGCAAATGCAGTTCACGCGAATATTTTCGTGCGCGTGGTCCAGGGCCATCGCTTTGGTCAGCAGCGTTACCCCGCCCTTGGACGCGCAGTACGCCGCGCGATCCTTTCGGGCCACCACTCCCAATATCGACCCGATATTCACTATCGATCCGCCGCCGCTCCGCCGCAGCACAGGCAACGCCGCTCGCGATACCAGGAACGTCCCGGTCAGGTTCGTGGCGATGATGCGATCCCAATCCCCATCGGAAGTGTGTCCGGCATCGGCCACCACCACCGCCCCGGCGTTGTTCACCACCACGTTAATCTTTCCGAACCGCGCTTCCACCGCCGCCAGAGCCTGTTCCACCACCAGCCGCTGGGTCACATCGCAACTTACGGCCATGGCCTGCCCGCCGGCGTCGGAAATCGTCCGCGCAACCTCTTCGAGCGGCCCCATGCGTCGGCCGGCCAGCCCCAGCGCCGCGCCCTCCCGCGCGAAGTACTCCGCGCAGGCCCGCCCGATCCCGGTCCCCGCTCCGGTGATAAACGCGATTTTGTTGTCCAGACGTGGCATCGTTTGGCGCTCCTGCGCGTCCAATGAAGACGGATTGGCAGGCTAGCATCGCGCCTCGAGACTGCGCAAGCCAGCGGCCGTTTTAACCCTGCCGTGTAGGATGCAGTCCGCTCCCAAGGAGCCAACGTACCCATGAAGATCGGAATTACGTGCTATCCGACCTACGGCGGTTCCGGAGTGGTGGCCACCGAACTGGGCATTGAACTCGCCGCGCGCGGCCACGAGGTTCATTTCATCAGCTACGCCGTGCCGATCCGATTGAATTCCTGGCACGACCGCATCTACTTCCACGAAGTGGAAGTCACCACTTACCCGCTCTTCGATCACCCGCCCTACACCCTGGCTCTGGCCGTCAAAATGCAGGAAGTCGCGCAGGAAGTTAACCTGGACCTGCTGCACGTTCACTACGCCATTCCCCATTCGGTGAGCGCGCTGCTGGCGCGGTCCATGCAGGCCCCCAAGCGCCTGCCATTTATCACCACGCTGCACGGCACGGACATTACCCTGGTGGGAAGCGACCGCAGTTACTTGCCAATTACCAAATTTTCCATCGAGCAGAGCGATGGGGTGACCGCGATCTCGAATTACCTCAAGAACGAAACCGTGAAGCAATTCGATATTCAACGCCCCATCGAAGTGATTTCCAATTTTGTGAACTGCGATCTTTACCAGCGCTCCACCGATTCCGCTTTGCGGGCCCAGTGGGCCCCGGACGGCGAACCGATCCTCATGCACCTTTCCAATTTTCGTCCGGTCAAGCGCATCACCGATGCGGTGAATATTTTTGCGTTGGTCCGCGAGAAAATCCGCGCCAAGCTGGTGATGATCGGAGACGGACCCGACCGCGGCGCCGCCGAATACCTGGCCAAGCAAAAAGGTTTGTCCCGCGATGTGTTGTTTTTAGGGAAGCAGGACCACGTCGAGCAGAAGCTGGGCTTGGCGGATCTATTCTTGCTGCCGAGCGAAATCGAGTCGTTCGGCCTGGCGGCGCTCGAAGCGATGGCTTGCGAAGTGCCGGTGGTGGCTACCAATACCGGAGGCCTGCCCGAAGTCGTCACCCACGGGCTGGACGGGTATTTGGTGGAGCCGCGCGATGTGGTCGCTGCCGCGAAATACGCGCTGGAGATACTGACCCGCCCGGATCGTGGCCGATCCATGGGCGAGCAAGCCCGCGCCAACGCGCGTGCTCGTTTCTGTACTACGCTGATCATTCCGCACTACGAGGCGTACTACCAACAGGTGCTGGCAGCGAAATAGCTTGGTGGGGAACGGAAGAAAAGTTACCTGCCGCCGGCGATGGACGGCACAATCAGCACGTCGTCGCCGTCCTTGAACTCATACTGATTCCCGCCGAGAAATCGGATGTCCTCGTCGTTCACGTAGAAATTCACGAACGGCCGCACTTTTCCCGACTCGTCTTTCAAGTGCGCGCCGATCTGCGGAAATTTCTGCTCCAGTTGCTGCAACAGCTCGGCCATATTCGCCGCCGAACACTGCACTTGGTTTCCGCCATCGGTGAACCGCCGCAGCGGCGTGGGGATGTGCACGGTAATGTTCATCTCACGCACCCACCGCGATGCCGCCCAGGCGCTTGGCTTGAAAATCTTCAAACGCCGCCAGCCGCGGCGCGATCGGCTCTTCCAGCTCGTACTGCCCAACCAGCGCGTCGGTGGTTTTCAGTCCGTTGCCGGTGATGCACACCACCGTGGTTTCGTCGCACCCGATGCGCCCCTGCTCCACCAGTTTCTTGGTCACGCCGGCGGTAACGCCGCCCGCGGTTTCGGTAAAGACGCCTTCGGTTTCCGCCAGCAGCTTCATGGCTTCGACGATCTCCGCGTCCGAGCAGTCTTCCGCCCAGCCGCCGCTGTCGCGAATCATCTTTATCGCGTAGCGCCCATCCGCCGGATTTCCGATCGCCAGCGAACGCGCGATGGTCACCGGTTTCTGCGGCGTCAATTCGTCCAGACCATTCTTCACCGCGTGGGAAATCGGCGAGCATCCGGTGGCCTGTGCGCCAAAAAACTTCACCGGGCGCGGCTTCACGAACCCCAACTCGATCAATTCCCCAAACGCCTTGGCGATCTTGGTAATCAATGAACCGCCGGCCATCGGCACCACCACGTTGTCGGGCAGTTCCCAGCCCAGTTGCTCGGCGATCTCATATCCCACCGTCTTTGATCCCTCGGCGTAGTACGGCCGCAGGTTGATATTCACGAAACCCCACTTGAAGCGATCGGCGATTTGCGAACACAGCCGGTTCACCTGGTCGTAGTTGCCCGAAATGCGCACCAACTGCGCGCCGTACACTTGGGTGTTGATCACTTTCGCCGCTTCCAGGTCAGCGGGAATGAAAATGCACGCCTGGAAGCCGCCACACGCCGCCTGCGCCGCCACTGAGTTGGCCAGGTTGCCGGTGGAAGAGCAGCTCACTACCTCGAATCCGAACGCGCGCGCCTGCGCCAGCGCCACCGCCACCACGCGGTCCTTGAACGAAAGCGTGGGGAAGCACACCGCGTCATTCTTTACAAACAGATGCCGCAGTCCCAGTTTTTTCGCGAAGCGATCCGCTTTCACCAGCGGCGTTCCGCCCACCGCCAATTCCGGTCGGAAGTCCTCAGGGAGCGGCAGCAGTTCCGCGTAGCGCCACAGGTTGGCGGCTCGCTGCGCGATATCGTCGCGGGTAACGGCTTCACGGATTGCGGGCAGGTCGTAATCGACGCCGAGCGGCGCCAGGCACTCTTGGCAGTAGGAAAGAGGGATGTTGCCCCAATCTTTTCCGCATTCTCGACACTTCAATGTGTAGCGCACGCCCATCTCAGTTTTCCTTTCGCCGGCCCAAAATATCGTGGCCGCCAATAAAAAAGCCTCTTCCGGGTGTGGGGGAAGAGGCTCAATAGGAAAATTGAGCTGAACCCAATCTCATGTCCCCCGCTTACCGGGCGGGACTTGGCACCTTGTGACCGGGCAATTGCACCCGATCCGGTTGTCGTGGCTTCAACGGGCCCGAAACCCTCAGCCACTCTGCATGAGACTGCGGTGTGCCTAACTTCGGCACGCATTCAATGCTAAAAGCCAGCCGCGCCGGTGTCAAGAAAAGATTGCAATCGGTCCCAAGGCGGGCCGCCGCTCTTCCCCGGCATTGGGGCGAAGCCTTGGTGGCGCCTTTATTCTGGGCGGCGAGCGCCCGCCAGCGGCTTCGCCAATCCCGCGCGCACCGCCCCGCGCAAAAGACATGTGCTCCGGAGCACGATTCTGTACCCCAGCGCGCGTACAGCAATCCAGTCAAGACAGCTCAGCAAAACACTGTAGTTCACCAGCCGCGAACGCACTACTCGCCCGGCGCACGCTTCCAAGTCCTCTAGGGAGATTTATGTACATCGAGATAGGGTCTTCGTGTAGCAGACACACCACCCTCGAAATGTAGCCGCTAAATGTACACTAAGCGTCGCTTAAGCCATTTACGCCGTGGTCAAGACTCAAGACCGATACGGAGGGTAAGTCGCTTAAGAATATGCAACATGCAGCGGCGCGTCCGATGTGTGTCCGCTTGGCCCCGCACATGCTAAGGCCCCTGTGACTTTTGAACACGTGGCTAAGAGTAATCGAACTTGATCCTAGGGGGAACCAGATGGGCGCACTTCGGGCTATGCAATTCAACGTCTCACCGCTCCGTGACGGAGCCACTTCAGCCGCGTCAACCCGTTCGCTGCGGCAAGGAAAAGCCACTAGAGAAATGGCAAGTGAACAACGCCCCGACGCGATGGCCGAGATCGTCTCGTGGCCCGCTGGCCGCGCCGGTGAGGATTGGAAGATGGTGCAACGCGCTCGTCGTGGCGATCTCGATGCCATGACCGAGCTCTTTGCCGCCCACCGCCGCCGGCTCTTCCACACCGCTTTCTCGCTGTTGCGCAACGAAGAGGATGCCGAAGACGCTTTGCAAGACGCCATGCTCTCGGCCTACACCAGCCTGCACAGCTTTCAGGGGCGATCGCAATTTTCTTCGTGGTTGACGCGCATCGTCATCAACGCCTCGCTACGCCGCCGCCAGAAAAACGGCCGCCGCCTGGAAGTGCCTCTCGAGGATTTTGCTGGCGCCGAGGACGAGGCGCCAGCGGTCCCGCAGATCGCCGACCCTGGCCCCAGCCCCGAGCGCCTGTGCAGCGCCGCCGAGCTTCGCGAACTGATCAACGACAAGCTGGGATGCCTCACGCCCCGTTATCGGCTGGCCATCGAGCTTTGCGACGTGCATGAAATGCGCACTGCGGAAGCCGCTCGCGCCGCCGGAATCCACATTAACGCCCTTAAATCGCGGGTGAGCCGTGCGCGCAAGCAGCTCGCCGACCGTCTCTCCAAAGCCATGCAGACGCCAGCCACTAAACCCATCGGATTGCAAACCTCTTAGTTTGTCCCCGTACCACCGGCCGGGCCCGTAAATTTGCGCTAACCACGGGCTCGGCTGGTGAGTCCAACAGAGCGTCCGATTCCGGAGCTACGAAAGCCCTTCCGATCCGGGGGCGCGTCTTTTATCATCAAGGTCACTGCGTAAGAGGAGCCGATCGCCCTACTAATGAAACTCCCATTCCCCCAAGTTGGCGCACAGGTGCGTCCTCTGGCAACAGCGATGCCGCCAACGCCGCGTGCTGGAGTCTGTCTGGCGCTGGCAGCCATTGCTTTGGCGCTGGCGATCGCCGGTTGCGGCCGCAACCAGGCCGGGGAAAATCCCAACGTGCCCGCCACACCGGTGCAGACGGTGGTGGTGCGCGATGTCCCCATTTCCGATGACTCGGAATTTCTGGCGGCATTGAAATCGCGGCACTCCACTGCCCTCAACCCGCAAGTCGAAGGCCAGGTAACCCGCATCCTGGTGAAGTCCGGCGACCGCGTCACGGCTGGCGCCAGGCTAATGGAAATCGACCCGCTGCGGCAGCAAGCCACGGTGCAAGGCCAGCAAGCTTCGATCGCCGCGCAGAAAGCCAACGTCGAGCTCGCGCAGATTCAGTACGATCGCGCGCAGAAGCTGTCCGAAGCCGGCGTGATCGCCAAGCAAGAACTCGATCAGGCCCAGACCAATCTCGCCACCGCCAAGGAACAAATGCACGCGCTGGAGGCGCAGCTCAATGAAGGACAAGTCACCCTGCACTACTACAGCGTGGTATCGCCTACCAACGGCATCATCGGAGACGTTCCGGTGCGCGTCGGCGATCGAGTCACCGTTTCTACCTTGCTGACCACCATCGACGCTCCGGGCAACCTCGAGGTCTACCTCAACGTCCCGGTGGACCGCGCGCAATCCGTCAAACTCGGTCAGCTCATTCAGGTTCTCGACGATGCCGCCAGCGTCGTCGCGGAAACCCACGTCGACTTCATTTCCCCTGAAGTGGATACCACCACTCAATCGGTCCTCGTGAAAGGCACTCTTAAAAATAGCTCCGGAACGCTGCGCACCTCTCAGTTCGCGCGCGCGCGGATTATCTGGGGCGTGCACCAGGGACCGGTGCTTCCGGTGCTCGCCGTTTCACGCATCAACGGCCAGTTCTTTGCCTTCGTCGTAGACACCAGCGTCAAGCCCCCAGTCGCTCATCAGAAGATCGTAAAACTCGGCGAACTGAAAAATAATCAGTACGCGGTCACTTCCGGGCTAGTGCCAGGCGATCATGTCGTAGTCGAAGGCGGCCAAAACCTGGTAGACGGTGCGCCAGTCACCGAGACCGTGCAGCAGCCCAGCGGGAAACCGTAGTGTTCGTCGACTTTTTCATTAACCGGCCGATTTTCGCCACCGTTTGCGCGCTGCTGATCATTCTGGCCGGCGCGGTGTGCATCCCCACGCTCCCCGTGGCGCAGTTCCCCACCCTCGCTCCGCCTTCCGTGAGTGTAGGCGCCAGCTATAACGGCGCGAACGCTCGCTCCGTGGAAACTTCGGTCACCGTCCCCCTGGAGCGGGCCATCAACGGCGTGGAGGGCATGAAATACATGACCTCCAGCAGCGGCAACGATGGCAGCAGCGGCATCAACATCGTGTTCGATATCACTCGCGACGTTGACCTCGCCGCCGTCGACGTCCAGAATCGCGTCAATTCCGCCCTCGGCCTGCTGCCTAACGAGGTGAAGACCACCGGCATCCAGATTCAAAAGTCCGGCAACCAATTTGTTTTTGGCGCAGGCGTTTACGCTGAAAATGGCGAGTACGACAGCCTGTTCCTGAGCAACTATCTCGATCTCTACGTGGCCGACGCCCTGAAGCGGGTGCCCGGCGTAGCAGGCGTCCAGCTTTTCAACCAGCGCCGTTATTCCATGCGCGTGTGGCTCGACCCGCCGCGCATGGCCAGCCACGGCCTCACCGCTTCCGACGTCCTGAGCGCGCTGCAGGAGCAAAACGTTCAAGTGGCCGCCGGCCAAGTGGGCCAGCCTCCATCGCTCCCCGGACAAAATTACCAAATGAGCGTGCGCGCCGCGGGACGCCTGAGCGAGCCCTCGGAATTTGAGAATATTATTTTGAAGTCGGGCGCCGACGGCACCCTGGTCCGGCTGAGGGACGTCGGGCGCGCGGAAATCGGCGCGGAAGACTACAACTCAATGCTGCGCTTCAACGGTCACGACGCAGTGGGATTTGGCGTTACTCAGCTTCCCAAGGCCAACTCCCTGGCCGTGGATCGCGAGGCGAAAGCCGAACTTGAGCGGCTCTCCAAACACTTCCCCCCCGGAATCAAATATGCCATCGCGTTTGACTCCACCACCGCCGTCGGCGAATCCATCCGCGATGTTTTGTACACCTTGGTGGAGGCGGTGGTGCTGGTCATCCTGGTGATTTTCGTTTTCCTGCAGGACTGGCGCAGCACCCTGATCCCCGCGGTCACCATTCCGGTCTCACTCATCGGCACGTTTGCCTTCATCAAGCTTCTGGGATTTTCGATCAATACCCTCACTTTGTTCGGTCTCACCCTGGCCACTGGCCTGGTCGTAGACGACGCCATCGTGGTCATCGAAAACGTCCAGCGCCACATCACCGAAGGAATCACCGAGCCGCACAACGCCGCTTCGGTGGCCATGAAAGAGGTCGCCGGCGCGGTGGTGGCTACTTCCCTGGTGCTGGTGGCGGTGTTTGTGCCGGTCGCGTTCTTCCCTGGCACCACCGGAATTCTCTTTCGCCAGTTCGCGCTCACCATCGCATTTTCGGTTTCCATTTCGGCGTTCAACGCGCTCACCCTTACTCCGGCGCTCTCCGCGCTCTTCCTCGGCCATGGCCGTACCAAAGAAGGCGTGGTGTTCCACGGATTTAATCGCGGGGTGGAATCGTTCACCAACACCTATCAGAAAGTGCTTCGTCGCATCCTCCGATGGGAATCGGTGGCAGTCATCGTCTTTCTGATCGGTCTCGCCCTCACCTATGTGCTCTACCAGCGCGTGCCCAAAGGCTTCATTCCCCAGGAAGACTCTGACTACTTCACCGTGGCCATCCAGGCGCCCGAAGGCGCCTCGCTCACTTACACCATTGGCATCGCCGGGCAGGTGGAAGCCGTGCTGCAGAAGCACCCCGAGATCAACAGCGCGTTTACGGTTCTTGGTTTCAGCTTCGGAGGCTCGGCATCCAATCGCGGCATCATTTGGGCGGGTATGACACCGTTTGCCGAGCGCAAGGGTGACGCGCACACCGCCGTCGCAGTAATCGAACGCATGCGCCCGGAGCTCGCCGGTATTTCGGGCGCCAATGTGGTGGCTTTCCCCCCTCCCGCTGTAGAAGGCTTGGGAGAGCTCGGAGGATTCACCTTTATCGTCGAGGACCAGACCGGCGGCCCGATCCAAAAGCTGGCCGATGCGACCACGAAAATGGTGCAGGCGGGCAACAGCAACCCTGGCCTCTCCAGCTTGTTCACCAGCTTCAGCGCGAACGACCCGCAAGTGCAGGTCACCTTCGATCGCGAACGCGCCAAGGCTCTGCAAGTTCCCCTCGGCCAGATCACCGACGCTCTGCAGGTCTTTCTGGGATCGGTGTACGTCAACGATTTCGATTTCAATAATCGTTCCTACCGCGTGTACGCCCAGGCCGACCAGAAATATCGCGATGCGCCCAGCAGCATCCCCCAGTTTTACGTCCGCTCGAATGCGGGCACGATGATCTCGCTCGCCAACCTGGTGCATGTCGAGCAGGCCGCGTCGCCGCAAGTGATCAGCCACTACAATCTTTTCCGCTCCGCTGAGATCGATGGGTCCGCCGCAACTGGCCGCAGTTCTGGGCAAGCGATCGAAACCATGGAAGAACTGGCCAAGAAAGTCTTGCCGCCGGGGTTCGGTTACGAATGGACCGGGCTGTCGCTCGAGGAAATCCAATCCGGCAGCCAATCGGCGTTGCTATTCGGTCTGGGGCTGCTGGTGGTGTATCTGACGCTCGCGGCGCAATACGAAAGCTATTCGCTGCCGTTTATCGTGCTGCTGGCGGTGCCCATGGCGCTGCTGGGAGCGATCGGAGCGCAGGCCATTCGCGGCCAGCAGAACGACGTCTACTGCCAGATCGGTTTGGTCATGCTGATCGGGCTGTCCAGCAAGAACGCCATCCTGATCGTGGAGTTCGCCGAACAATTGCGCGAAAAGGGCTTCGGCATCGTCGACGCCGCCGTCGAAGCCGCCAGAATCCGCCTCCGCCCCATTCTGATGACCTCGCTGGCTTTCATCCTGGGCGTGCTGCCTCTGGTGCTCGCCGAAGGCGCAGGCAAAATCAGCCGCCGCTCGGTAGGCACCACCGTCTTCGGCGGCATGATCGCCGCCACCTTCCTCAACTTGATCTTCATCCCCGTCCTCTACGCCCTATTCAAAACAATGCAGGCGCGCTTCTCGAAAGCCCCCGCGTCAATCCCGGCCCCCCTTCCCTCCCTCGATCCACCGCACTAAGGTTCTACGGTTCAACGCATTTATCTTTTTCGGGTACCCATTCTTTGCGGTTTTCGCAAAGGGTGGGCGTAACGATCACCAAAAAAGCGATCCTATTGATTCAGCCTTCAAGAACTCGCCTCGTCCGTGTTCTTCCCGTATCCCGTAATCCTGTTCTCCTCTTAGCCCGATTCATCCTCCTACCGGTTGCCAGAATTCCTCTCAAGCGCTACTCTCTCTCCCATGAACAACCGCCGCGAATTCATGAAGGTCACTAGCACCGCCCTCGCCGCGCTAGCCGCGAGCAAATTTCTTAACGCCGCCACCCATCGCCCGATCGGCGCACAGATCTACACCGTGCGCGATCAGGCGGAGGTCGATCTGCCGACTGTGCTGGAAAAGATTCACAAAATCGGCTACCAGGAAGTGGAGCCCTACTGGAATGTCTACACCCACTCCGCCTCCGACCTGAAGAAAATGATCGGCGATCACGGACTGCGCGCCCCCAGTGGACACTTCAACTACGAAAACCTGAACGACTCCAGCATCGAATACGCCAAAACGCTCGGGCTCGAATTCCTGATCTGCCCCATGCTGCCGGACGACATGTGGACTTCGCTGGACGGCTTCAAACGTGCCGCCGACTTCTACAATAAGTTTGGCGAGAAGGTGCACCAGGCAGGAATGAAGTTTGGCCATCACAATCACGATTACGAATTTCGCCCCTTCGGTGACACCACCGGTCTTGCCACTCTGCTGAAACTCACCGACCCGAATCTGGTCTGCCTCGAGATGGATTGCTATTGGGTCACTCAGGCTGGGCAGGATCCTCTGCAACTGCTGAAACAACATCCTGATCGCATCAAGCTGCTCCACCTGAAGGATCGCAAGCCCGGGTTTCCGCCGTCGTTCGATATGGAAGCGTCTTCTTCGCATTTCACCGAAGTCGGCGCAGGCACCATCGACTGGAAACACATCATTCCCGCCGCGGAGGCCAACGGCGTGCACCACTTCTTCGTCGAACGCGACTCCGGCGATCTCCCACCCTTCGAGAGCCTGAAAGTCAGCTTCGATAACCTGCAAAAGATCGCGTGAGCGGGGGCCGCTGCCGCAGTGTTTTGACTTAAGCAGTCGACGGTTGGTGCCCCACACGTCGGTTTCACGTGTGGGATTTTGACTGGCGGTTCTATGGTTTTATCTTTCCGGGTGCCCCACTCTTCCCGGGTTCTGGGAAGGCTGGGCGTTCGGTCCTAAGTCCCAGAACGGAGGAACGAGATCGACGTCTCGAAAAACAAGAATTTAATCTTGTGGACCGCAACCTTCGTGGTCTCAATCCTGGCCCACTCGATACCATCCACAGCGCAACGCAAGCCAGCCGCCCATTCGAGTTCAACCGCAAAATCAAAACCACTCCCCGCCTGGCAACCCTGCGGCGCGAGCGCCGTTTTCCGCCTAAGCGCCCCGCAAGTCTCCCAAGGTAACCTCCTGCAACTCGAAGTGAAGAGCGATTCCCCGCTCACGGACCTCAAAGGCCAAGCCGCCTCCCGCGACCTTTCCTTCTGGCCCTTGAACAGCCCAACAGGCGCCACCAAAGCCGCCGTCTACCTCTATCAGTCAGTAATCGGAATCGACCTCCAACAAAATCCAGGCTCCTATGACCTTTCGCTCCAAGCAGCGCCAGCAGGCGCCGCACCTTTAAGTTGCCAAACAAAATTCGACGTAACCGACGGCCACTACAAAGTGGAAAGCCTTAAGGTCGCGCCCAAGTTCGTCGAGCCCGCCCCCGAAGATCTAAAACTCGCTCAGGACCAGGGCGCCCGCCTCCGCGCCATCTTCGCCACCGTCACCCCCGAAAAACTCTGGCAAGGCAAATTCCGCATGCCCATCCAAGGCGCCACGTCCTTCAAAAATTTCGGTTCCCGCCGCATCCTTAACGGAGAACCCAGTTCCCCCCACTCGGGCGTGGACGTAGGCGCCGTGGCTGGAACTCCAATCCATGCCACGCAACGCGGACGCGTGGTCTTGGCCGAGCCTCTCTACTTCTCCGGCAACACCGTAGTCCTCGACCACGGCCTGGGAATCTACACCCTCTACGGCCACATGCGATCGATGTCCGCTAAAGTAGGCGACACCGTAGAAGCAGGCCAAGTCATCGGACAAGTAGGCTCTACCGGCCGCGTCACCGGCCCCCATTTGCATTGGGGCCTAGACATCTCCGGCGCCAAAGTAAACGCGCTCGACCTCCTCTCTCTGCGCTAATCCACACCGCTCTCGGACTCCCCCGCCTCGTAACGCCGTCGTACCGCCGCGACTCGTCGCGGACACATATAACAAACTAAAAACTGTCGCCCCTCACCAATCCGACAAAAAAACACAATCCACCGCCCCTGCGCTTCTGCCGTGTCTCGCCTCCAACTGACAGTGCTAATATGTCGCGCGGACGCATCCCGATGCGCACAGCAGTCATCTCAACCCAGAGGCAGCAACCATGGAACGTGGCACCGTGAAGGCAGCGCAAAAGATATCGAGCGCGGCCACAACCGTTTTCTTCGCCCGCGTCAAATCCATCCCCTGCGCGCTGGCGCTGACGCTTCTCGCCGCCATCACCACCCAAGCCCAGAATCCAAATCCGATCCCCCTGAAAGAGAACTGGGCCATTCAATCCTCGGCCAAAGTCCCCACCGACGGCGCAGCCATCTCCCGCGCCGGCTTCGACGCCAATGACTGGTATCCAGCGACGGTCCCCACCACGGTCCTGGCCGCGTTAGTAGCCGACAAAGTTTATTCCGACCCATATTTCGGGATGAATCTCCGCTCGATGCCCGGGACGAAATACAAAATCGGCGCCAATTTTTCCAACGAGGAAATGCCGGCCGACAGCCCATTCCGCGTGGCCTGGTGGTATCGCACCGAGTTTGCAGTCCCCGCGGACGCCGCAGGCAAAACCCTGTGGCTGAATTTCAAGGGCATCAACTATCGCGCCAACATCTGGGTGAACGGCCAGAGGCTGGCCGGAACCGGTGAAGTGGCCGGAGCCTTCCGCCGATACGAATTCGACGCCACCAATCTCCTCGTCGCCGGAAAGGCCAACGCAATCGCCGTGGCGGTGTTTGCGCCGAAGGCCGACGAATTGGGAATCACCTGGGTGGATTGGAACCCCGCCCCGCCGGATAAAGACATGGGACTTTGGGGCGACGTCTCGCTCGCGATCAGCGGACCGGTCGCGGTCAGGAATTTGCAGGTGGATTCGAAGGTGGACCAGCCCGATCTCGCCGCCGCCCATCTCACAGTTTCAGCTGACCTGCGCAACGCCTCCAATAACCCCGTGCAAGGCGTCTTGCGCGGAACCATTGGCTCCAATATCACCTTCGAGCAAAATGTTTCGCTCGCCGCCAAGGAATCGAAGGTCATCACCTTCGTCCCCGCGGAATATCCGGTGTTGAATATCAAGAGTCCCAAGCTTTGGTGGCCTTACCGCATGGGCGCACAGGACATGCACTCCTTGCGCATGGAATTCACCGCCTCAGGCGCCCCGTCGGACGCCGCCAGCATCGACTTTGGAATCGATGAGATCACTTCCGAATTGACCTCGCCCAGCACTCGCGTCTTCAAAGTGAACGGAAAGCAAATCTTGATTCGCGGCGCCGGCTATTCCCCCGACATGCTTCTTCGCGAGACTCCCGCGGCGTGGAACACCCATTTCTCCTACGCCAAGGCCATGAACCTCAACACCATCCGCCTGGAAGGAAAACTGGTGGGTGATGATTTCTTCGCTCTGGCCGACCGCTATGGCCTGCTGATCATGCCCGGCTGGTGCTGCTGCGATCATTGGGAAAAATGGAAGAACTGGAAATCCGACGAGCGCTCGGTGGCCACCAAATCCCTGCGCGACCAGGCCTTGCGGCTGCGCACCCATCCCAGCGTGTTGTTGTGGGCCAACGCCAGCGACGGCCCGCCGCCGCCAGACATCGAGAAGGCTTATCTGGACGTGCTGGCCGATGCCAAATGGAATAAGCCGGTGATCTCCTCCGCCTCCCAGCAACCTACTTCGGTAAGCGGCAACAGCGGCGTGAAGATGACCGGGCCGTACGACTACGTCCCGCCGGATTATTGGTCGCAGGATACCAACAACGGCGGCGCCTTCGGCTTCAATACCGAGACCAGCCCAGGCCCGGCGGTGCTTCCCATCGAGAGCCTCAAACAAATGCTGCCGCCGGAGCATCTGTGGCCTATCGACGAATTCTGGAATTTCCACGCAGGCGGCGGCAAATATCACGATACTCACATCTACGACCATGCGCTCGAGCAGCGCTACGGCAAAGCGGTGTCCCTCGCCGATTACGAACGGAAATCGCAGGCCATGGCGTATGAAGGCGAGCGTGCCATGTTCGAAGCCTATGGCGCCAATAAATACAAAGCCGCCGGTGTAATCCAGTGGATGCTCAACAACGCGTGGCCATCCACGATCTGGCACCTCTACGATTATTACTGGCGGGCCGCGGGCGGATTCTACGGCACCCAGCGTGCCTGTGAGCCGCTGCACGCCCAATATTCGTACGCCGACCGCAGCATTCAAGTGGTGAACGACGAGCCAAAAGCCTACCAGGGCCTGGCGCTCGATGCCGTCGTCTACGACATGAAGCTCGCCAAGCGCTTCTCGCGAAGCGCGGTAGTCGATGTACCGGCCGACGGTGTGACCACCGCCTTCGTGATTCCGCCGATCGCCGACCTGAGCGCAACGTATTTCCTGAAGCTGACCCTAAAAGACGCCACCGGCGCGACCGCCAGCGAGAATTTCTACTGGCTATCGACGCGTCCAGACACCCTGGAGTGGAACAAGAGCACGTGGTACTACACGCCACAGAAGGATTTCGCCGACTATACCGCCCTGCAGTCCCTGTCCACGGTTAAGCTCCATATTGAAAGCCAATTTGCCGCGGACGGAGAAACCGGGGGAGCCCGTGTCACGGTCGAAAATCCCACCACCAACCTGGCGTTCCAGGTGCGCGTGAAGCTCACCCGCGGCGCGGGCGGCGATGACGTCCTGCCGGTCATCTGGGACGACAATTACATTTCGCTGCTACCCGGCGAAACGCGTGAGTTGCGTGCCGGCTACCATCTCGCCGATTTGCACGGCTCCTCTCCCGCCATCGAAGTCACCGGCTGGAACGTCGAAGCCCCCGCAAACTAACTCCGGGATTCCGGCTCCGCCGGAATCTCGGGCGAAGCGTATTTCCTCATGACGCGCAACGGCCGCATCAATCCTGAGAGCAATCTCAGCGCGCGAGGGAGTTTCGCCGCCGCGTAATCCACCTCGCTGGGCACAAACGCCAGCCGCAGCGCGTACCGCGCTGCGCCCGCCGGCCCGGATATCATCCGGTAGCGCAGCCCCAACCGCGCCCCCGCCCCAAGGGGCGGCAGCGCCGGCGCCAGAATGCGTCGCTCCAGCTGCGCCGCGATATCGCGCGCCCGGTAGTCGGCCCGAATGCTTTGCAGCACCGCGGGCGGCAGCGGCGCATGTAGCAGGCTCGCCGCGAGCGCCAGTCCCACATCCAGCATCCGCTCCACGCCGGTAGACTCCGCGCGGTACGTCGCCGTATGCCAGTCAAGATCGGGAACCGCGCGCAGCAGCGCCGCAATGTCCGCGATCCACACCAGCCGCTCCCAGAAATCCTTGGCGCCGTGTACCGCCAGAAAAATCAATTGATCCTCTGGCGCGAACGTGCGCAGTTCCCGGCCACCGACGCTCACCGCCACCGAGCGATTGAACAATCGCTCGATATCCGGCGCCCGCGGAAAATGCCGCAGCGTCCTTTCGGTGTGCAGCTCGACGAAGACGCGGCACGCCGCGTCTTCGTATGCGTATTCGCCGGGCACGAAGCTGCGGCTAGCCGCAGTTTCGTGCAGCCACGGGTAGCGCGGCGTGAAGCCGAGATCGCGCATCGCCGCATGCGCAGCGGCGACGCTGCCCTGCGAAATCACAATGTCGAGATCCTCGAACTCGCGGAGAGTAAGGTCCCGGTAGGCCTGCGCCGCAATCACCGGCCCTTTGTACGGGATCGCTTTGATTTGCACGGCCGCAAGACCATCCAGAATTCTCGCCAGTTCCGCCGCCAGAAAAAGATTGCGCACCGAATTCGCGCGGTAGGCCTCGGCAAGCTCCGCAAACGCCCCGGCCGGGATGCGCTCCTCGAACGCCTTCAGCCGCAAATAAACGATCGGCGTCACCGCGTGGTTCCCCGCATCCTCGATCAGCGCGCCCCACTCGATCGCCCGCCCCAGCAGCGCCGCAATGTGCGCCTCAGAATCCGCCGGCGAAGGCGCCCGCAGGCAAGCCAGCAGCAGTTCTTTCTCATCCGATATTTCAATCGCCGCCAGTTTTGTCATGTCCAGTGCGCGCAGCGCACTCGCAGCAAGAATAGCCGAAAAGCGACTCAAGGAGTACGCGGGGGAATGATACCGGTGTGAAACGGGTGTGGGTGCTTTTACCGGCGCAAATCTCTGCGCCGTACCTGCGGCGCAGCCTGCTACTGCACTTTCGGGCGGGGACCCAGCGTTTCGCGGAGCTTGCAGGCCAGCGTCTGCCACGTAAAGGGTTTCGGCAGCAAGATCGTATCCGGATGCAGAATTCCATGGTGCACGATCGCCTGCTCGGTGTAACCAGACATGTAGATCACTTTAGTTTCCGGACGGATCGTCGCAATAATGTCCGCCAATTCCGGCCCGCTCATCGCCGGCATCACCACATCCGCCAGCAGCAGATGAATCGTGCCCGCATACTTCTCCGCGATTTCCAACGCCGCGGGGCCGCTCTCTGCTTCCAGCACGTTATACCCGCCTAACTGCAAATACTCGCGCGCCAATTCCCTCACGCCCTGCTCGTCCTCCACCAGCAAAATCGTTTCCGAGCCCCCCGGACTATTTTCCGCCACCCCCGGAGCCACCACTTCCTCCGCATCCTGCACGCATGGCAGGAAAACCTTGAATGTAGTCCCGCGGTCCGGCTCGCTATACACCCACACATACCCGCCGCTCTGCTTCACAATTCCGTAAACGGTGGCCAGTCCCAGCCCGGTCCCCCGCCCTTTTTCTTTGGTAGTGAAAAACGGCTCGAAGATGTGCGCCTGCGTCTCCGGATCCATGCCGCAACCGGTATCCGAAACCGCCAGCATCACGTATTTCCCCGGCGCCAAAATCGCCGGCGAGCGATTGTAGCCGGAATCGAATTCGTAGTTCGCCGTCTCGATGGTCAGTTTGCCGCCGCGCGGCATGGCGTCGCGCGAATTCACCGCCAGGTTCAGAATCACCTGCTCCACCTGGCTGCGGTCGGCCTTCACCCGCCACAGATTCGTTGGCGCCACGTTGTGAAATTCGATGTCCTCGCCGATCAGCCGGCGCAGGATTTTCTCCATATCGTTCACCACGTTCTGCACGTTCAGCACGCTCGGCGCCAGCATCTGTTTCCGGCTGAACGCCAGCAGTTGCCGGGTCAGCGCGGTGGCTCGCTGCGAGGCTTCCTGGATCTGCTGGGCGTTCCGGCGCATAGGATTGTTTTCTCCCATGCGTTCGAGCATAAGCTCCGCGTAGCCCTGAATCACCATCAACAGATTGTTGAAATCGTGCGCGATCCCGCCGGCCAGCCGGCCCACCGCTTCCATCTTCGCGGCTTGCCGCAGTTGCTCTTCGAGTTTCTTGCGGTCCGTGACGTCCAGCGCCATGCAGATCGCGCCCAGAATTTGGCCGTCGCCGCCGCGCAATGGCTCCACGTGGCAAGCGTAAGACCCGCTGCGCCACTCGATGGGAAAAGTCACCGGCTCGCCGAATAGAGCGCGGCGATGCGCGGCGATGGGGGTAAATCCTTCGTCGATCGTCTCGAAGAACTGCAGCAAAGTCTGCCCCACCGCTTCGTTCGGCTTCATGCCTACGCGCGCCAGGCCCGCTCCAAGGCACGAAGTGAAGCACATGTTGGTATCCACGGTCCAAAGTACCGCCGGCAACTGCTCCACCAGCACCCGCAAGCGAGCTTCGCTATCCCGCAACGCCTTTTCCGAGCGGCGGCGCTCGATGGCCAGAGCGATCTGCCCTCCCACCGAATTCAGAAATTCCAGGTCGCGCAGGGTGTAGGCATTTTCGTCGGTGTAGTGCTGCACCACCAGCACCCCAATCGTAGCGGCCGGCGTGCGCAGCGGAACCCCCAGCCACGAAGGCGACGGCGTGCCCACCAGCTCCACTTCGCCCTCCGCAGCCAGTACGTCGAACGCCTTTTGCGGAATCAGCATCGCCCGTCCGGTCCGGAACACGTATGACGTGCAAGTCCGTCCCAGATTCTGCGGCGGCGGCGCGGAGTCAAATGCATCCGCGAAAAACGGAAATCCGAACTGGTTGGTCGCCGCATCGTACAGCGCCACAAAGCAGTTCTCCGCGCGAATCACTTTTTTAAGCGACCGGTGGATCAGCGTGAGCAGGCTATCCAGGTCGTCGGTGGTGTTGATGCCGTGGATGATCTCAGACGTCACCTGGCGCTCGGTTTCGGCCCGCTTGCGATGGGTGATGTCCTCGGTGGTGCCTTCGTAGTAGAGAGTCTTGCCGCCCGCGTCGCGCACCACCCGGGCGTTGTCGCACAACCAGATCTTCGCGCCGTCCCGGCGGTATACCTGATACTCGAAATTTTCGATGCGCCCGTGCGTTTCCAGCAGCCGCTGCTGCTCGATTCGCCTCGACGGATCCACGAATTCCTGCCCGGCGATATCGTGCACCGCCGCCTGCTTTTCCTCCGGCGACGAGTAACCCGTCATCCGGGCCAGGGCCGGATTCAGGCTCAGATAGCGGCCGTCCGTCGTCGTCTGAAAAATTCCTTCCACGCAATTCTCGAAAATGCTGCGCAAGCGCTCTTCCGCTTCGTGCTGCGCGATCTCCGCGTGTTTGCGCGAAGTCACGTCGAGCATCACGCCTTGCATACGCGCGGGGGCAGCGCCCGCGCCCGGAACGACGCTCGCGATATCGCGGAACCACACCACCCGCCCGTCACGCGCCAGCATGCGGTACTCGGAATCCAGCGGCGCCCCGGTGGCCTCGCTATGCCGCTCCTGCGTAATCGCCTGTTCCCAGTCGTCCGGGTGGAGTCGGCTGTGCCACAACGCGGGATCGATCATCCACTCTTCCGCGCTGTAGCCGAGAATCGAATGAATCTGCGGGCTCACGTAACTCCACCGGCCATTCGCCCCGGACTCCGCCGAGTAAGTGATCGCCGGCAGTTGCTCCACCAACGCGCGGTACTTGGCTTCCGCCGCTTGCAGTTTGCGTTCCGCTCGCCGGCGCTCGGTGATGTCCTCATACATCGAGAACGCCCCGATCAAGTCCCCGGCCACCAGCAGCGGCACCGCGATCACCTGCACATCCAGCAACTCGCCGTCTTTACGCCGGCGCTGCAGCGTGGCTTGCACGGTCTTTCCGGACCGCGATAGCTCGCTCAGATCGCGCGCCGCGGCCCGCTCCGAATCTGGGACGATCAGCGCATCAAGATCCTGCCCGAGAATCTCGCTTTGATCGTATTGAAACAGGCGTTCAAACGCCGGATTCACCATCTGTATCCGCAAATTCGATTCCAGCACCACGATGGCGATTGGGTTGTTAACGGTGAGCGCGTTGATGTACGCGGAGTGCTCCGCTTCCGCCCGCGCGTACATCGAAAAGTCT
This sequence comes from uncultured Acidobacteriota bacterium, assembly GCA_963725655.1. Lineage (GTDB taxonomy): Bacteria > Acidobacteriota > Terriglobia > Acidiferrales > UBA7541 > CAVRXT01. The sequence continues at coordinate 2,007,229 of CAVRYY010000001.1, read as the reverse complement.
GCGCCAAGCAGCTCATCTGCCGTGGATGGGGCTACCGCGATGGACGGATATTCTGCGGCCGGATCACCGGGGTCAACAGAGCCATTCGGCCTCACAGCGCTGTTCACGCTGGCCGCGATGGCTTCCAGTTCTTCGAGAGAAATCTTCCCGGGCATGAAACTCTCCGCGCCAACCCTTCCGTACTAAGGGCAATACTGTAGACGGGGGGCGCAAGGCCCCCTCAAAAATAAGAGGTTACCGGCAGAGGGAGAGGGTCACAATGGTACGTTCGTACCATCGTGGAACAGTCTTAGGTATTCTTTGTTCACTTCTTGCGCGAGTCGGGCGGCACCACCTTGTTATTCCGGTAGTACACCACCAGTTGCCCGTAGTGTTCCCCGGAATGCTCAATATACCCCACCCACATGTTCAGGTTCTTGAGCGCGCCGGCATCCCCACCGGACTGGATGGCTGCGGCTCCGTCGGACACCGATTTCTTCAGAAAGTCCACGACTTGGGCCTTGGTCTTGAAGGTTTCAGTGGAAGGATCGTTATCCGCGGTTCCGAGTTTTTTCCCGGTAATTCCGTTGATCAGATCGTAGTTGTTCCCCGCGATGTGCAGCAACACTTGCCCAAACGTTCGCACCCCTTCGTTGGGGCGGTAGGTGTACTTTTCTTCAGGCCAGTCTTCGGCCATCGCCACGAGTTTGTTGCCGATTTCGTTCCAATTCTCAAGAATCACCGTGGATGGCGGCTTCACTTTCTTTTCCGCCTGCGCCGCCGCAGGTTGAGGTTGGGCATTGGCGGCCCGCGAAACGCCAGGAAAGGCTAGAAAGACCGTGGACAGCAGTGCAATCAAGACAATGCCTTTTCTCATGGCGATGAAGCTCCTTTCAAAATGCGCCGCAGCGGACGGCTCGAACCGGACGCCAAGCGTCGATTCCACGAACCACAAAACCTAGCCGAGCGGGCGCAGCATAGCATATTCAGGGAGTCCGAATGTCACCATCGCCATACCACCCGAATCTGACTCAAGGTGAAGCGAAACCCACGTTTACGTCGTCAAGAAACGAAGCGCCAGCGCTCCCCCACAGAGCGCCAACATGAAAACCGAAGCCCCCATCCCTTTCGCGTCGTCGGCACGCAGATGGCCGACCGCTGCTCCCACAAAGTAAACCACCAGGCCGATTCCCGCCGCGATGCCGAGCACCGGCCACCAGATTCCCATCACCAGCCCCAGTCCTCCCGCAAATTCACAGAGGGCCAGCAACAGAAAATATTTCATCGGCACCCCAACCGTCTCGTGGACGACCTTCACTACTTTCGGGTCGCGTCTCACCTTGGCGACGCCCGAAAACACCACCAGGAGCGCGACGATCACCGTGAGCGCGATGTAAGCGATATGCATAAGGTCAACTCCTTTTTCGAACTACCGCGGGCCCGCTGCCGAACACCCGATGCCAGCGCGCCGGATGTTAGCACAGGAAGTTCATCGCAGACGGAAGTGTGGAGTATGATTAGATAGACCCTTGGGACCACCGGAGAGACTTTGCCTAGTAAACCAACTGGATTACCTGCGAACGCACCGGTCCGCCGAGCGTCGATTTCCGCGCCCGACATCGATCGCATCGTTCACGCCGGCCATCCCGATCCCTTCGTAGTCTTGGGGCCTCACCCGGTCACCGTGGACGGCGTAGCTTCCCTGGCCGTTCGCACTTTCCAGCCCAGCTCCGAAACCATCACCGTGCTTTGGGGACCGGGCAAGCGCGAGATCCCCGCTATGCGCATCCACGAAGACGGCCTCTTCGAGGCCCTGCTGCCCATGCCCTCCGGTGGATTCGGCGATCCGATTCCCCCGAATACCTATCGGCTGCGTTCTCTCGAGAAAGATGGCCGCACCGTGGAAGGGTTTGACCCCTACGCCTTCCCCGCCCTGCTCACCGATTTCGATTTGTACCTGATGGGCGAAGGAACGCACTACCTGAAGTACGAAAAACTGGGCGCGCACATTCGGGAAGTCTCCGGCGTGCAGGGCGTGCATTTCGGAGTTTGGGCCCCGAACGCGCAGCGCGTGAGCGTCGTGGGCGATTTCAATCGCTGGGACGGCCGCGTGAATCCCATGCGCAATCGCGGCGCCACTGGCGTGTGGGAAATATTTTTGCCGGGTCTCGGCCAGGGGCATATCTACAAATTCGAGATTCTTTCGCAGATCAATCACCACATGGAATTGAAGTCCGACCCCTACGGCGTGTCCGCGGAAGTCCGCCCCGCCAACGGCTCGGTGGTTTTCGATATCGATCGCTACGCCTGGAACGACGCGGCATGGCTGGATGCGCGAGCCAAACGCGACCATTTCAGCGAGCCGATGTCGATTTACGAAGTGCATCTCGGCTCGTGGCGAAGGTCGGCCAAAGACGGAAAAACCTGGCTCACCTACCACGAACTCGGCGACCAGCTGATTCCCTACGTCAAGGAAATGGGCTTCACCCACATCGAGTTGATGCCGATCATGGAGCATCCCTTCGACGGCTCGTGGGGCTATCAGACCGTGGGATATTTCTCAGTCACCAGCCGCTACGGCAGCCCCACCGAATTCATGGAGTTCGTCGATCGCTGCCACCGCGAAGGCCTCGGCGTTTTGCTCGATTGGACCCCGGCGCACTTTCCGCGCGACGCTCATGGCCTGGCGTTTTTCGACGGCACCCATTTGTACGAACACGCCGATCCCCGGCGTGGCTCGCAACCGGACTGGGGCACCCTGGTCTTCAACTACGGCCGCAGCGAAGTGCAGAACTATCTCATCTCCAACGCCCTCTTCTGGATGGATAAGTACCACCTCGACGGCCTGCGCGTCGATGCCGTGGCCTCTATGCTCTACCTCGACTATTCACGCAAGGCCGGCGAGTGGATACCCAACCAGTTCGGCGGCCGTGAAAATCTGGAGGCCATCGCGTTCCTCAAGCGCCTCAACGAAGTCGTCCACGCCCGCTTTCCCGGGATCATGACCATCGCCGAAGAGTCCACCTCGTACCCCGCGGTCTCCCGTCCCACCTACGTCGGTGGCCTGGGATTCGATCTCAAGTGGAACATGGGCTGGATGAACGACACCCTGAAATACTTTCAGACCGACCCCATTTATCGCAAGTTCCACCACAACCAGCTCACCTTTTCCATGATCTACGCCTTCACCGAAAATTTTGTGCTGCCGCTCTCCCATGACGAAGTGGTCCACGGCAAGCGCTCCCTGCTCTCCAAGATGCCCGGCGACAACTGGCAGAAATTCGCCAACCTGCGCCTGCTATATACCTATTTTTTCGCCCACCCCGGAAAAAAGCTCCTCTTCATGGGCGCCGAGCTGGCCCAGTGGCGCGAGTGGCAGGAATATACCGAACTCGATTGGGCGCTCATGCAGTTTCCCACCCATCGCGGCCTTCACCGCCTGATGGGCGATTTGAACAAAACCTATTCCCGCGAACCCGCCTTGTTTCAAGTCGAATTCGATTGGCAAGGCTTCGAGTGGATCAACGCCGACGACGGCGACATGAGTGTCGTAAGTTTCCTGCGCCGTGCCAAAGACCCGGGCGATTTTGTGGTGGTCGCCTGCAACCTAACCCCGGTAATCCGCGAAAATTATCGCGTCGGCGTCCCCGAGCCCGGCTTCTACCGCGAAATCATGAACAGCGACTCCGCCTACTACGACGGCTCCGACGTAGGCAACAATGGCGGCCTGGAAGCCGAACCCATCCCCTGGGACGGCCGCCCCTACTCCCTAAACATAAAGCTCCCCCCCCTAGGCGGCCTCTACTTCAAAAAATAGCGCCGTTTCCCCATCCCCAAATCTCCCAAACCACAAATGCAACCACCACCGTCCAAAAACGGTTCGTAGCCCCGACAATCGTGTCGGAAAACATCCCATCCAATTTCTCCCTAACCAAAACTCCAACCACCACCGGACCAAAACCGGTCGGCACCGGATCCTTGTTCGCCGGCCCCCAGGCTCCGCCCCCTCCCCTCTCCCTCCAAACTTATTCATCACTCCCCGGAACATTCCCCAGCCCCCCTGCGTACCTTAATGGCAGCAGGGGTCCAGCCGACACGGCCGGGCCGGGGAGATACGAGATGAAGCTCGACAAGCGGACAGCAATAGCAGTGGCCCTACTAGCGGCCGTAGCAGCGATATTCCTGGTCACCGGAATCACTCGGGCCCGCGCAGCGAACACTCCCGAGCGGTATTTGCACGTTCGCGTCGACGGTGGTTCCGACGGCGAAAAGGTCAACGTGAATGTTCCCCTGGCGCTAGCCGAAAAAGTCCTTCCGGCCATCAACCACGGTGAACTGCACGCCGGAAAAGTGAAAGTGGACCTGAAAAAGATAAATACCGGCGAAGTCGACGTAAAAGCAATCCTCGAAGCCGTCCGCAGCTCTCCTGACAACGAGTTCGTCACCGTGCAACAGGCCGACCAGGACGTCCGCGTCGCCAAGTCGGGTGACAATCTGGTGATCCACGTCCGCTCCAAAGGCGACGGCGGAAAAGAAAAGGGATCGGACAAGGTGGACGTCACCGTGCCGCTATCGATTGTCGACGCCGCCCTCAAGAACAGCGCCGACGGCGAAATCGATTTGAATGCGGTGCTGCGCGCACTCGAGAGCACCGGCGACAATTTCGTCGTCAACGTGAAGAATTCCGACCAGACCGTGCACATCTGGGTCGACGGCAAAAACGATTCGAACTAGCCCTTTGAACCATCGAATTCAAGTAGTCAACGCAATTGCTCCGCGCCACGCAGGGAGGCGAACGTGATCCTGGCCAAATTAGGTGTGGGTTTTCTCTGTGTCACAGTTACCGCCGGAAGCCTGGCGCTCAGCGAAGGTCTGGTGCACGTTCGCGTATACGAAAAGAGGCCTGAAGGGACGCATCTCTCCCTGGTCGTCCCGGGAGTGCTCGCCCCCGCGGCAATATTCTGCGTCCCCAACCGCCATCTGCAGAAGGCCGGCGAGCAACTCCGCCCCTGGATGCCCGCCATTCGGGCCGCGGTCGAGCAACTGAAAGACGAGCGGGACATGACCTTCGTGGAAGTGGACCAGGCCGGCCAGCACGTGCGAGTCTCCGAGAGCGGCGGATCGGTAATCGTCGACGTCGATGATCCCAACGAAACCGTCCACGTCTCCGCCCCACTTCGCGCCATCGGCAGCACCCTGGAAGAACTCGGCAACAAGAGCGACGACCAGGCCGCCACCCAGTAGCAGCCGAACAACAAAGACCGAGCTCGGGAGTTATTCTTTGGCTGCCGCGGCGGGCGTCCGGCGCCCCGACGTCATCACTCACCGGAGGACGTTACCCGGACGCCCACCAAGACCCACCGTCCCCCAAACTCACGCGCCCTTATCTTTTTCGGGTGCTCACTCCCGCGGTTTGTAGGAAGGATAGGTGTTTCGATTTTGCCGTAGCCGTCGAAGGTGGGTGGCGCACCCTTAAGGGTGCGGATCTCCAGCCACAATACCAGCTCCTGCCCCGCCGCCACCGCCATCCACAAAACTACCTCGGTACCGGCTGTACAAAAGTTTCTAGCCGCTGATTGAAGCCCTTTGCGTCATCCACGAAAAGCGCATGCTCCACATTCTCCATTTCTTCAATCTGGGAATTGGCAATGTGCTTCCGCATGTCCTCCTCAAACGGCGCGGTAAAGCCCCCTTTGGGCGTGAAGATCAGCGTAGGCACGCTGATTTTCGCAAGAACCGGCCGGCGATCCACCGCCACCATGCTCACCGATTCCGCAAGCGCCACCGACGTAGGGGTTCGCTCCGCGACGGCAGTCAGCCGCGCAAGGTAATCCTCACTCTGAGGAGACTTGAACATACTTTTGACGAATGCGCGGGTGAACCCATCGCGATCCTTCAGCAATTGTCCCCAAATCCCCACGAACGCTTGCGGCATTCCCGCGCTCGCGTCGAATCCCGCGAATCCATCCACCAGCACCAACCCGGAAACACTGTTCTGCCCGAATCGATCTACATACGCCAGCACGTCCGACACGCCCTGCGACCACCCAATCAGCACCACCGGCGCCATCTTGCGGTCCTCGATCACCGCCTGAATGTCCGCAGCGCGAATCTCCGAGCTGTTGGCATCGTCGGTGTGGGTAGACTCGCCCTGCGACCGCGGATCCATCGCCACCACGTGAAATGACTTCGAAAAATATTCGATCTGCGCGCTCCATATCCACGCAGGCATGGTCCAGCCGGGAATGAATAGCAGCGACGGCTTCTGCCCGGCACGCTCGCCGGGACCCGCAACGCCGCCCTCCAGATAGTGGATGCGCACTCCGTGCCCGGCGTCCACAAACCCGCTCTTAGCGCCGGCAGGCAGCTCTTCCGCAGCTTTCGTTGCCGGCGAAATCATCAACCCGATTCCAACCACAGCCAAAGCGGTCGCGATATGCCCGAATATCCTTGCGCATTGCGCCCGGGCGACTCTCATTCGGCTTTCTCGGGTATCCAATAGACCTCCTCCCGAATATTCTGCTTCGTAAATCCGGCTCGCATCAGGATCCCCTGGCAGTGTTCCACCATCATCGGATGCCCGCACAGGTACGCCGTTGTCTCTTCGCTCTGGATTCCCCACTGATCCGTAAATTTCCGTAGCACGTCTTCCACTCGCCCGCGCTCGCCCTGCCACTGCTGATCGTCCCATGGACGGCTGACCGTCGCCACGTAGTTTAGCCACGGTAATGGCGCCGCCGCGGCCATCTCCATTTCCGCTTGATACCCAAGTTCCCACGAGCGGCTGGCGCCGTTAATCGCGTACAGCCGCATATCCGGCGGAAATTGATTTTGCTTGGCGTCCATGGCCAGGGTTCGCACGAAGCTGACGAACGGCGCCAGCCCGGTCACCGTGGAAAGCAGCAGGTGGTTCTTGTGCCCGCTCTGCACGTCCAGCGTGAAGCGGCCCTTGGCGATCTTGCGAAGAAACAGGTTGCTGCCCACTCCCATCGAGTGCAGCAGGGGTGTCATCGCGCCGTGCGGCACCAGCTCGAAGTAAAACTCCAGCTCCTTCTCGTAAGGTGACGAAGCGATCGAGTACGGCCGCTCCACTATTTTGTCGCCGTGGCTCACCCCGAGCGTGGCATACTGCCCCGCCACAAAATGGAAATCACCCCCGGGATTTACCCGAACCTTCCACAGATCGGCAGCCACTTCTTCCCGATGCGTGATCGTAGCCTGAAAGTATTTTGTCGCAGGACCCGTTGCCGAACTCACCATGACCTGCTTCCCCCTCAAAAAAGACTCGAGGATAATAGCTCGGGTAGGAGTTGGAATCTACAGAAGAGGCGAACCGCCTGAAATTCGAGAAGGTCCCATCGGATTGCTGTACCGCCAGACCTCAGCGCGAAGCAGAAGCGTGGCTGACGCGGGAATTCCGGGTGATCCGCTCCACCCGATAGGTAGGCCGGGTATTGGCGTCGAAGTGCGTCCGCATCAAAAGCTCCCCCAGCAGACCCACCGCCAGCACCTGCACCCCAAACAAGAACAGCATCGTAGCCAGCACCAGCAGCGGCCCGTGCTCCACGATGATGTCCATCCGCAAAAACACTTTCTCAATAAACAGAAAAAACAGAATCGCCGCCCCGGAAATCAGTCCCAGAAAACCCGGAGGCCCGAAGAAATGCAGCGGCCGGGTCATGTAGCGCAGCAGAAACCGGATCGTAATGATGTCGAAAAACACCCTCACCGTCCGCGAAATCCCGTAATGCGATTTCCCTTCCGGCCGAACGATGTTGTGAATCGGCACCTCCACCACCGTGGCGCCGTTCTTCGCCGCCAGTGCTGGAATGAACCGGTGCAATTCGCCATACAGCCGAATGTCCTTGATCGTGTCGCGCCGGTACACCTTGAAAGTCGTCCCGAAGTCGTGAATGTCCACCCCGGAAAGCTTGCTCATCATCCAGTTCGCAATCCGCGACGGCAGTCTCCGCAGCAGGAAATTGTCGACCCGCTTCTGCCGCCACCCGCTCACGATGTCGCAATCCTGCGTTTCCATGGTTTCCAGCATTAGCGGAATATCCGAGGGATCGTGCTGCAGGTCGCCGTCCATGGAAATAATAATTTCGCCCGAGGCGTTATCGAAGCCCGCCGCCAGCGCGGTGGTCTGCCCGTAATTGCGCTTCAGCCGCAGCAGCAGAATCCGCGGATCGATGGCCGCTAGCTCCGCCAGTATCGCCGCGGTGCCGTCGGCGCTGTGATCGTCGATGTAAACGAATTCCACCGGCTCGTAGTGCCCGGTCATCACCCGGCTCAGCCGTTCGTGCAGCTCGCGGATGCTGGCCGCCTCGTTGTGCAGCGGCACCACGATCGAGTATTTCGGCGGTGTGGGTATGATTTCAGGCGGCATGGTTGCGCACAATCTCCGAATAGCCGATCAGCCGGATGCCCCGGGCGTCGGCGGCGCGCCGCACGCTCGGATCGGTGAGCGCGGTCAGCTCGTCTTCGCGCTCGGACTGCAGTTGCGTCGGTAGCTGCCGTAGGTCATCGTCGCAAACTCCCGGATGGCACATCAGCTCGCTGGTGCCCTGCGGCAACTTCTCCATAATTTTCAGCAGGCCTTTGCTGCCTAGCCGTCCGGTGACCGTGAGCCCAAAGAAGTGATCGGGCGTGAGCAGCCCGTAAGCGTTCACCAGCAGCCGAAATAGCGGCGCCGTCGCGCCCGCAGCCACCGCCGACATCACTTGCCGCGTATTGCCCTTGCCGTTCGCCCGCCGGTTCGACATCGAAATCCGAAAGTCCTCAAACGGCTTGCGCACGCACCGAATCTTGAACTCGTTGGCGATCCGCCCCATCGCTTCCATCACCCGCGGGTGTGTATGTGTGTGCTTGTGCGTATCGAGATGGGTCGGAACGATTCCCGCGTCGAGCACCCGGTTGATTTGCGCGCGAAACTCGCGCTCCACCTGCCGCGTCGGAATCCAGCCGCTGGAAAGTCGAGTCAGCAACACGAAAAGTGTGTTCGGCAACTGATTGTCACGGTCGGCCAGCGCCGTAACTTCCTGCCGGGGCGCCACCGCGCGGCCGCCGACCAGCACCAGATGCACCCCAACGCCCAGCCCAGGATTGGCGCGGGCAAGGTTCACCGCGTCATCAAACGCCGGCCCGTTGGCCATCAGCGTTGCGCTGGTCAGTATCCCTTCGCGATACGCGCGAATGATCCCTGCATTGACGCCGCGCGTCAGTCCGAAGTCATCCGCGTTGACGATGAGGTCCAACATGCAAGAGGCCCGAGCGCCGCTCCAGCGTTCGGGTCATAAAGACTCCACCAATTACAATAGGTCGGTACACGCTCGCAAAGCAAGCAGCTTGTTCCGCGCACCGGCACCGCTAAGGCCGCGAGTTCGCGGCGTGTCGGGGCAAGACTCCACGCACCCGAGTCTTGCGCAGACCTCTCCCTTGGACATCAACCAACTTATCGACGACGGGCGCGCTGAGCGAAGCGAAGTGGGTGCCCCAGGTGTCGATTTCACACCTGGGTTCTCCAAGTTTCTGACTTGCCCCGGTCTTGCGTGTCCCCAACACTAGTCTCGAACAAAACTCCCGTCCCCAAATCTCCCAAACCAAAAATCCACCCACACCGCCTCACAAGACAGTTCGTAGCGCGGCGACTCGTCGCGGAAAAACATCCCATCCCATTTCTCCCAATTCACAATTCCACCCACCACCACCTCACAAGGCAGTTCGTAGCCCCTACACTCGCGCCGCACAAAACCCGCCCAAGCCCCAGAATCAATAACGCGTGCAGCCACACCAATGAAAGATCTCTCCCATATCGACCGACACGCAGATAGTTCAACGCGAAAATCGCAGCAGGCGGGTGTTGGTGGCTTTCAGATCAGAACGCTGGATGTGTTGCGCTGCGCACATACTACTGCAACCTCCAACCGGATGGAAATAAATTGTTACGCCAGCGTAAAGTTTTCAACAGTTGTGTTGAAAACTTTGTGGAAAACGAGCGGCGAAACTCCGCACCCTTCGGCAATGACGTGGCTTAATCCTCTTTGCACCATCGAAGTGCAATCCAAAAAAACTTTAGCAGCTCGGAAATAAATCCAGAATATTTTCCACGCACGCCGCAGATCACTTACCGAACGGCCCGAAAAAATATTTCTTCGTGCTGCCCCAGACAAATTTTCCCAGCCCGTCCGAGCGCGCGAGCAAAATATTTTCCCTCCCCCGCCAGAATTTCGCCCCTAGCCGCACTCGGACGGCCAAACGGACGCCCGAGCCCCAAAAAATATTTTATTTTTCTGCGGATCGATTTTTCCCTGCAGGATACTTCGTTGCGGAAATGTTTCGAGGTACTGCCGGGCTTAGTACCAGCGCGGCGGTTTCGCCAGGTGTATCTCGATGGTCTGCTCGTTTTTCGTGATGTCGTACCATTCTCCGTACGTGTGCCAACCCGGCGCAATCACTTGAATCAGCACTTTCCCGCGCGGCACGCTGGGAACTTTCACCGTGCCGTCCTGATTCGACTTGAAATTCAACTCGGCCTGGTGGGTTTTGTGCAGCAGCCCGCTGGGCGCCTCATCATACCGGACGTACACGCTCGCGTTGCCCACCGCCTTGTTGGTGTCCCCGGCGGTGATCTGAACTCGCAGCTTGCTGTAGCCGTCGCTCGCGTCCGATTTGGTGTCGCGGTCGGTCTTCGCATCCGGTTGCGCGTCGGAATTCGATCCGCTCTGCGCCTTCGGCGTTGCGTCTTTATCCGACTGGCTTTCCTTGCCCGACGATTTCGAATCCTTATCCGCCTGCCCAGACGCCTTCGAGTCTTTGTCCGACTGCCCGGAAGACTGATCCGAGCCAGACTGCCCCGATCCCGACTGCCCCGATCCCGACTGCGCGCACACCAGCACCGGAACCAGCAGCAGCATCGCTGCGAACCCCAGCAACGCGCCTACTCGCTTGCTAATCGGCCGGAAGGCGAAACCGTTTAACATGTTCCTTTAGTATGCACGAATCCATCACAACAAACATCCCCGCACGCCGCCCCTGCTCCGCCGCTTCCGCGTGGATCACTCCCTCCTGCATCCACACCGCGCGCGCCCCGATGGCGATCGCCGAGGCCATGATCTCCGGCACAAACTCCGAACGCCGAAAAATATCCACGATATCCACTTTCTCGCGAATATCCTCCAGCCGCGCCACGCACTTCTCTCCGAGAATCTCCGTTTCCCCGGGATTCACCGGAATGATCCGGTACCCCGCCGACTGCATGTACCGCGAAACTCCATAACTAGGCCGGAACGCCCGCGCCGACAGCCCCACCACCGCGATCACCCGGCTGGTCTTCAGGATTTCGCCGATCGGGTCGACGTCCGACGTTCTCACGTGCCCGGAATTGGGTTCGATATTTTCGATCACTTGCGTGGCCGCCGTTTCTGCACGCGCCGGGCCGCTGGCCGGAAAGCCGCTTGCGCCGGAACTGTAAGTAGATCGGCCATAGCGCACAGGAATTTAATGTTTTCGCGGGCTGTGCCCACGCTCACTCGGATCGCTTGCGGAAATCCAAACCACGTCATCGGACGAACGATCACGCCCAGGCGCTGCAGCCGTTCGGCGAAGGCCTCGGAATCCTGCCCCAGCTCGATCAGCACGAAATTCGCGGTCGACGGGATCAACCGAACTCCCGTAAACCTCGCGATCCCGCGGGCCATCTGCTTCAATCCCGCACGATTCGACGCCAGCGACCGCCGCACGTGCCCGCGATCCGTCAGCGCCGCAATCCCCGCGGCCTGCGCCACCCCTGACGTGTTGAATGGCAGCCGCACCTTGTTCAACTCATCCAGCAACCCCGCCGGGCCAATGCCATATCCCACCCGCAGCCCAGCCAGCCCATAAATCTTGGAAAACGTCCGCAGCACCAGCAGGCTCCGGCCCTCGCGCACCAACTCCACCGACCGCGAATACCCCGGACTGGCCACGTATTCAAAGTAAGCTTCGTCCAGCACCACCAACGCCGTCCGCGGCACCCGGTCCAGAAACGCCTGAAACGCTTTCGCGTTGAACATCGTCCCGGTCGGGTTATTCGGATTCGCCAGGTAGATCACCCGCGTTTGCAGCGTCACCGCGTCGGCGATGGCTTCCAAATCGAATACGTAATCGCGCAGCGGCACTTCGATCAGCCGCGCGCCAGTGGCTTGGATGCACGTCGAATAAATCGGAAACGTACCCTGGGAAGTGATCCCATCGAGCCCGGCGCGCAGCAATGTGTGCGCTACCAGGTCGATGATTTCCGTCGAGCCGCCGCCCAGTATCAGGTTGGACTTGTCGATCCGCAGCCGCTTGGCAAGATCGGTGCGCAAATAGAGCCCACTGCCGTCAGGATACCGGTTGGTATCCGCCAACGCCTTATTCGCGGCGCGCACCGCGCGCGGCGATGGCCCAAGCGGGTTCTCGTTCGACGCCAGCTTGACCGCGGTTATCCCCATCTCCCGTTCGACTTCCTCAATTGGCTTTCCGGGCCGGTACGCAGCAATGGCTCGGATATACGAGGGAACCTGCTGCTCAGGACGTTCATTCATTTTCCTGAGCTGCGGTCCGGCGGAGCCGGCCCGCGTCCACGATTATTTTTGAACGGCGGCCGCCCTGCTCCGCCCGGCGGCTTTCCATGCGGCCCGCCCCGCGGCGGGCCGCCGCGAAACGATCCGCTGCGCGCAGGTCCGCTACGTCCTGCACTGCGATCCCCTCCCGCACCGCGGGACGGGCCATTCCCAAACGATCCTGGGCGTGGAGGTCCACTATGCCGCGGCGGGCCGCCACGATCCGCACCGCGATCCCCTCCCGCACCACGCGGCGGGCCACTACGAAACGATCCTCCACGCGGCGGCCCACTCCGCTCCGGCCGGTCATCCCCGCGTCCGCGGGCGCCACCACCATACGTTCCCTCACGCGGCGGCCGACTCCGCCCCGCACCGCGATCCCCTCCCGCACCGCGCGGCGGGCCACTACGAAACGATCCTCCACGCGGCGGCCCACTCCGCTCCGCGCCGCGATCCCCTCCCGCACCGCGCGGCGGGCCACTACGAAACGATCCTCCGCGCGGCGGCCCACTCCGCTCCGGCCGGTCATGGCCCCCCGCGCTCCGCGGCGCGCCACCACCATACGTTCCCTCACGCGGCGCTCCACTCCGGCCCGCACCGCGATCCCCTCCCGCACCGCGCGGCGGGCCACTACGAAACGATCCTCCACGCGGCGGCCCACTCCGCTCCGGCCGGTCATGCCCCCCCGCGTTCCTAGGCGGCCCACCACGATACGATCCCTCACGCGGCGCTCCGCCTCGCCCGCCCATATGCTGCGCAGGCCCGCTCCGCGCCCCCACGTTGCTAATCGGTATCGCCCGCGGACGCGGTGGCGCGTCACTCGGAGGCGGCGGGTAACTCAGCGGCACCGTGCGCGCCTCCGGCGGAGCCGGCAGCGCGACGCTAGACCGCGCATCCACAAATTTCGGCTCTTTCTTCGGCATGATAAACCGCGGCTTCCGCGCCGCCGCGCTAACCGCTTTCTGCAATCCCAATATCTCCCGCGGCAACAGCTCGCGGATCGCCCCGGTCGGCAGCGTACCCATCTCCACCGGCCCCACCTGTATCCGCCGCGTCTTCTCCACCGGATGCCCCAGCTGCAGCAGCTTCTCCCGCAACACGTCCCGCCGCGCATCCGCCATGGTCACTTCGTACCACGCGTTATCGCCCTGCTTCGCTCGCGTCAGCCGCAGCCCGGTGGTGATTTGAATTTTGCTCAACTCCGCCAGCGTCAGGAATCCCTTCAGCTTGAGCATGTACGTCTGCCGCAAGTTGTGCGCGCGCATGATCCCGCTCGCCAATTCGCCGTCGTTGGTCAGCAACAGCAAACCAGTGCTCGAATATTCCAGCCGCCCGATCGGAAACACCCGCGACGGAATCGTCTTCAAAAATCCGGCCAGCGACTTCCGCTCTTCCGGATCGCTCATCGTCGCCACCACTTCCGGCGGCTTGTTCATCGCCAGGTACAACGGCTTGGCGGTAACCGTGGGCAGCAGTTTGCCGTTCACTTTGATGTGATCGCGCGAAGCATCCGCCTTGGTGCCCAGTTCGGTCACCACTTTGCCGTTCAACGTCACCTGCCCCGCGGTCATCATTTCTTCCGCGTGGCGCCGCGACGCCAATCCGGCGCGCGCAATAATCTTCTGGATTCTTTCCTGCACGATTGTTCGGTTTCCCGGAAGTTCCCGGCACGCGGCTACTGGGTGCGGGACCCCTCTTCAATTTCTTCTGGTTCGTCTTCGGATGGCGGAGCTTGGGCCGATGGTTCGCTGGATGACGTATGGTGCCGTGGCGGCGCTGCGGAAGCAGCCGCGGCTAAAGATCTCTCCGGATCGGGTTCTACCGTGTCCACGCTTTCCTCGACGTCGATAATCTCAATCGGCGTCTCGGTCGTCGCCACCGGCTGGTCCTGCAACGCGCTCGCGGAATCCGCTACCGCCTCAAGTTCCGGCGCCACGCCCGGCTCGCCGGATGTTGAATCCGCCTCGGCAACGTCCGAACTCTCACCAGCCTCAGACACGCCCTCTACCCGTTGCGCCGATCCGCCAAACTCCATGTTCGCCGCATCCTCGGGTTCCACCGGTGCGATACCCTCATCGGCGCTCAGCGCGGCCTTGGCCAGTTGCTCGAATTCCTTCAAGCTGGGCAAGTCGTCCACGTCCGACAGCCCAAAGCGCATCAGGAATTCCTTCGACGTCCGGTACATAATCGGCCGGCCGATTACTTCCTTGCGTCCGGCGGTTGTGATCAACCGCTTCTCCAGCAGCGTCTTCACCACCCCGGAAGTATTCACCCCGCGGATCTCGGAAATCTCCGGCCCGGTGGCCGGCTGTTTGTACGCGATCACCGCCAGTGTCTCCAGCGCAGGCATGGTCAGCCGCAGCGGCGGACGCAGGCTCTTGATAAATTTTCGCACCACGTCGTGATGCTGCGCCTTGGTATAGAACCGCCAGCCGCCGGCCACCTTGCGAATCTCCACGCCGCGATCCTCCACGGCGTACGAAGCCACCAACTCATCCAGCGCGGCCCGAATCTCGCTCTTGTCCAGCTCCAGCGCGCGCGCGATCTGCTCCAGCGTCGCCGGTTCATCGGCCACATAAATAATCGCTTCGATCGCCGACCGCAATTCCTGGGGCGTAATGGTCACTGATATTGCTCCTCAATTTGAGAAAGGGCGCTCGGTCCCGTGAAAATCACGTCGAACATCTTGTGTTTCCGCAGCCGAATATCCGAAAACAGTTCCGACTGCACCAGCAGCACCGCTTCCAGCCGCACCATCTCCAGCACCGCCAGAAACGCCACAATCATCGCATGCCGCGACGGGCACGACTGGAAAAATTCCACCATCGACACCGGCTCGTCGCTGGTGTGCAATTGCTTCCGCAGCTTCTCCATCATCTGCCCGATCGTAAACGTGTCGTGGTGCAGCTCGATCCGCGGCACTTCCTTCTTACGTTCCAGCACCTGCTGAAACACTTTCACCAAATCCACCAGCGAAACCACCAGTTCCGCCTCGGTCCCCTCGCTCCCATACAATGACCGGTCCGGCTTCGACCACACATGCTCTTCGATCTGCTGCCGCTGGTACAGCAGTTGCGCCGCGTTCTTGAATTTCTCGTGTTCCAGCAGCCGGTGGACCAGCTCCTCGCGCGGATCCAGCACCTCTTCCGGACCAGCCAGCGGATCGGGCGGCAGCAGCATCTTCGACTTGATATGGATCAGCGTGGCCGCCATGTAAATAAAGTCCGAAGAAACGTCGATATCCAGCTGCTCCAGTTGCCCAAGGTATTCCAGGTACTGCTGGGTAACCTGCGCAATCGGAATATTGTGGATATCGATTTCCTGCTTCCGAATCAGATCCAGCAGCAAATCCAGCGGCCCGTCATACATCGGCAATTGAATTCGATAAGGCGATGCCATCCAGGCCTCCTTCATCTATCCACCGCTAAATTCGTAGTCCGTTATCTACCTCTAATTTCGTAGTCCGTAGCCCCGACAATCGTGTCGGAAAACATCCCAACCCAGCGTCCCGCCCCCAACAATACGACCGCAACGTCCAGCCCGTCGCTTCCACGGTTCTACGCCGTTATCTTTTCCGGGTGGGACACTCCAAATTCGTAGTCCGTAGCCCCGACAATCGTGTCGGAAAACATCCCAACCCAGCGTCCCGCCCCCAACAATACGACCGCAACGTCCAGCCCGTCGCTTCCACGGTTCTACGCCGTTATCTTTTCCGGGTGGAACACTCCAAATTCGTAGTCCGTAGCCCCGACAATCGTGTCGGAAAACATCCCAACCCAGCGTCCCGCCCCCAACAATACGACCGCAACGTCCAGCCCGTCGCTTCCACGGTTCTACGCCGTTATCTTTTCCGGGTGGAACACTCCAAATTCGTAGTCCGTAGCCCCGACAATCGTGTCGGAAAACATCCCAACCCAGCGTCCCGCCCCCAACAACCCGACCACAACGTCCATCCTGTCGCCTCTACGGTTCTACGCCGTTATCCTTTCCGGGTGCCCCACTCTTCGCGGGTTCTGCGAAGGGTGGGCGTACAGACCTATCACGGTCCCCGCCACTCCCACCCACCGGTCCAAACAACGCCTTTGCCTATCTCACTCCCCGCCACTTCCACCCACCAACCCAAACAACGCCTTCACCTCTCACCGCCCCGCCCGAACCGAATCCCAATCAAATATCGCGTCCCGCACCCTCTTCATCGTCCGCTTCGCCGTTACCCCAGCCTTCTTCGACCCAGCATCCAGAATATCCCAAACCTTCCCCGGATGCCCCTCGAACTCTTTCCTCCGCGCCTGGATCGGCTCGATCCACCGCACCAACCCATCCGCCATTTTACTCTTACAGTCAACGCACCCAATCCCCGCTGTCCGACAGTCCCGATCGATCTCCGCCACCGTCTCCGCCGGCGAGAACACTTTGTGATAATAGAAAACCGGACAAATCTCCGGCCGCCCCGGATCCGTCCGCCGCACCCGCTGCGGATCGGTAAGCATATTCCGAACTTTCTTCCGAATCTCCTCCACCGGTTCGCTCAGCCAGATCGCGTTTCCATAACTCTTCGCCATCCGCCGCCCGTCCGTCCCCGGCAACCTCGGCGTCTCCGTCAATTTCACGTCCGGCTCGCGCAGCACCTGCCCCACGCGAAAGTACTTCTTGTCCTCGCCCAGCTCGCTCAGAAAATTCGCCATCCCAATTTCCAGCGCCCGCTTGCGAAAAAGAACAATCCGCTCGTCATGCCCGGCAGCCGCCTCAATCGCACTCTGCTTCACGCCCACTTTTTCCAGCAAACGAACCGTATCCGCAGCCTTCCCAGCGGGAATCCGCACCTCAAATCCAAACTGCGTATTAAACCGCCGCACCACTTCCCGCGCCAACTCGATATGCGGCACCTGGTCTTCCCCCACCGGCACCTCGATCGCCCGATCCGGCTCTCCATACAGCACGATATCGGCAGTCTGCAGCAGCGGATAACCCAGAAATCCGTATGTCCCCAAATCCCGTTCCCGCAAATTCTCGATCTGCTCCTTATAAGTCGGCACCCGCTCCAGCCAGCTCAGCGGCGTCACCATCGACAGCAGCAAATGCAGCTCCGCATGTTCCAGCACCGACGATTGCAGAAACAGCGTCGCCCGCTCCGGATCCAGCCCCACCGCCAGCCAGTCCGTCGCCACTTCCAGCACGTTCTGCGCAATCGACCCGGTATCCTCGTAGTGCGTCGTCAGCGCGTGCCAATCCACCACGCAATAAAAGCAGTCGTGCGTCTCCTGCATCTTCACCCAATTTTGCAGCGCCCCGAAATAGTGCCCGATGTGCAGGCGCCCGGTCGGACGCATGCCGCTCAGCACCCGCGGACGCTTTTCACTCGAGGAAGGTTTGCCGGCCACCAACGAATCGCCGCCGGCTGGCGGCGTGAAGGAATCAGACACTCGATGCGCTCCCCGGGGCCCGCAGCAGGTCGCGCGAAATCACGATGCGCTGCATTTCGCTGCTGCCTTCATAGATCGTCAGCACCCGCGCGTCGCGATAGTAGCGTTCCACGTCGCTTTCGCGCGAATAGCCGGTGCTGCCGTGAATCTGTACCGCCTTGGCCGCCACCCGGTTCGCCATTTCCGTGGCGTAAAGTTTTGCCCGCGCCGAATGCGCGCCCATGCGCCCGCCGCTGTCGCGGACCCACGCCGCGTAATGCGTCAGCGCGCGCCCTGCCTCGATTTCCGTTTGCATGTCCGCCAGCATCCATTGAATCGCTTGATACTCAGAAATGTTTTTCCCAAACGCACGCCGCTGCTTCGCAAATTTCGTCGCCGCCTCCAGCGCGCCTTGCGCCAGACCCACCGCCTGCGCCGCAATCCCGATCCGTCCGCCATCCAGCGCGCCCAGCGCCACCTTCAGGCCCTCGCCCTCCGCGCCCAGCAGATTTTCAGCCGGCACCCGGCAATTTTCAAAATGGACTTCCGCCGAATGCGACAGCCGCATCCCCATTTTGTCTTCGTACCGCGTGATCCGGAATCCCGGGAAATCCGGCTCCACCAGAAACGCGGAAATGCCCTTCCCGCCGGCCGCAACGTCAGTCTTCGCAAAAACGATGTACACACCCGAAACGCCGCCGTTAGTCACCCAAATCTTGGTTCCGTTCAGAATATACTCGTCGCCCCGCCGTTCCGCCGTAGTCTGAATCGCCGCAGCATCCGAACCAGCCTGCGGCTCGGTCAGGCAGAAAGCCCCCAGAATTTCCCCGCGCGACAGCCGCGCAAGATATTTCGCCTTCTGCTGCTCCGTCCCATGCCGAAGGATCGGCACCCCAGCCACAGAATTCGTCACCGACAGCGCCACCGCGGTCGACGCGCACACCCGCGCCACTTCCTCAATCATGATCGCGTAAGCAACCGTGTCCGTCCCCGCCCCGCCCCACTCCTCCGGCACCAACATCCCGCAGCACCCCAACTCCCCCAGCTTCCGAATCTGCTCCGCCGGAAACGTGCCGTCGTGGTCGTACCCGCGCACCACCGGCCGCATCTCCGCCTCCATAAATTGGCGGACAGTATCCCGGATCAAAAGGTGGTCGCTGCTGAGAGAAAAGTCCATCGAGGCGCGAAAACGATGCTAGCACAGGCCACCAGAAGCCCCAAACGTAGGAGGTGGCCTTCAAACCTGGCGTTCGGATGAATCTCCAAAACAAAAAACCAACCGCCGCCACCATTTCCAACACGGTCCGTACCCCGACAATCGTGTCGGAAACATCCCAAACCCACCGCACCTCAAACCCCAATCCAACCACCATCACCCTTCCAACACGGTCCGTACCCCGACAATCGTGTCGGAAAACATCCCAAACCCACCGCACCTCAAACTCCCAATCCAACCACCACCACAACCTCAACGTTCCCGACTCGAATCAAAAAAAAAACGAACTACAGTTTCAACAATTCCCTCAATCTCTTCGTCTGCGCCCGGCTAACCGGAATCTCACTAGCCCGCTTATCATTCATCTTCAGCATGTAACTCGACTTAAACCACGGCAGCACTTCCTTAATCTGATTGATGTTCACCAGGTAAGACCGGTGTGCCCGCCAAAAAACGTCTTCATCCAAAGTATCCGCCAGTTCCTCAATCGTCTTGTAATTCGAAACACCCTCCATATCCCGCGAAAAAATCGTAATCGTCCCATCCTGAATCGACGCGTACACCATCTCTTCCGCGTCCAGCAGCAACAGCCGCGTCTGCGCTTTCATCAGCAACTTGGTCTTTTGCGCCGCCTTGCTGGCCACCCCCGCGCCCAGCTGCCCCTGCAGTTGCGTCACCAGCGTCCCCAGCCGGTCCACCGCCGAAAGATTGGAATCGAGCACCTTCTGCGCCCGGTGAATCGCCTTGGCGATCCGTTCCTTATCAAACGGCTTCAAGACATAATCCACCGCGTTCACTTCAAACGCCTTCACCGCGTAGTGATCGTACGCCGTGGAAAAAACGATTTGCGGCATCTTGATCTTCCCCGCCAGCAGCTTCTTGATCACCCCAAACCCATCCAGCCCAGGCATCTGTACGTCCAGAAATACCAGGTCCGGACTGTGCTCCCGAATCAACGCCACCGCCTCCAGCCCGTTCTTGCCCTGCGCCACCACGCTGATTTCCGGAAAATTCTTCAGCAAGTACGCAAGCTCGTCCCGCGCCGGCCTCTCGTCATCGATAATCAGCGTATGGATGGTCACCCGCGCAAGTATAGGTGAACGCCACAACCCAGGGCAACAAAACGGACCCGCTACACCCACACCCGCCAATAAGATAAAATGCGTCAGGGAGCAATCAAACTCAATGCCAAAAACAAGCCTCAAGCAGCACGCCGCCCGCAAATCCGAAAAAATACTCAGCCAAAAGACCCTCTATCACGGCCCGGTCTTTGATGTCCGCCGCGACCAACTCATCGAACCCAGCGGCCTCGAAGTCACCCGCGACGTAATCGTCCACCCCGGCTCGGTGGTAGTCCTGCCGATTTTCGACGACGGCCGCATCCTGCTCATCCGCCAATACCGCCATTCCGCCGCTCAATACCTCTGGGAACTGGTGGCAGGCCGCATCGACCGCGGCGAAAAGCCGGTGGCCGCCGCCCGCCGCGAACTCTCCGAAGAAACCGGCTACTCCGCCCGCCGCTACAAAAAGCTACTGCACCTCTATCCAACCCCAGGCTTCGTCCAGGAATCCATGCACATCTTCGCAGCCCAAGGCCTCCGACAAGGCCAGGCCCATCCCGAAGCCGACGAACAAATCGAGCTCCGCATCCTAACCCTCCGCGAAGCCGAAAAATGGATCCGCAACGGCACCATCTGCGACGGCAAATCCGTAGCAGGCATCCTCTACTACTCCAAAATCCGTCGTACCTTAAAATAATTCTGACGTTGAAGTTGCCGGTGGGTGCCCCACACGTCGGTTTTACGTGTGGGTTTTACGTGTGGGTTCTCTACGTCTCTTCTTGAACTTGGTTTTGATGTGTCCGCCGCCCAATCCTCCTCTATCTTTCGGTTTTTAGCGCCCCGTGCAAACGGTATAATCCCCCCATGGAAAACCGCGACGTAGCCCGCATCCTGCGCGAGACCGCGCAACTCCTCGAAATCGACGGCGCCATCATCGGCCGCTACCGCAGCTACGAAAAAACTGCCGAGCTCCTCGACGGCATGCACGAGCGCATCGAAGACATCGCCGCCGACGGCAACCAGCTCACCGAACTCCCCGGCATCGGCGACAACATGGCCGCGCACATCCGCGAAATTCTGAAAACCGGCGAGTACGCCCTGCGCACGAAATTGCTGAAGAAATTCCCGCCCACCCTGCTCGACATCCTCAAGCTCCAATCCCTGGGCCCCAAAAAAGTAGCCTTCCTCTGGTCCCATTTCAAAGCCGCCACCGTCGCGGACATAGCCAAGCTGGCCCAGGAAGGCAAGCTTCGCGATTTGCCCGGCTTCGGAGAGAAGAGCGAACAAAACATCCTCAAAGCCACCACCTTCTTCAGCAAATCCTCAGGCCGCTTCAAGATCAGCACCGCCGAAATCGCCGCCGACAAAATTTCCGCGCACATCCGCCAGGCAGGCCCCGCGGTAGAATCAGTCACCCCGGCAGGCAGCCTGCGTCGCGGTAGAGAAACCATCGGCGACCTCGACCTGCTGGTCACTCTGGCCCCCGGCCACGAGAAACAAGCCGATATCGACGCCCTCGCTGAACACATCCTGAAATTCCCGGAAATCGAAGAAGTCCTGGCCCGCGGCGGCAACAAAGTAAGCTTCCTGCTGGTCAGTGGCCTGCAGGTAGACGTCCGGCTCCTCGAAAAGAAGAATTTCGGAGCCGCCCTGATCTATTTCACCGGCTCCAAAGAACACAACGTCACCCTCCGCGGCCGCGCCAACGACATGGGCTACACCCTCAACGAATACGCTCTCACCACCCTCAAAGGCGCCCGCAACGTCGCCAGCAAGACCGAAGAAGACGTCTACGCCAAGCTCAAGCTCGCATGGATTCCCCCCGAGCTGCGCGAAAACTCCGGAGAGATCGACGCCGCCGAAGCAGGCATCCTCCCCGGCCTGGTAACTCTGAAAGATATTCGCGGCGATCTGCAGATGCATACCACCGCCTCCGACGGTAAGAACACCATCGAAGAGATGGGCGCGGCCGCCCGCGACTTGGGCTACGAATACATCGCGCTGACCGACCACTCCAAAGCCGTCACCGTCGCCAACGGAATGGACGACAAGCGCACCCTCGAGCACATGAAAAAAATCCGCGCCGCCCAAAAGCGCGTCGACGGCATCCGCTTGCTCGCCGGAATCGAAGTCGACATCCTGAAAAACGGCGCCCTCGACCTGGCCGACGAAACCCTCGCCCAGTTGGACGTAGTCGTAGCCTCCGTCCACTCCTACATGAACCTGGATCGCTTCGAAATGACCGACCGCATCCTGGCCGCCATCGAAAATCCCTACACCCAAATCCTCGCCCACCCCACCGGCCGCCTCCTGCTGCGCCGCGAACCGTTCGAATACGACATGGAAAAAATCCTCGACGCCGCCAAGAAACACGGCGTGATCGTCGAGACCAACGCCTACCCCGACCGCCTCGATCTCAAAGACATCCACCTCCGCCAAGCCAAGAAGAAAGGCGTGAAAGTGGTCATCTCCACCGACGCCCACTCCACCATCAACCTGAACTACATGAAGTACGGCGTCACCACCGCCCGCCGCGGCTGGCTCGAAAAATCCGACGTAGTCAACACCCTGCCACTCTCCGCTTTCCTGGCAGCTCTTAGGCCCAAACCCCAGGCGAAGACCGCAGCCGCGCCCCGTGGCCGGTAGGCCTTACAATAGCGCCACGAACCACGGAACTTTTTCGACCCGACCTTCGTTCCTTATAGCGAAGGTGGAGGAAACACACATGCTGAACAGTTGCTCCCGGCAACCAGACTTCCAGGCGGAATCAGAAATCACCGCGCGCCCGCTCTTCGCCCGCGGCCTTGCGTCCAATGCAGGGCGTTTGTTGTGCGTCCTAACCATATCCCTGGCCGCTCTGGCCGCAGCCTCGCCAGCCAGCGCCGAGCAGTGGACCAAGAAGTACACCGTCAGCGGCCGGCCGTCCATCCACGTGGCCACCGACGACGGCAACATCAGTATCCTGCCCGGCCCCGCAGGCGAGATTCAGGCCGACGTCCAAGCCGAAGGCTATAGCATTCCCGGCGACGTCCGCGTCAGCGAGAGCCAGGTCGGCGATGCCGTGCGCCTCGACGTCAAACTGCCCTCGATGCACTTCCATCTCTTCGGCGGTAGCCACACATCCGTAGCGATTACCGTGCACGTCCCGTCGGGTTCGGATCTGGATGTATCCAGTGGGGACGGCAACGTCACCGCCCAGCCGGTAAGCGGAACCATTCACATCACCACCGGCGACGGCAATATCAACGTCACCGGACTCAAGGGGAACCTGAAGCTGCACACCGGCGACGGCCACATTCAGGGCGCCGCTCTCGACGGCACCTTGGCCGCCGATACCGGCGACGGCCGCGTGCAAGTTAGCGGACGGTTCGATTCTCTCAATCTCAAATCGGGCGACGGCAGCATCGACGCCGACGCGCTCGCAGGCTCCAAGATTCCCGAGGGTGGCGGCTGGACGCTGCACACCGGCGACGGCCGCGTGAATCTGCGCCTGCCGGCAGACTTCACCGCCGACCTCTCGGTCCACACCGGCGACGGTCACATCAGCTTGGATTTCCCCGTGACCGTAGCAGGATCGCTGAGCGGTTCCTCAATCCACGGCAAAATGAACGGCGGCGGCGGCCCGTTGACGGTCACCTCCGGCGACGGCTCGATCCGTATCGAGAAGATCTAGCGCGTGCTTCGCACGCCTTGGATCCAGCGCACCAGGCGGAGCGGGTCCGCGCGGCCCGCTCCGGCCCCGGTTGGCGATCATCCCGAATCGTCCCTACAGCAATTCCCCCGCCCTTCTCCATAAGCACCCGTGCCCCTGCCCATCGAAATAGGAGTAAACTCCCACCAGTCGTTTTAACGTAAAGGGGCTGACATGTTCCTAATGGCAGTTTTGAGTGCGGTAGTCTTGGTGGTGTTAGTGGCGAGTCTGCCCATCTGGCCGCATAGCAAGTCCTGGGGCTTTTATCCGATTGGCGGCGTCAGCATGGTAATCCTGATCATCCTGTATTTGGTGTGGTCCGGCCGATTGTAGGCAAGCAGTTTCGAGCGCAGCACGCCCACGCCGGTGCCGCCGCGCGCCGCTACCGAAACAGCTTCAAGGAATTCAGCAGCGTATTGTAAACGCCCCAAGCCAGCGGCACGCCCACAATCGTCCACGCCACCAGCAGGCTAACCGCCGACGATCTCCGTGGATTCGAATCATCACCCATTTATCCGCTCCTTCCACTTCGCCTTGGGTCTATTGTGTTGGTGTTCTGCGCCCCTTGCTAACGAATCCAGTATTTCTCCGCCACCGGCCGCACCATCAAATTCGCCACGAACCCAATCACCAACAGCCCCGCCATAAAGTGCAGCACGCTCTGATATGCCGCATCCTTGGCCACACCGTGCTGCAACTGATTTTCCCGCATGTAATTCACCAGCACCGGACCCAGCACCCCGGCCACCGACCACGCCGTCAGCAACCGCCCATGAATCGCGCTCACGTGATGAGTCCCGAACATATCCCGCAGATACGCAGGAATCGTAGCGAACCCCCCGCCGTACATCGAAATCAATATCGCCGCGATGCTCACGAACAGGAACACGCTGTTCAAATGGTTGGCGCCGGTAAGCGGCAGCACCCAGTACAGCACCGCTCCCAGCGCCAGGAAAACGAAATAAGTGGGCTTCCTTCCGATGTAATCGGAAATCGAAGACCACAAAAACCGTCCGCCCATATTAAAAATACTCAGCAGCCCCACAAATCCCCCGGCCGCCACCGGCCCAATCGTCCCCTTAAATAATTCCTGAATCATCGGCGACGCCTGTTCGATGATCCCGATTCCAGCGGTAACGTTGGTGCACAAAATAATCCACAGCAACCAAAACTGGGGGGTGCCAAACGCAGTATTCACGTCGACGTTATGCGTGGTGATCATCGCCGCAGGCTTCACCGGCGCCGTCCAGTTCGCCGGCTTCCAGTCTTCCGCAGGCACGCGAATCGAGAAAACACCAAACATCATGAACAGAAAATAGACCGTGCCCATCACCAGAAACGCCTTGCCGACGCCCGCGTCCGTAGGACTGCGAAAGTGAGCCATGAGTTTCACGGCCAGCGGCGAGCCAATCATCGCGCCCCCGCCAAATCCCATGATCGCCATTCCGGTCGCCAGCCCAGGCCGATCCGGAAACCACTTGATCAGCGTGGACACCGGCGAAATGTACCCCAGCCCAAGGCCAATCCCACCGACGAATCCATAACCAACGTAAAGCAACCAGAGCTGGTGGGTCACCACCCCGAAATAAGAAATGAAAAAGCCCAGCGCGAAGCAAACCGCCGATGCGAACATCGCCTTCCGCGGTCCTGCGCCTTCCAGCCACTTTCCGAACGTGGCTGCAGAGAGCCCCAGAATCGCAATCGCCACCGAGAATATCCAGGCGACCTGCGTTTGCTTCCAGTCGCCATCCACCGATTTCGAAATTCCGATCAGCTGGGTCAGGGGAATCTTGAACACGCTGAACGCATACACCTGCCCAATCGCCAGGTGAATGGCTAGCGCCGCAGGAGGCGCCAGCCAGCGGCTGAAACCCGCATGCGCGACAGATTTATCTCGGTCAAGAAACGAAAACAGGGCCACCGGCTTGGCTCCTTATCCGCGCAGCGCAAGAACAAACGCCAGCGGCGTGCATTATGCACCCACCGCGCCAGCCGATTGTTACATTTCTGTAACACCATTCGGTTTCCCGCCGCACTCGGACAGGCGCTCCGATTCCGCAGTTGCAGTTGGTGCCGCACACGCCGGTTTCACGTTTGGGGGTTTTGACTGACACTCGGACGGATCTTACGCCCTCGCTGCGCTGCGCGACGTCACTCGTATCGCAGCGTGATAATCGGATCGACGCGCATCGCCCGCCGAGCCGGAATGTAGCAAGCCAGCAGCGCCACCACCGCAAGCGCCAACGCCACGCCGAGATATGTCACCGGATCGCCAGCGTGCACGCCGTACAGCAAGCTGCGCATCAAATAATTCAGCGTAAGCGCCGCCGTCAACCCAATCGCCAGTCCAGCGCCAACCATCCTCATCCCCTGTCCCACCACCAACCGCAGCACATCCCGAGGCGCCGCACCCAACGCGATCCGAATTCCCAGCTCGTGCATCCGCTGCGCCACCGAGAAACTAATCAGCGCGTATAGTCCGACCGCCGCCAGCAGCAGCGCGATGCCCGCGAACACCCCGAGCAGCGTCACCGCAAATCGTTGCGGCCCCAGCGACGCCCCGATCCGCACGTCCATCGCCTTCAAGTCATGCACCGGCTGATGCGCATCCTCGGCGCTCACCGCCGCCTGGATCGCCCCGCCCAAGCTGGAAGGGTCTCCCGGCGTTCGCGCCACCAGAAAACCAGCGCGCGCTTGGGTCTGATAAATCGGGAAGTAGTACGTCCCCTTCCCGGCGCTCCGCGCGCCCTGGCCCGATTGCTCATCCCCGGCGAGGGTGTTGAAGCGGATGTGGCCAACCACACCCACCACCGTCCACCACGGACCGATGATGCCGTTCCGCAGGTGTTTGCCGATCGGATCCTGGTTCGGCCAGTATTGCCGCGCCAGATTTTCGTCGATGATCGCCGCCAGCTGCGTTCCTTTCCGATCTTCGTCGGTAAAATAGCGCCCTTGCAGAATCGGAATGCCCAGCGCCCCAAAATATCCCGGGGTCACGTAACGGACGTCACCGTGCGGACCCGGATCGCCCGGCGGCGTCGGATGGTCTTCAATCGTAAACGATGCCGAACTGTCGCCACCGCTGAACGGCAACGGATAGCCGGCGCCCGCAGCGGTCACACCCGGCGAATTTTTCAGCCGCTCCAGAACAGTTTGAAAGAACATCATTTCTTTTTCCGGCGTGTCGTATTTCGTCTGCGGCAACGCCAGCGCCGCGCTCATCACGCCTTGCGGACGAAACCCCGGATTGACCTGTCCCAGGTTGGAGAGCGTCTTCAACAGCAATCCCGCGCCGGCCAGCAGCACCAGCGCCAGCGCAATTTCGCTCACCACCAGGACCGACCGCAGCCGCAGCCGCGTCCGGCTGCCGGTAACCGCCGCGCTGCCTTCCTTTAGCGCGTCATTGGGATCCACATTCGACGCGTGCCATGCCGGCACAATTCCAAAGACCAGCGCCGCAAAGATCCCAATACCCGAGGTGAACAGCACCACGAAGCGGTCGATCGGCACCGCCGTCGCGCTGGCCAAATTCTCCGGCGCCAGTGCCAGCAGCCCCTTAATCCCAAACGCGGCAAACATCAGCCCCAGCACCACTCCCGCCACGCCAACCAGCAGGCTCTCCGCCAACGTCTGCCGAATCAGGTCCCAGCGTTGCGCTCCCATCGCCGCGCGGATCGCAAATTCCTTCGATCGTCCCGTCGCCTTCGCCAGGAACAGCCCGGCAATATTCGCGCATGCGATCAGCAGCACAAACGCCACCGCGCCCAGCAGTATTCGTAGCGGTGTGCGCACCTCTCCGAAAACAAATTCACTCAGCGGAACCACAAACATCCCCCATCCCGAATCTTGCGCGTATTTTCCGCTCGGATCGTTCTGAATGTCCTGCTCGATAATCATGCCAACCCGCGCCTCGGCGCGCGCCAGCGCAACGTCCGGGCGAAGCCGCGCCGCGACGAAATAATTCTCGTTGTAACGATTGGCGGGAAGAAACTCACCCGCCTCCAGCCCCAGCGGCGCCCACAGATCGGTCTGGCTGGGCCATTCGAAATCCGCCGGCATCACCCCAATTATTTTGTAGGACTGCTCGTTGAGCTGCACATCGCGCCCGACAATGTTTGGATCGCCGCCAAACCAGCGCATCCACGCGCGGTGCGCGAGCACCACCTCGTGGTTGGCCTTCGGCTGATCGTCCTCCGTTACAAACGTCCGCCCCAGAATCGGCTTGGCGCGAAACACCTCGAACCACTGCCACGTCACATTCGACCCCACCAGCCGCTGCGGTCCCTGCTCCGCCAGGTAGTTGTAGTCGGATTGCAGCATCATCGCCGCCGAATCGAATACTTCCCGGGCGTCCCGAATCTGCGCAAAGTCCGGCGCCGAGACCACAATATTCATCAGCCCAATCTTGTCGTACTTCGCCCGCAGCGCCACCAGCCGATCGGCGTGCGCAATCCCCGCCGGATGCAAGAACAGCGAATTCACTACGCTAAAGATCGCCGCATTCGCCCCGATCCCCACCGCCAGCGTCAGCACCGCCGCCGCCGCAAACCCAGGGCTCTTGGTCAGCGTCCGAAACGCAAATCGCAAATCGGTCAAAAACGTCCCCATAAGCACCTCCCAAGGTCCCTCAATACTCTATGCACGAGAAAGGCAATCGAACGATTCGCTAAGTAACACATTTGAAGGCAGTTGAGTCCCCATTCGATTCCGAGCTGCCCGATTTCGCCACGGGTCGTCTCGGAATCGGACAATCAAAATGTCCGTTCAGTGATCGTTTTCGCCCATTTCAGTTGGGTCGACGCTGGACGTAGGCCTCCTCCCTTCCGCTACGTCCTATGGGCGGGGCGAGTGACGGTCAATCCGACTCCGCCCATTGCCAATCCACGTTGCCGGCTCGGGGAGTCTACTTGGTGGACTGGTGGGATTTCAGAATCCGTAGCACTGAGCGTATTGTGTTCCAGCTGCGCGTGGTCGCTGGCGCTCCAAATAGCCGGTCGATCTGCCCTAGACAGCCAATCGTTTTCATGCGGCGGCGGTACACCCCATATACCAGGCGATTCTTCGAGCCCATGATTCGCACCAGCCACTCCCCGCCTGCGGGAAGATCAATCGGAAGAGAAACTCTGCGGCGCGCCGCCCCCGACAGGACGCTTACAAATTGAACCACATCGGCGGGCGGCGGCGCCGTTCCAAACGGATTGTCCCTCTCCAGTCGAATCAGATCGCTGCCGTCGCAGAAAGCGATCGCCGCTTCAAACGGCAGCTTCCGGCGCAATTCGGCCAGGAACTTTGCGCGCAACCCAGGTTTGCGAACGACCAGCGTGCCGGCCGCGCCCACGTTCACGGCATCGAACCTGCCCAGTTCTTTGGCGAGCAAGCTCGGACGAAAAGCCCGGTGTCCTCCAACGTTGATGCCGCGGAAGAAAACGATCAAAGCCATGGCGCCCATTGTGGCACACCCAAGTTTCGAGGGAGAAAAGGAAGCGGCCGGGCCGGACGATACATAACGCGTAGTCGACTGGTGGGACGCAATCCACCCGGTTCCCCGGCTATCGACGAGTTGGCCTGGGCACTCGATACAGCGCGTGTATCAGCGCGGGGCAAGAAGGCGCCGACAATGGTCGGTTAGCAGTTTTTCTCGGCGCTGAAGCGGAGGCGAACGTAGTCGGCGGTCCACTTGCCCTCAGCGTCGCAGAGTTCTGGGCGCAACGCTTCTCGGACTTCAGCGATATAGCGGGGTCGTTCGGCGGGCGGCAAGGTGGAAGTGAAACTCTCGGCGAACGTTTCCAGCCAGCCGGTGACGTCACCAGGGAGCGGAGTGGGGCGGGGTATCAGCGCGACATAGCTCACTGCGAATCCGCCGCGCACCAGTTGCTGGGAATAGTCTTCAACGGTGGGAAAATACCACGGGCTCGCCGCTTCCCCGTTGATGCCGCGGCGATTGAGGCCCTCGACTAGTGCCTTCCTGATTTTGGCCACGCAACCGTACCCGCCGAACTCGGCCACGAACCGGCCGTGCGGCTTGAGTGCACGACCGACTCCGGCGATGACCTTGGCCGGATTGCTCATCCAGTGCAGCGCCGCGTTGCTGAAAACGGCGTCGAACTCGCTATCGAAATCGAGAGCTTCCCCGTTCGCTACACGGACGTCCAGACCGAGTTTTCGCGCCGCGTCGATTTGCGCTTCGCTGGCATCGACGCCGATCACATCGCATCCCATCGAGGCGAGCTTCGCGGTAAGCACGCCGTCGCCGCAGCCGAGGTCCAGGATGCGCTCGCCGGCGCGCGGCGCTAGCAGCTCCACCACCGGCGCGCCAAGATCGGCGACGAAACGGGCGTTGCGAGCGTAGCGTTCAGGATCCCAGGTTTGCGGTTGCGCCATTTCGAGTGCCTCGCCCTACTGTTTCAGATTATCAGCTTTTCCTGTTTTCGGCGTTTCGCAATTGGGCCTTCTCGCGGCTCCCGACAACCCGGCTTATCCGAACCGATATCCTCACGCCGCATCGATGGCGGGAGCTCACCGCTTCACCATGTTTGTGCTTCGCGCATTCTGATGGACACGAAGAACCGGTGAAGGTAAATTCTCCGGCTGAGGCGATGCGCTGGAGTGATTGCTCGGCGCTTGAGCCTTCGTGTAAGGCATTTTGGGGGGATTTTCGATGAACGTATCACGCATTTTTCTGGCAGCACTTGCCGGCTTCGCGGTGTATTTCATCTTTGGAGGGCTCTCATTCGCGGTGTCGTCCATGAAAAACGAATTCCTGAAATACCCGGCGGTTTATCGATCTCCCGCGGGCATCAAGAGCCTCATGCCGGCGGGCATGGCCGCGATGTTTGTTGCGATGGTGGTGCTTGCTGTGTTGTACGCGATGCTCTACAAGGGCGGATCAGGAGTGGTCGAAGGCGCGCGCTTCGGCGCCCTGGTCGCACTCTATTCCGTTTGCAGCTTCGTGATTCACAACTATGTGAATCTCAACATTGGAATCAAATTAACGATTCAACAGGCACTGGCGTATTCAGTCGAATGGGTACTCGTAGGAATCGCCATCGGCCTGGTGTACCGGCCGGCGTAGCGCCGCCCGTGCTTGGTTGCTGGGCAGTTGTGAAGACAAACCACAAGAACGCCGCGGCCGAATAATCCGCGACGTAGCCGTTGCCGTGATGAGCAAAGCGAAGTGGGCGCCCCAGGTGTCGATTGCGCACCTGGGTTCTCCACAATTTTCACTCGGCTCGCTTTGCTTCACCGTCTTGTCCACCCACATTGGTAGAAACACACCAATGGGTGGATAATGGCCCAAATGCATTCAGCCACTCGACGCAAAGTCGTTGAAACATCAGCGCCCGGACAGCCACTGGACCTCCATTCGTATGTCCCCGACGACCTAGGTGACCTGGGCAATCTGCAGACGGCTATCCCGCGCATCGCTAAGAATCAAGAGGCCGTAAAACGCATCGAGAGAGCAGTGCACACGGTTCCGACCATCCATCGGCTTTTTCTTGGAGACGCTCGAAGGATGGTGGCCCTCGAGCCTGAAAGCGTACATCTGGTTCTTACTTCACCGCCCTATTGGACACTTAAAGAATATCGAGACTCGGAAGGACAGTTGGGCCACGTCGAGGATTACGAGGATTTTCTTCAAGAGCTAGATAAAGTTTGGCAGCAGTGCTTTCGGGCGCTCGTTCCAGGCGGACGCCTTATTTGTGTGGTCGGCGACGTGTGTCTCTCCCGGCGGGAAAATGGTGGCAGGCACACCGTGGTTCCGCTCCATTCCTCGATTCAAGAGCATTGCCGCAAGTTGGGATTTGATAACTTGGCCCCCATCATTTGGCACAAGATTTCGAATGCCGCGTACGAGGTTGAGAATGGTTCGGCGGGTTTTCTTGGAAAACCCTACGAGCCTAATGCGGTGATTAAGAACGACATCGAATTCATCCTGATGGAACGGAAGCCTGGTGGGTACCGAGCGCCCGACGCGGCCACAAAGATTCTGAGCGTGATTTCCGCGGAGAATCATAAGAAGTGGTTTCAGCAAATTTGGACTGGCCTTACGGGGGCGTCAACGAAACACCATCCTGCGCCGTATCCTGTGGATCTTGCGGAAAGGCTGGTCCGAATGTTCAGCTTTGTTGGCGACACGGTACTCGATCCGTTTATGGGAACGGGCACGACGACTGTGGCATCGGCGAAGTGGGGACGTAAAAGCGTTGGGTTTGAAATAGATTCCCATTATTACAAGTTGGCCGAGAAACGGATCGCTGCAGAAACGAGCTCCCTTTTCAGCGTCGCGGAAATCCTTAAAGCTGTGGCGGAATAGGCCTCGAATGCGTCATACACCGGGGCTCGAAAATAAGCTGCGAGCAGCCATAAGACATTTCTGGAATACACGGGACACTCAAGCAAAGAAGCAAGGCTCCAAGACAGGCGCTCGCGATGCGGGAGCGAGAACCGCGGTAACCGGCGGCCGACAGATGGATGGCTTTGTGCGTCTCGTTCGCGAATCCCTTTTCGCTGCGGGCTGTCCTGAGGCTCACGTACACTGCGAAAAGAGAATCGAACTGCCAGGCTGGTATCGCCCGGAAAAGAAGTGGGACCTCCTCTGGTCGCCGACAGCCAGTTACTCGCCGGATCGAGTTCAAATCCCAGATTGGGGCTTTTGGGAACAACTATAACAACCGAACGGAAGAGGCCATCGGAAGCGCAACTGACATCTGGGCGGCGTACCGCGAGGGCGCCTTTCAACCATCGGCGCGGCCGTGGTTGGGCTATATGATGGTTCTGGAAGAGACGCCGGTTTCAACGAGGCCGGTCCGAGCTACAAGAGCCCCATTTTAAGGTCTTCCCTGAATTCAAATCCGCTTCCTACGCGAAACGATACGAGATCCTTTTGACCAAATTGGTCCGTGAAAGGCTTTACGATTCAGCATGTTTGCTGCTCTCCGATTCAGCTAAAGGCTCCCGTGGTTACTATCGGGAGCCCGCGACGGAACTGAGCTTCGAGATTTTTTTAATGTCATTGCTGGGGCGAGCGATTGCCCTGACCGGAACGCCGAAGTCCAAGAAATAACCCGTTTCGCGGGATAGAGCATTACGAGGGCCGCGTTTGATCAAACGGGCGTATCCCACAAACCGGCCCCGGAAGGCCGGCTTATCGTCCCTCTCTCCGCAATAAATCCCGCCAATCTCCGTACATCTCCCGACGATTTACACAACATGATCCCTTCCGACGCCGTTCCTCCACTGTTCTAATTTTCGCGCAGCACCAAACGGAGGAGCCACCAATGAACGAGCAAATGAACGACCAAATGACCGACCAAATGACCGACCAAGCGAACGGCCAAGCGAACGATCAAATCGACGACCAAGTTTCCCGTTCCCTCGCCGAAGTCCCAAATTTTCCGATCACAGCAACCAAGCCATCCGCGGCCCATAGCCGCAGATGCTCGGTCTGCCACCACCCCGATCGCATCTGGATCGAACTTAAATTTATCGAGTGGAACAGCCCCACACGCATCGCCCGCGAATACGGTCTTTACGACCGCGACTCCATCTACCATCACGCCCACGCCACCGGCCTCTTCGAACAGCGCCGCCGGAATATTCTCTGCCTGTACGAAAACCTCCTGGAACGGACCCTGCGTACCCGGATCACCAACCGCGGTATCATGCTTGCCATCGACCGCCTCGAACGCGCCGCCCGCAGCCGCCTCCCCGACCCTGCCACCGAAATCGAAACCACCCTAACCCGCGACGCCGAACTCGTCTTCGACCCCAAATCGATCAGCGAGGCCCACCAAGCCGCCAATTCGGATTCAGCCCAGCGCCAGCATACCCCCTCGGATGTGCCTGATTCTAAACAACCGGCAACGCCCAAATCCCGGCAACCGTTCAGAGATTATGTGTTCGATCCCGACGACCCAATGCAACGGGCTTTTCTCGCGCGCCGGGAGGCAATAAAGGCGAATATGGCCAAAGCGCGACAATTGAGGGGCGAACCGCCCGTCTAGGAGGCCCAAACTAGCGCCAAAAAACCACAATTCGGTCCCCAATCGCGCCCCTTCATTGGGTCTTTGCCCCCGTTTGTCCCTGCACCGCAAACGGTTGGAGGGATTGGGCCTCGGGGGTGGCGGGGATGTGGAAATCTGCGGCGCGGCTTTGGTACACTCTTGCGGCGCTGATTGAGCTACAGGGATCCTCTCGGCCAAGTCCATGGAGTGCGAAAATCATGAAGCAAACCTATAACGGGGTAGCGGTGCCTGCGGGCGGCAAGACCATCGAGTATGCCGGGGGGCAGATGCGGGTGCCGGATTCGCCGGTCATTCCCTTTATCGAAGGGGATGGCACCGGGCGGGACATTTGGAAGGCGTCGCAGCGGGTGTTCGACGCGGCGGTGCAGAAGGCGTATGGCGGGGAGCGGAGGATCGCCTGGCTGGAGATTTTTGCCGGGGAAAAGGCCTTCAATCAATTTCAGGAGTGGCTGCCGCAGGATTCCGTGGATGCGATCCGGGATTTTCGTGTGGCGATCAAGGGGCCGCTGACCACCCCGGTGGGCGGCGGGATACGTTCGCTGAACGTGACGCTGCGCCAGGTGCTGGATTTGTATGCATGCGTTCGGCCGGTGCGCTATTTCCGCGGAGTTCCCTCCCCCGTGAAGGAGCCGGAACGGATGGACGTGGTGATCTTCCGCGAAAATACCGAGGACGTATACGCGGGAATCGAGTGGAAATCCGGAACGCCGGAAGTGAAGAAGCTGATCGAATTTCTCAACGTCGAGATGCTCAAGAGCGGCGCGAAGCAGGTGCGCACCGATTCGGGCGTCGGGATCAAGCCGATTTCTCCCACCGGGACGAAGCGGCTGGTGCGGCGCGCTATCCAGCATGCCATCGAGAACAGCCGGCGGGTGGTGACCCTGGTCCACAAGGGCAACATCATGAAGTTTACCGAGGGCGCGTTCCGCGATTGGGGCTACGAGCTGGCCAAGGACGAATTTCGCGGCGAGATCGTTACCGAGCGGGAAAGCTGGATTCTGGACAACAAAGATCGCGACGGAAATCTGAGCGTCGAGGCGATTGCCGCGATGATCGAGCCCGGGCTGGACCAGGCTACCGACGCGTTTAAGAAATCGATCTCCGCGGAAGTGAAGCAAACTCTCGATGCGATTTACGCATCGCACGGAAGCGGGCAATGGAAGAAGAAAGTGCTGGTGAACGACCGGATCGCCGATTCCGTGTTTCAGCAAGTGCTGATGCGCGCGGATGAGTACCAGGTGTTCGCCACGCCGAATCTGAACGGCGACTATCTTTCCGATGCGTGCGCGGCGCAAGTGGGCGGGCTGGGCATGGCGCCGGGAGCGAACATCGGGGATGGCTTCGGCGTTTTCGAGGCGACCCACGGCACCGCTCCAAAATATGCAGACAAAGACGTGATCAATCCCAGTTCGGTGATGCTCTCGGGATCGATGATGTTTGATTTCATGGGATGGAAAGAAGTGTCGAAGCTGATCGAAGACGGCATCGCCAAGACCATCCAGCAGAAGCGCGTGACTTACGACCTGGAGCGGATGATGGAAGGCGCGCAGAAATTGAAGACGTCGGAATACGCCTCGGCGATTATTGAGAATATGCCCCAGGCTGCGGCGGCTGGCTAAACCTGAGGCCAAAGTCGAAACACGTCAAAGGCGTAGAGAACCCAGGTGTGAAACCGACACCTGGGGCACCCAGCCGCGAATTCGGCGGCCTTAGTCAAAATCTACAGCAGCCGCGAGTTCGGCGGCCTTAGTCAAATTCGACAGCAGCCGCAATGCCGGCGGCCTAAGTCAGAACAAACAAATTGCGGTTGGGCCATATAGGAGCGATTTGATGCGCAAGAAAGTGACGGTGGTAGGCGGCGGGTTCGTGGGTTCGACGACGGCGCAGCGGGTGCTCGATTCCGGGCTGGCGGACGTGGTGCTCACCGATATTCTCGAGGGGTCTCCGGCCGGCAAGGCGCTGGACATGATGGAGTCGGCGCCGATCCTGCACTCGGATTCGCAGGCAACCGGAATTTCCACGGCGGCGGGCGACTATTCCGCTACGGCCAATAGCGATGTGGTGGTGGTAACCGCGGGGTTCCCGCGCAAACCGGGATTGAGCCGCGACGATCTGCTGAAAGCGAACTATGAAGTGGTGAAAGGCGTGGTGGAGGCGGTGGTAAAACTCTCGCCGAGCGCGATCCTGGTGATCGTCACCAACCCGCTCGACGTGATGGCCCACGCGGCCTACAAAGTGAGCGGCTTTTCGAAGAATCGCGTGATCGGCATGGCCGGCGTGCTGGACTCGGCGCGCATGAGCACGTTTGTGGCGGCGGAGTTGCGCGTATCGGTAGAAAACGTGCATTCGTTCGTGCTGGGCGGCCACGGCGACGACATGGTGCCGCTGGCGCGCTATTCGACGGTGGCGGGAATTCCGATTACCGAGCTGATGCCGCAGGCGCGCGTGGAAGCCATTATCGAACGCACCCGCAAGGGTGGCGGAGAAATCGTCAACCTGCTCAAGACCGGATCGGCGTACTATGCGCCCTCGGCGGCGGTGGTGGAGATGCTGCGGGCGATCCTGCAGGACAAGAAGAAAATCCTGCCCTGCGCGGCCTATCTCGAGGGCGAATACGGCATTTCCGGCCTGTTTGTGGGTGTCCCGGTGAAGCTGGGGGCCAGCGGAATCGAGCAAATCGTCGAAATTAAGCTGACCGCTGAGGAAAAGAAGGCCCTTGATAAGTCCGCTGCATCGGTGCGAGAGCTAGTGGGCGTGCTCGGGTTGTAGCTGTTAAAGTGGAATCAGCGACCTCTCAAACATATGGCCAAGCTTGGGAAAAACCATCCCCCGACGGGAGATCCATCGCCGAAGCCGGCGGTGCGTCACCGCTTCACGCGCGATTTAGCGCGAGCGGAAAGCCTCGCGATGATGCTGGCCAACAGCCGCGCCGCGGATGTGATCGAAGTGGTGGACCTGCTGGCCGGGATGTACATCGACAACTGGGAACGGCTCTCCTGCTATTGGAATAACACCGATGAAGTGGAGGATTTCTTCCGGCAATTCTGCCGCCTGAGTCCCCCGCGCTGGCAATACTGGCTGGGCAATTACGACGACCTGGTGCAAGCGAATCGCGGGCCGAAATCGCGTTTGCACCGGCTGCTGAATTGGAAGGGAGCGCGGCGGCGGAGCGGCGGGCCGTCCAAGCCGACGCTGAAGCCGGCCAAGGAGAAAGTGTTTCAGCTTTCTTCGGAGCTCGAGGCGGTGCTCAAAGATGCCGAGAAAATTGCGCCGTTCGGGGATAAGGTAGAGGGTCGGGCGATTCCGATTTTGACTTCGGAGTGCGTGCTGTTTTGCATCGCGCGGAATACCGATATTGAAGTGGGACGCAAGCTCGCGTCTACCGGGATCGAGATGGGCGAACTGGAGCGCGCGGCGCGCTTTCCGAAGCATCCTCCGCTGCATCAGCAAGGCGATTCGAAGACGTAGTCGTTGGAACGTGCAGCGAGAAGTTAGAGCGTTGAGTTTGTGGCGTTGGCGATTTGGAATGAGTGCGACGCAATTCCCTTCCTGCAGTAAGGCCCCAATTTTGGTTTTGGAACGGCCGGCGTGGGCTATGTTTTTCCGCGACGAGTCGCGGCGCTACGGCTGCTTTAGTTTTGCGCTGAAATAAAAGTGGAGCGGCCGATGGTTTGGCCGCTCCGCCTTTTGTTCGAAGCGCGAATCGTTGTTGCTACTGCGGTGTGGTCTTGGTCGGAGTGGTGGAACCGGTAGCTCCGGTGGTGCCGGTGTGATGCGCCGGGGTTGCGGTGTGCACTGGTTCGCCCACCACTGCGGTGGTCTTGATCGAGTCTAGCTTGGGGAAATTCTTGTCCAAGTAGGCTTTGCCGTTGCGGGTGATCTGGCCCTGGTCGGGCGATTCGCCGTAGCCGGGGTAAAGGCTCTTTACTACGTCCATGCCGTCGGTGACCGTGCCGAACGGAGCGAAGCCCTGGCCATCGAGGAACGTGTTGCTGCCGTAGTTGATGAA
This sequence comes from uncultured Acidobacteriota bacterium, assembly GCA_963725655.1. Classification (GTDB taxonomy): domain Bacteria; phylum Acidobacteriota; class Terriglobia; order Acidiferrales; family UBA7541; genus CAVRXT01. Next base: position 1,969,262 of record CAVRYY010000001.1, on the reverse strand, counting down.
GATTTGGGTGGTGCGGGTGTTGGGACCGGCGGTGGCGAAGGTGACCATGCCCGGCGTGTTGCTCTGGGTGACCTTATCGTCCTTGATCTTGGCGCTGTCCCAGACCGCGGCTACCTTGGGGTCGGCCGAGATGCCGAACTGCACCATGAAGCCGGGAACGATGCGGAAGAATCCCGCGTTGTTAAAGAAGCCGTGCTTGCAAAGATTGTAGAAGCGGTCGGCACCGAGAGGCGCCCAGGCACGGGTGACGTGAACGGTGAAATCGCCGTGGGTGGTGGTGAATTTTACGTCGAACGTTTCCGGAGCCTGCGCGTGCAGGGTGGCCGGATGCAGCAGAGAGCCAGAGTTGGTCACAGTCGATGTCCTATGGGTGGTGGTGGCAGGCTTGGTCTGAGCCTTCATAGCCGTGTTCGGATCGGGCGTCTGCGCTGCCAGCGCTCCCGCGATGAGATGAAAAGCTACTGCACAAAATGCGATGCGAATGGTGCGATGGTAAAAGTTCACGACTTCCCTCCCAGTCGTTGCGCGGTGGCTTCCACCTGCTCCATTACGCGGAGAGTGTTGCCGCCCGAGAATTTTCTGCACATCCGATTCGGAATAGCCCTTCTGCAGCAGGGCCTGAGTGATCTTGGGCAGTTGCGAACAATCTTCCATGCCGAAAGGCATGTTGGCGCCGTCGAAATCAGACCCCAAACCCACGTGATCGGCGCCGACCAGCTTCACGGCGTGATCGATGTGTTCGATGATTTTCTCCCAACCTACTCGAGGCAGCTTACCTTGCTTGACCATGTCGTGCATAAATTTTTCGCCTTCGATTGTCTTACACGCTTCGTTCCTGCCGCAGCGCTTCTCGAGGATGGCGTCGCGCTGGTTGTCGAGGCCGGGATCGGCCAGGTCGGCGTCGCGATATTCCTGGCTGAGGAAGCCGACATGGTAATTGATCTGGATCACCCCGCCTTTGGCGGCGAGGGCCTGGATCATGGCGTCGGTCATGTTGCGGGGCGCATCGCACAGCGCGCGGCAATTCGAATGGGAGGCGATCAGCGGGGCTTGGCTGACGGCCAGCGCGTCGTAGAAAGTCTTGTCGGCGACATGGGAGATGTCGACCATCATGCCGAGGCGGTTCATTTCGCGGACCACGTCCTTGCCGAACGGAGTGAGGCCGTTGTGCGCGGGCTTGTCGGTGGAGGAATCTGCCCACTCATCGTTGACGCTGTGGGTGAGGGTCATGTAGCGGACGCCCTCTTTGGCGAACTGGCGGAGAGTGTCGAGGCTGCTGTTGATCATGTGGCCGCCCTCGAGGCCTATCAGGACGGCGATCTTGCCGGCGGCGTGGGCTTGGCGAATCTCAGCGGCGGTTTCGCAGAAAACCAGATCGGCGGAGTGAGTGTGGACCATTTCGTGGACCGCGGCGATTTGTTGCAGCGCGGCGTTGGTGGCTGCAGGGCCGTGATTGTGGCCGGAGATCCAGATGGAGAAGAAGATGGCGCCGAGGCCGCCTTCGCGCATGCGGGGGATGTCGATGTCGCCGTCGTGTTGGCGGACGCCGATATCGAAGTGATCGTAGAGCAGGCGCTGGGTGGTGTCGGCGTGGGTGTCGATGACCAGGGAGCGGAAATGCAGGTCATGGGCGCGTTGTGAGATGGCATCTCCTTGAACGGGTGCGATGCAGGTTGCGAGGACTAAGAACAACGCCAACAGCGCGATGGTGACCGTTAACAGCCAGCGAACCAACCGAAACTCCTGGGTTCAAAAACTCTACACCGGTGGGTGGCGTCGAATCTTTTCTTGTGCCTCGGCGTAAACGCCCACCCTTCCCGGAAAGCGGGAAGGGTGGGGCGCCCGGAAAAGATAAAACCTTCGAACCCTACAATCGGAAAATCAAAAACGTAGAGAACCCAGCCGTAACGGCGGCGGCCCAGGTCCAAAAAAAACCAAACCAAAATCGAAATACAAAGGCAAATGCACGGCGTCGGTTAGGAGGCGCCGTGGAGCCAGCCGAAGACGGCGTGGCGGATTACCTGGCCATTTACGGCGGCGATGGATTCGGTCAGCGGGATGCCCTTGGGGCAGACCTTTACGCAGTTCTGGGCGTTGTCGCAATCTTCGATTCCGCCGGGGCCCATTAGCGCTTCCAGGCGTTCGCCGGCGTGCATGGCTCCGGTGGGATGCAGATTGAAGAGGCGGACCTGGCTGATGATGGCGGCGCCGACGAAATTGGTGTGCTCATTGACCTTGGGGCAAATCTCGAGGCAATTGCCGCAACTGATGCAGCGGCTGAGCGGGTAGCCCACTTCCTGGATTTCGGGGGACATGCGCGGGCCTTCGCCCAGCGGGTAAGTGCCGTCGATGGGAATCCAGCACTTGGTTTTCTTGAGGCTCTCGAACATTTGCGAGCGGTCGACTTGCAGGTCGCGGACCAGCGGAAACTTTTCCAGCGGGGCCAGGGAAATCGGTTTTTCGAGATTGTCGACCAGCGCGGAGCAGGCTTGGCGGGGCTTGCCGTTGATTAGCATGGCGCAGGCGCCGCAGACTTCTTCCAGGCAGTTGGCTTCGTAGGTGATGGGAGCTACTTCGCGACCGTCGCGGGTGACGGGCTTTTCGGCGATGTCGCGCAGGCAAGTGATGATGTTGAGGTGCGGGCGATAACGAAGTTCAAATTCTTCCCAGCGCGCGGGCTCATCGGGCCGGAGCTGGCGCTTGATCTTAACGACGAAGGTGCTGTTGGTAGCCATGGCGCCTCGGTGTAACTCGCTCAACTACGAAAACCCTAGCAACTACGAAATCAAAAGAAAGGTCAAAGACGTGGAGAACCCACACGTAAAAGCGACGGGTGGGGCGCCCAGGGTCAACTTCAAAACCCAACACCGTAAGTCAAACCCGATACTCGCAGCTGGACTTCATTCTTTGAGTTCCTTGTCTCGAACGCCCACCCTTCCCAAAACCGGGGAAGAGTGGGGCACCCGGAAAGGAAAAAAGCGTCGAACCGTTAAGTCAAAACCTTGCGCAGATAAAACCTCGCGAGCCTTACTTCTACCTGACTCCAACCTGACTGCGCTACTTTGCTTGGGTGTACTTTCGTTCGCGCAAGGGAATCTGCGAGGTGTCCACGGCCTCGTAGGTTAGGCGGATGTTGCCGCCGTTGTAGCTGGCCCGGGTGGTCTTGAGCCAATTGACATCGTCGCGCTCGGGAAATTCTGGTTTGTAGTGCGCGCCGCGGGTTTCGTCGCGGGCGATCGCGCCCAGGGTGATGACTTCGGCCAGGATGAGCATGTCGTGCAGTTCGCGGGCGAACTGCAAAGTCTGGTTGGACCACTGGGTGCGGTCGGCGAGATTGATTTTCTTGTAGCGCTCGCGGAGCGACGCCAGCTTATTGAGAGTTTCCTTCATTTTGGCGTTGTAACGGATGACGGTGACGTTTTCGGTCATGGTCTCGCCCATTTCTTTCCAGATGGTGATGGGGTTTTCGGTGCCTTGCTGGTGGAGCAGGCTATCGTTGAATTCGCGTTGGCGGACGCGCTCGCGTTCGAAGACGCTTTCGTCGGTGGCGTCGCAGCCCTTGTCGAGGTTGCGCGCGTAACTCACCGCAGCGGGTCCGGCGAGCATGCCGCCGTAGATGCAGGAGACCAGCGAATTGGCGCCGAGGCGGTTGGCACCGTGATATTGATACTCGCACTCGCCGGCGGCGTAGATGCCCGGGACGTTGGTGGCTTGCTTGTCGTTATCGACCCAAATTCCGCCCATGGTGTAGTGCATGGCCGGAAAAACTTTCATCGGGAACAGGCGCGGATCGTAGCCGACGAATTTTTCGTAGATTTCGAGAATGCCTTCGAGCTTGCGGTCGAGAACGTCCTTGGGAATGTGGGTGACGTCGAGATAAACGGCGGCTTCGCCGGCGAGCCCCTGCTTCAATTCGAAAACAATCTTGTGGATGGCGCGGGTGGCTACGTCGCGCGGAACCAGGTTGCCGTATTTTGGATACCACTCTTCGAGGAAATAGAAGCGCTCGGATTCCGGGATTTGGTTGAAGACCCGCTTGTCGGCGGGATCGCGCGGGACCCAAACGCGGCCGCCTTCGCCGCGAGCGGATTCGCTCATCAGGCGGCACTTGTCTTCGCCAGGGATGGCGGTGGGATGAACCTGGATGAACTCGCCGTTGGCGTAGTCGACGCCTTGCTGGAAGAGAGCGGATTGGGCGGAGCCGGTGCAGACCACGGAATTGGTGGAGCGGCCGAAGATGGCGCCGATGCCGCCGGTGCAGAAAATGGCGGCGTCGGAACGGAAGGAGCGAACCTCCATGGTCTTGAGGTCCATGGCGCAAATGCCGCGGCAGATGCCGCCGTTATCGAGGACCGCGGAGAGGAACGTCCAGCCTTCGTATTTCTTGATGCGGCCTTCGGACTCAAAGCGGCGGACTTGTTCGTCGAGAGCGTATAGCAATTGCTGGCCGGTAGTGGCACCGGCAAAAGCGGTGCGGTGATACATGGTGCCGCCAAAACGGCGAAAATCGAGCAGGCCCTCCGGGGTGCGGTTGAACATCACGCCCATGCGGTCGAGAAGGTCGATGATCGCAGGAGCGGAGTCGCACATGCCTTTGACGAGGGATTGATTGGCGAGGAAATCGCCGCCGTAAATGGTGTCGTCGAGATGCTTGTAGGTGGAGTCGCCCTCGCCCTTCAGGTTCTTAGCGGCGTTGATCCCGCCTTGCGCGCACACCGAGTGCGAACGCTTGACCGGGACGATCGAAAAGAGATCGACCGCCACGTTGGCTTCGGCGACGCGGATTGCCGCCATCAGGCCGGCCAGACCGCCTCCTACGATAATTACTTTCGGTTGGCTCATTGGACGTAGGACCCCAGCGGAAACCAGCTGTAGCGTAAGCCGATGACGATGCAGATTCCAACAAAGGTGAGAGCGATGCCCACCGCTCCGCCGAAGTAAGCGGCGACGCGCTGCGAACGAACGGTGACGGCGATGCCCCACTTGCAGGCGAAATTCCAGAGGCCGTTGCCAAGATGGAAAGAGGCGGCGGTGACGCCAATGATGTAGAAGGCAACGTAGTAAGGATTGGCCATGACCTGGACCATGTCGGCGTAAGTGGTGCGGCCCTGGCCGACGAAGCGCTCGGAGTAAACGTGCCAGCCAATAAAGATGAAGGCCACGATGCCTGACCAGCGCTGAAGGGTGTACATCCAGTTGGACATCCAGGGGTGGGAGAAGGCGTTGGATTTGCCGTTCCACCAGATGTAGAGGCCGTAGATGCCATGGAAAAGGATGGGCAGCCAGAGGGCGGAGGCTTCGACGATCACCCGCCACGGAATGGCCTGGAGGGAGTGAGAAACCTCGTTGTAGCTGGCGACGCTGACCAAGGCATAGCTATTGGACCAGAGGTGCTCGAGAAGAAATGCCCCGATGGGTACCACGCCGCTAAGGGATTGAAGCTTGTCGAGGATGTAACTGGCTTTGGATTGAGCCGGTAAGGACGACATGCACGCTCCGCTTGCCGATGTCAAACCCGAAGATTCTGCGACACTTACGATTTCAAAGCACAGTTTATCACAGGGGATTTATGGCGCGAAATCTATTCTGAATAGCGGCCACACGCGAACTTGAAAAGCGCGGACTTCAGATGGCGGGCGCGGAAAGGTGCTGGGCCGACTCGACTTTCGTACGGGGCGGCGGGGAGGTGTTTGCAAGACCGCGTCACGGGGAAATTTAACACTTGTGGCTATGCCATTCTGGCTCACAATATAGTTTCAAAGAGGACCAATGCCGCTCGAACTTACGACCGAAATCACACGGATTGCGCACCAAATTGTGCGAACTGGCCAGAACGACACTGATGCCCTGACCAAGGCCGCGCAGCATATTAGCCGCAGTTTCGAAGTGAACCTGGCGGAAGTGGCGGTGTTTTCGCTGTCCAAGGACGGCAAACACCTGCGCTTCGTGGTGCCGGAGAAATTGCAGCAGGTGGGGAGCATCCCGTTGACGAGCATGTCGTCACTGGCGGCGCGGACGGCGCGGGAACGGCGTCCGGAAATCATCAATCATTTTTCGGTGGTGCCGCATGCGTCGGTGTTTGAGGCGGTAAAGTTGGACGATGCGCCGGGAGATCCGATTCAGAAAATCATGAGCGTGCCGCTGGTTTTCCAGAAAAAAGTGGTGGGCGTGATCCAGGTGAGCCGAAAAGCGCGGACATCGCATGCCGCGGGACCGGACTTCACTCCGCAGGAATTGAAAGATTTGATCGCGGTTTCGGATTTGCTGGCGCCGTGCGTTTCACTTTGCGCGGAATAAGCCGGCGAATTTCTGCGGCGAGGCTGAGCCGCGAGTATCAATATCGCGTGAAAATCTCCGAAATTGATTGACACCCCCTTCCCTTCTTGTTAATTTTTTTCCGCAAGCAAATTTTCCCTTAGTTCGGTAGCGGAGGAATCGCAGTCCCGACCACTCCATGGCGTTCGTCGCGAAGAAGATCTTTCTAACCAAGGGAGTGGGTAAACACCGGGAGCGGCTATCGAGCTTCGAGCTTGCCCTGCGCAACGCGGGTATCGCGGCCTGCAACATCGTTCGGGTCTCTTCGATTTTCCCACCGTACTGCAAACTGATTTCCCGCAGCGAAGGATTGAAGCACCTGAAGCCGGGGCAAGTGGCGTTCACGGTGATCAGCGAGAATCAGACCCGGGAGCCGCATCGGCTGATCGCGGCAGGGGTGGGACTGGCGCTGCCGGGGGATAAGTCGATGTTCGGATATCTTTCCGAGCATCATTCGTTCGGGGAAAGCGAAGAAATTGCGGGGGAGTATACCGAAGAGCTGGCGGCGGAGATGCTGGCGACTACGCTGAACGTGGAGTTCGATCCGGATTTGTCGTGGGATGAGAAGAAGGAAGTTTACCGGATATCGAATAAGATCGTGCGGACGATGAATATTACGCAGTCGGCGGTGGGGGATAAGAGAGGGTTGTGGACTACGGTGTTGGCGGCGGCGATTTTGCTGGGTGATGACGACTAGGTTTTTCTGCGGTGGATTTTCCTTCCGGATTTGAATTCCCTGACGAAATCGAAGGGCTGAGCGCTTGAGGTTCGCCTCGTTTTTCGAGCGAGACGAGCCCGGATTGGAGTTTTGCGGGACCCGATCATGCCTGCGCCAAGTGTCTAATCCACAGTGGTTTACGGTTGCTACGTGTCGGGTTTTTGCCAATACTTAGTGTCGGGTTTTTGTAGGTGCGTATGCGTCGACAAAAAACATTGCGCGACCGGATTGAGAGTCGGATCGCGCGGAAACGCGGTGAAGATGTGTTTTTGCCGCGCGAGTTTCGGGACCTCGGCGGCGAGGATCAAGTTCTGCGAGTACTGCGCATCCTCGTGCGCGAGAAACAGCTGGTACGCCTCGGCTATGGAGTGAATGGGCGGGCGGTTGTCTCGCGGCTTTCCGGAGACCCGATCCTCGATAGCCGGAACGGATTTCTAGGGGCGGCGCGGCAAGCGCTGACCAAGCTTGGCGTGGCGTGGGAATTTTCCGAAGCCGAAGAGGACTACAACGAAAGACGTTCCACGCAAATTCCGCTCAATCCAGTGGTGCGGGTGAAAGGGAGATTTTCGCGGCGGCTCCGCGACGGCGGTCAGGAGCTGGTGGTTGCGCGATAAACCGTCTTTGCAAAGAGCTGCTCGAGGTTCAACGGCATTTCGATCTGCCGAGTCCCGTGTTGGTTGAGAAGGATTGGTATGTGGTCAGGGCGCTTGCGGCGATTCGCGCGACGGATGTTCGGCCGTTTCGTCTGGTGTTCAGTGGCGGAACCGCTTTAAGCCGGGCTCACCGTCTTATCCGGCGCATGTCGGAAGATATCGACCTGAAAATGGTGTCGAATGAACCGCGCTCACGCGCGGAGCTGCGTGAACTGCGTGAGGTTGTCACGAATGCCCTGTTGAATGCCGGGTTTCAATGCGATCCGGCGAATACGGTACACCGCAAATCCGGGAACGCGAGCCGCTATACGATCTATCGGTTGCCCTACACACCGCAGGTGACCGGTCTGGGAACGGTGCGATCGGAAATTCAAGTCGAGACGAGTTAGGTGATTCGTCCGCAGGCGGCGAAGCGGCTATTTCCGGGTGAGTTTCACACGCGCGAATGGCACCAACTTCCCGCCATCCTCGTTGTCCATGATCCACTGCCAGGTATCGTTGCTCTTGTTGTAGGCGAAAGTGGTGTGAAAATCGCCACCCTTATACTTGAACAAGAACGGAATCCGATCGCCATCGCGCCTGGCGTGAGCGATGGCCTGGGCGGAGAGGCCGCCGCCAGCCGTCGAGTCGAGCCACTGGCACCGATACTCGCTTGCCGTTTGATCCCATTCAATCAGGGCGATCGCTTCGTACGCGGCGCGGCCGTGGGTATTCTTTTCGCGCGAGATCTCATGGAGTTGCAAATACTCGTGGCCCAGGAGCCACTCGACGTCTACATCGTGGGTGGTTTCGTGGCCGGCGATCTTGCCCTGCAGTAGCCAGTGGCCGGTCATATGATCGAGCAGCGGGTCCGGGGGTGGGGCCTGTTGCGCGAGTGCGGGGAGTGAAAGTATTGCTATTAAAACCAAGATTGTGAAGGTTGCTTTCATTGAATCGTCTCCCGAGGCGGATGTGGGGCGGTGGCAATATACGCTTATTTTGCTCCGGCCGCGAAGAGATCGGGGCGTCGGAACGGAGGCCGAAGAGCTTCAATGGATTAAACCCCAAAGACTCGGGGAAGGATGGAAACCCCGCGCGAGCGCTGAGGGTTTGCCCGCGTTTTAACGCGAGGTGGGCTGGGATTGGATTTTTGTCCGCCTGGAGTGGCGGCGGTACGAAACCAAAGGCTCAGAGAGAGGCAAAGACGACGCTACGGGAATATCGGGTGCTCGGGGGCAATTGAGATTGTGGCTAGACATAATCCGCACCCTTGACGGCGAAGGGTGCGCCACCCACCTTCCACGGCTACAGCAAAGTCAAAACACCACCTTCTTACAGACCGGGAACAGTGGCATCCGAAAAAAATGAGGGCGCAGAACCTGGAAACCTAAGTCAAGAACCCCACACGTGAAGGCGACGAGTGGGGTACCCACCTGCTACTTCTTAAGGCAAACTTTGGACACTGGACGGGCGGAGTGACATTTTTGGTGCGGTTGTTCTTGCGTGTGGTGTTTTTCCGCCATGAGTGGGGGAGCTGCAACGGGGGCAGGCAAAGCCAGGCGAGTCAAAAACTTGGAAAACCCCGGTGTGAAACCGACACCTGGGGCACCCGCTGCGCTTCGCTCAGCACCCCCTCGTCGATTCGTTATCGGTGCGACTATTTTTTGGTGGGTTTGCGGTCGAAGTAGCCCAGGCGGTCCAAGACAGCGCCTACTACTAGCGGGAGGGCTACGGTGGCGTCGTCGAAGACTTCGGCGAAGCGGCCGCCTTCCTCGGGGGGACGAATTTGCCCCAGGAGACGGCTTCGGTGTAGGTGCTGCCGCTTAGGCCGCCCCAATGGACTGGTTCGGGGCAGATGCGCAGGCCGTAGTTGTAGCGCTTCAGGGGGAGTTTCTCGTAGCCGCGGCGAGCCAGGATTTCGGCGTAGACGCCGAATTGCTGGGCCCAGTTTCTGGGGACGCCGCCGCCCAAGGTGAAAATTCCCATGCGCTTGGTGGCCAGCATGGTGGAGGCGTAGTGTTCGAAGTCGAGGAACGGATCGAAGCGCAGAGTGGGACGGTTGGCGGCGCGTCGAATGCGGTGATGCAGAGCAAAATCAATGCCGATTTCGGAATCACTGAACGCCGGAACGAAGACCGGGACGTTGTGGACCGCTGCGGATTTTAGAATTCCCCGCCCCTTGGAGTGCTTGAGCAGGTATTCGCCAATGCGCTTGTTTAGCTTCCAACTGCAGACGGTTTCTTCGGCGTCCCATGCGCTGAGGATGCCCTGGACGACTTCTTCGACGGCGTCGAGATTGGTTTCCGGTTCGAGGGTATCGTAGACGCGGTTGTATCCGGCTTCGAACAAAGTCGCGATCGTCCATTTTCTCGTCGTAACGAAAATGAGAAAGGCCGGTGGCCTCGACTAAACCGTGGGCCATCGAGCGCACCGGTGGAAACGATGGCGCTGGACGATGCCGGATTCGACGAGGTCGCAGAAAATCAGGCCCATCTTGGCGACGGTCAGGGCGCCGGAAAGAGTCATGACCACGAAGCAATCTTTATCGCGGGCCATGGCTTCGAGGACGTCGGCGGCATCGCCGATCTGGCGGCCGGTGAAAGCGGTCTGCCCCATGGCGCGAACGAGAGTCGTCGACGGTGCGGGCCTTGGAAAGATCAAGCGGGTAAACCGGCTGCAGGCGATCGGCGACAGGGTCGTGGAGGATTCGGCCAGTCACACCCTTTTTCTTTGCCATTCATCTCCCTCGCAGGTAATGTAAAGGCGATTCGCGCCAGGTGCGGCGGCGAGACGGCGCGCGAATAGTGATATTACAGGCAAGCGAATAATACAAGCGCACCGATTTTACGCGAGGATTTTACAGCTCGCGGGGCGCAAAATAAATTCACCCTTGGAATTCCCGCATGGCCCAAAACTCCTATACAGCGGCGGCTCCTGACAATTTTGGCGGATTTGCCGGAAGAAGATTCGATCTACGAGAAATCGCGCGCGGTTATTTTGCCGGTGCCGCTGGAGCGGACCACCAGCTACGAGCATGGGACGCGCAACGGCCCGGCGGCGATTATCGCGGCGAGCCGCAACATGGAGCTATATGACGAAGAACTGCAGAGGGAGATCTACAAGAAATTCGGGATCGCCACGCTGCCGGCGATCGAAACGCAGGAAGGGACACTGGAAAAAGTGCTGGGGGAGCTTTACACCGCGGAGCTGGCGGTGCTGGGAGATGGAAAACTTCCGGTGGCGCTGGGCGGCGAACATTCGCTGACTCCGCCGCTGGTTTCCGCAGCAGCGCGAAAATTTCCGGGGTTGAGCGTGCTGCAGATCGACGCGCATGCGGACTTGCGGGAGTCCTATCACGGCAATCCAACGAGCCACGCGTGCGCGATGCGGCGGGTGGTGGAGATTTGTCCGGCGGTGCAGGTGGGCATCCGTTCGCTTTCGGTGGAGGAAGCGGAGGCGATTCCGCGGCTGCGGACGAAGATTTACTGGGCGAAGGATATCGCGCGCGCGGCGGTGGACAGCGTGGGCGCCGCGGGTGGTGGCGGATTTGACGGATGATGTCTACTTGACGATCGATCTGGACGGGTTGGATCCGGCATACGTGCCGGCGACCGGGACGCCGGAGCCGGGCGGCCTGGATTGGTACCAAGTATTGGCGCTGGTGCGGGCGGTGGCGGCGAGCAAGCGAATTGTGGCGATGGATGTGGTGGAGTTGTTGCCGCAGCCGGGCGATCACGCTTCGGATTTTCTGGCGGCGAAATTGATTTACAAGTGTCTGGGTTACATTTTCTGTGGAGCGAATCGCGGGAAGTAAGCGCGGTCGTGAGCTGCGACTAGGGGAACTATGAGCCAAGGAACTGTTAACGAGCACTCGATCCAGGTTTTTATAAGTCATCCGCTGGTTTGGTGGATATTGATTGGATTGCTGGCTGGGTGGCTGGCGGGAGTGGTGACCCGCGGGCGAGGGTTCGGATGTCTGGCGGATATTGTGATTGGGTTGGTGGGGGCGGTGATTGGCGGATGGGTTTTCTCGAAGCTGGGGATTACGGCGTTCGGATTTTTTGGGAGTGTGGCGGCGGCTACGGTGGGTGCGGTGTTGTTGGTGGCGGTGGCGCGGTTGTTTTCGGGCGGGGAGCGGGAATACTAGGGCGGCGTTTGCGCGGGGCGCACCGTTTGCACGGGGCGCATAAAGTCGAAAGATTAGGGCTTAGGTTGGAATGTATGGTTGGGGCCGGAGGTTTTGACGCCCACCCTTCCCAAAAATCGGGAAGAGTGGGGCACCCGGAACAGATAACGGCGGCGAACCGTACTGCACAAAGATAGGCAAAGGCATGGTTGGGGCCGGAGGTTTTGACGCCCACCCTTCCCAAAAATCGGGAAGAGTGGGGCACCCGGAACAGATAACGGCGGCGAACCGTACTGCACAAAGATAGGCAAAGGCATGGTTGGGGCCGGAGGTTTTGACGCCCACCCTTCCCAAAAATCGGGAAGAGTGGGGCACCCGGAACAGATAACGGCGGCGAACCGTACTGCACAAAGATAGTCAAAGGCATGGTTGGGGCCGGAGGTTTTGACGCCCACCCTTCCCAAAAATCGGGAAGAGTGGGGCACCCGGAACAGATAACGGCGGCGAACCGTACTGCACAAAGATAGTCAAAGGCATGGTTGGGGCCGGAGGTTTTGACGCCCACCCTTCCCAAAAATCGGGAAGAGTGGGGCACCCGGAACAGATAACGGCGGCGAACCGTACTGCAAAAAGATAGGCAAAGGCGTGGTTGGGGCCGGAGGTTTTGACGCCCACCCTTCCCAAAAATCGGGAAGAGTGGGGCACCCGGAACAGATAACGGCGGCGAACCGTACTGCACAAAGATAGGCAAAGGCGTGGAGAACCCAGGCGTAAAACCGACACCTGGGGCACCCAGCCGCAACGACGGCGGCCTAAGACAAAATCTGAAACCGGACTATAGGCGCGAAGTACGGTGCCGGGAGCCTCACCGTCTGTGATTCTGGCGGCGGCATGGCGGGTATGTATGTACGGTGTGGTACGATGGAGTGATTACAAAAGGATCGATAAAACTTCTTGAGCAAACCTTCGCTGTGGGCAATTCCGTTGGGCGGGCTGGGCGAGTTCGGTATGAACATGCTGGCCCTGCGTTACGCTGAAGATATATTGGTACTCGACGCTGGGCTGATGTTTCCGGACTCCGAGCTGCTGGGCGTCGACGTGGTGATTCCAGACACCACTTACCTGAAGCAGAACAAGCGCGCGGTGCGCGCGATCGTTCTGACTCACGCGCATGAAGACCACATCGGCGCGATTCCCTACATTTTGCGGGACCTGAACGTGCCGATTTACGGCACCAAGTTCACGCTGGCGCTGGTGCGCAAAAAGCTCGACCGAGCACGGCCTGCTGGACGATGCGAAGCTGCATGAGGTTTCCGCGGGCGGCACGTTTGAGGTGGGGCCGTTCAAGGTGGAGTTTATCCACGTGACGCACAGCACCATCGACTGCGTGGCGCTGGCGATCACCACCCCAGTGGGAGTGATCATCCACACCGGCGACTGGAAGATGGATCACACGCCGGTGGATAACAAGCCGTTCGATCTGCACGCGTTTGCGCGGTACGGGCGGGACGGAGTGCTGGCGCTGTTCAGCGACAGCACCAACGTGGAGCGGCCGGGGTACACGCCGTCGGAACGCGAGGTGCGGGTAAGGATTGAAGAGCTGTTCCGCGCGGCGCCGGAAAAAATCGTGGTGTCGTGCTTTGCGAGCTCGATCCACCGGATTCAGCAGGTCATTGATATCGCGCTGGAGACGGGGAAGAAAGTGGGATTCGTCGGCCGGAGCATGGTCGACAACGTGGAAATCGCGCACGGGCTGGGGCAATTGCGAGTGCCGGACGGAAGTGTGGTGCGGCCGCAGGATATTCGGACATTTGACCAGAAGAAACTGGTGTTGCTGGCGAGCGGCAGCCAGGCCGAACCGATGTCGGCGCTTTCGCGCATCGCGGTGGGTAATCACCGGCTGCTGGAGATAGCGGAGAACGATACGGTGATTCTGTCGTCGCGGATCATTCCGGGAAACGAGAAGGCAATTTTCCGGATGATCGATCATCTGTTCCGGCGACAGGTGCTGGTGTATTACGAAAGCGAGCGGACCGCGCCGATTCACGTCTCCGGGCACGCCAGCCAGGAAGAAATGAAAATCCTGCTGCAGCTGGTGCGGCCGAAACACTTTATTCCGATACACGGCGAGTACCGGCATTTGTTCCGCCATGCGGCGCTGGCGCAGCGGCTGGGCGTGGTGACCGGCGAGATATTCCTGCTGGAAAGCGGGCAGCCGATTGAGTTCAAGGCGGACGGCACGGCGCACCGGCGCGATCCGGTGACGGCGGGGCGAGTGCTGGTGGATTCGGGATCGCTCGAAGAGATCGAAGAAGTGGTGATCCGCGACCGGCAGAACTTGTCGGAAGACGGGGTGGTGGTGCCGATCATCGCGATCGACAAACACACCGGAAGGCTGGAATCGCCGCCGGAGATCGTGACCCGCGGATTTCTGCCTTCGGATGACGGCAACGACATCATCGTGAAGGCGCGCGAAGTGGTAATGAAGACGATCGAGGGATCGAACGCGGAAGAGAAAACCGATTGGACAGTGATGAAGGAAAAGATTCGCGTCGACCTGAAGCGCTACCTCAACCGGCAAACCGCCAAACGGCCCCTGATTCTGCCCGTCATACTGGAAATCTAGGCTCCCGTGCGTCCCGCGCTGCGTCCGTTCCACCCGGAGGATTTTCCGGTGCTGCTGGCCATCGACAAGGCCTGCTATCCACCGGGGATCGCGTATTCACGCCGGGAACTTTCCGAGTACATGCAGTTCCCCGGCGCGGATTGCCTGCTGGCCGAAACGGCGGGGGCGATCATTGCGTTCCTGCTCACTGCGCATCGCGGCAGCGAGGGGCACATCATTACGATCGACGTCCTGGAACCTTATCGGCGAAGCGGCGTGGGCAGCTTGATGCTGGAGGCTGCGGAGAAGCGGCTGGCGGCGCAGGGCGTGACGGTGGCGGTGCTGGAAACGGCGATTAACAATTACTCGGCGATTTGGTTCTGGGAGAAGCATGGGTATGTAAACCGTGGGATATTAAAGAATTATTACCCTGGGCCGGTGGATGCGTACTCGATGACGAAATCGTTGAGGGCTTCGCGGCAGCGATCTAAAGGGGCTCAGTCTAAATCCTAAGGCAAAACCCTAAGTCGAAATCCGCACCCTTGAGTGCGAAGGGTGCGCCACCCACCGGCAGGTGCAAGGGCACCGACGGTCGATTCCAGGACGGCAGAAATTTGGATTCGGGCAGCCGGGGATGTGGTGAAATGCCGGGGATCATGCTTGTGGTACTTGCGGGCACATGGGTTGAAAATCTTTATTTGCGGCTGAACCGTTCTTGTTATAGTGACTCTGCTTTTGAGTTATCTCCGATGGGCCACGCGCGATAGCGCCCGCGCCACCCATTTGTAACGCGGTGCCTTCCCGAACTGCACCCAGGAGAATTGCGTGCGCGCGCTTACCCCTACATCAAATAAAAGATTGAATGAGCTGGTCGGCTTTGTGGGCGCTACGGTGGCCACATTGCTGGCGCTTAGCCTGCTGTCGTACTCCCCTCGCGATAATGCGTTCAATGTGGCTGGTCCGGCGATCGCGTCGCACCCGGCACGGAACTGGATAGGGCCGGTGGGCGCGCATATCGCCGACCTGGCGTTCCAGTTGTGCGGGTACGCGGCGTTTTTGTTTCCGATCGCTTTCATGCTGCTGGCGCTGCATTGGCTGCGCAGCCGGCCGATCGAGACGCCGGTAGCCAAGGTGTTCGGGACGGTGCTGATGTTTCTGGCGCTGCCGGCGGAGATGGCGCTGCTGGCGTTCCCGGAAGTGCGCGGGGCGCTGCCGCCGGGAGGATTGCTGGGGGCGCTGGGTTCGGGAGCGCTGCGGAGCGCGCTGAACCCGGTGGGGGCGCACCTGGTGGGATCGGCGTGCTTGCTGACGGCGCTGTTCCTGACGACGCGATTTTCGTTCGCGACCACGGCATCGTGGATTCGATCGCCGATGAGCGAGGACGGAATGGTTGGGCGGTGGGTAGAAAGGTGGAGAGAGTACCGGGAGCAGCGCGAGGATGCGCGGCTGCGAAAGAAGGTGGATGCGATCAAGGTGGGTGGGCGGCCTCCGGCCGCGCCGCAGACGATAGCGCTGCGCAGCGCGGTGCTGGACGACGAGGTGGATGAGGACGTAGTGGCGGGGATTTCGAAGACGCCGAGCCGGGCGCCGACGGTGATCAAGTTCCACGAGCCGGAGAAAGCGGCGGCCAAGCGCCCCGCGGGACCGGCGAAGAACGCGGAAGGGCGAACAAATTTCAAGCTGCCCCCGATTACGCTGTTGCATCAGGCCGAGCGCGGGGAGCAGATGCAGGAAGCGGAGTTGAAGGAATGCGCGAAGGCGATTGAGGAGAAGAGCGAAGAATTCGACGTTAAGGGGCACATCACCCAGATCAATCCCGGTCCGGTGGTGACGACTTATGAGTTCAAGCCCGAGGCGGGGATCAAGTACAGCCGGGTAACTGGGCTGGCGGACGATTTGTGCCTGGCGCTGAAAGCGGAATCGCTGCTGATCGAGCGGATTCCGGGAAAATCGACGGTGGGAATCGAGGTGCCCAACCGGCATCGCGAGACGATCACGTTGCGGGAAGTGGTCGAGTCGCCGGAATTCAGCAACACTTCGACGAAGCTGGCGATTCCTCTGGGGAAAGATTTGATCGGGCGGCTGCGAGCGACCGATCTGGCGCTGATGCCGCACTTGCTGATCGCCGGTTCGACCGGGACGGGCAAGAGCGTCTTCATCAACGCGCTGATTATGGGGATTCTGTTTCGGTCCACACCGGACGAAGTGCGCATCGTGCTGGTGGATCCGAAGCGGCTGGAGCTGGGGCTGTATGAGGATATCCCGCACTTGTTCACGCCGGTGGTTACCGATGCGCGGGTGGCGGCGAACGTCCTGCGGAACGCGGTGCGAGAGATGGAGCGGCGGCTGAAACTGCTGGCGCAGCGTTCGGTGCGCAATATCGACCAATACAATCGGACGTTTGAGAAACAGGGCTCGCTGGCGCTATTTCCGAACGATGGCGAGGACGAACACAAGCCACTGCCGTACATCGTGATCGTGATCGACGAGTTGGCGGACTTGATGATGGTGGATACCAACGGGGTGGAGGAATCGATCACCCGGCTGGCGCAGATGGCGCGCGCGGTGGGCATCCATTTGGTGCTGGCGACGCAGAGGCCGTCGGTGGACGTGATCACCGGGTTGATCAAGGCCAACTTCCCCGCGCGGATTTCGTTTCGAGTGGCTACCAAGGTGGACTCGCGGACGATTCTGGATACCAACGGGTCGGAATCGCTGCTGGGCAAGGGCGACATGTTGTTCTTGCCGGCGGGAACGTCGCGGCTGCACCGCATCCATGGGCCGTACGTGACCGAGGAAGAAGTGACCGCGGTGTGCACGTTCTGGCGAGATCAGGCCAAAGCGATTTACAACGAAGAGCTGCTCAAGCCTCCCAAGGATGAAAATGCCGCGGAGGACGGGGGCGGCGACGTGGCGGACGGCGGCGGGGCGGGCGGCGAGGACGTGGACGGCGAGATGTATGACAAAGCGGTGAGGGTGGTGTGCGAGATGGGCCGGGCATCGACGTCGACGCTGCAGCGGCGTTTGCGGGTGGGCTACGGGCGTGCGGCGCGGCTGATCGACATGATGGAGAAGGACGGGATCGTGGGTCCGCCGGACGGAGCGAAGGCGCGCGAGGTGCTGAAGTCAAAAAGCTGGATGCGCGAATTCGACGATTCGATAAAATGAGCGGCGCGGCGTTGACTCGCTCGCGCGGCACCTTTACAATTTAGGGGCTTTCGGTGCCGAGGTAGCTCATCGGTAGAGCGCGGCCCTGAAAAGGCCGGCGTAGGCAGTTCGATTCTGCCCCTCGGCACCACTACTTGTGTATCCGTCCTAGCGAGTCCCAATTCCCTTTTGCAAGGCACGTTGGTCCGTCTGTGTCCGCACCTTGTGCTGGCGGCTCCAATTGACCTTACCCGCCTAGCGTTGATTGTCCAATTGCTTTTCTGCTCTCAGGTCTGGTTTAATCGCAACCGTTCCGAGATGCATGTTGATCAGGCTTAGAAGGCTTTTTTGGTGAAGGAGAGCACCCATGTCTGAAAGTGTGACGAAATCTTTGGCGCAAGAGAAACACGAACAGAAGATAGAAGCACGCACCGCCGTGGAACGTGTCGCCGGCTTTACCGTCTTTGCGACAGCCGCGGCAGTGCTCGCCATCCTTGTCGCCACGGGCGTTTACGCGCAGGACAAGTACTCGCTGAAATCGCCGAGCGGGATCGCGTTCGCCGATTTCAGGGGCTACGAGGACTGGGCTGTGGTCTCGTCCGCCCGCACCACGGAAGTGCTCAAGGTAATCGTCGCCAATCCGGGCATGATCGCGGCGTATAAGGCCGGCGTTCCGGGCAACGGGCAGCCTTTCCCGGAGGGCTCGATGATCGTGAAGCTTCAGTGGAAGCCGAAGAAGAGCACGGAGGCCCAGTTCGACGTGGACGTGCCAGACGTCTTTGTCCAGGCTTTCGTCATGGAAAAGGACAGCAAGAGATTTCCAAAGAGCGGCGGGTGGGGATACGCGGTGTTCAACTACGACGCGGCATCTAACAAGTTCACCGCCGATGCCAAAAGCCTCTCCGACTGCGGAAACACGTGCCATACGGCGGTGAAGGCAAAGGACTACATCTTCCACCCGTACCAGAAGCGTTGAACCGCGCCTGCCCACGACATCCAGTATCCGGCGGGTCGCCGCACATTTTGGGATCCAGTGCTGCCTTCCGTTCACCTTCGATTCCCATAGTCTGTCCACACTACTTTGGTTTGACCTTGAGTGTAACTCGGCGATCCCGTCAACGGATGCGCGCTACTCGATGCGAGCCCCGGGGCGACCGCTGCGTAATTGATCGAGCAGGTTTTTGTACTCGGGCTCTTCGTGCAGGCAGGTTAAATCGGCGTCTCGAGAAGCCAAGTCCCACTCGCTGTAGCCCGCTTGGGCCGCTCTTTTCAAGGTGTTTAGAGCGTCATTCTTCATCTCGAGAAGGCCATAGACACAGGCCGCATTGTAAATCGTGTGCGGATCGGTCGGGCCCGATACCATAACCTTTTCAAGCTCCTGAATCGCTTCGCGCCGTCGGTGCAACTTGGCGTAGTTGCACGCGAGAAGCATTCGGGCACGGCTGTCTTCGGGAACCCATCCGAGTTGTTGTTCCAGCACCGTCACGGCGTGCTCGACGAGCGTTCGAAGTGCGTCTGTGCGGCCTAGCGCCGCGAGTGAATTCATGTAAGGGACATATACGTTGTAGTCGTCTCCATTTGCATCCAAGGCTTGCTCGACGAGGCCTGCAGCTTCCTGCCAATGGTCGGAAGCAAACAGGGCGCGGCCCAACATGTCCCAAGAGCTTTCGCAATTCGGCTTGTACGCAATCGCCGTTCGGGCGCACTCCGCGGCCTCGCGGTACTTTCCCTGGGCGTAGCCGATTCGAGCACGAGCCACAAACGCCTCGGCAAGCTGGGGGTCCAGCTCGAAGGCCCGGTTGACAGCGGCAAGCCCCTTTTCAATCCAGCGGGGATCGCGATCCTGCAAGTAATGCTGCATCGCGCAGATGTTCGCAATTCCGGCGTGCGCCAGGGCGAAGTTCGGGTCGAGCTGGAGAGCGTGCTCAAACATCTGCAGAGCAAATTCCCGATTCTGCCGACGGGTATAGCTGCGCCCACGCAGAAAGTAGTCGTAAGCCTGAAGGTTCTCGGTGGGCTTGCGGGTAATCGTCTTTTCTTCCTGGGGCGAAAGCGAGATGCGGAGGGCCTGGGCGATGCAGCGGGCGATATCCTCCTGCACTTCGAAAACATCCTTCATTTCCCTGTCATACCGTTCAGCCCAAACGGAATGGCCGGTCCGCGTCTCCACCATTTGAACCGTGATTCGCAGGCGATTCCCGGCCCGGCGCAGGCTACCTCCCAGGACATGGGAGGCGCTCAACTGTTGGCCGACCTCAGAGGCGGTTGCATCCCGGTCGCGGAAAGCCACGACGGCGGCCCTGGGGAAGACCCGGAGGGTCTTTATTTTGGTCAGCTCGGTGGTGATGTCTTCGGTCATGCCGTCGCGGAAGTATTCGTCTTCGGCGGCGCCGCTCAGATTTTCGAAGTAGAGCACGGCGACTGATTTCTGGGCTGGCGCCGCAGCGGCCCCTCGTCCCGATTCCCTGTCGCGCTTCAGGCGCTGCAAATCGGTGCGAATTTCCGCCGCACTCTGATAGCGCAGCGTACGGTCTTTTTCCAGGGCCTTGTTGGTGATTTCCTCGAGCTTCGGCGGGAGTTCGGGCTTCAACCGTCCCACAGGAGCAGGTGTGCGATTCAGAATCGCCTCGTGTACGACGGCCGCGGTATGGCCCGGGAACGCCATCCCACCCGTCGCCATCTCATAGAGAACCGCCCCGAACGAGAACAAGTCCGTCCGTGCATCAAGTTCTTCCCCTCGCGCCTGCTCCGGCGACATATACGCCAGCGTACCCATGGCCACGCCAGGCGTACTCAACGGCCGCGGCTCCTGAGTCAGCGTCGTATCGGCATCCGTTCCTGCCTTTGCTTGAAGCTTTGCCAGGCCGAAGTCCAAGACCTTTGCGTGGCCGCGCTCGGTGACAAAAATGTTCGCAGGCTTAATGTCGCGGTGGACGATTCCTTTGGCGTACGCCGCGTCGAGGGCATCGGCAATCTCGATGGCGAGGGATAGGATCAACTCGGTTTCCATCGGCTGGCCAGCGATGCGGTGCTTCAGCGTGAGCCCGTCCAGAAACTCCATGGCAATGAACGCTTCGCCGTGCTGATCGTCAATTTCGTAGATGGTGCAGATGTTCGGATGGTTCAGTGCAGAGGCTGCCTGCGCCTCGCGTTGGAAGCGGGCCAGAGCTTGCACATCTTTGGCAATCTCGTCCGGCAGGAACTTCAAAGCGACAAAGCGGTGCAGCTTGATGTCCTCGGCCTTGTAGACCACACCCATACCACCACCGCCCAGCTTCTCGACGATCCGGTAGTGCGATATGGTTTGGCCAATCATGGCTAGCGGTCCGCTCCTGGCGACGCATGTTAGGTCGTGCTCAGGGGGCAAGTCAACGTGGAGGGATGCAGTTGTCGCTGCAATCGATCTATGACAGAGGTGAATACGTTCCCAGGTCAGTACGTCTCAAACGGGACAGACCCCAGATCGCCTCGGTGCTAAAACTCAGGTGCCTGAAGGTGGGCACAAATGCTTAGCCAGGAAAAGCAGGAATGGGAAGTGTTCGCGGAACTCGCGTCAAGAGAACAGGACCCTCAGAAGTTAAGACTTCTGGTAGCCCAGCTGAACCGCGCTCTCGCCGAAAAATACGTTCCGCGACTTCGACTTAGCGCTGGAACGTAGTTTCGTAACCGATCACGGTGCAACCCAAAGTCGACGGACGTCGCTTGGGGTTTGTGCTGGTAGGCCAGCCCCCAATTAGCGATCGAGGAACCCATGCAAAATAATGAGCGGTGCCAGGAGTTATGCGTGCAAGCGGCGAAGGAACAGGATGCGCAAAAGTTGTCGATGCTGATCGAAGAAATCGCGAGCCTGCTGCAAGAGCGAAACGTTCACCTGCGAGCTCTGCGCTCCGCGGGAACGGTTACACAGTAGTTTCCGGCGAAGCGTGCAGGGTTAACTTTCGTGAATACGTCCGATTGGGGACAGACACCTCCGGTATCACGAAGCTATTCTGACTTTGACGAGTTTAGTCGCCGGTTGCATTGTCGCCACAGGCGTCCATTGGATGTTTTGGGCCACGGAGTACTTCCTATGAAGAGCATTCGGTTGGTTCTTTTCTTGATAGCCGCCACGACCTTGGTCGCGCTCACGCCCGTCGCGAAAGGGCAATCGGCGGCAGGCGCGGGAGCATCGTCGAGCCACGATATTTCGCCCGTTCTAAGTCCGAGCCACCCACAGCTGGACCTAATCTACCGGCGGCCGACAGAAAGAACAAAGCTCCGGAACTACTTCTTCGATGCGTTTGGGCCGTACCCAATCGCCGCTGCCGCGGTCTTGGGAGGCATCAATCAGGCGTATAAGACACCTCCGGAGTGGGGACAAGGGATGGGGGCGTACGGCGAGCGAGTTGGGTCCGACTTCGGCATCGCGATGGTGACTACCACTACGCGCTATGCGTTGGCGGAAGCGTTTCGAGAAGACACGTTGTATTACCGCTGCGAATGCAGGGGCGTGCTTCCGCGGTTGGGTCACGCCATGCTTTCGACGGTGACGGCGCGCCGTGGTGAGGACGGCCATCGGGTGTTGTCATTTTCGGCGGTGGTCGCGCCCTACGCGGGCTCGATGACCGCGGTTTACGGGTGGTATCCGAACCGGTATGGCGTCAAAGACGGCTTGCGGATGGGCAACTACACGCTTCTGGCATACGCGGGGGTAAATATCATCCGGGAATTCCTGCACGGAGGACCGCACATGCTGATGGGCCTCGATCATTCCTCATCTAGCGGAGCAGAGGCGGCGACCAGTCCTCGCTTTTGAACTGTAGGCTACGATTCGAACGATTCCCAGTCGCTGAATGACGTGCCGGCCGTTTGCAAGGACCATCGCCATCGTCAATCTTCGACAATCTCGGGTCTCAGGCGAAAGCACCGGTCGAGTCATGTTCCAAGGGGAGGGCCATGGGATCATGAAAAAGGCGCTTACATTTAACGGATTCACGCCGGTGCAAAGTTCGTATGAATTGGGGGCCCTTTTGCCTGACCGAGGTTCAGCCGAATCGCTATGCTCGGCAATTAATGGGTTGAGTTCTGGATGGACAGTCGAAGAAATGGAACTAAGTGGAGCGAGGTACTGGAGGGTTGTCTGGTTGGGTGAGTAAGTAACGATGCGCGGAACGGGCGCTTCAAAATGGGACTCACAGCCAACTGACGATCTTGCGTTTAGCCGCGTGGTATTGCTAAATTGGGAGTAGAGATTTCAGGCTTATTATGGCCGCTGTTGTAAAAACGAATATCCCGCCCAACGAACCGCGCGTGAGAATGCGCGGCTTCGATGCGCAAGCCTTCCTCGATTCGGCTGGCGTAGCGCGAACAATCCTGGAGTATCGAAAATCGCAGAAACTCTACTCGCAGGGCGACCCGGCCCAGACGGTGTTGTACATTCAAAAAGGCGGAGTAAAAATCTCGGTGGTCAATGAGTTGGGCCGGGAGGCAGTGGTGGCGCTTCTGGCGGCGGGGGATTTCTTCGGCGAGGGCTGCCTGACGGGCGCGCCGGTGCGAATGGGGATAGCGACGGCGATCGCGCCGACTACGGTGCTGGCCATCGAAAAGAAGGAGATGATGCGGGTCCTGCACGAAGAACATAACCTCTCGGACCGCTTCATCGCTTATCTGCTGACCAGGAACACGCGAGTTGAGGCGGACCTGGTCGATCAGCTGTTTAACTCGATTGAGAAGCGGCTGGCCCGGACGCTGTTGCTGCTGGCACGCTACGGCAAGCAAGATCAGAAGCAAAACAAAGTGCTACCGCGAGTGTCTCAGGAGACGCTGGCGGAGATGGTGGGTACAACGCGTCCGCGGATCAACATGTTCATGAATAAATTCCGGAAACTGGGATTCATTCAGTACAACAAGAGTGGAATTCAGGTTCACAACTCGCTGCTGGGCGTCGTGCTGCACGAATGAAGAATTGCTCTAGTGGTTCACGGTAACCTGTACGGCGTTCGACGACGATCCCTGAAACGCCGAATTTCCGCTGTAGACGGCCTGCACCGCATTGCTGCCGGCCGGCAAATTCGTGGTCTTGTTCCTTCTGGCAACGATTGCTGCAGATGAGGGCCAAGTTGCGGCCCACGTGGAGCTAACGGTGGGCCGATTTTTTTCGCCGGCCCAACCGAGTTACCACGGCCACAAGGGCTAGGCTTTGGGCATCGGTGGGCAGCCGGGAAAAGCGGGCAATGAGGTGTTGCCGATGTATCCGAGGTCGGCGATGCCGATCTGGCTGGTGTAGAAGCCATCGCAGGTCAAGTCCCGCAGGAACGCGAAGAATGCTACGCCTTGGCTGACTGCGGGATTCTGTTTGGCATTTTTCCGGTAGGCAATCAAATCGAGGAGTTCTTTGCGCTGCTCCGGAGTGCAGTCGAGGTAGCGCTGGCCGTAGCGGTCAGCGCAGAAATTATCGAGCCACGCCGATCCGCCACCGAGGGTGGCCTGATACTCCTGATTTTCGCTGGTAAGCAAATCGATAAATTCCGGAGCGCCAGCTTCCACTGCGCCGCCGGAACGATCGTCTTTAGGAATAATGGAATCGCAGAGTGAGGTGAGGGTTTCGTATTGATGGGCGGAGAAATATTTCGGCGTGTACTTCCCTGCCGGGGACGCGGCTTTTTCCTGCTGAATGATCTGGTGCGCGTATTCCGCGGCGGCTGCCGGGATTACCTGCAGGACCGAACCGCCCACGGCGCCGATGGCCAGCGTCCTGAGAATGTCTCGCCGCGTCACGCCCTGCGTTGTGGTCACGATTGTTCCCTCTCTTCGGTGGATCGGTTTCTAGCTAGGCTACAAATTTCCTTTTTTTGCCTGGTCAGCTAGATATTCGGAGGCGCGCCAGGCCAGCGCCATGATCGTCAACGTGGGATTCTTGTCGGGATTGGTGACCAGCGGCGCGCCGTCCATCACAAAAAGATTCTTTACGTCGTGCGCCTGGCAATAGCCGTTCAGCACGGACAACTTTGGATCAGCGCCCATTCTCGCGGTGCCTACTTCGTGGATGATTCGACCGCCGGAGAGAATACCGAAGGGATACGGGCCGTCGATTTCCGTTTTTGTCAAATACTCGCCGCCGGCGGCTTCGGTGATGGACCGAAACGTCTCCTGCATATCTTTGGCCTGCCGCAATTCGTATTCGCTCCACTTGAAGTGGAATTTCAAGGCGGGGATTCCCCATTGATCCACGACGGTCGGATCGATTTCGCAGTAGGAATCCGGATTGGGGATCATCTCTCCGCGTCCGCCGAAACTGATCGTCGTCCCGTAGATCTGCCTGGCTCTCTGCTTCAGGCCCGATCCGTAGCCTTCCTCGCGCTCGCACAGCCTATTGAACATTCCCACGGCAGGCATATCCTGCCCGCCGCCGAATTCGATGTGATATCCACGCGGAAAATCATTCTGGCGATCGAATTTCCACCACGGCATATACATGTGCATTCCGCCGGTGCCATCGTGGTTGTGCTTGGGCATTTTCTCGAGCTGCGGGAAGTAGCCGGTGCCGTGGCTGCCCACCGAGTCCATCAGGTAGCGACCTACGGTCCCCGAAGAATTGGCCAAGCCGTCGGAAAACAACGGGGACTTCGAATTGAGGAGCAAGCGCGAAGATTCGCAAGAACTGGCGGCGAGGACAACCGCGCGGGCGCTAATTCGTCTTTCTTCGCGGGTGGCTTTATCGATGTACGCGACGCCCTGGGCTTTTCCGTCCTTGCCGACGAGAACCTCGCGGGCCATCGCGCCGGTGATCAAGGTGAGATTGCCGGTCTTCATCGCCGGAGGAATGAGCACTTGGCTGGAGCTGAAATTCGAACCGGTGATGCATCCCCGGCCGCACTGGCCGCAATAGTGGCACGGGGCGCGGCCGTTCAACGCGCGGGTCAGGATGGCCAGGCGGGAGGGTATGCAGATAATGTTGAGGTGGTCGCATGCTTTTTTAATGATGAGTTCGGTGCAGCGGGGCTTCGGAGGCGGCAGGAAAACGCCGTCGGGCGCGCTTGACACATTCTCTTTTGTGCCGAATACGCCGATGTACCCTTCCACTTTGTCGTAGTACGGCGCCAGGTCATCGTAGGTGATGGGCCAGTCGGAGCCCAGGCCGTCGCGGGTATACGATTTGAAGTCGATGGGGGAAAAGCGCAGCGCGATCCGGCCCCAATGATTGGTGCGTCCTCCTACAATTCGCGAGCGGAACCACTGGAAATCCGATCCCGGCGCCGAGGTGTAAGGCTCGCCCTCGATGGTCCACGACCCGTTTGGCGCCAAAAACTCGCTGAAATTCTCGGTGGCGAAGCCGCCCACACCCGCACCCCGATGCGCTAGTTCGTAGGGCCACATAAACATTTTGAAGTCTTTTTCGGGATTTACGGGCGGACCGGCCTCGAGCATCGCGACGCTGAGGCCTGCTTCGGTGAGAATCTTGGCCGCCATGCCGCCGCCGGCGCCGGAACCGACGACGCAGACGTCATAAGTTTTCGGCGAACGCATGACCTGAGACATTGAGTGGCTCCCTAAACTACGATGCGCGTTCCGGGTGGGCGGAAATTAGTTTCTCACACTCGAAGCCGCCATCAAGAACCTGCCAGCAACTCGGCACGCACATTCTTTAGGACGTAAGCGGCGCGCTCGACGCCGACTTCGCCGGTGAGAATGGGATCTTCGTTTTCGATGCTCAGAATGCCCTGGTAGCCGGTATCCATGTAGGCCTTCACCACCGACTTCCACAGGCTCGCGCTGTGTCCATAGCCCACTGCACGAAACGTTTCGGAGGCTTGCGGGAGATCGGCGGTATCGAACGCAAAATTCAATACGCCGTACTTGGCGGTATTCTCCGGAAAAGAGACGGTGTCCTTCATGTGGGCGTGAAAAATCGCGCCTTGTTTCCCCAGAAAATGGATCACTTCCACCGGATCGCATCCTTGCCAGAACAAATGGCTCAAGTCGCAGTTGGCGCCGATCTCTTCACCTACCGCTTCGCGCAGTTTCATCAGCGTTCGCGGGTTGTAGACGACGAAGTTGGGATGCATTTCAAAGGCCAGCTTGCGAATGCCGTGATCCCGCGCGAACTTCGCCGCTTCCTTCCAGTACGGGATTACTTTTTCTTTCCACTGCCAGTCCTGCATTTGGGCGTATTCGGGAGGCCAACGGTAAGTAATCCAATTCGGCTGGGTGTCGGTCGGCGTGCCGCCGGGACAACCGGAAAATCCCACGATCACCTTGACGTCCAAGCGTTCGGCCAGCAGAACGGTCTTGCGAAACGTCTCGACGTCGTGCGCCGCGTGTTTCGCGTCCGGATGCACCGGATTTCCGTGACAACTGAGCGTAGCCACTTGAATTCCGCGGTCCTCGAATTTCTTCTTCCAGGCCTTCGCTTTGGCCGGATCCGCCAAGAGTTCGTCGACCGGGCAGTGGCCGGAATTTGGGTAGCCGCCGGTTCCGATTTCCATCGCGTCCAGGCCCAGCGCGCTCACCTTGTCGAGCATTTCATCGGTGGAAAGGTTGTCGTACACCGGATCGAACACGCCGATGGGAATCTTGCGGAGGGATGTGCTGCTCGAGGTCTGCCCCCTCCCGCCGGGCTCGGGCTTTGGCGCCGGTCCGGCTCCAGCAACCGCGGCGACGCTCGCGGCCGGGATCGCTGCGGCCAGCAGCCCTGCCCCGGTGGTGGTGAGGAATTCTCGGCGGTCGACCGCCAAACCATTGCGTTGGCT
Organism: uncultured Acidobacteriota bacterium; assembly: GCA_963725655.1. Taxonomy (GTDB): domain Bacteria; phylum Acidobacteriota; class Terriglobia; order Acidiferrales; family UBA7541; genus CAVRXT01. The sequence continues at coordinate 1,941,991 of CAVRYY010000001.1, read as the reverse complement.
TTTCATCCAGTTCTCCTCGGCGAGGTGCACGCGGAGCGCGCCCTGTGGGGTTCCATAAATTCGGCGCAATTATACGCCGCTTCGGCCAGCGAGGAAGTATTGTGTTCAGCGCGGAGCCGGATGCCGTAAAAGCGGCCCGGTGGTTCGGCTTGGGCTGGTCAGGACGGCCGTGGCTGGCGGTGTTGCGTCTCGGCGCAACCGTGCGGCAATGGACCTGCAACCCTTCGGGGGGAAAATGCATTACTCTATTAGGGAAATGTGTCGATTATGAGCTTACCGCTTCGGCGGACGAGGAGGGTGGCGATGAATCGAAACCTGCTGGGGGGCGCGCTAATTTTGATGGTGGCGGTGTGCGCGATGGCGACGAGGGCGGAACCCAAGCCTTTGAGGATTTTCCTGTCGCCTTCGTCAACGATTTCCAGCGCGGACATCGTCAGAGACCTGAACTCAAAGTGCTCAAACGTTTCGCTGACGATCGATTCGCGGAATTCGGACTACATGCTGGAAGCTACGCGTTGGCCCGACCACTACAAGTTCACGCTGTTTCGCAGGGGCGGCGATGCGGTGTTCAGCACGTCGACGCATCTGATGTCGAATTCGGTAAAGGACGTGTGCCACTTCGTGAACGCCCACTAAAACGGAATGACTGCGCGCTGAGGGCTAGTGCGCCGGTCGGAGGGCTGGGGTTTTCTTGGCGCGCGAACGCGTGGCCAGTGGGGGCTCCGGCGCGTTCAGGCGTTTGGGCCCGCTCACGAACGGATTCCCCTGCTCGTAGAAACGCAAGAGGCGATGGGCGTCTTGGGTAATACCGATCCGGACGCTCACGCCGATGGGTCCCGCGCGTTTCACCGCGGCACCCAACCACAGCGATCCTCCCGCGCACAAATCCAGACCATTTTGATCGCGATCGATCCAGAAAGCGGTGGCCAGGCGTCCGGGCCCGCGGGTGAGCTCGGACAGTTTGGAGTGGGGGCGACGCTGCAGCATCAGTTCGATTCCTTCGAGCGGCTCCACCGCGCGAAACAGAATTCCGGCTCCGATTCCTGCCCGCTGGCTGGAGACGTTGAGCATGAATGTGGAGCCGTAGATGAAGTAGACGTAGGAGTGGCCGCGCTCCAGAAATAGAGCGCGATTGCGGGGCGTGGGGCCCCGAAACGCGTGGCAGGCGGCGTCACCGGGGATATAGGCCTCGGTTTCGACGATTCGTCCGCTGATTCGGCCCTGGGGCAGGTCGTGGACGAGGGTTTTGCCGATCAGGTAGCGGGCTAATTCGACGGTGTCCTGGGGGAGCCCGCTTCGACGCAGGCGGCGAATTTCTTTGGCAGGCGGCATCAGGGATCATTTTGTCACAGTTCGGTTCGGTTGCTGCGTCGGGCGTGTGCCGAAGCCGGGGACGAAGCGTGGAAAAACCGGGGAAAGCGCGGAATTCGGGGCGGACTGTTCTCTATTTAGACAAGGGGCGGCTCAAACGGCTTGTCTCGGTGCTGCTGCAAGCGCGAAACTGGTAGCGATGAACGCTGCGGGCTAGCTCCGGCCGGTGTTCACATCCTGACATTCAAGAAAACTGGAAGGTTTCTAAAATGAGAGATGCGCCTCCGAAGCCAAGCATGGCGGGGAAATCCAAGGCGGGCGGTGCGGTAGCAGCGGCCGAACGCCGCGGTGGTCCGCGGATCAATTTCACGGCCACCGCCGAAGTGATCGAATTGACGTCGGGGGCACATTTCGCGGCCCGCACGACGGATCTGGGCCCGGGCGGATGCTTCGTTGATACGACGCTGCCCTTCCCGGTGGGCGCGTACGTGCGCCTGATCCTGCAAAAGGGCAATTCCAAGCTGGAGACGGGCGGGTCAGTGGTGTATTCGCAGACCGGTTTGGGAATGGGCATCGCGTTCAGCGAGCTGGACCGCAGCCAAAAGCGCGAATTGGATGAGTGGCTGGGCGAGATGAGCGGCGACAAGACGCCGACGTACGTAGGCACGGTAACGGTGAAGAAGGCGCCAGCGGCCAATAGCGCCGGCAAAACCACGCTGGCGCGGACCATTCAGCTGTTGGTGCGCAAAGGCGTGATCACCGAAACCGAAGCATCGATTTTACTGGACGACCACGTCCTGTAGGCAAACGCCTTCCGAGTGGGGGAACGGCGACGCATCGAACGAATCGGTGCGACGATTCGGTACATGCAGGTTCCCGGTTCGTTCCGGCATCCGAGGTAGAGGGCCTAAATGAAGAAAAAGAAATTGGGCGAGGTACTGCGTGAAAGGGGCCACATCAGCCCCGAAGACCTAGCCACAGCGATCAAGGAGCAGCAGGGCAAAGTCACCCATTTGGGTGAACTGATGCTGGATCGCGGGCTGGTGGCAAAGCAGGACTTGGGCGACGCGCTGGCGGAAGTGACGCGAGTGCCGTACGTCGATTGCGAAGTGGTGGAAGTAGACCCGGAAATCCTGAAGTTGATTCCGCTGGCGATGGCGCGGCGCACCTGCGTCCTGGCATTGAGCCTGGAGGGGCAGCGCTTGACGGTGGCGTTGGCGGAGCCGCAAAACCTGAACTTGCTCGATGAGCTGCGCTTTACTACCAGCAAACAAATCGTCGCGCGCTTCTCGTTCCGCACCGAGATCCAAAATGCCATCGACCGCCTGTACGGGGTGAAACCAGCCGAGCCGGAGGAACCCGAGGCGATTACCGCGGTGGAGCAGGCGGAGTCGGATTCGGCGATGGAGTTTATTTCCACCAGCTCGCAACAGCGCAACCAGGAAGCGCTGCGCGATATCAAAGCCGAACTGAACGCCAAGAATTCTCCGGCGGTATCGGTGGTGGCGACGATCATCGGCGCAGCGGTAAGCAAGGGCGCGAGCGACATCCACATCGAGCCGCAGACCAACGACACCATCGTGCGGCTGCGGGTAGACGGGATGCTGCGCGACCTGCAGCGCATCCCGCGCAGCTTGCAGTTTGCGGTGGTGTCACGCATCAAGATTCTTTCGGATATGGACATCGCCGAGCGGCGCAACTCGCAGGACGGCCGCTTCCTGGTGAAGACTGCCGGCCGCAAGATCGACCTGCGGGTGTCGACGCTGCCGACGCAGCATGGCGAAAAAGTGGTTATGCGGCTGCTGGAATCCGAGGCGCCGTTGCAGGATTTCTCGAAACTAGGCTTCGCGCCGGAAATTTCGGACGGGCTGAAGAGAATGCTGTCGCTGCCGCAGGGCATGATTCTGGTTACCGGTCCGACCGGAGCGGGCAAGAGCACCACGCTGTATTCATCGCTGAACTACGTAATGAAGCCGTCGGTGAACATCATCACCGTTGAGGATCCGGTCGAGTACGCGGTGCCGGGACTCAACCAGGTGCAGGTGAACGTGAAGGCCGGGCTTACCTTCCCGACCTGCCTGCGTTCAATTTTGCGGCAGGACCCTAACGTAATTATGGTGGGCGAAATCCGCGACAAGGAAACCGCGGAAATCGCGCTGAAGGCGGCGCAGACCGGGCACTTGGTGCTGTCGACCCTGCACACCAACGACGCGATCGCCGCGGTCACACGTATTTTGGATTTGGGGATTCCGGCGTTTCAGATCGCCACGGCACTGACCGGGATTATCGCGCAACGCCTGGTTCGCCGGCTGTGCACCTGCAAGAAAGTGATTGCGGCAACTCCCGAATATACCGAGAAGCTGATCGAAACGGGTTCGGAGTTGCTGCCGTTTGAGACCATCGCGGTGGGCTGCGATCTTTGCGACCACGTGGGCTATCGCGGACGCATCGGAATTTACGAATTGCTGGTTTTCGACGAACCGATCCGCAACGCAGTGCGCAATGGCGGGCGCAACGACGAGATTCGGATGCTGGCGCGTGCCAGCGGCATGCGCATGATGCAGGATTACGCGCTCGACAAACTGGCGGCCGGGCTCACCACGCTGGAAGAAATCATGCGGGTGATTCCGTTCGAAAAAGTGGAACTGAACAGCTGCACATCTTGCTCTCGCGACCTGGTGTCCGCATTCTCCTTCTGCCCCTACTGCGGGAAAAAGCGAAAAATCGTCGAGACCGCGGAATCGTCTCGGAAATCCGTTTTGGTGAACGAAGGAGATTAGGTCATGTCACGGTTAGAAAACAGCGCGTGGGACCGGCTGCGCCAAGTGCCGCGCTATTCCTGCATTTCGAATCTGCACGTCACTTACGAAGGGCACGGCGAGGAAATCGCCACGCGGCCGCCGGACATCAGCATCCGCGGAATGTTCATCAACACCACCCGAGTTTTTCCGCAAGGGGCGGTGCTGAACGTGGAATTTCGGCTGACGCGCACCCAAGTGGAAGTGCATACCCGTGGTGAGGTGCGGTACTGCTTGCCGGGAGTGGGAGTGGGCGTGGAATTCGTTCAGCTGAGCGCCGAAGTATTGGCGTTCATTGAAGAGGAAATCCGGCTGCCCGAGGAAGTGCCAGTACTGCGAACGTAGTGCGGCGAAAACGGCGGTTTTTTGAGCTCAATTTGGCGCCGAGCGGCCCCTTTATGGCGGTTATAGAACCCAGCAAAATTTTCCGCGCCCCGGAATTAATTCCCGTTTTGGACCTGCAACACGAACTCCGCTAAAATCGAGCTGACCGTAAGTAATTGAGCATGTGCAGGTTAGCTTTTAGCCGGCACATGGCACTGGCCGTGCAGACATCCTTGGCAGGGGGGACCAATGACCGACCGTCGCGCGGCGAAGCGGTTTGAGTTGTATCTGCCAATTCAGGTGTCAATTTCCCAGCGGAAAAGGTCGCAATTCTTCAGCGGGCATCTGCGGGATATTTCCTCGCACGGGATGTACTTCCACATCGATAGTACGGTGGCTCCGGGGACCAATCTGGAGCTGACGTTCTCCCTGCCGGTAGAGCGAAGCCAAGGCCAGCATGTGCTCGTCCGCGCGAGCGGTCGGGCTATCAGAACTGAACCGATTGTCGGCGAAGACGGCGCTTTTTTTGGTGTAGCAGCGGCGCTGGATCGCATCGATTTTGTGCGGCCCGGGCACTCCGTCGCGGCATAGTTTTCCGACGAAAATCAGCGGTTCCTTCATCTTCTCTCGAACCCTCTATCTTCATGCACGCTCAGGCACACGGCACGCTTCTTGGGCTGTGCTGTCCACTTTTTTAACCACCGATCTTCTGAAGCCCGTCGCCGCTTTCGCTGATGCGGCGCGAGCGGGTCCGGAAAGAACTCTGGCTAGAAATTCCAGTGGTCGTATTTGTTTGTGGCGAGGGGTGCGGTTGCATTCGGGCGCGCCTGCTGCGCGGAGCTTTGGCTCCAGCGGCCGGGGATGGGGTGGCCGCAGTTGGGGCAGGCTCCGGCGCGCAGCGTGTTGCTCTGAACTTCATGCCACGAACGGCGAATCAAGACTTTGCTGCACTTCGGGCAATGAGTATTGCCGGCGCCATTCAGAATGTTGCCTTCGTAGACGTAGTGCAGGCCGGCTTCGAGGGCGATGGCGCGCGCGCGATGCAGGGTCTCGGGCGGAGTGCGCGGCTTGTCCATTAATTTGAAATCGGGATGGAAAGCGGTGAAGTGCAGCGGGACGTCGGGTCCGAGATTTTCCATGATCCAATCGGCGATCTGGCGGAATTCTCCTGGGGCATCGTTGAGGGTGGGGATGATCAGATTGGTAATCTCGAGCCACACATTGGTTTCTTTTTTCAGCCAGACCAGGGTTTCGAGGACGGGCTTCAGATGGGTGAGGGTGATGCGGCCGTAGAAATCCTCGGTGAAAGCTTTGAGGTCGATGTTCGCGGCGTCCACATGGTCGTAAATATCGTGGAAGGCCTCGTAAGTAATGTAGCCGTTGCTGACCATCACCGTGGGCATGCCCGCTTCGGCGGCGGCGTGGCAGATGTCGATGACGTATTCGCCCCAGATGGTGGGCTCGTTGTAGGTGAACGCAATCGACGAGCAGCCGTGTTTGCGGGCGAGCGCTGGGACATCTTCGGGCGGCAGGTGGCTGGAGTGGAGCTGATCGGAGCGGCTCTTTGAGATGTCCCAGTTCTGGCAGAAGAAACATCCCATGTTGCAGCCGGCGGTGCCCATGGAAAATACGCGGGTGCCGGGGAGGAAGTGATTGAGCGGCTTTTTCTCGATAGGATCGACCTGCAGCGCGGCTGGAGCCGCATAGCCGAGGCTGTAGAGTTTGCCGCCGTGGTTGGCGCGGATGAAGCAGAACCCGGCCTGGCCTTCACCAATATGGCAGTGGCGCGGGCACAGGTAGCAGTGGGCTTTGTTGCCCGGTTCGGGCTCCCACCAGCGGGCCTCGTGGAGCGCGGGGGATTTTTGGAGAATCTTTAGATCGGTCATGGCGTTATGGCGACGGCTTGGGTTTCTTTTCCGGTTCCCTTGCGATGCGCGCCTGGCGATGCGGTAAGGCTTGTACGGTTTGATTCCGGCAGGCGAGATCGAGTTGCTATCGCCGGCGGGATCGTTGGCGTTCTTGCTTTACCCAAGCCAGGAAGCGGCGCATTCTCTTTCTCTCTCGCCAAAGGTGAGCGAAAAATTGTGGCGCGTTCAAGTCGGCGGCTTCCGGTCCGAAAAACGTCTCGAGGCGCCAACGCAGATACGGGCTTCGCCATGGCCGGAGGCGGTAACCCTTGGCGGTGATCCAGTAGTAGTGGATCGCGTTCAGCAAATCGGCGGTTCCCTCTCCGACGGCGGGCGGCGGGCCGGGCGCGGCGGGTTGCACGTGAATGCTACAATTCCCTCCCGGACGGCACATCGAATGATGAACGCAGAAGACCATTATTACAACGGCGTCGATCTATTCGGCGAGGGAAAGTTGGAAGAGGCTGTTGCCGAGTACGCGCTGGCGATCGCGATGAATCCGCAATTCAGCGATGCGTTGCACGGGATGGCGCAGGCGCGGTATGCGATGGATCAGTTTGACGCGGCGATCGAGGCGGCGGAGCAAATTTTGTCGATCGATCCGGACGACGTGCTCGCTTGGACCACGATTTCCCGGGCGTATCAGAAAAAAGGCATGGTGCCGGAGGCGGAGGCTGCCGGGAGCAAGGCCAAGATTTTGGGATGGAAGCAGACTTTGAAGGATCAGAAATCCGGTTAGCAAGGGAATTGCAACGCGAAGGTTAGGACGGCAGGCGGCGGACCCAGATGCGTTCGGTGGCAGGCTTGCCTATGAAGATTTTTTTGGAGGCGCGGTTAGCTATGGTGATGCGGATGGTTTCGTCGTACTCGCGGTCCAGGATGCGGAGGCGGGTGGACGGGCGGAGGCCCAGGGCGGCCAGGAATTGCAGGAACTTGGGGTCTTTTTCGTATACACGTAGAATCTCGTAGGCGGCCCCGGCTGGGGCTTCGGACATTTTTATCGCGCCTAGTTTGCGGCGGAGCTTGGACATTCCGCCGAAGAGTGGGACTCCGTGGGGGCAGCGACCTTCGCGTCCGAAACGCTTGAGGAGCAGTTCGGCGACCTGCGGGGAGATTCCGTGTTCCAGGTGCTCGGCTTCCTCGTGGGCGAGCGACCACTCGACTCCGATTACTTCGGTGAGAAGCTTTTCCGCGAGACGGTGGCGGAGGACGAGGTGCTGGCCGATTTCACGGCCGCGCGCGGAGAGCAGAATGCGGCCGTCGCGGGCGACGTGCAGGTAGCCGTCGCGGGTCATGCGTTTAAGCGCGGCGGTGACTGCCGGGGGCGTCACGGCCAGGTCTTCGGCCAGACGGGCACTGATGGGGATTTGCTCTTCCTGGACGATTTCCCAGATCGCTTTCAGGTAATCTTCCTGGGAGACGCTTGTTTTTTCGCGGCGCACAAACCTTCCTGGACGTTTCGAGTTCAAATCACAGTGGAATCAGAAACTGTGTAGCCGGTTGTTCAAACAAGTCCGCGGCCGGTTCAATAAAACCGCCGAGAGTGACGGCGCTACGAAACAATCGACCCGCCCTTCTCGGCCACGCACACCTAGATGCCGGCGGCTCGCGATGTATCCTGGCGCAAACGCTGCGCCAACTCCTGCACGCGGGCTTCGATATCTTCGCAGATGCGGCGGTAGGTTTCCAGATGCTCGCCGTAGGGATCTTCGACGTCCCAGTCCTGGCAGCGGGCTTGGGCGAACAGGGATGCGCCGGGGATTCCGGTCATGTTGATGACCAGGTCGGGGCGGAACAGGGTGGCATCGCTCAGGCCTTTGGAAAATTGGCCGTCGATCTGCATTCCCTTTTCCAGCAGGACCAGCCGAGTGGGCTCGACGACGCGGCCGAAAGGCGAAATTCCTGCGCTAGCCGGCTCGATGACGTCGGCTGCGTCGCGTCGCGCCAGCGCTTCCGCCATTTGGCTGCGGCAGGTGTTGCCTACGCAGACGAAGAGAACTTTGAGGCGGACTGGGGCTGGCGAGATGTCGGCTGGATTGGCCGTGGCCTGTTCCTGCTGCTGTTGCTGCGGCGGCGAAGATGTCTTTTTCGGCGGCATTTTTCTCGATTAACCTCGGGGCAGGCGCGTATCGGCGGCTACTCGGGCGGTTTCCAGTTCACGCGAATTGGTCGCGGACGTGGCTGGGCTCTTCTCGCACATCGCTAGAAAGTGTTCGTGCACCACGGTTTCGTGCGTGAGCTCGGGGTGGAAGGTGGCGGCCAGAATGCGGCCCTGCTCGACCAGCACGGGGCGCCCTTCGTACTCGGCCAGAATCTTCACGTCGCGGCCTACAGATTCGATGATCGGGGCGCGGATGAAGACCATTTCGATGGGCTCGTCGCGAAGCGCGGATTTTCCGCGGTGGACGTGGCTGGCCAGTTGGCGGCCGTAGGCGTTGCGTTCGACGGCGACATCGAGAAAACCCAAGGATTCTTGCGCTGGACTGCGAACCTCCCGCGCCAGCAGGATTACGCCGGCGCAGGTGCCGAAGAATGCACCGCCGGTGGCGGCGAATTTCTGGATGGCTGGCAGCAGGCCTTCTTCTTTGAGAATTTTTATATGGGTGGTGCTTTCACCTCCGGGCATGATCAGCCCGGCGATGCCCTGCATATCCGCAGGGGTTCTTACCAGGGAGTGTTCGACGTCCAGGCGCTCCAGCACTTTGGCGTGAGCGTCAAAATCTCCCTGAATTGCGAGGATTCCGATTTTCATTTGGTCATCCATTGACGCTCGCGGCCTGTGCTGCGATTCAAAAAACCGGCAAGAGTGCCGGCACTACGATGCACCCACCCTTCCCCAAACGCGGGAAGAGCGGGGCAACCAGAAAACTGAACGGCGTAAAACCGTCGAACTGCACCTCAAAAAACTGCGCCGACCGGCGAGTGAAACTACCAGCCGCGGGTCTGCAGCAGTTCCTTCGGGTCGAGTTGGCGAACGTCGATTCCCTTCATTGCTTCGCCTAGCTCTTCGGATGCTTCCAGGACCGCTTTGGGATCGTTGGCGTGGGTAGTGGCCTTCACGATGGCGCGAGCGCGCTTGGCTGGGTCATCGGACTTAAAAATTCCCGAGCCCACGAATACCGCTTCGGCGCCTAGCTGCACGACGAGCGCGGCATCGGCCGGAGTGGCAATGCCGCCCGCGGAGAAATTCGGCACGGGGAGCTTTCCGTGTTTCGCCACCCAATGCACCAGCTCGAACGGCGCGCCCAATTCCTTGGCTTCGTGAACGAGCTCTTCTTCACCCATGGTTTTCAGCTTACGCATCTGGCCGACGATGGCGCGCATGTGGCGGACCGCTTCGACGATGTTGCCCGAGCCGGCTTCCCCCTTGGTGCGGATCATGGCCGCGCCTTCGGCAACGCGGCGCAGGGCTTCGCCCAGGTTGCGCGCGCCGCAAACGAAGGGCACTTTGTAGCCGTGCTTCCAGATATGGTGCTCCTCGTCGGCCGGGGTGAGCACTTCGCTTTCGTCGATGAAGTCGACTTCCAGCGCCTGCAGCACCTGCGCTTCGGCGAAATGGCCGATGCGCGCCTTGGCCATTACCGGAATGGAAACGGTGTTCATGATTTCGCGGATGATTCGGGGAGCGGCCATGCGCGCCACTCCACCGTCCTTGCGGATATCGGACGGCACGCGTTCGAGGGCCATCACCGCGCAGGCGCCCGCTTCTTCGGCGATTTTGGCCTGCTCGACATTGGTGACGTCCATAATGACGCCGCCCTTGAGCATCTCGGCCAGTCCTACTTTTACGCGCCAACTGCTATCGTTAAACGTTTCCATCGCTTCCTCCCGGCAAAATTAAAATCTCGAGCTGTTCGGATTCCAAATTCCTATTTCCTGGACCACGCGCATCAGGGTTTGAATCGCGCCGGATCCACTTCTACAAATCGTCCCTGGCCGCGCGCCAATACCTGCCCGGCGGTACTGCGGATTTCGCATTCATGGTGCAAGTTGCGGCCGTCTTTTTTCACTTCGAAGGCTTCCACGACCAAATCCTGTTCCACGCGCACGGGCCGCAAATACTCGACCTGTAGTTCGGCGGTAACGGCGTGCGCCTGGCGGAAGCGGTTGACCTTGCCCATGGCCTCGTCCAGCACCAGGGCGATGATGCCACCGTGAACGAATCCGCCCGAACCCTGATATTCCGCGGGTATTCGGAAATGGCCGCGAATGCGCTTATTTTCGTCGTCCTGTTCGAATACCAGGCGCATTCCCCGCGGATTCGCGCCGCCACAACCGAAACACGGATTTGCCGGATTGGGTTCGAGGAGCATCTAGACCAGCGCCACCCGGGTCGGCTCTTCCCGCCGCGCTCCGCGCCAACGCTTGCTCAGCTCGGTCTCCAACAAATTTGCCAGAATGCCAATGCCACGGGCGATCTTTTTTTCATCGAGGGGAGCGAATCCCAGGCGCATGGTGTTCAGCGCGGGATTTTGGGTATAAAAGTGGCGGCCGGGCATGAACAGCACGCCTCGCTCGCGCGCGTGGATCAAGAGTTCGCCGGCGTCCATTCCCACAGGCAGTGTGGCCCAGACGGACATGCCGCCGTCGGGCCGCACCCAACTCACTTCCTCCGGCATGTGCTTCTCCAGCGCTTCTTCCATCGCCTCCAGGCGGCTCTGATACACCTTGCGCATCTTGGCAATGTGCCGGCTGAGCAGTCCGCGGCGGACGTATTCGGCGAGGGTGGCTTGGGAAAACTGATCGGTATGCAGGTCAGTGGATTGCTTTACCAGCCGCAGGCGCTCGATAGCGCTTTCCGGACCTACGCACCAACCCACGCGGAGGCCGGGAAACGAAATTTTGGAAAAAGAGTCGATGTGAATCACCACGCCCGCGCGGTCGAGGGCTTTGAGCGAAGGGATGGAGCTGCCGCGCAGCCGCAGGCGCGAGTAAATATGATCTTCAATGATGGGCACCTGGTAGCGCGCGGCGATCTCGAGCATGCGCCGCCGCCCGGCGAGGGGGATGGTGGTGCCGGTGGGATTCTGAAAGTCCGGAGTAACTATGATCATCTTGACGCGATTCTGCATGAGCATGGCTTCCAGGGCGTCGACGTCCAGCCCCGGCGCCCTCCCATCCTGCGATTCGGTTTGTACCGGGACGGCCAGGCAGCGCACGCGAGCGGCGGCAAAAATCGCGATGGCGCCCGGATACGCCGGACTTTCGAGGACTACCGAATCGCCCGGCCGGAGAATCGCTTTGCAGAGAAGATCGAGGGCCTGCTGGCATCCGTCGGTGATCAGCAGCTGTTCAGGCCTTACGGACATGCCTTCCGCCGCAAGCATCACGGCGATCTCTTTTTTGAGCGGCTCGTATCCGTCGGAGTTTCCGAGCTGCAGGATGGCGCGTCCGTCGGCGCGGAGGACGGTGTTGGCACAGCGGCGAATCTCCTCGACCGGAAAAAATTCTTCGGGCGGGCGCGCGGTGACAAAGGCGATGGTGTCGCGCGGGACGTCCGGGGTGAGGCGGCTCAGTCCGGTTTCGCCGCGCTCGTCGGCGAAGAGCGATTCCCAGCGCACGCCGCCGTTCTCGCCGCCGTAGCCGTGCGGGCGGACTGCCGGGGTGAAGGGACGCGGCGCGGAGTCTCCACAGATGAATGTGCCGCGGCCGACGTGCCCTTCGATGAGGCCTTCGGATTCCAGTTCGGCGTAGGCGTTGGCTACGGTGGTGCGGTGGACGCCGAGCTGCTGGGCCAATTCGCGGCTGGCGGGAATGCGATCGCCGAGGCGCAATTCGCCGGAATGGACCAAGGCGCGTAACTGGTCACGCAGCTGGATGTAGAGGGGAATGCGGCTTTCGGTCTGGAGTTGAAGGGCCAGCATTGTCTCTCCCTGGAAGCCAATATAACGGTCTAATTGTGGACGTAAAGAGCCAATTTGGCTAGAGGCAGCTAGAGAGGGCGGATCTGCTATGCGACGATAGCCGCGGGCTGAACGTCGTGCTCGGCTTCTTGTTGAAATCTAGCGGAGAAGATGGGAACAACTGCTTAGCGGATGCCAAGCAGTTGTGCTCGTTCGCGTCATTGCTTCCGAGACTATGGCAGCCGAGGTCCGCGCACAAAGGACGTTCGGCGTACAGCGTTGCTACTGAGAGTTCTTTTCGCCCAGGCGGCGCATGCGCTCTTGCAACTTTTTGCGCAGGCCGGCTGGGGCGTTGGGATTGAAGGCCACCAGGTACCACAGAGGCTGGGTGCGGTCGCGACTTAGGCGCGTTAACGTGGCTGCATCGCTATTGGGATGCCGGGCGATATTTTCGCGAATCGCGGCGTAAGGATGCTTGGAAAGGCGGCCGAGGGTGCGCGACGTGACTTTGGGATGCTCGCTGATCAAGCGCAGCAGGTAGTAGTCCTCTTTGGGCGCCTGCTTGGAAAGGGTGTCGAGCATTTCGGGCTTCACTTCCGCGCTGAGCACGGTGCTTACCTTCTCGTCCCAGCCCGCGGTGATGTGGTTCAGTTCCTGGGTGCGCGCGTGGATGAGTTGCTCGAGCACGCGGCGCTCCTGCTCCAGCCGATTGGGCGGCAGAGCGCTGCGTTCGACCGAGTCTAGCACCCGCAACAGATGCTGCCGTTCGCCAAAAACGATCTGGGTGGTGCGCACGCTCTTGCCTTTAGTGGAATGCCGAACTAGATCGGACCGCCTCATGAATCCCCTCTTTCGATTAAGTGACCGCGACGGATTATGTAACTCGCGGCTCGCGCAGTAAAGGAACGCGGCGCGATGTGTTCCGTTGCGAGCAACAGATAGTTCTAGGACTACCCCGAAACGGCGGGCGATGTCAACGATTCGATGCGCCGCCTTCGGCGGCGGATTCAGCCGGCGTTAGCCTGCTGTTCGAGCACTTCGTCACTCACCACGGTGAAATGGGTAAGGTGAGCGGCGCCAAAGGACGTGGTGATAGCTACGTCGGAGGCGTCGCGTCCGGTGCCCATTAACACGCGTCCGATGCGCGGATAGTTGTGGCGGGCATCGCAGGTCCACCAGCGATGATCGAGGTAGACCTCAAACCAAGCGCTGAAGTCCATCGGCGTGGGACAAGGCGGGATGCCGATATCCCCCAGATAGCCGGTGGCGTAACGCGCTGGAATATTGAGCGCGCGGCACATGGTGATCGCGAGGTGCTGAAAATCGCGGCACACTCCCAGGCGTTCGGTGAATACATCAAGCGCGGATTTGGAGGGCCGCGCGAACTGGTAGCCAAAAGTAACTTTCGTGTGCACCCAATCGCAAACGGCTTGCACGCGAGACCATCCCGGGGCGATGTCGGCAAAAAGTTCCCAGGCAATCGCAGTGAAGCGATCTACCTCGCAGTAGCGGCTGCTCAACAGGTAGTGAAGAACGTCATTGGGCAGGTCCTGTACCGGAACTTGCTGAGCGTCAACAGGGACCGCGTCCGGTTCGCCGGTGTCGTAGACCAGTGTGGAGGCGCTGAGGCGCAGAGCTCCGGGCTGGGCGAAAAAACGGCTGCAGCGATTGCCGAAGTAATCGATATACACCGAGCAGTCGGACTGCGGATCGAGGTGCACTTCATCGGGCTCGCGCAGATCGCGCTCGCGCGAGGGATGAACGTTAAGCATTGCCACGATCGCGACCGGCGCGGGAATGTCGAAATGAATGTCGTAGCCTAAACGAATCAGCATCGAGTGCGTCTCACCTTTGGCGCCTCCAGCGGCTGCCGGACGGTTTTGCGAATGGGCGGAGTTCCTCGCCCCATCACTCGAGGGAACTTCGCGGAAAGATCGCCTGGGACCTTGATCGCAGGCCTTCTCCCCTCACAGCGGTAGGTTGAATAGTATCATTGGAACGGCCTGCTGGCGGTATGGTGAGGTGTGGGGATGGCGGGTTGTGGGCGGCGGAAAATACTTTTGGGGAGAGCGCATGTCGGCATTCGACGATCATCGAGACGAACTGGAACATTACGAAACCATGATGGGGACACACCGCGGGAGGCTAGCGGTGTCGTTGGATCTGGTGACCAACGCGCTGGTGTTAGTCGGGCAGCACGGAGTGTATTGCCGGAGTGCTTCGGGCGGCGATAAACCGGCGATGGATATTCGGTTGATTACCCAGGAATTGGGGAAGGCTAAGGAACTCATCCAGAATGTTATGGAGGGATTGCGGGCCGAGCGCGAAGGGCGGGGACGGCCGAATTAAGAGTGGCTGCGCCGGATGTCGTGTCTCGCTCTTAGGGCGTGCGCCCGATTAGGAAGGGGTTTGATTCTTTTTCTTGCCCAATCGTGGTGGATTCTCCGTGTCCGGGGATCACCAGGGTTTCTTCGGGGAGCACCAGGAGTTTTTCGTGGATTGACCGGATGATGTCGGGGAACGATCCTCCCCACAGATCCGTCCTGCCAATACTTCCTGCAAAAAGTGTGTCGCCGGAGATGAGGCGCGGCGCTTTATTTTCTTTCGCTCGCGCATCGGTTGCATTGGCTGGCGCGGCCGTGTTGGAGGCTGGCGTGACGGCGCTGGCAGGGTGCGTGTCTGGAATCCAGAGGCTGATGCTGCCGGGGGTGTGGCCGGGGGTGTGGAGCACGCGGGCCTCGAACCCGCCCCAGCGGAGGGTGTCACCGTCGCGCAGGAACGATTCGATGGTGGTGAGCGCGGGAACCGGAACCCCCAGCCACTCGGCCTGACTGGCCATGTTGCGGTAGAGCTCCATATCGTCTTCGTGGATCAGAACTGGTGCGCCGGTGACCTGATGCAAGCGGGCCAGGCCGCCGACGTGGTCGATGTGGGTGTGGGTGCTGACGATGGCGCGGACATTCAGTTGGTGACGCGCGAGAAGGGCAAGGATTTGGTCCACTTCGTCGCCGGGATCGATCACTAGCGCTTCGCGCGTTTGCGGATCGCCGAGGATCGAGCAATTGCATTGCAGCATACCGACCGGAATAATTTCGTGGATAAGCGATTGAGCCATAGTGATTCGAGTATAGCAATGAAACCTTTGCTAACATGGAGACGCACACGCTGTTCAGGCAGCGGAGGGATGGAAAAATCGGCCCATGTTTGAAACGCCATTACGCGCGGTGCACGAACGTGCCGGCGCTACGCTGGGAACCTATCTGGGAAGCGTGCTGCCGGAGCGCTACACGGATTTTTCGAGCGAGTATCGCCATGCGCGCGATGGAGTGGCGCTGCTGGACACCAATTGGCATGCTCTCGCTGCGTTTCACGGTCCGGACCGTTCGCGCTATCTGAACGCCGTTCTCAGCAATAACATTTCGACTTTGAAAGACGGACAGGGATGCGTGGCGTTGCTGCTGAATCCACAGGGCCACGTGCTCGCGGAGCTGGAGTGTTACGCGCTGCCAGATCAAATCTACGTTCGTTCGGCGGCGGAAGTGCGCGAGCGGACGCACGCGACTCTGGAACGGTTCATTATCATGGACGACGTTACGCTGGTGGACCGGACGTTTGATGATGCAAGCATTGCGCTCGAAGGCCCGCGCGCCGGTGAGGTGATCGGTAAGCTGTGCGGCGCGCCTGCGGGATACGCTTCAGCGGACGAGATGCCGGAATTTGCGAGCGTGGCGGTGACCATCAACGCACACCACTGCCGGCTGATCCGGCGATCGCATTTCGGCTCGAGCGGTTTCGAGCTGGTGGCTCCTCGCCTGGGCCTTCCCACGCTGTGGCAGGGATTGCGGGATGCGGCGCACGCCTGCGGCGGGGGTGCCGTGGGCTGGGCGGCGCTCGAGGCGCTACGAATTCAAGCGGGAGTGAAATGCTTCGGGCCGGATTTCGACGATACGGTGATCCCGCAGGAAGCCGGACTGGAAACCACGCACATCAGTTTTACGAAGGGCTGCTACACCGGGCAGGAAATTGTGGAACGGGTGCGGTCGCGGGGGCACGTCAACCGGCGGCTGGTGGGGCTGGAGTTCGATACGCGGACGCCGGTGGCGCATGGCGCCAAACTAGCAGCGGACGAGAAGGAAGTGGGGCAAGTGACGAGTTCGGCATTCTCACCGGCGCTGGCGCGGGTAATTGGGCTCGGTTACGTGCGCAGGGAACATAATGCACCCGGCAGCGTGCTGGAGTGTGCCGGAGAAGCGGCGCGGGTGGTTACGTTGCCGTTTGAACCCGCGCGGAGGTAAGATCTCTCTGTGCTGGCGATGCTGTTCGCGTTTGCAAGTGTGAGAGCTCTTCCCGTTTTGGGGTGCACGCCCAGATTAGCAATGGCACTCCGCCGCCAAGCCACCTCTGGATATCCTCCTAAAAGATGGTCACTCTTATGCGCAGGAACTTTTTGGGATTCTGGCGAAAATCGCCCAAGAGCTGGCGCAGATCTCCGCTGGCGCCGGTTAGATTGTCGTAGAGCTGCTTGTCGGTGAAAAATTTACCCATGGTACCGGTATTGGAGTTGAGTTTGGCGGTGGCGTCGCGGATATTGGCGGTGGCATCCCGCATGTTGTTGAAGACGGCATCGTCGTTGGCCAACTTTCCAATGGTGCCTTTGCCTCGGCGAACGTCGGCGAGAACCGCGTTGCCGTTATCGAGGAACTGTTTGGCGCTGTCGTATGCAGCGGGATCGTAAACGAGCTTGCCGAGAGTTCCCTTCTGATCGTGAACCGCGGCGATGAGGTCCTGGGTGTTGCCCATGGTGGCGTTGAGCTTCTGATAGAGCTCGTCGCTGGCGACGAGTTTTCCCACACTTCCCTTCCCGCCTTGTATGTCCGCGACCAAGTTCTGCAGCCGCTCGGTGGTAGCGTTCAAATTATTATAGAGCGCCGGATCGGTGAGCAGCTTCCCGACGGTGCCGCGGCCCTTTTGTACATCCTTGACCATGGTGGCCACCGAGTCCGATAACTCCTTGAGGTTCTCTTCCAGTTCCACGCCGCGCTCGGCCATCTCTTTCATCGATGCTTTCTCGGAGCCTTGCACTTCCCCACCCGACGGAATTGGCTGACCGCCCAGACTGCGCGAGATGGTGACGTAGCGGTTGCCGAGCAAACCTTCGGTGATTAGCGACGCGCTCGAGCCGGTGCGGATATCTTCGGAAAATTTGCGATTGATCCGCAGCACCAGTCGAATGTTATGCATCGGGTCGGGCGGCTGGGGAGTGAGCTGGATGGAATCGACGTTACCGACGTCCACTCCGTCCAGGCGCACCGGTGCGCCCACTTGCAAGCCCTCCACTTCCGGCAGGAAGGTGAACAGCCGGTATTTTGGTCCG
Source organism: uncultured Acidobacteriota bacterium (assembly GCA_963725655.1). Taxonomy (GTDB): domain Bacteria; phylum Acidobacteriota; class Terriglobia; order Acidiferrales; family UBA7541; genus CAVRXT01. Next base: position 1,924,434 of record CAVRYY010000001.1, on the reverse strand, counting down.
AGAAATCCGGCGCCGGTCACGTAGAAGACGCCGAGAGTGATAATGAAGAGTCCGACTAGAACGAACAAACCAACTCGGAGTTCGGTCCACGTCAGTTGTTTGCGTTGCGCCATTTGCCTGGTCTCCTCGCGGACGGACGTTTAGGCCGCTATTCCGCCGATGCCAAAAATTGTTTCAGGTACGGATCGCTGGTTTCGAGAAACTTTTCCGGAGTGCCCTCAAAATAAATTTCGCCCGCCCGGAGTAAAAGCAAATTGGTGGCGGCCGGGGCGCCCGGAAGGCGCGTGGCGGTTTCCGGTTGCGCGCCGATGGGAAGCTGCGCTCGAGTGCCGATTTCTGGACCGGGGCGACGGCCCAACGATGGTTCGCCTCGCAGGCCGATCTCCGGACCCGGGCCAATGCCGATCACCGGGCGAGCGCGTTCGCCAATTTCCGGACCTGGTCGAATGCCGATCGTTGGTGCTGACCGCTCGCCAATTTCGGGGCGCGGGCGATTGCCGATGGAGGGGCCGCTACCGGCGCCCAGCTCAGGACGGGCGCTCGACGGGAAAACGGGTGCTGCGCTTCTTGCGGAATTCAGGATGGCGCCGCCCGCGGCGCTATCGAAATGGTAGTTCGACAATCCAAACGCGTCCTGAAGACGATGGGTGGCGAGCAATGACGTAACACCCATTAGGTCGCGCAACCGCAGGATCAGCAGAATGATGGTTTGCGATGTAACCGGGTCCAGACCGGCCGTGGGAGAATCGTAGAACACCATCGGTGGGCGGCCGATCAGGGCGCGCGCGATCGAAACGCGTCGGCGCATTCCACCGGAAAGTTCCGCCGGGAAGCGATCGATGGAGTGCTCCATTTCGACAAATTCCAGCGCTTCTCTCACGCGGGCGAGCACTTCGTCTTCGGGAATATGCTCTTCGTTCAGACGGAAGGCGACGTTGGCGCCGACATCGATGGCGTCGAAAAGCGCGCCCTCTTGAAATACGAATCCAATGTTGCGCCGAAAATCGAGCAGCTCCACTTCGGTGGACGCGATGATATCGCGGCCCATCACCCGGATTTTCCCGGAGTCGGGGCGGATCAATCCGGTGGCCAGCTTCATGATCGAAGTTTTGCCGGCCCCGCTTTCACCCAGCAGGATCTTGGTTTCGCCGGGCATCACGGTGAACGAAACACCGCGTAAGACGTCCGTGGAGCCATACCCCAGATGGACGTCCTCAAAGGAAACAAGCGGCTCGAGCGCGTTGGGAGGCGTCACCTGGCACCGCTCCGTAACGGATGGAAATCCGTGAGGCGCGCCTCTAAGGGGCGCGGGAGTGGATGAGTAATCACTCCCGCGATTATAGACGCAAACGGCCGGTGGGTTGCACCTTCAAAGGCCGAAAATCAAAACGCCTGCCCGTCCCGGCTCCCGGGGAAAACTGTGGCGGTGGGAAAGTCACACCGGCACGACAACCGAGCTGGGGCCGGCACGGCGCAACTATTTTTGGAAGATGAAGAGGAGCAAACGGGAGATCACTGCGTCCGACATGATAATCGTGACCGAGGCGATCACGGTGGCGGATGTGGTGGCGCGGCCTACGCCCTGGGTGCCGCCACGGACGTTTAGCCCCTGATAACAGGCTACCGTCGAGAGTATCAAGCCGTATAACAACGGCTTGACCATGCCCTGGACCAGATCGCCGAAGGCTAGCGCGTCAATAGCGCGCGACCAGAACTGCACCGCACCCAGCTGTAGCGTGAAGTGCGCCACGATGAATCCACCGACCAGACCTACGAAATCGGAGACGGCGGTGAGCAACGGCAGCATCAGAATACTGGCGAGCACCCGGGGTGTGACCAACTTACGGATCGGATCGGTTCCCAGGGCACGCATGGCGTCGATTTGCTCGGTGACCACCATCGATCCCAGTTCCGAGGCGATGGCCGAGCCGTTGCGTCCGGTTACCAGCAGCGCGGCGATCACCGGACCCAATTCGCGAACGAGGGCCAGCGCCACCGCGTCCCCAGTCAGCGCAGTCTCGCCGAAGCGCTCAAATTGGGAGGAAGTTTGCAGCACCATCACCACGCCTATGAAAAATCCGGTAAGGGTGACGATGGGCACAGAGCCCACGCCGATCAGGTCCATCTGCGCCAGCAAATCGGAAACGTAAAACGGAGGGGTGAAAATATTAGCGATGGCGCGTGCCGTTAAATAAACGTACTCCTGGAAAGAAAGTAGCTTGTCCTTGAAGTAGTCGGTCGCCGAATTCAGGCGCGACGCGACCGGGTCTTCCGGGCTCTCTTCCGGCACGTTTAGGATGGACGTCACTCAGCCGCCTTGTCGGAAACTGGTTGAGCGTAACTTCCGAAACATCCGGCGTCAAGCCATGCCGAGTGCGATCGGAACGCGCCCGGCTGCTTTACGGTTACCGGGGGCTCCGGTACAATCTTTCGTTTGCATATTGCGTGCGGAGGATCTGGGCTCGATGCTGCGATTTGTTACCGCGGGCGAATCACATGGGCAGGCGCTGCTGGCCTGGATTTCCGGGCTGCCTGCGGGTGTGCCTATCGATCTGGAGTTCGTGAATCGCGAGTTGCATCGCCGGCAATTGGGATTTGGGCGCGGCGGGCGGCAGAAGATCGAGAAGGATCAAGCGGACATTCTGGCCGGGGTGCGCCACGGGCAGACCATTGGCGCGCCGATCGCGATCCGCATCGAAAACCGCGATTGGGCCAATTGGCAAAAAGCGCTGCCGGTGGAAGAGTTGCAGGGAGAGGACGACGCGCCGCGTCACTTGACCGCCCCCCGCCCCGGACACGCAGACTTGGCCGGAGCGCTGAAGTTCGATCTCCACGATGCGCGCTACATTCTAGAACGTGCTTCCGCGCGTGAGACTGCGGCGCGCGTGGCCGCCGGAGCGGTGGCCAAATTGGTGTTGCGGCCTTTCGGGATCGAGATTCTGAGCCATACCGTGGCGGTCGGCCACGTGCGGCTGGAACGCGCCACGGCTTGGGAAGAAATCGTGCGGGCATGCGAGAATCTGGAATTGCCGCTGCGCTGCGTGGATGCGGAAACCGAAGCGCGCATGAAGGCGGAGGTCGAGCAGGCGCATCGGGCCGGCGACACGGTGGGCGGGGTTTTCGAAGTGGTCGCCCACAACGTGCCGGCTGGCCTAGGCAGCCACGTGCAGTGGGACGAGAAACTCGACGGCCAGTTGGCGCGCGCGGTGATGTCGATCCAGTCGGTGAAAGGCGTTGAAATTGGCGCAGGCATCGCCGGCGCAGGCAGTTTCGGCGGCGAAGTGCAGGACGAAATTCGCTACGATGCCGGCAGCAAGCGGTTTATCCGAACGTCGAATCGCGCCGGCGGCCTGGAGGGCGGCATCACCAACGGCGAAGACGTGGTGGTGCGCGGCTACATGAAACCGATCTCCACGCTGCGCAAACCGCTGCTGACCGCCGATTTGAAAACGAAAGAAGAAGTGCGCGCCGCGTACGAACGTTCGGACACCAGCGTAGTGCCTGCCGGAGGAATCGTAGGCGAAGCGATGGTAGCAATTACGATTGCAGGCGCGTTTCTGGCGAAATTCGGCGGCGATTCGCTCACCGAACTTCGCCGGAACTTCGCCGGATATCAGCAGCAGCTCGATTCCTATTAGGACGACACTCGATCATGATCCATCCCATTACAAAATACGGCGCGCCGGTGCTCGAGCAGCCCACCAAGCCCGTTGAAAACTTCGACGAGGACCTGGCGAAATTGATCGAGGACATGTTCGAGTCGATGTACGCCGCCAATGGCGTGGGCCTGGCCGCCCCACAGATTGGCCTGGGAGTGCGGCTGGCGGTGATCGACGTTTCCTTCGGCAAGAACCCCGAAGCGAAAATCGTGTGCGCCAATCCAGAGATCGTCTACAGCGAAGGCGAGCAGCGCGAAGAAGAAGGCTGCCTTTCGGTGCCGGGGATGCGCGGGTACGTGGCGCGCCCGCAGTATGTAACGGTGCGGGCCCAGGACGCCGGCGGCAAGGAATTCGAAATGCGCGGCGAAGGGCTGCTGGCTCGCGCGTTTTGCCATGAGATCGATCACTTGAACGGCAATCTCTTCCTGATCCACCTGAGCATGCTCAAGCGCGACCTGATCAAGCGCAAAATCCGTAAGCTGAAAAAAGCCGGGGACTGGTAGACGCGGTGCCATTGCGATTAGTGTTCTGCGGCACTCCATCATTCGCGCTGCCGTCGCTGCGCCGGTTGATCGCGGAGCCCGGATTTCAAATTGAAGCGGTCATCACCCAGCCGGATCGTCCGCGCGGCCGCGGCGGGCAAATCTACAGTTCCCCGGTAAAGGACGCGGCGCTGGCTGCGGGCCTGCACGTCTACCAGCCCGAAAAAATTCGCTCGGATTCGGCGCACGATTTTTTTCGCAAGGTGCAGCCCGACGTAGTGGTGATCATCGCCTACGGGCAGATCATCCCCGAATCGCTGATCGCTATCCCTCGTTTGGGCTGGATCAACGTGCATGGTTCGCTGCTGCCGAAATATCGAGGAGCGGCGCCGATCCAGTGGGCGATCGTCAACGGCGAAACGCGCACCGGGGTGACTACCATGCGGATCGATCGCGGTCTCGATACCGGGGCGCTGTTACTGCAAGCGGGCGTGGAGATCGGCGCGGACGAAACGGCTCCGGACCTTGCGGCGAGATTGGCGGAGGCGGGCGCGACGTTGATTGTCGATACGCTGCGCAGGCTTGCGGCAGGTGAGATTGCCGCGACGCCGCAGGATGGATCTCAGGCTACCTTCGCGCCGATACTCAAGAAAGAAGACGGGCGAATCGATTGGACCCAGAGTGCGGACCAGGTTTACAACCGGATTCGCGGCCTTGACCCGTGGCCCGGGGCGTTCACCATGTTTCGCGGACAGACCTGCCACATCGAGGGTGTGCCAAGCGATCTGGCGGTTCCGGCAGCAGCCACTTCCGGCACAATGCACATCGCAGGGGCGGGAGAATTTGTGGTCAAGTGTGGCGGAGGCGGCGCGTTGCGCGTGGAGCGCGTGCAGTTGCAGGGGCGGAAACGCGTTACCGCGCACGATTTTTTGAATGGGGCGCGGATTCAGCCGGGTGAACGGTTCGAGAACTCGGCCGTCTGACTCTTCAGACCCGAGCGGCAAAACTCAATATGACAATTTCACCAGCGCGAACGATTGCTTTCGATATTCTGCGGCGTGTCGACGTCGAAGGCTCCTATGCCTCCGACTTGCTGCACAACGCGCTGGGGGCGCGGACGATTGCCGCGGATGCGTCGCTGGCCACCGAGATTACCCTGGGGGTGCTGCGCTGGCGGCGTCTGCTCGATTGCCAGCTGGATACATACTTGAAGGTGCCCGCCTCGCGGCTCGATCCGGAAGTGGCGGTGACGCTGCGAATGGGCTTGTATCAGTTGCGATTTCTCGATCGCGTGCCGGCGCATGCCGCGGTCCACGAAAGTGTGGAGCTAGCCAAGCGCTGCGGCAAGGTGTCCGCGGCGTCGCTGGTAAACGCGGTACTGCGACGAGCCAGCCGCAATCCGCGGCGTCCGGTGGAGGAGTTTCTCGGCAGCAACCGGACCCCCGCCGAGCGGCTAGCCATCATTAATTCTCACCCCACCTGGATGGTGGAGCGGTGGATCGAGCGGTTCGGCGAGGAGCGCACGATTGCGCTGCTGGAATCCAATAATCGTCCTGCCAACATGGCGTGCCGGTTGAACGCCGGAGTGAGTGACGCCGAAATCCAAAGCGAATTGCGCGCGCAAAATCTGGAGACGCAACCGGGCAAGCTGCTGGCGCGAGCCTGGATCGTTCGCGGCGGCAGCCTTTCGCAGACCGAAGCGTTGCGCCAGGGACGAATTTCCATCCAGGACGAAGCGTCGCAGATCATTCCCCTGCTGCTCGGCGTCGAGCCAGGGCAAACCGTGCTGGACGTGTGCTCGGCTCCCGGCGGAAAAACGATTCTGCTGGCGCAGGCGGCCGGGCCCGCGGGGCGAGTGTTCGCCACCGACCTGCATATGCACCGGTTGCGATCGATGAGGACTCAACTCGAGCGCTGCGGCGCGCGCAACGTGACCCTGGTGGCGCTGGATGGCGCGCAGGCGTTGCCGTTCTCGCGAAAATTCGACCGCATCCTGGTGGACACCCCATGCTCAGGCACCGGCACGCTAGCGCGTCATCCGGAAATTCGCTGGCGGCTGCAGGCGGGTGACATGGAAAAACTGCATCGCGAACAGGCTGCGCTGCTGCGTCCTGCACTGGAAGCGTTGGCGCCAGGCGGGCGATTGATCTATTCGACATGCTCGCTCGAGCGCGAGGAAAATGACGACGTGGTGGACGAGGTACTGAAAGGCAATACGCGCATGCAAGTTGCGTCCTCGGCTTCCGTCGCGGCGGCGGCTGCGCCTTATCTCGCCGCGGGAGTTTCTACCGCCTCATTTTTCGAGCGCGGGCGTTTTTTTTCCACGTTTCCTCCTGCCCATCAGACCGACGGCTTTTTCGCGGCAGTACTGGAAGATACATCCGCGCCGGGGAAAGATTGAACTCCGGCGGCGCGTCATCTAGCATAACTACCTATGGGAGCGGCTCGCGTGGGTATAGCGTGAGCATGCGCCTGTAGTTTTCCGGGACGACAGCCGATGGAAATGCGACAACGCGTGCAGTGGATCGGACGCATGGTGCTGCTGGCGTTCATCCTGGCGTCGGCGGCTTTCCTGAGCGCGATTACCGCGATGCGCTTTGCGATTCAAGGCCGCGAAGTGGTGATGCCCGCGATTGCCGGGAAAACGGAGCAGGAAGCCCGCTCGACGCTGCAGGGCCGCGGGCTATTCCTCAAGGTGGAAGATCGAATTTTCAGCATGCAGGGCGTCGACACGGTGGTGCGGCAAAGCCCGCCGTCCGGCGTGCACGTGAAGAGCGGCCAGTTCGCGCACGTGGTGCTGAGCATGGGCCCGCAAAAAGTCACCATCCCCGCGATCGTCGACAAGAGTTTACGCGCGGCGCGAATCGAAATCCTGCGCGACGGATTGCAGCTCGGCGAAATTTCCAGTTTTCGTTTGCCGGGCACTCCCGAGGACGTGGTGCTGCAGCAGGACCCGTTGCCCGGCAGCACCGCCGCTTCGAGCCCGCAAGTGAACTTGCTGGTTGCTCTCGGAAGCAGTTCGAGCGCCTACACCATGCCCGACCTTGGCGGACTTCCTCTGCTCGAGGCGCAGAATCGGCTGCTTGCCGGTGGTCTGCGGATTGGAAAGGTCACCTTGTTGCCGCTCACCGGCGCACCGCACGCCACGGTCACCTCGCAGTTGCCGGTAAAGGGTTCCCGAGTGGAATCCGGCTCGCCGGTAGAATTGCAAGTTGCCGAATAAGCCTCGATTGTCCCTGTGTTAGAATTTCATCCGGTGGCAACCGCTCATCCCATCATCGAGATTGCGCCTTCGATTCTGGCTTGCAATCTGGCTTTCCTTGCCGAGGAAGTACGCAAGGTCGAGGCCGGCGGCGCCGCGGTAATCCACGTCGACGTCATGGATGGCCACTTCGTGCCGAATCTGACCATTGGCGTACCGGTTCTGGCATCGCTGCGCAAGGCAACCCGCCTGCCCCTGGATGTGCATCTGATGATCGAGCGGCCAGAGGAGTTCATCGGCGCGTTCGCCGAGGCTGGCGCCAACCGCATTTTGGTGCATCAGGAAGCCACGCCGCATCTCGACCGCGCTCTGCAGCTGATCCGGGAGCATGGCGTGGAAGCCGGCGCGGTGATAAATCCGGCCACACCGGTGGCCATGCTGAAAGAAGTTCTACAGGATGTGGATACGGTGCTGGTGATGTCGGTAAATCCCGGATTTGGCGGGCAGAAATTTCTGGCGTACTCGTTCGATAAAATCAGGGAGCTGCGCGATTTACGCGAGCGGCACGGATACCGATATCGGATCGAAGTGGATGGTGGCGTGGGGACCGAGAATATCGCCGCGCTAGTGGCCGCCGGAGCGGGAACGTTCGTGGCGGGAACGAGCATTTTTCAATCCGCGGATCCGGCGGCAGCGGTCAGAGAGCTGCTGACCCTGGCGCGCGGAGCGCTGGCGCAAAGGGCATCATGAAACTATTTTTAGAAAAGAAACGGAATTGGATCTCTCTTGCGGTTGCTTTCGGACTGGTGGCGAGTTCCGCGTTTGCCCAGACCGCTCCTCCGAAAAAGAAAAAGAAGAAGGCAGACACCAGCGCAACGGAGCCCAAGCAATCCGCCGAGCCTGACAAGGCGCTGTACGATCGCGCTATGGCCGACCAGAAAAAAGGCCGCTACACCGAAGCGCGGCTCAGCCTGCAAACTCTGATCAATACTTATCCAGACAGCGAATACTTGGCCAAGGCCAAGCTGGCCATCGCCGACTCCTATTACAAAGAGAGCGGCACTTCCAACCTCACCCTGGCCATCAACGAGTACAAGGATTTCATCACTTTCTTTCCATTTCTCGACGAAGCCACCTACGCCCAGATGCAAGTAGGTATGGCGCATTACAAGATGATGGAGAAAGCGGACCGCGACCGTACCGAAGCCGAAGCTGCAGAGGACGAGTTCCAAACATTTATGCTGAAATACCCGCAAAGCCCGCTGGCGCCCAAAGCGGCACAAAGGCTGCGCGAGGTGCAGGAGGTGCTCGCGGACAGCGATTACCGCATCGGGCGCTTTTACTATTTGAAGGGCGATACCCGCGCCGCGGTTCCCCGGCTGCTGGAAGTCACTGAGCGCTATCCGCTCTACAGCCAGAGCGATCAGGCGCTGTGGATGATTGGCGCGATTTACGAAAAGGCTGAGAAGCGGGAAGTTGCCGATAAGTTCTACGCGCGAATTGTCCGCGATTATCCGAGCTCGTCCTACAACGCCGAAGCCAAGAGGCGACTCATGGCCGCAGGCGTTCCGGTGCCACAACCCGATCCTGCCGCGCTGGCGCGCCTGCAAGAGGCCAAACAGAGCGCCTCCAACGATCCGCATCCTACCGTCATGCGCCGTGGCTTGGCTGCCGTCAAGAGCAGCCCAGACGTCACCCATGCCGCGAAAGGCGGTAACCCCAATCTAAATCCGCCCAGCGATATCGACGCGGGCGAGGTGCTCAAGCCCACCGCCGCTGGTAACACCATTGCTGGTAAGACTGTGGGCGGCTCGGAAAATTCCACCGCGGTGGAGACCGTGCCGGCCGGAGCCACCGCACCGTCAGAAGATGTGCCCGATGCCGGGTCGCCATCAGAGCCAGGCGTGTCACCGGAAGGAATGCCATCAGCAATAACTGGCACCTCGGGATCGGTTGTCGGCTCTGCGCCCTCGGAGTTGCCAAGCCAAGCGCCTGCCGGTGCGCCCGGATCGTCAGTCACCGGGTCATCCGGTTCGCCCGCGAGCGGCTCGGCCGCTGGGCCTTCCACACCCAACGCCAGTGCCACCACTACCCCGACTGCGGCTGCCAGCGGGACGGCCGCGAACGCCCCGGGAACAGGCGCCGCGAAGTCCTCGGCAGCCGCAGCGAGTGCCGACGGCGACTGCTCCAAGCCGAATAGCGATGGCAGCAAGAGCGATTCGGGCCAGCCCTGCGCCGCAAATCCAAAGACCGAATCGACCAGCAAGAAGAAAAAGGGCCTGCACAAGCTCGTTCCCTGGTAGTACTTTCGTACTGCTGCTGGCAGGTGGAACACTGCTCATCCCTTTCGATTGACGTCTCCCGCATCGCGGTGTTACGAATTGAAGATTGCAGTTGGTAGGGTTGTGCGCTTGGGCGCCAGCTGAGGGGACTCTTCGTGCCGAAAATTCTGGTCGCCGACGACAATAGCAACATCCAGAAAATGGTGACGCTCGCACTGGCGGAGCACCACATGGAAGTTGTCGCTGTCGGGAATGGTGAAGTGGCCGTTCGCCGGCTGCCAGACGTGAAGCCGGACCTGATTCTGGCCGACGTGTTCATGCCCGTCCGCAATGGCTATGAAGTCTGCGAATTCGTGAAGAACGACCCGCAATTCGCGCACATTCCCGTGATTCTGCTGGTTGGCGCGTTCGACCCATTAGACGAGAAGGAAGCGCATCGGGTCTGCGCTGACGGCATCCTAAAAAAGCCTTTCGTTCCTCCCGATCCGCTGATCGCAATGGTGGTCAGCACCCTCGAGCGTTGCAAGAACGCCAACCTGGCCGCGCGCCAGGCAGAGATCGCCGCTGCTGCGGCTGCCGCGCCTCCCCCAGTCAAACAAGTGGAGATTCCGCTGCCGCCTCCGCCAACGGATCTGTACGCCGAAGTTGACTCTTCCGGTGCCGAAGCGTCGAACCAGATGGGCCAGGGACGCGCCGATTTGATCGAGGCGCAGGATCAGCAGATGGGTCTGGATACCACGCCGACCTGGCGTCGCCAGGCCATGGATTTACAAGTGCCGGACGGCGTTTCCGCTGCCGCATTTGAGGCGTCTGTTTCGGAATCAAACGAATCGTCTTCGTCCGACAGCGAAGCGGCGCCGCCTTTTCCTGGGGTTGTGGCTGCGAACCCGGAAGAGCAGCCCGCAGCGGACATCCATGCATCGTTCCTCGAAACGGCTTCGATCGGCGCAGTGGAATCGGCGCCTGAATTGGCACATCAGGCCCCAGCTTCCGATGTTGAGGCCGCTCCTGCAGCGCCAGCCATCTGGCCAGAGCTTCTACCTCCTGTCGCGCCGGCCGTCCTGGAAGCCGCTGCGCCGGCAACCGCGAGCGTTTCGTCTTCTGCCAATGACTCCAACGGCGCTGGCTGGATGAGCGTAGCCGCTCCGGCCCTGCCGGTAAAAAATCCCAGCGGTTGGACGGTGATGCTTGATTCCCCGGCGGGATCGGTGCCTTCCGTGCCCTATCGCCGGGTGCCTGCCGGTCCTGGCGGCGTCGAGGCAGCGGGGCTGTCCGTCGCGCCGCAAGAGGCGCCAACAGCGTTCGCACCGCCTCCGAGTGATTCCAGTATCGCCGCGGAGATGAGCCGCCTATTTTCCGGCCTTGTCCCGCCCGAAGCGGCCGCAGTGGCCGCGGACGCGGCGGCAATTGAAGCGGCACCGGCCCCGAGCCCTGCTTCGGCTGAAGCCGCGAGCGGAGTTTCTCAGTCGTCGCCAGAACCAGCGTCGGCGCCTGTATCGCATTCGTCGGACCTACAATTCGAGGGCGACGACAACGGCGTTAGCTCATACGGCGCAGCCGAGCCGGTCACGGAAATCGGAGAAGCGGAAGGCCCATCGGTAACTGGCGTGGAGAGCACGCCCGTCGAAGGCATGACCGAAGAGGGCGCGAGTCAATACACCATCGGCCCCACCCAACTCGATATCGACGATAGCGTGGCGACAAATTTCGCCGGCTCGCAAGCTGCGGATCTGCACTCGCCGCTGGAAACGGCTCCAGAGCCGCTGCCTCAGGCCGCGCCGGAAGCCGCACCCGATTTACATGCAAGCGCTCAAGCCCCGCCCGCGGCTCCCGTTGCCGCACCACCGGCGGCGCACCTGGATATCGACGCCGCGGTAATGGAAGCGGCCGTGAAGCGCGTGCTCGAAAGGCTTGAGCCGCACCTGCACGAGATCCTTTCGAACGGCGTGTTGCGCCCGCTCATCGAAAACGCCCTGCAGAAGGAACTCGAAAAGAAGTAACCGCACGCTCGGGCACGGTACGTGTCCCAACCGTTTCGCATTGAGACCCGATTTGACGCCGCCGTTCCCCGCCCCGTATATTGATTTATCACCGCTGAAAAACCGTCGCGAAAGGCGAATGCTCGCTGATGCCACCTGAAATTCCAAAAGCTTACGAGCCGCAGGAAATCGAAGAGCGCTGGGCGCAGTCCTGGTTCGACGAAAAATTGTTTCGCGCCGAGGCCAAGCCCGGCGACAAAATCTTTTCGATTGCCCTGCCCCCTCCCAACGTTACCGGCTCGATCCATATCGGGCACATGCTCGAGCACACCCAGATCGATATTCTGGTGCGCTGGCATCGCATGCTGGGCGATCACACCCTGTGGCTGCCGGGCATGGACCACGCCGGCATCGGCACCCAGTTCGTGGTCGAGCGCGAACTGGCCAAGCAGGGGCTCACCCGTCAGCAACTGGGACGCGAAGCGTTCGAAAAGCGTGTGTGGGAATGGAAAGCGGAAAGCGGCGGCAAGATCAAGCAGCAGATGATTCGCCTGGGCGCGTCGTGCGATTGGACGCGCGAGAAATTCACGCTGGAGCCCGCGCTATACCGCTCGGTCCTGGAAGCGTTCCTGCGCCTCTATCACGAGGGCCTGATCTATCGCGGCCGCTATATCGTGAATTGGTGCCCGCGCTGCCAGACCGCGATCAGCGATCTGGAAACCAAGCACGAAGAGCGCGCCGGCAAATTGTGGTTCGTGCGCTATCCCCTGCCGGGAACCAGCGAGTACATCACGGTGGCCACCACCCGCCCGGAAACCATGCTGGGCGACGTGGCCATCGCAGTGCACCCGGAAGATGAACGGTACCTGCGCTGGGTGGGGAAGAAAGTAGTGCTCCCGCTCATGAACCGGGAAATCCCCGTGATCGCGGATAGCTACGTCGAGCGCGAGTTCGGCACCGGCGCGCTGAAAATCACTCCCGGCCACGACCCCAACGACTTTGAAGTGGGCAAACGGCACAAGCTGATTCCCATCGATATTTTTACCGAGGACGCGCACATCAACGCCACTGGCGGCGCGTATGCCGGACTCGATCGATATGCCGCGCGCGAAAAAATCGTCGCCGACCTTATCGAACTGGGCCTGCTCGAACGCGTGGAAAATCATCCGCATGCGGTGGGAACTTGCGACCGCTGCGGCAGCGAAATCGAGCCGCGCATCTCCGCGCAGTGGTTCTGCAGCATGAAATCCATGGCGGCGCGCGGAACCACCGCCGTCCGCGAGGAGTGGATTCGCGTAGTTCCGGAGAACCAGCGAAAGATTTTGCTCGATTGGTTTGAAAACATCCGCGACTGGTGCATTTCGCGGCAGCTTTGGTGGGGACACCGCATTCCCATCTGGCATTGCGGCGCGTGCGGCGCGATGATCCCGGCTACCGATTCACGGGTCGAGGTGGTGGATGGGCACGCCCGCGCGGCGAGCGTCCCCACGGAGTGCAGCGCCTGCGGCAGCGAGACACTCACCCAGGACCCGGACGTTCTGGATACCTGGTTCAGCTCGTGGCTATGGCCGTTTTCGACGCTGGGCTGGCCGGACGACACCCCCGACCTGCGCACGTATTATCCGACCAGCTTGCTGATCAGCGGCTACGACATCCTGTTCTTCTGGGATTCGCGCATGATTATGGCCGGGCTGCATCTCACCGGCGCCCTGGCCGTTTCCGAGCGTGTGCCGTTTCGCAATTTATATTTGCACGCCATCGTGCGCGATCCGCATGGCACCAAAATGTCGAAGACCCGCGGCAATGTGGTGGATCCGCTGGCGGTCATCGAAAAACATGGCACGGATGCGCTGCGCTTTACGCTGGCGATTCTGGCCGCCCCGGGAACCGATATCGCGCTGAGCGATGAGCGCATCCTGAGCTATCGGGCTTTCGCCAACAAGATTTGGAATGCTGCACGATTCCTGTTTTTCAACCTGGAGAAAGCGGAAGCCGCCGGGCTCACCCTCGAAGACATCGCTGCTCCGGAAATTCGTGCCGCGGCGCCTTACCCGCGCAAGGGCGAAGTCACGCTCGCGGATGCCTGGATTTTCTCGCGCTTCTCGGCGGTAGTCGCGCAGGTGAATGGCGCTCTCGAAGATTATCGTTTTCACGAAGCAGCCCACGTGATCTACCACTTTTTCTGGGGAGATTTCTGCGATTGGTACATCGAGTGGGTGAAGCAGGACATCGCCGATGCCGACCGCGACGTGGCCCAAGCGGCGTGGCGGAATATTTTTGCAGTGTACGATGCGGCTCTGCGTCTGCTCCATCCCTTTATGCCCTTCCTCACCGAAGAGCTGTGGCACCGCCTGCCCCAGCCCCACGGCGCAAAATCGATAGCCCTTGACCGTTATCCCGAGGCCCGCGAAGATTGGCGCAACTCAAACGCGGAGCGCGATATGCAGTATCTGCAAGCCGGAATTGAGGCGGTCCGCAACCAGCGCGCCGAGCGCAAGATCGATCCCAAGGCCAAAGTCCCGGCCACCGTGGCCATCGCCGACCCTGACGCCCGCCGGCTGGTCGAGGCCAACCGCGCCCCGCTGATGCGCCTGGCGTCGCTGTCTGACCTGACCATTACCGCGGATGAAATGCCCAGCGAGTCGGCGTCAGGGGCCACCGCGTCAGCGGTGCTCGATATTCGCATCGTTCACGACAGTGCCGCCGATCGCGCGGCCGAAACCGCCCGGCTGCGAAAAGAGCTCGAGCGCATTGCAAAAGACATTCAATCCAAGACTGCCCAGCTAAACAACGAGGAATTCCTCAGCCGCGCGCCGGCCAAAGTGGTCGCCGATATCCGCCAGAAGCTCGAAGATCGCACCGCGGAACAGGCAAAATTGACGGAACGTCTCTCGCAACTTGGGTGATTTCTAAGGGCGAATTTGGGGCGGGGAGTAACTAGGTTTCGCTTGCGAGGAGCACTGAGGCTTTTCGGGTTCTTGGTTTCTACCGCCGGAGTGTTCGCGGTGCCTGCGCTTCGTTGCTGACGGCCGCCGCGGGCTTCGTTGTCTTTCTTTCGATGCTGCCTTTCGCTTATCCCTTCCCTGCCGGGTGTCGATCCCCTGCTTCATCGACCGGCCTTCTAGTCAGCGAAGGCCGGTTAGCTGCCCCTGAAAAACTTACTTGCTCCACTCCGCCGGACCGCCTGCCTGCACCGGCAGCGAGAATTCGGCCGAAGCAATTTGCAGGCTCATCGAAGGCGATACGTAGCTCGGTCCTGCAAATCCACCGTCGGTAACCTGGAACTTCATCGAGGGCGCAACGAAATTAGGAGCCACAAATCCGGCGTCGCTGACCTGAAACTTCACGGAAGGGGCCACGTAGTTGGGCAGGGGGAACCCACCGGAAGTGACATGGAACTTCACCGAAGGCGCCACGAAGTTGGGCAGCGGGAACAGGCCCTGCGCGACTTGGAAGCGAACCGAAGGTGTGGTGTAGTTCGGGGCGATAAAGGTTCCTACGTTCAGTTGGAATCGCACCGAAGCGCCGACGTAGTTGGCCGCCGGGAACAAGTTCATTCGGACCGGCAGGAGGGCGTGCTTCGGATATTGATACACAGTGTGGGTCTCGAACTTCGGAGCGCGCTTGATGCTGATCATCGCCACCGGGCTGGCATTGCGGGTCATCGGCAGGCTGGCTGCCAAGGCGGCAGGTGTTACCGTCGCGGCGCGCGGCGCCAGGGCTGCTGTAGCCATCGAACGCGCCGAAGGCGCGATCATCGCCATCTGCGAGCTTGCGGTCTGATGTTGCGTTCCTGCCCCCACCATCTTCTGCGCATGTGCCGGAAGTCCGGCTGCCGCCAAAACCAGGGTTCCCAGTACCAGTTTAGAAGTCTTCATTTTCGTTTCTCCCCGTTTCAGGTCGTTTTGCTGTCCTGATGTTTCGTACTGTACCGTTCGGGACCGGCTACCCAAATGGCACGGCCGTACCTTTTCGCTGGTACGAATGGAGGCCCCTTTCTTAGTACCAGCGGGGTACACCGGGATCCTTATGACACGGCTGGATTTGCGCGACCAAGAGGGACGCGGATACACGAACAAGGCATCCCGGCAAACCAGCGCGGTCTACCGAAGGCGAATACCATTGTAAACAAATGACTTACAGGTTGATCCTGGCGAGCAACTGGACTCGACTCTGGGGACTCGCGCCTCACGTTCCATGCGTGGATCGCGCCACGGGCTCCACAAGGGGGGCAGCGGTTGTGCTACACGAGTTCTAGGATCCGGACACGTTGTTCGCGTATTTGAATGCAAGAGCGTCTTGGGCTTCGGCACCGCACCTCTGAATGTTGCTTCGCTGCGGCGCCGTTGCTTCTGGAGTTTGCGTCTGGGTCAGGCCTTCGTGGACGTTCTTTTGCGGTTCGTTGCCGTTACTGGTTGCGGGGTTCGTTTCGATTTGTGGATGCTGCGTCCTGCTCTTCTGCTCTGTTTTGCGTCTAGTTGTTTTGCGTTTTGCTCTGCTGCTCTGCCTTGCGCCTCGATTATCTTTGCCTAACTTGTCTCAATTCCCGGTTCATCTACCGGCCTTCTCGTTGACGAAGGCCGGTTAGCCGCCCCCAGAGCCGCTTACTTCCCGCCTTCCATCAGACCGCCCACTTGAACCGGCGCCGGAAACTCGGCTGATGCAATCTGCAGGCTCATCGAAGGTGAAACGTAGCTCGGTGCTTCGAATCCAGCGTCGGTAACCTGGAACTTCACCGAAGGAGCCACGTAGTTGGGCAGGGGGAAGCCGGCGGAAGTTACGCTGGACTTCACCGAAGGCGCCACGAAGTTGGGCAGCGGAAACAAGGCTGGCGTCACCTGGAAGCGAACCGAAGGCGTGGTGTAGTTCGGTGCGGTAAAGGTTCCCACGTTCAGGACGAATCTTACCGAAGGGCCAACGTAGTTGGCCGCCGGGAACAGGTTCAGGCGCACCGGCTGCAGTGCGTGCTTGGGATATTGGTACACGGTGTGGGTCTGGAACTTCGGAGCGCGCTTGATGCTGATCAGCGCTGCCGGGCTCGCGTTGCGGGTCATCGGCAGGCTGGCCGCCAAAGCGGCAGGCGTGGTGATCTCGGCGCGGGGCGCCAGGGCTGCGGCCATCGGTTGTGCGGTCGGCGCTGCCATCGCCATCTGGGAGCTAGCCGCTTGGTGCTGCGTCCCTGCCCCTACCATCTTCTGTGCATGTGCCGGAAGTGCCGCTGCTGCCAAAACCAGGGTTCCCAGTACCAGTTTAGAAGTCTTCATTTGCGTCCCCTCCCCTTTTCAGGTCGTTTTCCGTCCTGACACTTCGTACTGTACCGTTCGGGACCGCCTACCCAAATGGCGCGCGTGTACCGTTTTGCTGGTACCCCCGGGGACCTCTCGCTTAGTACCGATGGATGGCCTGAAACCGCGGTAAAACAGTACTCTGCGGGCCTTTTGCCCTGTTTTGGGGCACTTTCGGAATTAACAGGTACTACTTCTACTGGCCTGCAACGGCAGCGGTCGGCTACAATAAGAGCGTAGGCGACTCGCGAAGACGAATCGCCCGCTCCAAATAGGGGCCTCAGGACAGCATTCGAATGCTCAGCCGCCACAAAACGGTCGGAGTGAAGGTCGGCGACATCATGGTGGGCGGAGGTGCGCCGGTGGTGGTGCAGTCGATGACCAACACCGATACCGTCGACGTCGCCTCTACCGTCCAGCAATGCCTGGAGTTAGCCCAAGCGGGCTCGGAACTGGTGCGGATCACCGTCAACACCCCAGACGCTGCCGCAGCGGTCGCCGAGATTAAAAAGCGGTTGGTTAATGCGGGCTGCAATGCCCCAATCATCGGGGATTTCCACTATAACGGGCACGTTTTGCTCACAAAGTATCCGGATTGCGCGGCCGCGCTCGACAAGTACCGCATCAACCCCGGCAACGTGGGCCACGGGCAGCGGCGCGACGAACAGTTCTCCACGATTTGCCGCGTGGCCCGGGATCATGGCAAACCGGTGCGGATTGGCGTGAATGGCGGTTCGCTCAACCAGGAATTGGTAATGCGCAAGATGCAGGAGAATACCGACCACGACCTGGGACGAACTTCCGAAGAAATTATCAACGAGTGCATGGTGCTCTCGGCGGTGGAATCCACCCAGCTCGCGATCGAGTGCGGCCTGCGTCCGGATCAGATCATCATTTCCTGCAAAGTTTCACGGCCGCGTGATTTGGTGGCGATTTACCGGGAGCTCTCGGCGCGCACCGATCAGCCACTGCATCTGGGGCTGACCGAAGCCGGAATGGGCGCGAAAGGCCTGGTGTGGTCTTCGGCATCCATGGGGATTTTGCTCGCGGAAGGAATTGGCGACACCATCCGCGTTTCGTTGACGCCCCGCCCGGGTGGCGACCGCCGCGACGAAGTGTATGCAGCGTGCGAGTTACTCCAGGCGCTGGGGCTAAGGTCGTTCGCTCCCAGCGTTACCGCGTGCCCCGGTTGCGGACGCACCACCAGTGACACGTTCCAGCAACTGGCCGAGCGCATTCAGGGATACATCCGCGACAAGATGCCGGAATGGAAACGCGAATACGAGGGCGTCGAGGCCATGACCCTGGCGGTGATGGGCTGCATTGTGAATGGCCCCGGAGAATCGAAAGCCGCGAATATCGGAATCAGCCTGCCCGGCACGGGCGAGGCGCCGTCGTGCCCGGTATATATCGATGGGCAGCATTTCGACACACTGCGCGGAAACTATGACGAATTGTCGGCGGCGTTCCAAGCGCTGGTCGACGATTACGTTTCGACGAAATATCACAAGCGCGCGGTGCCTTTGCCGCCGGGCGCCGTGGTTCCCGAACGCCCTCCCGCTCTGCGCGTGATCGCGTAAACTGTCACCTCGGAATTTTTCCGCCTTTTCAGTTATTCACTATCTCCCATTCGACATTCCGCGGTGTTCACGTTCGCTCTGTAAAACGCAGGATTAATATTCTAGACTTGCGGCGCTTTCCGAAACCGGCTTGAGCGAAACGCCTCTCACTTCCGAAGCGATTGCCCCGGGGACCGCCGCATCCCCATCTCCCCACGATCGCGGCCGGTTTGGTTTTTGGAGCCTGATCGTCACCCAGTTTCAGGGAGCGTTCAACGACAACGCCATCAAATTCCTGGTGATTTACATCATCGTGGGAATGAACCTCCCGAAAGAGCAACGCGATTTTCTTGTGTTGGTGGTGGGCGCCTTGTTTGCGCTGCCCTTCATTCTGTTCTCCATGGCCGGCGGATGGCTGGCGGACCGCTACAGCAAACGAGACGTAACCATCGGCACGAAAATCATGGAAGTTTTTGTGATGTTCTTTGCGATCGGCGCTCTGGCGCTGCACCACCTGCCGATGGAGTGCGCCGCGGTCTTCCTCATCAGCTCGCAAGGGGCGCTGTTCGGACCATCGAAGTACGGCTCGCTTCCCGAACTACTGCCGCCACGCGAACTGTCCTGGGGCAACGGGATCATCGAGCTGGGGACGTTTGTCGGCAGCATCGGCGCGACCATGGCCGCCGGTATCATGGCCGAACGCTACCGCGGCAACGAGGCGCGCGCCGGGTGGATTCTGCTGGGGTGCACGGTATTCGGACTGGCGTGGAGTTTCGGTATCACCCGGGTGCCTGCGGCGCATCCTACAAAAGAATTCCGATGGAATCCACTAGGCGACCTTCTCGGACAGCTCCACGAGGTCGCGCGAGACCGCGTGCTTACGTGGGCGGTTATCGGAAACACATATTTATGGTTCTTAGCCGCGTTGCTGCAATTCACGGTGGTCGTGTTCGGCCACGATACGCTGCGCATCGACGAAACGCACATTAGCTACTTGCAGGCCGCCATCGGTATTGGAATCGGCGTGGGCAGCGTCGCCGCCGGATACCTTTCGGGCGGGAAGATCGAGTATGGGTTGATACCGATTGGCGCGGTGGGAATGACCATCTTCGGCGGATTGTTGTACCGCCCCGGGCATACCCTTTGGACTGCCGGAGTCCATCTAGCGCTGCTCGGATTTTTCGGTGGATTTTTTGCTGTTCCGATGAATGCGCTCATTCAACACCGGCCGCCTCCGGAAAAGCGTGGCGGGGTTATTGCCGCGGCCAATTTATTGTCGTTCGCCGGAATCTTCGTAGCGGCTGGCGCCTACTTTCTATTCTCCAGCGTTTTTCGGCAGACGCCTCCTGGCGTCTTTCTGGATGGCGCCGTCCTGACTCTGGTGATGACCGTATACGCGATCTACTTGCTGCCCGATTCGCTGATGCGCATGGTGCTGTGGATGGCGGCACAGACGGTGTACCGCATCCGCGTCGTGGGTCGCGAAAACATTCCCGAGCGCGGCGGCGCGCTTTTCGTCGCCAATCACACCTCCTGGGTGGACGCCATGCTGCTGATCGGCGCCACCGATCGCCCGGTGCGCTTCGTGATGTTCCAGGCCATCTACGATCTGCCGTTCATTAAGCCGTTCGCCAAAATGATGAAAGTAATTCCCATTTCGAATCACGCCCGCCCGCGCGACACCTTGCACGCTTTGCGCACCGCTACCCAAGCGATCCGCGCCGGCGAGATTGTCTGCATATTCGTGGAAGGCCAGATCACCCGCACCGGAAAACTGCTGCCGTTCCGGCGCGGCTTCGAACGAATCATGAAAGGGATCGATGCGCCGATCGTTCCGGTAGATCTGGACGGCGTTTGGGGAAGCATTTTCAGTTTCGAGCGCGGAAGATTTCTCTGGAAATTCCCGCGGCGAATTCCGTATCCGGTGACGATCAGCTTCGGCCAGCCCTTGCCGTCCGGCGCCACCGCCGCCGAAGTGCGCGCCGCGGTGCAGCAGCTGAGCACCGACGCCTACGCGCTGCGCAAGGCCCGCCTGCGGCCGCTGGGCCAGGCCTTCGTGCGCATGGCCCACCGCCACCCGCGGCGATTCGCCATGGGCGATAAGCGCCGCCCGCAGGTACGATTCGGCGAAGCGCTGCTAGGCGCGATTTTTCTGGCGCGTCGATTGAAGCGGGTGTGGGCGGGCCAGGAGATGGTCGGCATCATGCTGCCGCCGTCGGTGCCCGGCGCGCTGGTGAATTTCGCGGCCACCCTGAGCGGAAAAATTCCCATCCATCTGAACTACACCGCATCCGCCGAGACCCTGGAATCGTGCGCGCGACAGTGCGGCCTGAAAACGGTGATCACCACGCGCGCGCTGCTCGAACGGCTCCCGGTGAAGCCGCCCGGCGAACTCGTGATGCTGGAAGACGTCGCGGCTGCGCCCCAGCGCAGCGAAAAAATTGTGGCACTCCTGCTGTGGTTCTTGCCGGGGCGATGGCTCGAGAGCCGGCTTTCGGGAAAACCGCCGCGCACTCTGGACGACCTCCTGACCGTAATTTTTTCCAGCGGCAGCACCGGCGATCCCAAAGGCGTGATGCTCACGCATTACAATGTGGCGTCGAACATCGAGCAGATGGTGCAAGCGTTCCTGCTGGATCGCCACGACCGCCTGCTGGGCGTGCTTCCCTTTTTTCATTCCTTCGGTTTCACCGTGACGCTATGGCTGCCGGCCGTCCAAGGTGTCGGCGTGGCCTACCATCCCAGTCCGCTCGATTTCGCCGCGGTGAGCGAATTGGTGCGCGCTTACGACGTCACTATCCTCCTCTCGGCGCCCACGTTCCTGCACGGATATTTGCGGCGATGCTCGCCGGAAGATTTCGGCGGCTTACGCTGTGTGGTGACCGGCTCGGAGAAACTGCCGGAGCGGTTGGCAGCGGCGTTCGAAGATCGTTTTGGAATCCGTCCGCTGGAAGGCTACGGCTGCACCGAGTGTTCTCCCGTGGTGGCGGTGAATACGCCCGACTACCGCGCGGCGGGATTTTTGCAAGTGGGAAGCAAGCGCGGACACGTCGGGCATCCGCTGCCCGGCGTTAGCGTGCGCATCGTCGATCCGGAAGCGGATCCGGATACGCGAGTGCCGCTGCCGGTGGGAGAGCCGGGGCTGCTGCTGGTCCGCGGGCCGAACGTGATGAAGGGCTACCTCGGCCGTCCGGAAGAAACGGCGGAAGCGATCCGCGACGGATGGTACGCCACCGGAGACATTGCCACCCTGGACGAAGACGGATTTCTGACCATCACCGATCGCCTATCGCGCTTTAGCAAAATCGGCGGCGAGATGATCCCGCACATTCGCGTGGAAGAAATGCTGCACGAACTTGCCGGAGCCACCGATGAATCGTTCGTGGTCGCCGGGGTGCCGGACCCAAAGAAAGGGGAGCGCTTGGTGGTGCTGCACACGTTGGATGAAGCCGAGCTGAAAGAAGTGATCGCAAAGCTGGACGCCAGCGGCCTGCCGCCCCTGTGGCTGCCGCGCCCGAACCAATTCTTTCATGTCGAGGAATTTCCGCGCCTGGGAACCGGAAAGCTGGATCTGCGCGGCGTCCGCGAACTGGCCCTGAAATTATCTGGGGGCGAGGCGTAAATACGTTGGGCTCGACGTTAGAAGAAAGGTAGTGCTAGGAAAGATTGAGCGATCGCTTGAAACTGCCGCGGTCGTTGTCGATTTTCTTTTGCAGCTGCATCACCGCATACATCAGCGCCTCGGGGCGAGGCGGGCAGCCAGGAACGTATACGTCCACCGGGATCACCTGATTGACGCCTTGCACGATCGCGTAGTTGTTGAAGATTCCCCCGGAAGTAGCGCACGCTCCCATCGAAATCACCCACTTGGGTTCCGGCATCTGTTCCCACAGCTGGCGGATTACCGGCGCCATTTTCACCGAGACACGTCCGGCGATGATCATCAGATCAGACTGGCGAGGCGAACCGCGAAAGACTTCGGCGCCGAATCGCGCCAGGTCAAAACGAGCAGAAGCGAGCGACATCATTTCGATCGCGCAACAGGCCAGGCCAAATGTCATCGGCCAGATCGAGCTGCGGCGGGCCCAGTTGACCACTTTGTCGAGCTGCGCGAAGAGAATTCCTTCATCCTTCAGGAAGTTGGCGTCTTCTCCTGGCCGTTCGAGGGTCACACCCTGCGCAAGTTCCACGCTCATTCATCGCCTCCGCACCTCCATTGTCCCACGCCACCGCGCCGCATGTAAATGGCCCGCGCCAATCGAGCTCTTCTCGGCGCTGCGAAGCAGATCGCCAGCTCTAGTTCGCCGGCCGATTTGCATCGGCGACGGGAGGCGACGCTGCGGTAAGTATCTTCACGTCTTCCAGCAGCGCGGCCATCGCTTGATCGAAATTCTTGCGCCCGGTCTTTTTCAGGTTCCACGCCTGCACGTCTTCGAGCAGCGGCCATAGCGCGACCCGGCTCTTGGGGTCGGAGATCACCAGGCGAAGACTAGGGAATGGTCCGCCCTCGAAGCGAACCGCGAAAACCAGGTCCGCATCGCCGGGAGTGGACACCAGCTCGTATTTTCCCCAAGCTTTCATCTCCGCATAAAACGTGTTGTATGCAAGGTTCGGAAGTCCCAGCGGGTTGGCGCTTTCCCCGTTGGATATGAATACTCTCTTTGCCGCAAGCACTTGCGTGGGTATCGGGGCCGCTGGTGCACCAACCGCGTTTTGCGCCTGCACGTTCGGCACCGTGAGCGCTGCAAACGCGAAAATGATACACAGATTTCTAAGGCTGGTGAGTTTCTTCATCGCTCCTCCGCGGAACCCCTGCTGGAGACGTAGACGTGAAGAGAGGCCCGCGCGTTTCCACCCGGGAGGGTTCTCTAAGGTTGCAAGACGATTTTTCCGAAAATGTCGCGCCGCTCCATTCGCGTTTCGGCGGCGCCGCATTCCGTGAGCGGCAATACCGAATCGACGACCGGGTGAAGTTTGCCGCGCCTCACCATTTCCAGCACCGCGAAGAGCTCCGATTTCGGCCCCATGTAAGAACCCAGGATCGAGAGCTGGCGCGTGAATAAAAACCGTAGATCGATCTTGCCTTCGTAGCCGGTGGTTGCTCCGCAGGTAATCAGCCGGCCGCCCGGTGCGAGGCTGCCCACGCTGTCGTCCCATGTGGCCGTTCCCACGTGCTCGAACACCACATCCACCCCGCGCCCCGCGGTGAGCCGCTTCACTTCCCTCCTGAATCCAGCTGACGAATGCAGGATCACTTCGTCCGCTCCCTGCGATTTCGCTTTCTCGATTTTCGCTTCCGAACCCACCGTGGCGATCACCCGGGCGCCAATCATCTTCGCAATCTGAATCGCCGCGCTGCCTACGCCGCTGCCGCCGGCGATCACCAGCACGGTATCGCTGGGGGCAAGACTCGCCCGGGTGAGTAGCATGTGCCACGCCGTCAGGAAAACCAGCGGCACGGCTGCGGCGTCCGTGAACGAAAGGTTCTCGGGTTTAGGAATTACATTCGCCTCCGGCACGGCCACCAGCTCAGCGCAGCCTCCATTCACTCGATAGCCCAACACGCTAAACGCGGGACACAGGCTATCGTGCCCAGCCAAACATTCGGCGCAATGCCCGCAGCAAATTCCGGGCGCCAGAATCACCGGATCGCCCACCCGGCAGCGCGAAACCTCCGCGCCGATCGCCGCCACTTCCCCGGCTACGTCGGCCCCAGTGATATGCGGGAACGAAAATGTCACCCCAGGAATTCCGCGGCGAATCCAAACGTCCAGATGATTAAGCGCGCAGGCCCGCACGCGCACCAGCACGTCGCGCGAACCGATCACCGGATCGGGGACTTCGCGATACTGGAGAACCTCCGGCCCTCCATGCTGATCAAAGACAATGGCCTTCATCCGAAATTTCCTTTCAACAATTCACTCACCGGTTGTCGGTTCCAGTGGGGGCCAGGTGGCATTTGCGAAGACGACGCGCTTCCAGAGAGGCCAATCAGTTGAGGCCTGTCATCGTTCTCTCCTCACGCTCGCTGCGCATCTTATCCGA
The DNA here is from genome assembly GCA_963725655.1 of uncultured Acidobacteriota bacterium. Classification (GTDB taxonomy): domain Bacteria; phylum Acidobacteriota; class Terriglobia; order Acidiferrales; family UBA7541; genus CAVRXT01. Next base: position 1,899,941 of record CAVRYY010000001.1, on the reverse strand, counting down.
ACTTCCCGCGATTGACACCACCCATAGGGGGCCGTAACCTTGATACATAAATGGACCTCTTCGAAGAGATCGTGCGCATGCGGCGGGCCGGCGAGCGCGGAGCCTTAGCCACCATCGTGCACACCAACGGATCGATTCCCAGCTTTGAGAGTTCGCGAATGCTGGTTCGCGAAGACGGTTCGATCACCGGAACGATCGGCGGCGGATGTGTCGAAGCGGATGTGTGGGCGGCGGCGAAGGAAGTGATCGAAAAGGAAGCGCCGCGCAAGATGGTTTTCAACCTGAATCAGGAGGCCGGCTACGATTCGGGTCTCATTTGCGGAGGCACCCTCGAGGTTTTCGTCGAGCCCATTCTCCCGCAGCCGATGCTGTATCTTTTCGGCGGTGGACACATTTCGGGAGCGGTGGCGCGGATCGCGCACCTGAGCGGGTTCTCAATCGCCATTGTGGACGACCGGGAAAGCTTTCGCCAACGCGGAACGCTTTCCGATGGCCTCGGAAGTGATTTCCAGCTACGAGGAAGCGTTCAGCAAAATTCGGCCGAACGCATCGTCGTACGTAGTGATCGTAACCCGCGGCCACAAGGACGACATGCGGGTGCTCGAGTGGGCGGTGCGCACCGATGCGCGATACCTGGGAATGATCGGCAGCAAGCGAAAGGTGCTGGCGGTTTACGAAGCCCTCGGCAAGCAGGGCGTGCCGGCGGAGAAATTCGACCGCGTTCATGCGCCGGTAGGGCTCGAAATCGGCGCGCTCACGCCGGAAGAAATCGCGGTGAGCATCGTGGCCGAGTTGATTGCCGTTCGCCGGAACGCCGAAGGCGCGGCCACCCACAAGAAGCTTGTCGCGGGCCCGCTGGCGGCTCGGCGCGCGTAGCGATGCTGGCTGCTGCGATTCTCGCTGCCGGCGAATCGCGGCGAATGGGATTTCCCAAGGCCCTGATGGAAGTCCGCGGCGCTACCTTCGTGGAAAATCTCCTGCGGGCCACCGAGCATCCGCGGATCGGTGTGCGGCGGGTGGTGCTGGGCGCTGGTGCGCCGGATATCCAGGCGCGGCTCGGACTCACCGACGCACAGGTGATCGTTAATCCCGGCTGGGAAGCGGGCCAGCTTTCCTCGATACAATCCGCGGTGAGAGATTTCCTTCCTTTCGATCCCGAAGCAATCATCATTTGTCCGGTGGACCATCCGCTGATTTCCCCGCGGCTCGTAGCCGCGTTGATTCAAGCGTTCGATCTCCAAGCGCCTGCGGTAACTCTCCCCACTTACCAGGGACGGCGAGGGCATCCGGTTATTTTTCGGCGGGACCTGTTCGACGAATTGCAGCAGGCTTCGGCGGGGATTGGCGCGCGCCAAGTGGTTTGGGCCCACGCAGACGATATCGCCGAGGTAGCGGTCGAGGAAGAAGGCGTGGTCTTGAACTTGAACGATCCCGACGCCCTGGCCAAGGCGAACCGAACCCGCGTTTGATTCTTTCAAGTCTTCCCGCGTCGCACCTCTCTCACGCAAAACCAAGCCCCATCCGCGCCACCCTAGCTCGGATCGGCCGGCAACGCCGCGAGCACCGCTCGTAGCGCGTCGGCGGCGAGCTGCGCTGCGTGATAGGTGGCGGACGGCAGTCCGCCGAGACCTTGGGAGATCGCCTCGGCCGCGATATGCCCCGCCTCGCCTCGGGTTTTGCCTAGTATTAATTCTGTCAAAATCGAGCTAGCCGCGACCGCACTGACGCAACCTTTGGCTTGGAATCGGGTCTCAATAATGTGTCCATTCGCCACACGAATCGCCAGCCGCAAAATGTCCCCGCAGACCGGGTTCGAGACGTCGGCAACCGCTGTGGGGTCGAGCAGTTCTCCCGCGTTTCGGGGATTTTCGAAGTGATCCAGGACGGCACTGGTGTACATAAAAGTGAGTATATCGCGCTGTGAAAACCTGTCATAAAAAAGGCACGTGTTTTGGAAAAAAGCTGCGATAAATGATTGACACGAACGGAGTAACAAGGCTAGGCTAACCCGTCACCAGCCCTGCGATTATAAAGACTTTTTGAGATGTAATCTGTCCAATTTTCTCACAGCAGTAGCCCGAAGGAGGGCTTAGCGAAAATGTTGAATCGGCGCTTGTGCTCGTTTCTCACTATTCTCACGGTGGCAATCGCAATTTTTGCCGCGCCGTCGTTCGCTCAAGACGGTAAATTGAAGGTTAAGGTCACTCCCAAACAGGCTTACTTGTTCCTCGACGGCAAAGCGATCCGCGAAGGAACCCATGCGATCTCCGTTCCTGCCGGGAAACACACCGTGGTGGTGGTGAATTATGGATACAAGATGGTCACCAAAGACGTCGATGTCACCGCCGGCAAGACCACCGATGTGGACGTAACCCTGGAGGCTTACGGCGGCAAAGTCGCCGGGCCATGGGGACGTATCCTGATTGAGGGGGATTCGCGCGCGGCAGTCTTGCTGAATGGCAAGAAGCCCGACTACTTCGTGGGTCACGTCGATGAGTTCAACAACGATTTCATCTGGCACCAGGAATTGCTGGTTCCGCCGGGGACGCATCAGGTTACGGTGATCCGCGGCGATAAGGAACTCTTCAGCGGACCGATCACGGTGGGCAACAACCAGAAGATCATCATCCGCCTGAACAACGGCAAGACCGAAACCAAGGACTGGACCGGCCGCGAAGCATCGCTGATGAAGAAAGCCCCGCTGCCACGTTTCAAAGTGGGCACCGCGAGCGCGACCGTGGTTGTAGCTCCCGCGAAGATCGACAGCTTCAGTGCTGCCAGCGCGAAAATTGATTGCGGTCAGTCGACCAACCTCACCTGGCAAGCCGAAGACACCGTCGACGCAAACATCGACGGCGACGTCGGCACCGTGGACGCTTCGGGAACCAAGTCGGTTTCCCCCATCCATCCCACAACCTATAACCTGACCGAGACCGGTCCGGGCGGCGTGGTCAAGCAATCCACCAGCGTCGATGTGAACAAGGAAATTCCCGCCACCTTGAGCGCGAATCCTTCCGACCTGCACTACCGGAAGATTGGCGACAAAGTGATCAAGCAGGAATCCAGCACCTTGACCTGGAGCACTTCCAACGCCAGCACCGTAGGTATCGATCCAATCGGGACTGTTACCCCGAGCGGCACACAGACGGTTCAGGGCGTGCCCAAGCAGACCACCGAAGGCCCGGTGGATGAATCGACCACCTATACGCTGAACGCCTCCAACGTTTGCGGCGGAACAGCCACCGCCACCGCGGCCATTCACATCGTGGGCTCCATTGAACCGATCCCCGAAGTGGTGCTCGCCAGCGTGTTCTACCCAACCGCTTACCCCGACAAGAAGAATCCCGAAGCCGGCTTGTTGAAGAGCCAGCAGGATGCTTTGACCACCGCAGCGACCGGCTTCAAGAAGTATCTGGAGTACGATCCGGACGCCAAGCTCTCGATCGCGGCGCACGCCGACGTTCGTGGCTCCAAGAAGTTTAACCAGGAGCTCACCGAACGCCGCGTCACCCGCATCAAGGAATTCCTGGTCGTTCAGGGAGTGCCTGCGGACCACGTCGAAACTGCGGCTTACGGTAAAGAGCAGGAAATGAACCGTAAGGACATCAAGGAACTCGAAACCAGCAACCCCAACCAGGCCGAGAAGAAGGCTCACCACAATGGCCAGGCCAGCTACTACGCTTACAACCGCCGTGCAGACATCGTCATGCTTCCCTCCGGGAAGAAGTCGACGCAGTATTATCCGAACACCGCGTCGGACGTGAAGGTGCTCTATCAGGTTCCCAAGCCGAGCCTGAAGGTGGTCGAAAAGAACCAGTAAGCGAAGTCGAGTCGAACTTCAGCGCCGGAGAGTGTTCCTCTCCGGCGCTTTTTTTTCGTCCGGCGAAGTCTAACCGCTACAATACCCCCGGATATGAATCCCTCACGGAAGGCAGCACTGCCGCGCATTGTGTCGCTGGCTCCCAATGTGACCTCCATTCTGGTGGCCATCGGCGCCCAGCGCGCTCTCGTTGGCGTGAGCCGGTGGTGCGCCGACGTGGCGCCCGCGGTGGCGCGGCTTCCCCGGGTGGGCGATTGCTGGAAACTCGACGTGGCAGAAGTGATGAAGCTCCAGCCGGACCTGGTGATCGGATCGGTGCCATTTCGTGTCGAAGTGGTAGCCAGGCTCATCGAACAGCCGGTAGCGTTCCTGGCCATTAGTCCGCGCGATCTGGCCGGAATCCGGAGCGACATTCGTCTGCTCGGACGCTTGGCCAACCGTGGTGCGGCCGCCGAGACGCTGATCCAACGGATGGATCTGGCGTTTGCGGCGGTGGCGCGGCGTGCTGCGCGTATTTCGGTGGCGGGCCGAAGACCTCGTGTGTACGCCGAGGCGTGGCCAAATCCGCGTATCAGTTCCCCGCCCTGGGTGGCCGAGTTAATCGAACTTGCGGGCGGAATTCCGGCGACCGCGGCGGGCCAAAAGGTGTCAGACGACGATGTCGCGCGGGGACGGCCGGACGTGATCGTGTTGGCGTGGACGGCAACGGGCGACCGCGCCAAGACTAGCCGCGCATACCGGGTGAAGGCGTGGAAATACCTCCCGGCCATACGAGGCAGGCGCATCTTCGTGGTCCGCGATGACTTGCTGAATACGCCCGGCCCACCGTTGATGGAGGGGGCTCGCGCGCTCTTCGGCGCCATCCACCAGGCCGGTGCCGCGATCGGGCGTTAAGCGAAGCGACCGCTGTGTTCAACCGTCAATCTCCACTGGAAGTGATCCCTTTCTGTCTTCCCCGCGGAGTGCTAGCCTTCCATCCATGAAGCACCAAATGTGGCGAGAAACCAGCAACGGAAGGACGGTAGAATCCGAAAATCGACGCCACCGGGTGTTTAAAGCCACGAGCTCTAAGTATATGAAAACAATCGATCAAAAAATTCTGATTCGATACAAAATTTGATTTCTGTATCGAGTCGGAGTTCACGAGAATTTGTAGAGAGAACGGCCGGTTCGGAAGTAGGCCGTCCCTCATACCAGGCATCAATAGTGTCGGGAATTGTTACTTTGGACCGAGGGCCAGGATGCTGACCGTGGTAGCCGCGATTATCGTGCATGACGGTAAGGTGCTGATCTGCCAGCGCAGCCGGACCGATTCGTCCCCGCTCAAGTGGGAGTTTCCCGGCGGCAAGGTCGAGACGGGGGAAACACACGCGGGGGCGCTGGCGCGCGAGGTGTTCGAGGAGTTAGGCGTGCCGGCGATCATTGGAACCGAGTTCCAGCGCGTGCAGCACAAATACCCGGACAAGAAAGAGCCGATCCAACTGGTTTTCCTTTGGGCCCAGATTAACGCCGGTAGCGAGCGGAATTTACAGTTCGAGCAGGTGGTGTGGGCAACTCCATCGGAGCTCGAGTCGTTCGATTTTCTGGACGCAGACCGGGATGTAGTTCGGCGCCTGGCGCGGGAGTTACCACGCTAGACAAGTTGCCGGCCGCCATCCACTACGATGGTCTGCCCGGTCACAAAATCCGCGCTCAGCAAATATTCGACGGCCTGGGTAATGTCTTGGCCTGTCCCGGCGCGATGGAGCGGGGCTCGCCGGATAAACTCTTCGTGCGGAACTTCTCCGGGAAATTCGATGGTGCCCGGCGCAATGCTATTCACCCGAATTTCGGGCGCCAGGGCCCGGGCCAGGCAGCGCGTGAGCATGATCACCCCAGCTTTCGAAACGCAGTAGTGCGTGTACGCCGGCCACGACAGCAGACCTCCGAGCGAGGACATGTTGATGATCTGCCCGCCGCTCGCGCGCAGCAATGACGTCGCCGCCTGGGAGCACAGGAAGGTACTCTTCAGGTTGGAGTTCATGATGCGGTCCCACTGCTCTTCGGTGAGTGTTTCAAAATTGGCAGGGAAAAAAATGGCCGCGTTGTTCACCAGCACGTCGAGCCGGCCAAAATCGGCGCGCACCGCGTCGAACATGCGCACCACCTGATCGCGGCGCGAAACGTCCGCCTGCCACGCGATGGCGCGCCCGCCGGCCGCTTCGAGCGACTTCACCAACTCCTCGGCTTCCGGTTTGGAATTCTGGTAGTTGACGATTACAGCGGCGCCCAGCAAAGATAATTTCTCGACGATGCTTCGGCCGATTCGCTTCGCTCCGCCGGTGACCAGCGCTACTTTTCCTTCCAGGGTTTTAGGCACGGTTGGTATTCTAGCCGAGCGGGTGGCCACAGGAAGCCCGAAGTTCAAGGCGCTCCGGGCCTGTTACAATCGCCTGGTTTCACCCAAATGGAGACGCCCATGAAGCTGGATTTGCTTGCGATTGCCCCACACCCGGACGACGTCGAGCTCACCTGCGGCGGCACGCTGATCAAGATGGCGCAGCAAGGCTATCGCGTGGGCGTGCTGGACCTCACGCGCGGAGAGATGGGCACCCGCGGAACGCCGGAGATCCGCCGGCGCGAGGCCGCGGCGGCGGCGCGGGCGATGGGGCTTGCCGTTCGCGGCAACCTGGGCCTACCCGACGCCGGGCTGGAAGTGAACGAGGAATACAAATTGGCCGTGGCGCGCAAAATCCGCGAATGGCAGCCGCGCACGGTGATCGTGCCCTACTGGGAGGGCCGGCACCCGGATCACTACACCGCTTCGCGTTTGAGTTACGAAGGATGCTTCCTGGCGGGCCTGAAAAAGCTACCGATTGAGGGCGAGCCGTTCCGGCCCTTTAAAATGCTCTATGCCGCCGCCTACGATGAGAGTGTGCAGCCCACTCTGGCGGTTGATATCACCGCGCAATACAATCAGCGGCGCCGCGCCATCCTGGCCTACAAGTCGCAGTTTCAGCCCGCCCGCAAGGACCGGAAGTCCAAGGTGTTCATCCCCTTGGACGCGCTAGAAGAGCGCATGAGCGTGATGGCGCAGCACTACGGGCGGATGATTGACGTGAAGTACGCGGAAGGCTTCGTGGTGCGAGAAATTGCCCAAGTCGAGGACGTGGTGGCGCTTACCGTGCGGTCTCTCTAACTGGAAACAGTCGAGGAGTCCTTCACACGGACCAGCAGACTGACCACCGAGGGCGTTGCGCTAAAACTCGTCGGATTCCTGGGTGTACGAGTAACCTTCCAGGGTGTGGCCCGCTCCCTTGCGTCCCACGTGCGCGCGCACCGGTGCCTCGTTTTCGGCGCCGGTTTTGCGGAGCAGTGCGAAGGTGGCCAGGGCTTCGGTGTAAACCTTTGTAACTAAAAAGGTTTCCCCAGTTGCGTCCTTCTTCCAGACTTGGCCTACCTGGATCTTGGAGGGTGCCATCACAGAGTCTTAACTCTAGACACAAACGCCCCGAGCGTCAAATGCTTTGGCACTTCGGAAGGTGATTCGGGGCGATCTTCGGGAATCGGACATGGGGAACAAACTCTTTACCCGCCGATGACATCATAAGGTCCAAAGGCTCGAACCGGCAGGTGTATACTGTCGCTGTCCGGTCCGCTGGGAGGTACGAAATGACATTGTGGGGACGACGATTTCTCGCACTGCCGCTGGTAACCGCGCTGCTCTTCCTGGGGCTTCCCGGGTCCGCAACACTCGCCGCGCAAAACACGCAAACTTCCCAAGGTTCAACCACTTCGAGCACGCCTGCGCAGACCACTCCCCCGGCGGCTACCGGATCCCAGACTGCGCCTCCCCAGACTTCGTCGTCGCAAGATAACGCTCCCGCGGACAGCACCCCCGCCAACGTCGATACCGCGGCGCCGGGGACCAAAGCAACCTCCGCAAAATCGGGCAGCGAAGCGGACGTGGACGCCATCGGCAACCGCAAGGTCGGCCACGGTCCGGATTTTTACTCGCTGGAACACGAGATCGCGCTGGGCAAGCAGCTCGCGCAAGAAGTGGACCGCTCCGCAAAGTTTATCGATGATCCGGTGGTAACCGAGTATGTCAACCGCGTGGGGCAAAATCTGGTGCGGAACTCGGACGCCCAAGTGCCGTTCACGATCAAAGTAATCGATTCCGATCAGGTAAACGCGTTTGCCCTGCCCGGCGGATTTTTCTACGTCAACAGCGGGCTGATCCTGCGCGCCGACGAGGAATCGGAGATGGCCGGGGTGATGGCGCATGAGATCGCTCATGTTTGCGCGCGCCACGGCACACGCAATGCCACCAAGGGCGAGCTGATGCAGCTGGCCACGATCCCGCTGATCATGCTGGGTCCCGGGGGCTGGATCGGGTACGGAATCTACGAAGGACTGAACGTGGCGCTGCCGATCACCTTCCTGGAATTTTCGCGAACCGCCGAAGCCGAAGCCGACTATCTGGGGCTGCAATACATGTACAAGGCCGGATACGATCCCAATTCGTTCGTGACCTTCTTCGAGAAGGTGCAGGCGGACGAGAAGAAACATCCGGGCACGATCCCCAAGATTTTCTCCACCCATCCTCCCACGCCGGCCCGCATCGCCGCATCGCAGAAGGAAATTGCCACCATTCTTCCCGCGCGCGAGGAATACATCGTCACCACTTCGGAGTTTGACGTGGTGAAGCGGCGCCTGGCATCCATCGAGGCGGGGCAGAAAGTGAAGAGCAACGACAAGAACAAGCCCACGTTGCGCAAGCGCACCGAGGCCGATCCCAATAAGACCACCACGACTCCGGGCAGCGGCGGACAAACCCCTGACGATACTTCATCGGACGACAGCCGTCCGACGCTGAAGCGCCGTCCCGATCCCTGCAACCAGTAGCGTTTGAATTTCAGACGGAAGGTAAAGGCGTCCCGCAGTTCGGGGCGCCTTTTTTATTTGGGATTGATGCAGAGTTGCGCATTCCGTTGAACGATTCGAAGACCTTGTGAGCAGAGAGCAAAACAACTGCGGGGAAAATCAGCGTTCGCGTTCGCGGTGTTCGCGAGAATCCGCCACGCCCATCCGGGTGAGGCCTTCGGCGTAATATCGGCGATAGAGAACGTCCCACTCCTCGCTGCCTTCCAGGATGGGCTTTTTCTGGGACGAAATCTTCAGACGCGCTTCGGTATCCACCTGCTCTTCCAGCTTGAGCAGTCCGCTGAGGATGTTGACGATTTCCTGGCGAATGGTATCGCGGTCCTCAACGAAGTCCACGCTATCGTTGGCCACCAGTGCATCCAGGATGCGGTGGGAAATCCGAACCGTCTTTTCTCGAGTTAGTCGCATGCGATGGGGGTCAGCCTGGTCAGGGATTGCGCAAACGTCAGCGCAGGATCAGCTTGCGCTGTCGTGCCAGTTCGCCTTTCACTTTCTTGTACATTTCCTGATACGAGACGCCGGTGCGGCGCATGGTCTCGGCGTGGTCGTTCAAAATCGTGCGCACTTCGTCGTTCAGCCGGTCCTCGATCGATAGTTCTTCAGCCATCACCGCGCGAACCTGCTGGACGACGGCTTCGGCCGCTTTAGTCTCGATCATTTGGCCGGCGACCAGCTTCTTCACCAGTTCCTTGGACATGTGCGAGACGTAGTCGCGGTTCAACAGCATTTCGGCGCTCTCCGGCGAAACACAACTCAACAACTCAGTTTAAAGGTTGAACGAGAGGAGGTCAAGCAAGGGCCAGAAATGGGCCGAAATGCCCAGCGCCGCTCGAACGAAGCGGCCTAGAGCCGGCCGGGGTTTCACCACCACACCGCAAATCACGCGCGAATCATCGGACGTGAGCGCGTTAAAACGGGACGGTCTGGGACCAGATCTGCATGCTCAGGCCGTCGCGGGTGTCTGACCATGCGGCGTGGACTACCCCATCCGGACCGGCAGCCAGTTGATTGTAATCGCCGAAGTATCCGCAGCCGGGAAAGCCGGTGCATGGATTGAATGGGACGTCGTTCACTGCTTGCTGGATCGGAAACGTCCGTCCGCCGTCGAAGGATTTTCCGACGAAATATTGCACGTTGGTGTTGGCGGAATCGTTGCGGTCGTCGTACCAGCCGACGTAGACGGCGCCTGCTGGTGTCGCCGCGGCCCACGCGAAGAAATGATCCTTCTGGTTATTGAACTTGTCGTTGTTCACGCGGACGATTTTAGAGGCTCCACTGGTCACATTAATGGTGGCCAGGTAAACGCTGGGCGTACTCTCGAGACTTCCTCCCGCCACCTGGTCCGCCGAGAACGCACAGTACGCCGTATATCCGTGAATCGAGCATCCGGGCATCGCTGCCCCGCTGTCGGTGAATGCCCAATTGGGGTTGTTCAGTCCGTTGTAGACGAAGGTAGCCACCGGATTTTTCGAGACGGTCCACACACCGGCGGTCAATGTGGACTCCCACATGTTGATGGTGGGAGTGTTGGTGAAGTCATCGAAGAAAATGTGCGGCGTGCCGGATGGATCGATCACCATATAGCAGAACTGGGCGGCAGCTAGCGCACCGCTCACCAGCGCCGGAGCGCTGTAAGGCTCGCCGGGCCCGGGGGAATGCGATTCCAGGACCGAGGAGCCGAAACTGGGAATAGACGCGGTGCCGTCGGTGCATGCGCCCGACGGAAGATTGCAGAAAAACGTGTAGTAGACGTAGTTGGTGCCTGCCGTCGGGCTGCCGCTGTTGGCATCGGTCGAATTCTGCGACTGGTTCAGCGTGCCGTTGCATACGAAAGTACCGGAGAGCATGCCATTGCAAGACTGGGAATCAATTGCGGTGGAGAAAATATCGGAGTAAGTGCCGTGAGAGAAGCCCTGGACCTGATCTACCTCGCTGTCCAGATTCAGATAGTTGTTGTTGGAATCGACGATCACGTTGAGGCCAAGCTCGGAAAAGCTGCTATTGCCTGCATCGTCGAAAGAGATCGCCGGATTGCTCTGAAACGAGAGCGGGAGCGATCCGATAATGGGGTCGGCGCCGCCGACCAGGAGGTCGTCAGTCCAAGTTTTGCCGTGGGTCGTCGAGACGTGATAGAAGAGGCGATTTTGGTTCACTCGGAAATCGTTGGCCATCACCACCCAGTTACTTGCACTGGATGGGTCCACCGCGGATGAAAGTCCTGCTTTCGGCCATGGATTGCGATCCTGGTTCACTTGCACGTTTTGGTAAACGCGGTGCGCTGCTGTGGTCGCGTTCGCGGCCTGAGCCTTCCCCACCGCCGCTTGCAGCGATTTGGCACCGGCTTGCGGCATCACCGCGCCGGACGCATTGAAGGGCGCCTTATGGTGCGCGTGCATCCACGCCACATAGCTTGGATAGTCGGTGAACGGTGCGGAGCCGCCCGTTTGCGCCCACAGGGGCGCCGCCATTAGCATCAGCAGTGCTCCGCTCACTAGTTTGTTTCTAAGCTGGCGCTGGTTCATCAGGGGCTCCTTCATACACTTCGGCAGGGGGAAGATTCCATGATCAGTCTTGCTGGCGGGAATTATTCTCTGGGATGGCTGGGTTGTCAACGTACGGCCTAGTACTACCGAAGACCGGGCGTGCCACCAGCGAGAAGGAACAGAGGCGACGAGTAACGGCCGTCCCGCGGAATGGGGACGCCGCCAGGCTAATGATGTTGCTCCCGGCGGCGACCCAAACCAGGTGGCCTATTCTCTTTCCTTGTCATGGGGCATGTGGACCGAGCCCACCGCGATTGTGCCTCTGATGCTTTCCGTAATCGAAGGTCCAGGCGGCTGGGAGTTGGGAGCCAATGGGACGATCGTGATGGTCGTGTTCTGAACCGAAGGAGTGGCCACGGTGCTCCCCGGCGGGCAGACCAAGTGATTCCCGGTCTCGCCCGTGAACGCGTTGACATTGAGGCCGCCCACCTGCGTCCAAATCCAGCAGGCTTGGTTGCAAATGAAGGTGACCGGGCCGTTGTTGGCGACGGTGGAGCTCACCGGAATTGGACCATAGCCGTCGGCGCCATATGTAATCGTAATGGTTGTGGTTTCGGCTGTTGGTTTCATTTCATCTTTCTTGGGTGCTGGTTCTGCCATTTTCTTTCTCCTTTTACAGTTTCTACTTTTTGGGATTTGGCCGGAAATTCGGGTCGGACAACAATCTTTTCAACTCGGGAGAGTCTTTGAGGTCGTCGGCAGGGTAGCCTTTTTGCAGAGCCTTCTCGATGTTCTCCAGAGCGTGGAGGCGATCTCCCAGAATCTCGTAAGTTTCCCCGGCAAGCTCAAGGACGTTTGGATCATCGGATGATCCGGCAAGCGCCGCCTGCACCCGGGTGAGTGCTTTCTCGCCTAAGCCCATTTGTGCGTAAATTTCGGCCAGCGAGACTTGAGCCAGACTATCGTGAGGCTCGGCTTTCACCTTCTCTTCCAACAGACTGCGAACGCGTTCCCGTGCGGATTCGAAGTTGGCGGTTTGATTCAGGGCCTGGTACGCGGTCATGAGGTTGGCCCAGACCAGGTAATTCTGGTCGTTCATCTCGAGGGCCTTTTGGCTCATCGCGACGGATTCGGCATACCGCTTTTCGCTCATGTAAAGATAGGCGAGGTTGCTGTAGGCCGGATAACTGGGGCCGAGTGCGATCGATTTCTTCAGGGCCGCCTCGGCCAGCGGCAGGTCTTTCGGATCTCCGCGGTTGAGATAGGAGACCGCGATATTCACATAAACGAAGGAATTGTCGGGGGTCAGTTGAGCCGCGTGCTCAAATTGCGCGATAGCCTCAGGGTACCGAGCCTGGTCCAGGTAAAAGGTGCCTAGCGAGTTGTATCCGTCCCAGTAATCCGGCCGCATCGCTGCGGCTTTCTTGTAGGCTTCCTCCGCATCGTCCTTGCGTCCCATCTTTTCATACGCCCTCGCCGTACCCATCACGGCGTCTGGGTTATGGGGCTCCAATTGAAGAGCATGCTGGAATTCCTGCAACGCGAGATCAAACTGGTCGCCGTAGGTGTGAATCTGCCCGAGGGTGATGTACGCGGCCTGGAGGTGATCGTCCAGTTGCAGAGCGTGGCTGCAATTGGCGGACGCTTCCTCGATCCATCTGGGATTCGGATCTACCTGGTTTTTCAGGCGGTAGGCCTCACCCAGTTCGGAAAAACCGAGCGCGAACTGCGGATCGGTCTTCACCGCGCCATTGAGCGCAGCAATCGCGAGGTCGATATTCCCGGGCGCATCGTAGCGCGCCACGTAGCCCACCGCTTTGAGGTAACTCTCGTAGGCTGCCGGCGTCACGGATCCGCCGGTGGCGCGCAGCATGTCCGCGGTGAGGTTGATGTGCATCAGCTTGGCGAGCTGCGAGACGGCTTCGTCCTGCAGCGCGGCGAGATCGCCGGCGCGGTCTTCTAAGCTAGCGGAGCCGATCTGGCGGAGGTTCCTGGTGTCGATCAGGTTGACGGTAAGGTGAACGTCCTGACCGTCGCGAGCGATGCTGCCTTCCACCACCACCGTTGCGCCCCATTGATGCAAGGCCGCGGTGGGATCGGAGATCTTGCGCTTGCGCACCTCGCTCGAGGGCACCACCCACAACGATTTGCCGCCCACATCGAGGTTCGATAATTTCCCCGCCAGACTGTCGGTTAATCCCTGGGCCAGCGGCTCGTTCGAGGGATCGTTGCCGATGTTGTCAAAGGGCAGCACCGCGATGTGTTCCGCACTCGGCGCGAGCAAATTGCCACCCAGCCGGCTGCGCACCGCGGGAACTAGCAGCAGAGCCAGCACCACCAGCGCCACGATTGCGCCGCCACCCAACCACCATCTCCACGCGTGACTCTGGGGCGGAGCGGCGATACCCAAAGCCGACTGTGATGCATGGGAGATGTATTCCTGAATCTGCGCCGATGAAAGGGTGGCGGTGAGCGCCCGCGGATCTACGGCCGCCGTTGCCGGGAGAGTGTTGCGGATGCTCTCGAGATCGGTGCGCATCTCGGCGCAACTTGCATAACGATGAGCGGGGTCCTTGGACAGCGCGCGGTAAACGATCTGCTGAAGTTCCAACGGGACGCCCAGCAAGGCCTGGGGAGCGTGATGCAAGATGGCGACGACCGTCGAGGTGAGGCTATCGCCCCAGAACGGATTTTCACCGGTCAGCATTTCGGAAAGGACCACGCCCAGCGCCCAGACGTCGGTGCGTTGGTCCACGTGCTTGCCGAGGGATTGCTCCGGGGACATGTATCCCACCGTGCCCACGCTTCCACCGGTCTGGGTTCCGGTGCGGGAAACAACCACCCGGGCGAGGCCGAAGTCCACGATTTTGGCCAGGCCTTGCGGGGTGATCAAAACGTTGGAAGGTTTGACGTCGCGATGCACGATGTTGCGTGCGTGGGCTGCTTCCAGGCCATGGGAAATCTGGATGGCGAGGTCCACGGCTTCGCGCATGGGAAGGGGGCCGCGGCGAATCCTTTCCGCGAGCGCTTCGCCATCGTAGAACGCCATAACGATGTAGGCGCGTCCGTCTGCGGTCTCCTCCACGCCATGGATGACGCCAATATTGGGATGGTCGAGCGCGGAGGCGGTGCGCGCTTCCTTCATGAAGCGCTCTTTTTCCTTTTCGGTGACGTTGAGCTGGGCAGGCAGGAATTTCAGGGCTACGGTGCGCTGGAGTTTTAGATCGAGCGCCTTGTAAACCACACCCATGCCACCGGCGCCGGCCATGGCCAGGATTTCGTAGTTGCCGACACGCTCGCCAACGATTGGGTTGTTGCCGGTCTCGGTCATGCCCTTCCCGCGCGCTCGAGAGCGAGCGCGGCGCGCCAGTGATTACCAGGCGAGTCGCTCGGGCCTTGAGGATCGAATGATAAGCCGTGGGGTTCGGCCATTGCAATACCTCTTAATCCCCACCTGAATACTTCACCCGTAAATGACGGCTTAGGTCGATCGTTGGCACAACGGCTGGCTGGGGTATACAGTTAACACCGCGTTCACACACGGGAGCCCCATCCAACATGGACAAAAGATCCTTCCTCAAACTCATCTCTGCGATCATGGCGACGCCCTACATCTCACCCCTGCTAACATGGGCGGCGGGAGACAAATTGAAGAACTGGGCGGGCAACATCGAGTACGGCACCGACCGCTTGTATTCGGCCGAGACGGTGGAACAGGTCCAGGAATTTGTGAAGAAGCAGCCGCGACTCAAGGTGCTGGGAACGCACCACTGCTTCAACCACATTGCCGACACGACCGATATCTTCCTCTCGGTGCGGCCGATGGATAAGGTGATTGCGCTCGATCCGCAAGCGCGCACGGTGACGCTGGGCGCGGGGATGAGCTACGGGCAGCTCGCTCCCTACCTGCACGAACACGGCTTCGCTCTTCAAAATCTGGCTTCCCTGCCGCACATCTCGGTGGCCGGCGCGTGCAGCACCGCGACGCACGGATCGGGCGAAAAGAACGGCAACTTGTCGACTGCCGTGTCGGCGCTGGAACTCGTTACTGCCGCGGGCGAGGTGGTGAATATATCCCGGAAGCAGGACGGCGGGACACTTTTGGGCGCGGTGGTAGGGCTCGGCGCGCTAGGCGCGATCACCAAGGTCACCCTGGACTTGCAGCCGACGTTTATGATGAAGCAGTACGTCTACGAAAATCTTCCGCTGAGCCAAATGAAAGAGCACTTCGACGCTATCGAAGGCAGCGCCTACAGCGTCAGCCTGTTCACCGACTGGCAGAACCAGCGGATCAATGAAGTCTGGCTGAAGAGCCGCGTGGAACCCGCCAGCGCGTTTAACCCCACTCCGGAATTTTTCGGAGCCAAGCTGGCGACCAGGAATCTGCATCCCATCGCCGAACTTTCCGCTGAAAATTGCACCGAGCAGATGGGCGTGCCGGGGCCATGGTATGACCGCCTGCCCCATTTCCGCATGGGATTTACCCCCAGCGCGGGAAAGGAGCTGCAATCGGAATACTTCGTGCCACGGAAACATGCGGTGGAAGCCATTTTAGCGGTGGAGAAGCTGCGCGATCAGGTGAGCCCGCATTTGCTGATTTCAGAGATCCGAACCATCGCCGCGGACGACTTGTGGATGAGTCCGTGCCACAAGCAGGACAGCGTTACCATCCACTTCACATGGAAACCGGATTGGCCCAATGTAAGCAAGGTGTTGCCGGTGATTGAAAAGGAGCTGGCGCCGTTTCAAGCCCGCCCGCACTGGGGAAAACTCTTCACCGTTTCTCCGGAACGACTGCGATCGCTATACGAGAAAATGCCCGACTTTATCGCGCTGAGCAAGAAATTCGATCCGCAAGGCAAGTTCCGCAACGCCTTCCTGAACGCCAATATCTTCGGCGCCTAAGCGCCAAATCGGCTGGCAGGAAGAAACACCGAACGCCGCGGCGTAAGCGCTTTTTCGGCCGCCAGCGCTTCGTTTGTATTTTTGGGCTTCGGAAACAGTCACGAAGATGTCTTTTGTCCTAACGTCAAGCTGCCTTAGAATTCAGGAATGCCTCTTCTCTATATTGTCATCCTTGCCGTCGTGCAAGGATTAGCGGAACTGTTGCCGGTATCGAGTTCGGCGCACGTGGTCGTGGCGGAAAAGCTGCTCGGGCTAGATCCCTCTTCGCCGTCGATGACGTTGCTGCTGGTGATGCTGCACACCGGCACGATGTTCGCGGTGATCGTCTACTTTTGGAAGCAGTGGCGCGATACGTACTTCCAGAGCATGGAAGCTTTCAAGAGATTTGCCGGGTATGTGGTGTTGGCGACCCTGCTCACCGGAGTGATCGGCGAAGCCATCGTCAAGGTGATCGAGAAGACCCTGTTTCGCGGCCTTCCGCACGCTCAGATCGAAGACCTCTTCAGCCATCTCGAGCTCATTGCTCCGGCGCTAGCGCTGGCGGGAATCCTAATTCTGGTGGCGGGCCTGGCCGAGAACAAAAAAGGGCCTGAACCTCTGACCCCAGCGAATGACCTGAACGCGAAGCAAGCGGGGATCATCGGAGCGGTGCAGGGCCTGTGTTTGCCGTTTCGCGGATTCTCGCGCTCTGGCGCCACAATCTCGACGGGGATGCTCTTGGGCGTGGCCAAGTCCCGCGCAGAAATGTTCAGCTTCGCGCTGGCGGTGGTTCTTACGCCGCCGGTAGTGGCGCGCGAAGTGTTACGGGTGCTGAAGGCGGGGCACGACAACGGAACGGCGACCTTCGCGTCGGCAGCGCTTCCTAGCCTGTTGGGCGCGGTTTTCGCATTTCTCGCTGGGCTGATTGCGCTGAAGTGGCTGAGTGGATGGCTGGAGAGCGGACGGTGGTATATCTTTGGCATCTACTGCCTGATCGCCGCGGCAGGCGTGGAATATCTGCATCACCTGGGCTACTGATCTGCTCGGAAGGCGGGTTCACTGCTGAGGGGTGTGGATTTCTTTGGTTGCTGAAGCGAAATTGATGGGAATAGCGGCGACGATTCCCTTGCCTTCCCGAATCGTGACGAATTGATTGGGCTTGGCGCTGGGGATCGATTCCTTCGCACCGCTGGGCCACGCGATTTGCAGGCGCACGCTTTTCGCGCTGCCGGGCTTTCCCAAGCCAAAGGTGAGCGGCAGCTCACTCTGGGACAAATAGCTCGACCCATCCTTCACTACGCGCACCAGGGTCGCACCTGAACTCGTAGTGAGAGTCACCTTTGCGCCGATACCATCCCGATTCGACTGGGTGCCAACTAGTTTCACACGGAACATATCATTTTGATTGGCATTGTCGTTGCGGAGAAGCCGCGCCGGGCCGTTGTTGGCAGTAATCACGAGATCGAGGTCGCCGTCATTGTCGAAGTCGGCGTAGGCGATTCCGCGCCCTACCACCGGCTGCTGGATGGCGCGGCCCAGTTTTCCTGAAACGTCTTCGAAGGTCCTGTTACCGAGATTCCGATAGAGCCCTGGAGTCTCTGCGTATTTCACCGTCGGTTGCACCACGGAAATGTCGTCGGAGACGTGGCCATTCGCCGCGATGATGTCCAAGCGCCCGTCCAGATCGTAATCCATGAAGAAACAGCCAAACGTGAGCAACTGGTTGGTGGGCCGGCCGATTCCGGACTTCATCGATTCGTCCATAAACAAGCCGGAGCCGTCGTTGCGGTAGAGCGCCATACTTTCGTTGGTGAAATTCCCGATCAGCAGGCTTGGAAATCCGGAGCCGTCGAAATCGGCGGCGTCGGTACCCATGCCGGCGCGCACTCTGCCAGACTCGCTGAAAGCAACGCCGGTGGTTACGCCTTCGTCGGTGAACGTGCCGTTGTGATTGTTGTGGTAGAGCTTGTTGGGCTCGGTGTCGTTGGAGACGAACAAATCCATCCAGCCATCGCTGTCGTAATCGAGCAGCGCAACGCCCAGCGATTTGCCGGTGGGATCCAAGAGCCCGGCGGATTTGGTGACGTCTTTGAAGACTCCGTTCCCTTCGTTGTGATACAGGCGGGAGCTCTCGCCCTTGTAGGTTTGCGGCGTGCAGTAGGATTTATGCTTGTTGTCCAGCGAGCAGTACTGATCTTTTTCGACGGACCATTCGATGTAGTGGGTGACGAACAGGTCGAGCTTTCCGTCGTTGTCGTAATCGAACCAGACCGCGCTCGCCGAAAATCCCGGGCTAGCCACGCCGGCTTTGGCGGTAACGTCGGCAAACTTGCCGTTGCCGAGATTGCGAAACAGGTGGTTGGAGCCGACGGTGGTTAGATAGAGATCATCGAACCCATCGTTGTCGAAGTCGCCGACGGCGCAGCCCAATCCGTAGGTTTCGATCGCCAAACCCGCCTGCCGCGTCACGTCGGTAAACGTTCCGTCGTGATTATTGTGGTACAGAGCGGGATAAGACTTGCCGTTGGTGTGCTCCGGCCAGTCCATCGAATTCACCAGGAAAATATCCTGCCAGCCGTCGTTGTCGTAATCGATGAAACAGGCGCCGCTTCCCATGGTTTCCGGGAGATATTTCTTGCCGAATGCGCCGGAGTTGTGTTTGAAGCGGATGCCGGCCTGGGCGGTGACGTCGACAAACTGAATTGGGCCGGCTGGCCGGATGGCTGCTGAATCGGCAGATGCACTGGTATCCGGCGGCTGCGTTGCGGAAGCACCGGTGGGGGAAGCAGGTTCAGGCGCCGACGCCATGGATGGCAGTGGCTGCGCCGATGCTGGAGCGGGCTTGGCGTCTTCGGCGGCTTTGTGCCCGCACCCGGCCGCCAGAACCGCCAGGGCCAGCAAGAGAATCAACTTGGGCCTCGACTTCAAAATGCCGAATCCGGTGGGCTGGAATGGGCTCATCACGCTGCCACGGGCTTGGAAGCGGTCCGCCGCGAATTAAACCACATCTCGATCAGCATGGCCGCAGGGCCCACCAGGAACAAAGCGTAGAACGGCGCGTAGACCACCTGCGACAAGCGCAGAATCATTTCCACCACCGCGACGACCGCAACCACCACGCACTGCCAAAATGTGGAGCGCACCGTCGTCTTGGGATCGGTGATCATAAAAAATATGAAGAGCTGGTACATCGGTCCGGTAAGCGGAGCGATTTCCGACTGCCACGGGCTACCGGTGATGTGGCTGCGTAGAAACGCCAGAGCGATAAAACAAATCACGTAGGTAGCGGTGATGTGAAGGCGCCGCACCCGCCAAATGATCACCGAGCCCAGGCACCAGATCACCACCATCGGCAGCAGGTAGTTGCCCCACTGGATACTCAGGCTGGCCACGGTTTCCGGCGCAAGAAAAAGAAGCGCCGAGATGCCGAAGTTCGAAGGATTCCAGATGTGCCGGCCTTTGATCCGCAACACGTACTTCGACATGATGGAAACCACAGCGCAAAGGACATAAGGCCAGAAGGCCGGCGAACGAACCAGAATTCCGACGCTGATGCCGGTGATATAGGCGCTGGCCAGGTTGGGCCACTTCCCGGAAAAAGCGCGGCCGAGCGCGAGTTCGGTGAGAAGCGCGGCGACGATGGCCAGCCCGGTTTTTTGGTAGGACTCGAGAATACCGAACGACAGGTGGCCGGCCAGCAGGATGCAGGTGATGAACGCAGGAGCGAGATAGCGATTCTCGGGGCCGAAGAAGCGCTTCCACGCCGCTGGCTGTGGCGGTGGCGGCACTGCGCCAGCGGCCGAGACGACCGGGGGTTGGCTCATGATGGTTCCTTGATCGAATGGATCTGGCTGGGTGCTGGATTGTCGATCGTTTGGGTCTTGCCGGAGGGCCAGCGAATCACCGCTTTTTCCACGCGCGGATTTTTACCCAGGCCAAAGTGCAAGCGACGCTGATTTTGAGCGGCGAACCCGCTGCCCCCGGATACCTCCTGCACCTGGTGCTGGCCATTCCAAAACATGGTGACCTGCGCACCGATCGCGCTTCGATTGCTCTTGGTTCCCTCGAGATCGAACTCGATCCATTGGTTCTCGGGAGCAACCGTGTTCTTGTAGATCAGCAACGGCCCGCGCTCGTTGGCCACCACAACGTCCAGCACGCCTCGATTCCACAGATCTACCAGGGCAACCGCGCGGCCGTCATAGGTATCGGTGACGCCAACCGCCTGCGCTACGTCGACGAATTTTCCACTGCCGTCGTTCAGCCACACATGTTTGGTTTGGTAGCCGGACAAGCTGCGCCCTTCCATCGCCGGCCAATTCTTGGCATCGTTGATGATTAAGCTGTGCCCGCCGGCAATTTTGGAAAAATCGTACCAGTAGCTGCGCTGGTGGTCGAGCGAGACGTAGCCATTGGTGAGGTACAGATCCAGAGTGCCGTCGTTATTCAAATCGCCGAATTGCGCGCCAAAGCTCCAGCCGCCAATTTCAACGCCGAAATCCCGCGCCAAATTCTCAAACTGCAATTTGTCGCCGCTGGTGCCCTCTTTCGGCATCCACAGGTTATTTCCCTGAATCAGCACGCCGGCTTCGGAGATGTTGGACACATAGACGGCGTAGCGGCCCTGATTGAGGATGTCTCCGAAGCTTGCGTTCATGCCGCTCTTGGGAGCGAAGCCAACGCCGGTCTGCTCGCCCACTTCGTGGAAGCTGTGGCCGTCGTTGAAATAGAGTTCGGAGACGCCGTAATCGTTGGCTACAAAGAGATCGGGGTGGCCGGTTCCCCGCAGGTCGGCCGCGGCAGAGGCCAACGCCCACCGGCGACTGTCGATCCCCACTTTTGCGCTGACCTCTTCAAATTTGCCATTGCCGAGATTGTGAAACAGATATTTGCGGCCGCCATTCTTGGCATATTCAAAACTGTCCGGCATCATTTTGGTGGAGGAGAGATGCCAGAGGTCAACGTTCTCGTTGTAGTAGCCGCCGATAAAGAAGTCCAGCAGACCGTCGCCGTCGTAATCGAACCACAAGGCGGTGTTCGCGTTGACCCACGGAGGCAGGCCAACCTGATCGGTAACCCGCGTAAAACCGTGCCCGGCATCGTTATGGAATAGCTCCGGCTTGCCCCACTTGATCAACAGGAGATCTTCGTAGCCGTCGTTGTCGTAGTCACCCCACACCGCGCTCATGGAAACGCCGGTGCCGGGCCGATTCACATCGGCGATGCCCATCTCCTCGGCCACGTCTTCAAAGGTGCCATCGTTCATGTTGTGATACAGAGCGTTCTTGGCGCCTTCTTTGCTGTTGGTGACGTAGATATCCGGCCATCCATCGCGATCGAAGTCGACGATGGAGACAGACGCCCCCATCGAAGCGACTTGCGGCATGATGTGATCCAAACGGGGATCCAGCGTGGGTCCTTGATGGACGAAATTCACTCCCGCTGCGTGCGACACTTCCCGCAAATAGAAACCGTGGCGGGCCAGGGCAGTTTGGACATCGAGGCGAGCCTTGGCTTCATTACGCCGCGACGTGTATTGCTTGATGATTAGGGGAGAAATCACCAGGGCCGCGAAGACGACCGCCAGGACGATTCTCGCCGCAGGGCCTCGTTTCACTGAGGTGGCGCGCTCCGAAGAGAATTCTGAAAGACGTAGGGCGTAACGTAACGGGTGTGGTAGTTCTGCCAGTCTTCCGGGTGCTGGCGGTAAACGTACTCATCTTCCAGGCGGCCCGGACGCGTGTCGTACTCGTTTTTCGCGTGATAGGGCAAAGGCAATACCGTCTTCGAGAAAGTGGAATTGAAATCGCCGTCCTTGATCCATCCGTCGCCGACCACGATGAAATCGCGCAGCCAGCCCGCCGGCGGAGGCGGTTGCTCGTGAAAACGCAACGACATCTCGTCGCCCGAATTCACGATGACGTAGCGATCGTCCACCCGATTCAACAATTCTTTCACATCGCCGTAGCGCGTGTAGTAGCCGATCAGATCGCGCCACCGTTGTTTGGTGCCCAGAATCTGGTAGTAGTCGGGCACTTCTGGAGCGGGCGGGCCATTTTCCGGGCGGTTAATCACCGAGTAGCCGCGATAGTGCAGGTCCGCGACTTCGGGATCGAGTGTCTGCGTTTCCACCTTGGCGTCCGGCGCACCTTGGGCCCACTCGATGCAGTCCCAGTAAATCTCCAGGTTGGTGCGCAATCGCACCCGCCGGGGAGTGCCGGGGCGAAAGATATCCGTGAGGTCGAAGAGAACGGTCTTTTTGCGGCCGGCGGGAAAGCCGAGATTCGATCGAACGGTGGCCCATCCGCCGCGTCCGTCGGGAACTTCGACGCTCATTCCTTGGGCGCGCCAGCGATTGCCCTGCGTGATCGCCACGTTGAGCGAAGACTCGGTGTCGTGAATGGAGCCTTGCGCAATCAGGTAGAGCGGGCCGCTTTGGGGAGCGTCATCGCCGAGGTCGATCTCGACATAATGATCGCGCGTGATTCCTTGATACTGGCCGCGGCCGAAAGATTCCAGAGCGCGTCCATCCAGCGTGTTGACGATGTCGGTGACGTCATTCCCCAGGTCATCGGTGGCTCGCGCAATGCGGTGAGGAGTGGCCATCGTCTTGAATCCTAGTTTGGCCGGAGGGATCACGAAGCGTTCGTCGACATATATTTCGGTGCCCGCGGGATGGTCGACGGTCATCAGCGCGATCCGATCGTAGTAATAGACCTCCCAGAGTTCCGCGGTGATGCGCAGGTCGTAGTAGCCGTCGTGCGGAACAAGCTGGTCGCGGCGGATTTTGTACCACTCGCCGGTAGCCGCGATTTTCGCCGAGCCCAGTGTATTAATCCGCAGGCCAATCGCAGAGCCCCATGGCACCGCATCCTTGACGAATTCCATGCGCGTACCGTTCCAGGCAAAGAGAAACGGGCACGACGCTTTCAGCCGCTGCTCGGTGACCACTTCCTGGTCGGCCTGCACTCCAAATTCGGCGCGCACCGTGCCATTCGGCCAAACCACGCGCACCACATCCGCGCTGGTCTGGTTGCCCAGGCCGAAGTGAAGCTGTGGGCCGTTGATCGGTTGCTTTTGGACGACCAGCCCCGAGCGAATTTCGATTTCGCCGCCGACACCGAAAGGATTGATGCGCTGGTCGCCCACGGCCTGCTTGGCATGCGGCCGAACCACCTGCCAGTGATAGTTTTTGGAACCGCGACTCGTGGCCTGAATCGGTTTGCCTTGCGCGTCGAAACCGAGCAGGTCAAGGCGTCCGCCGCCACTCAAATCGGCGATATCGAAAATGGAGCTGAGTCCTGGGGCGCTCTGCAGAAGCGTGAATTTTGACGCCGAGTCTCCCAGCCAGATAAGCGGGGTTGTTTTGGATGGTGTATCCGGAGCGGCCACGGAACTAAGAACGAGATCCAGCGCGCCATTGTTGTCGAGATCCGCAACTTGCAACCGCACCTCTCCCGCCAGGGCGGCTGCGGGATTGGGCACCTGCACCAGCGCCGTTTCCTTCCATCCACTCTTTTCGTTGAAGGAAATGCTCGCAATGTTACCGGTGGACTCCACCGCGAGCAGATCCAGCACTCCATCGTTGTCGGCATCGGCTACGCTGATCGCTTTCACCGTCGGCAGGTTCGCCGGAAGCGCCACCTCGCTGAATTGGCCTTGGCGCTCGTTGTGGAAGATATGAATCCGGCCGGCGCTATCGACAATCGCCGCGTCGGCGTTGCCATCCGCATCGAAATCCGCCCACGCCAATGCCCGGATTCCAGATACGCCGGGAAAAGGTTGGATCACCGTGAAAGTGTCGTCTCCGTTGTTTCGCAAGACTTGCACTGCTCCATCTTTCTTTCCAAGAACGATGTCCAGGTCTCCGTCGGCTTCGATGTCCACCGCCCAGGCGCCGGTGTACGACCCGTTGACGATGTTTTTAGGCAGCTTCGTTTTCGCGGT
This sequence comes from uncultured Acidobacteriota bacterium, assembly GCA_963725655.1. Taxonomy (GTDB): domain Bacteria; phylum Acidobacteriota; class Terriglobia; order Acidiferrales; family UBA7541; genus CAVRXT01. The sequence goes on along the minus strand of CAVRYY010000001.1, from coordinate 1,875,881 downwards.
GACATCCGTGAATTTCTCGGGAGTATCCTGCCGCATCAGGCGCACGCCGCCCGCGCCGGCAAGTACCAGATCGGTTTTGAAATCGTAGTTGAAATCGATCTGCAGGATGCTTTCGGGGCTGAGCACAGCGCCGGACGAACCGCCGGGGAAAGGAAATGCTGCGCCTGTCGAAAGACGCACTTCGCGCGAGTTCGCTTGAGCGATCGCCGGCGCTCCCGAGCTGCCTAGCTGAACCGCGCCAATCCAGGTCCAGCGACCAGCGTCTCCGTTGGGCACCGGCTGTGAGGTAAACGCCAGCGCGGCATCAGAAGGCGCGGGAGAAAAGTCCGGCTGCGGGAGGAGCAGGAAGTGAGCGAACGGTTCCGCTTCTTCACCCGCTGGCGCTTGCAACACCGCGAGGCTCTCGCGAAATTCCGGCACCCGCATCAGGGTGTTGCGCAGGAATGTGGTGCGGGTGGCCGCCGCATGGAGATCGGGGCCGCTGGCAGCAGTCTGCAGCGCCGCCAACTGCGTCTTCACCTCCGGCGGCCAACTCGAGGAACGCAAACCGATCTGCGCCAAGACCGAGTGGAGCGTCGCGGCGTCTCCGCGCTTGGCCGCGATACGGGCAAGTTCGAGCTGGGCAGCGAGATTATCCGGTTGCGCGGTGAGAATCTTCTGAATTAGTTGTTGGTACTCCACGTCGCCGTTGGCGTCCGCCTGGCGTTCCACTTCCTGGGCTAACTGATATGCTGCGCGGTAATTGGCCGGGTTGATCTCAACAGCTTTGCGCCAATCGGCGATCGCGTTCGCGGAGTTGCCTCGGGCGCTCTCGAGGAACCCGCGAAGCTGGTAGATGTGATCGTTATTGGGGGCAAGGCGGCTGGCACGTTCAAACCGTTGAGCGGCAGTATCGAGGTTTCGTTGGCGCAGCGCCAGCACACCCCAATTCGCCCAGCCAGCCGGCTCACCCGGCGCCACCGTCGTAACTTCGGCAAGTTTGCTTTCGGCGTGCACATCGTCGCCCACCTGCAGCGCAGCCAGCCCGATGTAGAAAGCGGAAACGGCCTGCGCGTACTCCTTCGAGGATTTTGCGGGAAGGTTATTGCCGGAGCGGCACGAACACAGACTGACAGACAACACACTACAAAGCAGCGCCAAGGCCACTCGCCGGATGTTAAAAGGGCGGGAGCGGTAGTGATATGAATACGCGCTACTGACCATCCCACGATCGAGCTCGGCCCCGATTCGCAAAGAATGCTCCTCGTCGTCACTGCGTTCAAAAAAACGGCTGCGCTGATTTGGCGCTTAGTCTCTCATGCCGAAAGGAGCGACCGCGCTCGGTTCCGCGAAACGAGAAACCGGATCTGCTTTGGCTGCAGATCGTAGAACAGGCGCCCCGGGGCATCAATAGTACATTCATATTAGAGCCCGGCACGATGCCCGCGGACCTTCAGCACCTTCCGGCCTGCTGTTTTATTCGGAAAGGTGTTGACGCTTCCGGAGTGAAGGCCGAGAATACGCGGGCCACTTGCCCGTCAAGTGAGCGATTCCGTGCGTGCGAAAGAATATTTTAAAAATGGGGGAACTGCACAATGTCTGAGAAAAACGTGATTGCGAACCAGAAGCTGATCCTGCAAAACCAGAAATCGCTTCTCGCGAACCAGGGCGCCATCAAGGCCAATCAGGAAACCATCAAGAAAAACCAGGCGTCCATTTTGAAGAATCAAAAGCAAATTCTGGCCAAACTAAAGTAGAACCTTTCGTCAAAGAACCAACACTGCCGTTCTGCCCGAGTTCTTCTGTACGCGACCACCGTTTACGTTTTGGCCGGAGCGTCCACCGTCCGGCCATTTCCCTTTCGCCTGCCGCAGACCGCCGCCATTTCGCGCGTCCCTTCCTCGCCGTACATTACGCCTAGTATCTTTCGGTTATTGCACTCCTGCCGGCGCGAAATAAAATGAGCGCCACTTTTGGTTGGGCTTCGAACACCACCACCGGCGATGCCCAAGAGAATCGCATCGTCATGAAGAGGCCGCGATTCGTTTACTGGCGTGAGTTGCACGGATCCCGCGCAAAGGCAGCGCCGTGAGGCTGCCTGAAAATACTAAGAACTGGAGAGCCTGTGAAAAACTTGATCGTTTGTCTGGTGCTGCTGCTGGCCGCAACGGCGGCCAAAGCGCAACAGTCCGATACCCAACCGATTAAATTGGGAGATGTGACGTTTTCCGGCAACATCCGCGAAAGAGTGGAGACATGGGATTGGTTTGAACCCAAGACCGGCAACAATCTATACACTTACTCGGGAACCGTTGTTCGTTTCGGGTTTTCCCAAGTGCACGATCGCTATGATTGGAACCTCGAGTTTGAAGCCCCAATCTTGCTTGGCCTCCCCACCCATGCCGTGAATCCCGCTCCGCTCGGACAGTATGGGCTCGGTGGATCCTATTACGCCGCGAACGACAGCCATCGCAATGCCGCGTTCATCTTCCCGAAGCAGGCCTTCATTCGCATTAAAGGCGCGCATGAGAGTTTGCGCATGGGGCGCATGGAATTTACCGACGGCAGCGAAGTGACGCCCAAAGACCCATCGGTTGCTTCGCTGAAAGCGGATCGAATCGGCCAACGATTGATCGGTAACTTCGGATTCTCCGACGTGCAGCGAAGCCTGGACGGAGTCCAGTATCTGTATGGCAAAGGCCCATGGACCTTCACCGGCTTGAGCGCCATCCCCACCCGCGGCGTGTTTCAAGTCGACGGCTGGGGATGGGTGAAAACGCCGGTCACCTATGTGGCTCTGACCCACCAGACCAACTCGGCGCACACCAACGCGGAGTGGCGGATTTTCGGAATCTATTACAACGACGAACGTGACCTGGTGAAGACCGACAATCGTTCCGCTGCCGCGAAGGCCCACGATTTCGGCGGCATCAATATCGGCACGTACGGCGGGAACTTCATCGTGGTCACCCCGACTTCTTCCGGTTCGTTCGACCTGCTCGGCTGGGGCGCGCTGCAGAGCGGCACATGGGGAGAGCTGACCCAGAAGTCCGGCGCCGGCACCGTCGAAGCGGGCTGGCAGCCAAAATTCGGGGAGAGCGTGCATCCGTGGTTCCGTGGCGGCTACTACTACTCCAGCGGAGACGGCAATCCCACCGACAAAACGCACGGAACATTCTTTGCGATACTACCCACTCCTCGCATCTACGCGCGCTTTCCGTTCTTTAACTCGATGAACCTTACCGACGGCTTTGGCGAAGTGATGCTTCGGCCGGGCAAGCGATTTGTCGTCCGCAGCGACGTGCATGGACTGTGGCTAAGCAGCAAGAGCGATTTGTGGTACTCCGGCGGAGGCGCGTTCCAGCCCTCGACATTCGGCTTCAACGGCAGGCCCTCCAATGGCGCCACTTCCCTGGCCACGCTGTACGACATCAGCGGCGACTGCAAAGTGGGCCATGGTTTCTCAGTCGGCTTGTACTTTGGCTACGCCGTGGGCGGCGAAGTGATCAAGAAGATTTACCCGGTCAACTCGAACGGCGCGCTTGGTTACACCGAACTGAACTACAGGTTCTAGTTGCTCACCGCCATCCCGCCATGAATCCATCAGACCGGCGAATATGTTTTCTTGCGCACGACGAAAACGGAGACCGCGTACGTCAGGAGTACGAAGATAATCGTGAACAGACTGTGCCGCAGATCGCCGATCACCGATCCGATAAGGAAAGCGGCCGAGGCGAGCAGCACGGCTATGGTACTCCACGGAAACAACCAGGCTTTATGCGGCCGGGGAAGAGCCGGCTCGCGTTTCCGCATGACTAACAATGCGACGAACCCAGACAAGTACACAGTGACAATCAGAATGGAGTTGACCGCAATCAACGTCTCAAACGTGCCGGTGAGAACCAGGCAGACGCTGGCGAAGGTGCAAAGAAAAAGAGCCGCGGTGGGGGTTCCACCTATATTGACGGAGGTTAAGCGTTGCGGGAAAAGCCCGTCTCGTGCCATCGCGAAGAGCACGCGAGGTATCATCAAGAGCGCCGCGTTAATCGCGCTAATTACGGTAACCACCGAGAGGATCAGAATGAACTGCCTTCCGTAGCCGCCGAAGATTAACAGCGCAGCGTCGGCCGCCGGCGCCAATGACCCGGCCAGGCCTTGCATGTGCAGAACACGAACTAAGGCAGCGTTCACGAGCAGATAGATGACCGTGCATGCCAGCACCGTGCCAGTCATCGCGCGCGGGAGGTTGCTGGAAGGATTGCGATCTTCCTCCACAAAGTAAATCGGCGCGTACCACCCGCCGTACGTGACGATCACACCCTGCAGAGCCAAAACGATGCCGAGAAACAGGCTGTGCTTCGCTCCCAACAAATTGGCGGCTACCGAAGGAGCAATGGCCGCAGTTTTGGGCGTAATCGTAAAGCAAGCGACGACCAGTGCGAGCAGGCCGAGCGCTTTGGCCAAACTGGTGAGCGCCTGCATCCGGCTGCCCGCGCGCAGGCCGATCCAATTCACAAAAGTAAGGAATCCCAAACCGCCCACTGCGACCAATCGCACGTGCGTCGCGAGCCCGGGATACAGCCCGGCGGCAAACTCACCTAGTGCGATCGCCAGATACGCAATGGCGATCGTTGGGATCATCGAGTCGCAACAACCAATGACGAACCCAATCTTCTCCCCGAAGGCTCGGCGCGCATACACATACCAGCCGCCTACGGTGGGCAGCATGGTGCCAAGTTCCGCCACCGAACTCACACACAGCAGCGAGTAAGCTCCTCCCAACGCCCAAACAATCAAGACCAGCGGGGCGCTCCCCAGGTGGCTCGCCACCGTCCCCGGCGTGCGGAGAATCCCGGTGCCAATAACCGATCCAACGCCGACAGCAACACCGAACCCCGCGCCGAGTATGCGCAGCAAGTGCCCGGTTCCGCGCCTCGCGTGATCGTTCTTAGTAGGAATGCAAACTCTCCCGGACTGCTTCGTTACTCGAAGCCAGCATTTCGTTTCTAAATCGCCGGTGGAAGCGCGTGGAGCTTACAGGAGGGCCGAACATCGGTCAAATCCAGATCCACAAATGCGCTATCCAGCTAAGCCAATCCCTGCCGCGGCGCTCAATCGCAGTCAGGAATCCATCGAAGCGCAGAAGAAAGCCACCGAACTCGATCCGTTCGCCCGTCCTTGGGCGATGACCGACGTCTATATGTGGGCGAGACATATGATGCGGCCCTCGCGGATACCCTTCAGCATGTCGAATCCACCCCACGCTGGGTTTCACGGATTGTTGGCTTGGATATACCGATGCGATGGCCTCTATACGCTGGCCGCGCAGGAATGGGAGAAGCAACTCTCGCTGTCCGGTGACGAGGAATCCGCCGCCAGTGTACGCCGCGCCTTCCAGCGCGGCGGGTACAAAGGCGCGATTGCCTGGCAGGTGAGCGAACTGAAGAAGAAGTCGGCCACGCAATATGTCTCACCCTACGATTTCGCCTATTGCTATGCCCAGCTCGGCGAAAGGGAACAAACCCTCGCTTCGCTGGAGGAAAGCTACCGGCCGCATTCTATGCAGTTGCTGTGGATGCAGACCGAACCGGCGTTCGATTTCCTCCACTCCGATGAACGCTACCGCGCGATCATCAAAGGGATAGGACTCACTCCGGCCTATTAAACCTTACTCGGAACGCGATGGCATCGACCCGACAATGCCCGACCGCCTCAACCTCGCAACGGCCTGCCGGCCTTGACCCTATCGCCTGAAGTTATCAATCAACTGCATTGTCGGTCTCTTTTTGCAACGGAGACACTTAGCATCAACAAATCGCTACAAGGTGGCGACAACCCTCTATCTTCCAATACTGCCTTTCATCGCCGTGGCTGTTGTAGAGAGCGGGGTTGTGATCGCGAGAGTGGTCCTCTGTACGGGACCGTGGCCTCGCGTCGACAACTGTAGACCGGCGCCATTGACATTCGGAATATAATTGAATAGTAATAGATGGAGGTGATTATCCAAAGTGTTGATAAAGATACCTTGAATACCTTGACGCGTGCCCCAAGAAGCCCATACTTAAATGAACTATGGATGCGAAATTGTCCTGCAATTAGGACACCAAGGCTATCGGCTCTAGAACAGAAGTCTTGTAAAGCGTGAAGAACACGCCAAAAACGGCAGTTCTGTTTCAGAATTTCAACGGAACAGCACAATGATCGCTGCACAACCGACAGTCGATGAAATCCGTCGCATCGCAGCTCTCCGGCAATATGCTGTTCTCGACACTCCGGCCGAGAAGACCCTGGATGACATCACTACATTAGCGGGCCAAATTTGTGATGCGCCAATTGCCCTGATCTCTTTGGTCGATGAGAACAGACAGTGGTTCAAAGCTCGCTTTGGTTTGGAAATCACGGAGACTCCCCGCGACATCTCGTTTTGTGGTCACGCGGTGCACCAACGGGACTTATTCATCGTACCGGACGCCCTGGACGATGAGCGCTTTGCGCAGAATCCAATGGTCAGGGGCGAACTAGGCATCCGCTTCTACGCGGGCGCCCCACTAGTCAACGAAGAAGGTATTGTCCTGGGCACGCTGTGCGTTTTTGACCATGTTCCACGCACGCTGACGGAACAGCAACAGCAAGCACTGCGGGTCTTAGCCCGCCACGTGATGACGCATCTTGAACTGCGCCGTCACACGCTCAAATCGATCGAGAGCGAGGCCAGGTTCCGGTTGCTGGCGGAAAATATTACTGACGTGTTTTGGATCTCTTCGCCCGATTTTGGAAGAATACACTACGTCAGCCCAGGATATGAACGCATCTGGGGCCGGCCGGTGAGCGAACTGTACGCTGACCCTCATGCGTGGGCCGAGTGCATCATCGCCGACGATCGTCCCGGCGTTTTGGCGGTGTTTTCCGCGCTGATGCAAGACGAGGCCAGCGTCAGCGTCGAATATCGGATCGCACGTCCCGACGGCTGTGTTCGCTGGGTTCGGGACCGTGGGTTTCAGGTCCGGGATGCCGAAGGCCGCCTCGTGCGCCTCACTGGGATTGTCACCGACATTACCGAACGCAAACAAATCGAGTTAGCAGCACTTCACGTGGCCGCGATAGTGGAGTCTTCTGAAGATGCCATCATTGGCAAAGATATGAACAGCACGATTACGAGTTGGAACAAAGGTGCGGAAAAGATTTTTGGTTTCAGCTCCGCCGAAATGGTGGGAGTTTCTATCATGCGCCTCATTCCACCGGGCCGGTGGGATGAGGAAAATCACATTTTGGGGAGAATCCGGCGCGGCGAAAGCGTGGAACACTTCGAAACGTTGCGGCAGACCAAAGACGGACGGCTGATTGACATTTCCGTCACCGCCTCTCCGATCAGAAATGCTGCCGGCGAAGTGATCGGTGCATCAAAGGTGGCACGCGACATCACCGAGCGCAAGCGGGCAGAGGAAGCGCGGCAGCTCATCGAAGCCCGTTATCGAACGCTTTTCGACTATGCGCCAGACGGTATCGTCATTGCCGATCCGGAGAGCTACTACCTCGACGTGAATTCGAGCATGTGCCGAATGCTGGGTTACACGCGTGAGGAGTTTATCGGTTTGCACGCATCTAACATCGTCGTCCAGAGCGAGATCCAGGAAATCCGGCCTGCCTTGGACGTCATAAAATCCAAGTTAGATTATCAACGAGAATGGAATTTCCGGCGCAAAGATGGATCGGTATTCAGCGCGGACGTGATTGCGACCATGATGCCGGACGGCAACCTGTTGGCGATGATCCGCGACATCACCGAGCGAAAATCCGCTCAGCAGCAGATAGCCGAGCAGGCGGCTTTGCTGGAAAAGGCTCGCGATGCGATTTTGGTGCGTGATCTTGACGGGAAAATACTTTTTTGGAACAGCGGAGCGGAGCGCGTTTATGGCTGGACGCGACAGGAAGCGGTAGGCCGAAACATTGATGAATTGCTCTACGCCAATCCAAGACAGTTTAGGGAAGCGAATGGCCTGGCCATCGAACAAGGCGAATGGTATGGCGAACTCTCACACCTCACCCGCGATAAGCGCGAGATCATCATCGAGGCTAGGTGGACGCTAATTCGAGACAATGCCGGACATCCAAAATCGGTTCTTGCGATTAACACCGATATTACCGAGAAGAAAAAGATCGAAGCCCAGTTTATGCGGGCGCAGCGGATGGAGAGCATCGGCACCCTGGCCGGAGGCATTGCACACGATCTTAACAACATCCTGGCGCCAATCTTACTGTCCATCGATTTTCTCAAGATCGTATCCGACCATCCTCAAGCCAAGAAAATGCTCGACACTATCGAGATCAGCGCCAGACGTGGGGCGGATATCGTGCGGCAAGTGCTCTCGTTTGCGCGCGGCGTGAAAGGCCAAAGAATCGCGGTCCAGATCAAACACGTTTTGAAGGACCTGGAACTCATTATCAAGGATACTTTCCCGAAAAACACTCGGCTGCACTTCTCATCTTCCGACGACCTATGGACGATTTTGGGTGATCCGACACAATTGCAACAGATTCTCCTGAACCTTTGCGTCAATGCTCGGGACGCGATGCCCGGAGGTGGCACGCTAACCATCGATGTTCAGAATTGCGCGCTTGACGAACAGTATGCCGCCATGAACAGCGGCGCCAAAGCCGGACGATACGTCGCTGTCAGCGTCACTGACTCTGGCGCGGGCATACCGCGAGAGCTACTTGACAAAATCTTCGAGCCTTTTTTCACAACCAAGGACCTCAACAAGGGCACCGGGCTCGGCCTGTCGACCGTGATGGCCATCGTGAAGAACCACGATGGCTTTGTTAACGTCTATAGCGAACTCGGCAAAGGAACGACATTCAAAGTTTATTTACCCGCTGTGGAACTTCGGTCGGACGCGCCGAACTTACAGCGTACTAATACTAACCTGCCGCGGGGGAACGGTGAGACGATTTTGGTGGTTGACGACGAGATTTCCATTCTGAGTATCACAAGCCAAACATTGCAGGCATTCGGCTATAACGTGATCACTGCATCGGATGGGGCGGACGCTCTGGCTGTTTACGTTCAACACAAGAACCAGATTGCTATAGTGCTCACCGATATGATGATGCCGATTATGGATGGAGCAGCCACGGTCCAGGCATTGTCGCGGATCAATCCGACGGTAAAAATTATTGCCGCAAGTGGCCTTACCGCGAACGAGGGAGCTGTCAAGGAATCCAGCGGTGTGATCAAACACTTCCTCACAAAACCCTACACAGCAAAAACCCTCCTCACGGCAATTCGTGCGATCTTGGACGAAGGCTAGTTGCGCCGGCTAGGCTCTCAGTTGACAAAGTGCGCCTCGGCATCGCGGAGGAGGAACCAATAAATGCCAAGCGATCGAATGGCGGGGCCGACGGGGCTCGAACCCGCGACCTCCTGCGTGACAGGCAGGCGTTCTAACCAACTGAACTACGGCCCCACTGAAACAACTACTTGCGCAAGACCTGCCGTTTGTAAAGTGATAGCAAGTTCTGCATAGGTTGCACGTCTTGCATGGAAGGCATGGGATCGTGGTCTCCCGATTGAACCGAAACCAGCGCCACCATGAAACCGTGTCCTCGTCACCATCGGATTCTAACATAAAAGCACTGAGTGTCAGCTTGTCCATCTCTCGCTCCAGCGGCAGTCCGTCGTTCAAGCCACTCCGCCTCGTCGCTCAATCGCCCGTCCGACTCCCGCTTCGTCGCCAGGCTGAACACACGGTTCAGGAACCGCCTTAGAGATCTCGTCACGAATCCTCCGTCTTCAAAAGCACTGGACACAACGCCACTCGGTTCACAGCAAGCAGATCCCGCTGGATCTGCCCGATGCGTCGCGCGATTCAATATTCCGTGCGGCGAGCCGAGGACCTCGAGAGTCTTGAGGGCATCAACGCCGCTGGTATGCGCTGTAGCGCGACTGTTCTATCCTTAGCCGCACGCCCATTTTGGTTTCCAACACGAGGGTGCCGCGGTTCCTGTTGGAACACAACAGGTAGGTAGCCGAGCGCAGCGGTGCCCGTGTCGCTAGTGGCCGCGACTAACTAGCAGTTCGCGATTCGTCGTAGTGACTCATAGTTCGCGATTTCGATTAAACCGCACCAACGAGTATTCCCCACGCAGTAAAATGCGAGTATTGGATCTTTTGTCAGGAGGCCTGGGGAGCACACCGCGTTCCAGGCTTTCACCGGCCCCGTAATCGCACCGTTTTCCGAAGAGAGATCGTAGTCGCTGGCTTACTGACGTACACAAGTGCATCCGATATTCCATCGCAGGGCACACGCCGCCCGGCAAAAAATAGCTTCGTACGGGACGAAACTCGCCCTCAAGCACGTCCTTGTGGCCTTCTGTTTCGTCGTGCTGTACCTCCTTCTGAACCGCTCCGATGTGATCGTTGAAACTCAACTGGGATCCACCGTGTGGTATCCGCCCGCGGGCTTGTCACTTGCATTGGTCCTCGGCATTAACCCATGGTATGCGCTCTTGGTTGCCTTTGCTGACGCTCTCAGTGGTGCGATCATTTATCATCAACCGTTGGCTTCGTGGAATACAGTATTCGGTTCTCCCGTCGTCTCCGGGCTCTACGCCGTATCGGCAATCATTCTCAGGGGGCGCCTACGGATTGATCTCGGCCTAAATCATCGCCGCGATGTAAGTCGATTTGTCGTCGTTGCCTTAGGTACGGCGATCTGCACGACGGCGGTCGGCGTCAGCCTTTTGGTGGCTGACCACGTCGTTCCATGGAGCCAATTCTGGAGCGCGGCCGTCGGTTGGTTCGGCGGAGATGTGATCGCCTTTGTCGCGTTCGTCCCGTTTCTGCTGATTCACGTATTGCCTCCGATCCGGCGATGGCTTCAGCTCGCGCCAGCGGAGCCCGTTCGGCTCACTCCTGAACCGCCCACCCGTCCGAGCATCCACCTAGCGAACGCCGGGGAATTGGCCGGACAGATCGCTGGCATTCTGTTGGTTCTTTGGGTGATGTTTGCGCCAACGTTTGCAGCCGCGCAGATTTACTACCTGATTTTCGTTCCCATGATTTGGGTGGCAATGCGCCACGGAATTAAGCGGGTCACCAGCGCGATACTCATGTTCAATTTCGGGGTCGTGATCGCGCTGCGTTTCTATCCCGGAAGCCTGGATGCGTTGCCCAAGATCGAACTGCTGATGTTTGCGGTTTCGTTCACTGGCTTGATTCTGGCCGCCGCGGTGAGCGAAAGGCAGCGCATTGCGAAAGACCTTCAGCAGCAAACCACCTACTTGGATTCGATGATCGAGAACACGCCTTTGGGAGTTGTCGTTCTCGATCAAAACGATCACGTCAGCCTATGCAATGGCGCTTTCGAAAACCTTTTCCTCTTCGGTCGCGAGGAACTCCTAGGCGTGGGGCTGGATTCGAAATTGTCGCTTACTGGTGAAACCAGGGAGGCTAACGAATTGACGGCGCAACTCGCCACCGGGCGAGGGGTGCATCAGATTGCGCGCCGGGCCCGAAAGGACGGCAAATTGATCGACGTCGACATCAACGCTGTTCCAGTGATGCTGACCGGCGGGGTTTGCGGGTCACTCGCAATCTACACCGACGTTTCCGAGCACATGCTTGCGCAGCAACAAGCGAAGCAACACGCCGCATCGCTGGCTAGATTGGTGCTCGAATTACACGTACGCAGTGCTCAGTTGGCGCTGCTCAGTGAGCTGGGTGATCTGCTGCAATGTTGCTCCAGCCTGGAGGAAGCATACGGGGTAGTTGCCGCTGTTCTTCCGAAACTTTTTCCTACGGCCATGTCAGGCGTTCTCTACGTGTTTAAATCCTCACGGAATGCGGTCGAGACTGCAACGAAATGGGGCCAACCACCATTCTCGGAAACGAAGTACACACCGGCGGAGTGCTGGGGCCTGCGGCTCGGGCAATCATATTGGAGCGACTGTCCCGGCGCCAAGCCTATTTGCCAGCATCTGATGGAGCCGGGCCCCGGAAGATACCTCTGTATACCAATGATTGGGCAGGGCGACACCCTCGGAGTGCTCCATTTGGAATTTGTGGTCCACCTAGAATCAAATACAGGCCTGGAGGGGGCTCAGGATTCCTTGCAGCGGCTGGCCGTCACCGTAGCTGGACAAATTGCGCTCTCTTTGTCTGGCTTGCGCTTGAGGGAAACGCTCCGCGATCAGTCTATCCGCGATTCCCTCACCGGCTTATTCAACCGGCGATTCATGGAGGAGTCGCTCGACCGCGAGTTGCAACGCGCAACGCGGAAGCACCGTTCACTGGCAGTGGTCTTTCTCGATTTGGATCACTTCAAGCGTTTCAACGACACTTTCGGCCATGATGCAGGGGACACCGTCTTACGCCGGATGGCCGAAGTATTTCGCGAGCACTTTCGCGGTGACGACGTAGTTTGCCGATACGGCGGCGAAGAGTTTGCGATTATCTTGCCCGAATCGAACGCGATTGACGCGGCCAAGCGCGCCGACCTACTCCGGGCCGAAGCCAGAAAAATCGAGATGCGATACCAAGGGCGGCTCCTAGACCCGGTGACGTTTTCTGTGGGCGTGGTAATCAATTGGCGCCCAGGGACATTGGCCAAAATCGCGATGGCGAGCCAACAAAATACCAGACGAGCTTCGCTCGGGCCGAGCGCCGTAAGGTGCAGCCACCTTTCAGGATGAAACAGGAAGAGCGATGGCAAAGCAATCAAAGCAATTCCAACTCCTGCGATACCGAGCGACGCGGCCCAAGCAGTCCCTTGAACTCGCTTAAAGGCAATCCAGTCACCGCGGGCGTAGGCCATGGTCGCCGCATTCATGCCAGCCACAGTGACTCCGAAATCTAGATTAGCCAGGTAATTCACTACCGAATAGAGCGCCATCCACTCACCATAAACTCTTACGGACCAGAACCGCAGGTAAAGCGGTAGAAGCAGCAGATTGCTGGCGATTCCCAAGCCGTAAGCGAAGACGCCCGCACCGGTGCCGTGCATCAATCGCGCGGCGATTCCCCTGGGCTTGCCTGCAACAACCGGGTTCCACGGCGTAGCGATCAAGGAGCCGGCTCCAGTGTTTCCCCGGATACTGCGAAAACGCGTGTACGCACGACACGCGTGGTGATTTTCTTTCCTACGCCAATCGCAGGATCCTCGATCTTGTGAAAAACGAAGACTGACACCGCCGCCGTCAAAACGACTGCCAACAGCGCACTCGCAACCACGGAGCCAGCGTGGACCCTTGTGAAGCAAAACCACAGGATCGGAACATGACTAACGTAAATTCCGTAGGAATAGCGAGCGACTAGTTTGCTGATCGATTTCAGCCAGCGGCTGCGGACTTCCCGAAATAGAGGAATGGCCAATCCGACTGCTGCGCAGAAGAGCGAGTCGTTCACAAAATGCAAGTAAATCCGCCAAGAGATTCGGTGGTCATCCCTAACCATGCCCGCTCCTCCGTCGAGTACGGGGCCATGGGCTCTCAGCAGAATGACTGAGCGATAGAGCGCAATTAGAATGAAAAGCAAGAGCACCCAGGCCCAGCCGGGGAAACGCGGGCTTCGAACCTTCATTAGGCGCCATGCGGCCACGCCGGCGAGGAAGCACGGGAAATAGCGGAAAACTAGGAACTCAGGATCCACACTACCGGATCGCACAATGTACTCCGCCGTGGCTATGATGGCACCGATTAACCAAGCGACATACACCACGCGTGGCGAGGGAAAGCGCAAAGCCCATACGAAGAGTAATGGAAGGATCGCGTACATTTGAATCTCAAAAGGCAGCGACCACAGGACACAGTTGACCGAGATGCTTTGCGTAATGTTTTGGATCAGAAAGATGTTTGAGAGAAACGTCGGCCAGCCTGGCCAGTGCGCCCACTGGTAGCTGCCCCAAGATGTCGGGGGAATGTGTAGAGCGACGACGACGATCACAGATAGAATGCTCAAAGGATAAATACGAAAGATTCGCCGGACGAAAAAGGTTGTGTACAAACTTCGGCCCGATAGGCCGAGGCGCTCCATCGACATCATTAGAACCAGCGCTGTGTGAACGAAAAACAAAAGCACGCCAAAATGCCCGAGGTCACCCATTCCCCTTACTCTCGCCGTGAGCGAGACGTGGCCAACGAAAACAAGGCCCACCGCCACGGCCCGCAGGAGATCCAAATTCGCCAGCTCGCCCGCCGAAGAGCGCCCAGCGACTCTAGCGGCCACGGGCGTGGCAACAGCATTCGCTCCGATATCCGTAACCGACATACTTTGTTTTAGCTGGGTTCAGCAGGCTCGAAGAGGGGACATAGCACGTAGAACTGGATAACCCAGATGCTATAGGTATGACCAGTATTTACTTGTATTGCCCACTGAGAAATATTCCCAAAATGGGACTTTCCGCGCCAACTAAAGCCCCGTGACGTTTACAAATTGTTCCACGTGAAACAATTTTCAGCGATCCACAGCATTCAAACCACTTGCCCGCCCTCAGCTCCCATACGTCTTGTAATACTGATAATAACCCTCGTAGTAACCATAGTAACCGCTGCGGCTATGCTTCGGATTCCAGTCGTTCAAGATCGTACCCAGAATCTTGATCCCATCCTCTTTCAGCCGCGTGGAGGCCGCCACCGCCGCGTCCCGTGTAGTTTTCTGCGCTCTCACCACCAAAAGGACCGCGCTAGCCATCTTCCCAAGCAACCGTGCATCCGGAATCGTCAGCATCGGCGGACTATCCAGCAGCACCATATCAAACGATTCCGTGAACTTCCGCAGGCAGGCGGGAAAATGCTTGGCGTACAGCAAATTCGTTGGCCCCGTCACGCTTGGCCCCGAAGTGAGTACGAACAAACCGGGTATCGCCGTCGACTTGCAAAGGCCATCGATGGCTGAGCTGGGATTCGACTGGTGCTGCCCGTGGTAGCCATTCCGCAGAAGATTCGATAACCCTCCGCGATTATCCAATCCGAAAAGCGCGTGGATTCTAGGCTTTCGCATATCTCCATCGATCAACAGCACCCTCTGCCCGATCTCCGCCATTGCGATCGCCAGGTTCGTCGTCACCGTGGTCTTGCCCTCGCCGACGCCCGGCGACGTCACCACCAGGATCTTCGGCCGACTCCCATTTTGGCCCGTGAACAAGATGCTAGTGAGCGCCGCCCGAAAGCTTTCCGCGATCAGACCCTGCTTCGATTGCCATGTCTCGAGTTCGACGCGGGTTGGCAGAACCTGAGCCAAATTCAGCGTATTCGCACCCAAATCGGGCATTTTCATACGACCGTGGCCATTGGACCGCCGGCTCATGCCCGCCCCCTTCAACCCACGTTCCGCCGGAATCACCCCGAGTTCCGGCACTCCCAGGTAAAAGCCGATATCGGAAGGTTCTTGCAACATTCGGTCGGCCTTTTCCGTGATCACGATGTACGCAACGCCCAAAAAGAGCCCGCCCAGCAGTCCAACCAGCGCGTTCTGCCACAATTGCGGCTTGTAAGGGGATTTTGGTGCACTAGCAGGATCGATTACCCGCACATTGCTGGCTCGCAGCGCACCTGCGATGCTGGCCTCTTTGACGTGCTGGAGCATGCTCTCGTAAAGTTCACGGTTGGTGTCCACTTCGCGCTTTAAGATGTTGTATTGAATGCCCTTCTGCGACTGGTCGCTGACGATGCTGGTCTGCTGGCGATAATTGTTCTGCACCAGGATTTCCCGCCGCATCGCTGAATTGTATTGATTCTTAATCTGCTTAAGGATGTTGTCGCGCTGTGTTTCGAGGCTGTGCTGGACGGCGTCGATCTGTGCGGTCAGCCGCTTTACTTTAGGGTAGTCCGGCGTGTAAGCCTGTTCGAGCCCGGCCTTTTCTTTCTTAAGGTTAGCCAGGTCTGCTTGATACGATCCGAGTGTGGCGTCACTCAGCACGTCGGGAAGAGATTCGGGCGAGGCCGTGCTGGCCATTTCCCACTCGCTTTGCTTTTGGACGCGGTCGGCCTGGGCCTTGGTCAATTCGTCCTGTAAGTCTTTGAGCCGCGACTCACTTACGTTGGTCTTCTCGTCGGTAAATACCAGTTGGTTCTGGCGGGCGTACGCCTGCATCTGGTCTTCGCTCCGTTCCAGCTTGGCCCGCATCTCGTCGATCTGCTTGGTCAGGAAGTCCCCAGTCTTTTGGGTCATCTCCCAGTGCGACTGGACGTTCTCCTCGATGTAATCCTGAACTAGCCGGTTCGCGAATTCGGCCGCCATATTTGGATCCGTCGAGTCCACCATGACCTCAATGATCCGGGTCTGCGCCACCGACTTAACGGCTATATCCTTCGTGACCCTACGAAGCACCTTCTCGTCGCCGTTCGACATTGCCGCAGCCGGCAGGTTGAGTATCTCCCGCCAAGTCGGCACTTTGGCGTTCGCGGGCGACCCGGGTTTGGCCACCTTCAGCTCGTTGAGGACCCGGCCCAGTAGCGTATCGCTTTGCAGTATCTTTATTTGCGTCTGGATATCCGCCAGCACGTTGTAGCCTGCTCCGTCACCTTCCTGCTCCACATCCTTCATGTTCATGAAGTTTTCGTTCAAGTTGAGAAGTTCGAGTGACGTTTTCGCCTGATATACGGGCGTCTCAGGCAGCGTAACTAGCACAGCCGCCAGAACACCTAGGCAGACCACAAGTATCAGTGTGCCTTGGCGACGGCGCAGCAGCCTCCAATATTCGAGGAGGCCAATGCCATCCTCCTCCCTTTCGATCGGCTGATTGTTCGCTGGACCTAGCCCCGGATTAAAACGCCGGTTAATCGGCTCGATGAAGGCCGGCTTTGAGAAACTGTCTTCCGGTTCGCCGCCATTCACTGGAAAGGCGTCGTTGTGTTCGTCGCTCATCTATGGCCTGAAGATCGCGAGATCTGTGCCGACCGTGATGCCAGCCTCAAGGGTGCGCGCCGCGGCTTGCCTGGCGCCGCTCACGGGCACAAACAAAATGTCGTCGCTTGTCAACTGGACATCCTTGGCCTTTCCTTGCAAGAGCTTCTTTAGGTCGAGGTGAATCTCGATTGGGTTATTAGCGTCGCTCGTCTTCCGGACGATCTTTGTATTTCCGGTGCTGGCAAAACGATCCAGTCCCTCGGCCAGTGCCAGCGCTTGCAGTACAGTTACTTTCTCTCGTTCACCTAAAACAAACCCGCCGCTCTTCTTCACCGCTCCAAGCACGTAGACCATCACACCCTTTGGTACGGTGATCACGTCCCTTGGCTTGATGGGAATATTTTTTTCCGGCGAGGTGCCATTCATAATGTCTTTAACGTTCACTTCCGCGATCCAGAACTCGCCTTTCTCATCGAGTTTGGCTCCGGGCAGTGGAATTTCGCCCCACTGCTTCTCGCGGGTAATCCGAATGGCATACCCAGCATCCGGGCTCAAACCACCGGCCAAACTCAGTATCTCGAAGAGTGACTTTTGCCCCATCAGCTGGATCACGCCGGGACTACGCACTTCGCCGAGCACGCTCACCGGTTGACTCCGCATCTCCAACAAACTGACGGTTACGTCCGGATTCCTGAGATACGCCCCCAAACGGTCGCGAATTGCATCCGCTGTTTGCTCCACGCTGAGCCCGGTCACGGATATTGATCCGGCGAGGGGCAAATGCAAATTCCCGCCCAGGTCGATACGGTACGGGTCTTTTCCCATTTCATCTAAGTCGAGCACTGATACAGACACCTGATCGCCCGGTCCAAGTGCATATGTGCTTAGGCCCAGATCTGAGCCGCTTGCGGGCTGCTGTACCTGTGCGAAGCAAGCTACGGCTCCCCACAGAGCGCCAAATAACAACAGAGTCAACCTCACAGCACGCTCCTCTTAGACAACGCGGTACTCGGTTTCCCCGTAAATATCGGGAGGACAAGGTACGGAGAGACCGCGTGGAACACAACCGACGCGCTCCACTTGAAATCCATCCACTTCCACGGCGACGGCCTTTCCCAGCATTTCCACGGAAAGCACCAGGCGGTGGAGGTTCTTCTTCCGGTCGAGAATCCCTTCGATTCCTTCCAACGGACCACAATTGACTCTCACCCTGACGCCGCATTTCAGCAAAGGATGAGGCTCCACGCGACACCCGTTTTCGACGGCTCGGCGGATCGCGTCGATCTCGACGGGCGGAATTACCGCTGGTTGCCCGGCAATCGATACAAATGCATGTATCCCTGGTGTCTTCACGATGTCCAAGTGGCGGTCGAGGATTCCTCTTACGAACACGTAACAGGGGAAGAGCGGCATAGAAATCAACTTAACCCGGTCCTGCCACCGACGACGCACTTGGTATAACGGCAGCAGCGCTTCGAACCCCTTCATCGTCAGAATTTGCGCCACTGTCTTCTCATGCTGGTGGCGGGTGTAGACCGCATACCAATCAAACTCGGGATTGGTCTGGCCTAAGCGGCCTGTCGTAGAAAGCATGTAGCTCCGCCCTGTGACTTACAGAAGGTTTTTCTGTAAGTCCAATGTGTTGACACGTTTGTGTGGGCCGAACTTCGAAAGAACCCTTGGACCGCTTTCCAAACCGTAACTTCGGTCGTTGGGTCAGTAACTCAAATCGATCAGTGCACGACTCTAGGATTCACGACGGTCGGACCGCTCGCGGCCCCTGTTTGAAAGGCGACTACGGCCGCAAATCCTTTCGTGTACTCCGCTTCTCGGTCAACTCGCATCACAGTCCCTTCACCGTGGAGTTGGACAGCGCCGCCACCGGTTTCCAGCGAGGGCAGGTAAACCTCGACGTCCAAGTGCGCCCCGACCGGCGGTCCCGTTTCGCCTATGATAAAGACTCCCCTGTCGCTTATGTCGCGAATGGTGCCCGTGCCTTCCTGTAACAGCCCATCTGGGCGTTTCCACAGGAAAGAGACAGGAGCCAGAAGCCGATAGCGCTTCGACTTTCTAAGTTCCACCGCTACCCCAAAGAGAGAAAGCACGGCCAGGACCCTTGTCTCACACGACCTCACATGCTCATGATGCGGTCACAGTAGGCGCGATTGAAAACCGCTACAAGAGTCCGATCGTTTAGAGGATTTGCTTCTCTACTGTTTGGCCCTAGCCAGCAGCCAGCTCCGAGACTTACCACTCGTAAAACGGATGACATCAACGCTCCAGTTAGTGAGACGAACTGGTTAGTGAAAAACGATTCCAGGTACGAAAGACTATGAGAAGACTGGCTCTGTGCAGCATTATCCCCGCCAGACATAGCCGGCGAGTAAGAGGACGTGAAGGGTGAAACGAAGCATGATTCGATGTACAGGAAACGATCCTGCGCGGGACGACGGAGAGACCTCAATCGACTTCGACGATTCGAACCGGATCGCCGGAAGTTGGAGATCAGAGAACAGACCAATAGCAGCCTCTCTACACGCCTTGGCCGACCGCGGTGTCAAAGTCAGTCTCTGGCTGCGAAGATGCCGACGCGTACCTTCTCGGATTGCTCACGGCATACAGGACAAGTTCTACGCGATTTGAAATTCCCAGCTTGTCGAAGATATGGAAAAGGTAGTTCTTGACGGTATGTTCGCTCAACCCTAGCAGGTCCGCAGTCTCCCGATTTCCCAGTCCATCAGCGACCAGGCGCATGACTTCTTCCTCACGCCGGGTGAGCAGATTCAGGCCGCCCGGGTTCACCACGCACAGCGGGCGCGGTTGGGTCAGCGCGTCGACAACGTATTGCAATTCGTTGCTACCTAGCCAGATTTGCCCCTCGAACACCCGTCGGACGCATTTGCGAAGCGCTGCGGGATCGAAGTCCGACCTCGAAAAGACTCCTCGCGCGCCCGCACGTAAGCCCTCAACGACCAGCTGTGGTTCGGGTCTATCGACTAGAAGGATGGACCGCAAGTTCGGATCATGCTGATGAACTTCTCGCAGCGCAGCGAGACCGCTCAAGAGCCCGTCCTGTAGATCAGCGCTGATGATTGCGACATCTGACGTAATTTGCCGCACCGATCTAAGAAATGAAGCCTTATCCGTCGCGCAGGACACCACAGCGAAGCCGGAATGACGATCAAAGTGATCGCTGAGCAACCGACCGGCCATTACATTAGTGTCAGCGATGGCTAGCTTGACGGGGGACGCGGCCAAAACGCGTGTAATTGTCATGCGGTACTCCCCTGGGACGACCTAGATCTCCATGAGCCTGAACGGCTTGACCCGGGGCTTGCCAGAACTTATAGAAGTCCTAGTACTCATTGTTTTGGTTTAAGCGCAAACGATTGAAATTGTGGCGGGGCCTTTCCATCGGGTTGCATGATGATATCTCTTTGAGCACACGTCAAGGGGAAAATTCCGATCTGGTCGATAAACAAATCGATATGTCGCCTTGGTTAATGTGTGAGGTAGGGATGAGGCCCGTCCGAAGACGTGAATCCAGCACGCAGCGCCGAGTGATCCCTTGGCCGGTGAAAGAGCGAGAGCAGAACCGAATGGTGGGCGGTCACGGATTTGAACCGCGGACCTTCCCGGTGTAAGCGGGATGCTCTAACCGCTGAGCTAACCGCCCAGTTCTAGTTCATCGTAGCGGAACCACGGCCCACCGTCAACGTAACTGCGAACATGTGCGGCCCTGACTCATACCGGCTGGCGGGTGAGTTCCCCGTCGATCATTCGCCAAACACCCAAAGGATTCGCGTTTCGCAGTTCGGCCGGGAGGGCTGCATCCGGGCAATCCTGGTAGCAGACCGGGCGAGCGAAGCGGAAGATCGATTGGGAGCCGACGGAAGTAGTGCGCGAGTCGGTGCTGGCTGGATATGGTCCGCCGTGAATCATGGCATGAGTCACTTCCACCCCCGTTGGGACGCTATTGAATACGATGCGTCCGACTTTGTTTTCCAGAATGGCGATCAGTTCCGGATATTTTTGCAGGTCGTCACCGGTAGCAAATACGGTAGCGGTCAAATGGCCAGTCAGTCCGCGCGCCGCTTCGAGTAACTGGCCGGGATCGTCGTAGCGAACTAATAGCGTGGTAGGTCCGAAAACTTCGGCGGAAAGATCGGAGGCCGCCACGAAAGTAGTGAAATCCGTCTCAAAAAGAGACGCGACTGTGGAAAAAGACTCACTCGCCGCAGCACCCGCCGGAGCTGACGCCGCCAGCGTGACTCCGTTGCGGTGGCTGCGGGCTTCGGTTTCTCGGGCGAACGCGTTGCGAATTCCGGAGGTGAGCATGGTGAACGGAGCAGCCTGCGAGACTTTTTCCTGCATCACGCGGACGAAATCCGCCGCGGGCGATTGTTTCGAAAGGAAGATCAGCCCGGGCTTGGTGCAAAACTGACCGGCGCCAATGGTGAATGAACCGAAAAGCTGCGCGGCCAACTCCCGCGAGCCGGTGGCCAGGGCGCCGGGAAGAACGAAAACCGGATTGGTGCTGCCCATTTCGGCGTAAACGGGAATTGGTTCGGGGCGTTTCGCCGCCAGGTCAAACAGAGCGCGGCCTCCGGCGAGCGAGCCGGTGAATCCGACTGCTTTTATCGCGGGATGTTGGACCAGCGCTGTGCCGACGGAAACACCGGAGTCAAAAAGAAGCGAGAACACGCCCGGATGCATTCCGCATTCCCGGATGGCGTCGCGGATCGCCGCCCCAACCAGCTCACTGGTGCCGGGGTGAGCCGAGTGCGCCTTCACGATTACCGGATTGCCAGCGGCCAGCGCGGATGCGGTGTCTCCGCCGGCAACGCTGAACGCCAACGGAAAATTGCTGGCGCCGAAAACTGCCACCGGGCCGATGGGCCGAAGGCAGGAACGAAGATCGGCCTTGGGGGGCTTGCGCGCTGGATCCGGGCGGTCGATGCACGGCATCGCCCACGAACCTTCCTGAATCACTTTAGCAAATAGGCGAAGTTGACCGGAGGTACGGCCCACTTCGGATTTCAAACGCGGCTTGGGCAATGCAGATTCCTGGTGCGCGCGCTCGATCAAGGATTCGGCGAGCGCGTCGACGTTGGCCGCGATCTGGTTCAGAAACGCGGCGCGAGCGGCGCCGGATGTGCGGCCGAATTGTGCGAAGGCTTCGACAGCCTTACGCGCGGCAACATCCACGTCTGCCGCGGCAGCACAGTGATACACCGGTTCCAACTGCGCGCCGGATGCCGGCTCAAAAGCGCGAAAGGTTTTACCGTCGCCGCCTGGCAGCGAGGCGATCAGACTTTTTCCCGTCAATTCCATTCTATGTACCTGCCTGTTTGGATTTTGTGAAAGCCGAACTCGCATGCTGCGGGCGACTTTTGACGGCGTGCCGAATTACGCGCAGCGTGGCTTCGAGTTCGCCGCCCGTCAGTTCCATGCGCGGAGCGCGGACCCGCGCGTTACCCACTCCAACTTCCTGCTGAACGAGTTTGATGAGTTGCACAAATTTCGGGACGGTATCGAGCCGCAGCAGCGGTAGAAACCAGCGATACAGCTCAAAAGCTTCCTTGGACTTCCCTTCCCGACCGTACTCGAAGAGGTCCACCGACTCTCGCGGAAAAGCGTTGGCCAGCCCGGCGATCCATCCGGTAGCTCCCATGCCGAGGCCTTCCAGTATCGCATCATCGACGCCGATAAAAACGTCCAGGCGATCGCCGATCAAAGCCCGGATAGCGCTCACTCGGCGCACGTCCATACTCGATTCTTTCACCGATTGGAAATTGGAGTATCTCGCAGCAAGCTCCTCGATATTTTCTGGGAGAAAATCGGTGCCGTAGGAAACGGGGTTGTTGTAGAGCATGCAAGACAGCGGCGTGGCCTGGAAGATGGCTCCGACGTGGGCCCGCATCTCCGGCCAGTCTCCCACGTAGACGTACGGCGGAAGCACCATCAAGCCGTCGCATCCGAGTTCCGCGGCGGTTTTCGCAAACGCCACCGATTCGGAAGTGGCTAGCGAGGAAACTGCGGCGACCACTGAAACGCGTCCTTTCAGCGCGCCGACGCAGGTCTGCAAAACGGCTCGCTTCTCAGCAAAGGAAAGGGTGGCCGCCTCGCCCAACGAACCGGGAGTGACAACGCCGGTGCAGCCGTTATCTACCATCCAGCGGCAATGCTGCACTAGAAATGCGTGATCGACCTGACCATCTTCGCGAAAGCACGTGGTCATCGCGGGTATGACTCCAGTCCATTTCATGGGGCTCCTCCATCAGATGCACTCAGACCGTCGCCGGATGGGAGCGCGGCGCGCCTGGCGCGAGTTACCAGCGCGACCGCTCGTACTCGCAATCGGCGCGACGCGCCACGCTTCACCCAGGCAGACCATACCGAAAAGGATCCTGCGGATCGAGAATGACGTCCGCCTCGGCGGTGACGAACGCAGAGCCGGTAATCTCCGGATAAATTTCGCCGTTCTGGATGTGGACGGTGCCTTCGAAAATACTTCCGACGATGCTTTCCTGCCGCCAAATCTCGCCCGGCTTCAGTTTTCCATCGGTGTAAAGGCAGGCCAGCTTGGCGCTGGTGCCCGTCCCGCACGGCGAGCGGTCGTATTCTTTGCCGGGGCACAAAACGAAATTCTTGCTGTTTACTCCTGGGATTGCAGATGGGCCGTACAGCTCAATGTGATCGATCTCGTGGCCGTCGGAGCCGAAGATTTTGTTTTGGTTGAGCGCGCCGCGAATCACCCAGGTGAATTCGGTGAGGGCGGCGATGTTTTTCATATTCAGTTCGAGCGGATTTTCTTTTACCAGAAAGAACCAGTTGCCGGCCCACGCTACATCTCCGTGAACCGTCCCGTAGCCGGGGACTTCCACCGCCACGTTTGACGCGGTGCGGCGGCTGGCTACGTTTCTTACGCTCACTTCTCCGAATTCATGCAGAGTGGCGGTGACCAATCCGACGGGAGTTTCAATGATATGTTGGCCGACGCCGATTTTCTTCATATGAGCCAGCGTCACCACCAATCCGATCGTGCCGTGAACGCACATCCCGATGTATCCGACGTTATTGAAATAAATGATGCCCGCGGCCGCGGACGAACTCACCGGCTGGCACAGTATGCCCCCAACCATCACTTCGGACCCACGCGGCTCGGTGACCAGCGCTCGGCGCAGGTGATCGTGGTTCGATCGGAAGCGCTCGAGCCGGTCGGCCATGCCTCCCGTGCCGAGGTCGGGGCCGCCTTCCACGACGATCCGGGTGGGCTCTCCGCCTGTGTGGGAGTCGATTATGCGTAAGCGGCTCAAATCAGGAGACCTAGCGCGGCTGCCGAGGCAGGATCAGGGCGCAGCCCGGGGAAAAAGCGTGAACCGGGCAGTTTCGGCACAGTGAGCGGATTTCCCACGCAGACTACTTTCGCTGTTGTGGGTCGATTCGGATTTTTTATTTCATTTATTTTCATAGACATCCGAAATCTGATCCTTACAAGTGTCGCGATTCGGATGCAAAATCGCTGTCGTTTGTTTTCATATACATGCAGGCGGCATTTTGCGATTTTCGGGGCTCGATGGCTTGCTCTTTTATCATGTCCTGCGAGCGAGCTGGCTGGCGCGTGCATGTCGGTGCGAGGCTAGCATTTTGTGCGAGCGGAGAAAAGGAACTAGTTCGCTGGGTAGCTAGTTCCTATGAGTTCGTCTTTGGATTGATGTTTATGAGAACTGGAGGCCGAAAAACCGAGCCTTGGAAAATACCTTGATTGCTCCAGCCGCAATCTTTGAGGGGCTAAAGTGTCACGTTGGGCCGCCGCACATCGAAGATGCGTGAGAGGTATTGCTACAGCGCTGGACCTTCATTGCGGCCGACGAGTTTCTGAAATTCAGGGTCGCCGTGCAGGCAATCGAGATCGGAATCCTTAGCGGCCCAATTCAGGTTGCCGTATCCGGCCGCAAACGCCTTCCTCAGCGTCTCAAGCGCCTCTGCCTTTTTCCCAAGGAGGCCATAGGTGCAAGCGGCATTGTAAAGGGTGTTGCCGTCGTTGGGGCGAAGGGCAACGGCGGTCTGTAGGTGCCGGATGCTCTCGTCCGCGCCTTCTTTCGAACCTGCGAGGTGGTTAGCTAGCAAGATACGGGCGCGTACGTCTTCCGGAACTAACTCCAGTTGTTGGCGGAGGACCTTGGTCACGCGCTCACGGACGTGCGCCGCGTCCTTCTTGCGTCCCAGCACTTCCAGGGCGTTGAAATAGGGAATATAAGTATTGTAGTCGTCTCCGTTGGCTTCGATGGCCCGCTCGGTGAGCGCCGCGGCCTCTTCGTGACGACCGGAGGCGAAATACGCTCGGCCGAGAGTGCTCCACGACCCTTCACAGTCGGGCTTGCGCTCGATGGCGCGCTGGACCAGCAGCACGGCTTGGTCATATTTCTTCTCTGCATAAAGGATGCGGGCGTGCGCTACCAGAACCTCCGGCAGGTCGGGCGCAAGAGCGGTGGCCCGGTCGCAGGCAGCCAGCCCGCGTTCAATCCATTTCGGGTTCTGTTCGCGAATCTCGTAGATGAGCCCGCACAGATGAGCAATCCCGGCGTGCGCTAGAGCGAAATTGGGATCCAGCTGGATGGCTTGTTCAAACATCTGCAACGCGTAATCCATGTTTTCGCGGCGGGTGTAGCTCCTCCCCCGCAGGTAAAAATCGTACGCCAGCGGGTTTTCCGTGGGCTTGCGCGCCATGGTTTTTTCTTCCTGCGGCGTCAGCGTGATGCGCAGAGCCTGCGCGATGCTCCGCGCGATTTCCTCCTGGATAGCGAATACATCTTCCAATTGGCGGTCAAAGCGCTCCGCCCAGACGGAATACCTTGTCGAGGCTTCCACCAGCTGTGCGGTGATCCGCACGCGGTTGCCCGCGCGGCGAATGGAACCTTCGAGGACGTAGGTGGCGCCAAGTTGCTGGCCCACCTGTTGCGCGGTAATCGGCTTATCGCGGAATGCGAGCATTTCCGAACGAGGAAAGATTTCCAATCGCGCGATCTTCGAAAGCTCGGTGACGATATCTTCGGTAATGCCGTCGCGGAAGTATTCGTCCTCTTTCGCGCCACTCTGGTTTTCGAAGTAAAGCACCGCGACTGATTTTTTCTGCGATGCAGCCACGAGCGTCCCGGGACTCGGAGCACTCTTCTCAGAGGCGGACGGCGGCTTCGGACCAGACACCGCAATCACCGTCGACCCGGATCGCCCGGTTTCGGTTTCCCGTTTCAGCCTTTTTAGATCAGCCCGCATTTCCGCCGCACCTTGATAGCGGAGCTCGCGGTCTTTCTCCAGAGCTTTATTGATGATGCGCTCCAGTTCCAGCTGGCACGTTGTGGTTCAGCCTCACCACCGCCACCGGAGCACGATTCACGATGGCTTCACAGATCATCGCCGAACTTTCTCCGTGAAAAGGCAAATCGCCGGTCGCCATCTCGTACAGCACTGCCCCAAACGAGAACAGATCGCTCCGAGCATCCAACTCTCTAGCTCGCACCTGCTCCGGCGACATATACGCCACCGTTCCCATCATGGTGCCCGGACTGGTTAGATGCTCCGCGTTCAACGAGCCCGTCTGGGTGTCGAGAGACGCCAAGTCGCTCGAAGAACTACCGGCCAAACTGACCTTCGCCAGGCCAAAATCCAAAATCTTGGCCCGCCCACGCTCGGTGACAAAAATGTTAGCGGGCTTGATATCGCGGTGGACGATTGCTTTCGCGTGTGCGGCGTCCAGCGCGTCAGCAATCTCAATTCCCAACTC
This sequence comes from uncultured Acidobacteriota bacterium, assembly GCA_963725655.1. Taxonomy (GTDB): domain Bacteria; phylum Acidobacteriota; class Terriglobia; order Acidiferrales; family UBA7541; genus CAVRXT01. The sequence continues at coordinate 1,849,272 of CAVRYY010000001.1, read as the reverse complement.
CAGCACCTCCTCGGATGGCAGCGGCTTGCCGGAAATGCGGTGCTTCAGCGTGAACCCGTCCAGAAACTCCATGGCGATGAAGGCTTGGCCATGCTGGTCGTCAATCTCGTAGATGGTGCAGATGTTGGGATGATTGAGTGCGGAGGCCGACTTGGCTTCGCGCTCAAAGCGGCTGAGCGCTTGGGGATCCTTCGCAACATCGACCGGCAAAAACTTGAGCGCCACAAACCGGCCGAGCTTCAGATCCTCGGCCTTATAGACCACACCCATCCCTCCGCCGCCCAACTTATCGACGATGCGATAGTGCGAGATGGTTTGCCCGATCATGGTTGGCCGGCAACTCCTGGCGAGGCATGTTAGGCCGTGCTCAGGGGACAAGTCAAACGTGGGCGTACTCTAGTTTCAGGGGGTATTCAATTACGTAGCAAATGTGGATTTCTGTGCCTCAAGAAGTGACCTGGCCCGAATTTGCGCAGACTTCATATCGCGACATCTGAGCTGTTAGGCTGCTCGGCGGTGGATAGCCCGTCGCCGCCTTTCTCCCCGCTTATCTCCCGCGCGAAATCTTCCGGCGTCCGGTAAACCAGTCAGGCGTTTGGATGCTGGCCGCATAGGGGCAGTTGGGGTATTCTGCGACACCATGCCAATCGAATCCGTTCCGAGCCAAAAGACCCAGGCCAACGGCGAATACGCCCAGAGAATTAATCGGGTGATCGACTATCTTCGCGGGAATCTGGATCGCCAGGTGAAACTGGAGGAGCTGGCTAGAGTAGCGTGCTTCTCGGAATTTCATTTCCATCGGATCTTTGGCGCGATTTCGGGCGAGACCGTAAACAATTTTACGAACCGGCTTCGTCTTGAGAAGGCGGCTCGTCTGCTTCGTTATTCCGACCAAAATTTGACCGATATAGCCTTAGAGTGCGGTTTTTCATCATCGGCCACTTTTTCGCGCGCTTTCCGATCCGGCTACGACACTTCGCCCAGCCAGTTTCGAAAAAGCGGCGAGATCAAGAAAAGCAAGATTTGCAAAGAACTGTTCCCGGAAGACAAATATGGTGTCCCCATGAGCGCGGAAGAAAAGAGAGCCGCGTTTTCAGTGAGATTGGTCGACATTCCGGAAAGGCAAGTCGCGTATATTCGGGTTACGAGTGCCTTCGAGATGGACAGAGTACTTGCCGCCCTCAAGACGGTGATCGAATGGGCCAAATCCCAGGGTATTTTTTCGCAAGGAACTCTTTTTGGAATGACGGTGGACGATCCACACGTGACCCCAAAGCATCTTTATCGATATGAGGTCTGTCTTGCATCGTCTTTTCCTTTTGAGTGCATGGAAGGAATGTCGAAATTGAAAATGCCGGCCATGCGGTATGCGGTGATAGAGGTTTCCGGCGATCTCCATAAGGTAGCCACGGCTTGGGACTATCTTTACCGAGATTGGCTGATCAACAGTGCCTACGAGCCCGAGCATGCGCCAGCGCTTGAGGTTTTCCTGGATAAAGGAAGCGCGATGGATTGGTCGCACTTTGAATTGGAATTATGCCTGCCGATTCGGAAACCGGCAGAGATGAGAAGTGGGAGGAACTTATGATCAACGGAATTGGCGGCGCCTTTCTGTTTTCTAACGATACAAAGAGATTGGCGGCCTGGTATCGAGATTGCCTCGGAATAGTTCCTGAGGGCGAAGATGCGGAGTGCAGTTCAATTTATGCATCGTTTGAGTATAGGGACCTTGAAAATCCGGAGATCAAGAGAACGATAGCGTGGGCGATCATGCCCACTGATCAAGACATCAAGGATAAGCCGCGAACGGGCAAGATTAATTACACAGTGAAAAACATGGGAGAAGTGCTCAGCCATCTCAAGAGTAAAGGCGTGGTAATCGAAAAGACCGAGGAGTATCCCTCCATGGGGAGCTTTGCCTGGCTTAAAGATCCAGATGGCAATCCGATCGAGCTTTGGGAGCCATCCAAGGAGTGAACGGTAATCCCTGGTTTGTGAAGCCCCAGATGACATAGTTGCGCTCACTGCGGGAATGGGGCGGTGATTTGCTTGCCCCCACAGCCAGATCGGCTGTGCAGCCGACCCTATTGATGGACGACGGCGTGCTGCATGGCCCAAAGAGCGGCGGCGGCTCGTGCGGACACACCGAGCTTGTTGTAGATGCGTTGGATGTGGTGATCGGCGGTCTTGGCGGAGATGACGAGCTTTTCGCCAATCTGGTGGGTGGTGAGGCCTCTTGCGGCGAGACATAGGACATCGACTTCGCGGCGGGAAAGCCCTGCAGGGTTGTGTGGGCGGCTGGGCGTGGCTGATTTTAGTCCGCCGTGGCCAGCGGCCGCGAGGACGGCCTGAGTGGCGCGATGCTCGAGGGCTCCTTGCGCGACGAGGCGGCGAAGTTCGGCTGCGGCGTGTTCCGGGAAAAAGCTGGGCGGTCGGCGCGATCGGTGGTGAACCCCACGTAAATTTCCGGTGCGGCCAGCACGCACGCGGCATCACGGTAGAGTACAGCGGCCAGCAGCACGTCAGTTAGTTGATTGCCGAACCTAAACCACAAATGCACCCAGGCGCCTTTGACAAATTCGGCGTCTCGCCAGGGGAGAGGTTAAATTCTCTACTTGTTTAACTTCTCCAAGGCAGTCTCCTCAACGTTGATCAAGCGCAACGTCGCGTGACCAATCAGATCGGTAATATCATTTACCGCCGCTCCCGCAACGTTGAGCCTTACCGCGGAATCCAAGCCGCTCACGTTAGCTGCTTTTCCGGATATCGTTCCCTTCCAACCATCTCTTAATATGTCTTGAACACTCCTATCCCCACTCACTACCAAATCATCCAATTTGATGGTTAGCGCCACCAGCGCATATGCGGAGAGCCCATTCTTGTTTAGACCACCGATGATTCGATGAGCTGCGGTTACAGCGTCCGTATCCGACTTGAATCGGTCTTCGGATAGAAATGGCTTGGCCGCCTGAACGACCCGCTCAAAATCTGTGACTCTTTGATTCGCCTTCTGAACAAGTTGGCTGATTTCCTCTTTCGATGGAAAGCTATTGTCCTGCGCAAAACACTGCAAGGCGGAGAGAAGAACCACAATAAGCGTCAAGGTGTATTTCATTCTTGCCCCACAAAACGAGATAAATTTACGGCCACCGGCGTGTCGGGCGATTCGCAATCGGTTCCACTCTTAGAGCTGGCTATGCGCTCCCCTCAATAGCCAGCCCGAATCCACGACAATTGGTAATACGCCCGCCGAGGTCGGTTTCGAGAAGAGCAGGCTCCGGTATCGCTCCAATGTCGCGGCCAAATGCAAGCTAGGTCTTCCCGTGACCGAAGCATAGCTCGGCGGCCAAAGCGAATATGTGCTGTTTAGTGCACATGCGGATGAGTTCATCTACTGCGGAGGACGGTGACCGGTCCGACTGCGTAAGTGCCTGGGCGTTTCAATCGCGGCAACACACACGCGTTGTGCTTCTGTAAACAATGAAACAGGCAAGGCGCGGCGTGACAAATCTGCTTCCACACTCAGTTTCGCGTTCCGCTGAGATCTTCAACTTCGAACGAATTCCCAGTGGGAGAGTTTGCGTCTAGTTCCGGGTGTGCCGCAAGAGTCAAGACTGTCCACAAATAGACAGTTGATTTGTGCCCGCTGTCAGAAAATGTATATGGGTGGTTTCCAAATATCGCCACGTATGCCCACGGCTGGCACGGGGATACGGCGATATTGGTCGGCAGCTTGCAGCGGCCTAGGGGTCGAGTGCGAGTCGCCAAGGATGGGCGCCATGGAAGCAATTGCGAGTCCCAGCAAGACAAGACCTAACGGACGTACTTTCAATGCCCGCGCGTTCCTCGAATCAGGTGGCGTCGCGAGAGCGCTCGTGGAGTATCGACGACACCAGAGGATTTTCTCTCAGGGTGAATCGGCCACGACCGTGATGTACATCCAGAAAGGTGGTGTGAAGATCTCGGTTGTGAATGAGCTAGGCAAGGAGGCGGTCGTTGCGCTTCTCGGACCAAGGGATTTCTTCGGTGAGGGGTGCCTGGTAGGTTTGCCGTTCCGGACGGGGATAGCTACGGCGATTACCCCGACGATTATACTCGCCATAGAAAAGAACGAGATGAGTCGTGTCCTTCATGAAGAAAATGAGCTCTCTGGCCGCTTCATCTCCCACCTCCTATCCAGGAACATTCGAGTCGAAGAGGACTTGGTCGATCAACTGTTCAACTCGATTGAGAAACGGCTGGCCCGTGCCCTGCTACTTCTCGCCCGCTATAGCCGTCAGGACCAGCCGCAAAAGATGCTTCCTAAAATATCTCAGGAGACGCTGGCGGAAATGATCGGGACAACGCGCTCGCAAGTCAACAAGTTCATGAATAAGTTCAGGAAACTGGGATTCATTCAGTACAAGGGTCGGATCGAGATCCATAGTTCTCTCCTAAGTGTCGTCCTCAACGAGTGAAGGCTTGCTCCCAGTCAATTCCCCTGACGTAACTCTTCGGAAACATCTGTTCTTCAGTACCGGTGACGCTGCGTCGTACGATGTGGAGAATGGAGCTCTCCCAGCGATGGCAGTACCAATCCACAGCCAACACGTACGAAAGGACCAATATGGCGGCCTACAGCGAGGAGCGTATTGCAGAGCTCGGGAAATTGCTCAAGGGAAAGATTCGATCTGACTGGTCTTTAGTCAACGAAACCTATCGGGAGCCTTTTGAAGAGTTAATGTGGCTGCTGCGCCACCGGGATTCCGTTCTAGCCTGCATGGTCCATCAGGTAGCCAAAAGCAGGGCCAGTCGCAAGCGTGACGACCATCGCGCTGAACCGGTAGAGGTTGTCCAATAGGCCGCCAACTTGGTCGCCACGGCGCTCAAACCTCTCGCTCATAACCGGCGTCAACCAGATCGGTGTCCTCCGATTGCTGTGCGACATGCCTCAAGGTCTCGCGACAAGCCTTGTGCCAATCTCATGCACAGAATCGGGAGATTCCGTCCCGGCCGCCAGTTCGCAGCGGTTGCGGCCGTTTTCTTTCGCCCGATAGAGCGCATCGTCAGCAAGTTGCAGGAGCGTCTTGGCGTCAACACAGCGGGGATGGTTGCTCACAGCGACACCTAGGCTCAAGGTCAGCCGTATCGTGCGCGCCCGCGCGCAAATCGGGTGGGTCTCGACCTTCGCACGGATTCTCTCAGCCAATGCCATGGTGCCAAGAACATCGGCGATGGCGCGACGTACTAAGAATTCCTCTCCCCGTAGCGTCCGACACTATCGTAGGGGCGCGTGGAACCCCGGAGCCGCTGTGCGATCGTCCGCGACACGTCGTCCCCCGACAAGTGGCCATAATTGTCATTCACGTTCTTGAAGTGGTCTATGTCGGCCAGGACGATTCCGAATGGGCGCTCATCGCGCACCTCACGGGCCAATTCCTTGTCTAGAGCTTCGAGGACCGCGGAACGATTGGGGATACCGGTCAAGGTGTCATTGGTCGCCCGGAAATGCAGTCCCGCCTGTGCGGCAAGCAAATCGTCTTGCAACTTGAGGACCCGGTCGCCTGCACAAAGACGCGCTCGAAGTTCCTGGGCGTCGAAAGGTTGGTCAGGTGATCATCTGTACCGAGTTCGAGACAATAGAGTAGATCCTGCTTCTGGCTGCGCGCGGTCAGCAAGAGCACGTAAATATAGGGTGGTCCTTGCGTTCGCGAAGTCGTTGACAAATCTGGACACCTTCGATTCCCGGCATCATCCAATCCAAAATGGCCAGACGCGGAGCATCCTCGCTGTCTAGGGCGAAATGCCTCGATTCCGTCCGCGACCACGGTCGCGTCATAGGTCCACTTCAAGAGAAGCGACTCCAGCATTCGCTGGAATGTTGTCAAGCCTAGAGCCGCCTTTGCAATTGCATCTGATCGCGGGCTTGCGCCCTTAACCAGCTCAGACGCGCTTAAGTGTTGCCGTGACGAAAGTGAAGTTGCCAAATGCAACCACGGATGTCTACGATACGAAGCGGATTTTCCCATCGCGTCCTGTCGACAAGATGATTGTCGGCACAGGGGTAATGGCTTACCTTCCTTCTTGCACGTCCTGTTTTTCCACGCGATTGGCAGAACGAGCTGGAGGCTTTTGCCTGGAATTGTGTGCCGGCTCCTACTCTCGCGTGAATCGGAAGGTCCTTCTTTGGCGGCAGAGGCGTTCGTCGCCCAACCCCCTCCCACCAACGTCCTCACCGTCAGCACCGACCTTCCTGCGTCAAGATTTTCTACCGACGAGCAGCGCCGGGACTTCTTCTCCCCGATCATGGATCCGTGTGCGCAGTCTTCCTGGAGTTCGCTCCGTCGGTCTCACCACTCAACTTCCTTTTGACCATCCATGGGGAACGGCTTCCTTCCTCGTCGAAGGCCAGCCCGAACCTCCAGCCGGTACCTTGCCGACGGTGTTTAACGCTGAGGTCAGCTCGGATTATTTTCAAACCATGTTGATTCCCCTGCGCGCCGGACGATTCTTCACCCCCCCGGATCTCGCACCCGATTCCCACGTGATTGTGGTGAGCGTGGCTTTCGCTCAGCGCTTTCTCCCGGCCGGCGCCCCGTTGTCAAAACGCGTGCGCCTGGGCGCGCCCGACAGCGCGTGGTCCACCGTTGTGGGCGTAGTTGGTGATGTCCACTATGGCGGACTCGAACACGCATCCGAGCCCCAGGTGTACGTTCCTTACTCCGGCGAAAATTACGTACCCGCGCGCCGCGCGTCGCGAGTCGATCCACTCGTGGCCCTGCGTTATGAATGATGGTTGTGCGTGGCCTCGACCCAGTGGGCCGATCCGGGCACGGCGTACAAGAGCGCGATGGCGACTATGGAATGTCCAGCGAATGCAAGAACCGCGCTACTGACACCTGTTTCCCGGTATTACCAAGTCGAAGATGCTGATCGTCCTCAGAGAGGAGAATATCCGCACAAAACCGGAGTTTGTTGCGAATCACTTGGGGCGCGCCGCGGGCGTCATCAAGTGGGGCAAGGAACGAACGGCGGACTGGAACGAAAAACCTCATGGGTTTTAGCGGTTATTGCATTTATTGCCTGGAGTGGGCCTTTTGATGGCAAGTCGCGCACAGAGCGATGAGATTCGATTCGGTATCGTCACCAAGCTGGCTTCTGGAGCGGATGTGGTGCACTTGAAGATTGGAAGTACCGCCACAGTTTTGGCAGCGCCAGCCATCGCGCTCGAGTATCCGGCGCCAGAGTTTCCGATAGGATACTGGGCTGAGCTTGAACCTCGGTCGCTTGGGGCACGGTCGATTCACGAGGCACTTCGCATCTGCTCGAGGAATTCCATTTTCTGGGCGCATGGAAGAAACTCGATCAGTCGTTTCAGGGAGAAGAGTAGGCTTTTGGGATTTCCGTGCTCGAGGCTCGCTCCCGCGAGGAAGTCGGCACAAATCATCTCCAAACAGTAGCCCCGCGATTTGTTCGTCCCAAGAATCATCGCGGTCATTTCCAGCGCCTGCTCGATCACCGGCAGCTGGCTCTTGTAGAGCTTGAAATAGATGATTTCCCATGGCTCGGTCTCCTGGCCCGTCAAGTGCCGGTCCACTTCGCGCTTGAACTCCTCGGCCGGCATCGCGCGGGCCTTGTGCAACCAGATTGCACTTTCGAATCGCTCCCCCTCCCGGCGCGCGACTTTCGCCATTGACGTGGCCTTGGTCCAGCCCACTTCCCGAAGATCCGGTTTTGAAATTCGCGGCAGATGCTCGTGGATGGTCATCAGGTAATACGCCTTGCGGCGCGACCCGGGGAATCGCTTCTCGAGAAAATCATCGAAGGACAGCAGATTATCGAGGCGCCAGTACTGCCCGGAGCGGACCTCACACAGATAGCGGCCGAGTTCCACGAAGCGAGTGTCGCGCTCCCGATCGATGGCCTTCTCCCAGCTCAAGATTTCATCGATCTTGGCCAGCACAAACAGAGCGCGGCGTCGGTTCAGGATCGGGGCCACCAGCGGCCTCCCTTTAATCGTTAACGTCGTTAAGCCAATCAAGGTCAGCGGCTCCTGGCCGGCGAATCAGATTCGCATCGATCAACGGCTGCTGGTTGAGGCAAAGCCCGAGATGAGGGCAGCTCATACACCCATTCTGCGGGAATCGGATGCCGCTGCGCGGTACGAATTGCCCCGCTTCGATCTGGCCAACCGTGTTTTCAACCAGATGGCCGTATTCCCGGCGTTGTTCTTCGGATATCGTGGCCCGCAGGTATTGGATCTCCGGTAGATTCTTGCGCACGAACACCACCACCGCGACCTCGGAAATTCCGCTGATCCAGGAATAGCAGATCAGCTGAGGATCGAGCGCGAGCAGCCCTTCCGGCTCTTCCGGATAGCGACTCGCCGTGGTCTTCCAATCAATGACGCAGGGAATGCCGTCCAGCTCTCCCAGAGCGTCGATGTAGGAGACGAACTCGTGGTTCGACGCCAGCGATCGGACCATCTTCACCTGCAGATTCTTCTCCGGTTGGGCAATCCGAACCCGGTCGTCCTGACCGAACCGCTGGAGCAGATGCACTCCCTGGTGGACCATACGGTCCCAGGACTCGCCCTTCTTGTATTCAAACGGAACATCCCGATACGCACCCCATGCCTTGAATAGTGCTGCGCTCGGATCCTCGCGGTGGAAGTAGGCCCCCAGGGCGCTTTCAAACGAACGGCCGAACACCATGGCGGCCCGGGTTTCCTTCTCGCACCAGCCATCGAGGTAGCGGTATCGATAGCTGCGTGGGCAGCGCACGAACTGGTTAATCTGGGTGTGGCTGAAAATCATCGCCATTCCTCCCCTGGAGCGAGGTGCACGACAGCTCCTCCCATTCACCCTCTGGAGCAAAAGCCTCGAGGCTCTGATAGGACCGACCGCGGAAGGTGACCAGCGAAGTTCGAACCACTCCCCGGAGGTTGAGCAGCGCCTTCTCGTCGACTTGATCCTGTCCGACCAGTTCGGGGTCATAGCCAAAGTCCTGAAGAAACCAATTCAGCTTCCAAAGCGCTCGCTCGGTGCAATACAGGCGTCCGGAGAAAGCTCGGGTGGGGATGGATTGGGGCGCCATGATCACAAAGCGCAGGGCCAGGAAGGGCTTCTGCGGATGCCAGCGGTATGAAGCGGTATCCACCCGCACCAGGAACATGCCCTCGAGTTGATCCGCAATCGCCTGTCGTCCTGCGTGAAGACCGGGAACATGGTGTTTCATTGCTGCACCTCGCTGGGTTGAGAATAGGAGTTGAGCTTGCAGACCAATCCGTCCCAATCCTCTTTCGCCGTTTTCGCCAGATGGGAGATGAAGGATTCGACCAGATCACGACTGGCATCTTTGAGCGTTTCGGTGCCGCAGAAATCGGCGGCGTAAGCCTTCACCAGTGTGGGGTCGAGGTTGAATTGCCGGACCAGCAGGCAGAGTTGGTCCCGCAATCGGGGCTGGTGGTAATGGCGGAAACCATTTCCATTGCCGGAAGCCGGCACCGCCTGCTTCGGATGTGAAGCTGGCGCGGGCGCGGAGAACGATCCGAGCTCTTCGACCGAACACAGGCCGATGCCGTACGCTTTGCGCAGGGCGCGATTGACAGCCCGGGTCTCGGCAACGCGCATCTCGGCGCCGTGGACCATCGGAGACACGTTGGATGGATCGGCATCGCCATAGCCTACGAATCCCTTCGATCTCGGAGATGTGTAGACGGTTGCCTTGAAGACCCAACTACGCATGACCGGATTACAAAACTGACGCACCTGCTGGACTTGGATGCTCGAACACCGTCGGCGACGGGCCAATCGCAACAGCCCTGTGTGCGTGACATACCAGCCTCCGTCCAAGTAGCGGAAGTCTCCTCGACCCAGCGAGAATCCAAATGTAATAGTTAGGTCACGGAGTCGGTCAAGGGCTAATGATCCCAAATGCCCTATAGCCGAACGTCTTGCCAGACGAAGATTGTCGCGCATCAAAATTCCTGCTTCCCTGGCGCCCGCAGTCTTATCCCTCATAGAAAGACTCCCTGAGCATCATTGATGATCAATGATACTCAATGATATCTGCACTGTCAAGCGAATGATTTGCGAAGATCAAGTGACTGCCGTAGAATGCGCTGGCGGCCATGACCAAAGACGAAAGCATCGGAATCAGAGTACCTACGGAACTGAAGAGGGCGCTGATTCAAATCGCCAAGAAAGAAGGGCGAAGTCTCGCGCAGCTGTGTGAGATTCTGCTGAGAGGCGCCGCTACATCCTATAAGGAAGAAGGGCCTGCATATCTCCAGCGCTTACTGTCCCACCAAAGGAAAGAGCCGTCCGGGTAGGCCAGGGCGTCTCCCCACATAGCTTCGCGGCAAATCAGTTCCTTTTGGATTGCTATGAAAGTTGCGGATACCGTGACGAAGCGCCTGGCTCTTCAAGAAATTTCCTCGCTTCCCTCCGGCTTCAGCGTTCAGATCGCGTGCAGGGTGACGGCCTGCGGACGGCGCGACAGATGGATGCGTACAAACACTGTGCAAAATCTCCACGCTCCCCGGAGCGCCAAACTCGAAAAAGAATGAATCATTATCGCAAGATTGGTTGCATCCTTTCCGGCCTGGTGCTTCTCACCGTAGCAACATCGGCTTGCATAGCGGAAGCGCAATCGCTCAAGCCAAATCCTGAAAAGATCGCGCTGATCCGAACCTATATCCGTCACTGTGCCAAGCGTCATAACGACCGCCGTAGGGAGCGGCACGAATGGACTCAGCGTCGGCAAGGGTCCGACCACCGGCGCGGAGTTCGATGACGCTGCAGGCGTTGCGCTGGGCGACGCGGGACACTGTGCATCGCGGACAACATTCAACCTCGCAATCCGCAAGGCGGATACCACCCTGCACCATCACCACAGTTGCGGGGATCGGGACCAACGGCGACAAGCGAGACAACATCCCGGACCACGACCGCGGATCTGAAGTAGTTCGCGGGCCCGCTCAACCTCACGTTGGTGTCCTTTGGAGGTATTGCGTCGGCAGCCAGCGCATTCGTGACCGCTAGCCCTCGACGGATTGTTCACCCGACGGCGCCCCTGTTCGTATCCAACAGCGCAACCGTCACCAACCAGGCCACCCAGCCCAGTCCTGCAACCGTCGCCGCTTCGGCCGGCGCGGCTTGAAGCGGCCTCAGCCAATCACTTACGCCATCGCCCCATTCTCGCTGGGCGGTCAGCTCGGGCTCGTGGTCTTCTCCCGAACAACAAAAATGAATCGGTAACGGTCACCATCGATAGCGTTTTGCAGAGCGTGCCGATCGGAAAAACGGAACTTCCGCTGAACCTTGCCACCTCCGCGATTTCCGCATCGCCGCCGCACCGCACTATCGACTGCTCCTCTATCGGCCACACTTGGCCAACACGGCACCCCGACCGTGACCGTCGCCACCCCCCGTTCGGCACCGTTACTGCGTCGCAATCGCTCACCCCAAGTGCGACGCTGATCACGCTTGGCGCCCGATCAGTAAGGTTGGCCGCGCCCGCCGGCCGGAAATTGGGTGGCCGTGGCCATGGACCAGCAGATCGCCCCCCAGTCCCCGGGCCAGCGCTTCACGCATCCGCGCCAGAGAACTCGCGATCAGCGTTACCGTTTCAGCGCGCCGACGCTCCAAGAAATTCTCAGTGCGCGCGGCGCGGAACTGTTGGGGTGCCTTTTGCGCCCAAGCGAAACCACTGGGCAAGTTCCCTTGGTCCCCCTTGGTGATACGCTAGAAGTCGTACCAAGAGCTGTATGAGTGATCGGTGGTGTTGATCACCGCTCGCTGAAGCTCTACTTTACTGAACGGGACGCCTCGATGTGATCTTCGGAGGCGTCCCTTTTTTTTTGGGGAGCAGAGGGTCTCGTTAGGTCGCAATTATTTGCGATGGGAGGACAGGATGAAGAAACAAAAGGAGTCCGCGACAATCAAGGGAAAACCTGGACCGCACACGGCCCAGGGCAAGGAACGAAGTAAGAAGAACTCCACCCAGCATGGACTTCTTGGCCGTAAGTCTTTTCCTGCTACCGGGTGAGTCGGCCGCGAAATTCAATCTACTCCGCCAAAGTCTCCGAGAGGTTTTAGATGTGGTTGGGCTCCTCGAGGAGCAAATAGCGGACAAGATCGCGGTGCTGATGTGGCGGGAAATGCGAGTGGATTATGCCGAATCCGCGCAAATCGCGCGGCTGCGGGAAGCCAGGGTCCTTGATTTGATCCAACAACGTGCTTTTCCATCGCGGGCGTTGGGAGCTTTCAGCGTGATTTTCAACGGTCGACTTAGCGATCCCAATTCGATCGTTCTGGAACGCGCGATCAAAGTTCTGGGAGTCCTTCGCGCCGATTTCGAGAGGAGAGGATACGACCGAGTAGCGGATTCGAAGGCTCTGACGCAGGTGTATGGTTTTCATGTCCTGCATGAAGGCTTCCCCGCACTCTACTCTGCGCTAGCCGCGTTAGCCGGCGATGCTGCCGAACGCAAGAACAGGTCGCTCGGTCTGGAGGAGGTGCGAAGCAAGACCCTCGCGGCGTTTGATGCGGAAATCGAACGGATCACGAAGCTGCTGATCGAGGTCAAGAACTGTGAGCTCCGGCATCGTGATTTCGGCGTCCAAGCACTCGTAGTTTCACCACCGGAAGTTGGCGAACAGCTGATGCGCTACGAAGCGCACATCAGCAAGCAGATTGAACGGTTGCTGAACCGACTTGCGCGTATTCAGGCGGCCCGACGATCCGGGCGATTATAAGAGTCCACAAACCACGCGGATTCCGGCGCCGCAACGCCAATTGTCGGATCCGGAACGTCCCAAGACCGATCGTAGCGTTCGGCGCTGTTGTTAAATAGGAGGAAGGCCATGGCCAAGAAATATCCAGTCAATCCCGTTGCCAAAATGGTCGCCCCGGTGCATCCCGCCGATTCGGTACCAAGAATTGGCGGCGGTAACTCTCCGCAAACTGCAACCACATCCACCAAGAAACGCGGCCGCAGGAAACGCCTGCGAGACCACCAGGACACACACCCAAACGGAAGGCGTATTTCGCGGGAGGACTGCTGGGATTTTCATGCTGTCGAGAACGCGCTCGGGTTGAACACGGCCATACTCAAGGAACTGGAGATTACCGCCACCCGAGCTGCGTTTTCCGGGTTAGCCGTACCCACACTGGAAGCAATTCGCCGAGCGGTCGCAGACGGTGATGCCGAGCTGGCGTGCAAGTTGCTGACCCACACAGGCGTCGTGCCACAAGCGGCTCGGATTCCGTCTCCGATGGAATCGGAAAGTCCCGAATCGCCGGAACTCAGCGCCAAGAAAAAGCTTCTGGGCGAATTGGTGGAAATGGCCATCGAGCGCGCCCAGGATTATGGTCTGCCTTCAGATTCGATTCAACTGCGTCCGCCACGAAGGGCCAGGATGGTGGTTGAAGAAGAGCTCGATCCTAAGGAGCCCCCGGGCGGCCCTGATCGTGCCGGATGATCTGCTCGCAATTTGCCGAGTTCGTATGCCCTTCGCCAACATCGTTCTCAAAGGCGAAAAGTGTCGTGGGCACATTGGAGGGATTGGACCCAAGGTCCGGTAACGGAAATCGCGTCCAATCTCGGTCGACTGGAGAGCACTAATTTCGCGCGTGAAGCGTCATCCGAATCCCGTTCCGCGGACGCAGGGTGACGAGCGGTTCCGGCACAACCGGATGGCCCGGCACCAGCCGGAGGCGGAAACGCTGCGCCACGGTTCCGATCACGACCATCGCTTCGAGGAGCGCGAATCCTTGTCCAATGCACCGCCGCGGTCCGTCGCCGAATGGAAAGTAGGCGCCGGCTGGCAGGCGTTGTGCGAGGCCGTCGAGCCATCTCTCGGGGCGGAAGGCATCGGGATCATCGTAGAAGCGCGGGTCACGATGAGCGACCCATTGTGAAAAAATAATCGTCTTTCCCGCCGGAATGATGTAGCCGCCGAGTTCGCACGACTCGATGGTTCGCGAGCGGTGATATACGCCGGAGGATAGAGCCGCAGATTTTCGTTCATCACCGCCTGCAAGTACGGTAAGCGTCCAAAATCCGCGGCTTCCGGCAGACGCCCGCCCAGGCCGACTTGCAACTCCCCGTGGAGCCGCGCTTGAACGTTGGGCAGCGCAGCGGAATTCGGGAACATCCTGATCCTATGCGGGTTTATACACGCGGATGAGCCGCGCCAGCGCTTTGAAATCGAAGGCCAGGAAGTCACGCGGGACAGCTTGTGCAATCGTCCTTGGAATTCGCATCGTCAATGTACATGAGCGCCAGGGAACATCAGGCCTTCCCATTCGATTTCGCTCCAGTGGTCCGCGGGGCGCGTGTTACCATCGGTACACATCAGGAGTGGCTCGGAATAATCTGGGTCCGGCAACCGGGCGTGAGAGACGCCACGGAGCCTTGAGCCGATTCCGGCTCGATGCGCGGAACGCAAGTTCCGAAAATTATCTCTCGAAACCGTTCGGCGCCTGATGCCCGGGCGGCGTTTTTGTTTTCAGGCTCCTGGTGCACTGTAATGAAAAGGAGACCACCATCAGCCAGCCATCCGAAACTACAGGCTTCACCGCGTTTGTCCCCCCGCAAATCGATCCGTCGTGGCATCCTGCATGGGGACCGAAATTGGCGGGCTTCCCGCTGAACATCGCCTACGCTAGGGCTCGGAACTCCAATGCTGGATCGAATCTGGAATCCGTAATTTATTGGCCCGACCTGGACACCTTCGGCGCAGACTCCGATCATAGAGAAATCTGCTATTTCACGAAACATCCGAACGGCTTCCGCGTGCGGGTGATCCACGACAAGGATAACGGCAGATGGCGGACGGAAAAATTTCGGGGAGACATTCTGGTCTGCTTAGCCGCCGGGGCAACGTTCGATCAGGCGATGGTGCAGACGACGATGGTGGGCGCTCATGCGGAAGAGTGAATGTCTATACGTGTGTTCGCAGGATACGACGATCATATGCCACCAAAACTTCCTCAATGAAATCGAGTAATCTAGCCCTGCGCAGGCGCAGCCAACTCGCGCGAAGCGGCTACTGGGGAGCTGGCGGCAATGATCTCCGGCCGGGCCGGCAAATTCGCTAACCGAATCAACAGGTTGTGGCCCGCGCCAGCAGTAGTAGGAGTGTTGGTGTTGGTTTTCGCGGTGGGAATGCAGGCGCAAGAAACTATCCCGCCAACATCGGCGGGACCCCCAGCGCAAGGGAAACCCTTCCGCCCGGACAGGCTCCGATCCCGGAGCAGGTGCAGCTGAACCCGGTAGCACCGTGTGTGCAGCCCGTGCCGATGGTGAGATGGCAGGATTACGACGGGAAATACGCCAAGACCGTTGGAGTGTTTGGGCGAAAGCTGGAGCGTCGGTCGGCAGCACATGGACTCCATTACAAACCCGGCGCTGTGCTTTGTACTTTGGAAGTTAAAAATAAGTTCAAACTCTTCGTCGCGGACACAATGGACCCGTTGACCATTCTGGGCGTGGGTTTCAACGCCGGGCTGGCACAGGCGGAGAATTCGGACCGTGAGTTCGGCCAGGGGGCGCAAGGATATGGTAAGCGGTTTGGTGCGTCGCTTGCGGACCAAGCGTCAGGCTATTTTTTCAAGGACTTCGCGTACCCTACGCTTTTCAGTGAAGATCCCCGCTACTACCGGCTGGGCCGCGGAAGTGCCCAGAGGCGGTTGCTCCATGCTGCCGAGCACGCGGTAGTAGCCCACAAAGAAGATGGCTCGCAGATGTTTAATTTCTCGGAATGGTTGGGAACGGTGAGCGGCGCATCGCTGGCGAATTTGTATCATCCGGGAAATAAGCGGGGATTTTCACCGACAGCCGAACGCGTCGGTTACGCCGTGGCAAGCGATATTGGGTTTGACGTGCTGCGGGAATTCTGGCCGGAAATTGCGCGGAAGCTCAAGTTACCGTTTCGGGGCCAGAACTAGAGTGACGCCTGAACCCAGAGGCAGTTCGTCCGCCGGCTCATCATATAGTTCGGGTGTTTCGTTACCGTGCCCTCGTCTGCTGACGGATTTCTCGCTTAAGCTGTTCAACTGCTTTGGGTAGCAAAAGGGCATCGGCGGCGCTGATACACACTAGGTCCGCGGAGTTGATGGCTAACGCGTGACCGCTCCAGGGAGCGCCACCGCCGATGCCAGTCGATCTTAGACCTGAACCCAAACCCTCCACAACCCGCGCTGTTGCCGTGAAAGGTTCCGTACAGGATTATCCCCATAGACGTATTCAGGACTTTGGTCAGAATTAGAATATTGTGCAGACCGCAGCCACACGTAAAGGAAATGCTTCGTTGCGAATATTAGTCGCAGACGATTACGCATCCGTTCGAAAGGGAATTTCCACCCTGCTGGCCGCGCTTGACGGAGTGGAAGTCTGTGGCGAGGCCTGCAACGGGCAAGAAGCCGTAACCCTGGCAATCCAACTGACTCCCGATCTGATTATTCTCGACGTGACAATGCCAGTGCTGGATGGCTTGGGTGCCGCCAAGAAGATACGAAACGTCATGCCGGACCTGCCCATTCTGATACTTTCGATGCACGATGGCCGGGAGATGATCCGGGCGGCACACGCGGCGGGAGCCCATGGCTTTGTTTCGAAAAGCGAAATCGGCGATGCCCTAAGCAAGGCCGTCTTCGCGTTGCTTCAGGGAAGAACCGTTTTCCCCGACGGCCTTGCGTGAGATGCGGCTTTCGCGCCGAACCGCCGTTGGCGTACCTTCGATGAGTTCCTGGTTCGCCCCTGGTCGTTTTCCGGCGTGAACAGAACAAGCGAGCCCATCACGAGCACGAATGCCATTATTCCTAACGCGGCCTCGGTTCGCTCGCGTTCCCCATAACCGTTCATCTGGGCTTCCAAATAGGGCGCAGGTAGCCGGTACTGCGCCACACTCAAATTCCGGGCGTTCGTGGAATAGTCCTGAATGGCGTAAGCGCCCACGGCGATCGCGACCGCCAGACACAACATCGCCCCTACTTTCATGCGCTTTACCTCAGTGGGCTTATTCCACCGGAGGCGGATGTGGGAACCTTCAAGTGAAATCTGCATTGCTGGTGGGGACTTCCGCTAAAGCCGGACGTTCAGTCTGGGATATACAAAACCGCGAATTCGTGGTTTCCTAACCGCTCCATGGGCCCCCGGGACCAACGAGAAGCGCACGGTTCTACTCGCTGACGATTCGAACCTAATTCAGTTGGGCGCGTGTCGCCTTCTGAAAGGTGAACCGCGCATTCAGGTTGTTGGCAGCGCGACGAGCTTCGAACAGGTACTGCGGCTTGGCGCTCTGCTCAAGCCGCACGTTGTGCTGCTGGACCTCCACATGCCCGACGGAGCAGCATTCGAGCCGGAGGTGGTGAAGACGGCTCTGCTGAACTCCGTGATCATCGCAATGTCGGCCTGGGACGACGAGGCGTCAACGGCTCTCGCGGTAAGGTACGGCGCGACGTTGTTGTTGCAGAAAGCGACGATGATACACACGCTCATTCCCACCATCCTGGGGGACTGATCGACCGGTACGGAATTCCGCGTTCACCTGAAGCGGAGAACCCCCCTATCTTCAGAATCAATCGCCAAGTCGACTCGCCCGCCGTGGCTTGAAAAAGTCCTTCCTTCGGGATCGTCTGCGTCCGTCACCTCCGGCCATAATTTCAAGCGGCCTTCCGCGCCGATGGATTCAGGAATGTGCCTCTCAAGCTGCCGACATGCCCGTTCTAGCCGATCGATCCGGCACGCCGCGTAATCCAGGGTTGGGGATTTTACGAAAGGGTTTTGAGCACAATAAATTTCTCTGAGTTCATCAACCGTGAGGTCTTCGAAGTCTGATTGATGCATTGTTTACCTCCCAGGGAGTTCCGCACGCTCCCGTCTAGTATTACTGGGCGTCAAGAGGCCGATGGTCAGTACACTCCCCCCAAGCTTGATTTTTATTCGCGCCGCAGCCACGCATGGACGGGCAGGAACTCCCGCAAGGGATTACCGGTGTATCGCGTCGAGTACCTGCCCACGCGCATTCTGGACGAACCTAACGCCCCCGGTAATACCATTTTCCCTGTATCCAATCCAGGGCTTTAACGTAGACGGTAAATCATTCTTGACAACTCCAATGCCGGGGAATAACGTCCACAGGACATTTCTCTCTGACGTGGCACCAGGGCTCGCGCTGGTCGCACGTGCCTACGTCAACTGGACCACCGGTGGGCGACCGAACCTTTGAAATCTTCGCACTCAAGTCGAATCAAACAGCAGTATTCCTGGAATCCGCATCGGGATTGTCTACGGCGCGGGAGCGGATGGATCAGATCGCTGCGAATGCAGCCGGTCGGTATCTCCTCGTGTCATCTGGGAGCCGGATAGTCATTGCCCGGACCGAGACCTTCAGGCAGGCGATTGCCCCAACTCGTCACGATCCGGCCCCTCCACGGCCAGAGTTATTGCAAACTGCTCCAGCCTTAAATGGAACTCCTAGCAATGCAATGCTGTCGAAGGCCGATTCCTTCCGCCAGCAAGTAGCCAAGAAAGCGAGCGGCGGATATCGGCAAGCGGATCAATAGCGCGGTGGCTATGGAACACAAAGAACGATGGCAGCAACTCTGCGATCAGGCCAAGGACGAGCAAAACTCCGAAAAACTGATGGAGTTAGTGGAGGAAATAATCCGGATTCTCGACGGTGACGATTGGAGTGGTTCTCCTCGTTACATTGGTTCCGGACCCGGTAGCGCCCAGCGTTTTCTTCATTGAACGGAAATTCTTTGTAACCGCAGCTCAAAAGGGGATGCATATGCAACCCTACATCGGGAATAACGCCAAGCCCTGGACTCGGATGGATGATTTGAGGTTAAAGGATTTGGCGGCACACTACATTTCGCCCCGCGAAATTGCGTTGAGGCTAGGTCGAACCATCTCGGCCGTGTACTCCAGAGCGGCTGAAAAAAGCGTCCCGCTGCGAGTGAGGGCCTCCAGAGCCGATTAATTCCATCACTTTCCCTTCCAATCCGCACTTTTGTACGACGTCGGTGGGCCCGCCAAGATTGAGGTGTTCGAAAAAAACGGTGAGAGGAAACGTTGTCCGCTAGCGCTCAGGCTCCGCCGACCACCCACCCCATTCAAGTGCATGCGATTCTGCGCGAGTTTCCAACCGCATCGAAAGTAATTGCGCTTCACCCAAGCGTCGATTTTCTGGCCGCCGCCGCGCTCCTCGTCCATATGGCCTTTAACAGACGCTTCGGCTACTTCCGTGATGAACTCTACTACGCCGCCTGTGGTCAGCACTTCGCCTGGGGCTACGTCGATCACGCTCCGCTTGCGCCCTGGCTTGCGCAACTGACTCGCATATTCGTGGGTGACTCGCTCCCGGCCCTGCGCCTTCTCCCAGCTCTCGCGGCGGTTGCCAAGATATTCCTCGCCGCTTGGGTCGCGCGTGAACTCGGCGGAGGAAAGATTGCAGAGTTTCTTGCGGGCTTAGCCGTGCTTTGTGCTCCGATCTACCTCACGTTCGACAATCTGTTTACCATGAACGCCTTTGAACCCGCTTTCTGGATGGCCTGCGCCGCCATCGTCGTACGCATCCTAAACGGCGGTGACCGACGGCTCTGGCTGCTGTTTGGTTTCGTCGCCGGGGTCGGGATTCTGAATAAGCATTCCATGCTGTTCTTCGGCTCTGGCATAGCGGTCGGTCTCTTGCTCACGGCCGCTCGCTGCGAATACAGCCACCGATGGATTTGGATCGCTGCGGCCATTTCTTTTTTCCTGTTTCTTCCTAATCTCCGCTGGGAAATCCAGCATGGTTGGCCGACGATTGCGCTGCTGCGCTCGGTCAGCGGCACGAAATACGTAGATGTTTCAGCCTGGGAATACATTTGGCAGCAGTCGCTCCTGACCAATCCCATTGCGACTCCATTATGGCTGGCTGGGTTGTGGTATCTGCTTCGCGATTCGGTGGGCAAAAAGTACGCCGTTCTCGGCTGGGCTTATGTCGTGGTCCTCGTTGAAATGATTCTGCTTCACGGAAAGATCTACTACTTGGCACCGGCTTACATCATGCTGTTTGCAGCGGGCGCAACCTGGATCGAGTCTCGATTGCTAGCTATCACCGGCAGATGGCTTCCCTACGTGATTGCCGCGACATTGTTAGTCGGCGCGGCGGTAGCCGCCCCATTGGCGATGCCGATCCTATCCGCTAATGCCACCATCAAGTACAGTCGCTTCTGGGACGTAAAGGCCGTGCATGTTGAAAACGTTCCGCAGGGCGATCTTCCTCAACTCTTTGGCGACATGTTTGGTTGGCAGGAACAGGTTAGTAGCGTAGCATCCGTCTACAATAACTTGCCCGCTGCGGATCGCCACCACGCCGCGTTGCTTGCGCATAACTACGGCGAAGCCAGCGCCATCGATTACTTCGGCCCGCGCTATGGGCTCCCGAGAGCGATCAGCGGCCACAATCAATATGGCCTGTGGGGTCCCCGCGATTATACCGGCGACGTGGTGGTCGCCATTGGTTTCACGGAAGCAAGGCTCCAGGAATCCTTCGTGGAAGTTGTGCCGTCCGCACAGCTTTCCCCACGGTACGCCATTCCGGAAGAGACGAATCTCACCGTTTACGTTTGCCGGGGTCCCAAAGAGTCGCTTCAGTCTTCCTGGTCCCAATGGCGCTACTTGAACTGACGTCACTATCAGTGCCACTTGGTTGCGCACCGCAAAGACTCCGGCCATTGGGAAATAATGCTATTCCCCGAAAATCCCAATGGCTAACGCGTTCGGGTAATCCACATCCAGTAGTGGTTTTCACGTTCGGGGACCGGTGAGATAATCTTCGCCACCCCGCTGAGATGCGCGAGGGCTGCGGAGGGGAAATGCCAAGTCAAACGCCTACGGCAACGCTGCCATCGCTAGCGGAGGCAGCACAGGCAAGGAGACCGACGCATCCGGCAAGACTTCGGACATAAACTATCGTTGGACGGACACCTGGGTGAAGATGCCCAGTGGAAAGTGGCAGTGCGTGGCCAGCCACGTCTCGAACATTGCAAGGTGAGCGCCGCACCACGGTGAAGTTATACGGCTGGTTTCGAGGTTGGAAAAAATGGCGCTAGCTCTCGAACGCGCTGCCTAAGCGGCAAACGCTACCTCAACTTGGCGTACTCCGCTTTAGCGGCGATTAGGATGGGGATGTCGGGGTCGGCGCCTTTCCATAGGGTGAGTAAATCATTGTAGGCGGCCCGGGCTTTGGCGGTGTCACCTTGTTCCGCGTAGGCGCGGGCGAGGCCGAAGTGGGCGAGCGCACCGAGCGGGAAGTTTAGCGTGATTCCCCGGTGATCGAGAAACTTCTGAAACTCGGCGGCGGACGCCGGGCCGTTGTGTGCCAATAGCTGCGCTTGGCCGCGAACGTAGACGGGATACATGGTTCCCAACTGTAATTGGGGCGGCTGACCTAATTCGTACGGCGCGGCAGCTTCGAGAGACACTATGGCTCGGTTGGGATTGTTGGCATTCAGGTCCATCGCGGCCTTAATGGTGGGCAGCCAGTAGACCTTCAGCATGGTGTCCGACCCGTAGTTCCTTTCCAGCTCTTCGACGATAGCCTTGGCGCGAGCTTGTTTCACCGATTCGCGCCAGGGTAAGGGCGGAAAAAAGTTTCACGTCGCGGCCCGGCGCCAGCGCCAGCGCTGCGACAACGCCTTGCTGCGCGCGTGCGGGGTTCCCGAACTCCGCTTCCCGCAATGCGGCATTCACCTGCCACAGCGCCAGAACGATGGTGTCCTTCTCGGTGAGCGTCGCTGCTGGACGCGAACGGAAGTGGAAGACTCCAGCGACCAGCGCGGCGATCACCAGGACGGCAGCGGGAACCAAAATTTTCCAGAGTTTCGTTCCCCCGGTGGCCGGAATTTCAGCGCCTCTCGCGGTACCCGATGAAACCGCCGCCGGAACAGAACCGGATGACGGCGAGGATTGCCGGGCGACCGGGGCGACGGGCTCGTTCCCGGTATCGTGTGCCGCCGGCACCGCTCCCGAACTCGGTGATACACCTCGGCGCGATTCCGTTTCGCGCTTCAGCCGCTTCAGGTCGGCTCGCATGTCAGAGGCGTGCTGGTAACGTAGCTCGCGGTCTTTCTCCAGCCCTTTATTGATGATTCGCTCCAGTTCCGCAGGCACCTCGTGATTCAGCCGCACCACCGCTACCGGGGCACGATTCATGATGGCTTCACAAATGACCGCTGGACTTTCTCCGTGAAACGGCAAATCACCCGTCGCCATCTCGTACAGTACTGTTCCAAACGAGAACAGATCGCTCCGCCCATCCAACTCTCTCGCCCGCACTTGCTCCGGCGACATATACGCCACCGTTCCCATCATGGTGCCCGGACTCGTCGGGTATTCCGCGTTCACCGAACCGGTCACGGTGTCGAGAGACGCAATGTTGCTCGAAGAACTACCTGCCAGGCTGACCTTCGCCAGACCGAAGTCCAGAATCTTGGCGTGGCCGCGCTTGGTGACAAAAATATTGGTGGGTTTGATGTCGCGGTGGACGATTCCTTTCGCGTGCGCGGCATCCAGGGCGTCGGCAATCTCAATTCCGAACTCCAACAGTTCCTCGGATGGCAGCGGTTTGCCGGAAATGCGGTGCTTGAGGGTTACGCCGTCCAGAAACTCCATGGCGATAAACGCATCGCCATGCTGGTCGTCAATTTCGTGGATGGTGCAGATATTAGGATGGTTCAGTGCAGAGGCGGCCTGCGCTTCGCGTTGAAAGCGAGCGAGGGCTTGCACATCTTTGGCAATGTTGTCCGGCAGGAACTTAAAGGCCACAAAGCGGTGCAGCTTTACGTCCTCGGCCTTATAGACCACACCCATACCACCGCCGCCCAGTTTCTCGACGATGCGGTAGTGCGAGATGGTCTGGCCAATCATGGCTGGCGGGTCGTCTCCTGGCGGGGGATGTTAGGACGTGCTCTGGGGCAAGTCAATCTGACGGGACGGAACGTGAACCAACCGTCACCTTGGGTGGCTCAGGAGCGGGAGGCGCGAAAGTCGCAGTGGTCCGCAACGCATTGGCCAGCGCAAGTGGTCAGCCAGCGGCCCTCGGACGCGTTACCTGAACCACCTGTCTTGGCGTTCTTGGCTTTCGCGGCGATTAAGATAGGAATGTCGGGTTGGCATCTTTCCACGGGTTAAGCAAATCCTCATGTGCAGCCTTCGCCCTCGGAAGATCTCCAGCTACATAATAAGCGCGAGCCAGTCAAAGTGGGCGGTGCGCCCCACGGAAAATTCACTACCACATACGCGGGGCGCGGTATCGGAACAAACCTTCAACCATGTATTATAATGCTGCTGGCTTCTCTCAATGGCCCGAAGAAATATGCTTTCTCTGCTGGAAGGATGGGATGGACGAACCATCGGCCGCTCGGACCAACTAGTGGCGATGGTGTCTGCTCATCCGGAACTCTTTCCAAAGCTAATCGCAGGTCTCTGGTCCGCACACCCGATGGTACGAATGCGCGCCGCAGACGCGACCGAGAAGGTCACGCGAAAACATGGTGAGCTCCTCCAACCCTACAAGAAGGAATTGCTAGGCTTAATGACCGAGGCCCAGCAACAAGAATTGCGCTGGCATCTGGCAGTCATGGTTCCCCGGCTCCGGCTGAGCCCTAACGAACGGCAAATCGCGATATCTTCGTTGAGCAGTTATCTGGAAGACCGTAGCTCCATTGTCAAGACCTTCGCCCTTCAGGGACTGGCCGACGTGGCGCAGCACGAGCCGAGTATTCGGTCTAGAGTAGTGGAGATTCTACGCGAGGCTACTCGGAGCGGTACCCCTGCGATGAAAGCTCGCAGCCACAAGTTGCTGATTCACTTTGAGCGTGGCTGATAGGCAGGATCTTGCGCGCGCTCGCGCCGTGCACGACAAGAACCGACGTGGCCTGAAAGGGTCCACGCTGTGGCGACCGCAACTTGCTGATTCAGCATGACCGGTTGTTACAGAAAACGCTGGTCAGTGGGGTACGGGTTGTTGACGATACACCCTCTGGGCCAGACGCGCCCCGAGAGTTCAAAATCACAATCCCATCGCATCGCACAGCTTTTTAAGTACCTGTGGCATGCCTTCATTGGAATTCGCGGCAACAATTCCGGACAACACCGGAGAGTAGCTGCGCACCTCATCGAGCGTTAAATTGTGCCAAACCGGCAAGATCACCTTGCTGCCCGAGATTTCTTCGCTCACCAAGCCGTCGAGTTCCTTTTGGGGCCAATCCTTTGCGAAAAATTGGTGACTAAGAACCACGATGCCATACGTAGAGGATGCGAGGCCCTCGTCGATTTTCTTTCGCAAGCTGTAGCCCACTTCCAGTACCGCTTCGTCGTACCACCAAGCTGGGTTGCAATCGATCCTACGTTCCGCGGATCTATTTTGGTTTTTCGTCCGCGCCGGAGGGTTACTCCCCGCGCTCCGCATCGAATAGCCTGTCAACTTCGCCTGCGCTCTTTTAAGACAATACTCCTGCTAACAATGATCCGACCTGCTCCGTCCATATGGCCAAAGGGACTATTCGCCCGCCACAAAACGGGGCGCGGGCTGGGAGGGGTCCATGCTTTCAGTCGTCCAAGACCTGCGTTACGCACTCCGAATGTTGCTCAAGAGCCCCGCGTTTTCGATTGTCGCGGTGCTCACCCTCGCATTGGGCATCGGCGCCAATGTCGCCACCTTCAGCGTCGTGTATGCCGTTCTACTACGTCCGTTGCCATTCGCGCATCCCGAGCAACTGGTGCGCGTCTTCGACGACCTTCGTGGCCCCAACCAGCAAGATGTAGGCATGTCCGCACCGGAGCTTTGGGATTTACAGCAGCGCTCGAATGTTTTTCAGGATATCTCCGCGGTGGCGCCGGGCAATTCGGCGATCGCCGGTGGAGAACGGACGGTTCGCGCCGAGTGTCTCATCACGAGTCCCGGTTACTTCGCCTTGCTGAGAGCGAAGCCGCAACTCGGCCGCGTGTACACACAGCAGGATTCCGTTCCGGGATTCATGGAGCCTGCCGTAATCAGCTACGGCTTTTGGCGCCGTAATTACGGTTCCGACCCCAATATAGTCGGACGAAAAATGCGCCTCGACCGTGACCCCTACACGATCGTAGGGGTGATGCCCCCTGGATTTCGTCATCCGGGACGGACCCTTGATACCGACGTGGAAGTGTGGATTGCGGCTGGCTTCAACGCCCTTCCCTTTCCGGTTCCAGCGGTAAGATCCCAGAGAATGCTTCCGGGTGCCATTGGGCGCTTGAAGTCCGGGCTGTCGGTCGCACAGGCCCAAGCGCGGCTCGATGCCTATATATCGCAGCTCAGCCGCCAGTATCCCGCCGACTATCCCGCCACCTCGTCGTGGGCGGTTCGGCTGGTTCCGGTGAAAGAAGACCTGGTGGGTCCGCAACGGACGGAATTGTTCCTCCTTTTCGGTGCAGTAATATTTGTCCTGTTCATCGCGTGCGTGAATATTGCCAACCTTCTGCTGGCGCGCTCTTCGGGAAGGCGGCGCGAGATTGCGATTCGGTTGACCATGGGTGCCAGTCGCGCACGCCTGGCCGGCCAACTGTTGACCGAGAGCACACTTTTGTCACTAATCTCCGGGGGAGTCGCGCTGCTTATGGTTCTTCTAATGAAGAATGCGATCGTAAGCCTCGCGCCCGCGGATATTCCACGGCTCAATGAGGTTGGCATCAGCGCAGCGATGCTCTTTTTCGCTCTCCTGATCTCCATAATCACCGGTGTCCTGTTTGGGCTGGCGCCCGCGCTGCAAGCCTCGAATCCGAACCACATTGACAATCTACGCGAAGGCGGCCGCGGCTCCAGCGCCAGTCGACGTCATACCCGGCTTTCGCGGGCGCTTGTGGTTTTGGAGGTGGCGCTCTCGATGATTTTGTTGGCGGGCACCGGACTTCTCCTGCGAAGCTTCTGGCGGGTGCTGGAGGTGCGTCCGGGCTTCAATCCCACTCACTTAACTACCGTGCAAATCTGGATTCCCCAACCCAACGATCCAGCCACTGATCCTTATAGCGTGGTGGAGAAGCGTGCTGATTTTTTGCTCGAAATATCTCGCAGTGTGTCGGCGCTTCCCGGCGTGGAGCAGGCATCGCTGTCAGGGAACGACACGCTACCCATGAATTCCGGCAGGAATTACTCGCCATTTTCGATTCAAGGGCGTCCCGCGGAATCAGAGCGCAATCCGATCGCGGACATTGCCGTGGTCGATACGAAATATTTTCGCACCATGGAAGTTCCTTTGATCGCCGGACGCAATTTCACCGGCTTCGATACCTATACCACGCAACCGGTTGCGGTGATCGACCAAACCCTCGCCCAGCAGTATTGGCCGGGTAAGGATCCGCTCGGAAGCCAGGTTAAGTTTGGATTTGGACGCGGTGTCGAGGGGCTCACCATTGTCGGCGTGGTTGGCGATATCAAGTCGGATGGCTTTGAAGCTCCCAGCGTCCCCCATATTTATGTTGCCCTGGGGCAGTTCGCGCCGATCAACGCGGTGGTCTTTCTCCGCAGCCGCAACGGCGTGGAACATCTTGGCGATGCTGTCCGACGCGTGGTGGAAAATATTGATCCCAACGTTCCGGTGCACAGCATCAGCTCGATGGACGAAATCATCGCCAGATCGATGGCTGACCGCCGCTTTGCTCTCGATCTTCTGGGCGTTTTTGCCGCAGCCGCTCTGCTGCTCGCCGCGATCGGCATTTACGGCGTAATGTCGTATTCCTTCAGCCAGCGTACCCATGAAGTCGGAATCCGCATCGCTCTTGGCGCCCAGCGCCTGGATATTCTGCGGCTGGCATTAGCAGAAGGCATGCGCGTCGTCCTAATCGGATTGGCTTCAGGTCTCGCAGGAGCAGCGATCATGACGCGATTTTTGCGGGCCATGCTCTTCGATATTAGGCCAATCGATCCAACTACCTACGTCTGCGTATCCGCGATTCTTGCCGGCGTCGCGCTTTTCGCTTGCTATATTCCGGCCCAGCGCACAACCCGCGTTGATCCTCTCGTCGCTCTGCGCGAAGAATGAGCTGCGTAACGATTGCAGCGAGCCACTGCCGGATACTCGACAATCCAGTCTCGAATTTCGTCCCTTGCTTTCCACAATACCGTTTCGCGTCAACGTCCCGTCTACAAAAGGAAGCCGTCCGGCCTTACGAAGCCAGGATTGATCGGATCAGACTCGCGCAGCACACAACGAATTCAGTTTACCCGCGCAACGATCACCGTCGCGTCATCCGTCTGGCGCCCCCGCGAGAATTCATCCATTGCTGCAAAGATTGCGCAGACGATGTCACCAGGGCATTGCGCGCCTTTTTCGTCCACCGCCTTTCGGAGCCGCTCGACGCCCCACTCTTCGCCCGCCGGACTCAGCGCTTCGGTCACTCCATCCGTGTAAGCGATGATCCGATCACCGGGACCAAGCTGCACCATACCCTCCTCATAGATGCAACTAGGAAAATGCCCACTGGCACGCCACCGGCTTGAAGTCGAATCATCGAGTGATCTGGCCGAATCACTATGGGAGGATTGTGGCCTGCATTGACGTAGCGTAGAGTGGGCGCGACTCCGTCGAAAACACCATAGAATAATGTGGCGTATCGGTCTGCCAGAGACGATGCGTGTGCCTGCGAATTTACGGCCCGCACAACGGCCGCCGCGTCGCTCCCCACAAAGTACGCGGCGGTCCGAAGCGAGGATTGGACACTTGATATCATTAGCGCAGCGGCAAGGCTTTTGCCGGAGGCGTCCCCGACGGCCAGCGCAAAACGATTGTGCGAGAGCGGCAGGACATCATAGCAATCACCGCCCAATGCGCGAACTTGCCGGCAGAGCGCGCTGTAACCCAGAGCGTCAATCGTGGCGCCCGAAATGCGCGTTGCGGATCCTTTCGCGATCGATCCTAATCAGCCTGGCTGCGGATTAAGCGTAACCTGGGGCTGAGGCGAAGGCGCTCAACGCAGACCTCAAGCGAAGCGCAACGGCAATCGAGCAAGTGTTCGAGCAGCGATTTCAGGCGTCGCGATCGCTCGATGGTTTTCTCGACGTCCTTGATTTTACGGCGAGCAAATTTCCTCCAGCGGGGACCAACCGGAGCCGTGTCCCGCAGGCCGTTCAGGAAGAGCTTGATCTCGCCGAGAGTAAAGCCCATGTCGCTGGCGAAAGCGATGAGCAGCGCCCGGTGGACCGCCTCTTCGCTGTACCGGCGTTGGCCGCAAGTGCGGTGCGGAGCCGCAAGAAGACCGAGCTTTTCATAGTAGCGGATAGCGGAAGCGCGGTGCCCCGTGCGGTCGGCAAGTTCCCCAATCTTCATCTCGTTCCTTCCGTGCCGGCCTTGACCCGGGATTTGACTTAAAGCTGCCTTTAAGTTCTAGCATTGGTGGGTAGGAAGCTGCAAATCCCAAAGGAGCGATCCCATGAACGAGGAAAGAAAGCCGCCTGCTGGAATGACAAGACGCTGCGCAGCAGTCACCTCGGTGGCGTTGCTGATCGCGGCCACCGTCGCCGACACGTTCGCGCAGGCTTCGCCAGCGACCCAGACGGACGGACAAGCGATAGAGCAGGGTAAATTCTATTGCAACACCAAGGCACTCACACCGACCGAGCGGGAGCAGCATAGGCAATTAACCGACAAACTGATCGCGATGCGACAAGCGATCGAGGAAACCGAAATCGGATATGAATTCCAGTTCAGTCCGTCAACGGTTGACCTTGCAGAATTGGCGCATTGGGTGACGGCCGAGAGCAAGTGCTGTCCGTTTTTTGATTTTCACATTGATCTGGAACTGACGGGCAGCTTGCTGTGCCTGCGATTGACGGGTGCGAACGGGATCAAGCCGTTTATCCGCGAGGAGTTTCGTCTGACCGCTAAATAGAAAAATAAACCGCGAACAGTGTGTTTCCGGCTGGACCGGATGAAACGCAGTGCGCCCGGGCATCATTTAAGTACATCGAGGCGATAGTGTTGTGACCATCACCCTTGGTATTTGCCTTGGGTGGAGGCACCGCATACGCGTGCCTGGCTGAAGGCGATTTAAATGCGCCGGTCCGGTCGACCCGATGCAACGGGACCCGTACGCTCGGTGGTCCGGGAATGTCACTTTCCGTATATATATAAGTTATGTACCACATAAGTTATCACTATTGAACGCACCTGTTCTTCAACCGCCCCCACCAGATGGAAGAAATTACCAAACGAACTACCCTATCTCCCCTAGAAACAGGGAAATAGCAAAATGCACGCATCGGCGTTTGGCACATTTTCAGGCGTTGGCTGTTCCCGTAAGGTCCGCCCGCAGTCGCGTTCGACGAACGGACAACTGGGGAAATCGCGGCACGGAATAGATTTTCAGAGCATGTGATAGCGCTCACGGCCTGGAGCAGTTGAGGTGAAGCTAACTGAACCGAAGTTTCTAAGACAAAACCGGCGAGGTTTGGACGGGAAGTTTTGCGGATTCCCAGCCTACGATGCCGCCGGCAATTTCGCCGACGGGATCGAATCCGCTGCGCTTCAATAAACTGGCGGCGATCGAAGACCGGTAACCGCCGGCGCAATAGACCAGCAGGGGGCGATCCCTGGGGAGCTTATCGAGATTTTCGGTGAGGTGATTCAGCGGGATACTCATGCTTCCGGCGATGAATTTCTGTGCGCGCTCACGCGGGGCGCGAACGTCAATGGTGAGAGGCGGCTCGCTCGATAACAGCAGGTCCGCGGCGAACTGTGCGCTGAGGCGCTCGGTGAAGGCGACCAGTTCCGGCCGCGATTGCAGGCTGTGCAATCCATCCCGCAAATATCCGGCCACGTGATCGAAGCCAATGCGCCCGAGGCGAATTGCGGATTCGTTTTCCATCCCTGGGTCGGCGATGATTACAATCGGATTCTTGCGATCGAGGACGGTTCCCGCCCACGTTGCGTACTGGCCGACCAAACCGATGTTGATGCTGGCCACCAGATGCGCCGAAGCAAATTCGGCAGCGTCACGGGTATCGAGAATCTGCGCGCCAGCCGCCTGCAATTCCAGCACGGCGTCGAGCGTCAGCGGGTTCATCTCGCGGGCTAGAGCCTGATCCAGCGTGGGCCGCTCCTGGCTGTTCAGCACGGCGTCATACACGAAGTAGGCGGGAGCTTCCGGTTGATCGGCGGTCACCACTTGAATGAACGCTTCTTTGCTCATGGGCTGCAGCGCGTAGTTCGATCGCCGCTGCTCGCCCAGGGTGGACACCGTTTCCTTGCTGATTGCCTTCCCGCACAACGAACCCGCACCGTGCGCCGGATATACCAGGCTTTGGTCCGGCAGCGCCAACAACTTGGTGTGCACCGAATCGAAAAGCATGCTGCCGAGCTCGGCAGCCGACCATCCCAGAGCCGCGCGCAGATCGGGGCGCCCTACATCGCCGATGAATAAAGTGTCCCCAGTGAGTACGGCGTGCGGTTGGATATCGCTGGCGCTGCGATCGTAAACGACGATGGAGATCGATTCCGGAGTGTGGCCCGGAGTTTCGAGTATCTTGAGGCGTAGGTTTCCAAATTCGAGGATGTCGCCATCGTGAAGAGGAGTGAACGCATACCCGGCTTTCGCCGCAGCGCCCAGGTAGATTTTCGCGCCTACGCGATCGCGCAGCTCCAGATGTCCGGCGACAAAATCGGCGTGCAGGTGG
This sequence comes from uncultured Acidobacteriota bacterium, assembly GCA_963725655.1. Taxonomy (GTDB): domain Bacteria; phylum Acidobacteriota; class Terriglobia; order Acidiferrales; family UBA7541; genus CAVRXT01. The sequence continues at coordinate 1,818,590 of CAVRYY010000001.1, read as the reverse complement.
GTGAGGAAAACGTGCTGGATGTGGAGGCCGTGGTCGGCGGCAAAGGCGATGTACTGATCGATATCCCGCTGCGGGTCAACGACCGCTGCCGTGCCTGTCTGCTCGTCTCCAATGATGTAGGAGGCATGCGCCAGGCACGGCAGATAGAACTGCTTGAGAATCATTAATGCACCCGCCCTCGTTTGTGGACAGCTACTTCGGTTGGGGAACGATCCGCAGATACGGCCGGGGGGACTTCCAGCCGCCCGGATACTTTTGTTTGGCTTCGTCCTCTGACACCGAGGGCAGGATGATCACATCCTCGCCCTGTTTCCAGTTCACCGGCGTGGCCACTTTGTGCTTGGCGGTGAGCTGCATCGAATCCACCACTCGCAGCACTTCGTCGAAGTTGCGGCCGGTGCTCATCGGGTAGCTGAGCATCAGCTTGATCTTCTTGTCGGGACCGACCACAAACACGGTGCGCACGGTGGCGTTGGTAGCCGCGGTGCGGCCTTCCGACGTATCGCCGGCGTCGGCCGGGAGCATGTCATAAAGCTTGGCGATCTTGAGTTCCGGGTCGCCGATCATGGGGAATTGCACCTTGTGGCCCTGGGTCTCTTCGATGTCCGCGGCCCACTTGCTGTGGCTGCTTACGGGATCCACGCTCAGCCCAATGATCTTGCAATTCCGTTTTTCGAAATCCGGCTGCAGCCCGGCCATGTAGCCCAGCTCGGTGGTGCATACCGGGGTGAAGTCCTTGGGGTGGGAGAACAGGACAGCCCAGCCGTTGCCTATCCATTCGTGAAAGTTGAGAGTTCCCTGCGAGGTTTCCGCGGTGAAGTTTGGTGCTTCGTCGTTTATGCGCAACATAAATGGCCCTCCTGGGCTGGGCGATTATACATCAATGGCCGCTGCCGATTATCCGGAGGGGCGGTCCGGCTTGGCCCGGACGTTGGGCTTGTGTGGGTGCCGAGTACACTCACCTGCCCGGAGATTTGTGGCCCAGAAAGATGATGTGGCGGGGACCGCCCCCTTTCAGGCGAGCGCGCACGCGCTCTACCTCGACGGTGAACCTGCCATGGTGCAGGCGCTGCTCGAATTTCCGGTCCTCGCGGGCCGACCAGACGGCCAGGACTCCGTCCATTTTAAGAGCGGCGAAAGCGGCGGCAATTCCGCGGTCGTCATAGAGGCCGTCGTTGCTGCGAGCCGCCAGACCGGCGGGGCCATTGTCGACGTCCAGCAACACGGCGTCGAACTGGCCGCGATGGGAGCTGAGCGTGACGGCGACGTCATCGAGTTTGACCCGCACGCGCGGATCCTGCAGCGGATGCCCGGCCAGAGGGCCGAGCGGACCACGATTCCATTCGACCACCGCAGGCACTATCTCAGCCACGACGACCGCCGCGCCCGGCGGGAGGATATCGAGCGTCGCGCGCAGGGTGAAACCCATACCGAGGCCGCCGATGAGCACGCTGGGCTGATCGAGGGTCCGGGCGCGCTGGCAGGCAAAGGTGGCCAGCGCCTCCTCGGAGCCGTGCATAAGGCTGGACATAAGGCTCTTGCCATTGGCGAGAATGATGTACTCGTCGCTGCGCCGGATCAGCTTCAGGACGGTGCCGTCTCGAGAAAGTGCCTGGCCGAGCAAAACCACGGGTTTCACGGGTGAGATGTTACAGGAAAACGTAATTAAAAATGGGCTGGCTGAGCGCCAGGCGCTCGGAGCCGGCCGACCTAGCGCATGGCTCACCGAACCTGATTTTTTGACATCGTGCAAGCACACAGCCAGGTTGGCTGTGCCACCGCACCCGCGCGAAATACTTCGTGCTCACGTTTGCGAGTGTTGGGAGTCTGAAGTCTGGGGCGCCACGACGGCGGGGCCCAAGCTGGAGTCGGGCACGTTGCTTGCGTTACGATTGGCTCGCTTTGCCCTGGGCTGAATGAGGGGAGGGTGCATGGATACGCTTCTGCAGGATTTGCGCTACGGGTTGCGAATGCTGGCGAAGACGCCGGGGTTCACGGCGATTGCAATTTTGACGCTGGCGCTGGGAATCGGCGCGAATACCGCGCTATTTAGCGTGGTCAACGGCGTGCTGCTCACTCCGCTGGCGTATCCGCACCCTGGCCAACTGGTCGCGGTTTATGGAAAGACCACTGGATTCGATCACGCGCCAATTGGCTATTTGAATTTTCTCGATTGGCAGCACGACAACCAGACGTTTTCGTCCATGGCCATCTACCGAAACCAGGACTACAACTTCGTCGGCACCGGCGAGGCGGAGCGGCTCAGCGGTTACATGATTTCTGCGGATTTTTTTTCGACGCTCGGCGTCAGGCCCATCCTCGGCCGCCCGTTCCGCCTCGATGACGATCACCCGGGAGCGGCGCCGGTGGTGATTCTGGGCGGGGGCTTTTGGAAAAGCAAATTTGGGTCTTCGCTGGAAGTCATCGGAAAGTCGATGATCTTGAATGGCACTTCCTACACCATCGTGGGCGTGATTCCGGCGGGATTTACTTTCTACGGTCACGACCGGGACGTCTACACTCCGATCGGCCAGTATAACGATGAATCTTTTCGCGACCGCCGCGTGGAGATGAGCGCGCATGCGGTTGGCCGCCTGAAGCCTGGCGTGACACTCCCGGAGGCGCGGGCGGATATGGATGGCATCGCGCAGAATCTGGCGGCAGCCTACCCGGAGGCCGATAAGGACGCAGGCATCAAGCTCGTCTCCATGAAGGAAGACCTGGTCGGCAACGTCCAACCATTCCTGATCGTACTACTCGCGGCGGTGGGTTTCTTGCTGCTAATTGCGTGTGCGAACGTCGCCAACCTTCTGCTGGCGCGCGCGATGGGCCGCTCGCGCGAGTTTGCCATTCGCGCCGCGCTGGGCGCGAACCACATACGCGTGATTCGCCAGCTTCTCACCGAAAGCATTCTGCTGGCCGGTGTGGGCGGAGCGCTGGGGCTTTTGCTGGCCTTTTGGGGAACCAAGGCGGTGCTCGGCACCTTGCCGGGCGCGTTGCCGCGAGCCAACGAGGTTTCCCTCGATTCGCGGGTGCTGCTATTTACACTGGCGCTGTCATTGCTTGCCGGAATTGTGTTTGGCCTGGCTCCCGCGCTGAAAACTTCCCGCGTGAATTTGCAGGAAATACTCAAGGAGAGTGGACGGGGGGTGAGCGGGGCGCGCCACCGGCTGCAGGGAGTTTTCGTGGCGGTCGAGGTCGCCATGGCTCTGGTTCTGCTGGTCGGCGCCGGACTGATGATTCGCAGTCTTGCCGCGCTATGGCGCGTCGATCCAGGCTTCAATCCCAGCCACGCGATCACCTTCAGCTTGTCGCTGCCGGGCGCCGACACGACCACCTCCGCCGAAACGCGCGCCCGCCTTCGCCACTTCCACGAACAAATGCAGATCATCCCCGGCGTTGAGGCTGTTTCGGTCACCCTCGGCTCCCGCCCGATGATCCATAATTCCTCGCTGCCCTTCTGGGTGGAGGGCGAGGCGAAGCCCGCCAACCTGCAGGACATGCACCAAGCGATGTTTTATCTGGTGGAAGGCGGCTTCCAGCGCGCCATGGGAGTCACGCTCGAACGCGGCCGCTTCGTCACGCCCCAGGACGACGAGCACGCGCCGGTAGTGATCGACATCGACGACGTCTTTGCGCGCACCTACTTCCCTCATGAAAATCCGGTCGGCAAGCACATCAATCTCGCGCTCTTCAACGTGCAAGCCGAAATTATCGGGGTGGTTGGGCACATCAAGCAGTGGGGGCTGGACGCCGATGAGAAGTCGACGATCCAGGCGCAGTTCGATTATCCGTTCATGCAGCTTCCCGAAAAGCTGATGCCGCTCGCGGCAGATGCGGTGGCGGTGGTGCTGCGCACCGAAGGCGATCCCGCCGCGGTGATGGTTTCGGTGCGCCGCGCCGTGGAGCAAATCGATCCGCGGGAAGTGGTCTACAACGTTCAAACGATGGACAAAGTGGTTTCCAATTCATTTGCGGCGCGAAGACTTTCGATGATCCTGCTCGGGGTCTTCGCGGCGCTCGCGCTGGTGCTCGCGTGCGTAGGAATCTACGGTGTGATTTCGTACCTGGTGGGCCAGCGCAGCCATGAAATCGGGGTTCGTATGGCCCTGGGCGCGCAACGCAGCGATGTGTTGCGCCTGGTGATCGGGCACGGGGCCAGGATGGCGCTGATCGGCGTGGCCATCGGCATCGCCGGCGCGCTGGGGCTGACGCGTTTGATGGCCAACCAACTCTTCGGCGTCAGCGCGCGTGACCCGCTGACCTTTGCCGGCGTCGCCGTGCTGTTGATCATCGTTGCAATCGCGGCGTGCTACATCCCCGCCCGCCGCGCCATGCGCGTCGACCCGATGATCGCGCTGCGATGCGATTGATGCCGCGCGCGGATTGACGCGCCGGATCTTCCTCGGAACAACCTCTCACAAACACGTGAGGCTTGCGGGCATTCCTGAACGTTGCGCCCGCACTCACCTCATCGCTCGGCTAGTGCATCCCGTATCGCGCGGATAAGCGCGTCTCTATCTTCTGCGGCAAGAGTTGTGGCGGGCATATCCGCAGCCGACGTCATCCAGACGGGTGCGCCCCAGCGGGGATCGTGCAGATAGCGCGGCACGATGTGCCAGTGCAAGTGCGGGACTACGTTTCCCAGCGATTCGATATTGATGTGATCGGGACGCACCACTCTTACGATCGCGTTCTGGGCCAGGAACAAGTCGGCGCAGAACAATCCCCATTCCTGCGCAGAAAGCTGATCGGGGCGGGCCGCATGGCGCGGGTCGAAGATCAACTGGCAGTGCCCCCGATAAGTCTGATTCTTGGCCAGGTACAAAGACGATGCCGAGAGGGCGGCCACGAAATCCCATTGCTCGTTCGAGGCAGGTCTTGGTGCATCCAGTGGACAGTTGGCCCCGGCAACCAAAGACTGCCAATCGTTTGTTTCCATGAGATCCCTTCTTTTCTTTCGCTAAGGGTCGGCGGACTGGCGCTCCCGCGATAACGTCTTGGGATAACCTGCGAGGCTCTTTATCTGGCGGCCCTTTCCCACGGCAAAGGAATTTTGACCGAAGCCATCCCGGCGGCTGTCGCTGCCTGAATGCCCATGTCAGTATCTTCGAAAACCAGGCAGGACTCGGGTGCAACTCCTAGTTTGGCGGCGGCCAGCAGAAACGCTTCCGGGTCTGGCTTACTCTTCTTGTAGTCTCCCGCGCAGACCAGCGCGTCGAATTTATCCAGCAGCTTGAGCGCTACCAGCGAAGCGGTCACCGAGTCGCGGGTACTGCCGGACACGACGGCGAACGGAATCCGTCCGTGCTGGGCCTCGATATGCTCCACCACTTCCGGCACCGCTTTGAGCTGCGGGAGTAATTCGAAGTAGATATCCTCTTTGCGAGCAGCCACGCGCTCGACCGGCATGCTTAGCCCCTGTCTTTCGTTCAGCAGAGAGATGATCTCGGCGACGGGGGTGCCACCCCAGGCGTAGAAAAGCCGCTCTTCAAATGTGCAATTCCATTCGGCGAGCGCCTTCTTCCAGGCGATGTAGTGAATCGGCATGGAGTCCGCGATCGTGCCGTCGCAATCGAACAAATAAGCTTGAAATGAACCGGGCGGCAATTTCAGTTTCAGGGTGATGGGACGATCTCCTTTGGATCATTGCGCATGTCATCGGATCGAATAGCCGCCATCGACGCAAATGGTGGCGCCGGTGACGAAGTCGGAAGCCGGCGAGGCCAGATACACCGCTGTTCCGGCGATTCCGCTTCGAATCTGTGGCGTTGCGGTCCGCCGGCCGTTGACGCTGGTTTTAAGACCCGAGAAAAACCACCAGAGCGCGCGCACCGCAGCCGCGGCAATTGTAACCGCTTCCGGCGCGGCCATCAATCCGCGCATTTAGAAGGCAACCTTGCAAGTTTAACTGTTTTTATGTATGATCATGAAATCGCTATGCCACGAAAAACCCTGGAAATGGCGGTAATCGACCTTACCCAGGCCATTGGGCTATTGGTGCGCCGGGTTCGCGCAGCCGCCGCTTCGCACGACCTTTCCCTCACCGAGTCCGCAGTGATGGCCCGCCTGGATCGAGACGGGCCGGCAACCACCGCCGATCTGGCGCGTGCCGAAGGCATGAAACCGCAGTCGATGGGCGCTACCGTCGCCGCGCTTGAGGAGATGGGCATGGTCGAGCGCAAGCCACATCGCACCGACGGCCGCCAGCTAAATATTGCCCTCACCGCTAAAGGCGCCGCCGTGCGCAAGAGTGCACGCGATGCCAAACGGATGTGGCTGGCAAAAGCCATCGCCGAGCTCGGCGAAAAGGAACGGGAAACCCTGTTCGCCGGCGGGCGAATCATCAAGCGCCTGGCGGAAAGTGACCGCCCATGAGGCAAGTCCGCCGCCGGTGAATAGGCCCGCAGCTAATTCCGCGACGCAGGAGAGTTCCCTCTCTGAGAGTTCGATGTCACACGCGTGGCGAGCGCTGCGCCACCGCAACTTCAAGCTCTTCTTCTTTGGCCAGAGCATTTCGCTGATCGGCAACTGGATGACCCGACTGGCGACCACCTGGCTGGTCTATCGCCTAACGCATTCGGCGCTGCTGCTGGGCGTCGTCAGTTTCGCGGGGCAGATCGTTTCGTTTGCGCTGGGACCATTTGCGGGGGTGTGGGTCGAGCGCCTCAATCGCCGCAAGCTGCTGGTGTGGACGCAAGCCGCTGCCGCCGTCCAGTCACTCGCGCTCGCCGCGCTCACCCTGGCGCATGTCATCAACCTTTGGGAAATAATCGCCCTCACCGCCATGCAAGGCTTGATCAATGCGTTCGACATGCCGGGACGGCAATCCTTCCTGGTGCAGATGGTCGAGGATCGCAACGACCTCAGCAACGCGATCGCCATCAACTCCTCGATGGCCAATGGCGCGCGGCTGATCGGCCCGGCCATCGCCGGCGTGGTGATCGGAGCCTTCGGCGAAGGCTGGTGCTTCCTGCTGGATGGCCTCAGCTACTTTGCAGTGATCGCATCGTTGCTGGTGATGCGCATCAAGCCCTTGAATATCCGCCGCCAAACGGCCGGCATGCTGGAACAAATGCGCGAGGGTTGGGACTACGTCCGTACATTTCGGCCTATTCGCACCATCCTTCTACTCTTTGCGCTGATCAGCCTGATGGGTTACTCCTACGCCGTGCTCTTGCCAGTTTTTGCCGGCCAGGTGCTGCACGGCGGCGCATATACCCTCGGCTCGCTGATGGCCGCATCGGGAGTCGGTGCGCTGGCGTCGGGCCTATCGCTGGCGGTGCGCAAATCAGTGGTTGGATTAACGCGCATGGTTCAGATCGCCGCCGCGATGCTCGGAGGCGCGCTGATTCTCTTCGGGCTGTCGCATGCGTTGTGGCTATCGCTGGTGTTGATGGTCTTCGTCGGCTTCGGCTTGATGCAGTGCGCGTCGGTGAGTAACACGATCATCCAGTCGCTGGTAACCGAAGACAAGCGCGCGCGGGTGATGAGCTATTACACCATGGCCTTTTTCGGCGCGGCGCCGTTCGGCAGCCTGCTGGCTGGCACACTGGCTCACCGGATTGGAGCTCCGCACACCGTTATCGTTACTGGCGCGTTCTGCGTCGCCGGCTCGCTGTGGTTCACGCTCGAGATGCCGAAAGTGCGAGCGATCATGCGCCCGATCTACCAGGAGATGGGCCTGCTGCCCATGGCCGACTTAGAACTGGTTTCCGCGGTACAGCTGCCGGTCAAGTGATCTTTCTCATAAATCCAATACAAAGGAAAATCCATGCCTCTTACAAGGCTCGATAGCACCGCTGCCCTGATCGTGATTGACTTGCAAAAAGGCATTGCCGCTTTGCCGACTGTACACTCGATGGGCGAAATCATCGCCCGCTCCGCTCAGCTCGCCCGCGCTTTCCGCGAGCGAGGCCTGCCGGTGGTTCTCGTCAACGTGACCGCTGCGGCTCCGGGCCGCACCGACGCCGGACCTTACAAGTTTTCGTTTCCGGCGGATTGGGCCGACCTCGTTCCGGAACTGGAGCAGCATCCCAGCGATCACATCGTTACCAAGCTACGAGTGGGCGCGTTCATCGGCACGTCGTTGGACGATTACTTGCGCCAGCGCGGGGTGACCCAAGTCTTCTTGACCGGCGTTGCGACCAGCGCAGGCGTGGAAGCGACGGCCCGCAGCGCCTACGATTATGGCTACAACGTTGTGCTGGTCACCGACGCGATGACCGACCGGAGCGCCGAGGCGCACCAGTATAGCGTCGAGAAAACCTTTCCCCGGATCGGCGAGACTGACACCACCTCCGCGGTACTGAAGCTCCTGAAGGATGCACCAGGTAAGTAAGCCGGCCGCCACCGTTTCGACAGAAAGAAAATTCGTCCGCCGATTATCTGCTGGCGCGCGCTCGCGTCGGCATGTAAAGTTCAGCGCATCCACTCAAAATAGGAGACGTGCTGATGGCCCGAAAAGTTCTGGCGATGCTGCTGACTCTGGCGGTCATCCCGGCGGTGAATTTCCTGCCCGTTGCAGACGCGGCAAGGCCCGGCCGGCGATCGTCCGCCGCAGCAACGCCGGCGAATGCGGCCACGGCCAACGATCTCGAGAAATTGGGCGGCGATTTTTGGGAATGGCGCGATCGGAATTCGCCTGTAGACGGCGACGACATTAACCGCATTCCGCCAAGCGTTTCCCTGCCGCCTGGCGCCGCTCCCGATTGGTCTGCCGCTGGAATTGCCGCCAAACGCCGCAACCTGGCCGAGTTTGAAGCGCGCTGGAAGGCGATGAACCCGTCGGGCTGGCCTGTCCCGCAGCAAGTGGATTATCAGTTGATGGGATCGGCGATCGCGCGGGTACGCTGGGAAATCGATTTGAACCGCCTGTGGCAGAGCGATCCAGGCTTCTACCTTAGCCAGACTCTAACTGCCCTGCTCGAATCGATGGTCGAGCCTCCGCCGTTCGATGCCGAGCGCAGCCGCATCATTCGCGCGCGCATGGACGTAATTCCGTCCATCCTGGAATCGGCGAAAGCGAATTTGCATGCGGTGCGGCCGTTCGCCGAACTCGCGATCCAGTCGCTCGGAGACATACGCCAGCGATTGCAGCAGGTGGATGCCGAGGTTTCGCCCATGCTCGCGGACGGCGATCCAGCCGCATTTCACGCCGCCACCGAAAGAGCGATCGCCGCGCTGGAATCCTATCGCGCCTGGCTCGAACAGCATTTGAGCTCGATGCCAACCCCAACCGCCATCGGCCGCTCGAACTACCAGTTTTTCCTCAGCCGGGTGGCTCTGCTGCCCTACACCCCGGAGGACCTGCTGCGGATCAGCCGGGAGGAGTGGGAGCGCACCGTCGCCTTCGAGCAATACGAACAGCACCGCGACCAGGGCCTGCCGGAACTTTCCATTGCCGCGAATATCGACGAAGAAATCCACGCCGCCACCCAGGACGAGCTTGCCATCCGCAAATTTCTGGAGGATCGCGGCATCCTGAGCGTGCCCCCGGACGTCGGGCACTACACCACGCGGCCGGCGCCGGGATATCTGGAAGCGTTGAGCGAATTCGGAGAGATCGATTCCTTCCTCGGGCACACCGGCGTGCGCTATTTGCATAATCCTTCGCCCGACCTCGGGTTTTTCGAGTTGGCCACCACCAAGGATCCGCGTCCGCTCACCGTGCATGAGGGCGTGCCGGGGCATTTCTTCCAGCTGACTCTTTCGCGAATGCACCAAGACCCCATCCGCCGCCACTTTTACGATTCCGGATCGATCGAGGGCCTGGGATTTTACGCCGAGGAAATGATGATGCAGGCCGGCCTATTCGACGATCGGCCGCGGGCGCGCGAACTGATCTACAGTTGGATGCGGCTGCGCGCGCTGCGCGTGGAAGTGGACGTCAAGCTCGCGCTGGGCGAGTTCACCATTCCACAAGCTGCCGATTACTTGCAGCACTACGTGCCCATGGACCCGCACACGGCCATGGGCGAAGCCGCCGCTTTTGCCGCCACCCCGGGCCAGGCCATCGCCTACCAGATTGGCAAAGCGCAAATTTTGCGTTTTCTGGCCGACGCCAAGCTGAAGCAGGGCAGCGCATTCGACTTGCGCGCATTCCACGATTATCTATGGAAGAACGGCAACGTCCCGATCGCGCTGCTGCGCTGGGAATATCTGGGACTGGATGACGACTGGCGCGATGCGCAGAAACGCCGGGCCGGTGCGATCCCAAGCGTCGCGGAACCAAAGCCCGTCGCGAAGGGCGCGAATTAGGACTCGCGGCTGCGGCATTCCATCTGGCAGAGAGTACGCATTTCCATTCTTAAACCTCGACAAAATACTGGAGCAATCGAGCAGCACATGACGCGCCTAGGCATCGCGATTACCCGCGAGTCCAAAAACAAAAGGGACCCGGCGAGAAACTTCGCGCCGGATCCCTGTTCGATCCTCGAGCCTACATAGCCTGCTACTTCGTCGAGAAGCGGTACAGGCTGGTGGAGTGGAGTGTGTGGCCGGGCTTCAGTTCAGTGGACGGAAACTTCGGCTGGTTCGGCGAATCGGGAAAGTGCTGCGTTTCCAAAGCCAGCGCCGAGCGGTGCGCGTATAGCTTGCCGCCCTTTCCCTTCACCGTGCCGTCCAGAAAGTTTCCGGTATAAAACTGCACGCCTGGCTCGGTGGTCAAGATCTCGAGCACCCGTCCAGACTTCGGATCGTACACTCGCGCGGCCAATGCCGGAGACGACTTGACGCCCCCTTCGAGCACCCAGTTGTGGTCGTAGCCCTTGCCGAACTTCAACTGTTCGTCGCCCGCCTGATCGATACGCTTGCCGATCACCGTGGGCTGGGTGAAGTCAAACGGCGTGCCGCTCACGTTACGCAGCTCGCCGGTGGGAATCAGGGTGGCGTCCACCGGCGTGAATTGCTTGGCGTTGAGGGTCAGCTCCTCATCGAGCATTCCGTCATTTCCCTCTCCGGCCAGAGCGAAATAGGAATGATTGGTGAGGTTGAGCACGGTATCCTTGTCGGTGGTGGCCGAATATTCAATCTTGAGTTCGTTGCTTGCGCCCAGCAGTGTGAAGACCACCTTTACCGAGAGATTCCCCGGAAAACCTTCCTCGCCGTCCTTGCTCAGGTAATCCAGCTCGAGCGCTTGCCCCGCTTTCGAGGGCACTTCTTTCGCGGTGAAAACGCGCTTGTTAAAGCCTACGGTCCCGCCGTGCAGCGTATTCGGTCCATCGTTGAGGGGCAGCTGATATTCGTGGCCGTCGAGGGTGAATTTACCTTTGGCGATGCGGTTGCCATAGCGTCCGATGGTGGCTCCGAAATACGCTTTGTTCACTTCATAACCGGCGATATCGTCATAACCAAACACCACGTCATCGATCTTTCCGCCGCGGTCAGGAACCTTGAGCGACACGATTTCGCCCCCGTAGTTGCTGATGGCCACTTGCATGCCATGGGCATTGCTCAACGTGTACAGATCCACTTCCTCGCCGTCGCTGGTTTTCCCGAACGGTTGTTTTTGCATTTTGGAGCTTGCCCCTCCGAGCTGAGCCGAAATCATCACACCAACAACCGCGATTGCCACCACCGCCAAAATTGCGCGCCCTCTCAACATGCGTATCTCCTTGGTTGCACCACTCGAACCCATCAGCGCATGATACCGGTTTTTTCTCATCCGCAATACACGCCGTTCTAAAAAGAGGTTTCCGAATCGATGGGAGTGGACATCAACGAAACGCTCAGGCTGCGATCATCGCGGCACCCCCTGCGGCGCACTCCGTGTAACGTTGGCGCGCAGCCAGGGCACAAGTCTCTCGTACCTGAACTGGTTTGTTTCATACAGCTCGGCGATGAACTCACCGATTTCCTGCGCCTCCGCGGCTAGACGCGCTCCGTTGATGGCAAGGAAGGTGTACGTGGAGGCGAAAGCGGTGCGTTTGTTGCCATCAATGAACGGATGGTTTTGGGCCAAACTCTCCCAAAGTGCGGCAGCTTCCTCGATTAGGTCGGCGTAATGACCGGTCTGGGGGCGGTAGAGCGCAGAGATGAGAAGCCCGTGGTCCCTCACGCCTGGGTCCCCACCGTAGCGTTGGATCTGATCTTCATGGATCGCCAGCACCTCGCCTACGGTGAGGTAATCGCTCATTCAGCGAGCTTCTTATAGAGCGCGCCGTATCTTCCATGGCTGGCGAGGTACGCACCCATTACGTGAGGACGAGGCTTGGAATTGTTGTGCTTCTCGACTAGGTCGCTGAGGGCTTCGTCCATGAGCGACTGAAGTTGGCGGCCGTCCCGCTCAGCGAGGGTGCGAACCGCGGCCAGAATTTCGGAGCTAACCTGGGTGGCGAACTTTTCCCGAATGATGGTCATGAAACGCCTCGGAAATGCCCGTACAGATTATCATGATGAATCATGATTTATCAAGAACCAGCATTTACGGGGCTTCTGCTGCTTGGTTGAACCGCATACAGAACGGGGTAGATAATTCATTTTCTTTAGCTTATAGACTACATCGAAGAGTGGCCGCAGGACAAAATAGGATTTACTGCGCGACGCTGGGGACCGGGCCGGGGTTGACGGACCGCACCGAGCGCGGGAACCAAACCAGAAACGTGGTCCCCATTTCGGAGGTGCGCTCGACGCTCACCGAACCCATGTGGTCGTGGATGATTTTGCTGACAATGGCCAGCCCCATGCCGGTTCCATTGGGCTTGCCGGAACTTACGAAGGGATCGAATAGCGTGCCGCGGATGGATTCGGGAATTCCCGAGCCGTTGTCGGAGATTCGCACCTCGAAGGTTTCCCCGGTAGACACCGCTTCCACGCGAATTTCGCCTTGCCACGGCGCGGCCGCTTCGCACGCGTTCAATATCAGATTGAAAAATGCGCGTTCGATTTTGCGCGGATCGAAGACGCCTTCGGTATCCCCGGATAAGTCGATGGAAATCCCCCGGCTGCGCAGATCGGGGGTGGCCAGCACCGCTTCGCGCGCGCGCCGAAGAGTCTGGCCCAGATCCGACGGCACCGGAGAGATGTCGGCGGTCTCGCGGGCCAAATCGCGGAGCGAGTCGAGCAGGTCGGTCATTTGGTTCGAGGCCGCCTGGATCTCGCCGTAAATTTCATCGCGGTCGAGTTTTAGTTTGTCCGCCTCATACAGAAATTCAGCGTTGGCCACCACCGCCGCCAGATAATGCCGCAGATCGTGCGAAATCGAACTCGCCGCTCGGCCCACCGCGGTAATCCGCTCGGTGGCAATCCGGCGCTGCTGCCAAGCCAGCAAGTCTCCGCGCATCTTGGAGAAGGCTTCGCCCAACTCGGCCACTTCACTGCTCCCCCGCGGCGTAATGGAATAGGTGTAATCTCCGGCGGCCAAAGCGCGAACGCCGGACACCAGATTATCGAGCGGACGGGTGATGGTGCGCGAGACAAATCCCAAAAGCACCGCGGCAAACACAATCGCCGAAACCATCAGGATAAAAATCGTGCGGTTGATCTGCTCGATGAACCGGTTCGGCTGCTTCAAAGAGACCAGCACGTAGCACCGCACCGGCGCGGGCGGCCCGCCGCGAATCAGCACCGAGGCCACCTGATATTGGCCGCTGCCGAACGTCATTTCCCGCGGGTTGCCTTCCTCGTTCGCGCTATCGTGGGTGAGCCAGGTTTGGAACGACGTTTCTTCCGCGGGGGAAAGTGTCGAAGCGATCACGTTGGGCCCGGTGGCCAGCACGATTTGGCTGCCTGCAACCATCGCGAGTTGTTCCGCCACTTGGGAATCCACGCGGTATCCGACCGCCAGAATTCCCAGCTGCTTTGCATTGGCTGCGGGTCCCGCCCCCAGGGAGCGAATGAAAACCCAGTACAGCCGCCCGCCCGCGTACCACCATGCCGAGTCCTCGCCCGCATCGAGTGACCGATCCAAATCGCGCACCGCGGTGGTAGGCTCGAATCCCGGTTGGGTAACATGGAATCCCAGCACCCGCCCATCGGTACTGGCCAGCAAAAACAAATCGCTGCCGGCCAGCTTCCAGAACGGCTCGGAACCGTCCTGGATGGTGGGAGCATGTTCGGTGGTCATCAGCGCGTTGAGCGTAGGCAGCTCGGTGAGCATCGCGGCGGTTCGCGACAACTGCAGTTCGCGCTGCCGCTGCACGCTCTCAAACGCGCGTATCGACGCTTCGGTGCTTTCGTGCACTTGCTTATCGATCTGCGAACGGACCGCGTGCCGCACGATGAACAACAGACCGCCGGCGAGCGCCGAGATGATCACCAGCGTGGCGATGGAAAGTTGTGTTCTTAGTCGCAGGGGAGACATAGACATGGGCCCATTTCTTCTATTTTTCTCCGGACGCCGCCGCGGCGTGCAGGGTGAATTTGTAGCCGGCGCCGTGGGTGGTCAGGAAATATCGCGGATGGCCGGGATCCGGTTCGAGTTTCTGGCGCAGCCGCAGAATGTGGTTATCGACGGTGCGCGTCGAAGGATAATTCTCGTATCCCCACACCTCGTTCAGCAATTCCTCCCGCGAGAAAACCCGCCCCGGCGAGCGCGCAAAGAATTTCAGCAGTTTGAACTCCTGCGCCGTAAGCGTCAGCGTGATGTTCTGGCGCTTCGCTTCCATGCTGGTGAAATCCACCTGCACGTCTCCGAACGCCAGCACTTCATGCGCGGCGCGGTCGTTGGTCAGATTGGTGGTGACCTCGGCCTTCGCTCCGCTCCGGCGCATCGCGCGACGCACCCGGGCCAGCAGTTCTTTGGGACTGAAGGGCTTGGTCACGTAATCATCGGCCCCCAGCTCGAGCAGCAGCACTTTGTCTTCGACGTCGGCGTTCGCGCTCAGCACCACGATCGGCACCGAGGCCATATGCGCCTTGAATGCCCGGCACAATTCCTTGCCCGGAAGCCGCGGCAGCTTCAAATCCAGCACCACCACGTTGGGCGGCTGCTTGCGAAAGCTCTCCAGGCCTGCCATTCCGTCCGACGCGACGCGCACCTCCAGCCCGTCGGCTTCGAACAGGCGCTGCAAGGTCCGCTGCATCGGACGGCTATCCTCGACCACCAGAACAGTTTCCATGTTTGCCTCACTTCCCTTTTCCCAGCATGACAGCGAACGCTCGGTTCCCGGATATTCCGGACCTTCCACATCGCGGGGTTGTGTCGTTTCAGTAGTCCGGCGACGCGACCTCTGGATCGTAATCCTTGCCGTACTTGTTCTTGTGGCCGGTCGCCGCACCGATCACCGGAATCACGATCGGCGGTAAGCGATTCGCGCCTTCGTCCACCACCACCGATTTTTCCAGCACCGTCAGATCCTTCGAGCTGGCGTTCGCATACCACACGTGCAGCCGGTAGCCTCCCGGTGAAACGTTGGCGATTGCGAAGTCCCCGCTCTTTGCCGATATCGCCGAATAGTCTGAATCGATCGTCAGCACCACCGCGGTCATCTCCGGATGAATATTGCAGAAAATGTACGACGCGCCGAGGTGATCGAACCGCACTTGCTTGTCTTTTCCCGCCTCATACAACCCCAGATCGAATCTCTTTCCGCGATACAGCGAGAACACGTTGTGAAACCATGGATCGAGATTGGGGAAGTCCACCACGCTGTCGAGCGGAACCACCAAGAGATTCGGCTCGAATTTCTTGTTGCGTTGCAGCATGCGATACGCGCCGGGGTGCTCCGGCAGCACCAGCTTGGTTCCCCCGACCGGAACCAGCCACACCACCACTTCACTGGCATCCTGCCCAATTGCGCCGCTGTCGGCCCGCACCAGGGTCACCTTTCCAGTCACTTGGGCGATTGCGCCAGCCGCCGGCGCCGCCGCCGTTGCCGGTGCCGGTCCCACCGGTTGCGCGCTGCTTTGCGCCAGTGCCGCGCACGCGGCACACGCCGCCCACACCATCAATAACACGCTCCGAAGCTGGGACTTCATCACGCCGCCTAGAATAAGAATCCAACCGCAAAACCGATTTGCCCCGCGCTGGCCGTGTCGTCGCTGATCTGATAGGTTCGCAGCCGCCGGTATTCCACCGACAAAACAAGATCGCTTCGCGGCTTTACGATGTAATTTACGAACAGGCTCTGGTTGCGTGCCGCGAAGTCTTCCAGGTACTGGTTGTAATACTCGATCGATCCCAACCCCGAGGAATTTCGTCCGCCGGTCCCCGCGCCCACATTGAATTCGTTGCGTACATCGATCGGAATTTTCAACTGCGTCCAACCCCCGATCATGGTCAGGCGCTCGATGGACGGCTCGGCTTGCGCGTAGTAGTTCACGTCCTCGGTCACCGGATAGCCGGCCACCGGCACTCCTCCGAACGAATCCAGTCCCTTGCCCACAAAAAAAGCTCCGCTAAGTTCCACGTGCGGCGCGATGGCGAACTTCCAGTCGGCCAGAGCGCCCCAGCCGGAAATATTCGCGTTGGGAAAGCGCATGGGAATGTACAGACCGGAAGCGCCAACGGTAATGGGGTGTGCTTCGTCGGTTCGGTTGGCCGACACGCGCACCGAATACACCGGCTGGCGGGACGCTTCGACCGCGCCGGGATACCGCGCGCCGCTGAAATACGCGCCATAGCCTCCGGGCATCAGAATTCCCGCTTCCATTTTGTACTGCTCGCGGCCCTCGGAATAACGATGCTCGTAGCGAATCGATGGAGTCCACGCCCACAGATTTCCGGAGGCCGCAAATTCGGGAAGCGCCAGCGACATGTACGACGTGGGCACGTTGGGAGAAAAGAACGGCACATCCAGGCCCGCAATGATCGATGAGTTCTTCCAGTCCATGCGCAACCGCGCCAGCCGCAGCCGCGCGAATCCCGAGTTTCCTCCTCCGTAGCCAACCGGCAGCCCGCCAAAGAAATCCATTTGCACGTCGCCCGAGGTTTTGGCGCCGAGAATTTCCGGTCCGATTCCGGTGAGTCCAATTGTCGACTGGCGCAGCGAGCCGCCAAAGCTTCCCCGGACTGCGGGTTCTCCGAATAAACGGCCGCAGTAGGAACGTCCAGATTGTCCACTTGTCCGGTCACCGCAAACGCATTGAAAAGCACGATGCCGGATACCTTCAGCCGATATTTCAGCCGGGTCTCCACCTTGTCTTGCGCCTGCTCGTCGATACGCGCGTTGGTCAGTTCCCAATCGTCTTGGGTCAGCTGCGCCGGGTTGGCCTGCACTTCCGCCGGCGTTGCGTATGGGGGTGCGGCGGCGGACGGCACTGCGCTGGCAGGCGAGGCCGGCGTTGCCGCCGGTCCCGGGATGGCGGCCACGTGACTTCCGGACGCAGTAATCAGCTGCTGGACCATGCTATGGAGCTCACGCACTTCCGCACGCGATTCCGCGAGTTCCGCGCGAGTCTCCTGCAACGACTGGCTCAATATCTCGAGGCGCGAGTTCAAGTCCCCCGAATCCGCGGCCGCGGGCGCGCCACCTGCCGCAGCGGCTGCCGAGCCGGAAGGAGCGCCGGACGGGATGTTGGACTGGCCGCTCGATTGAGCATGGCAAGGCCCGGCACCGCAGAGCGCCAAGTGGAGGACTGCCCCCAGCGCTGCCGCTGGTACGCGGCCCCAGTCCCAACCGAAAGCTCTCATCACACACTCTCCTTGGGAACCGAGGGAGCGCTTCGGCCTCCCTGGATCCTGGGGACGGTCGAGGACCTGTTCCAGCCTGGCGCATGCCTCGCCAGACGATCGCTGGAGCATCCGAAATCCCTGCCTCTTACCCCTGATGGCGCTCACTTTAGCGCAAATTTTGCCCCTCAGCGCGGTTTTGACAATCTCGTAACATTTCCGCGACTCTGTCGTTACATATACGCCATTTTTTGGCCGCCCGGATGGGCTCTCGGACTCGCCTGGCAGTGACATCGTGCGCGCAGTGGAGCGTGATAAAGGAGCAGCGCTGGGTGTGTAAGGGATGGTGTGCGAATACCTCATGCGGCTATGACTGTTTGCTGAGCAACAATCCGCGCAACCTCGGTTCGTTTCTTCGGCCGGCGCTCGCAGCTAAGCTCCCACATGATGCGGCAGTGGCCATCAGCAGCCGGCAATCGCCGACCGCTACAGCGACCGCTGCCACATCACGCCACGCAGGTGCCTGCGTAGACAGGGAGTCATCGTCGGCCCTACGGCAGCAATCTTCAGGGGTTGCTGCCGTTTCGACGAATCTGAGCTGCCCCGCTCGATGGGGGGTGGTGAACATCGCCAGGGAGAGGGCTGGACCGGGCCTCGCGCAGAATAGAAATACAAGAATGGAACAGTGGAATTGCCATGGCGGTATCCGGAAAATGTAAACAAATTGTAAATGGAACGGCCTCGAAGTCCCAAAATGGAACGCGAAAACACCGAGTTTTGCACAGCTTTTTCACCGCCGCTGCGCAGTTTTCCGTCCGTAAATCTACGAATTGACTCATACGCACAACCGGCTCTAACGTGCCCCATGCACATGCCAAGTTCTCAATTGCTTACTTTGTGTCCATACCACAGTTCTGAGGTTCGCTTCGCACCGAAAGAGTTCCCGGTGCCAGCGCCGTAGTGCGCCAATTCGCCGCTCGAACGCCATGGGCCGCCGCTCTCGGATCTTTCCGGAGCGCAACGTTTCTAAAAATAAGGAGCGTCTCTGTGAATCCAATTCGCGTACTGATCGCCGACAATCATCCCATCGTTCGCCGTGGTATTCGCGCCTGGCTGACCGAGCATCCGGATATGGAAGTGTGTGGTGAAGCCGAAACCGGAATGCAGGCATTGGTGAAGACCGCGCTTCTCAAACCGGACATAACCATCATCGATCTCGACATTCCGGAGATGAACGGTCTGGAAGTCGCGCGGCTGATTCGCAAGCTGCCCAGCGACGCGGAAGTGCTGATTTTCACGGAGGATTTCGCCGAGCAGATCGCCAGCGAAATTCTGCGGTCTGGAGCGGCGGGTTACCTGCTCAAGGCGGATTCGCACGCGGACTTCGTCAGCGCCATCGAACACATGCGCTTGCGAAAAATCTATCTTCCGCGGCGCCTGACCGGTTTCATCGGCGATACCACGCCGCCCCGCAAAGGGCGGGCCGTCGCCAAGGAGCCGTCCACCGAATCGGCCCTGCTAACGTGGCGCGAGCAGCAGGTATTCGCGCTAATCGCCAAGGGCAAGTGCAGCCACGAAGTAGCCAGGCGCCTGGGCATTTCTCAGCGCGCCGTAGCCGCCTATCGAAAGCACGCCATGCGCAAGTTAGGCTCGGCCCCCCTCAGCGGCAGGTACCCACCCGCGCACCGCGACCAGCGGATCGGCGCATGAGCCGAGTCGCTTTGTTCTTGGTCGCAACCCAAATTGTCGAGCAGCCGCGAAAGCGTCGGGTCAAATAGAAAAATGGAAAACAAGCTGTTCGATAAGTTCATGTTACGGGAGGGGCTCCGTCAAGATGCCTTAGTACACAGCACCTCTTCTCAGCTCGGCACCAAGAATGGGCTTTTCATGGTGTTTGTTGCCTTTATATTCACGGCAGAATCCACGTTCGCTAGTTTGGGCACGACGCTCGGACTTCAGCTACCGCATTGGCCCCTGGTTATCTCATTGGTCCTAGCGTTGGCGGGGATCGTCACACTGCTCTGGTCCGCGCGTTTGCTTAGCTATCGCATGCCGCCGGTTTTGTCAGTGTTACGGACGGAATCCGAGACGTTCTTTCAACTATCTGATATTAGAGATCTTCCTGAGGAAGAGCAGATGCGGAAGCTTGAGGCGAAATTTGTCAATTCCCTGACCCGGTCAATTGATGAAAACTTTGAAGCCAACCGCGAAATTTCCAAGCTCTTAGAAATTGCGTCTACGCTCGTCGGAGGATCGCTCGGCTTTTTGTTTCTTTCTTTACTGTATTCCCTGCTCGTTTTTGCAATCCACCGTTGCCTTGGCTTCTCTTGAAAGAGCTGTCAGTAAATTCAAAATCTTGCGATGAAGTCGGAGACGATGTTCCACCGGTTTTCTGTCCGGAACTGGAAACACCAGCATTCCCCTGGTTTGATTGCTCTTTGTTCTCTAGTTCTGTCATCACTTCCCCCTCCCGCCGTTGTCCACCCACTGACTATCTGAGCGGCGCTTCCTTGAGCGGTCGAGCACAGACTCGATCATAGTCTCACCCGGTAACACGGTCAATTCGAACTGAACCGCTGTCGTGGCCGCATAGCCTCGACGTGTCGGGTTTGATAAGGCGTGCGCGCCGCGCCAGCCCGCAACGACTAAGCCCTTCACAGACTATAAGATACAGGAACCTCGGCTGCCCAGAATCGTCCTGCTAGCCCAGCCTCGCTCCCCCCGGCACCCGCCGCCGTGTTATCTTAATGAGTCGCCGCTCCGCAAGACGCATCGAATGCCCTGCGGCTTCTGTTCTATTCTAGATGTACTAGGAGAGTGTGACTTCGACGTGACTGACAGGACTACCCGCGCTTCAACCCTGCTCGAACTTCTCAAGCAACGAATCGTAATTCTGGACGGCGCTATGGGTACCATGATTCAGGCCCACGCTCTCAGCGAAGCCCAGTTCCGCGGCACTCAGTTCGCCAATCACCCCAAAGACGTGCGCCAGAATAACGACCTGCTGAACATCACCCAACCGCAGATCATCGAGGCCATCCACCGCCAATATCTCGACGCCGGCGCGGACATCCTGGAAACGAATACCTTCAATTCCAATTCGCTCTCGATGGCCGATTACCAGCTCGAGGATCAAGTCTACGAACTGAATCGCGCGGGAGCCCGCAACGCGCGCAGCGCAGTCGCCGGCTTCATGGCCGCGAACCCCGGCCGCGAGTGCTTCGTCGCCGGCGCATTAGGGCCCACCAGCCGCACCGCCTCGATGTCCCAGGACGTCGCGAGCCCGGCGTTTCGCGCGGTCACCTTCGACCAGCTCAAAGACACCTACCGCGAACAGGTGCGCGGCCTGATGGATGGCGGCGTGGACCTGCTGCTGTGCGAAACCATCTTCGATACCCTCAACGCCAAGGCTGCTCTCTTCGCCATTGACGAATATTTCGAAGAGACCGGGACGCGCGTTCCGGTGATGGCGTCGGTCACCATCGTCGACCGCAGCGGACGAACCCTTTCCGGCCAGACCGTCGAAGCGTTCTGGAATTCCATCTCCCACATGAAATTACTCAGCGTGGGCATCAACTGCGCCCTGGGCGCTCCGGAGATGCGCCCGTACATCGAAGAACTATCGAAAGTGGCGCCCATCTTCATCAGTTGCTACCCCAATGCCGGTCTGCCCAACGCATTTGGCGGATTCGACGAGACCCCGGTGAAAATGGCCGGCGACCTAAAAGATTTTGCGCAAAACGGCTGGCTGAATATCGTTGGCGGGTGCTGCGGCACCACGCCCGGCCACATTCGCGCCATCGCCGAAGCGGTGCGCGGCCTGCCGCCGCATGTGCGGTCCACTCCGGAACGTTACACCCGGCTCAGCGGACTCGAGCCCATGGTGATGCGCCCCGACAGCAACTTCGTCAACGTCGGCGAGCGCACCAACGTCACCGGCTCGCCGAAATTTTCGAAGCTGGTCCTCAACGGAAAATACGAAGACGCGCTGGCCATCGCCAAGCAGCAAGTGGATGGCGGAGCGCAGATTATCGACGTCAACATGGACGAAGCCATGCTCGATTCCGAGCAGGCCATGACTACGTTCCTGCACTTCATCGCCTCCGAACCGGACATCGCGCGCGTTCCGGTGATGGTCGACAGTTCCAAGTGGACAGTGCTGGAAGCCGGCTTGAAATGCCTGCAAGGCAAAGGAATCGTCAATTCCGTCAGCCTCAAGGAAGGCGAAGAAGCTCTGCGCGAACGCGCCCGCCTCATTCGGCGCTACGGCGCGGCGATGGTGGTGATGGCGTTTGACGAGCGCGGCCAGGCCGATACCGTCGCTCGCAAACTCGAAATCTGCCGCCGCGCCTACAAAATCCTCACCGAAGTGGGCGTCCCGCCGGAAGACATCATGTTCGATCCCAATATTTTGACCGTCGCCACCGGGATCGAAGAGCACAACGAATACGCGGTGAACTATATCGAAGCCGCCCGCCAGATCAAGGCCACCCTGCCCTACGCCAAAGTCAGCGGCGGCGTGAGCAACATTTCGTTTTCCTTCCGCGGCAATAACGTTGTCCGCGAGGCCATGCATTCCGCCTTCCTGTATCACGCGATTCAGGCGGGCATGGACATGGGAATCGTCAACGCCGGTCAGCTCGCGATCTACGAAGATATTCCCAAGGATCTTCTGGAGCTGGTCGAGGATGTGTTGCTGAACCGCCGGCCCGACTCGACCGAGCGATTGCTGGGGTTCACCGAAACGGTGAAGGCCAAAGGAAAAACGCAGGTCGAAGAGCTGGCGTGGAGAAAAGGCACGGTCGAGGAGCGGCTGTCGCACGCGTTGGTCAAGGGAATCGTCGAGCACATCGAGACCGACACTGAGGAAGCCCGCCAGAAATACGGCAAGCCCCTGCACGTGATCGAAGGGCCATTGATGGCTGGGATGAACGTGGTCGGCGATTTGTTCGGCTCCGGCAAGATGTTTCTGCCGCAAGTGGTGAAGAGCGCACGGGTGATGAAGAAGTCGGTCGCCTATCTGCAGCCTTACCTGGAAGCGGAAAAACAATCGGGCGGGGTGCAAGCCAAGGGCCGGGTAGTGATGGCCACGGTAAAAGGCGACGTCCACGACATCGGCAAGAACATCGTCGGCGTAGTGCTCGGCTGCAACAATTGGGAAGTGATCGATCTCGGCGTGATGGTGCCCAGCGACAAAATCTTGCAGGCCGCGCGCGATCACAAGGCCGACATGATCGGCCTGAGCGGATTGATTACCCCGTCGCTCGACGAAATGGTCCACGTGGCCAAGGAAATGGATCGCCAGGGCTTCGAGATGCCGCTGTTGATCGGCGGCGCCACCACCAGCCGCACCCACACCGCGGTAAAAATCGCGCCGGGCTATCGCCATCCGGTGGTGCACGTGCTGGACGCGTCGCGTTCGGTAGGCGTTCTCGGAAGCCTGAGCAATGTGGAATTGAAAGTCGCTTTCATCGAGGATAATCGTAAGGAACAGGAGATCACCCGCGAAAAGCATCGCAACCGTTCGACCCAGAATCTGAAGGCCCTGGCCCAAGCGCGCAAGAACAAGTTAGCGATCGATTGGGCGTCATACACGCCGCCCAAACCTTCCTTCCTCGGCCTGCGCAAACACGATCCGGTGGCGCTGGACCAGATTGTTCCGTACATCGATTGGACGCCGTTCTTCAGCGCCTGGGAGCTGCGCGGCATTTATCCGCGGATTTTCGAAGCGCCGGAAGTGGGCGAAAAGGCCAAAGAGCTTTTCGACGACGCCCAGGAACTATTGGCGCGCATCGTCAAAGAAAAACTGATCGGAGCGCGCGCCGTTTACGGCCTGTTCGCCGCCAACAGCGTGGGTGATGACATCGAGGTTTACGCCGACGAATCGCGCAGCAGCCTGCTCACCACTCTGCATACCCTGCGCCAGCAAACTCCTAAATCCGACGACAAACCCGATCTCGCGCTTTCCGATTTCGTAGCGCCGCGCGAAAGCGGCGTTCCCGATTATCTAGGCGCCTTCGCCGTTACCACCGGCATCCACGTCGACGACCTGGTGCATAAATTCGAGAAAGATAACGACGATTACAACGCGCTGATGACCAAAGCACTCGCCGATCGCCTCGCCGAAGGCTTAGCAGAACTGCTCCACAAATGCGCCCGCGACGCCTGGCAATACGGCCTCTCGGAAACGCTGAGCAAAGAAGACATGATCCACGAACGCTATCGCGGCATTCGCCCCGCGCCAGGATATCCGGCCGCGCCCGATCACACCGAGAAACGCCAGCTCTTCGATCTGATCCACGCCGAAGAAAATACCGGCATCACCCTGACCGAAAGTTTTGCCATGCTCCCCGCCGCAGCCGTCTCCGGCTTTTATTTCTCGCACCCCGAATCGAGATACTTCGCGGTAGGGAAAATCGATCGCGATCAAGTGGAGGACTATCACCGCCGCAAAGGCATGGACCTGCGCGCGATGGAACGCTGGCTCGCTCCCAACCTGAACTACGACCCGGAAACGTAATTTGTCTCTTGAATACGGGGCAACTTTGGCGACGAGTGGGGCGCTGAGCGAAGTGAAGTGGTTGCCCCAGGTGTCGTTTTCACACCACATCCGTGGCACAGCCAACCTGGCTGTGCGAACTCAAACCATCCTTATGTCCAATTACTTCTGAATCACTCCGCAAGCCAGCCGCGCGCCAGCGTTCCCGGTCGGATCAGTCTTGTAGTCGTCCGCCTTTTCATGAATCACCACCGCGGTTCCGGTCGGCGGAAACAACCCAGTCGGTCCGCTGCCCAGGCTCACCCCCGGCGCATTCACCGTAGTCTTCACCGTGCCGTCCGCTCCCACTTCAATATTAGATAGGTCCCCAGCATGCGCGCCCTTGGGATTGTCCTTGCCGTGCTCTTTGCCTTCCGGGTTGAAATGCGGCCCAGCCGACTTGAAATCCGGAGCGTCGCACTTCCCTACCGAGTGAATGTGAAACGCGTGCGTGCCCGGCGGCAGTTGCGAAGCCTCGAGATCGATCTTTACGCCGTTCTCAGTTTTCGCCAGCATCGCCGTGCCGATTTTCTCTCCCTTAGCATTGTAAATATCAGCGTGCCCCATCTGGGCCATGGCCGACGCCGCGAAAATCGGTACCGCAATCAGCGCCAAATATCGAACGTTCATGAAAGCCTCCTGTACTGGCTGTTACCAGCCGATCGCCCACGAGCTTAGCGCACCGCGCCCGCAGTTTCCAAGCGCAGGACGGGCGGCCTGATAATCCCGTCGTTGCAGCCCTTCCCGCGCTTCTCCAGGATCGACCAAAAGCCATCTGCCGATCCATTACTGTTACCGGCCTTATTACATTATATTTACTTGCGTTAATCTAAGTACTTAACTATGGTTAACTACATGGCGGCATGGTTAAATCGAGCAGGAGCGCCCGCAGTGCGCCATGCCTTGCTGGCATTCCTTTGCGCCGCGCTGCCTTTCAGCCTCGCAGCCAAACCGGCCTATCCCCAGGGCGAAACTACCAGCGCCATAGCCGGCCAGGTAAGCGACGACAGCGGCGCGCCGATCCCGCGGGCATTAATCACCGTCACCAATAACGACACTGGACTGAAACGGACTGCCACCACCGACAACTTCGGCCGTTTCAATTTCCCGCAGCTAAAGCCCGGCGCCTACTCCGTGCGGATTGAAGCGCAAGGTTTCGAGCCGCAACAGGACGATTCGGTATCCTCGGCCTTGGGCCAAACGCAAAGCGTAAACGTCACTCTGCGGATCGCCGAATCCACACAAACCGTTCGAGTAATCAGCGAAGCCGCGATTCTCAATCCAGATGACGCGAACACATCCACCACCCTCAACGCGCACACTCTGGAGAATCTCCCGAACCCCGGCGGCGACCTCACCTACCCCTTGCAGTTCGCCGCAGGCGCGCTAGTGAACACTGCAGGCAGCGGCAACGATTTCGTAGGTGGCACCAATGGTTACGGCAACGTGGAATTCAACGGTCTGCCCGCGCTTTCCAATGGCTACATCGTCGACGGCCTGGAGACCAATGATCCGCTGACCAATCTCAACAGCGGCCTATCGACCAACCTGGTGTTGGGCCTGAATTCAATCTCCGAAGTTACCGTCAACACGCTTTCCTACCAAGTCGATCAAGGCCGCTACGGCGCGTCCCAGGTCAACTACGTCACCAAATCCGGCACCAATCAGTTTCACGGCAACGCGTACGAATTGTGGAACGGCTCAAGGCTCGACGCCGCCGACTATTTCACTAACGCCACGCCGGGAAATCGCAAGCCCCGCTCCACCGTGAACCACTTCGGCGGCAGCATTGGCGGCCCGATCGTTCACAACAAAGTCTTTTTCTTCTTCGATAGCGAGTGGGTTCGAATCGCACTGCCCATCGTCACCGCCGCCACCGTTCCGACTCCCGCATTTCAGAGTTACGTCCTGCGGCAACTTCCACTTGGCGGAACTGACTCGGTTAGCGAAAGCGTCTATTCGCCGGCGCCGCAGTTAGTTCCGTTCTACAAGAAGATGTTTTCACTCTATGGCAATACCAACGGAACGCCACTCGCGGTACTGGGATGCCCGTTCGACGCCGGCGGCGCGCAGCCCGCCACGGTCAACGACGGAACCGGCTGCGCCAATCGCCAGAGCGTTTCGCATTCCAGCGACGATCACGAGCAAGTGCAAACAGCTCGCATCGATTACGACCTTAATCCGCAAAATTCCACCTGGCTTCGATTTCAGGCCGACACCGGCGTCCAGGCCGCCTACACCGACCCGATTAGTCCGCTGTTCGACGCCCGTTCTCCTCAGCCGCTCTATTCTCTTGCCGCGGGATACACCCACGTTTTCTCCCAACGCCTGGTGAACTATTTCAATCCCGCGTTTTCCTGGTACCAAAGTCTGTTCGGACCCGCCGATTTCCAGAAAACGCTGGCGGTGTTCCCGATCGTGCTGCAAGGTAGCGGCGCGAACGCTCCTTTCACTGACCTGGGCGGGCTCGACAACACTTGGATTCAAGGAAGAAGCGCAATCCGCTACTTCATTAATGACAATCTGGCCTGGAGCGCCGGCTCACACGAGCTGCGGTTTGGAACAAACATCCGCATCCTTCGCTTGAACGATTATGACTTTGGCGAGGGCGCCGTCCCCACGGTGACCTACACCACTTTGCCGGAATATATTTATGGCGTAGCGTCCACCGCGACAGAAACTTTTGCCACCACCGCCAACGAGCCATTCAACTTTCTGAACTTGGATCTCTATGCCCAGGACACTTGGAAGGTCACGTCCAAGCTAACCTGGACATTCGGTCTCCGCGACACTTTCAATTCCAATCCGCTGAATCCCCACGGGCAGATCGCCCGGCTCCCAGGCGCCTTCGACTCCATCTCGCACGACCTGAATCAGCCGCTGAGCTCCGCGATTCAGACCGGCGAGCACCATATACTCTCCGCAACTCCGCTAGCCATCCTGCAACCGCGAACCGCGTTCGCGTGGCAGGCGCAGCCAAAATGGCTGCTGCGCGCGGGCTTTGGAATTTTCAGCGACGTGTTGCCTGGCAGCATCGCCGACGTCGCTGGCGCCAATCCTCCCTACGTCAAAACTTTCCAGGGCGGACTCCTGGGTACCGCCGGCGGGACCGCGATCGCCCCCGGAGTGCCCAATAGCGCGGTGGACGCAACCGCAGCCGCCAATCAATCCTTCACCGAAGGGTTTCTTCCGGGCGAACTTTCCTGTGCTGCCGCCGCCGCGCGCCCCACGCCAACCCGCAAACCTGCCTGCCTCCGGTAGCCATCACCGCGGTGCCCAACGGTGAACTTCACGCGCCGTACTTCCTCGAATGGAGCGCCGGCGTAGAACATCAGATCGGCTCGACCGCAAGCATTCAAGCGCAATATGTAGGAACGCGCACCGCCAATCAGCCATTCCTCACTCAAGTGAACGGCTATCAAACCGTCTGCGATGGTTGCTTTGCGCCATTCCCCTACGCCCGGCCCACCGATCCGCGATTCGGAGCCGTCACGCAATTTTCCACCGGAGCCACCAGCCGCTACAGCGGCCTGCAAACCACCGCGAAGAAACGGATGGGACACGGGCTAATGGGCCAGCTGAATTACGCCTTGAGCCGCTGCATGGACACCGTCTCCAACGGCGGGTTTCTGCAGTTTTCCGCCGGAGGAATTCTCTCCCCTCTGCCGGGAGATTTGGCGCGCGACTACGGCCCGTGCGACTACGACATTCGCCACAATCTCAACGCCCAGTATGTTTATCAATTGCCGCTCAAGGTGAGCAGCCGCGCGCTAAGCCTCGTGCTGAACGACTGGCAAATGTCAGGCACCGTTTTCTGGCACAGCGGAATTCCCTTCTCCGTACTCAGCACGCCGTACTCCGCAAACGGAAACGGAATCGTCAACGGCAGCGGCCCCCAATTCGCGAGCGCCGTCCCCGGAGTCTCGCTCTATCACCGCAGTCCGCTCCCAGGAATCACTCAACCCGGCTCGGTGCAGTGGCTCAACCCCGACGCCTTCGTCTCGACCGTCGATCCCAGCACCGGCGCGTGCGCGAGCGTGGGCCCCGGTGCTGGCTCCGGCGCCAGCACCGGCGGCGACACTCCCGCAAATTGCCAGTTCGGCACTCTAGGCCGCAACGCGCTGCGCGGCCCGGATTTCACATGGAGCGATTTCTACATCACCAAATCGTTTCCGCTGGCCGAGCACGTGACTCTAAGATTTGACGCGCAGTTCTTCAACGTCCTCAATCACCCGAATTTTGCCCTCCCCAACATGCTAATGGCCGGTCTGCCCGGCAAGCCCTCCACCCAAACCGGGTTCGGCGCAATCAGCTACGCCACGTCCCCTCCCACCGGCCTACTAGGCGTCGGCCTCGGCGGAGACAGCACGCCCCGCATGGTCGCCCTTCAAGCTCACCTGGAGTTCTAAGCCTCCGCTCGGCGGCGCGGCACAAAGGCGACACCGGGGGCGAGGAATTGCCGACTCTCTGGCGCGGCTGTGCCACGACGGCTGCCGCAACTACGGTTCTTTCGCACGCTGGATAAATGCTGTTAGATTCTACGCGGGAGATTTGCTAACAGGAGAAAATGGCGGACGCTGAGCGATCGCGATTTGATTGGCTGGATTTGCTGTGGCTGGCCTTCTTGGCGGGGCTGGCGCTGCTGCCGCCGGTCAATGAGATTCACAAGCAGCTGGTGCTGCTGGCGATTGGAGTGTTCCAGATATTTGAAGGGAGGCTGATCGCGCGGTTTCCGGGGCGCGGGCGGGTGTACAGCATCCTGATCAAGACGGCGCTGGCCACGCTGCTGCTGGAGCATACCGGCGACGTGGGGATCAACAGCTCGTACTATCCCATCTACTATTTGCCGGTGGTGACCGCGGCGATTAATTTCGGCGCGATCGGGACCATCCTGTGGACTCTGGGGATTTCCCTGGCGTACTGCTCGCTTTTGATTCCTGCGCTGCAGGAATTCGAGGTGCTGCCTTCGGGATATCTGGAACTGGCGATCCGCATCCTGTTCTTTTTTCTGGCGGGGATGCTGGTGAACCGCTTCGTGGTGGAAAATAAAAAGCAGGTGGCGCGCTACCAGCACCTTTCCGAGCAACTGGCGCAAACCAATCGCGAACTGCAGCGCGTGCAGGCCGACGCGCGGCGAGCCGAACGTCTGGCCGCGCTGGGCCAGCTTTCCGCCGGCCTGGCGCACGAGATCCGCAACCCGCTGGGAGTGATCAAAGGTTCCGCGGAGATGCTGGAGAAAAAACTGCAGGGCGCGAACCCGCTGGAAAGCGAACTGGCCGGCTACATTTCGTCGGAAGTAAACCGGCTGAACGGACTGGTCACCCGGTTCCTGGATTTCGCGCGGCCATCGCAATTGGAACTGAGTCCGCTGCGGATCGAGAGCGTTCTGGAGCGGGCGCTGGAGGCGGCCCACGCCCGGTATCCAACTGCCGCGGTGACCGTGGAGCGCAACTATGGGAAGAATTTGCCGGCAATTCTGGCCGACGAACAATTGTGCGAGCAAGTATTCATTAATTTGATCTTCAACGCGTACGAAGCGATGGAAGGTCTTTCAGGAAAGCTGCGGGTGAGCACGTGGGCGGACTCGCGAGATGGCCAGCCGGGATTGCGGGTGGAGATTGAAGATTCCGGTCCGGGAGTTCCCGCGGAGCTGCGCGAACAGATTTTCAATCCGTTTGTGACTTCGAAGAAAACTGGCGTGGGATTGGGACTATCCATCGTGGCGAAAATCGTGGACGACCATCGCGGCTCGATCCAATTGAAGAGCGAAGCGGGCCACGGCGCGCTGTTCCGCGTGTTCCTGCCGGCCGCGGGCGGCGCGCCCGGCGCGGCGGCCGATGCGACTGGCGCGGTGCCGGAATTGCCGGCGTGAGATCGCGCGCCACGGCCGGCGCGGATCGGAGATAGAATTACCAGCATGCCATCCATATTGATCGTCGAGGACGAAGCGAAAATGCGCCGGTTGCTGGAGCTGAGCCTGGGCGAGGAAGGATTCGTCACCTATTCCGCCGGGGACGCCGAGGCCGGCATCAAGATTCTCAGCCGCGAAACGATCGACCTGGTGATCACCGACTTGCGTCTGCCGGGAATGGGCGGGCTGGAATTCCTACACGCCATCAAGAAATCCACGGCGCGGCTGCCGGTGATCGTGATGACCGCGTACGGAACGGTGGAGTCCGCGGTGGAAGCGATGAAGCAGGGCGCCAGCGATTACGTGCTGAAGCCGTTTGCCCTGGCGGAAATGCTGATGGTGGTGCGCAAGGAACTGGCGGCGAACCAACTGGTGGAGGAAAACCGGACGCTGCGCGAAGCGCTCGGCCAGCGCTACGAGTACGAAAATATCGTCGCGCGCAGCGAGCGCATGCAAGCGGTGCTGGCGATGGTCGAGCGGGTGGCGCCGACCAATACGACGGTGTTGCTCGGCGGAGAAAGCGGCGTGGGCAAGGACCTGATCGCTCGCGCCATCCACGAGCATTCGCATCGCGCCTCCGGGCCGTTCATCAAGATCAACGCCACGGCGATCCCGGAAAATCTGCTGGAAAGCGAACTTTTCGGCTACGAGAAAGGCGCGTTTTCCGGCGCGGCGAGCAGCAAGCCGGGCAAGTTCGAATTGGCCGACAAGGGCACGCTTTTTCTGGACGAGATCGGCGATGTTCCGCCCGCCACTCAGGTGAAACTGCTGCGGGTGCTGCAAGAACGCGAGTTCGAGCGGCTGGGCGGCACCAAAACGCTGAAGGTGGACGTCCGGCTGGTGGCGGCTACCAACCGCGATCTGCGCGCCGCGCTCGAAGACGGCACGTTTCGCGAAGACCTTTATTACCGGCTGAACGTGGTGGCCATCGATATCCCTTCCCTGCGCGATCACAAGGAAGATATTCCCGCGCTGGTGGATTTCTTTCTGAAGCGCTTTGCGAAAGACAGCAAGCAGCCGGTTCGCGCGGTCACTCCGGCGGCGGTGAAAATGCTGATGGATTTTTCGTGGCCGGGCAACGTGCGCGAACTGCAAAATATTATCGAGCGAGCGATTACCCTTTCGGCGCACGAGACGCTGGACGCGGCTGATTTTCATCTCGACGCGGCGTCTTCGCGGTCCGCTTCGACATCCGCGGCGGCCGGTCCGGCGCCGCTGCTGCCGGAGGGAAAAACGCTGGAGCAATGGGAGCATGAAATTATCCGCGAGGCGCTGGCGCGCGCCAACGGAAATAAGAGCCAGGCGGCGCGAGCGCTGGGCCTGTCGCGCAATGCGCTGCGGTATCGGCTGTCGACGATGGGCGCGCCCGATTCGCCAGGGGACAGCGATACCTAGCTCGAGTCTCGGGGCGTGCGCGTGCCGTGACGCGATTTGGCCGCTGGTTGAAAACCACCAGTGGTGGTTGAAACCAGCCGGTCCTCTATAATGCCGGCTGCCCGCGGGTTTTCCCGAGCGCCCATAACCAACTTAGATTCAGCGACTTACTGAATTCCGATGGACAAACCACGTTTGGTCCTGCACCTGCATTATCTACAGCGGAATCATGAAGATGAACCCGGACGGTCAAGGCCACACTTTGAGGGGACGGTCGGGAGGCGCGAAAATGAAAAAACTTCTTCTCACGATGGCGGCGCTGGTTCTGGCATTCGCCAGTGCGGCGCGCGCGCAGGATGCTCCGCCCGATGCGCAAGCGAACTCGGCCGATGCGCAGACCAATTCCGTGGATGCGCAAGGCAATTCTGCGGATGCGCAGGGCAATGCCACTGACGGGCAAGCCGATGCGGCGTCGGCGCCGGGAGTGGGGCGCGTTAGTTTGATTCACGGCGATGTCTCGACCCAACACAACGGCTCGACGGATTGGGCTGTCGCCACGATGAACACCCCGGTGGTGCCGGGCGACAGCGTGGCCACCGGCGCGGGCGGGCGAACGGAGGTGGAACTGGACTTCGCGAACATTCTGCGGATGGACCAGAACAGCAGTGCCAAGATTGCGGACCTCACGCGCAAACATATTCAGGTGCAACTCGGATCCGGATTGATGGACCTGAGCGTGACGGCTGGAAGTGAAGCGCAGTCGCAAATCGACACTCCCAACATGTCGGTGCATCCGGTGGGCGATGGCATCTTCCGCGTGGAGGTGCGCTCGGATTCGGATACGCGCGTGATCGTGGTGCGGGGCCAGGCGGATATCAGCACGCAGCAAGGCAGCACGCGCATCTCGGCCGGCCAGATGATCACGATTCGCGGGACGGACAATCCGCAATATCAGACCAGCGACGCGCCAGGGCGCGATGAATGGGATCAGTGGAATGGCGACCGCGACCGCCACATCAATCAGGCGGCGAGCTGGCAGCACACCGATCGCTACTACGTTGGATCGCAGGACCTGGATGCTTACGGACGCTGGCAGAACGTACCGGACTACGGCAACGTTTGGGTGCCGTCGGGCGGGGCGGACTGGGCTCCGTATCGTGACGGACGGTGGACGTACGAACCGTACTACGGATGGACATGGGTATCGTACGAGCCGTGGGGATGGGCTCCGTATCATTACGGACGGTGGTTTGTGTATGGCGGCAGCTGGTGCTGGTGGCCCGGGCCGGTGGCCGGGTATCCGGAATATTACCCGGTGTGGGCGCCGGCGTATGTTTCGTTCTTTGGTTTCGGCGGGCATGCCGGATTCGGAATTGGATTCGGAGTGGGCTTTGGTTTCGGACGGGTGGGCTGGCTGGCGATCGGACCTGGGGACTTCTATCATCCGTGGTACGGAGGGTACGGCCGGCACTATGGAGTGACCGGGTTTGGCGGGCGAGTGGGCGGCGGGTATGCGCCGCTCGGTCCGCGCGGCTTGGCGCATCCTTATTCCAACATCGGACTGGCGGCCACCAACGCGCGAGTTCGCGGCGGCTTGTCTTCGATGGGATCGAATGAATTCGGGCACGGCGCGGTTCCGGCGCATCAGATGGCGATCGATTCGAGGACGTTGCGGCAAGGCGGGATGGTTTCCGGGCGGATGCCGGTTCAGCCGACGAAGGCGAGCTATCAATCGGTGAGCCGGCCGGTGAACCCTTCATCGGTACCGAGCCATTCGATGGCGCAGCAACATTTCTATAACGGCGCGCAAAATGTATCGAGGGCTGGGGCCGGCGCGGGAAGCAGCGGCCGCGGCTTCACGGCGCCTGCGGCTACGCACACCACGGTGAACGGCAACTCGAGCTTCGCAAATCACAGCAATGGGAACAGCAACGGGAATTCGGGTGCGGCGCATTCTTCGCCAGCCGCGCAAGGCAACTGGCACACGTTCACGCCTCCGTCGTCGTCGCACGCGGCGGGAAATTCGGGCGGAGCATCTGCGGCGGGGCGCGGGTATTCTGCGCCGAACAACCGGAGCTACGCTCGTCCGTCGCTGAACATGAGCCGTCCGATTGTTGCGCCGCGGTCGACGCCGTCTTACGGCGGAGGAAACTCAGGTTCTCGCGCGCCGGCGAATACTTATCGCCCACCGGCGGCAAACACATATCGGCCGCCGACAAATACTTACCGCGCACCGAGCCAAAATTCTTCCAGCCGGCCAAGTCCGACGTATCGCGCGCCGTCGAACTCCGGCGGCGGCAATGGAAATAGCGGGCGGAATGGCGGGCGGAATGGCGGACGGAGTGCGGGCGGAGGCGGCGGACAACATGCTTCCGGCGGTTCGGGACATTCGGGTGGACACCCCCGCTAGAAAGTGTGTTGAACGGGACGCCGCTTCGCGCCACGAAACGACGTCCCATTTTTTTGCGCACGAGTGATCCGGGCGTCTACTTAGGTGAGTGTACTGAGCCCGTGTGGACGGTTAGGACTGCCGTACGTCCTATACACGAAGTGGAGCTGGTGGGCAAAAATGTGCAAAAGTTTAGCACTTTGATACTGGCTACAAAGTTTTCCACAAATTAAGTCATTGATACTGGAGCACTTATAAAATTCTCACGATTCTCATTGAATGGCACACTACCTGCTGTACCATGTAGGAACTACTTGGAGAACGTAAAAATGACGTACCTACGGTCGTTGTTAGTTGCCGGGCTGGTCTTAGCCGGTGCCTTCGACGCCCGTGGCGACGGAGTCCAGGCATTCGATCCGCAGTCGCAGGCCCTCAGTAGAACCCCGGTCGTGCAAGTACGCAACGGCACCATCAAACCCCCATCGACCAACATCGCACCCATCACCCTGGAAGCAATTTTTGACGGGCCGCACGCTGGGTCGTTCACGTGTTCGATTGTGAATCAGATGCCCGGCACGGGAGTGGCTGCGTCCAACACGCACAGTGCAACCACGCCGAGCAGCGACTTGGGATCGTGTGCCATCGGCGCGCCGAGCGGCGATAGCATCACGTACGCGTTGTTCAGTGGTCCACAGAGTGCGGACGCGACGAAAATTGGGCGCGCGGGAATGCCATCGCGATTCGTGAATCAGGTGGTTGCGATCAGCGCACCGGTGCCGGAACCGGCGTCATTGCTGTTGTTCGCTACCGGCGTGCCGCTGATTTGGCTGGGTCGAAAGTTAAGCAAGAATCGCCGCAACCGCATGGTCACGCGAGATCCCAACTCCCCCGCAGCGTAAAAGCGATTTCGCGGCGCCGTTCCTATGGTTAGGCGAGATTGAGAACGAGTAGCCGCGGCTCGGTCATTTCCTCGATGGCGTAGCGCAATCCCTCCCGGCCGATTCCGGAATCCTTCACTCCGCCGTAGGGCATGGGGTCAATGCGGAAGGCGGAACTATCGCCGACGATCAGTCCGCCCACCTCCAATTCCTGATATGCCTGGAAGATGAGTTTCACGTCGCGCGTAAAGAGCCCGGCCTGCAATCCGTACGGCGATCGATTGACCTCGCGCACCGCGTCATCAAAATGCTCGTAGGGCTGAATGACCACTACCGGCGCGAAAACTTCCTCGCAGCTCACTTTCATTTCCGGGCGAGTGTGCGACAGGACGGCCGGATCGAGGACGGCTCCGCGGCGAGCGCCGCCTGCGAGCAGCGTGGCTCCCTGTTGAACGGCTTCGTTAATCCACGATTCCGCGCGGCGGGCCGCGTCCTCATTGATCATAGGGCCAACATCGGCGGCCTCATCGAGCGGATCGCCGGTGACGAGTTTGGCGACGCGCGCGAGCAGCGCATCGGTAAACTTTTTTTCCACGCCACGCTGCACGAAGATTCGCTGCGCGGAGATGCAGCTCTGGCCGGCATACGCAAACCCTCCGGCCACGCAGCGCTCGGCGGCAAATTCAAGGTCAGCGTCGCTGTGGACGATTACCGCGGCGTTGCCGCCGAGTTCCAGGGTCAGTTTTTTCTTGCCGGACTTAGCCTTGAGCATCCAGCCGACTTTGCCGCTGCCGGTGAAGGTGAGCATTTTCAGGCGGTCGTCAGCGACCATTTTTTCAGCGTCGGAATTCGATAGCGGCAGAATATTCAGCGCGCCCGGCGGCCATCCGGCGCTCTCGATCGCTTCGCCCAGCAAGAAGGAGCTGAAAGGCGTCTGCGGGGCGGGCTTGAGGACCACGGTGCAACCGGCGGCGATGGCGGGGGCGAGCTTATGGGCGACCAGATTCAGCGGAAAATTGAACGGAGTGATCGCGGCGATCGGACCGAGCGGAAAGCGGCGAATGATGCCGCTGCGGCCTGCGGTGGCGGCTTGCACATCGAGCGGCAACCATTCACCGCCGATGCGAGTGGATTCTTCGGCGGCAACGGCAAATGTAAGAACCGCGCGGTCGACTTCGGCGCGGGCGGTGCGGATCGGCTTTCCGGCTTCGAGCGCAATGCAGCGGGCAAACTCCTCGCGGCGCTCGATTAATTTGGCGGATACAGCGCGCAGGATGCGCTGGCGCTCGTAGGACGGAATTTTGCGGGTGATTTCAAACGCGCGCACCGAGGACGAAATGGCGGCTTCGAGATCCGCCGAGGCGGGGCGAAACGTGGTCCCGACCACGGCGCCGTCATAGGGCGAATGAATCGGGATGGCCTCGCCTTCAGCGATCCATTTGCCGTTGACTAAAAATCCGTGGGTCATCAGTGAATTGGAAACGGTGCTCATGGATTTCATCTTCTCACGGCTTGCGGCGCGTGACGGTGGCGAATTTATGCGGAGTAAGAGCCAACCGGCTCACGCGATTCGCAAACGGACGCCAAGGCCGCTTCGATGACGTCGAGCCCTTCTGCGAACTGGTCGTCGGTAATTACCAGGGGCACGAGAACCCGGAGGACGTTGCCGTACGTGCCTGCGGAAATGGTGAGCAGGCCGTGTTCATAGCAATATTTTACGACTTTCTCGGTCTCTTCCTTGGCGGGCTCGCGAGTCTCGCGGGAACGGACCAGCTCGATGGCGCGCATCGCGCCCAACCCGCGCGTCTCGCCAACGATGGCCCAGCGCTTCTGCCATTGACGCGAACGCTGCTCGAAACGTTCCCCCAGTTCGTTGGCGCGGCTCATCAATCGTCCATTCTGCAACTCTTCGATCACCGCCAGCGCCGCGGCGCAGGCCAGAGGATTCCCGGCAAAGGTGCCGCCCAAAGCTCCTTTGCCTGGTGCGTCCATAATTTCCGCACGGCCAGTCACTGAGCCGATCGGCAACCCGCCGCCGAGAGATTTCGCGGTGATCAGAATATCCGGCTCGATTCCGAATTTTTCACAGGCAAAGATCGCTCCGGTACGTCCCATGCCAGTCTGGACTTCATCGGCAATCAGCAGGATTCCGTGGCGCCTGCAAATGGCCTGGAGCATCGGGAGAAATTCCGGGGGCGGAGTAACGAATCCGCCTTCGCCGAGAATGGGCTCGACGATAATCGCGGCAATCGAATCGGCGGCCACCACGCGCTTGAACGTGTCTTCGATATGCGACGCGCAGAACACTTTGCACCCGGGATAGGTGAGCGAATAGGAACAGCGGTAGCAGTAAGCGAACGGCACGCGGTAAATATCGGAAGCGAAGGGTGCGAATCCCTCTTTGTAGGGATTGGTTTTGCTGGTGAGGGACATGGTCAGCATAGTGCGGCCGTGAAATGCGTCTTCGAAACAAACAATGGCCGGGCGCTTGGTGTAGTGCCGGGCGATTTTGATGGCGTTCTCGACGGCTTCCGCTCCGGTATTCACGAGCAGGGTCTTCTTCGGAAACTTTCCGGGAACCAAAGCATTCAATTTCTCGGCGAGCTCGACGTATCCCTCATACGGGGCGACGCTGAAGCAGGTGTGCACGAATTTCTCGAGCTGCTGTTGTATGGCGCGCACGATGCCGGGGGAACGATGGCCTACGTTGACGCAGCCGATTCCGCCGGCAAAGTCGATCAGCGTGTTGCCGTCCACGTCTTCGATCACCGCGCCTTCCGCTTTCGCGGCAAACACCGGGGTGGCGTGGGCGGGACCACGCGGAACCGCGGCGACGCGGCGTTGCATTAGTTGGGTGGATTTCGGTCCGGGTATGGCGGTGCGCAGTTCAATGTTGGGCATGTCAGTACCATCCAATCGGGGTTTCATTGAGATTGATGTGGACCTGCTTGGTCTCGAGATACTCATCCACACCGTGGGGGCCGAGCTCGCGGCCGAATCCGGACTGCTTATAGCCGCCCCAGGGAGCTTCGACGTAGGTCGGTTGCATGTGATTGACCCAGACGATTCCCGCGCGCAGTGCCTTTACGGTGCGAAACGCGCGGAAGATGTCGCGGGACCAAACCGCCGCGGCCAAGCCGTAGGGAGTGGCGTTGGCGATGCGGATCGCTTCGGCTTCGTCGGCGAATGGAATCACGGCGGCCACCGGGCCAAAGATTTCTTCCTGGGCGATGCGCGCGGAATTATCGACGTCATAAAAAATGGTGGGCTCGACGTAGAATCCACGATCGAGATGCGCAGCGCGGCCGCCACCGGCGGCGACCTTCGCTTCTTTCTTGCCGAGTTCCTGATAGGACCGCACACGGTCGTATTGATCCTTACTCACCAGCGGACCCATCTTGGTTTCGCGCTCGAGCGGAGCGCCCAGACGGATGGTTTTCGCCTTGGCGGCCATAGCGTCGACAAATTTCGAGTAGATTTTTTTCTCGACCAGGATGCGGCTGCCCGCGGAACACACTTCACCCTGATTGATGAATACGCCGAACAGCGCGCCGTCGATGGCCGCTTCAAAATCGGCGTCGGCAAAGAAAATGTTGGGTGACTTCCCTCCCAGTTCGAGGGTGACGCGCTTCACCGTATCCGCCGCGGACTTCATGATTATTTTTCCGACTTCGGCGCTGCCGGTGAAAGCAATCTTGTTCACGTCCGGGTGGCGCACCAGGGGCGCGCCGGTAGATTCGCCCAGGCCGGTTATGATGTTCACCACGCCGTCGGGCAGGCCTACTTCCGGGAACCACGCCGCCATCTCGAGGGCGGTGAGCGGGGTCTGTTCCGCGGGCTTCAAAACGCAGGTGCAACCGGCGGCCAGCGCCGGTGCCAGCTTCCAGGCGGCCATCAGCAGCGGGTAATTCCACGGAATGATCTGCCCGGCCACACCCACCGGCTCTTTCATCGAAAGGCTGAGGGCGTTGTCGGGAACCGGATTCACTTGTCCGGTGATCTTCGTGGCCATTCCGCCGTAGTATTCGAAACAGGTAACCGCGTCGGTGATATCGTATTCGGCTTCGATGATGGGCTTGCCGGAATTCTGGCACTCGATGTGCGCGAGCATGTCGGAATTCTGGCGTATTTTCTCCGCCAGGCGGAATAGCACGCGGCCGCGCTCTTGCGCGGAGGTGGAGCTCCAGGGACCGGTCTCGAAGGCGGCCTTGGCGGCGGCGACGGCGGCATTCACCGCGCCCGGCCCGGCGTCTGGGACCGTGGCGATCACTTCCTCGGTGGAAGGATCGTAGACGGAGAGGGGCGCGGCACCATCGCCGTCGTGCCACTTTCCGTTGATCAACATTTGATATTTTCGGACGTTCGTTTGCGGGCTACTCGCCATGGTCATCTCCTACGATCAGCCACCATCAGAGTCGAAACTAAAGACGAAACCTTGAGTCAAAACCCCCACACGTAAAACCGACGTGTGGGGCACCCACCTGCAACACCATTGGAAATCTTCTATGCGGGCCTCGGGGTTGCCGTTCGGCGGCGGCCATACACAAAGAAAAAGAACCAGGCCAGGCCGATGAAGAAAAGGGTGCCTGCCAGCATCTTGAGTTCGTACAACCAGACCGATTTGATCTGTTGAGCCGGGAAAAAGGCGACGATGATCGCCAAAATGGTGGTCAATAGCCCGCTGGCACCGGCGATCAGCAACACGGTGTTGGAGTAGTGGCCCTTGCCGTCGGCAGGCGCGAGGCTAATTTTCAGCAAAGCGAGGAAAATGTATAGGAACGGAATCAACTGCAACACCACCGCCAAAGACAGCATGGTTTGAAACGCCTCAGCCACTCCCGCTCCCGCAAAATCCATCAAGCACAGTAAAAATGAAACTACGCCGTGAACGGTGAGGGCCATGTACGGTGTGTTGTAGCGGGGATGTAACTTGCCCAGCCATGACGGCAAGTACGAATCGAGGCCAGCGACGAAAGGAATCCGCGCCGACCCGGCCAGCCACGCCGATCCGATCCCGGCGATCGACAAACTCAATACCAACGCAAAGGGCGCGAGGATCCAGCCGACGCCCACCTGCGCGGCCATGTGGCTGACGGCCTGAACGATTCCCTGCAGCACGCTAATGTCGCTCCGGCGGACGGCAATCAGCAGGGTCAGGGTCGATCCGATGTAGAGCGCCCCGGAAATCAATCCGCCCCAAATTACCGCGAAGGGAAGGGTCTTTGCGGGATTTTGGATTTCGTCGCCCATCACCGAGGCCAGTTCGAGCCCGACCAAGCCAAAACAAATCACGCCAAAGCCATTCAGCAAAAATCGCGGGTCGGCAGGAATGCGAAAGTCGGCGGCGGTAATGGTGGTGCCGAAGTGGGCGTAGACGATCACTCCCAAGCCGATGAGCGTCGCAGCCGCGATTCCGGTGCCGATGCCTCCCAGATTATTGATCCACTTCCCCACGCCAAGGCCGATGATATTCAGGACCACCAGCAGCGCTAACAGGAGCAGGCAAGCGGACAGGGTGAAAATCTTGTTATCCGCGAGCTGCACCCAACGTCCGCCGGGCACGAATACGCAGACACCCACGAAGTAGAGGAGCACGGTGGGGACGTAGAGCATGTTGTTGGTCCAATAGCACCAGCCGGAGAGGAAACCGTGGAAATCGCCGAAAATTTCCTTGGCCCAGAGGTAAACGCCGCCTTCGCCCGGGTAGCGATGACCCAACTCGATAACGGCAATCCCCTGCGGCCAGAAAAAAAGGATCAGCGCAACGATCCACAGCCAAATGGTCGAGGCTCCGTTGGCAGCGATGGAAGGCAGAACGTTGAGGTTGAAAACAGCGACGACAAACAGGAGCACCAGGTCCCAGCGGCCTAGCACTCGCTGCAGATGCGGTTTTGGATCGCTGTCAGTCGCTGGCACGCGCGCTCCGTGGACTCGACTCCAGACAGGCCGAATCGAGAATTGTGATCGTCGCAAAATCCGAATGTGGAACGCGATCGGACACCGCGCTGGGACAAAACCCGCACCCTTAACGGCGAAGGGTGCGCCACCCGACGCGCTCCGGGAGCGCGGCTCAAAACGAATGAACCGCCCGCCAAGAGCGGCGCTCGAAATCAGCGAGCCGCTGTCGCCGTTTGTCCCTTCTGCGCCGCCACCAGGTCGGGAGCAATCTCGGCGAAGGTAGCGATGTGGCGGTCGATGTCCGCTTCGGTGTGGGCGACGGAGATGGTCCACTGTTCGTCCCACCAATAGGGCTGAGCCATCACGCCGCGATTGACCATGGCGAACCAGTAGTGCCGCCAGAGGTCGCTATCGACGCCGAGCCAATCGCGATAATTCTGGATGGGCTTGGGGAAAAACATCAGCGCGCCGTTGGCTCCGGCACTCACGGTGTAAGCCTGCAGACCGGTCTTTTTCAGCACGTCGTCGTACCCGCCAACGAGTTTCTTATTGAGCTTTTCGACGTGAAAGTAGGCGTCCTTAGTGAGCACCTCACGGAACGTGGCCAGACCGGCGGCCATGGCCACCGGATTGGTGTTGTAGGTGCCGCCGTGGAAAACGCGATGGTCGGAAATCAGGTTCATGATTTCCTTTCGCGCACCGAAAGCCGCCAGGGAGAAGCCGCCGCCAATCGATTTCGCCAGACAAACCAAGTCGGGCTGAATCTTAAAATATTCGCACGCGCCGCCGTAGCCGAGCTTGGCGCCGGTCTTCACTTCGTCGAAAATCAGGAGCGCGCCGTGGGCCTTGGTGATCGAGCGAAGGGACTCGAGGTAACCGGGGCTGGGCATCAGGATGCCGACGTTCATCATGATCGGCTCGATGATCACTGCGGCGATCTCGTTGGGATGTTTCAGGAACAGTTTTTCTACCGTCGCCGCGTCGTTGAATTGGGCGATCAAGGTGTTGGCTACGGTAGCCTTGGGTATCCCCTCGCCGCCGGGCACCGAGATGGGGGCATCCGCGGGGCCCACTTCTTTCAGCTTGGGCTTCAGCGAAACCAGTACGGAATCGTGGAGGCCGTGGTAGCCGCCTTCCATCTTGATGATTTTGTCGCGGCCGGTGGCGGCGCGCGCCAAACGGACGGCGTGCATGGTGCATTCGGTGCCGCTGTTGCTGAAGCGGACCATGTCGATGGGGTAGCGGCTGCAGATTTCCTGGGCCAGCGCGAATTCGGCGTCGTGGGGCATGCCGAACATGGTTCCGGTCTGGAGCTTGCCCTCGACGGCTTTGACCACGGCGGGGTGCAAGTGGCCGGCCATGAGCGCGCCGAAGCAGAGGTTGAAATCGAGATACTCGTTGCCGTCGATATCGTGGATATGCCCGCCGCGGCCATCGCGGACGAATATCGGATAGGGCTCGTAGGCGCGATAGTTGCTGGCTACACCCAGGGGAATACGGGTGAGTGCCTTGGTGTGCGCTTCGCGCGATTTCGGAGTGCGCTTTTCGTATGTTGCCAGTTCCTGTTGTAGACCTTCGTGCATGACTGCCTCCTGAAGCTGGTGCTTCGACATCAAACTCGGTCGCTGGCGATTTGGAATCGCTGCAGCGAAAACTTGGCGATGTTTCAAAATCCGCACCCTTAACGGCGAAGGTGCGCCACCCGGTGGCATGCTCGGACGAAGCTCCGGACGGAAGAGCGGGTGCGGAGCAGACGTGCAAAGGCCCGGGGATCCGACCCCGGGCCCTTTCGGATCCCGTACACAGCGCTCCGGTGGGAAATGGAGCGCCGGTCGATTTCAGAACAAGAATTTCAAACCGAACTGGAGCACGCGAGGATCGCGGGCTTTCAGCACCTGGCCGAAGGTGGTATCGCTGAAATTCCCGTCCGGATTTTCGAAGCCGGTATGGTTCCAGACGTTGCTGAAGTCGGCGCGGAGTTCGGTATTCAACCTCTCGGTGATCTTGGTGCGCTTCTGGATGGACATATCGGTATCGCTGAGCGCCGGCCCGCAGCACAGGGCGTGCGGAGAATTGCCGAAGGTCCCGGGAGCGGGATCGGAAATGTTGCCGACGTTGAAATAGTAGCCGCCATTGG
This sequence comes from uncultured Acidobacteriota bacterium, assembly GCA_963725655.1. Classification (GTDB taxonomy): domain Bacteria; phylum Acidobacteriota; class Terriglobia; order Acidiferrales; family UBA7541; genus CAVRXT01. The sequence continues at coordinate 1,775,914 of CAVRYY010000001.1, read as the reverse complement.
TCTTGGGATTAGTGAATTGGACTTTGCCGGTGATCTCGGGAGTATTGGCATCTTCGAAGAAGAAGCTGCTCTCGAGTTCCTGGTCGTCGGCGGTGAAGAAGCGGATGGGAAAGCCGGATTGGAAAGTGACAATCGCGGAAAGAGCCCAGCCATCGGCCAACCTGCCGGCAATGCCGGAATACTTGGGAACGGGAATCTCCCAGATCGGGCTGAAGACGAAGCGATGCTTGGCGTAGTTGAGCGAATCACCACGGCTCAAAGCGTAGTCGGTGGGATTCAATTCGTTTTCAAAGGAAGCGCCCTGGTCGATCGCTTTGCTGAAAGTGTAGGAAAAATTGAAGAACAAACCCTTGGCCATGGAACGGTCCAGAGAGATTTGCAGAGCGTTGTAATTGGAATTGGCGATGGTATCTTCCGCGAAAATGTTACTGAACACCGGCACACCGTCTTGCGGGCAGCCGGTCATTTGCGCTCCGCTCATTGGCTGGCACTGTGGCGACGAATACTTTCGCAGGCCGACCAGGACGATTCCGTTGGGGCCTACCACGGTGCCGGGATTCAGGACGGTCTGCCCGCTGGGACCGTAGGGCAGAACCAAGCCGCCGCTGGGATTGGTCGATGTGGGGGTGATTGCCGGGATAACCGTGCCGGGAGCGACGTAATACTCGGAATCCGCGCCGAACGGTCCGCAGGTATTTCCGGTGGATCCGCCAGGAGCCGAGAGCAAGCTGTTGCCGCTGGGATCCTGATTGGCGATGGCCGCGAGCCCAAGGCAGGTCTGCGCGTTGCCGATGTTCAGGTCGTGCGAAGCGAGCAAGTGGTGATCTTCGGTCCCGACATAAGCGACGCGCAGAACGGTATCCTTGGCCATTTGGCGCTCGATGGTCAGGTTGTATTGCTCGGAATACTGGGCATGCAAGTGCGGTTGAAATTCGCCGAAGAGCAGGAGCGGCCGGAAAGTGGACCAATCGACGCATCCCGCGGGTCCGGTGGAATCGAAGCAGGGGCTGCTGGGATTCTGGTGAATCACGCCGTGGAACGGGTTGGGAACGGTCTCACCGTCCTGCAGCAGGAACGGGGTGTTGAATTCCGGATCGGAGACAAATGTGCTGCCGCCGAACGGGGGCTCCGCGCTGAACTGCTCCTCGACCAACTGTTCGATGGGATTGTAGAAAAGCCCGAAGCCCATGCGGATGCTGAAATGGCCGGGACCGCCGGCGATTTTGCCTAGCATGCCATCGGTCCAGTTGGGACTCCAAGCGACACCGATGCGCGGAGCGAACGCCTTGTAGTAAGTGGTGGTGAGGCCGCGCGGCACGCCTTTATCTCCGGGAAATACCAGCCCGGTGGGAAACACGGCGTCGTTTGCGCCGCTGTTCGGTCCGCAATCGCCGGCCGAGAGGCCCAGGTTGGCGGCGCTCGCTCCGGAGAGCCAGCAAGGATATTGAGTGGTGTCCTGGCCGGGACGGAAGGTCTGCAAGCGGTTTTCGGTATCGACGTAAGGCGTATTCAATTCCCAGCGCAAACCGTAGTTAAGGGTGACGGTGGGGCGAATCTTCCAGCTGTCCTGCAGGAAGAGATAGAGAGCTTTGTTGCGATTGTTCAATCCCTGGGCGGCGCCCTGCGAGTATGAGCCCGGCGAACCCAGGAAATAGTTGGGGTAGGAATCGGGGTAGCCAACGTCGTTGGTGTATGGAGCGTCGCAGCTCGACGAGGTATTTTGCGGCGAGCACAGGGTGGTGTCGCTCAAGAAGTCGAACGCGCCGTTGACGTTGTAATAGAGAAATTGGTTGAAGCGCTGGATGCGGAAATCACCGCCGAATTTAACGGTGTGCTTGCCGTAAATGCGGGTGTAATTGTCGGTCCACTGGAAGGTATTGCCGATCTGCGGCAGCTCGCCTTCCTGGTTGTTGCCGATGGCGAATCCGCCGTCGACCTGGATGAACGGCACGCCGGTCCGCCCGGGCAGGTCGGTGGTGATCCCCAACGAGGGATCGGTGGGGTCGGCAAAACAGTTGGCGCTGGCAACGGTGGTACAGGAGGCCTGCACGCTGGCCAGGGCGCGCTGGGGGTGGTTCAAATCCCCCTGGGCCTCGCGGAAAAAGTTGAACCGCGATTCGTTCACGGCGTTCGAGCCGATGGTCCAGGTGTGGCTCACATTGATCTGCTGGACGCGAGTCTTGAAAATTCCGCCGAAGCCGGGAACGTTCGCGCCGGCCGCCTGAAATTCGGAAAATGGAGCGGTGTAGCTGTTGTCGTCGAAGTAGTAGTAAATGCTGAGTTGCTGCGCGCCGGTGAGCTTGTGATCGAGGCGAAGGGTGGTTTGATCTTCGCGGTCGGGCATTACCGGAGTGAGGCCGATGGTGCCGGTGCCGTAGGGCTTGACGTATCCGTTGTAGAGGTCAAGCGCGGTGGGGTCGTAGCACTGCACCGGAATTACGTTGCCCGGGAAAATATTCTGGAAATATTGGCCGACGCTATTGGATACGCCGCCCTGATAGGCGCTCCCTGCGGCAACCTCCTGCGCGGTGGCGGCCGAGTCGCAAGTGGTGCCGGAACCTCCGGTGGTGCGGGCGCCAACGCTGCTGGCGAAATTCTGGTCGATCATGGTGCCGGCAAAGACCGGTCCTGCGGAGAAATTGCCTCCGGCTTCGGCGGCGGATGGCAGGGTGACGGAGCCGGACGGGATTCCCTGGCGCAAACGATTGCCTTCGTAGGAACCGAAGATGAAGGTCTTGTCCTTCTTGATCGGGCCACCAATAGTGGCGCCGAACTGATTCTGGTTGTATTGCGGATTTTCGGTGTCAAAGGCGCCGCGGGCGTTTAAATCCTTGTTGCGGAAGAAATCGTAGGTGTCTCCGTGTACGGCGTTGGTGCCGGACTTGGTCACTACGTTGACCACGGAGCCCGAGTTGCGGCCGTACTCGGCGTCGAAAGTGTTGGTGATCACGCGGAACTCTTCGATCGCGTCGGGGGAGGGCTGAATGGCCGGCAGGTTCACGAAAATGTCGTTGCCGTCTCCGCCGTTGACCATGTAGTTGTTGGCGCGCCCGCGGCCGCCGTTGACGGATACGACTCCGGCGTTGTCGCTGCCATAAAACAAGTCGGCTCCCAACTGCGATTGCACGCCGGGCTGGAGTTGCAAGAGCTGGTAGGCGTCGCGGCTGGTGAGCGGGAGCTGGCTGACGGCGACGTCGTTCATCACCGCGCCAATCTGGGTGCTGGAGGTTTCCACCTGCGCGGCTTGGGCTTCGACGGTGACCGTTTCGGTGGCGCCGCCGACTTGCAGGGTGACGTTGGCGAGGGTGACGTGGCCCAAGGTGACTTCGACGTCGTTGATGGTCGATTTCTTGAAGCCCGCGGCTTCCACGGTGACGGTGTAGTGCCCGATGGCCATTTCGGTGAATTCAAAGTCGCCATCTTTGCCGCTCTGCGCGGTGCGAGCGTTTGCGGTTCCCTGGAAGGTGGCGGTTACGCCCGCGCCCGGAACGAGTGCGCCGGAAGCATCCTTCACGGTGCCCTGAATTTCGCCGGTGGTTTGCGCCATGGCTGCGGAGCCGGCGGAGAGAATGAGGACTGCAAGCAGAGACACCCGGAGAATTACCCTCAGAAGCATCGACACTCCTTTATTCGGACTTCGCGTGCGACCGAGCCACCCCGGCCCGGGTTGAATAACGTACTGGAGCGAGAAAAAACCTTACCATAATCCGCGAACGTTAGTGTATGGTCTGGGCCTTGTCAAGAAGAAATTGGCCAGTTTTCATGGCCTCTTCCGTAGAAATACGGTGGATAAAATTTTTGTATATGTGGGCGCCGAAAGACTGCTAAATCTATCGACTGCGCCAACAAAGACTTAGCCATTTGGCGCCGTTCGCTGGTATTTCGAGGCGGGGTATTTTGAATTTGGCGCGGCGACCCGGATAATGCCAGTTCGAGGCGTCCGATAATGACGGCCATGTACCGAAAAGGGACAAGAGGTTGATGAGACTCCGGGGGGTGCTGGCCTGCAGCGCCGTGGTGCTGGGTGCGTGCGTTGCGTGCTGGATGCACGCCGCGACGCCCGGTCCGCAGTCCGAGGGCGCTGACACGATCGTGGTGCACGCTCGAATCTACACGCTGAGCCCACGGCAACGCTGGGCGGAGGCGCTGGCGATTCGCGATGGGCACATCCTGAGCTTTGGAAATGACCGCGAGATCGGCCGATTCCGCGGAAGCAAAACCAAAGTGATCGACGCGCAGGGCCACCTGGTTCTGCCGGGCTTCACCGATTCGCACCTGCATTTCCTCGAAGGTGCGGAGCAGATGACCCAAGTGGACCTTTCGGACATGCGTTCGATCAAGGAAATGCAGGCCGCGGTGAAGAAATATGCCGATGCGCATCCCAGCGAACCGTGGATCCTGGGAGGGGGCTGGAATTACGAGGTGTTCGGCGCGAGCGCCCTGCCGGATAAGAAGTACCTGGACGAAGTGGTTCCGGACCGGCCGGTATTGCTGGACTGCTTCGATGGCCACAGCAGTTGGGCAAATAGCAAAGCGCTCGAATTGGCTGGGATCACCCGTACGACCCCCGATCCGCCGATGGGGACATTCGTGCGCGATCCGAAAACCGGCGAAGCTACGGGAGCGCTGAAGGAATTCGCGGAAGACAAGATCAAGGAGAAGATCCCGCCGGCTTCGCGTGAGGAACAAGTGGCGGCGATCCGTCGAGGCCTGGAAGCGGCGCGGCGGGCGGGGGTGACTCGCGCCTACAGCCTGGAAGGCGATTTCGAAGCGTTCGACATTTACAACGAACTACGGCAAAAAGGCGAATTGACGATGCGCATTTCCATCGCCAAGGTGGTCGCGTTCCCGGAGCTGCGTGCAACGGACATCGCCGCGCTGGAGGCGGCGCGCGCCAAATGGAACGACGATTGGATTTCCGCGGGCACGGTGAAGTTTTTTCTCGACGGCGTGGTGGAAGCGCACAGCGCCGCGATGCTTGCGCCATATAGCGACGATCCGAGCCAGTCGGGCACCATGTTCTGGGCGCCCGAAAAGTACAAGCAAGCGGTGCTCGAGCTGGATCGCCGCGGATTTCAGATTTTCACCCACGCCATTGGGGATCGCGCCGTTCGTCTGGCGCTCGATGCGTATGCCGCGGCGCACCTCGCCAACCACCATATGGATTCGCGCGACCGAGTGGAGCACGTCGAGACCATTGCCGCCGTGGACATACCCCGCTTTCATTCGCTGGGAGTGATCGCCAGCATGCAGCCGCTTCACGCCGAGCCGGTTGCGGCGAATACTCTGGATGTTTGGAGCCGCAACGTGGGACCGCAGCGGGCGGAGCTTGGTTTCGCGTGGCATAGCATTCTGGCGGCAGGCGGGCGGCTGGCGTTTGGAAGCGATTGGCCGGTGGTGACCATTCGTCCTTGGGATGGGCTGCAAACCGCGGTGACGCGGCAAAACGAGAATGGATACCCGCCCGGCGGCTGGATACCGCAAGAGAAGATCACTCTCCCGCAAGCCATTGCCGCGTATACAATCGGCGCAGCGTATGCCGGGAGACGCGAGGCGACCGAGGGTTCGTTCGACGTAGGCAAGGTGGCGGACCTAATCATCCTGGCGGACGACATCTTCAAAATGGATCCGCATCAGCTTCACAATGCGAAAGTGGCGCTGACCATGGTTGGGGGAAAAGTGGTGTACACCGATCCGGGGTGGGACGCGAGCAGCCATGGCAAAAGCCCGGCCAAGGCCGGGGGCAAGGGCGAGGCGGCGAAACCATGAAATCCAAATTACTCGCGGCAATTTCCGTAGCGGCGGTGCTGGCGATTTGTGGGTGCCATGCGCAGGCTCCGACGCTCAGTCTGCTGGTGTGGGAAGGCTACGCCGATCCGTCGTTCGTGCACCAATTCGAAGAGTCGCATCACTGCAAGGTGAGCGCGGCGTATATGGGATCGAGTGACGAGCTGGTGGCGAAATTGCGCGGCGGCAGCGCGAGCAATTACGACGTGATCTCGCCGTCGAGCGACGTGGCCACGATGATCGCCACTTCCGGCCTGGCGGCTCCCCTGGACGTTACTAAATTCCCCGCGTACCAACAGCTTTCTCCCCGCTTGCGCGCGATGCCGCTGGTGCGCGTCAACAACAACACCTACGGCGTGCCGTTCACTTGGGGACCGAATCCAATGCTCTACGACACCACCGTTTTCACAACGCCGCCGGAAAGCTGGGCGGTGCTCTGGGACCCAAAATATAAGGGCAAGATCTCGGTGTGGGACGAGCTTTCCACCCTATACATGGCCGCGCAGTTGCTCGGCTACGACAAGCCCGATCCCTCGCACCTGTACAACTTGAGCGACGATGAACTCGCCAAGGTGAAAGAAAAATTGCTGCAACTGAAACCCAATATCCGCAAAATATGGACCACCGGGGGCGAGCTGACCAATCTGTTTGAGAACCATGAGATCGTCGCCGCCATGGGATGGCCGCTGATGACCAACCAACTGCGCGTCGCGCATTTCCCGGCTGGCGAAACCATTCCTCGCGAAAACACCACTGGATGGATCGATCACTTGATGATCACCGCCGCCAGCGAGCACCGCGAACTCGCCGAGCAATTTCTGGAGTACATGATCGAAGCGAAAACGCAGAAGATGGTCGCTGACGTCACCGGATACGATCCGGCCAATCCCCTGAGTGCGCAGATGATGCCGGACGAGCAGAGGAAGAACCTGCACCTCGACGATCCCGATGCCTACATGGCCCACATTTATTTCTGGGAACAAGTGCAGCGCCGCGCCAAGTACACCGAAGTGTGGAACGAGGTGAAGGCCGCGCCGTGATCCCGCTCCTATCCATCCGTTCGCTGATCAAACGCTTCGGAGAGCGCGAAGTGCTGCGCGGCGTGTCACTGGACGTCGCTTCCGGCGAATTCCTGACCATCCTGGGCGAAAGCGGATCGGGGAAAACCACGCTGCTGCGGATGATCGCCGGGTTCGAACAACCGGACAGCGGAGAACTCTGGATGGACAACGAGCGGCTCGAAGGATTGCCCGCTTATCAGCGTCCGGTGAACACCGTTTTTCAGAGTTATGCGCTGTTCCCGCATCTTTCGGTACGGGAAAACGTTGCGTACGGCTTGCGGGCGCAAGGCGCGCCGCGGGCGGGAATCTTCGGACGCGTGGAGCAGGCGCTGGCAATGGTCAAGATGTCTGAATTTGCGCGGCAGGCGCCGGCGCGATTGAGCGGCGGGCAGCAGCAACGGGTGGCCTTGGCGCGCGCGCTGGTGAACCGGCCAAAACTTCTGCTGCTGGACGAACCCTTATCCGCGCTGGACGCGAATCTCCGGCGTCAAATGCAGGTGGAATTGAAGTCGCTGCAGCGCGAAGTGGGAATTACATTCCTGTTTGTCACCCACGATCAGGACGAAGCGATGGCGCTCTCGGACCGCGTCGCGCTTCTGCGCGCCGGAGGACTGGAGCAGGTCGCCACACCACGCGAAATCTACAATCGTCCTGAAACCGCGTACGTCGCCCAATTTATCGGCCAGACGAATATTCTGCGCGCCGAAGTGAGCGGTGGGGTGGCGTGCGCCGGGACCATCGCGTGGCGCTGGGGCGGCTCGGCATACTCCAATGGTATCGCGCTGTTTTCCCTGCGTCCTGAGTCCATCCGGGTGGTTCCTCCGGCTGAGACGAGTTTGCCTTCTGAGGACACGGTGCGCTTTCGCGCGCGAGTGGTGACGCAGACGTTTGGCGGGGCCAGCGATTTTATGGAGATCGTGTGCCCGGACCGGCAAACCCTGCGGGTCCGGGTCCCTAGTGGCAGTGCGCTGGAGGGCGAGCAGCGTTTTGAATTTGATATGCGCGACGCGATTGCCGTTCGCGCCACCGGCTCAGCGGCTGCATCCGTAGGCGCACCGTCCGTAGGCGCACCGTCCGCAGACGTACCGTCCGTGGAATCACCCGCGGCAGAACCGACACCCGCCGATGCCGCGCCGGATGGCGGCCCATCCGCCAAAGTTCCATCCGCTGGCGCCGCGTCCGCTGGCGAGGGACCAGCCCAGTGAGCATGTACACCCGCGGGTACAAAGCGGCCGTTGCGGTCCCGCCGCTGCTGTGGGTTATCGTTTTTCTGCTGCTGCCCTACTCGATTCTTTTCTGCTACAGCTTCTGGAGCGTCTCGGGGCCGTTGCAGGTGGTCGTGCATTCGTGGAGCTTCGGTAACTACCGCGAGCTGGTTCACAATCCCATGTATGCGACGGTTCTGTTTCGCTCAGCGCGCATCGCTGCCACGGTAACGCTGCTGGCGCTTGCCCTGGGCTACCCGCTGGCCTACTGCTTGTCGTTTTTCGCCACCAAACGCAAAGACCTGCTCTACCAACTGGTGATCATTCCGCTGTGGGTGAGCTACCTGGTTCGCGGCTACGCCTGGAAAACGATCCTGGGCAGCGACGGTGTGCTAAACGGCGTCTTGCAATATCTTCACTTCACGCACCATCCTGTCGGATTCTTCCTGTATAGCCCATTTGCGGTGATTCTCACGCTCACGCATATCTACACGCCGTTCACGTTCCTGCCGATTTACGCTTCACTCGAGCATATTCCGCGGAATCTACTGGAAGCCTCGCACGACCTGGGAGCGTCACCGTTGAGAACATTCTGGCGGGTGGTGTTGCCGCTCTCGATTCCGGGGGTGCTGGCCGGCGCCACTTTCGCATTCGTACTCACGCTTGGCGATTTCCTGGCGCCTCTGCTGGTCGGCGGACCGAGCGGAATTATGATTTCCAATATTGTGGTCAGCCTGTTTGGGTCGGCCTTAAACTGGCCGCTGGGCTCAGCGATTTCGCTATGTATGTTGCTGCTCGTGGTCGCCTTGCTGGCTGGTGTTGAGCGGCTGGAGAAAACACTGTCGCATTCGTGACCAAGGACGCCTGGCAAAAGGGACAATGACTACCGCCGACACGAACGGTCGCAAGGTTCCACGCTGGTTGGCCGGCTATTCCACTGTGGTGTACGCCTTTCTGTATCTGCCGATCCTGGTGCTGGTGATCTATTCGTTCAACGGCCAGGGTGTCGGAGGTTTCCCGCCGCGTAATTGGACGTTGAAGTGGTATGCAACGCTTTTCGATGACGCCGAATTGTGGAACACCGTTCTGAACAGCTTGCTCGTAGCGCTGGCCGGAGTCGCCATTTCGATTGGGCTTGGATTGCCGGCCGCGTTGGCGCTTGACCGCACCGGCTTCCCCGGCAAGGCGGTCTTCAGGCGCATCGTTCTGCTGCCGCTGATTCTGCCCGGGATCATCACTGGTCTGTCGCTGGAAATGTTGTTCACCGCGGCGAGAATGAAATTGAGCTTGCTGACCATCGTGCTGGGTCACGGAACGGCGCTGATCTCGGTAGCCACCACTGAAATTTTCGCCGGGCTGCAAAAACTGGATCGGGCGCAGGAAGAAGCTTCTCTCGACCTTGGCGCGAATCACTGGAAGACGTTTTGGCGCGTGACCCTGCCCAATCTGCGAGTATCCATCATCGCCGCGGCGCTGCTGATTTTCACGCTGTCCATGGACGAGATCGCGGTCAGCTTCTTCCTGATCGGCCGGGAAAACACCTTGCCGCTGGAGATATGGTCGCGCCTTCGCCGCGGGATCACGCCCGAGCTCAACGCCATTTCCACGCTGATCCTGCTCTTTTCCATCGCCCTGATCGTCGTGTGGTATCGGCTTCGGACGCGCACCGATCGCGGCGTGGCGGCCGCGCCCGCGCTCATCCCGACAAGCATGTAGTGTGCGCTCCGGCGCAAGGTGCGCCGCGAACCCAAGAAACTCGAGGTCCCATGACAACCAATCGCAGAGATTTTCTGAAGTTTGTAGTCGCCGGATCGGTCGCCGCGGGCTGCCCGGTGGACATGACGTTGCTCGCGGCGGCAGCGCCGACGCCCACATCCGCGCCGCCAATCGTCGACGGCGAACACAACGAAATTTGCCACCAAGTCCGCGACGGCCACGTCTTCGACAAGCCCGCGGTCTCCGCCCGCTACGACGTAGTAATCGTTGGCGGAGGGATGAGTGGCTTGGCCGCCGCATACCACCTCAAAGCCTACAATTATCTGCTGCTGGAAAAGGAAGAGCATTGGGGCGGCAACGCGTACGAAGAAAACTATAACGGCCAGTATTTCGCCACCGGTTCGGCCTTTGACACCGAAGGCTCCGAGGCCGATCAACTCGCGCAGGCCCTCGGCCTGAAGCAGCTCCCCATCGACAGCCCGGATCCCACCATCCTTCGCGGGAAACTGGTCGCCAACACCTGGCTCTCCGGCCTCGACGATTTGCCCTTCGACCCCAGCGTCCGCGAGAGCTTCAAGAAATTTCGCAGCGACGTCCAGAAAATGAAGGTGGAGGCCAACCAGGCTCAACTGGACGCCCAACCCTTCTCCCAATACCTCACCGGCTACGCTCCGGAACTGAAACAGTGGTGGGATTGCTATGGACCGTCGAACTGGGGCGCCAAGTCCGATGAGACTTCCGCCTTCGTCGGACTCAACGAGTTGCAAGTAATCGCCGCGGAAAAGGAACCCGAGCGCCGCGTCACACTCCCCGGCGGAAACGGCGCGATCACTAAGGCGCTCGCCGAAGCGGTGCAGCGCGACCACCCGTCCGCGATGCTCGGCGGAGCCACGGTGGTTTCGGTAGTGCCGGACAAATCCGGCGTACAGGTGACTTTCGTGCACCAGGGGCAGCTCAAAACCGTGGCTGCGCGTGCCGCGATCATGGCGTCGCCGAAATTCATCACCGCTCGAATCCTCTCCGGAATTCCCGATGCGCAACTCGAAGCGATGCAGCAAATCCGCTACATCCCCTACGCGGTGGTGAACTTAGTTTTCGATCGCCCGGTTTCCAACCAGGCCTACGACACCTGGTGCCCGGGCCAGTCGTTCACCGATTTCGTGGTCGCCGATTGGACGGTACGCAATCAGCCCGGCTACCGTCAGAAGTACAATATTCTCTCGTGCTATACGCCGCTGGAATCTCACGAGCGCGCGAAGCTCCTGCGCGAAGAGACCTGCCGCACGCTGGCCGCTCACGTTCTCGCCGATTTCCAGAAATTGCTTCCGGGGTTCAACGCCGATCCCCTGGAAGTCCACCTTTACCGCCGCGGCCACCCGATGTACATGGCCGAGCCCGGCTTCTACACCAAAGTAAGGCCGGCGGCGAGCCGCCCGCTGGAAAGCGTCTACTTCGCGAATACCGATTCGATCGCGCCGATTTCCGATATCGGCGGCGCCGCGGAAACGGGACGCAAGGGCGCGGAATGGTTCGAGGCGCTAGCGAAAGGAAAATCCGCCAGTGCGAGGAAACCCAACTTCTCTATTGAAGCCCGATCGGGATTGAGGGTGATAACAGAAATTGCGGGAAGTTAGCTGCTACTCGGATAGCTCGAAATCTACCGTGGCGTTGTGCACCGGATGCACCGTCACCTGCTTCTGCCATGTGCGCGGCTGGCTGTAAATGGGCCTTCTCACCATCACCTGCGCGCCCACATCCAAGACAGCTTCTTCGGACACCACTTTCCAGCCTTCATGCCACGCCACTACGTCATAATTTCCAGGCGGCACGTTGCTCAGCGAAAAATTTCCAGTCGCGTCGGTGATCGCATAGTACGGGTGTGGCACCACCAGCGCCTCCGCGTTCATCCACACGTGTCCGGCGTTGCACTTCATCTCCACCCGTCCGGGAATATGCATGGTGCGGCTGATAAATTGATCCTGGAAAGGAAATGGCAGGTTATAGGTCGCCGCGCCCAGCATGTGCACCGTATGCAGCACCGGATCGCTGCTCTTGATCTGCATCGCGCCGCCCACCGGAACCAGCAAGATGTGCGGAACGTAAACGCACGCCCGCTGATCGAGGGACTGCTCGGCCGGCGGAAGATCCCACGCTTTGCCGCGGGTGACGTCTTTCAGGTAGACCACCGTGTTGGCGACGCCGCCGTCGGGCCCAATCACCAGCCGCTGCAAATCACGCGTTTTTTCTCCGTTGGGATCGCACACCTTTTGATCTTTGGTGATGGCCAACCGGGGAATTTTCGGAACCGGTCCGCTCCACTTGACCGTCCCCGAAAGCGATCCGCCCGATTCGACGTTCACCACTTCGTAGTTCGTTGCCGTGGGCGCTTCCTGACCGACGGTGGAAGGAGCAGCGAAGCCTGCCAGCAGCAACACGCACAAACCCGCCATCATGGGCCGTTGAGGGTGTGAGGCGGCGCTGGGCATGGCGAAGAGATAAGCTCTTCCCAACATACGCCGTGTGGGCCCCGCGCGCGCGCCTATCCTGCGCTCCGATGACCTATCAATGACCTATGACTTAATTGATCCGGCCAACTCCTGCACCGCGCGGTAGGCCTGATCCATGGCGCAATCGGTGTAGGCGTACGCATCGGCGTCGGCATTGGCGATGGCAATTCGCCCAAACGGCTTCCGCGCGACCACGCAAGGCGGCGTGGTGCCGTCGCGCCAGAAGGTGTCCCACAGCGAGTTGTATTCGTAGGCGTATCCATGCGGCCAGCGATTGACGGTGATCCCGGTGATGTCCCGCGCCGGGTCGAACCCCCCATCGCCGAGCGCACGCGCCAGTTGATCGCGAATCTTCCGCTCGAAGGTCTCAAAGCTAGTGGAGAAGAGTTCCATCCGCCCCAGGCGGTGTTGTTCGCGCGCCGGCCGGCCCGGCTTGCACGGAGTCCGCAGCATGTGAACCACTACCGGCTCATCCGGCGATTTCGAGCATTGATAGGCGCCGATGCTCACCGGCATATCCAGCTGGAAGGATGAGTGGTAGCTGCCCGGCGCGTAGACCGATTGCACTCCCAGCTTGGTGAAGGCTTTCCAGTTGGCGAGCGCCACGTTGGTGTAAACCAGGGGCACCTTCGCCGCGTCGGAGAGGGCGGCCTTTTGTTCGGCCGGCAGCTCTTCGCAGATGTATGGGATCACCACGTGCCAGCACGCCAGCACGGTGCATCCCGCGCGCACCGAATAGACTTTCCCGCGGCGGGAATACACGATTTCCGTTTCCTTTGCGGACGCCGGATCGCCCACATGCTTCACCCGCACCGCCGTGCTGTTCAAGCGGATTCGGATCGGCGACGCCGCTTCGTCCAGCCGCGCATAATCGGCCCGCGCGGTTATCACGTCATCGGCCGTTTTTCCCGGAATTGCCGCCGGGATCAGGTTGCGCACCAGCAGACGCGCGATGGAGGCGTTTCCATCCGGGAAGTGAAAGAAATATTTCTCGGCTTCCTCATTGGGAATTGCGTCGCGATTCATTCCCTTCCCTGGCTCGGGATCGAGTTTCAGGCCGTCAAATCCCGAGAAGCCCAGGCCCCATGCGTCCTGCGCGGCAACCGCATCGATCCCGATTCCAAAGAGCCCCTGCGGCAGAGTCTGCAATAGCGTGACCACTTGCTGGTCGTAGCCGGCGATCTTGGTGAGATAGTCCGCGTAGCTCACTCGCGCCAGCTTCGCTTTCTTGTCCGTCGAACTGAGCCCGGGAAAGAAATCCCGATTCTCCGCGTACAACCGCACCAAGTCGCGCTTCGCGGTTTCGCTTAGCGGTGACTGTTCCAGGAATTGCTTCGATGGCGCCGCGTGAAACACGCCGCCGCTCTCCGCGTCGGCATCCTGGTCCGCGGCGTAAGGCACCAGCTTGTCGGCGCCGAACGTCTCGCGATCGAAAAACACGGCGTGCTTCAAGCGGTGCGAGCTGTACACCTTCTTGTCCAGCCGCTTTGGGAAGCTCGAAACATCGATCCCCAGTTCCTCGATCAGGCCTTTCGCCACGGGACTGTAGGGTTCGGGGCTCTCGATCGAAAACGTTCCGCCAAAGGCCAGCATGGTGCGGTCGCCGGAGCGAAATTCATTGCGCTTGGCGTGGCCGCCAAAGTCATCGTGATTATCGAGGATCAGGATTTTGGCGCTCGGGCCTGCCAGCTTGCGGTAGAAATGAGCGGCGGATAGGCCGCTGATTCCGCCGCCCACGATCACCAGGTCGTATTTTTCGCCGGTGTCTTCGGGCTTGCCCGCTTGATCCCAAAACGTGCCGTCGCGCAGGGCGTGTGCCGCGTCGAACGAGCCCGGATGGCTCCCGCGCATGCCGGTCAGCGCCGGCGGATAGTAGCCAGGGTCTTTGGGCTCGCCACTCTGCGCTTGGGCCCACGCCTCCACCATCGAAGGCGTAATGGCCAGGCCGCCCACCGTCAATGCCACTCCGTTCAGAAAATCGCGCCGATTGATCCGGCGATCCATCCCCAGCTTGCGGTCATCCCATGCAGTCATGTGGCCCTCGCTAACGGCGGGATTCTAACATAGGGCCGAATGGCGCTTTGATATGGGTTGCCAAAGGGTGGAGTTGCGGACTCTGTTTGTACCTAAGGCGTGAGGACCCCGCTGCGCTCCGATGGACGCAGATGAGGCCACACCACTGGGCGGACCTCTTCGACGATCAGCAGCCAGGAAAGAGTACCGAGCAAACCAACCGCTGCGGTTATTACGCAGGCCCATAGGAAGTGCCCGGTACGGTCGATAACGAAGCCGGTTATCGGCGGGGCTACTATGCCGGCCAGATTCCCTACGAAATTCTGCAGACCGGCCCATGTTCCGGCCATTTGCGGTCCAGCCATGGTCTGCGTCACCGCGAAGTGGTGCGGGCTGGACGTTCCCAGCGTCGCGACCGCAGCTAGCAGCAATCCCACTGAGAGCTTGCCGGGAACGAGAGTAGCGAGCACCAGGAGAATTCCCGCGGAGGTAAGGCCGGCACAGAGAAACGTCTTGCGAGCCAGGGTCGGGGTCGCTCCGGAAGATACCCAAGCGTCGGAAAGCTTACCCGAAACCATGGCACAGGCCCCCATCAGCAAGAACGCGCTGCCGCCGATTTTGGCGGTCGCGCCCAGCGAAAACTGGCGCTCGTGCACCAGGTAGAATGGCAGCCAGGTAAGAATCAGGTACACGTAATAGTCGTAGCTGAAAAGCCCGATGCAGGTGCCCCATGCCGACCGCTGTTTTACGACTTCCAGGATCGCGGTAAACGGGCGTTCCGTTTTCGTCACGCGGGGCGATCGCTCGTGGGGCCTCCAGCGAAACCACGGCAGCAGCCACAGCAAACTCGCCAGCCCCAGGACCATAAAGAACGGCCGCCACCCGAATCTACCGATCACCATGCCGCCGGCGAAAATGGCAAAAGCGGGTCCACAGGCTTGGCCGCTGGCCAGTATGGCGTTGGCGATGCCACGGCTTTGCTCGGGAAAATGGCGCGCCAGAATCTTCGAATACGATGGGTACGCCACCGCCTCGCCGACCCCCAGGACCATGCGAATCGTCAGCAAGGCCGCGAAGCCGTGGAGAAATCCAGTGATCGTGGTGGCCGCCGACCACAGGAAAAAACCGATGGCTAGAATCCAGGTGACGTCGAACCGATCGATCAGCCAGCCGGCGGGAACCTGGCAGAGTGTGTAGGTCCAGAAGAATGCGGAAAGCAGGATTCCGAGTTGTGATGCCGAAAGGTGGAGTTCATCTTTGAGCAGGGGGGCGGCGATCGAGAGATTCCCGCGATCCACATAACTGAGAAAAACGGAAATGCCTAAAAGAGCGAGAACAATCCAGGAGGCCGGCGGAAGCTTCGTTGTGGGCGTCGATTGAGATAGAGCGGAAGGCGTGCGTGGAGGCCGCAACGGTGTCAACGTTCTTTCCTAGAATACGCATGCGCGTACACGTACGGTGTTTGGCATCAGCCATAATACTTAAGTCCCTTCCCCACGCAACGATCTGTTTACACGCGGTTCCTGCCCGCTTCGGATTCTGTCGTATTCACCGCAGAGAAGATGCAATCGAGAGAAACACAGGCTTGTCACGGAGGTAGAAAAACGGTGGGTGCTGCTCCTAACGGGTGATCGAACGATTGTAGACGCCGGCGCTGAGCGACCCACCTGCCGACACCGATTGCGGGAGCCACCAGAACTTGCGCACTACGCCAAATTGGCTGCGCTGCATCCGGTGCCCTACCCAATCCAGAATGAGCGGACTCACCTGAATCGCTCCGTAGATCGCGGGCGATCCAGCAAACGGACGAAGCGTGGGATTGCTCTCACGGTTTCCTGCTTCCAGCGCGCGGCGAGTGGTCCAGGCATCGAATGTTGCGGTAGCGTGGGCGGCCAGGCAAAGCGCCAGCCACTGTCGCCGGGAAGATGTCGCGCGCTCCGGCACGGAAATGGTTGACGCACGCCCAAGGAGTGCGCTGGTGGGAGCGGAGGTGATTCCTGCCAGGGAGTCTTCGCTCGGCGCCGGCGCGATATACGGTTGCGCGTCAACCGACGTGCTCACGTTCGCTCGGGGTTCCACCGGTTTGGGCGCATCGGGCAGTACCGCCGAAACCTGGAAGAGAAGAACCGTCGCCGCGAGTAAGCTCGTCACGCCCCCACTTTGTCATGGGTGCTACAGGCCAACAATGAAGCGGCGGACTCAAAATTTTATAGTACTAATGGCCGGTACCGCATTGACAGTACAGGGCTTATGCGGAGGCGCGGGATCGGAATTCAGCGAGTACTATTGACGACACTTTTTGTCCGGTCGGGACCCGCAAAATCAACTCAAACCACGGTCTGGGCGGGGCGTAGCACCGCGACTCGTCACGGACAGTAATCCCAAGGTTGGCGGTGCGCCCCGGGATTTCAACAAGTGAAGCTTTCCCACAAGGAAGTCTTAAACCAGCAGATAAAACAGAGGGCAAGTCATTGGAGGAGTTGCAACGATTCCTGCGCCGCCGCGATGGTGCGATCGATATCCGCATCGGTGTGCGCTGCGGAAATAAACAGCGCCTCAAACTGCGACGGGGCGAGAAAAATTCCGCGGTCCAGCATGCCATGGAAGAATTTCGGGTAGAGCTGGGTGTGCGAGTTCTTCGCATCCGCGTAGTTACGGATGTCCGCATCTCCGAAAAACATCGTCAGTAAAGATCCCGAGACATTTACGCGTCCCGCCACCCCGGCTGCGGCCAGCGCCGCTCGAAAACCATCCGCGAGGCGCTGCGCCTTGCGGTTCAGGTCCTCGTAGAATCCGGGTTTTTCCAGATGCGGCAACACCGCCAAACCGGCGCGCATGGCCAGTGGATTTCCGGAAAGCGTCCCGGCCTGATAGACCGGGCCGAGCGGCGCCATGCGATCCATGATCGCGCGCTTGCCTCCGTAAGCCGCCACCGGCAGACCGCCCCCGATGATCTTGCCCATGGTGGTCAGGTCGGGATCGATGCGGTAAACGCTTTGCGCGCCGCCGTAGGCCAGACGGAATCCGGTAATCACTTCGTCGAAAATCAAAAGCGCGCCATCGCACCGCGTGATTTCCCTCAATCCTTCCAGAAAACCCGGAGCGGGCGCGACCACACCCATGTTCGCGGCCACCGGTTCGACGATCACCGCCGCAATTTTGCCGGCGTGCGTCTGAAAGACTTTCTCCACCGCGGCTAAATCGTTGTACGGGACATTCAGCGTGAGGCTTGCAAAGCTCTCCGGCACGCCGGGAGACGACGCGATCCCCAGCGTAGCCAGGCCCGAGCCCGCTTCGGAAAGAAAGCTGTCGGAATGCCCGTGGTAGCAGCCGGCAAATTTCACAATCGCATCGCGCTGGGTGAACGCCCGCGCCAGGCGCACCGCGGACATCGTCGCTTCGGTGCCGGAGCTGACGAAGCGCACTTTCTCCACCGACGGCACAGCTTGCGCGATCTTTTCTCCAAGCTCGATTTCCAGCGGCGAAATCATTCCATAACTGGCGCCGCGGGAGGCCTGATCTTGCACCGCCGCGGTCACGCCGGCATCGGCGTGGCCCAGGATCAGCGCGCCCCACGAGCAGACGTAGTCGATGTACTCGTGCGCGTCCACGTCGAAAATGCGCGCGCCCTTTGCGTGATCGATGACCAATGGATGTCCGCCGACGCTGCCGAACGCGCGGACCGGACTATTGACGCCACCCACCAGCACCCGGCAACCACGCTCGAAGATCTCCTTCGAACGCGGCCGCGAATCGGCTCGCGCGCCGGGCGCGGGCCCGCGTGTGGCGGCGTCACTCATGCGCTGAACTCCTGGGAGATATCAAGGTTTGAGCCACCGCGCGACATCCTTGGCGTGGTAAGTAAGGATCAGATCGGCGCCGGCGCGCTGAATCCCGGTCAAAATTTCGAGTACCACTCTTTGCTCATCGATCCAGCCGTTGCGCGCCGCGGCCTTGACCATCGAATATTCTCCGCTCACGTTATACGCGCCCACCGGAACGTCGAACTCCGCGCGCACTCGCTGCACGATATCCAGATACGGCAGCGCCGGCTTGACGATCACCATGTCCGCGCCTTCTTCGATGTCCTGGGCCACTTCCCGCAGCGCTTCCCGGGCGTTCCCCGGGTCCATCTGGTAGCTCCGGCGGTCGCCGAACTGCGGCGCGGAATCCGCGGCCTCGCGGAACGGACCGTAAAATCCCGAACAGTATTTCGCCGCATAGGAAAGTATCGCGATGTCCGCGTGGCCGCCGGCATCCAGCGCCCGGCGTATCGCCGCTACCCGGCCATCCATCATGTCCGACGGCGCGACAATGTCCGCGCCGGCATCTGCGTGGGACACCGCCGCTCGCGCCAGCAAATCGAGCGTCGGGTCGTTCAGAATTTCTTCGCCCTCGACCACTCCGCAGTGCCCGTGGCTGGTGTATTCGCACAAGCAGACGTCGCTGATGATCACCATCCCCGGAACCGCTTTGCGAATCGCGGCAATGGCGAGCTGCACCGCGCCATCCGGGGAATACGCTTCCGAGCCGGCCGCATCCTTTTTCTCGGGAAGCCCGAACAATATGATCGCCGGAATTCCCAGCCCGGCTACCTCGCGGCACTCCTCCACCGCATGGTCCACCGACTGCTGGAAAATTCCCGGCATCGAACTCACTTCGCGGCGCACCTTGGCGCCGGGACACACGAACATCGGATAGATGAAGCCCTCGATTCCGAGGCGCGTCTCGCGAACCATATTCCGGAGGGCCGCGGTACGCCGCAGGCGCCGGGGCCGGTGAGAAGGAAAGCTCATGTGGGATTTTCCGGGGAGCGCAAATAATAATCTTCGAGGGCTCTCACCAAGCCCCGGGAACTGGCCTCGTCCGCTTCGATAGCCACTTCGAACCCCGCCGCGCGAATGGCGGCCGCGGTGGTCGGCCCGATCGCCGCAAATTTCGTGCGTTTCGCCACTTCCTTCAGGCGGACGCGGCCCAGCGCGTCGGAGAAATTATCGAATGCCGATGGACTCGCGAACGAAACGACGTCCACGTCGCCGTCCGACACTTCGCGAATGGCTCCCTGCGCCGCCGCCTCCGGCATCAGCGTCCGGTAGGCCAGCAGTTCGGTCACTTCCGCTCCGCCTTCGCGCAGCGCGTCCGGCAAATCTCTGGCCGCGCGGTCGCTCCGGGGCAGCAGCACCTTTCGCCCGGTGACCGCACCCCAAAGCTCCTTGGCCAGCGCAGTTCCCTGCGAGTGCCGGGCCACGTGATCGGCGCGGAATCCGCGCTCCCGGGCCATCGCCGCGGTGGTGGGACCGGCTACCGCGATCAGCGGCCGCGGAGTCTGCAGTTCGCTGCAGGAAAACCCAAGCTCCCAGCAACGTTCGCAGAAAAAGCGCACCGCGTTCTGGCTGGTGAAAAGCAGCCAGTCATAATTCGAGATGGACCGAATCGCATGATCGAATTCCGTGGGATCCTCCACCGAGTGAAAACTCACCAGCGGAATGGAAACCACTTCAGCGCCCAGCTCTTCCAACTGCGCGATCAACTCGCGCGATTGTTCCGGCGCCCGAGTTACCACGATGCGTTTTCCTTTGAGCGTCACTTTAGGCCCGATCCCATGCTTTGTTCTCCGGATTCTGGCCGGCTTCCCGCGTGGAAAGCGTTCTTCCCGCCATTTCCAAGATTCGATCCGCGCCCGCTGCGATCAGTTCCCTGCCGAGGCGGCGGCCGATTTCTTCCGCCTGGCTTGGTTCGCCGGACGCGGCGCGACGAAGCGCATCCGTGCCGTCCAGAGCCAGCACCACAGCATCCAGCATCAGCCGTCCGTTTGCAACGCGGGCGTGCGCGCCGAGCGGTACCTGGCAGCCACCTTCGAGTTCGGCCAGCAAGGCGCGCTCAGCGGTGACCGCGGCGCGGGTTTCGGCGTGATCCAATTTTTCCAGCAGCGTACGCGTTGCCTGGTCGTCGCCGCGGCACTCAATTCCCAGCGCACCTTGCCCCACCGCGGGCAGCATCGTTTCCGGAGAAAACACTTCGGTGATGCGCTGGCTCAGGCCCAAGCGATCGAGTCCGGCTTTCGCCAGGACGATCGCTTCGAATTCCCCGGCATCCAATTTCTTCAGCCGCGTATCCACGTTTCCGCGCAGCTCGCGAATATCCAGGTCTGGCCGCACCCGGCGCAATTGCGCCTGACGGCGAAGACTTCCCGTCCCTACTCGCGCGCCCACCGGCAACTCGCGCCATTTCGCGCCGCCGCGGGAAATCAGGCAATCGCTGGGATCTTCCCGGCCAGGGATCGCGGGAAATGCCAGGCCATCCGGAATTTTGGTGGGAACGTCTTTCATGCTGTGGACCGCGAGATCCACGCTGCGATCGAGCAAGGCATCCTCGAGTTCCTTGATGAAGACGCCCTTCACGCTGAGGGTGGAAATCGCCGCTTGCGGAAACCGGTCACCCGACGTGCGAACCACCACGACTTCGGATTCGATTCCGGAAATTTCACGCAGCCGGCCGCGAATGAAATTCGCCTGCCACAGTGCCAGCGCACTGCCTCGCGATCCAATCCGTAGCGCGCTCATGAATGGCCCTCGCCTCGTTTGTCTTGGGCATCCCGGACATCACGTTCGTCGCGGACATCGCCAGCGCCCGGGGCATCCATGGCGAAGAGCCGCCGGAGCGCGTCGATGGCCGCCAGCCGCTCGCCGGGGTTTCGGATCTTCTTCAGGCGCGTGGTGGGCTCGGCGAAAATCGTTTCCAGCAAATCCTGGGTCAGGCGCGTCATCGCTTCGCGCTCTTCCGGCGGCAATTTTTCCAGCCGCTGCTCGACGAACTCGCGCCGGCGCGATTCTACCTTAGCGCGAAACTGCTCGACGAATTCCACCGAATCCACACCCGCGCGCCACGCGCCAAATTTCCCTATGTGCTCGGTGATGATCGCTTCGGCGCGGGGAATTTCGGCCTCGCGGGCTTTGCGGTTCTGCTCGACAATATCGCCCAGGTCGTCGATGTTGTAGAGATATAGGTTGTAGAGCTCGGCGGCATCGGCTTCCACGTTGCGCGGCACTCCCAGATCCATCACGAACATGGCGCGCCCGGAGCGCGCCTCCAGCGCCCGCTCCAGCATCGCGCGGGTGAGCACCACTCCCGCTTCGCCCACCGAGCTGACGACGATATCCGGATACTCGAGGCTGCTTTCCAACGATTCCCAGGCCGCCGATTCGCCCTGAAAACGCCGCGCCAGATCTTCCGCGCGATCCCGCGAGCGATTCACCACCCGCAGCCCGCGGATTCCGCGGTTGCGCAGATGATCCACCACTTGCTCGGCCACCGCACCCGCTCCCACGATCAGCGCGCGATGATCCTTCAAGTTCCCGAAAACACGTTCGGCCAGTTTCACGCCGGAAAACGCCACCGACATCGGCCGCGCGCCCACTTCGGTTTCCGAGCGAACCCGCTTGCCGACCTCGAGCGCGCCCTGAAACAGCCGGTTGAGCACCGGTCCGGTGGACCCGTTTTCGAGTGCGCGAGTGTACGCGTCCCGCACCTGGCCCAGGATTTCCGCTTCGCCTAAGAGCATCGAGTCCAACCCGGAAGTAACACGGAAGAGATGGCGCACCGCCGCGTCGCCCGTCTCGCGGTAGATTTTGCCGTTCACTTCTGTCGCGGGGAGGTGGTGAAAATTGTAGAAGAAGACTTCCATTGCGTTGGCGGTGGAGTCGAGCGCCGGCCCGCATACGCCGTAGAGCTCGCTGCGATTGCAGGTGGAAACCACGACCGCCTCATGCAGAATTCCGTTGGCGCGCAGGTCGCCGGCGGCTTGCCGCGCCTGCTCGGGCGTGAATACCACCCGTTCGCGCAGCTCCAGCGGCGCGGTGCGGTGGTTGCATCCCACCATGGCAATCCGCATCCGGCTGGAAAGCTTTTGCTCTGTGGTCGCCGTGGGCATCAGTAGAACCGGTGAAACCGCGTAAAATAGAGATTCACAAACGTGTAGCTAAAGAGCACCAGCACAAAGTTGCAAACGCACACCAGCGCGGCGCGAGGCCCTCGCCAGGCGGCGCGCGTGGCCATCCACAAGTACGCCACGTACAGAACGAGGATCAGCAAGGTCACCACCACTTTCGGGTCTCCCAGCGCGAAATGCCCGCTCAGCCGGCGCTCCCACACGAAACCCATCCCCACTCCCGCGCACAGCGACGCCAATCCCACCCACACGCTGCTGCGGCACATGCGCTCGAGCAAATCCAAAGGCGGGAAGCGCCAGAAAACCGCGGTCTGTTTTCGCGAGCGGAGCACGCGGTTCTGCGCCAGGTAAATCAGGCTGAGTGCAAACGAGAGCGCGAACGCCGAATAGGCCAGCGTATTTAATGTTACGTGCAGGTCGAAGAGTGGTCCGCGAGCGGGCGGCGCAGGCGGCGGCCCCATCGGCGCGAAAATCATTACCGCCACCACCCAAACCAGGATCAGCAATGTGACGAACGCTCCGACGGTTCGTTGGCGGTGAAAGATTTCCAGGGCCAAGTAGGTGACCGCGAGCAGCCATGCGAATAGGGACATCGATCCAAAGAGATCGTTGTACGGAACCGAATGCACCCAACGCGATCGCTCCATCAGCGCCAGGTACTGCAGCAGAATCCCGCCGCACAGCAACAGAGTGCCCGAACGTCCAATCCAGCGGTTGGAGGAATACAAGAATGCGGCGTACGCAGCGAAGCTCGCGGCGTAGAGTCCCAAGGCGAGGTAGGAGAGTGTCGGTGTCAATGAACCGCCTATCGGTCGGGCCAGTATATGCACCCGGGCAGGGGCGCTTGCGGTGCAACTACTGATTATACGCCGAGAGCAATCGATTTCCCGAATCCCAGCGCATTTGATCCTGGCAGTTAACCGCATTTCCCCGGAGGCCCGGGGGGCACTCGAACCGACGCGGCCTGCGGGCGCTGGCACGGATTTGTTATGATGGGAGGCGATTCGATGACAATTCCTGCTGAAAATCGCAAGGAGCTTCTTTTGCGCGCTTGCCGCTGCGAAGCAGTGGAGCGCGTGCCGGTGTGGATCATGCGCCAGGCCGGACGCTATCTGCCCGAGTATCAGGCGGTGCGCAAGCATCATTCGTTCCTGGAAATTTGCAAGACTCCCGCGCTGGCGGCGGAGGTCTCGATCCAGCCGCTGCGCGCGATTGACGTCGACGCGGTGATCGTATTCTCGGACATACTGATCGTTGCCGAAGCCATGGGCATGCATCTGGAAGTTCCGGATTCCGGCCCGGTTTTGGAGCATCCCATTCGCGACCGCGCCGGGCTCGATCGCCTCCGCGACTTCGATCCCGACAGCGACACGCGCTTTGTTGGCGATGCCATCCGCGAAATTGTCCGCGAAGTGGGCCCCACGATTCCGGTGATTGGTTTCGCGGCAGCTCCCTGGACTCTGGCGTGTTACATGATCGAGGGGCAGACTCGCGGCAAAATTGGAACCGCCATCGAAATGGCGCGGACGCAACCGCACCTGATGCGCGATCTGTTGGAAAAAATCGCGCGATCTACGGCGGCGTACCTGCGTTCACAGATCGCGGCCGGCGCTGCGGTGGTTCAGCTTTTCGATACCTGGGCTGGCGAACTCACCGGCGAGGAATTCGACGCTTTGGAGCTGCCGGCGATTCAATCTCTGCTCAGCGAACTGAACGCGGCGCCGACGCCGGTAATTTATTTCGCGCGCGGCGCAAGCCATTTGGTGGAGAGCGCCGGCCGCACCGGAGCGAACGTAATCAGCGTCGACTGGCGCACCGACCTGGCCGCGGCGCGCCGCGTGCTCGGACCGAGGATCGCGCTGCAAGGAAACGTTGATCCGGCGATACTGCTGGAATCGCCGGAAGCGGCGGCCGAGGCGGCGCGGCACGCCGTGCAGGCGACCGGCGGCGCGGGCCACATCCTGAATCTGGGCCACGGCATTCTGCCCACGACGCCGGTGGAGAATGCGCGCGCGTTCGTAGCCGCGGGAAAAACAATGCGTGCATCTGCGGCAACAGCGCGAAGCCGCCCGCTCGATGCGGCAGTATAATCAGTTAGGCAGATCATCGGAAGCCGCGCACATGGCTCTTGAAGTTCCCAAATCGCTGGTTGCCCTGGAAGACCTCAACGTCAGCGAGGAATTCCTCGTTCGCTACAATCGTCCTGGGCCGCGATACACCAGCTACCCCACCGCTCCGCTGTGGAGGGAAGACTTTGGCCCGGACGACCTGGAATCCACTTTCGCGCAAGCCGATGCCGACGCCACACCCATATCGATCTACGCGCACATCCCGTTCTGCGAGAATCTGTGCCTGTTCTGCGGATGCAACGTATCGATCCAGAAAGACAAATCCGTGGCGCTCGCGTATCTCGATTCGCTGAAGAAGGAAATCGAGCATGTCAGCCGGTTCGTTTCGAAATCGCGCCCGGTGGTGCAAATTCATTGGGGCGGCGGCACGCCCACCTATCTGACGCCGGCGCAGATCGAGGACCTCTTTGGCGCGACTCGCGAGCGCTTCCATCTTGCCGCGGACTGCGAAATCGGAATCGAAGTCGATCCGCGGGTCACCTCCACCGATCACTTAATCGCGCTTCGAAAACTCGGATTCAACCGCCTGAGCATGGGCATCCAGGATTTCCAGAAAAAAGTGCAAGAGACCATCCATCGCGTCCAACCGTACGAGATGACTCGCGACCTGATCGTCGCCTCGCGCGAACTGGGCTTCGAAAGCGTAAACGTCGATCTGATTTACGGGCTGCCGTTTCAGACCGCCGACAGCTTCCGCGCTACCGTGGAACAAGTGCTCACCCTCGGGCCCGACCGCGTGGCGATGTTCAGTTACGCGCATGTGCCGTGGCTCAAGAAACAGCAGGGCGCGTTTGCGATGTATCTGCCGGAAGGAATGGAGAAATTCCATATCTTCCAGGCCGGACTGAAAACATTTCTCGGCGGCGGCTATCAATTTATCGGCATGGACCACTTCGCGCGGCCCAACGACGAACTGGCCGTGGCGCAACGCAATCGCACGCTGCACCGCAATTTTATGGGCTACACCACCAAGGCCGGCGCGGCGCTCTACGGCATGGGCGTAAGCGCGATCAGCGCGTTCGGATCGGCGTACGCGCAAAACATTCGCGAAGTGCCGCCGTACCAGGCGGCAGCCACTAGCCGCGGCATCGCTACGATGCGCGGCTATCGGTTGACGCCAGACGACCGCATCCGCCGCGAAGTGATTTCAAAGCTGCTGTGCCACGGCGTGGTCCGCAAGAACGAAATCGAGGCCGAGTTTGCGATCGCCTTTGACGATTATTTTGCCGGCGAGAACAGCCGGCTGGAGCCGCTGGCTGCGGACGGCCTGGTCGAGTCCAGTTCCGAAGAAATCCGGGTCACGCCGCTCGGGCGGATTTTCATCCGCAACGCGGCGATGATTTTCGACCGCTACCTGACCGAACAAAAAATGGACGCGAAGCCGCTGTTCTCCAAAACGCTGTAAGTACTTAGCGATCCTCACGCGTCGCGCCGGCTCGTCCCTGACCGCTTGATCGGGTCAAGCCCTCGCTCGCACCCTCGAAACAGCGCTGAGAGTATTGAATTCACTCTCTTGGTACGATTCAGAATTTGTATGTCGTTGATGTTAAAGCACATCCCAAATCTAATCCTTACGACTGTCGCGATTCAAATCGTTCCCGCCCCTCTTTTCTTTTCATGTACTTACAAGAGGAGATCGGGCAAATTCGACGCTCCGGCGGATCTCCCTGTTTGACCCCTTGCGCGCAAGTTGGCTCGCGTTCATCTTCGCGCGAGGCTAGCATTCTACGGGGACGGATAAAAGAGATCAGTTCGGTGGATGTTGCATGTCTGGCCGGGCGCTCAGCAACACGCTTGCCAGCCAGGCGCGCCGACGAATTCCTTTCAGAATCAATTCTGTTGCTGCTACATTTTCTTCGTTCCTAGAAGACTGAGCCCTATGCAGCCACCTGCCGAGCGGGATCAAAAAGCGATGAATACACTTCGTAGCGCGGTGATCGTCGGGGCGGGAATTTCCGGCCTGGCCTGCGCGTGGCGGCTGCACAAGCACGGAATCCGGGTGACGCTGCTGGAAGGCTCATCCCGTGTGGGTGGTGTGGTCGGATCTCTGTCGCAGAACGGGTTCCTGTTCGAAAAGGGACCGCAGAGTTTTTTGGGTACGCCGGCGATTCTGGATCTGGTTCGCGAGCTGGGCATCGAGTCTGAAGTGGTCAGCGCCGATCCGCGCGCGGCTCGTTACATTCTTCGCGGCGGGCGCCTGCATCGCGTTCCGTTATCGCCGCAGTCTTTTTTCACCAGCTCGTTCTTCAGCGGCGGGACCAGGCTGCGCGCCGCCGCTGAACTTTTTCGCCGGAGCCGCCCGCCGCAGCACGAAGAATCCGTGGCTGATTTCATCCGCCGCAAATTCGGCGCGGAGATTCTCGATAACCTGGTCGCTCCGTTCGTATCCGGGGTGTACGCCGGAGATCCCGAGCAACTTAGCGTTCGCAGCGCCTTTCCTACGTTGTCGGAGTGGGAATTGCAATACGGGAGCGTGCTGCGCGGCGCGATGAAATCGCGGCCGGCCGGGCAGA
Source organism: uncultured Acidobacteriota bacterium (assembly GCA_963725655.1). GTDB lineage: Bacteria > Acidobacteriota > Terriglobia > Acidiferrales > UBA7541 > CAVRXT01. The sequence goes on along the minus strand of CAVRYY010000001.1, from coordinate 1,749,035 downwards.
AACGGCCATCACCCAGCTCGTTCCGGCGCGGCATGGAAACCCTGCTCGAGGCGTTTGCGGCTCAACTCGGCGATGCGATTCAAACGGAAGCTAGCGTCGAATCGCTCTCATTGCAGAGCGGTGCGGCTCGCGCGGGCGATTCGACAGCGGCTTTTAACGTCCGTGTAAAGTCCGCAGCTGGAATCGCGGACATCGCTGCCGACGCGGTGATTGTGGCTACACCCGCCTACATTGCCGGGCAGATTCTCGCTTCCCTCTCCGAAAAATTGCATCAGTATTTGAGCGCGATGCCGTACGCGGCGGTGGCGGTGGTTGCTGCGGGCTATCAGCGGCGGCAAATCGGAAATGCGCTGGATGGGTTCGGCTACCTGGTTCCGCGTGCCGAAGGCCTGCATGTGCTTGGGACGGTGTGGAATTCGTCGCTGTTCCCGGGCCGGGCGCCAGAGGGCATGGTGACGCTGACCAGCTTCGCGGGCGGCGCTACCGGTCCTGAGATCGTGCATCAGGACGCGGACGCGATCGCGCCGATCGTCGAGAATGAGGTGGCGCAAATCCTCAACATAGCTGGGCCGCCGCAGGAGCGCGCGGTGTGGCGGCTGGCCAAGGGCATTCCGCAATACAATCTGGGCCACGCGGCATCGCTGGGGGCGGTTCGCGAGCAGTTGTCGCGATTTCCCGGGATTTTCCTCGCGGGGAATTACCTTCAGGGACCGTCGCTGCAGAACACCATCGAGCAAGGCATGCAGACTGCTGAGTCCGTCCGCGATTTTTTGGGAGCAGCGCCACGGAAATAGGTTCGGCGACTGGAATCGCAACAATGGATGAAAACGACTCTTAGGCGGGCCCAGCAGCAACGCTTGCTGCGTAGTATTTCAGGATGCGCGGCTGCGCCGGCGTTTTTTTCTGTCGCGGTGGGCCAGGCGAATTTTGCGGCGAAGGCCGGCTTCGCGAAATCGGCGGCGCTCTTCGGGCGTCTTGACGATCAGCGGCCGGATCGGATGGCGGTTGAGGGCGGCGTCTACCGCGACAAACGTAAGATACGCGCTGCTGGTGTGCTGGCGCTTCCCGGTTATCACATTTTCGCTGAACACCTTTACACCCACTTCCATCGAGGTGTGGAACACGCGGTTGACCCGCGACTGCAAAATAAGAATGTCGCCGATACGGACCGGGTTGCGAAAATCCACATAGTCCACCGACGCCGTAACTACCGGGCTATTTGCGTGACGGTGCGCTGCCAGCGCTCCGGCGATATCGATCCAGTGCATCACCCGTCCGCCGAGCAGATATCCGAGCGGGTTGGCGTCGTTAGGCAGAACCGCTTCGACCATTTCCGATTGCGACTCACGCACCGTTTTGGGCGCCAACGGTAGCCCGTCGTCACTTCCCTGCTCGTGCTCCAGTTTCATCTTCGCTCCTGCCTTGGTGTGGTTGGGAAGCGCCCGCTCGGTGATCTCGACTTGCGGAGTGCGTACTCGGCGGCCGGCGTTCGGGACGCGAACAGCGGCCGTTTTGGCTTTTGATTTTTTCATTTTTTCGCGGGCCGCGTTTCGACGATGCACTGAAGAACCTGGACCGTCCAAAGACCCAGGTTCAGCTTAACATTACGCGCGAAAATACCGATGCGGACTCAAGCCCAGCCGGCATCGACGATGTAACTTTGACTGGTGATCGGACAGCATTAATACTCGGTCGCCCATTTGAGGCACTCCCGCGAGCCTTTGCTCCTTACAAGTATCCAGGGTTTGGGCTCGGCTCGGGAAACGCGTATTATGGATGCCGACCATGACTCCTCCAACCAAATCGCGGCGGGAAGTTCTTGAGGGATTTGTGCAGGCTAATCCTGGCGACGCGTTTGCGCGCTACGGGCTGGCGCTGGAGTGCGCCAAGCTTGGCGAGGACGAGGCTGCCACCGGCCACTTTGTGAAATTGATCGAAGGCCATCCTGGCTACGTTGCCGGGTACTTTCAGTATGGCCAATTGCTGGCGCGGCTTGGCCGGATCGCTGAGGCCAAGAAGACGCTGTCGGACGGCATCGTGGTGGCCGCGCATGCCGGCGACACTCACGCACGCGACGAGATGCAGGCTACGCTGCAATCGCTCGCCTAGCCCTGGGCTGGCGCCGGTGTTCCGGAGAGCGCTGAATGAGTGGCATACGCATCCCGATTTTCCCGCTGGACCTGGTGCTGTTCCCGGAAATGATCCTGCCGCTGCACATTTTCGAGCCACGATACCGGCAGATGATACGTCGATGTCTGGACGGGCCGAGCGAGTTTGGAGTGGTGCTGGCGCGGTCCGGCGGGATCGCTGCCTATGGATGCACGGCGGAAATCTCCGAGGTGAGTAAGGATTACGGCGACGGGCGCATGGACATCCTCACCGAGGGCCGGTCGGTATTTCGGATCCAGGGGATTATTTCCGAGCAGCCGTATCGGGAAGCGGACGTGGAGATGTTGGCGGATGGTGGCTCTGCGCCGCTCGGCGCAGAGCCGGTGGAACTGATACGGGCGTACGAGAAATGCCACCAGATCGTTTACGGGCATTCACCCAAAGCCGAGGAGCGATCCGGCGCTGCGTCGCTGGCGTACTTCATTGCGGCGGACTTGCCGCTCCCGGTGGACGACAAGCAAGCGGTGCTTGAGTTGCGCAGCGAACAGGCGCGGCGAACCCTGCTGCTGGAGCGGTTGAGGGAGATGCTGCCCGCGCTCGAATTGAAGAACCGGATTCGGGAGAAAGCTCGGAGCAACGGCCACGGGCAACTCTGACCGCTGGCACTGGGCGCTAACCGTTCGCATGGGCGCTAAAAACCAACGCCAGCGGAATCAAGACAGGTGATGCGCTGTTGCCCTGCCCGCTGGGGTGCCACCCCGGAAGTCGCTCCCACCCTTCCCAAAAACCGGGAAGAGTGGGGCACCCGCAAGAGAAAAAACCGTCGAACCGCAAACCATAGAACCGTCGAGCCGTAGCATCCTGGAACCTTCACACCATAGATCCGTGGAGCCGTGTGCCGCAGAGCTTTTCCCGGGTTGCATGCCAACGTATCACCTGCGCGCGGCATCATCTATAATGGTACAGACGCGCGAAGTTCCTCGCGTCCATCTGCGCAACAGAAACGGGGACATTATGACCACGCAGCCGGAAACGCTGGGGCAGCTTCGCAGCAGTGAGTGGTCCGAGGCCAGAATCGGGCATCGGAGCGTGAAGCAGGAGCTGCGCGAGAATTTGCTGCGCAAGATCGAAGCGGGCGAACCGCTGTTCAAAGGGATACACGGGTACGAAGAGACGGTGATCCCGCAGATCGTCAATTCCCTGCTCTCGCGGCATCATTTCATTTTGCTGGGACTGCGCGGGCAGGCCAAGACGCGGATACTGCGGGGATTAGTGGCGTTCCTCGACCCAATGATGCCGGCGATCGCCGGATGCGAGATCAACGACAATCCATATGCGCCGCTGTGCCGGTCGTGCCGGGAGCGAATCGCTAAAGAAGGCGACGCAACCCGGATCGACTGGATTCCGCGAGATCGCCGCTACGTGGAAAAGCTGGCGACGCCGGACGTCACCATCGCGGACATCATTGGCGACGTGGACCCGATCAAAGCGGCGCGTTCGGGGCGCGACCTATCCGACGAAATGACCATTCATTACGGCCTGCTGCCGCGAGCCAACCGCGGGATTTTCGCGATTAACGAATTGCCGGACCTGGCGGGGAAAATTCAGGTGGGGCTTTTCAACATCATGCAGGAAGGCGACATCCAAATTAAGGGTTACCCGGTGCGGCTGCCGCTGGACGTGATGCTGGTATTCACCGCGAACCCCGAGGACTACACCGCGCGCGGGAAAATCATCACACCGCTGAAGGACCGCATCGGCGCGGAAATCCGCACCCACTATCCTGGGACGCTGGCGGAAGGAATGTCGATTACTGCCCAGGAATCCTGGACCAACCGCGGCGGCGAGCCGCGCTTGACGGCTCCCAGCTATATTCGCGAGATTATCGAGGAAGTGGCCTTTCACGCGCGAGAAGATAAGCGGATCGACAAGCGTTCGGGAGTGAGCCAGCGGTTGCCGATCAGTTGCCTGGAAAACGCGCTGAGCAGCGCCGAGCAGCGCGCGATACGAAATCATGAAACTACCGCCGCCGCGCGGGTGGCGGATATTTACGCCGCGATCCCCGCGATGACCGGGAAATTCGAGCTGGAATATGAGGGCGAAATGAAGGGCGCGGAAAATATCGCCCGCGAGCTGATTCGTTCCGCGGTGGGCAAGGTTTTTACCCGCCATTTCGCTGACGCGAATTTCCAGCCGCTGGTGCAATTTTTCGAAGGCGGCGGCGATTTGAAAGTTCCCGCCGGCGCCTCCGCCGCAGAGCATTGCGCGCAGTTGCGCACCGTTCCGGGCCTGTTCGATTTGCTGGGAGCGCTCAACGTGAAGGCCAACCAAAACCCCGCGGAGGTGGCATCCGCCGCCGAGTTTATTCTGGAAGGATTGTGGGCGCACAAGCGCATTTCGCGAAGCGAGGAACGTGGCTACTTCGCGGAAGCGCGAAAAGCTGCCGAATCGCGCGAGGCGCCCAACCGCAACGCGCCGCGGCGCCAGTTCAACTGAGGCCCCTATGAAGGTAATTCGCTATTCGAAATACACAGGTGAACCCGCCGGGGATATCGACCTCGAAGATCTGATGAGCCGGCTTGCCGACTTCCTGTTGCAGAGCGGCTACGAATCTCCGTACGGAATCTATGAAATGGATGCGGAAGGGATGGCGCAGCGCCACATGGACGAGCTGCGCGAGGCCATTCTGCGGGCGCTCGAGGAAGGCGATCTGCTGCCGGACGAGATGATGCAGCAACTGCTGGAGAATCCCGACTTGGCGCAGAATCAAAAGCTGCGCGAAATGGTCGACCAGATCATCGAACGCATGGCGGCGGAGGGCTATATTTCTCCGCAGCCCCCGACGGTCACGCCTCCCCCGAGCCAAACTCCCGGCGGGCAGGTTGGCCCAGCGCAGGCGGGGATGAACGCGCGATTCGAAGTCACGGACAAGGCCATCGACTTCCTCGGATTTCAAACGCTGAAGGACTTGCTCGCGGGCCTGGGGAAAAGCAGTTTTGGGCGGCACGATACGCGCGATTTGGCCACCGGAGTGGAATCGGGGGGCACCTCGAAGGCTTATGAATTTGGCGACACGCTGAATCTGGACATTGGCGAAACGCTATTCAATGCGGTGCGCCGCAACGGCACGCGCGTGCCGATCGAACTCGATTATCCCGATTTGATGGTCCATCAGTGCGAGTATCAGAGCTCCTGCGCCACGGTGCTAATGCTCGATTGCAGCCATAGCATGATCCTTTACGGCGAAGATCGCTTCACTCCAGCCAAGCGCGTGGCGCTGGCGCTGGCGCACCTGATTCGTACCCAGTATCCCGGTGATTCGCTGCACGTGGTTTTGTTCCATGATTCCGCCGAAGAGATTCCGCTGGGCAAGCTGGCGCGCGTCCAGGTGGGACCGTACTACACCAATACGCGCGAGGGATTGCGTCTGGCGCAGCGAATTCTGGCGCGCCAGAAAAAAGATATGCGCCAGATCATCATGATCACCGACGGCAAGCCTTCGGCGCTTACGCTGGACGACGGGCGCATTTACAAGAACGCGTTCGGCCTCGATCCGCTGGTGGTTTCGCAGACCATGGAAGAGGTAGCCAAGTGCAAACGCGCCGGCATCCTGATTAACACCTTTATGCTCGCCAGCGACTACAGCCTGGTGCATTTCGTTCAGAAAGTGACCGAATTGTGCCGCGGCAAAGCCTACTTCACCACACCCTACACTTTAGGCCAATACCTGCTGATGGATTACGTGCAGGGGAAGACGCGGCAGGTACACTAGAGGCAGGAGTTCGTTCGCTTCGCGGAGGTTTTGAGCGATGTCCCGAATTCGTGCTGGCGATGCCGCGCCGGAATTCTCACTTTTCGACACGCAGGGCAAAAACCATTCGCTCAAGGACCTGCTGAAAAAAGGCCCGGTGATCGCGGCGTTTTTCAAGATGTCATGCCCTACCTGCCAGTTTACATTTCCCTTCCTGCAGCGAATTCATGATGCTTATGCGGACATCGGCGCCACGATGGTGGCGATTTCGCAGGAGGATGCGGCGGACACGGTGGAGTTCTGCGAGGAATATGGCGTGAAGTTTACGGCGCTGGTGGATGGCGAGGGCTATCCGGCGTCGAATCGCTACGGCATTACCAATGTGCCCAGCATCTTTCTGATTGCGCCGGACGGGAAAGTGCAGGAGACCGCGATAGGATTTGCGCGAGCGGCAATTGAAGCGATGGGAGCGGAATTCGCGCGAGCCAGCCATCGGCCGGTGGCGCCGGTCTTCCGGCGGACGGAAATCGTCCCGGATACGAAACCGGGTTGAGGCTCCAAAAACTAGGCTCGGTCGGAGCCTACCGCAAGCGGAAACTGACGCTGGATGATCCACAGCCAGATTGGCTGTGCCACTAGTGCAAGTACTTCCCCGACGCCATCACCATTCCTAGCGTTAGCGCCGCGATGACGACTTCCCCCAGCGCGCCTACGACGAACGGCCGAAGTCCCTGCTTCAGCAAATCCCTCACGTTGGTGCGCAGCCCTACGCCGGCAAAGCTGAGTAAGAAAGCCCATCGCGAAACATTGGCCAGGCTGACGATCTGGTCTTTGCGGAAAACTCCGACCGTTGCGAGAATCGAAATCAGCATGAAGCCCAAAATGAATTTGGGGAATTTTTGCCAAAGAAAGGCCCAGGGCTTTTCAACCTGTTGGGCTTGCCCTTGCCGCGCCCAATAAAACGCGTAGCCGAGCACGACAAAACCGAGCACCGCGCTGCGCGCCGTCTTGGCCAGGATCGCCACTCGGCCCGCTGCGTCGGAATAAATTGCGCCGGCGGCGGTTGCCTCCGCGGTGTTATCGATCCCCAGGCCGGCCCACATGCCATACATCGTGTCGCTCAAGTGCAGGTGATGGCCGATCGCGGGAAACGCGAACAGGCTGAGGGCGCCGAGCGACAATATCGCGGCGATCGCAAACGACACATCGTCGTCGTCGGCTTCGATCGCCCGCTTCGCGGCAATAATTGCGGAAACTCCGCAGATCGAGGATCCGATCGCCAGAAGCGAAGTCAGTTTCGGCTTCAGATTGAAAAAGTAGCCTAGCGCGGTCATGAACAGCAGCGACACGGTTAATTCGATGGCCACCAGGGTGAGCGCCACGCCGCCCAGCTTGAGCAAGTCGCCCAAGAGAAAACGCGCGCCCAGAAGCACGATGCCGGTTTTCAGCCAGAATTCATAGGTGGCTACGCCGGCCCGGAAAACCGGAGCTATGCCGAAGATGTTGGAAATGGCCAGCCCGAAGACGATCGCCCACAGCACGTACTCAATATTTGGCAGCGTAACGTGATGCACCTTGCCGTAGGTTCCGATGGTGTGTTCGACTATTTTCCCGCTGTAGCCGACTGCGGCCAGCAGAAGAAATCCAGGGACAATGTCGATCACGCGCTTCAGAAATTGAAGCGGCTTGGGGCGGGGGCGGAGAGAAGCGATCGCTATCGAAGACGCGGCCACGATGGCACTCCAGCGAAGTGCATTGGCTGCGTCGACCGCGCTGCCTGCTCGCGGGCGAAACGCGGGAGCCTACTTTGAGGTGCGCGAGCGCGCGCTGAATACTCGCTCCGGCGCGAAGTGCGCGTTGCTACCATGAAATGTGCTTGATCACGCCGAGGCGGATTAGCAATGCCAGCGCCAGCGCGAATCCTACTGCCCAGGTATCGAGCGATAGGCGCCAGCCTGATTTTTGCAATTCGGAACCGCTAGTTTCACTATTGAATTGTGGCAAGGTTAGGCCCTCCGATCGATTTGGTTCTGAACTGCATCGCCGGCAAATTCGACTGCAGCTTCTGCTTCGAGGTCGCTCCAGGAGCCGCCTACGAAAATTTTATCGACGAGACTGCGAGTGGCGCGCTCGAGAGAACGGCCAACCAGCAAGATCGCAGGCGCTTGCACCCCGGCGACGGTCGAGAGTTCGGCCAGCGTGGTTCGCGTGACCTGTTGTGCCGGCGTCGAGACGCTGGAAATCACGACGCACGGCGTGGCGAGTGACACGCCCGCGGCGTGGAGTTTCTCGCCCGATGCACTCAAGTCGCGGCCGGGCATGTAGATTATCAGCGTGGTGTCCGGACGCCCGGCTTCGAGCCAGGCATCGGCGTCAGGTGAGTCTTCGGTTTCGGCTGCGGCCGCTCGGTGACCGCTCAATATCAGTACCCGCGAACTGGTGCGGCGGTCGGTGAGCGAAACTCCGAGCGCGGCTGCGGCTGCGAACCCCGCGGTGATTCCGGGGACAACTTCGTAGGGCACACCGGCGGCGGCGAGGGCGTCCACTTCTTCGTTTAGTCGGCCGAAAATTAGCGGATCGCCGCTTTTCAGGCGCACCACGTTTACTCCGGCCTTCGCGAACAAAATCATCACCCGGTTGATTTCCGTTTGGGTGATTCCCTTACGCCCGCAGCGCTTACCCACGTTGACCACGATCGTCTGCGGCCCAGCCAGGCCAACAATTTCCGGCGAGACCAAATCGTCATGCAGCACGCAGTCGGCGGTGCGCAACAGGCGGGTTGCTTTCACGGTCAAGAGGTCGGGGTCGCCCGGACCGGCACCGACCAAATAGACCCGTCCGGGTTCGGGTTGGAGTGGGACTGGCGTCATCGGGGCACCGCCGCTTTTTCCGAGAACCTTTCGCCGGGCGCTCCGGAAGTCCCGTCGGATTCCGAAGCTTCCGTTTCGCGCTCTAATAATTCGCCAACTTGCCGATAGGCCAGGCGTTGCAAGAGCTGCTTGCGTTCCTGGGAAGGCGGATAGCGGGCGAGAATTTCGCGGCGCAGCGCGCCTACATCTTCCAACCAGTCGCCTAGCCCGGGATCAAGGGCCTGCTCGATCTCATCGCGCAACCGCTGGGCAACTGCCGGGCTCTCCCCCGCCGTGGAGATCGCCACTTGCAAATCGCCGCGGCGCACATTCGCTGAAAAATAGAAATCGCAGTGCGGCGGGTCATCCACGGAATTGCAGATTACCGAGCGCTGTCGGCATAGGTCGAATACGCTGGCATTCACGTCTGGACTGGAGGTCGCGGCGATGGCCAGGAACACTCCGTCCAAATCGCTGGGCTGAAAACCGCGCTGCTCCCAGCGCAGCACGCCAGACCTAGCTAACGCCTGCACGCGTGCGTTGGCCTGCGGGGCCACTACCAGCACTTCGGCCTCCGCTGCGAGCAGGCTCGCGATCTTGGCCTCGGCCACACTCCCGGCCCCGGCTACCAGGCACCTTCGCCCGGCGAGCTTCACGAATATCGGCAAGAGGTTGGCAGGCATCGGCTAGTCCATCGCTCCGGTGGGCACGCGGTCATGCGACCGATCGTGCTGCGGTTGAGGCAAGTCGCGCATCACTGGATCGAGAACCTCGCCGGCGAGCTGAGCGCGCAATTCCTCATCGGAAAATCGCGCGAAGTACGAGCGCAGGTTCTCGTTGTCGTCGCGCCCGGCGAGATACTGCCGCAGCAAACGCTCCAGAGCCGCGGGCGCCTCGGTAGCCACGCAGCGATATCCAATGGGCCGCGCAATCGCCTGAAATTTTCCTACGGCGCCGCCAACGCAAAAGTAATAGGCGTCCACCCATTCGTCGCCTTGCTTGATCTTTTTCCCTTCCAGGCCGATGTCCGCAATCCAGTGCTGGCCGCAACTGTTCGGGCATGCGGTAACGTGCAGCTTCATCTGCTGATCGAACTGCGGAAGACGCCCTTCGAGTTCCTCCACCAGCCATCGCGTGTAGCTTTTCGTCTCGGTAATCGCGAGCTTGCAGAATTCCGTTCCACTGCATGCGACCGCTCCGCGCCAAAAAGTGGAGGCGGCCACCGGCAGGCCAGCCAAGTCCAATCCTCTGACCACCGCCGCTGTCGCTGCCTTCGGCACGTTCACGATCAGCAGGTTTTGCATGTTCGTCGTGCGCAACTCGCCGTTACCGTGGCGTTCGGCCAGATCGGCGGCGGCACGCATCTGGTCGGCCGAAATTCGCCCGCGCAGCACGCCCGCTCCCACCGTGAACGTCCCTGCCTGCCTTTGGGGAAATACGCCGACGTGGTCGCGGTAAACATCCTGCGGCAGAATTTCCGGAACCCCGGGATCCAGCTGGTATCCCAGCCGGTGGTTCAATTCACCGAGGAAGCGTTCGGCGGTCCAACCTTGCTGGGTGAAGAGGTGTTTCAAGCGCGCGCGATCGCGGCTTTGGCGCAATGCGTCCTGATCGCGGAATATTTCCGCAATCGTGCGCACCACTTGCACCGCTTGCTCGTAACGGACAAACGCATCCAGTCGCACTGCCAGATGCGGGTCCGCCGAAAGCCCTCCGCCCACGCGCAGCGAGAAACCCACTTCGCGCACGCCGTTGCGGAAACGTTCCACCGCGGTCAGGCCTACGTCATTGATTTCGGGATACGAGCACCACGCCGGGCACCCGGTGACGGAAATCTTGAATTTCCGCGGCAGATTGTAGAATTCGGCATTTCCCGAGAGCTCCCTCGCAATTTCCAGCGCCACCGGGGACGCGTCCAGCAGCTCATCGTGCGCCACACCGGCCAGCGGGCAGCCGGTCACGTTGCGGGTCACATCGCCGCAAGCGCTCTTCGGCGACAGGCCCACGGCGGCCAGTGCGTCGATCGCTTCGGGTATGGCTTCGATCGAAAGCCAGTGGAGCTGAATATTCTGGCGGACGGTAAGGTCAGCTATGGAACGCGCGTGTCGCTCGGAGATATCGGCAATGGCGCGCAGTTGGTTAGAACGCAGTAGTCCATTCGGCAGGGCAATGCGCATCATGAAGTAGTCGTTGGCTTTACCCTCGCCGCCTTTGCCGCCCAGCACTCCGGCGCCGTCGCCCTGCGAATAAATCCCCCACCAGCGGAAATAGGCGCCCATCCACTCCGGAGGAATCGATTGGCGTCCGGCGCGGGCGAAGGCGCGAATATCTTCCAGGCGATCCCAGGGATTCGAGGCGCGTTTGAGGCGTTCTACGCGCTGCGCCTTGGTTTCCTTGGGTGGCGGCACGATGGCCCCCGGACGCGTGGTGCTGGATTCTGGTGCAAGTCCCGTGTTCACAATGTCTCCCGAACAACAAAAAAGCCCGCCTGCCAGCGAAAGCTGCTGGAGAGCGGGCTGCTTAAAATCCGATTAAAGTCTTAGCTAACTCGGATTGCACCCCCACGCCCGCAGCGGTCGCTGACAACAACACATAGACCGACAGGCGTTGGTGCAATTCATCATCTGAAAATCTTAGCGGACCCGGGCGCAAGCGTCAAGCGAAACTGTACGGCGATTACGCAATCGCATTCCTTCGAATGCCGGGCCTGGCTCTACAAGCGGGGGTAGGCCGCAACGCCCACCCTTCCGAGACTCGGGGTAGAACGGGGTCCCCCGGGAAAGATAAAACCGTAGAGTTCACCGCACAAACCGATTCCCCGATCCGATCCTCGAAGTTAGGGGATTCGTTTTGCGTTATCATCGATGGGTTTCGAAATGCGCGGCTCGGCGGAATCAGCGCTGCGTACCACCCGCGTTTTGAGTGGCGGGTGGCAGGCCCAAAAATCGGAGAACGGGAATCCATGAAAAAGCTTCGGAGTCAGGAATGGTTCGGGCGGCAAGATCGCGACGGCTTCATCTACCGGAGTTGGATGAAGAATCAGGGCTGGCCGCACGACATGTTCAATGGCCGGCCGGTGATCGGCATCTGCAACACGTGGTCCGAGTTCACCCCGTGCAACGCGCACTTTCGCGAGATCGCCGAATGGGTGAAGCGCGGGGTATGGGAAGCTGGCGGCTTTCCGCTCGAATTCCCGGTGATGTCGCTGGGCGAGGTTTTGCTGCGTCCCACGGCGATGCTCTTTCGCAACCTCGCCAGCATGGACGTCGAGGAATCCATCCGCGGCAATCCCATGGACGGCGTGGTGCTGCTGATGGGTTGCGATAAGACCACTCCATCACTGCTGATGGGCGCGGCTTCTTGCGATCTGCCAACCATCGGTCTATCCGGCGGCCCGATGCTCACCGGAAAATTTCAGGGCCACGATCTGGGATCGGGAACCGGGGTCTGGCAGATGTCTGAAAAGGTCCGCGCCGGGGAAATGAAATTCGAGGAAATGTCCGAAGCGGAAAGCTGCATGCACCGGTCCAAGGGTCACTGTATGACCATGGGCACCGCATCCACGATGGCCTGCATGGTAGAAGCGCTGGGAATGGCGCTGCCCGGCAACGCGGCTATTCCCGCGGTCGACGCTCGCCGCCACACCCTGGCCCAACTCACCGGCCGCCGCATCGTTCAGATGGTCCACGACGATCTGAAGATTTCCCAAATCCTCACCCGCTCCGCTTTCGAAAATGCCATTCGCGCCAACGCCGCCATCGGCGGATCGACCAACGCGGTGATTCACTTGATGGCCATCGCCGGACGCATTGGGGTGCCGCTGGCGCTGGAAGATTTCGACCGCCTGGGATCGTCGCTGCCTTGCATGGTCAACCTGCAGCCTTCCGGCAAATACCTGATGGAGGATTTTTTCTACGCCGGCGGCCTGCCCGCGGTTCTGCGCCAACTTTCCGAGAATGGCGCTCTGCAGCGCGATGCGTTGACGGTGAACGGTCTCTCGATCGGCGAAAATGTGGCCGAAGCGCCGTGCTGGAACCGCGATGTGATTCACACCTTCGCGGAGCCGTTCAAACCACACGCCGGAATTGCGGTGCTGCGCGGGAATCTCGCGCCCGATGGTGCGGTGATCAAACTCTCGGCCGCAACTCCCAGCCTGTTGCAGCACACCGGCCGCGCGGTGGTTTTTGAATCCATCGAAGATTTCTACGCCCGCATCGATGACGAGAATCTGGACATCGACGAAAACTGCGTAATGGTGTTGAAAAACTGCGGACCGCGCGGCTATCCCGGAATGGCTGAAGTTGGCAATATGCCGCTGCCTCCGAAAATTCTGCGCAAGGGGGTCACCGACATGATCCGAATTTCCGACGCGCGAATGAGCGGCACCGCGTACGGAACGGTAGTGCTGCACAGTTGCCCGGAAGCCGCCGCGGGCGGCCCACTCGCGCTGATTCGTTCCGGCGATATGGTCACTCTTGACGCCGCCAAGCGTTTGCTGCGTCTGGAGGTGGATGACGCGACCCTCGCGGCTCGGCGCGCGCAATGGACGCCGCCGGCACTGCCCGAGCGCGGCTACGTCCGGCTGTATGTAAAACATGTGCAGCAAGCCAACCAGGGCGCCGATATGGATTTTCTCAACGGCGGCAGCGGCGCCCCGGTCGCGCGCGACAATCACTGACCCCTGCCCGCCCGACCGGCCGTTTGCGTCGCGACGGCGGGCTTCACCGTGCTGCACCGCCATGGGGCATTCGGCCGCCCCGATGTCCGGGGAGATTTCTGAATGATTCGTTGGCGAATCGCAATCCTTGTGAGCGCCGCGATTGCGCTGAGTTATCTCGACCGCCAGACGCTCCCGGTCGCGGTGCAGGCCATCAGCCGGGACATTCCGCTGACCAACTCGCAATTCTCCACGCTGCAATCGGCATTCCTGTTCTCGTACGCGTTCATGTACATCGGCGGGGGGAAACTCGTCGATGCCCTGAACACCCGGCTGAGTTTCACGCTGATCATGGTGTTCTGGTCGCTGGCCTGCGCCAGCCACGGCCTGGCGGTGACTTTTTCGATGCTCGTGGCTAGTCGGCTGTTGCTGGGGATGGGAGAAGGCGGAGGTTTTCCCGCCGCCACACGGGTGGTGGCCGAATGGTTTCCCACCAACGAACGGGCAACCGCCATGGGCATTATCAATGGCGGCACCGCCATCGGAGCGATCGCCGCGCCCCCGCTGATCGCGGTCATCCTCATTTACACCAACTGGCGCTTGATTTTCTTTGTCACCGGCGCGCTGGGGCTGCTCTGGACGCTGTGGTGGCGCCGCGTATACTTCCCTCCCGGAGAACATCCGGCACTGACCGAAACTGAGCGGGCGAAAATTGAGGCTGGCGTTGCGCTGCTGCCGGGCGCGACGGAAAGCCGCAGGCTGCGCTGGATGGAATTGCTGCGCATCCGCGAAACCTGGGGCTTGGTGGCCGCGAAAACTCTCAGCGACGGTGCGGGCTACTTCTATCTTTTCTGGCTGCCGAAGTATCTCTTCGACGCGCGCGGCTTTAATATTAAGGCGGTGGGCGCGACCGCCGGAATTCCGCACGTCGCCGCCGGTATCGGCTGCTTGCTGGGAGGATGGTTCTCGAGCTACTTGCTGCGCCGGAGATATTCGCTGGACGTCGCGCGCAAAGTGGCGCTGGGATTGAGCGCCGCAGTGATGCCGTTCATCATGCTGGTCCCGCACGTGCCGGTATTTTGGGCTATCGTGATTTTCAGCGTGGCGCTTTTCGGACAACAATCCTGGTCCACCTTGGTGATGGTGCTGCCCACCGACCTTTTTCCGACCAACGTGGTGGGCACGGTCGCCGGGCTGGTGGGCTTCGGCGGCGCGATGGGTGGAGTCGCTTTCGGCGAGCTGGCTGGATACTTGCTCGACCATGGCTTTGGCTACCGGGTGGTATTTGACATCGCCGGCACCTTCCACGTGATTGCGCTGCTAGTGATAATCTTAGCCGTTCCCCGGGTGCAGCGTCTGGACATCGACACCAGTCTCGGTTATCAAGGAGCGCGATGAAAATCAAAGAGATTCGCACCCGAGCGGTGCGCTGGCGCGGGAAAACGGTTCCGCTTCCTCCCCATTTCTGCACCAATCCGATGGACGTGCTCGAGTTGCCCCAGGCGTCCATGTCGACTTTCACTTTCCACGGCTGGCTGGTGGTGGAGATTTTCACCGACAACGGCTTGGTGGGCATCGGCAACGCCGCGCTCGCTCCGCCGATCACCAAGCAAGTGATCGACCTATATTTAAAGCCGTTGCTGATCGGCGCCGATCCCTGGGACATCGAATCGCTATGGCAGCACATGTATCGCCGGACCATGGCGTTTGGCCGCAAAGGAATCGGCATGACCGCGATCAGCGCGGTGGACATAGCGCTGTGGGACATCCTCGGGAAATCGGCGAAGCAGCCGGTCTATCGCCTGCTGGGAGGCCGCACCAAGCCGCGAATCCCGGTGTACGCGAGCCGGCTATACAGCGTTGAACTGGGCGAGCTAGCCGCGGAAGCCCAGCGCTACAAGAATGAAGGCTACCGCGCGATGAAGCTGCGTTTCGGCTGGGGACCTACCGATGGCGCTGCTGGGATGCAGCACAACGTCGATCTGGTGCGCACCGTCCGCCAAACGGTAGGCGACGGAATCGACGTCATGGCTGACGCCTATATGGGCTGGACACTCGATTACGCGAAGCGCATGCTCCCGCTGCTCGAACCCTTCCATCTGCGCTGGTTGGAAGAGCCGGTAATTCCGGACGACATTCACGGCTACGCCGAATTGAAATCCTATGCGCGGATTCCGATTGCTGGAGGTGAACACGAGTTCACCCTTTACGGTTTTCGCGATTTGCTGGCGGCGCGCGCCGTCGATTACATTCAGTTCGATACCAATCGCGTGGGCGGAATTACCCAGGCGCGAAAGATCGCCGCGCTGGCCGAGTCGCACTCGGTGCCGGTGATTCCTCACGCCGGGCAGATGCACAACTATCACGTAGTGATGGCCAGCCTGAATTCGCCGATGGCCGAATATTTCCCGATTGTCGACGTCGAAGTGGGCAACGAACTTTTCTGGTACATCTTCGAAGGCGAGCCCAAAGCAAAAGACGGATACATCGATCTGGACGAAAACGTCCCTGGCCTGGGGCTCACCGTGAACGAAAAGGCCCTGGAAAAATTTGAAGTGATCGAATAGGTGCTTTTACCTGGAGTGAACACTACATAATGAACAAACCTCGCGTCGCAATTTTAGGACTGGGAATAATGGGCTCCGGAATGGCCGGACGTGTGCTTTCGGCCGGTTTTCCGCTTAGCGTCTATAACCGCAACGCAGAAAAAGGCGAACCGCTGAAAGCCGCCGGCGCATTCGTCGCGCGCACTCCCCGCGAAGCCGCGGCGCGCGCGGAAGTAGTCATCAGCATGGTCGTTGACGATGTTGCTTCGCGGTCCATGTGGCTCGGCGAAGGCGGCGCGCTAGCCGGTGCGGCTCCCGGCACGGTGCTGGTGGAATCGAGCACGCTCACGCTCGGATGGATCAAGGAGCTGGCCGCAGCGGCAGCTCAGCACCAGTGCGAATTCCTGGACGCGCCGGTCACCGGCACCAAGCCCCACGCTGCGGCGGGCGAGCTGCTTTTTCTCGTAGGCGGATCCGCGTCGGCGCTGGAAGCGGTGCGCCCGGTACTCGCGGTTATGAGCCGCGACATCGTGTACCTGGGACCCACCGGAAGCGGCGCCACGCTGAAACTGATCAATAATTTCATGTGCGGCGTGCAGGCCGCCTCGCTTGCCGAAGCGATGGCGCTTCTCGAAGCCAGCGGCCTCGATCGCGAGAAGTCGCTCGCGGTGCTCACCAACGGCGCGCCCGGCAGTCCGCTAGTGAAGGTACTCTCCGCCCGCGCCACCGCTGGCGACTTCACCCCCAATTTCATGCTCGGCGCGATGGCGAAGGACATCGGTTACGCGCTGGAAGAAGGAGAGCGCCACGGGATCACTCTGCAGACCGGCATTTCCGCGCGCAAGATCTTCCAGCAGGCCATCGCCGAGGGCTACGGCGGCAAAGACTTCTCCGCGGTCATTGAGTCCCAGCGCAAGCGGTGACTCGATATCGCGTGGGGTTAGCGCAGTTCCTAACGGCAAGGTGGCTGCCATATTTCGCCCAAATTTGGCCAAATTCGACCCAACAGGTACAATGCGTAAGTAGTTGCACGCGCTGCAGACACCCTATTCCGGGGTAGTGCAATTGGTAGCACGCCAGCCTTTGGAGCTGGTTATCCTGGTTCGAGTCCAGGCCCCGGAGCCACTCTTACCCGCGATACCGCCTCAGTCAACACCCTGCACCCTCGCCGCTGGCTGGAGGCATACTGCGGGCGCACTCAATAGTTCACCGAGAGCTCCCAGGTTTCCCTACAGTTCCCCGCGGGGGGTGGAGTGTCAAAATTCACTCCATGCGAAGCATGGCGAAAGAACTCACCCCCGGAAAACCCGCCTCCCGGAGCACAAACCGCCGCCCTCACCGTGCCCGAATCGCCACACTCCCGCGTAGCGATTCGACGGACTAATCGGCACCGCAAAGCACCGCCAATCGAACCGCGATTAGGCCATGGATCGGCGGGGTAAAACGCCGAGGGCCGCGCCCCAGATCGGCGCGGCCCGCAGCGATAGAATCGGCGTCTAAAAGTAAGACTCATCCTGACTTCACTGGCACTGTTTCTGGATCAAGACCTTGAGCTTTCCCTGACTCTATTTCTTCAGCAGGTCATCGAGCCCTTTGGCCTTCGCGTCGGGCTTTTGTTGCAGGATCGCTTGGTAGGTCTTCAGAACGGTTTCCACGGCGGCTAGGTTCATTGCGTTCGTATCGGCAGCTTTGTCTGGATTCTCGATCTGGAACGCCGTGCTTGCCAGCATGTACTGCCGCGTGATCGTGTGCGAGTAAGTGTATTTCATTCCGTTGAACTCGCTCAGCAGAGCGGGGCAGAGCGGCACGCGAATGTCGTGGGAATCACTGACCTGCTTCAGCGCCCCTTCGCCCTGCTTGTTCACGCTGTCGTCGAGTGGCGCACTTTCCAGCTTGTGCGTGATTTCGGCCCACTGCGTTCGCGCTTCCGGTGTCGAAGTCCCTTGAGCCGATGCCCGCTGTGGGAACACGATGCAAAGGACGCTCAGCACTAAGCCCCAGGCTAGCCGTCTATTTTGCATGTCACATTCCCCAGTCCGGGATAATCCACAGGATAACCATCAACACCCCAGAACTCAGCCCGAACACTCTGCTCTTACCTCGCCCCGCTAGAACCAGAAGGAGCGCCAGCACCGAGGCCCAGAAGCCGGACCGAGTCCATTTGAAAACTGCCGGAAAGTTCGTCCCGAAACCACCTACATGGTTGGTGTACAGCGCGAAGGCCAGGTACTCAAGCAGGGCCAACGTGGCAACGCAGAGTCCGGTGGTAAACAAGATTTTGCGTGTCCCCGCAAGAGATCGCTGATCGGCAACTAGCCACGTTCTCCAAGCTGCCACTGTAGGGAGCAGCGCGAGGATGATGAAGATAATCGCCATTGGCTTTCGGGCGGCTTCGTGAACGGCTCATGACTTCGACTTTGGCGTCCTGGCCTGACTCCTCCGCGCCGCATGGGTTATGACCGTCGTCGTCTACATTTGCTAGCGGGCTATTCCCGACATAAGCGTATAAATTGAGGCTTTGTGGATTTCCAAGGTCAGCAAACGGAACCGGGTCAGGACCATCAAAATAGTCCGGTGACATGAACCGGCTGAAATTCGACGAGTAGAACCGAGCCGCGAAGCAGTCGTTACCGGATACGGCGTCATCGGCATCCCACTCTTTGCCGGTTAACTTGTAGTTATTCTTCTTGTTGCCAAGAAAGTTTATGGCCGTCCCAATAAATCAGGCCTCCTCCTTCTTCTCCGATGACAACGGCCAACGAATCATAGCTGATCTTCGGATGTATCGAAAGCAGCTTGCTCCGCTTCCTGACAAGGAACCAAGTGGTGAAAGGGGAAGGTGTCGATCCCGGTCCGGTTTGTGCATCCCAAAGAACGGTTCTGCCCTGGCCGAAACAGAACAAGATGTGATGAATTCCAGTTCCCTTATCATTTGGGCCTCGGACGAGCACCGCGAAGTCTGTTACCCCGTCTCCATCAAAATCTCCAGCTATGTTGTAAGGGTTGACACCCCCATCAAATTGAAGTCCTGGATGTGAATGCAAGCATGATCGAAGCTCATCAGGGACTCCATTCGGATCAATCGCTTGCGCATAAAGTGCGCCCTGTATCTCCACCGCCATGATCAACAGGGCCGCAACAGCGAAAAAGATTCGAGCAATCTGAGGTCTCATTATTGACTCGGTGGAACAGGATTCGGTATAGACAAATGGAAATGGCTTTCATGTGGATCAGCGGGACGTGTTGGAGTTCCCTTGGGAATGTGGCCCCAATCTCCCCACTCCTCTTCATCGCCGAGGTATATCTGGGTTAACCCAAACCCGTTGGCCATTCGGAGAATATCCCACGTTCGGTCTGCGTCAGCCTTTAAATCAGCCCTCGCGCCCCTTATAGGGTTCCCATCGTCATCGACATATTCGACATCAATCTGTGCTCCATATCTATGAGAAATGTGCCCAGGGACGAGTGATCCGTCCTCCGATCCAGCCTCGGTAACATACAGATTTGGAGCATCCGGATAATTGCTTTGGTAATCCTGTAGAAAGTTGAAGAAATCGGCACCAGTTTGGGCACTGACGTACGTGTAGTCTCCCCGCTTCACGTCAATTCCGGCGTCATGTTGCGCACTGATGTCCTGCAAATCGATCATCCCGTGGTCATTGCCCGTGAGCTTTGTAATGTCCTGTGCATTGTTGGAGCCGTACATCGTAAGTGCACTTCCGCTAGATGTGGCTATCGCGTTGTAGCAGGATTGTCCGGGATTGGGACTATTCATCCAATCGTAGGTTCCCACGCCGGATGGAGCTGCAACCCAGCACATTCCTGTCGGGTCAACGAATTTCAGAGGGTTATTCAGGGCATATGCGTATCTGTTCCACGTCTGCGGATTGCGGAGCGCTACGCTGCCCATCGACGGATCAGGACTCAAGAATCTCCCCATCGCGCTGCTATTATACCTAGCCCCGAAGTAGTCGTTGCCAGATTCAGTGTCCCGTTCTTTGCCGGTGAAAAGGTACGAGGAGGAACAAACGCTGAGTGTCGTCGTAAGTTCATTCGCTTCCGTCATACCGCTTGTCTCGAACCTCTTTATCGACGACTTAAACTCAAGGCCGGCTTGTCGGATGCTGGAATCATCTCCCATGTAAAGCTCGCGAGGCAGATAGGCTGGTCACCTCGCGTAACGGGTGCAAGACTAAAGTGAAATGGAACCTGCATGAACCAATCAGGAGAAACGTGGTTGGCCGGAACGCTAAAGACCAAATCAGGGTCGTAGTACCTGAAGCCTCCGATCATCCCCGCATAGACCATCGACCCGATTGCCAGCAACGCCGACGCCGTTCCCAGAGAGAAGCCCGCCAGCGACGGCCAGGTGCGCCCGATCTGCCTCCGACGAACCCAGCGCACCCACCCCGCCACGAGGACGACTGGAAGGGCCACGTAGACCCCGAGGACGAACAGGATGGGAAGGACGTAGCTCATCGTCTTTGGATCACTGCGGGGCGTCGATCTCGTAGACGGCCAACTCCGGCTTTTTGGTCGGGGCCAAGATCAGGAGTTTCGATCCGGCCCGGTAGAGCAGCGGCTCACCTCGCTGCACGCCGGTGTCCGGCTCGTTGCCGTCAGCGACGTCAAGGAAGTCCATATCGTGATGCCATACGATTTTAGGGCCATCTGCCTTGATCAACATGAACTGGGAAGAGAGGACTTTATTTCCCCACGCCTCGGGTAGGACATCTTTCTCCGTCGTGCAGAGTCCGCCCACGTAAGCCGGATCACTGCTGCGCCCATACTTATGAGCTGCACATGGCAGTTCCAGCTCCTCCTCGCGGTGGTCGGCGTAGCTGACCACCGCCCCTTTGGCGATCATGTTCCCGTAGAAGGCGACGAGCTTTCCATCCCCAAGTGCGACGGCTCCATTGCTCACGCCTTGTCGGTGCGTCAGCACATTGCCTGTCTTTTCACCGGATTCCGTGTACTCCGTCCAGATGTCTGAGGCAAGACTTGTAGGCGGGTTTACCCATGTCCTTTGTAGGCTTGGGAGCCAGATAATCGCCTCGGAACTTTCGGGCGAAACACCGATAGCTCTCGTGTCTGAGACTGGCTTGAGGTCGAGTATTCCCAAGCGGATAAAACGCAACCCGTCTGCATTCGGTTTCTTGGAGCCGTAGGAACTCGACGCCATGCTGAGTCTATCGTGGTCGAAGCCAGCGAACATCCGATGATGATCTAACGATGTGAACGGCAACGTATCGGAGCGTCTGATCTCTGAGAGATTCTTCGCCGCAAGCAACAAGATCAAGCCTGGCTCGTGCAGTTCCGCATAGGCGAGGGTTTGTCCATCCTCCGACAGGAAAAAACCTTCCGATGCTCGCGCTCCGTGGACCGACGGAACAGAGATCGTAACGTGCTGAAGTTCCTTGTGCGTGTTGAGGTCATACGCAACCACTTCAAGCTTGTTGGAGAACCGAAGAAGATCGAAGGACCGATATGCTGCGTAGAGCACACCGTCACGCGCAGCCATACTGGGCAGCGCAAGTGCTGAGTTAGCCTTCTCCAACGGGATGGTGAAGGTACTCTGACTCCAACAGATACTCGACGCTAAGAGGAAGCCGCTAAGCAACCGTTTCATGGCAGCACCCGGCTCTTTTCGGCTGCCGCTCTTCCACTCGTCGCATCCCTGATCGTATCGACCATGTGCAGAACGAACTTTGTCACGTCAACGCCGGTCGGATGACCCTCGAAGTGCATCTCTGTTTACCCGCGTTGAGCGTTCCGTCTCCATTCAAAATCACATGGATATAACCGTCTGAGTCCTTCCATTGAGTACCCGGATTGTGTGCGCCAGAGAGCAAGTCGAGTGCCGATGTCAACCCACCTTGGCGATTAAGAGCTCCCTCCATTGCAGAGAGAGCCTGATCGCTTCCGACAAGTTCGGCCCGACCTTGGCACGATCCCCCGCAGTCAGAAACGAACTGACCTTGTATCCCGCTAAAGATGCCCGAACCATTGACATTTGTCTGAGCACTGCCGTCGATGAACTGACCCTGCGCACCATTCAGATGCACACCGTTCTCGTCGAAGCTTCCACTAACAGCGGCATTGCCATGAGCGGTGTCAACCAGATTGCCATCCGCGTCGTTCGCGATCCTACTTGCAGTGAAGTTTCCGTCCGAGTCGCTGCTTCCTTGCACCCACACCTTTGCACTTCCATTTTGGACTTGCTGGCAGGTATCACCGTTGTCCTTTGTAGAAGTGCAGGTCTGGTAGAAATCAAGCCCCGTTGGGTCTGTGATCGACAAGGGATTGTTTCGCGCATAAGCGTACAGGTTTAGGCCCTGCGGATCGCGGATACGATCTATGCTGATGAACACCGGATCGGGGCTCATCATCCTTCCCATCGAACTGCTCAAATAGCGAGCGCCAAAGAAATCGAGACCGCTTTCAGAGTCCCTTTCTTGGCCGGTGAAATGCAGGGGACTGACCTCTCCCACCGCGGTGCCGGTGCAAGTCAAATCATCCCCGAACGGCAGGTTCATGCAGCTCTCGTTGCTCGTTTGATCCACTGTCGCACTCATCCGTTCGGTTCCCAACGCATCTACCGCACTGAAGTAGGTCTTATCGCTTCGGTAGGTCGCCAGGTGCTGGCCTCCCGCATAGACCTCTCCACGATTCCATTGCCCAGCGGCATTTTCCTCGGTCACCACGTGCCCGCTCAGGTCGTACAAATCCTGCACCGTCGTGCCATTCACCGTCTTCGCCACCCGCTGCCCGGAACCGTCATATGCGTAGCTGGCGGTAGTTCCGCCGCCCCCTACCCCCGTTAGGTGATTCGCGGCGTCGTAGGTGTAAGTATGGTTGCCGTCGTTGATCACGTTCCCGGCGGCGTCATAGCTCAATGGGCCGCCGGTCACATGATTATACTGGTCGAATTTTATACATACCGAAACTCCCTGGTTGCAGAGCTGATTCAGCGTTTGGTTCCAGCGATTCCCGTAGCGATCGTAAGCGTATTCATAGTTAACGCCCGTACCCGACCAGGGATAAGTCACGTCGTTTATCAACCGGTTGAAGTCGTCCCAATTGCTCACCAAGAATCCCGAGAGCTCGTTTCGGTGTGAGCGCCCTGGATCGTGGCGATGGGTTACTGCCGATCGACTCGACCGACATTCATCTGACATCTGAACCAAAGCGTCAGATGGAACAAGTGCCGGACGCCTAAGCCATTCTGATCCCGTCGTCGGCCCGTTGAGCTTACCGACAATCGCGACTCATGCAGGCGCATCACCTTTGCGTTCGCCGGGAACTTCAACAAAGACAAGGGCTGGGACGGCAACACTACCGGGACGCTAGTTTCGGCGTGAAACGGCTGCATCGTTGACGAACACCCAAGACGAAAGACGCGCCACCGACCAGACACTCGACTTGGGGTGACGTGTCATACCCCCTCCCCATGCCGAAGGCATGGCCCTTCCAGCGCTCGGCGTTTAGCGCCTCTGGCGAGCCTGACAAGGACACACCTGGCGGCGGATCGGCGGCTACTTGAGGAAGGCCAGCCAGATGAAAAAAGCGGCTAGCAGGCCGGTCACAGTTCGCGCCAGCCACATGGGCATGCGTGTCTCGGGATTTGCGCTGGAGAAAGGGTAGTACACCTCTTTTCGTACGAAACCCCAAGCAGCCCAAGCAGCCGCAGCCACGAACAACAGTCGGTAATACCAGGCCATGAGTTTGTCCTTAGTGTTTGCAGGGCGTTCCGCCAGGAACAAAGGTCGCATAGCCGCCCCCGCCGACTGGCCCAACGAAGCCATATGCTCCGACGTCTCCATGCGAACTGGCTAGCAAGCCTCCGCCAAATGCACCGAGTTTGGCACTAGCAGTTTCATGTCCCATGAAACCTAGGCCCTCTCCGGACACCTTGTGCGACCTGAAGTTGTAGGCAACCTCACCACCAACGTGAATTGGCCCGGCGACGTGAACCTCTCCGATTCCCCCCGCCGAAGTTCCGCTCTTTGAGTCATAGTTGACTACACCCAGCAGTTCGCCGTGAAGATTTGTGCCGGGGACTTTAACCTGACCTCCAGCGAACACAAAGCCCCCACCGCCGCACACGTCGGGATCCAACCACCTGAGCCTTTTGAACACGTCTCCGAAGACGGCGGTCGCGAAGGGGTTAAGCGCATCGCTTGTGTCTGCCGGAGGGGCGGCAAATGAACCAGAGATGAGTGTGGGCGTGCCTGAATCATCGTT
This sequence comes from uncultured Acidobacteriota bacterium, assembly GCA_963725655.1. GTDB lineage: Bacteria > Acidobacteriota > Terriglobia > Acidiferrales > UBA7541 > CAVRXT01. Next base: position 1,724,879 of record CAVRYY010000001.1, on the reverse strand, counting down.
GGTACCGCTGTATCCCCCAACCACTCCTTGGTCATCGCCTGTGCTGGTGTAGATGGTGTTGACCGTGCCATCGACATAGTAGCCGGAATTCGCCTTTTCCTCCGTCGAGTTGTCGCAGTCGCCGCTCTCGAAACCCTCGTACTCTCCCGTATCGTTGTTGATGTGAATGCAATCCATTCCGCTCGGATCGATATAGTTCAGAGGGTTGTTCAGCACGTAGGAATAGGCGTTCCAAGATTGCGGGATGTCCAGAGACGCACCTACATTCGCTGGATCGGGGCTCATGAATCGGCCCATGCTCGACGAATTGTATCTAGCGCCGAAGTTATCCAGTCCGGATTCGGAGTCGCGTTCTTTGCCGGTACAACGTGATCTGACGCGAGTTTCCAACCGCGCCCCGCGCAACCCTAATGCAGTTGTGGAGTTAGACCACCTGATGCCCTGATGCAGTGCGGGATTTTTGCTCGCGACCCCCTGATGCGGTTTTTCGCCCTCACACTCGCTCGCGCTGATGCACGTTTCCGCACACCACGGCCCGAAGGCAGAGAACGTTTCTTCCTTAGCCGCTGACAGCACGGGTAGATTGTACTTTGCTGGATGGGGCTTCGCTACTGATCTTCGTGGTCCTCGTCAGGGTCACGATCAAGCGCCGTGAGCAGTTCCGTAATCTCTGCATTGGTAGGCTGCTGCGGCGGCGGCGCGTTGTCTTTCTCGATGAACGCCGTGGGATGAGTCGCCGCGTAAACCTGCTGCAACGCGCGGAGCGCGACGTGTGTGTAAATCTGCGTGGTCTTGATGTCCTCGTGCCCGAGGATCACTTGGATATGGCGGATGTCGGCTCCGTTCTCGTGCATGTGCGTCGCCATGCAGTGCCGCAAGAGATGGCAAGCTCCCACCTTGCCGGTCTTCGCGGCCACGATGTGAACACGCACCGTCCACGTGAGATGGTCGCGGCTGAACGGTTCGCCCTCGGCGGTCAGAAACACCGTGAGGTCGTCCGGCTCGATGGCAAGCTGTGGCCGTGCTTCCGCGATGTATTTCTGAAGCCATGCCGTCGCGCGTTCTCCAATCGGCACGTAGCGGTCTTTCTTGCCCTTGCCCTGGCGCACCACGATCAGCCCACGGTCGAGTTGAAGATCGAACATTCGCGCGGCTCTCGCGAGTGGCGGATATTCAGGGTCGATCTTTTTCAGGAGATGCTCGTTTGCATTTGCCGATGACACTTCAACAGGTGCGTCCTGAGCTGCCGCTACTCCAATCAGTAATTGCACTGCGATTATGGGACAGAGGCATCGCACTCACTTCTTCTCCGAGACATCAACCCATTCCGCCGTTGCATCCTGGAGACTCCGTAAGTTGTCGTCGCTCAACTCCTCCACACCAAAGCCTATCGCGTACTCTCCATCGTCCGAACGGAAGATCGCGTCATAGAGGAATGCTTGGTCGCAGGAAAGCTTTGGATCAACCGCTCTTCGCTCAGAAAAATAAATTTCAATGTGGCGGGCGGGTACTGCCTCCACATACCCCAGCCGTTTCGTGTAGTCAACCAAGAACTCCGTGTCTTGCTCCAGCCAGTATCGAACGCCCAAGAGTTTCCCCTCAGAATCCCTCAGCCAATCGTAGAACGCCGTCCATGCTCCGAAACCCGCATCATGGTATCGCTTGTCGCCCACAGCGAAACCCTTCAAAGGCCATCTAAGGTCCTTGGCGAGAGTAAGCTGAGATCGCAAGATCACGAGAAGGCACGGTCTCCCCGCTGAACTCTCCCCCGAGTGTGGATTAACCTTCGCGATTGAGTGTTGTTCAGTATTCAAAGGTGCCTCCTCCCTACTTCAGAGCACTAACTCCGCCTCCGAGACCTTGGTGCCAACTGATTTTGTACGGAGCGGCGGCTTCATCGCGCACCGCCTGAGAGAGATTTGGGAGCAAGGACACACGACGCCTGTGCGTTGCTCAGATTCGGGCAGCGGGGCCGGAAGCGGGCTAAGGGGTTGAAGCTCATATGGTTCCCCTTAAGCAACGTGCGCTCGCCTCCAGCATAACGCTTTCAGCCCAGTTTTTCCATTAGTCGCTTGTTTTCAGCAGGTTCCCGATCAGCAACCTTAGGTTGCTCTACAGTACCCATTCTGGGGTGACGTGTCACCCCTAACCCGATGCGAAGCAGCGTGCTCTTCGGCGGGTACGCCACGACTGCCGGAGTGAGCCGCAGACGCAAGCAAGCCGCACCGGAGGACGGCCTGTGGCTGGATTCGTTGGGAAGAAGTTACCGTCCGGTCTTCCTTACTTTTCTGAAGATGAGGGCGGTCACACGGCTACCGATCCAGGCTAGACCGAAATAAATAATCCCATTCACTAAGGCTGCTACCCACAAGTGCCATGCGTGTGCATTGCCACTTAGAGCCGCAGCTCCTAGCATCCCTGGAAAAAGGAACGCCGCGAGAACCGGTCGAGGATCGCCTATAAACGGAATCTCTGACGGATAGCCAAGGCCCAGAATCGATAGCGTTAAGCAGGCCATTGTGCCGCCTACTAGTAATGCAAGTAGAGCACCACGACTGCCGCGCCTACGCGTGGCTTCTGAGTCGGCAGATTCAGTTAATTGCATATAGATCATCTCCCTGAAAACGCTTGACTCGCCTCAGCGGCTCAATCCGCGTTAGGTGCAATCAGCGATCCAAGATCATTGGCAGCCTGACCAACCAGTTGAATTGCCTTGACTGTCTGTGGCGCTTGTTCTTGCGCAAGGATTCTTAAAAAATACCCAGTCAAACTCATCACCAAAAGTCCTGTGAAATAAGGCTCTGGATGCATTCTTTCCAGCCGTCCACTGATCGTTCGATGGCCATTTCTCTCGCCACAGATGACCCGGAACATCCTTCGCATTGCCTGACCACGGTTGTTCTCCTTGATGTGCAGGCGACGTTCTGTCCTGCACAGTATGTAACGCATTCCCGAAGGCCGTGAGTGCCGCTGGAGCAATCCCTGTATGTCCTTGCGCTTCCCAATCGGCTTGGGCTTGTTGAGCAGTTGCCACCTGCTTGGATATGAAATCATCCGCCTGTTGCCGGGCATCTTCTTGCATTGTCTCGGGGCTTCCCCCTACGTTGCCACTGCCATCCTGCATCCCATGTTGAGGCGCGTTCCTCGGGTCTTGTTGTCCGGGGGCCCAATCCATGTTCCAAGTCGCTTTGTCGAGGATGCCGATATCCTGCTTGCTCATGCCCGGAAAAGAGCTATCGTTCATCTGGAAGTGGATGGGCGAAGGCCACAAACCATTCTTGTCAACCATCGTTAGCGGATTGTTTAGGCCATAGGTATAGCGGTTCCAGGTTTGAGGAAGCCAAAAATCGACACTCAGATTCGATGGATCAGGGCTCAGGAACCTTCCCATGCTGCTCGCCATATAGCGTGCATTGAAGTAGTCATTTCCTGATTCGGTATCTCGTTCTTTGCCGGTGAAATGCAGGGGACTGACCTCTCCCACCGCGGTGCCGGTGCAAGTCAAATCATCCCCGAACGGCAGGTTCATGCAGCTCTCGTTGCTCGTTTGATCCACTGTCGCACTCATCCGTTCGGTTCCCAACGCATCTACCGCACTGAAGTAGGTCTTATCGCTTCGGTAGGTCGCCAGGTGCTGGCCTCCCGCATAGACCTCTCCACGATTCCATTGACCGGCGGCATTTTCCTCAATCACCACGTGCCCGCTCAGGTCGTACAAATCCTGCACCGTCGTGCCATTCACCGTCTTCGCCACCCGCTGCCCGGAACCGTCATATACGTAGCTGGCGATAGTTCCGCCGCCCCCTACCCCCGTTAGGTGATTCGCGGCGTCGTAGGTGTAAGTATGGTTGCCGTCGTTGATCACGTTCCCGGCGGCGTCATAGCTCAATGGGCCGCCGGTCACATGATTATACTGGTCGAATTTTATACATACCGAAACTCCCTGGTTGCAGAGCTGATTCAGCGTTTGGTTCCAGCGATTCCCGTAGCGATCGTAAGCGTATTCATAGTTAACGCCCGTACCCGACCAGGGATAAGTCACGTCGTTTATCAACCGGTTGAAGTCGTCCCAATTGCTCACCAAGAATCCCGAGAGCTGGTTTCGGTGTGAGCGCCCTGGATCGTGGCGATGGGTTACTGCCGATCGACTCGACCGACATTCATCTGAACCAAAGCGTCAGATGGAACAAGTGCCGGACGCCTAAGCCATTCTGATCCCGTCGTCGGCCCGTTGAGCTTACCGACAATCGCGACTCATGCAGGCGCATCACCTTTGCGTTCGCCGGGAACTTCAACAAAGACAAGGGCCGGGACGGCAACACTACCGGGACGCTAGTTTCGGCGTGAAACGGCTGCATCGTTGACGAACACCCAAGACGAAAGACGCGCCACCGACCAGACACTCGCGTCCACCGAAGTGATCTCTACCAACGCTCCGCTGGCCATGCTAGCGTCACATCAGGAGGCGAGACGAGGCGACGAAACCGCAATTGGCCAACCGTGCGGCTGGCTACGATCGACCCACAAAGCGCCGCGATTTCTAATCCCTACATGCGCCAGGATTAGACTGAGCATGTACCTGATTCCAAAGGAAATCTAAAATCTGAATGCTGGCGAATTGCCATTTTACGTTCTGGCTGAACACAGTTTTTTCCGGCACCAGCGTCGGGCCCAACGTCGCAATGGAAGGGCCGGCCCTGTTATATACTCCGCCTTCGAGCGCCGCTGCCTGAGGAGCCACACTTTGAATCGCCGAGAATTTCACGCTGCAATCCTAAAACTTTCTGCCGCAGCGCTGGCTGCGCCGCGTCTGTTGGGCGGCACGCGCGCGAACGCCACTACGTCTGAAATCGCGGAACTTTACAGCCACGCCATTGTGATGGACTCGCTGTGTGGCCCGTTTCTCCACGACGAACAGATGCCCAGCCCAGAGGAGGTAGCGGTAATTCGGCAATCGGGGATCACCGCCGTTAACTCGACCATCTCGCAGCGAAATCTTGACGACACCATCCAGGTCCTGGCCTCGTTTGAGGCGATGGTGGAGAAATATCCCGAGGCGTTCGCGATGGTTCGCCAGCACTCGGACATTTCGCGCGCCAAACGCGATCACAAGCTCGGCATTATCCCCGGTTTTCAGTACACCGAGATTATCGAGGACGATCCCGAACACATCGGCATGTTCCGCAACCTCGGGGTGCGGATCATGCAGATCACTTACAACAACCGCAATTCCCTGGGCGACGGCTGCCTGGAGCCGGGTAATGCCGGTCTAAGCAAAGCGGGAATCGCGGCGGTGAAGAAGATGAACGACGCCGGAGTGGCGGTCGACCTCAGTCACAGCGGGTATCGCACCACCAGCGAAGCGATCGCCGCATCTTCCAAGCCAGTGCTCATCTCCCACGCCGGATGCGCCGCCGTTTACGCGCATCCCCGCAACAAGCCCGACGAGGTTCTCAAATCCCTGGCGGATCGCGGCGGCTACTTCGGCGTGTTTCTCATGCCCTACCTGGTTGCCCCTCCGACGGTGCCCACCCGCCAGCACGTGCTCGATCACTTGGTTCACGCCATTAACGTGTGCGGAGCCGATCACGTGGGAATCGGTTCCGACGGATCGATTGAGAAAGTCGAACTGAGTCCGGCCGTGAAAGCGGATTTCGACGCGGATATTGCGCGGCGCAAAAAGCTCGGAATCGGCGCGCCGGGTGAGGACCGCTATCCGTATGTGCCGGACCTGAATGGGCCGGATCACATGCAAGCGATCGCCGAGGAACTGGCCAAACGCGGCCAGCCATCCTCGGTGATAGAGAAAGTGCTAGGCGCGAATTTCCAGCGAGTGCTGGGCGAAATTTGGGGCACGGCTTAGAAGGGGAGGCATTTCTGTGATGCGCAACAAGAAAACGTTCGCGCGTAATAACACCTACGCAGCTCTCGCGAGCGTGCTCGCCATTTTCACGTGCTACGGCGTCACCTGCTGGTCGCAAACCCCCAAGGGATTACCGAGCGCCGTGCCACCGCTCCCGGCGGACGTCCCCGGCAGCGCCGATCGCTATGCGGTAATGCTTATGGGAAATTCCGCGGGGCAGCAGGCGGTGTGGACCGCGCCGGACGGCAGCCTGCACATTTTTTTTCAATTCAACGATCGCGGCCGCGGACCTAAGACCACCAGCATTGTGAAGCTGGATGCCAAAGGCTTGCCGATAGCCGAAACGGTGGAAGGCAATGATTACCTGAAATCGGCGGTTCACGAAACCTACACGTTTGAGGCCGGCACGGCTCGTTGGAAGAGCGAACTCGAAGAAGGCGAGAGGAAACTACAAGCGCCTGCGGTATATGTCTCGATCAACGGCGCGCCCGCGGAGCTCGGCCTGCTGGCACGAGCAGCGATTGGGAACGGAGGGCAGGTCGGGTTGCTCCCGGAAGGCGAAGCCAGGATTAACCGGGTCGCGCAACTCGACCTCGAAGGCGCCGGCCAGAAAAAGCACGTCACCCTGTACGCCATCACCGGGCTGGACTTCTCGCCGACATACATTTGGCTGGATGACCGGCGCGGTTTCTTCGCCAGCGTGGATGCATCGTTAACCGTGATCCCGGAAGGCTGGGAAGCGACGGCGAAGCAGATGCAGGCGGTGCAGGATCAGGCGGTGCATGCCCGCGCGGCCGAGCTTGCCGAAAAGCTAGCGCACCGAGCGCCGCAAGGCATCGTGTTTACCCACGCCAATCTTTTCGATGCCGAGTCAGCGCAAATTTTGAAAGACCAAACCGTGGTGGTGTCCGGCGACCGCATCCGCGCCGTCGGGCCGTCCGACAAAGTCACTGCCCCCGCCGGTGCGGAAATCATCGACGCCGCGCACAAGACGCTGCTGCCAGGCCTGTGGGACATGCACGCCCACGTCGCCGAAAACGATGGTCTGCTGAACCTCGCGGCCGGCGTCACCACGGTCCGCGACCTCGCCAACGATACCGACTCGCTGCTGGCCCGCCGCAAGCGCATCGAGGATGGGCAAGAGATCGGTACGCGTATTGTCCTGGCCGGCATCATCGACAGTCCTGGCCCGTACCAGGGGCCGACCAAAGTCCTGGTCTCGACCGGAGACGAGGCTCGCGCCGCGGTCGACAATTACAAACGCCTCGGCTACGTCCAGATCAAGATCTACAGCTCGGTGAAACCCGAACTGGTGCCGATCATCATCCAGGAGGCGCACAAGCTGGGGCTGCGCGTCAGCGGCCACATCCCCGCGGAGATGACTGCGGCGCAATGCGTGGAGCTCGGCTACGACGAGATCCAGCACGTCAACTTTCTCACCCTGAATTTCACACCCGAGGTGAAGAACACCAACACCGGCGCCCGCCTTACCGAGCCAGCCAAGAGCGCCGCCGATCTCGACCTCAATTCCCCGCAAGTGCTGGCGTTCGTCAAGCTGCTGCAGGATCATCACACCGTGCTGGACCCAACGCTCAGCATCTTCGAGGACATGTACGTACCTGGCGCTGGGAAAATTCCTCGGGGTTTTCAGCCAATCGCCGGGCGACTCCCTCCGCAGGTTCGGCGCGGGCTGATGTCGAGCGCGCTGACGCCGCCTGCGGGAATGGAGCAGCGCTATGCGCAGTCGTTCCAGAAGATGATGGCGTTGATTGGCATGATGTATCGCGCTGGAATTCCCATCGAAGACGGAACGGACTCGATGGCGGGCTTCGCACTTCACCGCGAACTCGAACTCGACGTGCAGCTTGGCATCCCCGCCAACAAAGTTCTGCAGGATGCCACCCTCAACGCGGCGCGCATCATGAAGTTGGACGGCGATCTTGGTTCGGTCGCCCCCGGCAAACTGGCCGATCTCACGCTGGTGGATGGCGATCCGACGGCCAATATCAGCGACATAAGAAAGACGGCGCTAGTGGTGAAGGACGGCGTCCTTTATAAACCGGCGGAGCTGGATGCCGCACTGGGCGTGGCTCCGTAACCAAATCCAGGCCAGATTCCGGAACGCCGAGACGCCGCTTCATTTGCGGAATCAAATGCGGCTGTCTTAAATGGCACACGTGGAGTGCGCCATTCCGTCCAACGTTCTCTACCGTACACATCCGGTAAATCACGGTATAGACTTACTTTGGCCAGTCTGCTATTCGTTTAGGCTGCAATCGCAGGTCATCATTCGCTCGCTCCCGACAGTGGGTCGGCATCTGAAAAGAGGAAACTACATGCGTAAATTTGTTTTTGTTGCGATCGTTTTAATCCTGACTGCGGGCATGGTTCGCGCGCAGGATTCCGGGCAGGACCAGCAGGTAATCAATATTAATGTGTCGCGCACGATCCAGGCCGTAAACTTCCAGGCCAAGGGATCCACGCACGTCGACTTCCGGGGCACCGCGCTGCTTCCTCAAGCAAAGGGCGAGGCCAGGATCGAGAGCAAGTCCGACGGTATCCACATCGAAGCGAGTTTCGATAACATGTCGCCGGCGGGGCAATTTGGTTCGGCCTATCTGACCTACGTCCTGTGGGCGATCACACCGGAAGGCCGCCCGAACAACCTGGGCCAACTCATCCTGGATGGTAAGAAAGCGAAGCTGATCACCACCACGCGGCTGCAGACGTTTGGGTTGATCGTCACCGCCGAGCCGTACTTCGCGGTCACCGTCGCCAGCGAATCGGTGGTGCTCGAAAGCGTGGTCCGCGAAGATACCAAGGGCCAAGTGAGCGCGGTGCAAGCGAAATTCGAATTGCTGCCTCGCGCGCACTACGCCACCCTGAATTTGCCGCCACTTTCCGTCAGCGGGGATGTACCGCTCGATTTGCTGCAGGCGCGCAATGCCATGCGCATCGCACAGCTCCGCGGCGGCGATAAATACGCCACCGAGTCGTGGGCTAAGGCGATGGACTCGCTGAATCGCGCGGAAGACTACCAAAAGCGTAAGCAGAGAAAAGCGGTACCCACGGCGGCACGCGAGGCGGTGCAGGGTTTTGAAGACTCGATCACCATCAGCGTAAAGCGCCAACAGGACGAACGCCTGGCCAACGAACGCCAGTCCGCCGCGGATCGCGAAGCGCAAGCCAAAGCCGCGCAGGAATCCGAAGCACAAGCCCGCGCCGAAGCCGATAAGCAGCGTTTGGTCGCTGAAGTTCAGGCGGCCAAGGACGCTCAAGCTCGCGCCGAAGCTCAGGCACAAGCGGCGGCATCGCAGGCCCAGGCCCAGGCGGCGCAAGCCAGCCAAGCGCAGGCCCAAGCTCAGGCCGAGCAGGCGCGGCAAGCGGCCCTGAAGGCCGAGCAAGAGAAAGAACAGTTGCGCGCGCAATTGCTCGAGCAATTCAATCGAATCCTGGAAACGCGAGACACCGAGCGCGGCCTGGTGGTCAACCTGGGAGACGTCCTCTTTGCTTTCGGGAAGTTCGATCTGCGTCCCGAAGCCCGAGAGCGCCTCGCCAAGCTGTCCGGCATCGTGCTGGCCCACCCAGGATTGTTCCTCTCCATCGAGGGGTACACCGACAACGTGGGAAGCGAAACCATCAATCAGACTCTTTCGGAGAATCGCGCCGGGGCCGTCAAAGCATACCTGATCGTCCAAGGCCTGGATCCGGGAACGATCACCACCACCGGCTACGGCATGAGCCGCCCCGTGGCGGACAACAGCACCGCGGACGGACGCCAAAAGAACCGTCGCGTGGAAATCGTAATCTCCGGCGAAGTGATTGGCACCAAGATCGGTGGGACGCCAGCACAGCAGCCCCCCGCTCAACAGCCACAGTAAGTAGCGGGCGCGTCCGTCGCGTTTATGCGCGCGGCGGACGCGCTCCAAAGCGGATCGTTCATGCCGCGAGCGTTCCCGCGAACTGGCCGCCGACGGCCGCTTCGAACTCTTCAAGACCGCCAAGAAATACGACGGCAAAGTAGGCCGCGAACAGCACGGCGATCCCACCGCCGAAGAGCCGCCCGCCTAGCCACCTCGCACAGAGCCATCCCTTGAACTTGGATCCGCCGTGGCCCCATAGCGCCGCGGCCACAGAAACAGTTGCGCAATTCGGTTTAAGCCACTAGTCTTGCCGTCGCGCATGGATGCCCAATTTCTGATCCTCGGTCTGATTTGGTACATCGTCTTTCTTTTCTCCACCACTTGCCACGAAGGCGCGCACGCCTTGGCCGCCAAGTGGGGCGGTGATCCTACCGCATCTCATGGCGGGCAGGTTTCGCTTAATCCCCTGCCGCACATCCGCCGCGAACCATTGGGCACGGTTATCGTTCCCATCGTTTCTTACTTCTGGATGCACTGGATGATCGGCTGGGCCAGCGCCCCTTACGATCCGGACTGGCAGGCGCGGCATCCCCGCCGCGCTGCCTGGATGGCCCTCGCCGGACCTGCGGCCAACTTCACTCTGTTCCTGCTGTCCGGATTGGCGATCCGGCTCGGTATGCTCCTCGGCGTGTTCCATGAGCCAATCCGCGCAACTTTCACGCACATGACCGAAGCCTCCGTGCCGGGAGCTGCCGGCTTCGCTGCCACCTTTCTCAGCATCTTCTACGTCCTGAACCTCTTACTCGGGACGTTCAACCTGATCCCGGTCCCTCCGCTGGATGGGTCCAACGGGATCGCGGTGCTAATGAGCGACGAAGTCGCGGTGAAATACTTCAGTTGGAGCCGAAGTGGATTTGGAATGGTGGGCATGCTCTTGGCGTGGTTCGTGTACGACAAAATATTCCCATACATCTTTCTGTTCGCTCTCAATTTGCTCTACCCCGGATCGCATTACTCGTAGCTGTGACGCCGAACAACGCACGCGGCGATACGGTTCAAACCAGCACATGCCGATGCGGTGGCACACTCGCGCAGCATTCCGCTGCGTCGTGATCGCCTAAGTCCTTCGGCAAGAACACCGCCAGGGGCTCGGTTTGGCATTCCTTCTGCTATTCCCAAGCTGGAGGTTCATCCAATGGATTGGGAAAATCTGGAGAGCAGCAGCTTCCGCGTAGAGATATCCGGCTGGGACAGCGGAGAGAGCTTCTTCGTCGAGAGGGCCGACCTGACATGGGATCCCGATGGCGGCAAGGAGGCTTGCGTTCAAAATGTGCTTAAGCAAGGCAGCGTGGTTTTCATCCGGCTGTTGCAGCCACTTTCCACCCACCACACCTACCCGATCGCCTACTACGTGATGCAGGTAGGAACGCGCGATGCGCGAGGTCTGATTCGCGTGGTGCTGGAGCAGGCACGCCCTCGTCCCCCGTTGTCGTTGAATCGGTTGATCGCGCAGCGAACGCAATAACGCGAGAGTCGCTCCGAAGCAAGCAAGGGCGGCCGAAGTGGTTCGGCTTTGATACGCCGGTTCCAGTTCGGAACGAGCAGGCCAACCGGCGAAAACGTTTCTGGGGCGCGACACAATTCATACCTTCCCTCTCTCAATATTTCAATCTGCGCTAATCGCTCTAAAGCAAGTGGTTTAGCCCCCCGGCGCGAATTGGTCCCCCACCGCGCAGATACCCTTTTGATTCGGAACACATGGGTGGCGATGTGGCACTACCCTTGCCTAGTATTCCATGCCTATGCCAACTACCGTGGAAAGTCCAACAGCTAATATTGGTCGACGGGAACTATCTATTTGCGTGGTCGGAAGCGAATCCGATCCGGTCCAACAAACGGTGTCGCAGTTGGACAAAGCCGGCTACGCCATCGAAGGCACGTGCAGCGTGCAGGAAGCACTGGAAAAGGTTCGGGTGGGTTCTTGCCGGGTGCTGCTGGCGGATGTCGAGACGCCGGAGATGAGCGGATTCGCGCTGCTCGACCGAGCGCTCCATTTCGATCCAGGCATATGGGTGATCCTAGTGGCGCAAGAATATTCGGTGGATGCCGCCATCGACGCGGTGAAGCGCGGCGCTCATGACTTCATCCGCAAACCCATCGACTACGCGCGCCTTTCCCAGACGCTGGACCAGCTGACCGAGCGCCTCGCGACTCGCTCTCAGGTGCGCGAGCTTCAGGACCAGCTTCTTTCGAACCTCCGCTTTCATGGGATTATCGGCAAGAGCCCGGCGATGCTCGAAATGTTCGACATGGCCCAGAAAGTCGCGCGCCATTTCACCACGGTGCTGATCACCGGTCCCACCGGTTCGGGCAAGGAACTGGTGGCGCGCGCGCTACATCAGATGAGCCCAGTCGCGCAGCAACGCTTTGCGGTGTGCAACTGCTCGGCGATCGTGGATACCCTGCTGGAAAGCCAGCTTTTCGGCCACGTGCGCGGCTCGTTTACGGGCGCCTCGGATACTCGCGCCGGGTTGTTCGAATACGCCAACGAAGGGACGGTTTTCCTGGATGAAATCGGCGAGACTTCGCTGTCGATGCAGTCCAAGCTGCTGCGCGTTACGCAGAACCGCGAGATTCAACGGGTGGGCTCTCCCGAGGTAAAGACCGTCAACGTGCGCATGATCGCCGCCACCCATCGCGACTTGCGAGCGGAGGTTCTTGCCGGCCGTTTTCGGGAGGACCTTTTCTACCGCATCGGCGCGGTGGAAATTCGCGTCCCGGGCCTCACCGAGCGGCCGGAGGATATTCCTCTGCTGGTGCAGCACTTCCTGAAAAAATACAGCGACGCATACGGCAAGATCCTGCACGGGCTTTCGCGGCGCGCACAGATCGTCTTGCTCCAGCACGATTGGCCGGGAAACGTTCGCGAACTGGAGAACGTCATTTCCAGTGCGGCGCTCACCACAACCAACGACTTCATCGACATCAACGATCTGCCGGTGCATCTGCAGAAGCCTCGCGGGCGCAGCGGCTCAGCCCAAGACGGCTGGCGACCGCTGCCACTCGAAGAAATCCGGCGGATTCACATTCAACGGGTGCTCGAGATGTGCAACGGCAATCGGGTGCGCGCTTCCCAAGTGCTGGGGATTGGCCGCACCAGCCTTTATCGCTATCTGAAGCGAGCAGCTCGCCAACGGCCTTCGAACAGTTCAGTTGCGTGAAGGCATCGCGTGGCTGTTCCAAGTGCGCGCACTGCTCCAACTTGCACCGCGCTACGCAGCACACAGCGCGCCGTGCCGCGGGTTAAAGCGCTCATATCCCACAGCGGCAACTTAGAATTTTGGCCATTCGTGTGCGAGGACTCTCTTGCAGCGCGGGGGTGGACAATGGAGCGAAAGACCGATTGGGCCGGAATTGCGGAAGAGACCCGCGTAAATCGGCGCCGCGAAGAGCGCCAGGTGATCCATTTTCCCATTGAGGTTTCCGGAATCGACGCGCAAGGCAAGCCCTTCACGGAACGAACCACCACCGAAGACGTCAGCGAGAGCGGCGTCCGCTTTTCCCTGCGTGTCCCGCTGGAATTCGAGGCGGTAGTGGCTGTGAAGCTAGTGCATCACGACGGCCCCACCGTTTTCGTTGGCAAGCTGGTGCTGTACCAAATCCGCCGAGTGGACGTCCAAGGCGACCATCGCCTGGTAGGCGCGGTAAAATTGCAGTCCGCGAGCATTTGGAGAGCCGGCGACACCACGCCCGATAAAGAGAACTCCGCGCATTAGGTTCCCGCAGGAGCCAATCCCGGCGGCGAGATGGCAAGCGCATCGGAACTGCAGCGCTTGCCATCGCAAGCACAACTGCAGCCCAGTTGCGCGAACTCCGAACCAAATTTGCATCCCCAAGAGAAGCACGAATCGGCTCGAAGAAGCTCTTTCCGCTCGACCCTCGCTCTTGGCATTCGATCTGAATCTCCCGACGCAACTTTCGTGAGAGAATTTCATATGCTAGACTCGCCAAGCGAGCGAATTTATTTTTCGCAGCATGTTGAACGCTTGCTGCTCGGTGGAACTTCGGGCTCTGTGCAACGATTCCCCGCAAACCCCGCCAGGCCCGGAAGGGAGCAACGGTAGCGGACCGGTCTCGTGTGCCGCGGAGTACCCGAAGTTCCTCTGATCGCTCCCCGGCCGAGAACGCAAAGGACCTGATGAGTTATCAAGTAATCGCAAGGAAATGGCGGCCGCAGACATTCGGCGACGTAATCGGCCAGCGCCATATTACCCGCACCCTGGAAAACGCTATCCGCACCCAGCGCGTGGCGCACGCCTACATCTTTTCCGGCGTCCGCGGAGTGGGCAAGACCACCACCGCGCGCATCCTGGCCAAAGCACTGAACTGCATGAAAGGCCCAGAAGCAGCGCCATGCAACGAGTGCGCGTCCTGCCTGGAGATCACCTCGGGAAACTCTCTCGACGTTCTGGAAATCGACGCCGCCTCAAACCGCGGCATCGATCAAATTCGCGAACTGCGCGAAATGGTCCGCTACGCCGCGGCCGGCGGACACTACAAAGTTGTAATCCTCGACGAAGCGCATCAGCTCACCGATGAAGCTTCCAACGCGTTGCTGAAAACTCTCGAAGAGCCGCCCGACAAAGTAATTTTCATTCTGGCCACCACCGCATCCGAAAAGCTTTCAGACACCATTCGTTCACGCGCACAGCACTTTCAATTCCGCGCGCTGTCGTTCGGCGAGATCGTCGAGGCGCTTAAGAATATCGCCAAGGCCGAAAACCTGAAGATCGATGCGGGCGCCCTGGCGGTGCTGGCCCGCGCCGCGGAAGGAAGTTTGCGCGATTCGCTCTCGCTGCTCGAGCAAGCCATCGCCTACTGCGGAGACGAAGTCACCGACAAGTCCGTCCGCGAACTGCTGGGCGTGGTTGCCGAAGACGTGCTCGACGATCTGGTGGCCGCCATTCGCGCCCAATCGTCCGAGAACGCGCTGAAGCTGGTGCACCGCCTGATTGCCGAAGGCCAGAACCTGCAGCACTTCTGCCGCGAGGCAATTCGCCATTTCCGGAATTTGCTGATGGCGCGCGTGTGCGGCGCGGATTCCGACCTGGTTTCCGCCCCTCCCGATGAGCGCGAGCGGCTGGGTCAACAGGCCGCGGAATTTTCCGAAGAGGATTTGACGCGCTTTTTCCAGATTCTGCTGTGGACCGACGACGACCTGCGGCACAAGCCCGATCCTCGCCTGCATTTGGAATTGGGTCTGTTGAAAATGGTCACGGCGCAGCGCCTGGCGCCGCTGGAAGAGGTGATCGCGGAGTTGCGCGGCGAACCTGGATCGCGACCAGCGCTGCCGCCGCCGGCTCGCAGCGGGATGAAATCTGCGAGTAGCGCGATCGGAAGTTCGAGCGTGGCATCGGCGCCGCCATTTCTCACTGCGCCCGTGGTTTCCGCCGCACCGGCATCATCTCCTGCAGCCCCGGCGGCGTACGCCTCTCCGGCTCCGGCGGCGTTCTCCTCTTCGGCCCCTGCAGCAACAGGCACGGCGCCAGCGCGCGCGACCGTTGTCGCAACGGCACCCACATTGTCTTCGGCTCCCATTCCGTCTTCCGCACCCCGCATCGTAGGACGCGCCGCGGAAGAATCGAGCGGCCAAGCTTTGCCAGCGGTGCAACTCGACGCCATCCGCGCAGCGCTGCAAGGACAAAAATTCTTGCTCTCGATGGTGGAACAAGCCAGCCGCTGGGAAATCGACGCAGGCGAGGTGCGCCTATTTTTTCCGATGGAAAACCGCGCATTGGCCGAAATGTTGCAGGCCCGCGACCCAATGGAGAAATTGCGCACAGTGCTCACTCAGGTTATCGGCCAGCCTCTGCGGGTCTGTGTTAAAATGGAAACGTTGCGCCCGGCTGTGGGCGGGGGGATCGCGGACGTGAAAGCGCGACTCGAAGAAGATCCGATCGTAAGGGCCATGCTGAAACGGTTCGGCGGCCAGATTTCAGGCATCAAGCGTCGCGGCGAGGAATAAGCCATGGAAGTGAAAGCCTTGCAGCAAATGCTGGCGCAGTTCCGACAAGTTCAAGAACGGCTCGAAAAGCAAATTGACGGGCTGAGCATTGAAGCCTCGGCCGGCGGCGGCATGGTGGTGGTGCGCATGAACGGCCAAAAGCAGCTCACCGACGTCCGCATCGAATCCGAAGTGTTTGCCGGCAAAGACCAGGAAATGCTGCAGGACCTGTTTCGTGCCGCGGTAAATGATGCATCGCGCCGGGTGGACGAAGAACTTTCCAAGCAAGTCCGGGACATGACCGGCGGCGTTCCGGGACTCGCAGGCATGAAGATTCCCGGACTGTTCTAAGTTTTAAAGCGTTCGCAATAATCGTTCGCTGCAATCATTTGGTCTTACCGTAAGCTCCGACCCAGGATTTTTGTGCCCGACTACGCCCCTACCGTTACACGCCTGATCGACGAGTTAAAACGCCTGCCGGGAATCGGCCAGAAAACCGCGCAGCGCCTCGCGTTCTATCTGCTCCGCGAGGACCGGGAGCACGCGTTGGCGCTCTCCGAGGCCATTCGGGAAGCCAAAGACAACATCCGTGAATGCTCGATCTGCAACAACATCACCGATAGCGACCCGTGCCAGTACTGCGTGGGCACCACTCGCGACCAGAAAATGATCTGTGTGGTCGAGGAAGCCACCAACATCGTGGCGATCGAACGCACCCGTCAGTTCGACGGCCTGTATCACGTGTTGGGCGGCGCGCTCTCCCCGCTGCACGGCCGGGGCCCCGAACAGCTAAAAATTCGCAGCCTAATCGAACGGCTGAAAACCGGCCTGGTAGTAGAGATAATCCTGGCCACCAACCCCACCGCCGAAGGCGAAGCCACCGCGGTCTATCTGTCTAAACTGCTAAAGCCGCTAGGCGTCCGCGTCAGCCGCATAGCCATGGGCATACCGGTAGGCACCGACCTGGAATACGCCGACGAAGTCACCATGATGAAAGCGATGGAAGGCCGCCGCGACCTGTAGTCCCTTTGCGCCGAGCAAATCCTGAGGTCCCGCCCGTTTCTCCCCGCTAAAGTAACCTTTTTCGCACACACCACCCGGACCAGTCGCCCACGCCAGCACCCCAGTGCTAAGCTGACACAGTAGCGCCGGAGCCCCTTTCATTGGAATTTGCATCCGCTAACGATCTCGGTCCGCACAAGCGCCGAAGCACGCGCATCGTGCAGGCCGTCCCCATCACCGTAGCGGGCGTCGACGCTCTAGGCCAGCCGTTCCGCGAGCGCACCGCCACCGTGATCGTAAGCTGCCACGGCTGCAAATATCAGTCCAAGCACTACGTTCCGAAGAATTCCACGGTGGCCATCGAAATCCCGCGTCCCGAGCTCGGGCAAAAAACGCGCAGCGTCAGAGGCCGCGTCACCTGGATCCAGCGCCCCCGATCCGTTCGCGAGTTATTTCAGATTGGCCTGGAGTTCGAAATCCCAGGAAACGTGTGGGGAATCGCCTTCCCTCCGAACGATTGGACTCCTGTGCCCGGCGAGACCGGTGCTTCCGGTCACGAAGCGGGCGGCGAGCATCGCGCAGACTCCGCAAATACCGCGGACGCAGGAACCGCCGCACCACCGCAGAATAAGGTAGCGGTGATGCCCCGCCCGTCGGAAGACTCGTTGGGGATGCTGCGCCAAATGGCGCGCCTGGCCGCGAACGCACAAGAACAGTCCGACAACCGCGCCAATTTCGAAGCTCCGCTGCATGACGCGGTGGAAAACGCCTTGCACGCTTCGCGGAATCACTCCCTCGACCGGCCCATGGATGTGGTCGCGCAGGACGCCGCGCATCGTGCGGTTCGTGAAGTGGAAAACGCCGCGGCCAATCCATCGGCGGCGGGCCAGCTCGATAACGCCATCCGCCAGGCGATTGAAACCGCGGTGGACGCATCTGTTTCCCGGGTGGCCGAAATCGCCACGCAGCAAGCCGCTGAACAGCTCACCGCTGAAGCATTGCAGGCCGCGGTGCGCCAGGCGGTGGACGTCGCGGTTCACCGCACCGTCGCCGATCGCGCTGTGGACACCCAGCGCCAAGGCGATGAAGCCCGTGAACTAGCGCAGCGGCTCAGAAAAGAATTCGAAGACGCGGTGGCGTCGGTTCGCGCCCTGGCGGTGGAAGGCGTCAACCAGGAAACGACCGAGAATACCCGCAAATGGCGGGAGGAACTGGCCAACTCATTGCAGTCCGCGTCGGCCACGTTGCGCGACAACCTGACCGAGGTTTCGCGGTCCACCATCGCGCAGGTGGAAGCGGATTTGCGCAGCCAAGGCGAGGGTCTGCGTTCCTCGTTTGAAGAGTTTGCCGCGGAGACGCAAAAACAATTACAAACGCTCAGCGAATCGGCCATGTACGAGCGCGAACGCGCCGAGCAAAGCTGCGAGCGAATCGAAGAAACCGCTAACAACACTCTGGAGCAAACCCGCCTGCGACTGGAAGCAATGATCGCGTTCCAGGGCGCCGAGGTCGAGCGCCGCGCGGAAAACCTGCTGGCCTATCAAATTCGTAAGATCGAGCCGACGGTGGAGACCTCCGCCCGGAAGATACTGGATACCCTCACCGCGAGCATGCAGCAAGAGATCCAGCAGCAAATGTCGCCGCAGATGAAACACGCCAAGGAAATTCTGGAGGCGCTGAAAGTGGCGGCGGATCGCGCGGAGGCGGCGTCAAAATCGATCGATGCGCGAATCGAGGCTGCCGCAGCGCAGGCCGTGCAAAGATCGATCGCGCAAATCGAGGGCCACAGCGCTACGTTACCGGCGCAGGTAGAGGAAGCGTGCAAGGCGACGGTCACGCGGATGGAAGAAGAGGTGGAGGCGAAAAAGGCCGAGGCCACCCACAGCACCATCGAATCGCTTTACAAAGCCGCCGATTGGTATCAGAAAAAATCTCAGGCCGGCATGCAAACCACGCTGGAGCGCACCGTGGAGCAGTCCGCTACCGCGATGCGCGACCGCGCCGCGGAGACTTCCCAGGCCTTTACGACCGAGCTCGAACACTATACCCGCAGCTACGTGGACCTTGCGCGCAGCCAGGTGGATGACGTCACCAAGCACGCCGCGGAGCGCACCCGCGAACAACTCGCTCAATCCACGCAGGCTGCCGCGGCCGGCTTCCAGGATGAACTGCAACGCACCGCCAGCCAGAATCTGCAGCGCTTCGAGCAGAGCGCCCGCGAATCCATGGAGCAAATCGTCGCGGAGATGGCTCGCCGGCAGGCCACATCGCTGCAAGAGTTTGACCGCCGCATCGAAGAGCGCATCACCAACGGAGTGCAGCAGGCGCAGACCCACCTCGAAGCGCGGCTGGTCCCGCTAATGGATTCCTGGCAAGAAAAGCAGCAAGCCGCTCAGCGCGAGTCACTGGGGAAATTCGAAAAAGCTTCGGACGATTCCATCGCTCAGTTCCGGGCCCGCCTGGAAAACGCGTCGAATTCCTGGCTGCTCGCTTCGGCCACCACGCTCGGCCAGCGCTCCCAAGCCGTCATCGAGACGCTGGGCCAGTCGGCCGAAAAGCGCCTGCGCGAAATTTGCGCCAACGTAATGTCCAGCGTAGGTGAGACTCTGCGCGATCGTCTGTCAACCGGCGCCGGCGTTACGCCTCCATCCAGCGTTCCGCCTGCACCCAAAGATCCGAGCAAGTAGCCGAGCAGTTTCCGTCCTGCGAATTGAGAGATCGATCCTACAGATTTCCGCTACGTCCATTTGTTCCCCATAGGAATACTGTTCCGAACATCGGCGAAGGCCTAGAATGGTTTCTCATGCAGCTCTGGTTTGCTCACGGTACCGACGTCACACTTCGCGAACAGTTGGTCACCCAGGTGATTTTGAGCATTCTGTGCAATGACCTGCGGCCGGGCCAGCGCCTGCCCAGCACCCGGGAGTTGGCTCGCCGGTTTCGCATCCATTCCAATACCGTGAGCGCCGGATATCGCCAATTGGAACAGGAAGGTTGGCTCGAGTTCCGCCGTGGCAGCGGCGTTTACGTCCGTGAGACCAAACCGGACTCGCCGATCTCCGCGGCGCTTGCGCTCGATCAGTTAATCGTGAATCTCTTCCGTGCTGCGCGCGGCCTTGGCGCTTCCATCTCAACGGTGCGCTCCCGCCTCCGCCAGTGGCTCGATTTGCAGCCCCCGGATCATTTTCTGCTGATTGAGCCCAACGAGGAACTCCGCCAAATCATTGCCAGCGAGATGCGGGAGGCGGTCACTCTTCCCGTCCAAGCCTGCGCCTGGAACGATCCGGGGTTTCAAGAGCTATTGCAAGGCGCCATTCCGGTAGCGCTTCCCAGCAAGGCCGATGCGGTGCGCAAGGCGCTTCCACCGGGAACCGAATTGCTCACTATGCAAATCCGCTCCGTGCCGTCTTCTCTGGCCGAATGGCTGCCAGCGCCTGCAGGCGCTCTGATCGGCGTTGCTTCGCGATGGCCAGACTTCCTGAGGCTGGGCCGCACCATGCTGGTTTCCGCGGGGCTCGATCCCGATTGCCTGGTATTTCGCGACGCGCGAAAGGCAAATTGGCAGCGAGGCCTGAAGGAGACGGTAGCCGTAGTCACCGACTCCGTCTGCGCCCGCGACTTGCAAAGGGCTTTCCGCGTCGTGGTGTTCCCTCTGTTGGCCGAATCGTCCCTGCTAGAACTGCGCCGCTACCAGGATTTCGTCCAAAGCCCACTAGCGCCGGAGCCACAACGATAACGATCTTTTGCTCTTCTCGGTGAACGTCTGTAAAAAGTTTTTTAAGTTCCGGTGCTGATGGCGGTCAACTCCGAGAATCGGCTCAGATCGATGTTTCCGCCGCTGACCACGCAAACGATCTTGCCGCTTCCCGCCTTGCCTGAAAGTCCAGCCGCAACGGCGCACGCCGCCGCACCTTCGCAGATAATGTGATTTCGCGCTGCCACGATCGACATGGCGCTCCGCGCCTCTTCCAGCGTGACTACAATCGACCCGGCCAGCAGCCGCCGGGAAAGTTCCCACATTCCCGGCAACACCGATTTCCCGCCGCTGCCGTCCACCCAACTCGACTTCCAGTTTGGAAACTTCTGCGCAGATCCCTTCTCAAACGAGAACTGCAGCGGCGACGCGGTCTGCGGCTCCGCCGCATACACCTTCACGTCCGGCCTCATCGCCGCCATCACCGAGGCGACCCCGCAAGACAATCCGCCGCCGCCAAATGCGGCCACCACCGAAGTAACGTCCGGCAGGTCTTCCAGGATTTCCAGGCCTATGGTGGCATTGCCGGCAATGAAATTGTCGTCGTCGAATGGATGAATGAACACGCCCTGAAACGCTGGATGCTTCCCTTCCGAGACGGCCGCCCAACACTCGTCGTACGGCGCCTGGGTGATGCTCGCTCCCAAGCGCTTGATCGCCTCGATCTTGGTCGCCGGCGCGGTATCCATCACCAGCACGCCGCAGCGAATTCCCAGAATTTTCGCGGACAGCGCCACTCCCTGCGCGGCGTTGCCGGCGCTGACCGTCCACACGCCCCGCGCCTTTTCGGCGGCGCTCAGCAACGAGATGGCGTTGTGAGCTCCGCGCAACTTGAACGAGCCGATCGGCTGGAAGGATTCCAGCTTCAGATAAATCTCGCCAGGAGCGTCGTCGTAATACAAGCGCACCAGCGGCGTGCGCACTGCAGCCTGGTAGACGCGCTCGCGGGCTGCCAAAATCGATTCCAGGGAGATGTTCCGCTCGTGCTGTTTGCCGTGGGTAGGTGAAGTTGTCATGTTCGGGCCGGCGAAGATTGTAACACTCGTCTCAGCTTGCCGCGCGGTCACAGAACAGGTTCGATTGCGAGTGCTCCCAAGCATTTGCGAACGGCAGCCCCACGGGCTGCCCGTCGTCGTTGGTCCTTTAGTCGTCTTGCTACTTCGGCGGGGCGGCTGCGGGGAGCGTGCGTGTATACTGCCATTGCGCCAGGCGTCAAATTCCAATTCCGGGTGGACATCGAATGAATTCTCAAGCTCAGGCTCCTCCCCCTCAGGTCGGCATCCTGCAGATTTTGGGCGCGTCACATATTGTCGGCGCGGTTGCCTGCCTCGCTCAACTCGGCATTCCCGATCTGGTCGAAGCGGGTCCAAAATCGGCGGTCGAGCTGGCCAGCCAGATCGGCGCCCAACCGCAGGCACTCTACCGCCTGATGCGCGCCACCGCCTGCGTGGGAATCCTGTCGGAAGGTCCCGACGGAAAATTTTCGGAAACTCCGATGTCCGCGGTTCTGCGCAGCAATGCAACTCCCAGCTTGCGGGCGTTCGCGATTATGGGAGGGAGAGAATGGCACGGCCGCGGGTGGTCGCACCTGGAATATTGCGTGCGTACCGGCAAACAAGCGATGGAACAAATTTACGGCGTGCCGGTCTTCGAATACTTCAAGCAGAACCCCGAGGAAGGAAAAATCTTCAATGACACGATGACCGCGATATCCATGACCGACAGCCCCGCTGTAGCCGCGGCGTACTCTTTTGATGCCATCCGCTCCATCGTTGATGTCGGCGGCGGGCACGGACTTTTGCTGGCCACGATCCTGGAAGGAAATCCGCATCTGCGAGGCACGCTGTTCGACGTCCCGCACGTTGTGCAGGGGGCCGCGAACGGGCCACTCGAATCCGTGATGGACCGCTGCACCCTTGCCAGCGGCGACATGTTTTGCTCGGTTCCCACGGGGGCCGACGCTTACATCATGAAACACATCATCCACGACTGGCCGGACGATGTGTGCATCAAGATACTCACCGCGTGCCGAAAAAGCGTCAATGCAGGCGGCAAGCTGCTGGTGATCGACACTGTCATCCACCCCGGCAATGACTTCTTCCCGGGAAAGTTCCTCGATCTGCAAATGCTGATTTTCCCCGGCGGGTGCGAACGGACGGAAAAACAATTTCGCGACCTGTTTTCCGCATCCGGTTGGCAGTTGAGCCGGATCATCCCCACCTCGGCCATGGATTCGATCGTGGAAGGAATCCCCGCGTAGCCGCGAGCGTCGCGATGCGCGTACGGGCTGATTGCGGAGCGTGCGAGCGCCAACCGCGCGGCCGGGATCAGTGCGCGGCGGGCGGCGTGAACAGCTTCAAATTCTCGGCCTTCCAGCGCATGCCCGCAAAGATACGATTACGGCCGCTCGGATGATCGAAAAAGATCCACTGCTCGACCGGGCCCGGGTTCATCTTGCGGTACTCGCCCAGATGAATGGCGGCCTGGGCCATGCCGTCCGGTTGGCGGCTGGTGTTCAGGCCATACATGTCGGCCTCGTATTCGTCGGTTCGGCTTTGCGTGTTCAAGATTGGCGTGAGCACAAAGAAGAAAATCGATCCGAGCAGCACCACCAGCGGGACCACCGCGGTATCGGTGATTCCGCGAACCTGCCATTTTTCGCCCCAGCGCGCGAGCGACCATTCCACCGACCAGCGCAGAAATCCAAATAGCGACACCACCACGACGAAAAAGAAAATCATGGCCTTGAAGATGTGGTTCAGAACGTAGTGGCCCATCTCGTGGCCCATCACGAACTGGACCTCGTCGGGCGAGGCGCGCTTCAGCAGATTGTCGTTAAGGGTGATACGCATGGTGCTGCCCAGCCCGCTGACGTTGGCGCTCATGCGGGTGGTCTGCTTGGAGGCATCGATCTCATACACCTTATCCGCGGCGATGCCGTTGGCGTGGGCCATGCTCAGGATGGGGCCGGTGACCCGCGGGTCGTCCAGCAGGGTGCTCTTGTTGAAGATGGGGGAAATGTAGACCGGGGTGATCATCACACTGAAGACCAAGAACAGAATGCTGACCACCGCACCCAGGATCCACCAGGTGCGTGGGAACCGGCGAACCACGCCGAAAAGCATCATCACGATGATTCCGCCCAGGACGATTCCGACCAGCAGGGCTTTGAACTCGTCACTGAGCCACGGACCAAACGTTTGCGTGGCCAGTCCGTACTTGTGTTCGCGGATGTAGCCTTCATAGACCGTAAGCGGAAAGCCGAGAATCGTCACCACCACCAGATACTCGGCCCAATAAATCAGGGTCTGCAGCGGCTTGAATCGCGTGAGCCGTTCCGCCATATTGCGCATCCCGGCGGACCAACCAAGCTGCAAGAGCACAATCGCAAGGATCGCACCGTACAGGAAATCCCACAGAATCAGCCAGTATCCGCCTTCGAAATAGGCGTCGGAACGAGTGCGCGCCTCGGCGGGAATCTGCGCGAGGTAGGCGTTGGTCGCCGCCACCGCGTCGAAATGGTCGGATGGCTGTGCCTCCGGTGGGACCTGCACCACCGACGGCATGGCCGTCGCAGGCATTGCACCGGGCCCGGGCGCTTGCTGTCCCCGGGCGACGCCACCGAGAAAGCAGAGCGCGAACACGAGCAAACTCGCGGATAGGGCCGGTCGTATTTTCATCGAAGCACCTTGAACTGGATTCCGTCTGGAAGTTCGGGCCGGCGGACAATGTACTTCTCACCGCCCCGGCAGTCAATGTGGTCAGTCGTTCCGGCACCCGGCGGCGGTCGATAGTCTTAATGCTGGCTTTTCTGCGTAGTGGATCACGGTGGATCACTTCGGCGAAGACGCTCACGATCGTATTTCCTGAGCGGTTACTTACGATCTTGCGCGGGGAAATTCCTCGACGTGAACCTCGCCTTTGCGGCCGAAATACATGACCTTCCTTCCGGTGAGAAAGGCCCAGTAGGCGATCACGCCGGCCGCGGTGGAACGCTTCACAAACTCCGGATAGCGGATCGCGTCGGTTTGAGCTCCGCGAATCGCTGCGATCAGTTCGGACGATGAGAAGTCCTCAGCGATGGGCGCCACAGGAAGGGTCATTTTCTCCAAATGAGTCTTGCCGTCGCACATGTAGAAGGTCTCTGCTCCAGTAGCCAGATCGCAAAAGTAGGATTCCACGCCAGCTTCTACCAGTCTGCGGACCACCTCCGGGAATACGAGCTTACCGGCCTGAGACTCCGCCAAGACTTCGTGCATTACACTCGGGCTCAAAATTCCTCCTTGGTCCGTTGGAATCGTATCCACGCGGCGGGCCTGCACGATCGGCGTCTAGGAAAGTGTGAGTATACGCGACCCACCGTGATTATCGTGTGCCATCGAAAGCTTCGTCTCCGTCAGTCGACCGGGATGCTTCAATGCTTTTTAATTCGCCGCTGCCCCAGAAGGGCAAGCCCCGCTGATGTGATCCTAACGATGCAGCGCCCCTGTATTTCTTCATTCATGACCAGTCCCTGATCATTCGCCTCCTCCCAAACCGGCAGGCGGGGGCACGACGTTCGCCAGGCATCCATCACTTCTTCATAGCTCCGGTCGCGTATTGCCAGCCACTCAAGAAGATCGAGGATCATGCCCGCTACTGTCGGGTCGTCCATAAATCGCTAATTCCGCTCCTTGCTCTCTGTGTATCGAACCACGTCGGACGGCGTCAGCCAGCCATTCTTGGCGGACTGTTCGCGAGCCACGGACCACTGGGAGGCAGTCCACCCTGGCGCGATTCGCGGTTTCAACCTCAAAGACATTTCTCGGAATAGATTACTTCGCGAGCAGGCTTTTCCAGCGCGTCCACGAGTCGTCGCGGGCTTTCTTGTTGGCGTCACTGGCATCGGGCGCTTCGCCGGCGCGCATGAAGCCGTGCCCCGCGCCGTCATAGGTCACCGGGTCGTACGTTTTCCCGGCTGCCTTCATGGCGGAGATCGCGTCCGGAACTGTGGCGCCAATTCTGGCATCGTTCCCGGCGTAGAAACCGTAGATGGGCGCTTTGATGCGCGCCATCGCGTCCTTGGCGGGCGGCGGCCCGTAGAAGACAAATGCCGCGGAGAGATCGCCGCGGTTGGTTGCGAAGCGGAAGCTCTGTCCCCCGC
This sequence comes from uncultured Acidobacteriota bacterium, assembly GCA_963725655.1. GTDB lineage: Bacteria > Acidobacteriota > Terriglobia > Acidiferrales > UBA7541 > CAVRXT01. The sequence continues at coordinate 1,699,250 of CAVRYY010000001.1, read as the reverse complement.
CCCAGCAGAATCCGACGACGTACAATTTGCCGTTCGCGGCAGCCAGCTTCAGGGCGTAGTCCGCTGCCGCGTTCAGGTCCGCAGTCACCTGGTCGGGATTCAGCTTGCTCACTGCCTCGGTGACCCCTTCGGGAAAGTCTTTGGTTCGGCCGCCATTCGGCGCCATACCGCTCAGCAGATCTGGCGCAACGGCGATGTAGCCTGCCGCGGCCACTTCGTCCGCCAGTTCCTGCGCCCAGTCACTCAATCCGAAAATCTCGTGAATTACCAGAACCACCGGACGCTTCTCTTTCGATTCGGGGTAGACCACCAGCGTCTCGACGTTTCGGCCATCGTGCTTCACCGTGGCCCACTCGCTGTGCCGCGGCGATTTCACGATTCGCTCCCGCGCCCAGGGCTGCGACCATTCCTGCGCGGCTACCGCTTGCCCACCCAACAACATCCCCATCACCACGACGACCATCATTCCAGCGATTCGCTTCATGCCTCACCTCATCCCAGAATTCGCCCAGGCGATGTTAGGCGCGTCCGGGGGACTCCAGCAAGGCCTTTTAGGCAAATAGAGAGTGCGTCGACGCGGGAATCCGCGCTCGGTTGGGAGGCCTCCGGACAGCGGGGATTTCCTTAGCGTCGAGCCTCGTTGGATTTCTGTACCGCTGCGTGCCTAGAGTTTCGAAGAAAGGTTGAACGTCCCCTCGACTAATTCCACGAAGTTTCTCTCTTCACGCAGGATGATGCGCCTGGTCTGCATCATCGCCGCATCGTCGCGCGCATCCTGATCTTTCTTCAGGCGGCCTCGATAAGCCTCGTAAGAAGCCAGGCTATCGAATGCGATCATCCCCCACGCGACATCATTCGTCCCCTCATGCGGCAGAAAATATCCCACCAGATGCCCGCCGCACCGAGGAATAATAGAGATCAAATTCTCGGCGTGCTTCTTAAATCCGTCTCTCTGGAACGGATCGATTTGATAGCGGATGACGCACATAATCGTCATGGGTTTCTCCTCGGTGGCAGGCGTGGCCGATGCACGGCCGGCCAGGACCAGCGCCACAGACACCGCCGCAATGCCCTCGATGGCTTCGCGGCGGCTTATTGGTGCGGTGGATGGGTCGGTGGGACGCACGTCCGGGATTCTGCCACTTGACGGACATCAACAATTCGTCCGCTGTCAAAGTATGGATGTCGCGCACCGCGCAGAGCGTGGCGGTCGCAAGCACACGGATCCGGCTCAGATCGCCAGCGCGAGCCCGGGCCGGGGGACGCGAGATGCAAGAGCGCTAGCAGAGCTACTGCAGCTTCGCGTACTCCGCCTTGGCGTCCTTGAGGACAGGAATATCGGGGTCGGCGTCTTTCCACTTGGTGAAGAAATCCTGGTAGGCGGTGCGAGCTTTGGCAGCGTCTCCAGAAAGCGCGAGGCTGCGAGCCAGGCCGAGGCGCCCCAGCGATACGTAGAACGACGCACCGAGGGCTGGCCGGCGATCGAGAAGTTTCTGAAACTCAGCCACCGCCTGTGGGCCCTGTTTTTCGTGGAGATACGCCAGACCTCGCAAGTAGGCCGGTGCACCACCCGCGATGAAACCGAACTGATAAGCCTCGGTCGAGCGCAATTGCTCGATGGCTTTGGCGCTATTGCCGCGCTGTAGTTCGACTCTCGCGTGAATCAGAGGAATGGCCAGTTTCTGGACCATGGTAGCCAGAGGAAAGCGCTTGCCGAGATCCGCGGCGATGTTCTCGGCCTTCGCCGCTTCGCCGCAAGTCGCGAACGCGAATGCGCCCAAGATATCCGCGTCCCGGTCTTTTCCGATGGGCATGGTCGCGGCGTTTTGCCGAGCCCGATCGCAATCGCCGAAATCCGCTTGAACCAACGCCAGCTGGCCCACATCGGACCACGCGGCCTCTTGCAGGCTCTGATTTTTTTCCATTTCCAGCGCGCGCTGCATCACTTCATTCGACGCTCGCAGTTTCCCTTCACTTTGCATGGCGGACGCCTGCGTTTCCAGAAAGTTGTATTCGCCCGGCCGGCCCTTAGCCCAGGCTAACAGACGCTGAGCCTCATCCGGTTTTTCGTACAAGAGCGCGAGCCAGTACGCACGCCAGTGGGTATCCTCTGAATTCGGGAACAGCTGCAGCGCTTTGTCAATCGTCTGCCGCGCCTCGTCGGACCGCCCCAACGCGGCATACGCGCCCGTCAGAATACCGTACGCGCTGGCGGAATTGGGATCCGCGAGCACGCTCTGGCGCGCAGCTTCTTCAGATTTTTCTGCCTCGCCGATCATCGCGTAGGCGACCCCGAGATTGTTGCCCGGGACATCGTCGGAGGGATAGGTGCGCTGATACAGCTCCAGAGTCTCGATCTCTTTGTCCAGTTCGCCGGTCACCGTCTCGTAGTAATGCTCGGTGACGTAGAGCTTTTCCCTTTCGCTGACCCGGTCCCTCAGTTCGTAGGCCTTGCTGATATTCTCTTTTGCCTTTTCCAACTCGCCGCTGTTCGAATAAACGGTGCCCATGCGCGCGTAAACCCACGCAAAGTTCGGATCCAGCTCCACCGCCCGGCGATAGAACGGCAAGGACGCCATGGCGCTGCCGCGATCGAACTCCGCATTTCCCAGTGAAAAGGCCTTCAGCGCGTCGAGCGATGCGGTGGTCACCTGCTCGATGGGCACATCGAATTTCTGCACCGAGGCCAGGGACTCACCCAGTGTGCCGCGTAACTTCGAGGCGGCGCTGCCCAGAGCCGCGAGCACTTGCTCTTTGCTGGAGGCCTCCGCCTGCTGCTGCGCGAGCGAGTCGCCGCTCTGGCAGTTGACCGCATTCAAGGTGAGCACGTACTGCGTGCCCAAGCTGGCGATCGATCCGGAAAGCATCGCTTTGCTGCCGACGCGCAGGCACAAATCACGAGCCAGGTCCGTGGTGAGGCGCTCGTCGGGAGACCGGCCCATGAACGTGAGCGTCTTCTGGATGCGCGCCGGGGGCACCACCTGCAAGAACGGAGATTGGTCCAGGTCCACGGCCAGAGCTTGCTTCAACGTGCCGTCGAACACCGGGTCGCCGGTGGTGTTTGCGAACTCGGCAAGCACCACGGTGTCTTTCTCGGTGAGCTTGGCGGCGTGAACCGAGCGAAAGTACAGACCGCCAGCAATCAACACCGCCATTAGCACCGCGACCGGGACCGCAACCTTCCACCACATTTTGGGCGGCGCAACCGCAGCGGCTGTGCCACTCGCCGAAACAGGCGGCTCCGCAGCCCCGGTAGAGACGCGAGCAGAGCTCGACGCGGTGATCGGAGCGGATGCCGGCGACGAGGTGTGGGAAAATGGCCCCTCCGCCGCTTCCACCTTGGCGGAACTGGCCCCGGCGACATGTCCGGAGTCACTGTCGCGCTTGAGCCGCTGCATTTCCGCGCGCATCTCGGAAGCATGCTGGTAGCGAAGATTTCGATCCTTTTCCAGCGCTCGGTTGATAATGCGTTCCAGTTCGGCCGGCACATCCGGGTTCAGCCGCACCGCGGATGTGGGGTTGCTATCGAGAATGGCTTTGAAGATGACCGCGGTGCTGTCGCCGCGGAACGGCAGGGTGCCGGTGGCCATCTCATACAGCACCGCACCGAAGGAGAACAGATCGCTGCGCGCGTCCAGTTCTTTCGCGCGGGCCTGTTCCGGCGACATATACGCCACGGTGCCGATCGCAGAGCCTGGGTTGGTGAGATGCTGGTCGTCGAACGCGGTAGTCACGGTATTCTCGGATGCGTTCTGGTTCGACGAACCGCTCGTAGACCCGACCTTCGCCAGTCCGAAATCCAGAATCTTGGCGTGGCCTCGTTCGCTCACAAAAATGTTAGCGGGCTTGATGTCGCGGTGAACGATCCCTTTGGAGTGCGCCGCGTCCAGCGCATCGGCGAGCTCGATTCCCAGCGACAACAGCGTTTCCATTTCCAGCGGACGGCCGGCAATGCGGTGCTTCAGCGTCAGCCCGTCCAGAAACTCCATAGCGATGAACCGCTGGCCCTCGTGCTCACCAATTTCGTAAATGGTGCAAATATTGGGATGGTTCAGGGCGGATGCAGCCCGAGCCTCGCGGCGGAAGCGTTCCAGCGCCTGCGGGTCTTTAGCTACATCCTCGGGAAGGAATTTGAGCGCCACAAATCGGCCGAGCGAGGTGTCCTCGGCCTTGTAGACCACGCCCATGCCCCCGCCTCCGAGCTTTTCGATCACCCGGTAATGTGAAATCGTCCGGCCAATCAGTGGCTGGGATTCCGGCATAGGCGCGCTCATCTTAGAATGCGCTTACTGCCAAGTCAACGCGGTCACAACGGTGAATCCGCGGCTCGTGTAGCGGCCAAAGGAGCGATGGTATCCGTTGCGTCCTGCCGCAGGCCTTGCCACTACGGCTGTGCGGAAGGCGGGTCGGCTGGGTGGTTGGACCTTAACCAGAACCAGGTGCCGATGCCTTTTGGCGCGCCGTGCGAACAGGGTTCGGGTTCTGGCGGGATGCCGTTATAATGTCCGGATGTCGAATCGGGCCTACCTCAGTGTGTGGTGTAATGACTTTTCGGAAGCGACCATGCTCGACCGCTTCGGCGCCATGCTGGCGACCGTACCTTTTTCCGCGACAAGGCCGGGTTTCGAACGTCTAATCGTGCGTGCGGTGGACGCTACCGAGTCTCCTCTGTTCGAGCATGACTTGCGCGCGGTGCCGTTGAACGCGGAGGGCGTGGTGGAAATGGCTCGCGAGGGCTTGCACGACGATTCCGCTTTCGAGGCGCTGGCGTATTGGGATCTGTGGACCTATCACGCGGACCGCTCGAAATGGATTTCCGAACCGCAGCCGCTGGAAATCTTTTGTTATGGCCCGGCGTACGATAATGGGGTGGGGCAGGAATTCGGGCACCTGCATGGCGATCTCGGCTTTGAGGACTTTTTCACCGGACACCTCGGCTTGCTGGGCCTTCATTTAGCCGCTCCGAAGCCTCCTGAGGTCCGTCCCGAAGATGCCGCCGAGGCCGCGTTTCTCGCGGAGATAGCCAAACCCGGGAAGCGGAGCGAATATCAGGACAAGACGCAGCAAAACATACGCACGTTGATGGAGTGGGTGCGGCGGATCGGATCGAACCTGCCCGTCGAAAATATGAATCTGGGGTCGGAGGGAGAGGAAAATTTTGAAGCCCGCATGGACGAGATTCTGGCAGCCCGGTAGCGCGTCACTTACCGCAACCGCGAAGGGCGTGGCGCCGGCTACGGTATTCGCCGGGCTGCTTTTGCTTGCGTCCTGCGGAGGCTCGCCCACATCCAATACCCAATCCAAGCCGGCCGAACCGTCCACCGCTCAACCGGCCGCTCCCGCAGCGCCGGCCATCCCGCAGCCGATTCAGGATGCGGCCGAAGGCGCGCTGGGCGCGGAAACGGAAGTGTTGGTGTTCGGTGACTTGGCGCTCAACGGAAAACAACAGGCGCTGGCGATCAACCGCTTGAAGAAAGCCGCGTCTCACGACATGCCGGGCACGTCGGTATCGCGCGCGGTAGTCATCGAAAATGATGACAACCGCTGGAAACAGGTTTTTCTGTGTGACGAGCACTTGAAGAATTCTAAGGGATACTTGGGAGGCTCCCCGCTCGCGCCAGTGACTGGATGGCGGCTGCAATATGAGCAACACGAAGATACTGGCTTGGTGATGTATTTTACCCCGGTGCAAAAGCCTGCCGCGGGTTACATTACAACCACCGGCGTGCGCTGGAACCCCAAGGTCAAGCGATACCAGTCGCTCGATCGTACCTTTCAAACTTTCATCGGCGAGACTCCTGAGTTGGAGACGCCTCAAATGGAGTTGCAACAGTAAATGAGTGCCGCGGCCCAGACTCACGACATACCCGCCACCGAAGCGCAAGCTTCCGGCTGGGACCATCTCAAGCGCTTAATTCCCTACATCATGCGCTACAAGGCGATGTCCGCACTGGGCATCCTGACCTTGGTCCTCATGGGCCTGGTCGGCAACCTGGTGCCGCTGGTGATTGGAATTTTCACCGACGTGCTTGTCGGCAGCCCGGTCCCGTTCAAAAACCTATCTCCGCATTTCCGCGCCAGCCTCAGATTTCTTTTTGCCTTCTACCAACCCTTCAGCCGGCACTCGCTGGGCCTGTATTGTCTGCTGTTGGTGGGGATCATCGCCGTAAAGGGGATCTTTTCGTTCTGGACTCGCTGGATTTTGATCGGTGTTTCACGAAACATCGAATACGACCTGCGTAACGACCTGCTCGAAAAGCTGGTGACCCTCGAGCCTGAGTTTTACGTTCGTAATCGCACCGGCGAATTGATGTCCCGCGCGACCAATGACCTGAACAACGTGCGCATGGTTTTAGGTCCGGGGATCATGTACACCGCCACCACCCTGGCCACGCTGATCCTGGCGGTGGCGGTGATGATTGAAATCTCGCCGATGCTTACGTTGCTGGTACTGCTCCCGGTTCCTCTGGTAGCCATCGCCGTCCGCTACTTCGGCCAGATCATTCATCGCGTTTCGGAGAAAGTGCAGGCCGCGCTCGCCACTCTTTCCGCCAAGGCCCAGGAAAATCTGTCCGGCGTTCGCGTGGTCCGCGCTTATGCCCAGGAAGACGCCGAATCGCGCAGCTTCAACACCGCCAATCGCGACTACGTCTCCGAAAACGTTAAGCTGATCACCGCCTGGGCGATGTTCTTCCCACTGTTGCAAGCGCTCATCGGCGTGGCCTTCCTGATCGTCTTGTGGCAAGGTGGCCGGCTGGTGATGACCAATCGGATTTCCTACGGCGCATTCAGCAGCTACTACTCCTACATGATCGTGTTGGTGTTTCCGATGATCGCGCTGGGCTGGGTAACCAATATCTTTCAACGCGGCGCCGCCTCGATGGGCCGCCTGATCTACATCCTGGATTCGCAGCCGCGCATTCAAACCGAATTCCCTGCGCTGCCGGCCAGGGCCGCCCCGCTCGGCGAAGCAGCGTCGGCGCACCCCAACGGCGACGGCGTGCAGGCCCATGAATCGGCCGCGGTGCAGGTGCGCGGCGAAATCGAACTTCGCCATCTCACGTTCGCCTATCCGACCGCCGGCGGTGGAACGCCTGGCATTCCGGTCTTGCGCGATATCAATTTACTTGTCCCGGCAGGATCGATCCTCGCCATCGTGGGCCCCACCGGCAGCGGAAAATCGACGCTGGCCGCTCTGGTCGCGCGTCTGTGGGATGCGCCGCCGGGCACCATCTTTCTGGACGGGCGTTCCTTGCGCGAATGGCCGCTCGAGCAGCTTCGCCGCCAAATTGGTTTTGTACCGCAAGACACGTTTTTGTTCAGCGAGACCCTGCGCGAAAACATCGCCCTGGGCTCACCCGATGCGTTGCCCGAAGCGGTATTTGAATCCGCGGAAATCGCCAGCCTCTCGAGCGACGTGGCCTCATTTCCGCACCAGTTCGAGACGATGGTGGGCGAACGCGGCATCACCCTTTCCGGCGGGCAAAAACAACGCACTGCTCTGGCCCGCGCGGTCCTGCGCAATCCGCGCATATTGATCCTCGACGACGCTCTCTCCAGCGTCGATACCGAAACCGAGGAGCAGATTCTCAGCCGCCTGCGCGTGGTCATGCGCGAACGCACCACCATCCTGGTATCGCACCGCTGCTCCACGGTGCGGCATGCGGATCAAATCGTGGTCCTGCGCGACGCCAGCATCGTCGAGCGCGGCACCCACGAAGAACTACTGCAGCGCGGCGGATATTACGCGGAGTTGTATCATCGCCAGCTTCTCGAGGAAGAATTGGAAAAGGCGTGAGCGAAGAAGAGAAACTCGGTAAAGCGTACGATACCCACTTGCTGCGGCGGCTCGCCCGGTACATGCGGCCGTACCGTTGGCAGGTGGCCGCTGCCATTCTGCTCACTCTAGCGGTTACTCCGCTCGAATTCGTCAGCCCCAAGCTATTTCAAATCGCCACCGACAAATACATTTTGCCGGTCGCGCACCATGAAATGGCGTACCAGCAAGGGTTCCATGCGCTCGGCTGGATCAGCATCATATTCCTGTCGTCGCTGATCCTGGGTTTCGGTTTCCAATACTTGCAAGTGCGGGTGATGCAGAACGTCGGCCAGGAAACGATGTGCGACATGCGCAAGGAAATTTTCGACCACCTGCAGCGCTTGCCGATGAGCTATTACGACCGCACGCCGGTGGGCCGGCTGGTCACCCGGGTCACTACCGATGTCGACGCCCTGAACGATCTTTTCGCTTCCGGGCTGGTAGCCATGGTCAACGACGCCTTCCTGCTGGTCGGCTTCATCGTAGCCATGCTGATCATTCATCCCCGCCTCGCGCTGGCTTCGCTCTCTCCGCTTCCCTTTATGTTCCTGCTCACTTACTTCTTTCGCGCCCGCGTCCGCGACGCCAACCGCCGCATCCGCACCGCCATCGCCAGCATCAACTCGTTCCTGCAGGAACACATCACCGGCATGCACATCGTTCAACTATTTAACCGCGAGAAGCGCGCCCGCGAACAATTCGCCGCGCTGAACAAACAGCACATGGACGCCTATAAGGACGCCATCGACGCTTTCTCGGTCTTTTATCCCGGGGTCGAATTCCTGAGCACCGCCGGCGTCGCGCTGCTCTATTGGGTGGGCGGCGGGAAAGTGATTTCCGGCGCAATTCCCATCGGCATGCTGATCATGTTCATGATGCTCGCTCAGCGCTTTTTCCGTCCGATTCAGGATTTGAGCGAGAAATTCAACATCCTGCAGACCGCGGTCGCCGCCTCCGAGCGTATCTTCCGCCTGCTCGACGAACCCGTTCCCACCGTCGCTTTCAGCGGGACCAAAGTGATTGCCCACCCGCGCGGCGAGATCGAATTCAAGAATGTCTGGTTCGCCTATCGCGGCGGCACCGCGCCGGCGGAAGACGACTGGGTCCTGCGCGACGTTAGTTTCCGAATCGGCGCCGGTGAGACCCTGGCCATCGTCGGCCACACCGGCGCGGGCAAGACCACCTTGATCCAGCTTTTGCTGCGCTTCTACGACATCCAGAAAGGGCGGATCCTGCTCGACGGCGTCGACATCCGCGAGCTCGAGATCCACAACTTGCGCCGCCTGTTCGGCATCGTGCTCCAGGATCCGTTTCTATTTACCGGCACGCTGGAATCGAACGTTCGCCTGGGCACCGAAAGCATCGATCGCTCCGCCGTGGAGTCCGCGCTCGCCGAAGTGGGCCTGGGCCCTTACATCGCGAGCCTGCCGGAAGGCGTAGCTCAGGAAGTCACAGAACGCGGATCCACGCTCTCGGTGGGCCAGCGCCAATTGGTTAGCTTTGCCCGCGCGCTCGCGCACAACCCCACTTTCCTGATTCTTGACGAAGCTACCTCCAGCGTCGATTCCGCCACCGAGATCCTGATCCGCGAGGCGCTCGACCGCCTGCTCGAGGGCCGCACCGCCCTGGTAATCGCTCATCGCTTGAGCACCATCCAGCACGCCAACCAGATTCTCGTTTTCCACAAAAGCCGCCTGCGCGAACAAGGCTCGCATCAAGAGCTGCTGGCGCAACGCGGGATTTATTTCAGGCTGTACCAGCTACAATACAAAGACCAGGAAACGGCCCCGCAACTGGGCGCCGGCATCGGCACTGCTGCTCTGCGCCCGCTGCCTGCAGACGGCTAGCGGATGGCTAACCTTCCGCTCTCCTCTGGAGACATATCCTCGTGCCTCCTGCCATAAGCTCCGCAAGCTCCGCTCCCGTCGTGCTGATCTCCGCCGGCGAAACTTCGGGCGAAATGTATGCCGCGAGGCTGGCCTCCGCGCTCATCGCCCGAACCGGCGCGCAACTATTTGGCCTGGGCAGTGAAAAGATGCGCGCCGCAGGCGTCGACGTGGTCGCCGACTACCATTCCATGGCGGTGGTCGGAATTTTCGAAGTGATCGCCAAGCTGCCGGCGGTGTGGCGCAATTGGCGCCGCATGGAAAAGGAAGCCGCGCGACGCAAACCGCAACTCGCGATCCTGGTCGATTCCCCTGGTTTCAATCTCGGCCTTGGCCGCCGGCTCCGCAAACAAGGCATTCCGGTGATTTATTTCATCGGGCCGCAGGTTTGGGCGTGGCGTCGCGGACGCGTGAAAACCATCCGTAGATTGGTGCAGCGAATTCTCGTGATCGTTCCGTTCGAAGAAAAAATCTACCGCGACGCAGGCGTGCCCGCCGATTTTGTCGGCCACCCGTTAGCGGACGTCGTCGCCGCCACAGCCACTCGCGATGAGTTCGCCGCGCGCCACGGGATCGACCCCAACCGAAAAATCGTGGTACTCCTCCCTGGCAGCCGCACAGGAGAAATGCAACGCCACATACCCATCCTGCTGGACGCGTGCCGGCGGCTGGATGGTGATCTCTCTCCCGAATTCGTGCTGGCCGCCACGCCCGCCCTGGCTGCCCAAGCGGCCAAGGATTGCGAAGCGAGCGGTGTGAAAATCCGCGTGGTGACCGGCGAAACTTACAACGCACTGGCCGCGGCAGACTGCGCCCTGGTTTCCAGCGGAACCGCGACGGTGGAATGCGCTCTGCTGGGCACCCCCATGGTGGTCTTCTACCGTGTCTCGCGGCCCTCCGCTCTCGTGATGCGCTTCATGCTGCGCACTCCATTCATCGCCATGGCCAATCTGATCGCCGGCAAGCGCGTGGTGCCCGAACTGGTGCAAGACGATTTCACCGCGTTAAACATAGAAACCGAGGCCCGCCGCTTGCTCACCGAGCCCTCCGCACGCGACGAAATGCGCGCCGGCCTCGCCGAAGTCCGCCAAAGGCTGGGAGGCGGCGGGGCCATCGAACGGGCCGCCGACATCATTGCATCGGTCCTCGCCGATCTGCGCCTGGATAAGACTCGCGCAGGCAACTAGATAGGCTAGTCTGGTATCTTATGAAGAAGACCGCTCGTCGGAAAGAGGACCTTGTGCGCCGCTCGTTGATCTTCCTTCTCACCGCTCTCACTCTGTTGATACTGAGCGGTTCGCCCGTTTCGGGCCAATCGTCGAAGGCCGTGCTGGCCTTTCGCGCCACCCACTACGATGTGGACGTGACCCTGCATCCTGCGGATCAATCCATCTCCGCACGCGCCAAGATTGATTTCACCGCCAACACTGGCGCACGCGACCTGGTCGTCGAGCTCCATGAAGATTTGCAGGTCACCTCGGTGAAGAACGAAAAGGGACAATCGCTGCCCACCGAGCGCGACGCGGTCAATTCTCTCTATCTCCACGTTACCTTGCCCGATGCGGTGACCACCGGAAAGCGCGTCGTCCTGACCTTCGACTACAGTGGCCCGCTGGGAAACGAGGAAGACAGCCCGACCAAAGGCCTGCGCTTCGCCTCGGTCGATAAGACCTGGGCTTATTTGCTGCTACCCGCGCGATGGTTCCCGCTCACCGGCTACACTTCGAACACCTACACCGCGGTCTTCAAGCTGGTGGTGCCCGAATCGTTCGCGGTAGTGGGCACCGGCAAGGCCGACGCGCCAACCCCTCTGCCGGGCACCGAGCCTGGCGGCGGCAAGCAAATCTCTTATACGTTTCGCTGCGATAAGGCGGGGCGCGTGGGTACGTTTGTCGCCGGCCCGCTGCAATTGAATCCCAGCAAGGTCGAGGGCCAGGATGTCCGTGTGTTCACGCCCGCGGCCCAGGCCAGCACCGCGGGGGCCTACGCCAGCGAGGCCGTCCACATTTCCAGCTACTTTTCCGATCAGTTTGGCGGCTTGCAGGAGCCGGAACTCACCATCGCGCAGATGCCCGCCGGATCGGTTGCCAGTTATTCCGCTCCCGGCTTGCTGCTGATCAGCGCCGGGCGATGGTCCGCAAAACCGGAGACCGGGATTTTGGCCCAGGCCATTGCGGGACAGTGGTGGGGCAACTCCGTGCTAGCGGCATCTCCGGGGGACGTCTGGATCACCGACGGCCTGGCGCGATATTCGCAGGGAATGTACGTCGAGCAGGATGCAGGTAACACCGGACTGCATCACGATCTGGAAGATTTCGCAGTGGGCGCGTTGATGTATGAGAGCGACGCACCGATCTCCCAGTCGCAACGCCTCCAGCCGTATTCGGACGCCTACCGGTCGGTGGTAGTCGACAAAGGCGCGATTGTGTTTCACATGCTGCGCACCCAATTGGGTGACGAAGCCTTTCACTCCCTGCTGAAAGAGTTCTACGAAAAATATGATGGCAAGCCCGCCACCATCGCCGAGTTCAAACAACTAGCCGCAACCAAAGCTCCCGCGCCGGTTGCCGGGAAACCGCATGTAAACCTGAATTCGTTCTTCAGCCAGTGGCTGGATTCCACCGGCATCCCCGAATTCAAGATCGATTACATCGTGTACCGTGTGCGCAAGGGATTCCGCGTGGTGGGCAAGATCCGGCAGGACTTGGAAACTTTCCAGATGCCGGTCGAAGTGAAAATCGATACCGAGGGTAATCCGGAGTTCAAGACCGTTTCGGTTACCGGTACCACTTCGGCGTTCGATCTGGAGACCTTCGGCAGGCCGAAATCGAATGGCGTAACCCTCGATCCCAACAACAACATATTGAAATCGAGTGCAAGACTGCGCGTTCGCGCCTCGGTAGCGCGCGGTGAAGGCCTGGCCGCGGACGGCAAGTATTACGAGGCCATTCAGGAATATCAGCGCGCCCTCGACGTCCAAGCCAGCAACTCCCTCGCCCATTTCCGCGAGGGCGAGGCCATGTTCTACCAAAAGAACAATCAAGCTGCCGCAAACGCCTTTCGCAGCGCGATCGACGGCGACCTGGACCCCAAGTGGATCGAAGTCTGGAGCCACATTTACCTGGGCAAAATATTCGACCTGACCGGCCAGCGCGACCGCGCCGTCAACGAATACCAGCGCGCCCAGAACCTTCGCGACGACACCGCCGGGGCCCAAGCCGAAGTTACCAACCTGATGCAACATCCGTTCTCACTGGAGCCCCAAGCGCCAGCCGCCGCCGGAGCAGCACCCCCGGCCGCCACCCCAGCCACCCCAGCCAAGAAAGCGCCAGACGAAGACGCCCCAGCTAACGCCCCGACCCTTAAGCGCCCCACCCAGTAGCCGCGGCGCGTAGCGCAACTGGTCACCGCACAGCTCACGGACCTCCGAAGTGTCTTGCCTTTGGTGTGTCCGGCGCCTCGCTCTTCCCCGGTTTTGGGAGCAGCGAGTGTTCTGAGTCGCTAAAGGGGGGTACACAACAGCCGGTTTTACGTATGTGGGATTTTGACTTTATCGCTAGTTTCTAGTGCTCCGTCCAAACAGTGGCTACAAGGGCTCCAACCCAGTAAGTGCCATCTCCGAAATGCCCTTTCGCTGCACAAAAACCTGAAACATCTCCCCCATCCCCTCGGGATAGATCAGCGTCTTAAACATCAACCGCCGCCGCGCCGCATCCGCCTCGCCGCCGCCCTCCAGTTCCGCGAAATGGCTCTTCCGCGCCAGCGCCATCAGAAAATTCCCCTGCGAAACCAATCCGCACCGAACCAGCCCGGCCCGTCCGCCCCACAAATCCAACGCGCTGAAATTAACGTGCGCTGTCAAATCCTGCAGCCCGGGCGCGCGATAATAATCCTCACTGGCCCGATGACGCTGGTAGGCGAGCAGCGTCCCGCGCATGTGCCGTTCGTCGTATAGCTCGCGTGCCTCGCGCCCATAATCGATCGTCAGCACGAAACCCTTTCCCAACCGCTTGCCCGCCTCGCGAATCCACCGGCATACCGCCAGGCCAGCCTCGGTCTGTTGTTCCTCATGCAGGTTGATTCCCTGCTCCGTAAAATAGCTGCCCAGCACCGGCGTTGAGAGTGGAAGCTCCACCTCCTGAAACCGGCCACCGTCGTGCGCCACATGAATCTCGCGCAGTGTGCCGCTCGAATAACTCACCCGGCGCACCGGCAACGCATCCAGCAGCTCATTCGAAAATATGCATCCGCACGGAACCGCGTCCGGCAGCGCGCTCAAAGACTCCGCCCGCCCAGTCGCCACGTGCCGCGCCAACGCTGCCGCATGCTCGCCTCGCCGCGCCGCGGAAACTTCCACCGCCTGATAGCGCAGCGCAGAATAGAAATCGCCAAACGTCGCTCCAATGAAATCCAGAATGCAGCGTGCCAACGCCCCCGTACCCGCGCCGGCCTCCACTAAATGAAATGGTTCGGGCCGCCCGATCGCCACCCACATTTCCTGTAGCTGCCGCGCCAACAAACTCCCGAACATCGGATGCAAATCCACACTGGTGTAGTAGTCACGGCGCGGCGCAACATCGGCCCGCGTGTAGTACCCGAATTCCGGGTGATACAAACAGGTGTCCATGTAATCGGCAAACGTCAGCGGCCCCTGCGCGCGCATCCGCGCGGCGAGGATTTGCACCAGCGGATTCTCCGGTGCGGCAGCAGGCATCAATTTTCCCTCTGTGGGTTGCAAGTAAACATCTCGATGATGTAGTCGTGCAGGCAATCGTAGAGCTGCCGCTGAAATGTCCAGGGAAACTGCGGATGCTCGATGTCCCGCGCGTGCAGTTGATACCGGTAATTGTGGACGTCTTCGCGCGCCGGCCGGAAGCGAATCTCCACCGCCACCACCTCGCCCGTTCCCGCCGTGGAATTCTCCGTCAGTGCGGAGAATTCAAACAGCGGATGCTCGTAGCGAGCCAGCTCCCCGCGCACTTTCTCCAGCAGCACATCAATGGACGATTGGTTCACGCGGCCAGCTCAGCAGTATCGGTCATGCGTACAACCGATCGAAGAATCACGCGGCGCCTTGCATTGAACCCCAAACCGACTTAAACATCTGCGTCGCGTCCGCATCAAACAGCACAAACGATATTTTCTCCAGCGGCGACTCGCGCCGCAGATGCTCTACGCACTCCCGCAGCATGATTTCCGCGCACTCTTTCATCGGAAACCCGGCAATCCCGGTGCCCACCGCGGGAAATGCGATCGTCTTCAACCCTTTCTCCGCCGCAATCCGCAGGCTGTGCGCTGTAGCACTCCGCAACGCGTTCGCGCTGGTATCTCCGCCAAGCTGCATGCTGGCTGCGTGAATCACGAATGTCGCCTTCAGCCCGCCGCCGCTGGTAATCGCCGCGCCGCCAATCGGAATGCTTCCGATGTCATTACACTCCTGCTGAATCGCCGGCCCACCCTTGCGCCGAATCGCGCCCGCCACTCCGCCGCCCAATTGGAGGTCGTTATTCGCCGCGTTGACGATGGCGTCCACGCTCATCTCCGTCACATCGCCCTGCAGAATTTCAATCCGCCCGGCCACCGCAGAAGACACCTTGCCCAAGGCCGCTGCGCCAGCGCCTGCGCTGCCCCCGCCGCGTGTGTCAGCCATGAAGCACCTCGTTCCCGGTCACAGCGCGGCACCGGCGGACAGTGATCCCAGTGTCTCCCTCACCACCACCACTTCCTCGGACATCCGCAGGCCTGCTTCCACGCACGCCTGCACCGTCTCCTCCGAGGTTTCCAGCGCGCGCACAATCTCCAGCAATTTCATCTTCGGGACAGGATCCAAGAAATGCATCCCGACGCAGCGCTCCGGGCAAAACGTAATCGCAGCGATGTCCGTCACCGAAAGAGACGACGTATTGCTGGCGAAAATCACTCCCGGCCTCGCGAACTTGTCGAACAGCGTGAAAATTTCGAGCTTGGTTTCCATATCTTCCGGCACCGCCTCGATCAGCAAGTCGCCGAAACGGCAAGCATCCTCGACCACCGTCGATGCGGAGAGACCCTCCAGCGCCTTTTCCCGTGCCTCAGGAGCTACCAGGGACCGCGCCAATCCCTCCGCCAGGCTCTCGCGAATGTAGGCCATCCCTTGCTCCAGCGTCGACGCTGAAACGTCTTCCAAAATCGTGCGAAATCCCCCCAAAGCCGCCGCATATGCAATTCGCCGGCCCGCAGGTCCCGCGCCAATCACAGCAATGGATTCAACTTTCATCGGAAGGATTTTAAAGTCCCCGGATTGCGTCTTCGTCGAACCCCAGCAGAATCCGCTCGCCATGAATGATCACCGGCCGGCGGATTAAATTCGGCTCCTTGGCCATAATGCGAATCGCCTCGCTTCGCGACGGCGGCTTCAATTTCATTTTCTTGGCGCGATAAAGCTCGTTGCGCGGATTCAGAAACGGTACGTAATCGCGATCCCCAATCAATTTCTCGATTTCCGCCGCGGACAACCGGTCCTTCCCCAGGTCCCGAGACTCAATCTGCCATCCGCACTGCTCGACAAACGCTTTCGCCTTGCGGCAAGTCGTACAAGAAGGCTTCTGCAAAAACTGCACTGTCTTCCCGCCCTTTTTCTCCGCCTTCATCTCGCCTCCACCACCACCTCACCGTCAGTCTCTTTTCCGCTCCGCAGCCACTCCCACAAACACTCTAATATCTCGGCACGCTGGAATCTATCTCCGTCGACCACCGCTCGATCCCGCCGGTCATCGACTTCGCCCCGCTCACCCCCTGCGATCGCAGCCAGGCCGCCGCATCCAAACTCCTCATCCCATGATGGCAGTACAACACCACATCCTCCGCCGCCTCGATCTGCGCCAAATTCGTCGGCACCTCCCGCAACGGAATCAGTTTCGCCCCTTCGATTTTGCAAATCGCAAACTCGTTCGGCTCCCGTACGTCCACCAGCAGAAACGAATCCCCGCGGTCCATCCGCGCCTTTACGTCCTTCACCGTCGTCTCAAGCTCCGCGTATATGTCCTCCGCCATCGCCCCAGTTCTCCTTTAGGAATTAGTAGCCGAAGTCCGCGGGAGCCGAGTAAGCGTGCTCGCGCACCGCCAGTTCCGCCACCCGGCAATCGCCTAGCTGCTTCATGTATTCCGGACGCCCGGCCAACCGCAGCACCCAGCGCTGCAGCCACTGCTCGAAGTCGTCCAACTCGCGGCTCTGCTCGTGGTATTGCGTGAAGTAAGCGTGATCCCGCCCGTAGTAGCCCTGCACCGGCGAAGGATGCGCGCCAAAGGGTTCGTGCACCACCGCCGCCACCAGAAATTCCGGGATCAGCGTGCGATTCGGATCCGACGCGATCACTTCCGGCGTCACAATTTCTTCCGCGATCACGATCGCGCTCCGCGCCGCGCGCGCCGCGTCCACCGCCACTCCCAGGCTCCCCCACAGGTGGGCATTCCCAAAGGTATCGGCGCGTTGCACGTGAATGATCGCCACATCCGGCCGCAGCGCTCGCACCGCAATCAATTTGTCTTCGTTCACTGGCGAAGGAAATTCGCGCAAATTCCCGTTTTTCGCGCCCAGGTCGCTGCCAAATGTGGAATACGTGGGCATGAACGGAACGCCCATCGCCGCCGCGTGCAACGCCAGCGCCATCGTAAAGTTGGTGTAGTCGACGGTATCCACGCGCTGCGGTATCTGCCGTTCCACCGCGCGCCGGTAGCAATAACCCACGCCGGCCGTCAAATTTCCGATCCACGACGCCATCACCCGCGAGACGCATCCCGCGCCGATCATTTGATCGAACAAAATATCCGACGCCGGGCCCACCAGCGTCAAATCCCGCTTCCCCTGCCGGATCAATTCGTAGCCCGCGGCGAACGGAATCATCTGCGCCAGCTGCGTTCCCAGCACGATCATCGAACCGGATGGCACATGCCGCGCCATCGCTTCTTCCATCGTTGTCAGTTTGGAATGGCTCATCGAGTCGTCGTATCGCGTCATCGCGTCCAAAAATGATCGGGATCCACCGCGCGCACCGCCTCAAGTTCCGCCGCGCTCGGCCCGGAAGTATCCAACAATGCGTCGGCAACTCGCAACGTCCATCCGGTAGCCGCAAGCACCTGCTCCACCTGCACCCCGGGATGAATCGAAGCCAGAAACGCTTCGCCGTCCGACCCGAACCTCATGATTCCCAAGTCGCTGATAATCGCCGATGGTCCAGTCCGCGCCGGCAGACGGTGCGCCGCCCGCCACCCGTTACCCGAGCCGTAGCCCGGCGAGGTGATATGCCCCACACGTTCGCGAAATCGATCTCGTTGATGCGGGATCATCACCACGCTGCGCTGCGCCAGGCACGCAATGTCGCAGCCCCCGCCCGACCCGGGCAATCGCTGCGTTTCCCCGTCGCGCGATCCCCACAAAGTATTCACGTTACCAAACCGATCCACTTCCGCGCCCCCCAGGAATCCCACCTGCACCCGTCCCTGCTGCAGGTAACCCATCACATCGATGGTCTGCCCGCACTGCGTCGCGCCGCCAACGTTTGAAGGATCTCCCACGGTATGCAGAGGTTCCGTTCCGGCGGCCATGCGGATGATGCCGTTGTCGTAGAGTCCGATGGCGTTCGGCGCGTGGGTGCGCTTAGCCACCGCGTACGCCAGCATCGGCAGCCGCATGCCCACAAACACCATCTCGCCGTCCGCAATTTCTCGCGCACCGGCGATCACCATCAGTTCGGTCAGCGAATATTCTTTGGAGCTAGCGGTTCCGGCAGGCAGAGGGGACACAGTTATTCCATATTCCCTTTCGGCGCGACCCACGCCGGCTCGAGATCCTGAATTTCGTTGAGCAGCTTGATGTCTTCCGGCTGCGGCAGTTTCTCCCGCTTGTGCACCACCCACAGTTCGTCGCTCAACGGCTCGCCGGTAACGCTGAAATGCCCGCTGGCAAATTCCCCGATGTGCCGGTTGAATTTCAAATCCGGACAATACAGCGGAGTCTTGCCTGCCGGCACATGCCGGTTGATCTGCTCGATCAGCTTGAGGCACTCCTGATAGTAAAGATACCGGTTGTGCTCGTTCATGTGCCCCAGATCAGCGGCTTGCTCGTTTTGCGCTTCGTCGTAGCGCCCCTTCAATCCCCACACGTAGAACCAGTGCGCGGAGCTCGATTGGTCCACGCCAAACAGGTCGTAGCTCACCGGAATCCATTTGTTGATATATTTCTGGACGATATCCAGCGGCACCACCTCGGCCCTCACGATCCGCTTGATCCCGTCGTGCCCGGTACCCAGGTGAAACGATTCCTCGCGCAGCATCGGGTTCATCGACTGCGCCAGCGGCTCGAATCCCGAATAGCTCAACATGGTCAGCTGAAATTTTCCGTCGCGATCCACGAAATCGGTGTAGGTGAAAAAGTCCAGCCAGTTATCGACGATTTGATTGAACGCGCCCAGCAGCCGCTTCTGCTCGAACGCACGGCGCTCCAGCATTTTTTGCGCTTCCACCCGCCCGCCATAACCATAATGATGGATTAGCAGGTGGCACATCTGCCAGCCGTGGCGCATCTCTTCGGTCACCACCCGGCACAGCGATTTGCGATCGTGTTCGCTGGGGCAGTGCTCGAATAATTTCCGTTGCTGCTCCACCGAAGCGAACTCCGTATCGCCCTGATAGACGATCAAATTCATCAGCCCATCGCGGATTCGCTGATCCGGAATATCCAGCACCCGCCGCCATTTTGACCGCCCCTTAAACGATCCGAATTCGATTTCGTTGGATCGCGTCGGTCCGAATTTCGCTTCAAACTGGAAGTTTTCAATCTCGGGATAGTTCACGCCGATGTCGTTCCGCCACACCCGGAACAAATCCACCCAGTCGTCAAAGGTGCTGATTCGCGAAGCTGGCATGCAAAAGCCTCCTGCGAAACTGTCCCAGTCTCAAATCCGCACAGCGCAGCGCGGCGCAAGCACGGCGCAGGCGCAGCCGGCGCACCGCGCGCGCGGCAAAACCGCCCGCCCCTTTAACGGCCGCGAAAATTCGGTTTGCGCTTCTCAAAAAATGCCGCGAATCCTTCCACCGCATCCTCCGATTCGAAGCAGTGCACCTGCTGGCGATTTTCCTCGTCCAGCGCCGCTTCCAACGTCGGCTTGTCGCTGGTTAGGATGCGTTTCAGCGCTCTCACGGCTAGCGGCGGCGCGGCGGCCAGCTCCACCGCCCATTTTTGGGTTTCTTCCTGCAGCTTATCCGCGGCCACTACCCGGTTGACCAGCCCGATTCGGTACGCTTCCTTGGCGTCCACCATCTCCCCGGTAAAAAACAGCTCGGCGGCTCGCGAAGGCCCCACCAGGCGCGGCAGAAAAAAAGTACCGCCAAAATCCGGGAACAATCCCACCTGCGCGAAACTCTCGCCGAAGGTGGCCTCTTCCGAAGCAATCCGGAAATCGCACGCCACCGCCATATTCATTCCGCCGCCCGCGGCCGGACCATTCACGCTCGCAATCACCGGCTTATTCATCATCGCAATCGCCAGGATGATTTCCTTGCCGGCCTCCAAAAGCTCTTTCAATTCTGCGGTAGCCTTGCGCTTCCGCGCGTCCTGCAGCATTTTCAGGTTGCCGCCCGCGCAGAACCCCCGCCCCTCCCCGGTGATGATCACCGCGCGAATCGAATCATCGCGCCCGGCCTTTAAGAGCGCCTTCACCAGCGCGTGCCCCATCTCCGCGCTGAGCGCATTCAACCGGTTCGGCCGGTTCAGCCGAATCGTAAACACCGCTTCCGATCGCTCTTCCAGGACGCACGGTCCCGCCGCACTTGCTTCCTGCACGGCGGGCTTGGCTGCTTCGGTCATGTTGGGTCGGCCTTCCCGCGATCACCATCTATCGCAATACTTGCGATCGCCGGCTAATCTTTCAGTTGTTTCACCAATGCGGCCAGCTTCTTCATGTACCGCATTTTCACGGCAAGCTCCGCTCCGCCGTTCAGTCCACTGGTCGACGGCAGCACGAACACCGCCGCGTCGTACAATTTGTCTTTTTGCAAACCCAGCTTGCACGGACGCCCGGTGAATTTCTCGTAGGTCATCTTGCCGTTGAATGCCACGATCCGCGGCCGGTGCTCTTCCAGCTTTTGCGCCAGCAGCACCCGGCCTTCCGCGAATTCCTGGCGTTCGATCTCATCGATCCCGCGCGTCGGCCGCTTCACCAAATCGGTCATTCCGATCCCGAACTCGATGATGCGCTTGTCTTCGTTGTGCGTCAGCGCTTCCGGAATCACCCCGGACTCGTACATCAGCGGCCAGAATTGATTCCCGCGCCCTGCGTAATAATGGCCCACACGCGCCGAGCGGTCGCCCGGATTACAGCCCACCACAATCAGTTTCATCCCGTGCCGCAAAAAATCGGGAAGAGTTCGCATCGTTTGGATTGCCCCCAAGGACAGCATACCCCGGAGCGGACGCTTTCCCGCCATCTCACCCGAAGCTAATTGACTCGGATGTTACCGGGCCGCCTCACGCCGCTCGCCGCTCCGCGCCCCGCCCGGTTACTTCCCCTTGAATTCGGGCTGGCGCTTCTCGGTATACGCCTTCAGTCCTTCTTTCGCATCCTCGCTGGTGAACAAAAGCTGCTGCAATTCCCGTTCCAGGCCCAGGGACTCCGCGAATCCAACCTCGGACCCCGTGACCACCGCTCTCTTGATTCGCCCCACCGCGCGCGACGCCTTATTCGGCGGGCAGAACTGCCGCGCGTACGCCATCACTTCTTCCCAGTACGATTCCTTCTCGTAGATGTAGTGGATCAATCCGAATTCCAGCGCTTCCTCGAAACTGAACGTCCGCCCGGTCACCATCAGTTCCAGCGCCCGCGCTCGTCCGATGCACCGCGACAGCCGCTGCGTCCCGCCCGTTCCCGGCAGCACTCCCAGATTCACTTCCGGCAGCCCGATCTTCCCGCCTTCCTTCTTGGCTATGCGAATGTCGCAGGCCAGCGCGATCTCCAGTCCTCCGCCCACGGTGTGTCCGTTGAGGGCGGCGATCACCAGCTTGGGTGTCTGTTCCAGGCGCGAGAGCGTTTCGTTGGCGTGCAGGCAGAAATAATATTTGAACGTAGGATCCGCAGTGGTGAGCATGGAAATGCTGGCGCCGGCCGAGAAGAACTTCTCCCCAGCCCCGCGCATCAGGATCACGTGGACGCTTTCGTCCATGCGTGCCTGCAAGATGGCCGTATCAAGCTGCTGCATCATTTCGTAGGAATACGTGTTCGCCGGCGCGTCGTTCATTTCCAGGATGGCGATGCCTTCCTCGACGCGATACCTCACCAGCTCCTTGGTTTCCACTGCCTCGCTTGTGGCCATGCGTGTTCCTCCTGGTCGTGCGCCTGCTCGTGATTCACGCCGGATCGTCCCAATGTCTTTACCTTCAAGTATTTCACATTCCGCGTATGGTATTCTAGACTTCTGGTAAAGATGAAGACCCCGAAACTGGATCCACCGGACGCCGTTCCCCCTCGCCCATCGACGGTCGTTGCGGATGACGAAGGCATCCTGGTCGCCGCCGCAAAGCACGGCGATATGGCTGCTTTTGAAACCCTGGTAGGCCGCTACGAGCGCAAAATCTTCCGCCTGGCGCAGAACATCACCCAGAGCAAGGAAGACGCCGAAGACGTGATGCAGGAGGCCTTCCTCAAGAGCTTCCAGCACCTCGCCGAATTCCAGGGCAATTCCCGCTTCTACACCTGGCTAGTGCGAATAGCGGTCAACCAGGCGCTGATGAAGCTCCGCAAGCGCCGCCCTAACGAGTTTTCACTCGATCAGGAGATCGAGACCGGGGATGACCTGATGCCCCGGGAGGTGGAGGATTGGGGTCCTTCGCCCGAAGACCGCTACGAACAGACCGAATTGGGCGATATCCTATCCGCAGCTATTGCTGATTTAGAGCCCGGGTTCCGAATCGTTTTCCAGTTGCGCGACATCGAAGAACTATCGACCGAAGAGACCGCGGAAGCCCTGGGGCTCTCGGTTCCAGCGGTTAAGTCGCGGCTACTGCGCGCACGCCTTAAATTGCGCCAGAAACTGAACCGCCACTTTCGGAAGGAAGAAGTCAATTGAGCGGCCACAAGATCGCCACGAAGGACGCACGCATTTGAATCGTCTGAAGATCATCGTCACCCTAAAGGAAGAACGCTTTTGAATTGCCGCAAGATCATTATCGCACTCAGTGAATACCTGGACGGCGCGCTCGATCCCATCCTCAAAACGTCGATCGAAATTCATTTGGCCAAGTGCGAAGATTGCCGCCTGGTAGTAGACACCACCCGCCACACCATAGAAATCTACTGCAAGTCCACGCCCGCCCCCCTCCCCGCCACCACCCGCCAGCGCCTGCACGAAGCCCTCCGCAAGCGCCTCCAAGCATAAGTCAGAGCCCGGCTCTAATTCCTGCGAAGGCTCCGCGTGATTCTTGGCGATCCATGTCATATACCTCAAGAGTTGCATACATCGACATGCCGATGGAACTCCTATAGGGGGCTAACGGATGAATGCAGGCTCTGGCCAAGTTTACACTTTCCGCACTGCCGCGCGAACCGGATCGTCCCACAACGGAACATTGCGCCCGATCCCCTGCCCCGAGGTAATCTCGTAGATTCGCCCTGCCAGCGCGATGTCTTCCAGCGCAACACCGTTCGATTTGAATAGCGTGATTTGCTCGTCGTCGATTCGCCCCGCGGCGTTCCCGCTCACGATGTCCGCCAGTTCCACCACGCTGCTCCAGCGAGCCTCATTCCCTGCGAACGCGTGAATCAAATCGCCAGACTCCATTTTCGATTGCTCTCGCGAATCCACCACGATTATCTCGGCGCGATTTACCGCGGTGTCATCGATTTCCCTCTTCTCCGCGAAATTCGAGCCCGCCGCAATCACCAGCGCCCCGGCGCTCAACCATCGGCCGTCGAACACCGGCTCACCGGACGTGGTCATGGTGACCACAATATCCGCGCCGCGCACCGCCTTCTCCGCGGAATCCACGGCTTCCACGTTGAGCTTCAACCGCGCCGCAGTCTCTTTCGCGAAGCGCTCCCGCCGCTCTGCGTTCCGGCCGTACACCAGCACCCGTTCAAGATTCCTTACGCAAGCCACCGCTTCCACCTGCGTGGCCGCCTGCCGTCCGGTGCCGATGATTCCCGCAGTCAACCGCGGTGCCGTGCGGGCCAGATATTTCGTCGCCACTCCGGTGGCCGCTCCGGTACGCATTTGCCCCAAATAATCCGCTTCGATCAGCGCCAGCAATTCGCCGCTTTGCGTGGAAAATAGCGTCACCAGAAAGCGCATTCCCGCGCGCGAACTGGTATAGGTCTTCAATCCCATGTAGCCGCTCGTGGAATCCGCGGCCGCCATGTAGTGCAGGTACGATTTCCCCGGAACGTGCAACCGGCGGCGCGGCTGCACCGTGGCATTGCCCGCAGCCAAATGGCGGAAACCCTCTTCCACGTGCTCCAGCGCCATCGGCATCGTCAGCACCGACTTTACGTCCGCTTCCGTTAAATGAATGGCCATGGTGACCTCGCGAATTTCCAGCGGTGCAGGAACGCCGGGTAGTGCCTGCCCTGCAATTAGGATTGGGTGCTTCGAGTCGCAGCACTGCTGCAGCCGCACTGCGGTTTCATCGGGGCTTTGCCGGGCGTCGAGCCTTGGCCACGCGCGGGGCTACTTCTTCATTCACGCGGTGCACGCTGGTCTCACGCGCCACGTATTTCCGATCGGTAGTCCGGCCGGTAGCGTCCGTCGCGCGAAATTGAAACAGCGCCTCGCCGCCGGTACCGGTAGCCGCGGTCAAATTCAGCGGAAGGTGGCCGCACAGATTGCTCTCCACGAACGCCGTACCGTATCCCGGCCGCTTCGACAGCGGTGTGTATACCCGCAGAACCGTGAAATCGCAATCCAGGCCTTCGGTCCCGTGCGTTCCCAGCACCAAATATTCCGGCGCCACTCCGCCGCTCGAGTCCGGCAGTTGCCCCAGAACAAACCATCCCACCGGATGAATCCCTGCCCCGCTCACATAGTCGGGCAGCGGCGACGGCAGGTCCACTTCCAGGAACCTTCCCAGCACCCACCCCGCGATTTCTCCCTGGCCCTGGGGCGTCGCGCGAACCAGCCACCAATCTTCTTTCCGCGGCTCCGCGTCGTCGTTTTCTTCCGCATCATCCGCGCTCTTCGCCACCGGAACGTCGGCCACCTGCCGCTCCAGCATTTCCACCGGAACGTCGCGGGAAAGCTGCAGCACTCGGTCCGCTTGCCGTTTGGGCTCGGTGCGCAGATTGCCCACCGCCTTGGTATGCCCCCGCGCCTCGATCGGCATTTGCTTGGCCTTGGCCAGCAGCGCCATTGCCTGGTCCCACTCTTCCGAGCGCACCAGGGAACGCATATCCACCCATCCCTCCAGTCCCTTGGCGGTGCGCACTTCCGCGAAGTTGCCGTCGCGGTCCAAAATCTCCAGCCGGTCGCCGAACGCCAGCGTCGCCGTTGCCTCCCGCACTTGCGCGGTGGTGCTCCACAACGTGGCGCTTCGGCCGTTCACGTACGACACACCCAGCACCGGACGGCGTGGCCAAATCAGCCAACCCGCCCCCAGAGCTACCACGAGCAGCACAACGCCGATGATCGCGATTTTGCGGTTCAGGGGAGTCTTCCCGATTGCTTTCGTGACTGCGATTTTACATCATACGCGGAACGAGCCAACGGCGGTAGAATGCCCTCTTTAAACCGGAGATGGGATGGAACTTCTCGACAAACTGAAACCGCTGGGGCTGCTCGGCCTGCGTTGGGCTTTGGCGATGATTTTCATCTACCACGGATTCCCCAAGCTCACCCATACCCACCAGTACGTCCAGGATTTCGCTCAATATGGGTTCCCAGCGTATTTCGTGGTGATCGCAGCAATGCTCGAGACTTTCGGAGGAGCGCTCATCTTCATCGGCCTTTTCACCCGATTGGCGGCTCTGCTCTTGGCCGGAGAGATGGTGGTCGCGTTGTGCCGGGTTCATCTGCCGGCCGCGGGATTGTATCAGTTGCCGCGATACCAACTGCCGCTGGCACTGGCCGCTGCAACGTTCGCGCTAGCCACCACCGGTGCCGGTATGCTGTCATTGGACTACGCGGTATTCGGCCAGCGCGGCAAATCCTCGCGCCGTTCCCGATCCAAACGAGAAGACTGACTGCCCAAAATCTCAGCCCCGCCCTGCGAGGCGGCACAACCATTCCTGCTTGTCGCTCGCGAATCACAAGCCCGCGGGCACCGTCCCACAACTGCTACTAAACAGCGCGAGCGGTATTCACCGTGGGCGAGCTAGTCGATTCGGGAAGCGCTCGTGGCGCCACCGGCATCACAATCCAACACACGATGTAACCAATAATCCCCGGAAAGCCGCAGCTAGCCAGCGTTAGTACCACCCATCCCAACCTCATCAGCGTGGGATCGCACTCGAAATACTCAGCCAACCCGGCGCATACTCCTCCCAGCTTCACGTCGGTGGACGACCT
This sequence comes from uncultured Acidobacteriota bacterium, assembly GCA_963725655.1. GTDB lineage: Bacteria > Acidobacteriota > Terriglobia > Acidiferrales > UBA7541 > CAVRXT01. The sequence goes on along the minus strand of CAVRYY010000001.1, from coordinate 1,673,018 downwards.
CATCAGCCTCTTCACTGGCCTCGGTGCGCGCCCCGCCATCGGCTGCGCCGCTCCGCAGAAATAACAGAAATTCGACTCCGCCGCGATTTCCCTCCGACAATGTGTACATTGCATAAAATTTCCTCCAAACCTCGCACGTCCTTACTACCTGCCGGACATACTCCCGTCACTCCCCCATATTATCTTACGTACCGCAGCCCCCTAAAGTTCCACGTACAACGCGAGCCCGCAGCGTCTCGCTGGCTCAGAACGCGCTCAACTCACGAACCACCCGCACGATATCTTTTGACTGCGGCAGAATCACGTCTTCCAGCGCCGGCTGATACGCGCAGAACGTATCCGTAGCCGCCACCCTCCGCACCGGCGCATCCAACTCCTCAAACAGCTCATCCGCAATGCGCGCCGCGATCTCCGCTCCGTAGCCCCACGAGCGTGTATCTTCGTACGCCACGATCACCCGGTTCGTCTTCCGCACCGAATTTTCGATCGCGTCCCAATCGTAAGGACTCAGGCACCGCAAGTCGATGATCTCGGGAGAAATTCCCTCCCGCGCCAGTTCTTGCGCCGCCACCTCCGCGCGATGCACCACCGCTCCATACGTGATAATGGTCACATCGCTCCCTTCGCGCACCACCCGTGCCTTGCCAAACGGAATGGTAAAGTCCGCGCCGGGATACTCCGAACGATTGTACGGCTGGCGGTACAAATGCTTGTGCTCCAGGAAAAGCACCGGATCGTCCGAGCGAATCGCCGTCCGCAATAACCCGCAAAGATCGAGCGCGGTGGACGGCATCACCACCCGCAGCCCCGGCAGGTGCGCGAAGATCACTTCGCCGCACTGGCTGTGATAGATCGCGCCTCCCGTCAAATAGCCGCCAATCGCGCTGCGAATCACCATCGGGCATTTGAATCCGCCCGCCGACCTCCACCGCAGCGTGGCCATCTCCGATCGCATCTGCATCATCGCCGGCCAGATGTAATCAAAGAACTGGATTTCCGGAACCGGCTTCAACCCGCGGGTGCCCATGCCGATGGCCCGGCCGATGATTGCGGCTTCCGCGATGGGCGTATTGAACACCCGCTCGGAACCGAATCGGCGCTGCAAACCCGCGGTCGCTTTGAATACCCCGCCCTTCCCTTTCACCTTCTCCATATGGTCGGGGATGCTGCAGTCGGCTACATCTTCGCCAAACACCAGCACCCGCTCGTCGTGCGCCATCTCATCCGCCAGCGTCGCGGACACCATCTCCACCATGGTCTTCGATGCGCCGATCAATTTCGGCTCGGTTTCAAAAGCGGCGTCGGTGGGATCCACTTCATGGGAATAAACCGAAACGTAGATCGAATCGGGCGATGGCAGCTCCGCTTCCAGCGCTCGATCCGTAGCGTCCAGGATTTCTCGATCCACCTCCGCTTCCAGGTGCTCCACTTCCGCCTCGTCCAGGATTCCTTCGCGCACCAGGAACAACCCGAACTTCGGCAATGGATCGCGCTGCGCCTCTCCTTCGCGAAATTCCGTCGGCTTGTATAGCTTTTCGTCGTCGGAAAGCGAATGGGAATATGGCCGCGTAACGTGCGCGTGAACCAGCGCAGGCCCGCGCCGCGCACGGCAATGCCCCACCGCGCGCTCCATCACCGCGTAACTTTCCAGCACTTCGGTGCCGTCGCATTCCTCCACCAGCAGATCGGGATAATTCCGCACCAGGCTGGAAATGTTCCCTCCCGGCGTTTGCACCTTCACCGGAACCGATATCGCGTAGCCGTTGTCCTGCACCACGAAGAGCACCGGAAGCTTCAGTAACGACGCCGCGTTCAGCGCCTCGAAGAATTCTCCTTCGCTGGTCGCGCCATCCCCGCCGGAAACGTACGTCACCGCATCCGCGTGATCGTTGGCAAACTCGCCGTGCTCCCCTGTTTTCGCCGCTTCCAATGCCCGCGGAAATTTTTCGAAGTACAGCGAAGCTTCCGCCGACCCGATCGCCTGCAGCCATTGCGTTCCCGTTGGTGACGACCGCGTTACGATGTTCAGCTTGGGCGCGCTCCAGTGGGACGGCATCTGCCGCCCGCCCGAAGCGGGATCGGCCTTTGCGCCGACGCCCTGCAGCAACATATCCAAGGGAGAGACCCCAAGGCCCAGCACCAGGGCTCGGTCGCGATAGTAGGGATAAATCCAGTCGTGCCGGGGCTTCAGGACCATCGCCGCCGCCGCGCTAATTGCCTCGTGCCCGGCGCCGCTGATCTGGAAGTAGATCTTGTTCTGCCGCTTAAGTTGGATTTCCCGATCGTCCAGCCGCCGCGACATCTGCATCATCCGAAAAATGCGGATCAGCGCATCGCGGTCCAGACCGCCATATTTTGCCGCATCGAATCTGGCTGATTTGATCCGCGTCGAGGACGACATCATCCACCCTTGGCGTTTCGCGGCCGGGGAGAGGCTGTTTCAGCCCCGGGACCGCTTCGCCAGCTCCAGTATAAACGAATCGCGGAAGGCCCGAGAACGGGAAGCGCGAGCCCGATTCCTGGCTCGAAAATCGCCGGGGCGAACCGGCGTCAGCCGTGCGCGTCAGCTCCTATGCCAGTCCCCGTCTCAATCCAACGAGTCGAAGCGCTCGGCGGCCTTTTCGAATTCCGGTCCGTCGCCCGCGCGCACCACCTCGCCCTTCGCGCTTTGAAATGGCTCCTCGGCGGGGATGCGGTCGAGCCATCGTTGATACGACAATTTCTCGTGATCGGAAAACGCCAGCTTCACCAGCAGGGTCACGTGATCCGCCGCCTCTTTCGCTTCTTTTCCTTCTTTTCCTTCTTTGCCTTTCTTCGCAGGCTTCCCGCCGTCCGCAGCAGCCTCCGCCGCAACGCGGTGGAACTTCATTGACATCTTTTCGCCTAGCCGGAATCCCTGCTTCCAGCCTTCGATTTTGTGGCGCGCCTGTTGCGCCAACTCCTCATTCGTACCGAAATCAAAAATCATGTAGGTTTGGGCCATCCCCATTCTATAGCGGCGCAATGGCACCTATGTCAAGTCCGCAGGCCTCGAGTAGGGGTTTGTTCTCAATTAATGCCTATAGACTTCCCTCCCCGCCGGCAGTTGGGTTCCCGCAATTGCTCCGCGTGGATTTCCCACCAACCGATGCGCCCGCGTAGCAACATCGCCAACAGAGGGCCCTCCTTCTCCATCCCAATTTACTGAACTAACATCGCTGGATTCCTGCCACCGGTTTCGCTATACTCCGCCCAAGAGTTCGAATTCAATGGCCCGTGCTGGGCCGCTCCTTGACCTTAGCCCCCACGGGTCGGGGAGGTCTATACCATGAGCATCGAGATGATTCACTCCACGCTGCTGGCGCTAGCCGTAGCTTGGGCCTTTGTCACCACGCTCCTGATTTTCATCTGGATCTACCGCAGCACTCTCGAGACACGCGAGGAGGATCAGCTCTTCCTCGACTCCGCCAGCGACATGATGGCCGCCGAGCAGCGCGAGATCGTTGCGCGCATCGAAAAGCTCAGCCGCCCGATCATCACCCTGGCCGTCGTTTCGGGCACGCTGTTGATAGCTACGGCAGGAGTATGGATCTGGGAGAGCTTGGCGCGCCCAACGTTCTCCTGATCGCCAGCGCCGTCGGTTGCTTCCCACCACAGCCAAATTTCGGGGTGTGCCCGTGCGTGCGGCACTCCCCGGCCGTTCCGCCGCACTACCCCTCACTCCGAATTGTCATACCGCTCTGCACTTGGCAACTTTTTATTAAACTATTTGGCCCTCGTGCCGATTCCTTTTCATGGGGACACTCGGGCCGACCCCTTAGCTGAGCCGACGTCACCCGCACATTCCCTGCGCTTAACTATCGGGAGGCATCACCATGCGACTCTTGTGCATAACAGCATCTTTAGCCTTTCTGGCGGTCACTCTCGTCCTTGTGCCAGCGCCTCATAACTCCGGTCCCGTCCCCAACCGCCAACCCGGTCCCTGAAAATTCGCTCTCGCCGGCCTGCACCCCACCGGCGGAAGTCGCTTCCACCCCCGAGGAAACGGCCTGGCGGCTGTTTGTCGCCTCCACCTGCCCGGTGAACAACGATAAATACCCGTTCGTCACTTGGGAAAAGGATGGAACAGAATCAGCTATACACGCCCTCGGGTTCCATCGTTGCGCTGGCAAGCGGACAACGTCCCAGCTTCCACATGAGCCCCTTGGCGCGGCTCTTGCGCGAGAAAAAAAAGGCCAAGAGCGGCCGCATCCTCTTGCCGGAGGCCCCCGACGAGGACTGCAACACCAAAACGTGGAGCAAGCGAACCATCTGTGAGGAAGCCCGCCTCAACCCCGAGGCTCAGAATTACGTTACCACCCAGAAACTCACCACCTTGCAAGGGCAAGCGCGATTTGTAAAAGCGGGAAACACATTTCAATTCCCCGCACCGGGGGTGGAGGTGAAGGCCGATTGGATCGAGCTGCCGGCTTGCGCAAATCCGCCGCAGGGAGTCCACGTGGAAACCGTCAATTCCGTGTGTTACGCCCTGGGCGGAATTCATCTCACTTCCAGGCTCATCGATAAGTGGGTATGGGCCACCTTCGAACTGCAAAACGATGTCACCAACCCCCAACGCTGCGTCGTCCTGGAATGCCGCGACAAATGGGGATCGAATCCAGCCACCACCTCCGGGGCCGCAACCCAACTCACCCCATCCCTTTCCGATCTCATGACCCAGGCAAACCTCGCTCCCGAGTGGAAAAACTATCGCCTGGACGGCGTTCAAATCGATTATCTCGATGCCGATGGCAAACCGACCAGGCTCGGCAATTCCATCATTGAGGGCGACAATGCCGGCAATCCGGCGAAAATGAAAGTCTCCTCCTGCATCACCTGTCGCGACCTCTCCACGCTAGCCCCAGCTGGCCAGCCGCCCACCAACCCAAATTTCGCCATCGGCACCTCCGCCCCGATCCCCGACGGCTACGCCCCGCGGGACTTCGTCTGGTCCCTATCCCTGGCCCACTGATCGACGCCTATCCTCGGCATCCTGGGGCCGATGGGACGAGCCACCGCGCGTCAGCCCTAGGCCGTGCCAGCGTCGCACCGCTTCACCATCCCGCACCCAAGCGCATCCCCACCGTCGCCAGCGACAGTGGGAAGCCCACGGCGCGCCTCGCGCCGTGCAGGAACAAACCGCCCGTCGCGTCAGCTTCCTTCGTTCCGGTCACATCGCGTCAAGCGATGTACCAGAACGCCCGCCCTACCAGCCAGTAAAACCGCGCAACCAAGCAACTCGGCCCCGTGTTACACCCTCGCGCGCCGCAATGGCCAAGACCACGGCGCGTCTCGCGCCGTCAAAGAACAAACCGCCCGTCGCGTCAGCTTCCTTCGCTCTAGCCGCATCGCGTTCCGCGATGCGGCTAGAACGCCCGCCCCACGCATACTCCACCCAAACATTCGGCTTCGATAGCGTCGGCCCGCGCAACCGTGTGCACCACCGCGCGCACTTTGCGCCGTGGGGATTGAAGAACGGCCAGACGCGTCAGATTCCTTCGCTCTGGCCACATCGCGGTTTTCGCGATGCGGTCAGAGCGCCCGTCCCAGCGGCCCGGAAATCCCACCCATCAATTATTTCCCGAACCGCCGCACGCTAAACGAAATCGGCAGCCCGACCACGACCATATGTACGAGCAACCCCTGAATCAAGCCATGGAGTTGGTAAGGTCCCCGAGCGTGCAGCGCCGAAAGCGGCAAGACCACCAGATTCATTACCTCTTGCACCGCCACGCCAAAGAACAAGCCGCACACCAGCGGGTGCTCCGTCAAAAATACCAGCCTGCGGCTCGCCGCGTAGTAAACCGCCGCCGCTGAGCACGCGATAAAGAAGTGCAGGAACACGCCCAGAACATACGTGCCAGCGCCTCCCCGAAAAGCCTGCGGCCCAAGCAATCCAGCGGCAATCGCGAGCGGTATATCCCATCCAAATAGGATGCAAGCTTGTGCAAGATCCAACGCCCCGGCAATCCCGCCGCCCACTGCGATCGCCAATAGAGCGTTCCGTTTCCCCGTTGGCCGAAGTGCAGAATCTGTAGTCATCTGAAATCTCCTCTTCACCGCCGATTGTTTGCCAGCCGCTGTTCGCAGTCCGCAAGCCACATTCCAGTCGGTCGAGCAGCGAGCAAGCGTGACATGATACGCACGTGTGATCCCAGAAGTTCTGAAATTTGGTCTGAAACACTCTGAATACTTCTGAAATGAAGCCGCATCGGCCGTGGCGCGCGAGATTTTCGGTCATTAGGCTCGCCCAGCTCCTCCCGACAGCGAAGAAGATCGAGGTTAACTGCATCGAATGCGGTCTTGTAACTCGGGTCGATCCCGAGGCTCGAGTTCATAACATGTAACATATGACTAAAATTCTCGGCTGCTAGCGATCGCCCTACTCTACGCCTGACGGCCCGGCAGGATTTTCCGGACAGTCGGATATCATACATACACAGTAATATAAGCTTATGATAATCACCATTCGCCGAAGCTTACGGGTGGGCCAGCAACATCGTGGCGACGCTGCCCTCGATCAAGGACTGCCGCATGGCCGACAAATACAAACACACCAGAGCGGAACTGAGAGCATTAGAGCGTGATCTCAAACGGATATTGGAAAACGGCGACGAACTCGAACTTATGAGGGTCCTACGGAAGCTCGGGATAAAGGACGAGTACCCGCGCTTTCCGCAGAACGTGAAGCTTTTCCGCGCGTTGCGCGCCGGGAAGACTTGAGCGCAAGGCGGTGTATCTCGTGACGTGCGGCCTTCGCCTGCGCAGGGGAAAGGCTCTCCAAGTGAGCCAAGATTATCCGCGCCATTCGCTTCGCGGTGGCGCCTGACTTGGATTTCTTATGGGCGGCCATATTGCAACCAGAATACGCCTCGTACGAATCCCGCGCAACGCCCCGTTATCTGCCAACATCGGTTCGCAAAATAGGCCCCGCTTTCACCCTGTTCGGTCCAAAACATCGAGTGTCCTTGCCTTCAGTCTCCGAGTGCCGCTAATCTCCTGCGCTCTCCGAAATGTCCACAGGAATGATCCCTTCCAAGCCTACCCGCACCTTGCTACGTTCCGGCAGAAAGGGGGCGCTCACATGATCGAACAAGGCGCTCAACCGGCCGCTGCGACTGCAGGTAGCCCGGAGCCTGGCAGGCCCGCTTCCGACCCGTCCGCCGTCGCAGCGAACGCGCGTTTGGTCGGGAACGGGATAGCAAATCCAAAACGCACCACCGCCAGCATACCCCCTCGCATCTCGCTGAAAACAGGACCCGGAAAATCACTGAATACAGGCAAATTGCGATTTCACGCCATCGAAATTCCGCATGCCTACGTCCCCACCCCGGACGTGGGGCGCAACTGGAGACGTAGCGAAAATCTGAATCGCAACAGTGAAGAGATACCCCATCGCATCTCGTTAAAAACAGGGCGCAGAAAATCGCTGAATAGCAACAAAATCGAGATTTCACTCCTATCGAAACACCGGATGCCGTCGCCCCCGATCCGGAGCTCAAATAGAATCGGAAAGCGGAGGGAAAATCCAGAACGCACCACCGCCAGCATACCCCCTCGCATCTCGCTGAAAACAGGACGCGGAAAATCGCCGAATACCGGCAGATTGCATTCACACGCCGGAAGAATCGAATGGCTTGCGCCCTGCGACCTCGGGCGTTGTGCCGGCGACTGCCCCGGAGGAGCGGCGCCACGACGACTACTTTGAGAATGCGCGAAACTAATCTTGTGCGCCCCGCGCGGTGCATGGTAGTCTCAGCGAACAAAAGGCGAAATCGGAGAGGTGGGCATGGCTACGTCTATTCCTGAGCGCGCGGGAGCTGCAGACATTGCTGGGGCGGCGGTAGATGCGAGCACCACAGGCCTCGGTGGCGCGGCGGGTGGCAAGGCCAGCGCCCCTGGCGCTGCCGGCAAAGCCACGGGCGCGGCGATCGCGCGGGTGCGGCGCGATGCTGGCGTCGAGGTGCGCGACGCGGTGGAGCGCCTGGCGGCGCAATACCCTGCCGGCGAGGTGCTGACGTGCATCAAGCAGATTCCGGCGCGGGCCGCGCAGTTTGCCCCCACCCCGGAATGGGTGCGCCCCGAACTGGCAGCGGTCTATCGCGCCAAGGGCGTCGACCGGCTCTACACCCATCAGGCTGGGGCGGCCGAACGCGTCCATGCAGGCAAGAATGTGGTGGTGGTCACCCCGACGGCTTCGGGCAAGACGCTCTGCTACAACTTGCCGGTGCTGAATGCAATTCTCGAAAATCCCGATACCCGGGCGCTGTACCTCTTCCCGACCAAGGCGCTGGCCCAGGATCAGCTCGCCGAACTGCAGGATCTGGCGGCCCGCCTGGAAGACGCGTTCGGAGTTTTCACCTATGACGGTGACACTCCCGCCGATGCACGCAAAGCGATCCGCGAGCGCGGCCATCTGGTGCTCACCAATCCGGACATGCTGCACACCGGCATCCTGCCGCACCACACGCGGTGGACTCGCCTCTTTGAAAACTTGAAATACATCGTGATCGATGAGCTGCACACCTATCGCGGCGTCTTCGGCAGCCATCTGGCGAACGTCCTACGGCGCCTGCGGCGCATCGCTAATTTCTACGGCTCCCATCCGCAATTTATTTGTTGTTCGGCCACGATTGCCAATCCAGGCGAGCTCGCGTCGAATTTGATCGAACAGGACGTCGAGGTGCTCGAAGAAAACGGCGCGCCGGCCGCGGAAAAGCTCTTCGTTTTTTACAACCCGCCGGTGGTGAACAAGAATCTCGGCATTCGCCGCAGCTATCTGAATGAGACCACCCGCGTCGCCAAGGAGCTACTGGCGCGGCAACTGCAAACCATCGTTTTCGCCAACAGCCGTTTGCATACCGAAGTGCTGCTTACTTATTTGCGGCAGGCGCATCCTGCGCCCATCGGCGGCGCGGAACCCATTCGCGGATACCGCGGCGGCTACTTGCCCGGCGAACGCCGGGAAATCGAGCGCGGGCTGCGCGACGGGCGCATTCGCGGAGTGGTCTCGACCAATGCGCTGGAGCTGGGAATCGACATCGGTTCGCTGGACGCGGCGGTGATGGCTGGGTATCCCGGGTCGATTGCGTCCACCTGGCAGCGCGCTGGACGAGCGGGACGGCGCAGCGGAACTTCCTGCGCGGTGATGGTGGCCTCGTCTTCGCCTCTGGACCAATTCATCGTGCAGCATCCCGATTATTTTTTCGGACGCACCCCCGAGCATGCTTACATCCAGCCCGACAATCTGGAAATTCTGGTGAATCACCTGAAGTGCGCGGCGTTTGAGTTGCCGCTCGCGCCCGATGAAAAAATGGGCGAGATCGATTTGCCGGCGATGTGCGACCGCCTGGCCGATGCGGGCTTCTTGCATCGCAGCGGCGATCACTGGCACTGGGTGCAGGAAGCTTATCCGGCGGACACGGTCAGCCTGCGCTCGGTGACCTCCGACAATTTCATCATCATCGATCTGCGCGGCGGGGACGTGAGCAACGGCGATGACGGCGAAAGTGGCGAGCCGGAAGTGATTGGCGAAGTGGATTTTTCCAGCGCGCTGACCACCGTCCATCCCAAAGCGATTTACATTCATCAGGGGCAGCAATATCACGTCGAGCGGCTGGATTTCACGCAGCGCAAGGCCTACGTCAAGCGCGTGAACGTGGACCACTACACCGATGCGATCCGTTACACCCAGGTCCGCGTGCTGGAGGTGGCCGCGGAAGAGCGGGTGGCCGCACACGCAGCGAAGGTGCATGGCGATGTGCTGGTCCGCTCGCAAGTGATCGGCTTCAAGAAAATAAAATTCTTCACCAACGAAAATATCGGCGCGGGGAAACTCGAATTGCCTGAAAACGAGATGCACACCACTTCGTACTGGATCACGCTGGAACGCCCGCTGGTGGAGGCGCTGCCCTTCGCGCTTTCCGATCGCCAATCGGGAATGCTGGGGCTGCTTTATGCGTTGGAGTCGATGGCTTGCCTGCTGCTGATGTGCGACCGGCGCGATCTGGGAACGGCAATCGGAGAAAGACCGCCGACCGCGGGGATCGATCCGGACTGGCAGGAGCCGGCGGAAATGGCGGATTTGGAACTCGCGGCTCGCGGCGAGCTGAAGGAATTTTTCGAGCCTAATTTGTATATCTATGACGCTTATCCGGGCGGCATTGGATTCAGCGAACCGCTGTTCCGCATTCACAAGGTGCTGCTGCAGCAAACTCGCGAACTGATCGTGCATTGCGCATGCGAGAAAGGATGTCCTTCCTGCGTCGGACCGGCGGGGGATAAGAGCACGCGGACCAAGGAAGCAGCCCTCGCGATTCTTGGATTGTTGTAGCGCCGCCGGTAGTGGTGATGAAAGTGCCGTCGAAATGCAGTCTGCGCAGAAAATTGACCTTGGGTTGCATCGAGAATTGTGCAGCCTGCTTCGACTGACGATCTTCGCGCGCTCGTTTTGGCTGGGTGTTCTTGTGTTGGGATGTTTTTCGGCCACGAGTGGCGGCGCTACTTGCTTTGCTACAAGAGAGTGGGAGTGAATTTGAATTGGGCGACATCGATAAATTCTCGAGGTTGAAGGCGCTGCGGCCTGCGCCGCGAGCCGCAGGCGGGTCCGGTCGCGGAGCGGCGGAGCGCGGCTCTGGGGATCGCGCCGAACCTACTGCGGCGGCGAGGGTAGGTGGCACACGGCCCCTCGGGTACGTGCCGCCGGTGCCGCAGAATGCGCTCGATCTGGCGAAAGTGCTTGGGGCTACTTCGCAGAGCAATCATTACGGCGAACATATGGTGTTGCGGCGGTGGTTCGCGGAGCCGGATACCGCGGTGCCTCACGCGGTGGGGCTGGAACTGCTGGCGCCGGGAGCCGCGGCTGAGGCTGCCGATCCGCTGAACTGGTTGTTCCTCGATACCGAGACCACTGGACTCGCCGGAGGCACCGGCACCTACCCGTTCCTGGTGGGAGTCGCGTGGTGGGGCGGCGCGGGCATCGAGGTGGAGCAATTCTTCATGCGCGACCACAGCGAGGAGCACTCGGTGCTGCTGGCGCTGGCCGAGCGCATGGCGGAGCGGCGCGTTCTGGTTACGTTCAATGGCAAGTCGTTCGATTGGCCGCTGCTCGAAACGCGCTTTCGCATGACCCGGTCGATCAAGCCGAAGCTGCCTATCGCGCACATCGACTTGCTGCATCCGGCGCGGCATCTTTGGCGGCCGCGGCTAGGTTCGGTGCGATTGTGCGAGCTCGAGCGGCAGGTGCTGGGATTTGAGCGCGGCTTCGATGTGGCTTCCGAGCTGATTCCGCAGGCGTACTTCGATTTTCTGCGCGGAGAATCACCGGAATTGTTGGCGCACGTCTTTCGCCATAACCAGATGGACCTTTGCGGGCTCGCGGCGCTGGCTTGCCGGATGTTTACGCTGCTGGCGGAGCCGGAAACATCGCGGATCGATTCGCTGGAGTTGTTTGGCGTATCGCGGTTGTTCGATCGGCGCGGACAAGCGGCGCGGGCGCGAACGCTTTATTCGGCGGCGCTCGAGGGCGGGCTGCCGCGGGTGCTGGATCGCTCCGCGCGGCAACGTTTGGCTGGATTGGCCAAGCGGGATCGTGATTACACGCTGGCGCAAACGCTGTGGCATGAATTGCGAGGTCCGTCGCCGGAAGGGCTCTGTGCTTATGAAGAGCTGGCGATGTATTTCGAGCATAAGGCGCGAGAGCCGGAACGGGCGGCGGCGGTGGCGGAGGAAGCGTTGGCCGATTTGCGTATCGCGCATCGCACCCGTTTGATCGCTACGGCTGCGTATCGCGACTGGCAGGCGCGATTTCACCGCCGCTTGGAACGAGTGCGGCGGAAGGCTGGGCTGGCGCTGCGAAATCCGATGTTAGTCGAATCGTCGGAGATCGCTGCCGAATCTAAGTAACGGTTCGGAAAGAGTGTTTCGGTTCCGGACGACTGACGGCCAAGTTAGTTTGGGAGCGGAAGTCGGATAGTCTGCTGCGCTTGGATTAGCTACAGTGCAAGGCGGGAGAATGATGATGTCGCCGATCAGCGAAACTTTCTTTCAGGAACAACTGCAGGTACGCCGCACGCGGCTGCTCGAGGCTATCGAATATTCGGCGCAGGATGCCGGATTGGCGGGATTGCTGCAGCAGGTGGATTCCGCGCTGGAACGGCTGAGGCACGGAGTGTTCGGGATGTGCGAGCTGTGCGACGGAGGAATCGAGGCGGACCGGCTGATGTCCGATCCGCTCATTCGCGTGTGCCTCGATCACCTCACCCCCAACCAAGCGCGGGCGCTGGAAGCCGATCTGCACCTGGCCGGCCAGTTGCAACGCAAATTGTTGCCGCCGGCGAACTTCCATGCCAACGGCTGGCACGTGCACCATCATTATCAGCCGGCCGGGATTGTCAGCGGGGACTATTGCGATTTGATCGAACCGGAGAATAGTAACGGCGAGATATTCTTTCTGATCGGGGACGTGTCCGGAAAAGGCGTGGCGGCGTCGATGATGATGACGCAGCTTCACGGGATGTTTCGGTCTTTGGTCAGCGCGGGCGCAAGCGTCTCGCGGTTGATGGAGACTGCGAACCGCGTGGTGTCCGAGAGCGCGCTTGCCGGGCAGTATGCGACGCTGATTGCCGGGCGGGCGTGTCCGGCCGGGGGCGTGGAGCTGACTGGGGCCGGGCATCTGCCGGCGCTGCTGGTCGGCGGCGAATGCATCAAGCTGTTTCCAGCGGACGGATTGCCACTGGGAATGTTTTGCGGCAGCACTTACGGATCGACGAAGTTGCAATTGAACGAAGGGCAGACCTTGGTGCTCTATACCGATGGGCTGTCCGAGGCGCGAGATGGCGGGGGAACCGAGTATGGCGAAGCGCGGCTGATGGAATTCTTTAGGACGAAGAAGTCGCTGGGGGCCGAGGCGCTTACGGCCGCTTGTTTAGAGGACTGGAAGGCGTTCTCTTTGTCGGCAACCCGGACCGATGATTTGACGTTGATGATGTTGCAGCGGACTGCGTAAACCTCTCGGGCCCAAAAGCGCGGGACGTGCGTTCGACAGCCTACCCGGAAGTAAACGCCCACCCTTCCCATCCCGAAATCTTGGGAAGAGTGGGACACCCGGAAAAGATAGCGGCGTAAAACCGTAAGGCAGCGGCTACGGACGGGTCGCGGCTACTTCTTGCTTGTGTTCGGGCTGCGGGGCCGGAGCGGCGGGCCAGCCTACCGCGTGTTCGATGCGATCGTAGGTTTCGCGGCTCCCGCGTTCGACGATCAGGCAGCCGGTGTCTACGCAGTGGAGGAAAACGCCGCCTTCCGGAGTTTGAAACTGGAAGAAGTTCGGGCGGCGGAAAAGATCGGTGCGCTCGGAATATTTCTTCTCGAGCAATTCGCTGTACTGGCCGAAAAATCGCGCGGCGTCATCGGCGTTGTCGAGGTGCAGGCGCAGGACTAGCGGCGTGCGCTTGGTCTTCTCTTCCTCGAACACCGCGTAGCGGTCGCCGGCCCACGCCGGGGACATGGCGTTGGCGCGGTCTGACCCCAGATATTGCAGCAGCACTTCGTTCAGGCAAAATTCCCCGAGCACGTTTTCTTCCAGCAGCTTCCAATTCGCCGGGACCACGTCCTTCCATACCGGGAGGGTGACCGGGAACGGCTTGACGCCTGCCAGATAAAGATTGGGATGAATGATTTGCTGGGTGGATACCGGCGGATTCTCGAAGACTTTCTTCAAGTCCGGCCATCCGGCATTGGCTTTCAGAAATTGCTGGGAAAAAGTGGTGCCCGCGAGATACGGAAAAATCAGCTCATCGCGGATGATGCGCGGAGCGTCTTTCAGGTTGGCGTCTTTGTCCATCTCGCCGAGAGCGCCGTTGCGCAGGACCGGGGTGACGTCGGGAATGTCGCGGACGCCGACTTTCTGGTCGCGCAGGCCGTAATCCATCATGGCGGCGAGAGCGGAGCCTTCGCTGACTGCATCGCGAGCCAGTTCGGCGTCGTCGTTGGGCCGCGCGGCTTTGATCCACGGATCGATGTGGAAGGATTGGTCTTCGAGAGCGTGGGTCAGTTCATGGGCCATCACTTCTTTTTGCTCGTCGATGGGAATCCAATCGGCGATATAGAATTCCTTGGTTTTGGCGTCGTAAAGGCCGGCCACCTGGTCGGTGAGGACGTCGAGCAAGAAAGAATCCAGCGGAAAATCCTTGGGAATCAGGCCGAAAGCTTCGAGCGCTTTGTCGTCGGCGTAGCGCTGCGGGGCGTCTTTGTCTTCCTCTTCTTCGCGAACCAGATATTCGCGGATCTCCTGCTTGGAGCGGAGGCTCTTCTTGAGGGGCTCCTTGATGGGCAGATCGAGGAGGCGGCTCATTTCGGCGAGCACTTCGTCGGCGGCGCGGATAAATTCCGGGCTGGTGTGGGCGACGATCTGGGGGATGGGATTGATCGGGTTGGCGGGCGTCGGGACTGCTTGTTGGGGCCAAGCCGTGGTTACGAAGAGACTCAGTGCCAGGAAGCACAAAGCTGAGAGAGGGACCGAAAACCTGTTTGTCACCAGTGAATGCCTCGGCTAATTAGGATGTAAGGTGAGGCTAACAGGTTTCCAGCGGGGCGGCGGATATATGCGCGAGGTGCGGCACGCGAGCGTCAACCTCGGCGCCATTTGCAGCGCGGCTCCAAGAAAATGCTTGATTGCAGCAAGTTACGGGGTGGGCGAAACGCTCGGCGGGTGGCCCACGATCAGGCGCAAAACTACCCGCAAGTTCGATTGAAATAGATCGCTGAGGTAAGGCGGCTCGCCTGGTGGCGCCAGCGGCCGGTAGGATTCGTCACTCAGCCAGCGGCGGGCGTTCTGCTCGGGCGATCCGCTCATCCCCTCGAAAAATCTGCGCAGGTCTTTCTCTTGTTCGTCCAGCGGTAGCTCGAGCAGGCAATCGAAGAGCTCGCGATGGCAGTAGGCGATGGCGTCCTGAACCGAACCCAAGGGATAGGCGGCTTCGAGATCGAGATGGCGATAGAGGCCGGTGGCGGGGTCGCGCAGGCTGGCCACATAGGCGATGCGGCCTAGCTGGGTGGGAATCGCGGCGAGGCTATGGCGAGTAAGAGCCTCGATGACGCGGCGATGCTGGTGAAACGTCTCCAGGGATTCCATAAAGTGGCTATAACCTTTACGACACGTTCCTAACGCTTGACCTCATCGGAGGTTCGACGGTTGAAATAGTCTCCTCCGCAGGAGGTACAGCAGCCTATGAAAAAACTTGCTGTGCTAATCGCCGGCGGAGCTCTTGCGACGGCGATGCTACTCTCAGTAGTCGAGAACGGCAACTCACATTTGGCACCTACACCCACAACACTGGTGGACGGCGGTCTACCGCAAGCTCCAATCCTCCCAACCCCACCACCACCCAAGCCTCCCCCGCCGCCTAAAGCGGGTTAGGGCTGCCATCGCGGCGAACGGGCATGTCTGGAATCCCTGTGGTTTCCGAGGGGGACGGAATGTTAAGATGTGCCCGGTTCCCGCATGCATATTATCGACCCTCTCACCGTTCGTGTTGTGTCCGATTTGGTGGCCTACCTGCTTCTTTGCGTGATTTTAATTCAACGAGGGGTTTGCCGGCGGTTGCCGATCTTTGCGGCGTACGCCTTTTCACTGCTGGCAGTAGAGATATTGCGGGCCGCGGTAATGTGGCATTACGGAATACCGACCAGCACGTACTTCGTGGTCTACTGGCTCACGCAAATATTATTTGTGTCGCTGCGGGGCGCGATGGTGGGTGAGATCTGTTATGGGATTCTGGGCTCCTACCGGGGCCTGTGGAAGTTCTGCCGGGACATCCTGGTGCTTCTGGCGATCATTCTGCTGGTTGGAGCGCTGGTGGTGTCACGGAGAGAGGTAGATTTCTTCGATTATTTCGCGGTAAGTCTCCAGCGCGGGATGGAATTTGTGATTGCCGGGTCACTGGTGAGCGCTTTCCTGTTCTGCCGGTTCTATCGAATCACCGTAGATAAGCTGGTGGGAAGAATTGCGCTGGGATTGTGCGTGTACTCTTTGATAATGGTATTGAGCAATACGTATTCTCTAATTCCACTCATCGATGTTCCCATATGGGAGGAGATTCGATACGCCGGGTTCGCGATGATGCTGGCGCTGTGGATTAGCGCGCTGTGGAAACCGATACCGGCGAAGCAAGCGGTTCCTGCGCTGTTGGGGGCAGAACAATATGATGCCGCTTCGTTTGGGGTAATCGGCCGACTCCGGGAGCTCAACGCTCGTTTGGAGGAGATGTTGTGATGAACCCTTCCCTACTCGTCTTCGGCAGCGTTTCGGCGCTGATGCTGTGGGCTATTATCTGGCTCATCGCGGGGCCTTTGGCAATGCAAGCTTCTGTATCCGAGGCGTCGGAACCGGAATTGGAAAGTTTGTTTCTGTTGCATTGCCGTTACTTCGCGCAGATGCGGCAGGTGGTAGGCCAAGGCGATCGGCAGTTTCTTCGGGAACGGCTCTCCAGCATCGAAATTGCGAAATGGGGGCGGGAGCGCCGACAGGTGCTGAAGCGCTTCCTGGCGGCGCTGGGCGAGGATTACGCGCGATTGGACTCTCTGAGCCGGCGAATCGCGGCGTTGTCACCGCATATCCGGCGACGACATGAGTTGCAACGAATATGGCTGGGGGTGCGCTTCCGGATCCTCTACCGCATCGTGGCGATGCGGCTGGCGGTGGAGGGATTGGTTCCGGTCGAGTCCATCGCCCAACTGACGGGGGTACTGGGTGCGCTGTCGTATCAGCTGGAAGGCACGATGAATGACCTGGAACGGACAGCCGACCCGGAGTTGGTTGGGATTCGCTGAGGTTTGCGGTGGTTGGGGATTCCCCAAAGGCAGACCAAGCCGCAAAGGCGGCCGTGGATTGTGAGGTAATTCTAAGACTATTAACTGGCGGCTGATTCTGAGCCGTTGCGGTACACCCCCCATAGCCAGCTCGCCGTTGCGGTATTTAGCACACCAGCCGAAATAGCGATGCCGTCCCGCTGCCCGCTCGTTGTAGCCTTACCTTTAGACTAAAGCCCGAAACAAATCATATGAACCGCGAAAAAATACTTGTCGTCGACGATGAAGAGGCCATCCGCGAGGTCGTTTCCACGCTGCTGGAAGCGCGCGGATACGAGTGCACCATCATCGAAAACGGCCGGCTGGCGCTCGAACAGTTCCAGGTGGATAACTACGACCTGGTGCTGAGCGATATCGTGATGCCGGAAATGGATGGGCTGAAGCTGCTTGGTCATTTGCGAGTGCTGAACCCGGATGCGCCGGTGATCATGGTGACGGCGATGCACGATATATCGATCGCGTTGGAAGCGATCCGCGCCGGGGCCTACGATTACATCCTGAAGCCATTCGAGAAGGATCAGCTATACCTGAGCGTTGGCCGGGCGCTGGAACACCGGCGGCTGGTACTGGAAAATCGAACGTATCAGAGCGGACTGCAAGAACTAGTGGAAGAGCGAACGCTGCAGCTTTCCGACGCGATGCGGGACCTGGAACAGTCCTACGACTACACGCTGGAAGCGCTGGGGTCGGCGCTGGACGCCAAGGATGCGGAAACCGAAGGCCACTGCCAGCGAGTGACGGCGTTTACGATGTACATCGCGCGGGCGATGGGGCTGGACAAAACGGCGCTGCGGCAAATCGTGCGCGGCGCGTTCCTGCACGATATCGGCAAGATGGCGATACCCGATTCGATCTTGCGCAAACCGGGTCCGTTGACCGACGACGAACGCACGGTGATGCGCACGCATTGCGCGAAGGGCTTTGCGATGCTGAAGCGGATTCCGTTCCTGAAGGAAGCCGCGGAAATCGTGCTGACGCACCAGGAATATTTTAACGGTTCGGGATATCCGCAAGGATTGAAGGGCGAGGAAATACCGCTGGGATCGAGAATATTCGCGGTGGCGGATACGCTGGACGCGATGATCTCGGACCGCCCGTACCGCAAGGCGCTGCCGATTCGGGTGGCGCGTGAGGAAATCAAGAAATATTCAGGGACGCAATTCGATCCGCGGGTGGTGGAAGTGTTTCTCTCCTATCCGGATGACGTGTGGCTGGAGCTGCACCAGTCACGGACTGGATTCTTCCAACTGGCCCAGCTCGAAAAAGTAGAGAAGTAGAACCGTCCGCGCTCTAGCGATTCCTCAGATAATTCTTCGGACCTTCGGACGTTCTGATTTTCTGACCTTCTGACCACAAGCAGCAGAGCAATTAGTCTGCGTCTTGTTTGAGAACCTCGTAGAGATAAGCGAAATCCAATTGGCCTTTGCCGGCCTTAGCGGCCCGTTCAATGAGCCGCAGTTGTGGATCGGCACAGGTGTGATCGACTCGATGTTTCTGGCACCAACTAATGAGTTCCCGAGGCGCTACGGCCCAAGTTTCCAGCGCGGCCTGGGTATTTCCGTAATCTTTGCGTTGAATCTTGTCGCAAAGATCGGCGAGCCCGGCCTCAATGGCCGGCATGAATTTCTTGATCATCGGCAAATATCCGCCTACGGGAAGATTCTCCGCTTCGTAGACGATATAGCCATGAAGAAAACCCATCATCGCTCCCATGGCGAAGGAAAGGCCGGCAATATCGGTTGCCGAAGCCTGGCCGATTTCCTTGCCAACAAACAGCGCATTGTCACCAAAGGCAAGCAGGACTGGTTTCAGGCGATGGAAGAGCTCATCCGGGCCTGAATACAGAACGGTACCGTGCGGCTTCCCGATATCGGCCGGATAGTTCATGATCGCGCCGTCGAGGTATTCAATTCCGCAGGTTCGAGCCCAGGATTCCATGTCCCTGGCTTCATCGGGAGTTCCGCTGCTTAGTTGCACAAGCACTTTGCCGCGAAGCGCGGACTCAATAGCCGGCTGTCGAATCAGTTGATTGGCCGACTCGTAGTTGTTGACGTTGACGACGACGATTTCCGCGTTGCCAACCGCTTCCAACAGGCTTGGTGCGACGCGTAGACCGAGTCGGGACAAAGGTTCGGTCTTTGAGGAAGTACGATTCCATACGGTTGTGGCAAATCCCCTGTTATGCAGCGCGGCTGCGAGAGCAGATCCCATGCGCCCCGCCCCGATGATTGTGGTCTTTTGATTCATAGCACCCTTCCGAAGGAATTTGACTCAGCGACCCTGTGGCGGGCTCTTAGTGAAAACGCGTGGATGCTCGCGCGACCGAACTCACCCGCGAAGTCCCGCAAATCAATGAGTACGGTAATTCATCGGGAATCTTCTTTTTGACTTCAGGAACGGGGCCATTGTACACATAGCTCCCTGTTCGAGATAGCCGGCGAGCGATTTCATACCCATTTTTGGCATGGGGCCGGCCCTGCACACCGGGGCCGAATGAAACCTTTTAGGTTCGTTTCACGTATCTGATTAGCGTGTTCACTCGGGTAGTGGATTATGCCGGGGTGGAGCCCTGCCGTTAGGAGATTCGTGGTCTTGCCCGGCAGGAGAAGAACAGCTTGTGTGGGTTAGAGGCGCAGGCCGCGGATTCGAATGAGATCCAGAGTTGGGTGACGAGCGGGAGGAAGGTGATGAGGAATGTGCTCCGTGATGTGCGGTTCGGCGTGCGTATGCTTCGCAAGAATCCCTGGTTCACGTTTGCAGCGGTGACAGTGCTGGCGCTGGGAATCGGGGCCAATACGGCGATATTCAGTCTGGTGAATGCCTTTCTGCTCAAACCGCTGGTGATTCACAATCCTGCTGAACTGGTGGGCTGCTACAGCCGGGACACAAACAAAGGCAACTATCGAGGGTTTTCCTATCCAGACTACGCAGAGCTTCGCGAGAATGGCAGCGTCTTCTCGAGCTTGTTGGCACACAACATGGCGATGGTCGGCGTTACGGAAGGCGACACCACGCGGCGTGTATTTGCGGACGTCGTCTCTGCCAATTATTTCACGACATTCGGGGTGCCACTCTTTCAAGGACGCCCTTTCACGATCGAGGAAGAACGCCCGGCCTCTGCGGTACCGGTGGCAATCGTGAGCTATTCGTACTGGAAGAAAACCGGAGCGGACCCGCAGTTGCTGGGCAAGGACGTGCGGGTCAACGGCCGGCTCTACAGCATCGTGGGCATCGCTCCGGAGGGTTTTACCGGGACCACCGCGATGATCAGCCCGGAGCTGTACCTGCCGTTCGGGGTCTACGAAATGGCGATGAACGATTTTGAAGGCAGCGGGCAAGCCCTGGCGGCGCGGCACAATCACGGACTTATCCTGGTGGGCCGGCTGCGACCCGGCGTGTCACAACAATCCGCCGATGCCCTGCTGGCGACAGCGGCGTCTCAACTCGCGAGGGCCTATCCGGAGGACGATAAAGACCAGACCTTTATGGTGCAACGGCTGCCCCGGATGGGAATCTCGACCGCGCCGGAGAGCAGCAGCTCTGGGCTGATGATCCCGGCGGTGTTACTGCTGGCGGTGGCGGGCGTGGTGCTGCTGATCGCTTCGCTCAACGTGGCGAATATGATGTTGGCGCGAGGGACAACGCGCGCGAAAGAGATCGCCATCCGGCTGGCCTTGGGAGGGAGCCGCACAGACATCCTGCGCCAGTTGATGGTGGAGGGCTTCGTGCTGGCGCTTGCTGGCGGCGCGGCGGGGCTGGTGGTGGCTTACTGGAGCACCGGCGCGCTGGTGCGTTCCATGGCGCGATTGGCGCCGCTCGATTTGGTGTACTCCGCGGGGCCGGATACGCACGTGCTATTCGCCACAATAGGGTTCTGCGTGTTCAGTACGATTCTGTTCGGCCTGGGCCCGGCATGGAGCCTCTCGGGATGGAACCTATACGCGGGCCTGAAGATCGCCGATCGCGCAGAGTTGCAGACGAATGGGCGCCGCGGCACGTTTTCACGGCGGAATCTGTTGGTGATGGGCCAGATTTCTCTTTCGTTGATGTTACTCAGCGCGGCCGGACTGTTCATTCGGAGTTCCATCCAGGCGGCGCACGTGGAGCCTGGCTTTCGGGTGTCGGGCGAAATCCTGGCGGAAGTAGACGCGAGCCTGGCGGGCTACGATGAGACACGCGGCCGCGAAACGTACCGCGCGGTGGTCGAGCGCCTGGAAGCGATTCCCGGGATCGAGTCGGTAAGCGTCGCCGCGACGGTGCCATTCGGAATGTTGACGCTCGATAGAACCGTGCAACGATCGAGCGATGCGCCGCCGGCGGGGGCCGGGTCGGCCAGCGCCAGCACACGAAGTGGTGTGCCAGTACAATGTGGTCGGTGGCGAGTATTTCCAGACGATGGGGATACCATTGCTGCGCGGGCGCGCGTTCTCAGCGCAGGACGGGACGAGCACCCACTCCGTGGCCATCCTTGATCAGGCTGCGGCTGAGCATCTGTGGCCTGGAGGAGAGGCGGTTGGCAAGAGCGTTCGGATGGCATCGGGCGGCGGCAACGAAGCTGCCGTCGACGCGGAAGTGGTGGGCGTGGTGGCCAACGTGCAGGAGCGGGTGATCGGAACGCGCTGGCCGCCGCACGTGTATGTGTCGACTGGGCAGGCTTACCAGGCGGACACGAATATCGATCTGAAGACCTCTACGCAAGACCCGCAGGCGGAGGCCCGACTGCTGGGGGCGGTACGCAGCGAAATTCGCGCGGCGGATCCACACCTTCCGGTGCTCGCGCTCAAATCCATGCGCACGCATATGGATAGCAGTTTTGACCTATGGGTGGTGCGGATGGGTGCGCGAATGTTCGTAATCTTTGGAGGGGTTGCGCTGGTGCTGGCGGCGATTGGTTTATACGGGGTGAGAGCTTATACGGTAGCGATGCGGACGCGCGAAATCGGGATCCGGATGGCGCTGGGAGCGTGCGCGTCCGACGCGCTGCGGATGATGCTGCGCGAAGGGATGACGCTCTTTGGGATTGGCGCTGGCGTGGGGCTGGCGCTTTCGCTGGCGGCCGGGAAATTACTGTCGAGCATGCTATACCGTGTGGATAGCGTCGACCCGGTGGTGCTGTTGGGGGCGCCGGCGTTGCTGGCGGCGGTTTCGCTGGTGGCTTGCTACATTCCGGCGCGACGGGCGGCGCTGCTCGATCCGATGGCGGCACTCCGCGACGAGTGAGGCGGCGCCAGTGTGTGAAGGTTCCCGGTTGGAGATATTAGGGCAGGCAGGTAAGATAATGCGCTGCGGAGGATTGTTCTAATGGCCCTGGTTCCTATTAAGACGGCGACTACGATCGGGTATTGCGAGTGCCTTTGCGCTTGTTATGAACTGGCTAGCATTCGTGACGATGAGACCGGGAAGGGCTACTGCCCGAAGTGCTCGAAGGAGCATTTGGAGCTGAACCGCGGGATTGGGATTCCGCAGCCGGTGCCTAGCAAATATCCTACGCACGAGGATTCCAAGCATGTGGCGGGGATGCCGGAGGATGCCGATCCGCCGGGGCGGTTGCGGTAGATTTTTCTGCGGTTTGTGGTGATGCCTCGGTTGATGGCGGTTCCCTTCTTGGTGATTTCCTTTGGATTACATGTGTGCTCGGATTCCTGGGGGAGAATATTTTGTGGGGATTCGACTGGCTGGCTGCTCAGCTTCCACAGCTGGCACAGCCAGATTGGCTGTGCCACAACACCCGCTGACTTAGAACTGTGATTGCATTGTTGGGTGAGGGCGCTCTGTGGTTTGAGGTTTGTCCGACACCAGTGTTGGGGTCACGAACCGGTTTTGGTTGGCGGGGCGGCGTATTTTTGATGTCGGAGATTTTGGGGATGAGAGTTTTTTCCGCCACTAAGGATAGCGGTGGTGGTTGGATTTTTGGTTTGGGAGAATTTGAGGTGGAGTGTTTTCCGACATGATTGTCGGGGCTACGGACCGCGATTTGAATTGCGTGGGGGCGGCGTATTTTTGGTGTCGGAGATTTTGGGGATGAGAGTTTTTTCCGCCACTAAGGATAGCGGTGG
Organism: uncultured Acidobacteriota bacterium; assembly: GCA_963725655.1. Classification (GTDB taxonomy): domain Bacteria; phylum Acidobacteriota; class Terriglobia; order Acidiferrales; family UBA7541; genus CAVRXT01. The sequence goes on along the minus strand of CAVRYY010000001.1, from coordinate 1,650,078 downwards.
TGGTTGGATTCTTGGTTTGGGAGAATTTGAGGTGGAGTGTTTTCCGACACGATTGTCGGGGCTACGGACCGCGATTTGAATTGCGTGGGGGCGGCGTATTTTTGGTGTCGGAGATTTTGGGGATGAAAGTTTTTTCCGCCAGTAAGGATAGCGGTGGTGGTTGGATTCTTGGTTTGGGAGAATTTGAAGTGGAGTGTTTTCCGACACGATTGTCGGGGCTACGGACCGCGATTTGAATTGCGTGGGGGCGGCGCTTTGAGAAGCGGGTACTGTTCGCGATTAGGCGGCGCGGTGGGAATCGGCGCGGGTGGCGTTGCGGCGGCGATAGAGCAGGGTGAAGAAGCCGATGAAGATGGCCAGGGTGGGGAAGATCAGGAAATAGACGCCGTGGCGGAGGGCGGTGATGCCTTGGGAGCCGGAGGCGGCGGCGTTCTGGTAGCACATGGCGCAGCCTTGGGCTGCGGCGGTTCGGGCCTCGGCGACTATCGCTGCTAGCAGGGCCGCCTGCTGCGCGGCGATCCTTTGCCAAGTTTTCGGGGCCAGACTCATTTGGGGATTATACATCGTGGTCGTGGAGTCCGGGGATTTCTTCCACAATTTCCCGGGGTCGGACGGTCGTATGTCGAATCCAGGATGTGGGGTCGGAAGATTACAATCGCGGAGGCCGGCGGCCCACCCTTCCCGAAACCCGGCAAGTGTGGGGCACCCGGAAAAGATAACGGCGTCGAACCGTTAAAGCATAGAAGCGTCGAAAGTGGAAACCTTACCTTTGCTAGTGCGGGCGCAACTCCATCAGGCGGAGGCTATCGGGGAAGAACCAGATTAGCATCATGCAGATGCAGAAGACCATGGCGGGGATCAGCAGCAAGAATACGCCGAGCCGTTCAAAGCGCAGGTGCATGAAGTAGGCAACGATGAGAGCGGACTTGACCAGGGACAGGCCGATCAAAAGTACCAGCATCAGGACTACTGCCAGACGCTCGTAGGCCAAGAAAATTTCGATGCCGGTGAGCACCAGCAAATACAACCAGACCATGGTGAACAGCTTGGTGGTGCCACCGTGGTGGGGCTCGATCGCGATGTCATGTGCGCTCATCGTTTTCTCCTGGTGCGCTCGCCGAGATTGGCTTTTGTGCGGCCCGCGTTAATTCGGATTTACCGACATCAGATAGAGCATGGGGAAAATGAACATCCACACCAGGTCGACGAAGTGCCAGTACAAACCGCTGACCTCGACGTCGTCGGCTTGATAATTTTCCTTACTGAAACCAACTGCGATCACGCCGAGGTAGATGACGCCGATGGTGACGTGCAGCATGTGCAAGCCGGTGAGCCCGAAAAGGGTGCCGCCAAAGAGCGGGCTGCCCCAGGGGTTGGACCACGGGGTGACGTGTTCGATGACGATGAGCTTGTACCACTCAGTGGCGTGGAGCACGACGAAAACGATGCCGCCTAACATAGTGAGCAAGATGTAGCGGACGGCTTTCTTGCGGTCGCCGCGGTTGGCGGCGGCGACGCCGAGGACCATGGTCAAGCTGCTGGTGAGCAAAGCAAAAGTCATGAGCGAAGAAAAGGCGATGGCCGGATAGATTTCAAAGGGGCGAGGCCAGTTGGGAGTAGCGAGGCGCAGCCAGGCGTAGGCGATCAGCAGAGCGGAGAAGGTGAGGGAGTCTGAAATGATGAACAGCCACATCCCCAACTTCTTGGAATTCATCGCGAAGGGAGAAGTGCCGCCCGACCAATTGGACTCGACAATTCCTTCGGCTTCCATATGACTCACAGTTCACCGTCCCAGGAATAGAAGTAGGAAAATGAAAACCCACAGAGCGTCCATGAAGTGCCAATACATCGAGATCACTTCGGTGGCGGTCCCGCGGGTCATGCGATGCGTGGGGCGCAGGGCCACGCTGATTAAGGCCAGAACACCGCAAAGCAAATGCACGCCGTGCGCGGCGGTAAAAACGTAAAAGAAGCTGCTGTTCGGACTGGTACCGAGGTAAACGCCGGCGTGGGCCAGCTGGCGCCAGGCGATCAACTGGCCGGCCAGGAAGAAAATACCCAGCACGGTGGTGATGTTCCACCAGTGGCGGAACGAATCGAGATTGCCGTGAGCCAGATTGCTGCGCGAACGAACCAGGGTGAAGCTGCTGGCCAGCAGGACGAGGGTATTGAGATACAGGATCCTCGGCACGGTGAAATTTTGCCAGTCGTTGGACATGCCCTTGCGCACGATCAAGGCGCTGGCGAGAGCCATGAAGAACATCAAGATTCCGGCGAGGGCGATGGTCATGCCGGTAACGTAGGTGCGCTGGGGAACTTCGTAAGCGCCGCCGCCGGGGTCGCCGCCGTCGCGACGCGGAGGAGTGCTGGACGGACCGCGGGGTCCGCCGACCTCAATGGTTACAATCGTTTCGGTGGCAACTGCTCCGGGCATAACGCTCCCTGACTACCTTTGCACTGCGTCCGGCTTTACGTCTTGCGGGATGAAGTCCTGCGCGGCGCCCGGGACGCTGAACTCGTACGGGCCGCGATACACGCTGGGATAATTGCCGCCGAAATTGTCGTGCGCGGGCGGCGAATCGGTAATCCATTCCAGGGTGGTGGCGTCCCACGGATTCTTGGGCGCGATGGGCCCCTTCTTCAGGCTCCAAAAGAAATTGACGAAGAAGAAAAGCTGAGCGGCGGCGGTGACAAACGCGGCGATGCTCATGAAATAGTGGACGCCCTGCAGATTCATCAGGTACTGCGCAGCGCTGGGCTCAGAGTAGCGGCGAATTCCGCCGGCGATGCCGACGAAATGCATGGGCATGAAGATGCAATAGGTGCCGACGAAGGTGAACCAGAAATGCCATTTGGCGAGCGATTCGTTCATCATGCGGCCAAACATTTTGGGGAACCAGAAGTAGGTGGCGGCGAAAATGCCAAAAATCGCGGCGACGCCCATGACCAAATGGAAGTGGGCAACCACGTAGTAGGTGGCGTGGAGATATTGGTCGATGGCCGGCTGGGCCAGGAAGAGTCCGGAAAGACCGCCGGAAACGAAGAGGGAGACGAATCCGATGGCGAAAAGCATGGGGGACTTAAACTGAATCTTGCCGCCCCAGAGGGTGCCGAGCCAGTTGAAAGTCTTGATGGCCGAGGGCACGCCGATGGACATGGTGAGGACGGAAAAGGCGAAACCGGAGAATGGGTTCATGCCGCTGACGAACATGTGGTGGCCCCAGACCATGAAGCCCAGGAAGCCGATGGCGCACATGGCGTAGGCCATGGCGCGATAGCCGAAGACCGGCTTGCGCGCGAAGGTGGACAGCACGTGGGAAGCGACGCCCATGCCCGGGAGAATCGCGATGTACACCTCGGGGTGGCCGAAAAACCAGAAAAGGTGCTGCCAGAGGAGGGGCGAGCCGCCGGCGTGATTCTGCACCGCGTCGTTGACGATCAAACCGGCGGGAAGGAAAAAACTGGTGCCGGCGGAGCGGTCGAGAATCAAAAGCAATCCACCGGCGAGGAGGACGCCGAAGGCCAGCAAGCCGAGGACGGCGGTGACGAACCAGGCCCACACGGTGAGGGGCATGCGCATCAGGGTCATGCCGGGAGCGCGAAGATCGATGGTAGTGGCGATGAAGTTGAGCGCGCCCATGAGCGAAGCGAAGCAGAAAAGGACGATGCTGACGAGCCACATGGTCTGGCCCCAGCCTTCGCCGGGCCCGGTGATTTCGCCTAAACCGCTTAAGGGCGTGTAGGTGGTCCATCCGCTGAGCGGGGCGCCGCCAGGGACGAAGAAGGCGGCGAGCATGAAGCAGAGGGCCACGAAGGTGACCCAGAAGGACATCATGTTGATGACCGGAAAAGCCATGTCCGGCGCGCCGATCTGGATGGGCAGAAAATAGTTGCCGAAGCCGCTCTGCGGAGCGGTGGTGAGAACGAAGAAAACCATGATGGTGCCATGCATGGTGAGGAGAGAGAGGTACTGCTCAGGAGTCATCATGCCGCCGGGAATCAGCGGAATGTGAGCGGTGGGCCAGACCAGGTGAAAGCGCATGAGCACGGAAAGAAGAATTCCCACGGTGACCGAGAGCAAGGCCAGGAGGTAATACTGGATGCCGATCACCTTGTGGTCGATGCTGAAAATATATTTACGCCAAAAACCGGTGGGCGCGGGCGGTACGTGAACCGCCGAGTGCGCGTGAGAACTCATTCGTGGGCTCCTAAGTTCCGAGACACGTTACTGAGAGGCCTGCTGTTTAAGGAAAGCCTGATAGTCCTGTTCTGAAACAACGTCGAGGAAGCTATGCATTTTGTAATGACCCAAGCCGCAGAGCTGGGTGCACAAAATGTCGTAGCGACCGACCTGCGTAGCGGTGAAGTGAATCGGGATGACCATGCCGGGCACGGCGTCTTGCTGCAAGCGGAGTTCGCGCACGTAGAAATTGTGAATGACGTCTTGGGAGCGAATCAAGAGTTCGATTTCGCGGTTCACGGGAATGGTGAGGGTGGGAACGACGATGTCGTCCTTGGCGTTGGGATCCGCCGAATCGAGGCCCACGGGATTGCCGGAAGAAGCGCTGACCTGCTTGGGATCCAAGCGTCCAAATTTGCCGTCGGGGCCAGCGTAACGGAAATTGAAGACGAACTGGTTGGCGGTGACTTCGATTTGCAGGGCGTCGGCGCCGGCGGGCTGCAGGTGGGTGACCGCCCAGGCGTGGTGGGCCATCAGGCCCAGACCGACGAACAGGACGATGGTGGCGGTGGTCCAGATCGCTTCAAATTTGGTGTTTCCGTGGTTGTATTGGGCCTTCTGTCCGCGGTCGCGATAGCGAAAGATCACCCAGGCCAGGCCGAGCTGGGAAAGAACAAAGACGATGCTGGTGACGACCAGGGTGAGGGCGTACTGATGGTCCACTTGCTTGCCGATATCGGTGATTGGCGGCGGAGCTTTGAAATCTCCCGAGGCGAAAACGTACGCGGTGATCACCACGAGAAGAACCAGCAGAAGTGAGAGGATCGCCGGGGTGACCGCCGATCCTTTTGCAGCTCTGTTCATTCGCGCTCCCATCCTGGACTTTTTTTTGGCGCGGGCGATTGGTCCGTGAACCCTGACAAGCGAACTCATCATATAGAAGCCGAAGGGAAATTCAAGATGGTTTCATAAAATCTTTGAATCAGGGATTGTGCTGATGCGGGACGAAATGCGAAACGGCGGATGGGTTTGTCCGGTGCAAAGACCGGGCGCAATTCGAGAGGGCGTTGCGACCGATTAACCGCGACAAGCGCCCGCTCAACCGCCACGGGCGCCCGCTCACCGAGTTCGGTTTGCAAATCCAAAGTGAATCGAGCAATATGGCTGCTCTGTATGCGGGCAAGCCGTGCGCCTCAATGCGCGTTCCTGCCGAAAGTGTAATTCCAACAGCCGAGGATAATGAATGCAACGACCTGCGAAGATAGCTCCGCCAAAAGGGAAATTGGGCGTTCTGATGCCGGGAATGGGCGCCGTTTCGACCACCTTCATGGCGGGAGTGGAACTGGTGCGCAAGGGGAAGTCGGTTCCGGTTGGGTCGCTGACCCAATTGGGGACGATTCGATTGGGCAAGCGCACTGAGAATCGGTCACCGCTGATCCGCGAATTCGTGAAGCTTGCCGGGCTGGACGATCTGGTGTTCGGAGGGTGGGATCTGTTTCCCGAGAATTCCTATGAGGCGGCCAAGCGCGCGGGGGTGCTGGAGCCACATCACCTGGAGATGGTGAAGGGATTTTTGTCCAAGATTCGGCCGATGACGGCGGCGTTTGACCGCGAGTACGTGCGGCTGTTGGATAGCCTGTACGTCAAGAAGGGCAAGACGAAATACGACCTGGCGCTACAGATCAAGGACGACATCGCGAAATTCAAGAAGAAGCACAAGCTGGCGCGAGTGGTGGTGTTGTGGTGCGGCTCGACGGAAGTGTTTCTGCAGCCCGAAGACGTGCACAGCACGCCGGAGAAATTCGTGGAAGGCATGAAGAACAATCATCCGGCCATCGCTCCTTCGATGCTGTACGCCTGGGCGGCGATCACCAGCGGGTTTCCGTTCGGGAACGGCGCACCGAACCTGACCGTGGACATTCCGGCGATCCAGAAATTGGCGGTGGAACATGGGGTGCCGATCTGCGGCAAGGATTTTAAGACTGGGCAAACGATGATGAAGACGATCCTGGCGCCCGGGTTCAAAGCGCGGATGCTGGGGCTGGAGGGGTGGTTCTCGACGAATATTCTGGGGAACCGCGACGGAGAGGTGCTGGAGGATCCAGGCTCGTTCAAGACCAAGGAAGAATCGAAGCTGGGCGCGCTGGAATATATTTTGCAGCCACACTTGTATCCGAAGCTGTACGGCAAGATTCACCACAAAGTGCGCATCAACTACTATCCGCCGCGGGGCGACAACAAAGAAGGCTGGGACAACATCGACATTTTTGGATGGTTGGGCTACAAGATGCAGATCAAAGTGGATTTTCTGTGCCGCGATTCCATACTTGCGGCTCCGATCGTGCTGGATCTGGTGCTGTTTCTGGATCTGGCGCATCGGGCGGGGATGCATGGGATTCAGGAGTGGCTTAGTTTTTATTTTAAGTCGCCGATGTGCGCGCCTAAACTTTATCCGGAGCACGATTTATTTATTCAGCTGATGAAGCTGAAGAATACGCTGCGGTGGATGATGGGGGAGACGCTGATTACGCATCTGGGGCAGGAGTATTACGACTAGTCGGCGTTAGCACGCGGGCGTTAGCACGCGGCGCAGAACGGCAACAGCAAATTCAGATTTAGAAGACTCGGAATGCGGGGCGCGGCGATGGTTGCCGCGCCTCTTGTTGTTATGGGAAGGCACACCACTTGAAATTGAATTGTGGGACTTGGCCGCCACACTCGATGATCGAGACGCCCACCCTTCCCAAACACCGGGAAGAGTGGGGCACCCGGAAAAGATAAGGGCGTCGAACCGTAATTCCAAAACCGGATAAAGGTAAGAAGGTCGAACCGAAATTCGAAACCTGGGAAAGTAACAGCGTCCAACCTTATTCCAAACCCAGGAAAGATAACGGCGTCGGACTGTAATTCCAACCCCTACACGCAAATCACGAGTGCTAGAAGAAGTTGCGCTCTTTTTGGCGGGCTTTCTCGTATTCTTTGCGGGCTTTCTGGACGCTTTCTGATTCGGAGACTTCCGCTACTGGTACGTCCCACCAACTTTCGTAACCTGGGACGCGGCTGTCGATGGCGGTTTCGACGACTACTACCGAGGTGAGGGGGTTGTCGCGGCATTCCGTCAGGGCTTGGACGAATTCGTCGTGGGTGCGGGCGCGAACGGTGTGGGCCCCCAGGCTCGCGGCGTTGGCGGCGAAATCCACCTGGATCGTTTTGCCGTCCAGCTTGCCGTTACTGCGATATTTGTAGTCGGTGCCCATGCCGCGATTTCCCAGGGAGCGGCTGAGGCCGCCGATGCTTGAAAAACCGTGGTTGTCGATCAGGATGATGTTGATTTTGTAGCCTTCCTGAAGGGCGGTGACGATTTCCTGGGCCATCATCAGATACGAGCCGTCGCCAACCATCACGTAGACGTCGCGATCCGGGGCGGCCATTTTTACTCCCAGGCCTCCGGCAATTTCATAGCCCATGCAAGAGTTGCCGTACTCCATGTGGTAGCCCTTGGGGTCGCGGGTACGCCACAATTTGTGCAGGTCGCCGGGCAGACTGCCTGCCGCGCAGACCACTACGTCGCGATCGCGGGAGACTTCGTTGACCACGCCGATCACTTCGCCCTGACTCAGCGGGGGCCCGTGGCGTTGGGCGTAGATTCGGTCCACTTCCGCTTCCCAGCGTTCGCGATGGGTTTTGGTGGCGGCAGCGTAGGCGCTTTCGACGTGATAATTTTCGACGGCGCCGGCCAGTTCGGCGAGAACGGTCCGGGCGTCTCCGACCAGGGGCAGGGCGGCGCGTTTGTAAGCGTCGAACTCGGCTACGTTGATATTGACAAAGCGCAGTGCGGGATTCTGAAACGCGGTATTGGAAGCGCTAGTGAAATCCGAGTAGCGGGTTCCGATGCCGATCACCAGATCGGCTTCGCGAGCAACGAGGTTGGCTCCGGGAGTGCCGGTGACACCAATCGCGCCGAGGCATTGAGGGTGGTCAAAACGCAGCGAGCCCTTCCCCGCTTGGGTTTCTCCGACGGGGATACCGGTCTGCTCGGCGAACTGGGCGAGGGCTTCGGTGGCATCGGAATAAATGACGCCGCCTCCGGCGACGATCAGGGGACGCCGCGCGGAGCGAATCCATTCCGCGGCTTGGGTCAAAAGATCACGATCGCAGCGGGCGCGAGGAATGGTCCATACGCGCTCCTCGAAAAATTCCGCCGGATAATCGAACGCTTCGGCCTGCACGTCCTGGGGCAGAGCCAAAACCACCGCACCGGTTTCCGCCGGGGACATCAAGACGCGCATGGCTTCCGGCAGCGAGGTCAAAATTTGTTCGGGACGCTCGATGCGGTCCCAGTAGCGGGAGGCGGGGCGAAAGCAGTCGTTTACGGAAATATCCTGGGTGCTGGAACTTTCGAGTTGCTGCAAGACCGGCGCGACATTGCGCCGGGCGAAAATATCACCAGGAAGGAGCAAGACCGGAAGGCGGTTGATAGTAGCGGTGGCCGCGCCGGTGATCATGTTGCTGGCGCCTGGTCCGACCGAAGTGGTGCAAGCCATCACGCGCATGCGGTTGGCCATCTTGGCGAAGGCGGTGGCGGTGTGGACCATGGCCTGTTCGTTGCGAGCCAGGTAATAGCGCAAGCCGGAATCCTGCTCGAGCGCCTGACCCATGCCGGCGACGTTGCCATGACCGAAAATTCCGAAGCAGCCCTCGAAAATGCGCGAGCGGATTCCGTCGCGGAGGGAGAATTGGTTTTTTAAGAAAGCGACAATGGCCTGGGCCATCGTCAAACGTCGAATCATGGCTTGGCCCTCCTTTGTGAGGGTGATGGTGTGAATCCTCTTATCGAAAGAGGGTGCGCCGCAATGGTTGCGGCGCGGGTGCGACGGCGTCGGCGTCGGCGCTTATTCCCGGACCAGCGGCAACCGGGGGTCGGTGGCATTCCACGTCGATTTCAGCCATACGTGCCTGGCGTCCTCGGTGACCGACATGGTTCGAGACGTGCCCGCCAGGAAGTTCAAATAATACACATCGTAGCCGGGTCCTGCGACCACCGGGTGATAGCCGTCGCGAACCAGCACGGTATCACCGTCATGCGCGCGCACGGTGAGATCTCGCGAGCGATCATGGGTATAGAGTTGCTGCAGGGCAAAACCGTCGGGCTGGGCAATCCGGTAATAGTAAATCTCGTCCAAGTCCACTTCCTGCGGAGGATTGTGGATGTCGTGTTTGTGCGGTGGGTAGCTCGACCAGTTCCCGCCCGGGGTGTAGACCTCGAAGACAACCAGTTTGTCGGCGGGAAAATCCGGGGCGACGACCTCGACGATCTGGCGCGAGGCGTTGCCGCCACCGCGGATATTGGTTTGAACGTCGGACGGAGTGATCAGCTTGGGCTGCAGCTTTGCGGTGGAAGGGACGCGGCATTCGGCGATCTCGCAAATAGTTTCGGCCTGGAACGTGACGGTACTCGTCGCAGGCAGATAGAGCGAATAGGGCAAGCCGTCAAAGACGTTCTCGCGCCGCCCGATCTGGCGATCGCCCTCACCCCAGTTGGCGCGGCAACGGCCACCGAGAATCACGAATACAGCCTCCTCGGCCGGGAGGGACGCGCGGTAGACTTCGCCGGGCGCCAAGCGCCGCACAAAAAAACTCATCCACTGCCAGGCGGCTTCCTCGCGCGAGAGATGCAAGAGCTCGCCAAACTGGTTCGGCGGCAGTTTTTTCGAGGGGACGATGAAATCTTTGCCGGTCATGTGGTTCTCCCAGTTGCCCAGATGGTTCGCCGGGCGGTCCGATCATCCGGCTCGCAGGTAGATTACGCTAATGCGGGTCTGGATTTTAGCGAAATTTCAAAGCGCTTTGCGAGGTGGGAATTTGGCCCCAGCGGCGGGAGTGGCGCGCCAGAGCGGTCCGAATGGTGGACGAGGCCGGCATGGGCGTTCCCGAAGGGCTGCAACCGTACTGCTTTCTAACCGCCTAGCGATGGGCCGAGCGAGGCGGGTCCAGCGAGCGTCTTGGAAGGGTCAAGCGGTAGCAGCGACGTAGCGGGACACGCGGATGGAACGCTCGCGTTGCTTTTAGTGAAGGCCGGCTTGGGCCAGCATGGCTTCGAACTGAGTGGAGGTGCGCATGTCGATGGCTTGCGCCACCAGCGCGCCGTCGCGACCGTAGATGAACGTCTTGGGTATTCCGGCAATTTTGAATTGCTCGTTCACTTTATCGCCGGAATCGAGCAGGATTGGGAAAGCGATCTTGAAATGTTCGACGAACGGTTTCACGGTGACCGCGTCTTCGTCGGAGATGGCCAAAACGACCAGCCCCTGGCTCTTGAAGCGCTGGTACAACGCGCCCAGGTCGGGCATTTCGCTGCGGCAGGGCGGGCACCAGGTGGCCCAAAAGTTCACCAACGCGACTTTTCCGTGCAGGTCCGACAGAGTCCACGTCTTTCCCTGGAGATCGGTGAGGGTGAAATCGGCATTCTGGCGGCTGGCATCGTCGGCGGCGAGGCGGGACAATGCCGCGGAGAACTGCGGATCGTCTAAAGTGACGCGGATGTGCTCGTAGCGAACCAATTGCGCCAATTCCATGTATGCCGGGCCGGGTCCGCTGAAGGCGGCGGGCTGCGGTTGCTGGAGGAGAGATTCAGCGAGTGTGCTGGCGACCTCCTGCAGGGTGTCGTGGCCCAGGTCGCCTTCGGTGGAAAGACTGGCCAGGTTGTTGGCGAGGGGCACTTTATTCATGCTGACCGGGAGCTGGCGAATCTCCAAGGCCAACTGTTTGGTCTTCAGCGCGCGCACATCGGGAGCCAAACTGCGCAAGGTGCGCATCTGCGCCGCGATGGGCTGCTCCACATCGTTATTGGCACGCAGATCGGACTGGGCGCGGCGCTTGGCGACGAAGGAGTAGGAGAGGACCAGGGCGCACAGAGCCAACAGGGCGAGAACGAGCAGACGCCGACGACGCCGTTCGAGAGAATCATCCTTGGGCACAACGAGAGTCTAACACGGTGAAAAACGGAGTGTGAGACCAGCTCCGGCAAAAGGAGAAACACGGACTCGGTTTGTTTGGATGTCGAAGAGGCGCTCGAAATCTGGAGGGATGCTGGTACCTAATGGTCAAGAAAGAGATTTGCAGGCCTGTAGACATCGCGGGATTGGCCATGATAAAAAGAAAATGATGTCATCGACACTCCTGTCGAGAAGGAGGTGATCCCTGAGGTATTCAACGAATTGATCTAGAAGTGAGGGGCGCTTGTGATTCTTCCCAATCGCCCCTCTTTCTTATCCGCGTTTTTCTTACCCGCCCTCGTGGTTATCCGTACCGCGTCGTCGTTCGGAAGGCAGCTAGAACTGTGAGAAGCGTAAATACGGTAGAGCTGGGCACGTCTAGATCACACGCAATCCCAAACAGATTCTAACCTGTTCTTCAATCATTTTGAATTTCTCCAGCGAAAGCGTGCCGATCGGGTTTTGTTGGAGACGGGATTTTTCCAGCGTAGTAACCTGATCGCATTTCGCCCAACAATCAGAATCGAATCCGCCATCTCCGGCTTGAATCGGGACGCGCATACTGAATCGTTGATGCTCGACGGTTGTCGTGCCGACGACGCAGACGTCGCGTGCGTGTCTGTTTATAGAATCGACGGATAGAACAATCGCGGGGCGAAGCTTATCCAGTTGGACCAGATAAACTTTTCCTCGTTGCGGATACCAATTCTGTGTTGGAGGGTTCGGCGACATCAATCCCGATCAAAAGTGCTAAGTGCCGCTTCCTGGAAAGCCAGCGTGCCCGCCCGATGCTTATTCGCCTCGGCGAAGAAAGCGGCGGCCTCAGTCTCCAGGCGTTCATTCTGCTCTTCGATGATCGCCCGCTTCAGCAGCTCATTTACGCGCTCGCTGGCAGACTGGCTACCCTTAGTGGCGGTCACGTATTCGTTGACTGCGGGTTCGATGGTGAAACTTTTAGCTATTTTAAGAGTCGAGCTCATTGGTTTGCTCATATATAAGCTCATTGTTTTAATCTCAGAATTCATAATATCGAACTGACATGAGGTTGTCAACATCCCTTAGACGGCTCGGCGGCCCCAAGTCCCCGCTACTTATATGGCGTGCTCGGGTCCGGTTTTGCATGAGTCTTCGGCGGGAATCGTTCATAAATCCTACGGAGAGGTTCTTCGGCAAGGTTCAAAGAATCCGCAACCCCCGTCTGCCGTGCAGGCGAAGGTCTGACCTAAAGTCCGCTCTAACCCGGATTCGCACAAAGATCTGAGGTTTTCCGAGTCAATTACCGTGGCGGATTGAGCAGACACTCTCTGAGTGTGCCAACAGAGTAGATCGGCGGCACAACCGCGGGACAGTCTTTCGCGACGTTATGGGGAGAGTAACTTCCGAAGAAAATCTTGTCTGTGGTGATAGTCCATCATTTTTCGGTGCCAGTGATTAGCCTTATGAACACTGGCGAATGGTTGGTGCGGAAGGGGGGACTCGAACCCCCACGCCTCGCGGCGCCACCCCCTCAAGATGGTGCGTCTGCCAATTCCGCCACTTCCGCATTTACGGCGAGGAGGATTTCGACTTGAATTGTAACAGATGCCGTTATTTCTGAGGAGGCTTCTGCGCCGGGGCCGGAGCGTTGGCGGGTGGCGGAGCCTGGACCGGGACGTTCACGGGCGCGCTACTTTGGCCAGGGGGCGGAACTACCGGCTTGGGTGGTGCGGTGTTGGTTTTCGCCGGAGCTGACTTCTGGGTTTGTTCCAAGACCGAGCTGGAGCCGCCGGTGACATCAGCGTCTTCCGGCGAACGCTTCACCGACAGGGTGAAGGAGGTGACCATGAACATAATGGCGCACCAGGTGGTGGCTTTGGAGAGCAAGGTAGCGGCGCCACGGGGACCGAAAGCCGTTTGGCTGCCCGCGCCACCGAACGCACCGGCCAAGTCTGCGGCCGATCCGCTCTGCAACATGATCACCAGGATTAGCACGAGGCAGACGATGATATGCACGGCCACCAGTACTGGCGTGTATCTCCACCCCAGGGCGACCAGCAACCCTCCAACCACCAGCGAAATCGCCCATTTTGCTTCTAAAGGCATTCCGTTCTCCCACGTACTTCGAGACCGCAAGATTTTGGTGCTGCGAGGCTGGTTGAGCCTCTAGAAATTCACGATAGACGCAAACGACTGCGGATCCAGACTCGCTCCGCCTACAAGCGCGCCGTCGATTTCCACTTGCGCCATCAATCCCTTGATATTGTCGGGCTTGACGCTGCCTCCGTAGAGGATGCGAAGTGCGGAGGCCCGCTCGGGTGTGAACTGCGCCGCCACGCGCGCCCGAATGTGCTGGTGCGCCGCTGCAGCCATTTCCGGCGTTGCGGTGCGGCCGGTACCGATGGCCCACACCGGCTCATACGCAAGGAGAATACGCGAGAATTCCGAAGCGGTCAACGCCGTGAGACTGCCTTCGCATTGACATTGCAGCACTTCCTCGGTGCGATTGGATTCGCGCTCGGCCAGAGACTCACCGACGCAGACGATTGGGGTGAGGCCAGCTTCCAGGGCGGCCTTGGTTTTACGGTTCACGGTTTCGTCGGTGTCGCCGAAAAACTGCCGGCGCTCGGAGTGACCGAGAATCACCACTTTACAGCCGGCGTCCACCAGCATCTTCATCGAGATTTCGCCGGTAAAGGCTCCCTCGGCGGCCCAGTAGCCGTTCTGGCCGGCCACGGTGATAGCCGACCCGGCAGCTGCGTCGACGACCGCGGCTATGGCGGTAAACGGCGGCGCCAGGATGATGTCGCAATGAGTGGAGGCGGCGACCAGCGGCGCGAACTTGCGCACGAAATCCGCTGCTTCCTTCTGGGTCTTGTACATCTTCCAATTACCCGCGATTACCGGACGGCGCATTCCATTCTCCATGTAATTATTCGTGCTTGTCGTTCAAGGCTTCTACACCGGGGAGCTTTTCCCCGGCCAGAAACTCGAGCGAGGCTCCGCCACCGGTGGAAATATGGGAAATCTGGTTGGCGACACCGGCTTGTTCGACGGCGGCCACCGAGTCTCCGCCACCGACAATGGAAGTGGCGCCGGCTTGGGTGGCCGCGGCGACCGCGCGGGCGATTTCCAAAGTGCCTTGAGCATAGCCGGGCTTTTCGAAAATTCCCAAAGGGCCGTTCCAGACGATGGTTTTGGCTTTGGCGATTTCCGCGCGGAACTTGGCGATGGTTTTCGGGCCGACATCGAAACCCATGCGGTCGGCGGGGGTATCTTTGATGTCGGTGAGGACGGGGGCGGAGGCATCGTCGAACGAACGGGCCAGCAAATGATCGTCGGGGAGAAGGATGAGAAAGTGGCGGGCTTTCGCTTGCTCGAGTATCTCGCGGGCGAGATCCAGCTTGTCGTCTTCGACCAGGGACTTCCCTATCGGCAGGCCCTGACTCTTCAAGAAGGTGTAGGCCATAGCGCCGCCGATCAGCATGGAATCGGCGATCTTCATCAGATTCTGGACCACTTCAATTTTGTCGGAAACTTTCGCGCCGCCGAGCACGGAGACGAAGGGGTGCTCGGGATTGGAAATGGCGCGGCCGAGATATTCGAGTTCTTTTTCCATCAGCAAGCCGGCGGCGGACTGGCGCACGAATTTGGTGATGCCCACCACGGATGCATGGGCGCGATGCGCGGAACCAAACGCGTCGCATACGAAAAGCTGGTCGCAGAGTGCGGCAAGCTTGCGGGAAAATTCGGGATCGTTGGCTTCCTCTTCGGCATGGTAGCGGACGTTTTCGAGGAGCAGCACACCGCCGTTGCTGAGCGCCTTGCTCTGCGCCTCGGCATCCGGCCCCACGCAATCGGCGGCGAAGGCTACCGGGGTCCCGAGCATTTGTTGCAGATGGGCGGCTACAGGCTTCAGGGTGTAGCGCGGATCCGGCTTCCCTTTTGGACGGCCTAAGTGAGCGGCGAGGATCAGGCGAGCGCCGTGCTCGATGGCGTAACGCAGCGTGGGGAGGGTTTCGCGGATGCGCGTGTCGTCGGTGACTTTGCCTGCGTCGATCGGCACGTTGAAATCCACGCGAATGAAGACGCGCTTACCCGAGAGGTCCAAATCGCGAATCGAGAGTTTTTTCATATTTTGCAGGTCACAGCGATAAATTCCGGGCGCTTTGGCGCGACGGTCTAGCGGGGAGCGAAGGGCAGCGGCCCAGTGAAGCTAACGCCGCCCACTTCCCTGTTGCGTTAGTCGCGCTCGGACAAAAACTTGATCAGGTCGCGGCAGCGCGAGGAATAGCCCCACTCATTGTCGTACCAGGCTAAGACCTTCACGCAGTTGGTTCCCACCACGCGCGTGTAGCCCGAGTCCACAATGGAAGAGTTGGGATTGCCTTTGAAGTCGGCGGAAACCAATTCTTCTTCGGTGTACGCCAGAATTCCCTTCATCGGGCCTTCCGCAGCCTGGCGCAGGGCGCCGTTGACGGCTTCGACGGTGGCAGGCTTCTCGGTGAAGATGGTGAGGTCGACCACGCTCACATTTGGCGTGGGCACGCGCATCGCGTAACCGTCCAGCTTGCCCTTCAACTCGGGGATCACCAGGTGCAGCGCTTTCGCGGCGCCGGTACTCGAGGGAATCATCGAAAGAGCAGCCGCCCGCGCGCGACGGAGGTCGGAGTGGGGCAGATCGAGCAATTTCTGATCGTTGGTGTAGGAGTGAATGGTGGTCATGGTGCCGCAGTTGATTCCGAAGGTTTCATGCAGGACCTTGGCCACAGGGGCCAGGCAATTGGTAGTGCAGGAAGCGTTGGAGATCACGTGATGCTTGGCGGGGTCGTATTTCTGCTGGTTGACGCCGAGGACCACGGTGAAATCGGGGTCGGTCGCCGGGGCCGAAATGATCACTTTTTTCACCGGGCCGCGGATATGCTTGCGGGCGTCTTCGCCCTTGGTGAAGAGGCCGGTGGATTCGACCACTAGAGTGGCGCCTACGGAAGCCCAGTCCAGCTCTGCCGGGGATTTTACTTTGAAAACCTTGAACGCTTTGCCGTCGACGACGATCGAATCCGCGGTGTGGCCGACGTGGTTGGGCAAATTGCCCAAGATCGAGTCGTATTTCAGCAGGTGCGCGAGGGTCTTGGGATCGGTGATGTCGTTGACGGCCACAATTTCGATCGACGGATCGCTCATCGATGCACGGAAAATGTTCCGCCCGATACGGCCAAACCCGTTGATCCCTACCTTGATTGACATTTTTCCTCCGGAAAAATTACCGCGTTGAATCAAATTGTGCGGGGAATGATAGCCCCAAGTGGAATTATAGATGCTAGGGGGTGGTAGTGGAAATGTCAACGCGAGGGCTCCGTATGGGTGTGGGTTTGGGGCCTCCCAGGAGCGGCTCGCTACGGCGACTAGTTAAATTCGTGGACCCGAGTTACTTTGTCGCCTACGAAGGTGACGAAGGTGACCCTTGCTGGGGGAGCACCGTAGATCCAGTCTTCGGTGTCGTCGCCCTGGGCGTCCCGTTCGCGGACTTTTTTGTCGGGGTGGCCGAGCGCGGCCAGGACCATGTCGTGGTTCATGCCGACCACAGCTTTCTTATCGGCGATGGCTTGGCGCGTTTCGGGCGGGAGGGTGTCTACCCAATTCACAGTGGCCGACTGCTCTTTCGAAAAATCGAGGAACGCAGAAAGCTGCTGCTTGACGTCGTCCGGACTCATTTCCGGAACGGCGCGTCCGTAGTCTAGAACCAGCAGGGCGCCCAAGCCATTGGGGTTTTGTGCGGTGCTGGTGGTGGTGCTGGAAATCGGAGTGCTGGGGCCGCCCATGCCGATTTGCACGTGGTCACGGAGGCGGTAGTGCCCTCGGGGACCGCCGTTGATCTCCAGCAAAATTTCTTTGGGCCGGAAATCGACTCTGGTGATCTGTACGCGGTCGCCCGGGCTGGCGGCAACACCGCGATTGGCCAGCTCGTGGCGGAGGGTGCCTTCGTCCAGCGGATGACCGACATCGATCTTGAATCCGGTCTTGGTTCGCGGCAGAGCGGTGACCACGCGCGCAAATTCTCCGGACACATATCGCACGATGGCCAGTCGCGAGCCCGGTTTTAACTCGGCGTTGGCCGACGCAACCGGCGCGGTGGAGGTTTTGGGATCGACGGCGCTCGTCTCCGCCGCGGCCGACGCTTTGGAGCCCAGAGCAAATTGGGAGTTCGGAAAGGTAAGAGCAGACGTAAAGACAACGCCCGGCAGGGACAACAGACAGATCGCGAAAATCGCAATCATTGGCAACACGGGCACCTCAGTAAGGGCATTCTAGCGCGAATTCGGCTTGGTGGGAATCGCGGCGTGAAATTGGTTTTTTGGCAGGCCCTGGCGCAACCACCCGGGGGCAGAGATGCCGCCGGGGACGCTCGGGCCGGATCCTATAGGGCCGCGAAGAGATGGAAGCTGCAATATCCGAGCAGGATGCCGATGGCCGAACCGGCGAGGACGTCGCTGAGAAAGTGCATGCCCAGAATGATGCGCGAGGAGGCGATGCACACCGCGACGGCAAGCAGCACGATTTGGAGGTCGGGGTAAAACAGGCCGATGGAAAGAGCGACGGCGAAGGCGGTGATGGAGTGCCCGGACGGAAACGAGTATTTATCAGGCGGTAAAATCAGGGACCAGCAGTGAGGTTCGATCTCGCATGGGCGTTTGCGGCGGCTGGCGCGCTTCAAGGTGCGGAATAGCAGAATGCCCACGGCGGACGACGCAGTGCCCGCGCCAATGGCAAGAAATCGGTGTTGCCCGCCATAGATGGCGAGTATCAGTCCGAGCGAATACCAAAGCCATCCATCGCCCAGGCGGGTCATGGTAACGGTCAAGATCCGAAACCACCGAGGCGCACGCCATCGGTGCACTTTGCGCATCAGGCGGTGGTCGCCGGACTGAATGTGGGTCCAAACTGCTCGTGCAGCGGTCATAGGGACTCCTCGGCGACGTTTTGGGGTCCAGAGATCCAGTGGCAACGGTTCTTGGTTTGCGGTTGGCGCAACACCTGGGGAGCCCATCGGCGCCTAAAAAGCCACTCGTCGCAATAATTCCAGAATGTAAAGCCAGGAATCAGGAGAGCGAACGGAGAGAGCAGGGACGTCCACATCTTTTCACGCATCATCTCGCCGGCGATTACGTAGACGTCGCGGGTGAGCTTGGTGAAACAGCCCGACGTTCCCGCGACTCGGCCGATCCCGTTGCGGAGGCCGTCAAAGAACTCTTGTTTGTCGCGTACGCCGGGCACTTCGGTGTAGGCGGTGCCGACCGAGGGCAAGGCATGGGCGTCACTGCCACCAATGCCGATCTTGCCCCACTGCTTGGCTAGCTGTGCCGCGTCCTGGTTGGCTCGATCGAGCATGTGGCCGTTCCTGGTTTCGAAGGTTGGGAAGTACCGCTCAAACCATTCGAAGTCTTCCAGGTAGCGCCGCCCAGTAAGGCCCGAAAAAACATGGTTGACGCTGAAAAAGAGGCGTTGTTCGCTGAGATACATCAACAGCGCGACCAGATCATTGCGGCGCGGCAGCAGCTGGAGGTGCTGGCCTTCACTGACGTCGTAGACGCCAATGTGGACCTCGCTGCCGCTGGGCATTTTGCAGGTGAGCTCTTCGCTCGCGAAGAAATTCGGATGACTTCGGAGCATTTCCGAGCCTTCGATGGAGTCGTGATCGGTAAGAGTGAACAGATCCATCCCCCGGCGCTTGAGGACTGCGTAGATTTTTTCGGGCGGGCTGTAACTTTCGCGGCAAAGCTTTCCGACAATAGGGGTGGTGCACGGCCCGGAGAAGTACGAGTGAACATGCAGGTCGCATTTCACGAGGACCAATTTAGATTGGCCGTGTTACGCGGCCATGACAAACGCGCTAACGTTCTGATAAAACAGGTAGTTAATCGATTCGTCAACTGTAACACTCAATTCACAAAACTGTAGCGAACGGTGACCATCGCGCTGCCACACTCAGGCACCATGCAGAAAATCGAATTCTGCTACTTCGACGCCGGAGGCGGCCACCGCGCGGCAGCGCTGGCCCTGGAGATGGCGATCCAGGCGCAAAAGCGGCCATGGAAAGTGCAGCTCACGAATCTGCAAGAACTTCTCGACGGTCTCGACATCCTCAAGAAATACGCGGGGATACGGATCGAGGACCAGTACAACTCGATGCTAAGAAGCGGTTGGACGCTCGGCAGCGGCCAACTAATGAGAGCGCTGCAGCTGGCGATTCGCATCCGGCATGCGGCGACGGTGCGCACGCTGTCCGATCACTGGAAACGCAGCAATCCGGATATGCTGGTTTCTTTCGTGCCGCATTTTAACCGCGCTCTCTGTGAAAGCCTGGTGAGAGCCCAGCCAGCGAGCCCGTTCCTCACGGTACTTACGGACATCGCCGATTATCCTCCGCATTTCTGGATCGAACGGCAGCGGCAATACCTGGTATGCGGCTCGGAGCGCGCGGTGGAGCAGGCGAAAGCATTAGGACACACGGACGGTCGGGTCTTTCGCGCTTCGGGAATGATCTTGCATCCGCGATTCTACGAGCCGGCGGTGGAAACTCGAATGGCCGGACGGGCGCGTTTAGGCTTGCGCCCCGATCTGCCGACCGCCCTGGTTATGTTTGGGGGATATGGATCGAAGGCGATGCTGGACATCGCCGCGGCACTCGAGCGCTCGAATCTGGAGCTGCAACTGATCTTCATCTGTGGGCGAAACGAGAAATTGGCTGCTGCGCTGCGCGCGCAGAAATCACGACTACCTCGGTTTGTGGAGGGTTTTACTTCGAATGTGAACCGGTACATGCACCTTGCGGATTTTTTTGTCGGCAAGCCCGGACCGGGAAGCATCAGCGAAGCGATCCAGATGAAATTGCCGGTGATCGTTGAATGCAACGCCTGGACGCTGCCGCAAGAACGCTACAATGCGCGCTGGGTGATGGAAAAGGGAGTGGGGATCGTGCTCCACGATTTCCAGGAAATTCGGACGGCCGTCGCGCAAATGATCGAACCTGGCACGATGGCTGGTCATCGGGCGAACGCGGCGGCGCTGAACAATCGAGCTGTCTTCGAGATTCCCGGGATGATGGAGCAAATTCTAGCAAAGAGTGCGCTGGAGAGTCTTTCGCTTTCCGTGGCTTGAGGATTTCGCGGGACGCGACAAATCACTTCGAGCACTCGCAGACCGGTCCAGGTAATGTGCATGCGCAAGCGTGGCGTCCCGGAACGAAGGCACCGCGGGAGAGGCTTGCCGGGTGGCCCTTGAAATTTATCGCACCGCGGCCTGGGCCTTGAGTCCGGAGGGATTCCCTTCACGGGTTGCGGGCTGGCCAGCGTGTTGCTGCTCGACCTTTTGATGCGCCAGCATCGGCTCGAAACAGCGGCGGCAGCGTGCTTCGTACGTGCCGGAGGCGCCCACGACGATCAACTCTTCGGACGCCACCAGGCGCTGGGTATGCACCGCGGGATTGCCACAGCGAACGCAAATGGCCAGCAGTTTGGTAATTTCCTCGGCCACCGCCAGCAGGCGTGGAATCGGCTCAAAGGGACGGCCCATGAAGTCGGTGTCCAACCCGGTGACCATCACCCTCTTTCCTAAGTCAGCGAGTTGAGTGCAGACGTCCACCAAGCCGTCTCCGAGAAATTGGCCTTCGTCGATACCGACGACCTCGGTGCGCGGGGACACCTTGATCAAAATTTCGTGGGCTTCGGAGACCAGCTCGGAGGCGATCTCCAGGCCCGAGTGAGAGACAATCCCGGTGGCGGTATAGCGCTGGTCGATAGCGGGCTTAAATATTTGCACGCGCTGCCGGGCAATCTCCGCGCGCCGCAGGCGGCGGATCAGCTCCTCGCTCTTGCCCGAAAACATCGGACCAACGATCACCTCGATCCAGCCCATGTTGCCCTTGACGATGTCCACTCGTGTCTCCCTGTCTCCAGCTTAACGCGGCCGCAAAATTCCGCAAATCGAAAATCGGAAATCAAACGATACACTAATTCAGGAAAACTTTATGTAGGGGAGTCTGCCCCGCCCGCCGCAGCGGGCCGGCCTGCCGCGACTGCGTCGCGAACGGCGTATAGCAATTCATGGCGAAACGGCCACAGTGCGTTGGTGATCGCCACGCGAAAGGCGTCTTGGCGGGTCACCGCGCCTGCGGTAAGGACGCCCCACACGCCTTGATGATCGCGAATTCCCTTTCCACCGGCGAAGGCGTCGACCGCCTCAGACAGTTCGACTCCGGCATCGATCACCCGCGCCGCGAGCGCTTCCGGCACGGCGACACTGGTAGACTGGCCGTAGTACCCGCGACCCGCGGTATCCAAGACGTAAGCCCAGCTCTGCAGAAAAACCAGACGCCCGCCGGCGTCTTCGGTTACATCCAATCCGCCTTCCAATCCGACGAAAAATTTCCAGGGCCGTGACGATGAGCGGGTGATCTCGCGCAGAGCTTCGGCACGCAGGCGGGCACCGAGCCGCATCTCGCCGGCGCTCAGCGGAGTGGCCGCGACACCACTGGGCACTTCGAAGCCCACGACCTGAACGTCGTACTGGCCGCTGCTGCCTAAAGAGCGAAAGGCTTGCTCGGCGGCCAGAATTTTCGGTTTACGGGTGCTGCCCACGGCCACCGTCAATGGACCAGCCGATTGGGCGGAGACCGAAGGGGCGGAAGCGGAAGTGGAAGCGGCGGAGTAGCGCGCCAGAAGAAACTTTTCCAGCTCCTCGATCGTGGCGAAGACTTCATCCGCACATCCCAGCATCCATCCGCTGAGCTGCGGCGGCGCGAGCGGCGTCACCAGATACACCGGGATTCCCTTACGGAACGCCGCGGTCATTTCCGCCGCGGTTCCAGCACTAAGGGGCGCAGCCTGGCTCCAATAGCAGATCAAGTAATCAGCCCGGGCGGCGATGATATCGAGATCGAAGTGAATGATTTTTCGGATCGCTACGCGGTGCCGGCTCGCGTCGGTCAACTTCCATGCGCGAAAATTGGCCACCTCGTCCGGGGTCAGATTTTTTGTCTCGTCTTCGGCGGGATCGTAGGCACGATGGCCGAGCCGGTCCAACAAAAACCGGGCCATTTCGCGGCGCCATTGACGCCCGCCGCCATCCGCGAATTCAATTGGGCCACAAAGATAGGCAAACATAGTCGTGTGGGTGACGCCCGCGAGACGCGGCTGACGACTTTAACACGCCGGAATTGAGCCAGCCAAACGCAACCAACGCCAGCACATCGGCAGGGAGCCAGGAGGCACGCGGCAACCCGCATGATATTGACTTATTGCTACCGATTTCGATTAAAACGCCCTAATTTGGTACCGTGGCCAATAGAATAGATAGGTAGCTCCATTCGCGTGGGCCACCTCCGGAGCCATTCGGCGCTCCAGCCCTCGACGAATCTCGCAGGCCGTCGCTCGTTGTGGAAAGGTCGCCTCATTCGGCGCACGCCAGAAGAAGATGGATCCCACTCCCAATCGCGATGAACGCGACACCGGTAGGCCACGGCCAGAGCTCCCAGCCGACCGGAACCGAATCTTCCTAAAACACGCGGTTATCACCCTCATTTCCCTCGGCCTCTACGTCCTGCTGAATCGCTCGGACGTGATCGTGGAAACTCAGTTGGGATACACGGTGTGGTATCCGCCGGCGGGATTAGGTTTGGCGCTTATTCTTGGCGTCAATCCCTGGTATTCGCTGGTGATCGCCTTTGGCGACGCACTCAGTGCCTCGCTGATTTACCACCAGCCATGGGCTTCCTGGGGCACGCTAGTCGGTTCTCCCGGGCTCGCGGTGATCTACGCAAGTGCGGCGATCATTCTGCGCGGACCGCTACGGATCGATCTGAGCTTGAGCCATCGCCGTGACGTTACCCGGTACGTCTTTGTGACGTTTATTATGGGCGCTTGCGCTACGGTCGTTGGCGTGGGCTGCTTGCTGGCCGATCACTCCATTCCATGGAGCGATGTATCGCGCGCTTCCCTCATTTGGTTTGGGGGAGATCTGATATCGTTCGTGGGCGTCGCACCTTTTTTGCTGATACATGTATTGCCGCCCATCCGGCGGTGGCTCTCCCTGGAGCCCGCCAAGGTCACCGGAGCAACTTCGAGAACGCGGAAACGGCCAAGCGTCCGGCTGGGAAACGTGGGAGAGGCAGTCGGGCAGGCAGCGAGCATCGTGTTGGTCCTTTGGATCATGTTCGCGAAGCCCTTCGCAGCGACACAACTTTTCTACCTGACCTTCATCCCCATGATTTGGGTGGCCATGCGCCACGGAATCAAGCGCGTTACCAGCGCGATCCTCGTGTTCAATTTTGGAGTCGTGTTGGCGTTGCATTTATCCAGCCCGGACGCAACGGTGCTGCCGAAATTGGTAATGCTGATGTTTACGGTCTCATGCACCGGCTTGATTGTGGGTTCGGCGGTGAGCGAGAGACAACGCATGGCCACGGAACTTCACACGCAAACCGCCCACTTGAACTCGCTGATTGAGAATACGCCATTGGGAGTGGTGGTCCTCGATACCCAGGGTCGCGTGGAGCTGTGCAACGACGCCTTCGAGGACCTATTCCTGTTCCCGCGAGAAGAGATCATCGGGACGCTGATGCGGGAGTGGATTTTTCCACCGGGCGAGGAATACGCCGCAGAAGAACTCCAGATCCGATCGCAGCTCGCTAACGGCCAACGAATGCATTTGACCACGCGGCGGGTGCGTAAGGACGGCACAACCGTTGACGTCGAGGTCTACTCGGTCCCCTTGGAAATGAACGGCGAGGTTCGGGGATGCTTCGCGATCTATCGCGATATGTCCGAGCAGATCCAAACGCAACAAAAAGAAAAAAAGCATGCGGAGTCGCTCGGCGAATTGGTAGACGAATTGCGATTGCGGGCCACCGAGATGACACTGCTGAACGAAATGACCGGCCTGCTGCAATGTTGTCCTACCACCGAGGAAGCCTATGTGGTGGTGACCGCTTCAATTAAGAAGCTGCTGCCCACCGCCACGTCCGGCATTCTCTATGTTTTCAAGTCGTCACGGAATGTGGTGGAAGCGGCGGCCATCTGGGGCCAGTCGCGCGCCTCGGATCTGATTTTCACTCCCGAGACATGCTGGAGCCTGCGGCGGGGGCAACCGCAGTGGAGCGATTGCCCCGGCACAGGGGTGATGTGCCAACACTTGAAACAAGCGGTCCCAGGTAGATACCTGTGCGTACCGATGATCGGACAAGGCGAGACGCTGGGCGTGCTGTCCCTGGAGTTTGCCGGGGTCGCCACTGCCGGACATGATTTGGCGCTGGAAAGCGTGCAAGAATCCTTGCAGCGCCTGGCGGTCACGGCGGCCGGGCAAATCGCGCTATCCCTGGCCAACTTGCGGCTGCGGGAAACGCTGCGCGATCAATCCATACGTGACGCGCTCACCGGATTGTTCAATCGCCGGTTCATGGAAGAATCGCTGGACCGCGAGTTGCAGCGGGCCGCGCGCAAAAAGCGCTCGCTAGCCGTGCTGTTTCTCGATCTGGATCACTTCAAAAGATTTAATGACACGTTTGGCCATGACGCTGGCGACGCAGTGCTCCGGCGAATGGCCGAGGTATTCCGGGAACACTTTCGCGGGGACGACGTGGTCTGCCGGTATGGCGGAGAGGAATTTGCGATCATCTTGCCGGAATCCAATGCGACGGACGCTGCCCGGCGAGCGGATCTGTTGCGGGCGGAAGCCAGAAAGATCGAGATACGCCACCAGGGCCAGCGCTTGAACACGGTAACATTCTCCGTGGGTGTAGCTTCGTTTCCGGAAAATGGAGCCACCGGCGAAGAAATCCTGCGAGCGGCGGATCAATCGCTGTACCAATCGAAAGCGAACGGCAGGGATCGCGTGACCGTCGCCGCGCCGCAGATCCTGCCTGTCTTATCTGCCTGAAATATTCGCGACTCCGAATGTACTATGCGGCGAAACGCGTTAGCGTTTTTGAGCGGGGCAGCTTGTTCTGGGAATGTGCACACGCCAACTGCGAAGAACTGGGCGGGCAGCCACGGGCGGTTATTCTTCGCGGAGAAGGGTCCTGGGAACTGGAGCGGCCGAGGGGAATCGAACCCCCGCCTACAGCTTGGCAAGCTGTCGTACGACCACTATACTACGGCCGCATTTCCACAGGTCTGAACGCATTCTTTTATAGCATGCCGCCGATGGCCGGACAAGCCCCCGGCGAGGGCTGGCGCTCCGAAAAGATTACGAGCACACACTTCCCCGGAATCAGCGCGGCCTCGCCTCTTCGTCCTGCGCACGAGCATCGCGGCAGCCAAAAACGCAGTTCAGTCAACCTCGAGGATGCGAGTGGAACGAACGACCGGAGACTTTTTCTGCCTCTCCGCAAATCGATTGGCACGCTCGCGGTCGATATAGACCCGCGCGAATTTTTCGCCGTCCTGATAGTAGACGGTAACTTGCCAGTGCCGGTGCTTGCGCCGCCGGTCTTTTTTGAGCCGGCTGTCTTTGCCGGGTCGAGGCATGGGCTTCTTGGTTTTTTTGGCCATAGGGTCCCTGTAGGTTAATCGCCGGCCGAGTCTTGCACCGGCACGCTCACGCTAAGCACTGGCGTGAGAGAAAACGCCGAAAATCCGAAAGGCGTCGGAAGCCGCTTTTCGATCTGCGAAAGCCCGGCACGTCCACTCAATGTCAGGTCGCGCTGATTGAACTCCTGATTTGTGTTGCGTGGCTTACCTGTCCGGTTGCAGACGGCGTTGTTTTATCCTCCTCCCAAGGATAAGCGCGGTAAGTGTACCAGAAAAAAAAAGAAACTAATCCGGCATCCTCTGGAACTTTTCCACCGGGCCGCGCGTAGTTAGCTTTGAGAGACATACACGGGAGATACAGAACGCCATGGTAACGAGAGCAATGGAACAAGCGAAGATTGTGGATCTGGGCAATCACTCGCAGGAGTCAATCGACCGGCTGCGAGAGTTGCTGGCCGGTGACGGCGAGGTGCGCCCGGACGCGCGTCGTCCGGGATTTTTCGACGTCGAAAGCGGCTGCGACACTTACTTCATTCACGTTTCGCCGGTGACCGGGAACATCCTGCTTCTGGCGGCATGGAAAAACTACCGGACCGGCGATGCTTCGATGCATGGTAGTTATGACGTTGCGCGAGGCGCGCGGGTTACGAACCAGCGAGAGCTTCGGCCTTAAAGCTTAAATCGTCGAGCGTTTGCTTGGTTATTTTGTACACTGCGGCGGCCGCGCTGGATTGCACGTACACGTACCCTTCCGTTTCTTCCGAAAAGCGCAGCGTGGTTTTCTTTCCGGAGGTTTCGGTGAAGGTAATCTCCAGCGCTGGCTTGGCCAGACGCGCGCGAATATCGGCGCTCGGCGAATCGATCACCTCGCTGGCATCCGCGGAATCCAGTGGCCCCGATACCTTGTATATATCGGCGGTCTTCCCTTTCACGTTAGCCGGCTGCTCGATCTGCCAGGTCTTGTCCTTGCCCTGATTGCACACGATGGTTTCGTTGGTGGTGCGGTTGTGTATTTCGATGTTGGATAGCGCGTTGGCGTCGAACGCATAAACTTTCTTATCACGCAGATCCGCCAGGCCTTCATCCACCTTCTTATAAATCGGTTCGCCGACGTGAAATACCATTGGCCGGGATGGATCCCGCGCGTCGTACTCCTGCCCTTCTTTTTTCCCTAGTTGCAGAGTGGCTTGTTTGCCGCTCTTTAGAGTTAACGTGAGGGTCATCGCAGGATTGGCCAAGCCGTAGCGCCCTAAGTCTTGCGGCGTCTCACTCGCGACGGTGGTGAACTTTCCCAGCGAGATCGCTTCGAGCATGGCATTGACTGCGTTCAAGCTGGCGGGGGTTTCCCGGGGCTTGTGCAACACCCAATTCGATCCTTGCCTGGCCAGCGCCACTTCACCCGAAGACTTTTTCACGTCCACGGCTTGCACGTCGTCGGCGTTGAAGTGCAGCACGGCGCGGTCGCGCAGGTCGTCGATTGGCTTGTTGGCGGTTTCCATCACTCCGGCGGGTATCAGCGAGACTTGTTTCGCGTCGTCGACAATCGCATACACCGCGCTGCCGGAAAAATCCTTGTCGCCGAATTGCAGACTGTGATGGGTGCCGTCTTTGAGCCGCACGCTGGCAATTACTGCGGGCTGTTTAAGCCCGTACGCGGACAAATCGCCCGAAGGCGTCAGCGTCCGGCTCACGTTCGCGCCGGCAATCTCGGTGACGATTCCTTCAACGGTGGGCCCATCCGCAGGTGTGACAATGGGCTGCACCACTTGCCAGGCGTCACTCTGCTTCTCAAAGACGAACTTCTGGCCGGCGCGGGTGATATCCAAACCAGTTACGTTGGGAACGGTAAAGTGGAACGCGGGCTTGGATTCTTCCGCCTTGTCTTCCTTGGGCGTGCGCTTCCAATCGTAATAATAGACGGCGGCGCCGAGTGCGACCGCTACCAACAGGACGATCAGGGTGCTTTTTTTCATGTCGGGTTAGCGGCGCTTAATCCAAATATAGATGCCGGAGAGGAGCACCAGGCCGGGCAGAAAGATCAGCGCCACCCAAAACAAGCCACGCTGTTGCCCTTCCGTGAAGTTCACGCGCCGGTTGGACGGACTCTTCGGGCGAATGGAGATCAAGCTCTCGTCGGAAGCCAGCCAATTCACTGCGTTGTAGAAGAGGTCACCGTTGCGGGCCGCGCCGACGGCCTGATTGGTGGCAAAATCCGAATCGCCGATCGCTACCAGCCGCGCCGTCTTCTGCCCGCCTTCGGCCTCTCCACGCTTTTCCCCAGAGACGCCCAGCGACAGAGGCCCGGCGGTTTTGGGATCGAAGGTGACTTCTTTCTTATCGAGGTTGGGTACGGTGAAACTGCGGTCGGAGGTTTTCAGCAACTCCACGTCCTGAGGTTGCGCAGTGGACTTATTGGCAATCGAAACCGTTCGGGCCAGCGGGAAAAACGTCATGCTGCCCTGAAAGCCTTTGGTGATGGGGCTGGCCGGGAAATCGACCACCAGTGGAATCGCCGGGCCAGCTCCGATCAAACGGCCGTAGCCGCTGGCATCAATCACGTAGTTATTCCCGACATTAATGTTCCAAGCCTGAAAGACATCATCGAGCTTGGGGTCGGTGGCCGGATCGATCAGTAGCATGGCGCGGCCGCCGCCGTCCAGATATTTCGCGATCATTGCCGATTCCGGCGGAAACAGCGACTGCGTGGGCCCGGCTTCCACCAGCACGGTGCAATCTGCGGGGACGCTGCCCGTCGTTACCAGGTTCACCTCGCGGGTCTGATAGCTTTCCTTTTTCAGCTCGTCGTTGGCCTGACTCATGCCGTGGCCATCGGACGCGGAAATCGACTTTTCGCCATGACCGGTAACGAAGCAGACCGTCTCGACTGTGTTGCGAGTGAGTTTCAGCAAAGCGTTAGTGATGTCCTGTTCGCTGGTGCCCTCGAGCTTTTCGTTTTTCTCCCCGGACGCCGCCACCACCTCTCCCATGCGGGTGACGCCGTACTGCTTGGCGAGCTCGGGCTTTTCCTGGGGATCGACCGAGACGTAGTGAATGCGATGGTTGACGTTGGAATATTGAGCAATTTGGGCGGCCAGTTCGGGGTTCGGCATTTTGTCAAAGCGGTAGATGGTGACGTCCTGCTGCAGGCCCTGCACGATTTTCTGCGTTTGATCGGAGAGCGTAAACAGCTTTTCGGTGGTCCAATCGAAACTCTTGTGATGGCGATAGCCGACGAAATTGAGCAGCACCAAAATGGCAAACACCGCCAGGCCCAGCACGCCCACGTTGGTTCCCATTCTCGCAGAGCGTCTCGAAAAATAGGCCACTAGCGCGCGGTAGTTCAGAGCCAGGCCGGCGATCAGCATCGCCGCGCCCAAGCCCAGCAAAATCTTGCTCATGATCAGCAGTTCGCCCTGGATCGAGTAGCGAACGTATCCCGCGGCTAGCAGGGCCAGGCCGAACCATGCCACGGTTCGGTAAATTTCCTGAGGCGCGATTTTCTTGGCGGAATTCTTGTTTTCGTTCATGTCGGTTTTCTTGATGTCGGCAGGGCTCATGCGCGGCGCCACCTCATCGAATCGAGCGAGCGGACGGTGAGAAAAATACCCAGGAAGATCAGACTGCCGTAGTAGATCAGGCCGGAGGTATCGATAACGCCGCGAGTAAAGTCATCGTAGTGGCGGATGATCGAGAGATAGCCGAGCAAAGAACCGACGAAGCTGGAGGCATTCTGCCCGCCGATGTCGATCACCCAGAGCATCAGAATGGCGCTGAACGTCAGCACCGCTGCGATCAATTGGTTTTCGGTGACCGACGACAGGAACGATCCGATCGCCAGCACCGACGACCCCAGCAGCATCAAGCCGATGTAGGCGGCGAGCAGCACGCGCCACGGCGGCGAGGGCTCGGTTTTAGACAACATGAAAATTTGATACGCCGCGCTGGGCACCAGCATGATGGCAACCAGCGAAATCGACGCCAGGAACTTTCCCAGCACGATCTGCAGATCGGTGATCGGAGAAGTCATCAACAGTTCCATGGTGCCGCGCTTGCGCTCTTCGGAGTACACGCCCATGGTCAGCATCGGCAGGAGGAACAGGAACAGCGTCCCCAGCAAGCCGAAGTAGTAGCGAATCACCAGGCCCGGGACGTCCATCGCCTGCGCTCCGCCGCCATACTGCATTTCCTCCAGGCCCTGCTGCATCGCCGAGCGAATGATCTCGCCTAAGAACGCCATGAAGAAATAGCCGGACAGAATTAGAAAAAGCCCGATGATGATGTAGGCGATCGGTGAAACGAAGTAATGACTCATTTCCTTGCGGTACACCGCGTATAGACTTCGCATTCTTTCTCCGTTCCTCGATTTCTCTTAAGCGGCAGCCGAGGCGTGCTCCGCATCTTCCGTGGTGAGTTGCAAAAATATGTCTTCCAGGCTGAGGCTTACGCCGGTGAGTTCGTAGAGCGGCAGACCTTTGGCAACCACTGCGGCGGCCACCAGGCTGCGAATGTCTTCTCCCGGAGCTGCTTCCACGCTTACCGCGATCCGTCCGGAAGCGGCGCCCGCTTGCACATCCACTTTGCGCACGCCCGGCACCGCGGACAGCGCATCGCGCAGAGCGGCTTCGGTGCCCTGCACTTCGATGCGCACATGCTGGCCGCCCTTGAGTTGCATCGTCAAGTTCGCCGGAGTATCCACCGCCGCGATGGTACCGTGGTTGATGATCACTACCCGGTCGCAGGTCATGCTTACTTCCGGCAGGATATGCGTCGAGAGAATAATGGTGTGGCTGCCGGCGAGCCCTTTGATCAGGTGGCGCACCTCAATGATTTGCTTGGGATCGAGACCCACCGTCGGCTCATCCAGGATGATCACTTCCGGGTCGTGCACCAGCGCTTGGGAGAGCCCCACGCGCTGCTTGTAGCCGCGCGACAGCCGCTTGATCAGTTCGTTTCGTTTGTCGCCGATGTTGGTCTTCTCCATCGCTTCGTCGACGCGCTGGCGGCGCTTATCGGGTCCTACACCCTTGATGCGCGCCACGAAATCGAGGTAATCGGCAACGGTCATGTCGCTGTAGAGCGGAGGATTCTCGGGCAGGTAGCCGATGCGGCGGCGCACTTCGATCGAATCGGTGAAAACATCGTAGCCCGCGACCCGCGCAGTGCCGCTCGTGGCGGGCATGAATCCGGTGAGGATGCGCATGGTGGTGGTCTTGCCTGCGCCATTGGGACCCAAAAATCCGAGAATCTCGCCTTTGTTCACCGTGAAGGAAAGATGGTTTACGGCGATGTTGTCGCCGAACGTCTTGGTTAAATCCTGGACTTCAATCAACGTGACCTCCGACAATCTACCGATGATGCTGCGCGTTTCGCGCTTCCCGCCACGTATACCCGCCAACCCATTTGATGCCGATGGAGAAATGCGGCGCGAGGCCGGATCGCCGTCCAGCGAGCGAATGTAAGCTTATACTAAAAAACGGGTCGCTCTGGAAAGGGGGCGGACACCAAAGCGGCCTAAACTCTTCTTTTCGTTTTCTTTGCGAAAGGCAATACCTTGCAGCGCCACCCACAATTCCCGCCTGCATCTTCGCATATGGGAGATGTATAGAGAAACTGAAAGGTTGTAGCGCCGAACCCCCGACGGCGCTGTTTCACTTCCGCGCACATTAAACACTAGGCCATTCGTACGTTCCAGGCGGTACGGCTGCGCCATTCGGACCGTATTTCCACGGCCGTATTCTTTGCAAGCTGCCCGCGTGGGAGTCGACCTCCACCAGGCACCCCATCGCGCCGTGCACACCTCAGGGGGAACGACGAATGCGAATTGCCGTGGGAAAAGTGGGGCTAGGTCTCACCCTTTTGGCTATGAGCTTGGCGCTCGGGGAAGCCGCGCGAGCCCAGCAGCAGGAGGAAACCTCCTCCAGTGATGCGCGCACAGTGAACGGCCAGCGACTGAGCGGGGCGCGAACCCATCACATCATTCGAGGTGACGCGCAAACCGGGCCGGCAGCCTACTCGCCCGCCCAGATCCGGCATGCCTACGGTTTTGACATGATTACCAATCAAGGCGCGGGGCAAACCATTGGCATTGTCGAGGCTTTCGACGATCCCAACATCGAGGCCGACCTCGGCGTTTTTGATAAACAATTCAACTTGCGTCCTTGTACTTCGGACAACGGCTGCTTCCGCAAGATATACGCCACGTCCAGAAAGCCGCCCGCCAATCCCGACTGGGCCATGGAAACGAGTCTCGACGTCGAATGGGCGCATGCCATTGCACCGCAGGCGGATATTATTCTGGTCGAAGCCGCCGGCGATAATCTGGGCGACTTGCTGGTTGCGGTTGGCGTCGCCGTGCACTATGGCACCTCCGCCGTATCGATGAGCTGGGGGACTCCGGAATGGTCCGGCGAGAGCGCCTTCGATACGCGATTCATTTCCAACGGGGTCACTTTCGTCGCCGCTTCCGGTGACAGCGGATGGGGCGTGCAGTATCCGGCCGCGTCACCATCGGTGCTTGCGGTGGGGGGCACTACGCTTTCCCTGGATTCGCACGGCGACTATTTGAGCGAATCGGCGTGGAGCGGAAGTGGTGGGGGGCTGAGCGCCAGTGAGTTCGAGCCGTCTTATCAGGCGAGCTACCGAATACCGGACGACGGAAAGGGAGTCCGCGGCGTACCCGATGTTTCTTACGGTGCTGACCCGGGCCAGGGATACGCGGTCTACGATTCAGTGCGCGTCAAGGGACAAGCCGGCTGGTTTCGCGTGGGTGGCACCAGTGCCGCCGCGCCGCAGTGGTCTGCGCTGATCGCCATCGCCAACTCGATGCGCGCTGCGGCGCGTAAGTCGCGTCTTAACAGCACGAATGGCGATTCGTATTCGCTGGCAAAAGCCCGGATCGGAGCGTATTTTCACGCCGTGACCAACGGAACGAACGGCTTCTGCGGAGCCGTTTGCGACGCAGGCCCAGGCTACGATTTCGTTACCGGCCTGGGTTCGCCGCAAGCCGCCAACCTGATCGCCGCACTGGTCGCGCAACGCTAAAATCGGGAATCTGCAGCGTCGCACCTCGCGAGTAATAGGTGCGAAGGACCGGCCAGCCTTGATATCCACGCTGGCCCATTTCTATCGCCCCACCCTTGCATCCCCCCATACCGGCCGAACCATGAGGGCCGCACGGGCAACGATGGCTGGTGCGCACGCATCAACAGTGAACTCCAGACCGAATTTGGGGTATAAATGATGCGCGTTGACACGAATAGGGGCAATTTGTTATTCAAAGCGTTGGTTTTTGCGTGCTTCGAAGCAGCCTGCATCCCATTCCAGCCGGGAGATTCGCACCAGGGTTCGCTCGAATGTCCGGGGTGTGACCCTGTTCTCTGAATTGTTCGATGCGAGTCGTGTCACAATCAATCGCGGAGGTTTCATGAAGCGGTGGGTGTCGGTGGTCGGCGGGTTGTGCCTGTTGGTCTTTGTATTGGGAGGATGCGGCGGCAACTCCGCGGGTTCCACGCCGACGATCAAACTCCTTCCGGCCACCGGGCAGGACGTCGATCAGGGCCAATCCATCACTTTCACCGCCAGCGTCATCGACGACACTTCGAATTCCGGGGTGAGCTGGAAGCTTACCGGGCCGAATTGCAGCGGCGATAGCTGCGGCACATTCTCGAACACGACGTTTGCTGGGGTGACGTACACTGCACCCACTGGGCTGACCACTCAGATCACGGTCACCCTCACCGCCACCGCCAGGGTCAACAGCACCACCACCGCAACCGCTACGATTAACGTTGTCCTGCCCCCAACCTTTACGACCCTTACGCTGCCCAACGGAATCAACGGCACGTCCTACACCCAGCCGATCGCGGTCACCGGCGGCATTTCGCCTTTGCGTTTCACGGTGGTATCCGGCAGCCTGCCGATGGGCCTTTCGCTAGCCAATTCCGGCACCGTCCAGGGGACGCCTATTGGCTCCAACACCACCAGCAGCTTCACCATCCAGGTAGCAGACAGCGGCAACCCGCCGATCACCGCCACGCAGGTGTTTACCATTGGTATCGGGCCACCTCCGCCGCTTGGGATTCAGACTGGCCAATTACCGGCCGGCCAAGTGGGCAGCCTCTACAACGCGGCGGTCACTCCGTACGGAGGTATTCCCCCATATACCTGGTCTCTGGTAGCCGGCAGTGGGGTTTTACCCACCGACCTGCTGCTGAGCCCAGCCAGCGGACAAATCTCTGGCACACCGATCACTCCCGGCACCACCGGCTTCACTGTGCAGGTGATCGATTCGGCGCTCCCACCGCAGAAGGCGGTGGTCACTTTGAGCATCACCATTGCTCCGCCGCCACCGTTAGCGATCACCACCACTTCTCTGCCCCAAGGCGTTACCGCGACCGGTTACGGCGCCACGCTGCAAACCACCGGCGGCCTCGCTCCCATTACCTGGACGATTACCACCGGACAGCTGCCATCGGGGTTGTCATTGAATGCGGCCAGCGGCGCGATCACCGGCTCGCCGGTGCGCCTGGAAACTTCCACGTTTACGGTACGCGCGACGGATTCCGAAGCGCCCCAGCAATCGGTATCAAAAACTTTCAGCATCACCATTACCTCGAATACCACCACCACCCAGGACGAGGCCCAACTCGATGGCGCCTACGTGTTTCTGTTCGAGGGATTCAGCGCCGTGGGTCCTACCATAATCTCCGGGGACTTCAGCGCCAGCGGCAGTGGGACAATTTCCGGCGGGACAGAAGACATCAATTATCCGCAGGCGCAGAAGACCGCAGCGGGCGTGGCTTTCACCGGCACCTATACCCTTGATCCGGATGGCCGCGGCAGCATGATTCTTACCATCACCGAGAATGGCGGAACCTCAACCGTGACGTATTTGTTTTCGATGGCTGGAGATGGCACCGGGCGATTCATTGAGTCCGATGCCACCGGCCTGCGCGGCTCCGGGATCTTCAAGCCCCAGTCGACTACTTCGTTCTCGGTGGCCGATCTCACGGGAAGCTACGCTTTCGGCATGGCGGGATATGACCAAATGCTCAAGCGCACCGCGACCGCCGGGTCATTGACGTTGAATGGCAGTGGAACCGTCACCACCGGCTATCTGGACGCCAACGACGCCGGAACCAATGGCTCACACCCAGGCATTACCGGCACCTATACGATGACCGCGGACGGCCGCGGCACGATGAACCTCTTTCTCGGCGGCCAGTTCTATGTAAATTACATTTTGTGGATGGCAACGCCGACGGATTTCTATTTGATTGCGTCCGACACGCTGCGGACCACCACTCCACCGGCAATACCCACGCCCGCTTTCATCACCTTTGGCGAAGCATTACTGCAACAGCCAACCGGCACGAGCGGGGCTTTCGACGCCAGCGCGTTAAACGGCACCGGCGTAGTCACCGGAACCGGGCTGGACGGCGCTAGCGCCACGACCTTTGCGGGAATGCTCACCGGCAATGGCAGCGGCACGCTCTCGTTTTTCTACGATCAGAACGACGCCGGGAAGATTACCTCCACCGTGGGCGCGCCGGTCTCGGGAACATACACCATCGCCGCGGATGGCCGAGTCACCGTGGCTAACGAGGGAATTTTGCTGGGCGTGGCCTACCTGAACGCTAACAATTCTGGGTTTTTCATTGGGTCCGACATCCCCGGTTCTCTGGGCCGGCTCGAGCCGCAGACCGCGTCGCTGACAAGTTTCAGCAACGCTTCGGTATCGGGAAGCTACGTCATCAGTACCGGGTACATGGCGGAGACCAAAGTGACCAACGTGGTAGGCTCGTTTGCCGCCGACGGAGCGGGAAATATTTCGGGGCCGGACACCATCGCAATTGTGAATCCGGCAGATTCGTCCACAACGGTCGACACGCTTACCGGTACCTACTCGACGTCGCCAAACGGACGTGGAACGATCGCCTTCACTTCGCCCAACGGGATGCCGGGCTCATTCGTCTTCTACGTCGTCTCACCATCCACCGTTCGGTTGGTGTCGTCCACGCCCGCTGACGTCGACCCGGTTCTATATTCGTTTGACCACTAGAGCTGCAGGCGCAGAAAATCGAGTCTGGGGCGACTTGCGATTTCTCTGCGCGCGCTACTTTTTGTCTTTTTCCTCAAGCTTTAATGCCACCGAGTTGATGCAGTACCGCAGGCCGGTCGGATTCGGGCCGTCATCGAATACGTGCCCCAAGTGCGCATCGCACTTGCTACAGACCACTTCTTCTCGCAGCATGCCATGCGAAGCGTCGCGTTCCACTGCCACATTTTCCTCGTTCAGCGGCTTATAAAAACTCGGCCAGCCGGAGCCGGAATGAAATTTCGCATCGGAACTGAACAGCGGTTCGCCGCAGCATACGCACTTGTAGACGCCTTCCTCCTCACTGTCGGTGTACTCGCCAGTGAACGGCGCCTCGGTCCCCTTGCGGCGTGTGACGTTGTACTGCTCCGGCGTTAGCTTCTTCTTCCATTCGCTCTCCGGGACGTTCATTTTGTCAGCCATGTGTTCTCCCCCTCGATGGAGATTCGCTGATTATATGATGAGTTTCCCGCCCGCGCGATTCATCCTGCGGGCCAGCGGCGATGGGCATTTCGGCGGTGGATTCGACAAACGCGCCGGTTCACGGTAAAATTCCGAAGTTTTGTGGGCCGCTAGCTCAATGGTAGAGCATTTGACTCTTAATCAAAGGGTTCCAGGTTCGAGTCCTGGGCGGCTCACCACTCCTTCTCGATAAGTAGGCGTCTGCCGATTTTTCCGAGACGAACCTACCGCGCAAGCCTCCATCCGCAACCGGCCGCTGTTCCCACACGAAATTGCGATCGCACGCGAAGATCGAGGCTCAACAGGAGCGTTGAAGCGTCCGCTGCTCACCATCAACGCGAAAAAACTTCCGGATTACAGAGTCCGGCTCGATCGGTGTACGCTGGCTGGTAGAGGTGGCGCTCACCTTGGGGGTTCCAATGAAATCGCCGGTCGCCACATGGATGGTAATCGCACCAATATCAAAGTGAACGCGGATGCGTCTTGCTTGAGCGATTCACAGAGAGGGGCATATGAGCTACGTAGAAGCCAACTTGGTTCCCGGCGAAACGGTAATTTACCAGACCCGCCTCCATTGGATCGTGATGTTCTGGCACGTTGTCCTGGGATGCTTGCTGCTCGCTCTCCCCGGCACACTTCTCCTTTATTACGCGTTCAGCCAGACCGGGATTGACAATAGGACTTTGCACATTATGGAAGGCGGGGGCGTCGCGTTGCTTGTTTGCGGCATCGTGGCGATTCTAATGGGCATGGCGCGGCGGAACGCGACGGAGATGGCGGTGACGAATCGACGCGTGGTGATCAAGACTGGCTTGGCCAGCCGGAAGACAATCGAAATGCTGTTGAACAAAGTGGAGAGCATAGAAGTAACCGAGACGGCTTTCGGCAGGATTCTGGGTTATGGATCGATCGTGGTAATCGGGACGGGCGGAACTCCCGAACCATTTCACAAAGTCGCACATCCTCTGGAATTTCGCAGCCAGGTGCAGCAGCAGGTTGAAAAGGTGCAGGCGCCGAATTTCGCACCCCCTCTCAATAACCAACCGAAATAAAGGGTACACGTCCGCGATTATCCAGTACTAGGGGTACTTTTGTTACAATTATACTATTTATAATTACTCCGGTTGCCCGCGGCCGAGCAAACGGGGCATAATCACGAAGGAAATGCCAAAATACGCGCAATCGGTACTTTCGTACTCTGGGCCTGAGACGAATACAAGGCGAAGATGTTTGCGGCCCAAAGGGGAGGAACGAAATGATCGACTACCAGGCAATCGCGGCAAAAGTCAGCAAGGAGCAGGACGACCCGAGTATCACCGCTGAGTACCTCGAAGGTCTCGACAATCGCAGCGACGCGGAGTGGCTCGAGCACGAAGCGGCCCGCCACAAGAGACGCATCCAAAACGGAACGATTGCAGATGCGGTTTGACTTCAATCTTCTTGTGCTCTCCCGGCGATTTCTCCGTGGGCCAAAGTTGAGATGGCGTCACACGAGCTTCGCGTGATCTCGGCGATTCGCTAGCGGATCGAAATTCCCCGGACTTGAGCGGCAGAACCAACGGACTCCAGTCCCGCTGCGAGTTCGCAGCGGTTGCGGCCGTTTTCTTTCGCGCGGTACAGCGCATCGTCGGCAAGCTGCAGCAGGGCCCTGGCGTCGACGCTGGGTGGATGATTGCTGACTGCGATGCCCAGGCTCGCGGTTACCTGGACCGGGCCACCATGCGCCAATACCGGCTCCGATTCGATATTGCGGCGGATCCTTTCCGCCAGTCGCATCGTTCCGGGGATATCGGCAAACGGAGCGACGATCAGGAATTCTTCCCCGCCGTAGCGGCCGACGCTATCGTACGGCCGCGTGGATTCGCGGAGCCGTTGCGCGACCGTCCGCAAGACTTCATCTCCCGCCAAGTGGCCATGATGATCGTTCACGTTTTTGAAGTGATCGATGTCGGCCAGCACGATTCCGAATGGTCGTTCATCGCGGACCTGCCGGGCCAATTCCCTGCCGAGCGCATCGAGAATCGCCGGGCGATTCGGGATGCCGGTCAGAGCATCATTGGTCGCGCGGAAATGCAGTTCGGCTTGCGCCGCCAGCAGATCGTCTTGCAAGCTTAGAATGCGGTCGCCGGCACGAAGACGGGCCCGCAGTTCCTGGGCGTCGAAAGGTTTGGTGAGGTAATCGTCTGCCCCCAGTTCAAGGCCTTCGAGCAGATCCTGCCTCTGGCTGCGCGCCGTGAGCAAAAGCAGGTAGATGTAGGGACGGTCCTTACGCTCGCGAATCCGCCGGCAAATCTGTA
The DNA here is from genome assembly GCA_963725655.1 of uncultured Acidobacteriota bacterium. GTDB lineage: Bacteria > Acidobacteriota > Terriglobia > Acidiferrales > UBA7541 > CAVRXT01. The sequence goes on along the minus strand of CAVRYY010000001.1, from coordinate 1,611,547 downwards.
CCCCCTCCATTCCCGGCATCATCCAATCCAAAATGGCAAGCCGCGGCGCGTCGGGGCCGTCCAGCAGACGCAGGGCTTCGATTCCGTCGGTCACCACGGTGACGTCATAAGCCCACTTGGAGAGCAAGGATTCAAGCATCCGGCGAGAAATGGGATCGTCTTCGGCAATCAGAATCCGCTTGCTCTTCTTCTCTACGTCGTTCATTTACCAGCCCCGGACCAAATACAGAAAGCCGCGCCGAATTCGCCCGGCTTCGCGCACCATCAAGTCGTCTTGCGATCGATCACCCAGCCGCGGCCTGCATTTTCCGTTGCGACGCTTCGCGACAGCGCTTCCAATTCCGAGAGAAGATGATCAAGATTTTGTTCGAGCGTTTTGAATAGATCCCCGGCTTGCTCTAACTTCCCGGAGCGAGCACAGTCCTCCAACGCCGCCGAGGCGTGTGAAACAGCGACGGCGCCTAAATTCGCCGACGACCCTTTCAAATTGTGGGCGCGACGCTCCAACGCTTGCGCATCCCGGTTATCAATCGCACGCCGGAGATCCTCCATCGCCTGCGGGCATCCGTCTCGAAACAACTGGGCCATTTCGTGGAACAATTCCCGATCGCCGTCCAGACGGTCGAGTACATCCGCCATGTCAATTGCCGGGCCCGGTTCCAGCTCCGCCACCGGCACCGTCTGAGGTCTTTCCGCAACGGCTTTGCGGTTTCCGATTTTCTCCACCAAGGCCAGTAACTCAGGCGTGTGGATCGGCTTGGTAAGGTAATCGTCCATGCCCGCAGCGATGCACCGTTCGTGATCGCCCTTCATGGCGTGAGCCGTCATCGCGGCAATGGGGATGTGTTCGCCGGTGGCCCTCTCGGACTCTCGGATCGCCCTGGTTGCCTCCCATCCGTTCATCTCTGGCATCTGAATGTCCATTAGGACCAGGTCGTATGAATCCTTCCGGAGCGCAGCGAGCGCTTTCTTGCCGTCCGCAGCGATGGTCACGGAATGGCCCTGCTTCTCGAGTATCCGGAGCACCACTAACTGATTGACGGCGTTGTCCTCGACCAGAAGAATGCGCAGTTTGGTCCGATTTTCGCGGAGTGAGTGGCGGGTCACCAGCGAAGAGCCAGAAGTCTTCGTGGGACGCGTCGCCAAAGCAGTGACGATGGCGTCCAGCAGTTCCGACTGCCGAATGGGCTTCGTCAGATAGGCGGAGACTCCGATCTCGCGGCAGCGCACCGCATCGCCACGCAGACCTGCGGAGCTCAGCATCATCACCGTGGCTGGTCCCCAATCCGGGTTCCGCTTAATGGATTCGGCCAAAGCAAAGCCGTCCATTTCCGGCATTTGCGCGTCAAGCAGGATCAGCGGAAAACTTCTTCCCAGGCCCTCGCCTTCCCGCAGCGCAACGATCGCATGCGCTCCGCTGTCTACCCCTGTTGGATTCATATGCCAGCTATCGAGCATCTTGATCAGGATTTGGCGGTTGGTGGCGTTGTCGTCCACCACCAGCACCCGCAGGCCGCGCAGGCTCAACGGGTCTCGCGGTACCACAACGTGCGCGGGCTTCTTTTGCAACGCGAAGCGAACCGTAAAGTGAAAGCGGCTGCCCTGGCCGGGCTCGCTCTGCACCCAGATTCGCCCATCCATCATTTGCACCAGCCGTGAAGAAATCGTAAGGCCCAGTCCGGTGCCGCCATATTTGCGGGTCATCGAACCATCGGCTTGGTTGAAGGCGTCGAAAATCACCGTCTGTTTGTCGACCGGTATGCCGATGCCGGTGTCAGCCACCATGAAATGGAGCCGAATCTCTTCCGGCGTGCGCGATTCCAGTTCCACATGCAGCACCACCTCGCCCTGCTCGGTGAACTTGATCGCGTTCCCCACCAGATTGACGATGATCTGTCGCAGCCGCCCCGGATCTCCCACCAGCGCATCGGGAATTTCAGGACCAATTTCAAATGCGAGTTCCAGTCCCTTCTGGTGCGCGCGAAGGCTCAGCGTCTTCATGGTGTTGCCCAGGCTGTCGGCCAGATTGAAATCGATCGCATCGATTTCCAATTTTCCTGCTTCGATTTTCGAGTAATCCAGGATGTCGTTAATCAGCGACAGCAAGCGAATCCGCGGACATCTTCGCCAGATTCAAATACTCGCGCTGCTCAGGATCCAGCTCGGTATCCAGGACCAGCTCGGTCATGCCCATGATTCCGTTCATCGGCGTGCGGATTTCGTGGCTCATGTTGGCCAGAAATTCGCTCTTCGCACGGCTGGCTGCTTCGGCCGACTCCTTGGCCTGCCGCAGCACATCCTCGGCGTGCTTATGGTCGGTGATGTCGCGGCCGATTCCGACGATCCCGATGATCTGGCCGCGCGGATCCCGCCACGGAACCTTCGACGTCGAGAGCCACTTGGTGTTCCCTTTAGCGTCTACCGCGATTTCCTCGTGATTCACCAGCGGGTTTCCTGACTGCACGATGGCTTGTTCGCTGGAAAAGAAAGGCGCTGCAACTTCTTTCGGAAAGTAGTCGAAATCCGTCTTCCCCAGCAAATCCTTGGGGTTCTGCGCCCCCACCAGTTCGGTAACTGCACAGTTAGCCAGGACGAAGCGGCTCCGGGTGTCCTTGACGTAAATGTAGTCGGGCATGTTATCGATCAAGGTGCGCAACAGCCTGCGCTCTTCCGAAAGGGCCTCTTCCGCCCGCTTGCGCTCCGTCACGTCTCGAAAACCCCACACCCGGCCCACATTTTTTCCGTTCACGCTTTGCGGTTCCGAGTGGCGCTCGAACACTCGCCCATCCTTCAGCTCAATCACATCGTCGGTTTTCAGCTTGGGGTCGGCGTGCACCGCCTGCACCTTACTGGCGAATGCTTCCACGTCGGCCAGTTGGTGTTCGATAAAATCGAGCAGCGAACGGTAATTCCGGCGCTTCAGGATGGGCCCAGGAACCGTCCACATGGTTGCGAATTTCTGGTTGTGCGCGACAATTCCGCCGGCCGAGTCGATCACGAGAATTCCGTCGGCGGTTGATTCCAGTGTGGCTCTCACGGTCTCCGTCCGCTCCCGAACTCGCCTGGTCAATGCCATCACCCAGAGCGTGCCGGCGAGAATCATGAGTACGCTGACCGCGAGCAGCGTAAGGATTCGCCCGGCCGTCCACCACGATGGTTTTTGCAGCACCACCACATCCTGCGACGACCGCAACAGGACTCGAAACGACATAGGCAGCGCGGCGCCTTCTCGCTGCGCGGACAAGTATTTGTCCACTTGCACCGAACAGACACCGGTCAGTTGCAGTTCGCTGCCCACCCGCCACGACGCTAGTTCTTCCGCCTTTATTCCATGCGGAAGAACCGCGAAGAACAGCTCTCCTCCGGACGACATCACCAGCGTGGGGTACTGCGAGCTCAAATCCTGGTTTACCAGCCGGCCGTGAATTTGTACCAGCTTGGAGTCGTAATCCCCTTTCATCGCGTCTTGCACGGTGACGGACGGAACTGCGATGGTTTGGCCGCTCCCTTCGAGCTTGAAAATGGCGTCTTCGAGCATCGCGGAGTACTCGCCCATCGAGGGGAAACCCACCGCGTCAACGATATCGCCCGGTTTCAGGGGTGTTTTCTGCGCCGTCGGAATGAAGAGTCCTTGCGAGCCATCCTGAATGTAGAGCCATCGGCCCGGCCACTGCAGCGTGACCTGCCCCCTGACTCGAACCCGATGGGCGAACCTCGCTCCCGGCGTGAATCGTAACAAGGCGCTGACAGGATGTACGGGCAGCGAGAAAGGATTTGCGGGGGCTGGAACCTCGACGGTCACCTGCCCCAAAGACGGAAAGAGCAAGCGCGCCCCAACCATCTGACGGTTCTTGGTCCAGACCGGGGCTGCGTTGCCACGAATCAATATTCTAGAATCGATCAGGCGATCGTAGTCTGTTCCCTCTTCCCGCGGCGCAATCCCGCGAATCATCCCGTCTTGCAAGGCCAGGGTGATGGTGACGTTGTGCTCGGAATAGGCCACCGAGTGAACGACAGCTTCGACCTCGACCCACTGCCCGTCATCGGCGCCGGTCATTAACTCCGCCAGACTTCTCCGGGGCGATTTTGGCAGCGCAGACTCTCCAACCACCTTGACGTCAGATCCTTCCAGGATCGGCGCGTAATTTCCCGGGGCGCTCACGCCACTCATCTCCACGACTGTGCCAGCGCGGATCGGCAGAACGGGCTGGGGTGGAACTAGCACAACTATGCAGGCGGTGGAGTCACAAATGAAGTACGCGCCGACTGTCGGACTCGTGTACGGATCGTAGTAGGTGACCACGCCATGCAGGCGAACCGGATAGCCTCGCTTGGCTTCTTCGGTCGACAAGCTGTGGGCCGCGCGTGCGGTGGTCAAGGTGGGCAGTACGGGACGTGGGGGCTCGGGCTGTTTTCCAAATAGGCTCAACGCGGAAGAAAACACCACGATCGCGGCGAAAAGTGACCGCTTACCATATACCGCCGCGCGTTGAGTGCTAATAGACGCTCCTCGCTGAATTGAAGCAACCCGCATTAGTGGTCTGGCTTGAGCCATTCGCGGACCGCCAGATAGACGGTGTCGGAGGTTTCATCGGCCACTTCCCGTTTTGGTTCAATGCTCTGTGCGGGCGAAGTGGTCCCCTCAGTGGCGATTACTCAGTTAGAGTGCGGTGGGGGCGAATGGAGCCAATCGAAGTGAGCCTATGTGCCCTGCCTGCCAACAGTACTAAACCTTGCGGCTTTAATCAGTTAGCAGGGATAAAGCGTCTAATCTGTAGGCCCTAACGCACGCCGGAACTACGACTTCCGCCCTGACAAACTGTCGGAAGTTCTTGGCGGGGCTACCCGATGCCAGTCAGCTATTTCGCCGCGCTGAACGTGGCCCACGGATGCGAATTCATGTCCCGCAGGAGCGGCTCCTGCCAGGAAAACTCCGGGTGCGCATGCACGTGATCGGCGGCCTTGAAATCCAAGCCACAGGCGTGCCCCGCTGCGGCGACAAAACTCATCTCCGCTGCCATAGTCGCATTGGCAGCCTTGTTCTGCACTGCCCCAGCAATTCCGAAAGGCGGCTGCCAGCCTCCAGAACCTCGCGGCGACAAATCAATGTGCCCGTCCAGGGTGCGCTCGTCGGGGTCTTCCCTGTGTTCAAAGGTATCGAAGTGATCGGCCAAAAAACGCTGCGCCGCCGCCACGTCGATCTTGCCCTTATTCTCGGCCATTAGCTGCTCCCAGCGCGCGTGCCGGGCGTTGGCGCTCGCGCCCATGTCATGGGGGTCGAAGTCGGTCTCTTCGCGAATGAGTTTCTCGTTAATCGGGAAATTCGAGCCCACAAAATACCCGTCTTTCTTCCGCTCCAGCGTCACGTTCTTTAGCCCCAATTCGAGGCGGCCGATTTCATTCTTGCCGGTATCCGCGATCAGCCAGGTGTTAGCGTAGCCGCCGTTATTGCCTTCCTCCATGATTCGCGCGAAATCATCGATGGAAACTGAATACTGCGCAGCCTTGCGCGCCCGCACAAATTCCGGAATCGCAGCTGGGTCATATCCGTAGAAGCCGCCAATCGTGGTTTCGGTGATGACCATCCCCGCCGAGTTCATCACGAAATCGTCGGCGCTGTGGATCACACCCGGCAGACCGTCCATCAGCATGCGTTTGCCCTTGACCGGAACGATGTCGAAAATAATGGTCCAGCGCTCACCGTCCAGATAATTCGTCCAGTTATTGTGAGCAATCACCGCTTGGCCGTCGGTGGTATAGCTCCCGGTGGCCACAAACGCGCTGCAATGCTCGGGAACTGCGCGCGACGCCGTGGGCTTGATCCCGTGTATCTTGTCGTATTCGGTAACGTAATAGCCCCATTCCTCCGACGCATTCAAACCCACCACATCCCACAGATCCATCTTCACGCCGCGCGCGTTCACGCCATCGGTGATTCCCTGCAGTTCCTCTCGATACTCCTGCTCGATATGCGGCCACATCATGTTTTGCGCGGCGTCCCGGAAGAACTGCCAATCTTTCCTGGTCGCGTGAGTGGTTTCGAGCGTGGTGACTTTTAGCGCGTCTTCAATTTCCGGAGCGAGCAAATAGCCATTCTGAAAGCCGATTTGGTGCGGCGTCCCTTGCAGGTGGACGAACGTCCACCCGTTGCTCTCGGGCCGCCGGAAAGCGCCTTTCAACTCGGCCTGCGGCGCGCCCGCGCGGAGCGCGGACTCGGATGAGAACGATAATGCGATTCCCGCCACAACGAGTGCAGCCAAAACTAGCATCCATCGGCGCATTCATCACTCCTGGGATTTTCAGGTTCGGGCGAATTCTAGCACGCAGGCGCACCTTTCGGCGCTGGTTCGCCGGCGATTACTGACTTTCGCGGCGCATCTGGCGCTCTCCTACCCAATCCGGAACCGGCGCCCCGCGAAATTTATGGCGCGGATTTCTCCGCCTGCTTTTCGGGACTGACGTCGTATTCCGGATGCGGAACGCCCATGACCCATCGATCCATCCAGCCCACGATATGTTCGAGCCGTTCGATCCGATGCCACGGCTCTCCGGAACGCGAAAGCTCGTGCGTCTCGCGCGGGAACACCACCATCGCGGTGGGGCGCTTCAGGAACTTGAGCGCGCGGAACAGTTGCTCGCCCCCTGAATCCTCGGGAGTGCGGTAGTCCGATTCGCCCAGCACAAACATCACCGGAGTGTGAATGTTTTTCACAAAGGTGATCGCGGAACGATTGATGTAGTCTTGCGGATCCTCGAACGGTGGCGCTTTGAACCAGCTCGGCTGGAACAGCGTAAAGTCCGCGGTGTACCACCACGAGGCCCAGTTGGAAATATCGCGTTGCGACACCGCCGCCGCGAAACGATCGGTGTGGGTAATCGTCCAGTCGGTGAGCACGCCTCCGCCGCTGCCTCCGGTCACCGCGAGTTTTTTCGGATCGATGTAGCCGCGCTTCACGAGTTCGTCCACGCCAGCCATCAAATCGCGGTAATCGTCACCCGGATAGTGATACTGGATGATGTTGCCAAAATCCTGCCCGTAGCTGGTGGAACCGCGCGGGTTGACGTACAGCACCACGTATCCCTTCGCCGCCATCCATTGGAACTCGTGATCGAATATCCATCCGTATGCGGAGTGCGGCCCGCCGTGGATATTCAGAATCAGCGGGTACTTTTTCTGCGGGTCGAAATCCGGCGGCTTCTGAATCCATCCCTGAATATTCTTGCCATCGAAGCTCCGGTAATTAATTTCCTCCGGCGCCGTCAGGTTGAGCTGCGACCACAATTTTCCGTTGAAGTCGGTAATGCGGCTTTGCGCGCCGTCGGCGGCGACGCTGAAAAGATCGCCAATCATCACCGGCGTGGAGACCAGCGCGACGATCGTTTGCGCATCCGGAGTCATCGAGAAATCGAGTGTCGCCTGATCGCCGTGCGTGATTTCAGCTACCGCCCCCGATTGCGCATCCACCCGCACCACTGGCGCGCGGCCTTGCTTCGCGACCGTGTCGTAGAGCCAGCGGCCGTCCGGCGACCAATACAGCGTTCGCCCGTGGCCGCCGCGCGGAGCGGCATTGTCGCCGCCCACGCCTCCGCCCATATCGAAATCGTAATCGGCGGTCAAATTCTTCGCTTCGGCGTTGGTTGCCGCGTCCATCACCCAAAGATCGGGCTGTGAGTAAGAACGAACCGGATGCGTCACCGAGCCGTGGAACGCGAACTTGCGATCGTCCGCGCTGAGCGCGAGATCGCTGATGCCCATCGGAATAGTAGCAGTCTTTTCAGCGCTTCCGCCGGCGGGCGTGACGAAGTAAATATCCGTGGTGGGAGTTTCGTAATAGGGCTCCTCGATTCGGCGGGTGAGGAAGTAGATGCGCGAGTTGTCGTGGCTCCACAGGATCTCCTCTTCGTCGAAGTTTCCGCTGGTGAGCTGCACCGGTTTGGGCAGTTCATCAAAGCTCGTGGGCACCTCGAGCATCCAGATGTGCTCGTGACGCTTGGGATCGAGGTATCCCCGATCGTTGCTGCGATAGACCGCACGGCTGATGATGTGGACGTCGGATTCGTGCTCCGCTTCCGCCGGCTTGGGCTGCGTCCCCTCCGATTCTTTATCGCCGCTCGTCGCGGCACTCTTCTTGTGCTGCGCCTTCTCGATGTCTTCCGGAGTGGTGGAACTCGTAAACGCGATGCGCTTGCTGTCCGGCGACCAGACCGCGTCCGTCGCGCCTTTTGGCAAGTCGGTGATGATCCACGCTTCCCCGCCAGTTAGCGAAAGCAGCGCAATTTGCGGCGGTTTGGGCTTGCCGCTCTCGTCTTTGTCGCCGCCGCGGGTGAACGCGATCTGCTTGCCGTCCGGCGACCAGCGCGGCTGCGCGTCGTGTTTGCCACTGGTCATCCGCACCGGGGCTGCATTGCCGGACGTGGCCACCATCCAGATCGACGTTTCGTAACCGGTGCGCTTGTCGTCCACGTTGACGCGGGTGAACGCCACCCGCGAGCCATCCGGCGAGAGTTGCGGGTTGGCCACCCACACGAAATCGAACAGATCTTTTTCAGTGATCGCGCGTTTCGCGGAGCTCGCCGGCGTAGTGGAGTTTTGTGCGCCGAGAGAACTGACTATCGCCAGGCTAGCCGCAATCGACAGCATCCACACGATGATCGCAACGCTCGGGCGAAATTTCATGCGCATCCTCGCGCCGCAGTGCAGCGGCGAATCGCACATTGTGCCCCTGCCGGGCCCGGTGGTCAAACGAATGCCGGGCATGGCCCATCGCTGCGATGGAAGGTTGCGCGCGGCTAATCACATAAAGAGTCGCGGATATGTCGCGATGAGAGCCAGGGCCCGCCGCCTTCCCATGTACCCAATCCTTGCCCGATGTTGGCGCGTCCGGGCCGGCCAGCGATTCGTATTGCGACGCATCGATTCCACGCGAAGAGAATTTCCACCGCAGGGAAAACAAAAAAAACTGGCGAATAGAATAAAGGACCAACTCGCTATCGATCGGCTTCGAGCGATCGCCCCGAACCGCAGCTACGACAGTATTTTTACAACGCCGTTACAAAGCATCGAGCCTGACGCCATCGAAAATATCGGCCGCGAAGGGAAAGCGGCAGAAGAAAATCGCACGATAGAGTAATAGATCAGCGCCGCAAAACGCGGATTCCGATCGAACGATCGCCGCAAACAGGCCCTGCTACAGCGCTTCCGCAGTTTTCGCACCGGTCAAATATTGTCAGTCGCAGCACTCGCGACCGGCTGCCGGTGGTAGATGAACTCTCTCGCAAGCGCCCAAGTGCCCGAATTGTGCAAAACTTTTGCCCTAATCCCCCGCCGCTCAGCCCTCGCCCAACTGAAAACACAGCCGCTTAGCCGCAACCCCCCAGTAGTACCGGTTGGCAGCCAATGTGCGAGGGTACACGCACCAAGTAGAGCCGACTTGCAATTGGCGGGTCTGTGTCCGAGCCACTCTACGTGTCTTTAGTCAAAACCTAAGAAGTTGGGAGAGTCTAGCCATGAAGATTTCTATCAAGCGTATCCTGCAGCTCGCCCTGGTCGCCGCGTTCGTGCTGGCGCCGGGTCTGGCCCGAGCGCAAGCGCCTGTTACCGACGACACCTACGCCACGTCTAGCGACGGCACCACCATCAACGGCGCGCAGCCTGCCCTGGCTATAGATAGCACCACCAATGTGTATATCCAATTCGACCTGACTGCTCTCCCATCTAACCTCTCCCAGTCCAATTTACAGCTCGCTACTCTAAAGCTATTCATCGACTCCCAGAGTAGCCCTGGCGGGATCAGCATCTGCCCGGCGGCCACCAGTTGGCAGGAATCCGCCCTCGTCGGCACGACCGCGCCAATCTGCGCGAGCGGAGCTCCACAAGTTACATTCCAGCTGGCGCAGGCGGACGATTGCAGCGGAGCGACGACCCCTGCGTGCACGTACGCAGTGATTAACATCGGCAGCATCGTGGACTACTGGATCACCAGCCCTAACCCCCCGAACTACGGCATTATCATTTCCAGCACCGGGTTCGTGGGGTCTTTTGATTCCAAGGAGAACATCCAAACCTCCCACGATCCGCGCTTAGACGTTCTTATCGGCACCACGGGCGCCACCGGAAGCACCGGTTCTACTGGTGCGGACGGCGCGGTTGGCCCCACCGGACCGGCCGGAGCGAACGGCGCGCCTGGCGCGGCTGGTGCGACCGGCCCTACGGGCGCCACCGGGATCAATTGGCAGAGCGCTCCTTGGTCCTCGGGCGCCACCTACAACCTGGATGATGCCGTGTTCTACAACGGATCGTCGTACGTCTCCTTGGAGGGCAGCAACACCAACAACGAACCAGACACCGCCACCGGCGCATGGGCAATTTTGGCGCAACAAGGCGCGGCGGGAACGGGCGGCTCAGGCTCAGTAGGTCCGACTGGACCAGCCGGCCCCACTGGAGCGGCCGGGGCAACGGGTGCAAACGGCGCGACGGGTTCGAATGGTGTGGCGGGCCCAACTGGCCCCGTAGGGCCGGCTGGCGCAACAGGTACGGCCGGATCCAACGGCGCGCCCGGAGCGACTGGAGCGAACGGAGCGACGGGAGCAACCGGGATTGGGCTGTACACCACCACATCGCTGGCATTCACGCAGCCTGCCGCTGGCAGCACCGTTTCAGTGACGGTTGGCAACACGGCTTGGATGGCAACCGGAGAAGTGGTTGCGGTTTCCACCGGCGGCTATTACTCGGTCAGTTCGATCACCAGCACAACCGTCGTAGTCCTCAACAATCTCGGCTACCCAACAAACGCTGCTGCGGCCACGTCGATTCCCATTAGCTCGACGGTCACCGCGGGTGGCGTGCAAGGCGCGGGTATCACCCTGGGCTTGGTAGCGACGAGCAACAACGCTACGGTTGAGGCGGGCTCCGCTGTCTACGGCTCTATTGACGGACCGTGCACGCCGGTAGCAAATATGGCGACCTGCGCGCAGCTAGTAACAACGACCGGCACGCTAAACAGTCTTTCCGCTTCAGTCTCCGTCGCTCCCACGGCCTCCCAAACCATTGCTTTCACGCTTTACACAGGGGCCACACCGGCGACAATGGCGGCGACCTCGCTCACCTGCACGATCTCGTACAACCTCCTAGAAACTGCCAATACTGGCTGCGGTCTGACGTTGGGTACCGCGGTCTCTATCCCTGTGGGCAATTACGTCGCCATGCGCATTCTCTCCGCTTCTGCCGGGACCGCCACGGGAACATGGGCCATGGTCGGCCCGTCGAGCTTCGTTGCAGGCGTGGTCGGCGCCACCGGACCAACCGGAGCCACTGGGCCGACCGGCGCGACCGGCAACGCCGCAACTGTCTCCGTAGGAACAACGACTACAGGTGCACCTGGCTCGAATGCCGCGGTTGCCGCTACCGGTTCCACCGGAGCCGTAACCCTAAACTTCACTATCCCGCAAGGGCCGACCGGTCCCATCGGACCCAGCGGCGGACCGGTAGGTCCCACCGGACCTCAGGGTTCGACCGGCGCAACCGGCACGGCCGGAACCAACGGAGCGGCTGCGACCGTAACCGTCGGTACCACAACCACCGGTGCGGCTGGCAGCACCGCGTCGGTCACCAATTCGGGCAGCACTTCGGCTGCAGTATTTAACTTCACGGTGCCGCAAGGAGCCACCGGAGCTACCGGCCAAGTCGGGACGGTGTATCAAGGCAATAGCAACGGGGCTACGGTCTTCTCGAATCCTGCCGCTACGTGGTTCAGCTCGGTTTCGGGACCATGCACACCGTCGGCCAGCGCCTGCAACACTACCTTGCTGGCCGGCGGAACAGTTTCTAATTTGACCGTCGCGCTGTCCGGCACCACCGCCAGCCTGGACGGTTCGATCGCCTTCGCCATTACTCACAACGGAACAGCGACAGTCATTACTTGCACGATTGCGGCGAGTGCCAGCGGTTGCCAGGACTTGACACACACCATCACAGTCTTGGCGGGCGATACCCTTGAAATTCAGATGACACCCAGCGCGTCCCACAACCAAACTTTTACCGGTTCGTGGGCCATCTCGGTTCCCTTCACAGGCGCAGTAGGTGCCACCGGCGCGCAAGGCAGTCAAGGCGTCCAGGGGCCCACTGGCCCAACCGGACCGGCGGGCGCGCAAGGCACTCAGGGCATGACTTGGGACGGCGCGTGGGTCACTGGAACCACTTACGGTCTAGACGCCGTGGTCTCTTATACCAACGGTTCATCGTATATTTCGCTGATCAATGGGAACCAGGGCCACAACCCCGCCACCGCTACCGGCGACTGGGCTTTGGTGGACGCCGGCGGAGCAACCGGCTCGACCGGTCCTGCTGGTGCTACCGGCGCGGCTGGCGCTACCGGTGCCGCTGGGGCAACCGGCGCGACGGGTGCGAGCGGTTCCAACGGCTTGGACGGCGCGGCAGGTACTACCGGCGCAACCGGTGCTACCGGTCAGGGCTACACGGTGGTCGGGCCGTTCGTGTCCGGCACCGCCTACACTGCCTATCAAGTAGTCACCGAGAACGGATCCAGCTACGTGGCGCTGGCAGCTAGCACCACTGAGGATCCGGCTACTTCCGTCGCCGCAAACGACGGAGCCTGGCAGTTGCAGGCTCTGGCGGGTGCAAACGGCGCCACTGGTACAGCCGGTGGAGCGGGTGCAAACGGAGCAACCGGTGCCACCGGCGCGACTGGTGCGAGCGGTTCTAACGGCTTGGACGGCGCGGCAGGTGCAACCGGTGCTACCGGTCAGGGCTACACGGTGGTCGGACCGTACGTCTCCGGCACCGCCTACACTGCCTATCAAGTAGTCACCGAGAACGGATCCAGCTACGTGGCGCTGGCAGCTAGCACCACTGAGGATCCGGCTACTTCCGTCGCCGCAAACGACGGAGCCTGGCAGTTGCAGGCTCTGGCGGGTGCAAACGGTGCCACCGGTACAGCCGGTGGAGCGGGTGCAAACGGAGCAACCGGTGCTACCGGCGCGGCTGGTGCTACCGGCGCGACTGGTGCGAGCGGTTCTAACGGCTTGGACGGCGCAGCAGGTGCAACCGGTGCAACCGGCGCAACCGGTGCTACCGGTCAGGGCTACACGGTGGTCGGACCGTACGTCTCCGGCACCGCCTACACTGCCTATCAAGTAGTCACCGAGAACGGATCCAGCTACGTGGCGCTGGCAGCTAGCACCACTGAGGATCCGGCTACTTCCGTCGCCGCAAACGACGGAGCCTGGCAGTTGCAGGCTCTGGCGGGTGCAGCCGGCGCCACCGGCACAGCCGGTGGAGCGGGTGCAAACGGAGCAACCGGTGCTACCGGCGCGCTGGTGCTACCGGCGCGACTGGTGCGAGCGGTTCTAACGGCTTGGACGGCGCAGCAGGTGCAACCGGCGCAACCGGTGCTACCGGTCAGGGCTACACGGTGGTCGGACCGTACGTCTCCGGCACCGCCTACACTGCCTATCAAGTAGTCACCGAGAACGGATCCAGCTACGTGGCGCTGGCAGCTAGCACCACTGAGGATCCGGCTACTTCCGTCGCCGCAAACGACGGAGCCTGGCAGTTGCAGGCTCTGGCGGGTGCAGCCGGCGCCACCGGCACAGCCGGTGGAGCGGGTGCAAACGGAGCAACCGGTGCTACCGGCGCGGCTGGTGCTACCGGCGCGACGGGTGCGAGCGGTTCCAATGGCTTGGACGGCGCAGCAGGTGCAACCGGCGCAACCGGTGCTACCGGTCAGGGCTACACGGTGGTCGGACCGTACGTCTCCGGCACCGCCTACACTGCCTATCAAGTAGTCACCGAGAACGGATCCAGCTACGTGGCGCTGGCAGCTAGCACCACTGAGGATCCGGCTACTTCCGTCGCCGCAAACGACGGAGCCTGGCAGTTGCAGGCTCTGGCGGGTGCAGCCGGCGCCACCGGCACAGCCGGTGGAGCGGGTGCAAACGGAGCAACCGGTGCTACCGGCGCGGCTGGTGCTACCGGCGCGACGGGTGCGAGCGGTTCCAACGGCTTGGACGGCGCAGCAGGTGCAACCGGCGCAACCGGTGCTACCGGTCAGGGCTACACGGTGGTCGGACCGTACGTCTCCGGCACCGCCTACACTGCCTATCAAGTAGTCACCGAGAACGGATCCAGCTACGTGGCGCTGGCAGCTAGCACCACTGAGGATCCGGCTACTTCCGTCGCCGCAAACGACGGAGCCTGGCAGTTGCAGGCTCTGGCGGGTACAAACGGCGCCACTGGTACAGCCGGTGGAGCGGGTGCAAACGGAGCAACCGGTGCTACCGGCGCGGCTGGTGCTACCGGCGCGACGGGTGCGAGCGGTTCTAACGGCTTGGACGGCGCAGCAGGTGCAACCGGCGCAACCGGTGCTACCGGTGCTACCGGTCAGGGCTACACGGTGGTCGGACCGTACGTCTCCGGCACCGCCTACACTGCCTATCAAGTAGTCACCGAGAACGGATCCAGCTACGTGGCGCTGGCAGCTAGCACCACTGAGGATCCGGCTACTTCCGTCGCCGCAAACGACGGAGCCTGGCAGTTGCAGGCTCTGGCGGGTGCAAACGGTGCCACTGGCACAGCCGGTGGAGCGGGTGCAAACGGAGCCACCGGTGCTACCGGCGCGACGGGTGCGAGCGGTTCCAACGGCTTGGATGGCGCGGCAGGTGCAACCGGCGCAACCGGTGCTACCGGTCAGGGCTACACGGTGGTCGGACCGTACGTCTCCGGCACCGCCTACACTGCCTATCAAGTAGTCACCGAGAACGGATCCAGCTACGTGGCACTGGCAGCTAGCACCACTGAGGATCCGGCTACTTCCGTCGCCGCAAACGACGGAGCCTGGCAGTTGCAGGCTCTAGCGGGTGCAAACGGTGCCACCGGCATAACTGGAGCAACCGGCGCGGGTACCACTGGCGCAACCGGAGCCACCGGCGCGGCTGGCACCAACGGCAGCAACGGTGCCCCTGGTGTAACCGGTGCGACCGGTGCGACCGGCGCGACCGGGTCAACCGGCGCAGGGACGAACGCTCCGCTGTTCTGGGGCAACTTCGGCGGTACAGCTCTGGCGACATCTTGTGGTAGTGGCACGGCTACGACGGCCTATTCCGCTACCACCGGCGGCGGTAGCATATACGGACTTGCCACCGTTCCCAATGCCTGCCCTTCAAACAACGTGGCGACGAATGAAACGTCGGTCAGCTCCCCAGGAGCGGTAAGCCAGTTCTTCGTTTCCTTGCAGAGCAGTACGACCGGCGTTCTAACCAACGCACCGGCCAGCAGCCCGACGCTCACCATTTCCATTATCAAGAACGGCGTTGCTGCAGTAGCGGGAACCAACCCACAGTGCACGATCGCGGCCGGCCAGTCGTCCTGCAGTGACACCACCCACAGCCTGAACTTCGCCGTGGGCGACCAGATTGAGGTGGTATCCACCACGACTGCCACCAGGGCCACCGGCGATAGTGCTCTCACCATCAGCTATAGCATGCAGGGCCCGATCGGCATCCCGGTCGGACCCACAGGACCGATCGGCCCGACCGGCGCGGCTTCGACCGTCGCCGGCCCGACCGGCCCGACTGGCCCCACTGGCCCGATAGGACCCAGCGGCGGACCGGTAGGCCCCACTGGCCCCGCAGGGCCGAGCGGCCCGACCGGTCCAACCGGCCCGATCGGTGCCACCGGCGCGACCGGAACCGTCGGCCAATCCTTGGTAGGTACCAACAGCCCCACGTTGGTCCCATCGACGGCCGGCGCCGCCGGTACGTTGTTCGCGACCATCAGTGGATCTTGCACGCCGGCTACCGCCTCAGGCGCACCGTACCCGTGCACCACAGCATCATTCTCGGCCGGAACCGCTTACAACCTTAGCGTGTCGCTCGCCAGCGCCACGACTGCTTTAGAACAGTCGGTGTTATATACCGTGTACGACAGCGCTGCCGGCACCGGCCCGCTAACGGCAACCACAATCCATTGCACGATTGCCGCTGGCGGCCAAAGTTGCTCGGACGCAACCGACAAGCTCACCACCCTCAATGCCGGAGACCTCCTGGTAGTCGAGGCCACCGCAACCGCCGGTTTGTTCGGAACCTCGACGCAGACCGTTGCTGGCACCATAAGCCTTGTCCTTCCCTTCCAAAACGGAGGCCCAGCCGGTCCTACCGGTGCTAACGGCACCAACGGCGCGACTGGAGCCACCGGAGCTACCGGCAACAACGGTATCAACGGAGCGACCGGACCCACGGGTGCGACTGGCCCGACCGGTATTCAGGGCATGATCTGGGAAGGCGCGTGGAGCAGCACAGGCACCTACCCTCTAGACGGCGTGGTGTCTTATACCAACGGCTCATCGTATATCTCAACCATCAACAATAACTTGGGCCACAACCCTGTCACTGCTACCGGCGATTGGAACTTGGTTAACACCGGCGGAGCAACTGGCGCGACTGGTGCCACAGGTGCTACCGGAGCGGGTACCACCGGAGCAACGGGAGCAACCGGCGCGACGGGTGCGAGCGGTTCCAACGGCTTGAACGGCGCAACCGGTGCTACTGGTCAGGGCTACACGGTGGTCGGACCGTACGTGTCCGGCACCGCCTACACTGCCTATCAAGTAGTCACCGAGAACGGATCCAGCTACGTGGCGCTGGCAGCTAGCACCACTGAGGATCCGGCTACTTCCGTCGCCGCAAACGACGGAGCCTGGCAGTTGCAGGCTCTGGCGGGTGCAAACGGTGCCACTGGCACAGCCGGTGGAGCGGGTGCAAACGGAGCCACCGGTGCCACCGGCGCGACGGGTGCGAGCGGTTCCAACGGCTTGGACGGCGCGGCAGGTGCAACCGGCGCAACCGGTGCTACCGGTCAGGGCTACACGGTGGTCGGACCGTACGTCTCCGGCACCGCCTACACTGCCTATCAAGTAGTCACCGAGAACGGATCCAGCTACGTGGCGCTGGCAGCTAGCACCACTGAGGATCCGGCTACTTCCGTCGCCGCAAACGACGGAGCCTGGCAGTTGCAGGCTCTGGCGGGTGCAAACGGTGCCACCGGTACAGCCGGTGGAGCGGGTGCAAACGGAGCTACCGGTGCTACCGGCGCCGCTGGTGCAACCGGCGCGACGGGTGCGAGCGGTTCCAACGGCTTGGACGGCGCAGCAGGTGCAACCGGCGCAACCGGTGCTACTGGTCAGGGCTACACGGTGGTCGGACCGTACGTCTCCGGCACCGCCTACACTGCCTATCAAGTAGTCACCGAGAACGGATCCAGCTACGTGGCGCTGGCAGCTAGCACCACTGAGGATCCGGCTACTTCCGTCGCCGCAAACGACGGAGCCTGGCAGTTGCAGGCTCTGGCGGGTGCAAACGGTGCCACCGGCACAGCCGGTGGAGCGGGTGCAAACGGAGCCACCGGTGCTACCGGCGCCGTAACCGGCGCGACGGGTGCGAGCGGTTCCAACGGCTTGGACGGCGCAGCAGGTGCTACGGGCGCAACCGGTGCTACTGGTCAGGGCTACACGGTGGTCGGACCGTACGTCTCCGGCACCGCCTACACTGCCTATCAAGTAGTCACCGAGAACGGATCCAGCTACGTGGCGCTGGCAGCTAGCACCACTGAGGATCCGGCTACTTCCGTCGCCGCAAACGACGGAGCCTGGCAGTTGCAGGCTCTGGCGGGTGCAAACGGTGCCACCGGCACAGCCGGTGGAGCGGGTGCAAACGGAGCTACCGGTGCTACCGGCGCCGCTGGTGCAACCGGCGCGACGGGTGCGAGCGGTTCCAACGGCTTGGACGGCGCAGCAGGTGCAACCGGCGCAACCGGTGCTACCGGTCAGGGCTACACGGTGGTCGGACCGTACGTCTCCGGCACCGCCTACACTGCCTATCAAGTAGTCACCGAGAACGGATCCAGCTACGTGGCGCTGGCAGCTAGCACCACTGAGGATCCGGCTACTTCCGTCGCCGCAAACGACGGAGCCTGGCAGTTGCAGGCTCTGGCGGGTGCAACCGGCGCCACCGGCACAGCCGGTGGAGCGGGTGCAAACGGAGCAACCGGTGCTACCGGCGCCGCTGGTGCAACCGGCGCGACGGGTGCGAGCGGTTCCAACGGCTTGGACGGCGCAGCAGGTGCAACCGGCGCAACCGGTGCTACCGGTCAGGGCTACACGGTGGTCGGACCGTACGTCTCCGGCACCGCCTACACTGCCTATCAAGTAGTCACCGAGAACGGATCCAGCTACGTGGCGCTGGCAGCTAGCACCACTGAGGATCCGGCTACTTCCGTCGCCGCAAACGACGGAGCCTGGCAGTTGCAGGCTCTGGCGGGTGCAACCGGCGCCACCGGCACAGCCGGTGGAGCGGGTGCAAACGGAGCCACCGGTGCCACCGGCGCGGCTGGTGCAACCGGCGCGACGTGCGAGCGGTTCCAACGGCTTGGACGGCGCAGCAGGTGCTACCGGCGCAACCGGTGCTACCGGTCAGGGCTACACGGTGGTCGGACCGTACGTCTCCGGCACCGCCTACACTGCCTATCAAGTAGTCACCGAGAACGGATCCAGCTACGTGGCGCTGGCAGCTAGCACCACTGAGGATCCGGCTACTTCCGTCGCCGCAAACGACGGAGCCTGGCAGTTGCAGGCTCTGGCGGGTGCAAACGGTGCCACCGGTACAGCCGGTGGAGCGGGTGCAAACGGAGCTACCGGTGCTACCGGCGCCGCTGGTGCAACCGGCGCGACGGGTGCGAGCGGTTCCAACGGCTTGGACGGCGCGGCAGGTGCAACCGGCGCAACCGGTGCTACCGGTCAGGGCTACACGGTGGTCGGACCGTACGTCTCCGGCACCGCCTACACTGCCTATCAAGTAGTCACCGAGAACGGATCCAGCTACGTGGCGCTGGCAGCTAGCACCACTGAGGATCCGGCTACTTCCGTCGCCGCAAACGACGGAGCCTGGCAGTTGCAGGCTCTAGCGGGTGCAAACGGTGCCACCGGTACAGCCGGTGGAGCGGGTGCAAACGGAGCAACCGGTGCTACCGGCGCGGCTGGTGCAACCGGCGCGACGGGTGCGAGCGGTTCCAACGGCTTGGACGGCGCGGCAGGTGCTACCGGCGCAACCGGTGCTACCGGTCAGGGCTACACGGTGGTCGGACCGTACGTCTCCGGCACCGCCTACACTGCCTATCAAGTAGTCACCGAGAACGGATCCAGCTACGTGGCGCTGGCAGCTAGCACCACTGAGGATCCGGCTACTTCCGTCGCCGCAAACGACGGAGCCTGGCAGTTGCAGGCTCTGGCGGGTGCAAACGGTGCCACCGGCACGATCGGTGCAACCGGAGCGGCTGGTGCGACCGGCGCGACTGGTGCGAACCGGTGGTGCAACCGGTGCGAATGGTGCAACCGGTGCAAATGGTGCAAACGGTGCGACCGGCGTGACTGGTACGAATGGTGCAACCGGCGCAACTGGTGCCAACGGCGCAACCGGCAACAACGGTGCCAACGGCGCAACTGGTGCAACCGGTAACAACGGTGCCAACGGCGCGACCGGTGCAACCGGTGCCGCTGGTGCAACTGGTGCAACCGGCAACAACGGTAGCAACGGCGCAATCGGCGCAACTGGTCCGGCCGGCGCAACCGGCAACAACGGTAGCAACGGCGCAACTGGCGCAACTGGCGCAACCGGTACAGCCGGCATGGTCTGGCAGGGTACATGGTCAGCCGGTATGACTTATGCCAAGAACGCCGCGGTGGAATACATCCCGAACGGTTCGTCGTACATATCGCTCTTCGCTGGCAACACTGGCAACGAGCCCGATATAAGCGGCAACTGGGAATTGTTGGCCAAATCTGGAACGAATGGTGCAACTGGTGCGACCGGAGCGACCGGAACGGGTACGGCCGGCGCAACGGGTGCCACCGGAACGACCGGGGCAACCGGTGCTAAAGGTGCAACGGGTCCAAGCGGCGTAGCGGGAACAACGGGCGCAACTGGAGTCACCGGTGCAACCGGAACCGCTGGCGCAACCGGCTCGACCGGCGCAGCGGGATCCAACGGCGCAACTGGTGCTACCGGAACCAAAGGTGCAACCGGCGCTACTGGAACCGCGGGCGCAACTGGCGCAACTGGTGCTAACGGCACAACTGGTGCTACCGGTGCCATCGGTACAACTGGTGCTACCGGCGCATCCGGTGCCAACGGCGCAACCGGAGCTACTGGCGTCGCTGGTGCTACCGGTGCTACCGGAGCCGGTGGAGCTAACGGCGCAACTGGTGCTACTGGAGCCGCTGGAACCAACGGCGCAACTGGTGCTACCGGAGCCGCTGGAACCAACGGCGCAACTGGTGCTACCGGAGCCGCTGGAACCAACGGCGCAACTGGTGCTACCGGAGCCGCTGGAACCAACGGCGCAACTGGTGCTACCGGAGCCGCTGGAACCAACGGCGCAACTGGTGCTACCGGAGCCGCTGGAACCAACGGCGCAACTGGTGCTACCGGAGCCGCTGGAACCAACGGCGCAACTGGTGCTACCGGAGCCGCTGGAACCAACGGCGCAACTGGTGCTACCGGAGCCGCTGGAACCAACGGCGCAACTGGTGCTACCGGAGCCGCTGGAACCAACGGCGCAACTGGTGCTACCGGTGTCGCTGGCGCAACCGGAAACAACGGTACCAACGGCGCTACCGGTGCAACTGGTGCTGCCGGAACGAACGGGGTAGCTGGTGCAACCGGAGCCGCAGGTGCGAAGGGTGCAACCGGAGCAACCGGTGCAACCGGCGTCGGAACCACCGGCGCAACAGGTGCAACCGGAGCCAGCCGGCGCGAAGGGCGCAACCGGAGCAACCGGTGCAACCGGAGCCGGGACCACTGGTGCCACTGGTGCAACGGGAGCCAGCACGGCGCGAAGGGTGCAACCGGAGCAACCGGTGCAACCGGAGCCGGGACCACTGGTGCCACTGGTGCAACCGGAGCCGCAGGCGCGAAGGGTGCAACCGGAGCGACTGGTGCAACCGGAGCCGGAACCACCGGCGCAACTGGTGCAACCGGAGCCGCAGGACCGCGAAGGGTGCAACCGGAGCAACCGGGACGACCGGTGCGACTGGCATCGGACTTGCCGGAGCAACCGGAGCGACGGGCGCAACGGGCGGAGCGATCCTGCCAGGACATGCCGTTGTGGCAACGTCGCAAACCACCACTCCACAACGTTCGTTAACCTGGCAACTACCGGTCCGACGGTGACGGTCAACGTCTCTTCAGCTGGAACGCCGCGTAACCACAGTGACCGCTTTGGAGGTGCATCGGCAGCCGGAGACTCTTGCTACATGAGTTTCGCGAGCACCTCCGGAGCCACCACTGTAGCCGCCTCCGATGCCAATCGCTGTGGAGACCAGTGGCCAACAACAAGCTAGCGCCACCTACGTCGTGACCGGGCTGTCATGCCGGAAGCAACACCTTCACGGCGAAGTACCGCAGCAACGCTGCGGCAACCCTGCCACTTCGCCAACCGCGGCCTGATCGTCACTCCTTACTAACCAAGGGGTAACGGCAGGACGAAACCAACTACCGCAAACGGCGGGCCGAAAGGCCCGCCGTTCGCATTTTAGGGGAGGTTCCAGATTGCAAACCCTCCGCCGGAAATAGCCATCTCCCGCATCAGTCCCGGCGCTACAATGGTCGCAGCACCATTCTCTAAATTCCGACAGCTAGCGATGGTCAGCCGGGCCATGGCCCGTAATCTAGACTTGAAAGCGCGATTCTCTTCCGGTCCGCATCCGTTGCATCCGGCGGGCAGAACGAACGAGCGAACTCACGACAGCATGCCTCTCAGTCCAAGACGCCAGAACGAATATCGCCGTCGAACGAAGCCGGATCCCGGCTCGATCACCATGGGCGAGCGCGTGCTGATCATCGTCCCGGCTTTCAATGAGGCAGGATCCCTGCCGGCGTTGATGGACGAATTGAAAAAGGAATGCCCTGGGTGCGATGTGGTGGTGATCGACGATGGCTCGAGCGACGGCACCCGCGAGGTGGTTGCCGGCATGGTCCGGGTAGTCTCGCTCCCTTGTAACTTGGGAATCGGCGGCGCGGTGCAGACCGGTTTGCAAATCGCCCAACGCGAAGGCTACGACCTGGCGATCCAGGTGGATGGCGATGGCCAGCATCCTCCGCGGGAGTTGTACAAACTTATTGGACGCCCAGCGCGCCTCCGGCTCCGACCTAGTGGTCGGCTCGCGATTCCATGTTGCCGGCGAAGGATACAAGTCCACGCTCACCCGGCGCATGGGCATCCGACTTTTTTCGTTTATCCTCTCGGCGATTTGCCGGACCCGATTACCGACCCCACGTCCGGATTTCGGGTGATGAATCACCGCGCTATCCGCGTGCTGTCCCATCGCTACTCCGAGGATTACCCGGAAGTAGAAGCCCTGGTGGTGGCGCACCGCGCCGGGCTGCGGGTGTCTGAAACTTCGGTGCACATGGCCGAGCGCACCGCCGGAACTTCCAGCATCGGCTCGTTCAAATCCTTGATCTATATGTTGAAGGTGCCACTGGCCATTTTCATGGACTTGCTGCGCAAGCCCGAGATTAAATTTCGCGATTAGGAACGGAGAACATGCAGGAACACGGACAAATAATCGTATTTCTGTTTACGGCGTCGATCTTTGCGCTGGTGATGGCGTTGGTTCTCACCCGCAAAATCACCGAGCGATTTGCCATCCTATGGATGAGCATTTCGATTTTCCTGCTGCTGGCGTCATCGCTGGCGTTTCGCTACTTGTTTCTGATCGCCCGGCTTTTCGGAATTCCCTATCCGCCGTCGGCGCTGTTCCTGATCGTCATATTCGGACTTCCCTGCTGGTGATCGAGCTCTTCTCCTGGGTTTCCATGCTGAATGAGCGCAGCAGGCTTTTGGCTCAGCAGGTGGCTCTGCTGCGGGACACCTTGGACCGCCACGTCGCCGGCCAGCAGGACGCCCGCGTCCTCCGGCTTAAGATCGCTAGCACCGCGAGTTAGTTGCTGGCCGTCGCATGCATAGTTCCGCCTATATCCCACAGATCGCAGCGATCCCCTCGGTCCGGTGGTTGCGCCGCCGCCGTGCCTCAATGGCCCCTCCGCCCTGCGATCCCCAATCAAACATTCAGTCACGGGAAACGCCAGGCTATGCTCGCATTTTTGAGTTTGGCGAATTCTTGTTTTGCAGGCGCCACCAGGGGAGTTGCGGTGGCACAACGCTCTAGTGGTTTTGTAGTTTTTTCTGGGATATCGACCACGCCAGATTATTCTTGGCCAGTTGATAGTCGGGCTTGAGGCGCAGCGCTTGCTGCGCCGCTTCGATCGCAGGGTCCCACATCGACATCGCTTCGTAGGCGGCGGCTATGTTGTTGTACGCTTCCGGATAATTCGGCTTCAGGCGCAGCGCGTTGCGCGCGGCGTCGATGCTTTCCTGGTATTTTCCGGTCTGGTGGTACATCAGCGACAGATTCAGGTAGCCCTCGGCGGTGGGATGGGCTTCCGTGTGCGCTCGCGGCGGCCTCCAATTCAGCCGCCGCGTTGGCGCCCCGGCTCATCAACGCGAGTGTGGCTGGATCTCCCGGCGCCAACTTCAGCGTGTCTTGCCCCACGCTTGCAACGCCGCCCATTGTCCTTGCTGCCCATAGATACTCATCAGCAGAGTGCGCGCGTCGATGTACGTCCGGATTTCAGTCGATCGCCGTTTTCGCATTCTGAATGGCTTCGGCAGTTCTCCCCTGCCGGAAGAGCCACACCGCGTAAAAATGATAGGTCTGCGCTTCGTTGGGCTGCAACTCAATCGCGCGGCGGTAATGCGGCTCGGCTTCCTGATTGCGGCCCAAGGCTGCCAGAACGATCCCGGTATTGATCTCCAGAAAAAAATAATTGGGAGCATAGACCGCGGCGCGCGTGTAATCCGCCAGCGCACCTGCATAGTCGCCATGCTCCATTTTGGTCAGGCCGTAATTCATCCATCCGCGCCCATTCAGCGGGCTCTTGATGGTTACGTCCTGCCACAAAGCCAGCTTCGGTGTGCCACACTTTGTTCCGTTCCCAGGTGCCGAACGCGTACGCCAGCAGCAAACCGACGCTCACCGCCTGGATCGCCAACGGGCACTCTTGCGGCGCTCGGTGGGCTGTCGTGACATCCAGCGCGAAACCAACAGGAACACCGCCCAGACCACGCTGAACATCAGTCCGACAAATGGGAAATACATGCGGTGATCGTTTTCCACTTCCGAGAGCACGAAAACGGAGGTCGGCGCCAGCGCGCCAAAAAACCAGAAAATGCCGAACGCAATCGGGCGATCCTCTCGCCGTTTCATGGCCCACACTCCCACCAGCAACAGCGCGAGGCAAAAACCAATTCCGAGCAGCGCCTCCGGATCGGTGAATCCAGAAAGATGGCCGAGGTCGGTGTCCGCACTCAGCCATAGCGGCAGGAAGAACGACCGGAAATATCTCATGATCACGTACGGTTGGGTGGCCCAATAAACCTGCGAAGACATGTATGTGGGCGTGAAGCTCTTGGAAACCATTTTTACATTCAAATACGCGAAAAGCACACAAACGACAATCGCGGGAATCGAACTCCGAATCGCCGGCCACAGCCGGTTCCATCGGCCATCCTCTTCGAAGAGAAAGATGTACACCAGCAAAATGCCGCAGAAAACCACCGCCGGCGCCTTGGCCATCGACCCGATCGCCACCGGGATCAAGTACAGTCCGAACTTCCGAAGCCGCGGCAGGCGAATGTACATCACCATCCCCGCCACGACCCCGACTGTGGATAAGAGGTCGGCGCGCTGGCAGATGTAGTTCACCGTTTCGGCGATCGCGGGATGCAACCCGTACCAGGTGGCTCCGAAGAGTGCTATGTACCGGTTGGCGGGTCCCGGCGAGGCAGCGTCGAACACATCGCGAAGAAGAATAAACATCAATATCAGTTGGACCAGAAACCAGAAGAAGGTCGAAATATGAAACCAGAGAGTGTCGCTGAGGCCATGACCGAGGTGGTAATCGATGGCCAGGGTGGTCATTACCACCGGCCGCCAGGTTTGGTTCGCCGGCAAGGAACTGGCGGTCCGGGCGTCTTTGAAAAAGAGAGGGATGTTGTGTAAGTCGCGAACGTAAACGTTGTTTTGGATCGAATGCGAATCGTCGAAATGAAAGCTGTTGTGGAAATGATTGGCATAGGCAGCGCAGACCGCCAAGAGCGCAAGCGCCGCGCATATTAGAAAGGTTTTTTGGCGCATCGAGTATTCCGCGTGGACCCCAGGATTGGCATCGTCTTCTGCGTCGACGTCAGCACAACTGAGCACTCCCCCGCGCTGATGTCGCGCAACTACTTTGGGGGGTGCGGGAGAACAACCAGGAAATATTTTGCCATGTCCGGATCACCCATTTCAATCCGTCCTCCACGGTTCGAGAAATGCATTAATGCACTTTAAGACACAGCGCGCGGCCTCGCGGGGCAGCAAAGTGACCGGCGAACTGACCCTCAGCAGAACCGTGCATCGCCTATGCCGGCGCTAGCTACGGCCGATTTTCCTGATCTTAACTGCGACCTGCGTTCTCGCATAGACGAGGTATTCGTAAGTCACTTGGTGTTCAGCAACAAACTCCTGAAATGCCTTGTACTCGTGATTCTTCCAGTTCGGATACCCGAAATACTCGTCGAACACAATTACCGTACCCACGATGATTCGCGACGAAAGTCCCTCGAAAATCGTTTTGGTAGATGAGTAAAGATCGCAATCGACATGCAGAAACGCGACCTGGCCGCTATTGGCTTTCAACCAGCCGGGAAGAGTCGCGTCGAACCAGCCCTTATGAAGCGTCACGTTCTTCGGTACTCTCGGAAGCTTTCCCGACCGTGCAAACGCCCCCTTGTCCATTGAAAACCCCGACCAAGCCTCCGGCAGCCCTTCGAAACTGTCGAAACCGTGGACGTCAACTTTCGGCCGGCGCATGGCTATATAACGGATCGTGCCTCCCTGAAACACGCCAAACTCCAGAAAGTGTCCGCTTACGTCGGTATGGTTCAGAGCAATGTCAAAAATCTGCCGCGTAGTGTAGGTACCGATAACGCCCTGCATACTTGATTGAATGTATTCAACCGTTTCTCGAACGGCAAGTTTCTGCATCTCTCTCGTCGGGTGATGTTCCGCGAAATCCAGGATCTCCCGCACTTCGCAGAGAAGCCGCTGGACCGCAGATTTCAATTTAAAGCTCGCGACAAACATTGGCACATCCTGTCGTCAGGTTCGGGTGGAGATCAAGAAATATCTTCCCATGTCCAAATCGCCCGTTTCAAACCGTGGGCGGGTCTCTGAGTTACAAACCAATACATTTTAAGGCACAATGACGTCGCTAGCGCCCGGGAAGTCCAAAAACGCAGTGCCGCGATTCGAACTCGGAACTTCAACACAGCCAAGCGAATTTGCATAGAGCCGCTGCTCGAATCTAGGTAAGCTACTCAACAATCGTGTGAGAACCATTGTGAGCCAATCCGGCACCCATACTCCGCGGGTTTTATTGCACACCGCTGCCACTCCGAATGCAGAACCTGGCGCCCTCGTCGCGATACTTACGGATGGCATGATGCGTAAGTGCCTTTCGGCGATCCGCGCTTTGGGTAAAGCCGGCTTTCGCGTCCACGTTTTGGGAGACAGTTGGCTGACGGTTGGATTCTGGTCGCACTTCACCCGGAAACGAGTGCTGGTCCCTGAAGCCAAAGAAAACGCGGCTGGCTACGGCCAAGTGCTTTTGGCGCATCTCCAGTCGGTAGCCGCCACCATGCCGGCCGGCGCCAGGCCAGCACTGCTACCGATGGAGGAGGACACCCTTCGGTGGGTGGTCAACGAGCGCGAGGCGCTGCGCGTCTACGCCGACTTTCTGGTGCCGGAGCCTGATGCCCTGGAGGTGTGTCTAAATAAGGGCGCGACGATGGCGTTAGCGGCCCGCCTCGGACTACCGCATCCGCGCACGGATATTGCCGAATCCGCAAAAGATCTCCTGGCGATTAGCAGCGACTTTGCCGGCCGGGAATTTGTGGTCAAGCCGGTACGCGGGGTTGGCGCCAGCGGTGTACGTTACAACCCAAGTTTCGACACCGAAACGGCGGAAGCGTATTGGCAGACTTATGGACCTGCGCTAGTCCAGGATCGCATTCCAGCGGAAGGTGACGGCGTCGGTGTTTCGCTGTTATTTGGCGCCGACGGCTCCTGTCTGGCGCATTTCTCGCACAAGCGGCTGCAACAATATCCAAATTCCGGTGGGCCAAGCACAGACCGTGTGGGCATCGATGATCCGCAATTGCTGGAACGATCGCTCATGCTCATGCGAGCCCTAAATTGGAGGGGCGTGGCCATGGTCGAGTGGAAGGTTGATCCGCGGGACGGGGTGGCCAAACTCATGGAAGTTAACCCACGTTTTTGGGGTAGCCTGGAGTTGGCCGTTCGATCCGGCGTTAACTTCCCAGTGCTGTATGCCCAGGCCGCTGCGGCCCAACCCACCTCGTACTCGCAGCCTATCGATGCCGTCCGCTGCCGTTGGCTGATCCCTGGCGATATTTTGCGGTGGATCACCGCCAAGGCTCCGGCGCGAGAACCGCTGATGGAGTTCCTTCGCGGCTTGCCCCGCCAAGCGGAGGAGTGGGACATTCAGGATCTCTCCGGCACGCTCGCGTGCATCGTCTGCCAGGGAATCGCCGTGCTGCAACCCAAATATTGGAAGTTCCTGTCACGTTGATTGAAGGCCGACCGGTCACGACGCCACAATCGTCGGCCGAAGTTCCGAAGACGGGTCAAAAACGGGGACGGAGTCGTACACGCCATCCCTCAGGTAGTCCCGAAACGGGAGCCCCACGCCCTGATCCAGAATTCTCGCCACCGTCCGGAACGTGTTACGCCGGTTGAGCCATAGCACAAAGCTCACCAGCGCCGTAGCTTCGCGGATGACTACAAATTTTTCGGCCGGGTCAAAGTCATACGGATGGCAATAAGTCCACAGACCGCTCTCAGTACTTCGAGCCCGCAGTAACTTCGCCAAAAGGAAGTCCGGCAAATAACGCATATACACGCCGCCCAGAAACGGAACAGTCAGAAACCCAATCCGCGCGATCGGAACTGGAATTTCCACCAGCGAATCTTTCCACCGGAATGGCTGTTGCGGCACTCCGGGAAAGCCGTATAGCGGGTGCCGAACCGGCACGCAGCTGGATGTATAACGAAAACCAAGGTCCTCCAGAATCGGCAAAGCCCACAGTGTGCTGCGCGTCAGCGAAAAGATGGGCGCGCGAAAGCCGATCACTTCCGTCCCAGTCAAGTCCTCCAGAAACGCTTTGGAACGCCGCGTTTGTTCACGAAAACGCTCAGGGTTTTCCCGATTCAGCGGAACATGCGCGTAGGTGTGAAATCCGATCTCGTGTCCCTGTTGATGGATCGTGCGGATCAGCTCGGGATGCCGCTCAGCAAGCTCTCCCAGGACGAAGAAGGTGCCCTTGACTTTGCGATCGCTGAGAAAATCCAGGATCTTATGAGTGATTTCCGGATAGCGCGGAGCGGGATTCGGCTGCGGGTGATGGTCTTCCAAATCCAGCGTGAATGTGGTGGTCATGAGTTGAGATTCCCGGGCTGCGCCGCGCATTGGCGATTGAGCAAATACTGCGCCCCACACTTCCCCCGATTTCATCGATTACCGGTGCCCGCAGAAATGTGCCGCGTGCCATGGAGACTCCAAGGTGGTCACACTTTTGCGAGTATGGCTGCTGCACCGCAGCAATTTTATCCCGTCCGGCAAGTTGTCCATCAGGCTTTTCGCGGGCCAGTTTCGCGCGAGCCATCGTTCACCACAAAGCGAAATTCGAGATCGGAAAACTGGGCTAGATGGCCTGCCGGCGCGGCCCGAAACCATCGAATTTGAACCCGAAACCCGAGTCTCGCGTTGGGCTCATTCCGACCTAGGAATTGTCCCCTCGCTAGACCTGCGCGCCCGCACGGGCAGAAATCTCAAAATGGGACATAACGTTATGTTATTAATAATGTTAGCAATATGCGCAGTTCCGGTACGCCCAGCACTTCGGCTTCCACTCCAAACTTATGTTGATTATCGTGTGTTGTTACGGTATATAGTAGCTGTTTCCTCGGGCCTCGTTTTTCGGGGCTTCACACTTATGCATACGCTACCCTACTGGCCACCCTTGGATCTACTGCCGCGAACCGTCGCTGCCACTGCCTTTCCGCAGCGCTGGCAACCGCCAGATTCCGTCGCCCGTCGCCCGAAAACCAGGGTAATCCATCGGCAGATTAACTCCTATTCTGGCGGCCAACTACCCGAAGTGTGCAAACCTTTTACCCAGAAAACCCGCCGATCCAAGCCATTTCTTGTGGGTTTCTCCTGTGAATTCAAGCTCTTAGCTGTGGGGCTCCTGCCACATCCATTTGGCAGCCAATGTGCCAGTGTAGTAGCTACGTTCCCGAAATCTCGATTTGTGTGAGGATTCTATGAAGCCATTCTGCGTCTGGTTTGTCGCGCCTGTCTTGGCCGCCTTTGCCTTGGTTTCCGTCGCCACGATTGCTCGCGCGCAATCGACTGACGAGCGCTCCGTTACCGAGCGCCCCCTCGCTGAGCGCGCCGCCGAACCGTCCAAAGAAGCTCACACTCCAATGGTCACTGACTGGAGCCACCGTCATCTCGTTTTCTCCCATGCCGAGGCTCGCGCACGTTCCACTTCGCGCGAAGACCGCCGGCTGCAGGCCGATCGCCGTTTCCAGCAAGCGCTGGCTCGCCGCAGTCCCGCCGCCCGGTCCTCGGCTTCAGTGCCAACGGTGACCGACCGCCGCGTCACGCGAACCTATCCCTTTGCTCCCAGAGTCCCGGCCAGCGACGCCACAATGGAGAGGGATTGGACGGCTGCCCTCGGGCAGAGCGCTGACTTCGGCTCCATCGGCAACGAACAGTATCCCGCGAAGTTTCAGTTCAATATCGACGCTCCGGTCGGCGCCACTGGCTGCACCGGCCCGACCAGCGATTTTGTGGTTTACAACACCAATACCGTTTCTTTCATCGCCCCTACCGGCTCCACCGGCGGTGGAACCATAAGAGATGCTCGGGAAATCGGTATCTTCTTGGGCGCCCCGGCTGCAGGATTCAAGATTACGATCACGCCGCCCGGGGGGACGCCTGTGGTTTTCACCGCGGTCGGCGGCACTCCCGGCGCCCTGCAGTTCTCGGACACCAGTCTTACCGCGGCAGCCACGTCTCTGGTGACCGCGATCAACAACTACGAGGCTGCTCAAGGTGGCGCGACCGGAACTTTCCCTTACACCGCGACGCAGTTGAATTTCTTTGGCTTCATTGACTTTATTACGATCACCGACATCGCGACCTCTGGGGCCGATGCCGGCGCGGCCGGTAATGGCACAACGGCATTTCCAAACGGTAGTTTTTCATCAGGCTTTACATTCTTAGGTGCCAACTTCACCGGAGGTAGCGGTGGTACCGGTTCCACCGGGGCGGCAGCCAATACCGCCAACTTGGTCGCTCTCAACAACCTGTATACCCCAACGACCTGTTCGGGCACCGGACCGCTAGTAATGTTCGCCTACGCCGTTTCCACCGCCAGTGGGGCAACCACCACCTCGCCGGCGCTGTCGGACGACGGGACCCAAATAGCAGTCGTAGAAAGCACGGGTAGTTGTCCCCCGGCAGCATCCGGCTGCAGCTCCACTCTTCACCTCATAAAGTGGAGCGCGACCACCAAGCCCGGAACCTTGGCGGTTCCGGTAACCCCGACCGCGGTAACGGCCGCCAATTACCGCGCTTGCGCAGCGCCGTGCATGACCAGCATCCCTATTAGCGCCTCGGCCTCCGACACTAATTCGCAGCCGTTCGTGGACTACACCAACGATGACCTCTACGTCGGCGACGACAGTGGTGTCCTTCACCAGTTTGTAAATGTGTTCCTCGGCTCTCCCGCGGCGGGATTCAACGCCACCGTGGATGCCGGCTTCGCGCTGACCGGTCCGGTCTTCGACGCCGTTTCCGGCAACGTTTACATGGCCGATGCCAACGGAGAGCTAAGCGCTGTCTCGGCAGAACCGCCCGCCATCACCACGGGCAACGCTCTCTTCACCGGTGCCGCGGGTACCGTCTGGGCGCACCGCAACACCGGGGATTCCTACCCCATTCCCGACCCGCCGATCGTCGACAGTTCTGCCTGTGTTGATGAGACCGCAGACGGCAACTTAAACGGTACGAATACCTGTGAGGGTACGGTATTTATCTTCGTGAGTAACGACGGCGACGTGAACGCCGGCCCTAACTCCGATGTCTACCAGTACACCACCGATTTAGTGAACAGCGGAGGACCCGTAGTCGGACCCGCCGGCGTGCAAATACATGACGGCGATTTCGATAACAATTACTATAACGGTAACTTCTCATCCGCCTACCTCTATTTCTGCGGAAAAACATCCTCCGGTGACATTCCGGCCATCCAGCGCATCCCGTTTGATTCCTTCGGTATGTTGAACCCGGCCTCATTACTCGGCACCGCCTCCTTCGCCGTCGGGAGCCAGGCGGGGACGGAGTGTTCTCCGGTAACCGAGGTGTTTAATAATGGCGGCTCGACGACTAACACCACCACCGGCACGGACTACATTTTCTT
The DNA here is from genome assembly GCA_963725655.1 of uncultured Acidobacteriota bacterium. GTDB lineage: Bacteria > Acidobacteriota > Terriglobia > Acidiferrales > UBA7541 > CAVRXT01. The sequence goes on along the minus strand of CAVRYY010000001.1, from coordinate 1,579,866 downwards.
TAGTGTACAAAGCGCCGGCATAGGATCGCATTTGCACCGAGATGGGAGGGACTGGTGTTAGCAACTCCAACCCCGGTGGCGGTTGTGTAATGTCGCTCGTATTGCCGGACAGCAGCACCGACTCTTACACTTGGCCCCCATCCTCGGTCAGCAATTCGATCGGCGAACCGGGCGGCAGTAGCGGGATAATCATAGACAACGTTATTAGCACCGCTGGTGGGTCTAGTATTTACTTCAGCCCTCTAGGGTATGTGGGCCCGACCCCTCTAGGCCAAGCGGTTTCAGCTGTCTATAGCGGTTCCGGAACCACCGCGATTATTACTTACACCTTCTCCGGTACTCCTCCCGTGAATGTGGTGGCAGGGAGTACTCTCACCACTACGGGATTTGCCCCGGCTGGTTACAATGTGGCTTTGGCGATAAAGACCGAAGTTACCGGTAGCGGTACTTATGCCGTGACCGTTACTAAAGGCGCCACGTCGCCCGGGACAGAAACGAGTCTTGGCAACGGTGCCATCACCGCTCCGATTACCAGCAACGGAACCGCGTGTCCCAAGAATACGGGTTGTGCGGTTAAGGCCACGCAAAACGGGCTGGACTAACCGCGCAAGCGTCGCAGCTCAAGGTTTAACCGTAAATAGGCCGGCAGCGCCCCCGCTGCCGGTCTGCTGTGCCCTCCACAGCGAGGTGGTGCCCCCGCGCTTCGCTGTGGGATACACTTTCCGCGCGAGTTTTGGCCGGGCGCTCTCCCAGCAGAGCCCGAGTCTTCACACGAGCTTCGTAACCTCCGTCGCTGAGACGGAGCGACTCAACGATGAGCAACTACCCACAAAACGACGTAGGAGAATCAGCACCCAGCAGCCGTGGCTGGAATGGCAACTCCGGCCCTGTGAGGGATTGATGAGGTTAGTTCGTACCCCGCTGCTCGCGTCGCTCCTCGCTGCGCTGGCCTTCCTTCTCCGCTGCTACCATTCTCCGCGCGCAGTCTGCCGACAGCCCGAACCGCACCCGCGTTCCGATGGTGACCGATTGGAGCCATCGTCACTTGGTTTTCTCCCACACCGACGCTCACACAAAATCCAGTTCTCCCGAAGACTTGCGGCTGCAGGAAGATCGCCGGTTTCGGCAACAAGTGGCTCGCCGGCGCGCCATGACGCATTCCGCGCCGCTCACACCCACGGAATTAACTCCAGCCAGCCAGCCAACCCCGAGCGATTCCGAGGCGTCGCCCAGTGAAGGTAGCTTGTCGAGAGATTGGACTTCGTCGCTGGCGAGCTTTGGTACAGTCGGCAACGAGCAATATCCCGCCAAGTTTGAGTTCGATATCAACGCTCCTGTCACCACCGCTAATTGCACCAGCGACTTCGTCGTTTACAACAACAACAACGCTTCCGGCACCCACACCGGTTTTATTCAGAACGCTATGAACATCGGCATTTTCTGGGGCGTCCCGCCGGCCGGCTCCACCATCACCATCACTGCCCCCGCCACCGGCAGGGCGGTAACATTCACCGCGGTTGCCGACACCATCACTCCCGCCGCCAACCAGTACCAGGTCGGTACAACTTCGCGAATGGCCGCAGCGAATTTGGCCGCCGCCGTCAACGCAGCCGAGCTTGCGGCCGGCGGGGTCACCGGCACCTTCCCTTACACCGCGCACGGCCACGCCGGCAGCGAGATTTTCTTTACCGACGTCGCCACTGGCGGCGCGGACTCAGGCGCGGGCGGGAACAATACCTCAGACACGCCGATCAATTGCTTCCCCTTTGCCGGCAATACCTGCGCCGGTAACTTCACATTCTTCTCCGGGAAATTTTTCGGCGGCCGCGGAGGCACCACGGCAGCGGTGGCCAACCTGATCGGCCTTATGAACCTCTACTCCGGCACGCCTGCGGGAGTCTGTTCGGGTACCGGACCGGCGGTGAAGTTCGCCTACGGCATTTCCACCGCCCAAGGTGAAACTACCACTTCCCCGGCGCTATCGCTGGACGGGACGAAGATAGCGATCGTCGAAAGCACCCCGACTTGCCACACCGGCCAAACCGGCTGTACCGTCGGCTCCGTCCTGCACCTGGTGAAATGGAAAAATGCGAGTGGGACGCTGGCGACCCCGGTGGTCCCAACCACTGCGTCACCCGCGAATTTCAAAACGTGTGCTGCGCCGTGCATGGTCAATCTCACCCTAAGCACGTCGTCGGACAGCAACTCCGCGCCGTTCGTCGACTACGCCGGCGATCGCCTCTTCGTCGGCGACGATGGCGGCAAAATCCGCGAAGTTACCGGCGTGTTCCAGGGCACTCCTGCACTGGGATGGCAGACTACCGTGGACCTTGGCTTTGCGCTCACCGGTCCGGTCTTCGACTCAGTATCCGACAATATTTTCATGGCCGATGCCAACGGAGTGGTGAGCTCGGTGGTTGCAACGAGCGGCGCGTTGGGATCGCCTGTCTACACTTCCGGATCCCCGAGCACCCCCGGATACCCCATTCCCGATCCGCCGATCGTGGACTCCGCCGCCGAGACGGTCACCGTCTTCGTGAGCAACAACACCCACGGTTCCTCCCAAATCGCCCAATTCTCAACCGACTTTATGCAGAGTGTTGTATTAGGCGTGGGACCGGCCGGAGTACAGATGCATGACGGGGATTTCGACAACACCTATTATTCAGGCGACAGCTACCAATACGGCTATCTCTACTTCTGTGGCAAGGATCCCAGCGCTTCCGGCGACAATCCGGCGATCGAGCGTGCCCACTTCGATCAGGATGGCTCCTTGCTCGCTCTCGACCCCAATTTCCTCAGCGTCAGCGGGGTTGCGGGCGCGGAGTGCTCTCCGGTGACCGAAGTCTATAACGCCGGCGTCGATTACGTGTTTTTCAGCGTTCAGACTGGCGGCAACGGACCAAATTGCACCACTTTGGGCGGGAGCGGCGTGGCCGATTCCAATCCTTCCGCCGGCTGCGTGATGTCGGTGATCGTCACCGACGGCAGTTCCACCCAGTTCCCGACGCCCATGCCCACGGCCATCAATTCCTCGCTCGGCGAGCCCGGCGGGAGTAGCGGGATAATCCTGGACAATGTCTCCACCGCGGCTCAAGCCTCCAGCATCTACTTCAGCCCGTTGTCCTACGTAACTTCCGGTACCGCCAACGGAAACTGCCCTACGGGCGTCGGCTGCGCCGTCAAAGCCACTCAATCAGGGTTGAACTAGGAATACCCTCAGCGCAGCGCGGAAGCGAAGAAGCTCACTCACAGTGCAGCGCGGTCAACGGGTCAATCTTCGCCGCACGCCTCGCCGGCAACCAGCATGAGACTACCGCCGCAGTGAGCAGGATCACTGCCACCCCGGCGAAGGTCGCCACATCGGTCGGCGATATTTCGAATAGCAACGTTTGCAGCAGGCGCGTTAGCGCTATCGCCGCCACCAAGCCGATCGCGATTCCCGCTACGCCCAGCGCAATTCCCTGCTTTAGAATCATCCCCAGCACCGTGCCCGGGCTCGCCCCCAGCGCCATGCGAATGCCGATTTCCCGCATGCGCTGGCTAACGGTGAGCGCCATGATTCCGCCGATGCCTGTAGCCGCCATGATCAGCGCCAGCCCGGCGAAAATGCCGAGCAAGTTCGCGGTCAGGCGGGGCGACGCCAGAGTGTTCGAGCGGGCCTGCTCAAGCGTCAACATGTTGGTGATCGCGATTTGCGAATCAACGCTATAAATCGCCTCGCGCGCCTGGCGCGCCAGCGTCAACGGGTCTCCCATGGCGCGCACGATCACGCTGCCCACCGCCCCGAACTGCGCCACCGGCAGATAGATCTGATTGCTCACTTTTTGGTCCAGCCCGAATTCTTTGGTGTCTCCCACCACTCCTACAATCGTCACCCACGTCTTGCGTTTATCGAACGACACGCGATGCCCCACCGGATCTTGTCCTGGCCAGCGATGGCGCGCTAACGCCTGGTTGATGATCGCGACCTGCGGTCCCTGCGCGCGATCGGCATCCGTAAAGATCCGGCCGCCAAGCACGGGAATTCCGAGCGTCCGGAAATAATCGGGAGTAGCGGTGCGGAAATCGGATTCCGGGGTCACTTCGTCTGCCGCCGGCGGCTGCCCCTCGATTTCAAATGGGTTGGCGCTGGAGCCATTGATGATGTTGTCCGGATCGAGCGGGAAACTCGACGATATCGCCGCGGACATCACCCCCGGCTGCCCCTGCAGCTGCACCAATATTTTCTGAGCCACTTCCTCGGACTGCTGCCGCGTGGTGTACTTCGAGAAATTCAGGTTGATTCCCATGGTCAGCACGCGCTGCGGCACAAACCCGGGATTCACGCCCTGCAATTTGATGAAGCTTCTCAACATCAGCCCTGCGCCGGCCAGCAACAGAAACGAAAACGCCACCTGCGAGACGATCAGCAAGTTGCGAAGGCGGTTCTTGGCCCGCCCGTTGCCCGCGGCGCCGCCATCCTTCAAGGCCCCGCTGAGGTTCGAACGCGAAAAGAACGCCGACAGCGTTCCGGCCACAACGCTGGTTACCATGGCCACCACCACCGTGAACAACAGTACCGTGCGGTCAATATCGATCTCCCGCGCGCGCGGCGTAAACCTGGCCGCGAACGCGGTTAGTAGATCCATCCCCGCGGAAGCGAAAAATAAACCCACCAGCGCGCCTGCCACGGCCAGCATCGCGCTCTCGGTGAGTAGTTGCCGCAGCAAGCGGCCCTTCCCCGCCCCCAGCGCCGCACGCACCGCGAACTCCCGCTCCCGCCGCGCCGTCTGTGACAGCGTCAAGTTGGCGATGTTGGCGCAGGCGATCAGCAACACGAAGCCCGCGGCGCCCAGCAGCACCAACAGCGTAGGGCGCGCTTGTTTGGTCAGTTCGTTCTGCAGCGAGAAGGACGCTGCACGGTATCCCATCTTCTGCGGATAGCTCTCCGGATAATCCTGGCGGAGCCGAGCGGCAATGGTCGCCAAGTCCGCATTTACCTGCTTCGCGCTCACGTTTTCTTTGGCGCGCCCGAATACACTCATCATTCGCATGTCACGGTCTTCTATCATGTGCGCTGCACCGCGAAACGGGCACGCCGACGTCGGCATGTACACATCGTTTTGGTTCGGATATTGCGGCACCGGCGGCAGCACCCCGATCACCGTGTGCACTTTGTCGTTCATTTGAAATCGCTTGCCGACGATGTCCGGATCCCCACGCAGGCCCTGCTTCCAGAATTCGTAACTCACCAGCAAGACCGCTGGCGCCCCCGGACGGTCGTCATCCGCCCGGAAATCCCGGCCCATGATCGGGCGTACTCCGAACATTCCAAAGAATCCCGGAGAGACCACCCCACTCTGCACCCGCAGCGGCTCCTCGCGCCCCAGCAGCGTAAACGTCATGGTGTGATATTCCTCAACGTCCGCGAGCGTCTGGGTTTGGCTGCGGTAGTCCTGCACTTCCTTCACCGAAAAATTAATATTGTCCAGCCCCGGACCCTCCGCCGCCTGCCGCACCACCACCAGTTCGTTGCCGCGCGGATACGGAAGCGGACGCAACAGCACCGCGTTGACCACGCTGAAGATGGCCGTGTTGGCGCCCACTCCCAGCCCAAGCGTTAGCACCGCCAAAACAGAGAACCCAGCGCTCTTACGCAACCGGCGGAACGCATAGGCGCAATCCTGCCTGGTCATTTCCCAATGGTGGCGCGGGCTGGTCCACACGTTCCTCCTGAGGCCATCCCGCCAAGATTGCGTCATCGACATCGACATGCTTTGATCCTCCTCGTCGGTATCTACACGTGCATGCGGTGGGCCATGCAGCGGCCTAGCTATACCCTGTAATATCAATCAGTTAGGCCAAGGGCAGGGATTTGAGACGCCGACCGATTGTCCGCTTGCGGGATCGGGCTGTTGCGGGACGCACACTCTCGCCCGGCGATACTCGCGCCTGGCGCTCCTGGACGCTATTGTTTGACCACCGCCAGAATCTCCTCGTAGTCGTTCAGCGAGATCTTGTCGGGCTTCATCGGCAACGTCAACGTTAGCTGCGAGGTTGGCCCGGTGATACGCACCCAACCCGCTTGGACGACCTTGCCCGCTGGCAGATGCACGTAAACCGGCAGCACGTCGTGCCAATCGGCTGGCACTCCGGATTGAGAAATCGTACCGTCCACCAGCCATTTGCCATTCTGTTCGGTCACCTTGTAGTGAAAATCGTAGTGCGCCACGCCGGTGCCGTACACATATTGGCGGAAGAACCAGTCCATATTGAGATGCTGCTTGTCGGCGGCCATATGCGGGCGCATGTGCTGTTCCACCAGCGCCTGGAAATCCAGGGTAGACGCTGGCTTGTTGTCATAGGTCTTGGTGAAGTCGTGCATCAAATCCTTGAAGTAATGATCGGCATCCGCATTTTGTCCGTCTCTCATCATCATTCGGATCATGTGCAGGATGTACCCGCCCTTTTTGTAGATAACCACGTCGTACGCGTCGGGGCTCTCCGTCGAACGCAGCCGTTCCCCCATCCACACCGGGCCGACTGATTCGTACTCATGGCCGTAACGATCCTTCTGCAATAGCTGTTCTCGATCCAGTTTGATGCGCTTCAGATATTCGCCGGGGTTTTCGCGATATTGAATGTAGAGATTTCCCGAAAAATTGGCAAAACCTTCAGACATCCACTGATCGTGATAGCTCTTCCATCCCACGCGGTGCCCCCACCATTGGTGGGAGGTCTCGTGGGCGCGAAAATAATCGCTCACCCCCAGCTGATCGGTAATTCCCAGCGCGTGCCGTTGCGTCGAATCGAGAAACGAAAGTACCGACAGATACAATAGCCCCGGCCATCCCTGCCCGTAACTGTAAGGAATATTGGTCACCGCGAGATGGCTGTAGGGATATGGTCCGAAATAATCCTGGAAGAGCTTTATGCTGTTGCTGATTTCACTGTTCATTTCCTTGATGGTGGCGGCTGCATCCAGCGTCCCGATCGGCATGGTGTCCATCGGGGTCTTCCCCGGCAGGTCCCCGCTATTCAGAGTGTTTACCGTCGTCAGGAAATCATCGGGGTTCCGATTCGCAAATACGTCCACGCTAACATTGCCTACTTTCTGGCTGTTTTCCTTGTAATCGCCGTAGGCGAACCCCGCCGCAGCCAGCGGAATCTCGCTCTTCCAGGTGCCCGCTCCATCTTTGGGAGTCCCCACCGGGCTGCCAGTGGCCACCAGCGAGTACTTCTTGGGGTAGTGGAACGTGAGCTCGAAATCGGAGCGGCTGGAAAATTCATTCGCCGCGCCGGGATACCAGCCGTAGCTCGGGCAGAAGTAGTTTCCCTCTCCTACCTTTCGGATCACCCGCTTTCCCGCGTAGTGGAATTCGAGCGTCGCCTTCTTGCCCGCCTTCGACGCTTGGGCCAGCACCACCGCGATGTACTGGCCGTAGGTTTGGTAGCGGTCCTTCGCTTCTCGCGGCTGGAAAAATGCCAGCGATGTTCCGTCGCCGTCCTTCACCCAGTCCACCCGTAGGTTGGGGTTCAGAGCAAACAAGGCAACGCGCTCGTTGTCTACCCGTTCGTCCATCTTTACCTGCGTGGTCGCCGAGAGTTCTGCCCCAGTCGTCACGGTGGCATCGATATGGTAGGCCCGCGGCGTGAACAGATCCTTGGCCTGCGGATCGGCGAACGGATCGCCTGTCCCATTGCCCGCCGCGAAGTGCATCCACGTGTCGAGATTTAAGATTTCGGTCCGCCCACCCCACCGCCCCACGAACACTTGCTCGGGATCCAGCGCATCGTACTTCGCCATTACCCAGCCGTAGAGTTGAGTCTTGAATTCGCCGGCAAAGTAAGCGGTGCGCGCACGGTCGCCGGATAGCACCCCCAGAAAAACGCGCGGGACGATCTCCGCGGCCACGTTTTCGCGCTCGGTCTGGCGCTTTCCGTACAAATCCGCCAGTTGCCCGGCCGGCGACGGCGTCCACTTCATCGATCCCGATACGTCCTGCAAAAAACTGTCCGTAAAACTAAACGTTGCCTCGGTGAACTCCACGCTAAGCGAATTCGTTCGAGCCATGAACTGCAGTTGCTGCTCCTCTCGCGGATTCGGTGGCTGGATCTCCAGCTTCCCTCGTCCGCTAAATGCCGCCGCAAACACCACTCCATTCGCGGGCTGCCCAAACTGAATCTCCCCGGTGACCAGCGTGATGCTCATGCGGTCCCGTGTGATCACGATATTTTCCACGTGCCCCGATTTGGCCGGGTCGAACGCCGTCTGCGAAACCGCGCCCCACACCGCCGCGGCATCCTGCCCAGCAGCCACCGGCGCAGACCCCAGCACCGCGAAAAACGCAATCCAGTAAAGTGTTTTCATGCTGTTAGTTATCCAGTCGGATGTGAGTTGATCGAGGAGATATATCACAGATCGCCAAGCTTTTCCGTGCCTTAAGGGATGCCTCCCAGCGAGGTGTTCACCTCTAGCTGGGATGCAGAAATGATCCCCTCATCGCCGCGGTGCCGAACCTTACCTTTACCAACCGGGCATACCTGCGGTTGCCGCTCTTGTTCCCCGATTAGAAGCCTCTTAGACTTCTCCTGTACCTTCGTTTCGGATACTACGCCTTGCTTTCGCCGGTATCCTTTGCTCTTCCGCCAGTCCGCCGCGGCCGCTGCCTTCGCTCCCTGGGTGCACCTTCCGCGCGCGATATCCTAACGGTCACCAGGAAATCGCCACCTTGAAATCTGAGGCCACTCAAACCCGCCGCCTACGCTGGACCAACGCCGGCGTCCGCCAGTGCGCCCTCGCTCTTGGCATCCTGGTTCTCGTGGGCGCGGCCGCTGAGATGTACGTAAGCGTCGAACACTTGGTCGTTTCGATGTCGTGGGTCACCCACACCCGTGACGTGGAGCAAACCCTGCAGCGAGTTGCGGCGGACCTTACCAGCGCCGAGAGCAGCCGCCGCGGCTACTATATTTCCCACGATCCGGTAGACCTGGCGGCTTTCGAACGCTCCGTGGCTGGCGTACCGGCGACCATCGAACATTTGCGCGCGCTCACCAGCGACAATCCCCACCAACAAGCGCGCCTTCCCGGGCTGCAGGCCCTGGTAACCGACCGTATCGCACTCTTGCAGGCCGCCGTTGCCGTCGACTCCCAGAATTCGATCCGCTCGGAAGATCAATCCGATCTCTATGTCCGCAGCCGTAAAACCATGGAAGCCACGCGCCAGGCGCTCGCCGAAATGGAGGGCGAGGAAATTTCTTTGCTCGCCCAACGCCAAGCGACCGCTTCGGCCCAGGCTCGCCGCAGCCTGCTGGTCACGTTGGGAGGCATGTTGCTGGCGGTGGCGTTTGTGGCATTCGCGGCCATCGTCGGCGGCATCGATCGCAGGCATCGCGATCGCGCGGAACACAACCTGGCGCGGCAACGCAGCATGTTGCAATCGGTGCTGGACAGCTTGGGCGAGGGTGTGCTCGTCGCAGACAAAAGCGGGAACATCGTCCTGGTAAATGAACAAGCCGATCGGTTGCTCGGTATCGGCCTCGGCCCACGGAACCAGACCAACTGGGGTCCCGAGTTCAAGCTTCTAATGCCCGACGGCGTCACTCAATACCCGCTGGGAGACTTGCCGCTATCCCTGGCCTTGCGCGGGCAATCGACTGACAACGTCAGGGTGCTGGTCCGCCGTCCGGGTGCTTCCGAACCGGTGTGGATCTCCGTTACCGGACGGCCGCTGCACGGTGACGATGGAACCGCGGGTGGGGTGATCGCATTCAGCGACGTGAGCGAGCAGCGAAGATCGGAGCTTGAAGTTCAGTCGGCACACGTTCGCACCGCCGAGGCGCTAAAGGTGGTCGAGCGCCAGGCCCACGACAGCGCCATGCTCAACAAACTGGTCGAGCGCCTGCAATCGTGCCGCAATCTCGATGAGAGTTACAAGATGATTGGGCCGATCATGCCCCATCTACTTCCCGCCACTTCCGGCGCGCTATACGTAACCAGTGCGTCGCGCAATATTCTGGAAAACGTCTGCTCTTGGGGCGCGGCCCGCCCCGGAGAATCGAATTTCGCCCCCGACGACTGTTGGGCCCTGCGTCGCGGCCGTGTGCAAGCCACAGAACTCGATTTCGAATTGCGCTGTCGCCACTTGGATGTGGCATCCACTTCGCCGGCGGTGTGCATTCCGATGATCGCGCACGGCGAAACGCTAGGCATCCTGTGCGTTCTCAGCGCGGCCGGCGAGCCAAGTGGGCACAGCCAGGCGCCGTCCGCACCGGATTCGAACTCCGAACAGTTGCGCTTGAGTGTTGGTGCAGCGGAGCAAATTTCCCTGGCCATCGCCAATCTGCAGCTCCGCGACAAACTTCGCAGCCAGTCCATCCGCGATCCGCTCACTGGCCTTTTCAACCGGCGCTATATGGAAGAATCGCTGGTCCGCGAATTACATCGGGCCAAGCGAAAGAAAGCGCCGCTCACCGTCCTCATGATCGATATCGATCACTTTAAGCGCTTTAACGACACCATGGGCCACGAAGCAGGCGACGCCTTACTCCGCGAGTTCGGCGTATTTCTCCGCGAGCACGTGCGCGTCGACGACACACCCTGCCGCTATGGCGGCGAGGAATTCACCATCATTTTGCCCGACGCCGATACCGAAGGAGCTTTGGGGCGCGCCGAGTCTCTGCGCGAAGGCGCCAGGCGCATTTCCGTGGGTACCCAGTTAGGGGTTCCCTCCGGTGTCACCATTTCCGTCGGCCTCGCCACCTACCCCGACCATGGCGACAACATCGCCGACCTCGTTCGGACCGCGGACGCCGCTCTGTACGTCGCGAAATCCGCCGGCCGCGATCGCGTGGTAGTCAGCGACGGCACCCGCGTCACTGTGACTGCCTGACCGTTCGCAACGGGCCCTAAAGTCCAAGCAAAACGGCTGGGCGAAAATACCTCATCGGAACCGCACCTATTGCTCGATGCCGGTCACGAAGGCTTTCCGAATCTTCCTTCCGCAGTAAACCGACTGGCTATACGCGCCATTGGCGAACGAGACTCGCGCCACCACGCCGTAGTAGGTCTTCGTCGAGTCAATCCACGGATACGTGCCGAAAGCGCCCGGGCTGGAGAATGCTCCGTCGCCCACGTTGGGATCGTCTTCTACCCAGTGGCCGTACGAGTAGTGCCATGATTCGTTGCTGGGGACCGGAGTGAAGAGTGCCGTGGGGCAAGTAACCGGATTGGTGCATACCGTGTTTACGCCGAGGTAGTCGTGGATCACCAGCTGATCATTCAGAATTTTGCGCAGGAATTGCGTTTCGGTGTTGGGAGCGAGTTTCATTCCGCCGGCTAGGTCGGGATCGTTGTAGCCGAGCGCTAGATCGGTGCCGAGTTGGCTTTCGAGCTCAGTTGCTAGCGCGGCGTCGTTGTCCGGGCCTAGGCCTTCTGCGACGCCTTGCACCGCATCATCCCCTCCGGTGTAATAAAATTCGCCAATCGCGCCTGCGTCTTGGACGCCGTTTTGCCGAAGCGCCAGGCAGCCTTGAAGCGTGGGCGTGAGTACGCACAGCGCGGAATCAAACGTGTTGTAGCCGGTCAGCATTCGCAGCGAGTTGGTTTGGTCTGCGGTCAGGTTACCGCCGGTTTTTTGCAGGATGTACGAACCCCAGAACCATTTCGAGGCGGAGGCAATCAAGATCGGACTGGCGGGGTCGACCACCGGAGTGCCCACTTGGCCGGTGACAATGGACGACGCGGAGTCGCCGATTTCCCAGTAGAACGGCTCGATCGCCGTGCAATCGCTGTCGTTGTTGGCGGTTTCCGTCGCCGCGCCGATTTGCTGCTCGATCGTGACACCCGAACTGCCGGTAGTCCCCGTCGATCCGGTTGTCCCGGTCGATCCCGTGCTGCCCGTTGTGCCGGTGGAACCCGTAGCGCCCGTCGTACCGGTTGAACCGGTAGTGCCCGTTGATCCTGTCGAGCCTGTAGTGCCCGTTGATCCAGTCGCGCCTGTACTGCCTGTGGACCCTGTCGTGCCGGTCGTCCCGCTGGTTCCGGTTGAGCCGGTCGATCCCTTGCTGCCAGACCCATTTGAACCAACGCCCCCGGCGCAAGCCGTCATGAAAAATCCCAAGGTCAAAACGACAAAAAACGGCGCCGTTCGCATCTGGCTGGCCTCCACGACTCTGTTCGATCGAAGAAAACAGGATTTCGCTCCACGAATCTTACTCGCAACGCCGCGGCGCGATTGTAAGGAAGTGTCGGGCGCCACTAAACTATTGGCTTTCCCTGTCAAATCGACGGAAACTTCCCGTGGCATGGAACCCATCGACCTGCTGCTCATCGACGACGACGTGGAACTCTGCGCTTCCCTTTCTCGGCTGCTGGCCATGGACGGCTTTGCCGTCTCCGCCGTGCATGACGCCGACGCCGGAATCCGCGAAGCTGCGAGCGACCGCTATCAGCTCGTCATTTTGGACGTCATGCTGCCCGGCGGCGATGGCCGCAAGGTTCTCAAGCGGATCCGCCGCACTTCCGCCGTCCCGGTTGTGATGCTCACCGCGCGCGGCGACGAAACCGAACGCATCGCCGGGCTCGACGCAGGCGCCGACGACTACCTCCCCAAACCGTTCCATCCGCGCGAACTGGTCGCGCGTATCCGCGCCGTGCTGCGACGCCACAGTCCCGCCCCGCTGCCCGACGTTTTCAGCATTGGCGACCTGCGCCTCGATCGCAAAACCAGGATCGTCCTGCGCAAAGAAAAATCCGTGGAACTCACCGCGGCGGAGTTCGATATTCTGCTGCTGCTCGCTCGTTCCGCCGGCAAGGTGGTGTCCCGCGAAGAAATCGCCGAAGAAGCTCTCGGCCGCCCCATTGGCATGCTCGATCGCAGCATCGACAACCACATCAGCAATCTGCGCAAGAAACTCGGCGCTCATGCAGGCGGCGTCGAACGCATTCGCAACATTCGCGGCACCGGTTATCTCTACGCCGATCCCGGCGCCGCCCCGGTGCAAGAGTGAGGGCCTCTCTATGATCCGCGGCATCTTCGCCAAGATTCTGCTGTGGTTCTGGGCTTCCACCGCGCTGGTTTCGATTTCCGTGTTCGCGATCGGCATCTTGAGCGGCGCCGAGCCCATCGGCCGGCGCTGGCTTTCGCACACCGCCGATTTCTATGCGCGCAGCGCTACTGACTTTTATATCCACGGTGGCGCCACCGAGCTGAACCAATATCTCGACGAAATTGAAACATCTTCCGGCATTCACGCCGCACTCTTGGACGCTTCGGGCCATCCGATCAGCGGCCGCGATGCCCCCATGGGCGCGCGGGCGGTACTTGATGACGCTCTAAAATCCGGCCAATCGAAATTCCGCGTGGGCATTTTCTGGACCGCTGCGTCGGTCGTTCATACTCCCACCGGCACATTCGTTTTCGTCGCATTGGTGCGTCCATTGCGCGGCTGGAAGGCCCAACCCGAATTTCGCGTGACCCTGCTGCGCATTGTCATCGCCCTGCTCTGTGCCGGCCTGTTGAGTTTTTGGCTGGCTCGCCACATCGCCCGCCCGATTCGCGCCCTGCAATCCGCCGCCGGCAGGATCGCCGAAGGCGATCTTTCGGTGCGCGCGACGCCGGCCATCCAGCCCCGCAATGACGAGCTCGCCGATCTGGCTCGCGATTTCGACGCCATGGCCGGGCGCATTCAGTCCCTGCTGCAAAAGCAGCAGCAACTGCTGGGCGACATCTCCCACGAATTGCGCTCGCCCCTGGCGCGAATGACCGTTTCGCTCGAGCTGGCGCGCCGCGGAGACTCCGAATCTTTCGAGCGCATCGAGACCGATCTCCATCGCCTCGATGCCATGATCGGAGAGATCCTTACCCTCACTCGCCTGAACCTTTCCGCCGACCGGCCCCCCGGGAGCCCGCTCAATTTGCGCAAGATTCTCGAGAGCGTGGCAGCCGACGCGCAACTCGAAGGCACCGCCCAGGACAAGATCGTAAGTGTTTCCCACGCCGACGAATGTTGGCTAAACGGCGATCCGAACCTGCTGCGAAGCTGCATCGAAAATGTGGTGCGCAACGCCCTCCACTACACCCCGCCAGGCAGTTCGGTGGAGATCAGCCTGACGTGCGAAGCCGCTGCTCAGCCGCGCGCCACGATTTGCGTTCGAGATCACGGACCCGGCGTTCCCGCCGATTCTCTATCTCGCATATTCGAACCCTTCTATCGAGTTTCCGAAGCCCGCGATCGCGGCACCGGCGGCACCGGACTCGGCCTGGCGATCGCCCAACGCGTCGCCCTGCTTCAGGGCGGCTCCATCACCGCCTCAAACCACCAAGGCGGCGGCCTCGAAGTCCGTATAGTTCTGCCCGCGCAATATCACCCCGCTTCCGGTTCTACGGTTTAACGCCCCTATCTTTTCCGGGTGCCCCACTCGTCCCAGGGTTTGGGAAGGGTGGGCGTTGTGTCCTGGAACGTCAACTTTTGCGCGCAAAGCCCCCGGGCAACGCGTGTTTTGAATGTGCCTGTTTTGAGTTTGCCTATTTTGAATTCGCCTGTTTTGAATTTCGTTTTCGCCATCCATCGCACCCAGTTGCCTGCGGAAAGCCCCTTCCATAGCTGCGATCCCGACACTTCCTTACACACCATCGCCCGCGACGCGTGTTACTCCTATCGAGCGCGCAACATTCGCAGCGCTGAGATCCACACAAGGAGATCGAACATGAAGATCAATTCCAAATGGGCAGTACTGGTAGCGATGGCAGCCTTCGGGATGATGGCCAGCTCGGCGAGCGCGCAGGTTGTCGCGCGCGGAGGCGTGGCGCGAAAGAATTCCTCCGGCGGCGTGACCGCAGCGCGCGGCGCCGTGGCCTCGGGAGCCAAAGGTAAGGCGGCGCGCGGCGGAACCGTCACCACCAACGGACAAGGTTCAGGACAGGCAGCCAGCGGCGGCGCGTTCAAAGGAGCCAACGGTGCTTCCGGCGCGCGCAAGAGCAGCACGCAGTGGAGCAACGGCAGCGCCACCCACCAGGGCAGCGCTTCCGCATCCGGCGCCAATGGCTCGATTCAGAGCAGCGGCTCTTCGTCACGCACCGCGGGTGGACAGGTAACCGGTTCGCGCAGCACTACCGCGCAGGGCGTGAACGGCGGCAGCTACAAGGGGAATACCACCACCCAGAACGGCACTACCACTCACACCACCACCGCCACCAGCAAGACCGGCACCACCTACACCGGAGACACGTCGGCCACCAAGGGTCAGGGCGTCACTCACACCGGAACCTGCACCAATTCCGCTGGCCAGACCGTCACCTGCCCCTAGTCGTAGCGGAGCAATGTTCCAGTCCGGCGGCCGTTCGAAAATCGGGCGGTCGCCTTTGTTTGTGCGCTGGTGTTGGAGTTGCCCGGGCTGCAAGCCGACACTTCCTTACATTCGCAGGCCGTGCTCAAACGTCTTAATAGGTGAAGGGCAGAGATTCGAGTCAGATTCAGAAAAGGAGAACTACCATGAAAAAGGGACTTATAGCTCTAGTGGCGGTAGCAGCTCTGGGAACCGCGGTAGCGGCGGCGGCCGTTCGCGGCCCCGCGTGCCACGCATGGATGCAGCAGCAGCGTTCAGGGTTCATGGCGCGCCGCGTGGCGCGTGAACTCGACCTCACCGACGCCCAGCGCGAAAGCATCCGCACCATCCTGCAGAACGAGCGCCCGGCGATCCAATCGCTGGCTTTGCGGTTCGAGCAACAGAACGAACAGTTGCGGACCAAAAGCACCTTCGATGAAGCCTTCGTTCGCTCCGTCGCCCAGCAGCAATCCGCCAATTTCACCGACGCTATCGTCGAGAAAGAAAAAATCCGCGGCGAAATCTTTCAGGTGCTGACGCCCGCGCAGCAGCAGAAGGCCAACGACATGGCCTCCGATTTTCGCGCAGCGATGGCAGATCGCCTCGCGACTCTCGGCGACTCGTTGCGGTAACGAATCCAGTCCCGGCGGACCCGTGTGTTCAAGCGGGCCCGCCGGATATCTCACGTAGCCTTCAGCTTTCTAGCCAGATCAGCCAACACGTCCCCGGCCTCAGAATTGTTCACCGTCCTATCCACAGCGCCATCTTCCGATTCCCCGCCGCGCATCGGAAACCCTCCGCGAATCTGGGCCGTCCTTTCATGGGTGAGGCTTGTAGGTAATCATGTATGGGCCTTGTAGGGTGTTTCCACACCGCGCTCGCGGGATGCGGAGGATGGTGCGCCTGCAATTTGTCGCCTATAGTGCCTGGGTGGCATCTCATTCGCCCGAGGATCTCTGGATGCCCTTCTCAACGCGATCGTCTTACCGTGAATCGTTCCATCGCCCCCAGTCTCGACTGAACGGACTCGAAACCTCCAAGACTTTTGTTGAGCTGCGGCTCAAACTCAACTGCATCGCTTCCGGCGGTTTTCCGGGGTGAAACCGAACTCGATCATCCATGGCTTTCTGGTTAGCCTGCTGCATGCCGGTGCTTTCGGCGTGTTAGGCCTCGCTTTCCTCGACTCCACGTTTCTAATCATCCCGTTCGGAATTGACCTCCTGGTCATCGCTCTCAGCGCCCACCACCATTCCCACATGCCGTTCTACGTCCTGGCGGCCACCATTGGCTCTGTCGCCGGCTGCGCCACCACCATCTGGTTGGGACACAAGGGCGAACACCAAATAAAGAAGCACGTTCCCCGCAAGGGCCTGAAATATTTCCAAAAGAAGATGGAAGACCACGCCATCCTGGTGGTCGCGTTCGCCGCGCTGATGCCTCCGCCGTTTCCCTTCACTGTGGTCGTGGCCACCGCCGCAGCCCTCAATCATCCACGAAGAAAACTCCTGCTGATCATCGGCGCTTCGCGCCTGGTGCGCTTCTCGTTGGAGGGCGGTCTGGCGATTCACTACGGCGGGTTCATGATCTCCACGGCAAAGTCCGGTCAGTTCGAACACTGGATGTTCGTGGTCATCGGCATCTCCGTGCTGGCCAGCGCGTTCTCCATCTATCGGTGGATCAAGAACAGCCGCAAATCCGGCGCCAAGAAAAAATCCTAGAGCCGTGCCCAAGCCATTCGACCCGTGCAGCCTGTCGTGGCACAGCCAATCTGGCTGTGTGCAATCCAAAACCAAGATTGGCCCAACCTGAAGCTCCCCGAGGGTGTCGTGGCACAGCCAACCTGGCTGTGTGAAAACAAAACCAAGATTTCGCATACTCCAACCACCCACCGCTCATCGGACAGCCCCGTGGAGAGAAATCAGCCAGAGTCGGTACTCCAACGGATGTTTTCCCGCGCCACTTTTTGCTAGGCTGCCTGCTAGTTCTTGAACTCCGCCCTGCCCCAAAATCACGCACAAACAGAAACCCAAAAAATGCAAATCCAACACCAGATTTCAATCCCGCAAAGCCCCGAATTGAATCGCAACAACCGTAAGGATTAGAAAATGCATCTCTAACAAAACACAGTACCTAGCACCAACGCAATCGCACTGAAAACACGAATTCACACCCCAAAAATCGGACCCCTCACCTATGTGCCACCAGGAGAAGGACATCCACCATAACAAGGGGGACAAAAAGCGAACATCGGGGGGTCATGACGCGGAAACCTGCGGAGAGCAGAAATAGCCGGTAACGAACCTTAGAACCGAGCGCTGCTCCTAATTTGTGCGGCCAGGCATCGCTGGATAGAAATCCCTGCCGGCGAGCAGCGCCTTAACCGCGTGAATCAAATCCTGCTGCGCCTTCGCCTTCGACAAATATCCGTGCGCGCCGGTGGCCTGCACTTCCGTCATCGTCTGATCGGAATCGTGCACCGTAAACACCAGCACTTTCGGCTGCGGCCGCAGCCGCAATATCTGCCGCACCGCCGCCAGCCCGTTCAACACCGGCATGTTGACGTCCAGTATCACCAGGTCCGGAGACAGCGCCGCACTTTTATCGACGGCATCTTTCCCGTCCACTGCCTCGCCGCATATCTCCCATTCCGACTCGGTGCCCAGCAGCGTCCGCACGCCTCGCCGCAGCACTTCGTGATCGTCCGCGATCAGAATGCGCTTGCGCCCGCTGTTTGCCGCTCCGGTAACTTCCGCCAGACTGGACTCGTCGTTCGCCCGGTCGGCGCTGTCCGCTTCCGCCCGTAACTTCGACATCATATCGGGAATCATCACCGTCGCCGTCACCACCGTGCCCTCATTCGGGCGCGATTGGATGTCCAGGCTCCCCGAGAGCTGCCGCATCCGTTCCCGCATGCCTTGAATCCCCACACCTAACACTTCGCTATCGCCGCTCACTACCGCCTCGTTCGAGTCCAACCGCATCCCCTTCCCGCGATCGCCCACTGCCAGCTTCACTTCGGCGTCGGAACACACCACTCGCACAAACGCGGTGGCGCTGCCGGAATAGCGATGCACGTTGGTCAGGCTTTCCTGCATGATGCGGAACAGGGTCACCTCCACGTCCGGAGGAAGCCGCTGAAAACTGGCGGGAATTTCGATCTCCACGTGAATTCCCGTGCGCGCCTCGAATCCCTTGGTGTACCAGCGGATCGCCGACGTCAACCCCAGTTCATCCAGCAACGGAGGATGCAATACGTAGGAAAGCGTCCGGATTTCTTCGCTGATCTGCTTGGTGTAGATCAGGCAGTCCGAGACAAGCTTCTGCGCGTCCGCATCCTTCAGCAAAGGCTTGGCCCGCTGCACCTGCGAGAGAGAAATTCCCAACACCGCCAGCTTCTGCCCGGTGATGTCGTGCAAGTCTCGCGCGATGTGCCGCCGTTCCTCGTCCTGCAGTTGCAACAATCGCCCTGAGAGTTGCCGCAGGGCTTCTTCGTTGAGCCGCAGCGCGTCGTTCGCCTCCGCCAACTCGGTCAATTCGGTGGCCACCAAAGCCACCGCCTGCAGTCCGGTACTCTTCATCGGGCTCAGCGACAACCGGATCAACCGCGCACGGCCGGCCAGCGACCGCAGGTTGATTTCACCCTTGGTCTCTCGGTGCGCACCTTCGTTCAGCAGCGCCTGCAGCTTGGTTCGTTCCGCGGGGGGCACCTGATCCGTGAGCGGCGTGCCGATGAATTTCTCCAGATGCACCTCAAACATCTCCGCCAAGTGGGAGTTGGCATACAGCACGTGCCCCTGAACGTCGAGCGTGGCCGCTCCTTCGTTCATGGTTTCCACCAGCACCCGGTAGGGATGTTCCGCGCCCTGCAAGGTGAATACCTGATCGCCGTTGGGCCCGGTCAATACCAGCGCATCGACGCGTCCATTGGAAATCGCCGCCAGCGTCTCTTCGAGTTCCTCCACTCGCGCCCGCAGCTTGTTAATTTCGGATGATGCCGGCCGGAACCGGCGGGGAGCCTTAGCCATTGCTCGGATGCTCCTGCTGGATATCCAGGCCTAACAGCACTTGTTTGCGGTTCGATAGATCACCCACCAGTTTCCGGAACGGCAACGGGAGCCGTTTGATCAGCGTGGGAGCGGCAAGGATCTGTGCTTCGCGCGCCAGCTGCGGCTGCTGGTAGATGTCGATCACTTCGAGTTCGAAGCGCCCGGCGAGATGTTCGGCGCACACTTCGTTCAGGTTGCGCAGCGATGTTTCCGAGAGCGGCGTTTGGCCGGTAATGTACAGCCGTAGCGCGTACATGTGGCGCGGCTTGGGCTTGGCTTTCTTCTTTCTGCTGGCTGCTGGCCGGGGTTGAATTTTGCGCGTCATTTTACGCCCCACTCACTTTGCCCGTCGCAGGGCGCCGTCAGAATCCAGGCCGACCAGCACCCGATCGGTGTTCGATAGGTCGCCGATAATTTTGCGAATAGGCACGGGTAGGCTTCGCACCAAAGTCGGTATAGCTAAAATATTGTCTTCATGCGCGAGTTGCGGATGTTTCACCAGGTCGATTACCTCGAGGCGATATTGTTCGCCGTCGAAGTGCTCGCTGCAGATTCGTTTCAGGTTCGAAAGCGCCGCCAACGATCGCGGAGTTTGACCCGCGATGTACAGCCGCAGTTTGAACGGTTCCTGCGACGTCTTCGAGCTCACGCTCGCGTTCTTTGGCTTTTTCCCTTTCATGCCTTGGCCTCCCGGGTAAGCTGATCCTACTTCGTGCTGCGTGTCTTCGCCGCCCGGCTATCCGAACCTCGGCTCCGGGCCATCTGCGCCCGGTTCAACTGCACTTGCACCTGCGCCTTCTGAAATTCTTGCAGATCCCTTTCCAAACCGGTTTCCTCGGCGGAGAATTCCGTCTTCAGAACATCGATCTGTGCCTGCAGCGCGCGGCGTTTGCGTTCGATTTCCTCGCGCTTGCGGTCGATATCCTGCTGCTGTGATACCGCGTTGGCCTTTTCCTGCGCTTCCTGGCTCAACCGCGAAGTTCCGGTCAGCACACCGGCCGGCCCGATGTACGGCTGCAGCAGCTGTATGCCGCGCCGCGACAACGAGAATTCCCGCAGTTGGTTGGAATGCGCCATACCGCGTGACTTCAGCACATGCAGCACCCGATTGCGTTCCCCATTCAATTCCACGTCGCGCAGCAATATCCATGTATCGATGAGCGAGGAAATCCCTTCGTCGGTGGCCTCCAGAGCGGCGCCGCCGTGGGTGAGGCTGGTAAAGAGAAAGGTGATCTGCGCGCTCTTTAAGAAATCGATCAGCCGGGTGAGCATCGACTGCACTTCCCGCTCGGTGGTGCCGTTGATTAGATTGCTGACCGGATCGATCACCACCGTCCGCGGCTTCACTTTCCCGATCAGCTTGTGGATTCGCAGCAGGTGCATCTCCACCCCGTACTGCGTCGGCCGCCACGCTTCATGAATCAACAGACCTTTCCGCGCCCACGTATCCAGGTCGATGCCCACGGACTTCATGTTGCGGGCCACCTGCAGATTCGATTCCTCCAGGCCGATGTACAGGCATCGCTCGCCGCGCCGGCTCGAGGCTTCCGCAAACGTCGACGCCAGAGTGGTTTTCCCGCTGCCCGCCGTGCCGCTCACCATCACGCTGCTTCCGCGGTAGAAACCCTTTCCGCCCAGCATGGCATCCAGATCCGGAACCCCGGAAGAAATCCGCTGGTTGGATACACTGTGTTTCAGTTCCATCGAAGTGATCGGCAGCACCGAGATTCCTTCTTCGTCGATCAGGAAAGGATATTCGTCCGCGCCATGCCGCGTTCCCCGATACTTGACGATGCGCATCCGCCGCGTCGATACCTGATCGTTGATTCGATGGTCCAGCAGGATCACGCAATCCGACACGTATTCCTCCAGCCCGTGCCTGGTCAGCGTTCCTTCGCCTTTTTCCGCGGTCACTACGGTGGTCAGATTACGGTCCTTCAACCAGCGGAACAACCGCCGGATTTCCGCGCGCAGAATTCCTTCGTTGGGAAATCCCGAAAACAGCGCTTCCAGCGTGTCCAGCATCACCCGCTTGGCGCCCACCATCTTTACCGCGTGTTGTAGCCGGATGAACAGCCCTTCCAGGTCGTACTCGCCGGTTTCCTGGATCTCGCGCGGCTCGATGTGCACGTATTCCATAAAGAGCTTCTTGCGCCGCACCAGATCATCCAGATCGAAGCCCAACGAAGCCACGTTGCGGGTCATCTCCGCCACGGTTTCCTCAAAAGCCAGCACCACCCCTGGCTCGTCGAACTCGATGGCTCCGCGCACCACGAACTCCAGGCCCAGCATAGTCTTGCCGCAACCGGGGCCGCCGCACACGATCGTGGTCCGGCCCCTCGGCAGACCGCCGAAGCTAACCTCATCCAATCCCGGAATTCCGGTGGGAGCTTTTGGTAAAGACCTAGGTTGCAAACCTGTCCGCTCAATTCGTTTCGCCATCATCCGCCAATCCGCTTGAGATTTGCGCGTGAATACATCTGGGCAGCGCGCGAGTACCCCTGGCCGCCGTGGACGACCGCGTTCATCCTACTCTCAGGCACGCCCATATCACAATACGCCGGCTCAGGACTCGCGGGACTCAGAGGACCCTCATGCAATTCATTCCGGGATATTTCGGCGGTCGTGGACCAGACCGCCCGCAGCCTGGTAGGCAGGCTCGATTGGCGACCTGATGGGCTACGCGGCGCGCTCATCCTGCTCGTGCTGGGCACGCAGGACCACCAGCTCAACATCGGTCGGGTGCATCGGCCCACGGATAAAATCGAACGCCCCGAGGCGCATCGCCTCCAGGTATTCCTCCCACTCGCCCGTTCGCGTGACCACCACCACCCGCGTGCCGTGTTGGCGGTACCGCGCGGCAGGCAGCAAATCGCGGTAGGAACCGTCGGGCAATTCGTCGTCGCAGAAGACCAGTTCGATGGCCCTTTTGGAAAGCACCTCGGCGGCCTGCTGCACGGAAGAAGAAGACACCACGTCGGCCGACAACTGTTCGAGAACGTGGATTAGCGCGGCGCGTGTTTCAAGGTGGCTTGAGGCCACCAGGACTTCCAATGATCCGCTCATGAACGCCTCCTAAGCCTGCCCGGCGAGGGGTGGTGACTGAGCAGTCTCGCGGATTGGGTGTTCCCGGTCTATGCGTACTTATCTGTAGATGGCTCCAAAGAATTCCTTAGCACCGTGGCGGAAACAGCTTAACGTTTGAGGCTAGCTGCAGAGGGTCGAAGCGCTTAGCTTCGTTTCATCGAAACGGTTTGGCAATGGCGTTTTCCCCTCAACCGCCGTACACTGCTACCTAAGGGTGCGGACTCAACTGGCACTCCAGGCGCGTCCGCTTGGGCGAAACGCGAAAAATTCTGGGTTAAGAGGTGCTCTTGCTTCCCCTGCGCATTCTAATCGCCGACGATCACGATCTCGTTCGCAAGGGTATTCGCTCTCTACTGGAAACACAGAAGGGCTGGGAGGTAATCGGCGAAGCTCGCGACGGCCGCGACGCCGTCGAGAAGGCGGCCAAGCTCAAGCCCGATGTGATCATTCTCGACCACGGCATGCCGCGCCTGAACGGCCTGGAGGCCGTGCGCCGCATCATGAAGGTCCATCCCCAGGCCAAAGTTCTGATCGTCACCATGCACGATTCGGACGAATTGATTCGCGAGGTGCTGGACGCCGGGGCGCGCGGCTATGTGACGAAATCGGATACCGGCCAGGACTTGGTAGTAGCCGTCGAAGCGCTTTCCCGCAACAAGACTTACTTCACTTCCAAGGTCGATCAGATGGTGCTCGACCGCTTCCTGCAGATCAATACTGGAAAAGTGGACGTCAAGCCCACCCGTGACCGGCTCACTTCGCGGCAGCGCGAGATCGTTCAACTGCTCGCCGAAGGCAAGACCAGCAAGGAAGTGGCCACCATCCTCGGCCTGAGCACCAAGACCGTTGAAACGCACCGCGCACAAATCATGCGCCGGCTCGATTGCCACTCGGTGAGCGAGTTGGTCCGCTACGCCATTCGCAACAATATCGTTCAGCCCTAAACGGAGATCGCCGCCCGGCCGGGAAGCCGCTTGAACATGGCCAAAATCGAATGCTGAATGTGATTCTGTGGTTGAATTTCCCCGGCAATATTCGTTTCTCCACGCTCTTTCTCGCTATCGCCGCCATTCCCTTCATCTTCTATTCCATCGCTCTCTATAGTTCCTGGCATTTTTTCCGCCGCTCGCGCTCGCTCAACGCCGCCCGGCCGGATTTCGCCCCGCCGGTCAGCATCTTGAAACCGGTCCGCGGCATCGATCCCGAAGCGTACGAAAATTTCGCCAGCACCTGCCGCCAGGACTATCCCGACTACGAACTCATCTTCTGCGTCGGGAACGATCGCGATCCGGTTCTGCCGGTGATTGAAAAACTCGCGCGCGATTTTCCCGAGCGCAGCATTCGCGTAATTTTCGGCGCCACCGCCAAAGGCGCGAGCGACAAAGCCGCCAAGCTGGCCCACTTGACCGCCGCCGCCCAACACGAAGTGCTGGTCATCGCCGATAGCGACGTCCGGGTGCGGCCCGACTATTTGCGTTCGGTGGTTGCGCCGCTTGCCGATCCCGCCGTCGGCGCGGCCACTTGTTTGTATGCTGCCGCCGACCAAGGCACCTTCACCGAGGAATTGCACACTATCGGCATGATTTCCGATCTCTACGCGGGAATTCTTACCGCCTGGCAGCTGGATGGCGTGAAGTTCGCTCTCGGTCCCACCATCGTCACCACCAAAACGCGGCTGGCGGAATTTGGCGGCTACGCGGCTCTAGAAAACCGCCTGGCGGACGATCTGCTGGTTGGCCGGCTGATCGCCGAGGGCGGCCACGAGGTCCGCCTGCTGCCGTACACGCTGGTAAAACTAGCAGGCTACCAGTCGTTTCGCGAACTGCTCGACAAGCGCCTGCGCTGGATGACGGTGATGCGCCACATGCGCCCGTGGGGCCATCTGGGCCTGATCTTCACCCAGGGTCTGGCGTGGTCGCTGCTGGCGATTGCCGTTCGTCCCACCGCTCCGGTGATTTTCGGTTTTCTGGGAACTTACCTGGCCTTTCGCATCGCGATCACCTGGCTGATCGGCGTCTGGGGCATGAAACAATCCGGCATAGCGCAACGATTGCCGCTGATCGTGTTCTGGGACGCCTTGGCCTGCGGGATTTGGCTGGCGAGTTTTCTCCGCAACAGCGTGCAGTGGCGCGACCAGCTGTATCACATCCGCGCCGGCGGGCTGCTGGTCCCGGTCGCCCCCTCGAAAAACTAGCGGCGGTATCGCATTCCCTATTTCGCCAGCCGGTAAACGTCCACCCCGCCGTTGTAGTTGGGCACGTAGATCTGCCCTCCATCAATCACCGGAGGATCAAACTTGTTGAACAGAAACTGGATCGCCCAGTTCTGCGAGTCCCATAGCACCTTGAGTGATCCGTCCGCCGCAAGGTGTACGGGATCGTAGACTACTAAACGACCGTTCACCACGCGCGCATTGGCATCACCGTACGGAATCGTGCAGACCAGGATCGCTGAGTTCGGATCTGTCCCATTGCTCGACCCCGAACAAAATCCGCCAGGCATTCCTCCCGGAAAATTCCCGCGCACGTCGGCACTTGCATATTCGTTGCTTTGCGCAACGTACGTTAAATTCCCAGTCGAACTGACCGCCCACTTATGCAATTGCGAGTTCTCGCCCCACGCGAAAATCGTCCACGATTGCAGCGTGGGATCAAAGTACTGCACCGGCGTCATGTGCAGATGTGCTGTGTCGCCCCATGGAAAGAAGTTCAATGTAGTGGGATCGGTTGGACAAGGATCAACTGGCCCGGGGCTCATGGTGAGCCACACCGGATCCGCGGCGAGTTTTGCGCAGTTCGTTTTCGGGTTTGCGAGGTCTGCCAGAGTCGTGCCGCCAAGGCTCGCCGTTTTGATCGGATAGGCGATTCCGTCCTTTCCAGTGGCCACGCAAACGCCAATCGCGAAGATGCACGCCGGACCAGCCGATCCCCAATCTTCATCGGACCAGGCGCCGGAAGCGATCTGCGGGAAGACGAGCAGAACTGGAGAGCCCCGGTCATTGACCTGCGGAACGAGTCTGGCGTTTTTCAGCGACATATTCATGCCGCCACCGACCGCGCGCATCGCCTCGGAGGGAGCGCTGACTCCGGCCAGCTTCACGGCGGGCGCGGCCACCCGCCCGGTTCTCGCCAGGTCCGTCCAGGGCGTCCAATGGTCTACGACCTCGATGCTGGCATGAACCGCTCCCGAAGGAGGCGTGTACTTCAGTTTGAGAAACGATTCGCCCCACTGGCTCACACCGTCAAAGTCCCCATTCCCGGTGATGACGTACAGGTTGCCTTGATCATCGGCTGTTGCGCCTTGTCCCGCCATCCATACGCCAGCACCCTCGCCCGCCGTCAGCGCCAGCATTGCGCTCACCGTGTTGCTTGCCACATCGAAGGCAAAACAATAGCCGGAGGCAACTCCCGCTTCCGTTTCGTTGATGGTCCCCGAACAGCCCAGCACCGTCTTCACGCCGTTGACGTTGGTCTCCACCAGAGAGGAACGCTGTTTGCGCATTGCTGCGTTAAAGTCCTGTGTGCCGCTCTTTCCCTGGATCAACACCGGCGCAACGACCTGGCTTCCATCCGCGACTTTCCGCACGAACATGAAGTACCGCGCCGTTTGCGGGTTGCCGGTTTTGTCTGGTGAAACCCAGCAAACCTGATAGAGGCGCTGCGTTCCCGCGTCGATCACCCCGGTCGAGAGGCAGCCCCAATGTTGATTGATTTGATGGGCGTCGATACTCGGCGAGCCGGTCACCGGCATCCCGAGAGTTAGCTGCCAGATGCCTGAGCCATCATGTGCGTCCACTCCGCGTACGACGTCAGCCATCGACGGCAGCACCATCACGTCGCGGGTTCCGCGCGCGGTCTTCACGTTCGGCAAGATCAGCGGCTGCGCTTCCATACCCCGCGCATCTCCGATCACGGGAATAATGGTCGCGCGGACGATGCCCTTCGAACCGACGGACGCCTGGGTCAGTTGGGTCTCGCGCGGATTCCAACCGCTTCTCGAATTGTCCGCGGAACGGGTGAGCCACGGCACCATGGTGGATTGGGCCAAACAGTTTTCAGCGGGCGCGAAAGCTATTGCACAGGCGAGCAGGCATGCCGGAGAGAGCTTCATGTGTCCTCCTATCGGGCGGTCGCGACGCGAGTCGGAGGGTACAGCGATTGAGCCGAGCAGTAATCACCCGAGCCGCTGCCAATGCCGCCGGTGGCCCACTGCAAATCGGCCCAGTAACGTTTCCAGAACGTATCACAACGCTAAATACAGTTCAAGACGAGCGGTTTCTGAATCTGGGCGGGCGCCGCGGCACAGCCAATCTGTGTGGGTTCGCCAGCTCGCCAGGTTGTGGAGTTTCGCACCGCCAGATTGGCTGTGCCACGGGGATCGCAATCGGGAGGAGAACCAACATCTAGAGTGAAGCCAGCCAGCAGCTAACGCGGCACCGCAGTCATTTGAGCCGCGCGCTCCAATGCCGCGAAGCATCCGCAACGCGCATCGCAAATTCCAGATCGAAGGGAAAGCGTTCGCCCGTCGTCACTGCCCGCTCGAACAACACGATGAACCGCTGAATGATCGGCTCGGTGTTTGCAGTGAAATTGATTGGTGAAGTCACCTTCCGCGCGCGCGTCAACCACACCCTGCGCTCATCCGGCATTCCGTAGGCGCACTCGATTTCCTTCACAGTGGCTCGCGGCACGGCATACTCTCGAATCGCAAATAGATGAGAGCCCAGATCGTCGAGAGCTGAAGTCTCCCGCCGCGCCGCCTTGCTGGTCAGGAAGCGCCCGGTGAATTCCAAGCCCTCCGCGCTCTCGAAATCGCGCCGCCACGCCGCCACCCCATCCAGCAAACAGAATTCGTAGTGAATTCCTACAGCCAGCCCTAGCGAGCGCGCCCGCTCTACCAGCGGCCCGGTGTCCTGGCGCTCGCACAGCCACGGCTTCTCCACCACCACATGCACGCCAACGTCCAGCGCCGCCCGCAGCATAAGAAGAATATGCGGCCCCGGCGGCACGCAGATCCACGCCACGCCGGCCCCGCTGAAATTGAGGTCCGCGGCAAGCCGCCCCATATACTCGGCCTCGCTCTCGCCCTTGCGCTGCCGCGCATCCGCGACCATCGCAACCGCGCGTCCCTCATGCGTCAGAATTTCACGCATCACGCCGGCCCATCGGCCCCGGCCCACAATCGCGTATGACGGAAACTCAGCCATTCCCGGAGATCCTTTCGCAGATGATTCGCGCGGCCTTCACCGCGCTCACCACTTTCCCGGAAAAAATGTGGAACTCTCCCGGGGCGGCCTCGCGAACGTAAAGGACGCGGCGGTCCTGCGCGGGATTATCTTCCACCACGCGCATGGTAAAGCGCGAGCCGCGGTACACCGCGTCTTTAGCGGCCGGGACGCTGGAGCAGCAATCCGCGCGCATCGCTTCGAAGTTGGTGAATGCCACCGGCACAAACTCCGCGCCATTCATTAATGGGGCGTAGCGCACAGGAATCGCCTCGTCCGGA
Source organism: uncultured Acidobacteriota bacterium (assembly GCA_963725655.1). Lineage (GTDB taxonomy): Bacteria > Acidobacteriota > Terriglobia > Acidiferrales > UBA7541 > CAVRXT01. The sequence goes on along the minus strand of CAVRYY010000001.1, from coordinate 1,551,918 downwards.
TTGTTCGACGACCAATGGTTGGTGTTCTTCGCCGAGCCAAACAGCGACTGCGCCGAGCTCCCGTAAGGATCAAACGCCGTAAACGGGCCGTCCACCACCACCAGCGCCACGCCGCGCAATTCCGCCGGAAGCTCGATCAACATTTTTTCGGCGATTTGAAATTTCGCGCGCTCGAATATTCGCCGGCTGGCGCCCTGCCCGTAGGTGGCCCACACCACAAAATCATAATCGCCGCGCATCTGGGGAACCAAGGCCGCGCGATGCATCAGCACCCCTGCGGCGCGAATCCGCTCCTCAATCAGGCCGCGCAGGATCTCCGGATCGTAAATTTGTTCGTCCACTTCGTAGCAGCGATCGATGAAATCGAAATTCATCCAAGCCGGCCGGCAACTGCGCAGCGGCAGGCCGTGCTGCCGCATGACTTCCTCGTAGACGTCCGGCAGCGTACGCGACCCCTCCCGCGGAATCGCATAGTAATGCCTGCTATTGCGGACGATGGCAGGCGAAAACGCGGCGACAAATTCCGCGCGCGCTTCCAGAATTTCCCCAATCGTTTCCGGGCTGCGCGGGTAGTGGTATCCGGAATGCACGCGGTACTGATTGATCGCCGACGCCGCCCGAATCACCCCCAGCGGATCGAACAAGTGCACGGTGTGCCCCTGTTCGGCGAGCCGAATCGCGGCTGTAGAGCCGTAGATACCCGCCCCCGCGACAGCAATTTTCGCACCGATCATTCGTCTATCCGCCCACGCCTAAGACCACGATTTTCCACCCCGAGTTTTCGCCGAACACGCGATCGCCCCGCGACAGGATATCCGCGTCGGCGCCAATTCCCAACCCTCAAAGTCCTCGCCTCTATCCCAATACCACCGGCGTGATCCCTTTTCGGCCCTAGCGCAAAATGCTAGCCTCGCGCAGCCGTGCACTTTCAAGCCCAACGCTCCCGGATCAGCAGCAAAGACTTTCGAAATGGCTCGGGATCTAAATCGCAACACCGCCAGCATACCCCCATGCATGTTCCTGAAAACAAACGATCGAAATACGCTGAATGCTGGCGAAAAACAATAGTGCGTTTCCGTGCTTCCCTGCTCCCGCGCTTCGCCCCCGGCCCCTCTAGGCCCCGAGCGGAAGGGCGATCTGCTTTCAAATCGTATCCCATAAACAACCTGAATTTGCGTTATCGAAACATTCCATCGGCACTAATGAACTTCTTACGCTTGGGTTATGACTCCCTTACGGGCGCTGGTTTAGAGTGCCGCCAGTACCGGGGGTGCTGCGTTGAAAAAAGTCGGGCGCATTTCGATAGTGGCGGTTCTCGCGTTTCTCTTGTTTTTCTCGCAGTGGGCGATGCAGCTTGAGGCGCAATCGACGTTTGGGAGCCTGCGCGGGTCCACACTGGATGCTACCGGATCGGCGGTGCCGGCCGCGGAGATTACCGTCCTGGGCCTGGACGACAACAGCGAGCACCAAGCGACTAGCAGTGATGACGGCATCTTTGAGATCCAGAATCTAAAGCCTGGCCGCTACCGCGTCACCGGGCGCAAAGCGGGTTTTGCGGATGCGCTCGTTCCGGAGCTCAGCCTGGAGGCCCGCCAGGATCTGCGCGTCACGCTGACGTTCGCGGTCGCCAGCCAAAGCCAGACCGTGGAGGTGAGCGCGGTCGCCGATCAGATCAACACCGAGAATGGCACGATCGCCGCGAGCCTGCAGAATCAAGAGCTCACGCAGCTCCCGCTCAACTCTCGAGCGGTTTCCACCAGCCCACTGGCCGCGCTGGCCCTTTCTCCGGAGGTGCAGTACGACACGCAGGGAAACATTTCCATCGGCGGCGCGACGTCCTCGATGGTGGGCTATTCCGTCGATGGCATCTCGACGGCCAACGTGCGCCAGAACGGCGCGCTGCAAGATGCCTATCCGTCCTCTGAAGGAATCGAGGAACTCAAGGTCACCGCATTCAACAACAACGCCGAGTTCGCGCAGGTTGGCGACGTGACCTTCACCACCAAGAGCGGCACCAATCGCTTTCGCGGCAGCTTGTTCGAGTACTTCCAAAACGATGCGTTCGACGCCAAGCCGCTCAATTTTGACGTGAAGGTGCCCAAGCGCTTCAACACGTTCGGCGGCAGCCTGGGCGGCCCCGTGGCGATTCCAAAGCTTTTTTCGGGCGACAGTAAGACGTTTTTCTTTTTCGACTACGAAGGAAATCGCAGAAGCATCTCCGCTGCCGAGCAGTATCTGGTCCCCACGGCGGCGGAGCGAAGCGGCGATCTGAATGGGTTCATCTCCGCGAGCAATCCCACGCCTTTTACGAATCCAGCGACGGGAGCGCCCACGGCGGCTTTGATCGATCCCACCACGCATCAACAGTTCATGGGCTGCAACGGCGGCCAGCCGAACGTGATTTGCAACTCGGGTCCCAACAACCGAATCAGCCCGGTGATGCAGACGCTGCTGAATTACTATCCGCTGCCGAACGCAAACCTGAACGCGGCCAATCCATCGTTCAATTACGAAACGCTGGCGCCCACTCCCGCGGACACCAACGGCTGGGACGCGAGACTCGACCGCACAATTACGTCCAAGCAGCAGGTGTTCGCACGCTATAGCTGGAAGAATTTGCTCACCGACACAGCCAATCCGCTGCTGCCCAACGATGTGGATACCGAGCACAATCGCAGCCTGCTGGTTTCCTACAATTACTCGATCAGCCCGAAGTGGGTGAACGAATTCCGGTTTGGTTTCACCGATGCGCTCACCGGCGTGAACTTTCCGATTCTGGGGAGTGCGGCGATTTCCGATCTTGGCCTGCAAGGAATCGACATCAGCCAGCATCCCACCGGCCACGCTTTTCCCACGTTCAATTTCAGCGACGGCACCGGGTTCACGCCCATCGGACGAGACCGTGCAGGAATCACGCAGTCCAAGACGTTCGAGTTCACCGACAACCTCACGCGGCAGATGGGCAAACACACCATTCGCTTCGGCGCGGACATTCGCCGGGTGAATTACCAGGACCTGATGTTCTTCGAGCCTTCCGATGACTATGGATTATTTACGTTCAACCAGGGCGTCTTCACGGGAAGCTCTTTCGGCGACGCGCTGCTGGGCGCGCCCAACACGTCGTTTTTTGCGATCACCAGCCCGCAGGTGAACGCGCGAGCATTTCAATACGGCGTTTATGGCCAGGATGAGTGGCAGGTGAACGACCGCATCACTGTGAATTTCGGATTGCGATGGGAACTGCTTCCGCCGTTTGCGGAAAATGTCGGCGACCTGGGAAGCTTCGACCCCCGCAACAACAGCATTCTGGTTCCGGATGGCCTGGCCAAGACGCTGGCGAATTCACCCGCCTATCAGCAGGTGTACACCGGATTCCTGCAATCATTCAACGCCTGTTCGCTGGGCCAAGGCGGAGCTTGCACCAAGGTGCTCACCGCCAGCCAGGATCATTTGCCGGAGGGCCTGCGACAGATCTATGCGCGTGATTTCGATCCGCGAGTCAGTGTGGCGTTCCGGCCATTTCGCGACAACAAGACGGTGCTGCGCGCCGGCTTCGGCATCTTCACGGTCTCCACGCTCGGTCCGATGTCGTTTAACAACGCCGGCAACCCGCTTTCGGTGGTTCACACCTACGCGAACAACGCCGGCGGCGAACCGCAATTCCAATTCCCTGCCACCGCGCCGTCCAATGTGGCTGCGGTCTACGGCGGCGGCACTCTGGATCAGGCCAATAACCCGCTGTTCCGCGATCCGCAGGCGGCGCAATGGAACTTCACCGTGGAGCGGCAAATCAGCGAGAGCACTTTGCTCCGGGTCAGCTATGTGGGAATGAATTCCTACCGCCTGGCGATGACCGAGGATCTGAACCAGGTGCAGCCCAGCGCGACGCCGTACTCCGCCTCGAACACTCCGTATCGCAATTGGTTTACGCTGCTTTCCACCGAGAATTCCGGCTTCGCGAATTACCAGGCGGTGCAAGTGGAAGCCAATCACCGAATGGGGAAAGGATTATTTTTCCAGGCGAATTACACGATGGCGAAAAATCTCAGCGACGCACAGGGCGACGCTCCGAGCGGATTCACCAGCGAGGTGGCTTACGGATTGGCGGTCTCCAATCGCTTCGACCTCCGCGCCGACCGCGGCAACGTGGAAGGGACGCCCCGCCATCGCTTTCAACTGAACGGAATCTACCAGATTCCGGTGGGCACCGGCCGGCGATGGCTGGGCAATGCCGGATGGCAGAATCTGCTGATCGGCGGCTGGGAAGCGAGCACGGTCACGCTGCTGCAGACCGGTCCGTGGCTTACTCCCACCATTAGTCCGACGCTGGACCAGTCCAACACCGATATCGCCAATCGCGGCACGTTGCTGCGGCCCGATTGCGTCGCCGACCCGATCCCCGCGCATCGGACCGCGGCCGACTATTTCAACTTGAACGCCTTTGCGGCGACTCCGGCCGGAGCGGGACGGACTGGAAATTGCGGAGTGGGAATATTACAAGGGCCCGGCGCGATCGCGGTCTCTGCCGGATTAGGAAAGTCGTTTGCTCTGGGCGAACGGCTGAAGCTCCGCTTCGAATCGACTTTCACCAACGTATTGAATCACACCAACTACGCCCCGCCGGCCGTGGACATCAGCAACCCGCAGACCTTTGGCGCGTTGCAATCCAATCAAACTTCGGCCAATGCCGGACCGCGAACCGGGCAGCTCGCTCTGCGTTTGGATTTCTGAGGAGTGTTCGTACGAGGACATGTTGTGGAGCGAATAAATACGGGCACTGCGTGCGCGGCTATCTCGTCGAGTTTTCGAAAGCGAAATCTACAGTTTCGGTGGTTTCTTTCGGGCCAGTCTCGTATCTCCACTGCTTAATGGCGTCCACCGCGGCATCGGCCAGCAGCGGACTGCCGCCGACGATATGAGTCTTTTTGACGCTGCCGTCCGGCGAGATGGTCACTTCGATTTTGACTTTGCCGGTGATCTGGTATTGCCTGGCCAGCCCGGGATATTTCGGGTCGATCTTGGTTTTGATCTTTCGAGTGATTACCGGCTGGGTAGCATCCTGGGGAAACGCGGATGTCTGCAGGGATACCAAAAGCAGAAGCCCGAGGACTTGGCTCAAGAGTCCTTTTCGCGCTGGCACGCTGGCCTTCCTTTAGGTAGGGGGGTACCCGGGAGAAAATGGTGCAAGATGGATGCCACGGGCACAGAAATATCGCAGCGCGTAGCGAGGATAGAGACTCCGTAACGTGATGATTAGCATGCAGATGCGAGGGGACGTGGGAGGCAGTTGGCGGCGGTGAGTGAACGCCAATCGCCGCCGACGCGATCGCGTCTCAGAGGTGAGACGATTGCGACACAATTTTGAGACGGTGTACGTGTACTGAGAAGTTATCTAATCAACCCATAGCGGTGCCTGCGGTCGTACGTACCTCACGACTACCGTATTGCGAGGCTATGGCAGCTTGGCAAACTCGGCTTTCGCGGCGATGAGGATGGGGACGTCGGGGTCAGCGTCTTTCCACAGCGCGAAGAAATCATTGTAGGCGGTCTTCGCTTTGACGGTGTCGCCCTGCAAAGCGTAGGCGCGGGCGAGGCCGAGATGGGCGAGTGCGCCGAGTGGGAAGTTCAGCGTGACTCCTCGGTGTTCGAGAAACTTCTGAAACTCGGTGGCTGCCGCAGCCCCATTGTGAGCCATTAGCTGCGCCTGGCCGCGAATGTAGACGGGATACATTGTTCCCATTGGTAATTGCGGCGGCTGGCCTAGTTCGTACGGTGCAGCCGCTTCGAGGAACACTACCGCTTGGGGGGCATTATTGGCATTCAGGTCCGTTGCGGCCTTAATTGTCGGCAGCCAATAGACCTTCAGAATGGTATCCGACCCGTAATTCTTTTCGAGCTCTTCTACGATGGCCTTGGCCCGAGCGGCCTCACCAATGCGCGCCAGGGTCAGGGCGGCAAACAATTTCACATCCCGGCCCGGCGCCAGCGCGAGTGCTGTGGCAACATCTTGCTTCGCGGTTGCTGGGTTACCGAACTCCGCTTCCCGCAAAGCGGCATTGACCTGCCACAGGGCCGCCGTTTCCTTGGAGTCGTCACGGACCGCCGAATCCACCGAACGCCGTGAAAAGTCCCGCGCTTTCAGAAGCCGTCCGTAGTACGCCTCGGTATCGGACTGGAACGAGAGCAAGCGGTCTTCGTCCCCCGGCTTACCCGCGGCCCAAGCGACTTGGCGCTCCATCTCCGCTCGGTCCGCTTTGAGAAAGGCTAGCTGATAGATTGTCCAGTGCAGTATGTCGCCATCGAGCTTGCGCTCCTGGGCCTGCTCAAGCATTTTTTCCGCATCGTCCGGCCGGTTGAGGTCAAGGTAGAAACCGGCGAGGTTGCCGTAGGAAATCACAGAATTCGGTTCGATCCGCAATGCCTCTTGGGTCTCAGCCACGGCCTTGTCGTAGCGCCCAAGCTCGGTATCCACGTAGGCCAAATTGCCATGAGCCACGGAATCCTGCGGATAGCTCTTGGCCCACAGTTCGCAGACCTGGCTATCCTGCTCTAACTCTCCGGTCACTTGGCCATAGTACAAGTCGGCGATACGGTATTTTTCATGTTCACTCACCCGGTCGCGCAGCGCGTAAGCCTTCTTGATATTCTCGGCACTCAAGCTGGGCTGCCCGAGATTGCTGTATTCGACCCCGAGCCCAGCGTAGGCTGCGGCGAAATTCGGGTCGAGTTCCAGAGCGCGTTTCATGAACGGAATTGCCGCGCCGTCTCCTTTGGTGCGGTCCGTTGTTATTCCCATGCTGTAGGCTTTCAGTGCTTCCAGCGACACAGTGGTGGCCTCAACGGGAACGTCGAACTTCTGGACGGAGGCGAGCGATTCGCCAAGCTTGGCGCGCAGGCTGGCGGCTGCCTTTCCCAGTGCTTTCAGCACGTCCTGTTTGTTGGCAGCCTCTTCTTGTTCGGTAGCCAGGGTGTCCCCGGTGCTGCAACCGACGGCATCAATGCCAATCACGTACTGACCGCCCAAGTTGGAAATAGACCCCAACATGATTGCCTTGCTGCCGGTTCGAACGCAGAGCTCCCTGGCGACGTCTCGTGTCACGCGCTCACTTGATGGACGCCCCATCAGGCGCAGGGTCTCCTCGACCTTGCGGTCGGAGAGAATATTGAGAAAGGGGGATTGCCCAAGCTGCACGACCAGCGCCTGCTTCAAGGCGTCATCAAAGACGGGTTCCCCGGTAGTGTTGTCGAAATCGGCGAGCACTACGGTGTCCTTCTCGGTCAACGGCGCGGCGGGCCGGGCACGGAAGTAGAGACCGCCCGCGAGCAACGCGACCAGCACAACTACGGCAGCGGGAACCAGAATCTTCCAGAGTTTTTTCCCGGAGGCGACCGGAACTTCAGCGACTTTCACGGAAGCAGATGAGCCAGCTGCCGGAACGGAACCAGACGAGTGCGTGGATAGCTGGGCGGCGGGCTGACTGCCGGTGTCCGGTACAGTCGCGATCGTCCCCGAACTCGCTGACATGCCTTGACGCGATTCCGTTTCGCGTCTCAGGCGCTTCAGGTCGGCGCGCATTTCCGACGCACCTTGGTAGCGGAGCTCGCGGTCTTTCTCCAACGCTTTATTGATGATGCGTTCCAGTTCCGCGGGGACGTCGTGATTCAGACGCACCACCGCCACCGGGGCGCGGTTCACGATGGCTTCACAGATCATCGCCGAACTTTCTCCGTGAAACGGCAAATCGCCAGTGGCCATCTCGTAGAGCACCGCGCCGAACGAGAACAGATCACTGCGCGGGTCCAACTCTCTTGCCCGCACCTGCTCCGGCGACATATACGCCACCGTTCCCATCATGGTGCCCGGACTGGTGAGATGCTCGGCGTTGACTGAACCGGTCTGAGTATCCAGAGACGCCATGTGGCTCGAAGAGCCGCCGGCCAGACTGACTTTGGCCAGGCCGAAGTCCAGAATTTTGGCGTGGCCGCGCTTAGTGACGAAAATATTGGCGGGTTTGATATCGCGGTGGACGATGCCTTCGGCGTGCGCGGCGTCCAGCGCATCGGCAATCTCGATCGCCAGCTCCAGCAGTTCTTCGGACGGTAAAGGCTTGCCGGAAATACGGTGCTTGAGGGTGAGGCCGTCCAGAAACTCCATGGCGATGAAGGCCTGGCCGTGCTGGTCGTCAATTTCGTGGATGGTGCAAATGTTGGGATGGTTCAGCGCGGAGGCGGCCTTGGCTTCGCGTTCAAAGCGGCTGAGCGCTTGCGGATCTTTGGCGACATTGTCGGGCAGAAACTTGAGGGCTACGAAGCGGCCGAGCTTTACGTCCTCAGCCTTGTAGACTACACCCATGCCGCCGCCGCCCAACTTATCGACGATGCGGTAGTGCGAGATGGTTTGGCCGATCATTTCAGTTTGGCGTACTCCGCTTGCGCCGCGAGGAGGATGGGAACATCCGGGTCGGCGTCTTTCCACAGCGCGAGGAAATCCTGATACCCGTCGCGGGCTCTTGCGGTGTCACTCTGCATGGCGTAGGCGCGGGCGAGGCCGAGGTGGGCGAGCGAGCCGGTGGCACAATTCCACAGCAGCCCGCGATGATCGAGAAGTTTCTGAAATTCGGCGACGGCGGCGGCGCCTTGTTCCACGCTGAGGTAAGCCTCGGCGCGAACGTACACCGGATACATACAGGAGTTGGTAGCGCTGCCGGTTAGCATGCCCAACTCATAGGGTGAAGCGGCCGAAAGCAGGTCCATGCTGTGCGCGGCGTTTTTGCGGCGGGTTTCGATCGATGCGCGGATCGTAGGCAGCCAGACCGAGCGGACGATGGTGTCCTCCGGAAAGCGTTTGGCGAGGTCGTCCGCGAGCGGCTGGGCATGCGCCGGATCACCCGCCAAGGCATAGGCTAGCGCCGCCTGGGCCTCGGCATCGCGGCTTCCCGGTGCGAGAGCAACTGCCGCGGCGGCGTTCTGGCGGGCCGCGTCGGCATTGCCGAACAGCGCTTCGCGAACGGCCGCGTTCGCCTGCCAGAGGGCAGCAGGCTCCTTTTCATCGCTGCGGCGAGCGCTCTCGACCGCTTGCCGGGACAGCTCGCGGGCGTTCACGACCTTGCCCGACCAAGCCTCGGTATCGGATTCGACCGAGAGCATCCAGTCTTCCGCGCCCGCTTTTCCTATGGCCCAATCCGACTGCCGCTTCATGGCTGCGGCATTACCCTGAAGGAAGGCCATGGCGTAGCCGTTCAGGTACAGCGGAATATCGTCATACTTGCGCACCCGCGCGTCTTCCGCTGAAGCTCGCGCTTCATCGAAGCGGTTGGTGGCCAGGTAAATTTCCCCGAGATTCGCATAGGCGACCGAATCCTCGGGTTGCAGGCGCAGCGCTTCGCGTGTGTCGGTGGCGGCCTTCTCATATTCGCCCAGTATCATGTAGTTGCTACCGAGATTGACGTGAGCCACATCGTCGCGGGGGTACGCTTGTATCCACAACTCGAAAGCCTGATTGGATTTTTCGAGTTCGCCGGTGGCTAGAACGTAGTAGTGCGCGGTGATGTGATACCTCTCGCGTTCGGTGGCGCGGTCGCGGAGTTCAAAGGCTTTCTTCAGGTATTCAGCACCGAGGCTGGGCTGGTTCAGATTGGCGTAGCTGAGCCCCAGACCGTCGTACGCCAGCGCAAAGTTGGGGTCAAGTTCGGTGGCGCGCTTGAAGAAGGGAGCGGCGTCTACGTCGCCCTTTTGCTGCCGGAGGGTGCGAGCCATGCTGAAGGCCTTGAGCGCTTCCAGCGAATTGGTGGTGGCTTCCATGAGCGGGACGTCGAATTTCTGCACCGAGCTGAGCGATTCGCCTACCTCGCTACGGAGCTTCGACGCGGCTTTGTCCATAGCCGCCAGCACCTGCTCCTTGCCGGTGGCGCGCTCCTGCTCCTCAACCAGCGAATCACCGGTGCGGCAATTGACGGCGTTGAGGCCAATCACGTACTGAGTTCCCAAAGCGGCAATCGAGCCTGCCAGATAGGCCTTGCTTCCGGCGCGCTGGCATACTTCTCGAGCCAGGTCCTGGGTTAGCCGGTCGCCCGGGGAGTGGGTCATCTCCCTGAGGGTCTGACTCACTTTGTCTTCAGAAAGGACGTTGAGGAAGGGTGACTGGTCCAAGTCCACGGCCAGCGCCTGCTTGAGGGTGTCGTCGAAAACGGGGTCGCCGGTGGTGTTGGCGAAATCCGCCAGGACGATGGTGTCTTTCTCGGTCAAACGAGTGGCACGGGCGGAGCGGAAGTAGAGTGCACCGGCGACCAAGGCGGCGACGACCACCACCGCGGCGAGAATCAAAATTTTGCGAGGTTTCTTGGCATCGACGGCGTGAACATCTGCGAGTTTCGAGCTGCCCGATGGAGCAGCAGCGGAGCCAGGTACGGATGTTGGGCGGCGAACGGTCGATTGAGAAAGCGCATCCTCGGCGGTCGCCACGTGACCGGAACTCGCTGTGGGAACTCGGCCGGTCTCGGTATCCCGCTTCAGACGTTGGAACTCCGCGCGCATGTCTGAGGCGTGCTGGTAACGCAAGTTACGGTCCTTCTCCAGCGCCCGATTGATGATCTCTTCCAGCTTCTGAGGAATGTCCGGGTTGAGCCGCACCGGGGCCACCGGATCACGATTCAGAATTCCGTCGGTGATCACGCCGGAACTTTCTCCGCGGAAGGGCAACGTGCCGGTGGCCATTTCGTAGAGTACGACGCCGAACGAGAACAAGTCGGTGCGCGGGTCCAGCTCCCTGGCGCGCACTTGTTCCGGCGACATGTATGCCACCGTTCCAACTGCGGTTCCCGGGCTGGTGAGGTGCTCGGGGTTCACGCCCCCGGTCGCATCGGCGGTGATGGTGGCTTGGGAGGCGATCTCGTGCTTGGAGGCCACTTTCGCGAGGCCGAAGTCGAGAATCTTGGCGTGTCCGCGCTCGGTGACGAAAATATTGGCGGGCTTAATGTCGCGATGGACGATGCCTTTGGTGTGGGCCGCTTCGAGGGCGTCGGTAATATCGATCGATAAGGTGAGCAGGGTGTCCAGATCGAGAGGGCGGGAGTCGATGCGATGCTTGAGGGTTACCCCGTCCAAAAATTCCATGGCGATGAACGGGTCGCCGCGATGATCGTCGATTTCGTAGATGGTGCAGATGTTGGGATGATTGAGCGCGGAGGCGGCCTTAGCTTCGCGCTCAAAGCGGCTGAGTGCCTGGGGATCTTTGGCGACGTCGTCGGGCAAAAACTTGAGAGCGACGAAGCGGCCGAGCTTCACGTCCTCGGCTTTGTAGACAACACCCATACCGCCGCCGCCCAGCTTCTCGACGATGCGGTAGTGCGAGATGGTCTGGCCGATCAATGAAAGAAAGCCTCTCTTGTGTGGGGCCATATTACGGGCCAAGCTACGGCAAGTCAATGGATTGCAGGCAAGGTAATCTTCTCGATGGGGCCGAGAAAACCAGGTCGAAAAAGCGCGTGGTTGGCGCGTGGCGAAGTGCGCTTTCGCGGCGCCGAGGATGGGAAATAGTTGGGCCGGCGGTGTTTGCTAGGTCTGCGGAAGCGCCCAGGCAAACAGGACGCCGCCGCTGCTGGTAAGCAAGTATTGGCGACCGTCGAGTTGGTAGGTGATCGGAGAACTTTGGATGTGTGCGCCGGAGCCCGCGTGCCAAAGAGTCTTGCCGTCGCTGGAGTCGAGCGCCAGAAAGTTGCCCAGGGCATCGCCGGTGAAGGTGAGGCCGGAGTCGGTGGTGAGCACGCCGGCACCCGACCCTTCGGGCCCAAGCTCGTGGCTCCAACGGATTTTGCCGGTCTGATAATCGATGGCTTCGATCACGCCCTTGCCCCAAACGCCATAATCCGCGCCAGCCCACCCGTAGACGCCATCGGCTGGCTTGGCGAAGTAGATCGAGTAGCTAGGATGGGCGTCGACGATAAATAAACCGTTTTTCGTGTCGAAGCTTGGGGAACGATAGTTAGTAAGACCGCCCTCATCGGGTGCAATCAAGCGCCCGTCGGGCGCCGGTTCTTTGGCGGGATTCGGAATTGGACGACCCTGCTCATCGACTCCCAGGGACCAGTTCACCGGCCCGAACGGAGCGGTGACAAGATTTTTCCCGGTGTTGCGGTCGAGGACAAAGAAGTAGCCGTTGCGCGAGGTCTGCATCAGCATTTTCCTGGGCTCGCCGTGAAACTCGGCGTCGACCAGCACAGGAATCTCGACGGCATCCCAGTCGTGGGTATCGTGGGGCGAGACTTGGAAAGACCACACCAGTTTGCCGGTATCCGGATTTATGGCGACGATGGAGCAGGTGTAGAGATTATCGCCCGGACGCGTCGAGCCATTCAGGACGGGAGTGGGGTTCCCGGTCCCCCAGTACACAAGATTGAGATCGGGATCGTAGGTGCCGGTCATCCACATCGTGCCGCCGGTGGTTCCTTTCGGGGTGCCCGGGGGAGGAGTGGCGTTCCATTGCCATTGGGTCGCGCCGGTCTGGGGGTCAATCGAACGTATATAGCCGGTCAGGTTATCGAGATCCCCGGAAACACCGATGATCACGCGGTCGCCGACGACGAGGGGCGCCATGGTGGTCCAATAGCCTTTCGTGGCATCGGCCACCGAGACGATCCAGCGCACGGTGCCGTCTTTGGCATTGAGCGATACCAGGTGCGCATCGGGAGCCATGAAGTAAAGATAGCCTTTGTACATCGCCACGCCGCGATTGCCGATGTGATTGCCTTTGTTCGGCGGGTAGGTGTAATGCCAGATCTGGTGCGCGGAGCGGGCATCGATCGCCCAAATGTTGTCCGGAACGGTGAAGTAGAGAATGCCATCAACCAAGAGCGGGGAGGATTTGATTTGCGCGCTCTGGTCGGTTTGGAAGGCCCAGGCGAGGGTGAGATTTTTCACGTTCTGCGGCGTAATCTGGGTAAGCGAACTGTGACGCCGGCCAGAATAATCGCCGTGATAGCTTGGCCAACTGTCGGCCGGCGGATGCAGAAGCGTTTGGGCGTCAACCCCTTGCCCTTGCGCGAGCATTACGCCGGACGGGGCGATCGCGATCAGTGCGCCAGCGGCAAGAAGGCGTGCAACCTTCAGAAATTTCATATCGATTGAGGACCTCTCCAACGAAAGCGCCGAAACAGAGCCCAACAGCTAGCGCAAAGTTTGCAAATAGGCCATCAGATTGTGAATGTCGGCATCGGTGTATTTACCGAAGAGCTCGACATGGGCATTCACCGGGGCGTCGACCTTGTACTGCACATCGGCGATCCGCCAGGATCGATACACACCGGTAGAATCCACCAGACCAACGGTAAACTCGTCGAGATATTCCAGGATGCCGGTGATGGATTGACCGGAAGCAAGGGTTACCGCGACGCTGGATTTTGGGTGTTCGGGATACAGCATCTGTTCCTCGAGCTCGAGTCCTTTGTACCGCGACGCGATCCCGGCAAGATCTCCGGCCGGTGAGTGGCAGGCGGCGCATCCCCCGGCGCCGTCGAAATACTGCTTGCCGGCCTCAGCGTTGCCGGTTTGGAGGTCGGAGACATCCACGCCCTTTCGGCCACCTTTCCTGGTGCGTGCAATGTTCTGTTGGGTATGGATGAAGGCGGTCAGACCGGCGATCTGCGGATCGGAAAAGTCGAAGCGCGGCATGCCCTTCTCCGGGCGCCCGTTGCGCACCACCGCGCCGATTTTGTCTCCGGCAACATCCTGAGTCACCAGCTTGGACCGGGTAAGATCCGGCCCGCTTTCTCCGCCGCCAGCGTCGCGCCCATGACAGAAGGAGCAATTTTGCTGGAACAGGGACTTCCCTGTATCGACCAAGGCCGGAGGATATGATTTGCGCGCAGGTGTGCTGGATTGCGTTGCGCCGCTACGGGCTGACGCGGTTGGCGTCGGTGTTTGCGGAGCTTGGGCTGCGGAAACGGCGAGGCTCACGAGAAGCATAGCCGCCAGCAACACGCGCCGCTGCAACGTGGAACGAAGACAATTCGCCCCGCACGGGATTCGCCGGGGCTGCATTGCGTTCGAATGAATTGCTGGTCTCATTTTGCCGGCTAAATCCTTAGGAGTCTCCCCTGGCTTAGTGTGCATCGCCGGACGTTTGCGGGCGCGGATGAGAAGCGGTGCTGCCTTCGGTCATCCCTAGCACCCACTTGATCGCTTCGAAATACATCTTGCGGATATCGGGGTCGCTCCAGGCTTCCTCGGTGTGCCCCAGACTCGAATAAAAAACGCGGCCCTTGCCGTACATCTTGTCCCAGGCTACAGCAAAATCGTGATCGGTTCTGTGGATGCGCGGATTGTTGGCATAGTCGAGTTTGGCGGGATCGAGACTGAGCAGGACGTTGAGCTTATCGCGCGACCAGGCCTTAGGCTGATAAATCTCGTCATATTTAACGAACGCTCTGGGAAAGTGACGGACCGCGGGGAAGCTGGGGTCTTCGTTGATGATCGGGGCGTTGAAAGTGGTCCACGGGTGCTGGTCGAACCAGCCGCCGATCATCTCGCCGTATTCCGGCCATTTGTAATTGGTATCGAGGGCGGCGTGAATGCCCACAAAGCCCTTGCCGTCGTCTTTGACGAACGAGAGCATGTCTTTTTTCTGGCTATCGTCGAGGTCAAGCTCGCCGGTGGTGCTGGCAAAAATCAGGGCGTCGAAGTAATCCAGATTTTTGCCGTTTACTTTTAGTTCCTTCTTGGTGATGAGCTCGGTATCGGTGCGCAGCATGGCATCCCAGAGACCGGTGTCGTGACCCATGTTGTAGATCGCGGCCATGGCATCGGAAACCGAATCGTGCTGCCATCCCTTGGTTTGACCGATCACCAGAATGTGCTTCAGATGGACTTGCCTGGAGCCGGGCGGGGGTGGAACCGGAGAATCCGGGCTCGACTGATTCTGGGCACGAGTGAAGCCGACTAAAATCAGGAAAATCAGAATCAGGAATAGAGCGTTTCGAGCGTGGCGCAAGCAATCTCCCTCAAAAGCATTCGTTCCGTGACGGTGCTTCGCATGAAGCGGCCCTTCGGGATTTCCATTTTTGAGTTCGCGGCCGACCGCCAATCTATACGCGACCGCTTCCGTTTGCAACATCGCTGACAGTTTCCTGATTACGGGATAAACGCTGGCCGGTTTCGAAAATCAAGTTGGCAGGGTGATTTGGATTATAGCAGCTTGGCGTATTCCGCCTTCGCGGCGACGAGGATGGGGATGTCGGGGTCGGCGTCTTTCCACAGCGCGAAGAAATCATTGTAGGCGGTCTTGGCCTTGGCAGCGTCGCCTTGCATGGCGTAGGCACGGGCCAGGCCGAGATGCGCGAGTGCGCCGAGTGGGAAGTTTAGTGAAATTCCCCGGTGGTCTACGAATTTCTGAAACTCGGCGGCTGCGGAGGCCCCGTTGCGGGCGAGTAGTTGTGCTTGGCCGCGAATGTAAATGGGGTACATGGTTCCCAGTTGGAATTGTGGCGGCGCGCCCAACTCGTATGGCGCCGTCGCCTCGAGAAACACCACGGCTTGGGCGGGATTGTTGGCATTCAGTTCCATCGCGGCCTTAATGGTCGGCAACCAGTAGATCTTCATCAAGGTATCCGACGCGTAGTTCTTCTCCAGCTCTTCGACGATGGCTTTGGCGCGAGCGGTTTCGCCAATTCGCGCCAGGGTCAATCCAGACAGCAGTTTCACGTCCCGGCCCGGAGCCAGCGCCAGGGCTGCGGCAACATCCTGCTTGGCGACGGCCGCGTTGCCAAACTCCGCCTCGCGCAAAGCCGCATCCACCTGCCACAACGCCGCACTCTCTTTGGAGTCGTTACGCACCGCCGAATCCACCGCACGCCGGGAGAAGTCTCGTGCTTTCACCAGGCGCCCGTAGTACGCCTCGGTATCGGATTGGAAAGAGAGCAGCAGGTCTTCACTTCCGGGCTTACCTGAAGCCCAAGCCACTTGCCGCTCCATCTCTGCTGCGTTGCCTCTGAGAAAAGCCAGTAGATAGGTTGCCCAGTGCAGCACGTCGCCGTCGAGCTTGCGCTCTTCGGCCTGCTCGATCATTTTTTGGGCGTCATCCGGCCGATTCAGTGCGAGATAAGACTCTGCGAGGTTGCCATAGCTAACTACATCGTTCGGTTCCAGCCGTAGCGACTCTTGGGTTTCAGCGACAGTTTTTTCGTATTGTCCGAAGTCGTTATAAATCACTCCCAAGTTGCCAGGAGGCACTTCATCCTGCGGATAACTCTTGGCCCAGAGTTCATAGGTTTGAATCGCCTGGTCTAACTCCCCGGTCACGTAGGTGTAGTACAAGGCAGCAATACGGTATTTTTCATGTTCACTGACGCGGTCGCGCAAGGCATAAGCCTTCTTCATATTCTCTGCGGACAGACTGGCTTGTCCGAGATTGCCGTATTGGACCCCGAGGCTAGCGTAGGCGATGGCAAAATTCGGGTCGAGTTCGAGAGCGCGTTTCATGAACGGAATCGCCGCGGCGTCTCCCTTGGTGCGTTCGGTGGTTATGCCCATACTGAAGGCTTTCAGGGCCTCGAGCGATGTGGTGGTGGCTTCGACCGGGACATCGAACTCCTGGATGGAGGCCAGGGATTCACCAAGTTTGCTGCGCAGATTGGCAGCTGCTTTTCCGAGGGCTTTCAGCACTTCCTGTTTGGTCGCAGCCTCTTCCTGTTCCTCGGCCAGGGTGTCTCCGCTGCTGCAACCGATCGCATCAATACCAACCACGTACTGACCGCCCAAGTTGGAAATCGAACCCAATAGAATCGCCTTGCTGCCGGTGCGAACGCAGAGTTCTCCGGCTACGTCGCGGGTGATGCGCTCGTTGGGCGCACGCCCCATCAAGCGCAACGTCTCGCCCACCTTGCGGTCAGAGAGGATGTTGAGGAAGGGAGATTGTCCGAGCTGGACGGCGAGTGCCTGCTTGATGGCGTCGTCGAAGACGGGATCCCCGGTCTTGTTGTCGAAATCAGCCAGCACTATGGTGTCCTTCTGGGTCAACGGCGCGGCGGGACGGGTACGAAAGTAGAAACCACCAACGGCCAACGCGGCCACCACAACTACAGCCGCGGGAATTAGAATGTTCCAGAGTTTCTTGCCCGCGGCGACCGGCGCTCCACTCACTGTCACCGCGCCCGATGAAGGGGCCGCTGGAACAGCACCGGATGACGGCGTGGATTGCCGGGCGGCTGGCTGACTGGAAGTGTCCTGAGCCGCCGCGGCGGGCCCCGAACTCGAACTCACTGATGACGATCGGCTGGTGTCAGTGTCCCGCTTCAGCCGCTGCAAATCGGCGCGCAGCTCGGAGGCTGACTGGCAGCGCAAAGTACGGTCCTTCTCGAGCGCCTTGTTGATGATGTGCTCGAGCTCCGCGGGCAGGTCGGGATTCAATCGCACCGCGGTTACCGGCGCTCGGTTCAGAATTGCTTCAGTGATCACGCCGGAAGTCTCACCGCGAAACGGCGGCGTACCGGTGGCCATCTCGTAAATCACCACGCCAAAGCTGAACAGATCGGTGCGCGCGTCGAGATCCTTGCCGCGTATCTGTTCGGGGGACATGTAAGCAACGGTGCCGACGGCGGTGCCCGGGCTGGTCAATTGCTCCTCGGCGGCGGTGCCCGCGGCGTTGGTGGCCTGGGTCGCATCCGAGGCCGTGGCTTCCTGGCGGGTGACTTTGGCCAGACCGAAATCGAGAATCTTGGCGTGGCCGCGTTTGGTGACAAAAATATTGGCGGGCTTGATGTCGCGGTGGACGATGCCTTCGGAATGGGCAGCCTCGAGAGCGTCGGCGATCTCGATGGCCAAGGCCAGCAGCGTTTCCGTTTCCAGCGGCCGGCCGGCGATGCGGTGCTTGAGGGTCATGCCGTCGAGGAACTCCATGACGATATACGCCACACCGTTCTCCTCGCCGATGTCATAAATCGTGGAGATGTTGGGGTGGTTGAGTGCGGAAGCGGCTTTGGCTTCGCGCTTGAAGCGTTCGAGTGCCTGCGGATCGTGGGCTAAATCTTGTGGGAGGAATTTCAGGGCGACGGCGCGGTCCAGGCGCGTGTCAACCGCCTTGTAGACCACACCCATACCGCCGCCACCAAGCTTATCGACGATGCGGTAGTGCGAGATGGTTTGACCGATCAAGCGGCGGAGACCTCTCTTGTGTGCGCCATATTATGGGCCGAGGGACAGCAAGTCAATGGAGTGCAGGCGAAGTAAAGTTTCTCGGTGGTTTGGAAGAACTGTTGTGAAAAAAGAAGCCTATTGCAGCCTGGCATACTCCGCTTTGGCTTGCTTCAGGATGGGAATGTCGGGGTCGGCGTCTTTCCACAGGGCGAGGAAATCCTGGTACGCCACGCGCGCTTTGGCGTTGTCACCGGAGAGCGAAAGGGCGCGGGCTGCGCCCAGGTGAGCGAGCGCGCCGATCACTTCGTTAGCCACAACGCTGGGCCGGCCCAGAATTTTCTGGAATTCGACGGCGGCAGCGGCGCCCTGGCGAGCGTCGAGGCACGCGACACCGCGCAGGTAGGCTGGATACAGATAGAAATTGAACGTGCCGGAGGTATTCGAATTGCCGAATTCGTAGAGCGTGGCCGGCGCCAAATCCTGGATGGCCGCAGCGGCCTCGCGAGCGGCGGGATGGCCGGCGCCGAGAGAGGCGGCGGCGCGGATCATCGGCAGGTATTCGGATTGCTCGATGGTGTCCTCGGGGAAACGGCGATTCAAATCGTCGGCCAGTTGTTTCGAGCGCGGAGAATCGCCGCTCAACCCCAGAGCGATCGCTGCCATGGCCTGTACGTCTTTGGCGGTTGAGGACGCGAGGGCGGACTGCGCGAATTGAGTCGCCTGCCGAGAGTTGCCGATGAGCGCTTCGCGAACGGCGGCACAGGCGAGATATTGGGCGCCGGTTTCCTTCTCATCGGCGCGCACCGCGGAATCGGCAGCGCGTTGGGTGAGCTCGCGGGCTTTTGCGAAATGGCCGGTGGAAGCAGCCGTCTCGGATTCGAGATGCAGCATAACGTCTTCCTCGCCCGGCTTTCCCATTGCAAAAGCAGCTTCCCGGTCCATCTCTGCCGCGTCACCCTCCTGGAACGCAATCAGGTACAGCGGATCGCGAAGATAAGAGGAATCCAGTTGATGGGCCTGGGCCTCGCGCGCGGTGACTTTGGCCTCCTCGCTGCGACCGAGCAGGCGGTATACGTCGGTTAGATTCGCGTAGCCTGCACCGCTGACGGGGGTAAGCCGGAGCGCTTCCTGAGAAGCGGGAAGCGCCTTTTCCAAGGCGCCGAGTGCGATGTAGACGACGGTGAGATTGGTGGGGGGCACGTCATCACGGGGATAGGTTTGGCTCCAGAGTTCGTAGATCTTGCGGGATGCATCGAGGTTTCCCGCAACGAACTGTTCGTAGTGAGAGGTGATGTAGTACCGCTCACGTTCGCTCACCCGATCGCGAAGGGCGTTGGCATTGCGGGTGCTTTCGCCGGCTCGCTCCACTTGCCCCAGGTTGCTGAAACAGGTGCCCAGGCGGGCATGGGCCATGGCAAAGTTTGAATCCAGGCTAATGGCGCGCTGGAAGAAAGTGATCGCGGCGGAATAATCACCCTTAACGACCATTTCCTGAAGGCCCAAGCTATAGGCCTTAAGAGCTTCGAGGGATGGAGTGGTGACGTTTTCCGGCAGCACGTCATATTTCTGCACCGAGGCCAGCGACTCACCCAACTGTTCGCGCATCTTCGCGGCCGCTTCGCCCAGCGCCTTGAGCACTCCCTCCTTTCCATTCGCGGTGACTTGTTCTTCGGCCAGCAAGTCGGCGTTGCGGCAGTTCACCGCTTTTAGCCCCACTACATACTGGCTGCCCAAGCTGGCGATCGAGCCCTGAATGGTAGCGGCGCTGGCGGTGCGCTGGCAGATTTCGTTGGCCAATTCGGGGGTGAGGCGCGTATCTCTCGGTTTGGACATCAAGCCCAGCGTCTCGCCGATGCGCTCATCGGAGAGCAGATTCAAAAAGGGTGATTGCTCGAGTTGCGCGAAAAGGCCCTGCCGCAGCGCGCCGTCGAAAACGCTGTCGCTGGTGGTGTTGGTGAAGTCGGAGAGGACGACGCTGTCCTTGTCGGTGAGCCGCGCCGCGTTGCGGTGCATGCGGAAATAAAACGCAGCCGCGATTCCGGCGGCCACAACTATTACCGCCGTAACTGCCAAGATCTTCCGGAGTTTGCTTCCGGCTGCAGGAATTTCGGCGACTGTGGCGGATGTGGACGGTTGAGCCGCGCTAGACACGCGAGCGGAGGCGCCGGACGCCGCCGACGGCTGATCGGCAATCGGAGAGCCACTGCCCTGCGCTATGGTCTCCGGACCCGCGACCGCAAATCGTCCGGTCTCGGTATCGCGCTTCAGCCGCAACAGCTCGGAGCGCATTTCCGAGGCATGCTGATAAC
Source organism: uncultured Acidobacteriota bacterium (assembly GCA_963725655.1). Classification (GTDB taxonomy): domain Bacteria; phylum Acidobacteriota; class Terriglobia; order Acidiferrales; family UBA7541; genus CAVRXT01. Next base: position 1,531,486 of record CAVRYY010000001.1, on the reverse strand, counting down.
GCAGCTCTCGATCTTTTTCCAGCGCGCGAAAGATGATCCGCTCCAGATCCGCCGGCAGGCCGGGGTTCAGCCGCGACGGCGGCCGGGGAGCGCGGTTCAAGATTCCGTCAAAGATCAGGCCGGTGGTTTCACCGCGAAACGCCACCGCGCCGGTAGCCATCTCGTAGAGCACTGCGCCGAACGAGAACAAGTCGGTGCGCGCGTCCAGCTCCTGCCCTTTCACCTGCTCCGGCGACATGTACGTGACCGTACCTAAGGTGGTACCCGGACCGGTCAGGTAGTCATCGCTCAAGGTGGCGGCTTCGGTGTTGTCTCCTCCCGGTTCCGGGGCTCGGCTCCCGGTGGGCATGATTTTCGCCAAACCAAAGTCCAGAACTTTGGCGTGGCCGCGCTCGGTGACGAAAATGTTCGCGGGCTTGATGTCGCGGTGGACGATTCCTTTCGCGTGCGCGGCATCCAACGCATCGGTGATTTCGATCGCTAGTGACAGCAGAATATCGGTGGGAAGCGGCCGGCCGGCCACGCGATGCTTCAGGGTCATCCCGTCCAGAAATTCCATGGCGATGAAGGCTTCGCCCGGCTGGTCGTCAATCTCGTAGATGGTGCAGATGTTGGGATGGTTCAGCGCAGAGGCGGCCTTGGCTTCGCGCTCAAAGCGGCTGAGCGCCTGCGGGTCTTTGGCGACGTTCTCCGGGAGAAACTTGAGAGCCACCAGCCGGTCGAGCTTCACGTCCTCGGCTTTGTAAACCACACCCATGCCTCCGCCTCCCACCTTATCCAGGATGCGATAGTGCGATATGGTTCGGCCGATCAACGAAAGGAGCCCTCTCTGGTGTGGTTATGTTATGAGCCCGGCTAAAGCAAGTCAATTTATTGCGGGCAAGGTAAACTTCGCGACAGCAATCAATTCAGCGCGGATTCAGCTTCGAGGATGGTGGCATAAGTTGGGAACAGCGGATCGACACCGACGATATGCAGGACGTTGCGGATACGGTGATTCATCCCGACGAGCGCGAGCTTACGCCCGGATTTGTTGCAGAAAACGAAGACGCGGACCAGCGCTCCGACGGCCATTGAATCCACCCACGGCACTTCGCTGAGGTCGACGATCAAGCTCGGCGTGGCCACCGCGCGAACCGCTTCCTGGAATTTAGCGGAAGTGGCCTCGGTGATGGAACCCTTCAGGCTGAGGATGTGGACACCCGAGTTCGATCCCGCGCGTCCTGCGACTTCGAAGGGCTCAGCCGGCATGAACCGCATTCTAGCGCTTGTCGGCGCCGTTTCCTAGGCATTCGCTCTTGTGTACCAGCATTGCACGGTGGAACAAGCTGGCGGCAAGGTAACGTTCAAGAAATGGATTTCCGGCCGGAATCGTCTCCCAAGCGGCAGATTTCCTTGACGCTGCAACCGCTTGCGCCGGCCGGCATTATCTGCGCGGGTAGATTCAAGATGCGGGTTGCGGCGGCGGCCAAGGCGACGCCCCGCGCATCCAATCAGCGATCCGAGTCGAGGCGCGTGGTGTCTTTAGCGTCGCGCGTCAACGGCCTGCCACGCGTCGTCTCCGGTCGAGAAGGTCCGAGTGAGGTGATAGTTTTTGAACAAGTAGGAGCGGAAAGGATCGAGGTTATCCGACGGCGAGCGCTGCGTTGGCTGCAGCAGGCTTTCTGATCGACTCAGGATCAACAGCGGCACCGGATGGGTTTCCAGTGCGCGGATCAATTCGGCGACTTGTTCCGGACGAGTGTATTCAGTGTTCTCGACGCCCTCGATGGCCGCAGGGTTCCGCATGTGGAATGGAGTGTAGAGTGGCGGCAGGCCGAAGAAAAACTGTCCGGGACTGGTGTTTGCCAGCACCCAACTATATTCTTCGTAAAGGTCGGGCTTTTCGAAAGCCATCCGGCCTGCGGGCAAATTCAGGTAAGCCTTCCAACGCAATTGGGCGTGCAACGGCGGTCCGATAGCAAGGGCCATTGCCGCCACTCCAAGGATCACCCTGGCGGCGGCTTGGGCTTTTCCGGGCCGACACAGCAGCCATGCCAGCAGAATCATAGCCGGGGCGCTGACCGTGCAGAGCCTCTTCATCGATGGCGAGTCCGCGATCGCGAGAATCATTCCCAAGCCGGTAAGCGCCACCAGTAGTGGCTGGTCCCAATGCACACTCGGCTCGCTTTTCCTCCGCCGGCGCATCGTCAGAAAAAAAGCGACATACACCAGAGGTACCGCCGCGTACATGAACGGATAGGAGATCCACCTCCCCGTACCGCCCTGCCGTTGAAAATCGTCCCGGATCACCTGCCAATTATTCATCGCCGGCGCGGAATAATATTTCAGCGGGAACACGATCGTGCAGTACAGCCACGGCTGGAATCCCGCGGCTGCAATGAAGTAGGCATTGGAGGCGAAGAACACGCCGGCGGCTGCGCCGCACAATAGCAGGCACTTGCGCGCGCATTCACCGGATCCGGTGCGATCCTGCCACGCCCTCCAGACCAGGTAAACCACGAAACCAGCGACGGCTGTTGCTCCCTTGGTCTGCGTGAAGAAGGCAGCCAGGCCGCACAACGCCCCGACCGCGGCAGCACGGGGAAAACTCGTGCCGTCAAAAAACACCAGCATGCCGGCCATCACCGCGATCGTGCTGAACCAGTGATGGGTGGCATCGAAGGCCCCATGCATAACAAAGCTCGCGAACAGCAATGCAGGCAGGGCAGAAATGGCCCCGGCCATGAACCGCCGCGCCACCAGCGTGATCATCCACGCCATCACCGCGGCGAATATGGCCATCAACAGGTTCGGTATCCACGCGTAGAGACCGAAACACTTGATTAGCAGCGCATAAACCAAATCGGTGCCGGGCGTGGTGACTTGGAAGAAGTCGCGATAAGGCAATTGTCCAGACACGATTCTACTTCCGTCGCTGAAGAAACCAATTTGATCGCCCCACAAAACGATCGGGACGGCGGGGAAAATAAATGAGCGGAAGTAGCAGACCAAAAAGGTGGACGCAGCGAGCGCTACAGCGGGCATCTCGCCCCACCTGAGTTGATGCGAACTTCTGGGCGATTCACAGGGAGCTGGCGTCACCGGCATGTGGGTCGGCAGCGGGTGGCCACTACCGCGTTTGCGTCAGCGAACGCCCCACCGGAACACTTCCCTGTCCACGGCGTTCGTTGCGCGGCGACCGCCAATTCACCTGCGGCAAGATCAATTCCGCATCGACTCGGTCACGATATTTCAGCGCGATGTTCATCAGCGAATCGAGCAGCGAATCCGAAAGCAGATGCGGCTGCAACCCCAGATCGATCAACTTGGAATGCTTGGCGTTATAGTAATGCTGTTCGAGCTCGACGCGCGGATCGGGCAGGTGCTCCACCTCCGTGCTCACGCCCAGTTTTTTCGCGGCCGCCGCCACCAGGTGCGCGATATCCAGTACTGAAAACTGTTCGGTGAACTGGTTGTACACCCGGCACTCGCCCGCCGCGGCGGGATTGTCGCAGGCGATCTCGACGCAGCGCACTGTGTCGCGAATATCCAGGAACCCGCGAGTCTGTCCGCCCTTGCCGTACACCGTCAGGGGATGCCCGATGGCCGCTTCCACGCAAAAGCGATTCAAGACGGTGCCAAACACTTCGTCATAGTCGAAGCGGTTAATCAGCGCTTCGTCCATGGAAACTTCGTCGGTCACTGTGCCGTACACCACGCCCTGGTTCAGGTCGGTTGCGCGCAGCTTCCAAATCTTGCACGCAAACATGATGTTGTGGCTGTCGTGGACCTTCGACAAATGGTAGAACGAGCCGGGCTGCTTGGGGAACGGCACGGTGTCCTTCCGCCCGTTATGCTCGATCTCGATGTAGCCTTCTTCGATGTCGATGTTCGGCGTGCCATACTCGCCCATGGTGCCGAGCTTGACCAGGTGACAATCGGGGCGCAACTCACGAATCGCGAACAGCAGGTTCAAGGTACCCACTACATTATTCACCTGCGTTCCCACCGCGTGCTTGCGGTCGATCATCGAGTACGGCGCCGACCGCTGCTCGGCAAAATGCACCACGGCATCCGGCTCGGTTGCCTTCATCATGGAAGAGAGAAAATCGTAGTCGGTTACGTCTCCCACGTAGGAATCGATGGTTCGGCCGGTCAGTTCGCGCCACACTCTCAAGCGCTCGGCCAGCGGACGAATGGGAGTCAGGGTCTGTGCGCCGAGCTCGTGATCCCACTGGCGGCGAACAAAATTATCGACGATGCTGACGGTGTGCCCTTTCGCCGACAAATACAGCGCTGTGGCCCAACCGCAATAGCCGTCGCCTCCGAGCACGGCAATCTTCATGAGTCCTCCTCGTTCCGCTTCATCCACTTTGAATGGCTAGGAGCACACGGGCCTTCGTGGTGGCCTAAACGCAACCTAACTTTTTACCTTTAATGGCTACGGCAAAGCAAGCGACTCCTGCGGCAAAAGCCTTGAGATCGTCCCTGGTCGCGCGCCATCGAGAGGTTGATTGGTCAAAACCAGCTTACCGCCGCTGGACGCAAGCGTATTCAACCGTTCCGCCCCGACTAGTAATACCAGCCTGGGCATCGCCGATTCGCTGGCAACCAGGTAGCAGCGGCCGGGCGATTCCCAAATGCTCTTCAATTGAGAATCATCGATGAAGATATCCGGGGCACCCGGCGCGTAGGAGCCGTACTCCATGTTTTTGATGCGCCCATTCACCAGCAGGGCGTCACGATTTGTGTAAAAAAAGATCGAAGAGTAGGTGTAGTAATGGTGATCGACCAGCAATTTTCCGTCCGGCGCATGCAGCAACGCTTCCGCCAGCGGCCGCGACGACATGAACGGATCGAAATCCACCAGAGCCAGCCTCGCCGCGTGAAAGAAAATCACCATCATCAGCGCCGCGGCTAGATACGCGCGCTGGCCGGTCGCACGAATCGTTCCCAGCATGCCCGCCAGAAAGGCGATCCCGGCCACCAGCAATGGCCATCGCAGATACGCGAACGAACTGAGCGTCAAATCCTCGATATGCCCGAGCGACAAAGTGTACGCCTTGGGATGCGAGCTGAGTGCAGTAGAAATGTCTCCCGGCGTGGGAGCGTGAATCACCGCGATGTATATGATGGCGATCGCAAGCGCGGCCACACCCGCCAGCGCCGCGATCGCGCGAGTTCCCCGCCGCAGCCACGCGCCCTGCCCCGCCATCGCCGAGCCCAGCAACAAGGCCAGCGCGGGATAGCACGGCATCGAGTAATATTCCTGAGTGGTGGAAAAGGTGAAAAACACCAGCACGAATCCCAGCCAGCACGCCGCCAACAGCCGCGTGCGGCCGGCGCGGTCCACCGGCCGGTACGATAGCTTCGCCACCGCGGGCAGGTACATGCTCCAGGGAAAGAGCCAAACCAGGTGCAGCGCCCAAAACCAAAATCGCGGGACGGTGTTGTAGTCCCTCGGATAACGCAGGTTCAGGAAACGCAGCACCTGTTCGTTGATAAAGAAAAACCACAGGAAGCCGTGATATTCGCCCGGGCCGCTGTGAAGCGTCCACGCGAAATACGGGGGATTGCGCAGCGTTGCCAGAATATGCCACGGCGCCGCAATCGCCAGCGCGACGGCCGCGGCGGTGAAAGGATGCAGCCGCCGCCAGGTGCTCCACGAAAAGAGCTGTTTGGTGATCGCCAGATAAATCACCCCTGCCGCCAGCGGAAACAGCACGCCCACCATGCTTTTGAGCAGCAGACCGGCGCCCAGACTGGCGCCCAGCAGCGCGCACCATAGATGGCCCCGCGGTTCGTCCGGATCGAGTGCACGCAGGAATGCCCACATCGCCAGCGTCACGCTGCCGACCAGCATCACGTCCGGAATCAGAATGCGCGTAAACAGAAACAGGCCTATACACGTGGAAATACAGAGACCTGCGTAGAAACCCGCGCGGCGGCCAAACGCCCACACCCCAAACGCCGCGGTCAGCAAGCCCAGTGCAATCGCCGACAGCGCCACCGGAATGCGCGCCGCCCAATCGTGCGCGCCGAATATTTTGTAGGAAATGGCGATCGCCCAATAAATCAGCGGGGCTTTCTCGAGATACGGAATTCCATCCAGCCGCGCGGTTACCCAATCGTGGGAAGTAAGCATGTTCCGCGCGATCTGCGCCTGCACCGCGTCGACGTCATCCATCAGTGACGGCGGCGAAACGATGCAGCCCAGGTAAATCGCGCCCACGATCAATGCAATGGCTAGATAGAGGTAGGGACGCTTTCCCTGGCCTGTTGGGTCGAAGCGGAAGGTGCCGCCGTTTGGATTCGCCATCTCTTCATCCACAAGAATAGGATCATCAAGCCCCACAGGTGATACCCGAGGTTCGCGCGCCGCTCGATGTGCTGGTTAACGAAATCGTCGATCGCCGCCCGCGAGAATAGTTCGCCGTGCTCGGCCACTCCCGCCGCCAGAGTATCCAGCAGCAGCGTCCGCAGCGGGCCGCGGAACCATTGATGCGCCGGAATATCGAAGCCGGTTTTACTGCGGGTGAGGATCCGTTCCGGCAGCTTATCCCGCATCAGCTCTTTCAAAATAAACTTCTGGCGCTTCCCGCGCATCTTCAGATGCGCAGGCAACGTGGCCGCAAACTCCACGATGCGATGATCCAGGAACGCCGGCCGCACCTCCACCGCGTGAGCCATGCTCATGCGGTCGGACTTGACCAGGATATCGTCCGGCAGGAAATATTTCTGATCGAACCACAGGTACGGAGCGATCGCGTCAGTCGACGTATCAAGCTTCTCACGCAGCTCCGTGAGCTGCTCGCGCAGCGCGCCGGACTCGCCTGGGCGTCCCGCCTGTGGGCCCAGCAGAAGGGCGCAACCGGGCACTAGCCGCCGCTTTTCCGCGTCGCTAAACGTTCCGTTCCAGTAGACATGCGCGCGTTCCGCGCTCATGTCGCATCCATCCAGAAAACGTTTCGCCTTGTACTCGAAGCTGATCTTGTCGTCGGACACCGGCCACGCGCCCAATGCGCGACGGGTCAAATCCCGCAGCAGCGACGGTACGCGCCGCGCGCGGGCCGCGAGCACGTCCGCCCGATACGTCAGGTAGCCGCCGAAGAGCTCATCGGCGCCCTCGCCGCTGAGCACTACGGTGGCGTGCTGCTTCGTCAATTTCGACAGGAACCACACCGGCAGCGCCCCGGCATCGGCGCTGGGCTCATCCGAGTAATACGCAAACTCCTCGATGGCCTCCTGCAAGCCCGCTTCAGGATTCAGGTCGAACTCCTGGTGGTCGGTTCCGTACTGTTGCGCCGCCAGGCGAATATATTCGGTCTCATCGAAGGAGTGGCCGCCAAAGGAAATCGAAAACGTCTTTAGCCGCCCGCGATTCGCACCGGCCGCGTAATGCAAAATCGTGGACGAATCGATCCCGCCGCTCAGCCACACGCCCAGCGGCACGTCCGATAGCAAATGCTCGCTCACCGACTGCTGCAAAAGCGTGTCCAGCACCCTCTTGGCGTCCGGAAGCGTCACCCCGGGCACTGGACCGTACGGCAGCGTCCAATAAGATTCGCTGCGCACCACGCCATCGCGCCATTCCAGCCAACGCCCTGGCTCGAGCTTTTCGATGCCCTCCACCAGCGTCCAGGGATATGGCACGTAGTTCAGCGAGAGATAGCAATCCAGCCCCGCGAGCGAAAGCCGCCGCTCGATTTCCGGGTGCACGAAAATCGACTTCAGCTCCGAACCGAAATAAATGTCGTCGCCGCGCCGCGCGATGTACAGCGGTTTTATCCCGGTGCGGTCCCGCGCCAGGACCAGGCGCCTGGCTTTCTCGCTCCACAGAGCCAGCGCAAACATTCCGCGCAGCCGGGCGAAGCATTCGGTGTCCCACTCGATGAAGGCGCGCAGCACCGTTTCGGTATCGGAATGACTGCGGAAGCGATGGCCGCGAGATTCCAGCTCGCTTCGCACTTCCAGATGATTGTAAATCTCGCCGTTGAACGCGATGGCGTGCGCGGCGTCCTCGCTCACGATAGGTTGGTCGCCGCCATGCAGGTCGATAATTTTCAGGCGGGCTGCACCCAGCGAAATCAAGCCGGTTTCAAAAACGCCCTGCTGGTCGGGCCCACGATGGATCAGGCACTCCACCGCACTGTGGATGCGGTCAGGACTCGGTACGCTTTTTCTGTGGGTGAATCCGGCGATGCCGCACAAAATTCCCTGCCCCGCGCGCCAAAAACGCCCAGCGCCGCAGCACGCGAAGAAAACGTGCGCAGACGCCCATCAGCGTGCTAACTCCAACTTTATCACACACAGTTGCCGTGCCTCGAACCGGACCTCTTGCTCGCGCCGCTCGGTCCGTGTCGGGCACTCCAGATGTGCGTCTACGTTTGGGAGCAAAAGTTGCACCTGCTATGATCGGCTTATGATCGCGATCTCTTGCCGGGGGCTGTTGTTCGATTTGGATGGCACGCTGGTGGATTCCACCGGGGCGGTGGAACGAGTGTGGAGGCGCTGGGCGCTGGCGCATGGGTTTGATGCCGCGGAAGTAGTGGCACGGGCGCATGGGCGCCCAAGCATGACCACGGTGAAGGAGTTGCTGCCGAACGGCGATCACCGCGCGGAAAACGAGATCGTCGAGCGCGGCGAGATTGAGGACACCGAAGGCGTGGTCCCTCTGCCGGGGTCCGTTGCGCTGCTGGCAGCGCTGCCCACAAGCTCGTGGACCATCGTAACGTCATGCTCACGCGCCCTGGCGGAATCCAGGCTCCGCGCGGCAGGCATGCAGATTCCCGCGCGGATGATCACATCGTCGGACATACTGCGCGGCAAGCCCGATCCCGAGCCATTTCTAAAGGGTGCGGCGCTGCTCGGTTTTGCCCCAGCCGAATGCATCGTCTTCGAAGACGCTCCCGCCGGGATCCGCTCAGGAAAAGCCTCGGGCGCGCGGGTGGTGGCGTTTCGCACCATGGCGGACGACGCCAAGCTCCGCGAGTGCGGCGCCGATTGGATCGCCGATAACTGCGCCGATCTGACGCTGGAAAGTCCACCGCAAGCAAACGGAAGTCTCCTGCGGCTGGTCGTCAGAGAAGTCTAGAGTTTCCCGGCCTAGCATCGCGCGAGCACAATCCCAAAAAGTGCCAGAACCGCCCGGATCGCTCGGCGTAAGAGGCCCAAATTTCGCGGTGCGGGCACCAGCCCAAAGCCGCTGCATGTGTTCGATAACGACCGCTTCAACGCGGCACACTCGACCCCAAACCCTCGTCAGAAATCCGCGTGGCACCCGTTTGTATATCGCTTGACACACTCCCAAGAATTCACATCCTTCTCTGAAAACGGTGGGCTTAGCTAGGTTTTGGCGGAGTTACAGGCCTCCCAAGCGTACTCACGGGGAGGGCAGTACTGGGACTGTGAGTCTCAAAATTGCTTGTGCCCGGAGGGGTTAGGTACAGTGTGCCGATCCCGAACTGGTCCTGTTCCAGATTCGGGGCGTCGGAAGGGGTGCTTCCGGCAAACGTGTCAAAGATTCAACAAATTTGGAGGTTTCGTCGCATGAGAGCCAAGTCTTCCTGTCGCGCACTTCTCCTCGCAATCGCGGCCCTTATGGGTACTGGGGCGGCTATAGCGCAGACTACTCCTGATACTGAGCACACTCGGGTGTCTCTGCCGGTGGATTGGAGCTACACCCACATGATTTACTCGAAGGACCGCTCCCCTGACCAAGAAGCCGCCAAACCACACGACAAACGCTACATCTACTCGCGCAAACTTCACGGGAATGGCCGCGCGGCAGCCTCGGTGGATAACAGCCGGATGCCTGTGGGCGGCAAGGACACGCTGTTCGAGGCAGGCCGCTTCGGGCAGAACCGCGGGCAGCAGGCGGGTAGCCCCGCCAAGATCGACTGGTCGTTCTCGCTGGGCGCCGGTTTCGTGGCCCCGGGAATGTACCCTGCGAAATTCAGCTTTGACATCAATCAGCCGGTAACCGCGGCGAATTGCACCGGAACCACCGCCTATGTGTGGCCTGACTTCGTGGTCTACGGCCTGGATGTGGCGGGCGTGACCGGCGGCCAAGGGAACCTGGTGGCCTTGGATAATCTGTACTCGGGGACGACCCCTGCGGTGGGCGTGTGCGGAGCGGGCGGCCCATTGGTCTACTGGTCGTATAACACCACCACAGTCTCCGGCGGGAAGATCACCACTTCGCCGGTACTGTCTGAGGATGGCTCGCAGGTAGCGTTCCTGGAAAGCGGCGGGGCGACCACCTACCTGCATATTTTGAACTGGAGCGCGGGTGACGGCGCAGGCAGCGGCGATGCGACACACGCCGCGGCTCCTTCCACTATTTGGGCGAAAGCGTCCGCCTCGGGCACAATTTCAGACACGATCTCGGGCATCGCGGTAACCAGCGGCGGCAGCGGATACGCATCAGCGCCGACGGTCACCATCAGCGGTGGCGCTGGCGGCGGCACTGGCGCCACGGCTACCTCTACATTGAATGCGGGCGTCAATACCGTGAACGTCACCACACAAGGCAGCAACTACGCTTCGGCACCGACGGTTACTTTCGGTAACCCCACCGGCCCAGGCGGGGTTGCCGCCACCGGCACCGCCAACGTGACCAACGGCGTGACTTCTTACACCGTAACCGCAGGCGGGGCGAACTACACCACCACCCCCACGGTAACTGTCCAGGGGCCGGGTACAGGCACCACTGCAACGGCCACCGCGACCACCGCCACGGGCGCCACTTCGATTAACGTGACCAACGGCGGCACGGGTTACACCACCGCGCCGATCGTGAATTACAGCAGCGGCACCGGAGCAGCCACCGCCAACCTGAGCCAGGGCGTTGGATCTTACACCTTGACCAACGGCGGTTCGGGCTACGCTTCTGCACCGACGGTCAGCATCACCGGTGACGGCACCGGCGCGGCGGCAACGGCAACCTTTAGCGGTTCAGTGCAGGCCGTGAACGTAACCAACGCCGGCAGTGCATATCAGACCGCACCGACCGTAACGATTTCCGGCACTGGCGGCGCAACTGCAACGGCAGCGATCGCCGGTCCGGTGAGTTCGTTGACACTAGTTACCGCCGGCGCGGGATATACCTCTGCACCGACCGTAGCGATTTCGGCCCCACCTTCCGGCACCACGGCGACGGCAACTGCGAACATGTCTACGCTCACGTCGGTTAGCAGCGTGACCTTCACTAACCACGGAAGCTACAACACGTTCTTCGGCATTACCTATCCGACGGTAACGTTTTCCTGCAGCGCTACGGGTTGCGTGCAGAATACCGCGGCAACGGGAACGGCGGTTACCAGCAACTCCACGGCCACTTGCGGCGCCGCCCAAGGCAGCTATGATGTTTGCATCGTCAGCGTAACCATCAACAACCCAGGGTCTTATACCTTGACCGGCGGCAGCGTTGTGATGACCGTGAACTACTACTCGAAGGTCACTGCAGCGGCTTATACCGTAAACACCACTACCACGACCACGTTGAATTCGCTCACGCTGACCAGCGGCGGTAGCGGATACAACGCCAATCCGACAGTGACCTTTACCGGCGGCGGCGCAACCACTCAGGCAACCGCCACTGCAAAAATCAGCGGCACGGTACAGAGCGTTTCGGTGACCAACGCCGGCTCCGGATACACCTCGGCGCCGACCGTTACGTTCAGCGGCGGCAGCGGCACTGGCGCAGCGGCAACTTCAACTATCGCTGGCTCGGTTACGGCCGTTAACGTGACCACCGTCGGCAGTGGTTACACCACCGCAACCGTCACCATCAACAGCGCCAGCGGCACCGGCGCAGCAGCAACGGCCAACCTGACCGGAGTCGTGGGCAGCATTACCGTCACCAATCCGGGCACCTACTCGACCACACCCGCGATCACTTTCAACAACACCGGCACGGGCGGATCGGGCGCAGCGGCAACGGCGGTCCTATCGAAGTACGTAAGCGCGATCAACGTCACCAATGCAGGCAACAACTACCTGTCAGTTCCGACGGTTACTATCGGCGGCCCTGGCACCGGCGCAGCAGCTACCGCAAACCTTACTGGGGTAGTCAGCTCGGTGACCGTTACCAGTGCGGGCTCGGGTTACACCGCAGCTCCAACCGTTACATTCGCTAGCACCGGCAGCGGATCAGGCGCAGCAGGCACCGCAACCATTAGCGGCTCGGTGGCTTCGGTTACTGTGAACAATGCCGGCAGCGGTTACACCGGCACCCCGACGGTCACCTTCGGCAGCGGAGGCGGCGGAACTGGTGCAGCGGCTACGGTGAGCACTCTGGACCAGCTCGGCGCGATCAACCTGGTTTATGGCGGCAGCGGATACACCACCGTACCGAACGTTTACATCAACGGCGGCGGCGCAGGTGCTTCCGGTGCAACCGCAACAGCCAACGTCTCAGCAGGCGGCGTGGTGACTTCGATCACGCTGACCAGCAACGGCACCGGATACACCGCGGCGCCGACGGTTACTCTGGATCCGCCAACGGCGGGTTGCGCTACGTCCGGATCGTGCATGATCAACGTGGCCATCAGCAGCAACCACATCACGAACTCTTCACCGTATTACGACTACGACAACGACGTGCTGTACTTCGGCGATGACAACGGCGTGCTGTACTCGGTATCGCCGGTGTTCGTCGGAACGGCAACCACTGGCGGATCTGCCGCACCGGTAGTCACCAGCCTGCAGGTAGCTTCCACCTCAGGGCAGACCATGCTGACCGGCCCAGTCCTGGACGGCAATTCCGGCAACGTGTTCGTAGGCGCGGCGGACGGCAAGGTGTACGCGGTGCCGACGTCGCTTACCAGTGTAGCCGGATCGATGATCGTCGGCGCAGGAAGCGGAACCAGCTCGTGCGGAACTGCCTCCGGCGGCATCACCGATCCAGTGATCGTCGACGGTTCGATTTCCGCGCTCTACGCCTACACCCAGAACGCGGCAACTTCGATCAGCTCTTCCAACCGTGCGATCGTCACCCAAGCAGGCACCGGCGCAAGCCCGAGCACGCTGTTCGGTAGCCGCGTGAACAACATCACCACCGGCTCCGGCAACATGTGCGGATCTACCCCAGCGTCGAGCGGTACCAGCGTGGTAAACGTGCATTCACCGGCGTTCGACAACAACTACTACAACGGCACCGGCGTCGGCCACTTGTTCATCTGCGACAACTCGACGACCGCCGCTCCGGCCATGTACGCCATCACCTTTAACGCCGGCGTCATGAACAACGCGGTCGATGCCACCCTCGGACTGAGCCTCTCGAGCTTGGCCACGTCCGCTTACGCAGAGTGCGCACCGATCACCGAAATCTTCCAGCCTGCCTCAGACGGCGGCCCCGACGGCAACGATTACATGCTACTCGGCGTCGGACGCATCTCGGGCGGGACCGGAGCTTTCGGAGCAGCGGTGGGTCAGGCCTACAGCGTCACCAGTTCGTACGTGATGACCAAGGGCATCGAACACACCGTAAATACCTACCCGGCCGCGCAGGACGGCGTCAGCGGAATCGTGGTGGACAACATCAGCCCGGTCGCTCAAGCCTCGAGCATGTACTTCACTACCGAGGCGGTAGGCAACAGCACCGACCCAGTTTGCGGCACAGGAAAATACTGCGCCGTGAAGCTCACGCAGTCAGGCTTGCAGTAAGCGCAAACGCCCGGAGGGGCGGCTGGCAGTAAGAACCTACGGCAGCCTGGATGGAACCTCATCCAGGCTGCTTTTTTTTGTGTGGCCCGAGTTCTTCAGGCCGTGGGGGGCGCTGGTGGGGCAGCCCTCATAGCCGCAGACATATGCCAAATCCGACCGCTTATATGGCCAGTACCGGGACGCAGGGGCCGGCTAATCGGAAGCGTGTAGACCCCCGCATAAACCGAAGACGGGCCTACCCTTAGGAATCTCTGGAGGATCGGCTGGTGCAATTCTGGAATATTTACATTTGTGTGACAATCATCTGTGAAAATCGCGGCGCGCGGTGGTACACTAACGGGGTAAGTATCCGCAGGCGGCCCTGGCTGGTTGGCCAGAGATTTTTATGCCACCTTTGTCCGGGGAATGCATCTCACGGTTGGAATGAGGTCACATTGAGCACAAATTTTTCAAACGCCGCCAAGCCCTCAGCAGCGGGAGGGAAAAAACCATACCACAAACCCGCGGTACGTCATGAGCGTGTCTTCGAAACCATGGCACTGCGTTGCGGCAAGCTCGGCGGAACACAATCATCCTGCAAGTTCAATCGCAAGGCGTCCTAGCGGCCCGGCGCATTCCCCTAGGAATGCGCTGCCCACATTTACATCAACATTAGAAAATTGAATTCTGCGTATGCTGGCTCACGCCCTGCGTGTGCTTGGGTTTCGTTGTGCACGCCTTTGTGATTCACGTTTTGGCCGCTGCTACCGATATCGCATGGTCAGGCCCAAGTCCGGCGGAAGTTACTGATCCCGCCTTGGCGAGTCGCTCAGGTCAACTGCGGCCGCGCCGACCGATTTCTCTAACCACCGAAAGACAGATTAGGTTCACCGCCACTCCGCCGTTCTGAACCCCCGACTTCCCCGCTGGCATCGTGAAGTATCGGCCACTCGGACCGAGTGATCGATGCTGCCTCGTGGGTGCAGCAGTCGGTGGGTTTCTAACGATCGCTACCACAGGGACCGCTGAGCTTCCAGCTCAGAGGCGCTCGGCCAGTGCGTGCGATGCTTGACCCTGGGGCGCCTCCCGGCCTTCGCGGCTCGTGCTTTTACAAATGGCAAATGGCTGAGCGATCACACCGCTTGTCGACCATCACTACCCCTCCGTCGCCGCAGAGCAGCCCAAATCGCAGAAGCCCAACTTGCCCCAGGACTGGCCATAGGTAGCCCCTCAGCTCCGCCTAGAGCCCCCAGTTGGCACACCTAGGCTAGGGCCGGGCCTCCCGCCGCTAAGCGCTCGCCCAGCGGCTTCCTCAGTGCGATTTGGGTCGTTTCCAGAGCCAGCCTTAGGTGCTCTTTTGGGGCCTGTTCGGACTGATCTGGAGGCATCCGGGCACGTACCCATCCGCCTGTAGGTCCTGATACTTGATGTGTTGGGTGAGTGCGAGCGTAGGGGTCTGATAAACGAAGGGTCTCAGAATTGCATTAATGTAATCTGTTTATTTTCTTATTGATACAAACAAATATCAAGTTGAGAATTATGGGCAAAGTACTGTACGTCCCCCTACTTCCTGTTCCAAATCCGAATAGATTGGGTCGATTTGGGGCAGGACGGTATAACCGTACCGACCCGGAAGTAACTCTTTTTTAGGCGAGGCAAACGCAATGAATTCGACCCACAAAAAGCTTATGAAAGTCGCTCTAGGAATCGCGTCTACTTTGACACTAGGGATGTCATTGATGGCCCAGACGCCCGACGTTACTAAGGCTCACACCCGTGTCCCTATGGTGACTGACTGGAGCCACAAGAACCTGGTTTTCTCGGCTCCGAAGACCGTCGAGCAGTCTCAACGGCTGCAACGCGACCCCAGGTTTATCCAGCAGCTCTACCGGCGTGCGATGGCAGCGTCGGGGCCTGTTGCAGACCGAACTGCCTCGGGCCCACGCATGGTGAACCCGACCATGCCCGCCAAATGGGGAGATGAACAGGCCGAACCGGAGAGCGGCCCACTGCACCGCGATTGGACGGCTGCCCTGGGAGCGAGCGCTGGCGTCGGGAACGATCAGTTCCCTGCCAAGTACAGTTTCAACGTCAACGCGACGCCGAATTGCATCAGCGACTACGTGGCCTACAACACCAACACCGCGTCGGGAGCGGGCGCCACCGGCTATTCGACCAAAGCGATCGACTACGGCTTCTTCTGGAATGTGCCGGCCATCAATTCGACGATCCAGATCAATGGGGTGACCTTCACCGCCATCTCCAACACCGCTACGGTCACCAGTTTGCATTTTCGACAGGGATCCAGCCCTTTTCAAGCGGCGGGCAACTTCGTCACGGCGGTGAATGCGTATAACACCGCCAACCCGCTGACCTTCACCTACACGGCGCAAGTATTCTTCGGCAACTGGGTAATCGTTACGGATACCGCTGCGGGCGCCGCGGGTAACAATTCGACGGTGGGGCCGAGCGGCGCAATCGATTGCTTCCCGTTCTTCTTCGGCTTCTGCACCAACTCGGAAACCTTTACGTGGTTCTTTCCGAAGTTCATCGGCGGGAGCGGCGGAAGCTCTACCGCGTCAGCGAATATCCTGGCGCTGAACAATCTTTATCCCTCCTGCGGTTTGGGACCTTCCACATACTTCGCGTACGGCACTTCGACCATGACCGGCGGATCCACCACCAGTTCGGTGGCGCTGTCCATGGATGGCACCAAGTTGGCCTTTGTGGAAAGCACATCGACCGGCTCGGCGCTGCACATTCTGAAATGGAAAGCCGGAGCCGGCACCATCAGTGCGCCGGTGACGCCGACGACTGCGACCGCCTCCACTTGGAGCACTTGCACCAATTGCCAGATGGTGCTCTCGATGGGCTCCCATTCGTCCACCAACTCCGCACCCTTCGTGGATTATTACGATGACGCGATCTACGTGGGCGACGACAATGGCACGCTCTATAAATTCAATAACGCGTTTCTGGGCAGTTCGCCCGCGAAGGCCTGGAGCGTCACCGTGGACAGTGGCGCGAAACTCACTGGGCCGGTCTACGACGGCGTCAGCGGCAACATTTTTGTGGCGGACTCCAAGGGTTGCGTCAGCTACGTGGTCGGCGGCACCTTCAGCGCCGTCGCCCACGGCTGCATCATAACCACTGGCGGCAACCCAATTCCCGATCCTCCGATCGTCGATTCCAGCTCGGAGCGGGTGCTGGTGTTCGTCGGCAACGACAGTGACGGCATGGCCGAGATCATGCAAGCGAACATTACGCTGGCCAATCCTACGTCGCTCGAAGTGGGAGTCGGAGGCGCGCAGATGCATTCCGGCGACTTCGATAACACCTACTACTCGGGCAACGACGCTCAGGGCCACCTTTACTATTGCGGCAAACTGACCACCTCGGATGTGCCGACGATCCGGCGAATCTCTTTCGATGCTTTTGGCAACTTCATCGGCAGCGATCCGAATTATCTACAAGTAGGATCGACGCTGGATTCGGAATGCTCGCCGCTCACCGAGGTCTACAACAACGGAATGGACATGATGTTCTTCGGAGTGACCGCCGGCGGCATGGGAACCAACTGCGATGTGACTGGCGCGGGTAACACCAATGCTTCGGGCGGCTGCCTGATGTCGATCAACGTCACCAACGGGGCGTTCCCGACGACCACCACGGCCTCGCTGGGCGAACCTGGCGGCACCAGCGGGATCGTCATCGACAACGTGGTTTCGTCGGACTCGACTTCCGGTTCGAGCGTTTACTTCACACCGCTCGCGATTGGAACGACCAACGGAACCTGCAGCGGCGTTCAGGGCTGCGCTGTGAAGGCAACCCAGAATGGTCTAAACTAGCGCTGGATGAATAACCGAAGTCGACGCTCGAAGCGGCCCGCAGGCAGTAGCAGAAACGGGCGATCCGCTTCGAGCGTTTTTTTGTGCGCCGCGCGTTTCGGCCGGGCCACAGCAGAGCTCAGAGGCACGACGCGATGAGCGAGAGGGAAGACACGGCAGCGCCAGCGCCCGCATCGCCCCGCGAGACGCGGGAGCACGATGCGCTAAAAGTGGAAATGACCGCCGAGCTAGTTCGCAAGTTTGGAGCGGCGCGGCTCAGGGTTCTCGGGTCGAGCATGGTTCCCGCGCTTCGTCCCGGCGACATTCTTACTGTCCGCCGGGCCGCGCCCGGAGACATTTCGGTAGGGCAACTTGTTGTTTTCTCTGCGGGACCGCAGCTGATCACACATCGAGTAGCGGCAGTGGCCGGAGACCCAGGCGAGCGGCGCTGGATCACTCGAGGCGATCGCGCGCTTTGCGACGACCCCGCGGTGCTGCCCGAAAACTTGATCGCGGTGGTGGAATCGGTGAGCCGGCGCGCCGGTCATGGCGATCGCGAAGTGCAATTTGCACCGCGCGCGCGATTGACCTGGTTCGAGAAGATGTTGCTCGCGCTGGCGCTGCGGCGATCGGACAAGGCGACCTCACTCTTTCTGCGCCTGACCCTTCCGGCGCGGGCCTACCGGCAGGCCAACGAAAAGTGGTCGGAAGAGGCGGTGGTATGGCAACCGTAAGCACCCCGAGCGGCGTCCCTGGGGTGATAATTGAGATCGGCGGGCTGCCGGTGCGGCTGCGGGTGTCTGACCCCGAGTTCATCGCGCTGTTGCAGGAGCGCTACGCCGGTTTTCTGACTAGCACCAGCGAGCCACGGTTTGAGTTCGATATCGATCTACAGCCTCCGGATATCGACTATCTGGATCAGGACGTGGAAGTGGTGTACGACGCCGGGAAATGGTCCTTTGCGCGGGGCGACTTCTACGCCGAGTGGATTCCATCGGCGGGCCGCGGGCGTATCCGCCAGACGGCAAACCCCTATTCCATCGACTCGGTAATGCGCATCCTGCATACCCTGCTGCTGGCCCGGGAAAGCGGCTTCCTGCTGCACGCATCGAGCGCCTCGGCAGGGGGTCGCGCGGTGCTATTTGCGGGCGTCTCCGGGGCCGGGAAGACCACCATGGCCCGTCTGGCGCCACCCAGTGCGACGTTGCTCACCGACGAGGTATCCTACGTACGGAAGCTTCCGGATGGGTACTTCGCTTACGGAACGCCCTTTGTCGGCGAGCTGAATACTCCGGGGGAAAACCTAAAAGTACCAGTGGGCGTACTGTACTTACTGAAACAGGGCCCGGTGAACCAAATCGCCGCGGTACCCGAACAAGTTGCTATCCGGGCACTCCTGGAGAGCATTCTGTTCTTCGCTCGGGACCCGGAGCTTGTTAAACTAGTGTTCGAGACGGCGGCGGACTTCGTGCACCAGGTGCCGGTGCGGCAGCTCACGTTTCTACCCGACGCCAGGGTGTGGGAGATGGTTCTGCAGGATAGTGCTCGCCGGAGTTAGCGCGCCGGCTCTTAGATCGTTTGAATCGAAGTGCGTATGAAAAGGCTCAATGGAAGCAGCATCGCAGAAACGCTACGTCGCGCGAAGTACCCAGATCGCCGCACGCGCGGTGGGCGGGGAAATGATGATCATGTCGGCGAAGGATTCCACGCTGTTCACCCTGAACGAAGTGGCCACGGCGATCTGGGAAGCGGCCGACGGTTCGACGCCGCTCGATGAGATCGTGGATCAGAAAGTCTGCGCGGCTTTTGAAGTAGCGCCCAGCGTCGCGCTCAGCGATGCGGAAGATCTGGTGGCGGAGCTCTCCAGCCACGGTTTGTTGCTGGTTTCCGATCAACCGATTTCAAGTACCGGCGGTCCGGCCAAGGAGACTCCATGAGCGCTATTATGGAGGAGATGGGCCAGCGAGCCCTGAAGCTGGGAATTCCCCTGAGCGTGCAGCTCGATCTCACGTATCGCTGCAACGAACGCTGCGTGCATTGCTATCTCGACCATGAAGACCACGGCGAGATGAATACCCAGGAAATCCTCACCTTGCTGGACGACATGGCTGCGGCCGGCGTTTTCTTCCTCACCCTCAGCGGCGGCGAGATTCTGATGCGCAAGGATTTCTTCGAGATCCTCGAGCATGCCCGCGCGCTGATGTTCTCCGTCAAGCTGAAAACCAATGCCATCCTGATCCGCGAGAAGGAAGCCGAACGTATCCGCGCACTGGGTGTGGAATCCATTCAGATCAGCATCTACTCGCATCGCCCGGAAATTCACGACGCGATCACCAAGATTCCCGGGTCCCTGGAACGTTCATTACACGCGATCCGTTTTCTGAAAACCTTCGGATTGAAAGTGATCATTGCCAACGTTTTGATGATCCAGAACATTCACGACCAGGCCGGAGTTCGAGCCCTAGGCGCCGAACTGGATTGCTACGTGACCATCGATCCCACCATCACACCGATGATGGATGGCGACCGCGGGGTGCTGGATCTGAATATCAGTCACTCCCAGCTGGAAAACTTGTTCCACAATCCGGAGCTGGTAGGAAATGTGGATGAATTTTGTGCGATTCCCGCGGCACCGGACGCCGATATGCTGGACTCCCTGCCCTGCAGCGCCGGCCATACCGCGGCGTACGTTTCGCCCTACGGCGACGTCTATCCGTGTGTGCAGTTTCCGCTAGCCACCGGCAACGTGCGGGAAAAGAAATTTCTGGATATCTGGCGATATTCGCCGGAGATGAACGAAGTTCGATCGATCACCCTGGGCGACCTGACCAGTTGTTCGAAGTGCTCGAACCTGGGCACCTGCACTCGCTGCCCGGGCCTCGCATACATGGAAGGAAACATGCGCGGGCCGTCCACCCAGGATTGCGAAAAGTCGCTGGTGCGCACCGGGGTGCTATCCGAGAACCTCAAGGCGCGCAAAAACAAGCCAATCGCCGGCTTGATTCAGATTCAGGGAATGTCCGCAGCCATGGCGTAGCCTGCCCCACAGCAGCCGCTCTCGAAATTAGAACCACGAGTAAAAGAGGCGCTCCGTTGTACTGGAAGCGCCTTTTTTATTTTTCACGAAGCATCCGCGGCAAGAGCTACTTTCCGATATAACTGACTCGCCAGATCGAATTGGAACCGTCGTCGCTCACAAAGAGCGAACCGTCGCTCGCGACAGCCACGCCCACCGGACGTCCCCACACATTTCCATCCGCGGTGACGAACCCAGTCAGGAAATCCTCATACTCGCCGCTCGCATGCCCTTGTCCGTGCAGCGGAACCCGAATCACCTCGTAGCCGGTGCGCACTGCTTTGTTCCACGAACCGTGCTGGGCGGCGAAAATGTCTCCGGAATATTCCGCGGGGAATTGTTTGCCCTGGTAGAAGGTCATCTCGAGTGAGGCGTTGTGCGGCTGTAGGATCACCTCGGGCGTGATCACTTTGTCCTTCAGCTCAGGATGCTTGCCTTCGTGCCGCGGATCCTGGTGCGGACCCATGTACCACCACGGCCAGCCGTAGAAACCGCCATCCTGCACGTGGGTGATGTAGTCGGGAACAAGATTATCGCCGAGCATATCGCGCTCGTTGGTCGAGCACCACAACTCGCCGGTCGTCGAATTCACCGCGATGCCTACCGGATTGCGGATGCCGGAGGCGTATACGCGCAGACCCGAGCCGTCCGGGTTGAATTCCAAAATGTCGGCGCGATGAAATTCCTCGGGGTGGGTGTCGGCGTCGTCCACGTTGGAGTGCGAGCCCACCGAGACAAACATTTTGTGGCCATCACGGCTGAACGCGATGTCCCGCGTCCAATGCCCGCCGCCCCGAAGCAGGCCGCCACCCGGCACGTCCGGAACCACTTTTTCGGCCGCTCCGCGGGCTCTCATGTCTCCCTTGTGGTAAGCGAAGCGCACCACCGAATCGGTATTGGCGACGTACACCCATTGCGGATCGTCGCCCGGCGGATAGAAAGCAATTCCAAACGGCTGATTCAAATCCTTCGCGAAAACTTCCTCCCGGGTGGGGCGCCCGTTGTTGGAAATTCCGCGGAACACGACGATCTTGTTGGCGCTGCTCTCCGCGAGGAACAGGTCGCCGTTGGGCGCGGTGCGAATCAGGCGCGGATTTTCCAGGTTCTCCGCGAAGCGCTCGACTTTGAAACCCGGCAGCGTCTTAGGCCACGCACCCTGCGGCTGATCCACCACGCTGGGGCCGTTAATCACCGCCTGCGACGCGTATGGCGCCGGTAGATCGGCGATCGTGATTTTGTGAATATTGCCGGGAGCTTCGCCGCGATAGTCGGTGAACGGCGGTATGGTCGGAGCGTTTTGATCTCCGCGCACACGCTGACGAACCACGCCCAGAAGCGCCAGAATCAAAACCACCACCACTGCGAACCACAGGAGTTTGCGGTGTTTCATTTCACAATTCCCTTCCATCGGCGATTCGCGAGATCCCCGCTAGCCCCGCCGCGATGATGTTACTGCACTTCGATCCGCACCGCGCCATTGTTCGGCGGGCCACAGGGGCAAATCGCTCCGCCAACGGGGCAACCAGCGAATCCGGCAGTGCACTCGGCTGGGGATTTTGCAGCAGAATTCGCGTAGACTGCCCTTCGCCACGCGCCCTAGCGTTGCAACGCCACAGAAGTGGGCCCACGGAGCAGCCGTCTAAGCCGCAAAACGCTTTCCTTATGAATGTGCAAATCGCGGAGGACCTCGATGGCCAGATTCTTATTTACCATGGTTCCGGCGGACGACCTTGGCTTGCCGACCGCGCATGGTGCCCATCGCGCGAGCGCTCGCCGATCGCGGCCACGACGTCGCGGTTTTCAATCCTGCCCCGGCGCCCGCAAAACTGATCGCGGATGCGGGCCTAAAAAATCTCTCGATGCCATCGCGTCCGCTCCCGCCTTGGGGGTGGACCTCGCTCAACTCAGCTCGGCCTGAGAGTACGGATTGCCGCCAGTCAAGCGCTGCGTCGATCTGCTGGCCGGCGATCTTTCCTTGATCGTCGGCGCTCCGGAAACGGATCCGCTTCCCTCCAGTGCGGGCGTCACTTACATCGGGCCAATCCTCTGGCAACGTGGCAATGCCAGTCTGCCCGACTGAGTCGTTGCGCTCCGCCGCGACCAACCCGTGATATGGGTCTACTCCGGCAATCCAAGATACGGCGGCAATGCCGCAACTCCGCTCGATTCGATTGTGGTGATTCGTACCGCGATCTCAGCGTTGGACAATACGCCGGTGGAAGTGGTGCTCACCACCGGCTACCAGCAGGTTCCTGAGGAAATCGGGGTTTTGCCATCAAACTTCCATCACGCCGCCTATCTTCCAGGCGTTGCAGTGGCCGAACGTTGCGACTTGATGGTGCATCACGGCGGCCATAGCTCGGTCATGACCGGGTTGTCCGTCGGCACTCCAGCGGTGATCATCCCGACCATAACGGAGCGCGAGAGCAATGCTCGTCGTCTGCGAGCAACAGGCGCGGGCGAGATGGTGGTGCCGGTGGACGGGGCGGACGGCGAAAAGCACATCGACGTAGCCGAATTCAGCGCTACGGTGCAGCGCGTCTTGAACGAGCCCAGCTATCGCAGTTCGGCTGGGCGGGTCGCCGAATCGATGCGCAAACTGGGCGGAGTACAGGAGGCCGCCAACCGAATCGAAGGCCTTGCGAAGGGAAAGATCTGAACGCAGGACTGTGGAATCCGAATCGCCAGCCGCAGACTTGCCGGAGCGCTAAGACCGATCGTGCCTGTCTACTCCGCTTGCGCGGTCTCGACGTCTTCGGTATTCCTTTTCGTCCGCAGCCGCAACGCCTGGATCCCCACCGGCAGCAGCGAAACCACGATCACCGCAGCGATCACGTAATGAATTTTCTGTTCGACGTGCGGAATCTTTCGGCCCAGCGTATAGCCCAGCAAAACCATTCCCCAAACCCACAAAAAGCCGCCCGCAACGTCGTAGGCCACATAACGCGCGTAACTCATTTTGGCCGCGCCGGCCACCGGCGGACAAAACGTCCGCACGATCGGCACGAACCTCGCCATGATCACAGTCTTTCCGCCGTATTTTTCGTAGAAGTCGTGCGCGCGCTGCAGATGCTGCTTTTTGAAAAACCGCGAATCTTCGCGCTGGTACAGGCTCATCCCCGCGCGGCGGCCAATCCAGTATCCCAGCTGATCCCCGGTAATCGCGCACAACGTGACGAAGATCAACAGCGATACCAGTTTCAAGTCGCCGATCGCCGCAATCACTCCGGCCGTCACCAGCAGTGAATCGCCCGGCAGAAAAAATCCCACGAACAACCCCGTCTCCACGAACACGATCACGCACACCGCCAGCACTCCGCCCCACTCGACCAAGCCGCGCACGTCGTACAGTTGGTGGAGAATGTGTCGGATCAACTCAATCATCGAGATGTCACCATGTCGCCCTGCGGGATTTTCCGGCGTCTGCGAGCGTCGCCGATACTTTACGATAACAGAAAAACTGCTTGGCCCGCGATCCCCCTTCGCACTCGGTTTCGACAACACACCCCCGTCTAACACTCTCTAGCAAAAGCGCTTAGCGGTTTAGCAAATCGGCGCTGCCAGCGGTCCCGGGCCATCCGGGCCCTCCCCAGGCATCGTCGCTCCTCAAAGCATATGGCAGGAACCGTAGTACTTTCCTCCCACCCGTTTTAGTCCTCTGTACCATTGGTCAGTACGCTCCGGACCCGCACACTCATCTTGTTCGAGAGCACTTGGGAAGATCACACTGGATTCCAGGGGGGAACGAAATGAAAACGGGATACGAAATGTGGGTCGGGCAACCCATCGTTCTGCGAGTGGCGGCAGGTACGTTGCGCGTTCCGTTGCGGGGTACGCTGGTCGCTGAGACCACCGAAGTGGTCCGCATCCGCATCGCCGACAGTTGGGAAGTCGACATTTTCAAATCGATGATCACCGGCGTCGAGCAGGACGCCCCGGTCCTCACCGTCCAGTAAGTTCGAGCGTTTCGGTCCAGGCACTTGGGAGACAACATGAAGGCCAACAGAAACATCAAAGATCGCCGCTGCGCCGTCGCGAGACGGCGCACCTTCCGGCGGTGGCAATCGGGAGCGAGCGCGGTGTTCTTCGTGGTTGGTTACCAGTGGTCGTTCCGCGCCATGCTCCTCGCGAAACGCTGGAACTACTAAGCCGCCCACCCGGTTTGCACCGCCAAAAAGTTTGCACGGCCCAGCAGTCCTTCAATCCCGGCCCCGGGTTTGCCTCCTCCCAAACTCGGGGCCGTTTTCTTTTCGCATAACCCTCGAAAGCGATTATCATTTTTCTTTGAGCACCATTCTCGTCAGATCTGTTCCCATAGGAACCGAAGGAACCAAGCCCCATGCGGCCCCACGCAGCTATCCTCCTGAAATTATCTACCGCGCTGGTATTGTTCGCGTCGATCCTCAGCGCTTCCGGCCAACCAGACGAAGACGCGGACACCCAGGCCATTGTCCATCGCGCACTGATCGATAACCGGCGGGATTTGAGCGTGTTGCGAAATTATATTTTCGTCGAAAATAGCATCACCAATTACTTCAACAATCAAAACCGCATCAAGAATTCCACCACCCGCCAGGAGGAAATATTCTTTATTGACGGCTTCCCCTACGAGCGCATCATCCAGATCGACGGCCAGCCGCTCAGCGACGCGGCGCGCGCCAAACAGGAAGAACGCATCGCTCGCGACATCCGCGATTCCCAGCCCGGCTCCGAAAAGCAAAAAGAGCTTCAGCACAAAGCCGCCAAAGAGCTCCAGGAAGATATCGAGATTCGCGAAGACGTAGTGGATGGATTCGTTTTCACCAAGACCGGCGAGGAACAGCGCGACGGCGACACCTGCGTCGAGCTGAGCATGGAACCCCGAGACGACTTCAAAGGCAAGAGCCCGCTGCGTACGCTCCTTCCGCTGCTTCACGGCACGATCTGGATCGACGTCAAAAATGGCGAATGGGTGCAGATCGACGCCTCGCCCATCCAGAAGCTCGGCCGGGGCCCGGTATACATTAACGAAACCTCGGCCATGCATCTTCGCCGGGGACGCATCGACGCCGATCTCTGGGGCATCACCAGTTTCGATATTCGCCTGGACGCCCGCCTGCTATGGGACCGAAAAAATCAGCAGGTAATCAGGACCCTCACCAATTTCCGAAAGTTCACCACCACCGTCCACATTCTCAGCCCGGCAGACGTTCCCCACGACTCGCCGCAGAATCCACCGCCTCCGAAATAGCGTCCGCTGTGCTCCGGCGGTTCTGGCCCCGCGCTTCTTTATATGGTGTATATTTCCGCAACGATCACAGAATCGCGATGGCGCCGTTGGTTCAACTGACCGTTGGAGGAATTTCATGAAACGCCCACAAATATTTTTCTTGGCCGGTATCGCTATAGCCGTGGCCGCGGCCACCGTCGCCGCGTCGAGACCCGCGAAACCTATTCCTGCAGCCGGAATTGCCGCACCGTCAACGGCCGGTACTCGCGCCGCCACATCGGTCGCGCAGACCGCCCGCCATTTCACCTTGGTGATCCACGGCGGCGAAGGTGATTTTCGCGCGATGCCGCCCGAAGACGTCGCCGCGGAGCGCGCTACCCTGAAAGAGGCGATGGAAGCAGGCTACCGGATTCTCAATCGCGGCGGCACGAGCCTCGACGCTGTGGAAGCGGCCATCCGCATTATGGAGGATTCCGGACACACGAACTCCGGGCGCGGCGGCGTCTACACCCGCGACGGCGTCCCGGAACTCGATGCCGCCATCATGGACGGCCGCACCCTCGCCGCCGGCTCGGTGGCGTCAGTGAAGCGCGTCAAGAATCCCATCAGCCTGGCCCGGCTGGTGATGGAAAAGACGCCGCACGTAATGCTGATCGGCGAGGGAGCCGAGCGCTTCGCCCAGTCCCAGGGCGTTCCCATGGTCACCCCGTTTTATTTTTTCAACGAGCGCCGCTGGAAGGAATATGAAAACAAAGTCGCCGGCGAAACCATCAAGCAGACCTCGTCCAATCCCCTTCCCGGCGAAATCCACGGCACCGTCGGCGTGGTGGCGCTGGACGCCTCGGGCAACCTCGCCGCCGGCACTTCCACCGGCGGCCTGTTTTACAAAATGCCCGGACGCGTCGGTGATTCGCCGATCATCGGCGCCGGGACATACGCCAATAACCAGAGCTGCGCGGTTTCCGGCACCGGCGTAGGCGAGTTCTACATCCGCAACAACGTTGCCGCCGACATCTGCGCGCGGGTGCGCTACGCGCACGTCTCGCTGACCGACGCCGCGAATGACGTGGTCATGAAGGAGCTGGTCGCACAAAAAGGCGAAGGCGGAATCATCGCTATCGATGCGCAAGGCAACATCGCCATGCCCTACAACGGCGAAGCCATGATGCGAGGGGTGGTCCGCGAAGACGGCAAGATGACCCTGGACGTCTGGACCCACGACGCCAGCGGCGACATCGGCAGCGTCTCGCCAAACTAGCCGCGTTCTAAACCTGCCGGCCGTCCCTCCAGGACCTCGCGTCGCTGAAGCAGAGGCCCGCACTCCTTTGCGCGAAACGAAAAAGGGCGCGACAATTAGCCGCGCCCTTCGTCCTTCAATCGGTTTCGATCTTCCAGCTTACTTGAGAAACACTACTTCCCGCAGTTGATCGCGTCCAACGAACGTCTTCGACGACCGGAATTTCCCGAACAAATCCTGAATTTCACGGTTCTGCAGAACCCGCACCTGCGTCGCGAACGATGCCGCCGGAACCATCTCGATCGTCTGCCCATCCGAAACGCGATAGCGATGGAACCGCTCCGCCGGACGGCTGTGAAACAGCGCCAGCATCACCCCGCCGGGCCGCAGCATGTCGTAAATACGGACCATCATCCGCGTCGCCAGCGCGGGTTCGAAGTAGTCGAGCAAGTCCCACATCAGGATTCCGTTGTAGCTGCCTTCCGAATACTGCAGGGAGTCCTCGAGAAATTGCTCGGCCAGCGCGTCTTTGGTCGGGCGCTCGGCATTGATGCCCAGGCTGCGCAAGCGTTCTTCCTCGCCGGTGAGAAACGCCCACCAGGTGCGAAGCAGATCGTCGGAGGTTATGCGGTAGCCCTTCTCGGCAAAAAATGTGAGCGTGGCTTGCCACGCCGGGCCAAGATCCAGGATCGTGCCGCGGTTGGTGTCACTGGCGAGCCACAGGAATTCCTTCAGCCCGTTCGATACGCGCGGACTCGCGGCGGTCTGCGAATCGAAGTCTTTCGACCGCGCGGACATCGACGGCGAACCGGGCGGATCGGCCGTGCGTACTTTGGCCATCCAGCCCATTGCTAGCTCGCCGCCTTGTCGCCTGCTACCCGGGTGACACGGAGCGTCGCCGGAGCAACCGAACTCGGTGGCGCAGCAGAAACGGAAATGGGAGCCTGGGCGCCCGGCAGCTCCGTTGGTTCGGATGAGCCGGACTGGGTGGTGATGCCCGAAGTGCCGTTGTCGCCATTGGCCGAGGCGCGTTCGACTGCCACGCTTTCCGTTGGCCGTGCGGCGGTCTTGCGAATGTCCATATCGACGTGGCCTTTGAACAACGCGCCGTCCTCGATTTGAATGTGCTTCGACGACAGATTGCCGCCGACGCGACTCTCGCGGCCCAACTGGATTCGTTCGGTGGCGAACAAATTCCCATTGAGCGTACCGTGGACCATAATCTCGCGGGCTTGGATGTCTGCCTGGACGCGCCCGTTGGGGCCAACTACAACGAGCGAGTCTTCCAGACGGACGTTGCCGTTCATTTCGCCATCGATATAGAGATCCGATGTTCCCGAGAGTTCGCCCTTAAAACGCAGGCCTGGACCGACGCGTGAAGTGTCGACGGCAGGCGAAGCGGGTGTGGGAGCAGCAGCAGGGACAAACGAAGATGGTGCCATCGGTGCGGACTTCGGCGCTGCAACGCTGACTTCTTTATTAGGACTAGAGGTAGGCTTCGCCTCGGATGATTTGTTCCACATATAAGGTTCTCCCTGACGCATGATCCGGGCCCGGAGCCGGGAGGTGGGAATCCGGAATGCGGCTGCCAAACTATAGTACAGGAGTCCAAGCAAGTAAACGCCGAGGTTCTAGTCGTCCTATCACCAGTTGGTACCCTGTCGGTTAAGCCCCCCTCCGCCACCCTGGCCACCGGTCAGCCCTTGCCATGCCCCGGGCCGGCCCGCCCCTTACCTTCCGAGGCCGGCGGCTGGCACTTCCCGGCCCTGGCGAGAAGCGCAAAGAAAGAGGGCCTCGAGCCGCCAACCGGCCAAGTAAACCGTGAAGCCCACCGAACGGCTCTCTACTTTTGGCTCTTAGCCGCGCGCTCTACGCCCGCCAGCATCTGGTCCAGATCGGCGCGCAGGAACAGGCGCCCGTTGGCGATCACCGCGGAAATCTCGCCGACGTTGTGAATGTCGTTGAGCGGGTTCGCGCTGAGTACCACCAGGTCCGCTACTTTCCCGCTTTCCACCGATCCGTAAGAGCTTTCCACCCCTAGGAACTTGGCCGGGTTGCTAGTGGCCGTTTGCAGCGATTCCATAGGCGTGAAACCGGCTTCGACGAAATTAGCGAGCTCATCGTGCAAGCTGAATCCTGGTAGCACGTAGATGCCCGGCGCAGTATCCGTCCCCGCCAGGAACGGAACACCGGCGCGATGCATGGCTCCCACCATCTGCAGGTTCTTCGCGAAATATTCCTGGCGCAAGGCTAGCGGGTCGTGTTGCAGGTCCGGCATCATTTGCTCCTTGAAACGAGTCCAGGTCACGTCGCGCCAGTACGCCGGGACGTACTGCGCCAGAGGCGGATGCTTCCAGTCGAACTGGTCCAGGAATTCACCGCCCCGCTGCCAGGCCAATGTGGGCACTTGCCAGGTCTGATGTTCTGCAAGCAGGCGGATCAGCGCGTCGCATCGCGCCGGATCCTGGGTACTCAGCAGCATTCTAAGAGTCCCCTGGCCGTGAACGAATTTGTCCTCTTCGGTCGAGCAGCCCTCGAAAATGCCCATCAGGTGCTCGACGCTCTTTTGTCCGGCGGCAATCACCTCGCTCAGGCGAACGGTATCTGGCACATGACCGACGATCGGCAGGCCAACCCTGTGCGCTTCAGCAGCCGCGGCGAGATACGCGTCATGGGAAATCTCGGATTGAACTTTAATGAAATCCGCGCCCTGCGCCTTAAGCGAATCGACGGCGGCGACTGCACTGCTGGGGGTGGTAACTGCGATCGAACTCGGGAACCGCAGACCTTTGCCGTCGGGCAGATCGGCATCGAGCATCGGACCAGAGACAATCATGCGCGGACCGATAATTACGCCTGTGGCAATTTGTTTGCGCCAGTCCAATAGGATCGGGAGGTCGCCACCCATGTCGCGCACGCCGGTTACCCCGTTGGCGACGAAAAGCGGCAGGATGATCTCACGTCCGCCGGGAAACCAATTCCCGAACGCGCTGTGCACGTGCATGTCCCACAGTCCGGGGATGAGATAGTGCCCGTGAGCGTCGATTACCCGAGCGAACTTGGGTGCGCGGAAGCTGGCCGCGTCAGCAACGGCCGTGATCCGCGCGCCTTCCACCATTACGGTGCGATCCGACCGAATCGATTGGGTGCCGGGATCGATTACTGTGATGTGGGCAATGACGATCGGAGGGGTATCCGCGGACTTGGTGAACGCCACCGCCGAACCAAGAAACGCGACAAGCAACAGGCCTGCACACCAAAGCGATGATTTCATGGCCGAGAAATTACTACGGCGTGGGAGGAATGCAAAGCCTCAGTCGTGCCGGGTGCCAGTCGCGGGCGCGTACCTGGCGACGCGAGGCGGGATCAGAATTACAGATGTGTCCACGGAGGAGTGGCGATTCTCCCACCACGCGGCCAGCATACCCGCAAATTCATGGAAGAAAATCGACCTCCCACGGTGGCTCTCCCACCAGTTGTCGGGATTGTAGTCGGTGTCCGGCGCGGACACCACCTGCAGGCCGGTGCCCGGCGGAAGCACTCGCTCAAATATGTAGCGGGAGCGCCGCGTATGGTAGTTCGAAGTGACCAGCAGGATTTTCTTCCATCCGCGCTCGTGGATCAAGTGCGCGTTTTCCACCGCTTCTTCCTGGGTGTTGACGGCGCGGTGAGGGAAGCGAATGATGGCGCTTTCCGGCACCCCGCGCTCTTTCAAGTCATGCAGCATGAGGTCCGCGATCGTAGCGTAGGGCCGCAGGTACCGGCCGCTGGCCACCACCCGTGGAGCGTCACCGGCGCGATACAGCTGCGCGGCGCGTTCCGCACGTTCCGCGAAAAAGTTGTCGTCGCCGAGGATCACGATCGCGTCGGCCGTGGCCGGCGCTTCGTCAACAATCCAGAAGCTCCCGGCCACGCGCAGCAACGGATGGCGCGCCAGATACACCAGGAAAAGCAAAAACAAAAAAGACAACAGGAAGATGAAACGGAAGATGATTCCGCCGCGTTGGCGGCTGCGAGCAGTTGTCGAAATGCCATGACGGGATCGGGAACTCAGTGGGGTCTCTCGTTGACCGGCTTCATCGCCGTACACTCATTGCCAAGCCTATTTGCACGATAGCACGCGAGGCGTTTCACGAGCGCTTCACGCCGCCGTCGATCATCCGCAACCGCTCCGCGGCAGCTTCCGGCAACAAGCCGTTGAAATACACTTCCTTAATGCTGTAGGACTTGCTGCGCGACTGTACGATCGGCAGCACTTCGATATGCCAGTGATAATCGGTGGAAATCGTTCTCCAGTAATCGGCCAATTCGCCTTTGTTTTGCCCCTCGTTCGGCGAAGTGTGCACCACCAGGTGATAGTCCTGGGAAACCTGCCGCAGGCGGCGTAGCATGCGCCCCAGCATGGCCGCGAGGTTGCCGCGATTGGCGTGCGGCAGCGGTACCTCAAACTGATGATTGTGCTGGCGCGGCATGATCCAGAATTCGTAGGGGACCCGTGAAGCGTACGGGCAAAAGGCCACGTAGTCGCCCTGACTATCCACCACGCGCTTCGCCGTCCGTTCTTCCTGGCGAAGAATGTCGCAGAACACGCATCGCTCCCGGTCGCGAAACCATTCCCGCGCCGCCCGTAATTCGTACAGAATTCGCCGCGGAACGAAAGTCGTGGCAGTCACTTGCGAGTAGGAGTGCGCCCAATCCTCGCCGGCCAGCAGGCCTTTGTTTTTGAAGACGGTAATATATTTGAACCGGGCATCCCGTTTCAGGTCGGTGATCCGCGCGGACCACGCATCCATTACCCGGACGATTTCCTCGTCGGTCATGTCGGCCAGGTTGCGCTCGTGATCCGGGCTTTCGATAACGATTTCGTCGGCGCCGACCAGCGCCATGCGGTCGTAAATTCCGTCCGCGGCGCGTCCGGGCTCGCCTTCAATTCGGTACAACGGGCGCACGCTGGGAATCACCCGCACTTGCCAGCTGGGTCCCGCGGGGGTTTCAAGGATCACCTGAGAATGAGCCAGCGCTGACGAATGCGCATGCTCGCCGCTGGAGACACACAACGGGCAAGGATTAGCCGGTGGGCGTTCCTGGGTGGGATGGCCCACGATCACCCAACTGCGCGTAATGGGATCTTTGCGAAGTTCCATGGGGCGCGCCGAGTTCTTGGCTTCGGGATTCTAGCGAATTAACAACAGGCGAGCAAATACAGCCCTGCCGCGGTTTCTGAATTGTACGGTGGAGACTAGCGCGTGTAGTGCGTGGGCGTTGGGCCCACTTCCAGGCGATGGCGATTCCAGATCGCGCCTTCGCGGGTGTATTGCGCCATTTCGAAGTCCTGGGTCAGTTCCAGGCAGTCGGTGGGGCAAGCGTCTTCGCACAGCCCGCAAAACATGCAGCGCGAAGTATCGTAGGTGAAAGTAGTGAGCACTTTGCGCCGGGTGGCGTCGTCGCGCTGCCAGCCGACTACGATCAGGTTCTCCGGGCAAGCCAGCGCGCACAGATTGCACGAAATACACAGCGATTCGCCGGTTTCCGGATTGATGTTCAGCCGCGGCGCGCCGCGGTAGCGCTCCGCCACCATCGGCCGCTCTTGCGGATATTGCTCGGTGTAAATGTTCTTGGTGTTTTGATACCGAAACGTGAGCCACAGGCCCTGGAGCAGATCGACAAGAAAGATGCGACGCAGCAGCTTTTTCATTGTCCGCCAAGTCTGCCGGGGGACGCCTCGGAAGTCAAGCCGTTCGCACGGGGCGCAGAAAACCAACTCCAACGCCGACTTGGACTAGCTGAGCCGCCGGTGGCGAGGACCCAATATCTCCGCAGCGAGAGGGCCCAGCGGCCTGCGTGTTATTCTGCCAGCGATGAGCGATGGCGGCGAATTGGATTTGGAGTTAATGGGCGTGGCGCTCGACGAAGCGCGCCAAGCGGCTCTGGCGGACGAAGTGCCCATCGGCGCGGCGGTGGTGGTCGGCGGGCGAGTGATCGCGCGGGCTGGCAACCGCACTCTGCGCGATGGCGACCCGACCGCCCACGCGGAAATGGTGGCGCTGCGAGCGGCGGCACAGGAAATTGGGAATCATCGTTTGCTGGGGGCGACGATCTACGTAACCCTGGAGCCTTGCGCGATGTGCGCGGGAGCGATGATTCAGGCGCGAGTTGCACGGCTGGTCTACGGTGCGGACGATCCCAAAGCCGGGGCGGTGCGTTCTTGCTTTGAAGTTCTCAACCATCCCCGGCTGAATCATCAGGTGGACGCGACCGCTGGAATTCTGGCCGAGGCGTCGGTGGCATTACTTCGTGAATTCTTCGCCGCGCGCCGCGGCACGAAATAACTCCTGCCCTTGCGCCCGATCGATACGCTGCCCGGCTAACTCACAGCTTGAATAGCTTGCGGGCAGTTTCTCCCAGTATGTTGCGCTTCGCAGTCTCGCTGAGAAATGGGAGTCCGGCAATTTTTCCCGGCACATCGAAATCCCAGTGCGGCCAGTCGGAGGAGTACAGCAGTTGCGTCTCGGCCTTGATCGCTTCCATCGTAGCTTCGAGCAGCTTCGGGTTGGTCGCTTCCATGGGTTGAGAAGTGAAATACATCTCCCGCATGTACTCACTCGGCAGTTTCTTCAGCAATGGCGCGTCCGATTGCCGCATCAAGTATTCGTGGTCCAGCCGCTGCATCATGAACGGCAGCCACGCCAGGCCGCTTTCAATCCAGATCACCTTGAGGTTCGGGAATTTCTCCGGAAGTCCATTCATGATCCAGTTGGTCAGGTGGATCATGTTGCAGGTGACGAAGGAAATGGAATGCACCGAGATGAACCGATTCATGTAGGCGCCCACCGAGTAATCCGGTCCGGCGTGAAAACCCAGCGGCAAACCCCGCTTTTCGAGTTCGCGGTATATCGGCATATATTCCCGCTTAAATACGCCGGCATGTCTCTGGCTGGTGACCAGAAACCCAACCACCCCTGGCTTCCCCGCAAACTCACGAATGGTTCGCAAGCACGCTTCCGGATGACTGAACGGCAGCGCCAGCATCGACTTGATGCGCGGTTCGTGCGCCAGAATGCGTTCCGTGAACCAGCGATTGTAAGCCATGATCAGCTGAGTCTCGATGTCCGCGGACGGATGCAGACCTATCTCCAGCATGGGTTGCGGAAACACAACTTGAATATCAATGCCCATCGATTCGATGGCGCGCCGCACCAAAGTTAAATCGCGGTGCTGCCCATCGCTGACGTCCACATCCTCGTCGAGTTTGGCCTGATGCGGAATCCGGCCCGAGACGTCCTGAAAGGTGAGCCCCGGCGGATGATTGCTTAACGCCACATTCCGCGCGTTCGGCCAGGTGCTGGCCATCGATTTACCGTTGCTCCGCAGCACCGGATCCTCGATGTAATCGAGAATCTCGCTCCAGGTATCGAGCTCCACATGATGCGAATCGACGTCTACTATGAAATATTTATCCAGATTGTATCGCTGAATATCGCGCCGGGCATTCGCCAGAATCTCGCGGGAGTCCGTGCACGTGGTGATTTGCTGCGTTTCGTGCGTTTTCGCTTTCATGGCCGGTGGGAAGTCGTTCATTATTTGGTGGGGTTGAGCACAACATCAGAACCCAACAACGGTTCGCCCGCGCGAGAGAGGCCCGAACCACTCGATACGCCAGTCTGAGACGTTCGGGAAAACCACAGCGCCAAATCAAACGGAGTGAAGTCCTGGGAGCGCACCAGCGCGCAAGCCAGCACCATCGCATCGGTCGCGGAAATCTCTGGATTCGCAGGCGCGATCTCCACGCCAGCCGCTTCGACCGCCCCAGCGTACAAACGAATCGCCGCGCTCATCACCGCTCGCAACCCCGCCGGTGGCAGCGCTCCGGCATGGGCGTCAGCGGTCAGATCGTCGATCGATCCCGCGACCGCCATCGCCTTCTCGCCGCCGCAATCAGAGCGCGACATAAACCACACCATCCTGTTCGGTGACTTGAATTGGCAATAGCGAGATGTCCGCTTTTCCGGGGTGGCGCCCCGTGACTATGCTGTATTCAAAGCCATGCCAGGGACACACGATGTGCATTTCAGCCTCGTCGAACGCAAATCCAACCGTCGCCTGGGCCTCGTCTAATCGTTCTCTCACCCGCGGGATAATCGCGCCCTGGCATACCGGCCCGCCCTGATGCGCGCAAGTATTCTCATACGCATAGAGCTGGCCATCCACTCGGAATATACCCACAGTCTTTTCGGCCACATCCACGACCATCCGCCCACGCTCCGGGATCGCGTCGCTTACACACACTTCATATCGGGTAGCTGGTAGCGGGGTCATGTAAGGTTAGGAAGTTGCGATCAATTTGTCGATATCCGGACAACATTGTTGCCCGTTTCGGACATCGGCGCAACCCGGCGCGAGTCTTGTTTGTGGCCCGAGCTTTTACTTGGAGCGTCCGTAGTGCGCGACGAACACTGCCTTCCCTAGCAGATGGTCCTGCGCGGTCGAAGTCACCATCGCGCCGCTCGATGAAGGCCCCACATCCAGTTTCGCCACGTCCAGCGCGTATATCGTAAACGTGTAGTGATGCGGAGGATCGCCCTTGTCCGGGCACGGTCCGTGATACGCGTCGTTGCCAAGGTCCGTCCGGCCCATGAGCGCCCCGTGCGGCAGCAGCGAGCCGTGCTCGGCGCCAGCCCCGATCGGCAGTTTGTCCACGTTCGCCGGCAGGTCGTAGACCACCCAGTGCCACCATCCCGACGGCGTGCTGTGCTCATCAGGATCGAACAACGTCAGCACAAAACTCTTGGTCCCGGCTGGCGCGCCGCTCCACTGTAGCGCCGGCGACTTATTTCCCCCGCTGCATCCAAACACGTTCGCGGTGTACACCTCGGGGACGCTCACCGCGAGCTGCGCATCGGGACTGGAAAGCACAAACTCAGGTCCCGGCGCAGATGCAGGCGCCGACATCGCCACCAACGTCGCCGAGACGCCCACCAGCGCCGCCACGGCCACGCCAAATATCCGCAACCGCCAACGCTCCATCATTTTATTTGCCGACATTTCAGCCTCTCTCAATCCCAGCAACACTCCTAACACAAATCGCCCGCTTCTCTCTTAATGGTGGTTCAAGCTCCAAATGTACGCTGCCAACGCCAGTACCTGTGCGTGCGTCAGTTGCGACCCGCCCATCGGCGGCATCGGGCTGCGAAAATTCTTTGGCTGCATTACGCCGTCAGTTATCGTCTTCGCGATCCCGGCATAGCTCCCGTCGCTCCACACCCATTTGTTGTGGGTTAGATCGGGACCCAAAGGACCGCCCGAGGCGCTCGTGCCATGGCAACCGGTGCACGCCGCTCCAGCCACTTGACCGTGGTAGATCTTATCGCCCAGCGCCACCATCGCCCGCGTCGCCCCCGCAGGAACCGCAGGCCCTGCCGCCGCCGCGCCCGCGTCAGCATTGGTTCCCTCCGGCGGCTTGGCGGGAGCTTCCACCACTTTCCCGGCCGGAGCCGTAGGATCGGGGCAGGCCGTAAACTTCGCCGCAACGCCATCGGAGCCGCTTCCACCCATATAGCTGATGCGGTAGATCCGTCCGCGAATGTCGTCAGCAACAAACAACGACCCGTCCGGCCCCACCGCAAGCCCGCTCGGGCGATGCACCGCGCCCTCCGGCGTCTTCACCGCTCCGGCGAACCCATCCGCAAATATTTCGCACCGCCCGGAAACATGGTCACCGGCCAGCGGCTGATACACCACGTTGTAGCCACCCTGCGCATATGGCGCCCGGTTCCACGAACCATGAAACGCGATGAATACGCCATGCCGGTATCGAGCCGGAAACTGTTCCTTATCGTAGAACACCATCGCGTTCGGCGCCCAATGCGCCGGAAATGCCGCAACCGGCGCCAGCTTGTCCGCGCAAACTCCCACTCGAACCCCGCCGTTGCCGCCGTATTCCGGCGCCAGGACCAGTTTCCGCCGTACCGCGTCGTAGTAGCACTCCGGCCACCCATAGTCGCCGCCCTGCTTCAAGAGCATCACTTCTTCCGCCGGCAGCGTGGCTTCCTGGTCGGGTTTGTAGAATGCCGGCCAATTCGTATAAAGCTGGTCCCGCCCGTGTTGCGTGATAAAAATGTGCTGCCCCGTGGTGTCGATCCCAAATCCCTCGGCATTCCGTATCCCGGTGGCGTACCGCTCCGCTGGCGAAAATTTTTGATCGGTCTTATTGGCGTCGTAGCGCCAGATGCCGCCGCGAGTCTCCAGTTCCACGCACGGGTTCGCGCCCACCGAGCCAGGCGTCCTATTTTTCGGCTGGCAGGAATTCGTCGCAGTCGCGACGTCGACGTACAACGATCCATCGGCGGTGATAGCAAACGGATGCATCGGATGGTCGCCGCCCAGGGGCAATCCGGAAACGATCGTAGCGCCAGCATCGGCCGGCACGATCGAGCCGGCAGGCAGCGAATATCGCACGATGCGGTCGTTGATCT
This sequence comes from uncultured Acidobacteriota bacterium, assembly GCA_963725655.1. Classification (GTDB taxonomy): domain Bacteria; phylum Acidobacteriota; class Terriglobia; order Acidiferrales; family UBA7541; genus CAVRXT01. The sequence goes on along the minus strand of CAVRYY010000001.1, from coordinate 1,494,036 downwards.
CCGCGAATATCGCGCCCTTATACATACCGATGCCGGTGCCGCCAGCTCCGCCGCTCGCGACGCTTTCGCCGAACCGCTCGTTGACGTCGGCCTTTCCCGCGCCAGTGCTGTCTTTCAGCGCCACCAGAAACCCGCCGGCGTGCGGCTTGTCGTTGTCGTAATACTCCCCCGACCAGGTGTTGACGTAGACTACTCCGTCGGGCGACACCACCAGGTGCCGCGCGTGACCGATGTCGTCAGCAAACACGCTTGCGCAAAAACCAGCCGGCAACTTCAACCCGCTATCGTCGCTCGGGCACGCTTTGCCCTTGGTTCCGGCATCCGTCTTGGACTGCGCTTGAGCCGATGCCACCCAACTGCCTGCGCACACCGCGGTCAGCAGCACGAACACGGGCAACACAATTCGAAACGAACTGGAAAATCGCATGAAACACTCCCCCCCAACATCAACGCCGCGAAACGAAGGCATTATGATCCAAAAATAGACCATATCAATTGAAATTAAGCGGACCGAAATCACCTCATAGAGCCAGAATCGCGGTTGAATCTGCGGGCGGTCTCTAGCGGGCGACCAGCTTCTGGAATTCCGGGTCATCGTGCAGGCAATCCAAATCCTTGTCTTTCGCCGCCCAATCCTTCAGGCCGTATCCGGCCGCAAAGGCCTTTTTCAGTGTCTCCAGAGCCTCGGCCTTTTTCCCCAGCACTCCATACGTGCACGCGGCATTGTAAAGCGTATTGCCATCGTTGGGGCGCAGCGCGACAGCAGTCTGCAAGTGCCGGACGCTTTCCTCCGCTTCCCCAAAACTGGCAAGGTTCACGGCCAGCAGGATCCGCGCGCGCACGTCCTCGGGAACCAGTTCCAATTGTTGCCGCAAGACGATGGTCATCCGACGGTTCACGTCCATCGCTTCGGTTCCCCGGCCCAGCCGATTGAGAGAGCCCACATACGGGATGTAAGTGTTGTAGTCGTCGCCATTCGCTTCGATCGCCTGCTCGGTGACCGCGGCTGCCTCCGCAAAACGGCCGGACGCGAAATACGCCCTGCCCAGCAGGTTCCAGGCTCCCTCACAATCGTGCTTATGATCGATAGCGCGCTGCGCCAGCGCCGCGGCTTGGTCATACTTCTTCTGCGCATAAAACATCCGCGCGTGCGCCACCAGCACCTCCGGCAAATCCGGAGCCAGCGCCGCGGCCCGGTCGCAGGCAGCCAGTCCGCGCTCGATCCATTTCGGATTCTGCTCGCGGGTCTCATAGATTCGCCCGCATAGTTGCGCAATCCCGCCGTGGGCCAGCGCGAAATTAGGGTCCAGCTGGATGGCCTGCTCGAACATCTGCAGTCCGTAATCGATATTCTCCCGGCGCGTGTAGTTTTTTCCGCGCAGATAAAAATCGTAGGCCTGCGGGTTTTCCGTGGGCTTGCGCGCCATGGTTTTTTCTTCCTGCGGCGTCAGCGTGATCCGCAGAGCCTGCGCGATGCTCCGTGCGATTTCCTCCTGGATGGCGAACACATCCTCCAGTTGGCGGTCGTAGCGCTCCGCCCATACTGAATGCCGGGTCGAGGCTTCCACCAGTTGCGCGGTGATTCGCACGCGATTGCCGGATCGCCGGATCGAACCTTCCAGCACGTACGCTGCGCCGAGCTGCTGGCCCACCTGCTGCGCGGTGACCGACTTGTCGCGGAACGCCAGCATTTCCGATCGGGGGAAAATCTGTAGCTTCGCGATTTTGGAAATCTCCGTGACGATATCCTCGGTAATCCCGTCGCGAAAATATTCGTCCTCTTTCGCTCCACTCTGGTTCTCGAAATACAGCACCGCCACTGACTTTTGCTGGGCGGCAGCCGTATGCGTCCCAGAACCCGAAATGCTTTTCTCCGCGGCGGGCAGGCGGCTGGATTCCATGTCGCGCTTCAGCCGCTTCAGGTCGGTGCGCAGTTCCGCCGCCGTCTGGCAGCGCAAATCGGGATCCTTCTCCAGCGCCTTCTCGATGATCTCCCCCAGCTTTGCGGGCAGCTCCGGGTTCAAACGCGCGGCCGGTATCGGCGCTCGGCTCAGCAGCGCTTCGAAAATCACCGCGGTGCTCTCCCCGCGAAACGGCAGCGTGCCGGTGGCCATCTCGTACAACACGGTGCCAAACGAAAAAATGTCCGAGCGCGCATCCAGCTCCCGCGCCCGCGCCTGTTCCGGCGACATGTATGCCACCGTCCCCAGCGTGCTCCCTGGACTGGTGAGGTGTTCCGGCGAAACGCCAAAATCCTCGGTCACCGAGATCAGCGCCGACGCCGCCGTCAGCGTTTTCGCCAACCCAAAATCCAGTATCTTCACCACCCCGCGCTTGGTGATGAAAATGTTCGCCGGCTTGATGTCCCGGTGAATGATCCCTTCCGAATGTGCGGCATCCAGCGCGTCGGAAATTTGCACTCCGACGTCCAGCAGCAACTCCACCGGCAGCGCCTTGCCGCTGATCCGATGCTTCAGCGTCTGGCCATCCAGGAACTCCATCGCGATAAAGCATTGCCCATCGCGCTCATCAATCTCGTGAATTGTGCAGATGCTCGGGTGGTTCAACGCCGAGGCCGCGCGAGCTTCCCGGCGGAATCGCTCCAGCGCCGTGGCATCCTTGGAAACTTCGGCAGGAAGAAACTTTAGCGCGACGAACCGGCCCAGATTCAAATCCTCGGCCTTGTAGACCACACCCATGCCCCCGCCCCCGATCTTTTCCAGGATGCGGTACCGCGAAATAGTACGACCGATGATCGGCGACGTATCCGTCACAGCGGTGCATTCTACGCCAGCGCTGCAACGCAGGCAATCGCGTCGCTTCCCGCGACCACCACCGTCCAAAACCCGTTCGTAGCCCCGACAATCGTGTCGGAACAACTCCCACTCCCGAGCCCCCCGAAATCAAAAATCCAACCACCGCCGCCAGCCCCAACCGGTTCCCGAATTCTTCGCGGATATCAAAACAAATTATCGACGATAGGGGTTGCTGAGCGAAGCGAAGTGGGCGCCCCAGGTGTCGCGTTCACACCTGGGTTCTCCAAGTTTTTGACGTGCCCTGGTCCGCCTCTAGCCCTCGCAGCGACAGCCCATCACAACCCAACAGGTTTCGCTCGATCGTCAAGATACAAGCCCCGACTCGGACAGGACTCCCAAATTCAAAAACACCCCGGCAAAAAAACAGCGACGATTTAATCCGGAATCCCTGATTTAACGCGAATTCTACGACGCGGAAGTTTTGCTGGAACCAACAAGCTTCTGAAACTCAGGGTCGTCGTGCAGGCAAGCGAGATCGGTATCCTTGGCCGCCCAAGACGGGTTCCCATACCCGGCCGCAAACGCCTTCTTGATCGTCTCGAACGCCTCGGCCTTCTTCCCGAGGATGCCGTAGGCGCAGGCTGCATTGTAAAGAATATTGCCGTCGTTAGGGCGCAGCGCAACGGCAGTCTGCAACTGCCGGACCGTCTCGTCCGCGTCCTGCTTTAGGTAAGCGAGGTTCCCGGCCAACAAGATACGCGCCCGCACGTCTTCGGGCACCAGCTCAAGTTGTTGCCGCAGGACCTTGATCATCTGCTCGCGGACGTGCTCCGCTTCCTTTTTGCGGCCCAGCAACTCCAGCGTGTTGGCGTAGGGAATATAAGTGTTGTAGTCGTCGCCGTTGGCTTCGATGGCTCGCTCGGTCAGCGCGGCCACTTCTTCGTATCGGCCAGAACTGTAATACGCGCGGCCCAGAATGCTCCACGATCCCTCGCAGTCGGCTTTGCGCTCGATGGCGTGCTGGGCCAGCAACGCGGCTTCCTCGTGTCTCTTCTGTGCGTAAAACAGCCGCGCGCGCGCCACCAGCACTTCCGGCAGGTCCGGCGAAAGCGCCGTCGCGCGGTCGCATGCCGCCAGGCCCCGTTCAAGCCACTTCGGATTTTGGTCGCGAATCTCGAAAATCAGCCCGCAGAGATGCGCTATCCCGGCATGCGCTAACGCGAAGCTGGGGTCCAGCTGGATCGCTTGTTCGAACATCTGCAGGCCGTAATCGATATTTTCGCGGCGCGAGTAGCTTCGGCCACGCAGGTAAAAATCATAGGCTTGCGGGTTCTCCGTCGGCTTGCGCGCGATCGTTTTTTCTTCCTGCGGCGTCAGCGTGATGCGTAGAGCCTGCGCAATGCTGCGCGCGATTTCCTCCTGGATGGCGAACACATCCTCCAGTTGGCGGTCGTAGCGCTCCGCCCATACCGACTTGCGCGTGGAGACTTCCACCAGCTGCGCAGTGATGCGCACCCGGTTTCCCGCGCGGCGGATCGAACCTTCCAGCACGTACGCGGCGCCCACCTGCTGCCCCACCTGCAGCGCGGCAATCGGTTTGTCGCGAAACGCCAGCATCTCCGAGCGCGGAAAAATCTGCAGTTGTTTGATCTTCAGGAGCTCGGTGACGATATCCTCGGTAATACCGTCGCGGAAGTATTCGTCTTCTTTCGCACCACTCTGGTTCTCGAAATACAGGACCGCGACGGACTTTTGCAGCGCGGCAGCCGCATGCGTCCCGGAGCCCGTGGTGCTCTTCTCCGCAGCCCCCGGCCGGCGACTCGACTCCATGTCGCGGTTGAGCCGCTTCAGGTCGGCCCGCAGTTCGGCGGCACTCTGGTAACGCATCTCGCGATCCTTCTCGAGAGCCTTGCCCAGAATGTTGTCCATCGCCACCGGCAGCCGCGCATTTAAGTCCCTCGCCGCCGCGGGCGTGGAATTTAGCAGCGCGTCGAAAATCACCGCCGACGTCATGCCCGAAAACGGAACCGCCCCGGTCGCCATCTCGTACAGCACCACGCCCAGCGAAAACAAATCCGAACGCGCGTCCAGTTCTTCGCCTCGCGCTTGTTCCGGCGACATATACGCAACCGTGCCCAGCGAGCTGCCCGGGCTGGTGAGTTGATCGTCATGAAGCAAATGCGAGTTCGTGCGCATTGACGTCACGCTCGCCGATTCCCCGCCAGGGCTCGCCATGGGCGCGAGCTTGGCCAAACCAAAATCCAGAATCTTCGCCTGCCCGCGATCCACCAGAAAAATATTCGCAGGCTTGATGTCCCGGTGCACGATTCCCTTCGAGTGCGCCGCATCCAGCCCGTTCGCGATCTGAATTCCGATCTCCAGCAGCGCCGATATCTCGATGGGCCTGCCGGAAATGCGATGTTTGAGGGTGTCACCCTCGAGCAGCTCCATGCCGATAAACGGCCGCCCCTCGAATTCTCCGATGTCGTGAATCGTGCAGATGTTCGCGTGATTGAGCGCCGATGCCGCACGCGCTTCGCGCCGGAATCGCTCGATCGCCTGCGGATCGTGGGAAATATCGTCAGGAAGAAACTTCAGCGCCACGCTGCGCCCCAGCCGCGTGTCCTTAGCCTTGTAGACGACGCCCATCCCTCCGCCGCCCAGTTTTTCCTGGACCTCGTAGTGCGAGATGCTGCGCCCGACAATAGATAGATTATCCGCCACTGGCCGCACATTCTACGCCACCGCCAAGCCTCAAGCAATCGCCTCACCCCGCCCGTAGTCCCGCCGTTCGTGGCGTATCAAACAGGTTCATCGACGATAGGGCTGCTGAGCGAAGCGAAGTGGGTGCCCCAGGTGTCGCCGTCACACCTGGGTTCTCCAAGTTTTTGACGTACCCTACTTTTGACGTACCCTGCTTTTGCCGTACCCTGCTTTTGCCGACCCCGCCCCAGCCCGCCATTCATATCGCCTCCCCCACCCCCGAAATTCCCCAATACATGCCCCGAACACACGCCCCGGGTGTAGAATCGGCGCCGTATCGCCGGCCTGGATGATTCAGAATTCGATAATGGTGATCGAGAATGAACACGCCGAATTGCCTTCTCCAATTCTTCCACCACACCGATCTCGCTTCAGCACTGGCGATCTTCCCAATCAAGCCCGACGTGTTCTGGCCGTATTTCATCGGCGCCGTTCTTCTGGTAATCGGACTCGCAAAGATCATCAAGGACGACCTGCCGCAAAAACGCGGGCTCGATAAAATCATCCCTTTCGGTCGCTTGTTCTTTGCCATAGGAATGGGAGTATTCGGCGGCGACCACCTGGTCTTTGCGGTGCAAATCGCGCCACTGGTTCCCTCCTGGATACCCGGGCACCTGTTTTGGATCTATTTCGTGGGCATTTGTCTGATTGCCGCGGCGCTGAGCATCATTCTGGAGAGATATTCCAAGGTAGCCGCCCTGCTTCTGGGGATCATGCTTCTGCTCTTCGTGGTCTTGCTCCACGTCCACAACCTCGTGGTATCACACGGCGCTCTTCTAGTATTTTGGACCACCGCCCTGCGGGACATCGCTTTCAGCGGCGGCGCCTTTGCGTTAGCCGGAAGCCTCTCCAAGCCCGCGCCTTCGAACCGCCCGCCACTCCTGGTAACTCTCGCCCGCTTTTTCGTGGCGATACCAACCATAGTCTTTGGCATCGAGGACCTTCTGCATCCCACCCTCGCTCCCGGCGTTCCGCTCGACAAAATAACGCCCACATGGATTCCCGGACATCTTTTCTGGGCATATCTTGCCGGCGCAGTTCTGATCGCCTCAGGCGCATGCATCCTGGTGAATCGGAAAGGCCGCTTGGCCGCTACCTACTTGGGGATCATGATTCTGCTTCTCGTGCTGTTTGTTTATCTCCCGATCTTAGTGGCCAACGCATCCAACATAGGCGAAGGACTGAACTATTTCGTTGATACCTTAGCCTTCAGCGGAACTGCGCTGGTTCTCGCGAATGCCATCCGCGAACCAACCAGCCATGAGGTCAGCGCCTGATAATCGAGGTCTTGCGTTAGCCACTTAGTGGGCGGAAGCGGGTCTTTCGGGGTATAGGCGCTCGAACTCCGGTTCACCGTGCAAAATCGCGATGTCCGGGTCGCGGCGCGCCCAACGTGAGTCTTGAAAACCGGCGTCCCACGCCTTGCGCAATGCATCCAGCGCTTCCGTCTTTCGGTTCAGCAGGCAGTAGACGCACGCCGCATTGTAGAGAATCGAGGCTTCGTTCGAGCGCAACGTCAGAGCCATGGCAAGTTCGCGCAACGCGTCGTCCACCCGGCCCCAATCCGAATAGCAGCCGGCCAGCAGGATCCGCGCCCGCGCATCCTCAGGCACCTGTTTCAAGTGGTTTTCCAGAGTCGCCGCGCGCCGCTTGGTCATCTCGCGCCGCGCTTCCTCTTTTCCCAACGCCCCGAGCGAGTTCACGATCGGCACAAAAACGTTGTAGTCCTCACCACTCGCTTCGATCGCCGCATCCGCCACGTCCACCACTTCCTGGTAGCGCCCCGATGCAAATAGCGACCGGCAGAGCAGATACGACGCGCCTTCGCAGTCGCGTTTGCGCTCCAGCGCCTTTCTCACCATGCGCACCGCTTCGTCGTGCAACTCGGCCGCGTACAGCACCCACGCCTGGCTCACCTGCACTTCCGGCAGATCCCACCGCAATGCCACAGCCTTGCCGGAGGCTTCCCGCGCGCGTTCCACCCACAACTGCTCGCGGCTGTAATTGCAATAGAACATCGCGCAAGCGTTCGCACAGGCAGCGTAGGCCAGTGCGAAACTGGGGTCGATGGCCACCGCGTTCTCAAACATCTGCAATGCGAACTCGAGATCCTGCCGGGTCTGCCGGCGCGCGTACCGTTTGCCGCGCAGATACAGATCGTAGGCCTGCAAGTTTTCCGTCGGCTTGGTGGCCAGCGCCTCCAGCTCTTGCGGCGAAAGCGTCACCCGCAGCGCTTCGGCGATCTTTCGAGCCATCTCGTCTTGTACTTCGAAAACGTCCTTCATCTCGCGGTCGAAGCGCTCCGACCACACCGGAAAATCGGTTTGCGTATCCACCAGTTGCGTATTGATCCTCAACCGCGCCCCGGCGCGCCGCAACGTGCCGGTGAGCACATATGCTGCGCCGAGTTGCTTGCCGATCTGCGTGGGGGTAACCGGCTTGTCGCGAAACCCTAGAACCGTAGGGCGGGAAAAGATGTTCAGTCCGCGGATCTTGGAGAGTTCGGTGATTACGTCTTCCGTAATCCCGTCGCGCAGGTATTCGTCTTCCTTGTTGCCGCTTTGATTTTCGAAATAGAGCACCGCAACCGACTTAATTGTCGATGCCGCCACCACTGGGTGGGACTTCGAGCTGTCCGCCTTCTCGGCGGAAGGGTGGCGGCTCGAATTCATGTCGCGCTTGAGTCGCTTCAGGTCCGCGCGCAATTCCGCCGCCGTTTGGCAGCGCAGATCGGGATCCTTCTCCAGCGCCTTCTCGATCACCTCGGAGAGCTTGGCGGGCAGGTCGGGATTTAAGCGCTCCGGCGGGATCGGCGTCCGGCTCAGAATCGCTTCGAAAATCACCGCGGTGCTCTCCCCGCGGAACGGCAGCGTGCCCGTGGCCATCTCATACAGCACTGTACCGAACGAGAAAATGTCCGAACGCGCATCCAGCTCCGACGCTCGCGCCTGTTCCGGCGACATGTATGCCACCGTTCCCAGCGTGCTCCCTGGACTGGTGAGATCTTCGGGACCCACTCCGCGAAAATCCTCGGTCGCCGAGATCAGCGGGGACGCCGCCGTCATCGATTTCGCCAAACCAAAATCGAGTATCTTCACCACCCCGCGCTTGGTGATGAAAATGTTCGCCGGCTTGATGTCCCGATGAATGATCCCTTCCGAGTGCGCCGCTTCGAGCGCGTCGGAAATCTGCACGCCCACGTCCAGCAGCAGCTCCAGCGGCAAGGCCCTGCCGCTGATTCGATGCTTCAGCGTCTGGCCGTCCAGAAACTCCATGGCGATAAAGCATTGCCCATCGCGCTCATCGATCTCGTGAATCGTGCAGATGCTGGGATGGTTCAACGCCGATGCCGCGCGTGCCTCCCGCCGGAATCGCTCCAGCGCCGTGGCATCCTTCGAGACTTCCGCAGGAAGAAATTTCAGCGCCACGAACCGGCCGAGATTCAAATCTTCAGCCTTATACACAACGCCCATGCCCCCGCCGCCGATCCTTTCGAGGACGCGGTACCGGGAAATAGTACGGCCGATCATGGGAGAGGTATCCGTCACTAGTGCGTGCATTCTACGCCACGCACGCCGATACAATCAATCGTGCCCCGGGGTGGCACAACCATTCCCAGCCGTAAGCCGTTGCCCTCCGCACCCGTGACGCCGAAGCTTCGACGCTCTACGTTTCGACGCCGTTATCTTTTCCGGGTGCCCAACTCCAAAATTCGTCGTTCGTAGCGCCGCCACTCGTGGCGGAAAAACATCCAAACGCAAAAATATCCCTCACCAAGAATATGACTCTGGGCGCCCGTTAGTGCACAGGTTTTGACTTCAAGAGGTGGAAGGTAGCTGCCCCACACACGTCGATGTCACGTGCAGGTTCTCCAGGCTTTTGATTTTTTCTAGCGGGTGAGTGGCGCACCCTTCGCTGTCAAGGGTGCGGATGTTGCCCAACCACAATCTCCCTTCGCCCCATATTGCGGTTGCCGCAGCCTTTGCCGTTGTCCCCACCTCCGTTCACGAGGATTTCGTGGCACAGCCAACCTGGCTGTGTGCCCCCCGCTTCATGTCTTTTCCACCCCATTATTTCCCCCGACCATGAAGCCGTGCCCCAAAGCAGGACTAAGGCCAGTGCGGAGGGCGAATTGCAGTATGATTCCGAGGCTAAGATGACCGCCGCAAAACCACAACTGATCTTGTTTGATTCCGATTCAGCCCTTCTGGAGAGGTTGAAGTCGTACTCTGAAATGTTGCCCTACATTTCCTACGAGACAGGAAACGGGCCGCAGGTAACGGCAAAGGCACACTTGGACGCTCTCTAGACGACGCCGATGATGGCGCTCGAAATGCTCGGCGCTAATCCGCCCTTCCCGCTATACCAGGCGTTCGTCCCGCAAGCCCCCACAGCACTACTCCTGAAGGGATTACCACGATACGCGGTTGTGGGAGTCGCAGTTTCGCAGGATGATCCGAGGGAACCTGAGTCCATGGTCCGGCTTATCGTGTCTGCGCGATTGAACGCGGTAAACGACTTTAACGCTCAGAACAAGACCAGATCCTTCGTATGGGAATGTTGTCCTGCAACTTGGTCCTTAGACACCTGGACCCTGAGTTGGCGTTTCAGATCGTCCGCGACGTGTTTGAGACGGCCTAGTCGAGACCTGCCCGCTAAATCTACACAAAGCTGAGTATGATTCTGCAGTTCGGAAAGGGGGAGCGGCCCGCCGAATTGATCCACCGGAGCGATCCCTTCCAATCTCCTCCACTCCATGCTACGTTCCGCAAAGGAGGAGAGAAAACGTGCTCAATCCCACCACATCGTTTCCCGTTCTAGCACAATCTCCACTCCTCTGCCACCCGACCGGCCCGGGAATTCCAATTCTGAATAGCAACACGGTAGAGGTCCCCCTATCGAAATGCCTGATTACAAAGGACGGAAAACTCCCGAATAGCAACAAACGCGCTGTTTTCTTCCCGTATCGCCCAGGAATGGCCGGACGAAACCCCGGCGCCGACGTCATGTTGAAGTCAAGAGCAACCCGCCAATGCGGGGAGGATCGCAGCGCGAAGCCGTACGCGATCCAAAAACCAGCGAATTGTCCAATCCATGCACCCGTGGGGATTAGAATCTTTAAGCGACTGATTTTAAAGGATATATAAATTCCGAAAGCCGGCAAATTGCGAAATACGTTAGCGCCTTCAGGCCCAGCTGGGCAGTCGGCCACCGACTCTAGGTGTAGAGGCTGTCCCCGGGCGACTGGCGCGGCTGGCAAGCACTTAAGCTGTACGATCTCGATATCGGATGGAAAGAGGCGCGGCGATGATCGAAGCGCGTGAGCTAAGCAAAGTGTTCAACGACAAGAAACGCGGCGCAGTCCGCGCCGTGGATTCGGTGAGCTTCCGCTGCGAGCCGGGGCAAATCTACGGATTGCTCGGAGCCAACGGAGCCGGCAAGACCACCACGCTGCGCATGCTGGCCACCATTCTTAGCCCCACCTCCGGAACGGCCACCGTCGCCGGGTTCGACGTGGTGCGCGAACCGGCCAAAGTCCGCGCGCACATCGGGTTTCTTTCCACCGCCACCGCCCTGTACGACCGCTTGACCGCCGTGGAAACCGTGGAATATTTCGGCCAGCTCTTCGGACTCGATTCCGCCACCATCGCCCGGCGCACCACCGAAATTTTCAAGACCCTGGACATGGAAGAATTTCGCCACCGCCGCTGCGGCAAGCTCTCCACCGGAATGAAGCAGAAAGTTTCCATCGCCCGCACCATTATTCACGACCCGCCGGTAATGATCTTCGACGAGCCCACCAACGGCTTGGATGTTATGGCCGCGCGCTCGATCACCGACTTCATTCGCCAGTGCCGCAGCCAGGGCAAGACCGTGATCTTCTCCACCCACGTGATGACCGAAGCCGAAAAATTGTGCGACCGCATTGGCATCATCCACAGCGGCAAAGTTCGCGCCGAAGGAACTCTCGAAGAGCTGCGCGCCCACTACGCCCAATCCAGCCTCGAAGAAATCTTCGTGCAAGTCTCGGGAGACGCCCGATGAACCTCCGCAACGTCCTGATCGTGTTCCGCAAGGAAGTGCGCGACATGCTCCGCGATAAACGCACCCTGCGCTCCATGGTGATTATTCCGGCGATTGCGTTTCCGCTGCTCTTCAGTCTGATTGGCTGGGCCGCTCAAAAATTCAGCAGCGAGGCGGGCCAGGAAGCTTCTTCGGTGATGGTTCGTGGCGGCGGCGATTCGCCGAACATTCTCGAGGCGCTGCGAAAATCTCCCGCCATCCAGATCGTCCCGTATCAGAGCGACGCGCGCCAGCAGGTTTCCGACAAAACCATTCGCGCGCTGGTGGAAATTCCCGATGGCTTCGACGCTTCAGTCACCGCCGGTACTCCGCAAAAAGTTTCCGTTGACTACTACGAGGCGGACATGAAGTCCGAACTCGCCAAGGAGAAGCTGCAAAAATTCTTCGACGACTACCGCGTGCGCATCGCCGCTCAGGCGCTGGCTGCCCGCGGCCTGCCCACCAGCCTGCTCGAACCGTTCACCGTGGACGCGCAAAATATCGCTCCGCCCTCCAAGGTCGGCGCGGCCATGTTCGGCGGCCTGATTCCGTACATCATCATCATCTTCTGCTTCACCGGCGCCATGTACCCGGCGATGGATCTCACTGCCGGAGAAAAAGAGCGCGGCACCATGGAGACCATCCTTTCGAGCCCGGTGTCCCGCACCGATCTGGTAATCGGGAAATTCCTCACCGTGGTGATGGCTTCGGTGGTCACCGCGCTGATGTCGATCTTGTCGCTGGGAGTCACTTTCGGGTTATCCAAGGGAAAAATGTTTGGAGGCTCCGCCTCGGCAACCGGGATCTCGATTGATCCGGCCGCGGTCGTCGCCGTGCTCGTGCTGCTGGTGCCGATCGCGGTCCTCTTCGCTTCGGTGCTGCTCGCCGTCGCGCTCTTCGCCAAAAGCTACCGCGAAGCGCAGACGTACGTCTCGCCGATGATTTTCCTGGTCATCGCCCCAGCCATCATCGGCACCTTGCCCGGAGTCGAGCTCAACTGGAAAACCGCGCTGGTCCCGATTCTGAATACCTGCCTGGTGAGCAAAGAAATCCTGGCCGGCAATCATCCCTGGGGATTGATGGCCGCGGTGTTCGGAATGACGTGCCTCTACGCCGCAGTAGGCATCTACGCCGCCGTCACCATGTTCAATCGCGAGGACGTCCTCTTCCGCACCTAAGCCTTCTTGCCGTTTAAAGGGGCAACGCGCCGCGCCGTCGATGTATAACAAGTTGGCGGATCGGAAACTCACAAAGTGCCGCCCAGGCAGTGGTGTTGCCGAGCGTAGGCGTCTTTGCTAATCTCGAAAGGCACACTCACCGCGGAGAGGTGTCTGAGTGGTCGAAAGAGCCCGCCTCGAAAGCGGGTAGCCTGGCAAAACCGGGCTCGTGGGTTCGACTCCCACCCTCTCCGCCACATTGTCGCTTTCCTTCACCGATAATGATTTCATTCAGGTTGTGTAGGCTTGCTGCCAATTCATTAACGACCCAACTGTATTAACATGCACTCGGACCTTGCGGCTCTCGCTGGTTCTTTGTCGCAAGAGGACAAAGGTAAGGAGAAAGATTATGAAGTGCAAAATTACAGGAGCGGCGGGATTGGCTGGGGCGTTTGTTGCGGGCATGGTGGTGGCGACGGCGTTGGTTGGGGGGATGGCTGTGGCGGGGGCGGCGGCGCAGGGGCAGCAAGTTACCGTGCAGAGGATCATCAGCCCGACGGTGACGGACGAGGACATTGTGTTGCTGCGGAAAGATCTACGTGCGATCAAAATGCAGGTGATTGGGCAGAATATGTCGCTGTCGGAGGAGGAGGGGCAGAAGTTCTGGCCGATCTACAACCATTACGTGAAGGACCTGCAAGAAGTGAACAATCAGAAGTATGCGCTGTTGAAGCAGTACGCGGAGATGTGGGCAACGATGACAGACCAGGATGCTCTGATCTATGTGCGGAGCTGGCTGGAGGTGGACGGGCAGGCGCAGGCGCTGCGCTTGAAGTATGTGCCGGTGGTAAGCCAAGTGTTGCCGGGAAAGAAGGCGGCGACGTTCTTTCAGTTGGACCGGCGGCTGAACATGATGATCGATCTGCAATTATTTTCGCAGATTCCGTTGGCGCATGCGAAGGAGTAGGCGAAGGTTGAAAAGACCTGTAGCTGGAACATTCCCGACAACGCCGTGGTGTTATACCAGGACCGTACCGCCATCGACGACAATGGTCTGCCCCGTACTGAATCCTTCCTGCATTAAGAAGATATAGGCTTGCGCGAGATCGGAAGGTTCGCCCACTCGGCCAACAGGCAGACTGTTGCCCACGCTTTCGTATAGACGCTCCCGCTCCGCCGCGCTCATGGTCTGCCAGAGGTTGGTGCGAACGACACCGGGAGATACTGCGTTAACCCGTATGGGCGCCAACTCGACCGCTAGCGCGCGGGTCAGTGCTTCGATAGTTCCGCAGACACTTGCCGCAATTACCCATCCCTTTCGGGGGCGCTGGCCGGCGATTCCGGTTGTAAGCACGATCGAACCCTCCTTGCGAATATGCGGGCTTCCGTACTTGACCGCGGCGAGTGCGGCCCAGTAGCGCAACTCAAAGGCGCGCCGGGCCTGTTGGAGATCCGTCGTCGCAAGGTCGCGCAAATGCAGGCTATCGCCGGCGGTGAACACCAAATGATCGAAACTGCCCAGCTTCGCAAAGAAGTTTGCAACGGCTCCTTCGTCCGAGACGTCGACCGCCTGCCCCTGTGCTTCACCACTGATACACTCCACGGCCTTCTGGACTCGTTCCGCATTGCTGGAGACGATAACGACCTTGGCTCCTTGCGACGCCGCCTGCTGGGCCACTGCCAAACCAATCCCCGACGATCCACCCATCACGACCACCCGCTTCTGCTGCAAATCGTTTCCCGGTTGCATTGAATCCTCCTCGTACTCTCCGCATTGGCGGCAAATGTAAGGTTCATTCAACCTGCGCGCGAATCCCTGGTTACAAGAACGCCCCGGCTAGTTAGATCCTGCATAGCGACCGCCGTTGATCTTGGCATTTTCAGGCTGGAAATCGCGAGCATGTTCAAGATCGGTAATGAGCCCCGGTCCGGTTGGGCGCCATCCCAGTCGTTCCTGGGTTTGCACGCTCGAACCGATAAGGTCGCGACCAACGAACATCGCCATCCAGCCAAAATGCGCTGCTGCCTCCTCAAGGGATTTGGAGACGACCGGCACGTTCAGGCCGCGGCCGATGGCCTCAGCAATGTCGCGGACCGGCACTCCCTCTTCGGCGACGGCGTGATACCTGGCGCCTGCCTCGTGCTTCTCGAGCGCCAGCCTGTAGAGGCGGGCAGCATCCAGGACGTGCACGGCCGCCCAGCGGTTACGTCCGTCGGCGACATATGCCGACACACGCTTCTCGCGAGCGACTGCGATGGTATAGGTAACGAGACCCTGCTTGACTGTGTTGTGAACCTGGGGAAGGCGCACCACCGACACGCGCACACCACGCTTCAGCAGCGTCTCAGCCGTCGTTTCCGAGGCGCGTGGATACGCGGGGTTAGGCGGGAGAGGAGCGTCTTCCTCGGTAGCTGTTCGCCCCTCCGCCACCGTTGCCAGCCCCGAGGTGACCAGCAGTGGCCGACGGGAGCCTTGGAGCGCCGCGCCGAGTGCCTCGATGGCGCGCGTGTCGATCTCGCAGTTTTCTGCAAACCTCGAGAAGTCGTGGATAAAGCCGGTGTGAATCACGCCATCGGACATGGCTGCTCCCCTGCGCAGGCTTTCCAGGTCATTAAGATCGCCCCGGTGCACTTCAGCACCAGCGGCGATAAGGGATTTGGCGCCCGCATCTGAGCGAGCAAACCCGATCACCGCGTGGCCGGCATTGATAAGCTCCTGAACGACAGCGGAACCGACAAAACCTGTAGCACCTGTGACGAAAATACGCATATTCTCTCCTCCCTCATGTGGTCACTTCGAGCCAGTACCAACGCATCGC
Source organism: uncultured Acidobacteriota bacterium (assembly GCA_963725655.1). GTDB lineage: Bacteria > Acidobacteriota > Terriglobia > Acidiferrales > UBA7541 > CAVRXT01. Next base: position 1,478,478 of record CAVRYY010000001.1, on the reverse strand, counting down.
ATGATCGCGGATGCGATCTGCTTCCCGCGATCAACGGGTTGCCTACACTGCCGCCGCCCGCGCGGCACTTGTCCGGACTTCGAAATACTTCGGCCGGTCGAGATCGGCAATTGACCCAGGCCGAGGCTCGGCGCTATCCCAACCGTTGCCGACACAAAATCAGTGTGCCGGCTGGGCCTGGGCCCTGACGCTTTCGGAAATCGCGTTGAGCTCCGCGACCACCTGCGAAGGAAGTGCCAGGGCCGCAGCAGCGAGATTTTCGCGAAGATGGTTTATCGACGAGGTGCCGGGGATCAGCAGAATGTTGGGAGAACGCTGGAGCAACCACGCGAGGGCCACTTGCATGGAGGTAACCTGGAGCGACGCAGCCGCCGCGTCCAACACCGACGACTGCAGCGGAGTAAACCCTCCGAGGGGAAAAAACGGCACATAGGCGATCCCTTGCTGCGCGAGGTGGTCGATCAGGCCATCATCGCGGCGGTTTGCTACGTTATAAAAGTTCTGCACGCAGACGATCTCCGTAATTCCCTGGGCCTCAGCCAACTGCGTGCGACTGACGTTACTGACGCCGATATGGCGGATAAGCCCCTGACGCTTGAGTTCGGCGAGGACAGTCAGAGGTTCTTCGATGGATCCTTCGGTGGGCGCCATCATTCCTCCGACCCGGAGATTGACGACATCGAGTACCTGCAGGCCGAGATTCCGAAGATTGCTGTGAACCGCATCGATCAGCTCCTGACGCGAGAGCGCATGATTCCACGATTTGTCGTCGCCCCGACGGCCACCGACCTTGGTGACAATCACCAGGCCATCGGGATAGGGATGAAGAGCCTGTTTGATGATCTGATTGGTTACGTGAGGGCCATAAAAGTCGCTGGTATCGATATGATTGACGCCAGCGGCGACCGCCTCGTGTAGAACAGCAATTGCGGCGTCCACATCGCGGGGCGGTCCCCAAACCTGCGGACCGGCCAGTTGCATCGCGCCGTAGCCCATGCGGTAAACGCGGATTGCGGTTCCGGCAAGGTTGAATTGGCCGGCGAGCTTTGTCGGTATAGTCATTGTGTTTTCCCCTCCCATATAGAGGTCATCTCCGGTAAACTGGAGACTGTCTCCGAATGTTAAGATTACCGGAGACTACCTCCGGTTGCAAGCCTTTTTTGAGGATGCCCATGAATGCTTCCCAAGCTAGCGGTCGAAAGCCGCGGGCGGATGCAGTGCGGAATCGCGAGCGAATATTGGAGGTGGCCAAGCGGGCGTTCACCCGCTGCGGCGCAAGAGCCAGCCTGGACGACATCGCCAACGACGCGGGGGTTGGACCGGGGACGTTGTATCGCCACTTTCCCACGCGCGAGGAACTTCTACAGGCGGTTTATCGGTCGGAGATGGAAAAACTGGCCGCCGCGGAGCGGAAGTTCGCACAGAGCATGCCGCCGATTGAAGCGTTGCGAGCCTGGCTATTGTTATTCGTTGATGCCATCGAGACCAAGCAGATCATCGCCGCCGCGCTGAATTCTCTGATTGGAGATCCCAAGAAAGTGTTCGCAGCTTCCTACGCTCAGATCCATGAAGCGCTTCGCTCCCTGGTGAAGCGCGCGATCAAGAGCGGCGACATCCGCAAGGACCTCGATCCGATGGATCTCCTTCGGGCTCTTGTCGGCGTCGGCAACGTAGCATCCAGCCCTGACTGGCAGCAAAGCGCCAGACGTCTGGTGGATATCCTCATCACAGGTTCGCGCCCAATCCAATAAGCAGACGACGCCAAAGAGAGCGATGGAACCTTTGGAATCGTCATTCTCAACGACTCAGTCGCGAGGTTAAGGGTACGCCCGCCTTCGGCGTCTACGCCGCGAGCAAGGCCGCGATCCGCTCTTTCGTGCGAACCCGGACTACCGATCTGAAGGACCGCCGCATTCGTTCCAACGTGGTCAGCCCGGGTCCGATCAATACGCCGATGGTGAATCGGCAATCTCCCGACGTGATTGCACGGATCGTGTCGACCATCCCGATGGGACGTATGGGAGAACCCGAGGAAGTTGACAAGGTCGCGTTGTTTCTCGCTTCGGACGACTCGAGTTTCGTAACGGGTATCGAACTCTTTGTGGACGGCGGCCGAGCCCAGATCTAACCGAAAGCGCGCGCGAAGCACGGCTGAGGATATGCGATTCGTCCAAATGAAGTGAAAGGAAGGTGAAGGATGAATACAGAACAATCGCTCATCGACTCAGCACTCCGCGGGTGGAAGTTCAATGTGGAACGAGCGGAAAAATTGTTTGGGCGCCTATCGCCGAGACAACTGGAAGAAGAAGTTGCACCAGGGAAAAACCGTCTGATCTATCTGTGGGGCCACCTTGCGGCCGTGAACAATCGGCTCTTACCACTGCTGGGAATTGGAGAAAGGCTTCATCTCGAGTTCGACAACATGTTCATCTCGAACCCGAACCAATCCGTTCCGCTGACGGTCTCGAGACAATCGCTCCAAGCCGCATGGCAAGAAATCAACCAGAAGCTATGGGAGGGCTTTGCGAAGTTCTCGGACTCCGATTGGGCGCAGCGGCATACGGCGGTGTCGGAAGAGGATTTCGAGCGGGAGCCGCATCGGAATCGATTCGGGGTGCTGCTCGGAAGAACCGCGCACCGAGCCTATCACCTGGGGCAAGCGGTATTGGCGCGGGCAAAGACATAGTCAAGAGCTTCGAGGACTGTGCCGGCTGGAAGCAATCGCAGCCGAAGCAATTCAGATGGCAATATTCCGTACCAGGTTCAACGAGCAAATGGGCGACATTGAACGCATCGAGGACCTACCATTGCCGAAGACATGAGTGAGGTCCGATCAAGAGCCACGTATCCGGCGGGCGAATTTTGTGGCGGCACACGCCTCGCGTCCGACATGATTCAGACCAGCCTGATATTTCTTTCGATTGTTTTGATCACAGCGTCCATCTCTCCGCTCAATACTTGTTTTGCCAAGCTGAGGGTGTAGTTTGCGGCGGTGTGGAAAGGAACGTGGGACGGCAGCGACAGTGCGTAAGGATCGACTACCGCGTCCACGACAACCGGGCCGCCCCTGTGCGCAAGCGCCGCGGCAAGTCCCTCTCGAACGTCACCGGGCTCTTCGATGCGGATGCCTTTCGCGCCCATTGCCTCGGCCACCTTGGCGAAATCGGGATTCTTGAATTTCACGCCGAACGGGAGAATGCCGGCCTCTTGCTGTTCGATATTTACGAAATCGAGGGACCCGTTGTTAAGGATGATCTGAACGACGGGTGACTTTCGCTCGACCTGCGTCAAGAGATCGCCGAGACCGAGCATGGTAAAGCCGCCGTCGCCGCACATGGCGATGGTTTGGCGGCCGGGATATGCGAGCTGCGCGCCGAAGGCGTTGGGTGCTGCGTTGGCCATGGACGCCCACGAAAACGAGCCAAAAAGCCTGCGATTCCTGCCGACATTGACGTGCCGCGCCATCCAGATGCACGCGGTGCCAGTGTCCACGAAAAACATGGCGTCGTCGGCGGCGAGTTCGCTCAGAGTGGCGGCCAAAAATTCCGGGCGGATGGGCTTGATGGCGGGACCTTTCACAACGTAATGCTGGAGAAGCTCGTGGAACGATTTGGTGCCCGCGACGTGTTTGTCGAGCAGGCGAGTGTCGGTCTTGGCGTTGACACTTTTGAGCAAGGCGCTGACGGTGGCCTTGATATCGCCAACGAGGCCAAGATCGACGGCGGTGCGGCGGCCGATGTGTTTGGGATTTTTGTCGATCTGGACTTTCTTCACCTTATCGCCGGGGAGGAATTCGGAGAAGGGGAAGTCCGTACCGAGCATCAGGAGAAGGTCGGCCTCATGGATGGCGCCGTAGGCTCCGCCGTAACCGAGAAGACCGGTCATGCCGACGGCGTTGGGATTGTCATGTTCGAGCCACTGCTTGCCGCGGAAGGAGTAACCGACGGGAGCCTTCAATCTCTCCGCGAGTTGGATCACCTCATCGCGAGCGTCCCTGCATCCATCGCCGCCGAAGATCGCTACCGATTTCGCATCGTCAATCATCTGAGCGAGGCGACTGAGGTCCCCGTCGGAAGGCCGGAAAACGGGAGCGCTGGGAATTGTAATCGCGGCAGACTGGTCCGCTGCGTCAGCGGAGGCGACGTCGGCCGGAATGGAGATTACCGTCGGGCCCTTTTCCGTGACGGCGGTGAGAATTGCGGTATGAATGATGGCGCGCGCCTGTTCGGGATTAACGAGACGTCCGGTGTACAGGGATGCGGTTTCGAAGAACTTGTAGGGATTGAGCTCTTCGAGCGCGCTGGTGTCTATGAGTTTGGTCTCGACGTCGCCGGCAATGGCGATGATCGCGGCGCCCTCCTTGCGGGCATCCATGAGTCCATTGAACAGATGGACGACGCCGGGCCCAGCGGTTCCGCAGACTGCAACCGGATTGCCAGTCAGGTAGGCCTCGGCCACGGCGGCGAATACACCGTACTCCTCATGACGAACGTGGATAAACTCGATCTTGCCGTTGCGGCGCAGGCCGTCAATGACGGGATTGAGAGCGTCTCCAACGATTCCGTAACAGCGTTTGACTCCCGCATTCGCGAGCATTTCCCACAGGACGTCTGCTACCTTTCGCGACATAGGAACCTCCGTTCTGAAACGAAATTCTGGCTATGATAGCCAGATTCGACTTGAACCTCCTAATTGCATTTGCTGCGATTGCGGAGGAGAAGAGCGTCACGGCGGCAGCGTCACGGCGGCAACATCCAGGTATCCGACGTGTTTCCGAAATATGGCTACTCCCCCCGATTTCACTCCAGAGGTTTAGTGCACTTTCTGATGAGTGTGGGAGTAAGGCGGAATAGCGGAATCGGATTATAATCCCCGATTGTCATCCGTGGCGAATCGCGACGCCGCGGGTTTTCTCGAACGCTCCGACGCCGATGGCACCACGCTAGTGGATTGTAAGGCCTGTGTTCGCGGGTGGATGAAGCAAGGGTCACGCTGAAATTCTCCGAGAAAAAAATAGTGAACGGCCTCCGATATCAGGAACTAAGGCAGTGGTATCAATTTCAATTCAGAAAGGAATTTCCCATGAGCCTACCCAGGACAGGGATCGCTTTCTTGCTGGTTGCAGTAGTAGCGGTGGCCGGTGGTGTCGCCTCCATGGCCCCTGCATCCGGACAGACGGACGGAGAGGCCTCTCCGATCCTGGTAACCAAAATTCCTACCGGATATCGTGACTGGCGGTTAGTCTCGGTGGCCCACGAAGCGGGCAACCTCAACGATATCCGCTCGATTCTGGGCAATGACACTGCGATCGAGGCGTATCGCGAAGGGACAATTCCGTTTCCGGAAGGCACCGTTGTTCTCCGACTCGCCTGGAGCTACGTGCCGTCGGAGGCGGACAACAAGGCCTTTGGCCGCGAGCAATCCTTCGTGGCCGGGCCGCCGACAGCGTCGCACCTTCAGTTTATGATCAAGGACTCAAAAAAGTACGCGGCGACAGGAGGTTGGGGGTACGCCCAATTTGACAAGGACGGTAAACCTGCCGACGAGGCAACGCTCAAGACCTGCTTTCCCTGCCATCAAGCGATCAAAGATCACGACTTCGTCTTCACTCATTACGCGCCTTGAAAACCGAGAGCGGAGAAAAAGTGACAACGCAACGACGGTAAAGTGTGTTGGTTCAGCCTGAAATGGAAAGAGGGCGCTCTCGGTTAGTGAGTGTCCCACCCTTCGGGCGCGGATTTTCGAGGCATTGATACGACCACCAGGCTATCCCTCAGCGTGGTTGCGTCCCCGCAGCCCGCTTCCGTTTCGCCCGGCCAGATCATTGCGGCTCCGCCACGTCCATCGGTCTGAAATTCCGGGTAGCCGGTCATCCAACCGAAATCCGCGCGCTGAACCGTTAGTGACGGGCAGCGGGGCGAAACCATACCAGCCCGCCGCTACTAAACAGGCGGGGGCGCGGCCAACGTCATACCATGACGGCGGAAGACGTCCATCATTTTCGCGCGATCGGGCGGCCCGCCGGGGGCGGCGTCGATTACTTCGGCGGCTTCCCGGAAGAACGCGGGGGCCATTATCGCAGGGGATATGACGACGAGCTGTTTCACATCCTGGTCGCCGAGATTATCGAAGCGGTGCACCGCGCCTCGGGGGATGCAAAGCGCCTGCCCGGGACCAACCTCGATGGGCGTGCCGTCAACCGTCCAGGTAAGGACGCCCTCGATGCCGTAGAGGATCTCCTCGAAAGCATCGTTCTTGTGGGGCGGCGCCGCCAGCTTCTGCCCGACCGGGACGAGAACCTCGAACACCGAGACGGTTCCGCTGGAATCATCGCCGGTGAGGAGGAATCGGATGCCTAGCGGACCAATCTTGATGTTCTCTTCCGAAGCATTGATTCTGGTCGCACGCAGATGCATAAGCCCGCCCTTTGAATGGAGTTATCCCACATTTCTTCTCTTCGGTCGAGGGAGGAGTCTGAGACCGGCTGGCCGGATTGCGTCCGGTTGGCCGGCCGACCGGAAGTAATCCGTTTCATCCGTCACGCGGCCCGCTGGCGGCGAACGCTTTCTCCATTTCCAGCGAGGCAGGACATAATGACGCTCGGCGGCGGCGAATTCCCCGCGCGATCGCCGCGGCGCGTGCGTCGATCAGCGACCTCGCAAAGGGGAATCTGTTCCGAATGTTTGACGCGCAACGAAGAGCGGAGTAAGAAGAGATGACACAACCGAGGAGGCAGCGATGAGCACCAACGAAGCCGGCAGTAAAGACGCAAGCGCCGCGAAAGTGGATATGAAGCTCGAGGTGGTGGTCATCCCGGTCTCGGATGTCGACCGCGCGAAAGGATTTTACGGGAGTCTCGGTTGGCGGCTGGACGCCGACTTTCGCTTCGATAACGGCTTTCGGATCGTTCAGTTCACGCCGCCCGGTTCGGGGTGCTCAATCCAATTCGGCGCGAAAATCACGCCGGCGGGACCCGGCTCGGCCCAGGGGCTGTACCTGGTGGTTTCCGACATCGAGGCTGCGCGCGCTGAGCTGGTCGCCCGCGGTGCCAAGGTCAGCGAGGCGTTCCACGCCGGGACGCCGGGCGCTCAGTTCCAGCCCGACGCCATGATCGGCCGCGTGAGCGGACCCGCGCCCGATCACGCGACCTACAGTTCTTTTGCCACGTTCAGCGACCCGGACGGCAACGGTTGGCTGGTGCAGGAGGTCACGACCCGGCTTGCCGGGCGCATCGACCCGGCCGTGACTTCGTTCGGGTCCGCCAGCGACGTGGCGAGCGCGCTTCGGCGGGCTTCGGCTGCGCATGGCGAGCACGAGAAGCGGATCGGCAAGGCAGATCCGAACTGGCCGGACTGGTACGCCGAATACATGGTGGCCGAGCAGGCTGGGACGAAGCTGCCGACGTAAGCGACGACGGCATTTCTGGGAACCATAGCAACGTATAATCTGTAACTTACAGGGGCGGTGGGTGGTTGAACTGACAACCCACCCTCTCGCTATATTCTTTCAACGCGTGAAGCTTTCCTCCACCGTTTTCCAACCCTTAATCAAAACGAGATTGTTTTGCGGATAGCCCGCCCTAAACGGACAAAATTTGTCTATTCCGACAGCCTAGGTGATTTTCGGTATTGCCTGCCGGACAGGGCTCGGTATAATCCCCGGATGAAAACCAACGGAAAACCAAGAATACGGACCTACACGGTCACAATGGCAGACGGCTCGGTACGCTACATTGACGGCACAAGCCTTGAAGAAACGGACACCGACATCCTGATTTCGAATGGCCGGAAGGCTGTTATCCGCTTCGACTGGTCGGAATTGAAAAGCATTTTATAGTTCTGCTGATCTGAAGCATACCTCTGGCAACGTCCAAGTCTGCAATTCGCCATCCTCAGACCGCCATTCAACACGCAATTGACTTACGATTCTGTCCACAACTTTTAGCTTCGAGCTGCCGCTATTCAGGTATACCATGCTGCCAATACTAAGCTGTCGATTCTGTTCCATTTTAACCTCTTTTATAGGAGTAACTTATGGCCAACTAAATACAAGCCGGTGACGTGGTTAGACTGAAATCCGCAGGCGGTCCAGAAATGACAGTTGCACAGGTGGGGCCGGATGGAGGTGGCGTGCCTCGGGCACGGTGCATTGGTTCGACAACGGCCCAAAAGAAGGTAGTTTTCCGTTAATCACCCTCAAGAAAATTGAAAAGCCCTAGAATTTTGTTTCGGGCTCTCCTGTATTTCTAACCCTTAAGGTTTATAGTAGAGTTGTCGGTGCGGTATACGGAGCTTCTGTGGCCCTGTATTGGTAAGCTACGACATTGCCAGCAAAGACAAATTTGAATATCAACCTCTCTGGGATTTACTAAACCGCATGGGGGCGAAGAGAATTTTATATTCGGAGTGGCTAGTTCCAAGCAATCAAGGCTCCGTACAACAAATTTATGACCGAATTGCACCGCTGACCCTTGTAATTATCGGCCGGGGTAACGCGCAAGGTCTGGTGAACACGGCAGAAGTTATAAAACATGAAGTAGAGCGTCAGATTGCCGCGATGTGGTTCTCTACCTTTTTGCTGAATGCGTTCGTCAGTCGCGCGAACCGGCGCATTGACTTATCCGCATGGTCAAATTCGAGCCGCTCAACATAGCTAGTCGAAATATGATCCGGGTCCGGGTCGCCAGCTTTTATCAGTACGGCGCTGCAACTTCATTACCTTGCAGGGCTATAAGTTGCTTCTGTGTCGCGGTCAGAGCCGTACAGCTTGACGAGCATCGCGTAATCGACGTTAGCGCCGAATGCATCCTCAACGGCGCTGTAAGTAGATTCTTTAAACCGTCTGTAGTGAGTTGTACACGACCCGCCAAACGCGATAGCCAAGTCCTCGGATAAAGTCACGCGCGGTACTCGCGTCACGACCGCCAACTGCGCCAGCTTAATCGATTAATTTCGCTATCGGCACAAAGCGCGGTCCAAGTCCAAACATCACCGACGCCAAACTCGTCGCGCCTGTTCCTGCGGTACGTTCTTATCCTTGGCGTAGCAGAACGACCAGATTTCGTCGCATTGAATTCGCTGACAGGTGAGATTGCGGAGAGTCTCTATCCTGGTATTCGCTGCAAACTTTGCCGACTTCCGCGAGTAATTTAACGATGGTGTTCTTCGCTATCTCCGGTCAAACGAACGGTGCTGCGAATCGAATTCAGCCCTTTCGGTGAGTGCCTTGATTACCGCGACCCGTCTTCTCATTCGTTAGCTTGTTCATACTGACCATTATGCTTGAGGGCGGTTGATGTGTCAAGCATAAAAGTCACTTTACTTTCAGGACACAGCACAGCCACCGAAGAAATTAGGGCTTGTAAACTAAAGATGCGCCGGGAGTTAACCGGGCACCGCCCCCGCGTTCGACAATAGGGGTGCCTGAAAATCCACGGTGGCTGCTTTTAATGGAGCCTAACTGGAATATGAAGTGAAGAAAAACAAAAAGTCCCGGATTATCTTAAACATCCACCTAGCGCACGAAGCCGTGCTTTGGATGATGTATTACGTTTGGGAAATTCGGCACCTAATCACTGCCCTCAACGGCAGGTGACGGTTAGAGACGGCGGGGTCGTCACGGACCTCGCCTACCCTCTAAAACAGTTAGTCAAAATAGAATTCATTTACGATTAGGAGAATTCAATGAAACCTTCGTGGAAAACAACACTATTAGCTACTGTTGTCGGATTTAGTCTGGGAGCGATGCTGTCTCATATCAAACCAGTTCGAGCCGCAGGAACAGTTAAGATAACCGCCGTAGAAACTGCTGACGGCTCTCCAAGCCTATCCTCGATTCAAGGAAACGTTGTTGGGATATCCTGTATTCGAAATTGGAGTGGCCCCGGGGGAATTTGCTACGTTGTTAGCCAATAATTTCTAACACCAGCGTATTTTCTAACGTGTCAGAAGGAATAGCCTCAGCTGGGTCGAGGTAGCGACCTTCCCGAAACAGCCGCACCGGTATACGCATGTTGAGAATTTGTTTCATCGTAGTGCCTTCTCGAAAAACCAAAGGATTTTCAGGACACGCAGCATTTAAATAGAAGCCATTCCGGTCCATCAAATACTTAGGAATTCGAGACATAAAAACCTTGGAGAAAAGACTATGACTGAACCGAGAAAAGGATCGAAATGCCCATGTGGGAGCACAGAATTTGATGCGTATGAAACCGCTTTACCGATTGTCAAAAAGCTAAACGAGAGGATGACAACGCCAGAATATGAAGTTCTAGCCCAAATTTGTCACCGTTGCTCTCAAATCACTTTCTGGGCTGATATGTCGAAATAGGCCTTATTTCCAGCGAGCTTTGGCAGCCTTTAAAGCAATGGCTCTACGACGTTTTGCGGGTAGTTTTGAAGCGCGGGCTCGACCGCCTTTTAGACCACCTAGACGGCCCCTGGACTGCGCAGGGGTGGGTTTGCTAATAGGCTCTAGTGGAGAACCGTCTAGCTTTTCACCTATCGCTTTTTCAACTGTTTTTCGAGCAACTTCTAAAAAATTAGCCATAGAGTCAAGCGTAGCGGAAGTATCCGCAAAGTCAAGAAAACCATTTCAGTTAAATCCTTTAGATTTCAAACTGACCCACTACCGATATGCCGAAACGTTTTGGCTTTATGGCCGTTTCTAGTAAGCTGGCCGTTTGCGAAACACATTCACTCCGGTTTTGAAAAGCGGCCCGAGCAGGAACCGTCTGAAGCCGGCGGCGAAACGCGTGAAGCGGCACGTGACGATCCGCGAAGTGGCGAAGGCGGCAGGAACCTCGGTTTCCACGATTTCCGCGGCGCTGAACAATTCCGACTACGTCAGCGCCAAGATGCGGAGCCGCATCGCCGAGGCGACCAAGGCGCTGAAGTATTGCCCGAACGACCTGGCGCGCGGCTTGCGCCTTCAGAAAACTCACTCCATCGCGATTGTGGTTCCTGACCTGTCGAACAACTTTTACATCGAGCTGGTGCGGGGAGCGAAAGACTATTCGGCATCGGCGAATTTCACGGTGCTGATCGGCGACTCCCGAGAAAATTGGGACGAAGAGCGCAACTACCTGGATTCGTTTCACCGGCGGCGGGTAGATGGCGTGGTGCGGGTGCCGGCCATAAACGCGGTGGGTGGAAAAGCCAGAGCGGTGCTGGGAAATCTTCCGGTGGTCTACGCGGACCGTTACCCGCTGGCGCGTGACACGTATATCGGAAGAGTGGGGGTGGACAACACGCGTGCGGCGGAAAGCGCGACACGCTACTTGCTGAGCCTGGGACACCGTGACATTGGTTTTATTGCGGGTGATGTCTCCAGCGGAACGTCGGTAGAAAGACTGCAGGGATTCATGAGCGCGATGCGAAGCGCGAAGATTCGCCCGGACCGGTCAATGATTCATGCCGGGCACAACGACATGGAGAGCGGTCACCTGCATGCGATGCAGCTTTTGACGCGAGGGCAACGTCCCACGGCGATTTTCTGCGCGAACAACATGATGGCGCTGGGGGCGCTGGCCGCCATTCAGGAGATCGGGCTCGGGTGCCCCGAGGAGATCAGCCTGCTGGGATTCGACGATTTCTATTGGGCGACGCTGCTGCGGCCGAGACTCACGGTGGTGCGGCAGCCGGCAAGGGAAATAGGAATGATTGCGGCGCGGCTTTTAATCGATCACATCGAGGGTCGCCCAAGCATTCCCACGCCAGCAGTGCTGAAGACGCAACTCATCGTACGAGACTCCTGCTGTCCGCCCCCCAAAAATTAATTCACACTGGAAAGATTCAGGCGATGTTAGCCGCTCGAATTCGAGAGCTCGCGGCGGGGCCCAAAAGGCCATAATTTAACGGCCCGGGCCCGCAGAAAGTAGGCACCAAATCCCAACAGCAAAAGAATGACGGCGGCGCCAAGATTCTGGCGCTGTTCCGGAGTGGCGGCGATAAATATCCATCCGATGAGCGCAATCAGCGCGGGGATCGGATATAGCCACATGCCGTAAGGGCGCTGGATTTCCTTCCGATATTTGCGGATGGCGAACAGCGCGACGATCTGAGGGATAAACTGGAAGACGATCTGAATAATCATCAAGGCGGAGAGTATCCGCTCCAGCGAAAACCAGCAGAGCGGAATGGCCAACGCGCAGATGGCGAGAAGCGAAACGGTTGGAAACCGGCCGGTGGGATGAACCCGGCCGAACACTTTAAAGAAATTGCCTTCGGCGCCAGCGGCGTAGAGGATTCGGGTGAGACCCAGGATCAAACTGAAAATGCCCCCGAGTGTGGCGACGAGGATGAGGCAGGTCATCACGGCGGCCGCGCGTGAGCCGTACAACTTACCGATGAACTCGGAGACTACGGCGTGAGAGACGGCAGCGTCGCGCCATGGAATCGTACCGATGATCACCACGCTCATTAGAAGATAAAGGACCGCGACGATCAGCACCGAGAACACAATCGCGCGGGGAATATTCTTCCCGGGATTTTTGACCTCGCCGCCGAGGTAGGAGATGTTGTTGTACCCGCCGTAGTTATACATCGCGAATAAGGTAGCTCCGGCCAACCCATAGAAGAACGACCGGGAGAGATGAAACGCTCCGGGCGGGAAATCGAACGCCATCTTGGTGTTGATGTGAATCACGCCGGCCACGATTACCCAAAACATCGCAACCAATACCACCGCCAACATGGCCACCGAGTACCGCCCGACCGTCTTGATGGGACGATACAAAAGGAATGCCATCAGCACACATGTGGATGCGGCGACGCCGCCGACGCCAAGATGGCCTAAGCCGGGAAAGAAATACTGGGAATAATCAGCAAAGCCGACGCAGGCTCCGGCAATGGAGAGCGGGCCGACAAAAATCGTTTCCCAGAGAAAAAGAAAAGAAAATAGATGGCCCCAGGTGCGCGAGTTGAACGCTTCGCGAAAATAAATATACGCGCCGCCGGCGCCGGGCATTGCCGCTCCCAATTCGGCGTAGACCATTCCATCGCAGACGGAAAACAATGCGCCGAGAAACCAACCGAGAACAGCCTGCGGCCCGCCCATGGCGGAAAGAATCACGCCGATGGTGATGAACGGGCCGATGCCAATCATCTCCAACATGTTTACGGCTGTGGATTGAACCAGGCCCATGCCGCGAACAAGTTTTTCGGAAGGTCCGGCGATCTCTGGGGGAAGATGCGGAGCAGAGTTTTCGGCCAAGTCACGCGTCCTGGACAAGCGATGAATCGACTATCGAGGGCGCACTATAGCAGCGCGCTTTGGAGCGGACAAGGGAAGAACCGCGAGGGATACCGAAACGATTCGGTAAGTTCCGGTCCGGCGCTACGTTCGCGAGCCTCTCCAGCGATCGTGAGAACCCTGGTTGGACAATCCGCGGGAACTTAAGCTAACCTGCGAGCGACTTCCAGCACGAGGGCAAATGGCGAGGTGGAGGCTAATATGGCGATCTTTCCTGTGCGCGGGCGCTTTCTTGGTCTTTTTTCTCACTTACCCGCTTGCCGCGCAGCAAAATCAATCTTCGACGCAATCACACCCACCTCAAGCCTCCGGACCGATCGCTGAAGCGCGATCCTTTCTCGCGCGCGGGGATCCCGAAGACGCCATTCGGATTCTACTGAGCTATCTTCAATCGCAACCGAAGGACGCTGCCGCGCGGACATTGCTCGGAGAAGCATATTCGGGCGGCGGACAAAACGACCGCGCCGAGGAAGAACTGCAAACCGTGCTGGAATCTGCGCCCGACGACTACACCGCTCTGGGAGCACTCGGCGAGATTTACGAACGCGACGGCCAACTGGAGAAGGCTGAGCCAATGCTTGCCCACGCGGCGAGAGCCGGCCAGGGCAACTCGCAGATTCGAATCGAGTGGGCCGTGGTTCTCGCGCGCCTGCACCGGTACAAGGAAGCGCAAAGCGCGTTGGTAGGCGTATCACCGCCCACTGTGCCGCAGGAACGGATTGCGTTCCACAGGCTGAAGGCTTCCGTGGCGCTGGGGCTAGCCAACCCTTCGGGCGCCGCCGCGGAAATGGAAAAAGCTCTAGCCTTGGATCCGGCGGACGCTAAGCTGCTGATGACAACGGCCGCCGCGGAACTGCAATCGAAAAATTGGCAACGCGCGGCAGATTTGGCAGAGCCTCTATATACCCGCACACGCGACCCGCAAATCGGCCTCGTTTGTCTGGAAGCGCAATTGGGAATGCACGCCGATTTTCACCAAACGCTGGAGTTGCTTCGCGCGACGCAACTGGCTCCCGCACATGAAATGGCTTTCCGGCAGCGCCTGGCGGAACTTTTGGTGTCTCACGGGCAATATTCCGACGCCGTTGAGGAGTTTCGGGCGGCGGCCGATCTCGACCCGAACGGCGCAGAATCGCAGTTCAACCTGGCCCTCGTCGAGTTCCGCGCGGGTCGATTCGACGATGCGCTCGCGAGCGCGGAAAAGTGCAAGGAACTTGGCGACAGCGCGGAGATCGAAGACCTGCTCGGCGATATTCAGGAGGCTCGCGGGGACAGCCTGGCTGCGGTGAAAAGCTATCAAGCCGCTGTAACGCTGGCTCCAAGCGAGGAGAAGTATCGCCTCTCGCTTGCGGTCGAATTCATCCGGCACGAAAACTTCGACGCTGCCAAGATCGTCCTCAAAGAGGCGGAACCGGTCCAGCCGCCGTCCTGGCGAATCCAAGTGATGCTGGGCATGGTTGAGTATTTCGCGGGAACAGATGAAGAAGCCACCCGGTATCTGCTGCGTGCGGCCGACCTGGCACCCGAACCCGAAAGCGCGCTGAAGTATTTGGGGGAAATCCAGGTCGACCGGCCCTCCGCCCCCGATCCCGACGCAATCGCAAGGATATGTAAGTACTCAGACCAGCAACCTAAAGAAGGACACATGCAGTTCTATTGCGGCGCTTTGCTTTTCCGCCGGAACTCCGCTTCCGATGACAAAACTCACTCCGGCGAGTTTCTCCGGCGGCTGCACGCCTCTGCCGGTCTTCTCCCGAAAGACGCCTCGCCGCATTGCCAACTGGGAAAGGCCTATCGATGGTTGGGCCAATGGCAGCAGGCGCTTGGTGAATCGCAAATTTGCGCACGCATGAATCCGGACTCCGCAGAAGCGCACTATCGACTGGCGCAAATTTATGAGCACGTGGGACAACGGGAACAGAAGCAAAAGGAAATAAAGCTCTACGAGGCGGCCTCAGCGCGGATGGCGGACGAGAACGCGCACCGCGAAGCAACGATGAAAACGTTCCTGTACGACATCCAGAAGGAGCAACCGGACCAGCCCTAGACGTCGTCCGGCGTTGCCTGAGTTCACGGCTTTCTGAACTGTTTCAGGGCGTGGACTTTTCCTTCTTAGCGGCGCCCGCGCGGGGAGAACTCATCCGTTCAGGATTCTTCGCCAGGCTGACCATATTGGCAAAAATGCGGTATGCACCGGGCACACCCTCGGGCATTTGGCGGTAGAAGGCGTAGGCATTGTAGATGTAAACGCCCTTGCCGTATTTCGCGAAAACGAGACCGCCTTTTTGGGGAGCTTGGCCGGGATCGTGGGTTTCCAGCAAAGGCTCGTATGCTGCATCCCAGCTTTCCAGAAACTTCGAACCTCGCTCTTCCATCCAATTTTCAAAATCCTTGCTGGTGATTTTGTTGGGCCAGTTGAAAACTGGATTTGCGGGCGCCAAGATTTCGACCTTGGAATTTTCGTCGGTGACTTCTTCCGGGTTCTCACCCATTTTGTAGGGATAGGGCCCGTAATTGTGGTCGTATTCCGGAGTGTTGTATTGAACGATGGCCACGCCGCCGTTCTTCACATATTCGAGGATGCGGCCATTATTAATTTTAAGATCCTCGCGCGCGGCGTAAGTGCGCACGCCGAGGATGATGGCGTCGAATTTTGAGAGATTTCCGCTGGCCAGATCTTCCGGGCCGAGGAAATGAACGTTGATGCCTAAATTCATCAGGGATTGAGGCACGTCATCGCCCGCGCCCACGATGTATCCGACATTCAGGCCGGGAGCGACTTTAACGTCAACTCCGGTGGTGCGATAGGTGGAAGCCCGATAGAGATTGTAGGGACGCAAACCGGGATAGCCGATAGTGTGATAGCCCTCTTTGTAATCGTGGCCGTCGTAAGAGGCGATTGCGGTAATCGCATAGGCTTTTTCCGTGAGCTTGGTAGGCGTGACGTGAAAGGTGAGCGACTGATCGTCCCCATCTTTGGACGTTGAAAATTCCTCCTGCGGCGCCTTCCAGCCATCCGGCAAGTCGAGTTTTACGGTTCCCTTGGCTGGACCTTTGACATTGCTGTGAATGCTGACGGTTACTTCGAACGACTTGGCGTCGAGGGGAACAATTCCAGCCTGAGGCGCGATCGCCACCGAGATGGCCGGACCGGTGATCAGCGGTTCGAGCACGGTGCCCGGTCCGGTTACGCGCTTCACGGATTGAACCACCTGGGCCATTTCGAAGGTCACCCCGTTGAATAGGAAATGCAATCTTGCGGACAGCGGATACGGAGCTACCGACAGACCAAGATCCTTCGGTTCCTGAATATCGTAGTAGGCCTGTTCGATGTTCGGGCGCGTGAAATAAGGCCGGGTGAAGCTTGCGTCGGACGCAGCGTGAACGGTAAATCGGAGATCGGCGGACTGATTCCCTTTGAGCGTGCTGCCGGTTTGGGCCGACGGATCGATCGTCCATCCTTCGTTCGCGGGAGCTTCCAACGCAGCGCTCTGCACCTCGACGGGAAGATTGGTTGGGCTGGTGGCGTGAACTTTCACCCAGAATTCTTGTCCCGGAATGGCCACCTGGAAGCTGGGCTGATTTCTGAAGAAGCGCGCAAAAGGCCCGGTGGGCTCTTTCTCAGGAGCCAATGTCGCAAGCACCGAGATGCCCAGGGATTCGGCGAGGGCATTGCCGAACTGCGCCTGCTTGACCTTCAATTCGTGAAGCACGTCGTACTTGGAATCGTCCGACAGCCCGCTGCTGCCGACTTTTTCGATCAGGTCGTTGGTGCTCTTCAAGCCCGCCGCTAAAGTGGAAGCAATGGCTTCCGGGTGCTGGGCCTGGAAATCATTTATCGCTTTTTCGACCAGCGAATTGATCTGAGATAACCCGTCCTTCAGGAAAGCGGCATCGCCGCCTTGCGCGAGGCTGGCGATGCCGGCAAGGGAAACGTCGATTCCATCAAAAAAGGAGGATTCCTTCTCCGGGACGGAGACAACAGATGCAAAGCGATGATAGTCCCGCATCTCCTCTTCGGCCGGCGGCAAACTGGTGCCGCCGCTCTGCGACTTCTGATTGCCAAGGCCCAGGCGGGAAATCTGCACGTATGTCAATCCGATGAGTGGGTCGTACTCACCCTCGGGAATCTGGACGGAAGCGGTAAGCGCGCCTTTTATGACTGTGCCGTCGATGTAGTTGCGAAATTCAGCAGGGTAAAACTTTCCGTCGGCATAGTCGAAGATGCCCTTGTCGGTGACGGGGGAGAAAGGCACGACAGCGTAATCCTTTAGCGGCTTCCAGGGACGCAGTCCCTCTTTGATCTGCTCGGGAAACATGGCCGGGTCGCCCGCCGCCTTAAAAGCCTCTTGGGCCATTTGCCCGGCAACCTGGTGATTGCTGTGGCCGTCGGTGCGGCCGCCGACGAAAACGGAAGTGATGACCAGGGGCCGAGTGATGCGAACAACGCGTACGACATCGGAAAGAGTTTGATCGTGTCCCCACTTGTCGAGCGACTCTTCTTTGGTCTTGGAAAAACCAAAGTCAATCATGCGGGTCCAGAATTGCTGGGCCCCGTAGTAGCGATCGGCGGCCAGAAGCTCTTCGGTGCGCACCAACCCGAGGGCATCGAAGTAATCGGAGGACATTACGTTGGCGCCGCCTTCGCCCCGGTTGAGCGTCAGGAGCGTGACGCGCCCACCCCGGCCGCGCGATTCATAGGCCAACATCGCGCCGTCTTCATCGTCGGGATGGGCGGTAACCATCAGCAAGCTTGTGCGGGTGCGGAGTTTCAGGAGGCTTTGCCACAGGCCGGCCGCACCCCGGTCAAAATCCAGGGGGTGGGCAGCTTGCATGGGCCTTGCACTAACCGCGGTGGGAGATTGTGCCGAGAGCGGAACCGATCGAAACATGAAAGCCAATGCGCAGGCCAGCGCGACGACTATGGAAAGTATCCTGGTAAAAGGTGAAGGCATTTCCCCTCCTCACTTCTGCGGCAAAGTATCGAGCGGACTCTGAAATCAAGATCCGGTTGGCGAAATTTAAGGCAATTCGAGGTCGTCGAGGTGCGGCAAGGGCGGTGATCGAGCCTCGGTGTTTTTCGCTCGGAGCAACGGCATTGTACGTCCGCGAGCATTGTTGTCAACAGAAATACCAAAACGTTCTGGTATCTGTGAACATTGGCGATTTGTGGTGCGTATATACCTGGAAATATGCGAAACTCGGAGCAACAAGATGGTTTTCGAAAATTTGGCTTGACAACGATTTTTGCGGATGTTAGTTCTCGACTCATAAGTACCCGAATCGTTTCGGCACGGGTAAGGGGTGGGGTTTCAAGGGGTGCAGTTCCCAGGGGTGCGTGATAGCCGGCCATTGCCGGTGTGACCGTGTTCCATTTGCCATTCCCGCCCGTTTGGTGACGACTACGATTTTGAAAACGCGCTGGGGGAATCGGCGCGTCGTTTTTTGGGGGAAGCGTCTAAGGGGTTATTTCGTGCGCCGATGTGTTGGCGCGCGGCCCCCAGGCGATGCGAACCGGGCGTCGACACTCCCTCCATTGGCGGCAAAGCCACAGATGCCTGAATAATTTTGAATTGAAGCACGTCTAAAGTTCGGTGACAGCTGGTCGAATCTGAAATGTGGAGGCAGCGATGAATCGAGGGATGAGAACTCGGAAATTGCTTGGCTGGGCGACGTTGTTTGTAGCTTTGCTCGCGATTTCTACTTCGCCTGCGTACGGACAGATCGATCGCGGCGCCATTGCCGGTCGCGTTCAAGACCCCTCCGGGGCCATCATTCCGAAGGCAGTCGTCACGATTACAAACAAAGCGACCGGCGTCGTTATGACCACCTCGGTCGATCGCGCGGGCGAATATCAGGTTCTGACATTGATCCCCAGCACGTATTCCGTGGAAGCGAGCGCCGACGGATTTGGAAGTGCTTTGCGAGACGACGTCGAAGTGCACGTACAGGACCATCTCTCCATTGATTTCACTTTGAAGGTTGGCTCCGTAAAGCAACAGATAGTAGTCGAGGCTGGCGAGCCGATCCTGGAAACTCAAACAGCCGATGTGGGCAGCGTCGTGAATTCTCAGCACATCAACGACCTTCCTTTGAACGGACGGCGCTATGCTGATTTGGCGCTATTGGAACCCGGCGTAATTAGGCTTTGGTCGCCACCGTCGGGTAACGATGCGACAGACCTGTTCAGCGCAAACGGGAACTCTCAACTCCAAAATAATTTCCTGATGAACGGTATCGACAATAACTCGTTCTCGGAAAACCTGCAGGAAGCTTCGGTGCAGGTTGTGCAGCCTCCTCCCGATGCGCTGCAAGAGTTCAAGATTCAGACCCGCACTTACTCCGCTGAATTCGGCAATTCCGCGGGAGCCGTGGTCAATGCCACCATCAAGTCCGGCACGAATGGCTACCACGGAGATCTGTACGAGTTCTTCCGGAATAAGGTTCTGAATGCGAACACCTGGATTAACAATGCGGCCGGTGATCCGCGTGGCGGCTTCACCCAGAATCAATTCGGGGGCACGATCGGCGGCCCGATCGTGAAGGACAAACTGTTTTTCTTTGGCGATCTCGCACGCTTCACCAGCCGGGATGGCGCTACCGAACTAAGCACGGTTCCCACACCGCTGATGGATCAGGGCAATTTTACGGAATTGAAATTTCCGTTGACCAATCCAATACTGATCCCCAGCCAGGCCAATTGCTATGTCGGAAACATTATTCAGCCGGGATGCTTCGATCCGGTCGCTCAGAAGTTTTTGGGCTTGGTCGCTGGCACAGCGGTTCCGAATCTCCCCGGCCCGGTGTCCGTGGAAGGACAACCTGGGAGTTGGACGGGAGCGCCGAACTACGCATTTCCAACGTCGATTCCCAATGACCAAAATTCCCTGGACGGGCGTATCGACTACAACATGAGTTCGAAGGATCAAATCTTCGGAAGCTACAGTTATCGCCATGTGGACCGCGAGGACCCTTTGTGGACCCGCAATCCCTTGATCGGCAACGGCCAATTCGCAACACAGTATCGCTGGCACCAACAATCACTCGCGCTGGGTTGGACGCACACAATCTCGAACTCGTTGGTCAATGACGCGCGTTTCGGCTTCAGCCGTGACTACGCGCATAGCGATCCTCTGGGATTAACTCTTGGCACTTCCCAGGCCGAATCCGCTATCGGTTTGTCAGGAGTCCCGCCTGGTCCGAACGACGCTGGCATTCCTGCTTTCCAGTTCAACGGTTTGGTGAACATGGGGTCGGCGGGGTGGCGGCCTCAGTACCAGATTTCGCAAGCATGGAACCTCGTTGAGAACCTGAACTGGCTGAAAGGCAGTCATAGTTTCAAGTTCGGCTATCAATACCTTAGGCGGTCCGACAATTTCTTCGACATAGAAGCACCTCAGGCTCTTTTTTATGAGGGCGGATCTGTCGCCGCCGGTTTCGGGTTTGGCCTGCCTGATTTGGTGCTCGGAGATGTAGACGATGCGTTTTACACAACTCCCCACGTGGTCCATTATTTCCAACCGGGACACTCCTTCTATGCCATGGACACCTGGAGAACGACTTCCAAACTCACCCTTACTTACGGTCTTCGCTATGAACTTTTCGCTCCGCTCATAGATAGGCATAACCAGACCTCAAACTTCTCGCCGGACAACGGCGGGGAAATTGTCACTGCCGCGAGCAACGCGACCGGTTGGTATAATCGCGCGCTGATTCATCCAGACCTGCTCAATTTCGCGCCGCGTTTTGGCTTTGCTTACCAGATGCTGCCGCGCCTCGTCTGGCGAGGCGGATACGGAGTTTTCTATCAGCACGTGAGCCGGGTAGGCTCGGAAGCCCTGCTCCAGCTCAACCCGCCGTTCTTTATTGATACCAACATCGCGGACTTCAACCCATCCAGCACCGTCTTCCAGCTACAGAATGGGATACCCGCTTCCCTTACTCAGTCGACGGCAGTCAATTTGACTACGCTGCAAATACGCGCCCAGGATCCGAATCAGCGCACTCCTTACGTTGGGCAGACGAGCTTCGGACTCGAATACCAGGTTGCCGGCGACACCGTGCTGGCGGCCACATACGTTGGCAATTGGGGCCGCAAAGAGGATAGGCTGCGTGACTATAACCAGCCGATGATCACGGGCTTCGACACGGGCTGTCCGATTTTGAAGTATCCCTATCCCAACTTGACCACGGCGACGGGCCCAGTCGACACATTTACCCAGACCGGTTGCTCAAACCCCACCACAGATGGAAACCTTGAAACTGCGACCTATGATGGGAATTCGGACTACAACTCGCTCGAGCTTGCGTTGCGGCACAGGATGTCCCATGGCTTGAGTTTCAACTTGGGATACACCTACGCGCACAGTCTCGCCAATTTCACCGACCACTTGACGGCCGGACTGTATCCTCAAAACTCGTATGATTACGCTGCGGAGATGGGCAATTCAATTCTCGACATTCGCAGCCGTTTCGTGGGGAGTTTCCTGTGGGATTTGCCGTTCGGTCAGGGGAAAGCCTACATGAACCGGGCTAATTTCGCTGGCCGCTGGTTGGGAGGATGGCAATTCAACGGGATCGTAACGGAACAGACCGGAAATCCCTTTCAAGTCACTGCCAGCAACGATGGCTTGGTGGACGGTCACAATTCACTTTACGCGGATTGTCTAGGGGGTGCCTTCGCGGGCGCGACGACCAATCACAAACTGTATACAACCACGGGCTTTTATATCAATCCGGCGGCGTTTGCGCAGCCCGGTCCCGGACAGTTCGGGACCTGTACTCCCTATCCGTATCACGGTCCCGGAATCCAGATGTGGGACCTGAGCCTGTTCAAACAATTTAAGTTTACGGAACGATATCAGCTACAATTCAGAACTGAATTTTTCAACGCCTTCAATCATCCCAACTTCGCAAGTCCAAATGCGAGCTATTCCGCTGGCAGTCTGGGTTCGTTTGGCAAAGTTTCCGACACAATCGCGCCGATTCTGGGAACCGATTCGGGCGGACCAGGCGATCCTCGTGAGATCCAGTTCGCACTGAAGTTCTACTTCTAGGGCCTGGCGCGGGAGCGGGGAGGGCCGCTCCCGCGCTTTTTTTTAGGCAATCTGTTTTCCGACACCAGTTACGCGCTTCGCGACAGGCTCGCAACGGGGACGTCTCTCTCCAACACTCGGGGCCAGAAAAGGAGATGTCCGGAATGCCGCATAGAATCGGAGTCATCGGCGCGGGAGGCATCGCCAACATACACGCCGCGATCCTGGCCAAGGACACTCGCGTTGCGCTGCAGAGTTTTTATGACGTGGAAACGGCCCGGGCCCAAGCGATGGCGGCCAAGTTTGGCGGTCAGCCCGCGCGATCTCTGGAGGAACTTTTTCAGGAAAGTGACGCAGTCTTCGTCTGTACCCCCAATACGACCCATGAAGAAGTTGCCATGCAGGTGCTGGAGGCCGGCAAGCACGTTTTCTGTGAAAAGCCATTCGCGTTGAATATGGAGTCGGCCACGAAGCTGCGCGATCGGGCGGTGCGGTCCGGGGTCGTCTATCAAGTGGGTCACAACCGCCGTTTTGCGCCGGTGTACAAAATTCTCAAAGGCGCGATTGACCGCAACGAACTCCGCCCGCTCTCGGTACATGCAAAAATGAACCGCGGAGAGTTGCTCAACCCGCCCTGGGTGTGGAACGCCAGCCTCACCGGCGGCTTCCTGTATGAAACCCCCGTGCATATGTTCGACTTGATGACCTTTTTCTTCGGAAAGATCGAGTGGGTGGAAGTGGCTGCACGCGCTCACGCCCATGACGAGCTCGACGACTTTTCCATCTTGCTCAATTTTCAGTCCGGGCTGCAGGCGACGATGAAAACCTACGCGCACGCCAGCTGGCACTTCCCTTTCGAACGCTTTGAAGTTTACGGGATGCACTCGACATACGAGACCTTTGAAATGGAGAAAATCTCGTTCACGAATGGACTGGAAGCCCGCACCACCACTTACGATTTCTCACTGGCCACGATGCACGAGAAATGGGGATACATCGAGGAAGACCGGCTATTCGTCGACGCTCTGGAAGGCCAGTCGGCCGCACCGGTCACCGCGGATGACGGATACAACGTGGTGGAACTGATCGAAGCATGCTATCGAAGCGCTCGAGAAGGCGCGCGCGTGCACTTGGGGCGACTCGTAGGGAAGCTCTAGTTTGGATATTGAATCAATGCCCAAACCGAAGCGCAGGAACGCGCGCCTGATTCGGAGCGATCGCAACAAGTAAACAAAGACCGGACTACGCCGCCCTGAGCCTCATCTGCGGCCCAAACGCCTGAACGTAATCCGCCAATACCTGCCGCGCTACTTCTGGACTGCCAACAAGCGGATTTTTCTCAAGAGCACCGAGCGCCAACTCGGGTGAATGTTCGACCGAAGCGCGCACCGTAAGCCGTTCATACTCTTTTACCTGCAGCAGCAAAGGCCGAACAGCTTCGGGTGCATGCCCTACCGCAGGCACCTGAACGCCGTGCGAAGAGACCTGGCACGGGAGTTCGACGGCATCATTAGGAGCAAGGTCTTCGAGAGCTGAGCCGTTGCGAACCGTAAGGGGAATCAGCGAGGGCGTCTCTGCGTGCAGAGCCTGCAGCACGAGCAGCGCAATCTTTTCGTAACCGGAAAACTCCGAATAGAGTTCCTGGTTTTCCTTTCGCCGTTGGCCCGCGGTTGCCTCAATGCTGAAGTACGAGGCGTTTCTGTCGCGCAGGTAGCTCTCATATATTTCGATGAGCTGCGAATCGGCAGCTTGCGCCAACTTTTGAGCGAGCCGCGTGTTCATGGCTTCAATGGCCTGGCCGCGCGATTGGCCACTTTGCTTCGTATTCTTGTACGCCGCTTCTGGGAAATAATAAAAATAAAGGTACTCGGTCGGCAGCAGCCCCAATTTTTGAATGAACTCCGTCGGAAAAAGCCCGTGCCGGTAGCATCTCTGAATGATCTCGGGAGACGCCAACACCTTCGGGAGCAATTCCGCGCCCCGTTCATCGCGGATCGATCGCACCCAGCCCAGGTGATTCAGGCCGAGATAGTCGAAATGCAGTCCGACTGGACTTCGATCCAGGGCCGTGGCGATGGCTTCGAAAGTTTCCAGGGGCGTATCACAGACGCCGATCACGTTAACCCCGGAATGATTGAGAAGTCCCTGGGAAATAATTCCGACGGGATTTGTAAAGTTAATGAGGGTCGCCCGCGGGGCCACGCGCTCGATGACCTTCGCATAATCCAGCATCGTGGCGAGATTCCGCATGGCACAGGCGAAACCACCGGCACCCACCGTCTCCTGTCCGACGAGCCCGTGCGCCAGGGCTATCGTTTCGTCCTTCACCCGGGCATGGATGCCGCCCACGCGAATGCTCGAGATAACGTAGTCCGCTCCTTCCAGGGCAGCTTCGGGCTCAGAGTAAGCTTTGAGCTGCGCGCGGAAGCCGCTGCGCTTGGCCATTGCGTCCGAGACCCTGGTCATCGTTTTCAGGCGCGCTGAATCGGTGTCCCAGAGCGCCAGCTCATCGAGATGTACGTTGCCGCCCAAGCCGGACAGGCCGTGGACGAGGAGCGGGGTCCTAACCCCCGCGGCTCCGATCAGAGTGATCTTCATGATGTCGTTATTTGCTCCGGAACGATTTCCTGCTGGCGATTCCGATCCGATTTGATTCGGAATTCGCCTTCCCTCTTGTTCCACTACGAACGGTGACGCTTACCCATCAACTTGCCGAGGCTTTTTCGCGTCGGGAGCGCGGAGGAACCTCCCGCGCCGGTTGTGGCGAGCGCTCCGCAAATATTGCCGGCTCGCAAGCAATCTTCAAGCGGCCACCCGGCAAGATGGCCGTGAAGAAAGCCGCCATTAAAAGCATCGCCTGCCCCGGTAGCATCCACCGCGCGAACGCGTATCGACTTCGCCCGCACCATATTGCCGTCGCGAACGGCCAACGATCCGTCGGTGCCAAGCTTAATCACTGGCACATGCACCCAGCGAGCTAGTTTCCTGGCGGCCGCTTCCACCGTCTTTTCGCCAGCCATAGCAAGCGCTTCCATCTCATTTGGAAATACGAACTCGAATTCACTCAGCAATGTCGGCAATCGCGGAGACTCAAGCACGTTTGGATTCCATCCCAGGTCGGCAGAAACCGTGAGTCCTCTCTGGCGCAGCTTGTGGATGGCCAGCATCCACACGTTAGGCGGCCACATGGTACATGCCAGATGCACGTGACTTGCGGTACGCAACTGCCTCTGGACGCTAACCCGCGTGAAAAGCCTTTCCAATTTTACATTGATGACATCGTGCGTGACCATCATGCGATCGCCATCGAACGCGGCGGAGACGGTCATCGCCGTCGGTAAGCGCTGGTCGAATTCGCAGCCTTCCGTGGAGATGCCGCTTCGGACTAGCTTCTGCCACTCCGGGCTCGCCAGCGCGTCGCTCCCGACCCGGGTGATGACCTTCGTCGGCGTACCTAGACTTGCCGCAACTAACGCTGTGGTCGCCAAGCCGCCGCCGGGAAAACGCGCGAAACTTGCGGTCTTAACCTCTTCGCCCAGCCGCGGAACTCTCGGGAGATCGTAGAAAACCAGGTCAATAAAAAACTCACCGAAGACTACCAAGCCTCGTTCATTTCGGGCGGAGGCGGAAGCCATCATGCTAGGAATCATAGCAGAGTTGGCGTGGCGGACAACAAGAACGGATGGGAATGCCGAATCGTTTCGGTGCCGGTATTTCGGCCCTTTCCTGGATGCTTGTCGCACGGGGCGCTCGTAAATTCTACCGCAAATCGAAGCGTCCGGATTCCAGCCAAGTGGTCAATCACCGTGGACCCTGCTACTCCGAGGCAACCTTGAGAAGTGTCTGGTAGATCATTTCCGTGCCCTGTTCCAGCGAGTCAACCGGCACGCGCTCATCGTTGCCATGCATACGCGTCAAATCTTCCGCCGAGATCGGGTACGGATAAATCCCATAAACAGGAACTCCTCTGCTGCGCCAGGCAATCGCGTCGGTGCCCGCCTGAAAGAGATAGGTAGTCACGGGCGCCGCCGGCCAAACGGCATGAGCACCGGCTACCAAAGCGCGGTAGAGATCCGTGTCCTCGCTCGACGGCGCTAGGTGCGATGCCAATTTCACGAACCGTTGCACCCGCTGCCCTTCTGGAGTGTCCGCAGAAGGCAGGGAAACCTCCACGCGCGGGTCGTCAAGCGCTTTGGAAATGTCGCCAATGAACTTTTGTAGATCGGTCCCCGGAATCATCCTCAGATTCAAGGTTGCTTCGGCCGATCCGGGAATCACGTTTCCTCGAAATCCTGCTTTGAGGAATACTGGCGCGAACGTGTTCCGCATAATTGCGTGGAGTAACAAGTTTTTGCTGATCTCCCGATCCGCCTCCTGAATCCCTTTGGGGTCCTTGCTGCTAACCAGGTTCTGGAAGTACGTCGAGAGAGGGGGTTCACTTGTTTTCGCGAGCGTTTCGAAAAACTCTCTCGTGCTGGGCGTCAATTCCACCGGGGTCTCGTAGTCTGCGAGCTTCGCCAACGCTTTCGACAATGTAAAAATGGCGCTGTCGGGTCTGGGCATCGAGGAATGCGTGGATGTCCCTTTGGCGGTGACGATCACAGGAATCGACATTTTGTCGGCAGTCGAGATGCTCACGTACTGCACCCGGCCCTTGGCGTCTTTCATGATCCATCCGCCTTCATTCAAAGCAAATTCACAGTCCATCACGTTCCAATGGGATTCGGCGAGCCAGGTTGTGCCGTAGGGCCCCCCTTCCTCATCCGCCTCGGATAGCAGAATCACGTCGCGGTGCAGCGGGACATGCTTCTCTGCCAATCTCATCACCGCCTCGGCAAAGACAGCCAGGCCGCCCTTAACATCGATCGCGCCGCGGCCGTAGACGTAGCCATCCCTCACCTCGCCCGCAAACGGATCGACGGTCCACTTCTCTCGTTCCACGCCCACGACGTCTGCGTGGGCCGCCAGCAAGACGGGCTTCTTTGTCCCGTCACCTTTGATCCGTGCAATGAAATGCGCTTTGCCGGTATCCGGCGTCGGGATGATTTCCACCTCAATGCCGAGCGGGCGAAACTTTGCCGCCAATAATTCCGCTAGTTTGCCAGTATTCCCAGGGGGATTGCTGGTATCCACACGAATGAGCTCGGTCAAGAGATTCACCGTAGGATTGTCTTTGCCTTGTGCCGGCGCCAGATGTGGGAGGCTCACGCAAATCGCAGCCGCCACAATCGCCGATTTGAAAAATACGGATGCATTCATCGTCCGGAATCCCCCCGCGAGCATTGGATAGACAAAAAGCTTTCGCGCCGACCAATTTCCATTCTCGTCGAGGCAGCGCGAAGCTAGCAATCCCGTATAGACTGCATCGCCTCAGCGGTGAAGACAACTACGATTTTGTTGCGCCAACTCCTCGGTGCATCCGGCGCGCTGCGGAGTTGCCCATCGGCGTTCCGATTGAGAGCGCAGGCGATATCAGCTAACGTATGGGCGGGAGAGAATCTCTGTGGCGACAGGAAGGGTCACCGGCATAGTGATGATGCTGGCTTGCATTGCTACTCTCGGCTCTGCCAGCGGCACAGCTACGGCGCCGCCGCAGACCGGCGCCCCGCACCCCGAGGATGCCAATGCATCCCTCAACGAAAAGGCCCCGGCCACACGGAGCGGCTATTTAGGCGACGCGGCTTGCCAGGAGTGCCACCAAGCGATTGGTCATGCGTATGCGCGCACCGGCCACCACCTCACATCACAATTACCCAGCAAGAATTCGGTCTTAGGTAAATTTACGGCCGGCGAAAATATCCTCAAGACCAGCGACCCGGATCTGCATTTCCGCATGGACGCGAGAGAAAGTGGCTTTTACGAAACAGCGGTATTCTGGCAACCGCCGGACGAGAAAACGCGCACCGAGCGAATCGACATCGTCACCGGATCGGGAGCAAAGGGCCAAACGTATTTGTATTGGAAAGGAAATCAGCTTTTTCAATTGCCGGTGTCGTACTGGACCGAATTGAAAGGATGGATCAACAGCCCCGGATACACCGAAGGCGTCGTGAACTTCGACCGGCCGATTCCTCCCTCCTGCCTGGAATGCCACGCCACGTATTTTGAGTCGATCGGATCGGAGCGGGCCGAAAACTACTATAAAAAAACGGACTATGTCCTGGGCATTTCGTGTGAGAGATGCCACGGGCCCGGCCGGCAGCACGCGGAGAACATGCGATTGAAACCCGCCGCGAGTTCCTCGGGCGATCATTCGATCGTAAATCCGGCAAGTCTGCCCCGCGATCGGCGCATTGAAGTGTGTGCGCAATGTCATGGCGGCATCGGCCAACCCGTTGGGCCGGCGTTTTCGTACGTCCCCGGACAGCAACTGGAGAATTACCTCAAACTACCGCGACCCAACGCCGATGCCCATGTGGATGTGCACGGCAATCAGGTAGCGCTAACGCAAAGAAGCCGCTGCTACCAAAACTCACAGATGACGTGTACGACGTGCCATGAAGTGCATGGGCCGGTACGCGCTGCGGCGTCTTATTCAGAAAAATGCCTGCAATGCCATAAGGATCGAGACTGCGGCGAATTTGCGAAGCTTGGCGCGAAGATTCGAGAGAACTGCATCGATTGCCACATGCCGGTGCAGAATTCCGACCGGATCGTAGCCGATGTGAACGGGAAGCAGGTGAAAGCGCGCATACGGAACCACTGGATCAAGGTTTATGCAACGGCACACAATCCTTAGCCCCAAGTTGGCCTCAAGTTCGGCGGGAAACTCGTTGTGCCCAAGGCGGGGGGAGCATACGATGCGCGGGGCAGAGGCCTAAATCGGAGATTCCGGGCGTTATATGGACTTATCGCGGAAGATCGCCGTGGTCACCGGCGCGGGAAGCGGAATCGGCAGGTGCGTGGGCGTTGCTCTTGCGCAGGAGGGCTACTCGGTGGTTCTGGCGGGCCGGCGCAAGGAGCCGCTGGAAGCGACAGCACTTGCAGTGCGCCAGGGCAGTCCGCAAACACTGGTCGTACCTACGGATGTCACCGATCCTGCCTCGGTGCGCGACCTTTTCGCGAAAACGAAAGATGTCTTCGGCCGGCTTGATCTGCTCTTCAACAACGCCGGTATTTCCGGCCGCTCCGTGCCGCTGGAGGACTTGACCTACGAGCAGTGGAAGTCGGTGGTCGATACGAACCTGACCGGTGCGTTTCTGTGTACGCAGGAAGCATTCAAAATCATGAAGAGCCAGGAGCCGCGCGGCGGGCGGATCATCAACAACGGTTCAATTTCCGCGCACAGCCCGCGGCCGAATTCCGCCCCTTATACCGCGTCAAAACACGGGATCACCGGTCTCACGAAAGCGACTTCCCTGGACGGCCGAGCGCATGACATCGCTTGCGGCCAGATCGACATCGGAAACGCGTCGACCGAAATGACGGAAAGAATGAAGAAAGGTGTGCCGCAGGCGAACGGCACGAGCGCAGTGGAGCCCACGATGGATCTTGCCGACGTTGCGCGCGCCGTGTTGTATATGGCGTCGCTCCCGCTCGACGCCAATGTCCAATTCATGACCGTCATGGCTACCAAGATGCCGTTTATCGGCCGCGGCTGATGCTCCCACGGTGTGCTTAACCGACCATGTCCATCTCAAAAACAGCCCAGAGCACTGGCGGCCAGCTGACTGCTGACGGCAATGGGATTCCTGCCACGTTGGGAAAACCGGGTGCTCTGCGGTTCTGGCTAGCTGTCGTCCTCACCGGAATAGGCACGGGGTTGGGTGCCGCTTTCCTTACGCGGTTGCTGGAATTTACGCAGCGCGTCGTGTGGAAGGGATCGGCAACCGACATTCTGGATGCGGCGCAGCACGCGAGTGTGGCGAGGCATGTGTGGGTGCTTCTCGGCGCCGGACTTTTAATTGGCGCGGGCCAGATTCTCCTTAAGCAAGTGTCGAGCGGTAACGGCATCGATACCACGGCTGCGATTTGGTTCCATGCCGGCCGCATGCCGCCGCTGCGTACGCTCGGCAGCGCGTTACTTTCCATTTTTGCCGTCGGCATGGGAACCTCGCTCGGACGCGAAGGCGCTCCGAAACAGGCCGGAGCCGTCTTTGCCAATTTTTTCTCGGACCGCGGATCATTGTCGGACGAGCAGCGTCGTCTGTTGGTGGCCTGCGGAGCCGGAGCTGGGATGGGCGCTGCCTACGGTGTCCCATTGGGCGGCGCTCTTTTCGCGTTGGAGGTGATGCGCGGGAAGCTGGCGCTTCGCTTTGTCCTTCCGGCACTCTTTACATCGTTAATTGCTACCGCTGTTTCGTGGCTGGCGCTGCCTGACGCCCCGACTTATGTGATTCCCGCATTTCCGAGCTCCGCTTCAGTAGTGGTGTGGGCGGTGCTTGCGGCCCCCATCGCAGGCGTCGCTTCGGTGGCCTACGTTCGACTGGTCCGGTGGGCCGATCGGAACAAGCCGCACGGCTGGCAACGAATCATTGCGCCGGTCATCATGCTCGGGCTAGTGGGCGTTGCATCCATCTGGTTTCCGCAAATACTCGGCAACGGCAAGGATGTTTCGCAGCTTCTCTTTACGAACCAGGTAGCGCCTACCTTGTTCTTCGTGCTGCTTATCCTTAAACCTGCGGCCACTATCTTGTGCATGCGCAGCGGAGCACCCGGCGGCCTATTCACACCTTCGCTTACCGCCGGAGCTTTGCTTGGGGCAGTGCTGGGACACACTTGGTGTTGGTTCTGGCCGGGTGTGCCGCCAGGGCTCTTCGCGGTACTGGGAGCCGGCGCGGTTCTGGCGGCAACCACCCAAGGGCCAGTCTCGGCTGTAGTTCTAATGATGGAATTGACGGGACGAGATCGTTCTTTCATTTTGCCACTGCTACTCATCGCAGGGATCGCCACATTGGTGGCTCGCTCGATCGAGCCTCGCTCGATTTACGACGCACGGCTCACGGACGAAGAAGTGGAGCTACGCCGTAAGCTTCGCGAGCAACCCACGCCGGAGCTCTCTGCTAGTAGGCCGGAAGGAAGGTAACGGTTTATCGCTACAGCGCGTCCGATCAAGTGGGGCATGCGCACCTAGAAGTCTTTTACAAAAGGAGAGGTAATGCTCGGCGAAATCAACCATACTCGGGCCTGCGTTTGTGGCGAATTAGGTTTCCGCGGACGCCTCCGTTGCTTTCTTCCCCGCCGGGCGAAATCGATTTCAGTGCCGACGGGAAAGAGAATAGATAAATGAATAGAAACTTCAAAAACCACATGGCGACCGGCTCCAGGCCGGCTAGCGCCGAGCAGCGGTTGAAAGAACTCGGCATCCAGCTGCCGGCGCCGCCGGAGCCGTTCGGCGCCTATGCGGAAGCGGTGCAGACGGGCAATCTACTTTTTCTGAGCGGGATGCTTCCCACGGAAGGCCACCTGGCGAAATTCGTTGGGCGGGTGGGCGCGGAGTTCGACGTGGAAATGGGGCGCAAGGCGGCGCACCTCGCGGCGCTGAACGTCCTCGCTCTCGCACGGCAGCATTTGGGATCGCTCGACAAGGTGACGCGGATGGTCCGGCTCGGCGTTTCGGTGGCTACATCGGGAGATTTTCGCGATCAGCCAAAAGTGGCTGACGCCGCTTCGGAGTTGCTGCAAGGCATCTTCGGAAAAGACAAGAACCCTTGCCGCTCGGTGTATGGCGTCGCCAGCCTTCCGCTGGGGACCCCGGTTGAGCTGGAAGTCATTTTCGAGGTTGGGGTATAAGAGAAGCTCAGGATGCACGGGCTCGGCCCAGCACAAGCAACAACGGTGCGGCGAGCAATATTCGGCCACCTCGCCCGGCAAGTATTTTCCAACACGATTCTTGATCATTCACGGGAGGCATTATGGCAACCACCAAAGTTGCAGTGGGGCCAATGAAGGTGGCGCTGGTTCCTAAGGCCGGAGGCGATTTCCAGATCGTCGAGCGTGAGGTTCCTAAGCCGGGTGCAGGGCAGGTGCTCATTAAGGTGGAAGCCTGTGGTATTTGCCACAGTGACGTGCTCACGAAAGAGGGCGCTTGGCCAGGAATTCAGTATCCACGCGTCCCGGGGCACGAAGTCGCGGGCATCATCGATGAACTGGGCGCCGGTGTTTCCGGATGGACCAAGGGACAGCGCGCCGGCGTCGGCTGGCACGGCGGCCACGACAATACGTGTCGTTCGTGCCGGCGCGGGGATTTTCGCAATTGCAGCAACATGCAAATTCCGGGCATCAGTTACGACGGCGGATACCAGCAATACATGCTGGCGCCGGTCGAGGCCCTGGTGGCGATACCGGAAAGTCTGAGTGACGTGGAAGCAGCACCGCTGCTCTGCGCCGGAATCACCACCTACAACGCGCTGCGGCACAGCGGTGCGATGCCCGGCGACGTGGTTGCGGTGCAAGGCATCGGCGGTCTGGGCCACCTCGGAATTCAATTCGCGAACAAGTTTGGTTATAAAGTGGCGGCGATCGGGCGCGGGCCGGAAAACGCGGCGCTCGCAAAGAAGCTCGGAGCGAGCGTGTACATCGATAGCAATGCGGCCAACGCCGCAGAGGAGTTGCAAAAGCTGGGCGGCGCGCAGGTAGTTATGGCGACAGCGCCAAGCTCGAAAGCAATGTCCGCGCTGATCGACGGCTTGGGACCGAACGGCAAGCTCATCGTGATAGGTGCGACGTTTGAACCCATTGAGGTCTCACCGGTCCAGCTCATTACCGGCAGTCGAACGATCCAAGGGTGGGCTGCGGGGACACCAGCGGATTGTGACGACACATTGCACTTCGCCGAACTCACCGGCGTGCGTCCCATGATTGAAACCTATCCGCTCGAAAAGGCGGCCGAGGCTTACGCGCGCATGATGAGCGGCAACGCTCAGTTCCGCGTCGTTCTGACGATGTGAGGGTCGCCCAAAGGGCGATCGGGAAACCGAGCGAGCTCCGGCGCACGATCTCGCATAACCGAGCTACACAATGCGCTCTAAGGAAAGTTGACGGGAGATAACGTAGGGGCCCACAGGGACCTGCTCGGCGAGTTCCCTTACCTGGGCGCTCCGCTCAAAACCCGATCGGCACAAACGGTGGGGGCCTAGGCTTTGGCGCTGGTCACCCGGCCCGCGGCGCGGAACTTCTAGACTTCTAAGACGGAGGCAAACGATGGGTCTTTTCAGCTCGCCCCGTTCGGCTGGGTGCTTGCAAGTCTCCGTCGTGGCGTTGGTACTTTCCATGACGCTGGTATCATCTCAATTGCTGGCGCAGATCCAGGGAAAGGAACGTTCCGTGGCACACCCAACTTTCTATCGCACAATACAAATCGATGGGCTCTCCATCTTTTACCGAGAGGCCGGCCCGAAAGACGCGCCGACCCTTCTCCTGCTGCATGGACTTCCCTCTTCGTCGCGGATGTTCGAGCCTCTCTTCGCTAGGCTGTCCGATCGCTATCACCTTATCGCGCCCGACTATCCGGGCTTCGGGCACAGCGATTGGCCCGACCCGAAAAAATTCGCGTACACCTTCGATCACTACGCCGAGATCATGAACCACTTCACCGAAGCACTTGGGCTCGCGCGGTACACGCTGTACATGCAGGATTACGGCGGCCCGGTGGGTTTTCGCATGGCTTTGGCGCACCCGGACCGGATCGAGGCTCTCATCGTCCAGGACGCTGTGGCGCACAACGAGGGCCTCGGAGCGAATTGGAAGACGCGGAGGGCCTTTTGGGCCGACCGCGCTGCGAATGAAAGCGCGCTTCGCACCAATCTGCTGTCGCTGGCGACGACGCGGACCCGCCATCTGGGGAACGATCCCAACGTGGAACGCTATAACCCGGATCTTTGGACCGATGAATTTTACTTCCTCAGCCAGCCGGGCCAAGGCGACATTCAAAGTGACCTCTTCTATGACTACCGCACCAACGTCGATGGCTATCCAAAGTGGCAGGCTTGGATGCGCGAGAAGCAGCCACGCCTGCTGGTGATCTGGGGAAAGTATGAGCTCTCGTTCGACCCCTCGGAGCCGGAAGCCTATCGCCGCGACGTGCCGAAGGCCGAAGTGCACATCGTCGATGGCGGGCATTTCGCGTTGGACACCGCTGCGGATGAGATCGCTGGATTGGTCCGCGCCTTCGTCGGCTCCTCCCGTTGAGTGCTTCCAGCGTGGGGCACGTTGGCTGGGGCCAATATCAGAGAGAACACACGCCCGTGACCCTTGAGCGTAAACGGGCGAAGCGCACCCAATTGTTAAGGAGTTCACATGCGATCTGACATTGTTCCAGGGGCTAAATTTCCCGACTATGAGCTTTCCGACCACACCGCGAAACGCCGGAAACTATCCGAGGTGCAAGGACAGCATCCAATGGTTCTCGTCCTCAGCCGCGGAGGTTTCTGTCCCAAGGACCGCCGGCAGGCGGAAGGCCTTGTTCAACTCCATCGCGAACTTGAGGTTTCGTATTGCCGGCTGGTCACGATTAGCACCGACAATATCTCTCAGACCAGCGAATATCGCACCGGAGTCGGCGCTCACTGGCCTTTCCTCTCCGACCCGGGGCGTATCGTTCAAAAGGATCTCGACATCGCCGAATATACGGATCCGGTCAACAATCCCATGATCCCCCACGTGTTTGTCCTCGAGCCCGATCTCGTCATTTATAAGATCTACAACGGCTACTGGTTCCTAGGGCGCCCCACTCTGGAAGATCTCCGCCAGGACCTACGCTCCGTTACCAAGAAATGCCGGCCGGACTGGGACATCACAACGCCCGAACTGAAAGCAGCATGGCAGCAAGGCCGCAAGGAACTCTTCTATCCGTATGGCAGAACGTACGTCCAAACTCTCGGCGAACAGGACTAGAACCGGCGTCGCGATCAGCTTGGACTGACCGGACAATGGAAATTGTGGTGCGAGCCGAACGCATTTCTAAGAGCTGTGCTACTCGACCGATAAGCGTGCGGTGGTATTGAGCAAGGAGTGACGTTGAGGGGATCCTTCGCGTTTGCCGGCACGCAACCGGTTGTTTCGTCTCCACCCGCCTGGCTTAGTCGCAATTCTTAAGTGCCCGCGAGGTTTCAAACAGAGGAGCATTCATGGCAGACAAGAAGACAGCGATCGTCACCGGAGCATCGAGGGGCATTGGTGCGGGCTTGGTCGAGGGCTTCCTGAAACAGGGTTATAACGTGGTCGCAACGTCTCTTCATGCCGGTCAGTCATTGACCGCATCGCCCTGCCTGGTGGTCATCGATGGCGACATCGGTCTGCAGGAGACCGCCGCCAAAACTGTGGGAGCAGCGATCCAGCGCTTCGGAACCATCGATGTCCTGGTGAATAACGCCGGAATCTTCCGCGTCAAGCCTTTCACCGAATTTACTACTGAGGACTTCAATGCCTTGGTCTCGACCAACCTGCTGGGTTTCCTCTATATGACTCAGCTCACTGTGAAACAGATGCTAAAACAGAAGTCGGGGAACGTTGTGACCATATCGGCGTCGCTTGTCGATCAGCCATTCACCGGCGAAAATGCCTCGGTTTCGATGATTACGAAGGGGGGCCTGAATGCCGTGACCCGGAGCCTGGCCATCGAGTACGCAAAAGATGGTATCCGCTTCAACGCCGTAGCCCCCGGCGTCGTGGACACACCACTCCACAACGAATCTGAGGACTTGCTTAGGACATTCCAGCCAATGGGGAAAATCGTGGAGGTGACGGACATCGTCGACGCCGTTCTCTACCTCGCCCACGCAGGCCAAGTAACCGGAGAGGTGCTCCACGTGGACGGCGGTGCGCACGCTGGCCGCTGGTAACAGGCGGACAGCTCAAGAGGCGCTTGTTTGATGCATCGCAGACGCCGTATTGATCGGATGCAACAACCTTATCGGATTGATCCTCTCGAATTGGCATGGCAAGCTCTGGTCTCATCTCGCCGGCAGCAGACGGTAACGGAAGGGACAGAAGGCATCGGGTTTGGAGACGACTGGGATGAGCATGACTCTTACTGAGATTGAGGCGCGGGTGCTGGGTGCGCTGATTGAGAAAGAGATTACTACGCCGGAGTACTATCCGCTTTCGCTGAACGCGCTGGTCAACGCTTGCAACCAGAAGAATAATCGCGAGCCGGCGATGAACCTGGGGGAAGACGAAGTGGCTGCGGCAGTGCAGGGGCTGCGGGATAAGCAACTAGCAGAGCCGATCAGCTATTCCGGGAGTCGCGTGGTGAAGTACTCACACACGCTGGGCGAGGCGTTCAATCTGGACCGGCGGGAGACGGCGATTCTGTGCGTCTTGTTCCTGCGAGGGCCGCAGACGGTGGGCGAGCTGCGCGGACGGTCCGAGCGAATGCATAAATTTGAGGATTTGAACGAAGTGCATTTGACGCTCCAGCGGTTGGCCAAGCGCGAGCCTCCGATGGCGGCGCTTTTGGTGCGGCAGCCGGGGACTAAGGAAGCGCGGTACGCGCATTTGCTGTGCGGTCCTGTGGATGCGGCTGGACCCGGCGCGATTGCCGCGGAGCATGCGGACGCTGCCGCAGCGGCGGCGGGACCGAGCGATCGCGAGCGGATAGCCGAGCTCGAAGCGCGGGTGGCAGAGCTTGGTAGGGAGATGGCCGAGTTGCGAGCCCAGTTCGCGGAGTTTCGGAAGCAGTTCGATTAAATGCCGAGGCCAAAGCGAGTTTGCATTTCGCGATGGCCGGCACTGGTAATGTTCAGGGACCGGGTATCTGGATCCTGGATCACCCATCTGCGCTTTAGGGCCACGCTTAGCAGGGCTGCGCCAACTGCGCCGGCGATGTGAGGACGGCGTTCGCTCCAGTCCAGGCAGG
Organism: uncultured Acidobacteriota bacterium; assembly: GCA_963725655.1. GTDB lineage: Bacteria > Acidobacteriota > Terriglobia > Acidiferrales > UBA7541 > CAVRXT01. The sequence continues at coordinate 1,441,395 of CAVRYY010000001.1, read as the reverse complement.
CGTACGCGAAACGACGGCGCTGGGTGCGGCATGCGTCGAGGTCGATACCGAGAGCTGCGAACGCCTTGACGCCGGCTGGGGTCAGGTCGTACGAGGCGCCCGCGTGTGAGCGGGGCGACAGCCAGCCGAGCGCTTTGAAGCGGTCGTGCAGCGCGACGCCCAGAGTGCCGGCGATATGATCGTAGCAAGTTCGTGCGGCGCGCAGCGGATCGGGGGTGCGCGGCACGAATGGTTCACGAGATTCACCGCCGAGCACGCTCAAAGCTTCGAGCGCGGCGGCCACGTGAGTCCCCTCCAAACTGTAGTAGCGATGTTTTCCCTGGGCCAACACCTTCACCAAACGCTGCGACTTCAGTCGCTGCAAATGAGCACTGGCGGTGGACGGAGTGACCTCCGCAACGATGGCCAGCTCGGTGCTGGTTCTGGCGCGGGCGTCCAACAGGCAGCAGAGCATCCGGGCGCGAGCCGGCTCAGCGATGGCCGCGGCAACCGCGGAGATGGCTGCGTCGTTGCGTTCGACATTCATAGTTTGATGGTAGACGAATTGTTGATGCACCACAACTGGCAGAATGCCACGCATGCAGCCGACAGAAGCGGCAACCACCCCGATTGGCTGCCACGGAGCCATGAGGGCCATCGGCACAGCAAGACCGGCGGCCCGGCCCTCGGGTTCCGTAATTCTTCGGCCACGATCGCCGGCGAGAGGACGGCCATACATATGAAACTAGCCTGCGTGATCCGCTACCAGATCGATCCGTTTCAGCGCGAGGCGTTCAAGGAATACGCGGAGAACTGGGGCAGGATCATTCCCCGGTGCGGCGGCCACCTGGTCGGGTACTTTCTTCCGTACGAGGGGACCAACGATGTCGCGTGGGCGTTGATTGCGTTCGACAGTCTGGCTGCATATGAAGAGTACCGCGCACGCCTGAAAGACGATCTGGTCGGGCGCGCGAACTTCGCGATGGCGCAGTCGAAGGAATTCATTCTTCGCGAAGAGAGAAACTTCGTGGAAGCAGTCGAGGGGACGTTTGGCGTTTCGGCTGGGTTGAATGCAGCGCGGTGAGAACGACGAAGTTGGCGCCTCCCGGGCCGCGGGCCCTTTTTAAACCTCTTTGCCGCGATTCTTCTGTTACCTCGAACTGAATGACGCTGCCCGCCGTTGCGTTCGTTTCCCTTCTCTTGGCTAATTAGGTCGGTATGTGCCTGGCCGTGCCGGCTATGGGGGGTTCGGGCTGAGGAATTCCTGCGTGCTACACTCGCGACGTTGGGATCCATGAGTCAATTCGATGAGGCGCCGAGGTCAGCTTCGATTGGGGAGCGGATCGAGCGGTTGCCGGTGGGACGATTTCACCGCCGATTTATTGCGTTGGTGTCGCTGGGCGGGTGGTTCGACCTGTACGACCTTTTCATGGTGGCATACGTGGGGGCGGCGCTGCAGACTTCGGGATTTCTCTCGCTGCGCGAGTTTACTTCATTGGTCGCGGCGGGATTTCTGGGGATGTTCGTGGGGACGATTTTCTTTGGGATGGGCAGCGACCGGATGGGCCGGCGGAGTTCGTTTGTAGTGATGTTGCTGGTGTATTCGTTCTTTACTTTGGCCGGGGCGTTCGCGCCATCGGCGGCGTGGCTGATCGGACTACGATTTTTTGCGGGGATTGGGATTGGCGCTGAGATCGTGGTGATCGATACGTACGTTACGGAAATGGTGCCACGGGACGTGCGCGGCCGATTTGTGGCCATCACCCAAGTGGTGGGTTTTGCGGCCGTGCCTTGCGTGGCGATTCTTTCGCGGTTGTTGGTGCCGACGCATTTCCTGATGAGCGGGTGGAGATGGGTGATGGTGATCGGGGCTTCCGGAGCGGCGCTGGCGTGGTATTTCCGGCGGCGATTGCCGGAGTCGCCGCGTTGGCTGGAGAGCCAGGGGCGTATCGCTGAGGCCGAGCGAGTGGTGGCGATGCTGGAGGTTGAGTCAGGTTACGTGGCAGAGTCCAGGAATGCGGTGGTTGCGGTGATCCCCGGTGCGGCAGAGCGCGAAAATAATTCCGCGGCGGCTCAGGGCGCACGGAGGTATTCGAGCGCTCCCTCCCGGCACCAAGCGGACGCCAGCGCGCCACGGAAGCGCAAGACGATTCAAGCTTCGCTTGCGGCGATCGCGGAGTTGTGGAGTCCCGCTTATCGGAAGCGGACGGCGATGCTGGTGATTTTTCAGGCTCTGCAGACGTTTGGGTTTTATGGATTCTCGAACTGGGCCCCGACGTTTCTGTTGAAACGCGGGTTCACGCTGCTTCACTCCCTAAAATATACGTTGCTCATTGCGCTGGTGGCGCCGCTGGGTCCGCTATTTGCCGCGGCGACCTCGGATCGTATGGAACGCAAATGGACCATTGCCGCGTTGGCCATTTTAGTGGCGGCGTTCGGGCTGGGGTTCGCGCTGTGGAGTGCGCCGGCGCTGATCGTGCTGAGCGGAGCAGCGGTGACGCTGTGCAACAACGCGTTTTCGGCAAATTTTCATGCGTATCAGAGCGAACTGTTTCCCACTCGGATTCGCGCAACCGGCGTGGGGTTCACGTACGCGTGGAGCCGGCTGAGCGCGGCGTTCAGTTCGTTTATCATTGCCTGGGTGCTGGTGCGAGGAGTATCAGCGGTGTTTACGATGCTGGCCGCCGCGATGGTCGGCGTGGCTCTGGTGATCGCATTGTTGGGGCCGCGGACGAATCGACTTTCGCTGGAAGAGCTGGCCGGGTAGGTCGCAACCTGAAATTGAAGATCGATGGTTTCATGCGAGGTTATCTCCGATGAGCGAAACGGCGGCGGTGGAAGGCCGGCATGGGCACGGGTTCAATGGACTGAGGGTGCTTTCGCTCGAGAGCCGGCGCGGCGCGGAGATGGGGCGACTGATTGAAACTTACGGCGGCGAGGCAGTGGTGGCGCCCTCGATGCGTGAAGTGCCGTTGGAGTCGAACTTGCGGGCGATGGAGTTCGTTCGCGGGCTTGCGGCGGGGCAATTTGATGTGACGATTTTCCTGACGGGGGTGGGGACTCGGGCGCTAGCTCGCGTCGCGGAGACGGTGTGCCCGCGCGAGGTGTTCCTTGCGGCGCTGGGCAGCGTGAGCGTAGTGGCGCGCGGGCCGAAACCCGTCGCGGTGCTGCGCGAAATGGGGTTGACGGTTGCGCTGACCGCACCGGAGCCAAATACCTGGCGGGAGCTATTGGGCGCGCTCGATGCACAGCGGGAGACCTTGCCGCTGGCGGGGCGGCGCGTGGCGGTGCAGGAGTATGGCGCGTCGAACCCGGAATTGCTGGCTGGACTGGCGGAGCGCGGCGCCACGGTGACTACGGTGCCGGTGTATCAGTGGGCGCTGCCGGAGGATTTACACCCGCTGCAAGAAGCGGTGCGGAAGATTGCGGCTGGCGAGATCGATGTCGCCGTCTTTACTACGTCGATTCAAGTGGCGCACTTGCTACAGGTAGCCGCGGAGATGACATTGGAAGACCATGTGCGGCGCGCGTTTGCGCGGATTGTAGTGGCGTCGATTGGGCCGATGACTTCGCAGGAACTTGAGGCTGAGGGTTTTATCGTGGACATCGAGGCGTCGCATCCGAAGATGGGATTTCTGGTGAAAGAGGCGGCGGAGCAAAGCGCGGAGTGCGCGCGGAAAAAGCTCTGACGCGCGGAGCACTCGCGTCCGCTGATTCCACACAGCCAGCCGGTTATCGAATCGGGAAAACCGCTACGGCATTACGGCGGCGCGTTGCGACAGAAGATATGCGCTGCGTTCGTTCGGGGTTAGACCCTGCTGGGTGCTTAGCATCTTCAGGGGGGTGCCACCGTAGGTCTGGTATGAATATAACGGCTTGCCGCCCGCGTCCTTCCCTACGGTCACAAATTCCACTGACTTCACCTGATCGGGGATCTTGGCGCCGAACCAGCGCGGATCGTCCCTTTGGGTCCAGGTGACCAGCGAGAGCACTGCGCCCGGCGGATAGTCATGCTGGGAATTTGCCCTGGCGTATGCCACCGCTTGTTCATTGCCGTAGAGAGTGGCCATCGTGGAATCGTGCTGGTCGATCTCGGACGTGATGACTTTCCATTCGAGCGGATTCGCAGGCAGCGCAGCAGCGAAGTCTCCTGCGAGGGATGCGCTCTGATTTATTTCGGCTGAGACTGCGGGAGTTTTGCCGGAGCAGCCAAGCATGCTAAGCGCCAGCAAGATGCTGGGGATATGAACAACTCTTGCGGGCGGATTCACTGTTGACCTCGAATCGGCGGAGTGAACACATAATTGGTTTTGCGCAGCGGGCTATGACAACCGACGCATTCCGCAGTGAAATGCTGATCCTTGCCGTATGGCTTTAGATCGGCGCCGCGCCATCGGGCCCAGCCCCAGCCCAGGGTTGAGGCATATTTTTTGCTGTCGCGAACCATGAACTCCACTTGAAAGAACGCGCCGGTATGCACGATGCCCTTCCCATCCGGTTGTTCGAACCACGCTAGCTTGGCGAAGGCGGCGCCATCGGGCCACGGATTGATGTGATTTTCGGCGATGGCTTTGATGGCGACCTCATTGCCGAGAACTTGCCTTATGGTGAAATTGTCAAAGCGCTCGGTACTGCTGATCGCTTTCCAGTTTTTGTATTCGGGAATGAAGGCGATTCCATTCGGCGCGGGAGCCACTTCAGGCGCCGAACCGCGCACTTGCAACCAATTGTCGTATTGCGCCTCAGCCGTGGCGATCCCGGCTGGCGTGGCAGGCTCACTCGTCGCAGCCGGCTTTAGATATTCCTTGAGAACGGCCAACTGGTCCGGCGTCACCGCCGCTCCGGGGTGGAGGCGGCGATAAGAGGGCAAAGGCATCGCGCCCAAGGTAATCTGACTAATCGCTTCATACAGGACGGCCTTTTGTTGTGCCGCGGGAAGGTTGCCGATCTCCGAGAAATTCACGTGTTTCCTTGCTTGCCTTACATCCATCGCTACCAGCCAGTACGCTGGCACTGGTCGATCGAACCAGGACAAGTTGGTTTGATTGGAATGGCAGTTGTAGCAGGAGTTCGTAATTATCTGTTTCACCTGAGGAGGCGCCTGCAGATCGGCGGTAACTGGTAGACTCTTCAGTTCGGGGCGAATGAATTGCGCACCCACAAACCCAGCCACCAAGATCGCCAGAATCCTGGTGAGCCTTGCCCAGCGAAATTGTGAGTTCGCGGCCATTTTGATGCTCGATTCTCTGATTGCTGACAGACAGGGTACTATGGGATTTTGGTTTTACTCTTTTTTCCTTTCCGGCCGCGCGAAACCAAACAGAAACCGGGATTGGTGCGCGGCAATCAATAAGGGGTATGAACATGCAAAAAGTAAAGCTGGGATCGCAAGGCGCGGTGGTTTCCCGTATGGGCCTCGGTTGTATGGGAATGAGCGATTTTTATGGCGAGCGGAACGATACGGAATCCGCTGCAACGATCTTGCGCGCGCTGGACCTGGGAATCGACTTCCTGGATACCGCGGACACTTATGGTATCGGCGACAACGAAGAGCTGATAGGGAAAACGATCCGTGGGCGGCGGGATGAAGTGTTTCTGGCGACGAAGTTTGGCAACTCCCGCACCAAGGCCGCGCCGCTAAACTTTACGATCAGCGGAACGCCGGAGTACGTGCGATCGGCCTGCGATGCTTCGCTGAAGCGGTTGGGCATCGATCATATCGATTTGTATTACCAGCACCGGGTGGATCCGCAGACTCCGATTGAGGAGACGGTGGGAGCGATGGCGGAGCTGGTGAAGGCGGGCAAGGTGAAATACCTGGGCCTGTCGGAGGCTTCGCCGGCGACGATACGGCGGGCGCACAAGGTGCATCCGATCACCGCGCTGCAGACGGAATATTCGCTGTGGGAGCGGCATGTGGAGAAAGAGATCCTGCCGACGGTCCGGGAGCTGGGGATTGGATTCGTTCCGTACAGTCCGCTCGGCCGGGGATTTCTTACCGGCGCGATCACCAAGACGAGCGACCTGGGAGAACAGGATTCGCGGACCCTGAGGATGCCAAGGTTTGCCGCTGAGAACTTCGACCGAAACCGTGTTCTAGTGGAACGGGTGAAGGCGATTGCGCATCAGCGCGGCGCGACGCCTGGACAGATGGCGCTGGCGTGGGTGTTGGCGAAGGGCGAGGACCTGGTGCCGATTCCCGGAACGAAACGCCGGAAGTATCTCGAAGAAAATGCGGCGGCGGCCGAAATTTCGTTGACGCCGGCCGATCTGGCGGAGCTGCAAGCGGCGGTGCCGCAGAGCGAGATTGCGGGCGAGCGATATGCTGAGGGAAACATGAAAGCGATCGATCGCTGAACTTTGGCAGCGAGCGCCGTAAACGGGGGCCTCTTGCGTCTTTTTCTGTAGGAGCATTTGGTAATTCCGGTTCCGCGCCAGCCAAGTTCACGGGGCGGGCAAACCAGGAATGGCTACGCCAGATATGCTGCGGCCGCGATGTAATTCCCTTTCGAGAAGTTTCTAACCCTTCGGAATTTCTAATTTCAATCTCCGGTGATTGGGTCCGCGATTGCACGTGCAACTCGCGAAGCCCTCGTGGTCCGCCTGGCCTAAGATGATGCACATTTTGATTGGGCGCGATGGAACGATCAACCGGCGCAAGCCGCAGGGATTTATCGCCTCCTGGGACGAATTCGAATTCTTACCAGGAGCCCCGGAAGCGTTGCGGATGCTGGCAGCGTTTGGGTGCACGGTGATTGTGGTGTCTAACCAGGCCGCGGTGGGCAAAGGACTGATGACCGCGACGGCACTGGACAATCTCACCCGGCGGTTTCGATGCGAGGTGGAAAGCGCCGGCGGCCGCATCGACGCGGTGTACTACTGCACGCATCGGCGAGAGGATGGCTGCCCCTGCCGCAAACCGAATCCCGGCCTTCTGTGGGAAGCACAGCGGGACTACAAATTGGTCTTGCAGGATACTTTTCTAATTGGCGACTCGGAAATTGATGCCTGTGCCGCGCGGGCGGCGCGGTGCCGATTCATTCGGCTAGCGACGGCGGAAATTGGACCTGCGGAACGCGGCCGCCAGCATGCCCTGGCGGAAGTGCCGGACCTGCTAAGCGCGGTGCGGTACATTCTGCAGCACTCCATGGCACCCGCTGCCGCTGCATGGTCTGATGGCGCAGCGTGGGCTTGACTCGTTAGGCGCACTTACTTCGAGTTGCGAATGCCCATCAAACCCGCAGTGAGCGCGGCGTCAAACAACGCTCACGCGGTCCAGTCCAGGCTAGCGATCATCCTAATGCGGCCGCCCATGCGACTTTGCATAGCACCACCAGAATCCACAACCCAAATACCACCGCCATCGCCGACCCTTTCTTAAGCTTCGACACAATCGCGCATCCGATGGCAACCACCACCAGATTCCAGATGAGTATCACGTCGAACGAGGTCGCTAGAGCCTTGAGCCAATGCGCCGAGCTCGCATCCATAAACGCGCCCGGATTCGTGGGGATCGGATTATTGATGTTGAAGCCTGATGCATCTCCTGCGGCGAACAGCACGACGACGCCTAGCACCAATTTCACCAGCGGGATCAGACCGGCATACATCAACACCGTGAAAATGCTACTGAAGTCCGCTTGCCCGCCCGGCACTTTCAGGCAACCCCACAAGACAAGAGCGAAAATGGCAACCACAATCACAGCGACGACTGGCGAGGCAATGAAGATGCCTTTGGTGACCGCCGCAGCTACGCTGAGCCGTGCCGCCTGCTGGTCGGGGCTCAGTTTCTCAAATTGGGCCGCGGCCGATGGATTTTCGCTCATGGAGTTGAGCGTGATCTGACGGAATCCCACCTTGGTGGCGGCAGCCCACAAAAACAAATAGGTAAAGACAACGCTGATTAGAAAAGGCAGCCACCAACTTACGGTCGCGCAATACGTCGGTAAAGGTTTTCGAAGGCGCCACGAACGTGTTAACTACGCGGCCGACCTGCGTCAGATGGGTTGCGGGCAGTGGAATGCTGGGATTGTCGCTCATATGAACGTTATAGCTATCAGAGGTCTGGGGTCCGATACAAGCAAGAAAAGTTTCCCGCGGGGCGGTGGGAGGGGAGCTAGAAACCTAGTCCTCCATGGGCAGGCCGGTGTAGTTTTCGGCCAGCGCCTGGGACGCGGCGCGGGAACCGGTTACGTAATCCAGTTCGGCGACTTGGCGGCGGCGATCGAAGGGATTGTCGTCGGCAAAGCGGTGCAGCATGGAGGTCATCCACCAGGAGAAGCGCTGGACCTTCCAGACGCGACGCAGGCATTTCGCTGAGTACTGCTCGAGGGCATCGGTCTCTCCCTTGGCGTAGAACCTTTCCAGGGCGCGCGCCAGCACTCGGACGTCGGCAACGGCGAGGTTAAGTCCTTTAGCCCCGGTGGGCGGGACGATGTGCGCAGCATCGCCCGCCAAAAACAGAGCGCCGCATTGCATGGGTTCGATCACGAAGCTGCGCATGCCGGTGATGCCTTTCTGAATGATAGGGCCTTCAGTGAGTTTCCATCCCTCGGCATGAAAGCGGCGATGCAGCTCCTCCCAGATTTTTTCATCGGGCCACTTTTGAATGTCTTCGTCCGGAGCGCACTGCAAATACAGGCGGCTGATTTGCGGAGTGCGCATGCTGAGCAGGGCGAACCCTCGATCGTGGTAGGCGTAAATCAGCTCGTGGGAAGACGGCCGGGCTTCGGCGAGAATGCCCAGCCATCCGAAGGGATAGACGCGATCGAATGAAGTGAGCACGCCCGCCGGGATGCTGGGCCGCGCGATGCCGTGGAACCCATCGCATCCCGCGATGAAGTCGCATGTTAGTTGGTGTTCGGCGCCCTCGACGCGATAGCTTATCGTGGGCTTCCGGGCGCGAGTGGCACGGCTTTTGCCCGCCGCCGCTGCCGCAGGCCGAGCGTCGGCAAAATTCGTGATGGTTACGTCCGCGGCTTCGAAAATAATCGGACCGCCCGAAGCCAGGCGGAGCGCCACCAGATCCTTGATCACTTCGTGCTGGCTGTAAATCATTACGGTGCGGCCGCCAGTGAGTTCGGCGAAGTTGATGCGGTGGCCGCGGCCGGCAAACCGCAACTCGATTCCCTCGTGGATCAGGCCTTCGCGCTGCATGCGTGCGCCGGCGCCGATTTCGGTGAGTAGATCCGCAGTTCCCTGCTCAAGCACGCCTGCACGAATGCGTTCTTCAATATAGGTGCGGGTACGCGCTTCCAGCACAACCGACTCGACGCCATGCAATTGCAGGAGCTGCGCGAGGACCAGGCCCGCGGGACCGGCGCCGATAATTCCCACTTGGGTATGCGTTGTTGTGATGACTTTCTCCCGGCGTCCGGAACGTCCCCGGCTCTAGCGGCTGGCGTCCATCTCGGTAAAAACCTGCTGGGCAATGTGAAAGGCGTCGTTCGCCGCCGGAACTCCGCAATAGATTGAGCTGTGCAGCAGCACTTCCTGAATCTGTTCGCGGGTGACGCCGTTGCGAATCGCCGCTTTCAGGTGCATACGAAGTTCCTCGGGACGATTGAGGGCGATCATCATGGCCAAGGTGATCAGGCTCCGCGTGGCGCGCGCTAAGCCGGGGCGGGCCCAGATTTCGCCCCAAGCGTAGCGCGTAATCAAGTCCTGGAAGGGTTCGTTGAATGGGGTGGTGTTCGCTACGGCTTTATCGACGTGGTCGCCACCCAGAACTGCGCGTCGAACGTTCATCCCCTGAGCGTAGCGCTCGGTATCGTCCATTTAATTCTGCTCCTTGGCGGTGAGAAAGTGCTGCACCGCCGCGGTGAAAGCGGCGGCAGCCTCGATATTGGAAATGTGCGCGGCGTCAAGTTCAACGCAACGCGCGCCGGAAATTTTCGATTCGAGAAAATGTGCATCGGCGGGCGTGGTAACGGCGTCATGCGCGCCGGTAATGATCAGCGTGCGGGATTTCATCCGGCTGACGGTCTCGCGCTGGTCGATGTCGCGGAGCGCTTCGCAGCAGGCGATGTAGGCGTCGGGCGATGCGGCGAGCAGCATGGTGCGCATTCGCGCGATAGTCTCGGGCGCACGCTGCGCAAAGGACTTAGTGAACCAGCGGTCGAGAATCGCTTCGGTGAGCCCCGCCATGCCAACCTCCTGCACTTTGGCGATGCGCGCGTTCCACGTGTCCACGCCTCCGATGCGCGCGGCAGTGTTGCTAAGGACAAACCTGTCGAATCGCTCGGGAGCGTTTACGCCCAGCCAAATGCCGACGGCGCCGCCCATGGAGAGTCCGCAGAAATGGGCGCGCGGAATCGAGAGAGCGTCAAGCAAATCGACTACGTCGGTGGCTAAACCGGCGATGGTATTCGATTCGTTGGTTCGGGTGGAAAGGCCCATGCCGCGCGTGTCGTAACGAAGGACGCGAAATACTTTCGCGAACTCCGGAATCTGCGCATCCCACATCGATAGCTGGGTGCCCAGGGAATTCGAGAAAACCAGGACTGGGGCGGCTTCGGAGCCATCCCATCGGTAGTGAGTGCGTCGTCCGTTCTGTTCGACGAAAGGCATGTCGGAAATCTCCGTATCAATCCATGCGCGGACGGCGGGAGGAGCCCGACGCTACGCTGCGTTGATGCGCGATGGCTGTTCGGCGCTCTAGGTCGCGCAGGTTCCCCATTTCCGCCGGAGTGGGAGGCGGCGTCTGACGCACTTCGGCGGCAAAGCGAATGGGCCACGCTGTGGCGGCTTGCACTTGTTCGCGCGTCACGCCGGGATGGAGTGACGTGACGGTGAGTTCCTTGGTCTTCGGATCCGGCTCCATGATGCACAGATCGGTGACCACCACCACTGGGCCGTTGCCGGGCAAACCGAGGCGGGCACGGGCGTCACCACCATCGAGAAAACCTACCGAAGTAATGAAATCGAGTCTTTCGACGAAGGCGCGGGCGGTCTGTTTGAGAATTACAAACACTTCTTTGGCGGAGCTGGCGATTTCCGGGGCACCGCCGGCCCCGGGCAAGCGCGTCTTGGGGTGATGATAGTCACCGATAACGGTGGTGTTGATATTGGCAAAGCGATCGATCTGCGCCGCGCCCAGGAATCCCACGTCGATTCTGCCGCCTTGCAGCCAATAGCGGAAAATTTCCGGCGTGGAAACCACAGTGTCGGCGGTTTCCGCCAGATCGCCGTCACCGATGGAGAGCGGGAGGACGTGGGGTTTGGCGCCGATCGGCCCGGATTCGTAGATCAGCACCACATCCGGCGCGTGCGTCAGGCGGGCAAGATTCGCGGCGGTGGATGGCAGGCCGATACCCACGAAGCACACCGCATTGTTCTTGAGCAGGCGCGCTGCGGCGATGGTCATCATTTCGGTGGTGGTGAAATTCCCCGGCTCAGCGCCCGGGCCTGCAGGCGTGGCGATTCCGGACCTTTCCACCTGTGGTCCGGATGTCTCCTCAGGGCTGGCCGTCGCATTGGTGGTCCGATTGGTCATGGGATTAGTCAGCGGTCTGCTCCGAGATGGATTCGTCCAGCACCCGGCGAAATTCGTCGAAGTTTTCGGTGTCGAAAACGTGGCGCTGCAGCCAGGCGTTGAAACCCTCACGAGTCCGCGAGACCGTGTCCCAGTGCTGATAAAAGAAATTGTCCCGCTGATAGTATCCGTGGGCGTACGAGGGATGGGCGCCGCCAGGGACGCAACAGACCGCCGCGAGCGTCCAGGAAGGCAGGACGCAAGCGTTCGGGGGCCCTTGCAGATCGTCCACAATTTCTTCCACGGTGACGACGCAGCGCTTCGCCGCCAGCGCGGCTTCCTTTTGCACACCCAGAATTCCCCACAGCAGGACGTTGCCTTTGCGATCGGCCTTTTGGGCGTGGATCACCGCGACGTCGGGCCGAACCGCCGGGACGGCGGCCAGAGTCTCGCCAGTGAAGGGGCAGTCGATGAAGCGAATCCGATCGCTGTGCTTCACTAGGTCCGACCCGGTGTAGGCCCGCAAGACGGCGAAGGGGATATTCGACGCACCCGCGACATAGGCGTTGGCCAGGCCGGCGTGGCTATACTCTTCGATCGCCAGCGGCACGGGCCAGGCCTGCTCGACGGCGTCACGTAGGCGGTGCAACGAACCTACACCCGGATTGCCACCCCAGGAAAACACCAGCTTACTGGCGCAGCCGGCGCCGATCAATTGATCGTAGATCACGTCCGGGGTCATACGGACCAGGGTCAGGTTCTTCAGGCGCTGGCGGATCACTTCATAGCCCGCGGCGAAGGGGATCAAGTGCGTGAAGCCCTCCATAGCGACCACATCGCCGTCGTGGATCAGTGAGCGAATGGCGTCGGGCAAGGAGGTGATGGTAGCGTTGGGGGAGGGGCTCATTTGCGCGTTAATCGAACATTCGTGCGATTTCTGCACAGAACATATCGTTTCTCTGGCTTCCGGGTCAAGGCCTGCCTCCAAACCCTGCCTCCAATACCCCACCTTACCCCGGCCCTAAGTCTGGATTTATTTAGCCGGAAGCCGGGTCCCAGGGCAAGGATTCTTTGTTAAAAGCGCTAGACCGTAGGGCCCCAGCCCAAAGTGCCCTTAAGTGAGGAAGGATGTTGGGTTGGCGACCCACACGCCGTACCTAAATGAAACCATCCGCACTGCGCAGAAACCCGGACGGAATCCTACGGATCATTTACCAGTTGTAGTCGGCGGGTATCATTAGGCTTCGAGATTGTCGAGACCGGTATCATTGGACTGCGAGATTGTTTAGACTCGTTACGTGGACTGGCAAAAATATACCCGGCCGGGCCTGTCGCGCCGAGAACTGCTTCAACTCGGCGCTAAGGCGAGCGTCGGTCTCCCCCTGATTCGACTCGGCGTGCTGCCCGCAACCTTGTTCTCGGAGCAATTGTCACGTCCCTTGCCAGTCAGGGCCCACGCGGAACTATCACCGACCGACGATCAATTCCTGGAAGAACTCGAAAAAGCGAATTTTTATTACTTTTGGGAGCAGACCAACCCAGACACCGGGATCGTCAAGGATCGCACCAACGTGCGCTGGCCGGAAAAACCCGGTAAGAGCGAGGTGGGGAGTATCGCCGCAACCGGATTCGGATTGACCGCCCTGTGCATCGCGGAAAAGCGCGGGTTCATATCGTCGGCGCGGGCGCGCGAACGGGTACTGACCGGCCTGCGGTTCATGTGGAAGAAGCTGCCAAGTGAACGCGGATTTTTCTACCACTGGGCGAACATCAATACCGGCGAGCGAATCTGGGACTCCGAAGTATCGTCGGTGGATACTGCGATCCTGTTGTGCGGGCTCCTCACCTGCAGGGAACACTTCGAACATACCGAGATCAGCGAGCTGGCCACCGAGATGTTCAATCGAGTGGATTGGAACTGGCTCTCCGAGGACACTCGCATCCTGCCGCACGGATGGACGCCGGAAACCGGCTTTCTGCAATATCGCTGGGACAGTTACAGCGAGATGATGATGATGTATTTGCTGGGAATGGGATCTTCGACGCATGCGCTGCCCGCGGAAAGCTGGGATGCCTGGAAGCGGACGACCTTCGAATTCGACGGCATACGATTCATCGGTTCCTACGCGCCGTTGTTCATCCACCAATATTCACAGGCGTGGTTTGATTTTCGCGGAAAGCGGGATCGCTACGCGGACTACTATCAAAATTCGGTGATTGCCACCGACGTGCACCGCCGATTCTGCCTGAGTCTGGCGAAAACGTTTCCGGACTACACCGATGACCTATGGGGAATCACCGCGTCGGATTCGGATAAGGGCTACGAAATCTGGGGCGGACCGCCATCCACAGGACCGATCGACGGCACAGTGGTGCCGTGTGCGGCTGCCGGTTCCCTGCCGTTCACACCCACGGCTTCCATGCGCGTATTGCGAACCATCAAAAATCGATATGAGGCGGGAACGTGGAGCCACTACGGTTTTGTGGATGCATTCAATCCGCTGAAGAATTGGTACGACAGCGATGTGGTGGGAATTGATTCCGGAATCACCATGGTGATGGCGGAAAATGCCCGCACCGGTTTTGTGTGGAAGACGTTCATGAAAAATCCGGAGGCGCAACGCGGTATGGACCGTGCCGGATTCAAGTCCTACCAAGCCCCAACTACGCAGGAAGCAGGACCGTCTCCTGCCGGTGACGCAGCGAACCCGCGCGTTTCGTCGGCCCGCCGCTAGAAGAACCCTCAGGCCGTTTCCCCCAGCCCAGCCCAACCACGCCGAACCGAGCCGCATTAGGCAGGCGTTCTTACTTTCGATCCCGCGCCCCAAATTTGCGGGCGAGTGAGCATGCGGCGCCCGAGTTGCAGCAGCGTGGAACCAGCAGCCTCACTCTCCGGTCCGGCCTCGACCACCGGCACCCGTGGAAACTTCTCGAGCAGCAGACGCTCGGTAGCCTGCACCCGAGGTTCCTCGTGAAAGCGGCGCTGCATCGAGTTTTCGCAAAGGGCGTTAGTGGCGGCGACCAGGCTCATACCCTGGTGGTGAGCCATCCAGCACGGAACGATGTCATATTGATTGCCAGGAGTGACCCGCGCCGGCGTGAAGTCCGCCGCTTCGTAGAATCCGTACTTGCCGAGCCAACCCAGGCCTTTCATCCGTTCCAAGTTCTGCAGGGAACCCGGCAAATCGACACCCAAACTTAGAAATGTGGAGTAGGGCGAGACGACCAGCTCGTCCGCCGCGTCGCGGTTCATCGCCAGCGCGGGAACTCCGAAGGCGAAGTAGCGGTGTACGCCGTCGGGGTTCAGGTCACTGCACGAAGACTCCGAGATGCCCCAGGGAATCGACTTCTGCGCGGCGAACTTCTGCTGAGCGCTGACCGCGGCGCGGCCTGACTGTTCCAACAACGTCCGCGGATAAGACTTCATCCACAGCGTGGGCATCAGGTATTCGAACATCGTTCCGGTCCACGAGCGAAGCACGCGCGAGTGCTTGTAAAGAATGTGCGAACGATCCAGGCGGAACCAGCATTCCTGGGGAATTTCGCCTTTGGCGACGCCGACGAAAACAGCAGCACGCGCTTCCGAGGCCAGCAAGTCGTAATGATACTTGCTCACTTCCTCTTTGCCGCCGTCGTAACCGATCGCGATTAGTCTCTTTTCCGGGTTGTAGAGCAGCCCGAAATCCATTTCGTCGGCAAGCGTTTGAGCGACATTCGCGGTTTGCTCCATGCGCGCGGCCAGGTCGCGAGTAATGCTGACGGCGCGTTCCAGCGCGGAACGGAAGAAGCGAAGCCCGGAGCGGGCATGAATATCGAGGTCGCGGGCCGACATCAGTTTCTCGAGGCGTTCGTTCAGCGAAGCCTGCATCGCCGGAAGAGTCGCCAGAGTAAGGTGCGCCGCGTTGACGGAATCCTGCCCGGCCGCATCGCCGCAGAATTTCGCGAACTGCGGCAGAAGCCACGGCGTGAAGTCGTATACCATGCGCTCGAGGTTGCTCAAGCGCATGGAGAGTTCGTGCGCCCACCAGGCCAAGTCCTCTGGAACGTTGGCCGAGCCTGCGACTTTCTTTTCGAAGGCCACCGCTTCGGTTTCGAGATCCGAGGCCGCGCCAAACCATCCCGGCAAGCTCGCTTCTAGCGCAGTCGCACGGCTTTTCATCGCGCGAATGAAGGAAAACAAAGCGGGATGTCCAGCGCCATCGCCCAAAAGCGATTCCATCAGTTCGAGATGGTCCAGAATTCCCTGTTTGAGCGACGGAGAAAATAGCGGTTGCTTAACGGCCTCCAGGCACCCTTGCCGCAGCGTCCAGAGGGAGCAAACCAGGTTGCCGTTGTCCACGGTGGATACGAACAACGGCTCGATGGGCTCGAGTGTTTGCGTATGGTACCAATTGTAGAAATGGCCCTTCACCCGCTTCAGGCGTAGCGCGCTTTGCAGGGTGCGCTCGGTATCGGTGACGAATTCGGGAAGTGTCAGCCAGCCGAGGTCCTGCGCGGATTGCCTGGCATTTAGCAAGAATCCCAGGTTGGTAGTGGACACGTGATGCAGAGTCACCGGAGGTGTCTGCTGTACAAGGTCCGGGATCAGCCAGTTTTCTTCTGCAGTGCTGAATTCGCGGAAGAAGCGCCAGGTGCGCAGAGCCGAATTCCGTAGCATGGCAGTTTGCGGCGGGTTCATCTCGGTATTTCGCTCCGGCAGCGGTTGATTTAACCAGTGCACGATGGCCGGCGAGGATGCCCACAAGACCAGCAGCGGAAGCGCGACGGCCAGAGAAGAGGGATGACTGGCGGCCACAACCACCGCGATCAACAGCGAAAAAGCAGGAGTCCAGGCCAGGTACAGTTCGACCACGGATTGGTGGCTGGAATTCAATTCGGCTTCGGCGGCGGTTTCCCACTCCAGAAGTTTCTTGTGGGTAATGGTCATGCGGCCGATGCTGCGGAGGACTGCGTCCATAGTCACCAGGCTCTGGTGGCAGAGGAAGGTCAGGCGGAAAAGCAAATGGGCCTGGGCGCTGAGAAAATCGGGCCAGAAATTCTTCCAGAAAGCGCGCGTGAAAAGCGCACCGCGCGCGCGCAGGAGCGCAGGAACGAACTGGAAAAATGTTGGAAACGCGACGATCGCGAGAGCCGCGAGGGTCCAGTAGACGGCCTGGTCTGGCAGCGCGAGCCAGCCGCAAAGCAGCAGCGCAAGGATGGCGAAGTCGGTGATGCTGCGGCGCAGATTATCGAAAATCTTCCAGCGCGAAATGGCGGTCAGCGGATTACGAACGGTGTCGCCGAAATAATTGCGAACGCGGGGCATCAGCCAGGCGGCGATTTGCCAGTCACCGCGAATCCAACGGTGCTTGCGGCGGCTGTAGGCGGAGACCTGGGAAGGGTAGTCGTCAATCACTTCGACGTCGGACACCAGGCCGGCCCGGGCATACGAGCCTTCGATCAAGTCATGGCTCAAGACGCGGTTCGAGGGAAAACGATAATCGAGGACGCTTTGAAACGGTTCCACCTCGTAGATTCCCTTGCCGGTAAAAATGCCTTCGCCAAAGAGATCCTGGTACACGTCGGAAATGGCTCGGGTGTAGATGTCAAACCCGGTATCGCCGGAAAGAATAGCGGCGAGGCGAGAACTCCGCGCGGACGAGGCGCTGATGTCCACCCGCGGCTGAAGAATGGCGTGACCTTCCACCACCACGTGCGAAACCGGGTCCACCACCGGCATGTTCAGCGGATGGGCGATAGCGCCGACCAGTTTTCTGGCCGCGTCGCGCGGGAGTTGAGTATCGGCGTCCAGCGTAATCACGTACTTGATTTTCGGCAGGACCGATAAGTCCCCGACTTTTACCGGGAAACTATCGCTGCGGCCAAGCAGTAGATTATTGAACTCGACCAGTTTTCCACGCTTGCGCTCCCATCCCATCCAGATGCCTTCGGCTTCGTTGAACAGACGGTTGCGGTGGAAGTGGAAAAAAGCGCCTTTCCCGCCCGAAGCGTATTGCCGATTCAAATCTTCAACCAACTGCGAGCAAAAACCGGCTAGCACATCCTTGTCATCAAATTCCTGCGTGGAATCCGGCGGATCGGTGAGCAAAGCGAAATGCAGGTTGGAGTCGCGGTTGGCCAAATAGCGGATCTCCAATGCCTTGGCGGCCTCGCGCGCTTGCTCCTGGCTGATCAGCAGGGTGGGAATCACCACCATCGTGGTGCTTTCCTCCGGAATGCCCTTTGTGAAGTCGAGCTTCAGCGGCTTCTTAGGCGGAAGCAGCAGCGTAACCAGCAGGTTGACGACGCTCACTCCGCAATCGACCGCGGGAAGCAGGAACAGAGCCAGGACCGCGAATCCCGGCAAACGGACGTGGGAAATCAGGGTTACCAGGGTCAACACGGCGAAGGCGCTGATTTCGATGCCCACCAGATAGAAGAAATCCGGACCGCGCAGAACGGCGTCGCGGATGCGCGTGAGCTTGGACGGCTGATAGCCGATGGCCTGGCGTAAAATCTTCTTGCCGTCGTCGACCAGGTAGTAGCCGACGTGCGAGCGGCGATCCTTGCCGCGCTGGGTGGATGCATGACGCGGCGTGCGGGCCAGGATCAGCGCTTTCTCTACGATTTGCTGCTCGGTCCACTCCGATCGGGCGCTGAGCTCGGCCACCGCATTTCGATATGCGGCGCGGCTCTCAAAGTCCATGCGCGAATATCTATCGAGAGGATCCTGGCGCAGGAGCTTGTCGGTTTCGCTGACGTCCTCAAAGAGTTTTTCCCAATCGAGGTCGTTGAGTTCGCGCAGGCTGACGATCAGCTGGGGCATGTCCGCCGCAGGAAGCCCGGCACTCGCGGCGATCGGTGCGGCTTGCGCTGAGACGGGCGCTTCCGATTGCAGGTCAGCCACGGAATGCAGCCCGGGAGCGAGAGCGGCGATGCCCTGCAGCAGGACGAGCTGAGTGAAAGATTGCAGCGTCCACAGTTCCGGGAGCTGCAGCGGGAGATCCTGCTGAAAACCATGCAGGAACGCCGTGAAGCGATCCTTTTCGAATTGGCCCTGCACAACGTTCAGAAACCCTTCGACTGCGGCGTAGGCGCGAGGAACGATTTCCGCATTGAGATTGCGCACTTGTGGCAGCCTAGCCGCAACGGTCAGCTGCTTTTTCGTTTCCTGTAATGCCGCGCGAATCAGACCACCATTCGTGATAAACCACTTCGCATCGTTGGAGGTAGCCTTCACCCCGTCGCGCGCTTCTTGATCCAGCCGCGCTGTAGCGGCGCGAATGGCAGCGTCCGCGGCAGCCCAAGTCGCCTCAAGCGCCGGCAGGCTGGATGATTTTTCCACCGAGGTGCACGACTGCGCGCAAGCCTGCGCGCGTGCCGCCAGCATCGCGTCGTCGGACGGAGCGGGCGCCGGAGTGGTTTCGATCGCCCGAAGCGCCGGCGCCTGCGCGAGCGACTGCGGCAGTTGCGCGGGATCGGGCGGTACCAACGGAGACTGATTTGGCGTTGCCATAGAGTCGTGCTACCTCACGCTTTCATCGATAATTTGCTGCCTGCAATTCAAACATTTCCGCGTAACGGCCGCCGCGCTCGAGCAATTGAGCGTGCGGACCCTCTTCGGCGATGCGGCCTTTTTCGATTACCAAAATACGGTCGGCCATGCGCACCGTGGAAAAGCGGTGCGATATAAGCAACGACATTTTCCCAGCGGTCAATTCGGCAAAGCGCTGGAACACTTCATGTTCCGAGCGTGCATCGAGCGCCGCGGTAGGCTCGTCGAGAATCAGCAACTGGGCGTCGCGCAAATAGGCTCGCGCCAGGGCCATCTTTTGCCATTCGCCGCCGGAGATATCCATCCCGCCTTCGAACCGGCAGCCCAGCACCTGGTCGTAGCCCTTGGGAAACTTGCGGACCACCGGTTCCGCCAGGCTCTTGAGCGCCGCCGCGCGAATCCGGAAAGGATTGTTGCGTTCTTCGATGCGGCCAACCGCGATGTTTTCCGAGGCCGTCAGGTCATAGCGCATGAAGTCCTGGAAGATCACCCCGATTTCCTTCCACAGGTCCTCAAGGTTGTATTCGCGGATGTCGATCCCATCCAGCAAGATCTCGCCGGAGGTCACATCGTAAAGCCGGGTCAGCAGCTTGACGATGGTGGTCTTCCCTTCTCCGTTTTCACCAACCAGCGCGATGCGTTCGCGCGGCCCGATCTTGAAATTGATGTTGTTGAGAATCGAGCGTGTCTGGCCGGGATACGCGAACGAGACGTTGCGGAACTCGAATCCTTCACGAATCGGCCTCGGCGCCGGCAAGGCGTTGGGCTTGGACTGCACCGTGGGTTGCACCGCGAAAAAATCCAGCAGGTCGGTGATAAAAAGGGCTTGATCCGCAATGCTGGAAAATGTGGAGAAAACCATCTGGATGTTCGAGCTGGCCCCGGCGATCGCACCGGAAAGAAAGATCATCGTGCCGATGTGGATTGCCCCAATCACCGTTCGGTAGATCACCCAGGTGTAAGTGCCGTAGTAGCCGATGGTTCCAAGAATCGTGAGCAGCGCGCCCCACAGCAACCGCCGGCGCGCCAACCGCACCGTTTGCAGGTGCAGATCGTCGGAGATCGTCCGGTAGCGATTCACCAGAAACGGCCCGAGGCCAAAGAGCTTCAATTCCTTGGCGCTTTCTTTGCTGCCGCCAATCAGGCGCAGGTATTCGAGCTCCCGGCGCGCCGGAGTTTGCTGAAAGTTGAGTGAGTAGCCGAGAAAAGCGAAGTGCGTTTCACCCATGAATGCGGGGACCACGCACGCGACCAGCGCAATCAGCAGCCACGGCGAATAGAGAACGATGCCGGCAGCCAAGCTGACCGTGGTGACCACTTGCTGGATCAGGCGCCCGACCGATTGGATCATGGCGATGCGATCGGTGCCTTGCACCCGGGCGCGCTCGAGCTTGTCGTAAAAAACGGGATCTTCGTAGGACGTGAGGTCCAGCCGCGAGGCGTGTTCCATCACTCGTGTGCTGACGTAGCGCGCGTAGCGATCTCCCAGCACGGTGTCGCAGTAGTCGCCCACCCGCCCCAGGATTGTCGCGACGGATGCCAGCGCAAACTCCAACACCACCAGCCACCAGAAATACGAAGGCAGCGGGTGCGAGTACTGGATCGCGTCGATAATCAGCTTGGTGACCCACAACATGGCCACCGGAACTACCGCAGCGAAAAGCCGGGACAGCACCCCTCCGGCTACCACTCCCGGGGCGGCGTCCCAAACCATCCGCAGAATCGGGCGCACGTTGTTCAGGGCGCGCAAGCGCTCGTGCCACTTAGGACGCGGCAGCTGGGTCGGTTGAGGAGCTTCAGTCATTTTGGTAACGCTCAGTTAAGTACATTGTCGGCTTTTGGGACATCCCTACGCGACCGCAGACGCGTCAGGGAAACACAGTAGCGTGCCGCTCAAGGGCAAACAGCGCGCGGCGACCTCGCTTCGGTGTCCCACGACATCAATCCCAATGCCGTAAACAAGCGTTCGATGGCTTACAAGCGTTGCCGGTAGCGAAGAACTCAGGGGATCTGGAGGCGAGGGTGCGTCCCCGAGAGTAGAGCTGATCGAAGAGCTTGAAATTTCGACTGGGATCGAAGTATTCACGCAGTGGAGATAAGCACACGTGATGCCATCTTGGTCAACGCCCAAGCGACTGTCAGTAAAGAAGTTAGCTTTTAAGGGGCGTCTGGCCCTTATGATTTTTTTTCGCCCTTTACGCAAGTTCTACGTAGCTGGCCCGGCGGCGACAAACGTACCCGCGCCCGGAAGCCAGTGCCGGAATCGCTGGCGCGGAATCGGATGTATTGTTACAACTGAGGGGTGAACCACGCCCACACTTCATTTTCCCGCCTCGCGGTGATCCAGCGCTACATTTCTGTGGGCTGGGACCATCTTACCCGATCGCTAACAAACTGCGCCAGTTACCCGGATTCCAAGATCAGCGGGCCGCAGTATCTTTATGTTCCAGTGGCCTTCCCCGAAGTGACCGCCTTCGCCAACACTACCGCCCACTGCGACATTCGCGTCCAGAATTTGCCGACGGTTATCACCGGCCCAAGCGATGCATACGCCAACGAAATTCCTTTTGAAGGCTTATTGTACCTCGAACATCCGTACATCGTACCCGGCGGCCAGTTCAACGAGATGTACGGCTGGGATAGCTATTTCATCATGCTGGGCTTGCTGCACGACCATCGCGAGCAACTCGCCAAGGGCATACTGGAAAATTTCTTCTTTGAGATCGAGCACTATGGCGGGGTGCTGAACGCGAATCGCAGTTACTACCTCACTCGCGGGCAACCGCCATTCCTGACTTCCATGATTCTGGCGGTGGATGCGGCGGAGCGCAAGGCCGGGCGGGGCGACGATGCATGGTTGCTGCGGGCCTACGAGTATGCGCAGAAGGATTACGCGCAGTGGACCCATGAGCCCCATTTGGCAGGCGACACCGGGCTTTCCCGGTTCTTCGATCACGGCGACGGCCCGGTGCCGGAAATCCTGGGTGATCCGAGCGAATACTATCGCGGGGTGGCCAACTTCTTTGCCAGCCAGGGCGGCGGGTACGAGAAATATCTGGTGCGCATCGCGCCGGAGGCGTCTACGGATTCGGTCGTGGGTCCGATGTTTGCTGACCCTGCGGGAACCGGTCTTGATGACGGGGGCGATGCCAGTGGCCGCGCACTACAAGGCCCACGGATCGCGTTGACCGTCGAATATTACAAAGGCGATCGCAGCATGCGCGAATCCGGGTTCGATGTCTGCTTTCGGTTCGGACCCTTTTGCGCCGACACCCATCACTATGCGCCGGTCTGCCTCAATTCCCTGCTATACAAGGTGGAAATTGATCTGGCGGAGATTTCCGTTCGGGTGGGCCGAAGTGAGGACCAGCCGCAGTGGCGGGAGCGCGCCCGCGCGCGGCAAGGAAAGATGAACGAATTTCTTTGGAATGAAAGCGAAGGGATGTTTTTCGACCACGATTTTGTTGCCGGCGCACAGTCTAACTACAAATTTGCCACCACTTTCTATCCGCTTTGGACAGGGATGGCTTCGGAAGCGCAAGCCCGGGCGGTAGCGGCGAACCTGAGAACATTTGAAGAGGCCCACGGGCTGGCGACTAGCCGCAACGACAGCCAGGCGCAGTGGGATTTTCCGTACGGATGGGCGCCGCTGCATCTGCTGGCGGTCGACGGGCTCCGCCGCTATGGCTTCGCAGAGGATGCCGATCGCATCGCTTACAAATTTCTGGCTATGGTGCTGAAGAATTTCGAGCGCGAACGCCACATCCGGGAAAAATACAACGTGGTTACGGGATCATCCGAAACGGAAATCGTCGCGGGCTACCACCAGAACGTCATCGGGTTCGGGTGGACCAACGGCGTGTTCGTGAAGCTGCTGGATGCATTGCCGCGGGAAATGGTCGAGCGGCTGGCGCAGGAATAACTTTCAGGACGGCTGCCGGAGACTACTCGGCGGAGTCGGCTGGAACGGCCGGCAGCTTGTCTTTCACTTCCTGCGGCACGGGACTCGATTTGAGGGGCTTGGCGCCGGTGGTGTCGTGGATCGCCCACACCCTCTTTTCAGTTATCTCAACCGCTAGCTGGCCGCCTCGTAGAAAACGATGCAGCACCGAGAAGCTGTTGCGTCCCCACGCCGTGATGCGCGATTCGACGGTCAGCGTTTCGCCGAACCTTGACGCCACAAAAAAACGAGCGTGCGCGTCCACTAGCGGAATCCCCGCGATGTTGTGGTTCTTCATCAATTCCGGCTTCGTCATACCTACGCTGGCGAAGAGAGCATTGGTGCAGGCGTCGCCGTACTCGAAATAGCGCGGGAAATATACGATCGTGGCCGGATCGCAGTCGCCCCATTCAACCAGTATCTCGCGGCGGTTGATCACAGCGCAGCATTCTGACTGAATTTTTCCGGCAGCATCGGCATTCTCCGCGAGCGAAACGACGGGCCCAGCTCGTCCGAAAGAATACGCGAAGTGCAGGATGCCCGCACGCTGTTTTCCAAGGTCGATAATCTGGCCTTGACTCGCTGCGGCGCGGTGCATAGATTCGCGAATAGAGTGGAACGGGCGAAAAACACCCGAATTGCATGGTTGGATGTATTCTGTGACGGCGGAGGAAAGCGATGACGGTGGCTTCGATTCCAGGGTATCGGCGCGCTGGGCAGGGCCAGCATCCGGTGAATGCCCACGCCGCATACGCATCTTCACTTAAGCGCGCGCCCTCGCAGCCCCTCATTCACTTGCCGCACACGCTCTCGGAAATTACCGGGCCTACCTTTGAGCATTTTCCAGACGATCCCACGGCTGCCGATCTTACCCTCGGTCGTGGAGGACAGGCCATCGGCGAGAGAATTGTGGTGAGCGGGCGGGTGCTCGACGACGCGGGGCGGCCGGTGCGACGGACTCTGGTGGAATTGTGGCAGGCAAACGCCGGCGGACGGTATCGCCATTTGGTGGATCAACGCCCGGATGTCGCCCTCGATCCGAATTTTGATGGCTGCGGCCATACGCTTACCGATGCGGAGGGGCGCTACCGATTCGTGACCATTCGACCGGGAGAATATCCGTGGCGCAATCACTACAATGCCTGGCGGCCCGCACACATCCACTTCTCGGTTTTTGGTCCGGCGTTTGCCACACGGCTGGTGACTCAAATGTATTTTCCGGGAGATCCGCTGCTGCCGTTTGATCCCATCTACAACGCCACCGCGGATGAAGAAGCGCGAAAGCGGCTGATTTCCGCATTCGATTGGGAAAGCACCATCCCGAACACGGCGCTCGGGTATCGGTTCGACATCGTTTTGAGCGGGCGGGATGCGACCCCGCTGGAGCTGTAATGGCGCTGATTCCTACACCTTCGCAGACCGTGGGTCCGTACTTCGCCATTGGGTGCGCGCCCGGGAATTGCGACTCGCTGGCCGCGCCCGAGGTGGCCGGAAAACACATTGTAATTTCTGGACGCGTTCTGGACGGCGACGGCACGCCGGTTCCCGATGCCCTGCTGGAAATCTGGCAGGCCAATTCGTACGGCAAGTACGCGCATCCCGAGGACACCCAGGACAAGCCGATTGAGCCGGGGTTTCGCGGCTACGGGCGTATTCCTACCGACGACCACGGGAAATTTTGCTTCCGTACCATCCAGCCCGGCCCGGTTCCGGCTCCGGACGGCAAACCGCAGGCGCCGCACCTCGAGGTGTCGCTCTTTGCGCGCGGCCTGTTGCGGCGATTGGTGACCCGGATTTATTTCCCCGACGAAACCGCGAATGAAACCGACTTCGCACTGAGCCGCGTGGAACCGCAACGCCGCGCGACGTTGATCGCGCGGAAAATGCCAGGCCAGCTGGCGCAGTTCGAATGGAACGTTATTTTGCAGGGCGCCGGCGAGACGGTCTTCTTCGATTGCTGAACATGTGTGCAAACCGGGCGTTGAGCACGGCGAAGGCGCGGGCTAGCTCGGTGCCTGCTTGCGCATCGCTCCCGTGCCGGAGTAAAACAATCACACCATGAACGCCGAAATCATCGCTGTGGGTTCGGAGTTGCTTACCCCGGATCGCATCGATACCAATTCGCTCTTTCTCACCGCAGCGCTGAACCGCCTGGGAATTGAAGTGACCCGCAAATCCGTGGTGGGCGATGATCCCAGCCAATTGCGCGATGCCTTCGGCGGCGCCCTGGAGCGTTCCGACGTGATCGTTTCCTCGGGCGGACTGGGGCCCACGGAAGACGACTTGACCCGCGAAACGGTGGCCGAGCTCCTTGGCCGCCGACTGATCCTCGACGACAAAATCCTCGCGGATATTCGAGAACGCTTTCGCCGCTATAAACGACCGATGCCGGAAACCAATGCTCGGCAAGCAATGGTTCCGGAGGGCGCGGAAATGCTTCCCAATCCGCGCGGAACCGCTCCAGGGTTGTGGCTCGAGGCTCGCGGGCGAATCGTAATTCTGTTACCGGGACCGCCGGGCGAGCTCGAACCGATGTTCGAGCGCGAAGTTTTTCCGCGCCTGGCAAAGCGGAGCCCCGGCCTGCGGCTGTATACCCGCGAGCTGCGCATCGCCGGCCTGCCGGAATCGGACGTGGAGGAGCGTGTGTCTGGGATTTACCGCCAATATCCCGACGTGCGCATCACCATTCTCGCCGTCTCCACCGAGATCCAGCTTCATCCTCGGCTGTGGTCCGACGACGAGCGGGAAGCCAATCGCCTTCTGGACGAAATGTCGGAGCGGTTCGCGCTGGCGCTGGGTGAGAATCTTTTTTCTACACGCGGGCAAACCTTGGAGGAAGTGGTGGCGGAAAGTTTGCAGCGGCAAACCGCGACCATCGCGGTGGCCGAGAGTTGCACCGGGGGAATGCTGGCGGCCCGCTTGACCAACGTACCCGGAAGTTCCACCTACTTTCTCGGCGGAATCGTCTGCTATAGCAACGAGATCAAAGTGTCGATGGTGGACGTGCCCCTGCAGACTATCGAGAAGCACGGCGCGGTTAGCTCCGAAGTCGCCTTGGCGCTGGCCGAGGGCGTGCGGCGGCGCACCGACGCGACGATTGGGGTCGGCATTACCGGTATCGCCGGGCCTGCCGGCGGCACTGCGGAAAAACCGGTGGGATTGGTGCACGTCGCCATTTCCGATCGCGCCGGATCGCGCGACAAAGCCTTTCAGTTTGCGGGTGACCGGCAGCGCATCCGCCTCAACGCAACCCAGGCGGCGCTCGACAGCGTTCGCCGCTATCTGCTCTACGCTACGCGCGCCAAGGAATGATCCGAACCGGCGGGGATGGTGATGCGCGTTTTTGTTGCCATGGATATACCAGAGGCGGTGCGCGACAGCCTGCGGGATTTCCTCAGGCGACTGCCGAATACGCCGGGCGCGAAGTGGGTTCGGCCCAAGTCGATGCACCTGACCCTGAAATTTATAGGAGAAGTGAAACCTGAAGCGATCGAGGTGATTGAGTCTGTGCTGCGGAATGTTCCATTCGCCTCGACCGTGGCAATACGCTTTCGCGGCACCGGATTTTTTCCCAGGGAATCGCGGCCGAGCGTGCTGTGGGCGGGAGTGGAAGCCTCGGATAGTCTGGCCGAATTAGCCGCCAGCATCGACCGGAGTTGCGCGGCCGCCGGGATTCCCGGGGAAACGCGCGCTTACTCGCCGCACCTCACTCTGGCACGATTCAAAACGCCGGAAGGGCTGGACCTCTTGCGCAAAGAAATCACACGCATCGGACCGATGGATTTTGGGTCCGCGCAGGTCGCTGAATTTCATCTCTTCCACAGCGTGCTGAAAAAGACCGGGGCGGAGTACACGCGGCTGGCGACGTTTCCTGCGCTCCACCGCGGCCAAGACAAAAAATGAAAACGTGCCGAGTAAGAATTCCTCGGGATCCGAAAATTGCGGCCGGCGGCGCCACGAGCGCCGCCCCAGCCACCGGCCCCGCCGCACGCGAATTGAAAGGCCATTCGTGAACCATCTCCTGTGGACCACCGTCGTCGCATATTTGCTCGGCTCGATTCCGTTTGGCTATCTGATCGTTCACCTGGCCAGCGGCCGGGACATTCGATCGGAAGGCAGCGGCAACATCGGCGCCGCAAACGTCACCCGCCGCGCCGGCGCTGCCGCTGGGGTCGTTACGCTGCTGCTGGACGCGGGCAAAGGAACCCTGGCAGTGTGGCTGGCGCAGCGCGCTTCGGCCGGCAATATTCGCTGGATGATGCTGGCGGCGGTTGCGGCGGTGATTGGCCACGTATTCCCGGTCTGGCTGCGCTTCCGTGGCGGCAAGGGAGTAGCCACCGGCTTGGGAGTCATGCTGCTCATCTGCCCTAAGGCCGTGGCCGTCGCGGTGGTGTTGTGGATTCTGGTGGTGGGATTCTGGCGATATGCGTCGCTGGGATCGATGGCCGCCGCCGCGGCGATGCCCATTTTCGTCTACTTCCTTTACGCCCCTCCGCTGGCGCCGGCGCTGCCGGTTTCCGTCGGTACCACCGCTATCTCCATTCTGGTCTTATGGATGCATCGCCCCAACCTGGAACGCCTGATACAGGGCACCGAAAACCGCGTCAACCTGCCCTTTTAGAATAGCTTACCGTTTCCGGCTCGCCATTGGCCGATGCGTTACGCCTGTACTTCGCCCGGATTGTGTTGCCGCCAGCGCTCCGATAGGCTTTTAGGGCAGGGGTGTGACGTGTTTTCCGACCGAATAATCGACTTCCTGGCGAATCTCAGCGTCCGGCGCGTCCGCCTCCTATGGATCGTCATGGGAGCGCTTTTTGCGGTCAGCGTCCTGCCGCTGTGGCTCTATCACCGCCAGGTAATTCAGCTGAGCGATGAGAAGCTGGAGGATACCGAGCGAGTGCAGCAATCGGAAATCACCCGGTCGCTGGCCGGCGAAATCCTGCAAATCGAATCGAACCTTCAAGAACAACTGCAAAGCCAACGCCAGTTCCTGCTGCTGACCGGCTGGATCGAAAGCGTCGACGACCCCGAACACTCCCCGCAACTGACGCGCATGCTGCAAAACTTTATCGAGAGCGATCCGCACATTCTGTACGTTACCGCGGTGGGAAAGCAGGCTCGTGGAGAATCGGCGGGAAGCATCCGCGCGGAATTGGACCCGTTCGTCGAAGCGGCGTTGAAGCGGGCGTTCCAGGGCAGCATGCAGGAGCTCAATACCGTCAGCGAGCCATTCGCGATGGGCGAGAACAATAATCCCGCGCTGGTAGTGTCGGTGCCGCTGATCCACGACGGCCAATTCGCGGGAATGCTCGCGGTGGTCGTTTCGCTGGACCAAATAGTCGACTTGCTGAAAAACGCGAGCGTGCGCGACCGCACCTACTTCGTAGTGGACGTCCACGGCCATATCGTGGCCCATCCCGAAACGCGCGACTTTGTGCCGGGCATGGATGTATCCAACACTTCACCAGTGGTGGCGCGATTCAAGGAACTGCCCATGGAGTTGCGCACCACCGCCAACATTCGCTTCACCGAGAACGCCAAGGGACAGGAGCATCCGCGGGAAATGATCGGAACGTACAGCACCATCCCGCAACTGCGCTGGGCGGTAGTCGCGCAACGTGGTCTGGGCTCCGCCCGCATCGATGCTGGGGTGCAGGAATTAACTACCCAAGCGGTGCGCTTCGTATTCATCGTCTCGGTGGCAGCCATCATTTTGGGCTACATGTTTGCGGTGGGGATCACCCGGCCCATCCGCGGCCTGGTCGAGTCTACCCACGCGATCAGCCGCGCGGAATTCCACGAGCGAGTGGACGTGAGCGGCGCCGCCGAAATCGGCGAGCTGGCGGAAACGTTTAACGACATGGCCGGCGAGATCGAGAAGCACGTGGAATCACTGCAACAGGCCGCCACCGAGAATCGCGAGCTGTTCCTTGGTTCCATCCGCATGCTCGCCGCGGCCATCGACGAAAAGGATCCTTACACCCGCGGCCATTCCGGCCGCGTAGCAAAGTATTCGCTGGCCATCGGCGAGTCCTTGAAAATGAACGCCGACGAACTGGATTGCCTGCGCATCTCCGCGCTGCTGCACGATGTAGGCAAAATCGGAGTGGAGGACCGGATTCTGAAGAAGCCGGGAAAGCTCACCGACGAAGAGTTCGACGTGATGAAACAGCACACTTCCAAGGGCGCGAACATCATGCGCCCGGTCGCCCAACTCAAAGACATGCTGCCGGGCATCGAGTTCCACCACGAACGGATGGACGGCCACGGCTACCCCAGCGGCCTGGCGGGCGAACAGATCCCGTTGCTCGCGCGAATCATCGCGGTGGCAGACACCTTCGACGCGATTACCACCAACCGCCCGTATCAAACCGCCATGGATTTGACCTACGCGATCGAACGGATTCGCTCCCTGGCAATCAGCCGCTTCGATCCCCAAGTGGTGGACGCCTTCGAAGCCGCAGTGCACAGCGGCGCCATCAAACTGAGCGCCACGCTGATCGAAGTTTGATACACCTCCCGCCGTGACAGCTGTCCTCCTCTGCTAGAATAGTTTGCTCGTGCGCAACAGCGGCTGCTCGTTGTGCGCTTGCGTCTCGAATCACTGATGATCTCTCTCTTTGGAAAACCCGAACCGACGCTCCTGGAGCGCCTCAAGGAATCCGTCGTCAAGACGCGGACGGAACTGTCCGCGAAGGTCGAGCAGCTGCTCACCGGCGACCGCCCGGTGGACCCAGCGCTTCTGCACGAGCTGGAATCCGCGCTGCTCGGCGCGGATATAGGAGTGGCGACCACCCGCGAGATCCTGGCGTCGTTGCGGCAGCAGGTGAACGAGCACAAGCTGGTCGCGGCCGCCGACCTCAAACGCGAAATAAAAAAGCACATCGTCCGAACGTTGGAGACCCCGAATCGGGCCGGCGACGTGGCCGCGGGCGATGCGCCGCGGGTGATTTTCATCGTAGGCGTGAACGGCGTGGGCAAGACCACCACGATCGGGAAGCTGGCGCACCGCTACAAGCAGGAAAAGCGGTCGGTGGTCCTCGCCGCTGGGGATACGTTTCGCGCCGCGGCAATCGAGCAACTGGAAATTTGGGCGCGGCGAGCGCAGGTGGAGTTGATCAAGCAGAAGCCCGGCGCCGATCCTGCGGCAGTCGTGTTCGACGCGCTGTCGTCGGCAAAGGCGCACGCCGCGGACGTGGTGATTGTAGACACCGCGGGACGGTTGCACACCAAATCGAATTTGATGGCCGAGCTCGAGAAGATGAAGCGCACCGCGTCAAAGCTGGTTGCCGGCGCGCCGCATGAAATGCTGCTGGTGATGGATGCGACCACCGGGCAGAACGGATTGAATCAGGCGCGGGAATTTACCAGCCACGTGGGAGTGACCGGCATCGTGCTCACCAAGCTGGATGGAACGGCCAAAGGCGGAATCGTCGTGGCGATCGCGCGCGAGTTGGGGCTGCCGATCCGATTCGTAGGCACTGGCGAGCAAATGGATGACCTGGTGCCGTTTGACGCAACGACGTACGTTAATTCCCTGTTCGATTGAGATTCCGCGATGGAAATCTCTTTTAGCGCCGGACGTGAAATGTACAATTCCGCAAGAAGGCAGCCGCCAGGACCGCAATGAAGCACGATCCACGCCGTGACGCCGCAGTTGACGCAAAAGACGACGCATACATGTTGCGCGCGCTCGAACTGGCGCGCCGGGGCTTGGCGCGCGCCCATCCAAATCCGCTGGTCGGCGCGGTGGTAGTGCAGGGCGGGCGAATTGTCGGCGAGGGCTTTCATATTTACGATCGGCGAACTCACGCCGAACCTATGGCGTTGGCGGACGCTGGAACCAACGCCCGCGGCGCGACGCTCTACGCAAATCTCGAGCCGTGCTGCCACACCGGACGCACCGGACCGTGCACCGCGGCAATTCTAGCGGCTGGGGTGCGGCGGGTGGTGACGGCGATGCCCGATCCGAACCCGGTGGTGAGCGGACGCGGAATTTGGCAGTTGCGGCGCGCCGGCGTGCAGGTGGACGTCGGTGTGCGGGCGGCAGAGGCGCAGGAACTGAACGAGGCATTTTCGCACTGGATGCTCACGGGCCGGCCGTTTGTGACATTGAAAGCGGCGCTCACGCTCGACGGTCAGATCGCTTCGCCGAACCACAAAGAAAAATGGATTACGTCCAGCGCCTCGCGCGACGAAGTGCAACAGATCCGGCGCGCTTCCGACGCCATTCTCACCGGCGTAGGAACGGTGATCGCTGACGACCCGCGGATGACCGATCGAACCGGCCTGCCGCGGCGCCGCGCGCTTTTGCGCGTGGTGCTGGACTCGAAGTTGCGGCTGCCGCTCGATTCGAAACTGGTGAAATCCGCCGACGGCGACGTTTTGGTCTTTACCACACGGCAAACGGACCCGCGCAAAGCGGCGGCGCTAGCTCGCCGGGGCGTGGAAGTGGTGCAGCTCGGCAGTGGGCGGGCGCGAGGCGGGCGAGTTCCGTTGCGCGACGCGATCTTGGAATTGGGTCGCCGGCAAGTTCTCAGCGTGCTGATCGAGGCAGGGACCCGGCTGAACGGGGCCGCACTCGACGCCAAGATTGTCGACAAGATGTTTTTGTTCTACGCTCCTCGAATCCTGGGCGCGACGGTTGCGCCGGTGGCGTTGCGCGGAGGAAAAGTTTCATCGCTCGCCGCAACAAGCGAGCTTGGGAATTTACGGCTGCGGCGCGTCGGACCGGACTTTGTTATGGAGGGATATTTCACCGATGTTTACGGGAATCATCGAAGCCACCGCAAGAATTGAAGCTCTAGAGAATTCCGCGACTGGCGGGCGGCTACGGGTCGATCTGAGCGGTGCACCGGCGCTGGCGGCGTCGCTGCGCGTCAGCGATAGCATCGCGGTGAATGGATGCTGTCTGACCGCTGTGGAATGCGACGCGCGCGGTTTTTCGGCCGATCTTTCCGGGGAAACGCTGCGCCGCACTTCTTTTGGAGAGCGTAAAGCCGGAGATATCGTGAACATCGAGCGGCCGTTGGCGGCGAGCGCGCGCTTGGGCGGGCACTTCGTGCAAGGGCACGTCGATGGCGTTGGACGAGTAACCGAATTGCGTGCGGAAGGTGAGAATTGGTGGCTGTCAGTGCGTGTGCCGGACGAGTTGCGGAAGTATGTGGCGGAGAAAGGATCGATCGCCATCGACGGCATCAGTTTGACGGTGGCGCGGTGGGCCGGCGGCGTAGCGGATATCGCGGTGATTCCGTTCACGTACCAGCAAACCAGCGTGCAGCAGATGGCGGCCGGCTCGCCTGTGAACATCGAGACGGACATTCTCGCGAAATATATGGAAAGTTTGCTGGGAAAAACGGAAAGCGGCGCCGCGAGCGCGGGACTTAGCGTTGAACGATTGATTGAACAGGGATTCTGACGACCTACCAGTCTCGCCTTCCAAATTCCAAGGAACCCGCCAAATGGCCAAAAGTAAGAAATACGATGTTGCGGTGATCGGGTCCGGAGTTTTCGGCGCGTGGACCGCGCATTGGTTGGCGCGTTCTGGGCGCAGCGTGATCCTTCTCGATTCCTACGGGCCGGCCAACAGCCGCGCCAGCTCCGGCGGTGAATCGCGCATTATTCGCATGGGCTACGGCGGCGACGATCTTTATACCCGCTGGTCGATGCGCGCTCTACCCCTGTGGGTCGAACTCTTCGCGCGGATGGATACGCCGCTGTTTCATCGCACTGGAGTGCTTTGGATTGCGCCTCAGACCGACCCGTATTTTCAGAAATCGCGTGCCGGGCTGGAGCGTTGCGGCGCCAATTTCGAAAACCTCTCGCATCACCACCTTGCCACCCGCTATCCGCAAATTGCCGTCGATTCCAACGCGGTCGGGATGCTGGAGCCCGACAGCGGCGTATTGCTGGCGCGGCGCGCGGTTCAGGCGGTGGTCGACGAGGCAATTCGCAGCGGCGTGGACTATCGCCAAGCGGCGGTCCAAGCGCCCACCGGCGGCGGCTCGGTGGATTCGATCGTCACCGGTGCCGGGGACACAATTTCGGCGGGGAGTTTCGTTTTTGCCTGCGGGCCGTGGCTGCCGGCGGTTTTCCCCGGCCTGCTCGCCCAGCGGATTTTTCCGTCGCGGCAGGAGATTTTCTTTTTTGGAGTTCCGGCGGGAGATACGCGCTTCGCTTCCCCGGCGCTGCCGACGTGGTTGATTTTGTCAGACGAATATTACGGGATGCCGGACATCGAGGGCCGCGGCTTTAAGTTGGCGTTCGACCGCCATGGGCCCCCAGCCGATCCGGACACGCTGATGCGCGTGGTTTCGGCGGAGGGCCTGGCTGCGGCGCGGTCCTATCTGGCGCAGCGGTTCCCTGCGCTACGCGACGCCCCGGTGGTGGAGACACGCGTGTGCCAGTACGAAAATACGTCCAATGGGGATTTTTTGATCGATCGCCACCCGGATTTTGCCAACGTGTGGCTGATCGGGGGCGGTTCGGGGCATGGATTCAAGCACGGTCCAGCGCTTGGCGAATACGCCGCGGCGCGGATTCAAGGCTTAGGCACCGCGGAGCCGCGGTTCTCGTTGGAAACGAAAAGCAGTGCGCAGCATCGGCAGGTATTTTAACCGCTGTAGCACGGACCGCTGAGGGTGTTCCACGTGGAACATTCACAGCCCGGTTTCGATTATCCGGGAGCTTGCGGCGAACTAAACGCAGGGCTTGGCCGTTCTGGGATTACCAGAAGCGGTAGAAACCCTGATTCGGTCCAGGACTAGCCGGCCTGCCGAGCGTCCTCGCGTTCTTCTTTGCGCTTCGCTAGCAGCCCGCGATAATACAAAGCCAATCCTATCAACACCGCCGCCGCGGTACATCCGATGAGCTTGAATTCGAAAACGGTGGCGTTGCGCGTTTCGGCGGGCGGAATTAGCGAAAGGCCGATGCCGCCAAGGACCACCAGGAACCCCAGTCCGGCGCACAGGCGAACTCCGAGTTTTCCGCCCGAGACCAACACCGCGTTGGGATTTCCGAGGCGGTCTGGACGGTCGGCCAAAAACATCGCTGCGGCATACATATACAGGAACGGGATGAAGTACAGGATGATCGCGGCGTCGACGAGAATTTGGTAGGCGCCGTTGACCGATTCGTTCACTTGAATCGCCAGCAGGATCGCGCCGGAAATTACCGCCTGCACCAGAATCGAAACGTATGGCGTTTTCCAACGCGGATGAATTTTCCCGAAAGCAGCGGGGAGGTAGCGGTCGATTCCGACCACGAAGGGAACGCGTGCGATTCCCGCAACCGTGGAGCCCACACCGCCGGCGTTCCCTACCGTCACGAAAATCGCAGCGAGCACACCTACGAATGCAATCCGCAACATTCCCGCGCCGCTGGCGATGGCCTGGAACACGCCCACTTTGGGGTCGACCTGGCCCGCCGGAAGGAGCGACAGCACCGCCACCGTCCCGGCGATATACATCAGCGCGATCAAAAAGCCGGAGCCGAACGCAGCGCGGCCCAGCACTTTGTTGGGATTGCGAATTTCCTCGCTCATCGCGGAAACCAATTCCAGGCCGGTGAAAGCAAATACAATTTGCGACCAGAAATTGACGGTATCCAGGTTCCACTGCGGCCAGATGTTGTGCCAGGTGAAGACGGTCTGCGATCCGTGGTGCCACCACACAACTCCCGCGATGCCCACCAGAATCATCAACGGAAGATAAGTGCCCACACCTCCCGCGTTCTGCAGCCATTTGCCGATGTTCAGGCCGATGATGTTCATGACCACCGCCACCACCAACAGCAGAACCGACCCGACCAGCAGGAACGTGCGGTTCTGCGCGAGAGACGCGGTGCCGGCCCCGCCGATGTAAGCGGCCATGGCCGCGCTGGCCAGCAGCAGTCCGGGGAAATAGAAAAACGTGTAGACCCAATAGGTCCACCCGGCGACGAATCCGTGAAAATCGCCGAAGGCTTCCTTAGACCACGCGTAGAGGCCGCCTTCGGAAGGGAACCTTGTGGAAAGCTCGGTGATGACCAGGGTGGTCGGAACGAAAAACAGTCCGGCAGCGAGCACCCACAGGCTGATCGACGAACTGCCGTTGTGCGCGGCGGCCGCGATCCATCGCGGCCCAAGCACGGTAACGATGTTGAACAGCAACACATCCCAAAAGCCCATTACGCGTCTTAGCTGCTTTTTTGCGTCGGCGGGGTTCGGCGTTGGCGGCTGGCTCAAGGGTAGCGTCTCCGGCTAATCGAAAGCTTTCGCGTGGCGAACGATATCAGAATCGTAGGATTTGGGATATCCAGTAGCGAGGTGGCAGTGCCGAATAGGTCTTCGCGAGAGTGGGCTCAGCTCTTGGCATCGAGCGCCGGGATCAGTTCATCTTGTGCGCGAAAATTGCGCAGGAACGGTTTGCTGGAAGCTACAAATTCGGCCCAGGTGCCGAAGAATCCGACCTTGCCCTCCTGCAGGAAAATTACCCGGTCGGCGAGCTTTTGCGCCAGGTGGGTATCGTGGGTCACCACGATCGAAGTTTTCTGAAACTTGGCTTTCAGCTTGGTGATTAGCTGGATGATGTGCCCGGCCATCAGTGGATCGACCATGGTAGTGGGCTCGTCGTACAAGATCGCTTGGGGATCGGCAGCCAGCGCCCGCGCGATGGCCACCGCTCTTTTGGTTCCGGTGCTCAAGTCTTCCGGGATGCGGTCGGCCATGTTGGAGACTTCCAGCATTTCGAGCAGCTCATTCACCCGAGCGTCGATCTGCTCGGGCGTGAATTTGTCGCGGCTCTCCAGAGGGAAGGCTACGTTGCCGGCGGCGGTGAGCGAATCGAAAAGAGCGCCAGTCTGAAAAACCATGGTGACGCGCTCGCGGATCGGGCCGAGCTGTTCTTCGGTGTAATCGGTGATGTCTTCTCCGGCGACAATGATGCGGCCGGCGTCCGCTTTGTGAAAACCCATCAGCAAATTGAGGCTCAC
The DNA here is from genome assembly GCA_963725655.1 of uncultured Acidobacteriota bacterium. GTDB lineage: Bacteria > Acidobacteriota > Terriglobia > Acidiferrales > UBA7541 > CAVRXT01. The sequence goes on along the minus strand of CAVRYY010000001.1, from coordinate 1,405,500 downwards.
CGATTTTCCGACGCCGCTGCGCCCGAGGATAATGGCGGTCTCGCCAGGCTCAACGTGAAAACTCACGTCGTCGAGGACCAGATTGTCGTCGAACGATTTCTTGACGTTTTGAAATTCGAAATAGTGCTCGCTCAATTTGGCCGCTGCCCTTTGGACTTCCCTTCCAGAATCTCGCGCGCCCACTGGTAGTCTGCCGGCGAATTCATATTCTTGAACAGCAAGCCGCCGGAATCAAACGCTTTCCACTCCTCGGGAAGAATGGAGTCCAGGCGCAGGCCGGAGAAGGCTGCGGTGACTTTGCGAACGCCGCGATCGAGTTCTGCGGAAATGGCCACCACACAGCGCTGATGATACATCGCGCAGAGCGGCTCCGGACCGGCCAGGTTCTGAGGGATGACGATGTCGAAGCGCGATTCGGCATCCTTACGCGCGCGGGTGGCGCGGGCGATTAAGTAGCGGATCCAGTCGTCGGTGATAAAAGGCAGATCGCAGCCGACGATCAGATTCCAGGGCTTCCTGGTGTGGCGCAGCGCAGTGGCGATTCCGCCCAGAGGGCCGAGGCCCGGATTGTCGTCTGGGATGATTGGAGCGCCCAAAGCCAAGCCACTGAATTTTTCGGGATCGCCCACAATCGTGGGCTGCAACCGGGAGCGCTCCAGCAAGTGAAGGGTGCGAGCGAGCAGCGTTTCACCGGCAAGTTCAAGCAGGCATTTGTCGCGTCCCATGCGAGTGCTGGCGCCACCGGCCAGGATGAACGAACCGATTTGTGTCGCGTCGGTCATTTTACCGGCCTGGTGATTCCGAGTTCGCGGAGTTTCTCTTGCAGGCTTTGGCGATGCAATCCCACCTCGGTGGCGGTGCGCGATACATTCCAACGATTTTTCTCGAGCTTTTGCTTCAGGTAGACGATCTCAAATTGGCGCTTGGCTTCGCGGAAATCCGATTCCGCCAGGAATCCTTCAGTCTTGTCGGCGCTGGCGGCAGCAGCGGTGGCTACGGTCGCGACGGGAGCGCTGCTGGCGGCATGGAGAACCTCTTCCGGCAAGTCTTCCGGGCGCAATTCCTCTCCGCGCGAGAGAATCGTGCTGCGCTCCAGGGCATTCTTTAGTTCGCGGACATTTCCGGGCCAGTCGTAGCGCTCCAGCGCCGCCAACGCCGCGGGCGTAAGTGTGACGCGACGGCCATGGCGGACACCGAGCTGTTCGAGAAAAGCCGCGGCCAACAACGCGATGTCTTCTTTGTGCTCGCGCAGCGGCGGCACTTCGATGGTCACCACGCGCAGCCGGTAGTAGAGATCCTCGCGGAACCGGCCGGCGGCGATTTCGGCACGGAGGTCGCGATGGGTGGCACTGATAATGCGGACGTCAACAGCAATGGAGCCGCTGCCGCCGAGCCGCTCGATTTGGCGATTTTCGATGGCCCGTAAGGCTTTGGCCTGAGTAATCGCATTCATATCGCCGATCTCGTCCAAAAACAGCGTGCCGCCCCCGGCCAGCTCAAATTTTCCGCGACGCTGTTGCGTAGCTCCGGTAAATGCGCCCTTCTCAAAGCCGAAGAGTTCGGCTTCGATCAGCGCCTCCGGAAGCGCGGCGCAGTTCAACGCAACGAACGCCGCTCCCGCGCGCGGAGATCGCGCGTGGATTTCCTGCGCCAGCAAATCTTTGCCCGTTCCGCTCTCGCCGAGCACCAAAATTGTCGCGTCGGTGGGGGCGGCGCGCTCGACCATCTCAAATACGCGCTGCATGGCCAACGAACGGCCGAGCATTCGCCCGAACTGGCCTTCGGCGACCAATTCACGCCGGAGGCGCGCGTTTTCCGAGTCGAGATCGGCGATCTTCAATAGGTTTTTTACGCGATTGCGCAGTTCTTCCACTTCGTAGCCCTTCACCACGTAATCGCCGGCGCCGTGATGCAATGCTTCCACCGCGGTCTGGGCGGAATCGAGCGCCGACGCGACAAGCACGGGCTGCTGATGTCCTTGTCCGCGCAACCATCGGAGAAAATCGATCCCGCCTTCTTCCGGCATCACCATGTCCAACACAATCATGTCCGGTCGCTGCTTGGCGATTTGTTCGCGGGCGGATGCCGCGCTGTCGGCCTCCACTACGTCGTAGGAAGTCTCGAGAGCTCGACGGAGTGCGTAGCGCGCGGCGGGCTCATCATCGACGATCAGTACTCTGTGCTGCTTTTTCATTTTCCCCGGGTCCTCAGGAACATCTGTTACTCCGGCGCCTACATCGGCGGAAGTTGTCTAGTTCCCTGCCAGCGGCAGAGTGACTGTGAACCGTGCCCCGCTGCCGTTTTCGGCAGGGGTGATGCATTCGATGCTACCAGCCAGCTCTTCGAGTCGCTTCGCGACTATCGCCAGGCCCAAGCCGGTGCCGCTGGCTTTGGTGGTGAAGAAGGGCTGAAAGATCTTGGCGCGCAGATCGGCGGGAATGCCTGGGCCGCGGTCAGTCACCTGCAAGACCAAATTTGCGGCGCTGCGGTGGATTTCCACTCTCACGATGCCGCCTCGTGGCTGCGCTTCCACTGCGTTTTCGATTAAGTTGGAAAGGATTTCACGAAATGATTCCTCCACACCGGAAATCCTCAGTTCTTCCGCCCGCGGCGGCGGTACGAACTCAAGGTTCACAGTGCGGGCCTGGGAATCTCTGGCCAGCAGGGCAATTACTTGCGCCGCTGCGGTTGCGGCGTCAAAGGACTCACCGGCAGTGGGACCCGAAAATGTGCTCGGATCTTCGGGCGTACGCAGCTGGAGGGCCGGGTAATTCGTCGCCAGGAGCGGCGGCGACACCACGGCCGGCTTGGCATAGCGGAGTAGCTCGTTCAGCTTTTGGGCGAGGCGCTCGGTTTCGGCCAGCACTAGCTCGGTGTCGCGCCGGATCGCCGGATCGAGATTCCTGTTTTCCAGCTGCACTTGCAGGATCGTTTTCATCGCGCTCAGCGGATTGCGAAGGTTGTGGGAGATGGTCGCGGTCATCTGGCCTAAGAGCGCCAGGCGCTGACGTTCGGCTAGCTCACGTTCGAGATCTACGCGCTCGCCAATCAGCCTGCACAGCGCGATCATCCCGGGAAATTGCTCGGCGACGAATTCGAGACCCGCGCTGGTCTCTCCGGTGAGCACGGCGCCGGTCGAACTTGCTTCCAACGTTCCCAGCTGGCGGCCATCCTGCTCGATCGAGGCGCGAAACACGTGCCCCAAGCGCCCAGGTGAGATCAGTGGCGGTTGCTGCGGGGCCGCCGGAACCGAAATGCGGACCTCAGCCAAGGCAAACTCCTGTTGCACCCTCTGGGTGGAGAACGCCACCAGGCGTTCTAGGTCACCCTGCCTGGCCACTTCGTGCATCTCCGCGGTCATCCGCTGCAGACGATCCACTCGCGCGCGAAAGCGACGGTGCAACGCCGGGCCGATGGCACGCTCGAGAGGCTCAAACAGAAACAACAGCACAAAGAGCAAAATGCTGGCGGTGGCTTCGGGAGGCAGCACGGGCTCGAGCCATCCACTGATACGCCGCACCAACGCCAGATAGAGCAAAGCAACAAACGTGGCGGAGAGCGCAAAAACCAGATTGCTTTGCGCACCAAATTCCAAGAATTCATGGCCCAACGAATAGTGGATCAATACCGCGCCCGGCAGAATGCCGCAAATGACTACCGCCAGCGGAACACCCTCTGCCAAGCCCGCCGTGCCGGTGCCCATCGCGGTCCACAGCGCCAGCAGCATGAAGCTGGCGGCCGAGATCGCGCTCAGCCATTGGAACATCCGCCGCTCGTAGGCCTCTTGCGCCGCGCGCGCGATGCCCAGTTGGAGCCCAGCGCAAACCAGCACCACCGGCATCAACACAATTTGAAACCGGGGAGTCCAGGGTATGCGGGCCAGCGGACCTCCAGGAACCGCATGGAACTCAACGTAAAGCACCCGAATCACCGCCGCGGCCACAAAGGCGTACAAGAACGAGTAGAGAAATTGGACCGAGCCGCGCGAACTGAGCGCAGGCCGCAGTTGGCGAAGGTATTCCCAATGGGTGTGCAGGAGCAGCGGGACCAAAAACAGCAGGCCCAGGGTCATCAAGCTCGAAGAAAAGAGCTGCGTTGCTGTTGGGGGCGAACCGTAGTGCATCTCGGCGTTGAGCGCGAGCAATCCCCCGGCATAAATGAGGAAGAGCGCCAGGAGCAGGAAGAACAAAAGGCGCTCGAGGCGTCGTGGCCGGCGATGACCGACCACTAGGGCGATCAGAAACAGGTAAACCAGCGCTCCTGCGGTGAAGCCAACTAACCGGCAATAGAAGAGATAGGGCAATTGTGGATGCAAGCCGTCCAAAAATTCTATCGCGCGAAGAGAAAAGAGTCCAACAGAAACTGTAAGGTTTGCCTTGCACCTTGTTAATATTATGAAAATAAGGTAGTTATGTAAATATTACGAAGAGGTTAAAGTTGAGTGCCACCAAAGCATATCCTTGACATCGGCGGGAGGTCTGCTATATTAGCAGTTGCTGTAGGTGAGTGCTAATTACTTCAGCGCTTCTCCTCCCAGCTAATCTCGCAGCGATCATGGAGGTCAAGTCACGATGTCAGTTCAAGTCACCCCGTTACACGACCGCGTGTTAGTGCGGCGGCTCGAAGAGAAAGAGGTCGTCAAGGGTGGAATTATCATCCCGGATTCGGCCAAAGAGAAACCACAAGAAGGGGAAGTCATCGCCGTAGGCGCCGGGAAGCTGGAAAAAGGCGCTCGCGTACCGCTGGATGTGAAGGCCGGAGACCGCATTCTATTCGGCAAGTACAGTGGCAGCGAAATCAAGATCGACGATGAAGAGTTCCTGATCCTGAAAGAAGACGAAATCCTTGCCAAGCTCAGCGGCGCAGCCAAAGCCGCCGGCAAGAAGTAACCCTCGCGGGCCTAGCAAGACCGGCCCGCCCAACCGCAGTCGAAAACCTGCAGAAAGATATCGGAGGAGGTTAAAGGACTTATGGCAAAACAAATTGTAACTGGTGAAAATTCACGGCAGGCGATTCTACGAGGGGTGAACATCCTCGCCGACGCCGTGAAGATCACGCTGGGCCCCAAGGGGCGCAATGCGGTGATCGAAAAGAAGTTCGGCGCGCCGATCATTACCAAGGACGGCGTGACCGTGGCCAAGGAAATCGAGCTGCGTGATCCGCTCGAGAACATGGGAGCGCAGATGGTCCGTGAGGTGGCGTCGAAGACTTCCGACGTCGCCGGCGACGGCACCACTACCGCCACCGTGCTGGCCCAGGCGATCTTCCGCGAAGGCGTGAAGACAGTGGCAGCGGGCGCGAGCCCCATGGCACTGAAGCGCGGCATCGAACGCGCCGTCGAAGTGGCGGTGGAAGAGATCCGCAAGCTGCACAAGGACGTTAAGGGCGACATGATCGCGCAAGTGGGCACCATTTCCGCCAATAACGACAAGCAGATCGGCTCGATCATTGCCGAAGCCATGAAGAAAGTGGGCAAGGACGGCGTCATCACCGTGGAAGAATCCAAGACCATGGAGACGACACTGGAAGTGGTGGAGGGAATGCAGTTCGACCGCGGTTACCTCTCCCCCTACTTCGTCACCGATCCGGAGCGCATGGATTGCACCCTGGAAGATGTGCGCATCCTGATCCACGAAAAGAAGATCAGCTCGATGAAGGACCTGCTGCCGTTGCTGGAGCAGACCGCCAAGATGGGCAAGCCGCTATTGATCATTGCCGAAGACGTCGAGGGCGAAGCCCTGGCGACCTTGGTGGTGAACAAGCTCCGCGGCACCCTGCAGTGCGCTGCGGTAAAGGCCCCTGGCTTCGGAGATCGCCGCAAAGCGATGCTCGAAGACATTGCGACCCTCACCGGCGGCAAGGCGATCACCGAAGACCTGGGCCTGAAGCTGGAGAACGTCAAGCTTGAGGATCTGGGCCGCGCCAAGAAGGTGACCATCGACAAGGACAACACCACGATCATCGAAGGCGGCGGTAAGGCCTCCGAGATCGAAGGCCGAGTGAAGCAGATCCGCGCGCAGGTGGAAGACACCACGTCGGATTACGATCGCGAGAAGCTCCAGGAGCGGTTGGCCAAGCTGGTTGGCGGCGTTGCCGTCATCAAGGTTGGAGCAGCCACGGAAATGGAGTTGAAGGAAAAGAAGGCTCGCGTGGAAGATGCCATGCACGCGACCCGCGCGGCAGTCGAGGAAGGTATCGTCCCCGGCGGCGGCACGGCGTTGCTGCGTTGCCTCAATGCACTCGACAAGCTGAAGTTGCACGATGACGAAGCGATCGGCGTGAACATCGTCAAGCGCGCTCTGGAAGAGCCCGCGCGCCAGCTCGCACTCAATGCCGGACACGAAGGCGCAATCGTCGTAGGACGCGTACGCGAATCGAAGGAAGAAAACTTCGGATTCAACGCGGAGACCGGCGAGTTCGGCGACCTGGTGAAGGCCGGAGTCATCGACCCTGCCAAGGTAACCCGTTTGGCTCTGCAGAACGCGGCCTCTATCGCGGCCCTGATGCTCACGACCGAAGCTCTGATCGCGGACATCAAGGAAGACGACAAGAAGGCAGCAGCGGCGCCCGGCGGCGGTGGACCTGGCGGCATGGGCGGAATGTACTAAACCGCTTCAACTCAACCCTAATCAATACTTTAAAGGCGTCCCGGACGAAAATAACCGGGGCGCCTTTTTTGTTTTTCCCCGTGATTCGCAGTTCAGCTACCTGCCTTCGGAGGTACCTTTTTTTCGGACTTTTGTCGCGATTTGGCGAAAATCTCCGCTTTAGAATCAGGCACATACGTGGGGGTATCCAGGCGGATCCCCTAATTGGGGTGTGGGTCTCTTTTTGGACTGATTTTGGGGCTTTTTCAGTCCACATGGCCGGTTGCCTCGCACCAACTGTTCCGGTATAGTCGCGCTTCTCAGGGCTGTAACCATCCGTTCATATTAGCGGTCGGGTTATCTGGGTTCGGGGGACACCGCGGTCATGCCAGGTCTACTAAGCAGGATACTTCCTCGCGAGACGACGTTTTTCGACCTGTTCGTGCAGCAGGCCGAGAATGTCCATCAGGCCGCGATTGCGCTGGTGCAAGGGCTGGAGAATTTCCAGGATCCCATTGCGAATGCCGACCGCATCGAGAAGTTCGAGCATATCGGCGACACCATCACCCACAGCATCATTACCCGGCTGAACCAGACGTTCATCACCCCTTTCGACCGCGAAGATATTCACGAGCTAGCCAGCAAGATTGACGATGTGATCGACCTCATGGACGCGGTCGCCACCCGCCTGGTTACCTATCGCGTCCAGAGTATCCGGGCGGGGGTAGCCGAACTGGCCGCAACGGTACGAGATTCCACCGCGGAGATGGTTGCCGCGGTACGCCTGATCGAAAAGCAGGATCACATTCTGGATCATTGCATCGAGATCAACCGGCTGGAAAACGTCGCGGACCGCCAGTCCCGAGCGCTGATCGGCATCTTGTTCGACCAGGAAAAAGATCCGGTCCAGATCATCAAATGGAAAGAAATCATCGAAACGCTGGAATACGCGACTGACAAGTGCGAAGACGTCGCCAACGTGATCGAAACTGTCACCCTGAAAAACGCTTGAACCTCCACTTCCCCCCCGACGGTCCCGCTCCCGCGGAAGAGGCCCGGCTGTGAGCAACTATCACATGCTGGTGCTGATTATTTTGGTGACGCTGGCTTTCGAATTCACCAACGGCTGGCACGATTCCGCCAGCTCGATCGCTACGGTGGTCTCCACGCGCGTGCTGCGTCCCTTGTGGGCGGTAGTGTGGGCGGCATTTTGGAATTTCGTGGCGGCATTCGTTTTCGGCACGGCGGTGGCGAAAACGATGGGCAGCGGCCTGGTAGACCTCAAACTAGTTACTCAAAACGTGCTGCTGGCCGGGCTGCTGGGAGCGATCGTGTGGAACTACGCCACGATCCGCATCGGGCTGCCCGCCAGTTCATCGCACGCCTTGATGGGAGGGTACGGCGGAGCGGCGATCGCTGCCGCGGGGTTTAAGGCCATCATCGTCCACGGATGGGTGCTGCCGGTCATTTTCATTTTCATCGGACCGTTCATCGGTCTGGCCGCGGGCCTGGTGGTAACCGTCATTACCAGCTGGGTGGTGCGCCACCAGGCGCCGCGCCGGGTGGACAAATGGTTTCGGCGGCTGCAACTGGTGTCCGCCGCGGCGTTCAGCCTGGGCCACGGGACCAACGACGCCCAGAAAGGCATGGGCATCATCACCGCCGCACTGGTTTCGAGCGGCTCGCTGAGCACTTACCAGGTGCCCTACTGGGTGATCCTGTGCTGCCACTTGGCCATTGCCGGCGGTACAATGGCAGGAGGCTGGCGGGTAGTGAAGACCATGGGGCAGAAAATCACCAAGCTCAATCCCTTTGGCGGCTTCGCTGCGGAGACTTCCGCGGCTATCACCTTGATCGGAACGGCGGCCGCGGGCATCCCAGTCAGCACCACCCACGTAATCACCGGAGCCATCGCCGGCGTGGGCGCCGCGCATCGTATTACTGCGGTGCGATGGGGCGTTACCCGGCGAATTTTCTGGGCCTGGGTGCTGACGATTCCCGGCGCCGGGGTGATGGGCGTGGCGTTCTACTATCTTTCGCTGCATTGGATTAAGTAATTTAGCGGGTGCCCTGAAAAGTGGCGAGGCTACAGAGATGAGCGATCCAAAATATCCGTTCGCGTCCATTCCCGAGGCGGTGGAAGACATCCGCCAGGGGCGGATGATCGTGGTGGTGGACGACGAAGACCGCGAGAACGAAGGCGACCTGACCATCGCTGCCGAGAAAGTAACGCCGGAAGTGATCAACTTCATGGCGAAATTCGGCCGCGGTTTGATCTGCCTGGCGATGACCCAGGAACGATGTGACGCGCTCAGCCTGGCGCCGATTACGCCTCGAAATACGTCGCTCTTTGGCACTCCATTTTGCGAGCCGATCGACGCCCGCGTGGGCACCACCACCGGAACCAGCGCATCGGATCGCGCGACAACGATATTGACGGCCACCGACCCGAAAACCCGGCCCGAAGATCTGGCGCGGCCGGGCCACGTCTACACCCTGCGAGCGCGGCGCGGCGGGGTGCTGGTGCGTGCCGGGCAGACCGAAGCGAGCGTGGACCTCGCGCGGATTGCCGGGCTCGATCATTCCGGGGTGATCTGTGAAATCATGAACGACGATGGGTCGATGGCGCGCATGCCGCAGCTCATCGAATTCTGCAAGCTGCACGAAATGAAGTTGGTGTCGATCGCCGACCTGATCCGTTACCGGATGCAGCACGAGCGGTACGTCAAGCGGGTAGCTGCCGCGCCGGTCACGACGCCGTACGGCGAGTTCCAGATGATCGCTTACGCCAGCGAGACCGACCACGAGACTCACGTGGCGTTGGTGCGCGGCGACTTGGCGGGCGCGGAGCCGCCGCTGGCGCGGGTCCATTCGCATTGCCTCACCGGAGACGTCTTCGCATCGACGGCATGCGATTGCCACCAAATTATTCGGCGTTCGCTGGAGGCTATCGCGCAGGAAGGCCGGGGCGTTTTCATCTACCTGCATCACACTGGGCGCGGTTTTGGGATCGATCCGAACACCGAATACAACGCGGGACTGCCGCGTCTGACGTACCACCGCCGCGATCAGGCGGTCGATTCAGATCTGAGCGGCCAGCGCCGGATTCAACGGGAAAGTGGGATCGGCGCGCAGATTCTGATCGATCTGGGTTTGCGGCGGATTCGTGTGCTCACCAACCATCCGCGGAAAGTGGTCGCGCTGGATGGCTACGGGCTAGAGATTGTCGAGCAGGTGCCGCTGGCGATTCCGCAGCCGGAGCGAACTCACGAAATTTTGTAGGGGTCACGATCTTTTCCGGCTCTTCGATCTTCCCGGGTTTCGGGAAGGGTGGGCGTACGTAACCGCCTAGCGCGAACCATCAATCCGCAAGTAGGGGCGCATCTTATCGAGCCTCCTAGTAGTAATTCCCGGAACCGCCAGTAGATCTTCGATGCGCTGAAACGGCCCGCTTTTCTCCCGGAATCGAATGATGGCGTTTGCGAGCTTCGGTCCGGTTTCGGGGAGTTGCTCGAGCTCGATCAAAGTAGCGTGATTGAGTTCGACGGAATGGGGCGGTGGGAGTATTTTTGCCTGTGCGGCAGAGAGGGTGATTGCCAGCGCCAGTCCCACTGAAAGGGCCGCCAGCCGGGTGCTGACGCGCAGAAGCCCGGTCGCAGCGGAATGCCGCAGAGCCCCACGGACGGGAGTTGCCTTCATTTCAGGGCATGGGCGAGCCGGCATCGACGCGGCGCGCTCGAGCAGCTAAGAGATGGTCCCGGTTTTCTTGCCGTTAACGTCGTAGACTTCCACTTCGCCGAACAGAGCGGCCTGCTCGCCGATCACACTCTGATCGCCGACCACTACGATCTGCGCGTTCTTGGAATCCAGGTAGCGCCGCGCGGTAGCCAGCACGTCTTCGGCGGTCAAGGCGCGTACGCGCTGGCGATACGTCTCCAGGTAATCGTCCGCCAGGCGCTCGAGATAGACGGTGGACAATTGCCCTAGCAATCCGTCCTGGGTGGCCGCCGAAAGCGAAAACACTCCGGTGAGATAGTTGCGGGCGTCGTCCAGCTCGCCGGCGCCCACAGGCAGCGCGCGCATGCGGTCAATCTCGTAGAAAATCTCGGCGAGGCTCGCAGCCACCACGTCGTTGCGAACCGCGGCGTGTACCGTGAAATAACCGTGCTGCCGCAAAGGAACAGCGCTGCTGCGCGGACTGTAGGTGTATCCCTTTTGCTCGCGGATATTCATTACCAACCGCGAATGAAACGCGCCGCCGTAGATGGAATTGGTAAGAACCAGACGCAGCCAATTCGGGTCGGTGCGGGTAATCGCGCGGTTTCCCACGGTTACGTCGGTCTGCACGGCGCCCGGCAAATGCACCAGGTGCACGCGGCGGCCGGAAATTTTCGGAGGCTCAGGGCGCGCCGTGACCGGCGGCATGGGAGCTTTCCACGAACCGAAAGCTTTCTCTACTTCATCGAGGGTTTTGTTGCTATCGAGGTCGCCGACCACCAGCAGCAGCGACTCCGCAGGGACGTAATAGGTGCGGTAGAACTCCGCGAGCGCGTCGCGCGTGTACGACTTCACCTGTTCTTCGGTGGGGGCGATGGTGCCGTAGGGATGAGCGCCGAATAATACCCGCCGCAGGCGTTCCGATCCCAAAAAACCGGGCGTGGCGCGGTCGATCCGCAAATCTTCCAGGCGCTGCGATTGTTCGCGCTCGAACTCCGCTGCGGGAAGTGTGGCGTGCCGGGCCAGGTCTGCCATCAGGTCGAGCAGGCCTTGCGAAAACTCCGCCAGTCCGGAAATCCCCATGGCGCTCGAATCGGCGCCGGCGGTGGTGGACATGTCGCCGCCCATGCGACGGAGGTCCTCTTCAATTCGCCGGCTGGAGCGGGACTCGGTGCCGGTGCGCACCACCGCCGCGGTCATATCGGCTAATCCGGGCGAGCGATGCGCGACCACGGCATTTCCGCTGCGCATGAAAAGCTGCGCGGTGAGCTTGGGAATGAATTTCGATTCGGCCACCACCACCTGCAGACCGTTGGATAGGGTGCGCACGGTGCGGCGGGCCCAGGAAACCGGGCGTTCCGGTCCAAGCGGCGGAAGCGGCAGAATCGTCTTGTCCGAAATGGCGGGGAGGCTCATCGAGCACCTGCTTCGGAGGCGACCAGCTCCGGCTTTTGAATCGGCACGCGCAAAACCACGGCGCGATTTTCCGGAACCAGATATTCTTGCGCGGTCTCTTTCAGTTGCGCCGGCGTGACCGCCTGAAAATCGTCCAGGATGGTGTTGATCCGCTGTGGATCGTTATCGAAGAGCGTAAAGCAGGCCAGGTAATGCATCAGGCCGAAGCGCGGCATCGAAGTGCCATAGCCGCTTTCCAGCATGCTGTAAAAATCGGAGCGGAATTTCACTTTCACTTCCTCCAGCTCGGCCGGAGCCACGCCTTTTTCGCGGACCTGCGCGATCACCGCATCGAACGCCGCGATGGTGGCGTCGGAATCGTATTTGGGGTGATGGTAAATGCGCGTGACCATCTGCGTGGGGCCATTGGATTCGATGGTATCGAAGCCCCCGGAGGCATCCACAGCGATCTGTTTTTCGAGTACCAGCTCGCGATAAACCCTTCCGGCGCGGCCGCCATGCAGCACGCCATCGAGCATCGCGAAACGGAACCAGTTGGGCGTGTTGCGCGCGGGACCCTGATATCCAATAGCCATCGCCGGCAACGATCCGAGCCTCTCCTCCACCTGGCCGCGGCGTTCTTCGGTTTGCGGCTTCTCGCTCACGTCCACGCGCGGAGGCAAGGGGCCCGGCGGAATATCCTCAAAATATTTCTTGGCGTAAGCAAAACCTTCCGCCGGTTCGACGTCGCCAACGATCAGCAGCACCGCATTATTGGGCGCGTAGTAGGTTTTGAAGAAGTGCTGCACGTCGCCGAGCGTGGCGGCGTCCAGGTCGACGAAGTCGCCGTAAAAATTGTGGGCGTTGGGCCAGTTCCGGAAGGCCACTGGCGGCAAATCCAGCCACGGGAACCCGCCATACGGCTGATTCATCACGTTCACGCGCACTTCTTCCTTCACCACGTCGCGTTGGTTACGCAGATTTTCGTCGTCCACCTTCAGCGCGCGCATGCGATCGGCTTCCAGCCACAACATGCGTTCCAGCGCGTTGGACGGCACCGTCTCGAAATAGTTGGTGATGTCGTAATTGGTAGTGCCGTTGAGCACGCCGCCCGAGGAATTGACCTGCTTGATGTGCTCCATTTTCCCGGCGTTTTCCGAGCCTTGAAACATCATGTGCTCGAAGAGATGCGCGAAGCCGCTGCGGCCGAAGGGTTCCAGCCGAAATCCGATCTGGTAGTAAACGCCGACGGTGACCACCGGCGCCGAGCGGTCCGGCGAAATAACCACACGCAGCCCATTGCCAAGTGTGGTGTGCTCCACGGGAATTTGCCGCATATTTTCCTGGATCTCCGTTTCTTCAGTTCGGTGTGCCATGCGGCCTCAGTAACGAGAGCCGCGCTATCATTTCATCGTAGCATATTCGTCTCACAGGAACGGGGCAGTGTGCTCACACATCGCTTCCGCGCTAACGGCGCAGCCCTCGACTTTCGGTTCGACGGTGCCGCGCTCCTCCCGATCTGCCGTAACGCTGTTTTTCGCGAAGTCGGATGGGAAGGGTAGGGGTCCGGGCAGCCGCCGTAGAAGGCGAGTGCGCCACGCCTCGGCTTCACGCGCAGGTGTGGGGGCGCCCCACATCTACCGCGTGTTACGATATTCTTTTCGCGCGCGATGCGCTCAGGATAGAACGCTGTCTTGTCCATTCTCGTAACTTCATTCTTCGGGGTGATGGCCGTGGCGTGGCTCATTGCCGCGGTGGTCATCGGGCGCGGAATGTCACAAATTCCGTTCATGTCCGAGGCTCCCGATCCTGGCGGGCAGCCGCTACCGCGCATTTCGATTATCTTTGCCGCGCGTGACGAAGCCGAAAAACTCCCCCGGGCGCTGGGCACCTTCACGCACCTCGATTACCCAAACTACGAAGTCATCGCCGCCGATGACCGTTCCGTGGACGCCACTCCCGCGATACTCGACGCCGCCGCGGCTAACAACCCACACTTTAAAGCCGTCCACATCACCGACCTGCCCGACGGCTGGCTGGGGAAACCCCACGCGCTCGAAGCCGCCTTTCGCCAATCCACCGGCGAATGGATCGTCTTCACCGACGCCGACGTACGCTTCTCTCCACAGGTGCTACGCAAAGCGCTCGGGTTGGCGGAATCAAAGGGATGGGATCACCTGACCATCCTCGCGGATGTCGACATGCACGGCTTCTGGGAAATTACCGCGATCGCCTTCTTCGGCTGGATGTTCGTGCTCGGCAGCCAGCCCTGGCGGGTGAGCAATCCGCGGAGCTCGGCGTACATGGGGGTGGGCGCATTTCAAATGGTCCGGCGCTCCGCCTACGAAGCCATCGGTACCCACCGGCGCCTGGCTATGGAAGTGATCGACGACATGAAGTTAGGGAAATTGATCAAGCAACACGGATTCCTTTCGGGCCTCGCCGTTTGCCAAGGCTTCGTCCGGGTGCGCTGGCAGAACGGCTTTGGAGAGCTCGTCCGCGGCGTCACCAAAAACATGTTTGCGGGATTCGGGTACAGCGTCCCGTTCGCGCTCTTCGCGATCACCAACTTGACGCTGATCAGCATCGTGCCAGCCTTCGCGCTTTTCTTCACCCATGGATGGACGCAGTTCGCCGCCGCAGTGTGCGTCGCCACCAGCATGGCGTTGGAAGGGCTGCTGGTGAAGGAAACCGACGTTTCGCCGCTCTACGGGTTGACCCACCCCCTGGGTGCCGTGATTTTCATTTACATGGTGCTTCGTTCGATGTTTATTACCCTGCGGCAAGGCGGCGTCGTCTGGCGGGGCACGTTTTACCCGCTTGAAAAATTGAGACGCGGGACTGTGTAGCGGCGCCCGCTCGCGGCGTCGATAGGACAACTAGCCATCGGGATCAACGAGAACCCACTCGACCTTGGACACCCCGCAGGCCCCACCGGCTCCGGTGGCGCCGCATTGCCACGGCTGCCCGCGAAAGCGTTGCTGGCAATCACGGCGGTGGCTACCCTGATCATTCTGCCGATGCTGTACCGCGGTAACGCCTCCGGGCACGACATGCAATTTCACGTCGCGTCGTGGATGGACGTGGCGCAGCAGTGGCGCCAAGGAGTGCTTTACCCGCGCTGGGCGGCGGGAGCGAACTACGGATTCGGCGAACCGCGCTTCATTTTCTACCCGCCGATATCCTGGCTGGCTGGGGCGGCGTTGGGTAGCGTGCTCCCGTGGCGAGTAGTCCCCGGCGCGTTGATCTGGCTGACGCTGGTTCTGGCGGGACTATCGATGTGGCGGCTGGCACGTTCCGGGCTGCCAGAAACCGATGCGATACTCGCGGCCGTTTTTTTCGCGGCCAACCCCTACACCCTGATGGTTGTTTATTTCCGCAGCGATTACGCGGAACTGATCGCAGCGGCGCTGTTTCCATTGCTGGTGCTCGGCATTCTGCGCATCGCCGCGAATGACCGCAAAGCAATCGCCGGCACCGCCGTGGTGTTCGCGGCAATATGGCTGTCGAACGCTCCGGAGGCGGTGCTGGCCAGCTATTCCGCGGCGGCACTGCTAGTGGTGTTGTCGGTGATCAAGAAAAGCCTCGCGCCCGTTTTGGCAGGCGGCGCGGCGCTCGCCGCTGGGCTGGGCTTGGCCGCGTATTACATTCTTCCGGCAGCGTATGAACAGCGGTGGGTGGATATTGGCCAGGTACTGTCCATCGAGCTGAAACCGGTCGAGAATTTCCTGTTCACTCATGCCGACAATCCGGAGTTCGTGTGGTTCAACTGGCGGATGTCGATGATCGCGTGCTTGATGCTCAGCGCGACAGCCATCGCCGCCGTTTTCACCGCCCGCCGCCGGCGGGCCGCTCCGGAGGTTTGGTGGACACTCGCGGCATTGACCGCGCTGATCGTCTGCTTGATGTCCCGATATTCGCTCCCCGTCTGGGACCACCTCCCCAAACTTCGCTTTGTGCAATTTCCCTGGCGCTGGCTGGGCCCGCTCGCAGTTCCCTGCTCGATATTCCTGGCGATGGGTTTCAGCGGGCTCCGGAAAAAATGGCTGGCATGGATCGGCGTGTGGGCAGTGCTGGCGATTTTACTGAACGTCATGATTCTGACCGCATGGTGGGATAACCAGGACATCCCCGATCTAAAGCGGGCCATTGCCTCCGGCCAGGGGTACGAAGGCACTGACGAGTACGCCGCATTGGGCGGCGACCGCACCGACCTACCGATGGACGCACCCCACGCCAGCGCGGTCAACGATGACGGCGACCCCATTGACGCGGCGGATGGCGTGCGCCTGCACGTCCAAGGCTGGGACGCCGAGGAAAAGCATATCGGGGTCGAATCGAAAGTGCCGCTAAACCTCGCCCCCAAACTCGAGTACTTCCCCGCATGGCATGTGGACGTCAACGGCCGCCCCGCAACCGCCATCCCCGCCCAAGACACCGCACAATTGCTGGTTCCTCTGCAACCCGGCACCTACCAGGTGGACATCCGAATGGCCCACGCCTGGGACCGCACCGCGGGCGGGTTGATTTCGGCGTTCACCGCCGCGAGTATGCTGGGCTGGGCGTTGGCGGCCGCCAGGCGGCGCCGAATTGGGGCCCTGCCGACCTCCTGAAAAATTCCCTCCGACATACTGGGTTTTCCCCCTAAATCACCAGTAAGTCCTGTGCTTCAAGCAGTTACCCGCACCGGGCGACCCGCATCTAAGTATAGGAAAGCAGTCGAACTGGAGACGCGCAGGTTGCGCTCTCGGAGGAGATTTGCAATGAAGAAGCTCGCCACACAAATCCTGTTAGTCGCAGTCTTGGCCCTGGGCTCGGGGGCCGCGGCGCTCGCTCGCGCTCCACAGCAGCCGCCTTCACCCCGGGACACAACGAAATACGACGCCTGGCTCACCCAGGAAGTGCATCATCAACTGGCGTTGCTGCCGTGGTACTCGGTGTTTGATGACCTGGCGTTCAAAGTGGAAGGAACCAAGGTGATCCTGCTGGGCGATGTCACGTCCCTGCACGCCTCCACCAAGTCGGACGCCGAAAACGTGGTGAAGAAACTCGAGGGCGTGGAGGCGGTCGACAATCAAATCAACGTTCTGCCGCCGTCACCGATGGACGATCAGATCCGGATGGCCGAATTTCGGTCGATCTACTCTTTCCCGGCGCTGGAGTCCTACAACGTCGGCGCTCTGCACTCCATCCACATCATCGTCAACATGGGGCACGTGACGCTGGTGGGGGTAGTGCGGAATCAGGGGGACAAAGACATGGCCAACATTCGCGCCAACATGGTGCCGAATGTGTTCTCGGTAACCAACAACCTGCAAGTGGAAAACTCCTCGGCTAAGTAACCGGCGGGTTTTCTGCGGCGCGCGGCGGGGCGCCCGGTGAAATCTGCCGGGCGCTCCGGACTGGCAACGAATCGGCGCGCGGCGCCTCAAGTCTGCTGGCACACTTCCAGCTCATTTCCTTCCAGATCGCGAAATCGGAAAAATCGATTGCCGCCGGAATCGGCCTGCACCGGACCAAGTTCGACACCTCGCGAAGACAAGAACTCATGCGCTGCTTCTAGTTTGCTGGCGAAAATAATCGGGGGCCTACTGGATTGTTTTTTGGCGTCAGCGCTTTGTGGAATTTCTGTTAGGTAGAGGTCCGCATCGTCTTTCGAATACCCCAGTACCATGCTGGCTTCTTCCACGTCAGTCGACGAGTAGGGAAGGCCCAGTTTCTCCGAGTACCAACGTTGGGCCGCGGCCACATCGCGAACTTCGACGGAGACGGAGTCCCCAAACGACAAAACCTTTTTCCTCCAGAACATCGCGCACCTTCAACCTGCTCACCCTATCACCAATCATGTTGGGAGCAAAAAAGTCACGGGACGGGGTCGACGCTGGGGTCAGCTCGCGGCGCTTTTACGGAAGTAGAAACCGGAATAGTAGGGCACCGAGAAGGCCGGGAAAAAGGGGCGATGCACCGATAGTTCCCAAGCCCGCCAGCGGTCGATAAGCTGGTAACCACACGCCGCAAAACCGTTTACCAATTCACCGGAATTCCAAACTTTGCAGGGAAAGGCGCATGATCGCGTGCCTTGTACGGTAATGAAGGAAGCTTGCGCTTCGTGCACCGGACTGCGATTGATGATGATGTGTTGCGGGGCCTCGCCGAAGTGCTTCACGAACGCAGGGATATCCTGCTCCCAGTAGTGAAACGCCCCCGAAACCAGCAAGATTTGCTCCGAGCGGAACGAATCGACGCCCTCCACGAATCGCAATCCGGTCGCTTTGCGCTCCGCTGCAATCTCTCGCCCGCTCTCTACAACGTTGGGTATTTCAAACACCGTCCACTCCACGCTTTCTATATCCCGCAAGTACGGCGAATAGCTGTAATAGAGATTCCCCACACTACCGCCATAATCGAATAGCTTCAGGTTTCGCGACTGAATGCGTGAAATCCAATACAGCGCGGCATAGTCGCTGGGGCGGAGCGATTCAGCCAGGCGAAGATGCACCTTAACTTCGTTGGGATCCTCATGACCGGCCAGACTCGTCCTTCGGGCAGCAGCCCACCCCTCGGGGAAAGTGGCATAGACGCCGTGAGGCTGGCTGAAAGCATTTAGAACGCGCTTGCCGGCGGGAATGCCGCCAATACGTGTGAGGATCGCTTTTTTTAGAGGCAAACAAACCTCTTCGGCCACGATTGACATTCAGGCGTGACTGGTGCGACCGGAATAGTCGGAAGCCAATGGTTGCCGCTCGTGGTCATAAAAGGGAAAGTCAGCGCAGGCGGTCGTAAATGCTCGACGCCAGAAGAACCGGCTTTACTGCCTGTGCTTTGATGGAATCGAGAACACTCGAATTCCCCGGAGGCGTCGGCTTCAGGCCAAGCTTTCGGAGAAAATGATTGGCGCGGTAAACATTGGCCCTGAGGGGATCCTTGAATTGGAAATTCACGCTCAGGGAAACCGAGACGTTGTCGTCATTCTGGAGCCAGTGTGGGAAGTTCACTGGAATGTGCACCCCATTCCCGGGCACCAGCTTGTAAGAAATGGCGCGTCCCTGCAAATGCGGCTTGTAAATAGGGGCGTTGTTATCGACGGTCCAGAAGCGTTCGATTTCTTCTTCTGGAAGCACTTCGCGATCGTCCCGATCGAACACATGTAAAGTCTTGGTACCCCTAATCTGAAGCAGGAAATTGCATTCGCGGTCGATGTGATAGGTGGTCACGCGCTTGGGCGAAGTGACGAAAATGATGATGTCTTCGACCATGATCTGAGAATCGATTCCGGGGCCCATGTGCTGTTTAAGCTCCGCCAGGCCCTTATCCAGAAAAACACGATACTCGGGATCATTCTGGGCCGAGCGGAAGATAAACCACGCCCCGCACGTCTCCACCCGCTCCATCGCTTCAACCGCGGAAAATGGCTTCTTGGGTATCGAATCCCAGCGCTGTTCCACCGAAACCTCGCCGGCGTCGTAATAAATTTCCTTTGGGCGGGTCTTCAGGGTGCGTTCGGCGAGTTCGAGCAGCTTGGGGAGCTGGAAGAGGGGATGGGTTGCCAGGTTATGTCTGATTTCAAAGGACTTACGATTAAAGTTCTCGGCAAATTGCGCCGCATCGGCGTCAATCCATCGTTCCGAGACGAGGGAGTCGTGCTTCGGGGCGCTCGTGGCTGTGCTTGTCATGGACGGTTCCTGTGTCGATAGCCTGCAACAATGGTGCCTGATGGCGCGGGAGACGGTCAAGTTAGTTCAACGAAGCTGTTCCGTATGTCAGTTACCAGTACAACACCGCAGAGCCGCCCAGACGCAGGCGCGCAGAGGGTCCAATTACCGGATTCGGTGAACTGAAATGACAACAGTGCGCAAAAATCCGGACCGACCCGGGGGAGATGCGAGGTAAAATAAGCAGTGTAAGGTGCGTTGGACGGAGAAGTGTCTCCTGTTATGGGCAATGCCCTTCCATCGACCTTCGCGGCCCCGCCCGCGTGACGATGGAAGGTTAGGCGTAAGGCTGGATTGCTCAGGCACTTAGGACACGGGGAGGCCCCAAAGGGCGGACCCCTTTCCAATGGCGGGCCTGACCCGGAATTGCTTTACCAGTGTAATTTCCTGAAGCTACTTGTCCCGATCAACGGTGTGAGCAGACAAAAACTATGAGCAGCGGAACCTACTACCTCAAACCCAACATAGTGGTCGAACCTTTGGTGGACGGCTGGTACGCGTGGGCCCATTTGATCCCCCCGGCTACCGCCGCGCGGAACATGACCGAGCGCCACATGCGCATCATGGATTCATACATCGAATCGCCGGAAACGCATGAGGCTGCGGCGAAGAACCCTGCGCTGCTGGGCGGTCCTTTCATGGATTTCGCCGGGAACCGAGTGGAGCAGATCAAACAGCTGCGTGAACGCACGCTAACCGAACGCAGCCATTTGGTCCGGCTTTCGGCGGCGATCGAGAAACTGGATGCGATGCTGCGCGAGAAGGCCAAAGGATTCAGCCTGGAAGCGCTGTACAAGGAAGTGCCGGAGGAATTGCAGGGTTACGTGGAATTGGTCTACGACTTGAATAACCAGCCCTCGTTCCGCCTGATCGAGCCGCTGCTTTACACCAGCCCGTTCTACGATCCCTCGCTGCAGACGCTGATGCTCTCGGAAATCCGGCACGACGACCGGCCGTTCGTGCTGAGCACGCCGCGGATCGAGAAGGGCGACGCCATCGAGCTGCAAGTGCCGTTTGCCAGCGCCGCGCTGGATACACTTTTTCGCATGAAGACCGAGCCTTCTTCGGTGGAAGCCGCCACCAAGTCCTTGGGGCTGGTGGGCGCCGATGCCGAGCGCTTCCGCTCGTTCCTGACCACCGAAAAGCCCAAGCCCTACCCGAAATATGAGGGCGAGGGCGCGCGCTGGCGCTATTTCGGCCATGCCTGCATTTTGCTGGAGACCCCGGGCGTGAACGTGCTGCTCGATCCGGTGTTGAGCTACACCTACGAGAGCGATATTTCGCGATACACCTACGACGATTTGCCGGAAGTGATCGATTACGTCCTGATCACCCACAACCATCAGGATCACATCCTGTTCGAGACGCTGCTGCAGTTGCGCCATCGCATCCGCCATATCGTGGTGCCCCGTAGCGGCGGCGGATCGCTGCAGGATCCCTCGCTGCGTTTGTTGCTGAAGCAGTGCGGATTCCAGAACGTGATCGAAGTCACCGAAATGGAAGAGATTCCGTTCGAGCGCGGCTCGATTACCGCGGTGCCGTTCCTGGGCGAGCACGGCGACTACAACGTCCAAACCAAGTCCGCTTACCTTCTGCGTGTGAACAACCACTCGCTGCTGTTCGCCGCCGACTCCTGCAACATCGCGCCGGCGATGTACGAACACATCCATCGCGCCATTGGCGACGTGGAAGTTCTCTTCGTGGGCATGGAATGCGACGGGGCGCCGGCGTCGTGGATTTACGGGCCACTGGTGACCCAGCGGATCGAACGCGCCAAGGACCATTCGCGGCGGCTGGCGGGATCGAATTTCGAACGCGCGATGAATATCGTCGAACAGCTGCACTGCAAAGAGGTGTACGTCTACGCCATGGGCCAGGAGCCCTGGCTGAACTACGTGATGAGCATCAAGTACACCGACAAGTCGAATCCGATCATCCAGTCCAATCTATTGATCGACACCTGCCGCTCCCGGGGAATTACGGCCGAGCGTCTGTTTGGCGAGAAAGAAATTCTGCTCCGATAGAGGCGGCAAGCTTCTCGGACCGGCGAGGAAACGGAATGACACCTGAGTCGCATCAGTTGGCGGAGCCGACTTCTTCGGAGTCTGGCCGCGCGTCGCTTCCTGAGCCACCGCAGAAGTGGAACGATACCCGCACGGACTACCCTCGCGATAAATCCGTCGCACAGCTTTTCGAAGACACCGCCGCCGCGCATGCCGACGCCACCGCCGTGGTCTTGGCCGGGCAGACGCTCACTTACGCGGAACTCAACCGCCGCGCCAATCGGCTTGCGCATCGGCTGCGGAAGATGGGAGTGAGGCCGGAAGTGATGGTGGGATGCTGCCTGGAGCGCTCGCTGGACCTGATCGTGGCGCTGGTGGCGATTCTGAAAGCGGGTGGCGCGTACGTTCCGCTGGATGCTTCGTATCCAAAAGAGCGCTTCGATCTGCTGCTGGAAGACACCCACGCGCCGGTAATGATCACCCAGAAATCGCTGGCCGCGAATGTGCTGTCCGGGCGGAAAGTTTCAGGGATCGTGGTAGACGATGAGGAATTTGCTTCCGCGACTTCGCCGGCGGCCTCCGCGGACAGTGACCAAAATCCCGCGCCGGCTGGCGGGCCCACTTCGCTGGCATACGTGATGTACACGTCGGGCTCAACGGGCCGGCCCAAGGGCGTAATGGTGGAAAATCGCGCCATCGTCCGGCTGGTGCGCAACACCAACTTCTGCAAGCTCGGTCCGGATGAAACTTTCCTGCAATACGCGCCGATATCCTTCGATGCTTCGACTCTGGAAATTTGGGGTCCGCTGCTCAATGGCGGGCGGCTGGTGCTGATGCCGCCGCAGGCCTCCTCGCTGGTGGATTTGGGACGCACGATTCGCGATCAGCGCGTTACCGCGATGTGGCTCACCGCCGGGCTCTTCAGTTTGATGGTGGAGCAGCGGCTGGAAGATCTGGCGCCGTTGCGTCAGCTTCTCGCCGGAGGCGATGTGTTGCCCGCCCGTCACGTTCGCCGTGTGTTGGATGCGCATCCCGGCTGCACCCTGATCAACGGCTACGGTCCGACGGAGAATACTACTTTCACCTGCTGCCATGTGATGCGGTCCGGCGATGCGATTCCGGATTCCGTGCCGATCGGGCGGCCGATTTCGAACACCCGCGTCTACATTCTTGACGACGACAAGCGTCCCGTAGCCCAGGGAGAGACCGGTGAGCTGTGGGCAGCCGGCGACGGCGTAGCTCGCGGCTACCTGAATAGTCCGGACGCGACCGCGGAAAAATTCTTGCGCGATCCGTTTGTGGCGGATTCCGCCGCGCGGATGTATCGCACCGGAGATTTGGCGCGCTGGCGCGAGGACGGATCGGTGGAGTTCCTCGGCCGCATCGATACCCAGGTAAAAATTCTTGGCTACCGCATCGAGCCCGGCGAAATCGAAGGTGCGCTGCTCGCGCACGGCGCGGTGAAGCAGGTTTGCGTGGTACCCCACACCGACGAAAGCGGATCCAAGCGGCTGGTGGCCTACTACGTGGCCGCAACGGATTCGGGGACCACTGCCGCGGACCTGCGGAAATTCTTGGCGGAGAAACTGCCAGCATTCATGGTGCCGGCGCTGTTCGTGCCGCTGGCAAACCTGCCGCTCACGCCCAACGGGAAAATCGACCGCGCCGCGCTGCCTGCTCCAGGCGCCGCCTCAGCGGTACCAGGGAACGGCGCGGAGTCGCCGGCATCCAGCGTTCCGGGTGAAACGGCAGCGTCGGAGATGGAACAAAATCTGATCGCGCTGTGGAAGCGAATCCTGCGCGTCGATCCCATCGGGCTCGACGACAACTTCTTCGATATCGGCGGCGACTCCCTACTGCTGGTGGCCGTCCATTCCAATCTCCAGAAAACGTTGCATATCGAAATTCCGGTTACCGATCTTTTCGAGTTCACCACCGTGCGCACCCTGGCGCGCCGCCTTGGCTCGCAGAAAGCTCCGGCGGCATCGTCCCCGGTCAGCGATTCGCAGCTTCAGGCCCAGCGCCAACGCGACGCTTTCGCTCGCCAGCGCCAGAAGCGCGGCGGGAGTGGTGATCCATCGTGAGCGAACCCCGCAATCCGGTTCTCGACGGCGTCGCCATCATCGGCATGGCCGGCCGGTTTCCTGGCGCGCCTAGCGTGGCTGAATTCTGGAAGAATCAGCTCGCGGGTATCGAATCGATTTCCCATTTCACGGTTGAGGAACTGGAAGTACCTGACGCCGCCGAGCTTTCCCGCCAGCCCAACTACGTCCGCGCCAGATCCATCCTGGAAGACGTGGACCTCTTCGACGCCGAGTTTTTCGGCATGTATCCGCGCGAAGCCGAGTTGATGGACCCGCAACAGCGGCTGTTTCTCGAGGCTTGCTGGAATGCGCTGGAAGATTCCGGCTGCGACCCGTTCACCTACCCGGGAGCGATCGGCGTCTTCGGCGGAAACAGCGTCAGCACCTATTTTCTCTCGCGGCTGTGCGCCGATCCCGATTTCATCCGCCGCTTCACCGGCGCCTACCAGGTCGGCAACTATCCGGAAATGATGGGCAACAATGTCGATTTTCTGGCGACCCGCGTTTCCTACAAACTCAATCTTCGCGGACCGGCGTTTACCATGCAGGCCGGCTGCTCCACTTCCCTGTTGGCGGTGTGCCAAGCCTGCCAGTCGCTGCTCACCTATCAGAGCGACATGGCGCTGGCCGGCGGATCCTCGATCACCTTTCCGCAGAAGCGCGGCTCGTTTTACCAGGACGGCGGGATGGTTTCGCCCGACGGCCATTGCCGCGCGTTTGACGCCGACGCGCAGGGAACCGTGTTCGGAAGCGGCGTGGCGGTGGTGCTGCTGAAGCGGATGGAAGATGCGATGCGCGACGGCGATCATATTTACGCGGCGATTCGCGGCTTTGGCGTGAACAACGACGGCGCCGCCAAGGTGGGCTACACCGCGCCCAGCGTGGAGGGCCAGGCACGGGTGATCGCCATGGCTCAAGAAACCGCCGGCGTCGATCCGCGCAGCATCGGCTACATCGAAGCTCACGGCACCGGCACGCCTCTGGGCGATCCTATCGAGCTTGCCGCCCTCACCCAGGCCTTCCGTACGCGCACCGGTGACAAACAATTTTGCGCGGTAGGCACAGCCAAGACCAACGTCGGGCACCTGGACATCGCCGCGGGCGTAACCGGATTGATCCACGCGACCCATGTGGTGCGCCACGGGATTTTGCCTCCGACGCTGCACTTCCATAAGCCGAACCCGAATTTCGATATGGCCAGCAGCCCGTTCTACGTCAACGCTACGCTGAAGGAATGGAAGACCGGGGGCGAACCGCGGCGCGCGGGTGTGAGCGCGTTCGGCGTCGGCGGCACCAACGCGCACGTGGTGCTGGAGGAAGTTCCGCCAACATTTTCCCCGGCATCGGGGCAGCCGGTGCAACTGCTGGTGCTTTCCGCACGCACCGAATCGGCGCTGGACGCTACCACCGCCAATCTGGCCGCGCACTTGCAATCGCATCCTGACAGCAATTTGGCTGACGTCGCCTGGACGCTGCAGTGTGGGCGCCGCGCATTTCCCTGCCGCCGCGCGGTGGTCGCGCGCGATGTGCCGGACGCGATCGGCGCACTCTCGCAGCGCGACCGCAAACGCGTGCAGACCCGGCTGAAACCGGAAGAGAATCCGCCGGTGTATTTCCTTTTCCCGGGCCAAGGCTCGCAATATCCCAACATGGCGCGAGAGATCTACGCATCGCAGCCTTTATTTCGAAAGACGCTGGACCGCTGCGCCGAAATTCTGGGGCCGCACCTGCAAGCCGATCTCCGCGAACTTCTCTATCCCGGCGACGATGTTTCCGCCGAGGCGCGCCGCCGCGTCACCGACACGATCGTCGCGCAGCCGGCCATTTTCTCGATCGAGTACGCGCTGGCGCAACTCTGGCTGAGCTGGAGCATTCGTCCGCAAGCGATGCTGGGGCACAGCATCGGCGAATTTGTGGCCGCTACGCTGGCCGGAGTTTTTTCGCTCGAAGACGCGCTGACCCTGGTCGCCGAACGCGGACGGTTGATGCAGGCGCTGCCCGCCGGCGGCATGCTCTCGGTGCGATTGGGAGAGGCGGACCTGCGGTCGCGCCTGAATGGCCAATGGAATGGCCAGCTCGCGCTGGCGGCGGTGAATGCCCCGGCGCTGTGCGTGGTGGCTGGACCGCTCGATGCGATTGCATCGTTCGAACAAAAACTGACGGGCGAATCGGTGCCTTGCCGCCGCCTGGTGACGTCGCACGCATTTCATTCGGCGATGATGGATCCGATCGTCGAACCCTTCACGGCGCGCGTGGCCCAGGCCCACTTGCAGCCGCCGCGTATTCCGTACGTTTCCGGCGTCACCGGAACTTGGATTACCGACGCGGAAGCTACCGACCCGGCGTATTGGGCGCGGCATTTCCGGCAGCCGGTGCAATTTTCAAAGGGTGTAAGCGAACTGCTGAAGAGTCCCGCGGCGGTGCTGCTCGAAGTGGGCCCGGGAAACGTATTGGGCACGCTTTCGCGCCAGCATGGAATAGACGCCGCCAAGCGCACCGTGGCAAGTTCGCTCTCCGACGGTTTTTCGGGCGAAGGCGATGCGGCGAGTCTATTTACCACGGTGGGCGCGCTGTGGCTGGCCGGCTGCAAGCCCGATTGGACGGCCATTCACGCAGGCGAGCAGCGTCAACGCGTTGCGCTGCCTACCTATCCATTTGAACGCAAGAGCTTCTGGCTGCAATTGCCAGCCCCGGCGGCGGTAGCGGCGGCCGTAATTGCCGCAGCAGCGCCGGTAGAAAGCAGTTTCACGGAAAGCATCGCAGCACCCAGCGAATTCGCGCCGGGTGACAGCGTCACCCAGAGCAGCGCCGGCTCGCAGAGCAGCGCACCGACTATCCGGGAGGAAATATCGCCAGTGAGCCCCTCAATCGAAACGCCCGCGGCCGCCAGCAGCACAACCAGCCGCCCCGCCAAAATTCGCGCCATTCTCGACGAAATTTTTGAGGACCTTTCGGGCATCGACACCTCCCAGGCCGACGGCGCCGCTTCGTTCCTGGAACTCGGGTTCGATTCGCTTTTCCTCACTCAAGTTACCCAGTCGCTGCAGACCAAATTCAATTTGAAAATTACGTTCCGCCAACTGCTCGGGGACCTCGGCTCGCTGGATACCCTTTCCCAACATATCGATTCCAAGCTGCCGCCGGATCAATTGCAGGAATCCGTCCAGGCGCCGGCGCAGCAAAGCGCGCCCATGCAAGCCGCCGCTCCCGCATTCGCGCCCCGGATCGAATCGCCAACCGCCGCCGCACCGGTGTATGCTGCTGGCACGCAGCCGGTTTCTGCCGGCGAAAATGGAGATGTCAACATGTCGGAATCTCCCGTAGAGCGCCTGATGCGCGAACAGCTTCAGGCGATGAACCAACTCTTTACTCGCCAACTCGAAACGATCCGCGGCGTCGCGCCCAGCGCTCCGGCTTCGGCGGCAATTCCCGCGCCGGCAACGGCGGCTCCCGCGAAGCCTGCGTCGGCAGCTATCACGCCTGCTGCGCCGAAACCTTCCGTGGCCGTAGCGGCAGCCCCCACAGCATCGGCGGCCACAGCTACATCCGCGCATGGCGACAAAGAAGAGTTCAAACCCTTCGGCCCTTACAAGCCGCCACAAAAAGGAATCTCGGGCGACCTGACCCCGCAACAGGAGAAGGGCCTGAAATCGCTGGTGGATCGCTACACGGCGCGCACCGCCAAATCCAAGGCTATGACCGAGCAGTATCGTTCCGCGCTGGCCGATCCAAGGGTAGTGATGGGATTCCGCCAGCAATGGAAGGAATTGGTCTACCCGATCAACACCATCCATTCCAAGGGATCGAAACTGATCGATGTGGACGGCAACGAGTACATCGACATCCTGAACGGATTCGGCCCGATCATGCTGGGCCATCGCCCCGATTTCGTCGAAGCAGCCATCGAGCACCAACTGCACGAAGGAATGGAAATCGGCCCGCAGACCCCGCTGGCCGGCGAAGTGGCGCAGATGTTCTGCAAGATGACCGGCAACGAACGCATGACCTTCTGCAATACCGGCTCGGAAGCGGTGATGGCGGCAATTCGCGTGGCGCGCACGGTGACCGGAAGAAACAAAGTGGCGTTATTTGCGGGCGCGTATCACGGGCAGACCGACGAAGTGCTGGTGAAGGGCCACAAGAAAGCGGGCGTGCCGCAATCGACGCCGGTCGCGCCGGGAATTCCCAAGGAAAAAGTAGCCAACGTCACCGTGCTGGATTACGGCACGCCCGAATCGCTGGAATGGATTCGCGCCAACGCGAAAGACCTGGCCGCGGTGCTGGTCGAGCCGGTGCAGAGCCGCCATCCGCACTTGCAACCCGTCGCGTTCCTGAAAGAAATTCGCTCGATCACCGAAAATTCCGGCGCCGCGCTGATCTTCGACGAAGTGGTCACCGGCTTCCGCGTCCACCAGGGCGGCTGCCAGGCGCTGTTTGGAATTCGTGCGGACCTGGCCACCTACGGCAAAGTGCTGGCTGGCGGCATGCCCGTCGGTGTGCTGGCCGGGAAGCGCGAGTACATGGACGCCCTCGACGGCGGCGACTGGCGCTTTGGCGACGCTTCGTTCCCGGAAGTCGGCGTCACCTTCTTCGCCGGCACTTTCATTCGCCATCCGTTGACGCTCGCCGCGGTTCGCGCGGTGCTGCGGCATTTCGAGCAGCAGGGCCCTTCGCTGCAGGAAAACCTTACCGCCAGCACCACGCGCATGGTGCGCACCATCAACGAATTCCTGGAAGCCAATAACGCGCCAACTCGGCTGGAAAGTTTCGGCAGCATTTTCTACTTTGCGGTGCCGCCGGAAGAGCGTTTTGCCAGCCTTTTCTACTACTACTTGCGGCTCAAGGGCGTGAACGTTCTCGAGGGTTTTCCGTGCTTCCTCACCACCACCCATTCCGAGGCGGATATCGAGCGCGTCATTCAAGTCTTCAAAGAGAGCGTCGTCGAGATGCAGGATGCCGGGTTCTTCCCGCCTCCGCCGGGCTCGGCGCCTCGCGAAATTCCCAGCGAGCCGGTCGCGGTCGAGTTTTTTGCTTCGAGCGCTGCTGGTTTCACGCCGGAGTCGGGCGCAGCGGCATCGAGCGCGCGCAGCGCCCGTAACCGAAGCTCCGGCAGCCACCGCGGCTCCGGCCGCTGCGCCCGCGGTGCAGGAAGTTGCCGCGCCGATCCCAGGCCCCAGTGAATCGCCGCTCACCGAACCGCAATTGGAAATTTTCCTCTCCGCGCAGATCGATTCGGAAGCGTCCACGTCCTACAACGAATCGTTCACGTTGAAGATGCGCGGCCCGTTCAACGAAGCCGCATTCCGGGATTCGGTGCGCGATTTGGTCAATCGGCACCAGGCGTTGCGCGCCACGTTCGCGGCCAGCGGCGAACGCATCGCCTTCGCCCCCAGCGCGGAAATCGACATTCCGTTCGAAGACCTGTCGTCACTCGCGCCGGCCGACCGCGACGCACGGGTACGAACAGCGATCGACTCCGAAGGGCGCACCCCATTCGATCTGGTCAACGGCCCGGTGCTGCGGCTGCGGCTGTTCCGGCTGGAGCCCGAATCCCACGCCATGGTCTTCACCAGCCATCACATCGTCTGCGATGGGTGGTCGATCAACGTGCTGCTGGACGAGCTGAGCCAACTCTACTCCGCACGGGTCAATCACAGCCGCGTCGATCTGCCGGTTCCCGTGCAATTCGGGGACTACTCGCGCGACCAAGCCAGCAATCGCGAGACCGCCGACTTCGCCGGCGTTGAATCGTATTGGATGCAGCAGTTCGCGCAGCTTCCGCCAGTGCTCGATTTGCCGACGGATCGCCCGCACCCGGCGGTGAAAACGTTCCAGGGTTCCACCTATCGCACGCGCATTGACGCCGATACCTACAAGCTGATCAAGCAGGCCGGCGCCAAGCAGGGCTGCACGCTTTTCTCCACGCTGCTGGGCTCGTTCGCGGCGCTGCTGCACCGCTTGAGCGGCCAGGACGATATCGTGATCGGCATCCCCACCGCCGGACAGTCCATGCTGGACGACGGTACGCTGGTTGGGCACTGCGTGAACTTCCTGCCCATCCGCGCGCACATCAGTGAGAATCAGACCGCCGGCGATCTGCTCAAGCAAACCAAGCGCACCGTGCTGGACGCCTACGAGCACCAGACCTATACCTACGGCACGCTGGTCAGAAAATTAAAAGTCCGCCGCGATCCCAGCCGCCTGCCGCTGATCGAAGTTCAGTTCAACCTCGAGAAAGTGGGCGCGGGACTGGCGTTTTCCGGCCTGGACGTGGAAGTGGATCCCAACCCCAAGACTGCGGTAAATTTCGATCTGTTCCTGAATATCGGCGAGTCCGATCAAGGGTTGCAGCTCGATTGCGACTACAACACCGAGCTTTTCGAGCGCGAAACGCTGGGCCGCTGGTTGCGCCATTACGAGACGCTGCTGCGCTCCATCGCCGCCGATGCCACCCAAACCGTCGATCGCCTCCCGTTGCTCACCGAAGCGGAGCGCCGCCAGATCGTCTTCGACGCGAATAAGACCGCGGGCGACTATCCGCGCTCGACGCCAGTGCATCAGATCATCGAAGAACAGGCGGTGCGCACGCCGGAAGCGATCGCTGCTTCCTTTGAAAATCAGAACATCACCTACTTCGACCTCGATCGCCGCGCCAATCAATTAGCCCGCCACTTGATCCAGCTTGGCGTGCGGCCCGGCTCGCTGGTGGGAATTTGCGTGCAGCGCTCCCTGGATATGCTGGTGGGACTGCTGGGAATCTGGAAAGCGGGCGCGGCGTACCTGCCGCTCGATCCGGCGTACCCGCCCGAGCGGCTCACTTACATCATGCAGGAATCGTCCATCGCGGTACTGCTGACCCAGGCCAGGCTCGCGGTGGGTCTGCCGATCTCGAACACCCGGGTGATCCCGCTGGATAGCGACTGGGACCTGATTGGACGCGAATCGAAAACCAGCCCGAACGTGATGATGAATTCCGAATCGGGCGCGTACACCATTTACACATCCGGATCCACAGGCAAGCCCAAGGGCGTGGAAGTTACCCATCGCAATCTGGCGAATCTGCTTTTCTCGATGCGCCAGGCGCCTGGGCTCAGCGCCAGCGATCGCGTGCTCGCGGTCACCACGCTTTCCTTCGACATCGCCGGGCTCGAGCTATTCCTGCCGTTGATTACCGGCGCGCAGGTAGTGATCGCCAGCCGCGAAGAGACGATGGACGGTGATCGGTTGCTCGCACGCATGCGCGATTCCGGGACAACCGCAATGCAAGCGACGCCATCCACCTGGCGCCTGTTGCTGGAGGCGGGTTGGACCGGCACACCCAAAGTGAAGATTCTCTGCGGCGGTGAGGCCCTCCCGCGCGACCTGGCGGATCAGTTGCAGAAGTGCGGTGAGGTGTGGAATATGTACGGCCCCACCGAAACCACGATTTGGTCGGCCACTTCCGTCGTCGAAGCGGGCCCCGGTTCAGTCACCATCGGCCCCCCGATCCACAACACCCAATTCTACGTGCTCGACAAGTTCAACGCGCCCCTGCCCATCGGCGTGCCGGGCGAGCTTTTCATTTCCGGTGACGGCGTGGCCCGCGGCTACTACAAGCGCCCCGATCTCACTTCCGAGCGTTTTGTGGTCGACCCTTTCAGTTCTCTGCCCGGGCAACGGATGTATCAAACCGGCGATTTGGTTCGCTTTCTGGCTTCGGGACGATTTGAGTTCCTGGGCCGCCTGGATAATCAGGTGAAGGTGCGCGGATTCCGCATCGAGTTGGGCGAAATCGAGGCGGTGCTCGCGCAGTTTCCGCCGATACGCGAGTCGGTGGTGGTGGCTCGCGAAGATGACCCGGGGCAGAAGCGCCTGGTGGCTTACGTGGTGGCGGATGAGGCCACCCGTCCTTCGGTGAGCGATCTGCGAAACCTGGTAGGACGCGCCTTGCCCGAGTACATGATTCCTTCCGTTTTCGTTTTTCTGGCGGCGCTTCCGCGCACCCCCAACGGTAAAATCGACCGGAAGTCGCTCCCAGCCCCCGACGCCGATCATTTGGCTGCGCGCGAAGCTTTTGTCGCTCCGCGCACGCCTCGGGAGACGCAATTGGCAGCGATTGCCGGTGAAGTGCTGCACCTCGACAAAGTGAACGTGGAAGCCAGCCTGTTTGACCTTGGCGCCGATTCCCTGCACATGTTTCAGATCATCGCCCGCGCCGGCCGCGCGGGTATCGTGATCACCGCCCAACAAGTATTCCGCCTGCGCACCGTCGCAGCGCTGGCTGCCGCATCTTTGGCCGTGTCCGGCGCCACCGACAGCGCGGGCGCTGCAAACAACGTCAATGCAAAAGGCACTGCCGCGCCGAAGCCCACGCTTCCGGATATCGTTCCGGTATCGCGCGAGCAGTATCGCCTGCGGCCTACAACCACTTTTCGGAGGTAATACCGCCACCGCGCATGAATTCTATCTACAAACTCGGCACACCGGTTAAGCCCACACCGGCCAAGGAGCGCGACTGGCCGCGTGGCTCGCTCGGTGAGCCGATCTACCGCTTTCCCGCTACCGTCGCGCAGCAAACTTTCTGGCTGCTGCACTCCATGGAAGGCGGCAATCCCGCCTGGAATATCGCGGTGCGTTTCCGGATTCGCGGCCGCCTGGATATTCCCACGCTGGCGCGTGCGCTAAACGAATTGCCGCGGCGGCACGAGATCCTGCGGACCACTTTCGCGCTGGTGGACCGCGCCCCGATGCAGATCGTTCATGCCTCGGCGATCATCCCGCTGCCCGGCGACGACCTGAGCCGCGTGCCGCAGCCGCAACGCGACGTCGAGGAAGAGCGGCGCACCATTATCGAAGGGGCGCACAAGTTCGATCTGGGAACCGGTCCGCTGATTCGCGCGCGGATCCTGCGGCTGGCGGAAGAAGAGCACGTGCTGATCATGACCGTGCACCACATCGTGTCGGACGGGTGGTCGATCGGGATTTTCAGCGACGAGATCGCCGCAAACTACCAGGCGCTGCTTTCCGGAGCCGCGCCGGCCCTGCCCGAGCTGGCCTTTCAATTCGCCGACTACGCCGTTTGGCAGTCCGATCGCGCCAAGCTAGCCGCCACCGACGAAGACAAAAGCTACTGGAAGCAGCAGTTGGCCAATCTGCCGGTGCTGGAAATTCCCCCCGATCATCCGCGGCCGCCGGTGAAGACCAACAACGGTTACATTCTCTCTACCGTCTTGCCGGTAACGTTGACTTCGGCGCTCGAGGAATTTTCGCACCAGCACGAATGCACGCTGTATCTTACCGCTGTGGCCGCTCTCTATATGCTGATCCGTCACCACGCGCGCCAGGACGACGTCTATATCGGGACGCTGCTGGCCGGGCGCGACCGCATCGAGCTCGAGCCGATGTTCGGATTGTTCATTAATACCATCGTGCTGCGAACCAGCCTGGCGGGCGATCCGACGCTCGTCGAGCTGCTCGATCGCGTTCGCAATACTTTCGAAGCCGGCCTCGCTCATCAGGATTTGCACTTCTCGCAAATCGTCGAAGCGGCACGGCCCAAGCGCGATCCCAGCCGGCCCACGCTGTACAGCGTCAACTTCATCTATCAGCGCGATTTCGTGAAGCCCCTCGAATTCTCCGGCCTCACCATGGTGCCGATGCCCTCCAAGTCTCCGGGCGCCATCTACGATTTGAATTTCTTCATGGTCCGGCGTTCCGACGGCTGGCGCCTTTCCTGCGAATATAACTACGACCTATACGACGGCGAAAAAATCAGCTTGCTGATCGGTCAATTCCGAAATCTGCTGGAGGAATTCGCCAAAGATCCGAACCGCCGGATATCCGAATTTCCCTTCCCGGCCGACGTGGGCGAACCGCTGCCCCCGATGGTTCCGCATACCCGCCTCGATCCGCAGTAGTCGCCATCGCCCGCGCGAGCATAGCAACGCATTCACGCACATGCCTGCTGGTAGGACCTGCTAGCGGACTTGCAGAGTTAGCGACGCGGTCTTGCTGTTTCCAGCGGCGTCCTGCGCGGTGAGTGTGTAGGTGGTGTCTTTCTTCGGGGAAATGTTGAGGCAGCGGTTGAGCGACGGCCACACACTCTCAACCGGCGGATCGATTTTGATGGTCTTCGCGTTGGAGACGCCGTAGCAGAGCTGAGCCTCGTCGCCGCGGTGGATGACTCCAGGTAACGCGTAGAAATTCAGGATTTCGAAGCGGTCCCCGCCCAGGTTCTCCACCGATTGGCTATCCTGTTGGCGCTGCTTCGCTTTCGCTTGCTCTTCGAGTTCCCGATTTTGCTGCCGCCTGGAAAGAAAGGTGATGCCCAGATAAATCAGCACCACCAGCATTAGGACCGAGGTATACAACAGCGGGTTGCGAAAGCCCGCGAAGGGCTTGGATTCATCCGCCATGCGTGCCGTTCTTTCGCTTCACTTTTGGAACCCGGATGCAGTGCTAATTCGGTTGTTGAGCCGGGGGGTTGGCGGGCGCCGTGCCGCTCGCGTCCGGAGCTTTCGCCGGTGCCGCCGGCACTGCGGTGGGCGGTGCCCAGCGCGTCAGATACAGGTGGAACGGCCGAATTTCAAACGGCCGCACCTCTCTTACCGAGGGCAGCACGCCAGGCTTGTTCCGGCGGAGTTCGATCTGGTCGGTCCACAGGTCAACCCTGATTCGCGTCCCCATGATCGGCAGCGCCGCCAATTGCTTCTCTTCCGGCGCTCCCTGCGGCTTCTGCGCGGTGCTCAGAATCGCGGAAGCCATCGGTGTGCGCGCCTCCACGTGGGGCCCGATCAAGTTCGGAAACGACTTGGAATACTGATCGACGACGTGCAGGAACGATCCACCACTCCACAAATCTTTGTACGCTGAACTCTTCAGCAATTCGAGCGCTTTCTTGTTCGCGGCGTCCTCGTCTTGCGGGTTGATCGGATATTCGAAATGATTGAAGCTGTCTTCGGGTGGAAATGCCGACCAATCGCGGTAGGACCACTTTTCGCCCGCGGGGTGCGCGGCAAGAATATGCGCCATTTCGTGCGCCAATACCGCAGCCAAGGCCCCTTCGTCCGGCAGCATATCCAGCAGCCCGCGGCTGATCACCACGGTGTGCCCGATGTTGAAGCATTCCAGCGTGGAGGTCATCAGCACTCGACCTTCCGGCTCCGGCTCGATGTCCAGGTTGTTGCCGACTTCGATGTTATTCATCACCGCGTCCAGGACCTTGTCCACTTCCCCGGCCGGAGCGAGCAGTGCCGCCGATTCCATGCGGTCCATCGCTTCATCTTCGTGTTCGCGGTCCTGCGCGCGCAGGCTCTCTTCTTCGGTGCGATCCGATTCGGTGCGGGCGCGCTTGGGGTTATAGCTCCAGAACGTAGATTGCGCCTCGAATCGCGCTAGTCCCCGTTCGGGATCGGACAGCACGCTGAAAATGTAGCCTGGCGCCCACACGTTCGGCGCAATGTTCTCGCGCCAGCTATCCAATCGCAGACCAAAGCCCTTAATCTTGCCCTCATCCCCGAAATATTCGCCGTTGAAACGGACGATGGTGTAATCCTTATCCTCTACCCAAATTCGGCCCTGGAAATGCGGCCCTTTGAGCCCCGGCGCCACCATGGCATCGAATACCAGGCACCGCACTTCGCCCAGGAATTCCCGGCGCACGTAATCCAAGTGGTAGCGATTCCGATCGAATCCTAGCGGATCGACGTAAATCAACTTCATGAAGCCTTGCTGCACCGATTCCTTGGGAAAGGCGCCGGCCAGCTCCCCGATCATCCCTGGTGCGTGTTTCTTGTCGATTTTCTCGGCGCTGATCTCTTCTTTTTCTTTCTTCTCTTCTTTTCGATCTTTCTTAACGTTTGGGTTCGCCCCGTTATCGCCCTGCATCGTCCCTTGACCAAACGACGCACGGCCCAGGTAATAATGGTCGGCTTCCGGGGCCAGGTGCCCCTGATCGCTCTTCAGGTCCTGGATGTAGATTTCCATGACCGGCGAGTATTGTTTCAGCAAAGTCACTTCCTGGGCTTCACGCTGGAACACTCGTTCGGCCGATTGGTCGGGGCTGGTCTGGCCAGTGAGCATCGGCACCGCGGTGAGAGCCATGCAAGCTGTGCCAAGAATTGCTTTTAGAGCGACGCGCATAATTCCTCCGGGCGGGGACGGTAAGGGTAGATTTTAGCATTGCAGCGGGAACCCAACGGCCAAACGGCGTGACCTGTGCTTTATCCGACAAGTGGGGTGTTTCTAAGCATTTAGAGTGGCTAGACGCGGCCCTCGGACCGCCAAAACAAAAGCAAGGGCGGCGAGTTCCCAGCTTCCTGCCACCCGCCTAAGGGGCGCTGCAGCCAGCCTTATGCTTCTCTAATCTCCCGTGACGCCAACAATAGCAAAAACTGGCGGCCACACGGCAACAATTTTTGGATGGCAACTTGCCCCTGTTTTGTGCAAGCTCGTGCCCGCCCGGTGTCTCGCAGGGGAGTCGAGGCGGATGAAACAATGAAAACACTTCTTGTGCTCGTGTCGGTCAGTCTACTTCTGCTGGGCCCGGCCCTAATCGACCGCGCTGAAACTGCGGCCAGCCAGCCCCTTTTGGGCCACCGCTCGAAAGCAGTCCTCGTTCAGGATCGGTTGCAGTTTAAAGACCTCAATAAAAATGGCC
This sequence comes from uncultured Acidobacteriota bacterium, assembly GCA_963725655.1. Taxonomy (GTDB): domain Bacteria; phylum Acidobacteriota; class Terriglobia; order Acidiferrales; family UBA7541; genus CAVRXT01. The sequence goes on along the minus strand of CAVRYY010000001.1, from coordinate 1,369,365 downwards.
GTCTGGACGCCTACGAGGACTGGCGGCAGAGGCCCGAAGATCGGGCCAAAGACCTCCTGCTGCAAATGACCCTGGAAGAAAAGGCCGGGGTGATGATGCACTCTACGGCACCCTCGACCACCCCGATCGGTCCGCCGGGGTCGGGAGAGCACTACGACTTGCCGCGTGCCCAGGCGTTGATCGCCGGCGCCAAGGTGAATACGTTCATCACCCGCCTGACCGGCGCGCCAGCCAATTTCGCAAAAGAAAACAACTCCCTGCAGGAAGCTGCCGAAAATACGCGCCTTGGCATACCCGTTACCATTAGCACCGATCCGCGCAGCCACTTTCAAGTCATTGAAGGAGCAAGCGTTGCCGGCGACGGCTTTTCCCAATGGCCCGAAACGCTGGGCTTTGCCGCGATTGGTGATTCGGGCCTGGTTAAGCGCTTCGCGGATATCGCCCGCCAGGAATATCGAGCCGTGGGGATCGAGGAAGCTCTGTCGCCCCAAGCCGATCTTGCCACTGAGCCCCGTTGGGCCCGCGCGAATGGGACATTTGGCGAAGATGCCGAGATGGCGAAGAGGCTGGTACAGGCATACGTCGAAGGATTTCAGAATGGCAGCGATGGAATCAACAAAGACAGTGTGATTGCGGTGGTAAAGCACTGGGTGGGATATGGCGCTCAGTTAAAGGGACTTGATAGCCATTCCGCGTACGGCAAGTACGCGGTCTTTCCGGCCGGCAATTTCGAATACCACCTCATTCCTTTTACCGGGGCGTTTGCCGCCAAAGTTGCCGCGGTGATGCCCACATATTCGATTCTGCAAGGCCTCTCGTTGAATGGCCAGCCGCTGGAACAAGTGGGTGCGGGATTTAACCATCAGCTTCTCACTGACCTGTTGCGCGGCCGATTCGGCTTCCAGGGCGTGATCCTCACCGATTGGGGCATCACCAACGATTGCAGTGGGCCATGTGTAGATGGTGTTCCGCCGGGGCAGACGCCCAGTTTTGCGTTCGTCGGGATGCCTTGGGGCGTTGAGAAACTGTCCCGGGAAGACCGGTTCGTCAAGGCCGTGCTTGCCGGCGTCGATCAGTTCGGCGGAACCGACGAATCGAATCTGCTGGTCGATGCGGTGCACGCCGGAAAGCTGCCCGAATCGCGGCTGGATGAATCCGTTTACCGGATACTGCTGCAGAAATTCCAACAGGGGCTCTTCGAAAATCCGTATGTGGATGCACCGCAAGCCAGCGCTGTAGTTGGCAAACCCGCATTCCAGAAGGAAGCTCGGGCAGCGCAGAGCAGTTCGCTGGTTCTGCTCGAAAACAAAGGCAATATCCTGCCCTTAGCGCCGAAGATTAAACGAGTTTATCTCTACAAAGTGAGTGCCGATGTGGCTCGCGAGCATGGCTTTACAGTCGTCGACGCACCCGAATGGGCCGACGTCGCGATCGTGAGGGTCTCGGCTCCCAACCAAACGATCCATCCCGGCTATGTTTTCGGCACCCGCCAACACGAGGGCAGCCTGGCCTTTCAGGATGGCAGCCCCGACTTTGAGGCGGTGAAAAAGGCCAGCGCCAGCGTACCAACCATAGTCACCGTTTACCTCGACCGTCCCGCCATTCTGACCAATATCAAAGATCAAGTGGCCGCGTTGCTCGGCGACTTCGGTGTGAGTGACGCCGCGCTCTTCGACGTTCTAACCGGCGCCGCCAAGCCGAAAGGCCGCTTGCCGTTTGAGTTGCCGTCCTCGATGGCCGAAGTGGAAGCCCAAGCGGAAGACGCCCCGCACGACACCGCGCACCCGCTTTATCATTTTGGATTTGGCCTGAACTATTAGAAACGAACTGAATGGGCTACTATTACCGGCGAATAATTAACGGAGCAAAAAACATGCGCTTGACTCGGCCGCTTTTTATCGTGATTTTCGCCGCGCTTTATCCCCTGCTGATCGCCGCTCAGTCTTCCCACCCGCTGTTGCAGCGGCCGGCCTTCAACGGCAACCTCGTCGCCTTTTCTTATGCGGGCGATTTGTGGACGGTGGACCGAAATGGCGGCCGCGCTTCTCGCCTGACCACCGGAACGGGCATTGAAACCGACCCGGTGTTCTCGCCGGATGGCAGCATGATCGCCTTCACCGGCGAATACGACGGCAATACCGATGTTTTTGTGATCCCGGCAACCGGCGGAGTACCCAAGCGCCTCACCTTTCATCCTGCGGTGGATGCCGCGGTGGCTTGGACGCCGGACGGAAAGAACGTGATCTTCCGGTCCAATCGCGAGAGCAGCAGCGGGCGCTACACAAAATTGTTCAAGATTTCGGTGAACGGGGGGCTGGCCACTGCGCTGCCGCTGCCAATGGCCTTCTCCGGCAAGTTCTCCGCGGACGGAAAATACTTTGCGTACTCGCCGGTGGGCGGCGCGTCGGGCTTCAATTATTCCGCGTATGTTTCGTGGAGAAACTACCGCGGCGGACTGGCAAGCTCGGTATGGATTGCGGACATGGCGACGCTGGAGGTGGTGAAGGTCCCGCGCGAGAAGTCGAATGACTTCAATCCGGTGTGGGTCGACAACCGGGTATATTTTCTTTCGGATCGCAATGGGCCGGTATCGCTGTTCAGTTTTGATCCCGGCAGCAAATCGGTGAAGGAAGTGGTGAAGAATGACGGCGCGGATGTGCGTTCGGCAAGCGCCGGGCCAGGCGGGATCGTCTACGACCGCTTCGGCGAACTCTTTCTGTACGACACCGCCAGTGGCCAGACCAAGCCGATTGCCGTGGACCTAAGCGCGGACCTGCCCGATGTGCGGGCACGGATCTCGCCTGCGAATCGAGAGATCGAGCACTACGCGATTTCGCCCACCGGGGTGCGCGCGGTGCTGGAGGCGCATGGCGATGTCTTCACGGTGCCGGCCAAAGAAAGCACCACCCGGGATATCACCAATACTCCGGGGGTGATGGAGCGCGAGCCGGCATGGTCACCGGACGGGCAGTGCATCGCGTATTTCTCGGATGAGTCGGGGCAGTACGCGCTGCACATCGGCAGCCAGACCGGCGCGGGTCCGGTGAAGAAGTTTCCGCTGGCGAACGAACCTACGTTTTATTTTCATCCAGTATGGTCGCCGGATTCCAAGCGGATCGCCTTCCACGACAACAAAATGGAGGTCTGGCAATTGGATACAGTCACTGGCAAGGCCGCGGTGATCGATGCCGCGGTAAACGGTGACGGAGACAACGACGCTTCCTGGTCGCCCGACTCGAAGTGGCTCGCCTACACGCAGTCCCTCTCCAATCGGCTGCACGCACTTTTCCTGTACTCGGTCGCGTCGGGCAAGAGTACCCAGATCACCGATGGCATGAGCGATGTGCGCTTCCCCGCGTTTGACCGGGGCGGAAAATATCTCTACTTCACGGAAAGCACGAATTACGGCACCTCCACCAGTGGGCTGGACATGAGCAGCGATGAGTTCACCGTCACCCGCAGCGTGGACGCCCTGGTACTGGCTGCGGATGCAGCTTCTCCCATTGCGCCGCAAAGTGAAGACGAGAAGGTCCCCGGCGCCAAGGACGCCAGCGACAACAAGGACGACAAGGACAGCAAAGAGTCCGGCGACGAGCACGCGGACAAGGATAAAGACAAGTCCGATGCCGGCAAGAAGTCCGAGGAAGCAGGCAAGCCGGACGAAACCGAAAAGGCTGCGAAAGCGAAACCGGTGAAGATCGATCTCGAACATATCGAGGACCGCGTCGTCGCGCTTCCGCTTCCTCCGAAGGGATATACCGATTTGGCGGCAGGCAAGGAAGGCACGCTTTATCTGCTGGACGGGGGCGGACGATTCGGACCAGAGCGCGGGCAGACGCTGACGCGCTTCGAACTGAAAACGAAAAAGCCCGAGAAGCTGGCCGAGCACGTCGCCGGATTCGATGTTTCGTTCGACGGCAAAAAGGTGCTGCTGGAGATGGCCCACGCCGACCCGGACGACCCGCAGGCGGCCGGTCCGGCGCCAACGTTGGTCATCGTTCCCGCCGATGCGCCGGCGAAACCGGGCGAAGGCGAATTGGATTTGTCGCACATGGAAGTCCGGGTGGACCCGCGCGCCGAGTGGCGGCAGATGTTTCACGAGATATGGCAGATCGAGCGCAGTTTCTTCTACGATCCGCACTATCACGGCGTGGACACCGCGGCCGCAGAAGCGAAATACAAACCGTATCTGGACGAAGTGGGCTCGCGCAGCGATCTGAACTATCTCTTTCAGGAGATGCTGGGCGACTTCTCGATCGGGCATCTGCGGGGTATTGGAGGAACCATCGCCCACCCCAATCGGGTTCCGGGTGGCCTGCTGGGCGCCGACTACGAGGTCGTCGACGGCCGCTACCGGATCAAGCGGATATATACGGGTGAGCGCTGGAATCCGGACGCGCATGCGCCGCTCGCCGAGCCAGGACTGAAGGTGGCCGTGGGAGATTTCATCCTGGCGATTGGTGGCGAGGAGCTGCGCGGCGCCGATGACATTCAGCGTCTGCTGGAGGGCACCGCGGGAACACAAGTGGTGCTGAAGATCGCTTCGGACCCAAGCGGCAAGGGCGCACACGATATCACCGTGACGCCGATCGGCGCGGACCTGAATTTGCGCAACCTGGCGTGGATCGAGGCCAACCGGCACAAGGTGCAAGAGCTGAGCGGCGGCAAGCTGGCCTACGTCTATTTGCCGGACACCGCGCTGGGCGGCCTCACGAATTTCAACCGCTACTACTTTGCGCAGCTCGATAAGCAAGGCGCGGTGATTGACGAGCGCTTCAACGGCGGCGGCCAGGCCGCCGACTACATCATCGACGCGATGAAGCGCACCCTGATGAGTTGGTGGGCGCCGCGTTACGGCGCGATCTACCGCACCCCGCAAGCCTCGATCCTGGGACCCAAGGTGATGATCACCAACGAATTCTCCGGCTCCGGCGGCGACGCCATGCCGTGGTATTTCCGCGAAGCTCAATTGGGCCCGCTGGTCGGCAAGCGCACCTGGGGCGGGTTGGTCGGCATCGGCAACATCCCGGTGCTAATGGACGGTGGCCGAGTAACTTCACCCAGCTTCGGCTTCTTCAATCCGCAAGGCCAATGGGACGTAGAGAACCACGGAGTGCAGCCAGACTACGAAGTGGACATGGACCCCAAGCCAGTAAGCGAAGGCCACGACCCGCAACTGGAGAAGGCCGTAAGCCTGGCGCTAGAAGAATTGGCCAAGCATCCCGCGCCGGAACCGCATAAGCCGGAGTACCCCAACTACAACCGTCACGCGACGCAATAATTCGGGCCCCAGCGCGGTGGTGGCGGTCAAGAATAACCATTCGCACCGGCAAGACTAAACCGAACGAGCGCGAGATGCGTCTTACTTCTTGCGAGTTTCGGGGGTGTAATGGGATTGCAGGTAGGTGATGATTTTCTGGGTGGAATCTTCTGGGATGGACGCACCGTAGACCTTCACCATTTTGTTTACTTCGGCGGCCCAGACTTCCGCGGGCAGAGGAGGCTGGAGGGTGATGTATCGCGGGCTGTGGCAGGTGTTGCAGTAGGACGCGACCTCGCTCTGGCCGTCGCCGGGCACGAGGTTGGTAGGGTACAGAGGATAGGCTCCCACTTCATAGGACGTTCCGCTGGTGGCGGGATGAGGGAGCGTCTGGCGAAGGCTTCCGGCTCTTTGTGGCGCGTAGAATCCCGCGTCGAACTCCGCGTACAGGGCGGTGCCGGCGAGAAGCGCGCACAGCACGGTGGATAGCGCGAAGCCTTTACCCGTACTCACTCGCGCGCCCTTCATGAGGCGCCGCCCACGGTGATCTCTTGGCGCTCGATTCGATTCCACAGGTAGCCGCCAGGATTCCAGATGGGCTGGTCGGGCTGGGTGTGGCCTTTCTCGTCTGTTGCGCGAACGGCCAATTCATATTTGCCGGGGCGCTTTGGCGTCCAGGGAAGCTCCCAAGTTCGGAAGGAATAGGGCCCCAGATCTTCTCCCAAACGGGCGTCTAGCCAGTTTGAGCCTTTGTCGGCCGAGACCTCTACTTTCTTGACGCGGCCATACCCGCTGAACGCGATGCCACGCAACTGCACGGGCAGGCCAGCGGGGATTTTCCCAGTGCCATCGGGAGAGATCAGGAACGACCGCACCGGCATCTTCGAAATGGGGATCGTTTTGACCTTCCCGGCCTTTACGTCCTCGGGCGTTGTCGTACCGCCCGGAGTATCCGGAATGCGATAGGCGGTCTTCATCCAGAAATTATCGTCCGGTTTATCGAGGACGCGAATCCAGGAGAGGCACTTCACCCAGTACGTCGCGAAATTCCCGGGCACCACCAGGCGCACCGGGAAACCGTTGAGCATCGGCAGCGGCTCGCCGTTCATGGAGTAGGCGACGATACACTCTTCGAGCACCGGGTCGTTCAGGTCGAGCGACTTCATGAATCGGTTCGAGCCATACCCTTCGGGCCCTTTCCCACGGTCCAATCCTTCGAATTGCACCTGCAACGAGCCGCTCTTCAACTTCGCCGCGTCCAGAATCTCGCGAAGCTTCGCTCCGGTCCAGAGGGCGTTGCCCATTGCGCCGTTACCCCATTGCGAACCGGGGACGCGAGGCTGGAGTAAGCTGCGGCTGTTGCCGGAGCATTGGTTCACCGCGGCGACGGAAACGGGCTTGAAGCGGCCGATCAAATCCGGAAGGCTGAGGGTGAGAGGATTTCCCACATTCCCCTCAACATGCAGGCGCCACTCCTTCAGATCCACCGAATTCGGCAACGTCTCGAGATGCCAGCGCACATAGAAGGCTTCGTTCGGCGTGAATGCACTCAGGAAATAGTGCCGCGGGGTTTCGAGCTGCACGGGCCGGTCGGCCATAAGAATCAGCGGGGCCTTTTGCGGTTCAGTAATATACGGCCCCACCGAATTCCAATATGGATTCGGGCCAGGGCCGGTGAAATCGGGCACGCCGCGCGAAGCCGAAGGCTCCTGGGGCGTAGCATCGCGCACCCCGAGAATTCCGGCTAGCCCAAAGGCACTGCCGCCCGCGCTCAGCGTTTTCAAGAATCGGCGCCTGGAAAGCTCGCGTTCCGAATTTGTCACCGATGCCCCTCCCGAAGGGCAGTACTAAGCATACTCCTCCCGTTATCCGGCGCAGTCCGGGAATTGAGTACGATGCTCTAAGTCACGGCTTATTCGGCAAGGTGAGAACTGGATTTTGTGCGAAGAAATCGTAAGGCCGGATCACAAAATCATGCCACATCACCGGCATCACCGGCCAATCTTCCGCGCGCGGCACGTGATGGAAACCCAGGGTGCACCACGCCACGATATCGGTATTTTCGATCGGCCGATTCGCTTGCGTCCAAACCGCCAGGCCGTCTCCGCCTTTGCTCGCCGTCGGATAACAACGCGTATAACTCATCGGGGCGGTACGGCGTGACCCAGAGCTGGTGACTCGAAAACGCGCCGCTTACTAGTATCCCGAAACGAATCGCTTTCACCGTGCCCTCCTGGGTATTCATTGCCGGCGCTGTACCGCGCGCCAAAATCTGCAATTCGCCTGGATTCAGAACCCGCTTGTGGTTTGTTTTGTTGGATATACGATTTCTAATCCCCACGGGCGCCTGGATTGGAAACTAGCGTTCGATTCCCATCCATTTTTAGCAGGGCCATGGGGAGCCAAGTAACGTTCGAGCATCGGACTTTAGGCTACCAAATCGCACGTCTCAAAGTATCCGTTCGATTACCGAGCGGCGTGGTCGGCGGCGAGCAGCCGCGCGTACGCAAGCGTAAAGAACCGACCCCGTGGGCAGTTGACGCAATAAGCGCCTAGATGTACTTTTGCACTCCCGGGAGTCGCTGTTCCCGAAATAATTTCCATGCACGTTGAGCCAGAGGAGAGCACATGCCCAAGTTCCTGATCGAGCGCGAAATTCCTGGAGCCGGCGCGCTAACACCGGCGCAGCTTCAGGGAGTCTCGGAAAAATCCTGTTCGGTCCTGCGAGTTCTGGGCCCACAAATTCAGTGGGTGCAAAGTTACGTCACCGGCGACAAGATTTATTGCGTTTACATCGCTCCCAACGCCGAACTGATCCGCGAACACGCGCGGCAGGGCGGATTTCCGGCAAACCGCGTCTCGGAGATCGTGACGATTATAGACCCGACGACTGCGGAGACAGCGTGACCGCAAGAGCATGACGCCGCGTAAACCGCGAACACCTCACCTGCTAGAGGAGATGCCCTTTCGCGCGGCGGCCCGCGAAATTGCGGTGATCAGCAGAGCGTTTTACTCCCGCGGCTGGGTCTTCGGGACTAGTGGGAACTTCAGCGCTGTGGTTGGGCGTGAGCCGCTGCGCCTGGCCATCACCGCGAGCGGACTGGACAAAGGCAGCGTCGAGCCATCGCAAATTGTGGAGATCGACGCGTCGGGCAAGGTGGTCCGCGGAAAGCACCGGGCGTCGGCGGAGGCCCTCGTCCACGTGGCCATCGCTCGCGAGCGCAGCGCCAGCGCCAGCGCAATCCTGCACACTCATTCGATTTGCGGCACTATCCTCTCGGAGGAGCATGCGGGCGGGGGCGCGGTATTGCTGCAAGGGTACGAAATGCTGAAGGGGCTCGAAGGGGTCACTTCGCACCAGCATACCGAACGGTTGCCAATCGTTGAAAATTCGCAGAACATGGAGGAGCTGTCTGTGGAGATTGCCGGTTTGCTTGGAAAGCAGCCCGAGATTCACGGTCTGCTGCTTCGCAAGCACGGCCTCTACACTTGGGGCGCGACGCTCCGGGAAGCCAAGCGGCACGTGGAGATCATCGAGTTCCTGATGGAAGTGCTGGTCCGCTATGGCTCTGCGGGAAATCGGTACTAAGATTTACACGCGAAGGAAATTGCCATGGCCATCGTACGAATCCCCGAAAAAGACTGCACTTTGACGGAATTTAACGCGGTGCGCGATTATCTTGCGGGAATTGGAATCGAATACGAGCGCTGGCAAACGGACGCTCGGCTGCCACCCGACGCGACGCCCGAGCTGATTTTGCACGCCTACGCCGTCGAGATCGACCGCCTGAAGCAGCGGGACGGCTACGCGACCGCGGACGTAATCGACATCCACTCCGAAACGCCGGGCCTGGATACCATGCTGGCCCGATTTAATATTGAGCACTCTCACGACGAAGACGAAGTGCGCTTCATCATCGCCGGCCGCGGCCTATTTCACATTCATCCCGCGGACGGACCGGTGGTCGCCATTGAGGTAGTCGCCGGCGACTTGATCCGCGTTCCGCGCGGCACCCAACATTGGTTCGATCTCTGCGGAGACCGCCGCATTCGCGCGATTCGCCTGTTCCAAGACGCGACGGGCTGGACTCCGCTCTACACGAACAGTGGCGTGGATCGCGGCTACGAGCCGGTCTGCTGGGGGCCGGCATACATTCGGCCCAGCGAGCCAGCAGCGAAATAACGCGTGAGCCCTCCTACACCCAGCGAATCACCCGCGATCAGAATTATCCTGCTCGATATCGAAGGCACCACCACCCCGGTAGATTTTGTCTTCCGGACCCTGTTTGGCTACGCGAGAAACAATCTCTCCGTATTTCTTCATAAAGCGGTTGATACGCGGGAGGTCCGTGCGTGTGTGGCTGGCCTCAAAGCGCAACACACCGTCGACGAGCGGGAAGGCAAAGCTCCGCCGGAATGGCGCACGGCCGCGCCCGAGACAGAGATTGACTCAGCCGCGCGGTACGGACTGTGGCTGATGGATCGTGACAGCAAGGCCGGTGCGCTGAAATCGCTGCAGGGCTTGATCTGGCAAGAAGGCTATCGGTCCGGAACCCTGCGCGGCGAAGTCTACCCAGATGTTCCGCCGGCATTCGACCGCTGGCGCCGGAAAGGCCTGGAAATTTCGATCTATTCGTCGGGAAGCACTCTGGCCCAGCAGATGCTTTTTCGCAGCACCAAGTTCGGCGATCTGACGCCCAGCATCAAATCGTTCTTTGACACCCGAGCAGGAGCGAAGCGGAGCAGCGAGAGCTACGACAAGATCGCGCTCGTTTCCGGAAGCCCAACGAATCAATTCCTCTTCCTATCGGACACCGTAGAAGAATTGGATGCCGCGCGCTCCGCCGGAATGCAGACGGCACTGGTAGTCCGTTCCCCGAACGCAGTTATCGCTTCGACCCAACATCCCACGATAAAGACGTTCGACGACCTCGCCTAGAACGCATCAGCGGAAACGCAGCAAATGACGTCGGCCTGCATGGTTAGGTCGCGCGACGCCAAAGAGAACACGAAATTCAGAGGTGCGCCGGGTTGGGCGTTGGGGATATGGCCCAGGATTTGGCGGTTCGCTAGGCTTGCTGGAAGATTGGCTGGGAGGCCTGGACTCGAACCAGGATAATCAGATCCAGAATCTGATGTACTGCCAATTGTACGACCTCCCAAGCATTGTGCGGATTGCCGATCGACGTAGGTCGAGGAGGAGCAAACCATTGTACATTTTGACCGCCGTTCCCTCAACCCTTTCCGGGGCCCGAGTGCTGGGCCCTTGAATACCTTTTGGCAGGACTCCTTGACGTTTGGTGGCATCAAAAATCTGCGGCACTAGCCGCGTATTCTATTCCTGAGCTCACGCGATTTGCGACGCGCTACGGAGCGGGCGCGGGTGCAGCGTCGCGTCAGGGCTTGTTGCTGTCTTCCATAGTGATTATTACTTTTCCGCGGGCGTGCCCCGTTTCCAGATACCGGATAGCCCCAGGGACTTCGTTCAATGGGTAGCGCCTGTCGATGACCGGTGTCACCTTTTCGGTCTTTAGGAGTTCGTGCATGATGGCCAGGTCCTCGTGGCTCGCTTTCGCGACGAAGAATGCGACGATCGTCTGGCTCACGAACCACGACAACACTAACGCGGTGATCGCGCGAGCGAGCGGGCCAATCATCCACCGATCAGTCGATCCTCCGACCGGGACGTATGTCCCCTTGGGATTTAAGACGCGCCTGCATGCCCACAATGAATGGTTCCCGGCGGCGTCGAAAAACACGTCATAACGTTTGGCATTCCTGGTGAAATCCTCCCGGGTGTAGTCGATCACCTGATCCGCGCCGATGGATCGGACCATCTCCAAATTCCTGGTACTGCATACGCCGGTCACATCTGCGCCAAACGACTTGGCGATCTGCACAGCGAAGGTACCCACGCCTCCCGCCGCTCCGTTAATCAAGACCTTCTGCCCGGGCTGAATGTGGCCCTTGTCGCGAAGACCCTGCAACGCGGTGAACGCCGCGATAGCCACAGAAGCAGCTTGCTCGAAGGTGACGTTTTCTGGCTTCATGACCAACGCCGACTCGGAAGCACACGCGTATTCCGCGAAGGCCCCGCGGCACGAGCCGAACACCTCGTCGCCTGCTTTGAACCGCGTTACGTTCCTGCCAACCGCTTCCACGTGGCCAGCCACATCCACGCCTAGTCGTGTGTCCTTTGGTTTGCGTAAGCCGGCTATCAGGCGAACGGCGTAAGGCGTGCCGCGCATGAAGTGCCAGTCAAGTGGATTGACCGCAGCCGCGCGAATTCTTAGCAAAACTTCATCGTCCTTGGGAACGGGCTTTTCCACCTCGCTGATCTGGATTACATCGGGAGGTCCGTATCTGTTATAGATGGCGGCTCTCATTGGCGCGCCTCCGCGTTGCTGCCTTGCTCCTTCCATCGTTGAACGTTCACGCCCTTCGCGAGGAGCCATATCATCAGCGATACCTCCGCCAGGAAGCCGGAGATCTGAATGTAGGGGGAAAGATGGTTTGCCAACGGAGGTGAAAGAAAGGCGAGCCAACCCAAACCGGCAAGCACCATCAGCACTCCCAGAGTTCGAGGCAGGAAGGCCGACCTGAAGATGAGGTAGCCGATCAGGAGGCAATACAATGCGAAAAATACCAGGCTGACATTAACGGCCTGATTATGCAGGTTGAGAAACAGCAGCGCCAGGGCCCGCAACTGCTCCAGGTTAAATACGTTCAAGTACTGGCTGCCTTTCAAGACGACCAAGGGGCTCAGTTGAAAGACGCTGGCGAAAACCAGAATGGCGCATCCCACCAGACTCAAGAAGGCCGCGAGTAACGAGAGGCTCCGATTCACGGGCTTAAACATGGAATAGAAGAGTGCCGTCAAAGCGACGTACCACGCGGTAGCGATCAGGCTAGCAGCCAAACCCAGCCGAAATAGAGGCTCGTGCGCCAGTAGGTTGTTCGCTGTAGCCGCGGCGTCGTCGGATACAACCAGCCCTTTCATGAACACCTCGGAAGATATTGCCGTCAGAAAATAGAGCAAGTAGACGACGCCGGTAATCCTGGCCCTGGGATGCGGCACCACGTCTGCGATCCGTTCCATCATTTCATACCCCTCCAGCAGGAGACAGCTCATGAACATTGGCAACGCACGGCCTAAGGAGAGCGTTCCTGCTCCGGGCCTCGAAGTCTCCCTGAAGCGTCGGGACGTGCCCAGGAAGGCGACAATATAGTATAGGAACGCTCCCTGGCCTATAACGGCCACCAGAAACCTAAGCCGAGCCGCTGCTTTCAGAGTTGAATTGCGAGCGAACAGAAGAGGAAAGAGAACGGATTGGCTGACGGCTCATAAGATCAATGCTCGAGGGCACGACCGCTCTGCGGGAGGTGGTCGGAATTGCTCCAAATCCCGCCGCAAGGCGCCCAAGCGCCTCGCGGAGGATCCGGTTATTACAGCGTTCGCGTGACTGTTCTTAGCGTTTCCCCACTGCGTGACCGCGGCCATCGCGCACTTCGTTCGCTTTGAAGTGGTCTACTTTATCCAAGCGTTTCGCCGGTTCGGGCTTGTCGCCGCGATTGGGCACCGGGCCTTTGTAGCCGTGTTCGGGATGAAAGCGGTTATTTACGTGCCCGTGGAAGTTGGCCGGACCGTGGAACCAGGGGCCAGCGCCAATGAATACGCCGCCCGAGAACCACTCAGGGCCATAATAGCCGTAGGGGGCACATCCGTAAGGAGCGACGTCGTAGTAACCGTAGGGACATTCAGGAGCCACTCCAACGCTGACTTCGACCTGAGCCGCCTGTGTTTTGGGGGCGGCCACTGTCAGGCAGAATCCAGCAACAGCAGCTAGCGCAAGACATTTGAAGCTATTCATAAGTTCTCCTCGTTGCCATATTGGGGCCGTGGGCTACGCTCCTGTTTCGACCAACCGTGCAGGCTCCTCAACAAGTTTACCCAGCCCGCACGCGCCGGCGGCATCAGGTGAGTCCTGTAATTCGTTGAGGTGGTTACCCTAGACCCAGCTTCGCCGATCCCTCAGGTCTTGATACAATTCTCGCGCAGTCGAGGTTTCGTAGTCCGTTGGCGCGGACCCAGTGCTGCCCACGCCGGCCATCACCCACTCCACAATCGTACGAAGGGATTTTTGTGACCCAGAACCCACAGTCCTCCGAGTTCCCTGCCAGCACGACCGGCTCCGGTAGTGCGGCTCGCCCGCTGAAGGTCGCCCTGGTCGGCTTCGGCACCGTCGGCCGGTCGGTCGCCAAGATCCTTTGCGCTGATATCGCGGGGGCGCTGCGGCTGATATCGATTTGCAATCGCAACGTGCAAAGCAAGAAGTCCGATGCTCTGCCGGCGCACATCCGCTGGACAGACAGCTTCGACGAAGTGCTGGCCTCCGACGCCGACATCGTCGTTGAGCTGATGGGAGGGCTCGAGCCTGCGGGTACGCTGATTCGCCGCGCCCTGCGCGCCGGTAAATCCGTGGTCACGGCCAACAAGTTGCTCATCGCCGAGTCCGGGCCGGAACTGGTCGAGCTCGCGGTCGCATCGGGGCAGCGGATCGAGTTTGGCGCGTCGGTGGCGGGCGGCATTCCCGCGATCATGGGCATCGAGCAGGGACTGGCGGGCGACCGCCTGTTTCAGATCCAGGGAATTCTCAACGGCACCTGTAACTACATTCTCACGCAGATGGAAGCTCACGGAGCGAGCTTCGCCACCGCGCTGGCCGAAGCCCAGAAGCTAGGCTTCGCCGAGGCCGATCCATCGAGCGACATCGATGGTATCGATGCGCGCGCGAAACTGGTGATCCTCACCCAGGCCGGGCTGCACATTCGCGTCCGCGCCGAGCAAATTCCCTGCCGGCCTATTTCCGCCATCGAAGCAGTGGACTTCGCCTACGCGCACGACTTGAGGTGCACCATTCGGCAAATCTCGTCCGCGAAGAAAGTTTCTGCCGCCTCAGGCGAACCGGGCAAGCTGTTTGCCGCCGTCCAACCCGCGCTGGTGCCGCTGACGTCGCTGATCGCGCACGTGGAAGGCGGGCGAAACCTGGTCGCGTCCACCGGCGAATTTTCGGGGCAGATGGTTTTCTCCGGATTTGGCGCCGGAGGAGATCCGACAGCGGTTGCGGTGGTCTCCGATCTTATCGCCATCGCCAGCAGCGGGGGCGGCACAGCGCGCCCGCCGGCGCCCATCGAGATCCCCGAAGCCGTCAGCGGAGATTTCACCGTCCGCCACTACCTGCGCCTGGTTATCAACGACCGCCCCGGAATCATCGCCGCGCTCGCCACGGTGCTTTCGCGCCACGGGATCAGCATTGACGCCGTCCTGCAAAAGCCGGGATACCCGCACTCGGCCCTTCCCTTTGTAATCACCCTGGAGCCGTGCAGCACATCGTTGGTAGGTCGCGCGCTGGAAGAAATCGCGCGCATGGATTTTCACGTCCAGCCTCCGCTCCACCTGCCCATCTTCGCGGAGTAGTGCAGAGCACCGGGAGTTCCCGCTTTGAAGAGGGGAGCTTGAGGTAAGCTCGTGCGATGATCATCGGAATTTCCTAAGAATCGGCGGGGCCAGTTACAAAGCGCGGGAACTCACACCTGATCGGGGTTATGGCGAGGCAAAACGAAGTCACGGATCTTGGTGCCTTGCTCTTTCATGCGATCGAGCAATACGCGGGCCCAGACATACTCAGCGGCGAGAATACCCAGGGCCGCGAGAATGACGATCCAGCCCGGCGCAGGAGTAAAGAACATCACCGCTCCGGCAATGAGCAACACGAAGCCGGAAATGATTCTGAGATATCGTTTGGTCCGTTGCAGGGTCCGGTTCCAGATATCGTCCGATCCCTGTTCCGCGGCGGGCAATGACAAGGCCGGAGACACCACTGGAGACACAGGCGGTGCGACCTCCAGATCGAGGCGGGAGACTTCCGGCGCGAGTCGGCCGACTTCCCTTTCCGCGTCGACGCAATCGGTTCCAGTGACCAACGAACACTCCTCACAGCTGCCGGGCGTTCAGACCGGCCGACGGTGGTTCTGCTCCACTTCAGTATTACGCGATGGATGTGACAAATGCTTCAACGTCGCGTGTAAAAAGTGCATTAATTGCAGGGCTGTTTCTTTTTGGAAGTTGATTTCGCTTCGATATTCATCCTAGCACGCAGGTTTCCAAGCCACCGGGCCGCTTGCCGTAATCGCCAACACTGCTGATAATAGACTTCGCTGCGACTCGACCACCGGTCTGCCCATAACGGGGCGGTGCGGCGGACTACTGCGGCTCTAGCTCTGGGAAAAGTTCCCGGATTGGGGAGTGGGCATGGATTTCGTTACGGTGCGAATGGAAATTCCCGAAGGCGCGAACCTGATTCTAGGGCACGCCCACTTCATCAAAACCGCCGAAGATCTCTATGAGGTGATGGTCAATACGGTGCCCGGCGCAAAGTTTGCCGTGGCCTTCAACGAGGCGTCCGGGCCATGCCTTACGCGCATTGAGGCCAACGACGACGACCTCCGCCGCGCCGCGACCGCTAACGCCCGGGCCATCGGAGCCGGACACATCTTCGTCCTGCTGATGCGCCAGGCTTATCCAATCAACGTGCTGGGCCGCGTCCGCGACTGCTTCGAGGTATGCACCATCCACTGCGCCACGGCGAACCCGGTGGAAGTGATTGTCGCGCAGACCGCGCAAGGCCGGGGGATCGTCGGCGTGATCGATGGTTCGTCTCCAGCCGGCGTCGAGGGACCCGAGGACGCGAAGGCGCGGCACGAACTTGTGCGCAAGATTGGCTACAAGCTTTAAACCCGAACGGATCGGGACGAAAGGGCGACTCGCGCCACCCTTCTGCCATCACCTAGCCAAGGACGTTACGCCTTCGCTCCGCGAGCGGTTGTTCCAAGACTCGCTGCTGCACGGTTGATGACTTGGGCTAGCTCCGTCAATTTCTGATCGGTCGCCTTCTCTTCCTCCAGCGTCTGCTCCAGGGATTGCGCCGCATTGGTCTCCCCCAACAGCTTCGCGTAATCGCGGACGCAGCCGTAAGCTGCCATTTCGTAGTGCTCGACTCGCTGCGCCGCCGAGATAATGCCGGAATCCATCAGCGCGCCTTCAAAATCCTCTCCGAGAATTTCGTCGCCTTCTTCCACAATTCCCTGCATTCCCTTGCACTTCTTGCCCTTCGGCTTTTCCCCGAGTGCGGTCAGGATCGTCTCCAGGCGGGCAGCGTGATTCTTGGTCTGGACCAGGTGATGCTCAAACCCAGCTCGCAATTCGGGCGACGTAGAGGCCTCGGCCATCTTTGGTATCGCTTTAATCAGTTGATTTTCGGCGTCCAGCAAGTCTTTCAGTTCATCGATGTACAGCGTTCGCAGCGTTTCGTCAGCCATGCGTTTCCTCTTCGCAACAGTAGCAATTTGACTCCAGAGATCAGTGTGATCGGACCGCCGGAACCGCTGCCATCCCAAGAACCATGTAGAGATCGAAAATGAATATGTGCAGCGCTGCATCCCAAAACGGCCGAGGTGGCCAACGGGTGCAGTCCGTCCCCTGCTGCGAACCGGCTTCTGCTTTCGTTCCTACACAGTACCGAGTATGGCGGCGGCGTCCCGATCCTCACTATGGTGTATGCGATTACCTGCGGTGTCTGCGTGTACTCGTACGGACGAGTATTCAAGCTCAAATGAGTCCAGAGGAACTACGAACCATGGCAAAAAAACCTACCAAGCCAAAATCATCGCGCGCTGATTCCAGCAAGACTTCTTCGGGCGGCGAAACGCATCAGCAGGCCTTGCGCGAACAAGTGCCGCTGACCACCAACCAGGGGCTGGCGATTTCGGATAATCAGAATTCGCTGCACGCCGGCGAACGCGGTCCGACCGTGCTGGAAGATTTCATCCTGCGTGAAAAGATCACCCATTTCGATCACGAGAGAACGCCGGAAAGAATCGTTCACGCCCGCGGCGCCGGGGCGCATGGATATTTCCAGCCCTATCGATCGATGAAGAAGTTCAGCAAGGCCGCGTTTCTGAACGATCCCAAGGTGCAGACACCGGTTTTCGTACGCTTTTCAACCGTGGCGGGAGAGCGCGGTTCGACGGACCTGGCTCGCGATGTGCGCGGGTTCGCGGTGAAGTTCTACACCTCGCAAGGCAATTTCGACCTGGTGGGGAATAACATTCCGGTCTTTTTTATCCAGGACGCAATGAAGTTTCCCGACCTTATCCATGCGGTAAAGATCGAACCGGACCGCGGTTTTCCCCAGGCCGCCTCGGCGCACGATACTTTCTGGGATTTCATTTCGCTGATGCCGGAGTCGCTGCACATGATCATGTGGGTGATGTCTGACCGGGCCATCCCACGTTCGCTGCGGATGATGGAGGGCTTCGGAATCCACACTTTCCGGCTGGTAAATGAAGCCGGTGAAAGCCATTTCGTGAAGTTCCATTGGAGACCAAAGTTGGGAAACAGCTCGGTGCTGTGGGATGAGGCGGTCAAAATTAGCGGAGCCGACCCTGATTTCCACCGCCGTGATTTATGGAACGCGATTGCCGGCGGTGATTTTCCGGAGTTCGAACTCGGACTGCAAATATTCGATCAGGACTTCGCGGACCGTTTTCAGTTCGACGTGCTTGACGCTACCAAGGTGATTCCCGAGGAATTGGTGCCGGTGGAGATGGTCGGGAAGATGGTCTTGAATCGCAATCCCGATAACTTCTTTGCCGAGACCGAACAAGTGGCGTTTTGCCCAAGCCACATCGTTCCGGGTATCGATTTCTCGGAAGATCCGCTGCTGCAAGGACGCCTGTTCTCTTACCTGGACACCCAGATCAGCCGGCTCGGCGGGCCCAATTTTCATCAGCTCCCGGTGAATGCGCCGAAGTGCCCGTTCCACAATCTGCAACGCGACGGCATCCATCAGATGAGCCTGCAAAAGGGCCGGGTGAGCTACGAACCGAACTCGCTCGATCCGGAGGCGCCGCGCGAATCGATGGAGCGGGGTTTCCACACTTCTGACAGCCGCCTGGTGACGGGCAGTGCGATGCGGGTGCGATCGGAGACGTTTGCCGACCATTATTCCCAAGCCCGGCTCTTCTATCGTTCGATCACTCCGCCGGAACAAAAGCACTTGGCAAATGCGCTGACGTTCGAACTGGGCAAACTGGAAACCGAGGCCATCCGCTTCAAGATGCTTGGCCATCTCATCCTGATCGACAAGGATCTCGCCGGTCAGGTGATCACCGCACTAGGCGCCGAAGGCAAGGCCGAGAAGATTACGCCGGCTAGAACTCCTTTGGATTTGGACCCAAGCCCGGCTCTACGGCTCTACGGAAAGACTAAGCCCACGTTGGCAGGCCGGAAGGTGGGAGTGCTGCTCGGGGCAGGATTCGACGCCAAGCTGAAAAAGGATTTGCTGGCGCAGATTGAAAGTGAAGGCGCGACGGCGGCGATCGTCACCGCGAAAATTCAAGGGGACACCGATTCGCAGGGCAAGTTGCATCCGGCAGACATGGCGCTGCGAGCCTCGCCGTCGGTTCTCTTCGATGCGGTTGCTGTGTTGTCGGGCCCGCAGGGCGATCAGAAGCTTTCCGGCGATCCGAATGCGGTGTCATTCGTAATGGACGGAGTCCGGCACTGTAAGGCGGTGGGCATTTCCGGAAGCCCAGCATTGGCCGGTCGCGCGGGAGTCGATTCGGATCAACCGGGAATCGTGAACCTCGAAGGCAAGGCTGGCGTAAAAGACTTCGTAGCGGCCGCCCGCACCGGGCGATTCTGGGAACGCGAAGCAGAACAGTAGGGGTTGCGACAGCCTGAGACGGGGGCGGACTGCACAGTCAGCCTCCGCCTCAGAAATTCCGTTGGCCATCTAGTGACTCAATAGAGCGATGAGAATGACGATTGGAATGGGCACTCCGAGCAACAACAAAATGATGGAACGCATAGTAATCCTCCTTGTGACCGTCGCGTAAGTTCACGTCCGATTCTTTACGGCTGAAGCCGGGACTCACTGTTAAACGACGACGACGTGATCGCGCTGGCGGCCGCCGAATGTCGCCGCCAGACTCGCGCAAAACGCCCCAATCAACAGAGCCAGAAAGATCCAGATCGATGCGTGGGCTAGCGCCTTGCGCGCGGCGTCGGTGGCCTGTTGCGCTGCGCCGAAGACGTCCGACACGCGCTTTGCCGCGTCTGGCTGCGTTAGCCCGGTTTGTTCGGAAACAAGCTGAGCCAAATAGGCCTGGTCGGATGGCGGCATCGTTCCCTGGCGGATACCATTCGCAAAAATTAGCGCTGCTTCGCGTTGAGTCCGGCTATCCGTTGAATTGGGATTTACAACCGCTGATCCGGTCGCCGGCGAATTCCCAACGGGCAAATTCCCGACTGACGGATCAGCAATTTTGCGATCCGACCGAAATAAGGTGTCGACGAAATACTGGTTGGGATCGAGGGCGCGACTGCTATTTGCTGCGCTCGAGGCAGCGCTGCCACTGGCCGAAGCGGAGGAAGGAGCGCCGCCAACCATGGCCGCGGCTGCCGTCGCCAGGAATGCCGCGGTGATAACCAACGCGACAGCCCACGCCAGGAAGCCATGTGCGGTATCTCGGAAATAGACTTCGTCCGAATGAATGCCAGCCCACTTTGTGCGGAGCCGGCCAGCCAGATAGCCACCAAAGGACGACGCCAGGATCTGCATGACGATGAACCAGGCGATCGCCGCGGCGCCGATAGCGGAGGCGCTTGCCCCGACGTTGGACCATGGCGAAACCGACGACAGGCCGACCCCGGTGCCCAGAGCGAGCAGAATGAGCGACAACGCGGCGGTGACGAAAGCGCCGCCAATCACTGCCGCCCAGGACACGCCAGAGGAGTTGGATTCGTTTTTGACTGTGCTATCGGCAAAGACGGCTGACTGACGTATGCTTGAAGGTGAAACGGTAGATTGTTCCATCGGCTGGATGCTCCTTCGCGATTCGAGTCGCTTTAACGGAAATTGCCAGTCGGGAAGGTTAGCAGCCCGGCCACAGAGCACCATCGGCAGAACGACGTAAGGCTCGGGGCACGTTACGGTATACGATGAACTGAAAACTTGCGGGGAATACCCGCCTAAAAAGTGTGGCGTGCCGATTAACCGTTGTAAACAAAGTGCGCGAAACGAGATGCGACCATTCCGTCTGTTCTCGTTTCGCGCAAAGCCTTCCGTTCGCTGTGGCAGCCGGATTCGAGCCGCCGATCTACATTGGCTGCGATGGGTCCTACGCCTTCTGGGCCTGGCGACGGAGGAACGTGGGCACGTCCAGATCGTCGG
Organism: uncultured Acidobacteriota bacterium; assembly: GCA_963725655.1. Lineage (GTDB taxonomy): Bacteria > Acidobacteriota > Terriglobia > Acidiferrales > UBA7541 > CAVRXT01. Next base: position 1,348,809 of record CAVRYY010000001.1, on the reverse strand, counting down.
CCGGCACCTTGTGAATTATTTCGTCGATGCTGCGCGGCGCGTCCATGGCTGCGGGTTGCGGTTCGCGAGCTGCCTTCCACGTCTTGGGCAGATATGACGGACGCGGCTGATTCTTGCGAATCGCCACTTCTCGGAAGCCGGCGGCAATTACGGTGATCTTCACCGATTCCTTCATGGCATCATCCTGCACCGCGCCGAAAATAATGTTGGCGTCTTCGTGCGCGGCCTTCTGGATGATCGACGACGCCTCATGCACTTCGTGCAGGCTGAGCGTCGACGATCCGGTAATGTTGATCAGAATTCCCTGCGCCCCCTGGATGCAATTGTCTTCCAGCAGCGGGCTGTTGATGGCGCGGTTGGCCGCGTCTACCGCGCGGTTCGGGCCGCTGGCAACCGCCGTGCCCATCACCGCATAGCCTTGTCCGGACATGATGGTCTTCACGTCCGCGAAGTCGCGGTTGATGATGCCGGGAATGGTGATGATGTCGCTGATTCCCTGCACCGCCTGGCGCAGAATATCGTCGGCGATGCGGAACGCTTCAAAGAAGCTGGTACCGTGCTCCACCGTTTCCATCAATCGCTCATTGGGAATCACCACCACCGTATCGACGCATCCGATCAGCTCGGCCAGCGATTGCTCGGCCTGCTGCAAGCGCCGCTTGCCCTCGAACGCGAACGGCTTGGTGACCACCGCTACGGTCAGCGCGCCGAGCTCGCTGGCCAGGTTCGCCACCACCGGCGCCGCTCCGCTTCCCGTGCCTCCGCCGAGTCCGGCGGTGACGAAGACCATATCCGCGCCGTCCAGCGCTTCCAGAATTTTCTCGGTGTCCTCGAGCGCAGCCTTCCGCCCGACTTCGGGATTAGCGCCCGCACCCAAGCCTTTGCTGAGCTTTGCGCCCAACTGCAGCTTCACCGGTGCTTGCGACAACTTCAGTGCCTGCAAATCGGTATTCGCGGCGATGAACTCAACACCCTCGACCTTCGCCCGAATCATGCGATTCACCGCGTTCGAACCGCCGCCGCCCACTCCGATCACCTTGATCCGGGCGCCGTTGGTAACATCCTCACTAAATGAAACTCGCAGCTCTTTCGACATAATCCCTCCCCTCAGAGGATCCCTCATGACTGACCTGCAAATAATGCTTTGAACTTGCTGGTCCATCCGGTGGCGCGCTGCCCGGCCATGCGGCGCGCGCGCGTTCCGTACAACACCAGCCCTACCGACGTTGAATATTCCGGTTGTGATACCTCTTCGCTCATGCCCGCCAGCCCGCGCGGTGACGCGATGCGCACCGGCATGGCCAGCATGCGCTCGGCCAGTTCCGTCAGGCCATGAAGCCGCGATCCGCCGCCGGTGAAAACCAGCCCAGCGGGAATCTGTGAGTCCAGGCCCGCATGGCGCAGATCGTCGCGCACCAGGGTAATCAGTTCCTGGGTGCGCGCTTCGGCGATCTCGCACAACATGCGCGAATAGACCGTCCGCGGCGGACGTTCGCCCACGCTGGCTATTTCAATCGCCGCGTCCTGAACCATCGTCTCGCGGCAAGCCGTGGCGTGTTTTCTCTTAATCGCCTCGGCTTCCGGAATGGGCGTGCGCAGCCCGACCGCCAGATCATTCGTAAAATGGTCGCCGCCCACCGGCACCGCGCCGGTGTGTCGCACCACGCCTCCACTGTAGACGATCACTTCCGTCGTCCCTCCGCCGATATCCAAAAGGCACACGCCCAGTTCCCGCTCGTCCTGGGTCAAGCACGCGTCTGCCGAGGCCAACGCCTCCAGCACCGTATCCGTCACCCGCACCCCGGCACGATTCACCGCAGTTACCACGTTCTGCGCAGCGGCTGCCGAAGCGGTGACGATATGCACGTTCGCTTCCAGGCGTTGCCCCATCATGCCCGCGGGATCGCGAATGTTGTCCTGCGCATCCAGGAAAAATTCCTGCGGCAGCACGTGCAGCACTTCCCGGTCCAGCGGCAGCGAAACGTTGCGCGCCGCGTCCACCGCACGGCGCACATCGTCGCGATCGACGTCCCGCGATTTCTGTCCCAGGGTTATTCCTCCGCGGCTGTTCACCCCGCGAACGTGGCCGCCCGCCACCCCGATCAGCGCCGCCTCCACCGGGAACCCCACCACCGCTTCAGCTTCCTCCACCGCGCGCCGGATCGAGCTAACCGCCAAATCCAGATTCACGATCTGGCCCTTGCGCCACCCTTTCGATTCCGCGGCGCCCAAGCCCAGAAACTTCACGTGACCGTCGTCATCGATTTCGCCGATCAGCGCGCAGGTCTTGGTGCTTCCAATATCCAGCCCGACCACTTGCCTATCTCTTTTTCCCAAGTCCCCCGCTCCTTCGTTGCTTCAGACGCTGGCCCCCAGCGCTGACATGAATCTCAATCCCTGCGAGCGCTCGGACTCAGCGATCGCGCCCTTTACTCGCTGCCGGCTTGGTGCTGGACGCCTTCGCCGCATTCGCTTTCATCGTTTTGCTGCCTGCGGATTTCGCGGCGACGTGCGCGGCAACTGGTTTTGCCGCCGGCAAAGTGCCATGCCCAATTGCCACGCGGCTAGCCGCGCCGTTACCGGTGGACGAAGCCACTGCCGCGACAGCCGTCCTGCGGGCTGCGGGCAGATGTTCTTCAGGGTTCACCACTACTTCGCGATCGAATCGCAGATCCACCGACTCGACGCGCCCCGCCGTCGCACGCCATTGACCCAAGTTATCGAGCAGCGTTTGATACCTTGCCTGAAAATCCCGGTCGCCAAAATGAACGAACAACGGCCGGTCCGCTTCGCTCCAGGCAGGATTTGACCCGGCCGAATTGCCGCCTACCGGCGGCAGCCCCTGGAGCGTGGCCTTCAGGTCGGTCACGTCCTGCACGTCCACTTCGCTGACCATCTCGCTCGCGCCACCGCGCGCCGCGTCGATCCCGTGCAGAAACGACGAATACATTTGCATGCGCCGGTCCCGCGCATCAGCCGGCATCACCGCGTTAATCCCAGTGACTACCGGAAAATGAAAGTCGCCTTCCGTCGGGCGGTCCAGAATCACGCCATGCGCGTCCGTCAGCGCCAGATCGCTTCCTTGCCGCAGGAACGCCACCGGCACACGCTCCACCAATTCAACCTCGATACGATTTGGCAGCGCGCGCCGTACCACCGCTTGCTCCACCCACGGCAGCGTTTCCAGCTGCTGGCGACGTTCATCGAGCGGAATTCGCAGCACGCTTCGCCCGCGATCGCTGGAGAAAATTTCCAGCACCGCGGCGCGCGACACATACTTATTCCCGGCTAGCTCCACCTGCCCCGGATGCAGCAGGGCCATGCTCGGCGACGCCAGCAGGAAATGGCTGGCCAAATACACCGCCACCAGCGCGGTGATCGCCGCGGCCGCCACCGCCGGCCATCGCAGATATCCCTTCCACGCTTTTTTCCCGAACTTCCGCCGCTTGATTTCCAGCGGCTTTTGCCGCCGCAAATATCGCGGTTCCTGTTCGGCGAGTACTTCCTGGGGATACGCTTCCGCTTCCATAGTTTTCGCTCTTCTCAGTTATTCCACACAATCACTTCGTTTTCGAGATCTACTCCAAAGGCTGCGCGCACTCGTTCCCGCACATCCGCGATCAATCCCAGCATGTCGTCGGAGCTCGCTCCGCCGGCGTTGACGAAGAAATTGGCGTGACGGTCGCTGACCATCGCTCCCCCGCGCCGGTGCCCCTTCAGTTTCAGCTCGTCGATCATTCGCCCGGCCGAACCACCCGGCGGATTCTTAAAAATGCAGCCGGCGCTTTTCTGATTCAGCGGCTGGCTGTTCCGCCGCTTTTCGTTGCACACCTTGATGCCCGCCACGATTTCCTTGTACGGCATGGAAGGCAGATCCAACTCCACTCGCAACATCACATCGTCCGGCGCGAACGAAGTGTGCCGATAGTCGAAGTGAATGTCTTCGCCGCGCAATGTTTCGATTCGCTCGGTCGCTCCGCGATACAACTCCACGGCACGGACGTAAGTTCCAATCTGCGTCCCATAGGCCCCGGCATTCATCCGCAGCGCGCCGCCAATGCTGCCCGGCACGCCGATCAGCCCTTCCATGCCGCCCAAATTATTTTTCGCGCAGTACGTCACTGAGCCGCCGAGGTCCGCCGCTGCATCAATGTACGCGCGGTTCCCTTCGATCTTCGCGGTCGATGGCGCCGAAGGCAGTTGCAACACCACCCACGGCAATTCACCATCGACCACCAGCACGTTCGTTCCCCCGCCCAGGAACCGGTAGGGGATTCCTTCTCGTTTCAGGAGCGAAATCGCTTCCGGCAATCCCTCGTATCGCCGCAGCAACAAAATGTCGGTCTGCCCGCCGATCCCCAGAGACGTCAGCGTCCGCAGCGAAACTCCCTGCCGCAACTCCACTCCCAACTCGGCCAGCCGCGCGACCACCGCCGGTGACTCAATCCGCATGGGACGCCGGTATCTGCGACCCCAGCAGCATGGCTAGCTCATCGAGCGCGCGGTAGACGCTACCGGCCCCGATGGTGAGCACGGCGTCGCCTGGACGCGCTTCGCGCAGCAGGAACTCGATGGCCGTCTGCATGGTGGATGAATAAATCACGCTGGGGTGGCCAGCGGTGGCGATCGCTTCCGCCAGCCGTTCGCCGGTAACGCCTTCGATAGCCTGCTCGCCCGCGGCATGAATATCCGTCACCACCAACACGTCGGCGTGCGGAAAGGCCGTCCGAAATTCTTCCCACAGGTGCAGCGTCCGCGAGTAGCGATGGGGCTGAAACAAAACGATCAGGCGGTCGAACCCGCAGCCGTAAGCGGCTTCCAGGGTGGCGCGAATTTCCGCGGGATGATGGCCGTAATCGTCGATCAGCGTCACGCCCCCGAAGGTTCCCTTCACCTCAAAGCGCCGCCCGACGCCGCCGAACTTTTCCAGGCCCAGTCGAATCAGCTCCGGCGGCAAATTCAGGTACAGCCCCGCCGCCACAGCCGCGGCCGCGTTGCGGATGTTATGAATGCCCGGAGGCGACGGCAGATGGCACTCGCCGAAATCCTCGCCGCGGAACCGCAGCCGGAAATCGCTGGCCAGGCCTTTCATACGGATATCGTGGATCACTAAGTCCGATTGCTCCGATGTGCCGTAGGTCACCACTGGACGCTTCACGCCGGCCAGGATTCCTTCCACGTTGGGATCGTCGAGGCAAAGGATTACCTGCCCGTAGAACGGCACGCGGTTCACGAATTGCAAAAACACGCGCTGGATTTCCTCCAGCGAAGAATATTGGTCCAGATGCTCGCGGTCGATGTTGGTGACGATTGCCACCACCGGCGCCAACAACAGGAACGATCGATCGCTCTCGTCCGCTTCCACAACCATGTAATCGCCCTGCCCGACGCGCGCGTTGGACCCCGCGTGATTCACTCGTCCGCCGACCACAAAAGTGGGATCGAGCCCCGCGGCCGCCAGCACCGAGGCGGTCATCGATGTGGTGGTAGTCTTTCCGTGCGCCCCGGCGACCGCGATCCCGTATTTCAACCGCATTAGTTCCGCCAGCATTTCGGCGCGCGGGATCACCGGAATTTTCAGCCGGTGCGCTTCCACCACTTCCACGTTCCCGGGCCGCACCGCCGAAGAAATCACCACCACGTGCGCGCCATGCACCTGCTCGGCGCGATGTCCGCTGAAAATCCGCGCGCCCAGGTTGGTAAGCCGCTCGGTGACGCCCGATTGCTTGGTATCGGAACCCGACACCGCGTAGCCGGTAGAGAGCAGCACTTCCGCGATGCCGCTCATGCCGCTGCCGCCGATCCCCACCAGATGGATACGCTGAAAATTCCGGAAAGTGATGGTCATGAACGCGCCGCCATTTCCGCCGGCCCGCTGCCCGGCGAGTGCGAACGTGGCGAGCCCGCAGGAACCAGCGCCACCGATTCGAGCAGGTCGGCGATATCCTGCACCGCTCGCGGGCGCGCCAAAGTTCGCGCACGCCGCGCCATGTCTACTAGTGTTTGGGGCTGGTCCAACAGGGAAAAAATCTCGCGGGTCAAACGCTCGCCGGTCAGCTCTTCCTGGGGCAACACTCGCGCGGCGCCTGCGGCTTCCATCGTCTGCGCGTTTCGCAATTGGTGCGCATCGGTGGCGGCGCCGAAGGGTATGAAGATGGCGGCACGTCCGGCGGCGGCGATTTCCGCCACGGTGATCGCGCCCGCGCGGCAGACGATTAGGTCAGCCTGGGCAAACTGCTCCGCCATGTTCTCGATGAAGGGGCTGACCTCCGCGCTAAATTCGTGTCGCGCATATGCAGTTCGAACTGCATTATAGTCGCGTTCTCCGGTCTGGTGCACGATCAAAAGCTGATTTTTTTTGGCTGCCAGCGATTTCAACGCGTCCACCACCGCGCGATTGATCGGCAAAGCCCCGCGGCTGCCACCGGTGATCAGCAAACGGAAGGGCGCGCGCGGCGCCGAATCGGGCGTATTGAAGAATTCCGCTCGCACCGGACAGCCGGTGACCACTGCTTTTCGTCCCCAGCGGTCCAGCGCCGCTTCGAATCCCACCGCCACGCGCGTGGCCATGTCCGCCAAAATTCGGTTGGTGAATCCCGGCTCGACGTTCGGCTCGAACACCACTGTGGGAATGGAGTGCATCACTGCCAGCAGCATCATTGGCCCAGATGCGTATCCGCCTACCCCTAACGCCGCCGCGAACTGGTGGCGCTGCAAGATTCCTTCGGAATCGATGAACCCCGGAACCAGCATGGCTGCATTGCGCAACAACTTCGCTCCTCCCATTCCCTTCAATCCCGCTGCACGAATCGTTTCCAGCGGCAAACCCGCCTGCGGCACCAGCCGCGCTTCGAGCCCCGCCTGGGTGCCAACGATCACCACTTCCCGGCTCGCCAACCCGCTAGCCCAGCCGGCTGGGCCGGCGGCGCCGTCTTCCGCCACGCCCCGCCGCAGCCATTCCCGCGCCACCGCCATCGCCGGAATCACGTGGCCCCCGGTGCCGCCCCCGGCGATCAGCAGTTTCATTCTGGCGTTCGGCTCCTCGGCCGGTTGTTGCGCTGCTGCGATTTCCGCCGGACCATCATTCCTCGGCGTGTTGGCTGATATTCAAGAGCACCCCGGTGGCGATCAGCATCACTAGCAAGCTGGTGCCCCCGTAGCTGACGAACGGCAACGAGATTCCTTTGGTCGGGACCAGGCCGAGCACGACGCTCAAGTTGATTAGCGCCTGGGCTACCACCATGGTGGTGATTCCCAGACCCAGAAATTTTCCGAAGTCGTCAGGGGCCCGCAGCGAGGCGCGCAACCCTCGCCAGCCATACCACGCGAACAGCGCCACCACCGCCACCGCGCCGATGTATCCCATCTCCTCGCACAGCACCGCGTAGATAAAGTCGGTATGCGCTTCGGGCAGATAAAATAATTTTTGGTGGCTCTCCATCAGCCCTACCCCCGTAAGTCCGCCGGAGCCCACCGCGATCAGCGATTGCAGCAACTGAAATCCGTGTCCTTGGGGATCCGCTTCCGGCGACCAGAAGGCCAAAATCCGCGCGTAGCGGTACGGGAAGCACACAATCAACAGGTACATCACCGGGACCAGCGCCACCGCCGCGTAACCCAGGTATCGCACCGAAATTCCCGCGATAAACAGCATGGCCAGAATGGTGATAAAAATCAGGCACGCCGTTCCCAGGTCCGGCTCCATCAGCACCAACACCATCATTAAGGTCACCGGAGCTAGCGCCGGCAGCAGCGTCTGCACGATATTGTTTGCGGTGAATTTCTCCGGCAGCCGCCGCCGCTCGAGGAACCATCCCAGATACAGAATCACCACCAGCTTGGCCAATTCCGACGGTTGCAGGCTGGCCGGGCCCAACCGCATCCATCGGTGGGTGGCATGCGAGCGGTCCAGAAACAGCACCCCGATCAGCAGCAGGATCACGCCAGCCAGCCCCGAAAAAATCACCTGCGGCTGACGCAACTTGCGATAGTCGACGTTCATCAGCCAGAACATCGCCGCGCATCCCAACCCCAAAAACAGCACCTGCCTCAGGAAAAAATAGGCGCCGTAGTGATAATGCTCGCGTGCGGTTACTGCCGACGCGCTGAACACCATCACCGCGCCGATCAGGCACAGCGCCAGCGTCACCCCGAAAAGCTGCCGATCATGTTGCATACTGCGTGGCATCTCGATCTCTTCCCCTAATTCCTCTACCGCTCTCTATCCCTTGCTATCCCTTGGTTGGTGCCGCCCCGGGCGCCGCCGGTAACGCCATCACCAGTTGCCGAAATACCCGTCCGCGGTGCTCGAAATTGTCGAATTGGTCGAAGCTTGCGCAGGCAGGCGCCAGCAGCACGGTATCCCCGGACCGCGCGCGCTGGGCGGCGATCTCCACCGCTCGGTCCAGAGTGCCCGCATATTGCAGCGCCACTACGCCCTCAATCTGTGAGGCGATTTTTTCCGCCGCCGCGCCGATCAACAGCACCAGCCGGGCGCGCTCGCGTAATAGCTCCGAAAGCGTCCCGTAGTCGCTCCCTTTGTCTTTCCCGCCCAGGATCACGATCACGTTGCCCGAAAAAGCTTCGAGTGCTTTGCGCGTTGCGTCCACGTTGGTTGCTTTCGAGTCGTTGTAATATTCCACCCCGCCCGCCTCACGCACGAATTCCAGCCGGTGCTCCACGCCAGCAAAACTGCGCACTCCGGCCGCCACCGCCTGCGGGTCCGCTCCCACCAGGCACGCCGCAGCGCTCGCCGCGAGCGCGTTTTCCACGTTGTGCGCCCCGCGCAACGGTATCTCCTCGATCCGCAGGATCGGCGATTCCTCCCCTTCCCGGCGAAACACGATTTGCCCATCCTGCACCGATGTTCCCTCGACCACGCGCTTCTCGCGGCTGAACCACCAGGTTTGCGCGCGCGCCGGGGCCCGTTTCGCTACTTCGGCATCGTCCGCGTTTAAGATCGCGATGTCGGTCTCGGTCTGGTTCTCAAACATTCGAAGCTTCATCCGCGCATATTCTTCAAACGATCCGTGGCGGTCGATATGGTCCGGAGTCAGGTTCAGCAGCGCTGCCACGTCCGGATGGAAAGCGTCGATCGTCTCCAGTTGGAAGCTGCTAATCTCCGCCACCGTTACCGTCGCACTGGTCGATTCCGCCGCGAGCGATATTAGCGGCGTGCCAATGTTTCCGCCGATTAACGTCGGAATCCCCGCGGTCTTCAACAGGTGGCCAGTGAGCGCGGTGGTCGTCGTTTTCCCATTCGATCCGGTGATCCCGATCATCCGTCCTCGCATCGCTCGCCACGCCAGTTCCACTTCGCCCCATACCGCAACGCCGCGCTCCCGCGCTCGCATGATTCCCGGCAAATTCGACGGCACTCCGGGACTCACCACCACCAATTCCGCATCCTGAAACGCCATGTCGCCACTCGTCCCAAGGTGCATCCGCACGCCCCGCGCTGCGAGACTCGCTGCCGCCGGGCCCAACTCTGCCGCTGTCTTCACGTCGGTGGCTGCCACTCTTGCGCCGGCCGCCAACGCATACTCTGCTGCCGCCATACCGGAGCGTGCCAAGCCAACTACCAGCACTTTTCGGCCCGCGAGTTGAGTTCCTGGCTTCATTTCCTTTCTACCTAAGCTTCAGCGTGGTGAGCGAAAACAACGCAAATACCAGCGCCAATATCCAGAACCGCACGATAATTTTGGACTCGCTCCATCCCATCAGCTCGAAATGATGATGCAGCGGCGCCATCCGAAAAATACGTTTACCGGTGAGTTTGAACGAGCCCACCTGCAGAATTACCGAAAGGGTCTCGAGGAAAAATACGCCGCCGACCGAGAGCAGCAGAATTTCCTGCTTGATGATCACCGCAACTACGCCGATCGCTCCGCCCAGGGCCAGCGAACCGACGTCGCCCATAAACAGCTCCGCCGGATGGGCGTTGTACCAAAGGAATCCGAGCGATGCGCCCAGCACCGACCCGCAAAAAATCGTCAGCTCCCCTACCTCCGGGATCCACTGAATCTCCAGATATTCCGCGAAGCGCGCGTGGCTGGAAAGATACGTCAGCACCGTCAGCGCCCCCGCCGATACCAGCACGCAGCCGATCGCCAGGCCGTCCAGCCCGTCGGTCAAATTCACTCCGTTCGAAGACCCCACAATCACCAGGATCAAAAACAAAATGAACGGCACGAACGCCAGCGGCCACACCACGCTTCTCGTGAGCAGCGAGCGCACCACCAGGTCCGGGTGCAGGCGCTTGAAAAATGGCACGCTGAGCGCCGTCGAATACACCCCCTTTTGCTGCAAGCCGATCAGCACCGATCCCACGCCCACGCAAGTAAGTACCTGCAAGCCGAACTTCACTTTGGCGGTGAGGCCCAGATTCCGTCGCCGCACCACTTTGTTGTAATCGTCGACGAACCCGATGGCTCCAAACGCCACCGTCGCCGCCACCGCCAGCATCGCGTACGGACTGCGCACATCCGCCCACAACAACGTGGGAATCGCGATGGCCGCCACGATGAGCACTCCGCCCATGGTCGGCGTTCCGGCTTTGGCCTGGTGGCTCTCCGGACCTTCCGTGCGGATGTACTGCTTCACCTGCATAGCGCGCAGGCGGCGGATCACCCACGGACCCAGCGCCAGCGAGAGAAACAGCGACGTCAACGTGGCGATGGCTGTCCGCACCGTCAAGTAGCGGAAGACGTTCAGCGCGCTCCAATGCTTGTGCAACACGAAAAAGAGCAGGTAGTAGAGCATTTTAGCTGGGCTCCTCGTGTCCGTGACCCACGCTCACTGCTCCCTCGGCCTTGCCATCCTTCAGTCGATGCCGCGCTTCTACCGCCGTCAAAATTTTCTCCATGCGCACGCCGCGCGATCCTTTGATCAAAAGCAAATCGCCGCGCTCCAGAAATCCAGTGAGAAAGCTTGCCGCTTCTTCGGAACTATCGAAGTATTTCGCGCGATCGCGCGGGTGCCCCGCCTCAATCGCCGCCCGCACCATTTCCGCCGCGGCGCCGCGCACCCCGATGATCCAATCCGCTTTCCCCGCCGCGCCCACGCTGCGGCCGGCGTCGCGATGCAGTTCCACCGATTCCGCGCCCAACTCCAGCATCTCTCCGGCCGCCAGGATGCGCCGGCGATATCCTTCGGTCGCGGCGATCAGTTCGGCGGCGGCGGCCAGCGCCAGCGGACTCGAGTTGTAGCTGTCGTTGATCACCGTAAATCCCGCCTCGAACTCCACGATTTCCCCGCGCATCTCCGCGGGCTGCAGCCGCGGAAACACTTCCAGCGCTTCGGCCGCTCCCACTCCCCACTCGCTCGCCGCTGCCAATGCCGCCAGGGCGTTACCCACGTTGTGCCGCCCCGCCAACGGAAGTTCCAGCCGCTGCTGTCCCCCTGGCCACACAAAATCGAAGACCGTGCCGCGGATCCCACGATCCTCGATGTTTTCGGCGCGGAAATCGGCCGCGTGGCTTTCGCCGAACCAAATCACTTTTCCCGGCGCCACTTCCGCGAAACGCGCCACGCGTTCGTCGTCGAGATTCAGCACCGCCGCGGCCCCGGGTCCCGGCAAATTTTCGATTAGTTCGCGCTCCGCTTTGGCGATCTCGTTAATCGATGAAAAAAATTCCAGGTGCTCCACCGCGACCCTCGTGATCACTCCGGCGTCCGGCTCGGCAATCTTCGCCAGGCGCCCCAATTCCCCTGCCCGCGACATCCCCATTTCTAGAACCACCGCTTCATGTTCTTCGTTGAGTTGCAACAGCGTCAGCGGAAGCCCAAATTCGTTGTTCAAGTTTCCTTGTGACTTCAGCACCCGATATCGCGCCGACAAGAGCGCCGCCAAAATTTCTTTGGTGGTTGTCTTTCCCACCGAGCCAGCCACACCAGCGACGCGCCGGCTGCTTCCCGCGCCGCGCCACGCGCGGCACACCTCCGACGACAATTTCCCCAACGCGGCCACCGTGTCGCTGACGCCGATCGCCCGGCTTTGCAGCGCGCCCGGGAAATCCGCCCAGCGGTCCTGCGAAATCACAACTGCTGCTACTCCGCGGGTCAAGACCTCGCTCACAAATTCGTGTCCATCGTGACGCGGTCCGTGGATCGCGAAGAACACTTCCCCCGGCTTAACGCTTCGCGAATCGATCGATACGCCAACCACCAGCGACGCCGCAGCAACCGCCGTCGGCTTCGGCGAATCCAGCGCCCGGGCCACTTGTTCGATCGTCCACTGCAGCATCGCGTCTCCCCGCTAACTACCGGCCAACTACTGTCCAACCAAACCCTTCAATCCCCGGTTGCATCCGACTTGCCATAGCCGCGCCGCCGGAGAATTGCCCGCGCCATTTCTCGATCATCGAACCTAAACGTCCGATCCTTCAATATTTGCGAGCTTTCATGCCCCTTGCCCGCCAGCAGCACGATGTCTCCCGAACGCGCCGCGTCAAATGCCATTTCGATGGCCCGCTCGCGGTCCGGTTCGATTTGATAGCTGCCATTTACCTTCTGCAAGCCGACCACCACATCGTTGATAATCCGCAGCGGGTCTTCCGTGCGCGGGTTGTCGCTCGTCAATATCACCAGATCGCTCAACGAACCGGCCGCCTCGCCCATCAGCGGACGCGTGCTCCGGTCGCGATTTCCCCCGGCGCCGAACAGCAAAATGATCCGCCCCGTTCCCGCCAGTTCGCGCGCCACCCTCAGCAAGTTTCGCAGCGCGTCGTCGGCGTGCGCGTAATCGACCACCACACGGAATTCCTGGCCCTCATCAATTCGCTCGAAGCGCCCTGGCACCGCCGTCAGTTCCCGAATTCCCGTCTCGATTGCCGCCGGCGAAATCCCCAGCGCCAAGCCCGCTCCGATCGCTGCCAGAATGTTGTACACATTCACCCGACCCACCAATGCCGATCGCACTTCGATTTTTCCGGCCGGCGTCTGCGCGGTGAATTCCAGTCCCGTAAATGCCCTCGAGAATTTCTTGGTGGTAATCTGCGCGCCCGTGTCGAGCCCGTAGGTCAGTGTTTCCTGGGAAAGCCCTTGGAGCAGGCGTCCATAAGCGTCGTCGATGTTGATCACTCCAAAGCGCGGCGCTGCCGCTCCGGTTCCTTCGAATAGCCGGCGCTTGGCAGCGAAGTAGTTTTCGAAGTTTCCATGAAAATTCAAATGGTCGTGGGTCAAGTTGGTGAACACCGCCGCCTGAAAAGCGCAGCCCCACACCCGTTCTTTCGCCAACCCATGGGAGCTCACTTCCATCACCATGTGCGAACCGCCGGCGTCCCGCACCTCCGCCATCATTTCCTGGATGTCCAGCGATTCCGGAGTAGTATTCACCGCTGGCCGAGGACCACGCGGCGTGCGGTATCCGGTCGTCCCCACCATCCCGGTGATTTTCCCCGCCGCGCGCAAAATCGCGTCGATTAGAAATGTTGTAGTGGTCTTGCCATTGGTCCCGGTAACCCCGGCGAGCGCCAGTGCTTGCGCCGGATGGTGATAGAAATTCGCAGCCGCGGTGGCCAAAGCTCGCCGCTCGGCTCCCGCCAGCAATTCCACCGTGGCAATATTTTCCGGCAAGTTTTCGAGCGCCCGGCGCTCTTCGCTCGCCACCGCGATTGCCCCGCGCTGCACCGCGCCCGCCACGAAATCGGCGCCGTTCAGCTTCTCGCCCTTCAGCGCAAAGAAAATCGTTCCCGGAACCACCTTGCGGCTGTCGTAGGCGATCGCCGCGATTTCACGATCCGCCTGCCCGCTTACGTTCCGCACTTCTGCGCCGGCAACTACTTCCAAAAGTCGCATCTTTTGCTCTTTGGCGTTCGTTTCCACGAGCCCTCGAGGGATCGCATCCACCACCGCCGCGCTCGAATTCTGGTTGTGCCTCAATTCGTCGGCCCTGCCGTACTGCCTGTCGAGGTTCCTGCCGCTCCGCCACTTCTTCCCGGCGCGTACCCGGAATCGCTTCCCGAGGCATTTCCCGAAACTCCGCCGCTGTTGGTTCTTTCAAACCGCACCGTTACCCGGCCACCTCGAGCGATCCGTGCGCCCGCTTCCGGTGTCTGCTCCACCGCAACGCCATTGCCAACCAGAATCGGAGTCAGGCCCAACTTGACGCATGCCTCGGTCACGCCGCGCACCGTCGCGCCCGCGAAGGACGGCACGGCAATTCCGGCGTCCCCTCCGAATTCCACCGTGGTCATGTTTCCAGCGTTCTGCGGCGCCAGCGGAAACCGTGCACCCGTCGGAGGCGTGGGAATACTCGCTCCATTGCTCTCGCGTTTCTTGGCTGCCTGCAAATCCTTGGCCGGCGTCTTTCGCGGCGCTTTGGCCGGCATGATTGCCTCGCCAGGCTCGGACCCCGGCGGCACATCGTGCCCCACATCCATGTAGGGCAGCACCTGCTCGGCCACGCGTTTGAAAACCGGCCCCGCCACCTCACCACCCAAGTGCGCGCCCACCGGAGAATCGAGCGCCACCAGAATCGTGACCGCCGGATCGTTCAGCGGAGCGAAACCGGTAAACGACGCCACGTATTCGTTCCGGGAATACCGCCCGGTCGTCGGATCGATCTTCTGCGCCGTTCCCGACTTGCCTCCCGCCGTATATCCGGTGATCCGCGCGGTCTTCCCCGTGCCGTGCTCGTTCAGGATTACTCCTTCCATCATCTCCCGCACCGACGCGGACGTATCCGCGTCAAACCCCTGCGTGGGCAGCGGTTTCTGGTACGAAACGTTTTCCAGCGCGCCGCTCCGCTTCCCCATCGACTTCACCACCCGCGGCCGAAACACCGTCCCCCCATTCGCTATCGCCGAAATCGCCGATACCATCTGTACCGGCGTCACGCTGATTTCCTGGCCCATCGCCAGCGACCCGATCGAGCTCGGTGTCCAATCTTCCAATCGCCGGAACAATCCGCGGTTTTCCCCGGGCAATTCGATCCCGGTCAACTCGCCGAAATGGAATCGCCGGATGGTCTGGAAAAATCTCGGTTCACCCTGGCGCAGCGCCACCTTGATTGCGCCCACGTCGCTGGACACCTCCAAAACGTGCTGCACCGAGATCACCCCGAACGGCTTGTGATCGTGAATCAGCCGGCCCGCAACCACGATCGAACCCATCTGGCAATCGACCATGTCGGTCGGCTTCACCACTCCGTCTTCAATCGCGCCGCCCAGCGTTATCACCTTGAACGTCGATCCCGGCTCGTACGCCGAGGCCACCGCGCGATCGATTCGCGATTCATCCGGAAATTTCCCTGCATCGTTGGGATCGAACGTCGGCCAGTTAGCCACTGCCAGCAATTCGCCGGTATTGGGGTCCTGCACCACGATCACGCCGTTCTGCGCGTGGGTTTCAGCGATCGCCCGCGCCAATTCTTTTTCCGCGATGTACTGGATGGTTTCGTCGATCGTCAGCGTCACCGGCGTGCCCGGTATCCCCGGCACTTCGCTGCGGTCGAACCAGCGCCGCCGCGCATCCGACTGCACCAGGATGTGTCCCGGACGCCCGCGGATCATTTTGTCGAGTTCCAACTCGATCCCGCCCAGCCCGTGCTCGTCGACGTCGACGAAGCCCAGGACGTGCGCCGCCAGATCGTGCTGCGGGTAGACTCGATGATTTTCTTTCTGGGTGTAGATCCCGCGCAGGTTCAAATCCCCCACCCGCGCGGCCTGTTCCGGGGTCAGTTTGCGCGCCAGCGGGAATATTTCGCTCGCGTCGTTCAGCTTCCTTTCGATTTCTTCCGCGGGAACTTCGATCACTCGCGACAGCAGCCGCGCCACCATGGCCGCGTCTTTCACGTCGCCAGGATCGGCCACCAGATCATCCATCGGGATGCTCACCGCAAGCTCGCGCCCGCGCCGGTCGTAGATGGTTCCCCGCTCCGGATTCACTTCCACCATGTGCTGCTGTTGCCGCTGGGCGCGGCCGAGGTAATCGCTATAGCGGTAGAGCTGCAGGTAACTCAGGCGGCCAACAATCAGCCCAATCCATAGGACAGCGAGACACCAAACGGCGATCCAGCGAGCACGCGGAATACGCTGATCCATGAAGTCCGGCCTATCTACGTCGATTTTCTTTTTCTTCCCGGCGAAACACGCGTTCCGCCGGCAGGAAGGAGAATTGTTTTGCTGCTGGGCTCGTTACGGCTGGGCTGGTCCGGGAGCCACTCGCGCTTGCGCCACTGCCGCCGCGCCGTCACCCTGCGCCGGCGCCACTTGCCCCGGCACCGGTACCGTCAGACCCAACTGCTGCCGCGCAATCGAATCGATGCGCATCGGAGAACGCAGGGAGGCCACCTCGAGGTGCAGTTGCTGATTCAGCTCGGTCGCGCGCGCGCGCTGGTTCTCCAGGTCTTCCACGTGGTACCGCATCTGGATGCATTGAAAATGCTGCCAGGCGTAGAACATCGCGCAACTCGCCAGCGCTCCGGAGAGCGCCATTCGGCGGCCGCATTCCCGCCATCGTCCCGGCGCCAGCGGCCGCACCAGCCGCGAATTATCGATCCTCTTCACTGTATAAAATTCGGTCATGCCGCACTCGCCTCTGCCGAACGGATGGCGTCGTCGTCGATCTCGTCGTCGATGTCTTCACCGCCCGGCTTCATACTCTCGCCCGTCTTTTCGATCACCCGCATCTTCGCGCTTCGCGATCGCGGGTTGTCTTGCACCTCTTGTTCGGCCGGCCGTTCCACGTGCTTGGTCAGGATTCGGAAGCCGCCGCCGCGCGCCAGTTCTTGAAACGCGCGCTTCACCAAGCGGTCTTCCAGCGAGTGGTAGCTCAGCACGATCCACCTCGCTCCCAAATTTAAAGTGGCAGGGGTCCGCGAAAGAAACTGCCCGAGTTCCTCCGACTCTCGATTCACCGCTATCCGCAGCGCCAGATAGGTTTTTGTCGCGGGATGCAGTCTCTGCCTTCCCCTTGCTTTACGTCCCCCTGCCACAACCGTTGCCAGGTGCGCGGTGTCGCGTATCGGCCGCGCCCGCACCACATTCCTGGCGATTCTGCGTGAATCCCTCTCCTCCGCATTTTGATAGAGGAGGTCGGCCAGTTCTTTCTCCGGCCAGCGATTCACAATCTCATCCGCGGTCAGCTCTTGCCTCGGGTCCATGCGCATATCCAATGGCCCGGCTCCGCGGAACGAAAATCCTCGTTGCACGTCGTCCAGCTCCAGGCTGGACACTCCCAGATCGGCCAGCACGCCGTCGAATCCCTGCGCGCCCTGCTCCGCTGCCACTTCGCCGATCCTCGAAAAACTCGTTTGCACCAAACTCACCCGCCCGCCGTACTCTTTCAGCCGTTCCCGCGCAATCTCGATCGCCTGCGGATCCCGGTCCAGCCCGATCAACTTTCCGCTAGTCAGTCGCGCCGCTATCGCCACCGCGTGCCCGCCCGTCCCCAAAGTGGCGTCGAGGTAGGTTCCCTCGGGCCGTATGCGCAACCACTCCAGCACTTCGGCGAGCAGCACGGGCCTGTGCAACTCGCTCAAGACTTAAATGCCCAGCTCGTCCAGGATTCTTTCGTCTTCCGCCGTGATCGGGTTGCGGTTCATATCGTCGGTGAACCGGTCATGGTTCCAGATTTCCAGGTAAGTGAGATTGCCCAGCACATCCACTTCACCCTTCATCTGCGCCGACTCTCGCAACACCGCCGGAATCAAAATTCTTCCCTGCCCATCCAACTCCACCACTTGTCCGTAATAATTCGTTCGCGCTAGAAATTTTTTCTTGGATGCATTGTGCGACGACACTCTTGCCAATTTGTCTTCAATCTCTTTCCAGGCTTTCATGGGATACAACCGCGCGTGATCGCCGTTCTCGCTGGTGATGTAAAACTGCTCGCCCAATTCGCGCAGCTCCGTCAAGTAGGCGCCGGGCACTTTCACCCGACCCTTGTCGTCCACCTTGGCTGGATAATTTCCGCGAAGCATTGAATCGCCGTCCTGATGCGTAACCCCGGCCGCCGTGGCGCCCACTGCTCGAATCGCCCTGAACTCGCCCTGAGTTCATCTCTAGCCGCCGTTACGCTCGCCACTGTATTACATTTCCAACCACTTTGACCCATTTCAAACCACTTTGGACCCCGATTGTAGTGGGCTTTCATCCTGTGTCAATAGCCTTTTTCAAGTTTTCGAAAAAAACTTCGAGAAATACGTAAGGGAATTTAACGAGGCGGGTGTGTCTTATCGCACGTCGCGTTTCGCGCCATCAGACAACACCCCACTACATCTTGCGGCGTTCAACGGACACTACATCCATCCATGGTTGAATGGAAAATATTCGCGGCGCTTTGATAGCGATGTAGTCAACCAACCAAAGGAGAACATAAAGGGAAGATCGCAAGAATCCGCGGCGCAACAGGCCTGGAGTGTTCTGCAATGGAACTGAAAAACAATGGAAGGAGGTTCTACTGGGGCGGCGGCGGAGCCTGGAACCGATTCAAATCCCGCAGAATTCCCTGTTCATTCGGGCTCATCCCGCGCATAAACTCCGGATCATTCAGCCGGGCTTCCCGATCGCTGGCGCTCAGGCCCTGCAGCGACCTCAAATGCTCGCGGATTGTCAGCCGCCGGTCCATCGGCAGCTCCCGCCATCTCGGCAGCAAGTTGTTGCGGATTTCTTCGCGCTGCTCGGGCGACATATGTTCGAAGTTGTATTCCCGCGTGCGGATCTCCGCGCGCTGCTCCGGGGTCAGGTTGTTCCAGCGCTGCAGCCGGTTGCGAATCTGCGCTTGGCGTTCCGGGGGCAAGCGCCGGAACTCCGAGTTATTGCGCATGAACCGCTCCTGCTCCTCCGGGGACATCTCCTGCAAGTGCTCTACCCACTTTGGCGGCAGGCCGGCCAGTCCTCGACCTTCCACCTTCGCTCGAGCCTGAGGCTTTGCCCCGCCTGCTGCCGCGAAGTCCGATTTCTCGGCTCCGCCGCCGGCCTCGGCATGATGCTGCGGCGCCGCGAATGCCAGGTGACGGCCCCATCGAGCGTGCGCGGGAGATGGGACACAGATCGCCGCTGCCAACGCCGCGAACGTCGCCCATTTCCTCAGATGGCCGGATTGGATCCGATTCCTCATCACATCGTTCCGGTGCCTTGCGGCTGCTGTTTGTTGTCATTAGCCGGATTGGTCGCACCCGGCTCGCCCGGCACCGCGGCGGGCATCTCCGACAGCGCATCGAAGTCGCTCACCACGTCGTAATTCTCCAGCACCCGCAAATCTTTGATCATCTGAAAATCTTTTTCCGGCTGCACCGACGCCGTGTAAATGGTCGCTGCCGGAGGCATCGTGGAAATCCACACCGTGAGCGCGATCAGTAGGGCGGTAGAGAAGGCCAGGCGAGGCGATGGCACCATCCACCCAAACCACTTCCTCCGCGGTTCGGCCGCAATCCGC
This sequence comes from uncultured Acidobacteriota bacterium, assembly GCA_963725655.1. Lineage (GTDB taxonomy): Bacteria > Acidobacteriota > Terriglobia > Acidiferrales > UBA7541 > CAVRXT01. The sequence goes on along the minus strand of CAVRYY010000001.1, from coordinate 1,329,429 downwards.
GCCCGCAGCCGGGCATCGAACCCAAACGTTGGCTCCACCGCCGGCTCCTCCGCCAGCACCATCCACACCGCACGATACTGCTCCACTCGCGCCCGGCACGCGGCGCAGTCCGGCAAATGGCTTTCTACCTGGCGGCGCTCCTTCACATCCGCGCGCCCATCCACAAATGAGATCAGCAATTTTGAAATCGATTCGCACTTCATCACGATCTTCCTTTTCCCATTTCGCTTATCGGCGGGGGAACGCCGGCAGCCGCTTGCGCGGCAGCCAAGCCGGCCAGCGGCGCGAGCTGCACTCGCAGAGTTTCGTATGCGCGGAACAATAACGATTTTAGCGCGCTCTCCGTGCAATCGAGCACTTTCGATATCTGCGCGTAATCCATTTCCTCGTACTTGTGAAGCAAAACCGCCACCCGTTGCTTATCCGGCAGAGCGTCCACCGCCCGCCGAATCGACGCGGCACGATCGGTTTCCAGCATTTGCTGGTCGATATTTTTCTCGCGCGCCCGCAATTCAAACGTCCGCCCGTCTTCTTCGTCCGGACTAACGTCGATCGAGACATCCATCAAGTGGTGGCGGTAATCCCGGATAGAATTAAGCGCCAGATTCGTCGCAATGCGGAACAGCCAGGTGGTGAACTTGGCGCTGGGCGCGTACTTCTCGCGTGAACGGTACACCCGCAGAAAGACTTCCTGTGCCAAATCTTCCGCGGTAGCCTGGTTTCGGACCATGCGATTCAAGAAATTTACCACTGGAGTCCGATAGCGCTGCAGCAAAAGCTCAAAGGACGCTTCGTCCCCCGCTTTCACCTCCAGCATCAACTGGACGTCCGACCTGGCCATGGCCTCCACACTATTGCTAACACCCACTGGGTGATTAAGTTGCGCCGTTTTCCAGAGGGTCTAGCGTCGCGCCGGCGATTACTGTTAGGGAATGGGTTAGCGCCCGCCCACACCTATCCTATATCAATTGTAATCGGCCGTCGGCCCACCGGCCTTTACCCCTTTGCAGCGAAAAGATACCGGCCTTCAGCTACCCCTCCAAAGCACTCATTCCAAATAGTTTGCGGTTTGCCGCCGGGAGGATTTTCGCACTGGATTCTACGGCTTAGCGGTTTTATCTTTTTCGGCTGCACGGCTTGCCCGGGTGTGGAACGCCGGGCCCTTTGACCCCGTTTTCCCGCGAGCACGACGCCCAAGCCCTGGTTTTCGGTGATTGCCCCATGCTAACGGTAACGCCTAGCGGCTATATCCGAAACAGGAGTTTCAGCCCCAACATCATCGCCGCGCCGAGGAACACCACTAGCGCCGTGGTCACCCCGGGCTCGCGGTTCACCTCCGGAATCAAGTCCGACGCGGCGACGTACAGTGTCACCCCGGCCGAAATCGGCATCGCGTCCCGTACCTGGCCTCGCAGCACGTACATCAGCGCCACTCCAGCCAAAGTCGACGCCCCCAGAATCGCTGACGCCACGAACGCCACCCGCCGGCTCCGCCCGGTAGCCAGCATCAACGACGTCACCGTAAATCCCTCCGGAAGTTTATGCATGAAGATCGCCAGGAAGATAACCGCTCCCAGCCAGGTGGAAACCAGCAGGCCGGCGGCGATCGCCACACCGTCGAAAAACGTGTGGATCACCAGCCCCAGCAACGCGGCATAACCCGCCCCGCCCGCCGACACTTCGGCATGGTGCATTTCTTCACCGAAGTGAAAGTGGGGAGCGAGGGTATGCTCGAAAAAGTGCACCAGCAAATAGCCCGCCAGGATCAAAACCTCGGCGCTCACCGCGGAGCTTCCGCTCGCCCCGCGCAGCCGGAACGATTCCGGAATCATCTCCAAAAAAACGGTCGCCAGCATGAAGCCCGCGCCCAACGCCACGAAATACTTGAGGTATTCGCGCGACCAGTGACGCCGGACGATCAGCCACCCGCCGGCCACGTCCGCGGCCGCCGCCGTCACCCCCAACGCGATCGCCAGCAGAATGCGCATGCGTCGGAATTACCCCGAGTGCCGGAACAACACCACGTCGCCATCCTTCACGATATATTCCCGGCCTTCCAGCCGCACCTGCCCTTTTTCCTTCGCCGCTCCCCAACTTCCCGCCGCCAGCAGTTCTTGCCAGCCCACCACGTCGGCCTTGATGAACTTCTTCTCGATGTCGCTGTGAATCGCCCCGGCGGCTTGCGGCGCGGTGCTGTTCTTCTCGATGGTCCAGGCACGGCATTCCGGCTCGCCGCAAGTCAAAAACGAAATCAGGCCCAGCAATCGGTAGCTGGCCTGAATCAGGCGATCGCGTCCGGATTCCGCCAAGCCGTATGCACGCATCATCTCGCCCGCTTCCGCATCGCTCAGGTCGGCCAGCTCCGCTTCGATTTTCCCGCAGAACGGCACCACCGCGGTCTGCGGCTTCGACGCCAGCTTTTCCAACTTATACTTGGCTACCACGTTGCCGATCTCCCCGGCCTCTTCGTCGCCCAGATTCAGCACGTACAGCATCGGCTTGCGCGACAAGAACGTAAAACCGGTCAGCATCTTCTTCTCTTCCGGCTTGAACTCGATTTCCCGCAGCGGCTTCTCGGATTCTAGCGCCTCTTTACACCGCAACAGCAGAGCCAGTTCCAGCTCCAGGATCGTTTCCTTCTTCTTTTTCAAATCCTTCTGCACTCGCTCGATTCGCCGCTCGGCTTGTTCCAGGTCGTTGAGGATCAATTCTAGGTCGATGCTTTCGATGTCGCGCATGGCGTCGATGCTCCCCGCCGGATGCGGCACTGCGGGGTTCTCAAACACCCGCACCACGTGCGCCAGCGCGTCCGCCTCGCGCAGCGGAACCAGCGACGCGGAATCCTTGGCGCGATCCTTTTGGATCCCGCCCACATCCACATACTGAATAGTCGCAAAGGTAATCTTCTTGGGATGGAACAGCTCGGCCAGCTTGTTCACCCGCTCGTCCGGAACCTGCGCCACGCCCACATGCGTCTCTCCAGGCTGGCCGGCACGCGCCTCGACCCGCGCACGCGTCAATATCCGGAACAAACTTGTCTTCCCTACCTGCGGCAGTCCAATAATCCCTGTTTCCATAGGTCAGCGATACTAGCACAGCCCGGTTTTCTCATCCGCACCCCAGGCCGCAAAAAAGCGCCCGGCCCGAGCGGCCAAAATAATATGGAACTCAGGTCCGATTCGGACGCAATGATGTCTGCCACCGAACATACCGTGACACAATGATTTGCGGACCTTCCACCGTCATAGTAAATTGGAAACACACAGGATAGCGGACTCTGCGGGCATCTTCGCGCTGCTCTCGGCATCCTAATTAAGTTAGCCGGCTATCTCGGTTCGGGTACGGCAGGTCTTTCGCGGGATCGTTCATCAACCAAAGGCGACCGGTGTGTTTCCCGGCGAACAGGCGGCTTTTCCGCTTGTTGGGAGAATCTTTGAACTCAGGCCTTCGATTCATGGGTCTCGCGGCCGTATTGGCGCTCGCCGGATGCGGCAGCGGTTCCAACACCAATGCAACGCCCCCACCGCCTGCTGGCGCTAATTCGGCTGCAGCGACTGACGGTGAATACATCGCCCCCGACTCCAAGGGCGTGCAGACCATTACCGTGAGTGAATCTCCCATCCCCGATTATCTGGAACTACCCGCGCACATCGAACCTGACCCCACCCATGTAGTCCGCGTCTTCGCTCCTGCCGGCGGACGCATCGTGGAAATGAAGGTTCGCCCGTGGGATCACGTCGAGAAAGGCGCCACGCTCGCGCTGCTCGACAGCAGTGACCTGGCACGCGCCGTCGCCGACTATCACAAAGCGCGCGTCGACAACGAGGTGAAACAGAAAGCCCTCGCCCGCGCCAACGACCTCTACGATCATCATGCCATCGCCGAAAAGGACTTCCAGCAGGCCCAGGGCGACGCCCAGATGTCCCAGGCGGAAGTCGATGCCGCCCGCGAACAGATCAAAGTGTTCGGCATGGATCCCGATCAGGCTACCAATCAGCTCCGCGTCGCCGCTCCTCGGGCTGGCATCGTCCTCGACATCGGCGCCGCTTCCGGTGAATTTTCCACCGCTCTCGCCGCCGCCCAGCCCCTCTGCACCATCGCCGACATCAGTGAAATCTGGGCCATGGGCGATATGTACGAAAAGGATTACACCGCCGCGAAGCCCGGTGAGGCCGCGCAGGTCACCTTGAACGCCTACCCCGGCCAGCACTGGGCCGGCCGCGTGAGCGTTGTTTCCGGGGAGGTCGACGCCACCACTCACACCTTGCACTTGCGCGTCGTTCTGCCCAACCCCGATGGACGCATCAAGCCCGCGATGTTCGGCTCGATTCGCATTCTGCGCTCTTCTGCCAACGGGATTCTGGTTCCTGGGTCGGCGGTGATTCGCGAAGGCAATCACTCCTACGTCTACATCGGTAAGGGCAGCAATCGCTACCAGCGGCGCGACGTCACCCTGGGGCGGACCGTCGACGGTTCGATGGAAGTGGTCAGCGGCCTGCGCACCGGAGACGTTATCGTGTCCGAAGGCGCATTGCTGCTCCGCTCTGCGGAGCAGAGCTAACCGGAATGCGCAACCTCGTCGCATCCCTGCTGCGCTATCGTCCGCTCATGATCGTCGTACTGGTTGCCTGGATGTTGGGCGGCTTCATCATGTTTCTGCGCCTGGATATTGAGGCCTACCCGGACCCCTCGCCACCGCTGGTCGAAGTGATCACCCAGAATCCATCGTGGTCGGCGGAAGAAATGGAACGCCAGGTCACCGTCCCGATTGAAACCGTGCTCTTCGGGATTCCCCACCTCGAATACGCCCGCTCCATCACCATTTTCGGCTTGAGCGATGTGAAGGTGTATTTCAGCTACGACAGCAGCTATTTGTGGGATCGCCAGGAAGTGCTGAACCGCCTCCAACTCGTCTCCCTGCCCGCGAACCTCAGCCCGCAGCTCTCTCCTGAATCTCCCATCGGAGAAATTTTTCGATACCGCCTGGACGGCCCCCAGTACAGCCTGAACGAGCTCAAGGCTACTCAGGATTGGTTCGTCACCCGCGAAGTAAAGCAGGTTTCCGGAATTATCGACGTCGCCTCCTTCGGCGGCAGCACTCGCGAATACATCGCCGAAATCGATCCGCGAAAACTCTTGCAATACAACGTCACCCTGCCCCAGGCCGTCGCCGCCGTCTCCGCCAGCAACGCCAACGCCGGCGGCAGCTATATGACCCTCGGTAGCCAGAGCCTGGACGTTCGCGGGGTCGGCCTGCTGCAAAGCGTTCAGGACATGCGCAACGTTCTGGTCGCCGAACACAACAACGTTCCCATTTTCCTGGGAGATATCGCCGACGTCCACGAAGGCAACCAGCCTCGCCTGGGCCAGGTGGGCGTCAACCACGCCGACGACGTGGTCCAAGGAATCGTCTTGCTCCAGCGCGGCGAACAATCGCTGCCCGCATTGCGCAAGCTCAAGGAGAAATTCAAGGCGCTGAACGGCGGCTTGCTGCCGCCGGGAATGAAAATCGTCCCTCTCTACGACCGCACCAACCTGGTGAACCAGACCACCCATACCGTCCGCCACGTAGTGATCCTCGGGTTGGTCTTCGTCACCCTGATTTTGATCGTCTTCCTCGGCGACATACCGATCTCCTTGATCGCCGCGCTGACCATTCCTTGCTCGCTGCTGTTCGCCTTCTCGGTGATGGTGCTCACCGACCGGCCCGCCAACCTGATTTCGATTGGCGCGATCGACTTCGGTATCCTCGTTGACGCCGCGGTTATCGTTCTCGAAAATATCTACCGCCGATTTCAATCCGCGGACGCCAGTGCCAATACCTTCGATCTGATCGCCGATGCCACCGCCGAAGCCGTCCGTCCCGTGCTCTTTTCCGTGCTGGTCATCATCGTTGCGCTCATTCCGCTATTCACCATGGAAGGCGTGCCGGGGAAGATTTTCAGGCCGATGTCCGAAACGTACGGCTTCGCTCTTTTCGGCGCACTGCTCTTCGCCATCCTGTTCGCTCCGGTTCTCACCTCTTGGATGCGCCCCGAAAAAGTCCGCGGCCACCACACCCGTTTGGTCAGCTTCCTCTCCAAGCACTACAAGAAATCGCTCAGCTGGACGCTTTCCCACCGCCGGACCGCCCTGATCATCTCGCTCAGTAGCTTGGCCGCCGCGCTGGTGCTGGCTGCTTTTCTCGGCGGCGAATTCATGCCCAAACTCGAGGAAGGCAACCTGTGGATTCGCGCCACTCTCCCGCAAGACGCGTCCTATGATGCCGGCGCGAAGATGGCCCACGAGGTCCGCGAAATACTCCAGCAGTACCCCGTGGTCACCCAAGTGGTCTCGCAAATGGGCAGACCGGACGACGGTACTGACGTCACCACCTTCAACAACGTGGAATTCATGGTTTCGCTGAAAAATCCTAGCGATTGGCCCGGCGGCCTGACCAAGGACGGCCTGGTCGCACAAATGAGCGCTCAACTCGCCAAGTATCCCGGCGTGGATTTCAATTTCTCGCAGAATATTCAGGACAACGTCGAGGAAGCGATGTCTGGGGTGAAGGGCGAGAATTCCATCAAGCTGTTCGGCGACGATATCGATACCCTGGTGCAGAAAGCGGACGAGATTCGCGACGTCATGGCCGCGGTTCCCGGCATCGCCGACCTCGCTGTTTTCCAGGAATCCGGCCAGCCCGAGTTGCTGGTCGCCATCAACCGCACCAACAGCGCGCGCTACGGCTTAATGGCTCAGGACGTCAACGCCGCGGTGCAAGCCGCCATCGGCGGCCTGGCCGCCACGCAAATTCTGCAGGGCGATCGCCGCTTCGATTTCGTCCTCCGCTACAAACCCGAATATCGCCAATCCCCGGAAACGATCCGTAATATTCTGCTGCCCACTCCCGAGGGCGGCAACGTTCCCTTGGGCCAGGTGGCCGACGTTTCCCTGCACGAAGGCGCGTTCATGATCTACCGCGAAAATGGCCGCCGCTACATTCCCATCAAGTTCAGCGTCCGCGGCCGCGACCTGGCTGGCACCATTCAAGACGTGCAGCAACGCCTCGATAGAAAAATCCACCTGCCCGAGGGCTATCACCTCGAGTGGGCCGGCGAGTACGACAGCTTGCAGAAAGAACAGCGCCGCCTGGAAATTATTATTCCGATCAGCCTGGTGATCATCCTGGCGCTTCTTTTCACCGCGTTCAATTCACTGCCCCACGCGTTGCTGGTGGTCGCCATGCTGCCCTTCGGAGCCATCGGCGGAGTGCTCTCGCTTCTGATCACTCACACCCCGTTCAGTATCTCCGCCGCGGTGGGATTCGCTTCGGTGATCGGCGTCTGCACCCTGGGCGGCGTAGTCTTTATCTCCGGCATCCGCCGCAAGGAAAAGGGCTCGCTCTCCATGCTCGACGCTATTAAGGTCGGAGCCCTATCCGAAATGCGCCCCGTAGTGATGGCCTGCGCCGCCGCCGGTCTGGGGCTCCTCCCAGCAGCCATCTCCAGCGGAGTAGGTGTGCAAGCTCAGCAACCTCTAGCCCGGGTAGTAGTCGGCGGCATGGTCACATCCCCCTTCGCCATCCTCTTCGTAATCCCGCTGCTAGCCACCTACTGGCTCCCCAAACAAGCCGCGCACACCGACGGGGACGCAACTCCAAACGCCGCCCCGCCTGACGAGCACTAGAACGAGCGGCGAGCCTCCACTCCCCTCCAGTTCGACAGTTTTACGGTTCGACGGTTCGACGCTGTTATCTTTTCCGGGTGCCCCACTCTTCGCGGTTTTCGCGAAGGGTGGGCGTGCAGGACTGAGTAAACTGAAGAATCGCGTGAACGGTTTGCTTTCGGGGAATCGTCAGTTGAATTTACTCTCGTATTTTTTTCTTCGAGCTCTTCACAGTTTTCTTTTTCTCAGCCGCGCCCTTCTTTAGATTATCCTCAGCCTTCTTCGCCCGATCCAAATGCACCGCCCGCCACAAATACCAGCTCGCCACGGTGCGATAAGGCTTCCAGCGTTCGCCAAACGCCCCCAGCTCTTTCGGCTTCGGCATTTTCCTTTTGCGGTGCGTGAGCGCGTAGCCCTGCAGGACGCCGTAGTCCCCGATCGGCAGCACGTCCGGCCGCCCCAAATGAAAAATCAAAAACATCTCCACCGTCCAGCGGCCCACTCCGCGCACCGACGTAAGCCGCTCGATAATTTCGTCATCGGACATGCGCCGGATCGCGCGCAGATCCGGCACCGTGCCATCCAGCGTCTTCGCCGCCAAATCCCGAATCGCCGCCATTTTCTGCCGCGAGAGCCCCGCGCCACGCAGCAACTCCTCCGGCACCTCCAGCAATAGCCGGGGCGTAGGAAACCGCTCCGGTGCGAAAATTGCCTTTACCCGATTGAAAATCGTCTCCGCAGCCTTGCCGTGTAGTTGCTGATACACGATCGCTTCCACCAGCGATTCAAACGGGCTCTCCGCCTCATCCATTTGCAGCCCGCAAGGTCCCGCCAGCTCCATGAACCTACCCAATTTTTCATCGGCAGCCGAAAGGGAGAGCACCGCGGCAGGAAATTCGAATTCGAACGTGCGCTTTTTCTTGGTCATAGCCGGGAATTATAGAACGACACCGAGGAAAAACTATCCGCCTCTTGCGCGACCGCCTATCGAGGATGCAGCTCCCGCACCGTAAGAAACAGCGCCACCAGGCCAATCAGCAGCACCGAAGTCTCGATACGCACCGACATATGGTGCAGCCGGTCAAATTCCACCCACAGCGGACTGCTCTTCGGCGTAGCCTGCACCGAACCCATCTCCGCCCGCAACACCGCCATCCGCGACGTCACCCGGTACTGCGAAAACAGCGTCAAGCCCACCATCAAAATCACCGCCAACGCCGCCGGACGCACCTGCGCCTGCGGACCCATCTCGATCCCCAGCGCGGCAGCCAAATACACCACTCCCGCTATCCATCCAATAGTGTGCAGCCGCCCCAACACCATCCCCACCACCGCCCCAGCCTGGTCCTGGCTTCCCAACAAGCCGAACACGCCCGCAGCCATCACGATCAGCAGGATGATCCCGCCCAACCACGTCCCCAGCGCCAAAAACTCAAGAAATCGCAGTACATGGTTCATCGGCATCCTCAGTCCCGCCCGCCAACAGGCGGCCACCAAAACGCGATCAGCCTACCACAGCCCGGCCGCAAGCGCGGGCCCAGGGCACGGGTGACCAATCGCAAATAGGTCTTTGAGCACACCCCCGCAGCCTGCTTTCAAAACCAGGCCCAAAAGATGAGAGACTTTCAGAACAGCGATGATAGTGGACGGCCGGAGCTTCCATGGCGCGGTTCGGCATTACTGAAGCGAACCGCGGGGAATTCGCGCGCTTTTAGCTCCGGCCGTCCTGTTTTTTGGTGCAGACGCGCGTCCCGGTCTTCCGCCGTTTCGGGAAGGGTTTTGACTTACGGTTCTGCGGTGTAGGGGTTAGCGCCCGGCGGGAACGGGGTGCAAATGTTGGTGGGCGATCAAGGATTTGAACCTAGGACCTCTCCCGTGTGAGGGGAGCGCTCTAACCAACTGAGCTAATCGCCCGTACCGGCGTAAATTCTGTAACAAAAGGGCCGGAATTGCAAACGAAGACCATCCCAGCTGGCAACTCGCGGCTCGCCGCGGTCGAGAAATCCATCGGCCGTGTCGTCAAGGGCAAAGAAGAGGTCATCCAACTGGCCCTGACGTCGCTCCTCGCTCGTGGCCACCTTCTCATCGAAGACGTCCCTGGCGTCGGCAAAACCACCCTCGCCAATTCCCTGGCCCGCTCTTTCGATTGCTCCTTTCACCGCATCCAATTCACTTCCGACCTGCTCCCCAGCGACGTCATCGGCGTCAGCGTCTTTCATCCCACTGCTCAGGAATTTAATTTCAAGCCCGGGCCCATCTTTGCCAACATCGTGCTGGCCGACGAAATCAACCGTACCACCCCGAAAACACAGTCGGCGCTGCTGGAAGCGATGAACGAAGCGCAGATCACCGTCGATAACCACACCCATCCGCTGCCCCAGCCCTTTTTCGTGATCGGCACCCAGAATCCCATCGAACATCACGGCACCTACCCTCTTCCGGAATCGCAGCTCGATCGCTTCCTCATGCGCATCCGCATGGGCTACCCCTCCCGCGAAAGCGAAAAGGAAATCATTCGCAACGGCTCGGGAGAATCTGCGGCCCAGGATCTAGAACCGCAAATGACCGGCGCCGATTTGATCGCCATGCAGGACGCGGTGCGCCGCGTGGCCGTCGACGACAGCTTGCTCGACTACGCCCTCGAGATCGTCGAGCGCACCCGGACCTCCGAACAGTTGACCCTCGGCGTCAGTCCCCGCGGCATGGGCATGCTCCATCGCGCCGCCCAGGCCCGCGCCTTCCTCCACGGCCGCGATTACTGCGTCCCGGACGACTTCAAGCGCCTGATCGTTCCGGTATTCGCGCACCGCGTCACGGTCAGCTCGCGCTACGTCTCCACTCAAAAGAAATCCGTACAGGCCGAAACCATCCTCGCCGAAATTCTGGAAACCACGCACGTCCCACTCTGATGGCTGCCGCTTCCGCTTCGTCCGTGGTCACCCGCTGGTGGCAGACTCGCGACCGCCCGGGCTGGAAACACTTTCTGATAGCGATGGTCACCCTCAGCGGCGCAATGCTGCTGGCGCTGTACTCCGCCGCGGTCGCCGAACAGGGGCGCGTACTGGCAGCCGGACTTGCGGCAGCGGCATCACTGGTGCTCGCTGGATGGGTGGCGATCGCCATCGTCCCGCGCATGGCGCGGCGAACCAGCCTGCGCTGGGTGCTTTATCAGGTCGATTACAAGCTCACCCGGGAAGGCATCGTCTATCTGTGCGCGGTCCTTGTTCTGGTACTCGCAGCGGTCAACACCGGAAATAATCTGCTCTTTCTGGTGCTGGCATGCTTGCTCGCCGGCCTGCTGATTTCCGGCGTTTTCTCCCGCATCGTGCTTACCGCCATCGAACTGAAGCTCGAGCTTCCCGAACACATTTTCGCGCAGCAGCCCATCGTCGCTACCCTCGAACTGCGCAACGACAAAGATTTGCTGCCATCGTTTTCGCTGCGGGTGGTCGGCGAAGGCGCAAAAAATGAGCCCGCCCAGATTCTCGCGCGCCCGGTTTTCTTCCCGTACCTGCCGCGCCAGACCAGCGTGCAGCAAAAAGTGGAGTTGCTTTTTCCCAAGCGCGGCCTGTATCGCCAGGACGCTTTCGCCGTCCGCTCTAAATTTCCCTTTGGCCTGTTTGAGAAAACTCGGCGCGTGGATTCACCCCTGGAAGTGGTGGTCTATCCCCGCGTGCAACCGGCGCAGCAATTTTTCGAAGTGCTGCCGCTGCTGACTGGCGAGATGGAATCCTACCATCGCGGGCGCGGCAACGATCTTTACGCTTTGCGCCCGTACGAAACCAGCGACAGCGTCCGCCACGTCGATTGGAAATCCACCGCGAAAACCGGCGCGATCAAGGTCCGCGAATTCGCCCGCGAGGACGAGCGCCGCCTCTCGCTGGTTTTCGATCCTTACATCGGCCCCGCCCCGGACGATAGCGCCGCGGTCGCGGCCCGCGCCGAGCGCTTCGAGCGCGCCGTCTCCCTGGCCGCCTCCATCGCCTGGCACTTCTACCGCATCGACGCGGTGCTCCAATTCCACACCGACCGCCACGCCACCGAAATGCTCCCCTCCCGCGAAATCATCTACACCATCCTTCGCGAGCTGGCCTCCATCGACCCCAGCAATTCCGCCACCAGCAAAGCCTTCCTCGACGACATGGCCGCCGACAATTCCGTCTTCAAGATCATCCTCACCCATCGCGCCCAAAACACCATCCCCAGCGCCCTGTGGTCCTCCTCCTATTTCATTTTTGTCGACAACCTCTAGGCTAACCAGCCTCCGCGCTTGACTTCTACGCCTTCGTTGCGCTAAACGGGTCTCATGCCCGCTGCATCCGAAGTCCTATTGGGCCTCGTGGGCGCTTCCTTACTTTTATCGCCGCCGATTCGTTCCCAAGAAACGCAAGCACCTCCAGGCCCCCTGGAAACATTTCAGACCGCTTATCCGGACTCCGTCGACGGCCTGCGACGACTCCTCCAGAGCATGTTGACCGCCGCGAAGAGCGGCGACCAACATGCGCTTTGGGCCCTGATCAAAGACACCGAAATTCCGAATTATCAGACTTGGTTCACCACAACATTTGGACAGGAGAAAGGAGAGAGTTGGGCGGACCCCTACGGAGATCGCCTCGCCGTCAATGAAGCGGAATTCCAGGGAACGATTCAGCGGTTAGCCCCGCTGAAAGGCGACATTTCCACTCGCAAGGTGAACGGTGCGCCGAAGGGTGGCAATGGCATGGAAAAGGGCCTGCTCGACAGCCTAAAGCAAACCGTAGATATTTTCTATGCCGAGTGGAACGGCAGCGAGGGCGACGCGGACTCGAGGAACAATCCCATCGGCTACTTCATGTTCATCGATGGAAGATTCCGCTGGGACAGCACCATTAGCGCTTTCAAAATGCGCCTCGTCCGCGAGGGCGCGCCACCTCCATCTGATCCGCCAGGTCAATTTCTGGGCCAGCCGGTTCCGCTCTCCGATAGCGAGGCCGAGCAACTCCCCTACCACGCGGGCAAAGATGGCGTCGGAAATCCCATCTGCGTTTACTGTCCGCTGCCTCAATTCACGAAAGCGGCGACAAAAGCAAAATTCCAGGGAACGATTCTGCTGCGAGTGGTCGTTCAGCCCAACGGTCGTGCCACAAATATCAAGGTCGTGAGGAGTGTTGGGCTAGGTCTGGATGAAACAGCAGTCGAGGCCGTGCGGAACTGGCACTTTCAGCCCGCGGCAGACCGGACCGGCAAGATTGTCCCAGTCATCGCACTGGTCGAATGCACCTTCCGCTTCATGTAGTTCCCATGCGAGACCTCTACCCGCGTTCCGTCGAGGTTGCGACGAATTCCTTCGAGCCTAGCTACGCAACGGTGCAACTTGGCCGGCCGCCACAGGGTCGAAAGCTCGCCTCTCCGCCACCAGCACGTCCGCTTTCTGCGCATCCACCGGACGCGAAAAGAAATACCCCTGCGCATACTCGCAGTCGAGCGTCCTCAGGAAATTTACCTCTTCCAACGTTTCCGTACCCTCCGCCACCACGTCCATCCCCAGATTCCGCGCCAAGCCAACAATCGTCCGCGCGATTTCCCGCTTCTCCGCATCCTTATCCAAATTACTCACAAATGAGCGGTCGATCTTCAGTGTATCCATCGGAAAACGACGCAGATAGCTCAGCGACGAATACCCCGTCCCAAAGTCATCAATGCTAAACCGCAGCCCCAGCTTCTTCAGCTCGTTGACCACCCGAATCGTTCGCTCCGCGTCGCCCATCGTCACGCTCTCGGTAATTTCCAGCTTGATCGCGGACGGCTCCACCTTCGTCTCCCGTAATATTTCCGCCACCTGCGCCACCAGGTCGTCTTGCACGAATTGCCGCGCCGAAATATTCACGCTCATGGTCAGCGGAATTTCCTGTGGATTCTCGAGGTGCCACCGGTGCGCTTGCTCGCACGCGGTTCGCAGCACCCACTTGCCGATTCCCACGATCAAGCCCATCTCCTCGGCCACCCCGATGAATTCTCCCGGCGCAACGAATCGGCCATCAGATCTCTGCCAGCGCACCAGCGCTTCGAATCCGGAAATTCTTCCGGTCCGCAGCGCAACGATCGGCTGGTAGTGAACCCGAAACTCTTCCCTCTCCAGCGCCTTTCGCAGGTCGGTCTCCAGCTTCAGCCGATTCACCGAGTGTTCGTGCATCGCTTGATCGAAAACCTCGCAGCGAGCCTTGCCGCGCAGTTTCGCGCGATACATCGCGCTGTCCGCATCACGCACCACGTCCGCGGCGGCGGTATGGGCGGACTTGGCGGCGATACCGATGCTGACCGTGGTGAAAATTTCCTGTCCGCAGATCGCAAATGGTTCCGCAAACGCATCCTGAATTCGCTCCGCTACGCGGATGCCGTCGCTCGGATCCTGAATGTCGTCCAGCAGAACGCTGAATTCGTCGCTGCCCAGGCGGGCCAGGGTATCGTCCTTGGATTTCCATCTAGCGCCGGAAGACCCCGCCGGGCGCGCCACCACGTCATCGATCCGCAATGCGCGCAGAACCCGCTTCGACACTTGCAGAATTAGCTCGTCGCCCGCCGCGTGCCCCAGGCTGTCGTTCACAATCTTGAACCGATCGATATCGATCAGCAGCACCGCGAAATGGTAATCCTCGTTCCTTTTCGACCGCGCCATGGCTCGGTCCAGCCGTTCCAGAAATAGCACCCGGTTCGGCAGGGCGGTGAGCGAATCGTGGAACGCGTCATGCGACAGTTTTTCTTGCACCCGCACACGCTCCACAATCTGTCCGAGCTGCGCGCCCACATGCGCCATCAGCTCTACCACCACATCGCCGGGTTCTGCACTCACCTCCGAGAAAAATTCCAACACCGCTACCACCCCGCTTCCGCTGGTCACCGGAAACGCAAACGCCGACTTAATCCCCGCTCGTTCCGCTGCCGCGCGCCTGGAGAACTTCGGATCGCCGCCCACTTCCCGACTCCACGCCGGCCGCGCGTTCGCAAACACTCCGCCGGTGAGGTCCTCGCCCAGCGACTCGCCGCTCATTTCACTCGCTTCCCGAAACGTCTGGAACCGCCGCTCCGACGCTCCGCTCCAGATATTCGAAGACACCAATTGCGCCCGGTCCGGAGAAGCCAGGCAAACGTGTCCCAGCGGCCACCCGGTGAACTCGCACACCCGATCCACCGCGAATTGCATCGCTTCCTCAACGTTCATGGCTTGGTTGGCTTTTGTCGCGATGTCTTTTAGCAGTTGAAGCTGTCCGTGTTTTTCGGATAAAGCCGCTTCACTCTCTTTCAATTCGGTAACGTCGAAGCCTACTCCGTGAATGGCCGACGGCCGGCCATCCTCTCTGCGGATCATTTTCGCTTCGCATTGAAACCACACCACCCGTCCGTCGCGGGCGATCACCCGGTACGCCGATTTCAGAGTGGTGCCGGAGAGAAACATCTCCGCGGCCTCGGTGCTCCATCTCGCCTTATCGTCCGGGTGTATTCGCTGGTACCACCGTATCGGATCCTGGATCCATTCGCTCTGCGAGAAACCCAGCACCGCTTCGATTTGCGGGCTCACATACGCGTTGCCAATCCCTTTATCCAGCGAAGCCATGAATACCACCGCCGGCAGCTGGTCGACCAATGTCCGGTATCGATCTTCCTCGCTGAACGAATCGGAAATTTCGGGCCGGGCTGGCCAAGATGAATCGCTCGAGGAGTTCTCCATCGCAGTTGGTTCGGCCGCCACCAACGATCCAAGAGCCTTCTCACGCAGAAACACGTCCGCCAACACCTGTAGCATGGCTTCGGCGTCCGCCAATTCCAGTTTAGGTTCCCTCGTTTGTGGCCGGGAAATGGACTTTAGCGAAAACCCGGTTTGGTCCTTACCCATTATTCGTTGGCCTGTGGATGTCCCAAGAGCTGCCGATTCCCCTGTGGTTACTGCCCTTCCGGGCGACACCTGTTCCTTCTTACTTTAGGAGCGGTGCCAATACTAAAAGAGTGGCATAGAATTTGACGATTTCGCGCCTTCTGCTAATTCTTGGGTCCTTCTAAACAACACCGCCGGCGGCCCTGAGACCCAACGATCCAGCAGTTCCTAGTAGGCACGTCCGCCAATCGCCTCGGCCCGCAATTACCCCCTCTTCTCACCGTTGCATTGCGGTTTGCTCTCTCCGCGCAAATTTCCTATGCTCGCGGCATGCCAATCGCCCTTTCTTCGCGACAGCTCGCGGCGCTCCGCCGCGACCTGCTTAAATGGTTTCGCGCCCATCGCCGCGCGCTACCCTGGCGCGTGCTGCCCGCCGCAGCACGCAACCCGAGCCAAGCCGCCGCGAAACGCGACGGCAATTCCTACCGTATTTGGCTCTCCGAAGTGATGCTGCAGCAAACTCGCATTTCCGCGGTGATTCCCTACTATGAACGCTTCATGTCTCAGTTCCCCACGGCCCAGGCGCTGGCAGCCGCCCGCGACCACGACGTCTTGCGCTATTGGGCCGGCCTCGGCTATTACAGCCGAGCCCGCAACCTGCACCGCGCCGCTCGCGAAATCGTCCAGCGCCACGGCGGCGAGTTCCCTCGCACCCACCCGGAAGCGCTAGCGCTTCCAGGTGTAGGCGCCTACATGGCCGCGGCCGTTCTGAGCATGGCCTACGACGCGCCCCATGCGGTGGTCGACGGCAACGTGGCCCGCGTTCTCGCGCGCCTGGGCGCAGTGCGTGGCGACCTGCGGGCGCCCCGCACTTGGAACCGTCTCGCCGCCGACGCCCAGATGCTGCTCGCCCCTGAATCCCCCGGCGACTGGAACGAATCGATGATGGAGCTGGGCGAAACGATTTGCACCCCGCGCACGCCGCGCTGCGAAATTTGCCCGCTCGCGCGCTTCTGCCAAGCGCGCGCCCGCGGCCTGCAAAAAAAGATCCCCGCGCCGCGCCGCAAGCGCGCACCGGTCATCGTAAAAATCGCTGCCGCGGTCCTGCTCGATCACCACCGCCGGACGGCGCTGGTGAAAGATCCCGGCGCGCATGACGCCGTGCTGTTTTCGCGCATGTGGCAATTCCCCGCCGCCCAAGTCACCCACGATCCCGAAGCGGAGCTTCGCGGTCACCTGGCAGCGACGCTCGGCGTTCAAATCGAAGCGCTAACGCCTCTTCCCGCCGCACGCCACGCCGTCACCTTCCGCAACATCACTCTGCTCCCGTTCCTCGCACATCTCGAAAGCCTCCCCGCGGGACCGCGCATCCGCGCGATCCCCCTGGAAAGTCTCTCCCAGGTCCCCATTTCGAGCGCCACCCGAAAGATCGCCGCAGCCGTCCTGCGTGCGTTCCCGGACCCTGCCGGAGACGCGCCAAAAAAACGTCGTTCGTAGCCCCCTCCACAGCCCACCCCACTCCCCTTGACATTCTACTGGAAGCCCGATTATCCTCACCTAGTATGTCTACTACAGAGCAGCGCCGTCGCGCCAGGTTCCTCCCAGCCGCCTTGGACTTCCAGTTCGTGGAACACGAGGGCAAATCATGAGACGCCACAAGCAAATGTTGCAAGATCTCGATCGAGACATCCGCAACCACATCGAACTGGAGACCCAGGACAACATCGCTCGCGGCATGCCGCCCGAAGAGGCCCGCCGCGCAGCTCGGCGCAAGTTCGGCAACGTGACCCGAGTCAAAGAAGAAACCCGCGAGGTGTGGCGCCTGGCTTGGCTCGACGAGCTACTGCAAGACATCAGCTACGGGCTGCGCATCTTGCGCAAGTCTCCCGCGTTCACCGCTGTCGTCATCCTCACTCTTGCTCTGGGCATCGGGGCCAACACCGCCATCTTCAGCTTGATCGACGCGGTGATGCTGCGCTCCCTGCCGGTCCAGAGTCCCAAGGATTTGGTGGTAATGAAATGGGACGCGCGCCACGCGCCAGACTTTCATGGCTACATGAATTCCGGCGATTGCCCCACCGATATGCGTATCGGAGCTACGAATCCATCCGGGTGTTCGTTCTCCGAGCCGCTCTTCCGCGAAATAGCCGGCGCCAATTTGTTTTCCGGAGTGGTCGCAACTGCAAATTCCGGGCGGCTCAATCTGAGCGGCAACGGTCCGGCCACCGTGATCACCGGCCAAGTTGCTTCCGGGGATTTCTTCCGCACCCTGGGCGTGCACGCCGCCCTCGGCCGCGTGTTCGCGGCAGACGACGATTCTCCGTCCGCTGCGCCGGTGGCGGTGCTGAACTACGGCTACTGGCAGAGCGCCTTCGGGGGCGCGCGCGACGTCATTGGCCGCGCCATCGAATTGAACAACGTCCCTTTCACCATTATCGGCGTGGCCGAATCGCGATTCGCCGGAATTGCTCCGGGCAGCAACTATGACGTTTGGCTGCCGCTCTCCGACGCACAACGCCTCAGAACTCCGCAGGCCTGGCAAAACCGCCAGGACGACGCAGGCTACTGGTGGCTCACGATTGTTGCCCGGGTCAAACCCGGAACGCAGCTCGCGCAGACACAAGCGGGCGTCAACGGGTTGTTCCGCAACGAGATGCTCCACGGAGCCGTTCCGCTCTTCCATGCCGGCCCGATAGCCGGTTCGCCTGCGCCGCTGCCAGGGGCGCCCGCGAGTGGCGCGATTCAAACTCGGGCAGAAACTCCCGGCAAGGCGATGCCGCAATCTGCAAGCAATAAGCCTCCGGTCGCGCCTTCGCCCAAGGGAATCGCTCCAGCAGCGGTCACCGGCGCATCCGGCGCGGCTAACGGCTCAAACACGTTATCTGCCGCCGATAACCCGCGATTGACCTTGGTACCCGCGCAAACCGGCCTCACCGGCGAGCGGAGCCGCTATTCCGATCCGCTGTACCTGCTGATGCTCGCGGTCGGAATCATTTTGCTGATTGCTTGCGCCAACGTCGCCGGGCTGATGCTCGCTCGGGCCGCCGCGCGCCAAAAGGAAATGGCGGTGCGGCTAACGCTCGGCGCCGGGCGCACGCGGGTTATGCGCCAACTTCTAACGGAAAGCGTAATGCTCTCGGTGCTCGGCGGCGCGCTGGGCGTTCTATTCGCGTACTGGGGAGCACACGCGATCCTTTCGATTGTGTCCAGCAATCAGACTCGTCCCCTGGGGTTCGCGACGGGCGTCGACTTGCGCATCCTCGGATTCACCGTCTCGATTTCGCTGCTCACCGGTATTTTCTTTGGCATCGCGCCCGCGTTTCGCAGCGTGCGCGTCGATTTGACCCCGGCGCTCAAGGACGGCCAGGGAAGCTCGGCCAGCTCGGGACATGGCCGAGGCAAGTGGTTCAGCGTCGGCAATGCGCTCGTGGTCGCGCAAGTCGCGCTTGCCATCGTAGTGCTCGTCGGCGCGGGACTGCTGGTGCGCACCCTCGCCAACCTGCGCAGCATCGACGTTGGATTCGATTCGCATAACGTCTTGATATTCGCAATCGACCCGCCCCTGCTCGGCTACAAGAGTTCCCAGATTGACAGCTTCTATCGCGACTTGCTGGGCCGCCTCTCGGAAACGCCCGGGGTGAAGTCCGTGAGCTACTCGATGATCCCGCTGTTGGCGAAAGCGCTGATGGCCACCGTGTTCCACTGGCCGGGCCAGCCGCAGGATCAACAATCCCGGGCAAATTTCCTTGGCGTCGGGCCCAATTTCTTCGAGACCCTGCACATTCCACTCCTCGCGGGCCGCGCCTTTAACCCTTCGGATTTCCAATTGTCCGCTTCCAATGATGGGGCTAGTCCCACATCGGCGCCCACACCCGTGATTGTCAATCAGTCGTTCGTCGAAAAATATACGGGCAAGGAAAATCCCATCGGCAAACGGTTTGGCGACTCGGCCGCCGAAGCGGGCCGCCCGGCGAGTCCCGGCTACGAAATCGTCGGCGTGGTGCGCGACGCAAAATACTACGACCTGCGGGCGGATATGGAAGCAACAATGTATACGCCGCAGGCCGGTGGCGGAGCGTCGTTCGAGGTGCGCACAGCGGCTGATCCGCAGGCCATTCTTCCGGCGATACGCAGAGTGGTGGCGCAAGTCAATCCGAACTTGCCCTTGTTCAACGTAATAACGGAATCGGAGCAGATCGACCGCATACTGTTTCAGGAGCGGTTGGTCGCTCGGCTATCCGGCTTCTTTGCTTTGCTGGCGCTGGTGCTGGCTTGCGTGGGATTGTACGGTCTGCTCTCCTACGAAGTTTCACGGCGCACCCGCGAAATGGGGATTCGCATCGCTCTCGGCGCGCAACCGGCCAGCGTGTTGAAGCTGGTTTTGCGCCAAGGAATTGTGCTGGCGCTCGTTGGAGCCGCGGTCGGCATGGGCGTCGCGCTGGGCGTCACCCGCTACTTGGCCCCGATGCTCTACGACGTCCACACCAACGACCCGCTGACAATGATCGCCGTCGCCGTGTTGCTGACTCTGGTGGCCCTCGCCGCATGCTACATTCCCGCTCGCCGGGCCATGCGTGTCGATCCTATGGTGGCCCTACGCTACGAATAGCCCTTCGATTCGAACGCTACGCACGGCCTGCTCCAACAAGCTGCTCCGCCGCGCAACCGCGTTTACGCAACCTCCGTGAATACGTACTCGTGCTGCCCATCGCGGATGATCAGCACCCGTTTGCCGGGCCGCTTCGCCACCACGAACTCAGCCCGCCGCCGATTTGCTTTCCGCCGATTAACGCCCCAGCAGCGGATAGATGGACATCGGAATCACCAGCCTTCTGATCGTGCCGCCGAAAAACTCCTGTCAAAAAATCGGCAACCGTTGGTCTTTAGCACGCCCCGTCTAACCGTCCGCCATTTCCAGCAGCTTCAAAACAGAATTCCAGTTTCGCCCGGTTCCGGAGGTCTTCAACGTCCTATCGATCATTCTCATGTTCAGTTTTGTCTTCCCCTGGCCGGTAGGAAAGTAGATGTAGAGGTGCCGCGAGCCGACATGCAGTTCCTCGGGATCGAATTTCATCTGGCGGACCAGCTCTCGATCCGCCGCGGCGGGATCGTCGAACAGGAAGCTCACCAAAAGCTTGCCAGGCTCTATCCCGCTGCGCTTGGCAAACGGGTTCTTCGCCACCACTTCCCGCAGTTCCGCCGCAGTGCGCAGCACCACCGGAGGACGAAGCCCAAACTTGCTTTCGATCGCATCCTCGATTTTCTGAGCGAGCGGCGCCAGCTCTTTCCGTTCGGTGCGAAACACAACATTCCCGCTCTGCACATAAGACTGCACATCACGCAGCCCGATCGACTCATAAAGCGCCCGCAACGCTTCCATCTTGATCATGTTGTGGCCGCCTACATTCACGCCGCGCAGCAAAGAAACCACCGAAGTCATGTCATGCCTCCGCAACCGAAGTTACCGCGGGCGTTGTGGCACTTCCAATCTGGCTGTGAGCGCGGGCCTTGTAGCACCGCCGCTCCGCGGGGCTGTGAGCGCCACCCACAAACACACCCGTCCCAGCGTACAAGCATCGAGCCCGATTTTTGCAGGAGAATTATCCGTGCAGAGGAAGCCCAGCCACATCCCAATCAACCGCAAACAACGCATTCGTAGTGGTCACCAGCGCGCGCTTGGTAGGCAGCAGCGCCAGTCCTACCACGTTGCTCCCGCTCAGCACCAGCTCCGCCTCAGCTCGCGAGTTAATCCGCACCAACCCGCGGTGCCCGCCGTGCGATGCCGCTACGTACAGATTCCCGCCGCGATCGAACGCCATCCCCTGCGGCCGTCCCAATCCCTTGAAGAACACGCTGACTTCCCCGGCCGGGTTGATCCGCAGCACCCGGTCGAAGCTGGAAGTCGTCGGCCCGGTTACGTAGAGGTCCCCAGCCGGGCTGAACGCCAGATGGTACGCGGAAATCGAAGGCTCCAGCGTGGCGAAAACAAATATCTGCCGCTCCGAATTAATTTTGAAAATCGTTCCGCTGCGATCGCCCACGTACAAATTCCCGGTGCGATCGAACGCGATGCCCGTCGCCACGCCCATTCCTTCGATCCACTGCATCGCTCGTCCGTCCGGCGAAATGCGATGAATGGTGCCGTCGTAACGCGAGGAAACAAACAGCATGCCGTCGCGATTTACCGCCAGCCCCGTCGGATTCATCAGTTCAGTGACGTACGGCTTCACGGTATTGTCGGGCGTCACTTTGTACAGCGACACCGGCACTTTCTGCCCGCGCGGCCCGCTGTACGTGACGTAGATGTTTCCTTCGCCGTCCACCGCGGGATTCGAAACCGGATGCAAATTGTCGGCGATCGGCACGCCCAAAGAGATCGGGAACGGTTGGCTTTCCACCGCGCCCATGCTCACCCGCACTACACCGCCTTCGGCTCCATCCGGCACGCGCGCGATCAGGAAATTATCCGCGGACATCACCAGGCTCGCCTGCGCCGGGCCGAATCGCACGTGCGGCCGCACATGGCTCCGGCCTGCGAATCCGCTGCCGGATATCGAGATTTCCCCTCCGGGCAGCGCCGCGCCGGGCTTCACCGCGTCGATGCGCGGAGTTCCATTCGACTTCAATTGAAGTTTGCCGAGCAAAAGTTATAACCCCGCGGCGCGCGCCAGCCACAATCCCAGCGCGGCATAAATTCCAGCCACCCAATCGTCCGCCATGATTCCCCATCCCGCAGGCAGTGACTCCGCTTGGCGAACCGGAAAAGGCTTCCAGATGTCGAACACTCTGAAAAGTATAAAACTCAGCAACAAATATTTCCAGTTAACCGGAGCGAGCGCCAAAAACAACGCCAGGAATTGCCCCGAAGTTTCGTCGATCACCACGAATTGCGGATCCTTGATCCCCGAAAAAGCCGCCACCCGGTTCGCCGCCCACACCCCGATGAAAGCCAGCACCGCCGCGATCATCGCGCAAGTAATCGAGACGCGCAACGCTCGGCCCCCGGCAGTTACGGCAGGCGAGGTCGCCGCGCCCAGAGCAAACGCCTTGATCGGAATCCCGAACGAAACGCCGGCATAGACAACCAGGCCCACCAACGAGCCGCAAGTTCCCGGCCCCACCGGTGAGTAGCCGGCGCCAAGAACTGTAGCGATCAAATACGCGAGACGCGGCTGCGCTGGTGTTTGCCCTGGGGCCGGCGAAACGGCAGCATTCGGATTGCGGTCAGTTTTTGGATTCATTGCGCGTCGGCCGGAACGGTATTTCAGGCAACGATTCCTCGTCGCGCGTGGGCGCGGCCTCGTCATCCATCGCCGCAGGTTCAGAAACCACGTACTTCTCAGTCGCCCAATTCGCCAAATCCTGCACCCGGCACCGCTCGCTGCAGAACGGAAACTCTGGAGAACTCTCCGAGCTCACCAGCTTCCGGCAAATGGGGCAGCGAAATTCCATGGCCATCACAAATAGCGTAGCACGGACTCCGCCGCCGCCGCACCTGCACTCACAAACCCTGCCACTCTAGGCAGTTTTGCTTCTACGGTTCTACGCTCTTATCTTTTCCGGGTGCCCCACTCTTCGCTGTTTTTGCGAAGAGTGGGCGTTCAGTCGGCCGCCAATTATGTAAGCCGGCGAACACAACCGGGCCGACCCGACCCGCAGCTCTTCGTACTCCCCGAAGGTTTCAAAGTAGTTGATCACCGCGCCTCCGCAGCAGTAGGCCCGAATAAGCCCGACGAAGTATCGCAATGATTGCGCGCGAGCTTTACAATGTGAACTGTGGTGCGAAGCCTAATCCTCCTCAGCCTGTTGTTCGTTGCTACTTCGGCCTTCGCCCAGGGTGGGCCGCCGTATTACACCAACGACCCGGGCACGCCGGGCAATATGAATTGGGAAATCAATCTTGGCTATATGCCTTTTTTCTACAGCAATCAGTCGGTCTCCCACACCCCGGACGTCGACATCAATTTCGGAATTGGCGATCGCATCCAGCTCACTTACGAAAATGCCTGGTTGCACGTTCGCCCGCCATTTTCCACCAACAGATTTGGTCTGGGTCAATCCAATCCCGGGGTGAAGTGGCGTTTCTACGATGGTGGTGAGGACGGCTTATCGATCTCGGTTTTCCCGCAGTTCTTTCTCAACAATCCCGACGACGCGGTCCGCCGCAACATCACTGCGGCGAACGATGTTTTCCTGCTACCCGTGGAGTTCTCCAAGAAATTTGGACCGGTCGACATCAATTACGAGATCGGATATCAGCTTGTCCACAAGGGTCCGGACGGCTGGCTCACCGGCCTGGTCGTCGGCCACGAATTCACCAAGAAGCTCGAGCTAGACATGGAGCTCTATAACCAAGGTATCTTCCATCCCAACGATAACCAGCCCACGATTGAGTTGGGTGCGCGCTACAAGCTTCACAGCCCGGTGATCCTGCTGCTGATGGCCGGACGGAGCCTCGAGCCGGCGCACAACAATCAATCCTATTTCGTCGGCTACTTCGGAGTTCAATTCCTGCTGCCCCCAAGGTCCTACAAGTAGGCTAGCGGAGAATTTCGATCAGCAGCACCCAAGCGCTGCTCATCGCCGAAGCGAACGAAGTGATGCAACCGGGAATCAGCCAATACATCGCGTGTGGATCGCCGCGGATCAGCAAGATTCCGGCAATACAAAATGAGAGGGTCGCGAACTGGCACAACGCGATTCGATTCACCACCCAATACCAGCGAGCTTTGATGCGCCCGCGACGCAACTGCAGGGCGTGAAGTACCACAAACATCAGCCACAGTACTCCGCCGACGCCAAGGAATTCCCACCCGAGCGTTCTCGCCGATTGATTTGGCGCTAAGCCAAAAGTGCCCAGGAAGAGTACGCCCATCAACAACACGAGCGCTTCAAACGCTCGGGTGGTAGCGACCGGGAACTGAAGAATTTTCCCGACGTTTATCGAGACAGCGACAAAGATCAGCCCAGCCAGCGCGGCGGCGGCTCCGGTCTCCGCGGAAAGGAAGTTGCTCCAACCAAGGGTAGGGTTCACGTCGGACTTTATAGCATCGAGCGCGTTAAATAGTCACGGCGAGTTCGGAGGCGGAGAGTTTCCTCCCGCCTCCGAAGCGCCCGTCATTATTTCTGGTTGGCTGCGGCCGCTTGCGCCGGAATTCCCGGGCGGGGCGCCGCCGGTTCCAAGCGATTGGCGCCTTGGAACGGAAGCATCCATCCCGGATACTCCGGCGGGAGGGCGCTGACGTCGTCGAGCTTCTGGATCTGTTCTTCGCTGAGCTTGACGTCCAGCGCCGCCAGGTTGTCCTTCAGTTGTTCCATTCGCTTTGCGCCGATGATCACCGAAGTCACCACCGGCTTGGCCAGCAGCCACGCGAGTGAGATGCGAGCGGGGCTGCAGTTGTGGGCTTTGGCGATGGGAGCGATCGCGTCGAGAATTTTCCAGGTGCGTTCTTTGTCGACGATCGGGAAATCGAATTCCGAACGGCGCGAGCCTTCCGGCTTTTGATTCTGGCGGCTGAACTTTCCAGAAAGCAGACCGCCGGCGAGGGGACTCCAAACCAGCAGCCCGGTTTTTTCAGCTTCGAGCAGCGGCACGATTTCACGCTCCAGGTCGCGGCCGGCAATGGAGTAGTACGCTTGCAGGGTATCGAAGCGCGCGAGATTCTTGAACTCGGAGATGCTCAGCGCTCTGGCGATTTTCCAGGCTTGCCAGTTGGAGCAGCCGATGTAGCGAACCTTGCCCTGTTGCACCAGAGTGTCCAGCGCGCGCAGGGTCTCCTCGATCGGCGTCACCACATCGTTGCCGTGGATCTGATAGAGATCGATGTGATCGGTTTGCAGCCGGCGCAGGCTGGCTTCGACGCCGTCCATGATGTGTCCGCGCGATGCGCCGACGTCGTTGCGCCCGGGACCGACGCGGCCATAAACTTTCGTGGCGACAACCACGTCCTTGCGCGCGATATTCAGATTCTTCAGCGATTGCCCCAGCATCGTTTCGCTCTGGCCTTCCGAATAGACGTCCGCGGTGTCAAAGAAGTTGACGCCCGCGTCGATGGAAGCCTTGACGAGTTCGTCGGCTTCCTTCTGATTGGTGCTGCCGATATTCTTCCAGAAACCTTCGCCGCCGCTGAAAGTCATGGTGCCGAGGCATACCGTGGAAACCAGCATACCGGTGTTGCCGAGCGTCTTGTATTGCATGCTTCTCCTTTTATTCTCTCGAACGCGCCAGCCGGACTCCGCACTTCGGGCCGTTCCCGATTAGATTCATCAAGCCCAGTTTGAGGTTCATCGCTGTTGGTTAATTTGAAGGTTGTGGATCTACGCCAGAATCGAGAAGGGAGAAGACACCGGCGCCGACTGCGGAGATGTTTGGTACGCCCGCGTTTCCGGTGAGCGTCGCGCAGCCACATTCGATTCGAATTCCACCACCCGGCCGATCAGATCGTAATCTTTCGCGGACGTAATCTCGACGGTAGCCATGGTGCCGGGCGAAGGCAGATCGGCAACATCGTTCACGCCGGCCATATCGGTGATGAAGACTTTGCCGTCGATTTCCGGCGCCATTCCTTCCAGGCGCGCTTCCCACACCAACTCATTTTCCGCGGAAGGACCTTCCAGAAGCGCGGCGACACGCTGGCCGACGCGGGCGCGCAATTTCCTCCGGGAGATTTTCTTCTGGATGGCCATCAGGGCGTTGCGGCGGCGAACAATGGTTTTCGCGTCGACCTTGCCGTCGAGGTGGAAACTTTCCGCGGTGTCTTCGTCGGAGTAGGCGAAAACGCCCATCCAATCGAATTCCGCGGCGCGAACGAAATCGCACAACTCCTCGAAGTCCGCTTCGCTTTCGCCGGGAAAGCCGACGATGAACGAAGTTCGCAGCGACACACCGGGAACCTCGCGGCGAATATTTTCCAGCATTTTCAGGAAGACGTCGCCGTTGGCTCCGCGCTTCATGCGCGCCAGCACCTTGCGGCTGGCGTGCTGCAGCGGGATGTCCATGTACTTGGCCAGGCGCGGATGCGCGGCCATGGTGGCCAGCAGGCGCGGGGTGATTCGGTTGGGATAGCAGTAGAGAAAGCGGATCCAGCTCAAGTCCTCAATGCCCGCGAGCCGTTCCAGCAAATTCGCCAGGCCGTCGCGTATGCCCAGGTCTTCGCCGTAGAAAGTGGTGTCTTGCCCGATCAGGGAAATTTCGCGGACACCCGCGAGGGCCAGATTGTGCGCTTCCTGAATGATAGATTCGAAGCGGCGGCTGCGGAATTTTCCGCGCAGCTCAGGAATGATGCAGAACGTGCAGGGATGGTCGCAGCCTTCGTTGATCTTGATGTAGGCGCTGTGCCGGGGAGTGGTGAGAATGCGCGGCGTGGCGTCGGTGTAGAGATAAGACGGAAGACTTTCGGCGGAGTGATTCGCTGAATGGAAAGGCGCGACTGGTGCACCGCCGTTAGCGCGGGCTTCCGCCGCGGACACCTCTCCGGCGCACACCTCGATGATTCGTTCGATCTCGCCAGTTCCGATTACCGCGTCCACTTCCGGAATCTGCTGTTGGATCTCGTTGCGGTAGCGCTCGACCATGCAGCCGGCGACGATCAGGCGTTTGGCGCTGCCGAATTTCTTGTATTCGGCCATTTCCAGAATCGATTCCACCGATTCCTGCTGGGCAGAGGCGATGAACGAGCAGGTGTTCACCACCAGCACGTCGGCCTCGCCGGGCCGGGGGGTAATCTCGCAGCCGTGGCGCGCGAGCATGCCCATCATCACCTCGCTATCGACGAGGTTCTTGGGGCATCCCAAACTCACAAATCCAACTTTCAACATGTCGCCTTTTTTTTGATCCCAGAGGACCCGTAGCGGAGTTGCAATTGTATCACGCCAGCCAGCTCCCCGGTCCGGAGCCGATGGGCCCCTCCGGCCGGGTTCCGATCCCGGATCGGCGGACCTTTCGCCTTTTGTTCAGACCTTATTTTTTTGGCCCTTTGGTACGATTCAGATTTTGTATGTTGTTGAGAACAAGGCGCTTCACAGTTCTGATCCTTACGACTGTCGCGATTGGAAAATATTATGTCGTGCGAGCCCTGAGCTTGGCGCCAAGACCGCTGCCGCCCGCCTCTTTTTTTCGCTCCCTGTCACGATTCAGATTTTGTATGTTGTTGAGAATAAGACGCTTCATAGTTTTGATCCTTACAACTGTCGCGATTGGAAAATATTATGTCCTGCAAGCCCTCGGCTTGGCGCAGGGCCATTGCCGTTCGCCTCGGTGCGTGGGGCCGCAGAATGTCCTAGGCTGATCTTGCTCATTAGACTGCTCCTGTTCTGGTGCAACCCTAGCACTTCGTGAGGCGGTGGGGTAGAGATCATGCCGGTGGACACGCGATGGCCCTTGCAGGTGGCGGTTAGGCTTTGTGCGAGCCGCGGAGGAAGGCTTCGATGGAGGTGAGCAGGGTGGACATTGTTTCCGAGTCGGCGGGGTGGGCGCCGAAGCGGGCGGATTGGTACATCTGAGTGAGCTCGGCTACGTGGGCGGCGAGGCCTGCGTGGGAGATGGTGGCTGCAAATTCCAGGGGGGTCTGGGCGGGGGCCTTGTGCCATCCGCGCCGCTCAAGAATTCGGAGCATTTGGCGGTACTCGAGTGCGGCCAGGGCGGCGGGAGCGGTGGCTCCTGAGCGCACGCGCAATCTCCATTTCGTCAGCGCGTAACCGAAGACGTCGCGTCCGCGGACCGCGATCACCAGAATTACGATCAGCGCGAGCAAAGCTGCGGGGGGGTAGGTGACTTCCCGTGCGCGCTTTTCAAAGTGCAGCAACACGTCCATGATCCAGCGCTTCTTCTCGTGCGAATAGGTGCGCAGGCGATCGCCCCAGGCGCGCGTGGACTTCCCAAAATTTTGCGCCAGAGTTACCTGGTGCATGAAATCGTAATTGATTACCCACTGTCCCCAGGTGAACTGAAACCAATCCCAGTACATTCCGAGACGGGCGAACAATCCATGATGCTTGGGGCCGCCCGGGGGCGTGGGGTCGAAGCTGATCCAGTCGTAGCCGGGGAAATAGACTTCCACCCAAGCGTGCGCGTCGGCAGCGCGGACGATGTAATCGCCGGCCAAATCGTTGAATTCGCCGGGGAGAAATCCGGTGGCGTAGCGCGCCGGAACACCCAGGGAGCGCAGCAGAACGGTCATGGCGGAGGCGAAATACTCGCAGTGCCCGGCGCGCTTGGTGAAAAGAAAATAGGCCAGAGGATCGCCGGCCGGGGGGGTGCCGGAAAGGTCGAGGGTGTATCCGTAGTGGGTGTGCAGATAGGCTTCGATGCTGGCCGCCTTATCGTAGGGCGTGGGCGCGTGAGCGGTGATTTGCAGCGCGAGCGCCGTGATACGCGGGTCGATATCCGGCAATTGCAGGTAGGCCTGACGAATGGCGGGCGGGTAGACGGTGGATGCGCCGCGCAATTGGTCGGGCGGCACCAGCGGAAGCCAGGAGGTGGCGTCATAGTGGGTCTTCGCGCCGGTGTGCACGGGATTTTGCAGCGAACCCGAGGAATCGATCAACAGAAATTCCTGGTGGCTGATATTGGCGATTCGTTCGGCACCGGCGCCAAACGGTCCGCGAATCTCGGTGGGCCGGGGAGCAAAGAAAAGGGCGCGGGTGGCAAGCGGTTCGAGCAGCACGCTGTAACGCAGCGGAGCTTGATCGGCGGGAGGGATGCGCGGCGGAGTGAGATGGTAAAACCCGTCTCCCTGTGGGTTGATGACCACCGAGCGTGGATTGGGATTGAACCAGCGGCGACCATCGAAAAAGCTGAGCGAAGCGCCGCGCCAGCGCAGGGCCGACGCGCGCACCGGGTCGCCGTCGACTTTGATGCGCATCACGACGGCTTGGCTCTGCTTGATAACTCCGATTTCGCCGAGGGTTACGTTGTCGCTGAAACCGGTGAGCAGGCTGGGTTGAAGATTGAAAGCGCTGAGGTAGCCGGCACTCCAACGCGGGATCATAAAGAAAATGGCGGCGCCCACAAGGAGAGTGGAGGCAGCCACGAACACCGAAGTAAGGCCGAGTGCGCGTTGCAATTGCTCGCCGCGCGGAGTGCCCCACTCGAGGGGCGGGGTAACCGCACCTTCGGCGCCGCGGCGGATTTCGAATCCGACGAAGGTAGAAACCGCGACCACCAGGAATATCGATAATGAGGCGAGGAAGGTGGTGTCTACGGTGAGGATCGCGGCCGCCAGCATGGAGCTAAAGCCCAGCATGGCGAGAAAAAGGAAATCGCGATTGTTGCGTGCGGAGAGCATGCGCACCAGACCGGCGAAAATGAGCAAGTGAATCGCAGCCAGCAGACCGGCGTAAAGGGTGGGGTTGGGCGAGCCGGCAGTCATGTTGCGCGAGAAAAACCACAGATCGATGGGGAAAAAGAGGAAATAGGCGAGCACCATCCAGGTGGCCACGCTTTGGGAGAGTTCGTGTTGGCGCCCGCGCCACAGGCGGATGCCTTTATAGACCAGCAACAGGGGAGCAGCGATGGTGGTGAATAGGTCGAGCTTGCCGGTGGCCAGAATGGCGAGGATGCCGGTGGTGACCAGGAGGTAAAGGGAGATTTCAAAGTAGCGCTGGACCGCGGATAGCGACACCTGTGCCGAGTTGAGTTCGCCATCCATGAGTGTGGGCTCTATTTTAGCAGGTTGGCGGAGGGTAGCCGGGGGCGAGGGGGGCGGAGCCGACGCCTAACCGACAACGGCACGTGGGGCCAGGGGGGTGCGGGTCCGCCAAAGCCGAATGGCGCTTCGGGGAATTGTAGTCCGGGGGCTTGTGATGAGCGGGAATCCGATGCGACAGGCATTTCCATTCCGGAATTAGGGATCATATTTGCGAGCGGAGAGATTCTGGATTGGAGTGTTTTCCTCGACGAGTCGCGGCGCTACGGCCCGCTTGGGGATGGCCGCGGTAGTGGATTTTTGGTTTGGAAGATTCGGGGCAGGGTCATTTTCCGGCGTTGGCGATGCGGATGATTGCTTCGAGGCTGCGGTCTACGTCGGCGGCGGTGGTGGCCCAACTGGAAACGCTGATGCGCATTGCGGTGCGTCCGTGCCACTGGGTGCCGCCGCACCAGCAGGTGCCGTCGCGCTGCACTTCCGCGATTACCCGCTGCGTTTCTTCGGCGCTGCCGAACGACACCAGCACCTGATTCAACACTACATCGTTCAAGATTTCGAAGCCTGCATCACGAAGACGTTGCGCGAAGACCGCCGCGAAGCGGCAGTTCCGCTCGATCAGTTCACGGAGGCCCTCGCGGCCTAGCGAACGGATGGCCGCCCACAGTTCAATTCCCCGGGCGCGGCGCGAGGCTTCAGGAGTGTAGTAGCAGGGTTCGCGCACGGCGCTGGATTGGAGATACGCCGCGCTGAGCGCGAAGGCATCGCTGAGATGATCGGCCTGGCGAACCACGGCGAGTCCGGAATCGTACGGGACGTTGAGCCACTTGTGGCAATCGATGGCCCAGGAATCGGCAGTGGCGGCGCCTTCGAGGAGATGCGCGTAAAGCGGGGAGACCGCCGCCCACAGTCCGAAAGCGCCGTCCATGTGCACCCAGGCTCCGGCGTCGTGCGCGCGCGCACATATTTCCTTAGCGGGATCAAACGCTCCAGTGTTTACGTTGCCGGCCTGAATACAAACGATAGTGCGGGCGTCGAGTTGCGGGAGTGCGTCGGATTTCATCCGGCCCTGGGCGTCGGCCGGCACGCGGATGACGCGGGAGCGGCCAAGACCGAGCAACGCCAAAGCTTTGAGCAGGGAGACGTGGACTTCTTCACCAACCACCACTCGTATCGCGGGGGCTTCGAATAATCCGTTTTCTTCGACGTCCCAACCGGCGCGCTTCAGGAGCGTGGTGCGCGCTGCGGCCAAGGCGGAAAAATTCGCCATGGTGGTCCCAGTGACGAAACCCGCGCCGCAGGTTTTGGGAAGGCCGAAGAGTTCGATAATCCAGGCAAGAACAATTTCTTCGAGCTTGGCGGCCACCGGGGACATCACCGCGAAGGCGGCATTCTGGTCCCAGGCTCCGGCTAGCCAATTGGCGGCCAGAGCAGCGGGGAGAGTGCCGCCGATTACGAAACCGAAAAAGCGGCCGCCTGCGGTAGAGACGGTGGCGGGCGAGCCAAGATCGTCGAGGAGGTGCAGGATTTCGGCTGGGTCGGACGGTTTTTCAGGCAGAGGGCCGCCGAGTGCTGCGAGTCGAGCGATGTCTTCTGGGCGAGGTGCGGTGGGGGTGCTACCCAGGCCTGCTAAGTATTTTGCGGATCGAGTTGCAGCGTCAGCCAGCAATTCCTTCACTGTTTTTCTCCCCGGGATATTTGGAGGTCTTGGAGTACGTTGTCGATGATCGCTTAGCGTGGGCTGAGTTGTCGCAGTGAAAGAAAATTGAGCCGGTTGATCAAACCGGCCGATTTGGACTGGTCCAGTATTTTGCGCCGGGGAAAGTGGGAGACCCACAAAGCGCGGAAGCTTGAGGCAAGAACAAAGGCAAGTCAAGACACTCGCCCGTTCCCGGAAGTGGACTTAGGTCAGTGCGCCCACCCTTCCCAAAAGGCGGGAAGAGTGGAGAAAAATCACAGGCAAGTCACAACACTCGCCCGTTCCCGGAGTGGACTTAGGTTAGTACGCCCACCCTTCCCGAAAGGCGGGAAGAGTGGGGCACCCGGAAAAGATAAATGCGTAGAACCGTTGCGGCGAACGTTACTCGTAGCGAAGGGCGGCCATGGGATCTGCGTCCATGGTGCGGCGGGCGGGGAGATAGCAGGCGAGGAGTGCGATTGCGAGGACTACGAAGACTACGCCGGCGATGGTGAACGGGTCGGAGGCGGTGACGCCGAAGAGCAAACTGCTAATCAAGGTGCCTGCGACCAGCGAGGCGGCTATTCCGACGGCGAGGCCTATTGCTACGGGGGCCATGCCTTGGCGGAGGATCATCCAGCGCAGGTGGGAGACTTGGGCACCCAGGGCTCGGCGAAGGCCTAATTCGGGGCGGCGCTGCTCGACGGAATAGGCCAGCACTCCGTAAATTCCAATCGAGGCGAGGGACAGCGCCAGAAGCGCAAAGAGAACTACCAGAGACATTTGGAAGCGGCGCACGGCGACTGATTCGGTTACGACGTCAGTCATTTGGCGGAGATGGACGATTGGAACGGATGAATCGACGCTGCGAATGGCGTCGCGAAGAGCATTGGCGAGCGCGACGGGGTCAGAGGTGGAACGAACAACGAGCGAAGCATGCCAGCCGCTCCAGTCGTTGGCGACGTCACCGCTCTGCGCGTAGACCATCAACAGCGGAGGCTGGTCGAGCGCCACGCTGCGGATGTCTCCGACCACGCCGATGACTTCGGTGAGCGGCCGATCGTCACCGCCCTGGTGGAACTGCTGGCCGACGGGATTCTGGCCGGGCCAAACCTTGTCGGCTACGCTCTGCGAAATGAGGGCAACGTGGCGGGAGGCGTCGCTTTCCGCGGTGAACCGGCCTTGCCGCAACGGAATGCCGGCGGCCTGAAAATAATCAGGGGTGATGAAACGATAGTTGGCGATGGGAGCCTGCATCACATCGACCATGCCTTGCGCCTGGATGGCGTTCACTTCTTCCTGTCCTTCGAAGGGCAGCTTGTTGATCCAGCCGGCGTGGGTGACGCCCGGGAGTTGCTGGACCTGGCGGAGGACGGAATCGTAGAAAATTTGCTCCTGCGCGGGTTTGGGGTAAGACTGCCGCGGCAAAGTGACGTCAGCGGTGAGGGTGCGCTCGGCGGAGAAGCCCTTGTCCACAGCGAGGAGACGGAACAAGCTGACGGAGAGCAAGCCCGCAACGATCAGGAGCAAGGTGCTTGCCGCTACTTCGAAACCGATGAGCGATTCGCGCAGGCGACGGGTGCGGCGATTTTCGGTTGCGGTGAGCGCGCCGGATTTCAGAGCATCGTGAGGCTCGGTGCGGGTGACGCGCCAGGCAGGCAGGGTGCCGAAAACGATGCCAGTGAACATGGATAGCAGAAATGCGAAACCGAGGACGCGAGCGTCCAAGCGCACTTCGTCGAGGCGCGGCAGATCGACGGGCCCCCAGCGGACCAGTTGGTGCAAGCTAAGATAAGCGAGGCCGATCCCGAGCAGACCTCCGAGAAGGCTAAGCAGAATACTTTCGGTGAGCATCTGACGGACCAGACGCGCGCGGGACGCGCCGAGAGCGGTGCGAATCGCCGACTCGCGCAGGCGATTGGGGATTCGCGCCAGCAGCAGGCTGGCTAGATTGGCGCAGACGATCAGGAGCATCGCGGCGACGCCGCCGAGCAAGAGCAGCAGACCGCGGCGGGCGGGGCCAACCACTTGCGATTCGAGCGGCCAAAGTTCCGCGTGCAGAGTGACATTCTCTTTGGAATCGCGGGCGATCTGCGCCTGGATAATGTTGAGTTCGGCGAGCGCTTGCTGCGGGCTGACGCCGGGCTTGAGCCTGGCAATCGCGGCGTAATCGAATTCGCCGAGCAGCGAAAACTTCGCGGGATCCAGACCGAGCGGCTTGAAAAAATCGAGCTGCGGACCAAAATCGATGAGTGGGCCGAGCTGCGCGGCTTTCGGAAATCGAAAAGCCGGCGGCAGGATGCCGACGACTACGTCTGATTCGCCGTCGAGGGTGATGGATCGGCCGATGAGGGACGGGTCGGAATGAAAATGATCGCGCCAGAAAGAATCGGTGAGGATAACGACGTGATCGTTGCCGGGACGGTCTTCATCGGCTAGAAATGTGCGGCCGAGCTGCGGTTGCACGCCGAGAACTTCCAGCAGGTTGGCGGAGCCGCGGCCACCATGAATTTCCTGGGACTCGCCGGCGCCGGTCAAGATCCGGCCGATAGGCTCGACGATGGCAATCCGCTCGAAAGAACGGCACTGGCTTTGCCACCTGAGGAAACCGCCAGCGTTGGCGGGGAAAGAGGGATAAAACTGAGCCATCTCGGAAATGCCTTCGCGAATGAGGTAGAGCTTATCGGGTTGGCGATATGCGAGCGGGCGGAGCAGCACGGCGTTGACGACGGAAAACATCGCGGTGGTAGCGCCGATGCCGAGGGCCAGAGTGAGAATGGCGATGGTTGCGAAGGTGGGCGCTTTGCGCAGGGTGCGCAGGCCGTAGCGCAGATCCTGTAGGAAGGATTCCAGGAGATTGGCGCCGCGGGCATCACGGCACTCCTCTTTGATTTTCTCTGCGCCGCCAAACTCGAGCGACGCGCGACGCACGGCTTCGTGGGGCGGCATGCCGCCGCGAATTAATTCTTGCGAGTAGGTTTCCATATGGAAGCGAAGCTCGGCATCGATCTCGCTTTCCATTTGCTCACGGCGCAGCGTGGCGTTGACCCAGGAACGGAAACGAGCCCAGCGGCTGCGGGTCATACCTCCTCCGGCTTGGTCCCCAGGATTCCGGCGATGACTTCGGTCATCTGGTTCCACCTCTGGGATTCGGCGTGGAGGCGGCGCTTCCCTGCCGCGGTGAGCTGGTAGAATTTCGCTTTGCGATTATTTTCCGACTCGCCCCATTCGCTGGTGATCCAGCCTTGATGCTGGAGGCGGTAAAGCGCGGGATAGAGGGAGCCTTGCTGGATTTCGAGGCGGTCTTTGGAAATCTGCTGGATGCGCAGGAGGACGCCGTAGCCGTGGAGAGGGCCGAGGGAGACGGCTTTGAGGATCAGCATGTCCAGAGTGCCTTGCAGAAGATCGAGGGGCTTGTCCATGTTCGGGGGTCTCTCCTAGATGCGCTAGGAATATACCGCTGCTCTCCTCGACTGTCAAGGAAAGCCCGCCTGCCGGGAAAGGACTGAGACTTTGAACCGTTTTGAGTATGCGGTGGTGGCTGGATTTTTGGTTTTTAGGGTGGCTAGGTTGGGAGTTTTTTCCGCGACGAGTGGCGGCGGTACGACCGCGCATTTTGGGGCGGAGAAAGAGTTCGGTTGTCGCGGCATGCTGGGAAGAGCGGGGCACCCATCAAACCGTAGAACCGGAAGCAAAGGTCAAAATTCCCACACGCAAAACCGGCGTACGGGGCACCCACCGCCCACAACCACCAACTGCGTTATTGCGGGCGCGGAAAGATTTGCGTCCTGGGAAACGGTATGTGGTTTACAGTGATGGGCGCCGGGAGGCCAATACTATGAATTCTGATGAAAAGAGAAATTTGACCAGCCGCCGCGAAATGCTGGTTGGTTCGGCGGGACTATTGATTGCGGGAGCGACTGCGGGATTGCCGCTGTCGTTAGCGGCGACGGAAGCGAGCGGGAGCGCACGCAGCGCCGGCGCTAGTCCGTCGGCGCCGATGCGAATCATCATCGATACCGATCCGGGAACGGACGACGCGATGGCGATTTTGCTGGCGCTGCGGTCGCCGGAACTGAAAGTGGAAGCGATCACGCCGGTTTCGGGGAACGTGCCGCTGGCGTTTACGCTGCCCAACGCGCTGCGGCTGGTGGAGATTGCCGGACGCACCGACGTTCCGGTCGCAGCGGGCGCCAGCGTGCCGCTGGTGCGCAGCTTGATCACCGCGAGCTACGTTCACGGCAACAACGGACTGGGAGGGGTGGAATTTCCCGAGCCGAAAATAAAGCCGGTGTCGGAAACAGCGACGGAGATCATCCGGCGGATCGTGCGCGCGAGCCCCGGGGAGATCACGATTGTCGCGGTGGGTCCGCTGACCAATATCGCCACGGTGCTGCGGTCCGATCCGGAGCTAGCGAAGATGATTCGCGCGATCGTGATTATGGGCGGCTCGCTGACCAATGGGAACGTCACTCCTGCCGCGGAGTTTAATCTTTACGTCGATCCGGAGGCGGCGCGGATCGTGTTTGACGCGGGCGTCCCACTGACGATGGTGGGACTGAACGTTACCGAGCAGGTGTTGCTGAACGAGGGGCACGTAGCGCAGTTGGAAGCGGCGAAAAATCCGGTGGCGCAGGCGGCGGCGAAAATCATGCGCGCTACACTGAACCGCGTGAAGCCCACCGGAGACAGAACGGTGGTAGCCATGCACGATCCGCTCACCGTGGCGCATCTAATCGACCCGCAGATTCTCACGCTGAAAGATTATTACGTGGCGGTGGAAACGACGGGGGAGTGGAGCGCCGGCCAAACGCTATGTTACGCGCGCGGACCGATCCGGAAATCGCCACCGATGGCGATCGGCGGGGAGCCGGATGCGTCGTCGACGGTGGACGAGGGGTTCAAGCCGAATACGCATGTGGCGGTGGGAGTGGATCCGGATCGATTCTTTAAGCTTTTGATTTCGCGGCTGACGGCTGGCGCTTGAGGTAATCGGGCACAGCGCGGCTAGTTGCGTGCAACGTGCAAGGCAAGGAATAGCGCTTCACGCAGCGAAACGTCTTATTCGCGTTCTTGGCGTGGCGGCCCACAGTTTAGGGCCGCCACCGCCGCACCGCCAGGAGCGGCAGTGCGAGAACGGCTGCGTCCAACAATTTAGTCAATCTTGCCCTTGCAGCCGGGGTGCTCGCAGGTGCAGCTAATGTCGGGCGTCTTTTCCATGGCTTCACATTGGGTGCTGCAATACTTCTCTTTGGTCATGCATGAACAGTTCGGATGCGCGCACTTTTTGGGATCGGACATTCGCTTCTCCTGCCGGCAATGGTTTTGGCTCGGCTGGAAGAAGCTTATGTTGGGGAATAGCATTCGGCCATACCCGGAATGATGTACAAGGGCGTTGAATCCGCTTGAGTTTTTGCGTGCAGTGCGAACGACGAAATGCCTCCCACGGAAATGAGGACCTACAAAATGAAGCGCGCGCCGGGAACAGGTTCGTCGTTCTGCTCTTTGGTCCTGGCGGTGACCGTCGCGACGACCATTGGTCTGTCGGGATTCTCGGTGGAGGCGCGGGCACAAGTCACCCTTGATGCGCCGCCGGAAAGCAGCGGCGAGGTGCGCGCGGCGCAGGCGATGGAGGCCGCGAAGAAAAATCCGCTCGAGCTAAGGGCGTTTTTGGTGGCGATGCCGAAGGGAGGCGACCTGCACAATCATTTGGGCGGGGCGATATACGCGGAGACCTGGATTCGCGAGGCCGCTGAGGATCGCATGTGCGTCGATCGCGCGACGATGGTGATCTTGCCCGCGCTGGTGGGCGCGCCGGATGCCGCGCATTGCGGAACAGGAAAAGTGGCGGCTAGTGAGGCTTTCACCGATCAACACCTTTACGACGCGATGGTGGACGCGTTTTCGATGCGCGGGTTTGTGGCGTCGACGGGAATGAGTGGGCACGACCATTTCTTCGACAGCTTCGAGAAAATTCGGGCGATCAGCGACAGCCATTTGGGCGATTGGCTGGACGAGGTGGCGGTGCGCGCGGCGCGCCAGAACGAGCAGTACCTGGAGCTAATGCATACGCCGAGCTTCGCGCATGCCTTTGGCGTTGCCAAGGAAGTGGGATGGATGGACGAATTCGGCAAACTGCGGGAGCAACTGCTGGCGCATGGTCTGCGCGACGACGTGGCGGTGGTGCGCGGCGATCTGGATCGAGCGGATGCGCTGCGCGAGGAGCACGAGCATTGCCGGCAGGCGGATCGTGCCGCGGCGTGCGGCGTTGAGATTCGCTATTTGTACCAGGTACTGCGCGGATTTCCGAAGGAGGACGTCTACGCGCAGCTGGTGCTGGCGTTCGAGAACGCGGCCAGCGATCCGCGGGTGGTGGGGATCAACATGGTGATGGCGGAGGATGGCGCGATTTCCATGCGCGATTACGATTTGCAGATGCGCATGGTGGGATTCCTGCACAGGGCGTATCCCGGGGTGCACATCAGCTTGCATGCCGGCGAACTGGCTCCGGTACAAGTGCCATACGAGGGACTGTGCTGCCATATCCGGGAGGCGGTGGAGGTGGCGGGCGCGGAACGGATTGGGCACGGAGTTTCGGTGATGTACGAGGATCGGTCGAACGAGCTGCTGCGCGAAATGGCTGCGCGGCACGTGATGGTGGAGATCAACCTGACCAGCAACGACCTGATCCTGGGCGTTAAGGGCGGCGATCATCCGTTTCCGATTTATCGGAAGGCTGGCGTGCCGGTGGCGCTTTCGACCGACGATGAGGGCGTGTCGCGGATCGACATCACGCACGAATTCGTGCGAGCGGTGGAAACTTACGGGCTGAGTTATGCGGACTTGAAGCAACTGGTGCGAAACAGCATCGAGTGCAGCTTCTTGCCTGGGAATAGTTTGTGGCGAGAGCGGGGCGTTCTTACGCGGATGGTTTCAGAGTGCGCGGGGATCGGGGGTGCGGCGCCATCGGATCGGTGCCAAACCTTTTTGCTGGCAAATGAGAAGGCGCGGCAGGAATGGGAGTTGGAGCAGCGGCTTCGCGTTTTTGAACGCTCTAAATGAGCGTTCGCGCGGGGCACTAAAGGCTGTCCTCGAAGGATAGAACGCCCACCCTTCCCCAAACCCGGGAAGAGTGGGGCACCCGGAAAAGATAACGGCACCGAACCGTAGAAC
Organism: uncultured Acidobacteriota bacterium; assembly: GCA_963725655.1. Taxonomy (GTDB): domain Bacteria; phylum Acidobacteriota; class Terriglobia; order Acidiferrales; family UBA7541; genus CAVRXT01. The sequence goes on along the minus strand of CAVRYY010000001.1, from coordinate 1,290,440 downwards.
CGTGGGTCAAGAACCCCGCAGGTAAACCCGACGTGTGGTGCACCCACCAGCACACCAAGTTCAAAAACCTGACATTTGGTGGTGAAATTATTCCATGCCTAGGAAGGCGTAGCGGGCTAGGAAGAGGGCGCTTAGGACCCAGATTAGCGGGCTGATTTCGCGATATCTTCCGGTGCCTACCTTGATGAAGGTGTAGGAGAGCAGGCCCAGGCTTAGGCCGGTAGCGATGCTGAAGGTTAGGGGCGTCGCTACGATGGTCATGAAGGCTGGGAAGGCGTCGGTAAAGTCGTCCCAATTTATTTTTGCCACAGTGCCGCACATCAGGGCGCCTACCAGGATCAGGGCCGGGGCGGTGGCGTAGGCGGGGATCGCGGCGACTAGCGGAGCGCAAAACATGGCCGCGACGAAGAGGCCGGCGATGGCCACGTTGCCCAGGCCGGTGCGCGCGCCTGCCGCAACTCCGGCGGCGCTTTCGATGTAGCTGGTGACTGTAGAAGTGCCGGTGAGCGCACCGACGATGGTGCCGAAGGCGTCGGCGAGCAGCGCGCGGCTGGCACGGGGCAACTTTCCTTCCCGAAGAAATCCTCCCTGCTCGCAGACGCCGACCAGGGTGCCCACGTTGTCGAAAAGATCCACGAAGAAAAATACGAAGACCAGTTCCCCCAGGCCGATCTTGAACGCGCCGCGCAGATCGAGCTTTAAGAAGGTGCCGGAGGGATGGGGCAACGACAGGAAATGCGCCGGGACATGCGCGAGTCCGAGCGGAATTCCGGCGATGGTGATGGCCACGATGCCGATCAGGATTGCCGCGCCCACGCGGCGCGCCACCAGGATCGCGATCAGCACGAGCCCTGCCGCGGCCAGCAGCACTTGCGGATCGTTGGACTTGCCCAGTGCGACGAAGGTGGCGGGACTGGCGACAATCATTTTGGCGTTACGTAGGCCGACGAACGCGATGAAGAGTCCGATGCCCGCGGCGGTTCCGTGCTTCAGGCAGTCTGGAATATCGTTGACGATGTGCTCGCGCACATTGGTGAGGGTGAGGAGAAGGAACAGCAAGCCGGAAAGCAGGACTACGCCCAGCGCGGTCTGCCACGGCACGCCGCGGCCGATCACGATCGAATAGGTGAAGTAGGCGTTCAGAGACATGCCCGGGGCGAGTGCGATGGGGTAATTGGCCCACAGGCCCATGATCAGCGTGGCGATCGCGGCGGAGATGCAGGTGGCGAAGAGGACTCCCTCGACCGGCATGCCGGCCTGGGAAAGAATCTGCGGGTTTACGACGACGACGTAAGCCATGGTGGCGAAGGTGGTGGCGCCCGCGAGGAGCTCGGTGCGGACGGTGGTGCGATTTTCTTTCAGGTGGAAGATGCGTTCCAGCAAGTGAGGGCGCTCCGCTAAAAGCGAGCCACTATAGTCACGGGAAAGAGGCGGCGTCAACGGCAGAAACACGAATGCAACGCATCCATTTTTCGGAAGGCGCGGCGGGCGATTGCTTGTTCTAATCGAGCCGGGCTCCATGGGTCGGAGGGCGCTTGCCGGCGAATTCGGAGTGCTCTCCGAGACTGGTGAACGGCCAAAAAGCGTGAAGGCGGGAACCAAGAGTCGAAAGCTAAGTCAAAATCCCCACCCTTAACGGCGAAGGGTGCGCCGCCCACCGGAGAATTCAGAGTCGGAACGGCGACGACGGTGCGGGCTGGAAGTTTTGCTTGTGCCGATGAGGCCGGGCCGGTAACGTACGCAACCTGTTCGCGGGATTCGCGGATCGCGGCGGAAGAAGCGCGCGCACCCGATTAGGAAGAAACCTCGAAGATGGGCGCAACAGAAGGCATGCCGAGCAACGGCTACGGCTTGCGGCGCGAGATTCTTTCGCCGCTGGAGACGCTGGCGCAATCGGTTTCGACGATCGCGCCAACCACGACTCCCGCGGCCACCATTCCGCTGGTGTGCGCGTTGAGCGGCAACGGAACCTGGCTCGCGTATTTGCTGGCGACGATCGCGATTCTGCTGGTGGCGCTATGCATTGCCCGATTCGCGCGTTACTCCGCCTCGCCCGGCTCTCTGTACACGTATGCGTCGGCGATTTTGCCGCCGTGGCTCGGCGCCGCTACGGCGTGGAGTTTGCTGCTGGCTTACGTGGCGACCGGATCGAGCGTGATTGGCGGGTTCTACCACTTCGCCAACCTGTTGCTGCGCGACGCCACGGGACACGCCCTTTCCACGGTGCTGCTGGCGCTGCTGGTGACCGGAATTTCGATGTGGATTGCCTGGCGCGATGTGAAGATTTCGGCGCGGGTGATGTTGTGGGTGGAAGCCAGTTCGGTGCTGGTGATCGTGGTGGTGGTGGCGCTGGTGCTGGTGCGCCACGGCATGCATCTGGATTGGGAACAACTGCACTTGCGGGGCATGAGTGGCAGCGGGCTGCGCCTGGGACTGGTCCTAGCGCTTTTCAGCTTCGTCGGTTTCGAATCGGCGACTACGCTGGGCTCCGAGGCGCGCGATCCGCTGCGCACAATTCCGCGCGTGGTGATCCAAAGCGCGCTGCTGGGCGGCGCATTTTTCACCATCTGCGCGTACACCGAAGTGCTCGCGTTCCGCACCACGGGAGCAGACTTGGGAACTAGTGAGGCCCCGATGCATGTGGTGGCAGCGGTGGCCGGGATGCCGTTGTTCGGCGTGTTGATCGATATCGGCGCGCTGGTGAGCATGTTTGCGGGCACGCTGGCGTGCATCACCGCCGCGGCGCGGGTGCTGATGCTGATGGCGCACAACGGGATGGTGCACGGAGGTCTGCGGACCACGCACGCGCGTAACGCGACTCCGGCGCGAGCGGTGACGGTGACCAGCATCGCGGCGGTGCTGCCAGTGGTGATTCTGGCGGCGCGCGGCGCGAGCGGGCTGGACGTCTACGGGTGGATGGGATCGCTGGCAACATACGGATTTATTGTCGCCTACGCGTTGGTGTGCATGGCTCTGCCGGGATATTTGCGCGCGCACGGCGCGATGGGTGCGGGCGCGCGGATCGTTCCGGCACTGGCGTCCGTCGCCATGCTACTGGCGCTGGTGGGAAATTTGTATCCAATACCGGAAGGACCGTATGGCAAGCTGCCATTAATTTATTTGGCATATTTGTTCGCGGGTCTGGCGTGGTTCTGGCTGCACAGCCGGCACAAGATTTCCACAGGCGGTGGAAATCCCGGTGGTTAGGCGCGCGCGGCTCGCCGTTCTTCCCCGCCACTGGCCAGCGCCAGCCGATTGCCAACAAAGAGCGCTCAGCCTTATAAACAAAGGGAATCTGCAAGTTGGTGTTTCCTGGGCGAGCACACATCGAGATACCCTCCCGCCAATGCTTTCGCTCCACCGCAGCATTCAAATCGTGGATTCACGCGAGATAAATTTTCGATGACGATTCCGCTAGAGTCCGGGTCAAATCTGGCGTAAGGTGCCACCAAAGTTTAGCGAAAAAACGTGACAAAGCGGCCGAACCCGCGCCGCTTCAAGAAACACATTTGAAACGGCTCCAGGCTCTGGGTCAGGCAATGCATTTCTAATTTTCCTCTGGGGGGATTGAATGCACCGTAGTCTTCGACTTTCCGTTTTGGTTTTGGCGATCGCGTTTTGGTCTGGCTCGGTTTTCTCGCCCGGGTTGCGCGCGCAGCAAACTCTCGGCGGCATCACCGGCACAGTGACCGATCCCTCGGGCGGAGTGCTGCCGGACACGGTCGTGACGCTGGTGGGCGATGAAACGAAGTACACGCGGACGCTGAAAGCGAATGGCGCGGGGCTCTACGATTTCGTGAACCTGCCGATCGGAACGTACACGCTGGCGTTTACACACGACGGGTTCGAGACGTTGCAGGTGCCCGCTATTGCGGTACAGGCAGACCGCACCGCAACGGTAAACGCGGCGCTGAAGATAGGGCTGGTAGGAACGACGGTGACGGTGACGGAAACTCCGCTAATGAACGCGGTGGACACGACCAACGGCTACGTCCTGGATAAGACGCAGATCGAAGACGTGCCATTGCCGACCGGGAGTTTCACCGGCCTGGCCATATTATCTCCGGGGGTAAACGCCGAGCTCTCCGGCGGCACCGGAGCGAACTCCGGATTGGGCAATCAGCCAATCTGGGCCAACGGACAACGCGACACCAGCAACACGTTTTTGCTGAACGGAGTAGACGCTAAGAACCTTTTCAATGGGAAGAGCACCAGCCAAGTGGCTTCGGCGCGGGTCGTCAACAACACCGGAATCAGCGCCCCCAGCAGCACCAGCACGACGGCACTGCAAACCACCGCGTCGGTCTACCTGGCCATCGGGCAGGCCTTGCCTACTCCTGCCCCGGAAACGATTGAGGAAGTGCGGGTGAATACGTCGATGTACGACGCGCAGCAAGGATCTACCAGCGGCGCGCACATCGACATGAGCACCACCGCCGGCACCAACAATTATCACGGCACGGCTTACGTTCACCGCGGCACGAATCAGTTGAACGCGGCTCCCTTTTTCGATAACGCCGACCCTAACATTCCCGAAAGTGAAAAAGTTCCGGAGCTCCACCGCTACAGTCTGGGCGGCGCAGCCGGCGGGGCGCTAATCAAGGATAAAGTTTTCTTCTACCTGGGATATCAACACACCCATGTTTCCGACCAAGAGATCGGAATCTCGCGGCTGACGGTTCCGTTCGGTCTTACCGACTCCAACCGCACCGCGCAAGGATTGGCGAATATCGCTAACACCAATTTTGGAACAACGCTCGGCCCAGCGGATATCAGCCCGATCGCGTTGTCTCTTTTTCAATACAAGCTGCCGAACGGGCAATACATGATCCCGTCGGCCACGCCCGGGGTGACGCCGTCGACCGCAATCCCGGACAATGCGGAGGTACCAGGTACCGCCTATTTTACTGCAAATCAGGCGGTCACCAATCTGGATTGGACCGCCAGCCCCAAGGACACGGTTTCGGTGAAGTATTACTACCAGCACGATCCAAGCATCGCGCCTTACGGTTATTCCAATGTGGCGGGATTCACGCAGTATCTAGACGCGGGCAGCCAGGTAATTTCGTTCACCAACAGCCAGGTGCTTAAGCCAAATCTGAGCGTCGCGGAGGTTTTCGGTTTTATACGCGAGAAGGCCTATTCGACGAATCGGCAACCGTTTTCGCCGCAATCGATGGGGATCAACACGTTTGGATCCAGTTATTTTCCGGGCATCAGCATCGTCGACATTCTGGGAAACGATTCGCCCAACAACGTGGGTACCACCGCTACTCCCGGCCCGGTGATCAACCAGGGACTCAACATCGGCGCCGGCGCGGCTTCGCAGGGCGCGTTTACTGGAATGTTTCAAAATCGCTGGATGCCTTCGGGAAACGCGATCTGGACGATGGGGAAACATACGGTCACGTTTGGCGCGGCCTTTTCCTACACTCAACTCAACACCCGCGATGAAAGAACCGATAAGGGGATCATCGCCTCAGCCGACTTTTCGCAATTCGTTCAAGGCTTGGTGACGACCAACGACGACTTCCAGACGACTTCGTTTCTGCAAGGCGACGCCAACCGTTACTATCGCGCCAACGAAACGGGCGAATATCTGCAGGATAAATACCAGATAAAACCCAGCCTCAGTCTCACGCTCGGCGTGCGCTTCGATTGGAACGGCGGTCTGAGCGAAAAATATGGCCGCCTGTACAACTTCGACCCGGCGGATTACTCGTTTGATGAAAGCACTGGCGAAGTCACTTCAAACGGCTTCGTCATCGCCGGCAACAACAAGCAATTCCCGACCAAGGGTGTGAGTAAAACCACGCTCACCGGACGGCAGTGGGGAATTTCGCCGCGCCTGGGACTGGCGTGGGCGCCGAAAATGTTCAACAACAAAGTTGTCGTACGGGTGGGTACCGGCTTTTACTACGACCGCGGCGAACTCTTCTCGTATCTCTCTCCGGGCTATGCGGCCGGCGAAACTACCGGTGGACCCTTCGGCGTGAACCAGGCCCCGCCGTTCGTCAATACGCAGGTTTGCCCGGTCACCTTTTATTATCAGGGATACATTCCGACGTGCGATCCAGCTAGCGGCGCTTCGCTGGCTAATCCCTGGGGAACGACCTTGGGACCCGCTCCGACCGGCAATCCTTCGGCTATTTCCCAATATCTGCCTAGTGTGGGTAATATTGAGGATGGAGCGCGGCTCTTCTCTTTCGCCACCTACGATCGGGCCAACAAGCTTCCTTACACCATTAACAACAGCTTCGACATCCAATGGCAGCCGCGGAACGATCTGGCCATTGAAGTGGGCTACGTCGGCAACCTGGGGCGCCACGGCGTGATTCCTATTCCGTTCAACCAAGCGGGGATTGCCACACCCACTAATCCTATCCATGGCCAGGAATACACCTATGGCTATACGGTTCTCGACCCGAACACTTTCAATCCAGCTCTCTTGCCCAATGGGCAGGGCACGTACCAGGTGACCTATGAGGGCGGCAATATCGATTTGCGAGTGCCGTACATCGGTTATTCCGCGGAGTCCTTGTCGTACAAAGCGTTGGGAGTTTCGGCGTACAACGCGCTACAAACCCACGTCGAGAAGAGGATGAGCCACGGATTGCAGGTGGGCTTCTCGTATACCTACTCGCACTCGCTGGACGAACAGAGCGCTTTGGGATTGTTCTACAACGGAAACAATCCGCTGGACCCGCGCGACGGATACGCGTCGTCGGACTTCGATCGAACCCACGTGATGAATTTCTCCTACGTCTACCAATTGCCGAACTTCCGGCGTAACGAAAGCCTGGTGGGTAGATTCACGAACGGCTGGGCGATCGAGGGCATAACGGTGATACAGAGCGGCCAGCCGTACAGCGTGATCGACTATACCGGCGCGGTAGGCAGCATCTACTATGGAGTTTCGGACGGCATCACCAATCCAATCGTCCCGCTAGCGCCCGGTTGCACCGCGAAAAACGCCATCACGGGCGCGTCCGGCGCAGGCGCTTTGCCCGCGCTGAAGGCCTCCTGCTTCACGCTTCCGCTGCTGCAGCCCGGCGATTTGAATGGGGCGATTCCGGCGGGCGACACGTTCGAAACGAGTTTCACCCATCGCCAGCGCAACATTTTCCGCCAGACCTGGCAGAAGCGCGCGGACATTTCCATCGTCAAACAAACCTCGCTCACCGAACGCTTGAAGATGAAGTACACCCTGGACATTTTCAACGTAACCAACACGCCTAGCTTCGACATCCCGGTCGACGACGTTTCGCAAAACCAAGGGTACAACGATTTCCCGGTGCAGGGCGAGCCGCTGTATAACGCTCCGGTTGGTCTGGGGCAAGTAACCAAGACCATCGGCAGCCCACGGCAGATTCAGATGTCGTTGGGATTCACGTTCTAGGCCGCTGCGAATCCGCCGAAGACCCTTCGGGTGTAGGTCAGTGAGGAAACGGCGGCCGAGAGGCCGCCGCTTCCGTTTTTGGCCTTTGGCTCGGCATCCCACCGCCGCGGACTGCCCGACCGCGGCGAATCCAGCTAGAATGTTTTTATGCCGCCGATCCCGGAATCACTGGAAGAGCTTCGCACTGCGATTTTGGCTGGAGAGGTGACGCCGCGTGCCGCCGCCGAGGCGGCGCTGGCTCGAGCCAATAGCAATGCGTCGCGCAACGTGTACATCGCGCTGGATGCGGAACGTGTCCTGCGCGACGCCGACGCGCTTCCCCAGCGCTTCCCTGGAGCTTCCAAACCGCTGCTATACGGCCTGCCGATATCGTTGAAGGATTGTTTCGATCTCGCCGGCTTCCCTACTTCTATCGGCACTCGCTTCTACGCCGCTCACAACGGGATCGCTCGCGCGGACTCCGCGGTGGCAGAGACGCTGCGCGCCCAAGGCGCCCTGATCATCGGAAAAACGCATATGCATCCGCTAGCCTACGGGATCACCGGTGAAAATCCCGAGTACGGAGATTGCCTGCAGCCGCGGGACAAGCGTTGGCTCACTGGGGGATCGTCGAGCGGTGCGGCGTCCAGCGTGCAGGAAGGTTCAGCAGTGGCGGCAATCGGCACGGACACGGGAGGATCGATCCGGGTTCCCGCTGCGTTGTGCGGTCTTGCGGGATACCGTGCCGGGATTGAAGTGGCGCAGCAGCGCGGACTGTGGCGCGGCGGAGCGCATCTCGCGGCGACGTTCGATACCCTCGGCTGGCTATTCCGCGATTTGCGCGATGGAGCGCTGCTGGGCGCCGCTCTCTTCGGCCTTCCCGGCACGGCGGCGCCGGACCTCGCTGCGAGTTTTCCCGGGGTGCGCATTGGGCGGGCGCCCGATGCGTTCCTACACGATTGCGAGCCGGAGGTGCTCGATGCGTTCGCGCGGACGGCGCAGCGTCTGCGCGAACGCGGGGCTAGCATCGTAAGCATCGATGCAGGTTTTTGGGAGGACGCGATGTCTACTTACGCGCCCATCCAGGCGAGTGAAGCAGCGGCAATTCACGGACCGATCACCAACGGAGATTTTTCGCACTTCGAGGCGTCCATCTCCGAACGGCTGGCGTGGGGCGCGTCCCTTTCGGTCACAGAAATAGCCGAGAATCGCCGCCAACACGCCGCATTCCGCGAACGAATGGATGCCTTGCTGCAGCAGCACGATTTCCTGATCGTGCCGTGCGCGCCGATGCGCCACCTGCTGGCCGGCGCCGACCACAGCCAAACGCGCCGCGCCATCCTGCGCTACACACTTCCCATGAGCCTGGCTAACACGCCGGTGGTAACGGTGCCCGAACAGGACGGAGCCGGCGTGCAATTGGTCGCGGCGCGCGGCGCCGACGCACGGCTGCTAGCCTTCGCCGCCCAACTCGCCGACTGACGCTTGGCGTCAGTCGAGGCCGATGTCCTCGTGCCAGACTGCGGGATTTTGGCGAATGTAGTCGGCGAGCAACGTGACGCATTCCGCGGAATCCAGGTCGATCACCGTGACGCCGTTTTCGCGCAACCAGTCGAGGCCGCCGGGAAAATTGCGGCTCTCACCCACCACCAAGGTGCGAAATCCGAATTGCCGGACCAGGCCGCTGCAATACCAGCACGGCGCGAGGGTGGTTACCATGATCAGATTGCGATAGCTGCGCTGGCGGCCGGCGTTGCGAAAGGCGTTGGTTTCTCCGTGCATGGACGGATCGCCATCCTGCACGCGGCGGTTATGTCCGCGGCCGACCAGCCGCCCACTGGCATCAAGAATCGCTGCGCCGATGGGAATTCCGCCCTCCGCCAACCCCTGGCGTGCTTCTTCGATTGCTACCTGCAACATTCGGGCGTAATCCGTCTCGGTTCCCATGGGTCTCTTTTCTTGCGGCTAGTGCGTGGCGTTCAGATAGTCATTCTTCGCTGAAGGCGCCACTGCTTGAATTTAGCGCCCTAGTTTACAACAGCGGTTTGCACGGGACGCTAAAAACCCACAGCCGAAGTGATCGGCGCGAACTGCGGTTGCGCTGGTCCAAACGCCCACTCTTTCCGTCTGCCTTCGCGCAAGAGGCGCGCCACATCAGATGAAAAAAGTGGGACACCCGGCAAAGATAAAACCGTAGAACCGCACTTCAAACTGCATGTCAAAGCCGCGGGACATGGCTAGAAGTGGAAACCGATCTCGCCGGTCAGCGTGCGCGGGGTGACGTAGTGCGTGCCGCTGAAGGTGGATAGGAAATTGTAGAGCGCTTCCTTATTGGCTACGTTGATCGCGGTGATCTTGGCGCTCCATTTGAAACGATCTCCGCGAAACAGGTTATCGTCGCCGACGGCCAAATCGAATAGATTGCGCGGGGCCACTCGCGGCGGATTGTGGTCGTCGTTCTCGGTACCCGGCGCCGGTATTTTCAGGAATTTAGAGCCGTACTGGGAAGCGGCGCAAAGCGAATTGGGGCTGATCGGAGTGGTCGGCGTAGCGTAGGTCGAGCCGCAGAAAAGTCCGGCTTGGAATTGCTGGTCGGGACTGAGGATGGAAGCGTCTACCACGGTATCACTGCCCAGGGGTCCATTCGCGCAATTGCCGCCCGCGCAGGGCACCGATCCCGCTACCAGGCCGCTGTCGTACCTCCAGTTGAATCCGAACCATGGCCCGGCTCTCCATGGCTGATATTGAAGATGGGATGTCTGGTTGAATTTCTCGTCGTGGTCGATGCGGAACGGGCCCACCGCGGCGGGAACCGAGCCGACGCCTCCGATCTGCGGCGTGAAAAAGCGAGCGGCGACGCTGGACATAACCACCAACGCGCTGAGACCGTGAAAATCGGGCATGCTGGCGCGAATGGCGTAGCCGGGAATTTTGGATTTATTCCACTCGATGGGAAAGGTGATCGGAGTAGCGCCGAGTACGCTGAAGTCGTACGCGCGGTTGGTGTATTTCGAGATGTACTCGCCGTCCACCACCAGGAATTTCCCGAACGCCTGCTGCAGGCCAGCGTGGAACTCATTTCGAGTGCCGGGAGAAAGCGGAGTGGCGGCGCCGGTGTTGCAGCCTTCGCTGGCCGCCAGGAAAAGCGCGCCCACGACGGGGTTGAGGCAACCGTCGCTGGAGAGAATGAGATTTTCGTTGAACGGGGTTTCCATGGTGCGTGCGTAGGAAGCGCGCAGAACGGTGTTAGTGCGCTTGATGTTGTACGCCACGCCCAGGCGCGGTTCGGCCTGCCGCGCCACGGTCAAACCGTTGTACAGGTCGCCGCGGATTCCCACGTTCGCGGTCCAGTTCCCTTTGGTGATGGAATCCTGGACGTACAGCGCGAGTTGCTTCACGTCAGTGTGACCGGCAAACAGATAGTTTGAGCTGGTGGTTTGTCCGCCGGGGCAACCGTCGCTCAACGGCAGTCCCGCGGTGCGCGTCAAGTCATAGCAGCCCAGAAGCGGAACGAATCCGGGATTCACGGAGCCGCCAGGATTGGAAACGCCGCCGCACTGGGCCGGATTGGTCACACTCGGATTGGTATTCGAAGTCAGGTCCGCGTTGAGGCAGACCGCGTTCAGCAAGGGATTGACGATTCCGAAGGTGTCGTCCTCATTGAGGAAGGTTTGCTCGTAGGTCGCGCCCACTTTCACGTTGTGTATGCCCTTGACGTAGGAAATATCGCTGCGAACTCCGGCATTCGTGAGCGACCGATTCTGGCCGGCGGTTTCCTGCTGCAGATCCAGGGGACCGAGGTCAGCGAACGGATTGCCGCTGGGATAGTAGTTGAATTCGTCGCGGCGTACGAAGGCGCCGAGATCGAGAACCGTGGACGCGTTGATCAGCCGGGTAAAGGTCGGCGCGATATTGTAGGTGCCGATTTTCGCGCGTTGATCGGCGGCACCGACCAGAACGCCGTCGGGATCGAGCCCTGCGTTATCCACCACTATGCCAGACCACGGAGTGGCGTTTTGGGCGTCGTAGGAATTGGGAGTCTGAAACCACGACCGGGTGTAGCCGAGATTGAGGTGGATGGAATTGTTGTTCGAGAGCTGATAGTCCACGCGATCAAACAGGTTCTCTTCGTTGCCGTTGTCGTGCATCACTTTGAATTCCGGCGGATCAAGGAAGCGTCCGCTGTCGAGACCGCTGAGGGCGATGAAGTTTCCGATTTTCTGATTGCCGTAGGCCAGATCGAAGCCCGCTTCCGGGCTGTTAAACGAGCCGTAGGAGGTAGTAAAGCTGCCGTGGGGCGTGGTGACGCCCTGGCCAGAACGCGTGGTGACTTTGATCACCAGGCTGGTCTTGTCTCCAAATTCCGCGGGAGGCGCGCCGGATATCACTTCCAGCGACTGAATGGAATCGAGAGGAATCTGGTTCGAGAATACTTTGCTCTGCTGATCGGTGATCGGCTGGCCGTCCACGGAAAACGAGTTTTCGGCGTGATCGCCGAGGCCGTGAAAGAGTCCGTTGGAATCCGCGGCCACGCCTGGAGTGGATAGGGTCACCAGCGAACTGACGGAAGAGGAACTGCTTTCCAGAGGGAGCTTTTCGAAGAGAGCGCGATCGACGTCGGTGTGAAACGTGGAATCGTTTTCGACCAAGTCTTCGCCACCCTCGACGGTTACGGTGGTCATCGACCCGGCCAGCGCCAGGGTCGCTTTTACTTCCACCGGCACCGAGGATCGGACCTCCACATCCTCGGCGAATGGGGCGAACCCGGTCGCCGTGACGCTCATGTGATACGGGTTGAACGGTACGTTAGGGAAACTGAACTTGCCGGCGCTATCGGTGGTGGCGGAGCGTTCGAATTGACTGACCGAATTGTGTATGGTGACAACCGCGTTGGCTACCGTAGCCCCGGAAGGATCCAGGATCGTGCCCGCAATCGAAGAGGAATTCCCGGTCTGTGCGGCAAGCGCGCTGGGAAGCAGCGCCAGGCACACCACTAGAAGCAGCAAGAAAGGCTTCGTTCCACTCATCACATCTCCTTTAGCAATCCAGCCCCACGGAATGGGGGAATGGTCGTTCTAGGAAATTGCCTTGGCCTCGCGGCCAATGGCGATGCCGCGGACGAAGATCAGACTGGATTTATCTGGCGCGGAAACTACGTGACAGGCGGAGCGCGAGGAGACGCACGATGAGCAGATCGATCGGCTAACGGATGTTCTGTGACCACCGGCGCGGCCCAGCCGATTACAACCGGCGCAGAAATGGCGGCGACCACAATCGTCCGAAGGGCCGGCGCGTGGGCAACGTGGCAAACCTGGCAAGCGGCGGCCGTTTCAGAATTGTCGTGGTGGTGCCAGAGGCCGACTGACGAGGCAAACAAGAAGAGCAGCAAAGCGGCGCAGGCGGCTAGTTGCCGGCTGCGGTCGGAGGCGAATGTGGACTTTGCTTTCAAGACGTTCGCAGTTCCAGGAACCAAGACACCTATCCCTAAGCCCGTTAGACCCATCTCAGCGCTGTTTAGTTGCCAAGCAAAGCGAGAGAAATATTGGATGGGTGGCATTCACGACATCAATTCGGAACGGCCTGACCGCGAGCGCTAGCCGGACGATGAGGCTAGTTACTGCTGCTCACCGGGCCGATGGGTTCCCATTCCCTACCGTTAAACTTGATGAGGAACAATTGCTTGATCGGCTGGTAGTCGTCCGCGCTGGTGCGAATTCGTATGCCCGGGCGAAGCATTCCGAGTTCGAAGTCCAGGCTCGCGGCGTGCTTCATCACGTTGGCGCGGGTCAAATCGTCGCCGCACTTGGTGAGAACTTCGATGAGAGCCTCGGCACGTTCGTAACCGGCGACATTGTTCTGGTCACGCAGGCTGGCTTGCGGATTATAGCGGCTCATCCACTCTAGAAAATCATGCACCGCGGGATCGTTGCGCGATTGGGGATGGGTCCAGCCTTTGGACCGGGCGTTGGTGATAATTCCGGCGGCTTTTTCGAGGCCGGCCGGATCGAGGAAAGCGGCGATCGAAAGCGATGCGTTGGGAATGAACTGCAAGGGATGCCAATCGATGTCGTAAGTTTTGCGAATGGCGGCGGTGGCGAATGTTCCCACCGAGAAGTTCATAAAAACATCGGCGCCCGCATTCTTCAGCGCCAACACCTGAGAATCGATGCTGGGATCAGAAACCTGGTAGGAAAGCTCCTTAACGATCATCGCCGGGGCTTTGTCACCCAAACCGGCGCGCAATCCCTCGGCGTATTCCTTACCGGCGTCGGTATTCTCGTAGAGCACTCCGATTTTCGCGGCCGGCTTGTTCTGCAAAATATATTTCGCGTAAGAGAGGCCCTCGGTGCGGTAGGTGGCGAAGAGTCCCATCGTCCAGGGAAAATGCGATGGATCGTCGAATACCGCTGAGCTGCTTTGGATGAAGAGTTGCGGCACCTTTTTCTCGTTCATATAGGGGCGGATCGCCAGGTTGTTCTCGGTCCCGAAGGGACTAAAGATCAGCAGGACGCCTTGCTGCTCGACCAACTGGTGCGCCAAGTCGACGAATCGCGCGCTGTCCGAACCATCGTCCAAACTGACGAAATTGATTTTGCGGCCATTCACCCCGCCGCGATCGTTGATCATCTGAAAGTAGGCCGCCTCGGCGCGGCCAATCGCTCCGTAGTCCTTCATTAAGCCGGTGTACGGGGCGATGTTGCCGATCTTGATCTCTTGGCCGGTGACGCCCGGACCGTAGGTCTTCTGGGCCACCGCGGGCAAGGCGGTCGCCACGCCCGCGAGGAATATAGTCGCGATAAGAAGCATCCTGTTGTTGGTCACGGTCATCATTCCTATGTGGTTTTGGCGTCGATCAGCGGCCGGGTCCAGTATACGCGGGGAGCAATCGCTTCTAATATTCCGAAACGAATGAGGCGTTGCTCGCGTCTTAACTGATGTCGGCTCAGCCTCGTGAAGGAGCCGACGCGGATGGATTTTGTCCGGCGTCGTCATCGCCGCACCAGGAGCGCAATGTTCGGAAGAACTCCAGCCGTCACGCTTTGTCCGGCCATCGCCCTGTGGATGATAGCCGTTATGGCCGCGCCGGTTGCCGGCGCTCGGCCGGTAAGCGCGCCCCAGCCCAAGGCCGCCCAACAGACGTCGGATTCGGCAGCGCCCGCGGTGGCGCGGCAGCTCGGCACGATTAAGGCCATCCGCGGCAGCGCCATCACCCTCACTACCGATGCCGGCAAGGACATCGACGTCCAGCTTGCACCCACCACGCGCATTGTGAGCGTCGAACCCGGTTCGAAGGATCTGAAGGCCGCCGTGGTGTTGGCTTTAAAGGACCTGCAAGTGGGCGACCGGATTCTGGTGCGCGGGCAGGCGTCCGCCGATGAGAAGTCATTCGCGGCTGTCGGCGTGATTGCCATGAAGCACACCGACTTGGAAGCCAAGAAACAGCACGAGCGCGACGACTGGCAAAAGCGCGGCATCGGCGGGCTGGTCAGCGCGGTCGATCCCGCTGCCGGAACGGTGATCGTCGCTGTGGGCGTCGGGTCGACCCGGACCAACATCACTATTGCCACCACCAAAAGCACGGTGGTACGCCGCTACGCCTCCGACTCGGTGAAATTCGACGATGCTAAGCCTTCCGCCCTCGACCAGATCAAGGCCGGCGACCAACTCCGCGCGCGGGGCACGCGCAGCGCCGACGGAAACGCGTTCACCGCGGAAGAAATCGTTGCCGGATCGTTCCGAAATATCGACGGCCCAATCACTGCGGTGGACACCGCGGCCAACACTATCTCGGTGATGGACGCGATCACCAAGAAACCGATCGTGGTGAAGATCAGCGCCGAATCGCAAGTGCGCAAGGTTCCGCCGGAAATGGCCCAGCGCATCGCGATGCGCCTGAAGGCCAGTGCAGGCGGTGACGCTTCGGCTGCATCCGGCGCTTCCGCTCCGTCCGGCGGCGCCGCTGCCCCCGGAGCGAATGCTGCCTCGGGCGCGCCACCCGCGGGTGCTTCTGTTTCCGGTGGATCGCGGTCCGGCGGCGGAAATTCGGCCGGTCCGGGAGGTCGTACTCCCGATTTTCAGCAATTCCTGGCGCGGCTGCCTGCTGCTTCGATCGCCGATCTGCAGAAGGGCGACGTGGTGATGATCGTCGCCACCCAAGGAGCGACGGCGGGAGACGCCACTGCAATATCGGTGATTGGCGGCGTGGAAGCGCTGTTAACCGCTTCGCCCCGTGGCGCCCGCGAGATGCTCTCGCCGTGGTCTCTGGGCGGCGGCGGTGATGCCGGTGCTGGCGGCGAAGCAAACCCCTGAGCGATCTTCTATTGAGAGAACTGCAGTGAGCTGTTCGATTTTCAGCAAACGGCGGTCGGAATTCAGTTTGGTTGAATTGTTTTCGGGCAACCCGTTTCCAGGAGAATGAAAGGAATGGAAGGCCGATCCCGCCGTAATGTCATTCTTATCGTATCGCTCTTGTTGTCGGTCATGGGTTTGCCCGTTCGATCGCTGGCGCAGTCGGCCACCGGCGCTTTGCATGGACACGTGACCGATCCTTCCGGCGCTGACGTGGGGGGTGGGACGGTTCAGGTGACCGACGCGAGCGGCCACGTAATCACTGCAAAGACGGGCCCCAATGGCGTCTACGACGTGAAGAATCTCGCGCCTGGCACGTACGACGTGCAGGTGACGGCCAAGGGTTTCGCGCTCTTCGAGTCAAAAACGGTGGCGATCACCGCGGGGCAGACACAGAGGGTGGATGCCGCGTTAACAATCGAGGAACAAATCGAAAAAGTTGAGGTCCAGGCGGACGCTCCGACCGTCGACGTCAACCCCGAAAATAACGTCGGCGCCATCGTGCTGAAACAGGAAGACCTCAAGGCGCTCTCCGACGATCCCGACGAGTTGCAGAACGACCTCGAAGCTCTCGCCGGACCATCCGCCGGCCCGAACGGCGGCCAGATCTACATTGACGGCTTCACCGCCGGCCAGCTTCCTCCCAAATCCGCAATCCGTGAGATCCGCATCAATCAAAATCCGTTTTCATCGGAGTATGACAAGCTCGGCTACGGCCGTATCGAGATCTTTACCAAACCCGGCACCGACCAGTGGCATGGCAATATTCAAGTGCAAGGCAACGATTCCGCGTTCAACACGCCCAACCCATTCGCGCACGGCACCGAACCGGACTATGACTCGACGCTCTACAACGGCGGCGCCGGTGGCCCGTTGAGCAAGAAAGCGTCTCTCTTCATCAGCGGACAATATCGCGACACCAACGATGTCGCCGTCATCAACGCGCAGATTCTTGATCCCTCCACCCTGGAACCCACCACCTTTCAGACGTCCGTGCCCGAACCGCGCACGCGCATTAATCTGGGCCCACGCCTTGATTATCAGCTGACCAAAACCAACACTCTGAGCGTTCGCTATCAGTATTATCGGGACACCGAGGCTGGCCAGGGACTGGCGGGATTTGCGCTGCCCGAACAGGCCTACCGCACCCTCTCCACCGAACAGACTTTGCAGGTGAGCGACAGCCAGGTGATCGGCTCGACCGTGGTTAACGAAATCCACTTCCAATACCTTCGCGATGTGGAAAGCCAGAATGCGTTGAGCTCGCTTCCCACCATAACCGTCCTGGGATCCTTCACCAACGGCGGAAACAACCAGCAGAACGTCGCGGACACTTCAAATCACTACGAGTTTCAGAACTATACGCAATGGGCGCACGGCAATCAGACCATTAAGTTCGGCGTGCGGCTGCGTCAGACCACCGACAATGACAACAGCAACGCCGGCTTCAACGGCAACTACACCTTTACGTCACTCGCCGCGTACCAGACCTTCGAACAGAGCAACGGTTTGACCGCGGGACCGAGCCAAGTGAACGTCGTCACCGGCCCCAATCAGACCAGCCTCTCGCCACTGGTATACGTTTCGGCATTCGATTCCGGCTGGTACGTGCAGGATGACTGGCACGTCCGCCCGAACATTACCCTAAGCGGCGGCTTGCGCGTCGAGCAGCAAACCCACATTTCGGACCATCTCGATTGGGAACCGCGCGTGGCTCTTGCCTGGGGCATCGGCAAGGGAAAAGCCACCCCTAAAACCGTGCTGCGCGTAGGGTCAGGACTCTTTTACGACCGCTTCACGGAAAATCTGGTGTTGCAGTCCGAACTCTTGAATGGCGTGAACCAAACAAAGTACGTCGCCACGCTCACCGCGCCATGCCCCGCTCTCAACCTCAATACTGTGCCAACGATCGCCACGATTGAAACTCAATGCGGAGCTACAGCCTCCACCTTGCCGACCACTTACACCATCGCGCCGCACCTCCACGCTCCCGGCACGCTACAAACCGCGGTCACCGTGGAACGGCAGGTGACTAAGACAACCACTGCGTCGGTGTCCTACCTCAATTCGCGCGGTTTCGATCAGCTGCTCACCAACAATATCAATACGCCGGTGCCCGGAACGTTTATGAGCAGTAACCCGGTGTACCCGCTGGGCGGTCCCGGCAATGTCTACCAGTTCGAATCCGCGGCCAACTTCGAGCAGAACCAACTGATCGCGCAAGTTAACTATCGTGCCGGATCGAAATTCTCGCTGCGCGGCTACTACACTCTGGGCTACGCCGATAGCGACACGGCCGGCCCCACCAGTTTTCCGTCAAATCCGTTCGACATCCGCGCGGATTATGGCCGCGCCTCGTTCGATGTACGCAACCGTGTTTTCCTGATTGGTTCGGTCAGCTTGCCCCACAATATTGCGCTCTACCCGTTCGTGCTCGCCAGTTCCGGCACGCCGTATAGCCTGACCATCAGCCGGGATTTGATCGGCAGCTCGAATTTCAATCAGCGGCCGGCAATTGCCAGCGCTATCTCGGATCCGGCCGACGTAGTCGTCACTCGTTTCGGCACCTTCGATACGATTCCGCAACCCGGTGAGGCCATCGTCCCCATCAACTCACTTACCGGCCCGCCGAAGTTCAGCATGAATCTGCGAGTCTCCAAAACGTGGGGTTTCGGTGCGGAGACTGCCCGGGCGGGAGGCGCGTCGCAGGGCGGTCCCGGCGGTGGCGGCCGAGGCCCGGGCGGCGGTGGCGGCCGAGGCGGCGGCTTCGGCGGCGGTCCGGGAGGATTCGGGGGCGGTCCGACTACCAACCGGCGCTACAGTCTGACGCTGAGCGTCATGGCGAGAAACCTGTTCAATTACGAAAACCTCGACCAACCGTCCGGCGTTCTGGTCGCCCCGGATTCTCTCGGCGGCACGGCCAGCGTGCCCTACTTCTTCGGCAAATCCAACGGTCTGGCGGGCGGCGCATTCTCTTCCGCCTCAGCCAGCCGGGTGATCTATCTACAGCTAGGCTTCACCTTCTAATGATTTTGGACGCCAGGAAGCACTTCACACTATGGTCGTCGATAGGGATGGTGGAAGGTGCCTTCCGGGAACCCACTTGGCCGCGGCTGCTGCCCCAATAAATTAGATATTCCTAATAGCTTCCGCGTAATTCGTTTCGGCAGAGCGGCTGAATTTGGGCCCTGGCAACTTTCCCGGGCTGCAGGTTAAAGGGTATACTCGCCGCTCATAACCAAGCGAAGAAGCACCTTCGGAGGCCGTAATGCGAGCAAGAGCGCGTGTTCTAATTTTCGGCATGCTGACAATTATGTTTGCCACTGCCGCACATTCCCAGGATCAGAGCGCTCCGTCCGATGCCAAACCAGCGGCGCCTAATGCTTCACCGGCGGCATCCGACGCCAAAGCGCCCACACCGAAACCGCTTCACGTGGCTGGAAACGTCATGGCGGCAAAAGTGACCCATCAGATTCAACCTGTATATCCGCCGATCGCAAAAACCGCGCACATAGAAGGGACAGTGGTCCTTCACGTAATGATCGGCAAGGATGGCGTTCCCCAGGAAGTGAGCCTTGTTTCCGGGCCCCCGCTGCTAACGCGATCGGCGATGGACGCCGTGAGGAAATGGCGCTACGAACCGACGCTGTTGAATGACGAAGCGGTCGTGGTAGATACAACGGTCTCGGTGGTCTTCAAGCTCTCGGACGCAGGTCCGAGCGACCAGTCCGGCCACGTCGACGGAGGAAAAGTCGCGGCCGTTCCGCCTTCTCCGCAGCAAAGCGCAGCGATCGATCCGCAATATAAGGCCGACGTGATTCGTCTTCTCGACGCCATCCATTACCGGGAAACAGTGGTAAAGGCGGCCAAAGCCAGTTTTGACTCCCAGCGCTCGAAGTTATCGGAATCGTTCCCGGATACGCCCAGCCGCGACAAAATCGTCGATGCCTTCGTCACCAGGATGATCGATCTGATTCAATCGGACAAATTTTCCGACGGGGTCATCGCCGTGTATCACAAGTATCTATCGGACGATGATGTGAAGAGCCTGACGCAGTTTTACGGCACCCCTGCAGGGCAGCATTTCAGCTCGGTAGAACTGGAAATGGTGAGCGATCTCGACCGCTCGGGAAACCAGGTAGCTCGTGACGGAATTCCTGTGGTATTCAAAAGCCTGTGCAGCGATTACCCGGAGCTGCAAGGCAAATGGAAATTCTGCCCGGCGCCGCCGGCACCTTCAGGGGACACTCCGCAAACACCGCCATCGCTCAACGCACCGGCCACGCCGCCGACCAACCCGCAATAACAAAACGCGGTCTGTCCCAGTTTCGCCCTAGCGCCAGCGTCACAGCTTCTGGCTATGAGTGCTCTATGCCAGCGGACCCAAAGCGGCGGACCATCCCTGCCGGTACTCGCGACGCAAGTAGTCGTTGGCTTCCGGCACGTTGGTGACCTTCATGTTCGCCGCGTCATACGATATTTTCTTTCCGGCGCGAAGCGCCACTACGCCCAGCAGCATGATCTCCGTGAGTTGCCCCCCGTACTCGAACGGGCAAGACGCCTCGGCTTTCCCCTTCGCCGCGTCCACCCAGTTCAGTTCGTGGCTTTCGTCCTTGATCCGCGGGAGTTTCTCCGGCGGCACGGGAGTGGAATCCTGCAGCGACTTGGGCAACAGGCGAGGCCGGATTCCGTATGTATCGTGAAGCATTTTCCCTTTGCTTCCGATGAGCAGCGTCCCACCATCCGTTTTCAGTTCTTCCTCCCCAAGCTCGGCCGGCTTCGGCGGCATCAAGCCGCCGTCGTACCACGTCATTTTGACGGGCGGCATTGATCCTCGAGCGGGAAATTCGTAAAAGGTCTGGGTAGCATTCGGAAATGAGGCCTTGTTAAACGGCGTGGAAACGGTCTCGATGGTGGTCGGGAAACCAAGATTCAGAGCCCAGAGTGAAACGTCCAGGAGATGCGCGCCCATGTCGCCAATCGGGCCGCAGCCCCAGTCGACCCACCCGCGCCAATTGAAAGGATGGTAGATCGGGTGATATGGCACGTTCGGTCCGACCCCGAGAAAGGCATCCCATGCCAGCGTGCCTGGCACCGGATAATTTCCGCTCAGCGCCGCGGCTAGCCTCGTGTTCACACCGTCGCCATCCCATTTCAAGCTATCCGCTGGCACCGTCAGCGGTGCGGGCCGCGGTATTCCTTGCGGCCAGAATCCAAGCGGGCGGTTCGTCCAAACGTGAATTTCGCGGATTTCGCCAATTGCGCCGGACTGGATGTATTCCACCGAAAGCCGCGCCTCATTGGCAGAGTGACCCTGATTGCCCATCTGCGTGGCTACTTTGGTTTCTTTGGCACGTTTTACGAGCTGGCGGGCTTCATCCACGCACCACGTGAGGGGCTTCTGCACGTAAACGTGCTTTCCCAGAGCCATCGCGGCGAGCGCGATTGGAGCGTGCATGTGGTCGGGCGTGGCCACCACCACAGCGTCAATGTCTTTTTGCTTCTCCAGCATCTCCCGGTAGTCCGTGTGCCGCTTCGCTTTCGGCCAGTGCTGGGTGTATAGCCGCTTCATGTTGTCGAGCTGGGTCTGCGTTTTCGCGGAATTCAAGCCGCTAAGGGATTGTTCCGGACTGCCGGGCGGCGGTGGCTGATCGATGCGCGCCTGCAAGTGTTCAATGTCTACGCCCAGGCGTTCGAACGCCTTGCCCGCATAGTCCCAATCCACGTCACACAGCGCCACGATATTCTGGCTGGCGAGGTTGATCAAATTGGCGCGGCCCATGCCACCGACGCCGATGCCAGCAATGTTCAGCGTATCGCTCGGCGGAACGAACCCACGCCCGAGTACGTGCCGCGGCACGATCGCAAATGCCGCGGCGCCCTTGGCGGCGCTCGCCACGAAACTACGGCGTGATATCTTTCCGTTTTCGCTCGTAAAATCCTCCCTGCTACGATCCCGCGCCTGCTGAGCTACCGGGCGGCGCGAACGTGTATTCCTAACACACCTCTGTACCTTGCGTCACCATCGATGACTCTTCACCGGCGCTAGTGACATGGAAACTTACTGGACCATCAAATCGCGCCAGTAAGCATTGCCTGCTTCGTGATGCGGAACGAGAACGCGTTGGTAGAGCCGCAGCACAACCGTCTGATTCTGGTAATCAGCGAGATCCACACTGATGTCTTCCCAGTGGCGCGAGTCAGCGTGATCCGATTCATACACGCCGTCGATAAGCTTATCGAACACCCTTTTGTCGTTCACAAACACCTGCAATTGCCACGCACGCCCCACGTCCACTCCGGCTTTGAACTTCAACGATGGGGCCGGTCCCAGAGCCACGGTCCGCCTGAGAACTGTGCCGCGCACTTCATCACGCGGATAGGTGGCAAGCACCGGACCATCCAGGTAGGTGATGCCTCGGATTCCCACCATGCCGCCCCCGGCGCCTCCGAATCCAGCACGCTCCAGAGTCCAGTCTCGATTCCAGTACGGCATCAAGTCCGCCAGTTTGAACAGCTCGGCCGGCTGGGTAACCGGCTCCTGCACCGGAATCCGAATCGCGTTTCCGTCGTCAGCCGCGCCATTAGCGACGAGGATCGCCTCGCCGATCTTAGCCGTGCGCCGCGCCAGGTCAACGATGCTTTCATCCACTGGCGGAGTGAGTTGGAGCGGTCCCATTTGCTTGCCTTGAATCCGATCGTGGAGTTCCTCGACCTGTTCGGACGGCAACGCTTTCATTCCATGCATGGCCGCGACCACCGATGATGAATTCGCCGCATTACAGTCGGTATCCGCGAAGTCGGCAGCGTGAACCGCCAATTGCAGCGTCTGCCCGAAGTCGCCGCCGCCAAACCACACACTGGCTGCCACAATTCCGCCGTTCACCACCGCGTTGTTGGTTGCGGGATATTCGATTCCCCAGCGCTCGTCCACGGCCCGGAAAACCTGCTCCGGCGTGCTCCCCGCGTCGGCCATGGCAATGACCATGTCTAGACACTTACGATAAGGCGAATCCGGGTGGATCAGACTGGCCGCCTTGCGAACAATGGTGTGCGTGTCTTTCTCTACAAAAGCGAGGCTGATCATTCCAGAGACGAATACCGCCCCATCCGTCCCTTCCGCGTAGCCATTGACGTGAGTGAGATTCCGCGCCATCGCCGCCGCGACGTTCGGCATACCGGGCGCCAAGGCGCCATACACGTCGCTGCTGAACTGCGGCCCGATCGTCCACCACAACTTGTTGTATCTCGGATGGCCCGTGTCCGGAGCCTTCACTCCTCGTTTCAACAGCAGCAGCGCTTGTTCGCTCGATCCCCACGACCCGGCGTTATTTTCCAGCCATTGCTGCCCGAGTTGTTCGACGGTGAGGCCGATGCCGTATTTCTCGAACGCACGGATGGCAACCATTTCGTAGTAGTAGTCGTCATCCACCGGGGCGTAAGCCGGAAGGGGCGACAGAGGGGTGACCGCCAGCGCGGAAGCCTGCCTGTGCTCGAAGCGCATCCCCGTAAGCTGAGCGATCATCTGTGCGGACCAGATGGCCTGCACGCGGTCAAGATATTCTGCGTGCGACAACGCCAGCACTTTCGACGAATGCTCGGTGAAGCTCGCCCGTAATGAAAAGGGAGGGACCGCTATCAGTGCGAGGAAAACCACAATGCACAGCAGGAATTTGTTCTGTCTCGTCATGCTCCGCCCTGAGAGTTGGCTAGTTACTGGGCTGGCTCGCTTTCTTCCGCCCAGCTGCTGAGTGCATCGGCCCGAAGGAAATGCGCGCCGGGAACGGCAGCGCAGAGAACCAAAGCACCCCCAATATACTGCAAGAGGCGGTAGGCAACGAGGCATTTTGAAACGTTTTAAAACCGGCCAGGCATCCACCGAACTGGCCGCCCTTCGCCGCCAGCGCTTCAAAACTTTGCTGAACCCACCGAGCCAGTCTCCTCGCGGCTCCATTGCACCGGCGGACCCATCGTTGCACAATTACTTTGAACAGCTCACATGGCTTTGCGCCAATAGGATCTGCTTTGATGCCAACCCCCTCCATGCTGGTAGCAACGTGGGACAACGGGCTATTCAACGTGACTGGGAAAATGGTCCATCAAGAACTCGCCGATCAATCGGTTCGCAGCCTGGTGGCCGATGGCCGGGGAGGTGTGCTCGCAATTGTGGGCGGACACTCGCTGTGTCGACGATCCTCGGATGGCGAATGGACCACCATGGCAAAAAGCGAATTGGATCTTTCCTGCTGTGTGCCGATTGGAAATGTTGTGTTTGTTGGAACTGACGACGCACGTATCCTGCGCGTTGATCCTGACGGTGCCCAGCACCGCTTGACCGGTTTTGACGCCGTACCGGGCCGCGACACGTGGTACGCAGGATCGGCGATCGTCGAAGGCAAGCGGATGGGGCCGCCACTTGGTATTCGTTCCATCGCGGCGACATCCGATGGCGCCGTGCTTCTGGCTAACGTCCACGTTGGCGGAGTTCCGCGATCGACCGACGCCGGTCTAACTTGGCGGCCCACTATCGATATCGATAGCGATGTTCATCAGGTATGCGCACATCCCACCCGACCCGCCATCGTGATAGCCGCCGCGGCGGAGGGTCTTTGCATCAGTCGTGACGCCGGAGCAACATGGACTATCGAACAGCAAGGACTTCACGCCCATCATTGCTCTGCTGTTGCCTTTGGGAGAAACGACATTTTCGTGTCGGCAGCCACCGGCCAATTTACGACACAAGGCGCGGTTTATCGGCGCCCGATCGACGCCAACGGTCCGCTACAGCCTTTGGGCGGAGGCATGCTGCAGTGGATCGACGGCGTCGCCGATACCAACTGCATCGCCACCCGGGATTCAATGGCCGCTCTGATCGACCGATCAGGACGCCTTTATGTGTCCCATGACGATGGTGCTACCTGGTCGTGTCCATTGGATCGTCTACCTGTAACTTTTCCAAGCGGGCTTCACATCTGTTGACCTGGTCGCGTCACCGCAGGCACGTTAATGGATCCTGATCCCAGGTCAGACGTCTCGTCGCCAGTTAGCGCACCTGCACGAAATCCTGGGTGATGTAGAGCGTTCCCTCCGGTCCTCGCGCGATTCCCGCTCCAACGTTCGTGAACGCCGGATTCAGAATATTCGCCCGGTGATTCCCGCGAAACGTTGGCCACGCTGAACCCATAATCGGTCACCTTGGTGAAATGGAGCGTCGCCTCATGGAGGATTTCTTCAAACCCAAATGGGGTCGATGCCATCGTAGACTCCTCGTGGTTCCGGGATGCCGGGTTCCTTGCTGGGGCGCAACACTGTACTACAGACGACTTCCGTCCCTTCAAATTAGTCCGTCGCTACTAGTGGCCGCGCTCGCCAACCGCGGATCGGCCACAGGAATGATCAACGGGTCAGCCCATGGCCTTGCAGCGATCCGCGGAACGAGTGGGTTGCCGGCATCGCTGAGGGATTTTCCTATGGTGTACTGTTCTACTCTCGGTGCACCTTGATGATTCTCACCGCGGTGGCCAGTCTCTGCTGCCCCGGTTGAACGGGCGCCTGCCAAATCTTCTTCACCACATCCATGCCACTAACCACTTTGCCGAACGCCGCGAACCCCTGGCCATCGGGATTGCGCATGCCGCCGAAATCCAGGGAGGGTGTATCTGCCAGGCAGACGAATATTTCGCTCTGAGCCGAGTCGGCGTCCTTTTCTCGCCCCATCGAGATCGTGCCAGTCACGTGATGAAGGCCGGTGACGCTGGTCCGCTCCAAGGGAATTGGGGGAAACTTGTCCTGGGCGTGGTCGAGGTCGATATCCCCATCAATGACGTTGATTGGGTTCGTCTTATTCGTCTCGTCGTCGGAACGCACGGTCCGGTAGAAACTGCTTTTGCCGTCGTACAAGCCGGCATCGACATACTTCAGGAAGTTCGTCGAGGTCGCCGGCGCGTGGACCGTGTCGACCTCCACGGTGAATCTACCCGCGTCGGTTTCAATATCCACCCGAACAGGCTTAGGTTTCGGTGGCGGAGTCGCTACGCTCGACTGAGCCAGCAATGCAAAAACGCAAAACACGCCGAGAGCTACTTTAAGAGCCTGCTTCAACATAGTTTCTCCCTCCAAATTGGTGAGGCTTGGTTGCGCGAGAGCAGCGTCGCTGGCGCCAAGCCACACCGCTTCCGTGACACGCTCGCGGTAGATATGCTCGCACGCGGAGCAACCCCTGCGATGTAGCTAAGATGCTCGGGGACACGATCGAAACCATAAAGAGGCACTACACGCTGTTCGTGAAGGAATTACGCGAGCGCATCCGCAAGGCCCTCGAGACCGGCGTCGGCATTGGGTTACGCCCACCCGGGGCGATCCCTGTTCCCGATTCGCATACGCAACGGCAAACCCCAGCGAGCGGTTCTGCTGACTTTGTTGCACTCCAGACAATGTCTCTTGTTGCCGGCGCCGGTCTTGCGGTGTTCAGCCTTAACCAACACATAACAAAGTAGATGTGGCAGGGTTTGTCTATAAGCCGGATTCTGTGCAGAGCGCTGCGCCGCAGCTCGCGCCGCGCCACCTCGCCCTGCGGCGATCATTCCTCTAGGCCCCGAATCGCTTCGGGGCTCGAGCAGCCTACCCGAGGGTCATTGCGTTCCCGCGTTAGCGGAACGCTCGGGCCGGGCCGGCCCTCCCCTCCTATTTGACCTTGCTCCACGCGGGGTTTTCCGTGCCCCGAATGTTGCCATTCGGGCGGTGGGCTCTTACCCCACCTTTTCACCCTTACCTTTGCGTGCGGCCGAAACAGGCCAGCCCCAAGGTTTCCCTTTTGACCGGCCGCCGAGGCCCGCTTCACACCGGCGGTTTAATTTTCTGTGGCACTGTCCGTAGCCCGAAGCCGCGGCCGGATTTCTCCGGCCGCGAGTCTCAAGCCCCCTGGCGTTACCAGGCGCGTTGCCCTATCGGAGTCCGGACTTTCCTCCCGCCCGGACGCGTTGCAAATGTCCGAGCCAGCGATCACCCGACTCGCCCTGCCGGCCCCAGTATACCGCGCGACGCCGAGCAGGCCCAAAGCGTTCAGGCAGCTGAATTCCGTAACGGCAGACATTGGAGTTTATTTTCCGCGACCGAGCGCGTCGAAACCGTCTTCATCCAGAATGGTGACGCCCAGAGTCTTGGCCTTCTCGTATTTTGATCCGGGGTCGGACCCGACCACCACGTACGTGGTTTTCTTGCTCACGGAACCCCCTGCCTTCCCCCCGTGCGATGCCACGAACGCTTCCGCCTCCTCGCGCGAGCGGCGCGAGAGGCCGCCGGTGAAAACGAAAGTCTGCCCGCTGAACCGCGTGTCCGTCAGCGCTTTGCGCTCCTCGGTCATGCGCACGCCGGCAGACCTCAGTCGCTTCACCAAATCCTGATTTACCTTCTCCGAAAAGAATTCAGCGATGCTGGCCGCCACTTTGGGGCCTACCTCGCCCACCTCCATCAATTCCTCCGCGCTGGCGCCGGCAATTTTTTCCAGCGAACCGAAATGCGATGCCAGCAATTGCCCGGTACGCTCGCCGACGAAGCGCATTCCCAAGGCGTAGATCAAACGAGCCAGAGACTGCTTTTTGCTGGCCGCGATTTCGTCCACCAAATTCTGCGCGGATTTCTCCGCCATGCGCTCGAGCGAAGCGATGGTCTCGGTATCCAGCGAGTACAGATCGGAGAAATCCTTTACCAAATCCTTGGCGATCAGCTGGTCGACGATCTTCTCGCCCAGCCCATCGATATTCATCGCGTGGCGCCCCGCGAAATGCAGCAAACCTTCCCGCCGCTTCGCCGGACACGACGCATTCACGCACCGATACGCCACTTCGTCCTCCGCCTTGTGGATGGGCGTCCCGCAGATCGGGCATTTTGCCGGCATTTCAAACTGCTTCTCGCGCGCGCCGTGCTTCACTACCTTCAGGATGTGCGGAATCACTTCCCCGGCGCGCTCCACCAGCACCGTGTCGCCTTCGTGCAGGTCCAGCCGGCGAATTTCATCCAGGTTATGTAGCGTCGAACGGCTCACCGTCACCCCGCCTACGACCACCGGATCGAGGATCGCCACCGGCGTGAGCGTGCCAGTGCGTCCTACCTGCACGCGGATTTCCTGCACCACCGTAGTTTCCTGGTGCGCGGGATATTTGTAAGCGATCGCCCAGCGCGGGGCTTTGGCCGTAAAACCAAGCTCCGCCTGCAGCGCGGTTTCGTCCACCTTGATGACGATGCCATCGATCTCATACGGCAGCTTTTCGCTGCGTGTTTCCCAGCGGGTGATGTAACGCTCCACTTCTTCGATCGTGGCGCACACTTTGAAATCGGCGCGGCGCTTTGAACTGCAGCGCGGCCAGCGCCTCCAGCACCTCGGAATGGCGCTTCTTTGGAACGCGCCCGCCCACCAGCATGTAATACGCGTAGAAATCGAGGCCTCGCGAAGCGGTAATCGCCGGATCGAGCACCCGTACCGCGCCCGCTGCGGCGTTGCGTGGGTTCATGTAGCGCTTGCCACCTTGCTGCTCCTGCTGTTCGTTCAGTTGTTCAAAAGATTTCCGGCTCATGATCACTTCGCCGCGAACTTCGAAATCGGCTGGAACGCCGGCCTTCTTCAATCGCGCCGGATCGATGCGCAGAGGAATCGAGCGAATCGTCTTGGCGTTGGGCGTAACATCTTCGCCGGTTCGCCCGTCGCCGCGGGTGACGCCGCGAACCAGAATTCCTTTTTCGTAGGTGAGCGCCAGGCTCAGGCCGTCGAATTTATGTTCGGTGGTGTAGTCCACCTTTTCGCGCCCGGTAAGTTCGTGCACGCGTCGATCGAAATCCCCCAAGGCCTCGAACGAAAACGCGTTGTCGAGGCTCATCATCGGGACGCTGTGCTGAATGGTCGTAAAACCTTCGCGCGGCGCGCCGCCCACTCGCTGCGTCGGCGAATCAGGCGTACGCAGCTTGGGATATTGCGTCTCGATCGCCTTCAACTTCTCCATCAGCCGGTCGTAGACCGCGTCCGAAACCTCAGGGTCGTCCATGACGTAATACCGGTGTTCGTGGCGGCGAATCTCGTCGCGAAGTTTGGCGATTTCGCTGGCCGATGGTTTCTTTAATTTTGCAGCGGCGGCGGGCGGTTCTGTTTTCGGCACGGGTTTTTTATTTTTCGGCATTGTGGGTCAGCGCAACACTCGGCGCGGGCGATATTATACAATGCGCGTTCACGCTCGCGCATCACGCGCCGATCAGGGGCCTGTGTTTCCGGCGCGTAGCCGCACAAAAGGCCGGGGCCACGGCCACATGCGATGCCGCATTAAAGCCAAATGAAAGGAATGATGCCCCACGAAACTCGCAACGCGCTCCTGATCTACAATCCCGCCAGCGGCAGGCGCCGCAAGCGCCGCTTCGGAGAAGTCGAGCAGGCCGCGCGCATCCTAAAGCAGGCGGGAATCGCCGTGGAGCTGGCACCCACTACCGGCCGCGCCACCGCCACGCTCATGGCCCACGAAGCCATCGAGCAGAAGCGCGATCTGGTGATCGCCTGCGGCGGCGACGGCACCATCAATGAAATCGTCAACGGCCTGGTGGGTAGCCGCGTTCCTCTCGCATTGTTGCCCGCCGGCACCGCCAATATTCTCGCTAAAGAACTCGGAATTCCGTGGGACATTCCAGCCGCCGCGCATTTAATCGCCGACGGCGTCGAGCGCCGGGTGGCGCTGGGAATGGCCACGCCCCTGCCCGTGCCGGGGCAAGCGCTCAGCGATCAGGTGCGGCGCTACTTTTTGTGCGTCGCTGGCGCGGGCCCGGATGGCGCAATCGTCCAGATGATCGGCGAAGCGGCAAAGACTCGCGCGGGAATCTTCGCCTACTGGCGGGAAGGCCTTCGCCAGCTAATGCAATACCGCTTTCCGGAAATGCGCGTGGCCGGCGGAGGACACGACATGCGCGCCACCCTGGTGGTGATCGGGCGCACCGTGAACTATGGGGGCCCCTTCAAAATCACCACCGGAGCAAGCCTGTTCGAGGATTCGTTCGAGGTGCTGGTGCACACCTCGCGCAGCCGATGGCGCTACCTGATCTGCCTGCCCGCGCTGTGGACCGGACAACTTCGAAAGATGGACTGCATTCACGCCTGGAAAACGACGGAAGTGACGTGCTGGCCGGCGAAAAGCGTGGACGTCTTCGCGCAGCTAGACGGCGAAGCGGCCGGCGTGTTGCCAATTCAGTTTCGCATCGTTCCCGACGCGCTGACGCTGATTGTCCCCAAAGCGCTTCGGACGTAACATCTCCAGCGGACAATCGGTCCGAGAAGCACATCATGGATCCAGCGACACATACGCTTTTTTCCTTGGCTCTCTCACGCGCAGGCGTAAACCGCCTGACGCGCGGTGCCACGACGCTGCTGATCATCTCCGGCGTAGCAGCGGACCTCGACCTCCTCAGCTATTTCGGCGGCCCCAATGCCTTCTACCGCCTTCATGGCACGCTGTTCCATTCCGTGGCGGGGTCAGCAGCGCTGGCACTGGCAGTCGCAACGGCAGCCCTGTTCCTCGATCGGCGCCGCGCAACCAAGCGCCCATCCGCCAAAGCCGCGCTCCGATTTTCCAGTGTGCTCGCCGTGTGCGCGGTTGGGTGCGCGGGTCACTTGCTGCTCGATTTTCTTGGCGATAATCCCGTCCGCCTGTGCTGGCCCTTTTACGACCGGTGGTCGTGCCTGAATTTCACGCCGACCTTCGACTTATGGCTATTCCTGATTCTGCTGGCAGGCGCAGCGCTGCCCGCACTGTTTCGTATGATCAACGAGGAAATCGGCGAACGGAAAACGGGAACGCGAATCTCGAAGGGCGCCGTCGTCGCGCTGCTGCTAGTGGCAGCTGCAATCGGATGGCGCGGATGGATGCATCGCCGCGCGGAGGATTTACTTTTCTCGCGCGAGTATCACGGTGCTGCGCCGGTACGCTCCGCGGCGTTCCCAGAAACCACCACTCCCTTCGCGTGGCACGGAGTGGTGGCTACCGACAACACCCTCGAAACTCTCGAAGTTTCCTTCGCGCCGGGCAACGTCTTCGATCCCGATCGCAGCATCCGCGAGTTCAAGCCCGACCCGTCCTCAGCACTCGATGTGGCCGAACGGACCGCAACCGCGCAATTGTTTTCGGCCTATGCACAATTCCCTGCTGCCAGTTTCCAGCAGGCCGCCGATGGCTACCGCCTGGTGCTTCGCGATCTGCGCTACGCCTCAGATATTCGCGGCCTCCCGCACCTGGTCGCGGTGGTCGACCTCGACACCCAACTCCACGTCTCCCGCGAAGAGCTCCGCTTCGCCAAGCGCCCCTGAACGATATCCCCGCGGGACCTACTTTTTAGCGCGTGGCGCGGCCCCCAGCGTGCGCCCCCAAATCACCACCCCCGCGCAGAGCGCCACAAATCCAATCGCGAACGCCAGCTTGTGCTCCACCAGCGCGCGCCCCACGGCATCGCCGTAACGAATCGCCAGCATCCCTTCCGCAAAGTAGCGCAGCCCGCGCCCCAGCAAAAGCGCCAGCACGAAAGTGCGCAGCGGCACCTGAAAAACTCCCTCGGCAGCCACAAACGCTTTGAACGGCATCGGCGGCGGCAAAATCGCAGGAATGAAAACACTGAGGAACGCGTGGTCGTCCACCCACTTCCGAATCCGATCCGCCCGGTGCCGCGCGTGCCCACGGAAAAACGCTTCCCCGCCCTTCTTGGCCAGTAAGTAAAGCCAAACGCATCCGAATAACGACCCCAGCGACGCCATCGCCGCGTAGTAAGGCATCCGCGCTGGGTTATGGTTGGATTGCTGTATCACCAGCAGATCGGTGACCACCGGAAACGACAGCACCGACGAATCGAGAAACGCGACTAGAAATAGTCCGCCGCCGCCCATCCCCAGCACATAGTGCTGCAGCCATCCTGGCAGTTTAATTGGTTTCGCTTGCAAACTTCCCCCGGTGTCGCCGAGCCGAAGATTGTATCAGAGGCCAGCAGCCAGCCCGCTTAGGGTAGGTAGTGTATATAAGTAGGTGCCGTTACCTCAGCATTGAGCGTGCGTAAGCACGCCGCGCCCGAAGCTTCGTTCACTGCTATCGTAGATTTCACGACGGGTCCGGCACGAACGATTTCCTCACTCTAAAACTCCGGTATGATGATCGTCCGATGGCCAAGCAAAGCGCGGGATTGGTCCTGTACCGAGTCGTGCATGGCGAAACGCTGGAAGTTCTCCTAGTTCATCCCGGGGGACCATACTGGACGAAAAAAGATGTCGGAGCGTGGTTCATCCCCAAGGGCGAACTTCACCCCAACGAAGATCCACTGGACGCCGCGAAACGGGAGTTCGAGGAAGAAACTGGAGTGAAGCCCGCAGGAGATTTCCAACCGCTGGGCAGCGTCAAAAACAAAAGCGGCAAAACCGTAATCGCGTGGGCGTTCGAAGGCGATTGCGATCCAGCCCAAATGCACAGCAATACGTTCACGATGGAATGGCCGCCCAAATCCGGAAAACAACAGGAATTCCCAGAAGTCGATCGGGCCGCATTTTTCAAAATGGCGGAAGCCCAAAACAAAATCCATTCCGCAGAATGGGAGCTATTAACCAGGCTCCAGCGCCTGCTCGGCAGCGCCAAACGTTAAGGGCTATGCCGATTTCACAGACGCCATCCCAGGTGTTTGACCCGAACGAATGTAAGTGCTATAAAGCTAAGGCTTTGTTCGGGGGTTTTGCGTTTCATTAGCTGAAAAAAAATTCCCGCATTAGGCGAGCTTTGGCTCAGGCTGGTAACCGGATCGCGCAGAAGGCTCGATGCAAGTTGTGCGAAGCTGATAGAGTGTGGCACCGTGGGTTTCCTTCCGTCGCAAATACACGCGGGTTGAGTGAGCGTGCCAGTGCGCGGATAGGCAGTTAAGCGGACGCCGGTCCGGCAAGATTTCGACCCCTTCACGAGGAATTCCTGATGAAAAACTGGATGGCAATGGTCTGGTCTCTTGCCCGCCGCGCGGGGAAAATTAGCGCCGCAGGCGCGTTGTGGGCGGCATTCGCGAGTGTGGCGGCTGCGCAAGGCGCCGCGGAGTCTGGCGAAGCCAATCTCAAGCTGCCGGACCTCTCCAGCGTGCAGTTCATGGGCATCGACGGCCATCGCTTACTGCTCGGAGGAATCGTTTTCT
This sequence comes from uncultured Acidobacteriota bacterium, assembly GCA_963725655.1. Classification (GTDB taxonomy): domain Bacteria; phylum Acidobacteriota; class Terriglobia; order Acidiferrales; family UBA7541; genus CAVRXT01. The sequence goes on along the minus strand of CAVRYY010000001.1, from coordinate 1,257,535 downwards.
GCATTCTCGGCCTGGTCTTTGGCCTGGTAAGTTACACCCGGCTAAAAAACCTGCCGGTGCACAAATCGATGCTGGAAATTTCCGAACTGATCTACGAGACCTGCAAAACTTACCTCTTCACCCAGGGCAAGTTCATCCTGCTCCTGGAGGCGTTCATCGCCGTGGTGATCGTTCTTTATTTCGGCGTGCTGCTGAAATACGAAGCGATCCGCGTGATTGTGATCCTGCTGTTCAGCCTGATCGGAATTGCCGGCAGCTACGGCGTAGCCTGGTTTGGAATCCGCGTCAACACCTTCGCCAATTCGCGCACCGCCTTTGCCGGATTGCGCGGTAAGCCCTATCCCATTTACGCCATTCCGCTGTCCGCTGGCATGAGCATCGGCATGATGCTGATCAGCGTGGAACTGCTGATGATGCTCTTCATCCTCCTGTTCGTACCCGCCGATTACGCCGGACCATGCTTCATCGGCTTCGCTATCGGCGAATCCCTGGGCGCCGCGGCGCTTCGTATCGCCGGCGGCATCTTCACCAAGATCGCCGACATCGGCTCCGACTTGATGAAAATCGTCTTCAAAATTAAAGAAGACGACGCGCGCAACCCCGGCGTAATCGCCGATTGCACCGGAGACAATGCCGGCGACTCAGTAGGCCCTAGCGCCGACGGCTTCGAAACTTATGGCGTCACCGGCGTCGCGCTGATCACCTTCATCCTGCTCGGCGTCGCCAACCCTATCGTGCAGGTGCAATTGCTGGTGTGGATCTTCGTTATGCGCATTGTGATGCTGATCGCCAGCGCCGGCGCATACTTTTTGAACGCCGCTATCGCCAAAGCGCGCTACGGCAATGCCGCCACCATGAACTTCGAAGCGCCGCTCACGTCCCTGGTTTGGATCACTTCGCTCACTTCCATCGCCTTTACCTTTTTCGTTTCCTCGCTGATCATTCCCAGGCTGGGCGGAGACACCTCCCAATGGTGGAAGCTGGCCTCGATCATTTCCTGCGGCACGCTGGCGGGAGCGGTAATCCCCGAACTGGTGAAGGTGTTTACCTCCACCGAGTCGCGGCACGTCAACGAAGTGGTGATTTCGGCGCAGGAGGGCGGCGCGTCCCTGGGAATTCTTTCCGGTTTCGTCGCCGGAAATTTCTCCGCTTATTACCTCGGTCTCGCCATGGTAGTGCTGATGTCCGCGGGATATCTGATCTCCAACATGGGCCTGAGCGGCTTGATGGTCGCCGCGCCGGTATTCGCCTTCGGATTGGTGGCCTTCGGTTTCCTGGGCATGGGTCCGGTGACCATCGCCGTGGATTCCTACGGACCGGTGACCGACAACGCCCAGTCGGTGTTCGAGCTATCGTTGATCGAGCAAATTCCCGACATCAAGCAGGAACTGAAACGCGACTACAACATCGACGCCAACTTTGCTCTGGCCAAAGACATGCTCGAAGAGAATGACGGCGCTGGAAACACTTTTAAAGCCACCGCCAAGCCGGTGCTGATCGGCACCGCGGTAGTCGGCGCCACCACCATGATTTTTTCGATCATCATGGCGCTCACCCGCGGCCTCACCGAAAACGTCGACAAGCTTTCCCTGCTTCACGCGCCCTTCATGCTCGGTTTGATCACCGGGGGTGCGATGATCTACTGGTTTACCGGCGCGTCCACCCAGGCGGTCACCACCGGCGCGTATCGCGCGGTGGAATTCATTAAAGCGAATATCAAGCTGGAAGGTGTGGTCAAAGCGTCGGTGGCCGACAGCAAAAAAGTGGTGGAGATCTGCACTCAGTACGCTCAAAAAGGAATGCTCAATATTTTCGTGGCGGTGTTTTTTGCCACCTTGTCCTTCGCGTTCCTCGAACCGTACTTTTTCATCGGCTACCTCATCTCCATCGCGATCTTCGGTTTGTATCAGGCGATTTTCATGGCCAACGCAGGCGGCGCGTGGGACAACGCCAAGAAAATCGTCGAAGTCGTGCTGAAGCAAAAAGGCACGCCGCTGCACGATGCGATGGTGATCGGAGACACGGTAGGCGATCCATTCAAGGATACTTCCTCGGTGGCGCTGAATCCGGTGATCAAGTTCACCACGCTATTCGGATTGCTGGCCGTCGAGCTCGCGGTAAAACTCACCGCGGATACCGGCGGGATGCTCACCCACATTCTTTCAGCGGTATTTTTCCTGATTTCGTTTCTGTTCGTTTACCGTTCGTTCTACGGGATGCGGATCGGCGGAGCGCACGCGGACTTGGCGAAACACCCGGCGCGCGCGGCTGCTGATTAGAGTTGCCCTGGCTAGGGAGCCCGGCGCGGTGCCGCGCCGAGGTTTTACGACCGAATCAGGTTCAAGTAGTGGGCCGGATCGTTGCTGTAGCCGGGAAAAACTTTCTCCACCGAAGTGTTGCCCACGTGACGGGTGAGAATTTCGCTGAGCACCGCGCGGTAGTCGGTGGTCACCGCGAGATCGCGCCCCTCGTAAAGGTGTTCCGGGCTTAATCCCGGCCAGCGCGAATAGACTTTCCCGCCCTTCACTTTTCCGCCCATCACAAACATGCAATTGGCGTGGCCGTGGTCGGTGCCATGGTTTCCATTCTCACGAACGGTGCGCCCAAACTCGGACATGCTGACGAAAACGACGTCGTTCATTTCGTCGCCCATGTCTTGATGGAACGCCGCAATTCCCTGTCCGAGGTCGCGCAGCAGATTCGAAAGCTGCCCCTGTGCGCCCCCTTCGTTCACGTGATGGTCCCAGCCTCCCGAATCGAGGAAGGCCACTTCGAGGCCCACGTTCGCTTTGAAAAGTTCGGCGATTTCCTGCAGGCTCTTCCCAAATGTGTTTTTCGGATACACCGCGCCGTTCGCCGGCTGATAGGTATCGGGATTTATTTTCTTGAGCTGGTCGACCGCGTCGAAAGTTTCCTGGCCGGCGCCATGCAGAGCGCGGTCAACGGTCTGCGCGTACATCGCTTCAAAACCGCCTTCGACGGTTTGCTGCGGACCGAGCATGCGGAATTGCTTGATGTCGGTCATGGCCAGCGCCGGCGCAGAACCCTGCAGCGTGCGCGGCAGGTACGGTCCGAAAGCAACGGCGCGAAACGGCGAAGCCTTTTCTTCCGGAGCCGCTTGCAGCGCGCGATTCAGCCAGCCGTCATCGGTGCTTTTCAGTCCCGGTGTGCCGGATTCCATGAAGTCCTGCGCGTCAAAGTGCGAACGTGTGGGGTCGGGCGAGCCCGCGGCTTGCACGATCGCTAGTTGTCCGGAATGAAACAGCGGCGCCAGCGGTTGCAAGCTGGGATGCAGGCCGAAGAATCCATCCAAGTCGATCGCGGAGTCCGCGGTCCCGCGCCGCGGTTCAGGGATCGCGATGCTTGGACGCATCGCATAGTAATTGCGCTCACCAAACGGCACCACCACGTTCAGCCCATCCATTGCGCCGCGCTGAAATAGCACCACCATCTTCTTACTGCCCGCCGCGCCGGCCGTGGACGCCGCCACCGCGCGCTGCAGGAACAGCGGAAGCGAGCTCAGCCCGAGCATCGCGATCCCGCCATTTTTCAGAAACACTCGCCGAGTGATGTTCATGTCTTTGCTCCTACAGCCTGCATCGCCTGCGATTGTGCGTTATCTTCGCTGAAATTCCGGCGCCCCAAGAACCAGCCCGGCAATCATTCCCTCGTTAACGTGCTTCACCGGATCGTCCAACTTCGCCTGCACGATTTGCGGATCGTTCAGCCGCTGTTCGAGCACCTCGTGCGTAGCCGGCGCCACCTGCGAATCCAAAAAGACGTCGAGCGCCCGCGCCAGTGCCATCTCCGGATCCCCGGTAGCATCCTTGCCGAGCAGCGATTCCATATCCACGCTGGTCCCCAACATTTTTCCGCCCGCCAGAGTCATCGCGAAATTCAATCGATTGAGCAACGACCCGGTGTTCACCCACGTTTCCGCCTTATCCGAATAACCAGTGGGAGGCTGGCACTGAAATAGCGGCTCGCCCATCCGCCCCACCCATTGCACCAGTTGAACGGGAACGGCCACTTCCAAATCGAGAGCGCGCGCCGTCGACGCGGCGAGCTCGAACGGCGTCTTCACTTTTGCCCGATACGTCTCGCGCGACCAGAATTCCGGCGAATAGATCATGGTCTTCAGCACTTCGTGGATTTCTCCGTGGCTGCTGCTAAACGTCCGCGCCATCCGGTCCACCAGCGCTGCCGGCGGATCGTCGGAAACAAAATGCCGGGCGATTTCAGTGGAGATGAATTGCGCGGCGGCCGGCTCGTTCGCCAACATCTTCAGCGCTTCTTCGCCGTCCTTCATTCCGCCGTAGTTGAACGTGCGCCCGAGCACCACCTTTTTTCCATTGGTATGAATGCGATCGTCGAAAAAGAATCGCGGATCTTTCCGCGGTTCCTTCACCGTCCAGCCGGTGAGGCACTTCGCCATTTCGATGACGTCCCGTTGGCTATAGCCGCCGTCGACCCCCAAAGTGTGCAGCTCCATCACCTCGCGGCCGTAATTCTCATTAATGCCGCGCTGCTGCTTTTTCTGGTTGGCTCCCGCGGCGCCCGCCGTGGGGTTACCCGGAAACGTGCCCGGAGGATAACCGCCCATGAAGATCCCCTGGTAGCGGCGGCGGCGCGCCGCCATCTCCTGCTGGTATTGCTTGGAGGCCAGCGGGTCCGCGCTCAGCCAATTATCCAGAAAAAAAAGCATCGCCGGACTTTTCGCGGTGGCCAGTAGCAAGTCTTGAAACTTGCCCATGGTGTGCGGGCGAATCGAATCGCGGACGTATGCGGTGAGCATCCAGCGGTCCGCGCCCTTGTTTTCGAAAACGTTGAAGTGGTTGAACCAGAAATCTTCCATCACCGCTTCGAGCTGCCGGTCCGAATACACCGCGCGATCCAGCTTCCCCATCGAAAGTTCGGTAACGATGCGCCGCGGCCCCTGAATCTTGGCCAATTCGATCTGCGCGCGGTCGGCATTGGAGGTCTGCTTTACCTGCGCGACCGCCGCGCGGCGCTTTTCGTCCATCTGATCTTTGTATTCGTCTTTCGTCAGCCCCTGCTTCTTTGCGGCCTGATTTTCGGGCGGATATTTCTCCAGCACTTCCTGCGACGACATGCTGAGCGTCGGATACGCCAACAATCGCTGATCGAGCGCGGCATCATCGATCGAATCGGGATGAAGTTGCCGTTCGATCCACTTATCGAGGCCCATCCGCCGGACGTTTTCCAGATCGCCGGGACGCGGGCCGTAGCCCAGGCGGTTCAAAGCGTGCAGCGCGGCTTCGTCCTCGGTGAGCTCGGTAATCGGGAGCTTGCCCTTGAACGCTTTGCTCAGTTTTTCGGCTGGAGGCTTTTCGGAACGGTCATTGGCGGCCGCTGCAGCCGCGGGATCCGGCGTGGAAGATGCCGCGTAGCTGCCGTTTGCGACAAGGATCGTCCCAAGCGCGGCGGCCAGAAGCGTGCCCAGAAAACCGGCGGCCACGGCATTCACGTCGTTTTTCTGTGGCGACGTTTTTAGCCCGCGCGCTTCGGTTTTATGCATTAGGTGGCAACCGACTGGATGACTCTTGTACAAACACGATTGCCGGCTGGAAGTTGCGCTTCGTTGCTGGATACCCAATCTCAAGTGATTGAGCGTCTTGCAGTTGAAGCGGATCAGTTAGCTGGGCGTGGGCGCAGGTGGTGCAGTAGGTTCTTTAGTTTTTCTTCCTCCTGACGCGCCATCGCCGTGAACTCCACTCCCACACCGTTCTCCGAAACGCTGCGCACCGTGCAGCCAACTTCGAAGGTAACCGAATTGTGCACCCGTAATCGCAGTTCCGCGCCGAACGGTTGGATGCTGGCAGTGCGGACGAACATCCCGCCAAGGCCGATCACCGTGACCGAGCCGTTGATTTTGGGCGCGGCGCTTTCGCAGCGCAGCGTGTGTTGCGGGTCGAGCAGAATGCGGGCGTGGCGGCGAGGATCGGGCTTGGGCACACTCATTGTTTCATGCCCCCCTTGGTCGATTGGCTGTCGGCGAATGCGGATTCCGCGGCGCGCTGCGTTTCCCGGAATTCGCGAGATGCGCGGAAAGCGTCCAGGAATCCTGGACCTCGTCGTGGCGCAGCACGTAAAAATTCCCATCCTCGGCCACCACGCGAAAATACTTGGCCTCCGGCGTGTACCATTGGCCATCGATTTCGTTCACTTGAAAGTCCCTTCCTCGCAGCGTGAATCGCACCGGGCGCTCATCGGCGCGATAACCCGCATGGCATTGGACGCGCAATTCGTTCACGGCGTCTCCCCAGGGTGGAAGGGATTCACTCCTGCCGCACGGCTACCGGCCAACAGTGCCGGCCATCAGCGCTGGCTGCCAGTCTCCAATTGCATTCTAGCATTTTCGGTTGAGTGCGGAGGCACGCTGCGGAGAATCAGTTAACGAAACGCGGGTGCCGCGTGGGGCGCATGATGGCGGGCGGCGTTATATGCGGCGCCCAGAAAAATCACCATCGCGGTCATGTACATCCACAGCAGCAGGCCGATCGCCGCGGCCAACCCGCCATAAACGATCCCGTACGGGACGTGACGAACGTAGAACCCGAAGAGCATATCGACCACCCACCACAAAATGGTGGCCACCGTGGCGCCAGGCAGCACCTCACTCCACGTGTAAGTGCCGAACCGGCCCACGCGATAAAGCACCATCAGCACTCCCAGCGCCAGCACCAACACAATCAGCAGAGATCCCCCCGCCGCAACGTTGCGCGCCAGATTCGGAAAACCGAGTTGATGCACCAGCCACGCCCGCGCCTGGCGCCCGAAAACCGTCAGCACCACCACCACCAGCCACGGGATGAGCGTCATACACAGCAGCGCGATCGCGCGCAATTGCTGGCGGAAGTAACTGGCCCGTTCGGATTGCGCGTCGATCACCCGAAACCCTTGCATCAGCCCGATCATCACTTGCGTGCCAGTCAGCAGCACACCGATCAGGCCCGCGGCCATCAGCCTCTCGGGATGCGGTCCGCGATGAAGCAGGTAATCCATCACCACATCTTCGCTGCCCGGCGGCAGCACGAATTGCGCGCGGCGCGGCAGTTCCATGGCCAGGTCGCGGAACATGTTGGAGGTCTTCAGGAAGACCAGGGTGACCAGCAGCAGCGGGAAAAAGCCCAGAAACATGTTGAAGGCCACCGCCTGCCCGAGCGTGATGCAGCCAGGGACAATTCTGCGCGCGGCGCCGGCGAGATTTCTGAGGAGCGGTGCCATAGTGGCGTGCGGATTATATCGTAAGCCGGGCCGTGCGGGTGGAAGTGATGCTGCTGGCGCCGCTCCCAACTAGGACCGGCGCGCCTTCGCCCATGGACAGGGACGCGCCGTCGGCCCGATCGGTTTCCAGCCCTCCGAAATGCCCTCGCGCTCATCCCCCCGATCCTCAATGCCAGTTGAAGCGAACCAAACCCAGGACTACACTGTTCGCTGATTCGTCGGAGGATCAACAATGGCACGAACGGTGCGCTGCGGATTGATTCAGGCCCGATGCGAATGGTCGCCGGAGAAGGTGTCCTTGGCTACCATCCGCAAGAATATGATCGCCAAGCACGAGAAGATGATTGCCGCAGCGGCCAAACGGAAAGTCCAGATCCTTTGCCTGCAAGAGCTCTTTTACGGTCCTTACTTTTGCGCGGAGCAGCACGAGCGTTGGTACCAACTCACCGAAGCGGTGCCGGGCGGTCCAACCCTGGTGCGCATGCAGACGCTCGCCGCGAAATACAAAATGGTGATCGTTGTGCCGGTCTACGAGCGGGAAATGTCCGGCCTCTTTTTCAATACCGCGGCCGTGATTGACGCCGACGGAAAATACCTGGGGAAATACCGCAAACACCACATTCCGCATTGCCATCCGGGATTCTGGGAGAAATTTTATTTCACGCCGGGAAATACCGGCTATCCAGTGTTTGAGACGCGCTACGCGCGGGTGGGAGTCTACATTTGTTACGACCGCCACTTTCCAGAGGGCGCGCGAGCTCTCGGTCTGAATGGCGCCGAGATCGTCTTCAATCCTTCGGCCACCGTGGCCGGCCTCAGCGAATATCTGTGGGAACTCGAGCAGCCCGCCCATGCCGTGGCCAACCAATATTTCGTCGGAGCAATCAACCGCGTCGGCAAGGAAGCGCCCTGGATGATTGGTGAATTCTACGGGAAGAGTTATTTCTGCAATCCGCGCGGGCAGATCGTAGCCCAGGCCAGCCGCACCAAAGATGAAGTGGTGGTGGCGGATCTGGATCTCGATGAGATCGAAAAGGTTCGCGCTACCTGGCAGTTTTACCGCGACCGGCGGCCGGATTCCTATGGCGATCTGACCCGCGTGTACACCTCCGGAAAAATTGAAGGTGCAGCCGATTGATTCACAGTACCGCTCGCTTTTCAAGAATCGCCGCGGCTTTGGCGCTGGCGCTCTGGCTGGCTACCGCGGCGCTGGCGCGCGATTCGGAGGCGTTGGTCTGGAAGCCGGTGGATGGCGTGCAGCTGAAACTGGCCGATCGCCCGCTGAAAATCTGGAACGTGTACCAGGCGGAGAAAAAGAAAAACCTGATATTGGTGCTGTTGTCGCGGCGTTATCTGATGCTCGATCTAAAAGCCCGCACGGTTTACGAGGTCGACCCCACCACGCTCACGCACGCCGGTGACGATTTGCACAGCGACGATCCCACCGTGAGCGGGAAACTGATTCCTTCATCCGAGTGGTATTCCCGCGACGTAGGTCCAGCACAGATGATTCGCGTGAAGCTAGGCGACTACGGCGCAGTGATGGAGGTAGCCTTGCCGCACATGCCGGACTTGCGCCGCGGCTTCTAGTTTTTGCCGCGCTAGTCCTCGCTCCCCTTCTCTCGCCTGGCGGTTACCAAACAGCGATCCAATCCTACCGGCAGGAAACCCCGCTGAACCACGGTAGCTTCAGCGCTCCCGACCGGATTTCAATCGAAATAGGCGATCCGGCCGCGCAGCTCTTGCCCGGATCGGTCCTCACATTTTCCGATTCTCGGGCCGGCCGCCAGGATGTAACTCGCATCTTGGTTCGGTACATGCCGGCTTCGGAACTGATCACGGTCTGATGATGGATTTCCGCGGTCGAAGTATCCAGAAGCGAGTTCGCCTTCACACCCGCCGCCATCAGCCACGGAAGCAGTGCGACGATCCATAAATAAAACCGGGGTGAATAGGAAGCATCGGGGCGGGAAGGATCTTCTTTTTCAAACCAGGCGAACAGCACGCCGACGATCACGAATCCCAACAGTACCGCCGCGATCCATTGCGGATCTATCCACAAAGGCGTCCAGCGCATCGGCCCCAGAAAAAGAGCCAGCGCGCCGGCCACGAAAATGCCACAAAGAATTTTCATATGATTCAGGCCTTCCAGTTTACTTCTAACCCATGGGGCGTGCACGGTCCATAACTGCGCCGCGCTGGCTCAATCTGCGCTGCCATCTTAGCAGAACGAATGTCCACGACTGCTTAGACGTCTGCACCACGCCCAAGGTTCCGCTCACCGGGCACGCGTTCATGGCTCCCAGGACGCTTCTCATTTGGAAACTATCTCCCCAACCGGCAATCAAGTTGCTTTCGCCGTAGATGTATACTCTCGCGAGCCGCGCATGCACACGCTTCCGCGGCGGAGGGAGCTTGCCATGGAATTCGGGATCACCTTGAAAGGCGACGTCTCGGTCGAACGCATTCTGGAATTGACGCGGCGAGGCGAGCAAGCGGGCTTTCAGTATGGCTGGATTTTCGATTCGCACGTAATCTGGAAGGAACCGTATCCGCTGCTGACGTTGATGGCCACCAGCACCACCAAGATGCACCTGGGCACCTGTGTGACCAACCCGGCGGTGCGCGACGTCACCGTTACCTCCAGCCTTTTTGCCACTCTGAACTTGATCTCGCATGGCCGCATGGAACTGGGAATCGGGCGCGGCGACAGTTCCCGGCGCGTTCTGGGCAAGAAACCCACCACCCTGGAAAATTTGGAAGAGACCGTGGCGAAATTCCGGGACCTGACCGCCGGCCGCGAGATTGAATACGACGGCCGTCCCGCGCGCCTGCCATGGGCCACCGGCGGAGTGCCTCGTGTATGGATCGCGGCCTACGGCCCGAAGGCGCTGAACCTCGCCGGCAAAATCGGCGACGGCGTGATCCTGCAGCTCGCCGACCCGGACGTGATCGAGTGGTGCCTGGGATTCGTCCGCGAAGGCGCCAAGGAAGCCGGCCGCGATCCGGCCAAGATCGAAGTAATGGCCGCAGCGGCGGTGTGGGTTTCCAATGACCTCGAGCACGCACGCAAACAGGTGCGCTGGTTCCCTGCCCTGGTTTCGAATCACGTGATCGATCTCATTAACCGCTATAAACCGGAAGAATTGCCCCCGGCTCTCACGTCCTACGTTCGTGGCCGCGGCGGCTACGATTACTTGCATCACTGCGAAGTGGGCAGCAGCAACGCGGAATTCGTCTCCGACGACGTGGTGGATCGCTTCTGCATTCTCGGCACCGCCGAAGACCATCGCAAGAAGTTGCAGGCTCTGGCCCGCGCCGGTGTAACCCAGTTCAATATTTATCTGATGTCCGGAGAAGAAGAGAAAACGCTGGACGCCTACCAGCGCGACATTCTCCCGCATTTCTAGGCAATTCCGGGCCCAAATCGGAAATTCCGGTCAAGATTATAATTATCGAGTCACTTCTAGTTTTCTCAGCGTGAGCCAGATGCACGACGCACTCGTGGGCACATGGAAACTGGTGTCAGCCTCAAGTTCAACGCCTGGCGGAGAACGAAACGGCACTCCGTTCGGCCCAAGTCCTGCCGGCTTTCTCACCTATACTCAGGACGGCAGAGTCACAGCGATGATCAGCTACGGCGGACGAAAGCCGCTGTCATCGAGTGACTCCCGCTTGGCGTCTGCCGGCGAGGAAGCCGAGGCCTTCCGGACATTTCTTGCCTATGCCGGACGATACCGGATCGAAGGCGACAAAGTAATCCATCACGTCGAAATATCCTCCATACAAAATTGGGTAGACACCGACTTGATTCGCAGCATCAAGTTTGAAGGTGCGCGAATCGTATTGCTTACCCCACCGGCGCCCGATGGCGGAACAATCCACACGTTCGAATTGATTTGGGAGCGATTGCCGGCAAACTCCCAGGAAACGCCGTAACCGGAAATCTCCTCGATCTCCCCTGAAATCTTACCTATCCCACCCGCGGCTTCTCCTGCACTCGCGCTGCCTGAAATGCCCTCCAGACTAGCCAGCCCACCACCGTCAACATTCCCGCCCAACCGCAAACTCGCACCACGGCTGCCACTTGGGTGTCGTGCTCGAGCAAGCCCGTCATATTAAAAATGGCAAACCAGTCGTGCTCGACAAACTCCGGGTCACCCACTGTGAGTAGCGGCAATTCCTGCGCTCGCGCGTCGGCCATGTAGGTCGCAATGGGCAAAAACTGTTCGAAGAAACAAAATAGGCAGAACGCCGTTCCCAGCACCTGCCGCCGAAAAACGAAGTACAGCGCTAGCGCCGCCGGAACAAATAGCTGCAGGAAAGTCCCTCCGAGCAGCATCATCGTGTGCCCGAGCCACCGAAAAAGCAGGTGTCCGCCCTCATGGATCGGCACGAAGACCAGATCGATCATCGGCAGCAGGCCGCGCCCGCGGGCCAACTGAAAAATGAAAAGTCCGTAGAAAGCCAGCCACGCTCCGAGCCCGGCCACGGAATTTCTCTCCCACGGTTCTTCGAGCGCTTCCAGAAACGGCAGGCGTTCGGTCACGGCGTCGGGGAGTTTCACAGTTCAATCATAGGCGAGCCAATGGACGTCCACCGTCACCAACTGCGGCAGACGTCGCCCTTGAGTAAGCCGCACCTAAGCTGCACCCCTTCCACATGCCTGACGCATCGTACAGCCTGGCTGGCCTCCAAGATGTCCACCGAACTGATCCCTTCCATCCTCCTTCCCGCCCTGCTAATTTCGCGGCGAATGGGTACTCAGAACATGCACATCCGCCCCACCAACCAGCCGCCCGGTTCTAGCTCCCACCACCCCGCGCCCGAACCGCGAAGGCCCAAAAAATCCAATACAGGCACCCGTGGGGATTGGAATTTCTAAGTCTCGGATTCTAAATGGCTTAGGAATTCTGAATACTGGCGAATTGCAGAATATACGGTGCGGAATTCCCGCTGGCCGATACCCTGGCATTGGTCCGAAAAAAAGGCTCCCGTCCTCATGCCGCGCTTCCCAGGAGGTGGTTGTTTCGCAAGCGGTGCTGACCTAAGATTGCGCCGGGCTCAAGTGATTAACCGGGGGGGTGCTATGCGTTTCGATACGGTGATCCGCAACGGGGTGGTGGTGACGGCTACAGACACGTATTTCGCCGACGTGGGGATCGCCGGAGAGAAGATCGTGGCCATCGCGCAGCAATTGCCGGTCGAGAACGCGACGAAAGTAATCGACGCCGCGGGGCGCTACGTGATGCCCGGCGGGATCGACGTCCACACCCATCTGGACATGCCCTTTGGCGGCACTAACAGCGCTGACGATTTCGAAACCGGGACGATCGCCGCGGCGTTCGGCGGCACCACCACGCTGGTCGACTTCGCCATTCAGTACAAGGGACAGACCCTGCGCCACGCCTTCGATACCTGGATGGCCAAGGCGCAAGGGAAAGCGGCAATCGATTACGCGTTCCACTGCATCATCACCGATCTGGGCAATGCGCAGCTCGAAGAAATGGGCGCGCTGGTGAACGAAGGCATTCCGACGTTCAAGTTGTTCATGGCCTATCCCGGCGTTTTCATGCTGGACGACGCGTCGATTTTTCGGGTGATGACCGCAGCCGCGAAATACGGCGGGATGATTTGCATGCACGCGGAAAACGGCGGAGCGATCGACGTTCTGGTTCAGCGCGCGCTGGCGGAGGGCAAGACCGCTCCGAAATATCACGCGCTCACGCGGCCCACCACCGCCGAGGGCGAAGCCACTTCGCGCGCCATCGCGCTGGCGGAGATGGCCGGCGCGCCGGTCTACATCGTGCATCTCTCCTGCAACGAAGCGCTGGAAAAGGTGCGCGAGGCCCGCGACCGCGGTTTACCGGCCTATGCCGAAACGTGCCCGCAGTATTTGTATCTCTCTCTCGAGAATATGGAAGTGCCGGGATTCGAGGGAGCCAAGTACGTCTTCACTCCACCCTTGCGCGAAAAGTGGCACCAGGAAAAATTGTGGAAAGGCCTGGCGCAGGACGATTTGCAGGTGGTCTCCACCGATCACTGCCCATTTTGCATGAAGGAGCAAAAGGAGCTGGGCCGCGACGATTTCACGAAAATTCCCAATGGCGGTCCGGGAATCGAGCATCGCCTCAGTTTGATTTTTAGCGGCGGCGTGGCCGGCGGGCGGTTTTCAGTGAACCGTTTCGTGCAGTTGGTGGCCACCGCCCCGGCAAAACTTTTCGGCTTATATCCGCGCAAAGGCACGGTAGCAGTGGGCTCGGACGCCGACCTGGTGATCTTCGATCCGAACGAAGAAGCCGTGATCGGTGTCGCCACCCACCACATGCGTGTGGACTACTCGATGTTCGAGGGCCTAAAAGTAAAAGGCGTCACCAAGACCGTTTTTTCGCGCGGCCGCGAAATCCTCTCCAACGGAAAATGGACCGGCAAAGCCGGCAGCGGCCAATTCGTCCGCCGCCGGCAGTATTCGGGAATCTGAAGTCCTCGTAGGATTATCCAAAAACCCGTTTTTTTGGATATTGCTTGTAATGATCTTCTGGCATAATGCGCCCACCTGGGGCGGGCGAGCTCCGGATTTTGTTGAACTCCATCGAACGAAAAATCGGGAAATCGCAAGCGGGCGCGATGGGAAACACAGCGTGCGTGGATTCCTTCTCTCACGGTTGTGCCTGGCCTTGCCTTCTCGACGGGGGTGCTATGTCGATGATGCGGATCCAGCAACGATCGAGCGGCGCGCAACACCAGTCGACGCACCGAACTAGGATTCGATGGGCGCACCGGGCACGGCGCGCGATTGGATGCTGGCTAGCGCTACTGTTGCTGGCAACCGTGGCGACCGCGCAATCAACCAGCCTGCTGAATGGTAGGGTTACTGACCCGTCCGGCGCCGCTGTCGCCGGAGTAAAGATCACCCTCAGCGGAGCGCAAACGGGCCTGCGGCGAACTGCCACCAGCAACAGTGCCGGGCTATACCAGTTCCTCGAATTGCCCCCCGGCACGTATCAACTGGCGGCTGCGGCGAATGGCTTTGCCCCGTTCTTAGAGTCGAACGTCACCCTCGCAGTCAATACTCCGTCAACCTTTGACATTGGATTGCAACTGAAGGGCGTGGCCACGTCGGTGACCGTCGAAGCCACCGTCGAAGCCCAGATCAATCGGACCGACGCGTCCATCGGCAACACCATCGACGAAGAACAAATCGCCGAATTGCCTATCCCCGATCGCAACGTCGTTGAGTTGCTTTCTCTCCAGCCAGGGGTCACGTACCTGGGCCTCAAGGTCGAGCAATCCGCCACCGATACGCGCAGCGGCGCGGTGAATGGCATGCGCAGCGACCAATCCAACGTCACCCTCGACGACATTGGCGTCAACGACCAGAATAACGGCTTCGCATTCACCAGCGTCCTCACTGTGCCACCCGACTCCGTCCAGGAATTCCGCGTCACCACCGCCGACGCCAATGCCGACGCCGGCTATTCCAGCGGCGCGCAGGTCGGGCTCGTCACCAAGAGCGGCACCAACAATTTTCACGGCTCCGCCTACGAATACAATCGCAATACGATCTTCAGCGCCAACGATACGTTTCTAAAAGCCGATCAAGGCGCCAGCGGCGAGCCTAACCAGGCCCCCAAACTGTTGCGCAATGTCTTCGGCGCCACTTTTGGAGGTCCGATCAAGCGCAACCGGGTCTTCTTCTTCCTCAACTACGAAGGGCGCCGCGACGCCCAGGGCACCAGCGTGGTACGCATGGTGCCGACCCAGAGCCTCCGAACCGGCAACCTCAGCTACGACATCGCCGCGGGCTCCAGCTCTGGGTCGTGCCCCAATCCTTCCTCGCTCGACGGAACTCCAGTTTGCACGCTTGGGCCGACCCAGCTTACCGCCATGGACCCACTCAAAATCGGTCCGGACAAGGCGGTCGAGCAGGTCCTGCAGGCTTACCCGATGCCCAACGACCTGACGGTGGGCGATGGATTGAATATTGAAGGCTATCGGTTTTCCTCCAACGCCGATTCGAAGTTCAACACCTACATCAGCCGGCTCGACTGGCATATCACCAGCAACGGTTCGGAGACTTTGTTTTGGCGCGGCCAGACGCAAAATGACAGTCAGCCACAAACGCAGCAGTTCCCGGGTCAACCGGCGGCCAACACTCTGCTCGACGGCAGCAAAGGCTCAACCGTAGGGCTCACTTCGCTGATTTCCTCAAACCTGATCAACGATTTTCACTGGGGCTTTATCCGCCAGGCAGGCCAGAACGCCGGCGACTCGCTGCAGCCGGAAGCGGAGTTGGACCAAATCGATAGCCTTACTCCCTTTACTCGTTCGCTCATTTTCATTGTGCCGGTCAACCAGATCAGCGACAGCGTGAGTTGGACTCGGGGAAATCACACCTTGGAGTTCGGCACCGACGTCTTTCTGATTCACAACAATCACACCAGCTACGAAGATTCGTTCTCCGATGCTCAGACCAACGTGGTCTATCTGAACACCGCGGGAATTTCGAACACCACTAGCCCGCTCGATCCCGGTAACAACGGCTATCCGTCCGTAGACAGCAATTTCGGCTCCAGCTACGACAACGCCGCTGCCATTCTGTACGGCATTCTGGCCGAGGGCGATGGACTTTACAACTTCAACCGCAACGGCACCCCGCTCGCCCAGGGCACCCCGATCCACCGCCATTACGCAATCAATGATTACGAGTTTTATGGCCAGGATGCCTGGCGCGTCACGCCTCGGCTGACGCTCACTTACGGTCTGCGCTGGGTCCTCGAGCAGCCTCCTTACGAAACCCAGGGTTTGCAGGTATCTCCATGCGTCGAGGCCGCCAGCGGCGGTTGCAGCAACCAAAACGTGGCGAACTGGTTTAACAACACCGCCAAACTGGCGGCGGCGGGACAGCCGGCCAACGATGCTGGGGAAATTTCCTTCATCCTGGGTGGTCCCGCCAATCACGGCCCGGGCTTGTGGAATTGGGACCGCCGGGATCTCTCGCCGCGGTTGGCAGTGGCCTGGGCGCCAGACACCGGCGACGGCTTGCTCTCCAAGATTCTCGGGAAGAAGGACCGCTTCTCGCTTCGCGCCGGCTACAACATCGTCTACGATCACTTCGGCGTTCCGATCGTGAACAGCTTCGATCAGCACGGTTCTTTCGGCCTTTCCACCGACCTCGGCAATCCGGCTGGCGTGATAACGCCCTCAAACGCCCCGCGCTTTACCTGTCCAACCTGCCTGCCTCCACCTTGCGCGTCATTGAACGGCCCGGGATGCCTCTTTGGGCCCACGCCGACCGGCGGTTTCCCGGTTACTCCCAGCAATTCCGCCTTCGCCATCAATTGGGGGCTGGATCAATCGGTGAAGACGCCGTACGCGCACGTGTTCAATTTCTCCCTCTCCCGCCAGGTCACGGCGACGTCTTCGCTTCAGATTGCCTACGTGGGCAGTATCGGCCGGCGGCTCCCGATGCAGGTGGACCTCGCCATGCCTGCCAATGTGGTTGACCCTTCCAGCAAAATGACTTACTTCCAGGCGGCCAAAATGCTTTCGGTGGCCGCCGCCAATAACACGCCCACGTCCCAGATAAAGCCCATACCGTTCTGGGAGAATATGTTTCCTCAGTGGAGCACCGTCACCGCAAGCCAGCTCAACAGCCAAAACCTCAATTGCGCACCGGGCACCTCCCCCAGCACCATGACGGCCACCCAAGCGGTCTATGATCTCTGGACTTGCTTCCTGCATAACGAGACTTTTGCTCTCTTCGAAATGGATTTGCCCAGTTCGATCACCGGAGTGAACGTCCCCAACAGCAAGTTCGGCCCGTACACCTTCTATCACGATCAGTTCGCCTCGCTCTACGCCTGGCGCAATATCGGCACCTCCGACTACCACGCGATGCAGGTGACCTACAACATCCACTGGGGAGCGAACCTGCTGGGACAGTTCAACTACACCTTTTCCAAGTCGTTGGACGAGGCTTCCGCTGCCGAGCGAGTGGGTCCCTACGAGGGCACTGGCGGAACCGGCAACGACCTAAATGGCGGCGGTATCGTCATTGATTCCTGGGATCCGCTGGCTCTGCGTGGACTCTCCGACTTCAATGCTACCCACCAAGCCAACGCCAACTGGGTCTACCATCTCCCCGTCGGCAAGGGTCAGAAGTTCGCTGGGGGTGCGGGCCCGTGGCTCGACGCTCTGATCGGAGGCTGGCACGTCTCCGGGCTCTTCCGCTGGACCACCGGTTTCCCCATTACCGTTGACAACGGTTTTGCATGGGCCACCGACTGGAACATCGAAGGCGACGCCATGCCCAACGGGCCGCTTCCGGCGACGTCGAACCCGAAAAATGCCGTCGTCAACGGCCAATCCATCGGCCCCGACATCTTCAAAGATCCGGTACAAGCCGAGGGAGCCTTCCGCCAGGAGTGGCCCGGTGAGTCAGGGACACGCAACAACATCATTGGCGACGGCATGTTCGATATCGATACCGGCCTGAGCAAGAACTTCGCCCTGGGCGACAACAAGCGGCTGGAGTTCACGTGGCAGACCTTCAATCTAACCAACTCGGTGCGCTACGACGTGCGCGGCGCCCAACCGTCGCTGGGCTTCGCGCCGGACCAGTTTGGTAAATACAACTCGACGCTAACCACGCCGCGCTTCATGCAATTCGCGTTGCGGTTCGCATTCTAAGGCGCGGGCAGCAAGGCCGTGCAGGCCTCTCCAAAACGCCTGCCGCGTAGCACGGCAAGTGCTAGAAGCGGAGCGAGAGGCAGCTCAGGCCTCCGTCCATTTTCGCGAACTCGGACATCTCGAGTGGCAGGATTTTGAATCCTTGCTGTTGCACCCGGGCTTCCAGGCTCGGGTAGCCTGCCGGGAACAGGACGTAGTTATTCACACGAACGCAATTGGCGGCGTAGGTTTCTTCCGGCGCTGCTCGAATCACTTTGTAGCCGCGGAATTGCTCCAGGCTGACCATCTCTTCCATCAACACCAGGGTGTTTTCTTCCAGGTAGGCGATTCCGGATTTCAAGTGGAGGATCGAATCCATTTTGCGGATGTCCACCGTGGACGACGTGAACCCTTGCGCGGCAAGCAATGCCGCCAACTGCCGGGCGCCCTCTTCGTTAGTGCGGTGCGAGATGCCGATGAAGAAATGCGTGTCCGCGTCGCAGATGTCGCCGCCGTCCAGCGTACCGGGAGGCTCGATCTGCTGCATCACTTTGTAAAACGGTATTAGCGCCTGGCGGATCGCGGGGACTTCTCCTTCCCGGCTCTTCGCGCCGGGGTGCGTGAGAATCGCGGCGTGCGGAGTGAGCACGGCAGCGTCTTCGACGAAAGTGGAATCGGGATGCTGCAGTTCGGCCGGCAGCGTGACCACGCGCAGCCCGCATTGCTCCAGCGCGCGGCAATACGCCGCATGCTGCTGCAACACTTTCTCGAAGACCGGCTTTCCCAGGTCGGCCCGCGTTAATCCGTCCGCAAAATTCTCCCCGGGGGTGCAAACGATCGCGTTCTTGAACAAGACTTTCCTCCCCAACCATGACGCCGATACTACAGCGCAGAAATTATTTTCGCCGCGCACTCCCCTGCTACTGCCTGGCTGCGGCCTCCGCCCGGCTTCTCCTCCTCCAAAAATACGCGGGAACACTGATCGCCAAAAGCGCGCCGGCGTACAAGGCGTTGCGCGGGTCGCTGGCAGCAGCGCCCACCAGGAATAGGACCGAACCACCCAAAACGATCGCGGTGGTCCACGGATATCCCCAGGCGCGAAACGGCCGCGGCAGATCCGGTTCCTTGCGCCGAAGAATGAATACCGCGGAGTACGCCATGCAATACAAGGCAACGTAAAGCACCGCTGAAATAGCCACGATTTTTTCAAACGTCCCCAGGGCCACTAAAAGCAGCGCCGCAGCCGTGGACATCAACAGCGCAGCCCGGGGAGTGCCTCCGGTACTCACGATCGACGCCCGGCGGGTGAACAGGCCATCTCTGCCGATCGCATAGATGATGCGCGGAGTGCCGAGAAGCAAGCAGTTCAGCAGGCTCAACAATGTAAGCAGCGACAATATAGTGACGAATTTCCCGCTGCCAGCGGCGAAAATGATTTGCGCGGCGTCGGCCGCGGGAAGTTTGGAAGCGGCGAGCGCCGGAACACCCAGCGCGCGCAGGAAAGCTAAATTCAAAGTGAGGTAAAGCGCGATCACCAGCACCACACCGCCGATGAGTGCGCGCGGCAAATTTCGCGCGGGGTCTTTATCTTCTTCGGTGAAGTAGATCGCTTCATACCAGCCGTCATAAGCGACGATCACCAGGCGCAGCGCGAGTACAAACACGCCCAGCAGCGGAATCAGGCCAAGGTGCGACAGGCCCGGCGCCGGTGCGGACATGGCGTGCGCAGTGGCGACCCGTGGCGCGCTGCCACGAAACAGGAAACAGCCCACGCCCAACGCCAGCAGCGTGATCGCCGTCGCCGAACTGGTGAATTTCTGCACCATGCTGCTGATCCGAAGTCCGAACCAATGCATCGCGGTGAAACCGATCAACAGCGCCAGGGCAATGGTTCTGGGGCTGGCGGGCAGACCGGGTGCGAGCAGAACTAAATACTCCGCCGCGGCGAACGCGGCATAGGCCAGCGCAGCGCAATTGTCGAGCCAATCGCCCCATCCCACCGAGAAGCCAACCAGTTCGCCGAAAGCGCGCTTGCCGTAGACGTAGAAACCGCCGGCCTGCGGCAGCATCGCGGCGAGCTCGGCGACCGACATCGAACCCAACAACGCGTAGACTCCGCCGCACACCCACACCGCGACGATCGGCCAGAAGCTGCCTAACTGCGCCGCTACTGTGCCGGGAAGGCGCAGAATTCCCACCCCGACGGTGGCGCCCAAAACCACCGCGAATCCGAAATCGAGCCCGAGGATGCGCAGCAGTCGGGTCTTCGGCGCGGCGGGAGTGGTGGAAAGTTCAGCCATAGAGGGATGTGCAGTGTGCGTGAACCGTAGAACCGCAGTCAAGCAGGACCAGGCGACGGACGTCACACGGGATCAGGGCCGGGAGATTCCTTCCACCCAGGGAATGCCGATCACCCCGCCCCTGACGTGGATTACGATGTCGTCGCCGGCGTGAAAACGGTCCAGATCGAATCGGGTGGCGGGTACGCGCTCGAAGCGGTGGTCGGGGCGCCAGGACGGAACCACCAGGCGGCGGCTGGGCAACGGACCGGCCATGGAAAATCGGCTGATGACGCGAGCGTGCCAGTCCTGCGCGGGCGCGCGATCGAAAAGTCCGTTCCCTACCAGGATCACCGTGAGCAGCCACGGGACCGGGATCAGCGCGTAGTACAGCCGCTTGATGGCTTCCACTTCGGCGTGATGCAGAGCGCGGCGCTCGACCAACATGCCGATCGCCAGGGTGACGAAAAAAAGCAATCCGACGAAAATCAGAATGGCGTCGAGATCCAGCGGAGGATAGCGGCCGCTGAGCGAGACGAATGCGATGGCGCCCAGCAGAAAAACGGCGGTGCGGTTGAGCAGCCTGCGGCGAAGCGCAATTTCCGCGGCGGCCGCGCCCAGACCGCACCCCTCACAGATGTCGGATTCGCGGTCTGCCCCGCAGTTAAGGCAGCGGGTCATTTCGTGGTGAGGCTTCGAACCAGCAGTTCGAGTTGTTCGCGCTCCGCTTCCGGAAGATCCTTGAATTCCACTCCCATGCCTTTACCGGGTTCGACGCGACGGACGATGCAGTCCACTTCGATCGGCTCTTCGATAGCCAGGCGCGCGGTGAATTCGGCGCGCATCCAAAGGGGTTCGGCAATTTCGATGAACATGCCGGAAAGGGCGATGTCGCGGGTGACGCCGTTCAGGATGTTGGAACCCCAGCCAATAGCCACATCAATGCGGCAGGGGTACCGCGTGAAGCTTCTGCGATCCGACGGTCTGGCAGAAGGCATAGATCCTTGAAGATCCTCGAAAAAAAGCGCTACCTGCGAACACATTGATCCTAGGCAGATTAAGGGTCGGTGTCAATCCGTGGCAGGAAGCGCTTTCGCGGAGGTGATACTAAGGCTTAGGTGACTTGAGCCGGTGGGCAAGCCGGGCCAGGGGCAAGGTCCCAGCGGCCGCCTGGGGGCTACTTTTCGGTGATTTGGCGCACGCTCGAGGGCGGGGCGTCCAGGCACACCATGTTTTCGTCACGGCTGCCGGTGAGCAATTGGCAGTCGGAAGTCTGGCCGGCGCGGATGGCTTCCGCCTGGGTGGCCGCGCCAGAGGTCGTGCATTGGGTGCGCCCGTGGAAGGTTGCGCAGACTTCGTAGTGATACTTGGTTTGCTGGATGGTGGAATGGACCAGCACGACCAGCAGCAGTATCGCGCCGAGCACGATGATCCACTTCGCAGGATTAGGTTTTTTGGGCATGCTTTCGGCGGCGCCGCTTCTTTTCTCGAACCCGGAAATAGTCTTGGGGCGAGTGGATTATAGCGCGAGATCGGTTCGTTCGCCCCAGGATGCGAATCGCCCGGCCTCTTGGCACATTCATCCATGCTGTGTGCGGCTTGGAATTCGCCAAGTCTCGTGGGCCTTGCTCATTCGGCGGGTGACGTCACATCCGCGGATTTCCTTTGCGAGATCTCGAGCCGAATCGCGGTCCGAATGGCCGGGGAAACTTCCTCCAGAGATACCAAATCAGCCAGCTCCGTGAGCGTGAAGCTCGTCAGGAAATTTTCGATCTGCGCGGAAGGCGCGAGTGCGACGCGGGCCAGCGCCAGACGAATATTTTTTTGGTTGGACCACTTGGGATCCTGCGCGATGGCGGTGACTACACGCTCCGGGACGGTGGGGCTCGCCAGCACCCTGAGGATCTGGCTCTCCGTCAGGTAAGGATTCTTCAACGCATCGGCCGATGCTCGCGGGTGCCCCTCCAGAATTAACGCCGCGGCGACGCGCGCAGGCCCGCGGCGGGCCAGGGTAAGCTTTTGTCCCAGCGGCAACTGAGGAATCTTAAAGAGGATCGTCTCCTGCGCCAGCCGGCGGATTTCCGCGGGAGCCGACGGCAGCATGCTCAGCGCCACCAGGTCGAATAGAAATATCTGGCGGACCAGCGCGACGGAGATTCGCTGCGGCGTCTGCGGGTGCCGCGCCAAGCGCACCCGGACGGCCTCGCTCCGCAACCACTGCGGATTGGAGCCGATCGCTTCGAGCAGCCGCACCGGAAGATCGAGGCGTTCGAGAAGCAGGCAGACCTGCGATTCGTGGAGGTTCGGATTCTCCAGCGCGGCGAGGATCACCGCTTCGTCGGCGTCGTGGAGGATCGCGGTGAGGTGATCGCCTTCCGCGTTGCGGGCGGCGTCCCCCGCATCGGTTGCGTCGAGTGGTTCGGCGGGCATCAATTGATCTTAGGCCACGCTCAGGCTTGCCCGGCGAGTCGCGTGCCGTGGAGTTGTGCATCTGAGTATCGGTAGCTGCACCGCGCACCGGCATAATAGTCTTCGCGTTTTCTTAGGCTCGAAGACTCTGCGGGAACGTTTCGGGCGCCGCCGTAATTAGCGGTCGCGCTGCGTTAGACGGCGTCGACAGCTTTCGCGATGCGGTTAGGCCCGGAGGCTGCCGAAGACGCCATGCGGGCGGCCGCGAGCGCCGGCGAGATCGCCAGGGGAACCATCTTGGCGTGCGGGAGGACCGCAGCCAGCCTGGCATCGAGTTCGGCGTCGAGCAGTTTGCTGCGGCCGTGCATGCCGCCAACTTTCGCCAGTGAAAATTCCTCGCTGGTGAGCCGCAGCTTCTTAGCCACGTTGAAGGTGAGGTCGGAGAGCGAAGCCGCAGCGTGCTGCAGAATTTCGCAGGCCACCGGATCGCCGCCATCGCCGGCCTTGGCGACTGTGGGGAAAAGCCTGGGGAAAACATCGTCGGCGCTCTTGGCGATGCGTTCGAAAAGTTCGTTCCAATCGCGGCAGTCGAGGTCCTTGAAAATGCGCTCGGTGAGCGCCGTTTGCGGACCGCGGGCGTCTGCCTCGCGCGAAACAGCGGCGGCGGCAAGCTTCCCAATCTCGAATCCGCTGCCTTCGTCTCCAATCCAGGGCCCGAACCCGCCGGCGCGCGCGGTGAGGCCGGAAGCGTTGCGTCCAAAAGCCACCGAGCCGGTCCCAGCAATGAGCACGACTCCCTTGCCGTCGCCGACCGCCGCGGAGAGAGCGATTTCCATATCCGAAGTGACCTGCACAGCCGCATTCGGAAACGAGCGCTCCAGAAAAGTGGCGATGCGGCGCGCCACTTGGGTGCGCGCGGCGCCACCCAGGCCGGCGCAGATTCCGGAAATGTCGGTCGATTTTATTTTTTGGCGCGCGAGCACAGCATCGGCCGTCGAGCTGAGCGCAAACCACGTCTTGGCGTAGCCGGTGCGAAGCGGATTGGACGCGCTTCCGTACGCGCTGGCGAGCACCGCGCCGTGCTCATCCACCAACACGCAATCGGTCTTCGATCCCCCGCCGTCAAATCCCAGAAAGTAGCTCAATACCCCTCACCTCGACTTCACTTCCCCGCCATTTCGCACACCGCTTGCCCGAGCTTGACACATTCCGAATCGCGCGGATAGCATCCCCCAGCCGGGCGACGGACTCGGCGCCATGCGAATCAGCCCCATCGACTTGGGAATCCTGGTGCTGTATCTCGGCGGAATCACCTGGTTCGGAACGCGCTTCCGCCGCGGCCAACAAAATCTCCGCGACTATTTTCTCGGCGGACGAACCGCGCCATGGTGGGCCCTCGCGGTTTCCATCGTCGCCACGGAAACTTCCACGCTCACCATCATCGGCACACCCGGCATCGCCTTCGCCAGCAATCTTGGCTTTCTCCAACTGGCGATCGGGTACGTGGTGGCGCGGGTGCTGCTGTGCGTCATCCTGGTCCCGCGTTATTTCCAGGGCGAATTCTACACGGCATATCAGCTGCTGGAAAATAGATTCGGCGCCCGAACTCGATCGGTGGCGGCGGCCGTCTTTTTGGCCACACGGGTGGCCGCGGAGGGTGTGCGCATCGCGGCGATTGGCAAAGTGGTGAGCGTTGCGTTTGGGTCCAGCGAACGTGTTTCGGTATGCGCGATCGCGGCGCTGACGATTTTCTATACGTTTGAGGGCGGAATGAAGGCGGTCATCTGGACGGATGTGCTGCAATTCGTCTTGTACATGGGTGGTTCAATCGCGGCGTTCTTCCTGGTAATGCACCGCATTCCCGAAGGTTGGCACGGGGTAACCCAAGCGGCGGCAGCGGCAGGCGGAAAATTACGGATATTCGATTTCAGCGTTAGCCTCACGCGCAGTTACACCTTTTGGTCCGGCCTGCTGGGCGGAACGTTTCTCACACTGGCGAGCCATGGCACCGACCAAACGATGGTGCAGAGGCTGCTGGCCGCGCGAAATGAGAAGGACGCCAAAAAGGCGCTGCTAGCCAGCGGAGTGATCGTGTTCGTGCAGTTCGCTTTATTTCTGGTGATTGGGGTGATGTTGTTCGTGTTCTGGAAGCTGAACCCCGGAGTCTTCGCGGTGGACGATGCGGACAAAATTTTCCCGGAGTTCATCGTCACCCAGATGCCGGTGGGCTTGGTGGGCTTGGTGCTGGCGGCAATTTTCGCGGTGGCGATGTCGAACGCCAGCGGTTCCCTGAATTCGCTGGCCTCTTCCAGCATGATGGATTTCAAGGCCTGGCGCGGCAGCAGGAAAGGAAGCGCCGCGTTGAGTGAGCCGGAATTGTTGCAGCGTTCGCGAAAAATGACGCTGGTGTGGGGCGTGGCGCTCGGCGCCTTGGGACTGGTGCGCTGGGGGCCGGTGCTGGTTGCGGGTCTGACCATCGCCTCAATTACCTGGGGCGGATTGCTGGGAACATTTCTACTGGGATTCTGGAATCGCCGAGCCAACAGCACCGGCGCGATCGTTGGAATGCTGGCCGGGATTGTGGCGATGATCGCCGTGAATCGATACACTCCGCTGGCGTGGACGTGGTTCGTCCTGGCCGGCACGATCATCACGTTTTCGGTTGGCTCCCTGGTCAGCGCGGTCACGCCGCCCGAATCCCACTCGTAGATTCTCTCTTCGATATCAAGCAAGCTCATCGACGACGGGATTGCCGAGCGAAGCGAAGTGGGCGCCCCAGGTGTCGACTTCACACCTGGGTTCTCTACGTTTTTGACTCAGCTTTATTTTTGCGTACCGCCGTCGTAGATTCTCTCTTCGATATCAAGCAAACTCATCGGCGATGGGGTTGCTGAGCGAAGCGAAGTGGGGGCCCCAGGTGTCGATTTCACACCCGGGTTCTCTACGTTTTTGCCCTGGCTTTGTTTTTGCGTACCGCCGTCGAAGCCCGGGCAATACCGGCGAATAAGAAATTCAGGACGGGCCACTTGAACGCAACCTCCAACACGCAGACAAAACCGCTGGACCTGGTCCGCGAACTAGGCCCATGGGCGGCAATGTCGATCGTAGTCGGCACCATGATCGGCACCGGAATCTTCATTATTCCCGCGGAGATGGCCCGCGCGGCGGGCACAGTGTCGGTGGTGTTTGCGGCCTGGCTGGTGGGCGGAGCGCTGTCACTGTTCGGCGCTTTGGCCTATGCCGAGTTGAGCGCGGCACTGCCGGAAGCGGGCGGCGAATACGCATTTTTGAGCCGCGCGTACGGCTCCGCTTGGGGATTCCTGTTTGGATGGATGCACTGCATTGTGGGTTCGCCCACCTCGATTGCAACCATCGCGGCTGGCTTCGCGCGCTTCTGCGGATTTCTATTTCCGGCGGCGGCCGGTTCCATATTCACTGTAAAAATTCCGCTGCTCTTCGGGGCCGCCCCGTACGATTTTCGATTTACCTGGGCGCAACCTGTAGCGGTGGCGGCGATCGTGGGCATCACCACGATCAACTATCTCGGCGTCCGGCTGGGCGGCCGATTTCAAGTGGCGCTGACGGCGATCAAGGTGGCGGTAATCCTGGCGGTAATTGGGATCGGGTTCTGGCCGGGGCGTGTCGTGCATATGGATTTTGATTTTCACCATGCAGCGGCCGCCGCATCCGGAGCCGGAATCCATTCCTACCTTTCGGGATTTTTGGTGGCCCTGGTCGCCACGCTGTGGGCCTACGACGGCTGGAATAACCTGCCCATGGTGGGATCGGAGATCATTCACCCGGGGAAAAATATTCCGCGAGCGCTGATCGGCGGGGTGGCCGCGGTTGGTGTGCTGTATATGGCGGTCACCGCGGCTTGCTTTCACGTGCTGCCGTTCGATAGCGTAGCGGCATCCGCTCACGTGGTGTCCGACATGATCACCCGCGTGCTGGGCTACGGAGCGGCGGCGTGGCTCACCGCGGCGATGATCGTCTGCGCGTTAGGCGCGCTGAATTCATCAATCCTAACCAACGCGCGGGTGGACTACGCGATGGCCCGCGACGGCTTGTTCTTCCGATTCGTGGCCGGCGTGAATCCGAAATATCGCACGCCAGGGCGAGCGCTGGTCTTTCAAGGATGTTTCGCGTCGATCCTGGCGCTCAGCGGAACCTTCGAGGAGCTCTATAGTCTGTACATTTTTGCCGCCTGGATTTTCTACGTCTTGGCGGTAGGAGCAGTCTGGATGCTGCGCCGCAAGGAACCGAATCTGCCTCGTCCGTATCGCACCTGGGGCTATCCGGTTCTCCCCATCCTATTCATAGTGGGATCGCTGCTGGTGATCGCTGACGTGCTCGCCGCGCATCCGTATCGCTGCCTGGCGGGCACCGCCCTGACGCTCTCCGGCCTGATTTTCTACCGCCACTGGAAAGAAACGCGAGACGCCGGAACGCCAGCCTAGGCATCGCCGGGCGCCGTATGCTTCGCGCTGAAGAGGGCGGGTTTGATCTATCCAAGGTGCGCCATAGAATTCCGAAGCGATCAACGTGCGCCGCCGCGTTGTCGCGCCACGTGCCTCGCTATCCCGCCCTGAATCGCGGGATTGGAACTAAAGTACCATTGGCCTCCGGTTAACCACGGAATACAACACCCTTGGTGATCGGTGAGAACGTAGCAACCCCCCTCCCGCCTTCAACGGTCCCCCGGCTAAATCGCAGCCTCGTGGAGAGGTGCGTCCATTTCCGACAAAAACACTCCCATTCCTCTACTGTGCACGCGTGCGGAATCTTCTACGCTAACCCGTCGCCAAGTCATGCAAGGCACCGTGGCGCTGGTCGCGGGGTCGCTCTTGCCCGGATGCGGATCGTCGAACAGCAGCGAAGTCCCGGAACCACTTCCGCAGCCCGCACCCGTCGCGTTTCAGAACCCCCAGCCAACGCCAACCGGGCCGTTGACTCCTGCTTCCTTGACCGTCGCCGCCACCGCCGCGGGCTCGATCGGACCCGCCTTCGCCGGACTATCCTATGAAAAGTCCCAACTTTACGGACCCCTCTTCCAACCTTCGAATGGCGACCTGACTGGCATTTTCCGGCGGCTCGGTCCCAGCCTCTTGCGGATCGGCGGGAACTCGACGGACAAAAATGTCTGGACCCCCAACGGCCCCGGGCAAACTGCAGGCCAGATCGCCCCCAGCGACGTCGACTCGCTGGCTGCCTTCGTCAAGGCTGCGGGTTGGCAGTGCCTCTACGGAGTGAACCTGGGCGGAGCGGCCACTGGCGCCACCACTCCCGCGATGGCCGCCGACGAGGTCGCCTACGCCGCGCAGCAGTTTGGGTCGTCACTGTTCGGCATCGAGATCGGTAATGAGCCTGACCTGTACGGATATCCAGGAAAGTATTTCGCCGGCAACTGGTCGCTTTCCCAGTTTCTCGCTCTCTGGAACGAGTTCCGCGCGGCCATCGTTGCCGGCACTCCCGGTGTGGCGATCACTGGCCCTGCCGACGCCAGCTACGAGGCGAAGTGGACGATTCCCTTCGGTCAAGCCGTCACCAGCAGCCAGATCACCCTGCTCACTCAGCACTACTATCGCGCCAGCGACCTGCTGCCCACGTCTACCGCGGCGTATCTCATCACCCCGGACCCAACCCTGATCGGATATCTGGCGCTACTCCAAGCCGGCTGCCAGGGCATCGGCGTCCCGTACCGCATGAGCGAATGTAACTCTTATTACAACGGCGTTAACGACAACGGTGTGAACGGTATCAGCAACTCCTACGCGTCTTCGCTCTGGGTCATCGACTTCCTCTTCAACTGCGCCCAAGGCGGAGCGTCGGGTGTGAACTTTCACGGAGGCGGGCACGTGGGATACACGCCAATCGTCAATAAGGCGGGCAGCGTAATCAGCGTGGGCCCCGAGGTCTACGGCATGCTGTTGTTCAACCTTGCTGGCCGGGGCGAACTTTACACCACGCAGATTTCCGCCGGGTCGCTCAACGTGACAGCCTACGCGGTGAAGACAGCTTCGGGCGCCCTCAACCTCATCATCGTCAACAAGGATCTCACCCAAAATCTTCAGCTCACGGCGCAACTTCCTGGGAGCGCCAGCTCCGCCACGCTCCTGGCCATGACCCAACTCACCAGCGGAGCCACCGCGCCAGATCTTTCAGCCACCTCCGGCATCTCCATCCAGGGCGCCCGCGTCAATTTGGATGGCACGTTCTCTCCGTCACCTGCCTACACGCTGAAACCCGATGGCTCCAAACTCACGTGCTATGTTCCGGCGCTCAGCGCGGTTCTGATTCAGATTGGTTTAGAAACGGCAATGAACCACCGGGACAAAAAACATCCACACATTTATCGCATTTGAAAAAGCACACGCAATCGCGGCACCAGCGCGGTCTGCTGGTTCACAACTTCGTTGTTCGACGCATAGTGGGGACCCCGGCGGATCCGCCGGCGCTCACATGGTGGCCATTTCGGATGGAGGGAGCACACATGAACGAACCCCGGGACGACTCGCCTCTGCGCGCAAAGATCGGATCTTCCGCTCTCACCCGCCGCCAAATCATCCAGGGCTCGGTCGCGCTGGTCGCGGGATCGCTATTGCCCGGATGCGGGTCCTCGAATAGCGCCGTCGCCCCGAAACCAACTCCCACCCTGGCGCCTCAGAATCCCCAGCCGGCGCCCACCGGGTCGTTGACTCCTGCTTCCGTCACCGTCACGTCCACCCCGACAGGCGTGATCGGTCCCGCCTTCGTAGGGCTCTCTTACGAAAAGAACCAACTTTACGGTCCGCTTTTCAGCGCCTCGAATCATGACCTGATCGCCCTGTTTCAGCGTCTGGGTCCCAGCGTTCTGCGCATCGGCGGGAACTCGGTGGATAAGAACGTTTGGACCCCCAACGGCCCCGGGCAAACGGCCGGCCAGATCGCCCCCAGCGACGTCGATTCGCTGGCTGCCTTCGTCAAGGCTGCGAATTGGAAGTGCCTCTACGGAATCAACTTAGGCGGAGCGGCCACTGGCGCTACCACACCAGCGCTGGCCGCCGACGAGGTTGCTTACGCCGCTCAACGGTTCGGCTCCTCGCTCCTGGGTGTTGAGATCGGCAATGAACCCGACGAATACGGCGATGGAGGCAACTTCTTCTCGCATGACTGGACGTTCTCCCAGTTCCTTAACCTCTGGGAACAGTTCCGCTCGGCCATCGTTGCCGGCACACCCAACGTGCCGATCACAGGCCCAGCCGACGGAGAGTGGAAGTGGACGGTTCCCTTCGGCGAGGCGGTGACCAAGAGCGAGATTACATTGCTCACCGAGCACTACTATCGCGCCAACGGCCGATTCGCTACGTCTACCGCGGAGTATCTCATCAGCCCGGACCCCGCCCTCATCGCGGATCTGGCGATCCTGCAGCCCGGCGCACAAAGTGTCGGCGTCCCGTTCCGGTTGGCCGAATGCAACTCTTATTGGAATGGCGGATCGCCGGGCGTGAGCAACTCGTACGCATCTTCACTCTGGGTGATCGACTTCCTCTTCAACTGCGTGCAAGGCGGAGCCAGTGGGGTGAATTTCCATGGTGGCGGCGACTCACAGGGCTACACGCCGATCGCCAACATCGGCGCCAGCGTGGTCGAGACGCGCCCCGAGTTCTATGGGATTCTGCTGTTCAGCCTCGCCGGGCAGGGCACTCTTTACACCACCCAAATTTCCGCCGGGTCGCTCAACGTGACGGCCTACGCGGTGAAGCGAGCTTCGGGCGCCCTCAACCTCATCATCGTCAACAAGGATCTCACCCAAAATCTTCAGCTCACGACGCAACTTCCTGGCAGCGCCGGCTCCGCCACGCTTCTGGCTATGACCCAACTCACCAGCGGAGCCACAGCGCCCGATCTTTTAGCCACCTCTGGCGTCACCATCCAGGGTGCCAGCGTCAACCCGGACGGCACCTTCTCTCCCGCAGCCGCCTACACCCTCGACCCGAGCGGCTCGCAGTTGACCTGCTATGTTCCGGCGCTCAGCGCGGTTCTGATTCAGATTGGATTTCAAACCGCATGAACGCAAAGGAAATGAACATGCGTACACAGATTGCACTTGAAAAAAGCGCACGCAGTCGCGGCGCTCGGCGCGCGCTGCTGGTTAACACTTTCGTTGTTCGAAGCATAGTGGGGGAACACGACGGATACGCCGCCGCTCACTTGCCTGCCATTTCAAATGGAGGAAGCAACCATGAACGAACGCCGTGACGATTCGCCTCTGGACGCAAAGATGGAATCTTCCGCTCTCAGCCGCCGCCATATCATCCAAGGCTCTGTCGCGCTGGTCGCGGGATCGCTGTTACCCGGATGCGGATCCTCGAAAAGCGCCGTTGCCCCGCAACCTAATCCCACCAAAACTCCGACCCCAACTCCCACTCCAACTCCCACTCCAACTCCCACTCCAACTCCGACTCCAACCCCGACCCCAACCCCGACCCCGGCGCCTCAGAATCCCCAGCCAGCGCCCACCGGGCCGTTGGCTCTTGCTTCCTTGACCGTCACGCCCACCCCTACAGGATCGATCGGCCCCGCCTTCGCAGGGCTCTCCTACGAAAAGGTCCAACTTTGCGGTCCGCTTTTCACCGCCTCGAATAGCGACCTAATCGGCATGTTCAAGCGCCTGGGTCCTAGCCTTCTGCGTGTCGGCGCGAACACGGTGGATCAGAACGTCTGGACGCCAACCGGCTCCGGGCAGACGGCAGGCCAAATCGCCCCCAGCGACGTCGATTCGCTTGCTGCCTTCGTCAAGGCTACGGGCTGGAAGTGCCTCTACGGCGTTAACTTAGGCGGAGCCGCCACCGGCGCCACCACCGCGGCGTTGGCGGCGGACGAGGTTGCCTACGCCGTCCAGCAGTTCGGCTCCTCGCTGCTGGGTATTGAGATCGGCAACGAACCTGACCTCTATGGTGACCCGGGAAACTATTACGCGGGCAACTGGTCGCTCTCCCAGTTCCTCACTCTCTGGAACCAGTTCCGCACCGCCATCCTTGCCACCACACCCAGCGTGCTGATCACCGGTCCGGCCGACGCAATCCACGAATCGAACTGGACTGTTCCGTTCGCTCAGACCATGACCGCAAGCGAGATCACCCTGCTCACCCAGCACTACTATCGCGGCAACGGCCAGCTCCCCAGTTCTACTGAGGCGGCTCTCATCACTCCGGATCCGGCCCTGATCGCAAATCTTGCGATTCTGCAGCCCGCCGCCCAAAGCATCGGCGTCCCGTACCGGATCTCCGAATGCAACTCGTTTTACGACGGTGGATCCAGCGGCGTCAGCGACTCCTACGCATCCTCGCTCTGGATCATCGACTTCCTCTTTAACTGTGCTCAAGGCGGAGCCTCGGGCGTGAACTTTCATGGCGGCGGCAACTCACCGGGTTACACGCCCATCGCCAACATTGATGCCAGCGTGATCGGCGCGCGCCCGGAATTCTATGGGATTCTGCTGTTCACCCTCGCTGGCCAAGGCACCCTGTTCACCACCCAAATTTCCACCGGGGGACTCAACGTGACCGCCTATGCGGTGAACCCATTATCGGGCGGCCTCAACCTCATCATCGTCAACAAGGATCTCCTCCAAAACCTTCAGCTCACCGTGCAACTTCCCTTGAGCCCCAAGTCCGCCACGCTCCTGGCCATGACCCAGGTCACTAGCGGAGCCACGGCGCCCGATCTTGACGCCACGGCCGGCGTGACCATCCAGGACGCCAACGTCAATCTGGACGGTACGTTCTCTCCAGCTGCCGCCTATATCCTCGAACCGAATGGCTCGCAGCTGACCTGCTATGTTCCGGCGCTCAGCGCTGTTCTGATTCAGATTGTTTCAGGATGAAGTTGGAGTTTTGGTGAACCTCGCGCACAACGTAACTTCCGCCCAGTCGGGACCTGCAAACAGCGCGTAAAGTCAGCGCACAATGCGCCGCGCGAAATTCGGTGGCGGCGCATTCTCGGGTGAAACAAAGTTGAGCAGGTCCGCGAGGAACTCGACGCCGTCTGCCAACCGCGGCCCGGGGCGCGAAAAATAACTATTCGAGTCAACCGCGAAGACCCGCCCGGCCTTTACCGCTGGGATGCGCTCCCATCCCGGTGGGAGCACCAGCTTCCGGAACTCGTCCGCGGCGCGGGCGACTGAACACCCGCACGGCATCACCAAAATCACATCGATCGGCGCCTCTACGATGCGCCGCCATGGAACCCGGAACGATGGCTCCCCGGGGATGCCCAGCACGTCCCGCCCACCCGCGCGCGCGACCATTTGCGGAGTCCAGTGGCCCGCGACGTACGGCGGATCGAGCCATTCCAAGCACAGGACGCCCGGAACGGCGCCCAATGCGGGTGTCTGCGCCACGCCATCCTGGTCCGCAGCGCGCTCGTCGGGCGCTCCCTGCGCGCCAATTCCCTGCTCGGCGAGCCGCTGAGCGGCGATTCGCCGCTCGGTGGTTCGCTCTTCCACGCGGGCGACGCGCGATTTCAAATCGGAAGCCAATCGATTGGCTTCGGCGATGCGTCCCGCAGTGCCGCCAATTTTTTGGACGTCGTCCCACACGTCCGCCAGGGTGTGCGGCGAAAGCGACAGCACCCGTGGAATTTTCTCGAACCGTGTAAGCGCGTCGGCCAAATCGCCGGGTCCCGCCGCGCAAACGTGGCAGAGATCCTGAGTGATGATCAGGTCGGGCTCCAGCGAGCGGAGCAGTTCGGCATCAACCGAATAGAGAGCCTCGCCGGCGGCGAGGATCTCGCGCACTTGCGCGTCGATCTCCGCCGCGTCCGCGCTGGAATCCACGCGCGGTTTTACCAGCACCGGTTTCCCGGCCGCTTCCGCCGGGAAATCGCATTCGTGCGTTACGCCCACCACCGAATCACCAAGCCCCAGCGCAAACAACACTTCGGTAGCCGACGGAAGCAATGAAACGATACGCATGACCCTTATCTTTGCATTTCCTGGCTTTACCGGCCATGCCAACGTGTTCACCAGAGCGATCACCCCCGGCGGACCGATTTCGATTGATTAAGCGGCCGTCGGTAGCGGGCTGTTATACTCTCGCGGAAAATCGGAGGTTCACTTATGTCCTCGAAATTACAGCCGAAGGTGTTGATTCGCGCCGCCACCCCGGAGGACAGCGCCGCGTGCGGTGAAATTTGCTACCAAGCCTTCTCCAAGCTCAGTGTGGAGCACGGCTTCCCTTGCGATTTTCCCGGAGCGGACGCTGCCTCCGGCTTGCTTTCCATGCTGTTTTCCAGTCCGGGCTTCTACTGCGTGGTGGCGGAAAGCGCAGGCCGCATCGTGGGTAGCAATTGCCTCGACCAACGTTCCATGATCGCTGGCATTGGCCCGATCACCATCGATCCCGGCGCGCAAAACCTCGGCATCGGGCGCAAGCTGATGCAGGCGGTGATGGATCGAGCAAACGAGCGCCGTCCCGCGGGTGTGCGGCTGG
Organism: uncultured Acidobacteriota bacterium; assembly: GCA_963725655.1. Lineage (GTDB taxonomy): Bacteria > Acidobacteriota > Terriglobia > Acidiferrales > UBA7541 > CAVRXT01. The sequence goes on along the minus strand of CAVRYY010000001.1, from coordinate 1,223,454 downwards.
TGCAGGCTGCGTATCACAATCGCTCCCTCTCGCTTTACGCCAGCCTCGGCTTCGATGTCCGCGAGCCCCTCTCCTGCGTCCAAGGCAGGCCTCTCGAACGCAATGTTCCAGGATGTGCGGTAAGAACCGCAGATCCCCGCGATTTGAACGCCTGCAACGCGCTAAGCCGCAGGGTTCATGGCTTCGGTCGAGGCACCGAACTGGCGGAGGCCATCCAGCAAGCCACCGCAATTGTAGTGGAGCGAGCAGGCCGCATTACCGGGTACGCTACTGCCTTGGGGTTGGCAGGCCATGCCACTGCCGAGACCAACCTGGACCTGCAATCGCTGATCGCCTCGGCGGAGTCCTTCGGTGGTCCCGGAATTCTCGTGCCGTCCCGGAACACCGCTCTGCTGCGCTGGTGCCTCGCGAATGGGCTGCACGTCGTCCAGCCGATGACGTTAATGAGCATCGGTCTTTATAATGACCCATCCGGTGCCTGGTTGCCTTCGATCCTCTTTTGACCCGCCGCCAGGCGTCGATCCGCATAGCCTGTGACTTCGTGGCTCCTCCTTCAGCCGCCCCACCCAAATGTCCACCGGAGTGATCCCTTTCACCACCCTCCACGCGGTGCTAAGGTCGAGCGGAAAGGGGAAAACTTGTGCCTAGCCAATGCTCAACACGCGCAAGCCGCGCTGCGAATCCCCCGAAAGAGGAGGCCGAAAAACCGCAATCTGAATCGCGACAGTTGCCGATCTGGCTGTGGGCCTTCACCCAGAGAAAAGGGGAAATCCAATCGCAACAACCGTAAGGATCAGAACTTGGATGTATATGAGTAGAAACGAGATACAAACTGCTGAATCGCGACAGCACTTTTCCCGCCCGGCGCTTCAAAATTCGGGTGGATATGTATGACTCTAAAGGGGATAGAAAATCTAGATCAACACAAAACAAACATTTTAAACATGGTCACCGCGTTCTTTTATCGGCACTTTTTCCGGCTATCTATCGATAGATTAAATACTTAGCGCGGATTTGGCGGAACGGTTCGAGGTCCCCGGAGGTGTCCAGGATGATCCGGGCCGGGGACTCGCCTTGCTTCAGGAGCTGCACGGTTACGCCGGAACCCATCAACTCTAAGGTGCGGTCGATACCGAATTGGTCGGGATATAGCTTCCAGAGTGTGGAGGCGATTTCCAGGCCCATTAGCATCGAGTTCAGCGATTGGCGGTCGGTGATGATCACGCTCACGCCCTCGCAGAGCTGGCCCTTGTACAGAGCATCGGTCGGTGTGAACCGGGTGGGGACGAATCGGACGCCGGGGATAAACCGCTGGTTGAGGGCGTCAGCCAGTTCACCGGCGTGGACCCAGGGAGCGCCCAGAATTTCTAGCGGCGTGTTGGTGCCGCGGCCTACCGAAACTCCGGCGGCTTGCAGGATCTCGATCCCCGGATAGAGTAGCGACGCATTTAGCGTGCGGAGGTTGGGCGATGTCGGGAGCCACAACAGGCCGGTTGCATCGTAGGTGGCCGAGCGCGGCCAGTCGTTCATGGCGATGACATGCAGGTCCACGCCAATTTTATTTTCGGCGTTAAACATTTGGGCCAATTCGCCCAGCGTCATCGCGTAGCGGACCGGCATGGGGAAATAGCCGGTGTAGCTCAGGCGGCCGCGGTCGAGCATGGGGCCTTCGATCGCGTCGCCGCCGAGCGGATTGGGACGGTCGAGGACGAAGAACGGGATGCGCAGTGGGGCGGCGGCCTCCATGCCGTAGGCCATGGCAGTGATATAGGTGTAGAAGCGCACGCCCGCATCCTGAACGTCGAATACCAGTGCGTCGACGCCGCGAAGCATCTCGGGCGTGGGACGCATGGTGTCGCTATAGAGGCTGTAGATGGGGAGGCCGGTCGCGGCATCGGTGGTGGATTTCAGTCTGGCGTCGGCGACGCCTTCGATGCCGTGTTCCGGGCTGAACAGCGCAACGAGCTTCACGCCTTCGGCTTTGGCCAGAACGTCGATGGTGCGGCGGCCTTGCGAATCGACGCCGGTCTGATTGGAGATCAGGCCGACGCGCTTGCCCTGCAGCGGAGCAAAATGCTGCGCTTCGAGGACGTCAATTCCGGTCTGGGTGTGGACCTCTTGGGGAAGCGCCGCGGTGGCCGAGCTGGGGTGTCGCGCGCCAACGCTGCGCTCGATCGCCGACGGTAGCGCGGCGCCGGCCGAAACGCCGACGCTCGCGGCAACTACGGTGGCCACTTTCGATCGCAGGCTCGAGATGGGTGGCCGCCGGTAAGGATGGACGGCGTTGGTGAGCAGTACCACGAACGTGCGGCTCTCCGGATCGATCCACACGGATGTGCCGGTGAAGCCGGTGTGGCCGTAGGAGCCAATCGGGAAAAGTTCGCCGCGCGGCGAGGAATAGGCGGAATCGATGTCCCAACCATAGCCGCGGAGCGACGGAACCCAGGGAGGATTTTCCGGGAGGATCATGCGCTGGACCATCTCCGCCGAGAGGCTTCTGCGGCCGGTGGCCTGCCCGGTCGCGTTGCCGATCGCGCCGTCAGCCAACATCATCTGGCAGAAGCGCCCAAGATCGTCGGCGGTGGAAAATAGGCCGGCGTGGCCGGCAACGCCGCCGATGGCCCGCGCGGTGGGATCGTGAACTTCGCCGCGCAGCATTTTGCCCTTACCGGAGCCGGCCTGTTCGCCAGGAGGCAAATCGATTTCCTCGGTCGGGGCGATTTGCGGAATCCAGTCGGCGGGCGGACGGAAGCGAGTGTGGGTCATGCCCAGCGGAGCGTAGAACATGCGATCGGCGTAGCGGTCGAGCGGCTCGCCGGTGACGCGCTCGACCACCTTCCCGAGCACCATGTATCCGGTATCGCTGTACTCGAAATGCATGCCGGGAGGGGCGAGCAGACTTTCGTCGCATATTTCCTTCCACAGAGAGTCGGCGCCTGCTTGCGCCGCGGAAATGGGAGGATCGGGAGCGAGCCCGGAAGTATGGGTGAGCAACATGCGCAGGGTGATTTGATCTTTGCCGTGGGAGGCGAATTCGGGCAGGTAGTTTTTCACCGGATCGTTGATGCGCAGCTTGCCGTCTTCGACGAGTTTCGCTATAGCGGGAGCGGTGGCAATCACTTTGGTGAGCGAGGCCAGGTCGAAAATCGTATCCGGCGTCATCGGCTCGTGGCCGGGCAGGACGGCGCGTTCGCCAAAGGCTTTGCGATAAACGATGCGGCCGCGATGACTGACGAGCAGCACCGCGCCGGGAATTTCGCCGTTGTCGATCGCGCGGCGCACCACATCGTCGAGCTCGGCGAGTTTCTCCGCCGAGACCGTGCTGTTGGCGCTGTTCGCGGGCGGCGCCGGGTGCGGCGCTTGGGCGAACAGTGCGGCGGCGCTCAGTACCGCCAGAAAAATCGCTGGCGCGGAGAGATGGGATGGAAACACCAGCCGGCGCGTTCGATTGTTTGGCATCAACCCCTGTGTTATATACAGCGAAGGAGCGCAGCGTCAACTCGATAGCCTGCCAACGGAAAAATGAGTAATCGCCGGCTGCTGCTGCTCATTATCCCTCTGCTCATGACAATCTCCGGCCACACCCAACAACTCGACAGCGTGAAGCCAGCGTCCGGCCCGCCTGCGGATGAAAGCTGGGTGTCGCAAACGCTCGCGAAGATGAGCCTGCGGGAGAAGATCGGCCAACTGATGATGGTGACGGTGGCCGGTCAATTCACCCCGGTAGAAAGCCCGGAATACAAAGAGCTGGTGCGCGAAGTGGTGGAAAACCACGTGGGCGGGTTCATCCTGATCACCCAACGCGGCGGGCTGGGCATTATCCGCGGCGAAGTGTATCCCACCGCTGTGATTGTGAACCAACTGCAGGAGCGCGCGGCCGTGCCGCTGCTGATCGGCGCGGACTTCGAGCGCGGGACAGGGATGCGTCTGGACGAGGGAACGAGCTTTCCGTTTGCCATGGCGGTAGCAGCGGCCGACGATCCGCGCGACGCCTACACCGTAGGGAAAGTGACCGCGCTCGAAGCGCGGGCCGCGGGTGTGCAGTGGATATTTGCGCCGGATGCGGACGTCAACGACAACCCCAGCAATCCGATCATCAACACGCGTTCGTTCGGAGAAGACCCGCAGCGAGTGGCGGACTTCGTGAAGGAGTTCATCCGCGGCGTAGAAGAAAACGGCGGTCTGGCGAGCGCAAAACATTTCCCGGGCCACGGCGACGTATCCACCGATTCGCATCTGGGTTTGCCAACCGTGCCGGGAGATCGGCAGCGGCTGGAAAGCGTGGAGCTGGTGCCGTTCCGTGGGGCAATCGAGGCCGGAGCGAGCTCGATCATGACCGGGCATTTGTCGGTGCCCGCATTCGAGCCGGATACCTCCGTGCCGGCTACGCTGTCGCCCAGGATTTTGACCGGCCTGCTGCGGAATGAATTGGGATTCGAGGGGCTGGTGGTGACCGACGCGCTGGATATGGGCGGGGTGACCACCGCGTACACGCCGGGCGAGGCGGCAGTGCGCACGGTACTGGCAGGCGCGGACGTGCTATTGATGCCGCCGTATCCGGATGCCGCGCTGGCGGGATTGGTGGAGGCGGTGGAGAGCGGGCGGATTTCGACTGCGCGCATCGACGATTCGGTGCGGCGAATCCTGCGCGCCAAATCGCGCTTGGGATTGCCGGCGCAGCGCACCGTGGACGTCAACGCGATCAACCAGAAATTCGGCCGGCCGGAATTCGAGGCACAGGCCGCGGACATCGCCAATCGCGGAATTACTTTGCTGCGGGACGATGCGCATCTGCTTCCCGTCGATGCCACTCAAGTACGGCGCGTGCTGCTGGTAGCGATTTCAGGCGATCCCGACGTCTATCCGGGCGGTGACCTGGAGCAGGAAATTCGTCCGCGCGTAGACCACCTGACGGCGTTGCGCGCGGATACTCAGTACGATCCGGTGGAAGCTTTGCACCTGCCGCCGCCGTCGAGTTACGACCTGGCGATTGCCGCGGTGTTCGTGCGTGTCGCGGACCGCAAAGGCAGCGTCGGGCTGCCGGACAATCAGGCCGCGGTAATCGAGCAGTTGCTGGCGGCGGGCAAGCCAGTGATCGTGGCGGGATTTGGAAGTCCATATTTGGTGCAGCGTTTTCCAGCAGCGAAGACCTGGATCGCATCGTTCAGTACGCCCGACGTGTCGCAGCACGCCATGGGCCGGGCGATCTTTGGGCAAACGGCGATCGCAGGAAAAATTCCGGTCACCGTCCCCGGCGTGGTGAAGCGCGGCGACGGATTGCGAGTGGCTGCGGAGCCGATGATGCTGCAGCCCGCGCCCGCGGACTGGGATACCAAGCTTGCCGCAGCGTATCGCATATTGGATCACGCGGTGAAAGAGAGGGCGTTTCCGGGCGGCGTGCTCGCGGTGGGATGGAAAGGCCGGCTTGTGGTGCATGCCTTTGGGCGGCTGACGTATCAGCACGACTCGGACGAGGTGACGCCGGACACGATGTACGACGTAGCGTCGCTGACCAAGCCGGTGGTGACCACCACCGAGGTGGCGATGCTTGCGGAGGAAGACCGAATTCAGCTCGATGCGCCGATCGCGCGGTACTTGCCCGAGTTTATGGCTGCAGCGGGCGCCGACCCGAATCCCGGTTGGCGCGCGCGGGTGACCGTCCGCCAATTATTGCTGCACACCTCGGGCCTGCCGGGGCATCGCGCTTATTACCAGCAAGCGCGGGACCGGCGCGAAGTGTTGCGGGCGATTTTCGCGGAGCCGCTGGTGGCCGAGCCGGGAGCAAAGTGGAGTATTCCGATCTGGGGTTCATTCTGCTGGGCGAGATCGTCACGCGGCTGACCGGCGAGCCGCTCGACCGTCTGGCGCACGATGAGATTTTCGAGCCGCTGGCGATGAGCGATTCGATGTTTAATCCCGCGGCGAAGATCCGCGAGGAAATTGCGCCGACCGAAGACGGACAACGAATTTCGCAAAGGACTGATGCAAGGCGAAGTGAACGACGGCAACGCGTGGGCCATGGGCGGAGTGGCCGGGCACGCGGGATTGTTTGCTACCGCGCCGGACATCGCGGCGTTCGCGCAGATGATGCTGAACGGCGGAATCTACGGCCACGAGCGGATGCTGCGGCGCGCGACGGTGACCGAGTTCACCACGCCAGTGATGTTCGGCGGAACGCCACGGGCGCTGGGATGGGATGTTCCGACGGCGGACTCGTCTTCCGGGAAATATTTGTCGGCCAGCGCATACGGGCACTTGGGATTCACCGGCACTTCGCTGTGGATCGATCCGGCGCGAGATCTGTTTGTGGTCCTGCTGACCAACCGGGTACATCCAAGCGCGGTCAACGATAAGATCCGCAAGGTGCGCCCCGAAGTCCACGACGCGGTTATCGAGGCGCTGGGCCTGGGCGCCGCGGGCGTCCGGTAGCGGTTGATCCCTGCCGGGCTTGTTGGCACACTCCGCACATTCCTCCGCATCCACCGTTAATTCCGGCGTTCCCCAGCCCTTATAATCGCCGTAGTGAAAACCCGGCATGCACAATCGGCCGCGACGGAGGGTCGCAACCCTCGCACGCGTGACCTGGACCGGAGATCCACTCTCAAATCCTGCAAGCGCTGAATCGCGAGGATCGAGGTGTGGCGGAAGCGGTGCGCCGGGAATTGCCGGCAATTGCGCGCGCGGTGGATCAGATCGTGAAAGCGTTGCGGCGTGGCGGGCGGCTCTTCTATGTGGGAGCGGGGACCAGCGGGCGTCTGGGCACGCTGGATGCTTCGGAAATTCCGCCCACGTACGGAACCAGCCCCAAGATGGTGCAGGCGTTAATGGCCGGCGGGCCGAAGGCGCTGGTGAGATCGGTGGAAGGCGCGGAAGATTCGGCAGCACAGGGGAGGAAGGATTTGGCGGCGCGCAGGTTGACGTCGCGAGATGTGGTGGTGGGAATTGCGGCCAGCGGTTCGACGCCCTACGTGCTGGGAGCGCTGGAATTGGCGAAGCGGCGCGGAGCATGGACGATCGGGCTGACGTCCAACCGGAAGTCGGCGATCGCCCGGCATGTGAAGATCTTAATCGCACCGGAAACTGGGCCGGAAGCGATCGGTGGATCGACGCGGATGAAGGCCGGGACGGCGCAAAAATTGGCCCTGAACATGCTTTCGACTACAGCGATGGTTCGGCTGGGATATGTGTACGGCAACTTTATGATCAACGTGGCACAGTCGAATGAGAAGTTGAAAAGGCGCGCGGTGAAGATATTGCAGCAGGCAGCGGGGTTGGAAGCGCGTACCGCGGCACACATCATGCGTCAAGCGGGAGACGATTTGCGGGTGGCATTGGTGATGGCGAAAACCAACGAAGATCGGGGGCGCGCGAAATCCCGGCTGGCGAAGGCCGGCGGCAACGTGCGTTCGGCAATCGAAGCCGCGACCAGCAGCGGACGGCGGGCAAAGGCCTGAAACATGGACAGGTTCAAAATTTCGGGAGGTAAGCCGCTCGCTGGCACGGTGCAGATCAGCGGAGCGAAGAACGCGGCGCTGCCGGCGATGGCGGCATCTTTGTTGACGGCGGAAACCGTGCACCTGAAAAACGTGCCGCGGGTGCGCGACATCATCACCATGGCAAAGCTCCTCGCGCACATGCGCGCGAAAGTGCAGAGTCCGGAATGGCCGCCGAGCGAGTTCATCATTGCGGCGGAAACCATTTCGCACATCGAAGCGCCATACGAATTGGTGAAAACGATGCGCGCGTCGGTGCTGACGCTGGGGCCGCTGGTGGCGCGGTTCGGTTACGCGCGAGTGTCGCTGCCGGGAGGGTGCGCGATCGGGTCGCGGCCCATCGATTTGCACATCCAGGCGCTGGAAAAAATGGGCGCGAAAATCGTAGTGGATCACGGATACGTCGAAGCGCGGGTGGAGCGGTTGCGGGGAGCGGAAATTCACTTCGACAAGATCACCGTCACCGGAACGGAAAATATTCTCACCGCGGCGGTACTGGCGGATGGCGAGACGATTTTGCACAACGCGGCGCTGGAGCCGGAAGTGGTCGACCTGGCCGAGTTGCTTATAAAAATGGGCGCCAAGATCGAGGGCGCGGGCACGCCGATGATTCGGGTGCAGGGCGTCGCGAAGCTGCACGGCGCGACGCACACGGTGATCCCGGATCGCATCGAAGCCGGAACGTTTTTGGTGGCCGCGGCGATCACCGGCGGCGAACTAACGCTAACGAGTTGCGAGCCGAGACATCAGGACGCAGTGGTGAAGAAACTGGTTGGATGCGGAGTGGAGATACGCGAGGTGGACGCTTCCACTTTGCACGTCCGCGCGGGGAAGAAATTGATTGCCGCGGATATGAGGACCGAGGAATACCCGGGTTTTGCGACGGACATGCAAGCGCAATACATGGCGCTGGCCACCCAGGCGGAAGGCACGTCGCGAATCACCGAGACCATTTTCGAGAATCGCTTCCTGCATGCCAGCGAAATGATGCGCATGGGCGCGAAGATAACGATCGACGGACGCGAAGCGCTGGTGCAGGGCCCCGCACCGCTGACCGGCGCGACAATCATTGCGTCGGATCTACGCGCGAGCGCGGGTTTGGTGCTAGCGGCTCTGGTGGCGGACAACACCACCTGGATCGAGAGAATCTACCATCTCGACCGCGGGTACGAACGCCTGGAAGAAAAGCTGAAGTCGGTCGGCGCCTGCATCGAGCGGGTCTCTGAGGCGTAGTCCGTCACAGATATTGCGCGCCTAGCGCGCGTCCTTCCCTCATCCACCCACAGCGCAAACGAACTTGCTCTCGATTCTCTTGTAAACCGCAATCTCGCCTTCCTCGGTCGGGGATTGAGGTTCGCGCGAGCTGATTGGTCGATACTGCGATCGCTGCGAACGCACAGCGCACAGCATCAAGAACGTCTACGGAGTTTTCCATTTCCTCTCTGAGCGTGTCATCGGGAATTTTGATCCATTCCGAGATTGAAGCCACGAGCTCTCGTCGCATGGTGACGGCTGGCTACGGTGCACCGACGGAAAACGTTGGCTGCTACGACTCGCTTAGCAAGGCCAGTGTTGCCAAATTTGTTTAATGTTCAAGAAAGAATCTATGAACCACTTGTGACAAGTGGCGTGGTTGTATTTCTTGTATTGGGAATTTTGTGGATTGGGAATATTTTCCGACACGATCGTCGGGCCTACGGACCGGCGTTGGATGTTGGTTGCGGGTGTATTTTTGGTTTGGGTGATTTGGGGATGGGAGTTTTTTCCGCCACGAGTGGCGGCGGCACGACTCCGCATTTTAGGTGGGAGACGGAGTTCGACTGTGGCGCGAGCGCCGGGCACAAAAAGAGGGAGGCGCGGTTGGCGCCTCCCTTTTTCCATTTACGGACTCACTGGTGCTGACGGTTATTCGTTGCCTTGGGTTGGCTCCGGGGCGGCGGTTGCGGTTGCTCCGGCCGGGGCGGCTTTGGCCATCTTGTCGCGCTGTTCCTTGAGGATGGCTTTGCGGCTTAGGCGGATCTTGTTGCCTTCGATGGCCAGCACTTTCACCATTACCTGGTCGCCTTCTTTCAGTTCGTCGCGAACGGCGCGGACGCGCTGTTCGGCGATTTCGCTGATGTGCAGGAGGCCGTCGGTGCCGGGGAAAATCTCGACGAAGGCGCCGAATTCCGCCAAGCGGACCACGGTGCCGAGATAGGTCTTGCCGATTTCGGCGGTGGCGGTGACGTCGCGAATCATCTTGAGAGCGGTTTCCGCGGACTTGCCGTCGCTGGCAAATACGTGGACTCGGCCGTCGTCCATGACGTCGATCTTGACGCCGGTGGCTTCGGTGATCGCGCGGATCTTCTTGCCGCCGGGTCCGATCAGGTCACGAATCTTGTCGGTGGCAATCTGGAGCATGAAGAGGTGAGGAGCGTACGGCGAGATGGTGGTGCGCGCCGTATTGATGGTGGCTTCCATGGTGTCGAGAATCTGGAGGCGGGCCTTGCGAGCCTGGGCCAGAGCTTCGCGCATCATGGCAATGCTGACGCCGCCGACCTTGATGTCCATCTGGAGGGCGGTGATTCCTTCGCGCGTGCCGGCCACTTTGAAATCCATGTCGCCGTAGTGATCTTCGGCGCCGGCGATGTCGGTGAGGATGGCGTACTTCTCACCCTCGACGACCAGGCCCATGGCGATACCGGCGCAAGGAGCTTTGAGTGGAACGCCGGCGTCCATCAGGGCGAGAGAACCGCCGCAGACGGTGGCCATTGAGGAGGAGCCGTTGGATTCCAGAATGTCGGAAACCAGGCGCATGGCGTACGGGAAAGACTCTTCGGTGGGCAAAAGGTTGAGAAGCGCCCTTTCGGCCAGCGCGCCGTGTCCGATTTCGCGACGGCCCGGTCCGCGAAGGAACTTCACTTCGCCGACGGAGAAAGGCGGGAAATTGTAATGGAGCATGAAGCGCTTGAAGGCGTCGTGCTCGAAAAGCAGATCGAGGCGCTGCTTATCTTCCTTGGTGCCCAGGGTGACGGTGGCCAGGGCCTGGGTTTCGCCGCGGGTGAAGAGCGCGGAACCGTGAACGCGGGGAAGAATTCCCACTTCGCAGGTGATCTGGCGAATCTGATCGAACGCGCGGGCATCCGGACGGCGGTTATGGGTGATGATGTCGTCGCGGAAATAGTGTTCGCGCAGGCGCTCGAGGGCGCGAAGGGCGAGCTTCTTGCGCTCGAGGTCCTCGGCGGGAATGGTTTCGAGAACGGCTTTCTTGACGGCATCGACGATGGCGTAGCTTTCGGTCTTGGCGTATTTCTTGGTGTCCAAGCCGTCGTGCAAGCGGGCGCCAAATTCCTTTTCGATCTGGGCGAAGAGAGCCTGGTCGAAAGCGGGCGGGGTAACCGTACCCTTCTTGGGCTGAATCTTGGCGTGCAGCTCGCGAATCGCGGCGACGATCTTCTTAATCGCCTCGTGAGCGAAGGCCAGAGCATCGGCGACGGTGTCCTCGGCTACTTCCAGGGACCCGGCTTCGACCATGACAATGGCGTCCTCGCTGCCGGCAACGATCAGGTTCATGGTGCTGATCTTCTGCTCGGTGACGGTCGGGTTGATGGTCAGCTTGCCTTCGATCTGTCCGACGCGAACGCAGGCGATCGGGGTGACGAAGGGAATGGTGGAGCAGTACAGAGCGGCGGCAGCGGTGGTGACGCCGATGACGTCAGGGTCGTTGTCGCTGTCGGCGGAAAGGACCATGGCGACGATCTGGGTCTCGTTGGACCATCCTTCGGGAAAGAGCGGGCGCAGGGGCCGGTCGATCAGGCGCGAGGTGAGAATTTCGCGCTCCGAGGGGCGTCCTTCGCGCTTGAAAAACCCACCCGGAATCTTTCCGGCGGAATAGGTGTACTCCCGGTAATCGACGGTGAGCGGCAGAAAGTCTTTTTCGGTGGCCTTAGAATCCATGCAGGCGGTGGCGAGAACCACGGTATCGCCGTAGCGGGCCACGACCGAGCCGTGGGCTTGCTTGGCCATTTTTCCGGTTTCGAGTATGAGCGGACGCCCACCGAGATCAACGCTAACTTGATGCTGTGACATAACTTATACATCCTCCGTCCCGATCCATCGGGACTAATTCAGATACGAGAGAAACTCCCGTTTGTGTGTGGGAAGAGAAATAGGCAGGACAAAAGCGAGGAGACCAGCAGGCAAACGAACGTGCGTAACGTGGCCCGGCAAGAGCCCACCAACCACTGGCGAAACATCGCTTGAGTGAAGGGGAAAACGGTCGGTGAGACCGTCTAAAAATGCCAGGTTACTTGCGCAAACTAAGTCGTTCGACAATCTCGCGGTACCGATCCGGCTCACGGCGATTCAGGTAATCAAGCAGCCTTCGGCGTTTATTGACCATCATAATAAGTCCGCGCCGGGACGCATGATCTTTGGCATGGGAGCGCAAATGAGTAGTCAAGTAGCTGATCCGTTCGCTCAGCAGTGCAATTTGCACTTCTGGCGAGCCGGTATCACGGACATGTACACGATACTGCTCGATTAGTCCAACCTTGGCTGCGCTCACTGACGTGCCCCCTTGTTCCGAATCTCCGCACACCCTCTCTACGCTATTTATCTCTTCTGACTTAACGAGCCTATCACACGCCAGCGGCCACAGACAACGAAATTTCCCAGCGAAACCGGGCCGAACCGGGCCGCGCCGGGCGGCTCGGGGGCCGGGAAAATGGCGGAAATACGGGGGTTCTGGTACGAGGAGCGGGCGCCTTCCGCCGGCGATGGAAATTTTGAGGTGGTCATTTTGCGTGCAATCGTGCCTGCGGGCAGATGAAGGTATTCACAAATTATTCGCAAATCTTGCGAACAACGCGATGAATCACGTGGCCGTCGACGCTTTGGACGCTCGCGCCGCTATTCTTTGGTTGGCGACCCAATCGCGGGAAAGGGTGACAAAGTTAACGACAAAATTTGCCGGCGGCCTGGAGGCCGGGCCTCGCGGGATTCTTTGGCGCGCCTGAATCCTATCGTTGGGCATGGCCTCTAATATCGGATAGGAGCGAATGACACATGAGAACTAGCGGCAATACGATCTTGATCACGGGCGGGGGCTCGGGCATCGGGCGCGGTCTGGCTGAAAAGTTTCAGGCCCTGGGAAACCAGGTGATTATCGCAGGGCGTCGCAAGAAGGCGCTGGACGAGACTATCGCCGCCAATCCGGGCATGAAGTCGGCCACCCTGGACATGGAAAGCGCTGCGGGGATCCGGGCGTTTGCGGCGCAAATAGCGAAGGACTATCCGGCGCTAAACGTGCTGATTAACAACGCGGGAATCATGCGGCCGGAAATTTTGAAGAAGCAGCAGGACAACCTGGCCGACGCCGAGGCCATCATTACCACCAATTTGCTGGGGCCGATTCGGCTGACCGCGGCGCTGCTTCCGCAACTGCAGAAGCAGCCACATTCCGTGATCATGACTGTCTCGTCCGGGCTGGCGTTTGTTCCGCTGGCGCTGACGCCGACGTATTGCGCGACGAAGGCGGCGATCCATTCGTATACGCAGTCGATGCGCTATCAGCTCAAGGGGACGAATACGGAAGTCTTGGAGTTGGTGCCGCCTTACGTGCAAACGGATCTGATGGGCGGAGCTTCCGATCCTCGAGCCATGCCGCTGGATAAATACATCGCCGAAGTGATGGAGATTCTGAAGACCGAGCCTGCATCGGGCGAGATTTGCGTGGAAACGGTGAAGCGCCTGCGGCTCGCCGCGGAGAACGGAAGTTTCGACGCGGTGTTCAATGGCTTGAACGACGCGATGACCAAACCGGCGCTGTAGCGCGAACCAATCGGGTCTCGATCGGGCGGCCCGGCGATTAGAGGGTGGGCGAATTATCGCCCATCAGGGCGCGGCGGACGATCTTGATGGGCGGGAAGCCCTGCTTCATGAAATCGTTGTGGAATGTTTCCAGGGAGAACGCCGGGCCCTCTTTTTTCTTGAGGTCTTCGCGCAGCTTCATGATTTCCAGCTTTCCCAGGGTGTAGTAGAGATAGGTGGCGTCGGACGTGCCTCGCTTGGTTTCCACCATGCCCGCCTCGCGGGTTTGGTAGCCTTCCTTCACGAAGAAATCAATGCCCTGCGGGAAGGTCATATGTCCGGTGTGCATTTCGATCCCCACGACGAAGCGGGCATCGCGCAAAAGCGCGTCCTGCAACTGGCCGAGCCGCAGGAGTTTGGATTCGCGGGCGTCCTTGGCGCCGACACCGGGCTGGCCGTAGCCTTCGTCGAGCATCATCTGCTCGCAGTAGTGCGCCCATCCTTCGGCGTTGGAGGCGGCTCCGATCAACTTGCGAATTTTGCTGGGCGCCTGGGGCATCCACAGAAACTGGACGTAGTGGCCGGGATACGCCTCATGGGCAGCAGTGCTAACAACCGTGCCGCGATTGAACTCCGCCATGTGGCCTTCGATCTCCGCGGGTGTGGCGTGCGGGTCGGGCAGAGTGACGTTGAAATACGCTTCGGTGGCGTGGGTTTCATACGGCCCGGGCGTATCCATCGAGGCGAAAGTGAGGGCGCGCATGAAGGGGGGAGTTTCCTCGACGATCGGGCGGACCTCCGAAGGGATGGTGATGATGTGCTTCTGCTGGATGAACCCGACCAGGGAAGCGAAGGTGTCGCGGAAGGTTTGCAACAAGTGGTCGGGTGTGGTGTGGTCGGCGGCTAGCTCGGCGAGTACTTCCTGGGGCGTCTTCGCGGGATCGAGTTCTTTGGCGATGCGTTCGAATTCGGCCTGGTTGCGGTGCAGATCGGCCTTGCCGATTTCGAGCAAGCGGTCCAGCGGGATATCAACCATTTCTTCATAGAGCAGCTTTTTCGAAAATGCGACGGCACCCAGACGGAAATCGCCGTGCGATTGCGGGAGCACCGTGGTTTGGAGCCAGGCCTGATAGTCCCCCAGCGCCTTGATGACCGCGGCATTGGACTGCGCGAAATCCGATTTCACCTGCGGGTCGGTGGCTTTGGCAAACGCTTCCGGCACGTCATGTTGGAAGAAATCCACGATGCCAGGAAGCTGTTCGATGGCCACCTGGGTAAAGATGAGCGGAGGGTTTTTCAGGTTCTCGCGGGCGGCGGCCAGCGCGGCAGGCATTTGCTTTTCGCGGGCGACCACGGAGCGCAAGCGATCGTCGGGCGATGCGAACGTGCGGCTCATGATTCCGAATACACTTTCGGTGATGCCGGAGGAGTAAGTGTCGGGATTCTTCTCCCAAGGCCGAATCGTTTCCAGATTGAGCAAATCGCCGCGAAGCGATGAGAGCAGCAACTCGCGGTCAGCGGTGCGGGTGGGGTCGAGAGACTTGGGATCGAAGGCTTCGACGCGCTTCTCGAATGCGCGCTTGGCAGCGGTTTCGGCATCGACGCCGCGGCGGGAATAGTCTTCAAGCTGGGCGTCGTATTGGTGGAACCCGGCGGCAGTACCTGCGGTGGGTTGGTACTTGAACTCGATCTGGTCGAAATAGTCGTCGGCTAACGAATCCCAACTGGATGGGGCGGGGTTTGGATGCGCGGCGATTCCCGAGGCCAAGCTGACCAACCCAATCGATGCGGCACAAAGCAATCCGATGATTATGTGATGTCGTCGCACTCGAAATCCCCCCGCTTTTGTTATAAGAAGTGATTCGATCAGGAATCGGAAGCGGCCGTGTGGCGCCTGTCTGTCCTGGAACGGTGGGTGATTTTAGTGCGGAACAGGCGGGGGGCGCAAGCGGAACCCAGGGCCAAAATTCAACGGCAACGTCAAAACACCTATGGGTAAACCCAACGTGTGGCCCGTTCCCTGAGCTACGCAGGCCCGAACGCCCACCCTTCCCAAACCCGGGGAAGAGCGGGGCACCCGGAAAAGATAAGAGCGTAGAACCGTAGCAGCGAACGTCAAATACCCGTTCTATTAGCGGACCAGGGAAAGGAACTCGTCGCGGGTCTGCTTGTTGTCGCGGAAAACGCCGAGCATGGCGCTGGTGGAGGCGATCGAATTTTGCTTTTCTACGCCGCGCATCACCATGCAGAGGTGGCGGGCTTCGATAATCACCCCAACGCCCTGGGGACGGAGATGTTCCTGAATGGCGTTGGCGATATCGCTGGTGAGGCGCTCCTGAATTTGCAGCCGGCGGGCAAACATGTTCACCAGGCGCGCGATCTTGCTTAGCCCCACCACTTTGTCGGACGGAATGTAGGCCACGTGGCATTTGCCGAGGAACGGCAGCATGTGGTGCTCGCACAGACTATGGACTTCGATGTCTTTGACCACCACCATTTCGTCGTAGCACACGTCGAACACCGCGCCATTGAGGAGCTTTTCGGCGTCTTCGGTGTAGCCGCTGGTGAGAAATCGCAGCGCCTTCTCGAAGCGCTCGGGAGTTCTCTGCAGGCCATCGCGCTCGGGGTCTTCGCCGAGCTGCACGATGATCTTGCGGACCAGGTCCGCGATGCTCTCCTGGCTCTGGGCGGGGGGAGTGAGAATTTGGGTGGAGTCTTTCATGATCGACAGCTCCTTAGGCGTTTTCTTCGTATTCGAAACTGTTGCGCGCGGTCTCTTCGACGCGCACACGCTGCAGCCGGGCAGCGGGAAAGTTTTTCAGGCGGCGAAAAATTTCGACGCATAGATTTTCTGTGGTCGGCACCTGCGCGCGGAATTCGGGAATTTCCTCGTTGAGAAATTTGTGGTCGAAGGCTTCCAGCACATGTTCGCTCACGTAGGGATCGAGTTCGGCCAGGTTGGCGATCATGCCGGTGGCGGGATCGACCGGCCCGGTGACGGTGACCTCGACCACGTAATTGTGGCCGTGGCCGTAGGGATTATTGCACTTGCCGTAGACGCGGCGATTCTCCGCCTGATCGAGATGGTCGCTGTGCAGGCGATGGGAGGCGGAAAAGAGATAGCGGCGGCTCAGCGAAAGTTTCAATGGGGGCCTCCGGGCAGGTCCGCGGTGCAATCCACGAACAGGTCAGGCGTCTCGTACAGGCGGACGCGGTCGAGCTTGCCGCGGCGGATCTTGGGCTCGAGCAATTTCCAGATGGTAGCGGCGATCACCTCGGTGGTGGGGATCTGACCGGCGAGCTCGGGGACCTCGTAATTGAGGAAGCGGTGATCCATGCGGTCGCCTACCTCGCGCTCCAGAATTTCTTTCAGTTCTTTCAAGTCCAGCACCATTCCCGTGGCGGGATCGGGCTCACCGGCAATGGTGACTTCCAAGACGTAGTTGTGCCCGTGTCCGTGGGGATTGTTGCACTTGCCGAAAATTCGGCGGTTCTCCTCGGGCGAAAAATCCGGGTTGTGATACAAGTGCGACGCGGAAAATTCCATTTTGCGAGTGATTCGAATCATGACATAGGCGCCGGGTATTCTCTTCCCTTCCAGGCGATCACGCCGTGGGTGTTTTTCCAGGCCGACGCGATCAGCGCCGCGGCGTAAAGGATTTGCCCGGGCACATAATATAGGATGAGAACCAGCGAAAAGCGATTCAGGCGGAGTTGCGCGCCGTAGTGCCAGACGTGCGCAAGCAGCAACAGAATTCCGGCGGCAGCGAACCAGCGGCTGACCGGGCTGAACAAGAGCAGAGTGATCGCCGCCCAGGGAAACGCGAGTTCGAGTTCGCGGAAAACGCTCCGACCGCTGGAACCGACGAGCGGGTAGAGATTCTTGGTCCAGCCCTGCCACATCGCGGAAAACGAGCGGTACATGCGGGTGCGCACGATTCCCTGCCCCGGGGCGAAATAAATGCCGTAACCGGCGTGCTTGACGTTAGCCGCCAGGACCACGTCTTCCAGGACGTCCATGCGAATGGCGGCATGCCCGCCGACGGCCTGGTAGGCGTCCCTTCGAACCATCAGGAACTGGCCGTTGGCGGCCGCTTCGCGGGAGCGCGGATCGTTTACCACGTGGTAGGAATATTTTTGCGCGAGGCGCGAGTAGACCGCGGGGATCAGCGCGCGCTCCCAGAAAGAGTGCATCTCCTGTTCCGGTGAATAGGAAACGAGTGCGGCGTGATGCATGCGGGCGTCGTCGAGGGCGTGGAGGATCGAGCCGGGAAGATGGAAGGTGTCCGCGTCAGTGAAAAGCAGCCAATCGCTTGCTGCGGCTGCGGCGGCGCGGGCGCCGAGAGAAACCGCGAAATTCTTGCCCATCCAGCCCTCCGGCAACGGCGGAGCGTCGATCACCCGGAGCTTGGGAATTGCCGCCGCTAAGCGAATGAGTATCTCGCCGGTGGAATCCGACGACTGGTCGTTGACCACGATAATTTCGTGCAGGCCCGGCTGCGAGGCAAGCGACTCCACGCAACGAGCGATCGTTGCTTCTTCGTTTCGCGCGGGGATGATGGCGGAAACCATTGTTTTTCGCGTCCGGAGGCTACTGCGACCGCTGCACTCGCTGGAAGGGCGTCCTGACCAGCAGGAGCGGAGAGGCAGGCGAAGACCGACAGACACTCCATTATAGGTGGGCAAAGCTGGGCTACCGAAGGGATAAATCCTGTGGGCGGGCGGTGTAGCGGGAATCGCGGGCGGTGCGGCCAGTAGCGACAAGAGGCGCCCCCGTGGGGTACGCTTGTGAATACCGTGGGTGAGCGGTAGCATGATTTCAGGAGGCGACTGACATGCATTCCATCGCCGGATGGTTCACGCCGCTTAATGTGCTGATTGGCCTGGCCGTACTTCTGGTCATCGTCGGCCGATTGTCCTGGTACGCACGGGTTGCGGACCGGGCCCACATGGTTCCGAGAAGCTGGTCGAGCTGGTTCCACCATCACAAAACTTCCGAAAAGACATCGCGCTGATCGCCAACGAGAAATTGCGACGAAATCTGCTCAGCGGGACGGCCCTGGCGATTCTTGCGGGACTGCTGGCGCTGTTCGCGATACCCAATTACCGTATGGGCGAGCCTAGCCTTACGGGAAAGCCGGCACGGGATTTCGCGCTTACGCTGGACGGAAAAGCGATGCACCTGAGCGACCTGCGCGGCAAAGTGGTGGTTCTGAATTTCTGGGCTTCGTGGTGCCCGCCGTGCGTCGAAGAGGCCCCGGCGATGAACGCGCTACAACAGAAAATTTCCGGGCGTGGCGGCACCATCCTGGGAATCAGCGTGGACGAGGATGACGCGGCGTATGCCGACTTCCTGAAGCAGTACTCCATTGATTTTCCTACGTATCGCGATCCCACCAAGACGGTCGCCGTAAATTATGGCACGCGCATGTATCCGGAAACTTACATCATCGACCGCCAGGGCCGCATCGACCGCAAATTAATCGGCGGGCAGGATTGGACTGGGGCAGAGATGATGGCTTACTTCGATACCCTGCTCGCAAAAAAGTAGACGGTAATACATTTCCTATACGCTCTGGCAGCGGCTAAACTCACGGCGATCTCTATATGATATGCCGCTTGCCCCCGGTGAATATTTGCCGACGGACGAGCGCCTGAATAGCCTCAGGACCGACCCGCGCTTTGTTTCGCTGCGGCGGCGTGTGGGTCTGCCGTAATGGTTGTGGCGCTGCCACCCCTGGCGGCAGTGACTCAGGACTCCGACGGACCAACTTATCGATCACGGTCGCCGGGAGTCACGAAACCACGTAACGACTATTCGTAGCGCAGGGCTTCGACGGGATCCAGGCGTGCGGCACGGAAGGCTGGGATCCAGCCGCTGAGCACGCCGACAATCACCAGAACCAGGACGGACGCGGCAATGATTCCACCCGAAACGTGCATGTGGATGTCTACTTTGCCGGAAGTGTCTTCGTAGGCGGGACCGAGGAACGGCAAGGTGCCGATGGCCGCGCCGAGGCCAATCGACAGTATCACCCCGACAATTCCGCCGATCATGGTTAGCGCCAGGGATTCGACGAGAAACTGCATACGGATGTGGTGGCGGCGCGCACCCAGCGCGCGGCGCAAACCAATCTCGCGGATGCGTTCGTTCACCGACACCAGCATAATGTTCATCACCCCTACGCCGCCGATGCCCAAAGTGAGCAAGCCCACGAACAACAGCAGAAATTCCAGGCCGTAGGAAATGCCGACCATGATCGGGCGCGTCTCGGCTTGGCCAAACATGGTGATGGCGCGCTTGTCGGAGGGCGAGAAGTGCTGGCGCTGGGCGACCGCGGCAATCAACTGGGCGCGCGCCTGCGCGTCCAAATCGCGGGAGACCGGGCTGAGCACCAGGACGCTGGCGTTGCGGGTGTCCCACATATCGCTAGCGGTGGTGTACGGGATCCACGCGGATTCGTCGTCGTTGGAAAAGTAACTGCTATCGGCAAACTTGGGGTCCATCACTCCGATGACCAGAAAACGAATGCCGTTGATTCTGACGTTCTGGTCCACCGGCGGATATCCCGCGAAAATTTTCTTAGCGATGCGCGCGCCGAGGAAAACCACTTGGCGGCGCTCGGCGACGTCCTCGGAGTTGATCCAGCGGCCGTCGCTGGGGACTTCATTGCGGAGCTCGCCGTATTCGGGATAGACGCCGCGGATGGCGCAGTTCGCTACGCGCTCTTCGTGCGATATGGCAAACCGCTTGACCGTCTCGGGGGTAACCCACTTGACTAAATTGGCGTTGCTGCGAATTTCGTCGACGTCTTCCTGTTGAAAGTGCACCGGCTTGCCGGCGCGCTCGCCGCCAGCCTGCTCGCTGGTGGTGCCGGGCCAAGCGATGATGACGTCGTTGCCGAATGCGTTGAAAGTGCTCATCAAGACGGTGCGGAAACCAGCGCCATAAGCCATCAGCAGGGTGACCGCGACGATGCCCCAGACGATGCCCAGCATGGTCAAGAGGCTGCGGGTGGGCTGGCGGCGCAGCGAACTCCATGCCTGTATCAGGATTTCTTTGAGCATCGGGTTATCCGCCGGACTCGAAGCGCAGCGCCTCGATAGGATCGATGGAAGCGGCACGTCGCGCGGGATAAATCGCCGAGAGAACCGCAACAACTCCCAGCAACACGAATGACAATACGCCGGACTGCCAGTTGGGCAGCATGCCGGCGAACACCTGCGGCATCGGGAAGAGATCAACGAAACCGCAGAACCCGTAGGCAATGGCCATGCCGATTCCGCCGCTGAGGAAAACAATGATCAGCGATTCGGTGAAAAACTGGCCGAGGATGGCGCGGCGGGTGGCGCCCAACGCTTTGCGCACGCCGATTTCGCGGGTTCGCTCGCGCACCGCAACGAGCATCACGTTCATCACGCCCAGGCCGCCGAGGAACAGGGTGACGATGCCGACCGCGCCCATGAAATATTCCATGCCGTCCATAATCAGGGCGTTTGCCTGGGCGCCCTTGATGGTGTCCCAGACCGCGGCAGCTTCCTCGTCCTTGGGATCAAAGTTATGCAGCAAGCCCAGGGCAGCGCGGACTTCGCGCTCGCAGGCTCGGTGTTCGGCGAGCGACTTGGGGACGACCAGCAGACGATCGGCAGTGTGCGCCGGGGCCGGTGGCAGGTTGGGAAAATCGCGGATCATCGCGTTGTACGGGATGTAGATTTTGCGAACGTCCTGGCCGTCGTACGAGGAATTTTGGTCCTTGGACTTCATGACGCCGATGATGGTGTAGGGAATGTTGGACAACCAGATGGTTTCACCAATGGCGTTGCGCCCGGAGAAGAGCTGGGTTTTCGAGTCGCTGCCGATGAAAGCGACGCGCTGCGCATTGTCGTTGTCGTCGTCGCTGTAGAAGCGGCCTTCAGCGATGCCAATCGAGCGCACTTCGGCGAAGGGCGGCAGCGAGCCGACCACCGCAAGATCGCCGGTATTGTAACGACTGCGCAGCGGCACGGTATTGCCCAGCTCGGGCATCACGTAACGGCACGAAGGCGATTGCGCACCGACCGGGAGATAATCGGTATCGCTGAAGCGTATCAACCGGCCGGCGCGCATGCCTCCGGCCTGGGTGCTGGTGCGGCCGGCAAAGAAGATCATCACGTCTTTGCCGAAGGTCTCGTTGTTGCGCTTGAGACCCACGCGCAGGCCTTCGGTGGCCGCGACCATCAAGGTGATGGAAATGATTCCCCAGGCGATGCCGAACATAGTAAGGAAGGTCCGGAGCTTGTGCGCCCAGAGGGTCCTGACCGTGTCCGCGATCAGATCGCGCAGGTTCATTGCAGAATTACCTGCTGGCCCTGGGAAAGTCCCGAAGCGATCTCGGCTTTCACGCCGTTCGAGATTCCCAGCTTGACCGCCATTTTCTTGCGCCCTTCGGGCGCCTTGGGATCGGGAATCTCCACGAAGGTGTTCTTGTCTTTGTCGTAGACCACCGCGCCTTCCGGCACTTGCAGCACTCCGTGCTTTTCCTCGAGGATGATTTCGGCGTTGGCGCTCATGTTCGCGCGCAGCTCGCCGCCGGGATTTTGGATGGACACTCGAACTTCGAAGCTGGTTACGTTGTCTTTCTCCACGCCCAGGGGAGCGATGCGGGTTACCTTGCCGGCGAATTTCTTGTCTTTGAAGGACTCCACCACGATGCGCGCGGGCTGATCCAGATAGACCTTGCCGATGTCCGCCTCATCCACTTTTCCACGCACGTACACCTCGCTGGTATCGCCGAGGGTCATCACCTGGGTGGCCTGAGAGCCCAGGACCAGGATGGAGCTGACTGCGTCGCCGACTTCGACGTCGCGGGATAGCACAATTCCGTCCATCGGGCTGCTGATAGTGGAGTAATGCAGGTCTTCCTCTACACGGTCGAGTTGCGCCTGGGCTTGCGACACTTTCGCTTTGGCCTCGTTGATGTCAGCCAGGCTCATTTGCGCGTTGCGCTCGGCGGATAGTTTCTTGTTGGCGGCCATTTGGTAATTTTTCTCGGCGTCCAACATGGCGTTCTGGGGAATCAGGCCATCGTGGTAGAGCTGGTGGGCCCGGTCCATATCGGCTTTGAGAAACGGCATCTCCGGCCCTGCAGCTTCCACCATGTTCCGCTGGTAGGCGGCCTCCGCGGCTTCAACGGCGGCGCGGGCGGCGCTAAGATTCGCTTGCGATTCGGCGACGTTGGCTTGGAGCTGCTCTTTATCGAGTTCCGCGAGGATCTGTCCGGCCTTCACACGGTCGCCGGCTTCGACCAGCAACTTTTGGACGATGCCGCTGGCCTTGGACTTTACCTCCACTTTGGTGAGCGGCTCGATCTTGCCGGTGGCTACCACCGAGCGGGCCAGATCGCCGCGGTCAACCTGAGCGAGCTTCGAAGGATCGATGACCCGGCTCGGGCGCAGTGCGGCGGAGAGCGTGGCGATGAGCATGAACAGCGCCGCGGCGACTGTACCGAAAATTATCCAGCGCCTGCGCCGTTTCGTTCCGTTCTTGCCGTTGGTCGCCATGGTCCTGCTTCTCCTGTTCGGTCGAGGGCGTCCCTGCCGCTGCTGTCGCCCCACTGCAGACATATACGTTGCAAACATGGTCTTTGTTCCATCGCCCGACGAGGGCCCGGGGGAGCATTTCTCGGATAGCTCAGCATTGCTGTCTAGATCTTTATGGGTACGTGAACCCGTCGATCGGCCGCGGAGGCCAAAACACCTATCGTTGCTGACCATCCCCGGCCGCGGGCAGGCGGTAAAGAGCGCAGGGTTCGGCGAGGCGGCCCAGTGGATCAAAAGCGTAGACCGAACATCTAACGACTACTTGGGCGTTCGGCTGGCGGTGGCCCGAAAGGCCTCCGGGCAGCAAGGGTGATACGATCAAGCGCGTATGGCACAGGATCCGGTTTGCGGCATGAAGGTGGTTCCCGAGCGGGCGGGGGCGCGTCGCGATTTTGATGGCGCGACCTACTATTTTTGCCGCGAGGGCTGCGCGACAAAATTTTCGCAGGAACCACAGAAATATCTCGCGGGTTCCGACGGGGCTTCGAATGGCTCCCCTACGTTTGGCGCCGCGACGGCATCCGCCAGGATGGCGCCCGATATTTCGTCTTCTTCGAAGCCATCGGCCGGCGTAGCGAAGCCGCTCGCTACTACCGCGGGCGGAACTGTTTACACCTGCCCGATGGATCCCGAAATTCGACAAACCAAGCCGGGAGCGTGCCCGAGGTGCGGCATGGCTCTGGAAAGCCTGGAACCTCCGCCGGTCGGGACCAAGACGGAATACACATGCCCGATGCATCCCCAAGTGGTCCGCGACGCGCCAGGCGCCTGCCCGATTTGCGGGATGGCGTTGGAGCCGCGAGTGGCCGAATTGGCGGAGAGCGCGAATCCGGAATTGACGTCGATGACCCTGCGATTCTGGATCAGCGTCGCGCTGAGCGTGCCGCTGGTGGCGTGGGGAATGATCGGCATGATTCCCGGAGTTTCGTTCGCGCACACGCTCTCTCAGCCGATGATGGATTGGTTGGAATTTTTGTTGGCGACGCCGGTGGTGCTTTGGGCCGGCGCTCCGTTTTTCGAGCGCGGCTGGGCGTCGGTGCGCAACCGCAGCTTGAATATGTTCACGCTGATCGCGCTGGGAACGGGCGCGGCCTATTTCTACAGCGCTGCCGCGGTTTTTCTAGGCTCGCGATTCCCTCACTCGTTGCGAGGAATACACGGCGAGGTGCCGCTGTATTTCGAGGCGGCTGCGGCGATTACCACGCTGGTGTTGCTGGGTCAGGTGCTGGAGCTGCGGGCGCGCAGCGCCACTTCGTCGGCGATACGGTCGCTGCTGGGCCTGGCGCCGAAAACCGCTCGCCTGGTGCATGAGGACGGCACGGAAGTGGATGTGTTGATCGCCATCGTCGCGCCTGGCGACCGTTTGCGCGTGCGTCCGGGAGAAAAAATTCCCGTCGACGGCGCGGTGGTAGAAGGCGCGAGCACGGTGGACGAATCGATGCTCAGCGGCGAACCGATGCCTGCCGAAAAAGCAGCCGGCAGCCGGGTGAGCGCCGGGACGGTGAACGGTTCGGGAAGTTTCGTGATGCAAGCCGAGCGCGTGGGCAGCGAGACGCTGCTGGCGCAGATCGTGCGCATGGTGAGCGAGGCACAGCGCAGCCGCGCGCCGATTCAAAGGCTGGCGGATGTGGTGGCGTCGTACTTCGTTCCGGCGGTGGTGCTGGTAGCGACACTGACGTTTGTTTTGTGGATTGTGCTGGGCCCGGAGCCGAAGTTTGGGCACGCGTTGCTCAGCGCGATTGCGGTGCTGATCATCGCTTGTCCCTGCGCGCTGGGGTTGGCTACGCCGATGGCGATCATGGTGGGAACGGGACGCGGCGCGATGGCAGGGATCCTGATCAAGAACGCGGAGACGCTGGAGCTGCTGGAAAAGGTAGACACGATCGTGGTGGATAAGACCGGCACGCTGACGGAAGGGCGGCCACGAGTGACCCACGTGGAGGCCACCGGATCATGGAGCGAGGAAGAAGTGTTGCGGCTCGCGGCGAGTGTGGAAGCTGCGAGCGAGCATCCACTCGCGGCGGCTATCGTCACCGCGGCTCGCGAACGCGGGCTGCGGCTCGGGAAGGTGGAGGGATTCCAGTCCGAGGCGGGCGTCGGCGTGCGCGGCGAAGTCGACGGAAAAATCATCGAGGTGGGCCGCAGTAGCGGCGTCGATCCTGGCGCGGGGCACGGCACGGTGTCGGCGGAAATGGCGCGGCAAATCGTGCAGCAGCGGCAGGCCGGGCAAACCGTGATCGTGGTGACCATCGACGGCGCGCTGGCGGGAATGCTGGCAGCCGGCGATGCGATCAAGAAGTCGACACCGGAGGCGATCGCCCAGCTGCATGCCGAAGGAATTCGCATCGTGCTGCTTACCGGGGACAACGAACGGTCCGCGGAGGCGGTAGCGCACGAACTAGGGATCGATAGCACGGTGGCGGAGCTGCTGCCGCAGCAGAAGGGGGAATTCATTAAGAAGCTGCGCGCGGAAGGCCGCATCGTGGCCATGGCCGGCGACGGAATCAATGACGCTCCCGCGCTAGCGCTGGCGCACGTGGGAATCGCCATGGGGACCGGCACGGATGTGGCCATGGAGAGCGCCGGAATTACGTTGGTCAGCGGCGACCTGCGCGGCATCGCGCGGGCGCGCACATTGAGCCGCGCAACCATGCGAAATATTCGCCAGAATTTATTTTTCGCGTTCGCCTATAACAGTCTGGGCATACCGATCGCGGCGGGTGTGTTCTATCCCTTTTTCGGGTGGGTGCTGAGCCCCATTTTGGCCAGCGCCGCGATGACGTTTAGCTCGCTCTCGGTAATCGCCAACGCGCTGCGCCTGCGCCGCCTGCCGCTGTAGCACGTGGCACAACCACGCTGGAGGTGCGTCGCGCACGGGGCGCGGCGAGCCATCGTTTCACGCTCAATATCACAAGCGCTAGTCGATTAGACCGAAACCGTAAGTATCCAGGATGCCGGCGAGCAGCAGAGCGTGCTGCGCGTCAAGCAGGGATCCCGCATTCGTCACTTGGAATACGATCTCTGGAGGATCGAAAAGTGCGCAAGCTTTCCTGGCAACGTCGTGGCGTGCAGGATAAAGAAGCCCCGCTGGTTTTGTAGGGCGATCGCGCAAGGCCGCCGACCAACGTTGCGCTAGTGCATGAGAACCACTCAACAAACGGCCGTCTGCACCGATGCGTGCGAGACCACCCGAGGTTGCGAGATCGATGACGGTCAACTGCGCCACGAGTCTCATATAGCAAAGTTGCCGTTGCTCGACCGCTCGGCGGGTAATCAAGCGGATTCCCGTGTCTTGGCCGAATGTTTCGATGAAGGCGCAATGCTCATCCAGCCCAACGTATAACACCCCGAAACTGGCGCTCGGAGAGTCGAACCGGTTTCGACTCGTCTTAGAGAAAAACAGCGGCGGCTGATTTCGATTGTGGATCCGTGAAAGGACCGTTCCGGGTGTCAGTTCGTAGAGTATCGGAGATCGATCAGCGAGATCCGCAGGCGGTTCGGGATGCTCGCCAGGAACGCCGGTCACACACCACCCTGCTGGCCGTAACTTGTTGCCGCCTCAAGAACCGGGTCCACCTGCCCCGATCGGAGGAGTTCGAGTGGACTGCTCCCGTCAAGGCGATCATTGGCGTTGAGGAAGAATGTCAGTTGCATCCACGGATCATGATCGGTCAGTCGACCCAGGACCTTCTGCAGATTGGCGAGTGTCTTCCCGCCTTCGAACTGCCAGGCGGGATAGGCGTATCCTCGCCGGCCTTGGGTCAGCCCGATCACATGGCCTTGCCGGCGGCGTTTGTCCAACGCTTGGCGCGAAATGCCCAGGTGGCCGGCGGCCTCCGCGCCGGTCAGTGCACCACCTGATTTCTTCAAGAGTGAGTGCTGTCGTTCGACCCCGCGAAGCCTCGCCGCTGCGAGTGGATCTTGCGCCATCAACTGCCTGGCTACTGAAGGCGCCGTCAGGGCTTCCAGTAGCACCATGTAATCCGTGGGCGCCGCGCTGGCTGCGTCAATCTGTTCTTTGGGCAGCTCGTGCTCTAGCTCCGCCAAGGCGCTGAGGACTCTCGAAAAGAATATCGGATGTTTGGTTTTCCGCGCCGCCGCCAGAAGTTCTCTTAAGACCTTCTCAACCGATCTGGGCCGGCTTCTTGCAGACACGGAAGGCATGCCAAGCTCCTTGGTTTACGTAGTTACAGTATTGTACCAGACTGTACTTTGTCAACCATGGCCGCTAAACCGCACAGCGTGTGGTTCCCGGAACCCGACGGCGGAATCGAGAGTTGTTAGACCGGGTGGCGGCGCAACGGATCGCGCGAGAGGGGTGTGTTGGGCGGTCGTTGCAAGTGAAGAGAAGTCAGGGCAACCCGGCGAACGAGGCCATCGAAAGGAAAGAGCGAACGGCGGATATGAAGACACCACTGGGAACGCGTGCGGAAGGTCTGGCGGGGGCGCTGCGAAAACTACGGTCGGCCGTTAATCTTGCGCAATGCAGCCAACGTAGCAGCGTCAGGCTTCTCCACTTTCTTCTTCGGCTTCTTCTTTTCGCGGCTCTTTGCGTCTTTGTTTCCCATGCCGGATAGAGTGCCACAGTTTTCTGGCCATTGCCAGAGATGGCGAAATCTCCGGCGAATCCCGTTGCACAGCGGAGCAGCCGGTGATGAGCGCGATCGGAGCGCAAGCCTGTTATAATTTGCGCATGACCTTTATGACTGTCACCTACGAGTTGCAAAATCCGCTGGGCCTGGAAAATTACCGGGCACTGGGGAAGTTCGCGAATACTTACGGCCTAAAGCGCTTTCGGGTGGACGAGAAAAGGAATTGGCTGCATTTTGACTACGACGCATCGCGGCTGAAGGACAGCGTGGTGCAGCATGTGTTGCGCGAGGCGAAAATTCCCGTGGTGCGGCAGGTTCCGCGCGAAGAAGTTCAATAACAGCCAGGATTTTTCCCGCGTTGTTCCTCAATAAGCGTCTGATCGAACCGCCCGAAATTACAAGGTCATGGTTTACAGAATCCGGGATGGCCGCACGCCCGCCAGACCAACACCTAATTGCTGGCAGTGATCGGCGGAGGCTGCACTTCACGTGCCCGAGCGATGAGTTTCTTCAGCTTGCCTTCGATCGAAGCGTCGCCGATGTGCTCCTCCTGCAGGACGCCGTCCGAATCGATCGTGAAGGTGTGCGGAATGGCGTTGACCTCAAAGAGCCTCGCGATCCGGCCGGTGAACCCGCCGTCGCGATATTGGAGCCAGGTCATGTCGTTCTTGGCGATGAAGTCTTTCCACTTCTGCTCGTCGGAATCCAGGCTCACGCTCAAGATAACCAGCGGCTGCCCCTGAAATTTTTTGGCGACGTCGCGAATATGCGGGAGCGCCTCGCGGCAGGGTCCGCACCACGTGGCCCAAAAGTCGAGCAGTACCACCTTGCCTTGCAAATCGTCCATAGAAACCTGCCGGCCGTCGAGAGCGGTCACGGAAAACGGCGGCGCCATCCTCGCGCGGGCGAGTTCGGGACGGTTGACGTATAGCAGCGCACGCTGCTTGCCCGCATCGTCGATGGACTTCATCTTCACGTACTCTCCAAACCGGGCTTTCGCGGCATCGTCCTGGTGCAATTGGGCGAGCGCCCGGCCGTCGGTGAACACCGCATCCGGGAAATTCGCCACCGCAGCGAGCGCCTTGGCGAGCTCTTCATGGGCGCGCGTGAAAAACTCGTCTTTGTGCTTTTGCAGTCCCTCGTCCATGAGCACTCTCGCAAAATCATAGTGCGCGAGGGCCACATCCCTTACCGCGTGGGCTTCGCCGACCATCTCCTCAGCGCCGAGTTCGGCCGTCTTCCATTCCCCGAGTTCGATTCCCAACGTCACCATTTTTTCCTGGCAGGCATGGCAGTGCCCGTCGTCCTGTTTATCCGCTTTCTTGAAATCATCGAGGGCGAAATCGGTGCGGTGCTCGTGCAAAGCCTGATGGGCTTCCTTGAAAGTCTTTTGCGCCTTTTCGTTGGCCGGCCCGTCGTTCTTGTCCTTGTCCTGGGCCAAAACGGGGGCCATGAGGCACGCGGAAATCATGCAGATGAGCAGCGCTCGCATAGAAGTCCTCCCTGACACGAGAAAGGCGGCGCCCCACCGCCGCAAGGGCCGTAGCTTAACTCCAAATGTTATCGTTTGCGTAAATAAATGTAGTAACGGCAGCCGGGGCAGCCGTATTTCCGCAGCACGATAAGCACGGCGGGTTTCGCCGTAGATTGGCGGGTAGATGGCAGTGAGAGCTGTGGCCCCGAGCGTGGACCAAGAACCTTCGGGATCATGTTTTTTGCAGAATGCGCCGAGCCGAGCGCGAGTGGTAGCAAAGCCCCGCGAGATGCAGCGCTTCCAAAGAACGCGACGCCGGTTCGCCAGGAAAAGAGAGAGGGCCCCCGCTTGGGTTCGGGGGCCCTCGTAGGCCACGTTCCTGATCCGGTCTAGGCGAGACCAGATCATGGGGTCATCCATCCTAGCTTCCCTCTCAGAGGCAGGTGGGAACGACCCGAACAGCTCAGCGGCAGAGCCCCTTCCTTCTCCGCCGCCTCCTCGTTTGGGTCGTGCTGGAACGTAACCCAATGCTCTGGAGATATGCACGGCAGGGGCCCAAATTACACCCTCATAAAAAAGATATCTGCCTTGTTTTCAATGCCCACCGCAGTCCACTCTCGGCACCTCGATCCGATTTGCAACTCGTTTCGGGAACCGCGTACCGAATCGGGGCTGTCCTCCATTTGGACCCAACTACCAGACTCGGCCAACGCCAGGCGGACTTCATCGCCATTTCGAATAGCCTATTCCGGAAGGAAAACGCCGGGCAGGCGAGCTTGTTCTATACTACTCAAGAGACGCATAATTGATTCAGGTGGTGGGGCTCGATGAAACGTTGGGGCATGGCGATTTCCGCGGCGGCGTTCTTACTCGCAGCAGTTGTGTTGCTGCTGGTCAGCAGCCGCGCGTCGCGCCCGCTGTGGGCGCACCCATCCGCGGCGCGCTCCGCACACTCGGCTGCGGCCAAAGCAGCAAACTCACCCGATTCCGGCGTGGTCCTGCGTTTCGCGAAAGATCCGATGCCAATGCCGCCCTTTCTGGTGAACGACGTCAGCGGCCAGATAATCTCGTCGGCCGCTCTCCGCGGCAAAGTCGTCATCGTGAATTTCTGGGCCACCTGGTGCCCGCCCTGCCGCGAAGAAATCCCGGAACTGGTGGACCTGCAGACCCGGTACAAAGACCAACTGCAAATCATTGGCGTCTCGGTGGACGAGGACGTACCAGCCAGCGCGGTGAAGCGCTTTGCCGAGAAATTTGCGATGAATTTTCCAGTGGTGATGGCCAGCCCGGCTCTGGTGCGCGAGTACGAAGGCGCTTCGGCGCTGCCTACGAATTTCATCATTAACCGCGACGGCCGGGTGGTGCAAAAGCACGTCGGCGTCTTCCCGGAAGAGCTATACGACCTGGAGATACGCTCGCTGCTGGGGCAGCCGGTGGATGCGCAGGTGGAGGAATTCACCGACGAGGGTCAGATCTTCCTAAGCAAAGTCTCGAACGCCAGCGAGCTGCCGGGAGTGGATTTCAGCAAACTGACGCCGGAATTAAAGAGAGTAGCGCTGCATCGGCTGAATGCGGAAGGATGCATTTGCGGGTGCAGGCTGACGCTGGCGCAATGCCGGATGATCGATTCGGCTTGCGCGGTGAGCAAGGGCATTGCCGCCAAAGTGGTAAAAGAAGTGTCGACCGCACCGAATCCGCTAGTGCGGCCCGCGGACACACCCGCCTCACCGAATTAGCGCCATCTAATCAGGCCGCTTTTCTCTTCCGGTACTCCGACATACCGCTCTCCCGATTGGGCTCTAACCGTAATCTGCCGATAATCCAGACATGGAAAACCCCCATGCAGTGCTCGGGCGCGGGGCGCCCCCCGCGGCCACGGCGGAACAATTTGGAACGCGGGAATTAATTGCGGCGCTGGTGGCGATTTCGCCGTCGATTACCGACATTTTTTTCTCGCCGATGCGTCTGCCGGAGGTGCGCCTCGGTGGGCGCCTGGTTTCGGGTCCGCTGGACAATTTGCGCGCGCTCACCCCGGCGGAGACCACCCAGATCGCGCACGACCTGATGGCCGAGCGCCCGGCACTGATCGCGCAACTCGCCGAAGAAGGCGGCTGCCGCTTTTCATTTTTTCTGCCCCAGTCGGGGCGCTTCCGGGTTCAGGTGTTGAAGCAACGCGGCAGTTTTGCGATTTCGCTGCGGGTGATTCCAGACCTGGTGCCGACCATGGAGTCTCTGCAATTGCCGTCCCGTTTGAAGAGCCTGGCGTCATTATCGAGCGGACTGGTGCTGGTCAGCGGGCCATCGGGTTCGGGAAAGACGTCGACGCTGGCGGCGATCCTGAACCAGATCAACCACGATCGGCCCATACCGATCGTCACCATCGAAGATCCGATCGAATTCCTACACCCGCACCAGAGGTCGACGGTATTGCAGCGCGAGGTGCGGCGCGACGTTCCCAGCGTGGCCAAAGCCCTGGAAGCATCTCTGCGGCTGCCGCCGCACGTGATTTTCTTGAGCGACGTTCCCGAAGGCCCGGCCGCCGATATGGCGCTGGACGCCGCCGACAATGGCCATCTGGTGTTCGCGATTCTCGATACTACCGACGCGCCGCGGACCGTCGAGCGATTCGTGCGCTTTTTCCCGCCCGGCCGTGAACACTTGGTCAGAGCGCGTCTCGCACGGGCATTGCAAGCGATCGTGTCGCAGCGCTTGGTGCACTCCGAAAGAGCGCATGGCGATGTGGGGCTCTTTGAAATCCTGGTGTCCACCCCGCGCGTGCGCCATTGCCTGATGCGCGGGGATAAGGCCGGCATGACCCTCGCGGAGGCCATCGAAAACAGCGTGGCCGACGGAATGCAGTCTTTCGAAATGGAGTGGGAATCGCTGCGGCGCTCCGGAGCCATCGAACCGGAAACCGTGCTGACCCCGCCACTCGCCGACCGCCCCATCGAGGTGCCGTTCGCAAAAGACATGCCGATGGCCCGGCCCCGCCACATGGGCGACCGCCTGACGTCCTGGCCGCGAAACTAAAACCGCCCGGCCGGCGCCACGGATTGCAGAAGCCCCCGGAACGAGCAGCGTGGATTTGCAGACTACTGCTGGGCGCAAGGCGAGGCGGCGGGATGCGGACCCGGAGCCTCGGGGGCGTCCGAATCACTCGAATGCAATGCGTCCTTACGCGCCCGCTGGCATTCCTTGAGCGACTTTTGCTGGTCCGGCGTGAGCAAATTCTCGAACTGCTGTCTCTCCGCGACGCGCAGTTCCCTCACCTGCTGCGCTTTTTCCTTCGCATTCAGCGTAGTATTCGAGCACACGCCCGCGATCTGAGACCTGGTCCTCTCCTGAATGGCTCTTCGCTGTTGCATTTCGGCGCGGGTGATTCCTGCCTGACGCCAGCAAGCTCCGCCGCCGGCCATTCGATTGGCCGCCGGCGCGGGATTTTGGTCGCTCGCACCGGCGCCGGAATTGGAACTGGCGGCCGGCGGCTCGGACGGTGATTGCTGCGCGCGCAAAGCTGCCGGCGCGATCGCGGCCAGGGCAGCGAATGTGCAAGCTATCACTCGGAAACGAAATCTCACGGTAAGCCTCCGGGAATCACTTCGAACGAATCCTTCGGTCACTCTGGAGAAACCCCGCGCGCGCCGAAAAGTTGTGCCGGCTCCAGATCGTCGGAAGATCATTGGCGCTGAAGCGCGTGAGTGCGTGATACCGGGAAAATCCAATTGTCGAAAACCCGCAGCCTCGCCGAAACCCGCTCAAGCGGCAAATTCGTTGTGTTCCGGGTAGCGGAAGCGTAGGCTGCGCGAGAATAGGGCCGAGATCGTAATTGCGAGATACCCTGCATACGACGCTTACTCGTGCAGGATTTTTTGTGGTTCATGGCGGAGGGCAACGTGCTCTGTCCCCGATGCGGAACGGATAATTCCCCAGATTCCCGCTTCTGTTTGCGTTGTGGCGCTACGATGTCGGGCTCTCCACCGCCCCCGAACTACCCAGTCTCGTCGCAGGCGCAATATATTCCCGCCGCCCCCAGTGGGTTGCGGCAAAACTGGAAACTACTCGTGGGCGTGGTGGCGCTTTTCTTCCTGATGGCGGGCGCCGCGGCTTTCGGCCTGTTCGCGGTAGTGATGTCCTCGCTAAGAAATTCCGACAGCGCGAGAGAAGCGATGTCGAAAGCGCGCTCGAATCCAGCCGTGGCGCAACGTCTCGGTGTTCCGCTCAAAGAGGGGTGGTTGATTAGCGGGTCGTTTGAGGTCACTGGCGACTCGGGCAGTTCCCATCTTGCATTGCCGATTTCTGGTCCGAAGGGCAAAGCCACAATTTACGTCACCGCACGCAAAACCGCCGGCGAGTGGAAATACACCCGGATGCAAGTGGTCGTTGAAGGCAGCGAGGAAAAAATCGATCTGTTGAACGCTTCTTCCGGTGTAGAAGCGGCGCTATTTAACGGCATTTCGAACTTAGCCGCTGAGCTTGGGCCTCACAAAATCGAATTCGGTCCGGCGATTTTGAGTCCTGCGATGTTGGCTTTCGCCGCCCGGGCAAACGGTCATTGCACGTCGCAATCGAATACGCCGGTGACGATGTGGCCAGAGTGCTTCATCTGCACGAATAACCGGTAGGCCCCGGGCTTCGGAAAGCCGTAAGGAAACGTGACCGTCGCAGGCATCGAATTTCCCGGCTGCGGCGCGGACATCGCCATCGACATCGAACCCGACATCGACATGGCCATCGAAGACGAATCGCTGCCGGACGGCCCGGCAGGCGATACTTTTCCCGAGCTCAACGATTGCTGCGCCATCGATAGCGCCGCCATCGACGCGGTGCCGTCGGGATGGATGTGCGCGAACACCGAGCGGTCGGAGCGCACGATTTCCATATGCCCGGCCATGCCGAGAAACGGCTCCACGTCCGCCGCCGGCTTACCATCAGGACTTTCCAGCCGGTACTGCAGCAAGAGCAATCGGTTCGCGACTAATGGCGATGCATCCCGCTCCCACACCATACGGTCACCATCCGGAAGCGTTTCGGACGAGGAGGATTTCCCCGCGGCGTTGGGCAGCGGTGGCGCGATGGTTTCGGAATCGTCGCCGGCCAACGGCTTTCCGCTGATGTCTGGCAGATCGATTTCGGAGACCATGGTGTCCGGGAATCCCGAGGATCGCACGATATCCGCGAAAACCTGGTAGTGCCCGGCGGGGAGCGGCGGCAAATCGTCGACGAAATCGAATCCGGCAGTTTGCCGCGGGTGCAAATGATAGAAGCGGTCCATACCCGGGGTACGAATCAAAAACAAATGCATCAGGTAACCATGATCGGGGACCAGTTCCGTATTCACCGCATCCGGCCGCGAGCTGTGCCATTTGTTATCGCCAATGTGCAACTGCAGCGCGCTGTTCGGCAGCAGTGAAAGCCTCAGCGCAGGCGCGGCATAGATCATACGATTGGCATGCGCGCTCGCGGTTTGGTCCCACCAAAAATTTCCCCCGGCCAGTGCCAGTGCCAGCACCACCGCGGTGATGGCCATCACCATGCGCGCGCGCCGCAGATTTCGCGGCCCAGGGGCCTGCCCGGGTTCGAGCGAGCCTTCGCGGCGAGCCGCACCGAAAATGCAAATCAGCGCAACCACGATAAGGATCGTCATGGCCACCAACAGGCCAGCGAGCGCCTTGGTCATCGGCAGCGTTCCGCGGGCGGCGGCTATCACCGGCACAGCCGTAGCGCCGCTGCCTTGCGGGCCATCGGCGGTGATCTGAATTTGCCACGAACCGGACGACATCAGCCACATGCTGCCGGAAAAAAATTGGGGATCGTCTTTCGAGCGCGTCAGTAAATCGGGCACCGGAGGAAATTTCGATCCCGGACCGAGAATATAGAGCGGCACCGCGTGAACCTGCTGAACGGTAGCGTCGGCCGCGCGCACTTCAATCACCGCAATGCCGGGAATCACACCAGGGGTTCGCACGGTGACGGTGAGCGGGTAAGGACCGGCTTGGCCCTGGAAATAAACGTCCGGGCTGCCCACGTGGGCCCAGCAAGGCGCAGTGAACACGAAACTTCCCAGGGCGATGAGCAGAAACGCCTTCAGCAGGAATGCCGCGGAGAGAGATGCGAAATGCGGGCGCTTCGTCATCTTCCCTTCCCTAGCGCTGTAAGCGGCGAAGCATGCCGCCCAGAGCGAGACCGATTCGCGTAGAGATGGACGCGGTGATAAGCGCGATCAACAAGCCCAGCCAGAACCACCCGCGCGTTGCCGCTCCAGGGTCGAATTGCCAGGCGAAGTGGTAGTCCTGCGGCCGCATGAAGTAGCCAAAATAATTCATGCCGAAAAACCAGTTGCGGGCCAACGGCGAGATCATGAAGCTCCCAAACGGCCACTGCACCGCAATGAGCGCCGCGAGGTACGCGGGACCCAGAATTGCCGCCTCCAGCCATTTGTTACGCTTCTCCATCCGATTCACCACGAAATCGATTACCAGCGCGGGACCGATCAACAGCAGCGGAAAACTCATCGGCACCATGTGGGTGACGCGCGTGTAGACCGGGCCAAGCTTGGGATCGGCCGGAAAGAGCGGCAAAATCCAGAGCAGGCCCGCGCGGATGGACATGTAAATCGACGTGACTACCGTGGCGGTCCACCGATAACCACTGCCCACCGCGAGCGCTACCAGAATGCACGGCACGCCCAGGCACAACACCCGATAAAACATCGCGGAGTGCATCGCCGCGGGTTCGAGATATTCCTCCAGCAGGATGGTGTGCAGCGAAATCATCAAGCCGCCCACCAAACACATCACCCGGGTGAGGCGTTCGCGGGCCAATCCTTCGGCGCGATTGCGGCGCGCAACAACCATCAGCAGCGTGCCGATGCTCACGCCCAGAATTCCCTGCCCCAGCACCACGTGCGGCGGACTCAGAATTTCCACGTCCAGCCCGAACGAGTTGTGCCACCAATTATCGAAGGGCGCGGACGTGACCATCACCGTGCCGCCCCAGCAGGCCAGGAACGCGCCGGTGGGTCCGCGAAAGCCCCAAACTTTGATGGATGACGCTTGGGCGACGGCGTTCGATCCGAAAGTCGTGGAGAAAATCAGGTACGCTGAAGTGCAGCCGGCCAGAACGCCGCCAAGCTGAATGCAAATGTGTGCCGGCGTCCAGAATGTGTCGCGGCCGATCGTCATGTGCCAGGAGATGTCCCAGATCAGGCCGGTGACGATGAGAGCCACGCCGCACGCGCATGTCCAGAGCTCCCAAGGGATCGCAGCGGCGGCGGTACGCGCTTGTGCAGGAAACGTCGCCGAAGCCCGGAAAGTGGCCGGTGCGCTGTGGGCCATGAAAAGTCTCCTCCCTATAGTAAAAAAAGGGACGCCACCAGCATAGCAAAGGGTTGCGGGATAACAAGCCGGGAACGCGCCGGCGACAATTCTTTACAATCGCATGACAAACAGGGCGGAGGGCACCTGGAGGTCAGAGAACATTCACCGCGCGGGCGGCCAGCAGCGCAACGATGGTTAAGGAAATTAATGACTGCAGCATGGTCCCGAACTTTGCCCAGCGCGAGAGCACCGCGGTATCCGTCGGCGAGAAAGCAGTGCTGGTGTTGAAGGCCAGAAACAGGTAGTCCATGAAATGGGGCGTCCACGACTCATGCCGGTGTTCGTTGCTCAGCATCTGCGGAAACAGAAACGAACTTTCCAGGCTTTTTCGCCCGCAATCGCGTTTCAAAGGACCGCCGGCATCCAACATCCAGTACCACAGCGCGAAGACCACCACATTGGTTATCCACAGCGCGGTGGCCGAACGCAACATGTCCTTGGGCTGCTCTTGGTGTTGCGGCAATCCGTGAATTAGAAAAGCTAATGCAGCGATCAGCGCGATGGTGATGGCCCCGTTACCGATGAATGTGAGAATGCGCGTAATATCGAGGCGCCCGCGGCGGTAAGTCACTGTGATCGGAATCATCAAGAAGAACAGAACCGCCAGCAGCAGCCAGCTCGGTCCTACCGACAGCGGTTCCGGCAGCGCCAGCAACACTCCGCCGGCGGCCAGCATGGCGACGAATGCGGGCCAACGAGGTTCGCGGACAATTGGAGTGCTCATAATTTTGCGCGGCGCACAACGCCGCGGAAGAAGCGCAGATGCAGTTTAGTACAGTTCCCCAAATGAAGCAGCCAATTGGGCCCCTGGTCTTGGTCCGGGGCAGATCGTTCCCGATTGAAATGAACCGGCGGAATATCCAGCCGCGCTGCAATCGGAGCCGGCACACTCCTCGAGACACTCCGCGAATGGAAACGCGGTATAATCCTGCCGGGCGAAATCCACAACGAGAAGGGGACGCCGTGAATCGATTTGAAAAAGCAGGGATGCGGGCACAAATTACACTTGGGGTGATCCTGGTGATGGCGACATCGATGTTTGCTGCTGCGAAGTTTTATTCCTTCACGCTGCCGTCGCTGGATGGCAAGCCGGCGCCGCTGTCGGAATACAAAGGCAAGGTAGTTTTGGTGGTGAACGTGGCCAGCCGCTGCGGCTTCACGCCGCAATACACTGCGCTCGAATCGGTGTACGAAAAGTACAAAGACCAGGGCCTGGTGATCCTGGGATTCCCTGCCAATAATTTCGGCCATCAGGAACCGGGAACCAACGAAGAGATCAAGACTTTCTGCCAATCCAAGTACAGCGTCACCTTCCCGATGTACTCCAAAGTTTCCGTGCTGGGTGACGATCAAACCCCGCTCTATCACTACCTGACCACCGAAGCGAACCCCTCCGTCGCCGGCGACATTAAATGGAACTTCACCAAGTTCCTCGTCGATCGCCAGGGCAACGTCGTGCAGCGGTTCGAATCCAAGGTTACCCCCGATTCCCCGGAAGTCACTGGAGCGATCGAGAAGCTGCTGGCGTCGAAATAAAACTGTGGCCCTGGAAATCGTACAGGCCGGCGCGCCCGTCCTCCGCCAGCGGGCGCGGCGGTTGACGCTGGCCGAAATCCAAAGCCGTGACATTCGCAAACTGATCGATGCCATGCGCGAGACCATGCGGTCGGCCCCCGGCGTCGGGCTGGCCGCACCGCAGGTCGCGCACTCCGTGCAAATCGCGGTGATCGAAGACCGCAAGGAATATCTGAAGGACGCCACCCCGGAACACTTGGCCGAACGCGAGCGCCGGCCGCTGCCCTTTCACGTGATCATCAATCCCCAAATTTCGGCCCTCGGCGATCAACGCGCCGAATTCTTTGAGGGCTGCCTCAGCGTGGCAGGCTTCACCGCGGTGGTGAACCGGGCGTATCGCGTGCGCGTCGACTGCCTCGATCACCGCGGGAAGGCCAGGCAAATCGAAGCCACCGGATGGTACGCGCGAATCCTGCAGCACGAGATCGATCACCTGAACGGCGCGTTGTACATTGACCGCATGCGTAGCCGCACCTTCTGCACCCTCGACAATTTCGGCCGCCACTGGAAAACCATGCGCGTGGCAGACGCGCTCGCCGCGGCGGGCGAAACGGCTCCGTCCGCATGAAAAATCCCCTCCGCATCATCCTCCACGATTCGTTCCGCGTGGGCATCACTCTGAAGGGACTCGACGGCCTGCTCGAAACGATGACCGGCCTGTTGCTGCTGGTTGCTCGCCCGGAATTCCTCGCTCACATCGTTCAGTCCATCGGCAACAGCAACTGGCTATGGGACATAAACGGCTATGTCGCCGATCACTTGCTGCAGGCCTCGGAAAGGCTCAGCAGCGGCGGAAAGCTGTTTGCCGCGGTGTTTCTGCTCGCCCATGGACTGGCGAAAGTCATTATGGTGGTGGGATTGTGGTTCGACAAAATGTGGGCGTATCCGCTGTTGATGGGAGTGACGTCCGCGTTCATCGTTTTCCAGATGCATCGCTTCGAACGCACCCATTCCGCCACCATGCTGATATTCAGCGCGTTCGACGCCCTGGTAATTTATCTCACCTGGCGGGAATACCGCCTGCAGCTACAGGGCGAGCGAACCTCGGCGAAGTAGTGCGCGGCAGCAGAGCGTAGGCGCACGGCGCGGAAGTAGGAGGAGAAATGTTCCCACACCAGACTGTCGTGCTGAACCCGATCCCCTTAGCCGCGTGGGCCGCGGTGGCCGCGTCATGGATTTATTTCTGGATCGCATTCGGTTTCCGCCGCCGCGCGCCTGAAGCCGCAATCGCGAAGCGCCGCCGCCAATCCTTCTGGGGTCTTTTTCTGCAGGGCTGCGGGTACTTTTTTGTTTTTGCTTTTCGACGACAGCTATTCACTGCGCTGGTTCCCATGCCCCGGGCCGCCGAAATTGCGCTGGCCGCGATTACCATCGCGATCGCCGTGGGTTCCGTGTGGCTGTGGCTGCGCGCAGTTCGCACTCTGGGCAAGCAATTCGGTATCGTCGCGCAGGTGCGGGAGGGTCACCAGCTAATCACCGCCGGCCCGTACCGCAAAATCCGCAATCCTATTTATCTCTCGATGTTCGGAGTATTGGTCGCAACTGGTCTGGCCCAAGGACGCTGGTGGGCGCTGCTTGCTGCCGTGCCCATATTCCTGGCCGGAGCAGGAATCAGAATCAGCAACGAAGAGAACGTGCTGCGCGAGTCATTCGGCCAGGAATTTGACGCCTACGCCAAAAAGGTCCCCGCGATGTTTCCGCGAATATTCTGATGCGCCCCTGATCTCTCCTCTACCGAGCGGCACCGCCAAGGCCACCGCCTCCCGTCCGGCGGCGGTGGGTTCTCGACGCAAAGTATCCGCTAACTCACATTCGTTTCTAGGGCCGCGGAATTGCCGGTATCGCCCTGGTGGAATCGTCTGCCCTGGGTTGCACGATAAGAACCGGCTCTGCACGAGTGAGTGAAAATCGACGCGTTTTCGGCGATGCTGATGATCAGGGCAGGCCGGGGCGCGCTTCCGAGTGAAGTTCGTTTCACGTTGTCAGGAACGGGCGTTCTGGGGTATACACTGGGCGAGGTTTTTCAAAAAACAACAAAATCAAGCTTGGCCCCTCGGGCACTCCGTGTCGTCAGAGAGTTTCCGGAACTTTTTCCGTCCCTGACGGAATGAGCCATTGACGGTGTGTACCCGCGGTGTTTTCCAGAGTTGGGGACCTGCTTGTTTACTTTCTGCCGGGAGGCTGAGACGTGCCTAATCTGACTTGGGAAGGCCGGGCAACGAGACGGCTAGATGCACAGACCCTGTTTGCGGTTGGTCTTTTCGCGATTGCGAGCCTGGTCTCTGGATGCGTGGGAACCCCCAACGCCGCCAATATACCGACCATTAGTCCTGGCTCGGGAGTTCTAATGGCCGGGCAGACCGCACAATTCACTGCCTCCGAAAACGGCGCCCCGCTTGCGAATGGCGTCTGGATGGTGAATGGCGTAAAAGGCGGCGCAGCCTCAACGGGAACGGTGACCGCCTCGGGCGTATTCGCCGCGCCAACTGGGTCGGTCCCGTCGGGCCCAGTGCAACTTACCGTGAGTGATTCCGCCCACAGCACCGAGTCGGCGCCGATCCTGATCTCATTTTTCCAGCCCAATCACGTCCAGCGGGGCTCGGTTTTGTCTACCATCAACACGCTGGTGGCGAACTACACCTTTTCAGCACCCGAAGGATCGACGGTCCAAGTTCGATTTGGGACCACTACTAACTACGGCCTCACCACCTGGGTCCAGCCGGCTCCGCCGGCAGGGGGCGACGTCAGCATTTTGGTGGCCGGAATGCGCACGACCAGCACCTATCACATGCAAGCGATCATTCAGCTCCCCAATGGGGGCACCATCTATGATTCCGATCACACCTTCATGACCGGAGGGCTACCGCCCGGAGTGCTGCCGGCTCTGACGGTTCAGCAAACCGCCGGGATGACTCCCGGTTCCGGCGTTGAAATGCTCGATATGCTTGATGAAAGCGCTGCAAATGCGCTCACTACGGTGGTCACAGACCTTTCGGGCAATGTGATTTGGTACGATCCAATACAGCCCCTCTACGCGTTCCCCATAAAACCTCTGCCCAACGGACACATGCTGGTGGTCGTAACCGGCTCAACCCAGACCGCGGCCCTATCCGCACCTGTCTCAGTGAATCTACTCCAGGAGATTGATCTGGCGGGCAATGTCGTTTATCAGCTTACGGCGCCCCAGATCCAAACCGGGCTCACCTCCGCAGGCTTTCCTACGCTCACCTATTTGAATATGAATCACGACGTTCTAAAACTTCCCAACGGCCATTTCATCCTGCTCGCCAGTTACAACCAGGACGTCAACAGCCAACCCGTGACCGGCAACATATTGATCGACTGGGATCCGCAAAATGGTCCAGTGTGGACCTGGTCGACCTTCGACCACATTCCCGTGACTCACGCTCCCTATGGAGTTGCCGACCTAACCCATGGGAATGCGCTCCTATATTCGCCCGACGACGGAAACCTCATCGTGTCGCTGCGCGATCAAAATTGGATCCTCAAGCTCAATTACCAGAACGGGACCGGCGATGGATCGATTTTGTGGCGTCTTGGGCCGGACGGTGATTTCACCCTTCCCGCCGGCCAGGCACCCCTCGAATGGAACTATGGGCAGCACTACCTGTCTCTTTTCAGCTCAAACTCGTCCGGCATCTTCTCGATAATGTTCTTCAACAACGGCAATAACCGCTTGGTGGACGCTAACAACGATGTTTGCGGAACTCCGGGACAGATCCCGTGCTACAGCAGCGTACCGGTCTATCAATTGGATGAATCCACGCTTACCGCGCAAGTAACGGAAGAAACCAATCTTTCACCCACATATTCCATCTGCTGCGGTGACGCTCAGTTTCTTTCCAATGGAGACCTGGAATACGACGTGGCGTTTGAATATGCGGACGGCTCGTTCATACAAGAAGTGACCCACGAGGCGACCCCGCAACTGGTATGGCAGATGAGCGTTGCGGGTCAACTGATATACCGCGGATTCCGTGTCCCCAGCATGTATCCAGGTGTGGAGTGGACGCAGGCTGCGATAGCCGCCGCGAATATCAACGCCACGCCAACACCCGCGCGAAAACCCGCCGCCAAGAAACAGTAGGGGTGCAAAAGGCTCCTGGCGGTTTAGAGTATTCGGATTCGCGTGTACCCGACACCGTGCGGGTGGGTACATCCGTGTCCACCGACTTGATCTCTACCAACCCTCCTCCAGTCCTGCTACCCTCCGGCCAGGAGCGAGAGTGAACAAAATGGCAGTCCAAGACAGCCACCGGACCGTCGTAGCGATGGTGGCAAGATCGAATCCCAAGAGGCCCACTCTCTAAATCGCAACACCGCCAGGAATGGGTCGCGCAAATCGCTGATTCTAAAGGTGAACATTTCGCCGAATGCCGGCAAACTGCAATAATTCGGGTCTGGGAAAACAAGAATCGAGGCCCCAAAAAGGGCGCCACGCACCGGGTTGAACCCGCGGGAATTCGGTGCTAAGTTCCGGTGGGTGGTATTCGGGGGGGAATAAGCCGTGACCTGGATTAAAACCGTTCCACTGTCTGAAGCCGACGAAAAGCTGGTCCGCGCGATGCAGGACCAGCGCGCCCTCTACCCCGCCGAGTACGCGACCCCGGTGTTCCCCACCGACGATGGCGCATCCGGGATCGTTTCTTCACACAGCCTGATTCCCGAAGCACTGCACCACGCATTCGCCACGTTCGGCGCGCTGATGTCCCCGGATTTGCCGCTCTCCCGCCGCCAGCACGAAATGATCACCACCGTGGTCTCAGTCACCAACCGCTGCTTCTATTGAATAGAGTCCCACGCAGAGTTTCTGCGTCGAGTCACGCTGGACGACGACCTGGTAAACGCGCTGCGCAAGGACTATAAGACCGCGCCCATTTCCGATCAGGATCGCGTGATGCTGGATTACGTCTTCCAGCTAACCAACGATGCCACCAAGCTCAGCCGCGAGGACCACAACCGACTCCACGCCGCCGGCTTCGACGACAAAGCGATCCTCCAGGTCACCCTGATCGCATCATGGTTCAACTACATCAATCGAGTGGCCGACGCCCTGGGCGTAGGCCGTGACTAGGAGTTGAAAACCGATCGCGCTCGAGCTGTCTGTCACAACCGATTCGGGTGGAACTGCACACCTTCCGCGCGGAATTTTGCGGTGCCGAAGGCCCACGATCGTGCCGTCGGCGGATTCCGCGGAGACGGTCAGCTCGGGTAGAAGAGACTTGGAGGCACCCTATAGACTGAGGAAGTTTTCGAGGAGGTGTAGCCCTTCGTCCGTGAGCACCGATTCGGGATGGAACTGAACGCCTTCGACGCGCAGCTTGCGGTGGCGCAGGCCCATGATCGTGCCGTCGGCGGATTCCGCGGAGATGACCAGATCGCGCGGAAGCGATTTTCTTTCGACGATCAGGGAGTGATAGCGGGTAGCGCGAAAATTCTGCGGCAGCTTGCGATAGATCGTTTTGCCGTCGTGCTGCACTTCGCTGGTCTTGCCGTGCATTACTTTCGGCGCGCGAATCACGCGGCCGCCGAAAGCCAGTCCCATGGCCTGATGCCCCAGGCAAACTCCTAGCAGCGGAATCTTCCCGGCAAACCGCTGAATGAGCGCCACGCTGATTCCCGCCTGCTCGGGACGGCAGGGCCCCGGTGAAATTACGATGCGCTCGGGCTGAATCTGTTCGATCTCATCGAGAGTGATTTCATCGTTACGGCGGACCAGCAGCTGCTGACCGAGCTGGCCGAGGTACTGCGCCAGGTTGTAGGTGAACGAATCGTAGTTGTCGAGCAGCAGAATCATCGTTTCGCACTCAGCCTTCGGCAGTCCGCGCTCAGCGCTCTCACTTTCGTCTGCTCCGGCGCGGTTTCACGCCGCCCGGCGAACCGCCAGCGGCGCGGTTTTCATGGTCCGCGGCCTGGAGCGCGGCTACCACCGCTTTCGCTTTGTTCACCGCTTCCTGATATTCGCGCGCGGGCACCGAATCCGCAACGATTCCCGCACCGGCTTGTACGTAGGCGCGGCCGTCCTTGGCGACCAAGG
The DNA here is from genome assembly GCA_963725655.1 of uncultured Acidobacteriota bacterium. Classification (GTDB taxonomy): domain Bacteria; phylum Acidobacteriota; class Terriglobia; order Acidiferrales; family UBA7541; genus CAVRXT01. Next base: position 1,179,517 of record CAVRYY010000001.1, on the reverse strand, counting down.
TGCGCAAGGCGATGCACGAATCGAGATTGCCGGAGAAATCGAGGTACAGGATCGCGCCGGCGTAAATGCCGCGCCGGGTGGGCTCTAGTTCGTCGATGATTTGCATCGCACGCACTTTGGGTGCGCCGGAAAGCGTTCCGGCCGGGAAACAAGCCATCAGCGCATCGAAACAATCCACGTCGGGGCGCAAGCGGCCCTTGAGGCGCGACACCAGGTGCATCACGTGGGAATACCGCTCGACGTACATCAATCGCTCCACGCTCACCGTGCCGTACTCGCATACCCGGCCCAAATCGTTCCGACCCAGGTCCACCAGCATGATGTGTTCGGCGCGTTCCTTGGGATCGGCCATGAGCTTGGACTCGTTGGCAGCGTCCTCGCGCTCGTCGCGGCCGCGCGGCAAAGTGCCGGCGATCGGCGAGTAATACGCGTCACGCCCCTGCACTTTTACCAGCATCTCGGGCGAACTGCCCACGATGGCCACGCCGTCCAGCTTCAGGAAATAAAGATACGGCGACGGATTGATCACTCGCAGCGCGCGGTAAATCTCAAACGGGTCGGCTGCGGTTTCGGCGGCAAACCGCAGGCTGGTGACGATCTGAAAAGCGTCTCCGGCGCGGATGTATTTCTTGGCTTGGCGCACCGCCCCCATAAACCGCCCGCGAGTCATGTTCGCCGTGATCCGCAAGGGAGCGGTCTTCTTGGGCCGCGGCCTTTCTTCCGGCAATGCGCGTTCCAGCGCGCGGCGCGTGCTTTCAATCTGGCGCACCGCATGATCGTAGCTCTGGCGCAGCGATCGGGGCCGCTGGCGCACGGCGCCGGCGTCCTGGGTAAAAGCGTTTTGCACGATCCACACGCGGTGGCGCACGTGATCGAAGGCCACCAATCCGAGATAGAACATCAGCACCGCGTCGTCCAATCCCAGATCGTCGCGTCCGGAGGCCGGAATCTTTTCGATCAGCCGCACCATGTCGTAGGCGAAATATCCGATCGCGCCGCCCACCAGGGGCGGCAGACCAGGCAACTGCACCGGACGGTAGCGCGCCATCATGCGCCGCAGCAGCAGAATGGGATCTTCCTGGGATTTCTTGAGGCGCCCGCCGGATTCGACGTAACAGGATTTTCCGCGGGTGCGCACCACTTCCGCCGGGTTGGCCCCCAGAAACGTGTAGCGGGCAATCCGTTCACCGCCCTCGACACTCTCCAGCAAGAAAGCGTGGCGCGCGCCGCGGGCGATGCGCTGGTACGCGCCCACCGGAGTGAGCAAATCGGCAGTGAGGCTGTCGTAGACCGGCACCAGGTTGCCGCGCCGCGCGAGCCGGGAAAATGTTTTGAAATCGGGCTGAATCATCGCTTGCTGCGTTCCTTCTCTTCGCGCTGGAGCACTGATTCCACCGCGCGCCGCATCGCCGCCACCGGAGGGCGCATGCCAGTGAAAATTTCGAACTGCGCGGCGCCCTGGGCCACGAACATCTCCAGGCCGGAAATGGTTTCGATGCCGCGCTGCGCGGCAAGTTGCAGCAGCCGCGTTTTTTGCGGACGATAAATCAAATCGAACACCACCCGGCAGTTGAGTTCCGCGGCGTCGAGCGGGCTCGCGTCCGGGTGCGGATACATGCCCACCGGCGTCGCGTTCACGATGGCGTCAAACCGTGCGCCACCACGCAGCGCCCGCCGAGGAACGGTCTCGCCGCCCACCGCGCGCGCCAGTTCGCTGGCCCGCGCCGGGCGCCGGGCACAAACAACTACGCTGGCCCCCGCCCCCGCCAGTGCAAACGCCGCCGCCCGCGCCGAGCCGCCCGCACCGAACAGCAGCACCTTCGCGCCGCGGAGAGTCATGCGCTTCTGCATCGCGTGCAGCACACCAGTGTAGTCCGTATTGTACCCGTAGAGTTTGCCCGCACCGCGCACCACCACGGTATTTACGGCGCCGATATCGGCGGCCAATGGGTCGCATTCATCGAGGTAACGGAGGATGCGCGCTTTATGCGGCAAAGTAACGCTGAACCCGCGGATGCCCATCGGCGCGATGGCGCGAAGAAAATCGCGCAGATCGGTAACGCGAAACGGCAGAAACACGCCATGAACCTTCCGCGCGCGCAGCGCCGCGTTGTGCATCACCGGGGACAGCGAGTGACCGATCGGATCGCCGATCACACCGTAGACACGGGTTTGCGCGTCGATTGCGTCGGCGCGATACAGCGTTTTCATGTCCGCCAACGATGCTTGCCCCGGCGCGGTGGCGGTCTCGACGCTCGCGTACGCCAAGGCGCTGCCGCCTCGCAGCGCCAGGATTCGCGCCGGCAGGCCGAGCTCGCCCATGGGAACCGCGACGACATCCTGGCGCGGGCGCGCCAGGTCGCAGACCCGCACCGCCTCGCGAAGAGACTGGGCTTGGGTGGCAATTTTGTACGCATCCGCCCGCAAGCGCTCCATGCGCGCCAAAAGGGGTTTCAGTTGCGCTGGGGTGGCCCGAAAATCGTGATGTGAAATCATCCACCGTGCTTTCACCGGCGCCGGAGCCGAAGTCTGGGTGCGCCGCCGGCTTTGTGGTCCCGGTGCCTGTTGGCGCGAGCCCAGCGATCCGGCCGGCGAGGCGCGCTCCGACCATTCCTCTTCGCTAAGGCCCGCAGCGGTCTCAATCTCCAGATCCAGCCACGCGCAGCCGCTCTTGGCCGCCAGCCGCAGGAGGTCCAATTGCGCGGCCGGACTCCCGCGGAACTTGCCCCCCGCATCCTTGCGGCGGCAGGTGGCGATCAGCGTGGCGCGGGCGATGCGCGGCACCACCCGCCGAAACTCGCTCAACTGCGCGAGAAAGTGGCGAATCTCGCGGGCATCCCGCAGGTAGTCGAGGCGCAGCTCCACGGTGCTGGTGGAGTGGAGGGCGGCGGCCAACTGGCGAAACATGTCGCGAGGCGTCACCGCCGCCACCACACCGCAGATTCGATCCCGACCGAAAAGAGCCGCCATCTTCCGCCTTCTCCTGTGGATACCAGACATTGCCCGGACTGAGGCTTCTACCATGTGGTGCACAAAGTGTAAAGCATGCAGAAACACCATATTGACGCTGCCGGAGGCGCCTGCTACGTTGGACACAGCAGTACTGGGTCCAGATATGGGCCATTGGGGTGGATCTGTATTGTACCCGCGGATGGCGTTTCTGTCCGCGCCCACACCGAGGATTGCTGAAAAGGTCGCGCGAAACGCCGGCTTGAGTCGCGGTCGCGTGCTGGGATGAACTGGCGGAGCTAAAAGGAGCGTTTTCGATGCGTGCAAAACTTTTGATCATGGGTGGAATGATTTTGCTGGCGACGACGGTTGCGTCCGCCCAGGCCAAAACGCGCGCGCCCATTCAGAACGACATGTATTGCTCCGGCGTCGTCAGCGATGAAGCGGTGCCGAGCGAAACGATGCTGATCACCGGAGAGTTCGCCAACACCCTGACCACGTTCGGGCAGGGCGACTACATCTACATCAACAAGGGGACCAGCAAGGGCGTGAAAGTAGGCGATGAGTTCATCGCGGTCCGTGCGGTGAAAGACGAAAACAAGACCCAGTGGTTTTCCTGGGAAGACTCGATCCTGAACAAGATCGGAAAGGTTTGGGAGGACGAAGGACGCGTGCGGGTAGTGGCGACGCAAGAAAATACCTCGGTCGCGCAAGTGATCCACTCCTGCAGCTACATGCAGCGCGGAGACATCATACTGCCGGTCCCCAGCCGCGAAACTCCCGTACTGAAGCCAGAGGAAGCATTCGACCGCTTCGCGCCAGCCAGCGGCAAGCCCCTGGCCATGGTGGTCACCGGAAAGGAATATCACGTCTCGATGGGCACCAATGACATCGCCTACGTGAACCTGGGAGCGGGTCAAGGCGTGAAGGTGGGCGATTATTTCCGGGTGTTCCGCTATAGCGGCACGGAAACGGAACTTGCGTATCAGGGCAAGCGCAATGCATTCAAGGTGTACGGCTTCGGGGGAGTATCCGACAAGTACAAGTGGGATACCGTTCCGCGGCAGATCATCGGCGAAGGAGTGGTGGTGCGCACCGCGCCGAACGCTTCCACCGTTCTGCTGACGTTTACGCTGAGCGAAGTCTACTCCGGCGATTACGTCGAACTCGAATAACCCCAAGCTAAGGCACAAAGATTATTGATTCACTGCGTGGCGTGACGCACCGCGTCGCACGCATACGCTACGTTTTTGTTCGTGCTGCCGAAGGTCCTGCACTCGACACGGAATTTTGCTCTGTGGCTTCGCTGGCGGTGGAAAAGATTTCCGCGGTAAACCCCTGAATTTGCGTTCCCGGCAGTTTCCACGCGTTCCGCTCCATGCCGGCCTTGCGACAAGTTTCCTCGAGAAACCGTTCGACGCTCAATCCGTGCTCGATGGCCACCTGCGGCAGCAGCACGCCCCGGAACTTCCCACGGGAGACTACCAAACCGTGTTCGCCGATGCGAATGTCTTCCGGACGGATCGATTCGAGGGGCGAAAGCACCGAAATCTCGATCTCGAGCGCTGCGATTTCGTCCGCTGCGACCGGCGCGAACCGCGGATCCTGCATGCCAGCCGAAACTGCGGCGTGCGCTACCACGCTAGCCAGGGTTTCAGCCGCTTCGATTTGCCCGACGCAACCCCGCAATTCCCCATCGCGGCGCAAGGTGACAAACGCGCCGGCCGGGCGGCTCAAACCATCGGGTGCAGAAGCAGGAGGCGGGCGGTGGTGTTGTTCGACGGCGCTGCGGAGGGCGGTGCGAGCGATTTCAAGTAGAAGAACGCGCTCACGGCTACCGAGTGGGGACATCTTGCGGCTTCTTATCCGATTCGATCACCAGCGTGCGGCGCTGGCGCTGCTCTACACGAGTATTGATCTGGCTCCAAAACATCTGGAAATAGTGCGCCGCGGAAACCACCGCGCTGAGCACCACCAGCCACAGCAAAACATTCCCCAGCGGCTTGAGCGCCGGGTGCCGCGCGGCCAGAATGATGGCGCAGCCGGCCAAAACCTGCAGGACCATCTTGGTTTTCCCCAACGCCGAGGCGGGAATGATCAATCCTTCGGCCGTGGCAATGTTCCGCAGTCCCACCACGATGAACTCGCGTCCGATGATGATCACCACCATCCACGCCGGTACCAAACCCATCTCCACCAGAGAGATGAAGGCCGCAGAGATCAACAGTTTGTCGGCGATCGGGTCGAGCAGGATTCCCAGGGTGGTCACTTCGCGCCACTTGCGTGCGATGTAGCCGTCGATCGCATCGGTGGCCGCCGCCACCAGCAATATCAGCACGCCCCACACTTCGAAGTGGATCGGCAGCCCCCAGAAATCGAAATTGGGTTCCTGGGTTAGCAGCACGACCACAAGGAGCGGGACAAAGAAAATACGAAGGATAGTCAGGCTGTTCGGGAGGTTCATTTCGTTCTCGATGCCGTCCTTCGCTGCTTGGGCATGAGAATTTCACTATAGACCTGAGAATTGTCAGAGTCAACGGCACCAGCCAACGGCACTGCGCGGATAACACTGCGGCGTACGTAATACGGTAGGCACCCGCCACTCTCCCGCTCCTGGGGGGCCGGAATCACTTGTGTACCGAATCCCGGTTGAGAATGTTCGGTCTCGCGCAGGGTTCGTCCCACAAATGGACAGTGCGGCGCGCTTCGAGAAAAGGTCGATCAGCTAAGTAGTGCGCCAGCATTCGAATAGATATCCGCTGGAATGGGTGAATACTTGCTCTGGATCGCCGTAACGCGTCTCGGGGAGCGGCCGCGGGGAGAAACCTGATGAAAGGAACGCAGCGCGTTAAAGAATCGTTCGATCGTCCATTCGACCTGAACTATCTGCGTGAACGCGAGCAGGCAGGCTGGCGCTTAGTCGGCATCGAATGGGAGCGAGACGTGGACACCGATGATTCTCCCAAGCCTAAGCTGCTCGAAGAAGCACCGTTCGGCTCCCAAATCTCAGGAGATTGCGAATATCTCGAAGAAAATGCCCCGGAGATGCAATTTCTCTTTTCGATGATGGAACTGATCATCCAGGATATTTCGATCACTAAGGTCGCCGAGGAGCTCAACAAGAAGGGTTTTCGGACCCGCAAGGGGACGGAATGGGGTCCTGTCGCGGTTTTCAACATGTTGCCGCGCCTGATCGAAGTCACACCCAGAATTCTGGCGAGCGAAGAATGGGTCGAACGCCGAAAGCGACTCTCTCTGGTCTACTAGAGCCAAGAGAGAGCGGTGCAGCGCTTCGTCTGCATTCCTTCCCTCCTGCGATTGAAGTGATCCCCGTGTTGACGCAGCCAGGCCGATTGCCATCACTCCGAACGGCAAGGCCGTGGCTTATAACGCCGTCGTAAACGGAGTTGGCAACATTTGGGCGCAGCCGCTGGATGGCTCGCCGGGTCATTGGTTGACGAACTTTACGGCCGATCAAACTCGCAATTTCCAATTCTCCTCGGACGGCAAGTCGCTCGCGGTCATCCGCACCGATGTTATTTCCGACGTCGAACTCTTGTGCGACACACGCACCGCGTCTCAATAGCCACGATAATTCTCGTGTGAAGAGTTTTTTCCGAGGGGTGCCGGTGCTACGCGGTGAACGATGGAAGAATTTCGGTGGAGGAATTGGATTTTCTAGCTCGTGGAAGAAACTTTGCGGCTCGAACGGCACGAAAAAATAAAATTCGCGGCACAGGCGCGACTTGTCGGGATTCATACGGGGAGTCGAAGAGATTCTGGTATTGATGCGCAGTAGAGAATCAGGTTGATTCTTACGACTTTGTAACCCCCCTCGGTAGTATCGTTTAGAGAACAAAACGCTGCAAACCTGTGCAAATTGCCGGCTGGGCATTCCGTAGCGGACCGAAGGGCTGTGGAAACCCGCCGCCGAACCAGGCGGCCTGCAAACCCTTTTGTTACAGCGGACTAAGCGGGTAATGGTAGTTCTAAGTGGGGGCAGGCGTTTTGCGGTTCTCTTCCAAAGGTTGAAATTCGGGTCCTTGCTTTTCCACAACTATTTCCACAGGTGGGGCGATTTTGGCCACTTTTCTCACAGGCGCTTATTCGTGCGGTTTTTCCGCGTATTCCTGCAGATTTCGCGCGATTCCTTCCGGTAATTCCACATCCAGCGCCATATGTCCGTCTTGCAGTTCGGAATGCAAAACGCGGCCGCAAGCGTGCACCATGGCGAGTTCACGGCCCTTATCGAGAGGCAGCGCGAGGTGTACGTGGACCATCGGAGCGACCGGCAGCGCCGCGTCCATAATTTTCAGCAATTCATCGAGGCCTTGGCCGGTGGCCGCGGACACGAAGACGCGATTCGCGCCCGGCGCGGCGGTTTTCGATTCCAGAAGGATGCGCGACTCGTCTTCGCTGAGCAAATCGATTTTGTTATAGACGTGCAAGCGCGGCCGGTCGGCAACTTTCAGATCCTGCAACACCTTTTCCACTTCGGCGTCCTGCTCGGCGTGGCCGGGATTGGAAATGTCGGTGACTTGCATGATCACCCCGGATTCCGTGACTTCCTCGAGGGTGGCGCGAAACGCGGCGATCAACGCGGGAGGCAAGGCGCGGAGAAATCCGACGGTGTCGGAGAGTAAAACGCGGCGTTGGGAAGGCAACCGAACCGCGCGAATGGTGGGGTCAAGGGTGGCGAACATGCGGGACGAGGTGAGCACCGCGGCGTGGGTAAGCGCGTTGAACAAAGTGGACTTGCCGGCGTTGGTATATCCCACCAGGGCGACGGTTCCCAGCGGCATCTCGAAGCGCGCGCGGCGGCGCGTGGCGCGCTGGCGCCGCACCTTTTCGATGGCCTGCTCGATTTTGGCCACCTTGTCGCGAATTCTGCGGCGGTCTACTTCGAGTTTCTGTTCGCCGGGTCCGCGGGTGCCGATTCCTGCGCCTTGGCGGGTAAGCATCACGCCTTTTCCGGTCAGGCGCGGCAATAAATAGTTCAATTGCGCGAGTTCTACCTGCAGCTGGCCTTCGCGGGTGCGAGCGTGGCGGGCGAAGATATCCAGGATCAGTTGGGTGCGGTCGATCACCCGGCAGTCGAGGGCGTCTTCGAAGTTACGTAGCTGCACGGGAGAGAGATTTTGATTCACGATCACCAAGGTGGCGTCGCCCTGGAGCACCTGGGCTTTTACTTCTTCGAGCTTACCGCGCCCGATCAGCGTGGCTGGATCGATCGAGTCGCGGACTTGCAGAAGGCTGCCGACGATAGTGGCGCCTGCACTGCGGGCGAGCTCATCGAGTTCGTCGAGGGAATCATCGGCGAGCAGGCCTAGCGATTTGCCGCGGCGCGCGTTTTTCTTGAGCGACACCCCGACCAGCACGACGCGATCGCGAGTGTCGCGGCGGTCGGTGGTGATCGTTGCGGATGAACGCTTTGGAGTCGAGAAAGCGGGGCCAGGCACGCGTCTATTGTAGCGCGGGCGAGCTCCAACATGAAGAAAACTGCCGCGAAAACAAGCGCTCTGGCGAGACGTCCGGCAACTGCTGCGCCCATGGTGGAGCTCCCAGTGAAACGCAATTTTGCCGCTAGAGCCCGGCGACCTGCGTGCGGGGATCCTACCAGCGTTTGGCTCGGGCGCTAGAAGTCAACGGCACGCAAGCCGCTGCGGGCCACAACCAGGCGATCCAACAGGCGACCTCGAGCCGCGGGGACGATCTTTGGCGGGAATAAGTAACCTATTACCTACACTAGACCCGTAAATGAATTGACCGCTGGACTCAGTGAGCGGAACCTTAAGTTTACGAATCAATACGTTCTTACATTCGCGTTTTTTTCGCCGCTTAAACATTAGAGACATCTTATGAATCCACCTCTTACCCAACAAAACGCAGCACCTCTATCCACCGCGGCAATCATTTCTGAGATGCTACTGGCGTCCAAGCACGCCAGTGACCTGATTCTGTCCCCTTATCAGGCGCCGCATGCCCGATTGAACGGGCGCCTGGTGCAACTAAAGATTCCTGGCGTGGAGAAATTCAGCCCGGCAGACACCGCCCGGATTGCGGCCGACATGATCGGCACAAATCCATTAGCGCAGCAAAGGCTGAAAGACGAAGGTTCTTGCGACTTGTCATACAGCATTCCGGCGTTAGCTCGCTTGCGGGTGAATGTCTTCAGCCAACGAGGGACCTACGCGATCGTCATGCGGTCAATTCCCACCAATATACCGGACATCGCCTCACTGAATTTGCCACTGCAATTCGCTCAGATCGCCGAACTCAAGACCGGAGTGGTATTGGTAACGGGTTCCACTGGTTCGGGCAAGTCTTCAACGTTGGCGGCTCTGCTTAACCTCATTAATGAGACCAAGGCTTGCCATATCGTCACCATCGAAGACCCCATCGAGTTTTCCCACAATCACAAGAAATCGATAATCCATCAGCGAGAATTGCATAGCGACACTCCCCGCTTTGATCTGGCGCTGCGCGCGGCCTTGAGGCAATCCCCTGACGTCATCCTGGTGGGGGAGATGCGCGACAAGGAAACCATCGAGATCGTACTGGAGGCGGCCGAGACGGGGCATTTGGTGCTGTCAACGTTGCATACGATAGACGCCTCTTCGACACTCGAGCGGATCATCGGGGTCTTTCCATTAGGCGATCAACAGGCCATCCGAAATCGCTTTGCAAAGTCCTTCCGGTACATCATCTCGCAGCGTCTTATCCCCCGGAAAGACAACTGCGGCCGCGTTGCAGTTCTTGAAATCTTGAAAGCGACATTGCGAACGCAGCAGTACATCCTAAAGGGAGAGAATCAGGGTAAGACGCTATTGGACGCCATGCGCGACGGCACCACCGAAGGCATGCAACATTTCGACGGAGAAATTGAGAGGCTGATTCGGGAAGGCGTAATTGATTTCGACACGGGGATGAACTTTGCGACAAACCCTGGGAACCTGAGACTGGAAATGGCCGATTTCGTCGAGAACCAGCCACCTGCATGCACGCCCACCAGGTCAAACGAAGTGGAGCTAGAAATAGAACGGTGACGGCGACCGTGATCTGAGCCGGAGAAATCTTGGCCGGATGGCTCGGGCATCGTCCAGGCTATGCACTGCAGCAAATCCCGCCAAACCACCTGATTCTTGGGGATCGTGGAAATTCTGGAGACAAGGCCAAGTGAAAAATATAGGGGACCCAGGTGTGAAATCGACACCCGGGGCACCCACTTCGCTTCGCTTAGCAACCCTTCCACCATGAGTCGCCGCGGGATATGGAGTGTGCACCTATGCATACTGGCCTGAGGCAGCCGCTAGGAGTTGCGGATTGGCTCTAGTATTTGCAGGGCTTGGTCCGCTATTTTGGGGTCGTCGCCAAAACCGTTGAGCCAGTGGACTTCTCTTTCCCGACGGAACCACGTCATCTGGCGCTTGGCATATCTTCTGGTGGCCTGCTGGATCTCTTTGATCGCGTCGGGTAGCGTGGCGCGGCCCTCTTGGTGCGCTCTTAGCTGCGAGTAGCCGATAAACTGGAAAGGCTTGGCGCCTGCCGCGATTCCCTGCTGGCGGTGGCGGGCTATTTCTTCCAGCCAGCCGGCACGTAACATCGTGGTGACGCGGGCATCCAGCCTCGCGTAGAGCTCGTCGCGCTGAGGGGACAGCCCAATTTTTAGTACTTCGAACCCCTCAAGCTTATCGCGCCCCTCTTCGTGGATCTGGGTTAGGGTTTTGCCGGTTAGCAGGCAGACTTCGATGGCGCGAATTAATTTTGGCGTATCGGCCGGGGCGATTCGCTGGGCCGAGTGGCGATCCAGGCGCGCCAGCAAGCGATGAAGGTAGCCCGGAGATTTTGTGGTGGCGCGCTGGGTTAGACGTTCGCGCAGGGCGTCGGAGCGTCTGGGAGCATCGGCCAGACCTTCCAGCAAGGCTCGCAGATACAGGCCGGAGCCGGCGGTCAATATGGGGAGCTTGTTACGGCGGCGCAAATCGGCGAGGACGTCCAGCGCAGCGCGGCGATATTCGCCGGCGGTGAAAATTTGCGGCGCATCCGCGAGATCCACCAGATGATGCGGAACGCCCAGCTGCTCGGCGGGAAGAACCTTTGCGGTGCCGATATCAAAGCCGCGATATATCTGGGTGGAATCGCATACCAGGACTTCGCCATCGAGCTGGTGCGCCAGGCGAATACCCAGCGCTGACTTGCCCGAGCCGGTGGGCCCGAGAACGACGACGAGCCGCGGCAGCGCGGTCATCCGCGAAATATCCAATGCCGCAGCAAGAGAAACAGGAGCGCCAGCAGAGCTAGCAGCAGGGCGCCGACGACCTGATTACGCGAGAGCCTCACTGGTAGTCGAGCGGAAGGTTATAGTAGAAAAAATAGCGCAACTCGATGAACGGACCGGGAAAAGCGCTGGGCAACGGCTCAAACGGACTCGAGGATCGAATCGCGGACATCGCGGCACGATCGAGCGGGTCCTTGCCCGAAGTGCGAATGAGGCTCGGATCGGGGAACGGCACGGTGCCGTCCTTCTGAATCTTAAATTCGATGGTCACGCGGCCTTGCTCGCCCAGTCGGGCTGACTCGGGGATCACCGCATACCAATTCCGCCTGACGCTGTCCAACACTCGGCGCAGGTAGCCGTCGAAATCGACACCCTGTGGATCGGTGAGCATCTGGTACCCGTTGCCGACTTGCCCCCGTCCGCCTCCGCCACCACCACCTCCTCCTCCGCCTCCACCACCACCGTTCGGAACGGGACCTTCGACCCCACCGCTTGGGCCTCCGCCACCCCTCATTGAATTCTTCTCCGATTGCGCCAGCGCGCGACTCGGCGATAGGCTCGGAATACCGAGATTCAATTTGCCCGGCTGGGGCGGCGGCAAAGATGTGTCGCTGCGCACCGGAGGAATTGGGGAAGGTGGCGCGGTCTGGACCGGCACCGGCTGCTGGGTGATCGAAGGCCTCGGAGCGGGCGCCGCCGGCAACTCCGCCTGTGGGTGCGGAACTTGCACTGGCGCGGGTGCTTCCACCGGACGTGGCGGCGCAACTTTATTCAGAGTTCCTGGGGCAATGTGCAGCTTGGGCCCGGCCGGTCCGGGGGCCTTGTGAGTAATTTCGCCCGGCGAGGACGGTAGGAAGTTGGGGACGAAACTCAATTGCCGGCGTGCCAATTCGTAGTCCGCGGTAGTGGGAGCGCGCGATGCAAACAAACCCGGGAGAAAAATCACAAGCAAGATGAGAGCGACGTGCACGAGCAGCGAAACAACGCGGGAGACGTTGTTCTCTTTCTGATCCTTTTCCTCGACCGGCCGAGTCCACAGGTTTACTTCCCCGGTGGTCATCACGTCGGGTTCGACCATCTCCAACAGCTGGGACGTCACCACCGGAAGCTGCTCGAGCCGGCGCACGTCTTCTTCGGTGACCGGGTTAATCTGCACCGGCATTACGGTGCGCGCTTCGAGCACGGCGAGCGGCAGGTGGCGGGGCAGTGCCGGAGTAAATTCCATCGGGGTGACCGGCATGCTGCGCGGCACCAAAGTGCGATTGGTGAGCGATTCCAGCGGAACGTGGGAGGGAATATTGGTACGTGCATCCATCGGCAGGATGGGCATGTCGAGAGGGATGATGCTGCGGCCATCGAGAGGCGACGACAAACGCTGCGCAGGCTTGCGAGCTTCGTCCAGGGTGATGGGCTTGACGTCGGTGGGGACGAGGGTGCGCGCGATCATCGAGTGTCCTGAGGGGCGAATGTCGAGTGTTGGACGCGCCGGGAGTGTTCCAGGATGCCCGCCATCACGCGGTCAGCCAGCTCGAGGGCGCGGCGCCCGACCACGCCATCCACGCGCGGCGTCTGCCGGGTGCGCACGGAGTCCGCGAAGGCGCGGAGTTCGGCGAGCAGCGGCTCTTCGTGGCCGGAGCCCAGAGTCTCAAACCGCGGCATCGGTAATTCCACCGGAGCGCCCGGGGCGCGTGCCGCGGGCGGATCGACTTGAACGCGTAAGACATCCTGGCGGGTGAAGTCGATGGAAACGTATTCGTGCTCCTGAAAAAAGCGCATCTTGCGGACGCGTTCGGTGGAGACGCGGCTGGCGGTGAGATTCGCGACGGCCCCGGTTTCAAATTCGATGCGCGCGTGAGCGATGTCCACTTTATCGGTAAGGACGGGAATGCCCACAGCACGGAGGTCAGCCACCGGCCCGGGGACGAAGGCCAGCAGGATTTCCAGGTCGTGAATCATGACGTCGTAGACCACATCTATATCCAGGCTGCGCGGCGAGAAGACGCCCATGCGATGGATCTCGAAGAATAGCGGCCGCGATATGATTTTTTCGGCGGCGATTACCGCAGGGTTGAAGCGTTCCAGGTGGCCGACTTGCAGGATGCGATTGTTGCGGATGGCGGCGGCAAGCAAGGCGTCGGCCTCGGTGAGCGAGGCGGCGATTGGCTTTTCTACCAGGACGTCCAGACCGCGTTCGAGCAGCTCGCAGCCGATTCTGGCGTGTTCGGCAGTGGGGACGGCGAGCGAGACGGCTTGCGCGCGGGCGGCCAGGTCGTCGAAATCCTTCAGGACTACCGTGGCGAACTCCTCCGCCACTTTTTGGGCGCGCTCGGCGTTGGCGTCCAGGACGCCGACGAGTTCGACGCCCTCCAATTCCTTCCACACACGGACGTGGTTGCGGCCGAAGTCTCCTACGCCGGCTACGGCCACCTTAATGTTCTTTTCGGTCAAATCATCCCCTGCTACGAAGCTTCAGTACCCAACTCAAAATAATGCTAGTCGCCGGCTTCGGCCCCGGCCGGTTGTAGCGCGTCTACCGGCACCGTGGCTTCGATCGCGATGGCTGCGTCGTTGGCTGCTGCGATCAGCTTTTCGCGATCGAAGAGTAGCGTGCGCGCGGCGTCGATGGCCAAGACGGTGGCGTTCGACCGCCGCATCACTTCGATGGTGCGCAGGCCCACCACCGGGACGTCAAAGCGCATGTCCTGGTTCGGCTTGCTGACCTTTACCACCACCAGCCGCTTGTTGCCGGTAATGCGTGCAGCGCGCTCGATGGTCTCGTCGGTGCCTTCCATGGCCTCAATGGCGACGCAGGCTCGATCGCGGACTACTACCGTCTGGCCCAGGTCCAGCCCCGCGATTTGCCGGGCAATGCTGCGGCCGTAAGCCACGTCCGCGGTTTCCTCCGCGTCCGGCGCGCGATGAGTGAGAACGCCGGGGCCGGGAATCAGCGGCGCCAGAAACGAAGTGGAATCGACCAGCTCAATTCCCTCCTCTTCCAGCACTTTGGCCACGGCGCCGATGAGCGAATTCGTGTTGCGCTTGGAAAGCGAAAAAATTACTTTTGCCAGCTTCCAATCCGGACGCACCGCGCTGAAAATTTTGTTGTGCTTCACCTGCCCGGCCATCACCGCGTGTTTTACGCCTTCCTTATGCAACAGCTCGATGGCGCGGCTCAGTTCGCCCAGGCCAAGCCAATGGAGACGCGAGGCATGCTTTTCCAACTCCGGCGAAGCCTCCTCGCGAATCGCAAAGACGGCCATCTCGATTCCCTGGCTGCGGGCGCCCTCCAGCACCAGAAACGGGAAATCGCCATTGCCGGCGATCAAACCCCAGCCGCCCGTGGTTCCAGTGAATTGGGTAGAGGAAGGCATGGCTTTCCTTTATTTCGTCAAACCGCGGTCAGAAGTCGACTCGATGAAGGCAATCAGTTCTAAGACGTCCGGCGAGGCGCCCAAGGTTTCTTTCATCTTTTCGACGGCCTGTGAAGTGTTCAATTTCGAGCGCAGCAGCAAGCGATAGGCCTGTTCGATGTTTTCCATGCGCTCGGCGTCAAAACCCTGGCGCTGCAGGCCGATTCCGTTCACGCCCAGACAGCGAGTTTCGCGGGGAGCGGCGATTTTGGAAAATGGCGGCACATCCTGGGTAATCACGGTGTTCGCTGCGATGTAGCTGTAGCGCCCGATACGGACGAATTGATGCAGGGCGCAGTACGCGCTGATGGTGGCATAGTCGTCCACATGAATGTGGCCGGCCAATTGCGCGCCGTTCACAAATACAGTGTGGTCGCCCACCACGCAATCGTGCGCGATGTGCGCGTAGGCCATGATCAGATTGTGGCTGCCGACGCGGGTGACGCCGCCGCCTTTGGCGGTGCCGCGGCTGATGGTGCAGAATTCGCGGAATTGATTGTCAGAGCCCACTTCCAGTGTGGCCCGCTCGCCGTGAAACGTGAGGTCCTGCGCATCGCCGCCCAACGCCGCGAAAGAGTGCAGATGATTGCGCGGACCGAGCGTTGCGGGACCTTTGATCGAGGCGTGTGGTTCGAGGTGGCAGCCTGCGCCCAGCTCCACTTCGTCGCCGATCACCGCGAAAGCGTCGACGCGAACTCCCGGGCCGAGCCGTGCGCTGGGAGAAATGACGGAGCGTGGGTCGATCAGGTTCACGGGCGCACTTGGCGGAGAACTCACTGATGGATCCTCTTGGATATGCGGCAACGCCGGCTCGGACTCAAGACTTGACCGCTTCGGCGGACGCGGATGCAGTCGCGGGCGTCGCCGCCGCCGCTGTCACAACCATCTCGCGATCAACCATCTTGCACATCAACGTGGCTTCGGCCGCTAGTTCGCCGTCCACCGTGGCCCTTCCTTGCATCTTGCAGAAGCCTCCACGCCACGTAATCGTGGTGACTTCCAGACGGAGCTGATCGCCGGGCACCACCGGGCGCCGGAATCGCGCGCCATCGATAGCGACAAAATAGAGCAACTTGCTTTCACGGTCGGGAACCTGGTTCAGAAGCAGCACTCCGCCGGCCTGGGCCAGGGATTCGAGAATCAGGACGCCGGGCATGATCGGTTTCCCGGGAAAATGACCCTGAAAGAAATATTCGGTGATGGTGACGTTTTTGATGCCGACGATGCGCTTGAGGCCTTCCATCTCGATGATGGAGTCAACCATCAGAAAAGGATAGCGATGGGGCAAGATGGCTTGAATCGCGATCGTGTCCAGGATCATCTGTCGTCTCCGGCTGTAGGTATGAGATTCACGTGTGAATGACCTGGTAATTCTATACGAAAGGCCGAATCGGGGAAACGACGGGGTGGGCTTTGAGGGGAGCGGGTGACGCGGACGGATGACGCGGTCAGCGCCGAAAGTCGCCGCCAAAACTCGGTCAGGAACGGCGGAGGAAGGCGGCGATGTCGATGGCGATCCGGCGAGCGCGCTCGAGATCGTCGGGGCTAAGCGAAATGGCGGCGACCTTGGCGTGGCCTCCGCCGCCGTATTTCTCGCACAGGGTGGCCAGGTTCACCGGCCTGGGACTTTCCCGCCACGGGTTGGTCCCCACAGAAACTTTGCTGCGAACCGGGGAAGCGGTAACGCCCACGGTGTAAAAAGCCTCCGGGAACAGGAAGTAAGGAATGAATTTGTTGTAGCCATCCATTTCCAAATCGCCGAAATCGAAAAATATCACCCCGTCGCGAAAATTCGCCCGCTCCCGGAACACGTCCACCGACTTGCGATGCCTTTCCAGCAACTGCGGCAGATGGCGGGCCACCAGCGGCAGCTGAACGATCTCCGCCAACGGCCGATATGCGATCTCCGGAATCAGCTTCGCGGACATATCCGGTTCCGGCGCGTTCTCAATGACCAGCGCGAGCTGCATGGCCGGCTGCGCCATGCCCACCGCCGCCTCGGCGGATTCAAATTGCGCGCCATCGATGATGTCGCCCCAATTGATCAAGTCGGCCAGAGGCGCCGCATCGAAACCGAATTTCTCGGCGGCTATGGTGGCGATAAATTTGGTGCAGGACTTGAAATCGGGATCGAAAAACTTCTGCGGCGAGTGCTGTTCGCGAAAGTGCTTCGCGTCGGCGGAGGTGAGGAACGCGCTCTGATGGTGATCGAACCACCAGGTAAGCCGGGGCGAGCTGGAATACTTGAAGTCGACGATGGCATTTTCATCGCCGTCGAAAATACCGTCTTCGAATGGTTTCGCGGCGGTGTGGGTCATGCCGGTATACGCAAACGTGGCCTGGGGGTCGATGCGCTCCCGGTAAAAGCGCGAGAAAATGGACGCGGAAGACGCGCCATCAAAACATTTATCGTGGAAGCAAACTCGCACCTTCACGAAATTCTCCCCGCGGACGCCCGTTAACGAATCAAGAGCAAATCCGGAAAGCCAATAAGAATGGCGAGAGGAGGAAAGAAAGTCAAGCGGCAAGCAATCGAACCGCAATTTTCCCTGACCCAATGAACGTTAGCGAACGGCGGCCCAAGTCCCGCGAACATCCGGCGTACCACGCCAGACTAAGAATTACCGCTTGCAGAGGTTATCGGCAATGTCAGCAGCGATCGGCAGGCGATAGAGTTCGTGCTGGTACGCCTTCACCATGCACAGCACCCACAGGATCACCCCAATCAGCAAGAGCAACATCTGGAGCAACCCAAACAGAGGAAAGAAAATGAGTCCGGCGCCGTGACTAGCTGCGAGGAACAAAATGAGGGCGACCCTCAAAACCGTAAGGCCCCCGAAAATCACCATCGACTGCGCGGCGTGGAATCGCACGAAGGGACGCTTATCGATCAGGAAAAAGACCAGTCCAGTGACCCAGCCCACCGAGTAAGACAGCAAACCCGCCACGTTTTCCTCAAGGCCGGTATCGACGCTCTGGGCTGAAGGAACATAGCTAGCGCCCGGAGGCGGAACAGCGCTACCCGCCGGAATAGGCGCGCCAGAAGCTTGCGGCGCTCCACAATTGGGGCAGAATGCCGCTCCATCCTGCGTTAACGTCCCACACTTCGAACAATGAGGCATCTGCGTCTCCCAAGAGCGATGTTACCGATAAGGCGGCGAGGCTATCAGAACAAGCCCCCACACGCAAGGGAGTCATGGAACCAGACGCCAGGGGCAAGTCTTGCGCTGATGCCGCACGCAGATGGGGCGCCGCATTTGGCGCCCGCGCGCGAAGCGACGCCCTAGAGCCGGCCGGTCAGCGCCAAAATCAAGACGATCAGCAGGACCAAGCCCAAACCGCCGCTCGGATAGTAGCCCCAGCCCGTACTGTAGGGCCAAGACGGTAGTGCGCCGACGAGCGCCAGAACAATAACGATCAGAATGATGATGCCGAGTGGACTTCGCATCTTAAGCCTCCCTGGAACGAGAACCGAGCGGCACAAGATAACACCACCGAGGAGGTCTGCAGCAATCGGGAGAAACGTGTAACGGGATCGAGATTTTCTAGCGCAGAAGCGCGGGAGGGCTCTCACGGTCAGCGCAAATCAGGAAAACGGCTAGACCGCTGGGGGAGCCGACGCGCGAATGTGGACGTGGGGATCGGCGGAAACCTTTTGAAGATTGGGGCCTTCCATCGTTCCGGATTTCAGATCGGCTTGCCACGATTCGTTGAAAAGTGGCTGTCCCATCAGATCGACGTATTCCACTCGCAGGGTCGGACCGTCGAACGTGAGATTGGCGTGCCCGTTGTAGCCAACGTCGATTTTCTCGCCATTGTCGTAGCGGCGGTTGTCCCAGCCGATCACCGGACAGTCGGCTTGGGGATGAGGGGCTCGCTCGACCGGCATGCCGCCGTGGCCGATGCAGCGTCCAAACGTACAAATGCCGTCCGGCGGGCCGAACCAATCATAGATCGCGAGCTTGTGCTCATGGCCCCAAAACCAGATCGCCGGCCGGTGAATCGCGCCTGCCAGCTGCCGTGCCGGAATCTTGTACCAATCGCTGAACGCCGAGTGGCTGCCGTGATGCGAAAGCAGAATCAGGCCGCGACCATCGTCGTTTGGCTTCACCACCGCGTCGAGCCACGCGAGCACGGGCTGCGGAATCCGGCAGTCGGGTTTGAAGTGTTCATTGCGCAGGAGCGCCTTGATGTGTTTCAGAATGGGCAGCTTGCCCCAGTCAAAACCGGTGGAGTGATAGCCGGTGTCGATGCCGATGATTTTCCAGAAATTATTTTCGAGGCAGAAGAAACTCGCCCACTGGCCGGGCGGCGATGCTGTTTCAGGCGCGGCATGGGCGGATGCCGCGGCGGGCTGCGGCGAAAATCCCATGCGCGGGAGTATCGACGAAATGTAGCCCATGCCGCGCGCATACATCTCGTGATTGCCGCTCAGCGCGAAACTTCCCTTGGCACCCGTCGGCCACTGCACGGGTTCGTACGGGCTAGTTTTCTTACCGAGAAAATTTTCGTCGATTTCGGTCTGGTCGCCGACGTAATAGACGTCGCCTAAGTGAATCGTTAAGTCCGGATGGAATTGGCGTATGCGGTCCGCCACCATGTGCGCTTCGTCGGTTCCGGTGCCCCAGTCGGCGGCCAGGCTGATGGTGATGCGGTCATCGATCCGGTAGACGCCGTTGCCGTGTTCGCCGCTGGTGTAATCGCGAAACGGATACTTCTTGCGGAACCAAAAGCGCGCCACGTGCGGAATCCAACGCATCAGCCGGTCTGGCAGCAAAGCGTTTAGCGGATTGTAGGACCGTTCGGAATAACACGAGGCACCGGCGCGGAAGTGCGAGGCTAGGCCGGAATGGAAAGCGCCCGTGAAATTCCCGAGGTCCTTCCGTTTTTTGGGGCCTTCGCTAATCTCGTGCGCTCCTGGCTGCCAGAAAAACTAGGGCCGTGCCATCAGGTCCTGAAACAATTTGTAAAACTTGGCGGAGTCCAGCTCTTGCGGGAGATGGACCAATTGCTCGCCTAGACCCGGCTGGTCACCGGCATTCCAAACCAGTACGTTGCCGTAGCCCGCGCCATGCGAAATATCGATATCCATGTAAAGCGTCACTTCTTTGGTGAAAATCGAGGGATCAAGCCACCCCCCGACGGCTAGTTCGTCCCACATATATTCTTCGTCAGCGTACTTCGCGATGTATTGCGATGCCGGGCTCTTGGATTTCCCGATCTCGGCGATGTAGTCCTTCTTCATACGGGTCTTCACGGAGATGTCTACCGTAGTGATGGTGATTTTGTGCCACGGAATGGGCGAGGTGAGCGCGATGTGCACCGCTTCGGGATCCCACCAGAAATTGAACTCGCGCCGATTTTCGGTTTCCCAGCCGGCCGGTACCACCGGCGCCACGCTTCCGCCCATCACCACGAGTTCCTGCGCCAGGTCCGGAACGCTGGGATCGATGCTGACGGCTTGGGCGATGTTAGTGAGCGGCCCGCCGGCGTAGATGGTCACTTGATGCGGATACTGATGGACCATGCGAATAATGAAATGGGCGGCGTCTTCGCTGGCGGGCTTGGTGGTGGGATTCCCTTCCCGGAGGTTGGGGACTTCGAATGGGCCGTGAAACACCCCGCGCTGGCCGTCACCGGACGAGATCCGGTTCCAGGCGCCTTTGTAATTTACGCGGCCGTAGATTTTTTCCCAGCGCTCGATGGTGTCCAGGCGGTTGATGAGCGGGTAGACCGCGCCGGGATAAACCGGCACATCGGTGTGGCCGGTGAGCTCGAGCATGCGCAGCGTGTGCGCCACTTCCTCGTCGCGCCACATGTCGCCGCTGACGATGGTGATGCCTAGCGCTTCGACGTCCGGGGACTGCAGAAGCATCAACATGGACTGCTGGTCGGTGGTCGCGGGGCCGCGCGCATCTTGATCGATGATCACTTTGTGTTTGGTCTGCGCCGCGGAGGGCAGCAGGAACATCAGCACTGCGAGGGCCGGGAATGCAATCTTAAATCTCATTCGACGTTGAGCTCCTTGGGAAGTGTGGAACCACTCCGGGCATGCGCCGAAGCGTTGCTCTTCGCACCCGCAGCGAAATCCAGGAGTGCCGAAGGCTTTCTCGTTCCACTTGCGCACTCAGACTACCAGACTCTATTTCCCCGAGCCAGATTGACGGGCACCTTCGCAGCGAACGCACCTTCGCTTCGTGCAGCAAGATAGCCGTCGAACTACATGTTTTCATTGATTCTCGACGGCGCTGCGCGAATGATATTCGTTGCGCGACTTCCGAACGGATGTAGCGAGGTGCTCGATGGAACCGAATCCTACCCCCAGCGATCCGCGACCCCAACCCGCAGATCCGCAGCCCCATACACCGCTGCCCGAGGTGCCCCCGCGCCCTGAGCCGGCCAGCAATCCCACTCCGCAGCCGGAAGTCCCAGCGAATCTGCCCAACGAACCAGCCTTGCCGACGCCGACAGCGTAGTTTCCCACGCGCGGTTTGGTCGCCCCGCGACCGTGGCTTACAACCGCCCACACCGTCGCAACACCTCTAGCAGCGGTCCGCCGAAAGCAGCTGGGTAGAGGTTCGCTCTAATTTGAGCAAGACGTTTTCCCTGCGCAGCGTCTAAGCCTAGAGCACCACTGCAATGACACAAACGAAGACCACTGATTTCGCGGACACCAAAAGTACGTTCGGTCGCGGTGTCAAATTCCGGGGCCCGAACGTCAAAGGAGATCCTAAATGAACAAGATAAACCGGTTCGTGATTGCCGTGCTGGCACTGGGCCTCATGTTCGGAAGCGCAGTAACGCGGGCGGCAGCAGCAGAGCAAACCGACAAGACCTCGCCGAGCTACGATATGAAAGCACAGGCGCTTTTGGATTTGCAGGAGCTGCAGAAGAAACTCACCGACCTGGCGGCGGCGATTCCTGCGGACAAGTTCAGCTGGAGGCCCGCCCCCGGTGTGCGCTCGATCGGCGAGGTGTATCTGCACATTGCCGGCGCGAACTACATGATTCCCGGAATGCTGGGTGTGACTCCGCCGGCGGACTACAAGAAGGACGGTTTTGAGAAGTCAACCACGGACAAGGCAAGGATCATCGACCAGCTGAACCAATCGTTCGCGTTTGCGCTGTCCGCCGTGGGAAAGATGACCAACGCCGATTTCGCAAAACCGGAAAAGAAACTCGGGCCGGACGCCAACGACGGAGACATCGTGTACCTCCTGGTAACCCATGCCCACGAACATCTGGGGCAGTCGATCGCCTACGCGCGCATGGCGGGAGTGGTTCCGCCATGGACCGCGGACTACGAGAAGAACCATCCCCAGCAGCCAAAGGAATAACGACGCGCCAGAATAGGGGAGGGTGAGAACCGTCAGCTGTTCTGCGGTGTAACCGGGACTTCGCCCTCCCAGCGCGAAATCACCACGGTGGCCAGGCAGTTGCCCATGACGTTCACACCGGTGCGCGCCATATCCATTAGTTGATCGATGCCGAACAGCAAGAAAACCGGCTCAAGCGGCAGGTGGAATGATGTCGCGGTGGCCAGCACGATCACCAGCGAGGCGCGGGCAACGCCGGCAACACCTTTGCTGCTCACCAACAACGTGAAAAGCATCACGATCTGCTGGCTGACGGTGAGGTGAATCCCCGCAGCCTGGGCGACGAAAATCAAGGCGAGCGATTGATAGAGGCTGGAGCCGTCAAGGTTGAAGCTATACCCAGTGGGCAGCACGAACGCAACCGTCTCGCGCGGGATGCCGAAAGATTCCATATTTTCCATGGCTCGCGGTAACGCCGCTTCCGAGCTGGCGGTGGCGAACGCAATGGTAACTGGTTCGGCGACGGCTTTCAGGAACGGCAGGATTGGCACTCGAACCAGAAGCGCGATGGGCAGAAGTACCAGCAGTATGAAAACGCCCAGCGCCGCGTACATGGTCCCCAGCAATCGCAGCAAAGGCAGCAGGATTCCCATTCCCATGTGGCCCACGGTATACGCGATTGCGCCGAAGACGCCGATCGGTGCGATGAGCATCACCAGGTTGGTGAACTTGAACATCGTTTCCGAAAGGCTTTCCGCAAAACGCAGCAGCGGGCGGCGCTTCGCTTCTGGCACCATGGCCAATGCCAGACCAAACAGAACGCTGAAGACCACCACCTGGAGCACCTCACCGTCAGCCACCGATTTGGCGATATTCTCCGGGAAAATATTCACGATCAATTCGCTGGCGGTGTGCGGTACGGCGTTTAACGTCTGCGTCGCGGCGCCGGCCGGCATTCTCACCCCTTCTCCGGCGCGGCTGAGGTTGATGGCCACAAATCCGATGACCAGAGCCAAAGTGGAAACAATTTCAAAGTAGACAAGCGCCTTCACGCCCATCCGCCCCACTTTTTTCAGGTCCGCATGTCCCGCAATTCCCACCACCAGCGTTCCAAACAGCAGCGGTGCAATAATCACCTTGATCAATCGCAGAAAAATGGTTCCCAGCACTTGCAGTTGCACTGCGCGCGCCGGCCAGTCATGACCAAATTCCACTCCGGCGGCCATACCCACCAGAATCCAGGCGGTGAGCGAGCGCTTTGCGGCCGCATATCCGGCAAACAGCAGGATTACGATCCAACGGAGAGTTTCAAGGACGGAACCAGAAAGCTGGACCCAGCCGAGGCGCTGTGCCAAGCTGAGAATCGCAAACACGAGTAAAGCGCCGGAAGCCGCGGCAAGAATTCTGGATTTCAAGAGGTTGTCCGTTTCGCCTGGAAAGACGCATCCGGGCAGCACAATATCGCGCGAGCCCGGCGAAGTCGATGGTTTTCAGTGTAGTTCAATTCCCTGGGGATGGGCCAAGTTCTGAAGCATGAATAACAAAATCCTGTTCTGGTTGGGACTCGCCATCGCAGCCAGCGGAATCTTCTCACCGGCGGTGTCGCTCGCTATCGGTCTCGTGTATGGCCTCACTGTACAGAACCCGTACCAGTCTCAAACCAGGGGACTCTGCAAGTTCCTGCTGCAGGCCTCGGTGGTAGGCCTCGGCTTTGGCATGAACCTTCACCAGGTGATTCACGCCGGGCGCTCGGGATTCATCTATACCGCGTGCGGAATTACGATTTCCATGATCGCCGGGCTAGCGCTGGGCCGCTATCTCGGCGTCGAAGGTACTTCGTCCTTCCTGATATCCGCGGGCACCGCCATCTGCGGCGGCAGTGCGATCGCCGCGGTCGGACCGATCATCGAGGCGAATGAGGACGAGATGGCGGTGTCGCTCGGCACCGTTTTCATTCTGAACTCGGTGGCTCTATTGATATTCCCCACGATTGGCTGGTTGCTGCACCTCAGCCAGACTCAGTTTGGCCTGTGGGCCGCGCTGGCGATTCACGACACCAGCTCGGTGGTGGGTGCGACCGCAAAATATGGCGCGCTGGCGTTGGCCATCGGTACCACCGTGAAGCTGGCTCGCGCATTGTGGATCGTGCCGCTCTCGATAGCTACCGCGATTGTGAAGAAGACCAAAACGCGCATCCAGTGGCCATGGTTCATCCTCTTTTTTTGCCTGGCAGCGGTGGCCAACACTTACTTACCGCAATTCGCTCCCGCGTATCCCGTACTCAACAAGCTCGGCAAACTCGGCCTTTCCGCGACGCTTTTCCTGATCGGCACCGGGCTCACCCGCCAGACGATTCGCCAGGTAGGAATTCGTCCTTTGATGCAGGGCGTAATTCTATGGGCTTTGGTCGCGCTCAGTTCGCTGGCGCTGATTCACATGAATTGGATTCGTATTTGAAGCGTCCGTGAACCGCATCGGGCCTCTGAATTCGTAATCCACAGGAATGATCCCTTCCCGTGCCCCGCGCGGAAATGCTAGCCTCGCACAGCCCATGCCAGCCCATGACCAAAACTGGACCGCAGACTGATGCGAAAGGGATGAGAAATCCGATCCATGAACCGTCTGGATACCCCCTTCGATGTACATGAAAACAAACGACCGATTTTTCCCGAATCGCGACAAAATCGCGTTTTTCATTCCCCCAAGGCGAAAGTGAATTTCTCCGTAGTTCGACTGAACCCGCTCGCCGCTCTGGAAGCTTTTGGGATATGAGCGCGCGGTATAAAATACCCGGGCGAATTTCTGAGAGGCGAACCCGATGAGGTCCTCTTCCAGCACTCATGTTTCCGCGGACGCGATCGTCCGCCCCACAACGATTATCGAGGCCAGCCGTCTCGATAAATACCTGGGCGTAAAGATCGTTCTGGCCAGCGAGACTTTCCAGCAGACCGGCAGTTTCAAATTTCGGGCTGCCTACAATGTGGTCATCAACGTCCCGCAAAAACTATTCATTACCGCTTCGTCCGGGAATTTCGGCCAGGCTTTGGCGTATGCCTGTGCGCTCACCGGAAAATCCTGCATCGTGGTGATGCCGTCCAGCTCATCGCAAATCAAGATCGCAGCGGTGCGCGAATACGGCGGCCGCGTCGAGTTGATTGACACTCGCGCGATCACCCGGAAGAAACGAGTGCAGCAACTCGCCGACGAGAACCCCGGCGCGCACATCGCCACTCCGTTTGACGATCCGCTGGTGATCGAAGGCAATAGCCGTCTGGGCACCGAGATCGCCGCGCTGAATCGCGATTTTCATGCGGTGATCGCGCCGCTGGGCGGTGGCGGACTAACCTCCGGCTTGATCGTCGGGCTGCGCCGCGCCGGCTCAGCAATTCCGGTGATCGCCGCCGAGCCGCTGCTGGCCAATGACGGTGCGCGATCGCTGCGCGAAGGCCGGATCGTCGCCAACGAGTTCGAATCGGAGACGATCGCCGACGGCACGCGTACATTGAGCCTAGGCGTACACAACTGGAAAATCCTGCAGCACGGCCTGGAAGGAATCATCGAAGTGCCGGAGGATAAAATCGCTGAGGCGGTTCGGCTTCTATTCCTTCGCGCTAACCTGAAAGCGGAGCCGACTGGCGCGCTGAGCCTGGGTGCGGTGCTGGCTGCGCCGGAGAGATTCAAGAATCAAACGGTGTGCTGCGTAGTCAGCGGGGGGAACGTTGATCCTTCCACTTACGCCAGGCTGCTGGTCGAGCAGCCACAGGGCGCATGAATGCCGCAGTGAGATGAGCCAAATCTTATGACGCCGCGCAGCAACGAACCATCCGCGCCATCGGTTGGCGCCTGGAGTCCTCTGCGTGTTCCGATCTTTCGCAATTTGCTGATTGCAGATCTGGTTTCGGACATCGGATCGTTCATGCAAACGGTGGGGGCGGCGTGGCTGATGACTTCGCTGACCACCAGCACGACCTACGTCGCCTTGATTCAGACCGCGGCCGCACTTCCCTTTTTCCTGCTCGCACTGCCCGCAGGTTCCATCGGCGACATTTTCGATCGCCGCAAGCTCATCCTCGGCACGGAAATCTGGATGGCTGCGGTGGGAGTGTTGCTCGCGGTCGCAGCGATCGGCCACCTGATGACGCCGTGGCTGTTGCTGATTCTAACCCTGGCGTTGTCGCTTGGCGACGCTGTCGAGGCTCCGGCGTGGCGCGCGATTTTCCCGGATCTAGTCCCAAAGGAAATTCTGCCCCCGGCGCTGGCGCTGAACGGCATTGAATTCAACCTCGCTCGCGCCGTCGGACCGGGACTGGGCGGGCTGATCATCGCAGTGGCGGGAGTGGGCACGGCCTTCGTATTGAACGCCGCGTCCTTCATCGGCGTCATCTTCGTAATCGCCAGTTGGAGGCGGCCTGCACGCGCGAGCGAAGTGCCCGCGGAGACCATTCGCGGTGCGACGTTCGCTGCCGTCCGGTACGTCCGCTACTCACCGAGCATCCGCACGCTCTTGGTGCGGTCGAGCTGCGTCATCTTCTTCTCGAGTGCTTTCTGGGCGCTGCTGCCCGCGATCGCGCGCAGCCTGAGCCGGAGTTCCATTGGATTCGGATTGTTGCTGGCGTTTTTCGGGCTGGGCGCGGTGCTGGGGGCCGTTGCGTTGCAGCGCGCGCGTTCGTTTCTGTCATTGGAAAATCTGCTCTCCGGGGCGACTGCCGTATTTGCCGCGATCGTCCTGGCAACCGGCGCGCTGAAGAGTTTGGCGCTGCTATGCGTGTTGATGTTGTTCGGAGGCGCGGCGTGGATCGGCTTCATGGGGCTGTTCAACACTGCGATCCAGGATCTCGCCCCAGACTGGGTGCGGGCGCGGGTGATGGCTGTTTATCTGTTTACATTTCAGGGCAGCATCGCCGCCGGCAGCGCCATCTGGGGCATCGCTGCGGAGCACAGCAGCGCGCAACACGCGCTGATACTTTCCAGCGCCGGAGTCGCAGCGTGCTTGTTTCTGCGCTTCCCTTTTCCGCTGCCGCGCAAGGCACTCGATTTGACCCACTGGAATCACTGGGGCAAACCCTCGATGTTTGCTGAGCCCCAGCCGGATCAGGGGCCGATCATGGTGACGGTGGAATACACCATCGATCCCAAGAATGCCGCGCAATTCCTGGACGCCATCTACAAATATCAACGCATCCGCAGACGCGACGGCGCCACTCGTTGGGGCATCTTCTACGATTCCGAACATCCTCACCGTTATCTGGAGAGTTTCCTGGTGGATTCCTGGGCGGAGCATCAGCGCCAGCACGATCGCTTCACGCTGGCCGACCGCGAGTTCGAGGAGCAGGTGACCAACTTTTCTGTGCAACCGTCCCAGATCCGGCATTTCATTTACGCCACGAAACCTCCATCCAGCTAGGAAGGCCGGCTGCCGTGCAGAAAAACCCGGCCGGAGTAGCGCGAAAACTTTTGGCCGGATATATGGCACTGGTCTCCATCGGATTGCATCCTATCTATGAGTTCGCTCGCGGCGCCCGAACGAAGCGAATCGATGGATAGGAGGGAAAATGAAGACCGAGCTCGATACCCTACAAATACCGATGCAGGTGGGCAGCGAAATTCGCATTAATAACTTTGGCGAGGTGGCTATCGGCAACCCTGAACTGGTGCTGGCCAACGACCCGCATGCCGTCGGCGCCGTTCTTTCTTACCGCTTCGATGCCAGGACCGGGGAGCACATCCTGCGCCTGCTGCACCCGGAAGCGCATCTGAAGCGAGCGCGCGCTCAACGCGGCGGCGCGTCATGAGATAACGAGCCGCGTGACAAGCGGCGTGAAGAGGGGAAGCCGGCTCGATGACATTCGTGGAGTGGAACGATAGCCGCGCCTAGTTGCGGCGCACAATCAGGCAAGTAATGTCGTCGTGCTGCACGGCGGCGCCCACAAACTCATCCAGGTCCTGCATCAGGTTGGAAAGTGTGAGCGCCGATCTTTCTCCGCCTGCCTTTTCCAGCAGTGAGATCAGGCGCGCTTCCCCGAAATCGAGGTGGTCTTCGTTTCTTGCTTCGGTCACACCGTCCGTGTAGATCACCAACAAGTCGCGAGGAGCCAGACGCGTAGTTCCGGTCTTGTAGTCTTCGTTTAGCTCGATGCCCAGCGGAATATTGTCAGACTTCAACCGCTCCAATGCGCCATTCTCGCGCTTCAGAATCGGCGGGTTGTGACCCGCGCACAGATATGTCAGATCTCCTGTGGCTGGATCCAGCTCGGCTAGGAACGCAGTGGTGAAGCGGCCGTTTTGGCTATTCGCGCAGACCTGCCGATTCAAACCTCGGACCAACTCGCCGAGCGTGCCGTTCGCGCCTGCCAGGGCTCGGAGGCTTCCCTGAAAAGTAGCCATTAACATCGCCGCGGGCACACTCTTACCGGAAACATCAGCCACCGCCATCAATAGCGGACCATCCACGGCGCGGCGGAAAACGTCGAAGTAATCGCCGCCAATTGTTTTTGCCGGACGAGTCACAAACGCAAGATCGACTCCAGGTACGTCGGGCGCCCTGCGGGGTACGAGCCAGCGCTGGATTTCGTGGGCGATCTCGATATCTCGCTGCATCGAGATATGGTCTGCGAGAACCAGGACCAGCAGTATCAGCAGCCCGCCAAACGCGAGAATGAACTCCAGAACCCGGGTGAGAAAGAGAAAGTGAAAGTCCACCACCGCGAGGAGCGCCATGGCAATCGTAAGCAGCAGAAACATGCGGCGGGCGGGAGATAGTTTCTTCAGGACGCTGACAAACAGAGCGCCGAGAATCTTGAATGGGCGCTTCCAGGATTGCTGGTTCTTTCCGGCGAGCCCGGCGAAATCCTGCTTATAGGGACGGGAGCTCTCGACCGCTTCAGACTTGAATTGCGTCCACAACTCCTCGATTTCCAAACCGTCGGTGAGGCGATCCCAACCGTCTTGCGAGCGCCACCAAACGCGCCGCGAGCGAGCTTTCAGCCGGATGATAGATCCCTTGATCCTGGCAATGCGGGAGTCCAACGCGGTACGCCATTTATCAAACACAGACGAGCGCCATGTAATGAGTATACGTCAAGGCCGAGGCGGAACCGCGGAATCGCCAACCTCTGCGGACCGAACGATTACGGGTACCGCCGACCGACTCTTAACAGCGGCGTTAGTCGCAACGCCCACCCTTCCCGAAACCCGGGAAGAGTGGGTACGCAGAAAAGATAGGTCCGTCGAACCGGAAACAAGGACTTTACTGGGAATCGCTGGACGGCGCCAAGCCGCGATACTTGAGCATGGGCTGGATGGTTGGCTCCTGCCCGAGCCAGGCCTTGAACATTTTCGCGAGATCCTCGGTGTTGCCGCGTGACAGCACCATTCGCCGAAAGCGATCGCCGTTGACCCGAGTGAGACCTCCGTTGTCGAGGAACCACTGGAACGCGGCGTCATCCAGCATCTCACTCCACAGATAGGCGTAGTAACCGGCGGAGTACCCGTTGGACCAGATATGAAAGAAGTAGCTCGAACGATAACGAGGCGGTACGTAGCTAAGCGACAGTTGGGTCTTTTGCAATGCCGCTTGCTCGAATGCGTCAGGATTCTCGAGCCGCGCACTCGCCGGAAGAATGTGCCACTGCATGTCGAGTTCCGCCGCTGCGAGCGTCTCAGTGAACGAGTAACCTTGGTTAAAGGTTGCGGCCTTTCTTAGCTTTGCGGCCAGCTCCGGTGGCATCGGCGCGCCAGTCTTATGGTTCTTGGCGTAGTGATCGAATATCGCCGGATATCTGGCCCAGTGCTCGTTGAACTGTGAAGGAAACTCGACGAAATCGCGAGCCACGGCAGTGCCGGAAAGGCTGGGGTAATTGGTATCTGCGAACATACCGTGCAAAGCATGACCGAACTCGTGAAACATGGCAGTCACTTCGGTGAAGCTGATCAGTGCCGGCTCACCCGGAGCGGGCTTCTGGAAATTGGCGACGTTGTAGACCACCGGCTGGGTGCCGAGCAGCTTCGATTGTTCGACCAAATTGTCCATCCAAGCCCCGCCATTCTTGTTATCGCGCTTGAAGTAGTCGCAGTACCACAGCGCCAGCGACTTACCATCGGCGTCAAATACTTCGAACACCCGCACGTCCGGTTGGTACACCGGAATGTCCTTGCGCTCTTTGAAAGTGAGTCCGTATACCTGATTCGCCGCGTAAAATACTCCATTCTGGAGTACGTTATCCAACTCGAAATACTGGCGCACTTCGGCTTCGTCCAGATCGAACTTGGCTTTGCGCACTTGCTCCGAGTAAAGATCCCAGTCCCACGGCTGCACGGTAAAGCCGCCCTTCTGCGCGTCGATCACATCTTGAATGTCCTTGGCTTCGCCGGCAGCTTTGGCGGTCGCGGGCGCAACCAACGCATCCATGAATTTCAGCGCGGCATCCGGTGTCTTAGCCATCTGATCTTCCAGCGTCCACGCGGCGTAATTCGGAAAGCCGAGCGCCTTGGCCTTCTGGGCGCGAAGCTGGGCGAGGCGGGCAATGGTGTCGCGGGTGTCATTGGCTCCTCCGCGTTCAGCGCGTTCCCACGAATCGTTAAAGAGCGCGTGGCGAGTGTTACGGTCTTTGAGGACGGCGAGCTGAGGCTGCTGGGTGGTGTTCTGCAGCGGGATCAAGAAGCCTTGCTGGCCACGGCCCTTTGCAGCTAGCGCGGCGGCCGCGATTTCTGCGGCGGTCAGCCCCGCGAGCGCCTGTTGGTCGGTGGTGAAGTAAGCCGCATCCCTGCTGGCAGCCAGGAGCTTCGAGCGAAAGGCGTTTTCCAGTGAAGACTCCTCTTCGTTGAGTTTCTTGAGCTTCACTTTGTCAGCGGCGGAAAGATTCGCGCCCGCATGCACGAATCGCTTGTAGTAATAGTCCACCAAGCGCTGCGACTCCGGGTCGAGCCCGAGCGAATCAAGCTGCTTATAGATCGCGGCCACACGCTGATACAACCGGGCATTCAGGAAGATGGCATCGGAGTGAGCGGCCAGTTTGGGAGCTTCAATCTCCTGTACTTTCTCCAGCACCGGGTCAGTGTTCGCTCCGGTGACCGCGTTAAAGACACCGTACGCGCGATTGAAGAGCTCCCCGGTCTTTTCCATGGCGACGATAGTATTCTCGAACGTGGGCGACGCCGGATTGTCCGCGATCCTGGTCACTTCCTGGATCTGCTGGGCCATGCCCGCTTCGATCGCCGGCTGATAATCGCTGCTTTTAATTTTGTCGAAGGGCGGCGCCTGGAACGGCAGCGTACTGGCTGCGTAGAATGGATTGCTCGGACCGAACTTCGTATCGGTTTCCCCGGCAACCGCGACCCCGCAAAACAGTGCGATAGATACCGCAGTAAGCAAAACGTACCCCCACGAAAACATGGCATTCCTATTTCCTGGTCTTAGGTTATCGGTCACGAATCTGGTCTCCCTGTGATTGTTTCGAGTATATATGGCCGAGTCTCGCTGGCAATGTCAAGAGTCGGCGCTCGCGATAGTTCGAATCGTATTTGACTGGAAAAAACATTCTACGCGTCGTGAGAATCACAAGGCGCGAGTTGTTGTCTGAGTGGTACGGCCCATTGCATTCGAATCACTTACCGTCAGTGCAAGGGACGCTCCAAGTCCTCCCCCGGTTGCCAGTAAGTAGCCTTGTGAATCGTAGCCCGCTTAGTGTTTAATACCTGCAGGAGGATTCATGGACATCATTAAGGCATTGAAGCAAGAAGAAGCGAAGCTGGAAAAGCACGCGAAGAACGCAGCGAAACACTTGGCTGCGGTACGTGAAGCCATCAAGGCCTTTGGTGGGAATTTGGCTGCGAGTGCGAAAGCGGCGGTGGCCGGCAAGAAGAAGCGGAAATTGTCCGCAGCCGGGAGAGCCAAGATCTCCAAGGCAGCCAAAGCGCGCTGGGCGAAAGTTCGAGCAGCGAAGGCCAAGGCCGCCAGGGCCGCTTAAAGCATCACCGCTGGGGAACCGTTGTCGAGTTAGTCCCCAGGCCTGAACGAAGTTACTCCTGCTACGGGCGTATCCTCGAAAGGGATTTCCAAGTAATCGGGATCTGGAAAAGATCCTCTGTAAGTTCGATCCCGATTGTAGTGTGTGGATCCTGGAAGAACCAAAAGGCCGCAGTCACAGACCGTAAGGTGGTGGTGTGTCTGCGGCCTTTGTTGCCCGCTCAGTGCTTTTTCGGCGGCAGATATTTCTTGTCGATTTTGGCGATCACCACGTAATTGGGGTCAACCATTTCGGTGAGATGAATTGTCGCCACTTTCGAGAGCAATTCATAGGCATCGAGTTCAGACAATCCGTAGTCGCCGTGAATCCAGTCCACCAGCTGGGTAAACGCGATGCGTACACAGTCGTCCACTGGACGGTAAATTCCGGCGGCCATGATTTCGTTTTGATTCTCCCACCGCGGCCAGTCGATCTTGCGGCCCTTGATTACCGTGGCGCGCAAGCGAACGTGGAGCGGCACTTCGATCGCCGAGCCCGCAACCTCTCCGTCGCCCATCGCCGCATGACCATCGCCGATATACAGCAGCGCGCCCGGCACGTTCACCGGCAGATACAGGGTGTTCCCCACGCTGGATTCGGGCGCGTCCATGTTTCCGCCGAATTCCGCCGGCACCACCGAGCTTCTTGATTCACCGCCCGAGGGGGCCACGCCGATACATCCGAGGAAAGGATGGAGCGGAATATCCACGGAGAACTTGGTATCGTGCGCTTCGAAAGTGGCGGTGGCTTCGTGCGGATGGATCGGGTAAAACCAGATGCGCTCCGGCAGCGGCGGATTGATCATCGGAGTGTAGTTTGAGGAGTTGAGCGCACCGAATCCCGGAGCCGTGGCGCCAATTCCCTGCGGCCCATTCACATCCAATGCAAGGAAATCGATGGCAACGGTATCGCCCACTTCGGCGCCCTCGATAAAAAACGGCCCGGTGAGCGGATTATCGCCCTTGGCCATGGACAGAGTATCGCCCGGCTTTTGAATCGCCCCGCCAAAGCAGTCGATGGTGTTGGTATCCAGGATGTCGCCCGGAGCGAGCCGCGCGACAGGTTCGGCCACGCCGTAGTCGTATTTAACGGTGCTCAGCGTCGCCTGATATTTCACCACGTGCGGTGGCGCGCTTTGCGCAGACAGCGCGTACGGGCACGACGTGATTGCAAGAACCAATATCCACAATCGACTTCGCATTGATGAATCCTCCAGGGGATACGCGCGAACATAACGATGTTTCGCGGGGGGGCAGCCGTCCGGAATTTCCGTTTTGTTTCCCGGCCGAACGGTAATGTACACCGGCCCTCGCCGCGATTCAATATTCCCGCCGGCCGCGCCGCGGTTACCACAATCCCACCCCATCCGCCCTTGCAGTACTTTTGTACTAGCGCCGCAACCGGGAGCCGAAGACTCATCGACTCCTGCCGAAACGCTCATTAGTCTATTCGAGGGAACCTCCAAGCACCCGGAGTAAGCACTCGACTCTTGATTGAGCCTCGCTGGGCCCGAACGACCGCACCGCCCGTGCCCGGACGGAAGCAGGCACGTAAGTCCACAGTCTTGCGGAGTGAGATGGAGAAGCTACTCCAAATTCAAAGCCTGAGCGTTCGGTACCGGTCTGGTGAGACGGAGGCGCACGATGCTGTCGCCGGGATCGGTTTCGACATTGCGCCTGGTGAGGTCGTCGGGCTTATGGGTGAGTCGGGCTGCGGAAAATCGACCGCCGCGCTGGCGATCCTTGGCTTGTTAGACGTGCGAGACTGCGCGGTCAGCGGATCGGTCCAGTTTCGCGGTCAGGAACTGCGGTCGATGGATGAGCGTTTGCTTCAGAAGATTCGCGGCGCGCACATCTCGCTGGTTTCTCAGGAGCCAGGAATCTCGCTCAGTCCCGTTCTGCAGGTGGGCGACCAGATTGCGGAGGTTCTCCGCGCGCACAAAGACTGGGGCGGGAGGCACTGCCGCGCGGAGGCGAAGCGGTGGCTGGCGCGCGTAGGGCTTGTTCCGGTCAATCGGTTCTATTCGGCATTTGCGCACCAATTGAGCGGCGGACAGCTCCAGCGAGTAATTCTCGCGCAGGCATTGGCATGCGAGCCCGAACTGGTGATTGCCGACGAGCCGACCGCGTCGCTCGACGCGCGTAATCAAGCGGAATTTCTGACGCTGCTGCGAGACCTGAGAGCGCAATCAGGGATTTCGGTACTTCTCATCAGTCACGCTCCAGAGATTCAGGCGGCCCTCGCGGATCGCGTTCTGGTGATGCATGCGGGACGTCTCGTGGAGGAAGGAACCTTCGGAGACCTTTACCGAAACGCTTCTCACCCATATACACAAGCATTGTTGCGACGCGGCCGGCAAGCCGCTAGCGGCGCGACCCGCGACGGAGCAGCCGCCGCGAGGGAGCTTCTCGCGCGATGAACAACCAAAGCGAGCCGCTGCTCCGTGTTCGCGGCCTCAGCAAGCACTACACCCAACGAAGACAATTCTCGCGCGAGAAGCTCCAGGTGCGGGCTTTTGAGCACGTGGACCTTACGATTCATCGCGGCACCACGCTCGCATTGGTCGGTGAGTCAGGCGCTGGCAAGTCGACGCTGGCTCGTTGCCTGGCTCTGCTCGAAAAACCCAGCGAGGGGGAAATCTGGTTTGAAGGGACCAACCTGCTCGAGCTGGATCGAAGAGAGATGTCTTCTATCCACTGTCAAATCCAGTTTACCTTTCAAGGGCCCACTTCCGCGCTCAATCCGCGTTTCACCGCCGCCGAAATCATTGCGGAACCGCTCGCCGTCCAGGGAGTCGGTACCAAGGCGGAAAGAAGCCAACGCGTGCGCGATTTGATGGAGCAGGTGGGACTGTCGCCGGCGTGGGAGACGAAATTGCCGCTCGAATTCAGCGGCGGACAGCGGCAACGGCTGGCCATCGCCAGAGCCATGTCACTGGGACCCAAGCTTCTGATTCTCGATGAGGCTCTCGCCAATCTCGATCTCGCGAATCAGGAGATGA
The DNA here is from genome assembly GCA_963725655.1 of uncultured Acidobacteriota bacterium. Classification (GTDB taxonomy): domain Bacteria; phylum Acidobacteriota; class Terriglobia; order Acidiferrales; family UBA7541; genus CAVRXT01. The sequence goes on along the minus strand of CAVRYY010000001.1, from coordinate 1,144,559 downwards.
TCTTAAGGCTCTTGGACGAACTCCAACAGGCGCATTCGCTGACCTACTTACATATCTCCCACGATCTACACCTTGTTTCTCGATTTGCAGACCAGGTGGCAGTAATGCACGAAGGAGGAATCGTGGAGCAAAAGACCGCGCTGGAACTCTTCAACCGGCCGGAGCACAGCTTCACGAAAGAGCTTCTTGCGGCGATGCCGGCTCTCGAATCCATTTACGAAGGGCGCTTCGCCTAGACCCAGAACATGAGATACCTCCTTCGACGACTCACCCACGCGATCTTCCTGCTGGCCGCCATTTCGATCCTTTCGTTCGCGTTGATTCAGTTGACGCCGGGTGACTTCTTTTCGTCCCTGCGCATGAATCCTCGCATTTCCGCACAGACCATCGAAGGCATGCGCTCGCAATATGGCCTGGATCGGCCTCTGCCGGTGCGTTACGCGCGCTGGATGTATTCCGTTCTGCGCGGACAGATGGGATTTTCGCTTTCGTATGGCACGCCGGTGGGTCCGCTGCTCTGGCCCCGCGCACGCAATACATTGCTCCTATCGGGCGTTTCGATTTTGCTGGCCTGGATGGTCGCGTTGCCCGTTGGAGTCTGGAGCGCGGCGAAGCGCGGGATGTGGTGCGACCGGGTGTGCGGCCTGGCGACCTCTACTATCTTGACGATTCCGGACCTGTTCGTTTTTCTTGGCCTCCTCTTGATCGCCGCGCGCACCGGATGGTTCCCGACGGGAGGAATGGCTTCGCCCGGAATGGAGTACGCCGGGCTCTGGGGCAAAACATCCGATATTGCCCTGCATTTATTCCTGCCCTCTGTGGGTCTCGCGATCGTGATCCTTCCCGCGCTGATCCGGCACATACGGAGTGCGATGATTGAAGTGCTCGATTCTCCGTTCATCCGCGCAGCCCGCGGGCATGGGATTCCGCGGCTTCGTCTGATGCTTCGCTACGCGCTCCCGGCGGCCGCAAATCCGCTTATCTCGCTGTTTGGATCTTGCGCGGCGACGATTTTGAGCGCTGGATTACTGGTGGAAGTGATCCTGAGCTGGCCGGGCCTGGGGCCGCTGCTGGTAGAAGCGATCCAGACTCGGGACGTCTATGAAGTGGTCGGCGTGGTGATGCTGTCGTCGCTATTCCTGGTGTTGGGAAACCTGTTTGCAGACATCCTGCTTTTTGCGGCCGACCCGCGGATTCGGGTGGAGTGATCCGATGAGGCATAAGCAAAAGCTTCGGCACGCACTGATCCTGCTGGCGGGATTTCATGCGTTGGTGCTGTTCGCGGGGTTCTTCGCTCCGTACAGTTCGTCGACACAGGATCGCGAATTCCCGTTTGCTCCACCGGCGCGGATTCATCTCTTCGATGCAGACGGACATTTTCATGCTCGGCCATTTATCTATGGCCTGAAAAATGACTCGAACAATTCCGGTGCATATGAGATTGATCTGGCGCAGTTGCATCCGCTGCGATTCTTCGTGGCAGGCCCGTCTTACAAGATTGCCGGCGTATTCGAGTCGCACATTCATCTTTTCGGCGTCGAACGGCCAGCTCGAGTCTTTTTGCTTGGCACCGACGCCTACGGACGGGATCAGTTCTCGCGGTTCCTCTACGGCGGACAGATTTCGCTGCTGGCAGGCTTGCTCGCGGCCGCGCTCTCCCTGGTTCTGGGAGTCACAGCGGGGGCAATTGCCGGATTTTACGGTGGATGGATCGACGACGTTCTCATGCGAGGAGGGGAGCTGTTCATGGCGTTGCCATGGCTCTATCTCTTGTTCGCCGTGCGCGCCGCATTGCCGCTGCACATATCCGAGTGGCAGGTCTTCCTGCTGCTGGTCGCGGTGATCGGGCTGATCGGATGGGCGCGGCCGGCGCGGTTGATTCGCGGCGTGGTGCTGAGCGCGAAGGAACGCAACTTCGTTATCGCCGCTCGGGGCTTCGGCGCTTCGGACGCCTACCTGCTGCGGCGGCATGTGCTTCCGCAGACCGGGGGCGTAGTCCTCACGCAAATGACCCTGCTGATCCCGCAGTACGTCCTTGCCGAAGTAACGTTGACGTTCCTGGGGCTCGGCGCCGGCGAGCCGATGCCCAGCTGGGGCAGCCTGCTGTCTTCCTTGCAGCAGTATTACGTCCTCTCGTCGTATTGGTGGATGTGCCTGCCGGCGCTCCTTCTCGTTCCCCTCTTCCTCGGTTTTTACCAGGTGGCCGATGCGCTCCAGGAACGCTGGAAGTCCGTACCGCTATAAAGAGAAATCAGCGTTTGTTAGGATTTTAAGTATGAAGAAGGTTACGCCGTGGAAGCACCTCGCCTTGGGCCCCGTCTTCATACTCCTTTCCGTCCTTTCCGCGCTGTCCTGCAACCACGCTGCGTATGCGCAGCCGGCCGAAGAGTGGATGGTAACGAATGGCGCGCCAGGACGCGCCGGGGGCCAGATTACCGTCGCGCTACGACCCGAACCCAAGACTCTCAATTCCGTTCTTGCGGTGGATGATTCCTCCCGCGAGTTGATCCGTTGCTTGAGCGCCGATCTGATTCACATCAACCGCGAATCCCTTAAGACCGAAGCGGCCCTGGCGAAGTCATGGACCGTGTCGCGCGATGGAAAGCAGTACACGCTGTCCCTTCGCCACGGCCTGCGCTTTTCGGATGGGCAGCCGTTCAATGCGGATGATGTGCTCTTTACGTTTCAAGTGTACCTGGACGAAAAAATTCACTCTCCGCAGCGCGACTTGCTCGTGGTAGCCGGGAAGCCTATCGAAGTGAACAAACTGGACGACTATACGGTGCGATTCGATTTAGCGGCGCCGTATGCGGCAGCGGAAAGGCTGTTCGATGGTATCGGCATCCTGCCGCGGCACCTTTTGCAGAGCGCGTATCAACAAGGCAATTTCGGCGCAGCATGGAATTTGTCGACGCCTCCGAGTGAATTGGCCGGACTTGGCCCGTTCCGCGTGAAAGAGTTTGTGGCAGGCGAGCGCATGGTCCTGGAGAAAAACCCGTACTACTGGAAACAGGATCAAAAGAGAAACCGGCTGCCCTATCTCGATCAAGTTTCGTTCCTGTTTGTCCCGAGCGAGGACGCGCAGGCGATACGATTTGGGGCTGGGGATACGGATGTGATCAGCCGATTCAGCGCACACAACTTCGCGGTGCTCGAAAAGCAGGAAGCCGCCAGACGGTATCATCTTTACGATTTGGGAGCGGGGCTCGAGTATAACTTCCTGTTCTTTAACATGAACGACCTCACCACGAAATCGCTGCCGGAGATCGCCAAGAAACAAGCCTGGTTTCAGGATCTGCGCTTTCGACAGGCCGTTTCAGCGGCCATCGACCGCGAAGGAATCGTTCGCCTGGTGTATAGCGGCCGCGCGACGCCGCTGTGGGGGCATGTGACGCCGGGAAACAAATTGTGGGTGGATAGCAAGATTCCCCATCCGCCGCGATCGCTGGAACACGCCCGCCAGCTTCTGCAGTCCGCAGGCTTCACTTGGAAGAGCGACGGAGGGCTGGTGGATTCGCGCGGCAATCGCGTGGAGTTCTCGATACTGGCCAGTGCGTCTAACGCTCAGCGCAAAGAAATGGCCACCATCATTCAGGACGATCTGAGCCAATTGGGCATGGATGTTCACGTGGTTCCGCTGGATTTCGGTTCGATGGTGGACCGTTTGCTCGAGAGCCGTGACTATGAAGCCGCGGTGATGGGCCTGGTGAGCGGCGATGCGGACCCTACCTCAGAGATGAACATTTGGGTCACCAGCGGGGAGACTCATCTGTGGGACCTCAGGCAAACCAAGCCTGCGACGCCTTGGGAAGCGGAGATGGATCGCCTGATGGAACAGCAACTGATCACCCTGGATTATGGGAAGCGAAGAGGCTTGTACGATCGGGTTCAGGAGATCGTTGCCGAGAATCTGCCGGTGATCTGTTTGGCGAGCCCCAACATCCTGGCAGGGGCCAAGGATCGCGTCGGAAATTTCCGGCCTGCGATTCTCGATCCGTACGCGCTGTGGAACATTGAAGAGCTCTACATCCACTGATAGGCGGGCGAATCGCGCGACGGCCATGGCTCCCCCCAAGATCTCAACTCGCGAAGAATTGAAAGAGGCGTGGCCCGATATCCGCTTGGTGAAAGAATGCCTGCAAGGGAGCGAAGAGGCATGGTCTGCGCTGATCGAACAATATAAGAACCTCATCTTCTCCATCCCTATCAAGTACGGATTTTCCGCCGACGATGCCTCCGACATTTTTCAGGCAGTCTGTCTCGAGCTGCTCTCCGATTTGCCGAAGCTGCGAGAGCCAAAAGCATTGCCGAAGTGGATCATGCAGGTGACCTCCCACAAGTGTTTTCATCGCAAGCGGCAGATGCTGCGGACGGAAACATCCGACGACGACAAGACGTTCGAGCAAGTGACGCCGGCGCGTGCCGAGGAATTTCTGCGCCAAGCGGAGGACGAGCAGGCGCTGCGCGACGGCATGTTGGGATTGCCGGCCCGCTGCCGCGAGCTGATTCGAATGCTGTTCTTCGAGGAGCCGGCGCGCCCCTACCAGGAGGTGGCCGAAAGTTTGGGAATTGCTATCGGCTCGATCGGCTTCATACGGCAGCGATGCCTTAGCCGGCTGCGCCTTCAGTTGGAAGATGCAGGTTTCCAGTGACGCCGCGCACCGAAAAGGCCCTGCTCCCCGGCGACTTGCTCCGGCGCCTTGCGAATATTACGGATGCCGCGAGCCGAACGAAATATCTCGGACGCCGCCGGAAACTGCATCGCGCCAGCGTCGTTCAGCAACTGATCGAGGCATCCCGGGCGAAACTGCGCGTCGACTCGCGCCAGGCTCTTTCACTGGCGGAAGCGGCGGTGAGCATCGCTCGCGGTTTGCGCGACAAGGAAGTGCTCGCCCGCAGTTTTCGTTGCAAGGCCAATACCCTTTACAACATGGGAGAAAATAAGCCGGCCCTCGAATATCACCACCAAGCTCTAGCCATCTTCCGGAAACTGGGCAGCCGGGAAGAACAAGCGCGAACGCTGAACTCCTCGATTCAACCCTTCATCCTGCTCGGCGAATACGGCCGCGCCCTCGAAGCGGCCGAAGGCGCGCGGAAACTTTTCAAGCGCCTCGGCGACCACCGCCGCCTCGCGCACGTGGAGATCAACGTAGGCAATCTCTATCATCGCCAGGATCGCTTCGAGCACGGCCTCGCTTGCTACGAACGCGCTTACGAGATGTTGCTGCCGGGCCGGGACGCGGAGGGCCTCGCGGTAGCTCTTTACAATATGGCGGTCTGCCTGATCGCCTTGAACGATTTTCCCCGGGCCCTGGCCACCTACCAACGGGCCAGAGCGATGTTTGTAAAACATGGAATGGCGCTGCTGGTGACCCAGAGCGACTACAACATCGCGTATCTCTACTATCTGCGAGGCGAATACACCCGCGCGATTGAGATGCTCCGCGCTACCCGGGATGAATCCGAAAAAAATGGAGATGCCCACGTTCTGGCGCTTTGCTACCTGGACTTGTCCGAGATATACCTCGAACTGAACCTCAGCGCGGACGCTCGGGATACGGCTCACGAGGGGTATCTACGGTTCGGGAAACTGGGCATGCGCTACGAGGAGGCCAAATGCCTGGCCAACGAAGCCATCGCCTGTGGCCAATTGGGAAACGCGGTTCGATCGCTCGAATTGTTTGCGCAAGCGCGAGCGAAATTTGTCCGTGAGAAGAACTTTGTCTGGCGCTACTTGATCGACCTCTATCAAGCCGTCGTACTCTTTAACGAAAGCCGTCTCGCCGAGGCTCGCCGGTTCTGCTCCCGCGCGTCCCGTTTCTTCGCCACTTCGCACTTGCACGGCAAAGCAGCTCTTTGCCAATTGCTGCTCGCGCGGCTCGCGCTCCGCGCGGGCGACATCGCAGCGGCCGGTAAAGAGTGCGCGCAAACCCTGGGACGGCTGGCAAATCTGGACGCCCCAGTTCTGCACTACCAGGCGCAGCTCCTGATGGGCCAGATTCAAAAGGCCTCCGGCGAAATTCCCGAAGCATACGAGTCGTGCCAAAAAGCGCGGGAAGCTCTGGAAACATTGCGGAGCAATCTGCGCGGCGACGAGCTGAAGATTGCATTCATGAAAAACCGGCTCGAGGTGTACGAGAATCTCATCGAGCTTTGCCTGAGTGACCCGGCGAGACGCGATTCCGCGCAGGAATCATTCGGCTATATCGAGATGGCAAAGTCTCGCAGCCTCGCGGAACTTCTGATGCAGCCGGGGCAGCCGCGTCCCTCCCCCGAGCCCGGCCAGAGCGATTCGGTTCGCCGGATTCGGGAAATGCGCGAGGAACTCCACTGGTATTACCGCCGCATCGAAATCGAGGAACTGAGTGCGGAGGCAGGGGCGCCCAAGCGAATCGCGGACCTTCAGAAAGCAGCGCTGAATGGCGAGAACAAATTGCTGCGCGCGGTACGCGAAATTCCCTCTTCAGCAGCGCTGGGAAGCGCGGATGCCGGCAAGGTCTCCGCGACGTGCTCGCTCGAAACTATCCAGGGCTGCCTGGCGCCTGACGCCGCGCTGGTGGAATATTTCGCGCTCAACGAACAGTTTATTGCCGTCATCGTCACCCGCGAGGGGATCGAGATCGTTCCGGTCACCACCGTTGCCCGCGTGGGCAATCTCGTCCGAATGTTGCAATTCCAAATTTCCAAATTTCGCTTGCGCCCTGACTATGTGCAGCAGTTCGAGAAGGTCTTTTTGAATACCACTCGATCCCATCTTCACGAGCTATACCAGGAGCTCTTCGCGCCCTTGCGCAGCCGTCTGCGGGCGCGGCACCTCGTGATCGTTCCACACGGCGCGTTGCACTACGTCCCATTCCACGCCCTGTTCGATGGAAATGAATACCTGACGGACTCCTTCACAGTCTCGTATGCACCCAGCGCCAGCATTTACGCGCTTTGCCATGGAAGAAAATCGAAGGCCGCCGGTCCTCCTCTCGTCTTGGGCGTTCCCGATTCGAGGGCGCCTTCGATTCGGGAGGAAGTCGAATCCGTAGCAAACGCTCTGCCCGGAGCTACGCTGGTTCTGGGTGCAGAGGCCTGCGAGCAAGCATTGCGAACGCAGGGCATCGAGAGCCGCCTGGTCCACATCGCCACGCATGGCCGGTTCCGGCAGGACAATCCGATGTTTTCCGGGATTCGCCTGGGCAGCTCCTATTTGAATCTCTACGATCTCTACCAACTCAAGCTCCAGGCCGAATTGGTCACGCTCAGCGGCTGTGCCACGGGCCTTAGCGTAGTTGCGGCCGGCGACGAGTTGCTGGGACTGATCCGAGGCTTGCTGTACGCTGGTGCGCAGTCGCTGCTATTGACGCTGTGGGATGTCCACGATCAGACCACCACAGAAATGATGACGTCATTCTACCGGAGGGCGGGAGCCAGGCAAAATAAGGCCCTCGCGCTACAGGGCGCCATGCACGAGCTGCGCGAACGCTATCCGCATCCCTATTACTGGGCCCCATTTACGCTGATAGGAGGCGGTCTGCCGGCCTGAAACCGGCCGCCATTTTTTTCGGGTGCGCTATATCTTTTGGATTGCTGGGAACCCCTTTGTTCAGATGGAGAGGAGGGGCCACAGGGCTCCAAACACGGGTCCGGTATGAACGAATCTGGGGAGCGAGACGATGAAACACTATTCGCAGGAAGAATGGGCCGATTTTGCCCGGGATGTAGGGGAACCCGGACAACGCGCCAGCATGCAAGAGCACTTGGACACCGGCTGCATTAAGTGCAAGAAGGAATTGGGCTTATGGCAGCGCGTTCACGCTGCGGCCCGGCGAGAGTCCGCCGTCCAGGTGCCGGACAGCCTGGTTCGATCGGTAAAGGGCGCATTCGCCATTTACGGCCCGGGCAGGGCACAGAGCGCAAAACCCACGATCGCGCAGTTGATATTCGATAGCCTCCGAGGCCCGCTTCCGGCAGGAGTTCGCAGCACTTCCGCTGCGCCACGACAGCTCCTCTATGGGGCCGGCGAACACCACATTGACCTTCGATTTGAGCCTGGAATCGACACCGAAAGGGTGTCTTTAGTGGGGCAGATCCTCAATTCGAGCGATCCCGAAAAAGGCGTCGACGCCGTGCCGATCGTCCTGATGCGGGGTCGGCAGATCCTATCGGAATCGTCAACGAACGGCTTCGGCGAGTTCCATCTGGACTGCACCATGGAGACCGGACTGAAACTTCGAATCAAGCTTCCGCGAGTGAATGAGATCTTTATCCCTTTGGCTGACTCTGCCGAGACCGCAGTCGCGGACGGGTCGGATCCTACAGAACCTGCAGCCGCTAGCCATCGTTCGAAAAGTGTAAAAAGACGGGGTAGGAAGAAACATTAAGGCGGCACCAGGGAAATACTTAGATCGTCCGTACCATAGCGATGCACCAGTAGTCCCGGCGAGACTTAGGGCGTTCCAAGTCCCGAAATGGCACAGGTCAAGGGCGGGCACCCTAAGGAGCAGTTCCTCTATGAATCGCCGTATCTGGCTGGCCTTGGTTCTGTTTGCTGGATTATGGGCTCGTCCCGCCTTCGCGCAGGGACAACTCGGCGGTCTGCTCTCCCACCTCACCAACACCCTAACCAACGTGGTCTCGGGTCAGCAACCGGGACAGGGCGTAATCGTGCGCACCAATCTCGGGTTGGCTGGACTCCAAGGGGTCTGCCAGCAGGCTGGGTGCACCGTGGTCGGCACCCTGGACGGGGGCCAGAATCAGGTCTTCCTGGTGGCGCCAGCTCAGCCGGGGCTGGTGGCGAACGTGCTGGCTTCGGCATTGCAACTGGTGACGGGCATTCTCGATGCGGAAGTGGACCAGGTTGTCTCGGTTCCGCCTAACCCCACGAACGGCGCTATCGCCGCCAATCCCCCTGCAGGGCTTTGGGACACCACCAGCCGCAACTACTACGGGTCTAACGCGTGGGATGGGTATGTGAACCAGCCTGCAGTCCAGACCATCAATCTCGCCAAAGCACAAAGCACGTTTAACGTGGGTGGCGCAGGAATCGTCGCGGACATCGACACCGGGGTGGACCCAACCCATCCGGTCCTGCAGGGCGTACTGCTTCAGGGCTATGACTTTACCCGCAACCTGCCGGGAGGCTCAGAGCTGAGGGACATCTCCGGCAGCGCGCCGCCGCCGTGCAATACGTGCGTGGCGGCGAACGTAAATCAGCACACCGTGGCGATGGTCGACCAGCATACCGCGGCCATGGTGGACGGCGAAGAGTATGCCGCGTTCGGTCACGGCACGATGGTAGCCGGGGTGATCCACCTTACGGCTCCGGCGGCGCAGATTCTGCCACTTAAATCGTTTCACGCGGACGGTACCGGCAATTTATCCGACATTCTCCGCGCGATCTACTACGCCGTGCAGAACAACGCCAACGTGATCAATATGAGCTTCGATCTCACCCAGCGGTCGACCGAACTGGGGAATGCGATTAACTACGCTTCAACCAGCAACGTCATCTGCGTGGCGTCTTCCGGCAACGATGGCGAGATGGAGGTTGTGTATCCCGCCGCCTCGCAAGGGGTGATTGGCGTGGCCTCGACGAACGCTCAGGACCAGCGTTCAACATTCTCGAACTACGGAGATCAGGTGGTGTGGGTCGCCGCTCCGGGCGAAGCCATCATCACCACATATCCATTCGGGAATTACGCGGCCGGCTGGGGAACGTCATTTAGCTCGCCGTTCGTCGCGGGGACCGCGGCGCTGATCTTGGACATGCAACCCAACGTCAATCCGAATCAGGCCGCGTGGGCGGTGACCCACGCGAAATGGATCAGCCCCACCATGGGGTATGGGCGCATCGACGTGTACGACACGCTGTTCTCGTTGAATCCCCTGCAGGGTCTGCCGGGCCTACTGCCATAGGACGGGGGTTCCGGATCTGGAATTCCTATTCTCTGAAATGGAACGAGGGGTCGGGTCGTTGATGGGCCGAAAGGGTTGCGGCCACAGCCAGATTGGCTATGCCACGACTCTATGACGTAGCGCGCCGCGCCCCGTCGGCCTCGTTTAGAGTGGAGGCCGCGAGGAATTCCTGCAGCCGTCCATTCTCGGCTGAACTGAGATTGTGGAACTCAAGCTCCATCGAGTCCTGGCCCACCTGGCGAGTAACGCGAGCGGTGCCGTGCATCGCCGGCTTTCCCTTATCAAGCTCCAGATTCAACTGAATGAGAGAGCCCAGCGCAAACACGCGATTCGCACGCACCATCATCCCGCTCGTGCTGATGTAGGTGGTCGTGCCGCGAGCTTGGTCCTGGCCCGACGCCATGGCCACCCGGCAGCCGGCATTCACGCGGCTAGAACGCTGCCTTTCGCGCTCCATCGGGCCCCGTGTGACGCGCAGCAGGCGGAGCAGCGCCTGGCGGTCGACCGGCTTGAACAAAACAAAATCGACGCCCGCTTCAAACGCGCGCGTCAGAAACCGCTGCTCTTCATCCCCGGTGATCATCACCACCAAGGTCTTCTTGTTCAAGGCCGAGGCGCGGATTTGACGAGTCAGTTCGATCCCATCCGGAGCAGGCATGCGCGCATCGAGAAACGCCGCGTCAAATTTCTCTTGTTGCAGCAACGCGGCGGCCTTGCGGCTATCGGTGACGCCACAAGCTTCGATCTCGGCCGAACTCAGCACTTCATGAATTAGTTCGCACGTGAGCGGATCGTCGTCCACCACCAGGACCTTAGTCGTCAAATCCGCCTCCCTCGGGCTGCATTTGGAAAACCTTCGGCGTACCGATCGTTCCCTCGTCCAGCTCGGAACTGAGCTTCAGCAACGCGCCTACGGTGAGCCACTTCTCGAGCTGTTCCTGGAGCAATCGGAACTCGATCGGTTTGGACACGCTGGCGCTGCAACCTGCCTGCAGAATGCGGTCTTGCTCGGTCATCATCGCGTGCGCGGTGACCGCAATCACCGGTATGTGCCGCAACTCGGACTGCGTGCGCATCCATTTGGGCAGAGACAGCCCGTCTTGCGCGCCGAGCTGGATATCCAGCAGCACCACATCCGGCGGAACGCGCTCAACCAGCGCCAGCGCCTCTCCCAGCGTGCCTGCGGACTCCACTTGGTGGCCCTGGATTTCGAGCCAATCCTGAAGCAGTTCCCGGCTCGGAGGATTATCTTCCACTACCAGGATGCAGCTCATCTAGACGCACTCCGGATGAGGTTGCGGCACGATTCGCTCCAGCTGTTGAATCAGTTCCGCCTGCCAGGGCTGTTGCTTGCGAAACAAGAATTCGGCGTTGGCGCGGAGGTATTTTTCTTCGTCCCGGCTCAGGTCCTTGCTGGTGAGCACCAGCACGGAAAGGTCAGCGGTGCGAGAATTGGCGCGCCACTCGGAGATCAATTCCAGTCCGCTCAACTTCGGGAGCATCAGGTCCAGGATCACGATCTGCGGGAGCGAGGCGGCCACCCTGTCGCGAGCCTGCGCGCCGTCGGCGGCAATGGCCACCTCATATCCTTGCGTGGTGAGCAGCTCGGCGATGATCTCCCGCGTCGGCGCGTCGTCCTCCACCACCAGGATCGGCCGCGCCATGAGAGGGCTGTTCCGTGCGCCAAGGCAGCGCTGTACTGCGGCCAGCAGCGCGGTTTTTTCCACCGGCTTCACCAGATATTCGTCGGCGCCGAAGATCGCACCGATAGCAGGCTGATCGACGATGGTCACCACAATCACCGGAATTTTCGCTGTCTGCCGCTCGCGCTTCAACTCCGCCAATACACCCCAACCGTTGATCGGCTTCATCAGCAGATCCAGCGTGATTGCGTCGGGGTGCAAATTCGCGGCCATCTCCGCGGCGCGTTCCGGGTCGCCGCAGTGCACTGCTTCGTAGCCGGCGGAGCTTAGTTGCGACTGAATGAGTTGCCACGCGACTGGATCGTCCTCGATCACCAGCACCCGCGGCGATTCGTCCACTTTGGGCTCCCACTCCTTCACCTCGTGGGGCGGATCGCAAGCGTCCAGGTCGGCGGGTAACGAGAAGTAGAAGCAGCTTCCCTGGCCGGGTTGGCTATCGAGCGCAAGCTCCCCCCCATGCAATTCGACGATGCGCTGGGTGATCGCCAGACCCAGGCCGGTGCCTTCGGTGGCTTCGCCGGACGTCCGCAAGCGGTAGAACGCTTCGAAGATGCGTTTCTGTTCCTCAAACGGAATCCCGGGGCCGGTGTCGCGGACTTCCATCCGCACTTGGTCCCCTACCCGCCGGGCCAGCAACGCCACATGTCCTCCTTCCGGAGTGAACTTGATCGCGTTGCCAACCAGGTTCGTGAGCACTTGCCGCAGGCGCATAGCATCGGCGCGGACGTACAGGCCCGCCTCGGTATGCTGCAACAAGGTCTGCACTTTTCGATCCGCCAGCGGCCGCATGGCGCTGAGCACTTCGTCGAGCGCTTTGTCGGTCCGAACGCTCTCGATGGCCAATTCCAGGCGCCCCGCTTCGATCTTGGAAAGATCCAGGATCTCGTTGATCAGCTGGAGCAGATGCCGGCCCCCGGTGTGGATGTGGTCGATGTAGCGGCGCTGCCGCTCATTCAGTGAGCCATAGCGGTCGTCGCAGAGCAATTCCGAGAACCCCAGGATCGCATTCAGCGGCGTGCGCAGTTCGTGGCTCATGGTGGAAAGAAACCGATCCTTGAAGCGCGAGGTGCGTTCGGCCTCGTCCTTGGATCGCACCAGGATTTCCTGCGCGTGTAGCCGCTCGGTAATGTCTTCGGCCACCACCACCGACACTCTTCGGCCGTTCAGCGAGGCAAGATGCGAGGTAACCGAAACCGGAATCACGCGTCCATCCTTGCAGGAATACCTTCGCTCGCTTGACTGCAGCTCCGGCCGCCCTTTCTTCAGTGAGTCCAACAAGGGGCCCACATCCTCGACCGGCCGGATGTCGGTGATGCGCATCTGAAGAAATTCTTCCCGGGAATAACCGTACTTCTCGAGAGCCGCCCGGTTGACCTCGAGGAACTGCAACGTCTCGAGGTCGTAGACCCATGTAGGGTGGGGATTATTCTCAAATAACACCTGGAATCGCTCGTTGCTCTCGCTCATGGCCTACCCCCCTCTCCCTTTTGGGCGCCTAGCGGCAAGAAACGGAACGGCCAACGAAACAAACGGGCCGCCCGATGCTTTGCGTTATGAAGTCGAAGGAAGTCATCGACGCGGTGTAAACAAAGCGATCGCCACCTTTCCGGGGCGTGCGTTCAACGCCCACCACCCTGGCGCGGGCGCGAATAAAAACCTTGTCCCCCGGGCTAATTTCGCTGGGAAGGCATATCCGCAGCATCACCGCTTCGCCGAGCCTTACAGCAACAGGAGCGTCAAACGAAAACCGTACCGCCTGCGGTGAAATGAATTCGGTCATGCCGTGTGCCTGGTTCTCGCTCGCTCCGGACAAGTCGATCGGAAGGTGCATCTCGCTTCGTTCTACCGACGATGGATTGATCATTCCTGGCTCCTTGTATTTATTTGCGTGACGCCAACCCTCGACCTGAAAGAATCGTGCTGCATTCTTCAAACCGGCCATTCGCTCGGCTTTTGAAGAAATTGGAATCCGTATTGCTGCGCCGCGGTGCCCGGCCACTGGACGTGCGCCACTTGCGCGCATCCCACGCGCCGCATCTTGCCTCCGCCGGTGGAGTAAACTTCAACCGTCGAATTCGTATCCAGTGACATCGTGCAGCAGCAGCGAAAGCCGCCCGAGCTCACGTCATCTGTTACGGTTAGCTCCTGAAATGTTTTTCCAAATCGGTCGGTACCGCGAAGCTTGATCATCACCTGCATCCGTACCCGCGGTTCGGACCGCCGCTCGATGAGCGGCTCGCCGGCTCCGACCGCCTCGCCCACGCGCGCCGGCTCTCTAAAAAGACTTGCCGCCGCAGGATTGTTATTGGCAACCAACACTCGGGCGGTGCTCATCGCCCCACTCCTTTGTGGCGGCTGCCGCTGGCGTTCCCTTCCGCGCCATCCACTTTCGGTGCATCTGGATTGACCTGCCATTGCGGCTCATCCAGGATTTGCCTCACCATCACCAGCAGCGCATCCCGGCTGAACGGTTTGGCGAGGAGTGCGATGCCGGGATTCGGTTCGTTTGGAACGATGTCGGCACAGTCCGTATAACCGGACATGCAAAGCACTTTCATTTCGGGGCGCAGGAACCGCAGGTGCTCGCTCAATCGGTAGCCGCTGATCTGCGGCATAATCACGTCAGTCAACAAAAGATGGATCGCGCCGCGATGGTTCGCGGCAATCTGCGCGGCCTCGGGCCCGCCGGCCGCTTCCAACACCGCGTATCCGCTGCACTCCAGCAGCATTCGCAACAACCTTCGGCACGATTCCGAGTCTTCGACCAGCAGGATCGTTTCTGACCCGGCGAGAACTTCCATTCGGTCCCGCGCTGCGGTGAAATCCGCGACCCGGGAGTGGTATGCGGGTCCCGCTTTGGCGTGAAAATCATCGATTCCAAAAACTAGCTGGGGAGCCATTGGATTCAATCTCCTGACTAGCGTTTTTCGTGATCGGTGCTGCCTTCGAGAGAGCCGCTCATTTAGCAAGGGTAGGAAGGGGAGGGAAAAATATAGCCGGGCAGAAAAATTATAACTCGTGTGTTTTCAATGAGATATTTGAGGCGTCAACGGTCCTTTGAGGGCCCACAACCGTCCCTCAAACCGCTGTACAATACCGGCTGCTTTCGACGGCAAGACTGGCTGTCACAAAAGGAGTTCTGTTTCTCAATGACGCCCCTGGCTGGACCTGCACCTAACGTAACCAAGCTCTTCCTGGAGTTCTCCCGCACCAAGCTGCTTGATGAATATTGGCCCCGGCTTCGCGGCTGCGTGGAATCGCTGCCGGACGAACGTGTATGGTGGCGGCCCAACGAAGCCAGCAATAGCATCGGAAATCTGATCCTGCACTTGAATGGGAATGTAAGGCAGTGGTTGGTCACGCCGTTCAGCCGCTTGCAAGACACTCGCGATCGGCCTGCCGAATTTGCCGAACGGCAGTCGATTCCCGCGGCG
This sequence comes from uncultured Acidobacteriota bacterium, assembly GCA_963725655.1. Classification (GTDB taxonomy): domain Bacteria; phylum Acidobacteriota; class Terriglobia; order Acidiferrales; family UBA7541; genus CAVRXT01. The sequence continues at coordinate 1,129,519 of CAVRYY010000001.1, read as the reverse complement.
GCTCTCTTGGCTCGGCTTGGCGTGACCATGTCGGAAGCGGCGGACGTTCTCGCGCGGCTCACGGAAGCGGATTTGCTCACCACCCTGCGTATTCAGGGCTACACGGTCACCGGTTTAGGCGCGGTTTATCAGGTGGTGGAGCACTTCGGAATGCACTACGGGCAGATTCTGTTTATCACCAAGCTCGTGAATGGCGAAAACCTGGGTTTTCACAGTGAACTGGATAAGACCGGCCGGCTGCCGTGAGTTCCGACGGGCGAACTGCGCCGGCGCGAGGAGCTTGCCCGCTTTGATCTAAAGCGGCCGCACCACGATCGGCGCCGCGAGCGCCGCCGGACTATCGCTTCGCAAAGCAGCCCACGATTAGGATCTCCATGTCCGCCCAGGCCGCCGGCTTACCTGTCGAGTCGTAATTCGTCAGCGTGATCGAGTTGGCGGCGCTGGCCGTCTGCCGCAGGTGGGCGGCCGGAGTGGTCTGGTCGCTCACAACGCAGAGCCAGCCATCCCTCGCGTCAGGCAAACCGATCGCGCCGCTCGTTGCAGTCCCGCCGGTGTGGCCTACATTCACCGTAAACACCGCGGGACCGTAGTTGGTCGGGATACTCGCGCCGGACCCGAAACCAGAAGAGATGGTTGGCGCGGACGCCGCCGTGTTCTCTAGCTGCGTCCAATCGCTGGCCCCTCCGCGTGCTCGGTCCATGGTCACCGGCGTGGCATTATTCTCCAGATGATTGGCGCCGGTGATGACATGGTTGGTCTGAAAAAACTTCAGCCCCTTGGGACAGTCCGCGCACTCGTTCCCCACATACGTTACATACTCGTTCAGCTGGGTTTCGCCGGGCGCGCTTCCGTGCCACCCCAGGTAGCAAAGCTCGCCCTTGCGGTTAGAGGAATTGCCCACCACCTTGTTTCCACTGACCACCGCGTACCGGCTGGAGCGGGTCGAGATTCCGACCAGAGTAAGGTCGAGAGAACTATCCGAGAGATCCACTGAATTTCCGGTCACCGAAGCCAGCGAAGTGCCCATCCCTACCTCGATGCAGGTATCGCCGCAGCCGGAGATGGTGTTTCCCTGAATCGTAATGCCGGATCCGCCCTGCACCAGAATGCAGTTACCCGCGCAGTGCGCCATGTGGTTGTTCGATATATTCCAATCGTGGTCGCCGGGATCCGGTCCGCTGGACGAGCCGATGGCAAAACAAAAGTAGGTGGCCGGATTTTCGCAAACGTTTCCCTCGATCAGAATGTTGCTGGCGGGGTCCACGATATTCACCGCGGTCGAGGCAGTCGCGGTGAACTTCATATTGCGGATGGTGATGTGGTCGCCGCCATGCGGCAGGCTGATTCCGCTGGTGGTGAGCGTGAAGCCCTCGAAGGTCACGTTAGAGACCGGGTTTACGTTCTTGAAGGCCCCGAAATTCAATTGCGGTGCGACGATCGCGCTGCGCGGGCCGCCGATCGCGCAATTGGAAGGAATCGCGACGGGCGAAGCGAGCGGATACGTCCCCGGCGGGAGCCGCAACGTCCCAGGCTTAGAGCCGTTGCAGGCGGCGGTGACCGCGGTCGCCAGGCTCGAGTATTTTTGGCCGTCGACCACAATGACGCCATCGACAACAGGGATCCTGTTGTTTTGCCCCGCGCGGGCCGCGGCATTCCGCGCTCTGCCCGCGGCGTGGGCGCCATGGGCCTGCGCCACACCCGGCGCAAACAACAACCAGGCAGCTGCGACAAGCTCCAAACCGAACAGTGGAAGTATTGCTAAACGTGGCATTCGACGCATTCTATCCCTCGCAAACTTATACCCACGCGATTTTCGTCCCTGCGGTATGCGTTTGCAAGTCCCTGCTGCTCGACCGAACCAAGCGACACGAACCAGGGACGCTGCGGTTGCACGAAGGACTAGGGGCCTTCCGATTGGGCTATCGTGGAATACCGCCTGCCTTATCTCGCGAAAGAGAGTAGCGGGTTCACCCGGCCAGCGTCAGTAAGATACAGGCCGCCGTTTTTCTTGTGAATTTGCCCGAGCCTCAGCAGTGCGTTGATCGCGCCGAGCGTCAGCTTATCGGTTCCCAGGTCCACAACCACGACGCCTTTGGGGTCGCTGGCGGTTAACGCAGTCTTTACCTCTTGCATCCGTTCCTGCACCGATCTGTCGGGCGTGCTGTTGGTGGTCAAAGCGCAAACTCCTTTAGTCAGTCAAATAGTATCGCAGCGGGCGCGTCGACGCCTTACAAAACGCCAATCCATGTTCGCGGAGCTTCGAGCTCGAGGCTTTACCGCTTAGGAAGAGTGGTGCGCCCGGAGAGAGTCGAACTCCCGACCTTTTGGTTCGTAGCCTCATTTCGAGGTCCCACCGTTTGGCTAACCGACCTTAATAAGTATTTACAATCATTATGGCTTAGCGTACTTTGACCCGGCGTTGTACCACGAAACTCAACGAGTTATACGCGGTTTTACCGCGAGGAGTACAACCTGGGTACAACCGGCGGTTTCACAAAACGATCCATCGAAAAGCTTCCCGCGAGGGAGAAGCGGTACGAGGTTTGGGATGAGCGCACCCGCGGCCTGGGCGTCGTCGTCTACCCGTCGGCCACCAAGACCTTTTTTTCACGTGCGGAAGGTGCGAGGCCGCCCCGAGCGGACCACTCTCGGCTTGTTCCCGGATTTGACGCTGCCGCAAGCGCGAGGGAAGACCGGTGAGTTGAACGGAAAGCTGGCCCGGTGGAGGTCGAATGATTATTCCGGGCCGTCGCCTCTGAAATCCGGTTCCCACCGGGTAAAGCTGGAAGCCCTCTTCAAGGACTACATCGAACGACACCTGAAGGCTCACGCAAAGAACCCGGAGCGAGCGGTGTACGCGGCGAACTGGTTTTTTAAACTGTACTCGGAACTCCGAACCTGCCGGGCCGATCAAGTCTGCCGTGAGGATATCGCGGAAATACACAGTCGCCTTGGCGCCGACCGCAGCCGGTACGTCGCGAACCGCGCGCTCCAACTCATCCGCAGCGTTTTCAATTGGGGAATCCGCGAAGGATTGTTTCAGGGACCGAATCCGGCCAGCGGTCACAAACTTTTCGAGGAAACGGAGCGCACTCGATATCTCCAGGAAGACGAGATGCCGAAATTCTTCGCGGCACTCAGGGACTCGCCGAATCGCGATTTGACCGACTACGTTTGGATCGCACTGATGACTGGCGTTCGGCGGGGCGACGTTCTGTCGGCGCGCTGGACCGATATCAACCTCGACCGCGGCGTCTGGACGATCCCAAACCCGAAGTCCCGCGACCCTTATGCCGCAGCTTTGATGCCCGAAGCGGTCGCAGTTTTGAAACGGCGACACGCGACATCCGCGAGCGAATGGGTTTTTCCCGGTACCGGCGCTTCCGGTCATCTTGTGGACTTGAAAAAGGCGTGGGGAGACTTCCGAACGCGCGCCGGGCTCGCCGATTTGCGATCGCACGACCTGCGTAGATCGTTGGGATCCTGGATGGTCAACCGTGGGGCGAGCCTGCCGACGATTCAAAAGACTTTGGGACACGCCAGCTTTGCTTCCACCAAACCCTACGCACAACTCAATCCCGAGAGCGTTCGACCTGCGATCGCCGACGCCACGAAAGCGATGGTCGCCGCGGGGAAGAAGAAAATCAAAGCGCCGGCCCTGCAGATCGTGAAGCCAAAACAGCTAGAAGCGGGGCACCGGTGACCAAGAAACACTTGAAGCGGTGGGCGGAGAACCACTTGGCTTCCGTTTCGGACGGCGACATCGAAACCGACTTGAAGATTTGCGGCGCGCAATTCCTGGACTTTCTTCGTGAGGTGACCGGCACCGACGAAGGCTTCGATTTCTATTCCACCGTGATATGTCCCCCGATGTCGAAAGACGAAGCGGTCGAGCGGTTCCTTCCGGTTGTTGGAATCGCGCGCGCGTTCTTCGACGCTTGGCCCAGCGAGATTAGAAAGATGGGAGAGCACGGAGATTGGAAGGGCGCAGTCTGGTTCTCGATCCAACTCGCGCAGATGGCTTCCATGCTGGCCCTCAATGACCTGGTTCGCGATCCCTCCGCGCTTCGACGAACATCGGAGGGCTTCTGGGCCTAGAAATTCCAGCCGCGTGGTCGCTGAATTCGTAAAACGCTCTTTACCGCCTAGACCAGAGACGTGCTGAACAGTCTGTTGAGTTCTTCGAGGGAATTGTTTTGTTTGAGCAGCCTGGGATTCATTTTTCGCAGCGCGTTGACTCGAAGATTTACCACCAGCCTTTTGCTTGGTTTCCTACTCTTCCAGTGGTCAAGCGGAAATTCGCCGTTGTAGATTTCCTCGAACCCTGTGATCGAATCGAGTTTCAGTACGATTAGTATTTCGGGTGTGTTGGCGTCGCTCGAAACCGATACGCTCGAACCGCCGGTAAGTTTGATCTCTACGGTTTGCCCCGCTTCAGTCTTAGCGTCGAAACCTTCGTGCGAACACTTCTCTAGAATCAGTCCGTAGGTTTCGGCTGCGACAACCTCGCCGATGCTGCCGACGAGATGCCCATCCAGAGTAAAAAAGGGGCGGTCGGGAAAGCTCTCGTTCAACTCGCGAACTGTTTGGAAAAGTCTTCCAATCAATTCCGGAATCTTCCTGACGCCTCCAATTTCGCTATCCGTCACAAGCCTTCGCCCGGTACTTCTGTTTCGATTTTCCATCAAGGGCGCGCCCCCTTCGCAAGCTGGGATTTTTCGGCCGCCTCCAACGCTCTGACGTGGTTTTCTATGTCCGACACCATAGCGTCTAGCTCCGGCTCGTAGTAAATCCGAGCAAGGCCGTTGGGTTGCGGCAGACTCTCGACTCGCGCTTTCCACGCTTTGTCTAGCGCCGCGATATTCGCGAACGCGCTTCCCATTACGGCGTGGGAAAAGTCTAGCCCGTCGCCTTTTTTCAATTGGCTCTGGCTGCCCTTCGCTTTCACTAAGGTCCTGAGCAAGTTGGCGTGAACGAAGGTCGCCGGGATCGACGGGTTGAAAGACAGCGCTGGGGTGTATCGATCTAACCATTGGGGATCACGGTCAAATTCCCCGCGGTATCTATCGACCGTTTGGGCGAGCACCTCGTCAAATTTTCGACTTCCTTCGAGGATCGATGCTCGCTGAGGGACAAGCCAGTCGAGCACCCTCCCCAACCGAAAAAAATCATCGCCAAGACTGATGACCTCGCCCGCTGTCGGCAGGGGTTGATCTGCGAACTGCGCGCTGGCAAAGTCCTGGACGAACCGTGGTGAAAGGCAACTCTTTGAAGGTTGCGCACCATTTCGCTCGCGCGCCACAACCTCGAACGTATCGAGTTCGACGGGAAACCAGTGGGCGCCGATTTCGTTTAGGAAATTCTTTACCGCTTCCAGGGAATCCTCCTGCGGCCCGATTAGTTCAGCAGCGTTCGCGACTGAAAATATGAGGTCCGCTTTGGAGTGAACTGCGGCGACAAATCGTTGTCGCCGTGAAGGGTCGCCTTTCGCAAGACGGATGATCGCAAAAGTGTCTAGATAAATTGCCACTCCGCTACAGATGACATTCGCGGCTAGTCCGTCCGCGCTTCTGGTGGCTTTAATCATCTGAATCGTTCTCCTTTTTGCCAGGGATGCAACTTCCGAGGTCGGGGACGATGCCACAACGCGTCGCCGTCACGTGCAACCAGCCCAAGGCCGCATCCGCGATTCGCCTTACCCTCACCTTTTCGGAATCCGCCCCGCAAATCGCCTCTCGCGGCGAAATTCCGAAGGGCTGCCGCGCCTCCCAAAAGTACAACCTGGGTACAACCAGATTTGCCTACTACCGGGCCGAACTCCAAAAAGCATCGTGTTTAAAGGGGAAAGTGGTGCGCCCGGAGAGAGTCGAACTCCCGACCTTTTGGTTCGTAGCCAAACGCTCTATCCAGCTGAGCTACGGGCGCACTGAGTTTTGAGATTTTATCATGCGCGTGCGGGAATTGGAACGCTAGCGGAGCGATGCGAAATTGGGTGGGGCGGAAGAGCCTCGGCTGCAGCACGACTCGAGCGCCGCAGAGCGTGGCAAGTGTGGCAGGCCGAACGTCTGGCGCAGCTCGGTCCGTCCCGTCTCGTGGCGCCGGGTAGGCGGCGCCGCGAGGGCGATGATCCGAGCCGCGCCCTGGCTAGCGCTTCACGCGCTTGGCGACAACCTTCGCGCGGCGCCGAACTTTCGACGCCGCCTTGGTGGCGCGGGACTTCAGCTTGACGGCGCGGCGGCTGGTCTTCGACGCGGTGCGCTTGGCGCTCCGCGTCGCGGATTTCACCACGCGCTGGGCGCGTTTCGCGCTGCGCTGTGCCGTGCGCGACGCCGACCGCACGCTGCGGGTCGCCCGCCGGGCGGCCCGGCCGGCGCTTTTCGCCATGCGGGACGCGCGCTTCACCACCGCACTCGCCGTTTTCTTCGCTTCGCTGGCGGCATGCTCGAATTGGCGCACCGTCTTCTTGCTGGGGGTCACGGTGGCGGCAACGGTGCCGAGCGTCGATCCCACTGCCACCGCGACATCCTTCATCAGGTCCGCTGCCTTGTCTTCCATTTCATGTGCAGAGATCATTTTCGTATTTCTCCGGTGACTCTCGACGTATCGCAGCGGCCTCGCGCCAGTGCGGCGAATCGCACAAGCACCACCGAGCGCGAAGCCCACCAAGCACTATGCTCCCACTTCGCCAAAAGCCAATCAGGAAAACCATTTACGGCGCAGCGAGCATTCCTTTATCGTCCCCACGGTAGTTAGCTCGCGGTGGTGAGATCCACCGCCCAACCTCAAAACGTTCCCTCGAACTCGGGAAGCCCACAGACGGCGGGCCGCCCCCTGGTTTTCTGCGCCCGGTGCTAACAGTAGAAACAGCGAAACGCCTTTCCGCCGGGGGGAGGGCAAGGCGTTCCGCTGTTTGGTGGTGCAAACCGGTACTACGAATGCTTGCTGCAAATCCGGACTAATGATTGGTCGCTACAGGCTGTAGACCTGCGCCGCAGATCTATCGCTGGCCCACTTTTTGTGGGCGAGCGATCTCGCCAGTCTCTTCGTCATCGGACGCGCTAGCGTCCAGCGAGGCGAGGAACTCGTCAGCCTGCTGAATGGCCACCTCTTTGGCAACGCCGTAGCGCTCCTGGATCTTGCCGACCAGCTGCTGATGTTGGCCGCGGATGACGTCAAAATCGTCATCGGTAAGCTTGCCCCACTTCTCTTTTGCCTTACCCTGTAGTTGCTTCCATTTCCCTTCCACCTGATCCCAATTCATCGGTTGTCTCCTGTGGAGGGCTTGGGCCATCCATAATCAGTAGACGCCCGCCGCATACTTTTGAAAATACAGCGGATTACCCGGTTAAGCGGGCGGAGAGCGGTAGGGCTGGCGGCACTCCCGGCCAGGCAAGAAGCCCGAAACTGGCCCCCTGCCCCTATGGAGTGTTCCGGACTGGCGGACCGCCCATTCGCTTATGGTTTTCGTACTAAGGTAGAACCCTGATTTTCGTACTAGGGATAAACCCCGGCCCTAGTAGGGACTCACACGGATGTTTCGTGCGCCCTCACCTGTTTATTCTGTTCCTGCACACAAACATTGTCGGAGAACAACACTGTGATGAATTTCAACGCTTTGCAAAAAACGTCGCTGCTGCCCAGCTCGTTGCTCCCGACCGTCCTCCGCCACCCGCTCAGCGCAATGGTGGCCCACCAGATCAGCCAATCGGCTTTCTTGCTTACCGCGGGCTCCGACGTTGCCGCTGCGTATATCGCCACCCGGCTGCTTCGCGCGGCGCTCGCTGGCTTTTCAAAAATCTCCCGGCACGACGTTGTATATTCCAACCCCGATCCGAATATAATGAACACGCCCAGCGAAGCACCCAACGCTTCGACGGATCGAGGAGACGCTCGGTGCCGGGACGAAAACGTGTACGCGGTATAGACCCAAGCGCCACACCGCGGTTCTCTCCCTCCGATCCTCGTAACATCCATTGCGCGCGTGCACGATGCCGCCCGCCGAGAACCGACCACCGCGGCAGCCGCCTCCCGCGCAACAAGGACGAGTAGTGCCCAAAAAAAAATCGGGTTCTTCGCATCCGGCCCTCCCCCAATTGGCTATTCCCCATCCGCAGTCCGGGCCCACAAATTTCATCGCTATCCGTCTGTTGTTGCTGCTCGGCCCAGGACTTATCACCGGCGCCGCGGACGACGATCCCAGCGGCATCGCCACTTATTCCCAGGTCGGCGCGCAATTTGGGTTCGGCATGCTGTGGACCATGCTTTTCAGCTATCCGCTGATGGCAGGTATCCAGGAAATCAGCGCGCGCATTGGCCGCGTCACCGGCCACGGGCTCGCCGCCAATATCCGCCGGCACCAATCGAAACCGGTACTGTACGCGGTAGTCTCCCTGATGGTCTTCGCCAACATATTCAACCTCGGCGCGGACATCGGCGCGATGGGCGCAGCAGCGACTCTCTTGGTCCCCGGACCCGCTTGGGTGTACGTCACGCTGTTTGGAGTCGCCTCCTTGCTTCTTCAGGTTCTGATTCCCTACAAGCGCTACGTTCCATTTCTAAAATGGCTCACCCTGGCGCTCTTCGCCTACGTCGCCGCCGCGCTGGTGGTGGGCCAGCCCCGGTGGGAGGCGCTACGCGCGACTTTTCTGCCCAAGATTTCATTCGAGGCCGCGTCGCTTACCGCGCTGGTCGCCGTTTTGGGCACCACCATCAGTCCGTACTTATTTTTCTGGCAAGCGTCCGAAGAAGTCGAGGACATGAACGTCCATCCGAAGGAACATCCGCTCAAGCGCTCACCCAAACAAGCCGCCGAGCAGCTTGGCCGCATTCGATTCGATACGTACGCCGGGATGGCTCTTTCCAATATCGTGGCCTTCTTCATTATTCTCACCGCCGCTGCAACGCTGCATGCCCACGGGATCACTGACATTGGCACCGCCGACCAGGCCGCCAAAGCGCTCGAGCCCATCGCCGGCCATTTTGCTTTTCTACTTTTCGCGGTGGGCATCATTGGCACCGGCCTGCTCGCCATTCCGGTTCTCGCCGGATCCGCCGCGTACGGCGTCAGCGAGGCCTTTGGATGGAAAGCGAGCCTGGAAAAAACGGCGTCGCACGCGCAGCGCTTTTACGCGACCATCGCCGTAGCCACAGTGCTCGGACTGCTGCTGTGTTTTCTTCACATGAACCCGATCAAGGCGCTGTTCTGGTCGGCGGTGCTCAACGGAGTGGTCGCCGGGCCGGTGATCGCGTCGATGGTGGCTCTCGGCGGCAATCCAAAGGTGATGGGAGAGTTCACGCTGCCTGGCTACATGCGCGTGATTGGATGGATTGGCGCCGCAGTGATGGCTGCCGCATCGGTCGGGATGTTCGCGACAATGGGGCACTAGTACTCGTTCGTACCATCCCGCGTAGGACTACCACGTACTCTCCGACCACCACGCTGCAACTGCTACTGCGTAAATTACGCACAACCCGTCATTTTCTACTTACAGCAACACCACCATACCCCTACTAGATTGCCCCTATTGCTGCTTTGGCGTCGCCGAACTATAACCATGGAGCAAATTGGGGCGGACGGGTGAGACCCATCCAACACCCGGGAAGTTGCCCCGAGCATCAGGAGGACAATATGTTGCGTTGGGCGCTTGCATTCTTTGTTGTCGCCATCATTGCTGGAGTATTTGGATTTTTGGGTATCGCTGTTGCGGCCGCAGGGGTCGCCAAGATCCTGTTTACGATCTTCCTGATACTGTTCCTGGTTTCGCTGGTCGGCGGACTAATGAGGCGAGCCTGAGCGGCAGTAGCGGGAGCGAATCGTTAGTTACTTTAGGGACTCACAGGAGAAAATGATGAGAGCTACGGCTCTTCTCGGAATTATCCTCATCGTGCTCGGGATCATCGCGTTCGGCTACCAGGGCATCACGTATACGACGCACAAAAAGATTGTGGACTTGGGCCCGATCCAGGCTACCAAGACTGAACACAAGACAATTCCCATCTCCCCGCTGTTGGGCGCTCTTGCCCTGATTGGAGGAGTTGGGTTGGTTTTGGCCGGGCGAAAGGAAGCGTAAGAGCTTCGCGTTCTCCTGTGGTCTCTAGCCAGGGCACAAGATATTCGCGAAGTCGCTTCGCTTCGTGCACGGTCGATGCGGAGATCGGACGGCGGACATTCCGTTTTCTGATCTCCGCAATTTTTTTTCCACGCGCGTAGCAGTCGCGCTCGCCATTGACTTTCGCGCTAGGTCACGCCACCCTTCCCCATCGCAGTCCTTCTGGATGGAAAGCTGTGGCGCGCCATTCTGGTCCCCACTATGAGAAGGCCACGCCCGAGCACCGAACAGTTTGCGGCCGCGCTCACCTGCGGCCTGGCGTTGCGCCTCTTTTTCATCTACCACTTCCCCGCCCGTTCGGTTGACACCCGTTTCTACGAAGAGCTCGCCGGCAATTGGCGATACCACGGCGTTTACGGCATCTTCGTGCAAGGCCAATTACTGCCCGTAGATATGCGCATGCCCGGCTACCCAGCTTTCCTGGCCCTAATTCACCGGATGTTTGGCGCTAGCGCGAAGCCGGTAATGGGGGTGCAGGCGGTCGTTGATCTTTTCACTTGTGTGCTCACCGCGTTGCTCGCCGCGCGCCTCGCACCCAGCAGCCAGCGCGCCCGCGTAGCCACCGCCGCGCTCTGGATGGCGGCGCTCTGCCCTTTTCTCGCTAATTACACCGCGGCTCTGCTCACCGAAACGCTGGCCACCTTCTTCACCGTCGCCGCGCTGTATCTATTTGCGTGCATTCTGGAACACCCTCGCCTCCAGTTGCCCGCCGCCGCGCTCGACGCCCGCGCGCTCACCTCGAGCGCCGGATGGTGGCTGCTCGCAGGCGCGCTGGTCGGTGCCGGAACATTGGTGCGCCCCGACGCGCCGCTGGTCCTCGCCGCCGCTGGCATAGCTCTACTGTTCGTGTGGCCCCGGCGCAGCGACGCAACCAAGCTGCTCATGGCAGGCGCTTGGATCACCGCAGGGCTGCTATTGGTTTTGCTGCCGTGGGCGGCACGCAACTCGCGCACGTTAGGCCGCGTCCAATTTCTGTCGCCGCGCTACGCCGAATCCTTCGGCGACTTCATCCCACGCGGATTTTTTGCCTGGACCCGCACTTGGAGCGAGCATTTCCGCGACGCCTATCAGGTCAGCTGGAAACTCGGCAAGCAGCCCATCGAAATGGATTCGTTCCCCAGCACGGCATTCGATTCCGGCGAAGAGCGCAACCAGGTGGCAGCGCTGCTCGCCCGCTACAACGTCGATCGCGAAATGTCGCCTGCTCTCGATCGGGAATTCGCTCGCTTGGCCCGCGAACGCACCGCCCGGCATCCCTGGCGCGTGTACCTGGCGATTCCGGCCGCCCGCGCCGCCGCCATATGGTTTACCCCGCGCATCGAGCTGCTACCCTATTCCGGACGCCTGGTGCCGCCCCTCGAACTTTGGCGCGGAAATCCCCGCGACTTCGGGGCCACATCCGTGTTCGTGCTGATGAACGCTGCGTATATCGCCTTAGCGCTGGCCGGATGGATCCGGTGGCGGCGGTCGCTGCTGAGCAGCCCGGCCATCATCATGCTCACCGCATTCATTGCCATTCGCACTGCGTTCCTCACGTCACTGCAGACCGTCGAGCCGCGCTACGTGATGGTTTGCTTCCCGGCCCTATTGGCAATCGGTGCACAAGCGTGGGCGTCGCTCGTCCCTGCCGGGCAAATTGCGGCATACTCAACTGCCACCGCGCCGGAATTCTTGGAAACGGAAAACACGGGGATGAGGCTTTCGTCGTAGTTCAGGGATCATTACAGCAAGACAACAAGTAAACGCCGCAAGCGAACAAACGAATCGGAATGGCACGATCAGACACAAACCGCGAACTCTACCCGCTGCTGGCGGTGATCACCGCGATCATCCTCGTCGCTACCCTCTATTTTGCCCGCTCGGTCCTGGTCCCCCTCGCGCTCGCCGTCTTATTCACTTTTCTGCTCACCCCGCCGGTCGGCTGGCTTGAACGCATTCGACTCGGCCGCATGTTGTCGGCGCTTATCGTGGTCATCCTGGCGATGGTCGCGGTTGGCGCGATCGGCTGGACGGTGGCCAAACAATTGGTTGACGTCACCAACCAGCTCCCCAATTACCGCACCAACATCGAAAACAAGATAGAGATGATCCGCACCACCACCGGGAACAACACCGACCTCAACAAAGCCAAGAACACGGTCAGCGTGCTGCGCAAGGAACTCTCGGCCGTGCCCCCGGAAACCGGCCCGGACGGCAAAATCGCCAGGACTCTGGCCGGCGCGAAGAACGGCCGCCCCGTACCGGTCGAGATCGTCACCGAGCCTCAGGACCTGCTGTCCTCTGCGCCCAGCCTCTTCGGCCCGATTGGCAGCGCCGGAATCGTGATCGTTTTCACCTTATTCATGCTGATCCTTCGCGACGACCTGCGTAACCGCGTCATCCATCTCGCCGGCCCTTCGCGCATCCAAGTGATGACCGAGGCGTTCGATGAAGTGAACTCGCGCATCAGCCGCTACGTCTTTCTCCAGTGCGTGGTCAACACCGGATACGCCGTGGTGATCGGATCCGCGCTGCACTTTATCGGTATTCCCCACGCGTTTCTATGGGGCGTGATCGCCGGCGCTCTGCGCTTCCTGCCTTACTTGGGCGTGCCCATCGCCGCCATCATGCCGATCCTGCTCTCGCTGGCTATTTCCGATAGCTGGACGCAACCATTCATGACCATCGGCGTGTTTGCCGTCGTTGAGATCGTGGTTTCCAACCTGATCGAACCCTTGCTCTACGCCGAGCACACCGGACTATCCTCCATCGCCATTCTTCTGGCCGCGATGTTCTGGACCGTCCTGTGGGGACCGATTGGCTTGCTGCTGGCAACTCCAATGACCGTGTGCCTGATCGTGATGAGTCGCTACGTCCCGAACATGCACTTCCTGCACGTGCTGCTGAGCGACGATCCGCCACTCACTCCGGAAGCCGGCTTCTATCAGCGCCTGCTGGCGCTCGACCGCCGTGGCGCCCTGGTGCTCTTCGCCAAGGACCGCAAGGAAAAGTCGGACCTCGAAATGTACGACGGCATGCTCATTCCGACTTTGGTTTTGGCCAAGCGCGACCGCCATCGCAATGCCATTGACGCTCCCACCGAGGAGTTCATTTTCCACACCGTCCGCGAACTCATCGCTCGAATCGCCGCCGACCCAGCATCCGGAAAACAGTCCGACTCAAACCAACACAATCGCGCCGAAGCGCCAGCGCCCCGTGGCCGGGTGATCTGCCTGGCGGCACGCGATGCAGCCGACGAAATCGCCGGCGCGATGCTGGTGCAAGTGCTGCGGCGCCGGGGTTGGAACGCTGACACCGTGCCGGCAGGCGCGCTGGCCGAGACCCGAGATCAACTCTTGCGGCAACTTCCCAACGTAGTGTGCATCTCCGCGCTTCCGCCATTCGCTCTGGCCCGCGCGCGGCAGAACTATCGCGAACTTCGCGCCGAAGCTCCCAATCTGAAGGTAATCGTGGGCCTCTGGAAATTTTGCGGTGACGAACCTCGCGCCGCGGCGCGCATCGGCTTGCCGCACACCGAAAGAATCGCCACCGGCCTTGCGGACGCCCTGCAGGAAATCGCGAAAAACAGCCCGCCCACCGAGGACAAAGCTCAGTTGGCTGCAGGTGAGGCTGCTGAAGCGGATACGAATAGCGACGCTATTGCTAGCGCAGCGCGACCTTAGGCGCGTAAGCCTTCAGTTCCGCCAATTCTTCGGTCACCGCCTTCCATTCAGTCGGGTCTTTCTTGGTGGCAAACGGCAGGGAGAGATCGCTGTAGTAGTTCAAGAGCGCGCTTCGAAGTTCGGGCGTTACGTTCGCGAATTGGTTCTTCGCCAAAGCGTCCACCAGCAGCGCGTAGGTTTTGTCCGCCAGCGCATATTGGCCGGGCCCCGTAACGCTTCCGGTATCAAAATTGTCGTCCAGCAGCGCCGCCCGGCCGCTCTGCTTCTCCTCACTCAATAAAGCTTCGTAGTCGGTCACCGAGCTGTTGAAGCTGGCGGCGAAGAACCGTTCCGTTTCCGGGGTGGGCGTTCGAAACGTGAGCACTTGCAGCGGCCCAATTTTGGGGATGATGCGAATCAGAAAAGCCAGAATGCGGTCCCATAGGCTAGGCTTTTGATATTCCTTGTGCCATTGGCGTTCGTAACTCGAGCGTGACAGGTGATACAGAAACGCTTTCTGCGTTGTCCCTGGATGCTCCTTCTGAATATCGTCCTTCTTGATTTGCCAGGCCACCTTGGTGGCTCGCGGAATGTCCTTGCTCACCGCGCGTCGATAGGAGCCAACTGCCAGGGCAAAATCGGGGAACATCGATTTCAGCTCCACGCCGTAAGTCTCCAGGAAAGCCCTTTGCAATAGCTCATCGGAAACTTCAAACCCAATGTGTTCGCGGTAGTCGTCGGGAGCGTAGTGGCCGCGCGCCACCTGCAACACGTCGAAGGCAAACTCCGTTTTCAGATGCGCTTTGGGGTCGTCTTCATAGGTGACCACCGCACCGAATTTGCGGTGCAGTTTCGGATATAGCAGGCCGACTGACGGGTTCACCGCGATGCGGTGGCCGTTGTTGTCCGCGGCGTAGTGCGCCATCGCGCCCAACGCAAACGCAAATTCATTGATGTCGTGCGAATCCCGGATCAACGCCTCGATGAAATCACCAGTGCGAACGTAGTGCACCAGGTCGCTGAAAAAATGGCTGCCGAACGGGTAGTACCCCATATCCTGAATCGCGCAGCCGCCATACGCATAGGCGTGCGCGCTCCGGATCTCATCCGGAGTGGCGTCGGGAAACCGCTTGTGCAGCAAAGGTACGATCGCGTCCACCCACGCCGAATCCACGATCGCTTCATGGGTGAGCACTGAATATCCGCTCGAGGGAATCGCTCCACCGAATACCAGCGCCAGGATCATCAGCGTCGCCGCGCAGGCGCGGATGTTCGGACGTCGGCCGCGCTGTTTCGAATCCACGGTTCCCGCGCGCATGAACGGCGTTTACGCCCCTTGGGGTGCGATGGTTCAGATAAGCAAATAAACGGGCGCCAAACAGGTGCCGATTTCAATTTACTACGTTCGGGCCGTGTGGCGCAGATGGGCGGGAGCAGAGGTCGCGTAGGAGCACACACTGGCACTAAGCCGACGGCCGCGCAACGATAAAAACAGCGAGAGACGGCAAGCGGGTGTCCGCTGCGCGACTTCGCGCCACCGGATCACCCTTCTTGCCGCCGCTCACATTGTGTTGCAGTTCCGCTTAGGGAACCAGTTTCGGTGTCGCGTGGTCGAGCGCGTGAATCAGCCCGTCCGCCTCTGCAGGCGCGTGAAAGGCATGCTCGGTGATGATCTTGCTCGCGGTGACGCCTTTGCCATAGAGTTCAGCGTTGGCATCTCCATCCGGGCGCAGGCTCGAGCCTTCGAGAGATACGCCGGCAAAAGCTCCCCGTGCTCGTGAGTAAGTGAGCATTTCCGCACGCATGTACGCGTCGGTGTCCGCGGAAGCAGTGCGGCCCACAGGACCCGCCGCCGCCGAGGCGTCTCCGCCCAGCTTCACTTTGCTGTGCAGCAGGCTATTCGCGCCGCGATCGTTCATTACCAGGATTACGAAGTCCGTTGCTTCCCCGCCGATCTGGAAACCGATGCTGCCGCCTTCTAGCGCATACATCGCAGGCGCGCCCCACGATCCCTCGAAGTGTGGTCCGGTGCGGCAAATCAATACCCCGCGCCCGTAGCTACCGCCAACCACGAAGGCCGCCTTCAAGACCGACGGCAGGACCACCACGCAGCGGGCCTTATCCAGCAGGTTCTGCGGGATATCGTCCGGAATATTCAGAATTTCATGCATCACTTCTCCTGCGTTCTTCAGCCGGTCTTGCACCTTCTGTTCGTCCGGAGCTTTCGCGGAAGCAAGCGGAGCCAATGAGAGCGTCAAGATTACTGCCATAAATATGCGATTCATCATCTGTAGTTCCTCCTGGAACTGTTCTTGGACTGATCGAAAGTGTGATCACACGGGCTCAATCGAACCGCGTCGAAAAGCGTGGACTTCATCGGTCTGAGTGTTTCATGCACGTCGAGGTTCCATAGCCATCGCTAGTAGCGGTAACCTTTCGGCAGCGAACACCAATGTTGTACCCCAATCCTGCGCAAATCCCAATACCAGCACTACCCCATTTCTATCCGTAGGATCGTGTATCTCGATTGGAGGGCGAAAGCTTGAAACGCCTGGAACTTGCGGCCTATCTACTCACCGCAAGTAGGCTTGGGGAAGGTCACCACAATCTCTTTCGTGGGAGCGTCCGCGGGATTCACCACCGTCGGATAGGTCTCAATGCGCCCACCGGGGCCGCACGTCATTGGGCCCGCATCCGGCACGGGTGTAGCGGGAGCAACCGCAGCACCGGCGGCCGGGGCTGCGCTTGCATCTCCTGTTACGGACGCCCCCGCGCCGGCCGCTGCCGGTGGATCAGGATCTGCCTCCGCCGGCGGCGTGCCCGGCGAGGGAGGCCCTCCCGAAGCGCTGCGCGGAATCTTTGCGTAGGTCCACGCTGAAATGGTGTAGCGAATATCGTCCAGCAGCGTCAGTTCGAACAGCCCGTCGCTCACTTTTCGCGACGCCGGATTTTCTCCTTCGTCCGCCTTTGCCGTCACGAACACATTTCCCGGCAGTGGGCGGCCCGTCCATTTGACGCGAACCTTCACCGTCCGCGTGGCGAATCCAGCCTTCACACGGATATCCGCGTTCACCACTTCTCCGCCGTCACTTACCTTCACCGGTTGCGCCGCAGCCAAATCGGACGCAGCAGGATAGAACGTGCGGCGGTAAGGTGAGTTCGGATCGCGATGATTCTGCCGGTTGAAAACCAGAATGTAGTCCCCGGTGGCGACGTGGTCGAAACTGAAGCCGCCGTTCTCTGTCTGAAATTCCCACCACCCGGACTTAGCGTCTTCGTAGCGGCCCGTTCGGTACAACTCCACAGATGCCGTCGGCAGCGCTTTTCCGTCCGGGCCCAGCACCCGGCCGCGAATTTCTCCGGTGGGCAGCGCGGCGATGTCGTACTCATAGCAGCCGCCATCCGCGACCCGCAGCGGTGGCAGTCCGCCCTTCAGCGTTGGCAGCGTCAACTCCATATGCGCCGGCAGGTGCGCGATGATCTGATACTCGCCGCCCGGCACTCCATAAATGGAATAAACGCCGGATGGGCCAGTGGATGTTTCGAAGCGATCGATGCGTGATCGGATCTTGAGCTCGATATGTCCGAGCGGCCGGCCTGCGGCCCCTACTGCTCCGGGATCGTCGGCCGAATCGCTGACGGTTTCCCGATCGGTCGGGCTGCCGCCCTCGTCAAAATCATTGAGTGAATCGTAGGTAGGATCGCCCGCCGCGGCCTCGGGATCCTTCACCGCGTCGTACGGTGGATCGGTGCGGCGCAAGACCCCGAAAATCGACGCCACCCGTTGGTTTCTTTTCATCGCTCGCAATTGCGGCAATATCGCCCGAGCTTCGCGTGCGGGCCGGGTGCCGCTGCAGATCGTCGCAAACAACCGTCCATCATCCGATGAATAGGGAAAAACGAGGTACTGCGCGCCCTTCTTGAAGCGATAACCACAATCGGCGTCGTTCCCGCCGGAAAACACATCGATCTCCCGGTTCTCCGCCCCTTTGAATCGCTCATCCACTCGAAAGCGGTAATGCAGCACTTGCGGGTCGTCGGCGTTCGCCGCCGGAACGATTTCAGCGACCGTCACCGTGCCCACAAAGATCGCATCCGCTACATTGAGGCCCTGGCAGGCCCCGGGCGGGGATTCCTGGCACGTGCAAGCCAAACAAGTGAGCGGAACCGCGAACAACATGGCCCAGGATGCCCACAACAAACGTCGTAACATGAACACCATCGTACACGCCGCAGCGCGTCAGAATCGAGCCGCCTGACAAAAATCATTTCCCCATTAAGCACAAACGGCCAGCTCCGCGGAGTGCGAAGCCGGCCGGGAATCTCCACTCCTTGACCTTTCTACGGCTCGGTTAGAACTTTCGCGACCACTCCTTCGGCCATCTCTCCACCACCACTTTCTTGTCGGTGTAGAACTCCACTCCGTCCCGGCCCTGCCCATGCAAATCGCCGAAGAAACTCTCCTTCCATCCAGTGAACGGGAAGTAAGCCATCGGCGCAGCCACTCCAATATTGATCCCCACGTTCCCCGCCGGCACCTCGTACCGGAATTTCCGCGCCGCCGCCCCGCTGTTCGTAAAAATGGACGCCATGTTCCCGTACGCGCTGCGCGAAAGTATCTCGATGCCTTCCTCCAGCGTTTTGGCATGCACCAAGCTCAGTACCGGGCCAAAAATTTCCGTGGTCGAAAGCGCGCTTTCCGCCGGAACGCTGTCCAGTAATGTAGGCCTCAGGAAATTTCCCGTCGCCGGCTTCCCGTTTCCGCCGCGGCCGTCCAGCAGGACTTTAGCTCCGTTGCTCGCGCCTTTCGCGATCAGCCCTTCGATCCGAGTCTTGCTTTCCGGGGTAATCACCGGGCCCATCTGCACTCCCGCTTCCAGCCCGTTGCCGACGTGCAGCGAACTGGCCACGTTGGCGATCTCATCGGTGAAATTTTTCTGCGCGTCGCCCACCGTGATGGCTACCGATACCGCCAGGCAGCGCTGCCCCGCGCAGCCAAACGCGCTGTCGCTCACGATTTTCGACGCGCTGTCGATGTCCGCGTCCGGCAATACCAACACGTGGTTTTTCGCTCCGCCCTGGCACTGCACCCGTTTTCCATGCGCCGCCGCCTGCGCGTAAATGTATCTCGCTATCGGCGTCGATCCCACAAAGCTGATCGCGCGAACGTCGGGATGCTGCAACAACCCATCCACCACTTCTTTTCCGCCGTGCAGCAGGTTCAGAACCCCGGGCGGCAGGTGCAGCTGTTCCATCAGCTCAAAGGTCCGCTGCGAACTGAGCGGAACGCGCTCCGACGGCTTCAAAATGAACGTGTTGCCGCAGGCGATGGCGTACGGCAGGAACCAGAACGGAATCATCAGCGGAAAATTAAACGGAGTGATCGCCGCGCAGACGCCCAGCGGCTGGCGAATCATCATTTCGTCGATTCCGCTGGCTACGTCTTCCAGGTTGTAGCCCTGCATCATGGTGGGAATGCCGCACGCGACCTCCACGTTCTCGATCGCCCGGCGAATTTCCGCTTTCGATTCGGTCAGCGTCTTTCCGTTCTCCATCGTGCATGTACGCGCCAGGTCGTCCTGGTGCTCTTCCAGCAGGGTTTTCAGCTTAAAGAGGTATTGGATGCGATCCTCGGGGGGAGTCCGGCGCCACGCAGGAAACGCAGCCGCCGCGGAGCGCACCACTGCATCCACGTCGGCGCGGTTGCCCAGTGAGAGCCGCCCCAGCTTCTCGGCCGTAGCCGGATTCACCACGTCTACCTTGTCGCTGCCCAACGCCGGCTGCCACGCCCCGCCGTAATAAGAGACCAATTCCGGTACGCTGCCCATGTCTCATTCCTCCACACTGAACCGATACACAGCCCTGTATTCTAGCAAACTTCCGCCCCGGCTAATCGCTTAGAACCAATTCTTGGAATCCGGCCTCGCCCACAAGCCCACTCCCCCAAAAAAAATCGCCGAGTGGGGTACATTTCCCACTCGGCGATCGCGTACTCCACTGAGCGAGTTACAGCCTAGCGGCGCCACCGGCCGTAAAACCCTGGACCGTAGAATCCCAGTCCTCCGTAAAAATACGGTCCGGGATAAAACCCAGGTCCGTACCCGTAGTAGTTCCCGTAGTAGGGATTGTAGTAAGGCCCATAGGGTCCGCGCACGTAGTAGCCTGGCCGTCGCGGCCGCTGGTCGTTGGACTGCGCGTTGTTATTGAAGTCCTGCTGCGTTACCGGCTGAAATGCCACTTGGCTCTTTTCCGTGGAAATCGCCAGCGGAGCCTGCAACCGGAAGGTCACCAAAGTCTCCGGAGGAATCACGGTTGGCCGGCCACGCGTAGTGAGCACGCCCAGCAATCCGGCTGCGGCTCCCGCCGCTGCGCCGATTCCTGCACCCGCGCCGCCGTCGGCAACGGCGCCAATTACCGCGCCGGTCCCGGTGGTGGTTCCCACCGCCGCGGCGTCACGCCCATTGGACGTTCCCGCTTTGGAGTCCGCCGTCTGGGTCTGCACCGCGATTTGCTGTCCGTCCACCA
The DNA here is from genome assembly GCA_963725655.1 of uncultured Acidobacteriota bacterium. Taxonomy (GTDB): domain Bacteria; phylum Acidobacteriota; class Terriglobia; order Acidiferrales; family UBA7541; genus CAVRXT01. Next base: position 1,109,244 of record CAVRYY010000001.1, on the reverse strand, counting down.
GGGTCAATTGTCCGAGCGCCAATCCGAGCTGCGAAACGCCATGGATCCGGCCGCCTTTGTCGGACAGCGTGACGCGTCCGTACACGGTCTGGCCGCGCCGCGCGACTACCCATCCGTCCGCAACGATCGGCCCGTCTAGCGTGGCTGTAAACGTATCGCCGACTTTGTTGTGGTCGGTGGATAGCCATCCCTGCACGCGCACCGCAATCACCGTGCCCGCCGGCACATCGAGCGTCCCGGGAACGGGTGCCGCTGGCGGCGCAGCCGGCTGCGCTCCGGCAGCAGGCGCCGCGTTGGGATCGTTATTTTGATTCTGATTGTCGGGCTGATTCTGGTCGTTGTTCGGATTCTGATTGCTATTCGCCTGCGCCGGATTGTTTGGATCCGCTGAATTCTGCTGGTCCGGGCCGGCTGCCTGCGCCGCTGCATCGTTCTGCGCGGGCTGGTCCTGCGCGCGCGCCGGCAGGCCGCTCAGCACAAATCCGGCCGCCAGGGCGCCTACTGCGATTAACGTCGAAAAAGTGTTCTTGGTTCGTTTGATCGAGTTCATGGTTTTCGCTCCGATGAATTAAACCCACATCCCGCGGAACAGTTGCGGCGAATACTCTTTTCTCAGCGCGAGGCAGATGACTGCGAGTGAGAACAGGGGCCGGGCAGGTGGATGATCGAGTAGAAGGCATCGGACAACGATGCCGCCAGGAGATGTACTTTCGCGGCTGCCCTGGTAGATCACTAAACTCTGCCTACACCACTATAGATGACGGAAACGGGGTTTTGGTTTTATCGCCAGTTGCTCACTTTGCACCGCATGTTTTCACCCGCCTTGTGCGGGATGGTCCCCGCGCCACAGCGAATCGTTCCTGCAAGCCCGCCCCCGTCCCCACCCAAACGGGTAGTTTGTTAAACTGTTGGGGGCCATCTATTCGCGGTGACCGAGCATCCGAATTAACCGAGAGCCACTATGAACCTGAAACCATTGTTCCCTTTTGCATTTGTCGCGCTTCTCGCCAGCGTCCAACTTGCGTCTCCCTCGCTTCTCCGCGCCCAGGCGCCGCCGGGCCCCTTGGCTCCCGCGCAGCCAAAAGACGACCAGCCGCTGCCTCCCTCCGAACAACCAAGAGAGCTCAAGCCCGCCACCAAAGAAAGCCTGAAAGGTTCGTGGAAGCTGAATTTGGATGACAGCGACGACGGGCACAAGAAGATGGATGACGCCACTACGAGTTCGAACCGAAATGGCAACAACGGTCCCTATGGAGGCAACCGCGGCGGATTGGGCGGCCCTTCCCCATTTCCAGGTGGCGGCCAGCGCGGAGGGATGGGCCGCAACCAGGGAGAAGATACTACTCCTCAAGTGCAGAGGCTCCTCGATCCCGCCGACTCGCTCAGTTTCACCCAGAAGCCCGGCGAAGTAGACCTGATCGACAGTCGCAGCCGCAAGATCGCCTTCTACACCGACGGCCGAAAGATCGAGAAGAGCAAAGACAATGAGTATCAGGAACTCGACGCGCGGTGGCAGGACGTCGACCTGGTGTCTGACGAGAAAATCGCAACCAACCGTAGGATCACACGGGAATTTTCAATCCAGCCCGGTGGCGAGCGCCTCTACGAGACGGTACGCATCGACCTCCGCTCGGGATCGCGGGTGACCATTCGCTACGCCTACGACATTATCCTCGACGCCAAACAATAACTTCCGCGGCGCAGCGTTCCTATCGCGCCGACATGTTAATTCGCAGGCACGCCGGAGGCCCCGCCCGCGCTGGCGTTCGCCGTACTGCTAGTCCCCTTCAAATACTTGCTGTACCAATCGAGATACCGCTCGAAGCGATCCTTGATATGCGAGGGCGCCTTGAACTCGTGATACTCCCCCGGATAAACGACTAGCTCGGTAGTGCGGCCCAAACTTTTCAGCGCCAGATAAAGCTGCTCGGAGTTGATGATCGGCACGTTCCAATCGACGTCGCCTCCCATAATCAGCACCGCGGCGTTGACGTTCTGCACTGAATTGAAAGGCGACAGCTTTTCCCACAGCGCGCGATTTTCCCACGGCTTTCCCAACTCCATTTCCCAGTCCTTCTCGTAAATATCATGGCCGTAGTCGGTGATGTAAAGCGATTCGCCCGCGCCGGTGATCGCCGCCTTAAAGCGCTTCGATTTGGTGATGCAGTAGTTGGTCATGATCCCGCCATATGACCACCCATTCACCCCCAGATGATCGGGATCGGAAAGTCCCTGCGCGATGGTGTAGTCCAGCCCGGCCATATAGTCTTCAAAATCCTTGTCGCCCCAATCCGCGAGAATCGCCTGCGAAAATTTCTGGCCATAACCGGTGGACCCGCGCGCGTTCGGCGTGATCACGACGTATCCGTTTTCTGCGAATAGCTGCGGCTCGAAATAAAACTCGGAATAGAACGCCCACACCGGGCCGCCGTGCGGCATCAGAATCGTGGGATACCGCTTCCCCGGAACGTAATCGAGCGGCTTGTACAAGAAGGCCGATACCGGCGTTCCGTCCTTGCTTTTGTAATGCACGTATTCGACGTTGACCAGTTTGAGCTGTGCCATCAACGCATCGTTTACCGTGGTCAGCCGCCGCGGCGCCGCGCTCGCATCCAGCAAGTACACTTCCGGCGGACGCTGCGGATCGCTAACCACTGCCGCAACCGTTCCCTGGTTGGAGATCGAATAGGCCGTGACCATCGGCCGGAATGGAATCCAGCGCTTCACCGGCCCGCCTTCCACTGCGATCGAAGCCACGTTTTGCGTGGCGTCGTCCTCCAGAATAAAGAGGATCGACTTTCCATCCGGCGAGAATCGTGGATCGATCACCCAACGATCCAGCGCCAGCGTCAAAACTTTCTCTTCTCCGCCGGTAGCAGGGATTATCGCCAGATGCCGCGTCTCGTAGTCCAGCGCTTTCGGTTCGATCCGGCTCACGAACGCGATCCATTTCCCGTCCGGGGACCACGCCGGCGAATTATCCTCACCCGGGTTGGTGGTCACCTGGTGCAGGGTTTTCCCCTGGTCGGTATTGCCCGCGTCCACCGTCCAGATATCGGAGTTGTAGTTGCGATCCGGCTCCGCGGTGCGATTGCTGGTAAACGCGAGCTGCTTTCCGTCCGGCGACCACGCCGGCTGCGAATCGTCGTAATCTCCCGACGTCACCTGGGTCATCTTTTTTGTGGCCACATCCAGCACGTAGAGGTGCGTCCGCCGCCGGTCCAAATACCCCACTTCATCATCTTTGAAATACAAGCGGTCGATCACCCAAGGCTTCGCATGCTTGGGCTTATCCTCGTTGGCGTCCTTCCCCTCCTCGCGGTCCTTGGCCGCCTCCAGTTCCTCGGGCGTGGGATCCTGCAACACCAGCACGATGCGGTCTCCGCTCGGCGACCACGCAAAATGTTTCACGTTCTGCGGCGTGCTGGAAAGTTGCTGCGCTTCGCCTCCGTCGCGGTTCAGCAGCCAAACCTGTTCCGGCTTATCATGTCTTCCAGAGATAAACGCCAGATATTTTCCGTCCGGGCTCCAACGAGGACTGGTGGAATCCACGCCGTCGGCAGATAGCGGGATCGCCGCACCGCCTGCCGCTGGCATCATCCAAATGCGATCGTGGTTTTCATCATCCTTCAAATCCTTGGTGGTCACGGTGTACGCCACCCACTTCCCTTCCGGACTGATCTGCGGATCATCCACATCGCGAATTCGAAAATAGTCGTCCACCTCCAGCTTCCGCGGAGCCGTCGCACTCGCCGCGCTTTGCGCGCGCCCCACAGCAGGCGAAATCAAAACTATCCCGGCAATCCACCAGCACGCTCGACCCTTCATTCGTTCCCCCGCGCAACAAAGATCAAAACCAACCCGACCGCGCCACCCGAACACCGCGAACCGCCACCGATTGCCTTCACTCTAATAAAGTAGTGACGACGCGCTAGCATCCATCGCCTGCACGGCTCCAGCATCGGAGCGAACGCTAATCTGTCATTTACGACTGCGTATTGCAATTGCCGGCTGCTCGCAGCGACGTGTGGGATTGACCCTGAGTCACGCGATCGCGGCTCGACTTTCGCTCCATGGCTGGAAGCATCCATTGGTTCCTGGCGCCCCTGTAAACGGAGGCGAATCCGATTGAAATGCTGCGCCCGGTTCACTATCATTCCGCCTCCACAACCTAAGCCATGGCGACCGAATCCGGTGACCTGAAACCAACATCACCCTCCAATCGCGGCGCCATGCGCCAGATCGGCTTTCTTCCGCTCCTCGCTATTTTCTACGGCTACACTGCCGGTGGACCTTTTGGCTTCGAGGAAATTTTCTCCGGCTCCGGTCCGGGCATGGCGCTGGTGTTTCTGACGCTGGTGCCATTCTTCTGGAGCATTCCCATGTCGTTCGCGTCGGCTGAGTTGAACAGCATTCTTCCGGTGCAGGGCGGCTTCTACCGTTGGTCGCGCGCGGCGTTCGGCGATTTCTGGGGATTCCAGTGCGGCTGGTGGAATTGGGCCGGCACGTTTCTGCTCAACAGCCTCTACGGCGTGCTGGTGATGGACTACCTCGCCGATTACCTGCCGTGGCTCACTGGTTCGACAAAATGGCTGGGCGCCTCGCTGGTGCTGTGCTTGCTGGCGTATCTCAACGCCCGCGGGATTTCCGTCGCCGGGTGGCTTTCCGTGGTCCTGCTCGTCGCGGTGCTGATTCCGGTGATCTGGCTGTGCGTGGTTTCGCTTTTCCACTGGCATTTCAATCCGCTGCTTCCTTTTGTGCCGCCAGGAAAGCCATTCGGCAGCGTCTTCGGCAAAGGTCTGGCGCTGGCGATGTGGGACTACGCCGGCTACGAGCAACTATCCAGCGTCACCGGCGAGATGAAAGATCCGCAGAAGACTTTCGTGCGCATCCTGGCCTGGAATACGCCGATGAATATCCTCACCTACATCGTTCCAGTGACGCTGGCGCTGGCCGTCCTCGGGAACTGGCAGGATTGGCAGACCGGATACATCGTCCCCGCGGCGCGGCTGATCGGCGGCCCGTGGCTGGGAATCTCGATGCTGGTAGCGTCGATCATCGGCACCGCCGCGCTTTCAAACAGCACCATCCTCTACACCACGCGCATCCCCGCAGCTATGGCCGAGGACGGATACCTTCCAGCGTGGCTGGGGAAATTGCACGCGCGATACGGCACTCCGGCCCGAGCGATCGCCATTTCCACCGTGATCTACTGCATCCTGGCGAAATTCCGGGTGGTGGATCTGGTGAATATTTATATCTGGACGCGCATCGCCACCTCGCTGCTCACGCTGCTCGCCGCATGGAAGATGCGCAGGAAAATGCCCGATGCTCCGCGATTGTTCCGCATCCCCGGCGGCGGCGCAGGCATGCTGTACATCCTGATTTTCCCGGCGATTCTTTGCGGCGTGAAAGTGTATTACAGCGAGCCATTCGTCCTGCGTTGGGCGCCGTGGCTGCTGGCCTCCGGCCCAATCGCCTACGCAATTTTCAGATGGGGACTAGGTCTGCGGCCAAAGCCGATGGACGAGCCGGCGACCCACTCACAATAGGTTATATTCCCTTTTTGCGCCGAACGTTTTCCGCAAGCGCACGCTAGCATGACTGGCGTGCGTGGGAAATAGATCAGATCTGTGGATGAGATTGGAGCCGAAGTATCAGTTCGCTCGCAGAGAAAAACTGAATCAGCTACTTAATTTTCTCGCTGATGGTTTTGGCCTGCAGGAATAGCAGCAAGTAATCCGGGCCGCCGGACTTGGAATCGGTGCCGGACATATTGAAACCGCCGAAGGGATGCACGCCGCAAACGGCGCCGGTGCACTTGCGATTCAGGTAGAGGTTGCCGACGTGAAAATCCTGCCGCGCTTTTTCCAGTTTCTCCGGATTCTCGGAATAGACTGCGCCGGTCAGGCCAAATTCGGTGTCGTTGGCCATGCGCAGGGCATCGTCGAAATCGCGCGCCTTGGTCACCGCGAGCACCGGCCCAAATATCTCTTCCTGAAAAATACGGGCTTTCGGGCTGACGTCGGCAATCACCGTGGGCTGCACGAAATAGCCATCTCCATCCGCAGCCGCGCCGCCGGTTAGCAGCCGGCCCTCTTTTTTTCCCACTTCGATATATTCCAGAATCGACTTCATCGCCGCTTTATTGATTACCGGACCCATGTAGTTCTTGGCATCGGTGGGCGCGCCCATGGTGATGGATTTCACGCGCGGAACCAGCTTCTCGAGAAAGCGGTCGTACACTTTTTCGGTGACGATGGCGCGCGAGCATGCCGAACATTTCTGCCCGGAAAAACCAAACGCCGCGGATGCCACGCCCTCCACGGCGGCGTCGAGATCGGCCTCGTCATCGACCACGATCGCGTCTTTGCCGCCCATCTCCAGCACGGTCCGCTTGATCCACACTTGCCCCGGCTGCGCTTGTGCGGCCAGTTCGCTGATCCGCAGCCCGGCTTCTTTTGATCCGGTGAACGCGATGTAGCGCGTCTTCGGGTTCTTCACCATGGCTTCCCCAGCGGTGCTTCCCGGACCGGGCAGAAAACTCACCACGTCGCGCGGCACGCCGGCCTCAAACAAAATATCCACGAAGATCGCTGCAATGGTCGGTGAATCGCCCGACGGCTTCACCACCACGGTATTTCCCGCCACGATCGAGGCCAGGGTCATCCCGCCCATGATGGCGGCGGCAAAATTCCACGGCGGAATAATCACGCCCACACCCAACGGAATGTAGTGCATCCGATTTTTCTCGCCGCGAATCGGAACCAGCGTTTGCGGCGCGCCCAAGCGCAACATTTCCCGCCCGTAGTATTCGGCGAAATCGATCAACTCGGCCACGTCGCCGTCGGCTTCGGGAAACGTCTTGCCGATCTCGTAGCACAACCACGCTTCCAACTCGAATTTCCGCCGGCGCATGATTTCCGCGGCCCGAAAAACGCAAGCCACGCGCTCCTCGACTGGAACGTACTTCCATCGTTCAAACGCTTTGGCCGCGGCTTCGATGGCCTGGTTGGCCAGGTCCACGGTGGCCTTCTGAAATACGCCGATCACCTGGTCCGGCTTGGCGGGATTGGTCGAACGGATTTTCTCGGTGGTGGTAAATTTCTCGCCGCCAATAATCAGGGGGTATTCCCGCCCCAGTTGCCCGGCGACTAATGCCAGGGCCGCGTCCGCCGCCTTACGATTTTCCGGCTTGGAAAAATCCACCGGCACTTCGTTCTGAAATTCGCTGCGCTCAATCGTGGAAGCGGAAGAAACCATGGATAAACCCTCCTGATATTGAAAGTATTCTAGCAGGAAAGCCCGGACCGCCACTACCCAGCCGGCCAGGCGGCTGCGATTCCCTCCCATTGGAGATTTTGGCCCGGACCAGACCAGTTTTCGACGCTCACACTTTGCAATTTGCCTGGATTCGGCGATTTTCCGCCGTTTAGAATCAGGTACATAGGCGATCCATTCCTGGCGGTGTGGCGATTTGGAAATTGGTGCGGTGGGTCCTACAGACAGATCGTGCTTCCACCTCGTATTTCGATATTTCGCCTGGATTCGGCGATTTTCTGTCGTTTAGAATCAAGCACATCGGCGACCCATTCCTGGCAGTGTTGCGATTTAGCGTTTGCGGCTTGGGGGCCGAGATCCGATCGTTCTCTGGCTCTCGTGTTTCGTAATTTGCCCGGATTCGGCGAATTTCTGTCCTTTAGAATCACGCACATCGGAGACCCATTCCTGGCGGTGTTGCGATTAGAAATCGGGGCTCTTGCTGCGAGATTCGAGGAGCTTCCGCCACCAGCGGTTTTCACGCTTTCGGGCCGGGCCTGCGCACTTCGCGGGGAGGTTCTACCCATGTTGATCCGTATCCTCATGTTCCGGTGGGAAGGTTACATTTCGGAAGGGCCGGAGCGTAGAGATCATTTCGGTGGGCATTCTAATTAGTGCAGCTTGGCGTACTCCGCTTTGGCGGCGATGAGGATGGGGATGTCGGGGTCGGCGTCTTTCCACAGTGTGAGGAAATCATTGTAGGCGGCGAGCGCACGGACGCGGGCGGCATCGGCGTCCGCTCCCTGCGTGGTTCTCGATTCCAAGGCATTGGCTCGCGCCACTCCTAGATGCGCCAACGCTCCCGTCCAGCAGTTCCAGACGATCCCGCTGTGGTCGATGATTTTCTGAAACTCGGCGGCGGCTGCACTGCCCTGTCCGGCTGCCAAGTATGCTTCGCCGCGCACATACACCGGATAGAGGCAGGAAATATTGGCGACGAACTGGATTTGCCCCAACTCGATGGGGGTAGCGGCTTGCAGTTCATTCAGGGCGGCAGTAGGGTTCCTTTTGTCCAGCGCCAATTGCGCCTGAATCGCTGGCAGCCAAAGCGACTGCATCTGGGTGTCCAGCGGGAAGCGTTTCCCCAAGTCTTGGGACAAGGACTCGGCTCGTGTCGTATCGCCCGCCATGGCCAACGCAAGCGCGGCTTCGACCTCGACTCCCTGACTCGCGGGAACCAGCTTCAAAGCCTCTGCTGCGGACTGCCGCGCTTCCGCAGTATTGCCATAAGCCGCTTGTAGCACAGCAGCATTCGCCTGCCATATGGCCCCATTTTCCTTGCTGTCCGCCCGAATGGCGGAGTCCACCGCCCGCTTGGTCAGTTCCCGCGCTTTGCTCACATGACCAGCATATGCCTCGGTGTCGGATGCCAGCGCCAGCCCCTCGTTCTCCTCGGGCTTGCCCGCATACCACTTTTGCTGTTCCGCCATAGCCGCAGAGTCCGCCCCGAGAAAGGCCAGAGCATACATAGCGTTGCGGAGTACGACATTATCGGCCTTTCGCGCCTGCACCTCGTGAATGCTCTGCCGCGCTTCGTCGAACCGCTGCAAGGCAAGGGAGATGTTGGTGAGATTGGTGTAATTACTTGGATCATCCGGTGCGAGTCGCACGGCTTGCCTGGTGACTTCCGCAGCTTTTTCATACTGCCCTTGGCTGCTGTATACGATGCCTAGACTGCCGTACGCCCCAGGACTCCGCGGGTAACTCTCAATGGATTCCTGATACGTCTGGGCCGCTTTATCCAGTTCCCCGGTGACATACGAATAGTAGGCGGCGGCGATGCGAAGCTTTTCCCGTTCGCTGGCATGTTCCCGCAACTGGAATGCCTTGGTGAAGTACTCGCTGGCCCGCCCTAGTTCGGCGAGACTTTGGTAGTCAGTGCCCACTGCCGCGTAGCCCATGGCAAAATTCGGATCAAGCTCGATGGCACGTTGATCGTAGGGCAGGGCTGCGGCCGGGCCTTTCTCGTTATGGGCCTTACTGCCAAGACTGTACGCTTTCAAAGCTTCGAGGGACGAGGTGGTGGCCTCGGCGAGTGGAACATCTAACTTCTGCACCGTAGCCAGCGATTCGCCCAGTTCGCTGCGCAGCTTGGAGGCCGCCTGGCCCAGCGCGTCCAGTACCTTCTCCTTGGACGCCGCCGTCACTTGTTCCTGCGCCAGCGGGTCTCCGCTTTGGCAATTCACCGCTTTCAACCCCACCACGTATTGGCTGCCCAGATTGGCAATCGACCCGGCAAGGTAGGCCTTGCTGCCCGCCCGCTGGCAAAGCTCGCTGGCGACTTCGGGCGTGAGTTTGGTGCCCGCCGGACGGGACATCAATTTCAAGGTCGCGGCGACTTTGTTGTCGGGGAGCACATTCAGAAACGGCGACTGGTTGAGTGCAACGCTGAGTCCCTGCTTGAGGGTGTCGTCGAACACCGCATCGCCGGTGCTGTTGGTGAAGTCGGCGAGGACGATGGTGTCTTTCTCGGTGAGCGTCGCTGCTGGACGCGAACGGAAGTGGAAGACTCCGGCGACCAATGCGGCGATCACCAGGACGGCTGCGGGAACCAGAATCTTCCAGAGCTTTCTGCCCTCGGTTACAGGAACTTCAGCGACTTTCACGGCAGCCGATGACCCAGCAGCGGGAACAGAAACCGATGAGGGCATGGGCTGCGGGACCACCGAGGTGATCTGCTGACTGCCGGTATCATATGCCGCCGGCATCGTCCCGGAACTCGCCGATACGCCTTGATGCGATTCCGTTTCGCGTTTCAGCCGCTTCAGGTCGGCGCGGATGTCAGCGGCGTGCTGGTAACGCAGCTCGCGGTCTTTCTCCAGCGCTTTGTTGATGATCCGTTCCAGTTCCGCGGGCACCTCGTGATTCAGGCGCACCACCGCTACCGGGGCGCGGTTGACGATGGCTTCACAGATCATCGGCGAACTTTCTCCGTGAAAAGGCAAAACGCCGGTGGCCATCTCGTACAGCACCGCCCCAAACGAGAACAGATCGCTCCGCGCATCCAACTCTCTTGCCCGGACCTGCTCGGGCGACATATACGCCACGGTTCCCATCACCGTGCCGGGACTGGTCAAATGTTCGGCGTCTATTGAACCCGACTGCGTGGCAAGAGACTCCATGCTGCTCGAAGAACTGGCGGTCACGGTGACCTTGGCCAGGCCGAAGTCCAGAATCTTGGCGTGCCCGCGCTTGGTGACGAAAATATTGGCGGGCTTGATGTCGCGGTGGACGATCCCTTCCACGTGCGCGGCGTCCAGCGCGTCGGCAATTTCAATTCCCAGCTCCAGCAGTTCCTCGGAGGGCAGCGGCTTGCCGGAAATGCGGTGCTTGAGGGTCACCCCGTCGAGAAACTCCATGGCGATAAACGCATCGCCGTGCTGGTCGTCAATTTCGTGGATCGTGCAAATGTTAGGGTGATTGAGTGCGGAGGCGGCCTGCGCTTCGCGTTCGAAGCGGGTGAGTGCTTGCGGGTTTTTGGCGATATCGTCCGGCAGGAACTTCAGGGCGACAAAGCGGTGCAGCTTCACGTCTTCGGCCTTGTAGACCACGCCCATGCCGCCACCACCCAACTTCTCCACGATGCGGTAGTGCGAGATGGTTTGACCGATCAATGAGAGAGCACCTCTCCGTGTGGGCCATCTTAGGGGCCGCGCTAAAGCAAGTCAATTGATTGGGGGCAGAGTAGTTTTTCTGCCGTGCTCATGGGTGCGAACGAGGATGCTTGCATCCCGCTGGGTCCGGATATATGTTCTGCCCGGCAATAAACCAACGGAACGCCGGCCTCCAGACGAAAGCACCATTGGCGTCAGACCAGACGCGACAGAACATCATCTGCGTCAGTGCGAAGGTGGCGATCCCGATGCCAAGGGGCTGGTCTTGAAAGGAAACCCTCGATGATATAGGCCGTCTGTGGCCAGGAATACGGTCTAGCCCATAACTGCGCGGGCGTGGCTCCTGCCTACGTGTCGCCCGGGGAATCCGCGCCGTTCCCTACCGGTTTTGCTCCGCTCTACTACCTTCGGCTGGCCTGGAAAATTGTTACCTGGGACGAAGTCTCGATTCACCGCGCGGCGCGCGATCCGAATGCTACTTACTACGGCGCGGCGGTCTGGACTCTCTCCGCTGGAATCATCTGCGTGATCAGCTTGTTCCCTATTTTGCTTCGCGTGATCCAGGCGCAAGCATGGACGGCGCCGATGATCGTGGTCCGTATGGGAATCAGCGTGGCGTTCGAGGTGGCGTATCTCGCCGTAATTACGTTCCTGTAGCTTGGCCTGTGCCATGTGATCGCCAAGTGGTTTTTGGGCGGCAGCGGAACGTACATCGGTGTGATGCGTCCGTTCCTTCTCGCATGGTGGGTGCAAATCTTTGGGGTTTTGGGTCCGATCGGGATATGGGCCGGGGGACTGGCTTGGATCGCGGTGTTGATGCTGGTATTCGAAGAGGTGGAGGGCATCGCCCGATTGAAAGCGTTCCTGATCGCGACGGTGATCAACGTCACGTTTTCGGTGCTTCAGATATGGCTACTCGCGGCCCGGCGACACGGATGACGTAACTGGGTGGCGCCAGCGGCTAGGGTTTGATGTCTTTCAGAATTTCGCGTGCGGCGTTCGATCCGGCGCCGCCGGTCAATCCCGCTCCCGGATGGGTTCCGGAGCCGCACATATACAGGCCGCGCACTGGCCCGCGGTAGCGCGCGTATCCTAGCAGCGGTCGCATCGTGAAAATCTGGTCCAGCGCCAGTTCGCCATGGAACGGATGCCCGCCGGTCAATCCAAATTGGCTCTCCAGATCCTGCGGCGTAAACAATTCGTGCCCGACGATTCGCTCCGGCAGATCGGGGGCATACGCGGCCAGTGTTTCGACGATGGTATCCGCGAGCGCGCCGCGCTGCGTCGACCAGTCCCCTTCCCGCAACTGATACGGCGCGAACTGCATGTACACCGACATCACGTGCTGCTCGGCCGGCGCCAGCGAAGGATCCAGAATCGAAGGAATGGTGACGTCCAGATATGGCGCGCGCGAAAACTCGCCGTACTTCGAAGCGTCGAACGCTCTCTCCAAATAATCGATGTCCGGACCGATGTGAATCCGCCCGGCCAGCGCGCTGGAGGCGCCATTCAAAGAAAGCGCACCCGCCGCGGAAATCCCGCGCAACGCCGTAAACGACGGCATGCTGTCGAGCGCCAGATTCATTTTCGCGGCCACGCCCTTCGAACGGTAGTGCTGCATCTTCACCACGAACCCGGGCGCGAGATGCACCGGATCGATCAGCTTTAGGAACGTCCGTCGCGGATCGGCGCCTGAGACTACCGTGCTGGCGGAAATTTCCTCGCCGCTCTCCAGGACTACTCCGGTAACCGCTCCGTCCTTTATCGTTATTTGCGCCACGTCGGCGCCGGTGCGAATGTCCGCGCCCGCTTGCCGGGCCGCATCGGCCAGCGCGTGGGCCAGCGCGCCCATTCCGCCGCGCGGAAAGGCGGAAGTCCCCACCGGATGTGGATCGCCGGCCGCGCGCAACAGCAAAAGCGTGGTGCTGCCGGCCGACCACGGCCCCAGCGCCGCGCCGAAAATTCCGCGCGCCGCGAATGCCGCGCGCAGCACTTCGGTCTCGAAGAATTCCGATGCCAGATCGGCCACCGCTGTTGGACCCCAGCGGATCAGGCGCATCATGTCTTTCTTACCCAGACCGCGCAGTTGCCGCCCGGCGCCTAGCATGTTCCAAAGGTCCGACACGCCGGGTTTCGCGATGTCCGGCGGCGTCATGGAGAGCAGTTGCTGCAGCAGCGGAGACATTTTCGCGAGCGTGTCGCTGAGCTCGCGATACTTCGCCGCGTCGGCCTTCGAGAATTTTTCAATCTGGTTGGCGGACTCGCCCACGTCGCGGAAAAGCGTCAGGCTGCGCCCATCCGGCAGCGGCGCAAATACGCGCACCGGAGATTCCAGCATGGTGAGCCCGTGCCGTTCGAGCTGCATGTCGCGAATCACCGACGCATCCAGCGGCCCGCACGCGTGCGCCAGCGTCGAACACTTGAAGCCAGGATGAAATTCCCCGGTCGTTGCCGCGCCGCCCACTACGTCGCGCCGCTCCAGCACCAGCGGCTTGAATCCGGCCTTAGCTAGATAAAACGCGGCGACCAGCCCGTTATGGCCCGCTCCCAAAATAATGATGTCGCGCGCGCGGGTCATGGGTTAGCTGGCCTTCTTGTCTTTCAAGATTTCGATCGCCGCGAGACGCCCTGGCGCACCCATGATGCCGCCGCCGGGATGGGTAGCCGAGCCGCACATATAGAGATTGTCGATCGGAGTGCGATAGCGCGCCCAGCCGGCCACCGGGCGCAGGAAAAATAATTGCTCGAGGGAAAGTTCGCCCTGGAAAATATTGCCCTCGGTGAGCCCGATGCTGCGCTCGATATCCAGCGGAGTGATCACCTGCCGGCCGATGATCAGGCTTTTCAGGTTGGGAGCGTATTGCGAAATCGTGTCCACCACCGCATCGCCGAATGCTTCGCGCTGCTGGTCCCAATTGGCGCCCGGCTTCAATTTGTACGGCGCGTACTGCACGAAGCAAGACAGCACGTGCTGCCCCGGCGGCGCGACCGAAGGATCCGTCAGACTCGGAATCACCATGTCGATGTACGGCCGGCTGGAAAATTCGCCGTATTTGGCCTGGTCGTAAGCGCGCTCCATATATTCCATGCTGGGCGAAATCGACATCGCCCCGCGCAAATGCCGCCCGTTTCCCGGCAAGCAACTGAATTCCGGCAGGCCGCTGAGCGCCATATTCACTTTGCCGGACGATCCGCGGTACTTGTAGCGGCGCACTTCGTCGACGAATTCCGAAGGCAGGTCCTTCTCGTTCATCAACTTCAAAAACGTGAGATTGGGATCGACGCTGGAAGAGACCACCGACGCCTGGATTTCCTCGCCGGTGCTTAGCGCGACGCCGGTGGCGCGGCCGTCCTTCACCATAATCTGCCCGACCGATACGCCGGTGCGAATCTCGACGCCCGCCTCGCGCGCCGCCGCTCCAATTGCATCGGAAATCGCGCCGGTGCCGCCGCGGCTGAATCCCCACGAACGGAATGCGCCGTCGATCTCTCCCATATAGTGATGCAGTAAAACGTAGGCGGTGCCCGGCGAGCGAATTCCCAGAAACGTCCCGATGATTCCGGAAGCCGACATCGTGGCTTTCAACACGTCGGTCTCAAACCACTGGTCCAGGAAATCCGCGGCGCTCATGGTCATGAGCTGCACCAGGTTGTACATATCTTCGTATGGCAGCGCCTGAAACCGCCGGCCCAGAAAGAGCATCTTTTTCAGATCGCGCGGGTCGAGTGTGGTGGGGTCTGGCGGCACCATTCCCAGGATCGGCTTCACGAAGCGGCACATTTGGACCATCGATTTGCCGAATTCCTCGTACGCTTCCGCGTCCACTTTCGAGTGCCGCTCGATTTCTCGCCGCGTCTTGCCGTGATCGTTCACTCGCCACAGATAATCGCCGCTAGGCATGGGCGTGAACGTGCCGTCCAACGGCAAAATTTCCAGGCCGTGGCGCGGCAAATCCAGATCGCGAATGATTTCCGGGCGCAACAGCGAGACGACGTAGGAAAAAACGGAGAATTTGAAGCCCGGGACGATCTCTTCGGTGCACGCGGCGCCACCCAGGACAGTGCGCTTCTCTAGCACCAGCACTTTCTTGCCGGCTTTGGCGAGATAAGCGGCCGTTACCAGGCCGTTATGCCCGCCACCGATGATGATGGCGTCGTAACGCATGTGCTCGAGTGTGTTCTCTCTGGTTTTGGCGTCCGAAGTGTGAAGAATTCTCTGTGCGGGGCCGCCAACGCGCCCACGCGCGGCAATTTCGGTTGCGACGCGCGGCGGCACATTCTACAAGCTTCCAGCGCCATCCTACAATAGACGATGCCGCCCGGGTTGACCTCAGGTCACCAGCGAGGTCTCAACGGAAATCCGCTCGCCCTCACCGGCCGCAATAGGGCTCGTTGTCTTCTTGCAGCCGGTGCACGCGACCAACTATAATCCGCCGAACTGAATTGTGCTTCGCCGGAGCGGCTCACTCGCTCGAACACTCGTGCTCCACACTGGAAAGGGAGACTTTTGTGCCCATCGGAACCGCTGTTCACGACAGAACATTCAAACTGTGCGAGAGCCTGAATTTTCGCGAGTGGTCCGGCTACTACGCTGTCAGCGTCTACGAGATGCATCACGAGCACGAATACAACGCCATCCGCAATTCCTCCGCGCTCATTGACGTCAGTCCGCTTTACAAGTACCGGGTCACCGGAAGAGACGCGACCAAATTCGTCAATCGGGTGATCACCCGCGACATTCAAAAAGTTTCCGTCGGCCAGGTGATCTACTGCTGCTGGTGCGATGAAGATGGAAAAGTAATCGACGACGGCACGATCACCCGTCTCGCCGAGAACGACTATCGCTGGACCGCTGCCGATCCCAGCCTCCGCTGGTTCCGCCAGAACGCTCTCGGCCTCGACGTCGCCATCGACGACATTTCCGCCGATGTGGCCGCCCTCGCGCTCCAGGGACCCACCTCCGGCCGCCTGCTGAAGAGCCTGGTGGGACCGGAAATCGCCAACTTGAAATATTTCCGCTTCACACGCGCGAAAATCGCCGGCGTCGACGTTGATATTTCCCGCACCGGCTACACCGGCGACCTGGGCTACGAAATCTGGATGCCCTGGAACCAAGCCCCGCAGGTGTGGGACGCCTTGATGGCCGAGGGCCGCCAGTTCGACATCCACCCCGCGGGGATGCTCGCGCTGGACGTAGCCCGGATCGAAGCCGGCCTGATCCTGATCGAAGTGGATTTTTTCAGCAGCAAAAAAGCGATGATCGAAGCGCAAAAATATTCGCCGTACGAGATCGGCCTGGGCCGTTTGGTAAATCTGAATAAGGAATATTTCATCGGGCGCGCCGCGCTGGAGGAAGAAAACCGCCGCGGACCCGAGCGCGCGCTGGTGGGCCTGGATATCGACTGGCCGGACATCGAGAATCTGTACGACTGCGTCGGACTCGCGCCGCAAGTGGCCAGCACCGCGTCGCGCGTTGCGGTGCCGGTCTACGCCGCGCATGGCCGCCGCCAGGCCGGCAAAGCCACTTCCACCACCTGGTCGCCTACGCTCAAGAAGATGATTGCGCTAGCCAGCGTCGATCACGATCACTCCGCCAACGGCACGGAATTGCGGATCGAGATCACTGTCGAGGCCGTTCGCCACAACGGACGGGCCACGGTGCGAGAGTTGCCCTTCTTCAATCCCGCGCGAAAAACTGCGACTCCCATTGAGTGAACATCTAGAAGAACAGCAGTTCGCGCCCGGGCGAGACGCGAAGGCCGGACGAAACGCGCCAGCCGGTTCGCGCCGCGGCATGGTTTCCCAGCCGGCCGGCTATAAGCGTGAACTGGGCCCCGCACTATACTTGAGCAACGTGAAAGGGAGGATCGAGTATGCGAGCAGCCAGATCAACGGGCGGCACCGGGTCGCCGTCATCGCATCGCCATCGTTGTAGAAGGATTTCCGGCGCCACGCGCTTTCTGCTTCTTCCCGCCGCCGCACTTTTTTTCCTCCCGCTCCTCTCCTTCGCACAAGCACAATCCGCCGCCCCTCTGGCCGGTGCTGCGTCTGCGGTCTGCCCGCCTAAAGCGCGCGTCGACAATATCCGCGAAGACATTCACGGGACCACCGTCGCCGATCCCTATCGTTGGCTGGAAGATCAAACCAGCCCGGAAACCCGCGCCTGGATCGATGCCGAGAATCAATGCACTAAACTCGCCTTGGACGGCCTGCCACAGCGCTCCGCGCTGCAAAAGCGCCTCGGCGAACTGATGAGAATCGATTCTCCGGGAATTCCCTTGGAAAGAAACGGCCGCCTCTTCTTCCTTTACAAGGACAAAACCTCGGATCTGGGCGCGCTGTACTATCGCGACGGTCTTACCGGCAAAGACCACCTACTGGTGGACCCGCAAACGCTCAGCCCCGATCATTCCATCAATGTAACGCTGGAAGGCGTTTCGCAAGACGGCCGACACGTCTTCTATGGTTTGCGCCAAGGTGGACGCGACGAAGTGACCGTCCACATCAAGGATGCGGATACCCTCCAGGATCTAAAAGACACACTGCCATTGGGCGTTTATTTCGGCATCGCCCCGCTGCTTGACAACAGCGGGTTCTACTACTCCCGCGCCACGCCCAAAGGTCCGCGCGTTTACTTCCATACCTCCGGCAGCGATCCCGCGCAGGACAAGGAAATTTTCGGAACTGGCTATGGGATCGACAAAATCATCAGCGTGGGCCTATCGGAAAGCGGCGCCTATCTGGTGATTACGGTTTCCTATGGCTCGAGCTTCGACCACACCGAAATTTATACGCAAGATTTGCGCCACCACGGACCGTTGGTCGCCATCGTCAAGGACATCGTCGCGGGGTTCGCCGGCGACGTCGCGGGAGACACGCTGTACATGTTCACCAACTGGAATGCGCCGCAAGGGCGGGTGCTTTCCGTTGACCTCACACATCCCCGTCGCGAGCATTGGCGCGACGTAATTCCCGAGGGCGACGCTCACCTGGAATACGCGGTACTTAGCGGCGGCAAAATCGCCGTTGTATACACGCACCAGGCCGCCTCGACGCTCAAGATTTTCGACCTCGACGGCTTGCACCCGCGCGAAGTTCCGCTACCCGCGCTGGGCAGCGTCTATGGCGTGAGCGGCCGGTCGTCGAGCGACAATCTCTTTTTTGGATTTCAATCTTTCGCTTACCCACCCGCTGTTTTTCACACCAGCGTCGCCGAAGCAGCGCCGCCCACGGCATGGATGAAATCCGGCTTGCCCATCCACAGTGACGACTATGTAGTGACCCAGGTTTACTACGAATCCAAAGACCGCACCCGCATTCCCATGTTCATTTTCTACAAGAAAGGATTGCGCATTGACGGCAACAACCCCGCACTGATCACTGGCTATGGCGGCTTTGCGGTCAGCGAGACGCCCTCATTCAAGGATTACGCGGTTGCCTGGGTCGAGCAGGGCGGCGTATTTGCGGTGCCCAACCTGCGCGGCGGCGGCGAACTTGGCGAGGCCTGGCACCATGCGGGTATGCTCGGGAACAAACAAAACGTGTTCGACGACTTTATCGGCGCGGGCGAATACCTGGTCGCCCACAAATTCACCAGTCCCGATCACCTGGCCATCTGGGGACGCAGCAACGGCGGACTGCTGGTCGGCGCCGCTCTCACCCAGCGCCCGGACCTGTTTCGTGCCGTGATTTGCGGCTATCCGTTGCTGGACATGATTCGCTACCAAAAATTTATGGACGGCCCGTACTGGGTTTCTGAATACGGATCGGCGGACCAGCCCGACGCGCTCAAGTGGCTCTACGCCTATTCGCCGTATCATCACGTCGAAGACGGCACAAAATATCCCGCGGTTCTCTTCATCACCGGCGACGGAGACACCCGCGTGGCTCCGCTGCACGCGCGCAAAATGGCGGCGCGCTTGCAAGCGGCCACCATTTCCGGCTTGCCGGTGCTGCTGATGTACGATACTCAGGCGGGCCATTCCGATGAAGGATCGGTGGAAAAACAGATCGTCGAGTACACAAATTTTCTCGCGTTTCTCGATTGGCAGTTGGGCGTTACCGGCAACTAAGGAAAACAATATGGGCCTGATGAAACGACTGAAACTTGGGTGGGTGATGGCACTGCTGGTGTCGATAGCGTTCCCGGCCACGGGCGCGCAGGCGCAAGCGCCGCAACACCCGCTCGGCACCATTCAATTGGCCGTTGACGCTACCCGGGTCCGCCAGAAGATTATCCACGCTGCGCTAAAAATTCCGGTGCGCCCCGGCCCGCTCACTCTTTACTATCCCGCGTGGATTCCCGGCGATCACGCTCCCGATAATCCCATCACCGATCTTGCCGGACTGAAATTCAGCGCCGGCGGCAAAGCCATTCCGTGGCGGCGCGACCTGGTGGACATGTTCTCCTTCCATCTGGAAATTCCCGCCGGGGTCGATTCCCTTGACGCCGAACTCGATTTCCTGCTTGCCCAGCCCTCCGCTGGATTCGCCGCCGGCGCATCCTCCACCGCGCAGCTCGACCTGCTGAGCTGGAACACCGTGCTGCTCTATCCCAAAGGCCTTCCCTCCGACCAAATCACGTTCGCGGCCAGCCTGAAATTGCCTTCCGGATGGAAGTTCGGCACCGCGCTCCCCGTTGCCAGGCAAGACGGAGATGCCATCGATTTCACTCCGGTCTCGCTGACCACACTTGTCGATTCCCCGGTGATCTCCGGGAATTTCTATCGCGTGATCAAACTGACCCCCGGCCAGACTCCCTCCCACGAAATCGATATTGCCGCGGATAGCGCCGCGGCCCTGGAAATGCCAGCGGATATGCAGGCGGACTTCAAGCAGCTCGTCGCCGAAACCGGGAAGCTCTTCGGCGTGCGCCATTACCGCGACTATCATTTCCTGCTCAGCCTCAGCGACGACGTGGCCCACTTTGGACTCGAGCATCACGAATCGAGCGACGACCGCTCCGACGAACGCACCTTGATCGACGACGACCTCCGCCTGCAGTTCGCCACCTTGCTCCCTCACGAATTCGTGCATTCCTGGAACGGCAAATACCGCCGCCCTGCCGGCCTCGCCACCCCCGACTACAACACTCCGATGAAGGGCGACCTGCTGTGGGTCTACGAAGGTCTCACCGAATATCTGGGCAGCATCCTCACCGCGCGCAGTGGGCTCTATCTTCCCGGCGAATGGCGTGAAGAACTTGCGTACCTCGCCGCCACTTTCGATAATCGCGCCGGCCGCACCTGGCGTCCTCTGCAGGACACTGCCGACGCCGCTCAGCTTCTCTATTTCGCCTACCCGGCGTGGGAAGATTACCGGCGGAGCACCGATTACTACGATGAAGGGCTGCTGCTGTGGCTGGACGTCGACACCACCATCCGCCAGCTCACCAACGGACAAAAATCCATGAACGATTTCTGCCGCGCATTTCACGGCGGCCCCGGAGGGCAGCCCGCGCTGAAAACTTACAATTTCGAAGACGTTGTCGCCGGGCTCAATGCCGTTGCACCCTACGACTGGGCGAAATTTCTCCGCACCCGTCTGGATTCCACTTCGCCCCGCGCTCCGCTCGGCGGCATCGAAAATGGCGGCTGGAAAGTGGTTTACAACGACCAGCCCAATCGCTTCATCGACAACAAAGCCGACGCCAGGCGCCTGCTCGACGAGATGTTTTCCGTCGGTTTCATTGTCGACTCCGACGCCACGGTCCGCGACGTCCTCTACGGTGGCCCCGCCTACAATGCGGGCGTCGGTCCGCTGATGAAAATTGCCGCCGTCAACGGCGAACAATTTTCTCCCGACGTGCTCGAAGACGCTCTTCTGAAATCCACGACCTCGCACGACCCGATCGTCCTGCTCACCGCCAACGGCAACTATTTTCAGACCGTCACCATCGACTATCACGGCGGCCTGCGCAATCCGCATCTGGAACGCGTGAATTCGAAACCCGATTTACTCGACGAAATCATCCGGCCGCTGGCGCCGGTGCCGGGGACCGTTCCCGACGAATCCACTTCCGCCGCAAAATAGGATTACACCGATGGGACAGAAAGCCTGGCTGGTATTCGGAATTCTGCTGGTGATCGCCGGAATCGCTGCGCTGATCCACCCGCGCGTACGGCTCCGCACCAGCCATCGGGAGGTAAGAATCGGCTCAATGAAAGCGATCGAAGAAACCAGCCGCATCCTTCCGATCCCCCGGGTCGCCGGAGCTTTGATACTGGCCTCCGGCCTATTGCTGACGGCATCGGCAATCCGGAAGTAAATTTTTATGCTGCGGCCGCGAGCGTTTGGCGCGGGGGCGAATTCGCGTGACGACCAAGAGAACCACCGGCGAACCTTGGAAGAACCCGGACGAATACGGGCGCAGCCTTCCCGACTTTACGGTCAACCTGCTGGTGCGCGACGTCGCGAAATCGATCGAATTTTACATTCAGGTGCTCGAAGCCCGCGTCCACTACACGGATGCGGACTTCGCCGCGCTCAGGATCGGCTCGGTGGACTTCATGATCCACGCCGACCACACTTACGATCACCATCCGTGGTTCCCGCGCCTGCAGAATGAAAGCGCGCGCGGCCTGGGCGCCGAACTGCGCTTGTTCAATATCGATCCCGATCGACTCGAAGCGCGCGCACGCAATTTCGGCGCCACGATCCTGCAACCCGCACAAGAAAAACCGCACGGATGGCGCGACGCGATCGTCGCCGATCCGGATGGATATGCCTGGGCCGTCGGCTGCCCCGGAAAAGTTTGACGGAGGCTTTAGAGATGAACAACGCAACGATTGAATTTCGCACGCGCCGCGCATGCAGCACACGGATCGCCTGGAGCATCGCCGTGATTTTGGTCGCGGCTGCGGCTGTGGCGGTGGTCCCGTTCTGCGGGACTATCTTCGCCGCGCCGCCCGCTAACGCCCAAACGCAAGCGTCCAAGCACGCTGTGACTGTGGATGATTTGTTGGCCATGCATCGGCTGAGCGATCCGCAGATATCTCCGGACGGCAAATGGGTGGCCTATTCGGTGGCCACGCCCGACGTCCCGGCCAACCGCACGGCGAAAACAATTTGGCTGGTTGGAATTGACGGCGGTACGCCGCGCCAATTGACCGCCGCGGGCGAACGCCCGCGCTGGTCGCCCGACGGCAGCAAGATCGCGTTTCTCAGCTCCGCTGCCGGCGCCAGCCAGGTTGCCTGGATCAGTCTCGACGCTTCGGGCAGCGAACCTCACCCGCTCACTTCCCTGCCCGCCGGCGCCGATAATGAACTGTGGTCGCCCGATGGCAATTCCATCGCGTTCGTTTCCAACGTCTACCCGGACTGCGCGGACCAGGCCTGCGACGTGCAGCGCGACGCCGAAAAAGCGAATAGCAAAATCCACCCGCGCGTTTACGATCGGCTGATGTTTCGCCATTGGACCGCGTGGTGGGACGGCAAACGCAGCCATCTCTTCGTAATTCCCGCCACGGGCGGCGCTCCGAAAGATCTCACCCCAGGCGCCGACTACGACGTGCCGCCGTTTACCCTGGGCGGCCCGGAAGCCATCGCGTTCTCTCCCAACGGCAAGGAAATCTGTTTCACTGCGAATTCCGATCGCGAACAGGCCACGAGCACCAACGGCGATCTCTTCACCGTTTCTTCCGACGGATCCAGCGCACCTGCGGCCATCACCACCAATCCCGGAAACGATTGGGGCCCGGTCTACTCACCCGACGGGAAATACATCGCCTACCTCGCGCAGATGCAGCCCGGATACGAAAGCGATCGCTGGCGGTTGATGCTTTACTCGCGCGCCGGCCGCAAACACATCAACCTCACCGAAAGACTCGATCGCAGCATCGGCAGCTTTCTCTGGACTCCCGATAGCCGCAACATCTATTTCCAGTCCGAAGAGCACGCCGAGATTCCCGTCTTCGAAATCAGCGCGGAACCATCAGCCGCCACGTCGGCCCCGGCGGTCAAAACCATTCTGAAAGACGCCGCCTATTCGGATCTCAAAATGAGTCCCAACGGGCAGACTCTGGTATTCACGCGCAGCACGCTCGCCGCGCCGGCCGGACTCTTCGCTTCCGATGCAAACGGCCGCAACGTTCGCGAGATCGCCCAACCCAACGCTCCGCTGCTCTCTCAGCTGGATCTGGCCCCCGCCGAACCCTTCTGGTTTGCCGGGGCCGGTAAGACTCAAGTGGAAGGCCTGCTGCTGCGTCCGCCGAATTTCGATGCGCACAAGAAATATCCCATGCTGCTGCTCATCCACGGCGGCCCACAAGGCGCCTGGGAAGATGCGTGGAGCTACCGCTGGAACCCCGAAGCGATGGCTGCGCCCGGATATGTCGTGGTAATGATCAATCCGCGCGGATCCACCGGCTACGGATCGCGCTTCACCGAAGAAATCAGCCACGATTGGGGCGGGAAGGTTTACACCGACCTCATGAATGGCGTGGATGCGGCCATCGCGAAATATCCGTTCATCGACGGCTCGCGCCTCGCCGCGGCAGGCGGCTCATTCGGCGGCTTCATGATCGACTGGATTGCCACCCACTCCGGCCGCTTCAAATGCTTGATCAGCCACGCTGGTCCTTACGATGCTCGCAGCATGTACGCAACCGAAGAATTGTGGTTCCAGGAATGGGAATACGGCGGAACGCCATGGGAACATCCGGAGCTCTACGACAAGTGGTCGTCGGAAAAATTTGCCGGCGCGCTCGGAAAGTTCAAGACGCCCACGCTGGTAATCGGCGGCGAACTGGATTTCCGCATCCCGTACACCCAGGAGCTGGAATTCTTCACCGCGCTGCAGCGCCAAGGCGTGCCATCCAAGCTAGTGATCTTCCCCGACGAAGGCCACTGGGTGCTGAAGCCCCAGAACAGCCAATTCTGGTACCACACCTTCCAAGACTGGCTGGCGGCATATCTGAAGTAGCGATCTCCGGGCCGAGCCGTGCCGTGCAGTTTCAGCTTTCGGTTCTACGGTTCGACGCCTTTATCTTTTTCGGGTGCCCCACTCTTCCCGTTTTCCGGGAAGGGTGGGCGTAATGTCCTGCAACAACCAACACCGTCGATCACCGACTCTGCACCAGGATTTCACGATTCTTGGGCGCCTCACTCTTCCGCGACTTTGGGAAGCGTGGGTGTCTGTACCCTTTACCAAGATGATGCGCGCGCCAAGCTCAGGAAATTCCCACGTACGATTGTTGTCTTCAAATTCTGAATTCCTCTCCTATAACGCCCCCTGATACACCCGCAGCGTAGCCTCTACCATCACTGAATCGCTGAATTGTTGCTCCACCCGCACTCGCGCCGCCTTTCCTAGACGCTCTGCGTCTCGGAAATCCGCCCACTCCGTCCAAGTCCGCACCAACCCCGCCTCGAATTCTCCAGCCGCTCCCACCGGGAGTAGAATCCCGTCGCGCTCATTCTCAATTATTTCCGGCACCGCCCCGCTAGCCGCCGCGACGCACGGCAAGCCGTGCGCCATCGCCTCCAGCAACGACGAGCCCAGCCCTTCGTCAAGCGCCGGGAAGAGGAACAGATCCAGCGCCCGATAGACTTGCGCCACGTCTCCCACAAATCCCGCGAAAATTACGCGGCTCTCGATGTTGAGCGCGCGCGACAATTCTTCGAGATCCCTCCGCCGCGGTCCATCTCCCGCAAGAATCAGCCGGCAACCGGGACGCCGTGCCAGCATCTCCGGCAGAGCGCGCAGCAGCGCCTCGTGATTTTTTCCCGGGACTAGATGCGCCACGTATCCCATCAGAATTTCGTCGTCCGCAACGCCCCAAACGCGCCGCGCTTCCCGGCGCGCCTCCGCGCTCACTGCACCAGGCACCCGCACACCGTCGTAGACCACCACCACTCGCTCCACGTCCATTCCCGATCCAACCAGCTTTTCAGCCACCAGCCGCGAAATCGCGATCAGCCGCCGCGCCGCACGGTAACGCGCAAGCGCCACCGGGCTGCCGTGTAGCGGAGCAGCAATTCGCCGGTGCGCGATCAGCGCAGCCGCGCGGTGCGCACGTCCGAGCCACGCCGCGGTAAGGCCGTGCGGATCGTGCGCGTGTACGATCTCAAAACCTGACGCCGCAACCAGCCGGCGAATCATCCGCGGCCCGGCCAACGGCCACAGCCGGGCAGGCAGCGCGTGCACCACAATTCCCGCCGCTCGCGCACGCTCGGCGAGAGGGGTTCCCTGCATTACCGCGAGTTCCACCCGGTGCCCGCGCGCGTATAGCCCCTCCAACAGCAAGAGCAGCTGGCTTTGCCCGCCCCGCCAATCCGGCCGCGTGTCCACATGCAGTACCTTCATCCGATCGCACTCCGAGCAGCAAGCAACGTGTTCCTCGCACCCTAGCGCCAGAGCCGCATCCAGGCGCGTGCCGACCTGGCGCCGCTTCTCGCGCCAGCTCTATTTCCACTACTATCAATATTTTAGAGCCTAGACGCAAACCGCCGTGGCCAACCGTTACCACACCAGCTGCCATCAAACAAAGTGCTGGACTCCACAACTGGCCTATGCTACTCTGCCCTTGCGTTTGTTGCTCTTGTAAAACCTTTAGATTCGAAGAAGGGGCTGCAAGCAAAAACTGCTTGCGGCCTTTTTTGTTGTACGGACAGAGGCACTTGCTTCGAGACCGGTTTCCGGATTCGAAGTCAGGAACGTGAAGCGCAAATAGCTTAAATCAAAAGAGGAACATCAGTGAAAGAACAAGGAACAGTAAAGTGGTTCAATGCTACAAAGGGATTCGGATTCATTCAGCGCCAGACCGGCGAAGATGTTTTCGTTCACTTCTCGGCGATTTTGGCCGATGGCTACAAGTCGTTGAACGAGGGTCAGGCCGTTGAATTCGAAGTCACCAAGGGACCCAAGGGTCTCCAGGCATCGAACGTCACTAGCCTCTAGTCCTACCACGCGGGTCTCGCCGATCACTCGGCGGGACCCGCGTTTTTTATTTCTGCCCCAATTTCCCGCGCCCCCCTGCATCATCCACATTTTGCGCCCGCAACGGAAGACTACTTACCTTTAGCCGGCTTCTTCGGCTTATCCAACCTCGACAATTCCTTGGCCGTCTGTTTCAAACCCTTGTGCACATTCTTAATGTCGCCTTCCAGCGGCAGCAATTCGGGCCGTGTGCCGGTATTTTCCATCATCAGCGAGCGGACTTTCTTTCCGACCTTCGTGGCCACCGTCTCTGCCGCCGTCTGTCCGTGAATATTTTCGCTCTTTAACTTAGCTTCGGTTTCGGTCAGGCGGAACAGATTGCCTGCCAATTCCCGCTTGCCCATAAAATCCAACAGAGAACGGGAAGTATCGGCGAGTCCCTTCATCTTTTTCAGCGTGTTCAAATCGACGTTGTACATTCCGCGATAGCCGGCGTTCTGGAAATACCCGTATTGCGACACTCCGGCTTTTTTTGCGGTACTGCTCAGGCTCCGTTCTCTCCCGGAGATTTCATCGCGGACGTGCACACGCTCCACATCTTGCACCGACCGAATATACTGGCTCGCGGCCTCTGCCAAATCGGCGAAATAGGCTTGGGCTTTGGCGACTTGGACTTTCCGAATGTCTCCATTCATCGCCACCAGGTAGCAGGCAAAGCGCGAAAGCTTGTAGTCGGAAACCTGCTGGCCGTTCACCTCGCGCCGTACTTGCTCAAAATTCTCCAGCACCGGAACTCCCAGCGTCGTGCACGTGCCGATGGCCCGGTTCAAGGCGTGTTCGAACGCCTGCATGTTCTCGTAACCGAGCATCGCCATAAAATCGCTGGCATACCAGAAGCGTCCGCCATTGGAGACACCATGGCTCTCAAAGAGGTTCCCTTCTTGATCGAAATACGGGGCAATTTCAGACACGAGAACTCCGTCTGGGCGATGTTAGCAGGTCCAAAACGCCTTCTCAATTCCTAATGGGCGGCTAGAGGCGAGTGCTTCAGGCGGAAACTTGGAATCGCGGCAAACGCTTAGCCGGTGTTGTGCAGGCCGGCGGCGATGCCGTTGATCGTCGCGCCTAGCGCGTAGTCCAGCGCATCGGTGCGCTCGCCGGAACGCTTGCGTTGCAGTAGATCCACTTGAATCAGACTCATCGGATCCACATAGGGATTGCGCAGCCGGATCGAACGCGAGAGCACCGGGTTATTTTCCAGCAACTCCGATTGCCCGGTGATGGCCAGAATCATTTTTCGGGTGCGCTTGAATTCTTCCTCCAGCATATGGAACACCCGGCCGCGCATTCCCGCGTCGGGAACCAGCGCGGTGGCGTACAATCGCGCGATCGAAAAATCCGCCTTGGCCATCGCCAATTCCACGTTGCGGATCAAATCGAAAAACAACGGGAACGATTTCATCATTTCCCGCAAAAGCTCCGGCGTATCTTTGTTCTTCGACGCCAGACGCTCCAGCGCGTAGCCCACTCCAAAATACGCCGGCACCGCGTGGCGACTCTGCATCCAACCGAAAACCCACGGAATCGCGCGCAGATTTTCCAGCCGGCGGCTGGCGGTGCGGCGCGGCGGACGAGAACCCAGGCGTGCGTGCTCCAGCTCATTCACCGGCGTCGCCAGCTCGAAATAATCCAGCACGTCGACATTCTCAGCGATCTTTTCGCGATAAAAAGCGTACGCATCCGCGGACATTTCTTCCATCGCGGCGTCCCAGCGGCTCGGCTGCGCTTCCGTGCTGCCGGCGCCGTTTTTGGGCTGGCGCGCCAGCGCTTCGAGCGAAGCCGCGATCATCAGCTCCAAATTCCATTCCGCCAGCACCGGATCCGCATATTTCCAATTCAGCACTTCGCCTTGTTCGGTGATCCGGATCTGCCCGGAAAAATCGTGCGCGGGCTGCGCGAGAATCGCACGGTGCGTCGGCCCGCCTCCGCGCCCCACCGTGCCGCCTCGCCCGTGGAATAGGCGCAGCTTCACGTCGCATTCCCGCGCCACGCGATGCAGTTCACGGTGCGCTTTGTATATCTCCCAGGTGCTGGTGAGCATTCCGCCGTCTTTATTCGAATCGGAGTAACCCAGCATCACTTCCTGCCAGCGTCCCCAGGAGTTCAGCAAAGGCTGATAGGCCGCAGCCGACCACAAACGCCGCATCGTTTCCGCTGCCCCCCGCAGCGAATCGATCGACTCAAACAGCGGCACCGGCATCAGTCCCGGATCGCCTTCAGCCCCCTGCACTTGAATTCCGCACATCGTCGCCAGCCGGATCACGCCCCACACATCGTTCTCCGACCGCGTATCGCTGATGATGTAGGCGCAAATCGCATCGGGCGGATAGGTCTGTTTCAGTTTCGCCACGCTTCGCAGCACCTCCAGCAACTCCGCCGATTCCGCGGAAATCCCGGTTCCCGCCTCACCTGACTGCGGGGCAGCCGACGCCGCCGCTGCCAATTCCGCCAGCGCCTGCGCGTGCACCCGCGAGTGCTGGCGGATGTCCAGGGTGTGCAGGCGGAATCCAAACGTCCGCACCTTGCGCAGCAACGGATCCACCAACAACTGAACCAGGCGGTGGCCGTGGTGGGCGATCAAGCTTTGGCGCACCAGGGACAAATCGCGCTCGAACTCCGCCACTATCCGGTAGCCGCGAGGATGCTTCGGGTCTTCGCTGGCGTATCGCAATCGCGCCGCTACAAAATTCAGGAAGCGGCGGTAGACTTCGGTTTCCGATATCCAGCTCGCTGGGTGCGGTAGATCCACCAGCGTGGATTCATATTCCTGGAGCGACGCGCGCAGAAGCTTTGCCGCGGGCACTTGGCGGACCGAAGAACTCAACTCGTCGATCAGCCGGATGACCTCGGCAATGTAGTGATCGAAAATTGTCTTTCGCGCCAGCTGCAGCGCATCCGCGGTGCATCCCGCGCTCACCAGCGGATTGCCGTCGCGGTCACCGCCAATCCACGAACCGAAATCGACCAATTCCGGAAACGCGGTATCCTCCAGCGCTTCGCCATAAACCTGCGAAAAAGATTCGGCCAGCTCGGCGTAAAGGCGTGGGACGGTATCGAACAGCGTCACCGGGTAATAATCGAGTCCGATGCGCACTTCATCCGTGGCGCTGGGCTTGTGCAGCCGCACTTCATCGGTCTGCCACAGTGACGTAATCTCCGAGAGAATCGCCGCCTCGTGCCCGGCGGCCTCTGCTCCGGATAGCGGCAGGCGGTCCAGCGATTCCAGGTGCTGCGCGATGCGCCGGCGCTTCTGCAGCACGGTGCGCCGGGAAACCTCGGTGGGGTGCGCGGTAAAAACCGGAACGACCCGAACATGGCGGAGCACCGCCAGCGCTTGCGCCGCGCCGATTCCCTGCGACCTCAGCCGCTGCAGCGTGCCGCGAAAAGTTCCTGCCAGCACCGCTTGCTCTGGATGCACGCTGGCCGCGCGGCGGCGGCGCTTGCGGTGATTGGTTTCGGCAAGATTGGCAAGCTCGAAATAAATCGCGAAAGCCTTGGCCACGCGATGCGCATCGTCCACGCCGAGCTTCCCGACGATTTGGCGAGCCTGTTCCATCCGCCCGGGCTCTGATTTACCGCGGCCACTGGCATTCGCATCGGTTTCGCCGCTAGCTCCAGCTCCCGGCGGCGTTTCGGCTCCGGTGATTTGTTCGCGATGCTGAATCAGCAGGCGCCGAAGTTGTTCTACGGTGTCGAAAAGGGCCGCACCCGACTGCTCCACCAGCACGGTCCCCAGCAACGTGCCCAGGGAACGGACGTCGCGGCGCAGCGGCGCTTCTTTCGACGCATCTCCGGTGCCCGCCGCGAGCTCGGCCAGGCGCGCCTGTTGGTCGTCGGAACTCCATAACGGGACGGTCGGCTGAGGCGGGTCAGGCATACACGCCGTGGAGGAAACTTGGCCCGGGGATGGGGGAAAAAACTCGCAGCACCGCGGCGGCGCCGGAAAGAGCACGACTTGATTTCAGCCGTGCGCCATCGCGAGTATTTACGCTAGCGCGGCATGGCGAAATGATTCGCGGGTTCAAATGATTCTCGACGCCTCCAAGATACACTGATCGACCGCGTGGTGACTAGCACTGCCGTGCGCGCTGAGTTCTCGTGGAGAGTTCCCGGCGCTTGGGTCCACGTAACCGGAGTGGTCGTGCCACAAAACCTACGCTAAACTTCCTCGCAGCGCACCAATCCGTGAAAGGAGTCTACGAACATGAGCGAGACCGTCGGATTCATTGGGCTTGGCAATATGGGAGAAGCAATCGCTGGCAATCTATTGAAGGCCGGCTACGGGGTGCGAGTGTTCAACCGCACCGCGTCGAAAGCGGAACCGCTGGTTAAACAGGGGGCGCGGCTCGTTTCCCGATCAGGCGACGTGGCCGAGCCGGGCGGCATCGTCCTCACGATGCTTTCCGACGATCGAACCGTGGAAGCGATGTGCGCCGAGCCGGGCGGGTTCATCGAAAAGCTTGGTGCGAACGGAATCCACATTTCGCTCAGCACGATTTCACCCGCGGCGGCCCGGCGGCTGGCCGACCAGCACCGGAAATTTCAAGTCACCTACATTGCGGCGCCGGTGTTTGGGCGGCCCGAGGCGGCGGCCGCCAAGCGCCTGAACGTGCTGGTTTCCGGCGCGCCCCACGCGAAAAAGAGAATTGCGCTGATCCTCGCGGCGATCGGGCAAGCAACGTTTGACTTCGGCGATGCCCCGGACGCAGCCAATGTGGTAAAGGTCTGCGGAAACTTCATGATCGCTTCGGCGATCCAAACCATGGCCGAAGCCATGACCCTGGCGCAAAAGAATGGGATCGATTCCGCCAAAATGATCGACATGCTGACGCAAACTCTTTTCGCCGGCCCCGTTTATCAGGGCTACGGGAAGGCTCTCGCCGAACGACGATTCGAGCCGGCCGGTTTTCGACTGGTGCTGGGGCTCAAGGATGTCAACCTGGCGTTGGAGACAGCTGCTGCCTCCACTATGCCCATGCCAATCGCCAGCCTGTTGCACGATCGCATGCTCGCCAATATCGCTCGCGGCCGCGGAGAGATGGATTGGCTCGCGGTAAGTTTGGGAATCGCGGAAGATGCGGGACTCGGGCCAGGCGGCGAGCGAAAACAGAGCGCCGGGAGCTAGTGGATATCGCGCAGCGCAGGATACAACTTGGAGTACTCAGCGTAGCGTGCGTCCATGAGGGCCACGCGTCCGGGGTCACAGGGCACCACCTGAGCGACGTGCACAGCAGCGTCGCAGGCCGCCGGGACTGAGGGCCAGACGCCGGCGCCCACTCCGGCGAGTAGAGCAGCGCCATACGCGGCGCCTTCTTCTGCGACGTTTACGGCCACCGGCAAACCATAGACGTCGGCTTGGATCTGTCGCCACAGTTGGGCCCGCGCACCGCCGCCGCCAAGACGAATGGATCCCACCGGCACTTGCATCTGTTTCAGGATTTCGAAAGTGTCGCGCAGCGAAAACGCTACGCCCTCCAGGATTGCCCGCACCATGTGCGCGCGAGTGTGCTGCGCGGTAATGCCCACCAGCGCGCCGCGTGCCAGCGGATCGAGATGTGGAGTTCGCTCGCCCATCAAGTACGGCGCCCATAGCAAACCATCGGAGCCGGCGGGCACGCTCCTGGCTTCGTCCATCAGTGCATCGTAGGGCTCTCGCGCCGCTCCGTTAGCGCCCGATCCGCTGCCTGACCCGCCGCGCGATTCCATCCGGGTGCCGAATTGATCGCGGAACCACCGCAGCGAAAGCCCCGCCGCCTGGGTCACCCCCATCACGTGCCAACGATCCGGGATGGCGTGGCAGAAAGTGTGGACGCGGCCCTGCGGATCGAGCAACGGGCGATCGGTGGCGGCGAAAACCACGCCCGAAGTCCCGATCGTCGCGCTCACCACTCCCCCGCGCACTATCCCCATTCCCACCGCACCGCCGGCCTGATCGCCCGCACCGCCCACCACCGGAATTCCGGCGCGCAGACCACAGGCTCGAGCGCCTGCTTCGGAAATTTTCCCGGTTATTTCCGGCGACTCGAAAACTCGCGGCAGCAAGTTTTCGGAAATCTGCGAGGCTGCCAGCATTTCCGCAGACCATCTGCGATTGGCAACGTCGAGCATTAGCGTGCCGGAAGCGTCCGACACGTCCGTCGCGCGCTCGCCGGTCAAGCAGTACCGGATGTAGTCCTTGGGCAGCAGCACCGAGCGCGTGCGCTTCCAAATCTCCGGCTCGTGTTCGCGCACCCACCAAATTTTCGGGAGCGTGAAACCGGTTAGCGCGGGATTAGCGGTTAGCTCGATCAGGCGTCGGCGGCCGATCGTCGCTTCGATGGCGGCGCATTGATCGCCAGTGCGTTGATCGCACCAAATCAGTGAAGGGCGCAGCACGTCTCCGCCCGCATCGAGCAGAACCAGGCCATGCATTTGTCCGCTCAGGCCCACGGCAGCGATATCCGAGGGCAGCGCACCAGCGAGGCGTAGACACTCGGGAATCGCCACGCGCGCAGCGCGCCACCAATCGCCGGGATTTTGCTCGGCCCAGCCGATATGCGGCGACGAAATCGGCGGGTGCTCCGCGGTGGCCGCGGACAGCACACGGCCCGAGGTTTCCAGCAGCACGGCCCGTGTGCCGCCGGTGCCGACGTCGATTCCCAACAGCTTTTGTGTCATCGGGGATTCAGTGTGAACGATTAACCCGGCAAGCAGGTCAGCCGAGCCGGTTGATTCTACCTAGTATTATACTCGTTGGGAAATCCCGGAGTGGACTTCTTCTGTCGCTTCGACCCGTCTCGCCTCATTTCCCATCGCCGCGGTATACTCCTCCCGAGCGAAAGGTGGAGAACGGCGATGAAAAAAAAATTCATTGTGGCCATGCTCACTTGCACGGCACTGTTAGCGGTAACCGCCCGCGCCATCGAGTATCGCGGTGACAACAAGATGATCCTTCCCCAGGACTATCGCCAATGGGTTTTCTTAAGTTCCGGCTTGGGCATGAGCTACCGCGCCAGCGCCGCACCGGAATCGAACCCCAGTTTTGACAACGTATTCGTCAACCCAGTGGCCTACCAGGCATTTCTCAAGACTGGCACCTGGCCGGATAAGACCGTGCTGATTCTGGAAGCTCGCGGATCAGACACCAACGTATCAATCAACAAAACTGGAAGAGTGCAAACCGGCCTGCTGGCAATAGAAGCGCATGTGAAAGATGCATCTCGTGGAGGCTGGGCTTTCTACAGTTTCGGCGACGGCTCGCAGCGAGAGGGCAGGCTCTTCCCGAAAACCGCAGATTGCTATTCTTGCCATGAGCAGCATGCCGTGGTGGACACCACTTTTGTTCAGTTCTATCCCACCCTCGCCGAAATCGCCAAGGCCAAGGGCACTTTTATCGAACCCCCCGCCGTTACGAAAGACGGCCGAGCGACGCCCAAATAGTAGTCACGCCGGCCGCTGGCGGCGAGTTTCCTACTGCTTCCTCGCCGCCTCAAATTTCCGATCACAGGCGGTCGGCCTATATCCCCAGTTGATGGCCAGCGAGCATGTCCTTCGGCGCGACCTGGCCGCTTGCGGTTTGCCAGGCACCGCCGGAAACGGATTTCCAACTTCTAGCTTGGGCTATGCAAATCAAATGAAGGATCAAAAAGAGCGGGACCAGGAAGGTCGGAACCAGGCTGAGTGGCAACAACGTCATAGCCACCATGGGCGTGCTGTGCGCGCTGAGCAACGAGGCGGTAGTCCCCAGACCCACCGCGGTCACCAGGTCGATAATTCCCAGCACTTGCCAAAGAATGAATCCGCCGCGATGACCGGGATTCCCCAACTTCCATGCCACCAGCGCAGCGGTCGT
Organism: uncultured Acidobacteriota bacterium; assembly: GCA_963725655.1. Taxonomy (GTDB): domain Bacteria; phylum Acidobacteriota; class Terriglobia; order Acidiferrales; family UBA7541; genus CAVRXT01. Next base: position 1,075,541 of record CAVRYY010000001.1, on the reverse strand, counting down.
CCCGATGGCCACGTCGCCCCAACCCGCCGGCAGCGCGAATATTGCCGGCAGCACGTTGCGCGCCTCCAATATGACGAACACCAGACCGATAACTCTCCACGATTGCGCGTACGTCAGGCTTCGCGGATTTAGCGAAAGCGCAAATTTCCGAAATCCATCCGAAGCGGCGAACCACAGCGAGAACAGTACGATGGGAGCCACTGCGGCGATGCCAACCGCGATTCCCACGCGATTCGCGTCGTTCTTGAAAAGGTGTAGCGCGGACGCGGACAAAACGAGCCCGAACCAGATGGCGATCAACACCATTGTAAGTTTCCCGTAGTTTTTCATCGCGAGTCTCCTTGAGCTGTCGCCAGCTCGGTAACTTGATTGGTGAGTTGCATCAGGTTATTCCAGGCCTGGTCGCCGAGTTGCCCGCGCAACCGCGATTGAATCTTTTCCCAGACGACCGTGGCGCGGTTGAGTTTCGTTTTCCCCGAATTCGATAGACTGAGCCGCCGTTCGCGCTGATCTTCGCCGCGGCGCTCGGCGATCCAGCCGTGCCGCCGCATGATTTCCAGCGTTCGCGTCAGCGTGGTGCTGTCCATCGCCAGTATTTCGCCCAATTGCCCCTGCGACACTTCTCCGGCACGTGAGAGCACTTGCAGAATGGTGAATTGCGTGGCGCGCAACCCAATCGGGCGGAACGCCCGCTCGTAGGACTGGGTGAGCGCCCGGGATGTCCGGCGGAAACTGCCGCACATGCAGGGCAGCATGGGTAAAGGTGGGTGGCTCATACCGCTATAGATGTATATACATGCAATTAGGATGCAGGGACTTTTTAGCCCCTCGGCCGCAACGGTGAGCGCAACGACGGATGAGGACTACCCTGGCGGAGCAAACTCGGTGCGGGAGAAATCGGATTCTTGTATTTCGGAGAGGCCCCGGCGGGCGCGAACCGATTTGTCGGCGCGAGTGCGCGCCAGTACCGCTTCCACTTGACGCCGATCGACTTCGCGGTGCTCATGAATCAAGTGATACTCGATCACTTTGTTGCGCAAATTGCGGATTCTCGCGCCCATGAAGTGCACCCGCAGGTCCAGTTCGCTGTCTTCCCCGCCCCAGCCTTCGAACTCCTCGTTGAATCCGTTGAGTGTTTCTAGATCGGATTTGCACAGCGAGAAATTACAGCCGATCAGCGCGGCGTGGCTGGACTCGTAAAATACCGGCATTACCAAACCGTGCTCCACGCGCCTGGCTTTGCCTTGCATCCACAGGCGCAGCAAAACCGGCAGGCTGAATCCCAAGCCGCGCTCTTGAATCTGCGGAGCCGCGTGGACAACATCGCGCGAAATGTCCACCCGGCGCCCGGTAATCGCGGTTCCGGGCTGCAGGTAGGCCATATGGTTGCGAACGAAATCGCGATGCGGCAGGCAGTCCATATCCAGGAAGATCACCCGCTCGAAACGGCTCACGTGGATCGCGCGGTTGAGTATGCGCGCGCGCCGGAAACCCTTCTTTTCCTGGGTGACGTGCTGAATGCCGTGCGCGAATCGCGGCGCCCACGCGTCCAAAACCGCCCCGTAGTCCTGGCTCGAGCCGTCGTCGGCGATTACGATTTCAAAATCGTGAAAACTCTGGACGGATAACGCCGCGAGGGAGGCTTCGAGAATGGCCAGGTCGTTGTAGCTCGAGACGATCACCGAAGCCGGGTTGCTGGATGGCATAATTTTTGTTCGCGCGCTTGCCGATCATAAATCAACCCGCGGCGCTCGCCTATTGCGCCGAAAAACCGCCTCACTCGAATCGCAGTAGCACGATTTCGGCGATCGTGCCTACGCGGAACGGTGGCCCCCACGTTCCTGCGCCGCTGGAAGTGTAGATCTGCATTTCCCCCAGCCGCTGCAATCCGTACGCGTACGCACCGTAAATTCTTCTCACGATCCAGCTGAACGGCAAGAATTGCCCTCGATGAGTATGGCCGGAAACCTGCAGCGAGATGCCTTCCGCGGCGGCCGCTTCCCGGCGGTCAGGCGTGTGCGTAATCAAAATACTCGGCCGGCTGCGGTCCGGCGCACTCTGCCTCAGAATGGCGCGAAAGCCATCCACGTTCAGAGACTCGCCGAAATGCACGCCCACCACCTGTACGCCATCGAGATCGATCCCTTCATTATTCAAAATGCGGGCGCCCGCGCGCGCCACCGCGGAAATGAACAGACTGCGATCGCGAAACTCTTCGTGATTGCCGGTGACGTAGTACGTTCCCATCGGTGGCGACCACGCCGTCCAGGCTTGCGCCAGTTCTTCGACGTTCGTCTTGGTGCCGTCGAAAAGATCCCCGGCAATAAAAACGGCCGCGGGCCGTAACGCCGCGAGCGTGCCAACGATCTTCCGAATGAATCCCAGATTGCGCACGTGGCCAAGGTGGGTATCACTTACCAGCGCGACCACGCGCCCGCTCCACGAACCCGGCAGATTCGGCAGACGCACCGTCACTCGAGTGACGCGCAGCGTCGCCGCGTTAATCAAGCCCCACAAACTCAGCGCCACCGCCGCTCCGAAAAACACAATTCCGAACGGCCGCCGCGCCATCTGCCCGCCGATAGCCGCCGCGGCTCCGTAGAAAATCCAGCAGGCGCAGCCGCAGAAGAACAGGTAATTGAAAACGCCGAGCCACACCGCCGCAGCGGTGTAGAAAATCCGTACCGCAAAATTCGAATACCAGAATCCCAGCAGCGACGCGCACACGAAACTCACCGACGCCACCGCAAAAAATATCCGCACACCGGAAATCGCCGGCGCCGGAACCAGCCAGAAGCTCACCAAAGTGCGATAGACCGCCCAGTGCGCCAGAACCAAAATCAACTGGATGATAGCCACAAACGTGGCGATTCGAGATCGCATTCAGGAAATTCCTGAAAGTGCAGAGTTCCAGCACGCAGCGGAGTGAATCGAAGTACGCTGAGGTTTTTTGCCCAAGGATTAGACTATCACGACTGGCACGCCGGAACGGCGCGGAACGCTGCCGCGGCGGCCGCGGCGCGCGCTACAGATCGCGCTCCCAGGTTTCCCCGGTCACATCCTGCCCCCACTCCTTATGCCGTTCCCGTCGAGTCATCTGAAAGCCGGTTTTTTGGTAGATGTGGTGCGCGGCGTCCAGCCCGGATTGCGTCCACAGCATCATCTTCGAATACCCAGCGTGCCGCGCGAACCGCAGGCATTCGTTCACCAGCCGCGCCCCGATTCCCGCTCCGCGCACCGCGGGATCCACCAGCAACAGCCGCAGCTGCGCCACCGTCTCGGAGCGCTTCACCACGAACACCGACCCCACCGGCCGCGAGTCTTTCTCCGCGATCCAGCAACGCTCCCACTTGGGCTGGAAGTTGCGCACGAACGCCGCTACGATTTCCGCCACCAAGCCTTCGAACCGCTGGCTGTAGCCGTACTCCTGCGCGTACAGCGCGCCGTGCCGCTCGATCACCCATCCCATGTCGCCCGCGCGCGGCGAACGCAATAGGCAAGCGGCCGCCGCCGGCGAGCGGTCCTCCACCGGCGCATGCAGCAGATGCTCGATCGCGTGCATCGCGTTCACCAGATGATGCTGGTCGCTGAGCGGCATCTCTTCCAGCAGCGCTCCTACTTCGTTATGCGACCGCGTATTGATCGGAGCAAACACCGTTCGTCCCCGCGGCGTGAGCGAAAGCCATTCGCGGCGCCGATCGACGCCGGAAACGATTCCACTGATCAACCCGCGCTTGCGAAAGCCGCGCAGGATCCGGCTCAGGTAGCCGGGGTCCAGCCCAAGTTCCCTCACCAGTTCCGCGGCGGTGGTTTGCCGTCGATGCGCCAGCTCGTAAAGCACGCGGGCCTGCGTCAGCGAGAATGGGCTCCGATAGACGCTGTTCCCCAGCACCCCAATCTTGCGGGTGTAAAAACGGTTGAACCGCCGGACCGCGTCGATGCGTTGGTGGCGAGATTCGTGGGTAGGCATGATCGAAAGGCGCTCCCCTGGCGCACCAGCGCATTTTCGCCGAGATAGTTGACTCAGTCAAGTAATTTCATCCTGACCCTCCGCGCCTATCGCGCTGACCCCTAACCACTAAGCCTTTCCCGCCCTTATTGAACGGACCGTTACCCCCCGTTAATGCATCTAATCAACAAATCCGATAAGGATATGTAGACGAGTATTGATAGTATGAGTACGGGAGGACATTTATCCCCATGACCGAAAATCATAAGAAGCATTACCTGTTTGCCAGCGATTTCGACAAAACTCTCACCTTCAACGACTCCGGCTACGTGCTCAGTGAAATCGTCGGCATTCCCACGTCGGAATTCGAACGCAAAGCCGAAGGCATGGCCAAGATCAATCTCGTCCAGCAAGGCGCCGAGCTCGCCTACCTGCTGCTGCACGATCCCGAATTCCGCGGGCGCGTCCGCCAGGAACATCTCTACGAAGTGGGCAAGCGCATCCGCCTCAAACACGACATTCGCGTGCTCTACGACATTCTCGACCACGGCATTCCCGGCCATTGCTTTGATTTTTCAGTTCTGTCCGCGGCGCCCGTGGAAATCGTGCGTTCCGCGCTCGAGGGCATTGTCCCGGAAGATCACATTCACGGCACCGAGTTCGAATACACCGCTTCGGGAGAAATCGACAAAATCGTGCGGGTCACCGCGGGATACGGAAAAGTAGCCGTCTTGGATAAGCTCCAGGCTAGCTTGCAGGTTGGTCCGGACCACGTCGTCTACGCCGGTGACGGCAGCTCCGACGTTCATGTGATGCTGCACGTGAATTCACGCGAAGGATTTACCATCGCCGTTTCTGAATCCACCCAGCTCGCTCACATCGCCAGGCGCACCGTGCTGGGCGACAACGCCAACGTCGTGCTGGTGCCCATCCTCGAGAATATCGTCGGTTGGCAGCGTCCCCAGATTCGCGATTTTCTAAAGTCCTACGGCTTCCTCATTCAGGAGTGGGACCGCACCCGTACCGACTGGCTCACCCTTCGTCCCATGAACATCAGCGTGCCCCAACCGGTCACCGTGCAGTAAGCGGGGTATATTTTCGAATCCGTCCGAATTCAATCCTTCAAAGCGTTGGCCAATTCGTCGTGCACCACCAGCCCGCCGTTATAGTGGATGTAGCCCAATTTTCGAAACCGGTTCATGAAAAAATTGATCCGCGAGCGGGTAGTCCCAACCATCTCGGCCAGGGTGTCCTGTCCGATTTTGGACAGCACCGAACTCTCATCGCCTGATTTTCCGTGGCGGGCCAGCAGCAACAACGTCCGCGCCAGGCGCTTTTCGCTCGAGTTCATGAAATGGTCGATCAGGTCCTGCTCGATCCGTTGATTGCGCGCCAGCAGATGATGGATGAACATCGCCGATACCACATCCTCGTCCGCGATCAGCCGCTCCATCAGTTTTCTTTTGATCGCCGCGACGGTGGTGGGCACCAGCGCCACCGCCGAAGTCAGGTGGTTCAGATTGCCGCTCATGCAGCTCTCCCCGAAAAACTCGCCGGCTCCGACGATGCCTAGCACCGCCGACCGGCCGCGTTCCGAGACCACGTGCAGCTTGATCAGCCCCGCCTCTACGTAGTGTATGTCGCTGCATTTGTCTCCCTGCGCGATGATCGTATCGCCTGCCTCGTATTCGCGGATCTTCGCCGACTGCGCCGACGGCGGAAATACTTCGCTCAATTTGAATGAGCCCTTTCTTTTCTTTCGATCGGCCAAGTTGAATTACCGTCCGTGTTGGATTTTGAAATATCGAGGCTGCGCGAGGAGATACAGCTCACCCGTCCCCCTCCGGGTACATATATTTCGCGCTACGTTTTTACTGGGCGCAGTACCGATTCGTCTGTTCAAAATTGAACAGACAAAGCATTTCCCCTGGCACTACAATGCCCACCTGGATTCACCCTGTCATACCGCCGGATCCAGATCACAGTTTCCATCGGCCCTGCAGCGGGAGACCTGAATCGCGGAGCCTCCGCCGGAGCGATCATGAATCTCGGATTCGATATTTTCAGAAAGGAACATGACGGAAGTCCCGTTTGGGTAACGCAGGTTTCCACCCTGCGCGAAGCGCGGGAAAAACTCGCCGCTCTGGTGCACGATTCGCCGGGCGAATTTTTCGCACGTGATTCGGTCACCGGCGAAGTGGCCGTGTCGCATGGCAACTCCCGATACGCGGAAAATTCCTGACTACCGCCGTGGGGAATCGAGCATGAGGGAAGCTGTGGGCCTAATTAGGTCTGCCGCGCGCCCGGAGCCTGAGAATCGATAAGACTCGATCGGGGCCTGATATTGCCGCAGTCGGCGTTACGGCTGGCGCATAACCGTCACAACGCCTCGCGCCATGCTGCTAGCCGGGCCGCTCGCTACACGCCAACAGCGCTGGCGCTTACAAGCGGGGGCAAAAAAGCCGCAGGAGAGCCGGCCGACGGTCCCGCGGGCGTTGCTCTGAGCGAGAAACCCACGCCGCGCTTGGCATTTTCATCGATCGTCCGCTGCACGTCGAAGTCGCGCATGTCGATCGTATTTTCCCCGCCGTTCAACACCGTGTAGTGAACCTGATTGTCCGCCACCCAGTAGTCATTCGCCGCAAACATCAGGCCGTCTTTGCGATACAAATAAACGGTCTGGCCGGGCGCATTCATATCCGGCCTTGCCGAACTGCTCACCGCGGGAGTGTACGGCTGTTGCTCTTGCGGCGCCGGCGCCGCCTGTGGGGATTCATTGTTTACCCCAGGTCCGGTGTAGCCTCCGCCGTTGTCGCCGGTGTATCCATCAATCTGGTATGAGCTCGCGGCAGGAGCGTACGGACCGTTATAATCCGGCGCGTAGCCAGGCGACCAATAATAGCTGCTGCCTGGGCATCCCCATCCCCAATACGGATCGCACCCGTAATACGACGGCCACCAATACGGGTTGGCAAATCCCCAGCCGCCCCAACCCCATCCCCAGCCAAATCCGAGTCCGAAGCCCCACCCAAAGCCCCATCCACGGCCCCAGCCATATCGACCGTAGCCGAAGCCACCGCCGAACCCGCGCCCATATCCATAGCCGCGATTGTAAGGGCCGAACGCGGTTCCCAGCCGCGCGTTACCGTAATTTGACCTCAGCAGACGAGAGCCACCAGCGCTGCTCGCGAGATTGTGTGTGGCCGCTATCGAGTTCGAGCCAGAGCGCGCTCCAATTGCTGAATTCGAGCGGCCCGCACCTACAGAACGATTGGTTGCCACCGAGCGATTTGATGATGCACTCCGGTTGGCTCCGGTCGCGCCGCCAAACGAGTGCCAGCCACTGGCATTGGAATTCGCTGCCCGCGACGCCATTGACGCCCCGGCTCGATTGCCCCCGCCGTACGCGCTGCTATTCCGATAACCGCCGCCGTTCGCGCGACTCGCATATCCACCACGAGCGTACCCGCCAGGACCACCACCGCGATAGTTACCGCTTCCAGCACCGCGATACGCCCCGCCGCCACCGCCGCTGGCATGATAGCCACCGCCAGCACCGCGCGAAGCTCCTCCGCCACCACCGCCGTGGAAACCACCGCCTGGAAACCACCTCCGCCGCCACCGCCGTGAGAACCTCCACCGCCGCCGCCGTGACCGCCCCCACCGTGTTGCGCGAAAGCGGGCTTGGGCGCAAGACACAGCGCCACCGTCACTACCAACCCAAACAGCATTCTCGAGATGGTGGATATTCTCATTTTAGACTCCCTAGCCGTGCCGAAACTCCTGGTCATCATCTTATAACATTGGATTCCGTTGCCCCCAAGTTGGTTGTGAGAACTATGCGGCTCGTCCAAGAATGGTACTAGTGGTCCTACCGCATGCCGGGAGACGCAAGGTCTGGTTCCGGACGGTTAGGCGACGTAAGAACTACGGCCCGCGAGGGGTGTGGGCGTAGAATTAGGGCGGTTCGCGATACCAGTTTTTTGCGATCATCGCCACGGCCGCTCTTGGCCTCAATTCGGGGAGGATTACCACGCTGTACTTTCAGCCACATACGCTAGCCGAAGCGGCCGACGCGCTGACCAAGTCGGGAGGCCAGCTCTTGGCCGGCGGCACCGACTTCTACCCCGCGCTGGGCGACCGCCCGGTCACTTGGCCGGTGATCGATATTTCGCGCGTGCCGGAGTTGCGCGGGATTCGCATCGAGGCCGAAGCAGTGGTAATCGGCGGTGGAACCACCTGGACCGAGATCGTGCGGCATCCCCTGCCGCGCTGTTTTGACGCCTTGAAATCCGCAGCCACAGAAATCGGCGGGATCCAAATTCAGAACCGCGGAACCATCGCCGGAAACCTCTGCAACGCTTCTCCCGCCGCGGACAGCGTGCCACCGCTCTTGGCGTTGGACGCGCAAGTGGAACTGGTCAGCTCAACCGGCACGCGGCGTTTGCCGCTGGACGATTTCGTCCTGGGCAACCGCAAGACCGCCCGCCGCGAGGACGAAATCCTGGCCCGGGTGATAATTCCGCGCCGAGCCGAAAACGCGCGCGCGGCGTTTTTGAAATTGGGCGCGCGGAAATATCTGGTGATTTCGATATCCATGGTCGCAGCGGTGGTGGAAATTGACGCCGCCGGATCCGTGGCGGAAGCGCGCGTGGCCGTGGGTTCTTGCTCGGCGAGGGCGCAGCGCTTGCCCGAGCTCGAACGCGCCTTGTGCGGGATGCGCCCGCAAGCGGGGATCGGCTCCGCGGTACGAAGCGAATATCTGCGCCAGCTTTCTCCCATCGACGATTTGCGAGCCACCGCGGACTACCGGCGCGACGCCTCGCTCACCCTGGTGCAGCGCGCCCTGGAAATTTGTTGCGCGGGAGTGAGCTGAAAATGGCGGCCACACTTTCTCCCGGTTGCAATGGGACCACCCACGACGGCGCGAGTGAATTTCATTTTCGCGTGAATGACGCGGATGTGTCGGTTGCCGCACTTCCCACCCAGCGGCTCTCCAAAATCCTGCGCGACAATCTGGGGCTTACCGGAACAAAAGTCGGTTGCGATGCGGGCGATTGCGGAGCCTGCACCGTATTGATCGGCGGTGAGCCGGTCTGCGCCTGCCTGGTGCCGGTGGCCCAGGCGGACGGTTGCGAGGTGACCACCATCGAAGGTGCCGCGGCGCGCAGTCCGCTGCGGGGCGGAGTGCAAAACGCCTTCTTACGCCACGGCGCAGCGCAGTGCGGCGCATGCACACCCGGGATGGTTATGGCGGTCACCGCGTTGCTGGAACGCAACGAATCGCCAAACGAGAACCAAGTGATGGACGCGATTGGCGGCGTGCTTTGCCGCTGCACCGGGTACCGCAAGATCGTCTCGGCCGCGCTGGATGTAAACGGCGGCCGTCCCGGTGAATGCGTACCCGAAATTACCGCGCCGGCAGGCCACGCGATTGGAAAACGCCTGGTGCGCTTGGACGGAAAGCCAAAAGTCTCCGGCACGGAAATTTTCGGCGCCGACGAAACGCCGGCCGGTTCCCTCGCCGCGCGCGTAATTCGCAGCCCATTTGACCGCGCCCGATTTCAATTCGGCGATCTCGATGCCTTCGTGCAGGCGCGCCCAGGGATCGCCGCCGTTTTTACCGCCAAGGATATTCCCGGAAAGAATTGCTTCGGCGTGATCGCCATCCATGCCGACCAGCCGGTGTTCGCCGAAGCGGAAACCCGCTTTCGTGGCGAGGCGGTCGCGTGCGTGGTGGGCGAGCCGCACGTGATCGAAGCGCTGGACCTGAAAACGTTCCCGGTGACGTGGGAGCAGTTGGCCGCGCTTGGAACCATCGCCGACGCGGACGCCGAAGGCGCGGCGCTGATTCATTCGCACCGGCCCGGCAACCTGCTGGTGCGCGGGCGCGTCGCTTGCGGGGACGTGGCCGTGGCGCTGGCCGCAGCGGAGTTCGAAGCTGCCGGCGAATTCGAATCCGGGTTCGTCGAACACGCCTACATCGAGCCGGAAGCCGGCTTCGCTCGCCGAGTCGGCGACACCATCGAAGTGCAAGCGTGTACCCAGGCGCCGTACATGGATCGCGCCGACCTCGCGGCGATTCTCGCGTTGGCCCCGGAAGCGGTCCGCGTGATCCCCACCGCGGTGGGCGGCGGATTCGGTTCGAAACTCGACTTATCGATGCAGCCTTTTGTGGCGCTCGCGGCTTGGCATCTGCGGCGCCCGGTCCGCATGGTGTATTCGCGTACCGAATCCATGATGTCCACCACCAAGCGCCATCCTTCGCGGATTCGCGCGCGCGTCGCCGCCGGCCGCGACGGCCGCATCACCGCCATGGACTTCTCGGCGGACTTTAATACCGGCGCTTACTCATCGTGGGGCCCCACCGTCGCCGCCCGCGTTCCGATACACGCTTCCGGGCCATATCGCATTCCGCATTACCGCGCCGAGACGCGTGCGGTGCACACCAACCTGGTCCCGGCGGGCGCGTTTCGCGGATTTGGCGTGCCGCAAACGGCGATTGCCCAGGAACAACTTTTTGATGAGCTGGCCAATCTCGTCGGCATGGATCGCCTGGAATTCCGAATATTGAACGCGCTGGATGCGGATACTCCTACCGTCACCGGCCAGGTGCTCGGCGATGGCGTCGGAATTCGCGCCTGCTTTGAGGCGTTGCGCCCGCGATGGATCGCTGCAGGCGAAGAAGCCAGGAGATACAACGCGGAAAATACCGGACCCCTGCGGCGCGGGATCGGCGTTGCGGGCGTGTGGTACGGCTGCGGAAATACTTCCCTCCCCAATCCTTCCACCGTGCGCGTGGGATTGAAACCCGATGGGCGCATTTCCCTGCATCAAGGCGCGGTGGATATCGGCCAGGGAAGCGCCACCGTCATTCCCCAAATTTGCGCCGACGCATTGGGAGTAGCGCTCGATCGCTTCGACTTTATTTCCGGCGACACTTCCCTCTCGCCCGATTGCGGCAAGACTTCCGCGTCGCGGCAGACTTTCGTAAGCGGGAAAGCGGCGAGCATGGCTGGAGCGGAACTTCGCCGCGCGATCCTGCGATTGGACGGCGACTGCGAGTGCGCGAAATTCACCCTGGGCGACGGCTGTGTAACCATCGAAAACGGAGAAAAGCGGCGCTGCCTTCCCTTGCGCGGGTTGCCGCTCGATGCCAACGGTTACGTCGCCACCGGCGAGGCCACGTTCGATCCTCCCACCAAGAAGCTGGACGAGAACGGCCAGGGAATCCCATACGCCGTCTACGGCTTCGGCGCGCAGATGGCCGAGCTGGCCGTAGACATGGAGTTGGGCACGGTGAAAGTCACCCGAATCACCGCCGCACACGACGTCGGCTGCGCCATCAATCCAACCCTGGTCGAAGGGCAGATCGAGGGCGGCATCGCCCAGGGGCTAGGCATGGCGCTGATGGAGGAGTTCTTCCCAGGGCGGGGCGAGAACCTGCACGATTACCTGATTCCGACCGTGGGCGATATCCCCCCGATTGAGTCGATTCTGATCGAGGATCCCTCCAGTATCGGACCCTCCGGCGCGAAAGGAATCGGCGAGCATTCTATGGTCGCCACCGCCCCGGCCATCCTGAACGCGATCTACGATGCCGCAGGCGTCCGCATTCGCAGGGTGCCGGCCACCCCAGCGCGGATTCGCGCAGCAATAGTGGCCGCCGCGACCGCGGAAACCGAGCGCCATCGAAAGTAAGGAATGGATTAAGTCGCTCTGCGGCCGGTCTTTACAGGAATAATCCATTGATCCAGGCATTCGCTAGGTTCAAGATCAAGGTCGCCGCGCGCCAAGGCTCCGCCGTAAAAGGGTCGTCGTGGCACAGCCAATCTGGCTGTGGGCTTTCGCCAGGTAAAAAGGAAAAAATCCAATCGCGACAACCGTAAGGATCAGAACGCGGATATACATGACTCTAAAGGAATTACAAATCCTGAATCGCGACTGCGATTATTCACAAATCACGCCCAGCGTTCGGTCGGATGTATATGACCATGAAGGAGATACGAAATCTCAGTCGCGGCAAAACAAAATTTATTCATGGCGGCCGTCGTGGCACAGCCAATCTGGCTGTGGGCTTTCGCCAGGTGAAAAGGAAAAAATCCAATCGCGACAACCGTAAGGATCAGAACTCGGATCTACATGACTCTAAAGGAATTACAAATTCTGAATCGCGACTGCGATTATTCACAAATCGCGCCCAGCTTTCGGTCGGATGTATATGACCATGAAGGAGATACGAAATCTCAGTCGCGGCAAAACAAAATTTATTCATGGCCGCCGTCGTGGCACAGCCAATCTGGCTGTGGGGGTTTCATTCAAGAGTACTCAGAAAAAATTTAGTCGCGACACTTGCCAGGATCAGAACTCGTATCTACATGACTCTAAATGAATTACAAACTCAGAATCGCCACAAAACAGCATTGATTCGTGGCGCGCTCAATTCGCCTCCCCATGGAGATAGTCGTGGTTGAAGAAGCTGTCCTGCCCGCCGACGTAATTCGATGCGACGCCTGCCCGGTCCTTTGCTACATCAAGGACGGTCGGACCGGCGCGTGCGACCGCTACGCCAATCATGCCGGAAAACTGGTGCGCCTCGATGCCCACGTAATCTTGGACCGGGCGCTCGAGCAGGGCGAGCGTGTAGTCCCCTTCCTCGACGCCCATCGCGAGTGGGATGGGCGGATCGTCGCCGGACCAGAGCAATTCGTTACCGCCATCGGCGCGGGCACCACCTATCCCGACTACAAACCGGCGCCCTTCATCATTTCCTCCCAGGTGAATGGGGTCGACATGGTGACCGTGGTCACCGAAGGAATTTTTAGCTATTGCGGGGTGAAACTGAAAATCGATACCGATCGCTTTCTGGGGCCGGAGCAGAACACCGTGCGGGTGGAAGGCGAGGCGGTGGGCCACGTCACCACCGCGGAATACGGCTCGCAGATGCTTTCTCTCGGCGGAGTGCTGCACCTCACCGGGGGAAGTTTGCGCGAAGGACGAATTACTTGCGAGACGCTGCTCGCGCTGTGCAATGGCCAGGCGGTGGAACTAGCTATCGATGCAGGCGCAACGGTGGTGGTGCAAGCCGGGCAGGCGCCGGTGGTCAACGGCGTGAAGGAAGAACGCATGCGGGTCGGATGCGGCTCGGCAACCATCGGCATGTTCGCCATGCAGTGGATGGGCAAAATCGACGAGGTGGTAGTCGTCGACGATCACATCACCGGCGTGCTCTCCGAGCATCAGGCCGGTAAAATGCTCGGCGTGCCGCCCACCGGAATCAAAATGAAGGGGCGGAGGTCCACTCCCGGAAGATATTTTCGAGTGGCCGAGCCGGGAACGAATTGGGGCGGAACGAATATTTCAGATCCGCTGTCCATCCTCCATCCCTTCGATCCCAAGGCCGCGACGCCCGGAACGCGGATGCTGATGGTCAGCACCACTGGCGAGCACGCTGCATATTACGAGCTGGATGAAACTCTGCACCCGGTCGAGCGCGCGATTCCTGCGGCGCTGCAAGAATCGGTGGCGCGCATCCGGGAAAACTGCGAACCCGCGATGTGCACGGTGATGTTCATGGGCGGAGCGGGTGGATCGCTGCGCGCCGGTGTCACCGAAAATCCGGTGAAGCTCACCCGTTCGGTGCGCGACACTTTGACGCGGGTGACCTGCGGCGGCGCGGAAGTGTACGTTTGGCCCGGCGGCGGCATCACCCTGATGGTGGACGTTACCCGGCTGCCCGCGAATGCGTTCGGCTACGTGCCCACCCCGGCGATCGTCGCGCCGATCGAATTCACCATGAAGCGCAGCGATTATGCCGCGCTCGGCGGATACATGGATCACGTGCGCCCTCTGGAATCGATCGTGAATGGCAAAGAGAATGACAAAGACCAGCGGCACATCGCGCCGAACCCGGAAAATGCCTGGCCGCTATCGAGCCCGCCGGCCAGCGGCAAGGAACGGCAATGAGAGAGGCCCCCGTGGTGCGGATGCTTCCCGATGGCAGGCGCCTGCATCTGCACCACGGTCCGATCGATGCGATCGCCGAAGCTTTTGGGTTGCCGCAGGAAGTGCGCAAGGCTTACGATGCCGCGGCGCAGCGGTTTGTTACCGTGCTGGACGAGCTTTGCGCAGAGCTGACCTTGCTGCGGCAGGATGCCGTACACAGCATTCCACTGTTGCAGGGGCGTGTGGCCCGGCGAATGGCGGACGGAGTGCAACCTTTCGCCCGGCAAGGATTTATTACGCCGATGGCGGCGGTTGCCGGTGCAGTCGCCGAGGAAATACTGCACGCGATGACCAGGGCTGCTGCGCTGACCCGAGCGTATGTGAACGACGGCGGGGATATCTCGTTGCATCTCACGCCGGGTGAATCGTTCCGGGTGGGATTGGTGGAGCGCCCCGAGCAGCCGTCCCTGTTGGGTACGGCGATCATTCCGGAATCTTCTCCGGTGCGTGGTATCGCCACCAGCGGATGGCGCGGGCGCAGCTTTTCTTTGGGAATTGCCGACGCGGTTACCATTCTAGCGGATCGCGCGGCGGTGGCGGATGCCGCCGCGACGATCGTAGCCAACGGCGTCGATTTGCCCGGGCATCCGGGCATCGTTCGCGTGCCGGCGCGGGAGATCGCGCCCGACAGCGACCTGGGTGACCGGTTGGTGACGCGCGGCGTGGGGCGCCTGAGGCCTGCGGAGATTGACGCCGCGCTGGCGGCCGGCGCGGAGATCGCCGAAGGTCTCATCGACCACGGCGTGATTCGAGCCGCGGCGCTGAATCTTTGCGGAGAAACTCGAATCGTGGGCAGCACGTCAGTGGCAGCAATCGCGGCGGCTGACGCAAATACAATTGTGGCGACCGGGAGTTCATCCAATGCATGAAGTGAAAGTCCGGAAGTTGGTGACGATTGTGGAGTATGTCTACCACGAAGGCGGGCCGGTGGCGGAAAAACCATTGCGCCGCGGCGCAGCGCTGGCGGTGATCCACAATCCGTTTGCCGGGAAATATGTTCCGGAGATCGCCGGATTCATGGACGATTTGAAACCGCTGGGATTGCAAATGGCGCAGTCGCTGGTGGCCGCGCTGGGCGGCGCGGTAAACGAGATCGAGGGCTACGGCAAGGGCGCGATCGTCGGCGCAGCCGGCGAGCTGGAGCACGGCGCGCTGTGGCATGCTCCGGGCGGCTACGGAATGCGCGAAGTGCTCGGCGGGGCCAAGGCCATCGTGTCATCCACGAAAAAAGTGGGTGGGCCCGGGACGCGCCTGGATGTCCCGATCACCCACATCCATGCGTCGTATGTGCGCAGCCATTTCGATTCGATGGAAGTAGGAATCGCGGATAGTCCTCGCGCGGATGAGATTCTGCTGGCGCTGGTAATGACCACCGGCCCGCGAATTCACAACCGCGCCGGCGGATTGGCGGCCAGCGAAATTCAAGGGAAGGATGGGCTGCGATGAGCAAACCGACGCGCGCGAAAATCCGTAAGATTCTCACGTTTTTAGAAGAAATCCATAGCGAGATGGGCCGCGGCGTGGAGCCTCCCACGCGCCGTGCGGCGGCGGTGGCGGTGATCGAGAATCCATTCGCCGGAAAATACGTGCAGGACCTTACCGAATTGATGGACATCGGTGAAGAGCTCGGCGAAATGCTTACCGAGCGCGCCGTAGCGTGTTTGGGAATACCGGCGGCGTCGGTGGAAAGTTACGGAAAAGCAGCGGCGGTGGGTGAAGACGGTGAGCTGGAGCATGCCGCGGCGATTCTGCATCCGAAACTGGGCGCGCCGGTGCGGCGAGTGCTGGGAAAAGGAGCGGCGCTGATTCCGTCAGCGAAAAAGCGCGGAGGAATGGGCGTGCCGCTGGATATTCCGCTGGGGCACAAGGATGCCGCGTTTGTGCGCAGCCATTTCGATGCCATGGAAGTGCGCGTGCCGGATGCGCCGCGGGCCGGAGAAATCGTGGTGGCGATCGCAGTCACCGACAGTGGCCGGCCGCTGGCGCGGGTCGGCGGGTTGACCAAGGATCAGATCAAGGGCGAAGACGGCCTGCGCTGATCGGAAGTCAGGACTTCACTACTTCCGGCGCCGCGGTTGCCGGCGGCGTGTTGCGGCTGCGGTGGGTGCTGATGGCGCCGTCGACGATCATCATGCCAATGCCGGGCAAATCTCCCAGCTGCACGCTATCGAGCAGCGTCTTTCCGGCGGAGTGCAGCGGGCGATCCAGCAGCACGAACGTAGCGGCGCGGCCGGGCTCGATCAAACCTACGTCCAGCTTGCGCTCACGGGCGGTGTTCCCGGTGGCGAAGCAAAAGGCGATCTCAGCCGGCACGTTGCCTAGAGACGACAGCATCGAAATCAGGCGCAAAATTCCCAGCGGCTGGACTCCGGAACCGGCTGGCGAGTCCGTTCCCAGGATGATGCGGGTGAGTTGATTGCGATCGGCGGCGGTGCGCACAGTGAGCAGCGCGGCGCGTTCGTTTCCGTTGTGCACGATTTCCAGCGAGCGGGCGGAACGCTCGCACAGCGCGATGATTTGATCGTCGGGCAACGCGGTGTGCCCGCCGTTCACGTGGCCGATCACGTCGGTGTCCGCTTCGAGCACGATGTCTTTGTCGATCAGGCCGGAGCCGGGAATGGATGGGCCGCCGGTGTGGATGGTGCTTTGAATTCCGTACTTTCTGGCCCAAGCCACCATTTGCCGGGCGGTGGCGCCGTCCTTCACGCTGCCCAGTCCGATTTCGCCGAGGAGCGTGACGCCCGCCGCCGCGAGTTCCTTGAAATCGTCTTCCACCATTCCGTGTTCGACCACCGGCGCGCCGCCGTGAATGCGCACCCCGCCGGGACGAAAGGCTGAAAACGTACGTTGCGCGAAAATCGCCATGGCTTTCACGCCGGTCACATCTTTGGGCCGGCCGGGCGTGTGCACTTCTCCCGCGGAGATCATCGTGGTGACTCCGCCATGCAGGTAACTATCGATCCAGCCGATCTGGTTTTGGCGCGGGGTCCAATCGCCGGCCACCGGATGAACGTGGCTATCGATCAGGCCGGGAGCGAGAGCGGAACCTTTGGCGTCGATGATGGTGGTGGCGCCGGCAGCGTCCACATCTTTCGCTTTCCCGACGGCGGTAATGCGGCCGTCGACAGAGAGAATGGTATCGGCATCGCTGATGGGATTCTGAATGTCGCCGGTGAGCAGCAGGCCGATATTGCGAATCAGCAGACGGGATGATTGCTTTGCTGCTGGAGCCGGATCTTGTGACATTGCTGCACCTCGATCGGGGTTGAGAGTCTGCGCTGTTTTCGATGGCTAGTATACGAATGCGGAGCGGGGGCGCAAAGGAAGTTGTGGATGCGGAGCGGTTGCCGGTTGGTGGGTGCATCCAAATGGTGCTGCTACCTTATTAAGAATCCTGCAATGTTGAGCAACATGGATTGCTCGCCGGAACCACGCCAGGCTTTCTCTTGCCATTCTGGTGGTGGTTTGCTGTTACGGATAGAACTGGCACGGCTACGCGCTTTCCTCTAACGCTGTAATAAGTTCGGCAAGTATACTTATCTGGCGAGGGCGAAGCGGCGGGATCGTGCGGCTGGCCAACACGCAGCGCGGTTGGCGTGAGGCGTGATCTCGGACGCAGTGTTTCGGAGTTGGCGCGGGAGGGAGTCCGGTGCGAAGCAGGAAGGATGTCTACTACCGAATCGGGGAAGCGGCCCGCATCCTGGACATCAGCCGATCGTCGCTGCGAAATTGGGAGCGCATGGGGTTGCTCACGCCGGTTCGCAGCCAGGGACTTTACCGCTTGTACTCGCGGGCGGAGTTGCAGAAGCTGAGGCAGATCAAGTTCCTGCGGAATATCAAGCGCGTGAACCCGGCCGGCATCGCAGCGATGCTGCAAAAGGAAACGCCGGGCGCGGCGGGTGTCTCCGCTGCTGGAAAATCGAAGAAAGAAGGGCTGGGCGAAAACTTGTCGCGGCTGCGGCGGCAGGCGAGCTTAACGCTGACGGCGGTGGCCAAGAGCACCGGCGTTTCGCCGAGTTTTTTGAGCGCCATCGAACGCGACACCGCGAATCCCTCCATTGCCACGCTGCAAAAACTGGCGCGGCTCTATAACACCAACGTGCTCTCCTTCTTTGGCGAGGCGAGCAATGCGCCGCGGCTGGTGAAGCCGCGGGACCGCAAGGTGCTGACGCCGAATCCGGGCGTGCGCATGGAGTTGCTGGCGCTTGGGAAAACCAGCATGGAGCCGCATCTGTTCCGGATCGCGCCCGGTGCGACCAGCGGCGGCAGCTACAATCACGAGGGCGAAGAGTTTATTTACGTGATGAAAGGCGCGTTGGAAATCTGGCTGGATGAAGTCGACCGCTACGAGATGAGCGCGGGCGACAGTTTGTATTTCAACAGCTCGCAGGCCCATCGCTGGCGGAATACCGGAGACGAAGAAACAGTGCTGATGTGGATCAATACACCGCCAACGTTCTAGCCGCCTTCGCGGAACGGGCCCGCTTCGGCGGCCCGGGCGGAGGCGGTGGACAAACTCACGGCGGCAGAGCAAATTATCGGAACACCGATCGAGCGGTTTTCGAGAACAAAGAGCGAGGGGAAAACGATGGCGACGACAGACGTAGCGGTTCCTACCATGACCGGCGAAGAGATCGTGGCGCTGACCAAGAAGCACACCCTGTTTGAATGGTCGGCGCAGTCCAAAGTGGATCCCATTCCGGTGGCGCGAGCCAAAGGCATCTATTTCTGGACGCCGGAAGGAAAGCGCTACATCGATTTCAACAGCCAACTAATGAGCGTCAACATCGGGCACGGCGATCCTCGGGTGATCGAAGCGATTTCGCGGCAGGCGGCGGTGCTGCCGTATGCCAGTCCGTTCATGGCCACCGAGCCGCGCGCGCGGCTGGGAGCAAAGCTCGCGGAGATCACCCCCGGCGATATCGACACTTTCTTCTTTACCAATGGCGGCGCGGACGCGAATGAGAACGCGATCAAGATCGCGCGCCAGTTTACCGGGCGGCACAAGATCCTGGCGCGCTACCGCTCTTATCACGGCGGCACCGCGGGGAGCATGGCGCTCACCGGCGATCCCCGGCGCTGGGCCGCTGAACCCGGAATGCCCGGAGTGATTCGGGTGTTCGACCCCTACCACGGCATCGAACGCGGATGGGACACTACCGAACAAGCGTTGCGCACCATCGAAGAGGTGATTCAACTGGAAGGCCCGCAGACGATTGCAGCGTTCATTTTGGAGACGGTGACCGGCTCAAACGGAATTCTGGTGCCGCCGGATGGTTACATGCAGGGTGTGCGGGAAATCTGCACCAAGCACGGCATCCTGATGATCGCCGACGAAGTGATGGCGGGATTCGGGCGGACCGGGAAATGGTTCGCGGTGGAGCATTGGGGCGTAGTGCCCGACTTGATCTGCATGGCCAAGGGATTGACCAGCAGCTATCTGCCGCTGGGCGCGGTGGGCATGCGTCATCACATCGCGCAATATTTCCAGGACAAGGTTTTCTATGGCGGGCTCACCTATAACAGCCATCCGATGAGCTGCGCGGCGGCGTTGGCTACGATCGCGGTGTATGAAGAGGATCACCTGATCGACAACGCGCGGGAAATGGGAAAGATCATGAAAACGCTGCTGGCGGATTTGGCGGCGAAGCATCGGTCGGTGGGAGCGGTGAGGTCGATCGGGCTGTTTGGCATTGTGGAGCTGATCCGCAACCGGACCACCCAGGAGCCGATGGCGCCGTTCAACGGAACTTCGGCGGAAATGGCGGCGCTGGGAAAATTCTTCCGCGAGCAAGGGCTGTACACGTTCGTGCGCTGGAATACATTCTTCACCAACCCTCCGCTGTGCATTAAGGAAAGCGAAATGCGGGAAGCCTTCGCGATTCTGGATCGCGGATTGGAAATTACCGACCGGGCTGTAATTGATTAGTTAGGCAGTTGCCTCCGGCGATGGAGTGGGGCCGGAACGAACGCTCTACCCCTGCAAAAGCGCCGATTCTTGACCTATCGCTTTGGCGGATCGCTTGCATTTAAACTTTGGATTGGGGCAGCTAAATACATGATGTATACTTGTATTCGCTAAGCGCTTTGAATCTTCGCTGCTGGTCTTCCTCTTTCGCAGCGGAGACGCAATACCAGTCGATCAGGCAGTAAACATCGAGCGATTTCGTTACCGGCCCCGAAGTCACGTCCCACGAGCAGGCGAGAAGAGAGTGAACGGATACCATGAAAGACAAAACGGTTATTTGCCAGTCCGGCCCGACCATACTTACGGACAACGACGTCCTGGTGCACCTCGATCTCGATGGATTGATCGGTGCGCTGGCCGCGGCGTTCCGCGATAACTACTCGAACTACCGCATTCCGCCGCGAGTGGTCACTTCCGGCGAAAAGAGCACTTCCCTGCTGATGCCGTGTTACGGCGACGGCCTGTTTGGGCTGAAAGTAGCGATCATGAACGGCGAACCCGGGCGCGGCGCGCGGGTGCTGCGGTCGACGTACACGCTGTATGACGCTGCCACCGGCGATTCGCTGCTTTTTCTGGAAGCCGACACGTTTACCGACTTGAGGACCGCGGCGGTCTCCGCGGTGGCCACTTCCGCGCTGGCGCTGCCGGACGCGCAGACCCTGGGGATATTCGGTACCGGGCGGCTGGCACGCGCTCACGTTCCGGCACTCTTCAGCGTGCGGCCGTTCCGGGAAGTCTTGATCTGCGGGTCGTCGCCCGCACGTTCGAAAGAATTTGCGGAGAGCTTGATCACCGAGTACGGCATTGCCGCGCATGCGGTGGACGCGGCGACATGCGCGCGTGAATCGCAAGTGCTGTGCGCTTGCACCACTTCGCGGGAGCCGTTGTTTGACGGCGACCTGCTGCAGGAGGGCGCGCATTTGAATCTGGTGGGGTCGTTTACGGCGGTGACGCGCGAAGCGGATACGCGAACGATAGTGCGCTCGCGGGTGGTGCTGGATACTTACGGCGCGTTGGACGAGGCTGGGGATATTTTGATTCCGCTGCGGGCTGGGGATATTCGGCGGGACCAGGTGATCGCGGACTTGCATGAGACGCTTTCGGGCGAACGATCGGTTCGCGAGAACGAGAACGACATTACGGTGTTTGAGAGTGTGGGATCGGCATTCGAGGATCTGGTGGCGGCGAAGTGTTTGTTGGTTGCGGTGCGGGAGTTTTCGCCGGTTGCTAGGTAGAAACTGCTGAACATCAAGAGCCAGAGTCAAAGTCACAGTCAAGAACCCCACACGTAACTACGACGTGTGGGGCACCCACCTTCGACTGCAAGAACCGAAGTCAAAACCCCAATTCAACTTCAAAAGGCACTGGAAACTCACCAGTAGTGCTGCGGATTTTTGGGCCGCGGGCGATTCGGGATTGGACGTTTTTCCGCGACGAGTCGCGGCGCTGCGAATGCGGACGACTGAAATTGAAACGCCCGTTAGTGGGCGCCGGCGGAGGCTTTCTCTTCGGCTTTGGTGGGGTTGCGCATGATGAAGACTACCGGGACCAGGCAGGCTACGATTACGCTCATTAGCCAGAAGGCGTTTACGTAGCTCATCACCAGGGCTTGGCGGTTGACGCCGCCGGATATCTGGGCCAAGGCTTTCTGGGCGGCGTCGAGCTTGGAGAAGCCTGCGGCGGAAAACCTAGCGGTGAGTCCGGCCAGTTCGCGCTGAAAGAATGGATTGGCGTTATTGGTGTGCGCGGTGAGGCGGATGCGCTGGGACTGCGCCTGGCGAGCCATGAAGGTGTTGAGCACGGAGACGCCGATGGCGCCGCCGATATTGCGGGAAAAATTGCTGAGGCCGGAGACCTGGTTGTGCTTATCGGAGGGGACGCCGACGTAGTTCATGGTGGTGATGTTGACGAATACGAAGGGTAGGCCGACCACTTGCAGAACACGGAGCATCATGGCGGAGCGGAAATCGAGTCCGAGATAAACGGTGGTCAAGTGATGCAGGCCCATGGCGGTGAGGGCAAAGCCAATGGCCATCACCCAACGGCGATCGAATTTCGAGCCGGCGATGGCGGCGACGGGCATGAGCACCATCAGAGTGAAGCCGCCGGGCATCAAGGCCAGTCCGGCGCGCTGGGCGGTGTAGCCGAGCAGATTCTGGAGGAACTGAGGAATCAGGATAGTGGAGCCGTTGAGGACCACGCCGAGAATGAAACTGAAGAGAATGGCGGTGGCGAAGTTTCGTTTCTTCAAAAGGCGGAGATCGATCACCGGATCAGGATGGGTCCACTCGCGAATAACCAGTGAGGTGAGGCAAATGACGGCGATAATGGAAAAGGTGACGATGATGCGGGAGCCGAACCAGTCGTCTTCCTGTCCTTTGTCGAGAACGTACTGGAGGAAGCCGACGCCGGTGACCACCAGAGCGATGCCGATGTAATCGTGCTGAATGCCGGAACGATTTCGATTCTTCATCCACTGCGGATCGTGGACGACGCGATTGGTGGCGTAGAGCGATAGCAGGCCGATGGGCGCGTTGATGAAAAATATCCAGTGCCAGCTGTAATTGTCGGTGATCCAGCCGCCGACGGTGGGGCCGATGGCGGGGGCGACGATCACCGCGACGCCATACATGGCGAAGGCCATGCCGCGCTGCTTTTCAGAAAAAGTGTCGGCGAGGATGGCTTGTTCGCTGGGCTGCAATCCGCCACCGCCCGCGCCTTGCAGCACGCGAAAGAAGATCAGCATGGGCAGGCTGGTGGCCAGTCCGCAGCAGACGGAGCTAACGGTAAAAATGGCGACGCAGGTCATGTAAAAGCGTTTGCGGCCGAGGAGGTTGGTGAGCCACGGGCTGAGCGGCAAAACGATGGCGGCGGAAACCAGATAGCTGGTGAGAACCCAAGTGCCCTCTTCGGTGCTGGCGCCCAGGTTTCCGGCGATGTGGGGCAGGGCAATATTGGCGATGGAAGTGTCGAGCACTTCCATGAACGTGGCCATGGTCACGGTGAGGGCGATCACCCAGGGATTGATGCCGTGGCGAATATTGGCCGCTGTGCTTTCGTCAGTCATGTAACTCTGGGGCATCTAGATTTGGGGCACTGGTGCGCCGGTACTCATGGCCAGCGCGGGCAGCCGGTACGGAATTCAGTCCAGGTGAACGGTCGGTTCGACGGACATTCCGGGGCGCAATTTCTCGAGACCGCTCTGGTTGGGGCTGAAGCGAATGCGCACCGGCAGGCGCTGGACCACCTTGACGTAATTCCCTGTGGCGTTTTCCGGAGGAAGCACGCTGGAGCGGCTGCCAGTGATTGCGGGCATCGCTTCGACGGCGCCGTCGAAATCGTGGTCGAGGGCGTCGACGTGCAGCTTTACGTGCTGGCCGGGATGCATGCGAGCCAACTGGGTTTCCTTGAAATCGGCGGTGACCCAGAGATCGCCGATATCGACGATCATGAGTAATTGCTGGCCGCTGGTGATATGGCTGCCGAGTTCGGCGCTGCGCTGGGTGGTGATGCCGTCAACTGGCGCAACGATGTGGCTGTATCCAACGTTCAGTTGGGCCTGCTGCAGCTCGGCCTTGGCGGATTCCTCGTTGGCGACCTGGGAGCGAAGATCGGCCTCCTGGATGGCGACTTGACGGGGCGCATTTTTCTGAGCCTGCTCGAGGCGGGATTTTTCCTCGGCAAGCTGGGCCTGGCGCTGCTCGATCAATTTCTGCGCGGAGGCGACGGCGGCCTGGCTGCCTTTCACCGCAGCGTCCTGGCCGGCGGCGATGGCGGCGTAGCTTTGATAGTCGGCTTTGGCCGCTTCGTTTTTCTCGAACAGGGTTTTGTAGCGCTGAAAATCGGCTTGGGCGCGGACGTTGGTGGCCTCGGCCTGCTGTTCCATGGCCACGGCATTGTCGTAGTCATGTTGCGCGGAGGCAAGACTCGCTTCGGCATTCACGACGGCGGACTGCTGCTCGCTGACGCTGGTGGAGTTGTTGAGTTGGGTGATCGGCAGCGACGGGCTCTGCGCTTCACGCTGGGCCTGGGCGCGATCGAAGCGAGCCTGGGCCTGGGTGAGGCTGACCTGGCTATCGGTGGGATCGAGATCGACCAGCGGCTGGCCGGCTTTGACGATGGCGTCGTCCTCGACGTAAACGCCGCGAATGGTGCCGTCAACGCGAGCGGTAATGGGAATTAGATGGGCGTCGACCTCTGCATCGTCAGTGGTTTCGTAATTGCGTGCGTGCAGATCGTAGAGAATTCCGGCAACGAGAATCACCAGGATCACCGCGCCAATGGTGAGAAAACGGCGACGGCGCTTTTCGGGATCCTCCGGCGGGGTGACGGCCGCGGCGTTGGCGGACGCGGGAGCAGTCGAAGCGTTCTGAGGTTGCAGTTGCGGCTTTTCGTCGGCCATCTACTTGTCCTTGAGTAACGTGATGATGTCGGTTTCCGCTTCGCCCATGGCACGGGCCAAGCTAACGCGGGCGAGATTTCGCGCGTAGATAGCGCTCACGTAGTCGCGCTCGGCGGATCCGAGGGTTTGCTGCGACTGGACCACTTCCACCGAGTCGGCGGCGCCGGCGGTATAGCGGTCCTGAGACTGCTGCAATGTTTCCAGGGCCAGCTTGCGATTGCTGGCCGCCACTTGCACTTGATCGGTAGCGACTTGCAGGTCGGTGTAGGCGTCGCGAACTTCGAGCTCGACTTGTCCGCGTTGATTTTCGAGTTCGGCGCGATGCTGATCGAGCACCGCGCTGGCTTGTTCGCGATCCGCTTTCAGGCGCCCACCCTCGAATATGGGGACGCTGACGCTGGCGGTGGCATCGAAAACGCCGCGGCCATGATTGGGATCGACCCCCTGCACCCCGTAGTAGCCCTGCACCGAAGCGGTGGGCAAGCGCTCGGCCGAAGCGGCTTTCAGTGCGGCGTCCGCGGCGCGCACTTGAGCCTCGGCGGCTTTGAGGTCCTGGCGGTGAGCGAAGGCGGTCTGAACCGCGGCTTCCGCTTCCATCGGCATTTCGGTGCCGCCGTTCAGTTCGCTGGTGAGCAAGAGATCGGCGGTGAGAGGCAAACCCAGAAGGCGGGCGAGGGCGTACTTTTGCTTTTGCAGATCGCCGCGTTCGGAACGCAGGCGCTGCTGCTCGGTTTGGAGCTGCACCAAGCTGCGAGTGGCATCGATCTGCGCTTTGTTGCCGGCGTCAAACTGGGCCTTGGCGCGGTCGTATGAGGCTTGCGCGTACTTCACTTGATCGAGCTGGGCGTCAACGCCTGCGGCGCTGGCGAGGACTTGCAAGTAGCTGCCGGTGACGGCGAGGACGACGAGCTCGCGCGCGTTTTGCGAATCCAGCTGCGCGGCATCGGCGCCGGCGCTGGCGGCGCGAAAATTGTAGAGCGATGTGAGATTGAAAAGATTGGCCTGCACGTTGCCCATCAGGGTGTAATAGTGAAATGGACCAACGACGGTGGGAAACGCAGCGCCCAAGGCGCCGAACGATCCAAGTGTGGAGGCGCTCAGGCCTTCGGCTTGCAGATCGATTTTGGCGCCGGTTTCGGTGGCGCTGATGCCGAGTTTGGGAAGGAGTTCGCTGAAGGCAGCTTCCTTCTGCGCGCGCGCCTGACGGAGGGAAGAGTCGGCGCTGATCTGTCCCAGGTTAAAACGCAAGCCTCGGCGTACCGCGTCAGTGAGCGATAGCGGAATCGAGCCGGCGGCTGCGGCCGATTTATCGGGGACGCTGCCGTCGAAGGGGCTTTGCACCTGGATGGAGGATTGGATGACGTCGACGCTGGAGCCGGCGGGAGCGGCGGACTGCTGGGCGCCCACGGCGTTGGGGGCACGAGCCGACAACGGAATGGGATTCGCCATGGCGGCAGGGGTGGCACTGCCACTCTGCTGGGCCGCGGCGGGGATGGCGACGAGAGCGGCGACGAGACCGGCACTGGCCAACCCGAGTAACGCGATGATGAGGCTGCGCACTTTCATAACATCATGGATCGTAGCACATTGAATACATACGTGTATGTATCTAATGTAGGAATCGTGCTATTCTCGACACCGGGTAATCCACTTTGAAACGTACTGCAAAACGCGCAGGTACGGCACGCACAGGTGCTACACGCGCAGGTGCAGCGCCGAACAAACACCAAGCTCGCGCCGCCGCCACGCTTTCGGGACTGCTCGACGCGGCGCAGGTGGTGTTTGCGCGGGACGGCTTTGAGCGAGCGCAGCTGGAAGCGATCGCGGCGGAGGCTGGACACACGCGGGGCGCGGTGTACGCGCATTTCAAGAACAAGCAGGATTTGTTTATGGCGCTGCTGGAGCGGCGCGCCCGGCAGAAACTGGCGCTGGCGCGCGAACAAATGGAGCGGCGCTCGTTGCAGGAGCGGCTGGTGTTTGTGCGCGAGAGATATGTGGAGTTCTATTTCGATGGGAACTGGCCGCTGCTGACGCTGGAATTCAAGCTTTTCGCCTTACGCAATCCGGAGTATGGGAAACGGCTGCGCGAGTTGTATCAGCTGCTTTACGCGGACACGACGAAATTGCTGTTTGAGGGCCAGCGGCCGATTTCGCGGAAACAAAAGGACCGGCTGAATCTGGCGTTCACTGCGCTGCGGGGGATTCCTAGCGCGATTGCGCTGGAGGGCAAGTTCGATCCGTTGCTGGCTGCGCCGGCTACCGCGCGGCGGGTGCTAGAGAGTATGTGCGATTCATTTTTCACGGGGATTGCGTCCGGCGTGCGGGCGGCTGGCGGGCGTAAGCGGCGGTATGCGCGGGCTCCGAGTGCGGGCAGGAAGACGGCTGCGGTCTTACATCGTACTTAGTTTCTCGGATCGACTTTGTGGTCATGCTGGTCAGTGGGCATGCTGGTCAGTGGGCAAGTCTGGCACGCACGGCCAGGTTGGCTGTGCCACGGCTCCGGCGATGGAGTTTTCACATCGCTTTCATCGGATTGTAACAACGCTCGGGTATCTATTGATGGCGCCGCTTTGATGCGGTGCGGCCTTTTGGATGACGGTAAGGAAGGCTGGTTTTGTGAACGTTGATCGGACGGGTGGTGTTACACACCCGAGAATAGGCCGTTTTCCTCGCAACTTTCCCTCCCTGACAAACGCCCGCTGGCCCGTCCCGCTACCCCCGGGATGGGCCAGTTTTTTTAGATTCGCGCGAGGCGCTGCGGTTCGCAGCGGCGCGAAAAGCTCCAGCGAACGCTGAAGGTGAAGCTCTGTTTTTCCAGAGCTGAGGGGCGAAGGAATTGGCCTGACTTTGAATATCCGTAAAACTCCGAATTGCGCGCAATCACCGGATTCGGTATATCTCGGTTGTTGTTGATTCGCGGTGAAACTCTTCCAGATGTCCGGCCTGCATAAACCCTCGGTTCCTTGGTACCAGACGAATTGATCTAGCCATCGGCAGAGCATTGCTCCTTGGCGCACCGCTTCGGCGAACGCCATGAACAGGAGACGTGCATCCCTGGAGGACGCCGGGGACATCCCCGGCTTGGAGACATATGCTGATTTCTATCTGCATTCCAACGTATCGACGACGCGACCTCTTGCGGGAAGCGATCCGAAGCGGGTTGCTGCATCAACATCGCCCCATTGAGATCCTGGTGGGGGACGATTCGCCGAGCAACGAGGCCGAGGCGATGGTGCTTTCGTCTGAGCAGAAGGCGGGAGTGGAAATCAGGTATCTGTGGAACCGTCCTTCATTGGGGCAGGCGAATAACATCAACCACCTGTACCGCGAGGCCCGCGGCGAGTACGCCATCCTTTTGCATGATGATGACCGGTTGTTGCCGGGCGCGGTGGACGTTTTCGTAAGATGTTGCGCGCAGAACCCGGGGGTGGATGCTATTTACGGAAAGCAGATATTGATCGCTGCCGATGGTCAACCGCTACTAAAAGACTCCGAGAAACTCAACAGTGACTACCGCCGGACCAATGATCACGAAGGCTCGATACTGTCTCCGATAGAAGCGGGTCTGCTGCAGCAATTTCCGAACGATGGGTTTCTGATTAAGACCGAACTCGCGCGCCAAGTGCCGCTGCAGGCGCGAGAGGTGGTAGGAGAGACGTGCGATTTCGATTTTGGTGTGCGGCTGGGGCTGATCGCCAAGCGCTTCTATTTCGTGAATCAATTCACAGCCGAATATCGGCTGACCGGCGAGCAACTGAGCGCGAACATGAAGCACGAGCATCTCTTCCGGCTGGTGGAAGAATATCCCGTGCCGCCGGAGTCAGAGTGGGCGCGCGGGATTGCGCTCAGCCGCCTTGCCCCGCAGGCCATCCTCGAATATGTAGCGACCGGCAAACGGACGAAGGCCATGCGGGTGTACATGTCTTCGCATCATCGCCTAGCGCGGCGATTGTCTCCGGGAGGTTTGCGGCGGCTAGGAGTGATACTTTTCGGGCGCGCGGCCTGACTTCTGCCGACACGGCTGAGTCATTCGCGGGGTGAGGCCTTTGCCGGCGGACTAGCGACTTTTCCGGAGAAGGTGCGGTAGACGAAGATGAAGTAGCTGGAGGCGAGGAGGATGCCGAAGGTCCACCAGATGAGGCCCACCTTGAGGCCATAGGCGCCGGCCTTGGCGTTTTCGACGGTGAGTGAATATAGAGAATTGCGCGCCGGCAGGACCATCGGATAGACGCCGAAGACGACGCTGGTCATCATTCCGGCGAGATAGGCGGCGGAAGCGCAGAGGGCGGGCAACTCGCGATTTCTGCGAACCTCGACGATGACGCCGGTGAGGCCGGCAACGGCCAGGACCGGGAATATCGCGCCCCAGTGGTGATCGGCGAAATTGGTTTCTATCTGCGGCTGAATGCGGAATGTGACGGTGGTGACTACGGCGGTGAGCGCGGCGACGACCCACCAAATCGCGGCGGCGAATTTCCCGGTGCGCTGGTTCACTGCGCCGCCGGTTTTCATGCGGACCCACAGGGCTCCGTGCATGGCGATGGCCGCGAGAGCGAGCACGCCGACCAGGATGGTGTACCAATCGAGGATGCCGGTCTCGGCGCCGAGCCGGAAGTTGGTCCAAAGCGGCTCGAAGAAATATTGGGTGGCATCGAGCGGCACGCCGCGGACCACGTTAGCCAGAGCGGCGCCGTAGAAAACCGCAAGCAACAAACTGGAGGAGCAAAACAGGAAATCCCAGAGCGGATCCCACACCGCGCTCTTAATGTGGCCGCGAAATTCGATGGAAATGCCGCGGAGAATCAGCAGCCACAATACGATCATCAGCGGGAGGTAAAATCCGCTGAAGCCGCTCGCATACAGGAGCGGGAACGCGCAGAAGAGCATGCCACCGGCGGCGAGCAGCCACACTTCGTTTCCTTCGCGGACCGGGCCGATGCTGGCGAAAACCGATCGGCGTTCGGCGTCGGTGCGGGCGACGAAGAGGTGGATGATGCCGGCGCCCAAAACGAACCCATCGAGCAGGACGTAAATGGTAAGGGTGAGCGCTGTGGTGCAGAACCAAACCGTTCCCATCGTAACCTCTTGGCCTTAATCGGCGGCCATTTCGCAGGTCAATCGCCGGTCAATGACCGGTGAATCACCGGTGATTTCACAACTCAGCCAATCAATGTGCCGGTGCTCTCCCGAGACAGCGGGTCAATGCAGCGGCCAACTGACGCGTCATGCACCCACCGGGGCAGGCGTTTCGCCGGCGGCGGCATCATCGTCGGCATCGCCGTGGCCGCCGTCCGGATCATGGCCTTCGGGACCCATTTCGATTTCGCGGCCCATCAGAAACAAGAACAGAATCGACAACATCGCGTACAAGCCCATGAACCCGATCAGGGTGAACCAAACGTTTCCGGCGCTCAGTCGGGGCGAAGCGCCGTGTGCGGTGCGCATCAGGCCGTAAATCAGCCAGGGCTGACGGCCGAACTCGGCGGTCATCCAGCCGGCGGTATTGGCGATGTAAGGAAGGGGGACGGATAGCATCAGCACCCAGAGCATCCAGCGGGAGCGAAACAAAGCTCCGCGCCATAGGAGAAGCGCGGCCATCAACATGATGGCGATGAAAATGGTGCCGAGGCCGACCATCACGTGATAGCTGTAATAGAGCAAGGAGATGCGTTCGGGCCACAAGTCGCGGGGGAAATCCTCGAGACCCTTGATCTGCGCGCTCCACTCCTGGTAGGTGAGGAAGCTCAACATCTTCGGAATTTCCAGGGGATTATCGAGGCGGTGGTTCTCGACGTCGGGCTGGCCGAGGATCGCGAGCGGTGCGCCGGACTGGCTGTGGAAGAGGCCTTCCATGGCGGCCAAAGTGACCGGCTGGTTTTGCGCGATTAATTTTCCCTGGCCGTCGCCGGTGGGATAAAGCTGGAGGCACGCGGCGATCACTCCCACCAGCACGCCGGTGCGGACGAAGGTGCGTCCATATTTTTCGTCGCGCGCAGTGAGCAGATAAAATGCGCCGACCGCGGCCATCACGAAGCATCCGGTCTGCACCGCGCCGAGCATGGTGTGGGCGTACTGCCAGAGGGCCCAGCGATTGGCGAGCAGCGCCCAGAAGTCGGCGAGTTCGATTTCTCCGCGCGGGCCGACGGTGAAGCCGGTGGGATATTGCATCCACGCGTTGGTGGCGACGATGAAATAGCCGGAGAGCCAGGAGCCGAGGAAGACCAGGAAACCGGCCCACCAGTGTCCGACGCGGCCAAGCTTTTTGGCGCCGAACAGGAATAGACCCAGGAAGCTGGACTCGAGAAAGAATGAGAAGACGCCTTCCATGGCCAGGGTTTGTCCGATCACGCCGCCGGCGGAACGGGAGAACGCGGCCCAGTTGGTGCCGAACTGAAATTCCATGGGTACGCCGGTGACTACGCCCAGACCAAAATTGATGGCGAAAATCCGCGCCCAGAATTGCGCACAGCGATCGTAATGCGGGTCGCCGGTGCGCAGGGCTTTGGTCTTCAGGTAGACGAGCAGAAGCGCGAGGCCCATGGTGAGTTGCGGGAAAATGTAGTGGAAGGTGATGGTGAAGCCGAAGTGGAGCCGATTGGCGTCGAGGGCCTGTTCCATGGCGCAGTGATTCTAACTCAGCGGCGGGGCGGGGACACTACCCGCGATTCAATTCGCTCGCGCTCCGGCACAGGGAGTATTCGATGAACTATACGCCCACCCTTCCCAACACCAGGGAAGAGTGGGGCACCCGAAAAAGACAAAAGCGTCAAACCGTGGGACCAAGACTCAAAACCTTCGAAAACGATAAAAGCGTCAAACCGTCGAACCGGAATTCAAACCCGCTTAGGCAAACACGAGTTGCTGTGGCTATTGGTGGGGCGGGGAGTCTGGGACGGGCGGAGTGGCGCCGGTGCCGGAGTGTTTGGCGATTTCCGCGCCGGTTACTATGGCGGTGCGGATCTGGCTGAACAGATCGGTGAGGTTGTTGGGGGTGTGGGGGATGAGGATGGTATTGCTGTGATCGTTTGCGGCGATTTCCTTGAGGGTGTCGAAGTATTGGGTCATCAGGACTAATTGCATTACGTCCTGGGGAGTGGATCCGGGAACCGTTTTGGAGAAATCCTCGACGGAATCTTTAAGGCCGGAAATGATGGCCTTGCGCTGGTTGGCAATTCCCTCCCCTTGCAGGCGCTTCGATTCGGCTTCCGCTTCGGCTTGCTTGACGAGCAGCAATTTGTTGGTCTCGGCGCGGGAAACGGTGGCTTCCCTTTCGCGCTGGGCGGCGTTGATGTCGTTCATCGCGGCTTTTACTTTAGTGTCGGGGACGATATCGGAGATCAGCACGCGGACGATGGCGTAGCCGTACTCTTTCATGGAGGCGTCGAGATTGTCGCGCAGGTCGCTGGCGATGTCGGCTTGATTGAGGAAAGCGTCATCGAGCTTCATTTTGGGGACGTGGCCGAGCACCACGTTGTAGACCATCGATTCGATCTGCTTGACCGGCGCGGACAACTTGTAGAACGCGGACTCGACCGCCTCGGGAATGATTTTGTACTGGATCGAGACAGGAATTTGCACGAACACGTTATCCTGCGTTTTCGTTTCCACCTGCACTTCGAATTGCTGAACCTTCATGCTGAGGCGGGCGACCACGACTTCGAGGAAGGGAGTCTTCCAGTTGAGGCCGGGGCCGGATACGCGCGCAAATTTGCCGAGGCGCTGGACGATGGCGACCTGCGAAGTGTCGACGGTGAAGAAGGAGCCGAAAACCAACTTCAGGACGAAGAACAAGAGAAGGAGACCCACGAGCACACCAAAAGTTCCGAGAGGGGTCACGATGATGCTCCTTTTTTTTGCGCCTGGCGGAGTCCGAGCACGTGAGCTCGGAGGTTCGGCATTCGGCGCGGCGCGTTGCTCGCATCGCTCGCGTCGTCCGGGCGAAATTGCCACATAGTTGTATCACGATTCCGGCGAAAGAGAGATTACCGAGGCCCTTGGCGCCGCGCGCCAGGTCACTGAAGCGGGTCGCGCGTGTGGCTACTGCCTGGTGACGTTGATGTAGTACAGATCGGTGGCCACTTCGAATTCGTCTTTCTTCAGCGGAGTGGCCAGCGTGGCCCACTCGGCGGTGGGATGAATCACCTGCCAAAAGTCCTTGGTGCCCACGCGAACGGGCATGGCGAAGTCCGGCACATCGGCTTGCCAGCGATATTCGACGCTGTCGGCGGCCTTGAATCGGAGTTCGAGGGTGGGGATCGCCGCGTGGCGAAGGTACTGCTCGAATACCGGAGTGAGATTCATGCCAGTCTTTTCGTTGAAGAAAGCTTCGACGTCTTCGGTCATGATGTTTTGATACTTGAAACGCTGATAGAAATCGTGGATCAGCAGCCACCAGCGGGCGTCGTCGTTGACGATACCGCGCAGCGTGTTAATGAATAGCGCTCCTTTGAAATACTGGTCCTGGGGCGGCGTGGCGTTCACCCCGCGCGGGGGGATGATCGGCACTTCGTTTTTCACTTTCGACTTGTAGGCGTTGAGGTATTGCAGGGCGTCGTCAGTTCCGTAGGTGTATTCGACGTACAGGCTCTCGAGGTAGGTGGCCCAGGCTTCGTGGATCCACATATCGGAGCGGTCGGCAGCGGTAATGCTGTTGCCGAACCACTCGTGCGCGCTTTCGTGGATGATGATGAAATCGAATCGAGGGCTGATGCCTACGCCGGTCCAATCGCGATCGAGGTAACCGTTGGCGAAATGGTTGCCGTAGGCGATGGCGCTCTGGTGCTCCATGCCGGCGTAAGGCACTTCGATCAGCTTGTAGCCGTCTTTGATGAACGGATATTCGCCGAAATAGTGCTGGTAGGCTTGGAGCATTCCGCGGGCTTGCACGAATTGTTTTTTGGCCTTATCCAGGTCCTCGGGGAGCACGTAGAAATCCATCGGCAGATCGCCGAGGTGGTCGGAGAAAGTTACATAGTTTCCGATGTTGAGCGCCACGTCGTAGTTGTTGATGGGGTACTGCACCAGCCAATCCCAGCGGGTGTAGCCATCGCCGAGGTCGGTCTTGCCCTTGAATTTTCCGTTGGAGGCGTCGACCAGACCGTTGGGAATGGACACGCTGATTTCCATATTCTCTACTTCGTCGCGCCACTGATCTTTGTTGGGCCACCATTCGCTGGCGCCGCTTTCTTCGCAGGCGGTGTAAATCCAGGGATGGCCGGTGGAATCGGTGGCGAAAGTGAAGGCGCCGAAGCGGCCGGTGTGAACAGGCGTGCCGGAGTAATAGAAATCGATGGAATAGATGTCGCCGGATTTGAGGGTATCGGGAAAATCGACGAAGACCGCGCCGGAATCGCGTTCGTATTTCAACGGAGTGTAACCGTAGAGGATTTTGTCGATGTTGAGGCGCTCCTCGAGGTCGAGCTGGATGCGGGCGCCGTCCTGGAGCATGCGGAAGCGGATGGTATTTTTTCCGCTGATGAATTTCTTGTCCGGGTCGACGCGGACATCGAGGTGGTAGTAGAGCAAATCGTTATTGGCGCGGTAGGGACCGTAGGAGCCGCGCAGGATGTCGGCATGGGTAGCCGCCTGGTTGGGTGCGTCGGACTGGGTTGGCGCGGCGGCGGGTGGCGGCGGGAGCAAGGCCCGCGCTTCACTCTGGGCACGGGCGGGCGCGGCCAGGCACATCAGAACAAGAAATCCGACTGCGCTGAATGGGCTGCTGCGGAAAAATTGCCCGAACATTACGATCACCCCCCAGAAGGGACAGCGGACCTGTGGGCGAGGTGCCACGTGAACGCTAACACGTCTTGAGATCGAGTATCCAGAGGAATAGTGGCAGAGAAATTCAAAATGGACGGAGATGAAATCGGGAAAGAAACTCCAAGGCGGTGAACGAATCGCGTTTAGACGGAACGATGCGGGTAGACGGCGTTCGGGAATCGGAGATGGATTAGCAGGGCGCAAAGTAGCAGGACGAGGAATGCGATCACGCTGCCCTCGGGGCCTGCGGATCCTCCGGTGAGCCAGTTCGGGCCTTGGACGGAGGTGTTCAGGAATCGGCCGACGCCCAGCAGGCCGCTGTTGGGGGTGCCGTAGAAGAAAGTTTCGGCCCAATCCCAGGCAGCGTGAAAGCCGACGGCGAACCAAAGATTGCCGGTGCGGCGGAGGGTGAGGCAAAACAGGAGGCCGATTACTACCACCTGGAGGATGCCGAAGAAATTTTCTCCGGGATTGAGCAAATGGGCGGAGCCGAACGACACCGAAAGAATCACCGCGGCCAGCCAGAAAGGCAGGCGTTCGGCGAGGACGAAGAGCAGGTAGCCGCGGAAGGCAAACTCTTCATTAATAGCGACGGCAAGAAAGACCAGCCCCCAGGCACAGGCGTATCGGAAAACTGCGGTTCCGGTGAGATCCACGGAGTCGACTCGGAAATGGCCGAGGGCGCGAAGCACGCCCAGGATCGCGGAAAGCATGGCAAAGCCCCACGCAAATCCTTCCCAAAATCGAAGGCCAAACGCCTGACGCGGAGGGATGCCGTAATCGCCGAGGGGACGCTTTTCCATACGGGACACGACCCAAGTGGCCAGCAATACGGCGAGTGCGGCGATGGCTTTGACCGGTAATTCGGTGTGGACGGTAAAGACAGATCCCACCGGCCTCAGCGGGACGTGCAAAGCAATAAGGATTGGCACGGGAAGGATGAAGGAGATTACCAGCCAGACGAGAAGGCGGATGATTTCGGGACGGTCCAAGCGCCGCGATTGCCCCCAGTTGGCGGGGCTAGCGTGCTGGCCCAAACCTCCGCTGGTTGGTTGGGGGGTATCCAAATCGATGACTCAGGCGAAACCCAACAGCGCTGAGCCCACGCGGAGGATGCCGTTTTTTTTCTCGGGCTTTTCGGTTACCGGCTTCGCCGACGGCGTGTCTTCGGAGGAGAAGAAGGTGCCTCCGTCGAAAATTGCCTGCATCGCTCGCACCAGTTGGCGCGCGGCGTGGGTCTTGATCAAACAGCCGGACGCGCCCAGCCTCCCGACTTCCTCCGCGAGCTCTTTGGAATCGTGCATGGTGAGCACCAGGATTTTCGAGCGAATATCCAGTTTGCTTAAATCGCGCAGGACTTCGAGGCCGTCTTTTCCGGGCATGCTGATATCGAGTAAGACCAGGTCCGGATCGAGCGACTTGGTCTTTTCGATGGCTTGGAATCCATCTTCGGCCTCGGCGACCACCTGCCATTCCGGGCTGTTGCGCAAGATGAGCCGAACACCCTGGCGAACGACATCGTGATCGTCGACTACGAGGATGCGTCTTGACATCAGGTCTCCTTATCCAACGGCACCATTACTTCTACCACTGTTCCGGTCGATCCGGAACTCACGCGCAACTCGCCGCGGAGTTCGCGGACCCGCTCGCGCATGCTGGCGATGCCCACGCCGGGATTCACCGGCCGGCCATCGACGAAGGCGATTCCTTTCCCGCTATCCTCAACGGTCAAGCGCACGCCGTTATCCTCCACTCGAAAGCGGATCTTGGCCAGCTTGGCGTCCGCGTGACGATGAATGTTGGTGAGGCACTCCTGCAGCACGCGGAACAGAACCAACTCGATGGCTTGGGGTAAACGGTCCGGTTTGGCGGGACCGTCCAGGTCGACTACGATTCCGCTGCGTTCGGTGAAGCCCTTGACGTACCAGGGAACAGCGGTAGCCAGACCCATTTCTTCGAGAAGCGGAGGATGCAATAAGTGGGACATGGTGCGGACTTCGGCGGTGCAATGGTCGAGCAGGTTGAGGGAATCCTGCAGCGCGCCGAGGGCGGCAGCGTCGCTTTGCCTGGCTTCCTGAAGGGCTATTTCGTTGGACATCTTGATGGCCGCGAGGTATTGGCCAACGCCGTCGTGCAACTCGCGGGCGATACGGCGGCGCTCGGCGTCCTGCACGCTCATGATGTGTACGCTGAGCCGCTGGAGGTCGGCATTGGCTCGTTCGAGCTGCAGGCGGCGATCTTCCGATACGTGGGCGGAGGTCACCATCCGGTGCACCTGGGGGATGACGCCCGGCAGAGCGATGGCGGTGACGACCGAAGCCGCGGCGGTAACCAGCTTCACGTCTCCGGAAAGCCAATATAGCGGCTTCCAGAGGACGATGACTTCCATCAGGTGGGTGAACCCGCAGGCCACGATGAACAATCCGAAGGCGAGAAACATCCAACTGAAGGGGACTTCGCGGCGGGTTCTCCAGACCAGGTAAACCAAGCTGCAGGAAATGGCCAAGTAGGAAAGCCAGATCACCGCGTCGCTTCCGACGTGTAGCGCGATCAACTGCTTGTTATTCAGGTAGCAAAAGGAGTGCGGCAGAAAACTGGTAGAGAACATGCCGCGCAGCGCCGTTGGGATCATCACCAGCGCGGCGACACCTATGGCGAGCGCAGCTCCGGTGCTGCCAAGCACGAGTCTTCGCGTTGCGGCGGGAAGTGAGGTTTCCATGGGCCACCTGTGGACTAACGAAGCACGCTCGGAACAGCCGATATGCTGAACGCTGTTGAAACGTCGAATTATCTTAATGCAGCGGTACGCGAGATTCGCATGCGGATTTCACCTGATTGTTCCGACGATAACTGGTGAGCGGCCTGCGGCTGGAGGTGTGCGCGGAGACCTTGCTATCCTGTGAAGTGGGGCGAAGGACATTTGCAGGGTGTGGTGAGATGGAACATTCTTTTGAAAAAGCACTAATTGCAGTGTGGCAGCAAGTGCTGGTGGAGAACGCTAAATCGGTGGAGCTAGACACGAAGCGCTATCCGGTGCGGCAAACTCCAAAGAGCAAGCTGCGGCAGGTGGATTTCGTGTTTGACGGCGATGAGATACGGGGACTGGAGCAGAACCCGGACACCAAATCGCGATGGGCGCAGATGGCACGTTCCGGCCAGAAGGTGATGCAGTTCCTGAGCCACGGGCGGTATGTGGGGAACGTGGTGGACGGCAAAGCGATGGCGTACGGACGGAGGGCGCGAGCTGAAAGATAGCGGCTTTAGATTGTGTAGTTTAGAGGTGGGCAGTGTGTCTAGACAGTGTCTGGACTGAGGAAAGTGAGATTGATGCTCCCAAAACCGGGAATTCTGTTGCGGGTGGAAGGCGCGTTCGTTTTCGCGCTCAGTTTGTTCTGCTATTGGTCCACCGGGGCGCGCTGGTGGGTTTTCGTGCTGGTGTTTCTGTGGCCGGATTTGTTCATGGTGGGTTACCTGGTGTCGGTGCGAGTTGGTTCGGCGGCGTACAACCTGGTTCATACATATACCTTCCCGCTGG
This sequence comes from uncultured Acidobacteriota bacterium, assembly GCA_963725655.1. Taxonomy (GTDB): domain Bacteria; phylum Acidobacteriota; class Terriglobia; order Acidiferrales; family UBA7541; genus CAVRXT01. Next base: position 1,037,923 of record CAVRYY010000001.1, on the reverse strand, counting down.
TGCTCGCGGGAGCGGCTTTGAGCCAACATCAGGCCGGACTGTGGTCGTTTGCGCTTATCTGGTTTGCGCACATTGGAGCGGACCGCGCGCTCGGGTATGGGCTGAAGTATCCGACGTTTTTCAAGGACACCCATCTTCAACGGGTCGACCAAGCGACTCCAGCCTCGAATTAGACTGGCTTGCGGGCGTCTGCGGTGACATCGGAACCTGACGATGACCGCGAGGAATTCGATCGAAGCTCACCGGCGAAGCATGCAGCACGCACCGGCGAACGCAATGGCGTATCGCTGATCCAAGAGCTACCTAACTCCTAGGCCAGCTCAGCGCATGCGCGGTCGGCAGCCTCGAGCAAGGTGGCGACGTCTTTCTCGCCGTGTGCGGTCGAGACGATCCAGTGCAGGCCGTTCGAAGGGGTCATGTAGATTCCGTATTCCATCAGCTTCTGCACGAAGCGGGAATAGCGCTCGGTGTCCACGTAGGTGCAGTAATCCCGGTAATCGTTGATGCTGGCCTGATTGGTGAAATAAATCTGGAACATGGGGCCGAAGCCCTGCACGATGGCTTTGAGGTCGTGCCGGCGAAACACTTTCCGCAGTCCCGTAATGGCCGAATCTCCGATGGCGTGCAGCTTTTTGTAGGCGCCCTCGGCGGAAAGCATATCGAGATTGGCCGCCACTACTTTCATGGTGAGGCGGTGGCCGTTGAAAGTGCCATAGTGCAGCACCATGTCACTACCCCAGGTGAGGCGATCCATGATGGAGCGCGGACCGGCGACTGCACCCACGGGGAAACCGGCGCCCAGAGCTTTGCCAAACGTGCTGATGTCCGGGCGAATTCCATATATTTCCTGGCAGCCTCCGGGCGCATAGCGAAATCCGGTGACCACTTCGTCGAAAATCAGTAGGGCGCCATAAGCCACGGTGAGCTCGCGAAGTTTTCTGTGATATCCCTCGAGCGGCAGTATGCAGCCCATGTTGGCCATGATCGGCTCAGTAATGACGGCAGCCAATTCCCTGCCGTGGTCGCGCATCACCCGCTCGAGAGCCGGGACATCGTTCCACGGCGCCACCACCACATCATCGAAAGTGGTGAGCGGTATACCTTGCGAGTCAGGAATCTTCCTGGGATTTTCCGGAGGCCCGAGCTCTGCGGGCGGATGGCTGTGCGCGTTGGTAAGGTAGGGATCGTACCAACCGTGATAGTGACCCTCGAACTTCAGGAATTTCGTGCGTCCGGTGTGAGCACGCGCCAAGCGCAGCGCGAGCATGGTGGCTTCGCTGCCGGTGTTGGTGAAGCGGACGACTTCGGCCGATGGGACCAGCTTGCGAAAGCGTTCGGCGGCTTCGATTTCCGCCGACGTAGCGGCGGCAAAGTGCGAACCTTCGGCCATCGCCTGGCAAACCACGGAGACCAGCGCGGGATGCGCGTGTCCGTGGATTAACGCGCCGAAAGACATCATGAAATCGGTGTATTGATTTTCGTCCGCGTCCCAAACCTGGGTGCCCTGGCCGCGCTCGAGCATCACCGGCCCATCGCCATGGACGGCCGAGCCGCGCGAAGGCGAATTTACGCCTTCGACGAGCGATTGTTGGGCGCGGGCAAACAGCTCTCGCGATCGAGTGCGGGGTTTCTTGGTGTTGTTCATTGCCATAAGTTTAACCCGTAAATCAGGAAGCCGCCGGAGACGTGGGAAAAAGCACTGGGAAGCTGCACCCGCACAAGGGCAATGCCGAGTATGCAGGAGCCAGCCATTTGCCCGGTCCTACCGACTCACTTTCTGGCGACAGGGCGGTTGCGGCGATTCCTTAATCTGTCATCACTCGCCACAGGTCTTCGCCGGAGAATTTCGCGTGCATGCACTTCCCGTTGACGATGTCGTCGAAGCGGACCCACTCCGGGCTGTGCTCTTCGTCCTGCAAAATAAAGACGCCGTCTGGGCCTGGTTCCAGGGCGACCGCGCCGTCGGCCATTAGCCTGCCTTTGTACACCACGATTCGGGTGCTGCCGACCCAGGGGCTTTCGTTGCGGTAGTGACCGACGTACTTATCCCATTCTTTCGGATAGTCGAAAGTTTTTGGACCGGTGTATCGCGAGTTGGTAAACCACTCGCCGCCAAATCCGGCCTCGACGACTGGGCTTTTCGGGTCCTTCTCGTCGGCGCGGCCAAAGAGCAGCGCGAATCGTTCGAAATCCGGGTGCGCCACGGTGAACGCATCGCCCTGCGCTCTTTCCATGGCCGCGCGCTCGCCGTTGTAGAGCAGCCACAGACTTTCACCGGTCGCCGCGATTTCAAAGTTGCGATCCTCATCGCTGTGATACTTACCCACGTAGTCGGAAGAATCTTTTATTGCGCTTGGCGAATCCAGCGGCGGAGCAGCGGGAAACGATGTGCTGGCCCGCTTGGCGCGCATCAGCTGCATGGCATACTGCGCGACCGGGTTGGGGCGATAGCCTTGCATCGCGTTGATGGAAGCGAAGGCGCCGGTGCCATCGTCGATATCCACGTGCATTGACGATGCAAAGGAAACCATGCCGCCGGTGTGGCGCACGATCTTGTGACCATCGAGAGTGTCGACCGCGATGCCGTATCCGTAGCTGGCCGTCGGACCGAACTCTTCCGCCTTGATATGCGGCTGCGAGAACAGACCGAAGCTCTCGCTGGAGAGCAGCGGGCCTTTCGGGCCTTGACCGTGATTGGCGATCATTTGGATATATAGCCCCATGTCGTGCGGGGTGGAAGCGATGCAGCCGGAGCCGTCGGTGATGACGATGGCTTGCGCTTCGCTGAGGCGCCCTTGACGCGGATACGGGCGATCGTTTTGAAAGACGGAATAATTCTTGGCGAGCTTGTCGCGAATATCGAGCGAAATTACCGGCGAGGTTGCGGTCATGCCCAAAGGATCGAAGACGCGGCGCCGAAAAGATTGGGACAATGACTGGCCGTCCAGGGTCCACACCAGGTGCCCGAGCGCGGCGAATGCTGTGTTGCAATAATGGAAGCGCTCACCCGGCGGATTGGCGGCGCGGTGCTTCGCGGCCGGGTCGCTGAGGAACAGCGGAGCGTTGCCGGGCAATCCCGAGGAATGCGTCAGAAGATGATGAGTGGTGATCGGGGGGAAATTGGATTCGATGCGAAACCACGGCAGATATTCGACGATCGGCTTATTTAGATCGAGTTTGCCTTCCTGGTGGAGCTGCAAGAGACAGTTGGCGACGAAGGATTTGCTGATCGAGCCAATTTCGAAGAGCTGCTCGGGCTTCACGGCGATGTGCTGTTCGCGATCGGCAAGACCATAGGTGGCGACGCGCTGCACTCCGTCGCGGTCGGCCATCACCAGGGTCATGCCCGGCGCATTCATGCCGCGCATGTACTGCTCGATGAACGCATCGAGCGGCTTGAAACAATCCGCATACTTGCTCTTCACTTCCTTGGTCCGCGATTCCACGACGAAAAACTGCGTTGCCGCTACCACCGCAACCGCCTGTCCGCTCACGTTCAGGAACGTCCTGCGAGTCACTAAAGACGACATTAGCGATCCTCCGAAAATTCACCAGGGATTATGCCATCAATGTCGACCCGGCAAACGCATCGATGCGCGCATTGCGGCGGACGGAGATGGGAGACGCGGGGAGTGCTTCGGAGGGTGCGGCGAACGCGAGGCTGGCAAGCAGGGAGGCAGTTACCTCTGCTATTGACTGACCACCAGTCAGTAGAGTAAAGTAGCTGTGGATCGCCTGGAACAAAAGGACCTGTGGGATTGGATATTCAACTCGAGCGGTCGCTGAAGACGGAATCGCCTGCCGCGCTGCCTCCCGCGGTGTTCAAGCATCGCGCGTTTGCCCTGTTCTGGTGGGCACGGATGTTCTCTACGCTGGCGGTGCAGGCCGAGAGCGTCACCATCGGCTGGCAGGTCTACACCCTGGCCCGCCACGCGCGCAGCGTCGAGCAGAGCGCCTTCCTGGTGGGCATGGTGGGGCTGGCGCAGTTCGTGCCGCTGTTCCTGCTCACGTTCATCGCCGGGGCCACCGCCGATCGGCGCGACCGCCGCGCTATCGTGCTGCTGTGCACCGGAGCGGAGATCGTCTGCGTGCTGGCGCTGGCGTTGCTTTCCTTGCGCGCCGGCGCAAGTCTGTTCCCCATTTTTGCGATCGCCGCGGTATTCGGAGCTTCGCGCGCGTTCTTGTCTCCAGCCGGTGGAGCGATGGGGCCGATGCTGGTGCCGAGGGAGATGCTGACGCACGCCATTTCCCGATACTCGCTGGGTGACCAAATCGCATTTGTGATTGGCCCGTGGATCGGCGGGGTGCTGTGCGCCGCGTCGCCGGCGGTAGCTTACGCAGGCTCAGCGGTGCTTTATTCCGCTGCGGTGGTTGCTATGCTTTTTATCCGCGCCAACACCCGCCCCGAACCCCAGCCCGGTTCGCGCCTGGAGCAGATCCGCGAAGGAATCGCTTACGTCTGGACCAACAAGATCGTGCTGGGCGCGATCTCGCTGGACCTTTTCGCCGTACTGCTGGGAGGCGCCACCGCGCTGTTGCCGGTGTTCGCCAGCGACGTGTTGAAGGTGGGCGCGCATGGCTTCGGCATACTTCGATCCGGCCCGGCGATTGGCGCGATGGCTATGGCCTTTGCGCTCACCCGCTGGCCGCTGCATAGGCGCGCCGGCCGTTGGATGTTCGCCGGGGTGGGCGCGTTCGGCGTGGCGACGGTGATTTTCGCCGTTTCCAAATCCATGATCGTCTCGGTGATCGCGCTGGCCGCGTTGGGCGCGGCGGACATGATTTCGGTCTACGTCCGACAGTCCCTGGTGCAAATCGTCACGCCGGACCACATGCGCGGACGCGTTTCGGCGGTGGCATGGCTGTTCATCGGCGCATCCGCGGAGCTCGGCGAGTTCGAAACCGGGGTGGTCGCCCGGGTGCTCGGACCAGTGGGCGCAGCGATCTTCGGCGGAGTAGGTTCGTTGGTAGTCACCGCGGCGTGGGCGCGGATGTTCCCTGCCCTGCGGGAGGCGGATCGCCTGGACGGAATCGAGGCGTCGCCGGTGAGCTTTGCGACGGTCAGTGATTAGTGCTCAATCGCGCTATCGCGCCGGGGAGGCTTCGCCATTAATGCGCACCGCAACCGCAACCAAGCACCGCCGTCCGAGGACCAAGCCGGCTGAAGAGCGCCGCGAAGAGTTGATGATCGCCGCGCAGCGCCTGTTCCTCAAGCATGGCGTGGGGCCGACGACGATCGAGCAGATCACGTCGGGCGCTGACGTCGCCAAAGGGACGTTCTATCTCTATTTCTCGTCCAAAGAGGACATCCTTGCAGCGCTTGGCCAACACTTCGCGGAAGGGCTGCTGGCGGGAATAAAAGCGGCGATCGCCGCTAGACCGAACCAGGACTGGAAGGGAAAGCTGGCCACATGGGCCCGAGCCGGTATGGCCGGCTACCTCGATTCGATTCGGCTGCACGACGTGGTATTTGCCGGTTCCCATCGTCCTCCGACTCGGGAAGGCCTGGTTGACAACATCATCATCGATCATCTCAGCGGGCTGCTGCAGGCTGGCGCCGACGCCGGGGCGTGGCCACTCGACGACGCTCGTTCCACAGCGGTGTTCCTTTTCAGCGGCCTTCACGGCCTAGTGGATGACGCGTGCATTATTAAGGAGAAGCGCGTCAACCGAGACCGACTGGTGCATATGCTCGAAAAGTTCTGCCTGCGTGCGGTCGGATTGCCCTCATAATCACCTAACGCTATCATTATGTTACAGATACAGTAATCCTCGGTCAGCCTACTCATCGAGCCGCAGTTTGACGCATGACCATGGTATTATGACCATAGTTGTAACAGAGGCTCGAGATGAAGACTATGGCCGCAGGGTCGTTCAAAGCGAAATGTCTCGCGGTGATGGACGAGGTTCAGGCCAAGCGCGAGACGGTGGTAATCACCAAGCGCGGAAAGCCGGTGGCTAAGTTGGTCCCCATTGAGACGGAGAGGGACGAAATCTACGGTTTCCTCGCAGGGAAAGGCGCCATCACTGGAGACGTCGTTTCGCCCGTCCTTTTGCTGGAAGAGTGGGGCGACCTCGCGTGATCCTACTCGATACGCATGTGGTGCTGTGGCTGGCGTTTGCCCCAGATAAGATCTCCAATAACGCAAGAACCGCCATTGCCGACGCGAGAAAGACTGCAAGTAGCTTGGCGATTTCCGACATTACCCTGTGGGAATTGGCCATGTTCGCGAGTAAGGGCCGGATCGGACTCGACATCAGCGTCGAATCGTTGCTGCAAGAGGTCGAAAGTCGGTTCGTTGTCCTGCCCATCAGCCGCCAGGCGTGTACTCGCGCCCTGAGCCTTCCCGCAACTTACCCTAGAGATCCGGCAGACCGCATCATCGGGGCGACCGCGCTCGCCGAGGGGCTATCCTTGCTCACCGCGGATTCCGAGATCCGCCGGTCGAACGCAATTCAGACGATTTGGTAAGAACGGAGCTTACGCTCTTGCCGACGGCCTACGTTACCGGCTCCATCGCATCAGGTTCCTGTACCTATGGCTGAGGCGAGCATCATCGATTCCCTTCCCTGAACGCTTTGCTTCAAGTTGAGCTGGGTATCGTGCTGCTTCCGAAGGTAGCGCTGCGATACGAATAGTGGCTTGACAGCGTTTCACGTGTTGGAATACATTTGCCGGTACAATTGAATCGTTTCAAAGCGATCCTTATGTTCGGCCCTTAAATCCCAATCGACTGCTTTTTTTGCTCTGTCGTGCCTGGAGGGACGTATGTGGGAAACCTGTGATGCGTCGGCAAGACCGGCTGGGACTCTGAAAGGCTTTCGTTTCCGACACACATTTTCAGGCAGGCGCCGCCGGCTGACGCGATCGTTTAGCGCGCTGCTGCTGATGCTTCCCGCGCTGTTCCTCGCAGCGCCGGCCATCGCCCAATTTGCGCAGCGCGGCGGCGTGGAGGGATTCGTGTTCGATCCCTCCGGCGCAGTCATCGTCGGGGCCCAGGTCACCCTGGTGGACCTCGCCGAGAAGCAGTCACGGCAGTCCGTCACCGACGCCACCGGCCATTTCGACTTTGCGGACCTCGCGGCAGGTCAGTACCAAATCAACGCATCGGCAACCAGTTTCAAAGCCGCACAGTCCGAGCCCATCACCGTTAATATCGGCCGCACGAGCCGCTACGATTTCAAGATGAGCGCTGGATCTCTGGCGCAATCCGTGACCGTCAGCAGCGGCGCCGTGACCATGGATACCGGCCCAGCCGACCTGAGCACCGACGTTTCCCCGCAGCAGGTGGAAGATCTTCCGGTGAATGGCCGGAACTTTACGGAGTTTGCCGCTTTGACCCCTGGCATCGCCACCACTCCCCAGCTCAACGTCAATCCGGGAGGCACTTATTCGGTCGGCGCGCAGTTTGCGAGCGGCGGCCTTGTCTTTACGTCCGGGGGCCTGATCGAAGGATCGCGGGACAATGGCTATTACATCAACGGAATCAATATCAACGACAACTACGAGAGCAGCATCAGCTACGCTCCGTCGATCGAAGCGATCGGCGAAGTGAACATTCAAGTGGCCGATTTTTCCTCAGCCAATGGCCGCGACATTTCCACGCTCTCGATTCAGACCAAGGGCGGAGGCAGCAGTTTCCACGGCGCCGGCTATGACTACCTGGAAAACGACGATCTCAACGCCATCAATCCCTTCGACAAAGCCGAATCACTGCTGGTGCTAGGCACTCCAGCGATAAAGCCTACCCTCCGCCGCAATCAATTCGGCGGCAACTTCGGCGGACCGGTTTTCATTCCCAAAGTTCTTCCCTCGCTAAGAAACAGGCTGTTCTTTTTTGTCAACTACGAAGACTTCATCGAGCATGACGGCTCGGAACCTGTGTACACTTCGGTTCCTTCGGCGGCCGAACGGACCGGGAACTTCAGCGAGCTTCTCAACGGACCGAGTCCTCTACAACTCTATAATCCCTTCGAGACAACTTACGACGCCAGCGGGTTTAGCACCCGCCCGATCATTCCTGGCAACCGGCTGGACCAGGCCACGCGGCCCGATGGGTCACCGATGGTCGACCCGGCTTCGGCAGCACTGCTGGCCCTTTATCCGTTGCCGAACATTCCGAATACTCCAAGTTATTTGCCGAACTATTCAACTACCCAAACTCTGGGTTTCACCAACTATCACATCGACACTCGCTTCGACGCGCGTATCACCAATAAAGACGTGGTGTTCGTCACCTGGTCAAAATCCCACGGCACTAACGATAACTCCGGCAACGTACCGCCTTCGCAGCTGTATATACAGAATGTCGACGACAAATCCTATTTGGTCACCGTCAACTATGCGCACGTCTTTACTTCCCGTCTAACCAATGAATTCATCTTTGGCGTCGGCCAAGCCGCGCTGCAAACCCAGGCTCCGAGCGCGATCAGCTATCTCAACAGCAGCGCCAACCCGTTCAATTCGATTTTCCAGAATACCGGCACGGGGCTGACCCACGGGGTGCTGGCATTGGACGTTTATGGCTACTCGAGCCCGGGTTTCAACGAAGTATTCCGGGCCGCAAATCACACCTTCCAGATTTCCGACAACGTGACCTGGGCGCATGGCAGACATACGATTTCGGCGGGCCTCGATGTTTTCCGGAAAGGCGAGTATGACTGGGACTTCATTCGTTTCGTGACGTTTGGCGAGGGATCCTATAACGACGGGTTTCCCCGTCAGGAGTTCACCTCGGGTGGTTACGATCAGAATTACGCGGGCGGCGATGGAATTGCGGACTTACTGTTGGGCCTTCCCCAAGTCATCCATCAGCGCTACGACTTTACCGGCGGCGATCCGACCTCGCCCGAGGTCAACATGATCTTTCCGGACTGGGGAATGTATATCAACGACAAGTTTCAGGTCACACCCAAGCTGACGATTTCCATGGGACTGCGATATGACCTGGACGTTCCGGCCTATGCGCTGAATAAGCTGTGCTGCGCGGTGTACTCGCCCACCGCGGACGGCGGAGTTCTGGGCGTGCCGGGCATTGACCCCTCCGTGCCGCAACACTACTTGTCCACGCCGAAGCATGATTTTGGCCCGCGGATTAGCGTTTCCTATAGCCCGCGACCCTCGATCGTCGTGCGGGGCGGATATGGGCTCTTCTACGACGCAGGCGCCACGCAGTTAGCCAGCGTGCTTGACGACACGACCAGCGGAGTGCCCGGTTACTTTATTGGAGATGAACTCTCCAATGTACGCGCTGGCGTACCTTCCGATACTCCGGCACTCACTCTCTCCCAGATTTTCCAAGGGGAACCGAGCTTGACGCCCGGCCAGTATCCGGTGACCACCGGGAAGGGCCAGGGCTACTTCGGCGACGGCGCGCTGCAAGCTATCTATTACTCCGATCAGAAGTCCACGCCTCTGCCGTATTACCACCGTTATATCTTCGATTTCCAGAAGCAAGTCACTTCCCATGATTTCGTTACCGTGTCTTACGTCGGCACCCAGGGACGAGACGGTTCCAATTACGTGAATATCAATTTGCCTGCGTATCAGACCGGCTGGCCCACCCAGAATGCATTTGACGCCGCGCGTCCGAACAATCTCGGCCGGTTTAGCGATATCTACGTCCTGCGGCCGACCCTGAGTTCTCACTACAACGGCGCCATCGTGGCGTACAAGCATGTCTTCCACAACGGATTCCAGTTTCTGTCCAACTACACATTGGCAAAGACCACCTCCGGTTATCCCTGGCAGAACACGCTGGCGGCCAACGGCGATGGTGGCTACAACGGATTCCAATATCCCAACATACCTAATTCCGGAGAATCGACTTTCTCGCACCGCCAGCGCTTTGTCCTCAGCGGCATCTGGGCGCCGGTGTACGGGGGCGGATGGTCGGCCTGGGCAAAAGTTCCGTTAACGGGATGGAGGCTCAGCGGCATCGCTACCCTCGAGTCCGGTGACGCGGATACGATCGTGAACCAGGAGACGACCGCTTCGGATTACGCCGGCCAGGATGAACTCACCATAGCGCCGGGCCAAAATCCAAATCTGAGCCACGGGCAAAAGACGTTCACACAGCAATTTAATGTCAACGCGTTCACCCTTCCGCCCAACGGCGTGCGTGGAAATTCCGGACTGGGCACGATTCGAGCGCCGGGACAGAACAATGTGGATCTATCTCTCGCCAAGACTTTCAAAATCGTCGAGAACCTTCGCTTGGAATTCCGCGCCGATGCGTACAATGCCTTCAATCACACGCAATGGAACGGGGTACAGACGGTCTATCCGTATGCGTCCGTCGGTAACTACGGAAATATTCCGTTCGGCGAAGTGACCGGCGCCAGAGAAGCGCGCATCGGCCAGCTCGGATTGAAACTGGCATTCTGAACGCGGCGGCGCAGCGCTCGGCGCCGATCTCTGCTCGAAAACTCGCAACGCGGAAGAACCGGTGAGGTCTATTGTGGTACGTCCTTTGGCCTATTTAGCCTTGCACCTACTCGGAAACTCGTAGCAGCACCACGCCGTGGCCAGGCACTCGCACCTCGTAGGGACCGGTGATCGGGCCCACGTCCTTCGCCTTCCAGACGTCGCGCGCCTTTACGCTTCCCTTGAATCCAAGCTCGTGGAAATCCACTTTGATATCGAGCGACCCAGAATGGCGGTTAAAGAGCCCCACCGCCTTTGATCCATCCGCCAGCGGCCGTACCCAAATTTCCGTCGGGCCCTCCGCTGAAACGCGATCGCCTTGCTTCCCTGCGGGATCCTGATCGATCGCAATAACCTCCCGGTTCGTAAGTATCGCCAGCGTTTCCGGGCTCATCGAGCTCAAATCGTTTCCGGAAAGAAGCGGCGCCGCGAGAATCGCCCAAAGGCTCATGTGCAGGCGATATTCCTCCACTTTCATCCCACCGTTCCCTACCTCCAGCATGTCCGGATCATTCCAGTGGCCCGGGCCGGCAAATTTCGCCAGGCCCGCCTGTCCGAATCCGATATTTTCCATGCGGCCGTAAGTGTCGTTGATGTCGCCGGTGGTCCGCCACAGATTGCCGCCGACGGACGCGCCCCACCGCCAAACCGCGTCATCGCCGTACTGGCACAGGCTGTAGACGATCGGCCGCCCGGCTTTCTGGAGCGCATCGCGCATCTTCACGTACGCATCGATCATCATTTTGTGCTCGGCTTCCGGCGACCCCGCGCTTTTCATCATGTCCCGCAACCCGCACAAATCGTATTTCAGGTAATCGATTCCCCACGCGGCGTAGGTCTGCGCGTCTTGTTCTTCGTGTCCGTAGCTTCCCTCGAATTTCGCGCACGTGGTTGGCCCCGGCGAAGAGTAAATGCCGATCTTCAGCCCTTTCCCGTGGACGTAGCCGGCCAGCGCCTTCATATCCGGAAATCGGCTGTTGGGATGGATCACGCCCTGGGCATCGCGCGTTCCCTGCCAGGTGTCATCAATGTTGATGTAGACATACCCTGCGTCGCGCATCCCGGACGTAACCATGGCATCCGCCTGGGCCCGAATCGTGGCGTCGTCCACTTTCCCAGCGAAGTGATTCCAGCTATTCCAACCCATCGGAGGAGTGGCCGCCACGCTGGGCGACTGGGCATGGCATAACGTCGCGCTGCAGAGACACAAAATACCGGCAGCAAAAAATTGAACAGAATCAAATTTGCGGCAGCTCGATTGAGAAATCATGAATTGCGGCCCTCCGTTCAAGGTTTGGTGACTTTTCCGAACGGCAACCTCACACGGCGGGTATCTTACATGAGCGGCAAGCGAAATGGCGGGTGCGTTCGCGGAGTTTTTTTGCGGAAATTCGCGTCGGCTTGAATGGCCTCAGTCTATTCCCCAGCGCCACTCACGAACAGGACTCTGGCCAAGCGCGGTTTTCGACAGGCAGAAGGCCGCCGCGAAATAAGTGACAGAGAAGAGAGGGTGCGTTCGGCTCCAGCGCACCCTTCCGATCGTTGAACTCGACACAGGCACTACCGTGAAACTGCTGGTCCGATCCGCTGAGTGAGCGATCCTTGGCTCCCGAGAAAATTTTGATCCCCTGCATAGGTGGCCGTTAACAAATGCGTGCCCGCGGAAAGCGACGTCGTCGACCATGAGCAGTGCCCATAGGCGTTTAAATTCGCTGTGGCTATGACAGTTGCTCCGTCACTGAACTGGACGGCACCGCTGGGCACGCCCGCAGCGGGGCCCCCCGGCAACACAATCGCCGCGGTGAGTGTTACCTCTTGTCCCGCCCCTACAGAGGGATTCGACGTAACCAGCGTGGTCGTGCTGGTTGTGCGATTTACAGTGATCACCACGGTCTTTGTGGCCGACGCGTAGTCGATGCTGTCCGTTGGCGTGAAGTTTACCGATAGCGTGTGCGCCCCCACCGTTAGAGGGGCGGTTTCTAACGAAGCTAACGACGGCGTGTAAGCAAAAGTCCCGGCCACAAACGCGCCACTGTTCGGATTACTTACGGTGATGTTCAACTGGTTTTTGCCAAGGGCCGATCCGTATCCGAGCGCCGAGGAGTTGTTCGATCGATTCGAGCCCCAGTAGGTGCTCCCCCGACCGGTGAACGAAGTGCCCCCCACCGAGGTGACGTGCGGAGAGTCCGACGGGCCCACCCCCGCGTTGGAGCTACCATCGTCGCCCGAGGACGCCATGACGGTGATGCCCTGTGCGTTGGCCAGCTGACCGATGTCGTTGCCGAATCCTCCGCCGGTGCCCCAACTCAGGCTCACCACCGGGGCCATGTCGTTGTCGACGATGTACGCGAACGCTGATAAAACGTTGCTTCCGTACACGTAGACTGTCTGCGCGCCCGGAGCCAGCGCTCCGATCCATTCGAAATCGAGCAGCGCTTCAACGCCTGCGCCACCCGTCAAAGGACTGGGTGTGCCGGGCATCGCGACGATATCGACATTCTGCGCCGGCAGGCCGCAAAAACTTCGAAATGCATTGAAGGAATCCGCAACCACCTCATAATTCCCAGCGGTGGCCACCTTCTGTCCGGTGCCGTCAATGGCTGGGTGCAAGGCGTACAAGGGCTGGCTGTCGTAGATGATCTGGGCATCACCGGCGCATAGCTCGTAGCTACCGTAGTCCAATTGCGGCTGTACTCCTGTGGGCGAGTCCTCAGCGGTGATGCGCGACTTCCCGCGAACCGATTTGAGGGGCGGACGCCGCTCCATATAATTGTCCAGCCCGTTAATGGCGCCGACCATGTCCGCAAATGCTGCGGGTACCGACGGATCGGACGCATTCGCGTAGAAAGTGCGATCGGGCGCTTGGTAACGATGGATTTCGGTGCGGAAAGCAGCTTCGGCCTGCGCGGTGCTGCCATTGAAATCGATCCAGGTTTGGCTGTGGGTAGCGGGCAATACGGCGAACCCTTGGGAAACCAGCCACGCCCTGATCTTGGCGATGTCTGCGGAATCGGCGCCGAAACGCTCGCCGAATTGCGCGGCCGTGATCCAGCGGTGGTAGTTGATGGACTTGGGATCCAGCTGCTCGGCGAGCAATTCCTCGAGGTCGGCATTTTGCTTGGCGGTGGGTTTCAGGTGCATGGCCATCGCGATCATCGGTTCGCCCTCGGACACCCGTCCAATGTCACTGGAAGGGGTCGCCATGGGATGACGCCGGCCGAGCAGGACCGTCCGCTGGGCGTCGTCGATGCGCGCATTGATTCGGCGTTGCGGCGCGGCGATGTCCTGGCCGTTGACCAACGGTGAGACGCCAAGCAACAACGCCACGATCGCCGCAAGTTTCCGCAACCGCGCAGGCCGCATTATAGGCCGTGCTGCCGGCGTGCGAGCGTCTACAAGAATCCCCACGAAAAAAGAGAGCAACATTGTCGTATGACCTCGGCTTGAGTTGGTCGTTCGGCGCCGTTCCTCGGGCGCGTCGTGACTTAATGCACGAGCGGGGCCACAGGGGCTCGAGGGTCTGGCAGCGATGTGCTCCGGAATCAACAATTTACGGATGCAGTGGTTTCTTATGAATTACGAAAGATGACCCAAAAGCGGCAGCACGTTTCGCTATAAACGGCTGATTAAACCCCGCACAGAAATAGATCACTATGTGTTTGCGGTATAGGAATAGGAATACGGCGACGGCACTCGGGGGATCATATCGGCGCGTAGCAGGGAGGTTTGCCGGTACTTAGCTACGGTGTAACGAGTGGCGACTTGAATAGCGCGTGGACGACTGAAATAAGAAGTTCACGACGGCATCTGGCTCGTCTGCTCGATCTGGATATTCGAGTGCTCGAACTGCTTGGCCATCCATTCGGCCCAGGTTGTTACCTATGTGTCCGGGACGTTCTGTAACCCATGCGTCCGAGTTGGACCGAAACAGGATTGGTGACCCCGGTCGGAGTTGAACCGACGACATCCAGCTTAGAAGGCTGGCGCTCTATCCAATTGAGCTACGGGGTCATGGTGCTTATTCTAGCAAATCGTATGGCAGCTTAACTGAATTGAGTTGACCATCTGCTATTGATGAAAACAGGCAAAATTTGACGATATGCCTAGAACGCAAACGCTCTTTCCAACTGAGCTACGGCCGCACGGCTTGAAGGTGATTTAGTTTAAGACCGCGATGCTCTCTTCGGCAACGCCCAACTCTTTCCGGTCTCTTTGCCAGGGCCCCTTTTTAGCGCGACGGGTGTACTATGGTCCCGCTTTCGCGGTACGGCTAAGCGAAGAAGCCGTAGCAATGGAGGTGCCCCTCCGGTTCGTTCGAACTTTTCCCAACTAGTCATGCACCGGAGCCCGATTTTTTCGAGGGAGTGCGCCAATGCTCCACTCGACAGGCCCAACCGAATGCGAAAGGAGAATTCCAATGAAGAGAACCGGGACCAGGTTGCTATGTCTTTCGATTTTCGTCGGACCCATGCTGATGGCGTCGTGTACCAAGCCATACCACGAAGAAAACGAACGGTACGTCTTCGTGGCCACCAATATCAACCTGCCGTATTGGCAGGAAGCGCAGGCGGGGTTTCTCGACGCCGCCAAAACCCTCGGCGTAAAGGGCGAACTCACCGGTCCGGCCACCTATGACCCGGACGCCGAAGTAACCACCTTCCGCCAGGTAGTTGAACAGCACCCTGCGGGAATCTGCATTTCCGCGGCGCGCGCCGAACTCTTTCAGGCGGAGATCGACAAGGCCATCGCCCAGGGCATCCCGGTGATCTGCGTCGATTCGGATGTCCCGGATTCCAAGCGCGTGCTGTACATCGGAACGGACAACCTCCGCGCCGGCCGCGAGAGCGTGAAGCGGATTGCCGCGCTCCTTCAAGGGAAAGGGAACATTGCGGTGATCACCATTGCCGGCCAGCATAACCTCGACGATCGCGTGGCCGGCGTGAAGGACGCGCTGACCAAATTCCCCGGCATCAAGATAACAACCGTCCTCGACGACAAGGGCGACGCCCGCAACGCCTCCGACCAGGTTTCCGCGCTGATCCAGAAGAAAGAAAAAATCGACGGCTATGTCTGCCTGGAGGCAACCGGAGGTTCCGGCGCCGCGGAAGCGGTGTCACGCTTCGACCTCGGCGGCAAAGTGCCGATCGTGGCCTTTGACGGCGATCCGGAAACGCTGGACTGGATCGAGCGCGGCGTAATTACCGCCACCATCACCCAGAAGCCCTACGTCATGAGCTACTATGGGCTGAAATTCCTCGACGATTTGCACCACAACGCGGTGCACGAATTCAAAGACTGGCGCACCGCTCCCGCCGCTCCGATGCCGACCAATGTGGATACCGGGACGGTGGTGGTGGACAAGAATAATCTGAAAGTCTATCGCGACGCTCTGCCCGCGAATAACAAGCCGCTGATGTAACAAATGCATATTTCGTGCGGATGGCGGATGGGACGCCTCGCGATTCCAAGGTGGGTCGCCGAGCCATGTGCCATCGCCAGGATTCTGAGGCTAGCGGGCGCTGTTCAACGCCGTCCAGGCAGCCAGGGAGTCCATGTAGTCTCTCCAATGCACAATCCTTCTTTTCTCAATGGTTACCACGGAGATGAGCCTGTTGTCGTACGGCAAGTCCGTCGAAAGAATCTTGCCGTGCACTTCATACTCAAGGATCACCACGCGACTGTCCTGAGAGCGATGCACGACCAGCGCGTCGGCGGAGTGAAGCTTGATCGTCTTGCCGTATCCGGAGAGGCTAGCGATTAGGTTAGCTCGACCTCGAATTGTCAGAGGCCAGCCGGGGAAGTGATAGCGGGACTCGAAGGAGGCGTCTTCGGCAAACGTATCGAAATAATGATCGCCATCGACGAGTCCGCGTAAGCCTTCCATGACGACGTCGAAGAAAGGATTGAGAGCTTCAAAACTATCGTACGGGGCTTTGGTCATAGACAACTCGCAAAAAAAAAGGGGGAGCCTCGCGGCTCCCCCCTTTTTTACTCTGAGCCGACTAGAAGTTCAGCTTCATCGAGAACTGACCGAAACGGCGCTCATCGTGGTTGCCACCGGTGGCCAGAGTACCGAGACCGCCCTTCAGTTCGGTAACTTCCAACGGTGTAGTCTGCGGGCCGTCATAGTACAGGTCAGTCGAGTTGACATAATAGTTGTGATGGTTGAAGGCATCAAATCCCTCGACGCGGAACTCCATTCCCACACGCTCGGTGAACTTGAAGCTCTTGCTTAGAGCCAAATCGCTGTTCCACGCTCCCGGGCCACGGAATGCGTTCCTCCCGGTCATGTTGGCTGGAAACGGACCGAAGTCCGAGATGCCCAACTCTGAATTGAGAGGCGCAAAACTAGCCGGCACCGGCACGCTCAAGGCATTGAAAGTGTTGACGCCTGCCGAAACCGGCGAGCCCACATGGTACTGGGAGATCGCCGAAGCGGGAGTTAAGCGAGGAACGGTATAGAAGTTCTCGTCGTTGGAGTAGTCGAACACCGAGAACGGGATGCCGCCGCGCGCGGTAATGATTCCCGATACCGTCCATCCACCCAACGCCTGGCGCGCAAAGCCCTTTCCGCTTCGGAACCAGGGAGTCTGCCAGATCGGGGAGACCACTACGCGATTCCGCACATCGAAATCGGATGGGCCCCAGTCCAGCCTCGGGTGGGTGAAATCGGTGTAGCCGAGCGAACCAATGTACCCCGATCCACCCTGCAAGCTGTCCGAGAAAGTCGAGCTGATGTCGTCATACGACCGCGCGTAGGTGTAGTTTGCGACCAAGCTCAGGCCGGTATTCTTCAGGTTGGTCGTTTGGAACTTGATGTTCATACCATTATATTGGCTCGCGCCCAAGCTGCCGCGCATGTTGATGTTCGAGAACTGATTGTTCGGGCGGGTGAGGCATTCGGGATTCCCAGTGGCCAAATTCTCATAGCCGGTCCCGGCGCACGCTGCACCAGTGACTAATGGGTCGCCCAGATATACCTGGCCCGCGCCAGGCAGGTTAATGTTTTCGATGTCATACAGATGATTCCCACGTGCACCGCTATAACTGACTTCGAAAATGGTGTTGTGGGTCAACTCTCGCTCGTACGCGCCGCTCCAGAACTGCGTCTGCGCGACGTTAATTCTCGGGTCCGGCATCCGGAGCTCGCTGGGACCCAGGAAGCTGGGGGGACCAGGCAGACCCAGGGGGCCGAGGTCGTCATTGGTAACCAGCGCGGTGCATCCGGTGCTGCCGGCTGCGCAAACAGAACTCAGCACGGCGCTGGCCGGGGGATTGAAGCTGGCGTTGTAGGTCACGTTGCCGAAGTTGCGTTCGTAGCTGATCCCGTAGCCGCCACGGATGCTGCTCTTGCCGTCGCCGCGGAGATCGTACGCAAAGCCAACGCGCGGTGCAGCGGTGCCCCAACGAGGAGCCCAGAATTGGCCGACCGGACTCTTGTCGGCAATGTCCATGCTTCCGTTTCGGACTTGCTCTTCAAAGCTGGAACCCGAACCGTAGTAAAAATTGGAGTCCAAGCTGGGAATGTCGTTGTGCTGTACGCCGTAGTGCTCGTAGCGCAAGCCGTAGTTGATGGTCAACCGCGGAGTGGCCCTAAAACTATCCTGGGCATAGATGTCCCAGTCCTTGTAGCGATAGCTCCGTCCGTATTGAGCCGAACCCAGCGGAGGAGTGACCGCGCACTGCGGGGTTTCGATCAGATTGCCATAGATATCGCTGTGGCAGGGCAACACGCCGTTGGCATTGACGCGAGCGTCAAAGGCCACCAGCTGGCTTCCGCCAGGGTTCCCCGCGGCGTTGGTCAAATCCGCGATGCTGTCGGCAAAGTCGCCGCCCAGCTGTTCCACGGCTTGGGCATACGCGCCGTAGGCCACGTTCAGCTGGATGTACGTCAGCCCACCACCGAACCGCATATTGTGGCGGCCCTTGGTCCAGGCAATGTCCTGTTCCGGCTGGAATGTGTTCTGCGGTCCACCGAACGGCAAACCACCTTCGCCCGGGGCCCCCTCGTTTTCCAACCCGGGGAGCTGAATGTAACCGCCGCTCACTGGGTCAGTGGGCGAGACGATCATCAGGTTCGGGGTGTTGGTCAGCTTGCCGTCGAAAGAGTTCTGACTGTTGAAGCGGGTAAAGCTGATTTTCGTGTTGCTGAAGACGTTGTTGGTAAACGTGTGGCTTACCGAGATCAGGTAGCTCTGGTTGGCAATCGCGTCGCCGACATCATATTGCGGGTAGGCGGTGTAGAACGCCGAACCAGTGAACTGGTCCTGGCTCTCTCGGGCCGCTCGGAAGAACAGCTGCGTCTTGTCGGTCAGGTTGTAATCGACGCGTCCCAACAGGGTGTACGTGTTCTGCGGAGTTCCGCCGCCCGCATCGAATGGCGCGCTGAAGTTCACCGTGTCGAATACGGGTTGCGATGCCGCAACCGCGGTGGTGCCGTTGATCGGTCCTACTGGGAACCCGGCCGCTGACAGCTGGCCTGCGGTAGTCGCCACACCAGAAGAGGGTGCTGCGCCGGTACCGTAGCTGGCGAAATACGCTTGAGCGTTGGCCGGCAATAAGGAAATAAAGCTCGGATCCAGTACCTCTTCGCTCTCGGATGCGGAGCTGCGTACCCGCGTCCATTCGGTCGACTCAAAAATGAAGAGCTTATTCTTGACGATCGGGCCACCCGCCTGGAAACCGAACTGGTTCCGGGTGTAAATGCCCTTGGGGTCAATGATCGAGCCGCCGCCGTCAATCGAAGCGGCGTTCGCGGAGTCGTTGGCGTAGGTGTTCGCGGTGTAGGCCGAAAGGCGGTTGAATTCCCAGCCAGAACCGTGGAATGCGTTGGTTCCTACCTTCGAGGAGACGTTAACCACGCCTCCCGAGGCGCGTCCATATTCCGCCAGGAAGTTGTTGGTAATGATGCTGTATTCCTGAATCGAATCGACTGGCACGTCCTCGCCAATGGACGCTCCGAACACCGCGACGTTCTCGACGCCGTCCAATAGGATCTCGGTGCCGGATTCGCGCTGGCCATTGATGGACAAGCCCACGCCACGGGCGGTGAGGTTCTGGCCGCTGTTGGCGCTGTTGGTGGTGTTATCTCCGCCACTAACGTTACCGGAGAGCGCTACGAAGTCGTAGGGGTTGCGGGTAAGGCTGGGCAACATCGACACCTGTTGGGCGTCAATCAACTGCGACATTTCCTGGGTCTGCGTATTCACGGCCGTGCCCGCTTCGGCGACAACCTCGACTACCGTCGTGGTCGCGCCTACGGTCAGCTGGGCATCGGCGGTGATCGCGCCGCCGACAGTCACTTCCACAACTGTCTCGAAAGTTTGGAATCCGGTCCTGCTCACCTTTACGGCGTAGCTCCCCGGCCCTAGACCCGGCACCGAGTAACCGCCGTTGTTACCCGTGGCGGTGGTGCGTTCGGCACCCGTCGCTACGTTCTTGATGGCGACGCTCGCGCCCACCACTAAGGCTCCCGACGAGTCGCGCACTGTCCCTGCGATCGAACCATCTTCCGCCTGGCCGAAAACCGGAGATACGACCAGCAAGCACCCCAACACCAGAACAAAGAGCAACTTCGAAGCATGGACCATGTGAGAGTCCTCCCTTTCAATGGTAGGAGAGCAATTGGTGGTCCAATCAGTCACTAGGACTTTAGTACCAGATTCTATGGTACTTAGCGTGGAACTGACGCGGCGGAGGCGAGGCTGGACGAAGTGTCTACCGAAAACGGTAGCTCCTCAATATGGAATACGGGATATTAGCGGCACACTTCGCCGCCCTCTACCCTCTTTTATCATTGACGCCGGAAGGCACGATTCGGTTACAA
Source organism: uncultured Acidobacteriota bacterium (assembly GCA_963725655.1). Lineage (GTDB taxonomy): Bacteria > Acidobacteriota > Terriglobia > Acidiferrales > UBA7541 > CAVRXT01. The sequence continues at coordinate 1,017,671 of CAVRYY010000001.1, read as the reverse complement.
AATCTTGGGAATTTGGTTACAAAATCTCGGTCAAGAAATCTCTGCGCGTGCCCGCGTTACATCCCGGCGACACTACCGGAGAACAGGTCTTCGCCAGATTCACGCAACGATGCAGTGCGGGGCGCTATTCGGGGGCCTGATTCGGAGGGAAAGAAGGGCTGTGGTGCGAAATCTTACTTCGCTTCGGCGTGCCACTTGCGAGCCTGCTCGACGATGATTTTGTAGCACTCGCAGGAGGCTCCTTCCAGGGCCTTGCGACTCCGGATGGTCACTCGTCCGCGGACATAGGTAATGAAACCCGCGTCCTGCAAGACGCCGGCAGCGACCGTCACGCTGGCGCGGCGAGTGCCCAGCATATGCGCCAGGAACTGCTGGGTAAGAGGAACAATATCGCCTCCCAAGCGGTCTTGACTCATCAGCAGCCATCGCGCCAGCCGCTGTTCCACCTCGTGTAGCCGATTGCAAGCAGCGACGTGCGAGGCCTGCAGAACCAATTCCTGGCCATACTGCTGCAGGCTCTTTTCGAGTTGGGGGCATTCCCTCAACACACGGGCCAAAGCTTTGGCGCTTATCTTGTACCCCGAGCCGGCCACCTGCATCACGACGCGGGTGGGACTGCTCCGTAAGCCGGCGATCAGCGGAATACCCACGAATCCCTCGTGTCCGCTCAGGCCCACTTCTACGCTCTTCCCGGTGGACAGCACATTCAGGATCGAACCGAGGCCGGCGTTGAGGAACCAGCCAAACTCGATCGGTTTACCCATCTCGGTTAGCGCTGTTTGGGTTGGCAATTCGACGAATCGCAGTTTGGGAAATACGCGATCGTATTCGGCGCGGGGCAGATTCAGAAGAATCGTGTTGCGAAGCGTTCGCCGGCCGTTGCTTGGCGCGCCATTGGGGAGAACGCTCTTGCCGCGAACGCGGGGAGACTTGCCGGCCATGTTGGGCTCCTTACGAAACAGTCTGATTTCGCAAGGAACCGGTTGCCTGAGTGCGGCGGCAACGTGCTAGAGGAGACTAGTCCAAGATACGCTCTATTCACGTGCAAAGCTAGCCACAAATGTTAAACCAAAAAAATTCCTTTCCCAAATCAAGTACGCCACCGTACATTTAGTGTTGTATCGAGGCTCTTGATAGATGTATTGTCATTCAGGGTTCGGCAATGACGAAGTCTCGCCGCAAATCGAAACTACCGACCAGTCAAGAGTGGGCTAGTGCCATTTCCGATTTGCGCCGCACCTTTAAGCTGAGTCAGACCTCCTTCGGCAAAAAGTTCCACTCTTCGGCGATGGCGGTTTCCCGTTGGGAGCGCGGCGCGCAAGAGCCCACCGCCCGCAGTTACATCGAGCTCGGAAATCTAGCCGGCGATCCCATCTGTTGGTATTTTTGGGGACGGGCCGGGCTACGCCACGAAGACCTCATGCGCATCCTGCCGCAGCTTGGGCGGCGGATATCGCAAACCAAAGTGCCCGATTTCCAGTGGGTACGAGCCGGAAGCGGAGCCAAGAAGACGATCGCGGATAAGCAGCAATTGATCGCCATTCCACTACTGAAAGTGTCTGCCGCGTCCCACGGAGAGAAGGGCGACAACACGCCGGCGCTGAACGGTGCGCCGGTCGAAAGCATGATCGCCGCCCCCAGAGAATGGTGTCCGAATCCGGAGACCACCTCTTGCCTGCGGGTGCACGGCGACTCGATGAGCCCGGTGATTGGGGATGGCTATATTCTGGCGGTGGACTCGTCGCAGAATGACCCGGCCCAACTGAACGGGAAAATCGTGGTGGCGTGGCACAAGGACAGGGGACTAACGGTGTCTCGCTTCCGAACCTATGACCTCACCGAAGTGCTCCACGCGGAAAACCCCAAGTACGAATCCGTTACGCTGGACGGCCGAAACAAGTGGAAGATCCTGGCCAAAGTTCTTTGGTGGATTGGGAAAGAAGCGTAAGAAGGCGCAAACGAATACTTGCCAGGTGCAACGCTTGGTTAATTCCGGCGGCAACTAATCCGAGGATGCCGCAGTCTTCGTGTCCGCTTCCCCATCCGGCTCGTAATCCTGTTCGTGATTCCCACCCGCAAGCAATCGCGCGGCGCCATTTCCGTTTTTGCCATTTCCGTTTGTGCCGTTGCCATTCGCTCCGTGACGGTTTGCGCGCTGGCTGTCTACGCCGTTGCCATTCGCGTTGCCGTTGCCGTTCGGGCCGCCCTTCTCAGCGTGCCGGCTGTGCGGGGCCGCCGGCGAATGGGCTTGGGGGGCGGCTCGCCACTCGAGATATGGCGATTGGGAAAGTTCGGCGACCACCTTCGCATCATGAACGCTATACGCAAAATAATCGCCGGGCCGTTCGGCGTTGAGATGAACCAGGCGTTCGGCAATTCCCTGTAGCCCGACAAAACTTTCCACCCATACCGCGCCTGCCGCGCACCGTTCGAAGATATCGTAAATCTCGCCCATCGGTTGGTTTGCTCCTCCGCTGGCTCTTAACGTCCGCGGCTACGACAATAATGCTAGGGCGAAGAAGTTGTCTAGTACTAAATGTGATTTGTCCGTCAGGAAATGTACTGATTAGCTATGGATCATATTGCTGAAGTAATCATGTTTTTTTGCGCCGCAAATATGTTTCCCTGGCCAGCGCGGGCTTCCCACGCATTCCCGCTAACCGGCGTGCAGTCCCCGCCCTTAACAAACGCCTGCGAAAAAAAGATACTGGAGCTGTCGATTTTGCCGCACCTTATTCGACGTATAAGTGAAGGCTGGATTTGCAAGTGTCCAGCAGCGAACGATACCCAAGGGAGAAATGACCATGCGATTCATGATGCTGATGCTGCCAAAGGGATATGACACCGCCGCGCCAGGCGCCATGCCCGACCCCAAAGCCGTGGCCGCGATGATGAAGTACAACGAATCCCTGCAAAAGGCCGGCGTGCTGCTGGCGCTCGATGGCCTGCACCCGCCTTCGATGGGAGTGCGCGTCTCGTTCGCTGGAGGAAAGCCCCAAGTGACTGACGGCCCTTTCGCTGAAGCGAAAGAAGTGGTCGGCGGATACTGGATGATTCAGGTGCGCTCAAAGGAAGAAGCGATCGAATGGGCTTCCCGCTGCCCCGGCTCAGACAACGAGGTGATCGAAGTGAGGCAGGTGCAGGAGATGGCAGACTTCCCCGCCGATCTCCAGCAAGCGGCAGCCGGCCTTTCCGAGATGCAGGCAAAAATCGGCCAGACCGCGAAACCCTGACACGCGGGATGCGCCGCAGCGCGGATCGCGGCGGCGAAAAACAATTTGCGAAGCTGTCGATTTCGCCGCGCTTCATTCGTCGTCCAAGTAGAGAACAGTTGTGCCAAGAGCAATTCAAAGTGCAAAGGAGCGATACCCATGCGATTCATAGTGTTCTACAAGCCGGGCGGCGAGGCCGCCGCGCCTCCCAGCCCGGAGCATCTCGCGGAGATGGGAAAATACATTGAGGCCTCGTTTAAGTCGGGCTGGCTGCTGGCCACCGACGGATTGCTGCCCAGCGCGAAAGGCGCCCGGGTGCGGATTGACGCCGGGAAGTTCACCGTAACCGACGGGCCGTTCGCCGAAGCCAAGGAAGTGATCGGCGGCTACGCGATCATCCAGGCGAAGTCCAAGGAGGAAGCGGTCGAATATACAAAGAGCTTCCTCAACCAGGCTGGTCAGGGCGAAAGTGAAGTGCGCCAGATCTTCGAGGCGTCCGCGGCCGCTCCTGGGCAGTAGCGGTTGCGCTCGCGCGGCGAAGATGTTTTGATCGGAAGGCATGAGGGCTTCCGATACCAATCGCGCCATCGACGCAGTCTGGCGGATCGAATCCGCCAGACTGATCGCTGGCCTCACGCGCATGGTGCGCGACGTGGGCCTGGCCGAGGAACTCGCGCAAGACGCCTTGGTCGCCGCGCTGGAACAGTGGCCGAAAGCAGGCGTGCCGGATAATCCCGGGGCGTGGCTGATGGCCACCGCGAAGCATCGAGCGATCGATTTGTGGCGGCGAGAAAAGCTTCTCGAGCGCAAGCATCAGGAGCTGGGGCGCGAGCTCGAGGCTCAACAGGAGTTGGCCGTGCCGGATTTCGATGCGGCCATCGACGACCCAGTCGGCGATGACCTGTTGCGCTTGCTGTTCATTTCCTGCCATCCCGTTCTTTCCCCGGAGGCGCGCGCAGCGCTAACGCTGCGCTTGCTCGGCGGCCTCACCACCGAAGAAATCGGGCGCGCTTTCCTCACCTCGGAACCAACGATCGCGCAGCGTATCGTTCGGGCCAAGCGGTCGCTGGCCGAAGCGCGCGTCCGGTTCGAAGTTCCCCGCGGCGCTGAACTAACCGCGCGCCTGGCGTCAGTACTCGAGGTGATCTACCTCATCTTCAACGAAGGCTACTCGGCCACCGGCGGTGAGGATTGGATGCGGCCGGCATTGTGCGACGAGGCGCTGCGCCTGGGGCGGATACTGGCCGAACTCGCTCCAAACGAACCGGAGGTGCACGGCCTGGCGGCGCTGATGGAGATTCAGTCGTCGCGTTTGCGTGCGCGGACCGGCCCCGCAGGGGAGCCTATCCTTCTGCTCGATCAAAGTCGTGCGCGCTGGGATCAGCTGCTGATCCGCCGCGGTCTTTCGGCGCTTGACCGCGCCGAGAAATTACGGGCGGAGCTCGGGCCGTATACGCTGCAAGCCGCGATCGCGGCTTGCCACGCACGGGCCAGCACCGCCGCCAAGACCGATTGGACTCGGCTCGCGGCGCTCTACCAGACGCTCGCGGAGCGCGTGCCGTCCCCGGTAGTGGAACTGAACCGCGCGGTCGCGGTATCGATGGCCGAGGGTCCGGCAGCGGGCCTGGCTATCGTCGATGCTCTGGCCTCCGAGCCTTCCCTCAAGAACTACCACCTGCTGCCCAGCGTCCGGGGCGACCTGCTCGCGAAGCTCGGCCGCCAAGACGAAGCGCGCGCGGAATTCGCAAAGGCCGCAGCGCTCACGCGCAACACGCGTGAGCGCGAATTGCTTCTCGATCGCTCCCGGTCCTGAGCCCGCCGGTGCCTCCAGCTACCAGTACCGCTCGCTGAGTCTCACCTGATTTGTGGCCCGGGCCCATCGTAGCGGGCGGCCTGCTGTGACTTTCGCTTCTTGTTCAAGAATAAATGTGTTTTCGTAATTTGCCGGGAATCAGATTTTGTATATCGTTGATAATCAACCACATTCAAATTCTAATCCCCACGCCTGCCGGGAATGGGATTTTAAGCGTTTCGGGCGCTGGCACCCGTAAAATTGCGGAGCCGTTCTGGTCTGTGTGGCTTCAATGGGAGCCTCCCCGTCTGCTGCGAAATTAGCATCCGGGGAGGCGCTTGAGTAGGGATCAGATCTGTGGATATCCGGCCGAAGCTAGGCGGACGCGGTGGTTGCCGCGCCTTTGATGAATGCGAGCAGTTCGGCATTGATCTGGTCTTTGAGCGTTGAGCACATACCGTGCGGCGCGCCCGGAATCACTTTCAGGGTGGCACCCTTGATGATCTTGGACGAGAGCATTCCGGCCGCAACGATGGGCACGATCTGATCGTCGTCGCCGTGGAGCACCAGCGTGGGGACGTCGAATTTCTTCAGATCTTCGGTGAAGTCGGTCTCCGAGAACGCCTTGATGCAGTCGTAGGCCGCGTTAATCCCACACAGCATCCCTTGCATCCAGAACGAATCACGCAGGCCTTTTGACACCTTGGAGCCCGTGCGGTTCGCGCCGTAGAAGGGGGCGCTGAGATCCTCCCAGAATTGGGAGCGGTCGGCCTGGACGGCAGCGCGGAGATGGTCGAACACATCCATGGGCAAGCCGGCGGGATTCGCAGGGGTCTTAAGCATCAAAGGCGGAACGGCGCTGATCAGGATGGCCTTGGCGACGCGCTTTGAACCGTGACGGCCGATGTAGCGAGCCACTTCGCCGCCGCCGGTGGAGTGACCGATGTGGATGGCGTCCTTGAGGTCGAGCGATTCGACCACCTTGGCGAGATCGTCGGCGTAGGTGTCCATTTCGTTCCCGCTCCACGGCTGGCTGGAACGCCCGTGGCCGCGGCGATCATGCGCGATGCAGCGGTAACCGCGGGCCGCGAGAAAGAGCATCTGGTCTTCGAAGGCGTCCGCGTTGAGGGGCCATCCGTGGCTGAAAACTAAAGGTTGGCCGGTGCCCCAGTCTTTGTAGTAGATATCGATGTTGCTTCCGTTTTCTTTGCCCACCGTTACGTATGCCATTGTGATTCTCCTTTTGCGTTTCTATGGCGCGGTTTTCATGAGAGGGTGATCCGATGGGGAAAGGGGCGGCTCCCGACTTCCCTCGGACTGCGCCGTGGCCAGTGTACTCGACCTCCGTGAATGCGTCATCGGGTAGTGGGCTCGATCGGGGGTTGCGGCGAACATGCTTCATTCTCGGCTTTGAGCTATAGATAGACGGGTACGTCCTCGAGTGGGAATCCTTCGGGGTTACGACCTGATATTCGTCCTATAATCGACGAGACCGCGGCACCAAATGAAACTACTTTCCCAACATCTGCGCCTGGCGGCAACCGACCTCAGCAATCATCTGGCGTGCCGCCACCTGACCGGGCTTCAGTTAAGCGTCGCGCGGGGACACCGCGCCGCGCCGAAGTGGCAGGCCCCCGATTTGATAGTGATCCAAGAGCTGGGCGACCGTCACGAGCAGCGTTACCTGGACCTGCTGCAAAGCCAAGGATTGTCGTTCGTCAATCTCCGGGAGGTGAAAGACGACGGACGAGCGTTAACCGAAACCGTTTCGGCGATGGAGCGCGGGGTGGACGTGATCGCGCAGGGTGCGCTCGGTCACGATCGCTGGTTCGGCCGGCCCGATGTGCTGCGCAAAGTGACCACGCGATCGAGCCGCTTTGGAAACTGGTCGTACGAAGTCTACGACTGCAAGTTAACGCGGGAGACGAAAGCGGCGACGATTCTTCAACTGGCCCTTTACTCGGACATATTGACGCACATCCAAGGGGAAAAACCAGAGTTCATGTACGTGATTCCCGGCGGGGCCGAATTCAAACGCGAGCCGTACCGATGCGACGAATACGCCGCCTACTATCGCTACGTGAAGGCGCAGCTGGAAAGCGTGAGCGACAACGGGAAGAGCGACCCCACGTATCCTGAACCATGCACTCACTGCGATGTGTGCCGCTATTTTACGGAATGCGATAAGCGCCGGCGCGACGACGACAGCACTTCGCTGGTCGCCGGCATCACCAAACTCCAACGCAACCAGCTCAACGAATGGAACGCAGAAACCATGGCGAAGCTCGCGCTTCTGCCGATTCCACTCGAGCACAAACCGTTTCATGGATCGAGCGAAAGTTACGAACGAATCCGCGAGCAGGCGCGCCTACAAGTGCAAGCGAGAGCATCGCAAGAGCCGGTGCACGAGCTGCTGACGGTAGTGGAGGACATTGGATTCTGCAAGCTGCCCGCGCCTTCGGCACTGGACGTGTTCGTGGACCTCGAGGGCGATCCGTTTGCGGGGTCCAATGGGCAGGAATATCTATTCGGCTTTGCCGCGGGGGATCAACAGCAACCGCTGCGGTACGAAAAACGCTGGAGCCTAACCGCCGACGAAGAGAAACAGGGGTTTGAGTGGCTGGTGGACGAGATTATGAAGCGGTGGGCGGCCGATCCCAAGATGCACGTTTACCATTTCGGCGGCTACGAGGAAACCCACTTCAAATTGTTAGCGGGCAAATATGCAACCCGGGAAGAGGAACTGGATCGCATGCTGCGGGCCGACCTGTTGGTCGATCTGCATACCATTTTCAAACAAGCGGTGCGGGCCGGGGTAGAGGAATACTCGCTCAAGAAATTGGAAATCTTCCACAAATTCAAGCGAACGATTCCGCGGGAGGTGTCGCTCGCGGCGATGCGCTACATCGAGCACTGGCTGGAGCTGGAGCGCGGCGGTGAACTGCGCAAGGAAGATCAAGCCGCGATGGAGGGATACAACGAAGACGACTGCCGCTCCACAGCGTCGCTGCGAGATTGGCTTGAAAGCGAACGGCGCACGCTGGAGCAAGCAGGGGCAGCAATTCCGAGGCCCACGATAAAGGATGGCGCGCCCTCCGACAACTTAAGCGAACGTCAACAGCGCGTCGCCGCACTGGTGGCTCGGCTCGTTGATAGCGTTCCCAGCGATCCGGCGGAACGCAGTTCCGAGCAGGCAGCGCAGTGGATGTTGGCGCAACTTCTCGATTGGCACCGGCGCGAAGAAAAATTCGGGCATTGGCAGTATTTCAAGTTCGCCGAAATGGAGGACGACGCGCTTGCGGACGAGCGCTGTAGTCTCAGCGGACTAGAATTCATGCATCGGACCGAGCGGGGCCGCGAACTGCCGGTCGACACATATTCATTTCCTGCGCAGGATACCGGCGTGCACGCCGGAGACGAAGTCTGCCATCGAGAAATGAAATTGGGGACAGTTGAGTGGATTGATTTCGCCGCGCTCACGGTGGGTATCAAGAAAACTAAGAAAAGTCTGGATGCTCCTCATCCCCAGGTGATTTTCGGCGACCCGCGCGGGCCGCGTTCGCTGGTATTGGCCGAGTCTTTGTACAGCATCGGCGAATGGGTGAGGGACAGCGGCGTTGGAACCCCAGGAAGATTTGAGGCAATCGGCGAGCTATTGCTGAGGAAGCCGCCCAGACTCAAGGCCCCTCAAACCCTTGCCGCGCCCCCTGGCGAAGTCGCGCTCGCCACGGCTCAGCGGGTGGTCCGCGCGCTGGACCATTCCGTGTTTGCGATCCAGGGACCGCCGGGCGCGGGGAAAACGTACACCGCCGCCCACATGATCTGCGAGCTGGTGGCCGCGGGGAAAAAAGTGGGAGTCACTGCGCTCAGTCACAAGGTGATTCGAAAGGTGTTGGAGGTGGTTCAAGAGGCCGCCAAACCACTGCGGATGAACGTGCAGTGCGTCCAAAAAACGAAAGATGGAGACGACACTGAAGAATGTGTTTCGAACGTCGAGACCACCTCGAAAAACGAAATACCGTTAGCGCGCTTGCGGTCCGGCGCGGCCCAAGTAGCTGCCGGCACCGCCTGGATGTGGGCCCGGCCGGAATATTTCGAAGCGGTGGATGTGCTATTCATCGACGAAGCCGGACAGATGGCGTTGGCGGATGTGGTTGCCGTGGCGCAAGCGGCAAAGAGTCTGGTTTTGGTCGGAGATCCCCAGCAACTCCAGCGCCCCTTGAAAGGCAGCCATCCGGACGGCGCGGAACTATCCGCGTTGCAATATCTGCTGGGAGAGCACGTGACGATTCCTGCGGAGATGGGATTATTGCTGCCCGAAACCTGGCGCATGCATCCGGCGGTCTGCAAATTCACGTCTCAAGTGTTTTATGAAGACCGCCTCACATCGCGCAGCCACGTCGGGAGCCGAGTAATCGCGGGCCACCCTTGGATTAGCGGCGCTGGGTTGTGGTTTGTGCCAGTGGTGCACGAGGCGAATCAGAGTTCGTCGGCGGAAGAAGTAGAGGCTATCGCGGGCATCGTGGAGAGTTTGTTGGTTCCATGCGTCACGCGGTCTCGCAGCGAGGGCAATATCGGCCGCATGGAACTAAAGGACATCCTGGTAGTGGCGCCATACAATGCGCAGGTTTCGGATCTTCTCGCTCGGCTGCCAAAAGGCGCGCGGGTGGGGACCGTTGATAAGTTCCAAGGACAAGAAGCTCCGGTAGTGATTTATTCGCTTACCACGTCTTCGCCCGAAGACGCGCCGCGCGGAATGGAATTTCTGTACAGCCTGAACCGGCTGAACGTGGCAACGTCGCGCGCGGAATCAGCGGTAATTGTGGTCGGCAGTCCTCGATTGTATGAGCCGGACTGCAAGACTCCGCGGCAGATGCAGCTCGCGAACGCTTTGTGCCGCTATCGGGAGATGGCCGTCACGCACCAGGTCAGCCTCTGACGGTCCCGCCGGATGCATCTTCCCTGCCCAAAACTCTTGATAACGTCGAGCAGTTCGCTGCGTCAAACTTTCGGATCATTAGGTAGTAACGACGGTTCGATCGAGTCTGGGAGGCACCGTGCGGAAAGCCGGAATACTGTTGGTGTTGGTGGCGATCGGTTCGAGCGCGATTTGGGGACAGGAGGCGGCGAAGAAGCCGGAGGCGGCCAAGCCGATTTCTCCGTTGGCGTGGCTGGTGGGCGGGGTGTGGAGCGCGGATACCAGCAAAGTGGGGCCAGGAATGAAAAATATCGAGACTCGCTACCGATGGTCGGACAACGACGCGTTCATCCGGTTTACTACCCACTTCGTTATGGAGAAAGGCACGTTGAAGAATTACGACGGCAATTTCTTCTGGGATGCACGGACGTCGGCGCTGGGTTTCTGGTACATGAGCGCGCGGGGCGAAATCTATGAGGGGCCGGTAAAGGTGCATGGCAACGTGATGGAGCTAACGTTCCGCGGCGAGGACTTCGATGGAAAAATGAGCGACCTCCGGGTAACCGTCACCCGCAAGACAAACGATGACTACAACTGGCTGCTGGAAGAAAAGTCGGGCGAAACGTGGAAGCAGCTTCTGACGTTGGATTACCTGCGGACTGCGGGTTCGTGATTCCTTCGCAGAACCCCAGGCAGCGTTCTATTCTGTTGGGTGAACGTTTTTGGATTTGGATTAAGCCACAGCCAGATTGGCTGTGCCACCATTTGCTACACCCCCGTTACGCCGCTGTCACACATCTGTAACACAAGGCCGTTAGCCTCTCCCCGCCGGTGGGGATTTCAACCCCAGCGAAGAGGGAGCCAGATGGCAACACCAGCTCATGTACTGGATGCGAAAGTAAGTTCGAGCGGCCGAATCGGAATTTTGCTGTTCGGAATTGCGTTGATCGTCGGATTCATCTATGCCGGGATCCACTTGACTTCGGATCTCTCCGGGATTCACGCCACCAGCGCGATGCCATACATTCTGCTGGGATTAGCGCTTTTCATCGCGCTGGGATTTGAATTCGTGAACGGCTTTCACGATACGGCGAACGCGGTAGCCACGGTGATCTACACCCATTCCCTGGAACCGCATGTTGCGGTGGTCTGGTCGGGCGTGTGGAACTTCATCGGGGTGCTGGTTTCAAGCGGAGCGGTTGCATTCGGGATCGTGTCGCTGCTGCCAGTGGAACTGATCTTGCAAGTGGGCAGCCAGGCCGGCTTCGCGATGGTGTTCGCGCTACTGGTGGCTGCGATTATTTGGAATCTGGGCACGTGGTACTTCGGATTGCCGGCATCCAGTTCGCACACATTGATCGGGTCGATCATTGGCGTGGGTATCGCGAACCAGCTGATGTCCGCGAAGTCCGGCACCAGCGGCGTGGACTGGGGCCAGGCGACCAACATCGGAAAGGCGTTGGTGCTATCCCCGCTGGTCGGGTTTCTGGGCGCGGCGTTGCTGCTGATGTTGATGAAGGCGGTTATCCCCAACAAAGCACTCTACAAAGCTCCCGAAGGAAACGAGCCGCCTCCGTTCTGGATTCGCTCGCTGCTGGTGCTCACCTGCACGGGAGTGAGCTTTGCGCATGGATCGAACGACGGACAAAAGGGCATGGGCTTGATCATGTTGATCCTGATCGGCACGGTGCCGACCGCCTACGCGGTGAACCACGCGGTGACTATACAACAGACCCAGGATTTCGTCGCGGTCTCGACGCAGACGGCGGACATGCTGGGAAACTACGTTTCACCTACCGCGGTGGTTGGCGATTCGCGCGATGAGGTGACCGACTACATTCGCACCAAGCAGTTCACTCCAAACACCATGCTGGCGCTGCGGCAACTGGTGAACGGCATCGGCACGGAAATGGCAATCTACAAGGAATTGAAAGCGGTCCCGCAGGAGCACGTGCGCAACTTCCGAAATGACATGTACGTGGTGAGCGAAGCGCTGCGGCTAATGAAGAAATCGGGCAATCCGAAATTTTCGGACGCCGACGCGGCGGTGCTGCAGAACTACAAGGGGCACATCGACAAAGCCACTAAGTTCATCCCGAGCTGGGTGAAGGTGGCGGTGGCCTTGGCGCTGGGCTTCGGCACCATGATCGGCTGGAAGCGCATCGTGGTAACGGTGGGAGAAAAGATCGGCAAGGATCATTTGACGTACGGGCAGGGCGCCGCCGCCGAAATTACGGCCATGGTGACGATTGGAGCTGCCGACTGGTTCGGCTTACCTGTGAGTACGACCCACGTGCTTTCCTCGGGCGTGGCCGGAACCATGGCCGCCAATCATTCGGGGCTGCAATGGGCTACGGTGCGCAATCTGGCGATGGCCTGGGTCCTGACGCTGCCGGTATCTATCCTGCTGGCGGGATCGCTATTCTGGCTTTTCCGGCACATCGGATAGATCGAGAATCGGTTGCAGAGAGAGGCGCGCCGCGCTAATCGCGTTCCGTCAGAAATTGCAAGAGGGCGGAAGATGCCCGGTTGGCGCGATGGTGATCGAGTGAACCGCCCTTCCCGTTCCTGAGATCTTGCGCGGGATGCATAAAGTGTTCCTGTGCGTTAAAGCGCGAAGCAGAATCGCTTCGTCCCGAATGCCCGTTTAATGCGGTGTATGCGCCATTGGCGAGCAGGAAGCGGGCCTTTTCGTTGTCAGCGAGATACGGCGCCAGAACGTCGCGGCAGACCTTTTCGCATAGCAGCGGGTCTTTCAATTGGAACATGACCTCGACACGCTCGTAGAGATTGCGTTGCATCCAATCAGCGCTGCCTAGATACACTTCCCTCTTTCCGCCGTTCGCAAACGCGAAAATCCGGCTGTGCTCGAGGAATCTGCCCACCAGGCTGCGCACCCGAATCCGGCTGCTCACGCCGCGCACACCCGGACGCAAGGCGCACGCTCCGCGGATGATCAGTTCGATGTGCACGCCGGCCTGCGACGCACGGTAGAGCGCCTGGATGATGTCGGGGTCGAGTAGTGCGTTCACTTTGGCGACGATGAACGCCGGGCGGCGCGCCTTGGCGTGCGCGGTTTCGCGGTCGATCAGGCTGACCACGTTTTTGTCGAGATTCAAGGGCGCGACGGACAGCGGGCCAAAGTGGGCGCGCGGAGAATATGCGGTGAGGTAGTTAAAAACGTAGTGCACCGCTTCGGTAATCTCTTCATCGCAAGTGAGCAGGCTGAGATCGGTGTACAGCCGCGCGGTGGAGGGATTGTAGTTGCCAGTGCCGAGGTGGGCGTAGCGCCGCATGACCCCGTCGGCATCGCGGCGAACCACCAGGAACAGCTTGCAATGGGTCTTCAGCCCGACCAGGCCGTGATAGACCTGAACGCCGGCCTCTTGCAGACTGCGCGCCCAGCGGATGTTGGAGGTTTCGTCGAACCGCGCCTTCAATTCCACGACTACGGTGACTTCTTTCTTGGTGGCCGCTTCCATCAGCGCGCGAACGATGGGGGAATTCTCGCTGGTGCGATAGAGGGTCTGCTTGATCGAGAGAACGTCGGGATCCTGCGCGGCACTCTGGATAAAGCGCACCACCGTTGAGTAAGAGTCGTAGGGGTGATGCAGGAGCACGTCGCGGTTTCGCAGCAGGGCGAAGAGCGCGGGCGGCGCGGCGTCGACCTCGAGTTCGCGTGGGATGAACGGCGGATATTTCAGGTCCGGGCGCGGCGTCTGGTCGTAAATGTTGAACAGGCGCGAAAGATTGATGGGGCCATCGACTTCGAATACCTGCGCCGGGGTCACCCCAAAGTTTGAGCGCAGCCGTTCGACAATGCGCGGGTCGGCGCCCGCTTCGATTTCCAATCGAACTACGGCGCCTTTGCGGCGGCGATGGAGTTGGGAGTCAACCGAATCGAGGATGCTGCGGGTTTCTTCTTCTTCGACGTACAGGTTGCTATTGCGGGTGATCCGAAACGGCGCGGCGGAGAGGATCTGATAGCCGTGATAGAGCCGTTGGGCGTGCTTGTGCACGATGTCATGCAGGAAGGCGAATTCGACTTTTCCTTCTGGGGCTGGTATTCGCAAGATTCTCGGGAGAGCCCGCGGCACGGTGACCACGCCCAAATAAATGTCGGAGCCTTTTCCTCTCCGCTGCAGGAGGAACGCAACGCAGAGGGCCTTATTCAGGACGCGCGGGAACGGATGAGCGGGATCCACCGTTACGGGAGTAAGCAACGGCTCCACCTTTTCCGAGTAGAAGTCGCGCACCACCCGCAGCGCCTCGGGCCTCAGCTGGGCCAAGGGACGAATGCGGATGGACTCTTCCGCCATGGCCGGAACGAGGTGGTCGCGCCAGCAGGCATACTGATCCTTCACGAATTCGTGGATGGCCGCGGTGATTTGGACCAACGACTCTGGTGCGCGCAAGCCGTCCGGGCCGGCCTCGCCCGCACCGTGCTCGGTCTGCTGGAGGAGCCCGGCGACGCGAACCTCCACAAATTCGTCAAGGTTACTGGCGGTGATGGCGAGAAACTTCAGGCGTTCGAGAAGCGGATTGGAGCTGTCCCGAGCCTGGTCCAGCACGCGACGATTGAATTGCAGCCAGGAAATGTGGCGGTTCAAAAATAAGTTGGGACCAGGGGCGGAAGTGCGGGCCATGAGGCTCCTATTTGGGCCGGTAGAGGGTAGCGCGGGAATGTTAACGGCAGATTACTTGCGTTCTTAGCTGGGAATGAGAGTTCCAGTTGTTGGGGAGAAAACTCGGAGCGTGGAAAGCGCATCGACGGAGAGAATCATTCTGAGACAGGCAGTACCATTACCTAAAGTTAACTGTTTGTGCAACTATGATTTACGACGGGTACCAGGACCATATTGACGAGGCTCCCGCACCGTTCTAGAATCTCCCAACCTCAAAGAAGTAGCTGTTCTCTCCTTCGATCTATGTGCACCGAGGATTGGAGAAAGTGCCGCGATGGCAACTATAAACGGCAACGGACGCCTTATGACATGCCCGTTATGCGCTAGTGAAAACTTGCACCGGTCGCGTGGCCGGGGTATTTACGAACGAATTTTGCTGCGGGCCCTCGGAAAATATCCGTATCGGTGCGATGAGTGCGACGAGCGGTTTTACGCGCAGCGCCCGAAACTGCCGACCGCTGTGACCCAGGCGAACGGCACCAACTAAGAATCACGCCGGCGATCGTCTATTCCGATTCCCTTGCCACAAAAATACTCGAAGGCTGAAGTTGCAGGTGGACCTTCCCGGCCGATTCCAGGACCTCTGGAATTTGGCTGCCGGCGCTTCCCCAGCGCGGCGTGGCGGAATCCAGAACCTTTTGCCAGCGCCCTGGCGGAATTTCGACAGCGATTGTTTCGGCGTGCTCGGCGAACTGCAGCACGGTAATCACCCGCGAGCCTTTTGATCCCCTGCGGATCATCAGCGTTTTCCCGTTGGGCAGCATGGTGGCGTCCAGGCGCTCAAGGTCGAGGGATGCCAGCGCGGGGATTTCCCGCCGCATGCGAAACAACTCGCGATGAAACTCCCAAAGCAGGTGGTGGCGGTCTTTTGTTTGCAGCTCCCAATTCAATTTGGAAGATGCGAAGGTGTCTTCAGATTCCGGATCGGGGAGCGAGCCGTTCCATTCGAAAGCCTTGAATTCGCTGGTTCGGCCCTGGCGCACCGCTTCGATCAGCCTGGGATCTTCGTGGCTGACAAAGTATGAAAATGGCGCGGTCTCACCATACTCTTCCCCCATAAACAGGAGCGGGAGAAAGGGCGAAAGCAGCACGGCGGCAGCGGCAAGTTTCAGCCGCTCGAAACTCAGGGCTTGCGACAAACGATCTCCGATCATGCGATTTCCGACTTGATCGTGATTCTGTGCGCACACCACAAAGCGCTTGCCTGGGACCCCTATCGAAGAATTTCCGTGGCTGCGCTGGCGATGCTCGGAATATTGTCCGGAGAAGACGTAACCCTCGCGCAGAGAACGCGCCAGATCTTCGACGCCGTGAAAATCCACGAAGTAGCCGTTCTTTTCGCCGGTTAGGGCCACATGCAGGGCATGGTGAAAATCATCGTTCCATGAGGCATCCATGCTCCAGCCGCCTTCTTGGGCGGGACGAATGACGTTCGAATCGTTGCGGTCGCTTTCCGCGATCAAATGGACATCGCGGCCTAACTGGCGGGCTCGTTCGTGCACTACGTCGGCGAGTTGGTGCAGAAACGGACGAGCCGAGGGATCGACGATCGCATGGACGGCATCGAGCCGGAGGGCGTCGATGCGAAATTCATCCACCCATTGCAGGGCGTTCCCCAGGAAATAGCGGCGAATTTCATCGCTGCCGGCGCCGTCGTAGTTGATGGCGTTGCCCCAGGGCGTGTGATAAATGCCGGTGAAATAGGGAGCGAAATCTGCGAAATAATTCCCTTCCGGGCCCAGATGGTTGTAGACGACATCGAGCACCACCGCCAGGCTGTGCTGGTGGCAGGCATTGACGAGTCTCTTTAGCGCCGCAGGCCCGCCGTAGGAATGGTGCACCGAATATGGGTAGGTGCCGTCGTAGCCCCAGTTGCGATCGCCGGGATATTCCTGCACCGGCATAATCTCAATCGCTGTGATGCCTAGGTCTTTTAGTGTGGAGAGGCGCGGGATGATCGCGTCGAGTGTGCCGGCGGGGGTGAAGGCGGGGACGTGCAGTTCGTAGAAAACGTAGGTTTCCAGCGGAATTCCGCGCCAGCCGGTGCGGCTCCATTCGAATTGCGGCTCAACCACTTCGGAAGGGCCGTGAACGCCTTCGGGTTGGAGCCGCGACGCCGGATCGGGGCGCTGTTTTTCGGAGTCCAGGCAGTAGAGATAGCGAGTGCCGGGAGCGGCGTCGGCAACGACGTAAAAATATCCGCGAGGAAGGGATCCCATGGCGATCGACCGCTTGCTGGGCGCGACCAATTGCAAATCGACCTGCTTCGCGTGCGGCGCCCATACCAGAAAACTCGTCTTGCCTCCGCCCAGCCAGGTTGCGCCCAGCGGTTGTTCCTTGCTGTCGTTCATTCGCTACGATCTCTCCTTGGTACCGTTTGACGGATTACCTTCGGCGCGGCTGGTTCTGAGGAATTGGCTACCGAGGTCACGTGGTCAGCAGTTTTGAAATTCCGTCCAGCGGAATTCCCACCCAGGTGGGGCGGTTATTCAGCTCGTAACCGAGTTCGTAGATCGCCTTCTCGAGCAGGTGCATCCGGAGCAGATCGATGGCATCCTGGCGCTTTCCGAGTGCCAGAGCGCTCGCCGCGCCGGCATTATCGAAATACGCTTTCAGAAACCGGGACGCCACCCACACGTGCCAGCTTTCGGCGACGGGCGCGAGTTCGCGCAGCTCGTCCGCCGATATGGATCGGCCTTCGGCGGGCGCAAGCAGACCTGCGAATGCGGCGTAGTGAAAGGAACGCAGCATTCCCGCCACGTCCTGCATGGGCGACCTCTTGATTCGGCGCTCGGCGAGCGGACGCGCGGGCTCACCCTCGAAATCGATGATTATAAAATCCGTGCCGGTATAGAGCACCTGGCCCAAATGATAATCGCCGTGGATGCGCGTCCGCATGGCATCGATGCGCTGGCCGAGGCGGTCGTGAAATACGTGGGCTACTTCCACCTCGCGGTCCGCAAGGTTTTGCGCACTCGCTTTCAGGCCGGGTGGCAGTTCGGGAATTCTCTGGCGCAGAACGCTGAATACGTTGGCCAGCGATTCCAGGCACGATTGCTCGAAGACGCTTTGGTAAGAATGGGAGAACGGCTCCGGCGCGAAGGCACGATCCGCGGAATCGGACGCCAGCGCCGCATGCATTTCCGCGGTGCGCTTCGCGAGCAAGTCGACGTCCGCCAAGTATGCTCCTAGCCAATCGCGGGCCGCCGCGGGCAATTCATTTCGATAAGTCGAGAGGGGATTGGTTTGCGCGGGCGGCAGATGAGTGGCATCGTCAGCCGCGCTCTTGCTGGTCCGGAAAGCCTCGGACACGGCGGCCAGGGTGAACTGCCATGCGTCACCCTGATTCGCGACGAAGCCTTGCAATATCCCCAGCGTAGCGTGCTTTCCCTGCGCGTCATGGTATTCCAGCGAGCCGGCGACGGGCGGCACGTTCGCAAAGTGGGCGTGCTCGGAGAGGAAAGTTCCGATCTCCAGATCCAGATTGATGCCGTCCTCGGCCCGGCGAAAGAATTTCAGGACCAGGCGGTCGCCATAGACGATCGAGCTATTGCTCTGCTCGGCCCGCAGGGCACGCGCCTTGAGAATCTCCGAAGGGTTCGGACGCAAAGCGCGGAGCGCCGCCGTTTTTCTGGCGCGAATCTCGCCGCGGATTCCTCGATGGGTGGTTTCCTTCTCGATGGCAACCAGCAACGAATCGAGGAAGCCTTCGTGAGTGACCGCGTTGGACAGATGCACGTCCGCGCTGCGCCGCGCGCTGTGGAAACTCAGCGAACCGGGATCCTCGCGCTCGGGCAAATGAGTTTCCGCCTGCACCACCACCGGCATCACGTACGTTTCTCCCGCCCCGCTGGCGTACTCGACGCGCACCAGCAGCACCAACTCGGGTGACGGCTGGCCGCCAAACGAAATCGCATCGATCACTTGGGCGGACCGGATAGCGCGCGCTTTGCCCCCGAACCATCGCTGCTTGGGCAGAAACTCGGGCAGCACGGCGGGCAATTCGGCGCGCAGGTCTTCGAACAACTCGGCGTCAAGTGCGGCGGGCGCGTTCATGGAATTCTCTGGCATGAATCCTTAGATCGCATCGGCAAGCAATCCGACGCGATTTCTACAAGACATTATTGCCGACATTCGAGGTCAGCGGGCAGGAAAATACCTGCCGGCACGCCGTGGGTGGGCGGCATAGCCGCAGCGCGCGGTTAACGAGGTGGACGGGGTCCGCAGCGCGCGGAAGATCCTCGTCTGGCGAAGCTCACAACGGCGACGGTTCCTCGCCTTTGTCTTCTTCCGTTTTCCGGCTTCCAAAGTACTGTTCGAGCGCGTGGCGCGCCAAATGTCGCCCGCCCAATCCAAACGCGAGCGCCAGGGCCAGCATCGCGGCTCCGAACACGATCGAAAAAGCCGAAGTGACCGTTTGGTTGGCCAGTCCAATCTGCTCGAGCGCCATCGAGATCGCCAGGATCAGAATCACGAAGCGGATCGAGCCGCTCCACACCCGCGGCGATTTATGTCCGGCGTTTACCGAGGCCAGCAACGCCGCTCGGGAAAGAAAATTCGACGCCAAAACGCCAAAAAAGAGAATCAGGATGGCGATAAAAATCTGCGGCAGGAGTTGAAACACCCGGGCGATTTGCTCGTGCAGCTCGGGGATTCCGAGCATGCTGACTCCCAGCACCATGAACCCCAGCCACACCACCCAAAACAGCGCCCGG
Organism: uncultured Acidobacteriota bacterium; assembly: GCA_963725655.1. Taxonomy (GTDB): domain Bacteria; phylum Acidobacteriota; class Terriglobia; order Acidiferrales; family UBA7541; genus CAVRXT01. The sequence continues at coordinate 998,349 of CAVRYY010000001.1, read as the reverse complement.
CTCAGCAGTTCCGACATCGGCGGCAGCGCGGCTTTGCGCAGCACCTGGGAGGCTCCCGCTTCTTCGGAAATGCGATCGAGCCGCGTCACGTGCAGGATCGCGCGGAAGGTATAGCGCAGCGCCAGCGCCACGATCCATCCCACCACCACGATGATCAGCATTACCGCGAAGCGGGGAACAAAAATCGCGATCATGTGCACCAGGTTGTCGTACGCTTGCGACAATCCCTGCAAAATCATTTCTTTCATAACCTCACCTCACGCCTTCGCCTGCCATCTTTCCACCAGATAGGGCTTCTGCTTCTCGAATTGCACGCACAGATTTTCGGTATCGGCCTCCATCTGCTCCGCGTTTGAATCCTGGTGCTCCACCAGAAACGAGTGAATTCGGCCCCGGTACAACGGTACGAGCGCCTGAATCAAATGGTCGCGGTTCAGCACCGCATGGTGATGCGACGCCGCAAAATCAAAAAGCGTCCTGGCCCACAAGTCGCCGCTGAACCGGCCTTTTTCCTCGCTCTGCCCGGCCACGCTCTGAATTTCGGCCATGGTTTCGGTGGCGAGAATGGTCTGCAAGATCGGCGCCAGATCCTGCACGCCGCTGCGGAAGAGCTCGAAAATCCGCTGGCGGTTCAAGTTCATCGGCTCGGAGGTAAGATCACTTTCCGAGCCGAACGAGGGCACCGCCTCGGGCTTGGCGCGCTGCATCCAGAAATCTTCCTCGGCATCGAGGCACCAGAACAGGCTCCCCACGTTCTGCCGCACTGCGGTGACGATATCCGGCGCGGTCCCCGGGGACGCGCGTTCCTTGGTTCCCAGAAAGGCCTGGCAGCATTTAAAGTCGGAGGAGATGGCGGTTAGCGCCATCCAGATTTCCGGCGCATCCTGAATGTCTTCCTGGTTCCACACATTTTGCGCGAGGCAATGGCTCGCCAGCCGGCCCGAAAATCCAAGTTCGGAGGGATGCAGCTCACGGATTCCCTGGCCGAACACCGAGCGGCTCATGGGGTACAAAAGATTTCGCGACAGCAGGCCATCGTATTTGTGGCGGTTGTAGAGCGGCGCGACGTAATCGAATTTGTCGCGATAAACCGGCTCCAACAGATTGGTGATCCATGCAGTGGTCAGATTCGAAGTGGCGGGTGAAATCACCGCGCAGGCCTTGGCGCGCAACAGGTCGGCCGCCGCGAGAATGGTGCGCATGGCCAAGCTCGCCGACGGCGCGTTGCCATATTGGGTGACCACGCGCTGCTCGGTTCGCAGCGAAGTAAGTCCGCGGCCGCTGGAGCTTTTCTCCGCGCGGGTGTTCATTACCACTTCCCGTGTGCCGTCGCCCGAGCCGCCGTCCACGTTGACCAGCACCACGCGCTGGCGAGCGAAGCCCTGCTGGAAACTCTGCTCCACGGCCAGCACCGCTTGCCCAATCGTCGCGGCATTGTTGAACGAAGGGATACCCACGAGGATATCCACTTCGCCCACGCTTATGAGCTGGCGAACAAAATCGTCAGCGAGCAAAATTTCTTCGACCAACGCGATTCTCCGTAGGTACCGCTAAATCGGAAATCCGAGCGACTCCAGGCGCTGAACTGCCGCCTTCAAATCCGCCGCAGCCGGAACCAGAAAAACTGGTACGGCGCCAGCGTCAATAAATACGAGGCGTCCCCGATGCGCGGGAAAAGATTTCCGCCGAACATCTCGATCGGGATACTGCCCTTGTAGTCCTGGAGGTTCAGCTCGACGGCCTGCGCCGTGCTGGAAAGATTATTCACCACCAGCACTTGTTTATCTTCGTAGCAGCGCACGTAAGCGAGCACGCGGTGATTCGACGGCCGCAAAAATTCGATCGAACCGCGGCTGAATATTGTCGTAGAGTCGCGCACGTGGATGATCTGCTTCATCCACGCCAGCAGGGAATGCTGGGTGCGCCGCTGCGATTCCACATTGATCGCCGCGTAACCGTAGACCGGATTCGAAATCACCGCGGAATACAGGCGCTCGGGATCGGCGCCGGAAAATCCGGCGTTCCATCCGCCGTTCCACTGCATCGGGGTACGCACTCCATTGCGGTCGCCCAGGTAAACGTTGTCGCCCATGCCGATTTCGTCGCCGTAGTAAATAATGGGCGTTCCGGGCATGGACATCAACATCCCGGTGAGCAGTTCGATCCTTCTGCGGTCATTTTCCATCATCGGCGCCAGACGCCGGCGAATGCCCAGGTTGATGCGCATCTGCTTGTCTTTCGCGTATTCGTCGTACATGTAGTCGCGTTCGATGTCGGTGACCATCTCCAGCGTCAATTCGTCGTGGTTGCGCAGAAAGATGCACCACTGGCAACTTTCGGGAATTTGCGGCGTCTGCTCCAGGATTTCGATGATCGGCTTGCGATCCTCGAGGCGCACGGCCATGAACATCCGCGGCATCAGCGGAAAATGAAACGCCATATGAAATTCGTCGCCATCGCCGAAATAGGCGCGAACGTCCGCCGGCCATTGATTCGCTTCGGCCAGCAGCATCTTTCCGGGGTACTCCTTATCAAGCAACCGGCGAATTTCGCGCAAAATGGCGTGAGTCTCCGGCAAGTTCTCGCCGTTCGTTCCTTCGCGTTCGATGAGGTAGGGAATCGCGTCCAGGCGGAAGCCGTCCACGCCCATGTCCAGCCAGAATTTCATTACCGCCCACATGGCTTGGAACACCGCGGGGTTGTCCCAGTTCAAATCCGGCTGGTGACTGAAAAAGCGATGCCAGTAGTAGGACTTCGAAACCGGATCCCAGGCCCAGTTGGAAAGTTCGGTGTCGAGAAAAATGATGCGGACTTCCTTATATTTGTCGTCGGTGTCGCTCCACACGTACCAGTCGCGCTTGGGATTATCGGTGGAGCTGCGCGCTTCCTGAAACCAGGGATGCTGGTCGGAGGTATGGTTGGCGACCAGTTCGATGATGATGCGGATTCCACGGGCATGCGCCGCGGTGAGGAACGCTCGGAATTCGTCCAAGGTGCCGTAATTGGGGTGGACGGAAGTGTAATCGGCGATATCGTAGCCGTCGTCGCGGAGTGGGGACGGAAAAAATGGCAGCAACCATATGGTATTGATGCCCAGCTCCTGCAGATAGTCGAGCTTCTGCAGCAATCCGGTAAAATCGCCGATGCCATCGTTATTGCTGTCGCAGAAAGTGCGGACGTGCAGCTGGTAGATAATCGCGTCTTTATACCAGAGGGGTTGGGCCTGGACTGCCAATTTTTCTATCTCCTTTCGCAGAGGTTCCGGGTTGGGAACAGTGCTCATGGCCGCACACGAAGAATGTGCGCAGGCATATTGCCCGGATTCAGCGCGACATAATTTCTCGATCCCCGCCAGGCGTAGCGCGCACCGGTCAGCAGGTCCTCCACTTCAAAGGAAGCATCCGGAGCCAAACCAAATTGCTCCATCGGCACTTCCACAAATCCGCTCTGGGTATTCCGCGGGTCCAGATTGACGATCACCAAAATCCGGTTCGAAGAATCCTCGCTCACTTTGCTGTAAGCAATCAGTTGCTCGTTGTCCAGGCGGTGGAATCGCAGCCGCTCGTTGCTTTGCAGCGCCGGATTCTCGCGGCGAATGCGATTGACGACGGCGATCAGCCCGCGCAGGCTGTCGGGGCGGTCAATATCCCACACCCGAATTTGATACTTCTCGGAATCCAAATACTCCTCGCTGCCCGGGGCCACAGCTCGATTCTCACACAGCTCGTAAGCTGCGCCGTAAATTCCGTAGCTCGCTGACAGCGTGGCAGCCAACACCAGCCGGGACATAAACACCGGCCGCCCGCCACTCTGAAACGGCTCCGTCAAAATGTCCGGCGTATTCGGCCACAGGTTCATGCGGAAAAAGTCACTGACCGGCGGCTGAGTGAGTTCGGTGAGGTAGGCGGTGAGTTCCGCTTTGTTGTTTCTCCACGCAAAATACGTGTACGACTGCGTAAAACCCAGCTTGGCCAGCCGATACATCACCTTGGGCCGGGTAAACGCTTCCGCCAGAAATATCGCGTCTGGATATTCGCGCCGCACATCGGCGATCAGCCACTCCCAAAAAGGGAACGGCTTGGTGTGGGGATTATCGACGCGAAAAATCCGCACGCCTTGAGTAGCCCAATACAGCACTACGCTTTTCAGCTCTTCGCGCAACGCGCCGGCCGATTCGCCGTCGAAGTGGAAGGGATAAATATCCTGATATTTTTTCGGGGGATTTTCGGCGTACTGGATGCTGCCGTCCGGGCGGTGTTGGAACCACTCCGGGTGCTCCTTGACGTAAGGGTGATCCGGCGAGCATTGATACGCGATGTCCAAGGCGATCTCGATGCCCTTCTCGCGCGCTTTGGATGCTAGCCGGTGAAAATCCTCCAGGGTGCCCAGCTCCGGCTGAATCGATTTGTGGCCGCCCGCTTTCGCTCCGATGGCCCAGGGACTTCCGGTGTCATCGGGCGCGGGAATGGTCGTATTGTTTTTCCCCTTACGCTCGGTGGTCCCGATGGGATGAATCGGAGGCATGTACAGGACATCGAAACCCATTTGCGCAATGTAATCCAACCTGGCGATGCAGTCGCGGAAGGTGCCGGATTTTTTCGGATCACGGGTGCAGGATCGCGGAAACATCTCGTACCACGTGCTGAATCGCGCTTTCTCGCGGTCCACTGTCACACCCAGTTGCTTTTCGTACAGGGTGGAGGCGCGCCGGTCCGGATATCGCTGCATCAGCGCTGCCAGGTCGGAGCCGCGTCCGGCGGCCACCGCTGCACCCAAATCGGCGGCAGACAGCTTGTTCAGTTTCGCCGCGAGGTCTGCCAGGTTTCGCGCATCGATCCCGGCCGCGCGCTTCGAGGCGTCTTGCGCCATTTCCGCGCCTACCCGCACATCCAAGGCTACATCCTGACCAGCTTCGTATTTTTTGATCAGGCCGCGAATCCAGGTCTGGAAGGGATCGACCCATGCCTCGATGGTGTAGAAGTGAGTCGTTTGCGCTGCGATCCGGAACTGGCCCTGCCAGCGGTCATTATCGACGAAGCGCATCGGAGCTTCGCGCCACTTGTCTTCGGAATCCGGCCGGTACAGGACCACGGCACTCAGGATGTCGTGGCCATCGACGAAAATGTCCGCCTGGACGACGACGTTCTCCCCCACCGTGCGTTTGATGGGATATTTTCCCGCGTCAATTTCCGGCTCGACGCCCTCGATCGCGGGGCGGCGAATGATTACCGGTTTTTTGTCCAGCTCGATTTTCGGGGAGTGCAAGCTAGTTTCTCCGAAAAAATTTCGCAGACCTTTGGACGTGAGTTCTTTCTTGTTCCGGCGGGCGGGTTACAAGTATTCTGAGCAACGGGTTATTATATACATGAGTTTGTAGCGGCGCGCATGCGAGAGCTAATCATCAACCGTATTGTTTCCTTCCGGTTACCTGTGCCGAACCAGGCTTACGCTTTGCCGCCCGCCGGGCTTCGGGGATACCTGCGGCCACCTACCCTTGCGGCTGTCCCCACTGGGACGACGCACTCGTAATGACCACCCGCTACGTTTGCGTCCACGGACACTTTTACCAGCCGCCCCGTGAAAATCCGTGGCTGGAAGCCATCGAGCTACAGGACTCCGCCTACCCTTACCACGACTGGAACGAGCGCATCACCGCCGAGTGCTACGCACCCAACGCAGCTTCCCGGGTGCTGGACGCGCACCAAAAGATCGCGCGCATGGTAAATAACTACGGGATCATCAGCTTCAACTTTGGACCTACCCTGCTCTCGTGGCTGGAAGCGAAATCGCCGCAGACCCTCGCGTCGATTCGCGAGGCGGACGCCCGGAGCGCCGAGAAATTCGGCGGCCACGGCTCCGCCATGGCCCAAGCCTATAGCCATATGATCATGCCGCTCGCCAACCGGCGCGACAAATCCACCCAAGTGAAGTGGGGCCTGGCCGATTTCCGCCACCGGTTCGGACGTGCGCCCGAAGGCATGTGGCTGCCGGAAACGGCGGTGGACACCGAGACTCTGGAAGTACTAGCCGAAAATGGGATCAAGTTTACGGTGCTCGCGCCACGCCAAGCCGCTCGGGTGCGGCGCATAAAGAGCCGCACTTGGAAGGACGTCAGCGGCGATCGGGTCGATCCCAGCCGCGCGTACCTGATTCGCTTACCCTCCAAGAAGCGTATTGGCGTCTTCTTTTATGATGGCCCGATATCGCGAAGCGTGGCATTCGAAGGGCTGTTGAATGACGGGAAAGTATTTGCCGACCGGCTGCTGAACGGGTTTTCCGATGATCGGGATTGGGCGCAGCTCTCGCACATCGCCACCGACGGCGAAAGCTACGGCCACCACCATCGCTATGGCGAGATGGCGCTGACGTACGCGTTACAGTACATCGAGCAAAATGAACTCGCGGTGCTCACGAACTATGGCCAGTTCCTGGCCGAGCATCCTCCCACCCATTTGGCTGAGACTATTCCCGGCTCTTCGTGGAGTTGCGCGCACGGTATCGAACGGTGGCAATCAAACTGCGGCTGTAATTCCGGGGGGCATCCCGGATGGAATCAGGAATGGCGCGGGCCAATGCGGGCGGCGTTCGACTGGCTGCGCGACTCGCTGGCGCCAGTCTTCGAAGAAAAAGCCCGCGAGTTGTTCATCGACCCCTGGAAGGCTCGCGATGAATACATCCAGGTGGTGCTGGACCGCTCGCCGGAGCAGCGCGAGAAATTCTTTGCCGCCTGCTCCAACCACCCTTTGACCGGCGAAGAGAAAATCACCGCGCTCAAGCTGATGGAGCTGCAGCGGCATGCCATGCTGATGTACACCAGTTGCGGCTGGTTCTTCGACGATATTTCCGGACTGGAAACCGTGCAGGTAATTTTCTACGCCAGCCGCGCGCTGCATCTCGCGCAGGAGCTTTTCGGAGGCCAGTGGGAGGCGGATTTCTCGGAGCGCCTGCGTACCGCCAGGAGCAATCTGCCCGAACACGCGGACGGCAAGCGCATTTACGAAAAGTGGGTGCGGCCGGCGGAGGTGGACATTCCCAAAGTGGCGGCGCACTACGCGGTCAACTCGCTCTTTGAGAACTATCCGCAGAACGCGCGCATCTTCTGTTTCACGGTGGCCCGCGAGAGCGGGCACACCGAACAGAAAATCGTCCAGGACAAGCATATGCGGCTCGCCGTGGGCGATGCTACGATCCGTTCCGAAATCACTCTGGAATCGGCGCGGGTCAACTACGCTGTTCTTCACATGGGAGAACATCACATCGTCGCCGGTGTGCGGCCGCCTCCGCAGACCCAGCATGACGCCGATTTCCTGAGGCATTTGCTATTTGAGGCCTTTGGGAAATTTGATATCGAAAAGGTGAAGCGCCTGCTTCAGGACGGGTTCGGTCCGGAGCTATATTCGCTGCGCTCGCTCTTCCGCGACGCGCAGCGCAACATTCTGCGGCCCATTCTGTACGCCACATCGCAGCAGGCCGCGATTGCCTATCGCCACATCTACGAGTCGCACGCCGAGATGATTCATTTCCTCGATGGCCTGGGCGTTCCGGTGCCCAAGGCGATCCAATCCGCCGCGGAAGTGGTATTGAATATTCAGCTGCGCGATGCACTGAGCGCCCCGGAACTGGACGCTGAAAGCATCCACCAGCTTTTGCGAGAAGCGACGGCCATGCGCATCGCATTCGACGTTGCGACGTTGGAATACGCGATTCGCAAGAAGATCGAACAGGCGGTGGCAGGATTCGTGGCCGACCGCGCACAAATCGGCTCTGCGGAAAAAGTGGGGCGCTTACTGGACTTGGGGAAATTGCTGCCGTTTCCGATCAACCTTTGGCAATCGCAGACAACCATATACAATCCGCTCATCCAGTCCGAGCAGGAATGGCATGCCGAGGCCGGCCGGCAAAATCCGGACGCGGCGCGATGGCTCGGGCTGCTGCAGTCGCTGCGCGAAGGACTGGGGTTTCAGACGCTCCGGTAGAAGCACCCAAGCAATATGGCTAAACCCCGCATACCGATCACCTGTTATCGCTTGCAGTTCAACAATCACTTCACGTTTCGCGACGCGCAAGCCGTTCTCGGATATCTCGAGCGACTTGGCGTCACCGACATATACGCATCTCCTCTGTTGCAGAGCCGGCGCGGCAGCGGCCACGGCTACGACGTCACCGATCCCACGCGCATCGACTCCGATTTGGGAAGTGAGGAGCAATTCGAAGCTTTCCAAATCGATCTGCACGCTCGCGGTATGGGCCTGCTGCTGGATATCGTCCCCAATCACATGGCCGCCAGCCACGAAAATCCGTGGTGGATGGACGTCCTCGAAAACGGTCCGGGCTCGCCCTACGCTTCCTTTTTCGATATCGATTGGCACGCGCCGTCGCGCACTCTGGAGAACAAAATCCTTCTCCCGGTCCTCGGTGGATTTTACGGCGACGTGCTGCAAAACCAGGAGGTGCGCGTACTCTTCGAAGCTGGCAGCTTCCGTCTTCAATATAACGATTCGTTCTTTCCGCTTGCACCCAAGTCATATCGGCGGATTTTGAAGCATCGTCAGGACGCCTTCGAAGCTAGCGCCGGCTCGTCATCCGCGGCGTTCCAGGAATTTCTCGGCATTCTCTCCGGCCTCAGTTCGCTCTCCGATCGCGAAACGCTGACGGTGGACGCCGCAGGAGAGCGCCGGCTCCAGACCGAAGCGTTGAAGGAGCGGCTGCGCCAACTCCATGATGCCAACCCGGAATTCCGCAAATTTCTGGCTGAAAATATCGAGCAGTTCAACGGCAAACGCGGCGACGTGGCCAGCTTTCGGCTGCTGGACCGCCTGCTTTCCGAGCAAGCGTATGTGCTGGCGTATTGGCGGAACGTCAACGAGGAGATCAACTACCGGCGATTTTTCACGATCACCGATCTGGTGGGCGTGCGGGTGGAAGACCCGGCGGTGTTCGAATCGATACACGCGGTAATTTTTCGACTGGTGGAAAAGGGCGCGGTGGATGCCCTGCGCATCGATCATATCGACGGCCTGCGCGATCCGTTCGGCTACCTCCGCCGCTTGCAGGACCGTCTGGGCAGCGTCGAGAAGGAAAAATCCGAGCCGTTTTACGTAGTGGTAGAGAAGATTCTCTCCGGCGCGGAAACGCTGCCCTCCGAGTGGCCGGTTCAGGGCACCACCGGCTACGACTATCTGAACATCGCCAATCGGCTCTTCGTTGACCCGAAAGGCGCCGAAGCGATTGAGAAAATCTATTTCCGCTTTTTGCAAGAGCATCCTGAATATCAAGACGTTCTTTACCGAAAAAAGAAACTGGTGATGGCGACGCTGCTGGGCGTGGAGATGCGGGCGCTGGGACGCCAACTGGGAATTCTGGCGGAAAGCGACCGCTACGCGCGCGATCTGCCGCGCACCGAATTGGCCGCGGCGCTGGTGGAGACCACCGCGTCCTTTTCGATCTATCGAACCTACACTCGTACCGTGACGCTGACGCGCGAGGCAAAACGCTACATCGAAGCGGCCGTCGACGCCGCGCGCGGGCGAAGCCCGCAAATTTCCGCGGCGAGTTTTGATTTCGTGCGCGACGTTCTGCTGTTGCGCGAGGGCGATCACCTGTTCCCCGACCAGCGCGAAGCCAGGCTGGCGTTCGTGTTGCGCTGGCAGCAATCCACCGGGCCGATCGTTGCGAAGGGCCAGGAAGACACGGTCCTATACGTCTACTGTCCGTTGATTTCGCTTAACGATGTGGGCGGCGATCCGCTGCCCACGGCGAAAACGGTGCCCGAGTTTGGCGCGTACATCCAGGATCGCCGGCGCGACTGGCCCTTCAGTATGAATTCCACGGCGACGCACGACACCAAGCGCGGCGAGGACGTTCGCGCCCGTATCAACGTCCTCTCCGAGGTCCCCGCCGACTGGCGGCGCCATCTTGCTCTGTGGTCTCGGCAGAATGCGCGAAAGAAAACTCGTGTTGGCAATCAGACCGCTCCGGACCGGGTGGAAGAAATCTTCCTGTATCAAACGCTGCTCGGCGCATGGCCGCTAGACGACAAGGAACTCCCGGAATTCCAGACTCGGATGCATGATTACACTGAGAAAGCGACGCGCGAGGCGATGGTCCACACGCGTTGGACGCGCCCGAATCTTCCGCACGAACATGCGTTAATCCATTTTGTGGATGGGCTATTCCGCGACAAGAAATTCCTGGGCGATTTTCTGCCTTGGCAGCGCAAGCTGGCCTACTACGGCATGTGTAACGGCCTGGCGCAGACTCTGCTGAAAATCACCAGTCCGGGAATCCCGGATGTCTACCAGGGTTGCGAGCTGTGGGACCTTCGCCTGGTCGATCCCGATAACCGCCGGGCAGTCGATTACCAACGGAGAATCGAGCTGCTCGATCGCATCGAGGCGCAAAGCCCGCAAGGCGGGGTGGAGTTTTGCCGGGAGCTCGCCAGGAATTGGCAGGACGGGGCCATCAAACTGTACCTACTCGCGAAAGTTCTGGCATTCCGCCGCGCCCACGGCGAACTTTTCTTGGAAGGGCAGTGGCTGCCGCTTGCCGCCGTTGGCGCGCGTAAGGAAAACGTGCTCGCTTACGCCCGCCGCCTTGAAAAATCCTGGGCCATCGCGGTGGTGCCCCGATTTCTGGCGCGTGCCAAGGCTCCGGGGGAGTGGAGTCGCATGGGCGCATTCTGGAAATCGACGGGGGCCGCTTTGCCGCCGACGGCTCCATCCGCATGGCACAACATCCTTACCGGCGAATCGCTGCAATGCACGGCGCGCCGCGGGGGCAAATATCTTCCGGTAGGAGCCATACTCGAAAATTTCCCGGTAGCCTTGCTGGTTCCAGGGAACAAATAGAGCCAAGCAGTTTTGAGTGGAGAAGTGTTGGGGTTGGAGTCGGAGCGCGCACAGCCAGGTTGGCTGTGCCACAAAACCGGCCGGATCACATTGTGGAAGCGATGTGGGCCGCGCCTAACAATGGGGCCTCTTCGTTGAGCACTACGTAAATCGAAATCTGTTTGAGGAAATCACTGAGTTTTTCTTTGTCGATAAACGCCGCGGCGAATCTTCCGTCCCGCAGCTTGGGGAGGATCTTCACGGCGATGCCGCCGGCGACGTACATCCCGCCTCGCGAGACGGTGCGAAGCGCGAAGTTCCCCGCCTCCGAGCCATAAATTTCAATCCACATATCGACTGCAGCAACGCACGCCGGGCAGGTGTTATCGAGCGCATTCTGGGTGATTATCGGGGCAGGATCGTCGTTGGGATTATCGAATTCGGGGTGATGCGATCCGGGATCGAAAAATTCGTGCAGCGCGCGGAAGCCGCGCCCTGAGAGGATAATTTCGCAGCTGACAATGTCGTTGCGGTCTTTCAGGAATTTCCAGAGCTCCGCTTCTTTTTCGGTGTGCGGCGCAAAATCAGCGTGGCCGCCTTCGGTAGCCATGGCGACGTAGCGCGTGCCGTCCCAGAACAAAATGCCTTCGCCCAGGCCGGTGCCCGCCGCGATCACCGCCTTGGTCGCCGCCGTCGGAGTGCTGCCATTGTGGATCACTTCGAGATCCGACGGCTCAAGCACGCTGATGCCGTAGGCGGTGGCTTCCAGGTCGTTCAGTAACCGCACCTGCGGAATCTTCAAGAGCTGCGCCATGCTCTGGCCGTCAAATATCCACGGTAGATTCGTGGCGTGAACGCGATTGTCCACCACCGGACCTGCGACGCCGAAGCATGCCGCAGTCACCGGGCCGCTCAGCATGGATACGAATTTGCGCACCAGGTCTTCGGGCCGTGCGAACACATGACTGGAAAAGCGAGTATACGCGGTCTGCACCAGCTTGCCCTGCTGCACTTCGTACGCGCCCAAGTTGGTCTTGGTGCCGCCGACGTCCCCCGCGATTAGCATCCGCTCGCTCCCAACGATTGACTGGATCTTGACTGCGGCCGCGTGCCGCCTGAAGAGTCGACCAAGTGCCCTAGTATGGCCTAGATTTCCTTCTTAGAGAATGTGCACTACAGAATTTTCTCCGGAGCTGCTGCGGCCGGAACCGGGCGCCGGCTTCACGAACTGCGTCTGGCCAGTACCTGGCTAATCTCTCACGGCCCTCGCAGCGATTGCTCAGAGCGCGCGCCACTTGCGCCCGTCGCTGCCAAGCAAATCTTCCGCAGCGGTGGGCCCCGCGCTCCCCGCCGAATAATTCGGAAACGGCGGCGGTGAAGCCCCCTTCCACGCTTCCAACACCGGATCGACAAGCGACCACGCCGCCTCCACGCTATCCGCGCGATCGAAAAGCGTCGGATCGCCGCGCAAGCAGTCGTTGATCAGCGTGGCGTAAGCGTCGCGCTTGCCTTCGCCAAAGGCATCCTTGTATTCGAAATCCATGGTCACCGGGCGAATATTCATCTGCGTCCCGGGCGCCTTCGCTCCAAACGAAAGCGAAATTCCTTCGCCCGGCTGGATATTCAACACCAGCCAGTTCCCCTGAAGATTCATTCCGCGAAACACCAAATGCGGCGCTTGACGAAACTGGATGGCGATTTCCGTCAACGGGCGCCCGATGCGTTTGCCCGTGCGCAGATAAAAAGGAACGCCGCTCCATCGCCAGTTATCCACGTGGAGTTTCAACGCCGCGTAGGTTTCCGTCGCCGAATCCTTCGCCACTCCCGGCTCCGCACGGTAGCCAGGCACCGCCTCGCCATTGATTTTCCCCGGGCCGTACTGCCCGCGCACCACCGAATTCCAGATCGTCTCCCGGGTGAACGGGCGGATCGCCTGCAACACTTTAATTTTTTCGTTGCGGACCGAGGTAGCTCCAAACGTTGAAGGAGGCTCGAGGGCCACTAGCGAAGTCAACTGCAACACGTGGCTCTGGATCATATCGCGCAGAGCCCCGGCTCTTTCGTAAAACGCGGCGCGGCGCTCGACGCCCAGAGTCTCGACCGCGGTGATCTGCACGTGATCGACGTAGTTGCGGTTCCACAGCGGCTCGAAAATCCCATTGCTGAAGCGAAACACCAAAAGATTCTGCACCGTCTCCTTACCTAGGTAGTGGTCGATGCGATAGACCTGCGATTCATCCAGCACGCTCAGCAATTGCTGGTTCAGCTCACGCGCGGATTCCAGGTTGTGTCCGAAGGGCTTCTCAATGATCACCCGTACGAAGCCGCCGTTCTTTTTTTCCTTGGACAGTCCGGCTTTGCCGAGCTGCTCGATGATCGCCGGATACACTTCCGGTGGCGTCGCCAGGTAAAATAATCGATTCCCGCCGAGTCCCCCTTCGGCATCCAGATCGTCGAGCTTCTTCGCCAGCGCCTGATAGGATGCCGGATCGTCGTAATTCCCCTGGAAATAACGGAGGTGTTTCAAGAAATCAATGCGCTGGTCTCCCGCTCCGCCGGGATCGGATTTCGGCAGAAATTCGGCGCTCGAATCGCGAAAGGCCTGATCGTCCATCGCGGTGCGCGCGAATCCCAGCAACCCAAAGCGCGGCGCCAGGCACTTGTGTATCGCCAGGTCGTAGAGAGAAGGCAGCAGCTTCCGTTTCGCCAAATCGCCGGACGCTCCAAACATCACGATCAGGCAAGGTTGCGTTGGCACTTCACAATAGGGGGATTCTTGCGGCACCGCTTTTTCATTCGGCATGTCGGATTCCCTGTTCCTTCTGTTTGGGCTTGCGCCAAAACGCTCGTTCCGAACCGTACCCTTTGTCTCAAAAATGCCAGTTCCTCGCAAGTGGGCCACCTGCACCGCGCGGGAACCGCGCGCCTCCGCTGGCAATTGCCACCTCGAATGCAGTATCTTGGAAATAGCAAACTTCGGAGGCACACATGGCCGATCAGAAAGCAAACGAAACGTCCGCCGCAGCGCCAGCGCCGCGCATGGTGATGTGCGTGAAGCTTGGCAAGGAGCTTCCCGGCCTCGATCGCGTCCCGTGGAAGGGCGAAATCGGCAAGCGCGTCTACGAAAACGTCTCCAAAGACGCCTGGAAAATGTGGGTCGAGCACTCCAAGATGCTCATGAACGAATACCGCCTGAATCCTTTGGACCCTAACTCCCAGAAAATTATGGAACAGCAGCTCGAGCAATTTTTCTTCGGAGAAGGCGCTAAACCGCCCGCGGAATTCGTGCCGCCTGCACCCAAGCACTAAGGGAGCTGCCCTTTGGACGCCGCTTATTCCGACCGGTCTCCGGCTGTAGCATGAAACTTTTGCTCGGGGTGCTTTTTTCGTTGACGATCCTGAGTCCGCCCGCTCGCGCACAGGACTACCCCTCCCAGTCGATGCCCCAAGGAACTTGGGATTTGGGCCTGTTCGCAGGCGGCGGCACCGGACTGCTCGCTGCAAGAGAAACGCACTACGCGATTGCCGGATTCCACGTGGGCCGGGTCATGACCCGCGAACATCTGCGGGGCTGGGCGCGCGGAAATTTCGAATTCGCAGGCGACTACATGCCCCTTTGGGAGGTTTTTCAGCCGGGCATCGGAACCGCGCCCGGGCACGCAGTGTACGGCGGAAATTTTACTCCCGTTATTCTGCAATGGAATTTCACGTCGAATAAGCGTGTTGCGCCGTTCATGTCCCTAACCGGCGGCGGCATGGTCACCCGGGATAATGTGCCGGCCGGAAACACTTCTTCATTCAACTTCGTCGCCGGCGGCTCCCTTGGTTTTCGCGTTTTCGTCCACAAACGCCGCGCGATTAACCTGGAAACCCGCTGGATCCACATTTCCAACGCCAATCTCGGCACCGACAATCCTCAGCTCGTCTCGAACTTCGCCTTCACCGCCGGCTACAACTGGTACAAATAATTTTCGCTCCGCCGCCATTCGCCTCAAAAAACAATTTCCCGCTAGGCGCAGTGTCCGTCCCCGCCGCGCGCTGATTGCGTTATCATGGATCCGGGTACAGGAGCCCGTAACTTTCATGACCTCGGCTGCGAAGAACTCGTTTTCATCTTTCGATACTTTGAATGTGGGCGGCGAGAAATTCGGAATCTACCGCCTCGATGCTCTCGAACGCGCGGGTGCCGGCAATCCTTCCCGGCTTCCCTTCTCCATGAAAGTGCTGCTTGAGAACCTGCTGCGCAATGAAGACGCGCGATTCGTCCACCCCGCCGATATTCGCGCGCTGGCGCAATGGGATCCCAAAGCCGAGCCCGATAAAGAGATTTCCTTTATGCCCGCGCGCGTGCTGCTGCAGGACTTCACCGGCGTGCCGGCGGTAGTCGATCTGGCCGCGATGCGGGAAGCGATTCGCGCGCTGGGCGGCGATCCTAAGCGCATCAACCCTCTGCTGCCCGCGGAGCTGGTGATCGATCACTCCGTGCAGGTAGATAAATTCGGCACCGCGGACTCCTTCGCCTTCAACGCCGAACTCGAATTTCAGCGCAATGTGGAGCGTTACGCGTTCCTCCGCTGGGGCCAGAAAAGCTTCCAGAATTTCCAAGTGGTGCCGCCGGACACCGGAATTTGCCACCAGGTGAACCTCGAATACCTCGCGCGGGTGGTTTTTTCCGCCGAAGCTGAACCCGGAAAAGGGGGTCCGCTGGTAGCTTTTCCCGATTCGCTGGTGGGCACCGATTCGCACACCACCATGGTCAACGGTCTAGGGGTATTCGGCTGGGGCGTAGGCGGAATCGAAGCCGAAGCAGCCATGCTGGGCCAGCCGCTTTCGATGCTCATTCCCTCGGTCGTCGGCTTCAAACTGCACGGACGGCTTCCCGAAGGCGCGACGGCCACCGACCTGGTGCTCACCGTCACCGCTATGCTGCGCAAAAAAGGCGTGGTGGGAAAATTCGTGGAATTCTACGGCGCCGGTCTCTCCAGCCTGACGCTCCCCGATCGCGCCACGATCGCCAACATGGCGCCGGAATACGGCGCGACCATGGGATTTTTCCCGGTCGATTCCGAAGTGCTCGCGTATCTGCGGTTCACTGGGCGTCCTGAAAAGCAGGTCGCGCTCGTCGAGGCCTACACGAAAACGCAGGGCCTCTTCCGCACTGATGCAACTCCCGACCCGGTTTTCTCGGATACCATCGAGCTCGATCTGAAAAACGTTGTCCCCACCATGGCCGGCCCGAAGCGTCCGCAAGACAGCGTACCGCTGACGCAATCGAAAGCCTCGTTCCAAAAATCGCTTACTGCGCCGCCCAAGCACGTCAGCGTGCAGAACAACGGCGACCGTTTCGATCTCGCGGATGGTTCCGTAGTGATTGCCGCGATCACCAGTTGCACCAACACCTCGAATCCCTCGCTGATGCTGGGAGCGGGCCTACTCGCGAAAAAGGCGGTCGAACGCGGACTGCAAACCAAACCCTGGGTGAAGACCAGTTTCGCGCCGGGATCCAAAGTAGTCACCGATTATCTGCAGGCCTCTGGACTCGATTCCTATCTCAATACTCTGCGCTTCAACCTGGTCGGCTACGGTTGCACCACCTGCATCGGAAACAGCGGCCCGCTTCCCGAATCGATCTCCAAAGCGATCAAGGAAAATAATCTAGTCGCCGTCTCGGTGCTCAGCGGCAATCGCAATTTTGAAGGTCGCATTAATTCGTCGGTGCGCGCCAACTATCTGGCCTCTCCTCCGCTGGTAGTTGCCTACGCGCTCGCCGGCCGCATGGATTTCGACATGGCCAGCGAGTCACTGGGCGCCGATAAATCCGGAGCGCCCGTGTACCTTCGGGATATCTGGCCCACTCCGGTCGAAGTGGAAACCGCGATGCGCGAATCCGTCACCACCGAGATGTTCCGCAAGCAATACGGCGACGTTTTTACCGGAGACGCTCACTGGCAAGGCATGCCCGTGCCGCAGGGCGATCTCTACGCATGGGACCACAAATCCACTTACATCCAGCATCCGCCGTATTTCGTCGGCATGCCTCCGCAGCCCGGCCCGCTTGTCGATTTGCACGGCATGCGCGTTCTCGCCATTTTGGGAGACAGCGTCACCACCGATCACATTTCTCCCGCCGGCTCGATTCCCGCCGATAGCCCCGCCGGAAAATATTTGATCGCCAACGGCGTGCAGCCGAAAGATTTTAATTCCTACGGCGCGCGGCGTGGAAATCATGAAGTGATGATGCGTGGCACCTTCGCGAACATTCGCCTGCGCAACACTCTTGCTCCGGGAACCGAAGGCGGTTGGACTCTGCACATGCCCGACGGCGAGAAAATGACCATCTACGACGCGGCCATGCGTTACCAGGAAGAAAAAACGCGCCTGGTGGTCCTCGCCGGAAAAGAATACGGAGCGGGCTCTTCGCGCGACTGGGCTGCCAAGGGCACTCTGCTGCTCGGCGTGCGCGCGGTGATCGCGGAAAGTTACGAACGCATCCATCGCAGCAATCTGGTCGGCATGGGCGTCGTCCCTCTCGAATTTCTGCCCGGAGACACCGCCGCATCGCTCGGGCTCACCGGAAAAGAGAAATTCGACGTCGAGGGCCTGGCTCAGGGATTCACTCCACGGAAGAAGATCCTGGTGCGCGCCACCGCCGACGACGGAAAAGAAATTGAGTTCAACGCCGTCGCCCGCATCGACACACCCGTCGAGATCGCCTACTACCAGCACGGCGGCATCCTGCAATACGTTCTCCGCCAAATGCTTTAAGAGGGTTTGCGGTGCCCCGCTTTTCCAGGATTTTGCGAAGGGTGGGCGCTAGCTCTTCCGAACATTCAACATTTGTAGCAGCACTGAAAGACGCGACCGCTCTCGAAACAATTCGCCAACGAATCGGTGGAGGGAATCAATGTTTTCAAGGCGCTCATTTTTGTGGTTGTCATCGGCAGGTGCCGCGGCAGCAGCCACCGCCAAGCTGGGCCCACTCGCGTCGGCACAGGAACGGCCCCAGCAGACACCGCGCGGATCCCTTCCGCCGCCCATCGCCGCGCTGCAGTCGATGACCTCACGGGTCCGTCCGATCACCAACACTGAGCGCATCGCCCGCGTAGAAAAAGCCAAGAGCCTGATGGCCGCAAACAAAATCGACGCCATCGTCCTGTGCGCCGGCACTTCCACTCTCTATTTCGCAAACGCCGAAATCTACGGCGGCGAGCGCCTGTGGGCCGTGGTGATCCCGGTCAAAGGCAATCCGTTCATGGTCTGCCCGGCGTTCGAAGAAGGCCGCGCACGCGAAATCCTGGCCGGCGGTCCGTTGGGATCCGGCGCCGACATTCGCATTTGGCAGGAGACCGAAAACCCTTTCGCGCTGCTCATCAAAAGTCTGGGCGATGCCGGTATCCGCACCGGCCGGCTGGGCATCGAGGAGAGCGTCGCGTACTTTTTCGCGGATAACCTCGCCAAGGCCGGCGCGCACGGAATCGAGGCGGTCAGCGCCACCCCGGTAACCGCTGGTTGCCGCATGATCAAGACCGATCACGAAGTCGAATGCCTGCGGCTAGCGTCGCACGCCACACTTAGCGTGTACCAAGCGGTCTATCGCTCGCTGAAAGAGGGGATGACCGGAGACGAAGTGCAAGGCCTGATCGCCGCCGCGTATAACCAGGTAGGATTTGTGGGCAGCGCCGATCTCAACATCGGCGAGTACACCGCTCAGCCGCACGGCTCAGCCACGCCGCAAACCATTCGCGAAGGTACGATCATCATGCTGGACGACGGTTGCAAGGTCGAAGGGTTCACATCGGACATCACTCGAACCTTCGTGCTGGGCAAGCCAACGGACAAAATGAGGGCGGTTTTCGATATCGTTCATCGAGCGCAGCAAGCCGCGCTGAAAGCCGCGAGGCCGGGAGTGGTAGCCGGAGCCATCGACGCCGCCGCGCGCAAAGTGATCGTCGACGCCGGCTACGGCCCCGGCTTTAAATACTTCACCCATCGCGTAGGGCACGGCTTGGGCATGGATATGCACGAATGGCCGTACCTGGTCGACAACAACATGTGGGGCTCGCCCTTGCACCCAGTCCTGCAGGCCGGCATGACCACCAGCAACGAGCCGGGCATTTACATCAAGGGCGAGTTCGGAATTCGTCTCGAGGACGATATGCACGTGACCGCGGACGGCGCCGAACTCCTCACCCCGCCCAGCCCGTCGCTGGAAGATCCATTCGGTTCAGGTGCGTAGCCGCACAGCAGAGCCATGCCGAGCGAAGCGAAGTGGGAGCCCTACGCGAGTCACCTTCACCCATAGGCTCTCCAAGTTCTTAAACTGATGGATTCCTTGAAGCACCTCACCGCCCAAGAACCATTCCTCGGGCCTTATGCGTATGCAAACGCTCACAACTTCGGGTGTTTTGTGTGGAAGTCCGTGGCGTCCTGAAACGCCCGCGCCAACGCCAGCATTTTCGCTTCGCCGTATAACGCGCCGAGAAACGTGATGCTCACCGGGGTCCCCGGCCCGCCGATATTGTCTTCGTCTCCGGAATCTTCAGACGGCGGCACCGGCGCGTCCGCCCCGCGGAAACCCTGCGGCAGGATCAGAGCCGGATGCCCGCTAAAATTCGTGGCCACCAATTGGTCGCTGTCCGTGGGCGCGACGATCGCGTCGAACCCCTCCCAGGCTTTCGCAAGCGCTTCCATCATCAGAAAACGAGCCCGGTTGGCCTGCACGTATTCCACGCCCGGCACAAGCCGCGCGGCACGAAACCCATTGGGCCAGTCTTCCGGTCCCTGTTCGGTGAGCAGCTTGTCGCGGCCGGAGCGGGTCAGGTCGTCAAACGCCGCGGCTGCTTCCACCACCAGCGAAAAAATCAGCGAGTCGTATGGAAATTTGGGAAACTCCACCGGCGTGAGTTGCACGCCCATGGCGCGCAGCTTCTCGAGAGAATCGCGATTGTAGCGGCGGTCGTACGCCGAACGCACCCGTGATGCCGCGCGCTCTCGCCGGCGTTTCTCGCGCTTCTGTTTTTGCTCGGCGGTAAGCTCGCCACCTTCTTCGTCTTTCTCCGGCTCGGGCTCGTGGTCGAATTCCGATTTCAGATAGCCCACTCGCAGCGATTTCCAATCGACGCTGGCGTCCCAGTTAAACACCGCGTCGCGCACCGATCGATCCTGACCGTCCGCACCCTGGATCGTATCCAACACGATGGCCGTGTCTTCCACGCTTCGGCAGATCGGCCCCAGTTTATCGAGCGACCACGCCAGCGCCATCGCCCCGGTACGCGGCACCAACCCAAAACTGGGGCGCAGCCCGGTGCATCCGCATCGCGTAGACGGCGAAGAAATCGATCCCAACGTCTCCGAGCCGATGCCGAACGATATGCATCCGGCGGCCGTGGCCGAAGCAGTTCCAGCAGACGACCCGCTCGATCCTTGTGCGGGATTCCACGGGTTGCGGGTGCGGCCGCCGAACCACTTGTCCCCTTCTGCCAGCGCACCCAGAGTCAGCTTCGCGACGAGCACCGCGCCGGCCGCGTCGAGCCGCTGCACCACCGTAGCGTCTTGATCGAATTGCTGATTTTCAAAGCCGCCCGCGCCCCACGTGGTGCGGTAGCCCTTCACCGCCAGCAAATCCTTCGCTCCCCATGGCAGGCCGTGCAGCGGTCCGCGATATTTTCCGGACGCGATTTCGCGATCGGCCTCGCGCGCCTGCGCCATCGCGCGTTCCTCAGTCGGTGTAATCACGAAGTGGAGTTTTGGGTCGTAGCGCTTCAAGCGATCGAGATACATCGTGGTGAGCGCCACAGACGTCACTTTCTTCGCCCGAACCAGTTCCGCCTGCTCGCGCACCGTCCAAAACGCCAGGTCTTCCACGCTGGCTGGCGCGCTCACCGCAATTGCCGGCGCCGCGGATATCTTCATCGCCCGCCGCTCTTTCTCGTACTTCATCCCCGGCATCACCGGGTCGAAAATCAACGCGGAGGGCGCACTGTTCGGAATGTGCAGCTTTTCGATCGCTTCGTAATCTTTAATGCGCTCGTTCAGGCTATCCAACATCATGGCCTTGGCGTCGTCGGGAATCGCCACGTCGGCGATGGTCGCCGCTTGATCGATCATGTCTTTGGTAATCGCCGGCTTGCCGGAGGCGAGCGCCCACAGCACTCCGGGAAAAAGCGTCGAGGAAACACCGAGTGCGGAACATGCCGCAAGAAAACGTCGCCTGTCGAACATGATTGAATTTTCCTCGCCGTGAAGTGAATTAACGGTGCAGCAATTTGTGAGGGAGATGATACGACAACTTCGTGTGGCGTAGAAAATCCTGTTTGCGCGGGACCCGGATTCTAGCGGGAGCGCCCGGTGAGCCGCGACGCGAGCGCGAACGCCGAACTAACTTCGGAAATCCCCATCGCCATCGCCGCGCCCAAATACACGGCCGCGTAAGGCACCAGCACCAGAACCGCCATCGGTATCGGCGATACGTGCGACCTCACATGCAACGCGCCCCAGCGTACGCCCCATCCCGCCGCGGCTCCCAGCAGAGCAGCCGCCCACAACTTAGCGAGAAACACCCGCGGCAACCCGGTGTCTCCGATTCGCAAGTTCAGCGTGCGCCGCAACAAGACAAATTCCAGCCACCCGGAAATTCCTGCGGAAATCGTCAGCCCCGCTACACCCCACCGTTGCGCGATTCCCAGCAGCGGCGGCAGGGGTATGGCGCATAAATATCCGAGTATCGTCGTGAGGATTACCCGCAAAATCGCGAACCGCAGCGGCGTGCGAGTGTCCCGCAGCGCGTAGTACGTTGACGAATACAGCCGCCCTAACGTCGACGCCAGCAGCCCGACCGCTGAACCCGCCAGAATTCCCCAAACGTACATCACGTCGGCATGGGAAAAGCGCCCTGATTGATAAATCGCGCCGACGATCACGTCGCCCAGCGCCAGAAATCCCACCACTGACGGCACCACAAAGAAAGCGATCTGCCGAAGACCGGCATTCAGGCGCATCCGCAACACCGAAGCCACCTGCGTCTCGTCGCCGATCGCGCCAGACATTGCCGGCAACTCCGCCGCCGACACCGCCATTCCAAACAGACTCACCGGCAAGGTGTACAGCGTCTGTGCGTAGGCTAAAGCCGACACCGCCCCGGTTGGCAGCAAACTCGCCAGCAGCGCGTCGACGTAAGCGCTGATCTGCACCACCCCGCGACTGACGAACACCGGAAAGAAATTCCGCACCACCGTGCGTACGTTTTCCAGGTGATAACCCAGGTGAATCTTTAGGCCGCGTAACAGTCGCAGGACCACCGGCAACTGCACTCCCACCTGCAACGCGCTCCCAACCACCGATCCCCACGCCAGCAGTTCCGCCAGAGGATACTGCCCCCGCCCGCGCCCGAACAAAATCATCGTCCCGATCATCGCGACGTTCCACAGCACCGGGGCCGTATACGACAGAAAGAAACGCCGGTGGCTGTTCAGAATTCCCAGGCACCATGCGGAAAAAACCAACATGCCCGCCCCGGGAAACAGAATGCGCACCAAGCGGATGGTGAGCTCGCGCTTCTCTCCCGAAAATCCCGGAGCGATGGCATCGATTAAATACGGCGTCGCCAGCACGCCAAACAAAACCAGCAGCGACGTGCTTAACATCAGCAAACCGGCCACCGCGCCCGCCGTGCGCCGCGCTTCCTTCTCGTCTTCGCGCGCCAGCAGTCCCGCATATACCGGAATGAACGACGCCGAGAGCACTCCTTCGCCAAAAAGATTCTGCAGGAAATTGGGAATACGCAGCGCCGCTTTGAAAGCATCGGCCGCGTCGGAATTTCCAAAGTAGTGCGCGAAAACACGGTCGCGAATCAGCCCCGCGATCCGGCTGAGAAAAATTCCGGAGGCCACTAAAAAAGCGGAACGCTTGGACGCTCCGCCGCTGCCGCTCGACTTCGCGGCGCTCACCACGCGCGGATGGAAATAATGGGATTCATATCGGTCGCGAACTTAATTACAAGAGTAAGCCGCCGCGAAGTCAACTTCGATTCTGGAGAGTGTGCGCAGCTCATATGCCGTGCAACCTGAACTACTTGCGGCGCGCCAGAGTCTCAATAAATTTGCCCGTAAATTCCCGCCACCCCACGCCGCGCTTGCGTTCTTGCTGCGATTTCGGCTATGGTGCTCGCGTCTTGCCAATCCTCGCATGAGCCACCACCCTTCATGAAACGCGTCCTGATCATTGAAGACGACAAAGATATTGTCGAGCTGGTTCGCTACAACCTGGAAAAAGACGGCTATCAGGTAATTTCCAGCGGCGACGGCGCCACCGGCCTCGCCCAATTGCGCAAATCCTCGCCCGATATCCTGATTCTGGATTTGATGCTTCCCAAAATTTCCGGCTTGGAAATTTGCAAAGAGATTCGCCGTGACGCCGCTTTGAACCGCTTGCCCATTCTCATGCTCACCGCGCGCGGCGAAGAGGCCGACCGCGTAGTGGGACTCGAGCTGGGCGCTGACGATTACGTCACCAAACCCTTCAGCCCTCGCGAGCTGGTCGCACGCGTCAAGGCCTTGCTGCGCCGCGTGGAAGCGCCGGGAGGCGCGGAGAAAACCATCGAATTCGGTCCGCTGCGCATTGACCCTTCCGCGTATCGCGTCACTCGCGCCGGAAAAGCCGTCTCGCTCAGCACCCTCGAATTCCGGCTGCTCTACTATCTCGCCGCGCGCCCCAATAAGGTTTTTTCCCGCGATCAATTGCTTGACGCGGTGTGGGGCACCGAGCGCTTCGTCACCCCGCGCAGCGTGGATGTCTACGTCCGCCGGTTGCGCGAAAAAGTGGAAATCGATCCGCAGCGCCCCACCTTCGTAAAAACGATTCGCGGCGCGGGATACCTCTTCGAAACCCGTGCGAGCTAGACTATTTTGGAAACTGGGCTTCACCTACCTGGCGCTGCTGCTGGGCGTTCTGATTGCCGTCGACTGGTTCGCCGAGAGAACCCTGCGGCACGATACCGAAGTCGCCGCGCAGGAACATCTCGCTTCACTCGACCGCCTGGTTCAAGACCGTCCTCCCGCTTTCGATAATCCCGCCGCGCTGCACGATTGGGCCGCGTGGATGGCCAAGAGCGGCGTTCGCGCTACCGTCATTTCCGCGGATGGCGTGGTCCTCGCCGATTCCGACCATGACCCGCAATCCATGGAAAATCACTCCGACCGCCCGGAATTCCAGCAGGCTCTGGCGCGCGGCGAAGCCGATACCATCCGTCACAGCGCCACTCTCGACCGCGATCTGGTTTACCACGCGGTGCGCCTGGACTCCGGCCCCCATCCCGTGGTGGTGCGTCTGGCGTTGCCGCTTGCCCAGGTAAGCCGTGCCGTGGCTGAAATCCGCCGCCAACTTCTGCTCACCTCCCTGACTATTCTGGTGGTTTGCGGGATCGTCTCGCTGATTTTTTCCCGCGCCTTCGCCGGCCGCGTGGGCCGTTTGAAAGATTTTTCGCTGCGCATCGCCCAAGGCGATTTTCGCGCGCTGCCTTCAGAGCGTCCCGAAGACGAGCTCGCCGATCTGGGCCAGTCGCTCAACGAAACCGCGTCCCGGATGGACGCGACGATTCGCACCCTCACCGAGGAGCGCAACCGGTCCAGCGCGATTCTGCGCAGCATGGTGGAGGGCGTGGCGGTGATCGATGCCCGCGAGCGCGTCGTTTTCTGCAATCGAGCCTTCGCCGAAATCCTGAACATCGATCCCGCCGATTGCGAAAACCGGCCGTTGATCGAGGTGATCCGCCACCGCGAGCTCCTGAACACCATCCACACCGCGCTCGTCGACGGCACCAGCGCGCGCGGCGAACTCGAGTTTGGCACGGTGTTCCCGCGCAGTTTTGCGGTTACTGCAACTCCCGTCGAAACCCGCACCATCGGTTCTGCCGCCGCCAGTTCCGTGGGTGCGGTAGCGGTTCTCCACGATATCAGCGAGCTCCGCCGGCTCGAGCGCGTTCGCCAGGATTTCGTCGCCAACGTTTCTCACGAGTTCAAAACTCCGCTCACCGCCATTCAGGGATTCGCCGAAACATTGCTAGGTGGCGCCCTCGAAGACGAAAAAAATAACCGCCGCTTCCTGGAAATCATTCGCGACCAATCCATCCGCCTCGCTCAGCTCACCGACGACCTGCTGCGCCTCGCTCGCATCGAGGCCGGAAAACTCGAACTCGATTTTCATCCCGTTCAATTATCCGCCCTGCTCGATAGCCTTGCGGATACCTACACCATGCGCGCCGACCGCAAGCAGCTCTCTCTTTCCATCGACTGTCCTCCGGACGTTCCCGACGTGCAGGGCGATGCCAGCTTGCTGCGCGAAGTTCTTCAAAATCTGCTCGACAACGCCATGCAATACACCCCGCCCGGCGGCAGCATTGGCTTGAGCGCCGAGCACCGCGACGACCAGGCCATTTTCACCGTCAGTGACACCGGCGTGGGCATCCCGCTGGCCGCGCAAGAAAGAATATTCGAACGCTTCTACCGCGTCGACGCCGCCCGTTCCCGCGAAGTCGGAGGTACCGGCCTGGGGCTTTCCATTTCGAAACACATCGTCGAAGCGCACGGCGGCAAGATCTGGGTCGAAAGCGACATCGGCCAGGGCTCACGCTTTCACTTCTCCATCCCGCTGGCGCCGTAATGCTCCGCACTTTATCTCCCGGGCGCTTTCATCCGGTTTTCTTTGCGCTGTAACACAACCGTAACAATCCCGGCCCAGACTAGCTTTCGGAGAACCCCAGATGACCCGAAAAGCTTTCGCTCTAGGCCTGCTGATCCTGCTCACGTTTTCGCTCATGTCCCTGCCCTCCGCTCAGGCCAAGGACCCCGTACTGATCAATGCCGCCGGCGCCACTTTCCCTTACCCGATTTATTCGAAATGGTTTGACCAATTTCACAAAGCCAATCCCGACGTCCAAATCAACTACGCTTCGGTCGGCTCAGGCGCGGGAATCGGGCAACTCCAGGCAGGCACGGTTGATTTCGGCGCTTCCGACGTGCCCATGACCGACGATCAGCTGGCTCAGGCAAAGGTGAAAGTCCTGCATTTCCCCACCGTGCTCGGCGCCGCAGTGGTCACCTACAATCTGCAGGGCGTCAGCACCGATTTGAAGTTCACCCAAAAGGCGCTTGCCGGAATTTATCTGGGCACCATCACCAAGTGGAACGATGGGGAAATCGCCAAAGCCAATCCGGGCGTGAACCTAACCAACGCGGACATCGTGGTGGTGCACCGCTCCGATGGAAGCGGCACCACTTTCATCTGGACCGACTTCCTCTCCAAGGCCAGTAGCGACTGGGCCAGCAAAGTCGGCGCGAAAGCTTCTGTAAATTGGCCGGTAGGTTTGGGCGGCAAAGGCAGCGAAGGTGTTTCCGGGTTGGTGAAGCAGACTCCTAACTCGATCGGATATGTCGAGCTCATCTACGCGGTCCAGAACAAAATGAGCTACGGTCTGGTGCAGAACGCCGCGGGAAAATTCATCAAGGCTGACTTGGCCAGCCTTTCCGCCGCCGCAGCCGGCGCCGCGAAAACCATGCCCGATGATTTCCGAGTCTCGATTACCAACGCTCCGGGCGCCACCGCGTATCCGATTTCCAGTTTCACCTATCTCTTGATCCCGGTGCAGATTCAGGATGCCGCCAAGCGCGAGGCCATCAAGCAATTCCTGAACTGGATGATCACCAGCGGCCAGGGCTCAGTGGAAGCGCTGTCATACGCCCAGCTTCCCAAGGCCGTGCAAACCAAAGAAATAAAGGCGATTTCGCTCGTACACTAGAATGAGCGGCGCCACCACTGCCATCGGCCGCGTCCAGCCTCCCAGCCGGGCTCGCCAATTTATCCGCCGCCTTACCAGCGGCGACGAAATCGCCCATCTCATTACCCTCACCTTCGGCGCTAGCATTCTGCTGATCACCGGACTGCTGGTGTTGGAGCTGTGGGTACAGTCTTCGCTGGCGCGTCACCAGTTCGGCTGGAAGTTTTTCGCCACCAGTGTTTGGGATCCGGTCTTCGGGAATTTCGGCGCCCTGCCGTTTATCTACGGCACGCTGGTCACATCGTTTCTCGCGTTGCTCATCGCCGTTCCGCTCGGCCTGGGAGCGGCTATTTTTCTGGCGGAGCTTGCGCCGCGCAACATTTCCGACGCGCTGGCCTTCCTGATCGATTTGCTCGCGGCTGTGCCCAGCGTCATCTACGGATTGCTGGGCATCTTCGTCGTCGTGCCGATCATGCGCACCACCATCGGCCCCGCGCTGAAATCGACCCTCGGCTTTCTCCCGTTCTTCCAGGGACCGAATTACGGCGTAGGCTTTCTCACCGCGGGCGTAGTCCTCGCCATCATGGTGATCCCATTCGTCATTTCCGTTTCGCGCGAAGTGCTTCTCACCGTGCCCACCGATCAGCGCGAAGCCGCCATGGCCCTCGGCGCCACCCGTTGGGAAGCCACTTGGAAGGTAGTCGTGCCGTTTGCCCGCGCCGGAATTCTTGGCTCGGTCTTCCTGGCGATGGCTCGCGCGCTAGGTGAAACCATGGCCGTCACCATGGTGATCGGCAACGATCCCAAAATTTCCGCCTCGCTTTTCGCGCCCGGGTACACCATCGCCTCTGTCATCGCCAATGAATTCAGTGAAGCCACCGGCGATCTCTACATCCATTCTCTGGTGTTGCTCGGGTTGGTGCTCTTCTTGCTCACTTTCATCCTGAACGGCATGGCCCGCATTTTCATTGTGGCCACGGCGCAGCGCGGCGGAGCCCACGAATGAGCGACCAGCTCAACGGCCGAATGAACGGCTCCGCAGACCAGCCAGCGACCGCCTCGGCCTCAATCCCCGCCAAACTCCGCATGCTCTGGCGAAAATCCCTGAATCTGGTGATGCTCAGCCTCACCGCCGCCTGTGCCCTGGTCACCGTCTCGGTGCTCGGTTTCATCCTGGGCTATCTGATCTGGCACGGCGGCAGTTCCCTGAGCTGGAATTTCTTCACCAAGCTCCCCGCCCCGGTGGGAGAAACCGGCGGCGGATTGGCCAATGCCATCGTCGGCAGCGGCAAGCTTCTGCTGATCGCCTCGCTTATCGGAATTCCCATCGGCCTGATGGGCGGTGTGTATCTCGCGGAATTTGGCGGCCGCACTTTCCCGTTCATGGTGCGCTACGCCACCGACCTGCTCAACGGCGTCCCTTCCATCATCATCGGAATTTTCGCTTACACCGTGGTGGTGGTGCCGATGCATCACTTCTCCACTCTGGCCGGCGGCTGCGCGCTAGGCATCATCATGATTCCCATCGCCGTGCGCAGCACCGAAGAGTTTCTCCGCGCCGTCCCGCGCGGGATGCGCGAAGCCGCCATGGCCCTCGGCGCGAGCAAGTGGCGCACCGTCGCTACCGTCGTCGTGCCCGCTGCATTTCAGGGCATCCTCACCGGCCTGATGCTTGACGTCGCGCGTGTGGCCGGCGAAACCGCGCCGTTGCTCTTCACCGCCTTTGGTAATCGCTACTGGAGCCCAGGCTGGAACCAACCCATTGCCTCCTTGCCAGTCATGATATACACCTACGCAATCGCTCCCTACGACGAGTGGCACCAGCAAGCCTGGGCCGCTGGTTTGGTGCTGATGGGGCTGGTGTTGCTTGCGAATATCGGCGCGCGCATCGTGCTATCGCGCCGCGCATCCTTCTTGAGGTCTTAGGAGATGGCAGTGACAGGCGTACCTAACCCCGCAATCAGCGTTCGCATGCGGCTTGCCGGCGCGCTCGGCCAGCCGGGCGAAGCGAGCACCGCCGATCTGCCGGTGCGCTTCAAAATTTCCAACCTCAATTTTTTCTACGGAGCCAAGCAGGCCCTCTTCGACATCAACCTCGACGTTCCGGTCAACCGCGTCACCGCGCTGATCGGGCCCTCCGGCTGCGGCAAATCTACCTTCCTCCGCAATCTCAATCGCATGCAAGAAACCATCCGGCACACGCGGCTCGAGGGGGAAATCCTGCTGGACGGCCAGGACGTCCTGCAGATGGACGTCGTAAAACTGCGCCGCCGCGTCGGCATGGTATTTCAGCGCCCGAACCCGTTTCCGAAATCGATCTTCGAAAACGTTGCCTACGGCCTGAAAATAAATGGATACTCCGGCCGGCTCAAAGAGCACGTGGAAAAAAGCCTGCGCCGCGCCGCGCTGTGGGACGAAGTGAAAGACAAGCTCAACCAATCGGCCTACGCCCTCTCCGGCGGGCAGCAACAGCGCCTGTGCATCGCGCGTGCTCTGGCCGTCGATCCCGAAGTCCTGTTGCTTGACGAGCCCTGCTCCGCTCTCGACCCGGTCACCACCGCCAAGATCGAAGAGCTGATGTTTCAGTTGAAGGGAATTTGCACCATGGTCATCGTCACTCACAACATGCAGCAAGCGGCGCGCGCTAGTGATTTCACCGCCTTCCTCCTGGATGGAAAGCTGATCGAGCACGCCGTCACTTCGCGGCTCTTTACCACGCCTTCCGATCCACGGACGGAGGCTTACATTACCGGCCGGTTCGGCTAAAAAAGTTTTAGGCCCCGTCGCTCACCGCTCACGGCGCACAGCTTCGCGGCGGCCAACTCACGCGCTTGACGCCGGCGGTGGCCAGCGGCGAACGGCCCATCGGCATTGAGGTTTAACGGAGAATCATGGAACGTCACTTTGAGCAGGAACTGGAAGAGCTGAAACAGCGGCTGCTGTGGATGGGTAGCCTCGCCGAAACCGCCGTGCATAAGTCCGTGCAGGCAGTCCTCGACGGCGAAGAGTCGCTCGCCGAAGCCGTCCTCGAAGAAGAAAACGCCATCAACGAAATGCAGCTGGAAATTGACGGCCGCGTACAGCGCCTGCTCGCCCTGCAACACCCCATGGCCATGGACCTCCGCTTCATCCTCGCGGTCTCGCGCATCAACAACGACCTCGAGCGGATCGGCGACCAGGCCGTGAACATTGCGCAATCATCTCTGCGCATTCTTCGCCACCCGCAAGTAAAACCCTATGTCGATTTGCCGAGAATGGGTGAACTCACCGAGGGAATGGTCCGCGACAGCCTGAATGCCCTGGTGCACAACGATCAGGCCTTAGCCAAGAGCGTTCTCTCCCGCGACGACGACGTTGATCGTTTGCGCGACCAGATGTTCCGCGAGTTGCTCACCTACATGATGGAAAATTCCGCGGTAGTTTTCCCCGCGTTCGAACTGATCCTCGTCGCCAAAAATCTTGAACGCATCGCCGACCATTCCACCAACATCGCCGAGGACGTCATCTATATGGTGGCGGGCACCGACGTTCGCCACGCCGCCATCGATCGACGCTAGGCTCGCCGGGGTCTACATGATCTCCCCGGCCAGACTCCATACTTTACCCGTTACCTGATTGGCCGCTTTCTCTGATATCCCCATGCCCAGCCATAACTTGGGTTGACCCAATTGCCCACCGTGTGGATTTGAACACGGTGTCCATTTGACGCTGTTATGCAATTCTGTGCCTTTTCGGAGCGCTCGTCGACGCGCAGCTCAATAGGCCGAAGTGCTGTATCATCATGGTTATAGAACTACCGGAACGGAAACTTGAGCGAAACAATGTTGGATTTTTCTCAATATTGGGCCCCCGCGTAGTACAATGCGCCCCGGGCAAATCCACTCCGGGCACGTCCCGGGTAACTGATTGTGGGTAGAATACTGGGCGCTCGTCCCACCCGGTGTTTGAACCATATGCTTTCACCCGTATGTCCAGCGTGAGCTTCAATGGGCAGAAGCTCCGTGAAGTACTGATACGAATGTACTTGCTGGACGGAAAATTACTGGAACTAAGGTTAAGAACTTCGCAAATTAGGCCAAATGTTTTCCCTGTTGGGACGGAAAAGGTTTGTCTCGCAACGGTTAGGCGAGCGACGAGACGCTCCTAAGTCGAATGTTTTCAACAATCTCGACTTCGGCCACTTGGCACTACCGTTGCATTGTACTTAGTCACCATCGACCATACTCTACCCGTCGATGAAGAAGGGGCTATGAGTTCTTCTAACGATAACAAGGCAGTTCGAGTCGCAAACGTTCCTTTGCGGTTCTTGGGCACGCTTACGCTGGCTGTTGTCGCCACGCTCATCGTTTTCGGCGTAATGTCCGCCCGCAACCTCTTTCATCGCGGCGCCTCCAATGAAGCCGCCACCCTCTCGGCTGCGCCCGATATGTCGCCGTTCTTCTTGGAGCAGCGCGCTTCTCGCCTTTCGGAATCGGAGTCGACGCGCCGCGTCGTCTATCCGTTTTCGGTCATCCCCGGGGGCGTGCAGAGCACCATGGAGCTGACCAGTGCCGTGGTGCACGATCCGGTCGTCGCCGGTCACTACGCCGATTTCGATATCGCCAAGGCCAAGCTGGTCCGCCTCGATCACGATGAGGTAGTCCACGTTTCCTATCGCATGAACAACATGATCTACTGGACCAAGCGCACCTACTTGCTGCACAAGGGCGAGATGCTGGTCAGCGACGGCAAGCATCAGGCCCGTACCCGCTGCGGCAACCGCGTGTCCCCAACCGGTGGCACCACTTCGCCGAATGAACCCGGACCACAGGCGCTTGAAGTTCCGCAGGACCCGGCACCGTTCCACGCCATGGATTTGCCGATGATGTTCGCGATGGAACCGCCGCCCAGCACTGACATTGCGATTCCCAACGGTGGCGCTACGCCCCCGGGCGGCGTGTTCTTCATTCCGCCGGTCATCATGGTTCCGAACGCACCCACGAAAGCGCCGGCCACCGCGCCAACCGGGTCGACCGGATCGACGGGATCGACTGGCTCAACGGGATCGACAGGATCGACTGGTTCCACAGGATCGACTGGCTCTACCGGATCAACGGGGTCAACCGGATCGACTGGGTCAACCGGATCGACTGGGTCGACCGGCGGATCGGGACCGACTGGATCAACGGGCGGGTCAGGGCCCACCGGATCGACCGGCGGGTCAGGACCGACCGGTTCAACCGGCCCTTCCGGACCGACCGGCGGATCTGGACCGACCGGATCAACCGGCGGTACGCCGCCTTCGCAGCCCCCAGTGCCGCCGACCGGACCTGTGACGCCGACGCCGGAACCGGGCTCGCTGTTGCTGGTAGGCACTGGAATCGCAGCCGTCTTGAAGCTGCGCAAAAAGATCAACCAGTAGTCTTACAACCGAATCCAAGCACCGAAGCCCTCCCGACGTCTGGGAGGGCTTCTTTTTTGTGGCGTGCCGCGGACTGCGCTTCCCCTACATGCCCTCGTCAGCCGAGGGACCGTACAGCGCAGGCAGCGGCACATCGTTCATTCGCAGATAGACCGTGAGCTGGGCGCGGTGATGGATGTGGTGGTTCAGCATGTAATTGCGGACCACCTCGTAGCGCGGCAGGGTCATCAGATTTTTCTCGCCCAATAGCAGGCTCCACGGCTTCGAGAAATGCTCGTCGGACGCGCCGGCGATCGCTGCCCGGGCTGCCGCCGTCGTATCATCGAACGACTTCAACAGTTCCTCTTGTGATCCCACGATTTGCACCCCGCGCGTAGCGCTGGGTACAGCCAGATCCAACGAGTCCGTGGTGATAACGATTGTCGCAAAGCGCGCAACCGTCGCCACGTGAGAAGCCATCCATCCCATAGTCCCGGATTTTTCGTGCGGCTTCCACGCGAACTTCTCTATCGGCACGCGCTCCAGAGTCTTCCGCGTATTCGCCATTTCTCGGTCAAACTCCGGCAACAACATTTCACGGATTAACATGGCTGGTCTCTCCTAGGTAACTCTGCAAAATGTTGCCGGCACACGGCCGATCGCGCGGCCAAGTTCGTCCGCTTGGATTTTGCCGGTGCGTGGCTTGCCCTTAGCTTGGAAGGGCGCGGGGTTGATCCATCCCCAATTTCAGTCGTTAGAATTCGAACTTCGGCGTGGGCTGCTCCACCCCCACGGTTCCAACCACAATGGTGGCCTTGAAATAATTCTCGGAGCGGATCGGCGCGCCAGCAAGACGCCGCAGATACGCAATCTGTCCGACGTGCGTCAACGCGTCCGCCACCGGCCCCTGAAAGAGGTTTTCCCCCGAGCACTCCAGCGGTGCATCGCTGGCAAGGTATTCGTCGAATTTCTTCAGCGACTCGAAAAAGCGCTTCGCGCTCTCGTCCCACGCAACATCCGGACCTTCCTGCCACTTGGGTTTCCCGCTGGCCATGCTGAGCCCCCAATCCAGCAAGTCGCCCAAATGCGCCAGCAGTTTGCCCGGAGTCCGGCAGGATTCGCAGGCCTGAAAATCCGCGAAGCCCGGCGGCACGCCTCGCAGCACCTTAGCCCCCCGGTAAGCCAGGGTAGCAACAGTATGACGCAGCATCTGACGTCCAGATTCGTTGGCGGCTTCCATGGCGAGTTCCCCCGAATGAAGTATCGCGGTCTTCCCGGCGACCGCGGCCACAATTGTAAGCGATCAGCAGTCGTCCAGCACCCACAACGTCGTCGTCAGCCACTCCCGGATGCCACCGCCAGACCCCACCACCTACAAACCAGCCGCCTCTTCGCAAATCCGCTTCCAGGCCCGTTCCACATGCCGAATCTCCGTCTGGGTCTGCGCCACCGACAGTCGCAGCGTCAGCCGGTCGTTCAGCCGCGTATGCGTCAGGTACACATCACCGCTCCGATTCAGACGGTCGAGAATCTTCTGGTTTGCCTCGTCCCCGCCACGATGACGGAAGCACACCAGGTTCAGCGGCACCGGAGCCATCAGTTCGAACCGGTCGTCCGCGCGCACCCATTTTGCGAATTCCTGCGCCAGTTCGACGTGCCGCTGCACATGAAAGCGCAGCCCCTCCACGCCATAGTGCCGGATCACGAACCAAAGTTTCAGCGCGCGGAACCGCCGCCCCAGCGGAATCTGCCAATCCCGGTAGTCGATCACCAGTCCCGTAGCCGTAGCCTGATTTCGCAAAAATTCAGGCAGTATGCTCAGCGTGCGAACGTAAGCCTCGCGATCCGCTACGTAAAAGCAATCGCAGTCGAAATTCGTAAACATCCACTTGTGTGGATTGAAGCAGTAGGAATCCGCAAGCTCCAGGCCATCCTGAATCCACCGGAATTCCGGGACCAGCGCCGCCGTGCCGCACATCGCCGCATCCACGTGCAGCCACACTTTCTCCTCGCGGCAAATCCGCCCAATCTCCGCCACCGGGTCAATCGCGTTGGAAGACGTGGTCCCCACCGTTGCTGAAACGAAAAATGGGATGCGCCCGGTCTCCCGGTCCGCTGCGATCTGGGTCCGCAGCGCTTCGGGCTTCATCGCGAAATTAGCATCCACATCGATCACCCGCAGGTTCTCGCGGCCGATCCCGGCGACCATCGCCGCCTTCTCGATCGATGAGTGCGCTTGCGAAGAAGTGTAAGCAACCAACCGCCCATCGCACCCTCGATCGTTGGACACAAAATACGTCGCCCGCTCCCGCGCCGCCAGCATCGCGCATAACGCCGAACTCGAAGCCGTGTCCTGAATTACCCCTCCCCCGGATCCGCGCGAAGAAAACTTCTCCGGCAGCCCGAGCATTTCCACCAGCCAATCGAGCACATGGGTTTCCAGTTCCGTGCACGCCGGGCTGGTTACCCACAGCATTCCCTGCACCCCCAACCCCGCCGAAAGCAGCTCCCCTAGGATCGACGGAAACGAAGTGTTCGACGAAAAATAAGCAAAGAAATTGGGCGATTGCCAATGCGTGATCCCCGGCAAAATCTTGGGCGCGATGTCCGCCAGGATCGCATCGAATGCCTCGCCCGTCTGTGGAGGAGCGTCCGGCAACTCTTTGCGAATCTCTCCCGGCTTGGCTTGTGACATCACCGGAAACGTTTCGATTCGCTCGTAGTAATCGGCAATCCAATCAACCACCGCCCGACCCTGCTCACGAAATTCCGCCGGGGTCATGTGAAACGATTTCGGCTCAGCCATGTCCAACTCCTGACGACGCGCAGCATGGTAGCGAAGTTCACCCAACCTGTGCCACCCCGCCATGTTAAATTTTACCGTCACACTTGCCGTAAGCTCCGGTTCGACGCTCTTATCCGGGTGCCCCACTCTTCCCGGTTTTTGGCAAGGGTGGGCGTCTAGTCCGAAGCAGTTGAAAGCTACATGCTCCACTCGTCAAGTTCAGCAGTTCTTATTTTTGATGTTGCCCCAAACTTCCATGCTTTTTGCGTGCCCCACTCTTCCCCGCTTCTGGGAAGGGTGGGTGTTTTGAATTTTGCTTGATGAATTTTGTCTTGAATCCGATTTGGCCTTTGTGCCGTTCCCATGAACTCACTCTCTAATCCTCACTCCACAACCCACGACACGCAAACCCAAGGCGTGCTGCCCCGATGCGCGGTCTTTATCCAACAGAATTGGTTTCGCCTTTGCGTGATCTCTCTAGCCGTCCTAACCCCCTGCCTTTGGCACCGCCGAATCGCCGCAGGCGACCTGGGAAGCCACGTCTACAACGCCTGGCTAGCCCAACTGATCCATCAAGGCGCCGCCCCCGGACTCTCGATCGCGCATCCCTGGACCAACGTCCTCTTCGATCTCCAACTGAGCGCATTAGCCCCGCTCCTGGGCTGGATCGCCGCTCAAATCATCGCCGTCGGCCTGGCCGTGCTGATCTTTTTCTGGGGGGCGTTCGCGCTCGCTTTCGCCGCCTCCGGCCGCCCGCCATGGTATCTAGTTCCCTGCCTGGCAATGGTCGCCTACGGCTGGACTCTAGAAATGGGATTCCTGAACTATTTCCTGGCGCTGGGCCTCTCCACCGCAGGCCTGGCAATTTTGTGGAAAGGGGCAAGGTGGGAACTGCTGATACCGCTAGCTCTGGCGCCCCTGATCGTTCTAGCCAATCCGTTGGGCCTGATTTGGATGTTAGGCGCCGCAGCGTACATCCGCATGTACGAAAAATTGCCCAGGCGACTTGCCGCCGTCGTCCCCGCGGCAGCCGCGGCTACACTCCTCGGCCTGCATCGCTATTTTTGGACCCACTACACCGTGGTCCGCTCCAGCGAGCCATTTTACTTTTTCAATGGCGCCGACCAATTGCTGCTCTTCGGCAATCGCTATCGCCTTCCCTCCCAGGCTTGGCTAGGCTTCGCCGCGATTTGCCTCGCCGCGGATATCATCCTGCGCAGGCGCGAAAAAGGAGTCTGGGGAAAATACGCCGTAGCGCTTCAACTTTACCTCCTCCTCGCCGCCGTAATCGTGCTGCTGCCGGACGAACTCCGTCTGCCCCAGTACGCCGTCGGACTTTCCCTGCTCAGCCCGCGCTTCACTTCCCTTTCCGCGATCTGCCTGATCTGTATGTTGGCGGTGATGCAGCCTAGAAAATGGCATCTGGCCGGTTTTGCGGCGATTGCCCTGGTTTTCTTCGGCTTCCTTTATCAAGACACCGCTGCGCTGAATCGCATGGAACAGCAAGCGGAGCACCTGGTCCACTCCCTCCCGCCAGGCCAGCGCGTCGTAGGGACGATCCCAAAACCGATGGATTCCCGCGTCCTAATCGACCATATGCTGGATCGCGCCTGCATTGGCTGGTGCTTCAGTTACGGCAATTACGAGCCAGCGTCCCAAGCCTTCCGCATTCGCACAAACCAGAAAAATCCCGAAGTGCTATCGGACGGCCAAGACGCCGCAGACACCCAAGCCGGCGAATACGAAGTCCGCCCCGAAGATTTGCCCCTCTACCAAATAGGCCTCTGCGCCCCGCGCCAGCCAGGCCTATGCCTCCGCCCCCTGCACGCCGGTGAACAAAATGGCGGCGGCCAGTCCCCCGACGACGACACAAACTAATTAGCGGTTCCTATTTCACAAGACCCATCTAGGACACATGGAAAGCGAACCGCTTCCAACCAGAAATTGGATCCCATCCGGCGGCGATGGCTTGGCGAACGCCAGCCTCAATTGTCTTGACGGAGAATTTAGGCCGTTGCAGGAGCTGCGGTAATCCAACTCCGCAGAACTTTTTTGGAAACGGGTATTCCAAAACGAGTTCTCGATGACGGGCATCTTCCGTTTGCACTGATATGCGGAGCCCTATATATCCGTCCTCGGTACTCCACTGAGGCTCGCTAACCAGCCATCATCTAAGTCTGTTCCATCGATGGCGATCAATCCTTCCATCGTGCGCTTGCGCCTCTTTGCCATAATTGACTCCCGTTACTTTGCCAGATTCTGCCAGGTCTGAGCGCTTCCGCCGGGTCACGATTTTGCCGGGCCGGAATGGAACGGATCCGGTTCTCGTTCCGCCGCCGCTTCTTCCGGTGTCGGGATATCCAGATTCACAACGATCGGTTCCTGCCCGCTACGCACCACGACCGCCTCGACCGGCTCATCAGTTCTCGCGTTCAACTCCTGATGTGGCAGATAGGGCGGCACGAAGACGAAGTCACCCGGGCCGGCTTCGCCTACGAACTCCAAACGATCGCCCCAACGAAATCGTGCGCGGCCGCGCACTACGTAAATCACCGTTTCGAGGTCGCCATGGTGGTGTGGGCCGGTCTTCGCGTTCGGGTGCACGATGACGGTCCCGGCCCACAGCTTCTGTGCGCCCGCTTTCGCCTGCGAGATGGCTTCGGCGCGAGTCATGCCGGGAGTTTGCGGTGTGTTGGCATCCAGTTCGCCGTGCCGGACGATTCGAATGCCGTGTTCTTTCCAATCGTGCGTGTGATTTCGGTCAGCATCGGCCATCGTCGCATCCTCCTTCTCTCACGTCTTGATTTACTCGTTACGTTTTCGAATCTGACGTCGAAGGTGGGTGCCCCGCACGTCGGGTTTACGTGTGGGGTTCTTGACTTCCGTCTCCACGGTTTAAAGCTTTTATCAAGGGGCAGACGGAAAGGATGCGCGTGGCGTCCTCGGCAACCTCAGCCAGATTCCGCAGTCACCGGCAGCGAAGAACTTGAACTTGCCCCGGAATTGTTCCCTCGCCCAACAATCCAAGCCCCCACTCGAAATACCAGCAGCACCCCAACCATCCACGCATATTCCAAAGGTTTCCGAACGTCCGATTTCACCAGCCAGTAGTAATGAATCACACCCAGCACCGCACTAACGTAAATCAACCGATGCAGCGCCTGCCACCGCCTCCCACCCAACCACCGAATCGCCCCCGCAGTAGAAGTCACCGCCAACGGAATCATTAGCACAAACGCCGCAAAACCCACCGTAATGAACCGCCGCTTGTGAATATCCTTCCACATTTCCGGGAGACTAAAGAACTTATCCAGCCAAATGTAAGTAGTGAAGTGCAAACAAACGTAGAAGAACGCAAACAGCCCCAGCATCCGCCGAAACCGGATGAACGCAGGCACCCGAGTGATCTTGCGCAGCGGAGTGATCGTCAAAGTGATAATCAGAAAACGAATTGTCCAATCGCCGGTGGCATGCGTGATGAACTCAACCGGGTTCGCGGTCAGCCCATTATGCAGCGCCCGCCAGACTAGCGATGCGAGCGGAAGCAGGCAAGTCGCGAACACGATCACTTTCGTCCATTTGCTGGTCAGCAGTCGGGTCAGCGTCATATCGAGCAAGCCAGGGCGAGCCACGAGCGATCCGGAACACGCGCTCAGTAGTATTTCTTGAGGTCCATACCATTGTAAAGACTAGCCACCTGCTCCCCGTAGCCATTG
Source organism: uncultured Acidobacteriota bacterium (assembly GCA_963725655.1). Taxonomy (GTDB): domain Bacteria; phylum Acidobacteriota; class Terriglobia; order Acidiferrales; family UBA7541; genus CAVRXT01. The sequence continues at coordinate 959,873 of CAVRYY010000001.1, read as the reverse complement.
AACATCAGTGTGGGCCGCTTGGAGAATTCGCCCAACCGCCGCTCGCTAGCTTGCGACCAGCGCGGATGGTCCACGTTCGGGTTTACATTCGAGTAGAAACCGTACTCCTGCGAATTCGCGTCATTCCACGTGGTCGCCGGCTGCGAATCGACGAACTTGATCTTCACCAATGACTTCGCGCTCTTGAACCCGTATTTCCACGGCACCACGATTCGCACCGGCGCGCCGTCCTGGTTCGCCAGCGTCTGGTCGTACATTCCCACCGTCAACAACGTCAGCGGGTTCATCGCCTCATCCAGTCGCAGCCCCTCAGCGTACGGCAGCGAAATACCGGCGTCCGGACCCAGCGGCATCTGCTTCACATCGTAGTAGCTCTCGAAAGCGACGTACTTCGCCTTCGATGTCGGCTGCACCAGATTGATCAGCACGCTCAGCGGGAATCCGATCCACGGAACCACGATCGACCACGCCTCCACGCAGCGATGCCGGTAGATTCGTTGCTCCAACGGCGCCAGCTTCATGATTTCTTCCATGCTGAACTTCCGCGGCTTGCTCACCTCGCCTTCCACCGACACCGTCCACGGCGAAGTGACAAACTTCCGCGCGTTCTCTGCCGGATCTTCCTTGCCGGTCCCGAACTCGTAGAAATTGTTGTAGTGAGTCACATCATTCAACGTGTTCTGTTTCTCGTCGGTACTGTACGGTCCCGGGATCACTCCGCTCAACCTCGACGCCAAAGTAACCGGCCCGGCCGGAAGGCTTACCACCCGCGTGAACTTCTTATAGCCGAGCACCGCCGCCCCCGTTACTGCCGCGCCCGCGACGCCCATAAGAAACCTGCGCCGGTTCAAATACACAGCCTTCGGCGTCACTTCGGAGTACGACAGATCGGAAGCCTTCTTGGTCAGCATTCTGTCAGAAACCTCAGTCTTTGCCCCACGCCAGCAATCTCCTGCGTCCAGAGTACGCTAGGAGCTTGTCTATCAGATGCTCCCAAACGAACCGAAGGCGCTGTTCCGCACAGAACCCCTCCAGCCGCCCTTAACCGCAAGATAACAGATGCCTTAGTGAAAATCATCAGGGTAGGGGCGAAATCGAAACATCTATCCATCCGATTCGTATATTTACTGCGCCGGTAGCATGCTTTCCTTGCTACAGTCTTGGCTATGTCTGCCAACCCAGCCCACTCGCTGGTGCCGGGCCTATTTAGCGGATACGACTGTGGTGGCTTCTACGATGAGATGTTCGCGTCGCCGGGGATTCCTCGCCCGCATTACCTGAAGCTTTTTCAGAGCCTGGCCGCGATGTCCCCCGCTCAGTTTGAAGAACGGCGAAAGCTGGCCGATCTTTCCTTCCTGCTCCAAGGCATCACTTTCACCGTCTACAACGATGGCCGCGGCACCGAGCGCCTATTCCCGTTCGATCTGATTCCCCGCATTCTGCCATCGCATGAGTGGGACCACGTCAACCGCGGCTTGTCGCAACGCGTGGTAGCCCTCAATCTCTTTCTGAAAGACGTTTACGGCCCGCAGAAAATCCTGAAGGACCGGCGCATCCCGCGGCACTTGGTTTACTCCTGCCGCAATTTCCGCCGCGAAATGATCGGCGTCGACGTTCCCCTCGGAATCTACACTCATATCTGCGGGATCGATCTGGTCCGCGATTCGAAAACCGGCGAGCTCTGCGTGCTCGAGGACAATGCCCGCACTCCCAGCGGGGTTTCCTACGTCCTGGAAAATCGCCTGGTGATGACCCGCACGCTCCCCGACGCCTTCCAGGAATACCAGGTGCAGCCGGTCGGCCATTATCCGGCCGAGCTCGCGCGCATCCTGCGTTCGCTTTCCCCGCGCGGCGGACAAGAGGGCAGCATCGTTTTGCTCACGCCGGGCATTTTCAACAGCGCCTATTTCGAGCACAGCTTCCTGGCGCAGCAGATGGGCATCGAGCTGGTCGAAGGGCGGGACCTGATCGTCGACGGCGGCGTTGTCTACATGAAGACCATTCGCGGCCTCTCCCGCGTCGACGTCATTTACCGCCGCGTGGATGATGAGTTCCTGGATTCACTGAGCTTCCGCGCCGATTCTATGCTGAGCGTTCCCGGGCTGATGGCCGCGTATCGCGCCGGAAATGTGGCTCTCGCCAACGCCGTTGGCAACGGCGTCGCGGACGACAAAGCCATCTACGCGTTCGTCCCCGAATTCATCCGCTATTACCTCGGCGAAGAGCCCGTCCTGCGATCGGTGGAGACATTCCTGTGTTCCCGCCCGGACGACCTGCGTTACGTCCTCGAGCATTTGCCCGAACTGGTCGTTAAGGCCACCGGAGAATCGGGCGGCTACGGAATGCTGATTGGCCCCCGCGCGGATAAAGCGCGCATCGAAGAGTTTCGCCAGTGCATCCAAGCCGACCCGCGGAACTACATCGCCCAACCGGTGGTGCCGCTCTCGCGCGTTCCGTCGTACGATCCGAATACCGGCGCGATGGGCGGACGCCACGTAGATCTTCGGCCCTATTGCCTTTACGACGGCGATAAAGTAACCATCGTGCCGGGCGGCTTGACTCGCGTGGCCCTGCAGCGCGGTTCCCTGGTGGTGAATTCGTCGCAGGGCGGCGGTAGCAAAGATACCTGGGTATTGTTCGGGGAGAGCTAAATGCTGTCGCGAATCGCGGACTCGCTATTCTGGCTGGCGCGCTACATCGAGCGTGCGGAATACACCGCGCGCCTGCTCGACGTCAACTTCCACATGCTTCTCGAGCAAACCCAGCAAACCGATCTGCTGCGCTGGAACCCTCTGATCGTCATGGCCGGAGAGCATGAGCGCTACGGCCACATGTACGACGAAGTCACCGCCAAGAATGTTTTCGAGTTTCTCGCCTTCCGCGAAGATAATCCCAGCTCGATCGTTCAATGCGTCAGCAAAGCTCGGGAAAATGCCCGCACCATTCGCGACCGCATCTCCCGCGAAATGTGGGAGGATATTAACGGGCTGTATCACATCGTGAATCAGTTCAACCCCGCCGACGAAATCAGTACCGGCCCGCACCGTTTCTGCACCGAGGTAAAAGTCGGCAGCCATCGTTTCCACGGAGTCACAGAAGCCACCCTGCCCCACGATGAGGGCTGGGAATTTCTGCGCGTCGGTTGGTCCCTCGAACGCGCCGAGATGACCGCGCGCCTGGTCGACGGCCAGGGCCAGACTCCCGTCGAGCAGCACCCCGTGCCCGCCGCTGATAATTATCAGTGGATGGCGGTTCTGAAATCGGTGGGAGCATTCGAAGCTTACCACCGGCAATATCATTCTTCGATTGAGCCGGAAAAAGTGGCGGAAATGCTGATCCTCAATCCTCTTCATCCGCGATCCATCCGCTTCAGCATGAACGAAGTCCAGAGCAGCTTGCGCGGCATCAGCGGCAGCGGCCCGGTAAACTATGCCAACGAGGCCGAGCGCTTGACTGGAAAAGTCCTCGAACGCCTGCGCTACGACACCATTGGGGAAATTTTTGACCGCGGGCTGCACACGTACCTGAAAGAACTGATGGTCATGGCCAACGAGATTGGAGAAGCTATCGCTCGCAACTACTTCTATTACGAGGTGGTGGCATGAATCGCTATCACCTGGTGCATACCACTGAATTTCAATACGACGGCCCGGTCTCCGAAAGCTACAACGAAGTCCGCCTTCGTCCCATTCACGATGAGCGCCAGACCTGCGTTTCCTTCCGTTTGACCACCAATCCCGATTCTCGCGGCACCGCCTATCGGGATTCCTTTGGCAATTGGGTGCACCAATTCAACGTCCTCCCCGAACATCGCAAACTCACCGTCCATGCCGAATCGGTGGTGTTGGCGCACGATGTGGCCCTGCCGCCCACCAGCGGCGTGAGCTTGGCCGATCTGGACGCCCATCTCGAGGACGCCGGCGAAGAGTTCTACGACTTTTTGATGACCAGTGAGTACGTGCCCCACCTCCCGCAACTCGATCCGCTGGTCCACGCCGCCGAGCAAACCAGTGGCGGCACCGACGCCGGATTCGCGCAGGCCGCAGCGGACTTGATCCACCAGCAGTTCCGTTACGTGAAGGGCGCCACTCACGTGCACTCTTCGATCTCTGACGCGCTCTCGGTCGGCGCTGGCGTTTGCCAGGATTTCGCGCACATGCTCCTGGGTGTGGTGCGCAAGCGCGGCCTGCCGGCGCGTTATGTTTCAGGCTATCTGGTTCCCGGGGACACGTTAAACGGTTCGGTAGAAGAAGTGATCGGCGGACAGGCATCGCACGCCTGGGCAGAAATTTTCCTCAATGGCGCGGGATGGGTGGGCTTCGACCCCACGCTCGGAAAACCGGTTAGCCTGCGCCACGTGCGCATCGCCTTCGGCAGAGATTACGGCGACGTAGCCCCGGTCCGCGGAGTCTATCGTGGCCATGCAGGCCAGCGCCTGGCCGTAGATGTACGCGTCCGCCCCGTAGTCAACGACGGCGGCCTCGAGCAGCTATCCGAATTAGACGCCGGCGAGGCAAAGCTGCCGGACGAAGAAGAGCGCCCGCAGCAACCCCAGCAGCAACAACAGTAGGGACGGCGGCAGGACTCTACTCAGTCGCTGTCCCGCACAAGTAAACCGCGCATCGCTGGGATGTGCTATGCTGGCTTTGGTGCTCCCGCCTGCAACAAAATCGTCGCGCGTAACTCCCTGAGGCTGCTTAGCTTACGGCTTACGCACAGCCTCGTTACCTGCGGCGGGTTATATTGATCGGGCTAGCGTTTCCGATGCATGCGACATCTGGCACCTATAGCTCCCATATTCAGCGCCTGCGGGGGAGCTCGCAGCAAACGCAACACGAGTCTCGATACAAACTTTCGGGCCAAATTAGACTCTAAATTCGAGTCCACGTGAACGGCCGTAACTTCGGGTGCCTCCCGGCGCACCGAAGTCATCAATTACTCACTGCAATCTGTGCTTCGGGCAAGTGTGTACAAGGTCAAGTTGGGAGTTCGCACGAACGGTACGAGCCAGGGGATCCACACTTGAGGGGAGAAAATCGTAATGCAAACGAATCGTAGCGCCATCCGCCAGTCCATGTTGTTTCTAATCGCAGTAACAATGATTTTGTCGTTCGCGCGCGTCGCCGCCGCGCAAGACGATCCGCCGGACCGCGTCGCACGCCTGAACTTCATCGAAGGCTCCGTGTCCTTCCAGCCCGCCGGAACCCAGGATTGGGTGGATGCGAATCCCAACCGGCCGTTGACCACCGGCGACAATCTCTGGGCGGATCAGAACTCCAGGTCGGAACTCCACATCGGCGCCACCGCCATCCGCCTGTCCGGCCAAACCGGAATTGCAATCATGAATTTGAACGACACCACCGCGCAGATTCAGTTGGCGCAAGGAACCATTGACGTCCGCGTTCGTGAGATCGGCGAGGACGAAGCCTACGAGATCGATACCGCCAACATGGCGTTCTCCCTGCTTCGGCCGGGCGAGTACCGCATTTCAGTGGATCCCAACGGCACCACCACCATGATCACCGTGCGCGGCGGAGCGGGCGAAGCAACTGCCGGCGGCCAGGCGTATCCCTTGAATCCCGGCGAGCAAGCCACTTTTTCCGGCACTGACCAGGTGGGCTACAACGTGCAAGGCGCCCCAGGACCCGACGGCTTCGACGAGTGGTGCACTTCGCGTGACATGCGCGAGGATCACTCCATGTCCGCGCGCTACGTCTCGCGCGACATGATCGGCTACGAAGACCTCGATCAATACGGCCACTGGCAGGCAGTTCCCGATTACGGCAACGTGTGGATTCCCAATGGAACTCCCGAAGGATGGGCGCCCTATCACAACGGTCATTGGATTTCCGTGCAGCCGTGGGGATGGACGTGGGTGGAAGACGAGCCCTGGGGCTTTGCTCCTTTCCATTACGGACGATGGGCAGTCATCGGCGGCGGTTGGTGCTGGGTTCCCGGTCCAGTCGCGGTGCGGCCCGTGTACGCCCCAGCGCTCGTCGCCTTTGTCGGCGGCCGCGGATTCGGCGTTTCGCTCGAGATGGGTGGCGGCGCGGCAGTCGCGTGGTTCCCGCTCGGCCCGCGTGACGTATTTGTTCCCGGCTACCGCACCAGCCCGCGCTACGTAGAGAACGTCAACATCACCAACACCACCGTCATCAACCGCACCTACGTCACCAACTATTACACCAACGTCCAAACCAACAACGTAAACGTGACCAACGTCCGCTACACCAACCAGGCCGCACCCGGCGCCGTAACCGTAGTTTCGCGAGACACCTTCGTAAACGCGCGCCCGGTAGCAGCCGCAACGATTCGCGCTACTCCGCAGCAGCTTTCGCAAGCCCGCGTCTCCGCCGGCGCGCCGATAGCGCCGTCACGCGCGAGCGTAACCGGACCGGGCCGTGTCGCCCCGGCATCTTCCCGTCCGCCCGCCGCGTTGGCGACGCGGCCAGTAGTCACGAAAATCGCCCCGCCGGCGAACGCTGCTCCGATGGGACGCGTGCAACCGCATCCCGCGACGCCAGCCGTCACCGCACGTCCCGCTCCGCCAGCTCCGGGGCGTCCAAACGCCGCCCCGTCGGCAGCAGCCGCACCGGGCCATCCGAATGCGGCTCCGCCAGCGCCGAACGCGCCAGCTCGCCCAAATGTCACTCCACCGGCGCCCGCAGCGAACGCGAACAGGCCAGCCAACGCTCCCCCGGCCAACACCACCAAGCCAGCGATCCCGCCGTCCGCACGCCCGAACAACGCCCCGCCGGCACGGCAGAATCCAGCGAACAACGCGCCGCCACCAACTCAAAACCGCCCGGTGAACGCGCCACCCGCAGCCAGGCCAAACACGCCGCCACCCGCGAACGCGACCAAGCCGGCCAACACGACCAAGCCGGCCAACGCCCCCCCGGCCAATACCACCAAGCCCGCGATCCCGCCGTCCGCGCGCCCATACAATCCACCGCCAGCGCAAAGACCAGCGACTCCGCCCCAGCACGCGCAGCCGCAGGCTCAGCCCAGGCCAGAATCCAAGCCCCCAGCCAACAACAATAAGAAGCCCGACCAAAAGGATGACAAGAAGGACCACAAGGACGAGCCGCCAAAGCAGTAACCCAGCAATTCAATTCGAGCAGCAACGCAAAAGCCGCCCGCAGTCCGGGCGGCTTTTGCGTTGTGGAGCCAGCCTCATCGCCAGTTTTCTTCCATCTGCCGCGCAGTTCGCGCCAGGCCTTGGCGGAGCTGCGTGGAACGCCGCCTTCCGCCGATTGCCGCGCTCGCGACGCCAAATCTCCCGCGTGCATGGGTCGACCTTAAGCGCGTCCGCCGACCTTCACCGGCACGCTACCGCACCACACAATGGCGGAGCGGCGCCGCACACGCGGCGTCAGCCTTCTTCCACATAGCGCGCATCCGCGCACTATGTCTTCCATACAGCATGCGCCGCCACTTTTCTTCCTCTCGCTCTTAGCCCCCACCCCTCAGCGCGCCTCGCTGAGCGGCGGATTATTCGCATTCGGCATCCGTACCACCATCCCCGTGGCATCGCTTCGCGACGCCAGCTCCAGTATGGTCATCACTCGGATCGCCTCCGTCGACGTCACCGGCGGCTCGCCGCCGTTCCGTATCGCATCCTGCACGCCCTGATAGTACGCAGGATAATTTCCGGGCAGCGTGGCCACAATCTCCGACCGCTGCACGCCATCCTCCAGAAAAAAAATCGTCCCATCGACCGCGTCGTGCCCCCAACCCGCGCCGCCAATCGCCGGCTGGCGCGCGTGCCCGGCCTTCAACGCCTCCTCTTGCGGGTCCATCCCGTATTTTACAAAGCTGCCGCGCGTGCCGTGGATCACAAACCGCGCCGTCCCCGCATGCACCAGCGACCCACCATGCAAAATCACCCGCCGCTCTCCATAAGAAAGGACCACATGAAAATAATCCACCACCTGCCCGCCCTTTCGCTGCGCCGCCAAATCCCCATAAATCGACTCCGGAACTCCAAACAGCTGCAGCGCCTGATCCACCAAGTGGTATCCCAGGTCGTACCAGATTCCCGACCCCGGCCCCGGCAGCTCCCGCCAGCGCACGCGCACCTCCGGCCGGAATCGATCGTAATGCGATTCGAAATGGACCACGTCGCCCAGCCGCCCCGAACCCAGCAACTCCCGCACCGTGAGAAAATCCGCATCCCACCGCCGATCGTGAAACACGGAAAGCATCCGCCCCGACGACCGCGCCAGCGCAATCAGCTCCGAAGCCTCGCCCACCGTAATCGTGAACGGCTTGTCCACCACCACGTGCTTCCCCGCCAGCAGCGCGTTCCGCGCCAGATCGAAGTGCGAAGTGTTCGGCGTAGCGATCGCGACCAAGTCGATTTCCGGATTCCGAAAAACATCCTCGGCCGCCGCCACCACCCGCACCTCCGGCCAGTCCGCCAACACCTTCGCCGGATCGCTCGACACCACGTGCGTGAGCGCCAGCCCCGTCGCCGCATTAATCAGCGGCGCATGAAAAGTCTTCCCTGCAAATCCGTAGCCGATGAGCGCAACGCGAAGCGGTTTTAGTTGGGAGTGCACGGCAGGGCCTCAATTCCGATGACAACCGTAACGATCTTAGGTGCCGAGCGCCCCCCGCGCAAGCCCACCCCATAAGCAGCGCCTTCGACTGAGCAGTATCCCGCCGCCGTCGCCGTTGACTTTGACTTGGCAGTAGGCCGCCGCCGTTGCGTCTGGGTGCCCAGGTGTCGTCTTCACACCTGGGTTCTCCACGCCTCTAGCGGATGTTTCCGATTTGGCTTCGCCGTTGCCGTTGGTTTTCTGCGCCCCGTGCGAACGGTCGTAGCGCCGCGACTCGTCGCGGAATAAACTCAAATCCCCCAAATCCCAAAAACAAAAATCGAACGCCACCACCCCCTAAGCCCTCGCCAATACTCTTGGTCCGCCACCCTCCGCCGCAGCGCAGAAAACGCCAAGCCAGATCGGCGCGAAGCTTCTGATTTGGCCGTCGGTTTTCTGCGCCCCGTGCGAACGGTTGGTTTCTGCGCCCCGTGCGAACGGTGGTGCATTAGAATGCAGTAACTGGATTCCGGGGAAGGAAGCAATGTTCGCCAAACGCGCCAACTGGGAACTCGAACCCAACCGCCTCACCGTAGCGCTCTACGCCCAGCGCGCCGCTGGCGTCTCGATCCTCGACCTCGCCGAATCCAATCCCACTAAGTGCGGATTCGAATACGACACCCCCGCCATCCTTCGCGCCCTATGCAACGAAGCCGCACTCACCTATCGCCCTGACCCGCGCGGCCTCCCCATCGCCCGCCAAGCCGTAGCGAAATACTACAGTGACCAGCGCGAAATCAAGATTGCGCTCGACGACATTTTCCTCACCGCCAGTACCAGCGAAGCCTACACCTACATCCTCCGCCTGCTCTGCGATCCCGGCGACGCGATTCTAATCCCCACTCCCGGCTATCCGCTCTTCGATTACCTCGCGGGCATTCAGGACGTTGCCATCGCCCGCTACCCGCTCTTTTACGACCACGGCTGGCAAATCGATTTCCACGCCCTCGAAGCGGCCATCACCGCACGCACCCGCGCCATCGTCGTCGTCCATCCCAATAATCCCACCGGACACTATTGCCACTTCGCCGAGATGCGCCGCCTGCGCGAAATTTGCGCCGCGCGCGAGCTAGTGCTGGTCGCCGATGAAGTTTTTCTGGATTTCGAATTGGGTAGCGACGAGAGCGCCCGCAGTTTTGCCCGCGAGTCCGCCCCTCTCACCATGACCCTCAGCGGCCTCTCCAAATCCTGCGGCCTCCCGCAAATAAAAGTCGCGTGGCTCTGCGTAGGCGGCCCCGAGGAATTGCGCCGCGAAGCAGGCGCGCGCCTCGAAGTCATCGCCGACACCTATCTCTCCCTCGGCACCCTCCCCCAGCTAGCCGTCCCCGAACTCCTGGCAGCTCGCGGCGTCTTCCAGGCCCAGGTGCTAACCCGCGTCCGCAACAATCTAGCCGAGGCCGACCGCCAGCTACTCACCGCCAAATCCTGCACCCGCCTAAAAGTAGAAGGCGGCTGGAACGTAGTCCTCCGCGTCCCCGCCACGCGTCCCGACGAAGACCTAGCCCTGGCCCTGGTAGAACAGAAATCCCTCTACGTCCATCCCGGCCACTTCTACGATTTCCCCGACGATGGCCACCTGATCCTCAGCCTAATCGTCCCAGAACAGGCCTTCCGCACAGGCCTATCCCGCCTGCTCGAGCTGGTACAGCATAGGGCTATGGGTTAGGCATCGGATCGGAGAAAACCGGAGCTCGCGCCATCCGTTTTCCAATCACTGCCACACCGATCAGGAACCTTCCAAATTTACCGCGTCATAGCCGAGATGTTATATTCCAATTAACTAAATGATTAGGACAAACTATACAGGCGCTCGCGGATCGAATGCTGGAGACGACTATCACGAATTATGGGCCTTGCAACATGCTCTATCCCTCCTTGAACACGATACCCAGCTAAGGGCTCTGACGGTCGAGGGGATTGCACCGGAAGCGAGTGGCGCCCAAAGCAAACCGACATGGGACGGCGTCGACTGTGCCCTGTACTACGGGGGAACATGTGTCTCCGATTCCGACCGAATTGTCGTTGAACAACTTAAGTACTCTGGAGCCGATCCCGATGCTGCCTGGTCGCTCTCGCGGCTGACGGCGACTACCGCGAAAACCCGAGACAATTCAATCATTCGTCGGTTAGCAGAGACCTTCGAAAACCTTCGTAACAGCCGTGGCGGATCTTCAACTGGCATCTCTTTGCGGCTGGTATCGAACCAGCCCGTCGCGCCAAGTGTTATCAAAACACTAAAGCCCCTCGGTGAGCCTTCCGTTGCAAAAAAGAACAAACAACCAAGGAACCACAAGTCCGAAGCTCTCCTAGTTAAGGCAACGGGATTGAGCGGAACCAGTTTGCAAGATTTCGTAAGATCATTGGATGTGTTCACAAGGACCGGTTCCCGTTTTCTCATCGAAGAAGCAGTTCTGAAGTCGATTAGTGATTGGACCGATGATGACGCTCGATCGGTCTTGAAGGAGCTCCTGAATTTCATCCGAAAGCGGATGCTGCCGGAGTCGGAACTGCAACCAATTACGAGAGAGACGATGCTGCTGCAATTTGGATTCTCGAAGAGAGAAGCGCTTTTTCCTTGTCCTCCCGAACTACAACGAGTAACCGATCCCGTGCTCCGTAATGACGCGTCTCGCATAGTTCGGCGCTTAGTCGAGGGGGAGAAACTCCTATGTCTTCATGGAGCGGCAGGCTGTGGAAAAACTACCATGCTTCAGGAGATCGAGGCACTGTTGCCTCCGCGCTCTGTGGTAGTTGTCTTCGACTGCTACGGCGCTGGCAGCTACCTCGACTCGGACGCCTATCGACATCGTCCCAAAGACGCTTTCCTGGAACTCTCGAACGACCTCGCGCTGCGTTCAAAGATTCCCCTGCTACTAACCCGCTCAAAAGACGCAGATTACCCGAGGGCGTTTCGAACTCGAATCAACCACGCAGCGGAGGCAGTGGCTTCGCAGCATCCCAAAGCGCTCTTATTGATAGCGGTGGACGCGGCGGATAATTCGGTAACGGCGGCCGCCAGCCGAGTTCCGCCGGAACCAAGTTTTATATCTGATTTCGTAAACCTCGGCGCGCTCCCCGACAACGTAAGGCTCGTCGTCACGGCTCGGACGGCCCGCCTTGTCGCACTGGATTTGCCCGCTCGTTTCAAGCAGATGCAGATCGGCGGCTTTACTCGCGATGAAACGAAAGCCAACGTGGGTCGGATTTGGCCTGACGTGCCCGATGCCTGGATTGACGATTTCCATTACTTCAGCGGGGGCAGCCCCCGTGTTCAAGCCTACGCAATCAAGAATGGAGAGACTAACCCGCTGGCTGCCCTGAACTCCCTCCGATTTGGACAACAGGTTGCAAATATCTCCGATCTCTTTGATCGAAGACTTGGAGATGCATTTCTGAAAAGCGGCAGGGCTGCGGTACCCACGACTTTCTTGGCTGCACTCATCGCGCTCCCACGGCCCATTCCTGTATCGGATCTAGCGGCCATCAGCGGCCTCCCTGTCGAAGAAGTAACAGACGTATGCGTCGATTCGGCGCCCGCTTTCCGAACGTTAGAACGGATTAATCTCATTTGCCGATGAGGATTTTGAGCAATATGTTCGCGATCGGGTGCCAGACCTCGCGGACGTTCATGCCCGGGTCGCAGATCGATTTTGGGAAAGGCGCAGCACTGACGCATACGCAGCGACGCATATTGCCAGCGCCCTTTACAATGCCGGTCGCGGTCGAAGGATTGCCGAACTGCTCGAAACCGAACCGATTACCAAAGCAATTCACGATCCACTTCTGAAGCGAGAAGTTCAAATCCAGCGCATTCGGTCGGCCGTCCGCGCATCCGCTGAGCAACAGGATATTGCAGCGGCCGTCCACGTAATTCTGGTCGGCGCCGAGGCTTTGAAGACCGATGCGGCAATCCGGGACCTCGTAATCGATCATCCTGACCTAGCAGCGGCGTTCATGATCGACAGCACTAGCAAGATGGTGCTTCAGGACTCGGAGCAGGTTGCCAATCACGGCCCCTTGTTGTGTCATATATTTCGGGAATACGCGTTCGCTAGGGAGGATATTTTGGCACGCGAGAGCCTTCGACAATTCTACGCATGGATGAAGCGCAGAGACGAAGCAGTGGCGCGGCAAAACACGGCGCAATTCGATCGGCACTCCCGTCCGTGGGACATACATGAACGTGATGTCGCAGCCCAAATCGAGGCCACATTTTGGATGCAAGGTCTTCCAGGCGCTCTGTCAGCCTTACGGTGTTGGCGTCCATCTAAACTACGCCAGGGGGCGGCTCGCATCCTTGTTCCACGGCTCATCGCGACGGGTCAGGCGGACATTCTCGATCAACGTCTAACAGATGATCTGATTCCTTGTAAGTATCAGCTCGCTGTTGCGGTGCCGCTCGCCATGTCTGGTCGCCGACCCGCTATTCGCAAGCTCGAAAGGGCGATAGTTAGTGCTGGCCGTTTTGTGCGGCTCGCTCGAATCATTGGCTTTATCGAATCCGAAGCGGAAACCTTCGAATTATATCGGCTGAATACCATACTGACGGCGTGTGAGGTCGCGATGGCACACGGTGCCGATCTGAGCCAAATCCTGCCGGTCATCGAATTATTCGCGTCTCGCGACATACGAGCGGCAGAACGCCTCCACGTATTCCAAGGTGCACTTCTTGACCTACTCCTCCGCGCACACTCGCTCCTTGAACAAATCGCTAATCGCGAAATGTCAGTCGATTCATTTTTCCTCCGCGCCCGACGCAACAAATTCCGCCGACACCAAGGTTCGCGATAGCACAACAGAGGAGAGCGAAAGAGGGAAAGATGTTCGTAGGGCCGTCGCCCACGCCGTGCCGTTGATAACACGCGGGCAAAAATCGTCTTGGGCAAAATCGCATCCCGAGATATACGCGGCACCCTTGGAAATATGATGGGTGTGTTGCGTGAGCCTTCGCGTTTTTCGGCGAAACCCGGCGGACAAGCATTGCGGCATCGAGCTGCCGCGTCCCTAACAACCTTAAGCTGCATTCCCATATGGTTTCCGCCTATAGTTGTGTTCGAGCACCTACTCGAAATGTTCAAAAATAATTCAGAGAGCTCTGACGGCCCGAACGCTTTGGCTACGTTTACGGCCATGATACCAAATGCTGCAGTTCACGAACAGGCGCTAAACTGGGCAACCCAAGTGGCAGCACGAGTCGCCGCAAGAAAAACCACCGCACAGGAAAAAATAGACGCCGTTTTGGACCTTACGGAGTTTCTCACGCTCATCGACCAGAATGAGGCCAAAGCTTTATTCGGCCGAGCACACGACATGACCGAAGAGCTCGATGTTGATGCCGTTTTCCAGCTGAAGTGTCTCGCATCTCTGGCGAGCCGAGGTACGAAAACGATGTCTATCGACGATCTCGTCCACTGCAATCGATTTTGCGTCCATCGTAACGGACGCTGCCCTTCGGCTGTCCAACCAAGACCACTTTCCCTGGACAAAGGTGTCAGAAGCTTTGACGGCATTAGATCTGCCAGTCGCACTAGCCTCAATCGCGCGGTGGGAAGATACGGCCGTCACAACTCGAGATTCATGCCTTCCTGGGGCGCTTCAAAGGGCCATCGTCGACGGATCACTGTGCGCCGGTGAGGCAGCGTCTCTTCTGTCGCTTTTAAGAGATGCGCGGACCTGAGCTAATGACGTCAATCATTCAACTTGTAGACCCTGCTGCCGTTCGCCAGGCCCGTTCGATCTTGGACTCAATGTCGCGTGATGAATTGTTGGGTTTTGGCGAGGGACATCGTCTAGCCGTTCTGAAAGAGCTCGAATGCGCCCTTCAGGTTGGCGATATTGGGCCTTGGTTTGGTCATTTGCAGAAGACGTCTCGATTCATTTCAGATCAGGGCGCCATTTACGAGAAAGGAGCGACGTTCCGCTCGGAGAGGTAAACGCACCGCTCCCCCGCCTCACCTCGCCGCCGACGACGAATAAGCTCACGGAAGTGCTAAGACAGTTCTCTGGGCCGGCTGGCCGCAGAGGACGAGATATCCTCGACTATCTCAGAAGGACCAGCCCCGTAAGTGACCGAATTTCGTATCTCGATGCCCTCTGTGGTCTCCCCGCTAAGGAAATCTCGGACGGGGAAGTCGTCGATGCAATGGCGTGAGCACTTTTCGTTATCGGAACTCGCAATACGGGATTGGTGTCAAAGCGAGCTACCGCAATTCCTCACGCATCGTCTGTCCAAGCTCATGCCGTGGATCGCTTGGGGCGAGAGCGCTTCCGTTCGGTTCCTGCTCGATACGCTACTAAACCCAGCCAAAGATGTCCCAAAGGTTCTCATCGAAGGGGTCGCACTACACCTCGACGAATTCACCGCAGGCGGAATTTATGAAGTAGTGTCTCTGATGAGCCACTATATGAAAGAGAACGACGCAGCCGCAGTCTTGCTGCGATACATCCCGAGGCCACTGCAAAAAATCCCTAAAGATGAGGTTGATCGGATGGTCGCCGATGACATTCCGTTTGATACATCAACGGCGCTCGCGCGGTACCTGTTCGCTCTTCTCTCAGATTGTGACGTGCGACAGCTGGCAGGCCGCCCGTACCCTGCGGAGGCTGGCCCGCTTTGAAATAACTGGCCCGTTGAACGCGCTCATCAGGTTGTACGATCGCACCGAAGAGATGACGTTCCGTGCCCCAGGTGCCCCGTTCTATTGGCTCGCCGCTCGGCTTTGGACGATGATAGCCTTTGACCGAATTGCCGAGGAAACCCCCAAAAGCATTGCCTCGCACGGAACATTTCTAGCCACCATCGCGACGGACGACACATTGCCGCATGTTTTGATTGGGGAATTCGCAAAAAACGCTGCAATCAAGCTCGTAAATTGCGGCGTGTTTTCGGCGAATCCGAAGCGACTAGCAGCGGTCCGCGGAGCTAATTCAGGCACTGTCAAACGAAAAAAGCCCCCTAAAGGGTATGACCCATCCAAAACGTTTTTTGATAAGAGCCGAAGCACCGAACGATTTCACTTCGATCACATCGACACCATACCGTATTGGTACGAACCGGCGGTGAGAGCGTTCGCAGACGTGAAGCGTGACGAGTTCATCTTAGCAGCAGAGAAATGGATCGTTGATGAGTGGCAGGGTCCGACCGGGGTCGTGCCCTGGCGCGATGATCCTAGAGCCGAGCGTTTCTCGGGCTACAGATGGAACCTTTTCAGCAACGACCACGGCAGCAGACCGATCATAGAGCGCTATTCCACCTATCTTGAATGGCACGCGATGTGGTGTGGCGCCGGGACTCTCATGCGAACGCGAGCGTTAGCACAGAGTGAGGGAGATGCCTATTCAGGAATCGAAGGATTGATTCGAGGGGACTACCTAAGCCGCCCACCTCTCTGGCTTGCTGATTTTCGCGGTCCGAAGCCGCTTGATCCCCAGTTGTGGGCGTTCACCGAAACCGACATGTCGCTGGACACGGTTGACGACAGAGACTTCCTTCGGGAAGTTGGGGTTGCCTCCGATAATCATCGCGAGGTCATAGTTGAAGCTAGATGCACAACCAAATCCTCCGAATTTCGGTCCACCGTTGAAGTTCGATCAGCTCTTGTGCAGCCCGAAACAGCCGCGGCGCTCATGGCTGCTCTCCAAACGATCGATGAACCGTACCGTTATCGCATTCCGTTCGACGGTGAGCACGACTCAAGTGTGATCGACGATCCCCCCTATCGACTACTCGGATGGCTCGCCGCTCCATACCGTGATTCGGGATCGACGAGCGCGACCCGGCGCGCAATGAGGTCAACGGGAATCGGTTCGAACCCGGCCGTGCCCTACGGCGTGGCCTAAAATGCTCAGTCGCGGCCGACGGCGCGACCCTCTGGCGCAGTGAGACGCATCAAATAGAATTCTCGCATAGACAGTGGAGCGACGGCGGCGAGGATGACGATGACGGCAACCACAACGTCAAATCAGGCGGAAGTCGACTGGCAGTGTCTCTAGAAACGCTAAAAATGCATTTGAAGCAACGCGGACTCGACCTCTTAGTTACAGTTCACATCACTAGGAAAAAGGACTCAAGATATGCGCGCGTTCGTCAAGAAGAAGCCACTGAGGGGCGATTTGACCGAATCCTCGTCCTGCGACGAGACGGCACCGTCGACACCGCCGAAGGGCAACTTGGAACTTGGTACACTGCTCGTCCAGCAACTTGAGTTGGACGACAGTACTGATACCCTCGGCAGATGGATGGCCCATCACTTGGCGGAATTAATGACTGCCGCCGCCGATTTGGGAAAATCAAAAGTCGCGCGCGCGCAAGCCTCTGCACGGGCGGCGAAGTTAATTCTAAAGATTTGGAAGCGTCGATCGCATCTTCCAGGAGACATTTATCCGCTTACCCAGTATCGCAACGTTCTGGAAGTTCTGAAGCCGCTAAGCCGAGACACCATTCCATGGCGGCCGCAGATCACGCGAAGTTACCAGGTGCTAGGATCAGCGATCTATCAAGACCTCAGGACGATCACAATAGCGCTTCTTTTTATTGAACCGCTATTGGGCAAGCAACGGAAAGCCAACCGCTCAAAGCACCTTGAAAAATTCTTGCCCATAACAGAAATGAAGGTCTTGAAAGAATTTGAATCGCTAGTGACAAGCATCGGATCCAAGACTGCCGACAGCAGCGACGACGCGACGCCGGGCAAACTACGAGAGCACCTTCGGAACGTAGTGGATAGGGCCATATCGCATCTAAATGAACTTCGACAAAAATTGGCCGACGCGCCCCCTTTGGATTCCGCTTCGCCACGTACTAGCGCTCGCAAGCGAACTTGAGTCCACCCAGAAACCTTGATGCCGGCTGAGCGCCAATTGCGTCCAGCCGTTTTTCGTCCACCGAACCGATCTCTACCAGCGCTCCTCTGTGTATGCTAGGTTTTCCGGTGGAAAGGGGGGCACCGCGATGATCGTACGAGCCGCAAACCGTCACGACGCCGCGCCGCCCGAGACCCTATCGCTCAACTCGTCCAGATGCCACCTCTGGTATCCGAGACGCACGGGAAAACCTCAAATTCTAGAAAGTAGCAGCGCCAGCATACCCCCTCGCATCTCCCTGATTCCAAACACCACATTTCTCCCGAATCCCGGCAGATTGCAGAAAAACGAGCCTCGCGCGGGCCTCCGTTCAGTCCCGACCAGCGCGGACCCCGGCTCCCCGGGCCGACCCGAAAAACCTCAAATTCTAAAAAACAGCAGCGCCAGCATACCCCCTCGTATCTCCCTGATTCTAAACACTACATTTCTCCCGAATCCAGGCAGATTGCAGAAAAACGAGCCCCGCGCGGGCCTTCGGTCGGCCCTGTTGAGCACCGCCCCCGGCTCCCCAGCCCGCCCCGAAAAACCTCAAATTCCAAATAGAGCCACCGCTAGGATACCCCCGCGCAACTCCCTGATTCCAAACACCGCATTTCTCCTGAATCCAGGCAGATTGCAGAAATGCAAGTCGCGCGGCCGGTGCACAGTGACCCGGAAAAACCGAATGGGGGCGGACCAATGGACCGAGTAAATAGCGGCGTGCGCATCCGAAAAGCGAGGCCCGCCGACGTTCCCCGGCTGCGCGAGGTGATTGACGCCTCGGTCCGCGGGCTGCAGGCGGGCGACTACACCCCGGCGCAAATCGAGGGAGCCTTGGCGTCGGTCTACGGAGTGGATAGCCAGCTCATCGCCGACGGAACTTACCTGGTTGCGGAGGTTCAGGAGGCTGGCCCACCGAATCCCACCATCGTCGGCTGCGGCGGCTGGAGCAAACGCAAGACGCTATACGGCGGCGACCAATTCGCCGGACGCGAGGATTCGTTGCTGGATCCGGCCCGCGACGCCGCGAAAATCCGCGCCTTCTTCGTCCATCCGGACTGGGCCCGGCGCGGCATCGGCACTTTGATCCTGGAAGCCTGCGAGAGCACCGCGCGCGAAGCGGGCTTCACCCGCCTGGAAATGGGCGCGACGCTGAGCGGCGTGGCCTTCTATCGCGCCAAGGGTTACGCAGATCTCGAACCGATGGAGGTGCCCCTGGGAAACGGCGAAGCGCTCCCGATCCTGCGCATGGCGAAAAACGTCTAGCGGCCACGGTAACAACACAATCTCGCCGCGGCGGGATTGTGAGTGGCGAAAGTGTTCAAGCCCACGCCGCCAGAAGCCGCCGCGTCGCAGGCCTAGCGACGCTGCCGCGCGACTCGAGTCCGGAGACTAGTCTCCGGTTCCCGAGAGCGTAATTGTTTGCGGGCTGTTCAGCGCGTTGTCGGTCAGTGTGATCTTGCCCGACGTTGATCCCTTCGCGGCCGGCGTGAACGTGACCACCAGCGTGCACTTCGCTCCGGACGTCAGCGTGGCGTTGGCTTTGCATGTGCTCGCTGGCGTCAGCGTAAAGACGCTGCTGCTGCTCGCTGCCGACGTGATCGTCGTGGTGGTCAAGCCGGTGTTGGTTACCGTCACCGTCTTGGTCGCGCTGGTCGTGCCCTTCTTCACCGTGCCGAAGTTCAGGCTCGATGGGCTGGGCGATGCTTCCGGATCGATCACCGTCGCAGTGATCGTTACCGTTTGCGGAGAGGACGATGCGCTATCCACAATCGTCAGAATCGCCGACTGCACGATGTTCACCGCGGTGTTCGGCACGAAGCTCATCTCGATCTGGCAAGTCCTCTTCACCGCCAGCGTCTTCGAGCACAGATTCAGTCCGACGAAGTCGTAGGAGTCTCCGCCCGCGACCGCCGCGAGATATATGTTCGAGATGGTCACCGTTGAACTGGTGTTGTTCGTCAGCGTCACCATCTTCACCGGGGTCGTGCCGCGGTAGACGTTGCCGAACGCCAGTGACGTCGGGCTGATGGTCAGCCCGCCGGTGCCGCCGGTCGCATTCACCGTCTGCGAGACGCTCGAGGATGTGCTGGTCGTGAAGTTGGTGTCGCCGGCGTAGGCCGCGGTGAGCGTGCGCGCGCCGCTGCTGGTAAATGTGATCGTGCAGCTTCCCGCGCCTGCGGTCAGTGTTCCGCTGCACGTTTCGTGAGTGCTGGCGGTTACCGTCACGCTGCCGGTCGGCGTGCCTTTGCTGCCGGTCACCGTGAACGCGATCGTCACCGGCGCGCCGGTGGTGGATGGATTCGGCGTGTTCGAGGTGATCTTGGTGGTCGACGTGATCTTGCTTACGGTGAGCGTGGTACTGGTGTTGGTCGCCGGGCCGAATGTGCTGTCGCCGGGATAGCTGTAGGTGATGGTGTACGGCGTGCTCGATGCCGGAATCGTGGACGTCGCGAATGTCAGCGTAAACTTGCCGCCGCTCGATCCGGTTCCGGTGGTCTTGGCGGTGCTGTTGACGATGCCGTCGATGGTGACGGTCACTGTTTCGCCGGCCGGCGGATGGGTAGTGCCGGACGTCAACTGCCCAGTAAGTGCGATCGAAGCGGTGCCGTAGCTGATCTTTTGCGACGCGGACACCGTGCTGAAGGTTGTGGTCTTGGTCGTCGCCGGGTTCACCACCTGCGTCAGATTGCCCGACGTGCTGCCGTTGAAATTCGCGTCGCCCTGATACGACGCGGTGATCGTCCGCGATCCGGTCGAAGTGAAAGTGATGTTGCAGCTTCCCACTTCCGAGCCTGCCGCCAGCGTGGCGGTGCAGGTTTCCAGCGTGGAAGCCGAGACGATGATGCTGCCGGTAGGCGTGCCGCTCGCGGTGGATACGCTAACGCCGAAAGCTACCGACTGTCCGGACGTGGATGGATTCGCTGAATCCGAAGTGATCGCGGTATTGGTGGACGCTTTGCTGACGTTGATGGTTACCGGCGGCGTGGTGATGGTCGGGTTGTTACTCGCGGTTACGGTTACCGAGTTCGAGAACAAACCGATTATGGACGGACTGGTTACGTTCACGCTGTAGGTCACCACCGGTGAAATACTGCCGAAGTTGCAAGTGAGTACCTGCGGGCTCGACGTAGTAATGGTGCAGGTGTTCGTGAGTGTCCCATTGAGGATCGCGGTGGCCGGAATCGCCGCTGCGATCGTCCATGTGAGACCGGCGTTGCTCGGCAAAGTGTCAGTGAGCACTACGTTGTTGGCGCTGCCGCTGCCGGCCGCCGCGGTATTGGTGATGAATGCGGTGTAGCCAATCGTGCTTCCGGTGCCAGCCAGCGGCTGGGCCATCGCCTTCACGCCGGCGCTAACCACCGCGGGTGCTGCTGCCGGATCGGCTTCGTCGACCACGCTCAAGCTCGGCGGTGGAGTAGCCGGTGCGGACAGCGGGAACGCGACCACTACGTCGTTGAATTGCTGCGTCACTCCGCCGATGCCGCGATCGACTACTTCCGTCGGATTGAAGTACGTGGTGATGTCGAACTCAAACTGGCACGAGAACGTTGTGGGAGTCCCCGGCGGCGTCCCGGTGACCATAAAGGCCGCGCAATTCGTGCCGTAAGGAGTGGTCGGTGAAGGCTCGTAGTCGGGATCGTCGTAGAGACGCTCGCTCGATGAATAGCCGGCCGGGGGCGTGTTGTTGTCATCGTTGAACGCGATGTTCCACGTCACCGGAGGCGTGTACCAGCTGGGATCGGGCTCGGTGCGGGTAACTCCATCCGTGGTGTAGTACACGCTGTAGAAAATGCAATCGCCGTTGGCGTACGCATCGCACCGCGGCACTTCCACACCGCTGGCCACGGTGGGGCCGGCGAAATCGGTAACGAAGCGGCAATCGAAATCGGTGAGAACGGTGTTGCCGGTTTCGCAAATTCCGTCGGCTTGCAGCGGCGAGACCTCCGTCGCCAGCACCACTAGATTGAATTGCGTGGAAACCGCGGGAACCGCCAGGTTCACCTGGTGCGCGTTGGGATTGGTACACGGATTCGATGGCGACGGCGGAAGCGAAGGATTGGTCGCCGTGCAATTGAAATACGCGGTATTGGAAGGAGCCACCGGGTTGTAGGTGAGCGTGACCATGGCCGGCGGCGGAACGAAGTAGGCGAAGACGGTCATGTCTTCAGACATGGAGAGCATGCAAGTGGGTGCCATGCCGGAGCAAGCGCCGCCCCACCCTCCGAAGGTGCTGTTGGACGGCCCGTCCGGTGTTGCGGTCAGAGTGACGAACTGGTTGGTGGGGTAAACAACGCTGCAATTCGTCGGGCACGCCGGATCGGACAAGTTGTCAGCGACGGAGCCCAGACCGGTGCCCAGCTCGGTGATGGTGAGCGTGTTGGTCGTAGCGGAAACAGGCGAGAAGTGGACGCCGATCGTATTGTTGTCAGTCACTGTGAAACTGCAAGTGGTTGACGAAGGCGAGCACGGGCTGCTGAATCCATCCAGGACGTAGCCAGCGCCGGGGTTGGCGGTCAAATTGATCTGGGTGCCAACCGGGAAATCGTAGCCACATTCGAGGTCCACCTGGCAAGAAATACCATTCGCCGGGTCGGTCACCGTGCCGGTACCGCTGCCGCTTACGTTGAGCTCGAGATATGGGTAGCTGATGCCGGTCAGCGGAATCGGTTGTAGCGTGCTGGGGATGCCGCCCGAATTGGAGGTGGAAACGCTGGCGGTGGCATTCTCGGTTCCGAAACCGGATGGCATGAAGTCGAGCACCAGGGTACAAGACGTGCCCGCGGCAAGCCCGCTCATGTATTCAACACAGGTACCTCCCGCGGTCTCGGGGAAATCGCCGGAGTTTGCTCCGCCGAAAACCACGGTGTCACTGAAAACGAGTGGGCCCACGCCTTCGTTGGACAAGGTGAAAGTCTGCGGGCCAACCTCTGAGCCATATTGCGCAGTACCGAAATCGAGCCCACTGCCGGGAGTGAGTACGCCGAGCGGAGGCGCTACCAGGAAGCCGTATGAGGTCATGGCGCCGATGACTGGGCTGGTTTGATAGCCTGCATCCGCGCTGGTGGCGTCTTCACCGGTGGTGGCGTAGGCGTAGATAATGTGGAACCCGGGTGTGAGAGGCTGCGCCGGGGTAATGGCCCATTCGGTGCCCTCCTGAAAAGTGGCGTTGATCCACTGACCTTGCCAGGTGTCCACCTGATAGAGAACCGCGTCCGGGGTGAAGCTCAAGGAGCTGGTGGCGTGGAACGTAAACTCCGGCTCCTCCGTGGCGGTGGTGTTGGACGAGAACGGCTCGATCACGGTGGTGAGCGTGTTACTGCCAGTGACGCCGTTGGCTGCGGCCGCGGAGCCGACACCCGCGGCTTGAAATTCAGAGATCGCACTGCCGACAAATTCGGCACCGCTGTTGTAGATGTACGCGGAGTTCGTCGCGGGATTGATTGCGACGACACCCGGGTTGCCCTGGCTGGGGTTCACAGTGGCGAGCACCTGCTGCGACAGCCCATCGACCACGTATATGTTGTTCCCACTGCTTGCGCTGACATAGATCTTGTTCGTGGTGGGGTTGACAGCCAATGCCACGCCAATGGCACTGAGGGAAATGCTGGTGATGGTGTGGCTAGTGCCATCCATTTGGGTGAGCGTTGGGCTGGTTGCATTGCTGCTCAAAATGTAGATCTGGCCGGTAACCGTGTTGATCGCGATGCCACCCGAGACAGCGGGAAAGCCCGGGTTGGAGACGATGGTGGAAGCCAAAGTCGCGCCGTTGATGACCAGGATGTCGCCGGAAGCGGTTGAGGCGTAAAGAGTGTTGGTCGCGGGATTGATCACGAGGCCCACGGCGCCCTCAGGCAAGCCGCTGCTGGTGATGGTATTCGAGGCTGGGTCTAAGTCATAGATGGAAGTGCTGCTCACACCGTAGACCTGACCGGTGGCTGGATTTGCTACCAGGCCGGTTGGATTAAGAACAAAACCGTTGAGAAAACCCTCTTGGCTGGTGGCCTGATTGAAATAGTTGATCACCCCGTTGGTGCTAGCGAAAAAGACGGTGCCGGTGACCGGATTCTCGGCTAGCGCGGAGAAACCGCTCCCGGAGCCCGAATCAAAGGCGAGAGTAAAACTACTGGCGCCGGGGGTGAGGATCGCGAGACCGCTGTTCGAGTCCAAGTCATAAACCTGGTCCTGGATAGGATCCACGAGCAGTGCGGTGGGCGAGGTGGGCACCTGCTGGGTATAACTTTGGGTGTTGGTGGAGAGATTGACGGCATCCACCTCGCCGAACGCGCTGGTAACGTAAAGCACGTTCTCTACCGGATCGATCGCCATGTAAGCCGGCGCGGAGTTGTCGAAGCCGAACAGGGCGATGGAGTTTAAGTCGCCGTCGATGATCGCAACGGTTCCGGACGAAGTGTAATTCGCGGCGTAGGCGCGGTGGGTGACCGGATTCACGCCCACGGCTTGTAGCGTGCCGGGGACGTTGAGAGTGGTTGCGGTGAGGGAGTTTCCGTTGACGAAGCTGACGCTGCCGCTGGCGTTGGCGGTGTAGGCGATGTTGGTCACAACGTCGACGGCGATGTAGTTCGCGTCGGAACCAACGCCGCCGACTATGGCCGGGGTGGGGTTGGCATTGCTTTCGAAATTGTAGACGGCGACGTTGCTAGCTGCCACATTCAGCACGTACACCTGATCGGTAATTGGGTTGACGGCGATCGATTCCGGGCTTCCGCCACTCGAAGCCAAGACTGCAGGAACGTAGCTGACGCTGCCGACGCTGGAGCCGACGATTTGGACTACCTCCGAATCAGGCGTGCTCAGGCATGCGACGTAAATCATGTTGGTGGAGGTGTTGATGGCGACGCTGACGGGCTGGCTGCCGACGGCAAGCGGCGTGTTAGCGACGGGGGTGTTCGTGTTCCCGTTGATTACGCTGACGGTTCCGTCGGTGCTGCTGAGGCTGCGGTTGGCGACAAAAACCTGGTGGGTCTCTGGGTTGACCGCGATGGCCTGGGGATTAGCGCCCACAGCTACGGTGGCGGTGGTCTGGGATGTACCGCTGATGATGGTCACGGTGCCGTCGGTGGCGTTGGTGACGTAAGCCTTGTGAAGGACCGGGTCGACGGCGATCGCCCAGGGTTGATTGCCGGTGGGGATCGAATTGATGAAGGAAGCGCCGACGTTCGGGGCGCCGGCAGTAAAAGTGTTCACCTTGTTGGTGCCGTGGTCGACCACGTAGACGATGTGACTCGCGGTGTCGATGGCTACGGCGTACGCAGTCTCGGTGGGATCGCCGGGAATGGTAAGGGTGACAGTGCCGCTGGTGCCGTCAATGACGGAGAGTCCGCCTACGGCGTTGGCGACGTAAATCTGGTTGTAGACCGGGTCGACCGCAAAGCCGTTCGGGTAACCACCGACGTTAACGGTCTGCTGGAGCGCCTGGGCGTGAAGCGGCGCGAGAGAAAACAGCAGCGCGGCGGCGAACAGCCACGCGAGGCGCGCGAAGAATCGCGCGGCGTGGGGCGGCGCGGAGATTGTCGATCGAGTTGCAAAGGACGAGGCGCAGCCAGAGCAAATATCAGGGGCTGATGGAAACGTCATTCGGTTTCTCCCGGGCAAAAATGACAAAGGCGCAAATTACTCTCGTGAGCGCGGATGGGCGCGTACGCGATTCTGCTGAGCGCTACGAACTGACGAACCGATCAGGGCCCCAAGAACTGAAGCGACGGGCTTGACGTCTGAAGGTGTTGGCCCTTGGCAAGGCCGCACCGTCCTGGCGAGCCCCGCCTAGACGGTGGAGAAAGTTGGGTTAGTTCCCTGCTGCAAATACGTGCGATATGGTACTTGAATCGGAGCTTTTGCGGGCCGAGAAAGTGCGGAAAATTCGATTTTGTTTCTACGGGAAGTGAAGCGTAGGGTGGCGGGTACTGCTGGGTGGTACTGGCAATACCCTAACCCGTTCGCTGTGGGAAGATGTGTTTGTGCGACGCCGTGACGCAGCTATTTTGCCGGCACGTAGACTCGATCTGCGCCGACTATCTCGGCGTTCGGCACTTCGGTTCCCAACATGATGCGCTGGTAAGCCGCCTTCTTCTCGGGATTGGCCAGGAAGCTTAGACGGTATTGATGGCCGAGGCGATCCGCAAACTGGTCGAGGAAGGGCTTGAAGGCGACTGGCGTCTGGGTGCCCTCGACGTAGAATTCGCCACCGGTTTCATCGGCTAGCTGGGCGAGATCATTTTGTCCCCAGTTGAATCTCCAATAGCTGTGGCCGAAATGCCCTGCCTCGGAGGCGTAGATCGCGTAGACCTGGATCCCAGCTCGCTGCGCTTGTTCGATCGCAGAGGAGAGATATGGGTCGTCCGGTCCGCCATCGTATATACGGTCGATGCCACTCGAAACGACGAACATCTCGCGGCGGGCGGCGCTCGGCGGCCAACGCTTGATCAAATCGGAAATCGATTCGTAGGGACTACCTGACGCACCGCCAGAACTGAGCGGCAAACGCAGGGCCTTGTCGGCCAGCGCGTGGTCGGTGGAAAGGTTCTGAACAACTTCCGCGGAGCCATAGCGCATGTAGGCGACGCCGATCGAGGTGCTGGCCGGCTGTGCGGTCATGAATTGACGCAAGTCTTCGAATTGGAGACTTACAGTGGTTCTGTCGGCGTCGTCCAGAAGTACGAAGAGTTCGAGGCCGGCTTGGTCGCCTTGCAACGGGACCCAGCCGGTGACCTGAAGACGATTTTTTCCCTGACTGACTCGGACATCCTCGCGGTTAATGGTCGGGATTTCCTTGCCGTGCTTGGCCTCCAGCGATACCACCATGTTGACCGGGACGGTTCCCGACGGGCCGGCGTCCGATGATGGCCCGGATGACGCGCCCCAGACGATTCCGACAGGCAAGAGGAATACGATCAAGCATGCCAGCTTCTGTTTGCTATTCATATGAGTGCCTCCTACTGGCACCGACGGCAATTTCCATTTGGAGCTATTTAGTTGGATGCATATTTCGGGAGGCGGGTTCCATTTAGTGCGGGCGCGGGGATATGGTTCGAACGTTCGCCGAGACGCCGACGGACGGTTTGTCGAGTGGAGGTGAACTTTTTGATTGAACAGAACTGCGGAGGCGTACGTCAAAACCCCCACACGTAAAACCGACGTGTGGGTCACCCACCGGCAACGGACAAGACGA
Organism: uncultured Acidobacteriota bacterium; assembly: GCA_963725655.1. GTDB lineage: Bacteria > Acidobacteriota > Terriglobia > Acidiferrales > UBA7541 > CAVRXT01. Next base: position 933,239 of record CAVRYY010000001.1, on the reverse strand, counting down.
CGAGCAGCGCGGAGAACTCGGGCCTGGTCGAGCGCTCAGAGGGCTAAGAGTGTACGACTCGCTTAGTCCCCTGTGCCGGAGAGGCTGATCGTTTGGGGGCTGTTGAGCGCGTTATCGGTGAGGGTGATCTGGCCAGAGAGCGAACCCTTGGCGGCTGGGGTGAACGTCACCACCAGGGTGCACTTGGCTCCCGAGGTTAGGGTGGTAGCGGCTTTGCAGGTGCCGGCGGAGGTGAGAGCGAAGTTGCCGCTGATCGCCACCGCGGAGATCGTGGTGGTGGTTAGGCCGGTGTTGGTTACGATGATTGTTTTGGCGGCGCTGGTGGAACTCTTTTTCACGGTGCCGAAGCTGAGGCTGGACGGGCTGGGCGTGACTTCGGGATCGATTACGGTGGCGGTGATGCTCACGGTTTGCGGGGATTTCGATGCGCTGTCTGCAATGGTCAGGATTGCCGACTGCACGATGTTCACCGCGGTGTTCGGTACGAAGCTCATTTCGATCTGGCAGCTCTTTTTCACTGCGAGTGTTTTGGAGCAGAGATTGAGACCTACGAAGTCGTAGGAATCACCGCCGGGAACGGCGGTGAGAGTGACGCTCGAGATGGTGACGGTGGAAGCGGTGTTGTTGGTGAGGGTGACCATTTTCACCGGGATAGTGCCGCGATAGACGTTGCCGAAGGCTAATGAGGTGGGGCTGATGGTGAGGCCGCCGGTGCCGGTGGCGGTATTCACCGTGAGGGTGGTGCTGGTGCTGGCCGCGGTGGTGAAGTTCGTATCTCCCGCGTAGCTGTAGGCGATGGTGTAGGGGGTTGCGGACGCGGGAATCGCAGACGTGGTGAAGGTGAATGCGAATGTGCCGCCCGTTCCAGTGGTGGTGGTGCTCTGGGTGAGCCCATCGATGGTTACCGTCACGGTGTCACCGGCCGGCGGGTGCAACGAGCCTGAGCTCAACGTGCCGCTTAGGGCGATCGAGGCGGCGCCTGCGGTGATCGATTGCGACGCAGTCACCGCGCTGAACGTGGTGGTGGCTTTGTTCACGGTGAGCGCGGTGCTGGTGTTAGTCACCGAGCCGAAGTTCGAGTCGCCGGCATAGCTGTAGGTGATGGTGTAAGGCGTGGCGGATGCGGGAATCGCGGACGTGGTGAAGGTTAGCGTGAATGTGCCGCCGGTTTTGGTGGTGGCGCTTTGCGAGACGTTATTGATCGTCACCTTCACGGTCTCACCGGCGGGCGGATGTTTCGTGCCGGAGGTGAGTGTGCCGCCGAGAGCGATGGAGGCGGCGCCGTAGGTGATGGACTGCGAAGCGGTGACCGAGCTAAAGGTGGTGCCGGCGGCGCTATTGACGGTCAGCGTGGTGCTGGTGCTGGTTGCGGTGGTGAAGTTCGTGTCTCCGGCGTAGCTGTAGGCGATGGTGTAGGGCGTTGCGGACGCGGGGATCGCGGACGTGGTGAAGGTGAATGTGAATGAGCCGCCGGTTCCAGTGGTGGTGGTGCTCTGGGTGAGCCCATCGATGGTTGCCGTCACGGTGTCACCGGCCGGCGGATGCAACGAGCCCGAGCTTATCGTGCCGCTTAGCGCGATCGAGGCGGCGCCCGCGGTGATGGACTGCGACGCAGTTACCGCGCTGAACGCGGCAGTCGCTTTATTAACCGTCAACGAGGTGCTGGTGTTAGTCGCCGAGCCGAAGTTGGTGTCGCCGGCGTAACTGTAGGTGATGGTGTAGGGCGTCGCAGACGCGGGAATCGCGGACGTGGTGAAAGCTATCGTGAATGTGCCGCCCGTTCCGCTGGTGGTAGTGGATTGGGTAATCCCATCGATAGTTACCTTGACCGTCTCGCCCGACGGCGGATGCAGCGAGCCCGCGGTTATCGTGCCGCCGAGTGGAATCGACGCTGTGCCGTAGCCGATCGACTGCGACGCGGTCACTGCGCTGAAGTTGGTGCCGCCGGCACTATTGACGGTGAGCGTTGTGCTGGTGTTTGTGGCGGTGGTGAAGTTGGCGTCACCCGCGTAGCTGTAACTGATGGTGTAGGGCGTCGCGGACGCGGGAATGGTGGAGGTGGGGAAACTGAGTGTGAATGTGCCGCCAGTCCCAGTGGTGGTCGTTCCTTGCGAGATGGCGTCAATGGTCACGGTGACCGTATCGCCGGCCGGGGGATGCAGCGAACCTGAGCTGATCGTGCCGCTCAGGGAGATCGATGCCGCACCGAAAGTGATCGACTGCGAGCCAGCCACGGTGGTGAATGTGCTGGTGGCCTTGTTGACGGTGAGCGCGGTGCCGCTGTTCGTCGCGGTAGTTAAGTTGGCGTCTCCCGAGTAGCTGTAGGTGATGGGGTAGGCCGTCGCGGATGCAGGAATAGCGGACGTTGTGAAGGTGAACGTGAATGCGCCGCCGGTTGTAGTGGTAGTGCTCTGCGAGATCCCATCGATGGTTACTTTCACCGTCTCACCCACCGGCGGTTGCAGCGACCCTGCGCTGATGGTCCCGTTCAGGGTGATCGGTCCGGCACCGTAAGTAGCGGATTGCGGCGCGGTCAGGGAGCCGAACGTGGCGGTGGCCTGATTGACCGTCAAGGTGGTGCTGGTGTTGGTTGCCGGAGTGAAGTCCGAATCACCTGCGTAGCTGTAGGTGATGGTGTACGGAGTGGCGGAGGCAGGGATGGTGGAAGTGAGGAACGCCGGAACGGAGAATGCTCCGCCGACTCCGATGGGGACGGTGGTGGTAATGCCATCGATGGTCACGCTCACTGACTCGGTAGTGGGCGGGTGAAGCGAGCCCAAACCAATCACTCCGGAGAGCGCCACGGAAGCAGCGCCGTAGGTAATCGGCGACGGAGACGTCAAGCCGCTGAAGGCGGTGTTCGAGACGGTGATGTTGGTGGGCGTGGTGGTGATGGTGGGGTTGTTGGAAGCGGTTACGGTGACCGAGTTCGAGAACGTACCGGTGACGGACGGACTGACTACGTCGACGATGGCGCTCACTACGGGAGAAATGCTTCCGAAGTTGCAGGTGAGCTGCTGGGGGCTCGAGGTGGAAATGGTGCAGGTATTGGTGAGTGTTCCATTGATGAGCACCTGGGCAGGATTCACCGATGCGATCGTCCAACTCAAACCCGGAGCATTGGGCAAAGTGTCAGTCAGCACGACGTTGTTGGCGCTGCCGCTGCCGGGCGCGGCGGTGTTGGTGATCGTCGCGGTGTAACCAATGGTGAGTCCAATCGAAGCTAGCGACTGCACGCCCCCGACCGCGGGCGCCTGAGATGGGTCGGCGGTATCCGTAACGGTGAGGCTTGGGCTGGGAGCGGCCGAGGAAAGCGGGAAAGCTACGACGACGTCGTTGAATTGCTGGGTAACGCCGCCGATGCCGCGATCGACTACCTCAGTAGGATCGAAAAAGGTGGTGATATCGAATTCAAATTGGCAAGGCCCGATGGCCGAGTTGGTTACGGGCATCCCCGGCGGAGTACCGGTGACCATGGGAGACGAACAGTTGGTGCCGTAGGGACTGGTAGGCGATGGCTCGTAGTCGGGATCGTCGTAGAGCCGCTCGCTGGAGGAATAACCAGCCGGAGCGGTGTTGTTGTCATCGTTAAATTTGATGGTCCAGGTGACGGGGGGAGTGTAGTAGCTGGTCGGCGGTTCGGAGCGGACGCCGTCGGTATCGGTGTAATACACGCTGTAGTACACGCAATCGCCGTTGGCGTAGGCATCGCACAGCGGCGTTTGCACTCCGGCGGCCACGGTGGGGCCGGCGAAAAAGCTGACGAAGCGGCAATCGAAATCATTGGCCGCGGTGAAGCCGGTCTCGCAGATGCCATCGGCCTGGAGCGGAGAGACTTCCGTGGAGACCACCACCAGGTTGAATTGCTCAGTGGTGACCGCGGGAACCCCCAAAGTAAGTTGATGCGCGTTGGGGTTGGGGCAAGGATTCGAGGGCGTTGGGTTGCTGACGCCACAATTAAAATAGGCGGTATTGGCAGGAGTGGTGGGCGTGTATTGGAGGGTGACCATGGTGGGCGGCGGAACGAAGTACACGCCCGCGGTCATGTTGCTGTTCATGTTAACGGTGCATCCGCTGTTCAGGGCGGCCGCAGTGCAAGCGGTGTAGTTGGAACTCGGACTCCATCCTCCGAAGGTGGAGGTAAGGAGGCCCACGGTGCTCCCCGCCGCGGTCAGCTGCGGAGCTTGCCCGCTGTTGTAGGTTCCAGTGCAGGTGATCGGCACGCTGTTGGCACTGCAGGAGAGGATGTTCAGGCTGTCGGTGATGGTCCCGGTGCCGGTGCCGAGTTCGGTGACGGTAAGGGTGTAGGTGGTGACAACTGCCGGCTCGAAGTCAGCGTTGAAGGTGTGGTTCTCGCTCATGTCTAGAGTACATGGCGCGGTGCCGTCGCAATCGCCGGTAAATCCGTTGAAGACGGAGCCACCGTTGGGATTGGCGGTGAAAGTAATCATCTGCCCGCCCAGGTACGAGGCGGTGCAAGGAAATGTATAGCAGGTGTACAGGCTGACGTTGCCGTCGCTAATGCTGCCCGAGCCGGCGCCGCTGGCGGTGATAGTGACTTGGGGAACACCGTTGCCGGTGATGGGTTGAGTCTGCTGGCTTCCAGGGATGCCACTCGAGTCGTCGATGACGGTGAGAACCGCGGATTCATCCAGGGTGGTCTGCGGCTGGAAGTAGACGGACATATTGCACTGAGTGCCACCGGGCAACACGCCTCCGAGACTATTGCAGTCATTCTGGGCTGCGCCGATGTCGATAATGAAATCGGAGGGATTATTTCCGAGCATCGAAATATTGGTGATATTGAGCGGAGCGCCGCCGTCGTTGACCAAGGTGATGGTTTGCGGAGCGCTTTGGGTTCCGATGGCCTGGGTTCCGAAGTTGGTGTTGAAATACTCGTGAGAGAACTGGGCCAAGGCGGGGGCGACCAGGAAACCGTAAGAGGTGATGGCGCCGATGATGGGGCTGGATTGCAAGCCGCCGGAGGCTTCGGTGGCTTCTTCGCCCGCGGTGGCGTAGGCGTAGAGGATGTGGTAGCCGGGGATGAGAGTGGCGACGCCGTCGAACTGGTTGGTTGAGTCGAGAGTGGCTTGCTGCCACTGGCCTTGCCAAGTGTCCACCTGATAGAGAACCTGATCGGCGAGTGCGTTGCCGGTGTTGGTGACGCTGAAATTAAAATCCTGGGTCAAGGTATCGGTACCGACGCCGACGAGGGGCTGGATGGTGACGTTGAGTCCGCTGGCCAGGGGCTGAAATTCCGAAATGGCGGTAACCGTACTGTTAAAAGTATCGGCGGCGAAGGCGGTGTTGGTCATCGGATTTACGGCCACAGGCGCGGGCACGGGGCTGGCGGCGGTAACGAGGTAGGTGGAATTGGTAGGTCCATCGATGACGGTGATGGTGCCGTCGCCGGCGTTAGCGACATAAATTTTGTTGGTGACTGGATTAACCGCCAAGCCCGAAGGATTGTTCCCCACATTCACTTGGGCGAGAGCATTGCCATTATTGGGATCGAGAACGGTGACCGAAGTGGATGCGCTATTGAGAACGTAGACCTTGCCGGATGCGGCGTTCACGGCAATCCTATTGGATGGGAGGTTGCCGTTATTCACGGTGGTGATGTTCAAGGTGGCGCCATCGATGATGTCGATGTCGCCGGTGGTAGTGGCGGCGTAGGCCTGGTTGGTAACTGGATTCACGGCGACGGCGACGGGGACGGCCGAGAGCCCGAAGGTATTCACGGAGCCCTGGCCAAAATTAATCTGGGTGATGTTGCCGTCGTTGCAGGTGACCCAAACGAGGTCGGTGACCGAATTCACGGCGATGGAATTGGGCTGATGACAGGTGGTGTAAGTGCTATAGGTGGTTTCTTCCTGATACAGGACGTGATCCCAAGACACTGTGTCGCTGTTTTGGTTGGCGATAAAAACAGTGTTGTTGACGGTGTTCAAATCGATGGCGACGGGACTGCTCGCGGTGGAGTCGCCGATGCCGCCGGTGGAGAAGTCGCTTTCGCGGATCATGGTAGCGATGTTGGAGTTGTCGACGTTGTTGGCGACGTAAACGAAGCCGCGAGCGGAATCAACGACCATGGCGACGGGATTGGTGCCGACGGTCACGGTTTGGATCACGGCGTCGGTAGCGCCGTTGATCACCTCGACGTTGTTGTTGGTGTTATCGGCCACGAAGATGAGGTTGGTAGCCGGATCGACGGCGATGGCGGTGGTGAGAGTGACGCTGGTCGAAATGTCGGCGGTGACACTGGTGGCGCCGTCGACCACGGTGACCGAGCCGGGATTATTGTAGTTGGCGACATAGGCGCGGTGGGTGACCGGGTTTACGGCGACTTCTTGCGGGCTGCTGCCGCCAGAATTCAAATTGGCGGCGGTGAGCGAGTTTCCGTTGATAACACCGATGGTGCCCGAAGTTGTGCCGGCGCTGTAGGCGATGTTGGTGACAACGTCGACGGCGATGGCGGAGCCGCCCGAGGTGAGGGGCACGTCGTTGACCACGTTGGGCGAACCCAAATTGATGATGGTTGCGTTGGCACTGGCCAGATTCGCGACATACACCTGATTGGTGATTGGGTTAGTGGCGATCGAGTCCGGGCCGGCGGCCTGGCTGTCCTGAATGATTTGAAGCGGAGCGGTGAGATTGCCTCCGTTGAATTCCCACACGTCGGAATCGCTAATGCAGGCGACGAAAACCAAATTGCTAGCGGTCATAACGCCGACGGCCGACGGGTTGCTGCCGACGGCGATGGGGCTGGAGGAGGCGAAAGTGACCGGATTGTTGGCGAAATTCGGGGTGATCGCGGTGAGGGTGCCGGCCGCATTGCGGTTCGCTACATAGGCCACGTGGGTGAGCGAATTGACGGCGAGAGAATCCGGATGGGCCCCGGCGCCGACGGTAGCTAGATATGACGTACCGGAGATGACGGTAACGTTGCTGCTACCGTCGTTGGCCACGTAGACGAGATTGGAAACCGGATCGACGGCCAGGGCCCAGGGATTGGTTGCGTTGACGTCCTTGACGGTGGCGTCGTAGCTGGCCGGTGCGGAGGCGGTGGCGCCGATAAAAATGCTGACGTTGTTGCTGCCACCATTGGCGACGTAGACCAGGTTGGTGAAGGGGTTCACGGCGACGGCGTTGGGGCCGCTGGCATTCGAATCCGATAGAACGGTGGTGGCTCCGGTGGCGCCGTTGATCACGGTTAGGCCGGAAACTGCGCTGACGACATAAATCTGGTTAGTGACTGGATTTACAGCAACGCTATAGGGCTCGATCTGTACGGGGATGGAGGTGGTGATGTTCTGGGCGCGCACGGAAGCGGGCAACAATGCCAGGACAGCCGCCAGGAGAAACGCCAACCGCGCGGCGAGCGGGACGGAGGGGCGACAACGGTCCGATTCGCGGTCGCTGCTATTGCGGGAAAGCACACCCGGGCATGCACTCATGCGGTAGATCCTCCCAAGCCTGAACCTCAGGACACGGGCTCGTCGCTACGAGACCGGAACGCAACCTGCCACAACCATGCGAAACCAACTGGGCCGATGGCGGGCAAACACACACGCGCCCCGCGTGAATCAATGCCAAACTGCCAGGAAAGCAACCCACCAGCCTATGGCGGTAGGCGCGCAACCGGAACAGACGACCAGGACGCGAGCAAATCTCGAGGCCGGCAAAGATTGAAGGAGCGCCGAACCGGGAGCGTGAGAGGAGTGCTCGCTAAGCCCTCTGTTAGGGGCCTTTTGCAGTGAAAAGGATACGGCGGAGGGGGTAATAGGGTCAATGGGCAAGTCGTGCCAGTACTTCCCCGGATGTGCCGCAGGAGGACGACTGGCGCCGGGCGGGTGCTCGGAGGTTGCCATAGCGGCAACTGGCAGTGGCCCAGGGGTTTGGACGGACCTTTGGCCTTGACTGTTCGACTTTCTCGGCTATAAATACGTAGCGCTTGGCGCGGCATATACACGGAGGATTTTCGATCATGGGCGGCCGAATTCTATCGCGGGGCATTTGGGTGGCAGTCATGGCGACGGCGGCGGTATTGGCCTCGGCACAGCAAGCGCCCGGCCCGAAGTACCCGCCGTGCCATTTGAAGGCGTGCGACCAGGATCTGGCGCACGATGCGGGGCACGCGGCGACGAAAAACGGATGCACGAAATTCTGCGTGGACGGGACGCTGCGGATTTCGCCGAGCCCGATTGAAGCGTGCGAGAACGACTACATTTCGCAATTTCACATCGTGCTGGAAAACGGCACGCTGGACGCGGGCGGGAACGACATCACCGGCCACGAGGGATGGATGGACTGGGACGACGGGACCAGCGCGTCGCCGATTTTCGCCACCGGTGCGGGATTCGATCAAAAGCTCTCGCACACGTATACCGCGGCGCGGACGTATTATCCATCGGCATACTACGCGGAGAAGTACAAATACTCGGGCGACGGTACGTGCTCGTACGGATGCCGCGTGCAGCAATCGAGCCTGGTGATTGTGTATGCGAAGGGGTCGGCGGAATGCTCGACGGGAAAGTTCAAACCGACGGCGGCGTCGCGGCAGCACAGACTGCAAGAATTGAACAAGTATCACGCGCTGCTGAGAACACCGGCGAAGTAACGCCGGATTTTGGTTAGGGGATCGGGTTGGCGTTGGCGCTCGGTTTCGCGCTGGCTGTGGCGATCCGGATTGGGTAAGAAAGACAGGAAGGCCCCGCTGTGGAAGATTTGTCCCTCGCTGTATCCTGCTGGATTTCATAGAGTTTTAGGCGGCTGCGCGCGGCGCGGATGAACCTAGCGATTCCCTCCCCGGGTACTAGTCGAATTTAATGCCGGAACTACCCCATTCACTGTATCGACCCCTATCGGGCGGTTGGCTATGCTTGGATCATCGAAATTCACTTTGAGAGCCAGGAGGCCGAGAGATGGCAACCGAACCTGAGAAATCGAATGTAGTCGAGCCGAAACACGGCGAGCTGGAAGAAGGAACAGACCGGCGGCGCCAGATGCATGAGGCTGCAGATCGCAGCACGCAGCAGACTCTGAATTCGGGAATGAACACCGGGACCGGAGACGTGCAGCGAGTGAGCGATTGGGGCACGACCGGAAAGTCCAAGCGCACAAAAAAGGTTTGAACGAACTTTTGAAGAAATACGGAGAAGAGATTTAGCGAAATCCCACCCACAATCCCTGCTGCAAAACCTGCCAACATAAAGAGGGCCGTTGCTTTGAGAGGAGCAACGGCCCACTCCTCTTTTTAGGGCGAGTATCCACGAAAATGATTCATTCCACGGGCAAGGCGGTGGTGCTAGCCTATCGACCGCCGCCCGGTGCAGAAACCAGCTCCGGCGGCGCGAAAACTGTTGGGCGGGATCGTGAATTCAGCCCAGGAACGAGGACAATTGGATGGCCCTTACCGATTACCGAAAAAAGCGAGATTTCGATAAGACGCCCGAGCCCTCGGGCGCGAGAGAAGCGGAAAAGAAATCGACGGGATCGCTGCTATACGTGATTCAGAAACACCGCGCGACGCAACTCCATTACGACTTCCGCCTGGAATGGAACGGAGTGCTGTTGTCGTGGGCGGTGCCGAAGGGACCGTCGCTGGACCCGAGCGTGAAGCGGCTGGCGATGGCGGTGGAAGATCATCCGGTGGATTACGGAGGATTCGAAGGGGTGATCCCGGAGGCCGAGTACGGAGGCGGGACGGTGATGGTGTGGGATACCGGGACGTGGGAACCGGAGCAAGAGGACGTGGAAGGAGCGATGAAGAAAGGGGATTTGAAATTCACGCTGCACGGAAAAAAACTGGGCGGCTCATGGGTGCTGGTGCGCACGCGCGGATTCGGGAGCAGCAGCGGACGGTCGTCGTGGCTGCTGATCAAGCATCGGGACGCTTACGCGTCGACTGATGATGTAACGATGAAGGAGCCGCGCTCGGCGGTGAGCGGGCGGCTGCTGGCAGAGATCGCGGAGGCCGGGGGAGGAGATGCGGCCAAAGCGGCGACCGGAGATCCGGCCGCGGCGGCGAGCACACCGGTAAAGGCGCGCGCGACAGGCGCGAAAAAGAAGAAGGCAGCCGCGGGGCGTAAATAAGCGAGCGCGGCGCAGACCGCGATTGAGGGAGGCGGCCGAAGTGCGAGCGAGCATCCCCCGGATGCTGAACGGCTAGTTGCGGCGGAGCGGTGATGACAATTTGCGGCGCGGGGGCGCCTCGTTGATGATCAACCAGTAGAGGCCGAGCTGCCGGGCGGAGTCAATAAACTGGTTGAAATCGACGGGCTTGCGGACGTAGCTATTGGCGCCCAGGCCGTATCCAGCAATGCGGTCCTGCTCTTCGTTGGAAGAGGTGAGAATCACCACGGGCAGCAGATCGGTGCGTGGATCGGCGCGCAGGCGACGAAGAACCTCGAGGCCGTCAATTTTCGGCAATTTGAGATCGAGCAAAATGACCTGGGGCATGATGCGCAGGTCGCGCCCGGCGTAGGAACCTTCGCCAAAGAGATAATCGAGAGCCTCGACGCCGTCGCGGGCGACGATTATTTCGTTCAGAACATTGCTTTTGCGCAAAGCGCGGAGCATGAGCTCTTCGTCATCGGCGTTGTCCTCTACTAACAAGATGATTCTTGGTTCCCCGTTCGGACCCATCAAGATTTCCCCCGTGTGAGAGTGAAATAAAAAGTGGCGCCGCGATTGGGCTGAGATTCCGCCCAGATGATTCCACCGTGGCGTTGCACCACGCGCTGCACGGTGGCCAGTCCGATGCCGGTACCGGGAAACTCAGCGGCGGCATGCAAGCGGCGAAAGGTGCCAAAAAGATTGGCGGCGTGGGCGGGATCGAAGCCCGCGCCATTGTCGCGAATAAAGAAGGTGGAGTGGCTGTTGCCAGCGGCGCGTCCGAATTCGATGCGCGCGGCGGGCCGCTTGGAAGTAAATTTCCAGGCATTTTCGAAAAGATTGGCGAGGCTGAGATGCAGGAGGGAGGGATCAGCGCGAGCTTCGAGCCCGGGCTGGATGGTGATGTCGACGCGGCGCTGCGGAGCGCTGGCGCGAAGGTCGGAGGCGATGGAATGGGCGAGTGAAGTGATATCGACGTTCTCCAGATGGATTTCTGTGCGGGTAACGCGCGCGAGATTGAGGAAATCGTCGATGAGCTTACCCATGCGTTCGGTGGCGGCGCGGATGCGAGCCAGGTGGGATCGTCCCTGGGCGTCGAGGATCTGGGAGCAATCCTCGAGCAAGGCCTGGCTAAAGCCGTCAATGCTGCGGAGCGGAGAGCGAAGGTCATGGGAGACGGAGTACGAAAAGGATTCGAGCTCCTTGTTAGCGGCTTCGAGCTCGACGGTGCGTTCCACGACGCGGCGGTCGAGTTCGTCGTGGGCCTTCTGGAGGTCAGCGTCGCGGGCCTCGATGTGGCCGAGCATTTCATTGAAGGATTGGATGAGCATGCCAATTTCATCGCGGCTTTTGGAAGGCGTGGCGCGCAACTGATAGTTGCGGTCGCGGGAAACGATTTTGGCGATGGTGGCCAGATGAATGATGGGATCGGATATGGAGCTGCGCGCACCAGCGGAAAGCAGGTATGCGGCCAACAACGAGGCGATCATCACGACGCAGACAATCTGCAGATAACGGATCAGGCGTTCGTGAAGCCGCTGGGTATCGGTTTGGATGTAGATCGAGCCGATGACGCGGTCGCGATCGCGAATCACGTAAATCAGGTTGACGTCATGGGAGCGGAACCAGTGGCGGTCAGAAATTCCCTTTAACCCACTTGAAAATACCGGCACGGAAACCGAGGAATCGCGGCGGTAGACGCTCACGATGCGGCCGTCCGGGGAGTAGATGGTGGCGCTCATGATATTGGGTACCTCCTGGAGGGAGGTAAGCACGCTGGCGATGCGGGGAGAGTCGTTGGCTTCGATGGCAGCGAGGGTGTTGGTGGCGACGAAACGGGCTTGAATGGTGAGATTGCGTATCGAACCTTGGCGGAAGGTCCAGATGTCGAAGCCGACGAAAGAGCTGCAGGCCAGAATCAGGGCCAAGCCAGCGACCAGCATATTGAGGCGCGTGAGCTTTCTGGAAATCGAATCGTCGCGATAGTTCCGCATCGAGGCGCTCCGCAAGACACAAGTTCAGATTTGCGAAAAGGGAAAGGGGCCTGGCCCGGAAACGCGAGCAGAAAAATGAGGACGAGAAATCGACTACGCTCGGGCAAAACCACTTTAGGAAGGGACCTTTATAATAACGGAAGGGTTGGAAACATCCAGCCGAAATCGAGGGGGAAGTGCGCGAAAGTGATAACGAAATAAATGGGGGCAGGGGCGGGTGGAGAGCAAAGTTAGCGCAATTAACGGATAAGATTTTTCGCCGATGCGCCGACTACGTAGCGGGCTTCGAATTCGAGGACAACGCCAATTTCGATTCCGGGGCGCGGACTGGATTAGTCAGGGTGCCAATCTTTTCGACGGTGACCGAGACCACATTGCCGGGATTGAGGAAGACCGGCGGGGTGCGGTAGGCGCCGACGCCTGCGGGAGTGCCGGTGGAAAGAATGTCGCCGGGCTCCCAGGTGATGGAATTGGAAAGATAGCTGATTAGAAAAGGAATTTTGAAGATCAAGTTGCTGGTGTTGGAGTCCTGCATGAGCTGGCCGTCGAGGGTGCAGGAGATTCGGAGATTTCCGGCGTCAGGGACTTCGTCGCGCGTAACGATCCAGGGACCGAGGGGGCCGAAGGTGTCGCAGCTTTTCGCGCGGAACCACTGGCCATCGGACTTCTGCATCTGGCGTTCGCTGACGTCGTTCATCAACGTGTATCCGGCGATGTATTTTTCGGCGTGCTCGATGGGGATATTCTTGCCGGTCTTGCCGATGACCACGGCGAGCTCGGCTTCGTAATCGACGTGGGTGGAGTTGCGGGGAATAACGATAGCGGCACCCGGGTCACAGACGCACGTGGCGGCTTTCAGAAAGAGAATGGGCTGCTCGCTGACGGCGCTGCCGCCTTCTTTGGCGTGTTCGCTGTAATTTCGGCCGACGCAGACGATTTTTCCAGGGCGGGCGATGGGGGCGCAAAATCGAGCGCGCTGCCGCTTGGCGAGCAATCCCTTGGGCAGCGATTGGGGAGGCGCAGCGCAAACGGCGGCCGCGGCACGATCGAGATTGCGGAGCCAGGCATCACCGCGGGCCAACAGAGCGGTCATATCCACGGGCACCGACAGATCTTTCTTGAGGACCGCGGCGGCGCTGCGCCATGCCGCGGGTACGCGGCGGCCGGACAGAGTTTTCAGCAGAAGGTCGATATCGACGATGCGGTCGTCGCAGACGATGGCAAGGCGCTTGGTGCGATTGTGAAGGACGGTTGCGAGTTTCATCTTTGGGCCTCAGGCTCCGTCGCGCGCGCAATGGAGCGGAATTCGATCTTAGATTTCGATTAGCGGCCGGGCGCGTCGACCAGACCGCGGCTGCGCATCCAATTGGCCAGCAGAATGGGCCATTGTCCCAGAACCGGATCTTGAAAATCGAGGCCGAACCCGTGCGGGCCCTTCTCAAAAACGTGCAGCTCGGCCGGGACGCCTGCGTGGCGGAGCGCCAGGTAGAAGTCCACGCTGTTCTCGGCAGGTACGACGACATCCTCGTTGGTGGAAACCAAGAAAGTGGGCGGCGTTTGCGGAGTGACCTGCAACTCATTGGAAAGTTCCTTGAGCAGGTTGGGGTCGGGATTTTCGCCCAGCAGATTTTTTGCGGAGCCTCCGTGAGTATAGGGCGCGGTGAAGGAGATCGCCGGGTACACCAGCACCATGAAATCGGGACGCGAGCTGGCACGATCGATGGGATCGGCGGCGCCGGCGTTGCCGCGGTCGAAGTGAGTCCCGGCGGTGGAGGTGAGATGGCCGCCGGCGGAAAATCCCATCATGCCGATGCGGTTTGGATCGATGCCGAATTCCTGAGCGCGAGAACGCACCAGGCGAATCGCGCGCTGGGCATCGCCGAGTTCGATGGGATGGTGGTACTTGGGTCCGAGGCGATACTTGAGGACAAAGGCGGTGACGCCGAGGGAGTTGAGATAGTTGGCTTCCTGGCGGCCTTCGTGATTGGACGCGAGCCATTCATAGCTGCCGCCGGGAGCGACGATGACGGCAGTGCGGGGAGCCTTGGGTTCTCCGTAAGCGCGATAGACAGTGAGCGTGGGGATGTCTTCATCGGCGGTACCCAGGGCGCCGGGCGCGGCGTTGGTCCACAGGAGAATTTTCTGAGTTTCGGCGGTGGGATCTCGCGGCTTTTGCGCGAGAGGAGCGGTGGCGGTGAAGAGAAGAGCCATTGCGGTGGAACCAATCTTGCTGGTGCGATTCATGGGAACTCCGCTGCATATCGCTGCCGAAATTCACGCGCAGGGGAGTTTAGTGAATCTGTAGCGAGCGATCAAGCGGCGGCACGGCGCGAGGATTTTGACGCCACCCAACCTCGGGGCGGCGAAACGCCGGGTACACGACGACCGGCCCAGAATCGGACTAGGCGCGCTTAACGAACTTCATGGCGGCGGCGTTCATGCAATAACGCAGACCGGTGGGTTTGGGGCCGTCGTCGAAAACGTGGCCGAGGTGGGCTTGGCATTCGGTGCAGGACACTTCGTCGCGGACCATGCCCAGGCTGGTGTCAGTAGAGGTGCGGATATTTTCCTTGGCGATGGGCGCCCAGAAGCTGGGCCATCCGGTGCCGGACTCAAACTTGGTATCGGAACTGAACAGAGCGTTGTCGCAGCAGATGCAGCGGTAGAGGCCTGGGTCGTGAATGTTGTATTCACCGGAGAATGCCCGTTCGGTACCTGCCTGGCGAGTGACCTGATATTGCAACGGACTCAATTGCTGCTTCCATTCGGCGTCGGCCTTGTGGACTTTCGGAACGCGGGCAGGGCCAATTTTTTTGCCAGAGTCGCTAAATTGAATGACACTGACGGTGTCTTTATCCGCCGCGGGGCTGGCATGCGCGACGGGCAAGAACGGACTGCGGAGCCACGCCGCCAGACCTGCTATGGTGACCGCGATTACCGAATTTGCAAAAAACTGCCGACGATTTAGCATGGCCTGCTCCTGCCTTCCGGGTTAGCCAAACGTAAATGCGAACGCCTGTACGCCGGGGTCCAGAAACTCGATTTCGAAGGTGCGGTCTTCTACCGCGCCCTTTTGACGGATGAGCTGATACAGCTGGTGCCCTTGAACGACGCCTGCACCGCTGGCGTCCACGTCGCTGCCGTGATCGTCTCCGGGCGGAGTGCCGTCCAGTTTGACCCGGAAACGAACCGTCTTGCCATCCTTGGCGGTTCCCAAAACCAAGTGAAGGTCGCGGGCGTGAAAGCGAAACAGGATCTTTCCCGGGGCGGTCTGGAGCACCGCCGTTTCGTCGCCCACCTTCCAAGCGCCTTCCAAGGCCCACTGATTGAGGGTAAGCCTTGGGCCCAGGGTATAGACCTTACGCGAGTCCTTGGCGACCGGCTGGGCGGACGCAAACTGGTCAGCGCGCAGATGTTGATAACCGATGTAAGTTTCCGGCGAACGAACATTCCCCATGTCCGGGGGAGCTTCCGCGCCGGTCGCGGAGACGCCGGTGGCCAGCGGGGAAAGCGAAGTTGCGCCGCGTTCCTTAAGAAGCTGCTGGATCACGCGCTCGGACTCGTCATATGCGCCTTCACCGAAATGGTGGCCGCGGATGCGGCCTTTGGCGTCAATGAAGTAATGCGCGGGCCAGTATTCGTTATTGAAGGCTTGCCAAATGGCGAAATTACTGTCGATAGCGACAGGATAGGTGATTTTCAAATCGCGGACGGCTTTTTCCACGTTGGCGCGCTCTTTTTCAAAAGCGAACTCGGGAGTGTGCACGCCGATCACAACCAGCCCGGAATCCTTGTATTTGGCCGCCCACGCTTCCACGTAGGGCAGCGAGCGCAGGCAGTTGATGCAGGAGTAGGTCCAAAAATCGACCAAAACCACTTTGCCGCGGAGCGAATCGCGGGTGAGTGGCGGCGAGTTGAGCCATGCAATCGCGCCGCTTAAGTTGGGCATGGGCCCTTCGTCGGGGAGAGCAGGCTGGGGGCGGGCCGTACTGGCGGAAACGACCGCGGCTTTGTCGCGGCCGACCGCGTCAATCAGGCGGGCTTCGACTTTGGAGGTGTTCACGAAAGAGAGCTTGGTGAGCAGGGTGGTGTCCCATCCCAGAGCGATGGCCGCAACGCCCATAATTACCGCGACGCCCAGAACACGGCGTATCCAGATGTCAAAAGCGAGTGAGCGCTTCAAAGCGGAAAACACCTCCTTGCCTGCAAATAGCGCAATCCCGAGTGAAGTGGCCGCGCCCATGGCATAGAACAGCAGCAGAAAAGATGTACGAGCGCCCGGCCCCTGAACCGCCGCGGCGGTCAAGATCAGGCCCAGGATGGGGCCGGCACAAGGAGCCCAAAGCAATCCGGTGGAAACGCCGAGCAGCAACGAATTTCCGATGCTGACTTCGGCGGACGGCCCCCCTTGGAGGCGGCTGCCGGCGCGAACCAGAGGCCGGGTGAGAGTTTCGGCGAGCGACGGAAAGAGCAGGGTGACTCCCAATATCAGGAAGACCAGCATGGCCACATAACGGCCGCTCTGGTTGAAACGCACCACCCAATGTCCGCCGAACGCGGCGGCGATGGCCACCAGCGAGAAAGTGAGAGCCATGCCGATGAGCAGAGGCAAACCGGCGCGGCGAAAGGGCTGGTCGGCACGAGCGAATACGAAAGGCAGCACGGGAAGAATGCACGGGCTGAGAATCGTAAGCGCGCCGCCAATAAATGCTAACAAGTAGATCAGCATGTCGTTGTTCCGCCAAGTCCCCGCCGGCCGGGGGATGCGCCCTATTCTGTACTATTTCTTATACAGATTGGGGAACTGCTTGCGGAGATGCTCGACCTTTGGCGCATCGTTGAAGACGATGTATGGATTGTTGGGGTGGAGGGTGGCGTAATTCTGATGGTAGCCCTCGGCGACGTAGAAAGCCTGCAGCGGAACCACTTGAGTGACTATCGGATCGCGGAAAGATTTGGCATTTTGCAGCTGAGAAATGTAGGACTCCGCGATGTGCTTCTGTTCGTCATTGGCGTAGAAAATTATAGAACGGTACTGGCTGCCGGTGTCCGGGCCCTGGCGATTGAGTTCTGTGGGATCGGTGGCTACCGAGAAAAATACCCTGAGAAGTTGACCGTAGGAGATTTGCGCCGGATCGAAGACGATCTTTACAGACTCGGCGTGACCGGTGTTTCCTTCGCCGACGTCATCATAGTGAGCGGTAGCGGCCGAACCGCCGGAATAGCCGGAGGTAGCGCTCTCCACACCTTTGACGTGTTGGAAGACGGCTTGAATTCCCCAGAAGCAGCCGCCGGCGATGACCGCGGTTTGTTTGCCAGAGCTTGGGTTCGACGCTGCGTCCACGGCAGGGTCCGGGAGCGGCGTGCCACCATCGGCGGCTCCGGCGCGGTTCCAGAACATAGCGGCACCCAGGAGGAAAATGGCGATCAGAACGACGGTCTTGAGGGCGGTTCGGGGCGGCTGAGTTTCGAGTGTCATTGAGATTACCTCTCGTTGGTGATTTGATGCGCGATCGGGCTGAAAGGTGCACTGTCGCACGGCCAAGACTGTTACGGGCTGGTGGCCGGGTTGTTTTCGCGCCGGGCGCGGGGACGGCCTGGGGCTCGGGGACGACGGAATGGGCAAAGCCGGGAGTGGAGAGAGGGCCGAGTTTTTGGTCCCCAGTTGACACCTTGTGGAAATCGTCGGTTACTTGGGCATGGCTCCGAATCGGCCGGAAGTGCGTGGCATCAATCTCGATCCGCAAACCCGTTGCGAACATTATCACGGGCCGACGGATATTATCGCGATCAAGATGAAATGCTGCGGTGTGTATTATGCGTGTAAAGAATGCCACGAGGCGCTCGGCGGGCACGCGATCGAGGTGTGGCCGGCGAGTGAGTGGAACCAGGAGGGTGTTCTTTGCGGCGCTTGCGGCGAGGAACTGGGGATTCGAGAGTACATGGAGAGCGGGTATTGCTGCCCGGAGTGTGGGGCGGCGTTTAATCCTGGATGCCGGAAACACTATCATTTTTATTTCGAGATGGTGCGCGATGCGGGAAGCGCTTGAGTGGATTCGCTGAGCGCCGGCGGGTTGGTGCAGATGCAACGACGGCTGTGCCTGGGTAAACGCCCACCCTTCCCAAAACCGGGGAGGAGTGGGGCACCCGGAAGAGATAACGGCGTAGAATCGTGGAATCGTAAAACCGTGGAATCATAGAACCGTAGAAGCTCGGGACGCGGGCGTAGAACCGATTCGTGCTTTAGGAATTCACCGGAGAAACTGGTGGGTCATACTGTCTCTGCAACATCGGAGGGGTCGGATGAATTCTAGCTCCCTGCTGTCTTCGCGGTGTCGCGGGCGCTTCCCTTTCGGGTTCGCGACGGTTTCTGTGGTTTGCCTGTTGAGTGCGGCGGTGGCGTGGCCAGCTAGCGGCGGCTTGGTGGTGAGCACGTCCAGCGGGCAACTTCGCGGAGTGCATCACCGCAGCGGCGGCGCCGAATTCCTGGGAATACCTTATGCGCAGCCTCCGGTGGGAGATTTGCGCTGGCGGGAGACGGTGGCAACGACGAAGTGGGCGGGGGTGCGAGATGCCAAGGCATTTGGCGCTCCGTGCGCGCAGCCGGAGCTTGGAGATTGGAACAAGCACGACGCGGAAATCAGCAAGGAGGACTGCCTTTATCTGAACGTCATCACGCCGGTCTGGCCACCGAAAAAACCACTGCCGGTGATGTTCTGGATTCACGGTGGAGGGAACCTGGGTGGGACGGCGTCTAGCGCTCTATATAAGGATGGGACGCTGGTGCAGCACGGCGTTGTGCTGGTTACGGTCAATTACCGGCTGGGGATCTTTGGGTTTTTGGCGCATCCGGAATTGACCCGCGAGTCATCGCATCACGCGTCCGGCGACTATGGGCTCATGGATCAGATCGCGGCGCTGCGATGGGTGCGGGAAAATATTGCGAAGTTTGGCGGCGATCCGGGGAATATTACCGTTTTTGGGCAATCCGCCGGGGCCGAGGATACCAGTCTGCTGATGGTGTCTCCGCTGTCGAAGGATCAGTTTCAACGCGCGATCGCCGAGAGCGGGTCGTCCTTCAGTCCTCCGGTGGCAGCGTTGGCTGATGCCGAAAAATCAGGACAGAGGCTGGCCGCGCTGCTGAATGCTCCCGCGGGCGCCGGCGCGATTGCGTATCTGCGCGGGAAGACAGCTATGGAACTTGCGAAACTGACGGCCAGCCGGGATCCGAGCCAGCCGCCGGTAGTCGGAGCGGACGTGGACGGCTGGGTGATTCCGCGCGCGCCTGCCGAAATTTTCGCGTCGGGCGCGGAAGCCGCGATTCCGATGATCGTGGGGACGACAACGCGGGAATTCGAAATGTCCGCTACGCCCGACGAATTGCGCAAGACGATTACCAGTGCGGAGGGCGACTTTGCGATTCCGGCGCTGTCGGTCTACGGGGTAGACAACGGCGGGTCTGGAGCGATCAATGCGATGTACGGTTCGGCGGCCGATCAATGGTTCGCTGATACAGTTTTTCGCTGCCCGGTAAGCACGCAAGCGAAATGGCACAACGCGGCGCACCATCCGACCTACGAATATGAGTTCAACCACGCGATTCCCGGCCAGGAAGCCAAGGGCGCGGTGCATTCGGCGGATTTGCCGTACGTATTTGGATTCTTCCCGAAGACGGGGAATATTTCCGGGAAGTTTACGGCGCTCGATCGGCAAATCGCCGGGCGGGTGGAAACGTACTGGAGTAACTTCGCCAAAACCGGGAATCCCAACGGGCCTATAGTTCCTAACTGGGCGGAATTTGGCGGCACGCAGACTTACGTTCAGTTTACGCAGGAAGGGCGGGTGGTGACTGTTCCGACTGGGCTGCGGAGCCCGCAGTGCGACTTGTATCGCGAAGTGCTGAAGCAGCGGATGAATCCGCGGCAGTAGAAGGATGACGCACCGCTACGAGAACAAGCCGGAAAGCACGCGGAAGAACTCCGCCGGCGTGGCAATGCGCACTGACGCGCGCTGGGCAACCGCCGCGGTAAAGTGGTTGGTATTGTTAGTGAGCAGCCAATCGGGTTTGCTTGCCGTGGCGGACAGAAACACCGGAACGTCAGCAGCGTGACGGATCAAGTGCCGGTTCTCTCGAACCAGATACTGACTAGGGTAAGGAACAATTTCGGGATTGGCGAGCTGTAGCAGGCGTCGATATTGCTTGAACAAGCTGTCTGCGTCGACCGACGCCAGGCGCACCGTGTGCAAGAGCAAGTTTTTTTCTACTTCGTCGCGAACCACTTCCCCCAACACTAGTTTGCATATGTTCGAGGCACAGAGCGACAACGTGGCCTTGTCCAGGCCCCAAGGGGCGACGATACCGCCCGTAAAAACGTTGGAGTCCAGGAATAATCGGATTTTACGCGGACTGGTCACTTTCCGCGAGAGCGGCGATGCGGAGGTCGGCGGGCCTTCTTCCCATAACGCTCCGCATATACAAGGTTGCGAGCCTTCGGCAGCGTAGCGAGTAAGTCGTCTGATGTCACACGAGCCGCGGTTAGAATGGAGCTCACGCGTTGGCAAAGCCGCTCGAAGCGCTGTTGCTCGGGCAACAGAATGAGCCCGTCACCGAAGCGGAGAACAGCAAGGGGCGCGCCGCTTCCGAGGCCTAACTCGACACGAAACTGTTTAGGGACGGTAAATTGGCCCTTCTCTCCAATTCTAGTCGTGGTGAGGTATTGGAGGGTGGTTTCGGGGCTGGCCATGCTAGTAGGAAAATCCTACCACGAATCGGCGGGAGTTAGTGGGGCAACGTTCAACCCGTTGTTCATCGTCTGATTGACGGGCGCTTAGCGGGAAACGGCGACCTGGGAGCCCGAGTAATCGACTATTTTGTCGGCATCGACGGTGGAGGCGGCGCCGGCGCCGTGGTTGTCGCCCACGAAAACTACGCGGAAGGTGCGCTTCTCCAGCATGCCGGGAAATTTTCCGGAGCGATCGCCGATGGTTAGTTTGCCGGCGGCGTCATCCCAGCGGATGGGGATGGCGGCAAAGGCACCCTTTTCGTAGTTGTAGGTGTCGTTCTCGTCTTCGTAGAGAGTGAACTCGGCGTCGGCGCCGGGGTAAACGCGCAATTCGATCGGGTCGGCGGATTTTTCGGTGGCGTACTCAATTTCCGGGCCGACCGGCACGATCGAGCCGGCGCGAACATATAGCGGAATGCGATCGAGCGGAGCGGGGGCGTCGATCCACTTGCCGCCGGCTTGCGATGTGCCGTCCCAGAAGTCGTACCAGCGGGCATCGGGTAGATATAGATGGCGCGAGGTGGCGCCGGCTTCGGTGACCGGGTTCACCAGGATCGATGGGCCGAAGGAAAATTGGTCGGCTACGTTTTGGGCGGTGACGTCGGTGCGGAAGTCCATCACCAGCGGGCGCATCGGCGTGTAGCCCTTACTGGTGGTCATCCACGCGACGGAATAGAGGTAAGGCATCAGCCGGTATCGCAGGCGGTCGAAAGCGGTGAGGATTTCCTGGGCCTGGGGACCGTAGGACCATAGCTCGTTGGAGTTGGTGGTGCGCGTGCCGTGAACGCGGAAAATCGGGCAGAAAGTGCCGTACTCGAACCAGCGAACGAAAAGCTCGCGATAGGATGGATCGTCCGGATTGCCGGAGACGAAGCCGCCGATGTCAGTGGTCCAGTATGGAATCCCCGAAAGCTCGAAATTCAAACCGGCCGGAATCTGGCGGCGGAAATTCAGCCAGTTCGATTCGACGTCGCCGGACCACGCGGCGACCGAATTTCGCTGAATGCCGGCGAATGCGGAGCGGGACAAGATGAATACGCGCTTCTGATCCGAAGCGGCGCGCTGGCCTTCATATACGCCGGTGGTGTGCATGAGCGGGAACATGTTGGCGTAGTCCGCGCCATTACCGAGAGCGACTTTGTTGGTGGCCAGTATGTTCGTTTCGCGGTGTTCCGTTTCCGGCTCATCGGAATCGAGCCACCAAGCGTCGGCGCCGATCTGGTAGAGCTTATTCAGGAGTCCCCAATAATATTTTCGAGCTTGGGGATTGAACGCGTCGTATATCGCCATGGCGGTGGGATGGAAGGCGGGGGCGATGGTGCGGTCAATGAAGTATCCGCGTTTGTCCATATCGTCGTAGACGGATGAGCCCTTTCGGAAGAAGGCCCAGTAGGAAAACATGATGTGGAAATGGTCCTGGTGCAGATCGTCGATCATGGCCTTGGGATCGGGATAGTTCTTGTTGAAGACAGGCTCGCCCATCACGTTCCACCAGAACCAATCCTGGACGATGTTGTCGGCGGGAATGTGCAGGTCGCGGTATTTCTTGGCGATGGCGAGAATTTCGGCCTGGGAGCTGTAGCGATTCTTGCATTGCCAGAATCCGTAGGCCCATTTACCGAACAGCGGGGCCGCGCCGGTCAGCTCGCGGTAGCCGGCGACAATGTGGTCGAAGTCCGGTCCGTAGACGATGTAAAAGTCGATGGTGTCTGCGGCTTGCGAGCTGAGATACAGCGCGTGGAGGAAGCGGTTGTTGAACCGGCTGAGGGATGCGTTGTTCCAAAGCAGGCCGTAACCGTTGCTGGAAATAAAAAAGGGCACGGAAATGTTGGTGTTGTCCTGCCCCAGGTCCACCGACTCACCGTGATAATTCCACACGCCCGCTTGATGCTGGCCGAGGCCGTAAAATGCTTCGGTGGAGTCCCACAGATCGGAAAACATTTCCGAGTGATAGGTCTGTTTGCCGTTCACTACGGCGGGCGTCATGGAAAGGTTCCGTTCTTCGAACAGTTTATTTCCGGTCGAGTCGGTGAAGAGCGTCCAACTGTTCTTGCGGGTGACGACCACGCTCATGCGCGGCGTTGAGAGCTTCACCTGGTCGTTGGTCGCCTGCATGCTCCACTGCACAGGCGACCAGTTCGTTTTGTTGACGATAAACTGCGGCTCTTCTGGAATGGATGACGTGGGCGAGTAGGTAACGTGGATGATCGAATCGGAACAAAATTGAACGCGCATCACGCCGGTGTGCATGGAGATCAGCACGGCGTCGGGCTGCTGTTTGACGGTGGTCACCGGATTGATGGGAGTCCACTGGGCATGAGCGGACGGGATCAGCGCCAAGAACGAAATGGTGAATAGCGCGACGCGAAGATTGCGGTGAAATATGCGCATGGAAATGGAATACCTCGTTTCAAGCTCGGAGACGCCAGCCACTTTACACCTAGAGGAGCAATGGAGACGAGGCGTTCGTGCCAAATTGTAGATGACGCGGTCATGGCTCTGTGCAGTCGGGGGAGCGCTGCGGCGAATCAGGCGATTACTGTACCTGGACGGTGACGGCCGCGGTGGTGCGGCCGTAGGAGTTGGTGGCGTTCAAGGTATAGGTGGTGGTGGCCGTTGGATTCACGGTTGCGCTGGTGCCGCGAACGGTGCCGACTTGCGTGCCGATGGAGGGATCGATGAACAGGTAGGAAGCGGCGCTGGCACTCCAGGTGAGCGTCACTGCGGTGCCGGGGGGAACGGTGTTCTGCGATGCGGTGAAGCTACTGATTACCGGCGCGGCACCAGTGGGCACGTTGCCGGAATCGATTTCGGTGGGCATCTGAACGACTTCAAAATCCGATCCCACCACCGTGGTGAGGTGGTGCAAATCGTCGTCGTCCCAACGCGTGTCGGCGGCGCCGGTGACGTAGATCGCGCTGCCGTTATCGGCGAGGATCAGGCCGTATGTTTTCATGGCTGTGAGGATGACCTGATTTTCGGCGGAAAAACCTGAAATATCGAAACTGGCTTTCAGGCGGATGCGCATGCCCATCGGAATTGGCGAGCCGCTGTTGGTCTGCGCCCAGTGAGTTGCCGGGGAAACGAACGCCGCCCAGGTATTTGGTACGGTGAAGCGCAGCGCGTGATTGATCGCGCCGGCGGATACTTCGTCGTAACGGACCAGGCCGGGAAGAATGGGCAAGCCCGCGGCGTCTGCGGAGGTCCAGGTATATATGCGGTTGTTGTAATTCTGCAGGTCCCACACGGCGCTGTTGTTCGCCGACCACTGGCCGCCGCTGACCGCGCCTTCCCACACTTCGTATAACCAACAGGTATTGCGATCCGCGACCAACACGTGATGATCGGAGCCGCCTTCGATCGGAGCATCGGCGGGAAAAGGCATGGGCATCAAGTCGCTCTCGGATGAGTCGGCGAGACTTACCGTCACCAACGGAGTCACTGAGGAATCGACGACGATGTACGGAATTCCGTCGCCGGTGCTGTCGAAATCGGGGTGCAGAGTGGTGCTCGCGCCAATGTAATTGATGATCGCGGACGAATTGGGATCGAGCGGGGCGGATGAAATGTTTTCGTTCCACGGATTGCCGCTGGGGAACGGGACAAAACCATTGAAGCTGGCGTGCGCGCCCAGACTCATCCCGCTGCAGGCGGAGGGCGTGCCTCCACTTGCGACGGTAACGGTGACCGTGGCGTTGCTGGTGATGGAGCCAGCGCCATTGGTAGCCGTCAGCGTGTATACCGTTGACGCCGATGGGGACACGACGGTCGAGCCGGTCGCCGCGGTCGACGTGAATCCGCCGGGACTGATGGCGATGCTTGTCGCGCCGCTAGTGGCCCATCTCAGCGTGCTGGTTGCTCCTACGCTGACGCTCGCAGGGCTGGCGGTGAACGAAGTGATGGTCGGCTTCGCGCCGGCGGATGCCGTCACGGTAACCGAGGCTGCGCTGGTTATCGAACCGGTGCTGTTTGTGGCCGTCAGCGTGTAGGACGTGGTTACTGACGGGGATACGCTGGTCGAGCCACTTGACCCGGTGGAGGTGAACCCGCCGGGGCTGATGGCGATACTTGTCGCACCGGTGGTGCTCCAGCTCAGCGTGCTGTTCGATCCGGCCGTGACGCTCGTAGGACTCGCAGAAAACTCGCTGATCGTTGGAGCGGTGCCGTGATTCGCGGCGGGTGGTTTGGTTACGCCGGCACAACCAGCCAGCAGGATGGCCAAAACCACGAGAACTAGAAGCGCAAGAAGATGGAGTTGCAAGGCAGAACGGAACGCGAGTCGAGTAGAAATGCCCCACTGCTTAAGTTGTTCGCGTTTGGCACACGTCGGCATACCAAGCAGCGTACGGGCGTTTAGCACGGACTTGCTACTGGCCGGAGGGACAGAAATGGGTCACTGTGGCGGGCGTACTGGTTGCCGCCCGGCACATTCGGTTCGATTTGCATGCCCTTGCGGTTTCCGCACTGCTGTTCGATGATGTGCCATCACAAACCCGTCCGTTCACGCTGGACGGCGGGACGTTCCTTGGATCTGCACTTGATTGGGGGCCAAACATGAAGGGAACCATTGCTACCGCTGTATGCGCAACGCTGATGTTGGGAAGCGTGCCGGCGTACGCGGATTTCAAATATACCGAGACGACGCAGATGACCGGTGGAAGCTTGATGAGCATGATGAAAGCGGTGAGCATGTTCAGCAAGCAAGCGTCCAAGAGCACGCAACCGACCACCACAACACACGCGGTAAAGGGCAACCGTCTGCGCACCGAGAATGCCGATGGGAAAATCCAGATCATCGATCTGGAGGGGCGCCGCTTCATCGAAATCGATCCGCAAAAGAAGACTTATTCGGAGATGACTTTTGACGAGATGAAGGCGGCGATGGACAGGGCCATGGAACGAGTGCAGCAACAGCCGCAGCCGCAATCAAAACCACAGGATTCCAAACCACAAGACGCAAAGGCCACGGTGAATGCGAAGGTAAACGTCACTCCGGGCACCGCTACTTGGAAGATTCTGGGCCAGACGGCCAACGAAATGAAAGTTCAGATCGATATGGAAGTGACCGCGCAGCCGACGAACGACGGCCAGGCTTCCGCGCCGGCAAATGCACAGGCAAGCGGACAACCCGCCGGGCCGGTGAGCGGAACGATTTCAACAACCGTCGATACGTGGGTTGCTCCCGATGTGCCCGGATATAAGGAGCTGGGGGAGTTCTACATGCGAATGGGGAAGGAAACGAACTGGGTTCCTCCCGCCAGTACTCACGTTGACCCGCGGGTGTCAGAGAGCTTGGGAGAGCTGCAAAAGAACCAAAGCACGCTCAGGGGTTTGCCGCTCCTGGAATACGTAACGACGTCGATGGTGTTGCCGCCGGGAAGTACTACTGACGCGCAAAATCTTAACGGGTCGACTTCCAGCGCATCCGGGCCGACCTCGAACAACCCGCCAACCAGCGCGTCGGACGCGATGATGAAGGGACTGGGCGGAATGTTTGGCGGAAGGAAGAAAAAGAACGACGCCGCGACGGATGCGAACAGCCAGAGCAGCCCGAACAGTCAGAACCCTCCGCCACCACCGTCGACACCGGGCTCACTGATGGAGATGACCATGCAGGTCACGTCGTTCTCCGACACGGAACTGGATGCCAGCATATTCGAAGTCCCCGCGGGTTACGCGAGAGTGGCTTCGCCATTTGCGCAGAGCCAAACGACGAAGTAATCGTCGGGTGTTCAGTTAGATCAGATCATCGAGCTGCAGGTTCGCGTCAGTTCCCTTCCACGCCGCCTGAAATTCCGGCTCGACGAACTGCGCGTCGTAGGTTTGGCTCTGCGCCTTGAGCGCCTCACATAACAACGTTCTTTTTGTTCCGTTCGGTTTATTTTGACTACCGCGCGACTCTCTGGTAACAAAGTTACCTATGAAAAAATCGACGCAATGCGGACAGCAGATAATTCCGCGCCGGGATTTGCTGAAGTTCGGCGCTGTCGCCGGCGCACTGGGTGTCGTGCCGCTCTCTTCGTCACTGTTGCGTCGTTTCCCAATCCGTGTTGCCGGGCGGGATGTGGAGCTGCAAATCGCGGAAGTCACTGCGAACACGGTGCGCGTCACCGTGATCGCGCCTCCACTGAGTGGCGCCGGCGCCGGAGGCGCAGAGATTCCCTCCGACGGTTCGCTGGTGCAGGAAAATTGGCCAGGCAAAGCCACGCGCGTGTCTGGCAATCAAGCGGCCGGACCTGATCCGATCATTGCAGGACATCTCCGTATTCGCGTCACGATTGAGCCGCTCGCCGTAATCATCAAGACCGCGGACGACGCGCCGGTGCAGACTCTGCGCATCGACAAGGATACCGGAATCGTAACTTTCGTGTTGGGCTCTGCTCCGGTTCTTGGGCTGGGAGAAGGCGGCGCGCAATTCGATCGCCGAGGCAGCGTGGATAACATGCGGAGCGGCCAGGGGGGATACAAACTCCACACGCATGGCGCCCGCGTTCCGATTCCCTGGCTGATTGGCACGGATGGCTGGGCGATGTTTTTTCACGCGCCATTCGGCACGTTCGATCTCAACGGGAGCGAAGGCAAATTCCAGCCCGCGAACCCAGAAGCGGCGCTGCCGCTGGACCTATTCGTCACTGGCAGCCGCGACCCTCAGACCA
Source organism: uncultured Acidobacteriota bacterium (assembly GCA_963725655.1). Lineage (GTDB taxonomy): Bacteria > Acidobacteriota > Terriglobia > Acidiferrales > UBA7541 > CAVRXT01. Next base: position 905,690 of record CAVRYY010000001.1, on the reverse strand, counting down.
TCATGGCCGAATTCGCCGAACTGACCGGGCACGCGGAGTTGCCGCCACTATGGAGCCTTGGCTATCAGCAATCGCATCGCACGCTCGCCAGCCGCGAGGAAGTGCTGCAAGAAGCGAAGACATTTCGCGAAAAACAACTGCCGTGCGATGCGCTAATTTACCTCGGCACCGGATTCTGCCCTTCCGGATGGAATACGGCCAACGGCTCTTTCGACTGGAATCGCCATGTGTTCCCCGATCCGCAGGTGATGATCGAGGAATTGCACGCCGCGCACTTTAAGGTGGTGTTGCACGCAGTGATCCTCGCCGATCGCCTGCGCGGCACGGTGAAGGATTCCTGCGAACTGGCGCGCTTCGATGAGGAATCCGCCAGTTGCTACTGGGATATGCACCGGGCCGCTTTTGCCACCGGCGTGGACGGCTGGTGGCCGGATGAAGGCGATCCGATGGATATTCCCTCATGGCTTACGCGCATCCGGATGTATTGGGAGGGCGCGCAAATGGATCGCCCGAATGAGCGGCCCTACGCGCTGCACCGCAACGGCTACGCCGGGATGCAGCGCTACGCGGCATTTCTATGGTCGGGGGATGTCTACTCCACTTGGGAAACATTGGGCACGCATATTCCCATCGCGATCAATACCGGACTGACCGGAATTCCGTACTGGGGCACCGACATCGGAGGGTTCGTACCAACCAAGGAACTCACCGGAGAGTTGTACACACGGTGGTTCCAGTTCGGCGCGTTTTGCACTTTGTTTCGTTCCCACGGACGCACCTGGAAATTGCGTTTGCCATGGGGATGGAACACCGGCGACATGGCACCCGAAGAAGTTCACGGGTACAACGACGTCGCCGATCCCGATCCGAGCGAACTGCACAACGCGCAAGTGGAGCCCATTTGCAAAAAATATCTCGAATTGCGCTATCGGTTGCTGCCCTATCTCTACAGCGCGGTGCGTGAGTGTTGTACCACCGGTGTTCCGGTGATGCGCGCTCTGTGGCTGCATTATCCGGACGATCCGATCGCCGTCGCTCGGGGTGACGAATACACCTGGGGCCGCGACATCCTGGTGGCGCCAGTGGTGGAAAAGGGAGCAACCTCGCGCAGCGTTTATTTGCCGCGAGGCAATTGGTACGATTTCTGGACGGAAGAACGGATTAGCGGCGGAAAGGAAATCACCCGCGACGTTGATCTGGCGACCATGCCGCTGTACGTTCGGGAAGGGTCCATCATTCCGCTTGGTCCAGTGAAACAACATACCGGCGAGCAGGTGGACGCACCGATCAGCCTTTCTATTTTCCCAGGCGCCGACGCTGCGTTTACGCTTTACGAAGATGACGGAACTTCCTTCGAGTATCGGCGGGGAGAATGGTCAGGAATTGTGATGACGTGGAATGAGCACGCGCGGCGCTTTACGATGCGGCTGGCCGATGGTTCAAAATTACGCGGATCGTCGCCACGCAAATTCGCGGTGCGGGTGTGGCCGGCAAAAGAGTATCGGGACATTCAGTTTGATGGGCACCCGTTAGTTTTGTGAGTTTTGAAATGGAAGCACAGGAGGGGGCCGGAAGGTGGGGCGGTGAGTGCCGGCTGATTAGTGCGCCCCAGGGCCATTCGAAAATGGCTTGGCAAACTTGGAGTCGTCGATGGGCACATTCTGCCGGACATCGTCCACCTGGAAGGTCAACCGACGGCCCGGCTGAGAACTGGTCACGTTAAACGGAACTCGCACGCCGTCGACATCGCGATAATCCGCGAAATCGATTTGCGCAGGATCAAGGCCTAGCGGAGAGTCGGCGTAAAGCACCAGGCGCACCAGCAAACCGGATTGTTCGTCAAAATAGAACTTGGCGGTTCGTTTGTCCTGCCGGATGCCGATGAGGACGTAAGCCTGGCGATCACCAATTTTTTCGGGATATTCGACGCGCAGCTCGGGAAAGGCCTGCTGGACGTGCAAGGGGAAATGCAGGTCGGCCTCGATCCGGGCAGCTTGCACATACAGCACGTGCATCTCCCGTGTCGGCCGGCCCGCAATTCCGAACCAACCTGTCTGGCCATCAAAGGTAGAAATGGTGTCGCCAGTTTTTAGTCGACGTACGAAAGTTCGCTTCTCGGGTAATTCTGTGAAAACTTCGGCGACGGCAGATTCACCGTTGAAAGTGGCGGTGCCGGTCTCGACGCGGCTGGAGATGTTGCCGATCGCCGAGGCTCCTCCCACGCCCTGAATGTAGTGCTCAATCAACTCACCGGCGGTGGGCAAGGTGTTCGAAAGCGTTTGCAGCTCGGATTCGGACTTAGCAGCATCAGGGTTTCGCGGCACTGCAGTACCCGTATCAACCATTGGCGTGGCGGCCGGGATGCGCGCACCGCGATGGCACGAATAGCAGGTAACCTCGCGGCGGCCATCGAAGCTACTCGTGTTGAGAGCGGACATCATTCGCATCATGGCGCGCGCAGTTTGCTTGGGCTTCTTGTCATCTTTGTCGAAATGGTCCTGCACATGACAGAAGCTGCATTCCACGCCGAGCGATGAGGATATGAATTGCATCGCGGGGATCAGTTCGCCGGAAGGGACGCCCTTGAGCATTTGAATGTTCTTGAAGACTTCTTCGGCCTTTTTCGCTGAATCACCCGGGGCAAGCGTCGGGGCGGTTTGATCCGTATCGGAGGATTGGTTCAGAGCCGCCTTGATTTGGTTGGAGAGCTCAGTGGCCTCGGCGTTTCTTCCCTGTTCCTGGTACAACGCGATTAACGTCCCGGCTGCGGGCAGAGACAATGGATCGAGAGCGACGGCACGCTTGAGGTGCGCAATCGCGGCGTTGGTGTCTCCTTCCTGGGCGTAGGCGGAAGCAACGCTCGCTTCGTTGAGCGCTGAATTGGGATTGAGCTGCAGGGCGCGCTCGTAGGCGAACTTGGCTTCCGATGGTTGTTTTCCAAGCAGCAGGGCTTCGCCAATCCAATTGAAAAAATCGCTATCGGCAGCGAATTGCTGCTGGACTTCCGCCAGGATGCGATAGCCCTGAACGATGAAAGGTGACGAGTGGCGCTGCATGCCGGCGTCGATGTACGCGATTCCCAGGTTCCGCTGTTGCAAGTCGGATGGCGGTTCGCGCCAAGCGGAGATACCGGCGACGGATGGCACATCGGATTCGGTTTGAGGACGGCGCTGAATTCGGTGGTCGGTAAAGGCGCTGTGGCCGCCATCTTTGGCGTCGCGGCGCGGCATGTGGCAGCTAAGACAGTCGCTGTCCTTGGACGGATGAGAAGCGGTAAAGCTCGTGGTGTGGCAAGACAGGCATCGAGAACGGTAGAACTGGACCGGTTGTGCGGGAGAGTTGTGGGGATCGTGGCATGTTCCGCACCACAGACGACCGCCACTGTTGCGGGCGCAGGCGCTGAGCGCAAGTTGCTCCACATGACTGATCACTTTGAACGCGGCCGCGGGCGAGCCGGCCGGCATCGCGTCGCGATAGGTAGTAAATGTATCTTCCAATCGCTGGCCTGGGATGAAATCACTGAATTGTTTTCCGGGGTTGAGGACGCGGGCGGCTCCAAACAAGTGGCACTGCTCGCAGATGCTGTCGCGAGCGGCGGGCTCAAGCTTCGCGGGATTGACGATCGTGCCTGGACGAGGATCGGCCAAGTGTTTTTCCGCGGGACCGTGACACCGTTCGCAGGTGATCGCCTCCTCAGGGAAGACGGGAGATCTATATTCGTTCAGAGTGCCGGAGATGTGCTGTTCGCTTCCGGAATGGCATAAGACGCATCCCTCAGCGACGGGGCGCGTGAAATCAGGATCGGGCTGAGTTTCGTAGCCGGGCGCGAGGTCATAGGAATGGCGACTTTTATAGTAGGCAACCGGGGACTGGAAGAGATGCTGGTCGATATCGACCAAGTAGCCGCTGGCATGGGTGCCAGAGCCGATGACGTAGTCGATGCGGTAGTCGGTTTTGTCACCGCCATTCTCCCAACGCTGCCAATAGCCGGTTGGTGATGAGCGGATAGTGACAGTGGTTCCATGGGCGCTTACAGAGCCGTCAGGTTCGCGGCCCGCGCGTCGCAGGGAATGAGCCATGGCCGAGCGGGAATATCCTTGGACCTCGGAAGCATGGCAAACCACGCAGCGGCTTGCGCCGGTAGGTTCGCCCGCCTGCCGCAAAGGAGTCTGGGTATCGTGTTTGGGAGCGGTGTCACTAGCGGACTGCCCGCGCCCCAAAGAAACACCAGCCAGAACGATCAGAGTGACAAAGAGCCATGAGCAAGCGTTTTTTCTCGCGCTCATGATAGAACATCCAGGAACCACTTCGGACTTCACATTGTATACACAGGGGCGTCGAAATTTCTACGCCAGCGAGCCGCCTGGGCCAGCTTGACAATCTTTTTTTTACGCGCACTATATCCAGAGTAATCGTTTACCTAAATTCGCGCATCGAACCCATCCGGGAGAAAATGGCCATGACCAAGAAAACTTCGCGACGCCAATTCCTTGCTACCGCTGCGGCTACCACCGGCGCCGCTCTGGCGGTCCGTTCGATTCCCGCCTGGGCTCGTCCTGCCGCGCAGGCCCAAGCGGCGATCACTCCGCAACTTTCGGTCTTCGGATACTCCCAGGTGCAATTGCTGGACAGTCCGTTCCGGCGGCAGTTCGATCAGAACCACGATCTTTTCCTGCATCTCGATGAAGACGCGATGCTCAAGCCTTTCCGCCAGCGCGAAGGACTGGCAGCGCCGGGACCGGACATGGGCGGGTGGTACGACAACGCCGATGATTTCGCGCCCATGGAAAATTTCCACGCGTTCATTCCCGGCCATAGTTTCGGGCAATATCTCTCCGGCCTCTCGCGCGCCTATGCGGTGACTGGATCCAAAGCCACCCAGGAGAAAATTAGCCGCTTGGTCAGCGGCTACGCGAAAACTGTGGAGCCCGCCGGAAAATTCTATGTGGACTATCGCCTGCCCGCGTATACCTTCGACAAAACCTGCTGCGGCTTGATCGACGCGCACGAGTTTGCCGCCAACCCCGACGCCCTCAACGTGCTGAGGGCCAGCACGGATGCGGTGTTGCCGCATCTGCCCGAAAAGGCGTTGAGCCGGCCCGAGCAACGCGCCCGAGCCCATAAGGATATCGCCTACACTTTCGACGAAACCTACACCTTGCCGGAAAATTTCTTCCTGGCCTACCAGCGCAGCGGAGACTCACGCTACCGCGATCTGGCGGTGCGCTTCATCGAAAAGGAGTATTTCGATCCGCTGGCGAATAATCAAAACGTCCTGCCCGGAGAACACGCTTACAGTCACGTGAACGCGCTCAGCTCCGCCATGCAATCCTATTTGGTGCTGGGCGACGAAAAATATTTGCGCGCCGCCACCAACGGTTTTCGCATGGTTCAAGAACAGAGCTACGCGACCGGGGGATGGGGGCCGGACGAAGCGTTTGTGGTGCCGGGAACCGGTGGCCTGGACGCCAGCCTGGGGTTCACCCACTCCAGCTTCGAAACTATCTGCGGCTGCTATGGCCAATTCAAAATCGCGCGCTACTTGTTGCGGGTGACGCAAGATTCCCATTACGGAGACAGCATGGAGCGGGTCCTTTACAACACCATTGGAGGCGCGCTGCCGCTGCTGGCCGACGGAACCACGTTCTACTATTCCGATTACAACAATTCGGCGAAGAAGGTTCATTACCGCGATAAGTGGCCGTGCTGCTCGGGCACCTTTCCGCAGCTCACCGCCGACTACGGAATCAGCAGCTACCTGCAGAGCAAGGATGGCATTTACGTCAACTTGTTCCTGCCGTCGCGAGTGTCGTGGTCGCAAGGCAACACCCCGGTAACGCTGACGCAGACCACGGAGTATCCGAGCGCGAATACATCGCAGTTCGAATTCAAGATGGCGCGGCCGGAGACCTTCAGCGTCTACGTGCGCATCCCGGCGTGGGCTGGACCAAAGACCGTGCTTTCCGTGAATGGCCGCGCCGTGGAGAAGGAACTGACTCCGGGAAAATTCCTGGCGGTGCAGCGCACCTGGAAGGATGGGGACCGCATGGACCTCGAGTTGCACATGCCGCTTCGTGTGGAATCGATCGAGCCGGAAAGCCCCAACACCGTAACTCTGATGCACGGCCCGATCGCGCTATTCGGTGTGGGAGAGATACCCGCGCGGATCACGCGCCAGCAGTTGCTGGCCGCTACAGCGGTGGCGCAGTCGTCCGAGGATTGGCTGGTAAAGACGGATGGAGCGAGCCTGACGCTGCGGCCGTTCTCGTCCATCATGAGCGAGCCCTACCGCCTCTACCAGCACGTGGACGGCTAGACGCAGCGATAAAGACGCCGCTGATCGCGCAGCTTCAGCCCTTCGCGCCAATGCCCAGCGCCAAGGCGAGAATGGCTACCGCAGCGAAGCCCGGTTTCTTTCGCAGCAGGCGAAATCCAAATCGGGTGTCACGCAAGAGGTTTGGCCTCTTGGCACCCCCATCACTATCTTATGTTTTCACCGGCATCCAAACCTGCATCGGAGTCTCTTCGCGGTTCGCCCATGCAAAGTAGGGGATGAAAGTGAGCGCCACTTTGTGCGACTTGTCCCGGTTCCCGGTGTAACGGTAGTACAGCCCGTTATTTCGTTCGGCTTCCAGGGCAACGCCAGTTCCCCGCAATACGTTGACGCCTCCCAGCACATCTTTCTCGAACGAAGCGTGGAAACCGGCCGCGCCTTTTGCGCCGATATCCAACGCTACATCGCTCAGCTTCACTCCCTGCGGTTGATCCATTTGTTCCATGCAATAAACCAGCGGACCGCGCTGTAGAGCTACGCGGCCGTCGTCGTCCACCACCTTGGCGTTGGCGGCGATAGCTTGCGGGGTCATGTCCAGTTGCAGGTGAATCACGTCGCCGGGAGTCCAGCGGCGCTTGATGGCCATGTATTCGCCGGGCTTCGCTCCGAGTAACGGCTGTTTATTTACTTCGACCTGGGCATGGTCGGTCCAGTCAGGAATACGCAGGAAAAAGGTGAAGTCTGCCGCAGTTTCAGGCGTAACGGTGATTTCCACACCACCGTCCCAGGGGTAGTTTGTTTTCTGTGCGACTTTTAGCCCGGTGCCGTTTTCCAGGTGCCAATTGAGTTCGGAATTGTCGTATAGGTGGACGTAAATTCCGTCCGCGCTGGTGCTGTAGAAATATCCGGGAAGCGCGGCGAAAGTACGTTCGATATTGGGCGGGCAGCAGGTGGTGTCGTACCACGGATTGCGAATCTTCCTGGCTCGCTCGCTATGGCCACCGACAGTATCGTCGTCGGCGATCGCAGGTTCGAATTCCAACGGATTTCGATAACAGTAGAGCGTGCCGTCAAGCGACATTCCGGAATTAATGCCGTTGTAGAGAGCGCGCTCGATCACGTCGGCAAAACGCGCTTCGCCGGTGGCGGCCAGCATGCGCCAGTTCCACATCATATTTCCGATAGCCGCGCAGCTCTCGCCGTACGCCCGCAGGTTGGGCAGTTCGTAATCCTCGCCGAAGGCTTCGCCGGTGCCGCGGGCGCCCACGCCGCCGGTGACGTACATCTGCGCGCTGACCAAGTCATGCCACAGCGTCTCAAGGGTCTTCCAATAAGCCGGATCGCCGGTTTCCAGGTAATAGTCGGTGGCGCCGCAGCACGCGTACATCGATCGCACCGCGTGACCTTCGAGATGCTTGCGCTCGACGAACGGCGAGCCGCTGAACATATAGATCGTGTCGCGCAGGCGCAGTTCAATCCGGGGGTCTCCGTGCAAGATGTAGCCCGCGAGATCGAGTTGGCGCTTGTCGCCGGTCAGACGATACAGCTCGATCAGCCCCATTTCGATTTCCGGATGGCCCGAGAGGATCGGCTTCTTGTCGGCGCCGGGCCCGAAATTGGGAATCAGGAAATCGTCGACGGAATGAATGCCCGCGTCGAGCAGCCTGCGGTCGCCGGTGCCGCGGTAGTAGGCAATCGCCCCCTGGAGAAAGTGGCCCAGGCAGTAAAGTTCGTGTCCGGTCTGCTGGCTGGCAGGAAGCATACGCTGGTCTTTCCGGTCGTCCTGGTAATAGGTGTCCAGGTATCCGCTCGGCTCTTGCGCTGCAATCACCGTGTCGATAATTTGGTCCACTGGCGTCGGCAACACGGGACGCTCGCCGGATTGCAAGGCGAAGCCCACCGCTTCGGTCCACTTATAGATATCGGAGTCGGAGAAAACGGGGCCGCGCTGCGGAGAAGTGCTTTTCCCTTCCAGGCGCAGGAAATTGTCGAGCCGGCCGTTGACCAGCAGTAACTTTTCCATCGAGGGAATGCTCTTGGTCACATTAATCTCGCGGCGCTTGCCCCAAAATCCGTCCTGAATGGTTACCGCATGCACGGGAATATTTTTCAGCTTGGCAAAAGGGGAGTGCGCGAGATTCAAAATGCCCTGGTCTTTCCAATCCGGATTCGGCGCGAGCTTAACCTGTGCTTGGCTGGCCGCGAACGCCGCGCTGGGCTTGGCAGCGAGAGCGGCGAGCACACCGCGCGCCGGTAAAAACGAAATCGCGGCGGCGGATGCCGCAGCGGAAACAAAATCTCTGCGCGAAACATTCTTGGGTTCGGTCATGGAATAGCCCCCTTCGGTTGGATCATAACTCAAATCAGTAATCGTTTTCCGCAATCACCAGCATGAGGAATTGGCACGAGGCCGCCGCTACTTCCAGTTGCGATGCTCGCTCCCATTGAAAAGGTGGTCTTAGGTGAGAACGATCAAAAGAACACGATGTTCAGCGCGATGAAGATCGCACCAACGATCACCGCATAAAATGCGGGCCGCGAATACCATGGCTCGATAATCTCTTCCTCCTGGCGCTGGCCTCGCTCAAAGATCAATCCTTTCAATTTCTTCGGGTCCGGCGGTTTCGTGAGAAACGTGGCGGCAACGATAAACACGATGCCGGCGATCAGCCCCCACACCGCCATGGCAAGATTTGCCGCCATCGGCGAAACAAATGAGATGACGTGGAGCCGGTACAGCACGTACTCCAGCAGCGCTCCGGCAAGTCCCCCCAGCATGCTTAGAAAACCTGCGGTGGCGGACGGCCGCTTCCACAGCATGCCGGCCAGAAAGGCGATGAAGAAGGGAGAAATGAAGAGGATCCCGATCAACTGCATGTAATCCATCAGGTTGTTGAAATTGAGCACGATGTAGGACGACGCGCAAGCGAAGACGATTCCCAGGATAGTGGTAGTACGTCCCACTGTTAGGTAGTGCCGATCCGGCATATTTTTCTTTATGTATGTCTGGTAGATGTCATAAGTCACCACAGTGTTGAATGCGGTTATGTTTCCAGCCATGCCCGACATGAAACTGGCGAGCAGCGCAGTGACCCCCAGGCCCAGCATCCCTTTCCCATAGAAGATGCTCATCATCACCGGTAGCGCCAGGTTGTAGTCCTGCTTCACAACGCCCGGCGCGATCGTCAATGCCAGCATGCCTTGAACGGTAACGATGATCGGGAAAAGCATCTTCGGTACCGCAGCGACCAGCGGAGTCTTCCGGGATGCAGACAAATTCTTCGCAGCCATGGCCCGTTGCACTAAAAGGAAGTCAGTGCACCAATATGCGGGCGAAGCGCAGAGTCCCAATCCGAGCACGACGACCCACCAGGGAGTACCGAGAGGATCCGAAGGCGCGCCCATCCCCTTCCAGGTGTGGGTATATCCCTCCGGCAACTGCGCGATGAGAGCATGCCACCCGCCAACGTGGTGCAGCCCCAGAAAAGTGAGTGGAAGGAAACCCAGAACGATCAGGAAGAACTGGAGGAACTCGTTATAGATCGAAGATGACAGGCCGCCCCAGAACACAAATACCAGCACCACGCTGCTCGCCAACAACACACTCTCGGTAAAATGCCAGCCGATCATGCTCTTGAATATCAGGGCAAATGCAAACATGTCGATCCCGGCCATCAGCACGGTGACAAACGCAAAACTGATCGCGTTCAGCAGGTGCGCCCGATGGTCATAGCGAAGCCGCAGGTATTCCGGCACGCTGCGAATCCCGTTCGAGTAGTAGTAGCGCACCATGAAGAGGCCAAGAAAAATCATGGAGGGAATCGCGCCGATCCAATACCAGTGGTTGGTGCGCATGCCATATTTCGCGCCGTTCGCGGTGTGGCCCAACACTTCCAGCGCCCCCAGATTCGCGGACATAAACGCAATGCCGGTGATCCAGTGGGAAAAGGACTTCTCCGAAAGAAGGAAGTCGGAGGAGGTCTTCATCCGCCCCTTGAGCTTGAATCCAATACCCAACACCGCGAGGAAGTAAGCCCCGACAATGGCGATGTCCAGCGGGCTCAGTTTGATCAGCATATTGGCAATTCTCCGATTGCTTCCGCCGCGTTGTCGAGTGCGCGGCACACCGTAATCCACCGGAGTGGGTCACTGGCGAGCTACGCGCTGCTCAAAACGACGGAGACACTCTCGCACCGTGGCCGATAAACTGTCAATTAGTTGGTCGGCATCAATGCCAATTCCTGCCGCTGGCGATTCGCCTCGTGCCAAGCGGTTCGAAAAACATTCTCAGAGCTCGTTTCGAAGCTCCGATCTCCCTCCCGGAATCGGCGTGCGTTTGGAGCGTTGCTTGACACCCGGACTGGTCCTAACCAAGAATAGTGGCGACTCTATGGGCGAGTTCTCGAATCGGGTAATCATGATCAGCGGTGCAGGCTCCGGTATAGGAAGAGCGACCGCGATTCTTTTTGGACAGGAGAGTGCCGCCGTCGTGGTCCTGGATTGGGACGGCGAATCCGCGCAGAGCACCCTGGCTGAAATCGAGCGAGCGGGTGGCGTGGGCCTTGCGCTCAAAGTGGACGTAGGTAACCCGCAGGACGTAAAGACCGCGGTTGCCAGGACGGTCGAGCGATACGGGCGAATTGATATTTTGTTCGCGAACGCCGCGGTGCAAGTAATCAAGCCGATTGACCTAACCAGCGATGAGGAATGGGACCGGGTCATCTCCTCGAACTTGAAGGGAACCTTCCTCTGCTGCCGCGAAGTGATTCCGGTGATGCGCCGCCAGCGATCCGGGTGCATCGTTATCGCTTCATCAGGCCACGCGTTCCACAGTTTGCCGGGTTATACGGCGTACGCCTCCAGCAAGGGGGGGCAGCTCGCCATGATGCGCGCCATGGCGATCGACTGTGCGGCTGACGGAATTCGCGTTAATTGCATCGTTCCGGGCGCCACCGAGACGCAATTACTCCGCGCCCATTTTGATGATAATCCCGACGAGAAAACACGGCTCGTCTCCAAGATTCCGATGGGACGGTTGGGAACGCCCGAAGACATTGCTCGTGGCGTCCGCATGCTGGCGTCCAAAGATGCAGCATATGTTACCGGGACATACTTGGTCGTTGATGGAGGTCTCTTGGCAAGAAACTAGTTCGTCTCCTGATGAATGAATCATTCCGGTTTGTTTTTCTCCACCTCAGGCTCCCCTTGCTCGACATCCTTACTCGACCTTACGATAACGGACGACCGAAGAGGCCTCATGAAGAACGCAAAGAAAGCGAAGCTGCGGAGCGAACTCTGGTTCAAGGATCCCGGCGAGATGGCGATCTATATTGAACGCTTCGGCAACTACGGCATCACCCGTGAAGAATTGCAGTCGTCCCGTCCGGTCATAGGAATCGCGCAAAGCGGCAGCGATGTCACCCCGTGCAATCGAATTCACATGTCCCTGGTGGAACGGGTCCGCGCGGGAATCCGCGATGCTGGCGGAATTCCGATGGAATTTCCGACTCACCCGCTGCAGGAAACTTGCCGGCGGCCGACCGCGGCGCTGGATCGCAACCTGGCATACCTCGGCTTGGTCGAGATGTTAGTCGGCTATCCGTTTGACGGCGTGGTGCTGATGACCGGCTGCGATAAGACGACTCCATCCTGTTTGATGGCGGCGGCCACCGTTAACCTGCCGGCGATCGTCCTCTCTGGCGGCCCGATGATCGATGGTTACGTCAACGGTAAATTGGCCGGAACCGGAATGATTATCTGGGAAGCGCGGCGCCAACTAGCCGAAGGGAAGATCTCGAACGATCAACTGGTGGACATGGTGGTTGCGGGTGTTCCAAGTGCCGGTCACTGCAACACGATGGGAACCGCGCTCTCGATGAACTCACTCGCCGAGGCCCTGGGTATGTCGCTCCCCTCGTGCGGCACGATTCCGGCGCCTTATGCGGAACGCGCGCGCATGGCCTACCGGACCGGGCTGCGTATCGTCGAAATGGTTGAGGAAGATCTGACGCCCAGCCGGATCATGACTCGCCAGGCATTTGAGAACGCGATCGTGGTCAATTCGGCGATCGGCGGGTCTACCAATTGTCCTCCGCACCTCAACGCGATTGCCCGGCACATGGGTGTGGAATTGACGCTCAAAGACTGGGAAACGGTAGGGCACCACATCCACCTGCTGCTGAATGTGCAGCCGGCTGGGGAGTACTTGAGCGAAGCCTATCATCGCGCTGGCGGGGTTCCGGCGGTAATTGGGGAACTGATGCAAGCGGGGAAAATCGCAGAAGATGCAATTACGGTGAGCGGTAAATCCGTTGGCGAAAACTGCAGGAACGCACGAAGCCAGGACAATCGGGTCATCCGCACATACGATCGGCCTCTCAAGGAAAACGCCGGCCTGTTGGTGGTAAGCGGGAATCTTTTCGATTCGGCTTTGGTAAAGACTTCCGTGATTGGTGAAGAGTTTCGAAAGCGCTACTTGTCTGAACCTGGAAATGAGGGCACGTTCGTTGCTCGTGCGATCGTGTTTGAAGGACCCGAAGATTACCGTCAGCGGATTGAAGATCCATCGTTGGAGATTGACGCGCGGTGCATCCTGGTCATCCGGAATGTCGGCCCAATCGGGTACCCCGGCTCCGCTGAAGTGGTGAATATGACGCCCCCAGGGTACTTGGTGCGGGCCGGGGTACGTATGCTGCCGTGTATGGGAGACGGAAGGCAGAGTGGCACTTCCGACAGTCCGTCCATTTTGAATATTTCACCTGAGGCTGCCGTCGGTGGAAATCTTGCGATTCTGGAAACGGGAGACCAAATTCGCGTCTCATTGGGTGAGCGCAGGGTGGATGTCTTGCTTGAGCCCGAAGAAATTGCGCGTCGCCGCGACTCGTGGAAAGCTCCCCAAATCAAAAGTAACTCGCCGTGGGAGCAGTTATATCGGGAGAACACCGGCCAGCTTGAAACCGGTGGGTGTTTGGAATTTGCCACCACCTATCATGATCTGCGATTGGTGGTTCCGAGGCACTCTCATTGATGGGGCTTGCAATATACTACGCAGGCGGACCCCCATCGCCGCCTTTGCCTTCATGCTGGGAACGTGCCTGTTCGCGCCGAACTCGCGCGCGAATCCGTGCAGCCGAGGAGAAAATCAGTCATGTTAAAAGACATCAATCGTCGTGAATTCGTCGCTTCGACGCTCTCCGCCGCCGCGATCGCCTCTGTGGCCGGCGGCAAGCGAGCACTTGCGGGCAGCGCAAGCAGCGCGAGAAGCACCAGCAGCGCGGTTAGCGCGCCATCCGGGGCGGGTCAGGCGGCTGCCACACCGTTTATCGCTCAGCCCTCCTGGAAGGATCAAGGCGTCCTGAATCTCGCCCATTCGCCTTACGCTAAGCTCCACAACGTCCCGGTCCGCGCCGTAACCATTGAAAATGGTTTCTGGGGCGCGCGGCGCGACGCGAACGCCACGCAAAGCATCCCAACCATGCACGACCAGCTGGAGTCCCATGGCCGCATGGACAATTTCCGCCGCCTGGTTGGCAAGAGCAGCGCCCCGCAGATCGGTGGTCCCGGCTGCGATTCCCACCTGTACAAATGGATTGAGGCGGTGGCATTCACGCTCCAGTCCGGAGATCGCCCGGAGCTGCACAAAACCGCCGAAGACGCCATCGACCTCGTCGTCGCCGCGCAAAAACCAAACGGCTACCTGAACGCCTACTGGGTTGGCGAGCGCGCTCCCTTTAGCATGACGCCCGAGGCGCAGCAATCCGGCCACGAGCTCTATTGTTTGGGACACCTGCTGCAAGCTGCGATCGCGTATTACCGCGCCACCGGCGATCGTAAGGCGCTCGAGGCCGGAATCCGAATGGTGAACGACTTTGTCTTGCCGAGCTACGGCCCCGCGCCGAAGCTCCCGATCATCTCGGGCCATCCGGAAATCGAAATGTCGCTGGTCGAGCTGTATCGAATCACCGGCGACAAACGCCACCTCGATCTGGCCGGGTATATCCTTGCCGGCGACGATCGAATCCACGTGCCACTGCAGGCAAGCATTTATCTTTTCTCCGGCACCCCCTTCACCGAGCGCACCCAAGTCGAAGGTCATGCCGTGCGCGCTTTGTACGCGTGCTGCGGTGCTGCCGACTACTATCTCGAAACCGGCGATGCCGCCTACTGGAATACGCTCAACACTCTGTGGGACGGCATGGTTAGCACGAAAATGTACGTCACCGGGGGCGTCGGCTCCCGCGCCCAGGGAGAATCGTTCGGCGCCGCCTACGATCTGCCAAATGTGAGCGCCTACGCAGAAACGTGCGGCGCAATCAGCAGCATGATGTGGAGCTGGCGCATGCTAGCCGCCACCGGCGACGCAAAGTTCGCCGACGAGATCGAACGCGCGCTCTACAACGGCGTTAATTCCGGAATGTCTCTAAGCGGCACGCTCTACTGTTATACCAATCCGCTCGCGTTCGACCCTTCGGCCGGCATTACCATTCGCAATCCCTGGTACAACACGCCCTGCTGCCCGCCGAATTTCGAGCGCACCATCGCTTCCCTTCCCGGCTATTTCTACAGCACCAGCAGTGACGGCCTGTATCTCCACCTCTACGATAATTCCACTCTCAATTGGCATCTCGAAGACGGCACCGCCCTCAAGGTTACGCAAAAGACGAATATGCCCTGGGATGGCGACGTCGAAATAACCGTCGCCCCGGCCCAACCGTCCGAGTTCACACTTTATCTGCGAATCCCCGGCTGGGCCGGCGACAAGGCAAGCGTCGCCGTCAACGGCAAGCCTGTAACCGGAGCCGTGGCGGGAGCGTATTTGCCCGTCCATCGCCGCTGGTCTGCGGGCGATGTAATTCAATTGAGGCTAGCGATGACGCCCCAGGTGCTATCAGCAAATCGCCAGGTGGCCGATGACGTGGGGCGCGTCGCCGTGCAACGCGGCCCGCTCGTTTATTGTCTCGAGCAGCTCGATCAGCCTGGCGATGTGCATCTCACCGACGGGTCCGTCGCGGTCAGCATGAAACCGGGAACGGAATTCACGAGTGAATTCAAGAAAGGATTCCTGGGCGACATAGTTGTGCTGCATCGGGACGGCGTGGTCGCGGAGGAGCCGTCGTCAGCAGGCTCGCCAAACTCCAAGGCCGGCCCCGGCGCCCTCTATGGGCCCTATCAGGATCATGCCGACGCGCGCTACAGCCGAAGCGTCCTGCTAACGTTTATTCCTTACTACGCGTGGGCCAACCGCGAAGCCAGCCCGATGGAGATCTGGACCCCAGTCTCAAAGGTGTGAGTCGTCAGAGTTGTCGGAACGACGCCATCTCTGAAAATCCTTGGGCCGGATCGTCGATCAGCGGCCACACCAATCGAACCCAGCAAGCGCTTTCTCGCACCGACCTATCTGACGCGGCTTACGGGTTGGGCGGCAAACTCTAGCTGTAATCGTTTCCCCGATGAAGTATCCTGTCGTTGCAACGATGCCTGTTCCACCGGTAACCATGATCGTTCCATCCAGAATTCTGGGCTTCGCAATCGTTCTGGTGTTATGCCATTCGCTGGCCTTTTCCCAGACCCCCCAAAGCCAGATTGAGCCTATAGCCTCAGCCCTCACTGCCAAAGACTACGACAAGGCTGTGGAACTGAGCCGCGCTGCGCTGCAAGTATCGCCCAACAGTTCGCAGTTATGGACGCTTCAGGGCATAGCCCTGGTTAGCAAAGGTAGCAATAAACTTGCCTTGATCGCGTTCCAACGAGCGCTCAAAATTTCCCCTGACAATATCGCAGCGCTCGCCGGAGCCGGACAGATTGAGTATCAGGCCGGAAACCCGAGTGCCATAGCGCTCCTCAATCATTTGCTCCAATTGCGTCCAGAAGATCCCACCGCGAACACCATGCTGGCTGTTCTCGAGTATCGACAGGGAAACTGCACGGAAGCGGTTCCACATTTCGAGAAGGCTGGCGGACTGATCGACTCTCAGCTCGACGCCCTACATGCTTTCGCGACGTGCCTGGTGAAACTTAAGCGGCTAGATGAGGCGGCCACCACTTTTCAGAGGGCCCTCGCCCTTCGCCCAGACGATCCTCGCGAACGCCGCGTCCTGGCGTCCATTCAGCTGATGGATCATAAGCCTCAAGACGCGTTGGTCACTCTGCAGCCACTGCTCGCGTCGCCGGATGTGGATTCCACTGCGCTCCAGCTTGCTTCAGGAGCCTACGAAGACACCGGTGATACGCCCCAAGCGGTGGCTTTACTCAGGCGAGCGATTTTGCTCGATCCAAAGAACCCCAGTCCCTATTTGGATTTTGCCAACATTTGCTTCAATCACCAGTCGTTTCAGGTCGGTGTCGACGTAATGACCGACGGACTTTCGGTGCAGCCCAAATCCGACGAACTGTATGTGGCCAGGGGCGTCCTATATGTGCAGCTGGCGCAATACGACAAAGCGGAAGCCGACTTCGAGAAAGCATATGATTTGAATCCGAATCAGTCCTTGAGTACCGCCGCCCAAGGCTTGGTGGCTATTCAGGCCAATGGTCTCGATCAAGCATTGACGTCAATACAGGCGAAATTGCAGCGCAAACCAAATGACCCGATTCTGCTCTATTTGCAAGCGCATATCCTCTCGCAGAAGGGTGTTGAGCCGGGAACGCCTGACTTCAAACTGGCCATGCGCTCGGCCAAGACCGCCATCAGCTTGCAGCCTTCCCTCGCCGACGCTCGCGAGGTGCTGGCGAAACTCGATATGCAAACCGGGCAGTACCAGGAAGCAATCGAGCAGTGCCGGAAGGTGTTGGTCAGTAATCCCGACGATCAAACCGCGGTCTACCGGCTGATTCAGGCGTTGCGGAAAACCGGGCAAACCAAAGAGATTCCGGACTTGCTTCAGCGCCTGGCAAAGATGCGTGAAAAAGCCACCCAGGATGAACGAGAGCGCTCCCGTTACCATCTATACGAAGACGATTCATCAACAACCGACGAGGCAGCTCCGCCCGCCAGCCAGCCTTAACCGCAGCCTGAGGTCTTACCGCATGGCAATCGCGTGATCACCAGGAATGCCAGCCCACCGGAACGAGCCCTCGCAAGCCCTAGTGGAAAAGAACTAGAAAAACCTTGACAGCAGATTACCCGTGGGATGTATCCTGAGACAACTGAGCAAACGTTTACAGTATTGTTTGGCAGTGACAGGGTGTGGATTGCATGAATAACAGGGAGGGGTGCATGCGAGCGAGGTTTTCGATTGGGTGGTCCGTCCGGCTGCTGGCCGCGATTCTGCTGATATCGGGTTCGGCCTGGGCCCAGTTCACTTCAAATATTCAGGGCGAAGTTACAGACGCTAGCGGCGCGGTGGTCGTGGCCGCCAAGGTCACGCTCGTCAACAACGTGACCCATGTTTCCGCCAGCACCACGAGCTCAGCCACGGGATTGTATCGGTTTATAAGTCTTGCTCCAGGCGGATACCAGATCACCGTTACCGCGCCGAGCTTCGTTAGCGCCCAAGAGGACGTCACGCTTTTGACCGATCAAAGCTTGAACCTCGACATCGTCCTCAAAGTGGGGTCGGCAAACCAGACCGTTACGGTGACTGCGGAAACTCCCGTTCTGAACACGGGCGAGATTCGTAACCAACAGACCATCGAAACGCAGGAACTTTCCGAGGTGCCGCTGGCAGGCCGCAACCTGCTGGCGCTGACTAGCATCGCGCCGGGCGTTTCTGGACTGGGCGTCAACGGCGGCCCGGGCGTTTCTGGAGGCACTCCGGGAACTGGCGTAGACAACTTCAACACCGAAGAGGCAGTGGACGTCAGCGCCAAGGGTCAAGGCACGGTTTCGAACCAGTGGATTGTGGACGGCCTGAACGTCAGCAGCGCGATTCGCCAAGGCGTGCTGAACCTCACTCCCAATCCTGACACCATTCAGGAAGCCAGCAACCAGGTGAATACGTTTGACGTCGACTATGGCAACGCCAGCGGCGTCCAGTTTGCCATGACCACCAAGTCTGGAACCGACAAGTTCCACTTTCTGGCCAGCGACTATTTCACCAACCAAAAGATGTTTGCCGAATATTCTTTGCCCGGCGACAACCACGCCTACAGCCCGTTCCACAGCAACAATCTTTCGTTCACCGCCAGTGGCCCGATCATTCCACATCACCGGTTTTTCTTTTTCTTCAGCGTCGAGCCGCTACGCTCTTCCGCGTCCACTGGTAACCAGGTGGAAACCTATGCGGCCCCGCAGGCCGGTGGGTTCATTCCGTGGGCCCAGGCAAACTATCCGAACACCTTGGGAACCCAGATTCTGTCTCAGTTTCCGGTCGCCTCCGCCGTGGCCTTCAGCAGCGTAAACCAGACGGCAAACGATGTTTTCCCTGGCACCTGCGGAACGGCCGCCACGAATAACTTGCCGTGTTCGACGATCATGACGGACAACGGAGTATTCAACGGCACGAACTTCCGTAACGGCACCCAGTACTTCGGTCGCGCGGACAAATATTTCGACAACGATCGTATTTATTTCAGCGTCTTCCGTACCGTTAACGCCTACGGCGGACCAGCAACCGTCACCGCATTCGGAAGCACCAACAACACCTGGGAGCGCGCCGTACAGGGCGGCTGGACACACACTTTCAGCCCGACCATGCTGAACGAAGTCTCCATTGGAAACAGCCGCGTCCAGGGTATTAACGACGAAACCGGCAACTTTGACGTCCCCACAATTAACGTCACCGGCCAAAACGTCGGCTACGGCATTGGATTTGCGCAAGGCAATTTCATCCAACACAACTATCACTGGCGCGATGTGCTGACCAAGGTCCACGGCAATCATGAGATCAAGGTCGGCTACGAGGGCTGGTTCGGCGACGACGAAGCTCTCTTCCAGGGCCCGTGGTCACACCCGACATTCCAGTTCAACAACTTGCTAGCGCTAGCGCAAGATGCACCCCAGAACGAAACGGGAGTGTTCTACAGCCCCCAGACCGGCCAAGAAGCGCTAAACAGCTGGGACGCTCGTGGCTCCACCTACGGCGTCTTTGCGCAGGATACTTGGAAGGCTCGGCGCAATCTGACGGTCACCCTGGGCTTCCGCTTTGACAATGATGGCAATCCATATGGCAACTCGCCGACCACGGTCTTTGGCAACTTTTACCTTGGCGGCGGGTCAACCTTCGATGAGCGCGTTGCCAACGGCCATACCCAAGCCGGGCATTACGCGCTTGAATCCGCACCGAAAGGCTACGATCCTCGCATCGGTTTTGCGTGGGATATCACCGGGTCCGGCGCTTGGGTCCTGCACGGCGGATTTGGACTGTATACC
Source organism: uncultured Acidobacteriota bacterium (assembly GCA_963725655.1). Lineage (GTDB taxonomy): Bacteria > Acidobacteriota > Terriglobia > Acidiferrales > UBA7541 > CAVRXT01. The sequence goes on along the minus strand of CAVRYY010000001.1, from coordinate 886,107 downwards.
GATGCACTCTCTTTCGCCAACATGCAGGAACAATTCCGGGGCAACCCACCGGGGGAAATTTCAACGAATTTCGTAACGGGAACCTCCACTCCGCCCCTTTTCGTCCTGGGTACCACCAACACGCCCCCATTTGGGTTCACATACCCGGCGCTTGCTGGCTCCCCGCTATGCCCTACGGCGCCCTGTCTGGACGCCGCGGGAGGAATTGTGGGATCGGGAATCGGGATTGGCGGAGAAGACCCGTATCTCAAGTCTCCCACTTCCTACCAGGGTGCGGCCACCCTCGAACATAAGCTTGGCCAATACCTGGTTGCCAGCGTGCTTTGGAGTTACGCCCATGACACCAACCTTGTCCCAGGCGGAGACGTGGGAGGCAACGTTAACTATGGCAGCGACATCAACAATTTGCCGGGGGGTTTGATAGGCCTGCCCTACGGCTCGCTTGCGCCGACACTGAACCCGAGTTTCGGTTCGATCAGCTATAGCCAGAACATTGCCCATAGCAACTACGACGGCGTCACATTTAACCTCCGCGGGCGGCTGCGGCATGCGTTCTTTGACGCGTCCTACACCCGCTCTTCTTCGAAAGATGACGAGGGCGTCTATCCTGTTGCGACGAACATCCAACAATACTATGGACCCTCGCCGTGGGACGTTCCCAACCGCTTCTCCCTATCCTTCAACTATCAGTTCACCGGCCTGAATCAAGGCCAGGGAGCTATCGGGAAAGTTACCGGTGGGTGGGGAGTGAGTGGGACTAGCCTTTACCAGTCTGGTTATCCTTTCTCGGTTGAGGCCGAGAATTTGTTCAACCAGGCATCTTATGTCTCAGGTGCAGACGCGCACCTTTCCCCAACAGGTGACTACAACGCCGATGGGCAGAACAACGATTTTCCAAACGTGACGAGTTACACGGAGGGAAAGAATTACACCGGCGGCGTCTTTTCGCCAGGCCAATTCACCGTGCCTACCATGGGCACCTTGGGCAATGAGAAGAATAATCTATTTCGCAACCCGTCCTTCGCCGAAACCGACTTCAGCGTATACAAGGACAATCACATAACCGAGAGGCTCAACTTCCAATTCCGGGTTGACTTCTTCAACCTGTTCAACCGCGCCAATTTCCAGAATATCTCCAACAACGTGAACGCTGGAAACTTTGGCACGGTGACCAGCCAATTGCTTCCGCGATGGTTTGATATCGGCGGGAAGTTCACCTTCTAGTCTGCTTCGAACAACCAGCTGAGGCTCCTCCGCTCCGTACCCGGAGCGGAGGAGCACCGGCCCACCCCCCGCCGCTCCTTCCGCAATCCGTAACGGCGTAGGCTGTTAACCCCGGGGCAAACCTGGAATGACTACCCTTCCTCGATCGTTGCTATTCCAATCTTTGAAGTTCCTGTTGGTTTGCGCCACTGTCGTAACGTCATGCCAGGCGCAGGCGCTCCAGCTAAAGAACGAACACCTGACAGCACAATTTGGACCGCGAGGATTAGTCTCGGTCACCGATCAAGCATCCGGTGTCACCCTCCATTTCCCGCGCGAAGAGTTTTCACTCACCGTCGACCAACAGGCGTTCGATAGCTCCCGCTTGCCCGCACCGGTCGTCAAGCAAGAGCAAAATGGAGTCGCTTACTACTATCAGGACCGAGGTTATTCGTTTCGAGTTTTTTATGAGACCAGGAATGACTGGAAGTTCGTGACCAAGAACCTGCAGATCATCGACGGACCGAACCCCAGCTATACCGTGAAGCAGGTCGAACCGATCCGGATCTCGCTTGACGCCAAGATTCTGAGCACGTTTACACCAGCGGCCTACCTTCCCCAGTTCGGCCCCCCAGGCAATGATTTCCGAGACAGCCTGGCTACCCGCGACTTCGGAACCTTCCTCCGCCTACAAACAGAGAACCAGGGCCTGATGCTGGTGGTGCAGAATCCCTTCCTCAAGATTGGCCGAAACGGGCAGGACACGTCGCTCTCCTATGCGCCGGAAATGCAATGGCGGAAAGAGTGGGGACCATTCTCAAGTGATCTGGCCATCATCGGTGTTTATCGGCAGAGCGGTAGCCGAATCCCGGGGAAAATGGTCTACGAGTGGAAGCAGTCGTCGGATGAGCGTGCCAGCGATGGCGCCGATGTTAGCGAGATACAAGCTTTCTCGGATTGCGTGCGTCGCTTCTTGATCCATCCTTCGCCGGACCCCATCAGCGTCGAAGTGGGATGGACGCTCAACGACTATCAGATCAACGTCGCAACTTCTGACGGCCAAGCTGAATATAAGCGGGTAATGGATACGACCTCTGCGTTGGGCCTCCAGACGCTTCTCTACGCTCCGGCCAACAGCGATCTTTCAGACGTCGCCAACGACGCCGACGACTGGAACTGGGAGCATGTAACTTGGCTCGGTCTCGGGCAGCAAATTCGCGCGGGAAAATGGGACGCGGAAAAAAGCCCAGTTCCGGAGAGCGTAAGCACCATGCGGGATTACGCCAAATCCAAGCACGTCGGCTTACTCGCGTATGTATATCCGTCTTTGCCGTACGCCGGAAATGCGGATTGGATTGTTCAGGACCCACAAAAAAAGCGGAACAACTCCTACGCCACGCTTTCTTCGCACGAGTTTCAAGACTTCTTGATCCACGAATTGCTGACATTCAAGCGTCGCACCGGCATCGCTGGCTATTCATTCGACTACGCCTTCCTGAATCTACCGGGCAGCAGTTCCTATTCGCAGTGGTGGGGCTGGCGCCGGGTGCTCGAAACGCTGCGGCAGTCCGAGCCTGAAATCGTGATCGATGGCCGGCAGACTTACCAGATGTACGGGCCATGGAGTTGGTTAGGCGGGAGCTATCCTCATCCGACCGGCAACGACGAGCAGGCGGAGAGCTTCACGCCGTATCCCGACCTTCACTTCGATCGGGTTTCCGCCGATCGGGCCCGCTTTGTGAACTACTGGTATCGTAACTATCAGTTTGCCCCGCAAGAATTGATTCCCGGTTACATGACTCATCAAACGCCACGGAATATTAATCTTCCCGGCAGCGATGAAACCACGCATCGGGAGCGTTCCGAGACTGTTTATACCAGCTTGCGCGCTCGGGATTGGGACTACTTGGGTTTTAAATATTCCGTGCTCTCTTCCATTGCCACCGCGGGATGGAACAACGTCTTTGACATGCTTCCCGGCCGAGATCCCGAAGAGTTCCAGCATTTTTCGGAAGCCGACAAATCCTGGATTCGCCGTTGGCTGGAATGGACGGTGGCCAACAAGGATTTTCTGCGAAACACTCGCACCATCCTCGGGCAGCCGGCCATCGGTCGCGTTGACGGCACTGCCAGTATCATTGGCGATCACGGATATCTGTTCCTGTTCAACCCCAATTACAAAGCTCTCTCAGCTCATTTTCGTTTGGACAAAAACATTGGCGTGGATAACGGGACGGAATTCCTGCTGAGGGAGCTATATCCCAGTGAAGGTAACCTTATCGGAAAACCAGCTGCGGGTGTATGGCACTATGGCGATGACGTTGATATCAAGTTGGATGGGACCAGCGCAACCGTCCTCGAGCTAATTCCCCTGCCCAAAGCCCAGGGGCAGATCCTCGTTTTCGGTGCGGATGCTTTGGACCCGTCGAAGCCGGTGCGCGCGAACTTTGAAAGTGGAGTAGTTGGCCTCATGGACGTCGCTGGCACGCCTGGCAGCGCGCGAGAGATCGGTGTACTGCTACCAGACGAATCCGAAGTCAAAGGGATGACCGTTAACGGAACGCCGGTTATCTTCGATCATCACGGAAGATACATCTCCGCCAAAGTGAAGTTTGCGGGGCAAGCCTTCGATCATTCCCAGGAGCTATCGCTGCACCGTGACTCTAACGGCTCTATGACTGGCTCGTTTGTCGTCCCGGATCGAATCATGCAACAGCTCGCCAGGCGCAAGCAGTCATGGCCGATACCGTGGACGAAGGAAGACTACCAGACCACATGGCTGGCGCCGGAGCGGCTCCTGATGTTCGTTCAGTTCGCAGAACCTGATGATGCGATGAAACCGCAGATGTCATTGGATGGATCGCCTGTTAAACTCACCCGAGCTTACGCGTCGGTGCGCGAACACCCCGAGTCGTTCGTCGGATTCTATGCGGATTTGTCGCGTCTGAAGCCAGATACCAACCACACTATCCACCTGACGCTACCGAAGCTTGATCCTGGGCGCTTCCAAGGCGTTTTCTTCGATAACGTAGAGACGGAATACACCACCCAAGTCGCGCCATAAGACAGCGCTCTCGTGATTCGATTTTTTCTTGTTACTTAGGAGCTGGCCAATGTCACTCGCTACCCGCCGCGACTTTTTGAAGACCCTTGGCGCCGCCGCAGCGCTTTCCGCATCAAGCTTGAACGCTGCTACTGCAGCCGCGGCCACCGTCGAAGGCTTCCCTCGAACCGACTTTTTCCCGAATCGGCAGCCTCTTGGCAAGAGTGCTTTCTACCCGCTTCCGTTAACATCTGTCCAACCCAAAGGCTGGCTGTTGAAACAGCTGGAAATCCAGGCCAACGGCCTGGGCGGCCACCTGGATGAGTTCTGGCCGGATGTCGGCCCCGAGAGTGGATGGCTTGGCGGAAATGGTGAATCCTGGGAGCGCGGCCCCTATTTCCTCGATGGGCTGATGCCGCTCGCGTACTTGCTGAAAGACGACCGATTGATTGCCAAATCCCAGAAATGGGTGAACTGGACCCTCGAACATCAACAAGCGAACGGCATGATTGGTCCCACCAAGGTCGATGACTGGTGGCCCCGCATGGTCATGCTGAAGGTCCTGACGCAATACCAGGAAGCAACCGCGGATCCGCGAGTGATTCCGCTAATGCAAAAGTATTTTGCGTATCAACTTTCGGAATTGCCGAACCGCCCGCTCCGCGACTGGGGCAAATACCGGTGGCAAGACGAAGTGGCCAGCGTGGTGTGGCTTTACAACCGTACCGGCGACCAGAATCTACTGCAGCTCGCGCAGGCCCTTCATCAGCAAGGCTACGATTGGCGCAGCCAGTTTGCCCACTTTGTCTACACCCATAAAATGACGACGGAAGAACTCGCGCTTCGCCACGGGAGTCTTCCTCCCGAAATTGCCATGCAGACTCACGGCGTGAACAACGCGATGGCTCTCAAGTCATCGGCGCTCTGGTGGCTGGTTTCAGGGGATGAGTCCTATCGAGTCGGAGCCAGCCAGCAACTCGCCGCGCTGGATACGTATCACGGGCTTCCTAACGGCATGTTCAGTGCCGATGAGCATCTCGCCGGAACGAATCCCGTCACAGGGAACCGAGCTATGCACTGTCGTCGAGCAAATGTTTTCGCTGGAATATGCCATGGCCATACTGGGCGACCCGTTACTTGGCGATCGTCTGGAGCGGATTGCCTACAATGCCCTGCCCGGAACTTTCCGGGACGACATGTGGTCTCACCAGTACGACCAGCAGCCCAATCAGATTGAGTGCAATTTGAGCCAGCGTCCATGGACGTCGAATGGACCCGAATCGAATCTCTACGGCCTGGAACCAAACTTTGGCTGCTGCACCGCAAACATGCACCAAGGATGGCCGAAACTCACTTCTCACCTGTGGATGGCGGGCGCCGAGGGCGGCGTCGCGGCGGTTGTGTATGCCCCATGCGAGTTAAAAACCAGGATAGGCAATGTACCGGTAACGATCGAAGAGCAGACCGGATATCCATTTGACGGCAATATTCTCCTGCTCGTGCGGCCTCAATCTCGGGTGCGATTCCCTCTCAAGCTCCGCGTCCCGCTCTGGGCGGACAAAGCGAATATTCGAGTGAATGGCAAGCCCGTTGAATCCGTTCGCGCCGGCACCTTCGCGTTGATCGATCGAGAATGGAAATCGGGCGACCGCGTCGAGCTGCAATTCCCAATGAGGCCGGCTGTCTCGCGTTCCTACCACAACTCCGTAGTCATTGAGAGAGGCCCGGTGGTCTACTCGCTGGATATTTCGACCGAGTGGCGAAAGTTAAAGTCTCGCGGCATGACCGCGGATTGGGAAGCCTATCCGCAGTCCGCTTGGAATTATGCGCTGGCTATAAACGAGCATTCCGCCGGGGCGGCGCCGGAAATAAAGGGCTCCGCTTCGGACCAGGGAGTGTTTACCGCAGAAGGCGCTCCGATAAAAATCGAGGTGCAAGCCAGGAAGCTGCCCTCATGGCAAGCCGAGGATGGCTGCGCCGGTGAACTCCCGCACAGTCCGGTAGCCAGCGATCAACCGCAAGAGACTTTGCGGCTGGTTCCTTACGGCGCGGCCAAACTCCGAATAACAGCGTTTCCTGAACTCGCTGGATAGCGCGCGCACTACCCAGGCTTTCGGCCCCTGAACCAACTTTGTCAGCGCCCGTGGTCTGCCTTATCGTATAGTTGCCCCCGGGATTATTGGCTACTTATCTATGAACATCAAAGAAGTAGCTAAATGTGCCAACGTATCAACAGCCACCGTTTCCCGCACGGTAAACGCGACGGGGAGGGTTAGCCGCGAGACCAAAGAAAAGGTCTGGAAGGTAGTCCGTGCGCTTGGCTATCATCCGAATATCAATGCCCGCGCTCTTGTATCCGGCCGAAGCCGCTTTCTAGGCCTGATTATTTCCGATATAACCAATCCATTTTTCCCTGAACTGGTGAAAGGCTTTGAGCAACTCGCCCTCAAGGAGGGCTTCGAAGTTCTGTGCCTGAACACAAACTACGACCCGGGCCGTGTGTCCCAATGCGCGCAACGGCTGCTCGAACGTAAAGTAGATGGGGTCGCCGTGTTTACTTCGGAGATGGATAAGGGGCTTCTGGCTCAGTTGGAAGAGCGCCGGATCCCCGTGGTCTTATTACATGCAGGGCGAGTCAGCGAAAACTGCAGCGTGATCAGAGTGAACTACGACACAGGAATCCGCGAAGCCATCAAACTCTTATTTGACCTTGGTCACAAGAGACTAGGATTTATCAGCGGCCCGTTGGACTTACGGCCAGCGCGAGCCCGCCGAGCGGCCTTTCTAAAATGGTTGCGCCACTACGGCCTGCTCGAGGACAAAAAGCTCATCGAGACCGGCAATCACCAAATTGACGGTGGCGAATCGGCTATGGCGCGATTACTGGCGCTAGATAAGCGTCCAACCGCGGTGCTGGCATCAAACGACCTGACCGCGATTGGAGCGTTGCGCGCAATTCACGACGCCAAACTGCAGGTTCCTGAGGATATATCGGTGGTCGGGTTCGATGACATCGACTTCAGTCAGTTCACCCAGCCAGCCTTAACCACCGTCAGGCTGTCGCGCACTGAGCTCGCCGAGAAGGCATTCGACGCGCTGATCTCCTCGCTCAAAGGAAGTGCCATGATGGGCCGGGAGTACCACGTGGACACCAGTCTCATCGTTCGTGGCTCCACGGGCAGACGCCGCGCCGCACCCTAGAAGCCAACGGAAGGGGAAAGTGGCGCGCCCGGAAAAGTGGGTGCCCGCGCTATTGGAAGGCGTGTGGACGCGTGCCTCAGCTACGTTGCATGAGTCCTAAAAACACCTCGCAACCCTCATTCAGGTGCGGCAGAATCTAGAGAAAAGAAATGAACAGATTTACGGCAAGAGTAACGTATTACGCTTTTTTGACAGCCAGTGTCCCGCTGACGAAAAGCCGGCATTGGCCATCGCTAACTAACTGACAGAGAGTGAGAAAATGGCGCGCCCGGAGAGATTCGAACTCCCGACCCTCTGCTTCGAAGGCAGATGCTCTATCCAGCTGAGCTACGGGCGCGGATCTGCAACGCGCCCAGTTTACGGCGCTTCGTGGCTGTTTCGCAACGGTCATCACCGCCGCAATTGGGCGGCCTTCCCAGCCGATGCCGCGCGGTTGCCTGTATCAAGCCGCTGACGTAGAATGCAGCCCTTGTGCCGGATAAGCCCTCCATCGTCGGTCGCACCATCTCCCACTACGAGGTCTTGGACAAGCTGGGCGGCGGTGGCATGGGCGTGGTCTACAAGGCCAAGGACACCCGCCTCGGCCGCAATGTCGCTCTGAAGTTTCTCCCCGACGACATTTCCCATGACCCTCAAGCCGTCGAACGCTTCCGCCGCGAAGCTCGCGCCGCCTCCGCGCTCAATCACCCCAACATTTGCACAATTTACGATGTAGGAGATTTTGAAGGCCGCCCATTCATCGGCATGGAGCTGCTCGAGGGCCAGACTCTCAAACACCGCATCGCCGGAAAGCCCATCGAGATATCGGACCTCCTGGAGATCGGCATCCAGATCGCCAACGGGCTCGACGTCGCGCACTCTAAGGGCATCGTGCACCGCGACATCAAGCCCGCGAATATTTTTCTGGTGGACCGCGGGCAGGCGAAAATTCTGGATTTTGGCTTGGCCAAACTGACCCCCGCGGTCAGCCGTGGCGGCGAATCGGCCAGCGTCGCATCGATGCGCACGCAACTCGCATTTGCTCCATGACGATCAACTCACCAGCCCTGGCAGCTCGCTGGGCACGGTCGCGTACATGTCGCCGGAACAAGCGCGAGGCGAAGAATTGGACGCGCGCTCGGATTTGTTTTCCCTCGGCGTGGTGCTCTACGAAATGGCCACCGGAGTGGTTCCGTTCTCCGGCGCCACCTCGGCGGTCGATTTTCGACGGTATGCTGCATTCCACGCCCACTCCCGCCAAGGAACTCAACGCCCGCCTGCCCGTCGCGATTGACAACATTCTCAGCAAGGCTCTTGAGAAAGACCCCGATCTGCGCTGCCAAACGGCCGCCGAATTCCGCGCCGACCTGAAGCGGCTCAAGCGCGATATCGAATCCAGCCGCCGGCCCACCGCTGAGAAAAGCGTTTCCGTTTCGGGCTCCGGTTCCGGTCCCCACGCGGTTGCCGCCCAGGAAAAATCAGTCGCGGTTCTTTACTTTGAAAACCAGAGTGGCGCAAAAGAGGACGAATACTTCCGCGACGGCATCACCGAAGACATCGTCACCGAGCTTTCCAAGATCAAGCAACTGGAAATCTTTCCCCGCTCGGAGATTCTCGCGTTTCGCGACAAGCCGGTTACCGCGGCGCAGGTGGGCCAGCAACTCGGCGCCGCCTACGTGCTCGAAGGCTCCATCCGCCGCGCAGGCAACCGCGTGCGCATCACCGCGCAGCTGGTGGAAACCTCCACCCGTCATTCCGTGTGGGCCGAGCGCTACGACCGCCAACTGGAAGACGTCTTCGCCATTCAGGAGGAAATCGCCCGAAGCATCGCCCAGGCCCTGCGCATCACCTTGACGCCGCAGGAAGAAAAGACCATGGCGCGCAAGCCCACCGAAAATCCCCAGGCCTACGATTTCTATCTCCGCGGAAGGAGTTACACCCGCCGCGAGAACATGGACTACGCGCTGCAGATGTTCGAACAAGCCATTCAGCTGGATCCCAATTTCGCTCTAGCGCACGCCGGCATCGCTCACCTCTGCGGCCTGATTTACGAGCTTCGCGAGCAGAACTCCAAATGGATCGAGCGCGGACTCGGCCGCCTGCGACCGCGCCACTGCGCTTGCGCCCGATCTGCCGGAAGTGCTCGTGGCCCACGCTCGTATCTTTTACGCCCAGCACAAATATCATGAAGCGGGGCTGCTGGCGCAGCGCGCCATCGAGCGTAAACCGGATTGTGAGGGGGCTTGGAACCTGCTGGGGCGGGCCTACTGTGAATCCGGGCGCTTCGAAGAGGCCGCCGCGCTCACCGAGCGGGCCATCGAATGCAACGGCGACGACTACAATACTTACATTCCCTATGACCAGGCTCTGGAGCTAACCGGCCGGAAAAAGGAATCGGAGCACGTGCGCGAGCGCATGCTCAGGGTCCTGCGCCAGCAATTAGAATTAGTGCCGGAAGACGTACGCGCACGGATCCTGCTGGCCACCCGCCTCGCCCATTTCAATCAGGACGCGGACGAGGCCATCCGTCACTTGCAGACTGCCGTCGCCCTTCGTCCCACCGATCCCAGCACGCTCTACAACGCCGCTTGCACCTACGGCATCCTTGGTAAAAAAACCGAGGCGCTCGAGACGTTCAAGAAAGCGCTCACCGCGTCCTCCAACAGCCAGCATTACAAACATTGGGCGGCCAACGATCCCGATCTCACTTGCCTCTACGACGACCCTGAATTCAAGAAGCTAGTCGCCTTCACCTAGTGCCCGCCCGCAGGCTCCTCGCGCCGCCAATCGTGGCCCTTGTCCAGCATCCGATTCTTCATCCGCGCATCAGTGCGCTGTCTTGTCCAACAACTCGCTCAGATAAGAACGCCACGCCACCGCCCAGGTGTGCGTTCCATGCCCGTGAGTCTGCTCGCTAATAGGAAGCAAAACGAAAGTTCCGCTCTTCAGCCGCTTGCTTTCCTTCTCCGCGATCCCAAGCTCAGGAGGATTGATGAAATCGTCCGCGGAATTAATCCACATCATCGGCGCGGTGATCTTCTCCAGTTGCGGCGAAGGGTCGTAGTTGCGCGAGGCGTTCACCTGGTAAAGCAGATCGTTGGCATCCAGCGCGCCGGCACGCTTCTCCGCATCGTCCGCATATTTGTCCGCCGCATCGCGAGTGGGCAGCGCCTTCTGCATCACCAACGGCGCGCTCCCTGCAATTACTAGCAGGTCTTCCGCCGTCCGCATCCCGTCCTTTGGCTGCTCCTTATACTCTCCGCCGTTCCAAGCCGGATCATCGCGGATCGCATCCATCAGCATCTTCCGCCAGACGCGATTGCGCCCCGCGAGTTGCACCGGTAGGCACGCCAGCGGCATCAACGCATCCATAAAGTCCGGATACGTTTCACCCCAAACAAACGCGTGCATGCAGCCCATCGAAGTGCCCATGATCAGCCGCAAGTGCTGCACTCCGAGCCCTTCGGCGACCAGAATATGTTGCGCCGCCACCATGTCGTCGTAGTCGTACTCGGGAAAATGCGCGTGCATCCCATCGCTAGGCTTCGAAGATTTCCCGTGGCCAATTCCGTCGGGCAGGATGATGAAGTAGCGATTGATATCCAGCAGTTGGCCAGGACCAAACAATTCGTCCGCAAATTGCGGTAACAGGAATTGTTGGCCCGACCCGCCGGTTCCATGCAGGATCAGCACTGCGTTGGTCGGATGCCCCTGCGCATCGCGCGCGATCTTCCCTAGCGTCTTGTAATGCAATCGCAATTCGGCAAGCTGTTGGCCCGACTTGAACTTGAAGTCTCGCGCCACATAATCGCCCTCCGTCGCCGGATACTTAGAGGGCGCCTGTGCATACGAACCCGCCGCGCCAACCACCACCGCAACAACCAGCGCCACTACCCGCATTAGAAGATTCATCGTCCGTGCCTCGCAACCAGCGAATTCAGCGAATTTATCGGGAACTCACTCGGGAAATGCATCCTACGTTACACCGCAGCGGGATTCAGTTCCCCGAACTGCCGCTGGTGCCAGTAGGGGTAGGCCACGGGCGGCGTGCTCGCCTCATCAAGCTTTTGCACTTGCCCGGGCGTCAGGTTCCAGCCGGTCGCGGCGAGGTTCTGGCGCAATTGTTCTTCGTTGCGCGCTCCGATGATTACGCTCGATATCGTGGGTCGCTGCAATAGCCAATTCAATGCGATTTGCGGCAACGACTTCCCGGTCTCCTTGGCGATCAGGTCAAGCGCATCCACCACCCGATAGAGGTAGTCATCGCTGATTGGCGGAGCTTGCTCCGCCGTTTTGTGCAGCCGGCTTACCGCGGGTAACGGTTGATTGCGGCGAATCTTGCCGGTCAGCCGGCCCCAGCCCAGCGGACTCCACACCAGCGAGCCCACCCCCTGATCGATCCCCAGCGGCATCAACTCCCACTCGAAGTCGCGGCCGATCAGCGAGTAGTACACTTGGTGCGCGACGTAGCGCGCCCACCCGTATTTTTCCGAGATACCCAGCGACTTCATCAAATGCCATCCCGAGAAATTCGAGCATGCAATGTAGCGAACCTTGCCGGACGACACCAGCGTCTCGAGAGTATGCAGCGTCTCTTCGATTGGCGTGCCCGCATCGAAACCGTGCAGGTGATAGATATCGATGTAGTCGGTTCCCAGGCGGCGCAGGCTCGCTTCGCATTGGCGCAGCACGTGGTAGTTCGACGATCCCATCTCGTTCGGACCATCGCCCATCGGGAAGGTCACCTTGGTCGAAATCAACGCCTGCTGCCGCCGATTCCCCAGCGCTTTGCCTAGAATTTCTTCTGACAGCCCCCGCGAGTAGACGTTCGCCGTGTCGAACAGATTCACTCCGGCGTCAAAACAAACATTCACCAGCCGCGTCGCTTCGGCGACGTCGCTGTTGCCCCAGGCGCTGAAAAATTCATTGCCGCCTCCAAATGTCGCAGCGCCAAAACTAAGGACGGAGACCTTCAAACCGGAGCGGCCAAGATGCCTGTATTCCACGCGGATATCCTCATCATGCTGGAGTGAACTGCGGCGACGAACGACGATTCTAACATCAAGCGTAGCGCTCATGTGCGACTGAGCCGCGCTCAGCAAAGCGCAGCGTTGCAGCCGCCGGCACATTGATTTCCGTCCCTACCCATCGCTACGCCGGCTGTGGCCTGCCGCGCAGAATCGCCGCAACGCTAGCCAGGATAACGATCGCGCCCACAATCATGCGCGCGGTAAGCGCTTCGTTGCCCAGCCAATAGCCGATGGCCAGCGCGACGATCGGATTTACGTACGCGTAGCTGGTTACGGTCGAGGCAGGCATGCGGTGCAGAAGCCATTCATAGCATGTGTATCCGATCAATGAGCCGGCGATGGTCATGTAGGCCAACGCCCCCAGCGCGCGAGGCGAAAAATGGGGCACCGTGTGCATCTCGCCCAGCAGCGCCGACCCGCCCATCAGCATTACTCCTCCGGTTAGCATTTGCCCGGCCGCACTCATGCGTTTCGACGCTGGAAGCGCGAGCCTGGAGTTGAGCACGGTGCCAAAGGACCACGAAAGTTCGCCGAACAGGATCACCAGACACGGAACCAGCGTAACGCGCCCGGCGCCGGCGCCGCTATCGCCCACCAGGATCACCACCCCCGCGAACCCAAGCAAGATCGCCGCGAGTGCCCCGCCGTTCAGTCTGCGCTTTTTGAAGAAAACGACTTCAATTAAAAGCGTCCATACCGGTATGGTAGCCACCAGCACTGAAGTGAGCCCGGACGGCAGAGTTTGCTCTGCCCAAAACAGCCCGCCATACGCCCCGAGAATCATCAACGCAGCCAGCACCGCGATGCTTCGCCATTCGCGGCGCGACGGATGGGCCTCGCCGGCGAGAATCGATCCGATATACAGGATCGCGCCCGCGACGCAAAACCGAACCCCGGCGCCGAATAGCGGCGGAATCGTTTGCACCAGGATGCGAACGGCAAGATACGTCGAGCCCCAGAGAACGTAAATGGCCAGGAATGCGAGGATGACGCGGAGGTCGAAACGTTTGCGTCGGAGCGCGCTCTCGAACACCAGGGATTCTGCCATGGAACTTTAGATGATACGGTGTAGGCAGGGATTCGCGGAATCAATTCCAACGGATAGGGTCACACAGATGGCGGCAAGCGATGAGTTCGCAATTCCAGGCGCTGCGCAGCGGCCGCGCCACGGCTTCAACCTCGGCTCCGCCCACCTTCCCGACGACGCATTCCTGGAAGCAGTCCGCTCCGGCAACCTGCCCCTCGAGTCGTTCCATCATGCCGATCATCTTCGGCTGGCGTGGCTTTATCTGCACCGGCTCCCGTGGGAAGCGGCCCTTCAGGAAATTTCCACTAACATTCGCCAGTTTGGCCTTCGCCACGGCAAACCGCACGCATTCCATGAAACCGTGACCGTCGCATGGGTGCGCTTGCTATCCACCCACACCGAAAAAACATTCGATGAATTCCTGTCGGTAAACGAGGCAAAACTCAAAAGCAATCTACTCCATCGCTTCTGGTCCCCGGAATTGCTGAATAGTCCCCAAGCCCGAACGTCCTGGGTCGAGCCCGACCTCAATCCCCTTCCCGACGACCGAATATCTAAATAGATCCACCGGCGGCCCTTGCTCGGACCGGCCAGCACGAAATCTTCGTATTTTGCCGTCCTTAAGGCGCGTCGACCACGCAGCGAAACCCGATCGTGCCGGCGCGGTCGTGGCCTGGGGACATCAGCAGATATTTCTGATGCTCGTCGAGCCGATAGGTCTGCGGAAAATACCAGATCGATCCGTGCGGCTGGTAAAACGCTCCGCCGCGAATGATCGCCGCCCGCGTGTGCGCATCCCGGAATTCGTCGGTCCACTGCGAGATGTTCCCTTCCATATCCAGCACGCCCAGCGGGCTCGCACCTTGCGGAAACGCATCAACGTGCGTCGGTGCGCGCATGTTCCGCCCGCGATCGGGCAGCGGCACCGCTTGCGCGTTCCACTCGTTTCCCCACGGATAAAGTTGCTGCGTTTTCCCCTGCGCGGCTTCCTGCCACTCCCAATCGTGCGGCAGGCGCTTTCCAGCCCATGCCGCGTAGGCGCGCGCGTCCTCAATCGAAACCCACGTGACTGGCTGCTTGCCGGCGCCATCCGGGTAGTTGCCGCTGGACCACGAACGCAGGAAATTGTGCGCGTCTCTCGGACGGTAGTTCGCGGCGTCCACAAACTTCTTGAACTCCGCGTTGGTGACCGGCATCCGATCGATGTAGAAACTTTTCAGGTGCATTCGCTGCCGGTGAAGACGCCGCGGCGCGTCTTCCCACGGGTACTGCACGTCTACGCCTGGGTCGTTGCCGCCTTCGATCTCAATCCCGTGGACCGAGAAATCGAAATCGGCTTCCGGAATGCGCGCCATGCCCGGCGGCGCCGTGGCGGCAGGCTTGGTGGGCGGATTTTCCACCATGGTTTGGGCGAGAAATTTCCAATCGCGCGAAACATGGCTCAGTGGCTGCTTCGAACGCTCGGCCATGAACGCCAGGAGTGATTGCAGATCGCCGCCCGGAGCGTTTGCCTGTTGCGTCGCCAGCACCGCGCCGAAGCCGAGCCCCTCGACCGCAAAACGCAGCACATCATCATTTCCAATGAGCTGGGGAGTGAGTTCTGCCCCGTGCCACAGATCGTAGTAGCGCATGCCGTCGCGATGCGGGATGCGTATCTGCTCGCCGGTCACGTCGTACTCATTGCGGTTGATGATGGTCCACAGGGTTTGTTCCGGCGCTGGAAACTTGCTGGCGTAGACTCCGGACTGCAACATAGCGGTGTGCGGCTCCCAATCCGGACCGATCAGATTCGCCGCAAAAGCCCGCTCGATGCGCGTAAAACGCAGGATCGCTTCGGCATCGTGCGGCGTATTCCCATACCAGAAACCCCACAGATTTTCGGTGGTCACGTATCCTTCGCCGTTGAAGAATGCGTGCTGCAGGCTGTTGGTCTTGTCCCGCGTGAAGCGGTCGGTAACCTCGATGGCATGCCGCGGCTCGATCCACTTCGCTTGGTCGATCATCGGAACGAAGGGATAAGCCAGGTCCTCCCAGGTCACCCAATCGTTCCAGCCGATGGTGCTCCAGCCCAGCGATTCGCCGCGAATCGAGAATTGCGGTTCGAGCGCCAGCGGGTGCCGCGCGTCGTTCGCGGCCGCCTGAAAGGCTTGCGGCACATCTTCCAGCGTATCGAAATTCACTCCGTCCGCCCCGATCTGCTGCATCAATCCTGCCAACGCTTCCGGGACCGGCTTGCCCTCATCACGCGTACCGCTATCCCAGGCAAGCGTCGGGAAAAACACTTTCACGCCCCGGCCATGAAACTCTTCGATCATGCGGCGGATTTCCGGGATGCCGCCGGGCATGTCGCGGATCATATCGAATTGGTTGCGGTCATCCACGCCCAGGTTGGGATAAAGAGGCCAGATCAGCACCGCGTCGACTGGTCCCATGCGCCCTTGCACCTCGGCCAGAAAGCGGTCGACGCTGTATTCGCCTTTCTCCGGATCGTAGAAATCGCGCTCCCATATCAGCATCTGCACCTGCGAGAAAACCTTCTGGGTCCACGCCAATTCCGGCCGTGCGTATTCCGAACCGTCGTAGCGCCCGCGGGTGCGGCGGTCTTGCCGCCAATTCTTCCAAGTCTCCAGCCAAGCCGCGCCGGCCGAGGGATCTTCAGGGCCAGGAATCAGCACGTCCTGCGGCCCGGGGACGCCAGGTAAATTCAGCACGCCGGTAGGCGGCACCAGCGCGTGTCGGGGCTTCCATTCCTCTGAGAACGCCGCGGCCGCGACCAGCATCAGCGCAGCAAGCAGCAGGAGCAACGGGCGGTTTGAACTGACGAGTTCCATGATCCTCCATGCAGTGAAACCTCCCGCGTACCTACTTGTCACGGGAATAAGCCAAAAGAATGTAAAACCACGGAGGTGCTAAGTCAAACACGGCAAATTCCTTCCGATTTGACTTCCGTGGCCGTGGCCATTAAACTAACTGTTTAGTTAAAGAATAATGGCCCGAACGGCAGCCTCGTAGTTCTCGGCCAAAGCTCACTCCACTCGCTGGCGCAGGGCTTTTTACCTTGCGTTTTACGGTTCCGGGCTTCTGGGGTGCCCCGTTGTTCCCCCTGTTTTGTAAAGGGTGGGCGTCAAGGCCCGTACTGGGCTTTGGAATTCCGGGCAAACCCATATCCGGCCAAGTGGGTTGGTTTTGACTTGGTTTTTCCGGCAGCGAATTTGCTGCCAACCGTTGATATATTCCACGAATCGCGTGCGTAGAACAGGGCGGAGATGAAGCGCGGAAGAAAGAGAGCCGAGAACCCAGACACGGCACGGCGAATCCTGGACGCTGCCGAGCGTCATTTCGCCGCTCACGGCTTGGCCGGCGCCCGCACCGATCAGATCGCCATATCCGCCCATGCCAACAAGGCCATGCTTTACTACTACTTCGGCGACAAGCAGCGCCTGCACCGCGCGGTCCTCGAGAATTTGATCCGCCAGGTTCGGCCAGGATTTGAATCGGCGGCTTCGCGCGCGGCCACGCCGCGGCAACGCATTCTTGCTTTCGTGGACGCCTATTTCGACTTCCGAGCCGCGCATCCTCGATTTCCGCAGATCCTGATGTGGATGATGATGAGTGCGCCGGCCGAGGCCCGTTGGCTGGCGCGCACCCATTTTCTACCGGGACATCGCCTGCTGCAGCGCGTAATTCGCGACGGAATCACTCACGGGGAATTCCGGCCAGTGGATCCCAAACAGACGGTAATCACCCTGATCGCCATGATTTCATTTTATTTTTCGTCGTCGGTAATGCAAAGCGAGATCCTGCAAAAGAACGCATTCAGTCCCAGAGCAGTGGCGGAACGAAAACGTGCGGTAATTGATTTTCTCGAGCACGGATTGTTTCTCCCTGAAAAGAGGCCGGCATGACCGGGCGTAAGTTCATAATGTTCTTAGGAGTGCTCTTCCTGATTGCGGTGGCGGTGTACGTATCCTCCACGCCGCACGGCAGCGCCATCCCGCTGGTCGGTATTGTCGACGGCAACGAAGTGATCGTCAGCCCGCAGATCGCCGGGCGCATCGTGAAGCTCACCGTTGATGAAGGCTCGGAAGTGAAACAGGGCGACCTGATCGCCGAGCTCGATCCCGCGGAGCTACAGGACCAGTTGGCCCAGGACGTCGCCAATATCGGCAGCCTCGAGGCCAAGGTCCGCCAGTCCCAGCAGACCGAGGGCATGACCAACGAACAAACCGACGCCACGCTGAGTCAGGCGCAGGCCAACGTGACCGCGGCGCAAGCGCAGCTCGAGCAGGCCAATGCCACGCTCGAGCTCGATGAAATCAATCTCAAGCGCACCCAAGGGCTGTTCGATGCCAGCGTGAGCTCGGCGCAGGACCGCGACTCGGCGGACGCTGTGGCCAAAGCCGCCCGGGCCAACGTGCGGGCGCTGGAAGATCAGGTGAGAGCGCAGAAAGCGGCGCTGGCGGTAGCCCAGGCCAATCGACGCCAAGTGCAAGTGCAGCAGTCCGACGTGGTATCGATCGAGGCGCAGTTGCGCCAGGCTCGCGCGATGCGCGACCAGGCCCAGACCCAGCTTGGCTACACCAAAATCTACGCTCCGATTTCCGGCATCGTTTCCGTGCGCGTCTCCAAGCAAGGCGAGGTGATCGCTACCGGCACACCTATCGTAGTGCTGGTGGACGTCGATCATCTCTGGGTGCGCGCCGACGTGGAAGAGTCCTACATCGACTCGCTGCGCATCGGCGACAAGATGCAGGTGGCCCTTCCATCCGGAGACATCATCGATGGCAACCTCATCTTTAAGGGCGTCGAGAGCGATTTTGCCACGCAGCGCGACGTCAGCCGCACCAAGCGCGACATTCGCACTTTCGCCATCAAAGTGGCCGTGCCCAATCCCGAGCGTCGGCTTTTTACCGGCATGACCGCGACGGTGATGTTGACGCCGGTCGTGCAGAAGAAAAGTTGGTTCGCGAAACTTTAAGCGTGACTGGTGACGCTGTTTCGGCTGCAAAAAACCGTCGCAACTGAATTCGTACTCCGAGGAAGCCGTCGATGAATGCGATCGAAGTCGATCACCTGGTCAAGCGGTTCGGCGAACTGGTGGCAGTGAACGACATCAGCTTCAACGTCGAACGGCAGGAAATCTTCGGCTTGCTGGGGCCCAACGGCGCGGGTAAGACCACCTTGATCCGCATGCTGGTAACCCTCACCCTGCCCACTTCCGGTACCGCCAGAGTCGACGGCCACGACATTCGCACCGACGCCAACGGAGTGCGCCACGCCATCGGCGTGATTCCCCAGGCATTCACTTCCGATCCTGAACTGACCGCCGAGGAAAACATGATCATCCACGCCAAGCTGTACGGCGTGCCGGCCGCCGATCGCGCGCGAATCATTCAAGAGCGGCTGGAATGGGTGGACCTGCTGAAATTCAAGCATGCCATGGTCGGTACGTTTTCCGGCGGCATGCGGCGCCGCCTGGAAATCGCGCGCGGCCTGGTGCACTCGCCGCGGATCTTGTTTCTCGACGAGCCCACCACCGGCCTGGATCCGGTCTCCCGTAGCAACGTTTGGGAGATGATCCGCCGGTTGCGCGAGCAATCCAGTCTCACCATGCTGCTCACCACCCATTACATGGATGAGGCCGACAAATTGTGCGACCGCATCGCCATCGTCGACCACGGCAAGCTGGCGGTGCTGGATACTCCGACCCGACTGAAAGACAGCGTCCCGGGAAACGACAGGGTGGAAGCGGAATTCGAAGGCGCGCCAGCAGACTGGGACGCCCAGCTAAAAGCGATGCCGCAAGTAGCGGCGGTCAACGAAAGTGGCGGGGTGACCCACATCGCCACCAACGATGGTCCGGCGACGGTGGCGGCGCTGATGGATTTGGCGCGATCGAAGCGCGTGACGGTGCGCAAGGTGAGCGTGGCCAGCACCACCCTGGACGATGTTTTCATGCACTACACCGGCAGCGATCTGCGCGATTCGGCGCAAGGAGCAAGACGCCTCGATGTCTCTCACCTATATCGCTAAATCCATTCTTGTGCCGGAGAACGCCCGATGATTTCTCTTTCGCGGACCAGCGCGTTGATCGAAAGGGACATGCGAAAATTCTTTCGCAGTCCGGCGCTGATGATGACGTCGATGGTCTTCCCGCTGCTGCAGCTCATCGTGCTGGGCTACGCCTTCGGCGGCAAGATCAAGAATGTGTCGATCGCCTTCGTCGACCAGGATCACACCACCGAATCGCGCCAGGTCCGCGAGATGTTTGCGGGAATCGCCGCAGGCCCCAAAACCTTTCGCGTCGAAGATTACAACTCCGAAACTCAAGCCTTGGACGACCTCCACGCCGGGTTCGTCCGCGGGGTGGTCACCGTGCCGCACGATTTCTCGCGGCGCTTTTACCAGAAGGACCGCCCGCGCATCGCCTTTTCCGAGGACAACACCGACCAATTCATCGCCAGTTCGGTGCTCGAGCGAATGCAGCAGATGGTCGACCAGCTCAACGCTCCTTCTGTCGTGTCGCGGCTTCCAGGGAACGTGGAACTGGACATTGTCGAGGTATATCCGTACATCGAGTACATCAAGTACTTGCTCGCTGGTTCCGTCGCTCTTTCCGTTTTCATTGTTGCCATGATCGGTGGCGGGATCACTTTCATCGACGATAAGTCCCGCGGTATGCACGAGGGCTACCTGGCCACTCCCATCTCCAAGAGTGAACTCGTCCTCGGCCTGGTCGCTTCGGGTGCGCTGAAAGGATTGATGGCGGGCATGGTGCTCACCATAGTGGGAGGATTGATCGCCGGCATCCCGGGAATGTGGCACCCGCTGCGGCTGCTCTATCTCGCGCTGGTGGTGGGCGTGGCTTCCATCGCCATGATCAGCTTCATGTTCATGCTCATGGTCCGGGTTAACGATCCACTCGTGCCGCGCGCGATTTTCGGAGTTCTGAACACGCTGCTGTTCTTTCCCTCCGGAGCGGTGTACCCGGTGGAAGCTTTTCCCTGGTGGCTGCGATGGATCTCGGTGATCGATCCTTTCACTTACACGGTGCACGCCCTGCGCAACCTCACGTTGAAAAGCACAGGGATTGAAGGAATTTACAAGGACGTGATAGTTTTGATGGTGTTTGGGGCGATTACCATCACCGCCAGCACCCTGCTTTTCAAGCGGCAGCTGTAACCCGAACGCCGCCGAGGTTCGCGTCTCGAACAGGGTCCATTTGAGCGGCGGTCATCGAGCTCGGCACGATCGCAGTACGCCGAAAGTCCGCGGTGGCGGACGCGGCGCCCATCGGAGGAACGTTTGACACTATTTGACGGCACCAGCGAGCATCCGGAGTCGCGGCTGCGGCGCTACGTCATCACCGGAATCGCTTTCATTCTGCTGGTATGGGGTGGCGCGTGGTACATGCTCCGCTATCACTCCGAAAAAGGCGTGGTTCGCAAATTCTTCACCGCCGTCGTCGCCGGGCAGATGGATGGCGCCTATCGCATCTGGCATCCTCAGCCTGGATACTCGATGAAAGACTTTCTCGAGGATTGGGGACCGTCCGGCTATTACGGTCCGGTGCGAAGTTTCCGCATCACCACATCGGCCCGTCCCACCAGCGCGGGATACGTCGTGGTGGTGGTGGAAGTGGCTCCATCCAGCCCGTTCCCCGGATCCAATGATGCGGTGGGCCAGGCTGCTATCAAGGAAGTGAAGCTGGCCGTCGAAATTAAGGACCTCTCCCTCAGCTTTGCTCCGTAGTTCGCGCATCTTCTCAATTCGCTCGTGCATTTCTCTCGCCAGGGACTCTTCTAGAAAGAGCCACGCAAACGCCTTTTGCTTCCACCTTTCCCAGTTTCACGGCGCGGAGCTCGACGCGGATTTCCGGCTTCGGCCACTCATTGACACCTGTTGACGCGTGTGAAATTCTAACGCCGGGAGAAAACAAAATGGCATTAACTCGCGAGAATGTTTATGAAGCGCTGCGGCAATGCTTCGATCCGGAAATTCCGGTGAACATCGTCGATCTGGGATTGGTGTACGACGTAGCGGTGAATGATGATGGCGGGGTGCGCGTGAAGATGACCCTTACCTCGCAGGGATGCCCCGCGGCGCAATCGATTCCGGACAACGTGAAGGCCAAGGTGGGAGCGGTGCCGGAAGTCCGTGACGTGGCGGTGGATGTGGTTTGGGAACCGGCGTGGAATCCCAGCATGATCAGCGCGGCGGCAAAGCAACAGTTGGGAATAGACGTCTAACGGGGCGGAGCGGCAGGTGGCTACGTCACCTAGAGCCGCCCGAAAATTACGGCTGGCACGCCCAGCGCGAATTGCGGCTGGGTCAGTTGCGGTAGTCCCCGGGGCGATGCCGCCTGGCCGTCAGTAACGCACCCGGCGCGCGGCGCGTTACCAGCGCTGGAAAAGCTACTTCTTGTACCAGTCGGCGTTGATCGGCGTGAAACTCGCCCATTTCTCAGGCAAGTCTTCCAGCGCAAAAATCGCGGTTACCGGACAGACCGGGACACAAGCGCCGCAGTCAATGCACTCCTCCGGATGGATGTACAGCTGGGTTTCCGCCTCAAAGGTCGGCTCGTCCTTGCGGGGGTGGATGCAATCCACAG
The DNA here is from genome assembly GCA_963725655.1 of uncultured Acidobacteriota bacterium. Taxonomy (GTDB): domain Bacteria; phylum Acidobacteriota; class Terriglobia; order Acidiferrales; family UBA7541; genus CAVRXT01. Next base: position 864,013 of record CAVRYY010000001.1, on the reverse strand, counting down.
GGCAAACATCCACGCAGGCAGTATCCTTTGTTCCGACGCAGGGCTCAGCGATTACATAGGCCATGGATCTTTCTCCTCGGGTCAGATATCTAATTCATCGTACCAAATTCGACAGTGCGGCGAAGGAAATTCTTATATCATCAAATGCGTGCAGCAAACAAGATCGCTGCGTCGAATCGCGTCCCAGAGCGGCTGAACGGTTACTCCTGGGGTCGGTGGGAACCCACGATTACGCACCGCGGGGGCCGGACCTAACTCCCAGGGCCACCGAGCGGGACGAAACCAGGCTAATTCGGAAGGAGCTTTCGAATGCTACGCACCCGGGGCAATTCTTTAACGTGGCTGGGCCACGCTGCTTTCCGCATCACCACTCCCACTGGGAAAGTGGTGCTGATCGATCCATGGATCGCTTCCAATCCCGCCTGCCCCCCGGCGCTGAAGCAGCTCGAGCGCGTCGATACCATGCTGATCACCCACGGGCACTTCGATCACATTGCCGACGCGGTGGAGTTGGGGAAAAAGTTTAAGCCGCAAATCGTAGGGATCTACGAAATTGGCCAGTGGCTGGAGTCCAAAGGCGTGGAGAACGTCCAGGCCATGAACAAGGGTGGCAGCCAGCGAGTGGGCGAAATCGAAGTGACCATGGTGAATGCGATCCATTCCTGCGGAATTTTGGACGACGGCAAGATCGTCTATGGCGGCGAAGCCTGCGGCTACATCATCCGCCTGCCCGGAGGCTTGACCATTTATCACGCCGGAGACACCGCGGTATTCGGTGACATGAAACTGATCGCCGATCTCTACGCGCCGGAATTGGCGCTGCTGCCGATCGGAGATCGGTTCACCATGAGCCCGCGGGAAGCGGCGCTGGCCATACGTTTGCTCAACGTTCGGCATGTTGTACCCATGCATTTCGGCACTTTTCCGCTACTGACCGGAACACCCGACGAACTCAACCGCATCACCCAGGATATTGCCGGCCTGGAAATTCACACCCTCGCCCCCGGCGAGTCGATTTCCTAGGATTCCCTATGAAACCCATCGTAAACGCCGACGTCGAAAAATATCTGCACGCGGTGCTTCCCCGCCGCGACAAGGTTCTCGAGGAGATGGAGAAACTCGCCAAGCGCAACGACATTCCCATCATCGGGCCGGCCGTAGGACGTATGTTGTACTTGCTGGCCAAAATCTCAGGCGCCAGCCGCATGTTTGAGATGGGCTCGGCTATCGGGTATTCCACGATCTGGCTGGCCCGCGCAGCCGGACCTCGAGGCGAGGTTTATTATTCCGATGGCAGTCCCGAGAACCATCAGCGCGCGCGGGCGTTCTGCCGCCGCGCCGGTGTGGCCAATCGTATTCGCTTTGGATGGGGCGATGCGTTTGAGCTCTTCGACCATACCCGCGGAACCTTCGATCTGATCTTCATTGACATCGACAAGCACCAATACCCCGAGGCGCTGCGCAAGGCTTGGCCCCGATTGCGGCGCGGCGGCCTGCTGCTGGCGGACAACACGCTTTGGTCCGGCAAGGTCGCTCACCCCCCCAAAGACGTGCAAACCCGGGCCATTCAGGACTTCAACCGCCGCCTATACGCCGACAAGACGTCCTTCCCGGCGATCATTCCGCTGCGCGACGGTCTGACTGTGGCCCTCAAGCGCTAGGCGTCGGCCGCGCTTTTCGGCTCGATACCAGAATCATTTTTTGTATCGAATCGACATTTCTATGTAATTTAGAATCAGCTAGTTAGATCATCGCCTCTGTCCCGCCGTACTCTTCGCTTTTCCTTCACTTCAGTTCAGCGTCGAGCGCTTCTTTTGCAACGCTCGGACTTGATCGCCGATGATCGAGCGATCGGGGGCGTTAGGCGCGCACTCGAGGTAGCGCTCCAGGTCAGTTACTGCGGGACCATATCGCTGCATCGCCGCCCGAATCAGGCCTCGCTGGCGAATCCACTCCGGCGTTTCTCCTTCCACGCAGAGAATCATTTCTATGGAATGCAGAGCTTTCGGGAAGTTTGCTTGGTTGACGTAGATGTTGATCAGGTTGCGCAGCATGCGCGAGACGATTATCCGGGGGCCAACACGATACATGTGGCCGAGTTCGAATCTGAGCTCGGGGATGATCGATTCTGCGCGTTTGGCGCACTCTGGAAGGGTGAGGAAGGCGCCTTGGCCGAAAACGTCGATGTATAGATCGTCGCGTCCGCTGAATCCGGCCAGAAAATGCCCGGGCATGCCCACGGAGACGACGTCGATGCCAGCGCCGCCACGGGCGATATCGACGTATAGCAGGGTAAGGCTGATGGGAATTCCGGTCCGGCGATCGATAACGTCGCTGATGAAGCTGTTTCGGGGGTCGTAGTATTCGTGGCTATTTCCGTGGAATCCCCATTTCTCGAAGAATAGCTTGTGGAAGTGCTCCACTTGCGCGATCAGATCGGGGCGAATAGCGCGTTTGGATCCGCGTGCCTTGAGGGAGCGCATGTGTGCCTCGGCTTCATTCTTCATTTCCGCAAACAGCCGGCCACAACGGCCAGCGGAGAGCTGAGGGTATTCATCGAGGGCGATCAGAAATGCGGCCTCAATGGGATTGAAGGATTCGCCGGGGAAGGCAACCAGTTCTCGAAACTCCTGAATGTCGGATTTCATAGTTTTCGTCTCCTTGTCCGCTTATAGCACTCGCGTAACTGGGGATCAACGGATCATGTTGTGTAAGAGCCTGTGGAATCGACCGCTCGTGTGCCCATATCGGGTGCCTGTCCGGCACCTAACGGCTGTGGCGGGCGGTAGAGTCTGGGTGGCGAGCGTCGGGCGACGCGGCTGGCTACTACCGGGAGAAAACACTGCGGAGGAAGAACATCAGGTTGGCGGGGCGTTCGGCGAGCCGGCGCATGAAATAGGGGAACCAGTCGGAACCGAAAGGAATATAGACCCTTACGCGGTACCCTTCTTTCAGCAGGGACCGCTGCAAATCGGTGCGAATGCCATACAGCATCTGGAACTCAAACTTGTCGGTGCCAATTCCCTGCTCCGCAGCGAACTGTTTGGTGGCGGCGATCATGGCCGGATCATGGGTTGCGATGCCGTGATAGACGCCGCTAGGTAGCAGGATTTTCATCAACTTGACGTAGTTATCGTCCACATCGGCCTTCTTCGGGAAGGCGATTTCCGGCGGTTCCTTATAGGCGCCTTTGCATAAACGAATCCGGCAGCCGGCGGCGATCAAATCCCGGACGTCCTGTTCGGTGCGGTAGAGATACGCCTGCATCACCGTGCCCACTGAGCCGCCTTTGGCGCGCACCCGCTTGACCATGTCGATGGTTCGCTGGGTGTACGGCGAGCCTTCCATATCCACACGCACGAAATTCTGAAAGGTTCCTGCCCGGTCGACGATTTCGTTAAGAAGCGTTTCGCAGAGATTTGCGTCCAAATCGAGGCCTATTTGGGTAAGTTTCAGCGAAATATTGGCATCCAGCTTCTCCGCAGCGATCCGATCGAACATGCCCATGTAGGCGTCCGCCGCGCGCTTTGCGCCCTCGGCATCCACCACGTTCTCGCCGAGCAAGTCGAGGCTCACCAAGTGCCCGATCCGATTCACCTCGCGAGCGGCGACCAGACCGTCTTCCAGGCTCGCACCGGGAACGAATCGCTGGGCCATCCGGCGCGTGGGGCCGGTGGAGGTGACGAATCGCTCCAGTTTCTTGCTTTCCGACATCTGGATGAGAAGGGAGCGAAGCATCAGGCCGGGACCGGCCGGGGCAAGGAGTTGCAGCTCGGTACGGTGCGAAGCGGCATTGGGTCTAGTGGCCTTCTTCGAGGAACTTCTGCGCGTCGATTGCGGCCATACAACCCGAACCGGCAGCAGTGACCGCCTGGCGGTAGACATGATCTTTCACGTCGCCGGCGGCGAAAACACCCGGGATGTTGGTGAGTGTGCCCCTGGTGGTAATCAGATATCCGTTTTCATCCATGTCCAGCAAGCCCTTGAAAACTTTGGTGTTGGGCTCGTGGCCAATGGCGATGAACAGGCCGGCCACCTGCAATTCGGAAGCGACACCGGTCTCCAGGTGGCGCAGGTGCAGGATTTCGACGCTATTCTTGTCGACGTCGCTAACCCGGTCGACCGCAAATGGCGTGAGAAATTTGATCTTTTCGTTGGCCCGCGCACGGTCCAGCATGATCTTGGTGGCACGAAATTCGTTGCGCCGATGGATAATGGTCACCCGCGACGCGAATTTCGTGAGGAAGGTGGCTTCTTCCATGGCCGTGTCGCCGCCGCCGACCACGGCAATCTCCTTCCCGCGATAGAAGAAGCCGTCGCAGGTGGCACAGGTGGAAACACCGTGGCCGAGCAACTGGCGCTCAGATTCCAAGCCCAGCATTTTCGCCGTGGCCCCCGCGGCTACGATCAGCGTTTCGGTTTCGTAGCTCTCTTTCGCTGCAGTGATGCGAAACGGGCGCTTGCTCAAATCCACTTCGGTGACCGCGCCGGCGCGAAACTCGGCGCCAAACCGCTGCGCCTGCTTCCGGCTATTCTCGATCAGTTCCGGCCCGAGTATGCCATCGGGGAAACCGGGATAGTTCTCGACCATGGTGGTGAGCGACAGCTGCCCACCGGGCTCGTACCCATCGATCACCAATGGCTTGAGATCGGCGCGCGCCGCATAGATCGCAGCCGTCAAGCCTGCGCAACCGCTCCCGATAATGATCACCTTGTACACGTGGGTTCCTCCCGATTGGATTGCCATTCCCGTCCCAACGATTCAATCTGGCGGGCAGGCCCGCCCCAAAGAATCAACTGCCTATCGGGGCCAAGGCGCCAAGGCCAAACGGGTTATTTTAGCATCATTGAACTCCATCGCATCCGGGTTGCTCTGGCGGCCTCCCCCGAGCAATAATGCCGCCCCGGACGAAAGGGGTGCACCGCGGTGTCAGGGCGGCTGTTCGATCTACTCAACGAAATCGTTATCACCCTCCTGGGAGGACTGCTGTTGCTGCTGGCGTTCTCCGGGAGGTATTCCGCGCCGCACCGCGAATCGATGTGGATCGCTCTGGGCGTTTTTCTGATTTACTGGGGAGCGCGGGCGTGGATGCGGAGCGCGCCAAAGACGCCGCAGTGGCACGCCAGGTTACGCGGCGGATCTCTGGCGCTGGTAGGCGCGACGATGTTGCTGATGAATTGGCTCCCGTTGGAATATTCCGGTATCTTTCTCGGCGTGGCAGGCGCGCTACTGGTGGTGCGCGGAATCGGCGGAGCTGCCCTGCTGCTCCTTACGGCCTAGTAACGAAAGATAGTGGAAGTTCATCCTGCTCACATACGGACGGAGGAAACACATGTTTTCAGAATTTAAAAAATTCGCGATGAAGGGCAACGTGCTGGATATGGCGGTCGGCATCATTATTGGAGCCGCGTTCGGGAAGATAATCACGTCGCTGGTAACCGACGTTATGATGCCGCCGGTGGGGCTGGTTTTAGGCCACGTGGACTTTTCCAGTTTGTTTCTGAATATCTCGGGGAAGAGCTACGACTCGCTGGCAGCGGCCAAGGCGGCGGGCGCAGCGACGATCAATTACGGATTGTTTCTGAACAGCGTGATTGATTTTCTGATCGTGGCGTTCGTGATTTTCCTGGTGGTGCAACAAGTGAATCGCTGGAACAAACCGGCGCCCGCGGCGGCTCCGACGACCAAGGACTGCACGTACTGCCAGACTGCGATACCGATAAAGGCTACGCGCTGCCCAAACTGCACGTCCGAGCTACGTACCGCGTAAGTTGGGCGTTAGCGCGCATCGCGAGGATGGCAGGCGACACGCGTGCTATCCTCTTCTCACCATCTTGCAGTTGTGAAAGAAAATATGTCTACAAAACAAATCCGGCGCCGCATGTCCGGCCGAAATCTGGAATTCGGTTTGGAGGACTACGATTGCGGAGGGGCGCTGCGACGGTTCTTGATGTTTAGCAGATGTGCGCGGAGGCGCTCGACTACGTCGTTTTCATGCTCGTTCATTTCTCGTTCGAGCTCGTCGAGTGCGAAGTGAATTATATCGTGATGATGAAGCTCCTCGGTGCCCAGGCGGTCAGAGAGATCGAGCCACACTTTGTGGAGCAGGTCGATTTCTTTCGGGGTGAGGCGCGGCATGTGCGGGCCGAGGTAGAAAATCTGCTCGGCGCCGCTGGGAGTAAAAATTTCCAGGGTTAGGCGGGGCCGGGGCTCTTGCATGTTTTCCCAGGCGATTCCGATTTCTCTGGCCTGATCGACGATGGGGACTTTCGCGGAATTGCCGACGGCGATCGCTGAGGATTGGAGGCTGGCGGCGGCCCGCAGGATTCCTTCCCATAGATCGTTGGCGGAAGCGACGACCAGGCGCACTGGTTTGCCCTGCTTTTCCGCTTCACTCAAAACTTTGGTGAGCAGCAGCTGCTCGATGGTACCGAAAAGCTGGTCGGGCGTGAGGTCATATTCGCCGGAGGCTGCGCGTCGAAGCATGCGGATGTGAATGACTACGATGTCTTGTTCGCGACGAACCTGCTTCAGAATGGCGTCCAGGTGGTACATGGCGTAGTAGGTGCTCACCGGAACCAGAATATTGCCGGGACGCGCGCCCACGCTGGTGGGAGTCAGCTCCGCTTCCGTCTCCAGGTTAAATTGATCCAGCTCGACGTGCGCCGCGCCGCCCGCCCTTCGCTGAATCATCTTCTCGGATATCTCGAAAATCACGAACAGCACGATCGAAAATATGCTGCCGGCAATGGTGGCTTTGGGTTTGGTGAACAAATTGACGACGGCAATCGTCAACAGGGTGAGGGTGATCAAGCCCAGGCCGAGCGGAATTTCCACACCGCGGATCGTAAAATTCAACGGCACCCGGTACTGGCGATCCTGCTTGTGGGTATAGCGCAGGACGAGCACCGCTACGCCCTTGAGGGTGAAGCTCCAGATCACGCCGAAGGCGTAGAGGTTGCCGAGGTAGGTAACGTCGCCACCGCTGGCGACAATGGGAATGATCTGCAGCAGCGCGATGATCGTAATGATGCGGTTGGAAGTGCCGTATTTGCGGTGGGGATGCCGGAACCAATCCGGCAACACGCCGTCTTCGGAGACACGGTTGATCACACCGTTGGAACCGACGATGGCCGTATTCACGGCGCCCGACAAAATCAACGTGCCGACGATCACCACAAAGACGTGAAAAGTGAGCCGCAGCATAGGCGGACCGGCGAGGTTCATGGCCAGGCCGCCGATCAAGTTCTCGAGGTACTGCGGACGCATGTTGTCGGGAATGATCATCACCGCGAAGAAGGAAACCAGGGAGGTGAAGACCAAGCTGTAAACGAAGATGACCAGTCCGGTTTTCTTTAAGTTCGGCAGCTTGGGATGCTCGATTTCGCGGTACACCTGCGCCAGGGACTCTTCGCCGCTCATCGCCAGCACCGAATGGCCCAACCCCACGAACACCGCTAACACCGCAAACAGGTGGACCGGAAAATGCATGCCGTAGAGCCAGCCCATGGCCTCTTTACCCAAATGCATGTTGCGGGCAATCGGAGCAGGTGGCATATGCAGACCGCGAGTCCACACGGTGTAAGCGCACCAGACGATGAGAATGACCACCATAACGGTGGTCAACTGCATGATTTTCAGAGCTTTGTCGCTGGATTCGGGGATACCTTTGATGTTTTGCCACCAAAAATAGGCGGTAACGAGCACGGCAAAGCCTGCGGCGGTGTGATTGACGGGAAAGAACCAGGTGGAATGGGCGTACTGCAGCAATTCGTTGGTGACCCCGGCGAGGTATTGCCCAGCAGCGACGCCGCTGATCGGCCCGGTAAGGACGTAGTCGAACATCAGCGCGGAAACCGAGAACTTGGCCAGCGTGCCGCCCAGCGCTTCCTTCACCACGCGGTAAACGCCGCCGCGCACGAACATGCTGCAGCTTTCCACGTAGACCGCGCGGACGGCATAGCTGAACAGCATGATGGCGAGGATGAACCAGGGAGCGGTCTTGCCGATGAAGTTCTCTGCTTCACCGCCTGCGTAATAGGCCGATGAAGCCAGGTCGTTCAGGACGATCGCGGCGGCACGCCAGAAGGACACGAAGGCCAACATGGCCGTCGTTGCCACAATTACTTGGGCGGCGGGACGAACAATGTTCTTACGAGGTGGGACCTGGGAGTCAGTTGCCATTAATTTCCGAGACGCGGCGTGAAAACTATACAAACAATGAATCGAAAAGGAAAGCTCATCTATGTGCCTGCGGAAACAACGATCGCCCCAAATTCCTGGCGGCACCCCGGGCAGGGGCAAATCTCGCGCAAGACGCCAAAGCTGAAAATGCCGCTGGCATGGCCGTCGGAAAACTCAATTTGTATGGCGTAGTTGCCTACCGGCGTCGCGTTCCTGGCGGTGACCTTGGGCTTGTACATGGGCAGGAGGGACGCCGGGGCCGGGCCACTCTTGCTGGATTTCTTCTGGCGCTCGTCGTTGCAGTGCGCGCACGGACATTGGTCGCGCAAATAGGCAAAGTCGTAGTGGCTGGCGTGCGCATCGGACCACACCACGTCTACACCCTCCCCGCTGGAAACACGGACCTTTACGTCCGTGGGCTTCTTGCGGATATCCAGTTCCAGCGGCATAGGCATCCATTTTAGCAGGGTCGGCAGGCTGCCCCTAATGCGGACGGGAGGAGCAACCCGGGCGTTGCCAGGGAGCCGACGCTGCTGGAGCCGACGTTACCGTGGGGAACACTAGCGGACGGGGCCAGTGGCCGGGGTCGAAAATACCCGCTAACATGAATTCACCGAGTCCGCTATTCCAGAAGAAGGAGAACGATCCCCATGGGACATTTCAAGAGGCTCGCGGCGGTTGTCGCAGCCACGCTACTGCTGTTCAACACCCTCGCCGCTGCCCAAAGTTCGCCGGATTCTTCGCAAAAGGAAGATTCAGACGCTAAAGAGATGCGAGCGTTTCGTCTGACCGTGCCCAAGCTGGATCAATTCGAGGTTGCCACCAACGGGATGTCCAAGGTGCTGCACGATCACCCAGAGCTTAAGAAGAAGATAAATGAGGAGCCCGATGCCCCCGCCGACTCTGAGGATAAGGGCGAACACAAGATCGATCGGAGTGTGAAATCGATTGAAGCGATGCCCGAAATTTCCGCAGCCGTAAAGGATTCCGGACTATCGGTGCGCGAATATGTAGTGATGAGCTTCACCTTGGTAAGTACTCTAATGGTGGTGACGTTGAAGAAGCAGGGGATGATTGCGGAATATCCGCCCAACGTTTCCCCCGAAAACGCCGCGTTTATCGAGCACAATTTTGAACGCGCATCCAAGGTCATGGCCCCGCTGATGCAAAACATGGTTGGCGGCGCTCCTGACGATGCGAAGGATCAAGACGGCGAGCAGAAGAAAGATCACCCAAATTAAACCGGCGGACCTAGCGCGCCGGGCAGCAGGGGCCTGGGGGAATACTGCTGCCGTGGGGACACGTGGCGGGATGCCCGAGGAAGGCGCAAATCTTCTGGTCGAGTTCCGGGCTGATGATGTGCTCGAACCTGCAGGCATGGGAATCGGCTTCGGAAGTGGCAACCGAGAATGTGTCTGTGAATAATCTTTCCGCGAGGCGATGACGGCGGACGATGTCTCGCGCGCGGCTGCGGCCCTCGGGCGTCAAGGTAACTTGCGAATCCTGCACGATTACCGCGCCGCGAGCGCCCAGGCGTGTGGCCAAGCGCAACGGATCGCCGATCCCGGCTGCGCGCAGAGCATCGAAATTCGCAGGCAAATTTCGTTCCCCGCAGACCCAGATTTGTTCCAACAAATGATCGAAGCTCTCTTCATCTTCCTGGCTAGGGCCGGATATTTGCACCAGGCGTCCGTGGGCCAACTGGATGCGGCGATCGGCGCGGCGCCCCATGGACGGGTCGTGGGTGACCATCACGATGGTGTGGCCCTCGCTGTGGAGCTCGTGGAACAGCTGGATCACAATTTCTTCGTTGGTCTCGTCCAAGTTGCCGGTAGGTTCATCCGCCAGAATAAGAGTGGGATGATTGATCAGAGCACGGGCGACGGCGACGCGCTGCTGCTCGCCCCCCGATAGCTGGGAGGGCCGGTGCTCGAGGCGGTCGCCGAGTCCGACGCGCTGCAGCGCGCGGCGCGCCTCTTTTTCATCGGTCATGCTGTGGAAATATTGCGCCAGCATCACGTTTTCGACGGCGGTCAAATACGGCACCAAGTGAAACTGCTGGAAAATGAAACCCACTTTTTCAGCGCGGAAGCGGGTGAGGCCCGACTCGTCCAGCCGCGAGATATCCGCGCCGCCAACCAACGCGCGGCCGCCGGACGGCGAGTCCAACCCGCCGAGAATATTGACCAGGGTGGTCTTTCCCGAGCCGGAAGGGCCCATAATAGCGACCCATTCGCCGGCGGCGACCTCGAATGAGACGCCGTCGAGAGCGCGCACGTTCCCGAACTGCTTGCTGAGCCCCTCGACTTGGACCGCTGGCGGCATCATTCTCCCCGCAGGATCTCTGCCGGCTTCACTTTTCCCAGCCATCGCAGCGGATAGGCGCCGGCGAGCGAGGCAACAACCATAACCGCTACGGTAAGCGGAAACACTTCCCAGCGCGGCGAAACCGATGCGTGGAACACCCGCCGGCCCATCCAGAACGTTAAACCGATGCCCAGCAAATAGCCGACGATCCCGCCGGTGGCTCCCAGCAAACCGGCTTCGGCCAGAAATATCGCCACGATACGGGAAATCGATCCGCCCAGGGCCTTCATCAGGCCGACGTCCGCACGGCGCTCGATGGCCAGCGCCGCCATGGTCGCCAGCAGGCACATCACGGTGAGCACCAGGATCAGCAACACCATCAGGAGAATGAGCAGGCGGATGCGGGCCAGCAACTGTCCTTCGGCGGCGGCGATCTGCCGGATTGGACGCACCTCGAGAGCGGGATTCGCGGACGCCAATCCGCGCGTCACTGCGGCCATCTGCTCTACCGTGCCGGTCACGCTCAATTGCACCAACTCGATTTCGCCGGGCTGCGCGATCAAGCCTTGTGCAACCGGTAGATTCACGAAGATCTGATTGTCCTCGGCACCGCCCGCTTCCACCACGCCGGCGACGGCCAGAGTTACCGAGCGCCCGGACAAGCTGAGCGCGATATCACCGCCGGGGGGCACTTGGAAATTCCGCGCGACGTTGCGGCCAATCATGCAGCGGTGCACATCGTCGCGACGTTCCACCCAATTCCCTTCCACCTTCCAGGAGGGGTTGAGTTTGGGCATTTGATCGAGCCACGCGCCTACTACCACCACGGAGCGGCCGCTCTTCGATCGCGCCACAACGTAGAGGTAAGGGGAGAGGGCGGCGATTTCCGGGGTACGATTTTTCTCGAGCTCAACGGCGGCGCTTTCCGGCATCAACGCCGGGCCAGTTGCGCCGGAATAGTTGGCGGCGGCAGGCGACGCGGTTTGGTCTGCTCGAGCCGGCGCGATGACCAGGTTCGCTCCCAAAGTCCGGAACTGCTGAGTGAGCTTTCTTTCGACGTCGAGGTCGATATTGGCCAGAGCGGAAAGTACCGCCGCCGCGCTGGTGATCGCTATGAGCGCGACCAGTAAGCGGCCGCGGCTGCCTCGCACCAAGCCCAGCAGCAGTCTGCCGTACACTATTCGCCCCTCAGAATCGTGGCGGGATCGAAGTGGGAGGCGCGCCGCAGGGGAATCAGGCTGCCCGCTACGGCGACCAACGTGGCAATCGTCAGGACCACCGGAAACAGCAGCGGCTGCATTTGCGCCGCGGTCCCGAATATTTTTTCTCCCAGCAGACGCGCCAGAACCGCGCCGACCAGATACCCAACGGCTCCGCCGATGCAGGCCAGCAGCACTTGCTCGGCGAGGAAAATTCCGGCGACCAACGAATTGGGTGCGCCCAGCGCTTTCATGAGTCCCACTTCGGACCGGCGATCGAGAACGGTAGTTGCCGCCGTGGCGGCCACTGCCAATCCCGCGCCGATCAACGCCGCCAGCGTCACCAGCCACAGCAACGAGGAGACGCGGGACAATACCCGGCCCTCGGTTTCAGCTACGCGGCGAATCGGGCGCGCCTCGGTTCCCGGCATCACTTGCTGCACTTGACGGCCGATGGAGGAGATGTACGGCGAGCAATACCAGCGGTCGTAATCCGTGGGAGTCATTTGCGCCGGGTCGCGCTGCGAGAACGCATCTTCCGGCTTGGTGAGCGCGCTCACGAAGAGCTGCCGAAATTGTCCCGGATGCCCAGACAATTCCTGGGCCAGAGGCAAGGGCGCGACGATGGAATTATCATCCACGTCGCCGGTGGCGACGATCCCGGTGACCAGCAGTGGAATCGGTCGCCCCGCGGCCGCTGAGCTCTCGCCATTCGCCGCTTGCAGCCATAGCGTCGCGCCAGGCGCCACCCCGCCCGGGAACGATTTCGCCAGGCTTGCGCCGATCACGCATTCGTGTGCTCCGTCGTTGAACCAACGCCCGCGAATCGTCCACCAGGGATGGGTGAGCCGCAGACCGGTTTCGAATTTCGATCCGTCCGGCACCGGAACGGGATGTTGGTACCACGTACCGACTAGCGTGGTTGGAATACTGGCCGGCGTAACACTGGAGGCGGAACTGGAAGATGAGCCGGCGTCCAAGTGGGCTCGGACCGGTACGTCGAGGAAGGGAGTAAACCCAATGATGTTGTGGCGCCAGAAAATTGTTTTCAGCTTTCCGAGATCGGCCTCGTTCAGGTAGGCGCCTTCATCCACCGGGCGGTAGTCCACTCCGCCGATTTCCAGGGCCAGCGTATCGGACTGCGCAGTGACCAACATATTTGCGCCCAGGCTGCGGAATTCGCGCGCCAAGCGGTCGCCGACGTCGAGAGCCATCATCAGGCAGGCGGTGGTGACGGCCATACCTGCAGCGAGCGCCGCCGCAGTGAGCAGTTTGCGGTGCGGATTGCGGATGAATGACTCTCCCACCAGGCGGGCAAACATTTTTTATGGATGAATCAGCGATGCGGCGTTGGAGAACGCGGACAGGTCCACTACCACTTCGCCTCCCTCGACGCGTGAGTTTACCGGAATCGGATTACAGCCGCCGGATTCCCCGAGCGACGGAACGTAAATGGCCGCGGCGCAATTCCGGCAAATCAATTCGGAGCCCTCTTTGCGGTAGCCGCGGGCGCCGCAAATCATGCAGGCGTCCAGCGCGGTAGCGTATTCCCCGTTGGCCTTGTGAACCACGATAAATCGCAGATGATTGCCATCCACTTCGGCGCTGTAGAAATGCACGTCGGAATCCACCATGCTGGCAAGCGGAATATGCACTGAATTTCCCTGCGCCACCAACTCGGTGGCAGCCGGCGGCGCCGCGGAAACGCTGGCATAAACGAATTCCGCCGCGAAGGCCAGCACCACCGCGAAACAGAGCGCTGCGGTAGCGAAGCTCCATCGGCGCTGCTTGCGCCGTTCATATTCCCGGCGGCGAACCTCGCCCGGGTTGGTGGTGAAATCCTCGGCGGCCGGCGCGGTAGGACGAAACCACTCCCGCAGCACCGACAGGCCGGCTACGCCCAGGATCACCACAAAAAAGAAAACTTCGTTGCGTACGATCGGCCCGATGGTGGCCATCTCCGCCTTGCTCGACTTGATCCACATCGCTTCGCTCAGCTCGTGAACCCCGGTGAGCGCGAGCTGGAAAGCGACCACCATCAGAATGGTGCTGGTGACCGCAAAGAAACGCGCCAACGGAATGCGCAGGGTGCCCTGGAAGAAGAACAATCCAACCGCGATGGCGACCGCGATGCCTAGTCCAGTGCCAATCCAGACCGCGACGCCTTCGGTAGAGAGCTCCACGGCGCGCAAGATCAAAACCAGCTCGGCGCCCTCGCGCAGAACCATGAGGAAGACGAAAAATCCCACTCCCCACCCGCCCGCTCGGCCGGACTTCTGGGCGTAAACTTCGATGCGCCCTTCGATTTCTTTTTTCAAGGTGCGCGCGATGCGGTTCATCCACACAATCATGGTGACCACCAGGACGCTGGCGGCCAGCATCAACACACCTTCAAAGCCGTCAGTGCTGATCTTCCATCGCTGCAGCAGGTAGGCGGCGGCAAAACTAGTGGCGCAGGCCAGGATCACTCCCGCCCAGACGTAGCGCTTAAGCGCGCGGCGGCCGGTGCGGTCGAGATACACTAGTACGATGCCGACCACAAGGGCGGCTTCGACGCCCTCGCGCAAGGCGACCAGCAAGGCAGAAAGCATGGGCTACCCCAGCCCTTTCTACTTGAAACTCGTTTACAACTAGATCAGTCTAACTACCTGGTTCGCAAAGATCAAGGCTACAGGCATCCTTCCTTGCTTCTTCGTACTTCCAATCCCTGTACAATCATATTTGACGCGCACCCTGGCGGTGCCAGTGCTATGCCCTACTACGCCACAATTCGACGCTGGCCGCTCTTGGCGTGCGCCCTGGGCTTGGTGCTATGCCTGGCGACGTCCTGGGCACAGCAGCCTGCCCCCGCTAAACCGTCTACCCAAGCACCAAAAGGAACTGTCCAGCCACCGATGACGCTGGAGGATGAAATGGCGCGGGATGCGTCGATGCCGGAGCGGGATCCCAAGAAGGCCAAGCAAGCGTTCCTGGCCGGGGAGCACGCCGCCAAACAGGAAGACTGGCAAACCGCGGTCGAATCGTTTGCTGAGGCGGTGAAGCTGCAGCCGGATAAGGCGGAGTACAAGACGCAGTGGACCATCGCTGTGGGGAAGCTGGTGCGCCAACACATCGACCGCGCCGAGCGCGATGCCGCTTCCGACAAGATTGAAGACGCGCGCAGCGAACTGCAGACCGCGATCATCCTGGATCCCTTCAATTCCGTCGTTCGCGAACGGCTTTCACAAATGAATTTGCCCACCACTACGCGGATGGAGCCGGTCTTCGATGAGCCCGCCGGGGAAATTCACTTGCTGGCCAAGCCGGGAACGCAAAATCTGGATTTGAAAGGCGACACCAAGGCAGCGTACACGCGGGTTGCCGAGCAATTCGGGCTGCAAGTGGCGTTCGATGCGGATCTGGCCACGCGCCAGGTGCACTTCAAAGCGGACGGCCTCGACTTCGCCACGGCCATGGATATTCTGGGCGAGCAGAGCGGTACGTTTTGGCGTCCGCTGACGGAGCGGCTATTTTTCGTGGCCGCCAACACCCCGGATAAGCGCAAGAATTATGATGCGTCGGTGGTGCGAACGGTGTTGTTGCCGGCCTCGGTTACCACCGCCGAAATGACCGATCTGACGCGGATTATTCGCGATGTAGGCGGCATCACGCGAACGCAGCTATCCGCGAGTAGCCGCACGCTGACGCTGCGCGGTTCGCCTTCCGCAGTGGCGCTGGCTTACCACGTGATCGAAGGCCTGGAGCAACCGCGCGCCGAAGTGAATCTGGAGTTCGAAATCCTGAATGTCAATCGGTCGCTGGCGCGGGATCTGGGGGTCACCCCTCCCACCAGCGTCACCGCGTACGACATCACCAAGCAAGACATCCAAGAGGCGGAAAGTTCCGCCGAGGGACTGGTGGGGGTTATCAGTCAAATTTTTGGACTGGGCTCGTCGATGTCGAGCTTGAGCACCTCGCAGCTGGCCGGGCTGGTGAGCGAAGGAAACCTGAGCGCGACGTCACTGCTTCCGCCGTTGATCGCGTTCGGCGGCGGAGATACCACTTTTCTGGCCACGCTGCCCGGCGCGGTGGCCAATTTTTCCGAAGCGCTCTCGCTGGTGCGCAGCGGCCAACGCATCCTGATTCGCGCGGAGGACGGCCAGCCAGCCACGTTTTTCGTAGGCGAACGCTATCCGGTAACGCTGGGGCAATACTCCTCGAGCCTGGGGTCGTCGACGACCATTCCGGCGATCAGCACGAATAGCTTTCCGACGTCCAGCTATGTGACCGGAGCGAATCCTGTTGCGGTGGCCACCGGACACTTCGACAGCAGCAACAGCGCGGATGGATTTGACCTGGCGATTGTCAACCAGGGCGGCAATTCCGTGACGATCTTGCTGAACAGCGGTTCGGGGACCTTCACTCCCACCGCGGGAAATGGACCGGCGGTGGGTACGTTGCCAACCGCAATCGTCGCTGGACAGTTCGACACCAACAGCACCACCGACACAACCGACCTGGCGGTGACCAACTACAACTGCACAGGCTCGCCGCTGGTGTGCGGCCCGGGAACGGTTTCGATTCTACTGGGCAACGGCGACGGCACGTTCACCGCGGCCCCCACGCCGCCGGTAACCGGACACGGACCGATAGCGCTGGCGATGGGCCAATTCAATCTGAAGAATGCAGCGGATCATACCGATCTGGCGGTGGTCAACCAGCAAGACAATACGGTTACGATTCTGCTGGCGAATGGAGACGGGACGTTTACGCAAGCCAACGCCTCGCCGTTCAGTGTGGGGCATTTCCCCACCAGCATCGCGGTGGCTGACTTCAACGGGGACGGTTATCCGGACTTGGCGGTTACCAACGAGAACGACAATAGCGTCAGCATCCTGCTGGGCAACGGCGACGGCACGTTCCGTTCGGTCTCCAACTTGTCGCCGGGCAACGGACCGATTGCGGTGGCGACGGCCGACTTCAATAACGATGGATTCCAGGATTTGGCGGTGGTCAATACCACCGACGATGCGGTTGCGGTATTTCTGGGCAATGGCAACGGGTCGTTTACCGGGTCGGGGACTTTCCCCACAGGGTCGGGCCCGGTCTCACTGGTAACCGGCGATTACAATGAGGACGGGCTGGTGGACATCGTGGTGGTGAACCAGACTGACTCGACGATTTCCTTGCTGGTCAACGCGTCGGGAGGGCAGTTTAGTTTGCCGTTGGACCTCAGTGTCGGAACGACGCCAGCGGGTATTACCTCGGCCGATTTTAACGGGGACGGCCTTCCCGACGTAGCGGTGGCCGATACAGGCGCGGACACGGTGACCGTGGTGCTCGATTCGACGGCGGCCACCACCGGCACTACTTCGGCAACTTCCGGGCTGACGCCGTTCCCGGGCGCCGAATACGTAGACCTGGGTGCGAAGATCAAAGCCACTCCGCGGATCCACCCAGACGGCGACGTTTCCGTCAAACTGAGTATCGAGATCCGAGCGCTCGCCGGACAATCCGTGAACGCGATTCCGGTGCTCTCCAACGAAACGGTCGAGCAGAGCGTGCGCCTCCGCGACGGCAAGACCAGCATTCTCGCTGCCTTCATACAGGGCCAGAAAACGGTGACGCTTTCGGGTTTGCCGGGAATCAGCGGGCTGCCGGGAGTGGGCTACCTGGGATCGAGCAACAACAACTCCGACCAAAGTACCCAGCTATTAATCCTGGTCACGCCGCGAATCATCCGCCCGGCGCCGCGCGCTTCCAAGGCGCTATATGCCGGCCACGGCCTCAACGTTCCGGGAAGTGGCGGAGGTTCGGCGGGTGCAGCGCCGGCGCCAGAGCCTCAGCCGGAACCCGCTCCCACGCAGCCCGCTGAGGACCAGAACCCGCAACGCGGACGTCCAGGCATGCCGGGAATACCCATTCCGCAACCTAACCCGCAACAGCCTCAGTAGCCGGTGCGAGAGGTTTCCCACGCAGCGACGCCGTCCGAACACGCGGCCTCAGTTTTTTTCGGTCTTATCTTTGTGGTGGAAATTTAGGCCGTAAACGGGATGGTCTTTGGTGCCGGTGATCTTGATCGGTACGTAGGTTCCTGCGCCGTTCTTTGCGAAAAATGGATCGACAGCTTTCAGGAAAAACGATTTCACTCCGGTCATGGTCTGCGAAAGCCTGGCATCCATGCGCAGCGCACCTTGAAAATCGAGAGCGCCATCATCCATGCCGTATGTGCCGGCGAGGTCGACCGAAGCTCCGGTAACTTGGAAATGCAAATTTGAGAACGTGATAATGCCGCCATCCATGTCGAACGTGCCTTTGAGCGTGGCGGGAGTGGATTCGCTGTCCGACTGAGGATTGCCCTGCGCCTTGTTGCTGAATGTCGCCACCTTCTTCTCAATGTCCGGGTTCGCGAAATGCAATGAATCCACACCAAATTCGCCTTTGAGTTTCATCCGATCGAGATAATCCTGCGGACCCACAGGAATTTGGAGATCTGCTTTTAACTCCATCGGACCATTCATTACTGGCGGATCGTTGCCCACCGCCAGTTGCAACATATCCTCGATCCGCGCACCCTTCGACACTGCCTTTACCACAATCAGATGTCCGTGCGGCTCGTCCTGCCGAATTACTTCGCCGGTCGCCACGATCAGCGAATGCAGGAATCGCGCATCCACTTCTTTCAAGATGGTGTCGCCGTTGGTGCCGTCGACCACCGCCTTATAGTCGGTGTGCAGGGGCACTGACATCTTGCTCGATCGGATTTGGAATTTGGGAATATCCGTCCAGCCGGCTACATCGAGATAGTCGAGCGGCCCGCCGAAGCTTCCTTTCGAATTCATAATCCCGGAGAGAGCTTTTATCGTGCCCATGTCCGCGTTGGCGAACGTGTAGTCCGCCTTTACCGGCGTCAGGGCGGGATCTTCGGGCACCCAGGGACCGAACTCACCTTTGCAGTCGATTTCGCCTTTAGGTACGGGGTTAGTCAGTTCGGCATGAAAAGGCGACGGACGATCCAACGACAGGTGCTGCATTTCTAAGTGATGGATTTCAAATAAGCGCGGATTCTTGCCAGGCTTCGATGGCGTGGTTTCCAGGGTCGCGCCGTCGGCGTGAAGCACGTCCACCAGCACCTGATATTTGCTGGCTAGATCCTGATTGGACCAGACGCGCTTGGGATGTTGGCCCGGTTCTCGCGGAGGCGTGTGGATGTGCAGTCCTTGAATTTGCACGCTGGAAACGTGCCGCGGGGCACGCAACAGCGTCCCCCAGTTGGCGTGCGCGCTGAGGCGATCGATCTGGATAAGCGGGGCGATATCGGTGCGTCCGAAATGACGCATGGTCACGCCGCCCGCTTCCACGGTGATCCGCGGAAACAGGGTGATATTGAACGTATCGATGGTCACGGTGCTATCGAATTTGGCGCTCAGCACCGATTCGATCTTAGACTTAGCGATCGGGCTGATCCGCGGACGGATGATAAGAGACACTAAGAACAGCAGGACGAAAAGGCTGAGGAAAATACCGCCAACCCAATAGAGCGCTTTGCGCCGACTCGTCAGGACAAACTCCCTCTCCAACTAATTTTCCGTTGTTGTGTAGCCGCCATGCTACGGCACCCCTGCGGTCCTCGCAATACCGGGAAGCGTGTAGGGCGAGGCAGAGGTCCGTGCATACGCGACGAGGAATTCCTTTTGCGAGGCCGGCTACTGCAGCGCTTCCAGGACCACCACGGGCTGGTAGGTGCGCGGGACCACGGCTTCGGCAATCGCTACGAGCTTATCCTGCTGATTGAAGACGCGCAGCCGGGCCGGCTTCCAATCCCCTGAATCCAGTTCCGCGGGAGCACCCGGCGCGAGAGTGGCGCGGCCGGGCTGAATTTGCGAGAGCATCACGTTGAATTTCGCGCCGTGGGCGATGCGGCGCTCCACGATCGGCAATACCGTGGCGCGAGGCAGTTCCGCGAGCAATCCTTCCAGCCGCACCACGCGATCGCCCAAGCGGCCTGCCTGCGCAGCTTCGGCCACTTCTTCGAGGGTGAGAGCCTGGTCCAGAGTGAATTCGCCCACCGCGGTGCGCACGATTTCCGCCAGATGCGCGCCGCTTCCATGTTTCTGGCCGAGGTCATGGGCTAGGGAACGAATATAGGTCCCGGAGCCACACTCCACATCGAAGCGCGCGATCGACCCACTCACGGAGGTTAAACGAAACTCGTACACATCCACTTCGGCTGCCTCCAGCACAACCGCTTTTTTCTTTCGCGCCAGTTCGTGCGCCGGACGTCCATGGATCTTCTTCGCGGAGAACGCGGGAGGAACTTGCTGGATGCGCCCCACAAAAGGCGCCGCTAGCAGCATCAATTGCGCGGAGTCCAGCGCTGGTGCGCCGTCCGGCCCTTGCGCCTCGCCATCGGCGTCGTAAGAATCGGTAGCGAAGCCAAAACGTATGGCGCAGGTATATCGTTTGCGCCGCCCTGCATAAAATCGCGCCAGGCGGGTGGCCCTGCCGAGCACCAAAACGAGCACCCCGGTGGCTAGCGGATCGAGCGTCCCTAAGTGTCCTATTTGACGAAAGCCGGCCATTCGCCGAACGCTTTCTACAATGTCATGAGACGTCTTTCCCTGCGGCTTGTGGATGACCAGCGCGCCGTCGATCGGCGGGGGTTGGGGAGGTCGAGGCATGGGCTGAGTTGGTGTCCGGTTTTCCGTGGGAGCTCGGTAGTTCCTCCCTGTTTCGATGAAACAAAAAAATCGATCGCGGCGGCCGGCGCGATGTTATCCGGGGCCGCCAGAGCCCTTGGATTTCCGGAGCAATTCATCGATGTGCTGGCCGTAGGATTCGGACTCGTCGTTCATAAAGAAAATATCGGGTGCGCGCCGCAAACGGAGCCGAATGAGCAGTTCGTGCCGCACGTATCCGGCGGAATGTCGCAAGCCGTCCAGCGCCAGTTTTTTCTCGCGCGCATCGCCGAGCACGCGTACGAACACACGAACCTGCTTCAGGTTGGGGGAAACGCGCACTTCGGTGACGTCCAATCCGGCCAGCGCCAGGCGCGGGTCCTTCAAGTCACCGGCCAGCAGCAGCAAGACCTCGTTGCGGATTTCTTCCGCCACCCGTTCCGGGCGATGTGTTGGACGATGCCCTTCGACTGTCATTCTGCGCTCTCAGAAGAACTCGATTTCCTGACCCAGCAGATCTCGCCCCAGCAGCTTCTCGGATTCCAGGGCCACTGCCGACATCGATTCCTCCAGGTGTTTTTGATCGGAGGAAATTCCCACCACCCCGACGATCGAGCGCTGCCACAGATCCTGATGCTCGAGTTCGGCAACCGCCACGTTGAAATGGCCGCGCAGGCGATCCTTAAGGCTGCGGAGGACCTGACGTTTTTCTTTTAGAGACCGCGCGTCGGGAATGTAAAGCTCCAGGGTGAGCAGGCCGATCGGCATGTTGGCAATCCCCAGAAGCACCCCACCGCGGGAAAACTTAGGCGGTGGCGGCGATGGGTGCGACGCGTTCGATCATGAAGCATTCAAGCGTGTCGCCCACTTTCACGTCGCTGAAATTCGATACGCCGATGCCGCACTCGAAGCCGGTGCGCACCTCCGTGGCGTCGTCTTTGAAGCGCTTCAGCGATTGAATTTTCCCGGTGTAGACTACCGAGCCCTCGCGTACCACTCGTACGTCGGCGTCGCGGCGGACAATTCCATCCTGAACCCAGCAACCGGCAATCGTTCCCACGCCTTTGACACGGAAAGTATTGCGAACCTCGGCGTGACCCAGGACCGATTCCTTGATGACCGGCGAAAGCAGGCCGGTCATGGCCTTTCTCAATTCGTCGAGCAATTCGTAAATGATGGTGTGGCTGCGGACGTCCACGTTCTGGAGCGCTGCCAAGTCAAGGGCTTTACGCTCGGGACGTACGTTGAAGGCGATGATGATGGCTCCGGAAGTGGATGCGAGCAAAACGTCGCGCTCGTTCACCGCTCCCGCGCTAGCGTGGATGATCTTCAGCTTCACCTGATCGGTGGAAAGCTTGGGAATCATCTCGCTGAGCACTTCCACCGAGCCTTGCACGTCGGCCTTCACCACGATCGCCAGTTCCTTCACCTCGCCGGCGAGCAACTGCTCGTGCAACTGATCGAGGGTGAGGCGTCCGGTGGCTGATTTCGCCAACGACGCTTCGCGCTGCTTGGACTGGCGGTATTCGACGATGTGCCGCGCTTTGGCCTCATCGGCCACGGAAAGCTGATCTCCGGCTTCGGGCAGCCCCTGCAGGCCGAGCACTTCCACCGGCGTCGCGGGCCCCGCTTCCTTCACCGGCTGGCCGCGATCGTTGAACATGGCGCGGACCTTACCGTATACCGAGCCGACCACGAAGAAATCGCCGACGTGCAGCGTGCCGTTCTGCACCAGCAGCGTCGCCACCGGGCCGCGTCCTTTGTCGACGCGAGATTCCAGGACGGTGCCGCTGGCCTGTGCGTCGGGATTCGCTTTCAGCTCGCGCATGTCGCCGACCAGCAAAATCATTTCCAGCAGCTTATCGATATTCTTTTTGGCCTTGGCGGAAACTTCCACCATCACCGTGTCGCCGCCCCATTCTTCGGGCATGAGTCCGCGATCGGCCAGTTGCCGTTTCACGCGCTCCGGATCGGAGTCCGGTTTGTCGATCTTGTTGAGGGCCACAATGATCGGAACTTTGGCCGCACGCGCGTGATCGATGGCTTCCTGGGTCTGCGGCATTACGCCGTCGTCCGCGCCCACTACCAGCACCACGATGTCAGTTACTTTCGCGCCGCGCGCACGCATGCGGGTAAAGGCTTCGTGACCCGGCGTATCGATGAATACGATGCGCTTGGTCCCCGCGTGGGCTTCATACGCGCCGATATGCTGGGTGATGCCTCCGGATTCGCCGCCCGCCACGTCGGTGGTGCGGATCGCGTCCAGCAAGCTGGTCTTTCCATGGTCGACGTGCCCCATGACGGTCACCACCGGGGCGCGTACCACGGTGTTTCCGGTAGTGTCTTCTTTCTTCTCTTCTTCCTGAACCAATTGCTCTTCAAAGCTGACGGTGCGAACCACGCCGTTGAACGCTTCGGCGAGGGAGGTCGCGGTGGGCACATCGAGCGCCTGGTTGATGCTGGCGAACACGCCGCGGTCGAGCAGGGTTTTCAATAAATCCTTGGCGCGAACGTCCAGCTTCTCAGCCAACTCGCGAACCGTGATTCCCTCGGTAACCGTAACGTCGCGTGGCTCGCGTTGAACCGGAGGCGCAGCCGGCTCCGCCATTGTCGATCGGCCCGGGACCAGCACCGGGACGTGACCGCACCGGATGGAGCTTGCGCTCTCCCTCGGCAAATCTCTTCTCAATGAGCGGGCGTCCGCCTCGAGCTGCGGCAGGCTTGCGCGCGTATAGCGGTTTTCCGGGCTCTGCTTTTGCACCGGGAGCTCCCGATGCGCCAGGACGCTGGGCGCCAACCGGCCCTTGTTGGCCGGGCCGTGGCGGCATGCCAGGGCGGCCACCTCCGCCGGTGCTGCCGGGACGCGACGGATAACGCGAGGCAGGCGCTCCGGGACGGCTGGAAGGAGCGCCTGATGGCGCCGATCGCATGGATGAGGGACCACCGGCCGATGGCCGTGGTGAGCTCGATGGGTATCCCCCGGGTCTGGATGGCCGAAGAGGGGTATTTCCGGGCGTTGTTGCGGGCCGGGGCGTCGCGGACGGGACCGGGCGGCCAGCACCTTGTACCGGCATGGGTCGACCAGCGCCCTGCACCGGCATGGGCTTGCCAGCACCCTGTACCGGAATGGGACGGCCAGCGCCCTGCACTGGCATCGGGCGCCCAGCGCCTTGGACGGGCATGGGCGGTCGAGGAGTGCCTGCGGCCGCTGGGGGCGCAGAAGGCCTGGACGCTGGTGCCGCAGGCCTAGACGCTGGTGCGGCAGAAATGGGTCTAGCAGGAGCTGCAGGCGCTGGAGGCGCAGCCGCAACAGCCGCGGGCGCTACCGGCGCTGGTTTCAAGGCAACCGGCGCTACGGGCACGCTAACCGCAGGAGGCGCGGGCGTAACCGGTGGGCGCGCCGCTACAGGTGCGGGCGGAGCGAGCCACGGTGGGAGCGGCTACGCTAGGAGGCGGAGGCGCGGAGACAGGCTTCGCACTAGCCCCCGCTGGAGGCGCGGGCGGAGCGGCAGATTTCGGTTTCGCTCTTGCGGCGGCGGCGCTCGCTTGCGTTTGGGCTTCTTCAGCAGCTTCGGCGTCGGCCAACTGGCGGAAATGCTTGCGGGCAAGATCAGCGAAGGAATTTTCGAGCGAGCTGGAATGCGTCTTCTTTTCGGTGACGCCAATTTCCGGCAAATACTCAATAAGCACTCTGGCTTTAACTTCAAGCTCGCGCGCCAGTTCGTTAATTCGAATTTGACCTGGTTCTGTCATTAGCTAACTATTGTTTTCCTTTTCTTGGTCGGGTGATTCCGACGCTGGCTGTTCGCTTGCGGTGTCGCTCTCGGCGTCTGCGTCCGTCGAGCCTTCTTCCTGGGTCGTGGGCGGCTCATCCGCGACGGTTTCATTGTCCGCCGCAATGGGTTCCGCGGAGGCTTGCTCTTCGGGTTGGGTCCCGTCGGCGCTCGCATCGGCATCTCCGGCCGGAGCTGTTTCGAGTTCGGCTTCGCCTTGCGCTTGTTCCATCTCCGCTACCACTTCGGACAGTTCTTCGACCGCGTCGAGGGCTTCCACAGCTTCGACGGCTTCGATCGCCGCGGCGTCCGCAGGCGGTGCGGAAAGGCCGGCCTCGATAGCCTCGAAATGCCCGGCTACGGACTGCCGGATCTTCTCGACCATCTTGTCGCCGATTCCAGGAATCTCCAGCAACTGCTCAGGGGTCATATCGGCCAGGCGTTCCACCGACGTGATTCCGTGGGCTTCGAGCTTATCGATCGTTTTCGGCCCCACACCCAGCAGCGCGGACAGCGGCGTGGTGGGTGCGGTGAGGGCGTTCATTTTCTCCTCAATCTCACGGCGCTTTTCTTCCTCGCTCTTGATATCGATGTTCCAGCCGATCAGCTTGCTGGCCAGACGTACGTTCTGGCCCTTCTTGCCGATCGCCAGCGAGAGCTGGGTATCCTCGACGATCACTTCCAGCCGCTTCTCTTCCGCGTCGACCACCTGCACGCGAGTGACCTTCGCCGGGCTCAGCGCTTTTTGCGCGAACGCCAGGGTCTCTTCGTTCCACGGGATGATGTCGATTTTTTCTCCGCGCAATTCGCGGATGATCGACTGCACGCGCATGCCTTTCATTCCCACGCACGCGCCCACCGGATCGACGTCCTTGTCGCGGCTCTCCACCGCAATCTTGGCGCGCTCGCCCGCTTCGCGCGCCACCGCGCGAATCTGCACCGTGCCGTCGTAAATTTCCGGTACTTCCATCTCGAACAATCGCTGCACCAAGGCGGGGTCGGCGCGCGATACGATTACCTGCGGCCCCTTGGCCGCTCGCTCGACCGCCCGAATGGTCACCCGCAAGCGGTCCCCAACGTTATACGCTTCCAGCCGGGACTGTTCGCGCTTGGGCAGGCGCGCCTCGGTCCGACCCAGGTCGACGATCAAATCCGGGCCCTCGGTGCGCTTCACAATGCTGTTGATCAGCTCTCCGACGCGGGTGTGGTACTCGTTGTAAATCGTGTCGCGCTCGGCCTCGCGCACTTTCTGCAGAATCACTTGCTTCGCGGTTTGCGCCGCGATTCGGCCCAGCACTTCCGTAGGCTTGGGCTGAGTGATCTCGCCGCCCACTTCAATTCCCGGAGTCTTCAAGCGCGCATCGGTGACTGAAATTTCGCGAAGCGGATCGGCTACTTCCTCCACCACGGTTCGAACCGTAAACACATCTACGTGGCCGGTATCCGGATTGAATCGCGACCGCATATCTTCATCGGTCTTGTAGTATTTGCGCGCGGCAACCACCATCGCGTCTTCGATGGCCGCTACGATCACCTCGGGCTCGATATGTTTCTCCCGGCTGATCTGCTCGATTGTCTGAAACAGGAGACTTGCCATACCCGTCTCTCCATGCGATCTAGATCTCGACGACCAAATTCGCTTTGCGGATCGCCGCAAAGGGCACCGCCAACTCGCGATCCCGGTACTGCACCTTCACCATTCCGTCCGCGTACCCTGCCAGGCGGCCCTCAAGGTACTGGACGCCGTCCGCCGGCTCGTTCAGCCATATCTTCGCCAAGCGCCCCGAAAACCTGCCGTAGTCCTCGGCTTTCAACAGCTTCCGATCCATCCCCGGCGAACTGACTTCCAGCGTGTACGGCGGTCCAGGGATCAAATCCTCTACATCCAGCAGCACACTCAACTGTGCGCTCACGTTCTCACAGTCGGTGTGAGTGATCGAGCCACCCTTCGGATTGGCCTCGTTGGGCGGCCGATCCAGATATATCCGCAACAGCCGGGCTTTCCCCACCTGCCACTCGACATCCATGATTTCCATGCCCAGCGACCGGGCCACCCGTTCTGCTGCGCCTCGGACTTTGTCCAAATGCATTTAGAACAGCTCCGGGACACCCGTAGTCCACGCCCGTGGCCCGGAATGATCCAGCCACGCTCGGTCTTCACTCGCCCAACAAAAAAGTGGGCTCTCGCCCACTTGGGTCGTTCGACCTAGCTGGAAAGTATTGAGTATACTCAGCAAGGGCCGGAAACGCAAGGCGTAGACAACCCTGCGGGCATTCCCCGATGGGCTGCTTCGCACCGCCGACAAAGGGCCCTTTTCCGATAAACTAAGGGCCCTTCACCTGCATTCCTTACTGCTTGGGAGGTTCCGCCGGCTTGGCCGCCGGACGCTGGCCCGCAGGCTTGGTGCCGCCACTGGACGCCTTCGCCGGATAGGCCTGGTCGAACAGGCGAATAATATCCTGGGAGATGTCCACGTTGTTGGCCGAGAAAATCACCGGGGTATTCTGCGACGAATTATCGAGAATGATGGAGAATCCATTGTCACGGGCATACTTATCAACCACTTCCATCAGCCGCCGCCCGATGCGATCGATCACTTCGCGCTGCGCTTCGTTACCGTCGTCGTTGAAATCCTGCTGCTTACGCTGGTAGCCACGCGTCAATTGGTCGTTTTCACGCACCAAACGCTGCTTTTCGTCGTCGCTGAGGGTGGATGCGCCGTTACGCAGACGGGTTTGAATGTCTTCAATCTGCTTGCGAATGGTTTCCAACTCCGCCTGCCGGGGCGCGAATTGCGCTTGCAACTCGCTCGACGCCTGCTTGCCCTCCGCAGTGCTGGTGATGGCAACCTGCATATTCAAAATACCAATCTTTTCGGGGCCTGCTGCCGCGCCCTGCGCCCACGCAGAGGGGATCAGCAAGACTGCCGCGAGAGCCGCCCAACCAAACTGAGACCGAATCTTCATTCTGACTCCTTAAGAAATTTCCGCATAATTGCGAGCCTCGGATTATAGCCGCCGGTTTCCCGGTGGGTCAATCACATTTCCAGCATCTACCTTACAGACGCGGGAAAGCTGTCTTTCGTTGTCTTATCCCCGCAACGTTCGCCCAGCCCATTTAACAAGCAGGGGCGCTCGTCGCGCACCCGGGATAACCGCACTCACTGCGGCAGAGGTACCAGGAGCACGCGATTGTTGGTGAGATCGGTGAGCACTCCGATGTTCGTCGAAGGATCGATGGCGATAGAAAACATTGGCGATCCGCCCAAGCCCAGAGCATACACCACGTGTTGCCCCTGATAGTCCACCACCGAAACCGTATTGCTGGCTGGGTTAACGGTTACCGCAGTGCCCGTTTGCGGATTGTAATCAATCGACGTCGGATCGATTCCAGCGCGCATGGTGGTCACCACTTGGGTAAGCGGATCGATGATATCGATGCGATTCGAATCGCTCTCCGCCGCCAGAAATTCGCTCGACACGGGATCGTAGACCGAAGCGGCTGGTCCTGTAACTCCGGAAATCCGTCCGGCCAGCGTTACCGTGGCAAGGTCGACGAAATCGAACGCCGCCGGCGGGTAGGTGGTAGCCGTCAAGGCAATATCGTCCACATAGTCCACCCCCACCGCGATCGGCTGTTGATCCACGGTCACTGCTTCCCCGCCGCCAGCCGCGCCCGAGGCCATCGAGATCGAACTGATGTCGTTGGTGCCATAGTTGGCAACCACCGCAGCTCCGGTGTCCGTATTCATGGCCACCCCCATCGGCTGGGTGCAACCGCTGCAGCTGGGCACAGACCTCACCACCGCCAGGTTTACGTAATCCACGATAGACACCTGGTTGTCGTTGGTGGTGGTTACCGCCGCCAAGCCCAGACTGGGGAGCACGGCCACCGAGGTCGGACAAGTCCCGACTGTGAGTGTGGCGTTGATCAGGCCGGTAGTGAGATTGATGATCGAGACGCTGCCCGGAACGGAGCAATCTCCCTGGCTTGCGACGATGGCCAGTTCGCGGGTGGTGTCCACGGCTACCGAAGTGGGCGCGGTGGCCACCGAGACCGGCAGGATCGCGGTCAAATGCCCGACGTTCGAGAGCGTCGAATCCGTGTTTTGCACGTCCACCACGTACCGCCGCGGCGTCCCAAGCATGGTGATGGGAACCGTGGCGGTCAATTGACGGCAATCGGCGGGGCAAGCCGAAGGTAGAGTAGCCGTCGTCAACGGAGTGCCATCCAAACGGATTACCGAACCGGCCGCAAATCCATGTCCGGTGACGGTGAGAGTGACGGGCGATGCTGTAGAAAACGTGATGTCCGGAGTGGACTCGACGATCTGCAGCGGCCGCGCCGGCCCCAACGAAAGAACCGTCAGCGAGCTGGTTCCCGCGCCATTGCCCTGGTTCACCACCACTGCCTGGTTGCTCCCAGCGTCGATCGCCACGGCCTGCGGATTCGCTCCCACCGGGACGGTCTGCAAAACGATGCCGGTAGCGAGGTTGGTGACGTGCGCGGCGCCGCTAAAGGCGTTCACAGTGACGCCAGTGTTGGTCAGCGGATTTATGGCTGCCGCGATTTCCGTTTTAGTCTGGGTGTAAGTCTGGGTCGTAAAGTCGAGTGCGCTAAAAATCGTCGACGCAGTATTGGTGGGGTCAGTGACTAGGACCGCGTGGGTCTGCGAATTCACCGCGACGCCCTGCACCGATGTGGAGAGCGCCAGGGTACCGACAACCGCGGGAAGCTTGCCGCCGTCTCCGGGGGTCGCAGGCCGGCCCAAGTCCACGATGGACACGGTGCCTTCTCCACCCGGGGTAACCACGGCCCAGTTCAGAGTGGGATCGATCGCCACCTCGGGAAACAGGCCGGTGCTCACCGAGGGCAGTGTGCCTCCGACGGTGGTCAGGGCGCACGGCGGAGTGGTGCAGGCGGGCGTGCTATTGGGATTGGGGGTCACCAGGTCAATAACCGTGGCGGTATTGGTGGTGGAATTCACCACGATGCCGCGATGGGTGAGCGAATTGATGCCGATCGAATAGGGCGAAATGGTCAGGCCTGCCTGGGTGCTCACTGGGGTGAAGCCGGTCAGCGATAAGGTGGATTGCACGGTCTGGGTGGCCATGTTCACCACGGAGACCGTGTTGTCGCCGCTATTCACAACCAGCGCTAGATTCAAAATGTCGTCAACCGCTACGCCGGTGGGATGCATTCCCACAGGAACCGTCGCCGGAGCGGCGGTGGGAAGGGCGTCCAGATTGACGAATGATATCGAATTGTCGCCGGTATTCACCACCACTGCCGTCGCGGTAGCCGCATTGATTGCTACGGCGGTTGCCGCAGCGCTACTCGCCAACGGCACGGTGGCCGTCGCGGCCGTTGGGATGTCTGACGTCAGATTGGAGACAGCGACGTTGGTGGCCGCTTCGGAGGAAGCGGTGGTGATAATACCCAGATTGCGAACCACCAGTGAATACAACCCAGCCAGATTCAGTTCCGGCCCTGCCAGTCCCACATTCAAGTGCCGCGGGTCTCCGGTCTGCGAGGTGCCGACCACCGAATTGCCGTCGAACGTGGTGACCGTGGAAGGGGTGAAAAATCCGCCGGTCAGCGTAACCGTAGGCGTTGACGTGGTGGTAGCGCGGGCCAAAGTATTCGGCGTGAGGGACAGCAACGCAGGCTTTACCGCATACACGTTTAGATTGGTGGCCGCGGATAAGTCGCCGGACTGGCTCTGCACGCTCAAGGTCAATATGGCCGCAGCCGATAGCGCCGGTGCGGTGATTCGCGCCCGGAGCAGTGTGGTATTCAGATAAGTGGTGGTGACGCTGGCACTCGGCGCCCCGTTCAGCACCACCGTGCTGGTGGAAAAGAAGCCCTTGCCAATCAAATAGATGTCCTGTTGGATCGACCCTTGGGGCACCGAAGACGGCACCACGCTGGTCACCGCGGGAGTGGCGTTGGCGCTCACATCCACCGTGAAGTCTCCTGATTGGGTAGGATCCGCAACCGCCGTCGCGGAAATCGTCACGCCCGATTCAGCCACGTCTGGAGCGCTAAACAGTCCCGATCCAGAGATGGTGCCGGTGGCCACAGTTCCACCGGCCGTGCTGTTGACCGACCAAGTCACTCCGGTATTCAGGGATCCCGTGACGCACGCGGTGAACTGGTAGGTCTCCGATACCTCCATGGTGATGGCGGAAGGCAGCGCGGTGGTGGAGTTGCAAGTGTAGGTCGATGGAATCACGCGCACCCGGATGCCGGAGTCGACGGTGACCGTCGCGGTTCCAAAGTCGTTGATGTTGGCAATGCTGGTGGCGGTAATTTTCACCGTCTTGGGGCTCGGAACGGTAATCGGCGCGGTGTACAACCCGTTCGTGTTGATCGTTCCGAGCGCACTGTTTCCGCCGACGATGGGTGTCTCGTTGGCTTGGCTTACACCCCAGGTGACGCCCGTAGCCGAGACTCCGCTCACTGACGCCGTGAACTGCAGGCTGGTCCCCACCAGCACCGTCGGCGCATTGGGGGTAATCGTCACCAGCGCCTTCGTCGCAGATCCACATCCGGCGATCGCGAACGATGCCAGCGCCACCAACCACAAACTTGCTTTCCCCACTTGGCCAAACCTCATACCACCAACTCCTTTTCCATTTCGACCGCCGAGGCCTGCGCGGTTCCCGTGTCTTTCCGCTTCGTGCGGCGCCGGAAGATCTTAGAACGTAGTGTTAATCGTGAACCGGAAAGTGCTCTTGGTTTCCACCAGCCCGGTCGGGAACTTCTGAATGTCGTTCGTCAGTAGTGTATTCAATTCCGGTATGACCTGGGTATTCAGAACTCCAATACCCTGCAGATAGCGCTGGGTCTGATCCGTCAGAGCGAACGCCCCTCGCGGCGCCGACACCGTATTGGTCAGGCGCAGCGGATTATACGCGTAGTAGATGCGGAATGGCGCTTGGATGATGGGCAGCTGAACCACCAGTTCCACGCCGATCGAATCCCGGGGATGGAAATTGGTGCCCGGAACCAGCTCCAGGTTCTTGGGAATCACGGTATTCGGGAAGTTGGGATTGGGATATTGCTGCTGCAACAGCCCCACCGCGGAATCGCTCAGTTGCAGCCCCGATTGGCGAATAATTCCGTTCAGGCCTATGTCGTTAAAGAGCTTGAACACCACCGGCCCCGCGATAGGAATGCGGTACTCGGCGTTGATCACGGTCTGGCTGTCGCCGCCGGGACGCGTGGCGTAATACTGCAGGATCGGCACGGAAATCGATTGCGTGGTGGGATTGCCGTTGCCATCCAGTACCGTAGGATTCTTGAAGGTGACGCTGGTACTGGTCGACGAGGGAATAAAGACGTAGGGCGAAATGGTGTAGTAATCGAAGCCGCGCACAGTGTCCTCGCCGCCGGTGTAGAAACGGTCGAACGGGGGCACCACTTTACCTCCGTAGCCGGTGGTGAACGCGCTCAACGCGCGTATTCCGATTACGTTGCGGTGATGGTAGGTGCTATGGAAATACTTGAACTCGAAACTGTTCGACACCACGTTGACGTTGCCTAATAGCGGGCCGCCCTCGAACGACGCCGCATATGAATAGCTCTTTCCGCCGGTCGGATTGAATTGCGCGTTCACCGTATTGTGCGTCAGCGTCGGGGTGATCTTGCTCGCGCGGATGCCTTTGAGCGAAGAGGGCCCGGCCAAACTGGTGAATTGCAGCGACTCAAAGAGCAATTCGGACGACTGGCTAAACGCGCTGATATCGGTGGTGGAATATCCGTAAGTGAGGCCGAGGCGGGTGAACGAGAGTTTGCGCAGGGGATAGCTGGCGAACATGGTAAAGCCATGGCTGTCGGTATCGTAGTTCTGTGCGATGGCCGGATTGATGGCGATTTGCTGGCCCAGCAAAATAGATTCCTCACGGGCCTGGTTGTAGTCAAAGCGCTGGGTGAAGACGGTGAAACCCGTGGAAATCGGGCGATCGAATAGATACGGCTCGGTGAATCCAAAGGTAGCGTTCCGCGAACGGTCTCCGAGCTGGCCCGAAAGAGTGAGGGTCTCGCCCAACCCCAGGAAGTTATTCGTCTGGTAGGAAAGTCCGATAAAGCTGCCGGCCAGTCCGCTCACGCCGCCGGAGAAACTGATCGATTGCTTTCCTTTCTCTTTCACCTTCAGCCGGATGTCCACCGTGCCGTTCTTGACGTTCTTTTTCAGGTCCGCGTTTTCCGGCTTGATGGTATCGAAGTAATTGAGCTGGTTCAGGCGCAGCAGGCTGAGCTCCCACAACCGGTCGTTGAACAAGCTGCCTTCATCCAGCAGCAATTCGCGGCGGATGACCTTATCGCGGGTGGTGGTATTTCCCGAAAATTCGATGCGCCGGACCACAAACTGTTTTTGCTGGTCGAAAACCAGGACCAGATTCACCAGGTGTTTTTTGTCGTCCACATCGAATTCCGGCTCGGTGGTGAAATCGATGTAGCCGTATTGTCCGTATAGTTTTTTGTAATTCTCAAACGCCTTGCGCAGCTTGGCTGCGGAAAATATCTCTCCCTGCTTCACTGGAAACACCCTCGCCAGGAATTCGGACTTGAAGAACAGTCCCTGGTCCGGATCAGAGCTCCGGAATCGCAGCGTGCCCATCCGATATTGCGCGCCCTCTTCCACCTGAATGGTAATGTCTGTCCGCTTGCCGTGCTTTGAGCCGACGAACGGCCACGGCCCCGGAATTCCCGCCTTGTTCTCGTCCACTGTTTTCAGGGTGGGACCATTGGGAGCGACCAGCACTTTGAAGTAGCCGTTATCCTGGTACAGCCCGCGCACCCCCACTTCGAGGTCTTCGTCGAGCTTGTTGCGATCGAACGTCTTGTTCCAGATATCGATGTCGGTGATGTACAGCGGAATGCTGATCGGCCGCGAGTGGCGCATCGCGCGAATGATTCGCCGGCTGGAGAAAACATGGTTGCCAGTGATGGTGATCACTCCGACCGCGACCTTCGGGCCTTCATCGATATTGAACACCAGCTTAACCGCGTTGGAAGCGGCCAGCTTTTCATAGGTCGGCTTGACCTTGGCAAATTGATGGCCGTGTTCGGCCAACAGATCCTTCAGCACCACTTCCGCGCGCTTGATTTTCGTGGGATCGAACTGGCTTTCCACCGACAACCCTACTTTGCGGTCCTTGAAGCGGTCCAGAATATCGGACTCGCTCACCGATTTGTTGCCCTTGTATTCAATCTTGCGAATAACCGGGCGCTCCTGCACATAGAACACCAGGATTTTTCCGTTGGGCTGCGCCGGATCGTCTTCCACTTCCATGCGGATGTCTTCGAAGAACTGGGTGTTCCAGAGCGCTTGAAAATCGCGCCGCGCTCCATCCTCGGTGTAGACGTCGCCTTTGCGGGAGAAGATGCGCGACTGCAGCGTGTCGTTGTGGACCCGGCGGTTGCCCTGAAACTGAATGTTGGTGATGATGAAGGTGTTGGAAGAATTTCGCGGCTGCGTCTGGGCAAGCATCGGCGCTGCGGCCCCAAGTGCCAGCAAGCACACCCCAAGGCCACAGAAAAAATACTTGTGGAAAAATCGAACGCATGCGGCCGAGCCAATACTCAACGCCGCGCTCCCCCGCCCAAGTCTGCTTGCTCCCTCGCCAGATTTTTATCCCGGCTGCGCGTGTAGGATTCTTAGTGGGCCACCGGGGTTGCTTCTACCAGCGGGCGGAAGGCCAAACCATCGCCGGACAGATGTATTTCCAGCGTAGCGGGCTTCTGCAATCCCCCCTGGATCAAAGCTTCCGACAGTGGGTCTTCGACGAATTTCTGAAGAGCGCGCCGCAGCGGCCGCGCGCCGTAGTTTCGATCCGTGCAGGTCTTCTCGAGGATCCATTGGCGCGCTTCCGGCGTCAGCACGATCTGCACTTGCCGGTGCACCAGCGTATCGTTGATCTTACCAACCAGAAGATCGATGATTTTCAGCAAGTCTTCGTCGCCGAGCGAGTCGAACAAAATGATCTCGTCGAGCCGGTTCAGGAACTCCGGATTGAAGACTCTCTTAACTTCCGTCATCACCAAGTCATCCATATTTTTCACGTGCGTTGCTTCGCCCGACTTCTGGAAGCCCAGCGACGCATGCTTCTGCAGCGCTCGCGCTCCGAGGTTAGAGGTCAGGATGATGATGGTATTCCGGAAGTCAACCGTATTTCCCAGTCCGTCGGTCAGCTGGCCGTCCTCGAATACCTGCAGCAGGATGTTGAAGACATCCGGATGCGCCTTTTCGATTTCGTCCAGCAGGATGATCGAGTACGGCGTCCGCCTCACCCGCTCGGTGAGCTGGCCGCCCTCTTCGTACCCGACGTACCCCGGAGGCGCGCCGATCAATTTCGATACCGAATGCTTTTCCATGTATTCGGACATATCGAAACGAATCAGCGACTTCTCGCTTCCGAACAAAAACTGACCCAGTTGCCGCGCCACTTCGGTCTTCCCTACCCCGGTCGGCCCCAGGAACAAGAAGCATCCTACAGGACGTCCGGGCGCTTTCAAACCCGCACGGCTGCGGCGGATAGCGCGGGCCAGCGCGGTGATCGAACGATCCTGGCTGATGATGCGGCGATGCAGCTCTTCTTCGATGCGCAGAAGCTTCTGCTGCTCGTCTTCCTTGATCGAGGAAACCATGATGCCGGTCCAGCGCGCCACCACTTCTTCGATGTCTTCGCGGGTGACCACACCGGTAGCGGAATCGTCGATCTTCAGTTTCTCGCGCAGCATGCGCAGGTGCTCTTTCTCTTTGCGTTCCTCTTCCGAATAGAAGCGCGCCTTTTCGAATTCGTGGTTGGCGATCGCCGTTTCCATGCGGTGGGTGATGAATTTCACGCGCTTCTGCACTTCCGAAACTTCATCCGGCAGCATGGCCTGGCGCAACTTGACGCGGGCGCCGGCTTCGTCGATCAAATCGATGGCCTTATCCGGGAGAAAACGATCGGGAATGTAGCGGTTGGAAAGATAGACCGCGTTCTGAATGGAATCTTCGGTGTAGCTGACCGCGTGGAATTTTTCGTAACGGTCGCGCACGCCCTGCAGCACGCGAATGGCTTCCTCTTCGTTCGGCGCGCCCACTTTGATGGCCTGGAATCGGCGCTCCAGCGAGCGGTCCTTTTCCACCGACTTGCGGTATTCGCCCGGGGTGGTCGCTCCAATGCACTGGATTTCGCCGCGGCTCAGCGCCGGTTTCAGGATATTCGCGGCGTCCAGCGAACCTTCCGCCGAACCCGCGCCCACCAGCGTGTGCAGCTCATCGATGAACACGATCGCGTTCTGGCTCTCCATCAATTCCTTCATGATGGTCTTCAGCCGTTCCTCGAACTGCCCGCGATACTTGGTGCCCGCGACGATCAAGGAAAGATCCAACGACAGAATTCGCTTGTCGGCGAGGAACGGCGGCACGTCTCCGTCCGCAATTCGCTGCGCCAGCCCTTCCACGATCGCCGTCTTGCCCACTCCCGGCTCGCCGATCAACACCGGATTGTTCTTGGTCCGCCGGCACAGTATCTGGATCGCGCGTTCCAGTTCCTTATCGCGGCCCACCAGCGGATCCAGCTGCGACTCCATGGCCGCCTGGGTCAGATCGCGGCTGAATTCCGACAGCAGCGAAGCTTCTTTGGGTCGATTCACGGGAACCTTCTCTCCCGCGCTCCGCTGTAATTCTTCGCGGACCGCGGCCAGCCGCAGACCTCGCTCTTGAAGAATTTCCGCTCCGAACGATTTCTCTTCGCGCAGTACTCCCAACAGTAGATGTTCGGTGCCCACGTGTTTGTTGCCCAGCCGCTCGGCTTCTTCCGCCGCGAAGTTCAATATGCGTTTGCACTCCTGGCTCAGCGGCACTTCGACCGAGGTCGAGATGCGCTCGCGCACGGTAATGCGCGATTCGATTTCCTTACGGATGGAATCGATCGAGCCGTGCGTCCGCAGGAATCGGTTGGCCAACGCTTTGTCTTCGCGCAGCAGACCCAGCAGCAAATGCTCGGTCTCGATGTAGGGGCTGCCGTACTGGCTAGCCTCATAACGCGCGAAGAAGATCACCCGACGGGCTTTCTCAGTGTAGCGTTCAAACACGGGTCATCCGCCCTTCCGGGGTCTGGGCCCCTGGACCTTCCGCAGGCACTCCGTAAATGCGCTCTGCGTCTGTTTTCCCGGCTGGACCCAAGCTGCCATGTTCTAAAACCAGCAGGCGATCCGCGCGCCGAGCCAAAGAGAGGTTATGTGTAGCCAGGATGGAAGTGAGCTGATTGGACCGATGGAGTCGCTGCATCAATTCGAAGATGGCCTCGGCGTTGCCTTCGTCAAGATTTCCGGTCGGTTCATCCGCCAGCAGCAGTTCCGGATGGCCGACGAGAGCTCGTGCAATCGCCAGGCGCTGTTGCTCTCCACCAGACAACTCCCCCGCTCGATTATTGGCGCGGTCGGCCAATCCTACTTCCGCCAGCCAATCCCGTGCCCGCTCGAGCGCTACGCCACTGGGTCCGCCTTGGATCAGGAGCGGCATCGCTACGTTCTCTGCCGCCGTAAAATCCAGCAACAGATGGTGACGCTGCCACACAAAACCGATCTTGCGGTTCCGGTACTCCGCCAGCGTCTCTTCCGTAAGCGCTTCCAGAGAATTTCCGGCGAAGTATACTGCACCCGTTGTTGGGGTGTCCAGCGCGGCCAGCAGATGCAACAAAGTACTTTTGCCCGCACCGGACGGCCCGAGCACCGCGATCATCTCTCCCCGAGCAACGCTCAGGTCGACGTTGCGGAGTGGCTCGATTGCCGATGTTCCCGAACCGAATTTCTTGCCGACACCGGCCATGCGCAGCAACTCCCCGCCGTTTTTCACTGTCTGGAACGTCGCCGTTTGCGGCTGCGGGACGACCAGTACGCCGGAGTCGATTGTTGATGTCATTCTGGCAATACACTACTCACGTTAGATGCCGAAGGCTGTCGCCGCTATGTGCTTTAATTCCAATGCCGATATTTCCCGCCCGAGCACGCCAGTGATAAACACTTTCCCATAGTTCCGAAGAACTACCACTGACGCCTGTTTCGCCCCAGGCGTACAGCGTGACGTAGCTCAATTCTAGCACGTCCAAAGGTACTAGTTTGGGCGCGCGTTGCTAGTAAATTCGTACCAGATACC
This sequence comes from uncultured Acidobacteriota bacterium, assembly GCA_963725655.1. Classification (GTDB taxonomy): domain Bacteria; phylum Acidobacteriota; class Terriglobia; order Acidiferrales; family UBA7541; genus CAVRXT01. Next base: position 826,735 of record CAVRYY010000001.1, on the reverse strand, counting down.
GGCAAACGGTTCGAGTCGGCACAGCGCTCCTATTTACTCCCAGTATCGCATTCGAACTGCGCATGGTCGCGGCAACAGGACCTACTCGAACCGTAGGATCTCCACCGGTAAAATTCGCGTAGCCGCTCGCGCGGGGTAAAGCGTTGCGGCAACGCAGATCGCTACCGACGCCGCGGAAATCCACAGCGCGTCCCAGCCGTTGGAATGAAACGGAACATACGGGATCGCGTAGACCTCTGGGTTCAACGGGATCAATCTCCAGTGGTCCGCAATCCATGCGAAGCCGTACCCGCCAGCCAGGCCGGCCAGCGTGCCGGCAAGCCCCACTGCCAGCCCTTCCAGCATAAAGATATTCCGGATTTGCGGCCGCCGCGCCCCCATGGCGATCAGTATCGCGATGTCGCGAGCCTTGTCGGTGACGGTCATGGTCAGCACCACCAAAATGTTCAGTCCTGCCACAAAGGTGATTAGGCCGATGAACAGCGCGGTCACGAGCTTTTCCAGGCTCAATGCCCGAAACAGGGCTTGGTTTTCGTCACTCCAGGTAGTGGTTAGATAGCCGGGGCCGGCTTTCTCGCGTAGCCGGTCGGCCACAGCGCTGGCGTCATCAATGCGGTTGGCACGCACTTCCAACAGGCTGGCGACGTCGCCGGTGCCCGCCAAGCCCTGCGCCGAGGCCAATGTGACGAAGCCCCAATTGGCGTCGTAATCGTAGAAGCCGGAATCGAAGATGCCCGTCACCCGGAAACGCTTGGACCTGGGGATCATCCCAAACGGCGTCAAATTGCCTTGCGGGCTGGTCAGGGTAACGAAGTCTCCGGCGCTTATGTGCAGGTCATTGGCTAGAATTTTCCCCACCAGCAGCGCCGGAAATCCTTCGCCGTCGGCGGCGAAGTCGGACGACCCCTCCACCATCTTCTGCAGCGCTTCGCTCGCGCGCACTTCCAGCGCCGGATCGATTCCCTTCATCACGATGCCCCGGGCCCGGCCGCCTGCGGACAGTAGAACCGTGTCGTACATCGCGGGGGTGATGGTTCTCACTCCTGGGGTATTCGCCAGCCGCTGTATCAGCGCACGGTAGTCCGGAATCCCTTCGGCGTCGATCGGTTTGAGGTTGACGTGCGCGGTGACGCCCAGCAGGCGGTCGCGGATAGCCTGGCGAAACCCGGTGTTCATGGCCAGCGCCACCACGAGCGAGCCCACCCCGGCGGCGACGCCCACGATCGAGAGCACGGTTACCAGCCGCAGCACCGCCGGCCGCGATGGCGACCGTAGGTAGCGTAGAGCGACCAGCCACTGGAGCGTCATTTAGTCTCGTTCGATGCGGGACTCTTACCTGTAGCGGGGTTGTCGACCAGTCCGTCGTCGGCTGGGCTATCGGGGGCAACTGGCCGCAGCAACGGAAAGAGGATCACTTCGCGGATCGAGTGCGAATCGGTAAGCAACATCACTACCCGGTCGATGCCAATGCCTTCTCCGCCGGTGGGCGGCAGGCCGTGAGCCAGTGCGCGGATATAATCTTCATCAAGCTGCTTGGGGACCTCATCGCCGCCGCGCTCGATCTGCTCCCGAAACCGAGCTTCCTGGTCGGCGGGATCGTTTAATTCCGAAAAGCCGTTGGCGATCTCCATACCAGCCACGTAGAGCTCGAAGCGTTCGGCAATCGACGGATCGTCCCGGTGCCGCTTGGAAAGTGGCGAAATGTCAGTCGGGAAATCGTAAATCATCACCGGCTGGATCAGTTTTTCTTCGGCCACCGCTTCAAATAGCGTTCCGATGCACTGGCCGTTCGAATCCGCCGCGCCGATAGCCACGCCCTCGCGTCCCGCGGCACGCGCCGCGGCGTCCCAGGTCTGCAGAAATTTCCGTGCCCCGCCCGGCGCGCCCAGATCCTCGAGCGAGGGTCCAGGTCCGGCATACGCAGGCCAGTGCCGCACAATGGCTTCACGCATCGACATCCGCTCGATGCGGCTGAAATCGAGAGCATGCTCGCCGTACTGCACCGTGGTGCTGCCGCAAATCTTCAGCGCCAGCAACGCCAGCAATTCCTCGGTCAGAACCATCATCGATTCGACGTCGCTGTACGCCTCGTAAAACTCCAGCATGGTGAATTCCGGATTGTGCTGGGTGGAAATGCCCTCATTGCGGAAGTTGCGGTTGATCTCGTATACCCGATCGAGCCCTCCCACCACCAGCCGCTTCAGATACAGTTCTGGCGCGATCCGCAGGTAGAGGTCCAGATCCAGGGTGTTGTGGTGGGTGGTGAACGGCCGGGCCGTGGCGCCGCCGGCAATCGCGTGCATCATCGGCGTTTCCACTTCCATGTATCCGCGCTCGTCGAAGAATCGCCGGATCTCCCGCAATACCGCCGCCCTCTTTTCAAAGGTCTCGCGCACCCGGTGGTTGGAAATAAGGTCCAGATACCGCTGGCGGAAACGCGACTCCACATCCGACAGACCGTGCCACTTCTCGGGCAAAGGCAGCAGCGCCTTGCTGAGAAGCTCGATGCGCTCCACCCATATGGTCAACTCATTAGTCTTGGTACGAAACAGGTGCCCGGCTACGCCGATGCTGTCGCCCAGGTCGAGTAGGCGGTACAACTCGTACGCTCGCTCACCCACCACGTCCAACTTCACATAAATCTGCAGGCGACTGCCCCGGTTGAGCAGGTGCGCGAATCCCGCTTTCCCGTGCCCGCGCATTTGGACCAGACGTCCTGCCACCCGCACCTCAACCGGTTGTGCGGCCAGTTCCTCGGCGGTCTTCGAACCGTACTTTTCGAGGATTTCCGCCGCCGTGTGGGTCCAGGCAAACCGCGTGGGATACGCCACATGGCCCTTTTCCACGATTTCGCTCAGTTTTTTCAGGCGTTGCAGGTATTGGTCGTGGGGCTCGAATTCCAACGCAGGTCCTTTCGGCTCAGTCGTTGGGCAGTATAAGGGCCGGTCCGGGCAGCGTCAAGGAAACCCCTTCCCTGGTCCCAATTCCTGATATACTGCCGGTCACCCGTCGGAGGCGTTTATGGATTTCGCAGGCCTCTCAAAGTTTTTTGCTTCGCGTCAAAGTGTCCGAGAGCAATGGGCCGCGCGGCTTCCCGCGAATAAGGTCCAAGTCTTTGACCGCGCTCTCCTGCTTTGGACTCCGCCGTTCAACATGCTCAGTGTGGCTTTGGACGCGGGTCTTTCCCAGCGCAGCGATGGAAATGAGATACTGGCCCGCCAACACGCGGCCGTTTCCTCCCAAGTGATGGCGCCACTTACTCTCACCGTAACCGCCGCGTTGGCTAGAATTTACGATGAGGCCCGGCACATGCCCGATTTGCCGCTGGTGGACTCGCTCAATCCTTCTTTTTTCCGCGGCCCCACCGCGCAAGATGCCGCCGGCTGGAATAGTCTCTTCTTTCACATTCTATTCGGCAGCCGCGCTCGTTTTTTTCTCAAGGTGCGCGTTCTTTCCGAAATACTGGAGAAAATCGCCCAGGAATTCTGCATTTGCGCAGATGAACTGGCCGCCGGCGCTTGTGCCTGGCCAGACCGTTCCTGGTCCGCCTTGGAGTGCCTGCATTACGATTTCAACACCTGCCTGCGCGAGTCTGAGGTTCTTTTAAAGTGCTTCCTCGGCACCCTCCCGGCGTCGCAGATCCCACAATTCGAGCAGACCCTGCTGGTTCCGGTGCCGGTGGCGGCCTCTGCGCGTCAGGATCTGGTTTCCGATCGCTTCTAATCCGGTCGTTCGAGCCGCCTCCGAACTCCACTGGACGAACCTTAATAATCCCCTCACAATGGTTCGGTTTGCTGTAGGGGTTTGCCATACGCGGCCAGTGTGCTATCTGCCGTCGATCGTGTAATTGCCCGCATCGCCAACACCCCAGCGCGAACGAAGTACAACTCTCAGAACCGGGGATGCATCCCAGCCTTACAGATGCGTCCCGACCGGGATAGTGACCCGATTGCGACGAGTAAATGACGGAGAGATGCCGGAAGCGGAAGCGATCCGGCTCGCCCAGCAAGGCAATGCAGAAGCCTTCGAGCGCTTGTACCAACTGCACAGCCGCAGGGTTTATTCCCTGTGCCTGCGGATGGTAAGCAACACCGCCGAGGCGGAGGATCTCACCCAGGAAGCGTTCCTCCAGCTTTTTCGGAAGATCGCTACGTTCCGAGGTGAGTCGGCTTTCTCCACCTGGCTGCATCGCTTGGCGGTCAACGTGGTGCTGATGCGCCTGCGCAAGAAAACGGCGATTGTCAGCTCCCTGGACGAAATGACTGAGCCGGACGAGGAATCTTCCGGGCCGCGCCGGGATTTCGGCGGGCCGGACCTGCGGCTGGCGGGCTCCATTGATCGGATGAATTTGCAACGGGCGATCGAACAATTGCCGCAGGGATATAAATCGGTGTTCGTGCTCCACGACATGCAGGGCTACGAACACAACGAGATAGCCGAGATAATGGGTTGCTCGATCGGGAACTCGAAATCTCAGTTGCACAAGGCCCGCATGCGGCTCCGCGAGTTGCTGCACGAGACGCTGCGGGACAAAGCGCGCGAAGAACGTCAGGCGGAGAAGTCCGACGCCGCCACCGAGGGTGGAAAATAAGATGGAAGCCCTGAACTGCTCTCAGTTTTTGGCCGAATACCTGGAATCATGGCTGGAGGGTGTGCGCCCGGCGGATGCCGAAGCGCACCTCCGGGATTGCGCATCCTGCCGGAGCGTGGCCGGTGACGTTGCCGCGATTGCCTCGTTTGCCCGCGCCCTCGCTGACCAGGATCCCGACCCGCCTGCCCGCGTCTGGGTAGCGCTCCGCGCCCGCATGGAAGAAGAGGGATTAATCGCGCGTGACGCAGCGGAACTTGTTGCGCAACCCGGCCAGAAGGCACGCTCGACCCGGCGTTGGTTTGGCTGGCTGCCTGGAGCAATGCCCCGCCCCGCCTTGGCAGTTGTTTATCTCGCGTTGATGGCCGCGGGTGGCTTTATGCTCGGCTCCCACTCCTTGCTGCAGAGCAACGATACCCGCTGGTACAACACCACCCGCGACCGCGCCGACCAAGTGAGCGCTGTCCTCGACACCGCGGAGGAAAATACCCTCTCCGGTCTGCATGAGCCCAATCCCGTAGTGGCGGCTTCGTTTCATAAGAACCTGGTGCTGGTTGACAACTACATCAAGCTATGTGAAAAAAGCGTACGCGAAGAACCCCAGAACGAATTAGCACGCGATTATCTATACGACGCCTATCAGCAGAAGGCGGATTTGCTCGATCAGATTTCCGATCGGGGGGAAGAATCACGATGAACGTCACACTTTCTTTGCGCGCAACCAAATCCGCAGCGGCCGCAGCATGGATCGCCGCCGGGGTATGTTTCTTCGCTGCGCCCGCCTTCGGCCATCACCTGGAAAAGCATTTCACCGTGGACGGCCACAGCGTGGTCACCATCCACAATCCGAATGGCACCATCACCATCCACTCCTGGAATAAGCCCGAAGTGATGGTTTCCGCCGATCACGCCAGTGACCGCGTCGAAGTGGACGCTACGCAGATGGGCAATCGCATCGATCTGGTTACCCACACCTTGGCCAACAGCGTTACCCCGGAAGAGTTCGAAGCCAATTATCAGATTTCCGTTCCCCAGGATGCCGAGCTTCAGATTCATGATGATTCCGGGTTGGTGGAAGTCAATCAGGTGTTCGGCGATATGGCGGTGGAAACGGTTGGCGCAGGCGTCAACCTGGCCGATGCCGCGGGCTACGTCACGGTGAAGACCGTGGGCGGCGACTTTCAATGCTCGCGCTGCGCCGGTCAAGTGCAAGTGCAGTCAATCAGCGGCAACGTCCGGCTGATCCAGATGCGCAGCTACAAGATTTTTGCGTCCACCTCCAACGGAGATATTCTGCTCGACGGCGAGTTTCTCGCCAATGGGGTCTACCGCCTCAAGAACTACAGTGGCTCGATCAACGTGCGCTTTTCCCCCGGCGATTCTTTCGACCTGAACGCGCAATCGGTGCACGGAAAATTGAACAATCAGGCGGACCTGAAGCCCTATAACCATCCGCAAAGCCCGCCGTCGCGCTGGGCCACCAGTATATTCGGGAGCATGAATCTGGGACGCGCCAAGATCGACGTGCGGTCGTTCGATGGTACAATCAACATCCTGAAGCGTGACTAACCCACCAAGCGCACCACGGAAGTATTGCTGATGGCGATCCCACCAGTCGGACCGGCGCGGCCTTCCCCTTTGATATGTCTAACCGGATTCATGGGCACCGGGAAATCCACGGTGGCGCGGCTGCTGGCCCGCCAGATTGGGTGGCGCCACGTCGACCTCGATCAGCGGATCGTTCAGCACACCGGCGTGAGCATCCCCGAATTCTTCACACAGTATGGTGAACCTGCATTTCGCGAGGTTGAGCGCGAGCAGCTTCGGCGGATCGAAGGTGAATCCCGCGAGCAGGCTGCCCCTACCATTGTCTCTCTGGGTGGCGGCACCACCGCGCAGCCTGGCGCTGTCGAATTTCTCCGGGCCAACGGCGCGCGTTTGATCTGGCTCCATTGCCCCATCGAAGAGCTTCTCTCCCGAATTTCCCGCATGAGCGACCGCCCTTTGTTCCGCGACGAGGCCAGCTTTCGCCAGCTCTACGACCAGCGGCTGCCTTTCTACGAGCTTTCCGACTATCGGGTGGAGACAAATATCGAACCGTTGCGCGTCGTGGAACAGATATTGGCCATCGCGATTTTCGACCGAGTGCAAGCGTGAACCCCAGAACCCCGCGCGTCGCCTCACCCGCAATTTTCTTCGCGCTCGCCATCGCCCTCGCCGCGATCTCGCTCGGCCCGTGCATGCCTGGCCTGCTTGCCCGCGCCGTTGCTGCACAACCATTCGCGGCAACGTCGCCTTCCGTCCTGATTGCCGACAAGGGAAAACTGCGCATCCTGATTAGCGGACAGGTGGCCGGCCGGGAGGATTTTGAGATCGCGCCGTCCGGAGGCGAGTGGATCGCTCGCGGGTCAACCGACGCCAAGCCGGCGCAGGGCCCGAGCACCCGCATCATGGGCGCGCTTCGCCTCACCCCAGCGGGCACTCCCATTTCCTACGAGTGGTCGACCCAAGGAGCAAAAAAAGCTTCCGCCAATATCGCCTTCCAGGACTTGACCGCAACCATCGAGTTGCATCTGGAGGGAGCCAAGCCCTACACCCAGCAATTCACATTTCCCAATCCCCGCATCGCCGTGCTGGATAACAATATGTATCACCAGTACGCAGTGCTGGCGCATCTCTACGACTGGCAGAAAAAGGGACCGCAAATCGTTTCCGTACTCGTGCCGCAATCGATGACTCCCGGCAGCGTCACCATCGAGCCGCTCGCTTCTGCGTCCGCCGGGAATCCCTCGCAACAAGCCCTCAGCGTCAAGACAGAAGACCTCGAAGTGGATGTCTTCCTCGAATCAGGCAAGCTGCAACGCATCGCCGTTCCCAGCGCAAACGCCGAAATCGTTCGCGAAAATTAAATTTCAATCAGGAAATGCCGCTAGCGGCGGGGCTGTGCCAAATCGTCGGAAACTGGTGCCGCGTGCAGCGCGGCGTGTATTTTTTCGTAGGTAGTGACCAGGTCTTCCGGCTCCACGCGCGTCTCTCCCACCGTGGTCATGAAGTTCGAGTCCCCAATCCATCGCGGCAGCACGTGCAAGTGGATGTGCCCCACCACTCCAGCTCCCGCGGCTCGGCCAATGTTCATGCCCAGGTTGTAGCCTTGCGGGTGATAGATGCCTTCCAGCGCGGTTTGCACCCGTTGCGTCAGAACCATCATCTCCGACAACGTGCCGGCATCGCATCCAGTCAGGTTGTCGGTATGAACGTACGGCACCACCATCACATGCCCGGTGGTGTAGGGATAACGATTCAGGATGACGAAGTTTTTTTCACCGCGGAGCACGATTTGCGCCGTGCGATCGTCCTGCAGCGAGAGCGCGTGGCAGAAGACGCAGGTCTGGTTCTTGCTCGCGTCTTCCATGTACTTGTAGCGCCACGGCGTCCACAGGTAATCCATGCCTGGCGCCTCGCTCAGCTTTGCGCGGAAGGCTCGGCGGCGGGGCGGCCTTCCGGACGCGCCGACGTATTCACGTAGTCCTTCAATTCCTTGCTGGGCTTGAAGTAGGGGATCTTCTTCGGCGGGACTTCCACTTTCGCCCCGGTCTTCGGATTGCGACCGGTACGTCCACGGCGCTGGCGCGTGCGAAAGCTGCCAAATCCGCGGATTTCGATCTTGTCGTTGGTTTGCAGCGCCTGAATGATGCTCTCAAAAATTGTTTCCACGACGGTTTCGGACTCTTTACGCGCCAGCTCGGTTACGCGCGTGACCTCTTCTACCAGGTCCGCCTTGGTCATCGTGTGGTCTTTGTCTTCCTTGTTCACCGTCGGAGCATTGGTCATCGGAAGGCGGCCTCCTTACTCAATTCTGTCACAAATGATGATCGGGGTGCAAAGGGCGGGGTTCAGGGCGTTCCCTGAATAACACTAATGGCCTCATAGGTAAACGTCTATTTCCCCGGGGCTGGCCCATTACGGCGACTGCCGCTTGGCCATGATTGCGTCGCCGATGGTGGCTTTCGAAGTGGACTTCGCGGAACGAAACACTTCCATCTCCTGCCTCTCCACCTGTTTTTGCGCGGCCCGATAGCTCAGGCTGATCTTGTGCTGATCCGTTTCGATGCGAATGATCTTGAATTCGTACTCTTGTCCCTGCGTCAGCACCGAGGCGGTCCGCTGGCCACGTGGCAATTTCTCGCGCTCGCCGCGGTCGGCTCTGGACTTCCGTTCTTCGATTTCCGAAACGTGGCAAAGTCCTTCGATTCCTTCCGCCAGCTCCACGAACGCGCCAAACTCCGCCAGCCGCGTCACCTTCCCCTTGATCAGGTCGTTCACCTTGTGCGCGCCAAACCAGTTCGCCCAGATATCGTTCACTTGCTTCAATCCCAATGACAGCCGGCGGTGCTCCGAATCCACTTTCAGGATCTTCGCTTCCACCACCTCGCCCTTCTTCAATTTCTCGCTGGGGTGCTTCACCCGGCCCGTCCAGGTGAGATCGCTGACGTGGATCAGCCCTTCCACTCCTTCTTCCAACTCCACGAATGCCCCGAATTCCGCCAGGTTCCTCACTCGCCCGCTCACCAGCATTCCCGGAGAATACTTCGCCGCCACCGCTTCCCACGGATCGGCCTGGGTCTGCTTCAATCCCAGCGAGATGCGGTGCTGTTCCGGCTTCACTTCCAGCACCACCACTTCCACTTCGTCGCCCTCTTTCACCATTTTCGATGGATGCTTCACCCGCTTCGACCAGCTCATCTCGCTGACGTGGATCAATCCCTCCACGCCCGGCTCCATCTGCACGAACGCGCCGTAGTCGGTTACTCCCACCACTTTTCCTTTCGTCCGGCTGCCCGCCGGAAAACGCTCCGGCACGGTAGCCCAGGGATCCGGCAGCAGCTGCTTGCGGCCCAGCGAAACGCGCATCTTGTCTTTGTCGAACCGCAGCACCTGCACCTGGATATCGTCGCCCGGTTTCACCAGCGCCGAAGGATGCTGCACCCGGCCCCACACCAGATCGCTCACGTGCAGCAGCCCGTCCACTCCGCCCAGATCCACAAACACGCCGTAATCCGTCACGTTCTTCACTTTTCCGGTGACGATCGCGCCTTCCACCAGGTTGGCCATCAGCGCGTCGCGATGCGTCTTCTGCTCTTCTTCCAGAATCACTCGCCGGCTCACCACAATATTTCCGCGCTTGCGGTTCACCTTCAACACCCGGACTTCCAGCTCCCGATCCTTCCACGCATCCAAATCGTGCACCGGCCGTAATTCGATTTGCGACGCAGGCAGGAACGCGCGCAAACCAATATCCACCACCACGCCGCCCTTGATACGGTCGATTACCTTCGCGGTGATCGAGGTGTGCTCCCGATTGGACTTCTCGATCTTTTCCCACACCCGGCGCTTATGCGCCTTGGTGTGCGACAGCAATACGTACCCGTCCTTGTATTCGTGGGTGCGCTCAACTTCAATCGTCTGCCCCGCCCCAAACGGTATCGCCCCGCCCGATTCCAGGAATTCCGACGCCGGCACCAGCCCTTCGAATTTTCCGCCGACGTCCACCACCACACCCGCGGGCGTGACGCTCAGCACTTTCCCTTCAAAGATTTCGCCTTCGGCTGCCGCGGCTTGCGGCGTCGGATACTGTTCGAGCAGTTGGCTCATGCCTTCGGCGGTTACTTCCTCGGCCGCGCGGTCCGCTTCCGATTGTGCGGAATCAGAAGAATCAGCAGCATCAGCAGACGCAGTTTCGCCCGGCGCGCTGGCGTCGTGAGACGCAGCGGCGCGCAATTGCTCTTTCACCTTGGTGTCGGAATGCTGGTCAGCAACAGCGGCAGGCGCAGAAGCAGCAACGGTCGGCGCGGGCGCCTCCGCTGGCGTGTCCTGTTTTTCCGGCTCGGAGATCGCAGGCGGCGCAGCCGCCACCGCGTGCGGTCGATCTTCCACCGCCAACGACTCGCTTCGAGCGGGCGCTTCCACGGCAGAATCCACCGCATCTACTTGAGTGCCGGAAGGCCCCGAAGTTGAAATCGGAGGGTTTTCGGCATCGGGTTGATCATGATTAACTGACATACGCGTCTCCCAGCGGGCTCGCAGCTAACCGAAGGATTTCCCTCGGACTCCAACCTGCGGGGCTAGAGAATAGAAGGGATAGAAATGCTACTCCGGGTTTCTTATCACGCGAATGATACCCGCCCGGCTTCCGGGTTGTCAACCAGGCGCGCCTGTAACGCCCGTTGTGCCTCCCAACAACTGCAGCGGTGTGCCTCGATGTGTCCCTGAGCATATTTTTCATGATCCTGGGTTCTCGCCGCTTCGAGGGTCCGCTGCTGACCTTCCCATCCGATGCGCCTGCCGCGCCCTGAGTGGCCTGCAGGCGTCCCGGCCGTGCCGCTAAGGCTCAGAGGTACGGACCGCCCAAAAAACTTGCCTTTCCCCGCGCGTCGGTGCTAGCGTTGGCCTCCGATGGCATCCCCTGAGTCAACTGCAGCCAAGCCCGCCACTGAGCGCCGGACCGCTCGTCGCTTTTCCATGGCCCTTCCGATGAAGGTGCGCTTCGAAGCGGCCGCGCACAATTTCGTGGAACAAGCGGGGGAAACTCGCGACGTCAGTTTCCGCGGGCTTTACTTCACCAGTCCCGCGCCGCTCCAAGCCGACTCTTCCATCGAATTCGTGCTCACCTTGCCTCAGCAGATCACCCTCGCCGGTGACGTCCACATTCGTTGCTACGCTCGCGTTCTGAGGGTCGATTCGATCGCCGGCCGCCAGGGAGTCGCGGCTCGGATCGAGCGCTACGAATTCCTGCCGGCTTCGGCCTGACGGCCATGTCCTTCCCTGCGCTTTTGCACCGGAACGTTTCCGCATCTCCCGGCATCTTATCGCCCTGCGGGTATTCCCTCGGCCACCCGGCGCTCTCGCCACTTCCTCACCGGTCGTCTTCCCAGGGCTTCGCCCGCTAACCGACCATGGCCCGCCACACTATCTTGATCGACGCCGACGACACCCTTTGGGAAAACAACATATTCTTCGAGCAGGCTATCGAGACCTTCATCGATCTCCTCGAGCCCCTCGGCTACACCCGCGACTACATCCGCTACATCCTGAATGAAACCGAGCGCCGCAACATTCGCCAGCACGGCTACGGCGTACGCAGTTTCCGCCGCTCCCTCGAAGACACTTACCTAAAACTTGCCGGAAACGTCGCCCGCCGCGAAATGGTCCAGCGCATCGAGCAAATGGCCGCTGACTTGGAGGGCACGCCCCCGCATATCCTCGACGGCGTTCCGGAAACGCTGGCTTACCTTGCCGACCGCCATCGCCTGATCCTGCTCACCAAGGGCGAGCCCGCCGAGCAAGCCGCCAAAGTGGAGCGCTCCGGCCTGCAGACCTATTTCGACGCCATCGAAATCGTGGTCGAGAAAAATTCCGAGGTCTATGGCCACATCATCGAACAATTCAAAATCGTGAAATCGCACGGATGGATGGTAGGAAATAGCCCGCGCAGCGACATCAATCCTGCCCTGCAAGTAGGATTGAACGCCGTCTTCATCCCTCACTCGAACACCTGGGAGCTGGAAAAGACCGCCGTAGAAAGCGGAACCGGAAAGCTAGTTATCCTGTCGCAGTTCCGCGACCTGCGCCAGCACTTCTGACTCGTTCTTCGGCACTTCGCATCGTCAGAGCGGACCGCCTTCAACCGCCCTGCGCACGCTGGCTACAGCCGGGCGGGGTGCGTAGCGCGAGGCACCGTCGATTTTTCCACCGTCACCGGCAAAGTCATCTCCGCACCACGCCGAACGACAGTTACCTGGACGGGTTTGTCGCCGCTGGCTTGGCGCATTTGCTCCCGCAGGTCGCCTAGCGTTTTTACCCCCCGGCCATCCACCTTGGTGATCACGTCGCCGGCCTTCAAGCCCGCCTTCGCCGCTGCGCTGCCGGTCCGCACGTCGCGCACCAGCACGCCTTCGCCGTTCGGTGCTCCAAAATATTCACCGAGTTGTCCGCGTAGGTCTTCGGCCTGGATCCCTAGCATCGGAGAGTGCCCGCCGAAACTCTCCGAAAAACTTTCCGCCAAATCTCCATCCGGCACCGAAAACTTGAACACCTCGGGATACCCATCCTGCGGCGCGGAAAATATGCGCGGCCCAATCACTTCCATCGCGCTTCGGCGTTCAGCCACGGTCACGCTTACTGTTTGTTCGGCGCCCGAGCGGATCAACTTCAACTCCACGCTGCGGCCCGCCGGCGTCTCGCGAACCATACGCCGGAATTGCGCGGTTCCCTCCACCACTTGTCCCTCATATTCCGTGATCACATCGTTTTCTTTCAGCCCCGCCTGATCCGCCGGCGATTTTTCCTCCACCCGCTTCACCACCACCCCGCGCACCGCGGGCAACTTAAGACTCTGGGCAGACTCCGCCGTCACCTCGGCGATGTCCAGCCCGAGCCATCCGTTCGACGTATCGTCCAGCAGGCTCATTCGTTGCACCATATCGTCGGTCACCGCCTGGTTGACGCGGCTTCCTGCCGCGTCCGCTGCGGACTGCGCCACGGCGAGCACCGCTTCGTTGCTGGCCAAGGCCGATTGCACCGTAGCCATTTTCTCGGCGATTTCCGGCCCAATCGCGGCCGTTGCGCTTTCGATTTGGGCGCGCATCTCGTCAACCTGAGCTTCCAGCTTTGCAGTGTCGATGTCTTCCAGCGGATCGATCTGATCGGTGAGCTTTCCGAGATCCACGCACGACTTGATACTGCTGAGCGGCGCCAACGGAGCCAACCGAGCCACATGAGCAAGGGGAGCGACGGGCGCAACCGGGGCAAGCTGTGGCAATGGCGCAAGCGGTGCGACGGCAATGGCGGGAGCCTCCGGAGCGACGGGCTCAGCCGGCACAACGGGCGCGGCTGGTGCCGCTGGTGCGGCTGCCGGAGCAGACTGCCCATAACCGGCGCCGGCAAATAAAATGAGGCCCACGAACACGGCCGCAGCCTGTGACTTGCCCACATATCCTTCGATACGCATTTCATCCCCTCCTTGTTCCAAAGAAATTACCCGCCCTAGGTCCCCGCATGCTCCACGAATACCCGGACCACCCCATTAATCGTGCGCACCGACACTTCGCCACCGCCCGAGCCCATCTTCCCGTGGAAGCTCCGCGCCGAGAGCGTTCCCTGGGACTGCAGCGGCAGGTCCGAAATCAGATTTCCGTTCATGCTCAGCATGCGCAAGTCCGCTTGCGCGTCCGCCGGCAGGCCAAGCGACACCGAGCCGTTTACCGTTTCCATCGCCACCGGCTCGCCGTCCGGCAACTTTCGCAGCTCCATCCGCAAATCTCCATTGGTAGTGTGCTCGTTGAACCGCCCGGAGCTATCCACCACCTCCACGTTGCCATTCACCGATCGCAACTCCCCCGAGCCGTCCACCCCGCGTACCATCACGCTTCCGTTCACCGTTACGATCCCTGCCAGCAGCACCCGGTATGGCACGTGGATGTGGTACTCCACCGAAACCTGCGCGCCCTGGCCCTTGGGATATTTGGTCCTCACGTCCACGTGCTGCGGCGCGCTTTGGACGTCGATCTGCACTTGATCCGCGTCCTTGGCGTTGTGCGCGGCCACTTTCACCGCTTTCACTTCCACTTCTTCCTTCTGCCAGCCGTCCACATGCACCGACCCATTTACATTTTCCAGCGTGAAGCTGCCGCCCGAGGACAGCGGAAATGTCTGCTCAAAGTTCTGCGAGGTGCGCGCAAAACCCGGCGCGGCCAGGCAAACCGCCGCGAAGACCACAACCGCGGTCTTTCCCAAATTAGCGCCTCCTAGGATTCCCGGCGAAAACACTCGCTTCTCGCGCCCGGTGCTGCTCACGTTCGCCCCTCCTCCAGCGGATTTTCTCCACTGGTACGCTGCGCAGCGGGTGACGCGCCTCGGTAATACCACCCGCACCCACTGGCCCAACCTCTACTGTGTGTGATTTCCGCGTTGATCGTTTACCCCGCTCGGATGCCCCTGCCTGATGTGCGGGCTATTGCGCAGCGTTGCTGGTCGAATCGTCCGGATGCAAATGCAGCTTGCGCTGCTTCTGCAATTCGTCCATTTGCTCGCGATAGATTTCCAGCTGCTTCGAAGTGTCGCTCAACGCCAGCCGGATATTCCCAGCAATGGCTCGCAGCTTCAAAACTTCTCCGCCGCCGTTCAGTGGCCCCTCGGCTCGGATCATCCGTCCGCCCAACGACTGCCCGTCGTAGCTCACCTTCAACGGGAACGCCGGGTCGACGATCAGCCGATGCTCGTCGCCCAGCCGCACCAGCGCATCGATCGTCACCGGCAGCTCGCGCGGGATGTACACCACGATGTCTCCATCGCTGGACTGCAAATCGCATCCGCCCGGCAGCTTGGCCTCCGGCCCCAGCCAGGCGGTTATTTGCCCCGCCGCGGTTGTCGCGCGCACCGCACCATCCACTTGCGTCAAATAGATGCTGCCGCCGCCGGTTTCCAGATTTGTCGAGCCGGTTACCCGAACCACCCGGATTCCGCCGCCCACCGTGCGCGCGCGAACGTTCCCGGAAGCTTCGCCAACGTCGATTTGCCCGCCCGAAGTTGCCGCGACCAATTCCGCGCCGGCCTTTTCCACTGAAATATTGCCGCCGCCCGTATCGAATTTTGCCGCACCGCCGACCGACGTCACCCGGATGTGCCCGCCGCCGGTGTGCAGCACCGCGCTCCCCGCAATTGCTCCGCCGGAAATGTGCCCGCCGCCGGTCGACGCCACCATGTCGCCCGAGACATCCTTCACTCGGACGTGCCCGCCGCCGGTATCGAATCGCGCGCTGCCCCTGATTGCTCCGGCGGTAATGTTTCCTCCCGCCGTAGTTAAGCTGGCCCGCCCGTTGATATCCTCGGTCTCGATGCTTCCGCCGCCCGTGACGATGTCCACGCTGTAATTCCGCGGAATGTTGACGTCGAACGTCACCCACAACCTTCCGCTCGAACCCTGCGCCGACGTGCTGCCTTTCATAAACACGCCTTCGCCGGTCGCTCGCGAGTACACCGTGAATTGCTTCAGCAGATCCTGCGCGTGCGGCTCGCTCGAATCGGTGTTGAGTTCCACTTTGTAGTCGACCACTTCGGTATCATGCACGTGGATGCGGACGGTACCGAGGTCGGTGCCCAGTTTCAGCCGCAGTCCCTCGTGCGTCGACACTTCGCCATTAATCTGCGCGGAAATTCGGTGGGTCTTGCTCGCATCTTTGTTGGATTTCTGTTGTCCTGCGGAAGGAATTGCCACTAGCAGGCCGACGAGCCCGGCCAGTCCCGCGCCTGCTGCTGCACGGCTCACCGCTCGCCAGCGATAATTCCACTTCGTCGTTCTCAATTCAGACCTCGATTCCGCCCCAGTTCCACCCTTCTCAATACTTCTCCCGCGGCCCCAGCTCCCGAATCGCCGCCGCGCTCTGCAACCGAATATACGTGCTGGGATCTTTTTGCATTCGCTCGCGCAAGATCGCCACCGTTCCAGGATCGGATTCCATCTGCCCGTTCTCCGCCATGGTCCGCAAGCTATTGATCGCTTCGATGCGTACTCCCGGATTCGAATCGCCGACCAGCGCCGCCAGCAGCGTTTCCCGCACATCATCTTGCGCATCGGACCCGCTCAACGCTTCCAGCGCTTTCAACCGCACCGCCGCGTTTCGATCCGTCCGCACCGTCTGGCACAGCGCCTGCCGCACATCCGCTTCCTTGTTGCGCGGCCGCAGCAGCTCCACCGCGTCCAACCGCACATCCGGATCGTAGCGTTGGTTGTTGCGAAGGATGTTCAGGAGCACTTGCTCCACATTGCCGTTGCTTACCGTTCCCTCAACCACCAGCGGCCGCAGCGTTTTCAGCTGCACTTCCACCCGGGGCGGCGTATTGTCGCCGGTGGAAACCCAGTTGATCCCGGTCACATCCGCGGTGCGCCAGTCCGGCTCGGATGCGGCTGTTGCCACACCCGATCCATTGCTCGACCCGGTCCCGCCGCGCGCGCCGCCCATTTCTTGAGCTGTTCCCGGTGCGCCTGAAGCTGTTCCGTAACCGAGGTGCAGCATCACCCGCGGCACCAGCGTCCCAATCGAAATTCCGATCGCCACCAGCAACGCCGCGGAAAACACGGGGTGCGGCGTCAGCCACTGCGCTGGCATCACCGCGTCCATCCAGCGCCCCAACAATCCTTTTTCCTCTTCGCGGTCCAGCGCATCTTCCAAACCCGCCCGGCAACTGGCCAGCAACGCCGCATCCGGTTCGCTGCGATGCGCCTCGGTGATCAGCCTGGCAAACTCCCGATCGGAGCGCAGCTGCAGCGCGCATCCCGCACAACCGGCCGCGTGTTCCTCCACCTTGGCCCGCCCCTCGCGGTCCAACTCGTCCGCCGCCATCTCCTCCAGCCTTTCCGCGAACTCTGCGCAGGGCTGCGGCGCCATCGAATTATTTTCTTCCGGCATTCCTTTTCCTCGTATCCCCGTTTATCGAAATTATCGAACCGCTTCCAGCCGCGCCCGCAGCTTCCGCGTCGCCCGAAATAACGAATTCTTCACCGTTTCTTCCGACGTTCCCAACATGTCTCCGATCGCCCGCAACTTCAGCCCCTGATAGTGCTTCAGCTCGAAGACCATTCTCTCCCGCGGCGACAGCCGGTCCAGCGCCACCGCGATGTGCTGCCCCAGCTCTTGCCCCAGCAGTTGCTTTTCCGGATTCGCCGAGGCTCGCACTTCCGGTTGGCGGTCGAAAAAGTCGCGCGTCCCGGCCTCCGACTCGCCCTCCCCCGCCGTCCCCGGAGCCTGATCCTCCCGGCGGCTGGTGCGCCGGCGCAAGTGATCCAGCGCTACGTTGGTTACGATCCGGTAGAGCCAGGTATAGAAGCTGCATTCGAAGCGGAATCGGTGCAAGTTGCGGTAGACACGTAAGAAACTTTCCTGGTAGATGTCACGCGCATCCTCACTCCGATGCACGAGGTTCATCGCCAGCCGCAGCACCTCGCGGTCGTAGCGGCGCACAAGCTCCTCGAATGCCAGGCGGTCCCCTGCCTGGGAATTCCGGACCAGGGCCTGCTCCTCCGCAAGTTTCACTGCTGCCTGGCGCGCATCTCCTGCGAGTGCAACGCTCATCCCCATACCTTGCTCGATCGGCGAATTTTGGCTCACTCCCAAATCATCCGGTTAGGCCATTTCGTCCCCGGAAGTTCGGCGGCAAGCTCCCTCTTTGCTGCCTTCAACCCTATAGACGCGCCCCAAATCCCCAGGTAAGCAACTTTTCGCCGCACTGGTGCCCCGCCCTTCCTCGGTGCCGGGAAAGGTGGGTGTTTTGAACTACGGTTCTACGCTTCCGGTTTTACGCCTTTGTCCGTTCTGGGCGCCCCACTTCTTCCCCGATTTTGGGAAGGGTGGGTGTATCGACCTCCGGCCCGGTCAAGCCACGAAGCGCCCATCCTCTAAGACCGATTCGGCCAGGCCACTTTCTCTCCCAACCGAATCAGCCAATACACCCCCACGCACACCCCGAAATCCACCAGCATCCCGAGGTCTACCTTGAATTCCTCATGCCGCAGCGTCGCAGGCAAGTGCGGCGTCAGCGACAAATAATAGATCGCATTCCCCAGCAGAATGGCCGCCAAATACTCGATCCACCGCCGCCCGCTGATCACAGGAATCACGCTGGCCATAACCACCTCCGCGCTCCCAGCTATCTGAGATGCCGCCTCCGCATCCGATAGAAGCCCAGTCCAGCTCCCCGCCAAACTAGCACAAACGGCGCCCAGGCAAAATGTCCCGGCAGCCGCACCGCCGTGCGGTGTGAGACGCCAGTTAAGCCCCAAATGTGCCCATCACTCCCCCTCGCAATGCTCGCTTCCCATTTCGCCTCAATATAAAGAGAATGGTCAAGCACCCTGCCGCCGATGACCATTCCCCTCTCTAACTCGATAAAATACATCAAGGGCATCGGCCCCGAACGCGGCGCCGCCCTTGCCGCGGCAGGCATCGCCACGGTCGGCGATATTCTGAATTATCTTCCCTTCCGCTACGAAGATCGCATTCACTTCACCAAGATCTCCGAAGCCGTCCCCGGCCAGGTAGCCACGATCCTCGCCGAAGTGGTCGAAGGCGCTGCCGTCCGGTTCGCGCGCGGCCGTAACGCGATGTTCCACCTCACCGTTCAGGATGGTTCCGGCCGCTACTTGTATGCCCGCTTCTTTCATGGCGGCTACATGGAGGGTCGCTACAAGGCCGGGCAGCGTCTCGTCTTGCACGGCAAGATCGAAATGGATCCGCGCCGCCCCGGCCGGAAGAGCATGGTAAATCCGCAGGTCGAATCGCTGGGAATCGCCGGAGCAAGCCAGCCCGCCGATTCCACCGAGGTGGGCCGCATCGTCCCGATCTACGAATCCGTCGGCGGCGTCAGCTCGCGGATGCTGCGACGCATCATCTACTCCGTTCTGATCAATCTCGATCCGAACGTCCCAGACATCCTGCCGCCGGACACCGTCCAGCGCCACGGATTCATATCCAAGCGCGAGGCGCTGCTGGGCGTCCACTTCCCGGTCCGCGACGCGAACCTGGAAACGCTCAACAGTTTCCGCACCCCGGCGCACCTGCGATTGATCTTTGAAGAATTTTTCTTCTACCAGTTGGGCGTGGCGCTCCGCCGCCGCGATCAGCACAAGCAAACCGGAATGGCCCTGCGGGTTCGCCAAGACCGCGTGCGCGAGGCGCTCAAGCGCATCCTGCCGTTCAAGCCCACCGCGGCGCAAAAGCGTGTGCTCGCCGAGATTGCCGCCGACCTCGAAAGGCCCCAGCCCATGTATCGCCTGCTGGAAGGCGACGTCGGCAGCGGCAAGACGATTGTCGCGCTCGAAGCCGCGGTGATCGCCATCGAAAACGATTGCCAGGTGGCGTTGATGGCGCCCACCGAAATTCTGGCGGTGCAGCACTTCCTTTCCGCCCGCCGCATACTGGAACCCGCCGGCTACCAGGTCGAACTGGTGATTAGTGCGATGACCGCGCCCGAAAAACGAAAAGCGCTGGACCGGGTTCGCTCCGGAGCCGCACAACTGGTGGTCGGCACACACGCCCTCATCGAAGACCAGGTGGAATTTCACAGGCTGGGTCTGGTCGTGGTCGACGAACAGCATCGCTTTGGGGTAATACAGCGCAAGCGCCTCATCGAAAAGGGCGCGGCGCCCCACGTGCTGGTAATGACCGCCACCCCCATTCCTCGCACCCTCGCCCTCACCATCTATGGCGATCTCGATCTATCGGTGATCGACGAACTGCCCCCCGGCCGCACTCCTATCCACACCCGCGCCACCACCGAAGACAAACTCGCCGGCGTCTGGGAGTTCGTCCGCCGCGAAATCGCTCGCGGCCGCCAGGCCTACGTCGTCTATCCGGTGATCGAAGAATCGAAGCTGGAATTGAAAGCGGCGATGGCCGAATTCGAGCGCCTCGGACGCGACGAATTTCCGAAAGCAAACCTCGGCCTGCTTCACGGCCGCCTCAAGAGCGTTGAAAAAGAAGACGTGATGGACCGCTTTCGCCGCGGCGAACTGCAAATCCTGGTCGCCACCACCGTGATCGAAGTAGGCGTCGATGTTCCCAACGCCACCGTCATGGTGATCGAGCACGCCGACCGCTTCGGCTTAGCCCAACTCCATCAGCTCCGCGGACGCATTGGCCGCGGCTCCGAAAAATCCACCTGCGTCCTGGTCGCTCCGCGCACCGTTACCCCCGAGGGCCAGCAGCGCATCGATACCATGGTGGCCACCGCCAACGGTTTTGAAATCGCCGAGCATGACCTGAAACTCCGCGGACCCGGCGAATTCTTCGGCACCCGGCAGCATGGTGACGTCGCTTTTACCGTGGCCCACCCGCTGCGCGATGCCGAACTTCTCGAACTCGCTCGCCGCGACGCCTTCGAGCTCGCCGCCGATCCCGCGCGTGCCGACGAACTTCTCCGCATGGCAGGCCGCCTCGGATCGGAATGGCAACAACGCTACAAAATGGTCGGAGCAGGGTAAAGGAGAAGCGCGGCACATGCGCGTAATCGCCGGAAAATATCGCGGCCGGCGGCTCACCGGCCCGGGAAAGATCGCGCTGCGCCCTACCGGCGATCGCCTGCGCGAAACTCTCTTCAACATCCTCGGCGCGGCCGTCGAGCACAGTTATTTCATCGACGCTTACGCCGGGACCGGCGCGATCGGCATCGAAGCCGTCAGCCGCGGCGCCGAGCGCGTCTTCTTCCTCGAAAAACATCCCGCCGCCGCGAACCTGATTCGCAAAAATATCGAGGCGCTGGGAATTGGCGATGTTACCGAGATTCTAAACGCAGACGTCGAGCAGGGCCTGGAGCGGCTGGCGGCGCGGCACATCCTCGCGGATTTTATTTTCGTCGATCCGCCCTACGATCAGGCGGCGGACTACCTTAACACTCTGGAATTCCTCGATGCATCGCACCTGCTCGCTCCCGCTGGCGCGGTGATCGTCGAGCACTTTCACAAACGGGAATTGCCCGGCAGGCTCGAAAGGCTCGAATGCGTCCGCATCAAGGAACAGGGCGACGCCACGCTGAGCTTTTATCGCATCGTCGCCGCCGCGTAGTGTTCCACAATGACCCAAGTGTTCCACTCGATTGATTCTTCCGATACAAACTCCCCAATCTGCCGATGAACAATTCCCGCCGTTAATGTAGAAAAAAAGGGGCGCGAAACTATTTCGCTCCCGGACGTGGCGTCCTTGATTTCCCCCACTCGCCACCCGAAACAATTTCACCGGCGGATCTGCTTCCGGAGCCACGCACCAACATGGAGGATTTATGAAATCGAAAGTAATGTGTCTCACTCTGCTCGCCACCCTGATGCTCCTATTTGCTTTCCCGGCCGCCGCTCCAGCGGCTCCCAACCCTCCGGTTCCGCCGGCGAATGCCGCGGCCCCAGCGCCGAATCCACATCCGCAAATCCAAGCAGCGATTTATTCCTTGCAACAAGCCAGGTTGCATTTAATGGAGGCGTCGCATGATTTCGGCGGCCATCGCGAAGACGCCGTCAAAGCCATCGATAAAGCCCTTCACCAGCTCGAGATTTGCATGCAGTACTAATTCATTCGAGCCTGCCTTTTCGGCGGCAGCGTCCCGGCTTTAACCCGTGACGCTGCCTTTTTTCCCGCCACGCTCCGGATGCAAGACTTGCCGGCGAGTCTCCGTTTGCTTCCCAGGCCGCTTACTCTCCAGACTCACCCACTGTTCATACCGGTGATTCTTCCGAAACAATCCTTCAATCAATGTATCCAGAATTTCCCCCGATGTTATAAAAAGGGGCGGCGCAGGGCTCTCTCAGCTTCGCTCCGCGTTCACCGCCTGGAGTTGGCAGTTCCATTGTGACCAATGGCTGTTAATATCCTGTTGCATCAGCGGTTCTCGCAACCGCAAACCGATGAGGAGGATTTATGAAATCGAAAGTTGCATGTTTGGCTCTGATGGCAGCTCTTGTGCTCCTGTTCTCTTTCCCCGCGGCCGCTCCCGCCGCACCGAATCATGCCTCCCCCGCACCCGCCGCTGCCCCGGCCCCAACCCCCACCCCAGCCGCGACGCCTGCTCCGGCACCCGGCCCGCATCCGGAAATTGAAGACGCGATCCGGTCCCTGCATCACGCCAAGGACCACCTCGAGCATGCCTCGCACGATTTCGGCGGCCACCGCGTCGACGCCATTCATGCCGTCGACGAAGCCATTCACCAGCTCGAAATCTGCCTCAAGTATTAATCCAACTATAAGCTTCTCTCTTTCCGGCAGCGTCCGGGGCTCGGTCCCCGCGACGCTGCCTTTTTTTGCTGCCAGAATTTCTTGTAAAGAACTCGCGAGTCCTGCGCGCCGCGCCAACCGCGCGGAGTATAATGGCCGCCGCATGCAAACCAAGCACGCAGTGCGGGAATCTTCGGGTCGGCAGACAGATTCGCGGTTATCCAATATCCAGTGGGAGCGCCGCGCGCAATCTTTTGTCGAAAGCCTGCGCGCCGTTCTCGCGCCGCCTCCCGCGGACTTCGATCCCGCGGCAGCTCCGTCCGGTTCGTGGCGCTCGTCCTTCATCGAAGGACGCATACCCCGCGGATCCATTGCGGCTTCCGCGGCGTGGCACATCTTCATGGCCGCACTCATTCTGCTTCCCCTCGGCCACCCCCTGGAAGCCAGGGCGCCGCGCGCCCGCGCGTCGTATGAACACACCGTTCTTTACGCCCCGCGAGATCTGCAGTCGATCGCCCCACGCGGACAATCGCCGCTCGCTTCGCCGCAGCGCCCGGAATCCGCCCCGGCCGCGCCCGCACCACGCGGCGCGGACGCCTTCCACCCGCGCCAAACAATTGCCTCTGTCCCGGAGCGTTGGACCCATCCCCGCCAGACCCTCATTCGCCCCGACGCCTCACCCGCGCCGCCCAAAATAAGCCCGCCGCTGCCTAACATCGCGGAATGGGCAGGCTCGCCTTCGATCCCGGCGCCGAAGCTCCAATTTGCCGCCGCTGCGGTCGCCGTCAAACGCCGCGTAAATCCTTCGCCGGAAATCGCCGCGCCTGAGATGAAAGCCACCGCGCCCGCGAATCTCAATCTCGGCCCTTCCGCCGCCGCAAGTCCCCTGCCCACCTTAACGGTGAACGCCAATGTCGCGCCCACCCCGCGGCGAAGAACGCCAGCAGCAGACACGCCCACCGAACAGAACACCCGGGAAATCGCTCCGGCAGTTTCCGGAGATTCCGCCGGACTCAAACGCCTGATCGCGATCTCCGCCGATCCGGTGCCGCCGGCGCCGCTTCGCGAGCCGCCTAACGGAAATCTTTCCGCCCGCGTCACGATTTCGCCGGATGGTTCGCACTCCGGCGTCCCCGGAGGATTGCCGGACGCTCCGCGCGGCAATCCCGAAAGCGGATTCCATCCAGGCGCCGCCGGTGAGCCGCATGGTTCAGGTCCCGCCGGAATCAGTATCACCGCCGCCAGCGCGGCGAATTCTTCCGCCAGCCCGAATGGATCGGCCAGCGCTGCACCCGATCCACGCCGTGCCGCGGCGTCGCGAACCGCGCCGTCGCGCGGCGCCCCGGGCCGCGTCGTTGGCGATTGGGATCCCAGCGTGCCGCCGGAAAGAATCCTGCGCGATGTCCGCATCGGGACGATCCACGTCAACATGCCCAATCTCACCAGCGCCAGCGGAAGTTGGACCTTGAAGTTCGCTCGCCTGGACGATGAGACCGCGCCCAAGCAGGCGTACGCTCCCCAACGCGAAGTGGCTTCACCGGTGCCGCTGCGAAAAGTGGATCCTCGCTATCCGCCGGACCTCGTAAAAGAACGCATCGAAGGCGAAGTGGTGCTCTACGCCATCATTCGCAAGGACGGATCGATCGACAGCATCCAGGTGATGCGCAGCCTCGATCCGCAACTCGATCGCAATGCGATGGACGCGCTCTCGCACTGGAAATTCGCGCCCGGCAGTCTGGACGGTGAACCCGTCGACGTCGAAGCCGTTGTGCACGTCCCATTCCGTGCCCCGGCCCTGCCCTAACGTGGAGACGCCACTTTGAATCTGGAACTCAGCGAAGAACAAAAACTCCTGCAGCAGACGGTGCGCGAGTTCGCGCTCTCGGAAGTGAAACCTCGAGCCAAAGAGCTCGACGAAACCGGCCACTTTCCTCGCGATCTGTTTGCCAAGGCCGCCGAGATCGGCCTCACCGGAATCGCCATGCCCGAAAGCGAAGGCGGCGCGGGAATGGATCACATTTCCTACACCATCGTGATCGAAGAAATCGCGCGGGTCTGCGCTTCCACCAGCGTGATCCTCTCGGTGCAGAATTCGCTCTACTGCGATCCAATCCACCGCTTCGGATCCGACGCGCAGAAAGCGCAATTCCTCGTGCCCTACGCCCGTGGCGAAAAGATCGGCTGCTACGCTCTCACCGAGCCGCAAGCGGGTTCGAACGCCGCGGCCCTCACCACCAAAGCGGTCCTGCGCGGCGACCGCTACGTCGTGAATGGAACAAAAGCGTGGATCACCAATGGCGGCGCAGCGGATGCGGCCATCGTCTACGTGAATACCCATCCCGAGAAAGGCGAAAAAGGGATCACCGCGCTGGTGGTCGAAAAAGGCACGCCCGGCTTTCGGGTAGGCAAAGAAGAAAAGAAACTGGGCATCAGCGCCACCGCTTGCACCGAGCTTTCGTTCACCGATTGCGAAGTGCCGGTCGCCAATCGCATCGGCAAGGAAGGCGAAGGGTACAAGGTGGCGCTCTCCACCCTCGATGGCGGACGCATCGGCATCGCCGCGCAGGCCACTGGAATCGCCCAGGGGGCACTCGATGCGTCCATCGCCTACGCGCACGAACGCCAGGCTTTCGGCCATCCCATCGCCGATTTTCAGGCCATTCAGTTCATGCTCGCCGATATGTCGACTGACGTCGCCGCGGCGCGACTGCTGGTCCGCCGCGCCGCCTGGAAACAGGACGCCGGCGCGCGCTTCACCATGGAAGCGTCTATCGCCAAATTGTTCGCCAGCGAGATGTCTACCCGCGTCGCGCACAAAGCCATCCAGATCCACGGCGGAAACGGCTACAGCCGCGAATACCCGGTCGAGCGCGCCTATCGCGATGCGCGCATCACCGAAATTTACGAAGGCACCAGCGAGATCCAGCGCTTGGTGATCGCCTCCTGGGTCTTGAAGAGCTACTGACCAGGTCACGTGTGGTTCACGGTGTTGGTTCACGGTGTTGGTTCACGGTGTTGGTTCACGGTGTTGGTTCACGGTGTTGGTTCACGGTGTTGGTTCACGGTGTCGGTTTTATGCCGTTGTCGTTTCCGGGTGCCCCACTCTTCCCGGTGTTTGGGAAGGGTGGGCGTTTCGACCGCCACGCGTGCGGGCCACGACCACCAAATAACATGCTAGATCTCGAATCCTTCCGCCACTTCGATCCCGACCACGACGCCGATTTCTTCGCTGAAATTCCCGCGCGCCCGGGCGTCTACCTGCTCGAGCCACTCGCGTCCAACGCCCAACCCTACATCGCTCGCACCGCCGATTTGCGCCGCGCCGCCCACCGCCTGCTGGGCCCTCCCGACCCGCAAGCGCGCGGCCTGAATCTTCGCGCGGTGATCGGCGGCATCCGCTATCGCGTCACCGGCTCGAAATTCGAACAGCTGCTCACGCTCTACCACCAGGCGCGCTTTCATTTTCCCCGCCGTTATCGCGACTTCATGCGCTTGCGTCCGCCCGCGCTGCTGAAAGTGAATCTCCGCAACGACTACCCCCGCTGCTACGTCACCCGCCGCCTGCTTTCCGACGGCGGCCTGTACGTGGGTCCGTTCGCGTCACGCCGTTCCGCCGCGGCATTTTCCGAAAGCCTGCTCGACCTTTTCAAAACGCGCCGTTGCCAGATCAAGATTCGCCGCGACCCCGCGTTTCCCGGCTGCATTTATTCCGAGATGAAAATGTGCCTGGCGCCGTGCTTCGCCGGCTGCACCCACCAGGAATATTCTGCGGAAGTAGCGCGCCTGGTAGCCACGCTCGCTTCAGCGGGCGCATCGCTCGAACAATCCCTCGGACAAGAACGCGAAGCGGCCTCCGCATCGCTCGATTTCGAACGCGCCGCCGCGGTGCACAAGAAAATCGAGAAGGTCAGCGGAGTGCTGCGCGGCCTCCCGGATCTCGCGCGGCCCATCGAGCAGCTCGATGCGGTAATCCTGCAGCGCAGCGGCGAAGAAAACACGGTCACGCTCTTCTGGATTCAAGCCGGCGCGATAGCCGGCGTGTTCCCGCTGCGCTTCGGCGAATTATCGAGCGAGCCACGCTCGCTCGATTCGATCCTCCGCGCGTACCTCGAGCCCGCCGGCGACGTGAACGTTGCTGGCGAAAAGCCAGGCGTTGCCGTTTCCAGCACTGAGCCCGCCGCCTCGGCCCTACCGCTCCTTCCAGATCCGCCAGCGGCATTCGCCGACGCGGCGAAAGTCCCGCCCGCAACGGCGCCGCTCGCTCGCCCTGCGGCGACAGCGTCCGAGCGCGCCGAGCATCTCGCGCTGATCGCTCGCTGGTTTTACTCCAAGCCGCGCGAAGGCGAAATTTTCTTCCGCACCGCGACCTGGCCGTATCGCCGCATCGTCCGCGCCTGCTCGCGCGTCCTGGCCGGTCCCGCGGCTCCGCTATCTCCGAAACCGCCAGCCCCTCCGCCTCCTGAGAATTAACGCTGGCCGCCGCCAAATTGTCGGCAACATCCAAAAAATTCCTGTGCGCAACATCCGCATCCGCGCGCTTCTCAGCGTAAAATGAAACGATGGCCGCAAGTGACGCCACTACGATCGCACCTCCGGAAGTTCCCGTCCCCGAAGAAGCCGGCCAGCGCTCTCGCCTGGCCATAGCGTTTCGCGCGCTGGGACATCGCAACTTTCAGTACTTTTTCAGCGGCCAGATGATTTCGCTGATCGGCACTTGGATGCAAACCATCGGCGAAGCCTGGCTGGTCTACCGCCTGACCCACTCCGGATTCTTGCTCGGCGCGGTCGCATTCATCGGGCGTTTCCCGATTTTCCTGTTCGCGCCGCTGGGAGGAATCGTTGCCGACCGCTGGAATCGCCGGTTCGTAGTCATCGCCACCCAAGTCTGCTCGATGATCCTCGCTTTCATTCTGGCCGCGCTGACGCTCAGCCACCGCGTCACGGTTTGGGAAGTGATGTTGCTGGCCGCGCTGCTGGGCGTGGTGAACGCGTTCGACATCCCCGCTCGACAGACCTTCCTCATGGACATGGTGGGCCGCTCCGATCTGATGAACGCCATCGCCCTCAATTCCTCGATGTTCAACGGCGCACGGGTGCTCGGTCCGGCAGTCGCCGGAATCCTGGTAGCTTCCATCGGCGAGGGCTGGTGCTTCTTTGCCAACGCCGTCAGCTACATCGCAGTGATCGTCGGCCTGCTATTGATGAAGGTGGTTCCGCCACCGCGCGAAGAAACTACCGCTACGCCGCTCGAGCGCATCATGGAAGGCTTTCGCTTCGTTTACCACACCACCCCGATCTTCGCTCTGCTGCTGCTCATCGGACTGATCAGCCTGGTGGCCATGCCGTACACCGTGCTGATGCCGATCTTTGCCGACAAAATTCTGCACGGCAACGCCCGCACTCTCGGCGCGTTGATGGGCGCAACCGGCGTGGGCGCATTTCTCGGCGCATTTACCCTGGCGCTACGCACCGGCCTGAAAGGTTTGAGCCGCCTCGTGGCGCTTTCCTGCGCGTCTTTCGGCGCTGCCCTGATTCTGTTTTCATTTTCCCGCTCGTTTTATCTCTCGCTGATTCTCCTGATTCCGGTCGGCTATTCGATGATGCTGCAGATGGCCTGCTCCAACACGCTCATCCAATCGATGGCCCCCGATCGCCTGCGCGGCCGGGTGATGTCCGCGTACTCGATGATGTTCATGGGCATGGCGCCGCTCGGCGCGATGTATGGCGGCGCGCTCGCGCAACGGATCGGCGCTCCTTGGACCGTGGCCATAGGCGGCATGGGAAGCCTGATCGGAGCGGCAATTTTCTGGCACTACGTGCCGCAAATCCGCGCCGAAGCGAGACGCCTGATCGAAGCGCAACAACACGCCAGCGAAGCCCAGCAGCAGCCTGTCTCCGCTCAGCGCTGAACCCAGAACCCATCCCTGCTTACGCCGCGCAGGAATTCTGTTGCTGTTGGTTTTCAGCGCCCCGTGCTAACGGTATACTTCATTGCCTTTGTGCCAGGAGCGAGTGAATGGCCAGCTATGCCACGCCGGACGGGACGCGCAAGTACGCATCGCGATTCTTTTCCGCTAATTCCGATCCCGCCGACCAAAAAACCGCGCCCGGCCATTTTCGCGAACGCGACGGCCTGCATTTTTCTTCGATCGGCATCGGCACTTATCTCGGCGAGCCGGACGCCAACACCGACCGCCGTTATACCGAATCGGTGATCGCCGCGGTCGAGGGCGGCATCAACGTGATCGATACCGCCATCAACTATCGCTTTCAACGCAGCGAGCGCTCCATTGGCGCCGCGCTCAAGAAACTCGCGGTCGCAGGTTATACCCGGGAAGAGGTTTTCATTTGCACCAAGGCCGGCTTCCTCACCCCTGACGGCAGCATGCCCGCCGATCCCGCCGATTATTTTTTCAAAGAGTATGCCGAGCGCGGCATCTTCGGCCCGCAGGACATTGCCGCCGGCTGCCACTGCATGGCTCCAAAATACCTGGCCGACCAGCTCGACCGCAGCCGCCGCAATCTGGACGTCGAGTGCGTCGACGTTTTCTACCTGCATAATCCGGAGACCCAGCTCGCCGAGGTGTCGCAGCAGGAATTCCTGCTTCGCGTCCGCGCGGCTTTCGAATTCTGCGAATCCGCCGCGGCGGACGGAAAACTTCGCTTCTACGGCGTGGCCACCTGGAACGCGTTTCGCCAGGACCCGGGCGCCAAGGACCACCTGTCGCTCGAAGCGCTGGTAGCAATCGCCACCGAAGTCGGCGGCGAAAATCACCGAATGCGCTTCGTACAGATGCCCTTCAACCTGGGAATGCCCGAAGCTCTGGTGCGTCCCACGCAGAAACTCGGCGAGCGCTCCGTTTCCATGGTTCAGGCGGCGCGCCCGCTCGGCATCACCCTGATTACCAGCGCGCCCACCATGCAGGGCCAGTTGGCCCACAACCTGCCCAAATTCGTGGCGGAATCCTTGGGCCTGAACACCGATTTCGAGCGCGCGGTGCAGTTCGCCCGCTCGGCGCCCGGGATTACCACCGCGCTGATCGGCATGAGCCGGCTGGAACACGTCCGCGCCAACCTGCCGCTAGCCGCGGTGCCGCCAGCCAACCGGGAGCAGATCCTGCGCATTTTTCAAGAGACCCACTAGCCATCGGTTGGCGCGGTCAATTTCCGCAATTTGCCGCTTTTCGGAATGTCTATATCCTGTAGAATCAGTCATTTTCAAATTCTAATCCCCACTGGTGCCTGGATTGAAAAAGCGAGCCTGTCGGAACGACTTGTGGCGGTCCGGGCTAACCAAAATACTCGCACTCATTTTCTACAATTCGCCGGCTTTCGGATTCTGTATGCCACTTAGAATCAGTCGCTTCCATTTTCTAATCCCCACAGGTGCCTGGATTGGAAAATCAAGCCTGTTGGGATCTGACTCATGCCGGTGCGGCCTAAACAAAATACGCGCGTTGATTTTTTGCAATTCGCCGGCTTTCGGATTTTGTATGCTACTTAGAATCAGTCGCTTCCATTTCTAATCCCCACAGGTGCCTGGATTGGAAAATCGAGCCATTCCAGGCGTGGATTCGTGGACTCCTGGCGTTGCCCTGGGTACCTGGTTCCTTTATCCTGCCTCACCCCTTTCTGCTGGAACCTAGCACCGCGCGGGGAGTGATGGAAGGGATCACTCCTGTGGGAAGGTGAGTCGCAGCGCCTAGAGCGCCCGGACAGGGCTTCAAGCGCTCGAGTCACCGACCGGGACCTGAAGTGCGATGTTGAGTAGGAGCGCGATGGGAGAGTTTTCCGCGACGAGTCGCGTCGCTACGATGCGAATTGGGTAGACGGAAAAGACGAAGAGAACGCGAATTGGGCAGAGGGAGAAGACAGAGAGAAATCCGACCGCCGTCAAAGAGTCCCATCTTGGTGCTCGTGGGGAAGCGTTACGCGCCGGCCGGCCACAAACGGGGCGTCAGCCACAAATCGATGGCTGAACCTAGCTGATCGAGCTTGCCTTTGAGGAAGTGATCCGCGCCGTCGACGAAGACCAGTTTCTTAGGCTCGGGCATGGCTGCGAATAGCGCTTCGATTGCCGGACGCGGGCCAAACTCGTCCTCGCTACCCTGCACGATGAGTTTCGGCTTCTGGCAGCGGTGCAGAAAATGCCGGTCCAGACTGTCGAGCACATTATTGGTAGGGACTCCCACGCCGACTAATTCCGCGACGCGCTGGTCCTCGCATCCCACTTTCAATCCCACCCGAGAGCCGAAGCTGAATCCCGCCAGCAGAATCGGCGTGCCGGGGAACTCCTGCGCCAGATAGTCGAGCGCCGCGCGAACGTCGTCCTGCTCGCCAATGCCGTTGTCGTGCTCGCCTTCACTCAGACCAGCGCCGCGAAAATTAAATCGCAGCACCGGAATGCCCAGCTGATGCAGCGCCTTGGCGGCTTGAAACACCACTTTATTGTGCATGGTGCCGCCGAAGAGCGGATGGGGATGGCAGACCAACGCGGCGCGCGGCGGGTGGGCCAACGGCGAAGTCCAAAGCATCGCTTCGAGCTTGCCCGCAGGGCCGGCCAGAAAAAGTCCGCGATGGAAAATATCGGGCATCCGAGGGAGTTAGCTGCGGAGGGGCCCGGCGCGGCGAATTTCTTTGCGGTAGTCCGGAGCCATCATTTCGATCGTTCGGCACATTTCGTACAGTCGGGAACGAATGCGGCCCCCAACGCGATCGGAGAGCTTATCCTCCATGACGTTGGGCGAATTCCTCATAGCAGCTGCGCCGCTTTGCTCGCGCGGACTGTCCGTGTCAAGAAAATTTGTTGTCAGCAGCGTCGCGAGGTTGGAGTTGTAGCGCGTATTCAGGATGTGCCCTACAGTTTCAAGCGCCCAATGTGAGGGCTTGCTCGATCCCAGATCGTCGAGCAAGAGCACTTCGACGGAGAGCACTGGCTCGAGGATACCCATCTCCGTAACAGGATTATCCGCGCTATAGCTGCCTTGAATTTCCTTCAACAGCTCTCGGTAGTCATAGAAGAGCCCGGTATGCCCGCGCAGAACCACTTCTTGAAGGGCTGCCACCGCCAAATGTGTCTTGCCCACGCCGCAAGATCCAATGAGAAGCAGGCCATGTTCGACACCCACAGGAAAATCGCGCGCGAAGCCCTGCATGTTCAATTTGGCTTGTGACAGAACACGCTTCCAGCCCTCAATCTGTTCGGGCGATGCACCTTTCTGGTCGGTATCTGTTTCGTAGTTCTCAAAGGTACATCCCCGATACCGTTTCGGAATCCGCGCGCGATCGAGGCTCCGTTCGGTGCGGTCGGTGGCGGTGCAATCGCACAGGACAGCGTAGCGGTAGGGCTCGCGCGCCGCGGCGGTGCCTTCGCCGGCGCCATGCACATCGCCATTTCCGTTTCCGTTGCCAACCACCAGCTTGGTTTCGGCCGCGGGCGCGGAACCGGCCGGCGCAGAACCAGCCGCCACCAACTTCCATCCGTCTCCGTGACACACAGGACAATCCGATCGGGCCATGAAAGAAGCATAAGCGCGAGCGGCGAGCCGCGCAAGCGCACCCTGCCTGTGCAAAGCGAGATTGCTGTGGAAAGAAAATGTCGATGGCCGGGTGGACCACGGCCAGATTGGCGGTGCCACAACGCCCGCTGGAAATTCCAGCGGTAGAGTCTTGGAAATCGGAGGTCGTTCCGGGTGAGTCGCGGTCGACCACAGCCGGATTGGCTGTACCACGTCCAACGAGCGAGCGAATGTGGTAACGTAAACGCTTCAACCAGGAGGTTTCCCCCCATGCTCAGTCACAACGAAAAACTACGCGGACCCAAGCTGGCTTTCTGCGCCGCTCTTACTTTACTTCTGCTGGCCGCTGCCTGCGGCCCGACGCCGGCACCGGACACGCGCGCCGCGGACGTGAGCGCTCTTCGAGATTTGGACGCGCAATGGTCCAAGACCGCCGGGACCAGAGACCTGGACGCAACGGTTGGGTACTACAGTGACGACGCTGCGCTACTGCCTCCGAATGCCCCGATCGTCAACGGCAAGCAGGCCATCCGCAGCGCGTGGTCCGCGCTGGTAGCTCCGGGCGTTTCTCTGTCCTGGCAGTCCGACAAAGTAGAAGTCGCGCGATCCAGCGACCTGGGCTACATGACCGGCGCCTACACGATGAGCACGAAACAATCCCTCAACGCGGCGCCGGTGACGGAACAAGGCAAGTACGTGGAAGTGTGGAAGAGACAAGCGGACGGAAAGTGGAAAGTGGTGGCCGACATTTTCAACAGCGACGCGCCGACGCCGGCACCCGCGCCTCCGCCACCCGCAGCAAGAAAGACGAAGCATCCAGCGAAGCACGCGAGAAAACACCACCGATCTTAATTCAGCGTTGCTTTGCCTCGGTGTAATGCGGCCGTGGGAATTTGCGTTCTGTGTGGCGCCAAGGCTGCCGCCGGAACAGCGGCACAACGGCGGTTACAACGGCCTGCTAGTTACTTCTCGACGCGGATGACGCGCGAGGGTACGGCGCGAACGATCGCATTGCGCAGCTTGCGGTCGTCGACGCTGCGGAAACCTTGGGAGAGTTCGCCGCGGACGAAACCGATGAACGCTTCCATCTGGTTCTGCATCTCGCCCATTTTGTCGCGCATGTTCAGAATGATTTCGATTCCTGCCAGGTTCACGCCCAGTTCGCGGGTCAGGTTCAAGATCACTTCCAGGCGCTCGAGATCGCCATCGGTGTAGAGGCGCGTGTTGCCCTGGGAGCGCGAGGGCTTCAGCAAGCCTACGCGCTCGTAGAGGCGCAGGGTCTGCGGGTGGATTTTGTATAGCTCGGCTACTGCGGAAATCATGTAGCCGGCTTTCGCTCTTTTTCTTGGACGATTGGTCATTCTTGCTTCCTACGCGGGCGGCCCGCGCTTGGATACGTCTTGGTCTTGACGCCCACGCTTCCCGAAACCCGGGAAGAGTGGGGCACCCGGAAAAGATCAAACCGTAGAACCGTGAGTCAAAGCCATCGAACCGCATTCAAAACTGCGGTGCGGTGCCGCAGAGCGCACCCGACCGCCGAACGCGGCGCGGCTTACAGCGCCGCCTGGGCAAAAATCTCCTGCCGCGGGTCTTCCGGCGCGGCCTTGGCCAATTCTTTCAGCAAATTGCGAACGCGCTCGTCTTCCGGGCGCGGCACCACCACCCGCACTTCCACGATCTGGTCGCCGCGCTTGCCGGGATGCCGCGCCGAGGGCGCGCCTTTTTCCCGCAGGCGGAGCTTCTTGCCGCTGTCGGTACCGGGCGGGATGCGCACCTGCGCGCGGCCGTCGATGGTCGGCACTTCCACCTTGGCGCCCAGGGACGCTTCGGTAACGGTAATCGGCACGTGAGTGTACAAATCATCGCCGCGCCGCTCAAAAAACGGATGCGGTTCTACCTGGGTGATGATGTATAGATCGCCCGGCGGACCGCCCATCACGCCCGCGTTGCCACGCCCGGCGACGCGCACTCGCGAGCCGGTCTGCGCGCCCGGCGGAAATCGGACGTCCAGCGTTTCGGTGCGGCGCACGCGCCCTTCTCCGCCGCAATTGCGGCAAATGGTCCGGTTGCGGCCGGTGCCACCGCACCGCGAGCAGGCCACCTGGAAGCGCATCTTCCCACTGGTTTGGGTCACGCGGCCGCTGCCATTGCACGTCGGACAGGTGGCCGGCTGGCTCGGGTCCTCCACGCCGCCGGTGCCGTGGCACACGGTGCAAGCATCCAGTCGCGCGAAAGACAGCTTCTTCACCGTGCCACGCATCGCTTCCGCAAAAGTGATATTGACCTGATATTCGAGATCGTCGCCCGGCTCGGGCCCGCGCGATTCGCGCGCCGCATTCGCGCCACGGAAAATTTGGCTGAAGAGATCGCGGAAACTGCCGCTCCCGGTCCCGCCGCCTGCGCCGCCTGCTGATTCCGCGCCGCCAAAATCAAAGCCGCCAAAATCGAAAGGAATGTCCTGATCCGGCGCCGGCCCCCCTCCGCGAGACGGTCCGGGCCCCTGCCCCGGCGTATTGAATCCGAATTGGTCGTAGGTCTGGCGCTTCTTGGTGTCGGAAATTACGTCGTAGGCTTCCTGGATCTGCTTGAATTTTTCTTCCGCCGATTTGTCGCCGGGATTCAGATCGGGGTGGTATTTGCGCGCAAGTTTGCGGTAGGCGGCGCGGACTTCCTTCAGCGGCGCCTTCCGCGGCACCCCCAGCAGCTCGTAATAATCTTGTTTAGCCATGTTTGGTTCGGTCCGATAAATTTTGCCGGCGGCAGAAATCCCAGCCGCCGAAAACGATCGCTCGCGGGCCTACGTCTCGTCCCTAATCGTGATTACTTGGATTCTTCGCCCAGCGCGAGCTTCTTCCAATTCTCGTTCCACTGGTTCATTTCCTCGGCCTCGCGCGCCAACTCTTCGCGATGCCGTTTCTGTTCTTCCGACCGCGCGCCCATGGTGGCTTCTTTGCCTGTCGCTCGCGCTATCCAGCGGTCGATCAATCCGATCTTCCACTCGACCTCTGCCGGGTCGGACTTGAATCGCAGCAGCGTGCCGGTAATCTCCACCGAACGCGGCGGAAATTCCGGAGGTACTTCCTGCTGCATATCGTAGAAGAGCCGCCGCCAATCCGCCCGCGGCGAGGCGTTGAGCGCCACCTGCACCAGATAATAATTCTCGCGAATCTTCTGCACCGCTTGCGGCGTCCCTGCCCGCCGAATTCCGTCCGTCGCCAATTTCGCTCCTGCCGCGCTCAATCGAGCGCCAACGTAAAACAGGGGCAAGCGGTGTGCCTGCCCCTGCCGATCCGGATGCGTTCGCACCCGGGTTGGGTCATACCGTTAGTTCGGCTGCTTGGTTTCGTCGACGTCTACGAACTCGGCGTCTACCACGTCGCCTTGCTTCGAGTCGCCAGACCCACCGTCCGCACCCGCCGCACCACTTCCATCATGCGGTCCTGCGCCCGGACCTCCCGGTCCGCCTGCCGCGCCACCCGCTGCCGCGCCGGCCGCCGCCTGCGCCTTGTAGAGCTGCTCGGCGATGGTGTGCGATGCACGGGTGAGTTTCTCGGCGGCCTTGTTGATTCCCTCTGCGCCGCCGTCGGCAATCGCTTTGCGTACATCTTCCACCGCGGCTTCCGCAGCTTTCACGTCGGCCTCGGCGAGCTTGTCGCGATTTTCACGAAGCAGCTTTTCCACCTGGTACATCAGGTTGTCGGCACGGTTGCGCGCTTCGGCTTCGACCACCCGCGACTTGTCTTCATCCGCGTGCGATTCGGCTTCCTTGCGCATCCGCTCGGCTTCGTCTTTGCTCAAGCCGGTGGAGGCGGTGATGGTGATTTTCTGTTCCTTCTGCGTGGCCATGTCTTTCGCCGACACATTCAGGATGCCGTTGGCGTCGATGTCAAAGGTCACTTCGACTTGCGGCGTTCCTCGCTGTGCGGGCGGAATCCCCAGCAACTTGAACTTGCCAAGGGTGCGGTTTCCACTGGCCACCGGCCGCTCACCTTGCAACACATGGATTTCCACTTCGGTCTGATTATCCGCCGCGGTGGAAAATGTTTCCGACTTACGCGTCGGGATGGTGGTGTTGCGCGGGATTAGTACGGTCATCACCCCGCCCAGCGTTTCCACGCCGAGCGACAGCGGAGTAACGTCCAGCAGCAGGATGTCTTTCACTTCGCCGCCGAGCACGCCGCCTTGAATCGCCGCTCCGACCGCTACTACTTCGTCGGGGTTCACGCCCTTATGCGGCTCTTTGCCGTTGAAGAGCTTTTTGACAATGTCGACAACGCGCGGGATTCGCGTGGAACCGCCGACCAAAACCACTTCGTCGATCTTTTCCGGAGGAAGACCTGCATCGTGCAGAGCCTGCTTTACCGGCCCGACGGTGCGCTGCAGCGTATCTTCCATCAACTGCTCGAGGGTGGACCGCGACATCTTCATCTGCATGTGCTTCGGTCCAGAAGCGTCCGCGGTGACGAACGGCAGATTGATCTCCGTTTCGCTCAACTGCGACAGCTCGATCTTGGCCTTTTCCGCGGCTTCCTTCAGACGCTGGATAGCCATGCGATCTTTGCTCAGATCGATTCCCGACTCCTGCTTGAACTGCTTCACCATCCAGTCCATGACCAACTGATCGACGTCGTCGCCGCCCAGGTGGGTGTCGCCGGCGGTGGACTTCACTTCCACCACGCCTTCGCCGACTTCCAGAATCGAAATGTCGAAGGTGCCGCCGCCCAAGTCATAAACCGCGATGGTCTCTTCCGTTTTCTTGTCCAGCCCGTACGCCAGCGCTGCCGCGGTGGGCTCGTTGATGATTCGCAATACTTCCAGCCCGGCAATCTCGCCCGCCTGCTTGGTAGCCTGCCGCTGGCCGTCATTGAAATACGCCGGGACGGTGATCACTGCCTTGGTGACCTTCTCGCCCAGAAAATTCTCCGCGGCGGTCTTCAACTTCTGCAGAATCATCGCGGAGATTTCCGGCGGGCTATACACTTTGCCCTGGATTTCCACGCGAGCGTCGCCGTCGCTGCCGCGGACCACTTTATACGGCACGCGTTTGGCTTCGTCGGTAACTTCGTCGAAGCGCCGGCCCATGAACCGCTTGATCGAATAAATCGTATTTTCGGGATTGGTGATCGCCTGGCGCTTGGCCACTTGCCCCACCAGCCGTTCGCCGCTCTTGGTGATGCCGACAACCGAAGGCGTGGTGCGCGCGCCTTCCTGGTTGGGGATGACCACCGCTTCACCGCCCTGCATAACCGAAACCACCGAATTGGTAGTTCCTAGGTCAATTCCAATAATTTTACTCATTCCAGAAGCTCCTTCGAGGGCACTGCCCTTGGCATTCCCTTAATGCTGGGCCAGTATACGCATTGAGTGTCGGGTTGTCAAGTATATTGAGAGTGTCTAAGCTGATTGCTTTCAGAGGCCTAACCGCCTTTCTTTGCAGGTTCGGCTCAATTATCATCCCTTCAGGGTGGTCTGGCCTGTCCGTTAACTGCATTAGATTCAGCTGGGGGGACTCCGATCCGGGCCGACGTCGGCCTAATCCAGCGGGTATTTCTTGGGAACCCGTGCTGCGTCCGGCAGGCTCAACCTTTCGTGCCCTCAGAACAGATAAGGATACGTTCTTGGCTTACCCACACCGAAGCCGAGACCGGCATCTAAACCCATAGCGTTCGTCGGAACGTGTAAGGGATATCCTGAGAGCACGGCGAGGAGGACGCGACCGGGCAGAGGGTGCCCATCGCGCAAAGCTGGCAACGGATTTTGGCAAAACGAGCGGGAAACCAATATAGAATGACCAAAAGCGCCAATTCTGAGCAGGTTGGGGAGGATTGCTTGAGGACGAAGCCGGTAAGCGCGGGATACAGGTCATCTTGGGCCACTTGCGGGGCGGTATGCCTGCTGGGGCTCGCCGGTTTACTTGGTTCGACGGCCGCGCTGGGCCAAACCCATCCCACTCCCGCAAAGTCCGCAGCGGCGAAAAGTGCCGCAGCCAAGCCGGTGCCGGCTGATGTCGTCAAGGGCGTCGGCGACAAGAACGCCCCGATCACCATGGAAGTCTTCAGCGACTACGAGTGCCCGATGTGCCGGGTTCTTTACGAGCAAACCTTGCGCCCGATGATCGGTGATTACGTCGCGTCCGGGAAAGTCTATCTGGTGCACTACGATTCCCCGCTGGTGATGCACAAATTTTCCGGGATGGCGGCGCGCTGGGTGAACGCGGCGGCAGTGGTGCGAAAGTATCCCGAGGTGGAAGCGGCGGTGTATGACAATCAAGACGCCTGGCAGGCCAACGGCGAGATTGAGAAGTTCGTTCAGGCCGCGGTCCCCGCGGCTGATTTCAAACGCATGCAACAGCTGATGCAAGGCTGCACCGCCCCGGGTCCGCAGATGGGTGGTGCTGCGGCCTCGCCGGGGTGCGCCGTGGACCCGCTGATCGAAAAGGATATTGCGCTGGCGAAGCAGGTTCCGGTAACCGGGACGCCGACCTACATCTTCATCTATAAGGGCAAATCGTATCCTGCGGCTTCCGGAATGGTTTCCTGGCCGCTGCTGAAGCAATTCATCGATCAACTATTGAGCCAATAACGATGTCCTCGGCAACTTCCGCGAAGAACCGGCGTGTCGCGCTCATGATCGGCAGGATTGTTCTGGCCGGCATTTTTCTGGCGGCCTCCTACGCCAAGCTGCGGCCGCAAATCCCGGATACCCCGTGGTCGGTGGCGGCAGTGAAAACTTCGCTATCGTTCTTCGCCATGGAAGTAAATTCCTTCCAGCTTTTGTCGGACAGCCAGGTGAGCTTCGTGGCGCACACCCTGCCGTTTGCGGAGCTGATTCTCGGGCTGTGGCTGTTGAGCGGGTGGCAGCTCCCGTTTTCGGCGGGGGCGGCATCGGCGCTGCTGATCGGCTTTTTCAGCGTGATGGTGCACACCTACAGGCAGGGCCTGGAGATAAATTGCGGATGCTTCGGACCGGGAGAGCGATTGGGGCCGTGGTCGCTGGTGCGCGACGGCAGCATGCTGGCGTTTGCCTTGGCGGTGACCATCGTCGCGTTCGTGGCGCGGCCCAAAGGTTCCACCACTGCTGGCGCTGAAACCGACTCGCGCGCGCTCGCGTAATCCGTTTGTTCCTCTCATTCGTCCACCGTCTACCACCAAGCACAATCGCTTCGCTATCCAATTCCAGCCGATTCCGGTACAGGGTAAGATGACGCATGTTTTTCGGAGGCACTGGATGGCTCGTATTTCGCGCACCCGCATTTTGATTTTCGCTCTGGCGTTTGCTGCTGCGGCGTGTGGCGGAGGCGTGGGGGGTGCGCAAAGCACGCAAAGCGCGCAGACCGCGCCGGTTGCGCAGAGCGCGGCGACCGCACCAACCGCACCGAGGCAACTCAGCGTCGAGCGAATCTACAGCGAGCCCGATCTCAACGGATACCTCCTCGAAGATGTGCAGTGGAGCCCGGACGGCAAGCAATTGACGTTTTTCCAGGCGTCGGGAACGGGATTCGGGGCGAAAACGGAATTGTGGAGCGTCGCGGCATCCGATGGGGCAAAGCACGTCTTGGTGGACGCGGCAAAAATCTCGGAGCTGCTGCCGCCGGACACCGCGCCGGCGAGCCAAGCCACCGGGCTGGGGCGCGTAGCCGCGCACAAATATTATTGGTCCGCGGACAGCAGCGAAATGGTATTTCGCAGCGGCGCCAAACTGACGTGGCTCGATTTGCGGACCATGCAAACCAAGGTGCTTGCCGGCAGCAAGACCGGCGGCAGCGACGCCAGCCCTGGCGATATCGAAGACCCGAAATTTTCGCCCGACGGCAAATTTGTCACTTTCCTGCGCGACCGAAATATCTGGATCGCCAACATCATGAATGGCGAATCCCATCCGTTGACCAAAGGCGGATCCGAGGAACTGCGCAAGGGCGAGCTCGATTGGCTTTATCCGGAAGAGTTGGATTGCGCCACCGCCTATTGGTGGTCGTCCGACTCGCAGCACATCGCCTTCCTGGAAATGGATGAGCGCCCGGTGACCCAGTATCCCATCGCCGATTTGACCACCGGCGGAATTCAAAACACGCGCTACCCGCAGGCCGGCGAAGCAAACCCGGTGGTGCGCGTCGGCGTGATCGGCGCCGACGGCGGCGAGACTAAATGGATGGATACCGGCGCGGATAAAGATATTTATCTCCCGCGAGTGCAGTGGCTGCCCGATGGCAAGAGCCTGGCGATTCAGCGGCTCAACCGCGCGCAGAACAAGCTGGAATTGCTGCTGGCCGATTCTGCGTCGGGAAAATCGCGCGTGGTGCTTACCGAAACCGATCCTTACTGGATCAACCTGGGCGCGGCGAACATCGAATTTTTCGCGGATGGCCGGCGATTTCTGTGGCCCAGCGAGCGCACCGGCTTTCGCCACCTCTACATTTATGACACCGACGGCAAGATGGAAACGCAATTGACCCAGGGAAACTGGGCGGTGGAAACCAGCGCGGGGTTCGGTCCCGGCGCCGGCGCGGCGTTGCGGCTGGATGAAAAGCACGGCTTCATTTATTTCCTTTCGAACAAAGACAATCCGGTGGAGCTGCACCTGTTCCGGCTGTCGTTGGCCGACAAGACGATTCGCCGGGTGACCAGCGAGGCAGGGACGCACGAGGTTTCGATCGCCCCGGACTGCGGCGCGTTCATGGACACTTTTTCGAACGTGATGACTCCGGAGCGGCAGGATCTCGAACGCATGGATGCCACGCCCATCGCGCCCCTCAACGAGAATCGCGTGCCGGAGCTCGCCGCGTATCGCCTATCGCCGGTGGAATTTCTTACCGTGAAGGCCGGCGACGGCGTGGAGTTGCACGCCTATACCATCAAGCCGCCGAATTTCGATGCGTCGAAAAAATATCCGGTGCTGGTGCAGGTGTACGGCGGCCCGAGCATCCAGAATGTGGTGAACAAATGGGACGACGAGGCATTTCTCTGGCACCAAATGATGGCGCAGAAAGGCTACATTATTTTTGCGCTCGATAATCGCGGTTCGCTGGGACGCGGTCACAATTTCGAGACGCCGGTCTTTCACCATCTGGGACGATTCGAACTGGCCGACCAGCTCTCCGGCGTGGCTTACCTGAAATCGCTTCCCTACGTGGATCCTTCGCGCATCGGGATTTGGGGCTGGAGCTATGGCGGGTACATGACGCTGAACGCGATGTTCAACGCGCCGACAGTTTTCAAAGCGGGAATTTCCGTTTCACCGGTATCCGATTGGCGGCTGTACGACACTGCGTATACCGAGCGCTACATGGGCCGTCCGCAGGATAATCCGGACGGCTACCGGGATTCGTCAGTAGCCGCGCACGCCAAGCAAATGCGCGGAAAGCTGCTGATCGCCGCCAGCACCGGCGACGACAACGTGCACTTCGCGAATACCGGCGAAGTTCTGGACTCGTTCATTTCCGACGGAAAATATCCGGAGATCATGGTTTTCCCCGGCCGCGGCCACGGCATCAGCGATTCCGCGGCGCGCATCGCGCTCTTCCGCCGCATGACCCAGTTCCTTCTGGATAATCTGTAGACCACCGATTAAGACCGCGCATGTCCTAGGTGCTCTCGGGCAAGCTCCCGAGACCTACCAATCAACGCGCACGCGATAGTCCAGGGTCACGTTGTCGTTCTTTGCTACAGGAACTTCGAATTGGATGGTCCCCGAATCGAGTTTCGTTCCCTTGAAATTGGAATTTAGGATTTCCCAGTCGCCGCCGACTGGTTCGCGGATCTCCACGGTGATCGGCGTATCTTTGTGATTGCGGATGGCGATCTGGTATTCGATTTCGTGAATGTGGTCGGCAACTTTTTTCCAGTCCACTTGCTTGCGCTCGGCCACCACATCGAAAGCATTGCCCACGTGGATCGAAATGTCTTCGTCCTTCGGGGTATGCGCGATGGAATCCTCGCCGGCGAACTGCGTTCCGCCTTTGGAATCCGCCTGATACACGCGGACCGTTCCGGCGGGCAGCGGCATTCCTAGTCCCCCGCTCGCGGCGTTCTTGAATTTGTAGTAGACCATTACCGGTTCCGTGACCGGCTCGCCCATTCTCTGGGCGGTCCGGTAGTACCCGACAGTCCCAGCCACTCGCAGAATTTTTTCCACCGGCACGTTGGTTCCAGTCAGCAAATTGATCTGCTTGGACTCCGCATTTTCCAGCGTGGTGCGGCGCCCCAGCGTGTAGAGGTGATATTCCGAGAAGATTTCCTGTTCGAACTGAGGCCGCGCCTTGGCCATTGCCACTGGCGGCGCGGGGGCGATTCCGCCGAGAACGCCTCCGATCGTGGCGCGGTGAACATCGCCCGCCACCAACTGCAACTTCGCGTTGGGGAAAGCCGTTCCCGCGTCGTTCACCACGGTCACCCAGCCGTCGAGGTCGGCCAGCTTTTCGTCGCGCCCCACGGTCAAAACGTAGTCCGCCTTCCAGCTCATTCCGGTCATCAGGTAAGACGCTTCCACCTGCTGGACCTTTTTTCCGCGATTTTCGAGCGACCAAATGAGCGTCGGGCGGCTGTACAGATTTTCGGGCAAGTCCGCGAAGCGATAAGAGTCGCTAGCGATTCCGGTGACGATCTCATTTTCAATTTTCCAGACCGGCGCGTTGTTGTTGTCGGAGAGCAGCAGAGCTTTGGTTTCCGTCCACTTGGTGGAATTGTTTTCCTGTTCCCGGCGGACCAGGGTGACTTCCCGGCCGACATATTTGTGCAGCAATTTATCCGGGTCCAGCAAATCGTATTCGTAGTCCTGTTCCACTACCGAGAGATGGTCGGCTTCGGTCAGCGACCGCAGATGCACGGTGACTGGATTGATGGTCGCCGCCACGTCCTCGAACTGCAAACGAAACGCTCCGGTGGGCAGCGTGAGCTTGCGCACGTCGCGCACCAGCGCGAGGTTGGAGTTGTACACGGTCACCGCCAGATCGGTTTGATCTTTGAGGGTGGTCGCCGCGTCAGCGGCCGCGGCCCGAGCGTCGCTCACCTGCGCCGCCGCAAATTCAACGCCAGGTACGGCGAAAACCGCGGCCAGCAGCAGGATGCGCAAACGTAGTCGCAAGTCCGAATGCACATTGAGAATCAGCATCGTTCCTCCTCCGGCACTGCAAGATCTGTTCCCGCCGCGGAGAGAGTCCGGCTGTAAATCTCTCCGCGGCGGCGTGTGGCGCGGCGAACTACCAGCGCACGCGGACGCGGTAGTCCAGGGTCGCCGCGCCGTTTTTCGCTACGGGAATCTCGAACTCGATGGTTTCCGAATCGAGTTTCGTTCCCTTGAAATTGGAATTCAGGATTTCCCAGTCGCCGCCCACCGGCTCGCGAACCTGCACCGTGATCGGCGCGTCCTTGTGATTGCGGATGGTGATTTCGTACTGCATCTCATACAGACGTTTCGACACGTTCTTCCAATCCATCTGCTTGCGTTCGGCCACCACATCGAAGGCATCGCCCACGTGGATCGAGACGTCCTCATCTTGGGGGGTGTGCGCGATGGAATCCTCCCCAGCGAACTGCGTGCCGCCTTTGGAATCCGCCTGGTAAACGCGGATCGTTCCGGCCGGCAGCGGCATGCCCAGGCCCGCAGCCGTCGAGTTCTTGAGCTTGTAGTAGACCATTACCGGCTCGGTTACCGGCTCGCCCTGGCTCTGCGAATTCCGGTAGTAGCCGGCATCCCCAACTACCCGCAGTATTTTTTCCACCGGCACATTCTTTCCGCTCAGCAAGCTGATCTGCTTGGACTCCGCATTTTCCAGCGAAGTCCGCCGTCCCAGCGTATACAAGTGATATTCGGAGAAGTTTTCCTGCTCGAATTGAGGCGCATTGGGGGCCGCGCTGGGCTGCGCCAACGCCATCATGCTGACCGTTCGGCCATTCACGGGCGCGCGGTGGATTTCCCCAGCTACGAGCTGGAGCCTGGCATTCGGAAACGCGGTTCCGGTGTTGTTCGCCACGGTCACCCAGCCATCGAGGTCCGCCAGTTTCTCGTCGCGCCCTACGGTCAGCACGTAATCGGCCGACCAGTTCATTCCAGTCATGAGGTACGAAGCCTCGACTTGCTGCGCCTTCTCGCCGCGATTTTCGAGCGACCAGATCAAGGTGGGACGGCTGTAGAGATTTTCCGGCAGATCCGGAAAGCGGTAGGAATCGGCTGCCATTCCGGTGACGATCTCGTTCCCGATTTTCCAGACCGGCGCATTGTTATTGTCGGAAAGCAGCATCGCCTTGGTTTCCGTCCACTTGGTGGAGTTATGGTCGAATTCCGAGCGGACCAGGGTCACTTCCCTTCCTACGTACTTGTGCAGCAATTTTTGCGGGTCCAGCAAATCGTATTCGTAGTCCTGTTCGACCACCGAAAGATCATCGGCCCCGGTGAGCGAACGCAGATGCACAGTGACTGGGTTGATCGTCGCCGCCACATCTTCGAATCGCAGACGAAACGCTCCGGTGGGCAGCTCGAGCTTTCGGACGTCGCGCACCAGCGCCAGGTCGGAGTTGTAGACCGTCACCGCCAGATCGGTTTGGTCCTTGTCGGTTGTCGCCGCGTCAGCCGCCGCGCTCTTGTCGGTATCCGTTTGCGAGGCCGCGAATGGTGCGCCGATCAGGCCGGCGAAGGACATAATCGAAGCGAGAATCAGCATTCGCGCCCACGAGATTCGCTGCGAACCATTTTCCAGGATCATGATTTTCTCTCCCATCGCTCCACTCCCTCATATCCCTGCCAGATCGTACTCCATCCGCACGGCCTTATCATCGCAGCCGATCGTCGGTCCTCGAGGTTGGTGCTGCCGCGGCGATACCGGCAACCAGGTTCTACGCCTCGGGGCGGCTGACTGGGTTAGAACGCGCCACTCGCTGCGGCTTGCATGCAAACTTTGGGCATCGAGTAAGCCGGTGATCGGGCCCCCCAAATGTCCACCGGAGCGATCTCTACCCGAGTACCCCCGGGAGGTGCTAGATTCTGAACAGGAATTGGAGGCACGGCATGAGCGAGCCAAACGCGAGGCGGACGGCGCAA
Organism: uncultured Acidobacteriota bacterium; assembly: GCA_963725655.1. Lineage (GTDB taxonomy): Bacteria > Acidobacteriota > Terriglobia > Acidiferrales > UBA7541 > CAVRXT01. The sequence continues at coordinate 781,847 of CAVRYY010000001.1, read as the reverse complement.
CCGCAATCGCCGCCAAGCGGCCCATTTCTAAATCGCAACACTGCCAGCGATGGGCGGCTAAGTGCTTGATTCCACAAAGGCTAAATGCGGCGAATACCGGCAGAAATCACTTTTAGAATTGACGCAGACAAGAGAGCGGCGGGCTTATGCGGTGGCGGCGAGTGATCGGACCGGGTGCACGATTTTCAGCTTGGTCCGCTTAGGCTGTGATTTTCCCGGGAGCATCAGGGGCATAGTATTCGGCTGGGTTCGTGGAGGGTGGAGCAGTGCATACGCCGCGATCTCGACGCGGATCCGGTCGTCAATCAATTGGCAGAGCTGCTTGCGCATATTCGCGATGCGATTGCAGTGGGATAGCCTCAGGGGAGGGATTTCGGGGTCGCGCTGCCATTTTATTCGCCGGTGAGCCAAATCGGGAATGTACATCCGAGTCCAACCTAGGGATGGGCCTTGCGAGAGAGTCTCCGCTGGGGCCGGTCAACTGATAAAACTGGGGTAGTACATGTCTAAGAACGTATTCAGAAATTTACTTAGTATACAGTTAACGTGGAATATTTAACAGGGCCGTTATACCTCACACGATAAGCCGGGCCGCGAATGTCCGCGGGGCTCACCGGAGAAGGAGGGTCCGAGCGCCCTAGCTGAATCCGGGGCGGTTCGGTTGACTTCCACTTCCCCACTCCCTAGGATTCTTCGTATGTATGTTTGCCGGCAATGCGACCAGGAATTGAATCCATCGAGCGAACTGTGCCCCTATTGCGGCACCGATTTGACGCTGCCACCCGCCGGCGAAGCGCCTGCCACGACAAAGCGCGCCAATCTTCCACGGACGATTACCTTGTGGGGCATGATGATCGCCGCACTGTGGGGCATTCTGTGGGTGGCGGTGCCGATGCGATTTTCCAATCCTGCGAAGCAGTCGGAAACCCGCGCGCTCGAAGCGATGACCAATTTGCGCACCGCGCTGCACGATTACTCCACCGCGCAAGGGGCGTATCCCCCTTCCCTCGAACCCATCGGCGAGCCGGCGCACGCCGCGGCGCAGTGGGCCCAGTCCGGCGGCTATTCTTTGCAATACACACCGGCCGATCCCGCCTCCAACGGGCGCATCGCTAACTATTCGCTGTCGGCGCGCGCTGGGAATTTCGGATTCCGCAATTTTTTCAGCGACGATTCGGCGGTAATCCGCTCCACCCGCGAGGACCGGCCCGCTACGGTTCAGGATCCGCCGATCAAATAATTTCCCGAGGCTGCGACGGCCCGGCAGGACATTTTCATCGGCCGCGCCGGAGGGGTGATTTCGCATCGCAGAAAGGTGTTGGATTGATCGAACGGAACTTTCAATTCGAGGTTCAAAATGCGGGTGAGGTGTCGGCAAGTCTGCTGCGCCCTTCGAACGCGGAATCTCTGTTGCTGCTGGCGCACGGCGCCGGGGCCGGAATGAATCATTCGTTTATGACCGCGCTCTCCGACGAGCTGGCGGCGGTGAGAGTAGCCACAGTGCGATTCCAATTTCCCTACATGGAGCAGCGCCGCAAAATTCCCGACCACCCCACGGTGCTTACGGCCGCCGTTTCCGCGGCGGTGCGGGCCGGCTCGGAAGCCGCTCTGGACCTGCCTCTATTCGCGGGAGGAAAATCGCTTGGCGGACGAATGACAGCGCTCGCGGCAGCACAGCGCCCCTTGGAGAACGTGCGAGGATTAGTATTCTTTGGTTTTCCGCTGCACCCGCCCGGCCAGCCCGGGACGAAGCGTGCCGAGCGCTTGCCTGCAGTGAAGTTGCCGATGCTTTTCCTGCAAGGAACGCGCGACAAACTGGCCGACCTCACTCTCTTGCGCCCGATCTGCGCCGGGCTCGGCGCGCGTGCGACTCTGCACATCATCGAAACCGCCGATCATTCGTTTCATGTGCTGAAAAGTTCGGGCAGAACCGATGCGAGTGCCCTGCAGGAATTGGCTCGGACCGCGGCCAACTGGACCCAGAAATTCCTGCGATAAAATCAAGATTCGGCCATTCGCCCGGCGCACATGGGTGCCGGAGTGGCCGAACAGGGCTGCCTGCTAAGCCAATTTTCACCGATTTTCAATAACTTACGGCACCTACCGCTATTTGCCATTATTCACCGTAACCTACTGGAAGAAAACGCCTTGATTAGAATTTCATGGCTACAGCCGTTAGTTGCCGGTAAATCAGAGTATGTACAAAATTGAAACAAAAAAATCGGTCGGTTTCCGGTCACCACCGAGGCGGTACTGAGGGCCTACCATGAGCCGGATGCGCCGCAGGATTTCCTCTTGCGGCGCATTTGGGCAATACGTTGGGCTTTGGGCGCGGTGGTGGCGTCCGCTTCACATCAGTAATAAATTACCACACGGCCGGGTGCTCCCGGACCGCCCGTTCCATTACCGGTGGCGGCTCCTCCGCCCCCGCCAGGCGCGACCCCACCCGTGGTGCTGGGGCATCCGCTTTGTTCGCAACTCCCTTTGCCACCCGCGCCTCCGCCTCCGCCAGCAGCCCCGCCGTTGGCTACGGGCGGCTCACCGCCGAAGGCTGTTTGGCCTTGTTCAACACTCACGTTGATCGTAGCTGAGCTCGTGCCCCCCGCCCCGCCCGACCCGCCAAACGAGCCCCCGGTGCCACCACCACCGCCTGTTGCCAAGACGAGCACGATTGAGTTCGGATCTTGCACCTCCGTATCGGTGCCATTGACGCCGGGGATTTCTGATCCGCCGTTTCCACCCGAACCGCCGGCACCACCGGAGCCGCAGGTGATGGTGTACGTCCCGTTTGCAGTGAAGGTGACGGCGATCTTTCCGTATCCACCGCCGCCGCCCCCTCCTCCGGCTTCCCCGTTACCCGCGGCTGGGCCGCCGCCGCCGCCGGCTCCCCAGACCTCGATGAAACCGACCGTCGCGGTGGCTGGCGCAGTCCAGGTGGTACACGCAGCACCATCACACTCGAAGATGTTGCTCGGAGCATTATTGCCATTGGCGCCGGTGGCTCCGGTCGCTCCCGTCAGCCCGGGTGCTCCGGGTGCTCCGGTTGCTCCGGTTGCTCCTGCTGCTCCTGCTGCTCCGGTGGCTCCAGGTGCTCCTGCAGCCCCTGTCGCACCGGCTGGACCCGCCGCTCCGGTGGGTCCCGGAGTTCCGGTTGCCCCTGCTGCTCCAGTTGCTCCTGCTGCTCCGGTGGCTCCAGATGTTCCTGCGGCTCCGGTGGCTCCGGCTGGTCCTGCAGCTCCGGTGGCTCCCGGAGTTCCTGGCGTTCCTGGCGTTCCCGCCACTCCTGGTGCTCCGGTCGCACCTTTCGCTCCTGGCGTTCCTGCGGCACCTGTTGCTCCTGGCGTCCCTGGGGTTCCGGCCGATCCAGACGCTCCCGTCGCCCCCTTCGCTCCTGCCGGTCCTGCCGCCCCGGCCGATCCTGTTGCACCTTTGGCTCCCGGCGCTCCAGCAGGTCCCTGTGGGCCATCTGCGCCCCACGTTACGTCGAACGTTTCAGCGTTCTTAAGGCAGTTGGTCACCGTCAGTAAGTAACTCCCCGGGGAAAACTGGGTTGTTGTAGTGGCCACAATTTTCGTATTCGTGAACGAAGTCACCGTCACGGCCGTCGCACCCAAAACAACGGTTGGGTTCGGGGTAGTTTTAGGTTCGAAGTTAGTTCCGACAATGGTAATTGTGTTTGTCGATCCATACGTGATCGTCACACCGGTGATACTCGGCATTTGCGCAAACGACGGCGAGGCCGCGAAGAACATGGTGGCAAGCACTACTGCACACTGACACGCGCCCCTAAAAGCCCGGCGCACACTTGCTTCTTTGCAGTTCATGAGTACTCCTCACGAGAAAATTGGCGATAACATGTTCTTGGTTCGGACCGCAGTGGTGTGACTCAAGGTGCGCGTGGACTGCACGCTTCGACAAATGGCGCGTGCACCATAATGCGGATCGTTGCAACGTCAAGCACTATTAAGTTAATTTCACATGCGGAAGCCGCGAAGCAATCGCCGGAGGGTACCGGGAGTACTAATAAATTCGCGCTCCGAAAATTAATTCAGAGTCCTTTTTTTTTTCGTTTTTCCTAGGGCAACGGCCCGGCTAGCGCCGAGTCGCGCGCTAAAATCAGTGCTTCACAGCGTGCCCGTTGGGCTGCCCGGCGGAAGGCCGAAAAAGCGAAACAGGTCTGAATCCAAATGTTAGGCTTACCGGCTCGGGTAGCCCAACACTCGGCTGCCTTCCTAATCGCTGACCGGGTACAATTCCCCTATCGGAGGTAGATGATGCCGGTACCGTGGTCTCCAATTATTGCCCTCCTCGGCGGTAACAACAATGCGGACGATGTCGTCAAGATCCTTCGCTTGGCAAATATTACCGGGTTGGAGCTCTCTCCCGAGGAAAACTACAGTCAGAAACGAGAAATCGGGCTTACTCGGAACGCGCTTACAACTACCTTGGGAACCTAGATGACGAATCGCAACGTCGGGCGACGGAAGCGATCATTCGCGAAATGTGCAGAGAACAACCCTGGCGTTGAATCCTGAATACACGATCTATTCACTGGGAACGGTTGGACATACCAAGACAGTAAACTTCTTTTTGACGACGGAGGAATGAGCGATTTCGCCGAGCTTGTTGCACTGGTTAAACGTCAACCAGTACTTGGAGCGAGCCGGCCTGCGGCCGGAAGAGTGTTTTCGAATGAGGTGGGAATGCGTCACCTTCACGAAAGATTGCGGTCGCATCTTCAACGAACACGGCAAGTCGATCGCTGCACGACGTTCCGTCTCGATGACGCAACGAGTCCGTGGTATCCTCGTTCAGCGTTGGAGTGCCGCCGGCGAACCTACCGACGGATGGGTCTTTCCAGCGCGGAAAGCAGCCGTGGGACACGTCGTGCCGAATACGGTCTACCAACCACACCTGGACGCCTTAAAAGCCAGCGGCGTGAAGCCGTTCGTACTGTACTCGCTCCGTCATTCGTTCCTGACGCGGCTGGGCCGGTCGGGCTGTTCAATATGGACTTTGGCGAAAATCGTCGGCCATTCGGACCTAAATGTGAGCAAGCACTACGTGCACGCGACTGACGAGGAAGGCGCCGACGCATCAAGAATCTGTCGTAAATAGGAAACCAAAATTGCTTGCAGTAACCAAAAAGCAAAAGTCTTAGCAGATATACGGAGAGGTGCTGGAGTGGCCGAACAGGGCTGCCTGCTAAGCAGTTTCACCCCAAAAGGGTGACCGGGGTTCGAATCCCCGCCTCTCCGCCAGATTTAGAAAGTACCCAAAATCCCTAACCAAAACGAGGAAGTTCGAGCGGCAGCGGGAATTGTTACCACTCCTGTTACCGTTTGCGGAGAATAACCCGCTTTTTTCCCTGGGGACCGAGGAACCCGCCAACTATCGCTCTAGCTTCGTGCCTCTCACTGGACGTGGCGGATTACGCTTCCAGCCATAATCCCGGTCGGGTTCCCTTGGGAAACCGACACCTTCCCATTCACGAGCACGTATTCGATCCCAGTGGAATACGAAGCGGGATGCGCATACGTGGCGGTATCTTGAATCGCCGCAGGATCGAAAATCACCAGGTCAGCCGCCATTCCCGGCGCCAAGCGTCCGCGGTCGTAGAGTTTCAGCTGGTCCGCCGGAAGCGAAGTCATCGCCCGTACCGCGTATTCCAAAGTCATCACATGCTGTTCGCGAACGTATCGCGCCAATATTCGCGGGAAGGTGCCAAATGCGCGCGGATGAGCATGTGGCCCCGCCGCCGGAGACACTGGTTCCGCGTCACTCGAGACGCTCACAAAATCCGTGCTGTAAATTTCGCGCTTCTGTTCTTCGTTCATGCTCTTGGGATTCACGTCCGTAGGGCCGGCCGCGACCAAGTCAAAAAACGCGGTCCATTGATCTTTTCCCTGCGCCTCGGCAACCTGCTTGATCGACATCCCTTCGTACTTCACGTCCACACCTTCGGGCACTTCGGCCACCAGCACATTCCCCCAATCCCTGCCCACGTGGACGTACCAGTTTTCCCAATCGAGGTTCGTCTCGATCTCCTGCTGCAAAGCCTTACGCACCGCCGGGTCTGAAAGCGTCTTAACGAAAGCCGGGCGGCCATGCGCGAAATGTGAAGGCGCGATAAACGACGCCAGATCAATTCCATTGTAAATATAAGGATAAGCGTCCGCGGTCACATCGATTCCTTCGGCGCGCGCTTGCTCGATTAGCGCCAGCGCTTTCGGAACCAGCGGCCAGTTTGCTTCCCCGGCCGCCTTCAAATGATAGATGTGTACGGGAAGTTTGGCTTCGCGCCCGATCAGAATCACTTCCCGGATCGCGTCGAGCAAGCCGCCGCTCTCATTGCGCATATGGCTCAGGTAGATCCCGCCATACTGCGCTGCCACTTTTGCGAGCTGGATGATTTCATCAGTTTTGGCGTACGATCCCGGCGGGTAAATAAGGGCCGTGGAAACACCCACCGCGCCGTCCTTCATCGCCTGGGCCACCATTCCCTTCATGCGCTCGAGTTCCAGCGCGGTGGGGGCTCGATCCTGATCGCCGATAACCACTTCCCGGATCTGCGCCGCGCCTACGTTGTGAACCACGTTGATCGGGATTCCCTTCTCCGTAAGAATCTGGAAGTAATCGCCGAAAGTTTTCCAGCCAAAAGTGAAGTGGTTCCGCTTCTGAAGCTCCGCAATGGTGTGGTCGTCTTGCGGCGCCAACGAATCACCTTCTCCGGCGAGCATCGTGGTTACACCCTGCAGCAATTTTGTATTGCCGCTGGTGCGGTCCACGATCAGTGGGAGGCTACTCCCGCCCATCATGTCAAAGAATCCGGGTGCTACCACCGAATCGTGCGCATCGATCTTGATTTCGGCGACGGAGGCTTCGAGGTTGCCAATTTCCGCAACGCGTCCGCCGCGGATCCCAATATCTCCCCGGTACCATGGGTTGCCGCTGCCGTCGACGATCCGGCCGTGCGTCACGAGCACGTCAAAGCCCTGCGCCCCGTTGCCAGTCGAGACGAAAGCCAGCGACACCGACGAAAGCAACGCCAACAGCAAACCCGCATTTTTCATGATCAAGCCCTCAATAACGAAACGTCTGGGGAACAGCCGCAGTATAGACATACGTAGACGCCACAATCGGCAATCGACACCGCCTCGGGCAGGCGGTGGCTCATCGGCGGCTCAATCGAAGTGAAGGACACTGCCTACGCCGCAATCATCCGTAACGAACAACAACAGCGTCCCCCCACGGAGAGGCCGCCCTTGTTGGTTTGAGCCAAACGCCAGTCAGTTAAAAATCGAACCGGAGACCGATCTGACCCTCGCGACCCGGTAGATACTGCGAACTGGAACCCAGTGGCGGCGTGCCTCCCTGAAGGGTTTGGATGGCCGCCGGATTGTCACGATTAAACAAATTGAAAAATTCAAACAACGCCTGTGCCTGGATGTGCTCGCCGAGGTTGAAGCGCTTCGCGATGCGCATATCCATGTTCACGAACGGCGGAGCGGTTTGGGTATTTCGTGCGAACAAAGCGCCTTGTCCGTCGAAGTGCAGCCCCAGACCATTGAACAGGCCATCGCCGTCGAAATCGGAGCCGCCATCTGCGGGCGACACGGTGTAATGAAAGCCGCTCTGCGCGCGGAAAATGCCGGACAGCTCAAATTTCCAAGGGAGCCGAACAATACTGTGAATCAGGAAGGTCTGGTTCAATGACAAATCCGAAGGACCTTCGTCGAGCTTGGCACCGTTATAGAAAGTTCCTGCCTTCGGAACCGGATTTCCGATGCTGTTGATAAACGGCCCATTCGCATTGGTCTGGCCGGTATTTGCGTCGGTAACCAACGGTACCTTCCCGACGAAGCTATCGGACAATCCAGCGCCGGATAGGAAGTTCACGCCTTCCCCAGTTTGAACTTCACTGGTCAGCGTCGAGTTGAGCACATCGTCCGTCGCATGCGCGTACGTGTAGCTAGCCTGAACCATGAAATTACGCGACATCCGCTTTTGAATGCCGATCGTGACCCCATCGTATTGGCCGTCGCCCCACGGTCCGAAGGTTTCAATACGCTTCGGTCCGGTTCCAGGAACGAGTTCGTTCGCATCGTTGGGCATGCGCGCTTCGAATGCAAGATTTGTTGCACGGACGGTGGTGATGTCTTCGATATTCTTGTGGTAGTAGTCCACGCTGAACATCATGTCGTTACCGAGTTGCCGCTCGAAGCCCACATGGTAGTTGAGCGTGTAAGGCACTTTATAATTCGGGTCCACACTGATCGGTACTTCGCCCGCCGTTCCCAGAATGCCGGGTATGGTGGTCAGGTTGCCGAATGGATCCCATGACCAATAGTCCGCGGGTACTGTGATGTTCGGGTCCGATCCTGGCAGGTTAGCGATCGCAGTATCCGCCGCAGTTAGAAACTGCGACGGAGAGTAGCCGCTCAACTGCTGAATGTTGGACATATTCACTTGACTGTTCCCCGGAATCGGTGCGTGACCCGGCGCGACCACGTTGTTCAAGTAATCGATACCGTACAGCGTGGTGCCCAAACCGTTGGGACAAGTCGCGGCGGCTGCAGTGACCTGCGCCTCAGTCTGGCTGTTTGCCACGCAAACCGTTGGGCGTCCCAGTGTTTGGAACAGGCTGGTAAGGGTGGTCGGATTCCCGTAGAACAGGCGCGGGAAGGAGAGCAAACGCTCTCGCTGGATGTTGGCGCCGCCGAAGCCGGGAATATCGCGCGCCACTCCAGCGCGGAACTGGTCGTAGAACACCCCAAAGCTCGCGTTGATCACCGTCTTCAAATTGGGAGCCCACGCCATTCCGACGCGCGGCGAGAAATCGTGCTTCGCGTTGAACAGCGAATCGTAATCCCAACGAACCCCCGCGTTTAAAGTCAGCTTCTTGGTGAGCTTCCAGTCGTCCTGCACGAACAGGCCGTTGTAGCTGTTGCGGATATGCACGTCATTATCCGCTGGCGTCGGCCCCGCCTGCAGCGTAATCAGGTTGAGGCCGGAATTAATCGGCCCAAACTCATTAAAGTCCGACACCGTAGCGAAGAGCTGCGTGAAGAAATTGTTCGGCTCCACGCCGTCCACATCGGTTTTCTCGTAGTCCCATCCGAACTTCACGGTGTGCCGTCCATACTGCTTGCTCAGGTTGCTGCCTGCGGAATAATATTTCTGCTTAAACGTAAACGAGTTGTAGCCCGGTCCAAACGACGTCTGCCCCAGGTCGCCAAACTCGTCGCCGCTATTGAGTCCCGAAAACAAGTTGAACAGGTTGTTCGGGACTCCCGCCTGCGGATGCGAAGGGCTCTGGCGATTCGGATCGTTGCGATATTGAAAATACGAATCGAGCACCCATGGATTGGACATATCGCCCAGGCTCCATAGATCCGAGATTCCCGTCATCAGCGTACTGCCGTCCAGGTTGTAGCGCGTGTCCGGCAGGTTCAGGGAGAGCGTCAGCGGCAAATAATCCGTGATGTGGTTATTGGTGTAGTTGGCCTGTTCGCTTACCCGGTGGCGACCCAGATTCTCATCCAGCTTGAAACGCCCGCGCGTGGTATAGGTCAACGAGTGCTTGTTGAAGGGGGCTTCGAAAGCAACCAAGCTCGCAGGCAGAAGGGGATTAAAAATAAAATTCAGGTCGCGGCTCTCCAGTAGCCTTTCCACCGAACCGAAGAAGAACACCTTATCCTTGATCACCGGTCCGCCGACGTAAATAGTTGGATCCCAACGGTTGAGGAATGGGGCGCCGTTGCTGGTGTCCGGGATATCATTCGAGTCGAACGCGCTGCTGCGGTAATACGCAGAAACACCGCCATGCAGCGAGTTGGTCCCGCCGCGGGTCACCACATTGATGATTCCGCCGGACGCGTGCCCAAATTCCGCCTTGTATCCGCCGGTGACCACCTGAAATTCCAGAATCGAATCCTGGTTAAATTGTGCGGACGGTCCGCCGTTGAAGTTATCCTTGTTCGGCATTCCATCGATCAGGTACAGCGCGTTTCCGCCGCGCTCACCCAGGATCGGCGTGGCATCATCTCCGGCCGGATCGTTCTGTCGATTCAGCGAAACGCCGGGCACCAACTGCAGCAGGTCCAGGTAGTTCCTGCCGTTGATTGGCATGTCCTCGATTTCTTGCGGGGTGATCGTGCTCCCGGTGGAAGAGGCAGTGGTTTCCAGGAGCGGCTGGGCCGAGTTCACTTCAACGGTCTGGCTCACCGATCCCACCTGCAGGGTGATGTCAAACCGCAGCGTCTGGTTCAGGGTAACTTCCAGATCTTTGAATAGCTCCGTCTCAAATCCACTTTTCGTCGCGCTAATCTCGTAAACTCCCGGGGGAATGGTCGCGATATGGTACGAACCGTCCGCTTCGGAAATGAAGCTGCGATCGACGGCTAGTGCGGTGCTGGTCAGGTGAACCGTGGCGCCAGCCACGGTGAGACCCTGTTTGTCCTTCACCGTGCCTTCAATCGTGGAAGTGGTCTGCGCGAAAACAGCAGGCGCCAGCAGAATCAGAACGGCCACCAAGCCAGTGAGGCACAAGCGTGAGATCGTGAGCATATCGAATGTTATCGAACGTCGAACCTGAATGCCGGTGCATTCACTCTGCATTACACCCTCCCTCTGCGCGCTGATGAATGTATTAATCGCCCCCGCAGCTCGGACCAGTCGATCAATGCAACGTGCGTTGCACAATGACGATCAACGGCTAGTGCGCGGAGTCTAGGTGCGACGCGTGAGAATGTCAATACGATTTTCCCAAATTCCGGCCCAGAATCTTAGAATACGCAACACCTGTTGCACGGTGAATCCAACCCATAACGAAATCAAATAGCGCCGCGCAACGACCATTGCATTCTCTTGACACGCTGCAACATCTGCTGTATTCCTCTTGCGCGGTGCTCCCTAAGATCGACCCACCCGGGCGTTCTCTGTGAGATTGTGAAGCGACGGTTCAATCGAGGGGGGTTGATGCGCCACCCCGGTTAAGGTCTTAAGGCAAATGAAATCAGCTAGACACTCCTTATCACTTCCCGCGAAGCCTCCGCGCAGGGACAAGACCGGCCCGGGCGCGCAGACCGCGCTGGAGGTCCGCTTTGCCCGAGCACAATTCAACCTGGGTGCCAGCAGAGTCAAGCTCCTGAGCATGATCCTCGAAAATCCCGAGGACACTTTTTTTCTGTCTTCCCGCGAACTCGCCCGGCGTTACAAAGTGGATGCCGCTACCATCGTTCGCACTATTCAGGCCCTGGGATATGACAAGTTTGCCGAATTCGCCGCCGATCTCCGCGCCCACTTCATCACCCGCATCACGCCCTACACGCTCCTGAAGGCGGCATCACGCGAAAAGAGGTCGCTCAACGAACGCATTCGCAAAAGCCTGGAAACCGATCAGCGCAATTTGCAAGCTCTGCAGTCCACTCTCGATGCGGATCGAATCGTCGCGCTGTCGAAGCTGGTCAAGCGAGCTCGCCGCATTCTGGTGATCGGCATCGATCTCGCCGCGTCTCTCAGCTGGCATCTCTCCTACGGCTTGATGAGCCTGGGCTTCGCGGCCGAGGGCCCGGTCGGCGGCACCGGAAATATTCAGAAACGAGTACGCTCGCTCACCTCCCGCGATCTGTTGATTGCCATCAGCTTCAAACAAGGGCTTCGCGAAACAGTCGAGGCCGCGCTGCGCGCACAGAAACAGGGCGTACCTACCTTTGGCATCACCGACGGAGTGGACACGCCGATAGCGCGGATTTGCGACAGCATCTCGATAGCTCCGGTAACCAGCGTTTCGTTCGCGAATTCCTATGTTGCGCCCATGGCTCTCGTCGGGACCATTCTGGTCGCCTGTGCACATACCCAGACCGCTCGCACCCTGGCACTCCTTCGGCGCAGTGAGGAAGAGGATCGCGCCGATCACCGCTGGTATTGGGCGCTCGAGAACGGCAAGGATTTGCGCTAACTATCGGCGCTAACCACATGACACGCACTTCACAGCATGCATCGATAAAGCCTCAAGGAGTCGCGTGACGAGAATTGAAAACGGCCTGGCCGGCACGCCGCCGGGTACAGTGGCTCCGCCAGCTGTGATCACCAGTTCGGATTCCCCGAATCAGCTTCGCCGCGTGCTCGGCACGTGGGATCTGGTGCTGATGATCATCGGCACGGTGATCGGCTCGGGAATTTTTCTGGTGCCGGGTGCGGTTCTCCGCGCCGTAGGCGATTCCGTTCCGATTGCGGTAACGGTATGGCTATCCGGTGGCGTACTTTCCCTGCTGGGCGCGCTGACCTACGGCGAATTGAGCGCGATGAAGCCGCGGGCCGGCGGCCTGTACGTTTATATACGCGATTGCTACGGGCCATTCCTCGCGTTTCTTTTCGGCTGGACGTTGTTCTTCGTGATCAGTTCCGGATCGATTGCCACGCTGGCGGTAGCTTTTGGCAATTATCTCGGTGAGTTCGTCCAACTTTCCGCGAGCAACACCAAGATCGTTGCCGTTCTGATGATCGTGGTAATCACCCTCGTCAACGTTCTGGGCACCCGCAAGAGCGCCAACCTGCTCAACGTAACCACCACCATCAAGGTCGTCGCGATTCTTGCCATGGGCACGGTCCTGCTTTGGCGTGGAACGCATCCAGTCTTCGGCGATGCGGCCGCGCATCAGGCTGCGGGCGGGCTTAGTTCCGGCTTGGCGGCTGGTTTTGGACTGGCGATGATCAGCGTGCTCTGGGCATACGAAGGCTGGCAGTACGTCACCTATATCGCCGGCGAAACGCTCAATCCCCAGCGCACTTTCCCGCTCGCCTTTTTGATTGGCACCGCGGCCCTCATCGTTATATATCTCTTCGCAAATTTGGGCTACGTTGCCGCGCTCGGCACCGCTGGCGTTTCTGCTTCAACGCGCGTGGCCGCCACCGCGCTGGGTGCTGTCATCGGCGGCGGCGCCGGCAAACTGGTGGCTCTAGCCATTCTCGTTTCCATGTTCAGCGCGGCGAATGCCATCATCCTCAATGCCCCACGCGTTTATTACGCGATGGCCAAGGACGGCATGTTCTTTAAATCGCTCTCCCGCGTTCACCCAAGGTTCGGAACGCCCGCCTTCGCGATTTGTACGGCGGGCATCTGGTCCGCGGTCTTAGCGGCCTCCGGAACGTTCGAACAGCTGCTCACATACGTTGTATTTATCGGCTGGATCTTTTACGCGCTCGCCGCAGGCTGCATTTTTATTTACCGCAAGCGCTTTCCCGATGCGCACCGCCCTTACCGCGTGCCGGCTTATCCCTTCACGCCGATTCTTTTCATCATCGCCGCGGCAGCGTTGGTCGGGAATACCATCGCCACGCAGCCGGTCCGCGCAGGCATTGGCCTGATCATCGTTCTATTAGGGGCTCCGATTTATTTAATCTGGCGGCGTTCCGCAAAACCTTCCGCACAGCCCAACGACCAGGAAAGTTCCATCAATGACTGAGGCCATCGGATCTGTGAGAGAGCCGGGTATCTTGATTCGTCCGCTGCAGGAAGGGCCAGACATGCGGATCGGTGTGGACCTGCAGCAGCGCATCTGGAATTACGCCGAAATCGACACCGTGCCGGACCAAATGTTTGTGGTGGCCAGGGAGACGGGGGGACAGGTGTTGGGAGCATTTCACCGCGACCAGCCGATTGGCTTTGCGATGGCGTTCGTCGGCGCCCACCGCGGAGTCACCTATCTCCATTCGCACATGGTTGGCGTGGTGCCCGATTATCAGGATCGTGGCGTCGGACGTATGTTGAAGCTCGCTCAGCGTGAGGACGCAATCGCACGCGGCTTTGACTTGATTGAATGGACGTTTGACCCGCTGCAGTTGAAAAACGCGTACTTCAATATCGCGCGCCTGGGCGCAATCATCCGTCGCTACATTCCGAATCTTTACGGTCGCACCACCAGCCCCTTGCATGCCGGATTGCCCACCGACCGGCTGGTCGCAGAGTGGTGGCTGCGCTCACCCCGCGTCGAAAACATTTTGAACTCCGATCCCCCGGTTTTGGAAACCGCCGCAGTGCGAATTTCAATCCCTTCTTCCATTCGCCAGATCTGCGCGGAGAATCCGGCGGAAGCGGAGAAGATTCAATCGGACGTGCGAAAGCAATTCGAAAGGCACATTTCCAGCGGCCTCGCGGCCACTGGATTTGAATTCGAGGATCAGCGCGGAAGTTACCTCATGGAGCCATATGAAGATTGAATCCATCGCACTACGCGAAATTCACATGCGATTGAAGTCGCCGTTTGAAACCAGTTTTGGTACCGTTCAAAATCGCCGCATCGTGTTGGTGGAGGTGGTCGCCGACGGCGTCAGCGGATGGGGCGAGGTCACTGCGGGAGAAACGCCCGGCTACAATGCCGAAACTACTGACACTGCGTGGCAAATCCTCTCCGACTTCATCGCTCCTATAGTCGTCGGAAAGAGCGTGGCCACCGCCTCGGAACTGCCCGGGCTAATGGTGCAGATTCGCGGCCACGAAATGGCCAAGAGCGGCGTGGAAAACGCCCTGTGGGACGCGGAAGCCCAGATCAAGGGCGTTTCGCTATCCAAGCTCCTCGGCGGCACGCTGGACGAAATTATGTGCGGGGTCTCGCTCGGGATCCGGGAAACTCCGGCCTCGCTGGTCAAGCGCGTCGAAGAAGAACTTCGCGATGGTTATCAACGCATCAAGTTGAAAATAAAACCTGGCAAGGATATCGACTACGTCGCCGCCGTTCGCAAGGAATTTCTGAAGATTCGCCTTTCGGTGGACGCGAACTCCGCGTACGACCTGAATGATGCAGACCACCTCAAGGCCCTTGATGAATTCGATCTCTTGATGATGGAGCAGCCGCTCAGTTGGGATGATATCTACTCTCACTCCAAGCTCCAGGCAAGAATCAAAACGGCGATCTGCCTTGACGAATGCATCCACAACACCAGACACGCCCTCACCGCCATCGAGCTGAAGGCCTGCCGGATCATCAACATCAAGCTCGGCCGTGTGAGCGGCCACACCGAAGCGCGGCGAATGCAGGAAGCGTGCCGTAAACTAAACGTTCCCGTTTGGTGCGGCGGAATGCTGGAGTCGGGAATCGGGCGCGCGCATAACATTGCCATGTCCACTCTTCCCGGCTTCACACTTCCCGGCGACGTCTCAGCCAGCCACCGTTATTGGAACGAAGACATCATCGAGCCGGCGGTGGAAGTCACTCCGCAAGGCACGATCCGTGTGCCGAAGACCCCGGGCCTGGGTTTCGTGGTGCGGCGTGATCGCATAGAAAAACTTACCGTGCGCCAGCAAGACTGGGACGCGCGGGTAATTACCGGCTAAAACACGCCGGATATGGGGCTAACTCATGCTGACCAGCGGGCGTAGGCGCGCAGTCTTCACCGGCATTCCGGCGAGATGGGTGTGGCTGCTGATTGTTGCGTCGCTGGCGTTCGCCATCCGCGCCACCGCGCAGAACGCGGCCGACGTCTCCACGAGAAAAGACTATGCCGCTGTCGCCGATGCGCTCCGCCCATTCATCCAGCGCGAAATGGCTGAAAAGCAGTTGCCGGGGCTGTCGATCGCCATCGTCGACGATCAACAAATCGTCTGGTCCGAAGGATTCGGCATGGCCGATCCAAAAGCCAAAAAGCCCGCCACCCCCGAAACCGAATATCGTATCGGCTCGGTTTCAAAACTTTTCACGGACATTGGAATTATGCAGCTGGTCGAGCGCGGCAAACTCAATTTGGATGCTCCGATCACCGATTATCTCCCTGACTTTCATCCGAAAAATCCATTTGGAACGCCAGTCACCCTGCGCCAGCTTATGTCCCATCGTTCCGGTCTGCTGCGCGAGCCGCCGGTAGGAAATTATTTTGAGACCAGTGAGCCCTCGCTCGCGGCCACGGTGCACAGTCTGAACGATACCGAGCTCGTTTTCGCCCCGAATACCCACACCAAGTATTCCAACGCTGCAATTTCCGTTGTCGGCGATGTATTGGAAACCTATAGCCACCAGCCGTTTGCGAAATACTTGAAGGCGGCGGTTCTGGATCCTATGGGTTTGTCCCACAGCTCGTTCCAGCCCGAGCCCGCGATTGTGGAAAATCTGGCCAAGGCTCAGATGTGGACTTACGACGGTCGGGTATCCGAAGCACCCACGTTTCAACTCGGAATGGCTCCTGCTGGCAGTATGTATTCGAACGTGATTGACCTGGGCCGATTCATCAGCGTCCTGCTGGCGCATGGAAAGACCAGCAACGGCGAGATCCTGAAGCCCGAGACTCTCGCCCACATGTGGTCGCCTCAATTTCCCAACGCTCGCGGCCGCGTTTTCGGGCTGGGTTTCGTAGTGAGTTCCATGGACGGCCACCGCATGGTCGGCCACGGCGGCGCCATCTATGGCTTTTCCACCACTTTGGGCCTGCTGCCGGATGACAAACTCGGAGTGGTGCTGGTAGCCACCAAAGATTCTTCCAACGCGGTCACCGACCACATCGGCGAGGAAGCCTTGCGGGTGCTTCTGGCTCATCGCGCAGGAAAACCGCTCGCACTCCCCCTGCCCACTGGCCCCGTTCCCGCGGAAATTGGCCGCGCGCTCGCCGGCCGATATGCCTCCAGCAACGATGCATTCGACGTCACCTATCTCCAGGGCCGCCTGGACCTGCTCAAGCTAGCGGGTGGGTCGCAACTCGAATTCCGCAAACGTGGCGATGAGTTGATCGAAGACGGTCTCACCGGCTATGGAAAGAAAATCGCGGCGGTCGCGAACGGAATTGACTTCGATGGCAAGACTTTCACAAAGGTTCCCACGCCCCAGCCCCCCGACATTACCGCAAAATGGCGTGGCTTGATCGGGGAATACGGCTGGGACCACGACATCCTGTACGTCTTCGAGAAAAACGGCCATCTGAACGTTTTGATCGAATGGGTCGAGTTTGACGCGCTCGAGGAGACTTCAAACGACGACGTCTTCCAGTTTCCTTCCAGCGGACTGTACGACGGAGAAAAAGCAATCTTCGCCCGCGACGCGGCGGGCAACGCCACTGAGGTGAAAGTGAGCGGTGTGGTATTCAAGCGCCGAGCCATTAGCGATGTCGCCAGCGGGATATTCCGCCTTCCCCCGGTCAAGAATCTCGCTGAGCTTCGCCGGCAGGCGCTCGCGAATCATCCGCCAGCGGAAACCGGAAACTTTCTGAAGCCCGATCTGGTGGAACTCACCACGCTCGATCCAACGATCAAGCTCGACATTCGCTACGCGAGCACCAACAATTTTCTAAGCACTCCGATTTACTCCCAGCCGCGGGCTTTTCTGCAGCGCCCCGCTGCCGAAGCGCTGCTGCGCGCTCACCGCAAATTGAAGCAAATGGGCTACGGCTTGCTCATTCACGATGCCTACCGCCCGTGGTACGTCACCAAGATATTCTGGGAGGCTACGCCGGAGGACAAACGAATATTCGTGGCCAATCCGATTGAGGGTTCACGCCATAACCGCGGTTGCGCGGTGGACTTGAGCCTCTACGATCTCGCTACCGGAAAACCGATCGAAATGGTTGGCGTCTATGACGAAATGTCCGAGCGTTCCTACCCCGGCTATCCCGGCGGCACCTCCTTGCAGCGTTGGCACCGTGAAGTGCTTCGCCACGCGATGGAGGACGAAGGATTTCTCGTTTACGCCTTCGAATGGTGGCATTTCGATTTCAATGGTTGGGAGCACTATCCGATCTTGAATGCCACCTTTGATCAGCTTTCCCCAAAGGCCCAGGTACGCTCCATCGCACCGGCGGAAGCTTTGTATCGAAGCGGTGGCTCAACTCCCTTAGCAACTCGAGAAGTTGGCGCCCCGGCCAAATAATTTTCTGTCGGAGCATTTCGCAAAGCTGAAGGAAAGGTGTCCTATGAATACGAAGAGTTTAGTTCGCATGGCGGTCTTCTGTTGTGTGGCTTTCGCTCTCACCTGCCAGGGAACCGAGTTGCTCGCGCAGTCTAGCAATAGCCTGGACCAGCGGATCAAGGCGATAATGGCTCGTCCGGAATTCGCTCACGCCCGCTTTGGCATCAAATTCATCACCGCCGATACCGGCGATGTGGTCTATGAACTGAATTCGCCACAACTTTTCGTGCCCGGCTCTACCACCAAATTGCTTACCACCGGCACCGCGTTGGATCTCTTGGGTCCCGACTATCGCTTTCACACCAAAATCTACCGCACCGGCCCCATCGAGAAAAACGGCGACCTGCAAGGCGATCTGGTGCTGGTCGCCAGCGGCGACCTGGATCTGTCGGACCGCATTCAACCCAACGGCACTATGATCTTTGAAGACGAAGATCACTCCTACGGCGGCCCGGATAGCAAGGGCTTGCCCGGCGATCCGCTCATGGTGATGCATGAATTCGCGCGCCAGGTGGCCGCGAAGGGAATTAAGCGCATAACCGGTAGAGTATTGGTTGATGCCACGCTCTTTCCGGAGGGTGATCGCGAACTGGGAACAAACGTAGTGATGTCGCCGATCGTCGTCAACGACAACGTAGTCGATGTCATCGTCAGTCCCGGCTCAACGGAGGGTTCTCCCGCAACCATGAAGGTAGGCTTGCCAACCAGCTACGTCACCATCAGCAATCAAGTCACCACCGGCAAGGCCGGCACGCCCACCTCGCTCCATTACGATAATGACAAGGGCAATGCCGACGGATCACACATCGTCACCCTCGCCGGCAGCTTGGCCGTCGATGCCAAGCCCACCATGGAGTCCTATCGCGTTCCCGAACCCAGCCGTTTCGCGGCAACGGTATTGAAGGAGGCGCTGAAGGAACAAGGCGTCGCCTCGGCTCTCGCCCCTCCCACGACTTCGGTTGATTTCAAGGCTCTCGCGGCAAACTATCAGCCGGACAACGTTGTTGCCGAACACGTCTCCCCGCCCTTCAAGGAGGAAGCGAAAATTACCCTGAAGGTGAGCCAGAACCTCCACGCTAGCTCCATGCCTTTCATTCTCGGATCGGTTCTCGCGCACAAGACCAGCGAAATCGATCAGGCAGGCTTTGACCTCGAAAATCAGTTTCTCACCAGAGCGGGACTCGACCTGGGTGGTGCTGCGCAAAGTGACGGCGCCGGCGGTAACGCGTTTTTCTCGCCGGACTTCATGGTTCATTACCTGATGTACATGTCCCAGCAGAAGTATTACGACGACTTCTATCGCGCGCTGCCGATCCTCGGTAAGGACGGCACTTTGGTCAAAATCGAAGTAAATTCGCCCGCTGCCGGCCACGTCCACGCCAAAACCGGCACATACGGCTCCTACGACGCGTTGAACAAGAAACTCATGATCCAGGGCAAAGGCCTTGCCGGCTACATGGATACCGCGAGCGGCCAGCACTTGATCTTGGCTCTCTACGTCAACATGGTCTCCTTGCCCCTGCACGATCCCGATGCCATCAATACCATCGCCGGTGAAGCCCTGGGCCAGATCGCAGCCGCCGCCTACGACTCCCCGTTGCCATCCGCGGCCAGCTCGTCCACCAGCGCCACATCCACTGCCAACAGTGATTACGACGTAATCATCAAGAACGGCTCGATCATCGACGGCACCGGCAATCCCTGGGTCTCCGGTGACATTGCCATTCGCGGCGAGCAAATCGCGGCCATCGGAAAGCTCGATAACGCTCACGCCAAAAAGGTAATCGACGCTAAGGGTCTGGTGGTTTCCCCCGGCTTCATCGACATGCTCGGACAATCCGAATATCCCCTGCTGATCGACAACCGTTCCATCAGCAAGCTTTCCCAGGGAATCACCAGTGAAATTACTGGTGAAGGCGCATCGATCGCTCCGCAAACCGATCTCACCATTGCGGCCATGCAGCCTTTCGCCGACCACTTCAAACTCAACATCGACTGGACCACCCTGGACGGTTATTTCAAACGCCTCGAAAAATCCGGCACCCCGCTCAATATTGGCACCTACGTGGGCGCCGCCCAGGTGCGCGAAGCGGTGATCGGTGACGCCAATCGCGCTCCCACGCCCGGCGAGATGGAAAAAATGAAGGCCCTCGTCGCCCAAGCCATGCAAGACGGCGCTCTCGGCGTTTCCACCGCGCTCATCTACCCCCCGGGACATTACGCGACGACCGAAGAACTAATCGAGTTGGCCAAGGTCGCCTCGCAATACGGCGGCATTTACGGTTCGCACATGCGCAGCGAGGGCCAGACCGAGCCGCAAGCGGTGGCCGAAGCGCTCCGGATCGGCAAGGAAGCCAATCTCCCGGTGGAAATTTTCCATCTCAAGGTTTCCGGCAAAACGCGTTGGGGCAATATGCCCAAGATCGTCGGCCAGATCCAGGCTGCGCGCGACGCAGGCCAGGACGTAACCGCGGATATGTATCCCTATATTGCGGGCGGCACAGCTTTGGCCTCCAGTCTTCCACCGTGGGTGGCTGACGGCGGCATGGAAAAACTCCTGGTGCGCCTGCATGACCCTGCCACCCGCGCGAAAATCAAAGCGGAAATGGCTTCCGACCATGCCGGCTGGGAAAATTTGTACTTCGACAGCGGCGACGGCGCCGGCGTAATGGTTTCCGGCGTGGTGAATCTCGATCTGAAAAAATACGACGGCAAGACCATCGCCCAGATCGCCGTTGCAGAAAAGAAATCACAGCTCGATGCCCTGTTCGATTTCGTGATCGCCGACAAGGGGCAGACCGGCGCTCTATATTTCATGGCCAGCGAAAGGGACCTCGTCTATGCACTAAAACAGCCTTGGACCAGCCTGTGCCTCGATGCCAGTGAGCTGTCGCTCGATGGTCCACTTTTTGAACCCCATTCCCACCCGCGCGCTTTCGGCGCTATGCCTCGTTTTCTGGGGTATTACGTTCGCGATCAACATTTAATGCCGCTGGAGCAGGCCATCCGCAAGATGACTTCTCTCCCCGCGCAGCGCGAGCGCCTGCTTGATCGCGGCTTGCTCAAGGAAGGCTACTCCGCGGACATCACCATTTTCGATCCCGCGATCATTGAAGATACCGCCACCTACGCTCAACCTGCGCAGCTAGCCAAAGGCGTGAGGTACGTCTTCGTGAATGGCCAACTGGAATTCGAAGACGGTAAACTGACCGGCGTCACCGCAGGCCGCCCCCTGCGCGGCGCTGGCTATAAGCAGCAAGCACTCGCAGCCCACTAATCGTCGGTTGCGGATTCGCGATCGCGATGATCGGTGTCACACCAACGTGGCCGGTGGCGCAACAGCGATCGCGCCACCGATGCAGCGGTAGCGTAGGTCGAGCATGAACTAGCTGTACACGTGAAACTCACCGAGGGTCAGATGACGCTATTCCCGAATTCCGCTTCCGGCCCGGCAGGCCAGGAATTTCAGCTCGAGGGCACCACAAAAGGCATTCCCGGAGGCACCAAACCCTTTCCGATCTCTGGAATCGCCGCCCACAAATGGAACGTCCTCCGCGAGGACCTTCCCTTTCCATTGATGGTCCTGAAGCGCTCCGCCCTGCTCAACAATGCCCAGGTAATGCACGCCTTCCTGCAAGAGCACCGTCTGTCCATCGCCCCTCACGCCAAGACCCACATGTCCCCGCAACTCATTGACCTCCAACTTTCCTCCGGCGCATGGGGAATCACCGCGGCAACCGTAAGTCAGTTGCAAGTCTTCCGCAGGTTTGGGGTAAGCCGAATTATCCTCGCCAACCAATTGGTCGGCCGGCAGAACATCCGCTACATCGTCGACGAAATCAACGCCGATCCCGACTTCGAATTTTACTGCCTGGTAGATTCAGTAGCGGGGGTAAAGCATCTCGTATCTCACCTCCACCAATTCGGCTTGCGGCGTCCCGTCAAGGTTCTCTTGGAAGGCGGCTGCTGGGGCGGGCGTACCGGATGCCGTACCATCGAGCAGGCCCGCGAAGTGATCGCCGAACTCCGAGGTGTACAGCCGTGGCTAGCCCTGGCCGGCGTCGAGGGATTTGAGGGCGTAATCTCGCGCGACACACCCGGAGAGGCGGTCGAACAAGTAAATCTGTTCATGGCCTGGCTAATCGAACTGCTCGCCCAATTGCAGCCCGAAGATTTGTACGGTGCCGACGAGATAATTCTGTCCGCCGGCGGTTCCGGGTATTTCGATCTGGTAGCGAAAGCATTCCACTTGGTGGGATTTTTTCTGCCCAAACGCGTCGTTCTCCGCAGCGGCTGTTATCTCACCCACGATTCGCATGATTATCGCCAGCTGCATCAGCAAATGGTCGCGCGCGGCTGGCACGGCCCCCAGTTTCAACCCGCTCTCGAGGTCTGGTCCTACGTGCAGTCAATTCCCGAGCCTGGGTTGGCCATCCTCACCATGGGCAAACGCGATTGTCCGTACGATCTTTCTTTGCCGATTCCCTCGCGCCGGTACCGCCCAAATGAATCCGACCTGAACTTGCAGGCCTGCACCATCACCAGGGTCAATGATCAGCACGCCTATATGACCTTTCCCGACGGCACCGACCTGCGCTTTGGCGACATGGTCGCCTCAGGGATTTCCCATCCGTGCACCGCTTTCGACAAGTGGCGTTTCATCCCGGTGGTTAACGACCAATACGATGTAGTGGACGCTATCCAGACCTATTTCTGAAGCCACACGAAGAGCACGCCCGCCGCGAGCCGCCCGAATCAGGCCGACTTCGAGCAACCCCATCAATCAGCGGGTTCATACGCCAGCCTCGATGGCGATAATGTCCGCTCTAGCGCCGAAACCGACCGACGCGCGGCAGTTTCCACCTCAGTTCTGGCGGCCGAGGCTTCCCCGCCCACATCCGTGGAAATTATGCTAGCGGGCGCGCCCTCGTCCAATCCGCAAACCACAATCCGCAAACTCGCGATCCGCGCCGCCTGCAGCGCCCGCGCCTGCACCAACTCGCACCCCGCTTCCGCCATCTGCAGCGCTCTCTCATACGACAGCTGCGGTATATGTTTTGCGTCCGGATCGACGTTAGGATCCGCGGTGAAATACCCGCGAACGTCCTTCACCAACTCGCATCGCGCCGCGTCCAAGCCTTCCGCCAGCAGCACCGCGCTCAAGTCCGACCCGCCGCGCCCGAGTGACGCAATCATCCCGCCCTCCCGAGTCGCGAAAAATCCCGGCACCACAACCACCGCATGTTGTTCCAACGCTCGCTCGATCTGCCGTGAAACCGCCCGAACTCCCGTTCGCCCGGCCGCCGCATCGCTCAGGCACAAGCCGGTCTCATGAATGTTCAGGCCGGCCACGACTATCCCCATTTCTTCCAGATGCAGCGTCAGCATCGCCACTGAGCGCGTCTCCCCCGTCGACCAAAGCAAATCCAGCGTCCGGGGATTCGGACAACCGGTAATCTCGTGCGCCAGCCTCTCCAATTCGTCGGTGAGCCCGTATTGTGCCGACACGACGATCACAAATCGCTCGTTCGCGCATCGATGCAGACGGCGCACGATAAATCGCGAAGCCTGCCGGTACGATTGCCTGTCGTTCAAAATCGATCCGCCCAACTTGATCACCACAATCCGTTGCCCTTCACGCCCATGCATCTTCGATAGCCTCCCTGGCTAAAACAGCTCTCCGCCGTTGGACGCAGCATCACGACCACGTTGCGGCACGTTCACCTTCATAACGCGTCGCCAATGCCACGCCATGCGCAAAAGCAAGAGCGCAAAGCGGACATCGTCGTAGCGATAAGCCGCGTTGGGGAGTAAGACTGCCAACCGAACCTTCGGTCAGCGTAGAACTTTATCTCTCCCGTACCGGGCAGGAATTAGCACCTGGGCTCTCGGGCCTGGTTGCTGTGGCGTCGTCGGGCCTGTACCCTCAGCCACTCTAGATAAGCGCCGCCGTAAGAAAGCGGCCCACCACAAATAACAATTCACGCGCGAGTTGTCAATCCAAACCGCGCCCAATTTGCGTATGCCATAATCGCAATGGGGCGAGTTCAACTTTGTCAAATCAACTTTTCGCCGCGCCAGCCAGGATTACTTGAGCAGAAGTGTGCTCTCCTTTTATAGCTAGGATGCTCGCATTTCATCGGATCATCCTGGTTATCCACGACGAGCTACTCAGGGTTCAGTCCATGGCGGGTTCCGAGCACCTGCCTGGTGAACAGAAGCCCAATGTCCTACTTAGATCGCCAATTCAAAACAAGCCCCCAGCGCTTCGGCCTGGGTGCTGGCACTTGAACTCCGGCGTGTGGACCGACATGTGATTCGGAGCGCCGGCGAGCGACGCCCCGAATCCGTGTCGTCTTGGCTAAAAAATAGCCTGGCCAGGCCGACATATGGCATTCGGGTGAATGCAGTAGTGCCTGCAGAGGTCATGACCCCGCAATATGAAACGTGGCTGAAACGATTCCCTGATTCGGAGCAGGTACTGCGCCAGATCACCTCTAAAATTCCTTTGGGACAGCGTATGACGGAGACCGACGAGATTGCCGCAGCGGTTGTCTTCCTCTTGTCGCCCCGCTGTGGGAACGTCACTGGACAATACTTCGTCGTAGATGGAGGTTACGTCCATCTCGATCGCAGGCTACCTTGAGAAAAGGAAGGTTGTCGGCGAGCTGCAGGTTACTTTTGTATTTTTATAGGAATCTCCGAATGTTGTCTCGTTTACCGACCAGACATCGAAGCGAACGCTGTAACTTTCCTGAAATGGGCGCCGCCTTAAAATGCGTTTACCTCCCGCTCGTTCATTAATTTCCGCTTCGAATCGTGAAATGATCGGTTTCAAATAGTGACAGCCTCGCGCTCAGTGTGAAGTTTTAATTATTTTCGGCCATCTCGCACCACCCCACGTTACGGATCCACGCGATTTAGGTTTTTTTTCGTAAATATCCGCTCGTCTTTTCCGATTAGGTCGTAAGAGACAGCACGTCCATGTCTGCTCACGGTCTTCGCTCGGGGGTCTTGTCCAGGCGATGCTCGGAGCCTGAATTAAGCACTCGGTACTTTCGCGGCAGAAAGGTGTCACTAGACCTCATGACACGGGTTAATCGAATTGTCCTCGCGCTACCGTACGTCGTTCTGGCGCTGGCAGGCTGCTCCGGTCCCACTCGCCCCGAAATCAGCGTGCGTCCGGTTTCGATCGCTGTCGATGTTGGATCCACTACCACGTTTACTGTCGTATTTTTTCCTAGCCGCCCGCGAGGCAGCTCCTTGGCTTGGCAAGTGATCCCCTCGAACGGGGGAACGATCAGCAGTCAGGGCGTGTACACCGCGCCCGAAAAGCCGGGTAACTACACGGTCGAGGCTATCTGGACCTCGGCCAGCGGTGGGCTGCTGGCTAATGCTTCGGCCTCGGTTGAAGTTAATCCCCTGCCGCAAGCAGATGTAGTGCTTAACCCCGACATGGCGCAGGCCTCGGGCCGCGCCCAAAGCAACGGCGCAATTCAAAACGGTGTGGTTGTCGGCCAAGCAGTTCCCTTGGTGATCTCCACAGATCCCAGCCGGAATGTCCAAGTGGGTAACGGCTTCACCCCGCCGATAACGTGCACGGACTGCGACGTCGTTTTCTAGCGGCAAGAGGCGTGAAGGCAAGAGTAAGGAGATAGGACCATGCGTAACACGTTTCGGGCTCTCGTGCTCGTCTTTATCCTCGTCTTCGCTGGCCCGATCTCCGCCCAGGTTGCCGACCCGGCGCCCAGTCCGGTATTGGCGTACGTCGGCCGTTTGGTTGAGTCCAACAAGCCGGTAACTGGGGAGCGACCGTTCCTGTTTACGATCGTCGATTCGAGCGGAGACGTATTGTGGACTTCCGGACCACAAACCCTGACCGTGACCGGCGGTCTCTATGGCGTGGTGTTGGGGTCCGCTGGCATGCCAGCGCTCCCGACTTCCCTTACACTTCGGGCGAATCTGCGCCTGCAGGTGAATGCTGACGGAGTTCAGCTTTCTCCGGATGTGCCGCTGGTCCCAGCACTGCAGGCGAGCGTGGCTTGGAATGTGATTGGACCATTCGCTGGCGACGTCAGCGGCACCCAGCAAGCCATTTCGGTGAGCAAGCTGCAAGGCACACCGCTCGATATGAGCGTGGCACCGTCCTCTGGAGAGGTGCTCACCTTCAACGGTACGAGTTGGATTGCTTCGGCGATTCCTGCGACGGCGGGACCCCAAGGTCCTGCCGGGCCGCAAGGTCCGCAGGGTGTAGCTGGACCGGCTGGGGCTGCAGGCACCGCTGGTGCAACTGGACCGCAAGGGGCAACCGGCGCGACTGGGTCACAGGGCGTCGCCAGCTCGACCATTCTCAGCGGAACTACATCTCCCACCGCTACGGAGGCGGGAAAGTTGTTGGCCCCGAAGGCCGGTAGTGCCGTCAAGGTCCCCGTGGCACTGCCCAGATAAACGTTTCCGGACTGGGCACCGAGGTTCACCGACACCACGTCGGGATGGCCGTCTCCGTTGAAGTCGCCCGTGGCCACGGCGATGTTTGCAGCGCTGGCCTGATAGGGTACCGGCGCGGCGAAACTCTGCGTCAAGATGCCCGCGCCCAGCGTGGCCGTTCCTAAGGTAGCGCTGCCGTTGCTTAGATCGAAGTAAGTCAAGGTGCCGGTCGGCGAAAAGCTGCCCGAACCAAGGCCGAGCACCGTGGCCGACAGAGCGTAATCGCCTGCCGATGCGGATCCCGAAGGTACCAGCGTGGTGTCGGTGGGATACTGCCCGGTCACCGTCAATGCCTGTGCCAGCGAGGGACTGGTCGCGTTGGTCTTTGTCCCGTTGAACACCGCGACGTAGTTGTGACTGCCGAGGCTGGGAACCAGGTTGATGACCGCGGTACCCGTGACAGTCAACTGAGCGGTGCCAACGATATCCAAGTATTTGCAGGGCGCCGCCGCAGCCTCGCAGAAAGTGACCAATCCGGTGGTGACCTTGGAGCCGTTCGATAGCACCGTCGCGGCGGTTAGAGTCACCACGGCTCCTGACGTGACGGAGGGCGAAGACAGCGTCAGCGTGGTAGTGGTGGACGCGGCCGAGGCCCGCGCGACGGGCGCGGCCAGCATTACCGCCGCCATCATCATCGCTGCAAAGATAATCCGCGCATAGGGCTTATCCGGTCTTGAGGAATATGTTGAATACATCGGTCAACTCCGGCGCGACGACCTGTTCCGAAACGGCACACATCGTGCGCGCAATTGAACTTAATAAGTGGAGGGGGCACTACCTGACGGGCGGAAAAGAATCCGCGAGAGGAAATCTTGAACAGAACCCAGGCGGCCCAAGCTGCCTGAGCACTACTGATATTCACATTGGAAATAGCAAACTGTAAAGTACAATCTGTTTATTTTTTAGGATTCTGATCATCAGTTACGACGCGAGAAATTCCAGCCGGCGTTTGGATTCACGGGTAAAGATCCGGAGCTTAGGATTTTCTTAGACAGTGATTCGTAATGAAACTCACTCGCGATCAATCCCTCGAGTCACACTGCCACACCTGAGCGAGAGCCTTCTTCGCCAACCTGCCCGCAGTCTCGCTACTCATGCTACTTCTCGCCTACTTCACATAATAGGGACTGTGACTTCACTCACTCACCGCACGCTCAGCGGATATTGCCTCTCGCGGCGATGCGCCACTCGCCTACAACTTGTCTGCCGCGCAGAAGAAACGCTTCGTCATGCATGTTGACGCACGGGCAAACGTGATTCGGAATCACCGTTACTACGTCTCCCACCCGCAATTGGCGCGCAGAATTTTGCAGGAGCGGCCATCCGATCGAGGTTAGCTTCCAGGATGTCGAGGTCGATCGTTAAAGCCGGTGTCGAGAGTTCCTTGTAATGCATGGCCGCCACCTCGGAAGTGAACGCGTGCAAATCAAGCAAGCCGCACAGCAGTTTTCTTACGCTGCTCGGTTGCCACGGCTCTTTGCTGACGGCATGTAGCGTATCTCAAGGCAAACGCGAGTGACACTGTTTTTGAACGGTCGCCGCCGTCACGCTTCATGGGTTATGCTTCAGCGCTCGTCCGGCTTACCAGGCCGTCAGGATTCGAAACCGCAGACGTCGCGATCGGATACCCCCGGTGTTTGATGGAGGGTCTGATCCCAAGCGAGGTAGGTCATGAATATTCCACTCACGCCGTTGCGTTTCCTGCGATACGCCGAGCAGCAATTTCCCCGCAGGACCGCGGTTGTCTGCAATGACCTCCGATACACGTACGCTGACCTCGGCGAGCGGGTCAGCCGCCTGGCAGGTGCGTTGCGCCAAGCCGGCGTCCAGCCCGGTGATCGAGTGGCATTTCTCAGCTGCAATTGTCACCGCTTGCTGGAAGCGTATTACGGGGTTTTGGAAGCCGGGGCCGTTCTGCTGCCGCTGAACATCCGGCTCACCGCGAGCGAGCTGGGTTACATCCTGAATGATTCCGGGGCGACCATCCTTTTCGTGGAAAAGCAGCTTCTGGGTTTGGCTGATTCGTTTCGAAGCGATATTCCCGCAGTGAAAACAATTCACCAACTGAATGGCGGACCCGAAGCGGCGTGGCTGCACCCGCGCAACTATGAAGCTCTTCTCGCTGCAGCGACACCGTATCGCGCCGACATCGCCTCGATCGACGAAAACGCTCTGGCTGAGCTTTTCTATACCAGCGGCACCAGCGCCAACCCCAAGGGCGTGATGCTCACCCACCGAAATGTGTACCTTCACGCTCTGCACGTCTGCATGGCGTTCAAGGTGGAAAGTGGAAACGTCGAACTCCACACCATTCCGCTGTTCCACGCCAATGGATGGGGCGTGGCGCATTTCCTTACCTTGGTGGGTGGAAAGCACGTCATGATCCAGCGCTTCGACCCCAAGGAAGTCTTCCGCCTGATCGAAACCGAGGGCGTCCATTCCTGCAGCCTGGTTCCCATCATGGCGACCGCTCTGGTGAATTGCCCGGAACGGCGCAATTATAATTTGAGCAGCCTGCGGCGAATTACGCTCGGCGGCGCGGCATCCTCGCCCACCCTGGTTCGAGAGGTGGAACAGATGCTCGGCTGCGAATGCTTTTCGGGGTACGGGCTGACCGAAACATCCCCGGTGCTTTCCACTTCTAGTATGAAGCTGGGCATGCAGTGGGAAGGCGAGCAGCGCTACGTGGGCCAAGCGATGACCGGATATGCCATTCCTGGCGCGGAATTGCGCGTCGTGGACGCCGACGATCGAGACGTGCCGCCCGATGGAAAGACCGTCGGCGAAATCGTGGCGCGGGCGGATGGTGTGATGGAGGGTTACTGGCGGCAACCCGAGGCCTCCACCGAAGCTTTGCGTGGCGGCTGGTTCCACACCGGAGATATGGCGACGTGGAACGGAGACGGCTACTTGCTGGTGGTCGATCGCAAGAAAGACATCATCGTCAGCGGCGGCGAGAACATCTCCTCGCTCGAACTCGAAAAGGCCATCCTCGCGCATCCCGCGGTCCTGGAGGTCGCGGTGATTCCGGTCCCCGATCAGAAGTGGGGTGAAGTGCCCAAGGCTCTGGTAGTTCTAAAGCCGAATGCCTGTGCCACCGAGCCCGAACTCATCGAATTCTGCCGTTCGCACATCGCGCATTATAAATGTCCGCGCTCATTCGAGTTCGTCGACGCCTTGCCCAAGACCGGCACGGGCAAGATTCTCAAGAAGGACCTTCGCAGAAAGTATTGGCAAGGTCAGGACAGCATCCGCCCCGAATCCGTGGACTGGAAGAAAAAGGGATCGCCGTCATAAGATAGGAATTCACCCAAGACGACTCCACAAGGAAAACCCATTCATGAGTGAACTGGTTCAACTCACCAAGACCGGCGACATCGCTCTGATCACTATTAACAACCCGCCGGTCAACGCGCTGAGCCCGGGCGTGCCGGAAGGGATTGGCGAAGCGATCGAGCAAATCGGAAGGGACGACAGCGTGCGGGCCGCGGTACTCATCGGCGGCGGCCGCACATTCATCGCCGGCGCCGACATCAAGGAGTTCGGCAAGATGACGTCTGGCAAGAGCCCGCGCGGGGTGGGCCTGCTGCCGTTGCTCCTGAAAATTGAAGACTGCTCGAAGCCCGTGGTGATGGCAATTCACGGCACCGCATTCGGCGGCGGACTCGAATTGGCCATGGCAGGCCACTATCGGGTGGCCACGCCGGACGCGCAGATCGGTCAGCCCGAAGTGAAACTCGGCATTATCCCCGGTGCGGGAGGCACGCAGCGTCTGCCCCGGCTGGCCGGCGTGGCCGCGGCTGTAGAAATGTGTTCGGAGGGCAAGCCGGTTGGGTCCGGCCAAGCGCTGACGCTCGGGATTATCGACCGCGTGATTGACGCCGACTTGCTCGCCGGAGCGATCGCCTTCGCACAGGAGGTGGCCGGCAAGAGCGCGCGAAAGACGCGCGAGCGCAATGAAAAGCTGGGCACCCCGGAAGAAAACGCTCCGATATTCGCCGCCGCACGCGACGCTGTCCGCAAGAGGCAGCGCGGAATGATCGCGCCGCTGGCGGCAATTGACGCGGTGGAAGCCGCCACCACGCTGCCTTTCGATCGAGGTTGCCAGCAGGAAGCGGAATTGTTCGCGAAGTGCCTGTTCTCTGACCAATCCAAGGCGCTGATCCACGTTTTCTTCGGCGAGCGCGAGGTGGCGAAAGTCCCGGATGTTCCCAAAGATACTCCGCTGATCCCGATACACAGCGCGGCGGTGGTTGGCGCCGGCACGATGGGCGGCGGCATCGCCATGGTGCTTGCGAATGCAGGCATTCCGGTGCTTCTGAAAGAGGCCGACCAGGCGGCGATGGACCGCGGTCTGGCTAGTATTCAGAAGAACTACGCGGGTTCGGTGAAGCGCGGACGCTTCACCCAGCAGTTTGCCGACGAACGTCTGAAGCTGATCCAGCCGACGCTCAGTTTTGACTCTTTTGCCGGGGTAGACCTGGTAATCGAAGCGGTGTTCGAGGGCATGGCATTGAAGAAGGAAGTCTTCGCCCAACTCGACGCCGTCTGCAAACCGGGCACAATCCTCGCCAGCAACACATCGACTCTCAGCGTTGACGACATCGCTGCGGTCACTTTACGGCCTGAGTTTGTGATTGGAACGCACTTCTTCAGTCCGGCCAACGTGATGCGCTTGCTCGAAATCGTCCGCGGCAAGGCCGCCAGCAAGGAAGTGATTGCTACCTGCATGCAACTGGCGAAAAAGATTGGCAAGATCGGCGTGCTGGTGGGCAATTGCCGCGGCTTCGTCGGCAACCGGATGTTTCATCCATACGTTCGTGAATCGGTGTTCCTGGTTGAAGAGGGCGCCAGCGTGCAGGAAGTGGACAGCGCGCTGCATGAGTTCGGAATGGCCATGGGCCCGCTAGCCGTCGGCGATCTCGCCGGCCTTGATGTGGGCTGGCGCATCCGGAAAGAGTACCGTCACTTGGAAAAGCCCGGCATCCGCCAGGCATTCGCGGGCGACAATCTCTGCGAACTGGGACGCTTCGGCCAGAAGACCGGCGCGGGCTGGTACAAATACGATGAGCAGCGCCGCGCGATGCCAGATGCAGAAGTTGAGCGACTGGTGCGGCAGTGGGCGGCGGCAGCAAAAATCCCGCAGCGGAAGATTCCGGCGGAGGAGATCGTCGACCGTTGCGTCTACGCGCTGGTCAACGAAGGCGCCCGCATCCTGGAAGAGGGTTTTGCCTCACGCGCGGTGGACATCGACATCATTTATATTAACGGCTACGGATTCCCCGCTTATCGCGGTGGGCCCATGTGGTATGCAGACACCGTCGGCCTAAAGAAAGTCTACGAACGGGTCTGCCAATTTCAAGAACAGCACGGCGAAACCTGGGAACCGGCGCCATTGCTGGAACGGCTGGCCGAGCAGGGCAAAACCTTCGCGGACTTCACACGTGGGTAGGGCGCGACTTCATTGGGGGTAGAAACGCACCACCCACTCGGCCACGCAGCACGGCTTTTCGGAGCCTTCGCGCTCGACGGTGAACGAAAATACCGCCTCGACGGAGTCGCAAACTGCTCTCACCGAGTCGAGCGCGACGCGAGCGCGAATCCGCGACCCGGCGCTAACCGCGGCGGGAAAGCGCACCCGGTTCAATCCGTAGTTCACGCTCATGCGCGATCCACGGACGTCGATCACCTGATTCATCAGATGACCCAGCAAGGATAGCGTCAGAAATCCGTGCGCGATTGTGGTGCGGTAGGGAGATTCGCGCTCGGCTCGCGCGCGGTCCACATGAATCCATTGGCGATCTTCGATGGTTTCCGCGAATTGAATTATGCGCTCCTGGGTGACCAGAAACCAATCCGACACACCAATTTCCTGGCCCACCAGGTGTTTCAATGCATCGACGGAAGGGACCACGCGAATCGTCATGGAATTGCTCCAGAAGACCCGATCAACTCAACGGGTTGCTTCCGACCGCCGGCTGCCAAGTACAAAAGCCGGGGGCCGCGATTCGATACCAAAATCAAATTATGTATCGAATCAAAATTTCTTCGTCCATTGTTTTCAATCACATAGAGCAGGAGCATTGTAAACGCGGTGGTGTGGATTTTTCCGACTTCGCGTTTGACCCTTTTCCGCTAAGCAGTGATCTCATGGCTGCGCGAGGCTAGCATTCCGGTACGGGCGGTGGAAGAGATCATTTCGGTGGGCATCTGCCCAAGAAACTCAGGGCGGGCGCCGTGCCAGCGGTCATTCCGCAGGATAAGATTCCGGCGACGCATCGCACTGATTTCAATCGAGGCGATACACGCGTATCGCGTTGTCGTGAAAGAGCTTTTTTTGGTTGGCCTCTCCCGCGTGTGCGGTGAGAGAGAGCAAAGCGTCGACCCACTGTTTGTACGTCGCGGCGAGCGTGCACACTGGCCAGTCGCTTCCAAACATCACGCGATCCCAGCCAAAATTTTCAATGACATGCTCGACGTAGGGCCGCAGATCCGCGGCGGTCCAAGTGGCTGGGTCTGCATAGGCCACCAAACCGGAAATCTTGCAGGTTACGTTGGGCATTTTTGAAACTGCACGGATGTGCTCACGCCAGGGATCCAGAATTTTGTCCTTCACGGGGGGAACCCCGCAATGGTCGAGAATGAAATTCACCTCGGGAGACTTGGAAATCAGATTGATGGCGATGGGAAGCTGGCGAGCCAGGATGCAGATGTCGAACGACAAGCCGTAGCCGGCGAGACTCTGAACATTTTCGATGAAGAGCTTTCCCTGGCCGATTTCGTCAGGCTGGGTGTGCAAAATTCTACGGATGCCCTTAAGTTTGGGGTGGCCGACGATTGCTTGCACATAGGCCTTGAAACCCTCTTTCTCGGGTCGCGCGGCTGCCACCACGCCTTGCACCGGATTATCCGGCTGGTCGGCGATACGCAGGACGTGGCGAGTTTCGTCCGGAATTCTCGGTTCATCCACATCGCATTCCACAAAAACTGATTTTTCAATCTCCAGGCCGCGAGTAGCTTCCGAATAGTCCCGGGTTCCAAAGGAGCGGTTGAGCGTGGGAAGCGATTCCAGCCACGGATAATGAAAAAGATCCAAGTCCCAAAGATGTTGATGCGTGTCGACGATTTTCATTTGTTCTTAGCCTTTGTGAAAAATGGTCCCACGTCTTGGCCAGCCAATCGTTGCGCGGCGTTGTCAGTTCTGCGGCACCGCACTTACCCTGGGCAGCAAAAGAGAAAGTCCACCGGCGGCCAGCAGGCCCAAGCCTAGCACGCTAAATGCCGAGTGGAAATTCCCGGTGCGCTGGTAGAGAAAACCCACCACGAGAGGCCCGAAAAATCCGCCTAGATTGCCGAAAGCATTGACCACGCCCATCGCCGAGCCGGCGACGCTGGGAGGTAACGTCTCCGTAGGGATCGCCCAGAAGGGGCCGAGTGCGGAGTAAGGTCCGGCGGCCGCCAAGCAAAGAAATCCAAAGGAAAGGAGGGGCCATCGTGCGTTGGTCAAGACGCCGATGAGCAGGCAGACGCCGCCGACGGTATATGCGCCTGCGACATGGCGGCGGCGCTCGTGATGCCGGTCGGAGTGTTGGGCGTTCAGAACCATGCCAATCGCGGTGAGAATATAGGGCAGGGCAAAGAGAATTCCCACCGCGAGATGGCTGAGTTTTCTCGCGTTCTCAAGCGCCGCCGGAAACCAAAAAAGGAATCCATAAGTGCCGCAGGTTTGAAGAAAATATACGCAGACCATCAACGGGACCGGATGGCCAAGCAGCGCGGCTGGCGAGAATTTCGCACCCGCTGGATTGGCCTCGCCCGATTCGCGCTGCAACGTAGACTCGAGAAAATCGCGCTCGCCGGGGGAAATCCACCGAGCTTGACTGGGAAGGTCGTAAATCATCGCCACCCAGATGATCAGCCAAACGATCGGCAGGGCTCCCTCGGAAATCAAAAGGATCCGCCAGTCCCATCGTCCGAGAATCCAGCCGGACAGCGGCGAAGAAATAATCAGCGATAGAGGAAGGCAGAGCATCCAGAAAGCATTGGCACGAGCCCGTTCGGCTCGTGGAAACCAGTGCGAAAGCAAAACCAGAACCGCTGGCCACACTCCCCCTTCGGCCACCCCCAACAAAAACCGCATCACCCAGAACTCTCGTCCCGAATGCACCAAGCCGGTACCCACCGCGCAGAGTCCCCATGCCGCGAGCAGAATGCTCACGAAATGTTTCGCGCTCCAACGGTTGGCTATGTAGCCGCCGGGAACCTGAAGCAGCAGGTAGCCCCAAAAGAAAACCCCCGCGGCGCTTCCGGCCTGCACTGGATCGAGGCCGAGATCGTGGCTGATCCTCGGCAACGCCAGGGAGATGTTGGTGCGGTCAATAAAGGCGATCGTATACATCACGAAAGCGACGGGAATGATTCGGAGCCAGCGTTGTTGAGGCATCGGAGTTAGCGAAGGCGCGATTCTCTCCCAGGCGAGTGGCGGCGCAGCTCTTTCCATTCATTTCGTACCGCACCAACAAATTTCAGTAGACGGCCTTGCCCGCTTTTCCGGTTTCGCCTACCAGCTCATGAACTGCTTTGGTGGCTCCGTCCAGCAACATGCGCGCCTCGGTGGAATACATCAAGAAGCACATGCCCATATCGCGGTAGCGCTTCACCAATTGGAGATTACTGGTGTGAACGCCCGGCGCGATACCGTTCTTTAGACAGATCTCAAATGTCTGCTCGACGGCTTTTAAGAACCGCGGATGGTCAAAATCACCGGGAATTCCTAATGAAATGGAAAGGTCATTCGGACCGATGAGCGCCACATCGATGCCCGGGACCCGCGAAGTTTCCTCGAGCTGAGCCAGCGCCTCTCCTGATTCCACCTGCACGATGACCAAGGTGTTTTCGTTCACCCAGTTGATCACCTCGGGCACGGTGACAGATTCATAGTCCGTAATCACCCCGCGCGCACCGAATCCGCGCTGCCCTAGTGGCGGATACTTGGCGGACTGCACCACACTTCGGGCCTCTTCTGCAGTATTGACCCTTGGCACCATGATGCCCATCGCGCCCATGTCTAATATGCGTGCGATGAATGGATATTGATTATCGGTGACGCGCGCCAGCGGAACCATCCCGGCCGCGCGGGTAGAGCGAATGATATTTTGCAGACTCTCGACGCCGACGGAGGAATGCTCGGTATCGACCATCAAGAAATCCATTCCCGCCGCCGCCAGGATGTACGCCACTTCGGCATTACGCATCTCCGAGACCATTGTGCCGACCACGCGCTTCCCTGCCTTGATGGCCTGCTTCACTCGATTCGGTTTCACCGCTTAGTTCTCCTTTTGCCCCAGCCGGCATTGCGGCAGGCTCATTACCTCTCGATTTACCAGGTTATAAGGAAATTTTCCTTGCAGGATTTCGGCGGCCTGTTCGGAGACTTGACGCCGCAAGTCGGCATAAGCCTCCACACTGGCGGAAGCATAGTGGCTGGTGAAAACCACATTTTCCAACTTGAACAATTCATTGGAGGGAGCGGGTGGCTCTTGTTCGAGCACGTCCAAACCAGCTCCGGCCAAGTGACCAGATTCGAGGGCCGCTCGAAGCGCCACCTCGTCAACGATGGGCCCTCGCGCCACATTGATGAGCAGCGAATGTGGTTTCATCAACGCGAGGGTGCGCGCGTTGATCAAATGCCTGGTTTCGGGGATTAGCGGGGTATGCAGTGAGACAACATCCGCCTGCGGCAATAATTCGTCAAGGGTCAGCAAGTTCACACCGATCGCCGCGGCAACGGCGGGCGGGAGGTATGGATCGTAACCAATGACCTTCATCCCCAGCGCCTGCGCCTTTTGCGCCACCATTTGGCCGATTTTGCCCATCCCCACCACGCCCAGCGTTCGGCCGCTCAAGCGATAAATGGGAATAATCTGCGTGGCAATCAGGCCTCGCCATTGGCCGCTGCGAACGCTGCGGTCATTGCGCGCGATCTTGCGCGCCACAGCGAACATCAGCGCGAGGGTATGCTCGGCTACTTCGTGCCGGCAGAAATCGGGAACGTTAGCCACGACGATGCCCAGATCCGTAGCGGCCGGCATATCGACGGTGTCCACGCCTATTCCGCTGCGCACGATGCCTTTTAGCCGGGGCAATCCGGAAAGAAAGTCGCGCGTCATTGCGGCGCTGCCGACGATCAGGACGTCTGCCGATCGCGCCATCTCGGACCGTTCGGCTTGGCTGGAGGCGGCCGCACACCGCAACGTTCCGCCCGCCCCACGAATGATTTCTTCATCGAGGCCGTACGCGGGACCTGATGCACTCTCGGTGAAAAGTACAAGGCGTTCAGTCAATATCGGAACTCCTGGGGAGTGAATTGTCGGATTAATCGAGACAGAAGACGAAAGCCGTCACGCTATATCCGCTCTTCATATATCACATGGCTGGGCAGAGAATACACCACACCCAGGGTGATCGCACCTGCTGCCAGCCGCGCTGTGGAACGAAAGCGTATCCAGTCGGGACGAACCAGGTTGATACCTGCCTGGACCATTCCCATCGGTATGAGATCCCGCTCAGCGCGTAGGCCCGATGCCCTACCGGTGCGAGTCGGTTGTCAGGAAGCTTTTGAACATGCCCGGCAGGACCCCCAGATCACCCGAGAATGGAACCGTGGCCGAGTATCCCCCTTACGTTCTCTCGATTTTGGCTTGACATGTCTTCCGGGGATGAGTAAAGTATACTTTACATTAGGCATTATATTATTTACACCATGTATAATTTTCCTTACAATGCAGAGAGTGAACTGAGGAGGCTCGAGTGGCATACCGAGAGAAAACCGCTTGGTTATCGCTGATCGCCATGGTTGTTACCTTTGGCCCGTACTTTACGATTGTTGCCATGCGATCCGTACCCGGGGCGCTGCCGAATTTGCGCCAGCTCGAACTGTTCGCCGGAGCAGCGATTGCGCAAATGCTGGTTCTCGGCGCTGGCCATCTGTATC
Organism: uncultured Acidobacteriota bacterium; assembly: GCA_963725655.1. Classification (GTDB taxonomy): domain Bacteria; phylum Acidobacteriota; class Terriglobia; order Acidiferrales; family UBA7541; genus CAVRXT01. The sequence continues at coordinate 744,476 of CAVRYY010000001.1, read as the reverse complement.
TCCGTCGCGGATCTCGTCAGGATGCGCGGACGCCACCGGATGAACGGGATCGTGCAATAATGCGCCGCTCGATCAGTTCCGCTTACTATGTTCTTATCGCCGGCATGATCGTGGTGGGTTGCGTCATGCCCTTCAGCGCCAGCGGATGGTCCATCATCAATGCTGCGCTTGTGATGATCGTCGCTGCGGAAGTCGTTCACTATGGCGTCGTCGTGTTGAGCTATCGAAGGGACACCTGATGGAAGGATCGATTTCCAATCGGATCCGCATCCTTCGTTTTCACAACGGCGAAATGTCGCAGGCCGAGCTTGGTCAGCGCATCGGCGTCACGCGGCAGACGATTGCCGCGATCGAGGCGGGAAAATACTCGCCGTCATTGGAGGCTGCGTTCCGAATCGCCCACGTCTTCAATTTGCCATTGGGGGAAGTATTCCAGTGGGACTCGAAGGCCAGCCATTGACACGGAGAAATTATATTGATATCAACGTGTCGGGGCGAAGACATCTCAGGAGAAATCAATGATGGGGAAGATTCTCAGGGGCATCGCCGTAAGAAGCTGCGCGCTGATCCTCATATTTGGCACAGCGTGCCACGCGCAAGATTCCAAAGCACCGTATCCCACCATGGCCCCGATCGAGCAATACCTGATGGCGGATCGGAATGCTGAGATCGCTTTGGCGCGGAGCGCGGCCCCGGAATCCGTTTCCGGGGATGCCGAGGTTTTGGTACTTGGCCGGCACGGCTACGAAACCGCGGTGAAAGGTAAGAACGGTTTCGTATGCCTTGTGGAACGAGGGTGGACGGCCGGCATCGACGATCCGGATTTTTGGAATCCCAAGCTGCGTGGTCCGCTATGCCTAAATCCGCAAGCCGCACGAACCTATCTTCCACTCACCGTCAAGAAGACCGAGTTGGTTTTGGCTGGACAATCCAAGGCCCAAATGTCCGACGGCATCAAAGCCGCTTTCGACAAGAAAGAATTGCCCACCCTGGAACCCGGCGCGATGTGCTACATGCTTTCGAAGCAAGGGTATCTGGGCGATGGCAACGGGCACTGGCGTCCCCACGTAATGTTTTTCGTTCCGATATCCGACGCTCAAACTTGGGGCGCAAATCTGAAGGGCTCTCCGATTCTGGCATCGAATAGCGCTCAAGACCGGCTGACGATATTTATGATTCCGGTCGCCAAGTGGTCGGACGGCACGGCTGATTCCCCGGACGGGCACTGACGCGCATTTTCGGGGAGTCGGGCGCCGGAACGAAACCATCAGGGTTCACTCAGTTCGCACGACGATCGGCGCGGTATCCGCTAGCGCTTGTCCGGCGCAGACGCCTGACGCCCACGCCCACTGGAAGTTAAATCCCCCGAGATGCCCGGTGACGTCCACCACCTCTCCGATGAAAAACAATCCGCGCACCTTGCGGCTCTCCATCGTTTTACTGGAGAGCTCGCCGGTATCCACTCCGCCCGCGGTCACTTCGGCTTTCTGATAGCCTTCGGTGCCCGCGGGCTGCACTTCCCAACGGTGGATTCCCTCTTCCATTGCGTCGAGCGAGCGATTGGTCCAATCGCGTGGCGTTTGCTGCTCGATCCAGCGGTCCGCGAAACGCGCGGGCAGGATCTTGCGGAGCGCGCTGCGTGCGGCCTGGCGATCGCGATGAGCTCGGGGCGCTCGCAGTGCGGACGTCCATGACTTTTCGGGCGCCAGATCGATCGCCAGCGGGTCATCGGTATTCCATTTCCAGTACGAAGAAATCTGCAGAATTGCCGGACCGCTGAGGCCGCGATGAGTGATCAGCATCATCTCCCGAAAGCTCTGGGCGCCGCAGGAGGCGACCACTTCGGCGGAAACTCCGGCCAGGTCGCAATAGCGCTGCTGATTTTCAGGGTCGAAGACGATCGGCACCAGCGCCGGACGGCATTTCTGAATCGCCAGACCGAACTGGGTTGCCACTTCATATCCGAAAGCGGTTGCGCCAATCTTGGGAATCGAAAGTCCCCCGGTGGCCACCACCAGCGCCGGAGCCGAAAACGTAACACTGCCTGCATCGATCTCGAAGCCGGCATTGTGCCGGACTTGCTTTACGCGAATCTTCGGGAAAATGCGCACGCTGGCCCGCCGGCACTCCTCTTCGAGCAGGTTCAGAATGTCTTGCGCCGAACGATCGCAAAACAGCTGCCCCAACGTCTTTTCGTGATACGGGATCTTGTGTTGTTCCAGCAGCGCGAGAAAATCGGCCGGACCATAGCGCGCCAACGCCGACTTGCAGAAGTGGGGATTGGAGGATAGGAAATTTTCGGGGGTGCAATGCAAGTTCGTGAAGTTGCAGCGCCCGCCGCCCGATATCAGAATCTTTTTCCCGGCTCGCTCGGCACTTTCCAGCACCGCTACGCGCTTTCCGCGCTTGCCCGCCTCGATTGCGCACATCAGCCCGGCTGCGCCGGCACCCAGGATCACCACATCAAAGGATTGCATCACGGAAGATAAGCTAACGCGAAAAGAGCGCCGGATCCAACTGGCGTGGGTGGAGAGCTCAAAACGCGGATGCTGTGGCCAATGAGCAGGGAGCCGGCGTTCTGCAAATCCTGGATTTTGAACAGCGTTACCTGGTTCCGCACACTTATGGAATCCTCACGTCTTCCTTACCATTTCCTAATTTCTCACACGCTAGCCTGATTCATCGAAAGTCAGGTCTACGGGGCCAACGCCCCTGGCGTGAGTTCAACCGCAGACGAATGACCTCAGGGACCCGAAGACAGGAGAACGCCGCGGTGTTCAAAATCATGCCGAATATCAGGTGGCAGCTCGCTTTTGTTGCGGTTGCTCTCACACTTTTTCCCGGCTTTTGCTTCGCCCAAACCAACAACGCCGACACCGGGGCGCAGGCGGCTGCACCGGCTCCAGAATCGACCGAGGATATGGCCAAAGAACTCGAAGCAATGAAGAAGCGCATCGAGGCACTCGAAGCGGAGTTGAAGGCTCGCCCCGCGGCCGGAACACTCTCTCCGAAAGCTTCGGTATCTGTCCCGCCTGCTGAGGCGGCTCTCTCCGCGGCACCGGTCCCGGGCCAGGTAGCAGCGCCCAGTGCGCCAACTGAAGCAGCAGCCACGCCGGGCCCAGTAGCGCCCTTTTCGGATGCGGATTGGAGTTGGCTGAACGGCAACGCCCGTACCAAGGATATATTTTGGGACTCGAAATTCTTTACGCCGGAGATCCGAGCGGACACCGACTACGTTTACGACTTCAACCATCCGACGGACCACTCGATCGGCGGATCAAGCGAGCTTTTTCGGTCGCAGGAAGTGCAGCTCGAGCAAATCGGAGTGGGTGGCGACTTCCACTACGACAACGTTCGCGCCAGGCTGATGACCCAGTTCGGCATGTATTCGGTGACCACCCCGCGAAATGACCCCAGCCCGGGACACGGCCAATGGGATCTCGCCGATGCATACCGCTACGTCTCGGAAGCATATGGCGGATATCACTTCAACGCATTAAACGGAATCAACGTCGACGCGGGAATCTTCATGTCGTATATCGGCCTTTTCAGTTACTACAATTTCGACAATTGGGCCTATCAACCCTCTTACGTTTCCTCCAACACTCCGTGGTTTTTCAACGGCGTGCGGGTACAGATTTTCCCGACGAAGCATTTGAAGATCGAGCCCTGGTTCATAAACGGCTGGCAGTCGTACGCATCGGCCAATCACCGACCGGGCATCGGAGGCCAGATCAAATGGACTCCGGCGAGTTGGATTAACATCATTTCCAACAATTACGGCTTGGGCCAGGATGATCTGTTCGTACCCGGCCGCAAGCGCATCCACACCGACAATAGCGTCGAGATCAAATATTACGACCGCCCGGACCGGCCGCTCGACAAGATGGCGTTCTCGTTGACCGGCGACCTAGGTTGTGAGTACGGCGGCGGTGTGAGTTGCCACGGCGATGGCAAGGGCGGGCCGAAGCAAAGCTTCGTCGGCTACATGTTTTACAACCGCTCGTGGTTCCACAGAGACTTGTACGGGCTGACGCTAGGCGGCGGACAGATCAACAATCCGGGACGGTATCTGGTACTGCTGCCGCCGATCAACGGAGAGAGCGCCATCACGGCGTCCACTAATTCTCCTTACTTTACGGAGAATCCCGGAAATCCGTTTAAGGCATGGGACTCGTCGGTGACGTTTGACTATATGCCAAAGCAATACATCACTTTTCGCTGGGAGTACGATTATCGCCATGCGAGCGTGCCGTATTGGACTGGCCGAGGGGGAATCACACCTCCCGGCGGAAATAACGGTGATCCCCAATACTTCACGTGCAGCAGCGGCAGTACATCCGGCCAGGCGAGCCTGGGGGCCGCGGAGGCCGCTTGTGGTGGCTGGGCCGGCAGCGTGTGGTTTCCGGATCTGCGCAAAGACGAATCGTTTATCGATATGTCGATCATGGTGAAATTCTAGAGCGCATATCGTGTGATCTACACAGAGTGAGATTTTTATAGGAGAAGAATCGTGCTGGACATCGTTTTCATAGCTGCAAGCGTGGTGTTCGTTGTGGTGGCTGTCGTCTACGTACGCGGCTGCGAACTGCTGAAATAGGAGCGAGTTCATGAATCTGAGCAATTCGGTTCTGCTGTTCATCTGTGCATTGATTTTCGGTTATTTGTTTTACGCGCTCTTGAAACCGGAGAAGTTTTGAACATGACCTCCAATGGATGGCTGCAAATCGGTTTCTTCTTTCTGATGGTGATCGCGGTCACCAAGCCGCTCGGCGTCTTTATGGCCCGGGTATTCAACCGCGAGAGGACTTTTCTCGAGCCCGTTTTTCGCCCAGTGGAAAAACTCATCTATCGAACGGCCGGCGTGGATGAGAGCCACGAAATGCAGTGGACCGAATACGCCGGGGCCATGCTGCTCTTCAGCGGAGTTTCCATGGTGCTGCTCTATCTGATCGAGCGCACCCAGCATTGGCTGCCGCTGAATCCGGAAAAGCTGCCCAACGTGGCGCCGGACCTGGCCTTCAACACCGCCGTCTCTTTCACCACCAATACCAACTGGCAAGCGTATACGCCGGAAACCACCATGAGCTATCTCACCCAGATGGCCGGGCTGGCGTACCACAATTTCGCATCCGCTGCGGTGGGCATCGTGCTGGCGATCGCGGTGATCCGCGGAATTGCCCGCAAGGAAACCAATACCCTGGGCAATTTCTGGGTGGATACCACCCGTTGTTTGTTGTGGGTTCTGCTGCCGGTTTGCCTGGTGGTGTCGCTGGTGTTTGTATCGCAGGGAGTGGTGCAGAATTTCAAACCGTACACCACGGTGCATGTGCTGGAGCCGCAGACGGTGCAGACCACCGGACCGGATGGAAAAACAACCAGCCAGATGAATCACGAGCAAGTGATCGCGCAAGGCCCGGTGGCCTCGCAGGAAGCCATCAAGATGTACGGCACGAACGGAGGCGGCTTTTTCAACGCCAACAGCGCGCATCCTTTTGAGAACCCCACTCCGTTCACCAATTTCCTGCAGATGCTGCTGATATTTGCGATTCCATCGGGACTCACCTACACGTTGGGAACGATGACCGGGTCGCAGCGTCACGGCTGGGCGGTGTGGGCGGCCATGGCGTTGCTCTTTTTGCTGGGCGTCACCGTCGCGTATTGGGCGGAGGCGCGCGGAAATCCCCTGTTCACGGGCGGAAGCGAGTCGGGCCAGGTGATCCAGCCGGCCGGCGCGTCGCAGACTGGCGCTTTGCAGGCTGGCGGCAACATGGAAGGCAAGGAAGTGCGGTTCGGGATCGCCAATAGCGCGCTGTTCGCCACGGTGACCACCGACGCAAGTTGCGGCGCGGTGAACGGCGTGCATGATTCGTTCACGCCACTGGGCGGGCTGGTGCCGATGGTGAATATTATGCTCGGCGAGGTGGTCTTCGGAGGAGTGGGCTCGGGGCTTTACGGGATGATCGTGTTCGTGATTCTGGCGGTGTTCATCGCCGGGCTGATGGTGGGGCGCACGCCTGAGTATCTCGGCAAGAAAATTGAAGCCTACGACGTAAAAATGGCGATGCTCGCGATCCTGGTCGCATCGTTCAGCATTCTGGCATTTTCGGCGATTTCGGTGGTGAAGGCATCGGGACTCGCGGGGATCAGCAATGGCGGGCCGCACGGTCTATCGCAAGTTCTGTACGCTTACACTTCCGCCACGGGCAACAACGGCTCGGCGTTTGCCGGGCTGAGCTCCAACACCATGTGGTACAACACGACCCTCGCTTGCGCCATGCTGCTGGGCCGATTCTTCATGGTGATCCCGATTCTGGCGATCGCCGGCAATCTAGCCAAAAAGAAAATTACCCCCGCGTCGCTGGGGACTTTCCCGGTGACCGGTGGATTGTTCACCGGCCTGCTGGTATCGACGATTGTGGTGGTTGGCGCGCTCACTTTTTTCCCAGCTCTCAGTCTGGGGCCGATTCTCGAGCACTTGCTCATGGCCGCCGGAAAGGTGTTCTAGGCCACTTATGACCGAAACTACATCTCCTCGAGCCAAGTCTTTAATGGATACCGCAATCTTGCGGGTTGCGGTGGTGGATGCGTGCCGCAAACTCGATCCACGCACGATGGTCAAGAATCCGGTCATGTTCGTGGTGGAAGTCGGCGCCGTACTCACCACCTTTCAGTGCGTGAGCGACCGCGTTCATCATGCCGGGCACTTCGGTTTCGGTTTGCAGATCTGCTTGTGGCTGTGGTTTACGGTGCTGTTCGCCAATTTTGCGGAGGCCATCGCGGAGGGACGCGGCAAGGCCCAAGCCGAGGCGCTGCGCAAAGCCAGGACCGATACGTTCGCCCAGCGCCTATGCGCCGACGGCTCAACCGAAAAATGCTCGAGCACCTTATTGCGCGCGGGAGACCTGGTGCTCGTCGCCGCGGGCGAATTTGTGCCCGGGGATGGCGAGGTGGTGGAAGGCGTGGCGTCGGTGGACGAGTCCGCGATTACCGGCGAATCCGCGCCGGTGATCCGCGAAGCGGGCGGCGACCGGTCGGCGGTCACCGGCGGCACACGGGTGCTCTCCGACGAGATCAAAGTCTGCATCACCTCAAATCCGGGCGAAACTTTTCTGGACCGCATGATCCGGCTGGTGGAAGGCGCGTCGCGGCAAAAAACGCCCAATGAAATCGCGCTGAATATTCTGCTGGCCGGCCTGACGATTATTTTTCTGCTCGCGGTCATCACCCTGCAGCCTTTTGCTCTCTATTCCGGCGCACCGCAAAACATCTTCGTTCTGGTGGCCCTGCTGGTATGCCTGATTCCCACCACCATTGGGGGACTGCTCTCGGCGATCGGAATTGCGGGCATGGATCGCATGATCCAGCACAACGTGATCGCGATGTCCGGACGCGCGGTGGAAGCTTCCGGCGACGTGGACGTCTTGCTGCTCGACAAGACTGGGACGATCACCCTTGGCAATCGCCAGGCCACCCGTTTTTTTGCCGCGCCCGGCGTCACCGAAACCGACATGGCGGATGCCGCGCAACTCGCGTCCATCGCCGACGAAACACCCGAAGGGCGCTCCATCGTCGTGCTGGCCAAGCAGAAATACGGCCTGCGCGGCCGGGAACTGGCGCCGCACAATCCGATCTTCATTCCTTTCTCCGCGCAGACGCGGATGTCCGGCGTGGACCTGGACGGCCACGAAGTTCGCAAGGGCGCGGGAGACGCCATCGCCAAGTACGTCGCGGAGCGAGGCAATCGCGTCCCGCAAGAAATCACCGAGGTGGCGGAACGCATCGCCAGCTCCGGCGGCACGCCTCTGCTGGTGGCCAGAAATCGCATCGTGCTTGGCGCGATTCAGCTGGAAGACATCGTTAAGGGCGGCATGCGCGAAAGATTCGAACAGCTGCGGGCCATGGGTATACGCACGGTGATGATCACCGGAGACAATCCGTTGACGGCGGCCGCGATCGCCCGGCAGGCGGGAGTGGACGCGTTCCTGGCGGAAGCAAAGCCCGAAGACAAGATGAAACTGATCAAGGACGAGCAAGCCAAAGGCAAACTCGTCGCTATGACCGGTGACGGCACCAACGACGCACCGGCTCTGGCGCAAGCCGACGTTGGCGTGGCCATGAATACCGGAACGCAGGCCGCCAAGGAAGCGGGCAACATGGTGGACCTCGATTCCAATCCGACCAAGCTGATCGAAATCGTAGAGATCGGAAAACAGTTGCTGATCACCCGCGGGTCGCTCACCACCTTTTCGGTGGCCAACGACGTGGCGAAATATTTCGCGATTATTCCCGCGATGTTCGCGGGAGCATTTCCGCAGCTGGGCGTTCTGAACCTGATGAGGCTGCAAACTCCGGAGTCCGCGATTCTCTCCGCCGTGGTCTTCAACGCGCTGATCATCATCGCGCTGATTCCGCTGGCGCTGCGCGGCGTGAAGTACCGTCCGGTAGGCGCGGTGACCCTTTTGCGCCGCAATCTCTTGATCTATGGACTCGGCGGCGTGATTGCTCCGTTTGTGGGGATCAAACTGATCGACATGCTGCTCACTCATTTGGGTATGGCTTAGGGAATCCGATGAAAAAGAATCTGATTATTTCGGTCTGGTTCACGCTGATCACTACGGTGATCTTTGGGGTGATCTATCCGCTCGCGGTCACAGCGCTTTCACAAGCGTTCTTTCGCGATCGCGCCAACGGCGGGATCATCGAACAAAATGGCCAGCCCATCGGTTCGCGCCTGATCGGGCAGGCGTTCACCGGCCCGGAATACTTCCACTCACGGCTTTCGTCAGCAGGCGCGGGCTACGATGGGCGTAGCAGCGGCGGCTCCAATCTTGGCCCCACCAATAAATATTTGGTCGACCGCGTGAACGGCGACATCCAGCGCCTGCATGCCGAAAATCCTGCTGCCGTCGTTCCGGTGGACCTGGTTACGTCTTCCGGTTCGGGCCTCGATCCTCATATTTCTCCGGCCGCTGCGGAATTCCAGATTCCGCGAGTGGCTCGCGAGCGCCACGTGAGTGAAACGGACCTGCGCACCATCGTGGCGCGGCACACTGAGGGCCGGCAGCTTGGTTTCCTGGGAGAATCGCGAGTGAATGTGCTGGAGCTGAATCTGGAACTGGACGCGGGACATCCCGTTCCGCATTAGCTAAGAGTGTTCGCTGGCGTCTTTTGCGTGGGCATCGGCCGGTACGTGGAAGCGGTAACCCACCCACGGTTCGGTCTGGATATATTTCGGCTTGGCAGGGTTCAATTCGATTTTCTTGCGCAGCTGATTGATCACTACGCGCAACGATTCGGTTTCCTCGCCGTAGTCGGGTCCCCAAACGGTTTGCAACAATTTGCGGTGGGAAATGGGACAGCCTTCGCTGGCAACCAACTCCTTGAGGACTTCGAATTCCTTGGGCGTGAGGTGCACCGGCTTTCCGCGGACCACGATGGTGCGCTTCTCAAAATCGAAGGTGAATTCCTTGGAGCTCAGCACTCCCTGTTTTTCCCCGCTGGAGCCGCGGCGCAGCACTGCGCGGACGCGAGCCAGCAGCTCTTGAATTCCAAACGGCTTCACCACGTAGTCGTCGGCCCCGGCATCCAGTGCGTGCACTTTGTCTTTTTCCGCGCTGCGCACGGTCAGCATGATGATCGGAATTTCGGAGCCGCGGCGAATTTCGCGGCACGCCTCCAGGCCGTCGGCGACCGGCATGTTCATATCCAGCAAAACCAGATCGGGACGCTGGATGCGAAGTTGCTCCAAAGCCTCCTGGCCGTCGTGCGCCTCCACCACCGAATAGCCCTGCGCGGAAAGCGTGGCGCGGAGCACCCGGCGAATCTGCGGTTCGTCATCGACCACCAGAATGGTTGTCGCCTTCATCGCGTCGCACCTCTCGGCACATCCGCAGGCAGGGTGAAAGAAAATACCGAGCCGTGGCCCCTTTGGCTCGTCACACTGAGTGTGCCGCCATGCGCTTCCACGATCGCTTTCGCGATCGGCAACCCCATTCCCGTTCCCTGCACCAGGTAGCGCTGATCCTTGCCGCGATAAAACTTGTCGAAAATCAGACCGAGCTCCACGTCTTCGATCCCCGGCCCATTGTCCGCGACGCTGGTGAGCACCGATTCCCCGCTGGTTTCAGCGGTGATCGTAATCGGCCGATCCTTGGGAGAGTAGGCGTCCGCGTTTTCAATCAAGCGCGTCAGCACGTCCACGATTCGGTCGAAATCGCTGCGCACCCGCGGCAGCGTTGGCGGTACGTTCACGATGACAACGCGGTTGCCCAATACGGTCTTGCATCGCGCCAGCGCCGCCGAAACAATTTCCGCCATCGAATGCGGCTGAACGTTTAGCTCAAATTCCCCGGCGTCGAGACGCGCCATCTCGGTGGCGTCGCCGATCAGTTGATTCAGGCGGTCGCACTCTTCATTGATGATCGTAAGCAACTCGCGCTGCTCAGACTCGGGTGTGTTCGAGGTAGACAACAAGCTGGTCACCGAGGCTTTGATCGAGGTGAGCGGAGTTCGGAAATCGTGGGTAACCGAATCGAGCAGCGCGGACTTCAGCCGTTCGCCGACGCGCGTCGCTTCCGTCTTTCCCAGTTCTTCCACGGCGCGCGCACGGGCGAAGGCAATGGCAATCATTGATCCCAGCGCCTCCAGCGTCGGCCGGGAAAGAATATGCCCGGAGATGCCAAAGCTGCCCAGCGGCCGCGTGCCCATGCGCACCGGCGCAAACGAGAGGCTGCGGCTGGCGTCGCGCAAGGGCTCTTCGCGCACGGTGGCCCGCTTCAACTCCTCGTCGTCGAAGTGCGGTCCCCCGCCGGAATAATAGAACTTTTGCTTGTCCTCAAAGAACAGCGCCGCCGCGCCCACCTCAAAGGTGTCCACGATAAGGTTGGGAATCGCGTTCAGCAGGGTGATCACATTCCCCGACACCATCAGCTGCTGGCTGAACGTGTACAGCCGCTCGACCTCCCGGCGCCCCCGTTGCGCCTCATCCGCTTCGCGGCGCACCCGACCGGCCAGCCGGCTGGCGATCAGCGCTACCGCCAGGAAAGCGAAAAGCGCCGCCCAATTTTGTGGATCGTTGATGGTGAAGGTGCCTACCGGCGGCAGAAAGCAGAAATTGAACGCCAGCATCGCGGCCACCGACATGAACGCCGAAACCAGGAATCCCCAGGCCGTAGCGACCGCCAGGATCGCCAAGAGAAACGTCAGGGCGGCGGTGGTTTGATTAACGTGGAGAACGCGGCTATAAAACGCGGCTATACCAACAACGATGATCAGCGTTAAGCCACATCGCACCGCACGAATCGGAAGGCGCCGAATCACCGAGCTATTCTATCGCAGCGCGACCAATCACGCTGGCAGAAGCCTGCATTTCGAGCGGGTATTTCGCGGCACTACGGAGACTTGTAGGAACCAACTTTGGTAAATGGACGAACGGCAACCCCACCCGATGCAGGGCGGGTTGCCGTTCGTTGCCATTCGCTGCCTTTCAAATCTAAACACGATGGGTCCGGCCCGGCCTGCTCTTTTACTTACGCCGCTCGGCTTGCTCGCTGGCTAGCGCTCGTTCCGCTTGCGGAGTGCCAATGCGGACGTCGGGGACGCGAATCACCCCGTAAGCGATGGCGGCAATCGCCGCGCCCACGAACGGCGCCACGATAAACAGCCAAATCTGCTGTAGCGCCCATCCTCCAACGAAAACTGCTGGTCCGATGCTGCGCGCCGGATTTACGGAAAGATTCGTCAGCGGAATGCCGACCAAATGGATCAGCGTCAGCACCAGCCCAATCGCCACGCCCGCAAAACCCACTGGAGCCTTGACGTCCGTCGATCCGAGCACCGTCAGCACCAAGAACATGGTGAGAATCACCTCTCCAGCAAAAGCCGCACCGAGCGAATAACCTCCGGGCGAATGCATTCCGTATCCGTTCGCGCCCAGGCCTCCCGCCGCTACGTCGTACCCACCCGCGCCGCCGCGTGCGATGAACAGAATCAGCGCCGAGGCCACAATCGCTCCCACCACTTGCGCGACCATATAGATGACCGCTTCCATCGCGTCAATTTTCTTCGCCAGCAGCACGCCCAGCGTCACCGCGGGGTTGATGTGGCACCCGGAGATAGGACCGATCGTGTAGACCATCGCCAGCAGCGACAGTCCAAACGCAAAAGCGACACCCACATTTCCGATGTGGCTCCCAGCCAGCACCGCGCTCCCTACACCTCCAAACACCAAAACAAACGTGCCCAATGTTTCTGCCATATATTTATTCATGGCTAGCCCTCCCTTGAGGCGACGGCAAGTATAAGCCCGAATCGCAGCGATCTGCGAGTGGTGCCCGCCGTGTGAATACCCACGCAGCGCCCCTATAACGAAACGGCCCATCCGAACCTGCCCCGAATGCGTACTAGTTGTAGGAGGACATCGTGAGAACCGCTCTTCGGCCTGCAATCCTGGTTCTGGCGTTGCTGCTTGTCGCGCAAGCCTCGCCGGCCCAAGCGCCGGCCCGATCGTCTGCGCAGGTATCGCCGCTTCATTGGCAGCCGTGGTCTCAAGCGGCCTTCGAACAGGCGCGTCAAGAGCATCGCTTTGTGCTGCTGGACCTGGAAGCGGTGTGGTGCCACTGGTGCCACGTGATGAACGAGACCACCTACAAAGATCACCAGGTGATTCGCCTGCTGCAATCGCGCTACGTGCTGGTGCGCGTGGACCAGGATTCCCGCCCCGATCTTTCCAATCGCTATGAAGACTACGGCTGGCCTGCCACCGTAGTATTTGCGGCGGACGGATCGGAGATCGTGAAACGCCAGGGATATCTGCAGCCTGCGGAAATGTCGTCCATGCTCCAGGCCATCATTGATGATCCTTCGCCCGGCCCGTCGGTTGAGCGCGAATCGCCAATCATTTATGGGTCGACAGCCTCCATCACTCCCGAGCAGCAAACACGACTCCAGAAATCTTACCTCGCTGGCTACGATCGAGCCCACGGCAGCTGGGGCTTCAACCAAAAGTATTTGGACTGGGATTCGGTGGAATATTCCATCGACTTGGCGCAGGGCGGCGACAAGAACGCCGAGCAGATGGCCCGGCAGACTCTGCACGCCCAGCTTCGGCTGCTTGATCCCGCTTGGGGCGGGGTCTATCAATATTCCACCGACGGCGATTGGAACGCGCCGCATTTCGAAAAAATCATGCAGATGCAGGCGGAAAATTTACGAATCTACGCACTCGGCTACGCGCAGTGGGGCGACCCTGAGTATCCGCACGCGGCTAGCGAGATCGTGCGATACGTCAAAACGTTCCTCACCAGTCCCGAAGGCGCGTTTTACACCAGTCAGGACGCCGATCTCGTCGCAGGAAAACACAGCGCCGACTATTTCGCGCTGGACGATGCCGCCCGCCGCAAGCTTGGCGTGCCGCGAATCGATCGCCACGAATACGCTCGGGAAAACGGATGGATGGTTGCCGCGCTGGCCACTTTGTATTCCGCAACCGGCGACCGCCAATATCTGGACGCCGCCACGCGATCCGCGCAGTGGGTGCTTCACAATCGCGCTCTTCCCAACGGCGGGTTCCGCCACGATGCGCACGACGTCGCTGGACCCTTCCTCGGCGACAACGCCGCGATGGCTCGCGCGTTTCTCGCGCTTTACTCCGTCACCGGCGATCGCATTTGGCTGGCGCGCGCCGAGTCGTCCGCCAAATTCATCCAGCAGAATTTCCGCGATCCCGCGGGCGCGGGGTACATCACTTCTCGCACCCCCACCGATCGCTCCTACACGCCGCACCCGCAGCGCGATGAGAATGTGATGGTTCTTCGCTTCGCCAACTTGCTCGCGCACTATACCGGCGACGCCGCTGACCGCGGCATGGCTGAAAACGCGATGCGCTATCTGGCCGCGGACTCCGTCGCGAATCGCCTGCCTGCGTCCAGCATATTGCTCGCGCAGCGCGAACTCACTTCCCTTCCACTGCATCTCACCATCATCGGCCACAAAGACGATCCCGCCGCGATAGCGCTCTTTCAAGCCGCGCTCCGCTATCCCGCAAGTTACAAGCGCCTCGAATGGTGGGACGCGCGCGAAGGCCGCCTCCCGAATCCCGACGTCCACTATCCCGAACTCTCGCGCCCAGCGGCATTCGTCTGCGCCGATCGCACCTGTTCGCCGTCCATATTTCAGCCACAAGACCTACGGCCAAAGGTCGATCGCCTCACTTCCCGCGCCATGGCCAGCAATCAATAGCTCCGATCGAGAATTGATTGTTCACGGAGGCGCACCGCGCCATTCACGTATCGCGGTTTTCGTGCTGGCACTGACTTCCGCCGCACAGCGCGTGCAAATCTGAATCTAGTTGCGTTCCCGATGGACCTTTCCCCCTCACCGGGGTATCTCTACTAGTGACATGCCGTCGACTCGACCCGAATACGACGCGGTAGTAGTTGGTTCGGGACCGAACGGTCTTGCCGCAGCGATCACCATCGCCCGCACCGGCCGTTCCGTGGTGGTGCTCGAAGCCGAAGACGAAATCGGCGGTGGCACTCGCTCTGCCGAGCTCACCCTGCCCGGATTTCTTCACGACGTTTGCTCCGCTGCCCACCCCATGGCCGTCGCCTCTCCCTTTTTCCGCGATTTGCCTCTGGCGGATCACGGCCTGGAATGGATTCATCCCGCTGCGCCGGTGGCTCATCCGCTCGACGACGGCAGCGTCGCCATCGGAGAGCGCTCCGTCGGCTTAACCTCGGTCTCGCTCGGCGAGGACGAGGATAACTATCGCGATTTGATGATGCCTCTCGTCGCCGCATGGCCCCAGCTCGAATCCGTTTTGACCGGCCCGCTTTCCTTGGCGCGGCATCCCATCGCCGGCGCTCGCTTCGCCTGGTTGGCCACGCAGCCGGCGGAAAAAATCGCCGCCCATCATTTCCGTGGCGCGCGCGCCCGCGCTTTTTTTGCCGGTCTGGCCGCGCATTCGGTCCTGCCGCTCAATCGCGTCCCCAGCGGCGCGTTCGCGTTGGTCTTGGGAATTGCCCTTCATGCTGTAGGCTGGCCATTCGCGCGCGGCGGCTCGAAAAATATTGCCGCGGCGCTGGCTTCGTACTTGCGCTTGCTCGGCGGCGAAATATTCCCGGGGATGCGAGTCGAATCGCTAAAGCAAATACCCCGGGCTGGTATGATTTTCTGCGACGTCACCCCGCGCCAGCTGCTGGAAATCGCCGGCGCCGAGCTGCCGCCCCAATATCGCCGCGACCTGGAAAACTTCCACTACGGCCCGGGAGTCTGCAAAGTCGACTGGGCGCTCCACTCCCCAATCCCGTGGAAGAACGAAGCTTGCCTTCGCGCCGGCACGCTTCATCTCGGCGGCACGCTGGAGGAAATTGCCGTGGCCGAGCGCGCTGCCTGGCAGGGCGAATGCCCCGAAAAGCCTTTCGTCCTGCTCACCCAGCCTACGTTGTTCGATCCATCCCGCGCGCCGGCCGGAAAGCACATCGCCTGGGCCTACGGGCGCGTGCCCAACGGTTCGAATTTCGACATGACCGGCAGAATCGAGAGCCAGATCGAGCGATTCGCTCCCGGATTTCGCGATTGCATCCTGGCGCGGCACACCGTAGTGGCGTCCCGCATGAGCGACCACAACGCCAACCTCGTCGGCGGCGACATCACCGGCGGAGCCCAGGAACTCGGTCAGATGATCGACCGCCCCAACCGGCGCCGCTATCGCACTCCGCTGAAGAATCTCTACATCTGTTCATCGTCAACGCCGCCCGGCGGCGGAGTTCATGGCATGTGCGGTCATCTCGCCGCACTCGCGGCCCTGGCCGATGAAGAATCCGCCAAGCGAAAATCCAAACAATAGCGGGGAGAAAACAGAGTTCGATGAACGTTTCGAGAAACGGACGCCTTCAGCTTTTCCCGGGCACAAGTACAGCATTCGAGGGATACCCAGCTCCAGAAAATACTCGTAACCTCAAACGCGATTGAAGCTTGGGCGGCCCTGTCCCGCAACTGGGAGTGACTGCGCACGGGAGCCCTTTCCGGGCCTTCGCAGTTTGACCGGACTGGAAGCGCCTCGGGGCCGCCTTTACTTCTCTTCGATTTCTTTCTGGCCTGCGCTCACAACTCAATTTTCCCGTGCTGCACCAGCGCCTCAAGCCTTTGCCGGTTCTCCCAAAAATCCGCCCACAAATCCCCTACTTGATCGAGCCGCGCCTGGATATTCTTCAAATTCCAATGATCGGGCTGTAATTTGTCACTGAGCTCTTTCATTCGCACCGGCGTCGACACCGGCCCATGGGGATACGCGCGAACCGAGTACACCGACGCCAGCGATTGCCCGCGCGAATTCTGATGCGAATCGATATGGATCGTGCCTTTAACGCGCTTGCGCACGCTCCGCTCGGCAGTGAGCAGCCCCGGATATTTCTGTGACACCAGCGATGCGATCGCTTCCACAAAAATCCGAGCCTGCTCGTAGGTGTATCGCGGCTCCAGCGGCAGGAAAATGTGAATTCCCCGTCCGCCCGAGGTTTTCGCGTACACTTTCATCCCCACTTTCTCGAATAGCGACAACACAATTTTCGCGACCTTGATCACCGTGGTGAACGACGCGCCCTCGGTCGGATCGAGATCGATGAAAACGTAATCGGGGTGATCCATATCGGTGTAACGGCTCGACCACGGATTCTCATCGATGCACCCAAGATTCGCCAGGTACAGCAGACTTGCCCGATCGTTGGCCACGATATAGTTGATGGCAGAGCCTCGATCCTCTGAATCGATCGCCACCGTCTTCACCCACTCCGGCGTGCCCGGTCCGGCATCTTTCTGAAAAAACGGTTTGCCGTCAATTCCATTGGGATAGCGGCGCAGCACCAGCGGCCGATCCCTCAAAAACGGCAAGATGAGCGGCGCCACGCGCCAGTAGTGCGCGATCAGATTCCTCTTGGTCAGGCTGTCGCCCGGGAAATAAATCTTGTTCAGGTTGGTAAACCGCAGCCGCTGGCCGTCGACATCGATGAAGACCGAGTCTCGCGAGCCGCCAGACAATTCGCGCTCGATGTCGGCATCCTTGGTGAGATCCGCGGCCGAGGCTGGCGGCGCAACCGCAACGGCACGTGCCGCCGGTGCGGGCGAAGCTGGTGCGCGCGATTGTTTTTTCGGACCGCGCAGCGCCTGCCATCGTGCTTTCGTCGCGCGTTTCGCGCGGGCGACCGGCTCCGAGTCTTCTCCCGCTCTAGGGAGTTCCTGCGCCTGCTCTTCGAACGTACAGTTCTTCGCGTCGCGATCCTCTTGCAAACCCAGAAACGTGGGCTGCCGCAAATGCCGCCCGTCGGTCCATCCGCCAAATTTCACCCGGGCCACAAGTTCCGGCTTTACCCAATGGGCGTCTTCGCGCGTATCGGGCGGCGTCGCGAAAGGCGATTTCGGCGTCTTGCGCTGCTGCAGCGCATCCCACACACGCTTCTGCACCTCGCCGCCGAAGCCGCTGCCCACTCCACCGATGAATGCCAGCCGCTCACCATCGTAGAGCCCAACCTGCAAAGCGCCGAAATGTTCCCGCGAGCCGCGCGGATCGGTCCACCCGCCGATCACCGCGTCGAGATCCTGATACAACTTGATTTTCAGCCATGCCGAACTCCGTTTTTCCGGATACACGCTCGCGCTTTTCTTGGCGAGAATTCCTTCCAGACCGCGGCTCGCCGCGAGTTCGTAAAGCTCTTTCCCCTTCTCCACCACGTGATCGGAATAGCGAACGCGCGGATCGTCCTGCAGGATCGCTCGCAGCAGCTTTTTTCTCTCGATCAGCGGCAGGCTGCGTAGGTCGTGCCCATCCAGATAGAGCAAATCGAACACGTAGTAGTAGACCGGAACCTGCTCGATCAATTGCGCGCTGGGCTTTTGCTGGCCCATGCGAGCCTGCAGTTGTTGGAAATCGCTGCGCCCTTCCGCGTCCAGCGCGACAATCTCGCCGTCGATCCACGCCTCGTGGGCGTTCAGCGCGCCTGCGAGAATTAAAAGCTCCGGGTATTCGCGGCTGATCTCACGGCCCGAACGCGCCCACAGATGCACTTTGTTGTCCGAGACGTTCGCCAGCGTCCGTACTCCGTCCCACTTAATTTCGAAAATCCAATCGGGACTGGAAAATGGTTCATCCGCAATGGAAGCGAGCGCGGGTTGAATCTTGGAAGGCATTGGCCCCTTGCGCGCGGCAACCGGCAACTTGATCTTGGTCTTCGCAGTGTGCGCTTTCGCAGCTCCCGGCGCTTGCCCCGGCGCCAGTTTAGAGGAATCCGACTTCGCTGCGTTTGGGCGCGCAAGAGGGGCAACGTCTCCAGCATTCTCGATCGTCCACTGGGGATCGGCAGCCGCGTCGGTATGTTTGATCAGCAGCCATTCCTTTCCTTCCTTTCCGCGGATTTTCACCAGCACGAAACTCCCCGCCAGCTTTCGCCCGTGCAAGAACAATTTTAGCTCGCCGCGCGCCAATTGCTCGCTCGCGTTCAGATTCCCTTCCATTTCATAGGTGCCGTTATCCCAGATAGAAACCTGCCCCGCTCCATAGTGCCCAGCGGGAATTTCGCCGTGGAATTTCCCGTACTCCAGCGGATGGTCTTCGGTTTGAATCGCCAGACGTTTGTCGGATGGATTGAGGGAAGGGCCTTTGGGAACCGCCCAGGATTTCAGCACGCCGTCAATTTCCAGACGGAAATCGTAGTGCAGCCGGCGCGCGTGATGCTCCTGCACCACGAACCGGTTTCCCTTGCTCGCTTTCACTTTTCCGCGCGGCTCGGGAGTGTCGGAAAATTTCCGTTTTTCCTGGTATTCCTTCAGCGAAGCCATGCGCCATTATAGAAACTTCCGGCTCCGTTCCTAGCAAAAGGAATTTTCTACAGCATCCCTTCGCCACCGCTACAGCTATGCCCCGATAAAACACGCCACCGGCCGGATGTATTGTTGTAATCTCGATTTTCAGTTTTCTGGAGGGTCGCGATGGCCTCATCCGCGTGGAAAGGATTCATCTCTTTCGGACTGGTTTCGATTCCCATTCGTCTGTACGCCGCGGCGCGCTCCTCCACCATCCGCCTGCATCAGGTGCACAACGTATGCAAAACCCGCCTGAAGCAGCCGCTTTTCTGCCCCACCTGCAACCGCATCGTGGAGCGCTCCGAAGTGGTGAAGGGCTACGAAGACGACGACGGAAAGTACATCCTGCTCGATCCCGCGGAGGTGAAAGCGATCGAACCCGAATCGGCGCGCAACATGGAAATCCTCAGCTTCGTGGAAAAGACGCAGATCGATCCGCTGTTTTTTGATTCCTCTTTTTTCATGGTGGCGGAGGAGCAGGGACGCAAGGCTTACCAACTGTTGCTCAAGACACTGGAAGATTCCGGGCGGGTGGGCATCGCCAAGGTCACTATGTATCAGCGCGAGCACACCGTTTTTATTCGCCCCTACGATCACGGTCTGGCCGTCCACACCATGTATTACGAAAATGAAATCCGCGAAGCCCCGGGCTACGGAAAGAACGAGAACATCAAGCTGAATCCGCAAGAAGTGAAACTCGCGAGTCAGTTGGTCGCCACGCTCTCGGAAGACTTCCACATCGAGAAATATCACGACGAATTTCAGGCGCGCCTGAAATCCCTGATCGAAGCCAAGCAAAAGGGCAAGCAGACTATCCACGGCGCTCCCGAGAAGCATCGCGCTCCGGTGATCGACATGATGGAAGCTCTGAAGAAGAGCCTTGCCGCTACTCACGCCCAGCCTAGGCAAGCGGGGCGTGCCAAGCCCGCCGGCTCCGGCCGCCGCCGCGTGCCGCATCGTGTTGCGAGCTAAGGGTTTCCGGGGAAGTGATCGGCTATCAGGTCCCGTCACGCGCCGGCTCGGCCCATCGCCCGGCCGGCCCCCGGTGGCCGCCCTATCCTTTGTTTGCCGCAAAGCGCTGACATCCTCTATAATTCCCTTGAAGTAGAGGTTGTTGCCACCCAGCCGGGTGCGTGCTCCGGCATGCGTTTGGTAAAACACAATGTCCGTCGACCTAACTGAAAAAATTCGCAAGAAGCTTACCGACGAGATTCGCATCCTTGAGATCGAGCTGCACGACGATCTGCCCAAGGAGCTCAAGAAGGCTCGTGCCCACGGCGACCTGAAAGAAAATGCGGAATTCAAATACGCCAAGGAGCGCCAGTCCTACGTTAGCGCGCGCATTGGACAGCTTCATCAGCGCATGGCTGACTTGGCTATGCTCAATCTGGATAACCTGCCGAAGGACCGCGCCGCCTACGGTTCGCGCCTAACGGTAATGGACGTCAACAAGAACCAGGAAATCGAATATAAGCTGGTAACCACCGAGGAAGCCGACGCCACCAAAGGCTTGATCTCCACCACTTCGCCGATCGGCCGCGCGCTGCTCGGCAAAAAAGTTGGCGACGAAGTGAAAGTGGTTACTCCGGGTGGAACCAAGGATCTGGCGGTTGTGAAATTGTCTACGATTTACGAAGAAGCATAGCGGAGCCGCTCTCTCTCGATGCTGAAGGAAACCATCGGACGTTCCGGTAACTGGGTGCTCGGCGGCATGGCTGCGGGCCTGGCCGCTACCGGCATTCCCCCCAACCTGATCACTTGGTTGAGCCTGATCCTTAATCTATGGGCAGGAATGCTTTTTGCTGCTGGCCGGTTTGCCGCCGGTGGCGGGCTGATGATCTGCGCGGCGCTGTGCGACATGCTCGATGGGCCGGTGGCGCGCCGCCAGGGTCGCGTCAGTGTTTTCGGCGGCTTCCTGCATTCGATCCTGGACCGCTATTCGGATCTGATCTTGTTTCTGGGCCTGCTGGTTTATTACGCGCAGGTGAATCGCTTCGTTTACGCGGTAGTGGTTGGAGCGGCCATGGCCGGCTCGGTAATGGTGAGCTATTCCAAGGCCCGCGCGGAATCGCTAATCGGCAAGTGCGACGTGGGTTTCTGGGAACGCCCAGAGCGCATCGCACTGATGATCCTCGGCGCTCTTTCGAACCGCATGGAACTGGCGCTCTGGATTCTGGCGATCGGCCCGAACATCACCGTGGTGCACCGCATCATTTATACTTGGAAGCGCACCGGTGCGGTCCTGCCCACCGACGCGCAATCACCCGACGCGCTCTCCGCTGCCCTGCCGGCCGCGAGCCAGATGCCGGAAGCACACGTTTTGACCCGCACCGCGGGCCGAGGAGCTTAGAACGTGCCTCGCTTGCTGGGAATGATCGGACTGCTGGTCGTTTGCGCCGGCGTTCATCTGCTGTGGCAATCGCGCCGCGATGTCGCGTACTGGATCGCCGCCTTCTTCCGCATGTTTCGTACCCAACTGCGCGAAGCGCCGCAAAGCCGTGCCGAGCTGCTCGCCCACGAGTCGCCCGCCGCCCGCCGCGAAGGTACTTTTCGCTTGCTGCTCGGTGCCGGGCTGCTTTTTTTTCTCGGGCCGTTGCTGATCGCCCTGGGCATCACATTGATGCTGGTTTAGGACCTCCTTTTATTCTCACACTCCCGATCGCCCCGCCTCTCTTGACCCTATGAAACCATCGCTCATCGTCCATGGCGGAGCATGGCACATTCCGGACGCTGCCATTTCTTCCAGCCGCGAAGGATGTCGCCGCGCCCTCGAAACCGGCTGGAAAATTCTCTCCAGTGGAGGCGCGGCCATCGACGCGGTCGAAGCGGCGATTGTGGTCCTGGAAGAGGATCCCGTCTTCGATGCCGGTGTAGGTTCGCACCTGAACCGCGATGGAAACGTCCAGCTCGACGCTATCGTCATGGATGGCGCGACTCTTAAGGCCGGCGCCGTCGCCGGCGTCGAGAGGATTCGCAATCCCATCCGCCTCGCTCGAAAGATCATGGAACAAAGCGACCACATGATGTTCGTAGGGCTTGGCGCCGAGCAATTCGCCCTCGAGCACGGCATCCCACTGTGCGTGCCGGAGGATCTGATTGTCGAAAGCGAGCGCATCGCCTGGAAGCGCTGCCTCGCGGATCAACACGCCGCGCAGAACCATCATGGCCACGCTGACGGCACCGTCGGCGCGGTGGCTATGGACGCTGCGGGCCGGCTATTCGCGGGCACTTCCACCGGCGGCACCTGTTGCAAACTTCCCGGCCGCGTCGGCGACTCCCCGCTAATCGGTTGTGGCTGTTACGCCGACGCGCAGGCGGGCGGCGTTTCCTGCACCGGTCACGGCGAAGGAATCATGAAAATCGTCATGGCCAAGTTCGCCGTCGATTTTCTGCGCCACTCGCCGGATCCACAAGCTGCCGCGAACGCCGCAGTGGAGCTGCTGCGCACCCGTGCGCACACCACCGGCGGCCTAATTCTCCTCGATTCCTCCGGCGGCCCGGGAGCCCAGTTCAATACTCCGCACATGGCCTACGCCTACGTCCGCCCTGACGGCTCATTCTTCGTAGCCCCGTAGGCGCTCGCTCCGCGCAGAGTTTGTGATCGCCCGATGTGATGAGCGTCACCGATCTGCATTCGAGCGAGCCGTCGTGACCGCGCAACTGCCCGACCACCACGGCCCGTGGTCACCAGTACGTAAGCTTCTGTACCGTGCCGTCCGGGGCTACCAGCACCGCCACGTGCGAGTCTGTGTAGGTGTATAGTCGGCTGCCGTCCGGCTTCTTCTCCTTGTTTGGTTTTCCCTCGATCGATCGTTTGTATTCCAGCCAATTGACATCCTTGGGGTACAAATAGACTCCGATCAGGAGCTTCGATACTTTGTCGAAGTTCAATTCAATCTCGCGAAACTGATTCGTCGGGTCGCGGTAGGCGTAAATATCGCCGATAATTTCATCGTCGAAAACTCCGAACCGATGGCGGGTGGCTCGGCCCAGAGTCAGGGCGGCATCCTCGGCCGTCCATGCATTGATTTCTCCTCGCACGTCTTCAATATCTGCTAACGGCGGGCGCTCATCGGCATGAAGCGACGCCAGGTCAACGTCGCAGCCGGCCAATTGCCGGCTGGCGGCGTCAAACCGCCCCAGCTTAAAGCTGACGTCCTTCATTTCCTGCAGGTAGAAGACGTCCATCGCCCTCGGCAGATTCTCGTTGAAGATCGCCGGAGCATAGTCGATGGGTATCGCGAAGTTCAAGTTCTGCTCGCCAGGCTTGAGCCCGGCGACCACGCCCACCACCTCGCCATTCGCATTCAGCAGCGGTCCGCCGGAACTGCCTTTGCTAATGGCCGCCGAAAATTGCAAGGTGCGGTAACCGTCGCATTGCCTTCGGCCGCTGACGATTCCTTGAGAGAGCGTGTCTCGGAAGTTGTGCGGATTGCTGAGCACGTAGACGGTGTCTCCCACCTCGATCGGCGCTGACCGCCCCAGGCGTAACGGGACGAGGTTGAGCGCTTTGATCTTGATGAGCGCCAGATCGCGCACTCGGTCCGCAGCGGTTACCTGCACGTCGTCGTACGCATCCAGGTTCGGCAGGCGAACCACCGCGCGAGTCATCCCGCTGATCGCGTGATAGTTCGTCACGATCGCCCCCTCCGCCGTGAGCACGAACCCAGAGGCCAATTCACTCCGCCCCTCGGCATCGTTAAACGTCTCGATCGAAACCACCGAGTTCGCGGCCATCTTGTAAATGTCTTCCGGAGAAGGCTTCGCGGTTTGCGCGACCCCAACCAAAGGAAAAAACAACCACACCGCTAAAACCACCACCGAGAGACACAACGAGCGACAGGTATGCATAGCGTGCCTACCTCGTAAGAGGGATTTAAAGCCCGTGGACGGAAAGTCCGGGGCCCGCGAACGAGAGGTTCGCGGGAATTCAAACTAGCATTTCATCGCAATCAATTTCTATCCGGTTGACTACGCAATTCTCGCGCGCAAACTACGGCCCTGCGTCAGCGGATTGCGCGGACTCCTGAAAGCGCACGCCACCGGCACGCTGTTCGCCGCTATGGCCGCTGCGATTGGCCGTTGGGCGGAAAACTGCACGGGTTTCTCGGTTCCTCGCTGTAACTCTGCGGCAGGTTGGGCGGATTGTAAGTCGGATCTGCACCACGTTTCTCGCTCACCGTAGCATGCAGCACAGAGCCCTCAGGAATCACGCGTCTGGCGCCAAACGGTATTCGCCACCCAGCCTTTTTTTTCATCTGGTCATAATAGCTATGGGGCAGGAATTCGAGGATCCACCATGCACCCTTGAGCGATACGTGGATCTGGCGCTTGACGTCCGGCGCAGCCGGCGGAGGTGGCGGAGTCCTTCCCAACACCCGCGCGGCCTTCTGCGGATCGATCAGCAGGCCAAACGAAGCCGCCTCGCAGAGCATCCACTCCAGGGTGATCTGCGACAGCCCGCTTTCAAGGTCCGCGTACGACCCGCCGACATCGGAATGCACTCCCGCAAACCAAACCTGTTTGATGTTCTGATCTCCCTGTGGCTCGCCCCACAAGTTGTTCACGAAATAGCAGCGTCGCTCATCAATCGAAACCGCATGGCGGCCGTTACGCATGTCAGGATTCTGCGCGGTGTATGGCAATTTTAGCGGATCCCAAACCCACCCGACCGAACTCACCGTGTCCCACACTCCTACCAGGTGCAGCGGACAACTGCGGCAGAACGTTGCTTTGAAATCCTTCGCGACCTCGAATTTAGGGGTCATTCCGCCAGCCTTTCGAGTTTTCTTGGCGAACATTCGAATAATGTACGGAATCAGACCTTCGTTTCCGGGACAGAGTAAACCGTACATGTGCAGCAGGCCGGCAATGGCCCTGGCCGTGTACGCGCCTCGGCTGAATCCAAAGAGGAAAACATTGTCGCCGTCCTCGTAGACGTCCATCAGGTAGCGATACGCGTCGCCCACATTGGCGAGCAGCCCCGCTCCAAATGCCAGTCCCAGCACTGTGGTCCACGCGCTGCTGACCTTGTTGTGGGAAGCCGGTGAGCCCATGGTCCCCACCCCCGGGTGGTAATATCCCACCTGCGTCTTGCCGTCGATGATCAGCGTGCTGTAGAGCTTGACTACATTGGAGTTGTGGTCGCCAAATTCATTCCCCGTGCCATCGCAACACACCACAATGTTCTTAGGCATTCCGCCTCCCGGTTTCCCGTTAACAGCGCTCCGCGGCCTTGGCGGGTTTCCAAACTCGCGGATCATGTAAATGTATTGCGAGGTAATATACACCAGAAGTCAACATGCCACGCCCAATCGTTCCGTTGACCCTCCAGACGGGCCGTTCCGGTTCATTTCTTATTTGCTGGCCCCTTGCAAACCCCTGTGCTAGCATCCCGGTTTTCCCATGATTCGGCCCCTTGGACATCCCGTCCGCCGACTTTGTGGCAGCCTGCGACCTTCGACTGCCGTCTCTAACCGTATAGCACTACCCCGTTACCAGGCTCGCTCGACGTTTTCCCTACTGCGCGATTTTGTGTGCTTTGATCCTGAAATCCCGGAGACAATCAAATGAAATCCTATCCCACACAAGCGATTCGCAACGTTGGCATTGCCGGCCACGGTCATACCGGCAAGACTCAGTTGGTCTCCTCGTGCCTGTTTACCGCGGGGATGACTCCTCGGCTGGGTAAGACGACCGACGGCAGCACGGTCACCGACTGGGACGAAGAGGAAATCGCCCGCAAGATCACCATTCACACCGGCCTGGCCTACGCCGAATGGCAGGCGCCCCACAGCACCGAAAAGACCAAGATCAATTTCCTGGATACCCCGGGATTTTCCACGTTTATCAACGACTGCAAAGCTTCGCTGATCGCCGCCGACGCCGCGTTAATTCTGGTTGACGCCGCCGCGGGCGTGCAGGTGGTCACCGAGAAGGTGTGGGACTACGCCACCGAATACAATTTGCCGCGGGCCTTCGTCTTCAACTGGATGGACCGCGAACTGGCCAGCTTCGAACGCGCGCTCGAATCGGTGCAGAACGTCTTCGGCCGCGGCGTGGTTCCCCTGCATCTGCCGTTCGGTTCGCAGAAAGGGTTCCGGGGTGTGGTGGACTTAGTCACCATGAAGGCGTTGGTCTACGCGCCGGATGGCGACGGCAAGCCCAAGATCGAAGAGATCCCGGCAGCCCTGGTCGAGGACGCCAAGGAAGCGCACGAAGCGCTCGTGGAAATGGTCGCTGAAGGCGACGACGCGCTGATGCAGGAGTTTTTCGACGAAGGCACGCTTCCCGTTGCCGATCTGAAGAAGGGTCTGCGCGAGGCGGTCCTGGCCCACCGCCTGTTCCCAGTGCTGCTCACCTGCGCCCTGCACAATATCGGAGCCGACGCGGTGATGGATTTCATCGTGGACATCTTCCCCGCTCCTGGGGGCAACGGAAAGATCACCGCGCATAGACAGGCCGATCACCACGGCGAATCGATCGAGAAGAGCATCAGTGATTCCGATCCGCTCTCGCTGTACGTTTACAAGACGCTGGCCGACCCTTTCTCAGGACGCGTTTCCTATTTCAAAGTTGTCACCGGAGTGCTCAAGAATGACGCGGTGGTCCAGAATTTCAGCCGCAACACATCGGAGCGTTTCCAGCACATCCAGTCGATGCAGGGAAAAGCAGGAACTGAAGTTCTGGAAATGCATGCCGGCGACCTGGGCGCGATTGCCAAGCTGAAGGACACCCTCACCGGCGACTCACTGGGCGACAAAGCGTCGCCCATTTACTATCTGCCTGCGCGTCTGCCCGAACCTTCCATTACCTTCGCGGTGGAACCAAAGACTCGCGCCGACGAAGACCGCATCGGCACCGCGATCCACCGAATTCTGGAAGAAGAACCGGCGCTGCATTTTTCGCGCGATCCTCAGACCAAGGAATTTCTGCTGGCTGGCGCCGGACAGCAGCATATCGAAGTAATTGTCGCCCGGCTCCGCCGGCGCTATCACGTCGATCTAACGCTCAAACCTCCCAAGGTGGCCTACCGCGAAACCATCCGCGCCAAAGCCGACGCCGAAGGAAAGCATAAGAAGCAGACCGGCGGACACGGACAATTCGGCGTTTGCCGCATCAAGCTGGAGCCGCTCCCGCGCGGATCGGGAGTGGAGTTCGTCGACGATATCTTTGGCGGCGCAATTCCCCACAACTGGATTCCCTCGGTGGAGAAAGGCGTGCGCGACGCCGCCGAACGCGGATACCTGGCCGGTTTCCCCGTGGTGGATTTTCGAATCATCCTCTACGACGGCAAATATCACGACGTGGATTCGTCGGACATGGCCTTTAAGATCGCCGGCTCGCTGGCCTTCAAGGAAGCGATGAAACAGGCTCGGCCGGCGCTGCTCGAGCCGGTGATGAACGTCGAAGTCAACGCCCCAGACGCCTATTCCGGCGATTTGCTGGGAGACTTGAGCTCCCGCCGCGGCCGCATCAGCGGCAGCGAAGCCCGCGGGCATCATGTGGCGATCAAGGCGCAGGTTCCGTTCTCGGAAATGCTCGGTTACGCCAACGATCTCACCTCGATGACCCAGGGGCGGGGCACCTACTCGATGGAATTCTCGCACTACGATTTAGTGCCGCAAGAGGCCGCTGACAAAATCATCGCCGCGAACAGAATGCACCACAACGAAGACGAACAGGCGGCGACTGCCTAGCCGCGCGGCGTAGATCTTCTCCGCGCAGACTCTCGCGTTTCATAGCCGCGTTTTCGTGCGGGCGTCCAAATCGCATTGAGTCCCCGCCGCCAAGCGGCGCCACGCCGCACCAATTTGGCTCTTGTGATTCCCGCTGCTCCTGCGGCATTCTCGCTCATCATGAAAAAACAGAAACGGGAATGGCACGACGCTACCACCGCGATCCACGCCGGTGAAGAAAAGCACGGAGTGAGCGTGCCGGTTGCGCCGAATATCACCCGCAGTTCGAATTTCACCTTCGCCAACACCGCGGAGCTGAAGCTCTGGGCCGAAGGAAAAAGCTCCGCCTACATCTACACTCGTTACGGCAATCCCACGGTAGCGATCGCCGAGGAAAAAATTGCCCGGCTGGAGGGCGCCGAAGCAGCGGTGTGCACTGCGTCGGGCTCGGCCGCAATTTCCACGTCGCTGCTCACCATGGTCCGAGCCGGCGAAGAAATCATCGCGCAGCGCCAAACCTACGGCGGGAGCTACCGGCTGATGCGCGACTTTTTGCCGCGGCTGGGAATTGCAGTTCGATTCGTGGAAACCGATCTGGCGGGAATCGAGCACATGGTGAACCCGCGAACTCGCGCGATTTATCTGGAGTCGCCGACCAACCCGACGCTGCGTCTGGTCGACATCCGCAAAGCGGTGGCCTTCGCCAAAGAGTGGGACATTCCCACCATCGTCGACAATACTTTCGCCAGCCCAGTGCTGCAGAAGCCGCTGGCAATGGGCGTCGATCTGGTAATCCACAGCGCCACCAAATATCTGGGCGGGCACTCGGACCTAATCGCCGGGGTGGCCGCCGGGCGCCGCGCGCTGATCGACAAAATCCGCGACGGCATCATCCATTTTGGCGGCTCCATCGATCCCGAACCTGCTTACCTGCTGATCCGCGGGATCAAGACCCTGGAAGCTCGCGTTCTGCGGCAGTGTAAGACCGCCATGACCGTGGCCCGCTTCCTCGAAAAGCACCCCAAGGTGAAGGCGGTGCATTATCCGGGGCTCCCGTCGAATCCGCAGTACCGTCTCGCCAAGAGCCAGATGTCCGGCTTCGGCGCGATGCTGGCGTTCGATCTGAAAGGCGGCGTCACTGCCGCGCGCCGGGTCTGCGACCGAGTCCGCGTATTTCTGTTGGCGGTAAGCCTGGGTGGCGTCGAGTCCCTGGTGGTCCTGCCGGTTTACTCCTCGCACTACCGGATGTCCGCGGAAGAGCTGCGCAAAGCCGGAGTGGATCCGGGCTGCATCCGCGTGTCGGTGGGCATGGAAGATCCCGAAGACTTGATCGAAGATCTCCGCCAAGCCCTGGCCTAGCGTCGGGTTGCGTGCCGACTTTTGGCGTCCGGCGCCGACGGCGGTAGTGCTTTTCCGTGCGCTGGGCTTCCTTTATACCGTTGACCCCCTTCTCGCACCGACATAAGATTTTGAGTGGCACGCTTCCAGTCGACATCGCGTGAGCCAAGCCACCCTTCCGGCTCTAGGGGCACAGCATTGCGCCATCGGGATGGGGAGACCCATGAAAAGACGACACATTGCAAGGCTAGCTCTCGCGGCCGCCACGCTGGCAGCCATCGCCGCGGCAATTACCGGCTGCGACGACAGCGTCTCCCAGCACATCGTGGTTCGCCCGCCGGTAGCGCAGGCTCCCGCACCCGCGGTACTTGCCGAGACTCTTCCGTGGTCCTCGTATCCGCCGGCCGCGCATCCGCAGCTCTCCACCCCTCCCCCTTACATGGGAGATTTGATGGCGCGAATCGAGGCGAGCTACGAAGCCGGAAAGAAGGCGTATAGCGCGGGAGAACTCGACGACGCCCGCGACGATTTCAACCAGGCTATGGATTGGCTGCTGGCCGCCGGCGCCGAGTCGCGTACCGATCCCGAACTAACCAAGCTTTTCGACCAGGTTATCGAAACGATCCACTCCTACGAAAATGAAGCCATCGAAAGTTCGTCCGCCGCAGCGACGGAAGACGACATGCAGGAACCCGCTCCCATCGAAGAAATCGCCGACCTCAATCTGCCCGCCGGCGATCCGCGGCTGATCATCCGCGCACAGCGCGAACTTATCTCCGTGCCCCACGACTTGCCGCTCACCGTCAACGATTCGGTGCTGTCGTATCTGAGCTTTTTCCAGACCACCCACGGCCGGCTGATCGTCGAAACCGGGCTGCGCCGCGCCGGCCGCTATCACGACATGATTCTGCGGGTGCTCAAGGAAGAAGGACTGCCGCAGGATTTGATCTATCTTGCGCAGGCTGAAAGCGCGTTCAAGCCGGAAGCGGTTTCGCGCGCCGGGGCCCGCGGCATCTGGCAGTTCATGCCTTTCCGCGGCCAGGAATATGGTTTGGACCGCACCATGTACACCGACGAGCGCAGCGACCCGGAAAAGGCTACCCATGCCGCCGCCGCTCATTTCCGCGACTTGTATCAAATGTTCGGCGATTGGTACCTGGTGATGGCCGCGTACAACTCCGGGCCCGGCAACGTCGCTAAAGCGGTGGAGCGCACCGGGTACGCCGATTTCTGGGAGTTGCAGCGTTTGCACGCGCTCCCCAAGCAAACCCAAAACTACGTGCCGATCATCATCGCGATCGCGCTGGTAGCCAAGGATCCGGCGCGTTACGGCGTCGAGCCGCACCCGGAGTCCGCTCCCGCGGTGGAGATCGTGAAGCCCGGGCATTCGATCGACCTGCGACTGGTGGCCGACGCGATCGACACGGACGTCGACGACCTGCACGAACTCAATCCCCAATTGCTGCGTTTCGTTACGCCTAACGATCCGGATTTCCAGCTGAAGCTTCCCAAGGGCACTACCGAGCGCTTTCAAGCCGCGATCGCCAGTGTTCCGCCGGATAAGTGGACGGAATGGCGGCTGCACCGGGTCGATAGCGGCGATTCACTGGCGGCTATCGCGAAGCAGTACCGGGTGACCGTGGCGTCGCTCGAAAGCGCCAACCACCTGACGTACTCGAGCGATTTGCCGGTCGGCAACAAGCTGGTGGTGCCGGTGCCACCGGCGCCGGTGGTAAAACTGCTGCATTACCGCGTCGAGAAGGGTGACACGCTCGAGGGTATCGCCGAGCGGTTTGACGTCACCGTTAACGACCTGAAGCGCTGGAACGGACTTCACGTTAACCACGTACCCCGCGGCGCGCGCCTGAAGATTTATGCGGGCGGCGGGCCCCCGGCTGAGCCGGCGCGCGGCCACCATGGCGCCAAGTCGGCGGAAGGTACGCCTGCGAGCCCGCGAATTCAGACGGTGGCCCACAACGCGCAGCCAGGGACGTCCGCTACGGCGTCCGGGGCCACTACAACGCAGCAGCATCGCGTGGCTGCTGGCGAGACCCTTTATTCGATCGCGCGGACCTACCGAACGTCGGTGGCCGCTATCCGCGAGAATAATGAGTTCCTGTCGAGTCGCGGGATTCAACCCGGCGATCTGCTGGCTATCCCCGCTTCGCCCCACCCATAGAGGTCAGGGGCTTTCGGTACGGTGGCCTTTCCTGATATGCCGTGAGCGGGTGCAACTTCTGCAATTTGCCGGGAATCAGAAATCCTATCTCTCTTATAATCAATGAGATATAGATTCTAATCCCCACAGGCGCCGGTATTGGCATATCGCTGGTATTTTTACGCTGATTTTTTCTGAATCATTCCCTTAACACTCCTGATGAACCGGTCCATGGATTCTTTCTTTCGCGGCACGCGGCTGCCCCGTTCGTTGCTTGACGCTAGCACGGAGGCCGGGGCGAGGGTAGGGATCACTCCTGTGGAGGAATTGGCGGAGAGACAAGCGTGTTGAGGGCCGGCAATTTTCACCTAGTGATACTACGTAGACGTTGCGCCTTGACAAGATTCTGCAACTCCGATTAGATTCGCTTCGTTGGAATTGAGCTTTCGTCTGCCTTACTTATCGCCGCACGGAGGATCGAATGTTCTACGCAAAATCAAACGACGAAGAAGATGACGAGGTACCCGCTTACGAAGAGGAAGAAGAACCGAGCGGCGCTCCCGACGATTTAGTCGAGGAAGAGGTGGAGGAAGTAACAGTGGTCGAAGAAGACGACGAAGATCTCGAGCCGGCGCCACCGGCCGCTGCGCCTCGTCCGGCGCCCGCGGCCAAGAAACCGGCACCCAAGGCAAAGCCCAAACCTGCGGCCAAAGCGAAAGCCAAGCCCAAGGCAAAGCCGAAACCGAAGGCGAAAGCCAAGATCCAGAAGAAGGCCGCGAAGCCGGCAAAGAAAGCGGCGGCAAAAGCCAAACCGAAGGGCAAGCCCAAGAAAAAGGGCAAGCGCTAGCCAAAGTTTGTTATTGCGTCGCTCTTCGAGAGCGCGAGTTCGTCTTTCTCGAAGAGAACGACCGGCTAACGGCGAGGCTCGTGGTCCAACTGGCGGTCGTCGCAATATTCGCTATGCGCAACGAATATTCGCGGCAAATATTTAGCTCGATCCTGCGGCACTTTTTTCGGGGGCGCGTCACGCGCCCCTGAAAAATTCCACGCTTTGTTCACAGCATCACCCCACCCAGATAGGCGATACGCCGGCGCGCGGTAAGAGGGTTTTACGCGCTGGCCGTGCGTTCCGCGGCTGCGCTGTGCGGCGGGCCCACGTAGGGGAATCCGGGCAGCAAGTCTTTGTGGGCCGCTACGTTATCTTCCGTCACCTTTCCATTTGTGAGGAGAGGAAGGAAGAAGTCCACGACATCGTCGGTGAGTGCCCGGCCGTTGTCCGGAAAAGACGCCGGCCGCGTGGGATCATAGTGGAGGATGTCCGGCAGCATGACCCCGGCCACTCGCGTTGCTTCCGCCGGCGTATATCCACCAGTGTGCTCTAGCGCGTGCGCGAAGACCGGGATGAAGCGGGCATCGTCGGACGGTTCGCCAGCTAGATACGCGGCATTCTGCTCGCCGGCCAGAAAGGGAGTTTGATTTGGCCGCGCACCGCGATCCGCTTGAACCCATTTCCCGCTTGTGCCGTCCAGTGTGCGAACCCATAGGCCCATCATTTTAGAGCTGAGGACCGAGTTGGGCACTTCCAGCACGATGCAGCACACGTCCTTGTCGGCGAAGTAATCGGCGCCGGTGAATTGCAGGTTGTTCAGGGCGCCGTTCACGTCGAAAAAAAAGGGATCACTGCGCCAACCGGCGAAGAACCGGTAGCCTCCGGCCTCGGTCACTCGTGCATCGCTCCCTGTCGAGACCGGCGCTCCTTCGATGATTGCTTGCCCGTCGTCGGTTGTTCCGCCGGCTTGGGCGCCCTCGACGCGCCGCAAGCTCGCAGTCTGCGTTCCGTCATGGGGCGGCGAGAAGCGCACCCGGTATGCGATATCGGCGACGGCATCTCCGTTCGTATCAATCCTAAGTTCATAGATCGCCTCGGGTGCAAAGGCCACGGCGGTGGTGGGGCCCGGTGGGTTCACGCCCGCCGATGGATGCACGTTCATAATCAGGATCGACTTGGCGGCATCCCCAGGCTTCGGGAAAGCGTACAGATCGGTAAAGTCCAGGCGGGCGTCGCCATGGGGGAATCCAAAGTCGGGACCGGAATAATGGTGTGACATAAGTCGTGTTCTCCTCTGTTTAGAAACTGATCATCGTGAGTTGGTAGTCTACCCTAAGAACGAAGTGGACGTACAAATCCGCCGGCGTGTGGGGCGCCTTCCCGCTGCTTCACTGCAACCATGTACACCGCGGCGCACTCGGCGCGCACGAAAACATCTGCGGTGTTGGGAGTGCGGTCTGGTGTGAGTGTGGGAGACCGGATTGGGGAGTGTCCTTTGGAATTCTTGCCGCAGGTCCGGCGCGTTGAGTTCCCGGGTCTGGATCACTTGTCGCCGGACGATAGCGGAAAGCCGCAAATCGTCGCGCTGGAACTGCTGCGCTGGAAGCCGCGTTGGCAGCGAATATTCGCCAAGAATATTCGCGGTAAATATTTAGCTCGATCCTGCGACACTTTTAGGGGCGCGTCGCGCCCCCAACAAATTCTAAATTGTGCTCACAGCATCACCACTCCCAGATAAACGATCCGTCCAATCACGCGCGTAGCTCCGGCTATGGCTTCTTCTGCGGAGACGACTTCTACCGGCATATCAGCGGAGATTCCCCGCAGCAGCAGGAGGCCGCCGGTCGACTGCAGGAATCGCAGATGGACTTTTGCTTCGCCGTGAACGGCGAACAGGCGCCGCGGCGCTCTTGCGGTGGCGCGCGGGGTTACCGCGTGGCGGTCGACGACCGCCATAGCGGTGCGCGCGCCGGGGACCAGGCTGGCGCTATCGGTTTCGCTGGACTGCACCATGACGTAGCGGGTCCAGAACTTCCGCGCACCCGCGGGGGTTTCTTCGGGCGCGGCGTCGAATAGTTTTCTGGGAAACCGGAAAGTCTCCAGCACATCTTCGCGCGCGATGATGGCCTTTCGCGCAGCGGCTTCTGGGCCAACCATGGGCACGTCCCACGTGCCCAAATCGCCGGCGTCAGCGGCGGGAACTGGCGCGTAACGCGCCAGTTCCTGGGCATCGAGCAGCTCGTAGAAGGTCATTCCCAGCGCGGCCAGTACGCGGTCGAGGCTGGCGAGCGTGAGCCCACGCTTGCCGTTCACGAAATTGGAGATGTGCGCCTGCGCAAAACCCGCGCGCCGGGCGAGCTCACCGCCGGAGAATTCGCCAAGGTCGATTCGCCGCCGAATTTCTTGCCGCAGCCGGTCCTGTAGCCTAGAAAAACTCACGTCGCCAACATATATCAGCCGAACCACAATGCAAAGTCCCGCTCCGCGCGGGGCGGCGCTAGCACGCGGCGCAGAAAACCAACACCTCGCGAGTCCGAGTTGCCTCGCGTCCCCTCAGGCGGCCGCCAGTTCGGTGAGACCCTCCGGGAGCTCGACGTCGTGGAATTCTATTTCTGCAATGAACTCTTCCAGTTCGCTCTTGGTGTAGGCGCGTTTGAGTTGCATGAATTGGAACGGCAGCTTGGCTGCGATCCCGCTCACGACGCTTCGGGTTTCGTTTTCAGCACGCGCGGCCGCCGCCTGGGACGCAAATCTTCGTAGATCGAAGATCAGGGCTCGGCCGCCGGGCTTCAGGACGCGATGCATCTCTGCCAGGGCGCCCTGCGGGTCGGCGAAATTCCTCAGCGCTGCTCGACATACAAGAAAATCGAAGCTCTCATTGCTGAACGGCATGTTCGATCCATCGCCTCGGCGGAAGTCGATCTGCACACCCGCTGCGGCGGCGTTCGCGCGGGCGGTTTCAACGGACGTTTCGTTCTGGTCCAGGCCAGCAATCTTATAGTCACCCCGCTTCGCTAATTCGATCGCGAAGTGGCCTGGTCCGGGAGCCACCTCCAGGACGCTGGCGCGGGCCGGAATCTTTTCGGCAATGCGCCGGGCCAGGACGCTAGAGTCTTCCAGCGATTCGTTGGTTAGGGCCACGTACCACTTGGCGGTTGGCACCGGGCGCCTAAAGCCGATGGATGCGTTAACGGGCATTTGATCCTCCGTTTCTGGAACGATGCTAGCCCGCGTAGAGAGCTGGTTGAAGCCTGAATCGGTGAACGCACACTGAACACCGGCAAAGGCGCTAGCACGCGGGCGGCGTTAGCACGCGGCACGGAAAAGCGACGGCACGATGCCCCTTCCCCAGGTGGCCAGCCTACCGCTCGAAACGGGGTGCTGTTGCTTGAGGCTGAAGATAGACAAAATCCGCACCCTGAAGAACGAAGGGTGCGCCACCCAGTGAAAACACGACTACCGCCAGGAATGGCGGCGCTACGACATGGGTACGCCACCCAGCGAAAAGACAGGTACCGGCAAGAGTGGCGGCGCTGCTCAACCGCCTAGGAAGCTCGGCTAGCTGGAAAAGGGTGGGGCGCCAAGGGGCGAAGGCGGATCACGCCTGCGTAGAAATACGGATACGGGATTTTCTGCGGGCGGTGGGAAACGGACGGAAAAGGGAAAGTTCTTGCTTGCTGTATTCCAAATGTAAAATTAGCATGGCGGCTAATGCCGGTGGCGGTGGAGTACGTGAGGCGAATGAGGGGAGGGGCGCAGTCGCATCTGCTGCGCTGCGAGGACGATCAGTACTATATTGTGAAATTCCAGAATAATCCGCAGGGCATCAGGATATTGGCGAACGAATTGCTGGGTACGAGATTGGCGGCGAGGATCGGGCTACCTGTGCCGGCGGCGGCAGTGGTGGAGGTGAGCGAGTATTTTGTAAAGCACACGAAAGAATTGAATATTCAGCTGGCGCGCAGCCGGACCGTGTGCAAACCGGGGCCGTCGTTTGGATCGCGGTATCCGGGGCATCCGGCGGCGGTGGTAGTGTACGATTTTTTGCCGGAAGAGCAGTTGCGCGCGGTGCAAAATATTTCCGCGTTTGCGGGGATGCTGGCGTTCGACAAATGGACGTGCAACACCAATGGCCGGCAAGCGGTATTTTTCAGAGCGCCCGGGCGGGCGGCCGATGCTACACCGCACCAGATGGCAGCCTCCTCGCAAGGCGCTTACCAGGCTTTGATGATCGATCAGGGATTCTGCTTCAACGCCGCCGATTGGGGTTTCCCGGACGCGCCGCTGCGGGGGATTTACATTCGCGAGCGGGTATACGAGACGGTGACCAGCCTGGAGAGCTTTGAGCCGTGGCTGGGGCGCATCGAACAGAAGGTAACCGAAGCGATGCTGGAGGAGGCCGCCGGGGAGATACCTCCAGAATGGTACAACTTCGAGAGCGATTCGCTTTATCGCATGCTGGAAATTCTTTACCGCCGAAGGACGCGGGTGCGGGATCTTTTACACGACACCCACAAATCCTCGCGAAATCCCTTTCCTCACTGGACGTGACAGATGGCTGAAAGCGAGCGGCAGGAGTTTGCTTTTCGCATTCTGCGCTACACGCCGAATATACTGCGCGACGAATGGGTGAATATTGGAGTGATCCTCGAGCAGTTTGCGCCGGCGCGGCGGCAGGCGCGGCTGGTGGAGGAGTCTGCCGAGTTCGCGCGCATCCGCCGGGCGCAACCCGACGCGGACGAAGCGGTGCTGCGCGGCCTTCCCGGCGAAATGGAAAAGTGGCTCTCGGAGTCCGGCGCCGGTTCGGCGGCGAAGCTGGCCAAGCTGGACGACACGCTTTCGAACGTGCTGCAGTTGAGCCCGCAGCGGGCGCTGCTGGGCGAGGATTTCGATGCCGAGCTCGACCGGCTGTATCGCGACTACGTGGCTCCGGTATTGCGCCGAGGCCGGGGGGCTTTGATTATCGAATCCACGCGGGCGTGGATCCGCACGCGGATGAACGACGTTTTTCGGCGGCACCGGATTCTGGGCAAGCTCGAAAAGGGGATCGCGGTGGAGCAGTTCACCCAGCCGGGAGATCCATTGCATATCGATTACGGCTACCGGGTGAACGGCACGCGCGGGTTCATGCATGCGATTTCCCTGGGCCGTGATCCCGGGCAAGCCAAAATTCTGGCGTTTACCGCCGAAGCGATTCGGCGGCAGATCGCGGCGACGGAATTTGTGGGCGTAACCGAGGAAACGCCGCAGCTTTCCAACCCGCGGCACCAGTTCGTGGCGCGGCTGTTGGCCGAGCAATCGATTGAGATCGTGGCGCTGCCGCAGATTGAATCGTTTGCGGAGCGGCTGCGGCCCCGGCTGAACTGAAAGCGGTGAGCTCGCTACAAATGGCTCGAGTCGATGTGAATACTCTGAAGACGGAACGGGCCGGAATATTTGGCGCCTGAAAGGCTCACCAATACGATTCGGCTACCACTTTGGCAGTTCGCGGCGGCCTAGCAGAGCTTCGGCGGCCCAGCATCCCAAATAGACTGACAGAGCCACACCGTGGCCGGCGTAACCGGCTAGGACCAGCGCGTTGCGGGTCGCGCGATGGCGCTGAAAAATCGGCTTCATCGATTCGGCGAACAAGATTGGGCCACCCCAGCGATGAGTGAAGGCTACTCCGTGCAGCGCCGGATGCAAATTGCGGACGCGCGCTTGCAGAGAATCGAGCAGGCGGCAGGCTTCGCCGCTGGTTACGTCGATCTCGGAAAGCCCGCGCCAATCGTCCACGTGGACCAGTCCTCCGCCCCACACTACCGAGTTGGTGCGGGTCACCCGTCCCCAGAGATATGGGAAATCCACGGTGTAGAACGGCTGGCGGCCAGCCAGGCCGATCGCTTCCAGTTGCTCCTCGCTTAGCGGCTCGGTGGCTATTGCCATGGTGAACTTCGGTTCGGTGTCTTCGGCCAGGCCGGCGACTTCGAGGTTCATCGCGTTGGTGGCCAGCAAAAGTTGATTGCAGCGGAGCTGCCGGCCCCCGGCAGTGATTTCGATTTCTTTTCCTTCTTCGGCGGACCAGACCGGAGCGCCGGCTGGAGAGTTCTCGCAGATCATTGCCCCGGAACTTTCTGCGGCGCGGGCCAGGCCGCTGACCAGCATACCGGGATCGATGGTGCCGCCGGGGACGTCTTTGGTTACCCGCAGGGTGCCGGAATCCTGCCACTCGATCGGGGACTCGCCGCGAGTTCTGGCGCGCTCTTCGGCTTTGCGCGCGGATCGCTCGATTTCCCAGCCGCCGGTAATAGCGAGTGCGCAATCGATTTTCAGTTGCGAAACAGTGCGCTGGAAACCGGCCAACACATCTCCCAAGCCGGGCAGGTCGCCGGCAGCCGTTTCGCTTAGAACCATTCCGCCGGTTCGTCCACTGGCTCCGGCGCCGATGGTTTCCGATTCGAGAACTACTACCGACTTCGAGGGATCGAGATGACGGAGCCACGCCGCGGTCGCCAACCCAGAAAAACCTCCACCGATGATCGCGACGTCGGCGCGGGCGGGCAGAGGCGAGCGGCGCGGGCGGAAATCGATGCTCCAAGGTGGAGCACCCCAGCCGCTATGAAAAGGAGTTTGAGTCGACACTGTTTGCACCGAGCGCAGAAAGTCGACGGCTAGCACCCGCTTCCGAAATGGGGAAAATGGGGTGTCCGATCCGCTTTCAGCGAGCCAGGGTGGATCAAATCCCAGAGGCGCAGCCTTAGGCAGCAGGATGCGGCGCCCAATCAAAATCGAATCAGAATCGCCAGCGCCGGCGCCAAAAAGGAAAACGGCCGGGTGGATTCTGCAAAACTCGGTTCAGCCCCCGGCCGTTTGGTACTCGTTTATGCAAAACATCTACTGCGATGCGACACGCGGTTCGCGCCGCGTGTTTACAGCACGCTTTCGGTCCAATTCTCGAGGGTGTGCTTGACCTTGCCCATGAACTGATGAGCGATGGCGCCGTCGACTACGCGATGGTCGTAACTCAGCGTGAGATAGACCATGGAGCGAATAGCGATGGCGTCGTCGATCACCACCGGGCGCTTTTCGATTGCTCCCAGGCCCAGAATCGCGGCGTTGGGCTGGCTGATGATGGGCAGGCCGAACAGGCCGCCGAAGGTACCCGGATTGGTGATGGTGAAGGTGCTTTCGGCAACTTCCTCCGGCTTCAGTTTTTTCGCGCGAGCGCGCTCGGCGAGATCGTTGATCGCGCGTGCGATGCCCAGGAAATTTTTCTCCTCGGTATTCTTCACCACCGGGACGATCAAACCCCAATCGAGCGCGACGGCGATACCGATGTTGCATTCCTTGTGCAGCACGATGTTGGTGCCGTCCACCGAGGAATTCACGGTGGGAAAGGCGCGCAAACCTTCGACGGCGGCGCGCACGAAGAACGGCATGAAACTGAGCTTGGTGCCGGTGGTCTGTTCGAATTTTTCTTTCATTTTGGCGCGGAGCCGGGTGATTTCGGTGACGTCGACTTCGTCCACCGAATATACGTGCGGCGAGACGCGCTTGGACATCACCATGTGCTCGGCAATTCGCTGGCGCATCACGGTCATCGGCTGCACCTGGAAATTCCCGAAGTACATCTTCTCGCGAGGCACGGCGGTTTCCAGGGAAGCGGCCGCAGTTCCGCCGCTGGGCGGAGGCATGACCCCTGCTGGACGCGGCGCCGCGGGTGCGGAGGCGCCTGGCGCTGAGGCCTGTGTGGGACCGGATTCAATCGCACCCAAGATGTCCTGTTTGCTTACTCTGCCGCCGGCGCCCGTGCCGGTGAGTTGAGCGACGTCGATGTTGTGTTCTCTTGCCATCCGCCGCACCAGAGGGGAGCTGCGGACTTTCTCGGCGCCGTTACCTTGCGATTGCGCGCCGCTGCGTGCCTGCTGCGGCGCGCTGGCGGCCGGCGCGGGTACCGGCGGCAATTTCTTTTCGGACGGCGGTGCGGCGACTTCACCCTGCGGAGCAGCCGGCTTGGCAGCAGCGGGTGCGGGCGCGGAAGCGGCCGGAGCAGGCGCGGCGACAGCGGCGCCTTCGGACGCGATCACACCGACCACCGTCTGGATCGGCACGGTCTGTCCTTCGCCGACCTTAATTTCCTGCAGGATGCCGGAAGCGGGCGACGGAATTTCGGCGTCCACTTTATCGGTGGAAATCTCAAACAGTGGTTCGTCGCGCTCGATTTTCTCACCGGGCTTCTTCAGCCACTTGGTGATGGTGCCTTCGAAAATGCTCTCGCCCATCTGCGGCATGATGACGTTTACGGACATGTTTTATCTCCCTGTCAGCTTCAATATTTTGCCAGTTTCCGCGCCGCGGCCACAATGTCATTCCGTTGCGGCAAAAACCGCTCTTCAAGGGGCGGGGAATACGGAACCGGGGTATCCAGCGCGGTAACCCGCGCAATGGGCGCGTCCAGATCGTCGAACGCCTCTTGGCATACGATTGCCGCGATTTCTCCGGCGATCCCGCCGGTGCGGGTATCTTCATGCACCACCAGGAGCCGGTTGGTCTTCTTCACCGAGGTGAGGATGGTTTCGCGGTCGAGCGGCAGCAGGGTGCGCAAGTCCACCACTTCCGCCTCGATTCCCTCTTTGGCCAATTCGCCGGCGGCTTCGAGCGAGGTATGCATCAGCGCGGCGTAGGTAAGGATGGTCAGATCGCGTCCCTCGCGCCGGACGATGGCTTTGCCCAAGGGCACGGTGTAATCCTCGGCGGGCAATTCTTCTTTGATCCGGCGGTACAAGTATTTGTGTTCGAAGAAAAGCACCGGATTATTGTCGCGAATCGCTGATTTCAACAGCCCCTTGGCGTCGTAGGCAGTGGAGGGGTAGACGAC
The DNA here is from genome assembly GCA_963725655.1 of uncultured Acidobacteriota bacterium. Classification (GTDB taxonomy): domain Bacteria; phylum Acidobacteriota; class Terriglobia; order Acidiferrales; family UBA7541; genus CAVRXT01. The sequence goes on along the minus strand of CAVRYY010000001.1, from coordinate 703,758 downwards.
CTTCAGGCCCGGGGTGTGCACGAAATACATTTCCGGGTTGGCGGAATGAAACGGACCGCCGTGCACGCCGCCGCCCGATGGGCCGCGAATCACGATGGGCACCGGTGCGTCCCAAAGGTAGTGCGACTTCGCGGCGAAGTTGGTGACCTGGTTGAAGCAGCAGGCGATGAAATCGATGAACTGCATTTCCACTATTGGGCGCAGACCGAGAAAACTCATGCCGCACGCCGCGCCTACGATTCCGGTCTCGGCGATCGGTGCATCCATCACCCGGTCGGGGCCGAACTTCGCGAGGAGCCCTTCGGTGACTTTGAATGCCCCGCCATAAACGCCGATGTCTTCGCCGACGGCCACGACGGCGGGGTCGCGGTCCATCTCCTCAAAAATCGCCTGGCGGATCGCTTCCAGCATGGTGACTTGCGCCATATTCAGCCTCTCCCCGGCTTGCCCGCGGGATGCTTCACGAAATTCTTGCGCGGCGCATTGCCGGGCTTCTGGTGCGGTCCCTTTTGAAACGAGGCGCCCTGGCCCGGCTTGGTGAATTCCTTGGTGAACGGTTTGGTGAACACTTTGCCCGGCAGTTTCCCCGGCGGCTGTTGCTGCTTGTTATGCGGATAGGTTTTGCCCGAGCCGCCGCGTGAATAGGTTTTGGCGGCTTGCTCGTCGCGAAACGCTTTGTCCTTGGGGCCGCGTCCAAATGGGACGCGGAGCGCGGTCTCTTCTGCCGTCGGCACTTTTCCGTCCGGATTGGCAGCCAGCATTTCTTCCGATAGTTCCAGGTCGTCGGCTCTGCCTGTTATTGCGGCCGCGACGGCTGCGGGCGCGACGACTGGCGCGACGACTTCCAGCTTGGGCCGGAACTCGCCGTAATCCTTCACCTGATGGGCTGCGGGATAGGCGGCCGCCGCAACTGGCTTCTCGCGTTTCCATTCTGCTTGGATGGTGTGGCAGCCGTCGCAGTAAACGCCTTGTTCGGCGAGTTCCGGCGGAGGGAATGGAGAGTTTTCCGCGAACTCGCGGTCTTCGCGAACTAATTTTTCGATGCGTGCATCGATGCCCGCTTTTTTCTTGGCGTCCAGGATGCCATTCTCGGTGAGATATTTCTCGTAGCGCGGAATCGGATCGCGTTCCTTCCAGTAAGCGAACATTTCCTTGGGAACGTAATCGGCGGAGTCGTGCTGGGCGTGGCCGCGCATGCGCATGGTCTTGGCTTCGATCAGCACCGGACCGTTGCCGGCCCGCGCCCGGTCGACCGCTTCCCTGGTTACCCGATAGACTTCGCGGACGTCGTTGCCGTCGACGATCACTCCTTGAATCCCGTAGCCCGGCGCGCGGTCGGCGATATCGCGGATGCTGGTCTGCCGCGCGACCGGCGTCGAATACGCCCACTGGTTATTCTCGACGATCAACACCATCGGCGCGCGATGCATCGCCGCAAACATCAATCCCTCGTGGAACGCGCCGGTGGATGCGCCGCCATCGCCGATCCAGGTCATGGTGACAACGTTTTGCCCCAGATAGCGCGCCCCGATGCCCACGCCTGCCATCACCGGGATCAAATCGCCCAGCATCGATATCGGGGAGACGATGTGGCGCCCTTTCAGATCGCCGAAGTGGCTGGTGCCGTCCTTGCCTTTGGTGGGAGAGGTGAAGCGGGCCATGTGTTGGGTGAAAATATCCCGGGGCGGGACACCGCGCGTGAGCAGCGCGCCAATATTGCGGATCATCGGGGCAATCCAGTCGCCGGGAGCGAGCGCCGATGCGGTGCCTACCGAGATAGCCTCTTGTCCGAGGCTGGCGTAGAGTCCGCCGACGATCTTGTTCTGCTTGAACAGCCGGTCCATGGTCGCTTCCACTTCACGGTTTAATTTCATGAAGTAGTAGAGATTGAGCTGCTGCTCGTTGGTGAGAACTTCGGTCATGTTCGATCGCTCCGCGCTGAATCCACCGTCACCTCGTTTCCGTAAGGCGGCTGGTGCGCGTCCGCCCCTGACGCTGCGCTCTCGTGCATGGCCGCTTCCAAATCCTGGAGCGCTACCGAGCGCATTTCCCGTCCAAAAATCTTAGCAAAGTTTGCCGCCAGGCGCGGCTTCACATCTTCGACCGCCACCGCGCGGCCCAGAATTTTTTCGAGCGACGTGGCTTTCCTTTGCAAACCGCAGGGAACAATCAAATCAAAATTGCGCAGGTCGGTGGACACGTTGTAAGCAAAACCGTGCGAAGTAACCCAGCGGCTGATATGCACGCCCAGCGCGCCCAGTTTTTCCGCTTCGCCGCCGCCGGCCGCCGCAACCCACACCCCATGCATCCCTTCGGCCCGGCGCGCCCCGATCCCGCATTCCGCGGCCGCCGCAATCATCACGTCTTCGAGTTGCTCGACGTACCAGCGCACGTCCCGCTTCAACTGGGTGAGATCCAGAATCGGATATCCGACGATTTGCCCCGGGCCGTGAAAGGTAATGTCACCGCCGCGCTCGGTATCGTGGAACTCGACGTTCATCTGCCGCAACACGCTTTCGCTGCCGCGCAAATGCTCGCGCTTCCCGTTGCGACCCAGGGTGATCACTGGAAAATGCTCGCAGAAGAGCAGCAGGTCCGGCACATTGCCGTTTTTGCGCGCGGCCACTGCCCGTCGCTGAAATTCCAGCGCCCAGGCGTACCGGACCGCGCCCAAATCGACCACCCAGCACGTTGCTTGAGGGTAAGTCATTTCCTCTTTGCATTCCGGAAAGAATCGTTCGTTTGAAGGAGTGGCGCGGTCCCGGTTGCTCAGGCTTTTACCGGTGCATTCCGCCCATCGCAGCCAACGCGGGCTTTTACGCGTTAATGGTGAGCCCGCGAACAGAATTGAACGCATCGCCCATCGCTTCCCATACCGTGGGGTGCGCGTGGATCGTTGCGGCCATGTCGTCGAGAGTCGCCTCGAGTCCCATCGCCGCTACCGGCTCGGCGATAATTTCCGTGGCTAGCACGCCGATGGCGTGCACGCCCAGGATCTCGCCGTACTTCTCATCGGCGACCACTTTGATAAACCCTTCGTGATGTCCCAGTATGGACGCTTTGCTGTTGCCCACGAACGGAAATTTACCGGTCTTGATTTTCAATCCGGCATCGCGGGCCTGCTTCTCGGTCAAGCCGATGGAGCCAATTTGGGGTTCGCAGTAGGTTGCATTCGGGCAGCGCCGGCGGTCGAACGGCTGGACGTCCTTGCCAGCCATCTTGCCAACGGCGATCAAGCCTTCTTGAGAGGCGGCATGGGCCAGTTGCGGCAGGCCAGCCACGATGTCTCCAATGGCGTAGAGGTTGGGCTCATCGGTTTCGAGGTAGGAATTGGCCACGATGTAGCCGCGGTCGAGCTTAACCTTGGTCTTCTCCAGGCCAAGATTTTCGGTGAGCGGGCGCCGGCCGACCGCGATGAGCACCTTCTCCGCGGAGATCGTCTGCGACTTGCCGGTTTTGTCCTTGTAGGTGACCGTGGCGCCGTTGGCGGTCTTCTTGACCGTCTCGACCTTTGCTTCCAGCTCAATTTTCATGCCCCGCTTCTTGAGCTGTTTGAGCAGTTCGGCGGAAATGTCTTCGTCTTCGAGCGGCACGATGCGCGGCAAGGTTTCGAGGAGGGTGACGTCGGTGCCAAACGTTTTGAAGATCGAGGCGAACTCGACGCCCACGGCGCCGCAACCCACCACCACCATAGTCTTAGGGATTTCCGCCATCTGCAGGATTTCTACGTTGGAGAGAATCGTCTTGCCGTCGAACTCGACGCCCGGCAGCGAGCGCGCGGCTGAGCCGGTGGCCAGCATCGTATACTTGGTCTCTACCTCGGTGATTTTTCCGTCCTTTTCAACGGATACTTTACCTGGTCCGGCGATGCGGCCCCAGCCGGTCATCAATTCCACTTTGTTCTTTTTGAACAAGAAAGCGATGCCCTGGGCGTGACTGTTGACGATCTTCTGCTTGCGCGCCAGCATCTGCTTCCAATTGATTTTCACTTCCTTGACATCGAAGCCAAACTCCGCGGCATGCTGGAAATTGTCGTAAATCTCGGCGTGATGCAGCAGCACCTTGGTGGGAATGCAGCCCACGTGCAGGCAAGTGCCGCCGAGAAACGGGTCTTTTTCGACCACCAGTGTCTTCAAACCGTACTGCCCAGCGCGAATCGCGGCCTGGTAGCCCCCCGGACCGCTTCCAATGATCACCAAATCGTATTTCGCCAACGTGGCCTCCCCGAGACCAAAGCGCTGCGCACACCATTGGTTCCTGGCGAGGTGCGCGAACATGTGATTCTAGCAGTGGCACCCAAGTCCCGCAACCGCCCTGAGCAGTGGCAGGTACGCCTGCAAAGCAGCCGCAGCGCTCGATCTCTGGCAGCTATTCGATGTATCGCCTGGCCTGCCGGGTTCAGGCTGGCTCGCAAAGGCCACTTGAGAACCCGCGACCTCTCCAGTACCATGCATGGCCCGCGGAACGAACTGCCGACATGCTTGCTTCCCGACGCGCACGGGGCGCGTCAAATCCACATCCACTGGCGATAAAGATGGAGGGCCACTTTGAACTTTGAAGCCGATCCGGCAAACCCGGAAGTCCAATTCTCCGGGCCGCCACCATTGAATCCTGCGCCGAGAACGCCTACTGCTGTGGAGAATATTTTTCTCGGGAGCGACGGCCTGCGCGCCGGGTGGCGTCTGCTGATATATGTGTTTTTTCTCTTTATTTTCGGTGCGGTGATTTTCAAAGGGATGGACTACCTCCCGATCACGCATCGAGCGCATCTGGAACTGATGACCGGGTTTATCTCGGAGACCTCGATACTCGTTCAAGAAGTGCCCACCTTTCTGATGGTGCTGCTGGCTTCCTGGGTGATGAGTTTCATCGAGAAACGGCCTCTCAGCCGGTACGGATTGCCCCTGGCGGGCGCGTTTGGCTCACGCTTCTGGCAGGGAGCCGTTTGGGGGATTTTGCAGCTGACATTGCTGCTTGGCGTGATGCACCTGCTGGGAGGATTCTCGTTTGGCACGCTCGATCTGCATGGACCCGCGATTGCGAAGTTCGCACTGCTGTATGCGCTGGCATTCCTGATGGTGGGTTTTTCGGAAGAGTATTTGCTGCGCGGGTATGTCCAATACACACTCGCCCGCGGAATGGGATTCTGGCCCGCCGCGGTTCTCACCTCGTCGGTGTTTGCCGCACTTCACGTCACCAATTCGGGCGAGAAGCCCCTGGGCATCCTGATGGTTGCACTGGATGGACTGTTTTGCTGTTTCGTTCTGTGGCGGACCGGCAATCTGTGGTGGGCGGTGGGAAACCACGCCGCGTGGGACTTCTCCCAGTCATTTTTGTATGGCGTCCCGGACAGCGGCCAGAACGCAAAGAACCACTTAATGAATTCCAGTTTTCACGGACCGGCGTGGCTCACCGGGGGCAGCGTGGGGCCAGAAGGCAGCGTTTTGATCCCGGCGTTGTACGTGGTCTTGTTCGTCGCGTTTTATTTCTGTTATCCCAAGCGGGAGTATTCCGACGCTCCCTGAGGCTGGTCCCCGATGCGGTCAGGAGTGGCCGTAAAACGCAAAGGCCACCGCAGCCAGTACGCACAGGAACGAAGCGACATAGTTCCACCGCGGCGGTGCATCGAGGTAGAAGTAAGCGAACACCGAAAAAACTATCAGCGTGATCACTTCTTGAATGATCTTGAGCTGGTAGGCGCTGAACTCCCCGTAGCCCCAGCGATTTGCGGGGACCTGAAAGCAATATTCGCCCAGTGCAATCAGCCAACTCAGCAGAATGGCCCACTTCATGGGCAGCTTTGGATACTTCAGATGTCCGTACCACGCAAAGGTCATGAAGGTATTGGAAACGCATAGCAGCAGAATGGTTCGCATTTTGCCCTCCGGCGAAAGTGTACCGCATCGATCTCGCCGGCGATCTCGCTCGGTCCAAGCTTTGGCCCGGCGCGTTCGCCGTTCTGCGAACAGGCGCCGCGATGGCTTGCATCCTTTTCGTTGTTGGCAGTATCCAATGCTCTCGGGCACTTTTGACGACGCAGACGATTGACTTTTTCAAGGCTGCGTCGCAATATGGTTGGATTTGATTGGGGCTATTTTGCCCGCACGGGAACCCACGATGGATAAGAAACGTCTCGAATACTACAAAAAGAAACTGCAGACCCGCAAAGACGAGCTGCTGCGCATTATCGCCCGTACTGAACAGGAAGGCCGCGAAGCCGATGACGATCCGACGGTGGATCTCGCCGACAAGGCCGCTAATTCCTACACCAAGGAATTTCTCTTTGGGCAGACGCACAACGACCGCTCCATGCTCCAGTTAGTGAACGACGCTCTGGTGCGCATCCGCGATACGTCCTTCGGCGAATGCACTTCGTGCCACGAAGAGCTGCAGCAGAAGCGCCTGGAAGCGGTGCCTTGGACTCGTTATTGTTTGAGCTGCCAGGAGAAGCAGGAGCAGGGCTCGCTGTAGCACGTTGGCCGTTTCCCCGCCCCAAACCAGTTCTGGGACGCGCGCAATTCTGCACGCGTCCCCCTACCTTAGCTTGACACTCCCGCTGTAGTTTCACCCGTCCAGCATTCGAGCATTAGTTTCAGACCGGCGAGGATATGTGCATTCCGAGCAATCGACGGTCAGGAAGAACAGAGACGCACCGAGCAGAATGTTACTGATCTAAAGGGTTTAGAAATAAGAGGGGGAAGCAGCCTTGGTGCAACCGTAGCCGCTTCCCGGGGTGTGTCCTAGAAGTGAATTACTAAGTTAGACGCCGTGGGTGGGATTTGGTTGCACGAAAAGTGCTTGGCGGTAGAAAAATTGGCCACGTAAAAAGAGCGAGTACTGGGAAGAATATTCGTGAATTGGTGGAACCGCAACGGCGCAAAGATCGAATAGCAGGCTAATAGAAAAGGTACTTACGCCACTTCTCATCTTTGTGGCCGATCAAGCGCATCAATTGCCGCGAGGTGTGCAGCGTGAACGGCCGTGGCCGCCGCGCCAACCGAAACCCAGCTTCCTCCGGGGTACGGTCGCCTTTGCGGTTGTTGCAGCGATAGCAGCAGGCCACCAAATTTTCCCAAGTGGAGCTGCCGCCGCGCGAACGCGGTACCACGTGATCGAGTGTTAATTCCGACGCCGGCAAAGGCTTCCCGCAGAATTGGCAGGTGTTACGGTCGCGCAGCAAAATATTTTTGCGCGAGAGCGCGCGGCTCTGCTGAGGAATATGGCGGTAGCTAAGCAGGCGAATCACCGACGGAACCCGCAGCGCTTTGGACGTGGAATGAACTTCGTTGCTAGGATGAGTTTCTTCGGCTTGGGCCACACCCTTAAGCATCAAGACCAGCGCGCGGCGCACCGCAGTTACGTTGATCGGTTCGAAAGTTGCGTTAAGGACCAGGACCGGGGCCTGCATTAAAGAGGGGCGGTTCGGATGAGCTTTCAGTGGTTTGGCGACAGACTCGGGGCGCAGTCCACTCCCTGCGAGCTTGTGGCTGGTGCTCGGGCGCGGACGCAATCCGTGCTCGAAGCCTTCAGCCATACCTCTCCATGCTGAAGCCGAACCTCATACCTCCTATCTTACTATGGCTGTCCCGCGGGTGTGTAAATTTTAGGCTACAACTGCAACCCGCTTAGTACCAAAATGCGACACATCCGGGACAGGCGCGGGCGCCGAACTCAGGTCGGCACCGCCGTAGAGCGGAATGGCCCGAGCCACCGTCAAGGCGTAGACGCTTGCGGCCCCCGCCGCGAAAAGGGCCCGGGCGCAAGCATCCAGCGTTGCGCCGGTTGTAAATACGTCATCCACCAATAGGATGCGCAATTTTTCGGCCCGTACGCCGGGGGTCGCGGCATACGCTCCTTTCACCGAATTCCAGCGCTCGGAACGCGACTACAAAAGCTGTTCGGGACGCGGCCGGGTCCGTACCAAGAGCAGCGGCAACAAAGGCAGCGCCAGGCGTTTTGCCAGCGGACGCGCGATCCTCTCCGCTTGATTGTATCCACGCTCGCGTAACCTTAATGGATGCAGCGGTACTGGGACGATCGCGTCGACCGGGAACAGCGCCCGGTCAGCCAGGTAAATTTTCTCCAAGCGCTCGGCAAACCACGCCCCTAAGCGCGCTACACCCATATATTTCAGCAGGATGATTGCCTTGCGCATCGGCAAATTGTAACTAGCGAAGCTGCGCGCCCGATCGAATCTGTAGATTCCCAGCCGGCACAACCTGCAGCGCAATTCCTCCGCGACTTGTAATTCGGGCGCCACCGACGGACCTCCGTCCACCCTGGCACCGGCTGCGGGCAGGACTTTGGCAGGCGACGCGACCGTACGCGGCCGGCCACAACGCGCGCACATCGGGCCGCTCAGCGCCTGGAATGCGTCGAAACATCCTGCGCAAATGGGAAGCAAGCGCGCGTCGTCCAGCAAGTCACCGCAAATCCGGCAAGGCGCGGCAAAAAGAACGGAGACTAGTGCGTCAAGCATGAACACCACGAGTGCGCCTGAGCATCACGCGGAGGCGCGCCACAAAAAAACGTTACGCCTTTTCCGGCGGCCCGGATATTCGTAGAACTACGTGGAACAAAAAATAATCGCCTCGATGACGAGTCCTCGCATCTCAGGCCGTTGGCTCCCGGGGAATTTGCCACCCACCAGGCACCCCTGGCTCGGGAGAATGCATCAACACCTCAAGCCGGTGGCACTCAGGTATGATGTAGAGGACTGCACGGCGCGCGGGCCAGCAAAAACAAAATTGCCGGTCGCGCGCCACAAGTGACGCTCATTCGGTCGGCTGCTAGTACGGCCCCGCTTCACCAGGTTCTTCGAAGTGCTGTCGGAAAAGGAAGGTCAACGGTGGAGACCAGGCAAGTCATTCAGGCGTGGGGCAAAATCCTGCGCGGTGAACATCCCTCCCTTTCGATAGAGATCACGCGTGAGTGCCCACTGAAATGCCCCGGCTGCTATGCCTACGACGACGCACATCTGGGCGGCGGGGTGACCCTGCGCGAACTCAACGATCGCCGCGGGCAGGCGCTGGTGGATGGCGTTCTGGAAGTGGTGGACCGCCTCAAACCGATGCACTTGTCGATCGTCGGGGGCGATCCGCTGGTCCGCTATCGCGAGTTGGAATTGTTGATTCCCGAGCTGATGGCGCGCCACATCCACGTTCAGATCGTCACCAGCGCCTTTCGTTCCATGGGCCCGACCTGGCCAACCCTGCCCCTGCTGCACGTTTCGGTATCCATCGACGGTTTGCAACCAGAGCACGACATCCGCCGCGCGCCGGCCACCTACGAGCGCATCCTTAAAAATATCGAAGGGCAGCAGATCACCGTGCACTGCACGGTTACCGGCCAAATGATGAAGCGCCCGGGTTACCTGGAGGACTTTTTAAAATTCTGGACGCCCCGCCCAGAAATTAAGAAGGTGTGGTTCAGCCTGTTCACACCACAGATCGGGGATAACCTGCCGGAAATGCTGGGGCCGGAAGAACGGGCAACGGCAATCTCAGAGATGCTGCGGTTGCGCCGGATATATCCGAAGCTGGACATGCCGGAGGTGCTCATCCACGAATTTTCGTCTCCGCCGCGAACCCCGGCCGATTGTATTTTTGCACAGACCACCAAGACGTTGTCCGCGGACCTCAAGACCGAAATCACGCCGTGCCAGTTCGGCGGGAACCCCGATTGCTCGTCCTGTGGATGCATGGCATCCATGGGCTTGGCCTCGGTCGGCGCCCACAAACTCGGAGGTCTGATCCCGGTAGGCCTGATCTTCAAAGCGTCCATTAAGATCGGGCGGGCTCGAGTGAAAGCAAACGCCAGGCATCAAGCCCGGCCTGCGCCTCCTGCATTGCAAATTCTAAATTAGAGTTGCGATCCGGTTTGTCCAGACGCGGTGAGATAGTCTTCTCACTCGCGTTTGTTGCTGTGCAATTTCCGCAGACCTGGATCCGCGCAGATAGGATTTTCTACGCCATAGATACCCGCGATCTGCTCGTTCTAACCGGGACGCTGCTGCCGCAAATCCAACGGGGCGGATTCTTCCACCGATTGCGGAAGCTCCATTCTGTGATAGCTTCCCATACCTGCAAATTACGCAGGTGCGCACAAGACGAGCATGAACCTCTGGCCCCAACCTCTCTACCCATTGCACGGCGCGATTCTTTCCGCGGCGGCGGCCGCCATTCCTTTGGCGCTGGTGTTGATCCTGATGGGATGGCTGCGCAAACCGGGCTACATCGCGGCGGCTTCCGGGTTGGCGAGTACTTTGATTCTGGCCTGCGCCGTCTGGCGCATGCCGGTGTCGCTGGCACTTTGGAGCGCGGGCTATGGCGCCGTCTATGCCCTTTGGCCGATCATGTGGATCGTGTTCGCGGCGCTGTGGCTGTATAACCTCGCAGTCGACACCGGAAAATTCGATCTCCTGCGGCGCTGGATGGAGGAACACGCCTCTCGCGACATGCGCATTCAAGGGGTTATGGTGGCGTTTTGTTTTGGCGCGCTGCTGGAGGGCACCGCGGGATTCGGAGCGCCGGTCGCGGTCGCGGCGTTCTTGCTGATGGCGCTCGGCTTCGGTCCGCGGCGGGCGGTGGTCCTCTCGCTGATCGCTAATACCGCTCCGGTGGCGTTCGGCGCGCTCGGGATTCCGATCGTCGCGCTGGCCGGCGTCACCGGGCTGGACATGATGAAATTATCAGCGATGGTTGGCCGCCAACTTCCGTTGATGTCGTTCATTCTTCCCTTCTACCTGATTGTTTTTCTCGGCGGACGCAAGGGGATGCGCGACGTGTGGCCCGCGGCGCTGGTCGCTGGCGGGAGTTTTGCCGGAGTGCAGTTCGCGGTGGCGAACTACTGGGGGCCGTACGCAGTGGACGTGCTGGCCTCGCTCTGTTCCATCGGCGCGCTCACCATTTTTCTGCGATTCTGGAAGCCAACAGAGGTCGTCCGCAATTCGGCGCCGCTCGCTGCCGAAGCGCTTAAGCCGGGTCTGTCCGTGCCCGAATCGATCGCCGCGTGGGCACCGTGGCTGCTGCTCTCGGCGGTGATGGTGGTATGGTCGTATTTCAAACTATTTCAGAAATTTCACGTCGCCTTCGCCGTCCCACATCTGGACCATGCCGTTTTCATTACGCTTTACCAGAAACCCTACGCCGCGATTTTCGAGTTTCAGCCGCTCGCCGCCGGCACCGCCGCACTTACGGCTACACTCATTTCCGCAATCGTCCTGCGCGCTTCGCCGGCCATGCTGCTTCGTTCGGGATGGACTACGCTGCGGCAACTTCGCCTGCCCGGGCTCACCGTGATGCTGATCGTCGCGCTCGCCTACACCTACAACTATTCGGGGATGGCTTACACGCTGGGCGCGGCGCTCGCTGGACTCGGAGTTTTTTTTCCGCTGGCCAGCGCTTTCCTGGGATGGATCGCATGCTTCCTGAGCGGCAGCGACACTTCCGCGAATCTGCTGTTCGGCAATCTGCAAGTGGCCGCGGCCCACCGCCTGGGATTGAATCCCATACTGCTCGCGGCGACTAACTCATCCGGCGCGGTAACCGGCAAGATGATCTCGCCGCAAAACATCGCGGTCGGTGTCACCACTGTTGGCCTGGTGGGTCAGGAGGGCGAAATATTGCGGGAGACTTTCTGGCATAGCTTGTTGTTTGTGGCGCTGCTCGGCGCGCTGGCTTTCGCGCAAGCGCATTTTCTTGGTTGGATGGTGCCGTGAGACCTTTCTACCCCATGTCCCCCGCGATACCCCAGGCGGACTTCCCAAGGTCAGTCGATATTTGAACCTTCAAATCGCTGACGGGCTCCGTGACGAATATGGAGTATATCGACGCGCTGTTCTTCCTCGATCACCCGATAAATTACGCGATAGATGTGATACTTGTGGCCATAGAGCAAGTGGCGTATGCCGGTCTCTTCCGGTGTTTCAGGACATCGATAGGGCCGTCTGGTTAAGGTAAGGATTGCTGCAGTGAGGCCGACATACCATTCGCGGGCAGCAGTAGAATGCTGAGCGTTTATCTCCTCATACACGTCAGCGAGATCGCGCTCAGCGCGGGGAAGGATGTGAACGAGATATTCCATGGGCAGCTTCGAACTCTTCAAGGAACTCCTTGACCGGCCGGCCCTTTCCCTTCCTCGCGTCTTCCAAACCCTGTCGGATACCCTCCCGCGCATCGGCGCGGGCCGCGATATCGAGCAACCGTTGGTACGCCTCCGCATCCTGCACGACTGCTGCCGCCTTGCCCTTCACGGTGAGAACTAGAGGACGCTTGGTTCTCTTGAGTTGCTTCATGAAATCACCGGAGCGCCGGCGAAAGGTCGTCAGGGATTGAATGTCGTGTTTTAGGTTCAGCATAATCGGCTCCTGTTAAAGCACCTTTCTAGGCACCTAAAAAGGTACCATGTTCTGATCTAAGGGAGAAGCTTCAGGTAGTGCCCCAGCAGCTACTTCGCTTGCCACGGATCGTAGGTGCCTACACTCCAGATGTGACCTTCGGGATCGCGGCAGGTGAAGCCGCGGCCGCCTTAGTCCTCATCTTTGATTTCCTGCACGAACTCCGCGCCCGCCGCCTTGGCGCGTGCGTACACTTCATCCGCGTTGGGGACCACCAGATATGCGCTGCGCGTCTCCGCCCCGCCGATTTCATCCGGCTGCTTCACCCAGTGGTTTCCTTTCGCCGAGCCGAGCATCACCGTGCCGCCGCCCAGAGTCAGTTCCGCGTGCATGATCGTTCCATCCGGTCCGGGATAGACCGCGTGCCTGGCGAACCCCAGGACATCGCACAACCACTCGATCGCCTCCGGCGCGCGGCGATAGGCCTGGCCGAATATAACTGAACCGGGCGTTGCGGTTTTGTCGCTCATCACGTTTTCCCCGGGAAGCAATTACTCGCACAGATTTTTAGGCGCGATGGACTACGCGAATGCCGCGGCGCCATTTTTCATTCAGCGACATTCGCGTCACTGGAATTTCGGCGGCCAGTTGGCCCAGAATCGCGTCGGTAGTGGGATGGAACCGAAGACCCGGCGACACCAGCCATAGCAGCGGGGGGCGCTCATCGAGCACCACGCCGGGGAAATAGCCATACACCGGAAAATCGCCCTCGCGCTGGTGGCGCCGCACCCGCAACCAATAATCCACCGCCTGCAGCGGCAAATGAATGTCCTCCGAGGCTTTTAGTTCGATCACCACCAGCCGGCCGTCGTGGGTCACGCCCAACAGATCCAGCAAACCGCGATCCGCCGCGACCGCGGGAACCTGCGAATACAGATAACGCGGATCGAGCCGTGCATCGAGTTTGGCCGGATCGGCCATCACCAGCGTTTCCAGCCATCGCTCCGGCGCGGCTCGATAAAGCGGATGGCCAGGCTCTTCGCTGAGGCCACCGCGGTAGAAATCCAGCTGGCGAAGCAAATCGTCCAGAGGTTCCCACGAAGCGCCACGCAATTCGCGGAGATCGTCGTCTACCCCGTACAGAACCCTTCCTTCCCTAAACCTGGCAAACGCCAACCCGCGAAATCGCGCCACCACTTCGCCCGAGCCGGCCGCCACCGACGCATCGATCGCGTTTGCAGTGTTTGCCACGCGAGCGCGGACGCGCTCAAGAAAATCGCAGCCGCCGGCTAGAGCGCGTTCCCAATCCCGCCGCGGGGTGAGCCAACTCTCGAAATTCCCACCGTCGCATTCATCGAGCAGCCGCGCGTGGCCTCCCGCCTCGCTGAACTCGAAGATTTGCAGGTGCGCGGAAGGCGCAAGTCCGGGAGTGCGCTGTTGCAACGTCTGGCCCTTGCCTTCCGGCACAAAAATCCGCAACCCAACCACCACGCGGCTCTGAGTGTGCAGCCGCGCCCAAGCCAGCCATAGGAGTCCGTAGGTGAGGATGCCGTCCACTGCACTCGAATTTTCCGCCGCAGAAACTCCCAAGAACGCCCACTGCAAGCTTCCCTCGGTCATCAGCCCCCGCGTGTAGACCCCCGAAAAGGAACGATTGCGGTCCGGCGTGGTGGTAATCGAGTCAATGCGCGCATCCGGAAACTGCTGCTCGAGTAACCGCCGGAAACGCGCGCGGAACTTTTCGCGGGTCACCCGCGCCGCCGTCCGCGGCGCTTCCGCGGCAAAAATCTCGAGCCGGCCCGGCTTGGATCTTCCCATCCGCTGCACTTCCAGAATAATTCGACCGGGCGCGCGTTGAGCCACGCCCACCACCCGCCGGATCAGGTTGCGCTCGCCCGACCACACGTGCACCAAGCCTTGCTTCCCTTGCCGGCGGAACTCGCAGTGCCAGCCGGCAAATTCCGCCAGCCACACGCCGTCTTCATGCACTTCGGCGGTGCCGGAGCGTGCCAACTCGGCGAGGTCCTGTTCGAGATCGTTCCAGGGATCCATGGCAGCCAAATACGACGCTAACAAACGGAGAATGAAAGAGCGGGGGCCGAAGACTATTCCAACTGCAAGCCGGTAATGCGAATCGAGGGATATTCGTGGTTCCAATCGGATGGAACCGCTTCCAGGGTGACCGAAAAATCGCGGTGGTCGCCGGCCAGCAGCGGCGCCGCGCCAGGCCCCAGCAGTTTGCGCGTTTCGCGCAGGCCGACCTGGTTCATCGAGTTCTTAAACTCGATGGTCACTTCCACTTCTTTCACCGTGTCGGTGCCATCGTCGGAAAGCACGCCGTTCACGTAAGTAAAATTCTGATTCAACATGTTGGTGGCTTCCGAAAGCGCGATATCGTGAAAGTAGATGTGCTCGGCGGCCTTCTGCTCCGCCGGCCCAAATGGCAGGTGCGCGTCGGCCACCGCGGTGCCGCCACCGCCGGACGAGTGCCGCACCATCCAGATCAACCCAACACCGAGCAAAGCAACGATCACCAGCCCGATCAAAAATGCCGGGGTGCGGCTCGGGGATTCATTGCCCAGCTGTTCGGTGTTCTCCATCGTCGATCCTTGCGTGGCCCCGAAATTCCCTACCGGCCCAGTCCCAGGCGCGTGACCAGCGGCCCGGGAAGGCCGGCGTCGATCATGCGATTCTGCACCGAGCGCACTTCATATGGCACGCGCCAGAACTCCACCACCTTCGCGCTAACATCCGCAATGGCGAAGCCCGCTCGCGGATCTCCGTCGCGCGGCTGGCCCACCGACCCGGGATTCAGCAGATACGTCGCGGCCGGCTCGATAGTCACGCTCAAGACTTTCTGGTCCGCCACCGGACGCACCGCCACCGCTTCCACCTGATTGTTACTCTCTCGCAAAATGAATCCGCCCTGAATGTGGGTGTGCCCAAAAAACGTCAGCGGAGTGGTCGCTTCAATCAGGCTATCCAGCGCCTGCGGCGCCGCAAAAATGTATTCGTCTTCGTCCAGCATCGCACCGTGAACCAGCGTCACACCTTCCACAGTCAGCGGACCCGCCGGCAACTTCTCCAGATATTCGCGGTTGTCCGGACGCAATTTGTCGCGCGTCCACATCGCCGCTTCCCGGGCCATCGGATTGAAATCCTCCGCGCTCTCCAACCCCGAACCGGTTTTGTCGTGGTTGCCGCGGATGGTGGTCGCGTCCAACGCACGAACGCGATCGATCACTTCGTTGGGATCGGGACCGTAGCCCACGACATCTCCCAGACATACCATGCGATTCCACTGTCCTTCGCAAGCGGCCAGCACGGCATCCAGCGCCGTGAGGTTGGCGTGAATATCACTGAGGATCAAAAGCCGCATGGCGAGCCGCTCCGGGCAGGCGGCGAATTATAAACGACGCCAGCCCCAATTGCATCCGTTCTAAAACTTATATCCTGTTTTTTGTCGAGGGCCTTCCTGACGGCCTGTCTGTGCCGCCGGTGCCCCGCTATCGTATCCACATGCAGTCTCCAAAGCTATAGAATCGGTAACCGGCCTCGGCCGCGTGGCGATATGCCGCCAGTACCCTCTCCCGCCCGGCAAAACCGGCTACCAGCGCCAGCAGCGTCGATTTTGGCAGATGGAAGTTGGTCAGAAGCTGGCTCACCACCCGGAACGGTTTTCCGGGATACAGGAATATTTCTGCATCCGCTCGGCCCGCCCGGATTTCACCTCCACCGCTCGCGGCGGCCTCGAGCGCACGTACCACCGTCGTGCCCACCGCTAGAATCGGCCGGCTCTTCTCGCGCGCAACAGCAATCGCCTCCGCGGCGGCCTCGCTGATTTCGTACGCTTCGCGGTGGATGTGGTGCTCCTCCAGTATCTCGGTGCGAACCGGCTCGAACGTTCCCAAACCCACTTCCAGCGTGATTTCCATGATCTCGACCCCGCGGGCGCGAATCTGCTCCAGAATCGGCACGCTGAAATGCAGCCCTGCTGTGGGCGCCGCTACCGCTCGCGCTTCCCGCGCATATACGGTCTGATAGCGTTCGCGGTCCGATGGTTCATCGGGACGCCGAATGTAAGGGGGCAGCGGCACGTGGCCCAGCCGGCGAACTTCGGCTTCGAAATGTTCCGCGGGAGAAAATCGCAGCCGGCGTAAACCGAATTCGCCGCGCCACTCCACTTTCGCCTGCAATTCCCCGCCGCCGAAGACGATTGTCTCGCCCACCGGTACCTTGCGTCCGGGACGCACCAGCGCCTCCCACAGCGCGGCTTCGAGCGGGCGCACCAGCAACACTTCTATACGCGAACTCAAGAATTCGCGTTGCGCTTCCGCGCCGCTCGTGTCCGCTTGAGCACGATCTTCTCGGGCGTGCGCTTCCGGGGCGCTTTCTTCCACGTCGCGGTCGGTATGGTTCGCGGTGTGGTGCTCGGCGCGGAGCCCCGCGCGACGCCCGAACAGCCGCGCCGGCAACACTCGGGCGTTATTTAACACCATTAATTCGTCGCCGCGCAGTAGCGACGGCAGATCCCGGAACTGGCGATCATCCCAGGCGCCGCTGGTGCGGCTCAGCAGCAGCATCCGCGATGCTTCGCGCTCCGCAAGAGGCGCCTGGGCGATCCGTTCGGGTGGTAGATCGAAATCAAAATCCGCGATGTTCATGGCTTGGAGTTCTAACGCTCGGAAATGCTCCGGCTAACCCCGATCATTCTAAGCGCTGACGGCGCTCGCTGAACGGAAATGATCTAAAATCGACGCGCACCCGAATCAAAGCTTGCTCGCGGACTCCCGTAACCGGGAGCTATCCCCATTTCCAAAAGGGTTCTAACACCATGGCTGTGCCAAACGCAGTAGTCAATCAGCGCGGATCCGAACGCCTGCGCTTCGGTCATCCCTGGATCTATCGCAGCGACGTGATCCGAATCCAAAGCGATCCGGGGGCGATCGTTCGCGTCTCCGATGAGCGCGGACGCTTTCTGGGCAGCGCATTCTATAGCGACCGCTCGCAGATCACTCTGCGTTTTGTTTCCCGCGAAGATGTGCCCATCGATCGCGCGTTCTTTACCGAACGGCTGCGCGCCGCCGCCCGCTATCGCCAGAAGGTGGTCAACGACACGGACTGCTTCCGTCTGTTCTACGGCGAAGCCGATCAGATTCCCGCGCTGATCGTGGACCGCTATGGCGACTACCTTTCCATCCAGACGCTTAGCCAGACTGCTGACCGCGAGAAGCCATTGCTGGTGGAAATCCTGCAGGAACTCTTCGCACCCAAAGGAATCATCGAGCGCAACGATCCCCGCGTGCGTTTGCTCGAGGGCCTGGAACAGAAAGTTTCCGTGTTGGCGGGCACCGTGCCCGAAAAAATCATCGCCCGCGAGAATGGCATCCAGTTTCAGTACGATCTTTTCCACGGGCAGAAGACCGGATCGTTCCTAGATCAGCGCGAAAATCATCGCGCCGCTCGCCAATTCGCTTCCGGCGAAGTGCTGGATTGCTTCTGCTTTGGAGGCGGCTTCAGTCTCACCCTGGCTTCCGGCGCGACGCATGTCGAAGGCGTCGATATGTCCGCCGCGGCGATTATCACCGCGCGCGAGAACCAGGCGCTGAACGGCTTGCCCCAAGTGGAATTCCGCGAAGCCAACATCTTCGACCTCTTGAAGAAATACGACGAAATCGACCGCCAGTTCGACATGGTGATCCTCGATCCTCCGGCTTTCGCCAAGAACCGCGACAGTCTTCCGGCGGCCGTCCGGGGCTATAAGGAGATCAACCTGCGGGCAATCAAGATCCTCAAACCCGGCGGTTACCTAGTCACCTGTTCCTGCTCGCACCACCTGCCGGAAGCGGCGTTCTTGGAGCTGATTGCGGACGCGGCTACGGACGCGAAGAGGGCAATCACGATAGTTGAGCGGCGAACTCAAGCCTTGGACCACCCCATATTGCTGACCATGCCTGAAACGCAATATCTTAAGTGTATGATTTTAAGAATATTAGACTAACTTATGCGGATGATCTGGCTCCCAGTAATGGCCGAGTATTATACTTGACAAGTAAGCGCTCATATTTTATGATGTCTGTGTGCTGATATACCAAACTCCTGGAGGCTTCATCATGAATCAAATCTTCCGCACCAATTCCTTGCAAGACCGCGTTAACCAGCTCTTCCGTGATTCCTTTGCCGGACAGGGCGAGAATTCCGCTTTGACCACCTGGGCTCCTTCCGTCGATATCTACGAGACCGAGAACGAGCTGGTCATCAAGGCCGATCTCCCCGACGTCAATGAGAAGGATCTGGACGTTCGCATCGAAAACAACACCCTCACCGTTCGCGGCGAGCGTAAATTCGATTCCCAGGTTCCGGAAGACAAGTACCTGCGCATCGAACGCGTCTACGGCTCGTTCTCGCGCAGCTTCAGCCTGCCCACCACGGTCGACTCGGAGAGCATCCGCGCCAATTACAAGAACGGCGTGCTGACCGTCGAGCTTCCCAAGCGCGCTGAATCCAAGCCGAAACAAGTGAAGGTTAACGTCGCGACCAACAGCCAGAACTAAGTATTCGCATTGGGCGTAAGGTGGGCCGGTCGCGAAGGCGGCCGGCCCTTTTTTTGAGCACCATGTGGCGCGGAAAAAATCACTTTACATAGGGCCGCTGGTGCGAGCAGAACGTATTAGGTATCCGCTAGGACGAGGACAGACATGGCCACACTTCGATTCGACAAACTAACCGTGAAAGCTCAAGAAGCGCTGCAGGCTGCGCAGGAATTCGGCGCGCAGTCCGGCCAGCAGCAGATCGAGCCAATCCATCTTCTCTGGGCGCTGCTTGCTCAGAACGACGGAGTGGTTCCTCCGCTGCTCTCGAAGCTCGGCGTATCGCCGGACAGCCTGGTCAGCGAAATCGACCGCGCCGTTGCGCAACTGCCGAAAGTCTCCGGGGTCAGCCAGAATTTTCTGGGCCAGGCCACCAACGATGCCCTCTCGCGCGCCTTCGACGAAGCTGCGCGCTTTAAGGACGACTACGTCTCTACCGAACACATGCTGCTGGGCATCGCTTCCGGCGGACGCGAGCCGGCGGCTGAGCTGCTGGCGCGGACCGGGGTAACCCACGACGCCATTCTGCAGGCGTTGACCACGGTGCGCGGCAGCCATCGCGTCACCAGCCAGAATCCGGAAGGCACATTCCGCGCCGTCGAACAATACGGCCGCGACCTGACCGAACTGGCCAGCCGCGGCAAACTCGATCCCGTGATCGGCCGGGACGACGAGATTCGCCGGGTGATGCAGATCCTGGCGCGGCGCACCAAGAACAATCCTGTCCTAATCGGCGAACCCGGCGTGGGAAAAACGGCGGTAGTCGAAGGCCTGGCCCAGCGGATCATCTCCGGGGACGTGCCGGAAGTGCTGCGGACGAAGAAAATCATCGCGTTGGACCTGGCCTCCATGGTTGCCGGCGCAAAGTATCGCGGTGAATTCGAAGACCGCCTGAAAGCATTGCTCAAGGAAGTTACCGACTCCGACGGTCGCATCATCCTGTTCATCGATGAATTGCACACCCTGGTAGGCGCGGGCGCTGCCGAAGGCGCGATGGACGCCGCCAACATGCTCAAGCCCGCGCTGGCGCGCGGCGAACTGCGCGCGATCGGCGCCACCACCCTCAACGAATATCGCAAGTACATCGAGAAGGATCCGGCGCTGGAACGGCGCTTTCAGCCGGTCACCATCGGCGAGCCGAGCGTCGCGGACACCATCGCGATCCTGCGCGGCCTGAAAGAACGCTACGAACTCCACCACGGCGTGCGCATCAAGGACGCCGCCATCGTCGCCGCGGCGATGCTTTCCAGCCGTTACGTCTCCGACCGCTTCCTGCCCGACAAGGCCATCGACCTGATCGATGAAGCCGCCGCGGGCCTGCGTATGGAGATCGACTCCTTGCCATTGGAAATCGACGTCATCCAACGCCGCATTATGCAGCTCGAAATCGAGCGCCAGGCGCTGCGCAAGGAAACCGACGCGCATTCCAAGGAACGCCTGCAACACATCGAACGCGACCTCTCCACTCTGCAGGAAGAGGGTAGCGCCAAGAAGGCGCGCTGGCAGCTCGAAAAAGACGCCATCGCGCGGATCCGCAAATCGAAGGAAGCGATCGATCAGCTCAAGACCGAGGAACAGCGCCAGGAGCGCGCCGGAAACCTGGCCGGCGTCGCCGAAATCCGCTACGGCAAACTCGCCGTCGCGGAACGCGAATTCACCGCGGCGCAACAAAAACTCGCCGAACTGCAAAAGGGCCACCCCATCCTGAAAGAGGAAGTGGGCGATGAGGAAATCGCCAAGATCGTCGCCAAGTGGACCGGCATTCCAGTGGGCCGTTTGCTCGAAGGTGAAGTCCACAAACTGGTGCACATGGAAGATCGCCTGCGTCAGCGCGTGGTGGGCCAGGATGACGCCCTCGCTCGTGTTTCCAACGCCATTCGCCGCAGCCGTTCCGGCCTCGCCGATCCGCACCGCCCCATCGGCTCGTTCATTTTTCTTGGCCCCACCGGCGTCGGCAAGACCGAGCTCGCCCGGGCGCTCGCCGAATTTCTTTTCGATGACGAGCAGTCCCTGATTCGCCTCGACATGTCCGAATACATGGAAAAGCATTCCATCGCGCGCATGATCGGCGCGCCCCCGGGCTACGTCGGATACGAAGAAGGCGGACAGCTCACCGAAAAAGTGCGCCGCAAGCCCTACGCGGTGATCCTGCTCGACGAAATCGAAAAAGCGCATCCCGATGTCTTCAACGTCCTGCTGCAAATTCTGGAGGACGGCCGGCTCACCGACGGCAAAGGCCGCACTGTCGATTTTCGCAATTCGGTGATCATCATGACTTCCAACGTCGGCGCCGCTTCGATTTTCGAGCTTGCCGCCAAGGATCCCAAGCTGGCCCGCGAGCAGGCTATGGAAGCTCTGCGGCAGCTTTTCCGCCCGGAATTCTTGAACCGCGTGGACGACATCGTGATGTTCAAGCCGCTGGGAAAAGAACAGCTCGAAAGCATTGTCGATCTGCAGATGGCGCATCTTGCCGGGCTCGCCGCCGAACGCAAAATCACCATCACGCTTACCGCGGGAGCGCGTAATTTGCTGCTGCGCGAGGGCTACGACCCAGTTTACGGCGCGCGCCCGCTAAAGCGCGCTATCCAGCGCCTGATTCAGGATCCGCTGGCGCTGCGGATTCTCGACGCGCAAGTGCTGCCTGGCGACACCGTGGTGGTCGATGCCCGCAAGGGAGCGGAAGAGATGACTTTCAAACGGGGCGACGCAACCGCCAAGACCGCGTAGAATTGAGAGGCGCCATGAAGCGCTTCCGAACTCAAAGGACCCAGCTATGAGAGCTATCAAAACCCTGTTCTTGCTTACCGCACTCACCGTTCTTCTTGTCATGGGCGGCGGCGTGCTCGAAGGACCTCGCGGTATGACCTTCGGCCTCATCTTTGCCGTGGTCATGAACATGGGCGCGTACTTTTTCTCCGACAAAATCGCCCTGAAATCCAGTGGCGCGCAGCCGGTTACTCGCGAGCAACTTCCCCGGCTTTACGAAGTGATGGAGCGGCTGTGCGGCAAGTCCAATATTCCCATGCCCAAGCTCTACGTGATCCCGCAACCCGCGCCCAACGCCTTTGCCACCGGCCGCAATCCGAAGCACGCTTCGGTGGCGGTTACCGCAGGTCTAATGCAATTGATGGACGATGAAGAGCTGGAAGGGGTGATCGCGCACGAACTTTCGCACGTGCGCAATTACGACATTCTCACCACCTCCATCGCCGCCACGCTGGCCGGCGCCATTACCTGGGGCGCGCATATGGCCCGATGGGGCCTGATTTTTGGGGGTTACGGAGGGCGCGGCCGCGACCGTGAGGGCGGCGGTTTGGCCACCATCCTGATGATCTTCCTCGCGCCGTTGGCGGCGCTGATGTTGCAGCTCGGCATTTCCCGGACCCGGGAATATCAAGCCGACGCTTCCGGCGCGAACCTGGTCGGCCATCCCGAAGGGTTGATTCGCGCGCTGGAAAAGTTGGGCGCCTACAACCAGCGAATTCCGATGGATGTTTCGCCGTCCACCGCTTCGCTTTTCATTGTCTCGCCGTCCGGCATGCGTCAAACATTCGCGGGCCTGTTCAGCACGCACCCGCCGTTGTCTGACCGCATCGCCGCTTTGCGCAACATGACCATTACCCGATAACCGCGGCGACGCGTGGCGTTCCTTACGACCGGCGCGTCGCAGGTTGCACAATTTTGTGTCTCAAATCCGAACGCTAGTACTCAACTCGACACAATCCATCTGGCGATGTCAGATTGAGAAAAAATGTGTAAAACATGCGCGCGCAGAAATGGCCAGCACCCTGTAAACTTTATAGATACAGTACGTTGGTTCGTTTCTTCCCACTTCGGGAAAGGGTCCTTATCTCGATGACAGCATGAAACTTGCCTATCCGTTAATAGCCCATTCACATTGGCGGCAGGCGTGCATTCCCTTTATGGTGCAGGGCATCCCCGAAGGAGAACATAGATGAGCGACGAGCAAGTGTTCAAGACTACCGAACAGGATCCGGCCACCCCCCGCTGGGTTGGACTTGTTGTCGCGGTCCTAGCCGCAGTTTCCCTACTGGGTTTGGGAACGGCATGGACAGCATCCACGCGCGCCAAGGAACTCGAGCAGACTTTGCAGGCGCAAGTGCAGACCGCCAAGCAGAATAACGACCTAATCGGCCAGCGCTTGGCCAAGGAAGAAGAGACGGGTGCTCAGATCCAAGGCGAACTAAGCGTCGTCACCGACAAGATGAAGCTCACCGAGAGCGAATTGTCGCGTGCTCGTGCGCAAGCCAAGACCATCAAGGAGAACGACGCCAAGCAGTTGGCGGATCTCCAGAATTCGATGAACGGCCAGCTGGCCACCAAGGCCAGCATGGACGATGTAAACAAGGTCAGCGGCGACGTCACCAATGTGAAGACCGACCTGGCCGACACCAAGACTAACCTGGCGCAAGCACGCGATCAGTTCGGCAACCTCATCGCCAAGGATCACGACGAAATCGAAGACCTGCGGCGGCTGGGGGAGCGCGATTACTACGAGTTCACCATCGACAAGAAGGGCACCCGCGAGAAAGTGGGCGACCTGATGGTTGAACTGCGCACCACCAATCCCAAGAAGAATCTCTACACCGTGGCACTGTACGTGGACGACCAGCGCTTCGAGAAGAAGAACCGCTCCACCATGGAGCCGATCTACTTCTTCACGCGCCAGGGCCGCACCCCGTACGAGTTGGTCGTGAACCAAGTGACCAAGGACACGGTAAAGGGCTACCTCAGCGTTCCGAAGTCCACTGCACCTCGGACTAGCTCAGGCAGCAAGTAGACTGGAATTCCGTCTCGGGCCAGAACCTGCGGCGGATTAATCGCGGTAAAAGAATAAAATCGAGGGCGGTTCGGAACACCGAACCGCCCTTTCCATTTTAGGACGCCTTGGTGAGGAATCGCATCTTGCGGGCGTGGAATACCTGGGCCAGCGAGTTGAGCTGGTCGTGCTTGATCTTGCCCTGATCGTATTCTTTCACTTTGGCCTTGGCAGCCTTGCGCCGCCGCTGGTGCCTCTTCCAAGCCATGAATCTCTTGTCAGCCGACATACCACCCTCCCGTTGAATTAGTGCGCGCTTGAAGTGTAACGGACCCAGCCCCAGAAGCAAAGCCGCCGGCCGTCAACTCGCCACGTTCGTCTGGGACTGTGCGAATAACCCAGCACGCTAGCTAAGCCATCCCCGGCGATCCGAGATGACCTGGGTGGCCAGCTCCATATTGGGCAATTTGCCTGCATTGGAGTAAACTGCATGGCCGATGCCTGACACTTCCTCCATTATTGGCCGCACCATCTCCCACTACACCGTCCTGGACAAGGTTGGCGGCGGGGGCATGGGCGTGGTCTACAACGCTAAGGACACCCGCCTCGGCCGGAGCGTGGCGCTGAAGTTTCTTCCTGACGACATCTCCCAGGACCCCCAGGCAGTCGAGCGGTTTCGCCGCGAAGCTCGAGCCGCATCCTCGCTCAATCATCCGAACATCTGCACCATTTACGATATTGGAGAGTTCGAAGGCCGTCCGTTCATAGCCATGGAACTGCTCGAGGGCCAGACCGTCAAGCATCGCATTGCCGGCAAGCAGATCGCCATATCCGAACTTCTGGACATCGGCATTCAAATCTCCGATGGCCTGGAAGCGGCCCACACCAAGGGCATCGTTCACCGCGACATCAAGCCCGCCAATATTTTCCTGGTTGAGAAGGGTCCGGCGAAGATCCTGGACTTCGGCCTCGCCAAGCTGGCAGTGAATCGGCCCCAGAAGCCCGAGTCGGCAGACGAAAGTTCGATGCCCACTCAGACGCAGTTCGGCGCCGGCGATCTTCTCACCAGCCCGGGCAGCTCCATGGGCACCGTCGCGTACATGTCGCCGGAACAGGCGCGCGGCGAAGAGCTGGACGCCCGTTCTGATCTGTTTTCGTTGGGCGTGGTGCTCTACGAGATGGCCACCGGTATGGTCCCTTTCGCCGGCTCGACGCCTGCGTTAATTTTCGACGGCATCTTGCATTCCGACGTAGCTCCCGCAACGAAGTTGAATTCCCGGTTGCCCTTGGCCATCGAGAATATCTTCGGCAAGGCGCTCGAAAAAGATACCGACATGCGTTACCAGACCGCCGGCGAACTTCGCGCCGACCTGAAGCGTCTCAAGCGGGACCTGGACTCGAGTCGCCGCCCATCGGCCGAAAAGACCCAGCCCCCGGCTGCGCCAGCCGCCGCCGTGAGCGCAGTGCCGGCGAAAAAGTCGGTTGCCGTGCTCTACTTCGAAAACCTGAGCGGCGCCAAGGAAGACGAATACCTGCGCGACGGCATCACTGAAGACATCATCACCGAACTCTCCAAGATCCGCGGCCTGAACACTTTTTCTCGTCCCACCGTTCTGGCTTTCCGCGACAAGCCGGTAACTCCGGCACAGATTGGCCAGCAACTCGGCGCGGCGTATGTCCTCACCGGGACGTTGCGACGTGCGGGCGCCCGACTGCGCATCAGCGCCCAGCTCGTGGATACCCACACCGATTTTCCGCTGTGGTCGGAACGCTTCGACCGCGAGATGAAGGACGTTTTCGAAGTACAAGACGAAATGGCCCGCAAGATCGCCGAGGCCCTGCGGGTAACGCTCTCGCCGCAGGAGCTCGAAGCCCTGGCCGATAAGCCCACGGAAAACTTGCAGGCCTACGATCTGTACCTGCGCGGCAAACGCTACGCCCGGCGGCTCACTCGCCAGGATGTCGAGTTCGCGCTGCAAATGTTCGAAAACGCGGTCACCCTTGACCCCAGCTTCGCCCTGGCCTACGCCGCCAGCGCCAACGCCTGCGCGATGTACTACTCCTTCTTCAGCCGCGATCAGATATGGGTCGAACGCGCCCGCGAGGCTTCCGGCAGGGCCGTCGCCCTGCGCTGGGACCTCCCTGAAACGCACGTCAGCCAGGCGTGGGTGCTCTACGCCGCCGGGCTGTACGACGAAGCCGTGCGCATGGTCAAAAAGGCCATTGAACGCAAACGCGACTGTGACGGCGCGTTTTACTTGCTCTGCCGCGCCCTCTTTGCCGCGGGACGCTCCCAGGAAGTTCTGGACGTTTCGGAATCCGCCATCGAGGCCAGCGGCGAGGACTACAACGTTTTCGTCCCTATCCTGAACGCTCTCGGCGCATTGCCAAGAGAAAAAGCCAAAGTCAGCATGACCGAGAGATTCAGCGTCGCGCTCGAGAACCACTTGAAACACGTTCCCGAAGACGCCCGCGCGCGCATCCTGCTCGGCGCCAACTACGCCCGGTTGAATCGGGAGGAAGACGCCCTGCGTGAACTCGACCTGGCGGTCACCTTGCGCGCTAACGAAGCCTCGATTCTCTACAACGCGGCGTGCGTCTACTGCGTCCTGGACAAAAAGACCGAAGCTCTGAATGCCTTGCGCAAAGCCTGGGAAGCCGGTTCCAAGGATGCCGTGTGGACCCGCCGCGATCCGGACCTGGCCATGCTTCATGGCGACCCGGAATTTGACCGCCTGTATCCAGAGTAGTCCCGCCTAACCGACCCGCCTTCCGGTCGCATGGTTTACCGCGATTCTCTCCGTCATATTCGGCTGGGTCTCTAAACGCTTCGCGCGACGCTACCTTGGTTTGATGTGCTGGTATATTTCTCGAACCTCTCGGTGCAACTGTTTGATCCGCTGCTTCTCTTCGAATCGTGCTTTTGGATCGATCTTCCGCCGGAGAAATTCCTGCTCGCGCATCAGCTTCTTGCGATTCTCGAGCCGTCCCGCGTCCAACGTTCCCGCGGACAGCGCCGCTCGCACCGCACAATCGGGTTCCGCTTCATGACCGCAATTGCTGAATCGGCACCGTGCCGCCAGCGAATCGATATCCGCAAAAGTTTGCGCCAGCCCTTCCTCCGCATCCCATAGCTGCAATTCGCGCAACCCGGGCGTATCGATCAGCAGCGCTCCGCATGGTAAAGCGAAGAGTTGACGTGCCGTGGTAGTGTGCCGGCCGCGGCTGTCGCTCGCGCGCACGTCTCTTATTTTTTGTAGTGAACGCCCCGTGAGCCGATTCGCCAGCGTCGATTTCCCCACCCCGGAAGAACCCAGCAGCACCAACGTAATTCCGGGAAGGAGGAACGGCTCGATTTCCTCCATTCCTTCACCGGTCTTTCCGCTCACAACGCACACCGGCGCGCCTTGCGTCACGCGTTTCATCTCGGCCACCTTCCCACCCGTGTCTGCGCACAGATCGGCTTTGTTCAAAATCAGGATCGGCTTGGCGCCGGATTCCCAGCACTGCGCGAGGTAGCGCTCTACGCGGCGGGGATTGAAATCGCCATCCAACGCACACGTCACCAGCGCGGTGTCCACATTCGCTGCGATTATTTGTTCTTCGACCGTCTTTCCTGGCGATTTGCGCACGAATTGGCTGCGCCGAGGCAAGACTCCGCGAATCACGGCGGTGGCGTCTACTGCCTGGAGTTCCACCGACACCCAGTCGCCCACTGCGGGCCATTCCGCGCCTTCGTCCGCGGCGAGCCGTAGTTTCCCGCTAGCTTCCGCCCAACATTCTCCGAACACTCCTGCGATGCGCCACAGCTTACGGTGCTGCGCCACCACCCGCGCCGGCACAGCGCTTTCCCTGCTTCCATCATTCCACATCGCCTCAAAGTACGGATTCCATCCCCATCGAGAAAGAAACACGGATATATCCTCCCGCAACCGCAAAAACGCCACGCGGCTGCCGCTAGGGCCAATAACAAACGCAGTCTAATTGTCGGGAATTGGAAATGCGGGAGGGGGTGACTCGCTTAGTTCATGCCAACCGCGCAGACACACCCACCCGCGAAAACTCTGGTAATGGTTTTCACAGGCGCCTCCACAGTTGAGATCTGCGTTTCCGAGCACCTCGAAATCGCAGTTCGGAAATTGTACTTACCGGAAGCCGGCGCGTCAATTTCCGAATTTTGATGGGTTGAACTTTGAAGGTTGAACTCGCTCGAATTCACGCTGCGGCGTGCCGTTAGCTTTAGGAAAAGCACGCGTTTGCGCGTGAGATAATCGCGTTTCACTTCGAGTACCATAGACCCCGCCATGAATGCGCTCGTCGTCCACGCCAGCCAGGTTCTCACCCCGCACGAAGCCATCCCCGACGGGATCGTGGTTGTCGAAGACGGGAAAATCACCGCGGTCGGACATCGCGATGAAGTGGAAATCCCCGCCGGCGCTGACGATTGCGTCGCCACCGGCATGATCGTTGCGCCCGGATTTGTGGACGTACACATTCACGGCGCGGGCGGCCATGACGTGATGGAAGGCACTCCCGAAGCGCTGCGCCGGATCGCCGAAACCGTGGCGCGCTTCGGCACCACTTCGATCGTCGCCACCACCGTCACCGCGTCGCCGGAAGAAACCATCCGCAGCCTGGCGGCGATCGCCAGCTATATTCACAACGGTCAGGCGTTCGAAGGGCCCCACTCGACTCCAGCGGCAGAAATTCTGGGAATTCATCTCGAAGGACCATTCATCAGCAAGCTGCGGCGCGGCGTCCATCCGGAAAATCAGATCGCGCCTCCATCGCTCGAACTCTTCCGCCGCTTTCTCGACGCGGCGGACGGCTGCGCGCGCATGCTCACCGTGGCGCCCGAACTCGAGGGCGGCCTGGAGCATAATCTCCGCCGCCACAACCGCGGGGCTGGTGGCGGGCCTGGGCCACACCGACGCCACCTACGAGCAAGCTCGAGCGGCAATCGACCGCGGCGCTCGCCACGCCGTCCACGTTTTCAACGCCATGCGCCCATTTTCGCATCGTGATCCCGGAGTGCTCGGCGCGGTGCTCACCGATCCCGACGTCACCGCAGAGATCATCGCCGACGGCGTGCACGTGGCCAACCCGGCCATGCAGGTGCTCCTCGCCGCGAAATCCAACGGCACCGTGATCGCCGTCAGCGACGGCACGTCCGCCACCGGACGCCCGGATGGCCGCTACCGCCTGGGAAATTTTGAAGTGGAAGTAAGCGGAGGCGTCGTACGCAACAGCGAAGGCAAGCTGGCAGGCAGCACCCTCACCCTGGATCGCGCGCTCCGCAATCTGGTTGCGATCGGCGTGCCGCTGATCGAGGCGGTGCGGATGGCCACGCTGTATCCCGCGCGGCGTTTGGGCTTGGCCGGAAAGAAAGGAACGCTAGCGCCAGGCGCCGACGCCGATTTGGTGGTGTTAACCCCGGATCTGCACGTCGCCGGAGTTTTGACCCGCGGCGTAGGGTTAGAGTAGGGGATTTTGACCCGGGTCATCCCGTCATCCGGATGAAATTTCTGGCGCCCCATCATCGCGCACCTCCGCCTTGCGTCGCTGTCGCTCATCGATTATTAAACGGATATTTTGTCGCCGTGCGATCTGTTAGCCTGGTTTCAATTCTCGAACTTTGACGTTCCTTCAGCCGCATTTCCGATGGTACCCGGATACACCGCTTCGCGAGAAACGACGCGGAATCTGAATAGCAACAAGGTAGAGATACCCCCTTCGATCTCTATGAAAACAAATGGCGGGGATTCGCTGAACAGCAACAAAATCGACGTTATTTCCCTGGCGACGGGCTTCCGCTTTGTCTAGCGCTGGTTCACACCTCAAGTCCGATCGACCGCATTAAATCGAGCGCGTTGCTGGTCTGCACGATTCCTGGGCTCAATCGATACTCGAAAATAAGCTTTCCATCCTCCAGGCGATCCTCAAAATGCACATTCGTGGCACGCGTTCCCAACGAATCCGCAATCTGCGTGAGCGCCAAATCGTGCGTGGTGACCATCCCAATCGCGCCGTGGGCTACCAGGCTTTTCACCACCGCGGCGGAGCCAATGCGCCGGTCGTGCGAGTTGGTGCCTTGCAGCAATTCGTCGAGCAGGAACAGCACCGGCAAAGAGCCGCCCGCCGCGTCGGTAATCTGCTTCAGACGCGCAATCTCCGCATAGAAATGCGACATGCCTCCCTGCAAGGAATCGAGTATGCAGATCGACGCGCACACCGCGAGGCGTGAGATGCGCAATCGTCGCGCTCGCACCGGCGCCCCGCACAGCGCCAGCACCGCATTGGTCCCCACCGCGCGGACGAATGTGCTTTTTCCGGCCATGTTCGGGCCGCTGATAATCATGAGCTGTAATTCGCGGTCGAGCTTCAAATCGTTGCGCACCGCCCGCTCCGCCGGTAGTAAAGGATGGGCGAACGCTTGCGCTTCAAAGCAGGGCGCGTCCTCCGCGAACTCCGCAAAAACATCAGCGGGATTTTCGTAAGCGTACCCAGCCAGCGCCAGTAGCGCTTCCATCTCGCCAATCGCGTCCACGTACCCGCGCAACGCCGGACCAAACTTCTTGCGCCACGCCTCCAGCGCGAATGAGAGCTGTAAGGTCCAAAATACAAAAGGATCCACGAAACCAAGAAATGGATTGCGCCGCGATTCCAGCCGTTCCACCAGTTTGCGCAGAGCCGCCAAAGCGCGCGAGGGAGCGATGCCTGCTGTCAGCAGCTGGGCCTGAAGAGCAGCCAGCTTTGCCGATGTAAATTTCTCGCGCTCCAGCCGCGCCAGCACTTCAGAGAGCAGGCCCACGTCCCGTGCAGCATCCTCGAGCGGCTTGATGAAAATTCGTTGGCGATCGCGATATCGATAGCTGAACCACACGTTCAATAAACTGCTGGCCAGCGCGACCACCAGCCAGCCCCACGCGGCCCATGCGGCCAGGCTCAGCACCCACAGCACGGCCAGTGCCGTCGCCGCAGTGCGCTCCGCACCCGACGGAAATACTGGCTCGCCTTCCGCCCAAGCCACCAAGGCATCCGGCTGAATCCCTACGCGGACGCTTTCTCCCAGCACCGCCAGGTCTTCGCGCAGATCGAGTCGGTCGCGCAGCTCGACGATCGCCATCTGCCGCGCGCCGATCTCCGCCGCATCCGCCGACGCCAGCAACCAACCCGCCAGCGCCTGCTCGCCGGCACGGGTGCGCGCCGTGCACAGCAACTCAAACAGCGAACCCCTGCCAAAGAGATCCAGATCGCGCGCGTAGAGGTGCGCCGGATCCAGAAAGCGCTCGCCGGTTTCTCCGGTCCCCATCCAGGTGTTATCCAGGCGTGCGAGACCGCGCTCGTAGAACGCGCGCAGGCGCGCGCACCGCCGCAGGTTTTGCATCACCCGCCCATGCGTCACCTCCAGCAGCACGAAGACCGCCACCGGAATGAGAATCCAAAGGGAGATGTGCCGGGCGGCAATGCCGGCAATAAAGAAGAATACGGCGGCCACCGCCACGATCACTTTGGCAATCCCAAGCTGTTCGTGGCGGCGCTGGAAAGCGGCTTGCTCGGCGCGCAACTCGCCCAGCCGTCGGGTGTATTCGGCGTGCGCAGGACTTCGCGTTGTGGGGGCTTCGACTGGCATGGCACAGGTCCGCAGGGATTTGCAGCGGAATCCAGACCGCGCCCCAGTCTACGAGAATTGCGATCGGAAAAGAAAGCCAGCCGCGGCCAAAGTGTTGGGGCAGTTTCCGAAGAGGCGGCTTATCGGCCCACGTGAGCTACTTAGATCCAAACGTCATTCTCGGCGGTCCGCGCGCCACCCTCGTGGCCTGTATTCAACACTCCGCGCGGCTCGATGAGCAATAGCTTCACTTCGTTCTCGGCATACGGCTTGTGCTCGACGCCCTTGGGAACCACGAACATCTCGCCGGCCGCGACGTTGACGGCGCCGTCGCGAAAGTCAATTCGCAGGTTGCCTTCGACAACGATGAACGTCTCGTCGGTATCCTTATGGTCGTGCCAAACGAAGTCGCCTTCCAGCTTCACGATCTTGAATTGATAATCATTCATTTCGGCGACTACCTTAGGGCTCCATTTCTCCGCGAACAGTCCGAACTTCTGCTGAAAATTGATCGCCTTATAGCTCATATAAATGGCCCTCCCATCGATTCCTGTTTTGCTCGGATGACTACCTGAGCGCGGCGAAGAGACTCTGTTTCCAGCGGGCGTTGTCGATGGTCCAGAAGATCTTCGCCTTGTTTCCTGCGGCGAGGTGCGCGGCCCAGATATCGCGGTTGCGTTCGTCGGCCGCGACGTTGAGACGGTCAACTACGGTCATTCCGCGGGTGAGTTCGCTTTCCGTCTCCACATCCAGGAAATGTGCCGATTGCGAAGTAACGATCGAGGGATCCAACGCGATGGCCATGGCCACCGGGTCGGGCAGAGATATCCCGTGCTCCCCAGTCTGCTCGAGGAACGCTTCTTGCGCTCTGCTGTTGCACTCGATCGCAAATTTGGCGACCGGCGTGCGGAAGCTCAGGATCCTCTGGATGTCTGACGCATTCACGACCGCTTCGCCGCGGCAAAGATGCCAGCCAACCAGTTCAATCGGCATGCCGCTTCTCACCACAATGCGCGCTGCTTCCGGATCGCACCAGATGTTGTACTCGGCCGCGGGCGTAACGTTTCCTTCGCAGCACGGCGCGCCTCCCATCAGCACGCAGCGCCCGACTTTCGCCGCAATGCCCGGCTCCCTTTGCAACGCCAGAGCGACATTGGTCAGCGGTCCGAGCGTCACCATCGTCAGCCCTGGGTGTGCGGCAATCGTATCGACGATCGCATCGGGAGCGCTCTTTGCTTCCGGGGCGCGAAATGGCCGCGGGTACCCGCGATCGCCCAACCCGTCGCGTCCGTGAAACCAGTCCGCGCTCACGTGCCCCCGTTTCAGCGGTTGGCCTGCGCCGGTAAATACCGGCACGTTCGAATCGCAGAGCTCGGCAGTGTATAAGGCATTGCGGGAAGCCTGCTCCACATCCACGTTCCCCGCTACCGTGGTGATGGCCACAACCTCAACGTCCGGATACCGCAGCGCCATGACCAGCGCAACCGCGTCATCGGAAGCCGTATCCGTATCGATCAAAAAAAGGCGTTTCATCTACGATCCTTCCCGGCTCCCGCTCTATTTTTCGTGAGATGCCAGGCGTGGCACCAGGAACATCGATAGGCTCGAAGTCCCTTCGGCGCATCGGCAGTTGCGATCTGGTATGCGGCAGTCGCGAGCGCCTCACGTTCACTCTTGTACTTCTGCTTCCCGCTCACCGGACACTTTGATTCGTTATCCATCACGAGCCCTTATATATTCTGCTTGGCGGGAATCCATGGCTCGCCCTCATCGCCAAACATTCTGTGCGAGGAACACAATGATCCGCTATTCCAACCCGATCACGCAAATAACTAGTTGCCCGAGCATATGCGCAGCCGGCAACCTCTTGGCTACAAATCGACTCGGAATTTTCCATGGGGCCACTAGGTCACTCAGATGTCGAACCACCATTCGGCAAGCCAAGTCGTCCGGAACCAGCAGGCCTCAACGGCGATGCGCCAAGATT
Organism: uncultured Acidobacteriota bacterium; assembly: GCA_963725655.1. Lineage (GTDB taxonomy): Bacteria > Acidobacteriota > Terriglobia > Acidiferrales > UBA7541 > CAVRXT01. The sequence goes on along the minus strand of CAVRYY010000001.1, from coordinate 670,452 downwards.
GGGAACTGACCGGCGACCACAATCGGCGCCAGGCCTTACTTGTTGAGGGGGACTTTCAGTTGGTCCGCTAGCTGGTAGGGATTGAAAGGACTGCACGCGAAGTAGCGGTCTTCTACGTGGAGCGTGGGGACTTTTCTCAGGCCATCGTTCACTTTGTAAACGAGCTGTTCGGCGGCCACGTCTTCGTCGATATTGATTTCCTCGAATTTCACGCCGCGCTCGCGCATGAACTGCTTGGCGCGATGGCAGTCGCCGCAGTACGTGCTGGTGTAGACCGTGATGGTGCCGTTTTCAGTCATATCGCCCCTGGAACCTGTAACAATCGCCCACTCATTCGATGCGAAAGAATCACGGCAGGGTGCAGCCAAATGCGGCGGTGTTTCGCTGGAAGCATGGCGCTACGCCGCGTGATGCTGAGCGGCGACCGCCGGGATGTTGCTGGAGGATCCCACTTTTTCGCGGGCGTCCAGGCGCGCGGTGGCTCGCAGCAGGGCCTGCTCGGCGCGATTCCAGTCGACATCGATTGCCGCCGATTTACCCAGGCGCTCTTGCGCCCGGTTACGCGCCGATTCGGCGCGGGCCACTTCGATTTCCTCGGCGCGTTCCGCCACTTCGGCCAGCACGATCACCCGTCCCGGCAGCACTTCTGCGAAGCCATTTATCACGGTCACATAATTCGTGGCCGATTCGGTGCGGTAGACCAGCACCCCGATTCCCAACTCGGTGATCAACGCCGCGTGCCCGGGCAAAATCCCCAGATAGCCTTCCCGCCCGGGAATTTCCACCCAGGTGACCGTCGCCGCCAACACGTGCCGCTCCGGCGTCACTATCTCCAGCTCAATTGTCTCCGGCAAAACCGGCTTACTTTCGGCCACGAACGTCTCCACGGAACTGCGCTACAAACTTCGCCGCTGAGTTACCAGCGCTTCCGCCGCGCGAAAGGCGCTACGCGGTCGCCGCCATTTTCTCGGCCTTTTCCAAAACATCCTCGATGGTTCCGGTCATGTAAAACGCCTGCTCCGGAATCGCGTCGTGCTTCCCTTCCACGATTTCCTTGAAACCGCGGACGGTTTCGGCGATCTTCACGTACTTCCCTTCCAGTCCGGTGAACTGCGCGGCCACGAACATCGGCTGCGACAGGAATTTCTCGATGCGGCGAGCGCGCGACACGGTGAGCTTATCGGCTTCCGACAACTCCTCGATCCCGAGAATCGCGATAATGTCCTGCAGTTCCTTGTAGCGCTGCAGCACGCCCTTCACCGAACGGGCCACGTTGTAGTGTTCGGCGCCAACGATGCGTGCATCGAGAATGCGTGAAAAGCTGGTCAGCGGATCCACCGCGGGGTAAATGCCGCGCTCGACGATCTGCCGGCTCAGGTTGGTGGTTGCATCCAGGTGCGCAAACGTTCCGGCCGGCGCGGGATCGGTGTAGTCGTCCGCAGGAACGTAGATGGCTTGCACCGAAGTGATCGAGCCGTGCTTGGTGGAAGTGATGCGCTCCTGCAGCTCGCCGATTTCGGTATTCAGGTTCGGCTGATAACCCACGGCCGACGGCATGCGGCCGAGCAGCGCGGAAACTTCCGAGCCGGCCTGCACGAAACGGAAAATGTTGTCGATGAAGAGCAACACGTCCAAATGTTCTTCATCGCGGAAATACTCGGCCACGGTAACGCCGGTCAATCCGACGCGCAACCGCGCGCCGGGCGGCTCGGTCATCTGGCCGTAGACCAGCGCCGCGCGCGATTTCTCCGAGTTGCCCGGCGTCACTACTCCGGACTCCTGAAATTCCAGCCAAAGATCGTTCCCTTCCCGGGTGCGTTCACCCACTCCCGCGAACACCGACACTCCGCCGTGCTTCATCGCCACGTTGTGAATCAGCTCTTGAATCAAAACCGTCTTGCCGACTCCCGCGCCGCCGAACAATCCAATTTTGCCGCCCTTGAGGAACGGCTCAATCAGGTCAACCACCTTGATTCCAGTTTCAAACATCTCCAGATTAGTGGACTGATCGATCAGCGACGGCGCCGGACGATGGATGGGATAAAACTTGTCGGCTTTTACCGGGCCCAGGCCGTCCACCGGCTCACCTAGCACGTTCAGCACACGCCCGAGAGTCGCGCGTCCCACCGGAACGGAAATCGCCGACCCGGTGTCATACGCCTTCATGCCGCGCACCAGGCCTTCACTGGGCTTGAGCGCCACCGTGCGCACGCGGCCCTCGCCAAGGTGCTGCTGCACTTCGCAGATGATGTCGATCGGTTCGGGGACGCTGAATCCCTGGCTGACCACCCGCACCGCGTTGTAAATATGCGGCAGGTGATGCTCGGGAAATTGCACGTCCACTACCGGCCCGATTACCTGCACCACATGTCCGAGTGTCTGTTCCTTTTCTGCCATCTTTTTCTCCTAAATCAGTCGCCGTTGTTCGCGGCTGTTCGCACCGGTAATTCGTCCGCTATTCGGTGGACGCCGCGCCGCTCACGATTTCGATCAATTCCTTGGTAATCCCTGCCTGGCGAATCTTGTTCATTTGCAGGGTCAACGATTCGATCAAGTCCGACGCATTGTTGGTCGCCGCATCCATCGCGGCCATGCGCGCGCCGTGCTCCGCCGCGGACGACTCCAGCATGATGCGGAAAATTTCGGCGTCCACATATCGCGGCACCAGCGCTGCAAAAATTTCCGCGGCGGGCTGCTCGTAAATGTAATCGATCAACGGCTCCGCCCCTTCCGCCGCCTCAACGCCTTGCGCGCCCTTGGTGGACGACTCTTGTTCCGCTTTCCCCGAAAACGTCTCGGCCGGAACCGGCAGTAACTTTTCCGCGCGCAGCGTTTGTACGATCACGCTCTTGAATTCGTTGTAGACCACATACACCGCGTCCACTTCCTTCCGGACGTACAGATCGGTGACGAACGCCGCGATTTCCTTGGCCTTCTTGTATTCGACCCGCGCGGTCACGTTCATATATTCCGCGGCAAATTCGAAGCGGCGCTTGCGCATCGCGTCGACGGCCTTCCTGCCGATGGGGATCACGCGAATCTGCTTCCCCTCGCGCTCCCGCAAAAACGTATAGGCCAATCGCAGTACGTTGGCGTTGAACGCGCCGGCCAGGCCGCGGTCGCCGGCCACTACCAGGACCAGGATCCGCTCTTCCGGACGAACTTCCATCAGCGGATGGGCCGGAGTCTCCATGCGCGCGGTCGCCGATCGCAGCACTCGCACGATTTCGTGAGCGTACGGCCGGGCGGCAAAGACGCCGTCCTGCGATTTGCGCAGCAAGGCGGCCGAAATGAATTTCATCGCGCGGGTAATCTGCTGGGTGTTCTTAACCGAGCGGATGCGGCGGCGATAATCGAGAAGTGTAGGCATTAGGTTCTGTTATTTCCGATCACTTCGCGGCGCCGGCGGCGGTAGCAGCGGGCGGCCGGGTAGCTGCGATGAAGCGTTCCTTGTAGGCGTCCAGAGCCTTGGAGGCCTCGGCCTTGAGGGCGTCGTCGAATGCTTTCTTCTCGCGCAGCGTTTTGAAGATACCCGGGTAGTTGGTGTCGATGAAATCGTACAGTCCGGCTTCGAACGGACGGCACTCGGAAATTTCCAGGTCATCCATAAATTTATTCGTCGCCGCGAAGATCATCAGCACCTGTCGCTCGACGCCGAGCGGAACGTACTGGTCTTGTTTCAGAACTTCGGTGAGGCGCTGGCCGCGTGCGAGCTGCGCCTGGGTGGCCTTGTCGAGTTGGTCGGAACCGAACTGCGCGAAGGCCGCCAAATCGCGATACTGGGCGAGTTCCAAACGGAGCGAACCGGCTACCTGGCGCATCGCCTTGATCTGCGCGTTGCCGCCGACGCGGCTGACCGAAAGACCGACGTTCACTGCCGGACGTATGCCGCTGTTGAAGAGGTCGGCTTCCAGATAAATCTGCCCGTCGGTGATGGAAATCACGTTGGTGGGAATATACGCAGAAACGTCGCCCGCCTGCGTTTCGATTACCGGCAGCGCGGTAAGCGAGCCCGCGCCCTTTTCGTCGTTGAGCTTTGAGGCGCGTTCCAGCAGGCGCGAGTGTAGGAAGAACACGTCACCGGGGAACGCTTCGCGTCCGGGTGGGCGGCGCAACAACAGTGAAATTTCGCGGTAAGACTGGGCGTGCTTGGAAAGGTCGTCGTAGAAACAAATGGCGTGCTTCTTGTTGTCGCGGAAATACTCGCCCATGGCGCAAGCCGCGAAAGGCGCGACAAATTGCATCGACGCCGGCTCCGACGCGGAAGCGATTACCACGATGGAATAGTCCATTGCGCCATTGTCGGTGAGCGTCTTCACCAGCTGCGCTACCGTCGAACGTTTCTGCCCGATCGCGCAGTAGATACAAATCATGTCGCCGCCGCGCTGGTTCAGGATGGTGTCGACGATGATCGCGGTCTTCCCGGTTTGCCGGTCCCCGATGATCAGCTCGCGCTGCCCGCGTCCGATCGGAATCATCGAATCGATCGCTTTGATTCCGGTTTGCAGCGGCTCGCGCACCGGTTGCCGATCCACCACGCCCGGCGCGATGCGCTCGATCGGGCTGCGCAGTTTCGCAGTGATCGGGCCCTTGCCGTCGATCGGAACTCCGAGCGCGTTCACTACCCGGCCAATCAGCTCTTCCCCGACGGGAACCGACATGATCTGGTTGGTGCGCTTGACGGTGTCGCCTTCGCGAATTTCGGCGTAGTCGCCCAGCAGCACCGCGCCCACCTGGTCTTCTTCCAGGTTGAGTGCGATACCGAAAACGTCGTTCCCAAAATCGATCATCTCGCCGGCCATGCACTTATCGAGGCCGTGGATACGCGCGATGCCGTCGCCCACCGAGATGACCGAGCCGACTTCCTCGACGGCCACGGTCTGTTGGTAATTCTCGATTTGCTGGCGAATCAGATTTGTGATTTCGTCGGCTTTGATCTTCGCCATGCTGCTCCTATTCGGATTGCAAAGTTGTGCGCAGACTTTCGAGTTGCTGGCGCACCGAACCATCGTAAATCGTCGAACCAATCTGGACGACGGCGCCGCCGAGCAAGGAATCGGCCACCGCAAACTGCGCTTCTACTTTTTTCTGGGTCAAACGCTCCAGCGCGGCGGTCAGCTCCTGCTTTTCCTGGCCGCTGAGCTCGTGCGCGGAAGTCACCAGGGCTTCGGCGATTCCCATGCGCGCGTGGATTTCGGTGTCGTACGCCGGCAGCAAATGCGGCAGCAGTTCCACGCGGTGATGATCCACCAGCACGAAAAGGAAATTGCGCGTGGCCTGGCCCAACTGCATGCGGTCGGCGAGTTTGTTCAACAAGGATTTCTTTACCTCGCCGCTGACCGCCGGATTCGAGAGCAAATTCCGCAGATCGCTCGATTCGCGATAAGCGCCGGCAACATCCCCCAATTCGCCGCGAATTCCAGCGGCAGCGTTGTGCGCCAAAGCGACGTCGGCAAGAGCGGCGGCGTAACGTTGGACCAGGGCACTCAATTCGCTCTACCTCCCAAACCTTGAATAAAACCTTTCACCAGAGCGCCGTCCGCGGTGGGCGTCACTTGATCGCGCAGCAGACCCTCCGCTTGCGCCACCACGCGTTCGGCCACCCATTGCCGCAGTTCGAGACGCGCGGCCCGCTCCGCCGCGTCAATTTCGGCGTTGGCGGCCAGGTCGATTTTCTCCGCCTCGGCATGCGCCTGGGCGCGAATCTTTTCGTCTTCGGCGCGCTCTGATTTCTCAGCCTCCGCCTTCAATCCAGCGATTTCGGCGTCCAGACCGGCCAGTTTTTGCTCCGCGGCGCGGCGAGTTTGCTCCGCCGCTTCACGCGCTCGCGTCCCTTCGGCAATGGCGGTCTGGATCCGAATGGCGTTGCTGCGGAAGCCCGGCCCGGCAAGCTTCACCACAAGATAGATCGCAACACCGGCGACGACCGCGAAATTGATCCAACGAAATAACGAGCCGGCGGGCGATTCCACCAGCGATCCGCCTTTTTCTTCCGCAAATAGTGGCGCGCCAATGGCCAGCACGAAAACAAGGGCGAGACACAGAAGAGCGGCGATGCGCCCTGCGGCACCGGTCACCCACGCACCGTTCCATTTGGCCTGGATGGGAATCCGAACGCTCACTCGATGCCCCTCATCGTGTTCGCGGGCTTCTGCAGGATGTTCTGTGCCAGCGCGGCGGCAAGTTCCGGGGCGCGCTGGTCCACTTGGGCGCGGGCCGCGCCGAGGTCTTGGGCGATTCGCTGTTTGCCTTCCTCAACCTTTTGCGCGGCTCGGGTGCGCGCATCCTTCACCAATGATGCCCGGTTGTCCAGCGCCACCTGGCGCCCTGCGGCCTGCTGGGCGTAAATTTCGTTGCGCGCTTTCTTGATGGCGTTGCCGTAGGTGTCGAGTTCCTGCTGGGCGGCAGCCTGAGCGGCAGCGGCTTCGGCACGCGCGCCGTCGATGCGCGCAGACCGTTCGGCCATGGCCTTGGTAATCGGGGTAAAGAAGGCCCAGCGCATGAAAAGCAAAAAGACGAGGAGAATCACTACGGTGGGCGCAGCTTGGAGGAACAACTCAGCGAGTTGATGGAGTATAGGCATCGTTTATGAACGGGAAACGTTTCGCGCTCGCACCGGACGCGCGGAGCCGCGCTGAGAGGCTGACTCGCACACCTCAACGCAACGAAAGCGAGTGATTATCGCATTGACAATAAAGGAGGTCAACGTCCCGCTGCCCTCATTTTGCACCATGGCTAAACTACCAGGCGCTTGGTGATTTTTTGGAGGCTAGAGTTGCTCTCGAGCTACACAGTGAAAACGCATTAGTGCCGCGATTCGGAAAAAATCTGGTCTTTAGAATCAGGTACATCGGCGAGGGTATCCAGACTGTTGGGCGAGCCAGAATTGGGCCCTCTTTGGATTCGCTTTGGCCTACTTGGGAGCGCCCATTTCGGCTGTTCATACACTCCTGCTGCCGGGCTGGCGCGGCCACAACGCAGGCCATCGCGGTTTTTTTCCGTTTCCAGCGCGAAATTAGCACAGCCGGGTCAGGCGCTGGAAGGGATCGGTTCGGTGGACATCGAGGGCGATGAACCCCGGACTCGCAGCAGGTTTTTGGGCCGTCCGGCTGGCTGGGGGAGCTGCCCGGTAAAATGCGGGACGTAGCCGTAGCCCGAAACAGGCGTAGAATGCCGTGCCGGAGGGCACCCCATGCCGAAAGACCCTGAAGCCACTCATCTTTACTGGCCGGACGCGCGGCTCCGCAATGCACCAGCCGGCGCAGACCCGACCCACGGTTTGCTGCCCTGGCGATGGGCGGTCGAGCGCCTGGAGAAATCGCACAACTACTGGGTGTCCACGGCGCGACCCAACGGTCGGCCGCACCTGATGATCGTTTGGGGCATATGGAGAGAAGATGCATTTTGGTTCACCACCGGCCGCGGCACGCGCAAGGCACGGAATCTGGCTGCGAATCCCTATTGCTCAATCGCCACGGAGGAGGCCGACGAGGCGGTGATCGTGGAAGGAGAGGCCCGCGAGACTAATGACGCAGAGGCGCGGCGCGTTTTCGCCCCGGTCTATAACACGAAGTACGGCGGCGAGATCGAGGCCATGATTGAGACGTCTGATGGCAGCACCGGACCAGCCGGGAGCGCGTTGTGGCGAGTGGATGTGCGGACGGTGTTTGGCCTGGATGAGCACGCGGAAGATTTTGTGGAGGCCGCCACGCGCTGGACCTTTCCGTTGTAGCGTCGAAAATCTTGTCTGCGTGCCCGATTTCTAATCGTCCGGACGCAAAACGCGTTGCCCCGAAACTCAACTCACGATCGCTGCGTATTTTCCGCGAAGCCCCGGCGATGCTATCCTAATCTCGCTAACCAAGGAGCCCTCCCATGCCGTCATTTTCCGGTGTTGATTATTTGGAACTCGATTCGCTGCTGAGCGATGAGGAGAAACTGGCGCGGCAAACCGCGCGGCAGTTTGTCGACGAACAAATCCTGCCGATCATCGAGGAATGCAATCGCGAAGGCCGATTCCCCAAAGAACTGATCCCGCAGATGGCGGAACTCGGCTTTTTCGGCGCCAGTCTGGATGGCTTTGGCTGCGCGGGAATGTCCAACGTGGAATACGGCCTGGTAACCCAGGAGCTTGAGCGCGGTGACTCGGGGTTGCGGAGCTTCGTTTCGGTACAATCCGCGCTGGTAATGTATCCGATCCATGCGTTTGGGTCGGACGAACAGAGGAACAAGTGGCTGCCGCTGATGCAGCAGGGCAAGGCGCTGGGCTGCTTTGGGCTCACCGAGCCGCAATTCGGATCGAATCCCGGCGGGATGCTCACACGGGCGGTGAAGAGCGGCGATAGCTACATCCTGAACGGCGAGAAGATGTGGATTACCAGCGGGTCAATCGCGGACGTGGCGCTGATCTGGGCCAAGTGCGAAGACGACAAAGTGCGCGGGTTCCTGGTGGAGAAAGGCACGCCAGGATTCAAGGCGTGGGACGTTCACGGGAAATGGTCGCTGCGCGCGTCGATCACCTCAGGCCTGGCGATGACCGATTGCAAGGTTCCCGCCGCCAACATGTTGCCGGGGGTAGAGGGACTGAAAGGGCCGCTTTCGTGCCTGAACCAGGCGCGATACGGCATCGGGTGGGGAGCGATCGGCGCGGCGATGGCGTGCTACGACTGCGCGCTGCGCTACTCGAAGGAGCGCAAACAGTTCAATAACAAGCCAATCGCGTCGCACCAACTGGTGCAGGAGAAGCTGGTATGGATGATCACCGAAATATCCAAGGCCCAATTGCTGGCGCTGCAGGTGGGAAAACTCAAGGACCAGGGTCGTGTGCATCCCTCGCACATCTCGATGCTCAAGATGAATAACGTGTGGATGGCGCTGGAAACGGCGCGTCTGGCGCGCAGCGTGTTGGGCGCGAATGGCATCGTGGACGACTACCCGATCATGCGGCACATGAACAACCTGGAATCTGTTTTGACCTATGAAGGCACGCACGACATCCACAAGTTAATCATCGGCGAACGCATCACCGGAGTCGCCGCCTTCACCTAGAAACGGGTTCTGTGGCGCGGCCATCCCCGGCGGCGCCACAAATGCTTCAAATCCGCCCCAACCTCCTGCAAAAAGGTTTATCATTGCCGCCGCCGAAACAAGATTTCGCCGGAGGTTCCCAATGGAAAAACTGAGCCTGGAATTTCTGCGGGTGGTCGAACAAGCTGCGATCGCGTCCGCGCGCACGATGGGATTGGGCGACCGGGAAGCCGCCGATCGCGCAGCAGTAGAGGCGATGCGCAAAGAGATGGATGGCGTAGGAATGGACGGCACGATCGTGATCGGCGAGGGCGAACGTGACGAAGCTCCCATGCTTTTCATCGGCGAGAAAGTAGGCCGGGCCACGCGGGACACCTACATCACTTACCCCACCGTAGATATCGCGGTCGATCCGCTGGAGGGGACCAATCTTTGCGCGCTGGGCACACCGAACTCGATCACCGTGTTGGCTGCCAGCGAAAAGCACGGCTTGCTGCACGCGCCCGACCTGTACATGGAAAAAATCGTGGTAGGACCTGCTTGCCGGGGCGCGGTGGATCTGGACGCCACGCCGGAACACAACCTGCACGCGATTGCCAAGCGCCTGGATCGCGACGTCGAGGACCTGGTGGTGACGGTGCTGGATCGCCCGCGGCACGAAAAGCTGATCGGAGAGATTCGCAAGGCCGGGGCGCGCATTCGGTTGATCGGCGACGGCGATTTGTCGGCGGGAATTTCCGCGGCGGTGATTGGAACCGGCATTCACGCGGTGATGGGCACTGGAGGCGCGCCGGAGGGCGTGCTCACCGCGGCTGCGCTGCGTTGCCTGAACGGACAGATTCTAGGCCGGCTGGTGGCGTCGAAACCGGAACACCTGGCGCGGTTAGCGCAGATGGGAATCAAGGATCCTAAGCGAATCTACGACACGCAAGATTTGGCGCCCGGCAAGAAGCTGATTTTTGCATGCACCGGCGTCACCGAGGGAAACCTGTTGCGCGGGGTGCGCTTCTTCGGCGACGGAGTGCGCACTCAATCGTTAATCATGACGCTGGAGGATCGCGTGGTGCGCTTCATCGATACAGTGCACCTGGAAAAGCGTCCCGACGTGAAGGTGCGCTTTAGCTAACGCCGCGCTCAGGAATTGCCGGCGGCTTTTGCTTTGCGCGGGGACGCGCGATCGCCTTTGGCGAAACGGGCGAGAGCATCGAGAATTTCCCGGCCGTAGCGCTCGGCCTTGCGTTCGCCGATTCCGTAGACGCGGAGCAGCGCGTCGACGGACGCCGGGCGCGCCTCAGCGATTTCCTCTAGAGACGTATCATGCAGCACAACGAAAGCCGGAACTCCTTGCTCCTTCGCAGTGACCCGGCGCCACTCGCGGAGATAATCGAGCAAATCGTCTTGAGCAAGCGCCTGCCGGTTTGCGCTGGGCCGCGGCACGATTACTGGTGATACCGGCGGCGGCGCTTGCGCCCCCGCTCCCCTCCCGGGAGGAGCCTGCGGATGCACCCAAGGGCTCCCGGGCGCAACCGGCGGGGCGGCCCGCCCGGCGGGGCGTGAGTCCGGCGATGCGGAAGCATCGGCTCGAGCTGAGAGTAGCGGTGCGGATGCGTCGTTCCGAGTTGAGGCAGGCCGCTGGGTCGGGCCACCCGTGTCCACCGCAGGTGGCCGTGGCCGCTCAAACCACAACCGCTTCGTTCCGGCGCCCGAACCTGCACCGGCGGACCGGGCATCCGAACCAGCCGAGCGCGGTGCGGATGCGCCTCCACGAAATTTTTCGCGAACGCTCGCACTTACGTCTTCCGCTGCACTCGAGCGCGACCCTAGGGCCGCGCTCGGGCGGGGGCTGCCGATCGAATGCCGGCGCGCCGGCGAGGCGGTGCGCTCGGGCAACGATGGATACGAGCGCGAACGTTTGCTTGATTTCGAACTTGAACTCGCGCTCACCGTCCGCAGCTTGGCGCTGCGGTCGCGCTTACGCGCAGGCGGCGGGGCCTGACTCTCATCCAGCCATTCCATGTCCACACCGCAAACGTCGCACGCCCCGCACGCCGTCCACTTCGGCGTCTCGCCGAAATGGACGCATATCTGCCGGTGCCGGCAGGAACTCGAGTCCACAAAACGCCGCACGCCGTGATAGCGCTGCCAGGCGCGCTCTTTCTCCGGCCCGTCGGCAATTTGCATGATGAAGTGGGTAAGCAGGCCGACGTCGCGCTTCTGCCAGAGCAAGACGCAATCCGCGGGAAGCCTGTCACGTCCCGCGCGTCCAGCTTCCTGATAAAACTGCTCAATGGATTTCGGGAGCGAGAGGTGAACCACGGCGCGCACCGCGGCTTTATTCACACCCAGGCCGAACGCCACCGTGCCTACCAGCACCGGAACCTCGTCGGACATCCAGCGCTCCTGGTTCTCGCGGCGCGTGGCATTGTCCATCTGGCCGTGATAAGGGATGGCGGGAATGCCGTTGGCCGCGAGAAAATCCACGGTCTGATCCACTCGCGCGATGGTCGGGGAGTAGACGATCACGTTGCGACCGGCGTGGCGATCGAGTGTCTGCAGCAGTAGTGTAGGTTGGGTCGCGGTGGTGCATTCCTTCACCAGGTAGCGCAAATTGGGGCGATGAAAACTGGCGATGCACTTGTGCGGATCGCGAAGCTGAAGCTGCTCGATGATGTCGTGGCGCACGCGCCGGGTAGCGCTGGCGGTGAACGCAGCAATCGGGTGCGCAGGAAACAGCAGGCGCAGGCGGCTGAGCAAGCGGTAGTCCGGGCGGAACTCGTGCCCCCATTCCGAGATGCAGTGCGCTTCGTCAATTACGAACGCGGAAATGGGGGTGCGCTGCAGCCATTCAATGGTGTCTTGCCGCGCAATCCGTTCGGGAGAGAGGTACAGCAGGCGGTAGGCGCCCTGGTTGGCCTTGCGCATGACGTCGGATTGCTCGCGGGAGCTGAGCGAGCTATTGAGCAACGCGGCAGGAATGCCCATTTGATCGAGTTGTGCGACCTGGTCCTGCATCAGCGCGATCAACGGCGAGATTACGATGGTGGTTTTTCCGGGGAGGGTGGCCGCGGGCAATTGGAAGCACAGGGATTTTCCGCCGCCGGTGGGCATCACGACGCACGTGTCGCGCCCGGCGAGCACGCTGCGGACCACGCCTTCCTGGAGCGGGCGAAATGAGTCGTAGCCCCAATAGCGGCGCAGAGCAGCCAGCAGATCCGCGGTTTCAATCATGGGCAGCGACGCGATGCATGGATGCAGTATACGAGCGCGGCACGCTTGCGGTCTATCGTGTCCCCGGTGGGCTCTGATTATTCATCCGGCAAAAACGCGCATTTCCGCCAGGTGGCGAATCACAAATGATGGCTACCTGTTTTCGGCCGGCTTGGCCAGTGGAACATTCCGCACGGAGATTGCGTATGATTTGGGTAGAATCGCTGTGAGGTGAACTATGTCTACCGTGCCTTCCCGTGTGCCTCTGCCGCCACCGCAACGAAAAAGCAACGCGCTTTGGTGGGTTCTGGGAATTTTAGGGGCGTGTTTCTTCGTGCTGGTGCTGGGCTCGGTGCTGATCGGCCTTTTCGTGGCTCGCCAAGTGCACGTCCATCAAGCGGGGAACAAGGTGGAAATTCAGACGCCGATGGGCGCGATCAACGTCAACGGCGATAAGCATAGCGTGGGTCTGCCGGTCTATCCGGGAGCCACCAGCGGAAGCAGCAACAACGGGAACTTCGAGATCAATATCCCGAACCAGGCGGTGGGGATGGCGATGGAGAAATATACGACGCCGGATGGATACGACAAGGTGCAGGATTGGTATCGCAAGCGTTTGGGTGCCGATTTCCAATTCGAACAAGGACACTCGCACTCATCCAGCGATTCGAATAGCCACTGGAAGGGGAAAGACTCGCTTAACTACAACGACGCGGATGGGGCGTTCGTCAGTAAGCTGAACGACGGTGCGCGCATCGTTGCGCTCAAGCGGGTTGATGCGGGGACGGAGATCAACCTGTTGCGGGTGGGGAAAAAAGAACTGCAGTAGTTATTCGTACTTCCTGGCGGAGCTATCGATCGGGGGGCGACCTGCGCGCGGGTTCGCCCAGCAAAGGCCGCCGCAAACTCCGAAACCGTCCCGCGAGGCTTCCTCGAAAGCAGACAGCAAGAAAATCGATGCCGCGCCGGAGGAATCGACGCCGGCCCCAAGCCCGACGCGAAGATTCGCGAGCGGACTGCCATTCGTTAATTTTCGTTAGCTTTCGAAATGCCCAGGACTGCACCCGGCGCGTGAAGCATCGCGGAGCGCGTTGCTCCGTGATCTCCGCCGTCGGCTCCGCAACGGTCGCTACCACCGTGGTCCGAGTCCCCCAAGTCAGATTCCCGGACCTACGCCTACATCTGCGTAATCAACGATGCAGTGCGCTGGCCGAGGGAGCAGAAGGCTGCTGCCTGCGGGGAAGCGCGTGGGGCACCCGCTCCGACGGCGAAGGAATGGAGCGCAACGGGCTGTTGGCGGTATTGACGTGCTCGCTGATGGCTTGCAAACGCTTGAGAATGGACTGCCACTGCGCCCAATCGAGCTGACGCAGGAAGGGCCGAAGACCCTGGATGAATGGATCCTCGAGCACCGTTTCTCCATTCGATTCAGGAACGAAGAAGCGATTCAGACCTACGCCCAGCGCTTCGGCAATTTTCTCGAGCGTGCCGAGGCTCGGCGTCATCTGACCACTCTCGATCCGGGAAAGATAGGAACGGGAGACCCGCGAACGAGCCTGTAGCTGGCTCTGGGTCATCGCGCGGGACTCACGCAACTGGCGAATGCGCTGACCGATATTTTCAACGGTTTCGCGGTTCGGCCAGTTTTCAAACAGCTGGCGATCATCTCCCGGCAAGTCCTGTGGGGACGGTGAAGGGATGACAAAAGCCACTTTGGGCGGCATCAGACGCAGACATCTGCGGCAGTTGCCGGTGCGGGTACGATACTGAACCAGCCCGCAAACCTGGCAGCGAATTACTTCGCGATCCAATTCGGTGGTGCTTTCTATGCCATTCTTCTCTGACACCGGTGTCCTCGCAAGCTGACCCGGCGCATTGGATAAGGGGGAACTCTGTCTAGGGGAAGGCAGAGACTGCAAGGCGCGCGAGCGAGATTGTCTACATTGTGACAAAAAGTGTCAAGCACTTTCTATGCCTTTGGCCAAATTAGGCGCAAGATATTTTACTCGTGGCGTTTCCTGAGTAGCAACCACTCCACTTAGGTGCTGTCGCCAAAAGCAAAATCCCGCCAATTGCTGCCTGTAAGAGGCATATTTGCGAGAAACGGTGGCCCTTTGCGATACTAGGCACCGAAATTGGTTCCAAAACGGTCCACGGGCGGAATAAGCCGCTGTGCGGACCGAAAACAAGGAAGAAACATGCCCACTCGTGAGGATGCCTGGAAATTGCTCTGCGAATACACCGCCAGCGAGAGCCTGCGCAAGCACGCCCTGTCGGTGGAAGCTTGTGTGCGAGCCTACGCGCGGAAAACGAACGCCGACGAGGAGTTGTGGGGCTTGACGGGGCTGCTGCACGACTTCGACTACGAGCGCTGGCCGAACGACGCGCACGCCGCCGACCGGGAACATCCGTATGAGGGCTGCAGAATTCTGCGTGAGCAAGGGTATCCGGAAGAAATGATTCACGCGATTCTGGGGCACGCCGACTATTGTCAAGTGCCGCGCGTATCGCCGCTGGACAAAACTTTATTCGCGTGCGATGAGCTTTCCGGATTTCTGACCGCCTGCGCGCTGGTGAAGCCGAGTAAGAAACTAGCGGACGTTGAAGCGGCCTCGGTGAGAAAAAAGCTCAAGGACAAGGCTTTTGCGCGTGGGGTGAACCGCATGGACGTGACCAACGGCGCCGAAGAACTGGGCGTGCCGCTGGAAGAACACATCGCATTTTGCATCGAAGCGATGCGCGGAATTTCCGAGACGCTGGGACTTTAGCGCCGGGCTCGTCGCAAAAATAAATGGTGTGCTAGAATCTCCGACGCATGGAAAAGGCCAGCAGCATCCTGGGGAAAACAGTGCGGCAAATGAAGCGCCCGCGCGCCACGCTGGCGTGGCTGGAAGCGGCGTGGCCCAGCATCGTGGGCGCCAAAGTCGCGGCACAGACCAGACCGGTACATTGCGCCGACGGGATTCTGGAGATATCCACGACCGGAAAAGATTGGCGGAGCCAACTCGAGCAGATGCAGGACGCCTTCCGGCAGAAAATCAATGAGAGCTGGGGCGGGAATCTGGTTCGCGAGGTGCGTTTTGTGGCCGCCAAGCCCGGGCCGCGGCGCATGCGGTACGAAGACGACAACGAACACACGCCATTTATCCGCAGCAAGGGCAAGCGTTAGGAACGTCGCAGCAACCAGCTCGCGGCAGGCCCCAACCAGCCGATTGGAAAGTGCGAACACCCGAAGGACCCGAAAAAAATGAAGATCACGCGGGACGATGTGCTGCGCGTAGCGCAACTGGCGCACCTGGAATTGAGCGAAGGCGAAGTGGAACTGTATCGAGGCCAGCTCGACGCCATCCTGAGCTACGCCGATAAACTCAATGAGATCGATGTTTCTGGGGTCGAACCGATGGCGCAGGTATTGGCCGGGGCGACGGGCAGCGCAACGCCTGGGGGCGCTAGCGCGTCAATGGGAGCGAAGGGCGACGCCGAGGAGCGCGAGAATTCCGCCCTCCGGGAGGACGTCGAGCGCCCCATGCACACGGCGGAAGCGGTCCTGAAGATAGCACCGGACCCGGTTCCTCCGTATTTCCGCGTACCCAAGGTGATTGAACGATGAGCCACACGGCGCCATGGACAGTCGCGACGATTCGAACGGCACTGGAAGGCCGGAAGGTATCGGCGCGTGAGCTTGCCGACGAGTTTTTTGCCGCGATCTCGCGGCGTAATCCGGAGTTGAACGCTTATTTGGCGCTATCGCCCGAGTTGGCCTATCAGCAAGCTGGCCGGGTGGACGCGGCAGTCGCGAAGGGTGAAGCTTTGCCCGCGCTGGCCGGCGTTCCCATCGCGGTTAAGGACGTTCTGAGCACTACCGGCATTCCCACGACGTGCGGCTCGAAGATCCTGCAAAACTACGTGCCGCCCTACAACGCAACCGCCGTCGAACGGCTGGAAAAGGCGGGTGCGGTGATTCTGGGCAAGACCAATTGCGACGAATTCGCCATGGGCAGCTCGAATGAGAACTCCGCATACGGCCCAGTGCACAATCCGGTGGCGCTGGACCGCGTTCCCGGGGGGTCCAGCGGCGGATCGGCTGCGGCCGTGGCTGCAGCATTGGCAGTGGCAGCGTTGGGGACCGACACAGGGGGCTCGATACGCCAGCCGGGCGCTTGCTGCGGGATACCGGCAGTGATGCCCACGTACGGCCGGGTGTCCCGATATGGGCTGATCGCGTTTGCGTCTTCGCTGGACCGCATCGGACCGTTTGCCGCCAATATTGCCGACGCTGCGGCGGTGCTGGGCACGATTGCCGGGCACGATCCACTGGATTCCACGTCGGCGGACATCGCTGTGCCTTCCTACGCGCAAGAAATGGAAAAGGATCTAGCGGGACTGCGGATCGGCGTCCCCGAAGATTACTTTGGCACAGGACTCGATCCGGAGGTTCGTCAGCACGTCGAAGCGGGAATCGCGCTGCTGGAGAAATTGGGCTGCCAGCGGATTCCGCTGAAGATGCCGCACACCGATTATGCGATTGCCACCTATTACATCATCGCCACCGCGGAGGCGAGTTCCAATCTGGCGCGATACGACGGAGTGCGCTACGGTCTACGAGTTCCGGGCACGACGCTAATGGATATGTACCGGAAAACCCGCGAGCAGGGTTTTGGCGCGGAGGTGAAGCGGCGCATCATGCTGGGATCGTACGCACTCTCCGCCGGTTACTACGACGCGTATTATTTGCGCGCGCAAAAGGTGCGGACGCTGATTTTCCGTGATTTTGCGGATGCGTTCTTGAAGTGTGACTTGATCGTAACGCCCACCGCGCCGACGCCGGCTTTCCGATTGGGCGAAAAAACGGCCGACCCACTACAGATGTATCTTGCTGATATATACACAGTTACAGGATCGCTCGCGGGTGTGCCGGGTATCTCGGTGCCGTGCGGAAACACTCGCGGCGGTTTGCCGGTGGGCTTGCAGATTTTTGGCTCGCACTTCGGAGAAGGAAAAATGCTGCGAGCCGCCCGGCAGTTTGAAAAGTCCGGCGGCTTCGCGATCGGTAATTGACCCAATTGCAATTTCCGCTGTCGAAACCCTGCTCTGATCCCCGAACCCTGTGGATGCCCTGAAGCGCTAACTCGATCAGCCCTTAACCGGCAAGAGTTTGCCGGATAGAAATCGAAATGTTACGCCACTGCAAATCAGCGGTTACGTTTCCAAGTACGAGCGCGATTTTGTTTTCGGGCACCGCACTCTTCCGCACTCGCGGCAAATTCAGCTTGCTGAAGTTCGGCGGCTACCGACGGAACGCGTCACATTCCGGAGGCAAATAGTGTCTGGAACTCTGCAGAAAAGTACTATCAAGAGCGGAAAGAAATTCCTCAAATGGTAGAAATATCCAGAATGTTGTTGGTGAGCGCGCGGGTCCGAACGTGGTTTCTCTCGCCTTTTTCTTCCTAACCTGAATCGCTACATCACGAAAGGCCAATGAACAACGGCGCGCGCGAATTTTCTAAAGAAGCGGACACTTGGGCCGAATGAAACAAAATAGAACGGAAGGACTATTGCAAGTGAAACCATGCAACTCGTATTCTCTATGCCGAATCGAAGCACCAAGAGGCGGGAAACCGTGCTCAAAATAAAGTCCAGCCAGAAGTTTTTTACCGAAGATGAAGTATCTGGGTTGACGGGAATTTGCCGCGACCATCTGCGCGATTTGTCGCAGAGCCGTCATCTGGGATCGGTGGCACGCGCGGCGGAAGCCGCCGGAGTCCAAGCCAAACGAATGGTGTTCACCAGTTCGGACTTGATGATCCTGGCGGTCCTGTTTCCCCGCTGCGAGCATTAAGGCCAGTGTTTGATCGGGCGATGGCCCGAATACCGGCGATTGCCGGTGGCACCGGCGTTTGTCGAGGCGGTCAGAAGAAATTTTTCACCGCTGGGTTGGCTCCTATGACCCAGCAATGCTGAGTGATCCCAAGCACCGAATATGGCATCCTCAGTAGTGTATGTTCCCGTGCCGAATGCACCCTCGATCCCCTGCGCGCACTCCCTTGCTCTACGCTAAACCGCTTATTAGACAATACTTAGCGCTTGCTTTGCTGGTCTTCTGCCTAGGGTGGGCGGTGTGTCCTTTGCTTTTCGGGCGGCCGGGACAGCAGGCAGGCGCGAGCGGAGCTACAGGTTTGGAAAGCGCTGCGCCACTACCGCGCGGAAAAAAACTGATGCTCAAGGACGGCACGTTCCAACTAGTGAAAAGCTACCAACTCGAAGGTGATCGGGTAAGGTTCTACAGCATCGATCAATCGGAATGGGAAGAAATCCCCGCGGCGCTGGTCGATTGGGACGCGACCAAAAAAGAGGAGGCCACGGAGACGAAGACGGATTCGGAAATCCTTGCTAAGGCGAGCAAAATCGAGGCCGCGCGCCGAGCTGCGCCGACTCTCGACGTGGATGCGAGCCTGGAGGTGCTGCCTAACGTCTTCTTGCCGCCGGGAGCGGGAGCGTTCGTGTTGGAAGGGAGGTCGTTGTTGGCCCTGACGCAGGCAGAAACCCAAGAGCGGCGCGATAAGAAGCAAACCGCGAAGCAAATTCTGATCCCGGTGCCGATAGTGCCCAGCCGTCGCAACATAATCATCCAAGGCTCGCGTGCCCACCTGCGTGTCACTGACGCGCGTCCGGAGTTTTGGATCCGAATGTTTGGATCGAGTATCCCCAACGTGGAGTTGGTACGCATCCGCGCCCGGGGCCCGGTCCGGGTGGTCGAGAACGTCGACACGTTATTCACGGAGCAAAGAGAAGTGAGCACCGCGCTGCCCCTGCAAGAGTGGCCGGTAGCCCAGCGGGTCTTCCGCTATACGCTGGAGCAGCCGCTGCCCCCGGGCGAGTATGCGCTAACCCAAATGACCGGAGTGCGCGGCCAAGATACCGATATCAGCCTGTATGTCTGGGATTTCGGCGTGGATCCGGGGGTTGGAGTCGCCCCTCCGGCGGTGGGGCCTAAGAAGAAGTAGCAGCTGGGCACTCTCGCATTACGCTTTGCTCTTCCCGCTCGATTCCGGCTAAAACCGTCGCTGCTGGGCGTCGTACGCGAGCCCTCAAATCCATCGATCTCGACTATCTTGCTTTCCTGCAGTACGCTACCGCTATGATGGACGCCGATTGGCTGCGCCAGATGTGCCTCTCGTTGACCGGCGCCACTGAGCACATCCAGTGGGAAATTGACCTGGTTTTCAAGGTAGGCGGCAAGATGTTCGCGGTGGCCCCGCTGGAGCCCGCGCCAGTCGTCTTATCGTTCAAATGCAGCAACGATGACTTCGCGGAACTGATCGAGCGCCCTGGAATCATCCCGGCGCCGTACCTCGCTCGGGCCCAGTGGATTGGGCTGGAATTCGAATCCGCGCTTGCCCGTCCCGAATTGGAACGCCTCCTGCGTCAAGCTCATGCGTTGGTGGTCGCCAAGCTGCCCAAGAAGCTTCAAGCGAAACTGGTGGGGTCTAAGACGCGCCAGTCCAAGCCAAGCAGAAAAAAACTCCGCCCCCGCAAACCCCAAGACCGCTAACGCCGGAAGTTCGCGGCTTTCAGGTTCGGCTTCGCACATTGATTGAGTGGCGCAGAGGACCATTGCCATGCCCGGCATCTGCAGGCCGGTCAGGGCCCGATGCCCAGGTTCATGGCGACCTCGACTGCGGGGGCTAATTGGTCCTCGAAGATGATTTTCTTGTCCAGATGAATCATGCCATCGCGCCACTTCCAGATCGCGAACGCGGCTGCGGGCACCAATGGGGCCAGAAAGAAAAACCGGAAGGGGTCTTCCAAGGCCCATTGTTCGGCGGTGGAGGTGAGCGTCGAGAAGACGAAAAAACCGATGATGAAAATCACCACGGTCGCGATGGAGTGGCTCTTGAAAGCGGGCATCGAGCAGGTGAAAGGGATTTTCCGGAACGACATCAGGAAAATTTCGATGAGCAGCAGGTACGTCGCGGCGACGATCGCGGTGTGAGTGACCGCTAGTTGCCAGCCACGGAAATGGGCATAGACCGGAACGCAAATCAGGATCAGCGGCGGAAGCAGAAAGAGCAGCATGATCTTGCGAACCAGCGGCGCGCATTGATGGGTGTCTGGGTCGACGGTGACGCGGAACAGCCAGTTGGCGCGGAGCGCCACGGGAACGTCGAAGGCGACGCGCAGTCCGGTGATCAGGAAGTATCCCAGAGTCAGTGGAATGCTCAGAAGCGCGGCCGACGGAACGTGATTGACCTCCTGGGTGCGCGCGCTGAGCGCGGCGAATAAGGTCTGCGAGGCAATTACGATCCCCAGGCCGCCAAACCAGCCCAATACCAGGGCTTGGCTGTCGCTCCGGGCCAGCGCCTTCATGGTGAAACGAAAGCCAGCGCGCTCGAACGGAGTGCGGAACAACAGCCAATCCAGCAGCCGAAATACTCGCGGGACAATTGCGCCCCCGCCGGCGGGCAGGCTTTCCATTATTTCCGCGCTGCGAGTGAAGCTGCGCCGGTAGCTGAAGGCGTACGCGCCGATCGCCACGACCAGCGCGATGGCGGTGGCGGCCAGTGCGGTCCGGCCCAGGCCCAAGAGCGCGGGATTGGCCCGTGCGAGCATTGACTGGTTTAACGCTACAAACCACACCGGGGGAAGGAACCGCAGCGGCGAAGACGAAAGTGTCGAGAGTTTCTCGATCATGGGCGGAACGGCGAAACTCGTGGAGAGGATGGCTAGCAGGAAGGTGACGATTCCCAACCGGACGTACAGGGAGGATTTTCGGAACCAGCGGTATGGGAGAACGCTCATCAGCGTGCCGAGAATTGCCAATACCACCAGAAAGCTGAATACGCTGGCCAGCAGGAGGCTGGTTACGTGAGCGGCGAGAAATACCGTGTAGTAGCTGAATGACGAGCGCGACCCGGTGACCACCAGTGGGAACGCCACCATCGACGCGGCGTTCACATCCAGCGACATGATGGTGGTTACGAAGGTGAGCGCGAGCAGGTTGGCCGCGAAGAAAGTACGGTTGTGAATCGGGAGGGGAGCGAGATTGGCGTAATCGCGGCGGTCGGGGAGCAGGCTATCCCACTTCCAGACGACCACCGATGCGGTGACCACCATCGAAAGGGCGATAAAAAAATACTCGTCGGGCATCGAGGCAGCGTAAGGGTCGAAATCTTTGATGCCGAGGATCACCTGAAACAGGGATCCATACTTATCGATGAGGAAGAACGAAACCAGAACGCCGGGAAGAGCGAGCAGACCCAGCGCGACGCCGACGCCCAAGTCCAGCTCGTCTTCCTGCGCCGTGTCGCCACCGTAGAAAATTCTGGCCAGGCAGTGCCGAACCAGGCGAGCGAAAGGCGTTTTCAGGAATTTATCCCAAGGGCGCGACGGTGTTGGAGTGGCGTAGAGAGTCAAGCGGCGGCCATAACGTCGATGATGTCCCGCGCGGTCTGGACCGCGTCTCGGTCCTCAACCAAGTGCACGAAGGCGTGTTCCAATGTGGATTGTCCTGAGGCCTGCTGCAGGTCGGCGGTCGAGCCGTAGGCTAACACGCGGCCTTTGCGGAGAATCATCACATGGGAACAGACCTTTTCTACCACTTCAAGCACGTGCGAACAGTAAAAGACCGCCTTGCCGCGCTCGCCCAGCCCGCGGATCAAGTTCTTGACGATCAGCGCGGAGGTTACGTCCAGACCCGAGAGCGGTTCGTCAAAGATCAGTAGATCCGGGTCGTGCAGAAACGATGCGATCAGCAGAATGCGCTGGCGCATCCCTTTGGAGTACGACCCAATCGCGGAGTGGCGATGCGGGAAAAGCGAGAAGAGTTCGAGCATGGCGTCTATTTTCTTGGCCAGCCGCGACGCTTCCATACCGCGAAGGGTCCCTACCAGCTCGAGGTATTCCCAGCCTGAAAGGAAGGGATAGAGATTGGTGTCTTCCGGGACGTAGCCCAAGTGTTCGCGGTAGCCGACCAGGTTCGATTGGATGCTCTCGCCGCCGCACAGCACCTGGCCGCGGGTGGGTTCCAGCAAACCGGTAAGCATTCGAACCGTGGTGCTCTTGCCCGAACCGTTGGGGCCCAAGCAGCCCAGCACCTCGCCGGAATTCAGGGAGAACGAAACGTCACTAACGGCTGGGACCGAGGTATAGGCCTTCATCAAGCCGCGGGCTTCCAGAGCGATCATCCGATTCCTCCACTGGGAACACAGTACACCAGCAACGTGACTAACGCCGTCACACTGTAAATTGACGCCGTGGGATGAGGAAAGTTCCAGCCAACTCCATGAGAAAAACTGGAGGGCTAATCGAACGCGAGATTGCCCGCAACGCGGCGTTGTCGTAGGCTGCAGCCGTTCGTGGGGCATTGCAGTTCAGACACCAAGCTACTCAAATGGCGGCGCGCTGGGGAACGCGGGAAGGATCAAATCATCAGAGCTAAGATCGGCGGGGTTCCTGCGCCGGACCTGGGGCCGGCAACCCATTCTTGAGGATGTTCCCCTTTCTGAGAGGACGGAGCGCCCACCCCGCGCCTAGTAGTAGGACCGCTGGTGCGAATACCGGCCACCACTACTCAAATCCGTACGTTACTGGGATTGCTTGACGGGCGGGGTTATCGTAGGCTGTACCCAGTTGGTACCAATGGCGGGACTCCCGTGGCCGAAAAGCCGGGTACGGGCGTACTCTGGGAGTGTATCGCCAGCGCGGCTCGCTATCCTTTTCTGATTGGGAGCGTGATTGCGACACGGATTTTCATACGTTGCGGCGTCTTCCCTGACGACTTGGCGCGAAAAGATTCGTAAACCACTTTGAGCGCCACCACCACCCAAGTCGCTCCGGTTGCCGATTCCACCAAGATCCTCCGCCTGGTCGGTTATGGCCTGTCCCTTGTCTGCTTGGTCTGGGTTCTGCACGATATCCATTTTGGTCGGCTGGTCCACGACGTCTCCAATGTCGATTGGAAATGGGTGTCGCTGGGTATTGCGTTTGACGTCCTGAGCTACGTGATTCAGGCGATCCGCTGGAAATTCCTGCTGGCGCCATTCGGGCCGGTGCGGCTCGGCCGCTCGACGCGCGCGGTATTTGCGGGCCTGTTCGCCAACCTGGTATTCCCCCTGCGCCCGGGCGAACTGTTGCGGGCTTACCTGGTCGCAGACACCGAGCACATTAAATTCGGAAAGGTGATGGGTTCGGTGGGAGTCGAACGGCTGGTAGATCTGGTGATTGCAACGTCATCGCTGGCGATAGCGGCGCTGTTCGTGGATTTGCCGAACAAGTTCAAAAGAGTGGCGGACACCATGGGTGTGGTGGCGCTGATATTACTGGCGATCGTGGTGGCCCTGATTTTCTACCTCGAAATCCGCATGGGAACCGACGCGACCTGCGATGCGCGGAAAGCGCACCTTCCCAATCGGATGATGGCGGCGTTGATGGCACTGCACGCCATGGGCACTTCGCCTAGTTTTTATCCGGCGGTGCTGTTCTCGATGGTGATGCCGTTCCTGCAGGTGCTGGGGCTGTGGTGCATGATGAACGCCTATAGTTTGGGCCTGCCCTTCCTGTCGGCGCTGGTGGTTCTGCTGGTCATCAACATTGGCGTATCGCTCCCCAACGCTCCCGCCAACGTCGGCTCCTACCAGTTCTTCTGCGTCCTGGGCCTGAGCATCTTCCAGATCGAAAAAACGAAGGCGGCGGGCTTTTCGATTTTTGCGTTTTTGGCGATGACCTTGCCGTTTCTGGTCCTGGGCTTCGCGGCGGTGCTGCGGAGCGGGATGTCGGTGCGGTCGATGCGCGAACAGGTCATCCGGATCCCCAAAGCCAAGCAAGCCGACGAATGCCAGAAAATCTTCCACTTCCCTGCCACACAGTAGTTTCCCGGGTGTTCAATTCCGCGCACGTCGGTGTCGATTAGGGGTTTGAGGGCCGCGCCGCCTGCGGTTAATATTGATTACCTCGCCGTACGCGCTGATATAGGCCCGTAACTTGCAGGGAGACAGCAGGATGACTCGCCGACTCGCCGCCGCGCGGTGCGACGCCGGGTGGCTCACACTTCAACATGGCCCAGGACCTCCAAAAACGCCTCGAACGCGCCCGCCGGAGCTTGGAGAAGAATAAGCTCCGCGACGCTATTGCCGATTACCAGGCGGTGCTGGAGCTGGCGCCGGACAATTTGGAAGCGCTGCAATCGCTAGGTACGGTGTACATCCGGCAGAATGACCCGGAGCCCGCGGCGCATTATTTTGGCCTCCAGTTTGAAACGCTGCTTCAGAGCGGCGATGTGGCCAAAGCGTCGGCAGTATTTTCGCGCTTCTTGCGGAGCTCGCGCCAGCCGCCGGATCGATTAATGCGCTACGCGGTGTTGCTGCAGCAGCAGAACCGCCCAGCCGAAGCCGTCGAACAATACGAGGCTGCGGCCCGGCTATTCAAACAAGCGCGGCAAAACTCTGAAGCGCTTACTTGCCTCGAAAAAATCACCCAGCTGGACCCGGAAAATTCTACCCGTTATCTGACGCTCGCAGAGATGGCCGAAAGCCTGGGCCGCGCCGACGTAGCCGCGCGGGCCTACATGCGCGCCGGCCAACTGACCCAAGTGGCGGGCTCCCGCGATAAAGCGCTGCAGTGCTTCGCACGCGGACACGACCTGGCACCTCAGGACCGCATGGGGTCGCTGCTATACGCCGAAGCGCGCTTGCGTAACGGCGACGCAGCAGCGGCCGTCACGCTTCTGGAACCGCTTTCCAGCTCCGACTCCGATTCCGCCTTTTTGTCGCTGTATGGCGATGCATTATTGCAAACGGGCCTGCTCGATCGCGCCCGGCAGGCGCTGGAAACCTACTACGCGCAAAAACAGGATAGCTTCACCAAGTTATTCGATCTGGCCCTGGCGTATCTACGCGCGGCCCAGGACGATCGAGCCGTGGCGGTGATCACCCTGGCGCGAGCGCGCATGAAAGACGCGCTGAAGGAAAATGAGTTTGTTGCGCAGGCTGAACGCGTGGCCGCCGCAGCTCCCAAATCGGTTTTGCTCGCGGAATTCATCGCCCTGTTGTTCGAGGACCTGAACCGCGAAGCCAAATACTTCGACGCGTTGGTGCGGCTCTTCGATCTGAATGTGGAGGCCAATCGAATACCTCAGGCCAGCGCCAACCTCGATCGCATGATCGACATCGACCCCTACGACCATCGGATTTCCGCCCGCCTGGCGCAGCTCGAGGGAAAGGCCACCCCCGAGTACCTTCGCGGGGTTTATGCCCGGACGCCAAAGCCGGCCAGCGGAAGCCCGGTGGCGAAGCCATCCCCAGCCGCAGGTTTTTCTGGAGCCGCTGGATCTGGCAGCCCCGTGGCCGCACCGCCGGTAGCGGCGGTGCCGGAGGAAAAGCGCACCCAGCAAGCTTTGGAGGATTTGATCGTGCAGGTGGAAATTTTCCTGCAATATTCGTTGCAGGCCAAAGCGGTGGAGCGGCTGGAACGTATCGCCGAACTTTTCCCCGGGGAAGAAGAGCGCAACGAGCGCCTGCGCGCGCTGTATGAACGGGCCGCGTGGTGGCCGAAGCACACCGCGCCACCGGTGGTCGCGTCGCCGCCCGCGCCGGTGGCCGTGGTCGCCCCAGGTAAGCCTGCTGCTGTGCCGAGCGCTGCGGCGCCATCCGCCACGTTGACCACCCATCGCGACCTGGCCGCCATCGCCGAGACTACCCGGCTGATGTATCGCCAGGCTACACCTCGAGAAGTGCTGTTTGCCGCCGTGCAGCAAGTGGCGCGACATCTCGATGTCGCCCGCGCCCTGGTGTGGGTGGGCGCACCCGGTGAAAAGCCGCTAACTGCAGAATTTGCGGCTCCGGGCCTGAATTCGATTGGCACCTCCCAATTGATGGGGATCGCGCTCAGCCTGCTGGAACATGCTACGCCGGATGCGCTCGGCGGCATCGATCTGCAGGCTGCGACAGTTCCTGCTTTGCGGAAGATCGGCCTGGAATCGGCGATGGGGATTCTGCTGACGGACAAGGAAACCCAGGCACCGGCCGGGGCGTTGCTGGTCGGCGATACTGGCGCGCGGAATTGGCAGCCCAACGTCAGTTTCTTTATGCATGCGGTGGGCGATCAACTCGTGCTTTCCACCAACCATAGCCGCCTGCGCTCGCTGGTCCGCTCGCTGTCGGTGGCCGACGAGAAAACCGGGCTGCTCAGCCGAGGCGGCTACATCGATTGCCTGATGGCCGAGGCGAATCGCTCCCGCTCGCAGAATACCGCTCTCTCCCTGCTCGTTTTGCTCCTGGACCATGGCAGCGAACTGCTCCGGCAGCACGGCGATGCTCCCGTAGAACGCTACATCGAGCGCCTGGCGCGCACGCTGGGCACGAACGTCCGCCAGACCGACATCGCGGTGAAATACACCGCCTGGTCGCTGGCATTTATCTTGCCGGACACGTCGGCCGAAAATGCGCTGGTCCTGGCGGGAAAACTGCGACAGACCGCGGCCACCATTCCTACGCCGTGGGACGGCCCGGGCATCACGATGAGCATGATCGTCGCGGATGCGTCGCGGCGGCCGGCCGACGACATCGAGGATTGCGTGACCGAATGGATCAATCGCGTCGAGACCGGGCTCGATCAGCTGCGCCAAAGTGAGGACAGTGGCAGTGCTCTGGTAACCCTGAAATCCCCGTAGTAAAACATAAGCTGTTATCCGGACGGGACGACTTCTCGAGGTGCAAGCGATGGCGATTGAAAAAGTGGGTGTGGTGGGCTGCGGACTAATGGGCTCTGGCATCGCGCAGGTGGCGGCGCAGGGAGGCTGTACGGTTGTGGTCCGCGAAGTCTCGCCGGCGGTAATCGACAAAGGCTTGCAGTCGATCGAGAAGAATTTGCAGCGCATGGTCGACAAGGGCACGCTCACCAGCGAAGCTCGCGATCAGGCCCGCTCGCGGCTGCGGGGCACTACATCGCTGGAAGACTTGAAGGACTGCGACCTGATCATCGAAGCGATCGTCGAACAGCTGCCGGCGAAGAAAGAATTGTGGACGGCGCTGGATTCCATGTGCGGCGGCGCCACGATCTTTTGCAGCAACACATCTTCGCTTTCGATCACCGAGATGGCTACATTCACCAAGCGCCCCGATCGCTTTCTGGGACTGCACTTCTTCAACCCGGTGCCGGTGATGAAGCTGGTGGAAGTGATTCGCACCATCGCCTCGGATGCGAAGGTGTACGAGGAAGTGGTGGGGTACGCGGTGAAGGTAGGCAAGACGCCGGTGCGCACCAGCGACCGCACCGGGTTCATCGTCAACCGGTTGCTGGTGCCGTATCTGCTGGATGCGGTGCGGGCGCTGGAAGAGGGCGTGGCGTCGGTGACGGATATCGATAACTCGATGAAACTTGGCTGCGGCTATCCTATGGGACCGTTGACGCTGCTCGATTTTGTGGGCATCGATACTACCGTCTACATCGCCGACATCATGTTCAACGAATTCAAGGAAAAGCGTTTTGCCGCGCCGCCGCTGCTGAAGCGCATGGCCCTGGCCGGATGGAACGGCCGCAAAGCGGGCCGCGGTTTCTATGACTATAGCGATCCGGCCAACCCCAAAGCGCAACAGCTGACCTAGCTAGAAGCTGATGACTGATTTTTACATGGCATCTAGACAGGCCAGCTATTGCGACGACTGAAGTCAGAATGCGAAAGAAGTTCGGGCGCAGGATTGTATCCGGGCACAACAATCAGAGCTACTTGGACGCCTGAGCGCCGGGCATGTTTCATGGCTGCTATACAGTCTGTATCGTTGGTAGCCAGGGCGATCAACTCGACCGCTCGATGTGCTGAAATGATCGCCATGTCGAGACCAATCCTCATGTCGACCCCTTTCTGCTCAAACTCCGGCCTGAAGTCGGAATCTTGAAGAGCCGGGCCAGGTCTCAGGGGTATTTTCTTGAGGACAAAGCCTCTAAATTTCAAAACCCCGCGGCGGATGGCGAAGAGGTCTTTCTTAGCAAGCTCACGTAGCCACGCATCACTACTCGTGAAGGTTTTGGAGTTTCCTGAAACGGGCAGAGCGGTAGTCCCCCGATAGGGAGCGCAGTCATAGTACAAAATACGGAATATTTCTTCCGTATCCAGCGCGCACGCTCGCGCTGTTTTCTCGATGAACTCGGGATTGAAGTTGAGTTGAGCTCTCTTGGCGTGCGTTCTTAGATGTCCACCATCAAGCATGACAGTAATTTTCTTGCTCATAAATTGAAAGGGCCCCCAACGCGGGGGCCCTGGATAGTGCTCGCCTACGAGCGTAACGGATAGACCACGATAGCCATCGAGTGGCTACCTATTGGAAGGATATAGCCAACCTGCCTCACAATCAAACTGTCGTGTGTTAACCCTTCCTCAATATAAACGATGTGATATTCACCCTTGGTGGCCATCGCGTAACGGGACACAGCGCCTGGTAAATTCCTTAAGCGTTCCGTATGGGCGCCGGTGCAGTCCAGCAAAAATCTGGAAAAGATGCGAAGATACGTCGTTCGGAATTTCACGTTTAGCGGATTTGTCGCGCCGGACGGAGCAGCTTGCGGATGAGTTACGAGAATCTCCTCTTTGAGACTAGCGAGCAGATCGCGCGCATCACGTTCAACCGGCCCGCGGCGCTGAATGCGCTGAACCGTAAGACGGTGGAAGAGCTTGGCGCGGCGCTGGACGCGGTTCGCGGCGACGAATCGATTCGCGCGCTGATCCTGACCGGAGCGGGCGAGAAGGCGTTCGTGGCCGGCGCGGACATTAAAGAGTTGGCGGCGCAGCTTCCGGTGCAGGGCAAAGAAACGTCGCTCTTTGGACAGGGAGTTTTTCGCCGGCTGGAGACGATGGGAATACCTTCGATCGCGGCGATCAACGGATTTGCGTTGGGCGGCGGCTGCGAACTTGCCCTGGCCTGCACGCTGCGGATCGCCAGCCGCACTGCGCGCTTGGGCCAGCCGGAAGTGAAGCTCGGAATCATACCGGGTTATGGCGGCTCGCAACGGTTAGCGCGGCTATGCGGAAAAGGCGTGGCGCATGAATTGATTCTCACCGGAGACGTAATTTCCGCGGAGGAAGCGCTGCGGATCGGCCTGGTAAACCGCGTGGTGGAACCGGCGGAGCTGTTGCCGGCGGCCGAAGCGATGGCCAAGAAAATTATTGCGAATGCGTCGCTGGCGGTGAAGTTTTCGATGGAAGCTATCGAACGCGGATTCGAAATGCCTCAGGAAGAGGGGATGTTTCTCGAAGCGACCTTGTTCGGACTGTGCTGCGCCAGCGAGGACATGCGCGAAGGAACCCGCGCTTTCGTGGAAAAGCGGCCAGCCAAATTTCAAGGAAAGTAAACGCACGCCGCATGCCGCCTGATAAAATTCAGCCCGCCGCTACCACCGGAGCTTTGACCGCCGCCGGTTTGCATATCGGCATCGTAGTCAGCCGGTTCAACCAGTTCATCACCGACCGCTTACTGGCGGGGGCCTTGGACGCGCTGGAGCGATCGGGCGCTGCGGCCGATCAGATTGAAGTGGTGCGCGTGCCGGGCGCGTTCGAAATACCGGTGGCGGCCAAACAGCTTGCCGAATCAGGCCGTAGCGACGCGGTGATTTGCATCGGATGCGTGATTCGCGGCGATACCGCGCATTACGAATACGTGGCAGGGGAATCAGCGCGCGGGATTCAGCTCGCGCAGATGGATACCGGGGTGCCGATGATTTTTTGTGTTCTTACTTGCGAGAATCTGGAGCAGGCTATCGATCGGGCAGGATTGAAAATGGGCAACAAGGGTTTTGAAGCGGGGCTGACCGCCATCGAAATGGCGAATCTCTCGCACCAGCTTTCCGGCAATTCGGGTTCAGGCGCTCCGGCCGCGCCGCCAACCCGCCGCTCCGCCAAACATTCTGGCCGCGGCGGCCAACGCTAATATGGCAACACTACGACGCAAATCACGCGAGTTCGCTCTGCAGATGTTGTTTGAATGGGACCTGGCCCGGCAACAGCCCGCGCAGATCGAGCACAATTTCTGGAAGACCGCGCGGGCCCAGGAATCCACGCGAAAATTCGCCGAGCAGTTGTTCGAGGGGGCGGTGGGGCACTGCGAGACTAGCGACACGCTGATCGAAACGCTGTCTGAAAACTGGCGCATCGAGCGCCTGGCAGTAGTGGATCGCAACATCCTGCGCCTGGCGATTTTCGAGCTGCACTCCGGTTCGGCGCCGCCGCGCGTAATTCTGGATGAAGCGATCGAACTCGCCAAGAAATTTTCCTCGGCGGAATCCCCAGCGTTTCTGAACGGAATTCTTGACGCTGCGTTGAAAGCCGCTCCTCAATCGGCCCCGCAGAGCTGACCGGCGCCGCACCCAAAGATATGAGGCTACTACAACGGCTACGCCTCGATTGTGCCTTCCATGATGCGCACTGCTGAGCCGCTTACTTTGGGGACCAGACGGCGTTTTTCTTCGGTGATAGCTACGTTGATCTCGCTGGGGCGGCCCATCTCGATTCCCTGCTGGATCGCTAATTGCTGGCCGAGAACCAGCTTTCCGTGGCGGACCAGATAGGCGCCCAAGGAACCCGCCGCTGATCCTGTGGCGGGATCTTCCTGCACGCCCCACGGCAACAAACCACGCGTCTGCGCTTTGCCTGCGCCAGTTAGCGTGAAGCAATAGGCCATTACGCCGCTCTTGGCCAGCAAACTGTAGAGAGCGCGAGTATCCATCCGGATGCGCGCCAGCGCGGCGCGCGAAACAATAGGAACCATCATGTTGAATATGCCGGTGGAAACGACTTCGATCGGCAATTTGGAGTCGAGGTCCGAGGCGCGCAGGCCTAGCGCCTTGGCCAGCGCCGCGGCAGAGCATGGCGCCTGCCGGAACTGAGCCGGCTTCTGGGTCATGGTGACGCGCTGCGGACGCCCGTCGTGAAACTCGATCTCCACCGGTAAAATTCCCGCGCCGGTTTGCTGCAGCACGTGAACCGAACCCTCGGCGGCGGGAACCACGCCTAGCTCGGCCAGCAAGAACCACGTGCCGATCACCGGATGACCCGCCAGGGGCAGCTCGGTGGTGGTGGTGAAAATTCGCAGGCGCGCCAGGGCGCGATTATTCGAGGGGCGCTGAATGAAAACGGTCTCGGAGAGGTTCATCTCGCGCGCCACTGCCTGCATGCGCTGGGTAGTAATGCCATCGCCATCGGTCACCACTGCCAACGGATTGCCGGCGTAGGCCTTATTCGTAAATACATCGAGGGTAAAAATTCGGCGCTTCACGGTTGTCCTTTAGAGTTCCCGTACCATTTTCACGACGTGATCGAGCACCCGGCGCGTGGTATCCGGGCTGGTCGTTTCCGAGTATACGCGCAGCATCGGCTCGGTGCCCGAACCGCGCACTAACAACCAGCCGATGTCGCCGAGAAAAACTTTTACTCCGTCCAGGTCTTCCTGGCGAACCACCGGCCACTCGAGAATTTCGGTAACTTTGCCGCTGGCGAAAAGTTCGAGCGCGAGTTCTTTCTGGCCGGGCCGCAATTCCAGATCGACGCGGCCGTAGTGATGTTCGCCGAACTCCGCTTGCAGCATCGCTACCAGTTCCTCGAGCCGCTTGCCGTGCCAGGCCATCACTTCCGCCAGAAGCAGCGCGTTCATGGTGGCGTCGCGTTCCGGCAGGTACAGCCGGGTGCCGATGCCGCCGCTCTCTTCACCGCCCAGCAAGATATTGCCCTCGAGCATGCGGTCGCAGATGTACTTGAAGCCGATCGGCGTCTCCCACACCTTGCGAGAAAATTTCGCGGCAATTTTGTCGATCATTTTGGTGGTGGAAAACGTCTTGGCGACATCGCCGTCCAGTTGTCGCGTTCCGGCCAAGTGCCAGAACAAAATGGAAAAAATCTGGTGGGGATTTACGAAGACGCCGTTGCGATCCACCGCGCCGATGCGGTCGCCATCGCCGTCGGCGGCAAGTCCCGCATCGTATTTTCCCGCCACTACTGCGCGCTGCAGCGCGGCCACGTGCGGCTCGATTGGTTCCGGGTTCACCCCGCCGAACAGCGGATCGCGGGTGCCGCGGATTTCGTCGCATTCCACGCCGTTCCGCGTCAAAAGTTCGCGCAGTAGTCCGCGCGCGGATCCATGCATGGGATCGGCCACGAATCGGAAGCCCGCTTCGCGCAGCCGCTCCCACTCCACCAATTTTTCGATCGTATCTAGATACGGGGTGCGCACATCGAGCGGATGGATCAGGTCGTTGCGGGGCGGGAGTGACGGGACTCCGTCTTTGAGCGTGACTGCCAGTTGCGTCTCGATTTGCGCGACGATCGCCGGAGACGCCGAACTGCCGTAGGTGGCCTTGAACTTGATTCCGTTCCAGCGTGCCGGATTGTGGCTGGCGGTGACTTGAATTCCTGCCGCCGCGCCGCGCTGTTTCACCATCAAGGAAATCGCCGGCGTAGGACAGGCGCGATCGGAGAGCCACACTGGCGTCCCAGTAGCGGCGATGGTTTCGGCGACTACCCGCGCGAAGCGTTCCGAACCAAAGCGGGTGTCGTAGCCCACGATCACGCCGTGCGCCGGCTGTTCCACGCGGACCACGTAGCGCGCGGCCGCGTGCGCCACGATGCGCACGTTGTCTTCGGTAAAATCCTCGGCGATTACCGCTCGCCAGCCGTCGGTTCCAAATTTTATTTTAGTCACGGTTCAGAAGTATAAGCGAATGGGAGAGGGACAGCCACGCTGCCGCGAGATGTGGTGTGCCCATCGCTGTGCCAAATTGGCATGGAGTCGAGTGGGGAAGCGACACGCTGGCAAACGGGGAGACTACAGCAACTCGTGGCGCTTTTCGGCTTCGAGCGCCTTCACAATTTTGCCCACGTCCTGGGCCCGGCTGCGCGGGCAGATCAGGATGGCGTCGTTGGTTTCCACTACCACCAGGTCGTTCACGCCCACCGCGGCAACAAATTTCTTCGCCGACCAGAAATAGTTGCCCCGCGCGTCGTGCGCAAAATGCGGGCCGGCCGAAACGTTCTCACCGGCCTTTTTCGCCAGGAGATCGTACACCGCGGCCCATGAACCGATGTCGCTCCACCCCACCTCGGCCGGCAGCACGAACACTCCCCCGCCGTTCCGGGCAGCGGCTTCCGAAGGCCGGGTGGCCGGCTCCATCATCGCGTAGTCCACGGAAATATTCTCGAGCGTCGGATAAATCCGGTGTAGCACCTTTTCGTAGCCGCGGGTGCCAATGCTTCGAGAAAGCTCCGCCAGCGCCGCGCGCGTTGCCGGAAGGTAGCGCTCTAGATTTTCCAGAAATGTGGAGACGCGCCAGAAAAACATCCCTGCATTCCAGAAATAGCGCTGCGAGCGAACGTATTTCCGCGCCACCGGCAATTCGGGCTTCTCAGTGAACCGGCGAACCGCGTACGCGGTCCGTCCGCGCGGTTTCGCCGCCGCCGCGCCGCGTTCGATATATCCGTATCCCGTCTCGGGCTGCGTAGGCGGGATGCCGATCACTACCAGATTCCCCGGCGTGCGCGCCAGATCCAGCGCCGCGCTCAGAATCTTGCGATACAACTCCGGTTTGCCGATGTAGCTATCCGCAGGCAGCACCGCCATCAACGCGTCGCCATGCTGATGGGCCAGGTGAATCGCCGCTAGTCCAATCGCCGCCGCAGTGTTCCGGCCGGCGGGTTCGGACAATGTGTGCGAGCGAGGGACGCCCGGCAGCTCCTTGCGAATCGCAGAGATTTGCTCGTCGTTGGTCACTACCCAAATATTGGCGGACGGAAACAGCGGATCGAGCCGCGTGGCCGTCTCGCGGATCATGGTCTCGCGTCCGGCGATATTCAAAAGCTGCTTGGGGGTGCGGGTGCGGCTGCGAGGCCAGAAGCGCGTGCCGCGGCCGCCGGCGAGCAACACCGCGCATGCCGGCAGATTCGTCTTTTTCACGAAAACACCAGGCGCGACAATCTCTTCTTCGGAATTCCCTGCCCCGCGAGCCTGCGCACTATTTCGTCCGGGCTCGATGGCACATAGGTGCGCAACAACGCGGTGCGATTTTCCGGAACGATTTTGTAATTGCCCAGCGCGGCAGGCAACAACCAGAGTTGCGATGCGGAAAATGGCGCGGATTCGCCGCCGACGCCGGCGCTGGCGTGGCCCCATTCCAGGCGCCCACTCCCTTCCAGGAAAATCAGCAGGTCGAAGTGCTCCGGCACGGTAGCGGAGCCGATCGGCAGGTGGAAATCCCATCGTTCGGTGGCGAAGTAGCTGCAGGATACCAAGTAAGTTTCGGTTATCGGCCCGCGTTCGATGGTCACCGGATCGAGCTTCCCGCCCACCTGCTTGCCGAACTTGATTACGTCCAGGGCCTTGTCCACGTGCAGTGTGCGCGGGTTGCCCTGGGCATCGCGACGATCGTAATCGTAAACGCGATAGGTAAGGTCCGAGTGCTGCTGAATCTCGCAGAGCACCAGGCCGCCGCCAATCGTATGCGCCGTGCCCGCCGGGACGAATACCGCGTCGTCGGCTTGCATCGGAATGCGCGCCAGATTGTTTTCCGCGGTGCAGTCCTCGATCGATTTCCGAAAAGATTCGCGGGTGACGCCGGGCTTCAGGCCCACCAGCACTTCCGCGCCCTTGCGCGCAGACACCACGTACCACATCTCGGTCTTACCGCGCCCGCCCTTGTCGGCTTCGTGCCGCGCCGCATATTCGTCGTGCGGATGCACTTGCACCGACGGCTTATCTTCGGTGAACAGGAATTTCACCAGCAGCGGGAAAGTCTTTTCGTTCGCCAGCGCAGTCCCGGCCCACTCGGCCGGCACTTGCGGCCACACTTCGCCCAGCTTTTTTCCCGCGAAGGGGCCGTCGGCAAACTTGCACTGATTTCCGGTCAGCCAGGCTTCCCCGATGCTTTCCCGCAGGCCGATCTTTTCTGGGTAAAGCGGCAGCAAAGTCCGAGTGCCCCAGGGGCGGGCGTCGAACACGGGTTCGAGGCGAACGGGGCGGAGGTTCACGTTTTCAGGAGAAAAACTTCGTCAAGCGGCGAATGCCTTCGTCCAGCTTCTCAATCGAAGCGGCATAGGACAGCCGCAAATAACCGGGAGCGCCGAAACCGTCGCCCGGCACGAGAGCGACGTGTGCGCGCTCGAGCATTTCGCGCGCCACCCACGACGAATCCGCCTCGCCCGCCGCGGTCCGCGGGACCGCTGCGCCGTTCACTTTGCAATTGGCGATGTTCGGGAACACGTAAAACGCGCCCTGCGGATCGTTACAGCGAATTCCGGGAATCGCGCGCAGTCCCGCCACGATGTGTTTCCGCCGGCGATCGTACTCCGCCAGCATCGCAGCCACCGTGTCCATCGGCCCATTCAACGCGGCGAGCGCAGCGTATTGAGTGATCGAATTGGGGTTCGATGTGGATTGGCTTTGCATCTTGATCACCGCATCGACCAGCGGCTTCGGCGCCAGCACATAGCCCAGGCGCCAGCCGGTCATCGCGAACGTTTTCGAAAACGAACCGATGATGATGACGTGATTTTTCGAATCCGCCTGCGACGCAATCGAAAACGGCTTGGCGTCGCCGTAAACGAAATGCGAGTAGCATTCGTCGGAAAGCAGCCAGATTCCGCGCTCGCGGCACAGCGCCAGTATTTTCTGGAATTCCGCGGGAGCAACCACCGCCCCGGTGGGGTTCGAAGGCGAATTGATGATCACCATGCGCGTCTTCGGGCTTAGCACCTTTTCCAGTTCCGCCGCGCGCACTCCAAACCCATCGTCTTCCCGCGTTTGCAAAAATACCGGCTTGCCTCCCGCGTACTTCACGATGTCCGGATAACTCACCCAGTACGGCGCGGGTATCACCACTTCGTCGCCGGAATTAATCAGCGAGCAGATTACGTTGAAGAGCGCATGTTTCCCGCCCACGTTCACCACGCACTCCGCGGGCTGATAGGAGGATCCCAATTGTGCGCCATGCCAGGTGCAAATCGCCTGGCGCAGCGGCGCGATTCCCGCCGTCGCGGTGTACTTGGTGTGGTTCTCGTTCAGGGCGCGGATGGCGGCCTGCTTGATGTGTTCGGGAGTGGCGAAGTCGGGCTCGCCCATGCCGAAATCGGCCAGGTCCACGCCGCGCGCCTTAAGCTTTTCGGCTTCGTTCACCACCGCAGCGGTAGGCGAGACAGCGATCCGATTCACGCGATCGGAAAGTTGGAAGGTCTTCTCTGCTTTGGTCTCTACGCCACTCGACATCGTCGTTCCCCTTAAGCTTTTAATGGATTCAACGCATTCTTCGCCCGCAGCCGCTCCTCCACGGCTGCCGGAACCAAGTCTTTCACGGGACCGCCCAGTTGCGATATCTCCCGAACCAAACGCGAGCTCAGATAACTGTACTTTTCGCCCGGCAGCATAAATACCGTCTCGATTTCCGGGGCGAGCTTGCGATTCATCAGCGCCATCTGCAACTCGTATTCATAATCCGAAATCGCGCGGATGCCCCGCAGAATCACCCGGGCTTTTTTCTGCCGTGCGTAATCCATCAGCAGGCCGTTAAAGACGTCTACCTCGACGTTGCCCCACCCTTGCGTCGCCTCGCGCAACATTTCCACGCGCTCGCCCACCTTGAAGAGCGGGTCTTTCTCGCGGTTTTGCAGAACGGCGACGATTAGGCGCTCGAAAATCTTTGCGCCGCGCTCGATTAAATCCAGGTGACCGTTCGTGACCGGGTCAAACGAGCCGGGATAGATGGCGGTGACGGGTGTCATCTCGAAGGGTCTTCAATTCGCAATTCTAACCTATAAGGTCAGCGGCCAAGCCGAAAAATATGTTTCCGAATTCGGCTACCGAGCAGAGGGAGTACGAAGTCGAATACCCCGATTCGTTGCAAAATGGGTCTGCCGCCACTATGCTGAACGCTCGGCGATTTGCATGCCTCATCCCCAGGAGCCGCAATGAAGTTCGGGCGATCGGTTATCTTTGTCGGAATTCTGGCGTCGCTCGCAGCAGTTCCGCGGTCCCACGCCCTTCCGCAGTCCACAAACGGAAGCCCGGTCGCAGCCAAACACTCGGCCACCGCGAAGCAATCGGCGGCGGCGTTCGAGCCTCTGGCCCGCTGGAGAGCGGCAGTTCTCGCCGGCGACAAGACAGCGTTGGCGGCCCTCTACAGCACCGTCCCGCCTGCGGCGACCAAGACGTCCCAAGGCCAATCCCAGGACCCCAACCTGGAGGTGGAATATTGGGCGGCACTGAAGCCGCGCGGTCTGAGTAGTTTTACGGTAAGAACACTCGAAATTCAGCGTCCCCAGCCCACCCAGGTAGTTCTGGTTTTGCGCTATACCCTCACCTTTCAAACCGCCACCGGAGACGTTCACTACGTCAACGGCGCCAGCCAGCTCTGGGTGCAGCAAGGCAGCGACTGGCGCATCGCCGTCACCCAGCGCGGTGAGATGTCTCCAGAGGTCGCGCGCCGTCTGCCGGAACCCGCAACTCCCAATACCAACTTGTATCCCGATCCCAAGGAAGCCGGGGCCGATATCCGTTCCGCGCTGGCCGAGGCCACCAAAGACCACAAGCGCGTCATCCTCGTTTTCGGCGGGAACTGGTGCTACGACTGCCACGTCCTGGACGCTACATTCCATTCCAAAGCGATCGCGCCGCTAGTGAGCGCGAATTACCACGTAATCCACATCAATATTGGTGATTACGACCAGAATCTGGACCTCGCCGAAAAATATGAAGTGGCCCTGAAAAAAGGTGTTCCGTGCCTGGCCGTTCTGGATCCCGACGGAAAGCTGGTATTCAGCCAAAAGCAGGGCGAATTTGAGTCCACCACGCGAATCGGTCCGGACGACGTCACGAAGTTCCTCGATCAGTGGAAGCCCAAGCGGTAAGGTGTGTTATTTTGAATCGCACCCTAATTTGGTCCGGATTTAAACCATTGCTAGCATAGGGTTTGTGCCTTGCCCACTCCCATTACAAGCTTGACAACACCCTCCACTGAGCATAGTATTTGAAGTGCGACTGATTTAGTCGTACATTACCGTGCTCAAACTTTCTAAGAAAGCGGACTACGGACTGATCGCTCTTCGCCACTTAGCCGTCCATTACGACGGGGGCTCCTTCAGCGCGTCCGACATCGCCGAGGCTTACGGCATCTCCAGTACGCTTATGGCCAAAATTCTTCAGAAATTGTCCCGAGAAGGGCTGGTAGTGGCGCGCCACGGTTCGACCGGGGGATATCAGCTGAACCGGCACCCCTCGAATATCACCATTTTGGAAGCGATTCGCGCGGTGGAGGGGCCACTGTTCATCACCTCTTGCGTGACATCGCACGGTGAGTGCAGCCAGTCGATTAAGTGCACCATCCGGCAGCCGTTGCGGCGCATAAACGAGAGCATCCTCGACGTTTTGAGGAAAGTAACGATTTCGCAGATGGCCGAGGACGCACCAGCGTCCGAAGTCGTCGAGCTTACGATCTAGGAGAGCAATAATGGCCATCCAGCTACCTGTGTATTTGGACAATCACGCGACAACCCCCGTCGATCCACGGGTCTTGGACGCCATGCTGCCGTATTTCCGCGAGGTATTTGGAAATAGCGCCAGCCGTAATCACGAGTTTGGCTGGAAAGCGGAAGAAGCGGTGGAAAACGCCCGCGCCCAGGTCGCCAAGCTAATCAATGCTTCGCCCAAAGAGATTATCTTCACCAGCGGCGCCACCGAGTCGGATGGCTTGGCCATCCGAGGCATCGCCGAGATGTACCGCGAGAAGGGCAACCACATCATTACCCAGGTCACCGAGCACAAAGCGGTGCTGGACACCTGCAAACGCCTGGAAAAAGAGGGCTACGAGGTAACCTATCTGCCGGTGCAGAAGGATGGCCGGATCAGCTTGGACGATTTGCGCCGCGCGATCACGCCCAAGACGATTCTAATCAGCATTATGTACGCCAACAACGAAATCGCGGTGGTCCAGCCGATCAATGAAATCGGCAAGATCGCCAAAGAAAAAGGCATCTTCTTCCATACCGACGCGGTACAGGCGGTTGGAAAGATTCCCGTCGACGTCCAGAAAGACGGCATCGACCTGCTTTCGATTTCCGCGCATAAGATTTATGGCCCCAAGGGCGTCGGTGCGCTGTACGTTCGCCGCCGCAACCCGCGTGTCCAGCTAGTGGCCCAGATCGACGGCGGAGGCCACGAGCGCGGCATGCGTTCGGGCACGCTCAACGTCCCGGGCATCGTCGGATTGGGCAAGGCCTGTGAACTGTGCATGACCGAAATGGCCGAAGAATCGGTCCGCCTGCAAGGCCTGCGCGACCGGCTGACCAAAGCCATCATGTCGCA
The DNA here is from genome assembly GCA_963725655.1 of uncultured Acidobacteriota bacterium. Taxonomy (GTDB): domain Bacteria; phylum Acidobacteriota; class Terriglobia; order Acidiferrales; family UBA7541; genus CAVRXT01. Next base: position 630,898 of record CAVRYY010000001.1, on the reverse strand, counting down.
GCTCGATGAGACGTTTATCAACGGTTCGATGGAGCATCGTTTGCCGCACAGCGTGAACATCAGCTTTGCGTACGTGGAAGGCGAATCCATGCTGATGGGCATCAACGACGTCGCGGTTTCCAGCGGTTCAGCCTGCACTTCGGCAACCCTGGAGCCCAGCTACGTGCTCAAAGCTTTGGGCGTGGGCGAAGATCTGGCCCATACCTCGATCCGCTTCGGCATCGGGCGCTTCAATACCGAAGAAGAAGTCGACTACGTGGTGAACCGGGTGGTCGAAACCGTTCAGCGTTTGCGCGAGCTTTCCCCGCTCTACGAAATGGCCAAAGAGGGTGTGGACGTCGCAAAACTGAATTGGAAAGTGGAAACCGCCTAGTCGCGAGTTCCGGAGTTTGTGGCGAGCAAGCGATCCAGCAATTTTATTCGAGTTTTGACAGCTGACAGGAGAATCTAATGGCTTACAGCGACAAAGTAATCGAGCACTATAACAACCCCCGCAACGTCGGATCGCTCGATAAGAACGATAAGAACGTGGGCACCGGCCTGGTGGGAGCCCCCGAGTGCGGCGACGTAATGAAGCTGCAGATGAAGGTAAATCCGTCGACACACATCATCGAGGAAGCCAAGTTCAAGACCTTTGGCTGCGGCTCGGCGATTGCCAGCTCGTCCTTAGCCACCGAATGGGTGAAGGGCAAGACGGTGGAGGAAGCGCTCTCGATCAAGAATACCGACATCGTGCGCGAACTCTCCTTGCCGCCGGTGAAGATCCACTGCTCGGTGCTGGCTGAAGACGCGATCAAGGCTGCGTTAACGGACTGGAAGAAGAAGCAAGGCATCGAAGTGAAGCCGGAAGCGACGTCTGCCTCCGCCCACTCCTAGATTGGACTCGCTCTCGGCACGTCGGCGCGCAATAGGCGGTGCGCCGAACGAAGCGCGTAGCACCAATGGAGTACGCGGTAACGGAAACCGAACATGATCCACGTAACCGAAAAAGCTGCGGCCAAGATCCGCGAACTGCTTCGCAAGGACGGCGTTCCCGAAGATGCGGGAGGACTGCGCGTCGGCGTGCAAGGCGGGGGCTGCTCCGGTTTGACGTACGCGATGCGCCTGGACACCCAGTCGCGTGATCGCGACAAGGTGATCGAGGAGTTCGGAGCGCGCATCTTCGTCGATCCGAAGAGCTATCTCTACCTCAACAATACCGTCCTCGATTACCACGAAGACTTGATGAAGCAGGGGTTCGTCTTCCAGAATCCGCAAGCCACGCGAAGCTGCGGATGCGGCAGTTCGTTTACCGCTTAACCGCACTCCGAGAGGGCCATCGCAATTGGAAGGACGGTGCTCGGCGCGAGCTGCCTTGGCCCACGCAATCAGAAAACCGATTCCGTGTGGTGGGTGGAAATTTCGCCCGGTAGCAGAAGTCTTGGGAAATGGATGAACGCACCTTCGACAACAATTCGTAAAGCCGATCTGACTTGCTGGCAGTGCGGCGCGGCCTCTCACGGCGAGCATTTTTGTCCAGCCTGCGGAAAAATTCAGCCTCTGCCGCAGGGCGCTTCTTACTTCGACCTTTTCGGAATGCCTCCCCAGCTGGTAATCGAGACCGCCGCGTTGGAGTCTCGCTTCCACAAACTTAGCTGGAAGCTGCATCCTGACAATTTCACGCATGCCACCGAGTTCGAGCGCAATCTCTCCCTGCAGCGGTCGTCGGAGCTGAACGACGCGTATCGCGTGCTGCGTGAGCCGATTCCCCGCGTGGAATACCTTCTGGCGCGGCGAGGGATGCGCCGGGAAGGCGCGGCTAAGCAGAAAGCCCCGCCGGAGTTGCTGGAAGAAGCTTTCGAATTGAACGAATGGCTCGACGAACTGCGCGAAAATCGCGCGGCAGCCTCGGGCGAAGTCCCTGCGGAATTGTTGCAGCGCTTGCATCGGGCTGATGACAATTTCCAGGAAAAGCTGGATAGCGTAGACGCCGAACTGGAGCAAGTGTTTCAGGAATGGGACCGTGCCATCGCCGCATCCGGTAGCCACGCGGCGGCGGGAGACGGGGCGCGGGGATTGTTCCACGTGGAACTCAGTGTTTTGCCGGATGAGTACCAGTCCATCCTTAACCGCTTGAACGAAATACTCAATCGCCGTTCTTACATCCGCAATTTGGTGGCGGGTGTGCAAAACGAACTCGCGGGAGCGTAGAACCGAGGATGCCGCGCTCTTGCGCGCGCTGAAAAACATCCTCCGCCGCTTCCAACTAGATCAGAACGACCAAGGGGAAACATGGGACGCGTTGTCGGAATTGATCTCGGCACCACCTACAGCCTGATTGCCTGGCTCGATCCAGTCACCGGCACTCCACAATGCGTTCCGGGGCCGTACGGCTCGGCGCTGTGCCCTTCGGTTGTGAGCGTCGACGAAGACGGAAAGATCCTGGTCGGCGAACCCGCGCGCCAGCGCCTGCTCACCCATTCCGAGCGCACTATTTACTCGGTGAAACGTTTGATGGGCCGCGGCGTGGCCGACGTGCAGGACGAGCTAAAACTATTTCCCTTTCGCATCGATGCCGGCAGCCAAAATGTAATCCGGGTGCGCCTGGGCGATCGCCCCTTCACCCCGCCAGAGATTTCTGCGTTCATCCTGCGCGAGCTTAAAGGCTGGGCTGAAGCGTTCTTCAAGGAATCTGTCGACCGTGCGGTGGTCACCGTACCTGCCTATTTCAACGACGCGCAGCGCCAAGCCACCAAGGATGCCGGGCGCCTGGCCGGCCTGGAAGTGCTGCGGCTGGTGAACGAACCGACCGCTGCTGCGCTGGCCTACGGCCTGCACAAACAGAAACGCGGGCACGTGGCCGTCTATGATTTTGGCGGCGGGACGTTTGATATCTCCACGCTGAAGCTGATCGCCACCGAAGAAGGCGATATCTATCAGGTGCTTTCCACCAACGGCGATACGCACCTCGGCGGGGACGATATCGACAATGCCCTGCTGAGTCTGACGCGCTCCGAAATCCAGCAGAGATTTTCGGTCTCGCTGGACGATCATCCCGAAGCTGTTCAGGAACTGCGTAAAGCGATCATCGCGGCGAAGCACACCCTCTCCAGCGACGAATCGGCCACCGTGCGCTTTGCCTTGAGCGGCAACCGCGGTGCCCAAGTCTACGAACGTCGGATTACCCGGGCCGAATTCGAGGAGTTGATTCGTCCCATCGTCGCTCGCACCATGGCGCCGGTGAAGCTGGCGCTCGCGGACGCCAAGCTGGCGCCCAATGAGATCGATGAAGTAGTTTTGGTCGGCGGTTCCACGCGAATCCCGCTGGTGCGCTGCACCGTGGGCGAATATTTCGGACGCGCGCCGCACACCGAGCTAAATCCGGATGAAGTAGTGGCGCTCGGCGCCGCGGTGCAGGCCGACATTCTGGAATCCGGCGTCAAGACCATGCTACTGCTCGACGTCACTCCTCTTTCCCTGGGGATCGAGACGATGGGCGGCGTGATCGCCAAAATCATCCCGCGCAACTCGACCATCCCGGCCAGCGCCCAGGAACTGTTTACCACCGGAGTCGAGAATCAAACCGGAATCGACGTGCACGTGCTGCAAGGCGAACGCGAACTGGCCAAGGATTGCCGCTCGCTGGCGAAATTCCAGTTGCGCGTGCCGCCCGGCCCGGCCGGCCTGGCGCGCATCGAAGTGAAATTCCTGATCGACGCCAACGGCATTCTGCAGGTGGCGGCGAAGGATTTGCGCACCGGCGAGCAACACTCAATCGAAATTCAGCCCAGCTATGGGCTCACCGATACCGAAATTGAAAACATGCTGGAAGCATCGATCGATTTCGCCGAGCAGGATTTTGAGGACCGCCAGCGGATCGAAGCGCGCATCGAAGCCGACGCGATTCTGACGGCAACAAGCAAGGCGCTGCAGAATGCCGGCGAAGGCGATTTGCCCGCGGCGGAACGCGCATCCATCGAGAAATCGGCGGCAGCACTACGCAACGCCGCCGCTGGACAAGATTACAAGCTGATGCGCCAGCGCATCGACGAACTGAACCAGGCTACCAATCATTTGGCCGAACTGGTAATGAACGGCGCGCTGCAGTCCGCATTCGAAGGCAAGCGCCTCGACGACGTATAGACATACGCAGTAGCTAGCTCCGCGTTCGCGGGAAGGAGCCGACACATGGGCGGCACGAACCCCTATATCGAACAAGCAAAATACGTACCGGCGACGAAGAAATACAAGGTGAACTTCGTTCGCGAGGGCAAGACGGTCGAAGTGGACCCGGCCAAGGTGCCATACGGCCGCGAGGGCTTGCCCGGCAGCATTCTGGATCTTTCCAGCGGTTTTCATATGGGCTTGGACCACGCCTGCGGTGGCGTGAACGCCTGCTCTACTTGCCACGTGATCGTCCACGAGGGCTTGGAGTCCTGCAACGAACCGACGGATGCGGAGCTCGATGAGCTCGACATGGCTCCCGGCGTGACGCCGAAATCTCGTCTGGGCTGCCAGTGCGTTCCGGATGGGACGCAGGACCTGGTGGTGGAAATTCCAGAGTGGAATAAGAACTACGCGAAGGAAGCGGACCACTAGAGCCGGTTGGACCGGTGGCGCAACGGCCGGAACCTGTCGGTGCCCACGGCCAGGTTGGCTGTGCCACGAAACCCGTGTAGATATCATGACGGGATCGCACGTAGAATCGGACCATCGAGAGACCAACTTTGGCGGAGGACGGGAATAATGCCCGACACTTTTGATTGGGATGACATCGAGGAAATCGGCATTCAGCTCGGGGAAAAACACCCGGATACCGACCCGTTGACCGTCCGCTTCACCGATCTTTTGCAGTGGATCGTCGCGCTTCCGGGCTTTACCGGTGACCCGCTAAAATCGAACGAGGCCAAGCTAGAGGCGGTCCAAATGGCGTGGCACGAAGAATTCAAAGAGAATCACAGCTGATCGAGAAACCCGCAACGCCGTCCGAACATCCTATCGACGTCGGCCGAATCCACGCAACGAGGTGAGCATGCCCGAACCAGACCTGCGCTATCCCATCGGAAAATTTCAGAGAGATGCTTCGCCCAGCCCGGAAAATAACCGCCGCCACATCCTGGAAATTGAAGCGGCGCCTGCGCAATTGCGCCGGGCTGTCGCCGGCCTCACATCCGCGCAGATCGATACGCCTTATCGCCCCGAGGGCTGGACGGTCCGCCAGACGGTCCATCACCTGGCCGACAGCCACATGAACGCGTACGTGCGGTTCAAGCTGGCGCTCACCGAAGACGCGCCCACCATCAAGCTGTACGACGAGGCGCTGTGGGCGCAAACCGCCGACAACCAGGAGCCGGTGGAGATTTCGCTCGCGCTGCTGGAAGCTTTGCATCAGCGTTGGAGCAATCTGCTCCAGAGCATGAAGGAATCCGACTACACGCGCACGCTGGTCCACCCGGAAAATGGAGTGGTGCCGCTGCATGTGCAACTCGCGATTTACGGCTGGCACGGCCGCCACCACACCGCGCACATCACCGCACTGCGCGAACGCAACGGCTGGAAGTAAGCCCGGACCTCTTCACCGCACTACGGGCGGCGCAACCATGACGCCGCTCATGAAATAGCCGCGCTTTTCCCCAAGCCGGAAACTACCCTCGCGAGCGGTTCAACCCGCGCCGCCGTTTCGAATGGGCTCAGTTCCCATACGCCACTTCCTCTCGTGGTGTTTTGGAAGTCCCGTCCCGCTAGCAGGTTGAAGCTCAATCCATGAACGCTCATATGGCAATTCGCTTGCACTCCCATGCACTGGAACGACCGGCCTAAGTGAACAGATATCGAAAGCGGAGCTGGTACCAGAGGAACAAAACGTGAAAAATATTGGATTGCGATTCGCTACGGTGCTGTTTGCCGTCCTCACCTCGCTGACGACGCTGCAAGCGCAAGTTACTCCACCGCCGGCGCCGCAGGCAGTGACAACTAGGGTATTCAGGTACGATACTAGGCCTCCCTTAGGCCCCGACGGCATATTTTTGAAGGGATTCCACCGCGACCCGACGAATAGCTGGAACCTGAGCCGTCATGTGGCATGGGACTATGCGAGTAGCTCAACCGTTTTTATCAGCACGACATCCAATTTCAACTATGCGCAGAGACTTGGTCTTGCTTGGTGGGACAGCCCCGAAAACCCGAACCAGAGAAGCCCACAACAGACGTATTGGATTTACGAGATTGTTCCCGACCTGAATTTTGTGGATGTTTCGGCAACATATTTCCGAACGCTTGCCGCCACGGATCCCACGAGTCGTTACTACTGGGCGTTGAATGAGCAGAGGGAGACTTTCACTCGAGAATCCGAGTTTGCAGCGATCGCAGACATCGATAACACCAGGATCGCTCGCGCCACGCTATACAACATGGAAGGTCAAATGTTAATGACCGCACAAAATGAGCTTTTTAATGCAGCGGTGACGCCAGCCGTGCACCCGAATGATTTTCCTCTTGGCCAAGAACGGGGACAATATTTCGGCTTTGATATTGGTGCGGCTACGGGCGGCTCGTCCGACGGTTTTGTGTGTAACGACACTATTTCCGAGACTTCCCAGCGAAAGAAGCGCGAAACCGATCTTAACGATCCCACGGTGACGGGTACGGCCGTCGACTGCTTAGATGTGAAGCAGAATCTTCTGGCTGAAATGCCTGTGAACACGCCGGCGGGCTTCGGCAGCACCATGAACTTAACTCCGCCGGTGCCTCCCGGGGATTACCGGCAGTGGGTGGACGTCGATGGAGACGGCCTGACCGACCTGTGCGTGTTGTACGTAACGGGTCAGCCGTATCCGTATGTCCGCTGCTATCGCGATACCCGGCCAGTACCCAACGCCGCTAGCACCGCCCCGCAGCTCAGTGCCGATGCCGGAATATTCACGACTAACATGCTCGTGGGAACGCTGGCCGGTAACCTCGGCCCGTCCGACTCCTGGTCCTTCGTCAACGTCACTGGCAATCCCGGCGATATTGCCTTCTGCCGGGTGATCCAATCGACTAGCAGCTACAAGCTGCTCTGCGGCGATTTTCCAAAATCGGCAACCGTGGCGGTAACCCCGGTAGCGGTTCAGTCAGCCAACTTACCGGGAATATATCCGGGCGGGGGACAGTGGGTTTCCAGCCTCACCGGCAACGGCAAGCCTGCCTTCTGCTTTCCCACACCCAAAACCATAACACGCACTTCCGCCAACCTTATGACCTGTTCGGTAGCCACCGGCACCGGATTTGCGGCTCCTATCCAGACTTCGTTCACCGACCTGGGAGTATCGGGCACCCAACAATGGGTCGATGTCCTGGGCGATGGCACCAAAGCGTATTGCCGGTGGGGGCAGATTAACGGCAGCCTGCGGTGTTTGACCATCAATAAGGCCACCGGAAGCTTCGGCACGGATATCGAATCCGTGCCTCTCGAAGCGAACTACCCTTCCCCCGCCCAGCCGCAGATCTGGTGGGCCGACGTCGATCATGACGGCAAAGCCGACTTCTGCCGCGCCGCTTCCAATTATCAGGCCAGCTACGTCGCTTGCACCGTGTCGGTCAAATCCCCGTTCGACACGGAGATAACATCACCGTATCTGGACACGGGTTATCTAGGAACCGCGGCCATGGTGGACATCGACGGCGATGGCTATCCTGATTTTTGCCGGCTCACCCCGGCGTCCCGCGTCACTAGCTCGGCACAACCCGCCAAGATGTCCTGCTTGATCAACGACCACAACGACTTCCAGACCTCCATAGACAGCAGCAGCCCTTACAATATCTCACTCGACCCGGGGTCTGTTGAGAACGGCGCGCTCGCCTGGTTGACCGCCAACGGACAGCAGACCGGACAATACTGCCGGTTCAAGGCCGGCAACAACCTCGCCTGCTTTGCAATCTATTAGCAAGCAACCTACGACGGCCATCGTTGCGATCGCGCGTTGCGAATCACCGCCACGCGCGGACGCACGCGTGAAACCAAAACCCACAACGCCCAATCACTGCGCGGGCGCTTACGCCCCGTCGGAAGCACCGCCCGGGCGTGGTTCAACCCGCGTCAACCATGCCCCAATGGGATCAGTTCCGATATGCCACTTGTCATCGCCGCGCCGGAAGCTCTTTCTCGCCAGTGACTTAGAACCACGGTACGGGTACTTATATGGTAATCCGTTTGCATTACCCTCCCACGGAAAGCCGGCCGGAGTGTAGAGCTATCGAAGCGGAGCTGGTGCCCAAGGGAATAAACGTGAAAAACATTGGATTGCGGTTTGCGGTAACACTGCTGGCGATTCTCGGTTCGCTGAGTGCCGCGCAAGCGCAGACGCCGCCAGCATACGTATACAGGTTCAGTCGCCTAAGCCCTGCCGTGGTGTTCGCGAATGGATTCTTACCCCCCGCGACGCACCCGATGACCGGCCCAGTTCTTGATCTTGGCCGACACCTGCGTCGAGGCAGTGAACCGAGTGGGTATATCAGCACCACGTCGCGCCATTCTGTCGCATTGGATCTGGCGGAGGACGAAGAGGAGGGCCAGGGGCCCGAGGCTGGCGCCAACGACACGAGTTATTGGCTTTACACGATTGTTCCGGACGCTACGTTTGTCGATGTGGACGCAACGATTGACCGTACGATGTCGGAACTCCCTGCGGACAGCGACATCCGGCGCAACCTGGCGGCAGCCGAACAATGGTTTCCTAACTATTTCGAGTACGCCGCACAGTGGCAAATCGACCCGAGCAGGATTATTCAAGCCGAACAATATGACGCGGAGACCGGGACATATCAGGGCACGGAAACACATGATTCAGCGCTCGCGGGACACCCGACGGCTGCTATCCACCCCAATAATGTGCCACTCGGAACCGTTCGGGGCATTTACTATGGATATACTCCGGCGGCGGGGAGTAGCTTGGCGGTTGCCGTGCCGGAGGGCTTCTTTTGCGGAGCCAACGGTACGGGACCGGTAGTGAGTAGGCAACAGCGCTCCACGGATTCGACAGCTTCCACGGGTTCCAGCGACTGCCCCGATCTGCCAGAGACTGTTGTAGCGACAGTTCCTCTGAACACGCCGGCGGGCTTTGGCATCACCACGAACGTCAGCCCGTCCGTACCTGTCGGACAGTTCCGCCAGTGGGTGGACGTCGATGGTGACGGCTTGGCCGATATGTGTATGTTGTACTGGACTCCTTATGTGGCATGCTATCGTCAGACCGCCAGCACCAACAAAGACGGCGAACAGGGGATATTCGACACGGTAGTACTCTACGGGGCGCTTACTGACACTCCGAGCCACTACGAATCATTTGCCTTCGTCAACGTCACCGGCCAGCCCGGCGATATTGCCTTCTGCTGGGCCAACAGCAACGTGAACGGTACTCGTTACGATATAAAATGCGACAATTTCCCAAAATCCAACACAGCAAAGATAAGTCCTGTGGCGGTGGAGTTCGGTGCACAGCCCAGTCAATATTACGGTGGGGGGCAGTGGGTCGATGGCCTTACCGGTAACCACCGGCCGGCCTTTTGCAGCGTCGCGCCCTACCTCAAGAATTTCTATATGCTTTGTTCGGTATACCCCGGCACCGCGCCCGCCGGTCCAGGATCAGCCATCGTTCCGGCCCTGTTCACTGACAACGGAGCCCCTGGTTCGCAATTCTGGGCCGATGTGACCGGCAATGGCACCAAAGCCTATTGCCGGGTGGATGCCAACGACCATTTGCGGTGTTTGCCGTTCAACACGAACAACGGAGTCTTCGGCATCGACTTTGAGTCGAGCGAGGAATTGGAAACCACCTACTATCGCCCGACCGCGGCGTGGTCCGCCGATGTCAATGGTGACGGCAAAGCCGATTATTGCCGTGCCATTCCCGAAGCCAACCCTGCCCTGGAATCTGTGCTCTGCGTTTTGTCCACGGGAAGCGGGTTTAGTGGTCAGGTAACCACCCCAATCGTCGCCAAAGGTTACCCAATACCGGGGCCATGGTGGACATCGACGGCGATGGCTATGCCGATTATTGCCGGCTCACCGCCGCGTCCAAGCCCGCAGACCCAACCAAACCCGCCCAGATGTCCTGTTTAATTAACGATCGAAACAGTTTCAACACCTCCGTAGACAGCAGTTCTTACAATATCCAACTCAACGCGGGGTCGGTACAGTACGGCGAGCTCGCCTGGCTGCCAGCCAATGGACTGCAGATCGGGCACTACTGCCGGGCCAGGGCTGACAACAGCCTCGCCTGCACCGCAATTTATTAGCGAGCGACCTACGGCGCCCATCGCTGCGATCGCGCGCTGCGAATCACCGCAACGCGCGGTCGCACGTGTGGCACCAAAACCCACAACGCCCTAACACTGCGCGGGCCGCGCATCCGTCGCGCCGCCCGCGAAATAACGTACGCTTACGCCCCGTCGGAAGCACCGCCGGGCGTGGTTCAACCCGCGTCAACCATGCCCCAATGGGATCAGTTCCGATATGCCACTTGTCATCGCCCGCGCCGGAAGCTCTTTCTCGCCAGTGACTTAGAACCACGGTACGAGTATTTATATGGTAATCCGTTTGCATTACCCTCCCACGGAAAGCCGGCCGGAGTGTGGGGATATCGCAACGGAGCTGGTACCGGAGGAACAGAACGTGAAAAACATTCGATTGCGGTGTGCCATAGCACTGCTCGTCGTGCTCGGTGCAGTGAGTGCCGCGCAAGCGCAGACGCCGCCAGAATACGTATACAAGCTCAGTCGCCTAAGCCCTGACGTCATATTCGCGAATGGGTTCTTGGCCCCAGCCACGCACCCAATGGACGGCCCTACTCTTGATCTCGGCCGACACCTTCAGCGAGGCGATCAACCGAATGCGTATGTCAGCACCACGGCGACCCGCGGTCTCGCCGTGCACCTGGGCGAATGGTACGACGAGGACCCGAATGCCGCCGAGGGTTCGAGTTATTGGATTTATACGATAGTTCCGGACGCTACGTTTGTCGATGTGGACGCGACCGTTCAGCGCACCATTACGGACCTCCCTGCGGACAGCGGCCTCCGGGCTTATCTGCAACGCACGTCGCTATCGTTCCCTTTTTTTAGAGAATACGCGGCACAGTGGCAAATCGCTCCGGGCAGGATTATTAGCGCTGAACAATTCAACGCGCGCACCGGCGTATCCCAGGGAATCCGAACGAATGAACCAGCGGTGGATGCAAACCCTACCGCTGCAATCCACCCGAACAATGTGGCACTCGGACATTTGCGTGATGTTTACTACGGGTATACTCCGCCGGCGGCGGCCGGTAACTCGGTGGTTGCCGTGCCGGAAGGCTTCCTTTGCGGAGCGAACGGTACGGGACCGGTAGTAAGTAGGCGGGAGCGCTCGACGGATTCCACAGGTTCCGGCGACTGCCCTGATATACCGGAAACCGTTGTTGTTCAAATTCCTTTGAACACGCCGGCGGGCTTCGGCAGCACCATGAACTTTACTACGGTGCCTCCCGGGGATTACCGGCAGTGGGTGGACGTCGATGGAGACGGCCTGACCGACCTGTGCGTGTTGTACGTAACGGGTCAGCCGTATCCGTATGTCCGCTGCTATCGCGATACCCGGCCAGTACCCAACGCCGCTAGCACCGCCCCGCAGCTCAGTGCCGATGCCGGAATATTCACGACTAACATGCTCGTGGGAACGCTGGCCGGTAACCTCGGCCCGTCCGACTCCTGGTCCTTCGTCAACGTCACTGGCAATCCCGGCGATATTGCCTTCTGCCGGGTGATCCAATCGACTAGCAGCTACAAGCTGCTCTGCGGCAATTTTCCAAAATCGGCAACCGTGGCGGTAACCCCGGTAGCGGTTCAGTCAGCCAACTTACCGGGAATATATCCGGGCGGGGGACAGTGGGTTTCCAGCCTCACCGGCAACGGCAAGCCTGCCTTCTGCTTTCCCACACCCAAAACCATAACACGCACTTCCGCCAACCTTATGACCTGTTCGGTAGCCACCGGCACCGGATTTGCGGCTCCTATCCAGACTTCGTTCACCGACCTGGGATATCGCGGACACCCAACAATGGGTCGATGTCCTGGGCGATGGCACCAAAGCGTATTGCCGGTGGGGGCAGATTAACGGCAGCCTGCGGTGTTTGACCATCAATAAGGCCACCGGAAGCTTCGGCACGGATATCGAATCCGTGCCTCTCGAAGCGAACTACCCTTCCCCCGCCCAGCCGCAGATCTGGTGGGCCGACGTCGATCATGACGGCAAAGCCGACTTCTGCCGCGCCGCTTCCAATTATCAGGCCAGCTACGTCGCTTGCACCGTGTCGGTCAAATCCCCGTTCGACACGGAGATAACATCACCGTATCTGGACACGGGTTATCTAGGAACCGCGGCCATGGTGGACATCGACGGCGATGGCTATCCTGATTTTTGCCGGCTCACCCCGGCGTCCCACGTCACTAGCTCGGCACAACCGGCCAAGATGTCCTGCTTGATCAACGACCACAACGACTTCCAGACCTCCATAGACAGCAGCAGCCCTTACAATATCTCACTCGACCCGGGGTCTGTTGAGAACGGCGCGCTCGCCTGGTTGACCGCCAACGGACAGCAGACCGGACAATACTGCCGGTTCAAGGCCGGCAACAACCTCGCCTGCTTTGCAATCTATTAGGCGCGCAATGGGCTGCACGCGCCGCTAGCATGCGACGCGTGCAGCCCGCTGTCCCCCGACCTTGGCCGCTGATCGACTCCAGGCAGTCCTCCCGAACAGATTTTAATTTGACATCTCCCCCATAGACATTGGCGCATAATATCTTGGGGGGCAAAGGAGCCCATTGAGATGAGCGCGTCAAAAATAACCAAGATCGGTTTAGTCTCGGCTGTGATCGCACTTGCGGCATTGCTTGGCATTGGCTACGGCGTCTCGCATGCGAGCGACAAACCTCCGTCGCCGGGGACGGCCGCGCCGGATTTTACGCTGAATTCGCAGGAAGGCACTCCGGTGAGCCTGCACGATTATCACGGAAAGTGGGTGGTGCTCTACTTTTACCCTAAGGATTTTTCCAGCGGCTGCACGGTGGAAGCGCACAATTTTCAGCGCGACTTGGCGCAATATCAGGAAAAGGGTGTGGTGATCCTCGGCGTGAGTGTGGATTCCGCGGATTCACATCAGAAGTTCTGCACCAAGGAAGGGCTTAACTTCAAACTGCTGGCCGACACCGACCATAAAGTGTCCGAAGAATACGGATCGATCATGAACCTGGGCGTGAAAAAGCTATCCGCCCGGCACACGTTTATCATCAGCCCGGACGGCCAGATCGCCAGGGAATATCTCGATGTAAAGCCTAGCGATCATAGCGAAGAGCTATTGGCCGAGCTTACCGAGTTGCAGAAAAAGTAGTTTCCAGCGGCGCAAGAGCCCTCGAAAAAAAAGGGCGGCGCATTCGCTGCGCCGCCCGCCATCTTCCATCACTGAGACCGCTATTCCCTGCTTACAAGGGCGTTACACGCGTTCCCCGGCTATGGGTACGGCAGATAGCGCCACAAGTCGTTCATTATGTTGTTGCCATTGGCTCCGGTGGAATCCCAGCCGTCGCCCCCGAACATCCAGAGCTGGCCGCGGGTGTCCGTCCAGTAGCCTGCACCCCAACGGCCGCCTGGGTTGCTGGTCACATGTGGCCAAACAATCGGATTCACCTGTATGCCATAAATGCCGGCTTGATCGACGGAACTGGGGCCTTTCACCCACACCCATTTCCCACCCGTGAACTCCCATAGGTCGCTGAGCGCACCGTTGCTGGTGGCGTCGTAGCCTTCGCCGCCGAACAACCAAAGGTTTCCTGTCGTGTCGGTCCACGCCGCTGGACTCCAGCGCGCCCCAGGAACATCCGCAGACGTGCCGTAGACGCCCGTAGCGTTAACCGCCGAGGATCCAGCCGCCCAGGTCCATTGGCCAGCAGAATATTCCCACAGGTCGTTGAGGGCGTCCGGTTGGCCGGACGCACCGTAATCATATCCACCGAACATCCAGAAGTTTCCCGAGCCGTCCAGCCAGGCAACCGAAGCCTGCCGGCCTCCGGGAACGTTCGAAGCGGCCGGCGTACCGAGGGTGCCGTAAACGCCCGGTTGGTTAACAACATCGGAACCGCTTACCCAAGTCCACATGTTCGTTGCGATGTTGTAAGTCCACAGGTCATTAAGCAGGCCGTTCGCGCCCGTCGAGTCGTCGCCTTCGCCGCCAAACATCCATACGGTTCCGTTGGAATCAATCCTCGCGTTTGCACCCCAACGACCGCCGGGGTAGTTGGTGCTCGAAGGTGTCCCTAAGGCGCCGTAAGTGCCGCCTGAATTGGGGCCAGTACCATTCACTTGGGTCCAGGTGGCATTGGTTACGCTGTACTTCCATAGGTCGTTGAGGAATTCGGTGCTGGAGTCCTGGCCGCCGAAAAGCCAAAGATTGTTGGACGAGTCAGTCCAGGTGACTGCACCCCACCGCGGTATGGGCCCGGCAGAAATGGACTCGGCGAGCTGGTGCCACCCATTGTTGTACCCGGCAAAGTAATATTGAGTGCCGGTATATTCCCAGAAATCGCCAAAATACCAGGGCTGCGGGGTAACCGTGGGATCCCAGTTGTATCCGTACCCCCCGAACAAGTACAGATTGCCGTTCAGGTCAGTCCAAGTCGCGGGATATCTTCGACCTCCTGGGCTATCCGTGTCCTGCGTTGGCGTAGTAGGAGGGGTGGTGGGAGGAACGGTGTACTGACCAATCGCATTCCCGGTGTTCGATCCATCCATCCAAGTCCAGTCGTTGTGTCCGCAATCGACCACAACGCTGGTGACATTGGCCGTCGCGGTCCCCTCGTATCCCCAAGTAATGCAGCCTTGCGGCTGGGTGCCCGGGCCGATGAAGATCGTGACGTCGTAGGCGCTGGTGTAAGCAATAGGCGTGGGAAAGGTGAAAGGACCATTTCCGGAAACCTTCAAATTGTCGCCGCCATTGTCCTGCAACACCATATTGCCGGTAGACCCGATCAGACCCACCACCTGGCCGCCAATACTGAAGAAAGCTGCCGGGCAGATTACTTGGACGTTAGTGACTTTCGCCGAAGCTTTGCCAGTGCCGTTGGTCACGGTGCAGGCCTGTGCCGGAGTGCTCGGTTGGGTGAGAATCGTGACGTTATAGGTGGCACCGGGCAGCAGAAGCGTGGGGAAAGTGAAGTTGCCGCTCGCGGTAATCGTTAGGTTGTCGCCGCCATTATCCTGCAAAACCAGGCCAGTGCCGGTCAGGCCGCTAACCGCTCCTCCGATCGACAACGTGGGGGAAGCGCACGAAACCTGCACGGTGGTGACGTTTGCGGTGGCCGAACCGCTGCCGTTCGCGACGGTGCAAGTCTGCGAAGGTGTGGTCGGCTGGGTAAGAATGGTGACATCAAAGGGCTTGGCGCTGGCAATCGCGGTGGCAAAGGTAAAGGTGCCATTCGCGCTGATCGTCAGACTATCGCCGCCATTGTCCTGCAAAACCAGGCCGGTGCCGGTGAGACCGGCTACCGTGCCGCCGATGGTGAAGGTCGAGGAAGATGACGGATTGCCCGATCCGCCGGAACTGCTGGCCGTCTTAGGCGATCCGGTGCAGCCGAACATGACAATAGAAGCCGCCACGATCAGGAGCGACTTGGTAAGGGCATTCATATTCATCTTCGTCTTCCTTTTGCCGCATCAAGTCTGGTAACTGCCTATCTAATGTTCCAGATAGCGCTGCTGCCGAGTGCCGCCCAAATCACGTTCTGCTTTCCTCAGGGTTTGTAGCCACGGCAGAAATTGGCAGCCGGGAAAAGCGGGTTTGGAACACAAGCGAGTTTCAAATTCGCACTGACCCACATTCACTCACGATATTCGGGTACTAGGACCGGCAGGACAACGGTAGTTTTACTGTATGGTTATCAAACGAGTATTAGTACTCGCTAATGAGGCACACACGAGGATTTGGTCTGGCCAGTTGGGCGTTGATCGTGCGCGATTCGTGGCAATTTCCGAGCTTTCGGCCGGAGATGTTGACTCTTACGATGCTCTTATCTCCCGAGTATTCTTCGCGCTAGAGCCGGGCCCGCCGTGCATCTGTGTTAATCCTTTAAACAAGGTTGTCTAGACAGTCTCTTTGTCACTTCTCATGTACGGCTACAATCGCCAGTAGTGTCGGTCAGGTCGTACATCCAGCTCACAAGCGGACACCGAACTGGCACTTTGGTTCACGGGAAGCTAATCCGTGCGGTCGACGGCAGCGCAGCGTGTTTCGCCGGCTCCGGCCGGTGCCGGAATGAAAGGAGTCCCTCATGGGCAGGTTTGGCATCATGGCCGGGTTGGCCTTGCTCCTTAGCACGAGCTTAATGGCACAAAATCAGCAGGGTGTGCGCCCTGAGGACACTCATCCGCTCGAGATCGGCGTGGGGTACTCGTTCATTAGCTTTCAGGAAGCACCGAGCTTGACCTCGAACAATAGCGGCGTCAACGCGACGGCCATTTACTATCATGAGCAGGTGGGCGTGGAGGCCGATTTCACGGATACCTACGGCTCCCAAAGCTCACAACTCCTGTTTGCGGGCGGCGGAGTTCACTATCGCCTGCCGCACTTCCGGTCTTTTCACCCCTGGATTCACGGGGATGCGGGTTATGTCTATTTGTCACCGAAGGTTTCTTACGGAGCGAACAACGCGTTTGGCTACAAAGCCGGCGGCGGACTGGACATCAATCCCCGCCACACTCGAATCGGTTATCGAGTTTCGGCGGATTTGATCGGCACCCACTTCTTCAGCACCTATCAATTAAGCCCCGAAGTGACCGTGGGAATCGTTTTTAAGCTGCACGCAAAGTAATAGGCTGGTTCGGGCTTACTGGGTCTATTTTAAAGACGCATCCCGGGCGGCCCTGAACTCCGCATTCGGCGCCCATTCCGGCATCTTGGGATTATTTGCCACGCGATAACCTACCAGAAAATAGAGCTGGGCATCCTCCGCCGCGCCGCTCATATCCCAGTAAGGCTTAATCACGTCGGAAGGCTTGTGGTAGTCCTCCGCGATGAATTTGTTGCGCATCTCCAAGCCCCAACCCTGGGGCTTGCCGATGTAATCGATTCCGGCCGACGGATCAAATGCGGGCACTCCCACCTTGGCAAAATTGAAATGGTCGGAGCGGAAATAGGACCCCTTCTCCGGCTGCGGATCAGGGTTTACCACCCGCCCCTGATCGTGGGCCACCGCGGCCACCACGTCGTCGAGGTTCGATTTGCCGTTGCCTATGATGGTGATGTCGTGGGTCCGCCCCCACGGATTCATGCCGTCCATGTTGATATTGGCCGCGGTTCGCGCGAGCGGATACAGCGGATACTTGGCGTAGTATTCCGAGCCGAGTAGTCCCTGTTCTTCCCCGGTCACTGCGATAAACACGATCGTCCTGGCGGTGGGAACCTCCAGCTTTTGGTACGCCCGCCCGAGATCGAGCAAAGCCGCCACTCCGGAGGCATTGTCCAGTGCGCCGTGATAAATGCGGTCGCCATTCACTTCCGGACCGATGCCGAAGTGGTCCCAATGTGCGGTGTAGATCACGTATTGATCTTTCAACTTGCTGTCGCTGCCGGTGCGCTTGGCGATCACGTTGTGGGAGACGATGCTTCGCTCGGTATTGTGGATCGAGATCTTTGCCTTCATACCCAGGTCGACGGGATGAAAGTTGATGTCAACCGCGGCTTTTTCAAGCGCGCCGAGGTCTTGCCCCGCGGCGTGAAATAATTGCTCGGCTTCGTCGTGAGTGAGCCAGCCTTGCATCGGCATGCGATCCATATTCTTGTTGTCCGACGCCAGCGTGAACTGTTCCGCTCCCCAACTCCCGGTGACGACTTCCCAAGGATACCCGGCGCGATCGGCCTGATGCACGATCAAGCAGCCGGCCGCGCCCAGTTCTGCCGCCTTTTCGTATTTGTAGGTCCAGCGGCCGTAGTAGGTCATGGTCTTGCCGCCAAACATGTTCTGGTCCGCTACCGGCGGATCGTTGACCAGCACCACGATCACTTTGCCCTTTACGTCCACATTCTTGAAATCGTCCCAGTTATATTCCGGGGCTTGCACGCCGTAGCCGACGAACACTATGTCCGCATCGACGTTCGATTCCTCGACCATCCGCTTCGTCCAGGCGATGAAGTCCTTCGCGAATTTCGCGTGCAACGTCTTGCCGTGGCCGGTGAAGTCCAACGCCATGCCCTGGACGGGGGTAATGCCCACCAGCGGGACGTTTTGCAGGTAAGTTCCATCCGGATTTCCCGGCTCCAGGCCCGCGTCGCGAAATTGTTTTTGGATGTAGCCGATCGCGAGATCCTCACCCTTCGATCCCGGGCCCCGTCCGCCGTACTCGTCGGATGACAACGTACGAATGTCCTGCAGCATTCGATCTCCGGAAATCGACTCGACGCCCGCGGTAGGCGCGCTCGGCGCGTGGGAACATCCGCCGAGGATAGTGAGCACAAGGGAGGCGAGAACAAGCGGGGCGGACACAGTCCGGGAAACGAACGCTGCGAACCACCGGTTGCCGCTTCCTGCTCGCTCCATCATTCTCCCCAGATCGATCTCATCGCGGCGCGGGACTCTCGAAATCAGGCCCGCCCGCGGCGCAGCGCGTTCTCGCCGGGAAACTTCGCGGCTTTGCCCAGCTCCTCTTCAATTCGCAGGAGCTGATTGTATTTCGCTACGCGATCGGTCCGCGACGCGGATCCGGTCTTGATCTGCCCGGTGCCCATGCCCACCACGAAATCGGCAATAAACGTGTCTTCGGTTTCGCCGGAGCGGTGTGAAACGATCGACGCGAATCCAGCCTTGCGCGCCATTTCGATGGCTTCAATCGTCTCGGTGACGCTGCCGATTTGATTCAGCTTGATCAAGATCGCGTTTGCGGACTTCTCCGCGATACCGCGCGCCAGCCGCTCGGTATTGGTGACGAATAGATCGTCGCCCACCAATTGCACTTTACCGCCCAGCTCTCGGTTCAGCAATTTCCACCCTTCCCAATCATCCTCGGCCAAGCCGTCTTCGATCGAGACGATCGGATACTGCCGCACCCAGTCCTCGTAGAACCGGATCATGTCCTCTGAGCTGCGCTCTGATTTATCGGACTTCTTAAAAACGTACTTCCCGCTGGCGCGGTCATAGAATTCGCTGGATGCCGGATCGAGGGCGATCGAGACTTGCTTTCCGGGGGTGTAACCGGCGGCGGTGATCGCCTCCAAAACGCGCTCGACCGCTTCCACGTTGGATTTCAGATTGGGCGCAAATCCACCCTCGTCACCCACCGAAGTGGAATATCCGTTTTTCTTGAGGACGGCTTTTAGCGCGTGGAACACCTCGATGCCCCAGCGCAGTCCCTCGCGAAAGCTGGACGCGCCCAGCGGCATGACCATGAATTCCTGCGGGTCCACGGAATTATCGGCGTGCGCGCCGCCGTTCAAAATATTCATCATCGGCACCGGCAGGGTGGTTCCTCCGCCTGCCGTTTTCTTTCCGATGTAGGCGTACAGCGGCTGGCCCGCTTGCGCCGCGGCGGCACGCGCGGTGGCCATCGAAACGGCCAGAATGGCGTTCGCACCGAACTTTCCTTTGTTGGGCGTGCCGTCCGCAGCGATCATGCGGCGATCCACACCCGCTTGATCGGAGGCGTCCATGCCCTTGACCGCTTTGGCAATTTCTTGACGAACGTGAGCAACGGCCTTCAGTACTCCCTTGCCCAAATAGCGCGACTTGTCTCCGTCGCGCAGCTCGAGCGCCTCATGCTCGCCGGTGGAGGCACCGGACGGCACCGCGGCGCGCCCCCGCGCTCCTCCGGCCAAAATTACGTCGGCCTCGACTGTAGGGTTGCCGCGCGAATCGATGATTTCTCTCGCGAAGACGCCAACGATCGCCATCGCGTTCGCCGAACCGCTTCCGCTCGCGGTCTTCCCGGACTTCTGGCGGCCCTTCTGGGCCCCGGTGCGGGCCGCTGCCGCTCGCGACGCCACTTTCTTCTTCGACTTACCTGCCATTAGTCATCTCCCGAACCTTATTTTGAATTGCATCGACTTTCGAGGCGAATCGACACTCATTCACTGAAAAGACTGTGGGATGATCCCTTCGCCTTCCACCGTAGAAATTCGAGCGCCTCTACTCCGGCTCCTCGATCATTGATTCCTCGCGGGTCACTACCACCACGCCCTTTTCCGTGACGTGATATCGCGATCGGTCGGCAACCATGTCTTCGCCAATTACCGTCCCCTCCGGCAGGCTGACGTGGCGATCGATAATGGCTCGCCGGATCCGGCAACGCCGGCCCACGTTCACGTGATTGAAGATGATCGAATCGTCGACCTCGGCGTAGCTGTTCACCCGCACGTCGTAGCCCACCACCGAACCGGTTACGCGGCCGCCGGAAAGGATCGAGCCGCCGGCAACGATCGAATCGAATGCCGCTCCCTGGCGATCGGAGTCCGCGAATACGAATTTCGCCGGCGGATATTGCTGCTGCCAGGTATGCAGCGGCCAGCTTTTATCGTACAGATTGAAAATCGGGCTCACCGCCACGAGGTCCATATTCGCTTCGTGATAGGCCTCGAGCGTTCCAACGTCGCGCCAATAGGCCATTTCCTTCTTGTTCTCGTCGCGAAAATTGTGCGCGTACACGCGGTGCTTCTCGATCGCTTTCGGCAAAATGTCGTGCCCGAAATCGTGGGACGATTTCGGATCCTCGGCGTCAGCGATCAGGATCGGAACCAGCAGCGACGTATTGAACAAATACACGCCCATCGAGGCATTCACCATGTTCGGCCGAAATAGCGAGCGCTTGGGGTTTTTCGGCTTCTCCTCGAAGCCCACGATGCGCCACTGTTTGTCGGTTTCGATCACTCCGAACTGGCCGGCGGCAGAGGCCGCATCGGTCTCGATGGTCGCGACCGTCACTTCCGCGCCCGAGTCGACGTGCTGCTGCAGCATGTGCTGGTAATTCATTTTGTAGATGTGATCGCCGGAGAGAATGAAAACGAAGTTCGATTGCTCGCTGCCGATCGAGTAAATGTTCTGGTAGACGGCATCCGCGGTGCCCTGATACCAATGGGTGGAGACGCGCATCTGGGGCGGCAGCACTTCGATGTATTCATCGTGGGCCATCAGCACCGACCAGCCTCGCCGGATGTGCCGGTTCAGGCTCAGCGCCTTGTACTGGGTCAAGACGAACACCCGGCGCAGATCGCTGTTCAAGCAGTTCGACAGGGTGATGTCGATAATCCGGTACAGCCCGCCGAAGGGCACCGCCGGCTTGGCGCGATCCCGCGTCAGCGGCCACAGCCGTTCTCCCTGCCCGCCCGCCATCAGCACGCCGATCGCATTCTTCATGCTGGACATGATCGGATTCCCCTTGAGCCGTCCGTATATCCGGCATCGGACTGGCGCTCCGCCGCTAACACTTCCCCGCCGAGCAGCGCCCCGGGCGAGCAGAAGCAAGTCTTCCACCGTGGCGAAAGCGTTTCCATTCTAGCAAAGGTGGAGTGAATCCATTACCACTACCACGCCCGCGAATCGCGGCCAGATGGATCGACGGAGCGCCGCGACGCGCGGGCGCATCTACCCGCGATGGCCGCTTGGCCACGTTCTTATGGTAACGCTCTTCGCCGGGCGCGGCCGGACCCGAGCCCACGCTCGGACAGCGCGGCAATCGCACCGCGCCGGAGCAGCCAGCGAAGCCATTTCCGCGCGCCTTTTCACCATTAACTAAACAATTACTCAACCACTGCGTATCATAATAATCAGTAAATAAAGTGCTTGACTTCAAGACCCCGCTCCGATAGAAGGTACAGGCAATTGCCGTAGGGGTGTGAAAACAGCTACACTTACAACACCCTTTTCGGCAGTTATAAATTGAGCCAGGGACGGAGGTGATTACGCGTGGCCGAAGTTGTCATTCAGGAAGGTGAATCCTTAGAGAACGCTCTCCGGCGTTTCAAACGTAAGGTGCAATCGGAAGACATCATCAAGGAAATCAAAAAGCACAGTTACTACATGAAACCCGGGGAGAGGCGCCGCGCTAAGGAAGCACTCTCGCGTAAGAGACTCCGCAAGAAACAAAGGCGGGAGCAAGACTAGGTGACACGCCCGCCGGGCCATTCATACCGGGTTTGGCCCGGCCGGGCATTGTGTTTGTCTCCAGAGAACTTCTTCTTCTCAGTTGGTTTTGTTTCCGATCTCTGTGAAGTCCTGTCCCTCTCACAGGCCCACGGAGCCAACAATGGAATATCACGATAAGGTCCTGAAGTGTACGGAGTGCGGTTCAGAATTTGTTTTTACCGCCGGCGAACAGATGTTTTTCGCCGACAAAGGCTTTAAGAACGAACCGAAGCGTTGTAAATCATGCAAAGCCTCCCGGGCGCAAGGGCCCGGCCCCGTGGGAGGCGTTCAGCGGGTGGAAACCCGAACCGTTTGCTCGCAATGCGGCAAGGAAACAACCGTCCCGTTTAAGCCAACACAGGGGCGGCCGGTGTATTGCCGCGAGTGCTTTCAACAACGGCGTTCCATCGGCGCCACCGGCGCGTCGGCATAAAAACCGGCGGGATGGCGGAGGGCTGTAGGGTGGGTTAGCTGTTGAAACGTTTCACTCTGCAATACAGCCCTTTCCAACCTCGTCTTTTTCGACGTGGGCGCTATTCGCACTAGACCTGGCGTTAATCGAAGTCCGCCAAACCAATTCTAGAGACCGTTCCCCGCTACGCCGCCGAGCGGCCTTCGTCATTCCCATTCGTCCGGGACGGCACTCGCCTCTACCGGGTCCCTACTGCATTCGGCCAGCCCCTGAATTCGAGCATCAATCGGCAGTCGGGCGCATCCCGAAAACCCCGTTCTCGAGCCGTCCTCTGCTAAAATCGAAGGGACCCATATCAACCAAATGAGGCCGCCCAACGTGAACGATAAAATTCTTCGCCAACATCTCACAAAACTACTCACCGCCAACGAAGCCCACGCGGGCTGGAAACAAGCACTCACCGGGCTGCCGGCTAAGCTGCGCGGCGTGCGCCCGGAAGGCTCGCCTTACTCGGTCTGGGACCTGGTGGATCACATGCGCATCGCCCAGTGGGACATCCTGGAATTTTCACGCGACGCCAAACACGTTTCGCCGGACTGGCCGTCCGGCTATTGGCCTGCGAGCGGCAAGACTCCCAGCGACCGGGAGTGGAAAGCCTGCCTGCGCAAGTTCGACGCCGACGCTGCCGCCATGCAGAAGCTAATCGCGAACCCAAAGGCCGATTTGACCGCAAAGATTCCCCATGGCACCGGGCAGACCATTCTGCGCGAAGCGCTTTTGCTCGCCGACCACAACGCTTACCACATCGGGCAAGTGATCCTGGTACGGCGCCTGCTGGGTAATTGGCCAAAGTCTTGAAGTTTGCTTCGAAATGAGCGCCACGCCGGGTTGCGCCCTTGCCGCCATCCGACCCCATCCGGCCCATCCCATACCCGCACGCTTGGTTCGCGCCGGCCGGTGCAAACTGGAAAACAGCGCGCGGCAATGCTGAACGAAAATTCCCAATCGCTTATAATGGAAGTTCAATTCAAGGACGGATTACTGATATGAGCCGGACCCTGACAACCGTTGCGCCCGCCGCTTCCGCCCGCAACAAACGCGATCCAATTTTCGATACCTTCCGCCGCTGGGGCTATCTTCAGGCGGATCTCGATCCACTGGGCGATTTAACCCCCGAACCACTTGTCGAACTCGATGTCCGCAACGAAGCCGCGAACGCCGCGCGCCAATACTATTGCGGCACCATCGGCGTCGAGTTCATGCACATCACCGATCCGCGCCGCCGCCAATGGATTCAAGAGCGAATGGAGACCGAGCCCGCCACGGCCGATTCAGCGCGAATTCTCGAATTGCTGGTGCGCGCGGAAATTTTCGAACAGGTGCTGCAAACCCGCTACCTGGGCACCAAGCGATATTCCCTGGAGGGGAATGCTTCCCTGATTCCATTGCTCGACGCGATTCTGGACTCCGCCGTCGGGCAAGATGCCGAACAGGCGGTTATGGCGATGAGCCACCGCGGCCGGCTGAACGTGATGCATCACGTAGCGTCGCGCCCCGCCGAAGAAATCTTCGCGCGCTTCGAAGATGTGAATCCCCGCAGCGTGCTGGGAAGCGGCGACGTGAAGTATCACCAGGGCGCAACCGGCAGCTACGCGACGGCATCCGGACGCTCGATCGGTATCCACCTGGTTTCGAATCCCAGCCACCTCGACGCGGTTGATCCGGTCGCTATGGGCCGGGTGCGCGCCAAGCAAACCCGCATGGGCGAGCCGGAAAATCACCGCGTGGTTCCCATACTGATGCACGGCGATGCCTCGTTCGCCGGCCAGGGAATCTGGGCGGAAACCCTGAATTTCGCAGAAGTCGAGGGCTTCCGTGTGGGCGGCTCGCTGCATATCATCGTGAATAACCTGATCGGATTCACCACCGTCCCGCGCGAATACAGCTCTACGCGTTTTTCGTCCGATCTCGCCAAGCGCCTGCCCATTCCGATATTCCATGTGAACGCCGAGGATCCCGAAGCGGTGGCGCGGGTCGGGCGTATGGCCCTCGAATACCGCAACGAATTCTCGAGCGCCGTAGTCATCGACTTGATTGGCTACCGCAAGCATGGCCACAGCGAAGTGGACGACCCGACCATCACCCAGCCCATCCGCTACCGCAAGATTCAGGCGCATGCGCCGGTCTGGCAGATTTATGCTGGAAAACTTGGCGTGGATGCAGCGCCGCTCGTTGAGCGCGTCCGCCAGGAGTTGGACGCCGCGCAAAAGCAGGCCGAGGAACTCGAGAAGAGTCCGGTGATGCGCACTCTGCCGCCCTATTGGGACGCGTATCGCGGCGGCCTCTACGATCCTTCGATCGCTGTGAATACAGGCGTGACGCCCGAAGAAGTTGCCGCGGTCACCGAAGCCATCACCAGCTATCCGTCTGGCTTCCACATTCATCCCAAGGTGAAAAAGCTGCTCGAGCAGCGCTCGGAGATGGGGCGCGGCAAGCGGGCCATCGATTTCGGCATGGCCGAAGCGCTGGCGTTCGGTTCCCTGCTGCGCCAAGGAACGCCGGTACGGCTTAGCGGACAGGATTCCCAGCGCGGCACCTTTAACCAGCGCCACGCCGCCTTGATCGACACCGAGACGGAGACGAAGTTTATTCCGCTGCAAAACGTGTCAGCGGGGCAGGCGCGGTTCGAAGTGTGGAATTCGCCGCTCTCCGAAGCGTCTGTGCTGGGCTTCGAATACGGTTTCAGCCGCGACTATCCGGAGGCGTTGGTGCTGTGGGAAGCGCAGTTCGGCGATTTCGCGAATGGCGCGCAGATCATCATCGATCAGTTCATTGCGGCGGGCGAAGACAAATGGAATCTGCTTTCTGGGGTGACGTTGCTCCTGCCGCACGGCTATGAAGGCCAGGGACCCGAGCACTCCAGCGCGCGCATCGAACGCTTCCTGCAACTCTCGGCACGCGACAACATTCAGACCTGCCAGCCCTCCACCGCCGCGCAATATTTTCATCTACTGCGGCGGCAAGCCCTACAGGCATGGCGCAAACCTCTAATCGTATTTACGCCCAAGAGTATGCTGCGGAATCCGGCGGCATCCTCTTCCCTCGCGGATCTTTCCGAGCCTCACTTTCTCAAAGTGATCCCGGACGCTAGCGTGCCGCAAGCCACCCGTATCCTGCTGTGCAGCGGAAAAATTGGCCACGAACTGGTCGCTGAACGAAAGCGCCGCAAGGACGCTTCGACCGCGATCGTGTTTCTCGAACAATTTTATCCGTTCCCGGCGCCCGACCTCGCAGCGGAAATTGACCGCCATCCATCGGCGCGCGAAATCGTATGGGTGCAAGAGGAACCCAAGAATCAAGGCGCGCTGGCATACCTGCTGCCACGCCTGGAACGGGTCGCCCGCGGCAAACCAGTGCGTTCGGTGAAACGTTCGGCAAGCGCCAGCCCCGCAACTGGGTCCGGGAAAGCCCATGAAGTGGAACAAAAGACACTGGTGGCGCTGGCGTTCGCAGTTCCCGACTGACCGACACCGCGTTCGTAACAGCGAATCTTGCAGCTCCCGCTGTTTCAGAAACTCCCACTAGCCCAAGAGGTCCCGCGGGCGAACTCCCGCGTGGATCCTGCCTTTTCCCGCTGCGCTGAATTTTTCTTTCGAAATTCGCCGCGTTAGGCTCTAATGCTTTCGGCATCCGCGAAAATATATTGTCCTACGAGGTGAAGGTTTGAAGATTCAGCCCTTCGAGCTGGAACGCTGGCAATCGGTCTGGGAAAACAAAGTTGAGTTGAACATCTCCGAGAGCGGCGTCGAACCGCTCACCGTCCACGAACTGGTGGACGATCCGGCAGCGCTGGAAAAAATTCTGAATCTCCGGCTGGGCTACCCGCAAACCAACGGAAGCGAGGAGCTTCGCGCGCGCGTCGCGCTATTGTATCCAGGCGCGCGGGCTGAAAACGTCCTGGTGACTACCGGAGGCGCGGAAGCCAATTTTCTAAGTACCTGGTCACTGGTGGAGCCCGGCGACGAAGTGGTGTTCTGCCAGCCCAACTATTTGCAGATTTCGGCATTAGCGCAATCCTTTGGCGCCACCGTGAAACCGCTGTGGCTGCGCGAGGAACTGCAGTGGCAACCGGACCTGGACGATTTGGCACATCTAGTGACGCCCAAGACTCGTTTCATCGCCATGTGCAATCCCAACAACCCCACCGGCGCAGTTCTGAGCGAGGCCGCAATGGACGCGGTGGCCGCCGCCGCTTCGCGCGTAGGCGCGTGGATCGTTTGCGACGAGATTTACACCGGCGCGGAGCTCGACGGCGTCCGGACCCCTACTTTCTGGGGCCGCTACGACCGCGTGCTAGCGACCGGCGGACTTTCCAAAGCGTTCGGCTTGCCCGGACTGCGCACCGGCTGGGTGATCGCTCCGCCGCGCATGACCGAACAACTGTGGAGCTACCACGATTACGCGAGCATGGCGCCCACTATGCTGGCCGACCGCCTGGCTTCCTACGCCCTTGAGCCCGTCCGCCGCGAACGCATTTACGAGCGCACGCGCGGCATCCTGCGCGCCAACTATCCGATCATCAAAGCTTGGGCCAAGAAACACCTGGGCGACCTTTCGCACGTTCCTCCCAAAGCGGGCGCCATTGCATGGTTTGGGATTCGCGGGGGAGCGGACACCAACAACATGGCGGAAGAATTGCGCGCGCGTCACGGAGTGCTGATCGTGCCGGGCGAGCAGACCGGCATGAAATCGTACTTCCGTATCGGCTACGGCGGGCACCCGCCCACGATTGAACGCGCACTGGAACGGGTGGATCAAGTACTGTCGCGCGCCGTGCTCGCGTAACAGGGGCTCGGCGCGGCCCATCGCACGCCACCACACCGGCGCGGCAACGAGCGACGTGGCGACGTTCGCACCGCTCCGGGGCAGCAGAAGGAGATGCCCATGATGCGACGCATCCTGATTTTCGCAGCGGCAGTTTTTTCCCTCACCGGATGGACGCTTACGGGGGGCGCGCAATCTGCCAAGCGCACCGTAGTCCACGCCGGAAAACTCATCCAGCCGAAAGCCGGGCAGGTGATTCCCAACGCGTGGATCGTTATCGAAGGCGACAAAATAATTTCGGTAACGAGCGGCGGCGAAAAACCCGCAGGCGACGCGTTCATCGATCTTTCCAGCTACACCGTTTTGCCCGGGCTCATCGACGCGCATACCCACGTTCTTCTGCAGGGTGACGTCACCGAGGCGGATTACGCCGAACAGATCCTCAAGGAATCCACGGCCTACCGCGCGATTCTGGCCACACGCAATGCGCGCATCGCGCTCGATCACGGATTCACCACCATCCGTGACCTGGAAACGGAAGGCGCGATGTATGCCGACGTCGATCTAAAGAACGCGATCGCCCGCGGGGTGGTGCCCGGCCCGCGAATTTTCGCGTCCACCCGCGCGATGGCGCCCACCGGGATGTATCCCCTGCTCGGATATTCGTGGGAACTCAATTTGCCGCATGGCGTGCAAATCGTGGATGGAGTGGAGGGCGCGCGGCTGGCGGTCCGCGAGCAGATCAGCCGCGGCGCCGACTGGATCAAATATTATTCGGACCACGGGTATCATTTCACCGACGATGGCGTGCTGCACAGCCAGGTGAATTTCGCGGACGATGAAGCACACATGATCGTGGAGGAGGCACACCGCCTGGGGCATCCAGTGGCCGCGCACAGCGTCGGATCGGACGGAATCGCCGCGGCGTTGCGCGCCGGCGTCGATTCGATCGAACACGGCGACGGCTACACTGACGCGCTGCTCGATGAAACCGTCAAGAAAGGCGTCTACTGGGTGCCCACCATCACCGTAGGCGCAGCGGTCGCTCCCGGCCGCGGCGGCAATTGGGGACGCATGGTGGAAGCCGAGCGTGCCGCGTTCGCTAAGGGCTTGCAGAAGAAAGTGAGAATTGTTTTCGGCACCGACGTGGGAGGTTTCGCCTGGACCGACATTAATCAGGCGCGCGAATTCCACTATTACGTGGACTATGGCATGACGCCGATGCAGGCTATTCGCACCGCAACATCGGAAGCCGCGGAAATGCTCGGTTGGAGCGATCGCCTGGGCGGAATCGAACCGGGAAAGTTCGCCGATATTGTGGCGGTTTCCGGCGATCCGCTCTCTGACATCACCGAACTCGAACGGGTGAAATTTGTAATGAAAGAGGGCGTAGTCTTCAAGAACGTGGCGCCCTAGCGCCCGCGGCAACCAACCGCTGGCGCCCGCCGGCCCGGCCAAGCGCCCGTCAGACGGGTAAAAAACGCCCATTTGCTCTTTCGGACATTTTTTACAGTTCTTGGTTCGCGTCTGACGCTCCGACGCTATAATGCGAATATGGCCAGAGGGTGGGAAAGCAAAGCGGTAGAGGGACAAATCGAAATCGCTGAAGCCGAGAAACCAGACAACCCCAAGGGACAACGTTCTCCCGCCGAGCTCGATATCAACCGGCAAAGAGACGTGCTTCTTCTTTCGCGCTCACGCGTCTTGCGCCAGATCGAAGGTTCACACAACGAGCGATACACCGAACAATTGAATCACGCGCTCGCCGACCTGGATGCACAGCTCGCAAAATTGGGCGCGAAGCCCGGCAAGTCTTAGCGGGACGCCCGGCGGCGGCAGTGACGATTTCCGATTATCACCGTAGTCACCGTGGTGTATTGCGTGCCCGGCCTTAGTCATCCACGTAAGGCTTCACGCTCACTTCCTTGAAAGCCGCGTTGATCCAGTCTTGATTCTGCGGCCCCACGGGCTCTTCATACTCGCGACAATAGCCGGCAATTATTCGACGCCGGCGGGTAACTCCGTGCATCAAACGGAGTGAGCTACGATTTGACCGCTTTACACTTTAGCCAGTGGCGCCGAAACGATGATGGGCGGAATTTCGCTGCGCCTGACTTGGACGAGGAGATCGATGCTGATCGAGAAGAACAATCGCAGCGACATTCATAGCGCCAGGGTTCACAAGGCACTCATCCGCTATTTCTTCTTAATCGCGATTTTGTTGGCCGGTTTCTGCGCGGCTTACGCAAACACCGCGCCCTTCGACCTGGAAGGCCCGCGAGTAGAAGTGAAAGTCACCCGCGCCGGCAAACCGCTGCCCATTGGCGCCGTGCCAAATCTGCAGCCCGACGACGCTATTTGGATTCACACCGGCTTTGACAAGGATCATGGCGCCCACTATGTGCTGGTCGTGGCTTTCCTGCGCGGCTCTACCAATCCCCCGCCCGAAAATTGGTTCACCAAGGCCGAAACGTGGAGCAAAGATGTGCGCGAGCAAGGAATCGTCGTTCACGTTCCCAAGGACGCCCAACAGGCGCTCCTCTTTCTCGCTCCCGAGACCAGCGGAGACTTCAATACGCTTCGGTCGGCAGTCCGCGCCCGGCCCGGAATTTTTGTGCGCGCCTCCCAGGACCTGAACCAGGCCAGCCTCTACCGCTCTCGCCTCGATAAATATCTCGCGATCGTCCGCGAAACCAACGACACCGACCCGAAAGCATTGAAGGCTCGCTCCATGGCGCTGGCTCGCACCCTGGCGATGAAGGTGGACCCGGCATGTTTCGACAAGCCGGTCGAGCAGCAGGAATCTTGCCTTACGCAAAAGACCGATGAATTGGTGCTGAACGATGGACACAGCCAGTCCATGATCGCGGCGCTCACCAGCGGCCCTTCGTCGGACTTAATCGGCGCGGTGAGCGTCACTCCTGCTGCCGGTGGCGGGCTGTACAGCGCCTACGTCGGAGCGATCGTGGACGTGGCCCGGATCATGAGCAACTTCCGCACTGCGGAATATCAATACATTCCCGCGCTCGCGCTGCCGCAAGCGGAGGAGCTGAATCTGCACCTGAACACTCCTCCCTCGTTTAACAATCCCAAGTCGGTTTTGGTGGTCGGCCTGCCCGCTGTGGAAGCCGCGCAACTGCCGCCATTGCGCGCGGTGAATCCCGAAGAGGTGTATTGCTTGCAGAAACCTTCGCTGGTGTTGCCAGTGGAAGGCGCTCCTTTGATCTTCTCGACGGACATTGCCCACGATTTCGCGCTGCATATTCCGGACAAGATCGGCCAAGGCGCGGATTTGCCGATCGCGGCTGACGCGGCAAAGGGCGGCTTCGTTGTGGACGCCCGCGCCATGCCGATCGACGCGCTTGGCGAAGACGTGAACGCAACCATCCACGGCCGATGGGGATTTGAACCTTACGACGGCCCCAGCTTTCATCTGCGCATCGCACGTTCGGCGGAATGGGCGATTCTGCCGGCGGACCGCAGCGCATTGATCGTGGGCCGCAACGACGTTCTGCATCTGGAGTCGCCCGCCGCCGCTTGCGTCGACCGGGTCAGCGTCGTCGAATCCAACGGGAAAACCTTGCCGGCCACTTCAAAGGTGGTGAAGACCGGCGAGTTAGAAGTGCAGGTTCCCCTCAAAGATCAGGCTCCGGGCGACGTCAGGCTTGAAGTAAAGCAGTTCGGCGTGGAAAAGCCGGACCAAGTCTCCGTTTCCACTTATGCCGAGGCCGCGCACCTCGATCGCTTTACCATCAACGCCGGCGATCCGCAGGGCATCTTGAAAGGGACGCGGCTCGATCAAGTACAAAGCTTTGAATTGAACGGCATTCGCTTCATGCCCGCAAAGTTGTCGCGCACCAACGAACAGGATGAACTGCGCCTAGCTGCTGCTCAGGCCGCCTCGGTATCCACTCTGCATCCGGACGAAAAGCTTCTAGCGCATGTGGGCCTCAAGGACGGACGAACCCTGGATCTGCAGACCACCGTGGAAGCGGCGCGCCCGAAAGTCTCGCTGATCAGCAAGAACGTGCAGAACCTCGCGCCGTCGGCAGTCCGATTGAACAATCAGGACGAGCTGCCGCAAGGCGCGCGCCTGGCGTTCTTCTTGAAATCCGAAGTTCCGGATAAATTCCCACGAAGCGAAAAAATCGAGATAGCCACCGCCGACGAAGCCAATTCCGTGATGCTCAACATCGCGGACGGCACCCTGGTCATGCAGGATTCACAAACCGTGCTGGCGAGTCTCGAGCCGCTGAAAAGCTTTGGAGCATCCGCCTTCGGTCCACTGCGGTTTCGCCCGGTGGATTCGGACGGAGGAAAAGGCGACTGGTTGCCGCTGGCTACCCTGGTCCGGGTTCCTGCGCTAAAGGATATCCACTGCCCGGATAGTCCCGATCAGCAATGCCAGCTCGCCGGCAGCAGTCTGTTTCTGATTGATTCGGTGGCGTCCGACCCGCAGTGGACCCACACCGTCCCGGTCCCGGCCGGCTACGTGGACTCGACCATGAAAGTCCCGCGGCCGAACGGCACGCTGCTCTACGTCAAGCTTCGCGACGACCCGACTACCGTAAACACGATAATTCTCCCCGTTCTCCCGGAGGATTAGTTCTGCGGTGCAGCATGCGTGGGGCGGCCAATCTTGACGGCGCGGCTCGAATCGCTGTCCTGGCGGTTAGCTAAGGTGTGCAAACTCGATGCGGGCTATGCGGGCTTCTAACGTCCGCCATCACCGCCGATCACATCCGGCAACGCGGGAGCCGCAGCAGGCATTGCTGCTCGATAGTCCTTACCTAAAAATCCCGCCACCGTCGCGGCAATCTGCGACTGTGTCACCGCGGCAATATTCGCGCGTTCGCCTAATGCCAGAGTATCCGGCCCTAGAACCGCAATCCAAATGTTCTCCGATCCCTTCTGGCCCACTCCGTGCTCCTTCCACTGCGAGCGCCCACTCCCTCGCCCGTGATCGGTGGTGAGGATGAAAGTGGTCTGGTCGCGGTACCCCGCCATGCTCTGCATGGTGTTCCACAGCTGCTCGACATAACGATCGAACTGCTGCGCGCTCTGCAGCACGTTGTCGTAGCGCCCGGCGTGGGCCCAGTCATCCGTCTCACCGTACCCGACGAATAGCACGCGCGGCGCGGCGGAGGCGATGTAATCCATCAGCGGCGGCTGTAGAAACGCATCGTAGGTGCTGTCGTCGTCAAAACGCGTGGTGGTTTTGTACAGCTCGTTCAACATTTCCTGCCGCGAAGTAGGATTCTCCTTCGCCGGCAAATCCCATCCGGCTTGCATTGCCAGCTTGCTGCGATCCTCGTTGAAAATATACTTAAAGGTGTCCCAGGTTCCGTAGACGCCTACGTGGCCGGCGAATTCGGGCATGCGATTCAGCCACTCGAATACCGTAACGTTGGGGTTCTCGCCAAACTCGTTGCTGTTGATGTGCGGATCGGCGTGGCCGGTGAGCATCTCGTTGTATCCGGGATAAGAAAAGTCCAGACCGTTGGTGACGCGCGCCACGCTGCCCTTATTTTGGTTGCCGAATATTTGCCCCTTTCGCGCGATGGTGCCCCACAGAAACGGGAAGAGCACCTTGCGGCGCTCGCCGACGTCCTCCCGCCAGTAGTTTTTCCTCAGCACTTCAGCAGCAACCCATGAGCCGCCATTCGGCTGGTTGATCAGGGTCTTGTCGGCGCCGCTAAAAATCTCCTGCCAGCGCAACCCGTCAGAAATAATCAGCACCACGTTTCGCGTTTTGAGATCCGGTGCGCCTGCGCCGGTGTGGACCCCGGCAAACATCGCCGCCAACGCTGCCACCAGCGTGAGTCGTCCGAAAAGTTTCTTCATGAGCTCTCCCTTTCGCTCTGCACCCGGCGGAAAACTATCAACCGGATCTGCGATATCAAGGCCGATTCGGGGGAGATTATGGCACAGCGCGAATCGGGCGCGTCCCGCGTGATACTGTAGAGTGTGAGCTCAAATGAGATTTGTGGCGCACCAGTGGGGCGCCAGTAGGAAAGGATCGAATGTCGGATCAACCTAACAATACCAAGCTTCCATCCATCGTGATCGTGGGCCGGCCCAACGTCGGCAAATCCACGCTGTTTAATCGGCTGACTGGTTCGCGCAGGTCGATCGTGACCGACGAGCCCGGCATCACCCGCGACCGCATCTACGGCACCTCGGTGTGGGAGGGCCGCCCGTTTGAAGTGGTGGATACCGGCGGCATCGTCCCCGACGACAAAGCGGTGATCCCGGCCGAAATTCTGCGACAGGCCAAGGTGGCCATCGACAATGCCACGTTCGTTGTGCAGATCGTGGACGCGCGCGAGGGGCCAGTGGCGCTCGATCAGGAGCTGGCGCTGCTTTTGCGGCGCGCCGGCAAGCCTCCGATTATCGCCGCCAACAAGGTGGATGCTTTACAGCACACCCCGCTCGCGGCGCAATTCTACGGCCTGGGCGACCAAGTTTTTCCGATTTCCGCGGAACACGGTTTCGGCATCGACGAAATGCTCGACGTCCTCACCGCCAATTTTGAAAAGCGCGAAATGCCCGAAGAAGCGCCGGTAATCAACATCGCGATTATTGGCCGGCCCAACGTTGGCAAATCCACGCTCCTGAACCGCCTCGCGGGTGAGGAGCGCGCCATCGTCTCGCCGGAGCCGGGAACTACGCGCGACGCCGTAGACACGTTGGTCGAGCACAACGGGAAAACCTACCGATTTCTGGACACCGCCGGAATTCGCCGTAAAGGCAAAACCAAACTCATCGCGGAAAAGCTTAGCGTAATTATGGCACGCAAACATCTCGAACGCGCCGACGTCGCCCTGGTGATCATCGACGCGTCCATGGGCGTCACCTCCCACGACGCCACCATCGCCAGCTACGCCGAACAGTCCGGCTGCTCGGTGATCGTGGTGATGAACAAATGGGACCTGGCGGTAGAGGCAGCCATCCAGAAGGCCGAAGCAGGAAAGAAGTCGGCCTACGGCAAACCCGATGTGGCCGTGTATCCGCCGCA
Organism: uncultured Acidobacteriota bacterium; assembly: GCA_963725655.1. Taxonomy (GTDB): domain Bacteria; phylum Acidobacteriota; class Terriglobia; order Acidiferrales; family UBA7541; genus CAVRXT01. The sequence goes on along the minus strand of CAVRYY010000001.1, from coordinate 596,489 downwards.
GCTGGCCGCCGATTACGAAAAAATCGTCCGGGGCAAACTGAAATTTCTGGATTTCGCGCCGGTGGTTTTTCTTTCCGCGCTTACCGGCGACCGCGCCGATAAACTTTTCAATTTGATCGACCGCGTGGCCGAAGCACGGCAAAGGCGCGTCACCACCGGAGAAATCAACCGCTGGCTCACCGAGGTGGATCTCGACCGCGGCACTTCCCCGGCTGGCTATAATTTGAAAATTTACTACATGACCCAGGCGTCGTCGGCGCCACCCACGTTCGTGCTGTTCACCAACCAGAAGCGTCCGCTGCACTTTAGCTACCAGCGATTCCTGGAGAATCAGCTCCGCGCGCGATTTAATTTTGTGGGTGCACCGATTCGGTTCCTGCAGCGGCTCAAGAAAGTCCGGGCGCAGCGCATGGGCGCGAAATCGCGTGCCTCGCAGAGCGGCACTCGCAACGTTCGCAGCGGACATCAGCAGGACATGGGAAGCGGCCATTCGCGAGTCCGGAAGGGCCGAAAATTCCACGCTACACCCGCTGGGAATCGCCAGGCAACGCCGGGCGAAAATCAACGCAGCGCATCGACGGGGCAGGCGGGCGGGGGGACAAGTGCGGGTCCGGGCGGCGGAGCAAGCCGTGGGCAGGGCGGCAGACCGGGCGCTGGCGCAGGTGGAAAATCGCACCGCGGTCCGGCTGGAAATGCACGCGGCCGGCAGGGCAAAGACTCGCGAATCGGCGGTGGCGGAAAGCCGCGCGGCGGACCACCGGGGAAATCGCGGGGAGGTTCCGGCCTGAAGCACGGCGGCCCGAGCGGAAGATCCGGCGGCAGACCGCGCCGCAGGGACTAGCGGAATGTTTTTCTGAACAGTAGTTCGGCGCAACCCGGCCAGCGCCGAAGAATCTTGTTTTTGCCTTTTAAAACCGGGTTGACACAGGCGGAAAAAGGCCTAGGATAAAAATATGGCGGCAGCCGCACATAGTCCAACGGGAATGCCCGAAAAGGATCTGTACCGGATCGGGGAAGTCAGCCAAATCACGTCAACCAAATCTTTCGTTCTGCGCTACTGGGAAACGGAATTCCCGATGCTGCAGCCGGTGAAGAGCCCCAGCGGACATCGCATGTACCGCCGCGAAGACATCGAGACCGTCCTCAAGATCAAGCGCCTGTTGTACGAAGAGGGATTCACCATCGCTGGCGCGAGAAAGCACCTTGCGGGCGCCACCTCTGACGCCGGCGGCGAGCGGCCCAGCAACGACCAGGCCACCTACGATCGACCCATCAATGACCGGGTCAGTGCCCCGCCCGCGGCCGGTAGGCCTTCCTTCGCCACCAGCGTCCCATTCAGCACTTCTGCGGCCTCGAGCGCCACGCCGCCGCACACGCACCGCAGTTCCGAAAGCGCGCAGGCCAGCTTCCTCGACGCGGGTATACATGACCAGAATTCGAGCGACGGCGCTCTTCTCGATGAGCCGCACAGCCTCGAAGAGCTCGCGCAACCTGAACCAGAGCCTCCCATGGCCGCTGATTTCGACGCCGAAGCTCCAGTCGCGCTCGAAGACATGCAGGCGCAATTCATCAGCCGGCATACGCCCTTCTCCGAGGAACAGATTCCGACCCATGAACTGCAGCCCTCGCCGGAAGGCCTGAATTTTTCCGCGCCGCAGGCGCCCCCGGCCAGTCAGGCCACTGTCGCGCAGATGAGCATAGCAGCCTCCGGATTATCCGAAGAGCAGAGGATGTCGCTGCTGGATGTGCGCGAGGAATTGCTGGCGATCTTGACCCTTCTCGAACGCGAGTGATACGCTGGACGTGCGTTCGGGACGTGGCGCAGCCTGGTAGCGCGCACCCTTGGGGTGGGTGAGGCCGCTGGTTCGAATCCAGTCGTCCCGACCATAAATTTGGCTTTAGGGATCTTTTTTCACGCAGCGCGAAGACACCTTTCGTGCCAAATACCCGGAATACCCACCAGGTTGTAGAGCTGATCTCCTCCATGGTCGTAGCCGATTTTTTCCACCGCAGCCTCGCGATTCGCGTAGGCTAATTGTTCCGCTTGAAGTTTATGGTGGTACTTCCAGGTCGCTAGGAAATTCTCCACGAACGCCCGGTCGGCGATTCGAACCATCGCTCCCTCGGGAAAAGTTGGCTGGTACAGGTCGTCCACCATACCTACACCCTGCCCGTGGTGAAAATCAATCGGTACGGCCTCCGGGAGCCGGCCCGATGGATGCTGGAGCTAACTGTTTGAAGCAACAGCGCGTATCGATGGTGGAAAAGCGGAGCGGACCGCTGCACAATGGGAGTTCACACTCTTTACGGTCTTGAAAGGATTTCTTGCCGATGCGGCCGCACATTCTGATTACCAACGATGATGGAATCAATGCACCGGGCCTGCGCGCCTTGGTGCGCATCTTCTCGAATTATGGAGCCGTCTCGGTAGTGGCGCCTTCGGGCGAACGCAGCGCCGCCGCGCAGTCGCTCACGCTGCGCTCGCCGATTTACTACGATCGCGTAGCCGAACGCGAGTGGGCCGTCGATGGCACCCCCGCGGATTCAGTGATCCTCGCCCTCAACGTGCTGCTCGAAGAACACCCGGATCTGGTGGTCTCTGGCATCAACCGCGGCGGCAACCTGGGCGAAAATATCTACTACTCCGGGACGGTCGGCGGGGCCATGGAGGCAGCGATCAATGGAATTCCCGCGTTCGCGATGTCGGTTGCGTATCGCGGGAAGGATTTCGACTACACCGTGGCCGCGGAATTCGCGCGGAACCTCGCGCCGGTGGTTTTGCGCGAGGGATTGCCCAAAGGCGTGGTGCTCAACGTGAACGTGCCCCAGCCATGGAAAGCTGGCGTTCGGGTGACGCGGCAATCCTCCAAGATCACCCGCAACTTGCTTAGCCCAGGCGAAGATCCACGCGGCCGCAAATACTTCTGGCTGCACGAGCAGGAACTGACCGGCGATATTCCGCCCGACAGCGATCACGGCGCGATTCGCGATGGCGCCATTTCGATTACCCCGCTGGTGCTCGACCACACCCACACCCCTTCGCTAAAGCAACTTTCGCACTGGTGCGAACTGCTCGAAGAAACTCCGCAGAAACTGCAGCTCTAGAAAATCATCCGTAGGGAGCTACACAAGGGCTAGCCCTAGTTTGCAGGGTTCACCCGATACACCCACTCCGAATGCGCGGGCGCGTTTGCAATTTCCGGCTCGCCGTTCACGCGCGCCAGGATTGCATCGACCACCGGTCGCGCGGGCGCCAGCGAACATGTGGGATCGGTAGCCGCCGCGTCGCCTGCCAGCAGCAAAGCCTGGCACCGGCATCCGCCGAAGTCCTGGCCGCGGCGGTCGCAGTTGCGGCACGGCTCCGGCATCCAGTCTTCTCCGCGGAATTTCTGAAATGCGGGCGACTCCTCCCACAGCCAACGCAGCGGGTGCTCTTTCACGTTATCGAAATGCAGGTCAGGAATTACGCCGGCCGCGTGGCACGGCAGCACCTCGCCGGCCGGAGTGACGAGCATCAGCTTGCGTCCCCACCCGCCCATGCACGCCTTGGGAAACTTGCCGTAGTAATCGGGAGTGACGAATTCGATGCGAATTTTGCCCTTGAGGCGCCCGCGAGCAGCGTCCACGATTTCGATAGAGCGGTCGAGTTGCTCGCGCGTGGGCAACAGAGCTTCGCGGTTCGGGAGCGCCCAGCCGTAATACTGCACATGCGCTACTTCCAGGCGTTGCGGCGATAAGTCTTCGGCCAACGCGATAATTTCGTCCAGGCGATCGAGATTCGCTCGATGCACCACCACGTTCATAGTGAAGCCGGCGCGGCGGGTGCGAATTTGCGCGGCCAGCGCCAATTTCGCGGCATGCGCGCGGGTGCCGGCAAATTCGTTCGCGGGAGCCTCGAGCGCATCCTGAAAACTGAGTTGAATGTGGTCGAGCCCCGCTTCGAGCAGCGCGTCCAACCGCGCTTCGTTCAATCCCAGGCCTGAAGTGATCAAGTTGACGTAGAGTTTTGCCTTCCTCGCACCGGCCACCAGCTCGACCAAATCACTCCGCGCCAGGGGCTCGCCTCCGGTGAGATCGAGCTGCAGCGCGCCCATTTCGCCGGCTTGCTCGAACACCGACAGCCAATTCGGGGTAGAAAGCTCTTCGTTGCGGGACTTCATTTCCAGGGGGTTCGAACAATACACGCAGCGCAGAGGACAACGGTGGGTGACTTCAGCAATCACAGCTAGCAGCGGGTAGATCATCACTCGAAATCCACTGCCCGGCGGCCGTGCAGTGTTTTCAGAAACTCGACGATGTCCTTTTGCACGCGCTCCACCTGCGCTTCCGGAAATGCCTTGTGCAAAATGTGGATGATATCCGCAACGGTGCGCTTGCCGTCGCACAACTGGATGATCTTCAGGCCCGGGCCCTTCAGCTGCAGCGCGCTTTCCGGCATCATCAGCGTGGCGGCCTGGCCAGGCATCTCGCTCAGCCTGCATCCCGGGGCAAGGCGCGGACGTTGTTCGAGTTCAGGCGGCATTATTTGGTCAGTCCCTCGCGCACTGAATCTTCGGGCCGAAAGGCGCCCGGAGGAGGCCAGCCCGGTTCGACGTAGGCGAAATACAAAGCGTCGAGCTGCGCCCACAGAATGTCGCACTTGGCGCGCAGGGCGTCGCAAACCAATTCCTGTTCCTCGCGCGTTCTCGCGTGTTCGGTCGCCCACCGGAGCGCGAACGCCGCGTCGGCCGGCGCCTGGGTGATGCGCCCTTCGAAGTACGCCAGCCCGGGCACCAGCCACGGATAGTGTCTGCGCAGAGAATCTATGCGCAGCGCAATCAGCGAACCGGCAAACATCTCGGTCAGAGAAGACGCCACCGCCTCCAACAGGGATTTCCTCGCCACGAACTGAATGTAGGCATCCACCGCGTAGCGCACCGCCGGCAAAACGCCTTGGTAACCGACCGCCTGCTCGCGCGGCACGCCTGCCGCTTCGACCAGCGCCAGCCATTTCTCAATGCCGCCTGGACGTCCGGCTGCGCGCGCGCTGCCACCGCCATCGGCGTCGCCATCGTGATCGATGATTCGCGAGCGCCATGCACGGCGCAGTTCCGGATCCTGGGTCCGCGCCAGAATCGTCGCGTCCTTGATGGGAATCTGGCTTTGGTAATAGTAGCGATTCAGCGCCCAGGCCTGCATCTGGCCGCGTGAAAGTTTGCCCTCATGCATCAACAAGTGGAAAGGATGCTGGTGATGATAGCGTTCGGCGCCGATCTGGCGCAGGCGCGCTTCCAGTTCGGCGGGGGTGAGAACCACGCTAGTTTTCGCGTCCGCGTCGGCCACTTTGGTCACAGTTCCAAGTCCCATCCATCTTCGGCGATTTCCCAGCCCGCCGCGGCCACCTGCCGGCGTTCGCGGCTGTCTTCATCGAGGATCGGATTGGTGTTGTTCACGTGAATATAAATCTTCCGCAAATGCGTGAGCTTGGAAAACTTCTCCAGGGTCCCCTCCGTGCCGGATATCGGAATGTGTCCCATCTCCCGGGCGCTCTTCCCTCCCCCGCGTATACGGATCAATTCATCATCGTCCCAAAACGTGCCATCGAACAAGAGGATGTCGCACGCGTCGAGCCGCGCAAGCCAGGAATCTTCCATCTTCGCCACGTTGGGCATGTACGCCAGTTTCTTCCCCGCAGCGGATTCCAATACCAACCACACGACCGCTTCATTGCCCTGTAGTCCCGCGCGCGCGTTGCTGCCGGTCATCCCGCACGCGTACGCAGGAAAATCGCCGGCGATCGAAAACGATTCGCAGGTAAAGCCGTCAGAGCGCGAGTCGCCGCAATCGAGAAGGAATTCCTGGTTTACTGGAAGCGCGCGCCAGGACGCTTGGTTGGGTACCTGCTGCAGCGCCCGAAAAATCGAATTTCCTTCGCTGAGAATTTGGCGCACCGATTCGGTGGCGTAGATTTGCAGAGGCTGAAACTCGCGTAAGTGTAGAAGACCCGCCACTTGGTCGACGTCGGCGCCAGTGACCGCAACCGAAGCGATCGGAGAATCGCGCGTGCCCGCGCGGGGCCGTATTTCCTGGGAATTCAGAATTTGCGAACGGAGATCCGGCGAGGCGTTGAGCAGACACCATCTCCGTCCGGCCTGGGAGACGGCCACTTGGGTTTGCGAACGCGCCCTGGCGCGGACCGCGCCGCTCCGGACTCCACTGCAGTTCCGGCAGGCACAATTCCACTGCGGGAATCCTCCGCCCGCTGCCGAGCCAAGGATTTTTACCCGCACTGGAAAACTTTAGATTTCGGCGCTGGAGTAAGAGCTAATTTCGCAGTTGAGGCTGATCTCTTCGAAGCTAGGCGTGGTCCATTCCATTTGAAAGACCCTCCATCGAATAACATCGAATAAATTGTAAGCCAGGCGAGGTCCGTGCGCAATAGCGCGAAAAGCGGCGTTGCCGAATTGCCGCCTCGCCGGCGTGGCCGCCTGCCTCGCGATATCACTCCTCGGCCATCGACCTGGCCCGGTCAATTCCGGCCTGTAGGGCGCGCTCGATCATTGCAGAGTAGCCGGACGAGTGCTTGCTCGCGGCGATCGCCACGGAGATTCCGCCCGGCGTGGCTGCTTCCTTGAGCAGCGCGTCGACTGACGTGCCGCTATCGCGGAGGGCGACGAGGCCGTCGGCCAGAGCGTGGGTGGCGGCGGTGAACGCTGCGGTTGGATCGAGACCGAGGCGCGTACCCGCTGCGGCGAGAGCCGCCAAGGCGTGGTACCCGTGGATCGGCGAGTAGGTGACCATGAAAACGTCGAACAACTCTTCCGGGATCTCCATCACATTTCCCAGAACGGCGAATAGAGCGCGAATTTCTTTCCGATCAGCCGGGGGGAGCGCCGCGTCAAATGCCAGGGCGGTGAGGCCGTGGCCGGTGCGGCACGCGGGGCTGGGCATCGCGCGGGCCCATCTCGCCGGCGGCCCGACTTCACGACGCAGGCGCTCGATCGAGATTCCTGCGGCGAGGCTCACTACTAATAGCGAGCGCCCTCCCAGGTTCAGGCCGGCTAGCAAAGTTGCAACCGAGTCTGGACGCACCGCGATCAGCAACATATCCGCGGCGTCCACGGCACGCTGGAGGTTCGATTCGGTTTTCGCGCCCAGACGGCGCAGAACGCGCAGTTTGTCGGCGTGACGGTCGTGAACGATCAGCTCAAATTTGGCCAGGGCTTTCTTGGGCCCCGCGGATGAGCGGTGGGTAAGGCCTGCGACCATGGCCTGGGTCAGTCTGCCGCCGCCCACGAAGACGATGGTCGGGGGACCGCTCGATTTTTTGGTGCGCTTCCTCATCGATCCTCTCAACCGTTAGCACCGAGCGCTGAACCGACGGCAAACAAGAATTGCGAAGCTAGGCCAGCCCGCCGCCATCCACAACCAACGTTGTTCCGGTGGTGAAAGCGGAGGTGTCGCTCGCCAGATATAGCGCGGCTCTCGCAATTTCCTCCACTGTGCCGACGCGGCCCAGCGGGCGGCGAACGGCCTCGGTTCGAAATTCTTGCTCGGACTGGTGGAGTTGGCGCGCTTCCTCGCGGAGCATTGGGGTATCCGTGTCTCCCGCACAAACACAATTGCACCGAACGTTCTGCGCGCCGTGATCGATCGCCATCGCCCGCGTTAATTGGACTACCGCGCCTTTCGATGCGCAGTAGGCTGCCGCCATTGGTCCCGCCGATAGTCCCCAGCCCGACGCGCTGTTGACGATCGACCCGCCTCCGCCCACGACCATTACAGGAATCGCGGCCCGCGACAGCAGGAAGACCGATTTCAGGTTTACTTCCAGCAGCCGGTCCCAATCCGCTTCACTGGTTTCGAGCACCGTGGCGCGGCGAATGATCCCGGCATTGTTGAATAAAATGTGCAGGCCGCCGAATTCGCGCACCACGGTTTCGATGGCATGCCGGCAATCCGCTTCGCTGGTCACGTCGGCACAAATCGCGATGGCGCGTCCGCCGGTAGCCACAATTTCGGCAGCCACTTCCGCCCCTTTTTCGCGATTCACGTCGACGATGGCGACCGCGGCGGATTCACGCGCGAAGAGCAACGCAGAAGCGCGGCCGATTCCTGAAGCGCCGCCGGTAATGATGGCAATTTTCCCGCGCAGCCGGCCGGAGGGTGTCTCGTTGCCCGATGGCTGCGTGGACATCATCGGCTCGCCAGTCCCCCGGCCGATTCGCCGCCGTCGATCGCGTAGATCTGGCCGGTGATGTAGGCCGCGTCGTCCGACGCCAAATAGGCGAACAATCCAGCTACCTCCTCCGGCTGGGCGTGGCGGCCCAGGGGAATTTTCTGGTTTACCTCTTCGAGCATTTCGTCGGTGTATTCGGCGCGCTGCATCGGGGTCATCACATAGCCCGGCGCTACTGCGTTCACGCGGATGTGTGGGGCCAGTTCCAGAGCCATGGTGCGGGTAAGTTGCACCACGCCGGCCTTGGTGGCGTTGTAGTCGGCGTAAAATTTGTGGCCCAGGAACGCATTAGTCGAGGCCATCTGCAAAATCACGCCTGGGCCGCCGCGCTGGACCATGTGCTGCGCGGTTTGCTGCGCAACGTTGAACACTCCGGTTAGATTTACGGAGAGCACGCGGTTCCATTCTGCTGAGGTGATCTCCAGAAAATTGTGGCGGATGCTGATTCCCGCATTGTTCACCAGGACGTCGATCGCGCCCATTTTGGCGACCGCTTGCGATACCGCTTGTTGCACTTCGCTTGAAACGGTCACGTCACAGGGCAGCGCCGCGGTTAGCGCCGGTAATTCGCGGATGATTTTTGCGCGGCCCGGGGCGCTGGAGTCAAGGATGCAGACCACCGAGCCTTCTTCGAGGAAGCGCGCGGCGGTGGCCGCGCCAATGCCGCTGGCGCCGCCGGTGATCAGGATTCGTTTGCCTTGCAGTCCGCGCATCGAATTTCCTTCTCTCAATTCTCTTGTGACGCCAGAGTATATCTGTTTGCGTGGACGCTACACAGTGGGGTAGCGGGTCACCGCGAAGCGAACATTGTCGGTCAGGAGAGCCAGTCTTTCAGTTTGTAGTAGGCGCCGGCCAAGGGGAGAAACCAGGGGGTACCGGAGTATAGGCCGAGCGGGGCGCCGGGGAATGGGACATCGAAAAATGGATTGGCGTCGCGGCCGCCGGCCATCTGCTCTGCCATCTTTTGGCCCAGGTAGGTGGCCATGGCTACGCCGTGGCCGGCGTATCCGATCGCGTAGTGCATGCCATCAATGGTGCCTGCGTGGGGCAGGACGTCGAAGGTAAAGTCCAGCGTGCCGCCCCAGGCGTACTCGGTCCTTGTCTCCCGCAGGTAGGGATAGGTTTGCAGCATGGCCTCGCGAAGAATCTCCGCGCTACGGCGAATGGTGCGCGGCGTTTCCGGGAAAAATGCGGCGCGGCCGCCAAACAGCATGCGCCGGTCTGGCGTGAGCCTCCAATACCACAGGAAATTCTTGGAATCGTAAATCATCCGGTTACGCGGGCTGGCGCGTGCGGCCAGTTCCTCGGAAAGCGGCTCGGTAACAATGATGAACGACCCGATCGGGATGACGCGCTTCTTGATGGCGGGAGTAACCGGCGTGGTGTAACCGCCGGTGGCGATAAACACCTCGTTAGCAACCAACGCGCCGCGCGAAGTGGTCAAGCGAAACGGTTTTGCTCCCGCTTCGCCCGCGAGTCGCTCGATTTTTTCCACCCGGCAGCGATCGTGGATCTCTGCGCCCGCCCGTTGCGCCGCCCGAGCCAGGCCGGAAACGTACCGCGCAGGGTTCACGCCGGCGCTCAAATGGTCCACCAGGCCGCCGTAGAATATTTTGGAGCCGATTTCCACGTCCAGGCCTAACTGCGGCACGACGTCGACGTGATAGTTGAATTCCCTTTCCAGAATGTCGGCGGAGCGACGAAAGCGATCGAAATGGGATTTCTTCCAGGCGACTTCGAGGTGCCCGCAACGTTCGAAATCGCACGAGATGTTTTCTTCTTTAACGATGCGTTCGACGCAATCGATCGAAGCTACTGAAGCGGCAAACATTCGGCGCGCGGCTTGGTCGCCGTATTTCTCGCGCAACTCCTCAACGCCCAGCTTCAGCCCGGTGAGAACCATGCCTCCATTACGGGAGCTCGCGCCCCAGCCAATCGATTCCGCCTCGAGGACGGCAACGCGAACCCGCCGCTGGGCCAGGGTGCGTGCAGCGGAAAGACCGGTGAATCCAGCGCCCACCACCGCGACGTCGACCTTCTCGGGAAGCGGCTGCACGCTGCCCGCAGGCATTTGCAGCGTGTCCGCCCAGAACGGCTGCTCCTTAAATGAGGTTGGGCCCATGAATAAAGTTCCGGAGAGGATGTTAGGGGCAGTTCGGTGGTGGCGTCAACGGCGGCGGAAGCTTCAATGCAACTTTTGGGTGATTTACTCTATATATAATAGATGGTTACATGTTGGTAATAATACTTCAAATTACGCTGTCAGCATGCTTCCATGATGGCGTCAACGGGTCAAGAGATCGGATCTCAGTGACGTGGGAAATTCACGGTCACGTAAATCTGTACCGCCACCGGCCGCCCATTCTGCAGCGCGGGTTCATATTCCCACTGCCGAACCGCTTCCAGCGCCGCATTGCGCAGCACTCCAGGACCGGACACCACTCGCGCAGTAGCGACTCGCCCGCCGTTATCCACCACCACGCTCAGGATCACATCCCCGCCGATTCCGGATGCGCTCGCCGCGTATGGCACGATCGGCTGAATTTTGCTGAGCACCCGCGGCGACCGTACACCTTCACCGACGCGCAGCGGCGCGGATGTGCCCCCGGGAACCGGGACTGGCGTAACTCCAGAGCTGCCGGACGCGGCCTCGGCGGGCTTGGCGGTACCGCCTGGGGCCGTCTTCGCCACGCGCGCTTGAATATCCGCGGGCAGCGGAGGAACCGATAACGACGCAACCGCTGCATCTCTCGCCGCGGCGTTTTCGTCGGGGTCTACCGCAGGTGGCGCTGCCGGCGGCCTCATCAAATACGAAACCGACGGACGCAAAGTGTGAAACGCAGCGGCCCCGGCCGCAAGAAGAACCAGCGTAGCCACCGCGTGAGCCAAAATACTCTTTCCGCCGGTTTCACGTTTTGCCAGCGTAGGGGCCATCGTGCCCTGCACCGCGGTGCCGCTCGGCGCGCTCCAAGGCTTGCTGGCGGCCGCTGCCGCGGGATTGGTGGAATACCATTGCGGCACTATGTCTGGTTTGCGCGGATGCTGTTCAGCATTGGGGGGCGACGAATCTTCATCGTCTTCGGCTTCACTGTTCTGGGGCGCCGCTTCGTCCGTTTCATCTTCTTCGTCGTGGCCGGAATCAGAGGCGTGTACATGGTGATCCGCCGCGGATTCCTGGCTGCTCTCGGATTCATCTTCGCTCTCGCCCCGATCGGCGGATTCATCTGCACCAGAAACCTTGGCTCGCCCGTGCGCTTCCTGGCGCGGGTGCGCGTTCGTCACCCCATCCGTGTGGCTGGCGCCAGGTTCGGCGGCGCGGGCAGATTCAGACTCCACTTGGCGCACATCCGCAATAGCGCCCGATGCAAAAAGCTTGAGCGATGCCGCGTCGTGTTCCGATTCGTTTGCGGTCGCCGGCACACTTTTGTTCAGGCTGCGAAACAGGCTCCAGACGCTTTCCAGAGAAAGCGCTTGGGTGGCCGGCTCCGTCCCCAGCGTGCGCACAGGGAAATCATCCTCGCGCATCGCTGCCGCAGCGGATGGGGTCACTAATGCAGCCTTCAGCTCCGCCAGCCGGGTATTTTCCATCGTCTTTTCTTCCGAGGCCCGCATATCCGCGTCGGAACTACCTGCCGATGGACGATCCAGGTTGGAATGGACGATCGATCCCGCGTTCCACATGTCTTCCGGCGAAAGGTCATCTCGATCGAGGTTCTCGACCGGAACGGCAGCCTGCTCCGGTTCTTCCGAGTCTTGCTCGTGTCGCGCCAACGCGGCGGCAAGCTGCGGATCAACGGTTTCGGCCTCGCTGGCCGGCCATGCTTCCGGCGTTTGAGCTTCGATGGCGATCACTTCTCCGCTTGATTCCGACAGTCCATGCAAAGGCTGGAGCAAAGATTCCAAATCTGCATCCAGATCCCCCGCCGCGGCGGACGGCGGTCCGACGGCGAAAGATGCCGTGCCCTGCGAAGAATCTGACGAAATTTCCGGCTCGGATATGAGTGTGTCCGAGGACGAAGCCAGGGGCCATTCGCCAGCGGGCAAAGACGCTTCTCCGCTCTGTTGCCCGGTTTCGGCTGCTGCTGGCATGTCTTCCGCTATCGCTGCCGCGAGCGACCCTTCTTCAGACGTTACTGCCGCGTTGTTGACGTCCGCGGCGAGATCAAATTCGCTGACTCCAATTTCGCTCACCTCAAGATCGGCTTCCGGCGACGTAGCGCCTGGCTGGTCCTCTGCGCCCCCGGTGACCTGCGCAATTCCGGCCAGCGGCGCATCGCCTTCGGAGTCTTCCACGGCCAATTCGCTAGATTCTTTGCCTCGATCGACGGGCGCGGCTTCGATTACGGCCGCTGGCGGCTCCGGCGATGTAACAGGCTGTCGCGCTTCGGGCGCAGCGGTTCTCTTCCAGAAGCCCTGCGCTGTGCCCGGCGCCACCGATGACTCAGCGGGTACCTCTTCCGCCGGTGTCTTCAACAGCGCGGCCATCTCGAGCAGCTGAGCCTTGAGCTCTTTCGGGTTCGCGCGCAGCAATTGCTCTGCGGACATCTCGCCCAGCGCATCCAACGGCGACGATCCATTTTTCGTCGGAGTTGCCGGAACCGCCGCAGCTTCTTGCGAAAGGACGTCTTGCCAGAAGCCGTTCATCGCATGGTTGAATTCGATCTCGACGTAGCCTCGCGTATCCGGGAAGTGCTTAATATTCACGATGCGGCACAGCGCTTCTTTGCCGGTCTGGCGATTCGTCAGGCCAACCAGCTGCCCGGCTTTGGCGCTTCCAACCAGCCGCACCACCGCGCCCTGCGCGAATACCACCACCGTGGTGGTTTCTTCCGAGAAATGCTCCAACTTGCCCGGCTGGCCAGGGACCGAAGCCACCCGGCGCGACCCGCGAACCAGGACTGGAATCTCAATGGATACAGCTTGGGTGCGAGGGTTGGCTCCTGCTCCGGAGCGCGATTCGCTCGTATGACCGAGCTGGTTGACTGCTTCTGTACTGATAGGGGCCATGTTTTGGGTTTATCGCGCGAGCTGGGCCTAAACCCAGCCAAACCGGCGTGATAGAGCCATTGTGAAGCGGAGTGGAACTGCGCACCTATAGTACGATCGTACTAAGGCGATACCTTATGCGCACATGGGCGATGCGCGGCAGCGGGACCAAGACTTGTGATAGCCTCTCAGGCGTAATTTCCGATGATCTCCAACCGCACTATCGCAATTTCTGTCGCGCTGGCACTGTTCGCGTTCCTCGGGACCTACGCCCCGGCGGCGGAATCGCGGTGGGCGCGAGCATCCCACGCCCCCGCCAAGGCCCCACTCGCTGGGGAGTCGCAGGGTGCCGCCGGCGATCCCAAGCCCATCTATGCCGGCACGCGTATCGAGCACGATTGGATACCGATGAAAGACGGCACGCGGCTGGCGGTGAATCTATTCTTCCCCGCCAACGCCCATCCTGCCGATAAATTTCCGGTGATTCTGGAATTCCTGCCGTATCGCAAGGACGATTGGGCGCTGGAGCGGGACTACGGGCTGTATTCCTATTTCTCGCGCTTCGGATACGTCGGTGCTCGAGTGGACATCCGCGGCACCGGCGCGAGTGAGGGACTTCCGCCGGACCGCGAGTATTCCGAACAGGAACAACTCGATGGTATGGAAGTGATCGCGTGGCTGGCCAGCCGGCCGTGGTCGAACGGCAGTGTGGGCATGCAGGGAATTTCCTGGGGCGGGTTCAATTCAATTCAGATGGCGATGCGCCATCCCCCGGCGCTCAAGGCGATCATCAGCGTGGATTCCACCGACGATCTGTTTCACGACGATATTCACTACATCGACGGCATGATGCATGCCGACGAATTCGAATTGGGCATGGACCAGGAGTTGATGACCACCGCAGCGCCGGACTTTCCGCTGGACGACAAAAATCTAAAAGCGCGATTTGATGCCGATCCCTGGTTCCCGCTGTACCTGCATCAGCAGCGCATGGGGCCTTTCTGGCAGCGGGCTTCGCTTCGTCCGAATTACGACGCCATGCAAACCCCCGCGTTTTTCATCGGCGGATTTTGCGATGGCTATCGCGACGTAGTTCCCCGCGCGCTGGCGAACATCCATCATGCTCCGGTCAAAGCAATCCTCGGACCGTGGAACCATACGTTCCCGCACGATGCGGACTATGGACCACAGATCGAATGGCGGCTGGTGGCGGTGCGCTGGTGGGACCGTTGGCTGAAAGGCGTGCCCAACGGGATCGAGAATGAGCCGGAGCTCAGCGTCTACATGCGTCATTGGTATCCGCCCGATCCGGCGCTGAAACAGATTCCCGGGGAGTGGCGTAGCGAGGAAAAATGGCCTCCCGCGGACGAGACCGACCGCACGTTGTATTTCGATAGCGAGCACGCGCTGCGCGACTCCGCCGTTGCGGCCCTCGGGAAACACGAACTACGGTATGTTCCCACCGCCGGCGTGGAAGACGGATTTTGGTGGGGCGAGTTGCTGAACGATCAGCGGCCGAGCGACGCGTTTTCCTTGGTCTACGACACGCCGCCGCTCCAAAGCCCCACAGCCATCCTCGGATTGCCGCGCGTTTTGCTGCAGGCCGCGGCCAGCGCGCCGCTCGCGGACTGGATCGTTCGGCTCGAGGACGTGGCGCCCGACGGGCGCGTGACGCAAGTGACCGGCGCGGGGCTGAACGGCGCGCAGCGGGACTCGTCCGCAAACCCTACCGACCTGGAACCGGGGAAAGTCTATCCGCTGACAATCGAGATGCACGTCACCTCATGGGTGTTCCCTCCTGGGCATCGGATTCGTGTGGCCATTTCGAATTCCGCTTGGCCGATGATCTGGCCTACTCCTTACGCCATGACCACTTCGCTGGTCTTGGGTGGCGCTGAGGGCTCGCGGTTGATTCTGCCGGTTGTGCCGATGTCTGCGGGTGCGCCGCCGCATTTCGACCCTGCCGTCGCCGATGAGGCTTTACCGGGCGTCGACTCGCATGGCGATACTTGGCCCGGCAGTGTGACCACCGAGCGCGACGAAATCAATCACCGCACCCGGGTCTACTGGAAGGGCGATTCCTCTTCCGGATTTCCTTGGGGACACGAAAAGTATCACGAGGACTTGACCTACGAGGCCTCCGACGCCGACAGCTCGGTAAGCTCGATTCACGGCGAGGCCGACACGATCATCGATGCCGGGGACCGCGATATCGTGTGGCGCTCGCATTTGCAGTTGAAGAGCGACGCCCAGAATTTTTATTACGAATACCGGCGCGAATTAGTGGTCAATGACCGGGTGGTACGGAAGAAAAGTTGGAAGGAAACGATTCCGCGCGACCATCAGTAATGCACAATAGTGGGTGCGCTAGGAATCACACCGAACGGATTCGGTTTCGTGCAGCTTTGGAACAAGATTGCTAAAACTGGAAGTGCAATTCTGAAATTGATCAGCCTGCGACGGAAGCAATCCAATACGGCACATTCCCCAGGGGATTTGGAAACGTGAAGAACTCCGCGGTTCTGTTGATTAGCTGCCCCGACCAGAAGGGCTTGACGGCGGGCATTTCCGATTTTATCTACCGCAACAACGGCAACATCCTTCACGCCGACGAGCACCGCGAAGACGACCAAAATCTATTCCTGATGCGCGTGGAGTGGGATCTGGCGGGCTTCGCGATCGAGATGAAGGATTTCGCGGAAAAATTCGCGCCAATCGCCGCGCGCTTCGAAATGAAATGGCGCGTGGCGCTTACCAGTTATCGTCCGCGGGTGGCCCTGTTTGTTTCGCGCTACGACCATTGCTTGATCGATTTGTTGTACCGTCATCGCGCCGCAGAGCTAGCCTGCGACATTCCGTTAATCCTCAGCAATCATCCTGACGTTCAACCGCTCGCGGATTTCTATCGAGTACCGTTGCACGTGATTCCCATGACCAGGGAAAACAAGCCGGAAGCCGAGCGCGCCCAGCTTGAGCTGCTCGCCCCGCAGAACATCGACTTAATCGTGCTGGCTCGCTACATGCAAGTCCTATCGCCCGAATTTATCCGCCACTATCCCAACCGCATCATCAACATTCACCACTCCTTCTTGCCCGCTTTCACCGGCGGCCGGCCGCACCAACAGGCGTTCCAGCGGGGGGTAAAGCTGATCGGCGCCACCAGCCATTACGTCACCGAGGTGCTCGACGATGGCCCCATCATCGAGCAGGACGTAGTGCGCATCTCCCACCGCGATCTGGTGGACGACCTGATTCAAAAGGGTCGCGACCTGGAGAAAGTGGTGCTGTCTCGCGCCGTGCGCTGGCATATCGAAAATCGGGTTTTGCTCTACGGAAATAAAACGGTGATCTTCGATTAGCTGATAAGCAGCGAGCGATCGACGCTGCCCGGTGAACCCGAATCTAAGATTCCCTGCGCGCGTTCAGCCCTGCGCCGAGGTCGTCCGCGTTTCTTTTAGGTCTGCCGCCAGCAGGCGGTGAAACAAATGCTCGCCTGCCTCGCGCCGCACCGAGAGCCGCCCGGCCTGATAGGCCCGGGAATTCAGGCCGCGCTGCACCGCTTCGCAGATGTCCACGTCCTCGATCTGCACCCGATCGCTCACCGAAACGCTTTGCGCGTTGTATTCCTGGCTCGAATCGGCGCTGAAATAGAAATCGAATATCACCAGCGTACGGCTGGTGGAGAGCGGAAGCACCAGGTTGGTATCCAGGTAGCCTTCGTACCAGTTCAGCATGAAATTCGGATACAACCACAGGTAGTAGGCCATCGCGCCCCTGCGTGTCGCGCTGGCATCGGCGTCTTCGTTCCCGGCTTTCACCGGGCTGGACTGAATCGAATAACGCTCCCGGTTCTCGATATTGTAGTTCACGTATTCCAGCACGCTGTTGAGACCTTTATGCAGATGCGGCACGTGATAGCCGCCGTCCAGGTAGTTATCGACGTACACCTTCCAGTTGCAATTCAGTTCGTAGCTGCGCCGCTCGTAGAAACTCAGCGAGCCCAGTTTCAGCGGCTTTACTTGTTCGATCATGCTGCCCAGATGTTGTTCCAGCGGCGGCGCCTGCGGATCGAGGTTCACAAATACAAACTGTTCCCAGGTGCTCAGCGTGATCGGTACCAGGCCGTTTTGCGCGCGATCGAACTGGCAGACGCCGTCGAATTCTGGCGTCCCCTTCAGCGCGCCCTCCAGTCCGTACGTCCAGCCGTGGTACGGACAACGGAACTGGGAGGCGTGGCCCTGCGCTTCGGTCACCACCGCGGCGGCGTGGTGCCGGCACACGTTGTAGAACGCCCGCAGTTGATTGTCGTTGCCGCGCGCGACCACAATCGGTTCCCCGGCCAGGGTCGCCGTGAAAAAATCGCCCGGCTTGGCCACTTGGTCCAGGCGGCCGATCGCCTGCCAGTTGCGCCCAAAAACGTTACTGCGTTCGAGCGTCTCGATCCGCGGATCCACATACCACGGCGCGGGGATGGTGTACGCCTGGTTCAGCGGCGCGGAGGCGTCGTAGATATTCAAAATGTCGTTAACCGTTGGCTGCATGTTGAAGAACCTCTTTGCCGCTTAGGTTGTGAGCGTCCGCTCGTGCCCTGCGTAGCATCGCATCCGCTCCGCGCCTCGCGAATTCGCGCTTCTAGCGCGCGCCGATCGCGCCTCGTAATACTTCCAGAAATTGATGGATGCGCGCTTCGTTTTTCTGTGGGATCGATGGATGCGGAAAAAGTCCCGGGTCCAGCTCCTCGGTTAGCAACGCGTCCTGAAATCGCTCCACCGTCCAATCCAGGATCGAAGAGATCATCGCCGAATCCACATCCGACCGCAATTCACCGCGGGTGAGCCCGAAGCGAACGAAGGCAGCGCTACCGTAGGGATCCTCCGTTGCCAAGAAACGATTGATCTCGCGCTTGATCTCCAGGTCTACGCCGTAGTTGCCGAGCAGCGCCACGCGATATGGAATCCAGTCTTCCCGCAGCATGTGTTCGGTATTCACCAGCCAATAGCGCAGAATCTCGAAAAAGCCGCCGTCGCGAACGTTCGCCGGGCAATCCAGGTATTTCGAAAACGAGCGCACCGCATGCTTATATGCTTCGACGAAAAGCCCGCCTTTGCTCCCGAAGTAATGAAAAATCGACCCCTTCGCAACGCCTAGCTGCACGGAAAGATCCTCGATGCGCGCCGCGTGGTATCCCTGCTCGGCGAAGTGGCGCATGGACGCGTCGATGATGCGCGCCCGTTTGGCCTGCCAACGCAGGCGGCTGGCAGGCTGAAGTCTCGGACGGGAAACGCTGGGGCTCGCGAGCGGCTTGGGTGCCATGCTTGACCCTCGGTCAAGACGCCCTACACTGCCTTTGTGTATTCGGCGTGAATGTGCTATCTATTTCGCCGGGCATCGTATCATGACTTCGGGTCAACTCGTACCGTGATTTTCTCCCGCTCCGCTCCCTACGACGCCATCGTCGTCGGCGCAGGACACAACGGCCTGACCGCTGCCGCTTACCTCGCTCGTGCCGGACTCTCCACCCTGGTGCTCGAACGCCGAAGCGTCGTCGGAGGTTGCTGCGTTACCGAAGAAATCGCCCCCGGCTGCCGCGCCTCCACCACTTCGTACATCGCCAGCATGCTGCGCCCCACCGTGATACGCGATCTGAACCTCGCCGCGCATGGGCTGCGCATGGTGCCCTGCGATCCCAGCCTGGTGGTGCCCTTCCCGGATGGACACGTGGTGCCATGGTGGAGCGACCGCCGCCAGGCCGTGGAAGAATTCCGAAACATTTGCCCGGCCGACGCAGAAACGTTTGTCCGCGTGGATGATCAATTGAAAAAGCTGGCGCGATATCTGCAGCCGTTCTTTCTTGAGCCTCCTCCCGATGTGCAGGCCCACGGGCTGGCCGGTTTTCTGGAGCTGCTGCGCGTCGGCAAGCGATTCCGCGGAATTTCCGGCGACGAAATCGCGCAGCTCACTGCGTTTTTCACCGGCAGCCTCGGAGATTTTCTCGATCGCAACTATCAATCGGAAAAAATCAAGACGCTATTCCTGGCCAATAGCGTCTACGGAAAGCATGGCGGGCCGTACGATGCGGGCTCGGCGTTGGGACTGCTCTTTCATCTCTTGAGCGGAGGTGATGGCGACGTGCAGGGATTTTACGGCCACGTGATCGGCGGGATGGGAGCGATTACCCAGGCGTTGGCTGCAGCAGCGCGGGCCCATGGCGCCGAAATCCATACCTCGGCGCCGGTGGCGCAAATCCGGCCCGGCCGCACGGGCGGCGGCTACGGCATGCGCGGAAAAACTGCGGCCGGCGACTTTCCCACTGTGCTGTTGGAAGACGGAACCGAGATCGCCGCGCGCGTCGTGCTTTCGAACGCCGATCCCAAGCGCACTTTTCTGAAATTAATGAATCCCAGCGACCTGCCCGCCGCATTCGTCCACGCCGTCCGCGGAATCAAGATGGACGGCCCCTGCGCCAAGGTGAATTTCGTTCTTGGCATCGAGCCGCACGTTACCGGCATGCCCGCAAAATGGACGGCTTCGCAGCGCGCCCTGTTCACATTGGTTCCCTCGCTGGAGTTTGCCGAGCGCTGCAACGATACGGCCAAGCTCGGCGAAATTCCCGAGGAACTATGGGTCGATTGCGTGGTCGCTTCCAACGTCGATAACACGCTCGCCCCGCCAGGCAAACACGTGATGACCTGTTTCATCCAGTTCGTCCCCTACAAACTCCGCCAGGGCACGTGGGACGAAAAGCGCGAGTTGCTCGGTGATCGCGTCGAGAAAAAAATCGCGGAATACGCTCCCGATTTTTCCGGTTCGGTCTTGGCGCGCCAGGTGCTCACCCCTCTCGATCTGGAGCGCGAGTACGGACTGACCGAGGGCAACATTTTTCACGGCGACCTTTCGCTCGAACAACTCTTCTTCATGCGCCCGGTGCCGGGCTGGTCGCAGTATCGCTCCCCCGCGCCGGGCGTGTATTTGTGCGGCGCAGGCGCGCATCCGGGTGGCGGAGTGACCGGAGCGCCGGGCTACAACGCGGCGCATCAAGTCCTGCGGGACTTGCATCGCCGTTCCTGATCGAGTGTGAAGATAAAATGAACGCGAGGAAATTCAGCACGAGGTGAACGATGAAAAAGGGAATTCTAGAACGGCTGAAAGAAGGGGTGGTGCTCGGCGACGGAGGCTATCTGCTGGAGCTCGAGAAGCGCGGCTGGGTGCGCGCCGGACCGTTCACGCCGGAAGTGGCGCTCGCTCACCCCGAAGCGCTGCGCCAACTGCACATCGAATTCCGCGAGGCCGGCGCGGACGTGCTGCAGGCGCTCACCTTTTATGCCAGCCGCGATAAATTGGCCACCGTCGGTCTGGAAGATAACGTCGAAGCCCTGAATCGCGCCGCCGTGCGCATCGCCCGAGAAGTGGCCGGCGACCGTTGCCTGGTGGCCGGAAATTTGAGTCTCACTTGGATGTACGAAGAGGGCAGCGCGTCGTCCCGCAGCCGGGTGCTGGCGCTCTTTGACGAGCAGCTCGACAACCAAGTGACCGAAGGCATCGACTTCGTCATCGGCGAGACTTTTTCTTTTCTCGGCGAAGCCCTGCTGGCCGTCGAATCCGCCCGGAAAACCAGGCTCCCGGTTATGGTCACCATGTGCTTTGAAAATCAGGACGTCACCCCGGAAGGTAAGTCCGCCGCCGAGTGCGCGCGGGCGCTCGCCGATGCCGGCGCAGACATCGTGGGCATCAATTGTCTCCGCAGCCCGGAGCACACTCTGCCGCTAATCGCCGAGATGCGCAAAGCCACCACTGCCTATATTGCAGCGCAGCCCGTAGCGTTTCGCACCACCGCCGCTAACCGCGATTTCACCAGCCTGCCCGCGTTTCCGCACCAGCTCGAACCTTTCCAGCTCAGCCGCGGCGAGATGGCCGATTACGCGCTGAAGGCCCGGGACATGGGCGTGAATTACATCGGCGCGTGTTGCGGAGCGGCTGCCTCGCACATCCGCGAAATGGCCCGCGCGCTCGGCAAATTGCCGGCCGACGATCGCGTTTGGAAAAAGGGCGGTGAAAAGCCAATGTCGGCCTACGAATACTACAAACACGAAGAAGCTTAGCCCGCCGATTCGGCGCCGTCCGTCGGTCGCCGTGGCTGGATTCGCCGCGAACCGCGGCAATGCTATAGTTTAGGGGAACCGCTGCGGGGTTTCGCCGAAATGCCCACACCGCCCTCCAAGCTCTCCTCTGATTGTCTGGAAGTATCCGTGGTGATTGCCTGCCGGAATGAGGCCCCCCGGAGTCCAGGCGTTCGGGATAGCTGGTCGTTTCCAGGCGCAATGGACGCGAGCCGCGAAATCCTCATCACGCCCGAAATTAAATGGCGCGCCAAGCCTAAGGAATGATGGCAGCCGATCGCTACCGCCTCGCTCACCAAACCGCCGCCTGCCGACGGCACTTCGTTCTTTCCACGCCGCTGGCTGCTCAAAATTACGTATTCGACCGGATATCCGAATCTCGCCCGGCTTTGTATCCTGCCACTCGGAGTTCGCGATGGACCCAATGCCCCGGCGCTGATACAGGTGCCCTGGCGCAATGAACCTTTTGATTTATGCGCATCGCTGGGCTCCCGAAACGGGAGGTGTGGAGACAATCACCGCGGCCCTGGCGCGTGGAATTTCCACCAACCTCGCCGGCTGGCAGGTAACGCTTGCCACTCGCACGCCTGCCGACGCAATGAATGATGCGGATCTGCCCTTCCGCGTCGTTCGGCAGCCCGGAACCGCCGCCCTCGCGAGAATGGTGAAGGCAGCCGACCTCGTCCATTTGGCGGGTCCGGCGCTCCTTCCCCTGATTCTCAGTATTTTTTTTCGAAAGCCGGTGGTGATCGAACACCACGGTTTTCAAAGCATTTGCCCGAACGGTCAATTGCTTCTCGCGACCACTCGGGTGCCGTGCCCGGGACATTTCATGGCCGGGCGCCACGTCGAGTGCCTGAAGTGCAATCGCGGCGAAGGCGCTTTCGCCAGCTTTAGGCTATGGGCGCTCACTTTCGTGCGGCGATGGCTCAGTACCCGGGCCACCGCGAACATAGTCCCAACCGCGTGGCTGGGAACGCTGCTGCGCTTGCCTCGGATGGCGACGGTTCACCACGGCCTGGTGCAAATTGAAGGATCACCGGGCAAGCGCGGCGAGGACGGTGCGACCGGCGATCGCCTGTCGCCAGCCATTACGTTTGCTTTTAACGGGCGGCTGGTAACCACCAAGGGCGCGCAGATCCTGCTCGAAGCCGCGCGCCAGTTGAAGTCACGCGGTTTGCCGTTTCAGTTGTGCCTCGTCGGCGACGGAGTGGATCGCCCAAGACTAGAAGCACTCGCGGGAGAGTACGGGTTACAGCAGACTGTCCGCTTCCTGGGATACCTTTCCGGCTCATCGCTCGAACCTGCGCTGCGGGCAGCGGACGCGATTCTGATGCCCTCGCTAGGGGGCGAAGTTTTCGGCTTAGTGGCCCTGGAAAATATGATGCGCGGCAAACTAGTGGTGGTGTCCGATATCGGCGCGCTGGCGGAAGTGGTCGGCGATGCAGGCCTCACCTGCCCCACCGGGGATGTGGACGCATGGGCGTCTTGCATGGAGCGACTGATCCGGAATCCGGGGCTGTGCTCGGAACTCGGTCTTCGCGCCCGGGAACGCGCAGAGAAATACTTCTCCATTCAACAAATGATCGCCGGCCATATCGGCGTCTATGAAAGCGTGCTCAAAAAAGCGCCATGAATGAAAATTTACATCCGATAACCTTTGACGGCTGCGTCGATATCGTCATTCCCGCCTTCGGAGAGCCGGGCGCCGCGCTGGAAGCCACCCTCGATGCGTGCTTGCGTCAGTTTCAGACCGTCTCGCAAATCTTGGTCATCGACGACGGCTCGCCGGTTCCCGTGGTGATTCCCGAGCGCATCCTGTCGTCCGGCAAAGTGCAGCTATGGCGCATGGCGGAAAACCGCGGCATCGCTGCGGCCCGAAATTTTGCCATCGCTCGCTCCACCGCGGCGTGGGTTGCCTGCATCAATTGCGAAGTATTGCCCGCCCCCGACTGGCTGCAGTCGTGTTCCTGCCATCTTTACGAACACCCGCGCGTCGCGGCATGCTTCAGCCGGATGGTTCCCCATAATCCCAAACGGCTGCTTTCCCGCTGGCGCATGCGCTTTCAGGAAACTAACTTCGGCGATCGCTCCCGTTCGGCGTCGGCGCCGGGCCACGCTGTCCTGTTTCGCCGGGAAGCGCTGGACAGCGTCGCCGCATACGACGTCCGTTTTCGGCGCGTCCGCGAGGATTGTGATATCTGCGAGCGCCTAGAAAACGCCGGTTGGGAAATCCACTACCTCAACCAGAGCCGCTGCACCTCCATTCAGAACGACGACCTCCCCATGCTGTCGCGGAAAGCGCTGGCGCGCAGTGACTGGCATTCACCCGACGATTATTCCTTCCCAAAAGTGGTCATCGATCAATCCCGCTGGCTGGTGATGCGCCTGGGCCGCAACCTCGTCAAACTCCGCTTCTACTTCTGGCCAATTGATGTCGCCGTATGGTTCGGAGCCATCGGCATCGCCGCGGCCAGCTTTCTGCAGCTCCGCACCCGAAGCGGGCCACAAGAATTTCCGACCCTTCGCCGTAATTGATGGCTTGCCGCGGCTCGCCCTTTTCCTCACCCTTCTGAAGAATTCGCCCATCACTTTTGCCGCGTGATGGATCAGTACCGGTACATCCCCCACCTCGAATTGACACCACCCACCGCCAGCCCTAAGATGACTTCCAGGGAGCAGGCGGGCCGGTATCCGCACTGCCCCAGATCGACTCATGAGGCAGCGGAGGGCGCTATCCTCCGGTTTGTGTAATGTTCGCTCGACTTTCTTCCACTCTAGCCGCCGCCGACCATCTCGCTAATCCCTTCCACGTTTTTCGTAAGAACCTGTTCGGAAAGCCTTCCGACTTGATGACCATGGTCGACCGCGCCACCGGGGTGCGCTGCGAATGCACCGTCGACTCCCATCAGATGTTCAGCGCCACCTGGTACAAGCATCTCAATGATGTTCCGGGCCTGCCGATTGGTCCGGGGGATGTGGTGATTGACATCGGAGCGAACCAGGGATTTTTCACCTGTTACGCCGCACAGAAGGGCGCGCGTGTCTACGCCTTCGAACCGGTGCCCGAACTGTACCAACGCTTGCTACGCAATGTGGAGCGCAACGGCTTCTCGGGCCAAGTCGTCGCGGTGCAGGCAGCAGTCAGTAACTCCGGACAGGAAGTGGAAATGTTGGTTTCCCATTCCCTGGGCGGCGGGCAAAGCACCATCGTTCCCGCGTTCGCACGGCACTTCCAGACCTCCATGGGAGACGCCATCCGCGTGCGCTGCATCACTCTGCCGCAAATTCTCGCAGAATACGCCATCGACCACGTGCGGCTATGCAAGATCGACGCCGAGGGCTCCGAGTTGAATATCCTTCGCGCCATCGATTCGCCTACCTTGGCGAAAATTCAAGGCTTCGCTCTGGAATATCACGCCGAGGCGTATGCCCTGCCCACGCTGATGAAGACCATGCTGCAATGGGGCACCCACCAAGTCAGCTTGATGGACGCTCGCCCGTTCACCGGCGATCAAATTTATGTCATTTCCAATGACGTGCTCTCCTCCATCCCCGGAACGATCATTCCGCCGGAACCGGCACGAAAGTATGGGCGCGCCGGGGCGCCAGCTCGGGGGTCGCAGACGGATAACGCGGCCCGAGCCGGAAGGGCCGTTGCAGCGCCGGCGGCCGCGAGCACCCACCCACACCAGATATCGGCACAGGAGAAAATAACGGATATGGGCCCCCAGGTTTTGCCATTGGCTTCCTCAAGCTTCCCCGTGGTCGATGTGGTTATCCCGGTGTACAACGAACGGGGCAAGGCGCTGGATGCGACAGTGCAAGCTTGGTTGGATCAGGATCCTCCGGTATCGGAAATTTATGTGGTCGATGATGGATCGGAGGTACCGGTTACGCTCTCCGATTCGATCAAATCGCACGGAAATGTGCGCTTGATCCGTTTGATCGAAAACGTCGGCAAATCGGGCGCGCGCAACGCGGGGATCGCCCTCTCGCAAGCGCCGTTGATTGCGAACGCCAACTGCGATGTGCTGCCCGCTCCCGACTGGACAATCACTTGCGGACGCTATCTGGCCTCCCATCCCAACGTGGGAGCCTGCTCCACGCGCCTCGTTCCGCAGTTTCCCGAGCGCTTGCTCTCCCGTTGGCGGATGCGTTTCCAGGAAGGCAAATTCGGTGGCGAAACCTTGGAAGTTCCTTTCGCTCCTGGCCACGCGGTGCTGATGCGCCGCGAGGCGGTGGAAGCCGTCAATGGATATGACATCCGCTTCCGCCGCGACGAAGAGGACTGGGACATCTGCCAAAGAATGCTGGCCAAGGGTTGGGTAAGCCACTACCTCCCCGATACCCAGACGGTCTCGATTCAGGATGACTGCATCGACGTCCTGGCCAATACTTCGCTCTACCGCGACGGCTGGCACGGCCCGGAAAGCGGCGGTTTTCTATGGGTCCTTTGGCGCCAGACCAAAATGCTCGGCATTCGCTCGGGACGAAACGCCGTCAAAGGGCGCTTTTATTTTTGGCCCGCCGATCTCGCCGTTTGGGCCGGCTCTCTGCGCATTGCCGCTAGAAAATTGTGGGCCGCCCGCAAACTTCGCGCCCAGCCTCAACCGGTTCGCGGCACCTCTCCTCCCTCTCCCACGCCGTCCAATCCGCATTCCACGCCGATTTCAGGCCGCCAGGCTCAGCCGCCTGCTGAGCTGCCGCACCGCGCGGAACGCACTTCCAGGTAATTGTCTTAACAGCGCTCGTAGACCAAACTGCCGTTCCCATATCTCCCGGTGAATCAGCATCAAGTCGCCGGCGAACGCCGCAGCCTCCTGGAATCGCGGACAGGACGCCACCCAATCCTCGACCACAAACAAGAAAATATTCTGGCGATACCAAAATTGGACCTCCGGCTTCGTCCAAATTTCCTTGCGGATCAGGTCCAGCATCCGGTAGCCCTGTTTTTCGAAGAGATCTTGCCAAAACCCAGGCCACTGTTCGTTGACGTGATGGGTGCCGCCCTGCAGCGGCACCGCCGCGGAGAAAAGCACCACCGGCGCCAGCCGCGCCAGCGACTGGATAAAGCCGGGAGCCGCATGCTTCGGGAGGTGCTCCGCCACTTCCAGGCATACCGCCAAATCGAAAACCTCCGCCACCTGAAACGGCTTGCTCAAATCTAACGCTCGAAAGCAATCGCGTGGGATACATAGCCAGGCGGGATCCACGTTGTAACCGTCCAGCCCCAGGATTCGGCTTGCACCGTGTCTCCGAAACACATCCAGCCATGCCCCCGAGCCGCAACCCACGTCCACTACGCTACTGGGATGAATGAGCGAGGAAACCAGCGGTACTACGTGCTGCGCGGAATCGCGGTTCTCGGCCGGCCCGTTCGGGCCATAATAGGCCGCGTCATAGGACCTGTGGTTTCGAGGAGAAGGGGCCGAAGTGACGTGGAGCCTTGAGGCAGTTCCAAAACGGGACATGGCGTTCGCACCTGACACGAGAGTTCAAAGCCGACGCGCGCCAACCATAGAAGACCCGCCAGTCGAGCGCAATCCGGTGTACTACGGACTTTTGGGTCAGTTGCATTACTCGCTTTGCGCCGTGCGAGCCCTCAGTTCCGACCCTGCGCAACAACCAAATAGCGCCGCGCAAGAATATGAACTAAAATTCCCTGCCGGCTTCAGGACCACCTTCGGCAATCCGGCCCATCGGCTGTTGCAGCGACGGAATGACGGCGCCGTCCGGGAGCGGGCAGAATTCGAAACTCGGTCATGCATGACTATCTCTACCGGCGGCCCGCCCACTAATGGCCTCTAAGCGACGCATCGCCGTCATTACTCCCTTCCTCGATAAACAACACGGAACCGAGCGCTGCATAATTGAAGAACTGGACCGCCTGGCTGACGACTACGAGATCCACGTCTACAGCAAGCGAGTCGAGGATATTGCGCCGGGGAAAATCACCTGGCACCGGATACCCGATATCCCCGGACCGTTCGCCCTGCGTTATGTCTGGTTTTTTGCCGCCAACCATTTTTATCGCTGGCGGGACCGGCGGTTTCGCCGCCTCGATTTCGATCTGGTGCTTTCGCCCGGGGTAAATTGTCTGGATGCGGATGTGATTATCTGCCACATCGTTATTCGCGCGTTCCTGAAAAACATCCAGCATTCGTTGCGTTTCCGCACCACCCGCTTGCGCTCGTGGCCCTTGCTTTTGCACCGGCGGCTCTTCTACCGAATCGTCGCCACTGCGGAGAAATTCGCCTATTCTCGCCAGGATTTGTACCTGGTGGTACTCACCAACATCATGGGGCGGGATGTACAGCGGAACTTCGGAAAATCCCGGCTTTTGTTTCAATCCTACTGCGGCATCGATTCCCAAAAGTTTTCGCCCGCGGTGTGCGGTTCGTTGCGGGCCGAAGCCCGGCGCTCGCTGGGGTTGCGCCCGGATGACTTCCTGATCCTGATGCTGTCAAACGATCTGATAACCAAGGGGCTGCGCTGCTTGCTGGAGGCGGTGCAGCTCTTGCAGAATCCATCCGTCCGAATTATCGTGGCCGGCCATGACGATAGCGCCCCTTATCATAAGTTCCTGCGCGAAAATTCCATGGAGTCGCGTGTGCATTTTCTTCCGGTTCGCCCGGACGTGGAATTTTATTACGCCGCCGCCGACCTCTACGCCGCACCCTCGCTGTACGACGGCTACCCGCTGCCGGTATCGGAAGCCATGTCCTGTGGCATTCCAGCAATCGCCAGCACCCACGCCGGCACCAGCGAAATTATTCGGGACGGGGAAGACGGCTTCGTGCTGGCCGATCCCGCGGATTCCGCCTCTCTCGCAAGAATGATCCAGAAGTTAGTCGACGATCCCGCGCTGAGTGCTCGCATGGGCGCCAACGCCAGCCGCAACGTCGCGCAATTCACCTGGGATCGCAATGCCGCGGAGCTCAAGGTAATTTTGGAGGCGTTTCTCGCTAGCCGGGAAAACACTCGCTAGAACGAGCCGGCCGCGGGCTGGAATCCTGAAGAAACTATCGCGGTCGGCACGGACCAGCCGCCGCAATACTCACGCCCGGGATTTCTTGCGGCGTCCTTCGTCGAAATAATAATTCACCTGGTCGCGCACGATATCCCGAACCGACTTCTGTACCTTCCATCCCAGCGCCTGAATCTTGCGGGTATCACTCAATAAGATAGGTACTTCCGACGGGCGGAAGCGCTCGATATCGAATTCCACCCGCACGTCTCCCTGGCTGGTTCGCACCGTCAAACCCTTGTCTTCAGCTTGGTACTCCAGGGAACCTTCCAACATGGCGTCGTCCACCCGCGTGCCCGACCACGTCACGCCGAATCGCTTTTGCGCCACCTCTTCCAGCGGATTATCCACCCGTTTCTGCCCGGAGAATGCCGCCACCGATTCCACTTTGTATCCAATCTCATCCAGCGCCAGCAACAGATAGCTGAGAACCGAATGCGTGCGCATCGATCCTTGCACGTAGACGTCGCCGCTGGCGGCCTTTTCCTCCAGCAGCGCGTAGCCTTCGACAATATCCAGCACGTGGCTCCAGTCCCGAAACGCGTTTACATTGCCCAGCAATATTCTGTTGGCCTCCTGCTGCTTCAACTGCACGCACTGCCGGGCGATGCTGGCGGTGACGAAGTGGTCGCCGCGTCCCGCGCCCTCGTGATTGAAGCCGCGCGAGATCACCGTCTTCATGCGGTAAGAATAGTGATAATTCTGCAGCAGGAAATCTCCCTGCACTTTACTCACCGCGTACGGACTCATCGGCCGAAGTAGATTGTTTTCGTTGATCGGCAATTCGGGGATATGGATAGGCTCCGGGAAAATCGTCCCGTATTTCTGGCGGGCTTGGTCGTATTGCTCTTGCGAGGCAAACTGCAAACCGTACTCTTCCGATGATCCCGCAAAAATCACCTTGCAATCGAGATTCTTGATTCGCACCGCTTCCAGCAGGTTGGCCGTTCCCAATGTGTTTACCCGGCACGTTTCCAGCGGGTTCACGAAGCTGCGCGGGACGTACGACTGCGCCGCCAGGTGAAAAATAGCATCGGGTTTCGCAACGTCCAGTATATCCAGCAGGCTGGTGAGATCGGTCAAATCCCCGTCCACCATGCGCACCCTTCCCGCTATTCCTAAATGCGCCACTCGGTCCGGGATCGTCGGCGTCGACGTCCGCCGCAGCAGGCCGTAGACTTCCCAACCCGAATTCAGAAGTCTTTTTGCCAAATAGGGACCCACAAACCCGGAAATCCCAGTAATCAGCGCCTTTTTCATCGAGCTTCTCTCCTAGAACCGCGGCCAACCCTCGCATCCCTCAGCGCGCTGAGCGTACATCCAGGCGCGATGGCGCCTAAACACCAAAAAAATCCAGCGATCTGGTTCGGGATTCCTGAAATGGAGCTCAGCGCCAGACGTCCATGCTGATCGTTCCCAGCCGTGGTTGCTGCTGCTTCAACCGACCTGAAAAAACGATACAGGCAGGCCCTCGCCGGTGTCAAGCAATCCAGCTGTGCTCCTGCTAAGAGGGCCGCGTTCGGATGGCGTATACTCCGCACCAGAATGGGCATAACGGTGGACCTCTTACAGGAGCGACGCGATGATGCCTGCGATTGCGGAATTGCGACAGTTCGCCAAGCGCTACACTTCGGCGTGGTGCAATCACCAGGCCGCCAGCGTAGCTGGCTTTTACTCCGAGCACGGGTCGCTGCAAATCAATGATGGTGCTCCCGCCGCGGGTCGAACCGCCATTGCCGGCGCCGCGCAGTCCTTCATGATCACCTTTCCAGATCTGCAGCTCTTTATGGACGACGTCGTCATCCGTGGCGATGCTGCCGAATATCACTGGACGTTGCTGGGCACCAACACCGCACCGGGCGGCACGGGGCAGCGGGTTCGCATCAGCGGCTTTGAAGTGTGGAGAATTGGAGAGGACGGACTAATCGCTGAGTCGCAAGGCCACTTCGATGCTGCGGATTACCAACGTCAACTGGAACGCGGCGTCCAACAGCCCAAGTAGAAAACCGCACTTGTGCGGTCGCATTACTATGCTCGGGGGCCGAAAATCCCCCCCGATAAGAAAGACTCTCCGTGGCGAGTCTTTTTTCGCTGGTCATTCGGGAGCGTCCTGGCCGCAGTTTGGGACGCAATCCCGCGAAACAAAATCTACAGTTCGGTGTACAAACTGTCCGAGATGATCGTCCGGCTCTTGGCCATTTCCCCTAACCACGCCTGATAATTCTTGTCGCCTCGTATTTTGGTCTCTGCATCGGCGAACGCACTCAAATCTGGAAATTCAATCGCCACGATAATGTTCCCGGCATTGGGTCCGGCGAAAGTTGCACGCCACACTCGAACCGAGCCTGTAATTCCAAGGGCGTTCATGATTCCTTTGCCCTTCTCTAGCCACTGCAGATAGCTCGCAACATCGTCCGTCTTCACCACCACCACCCGCATCCCGGTGGTCTTTAGCGCGTGCCCAGGACTTGCCATTGAACTCCTCCTCTTTTGATTAAATTGCGAAATGGAACCGAACTGCGAGGGCCGCATCACACAATCGGGAGAGAGGGTCTCGCCTCGTTCTACCCGGCCGCATGGCCTAGCCACCGCCTCAAGAGGCGATGCGAGCGTGACTATATCGAGTTCCATATAGGAGTCAAGAAATTCAGCTCCCAAAACACGTCTCCGGCCAGGCACCCCGGACGTAATAGCCCCAGACACGGGGCATTCCCCTTTCGAGCTGCCACCGGCCAAATCCAAGCGCGGCACCCCAATTCCCGCTAAAATCATCGTGATGATCGCAGGATTGTTCACCGACCTACTATCCAACGGCGGCATTCAATACGCGGCGCGGCAGACGGCCGCTGTGCTGGCGGGCTTGGCGCGGCGGCAAGGCTCATCGGTTTCCCTGCTGAGCCTCAACGATCCACCGGGAACTCATCGACTTACCGTCGCCGCACAGGATTATGAATTCCAGGGTTTTGGCAGGTCCAAGCCTCGGTTCGTCTTGGCCGCCCTCAAGCTGGCCGCGCGCGGGCCTGGCGTGGTGCTCGCAAATCATCCCAATCTGGCACCAGTGGCGACGGCGATGCGGCTGCTCTCGCCCCGTTTGCGCGTCGTGGTGATGACCTACGGAATCGACGTTTGGGAAACTTTGCCGCCCCTGCGGCGCGCCGCACTGCGCCGTGCGTCCGCGGTCACCTCCTGCAGCACCTTCACCGCTCAAAAACTGGTCAGCGTGCAACATGTCGCCAGCGACCGGGTTTTTCACATTCCGCTGTCGCTTGACCCGGAATTCATGGAACTTGCCGAATCCGCGCCTGGCCCGCCCCCGCCGCAAGGATTTCCGGACGGAAGGATCATTCTCTCGGTGGGCCGATGGGCAGCCAACGAACGCTACAAGGGCTTGGATCACCTGATCCAGGCCCTTCCCGAACTGCAGCGGCAGGTTCGAAACGTTTCTCTGGTTGCGGTCGGCGATGGCGACGATCGGCCTCGCCTCGAAGCTCTGGCGCGAGAAGCCGGCGTGGCGGATTCCGTCATTTTCCTGCGGGGACTGTCCCGCCCCGATTTGGTCGCGTGTTTCGCCCGATGCGACGTCTTCGCGCTTCCCAGCGCCGGCGAAGGCTTTGGTTACGTTTTCGTTGAGGCGATGGCCCTCGGGAAACCCACCATCGGTGGCGCGCACGGCGGCACTCCCGACATCATTCAGGACGGCGACACCGGATACCTGGTGACCCACGGGGACGTGGCGCGTCTGGCCACGGTAATCGGCAATCTCCTGCAAGACGATTCCCTGCGGACGGCCATGGGCCGGCGCGCGGCCCAACATGTCCGGGCCAATTTTGTTTTTGGCCAGTTTGAGTCGCGCCTGTCCGAACTCTTGCTTTCTACTCGCAGTTCCCCGAGTGCCGGTTCCTGAGGGTCCACCGTGCCTGATCCAGAACATCCAGATATTGAGTTTCATTTTTGCCGGGAAACGAAATATGATTGCAGGTGGTTATTGTTCGGAAGTGAACCAGCAACCTGCTCTCTAGGCCCCGCATGCCACTGACAATTAGTGAAAGTAAGTCCCTCTCAATAAGTTCATCGGGTGCGTCCGCTGCATCGTCGGCCAAGGAAGAGGAACCAAACGGCCTTCCGAAACCCGGACCGGAACCCGCTATGTCATCTTCATCCCGATCGGACCATCGGGTGTTCCCGTGGCTGTGGGAAGCGACCAACATTCTTCTGCTGCTCGCTCTGGGACTGGTCTGCTACTCGATCGCCTGGGAGGAAAACACTCGCGTTTATCTGCGTGGGTTTTCCGATGCCACCGTCCCGGTGCCCGCTACTCCGGTGGAAAAGATCGAGAGCATCCTGGGGTGGATGAACAACGGTCCGCACCGCCCCGCCGCTGGTTCCATGGAAGTGAACCCTCGCGATCCCGAGGAAACACTCAATTATCACGATCTTCTTCGCGTTTGTGGCACCGCCACCAACGCTTTCATCAACGTCGCCCGCAGTAGCGGCCTCTCTGCGCGGCGCCTCTTGCTAATGGACCCCTCGGGCCTGAAAGTTTGGCACGTTGTCGCCGAAGTCCAGGTGGATGGAAAGTGGATCATCGTGGACCCGCTGTTCCGCACCATCATGCGCGATTCTGCCGGGCATCTGCTTTCCAGCAACGAACTGCGCGATCCGGCTACCCTCGCCCTCGCCACACAGAATATTCCCGGCTACGATCTCAGGTTCTACCGCTACGATCGCACTGAGCGCGTGCGTTTGGCCAGAATCCCGCTGATCGGGCGCCCGTTGCGGCGCATCGCCTCTTACTGGCCCACTTGGTCGGACTCGCTATTTTGGACCATGCTGGTGGAACGCGAATCCTTCGGTGCCATGATTTTATCGTTCGTCATTTTCGTGTTTTTGCTGTTATTCCGCGTCGCTCTTCGCTGGTACGCCGAAAAGCGTTTGGGCCTGCGCACCTCTCGGATGCGCACCCACCTCGCTCGCATTGGCGCCATGTGGTTGCAGGGTGACGATACCCAAACTCAGAACTGATGGGCCCGTCCCACCCCTCTCACTCACATATCGTCCGGCCACACTTGCCGCCGGCGCGGCATTTCGAATTGTTTCGCGATATACTGGCTGCTAACGGGCCATCTTACCGGGAGCCTTAGGGCGCGCCGGACGGCCATCCTTTACTCTAATTACCGGAAGAAATCACCTCATGTGCGGCATTTGTGGAGTTGTCGGCGTCGAACATCCCAACCACACCCAGGCGCTGGTGCGCCGTATGTTGGACGCGCTGGTGCATCGCGGGCCCGACGGCGAAGGTTCGCTGATCGCTGCCTCCACCGGCGTTGGTATGCGCCGCCTAAGCATCATCGATCTCCCCGGTGGGAATCAGCCGATGTGGAACGAATCCGGCACCCTCGCCATTTTCTACAACGGCGAGGTCTATAATTTCAAAGATCTGCGCCGCGAGCTGCAATCCCTCGGTCACATATTTCGAACCAACTCCGATACCGAGACCGTCGTGCACGCCTACGAAGCCTGGGGCAGCGGCTTCCTACAGCATCTCCGGGGAATGTTCGCTTTCGCCCTTTTGGAAATGCCGGATGGTCCCACGGGTCCGATTACGCGGATTTTGCTGGCGCGCGATCGTTTGGGAATTAAGCCTCTCTACTATGCGGTGGCGGACGGAGCGTTCCTATTCGCCTCCGAAGTGCGTGCGCTGCTCGCGACCGGCCTGATTCCTGCGAAGCTCTCGTCGTCGGCTCTGCCTTCTTATTTGCTATTCGGCTCGCTCGCCGAACCGGCAACCTTGGTCGAGGGCATCCATTCACTTCCCCCGGGGCACTGGATGGAAATTCCCCAGGGAAAACAATCCGCAGCGCCGCAGCCGAAGCCTTACTGGAACGTGGAAGATCCGCATCACGCCATCGAAGCCCGGTCCGCTGCAGCGGGAGCCGCGCCCGCGCAGCACCTGCGCTCGCTTCTGGAAAGCTCCGTGCGCGAGCACCTGATCGCCGACGTCCCGCTGGGCATTTTTCTGAGCAGCGGAATCGACTCCACCGCCCTCGCCGCTCTCGCCTGCCGCGAACACCGCGACATTCAGTCCTTCACCGTGATTTTTCCCGAAATCGATTTCAGCGAAGCGGAGGTTGCCCAATCCACCGCAAACCGCCTGGGCACCCACCATCGCCAGTTCTTACTCTCCGGTGAAGAAACTCTCGAGCGCCTGGAAGAAGCGCTGGGCGCGTTCGACCTTCCCAGCATGGACGGCATCAACACCTACTTCGTATCCTGGGCCGCTCGTCAGGCCGGCTTAAAGGTGGCTCTGTCCGGCCTCGGCAGCGATGAACTCTTCGGCGGCTACCCCACCTTTCGCACCGCTCCTCGCATCGGCGCTCTCGCCTCCGCGGCTCGGTTTGTTCCCAAGCCAGCCCGGGTAGGTATCGCCTCTGCATTCGTCGGCGCCGCCGGACGCCGCGACTGGGCGCGAAAAATTGCCGGGGCTTGGATCGAACCCTCGGCTCTGCCTCACCCGTATTTCTTCACCCGCGGCCTTTTTTCGCCCCGCCAGGCTCGCGCCATGTTGCGGGAAGACAATGGCTGGCGCGCATCGGCGTGGTGGAAGCGGATGGAGGCCCAGGCGCAACTGGCGGAATCGCGCGATCCGTTTTTCGCGGTCTCGCTGCTCGAACTGCGGTCCTACATGTCCAACACCCTGCTGCGCGATACCGACGCAATGAGCATGGCCAATTCCCTGGAAGTCCGTGTGCCCTTCCTCGATCACCGGCTGGTCGAATTCGCTCTCTCACTCCCCGCCGCCGAAAAAACGCGCGGTGGTATTCCCAAGGCCCTGCTGATCGAAGCACTGGGGGAGCTGTTGCCCCGCGAAGTGACCGCGCGCAAGAAGCGCACTTTCACATTCCCATGGGCGCGCTGGCTGCGCGGCCCATTGCAATCCCGCGTCGCCACGAGCTTTTCGGAATGGTCGCCGCTCCTTGAGCCGCTGATTCCTGGCAGCTCGGCGCAAGTCGTCTGGAAAGACTTCGTCGCGCAAAAAACCACCTGGTCGCGCCCCTGGAGCCTTTTCGTTCTCAATGAGTGGGTAAAAAAGAATCTGGCCGCCGGCAGCACCGCTTCCAACGTGCGCGAACGGAGCACCACCGCCGTCCCCATGTGACTGCCTTGAAAATATAGGAATCAATCCATACCGAAATCGCTCCATTTTCTGCAAATATAGGAACCGATGATCATCCTGGGAATTAACGCCTATCACCCCAACGCTTCGGCGGCCATCGTCGTTGACGGCAAGCTCATCGCCGCCGTCGAGGAAGAGCGCTTCAACCGCGTCAAATACGCCGCGGGCTTGCCGGTGGAAGCGGTGCGCTTCTGCCTGGCTCAGGCTGGCGTCACCCTCGGCCAAGTGGACCACGTGGTCATCCCCCGCGATCCCTGGGCCCGCGTCGGCACCAAGCTCCGCTTCGCCCTGCGCATGCCGCGCTTCGCCATGAATCGCACCAAAGTGATGGCTCGCTCGGCGGGAATTAAGGAAGACCTGGCCGACGGCCTCGGCGTCTCGCGCGAGTCATTCCGCGCGCAATTCCATCGCATCGAACATCACCGTGCGCATCTCGCCAGCACTTTCCACGTTTCTCCCTTCGATACCGCCGCGGTTCTCTCCGCTGACGGCCTCGGCGATTTCGCCAGCGCCATGTGGGCCTCCGGCGAAGGCACCAACGTCCGCCAGCTCGGCTCGGTGGTTTTCCCCCATTCTCTCGGCATCTATTACACCGCGCTCTCCCAATACCTGGGGTTCCTGCGCTTCGGCGATGAATTCAAAGTGATGGGCCTGGCTGCCTACGGCGAGCCCGCGTATATGGACGCCTTCCGCAAAATCGTCCATACCCATCCCACCAATTTCTTCCGCCTCAATCTCGACTACTTCATCCACCAGCGCGAAGGCGCCGACATGACCTGGAAGGATGCCGGCAAAACTCCGGTAATCAGCCCGATGTTTTCCTCTCAACTGGAAAAACTGCTGGGCCCCGCGCGCAAGCCCGACCAGCCCGTCGAAAAGCGCCATCGCGATATCGCCGCCAGCCTCCAGGCGCGCCTCGAAGAGGTTCTGCTGGCGCACATCGCCGCGCTCGCCAAATCCACCGGACAGAAAAATCTGTGCCTCGCCGGCGGCGTAGCCTTCAATTGCGTCGCCAACGGCAAAATTTTCGACGCCTCATCCTTCGAACGCGTCTACGTTCAGCCCGCCGCGGGCGATGCAGGCCTCGCTGTCGGCGCCGCCTACGCCGTCTATCACGAAGTTCTCGGCAATCCCCGCACCTTTACCATGGAACACGCCGGATGGGGCCCGGGCTTTGCGCCGCAGGACGTTGCGCGCCTAATCGCCGCCCGCAATGTCGCCAATGGCGATCTCAAAATCGACGAATTCCCCGAAGAACTCATGTTGCAGGAAACCGCCAAACACATCGCCGCCGGAAAAGTGATCGGTTGGTTTCAGGGTCGCGCCGAATGGGGCCCGCGCGCGCTGGGCAATCGCAGCATCCTCGCCGATCCTCGCCGCGCCGACATGAAAGACATTCTGAACCAGCGCATCAAGCACCGCGAAACCTTCCGCCCCTTCGCTCCCTCGGTGATCGAAGAAGCTACCGGCGAATTTTTCGAGCGCACCGATCCTTCGCCGTTCATGACCTTCGCTTACCCGGTGCGCCCGGAAAAGCGCTCTGTAATTCCCGCGCCCACCCACGTCGACGGCACCGCCCGCCTGCAAACCGTCAGCCGCCAGCACCATCCGCTGTACTGGCGCTTGATTCGCGAATTCGGCAACCAGACCGGCGTTCCCGTGCTCCTCAATACATCCTTCAACGAAAATGAACCGATCGTCTGCCGTTTGGAAGAAGCCCTGGATTGTTTCCTGCGCACCAAAATGGACGTGCTCGTAATGGGCAATCACATTCTCGAAAAGAAATCCCCGGCCGCCGGTGCGTAACCCCTTCCCGGAACGCACGCGGACGAAAACACCCCAATCAGGTGAACCACTTTGCACGTCCTTCTGTTAAACGAATATTACCCGCCAGACACTTCCGCCACCGCCAAGATGGCCGCCATGGTGGCTGAAGCTATCGCCCAGCGCCACCAGGTAACCGTAGTCGCCGGACGGCCATCCTACGACCCGGAGCACCACTACCGCTTCGCATGGTTGCGAACGACCATCCGCAATGGCGTCACCGTCGAATGCGTCGGCTCCACCGATTACCCGCGCCATAAAATGAAGCGCCGCGTCGCCAATTATCTTTCCTACCTGGCTCTAGCCGTCCCGCACGCCCTGAGCATGCGCACCGACTTGGTGCTGGCCATGACGGATCCGCCCATCGAAGGAATTGCCGGCGCCTTGGTGGCTGGGCTCCTGAACCGGCCGTTCGTCTACAACATTCGCGACATGTATCCGGACATGGCGCTCGGCGGTGACATCGTCAATGCCGGCCCTTGGGTAACGCGCTGGGAAAACATGCATCGCTGGGCGCTGCGCAGCGCCGCACGGGTGATCGTGCTCGGCGAAGACATGCGCGCCCGCATCATCGCCAAAGGCGTCGATCCCGCCCGCGTGGTCGTGGTTCGCGATGGAACCGGCGCCGCTGGCCCCCAGCCACCGCCCCACGACCCGATCACTCAGGAAATTCGCTGCGGCTTCCAATTCACCCTGGTCCACGCTGGAAACCTCGGTTTCTACGGCGCTTGGACCACTCTCGTGAAAGCCGCGGCGCTCCTGAAAGAAGAATCCACCGGCCTGATTTTCGTCGGCGACGGCGCCAATCGCGCGCGCATCCAGGAGTCCGCCCAAGGCTTGGACAACGTGCGCTTCCTTCCCTTCCGCCCGTTCAACCAGGTGCCCAACGTCATGGCTGCCGGCGATCTGCAAGTGATTACCGTGAAGCCCGGACTCGAAGGCGTGGTAGTGCCCAGCAAAATGTATTCGATTCTCGCCGCAGGCCGCCCGGTACTGGTGGTCAGCACTCCGGAAACGGACGCCGCGCAAATCGTCCGCGAATCCGGATGCGGTCTCACCGCTCATCCCGACGATCCGCAGGGGGTCGCCGACGCGGTTCGCTCGCTGCGCAACGATCCTGCGCGTTTGGAACAGATGGGCCAGCGTGCGCTCGAGTGGTCCGCGAGGTATGATAAGGTCAGGGAATTGGCCCGCTTCGTCGAAGTCCTCGAAGACGCGGCGAAATCGCGGTCCCGCAATGGGGACGACGGAAACTTGAACCGCGCACCATCGACGTCCACGCGGGACGTCCGGCCCGCCGGTTCAACTCTTTAGCTCATGCAACCTGAAATCACAGCCGTGAGTGTCGCGTTCTTGGCAACCCTGGTCGCCACCATCCCGGTGCGCCGCCTCGCCCTTTACGTCGGACTAGTCGACAAGCCCGGCCCGCGCAAAGTCCACGT
Source organism: uncultured Acidobacteriota bacterium (assembly GCA_963725655.1). Lineage (GTDB taxonomy): Bacteria > Acidobacteriota > Terriglobia > Acidiferrales > UBA7541 > CAVRXT01. The sequence goes on along the minus strand of CAVRYY010000001.1, from coordinate 557,698 downwards.
CAATCCCATTCCCTTGCTCGGCGGCTTGGCCATCTACATTGGCGTGATCCTCGCGGTCATGCTGGTTCACCACGGCCCCATCGGACAAGTTGTCGGAATTCTCGCGGGCGCCACCATGCTCGCCTTGGTCGGCATTCTCGATGATGGCGGCCTGCTGCACCACCAAATCAAATTGTTGATGGCCATGCCCATCGCTTCGGTGCTCCTGCTGGTTTCCGGCATTCGCGCACGAGTCTTTGCGCCGCTCATTCCCGGGCCGCTCGGCGCGATCCTGGATATCGCCTTCACCATTTTCTGGGTAACCGGAATCACCGCCGCCTTCAGCATTCTCGACCACATGGATGGTCTCTGCGCCGGCGTCGCCGGTGTCGCCGCCGGCTTCTTCACCATCGCCGCGGTGCAGACCGGTCAAGTATTGGTCGCCACTCTCGGCGCGGCTACCCTCGGTGCGGCGCTCGGATTCCTCCGCTGGAATTTCAATCCGGCTAAAATTTTTATGGGTGACGGCGGCGCGATGTTCCTGGGCTACTTGATGGCCACGCTGAGCTTAAAGATTCGCCCGGAAGAGACCCCCAGCGTCGCGAAGTGGCTCGTTCCCGTCCTGATTCTTGGTGTGCCCATCTTCGACACCGTTCTCGTTTCGATTTCCCGCGCCCGCCGCGGCTTGATTCCCTTCACTTCCCCTGGAAAAGATCACACCGCGCATCGCCTCTCGAATATTGGCTTCGGCCATCGCGGCGCCGTCCTGGCCATGTACGCGCTGGGAATCCTCTTCGGCCTGGCTGCACTTTGGGTCCCGAAATTGCCTCCCGTCGAGGCCCTGGCCATCGCTGCCGTTCTCTCCGTCGGCGGCCTCACCGCCATCGCCTTCCTCGAATCCGCCCCCTACGAACGCCAGAGCAAGATCCACCAGCCGTCTCCCACTCCCTAACCGCGCTTTGCGCCCGCTCACCGCTCGCTAAGCGAGATATTTCTTCAGCCGCTCGAAGTAGTGCGACTTCCACCCTGCTTCAAGCGCGTCGAACTCGCCTTCCGGAAATCCCCTGTGATCCAGCACCAGCGTGCTTCCCGCGCCTTTCTCTTTCAATTCGAACTTGACGATCGAATACGCGCCCGCATCCCAGTGCGTCGGACGCCACGCTTGCACCACTCGCACCTTGGGAACCAGCTCAACGTTGCGGCCAACGATCATTCCACCAAACATCGAAAACGCGCCTCCGGCCTTAGCGTCAATCTCCGCCGGCATGCCGCTGAACGCCGCGAATTGTTTTGAATCCAATAGCGCTTCGTAGATTCGCTGCGGGCTGGCCTCGAAAATAACTTCCTCGTGAATTGTGGTGCGTGCTTTGTTTGCCGGTGTGCTGGGAGCTTCCTTCATCTCCGGCTGCTGCGCTCTCGCCCAAACCGCCGAACTCACCGTCAAACCGCCAAACGCAATCGCCGCGCTGGCAATCGCTTGCCGCCTCGTCAAAGTGCCCTTCCCGCCGGCGCCCATCGCGGCGCTCTCCAGCACGCTGTGCTCTACCGTGGCCAGACTCCTACGTTCGCTCATATCGTTCTCCTGAATTCCTTCCCGCTATCCCCGCATCTAGCCACGCGGATCAGATATGTTCAAGATCATATTTTGCTGGAGCGCTAAACTCTCTTTGCGCCATACTCCACGCCGTCGCCCAGGAGGGGCTCATGCCTTACGCCGCCGGTCACCGCGCCGAAGTAAAGAAAACGATCATTCAGAGTGCACGACGCCTGTTCAATCGCCGCGGCTTCGAGAGTGTCTCCATCGCCCAAATCATGGCTGGCGCAGGCCTCACGCATGGCGGCTTCTACAGCTATTTCGGCAGCAAGAGTGACCTCTATGCCGAAGTCCTGGGCTGTTTTTTCACCGACCCGGAATGGAAAAGCTGTTGGGAAGGTGTGGAAGTGGATTTGTTGTCCGCCGAGGTAGGCCCGCAAGTCGTCCGCGCATATTTATCGCAACAGCATTTCGAGGACGTCGAAAACTCCTGCCCCATGGTCGCGCTTCCGACCGACGTCGCCCGCAGCGGCGCAACCGCCAAGCGCGCCTTCGAGACTGTGTTTCAGGCCATGGTCAGCGTTCTCGAGCGCAGCTCCATCCACCATGGCCGACCGCGCCGGGCCACCGCTCAGGGCATCGCTGCTTTGTGCGTCGGCGGCATGGTCGTGGCCCGCGCCATGGTTAACCGCTCCGTAGCCGATGAATTGCGCCAAGCCTGCATGGCCGTCGCGCTCACCATGGGCGGGTGGGACAAACCGGGCAAGTCGAAGAACGGAAACTCCAAACCGTCCCGAATCGCCCATCCGGCGTCACGGCAAAGAGCCGCCACCGCCTGAATTCACTTGCTCGAAAGCACGAACTTATTGCCATCCACATCTTTGAAAATCGCCGACGTTCCCCACGGCTCGGCCTTCGGGTCCTTTTCAAACTCCACTCCCTTGGATTTCATGGCCTTGGCCGTGGCAAACACGTCATCGCACCAGAACGACAGCGGCTGGAAATCGCCGATGCGGTTTTCGTGCCCCTCTGGTGTGAAGAGCACCAGCCCGGTCTCCGCCCCCGGAATCAGGAGCTCGATCCATCGCTGTTTTTCGCTGAAAAACTGATCCGTCGCCACCTTGAATCCCAGCTTCTCGGTAAAAAACTTCAGCGAAGCGTCCTGGTTTCGAACGGGAATGCTGATGAACTTCAGTCCTCGAATCATTTTGCCGGCCCTCCTGGTTGCCGAGCCAGAGCATAACGTGCTGCGTTTTCGATTTGCAATCAGCCAACCAATGCTATATTAACCATCGGTATAGCGATGCTGGCCCTCGACCCCTACCTCACCGACGTCCTCATGCGCGACCTGGTCGGACACGACCACCGCCCCGTCAGCTTTCTCGTTTACCTCTGGCTTTCCGCCGAGCAGCAATCCAGAAACGCGCCGGTGCACATCAGCTATCAGGAACTGTCCGAATGCATCGGCGTCTCCAAAAGCTCCGCCCAATCGGCAGTAAGCTGGCTGGTCCGCCGCAGGCTCCTCGCCGCCACCAAAGAAAACGCCACCGCAACCCCGCGTTACACCGTGCTAACCCCCTGGAAAGATCCCGCACGGCGCCGCACCACCCGCAGCGCGTGACTCCCCGCAACGGCCGAGCGCTTCCAACCTCAACCAAAGTTAGAAATCCCTCACTACCGCCCCCCGCAACGATTGGCGCTTTCCCGCCCATACGATATACTTCCCGGGGGTTGTGTAGCTCACTTGGGACATACTGCGGCGACAGCATCGACAGCTTTCACCGATACTGGCAGCTCGCTGCATCGTTTAACGATCCTTCCTCTCAACATGATGTTTTCGCGTAGATTTGAGTGGCGCTGTTGCCCCTCCAGGTGGTGAGTTCGTTGGAAGTACCGGACCAGAAACTGCAACCTCAAACCCAGCCCTCATCCCGAAAGCATCCCGTCGCTATCGTCGGAGGCTCGGCCGCTGGACTCTACACCGCCGCCCTGCTCGCGCGCGATGGCGTCGCGGTGCAAGTCTATGAAGGCTCGCAGACCCTCGATCCCGCTTCGCGAGCGCTGATCGTCACCCACCGCATGCGCGAACTGCTCGGCCAGGCCGCGGAAGCATCCGTGGTCAACGAGATTCGCCGCTTCGAACTATTTACCGATGGCCGCGCCGCTAGCGTCGAGTTGAACCAGCCCGACCTGATCATCGAGCGCGCCACTCTGGTGAAAAGCCTGGCCGCCATGGCCCAGAGCGCCGGCGCGAAAATTAATTTCGGAAGAAAGTTTCAGGGTTTTCGTCCCGGTCCCGGCGGGATGTCCCTCGAGTTTACCCACGTCGCTGATGGAACCCGCGAGGATGTTGCCGCCGATACCGTCGTGGGCGGCGACGGCACCACCAGCCGCGTTGCGCATTCCGGCGGTTGGCCGCAGCAGGAGACCGTTCCATTGATTCAAGCCATCGTCCCGCTGCCCAGAGACATGTCCCCGGATACCGTCCGGGTGTGGTTCGTTCCGCAAGATACCCCTTATTTTTATTGGCTCATTCCCGAATCGAAGACCCACGGCGCGCTCGGGCTGATCGGCGTCAACGGCGCCGAAACTCGCCAGCATCTCGAACGCTTCATGCAAAAGCGAAATTTCGATCCGATCGGATTTCAGGGCGCGCGCATCCCTCTATATCGGCGCTGGATTCCGGTGCGCCGCGAATTTGGCGCGGGAGAGATTTACCTTGTTGGCGACGCTGCCGGCCAGGTCAAGGTCACCACCGTCGGCGGCATCGTCACCGGATTTCGCGGCGCGCTGGGTGTGGCCAAGTCCATTCTGAACAAGAAACAGAGTCCGGAATTGCTCTCGCTCCGCCGTGAGTTGAATACCCATCTGCTGCTGCGCAAATCTCTGCACCATTTTCAGCAAGCGGACTATAGCCGCCTGGTCGACCTGTTGAATGATTCGGCCCGGCGTTCCCTGGGACAATATTCGCGCGACGACGCCATGAGCGTTCTGTGGCACATTTGCAAGAGCCAGCCGCGTCTGCTGCTGATGGGCCTCCGTGGACTGCTCACCCGCGGTCGAGCGGCGCGGCAGGACGTCAGCGCCTAATCGTGTTCTTGCGGCGCCGTTCCGCGACTCGCGGGTTATGCCCCGTTGCCGCAGCCGCCGCTTTCTGCAGTAAACTCCATCGAGCCGTCTCATAAATATGTACATCCTGGGCATCTCGTCGCTGGCGCACGACCCTGCCGCCGCGCTTCTCGGCGAAAGCGGAATCGTCGCCGCGTTCGAAGAAGGAAAACTCCTGCGGCAGCGCCATTGCCAGGGAATTCCGCGCGAGGCCATCTCCTACTGCTTCGCCAAAGCCGGGATTGGCTGGCAGGACGTTGCCAACGTCGCCGTCGGCAGCCGTCCGCTCCGCACCTGGGCGCGTCAGGCTCTCTTTCGCACCCGCATGACCCTGCGTTCGCCCGTTTCCAGCGGCTACTATCAAAGCAAAGCTTTGGGTGAGCTCGCCCGCGAACTCAATAATCTGCGCATCCTCAATCTTCTCGAGGGCACGCCTCGCCGGAACCTGCTGCAGTTCGACCACGCCTCCTGCCACGCCGCCAGCGCTTTCTACGCCGCGCCGTTCGATCGCGCCCTGATCCTTTCGCTCGATGAATTGGGCAATGGCCGCTGCGGACTGGCTGCTCTCGGCGAGGGCAGCGGAATTCGCGAGCTGCACTCGGTTCGCTTTCCGCACTCCCTGCCGTGGGTCTACACCCAGGTCACCGAGTTGCTCGGTTTCACCCCGCGCTCCGACGAGCACAAAACCCAGTGGCTGGCGCTCACCGGCGAGCCGGTGTTTCGGGATTTGTTCCTGGAAATGTTCCGCTCCAGGAAAAGTCCCTGGCCGCATTTGAATCCGAAATTCTTCCGCCGCGGATATTCGGGCCAGCTCGCTTTCTCCGACCAATTTTACAAGCGCCTGAAATCGCCGCGGCCCGCAGAAGGACCAATCGAAGAGAGCGTACGCGCGAATCTTGCTGCCAGCGTGCAGAGCGCGTGCACCACCGTGGTGCTCGAACTTCTCGAAAGCCTCCGTCAGGAAACCGGCGCCAGGCATCTGTGCCTCGCCGGCGGCCTCTTTCTGAATCCACTCATCGTTGCCGCCGTCGAAAAACAGGCCGGCTTCGATCAGGTCTTCGTTCAACCCGCCGCAGGAAACGAAGGCACCGCGCTCGGCGCAGCCTGGCTGGCCTGGCATAGCGTCAAAAAGAAACCTCGCGTCGCTCCCGAACTCCGCCTGGACTGGGGGCCCAGTTTTTCCAGCGAAGAGATCAAACAGGTCCTCGACAACTGCAAGGCTTCCTATCGCTGGACCGACCCGGACCACAACAAAATCGCCGCCGCAATTGGCCTGCTGCAAGCCGGAAAAATCGTGGCCTGGTTTCAGGGAGCCGCCGAATTTGGCCCGCGCGCCCTGGGAAACCGCAGCCTGCTCGCTTCCCCCTGGGCGCCCTACGTGAAGGAAAATCTCAACGACTTCGTCAAGCATCGCGAGTCCTATCGCCCCTTCGCCTTGTCGATTCCCGAAGACGACGCTCCGCGCTTTTTCGAGTGCTCTCCCGCAGGCCGCTTCATGGCCACCATGGGACTCGTCCGCCCGGAACATCGCGAAACGTTCCGCGACTTCCTATTGCCCGCCGGCCAATTGCGCTTGCACCTGGTCGCGCAATCCGCCAATCCCCTGCTGTGGCGATTGCTGAAGCGCTTTGGCGACACCTCTCCCGCGCCGGTGCTAGTGAATACATCGTTCAATCTGTTCGGAGAGCCCTTGGTAGTCACGCCCAGAGACGCCCTACGCAGCTACTTCTGCTCGGGCGCCGACGCGCTAGTCATCGGCAGCTTTCTGTTAACGAAAAGCTGACGCCGCAATGGCGGAGTCGCAGCAGCCGCCGTTTCCGTCTGCCGTCGCCGTTTGCCGTTGCAGTTGCCCTTGTGGAAGCCGTAAGGGAGGTAAACATCAACTCGGGACTCGAAACGCCCATTACCAGCCACCGAAAGAAGCGACACGTCTGGCCCCTGCTGCTAGGCGCATTGGCGATCCTGCTGGTCGCGGGCGTAGTTGTCTTTCGCAGCATCGGATACTGGCTGATCGTGGAAGACCCGCTGCAATCCGCCGACGCCATCGTCGTCCTCAGCGGCGGCCTTCCCTTCCGAGCCGTCGAAGCAGCGCGCCTCTACCGCGCCGGCTACGCCCCAGAAATCTGGATCACCGAGCCGGTCGGCTACGCCCCCGATCTCAATCCCATGGGCATCCAGTTCACCGGCGAGGAAGTGTATTCGCGCGAAGTGCTGCTGCACTTCGGCGTGCCGCCATCCGCCATCCGCATCCTCGAAGCCCCGGTCTTCAGTACCGAACAAGAAATCGGCGTGATCTCCCGGCAAGCCCTCCAGAACAACAAGTCCCGCGTGATCATCGTAACCTCGCCGCCACACACACGCCGAGTCCGCCGCCTTTGGAAAGTGCTAACCAACAACCGCCCGCAAATCATCGTGCGAGGTTCCCCCGGCGATCCCTACGACCCGGGCCGTTGGTGGCACACCACCCAGGACGCCCTCGGCGTAATGCGCGAATCCCTGGGCCTGCTCAACGCCTGGGCCGGCCTCCCAGTCCGCCCACCGAGCCGCTAAATCAGCGGCAGTGGCACAGCCAATCTGGCTGTGCGAGATTTCATCCAAACCAACATTATTCAGACGGGCGGAAAATGCTAGGCGCGGTGCCGAACTTCGCCGGCGTCCACTGTGCGGGAGCGCGAACCTTCGCGGGGAGTAAACTCCTGGCGGCAAAGGTGCCATATCAGTCCCGCGGCTTCGTCATTGTGTTCGAAGAACGAGATGTTCGGAGCGTCGGCTGGGTAACGCGCCTGCGTCTTCGCCGCCGCCTCTGAATCCGCGGTCTCGTCCGGCACCTGAAAGCGGGAGAGCAGCCGAACATCCAACGGAACCCGTGCGATCAGTCTTCGCTGCGGATGGTCCATGCGAGACTGGCTGGCCGCAGAATAATCGCGGATCGATAGGGCCAGAGAATTTTGCTCGAAGCGCAGCTCCAGGCCCCGATGGCTGGCCCCGGAACTCTCGCCGGGATCCGCGGTGCGAAGCTCCCAGAGAATCACCCCGCCGCGAGTGAGCGAACTGCTTCCGGGAAAAAGCTCGAATGAGCGGATGTGCCACTCCGCGGACCGGCTCTCCGGCAAAATTTCAGCGATGGTCACGATCACGTGGCGATGTCCACGCTCGATTTTCACCGTGCTCAAGAACGCGCCGTGCTCGTGAATGAACGCCATCTCCTCCGCGCTCGCTTGCAGCGTCTCGTTCCAGAAGCGCTCGGTAAGAGACATGCTAAAAACGCAAATCTGTTCGATGAAGGATTGCGCGGCCTCCGCGTCTTCGCGCGAAGAATCAAAGCGGGAGCGCTCGACGGCGGTCATGCGGGAGGTAAGGCGTTGCCGCGCCCAGGAGCGTTGAAACCGGAATCGACGCCGGTACAGAACAAGGCTGTACGCGAGAGCAAGAGCGCTGGCGCCCAGCATGGCCCAGACTATTTTCATCCCAAACGTTCCTCGTTTGCGGCCAGACCCGGCCCGGCGCAAGGGTTGTAGGCTGGCTCCCGCGATTGTACTATCAACCGAATCCTGCCGCAGCGTAACCGTCACTCCGGCGCCGCACCCGGGCGCAAGTTTTAGCTTGGCGGCACTCGCTGAGTGTACGAAAATTTAAGATTACGCATGGCGCAGCCGGTTCGGCTCGATATCCAAGGAGAGTTCGATTGAAGATCTCGGTGATCGGCGCGGGGTACGTAGGCCTGGTAACGGGCGGATGCCTCGCGGAAATTGGGCATGAAGTGTCGTGTACCGATAGCGACGCCGCCAAAATGGCGGTGCTCCAATCGGGCAAGCTCCCGATTTACGAGCCCGGCCTCGACGAAGTGGTGGACAAAGCGCGCCGCGAGGGCCGCTTGAATTTTGGCGTCAGTGCCGCGGAAGCGGTTCGCGTTGCGGACGCCATCTTTATCTGTGTGGGCACCCCGCCACTGCCCAACGGAGACGCTGACCTTAGCTCCATCGACCGCGTCGCCCGCTTGATTGCCACCGAAGCGAAATCGCCCAAGCTGGTCGTGGAAAAGAGCACCGTGCCCGCACAGACCGGCCAGCAACTGCTGCGCCAGCTTTCGGTATACGCCCGCAACACCAAGGTCGAGTTCCGCGTCGCTTCCAATCCCGAATTCCTGCGCGAAGGTACCGCGGTGGAAGACTTCCTGCATCCCGACCGCATCGTCGCCGGCGTGGAAGACGAAGTGGCGGAAAGACAGCTTCGTGAGATCTACCAACCGGTGCTCGATCAAACGTTCAATTGCCCCGTGCATCGCGGCAAGTGCCCGCCAGCCGCCCCGCCGGTGTGGCTGGTGACCACCATCAACAGCGCGGAGCTAATCAAGCACGCATCGAATTCCTTTCTCGCTCTCAAAATTTCCTACGCCAATATGGTGGCGGACTTGGCCGAACGCCTCGGCGCGGACATCGATGAAGTGGTTCGCGCGGTGGGACTCGATCCGCGGATCGGGCCCAGCTTCCTGCGCGCCGGTCTGGGCTTCGGCGGCTTCTGCCTGCCCAAGGATTTGCAAGCTTTCGTGCATCTGGCGGACCGCCACGGCGTGGATTTTTCGCTGCTCCGCGAGGTCGAGCGCGTCAACCGCCGGCGCATCGATCATGTGGTGGAGAAACTTCGCCGGGCGCTGTGGGTCATCAAGGAAAAGCGCGTGGCCGTGCTGGGCCTGGCGTTCAAGGCCAATACCGACGACATCCGTTTCGCTCCGGCCATCGATCTGATCAAGCGCCTGATCGACGAAGGCGCGTCGGTATGCGCGCACGATCCGCAGGCGATGGAGAAAGTGCGCGCGCAGCTCCCGGAGGTGGAGCTGGGCGACGACGTCTACGTAACCGCGAAAGACGCGGAAGCTCTGATCGTGGCGACGGAATGGGAAGAATTCAAAACCTTGGACTGGGAGCGCATCCGCGACACCATGTCGCGCCCCTTGATCTTCGATGCCCGCAACCTATTGAGGCCTGCCACCATGAAAGCGCTGGGCTTCGAATACTACTCGGTCGGCCGGCCTCACTAGTTCGGGCGAGTTTCCGCGATGCGCTTCTTGAAATATTCCAGCGTCAAACGCAGTCCCTCGTCCAGATTCACGCGCGGCTCCCACTTCAGAATACGCCGTGCCTTGGCGATGTCGGGGCACCGTTGTTTCGGATCGTCCTGGGGCAAGGGGCGAAAATCCAGGGGCGCCTTGGAACCAGTGAGCGCCAGAATGCGGTCGGCGAATTCTTTGATGGTAATTTCCTGTGGATTTCCGATGTTCACCGGCTCGTGCTCGTTCGATTCCAGCAAGCGGTAGATTCCCTCAATCAAATCGGAAACGTAGCAAAAGCTGCGGGTCTGCCGGCCGTCGCCATACACCGTTAAGGGCTGACCGGTGAGGGCCTGGTAGAGAAAATTCGGGAGCGCTCGGCCGTCGTTCAAACGCATGCGTGGGCCGTAGGTATTGAAGATTCGGACGATGCGGGTGTCCAGTCCGTGCTTGCGGTGATAGGCCATGGTCAACGCTTCCGAGAAACGCTTGGCCTCGTCGTACACGCCGCGCGGGCCGATTGGGTTCACGCGTCCCCAGTAGGATTCCGGTTGCGGAGTCACTTCCGGATCGCCGTAGGTTTCGGAAGTAGAGGCCATCAGGAATTTGGCTTTCTTGGCGAGCGCCAATTTCAGGGCATTGTGCGTGCCGGCCGATCCCACCATCATGGTTTCGATGGGCAGCTTCAGATAGTCGTCGGGGCTGGCGGGCGAGGCGAAATGCAGAACCGCATCCACCGGCCCGCTCACCTCGATGGCTTGCGAAACGTCCTGCTGGGCCAGGCGAAAGTGCGGATTCTGCTCCAGGTGCGCGACGTTGGAACCCGCTCCGGTGCACAGGTTGTCGATGCACAGAACTTCCCAGCCCCGATCGAGCAGATACTCGCAGAGATGAGAACCGAGAAAGCCCGACCCGCCGGTGACGATAGCGCGCAAAGCATGCCTCCTAAAATTTGCGTGGTTAGTGCTCCCACGTTGGAATTATGGCCGAATTCCGCAAGATAAAGAAGAGACAGGATTAAGCTGTGCCAACAGAGGCCACAAACGGCAGACCAAATGGTTTCAAAACAGTACCACCGGGCTATAGGGCGCGGCGGTTGTTGGAGCGAAACTGTCTCTGTCAGGAGAAGACACCATGATCGCCTCACTTATCTTCGTAATATCGGTGGCAGCGGGAATCCAACTGGCAGTATTCAGCTGGCGCGCCGCAATGATCTCGTTCGCCGAGCAGCAGGTATCTTCGCCGCTCGCTATCTCTATGACGGCTAAGGGTTTCCGCGAGATTTCCGCGGTTCAGGCCCTTTGCCCGGATTTGAGCCCCTCGCAGAACAAGCAGCTTCGACCAGTGCAGGTGTATTACCGGTCCCTGGAACTGCTGAACTCGCTGAGCAAAGCGATCCCGGCTTGCGGCGCATGGGCACAGCAGGAAATGGAAATTTGCGCCCGCTACGCCACGGCGGTGATGGAACAGCGCCTGCAGAGCAATCAAGCTTGCTTCGCCGCGGTTCGCTCTTACTAATCGATCTTCTTGGAAATCCTCAGAAAAGGGGCCTTTCGGCGGGCCCCTTCCTCCCTCCCCTAAGAATCAAAGCCCCCAAAAGGAACAAACCATTGGTTTCAAAATCAGTACGACCGATCTATAGGTCCGAACGAAGCCGCGCGAGATACTGGCTTTGTTAGGAGAAGCCATGATCGCAGCGCTAATCTTCGTTATCTCGGTCGCAGCCGGAATTCAACTGGCAGTGTTCAGCTGGCGCGCCGCAATGATTTCATTCGCCGATCAGCCGATGTCGAGCGCGGTGCAGCCGGCTTTGGCACAGTTCTCTAAGTCCATGACCTCTAATGGTTTCCGAGACATCTCGGCCATTCACTCACTTTGCCCCGACTTGGCGTCGTCGCAGAGCACGCAACTGCGGCACGTAAAAGCCTATTATCGCTGCATGGAGCTGCTGAATTCATTTTGCGAGTCGATCCCCTCTTGCGGCTGCGGCGCGTGGGCACGGCAAGAAATGGCCACCTGCGCTCGCTACGCGGTGGTGATGATGGACCAGCGCCTTCAGAGCAACCTGGCTTGCTGCGAGGCGATCCGGTCCTACTAAGCGCTGCCAGAACGAGAGGCGGCTGACCGCCGGTGGCAACTGGATCCCGTCCTTGCGATTAACCTTAGGGAGCCTTACGCTCACCCGTGATATCTCACAATTTGATGCGCTTATGTAAACATATGTCTTTTATTATCATATACTTGACTTTTCTAATCTCTACTCGTGCTGCGATTCGTTTTGGAGCGATATTTTTTGCGCGTTTGACACGATTCAGCATTGTATACCTCGTATTATCAGGCACTTGGCGTTTCTGACCCTTACAGTTGTCGCGCTTGCCTTTTATTATTTTCTTTGCAGCCGTTCATGGGTTCGTCTCGATTGAGTTTGAGTCGCGTTATACCCACTTCCGATGGAGGGCTAGCATCGGCGGAGGAGCACTGGAAGGGATCGTTGCGGTGGAGAGTTGCTGCTGAATTTGGGATCTCGGCAAACAAAGGGCTGAGGCACACCGAAGCCCAAATCAAGGGCCACGAAGCTCGGCTTCGAAATTGTGCCGAATCTAGCAATCGGTTGCGAAATGCTCCGGCATACAGCGAACGCTGCATATCTCGCGCCACCGCCGTTGGGTATAACTAATGCACTCACGCACGATGGGATCGCGGAACGGTTGTTTACGGGACCAGCACCGGCCTGCGGGACCACAAGGTCGCATTCGAGTTAGTAAGAGAAGCAAGAACGCCATAGGGCCGAGTAGAAGTAGGGCCGAGTCGATGTAGGGGACAAACGCAGAAAGGGCCGGCGCAATAGAGCCGGCCCTTTTTTTTGCATTGGGCCTCGCCTCAAGACCCCTTCGATCCTTTCCGGATCTAAAGCCAGCCGAGATCACCACGTTTCATTCGCGCTGCGACCCCTTTGGAATCGCGGCTGGAACCGCCACAGAGGCCACGATTGTAAGCGAGGCCAAGCGCAAGTAAACCAAACGCTCTTACGGGTTACTTTTTTATTATAAAATGTGGCGGAGAAAGCAGCCAAGAAGGCCAGGAAGAGAAAATCAGGGGGCACGCGCTCATGACGAAAAAGAGTGGTTCGCCGCAAGTGGAATCGGCATCTCGACTGATCGACGCGAGAATCCAGGAGCTGGCTGAGGATTGGCGGGGAGAGATGCTTTCGCGGCTCCGGGCGTTGATCCAGCAAGCTGACCCGAAAGTGGTGGAGGAGTGGAAGTGGAGTATACCGGTGTGGTCGCACGACGGGTTGATCTGCACCGGGGAGACTTACAAGAAAGTGGTGAAGATGACATTCGCCAAGGGCGCCTCGTTGGACGACCCCGCTGGCCTATTCAATTCCAGCCTGGAGGGTCGAGTGAGGCGTGCGATCGACTTCCACGAAGGCGAGAAGATTAACGAGAAGGCTCTGAAGGCGCTGATTCGCGCCGCAGTGGCCTTGAACACTTCCTCGGATTGAGATGGCTTAGGGAATTCTACTTCGGCTACTTCGTTGTTACGTTGAGTTGGATTCCATTGGGGCGATTCCAAAGTGATCGCAGCATACCCTAGTTCAAATCCGACGATCAGAGTTGCGACCAAGCACAGAAATCTGAGTATCCATTTGCGCATATCGCTCATCCGCTACGACTGTCATCCACTCGGGGAAAAAACCGTGAAAAGACGACGAGTGGGGTTTCTGCGCTCGTTCACGCAACTCCTGGCGTGATTGCCTCTCGTTTTGCTGGCAGAAGCGCTAACAAGACGGCTCCGATCACAATGACCACGACCACATCGGTAAAGTCCCTGTGGACGCCGTGAATCCGGGCTTCTACGGTTTGAATAGCCATCACCACGCCATGGGAGATGTTCCACCAAGCTACTAGAGCAATCATCGAGCGATGCTCAGATGGTCTCCTTGCGGCCATGAGTAGAAAGACCCCGACCGGAATAAAAAAGCTCAGAAACATCGGTTCGATCTCGTTCTTCCCCTTCAAAAGCCATGTGGAATGCCGCAGATCCATATATAGAAAATAAATTAGGGCCAGATTGACCAGCCCCACGATCACCAGGACGATCTGTGTCAGGCGTTCTCTTTTCACATTCACCTCATTTGAGCGAATTTTGTTGCGAGCGCAGCAGCGGCTCTAAGAAGAAGTGATCCCAGCTTGCGGTTGGCGGACGATCCGCTCCGGACTAATGGCCGCTTCAACCAAAGCACGTCCGCATACTGTCAACCTCCTCCGGTGAATAGCTACGGTCCCGCGGCAGAATAAGTTCCCAGATTTTTAGCAGAGTTCTCCCTGGTCTGCGTCAGTTGGCGCTATCAGGCGTTCTCCCAAGCTTGCGCCATTTATTCGCCCCCCAATCTGCCTGACACTGGCGACCTGATCCGACACCATGGCGTGCAAGATCAAGCGTTGGCTATGAAAAAATGAGCCGGTGCTTCTACGGAGATAAGCAGGGGATAACGGGGCTGGCCGCCCCTTTTCCCCTGCACCCCAAACCGCCGCCGAAGCTCCTCCGCTTCGCTCCGGACAAGCTCGCTGGTCCGCGAGGTGTTCCTCGCCGAGCATGCCCATGGCTGTTTCTTTGATGATGAATATGTGGTGTACGAGGAATGCGCCCGAGGGTAGCGCGAGAGCTGCGGCCAGGAAAAACATCACGTATAGGCGCGGGACTGTTTTCATTGCGGCCTTTCCGCCTCGGTTATTACTATTGAGGATCGCACAGCGATACCAGGGAGATGAACCGCTGTGTTGGCGGTCGAATACCAGACGTAACGGGGAGAATTCAGAAGCCTCGAAACGGGACGGCCACAGGGGCGGCGGCCCACGGAGCGAGTGAATTCAGAACGCCAATCGTAGGACGGCCAGGCAAAGACCCCACACGTAAACACGATGTGTGGGGCACCCACCGGCAACGACAGAGTGAAATTATGCGCCGACGCGGATTCTCGAGAGCGTGTGGAGCAGGCCGAAAACCTGGAGTAGCCAAACTACTGTGGCTATTACTACTACTGCGTTTAGGAGGCCTTTGATGGTGCCTTGCATTGGGATATAGCGATTGACTAGCCAGAGGAGAACTCCGACTACGATTAGAACCATCACTACTTGAAGTAAGGGCATGTGGTTTTTGACTCCTTCTTCTTTCGGATCTTTCCGAAAGCGGTACGGCTGGCGCTACTTCGCTCGTGGCCGTGCGGAACGGATGGTAGTTAGAAAACCTTTGGACGGGAATACAGTGCAACGGGTAGATGCGGGGAGATTCCCCGTTATGCAGGTGGGCGGTTTCGTGACGGTACAGGACTACCCCAACGCATGAAGCGATAGTTACTCTGATTATATCGGCATCTTGCTGTGCTGGCGGCGGGCAGGATGGTTGGGGTCGGTGAATTCGAGCAGTTCGATGGGCGCGCCGTTTTCGACTATGAACGCGACGCGGACGCCGTCGGATGGGCTGTTGGGGGGAATCAGGATTTCGCGGCCAGCGAGCTCGGAGGCGAGGTCAGCTACTTGAAACGCGACGTGCGGAACCTGACGGACGAGATCAGGGACGGCCGCGTCCGCTTCGAAACGCATCCACTCCACGCCAAATTCGCTTTTCTCGTGGCTGACGACAAAGAGTTTCAAGTGTTTCAAGTGGGTCTCGCCAGGCTTCGATTCCGTAGTGGGAATTCCGATGTGATGGTACCGGCGCATTGTTTTTCGCCCTCCGTGGAAGTGGCACGCATTCTACGCGGTTGTTACCGCGTTTGACACCGCGCTTCTGGTGGTCGGAGTTTTGAGCACGAAGTGAAATTGTACTTCAGTTTGTGGTTCGTTGGTTTTGGTACGGGGGCTGATTCGGAATGAGGTAAGTCAAAAACTTGGAGAACCCAGGTGTGAAGGCGACACCTGGGGCACCCACTTCGCTTCGCTCAACACACCCTCCCCGTCGAGCGAGGCTCGCGGGGTTAGTGGGAGCCGGCGGCGATGGCTTGGGGGCTGGCGCCGGTGGCATCGGAAATTTTGGGGGATGCGGCGGGCGGAGTGCGGCGGGCGGAGTGCCAGGCTTCGTCCATGCGCTGGCGGAGGCGGGCGGCGAAGGGCTGAACATGGGGATGGAGGAGCATGTAGAGGTGATCGCCGGGCAGGGTGTCTATTTGGACTTTTCCGCGGATTAGCTGGCGCCAACTTAAGCGGGGATCGGCAGATTCGCTGACGCCGTAGAAAGAGTAGTTGTCGCTGCCGACCATCAGAAATGCGTCGCCGTTATAGGGCTGGGGAGCATAGCGCTGCTCGACGTGGTTCAGGGCGATTTCCAGGCGGTGGAGATTGGCCATCACTTTGTCGGAATCCAAGGCTTGGGCCGGAGCGGGGGCGGCGCCGGGGCGAGTGCCGAGCGATTTGGCGACGGATTGCGCGCGTTCGGCGAGCCACTGGAGTAATCCAGCGGGACCGTGCCTGGTGACTTTTTTCACGCGCCAAGCAAAATGCTGGGCATGGTAGACGATGCCCCTCCATAGAGTGCCGGGCATTTTCGCGGGAGTGCCTTCGACCAGCGCCAGGAATGCAACTTGCTGGCCTTGCGCGGCTAACTGCTGGGCCATCTGATAGGCCACCAGGACACCGGAGCAGAAGCCGGCGATGTAGTAAGGTCCGGTGGGCTGCAATGCGCGCATCTGCTCGACGAAATGGCCAGCGCGAACTTCGATTTCCTCGAACGCCTCGCCGGCCTCCGGCAAACGAAATTCCAGGCCGTAGACTGGCTGATCCGGTCCGAGCAGAAAGGAAACTCTGCGGAACGCGAGGACGCTGCCGATCCCGCCGGGAACCCAGAACAGCGGCGGGCGCGTGCCTTCCGCGCGGATGGTGACCAAGCGATATTTGGGACCCTGAGCGCGGCCGGCATCGATTACCAGGGAGAGCTGCTCGATGGTGGGAGTATCGAACAGCGAATTCAGGGAAAGGGTATTTCCGAATTCCCTGGAAATCTGGGCGAACATCAACAGAGCCAGCAACGAATCGCCGCCTAAGTCAAAGAAGCTCTCACGCGTTCCCACCTTTTCGATGCCGAGAAATTTGGACCAAATCTGGGACATCAAGCGCTCGGTCTGGGTTCGCGGCGGGGTGTATTCGCCGAGACCGGCGAGATTGTCATAGGAGGGCGCGGGAAGTGCGCGGCGATCGACTTTGCCGACGGAGGTCAAAGGCAGGACGGGGAGAGAAACGATGGCGGCCGGAACCATGTAGCTGGGTAGCTTGGACTTCAGGAAATCGCGGAGTTCCCAGGTGCGGAAATTATCGGTGTCCTTAGGAACGAGATAGGCGGCCAGGCGCTTTTCGCCGGGGACATCCTCGCGCGCGACCACGACGACCTGGTGAATTCCGGGAAAATCCCGAATGACGTTTTCGATTTCGCCGAGCTCGATGCGCAGGCCGCGAATTTTCACCTGGAAGTCAATGCGGCCGCGATATTCGATGTCTCCACTGCCGAGAAAGCGCGCGAGGTCGCCGGTCTTGTACATGCGCGCGGCGGGATCGGCGCTGAAAGGATCGCGGAGGAAGCGTTCTGCGGTGAGGTCAGCGCGATTGAGGTAGCCGCGGCCGACGCCTGCGCCGCCAATGTAGAGTTCGCCGGTGGCGCCGGG
This sequence comes from uncultured Acidobacteriota bacterium, assembly GCA_963725655.1. GTDB lineage: Bacteria > Acidobacteriota > Terriglobia > Acidiferrales > UBA7541 > CAVRXT01. The sequence goes on along the minus strand of CAVRYY010000001.1, from coordinate 540,373 downwards.
AGGAAGCAGCTTCTGATCATCGTCGAGAATGTAGGCGGTGAGGTTGGCGATGGGGCGGCCGATGGGAACGTTGGGAAGGCCAGAATCTTTCACGCACTTCCACATGGTGGAGTCAATCGTGCATTCGGTGGGACCGTAGAGATTGTAGAGCTCGGCGGCGACGCGGTCGAAAAACAGCTTCTGGATGTCTTTGGTGAGGGCCTCGCCCCCGCAAAAAACAAAGCGAAGGGACTGGCATTTGCCGATGTCTTCGGCTTCGAGAAGAACGCGGAGCATGGACGGCACGAACTGCACGACGGTGACCTGTTCCTGCTGGATGGTTTCGATCTGGTGGGAGACGTCTTTGTGACCGTTGGGGCGGGCGATCACCATAGCCGCGCCGGTGATCAAGGGGAGGAAAATTTCCCACACCGAAGCGTCGAAGGTGAACGGGGTGCGCTGGAGAATGCGGTCGGTGGCAGCCAAGGCAAAATGGGAGCGCATCCACAACATGTGGTTGACGATGGCGCGGTGCGGGATCAGCGCGCCTTTCGGTTTGCCGGTGGAGCCCGAAGTGAAAATGACGTAAGCCAAATTTTCGGGGCGGACTTTCGCGGAAAGGAATTCGGAACTTTCGGCGGCGAGCGCGGCGGATTCGCTATCGAGCGCGAGAACGCGACCTTTCCAGCGCGGCAATTTTTCCTTGAGCCGTTCCTGGGTGAGCAGGAGCGCCGGATGGGCATCGTCCAAAATGGATTTCAGACGGTCGGGAGGATTTTCCGGGTCGAGCGGCAAGTAAGCGCCGCCGGCCTTAAGGATGGCGACGATGGCGACGATCATCTCAATGGAACGCTCCATGCAAATGGCGACGATGGAGTCGGGTTGGACGTCCAACTTTTGGAGGCGACGGGCGAGGCGATGAGAGAGATCCATCAGTTCACGGAAGGTGATGCGCTGGGAATCGAAAATGAGGGCGACAGCGTCGGGAGTGCGGCGGGCCTGCTCGTCGATCAGATCGTGAAGACCGACGTCCGCGGAATAGGGATAGGCAACGTGGGTTTGATTCCAGTCCAACAACTGCTGGCGTTCGGCGGGCGAAAGCTCCGCGCCTGTTTTGGGTTCGCGCAGCGGAACGGGTGCTGGGCCGGAGTGTTCAGGTGTAGTCATCAGTCGGAACAAATCACTGCGATGAAAGTGGATTACCGACCTTGGCGCGAATGGCTGGGAGCGATTCGGCGGCCGTTGAGCCCTGTGGGCGCGCTATCGAATCTGGATTGGCGCTGATTGCTGGCGCGACGCCGTTCACCTGCGCGGCGCGGTTCGAACCACGCCCAGCGTTTTCCAAGGCGCCTTTCCAGTTTGCCACTTGGGCCTCGCGGAGCCGATTACCGAGCTTTTCTCCGAAATTCCGGACTAGCGGCTCGAACAGCATATCCAAATGATCGCCGGGAACAATATCTATTTTTGCGCCGCCGCCGGTAAGACGACCCCAGGCCAGGCGGAGATCGGTGTCTGTGGTGACGCCCTGGCACCAGTAGTCGGCTTGGCCGACGATCAAGCAGGCGCTGCCGGGGTAAGGTTCAGGAACGTATTGTTTATCGCTTTCGCGCAGGGCCAGTTCGATGCGGCGAATGCGAGCAATCACCTCCGGGGAGGAATCGGCGATTAGCGCGGGATTGGGGGGAGCGACTTCGTCGTCGGGTTCGGATCCACCGCGGTGGGTCGCCCAGAGATAAGCCTTCTTGATGGTGCCCGCGATGCCGGCCTGGGTCAGGTTCTGGCGGAACTTCCACCAATAATGCTGAACGTAATAACTGGCCAAGCGAATGCGGAAGCCGGAGTAATTATAAGGAACGGATTCGACGAGCGCGAGAAAGGCGGTGCGCTCGCCCATGATGCGGAGTTGCTGGGCCATTTCATACGCGACCAGGCCTCCTGCGCAGAAACCGATCAGGTAGTAGGGACCCTTGGGCTGGAAGATACGAATCTGTTCGAGCAAGTGTTTGGCGCGGACTTCGACTGTCTCGATTGGCTCTCCGGGGTCCGGAACCCTGGATTCCAACCCGTAGACAGGCTGAGAAGCGCCAAGCAAATCGGAAATTTTGCGGAACGCCAAGACGCTGCCCACGCCGCCGGGGATCCAGTACACCGGGGGCTTCGTGCCCAGAGCGCGAATGGGAATAACGCGGTTCTTGGGGGTGGACTCGCGCTGATCGTCGATGAAGCGAGCCAAGTCTTCCACGGTGGGAGTTTCGAAAAGAGTGTTGAGAGAAAGGGTGCTACCAAACGCCTGGGTGATCTGAGCGAAGAGATTCACGGCCAGCAGCGAATGGCCGCCGAGATCGAAGAAATTATCGTGAATGCCCACCTTTTCAATGCCGAGCACTTGCTCCCAAATGGTGGCCATGGCTTTTTCGGTTTGGGTGTGTGGCGCGGCGAATTGCCCGATGGCAGCGGCGCTGGCTTGCTCGGGAGTGGGAAGCGCCTTGCGATCGATCTTTCCGTTGTTGGTTAGCGGCAGCACGGGCAACGCCACGAGCGCGGAAGGAACCATGTAGGGCGGGAGCCGCAGCTTCAGCCAATCGCGCAAGTCGGCGGCCTGAAATTTCGCAGGATCGGAAGGGACGAGGTATGCGACCAAGCGCTTGTCGCCGGGAGCGTCTTCGCGGGCGACCACTACTGACTGCCGGATTGCCGGAAAATCCGCGATGGCCGTTTCGATCTCGCCCAATTCGATGCGGAAGCCGCGAATCTTCACCTGGTGATCGACACGTCCGAGGCATTCGATTTGGCCGGTGGTGAGAACGCGCGCCAGGTCGCCGGTGCGGTAGAGGCGGTCACCGAGAAGGAACGGGTGGGAAACGAATCGCTCCGCGGTGAGCTCAGGACGATTCAGGTATCCGCGCGCCAGGCCGTCGCCGCCGATGTACAGCTCGCCGACAACATTCATGGGCACAACCTGGAGCGCCGAATCCAGAACGTAGGTCTGGGTGTTAGCAATGGGCTGGCCGATCAGCACCGGACCGTTGGAAGGGCGGACGCGTTCGCAGGTGGACCAAATGGTGGTCTCGGTGGGGCCGTACATATTCCAGACGGAAGCGGAGCGGGTGAGCAAGGCGTCTGCCAGGTCGTGGGGAAAGGCTTCGCCGCCGCACAAAACTTTGAGATCGCTCTTGCCCCGCCAACCGGATTCCAGCAACAAGCGCCAAGTGACCGGTGTGGCCTGCAGGACGGTGATGCGATGAGCTTCGATGAGCTGGGCGAGAATCTTGCCGTCCATCGCGGATTGGCGGCTGGCCAAAACGATGCGGGCGCCGACGGAAAGCGGGACGTGAATTTCGAGTCCGGCGATGTCAAAAGAAATGGTGGTGACCGCCAAAAGATTATCGGCGGCGGAAATTCCGGGCTTGGACTGCATGGAGAGAACGAAATTCACAACAGCGCGGTGCGGAATTTGCACGCCCTTGGGGCGCCCGGTGGAGCCCGATGTGTAGATCACATAAGCGAGATTTTCGGGGCGAAGGGCGACCGCGGGATTCTCCGCCGGCTCGGTAGTGATGGCGGACCAATCGCGATCGAGCGCGACGAGCTGCGCGGGAGAGCCGGACCAGAGCGGCAGCAACGATTCCTGGGTGAGAAGGACCTTCAGGCCGGAGTCCTCAACCATGAAGGCGAGGCGATCGGCGGGATATGTAGGATCGAGGGGAACGTAGGCTGCGCCGGCCTTGAGCACGCCGAGCAGGGCGACCACCATATCGAGCGAGCGGTCCAGGGATACGCCGACCAGAACGTCGGGACCGGCGCCCTGCTTTCGCAAAAAGTGAGCGAGCTGGTTGGCGCGGGAATTGAGCTGGCGATAGGTGAGCGTCTGGGCTTCGAATTCGACCGCGACAGAATCCGGGGTGCGCTCGACTTGGCGCTCGAGCAGTTGGTGCAGCGCGCTGTCTTTTTCGGGGAAATCGACGGCGGTGTCGTTCAGTTCGAAAAGGAGCTGATTGCGCTCGGCGTCGCCGAGGATGGAGATTTCGCTGATGCGTGTATCGGGAGCGGCAACGATGGCTTCGAGCAGGGTTCGGTAGTGCCCTAACAAACGGTGAATCGTGGAAGCCTCGAAAACGCCGGCGTTGTATTCGAATCCAACGAACAATCCCTCTTCGCGCGGCTCGACGTAGGCGGTGAGATCGAACTTCGCGGTGTGATTCTGGACGCCGGTCCAGGTGAGCTTCAGTCCATCCGCTTCGCCGGCGCCTTCGGCCAGCTCCTGGAACAACAGCATTACCTGGAACAGTGGATTGCGGCTGGGATCGTGCTCGAGGTGCAGTTCCTCGACCATTCTCTCGAAGGGAAGATCCTGGTGTTCGCCCGCCTCTTCCACGACTTTACGGGCACGCTGGAGCAATTCGCGAAACGAAGGGTCGCCGGAAAGGTCGAGGCGCAGGACCAGAGGATTGAGGAACGTTCCAATCAGATCCTGGGTAGCTTTCTGGCGGCGACCGGGCGTGGTGGACCCAACAACCACATCTTCCTGGTCGGTGTAGCGGAACAGGATGGTGTCAAAGGAAGCGAGCAGCGCGGCGAAGAGCGATGCACCCTCTTGATGAGCGAGCTGTTCGAGGGAATCGAGCAAATCCCGCGGAAACGTTTCCGCCATCCACTCGCCGTGGAAGTTGCGTTCGGTGCCGCGCGGGCGATCGAGCGGGAGCTCGAAGCTGTCCGGCGCGCCGGCTAGTTGATTCTTCCAATAGTTCAATTCCGCATCGACGACCGGTCCCTGCAGCGTCTGGCGCTGCCAGACCGAATAGTCAGCGTACTGAATCGGCAAATCCGGGAGCACCGGAGCTTCGCCGCGGTGTAACGAAGAATACAGTGCGGAGAAATCGCGAATGAGAACATCAATCGAGGCGCGATCGAAAACGATGTGATGAAAGATCAGCAGCAGGGTGTGATCGTTTTCGCCGCAATCCATCAAGCGCGCACGAACCAATGGACCGGCGGAGAGTTGGAAGGACTGCCGCGCGTCGTTGCTGGCAATATTCTTTCGTTCGACTTCGCGCGCCTCCGGCGCCAGGCTGCGCAAATCGCTTTGGGCAATCAGCAACGGCACGGCAGGCAGCACCACTTGCGAGGGCTGGCCATTTTCGAGGCGAAAAACGGTTCGCAGGGATTCGTGACGCCGGACGATTTCATCCAGGGAGGCTTGCAAAGCGGAAACGTCCAGTGCGCCTTCCAAGCGAATATCGAGAGCGATGTTGTAGGCGGCGTTTCCGCGCTGGAGCTGATCAACCACCCACAATTGCTGCTGGGAATAGGACATCGGGAAGACGTAAGCGTCTTCCTGCGGGGCGTTGGCCGGAGGTTCAGCACCCACGCCGACGGGCGCTGCGGAGTTTTTAGGCTCGGTCACGCTTCGAGTTCCAATGGCGCGCGGGACGAGTGACGGTCTCGCGCTCCAGTCTTTGAGGTTTCCAGACCCTGAAGATCAAGCTCGAACGGAGTGGCCCTGCCCCGTCGCTGCCCGGTACCGGATGCGGTCTATTATCCGATAGTTAGGGCGTAAAGGCACGAGAGTTAAGGGCGTCGTAGCGTAAGTCCAACCGACGCAATGCGCGACGCCGCGCGCCCTGCCGGGATTTCGCTATGGCGTGAGACGTACGAGGGCAAGCGAGAGTTTCAAGCGCGGTACAGCAGGGAATATCTGTCGGTAGTCGCCGTCGCGAGAGTTCCCTGCAAGCACGCTACACTTCGATGAGGACCGACAGCACCAAACTCCCTACCCGTTGGCAGGCGACGCGAAATTGGTGGCCGCTTGGGTGGTCCTTGTCCAGGTCGGTTAACAAATGGCCGCGGAAACCGCCGATGGATGGGTCCCACGCCAGCTCGGCATCGGTGAAATCGAAATAACGACGGCAAAACGGATAATAGGCCTTGTACATGGCTTCTTTTGCGGAAAAGACCATGATCAGCGAGCCGACCTGATCTTGCGATCCGGCGATCCACTCCATTTCGCTGCGGGTGCAGATTACTTCTCCAATGTCAGGATTTTGCACGCGGCGCACGTCTTCGAGGTCCACACCCAGCGCTTTGGCGGCGCTGCTTTTGGCGACCACACAGATCGTCCACGGATCGCAGTGGGTGATGGAACCTACGACTTGGTCGGGCCAGAGCGGATTTTTGCCCCTACCCTGCAGCACTGGCGGCGCCGGATCAATGCCGATGGCACGTAACGACTGCGCCGCGGCGTTGCGCCCCAAGGTGAAGGAGGTGCGCTTGGTGGCGACGGCGCTGGGGGAAATCAGCGCAGTTTCCTGGGGATGTAAATCGCCGGGTCTGGCGTCTGGGACCGCAAGGATCGCGAACGCGATTCCGTCGACGGGCAGCAGGGTGCGGAGGGCGTCGGCAAGCTGGGAGCGAGTCTGTTCGTTCGGCGCCGATCCAGCCGAGGCAGGCGAGCTCATGACGGCATTCCCTCGGCGGGGCAGGTTATGTGTGTGGCAGCTTTCACGTGAAGTGCGCTCCAGAGTTCAGGCGGTGTGCGCCTAGCTCGACGCGGTGCCGGCGGCACCATCTGTGCCAACCGGTTCCGAACGGGAGTACATGAAAACAGAAGCGGGGTGAAAATTCCATTGGAAAATTGACCCCGGGTTATTCGGCGGAGGGGTTGGGCGTTTCGCTGCGGGTTGCGGCGGTCTCAGGTGCCGGGGCCGAAGTTGGGTTTTCTGGAGCGGCGCCAACGGCCGGTTGAGGCGCGGCCGCTTCAGGCTTCTTGGCGGGCTTAGGGGCGGTGATGCGCGCCCAGGAATCGAGACCTTTGCGCTTTACGGGTGCGAGGGCGCGGCGCAGGTCGAATTCGCCTTGGTGAAGCCTGGCCATCACGCCGGCGGACCACAGCAGAATGGTGCGCGTCTTGCGATCCCGGGTGGCCCAGAAATATTTATATTCTTCAGTACCGCGCAGGAAATCGAGTTCCTGGGCGTGCAGGCGCTCGATGGCATCTTCGATGACCATGCCGGTGAGGACGGAACCAACCCCGTCGCGGCTGTAGGCCGGATCGTAGCCCTTTTGATAGTCGAAGAGAACGGAACCCACATGGAAACCATAGGTGGAAGCCACCGGGCGGCCGTCGCAATCCATCTGCGCGATGTAGAGGTATCCAGCGCGGGCCATGGCTCGGGCGACGTCGCGATGAAAGGCTTGATAGTCGGCGCGGTAGAAGTTTCCCGTCTCGTGTTTCCGCTGGCGAGATAGGGTGTGCAAGCGGGCAAGAGTGTCGAGGGCGGCATCGACCTGCGCGGGATCGGCGAAAATCTGAAATTGCGTGGGATAGGCCTGCAAAAGCTTTTTGCGCCGCCACTTGATCGCCGAGCGTTTCTTTTCCTTTACGATTTTGAGCAGCTCGGTCCAGCTCGGGGCCAGCGGCACGCACGGGCAAACTTGTCCGGCGCCTTCGGCCAGGCGGAATTTCCGGCGGCGAGCTTGATCATTGAGCAGCGAGGGGAGGGCGGATTCTTCCGATAGGTCCGCGAGCTCGATGCAATCCCATTCTTTGCGCGCTGCAAAAACCGCTTCCAAGAGGGCTTCTGACACGGTGCGTGTTGGGTCGCACAGCCAGGTTGGCTGTGTCACGGCGTCCTCCGGAACGTGGGGGGCGCCGCTTGCTGTCATAAAGTCGAGGTGGTCGGCGCAAACCGACGAGCCGCGGTAGCCGATAAACTCGAGGCTGCGCACGGGGAAAATACCGAACGCGCGGCGGGTGGCGATTTGCAGCGGCGCGATTCCGACGATTCGGCCGGCATCGTCCTTGGCCAGAATTACGAACAGTTTCGCGGCTTTGCCGAAGTGCTTCCACCAGGTGGTGACCCATTCCCACGCCAGAAAAGGAACGGGGCGGGCGGTACTCTGGAAGAGCGCCTTCCAGGGGGTTTCGAGCGCGGCAAACTCCGCCGGGGTTCGAACTATGGAGCACGAGAGCGGACGCGGCGCCGCGGGTTGGGCCGAAGAGGTATGAATCGGTTCGGTGCTGAGAGTAAAATTCATGCGCTCACTTTCCATGCGAAATTCGAATCTGCCCGGCGGGCGCGCTAAGTAAGCTGCGCCACCAGGCTGACGTAATAGGCTTGCAACAGCCGGGCAATCGACTCCGGACTGTGGCGCAAAGCAATCTTACGCTGTTGCGTGATCAGTTCGTCGCGTCGCTGCGGATTGGTCCACAGCTCGTAAATTTTGGCGGCCAGATCGGCCGGATTACGAGTGTCGAAAAATATGCCCTGGGCCATTTCCCGATTGGAGGGAATGGTGGATAGCACGGTGGGCACGCCGGTGGCCATGTATTCCAGCAAAGCGTTGGAACTGCCCTCACTCAAGGAGGTAATCAGTCCCATGTCGGCGGCCGCGAGCCAGGGTAAAACGTCCAACTGCATTCCTACCAGGCGAATCACGGACTGGAGATTGGCGCGCTCGATTTCCGCTTTGAGGTCTGCTTCCAGTTCGCCGGCGCCGACGATGACGTAGATCGCATCGGGCAGCTTTTCGCGGAGCAGGGCGGCAGCGGCAATCAGGGTGCTGTGATTTTTAACCGCGCGCAGATTGCCGACGGAAAGAAAAATGGGAACGTCCTGGGGCAGGCCCAGGAGATGGCGCGCCGCTGCCTTTTCGGCCGGAGTGGCGGGCTTGAATTCATGGGGATCGAGAACGTTGGGAAGAACGTCCATGTGCTTACGCGGCAGTCCTTCGGTCTTTTCCACTTCGCTGGCCACGGTGAGCGAATTGCACTGCCAGGAACGAGTCAAACGATTGGCGGCGCGCAGCAAGATGCGTTTCGCGAGGGGCTCCTGCTGCACCAGCAAACTGCGGCGAGACTGGACGATTACCGGCACGCCGGCCAGAGTGGCGGCCAGAGTTCCAAACAAAGTGGCGTCGAGAAAAAACGTTTGCACGATGTCTGGTTTGAACTCCGCCAATTTCTTGCGCAAGTCGAGCAGGATCCGGAAATTCAGGAAGGGCCTCTCGGATTCCACCACATAGATGGGGAAGGCGGGATGGCCGGCTTTCAGATCGGGGCTGCCCTGAAGGACGAACAGCGCCGGCTGGAAATAGCGAGGATCGAGCGACTTGATCAAATGCAGCAATTGGCGCTCGGTGCCGCCGGTATTCCACTGGGTAATGGTGTTGATGATGTAGGCGATGCGCAAGCGTTCGGCCGGTTGGACGGGCATCGCCGCACTGCGCAAGACGCTGCGGCGAAAAGCGGCGGAGTTCATGCTGAAGTTGGCGAGCTCGGCGGCGAAATAGCCGGTGTCGTCGCGCACCACGTTGCCACTGATGGGAATCCGCGGAATAAGCCAGGCATCGCTGGATTTATTGAGTAAAGATGGCTGGGTGGTGAGGGCGTATTCATAGCCCGCCGCTTGCACCTGGCGAGTGACCAAGGGAAGCGTTTGTCCCCACGGGTAAGTAAATCCGACGACCGGATCCCGCAGCCGCTCCTGTAATTCCTTGCGCGACCCGGTGATTTCACTCCAAGCCACATCCGGCGGGGCCTGGGTCAGCAGGGTGTGATGCAAGGTGTGGGAGCCAAAGTGCACGCCGGCCTTTTGCATGATCTCCACTTCCTGCCAGTTCATGAAGGAGCGTCCCGGGGGCGCGCCCGGGCAGGGGATTTTGGTTTCCAGGAGGTCGACAAATTCCTCGGCTTCGCGGCTGGATCGCTTCAGCAGCACGCGGCGTAGGTTGGAAAACTTAAAATCCACGGGGCGGAGCAGCGGATACCAAAGATACTGGCGATTGAATTCCTCGGCCAAACCGTCGTTGATGACCGATCCATCCAGGACGTTCAAACAGGCCCACAACCGCTCTTGCCAGAAGCGCCGCTCGCTTCCGATGAGCCGGGCCGCCAGATACACGGTGGCCGGAGCGTGGTAAGCCTGGAGCAAAGGGAATGCGTGCGCGTAGTTGTCCTGCCAGCCATCATCAAAGGTGATGGCGCAATATCCGCGATTGCCGTTGAGGGGTTCCTTAATTCGCCGCATCAACTCCGGAATGGGAACAATGTTGAATCGTTCGGAAGCCCACTCCAGAAACGACTCAAAGAGGTCGGATGCAATGACCATTTCCGGATCGTAACTGGTGCGGGGATCCGGCAGCACGCGGTGGAACATAAAAACGGGGAAGCCGCGGTGACGCAAGAAGAGCGACGCAAGGAGTCCGCCGGGAAATCCGACGGCGGCCGATTTCAGAAGTTGCCGCATGAAAAAGTGCTTGGCAGATCCTTTCGCCCGATGGCTCCGGGCGGTGGGTCCTGGTTCCGAGTGCCTTCCACCGTTCATACGATTATCCCAAGAGTTCGAGATACCACGGCGCTTTTTTGCAGCACTTGTTTCATGACGCATATCCTGCGGGAGAGAGGCCGGTCTGGCGAGGGATAACGCCCAGTCGAGCGGATGCCCAGACCGTTCAGTCGGCGAAGCCCGCAGCGGTTGCTTCGGGCCCTCCCGGCGTCTATGATCACTTTTTGACACTTCGGGTTGTTTCACTCGAGGAAGGGCGGTCAGAAAGCCAGACGTGAACTCGCGATTCAAAGCTTTCCCGCTGATTTTCGCAATTTTGGGCCCCCTCATTCTATTGTTGCCGACTGTGATTCCCTCTTCGTTGCTGATGGCCGGCATCGGCCACGCCAAGCTGCGCCACTTGAAATCGTGCGGGCCGCTCCAGGATGCGGGAGCCACGTACATCCTGGACAACGATGTGTCGTCGCCGAGCTCGTGTTTCGGAGTGGGTGCCGACAACATTACGCTGAACCTGGATGGCCACGCGGTGACCTACGCCACCGATAGCCAGCGGTACGCGACGTTTGGCCTGAGCGGCATCGCTTGCTGGGATCCTACGGAAAAGAACGGCGAAGCGAATGGCGCCCCGTGCGGCGCGTCGTTTGATAACTTCACCCTAGCCGGCCCCGGAAGCATCGTGCAAGGATCCGGCGCAGCAGCGTTTTCGCATCCGGTGCGGTTCGGACAAGGAATTCACAGCGGGCCATTCATACGCGGGGTCTCGTTTACATGGAGCGCGCAATCTTCGATCGGGGTGTACGTGGACTACGCTGGGGGCGCGGTGCCCGGCGGGGGCGAGGTGTCTCTGTGCACCTTTCACAATAATGTGACGCTGGTGCATAACCGCCACGCGGAAGAAGGACAGTCAGTGAAATTCGACCAGGCGGCCAACGTGCAGCGGCCGGTGCTGGTGATGAACAATACGGTGACCGGTGGCGCGCAAGGGGGGCTGTATACGGTGGCGCCCGGGTCGAGCATTTACGGAAATCACGTGGCCCAGGCCGCGACGTACACCAACGATTTTGGAATCTACGTGTGGGGCAAGCGCATGGACGTCCACGACAATTCCGTCCAGCCTACCCAGGGACGAGGCATATCGATCGACGGCGTGGCCGGATCAACGGTGGATTCGCGGGTTTACAACAACGTGATCGAGGTGATCGAGAAAGCGAACAACATCGAATACAACGGGTGCCAGCCCGGCGGGGCGTACGCCATCCAGTTCGACGACAATCCAGTGCAGGCCACCGCGTATTCCAACCGCGCCATCAGCGATGCCGCAGATTGCGACGGAGAAGCGCTGCGCGTCACGGAAACAACATCGGAGCAAAATGATTTCTCGCACAATAATATTTACACCGCGCAAAGGATCGGGCGCGCGCGCGGGAAAGCCTACAGTTTCGCCATCGCGGGCTCGAAGGGGTTCCATTCCAGCGCCGACACTTTCGTGGCAGACACCGCGAATTTTTTCGTGGACTGGGACGGCGGCGAAAATATTCAGTGCGTGGCGTGTACGCTGCGCAAGGGCGGCAATCCCTCGCCGCATTACGTGACATTTTCGTTCGCCAACGGGCACGGAGTGGCGCGCAACATTCATTTTCAAGACACGAAATTCGAGAATGGCGCGAGCAAAGACAGCACCGATATGCAGGCCATCAACCCGGCGCAGTGGCCGGCATTCGACGAGTACTTCATCGACTGGAGCTACTCGTTGACGCTACAGGATGACCAGGGAAAGCCGGTGCCCAATGCCACAGTGTCTATCACCGACTCGACCAGGCGGAGCGTCTATGAGGGAACGACCGACGGGAACGGAAAGATTTCCACAGTACTAAACGAGTTCCGCATGTTCAATAACACCTTCGAAGCCGCGAAAGAGATGCACACTCCCCATTTGGTGACGCTGAAGAAAGACGGTTGCGTGGCCAAACAAAATCAATTCCCGATAACAATCAGCGAACCCACGCAGCAGAATATCGCGATGAGTTGCGGCGAAAAAAAATAGCGCGGAAAGATCTGGGAGAAATTCCAAGCACCCTGTGGAAATCTTTTTTGGGCACCCGGTCTCTTTTTACGCGGTCGCGAACAATTTACACCGCGGGGAGTAGGGTGGTGGATTGGACACGCTGAAATGACACAGGATAATTTGCTTCCGCTTTGGCGGCATAACTGCACAGCCCGCCCTGCCTTTAATATCCGTATTTTAGTGTAGTGTGCTCTCGGCGATAACCTCATACCTTTCCTACCAACGCCGGTAGCAGGCCTCGGTCAAAATTTTTCGCCGAGCGCCCGTTTTAACGGTTCCTGGTAATCGGTTTAGAAGCCCAAGCAAAAAGCCAAATTCATCCGCGTTTATGCCCTCAAACGTTTCTCTCAACGTTTTGTGGGATTTAGGCTGTGTTTTCTGCTCGGGAACTTCTGGATCCGGCTTACCCGCGTGCATATCCGCGCTGGGAACGAAAAACAATTGGTGGGGGACTCCAATGAGGTATTCCGTTGCGAATTCTTGCGGCGATAGCCGTCCGCAATTGCGTTTTTCGATTTTTGCAGTTCTCGCGGTGGTTACCGCGCTGATTCTTTTCGGTTGCGCCGGCGCGGTGGGCGCATCCAATCCCAGTACTATCAAAACTTCCAGTACACTCTTAGTAAGCACCACCGACGCACTACCCACCGGCACGGTAAACGAAGCCTATGCGGCCAACTTCACCGCACAGGGCGGGGTGCAACCCTATCACTGGAATCTGGCGTTGGGGCAGCTTCCCGCGGGTATTGCATTGGCCGCGGCTAGCGGAGCGGTCCAAGGTATGCCGTCTGCTGCGGGGACTTCCTCGTTCGTGGCTAAGGTGACGGATTCGAGCCCGAGCCCGCAGACATCCTCGCAGGACTTGACCCTGACCATTTCGGAGCCGGCCAACCCGCTAAGAGTTACGTCAACCTCGGTGCCGGTGGGCTACGTGGGATCGAGCTATAGCGCTACGCTGCAGGCAACCGGTGGCACCGCTCCCTACACCTGGAACCTGGTTTACCCCAAGATTCCCGGCTTGACGCTGAGCGCTGACGGAGTGATTTCCGGCGTTCCGACATTCTCATCAACATATTCCTTCGGAGTAACCGTACAAGACTCGAGCAGCCCGAAGAACACCGCGGGAAGGGTGTTGACGATGCTCATTTACGCCGGCCCCAGTGCGCTGGAAATTACCACCGCATCGCTCGCCACCGGGAAAGAGGGTACGGCTTACTCGGCCACACTCAGCGCCAGCGGCGGCAAGCCCGGGTACACCTGGAGCGTTGCCAGCGGAAAGTTGCCTGCGGGTTTGACGCTGGCTGCCGATGGGATAATTTCCGGCACGCCGAGTAAGACTGGCACGGCCTCGTTTACCGCCGAAGTGCAGGATAGCAGCAACCCGAAACAGACCGCTGAAAAGGGGTTCTCACTGACGGTAGGGCCGGGGACAAGTGCGCCGCCGTTGGTGATCACCACCACATCGCTGGCCGAGGCGACGGAAAACATGGTTTATTCGGACACGCTCACAGCCAGCGGCGGGACCAAGCCGTATACATGGACCAAGACAGGAGGCCGGCTGCCAGCAGGCGTCACGCTGGGCACCTCGGGAATATTGTCAGGAGCGCCGACGGCGTCCGGAACGTTCCTGGTGGTGGTGCAAGTGCGCGACGCGAGCAACCCAGAAGAGACCGCCAGCAAGCATCTGACGTTAGTGGTGACCGCGCCGACGTCCGCGCTCACGATCACCACGGCGTCGATTGCCAACGGCAGGGTGAACGCCGCTTACTCTTCGACGCTCGCTGCCTCCGGGGGAAAGGCGCCTTATAGCTGGAGCATGGCTTCGGGCGCGCTTCCAACCGGGTTGACGCTCTCAACCAGTGGAGTGATTTCTGGAACGCCGAAAAAATCCGGAACGTACACGATCATGTCCAAGGTGACGGATTCGGAAACCCCCGCTGAGACAGCCAGCAAACAATTCACCTTCTCGGTGAGCGCGGCGGCAACCACTACGCTGGCCATTTCGAGCACCACCGTGCCGGCGGGCAAAATAAACACGGCATACTCGATGACGCTCGCGGCCACCGGCGGAACCGCGCCTTACGCCTGGAGCATGCCTTCCGGCGCGCTCCCAACAGGGCTGACGTTATCCGGCGCCGGGGTGATTTCCGGTAAGCCAAAAACATCCGGATCGTTCACGTTCATGTCGGAAGTGACGGATTCGGAAAATCCAGCGCAGACGGCCACCAAGCAATTCACATTGTCGGTGAGCGCAGCGGCAACCACTACGCTGGCGATTTCGACCACCACGGTACCGGCCGGCAAAGTGAATACGGCTTACTCGATGACTTTCGCGGCCACCGGCGGCACCACACCTTACTCGTGGAGCATGCCTTCCGGCGCGCTGCCGACTGGATTGACACTCTCAGCGGCCGGGGTGATTTCCGGCACGCCAAAAACATCCGGATCATTCACGTTCATGTCGGAAGTGGCGGATTCGGAAAATCCAGCGCAGACGGCCACCAAGCAATTCACGTTCTCGGTGAGCACGGCGGCAGCGACGCTGGCGGTTTCAACCACCGCCGTACCGGCCGGCAAATTAAATACGGCTTACACCATGACGTTCGCGGCCACCGGCGGCACCACACCTTACTCGTGGAGCATGCCTTCCGGCGCACTCCCGACCGGGCTGACGTTATCCGGCGCGGGGGTGATTTCCGGTACGCCGAAGGCATCCGGGTCGTTTACGTTCATGTCTGAAGTAACGGACTCGGAAACGCCCGCGCAGACGGCCACTAAGCAATTCACATTCTCAGTGAGCGCAGCGCCGACCAGCACGCTCGCGATTTCGACAGCCACAGTGCCGGCCGGCAAGATCAACGCCGCTTACTCCGCGACCCTCGCAGCCACCGGTGGAACTACTCCTTACACCTGGAGCCTCGCGGCAGGCGCACTCCCGAAGGGACTGTCTCTCTCCTCGGCAGGCGGCATCAGCGGCACGCCCACGGCTTCTGGAACGTTCACGTTTGCGGCGGAAGTTACTGATTCGAGCGCTCCAGTGCAGACCGCGCAAATGACCTACAGCCTCACGATATCGGCGGCTGCAACCACTCCACTTTCGATCACTACCGCTTCGCTAGCATCCGCGAAAGTGGGCACGGCGTATGCCGCGACCCTGGGCGCCACTGGCGGCACGACGCCGTACAAGTGGTCGATCACGTCCGGGACTCTGAACAAAGGTCTGAGCCTTTCCAGTGCCGGGGCGATTTCCGGAACGCCGACGGCGGCCGGGACAGCGTCATTCACCGTGCAGGTAACGGATTCGAGCGCACCGGCGTTGACTGCGACACAGACGTTGAGCCTGGTGATCGCATCGAACACCAGCACGCTAGCGATTAGCACGACGTCTCTAGCGGATGGTCAAGTGGGAGGATCGTATTCCGCAACGGCAACCGCAACGGGCGGAACAACACCGTACACGTGGTCGCTGGCCAGCGGCACGTTGCCCGCGGGGTTGACGCTGGGAGGATCGACCGGGACGATCAGCGGAACACCGACAGCGAGTGGAACTTCTTCCTTTACGCTCAAGGTGACCGATTCCAGTTCGCCAGCTCAAACGGCGAGCCAAGCGTATTCGATCGTGATTTCAGCGGCGGCGTCCGGGACAAACGTTACTGCTTGCGGCACGCTAGCTAACACCGGCAGCACTTACGTCCTGCAGAACGACGTTTCGTCGTCGGGAAGCTGCTTCTCGATTCAAGCCAGCAACGTCACTTTCAACTTGAACGGCCACACCGTCACCTATAACACTTCCAGCCAAAGCGTGGCGACGTACGGCATCAGCGGGGTCGCTTGCTGGGATACCAGCAACCCGGCCGGCAATCCGTGCGGCGGCACGTTCGACGGCTTCACGGTGTACGGCGGGACGATTACCGAAGGCAGCGGCAGTTCAGGGAGCTTTTCGCATTGCATTCGCATGGGCCAGGGGATCAATAGCGGGCCCACAATTCACGACATCACGTTTACGTTCCAGACCGATTCCGCGATGGGAATCTATATCGACTATGCGGGATCGTCGGTGCCGGGCGGCGCGATCATCTACAACAACACGTTCCATAACAATGTCACTTCGGTCCAGAGCCGCTACGACATCGACGGTGCCTCGATCCGCCTCGATCAGGGCCAAGCCACGACAACCGGCGCGCAGGTTTATGACAACACCATCCTCGGCGGGCCACAGGGCGGGATCCTGGACGAAACGCTGGGCGGCGGGGCAGTCTACGGAAACACGATCAGCCAAGGTACGGTGGGAAGCAACCAATACACCAACGACTTCGCGATTTACGCATGGGAAGAAAACATCAACGTGCATAACAACACCATCACTCCCAGCCAGGGCCGCGGAATTTCCATCGACGCCACCTCATACCCGGTGAACGGGACGATAGCGCAGAGCAACACCGTCACGGTAACCGAATCGAACGACAACTCCGAATACGGTGGATGCCCGCTGGACGGGACTTATGGCATACAGTACGACGACGAGGCAGCCAGCGCATCCGATCAGAGCAATACGGTCGTGGCCAACGCGAAACAGTGCGACGGAGCCGGCTTGCGGCTGACGGCGGTCGGCACCGGGGACACGTCGTTAAACAATTCGTACAGCGGAAAGTTGGTGTCTGGATTTGCGTCGGGAGTGGTGGCAACCGGGTTGAGCATCGACTCGGGAGGACAGCCGGCGGTGACCGCGACGCGCGACACGTTCGTCGGGGATACGTCATCAATCTTCGTCGATTGGGATGGGGCCGGCCCATTCACGTGCATCTCGTGCACCTTGGGATCGGGGCCAACGCCGACGAGCTACACGACATTCGACTTCTGGAACGGCGGCACGCCGGTGACGCCGGGGGGCATGCATTTCCGGGATACTACGTTCACCGGATCGGCGTCGAAGACTTCCACCACCATGACAGTGCCCGGCAGCAACGGTCAGACGGCCGAGTATTGGATTGACTGGACGTACACCGTCACCGTAGAGGATGGAAGCGGTGCGGCGGTGAGCGGCGCATCGGTTTCCATCACCGATGCGCTGGGCAACAACGTTTTCTCCGGAACGACCAACTCGAGCGGGCAGGCAACCGCGGTGTTGACCGAATTCCGGATGTACAACAGCGGAAGTTCGGCGGTTCAGGAAATGCGCACACCCGACGCGGTGAGCATCTCGGCGTCGGGATGCACCACGCTGAACTACAGCACCACGATTTCCGGAACCACCAGCGAAACGCGTTCGATGACGGGAACCTGCAACTAGAAAACTGAGCGAATCTTCGGGGCGCGGCTTATTGTCGCGCCCTGGAGATGCTTTACCGCATGGCCTGACTTTCCTCACTTACCTTCCTGCGCAGAGCATCCTGACTCGGCTTTTCGGTCGCTGCGGCCGCGATTGCATGGATGCAATTACCTCTTAACACTTCTTTTATCATCGTACAGCTGTTTACCTATGGGATAACTGTACGTTGGAACAGACCGGCGCCGAAGGGATAGCCGTCCCTAAACCGTCCCGAAGGGCAATTGTTCGACATTCCGTGCGCCTATAACCTGCTGTTAGCCCCCTAAAAAATGACAACTTACACGAAAGTATGCCGGCCGAAGACAACACGTGCGCGAAACGCCTGCGCGCTGGTCTGCGCGATTATGGGCGCGGCATTGGGAATGATGGGCTGCGTCGGGGTAACGAGCAGCAGCAACAAGAATCCTTCCTCGGGCTCGCCATCGGTGACTACCGTCACCATCGAAACTACGTCGTTGACCTCGGGAACGGTGCGCGCAGCCTATTCAGCCAGCCTGACCGCTACGGGCGGTAACGCGCCGTATGCCTGGAGCGTATCTTCGGGCACGCTGCCGGCCGGCTTAACGCTGGCGGCGACGGGCGCGATTTCCGGCACGCCGTCGGCGGTTGGGAGCTCTTCGTTCATGGTGAGTGCGACCGATTCAGGCGATCCCGCGCACACCGCATCGCAATCGCTTTCCCTTTCGATTTTGGCCGCGGGCTCTTCCTCGCTGCAAATTTCTACCAGCGCACTCGCTGGTGCGACGCTTGGATCGGCCTATTCGCAAGGGCTGGCCGCTACGGGAGGTACCGCGCCGTACCACTGGTCGGTGACGTCGGGCACTTTGCCGGTGGGACTGGCGCTGAACGCGTCATCGGGGCTGATTAACGGAACACCAACGACCGCTGGTGCGAGCACGTTCACGGTGCAAGTGACGGACGCGAGCAACCCCGCGGAGACCGCCTCGAAAAGCTTGAACATCGCAGTTTCCAGCAGCACGTCGGCGCTGAAAATCACCACCGCTTCGCTGGCGGGCGGCGAGGTGAGTAGCGCCTACTCGTCCACGCTTAACGCTACCGGCGGCAAGACGCCGTACAAGTGGTCGATTGCCGGCGGGTCGCTGCCGACTGGGCTTTCGCTGACCCCGTCGACGGGACTGATCGCGGGAACGCCGACGCAGTCTGGCACATCTTCGATCACGGCCGAGGTAACGGATTCGAGTTCGCCAGCAGAATCGGCGAGTGAATCTTTTTCGATCGGCATCGCTGCTGCGGGGACTGGCACGGTGGTGAACGCGTGTGGCACGCTGGGAAATTCCGGCACCACTTACTTGCTCACCGCCAATGTTTCCGCCGCCGGGAGCTGCTTTTCCATCCAGGCCAGCGACGTAACCCTGAATTTGAACGGCCATACCATTACCTACAATGCGGCGAGCCAAAGCGCGGCCACATACGCCATCAGCGGAGTGGCTTGCTGGGATACGAGCAACCCGAGCAGTAATCCTTGCGGCGGCTCGTTCGATAACTTCACCGTGTATGGCGGGAATATCGTGGAAGGCAGCGGAACCGCAGCAAGCTTCGCGCATCCCATCCGCGTGGGGCAAGGTCTGAATAGCGGCCCCACGATTCACGATATCAACTTTACGTGGTCGTCCGATTCCGCAGTGGGAATTTATCTGAACTACGCGGGCCAGTCCGTCCCAGGCGCGGCGGTGATCTACAACAACACGCTCAACAACAATGTCACGTCGATCCAGAGCCGCGCGGATATCGACGGTTTATCGATTGAGGTGAGCCAGGCGACCGCCACCAGCACTCCGGCACAGATCTACGACAACACGATTCACGGCGGCCCGCAGGGCGGAATCCAAAGCGAATCCACCGGGGCGCAGGTGTATGGAAATACCATCGAGCAAGGGACGGTAGGCAGCAACGAATACACCAACGATTTCTCGATCTACCCGTGGGCTCCGAATCAAAACGTCCACAACAACACCATCCTCCCGAGCCAAGGCCGCGGAATCTCGATCGATTCGGCGGCGTATTCGGTGGCCAACACCGTAGTTCAAGCCAATACCATCACGGTGATCGCCAAGGCCGACAATTCCGAATACAACGGCTGTCCGCTGGACGGCACCTACGGCGTGCAATACGACGATTCAGCCGCGGGCGCATCCGACCAAGACAATACCGTTATCGCCGACGCACAGCAGTGCAACGGTGCGGGCTTGCGGCTCACATCGTTCGGCGGCGGCAACACCTCGACGAACAACTCGTACACCGGCAAACTGCTTTCGGGTGCCGCATCGGGCGTGGTGGCCGCCGGCATCAGCCTGGACTCCGCCACGTCGTCAGCGTTCACGGCAACCGGTGATACTTTCACCGGCGACACCTCTTCGTTGTACGTGGATTGGGACGGAGCGGGACCATTTACCTGCATTTCGTGCACATTCGCGTCGGGAGCGAATCCCTCGAGCTATACAACGTTTTACTTCTGGAATGGCAACAGCCCGGCGGTGGCAGGCGGATTGCACTTCCGCGACTCGAAATTTACCGGGTCGGCTTCGAAGACCTCCACCAGCATGGTGGTACCAGGAAACTACGGGCAAACCGCTGAATACTGGATCGACTGGACATATCAACTCAGCATCGGTAACGGCGCGGGCGCGACCGTAGTGATTACCGACAATCTGGGCAACACCGTTTTCTCCGGCACGGCCAGCGGAAGCGGGCAAGTCTCCCCGGTGCTGACCGAATTTCGGATGCACAACAGCGGAACTTCGGCGGTGCAGGAGATGCATACCCCGCACACCGTGACGATCTCCGAGTCCGGATGCACCTCGCAATCGTTCAGCGTGGCGATCAGCCAAACCACCACTCAGAGCGTTACGCTAGCCTGCCCGTAAGATTTCAGAATGTTACGGCAAGGACGTTCGGAAGGCCCTAGCCACCGGCTGGGGTGATCGCGGCATTTCTTCCCGCCAAAACTTTGCGGACTAAGCCGCGCAAGCGATCGCGTTCGGCGTCATCGATCGCGGTGAACCACGCCAAGGGCGCCCACAAAGCCAAACCTGCCGCGCTAGACAGGAAGAAAGTGGGCCAGTTATGAATGGGGACGAAATCGTGCATTGCCAACGAGCCTGCTGCAAATCCCAGAGTGGGCAATATGTTGGGGAGGATTCCGAACCTTAAGTATTCGCGCCAATCCACCTTCAGGACGCGCAGAAACAGCATGGGGAAGACGGTGCCTTTCACCAACACCGCCGCAACAGTGGTACCCGCCGCCACCCCGTAGATTCCGTATCGCTTGGCCAGCACAATGCTCGCCCCAAGATTAATGACCGCTTCGGCCAGCGTGCAGTAGACGTTGATGCGGTGCTTTCCCAGGCCGTAAAGCAGATGCGTGGCCATCATTTCGGTGAGCGCGACGAACTGTGACACCACCATAATTCGCAGAATCAGGCCGGAACTTGGCCCGTACTGCACGCCCATCCACACCTTAATAAAATCCGGCCCGATCGTTAAAAGGGCCACGGTGCCCAGAAATCCAACCAGCAAAGTGTATTTCGTGCCGCGAACCAGAAGCCTTCCCACTTCATCGTGGCGGCCCTGGGCATCCAACTCGCTGGCGAGCGGTGCGACGATCAACGCACTGCCATTGATGACGATGCGCAATTGTTGCACCAGACGCATGCCGATGGCGTACAGGGTGACCTGCGCGACGGGCAAGAAGACGGCGATCACCACCGAGTCCACACCGTAATTGATGGTCTGGCCCAAGCTGATCAAGAAGGAATTACCGCTGTGGCTCAGCACCGGACCAAGGATGGATTTTCGCCAGTTGCGGGCGCTGATTCTTAAGTCCGGAAGCAGACGCCGCACCAGAGCCACTTCGAATGCGTGCCCGATCATGGACGAACCCAGCTGAATCACCGCGAGGGAGACCAGGCCGTAACCGGTGAGCAGCGCAACCACCGAAAGTATGGTGCGCAGAACCATCACCCCAACGGCGACGCCGTTGCGCAAGTCCCACCGCGATAACCCGCCGAGGGCCGCCTGGTAAGTGGCAAAAATGAAGTCCGTACCCAGAATCGCAGCGGCCACCACCAGGGTGATACGCGATTCGCCCATCAGGTCTTTTGGGATATGCAGGAACGGCAGAGCGAACGCGGCCATCAGGCAGCCGAGACCGAAACAGGCCGCGGCCAAGGCGCTGTAGACAATCATGGTGGTGCTGAACAGCGCGTTCAGCGAGTCGTTATCTTTCTGCGCGTGGAACCGGGAGATGAATCGAATCAGCGCCGACCGCAAACCAACGTCCACTACCCCCATGTACCCGGTCAGCTGCAGAACTAGAGTCCAAATTCCGTACTCGGTGTTACCCAGGCGGTACACCACGAATGGCGACATGAAAAACGCAACCAGCAGGTTCGCCCCCATGCCAAACCAGTTGCTGAAGACGCTGCGGGCGATCCCCGACGCCGAAAAGTGCGCGTTTTCTTCCTTGCGCGGCACTTCCGTCTCCGGATTAGGGCTCGCTACCATGTTCGGCAAACCAATGACTCCTTCACCAGCGCGTTAGGCGCGCGGGTGCAATTCGGCTACTTTGGCCCGGTCTTTTTCAGTGACGTGCGAAATGCAGAAGCGGGTTTTGCCGGAACGTTCCCGCTCAATCTCGGCGGTCTGCACGAATTTCCATGTGACCGCCGATCCAAAATAAAATCTTAGAACTTCGGCGAGGTTTTCCAAGTCGCGCGGCGAAAATGCTGCGCCAGGTACGTATCGGATGCGGAAGGAATCCATGGTGTCTTGAATTACCTGCATTTTTTCGATGCCAGGGCACACTTTGATAATGCGGCCGGTCAAGGAAACACCCGGGACCACATCGCCATTGGGCAAGTAGAAATTGTCGGTGGTGCGGCCGATCACCCGCCCGATCAGCGGATAACCACGGCCGCAGGGGCAGGCCGCTGCGGTGGGGATGGTGCAGTCGTTCACTTTGTAGCGGATCAAAGGCATGCCGTAGTTGAGCAGGTCAGTCACCAGAATCTCGTGCAAGCCCTCGACTTCCCCGCCCTCCACCGGCTTGTATTCGACAAACACAGCGGCCGGATTCACGTGCATGCCACGATGCTGTTCGCATTCGGCCGCGATCATTCCAAAATCGCGCGCGCCGTAGCGCTCGAAAATTCCGCAGCCCAGGGCCTGCGAAATCGTTTCGCGGTATTCCGGCGCCAAAGGCTCAGCGGTGCAAATGGCGCTCAGTGGCCGGTGATAAGGCTTGCCGCACTCGAGCAGATATTTACTGAGCAAGGCCAGCGGCGTGGGATAGGCGTAAATGATCCGCGGCCGGAATTCATTGAGCGTTTGGCGATACGACTCCAGAACTTCCTGGTTAAACACCGAGGTGGGCGCCCACACTCGGCGCATCAAGTGACGATCGTAAAGTTTCCAACGCCAGCTGGGTTTCTCGACGTAATCGACCCGCGCGCCCCACAAATAGAACACCTTGTCGCCGGGCCACATGCCGGCCCAGGTGTCAAAGCGGCTCTGCATCGCCGATTTTTCGGGAAGCATTTCGGGCGAGCGCAACAACTGCACGGGCGTATCCGTCGTCCCACCAGTCGCTGCGACCAGCAGATTCTCGCGGCGGTAACGGCGCGACCACAAATCGTCGAGCCGGGTGCGGATGTCGCTGCGGGTGAGCGTCGGAATACGCTTCAAGTCCTCGGGCGAAGTAATTTGCGCGGGGGTAATGCCTGCCGCGTCGAATCGCTCGCGATAGAAGGGGGTTGTGTCATAGGCGTGCTGCAGCAAACGGCCCACCGCCTGCCATTGCAGCCGCGAGTTTTCCACCATCGACATGGTCTCGCGCTGTTCCAGCACGCGCAGCCGCTTGCGCAACCCTCGAAACGATTGCGGGGCGATCCACGGCGCGACCGTGCTCATGTAGAGCTGGTTCCAAGGCCGGGCGGCATAGATGGACGAGCTCATGCTTGCCCCTTAAGCGAAGCGTTCACGCTTGATTCTGGGCGCGCGGACCCGCGCGAGGCATCCAGCGGCGGCGCTTCGCCAGGCTTTTGCGCGATCCCGCAAAGGATTTCGCGCAGCGCCGGAACCTTTCGGCTGAGTTGGAACATCGCCCACTCCGGATAAAACAGCATCGCGTTATATTTCATGAATCGCGGCCGTCCCGGCAGCGAATGCACGGTGACGTCGTGGAACCCTACGCCCTCGAGCATCTTCTCCATCTTGCCGGCGGAGTTGCACCGGTAGAGCGTGGGGAAAGTGTCTTCGGGCTCGCGACCCCAGATTTTTTTGTTGATCCACTGATGGAACCGGAAGGGCGTGACCGCCGCCGCGACGTTCACCCAATGAAACACGTTTGGTGTAAGCAGGATTACCGTGCCGCCCGGACGCAAAACGCGATAAAACTCGCGGAAGACCACTTCGGGCTTGGCCAGGTGCTCCACAACCATGTTGCAGGTGATCAAATCGAAAGTTTCCGTTTCGAACGAGAGATTTTCCAGATTGCACGCCACGCGGCGAATCGAAGACGAAGCCGCCAATGACGCCGGGTCCACGTCGGCACCCACCACGAACCCGGCCTCGGCGAGAAATCGCCGTTCGATTTCCGCAGCGTTTTTCAGCCAGGGAAGAATCAGGGTGTGGCCGCAGCCGGCGTCGAGCCAACGCATTCCAGGGCGAAAATACTGCTGCAGCATGCGCAGATAGAATTGCTGCTCGTGCTCAGCCACCCGGGCGCGCTCGCGGCTGCTTGACCCGTTCGGCAATGGATTTTGTGAATCGCTCATTCCCTTCCCCAAGAGTGCGATGCCTGCTCGCAGGACCGCAAGAATCGAAATCTACTTCTGCTCCCTCGCGCTTTCCGGAACCGTGAGCTTCTCTTCTGACCGAGCCGCACCCGCGGATGGAGCCGCGCCTCCGGTATTCGCGCCCCTACTCCATGGCGCTTTCACGGTGGAAACGACGAAGCGGTGTTTGCCGCTGGCGGTGCGGTCGATATGGTCAACGATTTGGATGGCCAGATTCACGTCCGCACCGAGCGCTTTGGCCATGCGCTCGCGCAGCAGCGTGATGGACCTGGCAGCGTCGGCGCCGGGCCGCGCCACGATGGATACACTCACCTCGCGCAGCGCCGTCTGCTTCAACTGAAAGAAGGCCACTCCCGGCACGTCGTAAAACAAGTGGGTGAAATATTCGCCGTGAATCATGCGTCCATCGGGCGTGGCGATGAAGTCGCTGGACCTGCCCCAAATGCGCGAAAGAAGCGGGAAGGGGCGGCCGCAGCGGCAAGGTCCCTCGGTCCAGCTACTCACGTCTTCAATTTCGTAACGGATAAAGGGCATGTAGCTGTTGGTCAGGTCGGTCACCAGGACGCGCCCGGGCACGCCGACGGGAAGCGGCTTGCCTGCTTCGTCGACGATCTCGATGTAGCGGCCCAGCGCATTGACGTGCAACCCTCCGCCGCTGGGACATTCCGCGGCAAGATTATTGATTTCGCGCGAGCCGTAAAAATTGTAGACCCGGCTTTGGAATGCGCGCTCCACCGTGTCTCGCGCTTCCGGCGTGAGCACCTCGGCGGTGGCGCGAATGGCCAGCGGGCGAATCTTCAGGTGCGGGCGTTGGAGCACGAATTGCGCAAACACTTCGAGCGCCGAGCTGTATCCAGTGATGTGCCTCGGCTGCCAACCGTCGAGCATCGCGGCAAACTCTTCCATGCGCGGCGTGGAAATCGCGAAGGCGTTGCACACTCGAGTCTGCACCAAAAATGAATACACTTTGTCGCGCCACGTTTGGTCCTGAATGTCGCGGTCGGCGCCCCACACCGATGCGGTGCGGTCGCCGGGCTTGATTCCCCACCAGCTCTGGACGAACCAGTCAGCCGCGGTGGCGCGATCCCAATATTCCATGTCCTGAAAGAATTGCACCGGCTTGCCGGTGGACCCGCCGCTGGCGTTGGCCTTTCCTTCTTCCGCCTTGCGGTTATCGCAGACGATCTCCGAGGCCTTTTGCTGCACAGTCGCTTTGCTGAGTGAGGGAATGAACCGCAAATCTTCGAACGAGCGGATGTCGTCCAGGCGAATACCCTGATGGCGGAACAGGCCCCGGTAGTACGGGCTGTGGTCGTTCGCGAGCGCCAGCAGTGTTTTCAGCCGGCTCCATTGTTCCTGGCGAACCGCATCGAACGAGGCGAACTCATACTTGTACATTTCGCGGAGGTAGGCCGCGGCCGACGGGTGCCAGCGCTTTTCGAAAAATGGATAGAGCGCCGAGCGCACCAGGTGCGCCCCCGCAGCGCGCAACGGGTTGCGCACCGTACCACCGGAACTCTCCGGTGGGCGAGCCGTGGCAGCGCCATTCTTGGTGGAATCTTTGCTATCGGCGCTCATGCTCGCGTCTCTCTTGTCACTCTCATTGTGGTCTGCCGGGATTTCATACGTAGCGCCCCAGGAACGCCCATTCGAGACTCCACTGAAAGTCATCTTTCTGAAACGGTGCAAACACTCTTCGCAGCGCCAGCGGTTCCTGGCCTCGCCTCACCACTCCCGGAACGCACGTTACCGAGGTCTGGTAACCCAACTGCCGTGCACGCTCGATAGTAGCCTCGGTGAAATGCGGCTGCAGAATCGGCGACGGGTAAGAGAAATGCACCACCGGGCTGCCGAGCTTTTCTTCCATCACTCGTTTTGATTCCTTCAACTCCAAACGCACCACCGCGTCGTCCACATACGCCAGGTTGGGATGGGTCATGGTGTGCGATCCCACGATGTGCCCGCCCTTGATCAACCCACGCAGCTGATCCCAACTCATCATCGGTGCGCCCGAGGATTCCAGCGGCTGCACTTCCAGTTCATTTTCGATCTGGACCAGGGCTCGCATCTGCGGTTCGCCCGCCAGCTTGGCCACACGGCGGCTCGCAACCAGAAAACTTTCGTGGCGCTCGGGGCGGGTAGCCATCGGCCACCTGCGGCTCTCCCCCGAATCCGGCCAATCGTTTCGGGGACTGACGTAAAATGCATTGCGCAGCCGGCAGTACCAAGGAGGGGTGGAGTTCTCCACATTCGTGATCGTCGCGTAGAACGCCCCCGGAACGCCGAAGCGGTCCAGAACCGGCGCGGCTACTTCGTAGTTATCCGCGTAACCATCGTCGAAAGTGACCGCCACCGCGCGATCCGGCAGATTCTTGCCGCCGCTCAGAAATTCCTGAATATCACCGATGCTCACAGGGTTGTAATGCCGGGCGATCATTTCCATTTGTTCGGCAAAGGCGGCGGTGGCGTGAATGATTCCCCATCCGATGGTATGGGCGAACGGACCGGGATCATCCTGCACCGAGTGGTAACGCAGGATCACCACCTTGGACGAAGTCCACGAGCCCGCGGTGCGCAGAACGCGGCTGCGTAGGATGCCGAGTTTTAACGCTTGTTTGGCCGAACTCATCGTTGATGCCTCGAGTTGTTCATTCCCATGCCCGCGTAGGAGAGCTGAGGCGGGGTCCCGTCCACTTGGATTACTTGCGGAGGCGTTTTGGCGTCCGGCTCAAGGTTTTTCAGCGGGATATACGCGAGCGCCGCCGACAATGCCGCCATCACGTACCACGAGCTGCGATACAAATCGTGTCCGGCGTAACCCTCGAAGAGCAAACCGATAATCGTGATGTTGCAGGCGTAGGGAAACAACCGGATGTAGGCAGGGATCTCCTTATGCGGTTCGAGCCGCCGCTGCTGTTGCCCGTTCAGCTTGAAAAGCTGGAACAGGAATGTCAAAAATGCGATCGCCCCCAGGATTCCGAGCTCGGAAATGGTTTGCAGATACAGCGAGTGCGCGTTGTACCAGTGGGGATGCCGGCGATCCGGCCAATATTTCACTCCGTTGGCGGTGCCGAATTCACCCATACCGATACCGGTAATCGGACGGTCCAAAAACATCTGCCAACCAGCGCTCCAGGTGGTGAGGCGCGCCAGGTAGGAGTCGTCCTTGTTGCGATCTTCAACGCTCAACACGCGATCCTTATAGGCTTGCGGCGTGGCTACCCAGACCATGGCCACCAAAAGAACCGCCACCGGGACGTACATCAGGCCTTTTTTACGCAGTAATGGCGCGATCATGATCAGAAAGACTAAAGCAAGAAACGCGGTACGTGAGCCGGTGAGAATGATGGTGGCCACGCTGAGAACGATCACGCCGAGCGAAACGATCCGCCCGATTCCCGATTTTTTGGTGAGCAAGAGCATCACCAAGGGCATGCTGATCACCATCGTCGCGCCCAGCGAGTTCGGATTGCCTCCAAAACTATTGGTGGCCTCGACGCGTTCCACCGCCTCGGTGCCCTGATAGATAATTCCCTGACTGAACGCAATCAGGCTGGAAGCCGCCACCCACCCGATCAACAGCGTATAAACCAGCAGGAAACCCTTAAAGCGCTGCTCGGTACGCACCAGATTCACGACCAGGATGTGATAGATCATCAGGCGGCCGAACGAGATCACGTTGGAGAGCGAATCGGATGGCCAGATCGAGAGCGGAACGCTCATGAACATCGTGAACCAGAAAAAAAAGAGCGTCTTGGTGATCGTAGGCCATTCGATTTTCTTTACTTTTACAATGAACGAGATCAAGACCAGAATCGCCAGCGTGCGCTCGATGTGCAGGAAGGCAATCTGCTCGTAGAGTTCGCCGGGGCGTAGAACGTCCGACGCCACCATGCCGATCAGGCCGACATATGGGTCTTTCAGCGAGTAAATCATTATCCCGATGAAGACCACCGCCATGACTAGCCACATGATTTCACCCCAGCCTGGCGGTCGCGCTCGGGGTCGCTTTGGGCACTTTCGGCTGCAGGTACAGTTGGTGCGATGGGCAGTTCATCACGGAAAGCCTCGACCATCGGCACGAAGCGGAAATCCGCGCAAAGGCGGTCCAGCTTGTTCCAGGTGGTCGCCAGGCCCGCGTACTGCCGCGCCACCGACTTTGTCTTCGCCGCGATTCGTGGCTGTTCCGGATCGATTTCCCACGGATGAATGTAGAACACCGCGGGACGCTGCTCCAGGCGATTGAATCGCCGGATTCCCCAGCGCACGCAGGGATACGGAAGCGCGCGGAAATAGCCTCCGCCGGCCATTGGAAAATTATTCGCCGCCAATCGCAGGGTGGCGATGGGAATTTCCAGCAGCGGCTTCCCTTGCATGTGGTAAGGCAGCCGCGGAGCATTGTGATTGTCGTAAAAGTCGTGGCGGATGGGATGCACGCTGGAGTCATACCAGAATCCCAACTCCGCTAATATGTCCGCGGCCCATTCCTTCCCCGGCGTGATTGAAAAACTCGGGGCGCGATAGCCGCGAACCGCCGTTCCGGCGGTATCTTCGATGATGCCCTTGGCACGCAGCGTGTCTTCGCGAAATTCCTCGGGCGTCAGACGAAAAACCGGCCGATGCCAGTAGCTGTGGCAGGCCACCTCGTGCCCGCGGCTCGCGGCCTGCTTCACCAGTCCCGGAAAGCGCTCGGCCACCCAGCCCAAAAAGAAAAATGTTCCGCGAACTCCGTGCGCGGCAAACAGGTCGAAGAGCCGCTGGGTATTGCGCTCCACCCGCGATGACATCCCCTCCCAATTTTCCCGCGGGACAGCCTGGCTCATGCTCTCGGTCTGGAAATAATCCTCGACGTCGACGCTCATCGCGTTCGGAGGCGCACTAGGATTCAGCCGCTGCACGTCGTTGTGTTCCGCTGGAACCACGAAACCCCTTTTGTCGGCAGTGTGCGCCCGCCGCATGAAAACCTCAACGCCCAGTGGGCCGCATAGGGGCGGTAACGTACCGACCCCGGCCGCCGGCGCTAGGCCACCAACCTACTGATTCAAAAAGCGTTACGCGAACAGCGCACACACGGCCGCGCACGGCGCCGAGTGTAAACAGTATAGCGCGTGCCTCGTGGGCCCACCCCGTTCACTTCGGGCGTGTTGCTATTCGGTGTAACTCCTCTTTGGAATCGACCCGGGGGAATCGCTACCAAAGTGACTGGATTTCTGGCTGGCTTCGGGGGCGCCCACCGCCAGCGCGGAATCCGGGTCCGGCTTCGGCCCCGGGCTATCCCGCAGTTGCCCAGGCGCACGGTACTTCTTCGGCTTGGAAAACTCGCTTAGGAACCCGGCGCCAAGAGAGAGGTGAATCGTGGCGTAAATGGGCGGCGCCAGAAAGAGATGCCGCCAGCCGAAGCGCCAGGCGAGTCTCGCGGAGAAAAAGAGAATCGCGAGCACCCAGGGCGCCAGTGAAATCGCGTACAGCCATATCACCGGCTTCCCCCAAAAAGAGGCCATCGCGCCGATCACCAGCCACGCCAAAAGCGCCGCCGGAATAATCTGGCCGATCGTTAACGCATCCTCATGCTTGCGGACCAGGCGGCAGCGGCCGCGGCCGTAGCGCATCAGTTGGCGAGCGAGCGGGCGCAGACCGGTGCGCGGCCGATACAGCACGGTGATCTTCGGGCTGATAATCGACACCATGCCGGCTTTCCATACGCGATAGTTGAATTCCACGTCCTCGCAAGCGTCGAAGGTCTCGTCGTAATAGCCGATGCGATCGAAGACGCCGCGGCGGTAGAGTGCGCCGGCGCTCATGGGATTCACCGGCCCTTCCTGATCGAGGGAGAAAATCGTGGAGTCGCGTCCGTGGCCCAGCGGCGTGGCGCGCGCATGGGCCAGCACGTCCTGAAACAAAGTGTTTCCGGCGCTGGTGAGGGGCTGCGGCCGGCACAGGCAGTCGGCGTTGTACTTGTGAAATAAATCCACCGCGTCGCGCAGCATGGTGCGGCTCGGAATTTCGCAGTGGCCGTCGATGAAGAAGACGAATTGGCCGCGCGCGCTGCGTGCGCCCACGTTGCGTCCGGCGCTGGATAGCTGAGCGGGATTTTCCAGGTAGTGGACCGCAACCGCCGTTTTTTTGGAGAATTCGCGCACCACTTCCCCAGTGCGGTCAGTGGAATTGCCGTCGACCACCAGGATTTCAAGCCGATCGGCCGGGTATTCCTGGGCGACCAGCGCGCTCAGCACGTCGCCGATGTGCGCTTGTTCATTGCGAACCGGAATCACTATCGAAAGAAACGGCCGCGCGCCTTCGGGCAGGTTGGACGGCGACGGCCCGCTCGCTTGCGGCGACGGCGTCCCATTCCCACTGACGCTCGGGCTTGCGTTTGACGACGAATCCGGGGCGGAAACGCGCGGGTCCCCGGGAGGCAAAAGTTCGCGATACAGCGCATGGAGCTGGGCTTGCTGATGCCCCGGGGAGTACGCTTCTTCCACGCGCTGCCTTCCCGCTCGAGCCAGCTGCCGGGCGCGTCCAAAATCGCCAAGCAACTCACTAATCGCTGCCGCCATAGCTGGAACGTCCGCCGCAGGCACCAGGCGCACCGCGCGCTGCGGCCCCCCTATATCTTCCACGCCGCCCACCGCGGTGGCGACCACCGGAACCTCCGCGGCCATGCCCTCGAGAACGATGTTAGGCATTTCTTCGGAAAGCGAAGGATTCACCAGAAGATCGAGCCCCGGAATCAAACTCCGCAGGTCGGTGTGGAATCCCGCAAACGTTATTTGCGGCGTCAGATTCAGGGATTGCGCCTTTTGTTGCAGCGCGGCCCGCCGAGGTCCGT
Organism: uncultured Acidobacteriota bacterium; assembly: GCA_963725655.1. Classification (GTDB taxonomy): domain Bacteria; phylum Acidobacteriota; class Terriglobia; order Acidiferrales; family UBA7541; genus CAVRXT01. Next base: position 509,076 of record CAVRYY010000001.1, on the reverse strand, counting down.
CGCCAAACACCACGAATCGCAAACGAGGCGATTGCTGGCGAAGCTGCGCCGCCGCTTCCAGAAAATCGGCCACGCCTTTTTCCGGGCTCAAGCGGCCGGCGGTGGCGATCACCACGGAATCGCCGGGCAGCGAAAACCGCCGCAATAATTCGCTGCGGGCGCGCATGGTCCTGCCGGGATCGTGGGCCGGGATATCGATGGCGTTGGAAACGATGCGAATTTTCTCGCCCAGCGCCGATTGCGCGGCGAGCTTTTTTGCCTGCGTTTGCGAAAGGCACACCGCGCGATCCGCGAATCGCAGCGCGAAACGGTCCACCGCTTCGTACAATTTCACCTTAAAGTTTTCGCCGGTCCAGCCTCGCAAAAAGCAGGCTACGCGCACGCCGCAGCGGCGCCCGGCAACGATACCCAGGATGTCCGCCTTGTAGCCGTGAGTGCAGAGAACATCGATCCGCTGGTCGCGCAGGGTCTGCTGCAGCGCTTTCAGTGCCGCGCGCGACTCCACCGGATACGCGATGGCCGGAATCCCGCGGGATTCCGCCGCTTCCCGCAGCTGCGTGCCTTCTCCGCCACCCTCGAATGTCGCAATGCAGATATCAAACGCGCCGTCCGCCTCGAGTTCGGCCGAGCGCAACAGCTGGTGCTCGGGGCCACCGACAAAATTGCTAGCTCGCAGATGGAGGATGCGTGGCCGATTCATGGCGTCCGTGAAATATGGAGTCCCGCCGGAGCGTTGGCCGCTTCCGGACTCGGAGTTCGGGAAATTGCCCGCCACGCCGATTCCTGCCGCTGGGCAATTCCGTCCCAGCCATATTTTTCACGCACACGGCGCCGGCCGCTCTCGCTCAGCCGGCCGCGGGCCTCGCTCGACGCCAGCAGTTCGCACACCGACCGCGCGAATTCAGCGGGCGAATCCGCAATAGCGATGTCTTCTCCCGGGACCAAATCCAGGCCTTCCGCGCCGACCGCTGTGGAAACTACGGCCTTCTTCGCCGCGAGAGCCTCCAGAATCTTCAGCCGGCTGCCGCCGCCGATGCGCAGCGGAACCACCACCACCGCGGCGCGATCGAGGTATGGGCGCACGTTTTCCACTTCGCCGATGAAATCGATTCCGGGAATCCCCGAAAATTCCTGGCGCAAAGATTCGGCCGGGCGCCGCCCCACGATGCGCAGGATCGCCGCGGGCTGCTGCTTGCGAATCAGCGGGAAAATCGCGACATGGAAATAGCGCAAGGAATCGACGTTGGGAAACCAATCGAGCGAAGCCAGCGCCAGAATTTCATTGTCGCGCTCCGGCTCGCTGCGTTGGCTGTAGAAATCCAGGTCCACGCCATTGGGAACCACCGTCACGTTGGGAACTCGCCAATCGCGCATGGTGCGGGCATCTTCTTCGGTCACCGCGGTCGAGCCGGCGGCGCGCAGCAATGCCCGGCGCTCGAACCAGCGCATCTTCCATTCCTGGGTGCGGAAGAAAAGCCTCTCCACCGGGTTCGCGCTGTGCGCGGCGCGCCGCGCCCAGATTTGCGATTCCACGTTGTGCGCCGAGATCATCAGCGGAATATTCAGGTTCTCGGGAACGAACCGCGCGTACGGCGTCCACTCACATTGAATCAGGTCCCAGTTTTGGCGCCCGCGCAGATCGTCAAATGCTTTCTGGAATCGCGGGGTGTAATGTTTCACCACCGAGAATGGGTAAAGCGAAAACAAATTTGCGAACAGCCGCAAATACAGCCGCGCGCCGCGTTCATCCGCCAGCGGTCCCACTAGTTCCACGCGAATCCCCGCACTTTCCAGCGCCGCTCGTCCGGGATTAGTGCTATCGCCATAGCACAACAGAGTGATCGAATGCCGCCGCGCCAGGCGCTCCAGCAGATTGAACGTACGGATGCGTTTACCGGAATCGAGCGGATAGGGAATCTCTTCATCCAGCACCAGAACGCTTAATCGCGGAAGTCCCGGCGGGACGCCCGGAGCATCAGCAAGTTGGCTGCGTTCCTGGGCCGTTTCCTGTGGGGAGGCGGAAATTTTCATCGGTGGCGGGTTGGACGAATCGCTTAGCATCCATCTTTTCCAAGGGCTGTTCCCGGGGCCCAGGACGGCGCGGCGTCAGCGGACTCCGCGGCCCACCATCACCGCTCGAACCGTGTAAAAGGCGATCAGCAGGTCCAGCGTCAGCGAGATGTTGCGAATGTAATAAAGATCGTAGCGAAGCTTTTCCTTCGATTCTTCCACCGACGATCCGTAGCCGTAATTCACCTGCGCCCATCCGGTGATTCCCGGCCGCGCCATGTGCCGCAGATAATAGTAGGGAATTTCCCTGGTGAGCTTTTCCACGAATTCGGGCCGCTCGGGCCGCGGGCCTACAAACGCCATATCTCCCCGCAGCACATTCCAGAACTGGGGTATTTCGTCCATGCGCGTGCGGCGCATGAAATTCCCGGTGCGAGTGATGCGCGGATCATCGTCGGTGGCCCATTTCGCCCCACCCGCTTCGGCGTCCTGCCGCATGGTGCGAAATTTGTAGCAAGTGAAAGCCTTGCCGCGCAGTCCCACCCGCTGCTGCCGGTACAGCACTGGCCCGGGAGAGCTGAGCTTGACGATCAGCGCGATGATCGGAATAAACGGCGCGGTCACCAGGCACAACGCCAGCGCCAACAGTGTGGAAAACACCCGCCGCAGATACCAGTGGCGCTCTCCCAACCGAAAACCGTCTCCGAAAATCAGCCAACTCGGGTGCAGTTCATCCACTTCAATCTGTCCGGAGATTCTTTCCAGCAGCGTGGTTCCGTCTTCGATGCGTACGCCGCTCAAGCGCAATTCGAGCAGTTCGTTCACCGGCATGGTTGTCCGGCGATCCTTGAGCGCCACGATCACCCGATCGACGTTCGAATGATCGCCCAGGTCGCGCAACACCTTGCCCAGCGCGTCGCTGTTGCCTTCATTCGCCCACCCGATGATGTCCATTCCCAGCTCGCCGCGCGTGCGCACCGCTTCCATAATTCGCTTGGCGCGCTCGCCGTCGCCCAGCAGGTACACCCGTTCGCGAAACGCCTGCAGAAATATCAAGTGCCCGAACGCCCAGCGCCACAAAACCCACATCATCGAGAGAATGATCAGCCCAGTGAGGAAGACGTTGCGGCCAACCAGCAGGCGGGGGAACACCAGCGTCAAACCGGCCAGCAGGAAAGCCAGGGTTCCCACCAGCGTCAAAATCCGGAAATATGTTTCGCCCGGCGATTGCAGCCGCTGCAGATCGTACATTTCCAGATAGTGCGCGCAGAGCATCGCCAGCGCGGTGACCACCAGGATCTTCCACATCCCGTGCTCGTACTTCAGCACCAGGATGCTGTCTTGGCCGTAGCGCAGGAAGATCGCCAGGGAAAACGACAGGCAGATCACCGCTACCTCGCCACACAACAAGACCAAGGTCCGGCTGGGGACGTACGAATTAAAAACTCGGATCAACTCGACTATCCTTTTTCGGGCTCTTTGCTTCCGTAATAGTGGTAGTAATACGCGCCGTACGCCTTAGTGTCTTCGGCGCGATTCAGCACCACCCCTAGCAGATTTTTTCCGTGAAACTCCTGGCATGATTTCTGCGCGGCATCGTAGGCAGTATACGCCGCGCGCACCACCATCAGTACGCCATCGCACATATCCGCCAGCAGCAGCGAATCGGACACCGGAATGGTGGGCGGGGAATCGATGATGATCCAATCGAATGCGGATTGCAGGCGGTCCAGCAGCAGTTTGAACCGGCCATTCTGCAGAAGCTCGGAAGGATTGGGGGCGTTGCTGCCCCCGGCGATCATGCAAAGATGCTCCGGCACACCGCGCTGAATCACCGTCATTTCGTCGGCTTTGTTCATCAGGTAATCGGATAACCCCGGCGAGACCGGTGCGCCCAGCGTGTTATGCAAGCGCGAGCACCGCAGGTCGGCGTCGATCAGCAGCACCCGCTTGTCCTGCTGCCGCACCATGGCCTGCGCCAGGTTGCTGGCGATGAACGTTTTTCCTTCCGCCGGCAGCGCGCTGGTCACCAACACCGTCGAGAGCGGCTGCTTGTCGCGAATTTGGTACAGCCGTGAACGCAAGGTACGGAACTGCTCGGTAATACTGACCGGCGCATCGGGACTGGCGAACGCGCTCTGGCTGGGGTCCACGTGCCATCCGGGCTGCGCGCATCGTTCCCAGATGTCCTCGAACTGCAGAAAGCCCGAAGGGTACAACGCCTCCACGCTGTGCTGCGGCTCCATCACTTCCGTTTCGGGACGCACTACCGTTGCACTGCGCGATCCGCCCGCGGAACGTGACCCGGACGGGGCCGACGTACGAGGTGCGGGCGCCAGGTCGTTACTTGGGAGGATCGAGGCCCTCTCCTTCTCCGCCTTCTTCAAAGCTTCGTGGATCCTACTCATGGTTTCCTTTCCCGGCGGACGTCGGCGCGGTTGCCTGGGCCTGGTTCAACTTCTCCAGTAAATCACTCAGAGTTTTTATAAAGGCCTCGGCAATTTGCGCCTGGCTTTTCGCGCCGTCTGCCGCCGGCGTCATCGCCGCCGTCGCTGGCGCCGATTTCCCCGGGGCGTGCGCGTGCTGCTTAGCCACATCCGGCGGATCCAGCAGGAATTCCTTGGCAACTTCCTGCACCACGCTGGCCGGGACTGGCTTCACCTGGTCCACGAACGAATTGATCAAAGCGTGCTCGCACAAAAGATTGGTTACCCGCGGAATACCGCCGGAATATTTGAAGATCGCTTTGATCGCTTCTTTGGTGAAAACCGGCTGGCCGTTCGCGCCGGCGATGCGCAGGCGCTCGGCGATGTAGCCGTCCACTTCCTCGGGAGCCAGCGGACCCGTCTTGCAACGGATGGTAATGCGCTGGCGGAGTTGGCGCAACTGCGGGTCCTGCAATTTCACTTCGAGCTCGGGCTGCCCGGAGAGCACGATCTGCAGCAATTTCTCGCGCGCCGTCTCCAGGTTGGTGAGCAGGCGAATTTCCTCGAGCACCTGCATCGATAAGTTCTGCGCTTCGTCCACGATCAGCACGGTGGTTCGGCCGGAACGATAGCGCTCCAGCAGCCACTGGTTCAGCCGCATCAGTTGGTGGCTCTTCACCCGCGATTCGCAGGCGATTCCGAAATCCGCCAGCATAAAATCGAATAGCTGGCTGACGTCGAGCTGTGAATTGAAAACAAACGCGGTGGCCACTCCCTGCTCGTTGAGCCAGTCCAGCAGGCGATTCAGCAGGGTCGTCTTGCCGGTGCCCACTTCCCCGGTCAGCAGGATGAAGCCCTTGCGGCTCTGGATTCCGTAAGTGAGGCCCGCCAATGCCTCCTGCGTCGCCTGCGTCAGAAACAGGTAGCGCGGGTCTGGATTGGCGTTAAACGGATTGTCGCGTAGACCAAAGAAATTTTTGTACATGGCGAGTTCGCTACGACCTCATGCCCGCCCGTTCACGCGGGGAAGGACGCACCACGTTGTTCGGGTCTTTGTATTTGGGGCCTTGTCCGTTTCCGAAGCCCTTGCCGTTTTTGCCGTTACCGCCGAATGCAGGACCTCCTTGTAATTCCAGCGCAGGCACCATCGCCAGCGTCGGCACCTTGAGGAAGAATTCCACGTCCCTCTCGGTGCGCAGCGTATTGTCGCGCATTTCGATCACCAACACGATTCCCACCCCAATCATCAAGCCGCCCGCCAGACCACCCATGCCGAAAAGTCTGTGATCCGGGTAGGTGGGACTCTCCGGCAGGCTGGCCGGGTCCAGCACCTGAAACTGCTCGCCCTGCTGTTGGGTTTCCAGGTCTTTGCCGATCTGCGACTGGGTCTGCTTCTTGAGCAAGTCGTTGTAGTTGTCCAAGCTCGACTGATAGTCGCGGGTAAGTTCCTTGTATTGCTGTTCCACCGACGGGCTCAGCGAAATGCGCCCCTGGTACGTCCGGATTTGCGCCTGGATCTGCTCTTCCTGCACCGTCTTATCCTTAATCACCAGGTCGTTTTGATGGATCTGCGCGCGCAATTGCTGGATGTTCGGCGGTTCCACTGCGTCCTTAGGCGCCGACGGTCTTTGCGCGTCCGACGCGTGGGCGTCCGCGATTTTCTTTTTGAGCTGCGCAATGTTGTTTTTCAGCCGGATCACGTCCGGATAGTCCGCGGTATATTTCGCTTCCATGGAAACCAGCTGGTTCTGCAGATCGTTGAGCTGCATATCCAGAGTGAGCGGACTTTTTTCGGTGGTCGTCGATTGCCACGCGGCGAGCTGCTGCGACAGCATGGATTCGGCGAACGCCTTCTCCTGCTGTGCGCGGCTCAATGCCTGGGTGGTGGCCTCCAGTTGGGTGTTTAGTCCGTTGAGCAGGTTCAGGTTCGCTGCCTCATCTTCCGGCAACGATCCCATGAACTGCCTCTTGAACGCCGCCAGCCGGGAGTCCTGTTCGTCCAGCTTCACCTTGGCTTGTCCCAGCTGCCGAGTGATGAACTCGGTAGTGTTGGTGGTTAATTGCTCCATGGTCTTTGCGCTTTCTTCGATGAACATGGAAGTAACCTGGGTGCAAATCTGCTGCGCCAGCCGGGGATTATCGGAAACCACCGTCACCGTAAAGCCCGGCACCTGATTGCGCGTTTCGGTCATGGACTCGACGAGCGTCACGGTAATCGTTTTGCGCAGCCGTCCGACCAGCTCTTCCATCGGAAGACCCCGGTCCTGGTCTTTCTTATAGAGCCCGAAGTCCTGAATGATCGGTTCCAGGCGCGTGCGGCTCAGAATTTGCTGCTTCATGGTGGCCAGCCGCTGGTTCAGGTCCTCGTTCACGATCGGCTTCACCACGCTATCGGGAACCGCGGGCTGCTTCACCAGCACCAGCGTCTGCGACAGGTATTGGTACGGAATGGTCAGAGATATTCCGTACGCCAATATCGCGCCCAGGATCGCAGGCAATACCAATATCAGGCGGTGGCGACGCGCGATCGCCAGGTAATCTTCCATCTTCAGTTCTCGTTGCCCGATCATCTAAGTTTTAATCTCCTGTCTCGTTCCTCAATCAATAGGTATGGGCGCGGGACGCCAGCTGAATCCCCACATAATTTGATTCGCGAAGGCGGTCTTGGATACCCCCGCAATATCCTGCTGTTGGTAACGCGGCGAGTAGCCGGCGAATATGCTGGAGGCGCGGCCGATGGTTCGCGCTAGACGTATGTCGCCAGCTACCGCATTCAGTGATTCACCGGATTGCCCGCTGCTGGTTCCCGGAAGTCCGGAGTTTCGCGCGTACAATGCCGTCAATCCCAGGTTCCACAGCCGGGAAAGTTGCAAATTCAGGCTGGCGCTGAATTGATCGGTGTACGAACCGGTCAGGATTCCGCTGCCCGACGTCAGGTAATGATCGTAGGCCGCGCCCAGGCTGGCGCGCTTCAGTGCGTATTCCAGCGAGGCGTCTACGGCGTAGGAAATGTGCTGGTAATCGCCGGTAACCGGATCATGGATTTCCGCGAAGTCCGGTCCTGCCGCCATGCTGAACGACAGCCGTTGCGCCACCAACCGGCGGTAGCCGAGTTCGACCACGTTATCGTTCACGCTCAGAAGATTGTCCTCATAGCGCAGCGCATCGAACCGGTAAATCAGCGAGATGGTGTCCCGTGCGGTCTTTTGGTAGTTGTAGCCCACTTGTGCGCCCGCACTATAGCTATTTACCAGCCCGGCGTTGAAAAAATGCAACAGATCGTATATCCCCGCGATGGTCAGCGAACTCCGCGGCCCCATTTGATAATCGATTTCCGCAACCGTGGCGTTGCTGATTCGCGGCCCGTACGCGGTGAAGACGGTTTGCCCCGGCATGAACACGGGCTGCAGCGCGACCCCGCCGCCGCCAAATCCGCCTCCCAAGTCTGGGGTGACGCCGCCGCCAAACGCGGACTGCGACATGTAGCTCATCTCGTCGGAGATAAAGCCTCCCCAACGATTGCCGACCCACTTTTCCGACGCTCCAAAGATCTGCGTGGTTGCGTCGTAATAGCCGCCTTCGGGCGAAACGGATCTGCCGCCGGCATACGCCAGATTGAATTGCGAGCGCGACGTGACTTTCTGCAGGGTGATGCCGCCCAGGAACGTGTGGTCGGTGATGGTCTGATTATTGGTCGTGGTGTTCTGTCCGTTGGTGTCGTACTGACCGTAGTAATCGAATTCCGGCAGCACGAAGCTGCGCGTCACTCCTGCCACCAGGGACGGGATCGCCGCGCTGCTCGCCGGCGGAGCTTCCATCTCCACCTTCGCCGGTATCGGGTTCTGCTCGGTATCGGTGCTCTGATTGCCGTTGCCAGGGGTGTCCCCGGTTGATCCCGGAGCGCCTGTCTGCGGGGTGTTCTGCTGCAGCGGCGCAACCGGCGGCGTTTGATTGCCGTTGTCCTGCGCCCAAGCGGCGGACGCGGAGAACGCCAGCACGATCAGGCCGGCCCAAATATGATTTCGTAATCTTGGCATCATTCGGCTCCTATGGCACCACGATGGTGTCGCCGGCCTTTAGCGGAAGATCTTGATCCGGCGCGCGGCCTTCCATCACTTCTTTGTAGTTGAATGGATACTTTTTCGTCTTACCGTCTTCGGCCCGCGTTAGAAAAATCTTTTTCGAATTGGCGAATTGCGCCAGGCCCCCGGCGCTCGATATTGCTTGCAGCATGGTCATGCCGGGAAGTAGCGGATACGCTCCCGGCCTCGCCACCTGCCCGATCAGGTAAACCCGCTGGCTATTCATCACCGTCACGATCACGGTCACCTGCGGGTCGGCAATGTAACGCTTCAGTTTCTCGGTGATCGACTGCGAAAGCTGCGTCGGCGTCAACCCCGCCGCCTGCACGTCGTTGAGCAGCGGCAGGGAGATCTTCCCGTCCGGACGCACCGGTACTGTCTTGGTCAGCTCATTATCCTTCCAGACGTTCACGTCCAAAACGTCCTGCGCGCCGATCAGATAGTTGGACGTATCTTTAGGCGGCAACGATACGTTGGGCGCCTTGTTGGTGGTTGTTGCCTGCGCCCGCGCCATGCCCGGTATTCCCAATACAAGCATCGCCGCGAAACAGCTACCCGCCCACCCCATTCTCGATCTCATCATTCCCCACTCCCGATGTCTGCGAACTCCCGGCTAAGCCGTCTCCGGTTCGTCCGCGCCAATCTGCTTCAATTTATAGAGCAAAGATTTATAGCTGATCTGCAGTTCTTGCGCCGCCCGCTTGCGGTTCCAGCGCGTTCGCGCCAGCGCTTCCAGAATCAGTTGTCGTTCCGCTTGATGCGAAGCCGCGCGTGCCGCGGCCTTCAATGGAGAACCGTGCAGAATCGCCGGCGCCGGACGCGGTTCGTACCCCGCCGCGGTCACCAGGTCGGCGACCGCGATTTGCGGATCGCCGAGCACCACGATTTTCTTCACCGCATTTTCCAGCTCCCGAATATTTCCCGGCCACGAATACTCCTGCAGCAGATTCATAACCCGCTCGTTCACGTCTGGTTGTGTCCGCCCCAGCAGCGCGGAGTGCTTGGCCAAAAAGAAATTCACTAGCACCGGAATATCTTCGCGGCGCTGTCGCAGGGGAGGGATGCGCAGCGACGCCCCATTGATGCGGTAATACAGCTCGTTGCGAAATCGGCCCGCGCGCATCTCTTCTTCCAGGTTGCGGCTGGTGGATGAAATCAGGCGCGGACTGCGGTCGTGGTGTTGCGCCGCCCCGTCACTGTCAGGCAGCGCATACAGCAGGTTGCGCTGGCTCAGACCATCGAGCTCGCTGATCTCCTCGAGGAAGAGTGATCCGGGCGCGGCTTCAACGTGCGAGCCGTTTGCATTCCCGTTGCCCCCGTTTCCGCCGTTACCCCCATTCCCCCCGTTGCTGCCACTCGCAATGTCATGCCCGTTGCCCGCGGGTGCGAAATACGCGGCAAACGTCTCCGCCGCCGTCGCTGCACAAATCACTTTGGCCAGCGGCTCGTCGCGCCGCGGCGACAGCCGATGAATCTGCTGCGCCAAAAATTTCTTGCCAGTCCCGCTCTCACCGATCAGCAGCACCGGAATATTCGTCAGCGCGATATCGGTTAGCGCGCGCTCCAGCGTCTGCACCGCCGGGCTTACGCTCCGCATCGTGCTCCATCCATTCGCGTTGATCGTGGCGTCTTTGGTCATCGGAGACAGCGAATTCCAGGATTCGAGGCTCACTTAGCCTCCCGCAGTCGGGCCAAACCAGTACCCGCGAAAACATACCCGCGCACAGGGGGGTGCACTTGAAGTGCCACGTCTCCGGAGGCAGAGTAATGCGTCATAAAATAGGCTAACTTCAATTATCGGAGTCTGCTAGGAAAGTTTCCGCTTCTGGAACCATGTTGTCAATGGCACGTAAGTACGTCCAGCCTTCCACCAAGTGGTAAAATATTTCCTTTAAATCCTGTAGGCCTAGTACTTTTGGATAAAACACAAGTACTGTGCAACCGATTTTCACATAATCTCGCCTCGGGAAACCCTGGGCGCCAAACACTTTTTACCAGCCGCGTGGCTTATCGCCCATGCGTGCCAAGCTCGTAGCACATCGGCCCAACGCTCTACATAAATTTGGCCGAGCCTGCTACAGTCTAGGAAGCGACGCCCAACGATTCGAGGCACTACTTTCGGATGACAACCGTATGACCTTCCATCGCAACTCAAGAGGCGCGAACGCTTTGATCGCCTGCATTGCCGCCGCAGCTCTGCTGGCTGGCTGCTCTCGCGATCCCAATGCCCGCCGCAAAGAATATTTCGACAGCGGCATGCGCTACTTTCAACGCGCCAAATATCACGAAGCGGCCATTCAGTTTCAAAATTCGCTCCAAGCCGATCCTTACTATTCAGACGCCCACTATGAGCTCGCGCAATGCTTCCTAAAAGACGGCGCGTGGACCACCGCCTACCAGGAACTCCTCCGCACCCTCGAACTCGATCCCAAGGACGCCCGAGCTATGGCCGACTTGGGCAAGCTGCTGCTTGCCGGACGCAAATTTGACGATGCCCGCGATCACGCCCAGGCCGCGCTGCAGCTCGATCCCCATAGCGCCGATGCCCAAATGGTTTTGGCCAACGCCGATGCCGCCATGGGCCGCGAGGAAAAAGGAATCGCCGAGGCCAAGACTGCTGTTACCATCGCCCCCAAACGTGCCGATGCGCACCTGAACCTGGCCATTCTCGAGCTCCGCGCCGGACACAATCCGGAGGCCGAGGCCAGTTTCTTGAATTCGATCGCCGTGGATGCCAATTATCTCCCGGCGCGCTTGTCACTCGGGCAGTTCTACCAGAAGCAACAGCGCTGGCCCGAAGCCGAAACCCAACTGCGCGCCGCGATTGCCGCCGCACCCACCGCCACCGCTCCGCGCACCGCTCTGGCCGCGCTGTACCTGGCCGAAGGGCGCAAAGACGACGCCGAACACGCGTTAGTGGAAGCCAAAGGCGCACTGCGCGAGGATCCCGAGGGCTATCGCATGCTCGGTGATTTCTATCTGAGCAACGGCGACACCCAAAAAGCACTGGTGGAGTTCGCTTCCCTGGCCAAGGCTCACCCCAAGGATCTGCGCGTCAAGAAAACCTACATTCAGCTTCTGATTCTGGCCAATCGCGGTGCCGAGGCCAAGAGCTGGAACGACGAAATCCTAAAAGCCAACCCCAAAGACACCGACGCCCAAATCCTGCGCGCGGAATTGCTTAGCCACGACGGCAGGCAAACCGAAGCCCTGGCCATTCTGCAGGATGCCACCAAGAACGCTCCGGACAATGCCGTCGCTCATTTCCAACTGGGCCTGATTTTCGCGGAGATGGGCAGCATGCAGCAGGCCGAAGGGGAATGGCGCACCGCCGCCCGGCTGGTGCCCTCCTTTATTGAGGCCCAACGCGCCCTGGCTACCGTCGCGCAGCGCCGCTCGGATTGGGATCTGCTGTGGCAGTGCGGCGATCAGCTGATCCGCGCCCAGGCCAACTCTCCCGAGGGTTACGTCGATCTGGCCGCCGCCCAGATCGGTCGCGGCGACTCCGACAGCGGCGAGAAATCTTTGCAGAAAGCACTGGAGGTAGCTCCGAACGACGCGCGCGCCTACACCGGTCTGGGGAACTTGCGCGCTGCCCAGAAGCGCCCGGACGACGCGCTTCAATTCTTCCAGCAGGCCCTGGACCGCGATCCGGCCTCCAGCGAGGCTTTGCAAGGACTTGTCAATCTCGACGTCCAGCGTAAGGACCCCGCCAAAGCTCTCGCGGACGCCCAAGCCCAAATCGCCAAGTCCCCGGCCACCAGCGCCCTATACTTCGTCCTCGGCAACCTCTTGGTCACCGCCAAAGATCTGCCGCAGGCCGCCGCCGCCTTTCAGCACGCCTTCCAACTCGACTCCCAAAACGTCGACGCGGCTCTGGCCTTGGCCAATGCCTACATCCTGCAAGGCTCCGCGGACCAGGCGGTCGGCGTCTATCAGCGCGCCGCCAAAGATAATCCCCACGATGTGCGTTTGTACGATGCCCAAGGCAGCCTGCAGGAATCCGGCGGAAATTGGGCCGAAGCCGAAAAGCTCTATCGGGCCGCGCTGCAGACCCAATCCGACGACCCCACCGCCGCGAATAACCTGGCCTACCTGCTCCTGGAACACGGCGGCGACAAGGACGTCGCGCTTTCTTTGGCCCAGACGGCTCGCCAGCGCATGCCGGAAGCAGCCGGCACAGCGGACACCCTGGCGTGGGCTTATTACTATCAAGGCGCCTATCCCACCGCGATTGGCCTGCTCGAGGAGGCCATCAAGAAATCCCCCGACAACCCCACCTACCACTATCACCTGGGTGCGACGTTCCAGAAGAACAAGGACGCCGGCCACGCCCGCGATCAATTCGAGCGCGCCCTAAAATTGCAGCCGAACCCAGCGCTTTCGCAACAAATCCACAAAGCAATGACCGACCATTCCGCCAGTTAGACTCCCTGCGGACCTGTCCTGATTCGGTACTCGGAAGTAACTCGATATACCAAAATTCGGATATATCTACACCGAATTATAGGATGATTGGCTTCCAGATCCCTGTCACCGCTCCATCTAGCTGAAAAAAATAGACTTAAATCATTCGCGGATGGTACATCAAGTGCACGTTTATGGAACAGGGCAGAGCTCCCGTTTCAGCTAAATCACCTCTTTCCAACGCGGAAGCTGGCGAAACTTCAGCCTCTCCGCTATGCGGTTATACCTGGTGCCCGTCAGGCTTCTCGACCAGAGCTGGTCGGAGGTTACGCGTCAGAACGAACGAGTGACATCGACGGTGTTTGCTTCAGCCGGGGGATATGAGCGAAATCTTGGCAGCAACGTTTTTCGGTGAGTCCGCACCGGTGGTTCTTCAGGTGAACAGCATCGATCTGCTCCTCGCATCCGGGGAGTCCAGCATGAATTACACAATATGGAGGGATAGCAAAATGGGGAGTATTTCTAAGGCTTTTGTCTTGGGTCTGCTGGTTATGGTCTTTCTCATTGCGGCTCCCGCTTCTTGGGCACAGGTAGACACCGGCTCAATCAGCGGCACCGTCGTTGATCAGAGTGGCTCTCGCGTGCCGGGCGCCACTGTAACCATAACGAATCGTGGCTCGGGCGCGACCGCCGAAGGGGCGACGTCGGATTCCGGATTCTTCCGTTTCGTGCAACTGCCGATCGGCGCCTATGAACTGGCCGTCACCAAGACTGGCTTTCAGAAACTCGACCTGGGTGGCATCGGCGTAAACGCGAACGCCGAGTACTCCACCGGCGAATTGCGGATTCAGTTGGGCTCGCAGACCACCACGGTGGAAGTAACCGCACCGCCTCCTCTGGTCGAAGCCACTCAAGCCCAAGTCACCTCTGATATTACCGGGGAGCAGTTGCAGACCTATGCCGGCATCGCCGAGAACGAAGGTCTGGACAACCTGGCTTTGACGGTTCCGGGCGTCAACATGACCCGTTCCGACGAAACCTTTACCAACACCAATGGCACCGGATTCTCGGTGAATGGCATCCGCGGGCGCTCCAACGACCAGCAGATTGACGGTCAGAATAATAACGATAACTCGGTCGCCGGCCCGGGCATGTTCCTCTCCAACCCTGACTTCGTTCAGGAGTATCAAATTACCACCAGCAACTTTGGTGCGGAATACGGCCGAAACTCCGGTTCCGTGGTGAACATCAACACCAAGAGCGGCTCCAATACCTGGCACGGCACCGGCGGTGGCACCGAAACCAATTCTGTTTTGACCACCCTTTCCAACCTCGAGAAGTCAGAAGATGGGCTGAAGAAACCGCCCCGATTCAACGAGGAATTCACCGGCGGCACCCTCGGCGGCGCGCTCAAGAAGGACAAAGTTTTCGTCTTCGGCGGCTTCGACGACCAAATCGATTCCTCCAGCGGCGTTTTCAGCACCGGCGCCTTGCTTCCCGATGCCAACGGCACCGCGCAACTCGCCAGTTGCTTCCCGGGCAGCACCAGCGTTCAGGCGCTCCAGGCCTATGGCCCCTACTCCATCAAGGGCGGCAATCCGGTGGAATCGGGCCCCACTCAGCTCGGCTACTACGATGGCGCTCCCGTCAATAACACCACCGATCCGACCACCGGGGCGGCGGCTTGCGGTTACGAGCTTGGCGGAATTCAGAGGTTGCTCCCCAATGGCTTCCACGAGTGGGACTATATCGGCCGTGGAGACATTCAGATCAGCTCCAAGGATTCGGTTTTCGTTCGTTTCCTCCAACAGAGGCAGGATTTCTTCAACGCCGAACCGGACGGTGCCGCAGGGTACCCGGTCAGCGTTCCTTCGCTTAGCCGGAGCGTGTTGGGTCAGTGGAGCCATACCTTTACCAATACCTTGGCCAACGAGTTCCGCGCTAGCTGGAGCAAATCCGACGTGCAATTCGCCGGAAACACCTTGGGCAACACCGTCCCGCTCCAGTCCGGTCTCGCTAACGCGTTGTCCAGCATCACTTTCAGCGATCCGTCGCTCGAGGGATATGGTCCAGCAAGCAACTTCCCGCAGGGCCGCATCGTTAAGACCTATCAGATTCAGGACAACTTCGACGTTACCAAGGGACGCCACCAATTGAAGATGGGCGTGAATTTCACCATTCAGAATTCACCCAACGTCTTCCTGCCGAACTATAACGGCACCTATTTGTATAGCGATTGGGGCGCCTACGCGGCTAACACTCCCACGTCGGTTTCCATTACCCAGGGCAGTCCCAATTTCGCCTTCAAAGAGTACGACACGTTCTGGTATGTCGGCGACGACTGGAAGGTCAAAGACAATTTGACCTTGAATCTTGGGGTTACCTATTCTTTCTACGGGCAGCCTGCCAACCTCTTTAATCAGCTCACTACCACCCAACAGAAGAGTTCCACCCCCTTCTGGGATCCGTCGTTGCCGCTCTCGGCGACCACCGTTCCCAAAACCGCATCGGTAAAGGACTTGTTTGGACCCAGCCTTGGATTTGCGTGGTCGCCGAAGGGCAAGCTGTTTGGCGGGGATAAGACGGTCATTCGCGGCGGCTATCGCCTCACCTATGATCCGGCCTTCTACAACACCTTCCTCCTGGTCGCCATTTCAGCTCCGACGGCTCTGGCCCAGACCTTGCAATCGCCCTCCACAGGCCTGCCGGCGGTTCCTACCGGCGGCGCCGTGCGCGCTGAATATGGCAGCGACCTCACCTTGGGTGTATTCGATCCCCGGAACTTTAACCGCACCACCATTTATCCCAACTTTGGACCCGACCGCGTTCACGAATGGTCACTCGGCATTCAGCGCCAGCTCGGCGCGCATGCGGCCTTCGAGGCTCGATACGTCGGGAATCATGGCTGGGATCTTTTCCAGTCCATTAACGCCAACCCGTACATTCTCGGCTTGGCCACTTCCTATCCCAACTTGGTTCCTGCGGGACTGACGCCCTGCGCCACTCCGGCTCCCACGGTTCCAAACGCCTTCGGCACTGTGAACTGCAATGAGGGCGTTACCGACGAAACCGCGAACACTGGATTTTCCAACTACAACGCTCTGCAGACCGAATTGCGAACCACCAATTTGTTCAATCAGTTGACCCTGAAAATGGGCTACACCTACAGCAAGACGATGGATAACGTCAGCGAGATTTTCAGCACCTTCGGCGGCGGCAACTCCATCGCTTACTCCCAGAACCCGACGAATTACAAGGGCCAGGAATATGGTCTATCCGGTCTCGATATTCCGCAGGCTTGGACGATCACCTTCGTCGAGGATATCCCGTTCAAGCGCTCGCAACAGGGAGTGCTCGGGCACATTCTGGGCGGCTGGGCCGTCTCCGGCAACTACATCCTCGGATCGGGCGAACCCTTCACCCCATCCCAGATCGAGATAAACGCCTTGACGGGTGGCGTAGCTAACGACATTAGCTTCGACCTGGCGAACATCGGAACCCTCGAGACTTCCCGGCCCTTCGTGGGAAGTGCGAGTGCGCCGCAGCAGCAGGTTGGTATTTTCGCCGGTGATGCCTGCGCCTTTACGGGCATCGGTTGCACTGACCCTGCAACAAACCTGATTTCCCTGAATGCCATCAACGCCGCCGGCACCGACGTTCCGGTTGCGAAAAACCAGGTTCGGTGGATCGCTAACGGGGGGACAGCCGATGCAGTCTTCGGAACTCCCTTCGGCAACGCCGGCCGCAATACTGCTCGCGAGTACTGGACCAACCAGGCGAACTTTACTCTCTTTAAGAACTTCAAGGTTCGCGAACGCGTCAACATTCAGTGGCACATGACTATGACCAATCCGTTCAACCATCCTGACTTCTTCGGAACCAGCCCCTTCATTGAAAATGCCGGCGTTACGGCCTATCAAGAGGGATTTGCGAATCCGCAGCTGCAGAGTGGTGGTATACGGACCATCTACTTCGGTCTAAAGGTCCTGTTCTAGGATCTAAGCGATCGTTTCACGATTGGGACGGAGACAGCGTTACTGCTCTCCGTCCCATTTTTTTAACCTTTCGAATTTGCTGCGGAACCCCGGTGACTCGGGTGCCGCAACCCTTCCTGAATGTCTTCTAGTTGTTTTCCGCTATTGAGAGACTCTGCCCGGCGATGATACTTTCCGGCGATGTCGAATCGCCCTGGGGAGGTTGATCCCTGCGGCGCCCTCTACATGCGCCGATGTATGCGCGGAGCGCGAAGG
This sequence comes from uncultured Acidobacteriota bacterium, assembly GCA_963725655.1. GTDB lineage: Bacteria > Acidobacteriota > Terriglobia > Acidiferrales > UBA7541 > CAVRXT01. The sequence continues at coordinate 491,901 of CAVRYY010000001.1, read as the reverse complement.
CCATCGTGCCAAAACCGAGTACCAGCAACCTGGGAAAAGGGAATACATCGCGGGCTTCAAACCTGCTTGTCCAGCTCCGGCCGGTCGCGTTCATCGCGATGCTGCTGGTCATTTGGCAAATAGCGGTCGACCGTCACCCGGGGCAACTTCTACCGGGACCATGGGCAGTGCTGCTCGGCATCGGCGACCTTTTGCGCCACGGATTGCTCGTGAAATATGTGGTCGCTTCGCTGTTCCGTGTCACCTGGGGATTTTCCCTCGCCGCGGTGATTGCGATCCCCCTCGGATTGACCATCGGCTGGCACCGCCGCGCGGAAATGGCGGTGAACCCGCTGGTGCAGATCCTTCGCCCGATTTCACCCTTGGCGTGGATCCCGATCGCCATTCTCTGGTATGGCGTTGGCGATATGGCCGCCATCTTTCTCATTTTCGTGGGCTGCTTTTTCCCCTTGCTGCTTACGGCGATGAGTGCGGTTCACAACGTCGCACCGGTGTACGTCAACGTCGGCCGCAACTTCGGCTTGAGCACGCCGGATTTCATTTATCGCGTCTTGTATCCGGCGGTGGTGCCGCAGCTGATTACCGGCTCGCGCATCACCCTGGGAATTGCCTGGCTGGTGGTGGTGGCGGCGGAGATGATCGCAGTGAGCTCGGGGCTGGGATTCTTGATTGTCGACGCGCGCAACGCCGGCAATCGTTATGATCTGGTGCTCGCAGGCATGGTGATTATCGGTGCCATCGGTTTGCTTTTGGATTTAGCGATGCGCTCGCTGGAACGAGTGAAGTCGTTCCGGTGGGGTTACTCGGAGAATTAGGTATGGGGCCAGCAGCTACGACGACCACGGCTTTGGACGCGAAGTTACGCGCGGAACACGTTGGCATGGTGTTCGACCGCGATGGCAAAAGTGTTCCCGTCCTCGAAGATATCAACCTGGATGTCCGTAATGGCGAATTCATCTGCCTGGTCGGGCCATCCGGATGCGGCAAGACGACGTTGCTCAACGTGATGGCAGGCTTCCTTTCCCCGACCAGTGGATCGGTGACTATCGACCGCGAAGTGGTCCACGGACCGGACCCTCGCCGTATCCTGGTTTTTCAGGAACAGGGTGTGTTTCCGTGGCTCACCGTCGAGGGCAACATAGGATTTGGACTATCGAAGCTATCGGCCGCGGAGCGTGGCGAGCGCATCGCCCATTACGTTCAAATGGTGCGCCTGCAAGGTTTCGAGCACACCTACCCTTCCGACCTCTCGGGCGGCATGAAACAGCGGCTGCAGGTGGCTCGTGCTTTGGCGGTCAATCCTGACATTCTCTATTTGGACGAGCCCTTCGGCGCCCTGGATTCGGTCACACGGCTCATCATGCGCGGCGAGCTGCTGCGTATCTGGCAGACCGAACGCCGCACCATTGTCTTCGTGACCCACGACATCGACGAGGCCGTCCAGCTCGCCGATCGAGTCGTGGTCCTCAGTTCCCGCCCGGCCAAAATTCAGGATGTTCTCGCCATCGACATCCCCCACCCGCGCAATATCAGTTCCGCGCGTTATCTCCAACACCGCGATGACCTCTTAAAAAAGATTGGTCTTGCGTATACCGTATGAACTCACTCTCCAAACCCGCCCGCTGGGAGACGTTTTTCTGGCCGCTTCTCGCGGTTGCGCTGCTTCTCGCTCTGTGGCACTACTCGGTTATCTGGACCGCGACCAAGGTATTTCCATCGCCCCTCAGTGTGGAAAAAGGCCTGGCTGAGCTCTTCCGCAAGCACGTCCTTTGGGCCGATATCGCTGACTCATTGCGCCGCGTGGCCATCGGGTTCGGTACCGCTGCCGTCGTTGGAATCCCTCTGGGTTTGGCGCTGGGCTGGTATCCGGCAGTGAACCAGGTGCTCAATCCGGTCCTCCAGATTCTTCGTCCGATCAGCCCGATCGCCTGGATTCCGGTAGCGATCATCTTCTTCGGCATCGGAGACCATGCCGCGGTGTTTTTAGTCTTTCTCGGCGCTTTCTTTCCTATTGTCGTTGCGTCCGCCAGCGGCGTGTCTCACGTGCCGGCGGTATTCCGACGCGCTGGCCGTAACTTCGGTTTGTCGCCCGCGCAACTCCTGGCGCGAGTGGTCTTTCCCGCGGCGCTGCCGCAGATCCTCATCGGCCTGCGGATCGCGCTGGGGGTGGCGTGGCTGGTGGTCGTCGCGGGCGAGATGATCGCCGTCGATTCGGGACTTGGTTACTTGGTTATCGATTCGCGGAATTCCGGTAAGCGCTATGACCTGGTGGTGGCGGCCATGCTGCTAATCGGTGTCATCGGCTTGGCGCTCGACATCGGCTTCCGCCAACTCGAGAAGATTCGATCCGTTCGATGGGGATTCGGCCATGAGTCTTAAGCGCAAAATCGCGCTGGCAGCGTTCGGCTGGCTATTACTGATTTCAGGCTTGCACGCCTATCTCAACGTGAACTGGGCGGCCGTTCTCAACGACTATCGTCCGTTGGAGAAACGAAAAATCATCGTAGCCTACCTCCCGGTAACCTGCCAGCTCACCTGTCCGGTGACCGACTACATTTCCAAATTCTCGCAATCCGGCGAAATGTATCTGCCCCGCATGTTTCAGGGCTTTCCCGAGATGAAGGAAGCGCTCATTTCGAACCGCGTGCAGGCCGCCTTTATTGTGGCTCCGATGGCGCTGGCCCTTAAGGCCCAGGGAGTACCCATCAAGGTGGTGTACCTCGGGCACCGCTACGGCAGCGCGGTGGTGGTGCGCAAAGACGGCCCGATCAAAACATTTGCGGATATGCGCGGCCGCACTATCGCCATTCCCAGCCGCTTCTCCGACGAACGCCTCCTGCTTTTTCGCGCGATGAAGGCGTGGGGCGTGAAACCCAGCGAAATCAAAATGGTCGAGATGGCGCCTCCCGATGTTTCCGGCGCCCTCGCGGCTCGCGCCATCGATGCTTTTGTGATGGGCGAGCCATTTCCGTCTCAGGCAGAAATGGCCGGTTTCGGCAAAGTCCTGTTCCAGGCTCGCGATTACTGGCCCGACTACATGTCCTGCATTCTGGTTGTGCGCCAGGACCTCATCGATTCCCGTCCCGAGGTGGTGCAGGTACTGGTGGACGGTATCGCCCGGTCCGGACTCTGGCTTGACACCAGCAAGCCGAACCGCGAGGACGCTGCCGATTTCGTGGGCCGCTTCTACTACAACCAGAAACCCGCGCTGCTACGATGGGCGCTCACCAATCCGATGGATCGGGTCACCTATAGTCCGCTCGCTCCGCGGAAAGCAGACTTCGACATGGTGCGCGATCTGATGATGGAGACAGGTGTCTTGGACAAGAAACTCGAGTTCAGCGAGTACACCGATACACGCTTCTCCGACAAAGCCAGCATCCAGACACCCTGGAGATACGAGCCTGGCATAGCTACAGCGAAGTGACATCGGACCCAGATGCCGCATAGATTTTAAGGAGGGAACGAAAAATGTTTCGCCGACGATTTTTTCAAGTAATCACCTTCGCGACTGCCGCCGGCCTTGCTCCTCGGGAATCCGTGGCAGCGGGAGCAACCAGCATCGTGACCTATCGTGTGCGAGGGTTCAGCTGCGTCACCTGCGCCACCGGTCTGGATACCATGCTTGGCCAACAAAAAGGGATCGCTTCAAGCAAATCAACCTACCCACAGGGCATAGTGACCGTGGGCTTCGATCCTGCGCAGATAACCGAGAAATCCATCGTGGCTTTCATTACCGATCTGGGTTTTAGCGTCGAACGCGAACACAAAGTCTAGCTGTCCGCGGAAGGAGACGGGCGACATGTCCCCAGAAAGCAAGTACTCTCAGTTAGCCGCCAGGATTACCGCCTCTCTGGATCTCCGGCAAACACCCATAGCAATCGGTTTCGCCGCTTCCATTCCAGCCGGTATTAGCGGACATACTGGCCGTGCTCCCGCGGGATGCAGGTTCTGGCAAGACGCCGCGAGCACTACGTTCGCGACATCCACTTCCGATCACAACTTGTGCGCTATCGGCGTCTACACTCATAACCTCCAGCCGTCCCCTGCTCAGCAGATCGATCTGATGGATGCACTCAAGGTATTCGGCGAGCTTAGTTATGTGCGGGCGGAAGACATTGCGTCGATTCCTGTACTGCAGTCGCAACCGGGATACGTTATCTACTCTCCGCTAGCTGATTCCCCTATGCCGCCGGATGTCGTGCTGCTGTTCGTAAACGCGAATCAAACCCTTATCCTTTCCGAAGCGACGCAGCAGGTGGAAAACCAAACTCCACCGGCACTGGGAAGGCCCGCGTGCGCGGTAATACCTCAGGTGGTGAATACTGGCCGTGCTGCGTTAAGCCTTGGATGTTGTGGAGCTCGCGCCTACCTGGATGTGCTCACCGACAGTGTGGCCATTTTTGCAATTCCTGGGGCGAAGCTCGAAGCCTACGTACAACGCGTCGAAGCACTCTCAAAAGCCAACGCCCTGCTTTCCAAGTTTCACCAAATTCGCCTGCGCGATATCGCCGCCGGCCAGACTCCAACAATTAAGGACTCATTGGCAGCCCTCGAACTCTCGTCGCAAGGTTGAAGACGACGTACTAGTCGGGCCAACCGGGGCATTTAGTCGTTGTCTGGCGAGTAACGGTTCGTACTCCACAATCCCCGGATGACCACTCTTTAAAGGCCTTTTTTGTTATTCTAGGGATACCAGCCAGGGAATCGAATCATGCCCGAACAATCTCTTTGCGCGCACAAGCGCACCCAAATCATCGCCAAGGATAAGGATTCGCAATACCTGGAATGCCTGGAGTGCGGCGCCATTCTGGAAGCCGGCGAACTCGAAAATCCCTCCGACGCGGACGGCGAGACCCTGGGCGACGCCTAGCGTCTAGTGAGAAGGCTGGGGCGCCGCGTCCTTAGCGCTCGCCGCGTCAACCAGCATCTGTATCGCGGGTAGCACCGCAATCCGAATCGGGCTCACTATCTTGGCAGCTTCCGCCAGCACAGCGGCGCTGCGCTCGTTCCATTCCGCTGGCGGCGTGGCTCCATGAGCGAGATAGCCCAGCGCTTCGTGTCCGATCTGCGCGAGTTGCGCCAGCTCGTTGGCGAGAGTCTGCGCATCCCCCATCAGCGGATTCGCCTGCGCCATCGATTTCACCGCGGCAGGCAGCGCATTCCACTCCTGAAAAATCGCTTCCAACTCCGCGGTAGACCCGCTGTTGTCCAGCAGGAAGCGCTGCACCGCCGCTTCCACTCTTCGGCGGCCCACCGGATCGGGAATCACAATATCCTCGAGGCGCGTTAGCACCGTGAGTTGTGTGAACGGATTCTCCACTTCGCGAATGCTGAGTTCCGTCGGCTCCACATACAGCAGCAACGTGCGCAGCGGCTCGATGTGTTCGGTGGCCGCGAGCCGGCGCAGCATTTCGCTGGGGCCCGCGAGATGCCGCACGCCCAACTCTTCGAGTTGCACGCTCACCACGTCCAGGCGGCGGTACATATCGTGGGGATCCACCACTGTGGCCGGCGACCAAAAGCGTTCCGCGATGGCCGCGGTCCGCGGCCAGAGTCGCGAATCGATATTTTCCGGCGTGAGCATCTCCGCCCAGGCGCAGGCTTCGCCGCCTAAGATGTGATCCGCTTGCTGCGGATCGAGCCCACTATCCTGCGGAAGCGGATCGACGGCGTAGTGCGCCGCCGCGGTTTCCATCGCGTCGAGGTAATAGCCGGCGGAGAGCAGTCCGTCGAAGCCCAGTCGCGCACCCGCATCGAGTGAATCCGCGCCGCGCCAGGTCTGCACCACCACATTCTTGGGCAAATCGGGTGACATGATTTCGTCCCATCCGACGGTGCGTTTGCTGTGGCGGGTGAGTATCTGCTCGACTTGCTGCGTAAAATACGCCTGCAACGCGTCGTTGTCCGCCATCTGGTGATGCTTCATGAATGACTGGATCGCGGGATTGGCGTCCCACTGTTTTCCGTTGCTCTCATCGCCGCCAATATGGAAGTAGGCGTCCGGAAATAAGTCGGCCATCTCCTCGACAAAGCGATCGAGAAATTTGTAGGTGTCTTCGCGAGTGGGGTCAAAAGCGTTGTCAAAGATTCCAAATTTTCGTTCCACCGTGTATAGCCCCGGTAGGCCCGCGAACTGCGGGTAACCGGCAAACCAGGCACTCGAGTGCGCGGGAATATCGAATTCCGGCACCACCCGTATCCCGCGGTCGCGCGCGTAGCGAATCACTTCGCGGGCCTGTTCCTGCGTGTAGAACAGGCCATCCGAGCCATTTTCCTGGAGCTTGGGAAAGCGCCGGCTCTCGATGCGGAAACCCTGGTCGTCGCTGAGGTGCCAGTGGAAGACGTTGAGCTTGACCCCGGCCATAGCGTCCAGATTTCGCTCGATCACGTCCACCGGCTCAAAGTGGCGCGCAACGTCGATCATCAGTCCGCGCCACCGAAAGCGCGGCTGGTCCTGAATTTGCGCGACGGGGAGAAAAAAAACACTATTGTCGGAATCCACTAGCTGCAAAAAAGTTTCCAGTCCGCGGATCGCGCCAACCACGGTTGCCGCGTCCAATTCCGCTTGGCTGGAGCCGACCGTGAGTGAGTAGCTTTCGTCTTCATCCAGGCCTTGCACCGCCATGCCGGGTCCATCCACCTTCACCGCAAAAGTGGGCGCTGTTCCTGCTGCGGGACGGTCGACCAGTGACAGTCCGGTGCGGCGCTTGAGACGAAGCACCGCGCGGTCGATAGCGTGCTGCAACCGGCCATCGGAGAATTTTGTGGCGCCCACCGTGAAATTCGCGTCGATCGCCAGGCGGCCTGGCTGGAATTTTACGCTCGACGGTACCGGCATCAAGTGATGCACGTAGGAATCTCCAGATGCGGCAGGCTGCTGCGCTGCGGCGGGAATCGCTGCGATCAAGCATCCGAGAATCGCTTGAGATATGGCGCGAAACAAGCCGGGCCGCAATGAAGCGCTGCCGAGTTTCGGTGACGATGGCGCCGCAAAATTTAAACCGAGCATAAGCCGAATTATACAGTGGTCCGCGTATTTGCATGCGGACAGGATGCCGAATTACAAACTCGGCGTTGGTCCACCATGAGCAGGCGGCGTTTCTGTCGTCTGGTCCGGCTTCATTCCGAGCGTAGGGCCATGAGCGGATCGACGCTTGCTGCGCGCCTGGCGGGCAGGTAACAAGCCAGAACAGCGACGCCGAAAAGAAGGAGAGAAGCGACGGCTATCGGCGCGGGCTCGATGCGGTGAACTTCACCCAAAAAGCTGGCGACCACGCGGTTGAGCACCGTGGCGATCGCCGATCCGATTGCCAGGCCGGCGCAGGCAAGCGCTAACCCACGGCGCAGAATCAGCCTCAGAATTTTTGGCTTGTCCGCCCCCAGCGCAATGCGCACTCCGATCTCACGCGTGCGCTGCGCCACCGCAAAAGCCATCACGCCGTAGACACCTAGCGCCGCAAGCAACAAGCCAAACACGCCGAAGCAACTCATCACTTGGGTGCCGAGCCGTTCTCTTTCGAGCGTGTCGGAATAATAGTGATCCATCGCGGAGCTATCGTAAACCGCGAGCGATCCATCCGCGCGCCATACCGCCTGCTTTATCGCTGACACCAGCGCGGCGGGATCGGCGGCAGTTCGGACCATCAGATAGACCGTGTCGGCCGCAGACGCGGATGCTTGCTGCGGGTACGGCAGGTACCAGGTTTCCACCGGATCACCGGGATCCCCGGCATCTTGAACGTTTCCGACGATGCCCACCACCGTGATCCAAGGTGTGTTCGGTCGAGCCATTCGGACCCGCTTGCCGATGGCATCCTGTTTGGGCCAGAAGCGCTTCGCCATTTGCTCGCTGATGATCGCCACCGGCTCGGCCGCCTCATCATCCATATCCGTGAACGCTCTGCCGCGGAGTAACGGAATACCCATCGCGCGGAATAGTTCCGGGCTGATCAGGCGATGGTTGACGACGAACGAACTGTCGGGATTTTGCGCTCCCGCACCTTCGATGAGGATCGACGCGCCCCAAGACCCGCCTCCGAGTGGATTGACAGTGGTGGCAGAGGCGATGTCGACGCCAGGAGTGGCTCGGATTTCTTCCAGGACCCGGCGCAGCAGCGCGATGCGGCGCGGCCCTGGCGGATAGCTGGCCTGCGAAGGAGTAATCTCCATGGTGAGCAATTGATGCGGCTGAAATCCGAGCTCGCGATGCTGCAGGCGGCGAAGGTTTTCCATCATCAATCCCGTTCCGGCTATCAACACCAGCGCCAAAGCTGTTTCGACAATGACGAACGCGCTCAGCAATCGGCGGGTGGAGCGCCCGTGGCCTGCGCCCGCTCTTCCTCCTTCTTTCAACATTTCCGGCCACCGACTGGGATCCTGAGTCAGCGTGGGAACGACGGCGGAGACCAACCCGGCCAGCAACGACGCCAGCAGCGCAAAACAAACCACGCGAACGTCGAGTTGCGATGCGCTCATACCCAGTTGGGCGCTGATATTAGCGGGCAGAATAGTATCGGCGTAGCGATTCAACCATGTCGCGAACAGCAGGCCGCACGCACACCCCAGAATGGCGAGCATCATGCATTCGATCAGGGTCTGTTGAAATTGCCGCGCGCGGCTGGCGCCCAGCGCGGCGCGAATGGCGAACTCTTTGACTCGAATCACTGACCGCGCCAGCAACAGATTGGCGACGTTGACGCAAGCGAGCAAGAGCAGGAATCCGACGATGCACAGCAAGGCCAGCATGGTGCTGTCCTGATTGTCGGTGAGGTTTTCCCGCAGGGTGATCGCGGTCATCGCATATACCGGCAACGTCTCCGGAAATTTCTCCTTGATGCGCGCGGTCACTTGTTCGAGTGATTGCCGCGCCTGCTCGATGGTGACGCCCGGTTTGATGTGTGCGAAGACCGCGAAGCCGAGCGCGCGATCGTTCGGGTCCACCACGAAGGGAATCCACACTTCTGCGTTGTAAGGAAAATTGAAGCCGCGCGGCATCACACCAACAATCCGGAAAGCCCGGTTATCGATGTGCATCGCGGCGCCAAGCACCGGTGTGGCCGATCCGAAATGGCGCTGCCACAATCCGAAACTGATGAGCGCGACGCCGCTACCGGCGCCTTGCTTTTCTTCCTCGGGCGTAAAATCGCGCCCCAGGAAAGGCTGCACCTTCAGCGTAGAAGACCAGCCCTCCGAGCGATAAATCACCGAGACGCGTTCCGGTTCGCCAGTGCCGGTGAGCGTGAGGTTCACGCCGCTGAGTGCCACCATGCCGTCGAAGACCCGGTTCACTTCGCGGAGCGTGGCGACATTCTGGCTGTGCATGCCGAAGGTCTGACGGTGACCATCGGGCGCCCGCAGCGAATCGAGCAAGCGCAGGACGCGGTCGGGCTCAGGAACCGGCAGCGGCCGGAAGAACGCGGTATTCACCAGGCTGAAGATCGCTGCGTTCCCGCCAATCCCCAGAGCCAGCGTGAGAACCACGATGGCGGTGAAGGCTGGCGACTTGGCGAGCAAGCGGATGGAGTAGCGGAGATCCTGCCAGATCGATTGCACTGGATTCTTGCCTCCGCAGCGATTCACAATCGGGCGGGCGAGCGCGCCAACCGCACCTAGACAATGTTGGACGCACGGATGCAGCCTTGGTTATCGCGCTATTTTGCGAAACAGAGTTCGCGGGTTCAGCGGATGTTGAGGCGTTCGATCAGGCGCTGCACGTCGGCGGGAGACACATCGTAAAGAGTGTGCTCGTCTTCCTGCTCGAGCCGTTCGCGCAGGTATTCGGCGGCCAGGTAGCTGATTTCGCGGTCGCTCAGGTTGCGCCCGGTGCGTTCGCGGAAGCGCACCATGGGAACGTGTGCGACGCCGAGAATCACGCCTTTGCCGTCGACCAGGAATTTGCAATCGATGGTGTCACTATGGCGCGTGGCGATGCCGTTCCAGCAATGCGAGAAACGACAGTGGTAAAGCTGGTCAGTTACTTTGGAGGGAACGTCAAACGCGCCGATGAAATCGCGCATTGCCCCGGCGTTGTGGATCATGGTGTCAGTTGCTTTGGCCATGTGCTCTTCGCTTCCAGTGCTACTAAAGGTGTCCTTAAGTTTGCGACTAAATTATTCCGTGGCCGGCGCCATCATCTCGCGGCGGAAACGGCTCCGGCTTGCTGATAGTGGCGGACGGCGACGGCCACACCTGCGCCCGCGGGGGCCCGGAATCCCTGGTCGAGCAAAACTTTCTCGAGCGCGCCGAGCAGCAACAAAACGTGGGTTTTCTGGCTGGAAAATCCCATCAGGCCGATCCGCCAAATCTTGCCCTTCAGCGGACCAAGTCCGCCGGCGACCTCGATGTTGAATTCTTCCAGGAGCTGGCTCCGTATCTTTACGTCATCGATGCCCTGAGGAATTTTCACCGCGGTGACCGTGGGCAATCTCTCGGCCGGATTTTCGACCAGGAGCTGCAGGCCCATCGCTTCGACGCCGGCGATCAGCGCCAGTTGATTCTGGATGTGACGGTCGAAGCGCGCGTCGAGCCCCTCTTCCACCACTATCCGCAACGCTTCGCGCAGTGCGTACAGCAGATTCACCGGAGGCGTGTGGTGATAGGTGCGATCTTTGCCCCAGTAATTCATGATCGGCAGGAAATCAAAGTACCAGCTCTGCACCGGCGTCTTTCGCGCGCGCAGCAATTCTTCCACGCGGGTGTTGACGGTGATCGGCGCCATTCCCGGAGGCGCGCTAATGGCTTTTTGGGAGCCGCTGAAGCAGATGTCGATGCGTTCACGGTCGACGTCCAGTTCCACCCCGGCCAGCGAAGCCACCGCGTCCACGATCAGCAGCGCGCCCAGCTCGTCGGCTACTTTGCGGTAATCGGGGATGCGCTGCACCACGCCCGAAGAAGTTTCGCCGTGGGCGAGGCCAACGAATTTGATTTTCTTTCCCTTCGCGGTGCGGCGAATATCGTCCGGGTTGGTGCTGCGGCCGTAGGGAGTTTCCACGCGGTGCACTTTGCAGCCAGTGCGGTCGGCAATAAGGGCCATGCGTTCGGAGAAAGCGCCGTTCACGCAGACGATGCATTCGTCGCCCGGTTCGAGAACGTTGAATACCGAGGCTTCGATGGCCCCGGAGCCCGACGCGGAAACCGGATAGGTGATCCGATTCTCGGTGCGAAATACGCTTCGCATCAGGATCTGCAGCTCGCCCATCATGTGCGTGAACCACGGGTCGAGGTGGCCCACTTGCGGGTTCGCTAGCGCGCGATAGACTACCGGGTCCATCATTGATGGTCCGGGGGTTAGCAGGATGCGGGAAGGGGCTCGGAGCTCGCCAATCTTTTCAGTCATGTTTGCACGCCACCCGTCGAAAGCCGACTCAGTATTGACGAACAATCATAGCACCAGTGTGGGTGAATTCAGCGATCGGGATCAACCGCCTAAACGGGCTCGCCCGGCAGGCGGGGCGGCGCAGATTGCAGCATTCTAATTCCCGAATTTTCCACGGCACCCTGCTAAAATCGGCGCCTGAGACGCCAAACCCTTGCCTCCGCCTGCCGACGCTGCCGCGCAAAGTAACTCACGCAACGCCGTACTTGCCGGTTTTTTGGGATGGACGTTTGACGCCTTCGACTTCTTTATTCTGACGTTCGTTTTGCTTCCGGTCGCCAAGGAATTCCATCGCTCGATTCCCGATATTGCGCTGACCCTTACCGCCAGCCTGGCAATGCGTCCGGTGGGAGCTCTGCTCTTCGGATTGATGGCGGACCGCTACGGGCGCCGCATTCCGCTGATGCTCGACATCGTTTTTTATTCGGTAGTGGAATTCGCCACCGGGCTGGCGCCAAGCTACCGGATATTTTTCGCGCTGCGGCTGCTCTATGGCATCGGCATGGGCGGCGAATGGGGAGTGGGCGCGTCGCTGGCGATGGAATCGGTTCCCGTAAAGTGGCGCGGCATTCTCTCCGGGCTGCTGCAGGAGGGCTATGCGCTGGGATATTTGCTGGCGGCGGTGGCGTATTTCAAAGTGTTCCCGCATCTGGGCTGGCGGCCGATGTTTTTCATTGGCGGGCTGCCGGCGCTGCTGACTCTTTTTATACGCGCCAAGGTAAAGGAGCCGGAAGTGTGGCAGCGCTCGCGGACCAAGACCGACTGGAACAGCTACGTGCGGGCGATTTTTGCGAACTGGAAGCGGTTCGTCTATCTGGTGCTGCTGATGGCCATGATGAATTTCATTTCGCACGGCACCCAGGATATGTATCCCACCTACTTGCAGCAACAACACGGATTTCTGCCGCGCACTACGGCTTTCGTCACCATCGTATCGATGATCGGCGCGATTCTGGGCGGAGTAGTGATGGGCCACTATTCGGACCGGCGCGGCCGGCGGCGGGCGATGCTGATTTCGGCGGTGGGCGCCCTGCTGCTGATTCCGCTGTGGGTGTTTGCGCCGAACCTGCCTTTGATTTTTCTGGGCGCGTTCCTGATGCAGTTCATGGTGCAAGGCGCATGGGGGGTGATCCCAGCGCACATCACCGAGCTGTCGCCGAACGAACTGCGCGGCTTCTTCCCCGGGTTCGCCTACCAGATGGGGGTGCTGCTGGCGTCGTCTAGCGCATTCATCGAATCGAAAATGAGCAGCCACATGAGTTACGGCCAAGCGCTCGGAATTTTCGCGGCGATCGTGCTGGTCTTCGGAATCGTGGTGATCGCGCCGGGGCCAGAGGCCCACCGGGTGTCTTTCGGAGCGAGGAGCGAGACCTGAGCGGTTTGTCGCCTCGTGGTGTTTCTGCAATCTGCCGGGATTCGGCAAACTCCTGCTTTTTAGAATCAATAACATACGAGGGTGCTTCCTGGCAGTGTTGCTATTTAGATTTGGGCCCTTTGAGGGCTGATCCCTGCCCCATCCCAGCGCGGACCTGTCATTCAGGACTCCCCGAGCCGAATCGTAGAAGGGGCCCAAATGCAGCAATGAATTCTTGCCGGCATCGACTAAAGATTCTGCCTTTAGAATCAGTAACATAGATAGCCATCCCTGGCAGTGTTGCTATTTAGAACTGGGAGATTTATTGGGGGTCCGACGGTTCCGGTCGGTCGCTGCTGCGCCAGTCTTTGCGCGTGTGCGCGAGGCTAGCACCAGGCGCGCGCGGAGCACAACGATGTATGCCGGTGGTAAGCGCGGGTGAGCCTTGGCACGATCGGCGGTTATCCAGTGGGTCGGAGTACCGCAAAAGAGAGCCTATCAGCAGCGCAGACGGGCGATACGGCGGGAGCCGAGCCAGATGGTTATCGACAAACAGGCGTGAGGCGACGGAGGCGGCGAAATTAACGGAATATTCCTTTACACGTATATACGTATTGTGGCATATTATGGCTCGCTATGATGGAGACACTTCGAGCGCTGGCGGAGCCGAACCGTTTTCATATCGTCGAACTGCTGCGGGATGGGCCGCAGCCGGTCGGGGAGATGGTCAATCGGTTGGGGCTGAACCAACCACAGGTTTCGAAGCATCTGCGGGTGTTGAGCGATGCCGGGCTTGTTGACGTTCGGGTGGATGCGCAGAGGCGCATCTACGCGCTGCGTGCTGAGCCGCTGCAGGAGCTTGAAGTGTGGATCGAAAGCTATCGCCGGCTATGGGAGGCCAACTTCCTCCGGCTGGACGCATTGCTCGACGAGATGAAGACCAACGAGAAAACACCGAGACGCACGAAGGGCTAAGGGAGAGTCTATGCAGAAAATTACACCGTTCTTGTGGTTCGACAATCAAGCGGAAGAAGCGATGAATTTTTACGTCTCCATTTTTATGAATTCCAAGATCGTTAGCGTTTCGCGGATGGGAGACGGAAAACTGGCAGCTGGAACATTCCAGCTCGACGGTCAAGATTTTCTCGCGCTCAACGGCGGGCCGCACTTCACTTTTACGCCGGCGATATCGCTGTACGTTGACTGTGAGACCCAGGAAGAAGTCGACGACCTGTGGCAGAGGCTTTCGGAAGGCGGAGAGAAAGGCCAGTGCGGCTGGCTGAAGGACAAATACGGGTTGTCTTGGCAAGTCATCCCCAGCGTCTTAAGAAAGTTGCTGGGCGACAAAGACCCGGAGAAAGCTGGACGGGTAATGAAGGCGATGCTGCAAATGAAAAAAATCGACATTGCGGGATTGCAACAGGCCTATGACCCAACATAGGTGAGCGCGGGGCGCGAACGGCGCGGGGCAGTTCTTGCGGCGGTGGTTGCTTCCGGATTCGATGGTCAAGGGAGATTGATGATGACCGATGCTGGGAAGCTGAAAGTGGTGGCGAAATCGGAGCGTGAGATCGTGATGACCCGCGAGTTCGATGCGCCGCGGCGGATGGTCTTCGATGCTTACACCAAGCCGGAACTGCTGAAGCGCTGGCTGGGGGTGTTCGGCGGCTGGGAGCTGGCGGTGTGCGAGGTGGATCTGCGCGTGGACGGCAAGTATCGCTGGGTGTGGCGGCAGGGTTCCGCGGGTCCCGAGATGGGCGTTAGCGGCACCTACCGCGAGATTGTGGAGCCGGAGCGGCTGGTGTGCACGGAGTTGTTCGATGAAGCGTGGTATCCAGGCGAGTCGCTTCTCACTACGGTTCTAAGCGAGCAGGGCGGCAAGACGACGCTGGCTACCACGATCCTGTACGTTTCGCGCGAGGCGCGCGACGGCGTGCTTAAGTCCCCCATGGAAGGCGGAGTGGCGCAAAGCTACAACAAGCTGGCGGAGATTTTGGCAAGCATGCCCCGAACGTGAAATGCGGGTGTTTCCGGCATTAGTGTGCTAAGTTTTTTGAGCCGCGCTTGGAACGCGTTCTGTCGACGCGGCAGAAAGCAGCTTGATGCCGAACTCTCCGAAGTTGGTACTGGTTGGGATTTTGCCGCAGGTGTTGGTGCTGGAGGCGGGCGACAATGCGGTTTGGTTGTCGGACGCGGGAAACTTGAAGATTGAATTTGATCCGCAGCGCTGCCCGTTTGGGTCGAACATTTTTCAGGCGCCGCAGGGATCGCAGATTTTGAGCGGGCCGATACGTCCGGGGACGAATCCTGGGTCGTATCGATACAGGCTGTTTCTCAACGATCAGATGGTTGGCCACGGGGAAATACTGCTGCGCTAGGCGTTTGCACGCAGCACTAAGAACCAACAGCAAAGACAAACTGAACAACCCCACACGTAAGATCGTCGTGTGGGGCCCCCAACTTCGACCACTCGCCTCTAAACAGCCCTCGTTCCCAAAATCAATTCTCGGTTCGCTTTTGAGTTAGACTTGAACGGGTTCTCTCTCGGACGGAGGTTTGCGCGAATATTATGTACGTGGTGCTGATCATGCTGGGGCTGTTGATTGCCGTGGGGGCGGCGGCGACGTTGATTTGGATCGATCACCGGCGGTCGGAACAGGCGGACCGTAACGTGGCGATGCTGCGGCAGGAGCTGCAGGCGCTGGTGGGGCAGCAGGCGCAGGCGATATCCGCGCAGATGGGGCAATTGGGGCAGTCGATGAACACGCAGCTCGGTCAGGTGCGCCAGGAACTGCAGAGTGGAGTGGCGACTACCGGCAAACTTACCAGCGACGCGCAACGCGAAGTGTCCAGGCAACTGCAGACCTCGAACGATGCGATTCGGCAGATCAGCCAGCAAATTGGCGAGGTGCAGAAGGCCAGCCAGGATTTATCGACGGCTTCGCATGCGTTGGAAACGGTTTTGGGCGGGGCGAAATCGCGCGGGGCGCTGGGGGAAATCGCGCTGGAACGCCTGCTGGAAGATGCGCTGCCGAAGGCCGCCTATGAAGTGCAGCACCGCTTCGCCACCGGAGGCATCGTGGATGCGGTGGTCCGCAGCGGCGATCGGCTGCTGTGCATCGATTCGAAGTTCCCTCTCGAGGCGTACCGGCGAATGCTGGATTTGGGAACGGAGGCGCGCAAGGACTTTTCGCTGGCGGTGCGCAAACATGCCGAATCGATCGCGGAGAAATACATTTTGCCGGGCGAGCATACGCTGGAATTTGCGCTGATGTTTGTGCCGTCGGAAGGCGTCTACTACGAATTGCTGATGACTGAGGATTCGAAGTATGGGCGGCTGGATGAATTCTGCCGTACCCTGAAGGTTTTTCCGGTGTCACCCAACACCTGCTACGCATATCTCTGTGCGATTGCGATGAGCTTGCGCGGGTTGAAGGTGGAGGAGAATGCGCGGCGGCTGCTGGCGAGTATGGCCGGGCTGCAGAAACAGTTCGATGGGCTTGAAGAGGCCCACGAAAAGTTGGGGACGCATTTGCGGAACGCGCAGGGAACTTACGACGACGCGGCTAAACGATTGGGCCGGGCACGCAATACCGTGGATCAGATGTCGGAAGGGACGCTCCCGGATTTGGCAGTGCTGCCGGAATTGCCGGCGAGCGAGACGGAGCCGGTACCGGTGCAAATGCCGGTGCAAAGAACCTCGCGGCTCTTTTCGGACTAAACGTCGCACCAGGCGCTACCGTTTTGCGTCGAGCGCTGAACAGCGTCGGTGAAGGTCAAAATGCCCATGCTTCCCAAAACCGGGAAAGAGTGGGGCTCTCGCGTTAAACAGTTACATCCAAATCAAGACCAGCCCCAACGCCATCGTTGGCTAGTCGCCTCGCAGCGCTTCTCTTGCCGAATCGATCCAGAAACCGAATTGCCCTAGAGACGGCCCGGAGAAATAGCGCTGCAGGGAGCGTTCGATTCGGCGCGCGTCTTTGGGGTGTTTTTGCAGGTGCACGATTAGAGGCTCCAAGCGGCGCTGCTGTTTGTCGGTAGCGTGCCGGCGGGCCTCGACCAGGAATTGCTCGGCAGCATCGGGGTCGGCGGGCAGGCCGGATCGATGGATCAATTTCACAGAGAAGGAGAAATCTCCCGGGGTGAGGCCCTCGACGCTGAAGTCCGCGATGTTGTCGTCGGTGCCGTGCGTTCTCAATAGCTGCAGGTCGCCGTCCGGGAAACGAAGCGTGGCCGGCGTGTGGTTCTTTACCTCGATATCCAGCGCGTGATCGGTTCCTACGGCGCGGACTTCTAATTTCGATCTTCTCCCTGGCACGACCGGGTGTGTGGTGGCGTCGAATTCGAATGAGAGTACGGTTAGCGGCGCGGATACAGCGTTGCCCGCGGAGTTGATCACGATTCTGGCTTCGCCGGGCTTGATGCGAGGGCCGGGGAGGAGCACCAGAGCTACCGGCGAAGCGGCCAGGACCAAGGCATGCTGTCCACTGACGGTTACGTCGTTGGCGTCCGCGTCACCTTGAAAGCCGGTGCCACGGATAGTGAATCCGTCGCGCAGCGAAACGAACGGCGGAACGTTGGCAATTGTCACCGGCGATGCGGGAGATTGTGGGACTACTACGGCGGCGGCTTGGGCTGAGCTTACAGTGATTTTTGTGAGGAATGGGCCGTTGCCGGGCGGGACGGTGAACTTCGCGCGGCCGGTGGCGTCGGTGCGAATTATTTGGCCATTTCCTATGTCGATGGGAACCCCGGGCACCAATCTGCCGGTGGAATCGAGGACCGCTAGCGTGGCGGGCTGGCCGGCCACCACGCGTGGCGGCAGTATGATCGAGCCGAGAGCGGTGATCGTTTGTGGCGGCGCGGGCGGGCTGCTTAAGACGGGAGAGACGGCCAGGGCGGCCATGGACGCGACGAGCAGTAATGAGGGAAGCGCGGCTCTGTGGCGCACGGCGTGATTATATTCGCCAGTGGGCGATATTCGATAGTTGATAGTTGGCGGGATTTCGTGATTTGGGACGGCGCCGGTCAGGGATCCAGGCGAATCACAAAAACGGTGGAATGGGTCTCGTCATGGAGTTGCGCGGCTAGCTGCGTGGCTGCTTGCTCCGAAGCGACGCGGCCTATGCGGACGCGATAGAAAGTACCGTTGGGCGAATCATACGGGACTACCGAGGCTGGGGCAAAGCGTTCGGAGAGGTGGTCGCGGAGTTTGTCGGCATTCTCTCTTTGCAGGAAGGCTCCTACCTGGACGCCGAAGAGGCCAGCGGTGGGATTGGTAGTGCCGCCGATTACTTCCAGGCGGACTTGCGCGGTGCCGGGGCCGAGCATGTCGATAGCGCGGGCCGCGGAAAGAGAAAGGTCGATGATGCGATTGGCGACGAACGGGCCGCGGTCATTGATGCGGACCTGAGTTTGCTTTCCGGTGGTGAGATTGGTGACGCGCACGATTGAATTGAATGGCAAGGTGCGGTGCGCGGCGGTGAATTGGTACATATCGTAGATCTCGCCGTTCGCTGCGTGGCGGCCGTTGAACGGGTCGCCGTACCAGGATGCCACTCCTTCCTCCACGTACACGCCGGCAATCGGAGGCATGCGCTCCGCGGGCGGCGGCGCGCCGGAGGGCGTGGATGCGGGCGGATTGCGCGAGCCGCGTGAGGTGCTGGACGGTGACGGCGCACTGGCGGGGGCCTGGGTGATCTGGGTGCGATGAGCGCACCCGGAAACAATCAGCATCGCCACGGCTAATTCGATCAGGAAACGTGCCAGTGGCGCCGGCCGCTGCCGGGAATGGCTGCGGGTGGCAGTGGAGCTCAAGCGCTAATCCGATTCAATTCTTCTGCCATCGTTTTCAGCTATTATAGGTAGGCAAAAAACTTCACGCAAGGAACCTACTTGGCGCTCCCAATCCGTTGGCGCTGGAAATTCGAAAGAATCATCGAACAGTTGCAGGGGCTTTTGGGAGGCGGCAAGAAGGAGCCACCCCGGCCTCGTCTGTGCCCATCGTGCGGCACCCTGGTAGGCGCCAGCGCTTCAAAGTGCCACCAATGCGGCGCGAGCATGACGTATTCGCTGGCCGCGGCTAGCCGCTCCCTCGGCGGCGTATTCAAGTCGGATGCGCCGGTGACTTACGTCATCCTGCTGGTGACCTGCGCGTTATTCGGCTTCAGCCTGATGGCTACGATTCGCGCCGCGGGCGAATTCACTCCGCCCAGCGGCGGAATCATGGGACTTTTCAACTTGGGAGCGATCTCCGGCGCAATATTGGACCGGCTGGGAGCGTCGCTGCCGCTGGCCGCCAATCTGCACCAACCGTGGCGGTTTATCATGGCGGTGTTTCTGCACGGCAGCATATTGCACATCGGCTTCAACATGTGGGTAATCATGGATGTGGGGCCGCAGATCGAAGAGCTATACGGCTCGGCGAGGTATCTCTTCATTTATGTTTTTACCGGCGCGTTTGGATATTTAGTGAGCTCGTTTTTTGGAAAGTCTAGCGTCGGGGCGTCGGGTGCGTTGCTCGGGCTGATCGGGGTGATGATGGCGTTGACCACCGGGCGGCGCACCGCGGGCATGCAAATGCTGCGGTCACAACTGATTCGCTGGCTGATTTACATCGCGGTGATGGGATTTATTTTTCCGGAGATCGATAAGTTCGCGCACGTGGGAGGATTTGCCGCAGGCTACGCGTTAGGTCGAATCATGATGGATCGCGCTCCGGCGGATGCTACCGAACGGAAGAGGGCGTATGCGCTGGGGTGGCTGGCTGGGGGAGCGGTGGCGGTGAGTTTCGGATTTATGGTGATGTATTTCCTGCAGACTAGCTGACCTCCTCTAGCGCAAGACGCTAGCCGTTTGCGCGTAGAGCCAAAGACCATCCGATTTGCAAAGTGGAAACTACTAAGGTTGGGCGTGGAGGCGCTTCGAACCGTCAATCGCGTAGTGGAATCCGGAGATCAGCACTAGCGCGGCCACCAGGTAGGTGCAGATTTGGCGGGCTAGTGACAGGGGCTGGCTCACCGTGAGTTGCAGGACGATCACTAAGAGCACCAAAAGAATCTCTACAGTGGTGGCCGCTTTCCCCCAAATACTGGGGGGAAACGACATCGAGCCGATTGCCGCCAGAATCACCGCGCAGGACACCAGGATCAGAACGTCCCGCCCTAGAACCATGATCGTGAGCCACCAGGCGATTTTCCCCTTGAGCGCCAGGACCAGGTAGCACGACGACAGAAGCAATTTGTCCGCGATGGGATCGAGGTAAGCGCCCAGGGGTGTGCGCTGGTTTAGGACGCGGGCCAGCAGGCCGTCCAGGCCATCGCTGAGGCCTGCCGCGATCAGAATTCCTAGAGCCCAATCGTAACGGTCGTAGTGGATAGCAATGATCAGGAACGGCAGGAAGCCCAGGCGAATGAGGGTGAGCTGATTGGGAACGCTGAATATGCGGGTCTGCATGGAGAGATTCCGAGTTCAGCGCCTCAGGAAAACTGCGACAGATACGACTTCAACGACTGGCCAACCTTTCTCTCAAAAATATCCGCCAGGGAAGGAATCGAACCGCATGGCTCATCCAGAGAAATGCGTTCGATGCGCAGCATGGGCAGAAAGAGAGTGGGCAAGCCCATGGGAGCGCCCTCGCCTTCGGGATGCAGGACCTGACGAATGAATTCGTCGAATGAATTGACGTCGACGGCGCGCAGGGTGACGCCTGCGGTGGAGATTTCCATCAGTTCCCCCCAGACTTTTTCTTTGGGGGTGTGAGCGCTGACTACGACGATGGAATGTGGTTGCATACGATTTGGTCCGGCCCAGATATTACCCTAGACCGTTCGCACGGAGCGCAAAAAAGCAACCGCGGGGTCTAAACACTTACTCTCGCCAAAATCCCGGGATCGTGGGGATTGGGCTAGGATTCCATCACTTTTAGAGTAGCGGCGTGCCGGAGCTGGGGCTCAGTGGACTGTTGCACCTCTTCTGCGGTAACGCCTGGCGCCAGTTCGCGAAGAAGCAGGCCTTCGGGGGTAACGTCGATCACCGCGAGCTCGGTGACGATGGTGTTCACTACGCGAACTCCGGTGAGCGGCAGCACGCATTTCTTGACGATTTTGGGCTTGCCGTCCTTGTTGGAATGCTCCATGGCGATGATCACGCGGCGGGCACCGGCCACCAAATCCATGGCGCCGCCCATCCCTTTAAGCATTTTGCCAGGGATCGCCCAGTTGGCCAGATTGCCTTGCTCGTCCACTTCCAGCGCGCCGAGAACGGTGAGGTCGATGTGGCCGCCGCGAATCATGGCGAAGGATTCGGCGCTCGAAAAATAACTCGAGCCGGGAATTTCGGTGATGGTTTCCTTTCCCGCGTTGATCAGATCAGGATCTTCTTCGCCTTCGAAGGGATATGGTCCGATGCCGAGCATCCCATTTTCGGATTGCAGGATCACTTCGATTCCGGGAGGCAAGTAATTGGGGATCAGGGTGGGCAGGCCGATGCCCAGGTTGACGTAGTCGCCGTCGCGCAGTTCGCGCGCGATGCGGCGCGCAATGCGTTCGCGCTTGTCGATTTCGGGCGGCATTCTAAATTCTCCTCCGGTGGCAACGGCGCGAGATTACGGCCGTTTGCGCACGGTGCGGCGCTCGATTCGCTTGCGGTGATCCTTGCCTTCGAAAATGGCGTCGACGTAAATCCCCGGGGTGTGGATGCAATCGGGATCGAGCGCGCCGAGTTCGACGATCTCTTCCACCTCAGCAATGGTGCGGTCGGCCGCGGTGGCCATCATCGCGTTGTAGTTTCGAGCGGTCTTCCGATACACCAGGTTCCCCCAGCGGTCGCCCTTCCAGGCTTTGATGAACGCGAAGTCGGCGCGAATCGCAGGAATCAGCAGGTACGGCCGGCCATGGAATTCGCGCACCTCGCGGCCCTCGGCAGCCAGCGTGCCGTAACCGGTGGGCGTATAGAAAGCGGGGATACCAGCGCCGCCGCAGCGAATTCGTTCGGCCAGAGTGCCCTGCGGGTTCAGCTCGACGTCGATTTCCTTGCTGAGCGCGAGTTGCTCGAACAATTTATTTTCGCCCACGTAACTGGCGATCATTTTCTTCACCTGGCGCGACTGCAATAGAACGCCGATGCCGAAGTCGTCTACTCCAGCATTGTTTGAAATCAAGGTGAGATTGCGGGAACCCTGGTGCCGGAGGGCCTCGATCAGGTTTTCGGGAATGCCGCACAGCCCGAATCCGCCGAGCAGTATAGAGGCGCCGTCGGGGATACTGGCGACCGCGGTTGCAGCATCGGCGATGCGTTTATCCACTGGCGATTCTCCGTAACGCGGGAAAGCCGGAAGATGGAGTTTACTGCAAGTTGTTCAGAATTTTGTAAAGTCCGTTGGCCGCATCAAATTCGTCCTCCAGTTCGCGGCTGCGCAGGACGTTGCGCAGATGATCGATGGCCTGAGAAAAGCGATCCAAGGTGCGCTGAATATTCTCGGTATTGGTGAGGCAAACGTCGCGCCACACGGTGTAGGGGCTGCCGGCCAGGCGCAGGGTGTCGCGAAGACCGGTGCCGGCCAGGGTAACAGGAAGGCCGGTCTCGTCGAGCTCATCGAGCACCACGCGGGCCAGAGCGACGGCAGCGAGCTGCGGCAGGTGCGAAACGACGCCGACCGCCCAATCGTGGGTGTCCGCATCGCACCACACTGGTTCAGCGCCGATGGCGCGCAGCAATTCGGCAAAATGCTGAACGCGCGGGTCGGAATCATCTTCCTGCGCGATTAACGCATAACGCGCGCCGAGAAAGAGATTGGGGTCCGCACGGTCGATTCCCGAGGATTCTTTTCCCGCCAGGGGATGGCCGCCCAGGAAGCGGGCGCTACCGTCGGCGGTGAAGTGCTGCAGCGCCAGTTTGCAGACTACCGACTTGCTGCTGCACGCGTCGGTGATCAGCGCGCCGGGCTTGGCGGCTTCAGCGATGGCGGGCAGAAAATCGAGAGCGGCGTTGGCGGGCAGGGCGATGTAGACCAGGTCAGCATCGCGGACGGCGGCAGCGAGCGTGTCCGCCGAATCGTCAATCGCGCCCAACGCTTTGGCGCGAGCCAGCTCTCCGGGGCGGTCCCACCCAACGATTCGCGCGTGGGGGAGTGCTTTGCGCACAGCCAGCGCGAAAGACCCGCCGATCAAGCCGGTGCCGAGAATCGCGATGCGTGGAAAAGCCGCGGATACGGATGCGGATGCGGATGGAGACATTATCCCGCCACGCGCCGGCCAACTGCCGGTGCGATGATGCGCAGCTCCGCCATGAGCTTCGCGAATTGGTCCGGGAAGAGCGATTGCGCGCCGTCGGAAAGCGCGTGCTCCGGATCGTGATGGACTTCGATCAGGAGTCCGTCGCCACCGGCGGCCACGGCGGCGCGGGCCATCGGAGCTACCTTGTCGCGGCGTCCGGTGCCGTGGGATGGATCGGCCACGATGGGAAGGTGCGACAGCTTTTGGATCACCGGAATCGCGGCGATATCGAAAGTGTTGCGAGTGGAGGTTTCGAAGGTGCGGATGCCGCGCTCGCATAGGACTACATTGTAGTTTCCGCCCGCCATGATGTATTCGGCGCTCAGGAGCAGCTCTTCGATAGTGGCAGAGAGGCCGCGCTTCAGCAGTACCGGCTTGCGGACTTCCCCGAGCGCGCGGAGCAAGTGATAGTTCTGCATATTGCGCGCACCCACCTGCAACACATCGACGTACTGCATGAGCAGGGCTACCTGCGAAGGATCCATCACCTCGCTGACTACCAGCAGACCGTTGCGGTCGGCCGCGGTGCGCATCAATTTCAGGCCTTCTTCGCCCATGCCCTGAAAGGTGTAGGGAGAGCTGCGCGGCTTGAATGCCCCAGCGCGCAGGATTTTAGCGCCGGCGCGAGCCACACTTTCCGCAATGGTATCGATTTGGTATTCGGATTCGACGGCGCAAGGCCCGGCGGCAACCACTACTTCGGGGCCGCCGATTTTGACGCCCTTGCCCACATCGATGACGGAACCTTCGGGCTTAAAGGCACGGCTGGCCAGCTTGTAAGGCTGGGTGATGCGGACCACTTCGCGGACGCCCTCCAGCAACTCGATATCGCGTGGATCAAAATCTGGATGAACGCCCACGGCGCCGAGCACGGTGTGGCTCTCGCCGGTGGAACGGTGAATATTGAAACCAGTGGAGACCAGACGATCGATCACATTCTGGATCTGAACGTCGGTCGCTTCCGCGTACATGACTACAACCATTTCACTCTCCCAGAAACCGGATGTTTGTCCCTGTCGGGTAGCCTATGACGAAAAGGCGGGACAAGAAACTCGTCTTACCGCGCGGCACGATGGAGGCCGCTACAAACTGATCGCGATCTATTTTTTTCGCGTGGCCTGGCGTTCCTGCTGGGCCTCGCGGGTCTCGAGCGAACGGGCCTCGTCGATGACGCGCTCGAAGAGGCGCCGAATGGCGGTGTCGTCGAGCGGGCCGGAGTTGGAGCGTTCCGCGTTGTTCAAAACATCTTTCTCTCGATCCGGCTGATATACCGGCAAACCCGCGGCGCGCTTCAAGCGGCCGATTTCGATGGCGCATCGAGCTCGTTCGTTAAAAAGTTCGAGCAGCTGGCGATCGATGGCGTCGATGCGGCGGCGCCAATCTTCGATCGATTCCGGTGTCATGCGTTGCCATCCTTGGCGCGCCGGCTGACGCCTTCGCGTCCCGCTCGCTTCAAGCGGCCAACCAGGTCGCCTACAGCTTCGGCGGCGGTATCCGCCGATGAAGCCTGCTCCACTGCCGCAACAATGGCCGAGCCGACGACCACGGCGTCGGCAATCCCGCCGAGCACCGAAACGTGCGACGGCAGCGAAACCCCAAATCCGACCGCGATGGGCAAGCGCGTGTGCGCGCGCACGCGCCGGATCAACTCCGGCAGGCCCTCGGGCAGCGCGTCCCGCGTGCCGGTGACGCCGGTGCGCGAAATCAGATACAAAAACCCGGTCGAGGCCTGGGCGATGCGCGTGAGCCGGGCGTCGGTAGACGTGGGCGCGGCTAGAAAAATCGTATCCATTCCCCGCGCCTGCACGGCCTCGCGATACTCCGCCGATTCCTCGGGGATCACGTCGGTGATCAGCACTCCACTGGCGCCTGCCGCAGCGGCTTCCGCAGCGAACTTATCGAGCCCCATCTGCAATATCGGATTGTAGTAACTGAAGAGTACCAAGGGCATTGTGGTTTTCCGGCGCAGTTTCCTCACCAGTTCGAGCACCGAACGCAAGGAAGTCCCGACGCGCAGAGCTCGTTCGCTGGCGCGCTGGATCACCGGACCGTCGGCGAGGGGATCGCTGAACGGCACGCCCAACTCGATCACATCGGCGCCCGCCGCAGCCGCGGCAAGAACGATTTTTTCGGTGGCATCGAGTGAGGGATCGCCGGCGGTGACGTAGGCTACCAGCCCCATTTCGCCTGCCCGCGAAAGCGCGTTGAACTTCGCGGTAATTGGGCGATCGGTGGAAGGCGGCGTTGCGGACGGGGTGCGCGCGGTTTCAGACATGTTGCGCCAGAATCTCCATATCCTTGTCGCCGCGGCCGGAGATATTCAAAATCCAGATTTCGTTCGGGTTGGCCTGCGGAGCGCGGCGAATCACTTCGGCGACCGCGTGGGCGGATTCGAGCGCGGGAATGATGCCCTCGGTGCGCGCCAGCGTGCGCGCGGCGTCGAGCGCCGCGGCGTCTCCGATGGCCGTGTAGTCGGCGCGGGACGTTTGCGAGAGCCAGGCATGCTCCGGACCCACCGCGGCATAATCGAGGCCCGCGGAAACGGAATGAGTGGTGGCGATTTGGCCATCGCCGTCCTGCAAAATGTAGGTGTAGGTGCCCTGCAGGACGCCCACGGCCCCGCCAGCGAAGCCTGCGTGCGCCGCCAGTCGTGCGGCGTGTTCGCCCAATTGCTTGCCGCGGCCGCCCGCCTCCACGCCGGTCATCGCGACGCCGGCATCACCCAGAAATTCGTGGAAGAGGCCGATGGCGTTCGATCCGCCGCCGACACACGCGAAAAGGTGATCCGGCAGGCGTCCCGCGGCCTGCAGAATTTGCGCGCGGGCTTCGCGACCGATAACCGACTGAAAATCGCGCACCATCATCGGATAGGGATGCGGTCCAAGCGCGGAACCCAGCAGGTAATACGTATCGCGGACGTTGGTGACCCAATCGCGCAACGATTCGCTGATGGCGTCCTTGAGGGTGCGGCTTCCGGAGTCTACTCCCACCACTTTCGCGCCCAGCATATTCATGCGCGAAACGTTCAGCGCCTGGCGCTTCATATCTTCGGTGCCCATGTACACGATGCAGTCCAGCTCCAGCAACGCTGCTACCGTCGCGGTAGCCACTCCGTGCTGCCCCGCGCCGGTTTCGGCCACCACGCGCTTTTTCGCCATGCGCTGGCACATCAAACCTTGCCCGATGCAGTTATTGATTTTGTGCGCGCCGGTATGCAGTAAATCCTCGCGCTTCAGATAAATCGTGGGACCGCCGAGATGCCGCGTCAGTCTCTCCGCGCGGAACAGAGGCGTGGGACGCCCGGCAAAATCGCGCAGGAGCGCGTCGAGTCGGTTTTGGAAACTTGGGTCGGCTTTGGCCGCGTCGTAAGCCACTTCCAGCTCTTCGAGCGGAGCCATCAGGGTTTCCGGCACGTACTGTCCGCCAAAGGCGCCGTAGCGTCCGCGCGGGCTGGCCGCTTCTTTGAAACTGGCTGGCTGCGTCATTGCACCTCCCTCGATGCGTCGTCCACGGCGCGCACTAATTCCTCCATGCGAATCGGATCCTTTTTCCCGGGGCTATTTTCGACGCCGCTGCAAACGTCAACCGCGTATGGGTGGGCCGCGCGAATCGCCGCGCCTACGTTTTCAGGCGTGAGCCCGCCGGCAACAAAGATCGGGCCATACTTGCTTGAGCGCCGGGCGATCGCCCAGCTAAACGTCTTTCCGGTGCCGCCGCGGCGGGTGGCCGAATGACCATCGAGGAGAAAAAACTCGGCATCGCTGTAGCGATCGAGATTCGTGGGTTGAAAACGGGGGCCCACTTGAAACGCTTTGATCACCGGATAGTGATCTGCCAACTCGCGCACGGACGATGGCGATTCGGTTCCGTGAAGCTGCAGCAAGTTCAGATCCACCGCGCGCGCCAGCTTCAGAATCTCCTTCGCGGGCGCGTTCACGAATACTCCCGCGGTCTGAATGCGCCGCGGCAAGCGGCCGGCAATGCGCCGGGCGTCGTCAGGAGCGATGTAGCGCGGGCTCTTGGCATAGAAATTGAAGCCCAGCACGTGCGCGCCTGCCTCTACGGCGTGGCGAGCGTCGGTCCAATTGGTGATTCCGCAAATTTTGATTCTTATCATGGGGTCCCTGCGTACTCCCTGTCGTGATTTACCGCACTAAGTTGCAACCGATCTGCTGGAAAGAGCCGTCAGAATCTCCGCTAGACCTTCCGCAGGATTCGGGCGGCTCATGAATTGTTCGCCGATCAGAAAGGCATCGAAGCCTGCCCGGCGCAATTTTTCGATGTCTTCGGCGGAATGGATTCCTGATTCGCTTACCGCGATGCAATCGTCTGGAATTGAATCGATCAGGACCAGCGATGTTTCCAGCCGGACGTCAAAGGTGGCGAGGTCGCGATTGTTCACACCGATAATGCGCGCGCCGGCCGCTGTGGCGCGGGCGATTTCAGCCATAGTGTGAACTTCCACCAGCGGCTCCATCTTCAGTTCCCTGCCGAGGGCCAGAAGCTCGGTTAATTGTTCGTCGGTGAGAATCGCCACGATCAGCAGGAAGGAATCCGCCCCTGCCGCGCGGGTTTCCCACACTTGCCAGGGGTCGACGATGAAGTCTTTGCGCAGGATGGGAATCCCGGCTGCTTTGCGCGCCTCCCGCAGGTGCAGCAGCGAACCCTGGAAAAATTCTTCTTCGGTCAGCACCGAGAGGGCCGCGGCGCCTGCCGCTTCGAACGTCTGCGCCAGCTCGGCCGGCCGGTAGTCTTCGCGGAAAACGCCGCGGGAAGGAGAGGCCTTTTTGGATTCGGCGATTACGTTCCAACCCTTTCCGGCTAGAGCGCCGGCAAAATCGCGGGGCGCGGGGGCTTTTTCTTTTGCGGCGATCTTTAGCGCGACGAGCGGAAGGACGCGCTGGCGATGCGCAATAGCATCGCGGCGCGCGGACACAATGCGTGCAAGAATATTTCCCGGATTTGGTCCCGCACTCATGGCAAAAATATAGGGTATCCCTGTCAAGGCAGGGGGAAAAGTCGCTTCCACCATGCTAGACGGCGATTCGGCAGATGTCAATTTCGGCCGCATGGCGCCCGGCGGAGGGCTGTAGATCGGTTCAGTGAATAGGCTGGGCGCGCGTGGATTGGATTGTGCCCTCTCGCGATTCGCGGTCCGGACACACAGGATTATCTCCGCTACGGCTTGGGCGACGGAGCGGAGAGGAGGCTGCCGGAGAAGCGAATGGGGATGCCAAAATTGGAGCCGCCGAAGCCGTCCAGGATGGCGTAGGTCACGCCGATTACTTTGCCGTCGCGATTCAGGAGCGGGCCGCCGGAGCCGCCGTGAGTGGTTTGGGCGTCGAACACGATTTTGTCTGCCAGCACATCGCCAATGTGGCCTTGAGTAATCAGAGGGCGAATGAAGCCGCGGCGCGACAACTCGCCTAAAATCTGCGCGACGTCGCCCCCGCTGTCTTTCATGATTTTCTGGACGGTGTCTTCGTCGGCGCGCGCGAGAATCGCGGCTAGGCCTGTGGCGTAGCCAATCGAAATTACCGACTGGCCGGAGATGGCCGCATTCTTGGCGGCGTCGATGGGCAGGACGGGACGGTTCAGTCCATTGAGTGCGATTTGCATCGAGGCAAGATCGGACTCCGAAGAGATCGTTTCGATTTCGGCGTGCAGCGCCGCAGGATTTCCCGGGAAATACGCGGTGATCGACGATATTTCCGGTTGCACGCCCTGCTCGATCATTTTGCTCAAGTCGTCGTCTTTCCACCACGGCTGCGCCACGTGACGGTTGGTGATGGCGCGGCCTCCCGGGCCTGCTAAAAAGCCGGTGCCGAAGCCGTCGAGGCGGACTTCCGGTCCGCGACCCTCGATGGTGTAAATCGGATGGCCGTCGCTATCCTGCAGCGGTTCGCCCTGGGGGTTGATTCCGGCGTAACGGACGCGCGCGCCGCTTTCTTTATCGCGGAATGCGACGGAAACGTGAAGCAAGCACACGCTTGCTACATCGCTGGTGATTACGTCTTGCGCGGTATTACGCTGGTTCTCGACGCGTTGCAGCCGCGCGTTGGTCTCCGCGAGCTGCTTCTGCAATGCGGGAATACCTGAGGCATCGGAGGTGGCCATCTGCTGTTTGAGGTCTGCCGCTTTCTGCTGCAAATCGGCTTGGTCCGTGGCCAGTGGTGCGCCGGCGCTGCCGTTTTCAGAGCGAAGCTTATGAACCTCGGCGAGCAAATCGCCCTGGTGAATGACGCCGCGCTCCAGGCGGCCGATCGCGGCGTTGGCAAGCTTCATCTGCTTGGTGGCATTGTGGGAGAAAAGGAAAAAAATTATGGCCATTAGTGCGGCGGCAATGCAGATTCCGATGAAAGCCACTTTCAGCGCACGGCCCAGCGAGAAGGCGTCCTTGGTCATTTTTTCGGTGACCGCGAGGGCTTCGAAAGCGGTGTGCGCGATCTGCTGGCCCTGTTCGGCGATGGCCACCTTTTGGCGCAGGGCGTCGATTTCGCGGTGGGCGCGAAGCTGCCCGCGGACTCGCGCAAGCAGTTCGGTGCGATCCCAGGGTGGGGACAGGACTGCATCCGCGCCGAGATCCAGGATGGTGGCGCGTTCGGCAGCCTCTGCTGCCAGCACGATCACGCGAATGTCGCTGGTCTCGCTGGCACCCTTTAGGCCGGGCAGCATTTCATAGAAACCGTTGGTCGGGTTTGCCGGACTTCCGGAAGCGGTGGCGTCACCGCTGGCCACGGGTTCGCTGGTGGACGATTCTGCTCCTGCGGTGGCTAGATCAACCACCAGCAATTGCGGCGGTGCGGCGTGCAAGGTCGGTCGCGCTAGAGCCGCGGATTCAAATAGCAGCACGTCGTAGCCGGCTTCCTCCAGATCCGATTGCGTGGTGCGTCGCCATTCACTGTCGGCGGCGACGATTACAATTTTTTCCCTGGTGCCGGTCATTGCGGCCTCAATTCAGATTTCGGGCACTTTCCTACAACCGGAGGGGGAGGTTCGGAGCGTAGGTTCGATGTCCCCGGCAGCGATCTCTATCCTAGAGCAAAATTCGGGCAGCGCAAGTGGGGCGAACCCTGTAGGGTTAGGTTCGATCTCGATTAGGGAATCGGCGGGATACAATCTTTCTAGCGGCCGCGGGCTGGCGTAAGGCTAACGGCCACCTCCGCACCGTCTGCGAAGAGAAGAATGGATACCGCGAAAAAAGAGAGCGTAGAACCAGCCCCTATGGCGCGAGTTGGTGACGAACTAGCAATTCTTAACCGGACAATCGTCGGATGCCGGAAATGTCCGCGGTTGGTGGAATGGCGCGAGCAGGTGGCGCGTGAGAAGCGGCGCGCGTTCATGGATTGGGAATATTGGGGGAAGCCGGTGCCCGGCTTCGGCGACCCGAAAGCGAAGCTGCTGATTCTGGGTTTGGCGCCGGCGGCTCACGGGGCTAATCGCACCGGGCGCATGTTTACCGGCGATCGTTCCGGAGATTTCTTATACAAGGCGCTGTATGACGCAGGATTTGCGAATCAGCCGCTTTCGGTGCGTCGCGACGATGGTCTGGCGCTTCACGGTGCTTACATTTCTGCCACGGCGCGTTGTGCGCCGCCGGCCAATCAGCCGCTGCCGGATGAATTGGCGAATTGCCGCCCATATCTCGAACGCGAAATCGAAATATTGCAGCCTAAGGCAGTGTTGGCGCTGGGCGGGATCGCCATGCGCGTTTATCTCTCCTTGCTGAAAGAACGCGGCGTGATCGCCAGCCTGGCCGCGTTTCCCTTTCGTCATGGAGGCAGCTACAAGATGCCCGGCAATTTGCCGCAGCTATTCGCGTCCTACCACCCTAGCCAGCAAAATACGTTTACTGGGGTGCTGACTCCAGAGATGCTTTCGAGACTATTGCTCGACATTCGGCTATTCCTGGATCGCTGACTACTTAGGTCTTACGCGGGCGGGCATCCACAGCAGATATACGCCGAAGGAAACGGCGAAGCCTACGAACCAGGCGTATTGGTATAGGGCGTGAAGGGCGGGGACTGCTGCACCGATTAGCGCCAGGAATATTCCTGCGGCCAGCGCGCCGATGGCCCGCCAATTGAAGCCGGACGAAAATTCGTAAAAGCCGCCGCGCTCGTACAGATCTTCGGTGACGATTATTTTTTTGCGCAAGACAAAATAGTCTGCAATCAGCACCCCAGCGATCGGCCCCATCACCGTGGAATAGCCGACCAGCCAGCCGAAAATGAAGCTGCCGTAGGTAGCCAGCAGCCTCCACGGCTGCATCAGGACGCCCACCACGCAAGTGATCAGGCCGCCGGTTCTGAAGCTGATGCGGCGCGGATACAGGTTGGAAAAATCGTTGGATGGCGAGACCACGTTGGCCGCCACGTTGACGTTGAGTGTCGCCAGCGTGAGCGCGACCATAGCCACCACTACCGCAATCGGGCTTCCCAGGCGGCTGAGCACCACCACCGGATCCCAAATCGCTTTGCCGAAGAGGATCACTGTGGCGGAAGTTACGGCGATGCCAATGAACGAATAAAACGTCATGGTCAGCGGCAAGCCAAGCGCCTGGCCCAGCATTTGGTCCCGCTGGCTTTTCGCGTAGCGTGTGAAGTCGGGGATGTTCAGCGCCACCGTGGCCCAGAACGCCACTACCCCGGTAAGCGACGGAACGAAGAACGCCAGGAATTCCGATGTGGAGCGGAATTTCGATGGGGCCGCGAGCATGGGTCCGAAACCGCCGGCGTGCTGGTAGGCCCAAACCAGCATGGCCAGGCCCAGCAGCAAAAGCGCAGGAGCGGTGACGCCCTGGAGGAAGCGGATAGTCTCGATGCCGCGCAGAATTACGACCAGATTCAAGAGCCAAAACAAAAAGAAGCACAAGTAAGGGTGGTCCCACCCGGGACGAAGCGCGGCCAGCAGCGCATTGATCGCCGCGCCGCCGATCCAAGCTTGAATGCCGAACCAGCCGCAGGCGACCAGCGCGCGCAAGACGGCCGGAACGTTCGCGCCCAGCACGCCAAATGACGAACGCGCAAAAACTGGAAATGGAATCCCGTAGCGCGCGCCTGCATGCGCGATCAACAGCATCGGGATGAGCACTACCAGGTTCCCCAGAAACACCGTACAAAGAGCCTGCTTCCAGTTCATGCCGCCGGCAATCAACCCGCTGGCCAAAATGTAAGTGGGAATATTGACGGACATCGCCACCCACAAAGCGGCGTAGTTGTAGGTCCCCCAGGTGCGCTTATCGAGCGGGATGGGCGCGAGGTCTTTGTTCCAGAGCCAACTGGATTGCGTTGGCAGCGGAGGCACGTCGTGGCCGGGGGCGCTAGTGGGCTCGGTCATAAAGTGAAAGTGGTACACCGGCTTATACTCTGAAGCGCGAACGATGGACAAGGTGTTTCTGGCAATGTGATCTATCCGGCCTTTTGATGGGCCGCCGACGTACCGCCGGCGCGCCGGGCGATGCCCTCGTTTGACACCCATCGCCATCCATTGCTAGCCTCCGGCATGCTGCCTCCTCGCGCCAGCGCCGCTCCTTCCACCGCCGATTCCCCTGCCACTCACGAAGGGGCAATCGAATTCCGCAATGTCGGCTTCGCCATTCAAAAAACGCAGATACTTTCCGACGTGAACTTGCAGGTGGCCGCGGGCGAGACGCTGGTGTTGCTGGGGCGCAGCGGATCGGGAAAATCGACTGCGCTCAAACTGATCAACCGGCTGCTGGTGCCCACGGAAGGCGAGGTGCGCGTGTCAGGGCGGTCAAATCTGGCGTGGGACGCCATCACACTGCGGCGCGGGATTGGCTACGTGATCCAGGAAACGGGCCTGTTCCCGCATTTCACGGTGGAGAAAAACATCGCGCTCGTTCCGCGACTGGAAAATTGGCCGGAGCAGCGCATCCGCCAGCGCGTCGCCGAGCTCTTGCAATTGGTCGGGCTCACCGAGCCCGGTCTCGCCAATCGCTATCCACATCAGCTATCGGGCGGCCAACGCCAGCGAGTGGGAGTAGCCCGCGCGCTTGCCGCCGATCCACCTATTTTATTAATGGACGAGCCGTTCGGCGCTCTCGATCCGCTGACGCGCAGCGAAATTCAGCAGGAATTCCAACGCCTGCAGGACCGCCTGTCTAAAACGGTGGTATTCGTCACCCACGACGTTCGCGAGGCGCTCTTGCTGGCTACCCGCATCGGTCTATTTGAAAACGGCCGCGTGCATGGCGTTTACTCATCCGCGGAATTTCAGGCGTCTCGCGATCCGAAGATTTCCGCATGCCTTGCTACGATCCGCCCACAGAACGCGTCCGCAACCGATCCGAATGGCTCGAGAGGAGAAGTGAAATGAGCTTGCTGCAATTCCTGATTCACAATCGCGCGCAGATTCTAGAATCGACGCTCGAACACATGTGGCTGGTGGGCGTCACCCTGCTGCTGGCGTGCGCCATCGGTATTCCTCTGGGAATTCTGGTATCGCGCCGGCCGTCGCTCTCGAAACCAATCCTCGGCCTCGCCAATATCGCGGAGACCATCCCCAGCCTCGCGCTCTTCGGCTTTCTGCTGCCCGTGCCGTGGCTTGGCGATCGCGCCGAACGCCTGGCCATCGCTGCGCTCACCCTCTACGCGCTGCTTCCGATCATCAAGAACACAGTGGAGGGAATTCGAAGCGTCGACCCTTCCGTCCGCGAATCGGCGCTGGCCATGGGCATGACCGATCGACAAATCTTGTTTCAGGTGGAGCTGCCGCTCTCGCTTTCGCTGCTCTTCGCGGGAATTCGCGTGGCTGCAGTGTTGACCGTGGGCATCGCGACGATTGCCGCCGCGGTGGGCGCGGGAGGTTTGGGCGAATTTATTTTTCGCGGCTTGGCGATGGTGAATAACCAGCTCATTCTCGCGGGTGCAATTCCCGCTGCGCTGCTGGCTCTTACCGCCGACGCGGTGCTGGGAGGGATCGAGCGCCGCTTCCGGTTCACCCGATGAGCGAGACGGAAACGGGTTCGCAGCAGCGATGGCGGGGTGGCTGGCTCGCTCTCGCCCTGCTGCCAGTGCTCGCGATTTCAGGAAGCGTCGGCTGCGGCGTGGATCGCCGCAACACCATCGTCATCGGCTCTAAAAATTTTACCGAGCAAGCCGTGCTCGGAGAAATTCTGGCGCAGCAAGTGGAATCCCACACCCACCTTAAAGTGATCCGCCGCTTTTACCTCAGCGGCACCTATATCTGCCAGCAGGCGCTTCTCGCCGGACGCATCGACGCCTACGTGGAATACACCGGCACCGCGCTGACGGCCATCCTCAAGCAACCGATCTCCGCGGATCCATCCACGGTTTTCGAGCAGGTACGCAGCCAGTATGCCAGCCACTTCGGGTTGGATGTGCTGCCGTCGCTCGGTTTCGATAACACATTTGCGATCGTGATTCGTGGCGAGGATGCTCGCCGGCTCGGCCTAAAAACGATCTCGGATGCAGCGCGCGTGGCTCCGCAATGGCGCGCCGGCTTTGGATACGAATTCTCGGAGCGCCCCGATGGCTTTCCCGGTATGGCGCAGGCCTACGGTCTGCGATTCGCCGCGCCCCCGCGAATCATGGATCTGGGGCTGCTGTACCGCGCGCTGCTCGAACACCAAGTGGACCTGGTGGCCGGCAATTCGACGGATGGATTGATCGCCGCGCGCGATCTAACCATCCTCGCCGACGACCGCCATTATTTTCCGCCGTACGATGCCGTGCCGATCGTACGGCGCGACGCTTTCACACGCCATCCGGAATTGCGCGCAGCCTTGGCGGCGCTCGCTGGAAAAATTTCCAGCGCCGACATGCAAAAGATGAACTACAGCGTGGAGGCCGAACGCAAAGATACCGCCGAGGTAGTCAGCGAATTTCTGCACGCGAAGGGGCTGGAGTAACAGCAAACTGAAGTGAGGCGATCGAACAGCAGCAGGCTAACGAACCAGTCAAACCTACTGCGGATCTTTGAGCCGCGGCTTGGTCAGTTTCACCGGCGCAGGCTTGAGCGGGGCGGACGACGTGACCACCGGCCCCGCCGGCGCCGGGCCGGGACCCGCCGGTACCGATCTGCGAGCGATTTGCTTCAAAGCTTTATTCGAGTTTTCGTCCATTTCCTTGAACTGAATCCCGATGCCCATGCCGGGCAGGCTGGAGCGCACTTCCCCCCGGCTCTTCACTTTCTCGTCGCCGGATTCCAGGGTGATCGACACCGCGCTGCCCACGCTCAGCGGTGACAGCATTTCGACGAAGCAGCCGGTGAGGCTGATATCTACCACCACTCCCCGCAAACGCACCCCATCCTCGAGCCCGATCACTTCCGCCTCCACGCGCACCTGCTGGCGAACGTACCCGCGCCGCTCACTGGATTTCGCGGCGGCGGCACTGCGCGCACTCGCGCCACCCGGGCCACCCGGGCCACCCGGGCCGGAAGCCGTTTTGGGATCCACCGCAGAAATTACGAAATTATCGGTGTAAAAATCCGGAAGTTTTTCTTTCCAGATATATTTTCCAGTTGGAATGCACTCCATCCCCACGTGGCCGGCTCGCTTCGTCCCAGGAGGCCCAATCCATTTCACGCGATACGCCGCGCTCTCGCCCTTATATTCCACCTGCACTTCCTCGCCCACCCCGCGGATGTGTGAAGCGCCTTCGAGCGCCACGCCGGAGCGGCTGATGTCCACCGTGCGGGCAGGCTGGTAGAACGTCTTTCCGAAACGGTCGATTCCCTGCACCGTCACCGAAAGAGACATGCGCACCCTGGGTTCACGCCGACGACCCATCACACCACCTGGTTCTGCGCATGGAATCCGCAGAAATTGGCCTGCTTGGAAGGGAAACTCAGACTAAGTCGGAAGAAGCAAAGCGTCAAGGATCGTCGCGGCGCGCTTGCACTCGAAGTAACCGGACGTTCACCGCGCGACTCCGCCGGGGCGCGATGCGGGCGGTCCACACGGCGCTGCAGGAATTCCACGCTAGGACATTTCCTGCGCGGTCTGCAATTGCGCTTCCAGCGAAGCGCGATACTCGCGCTCGGCTTCCAGCTCGGCTCGCAATTTCTTTACCAGCATTTCGAGCCTGCGAATTTCATTTTGCAGTCGCGCCACGTCCGCCGGCTGCGGCGCGACTGCTTGCGACGGCGGCGCTCCAGGCGCGCGAACTCCGGCGGGCAGCGCGGTAACCACCCGTCCGGCCAGCCCAGGTACTCGCTGTTGCGCCGCTGCTACCAGCGGACGCGGCGCCTGCGGCTGGTTTGAAACTGGATGCTGAACCTGCTGAGCATGCTGAACGTGCTGGGCCACGACCTGCGCGGGAGCATGCGGCGGAGCAGCCGGCGCGAGCGGTGCGGACGCGGGTGCCTGCTGCGGTGCGCCAAACAAATGCCGCAACGTTACCGAAGAAGTAGCTCCGGCGTTCTCCGCTCCCGTAAAATTCGCAGGTTCGGTGGCAAGCTTGGGATTCAGCAGCCCCCGCACTCGCGCGATCAAATCGGCCGGCTGAAATGGTTTGCGCATCAGCTCGTCCGCTTTCACGGCCATGGCGCGCTCAGCAACGCTGCGATTCACTACTCCCGACATCAGAATCACCGGCGCGGATCTGAATTGCGGATGCGATTTCACGAACTGGCACACCTCATATCCGTCCTGATCCGGCATGATCACGTCGGTGATCACCGCGTCGGGCGGAGTTTGCTCGAACTGGGCGATAGCGGAGGCGGCGTTATGGCACGCCACCACGTGGATATCTTCCTTGCGAAAGGCGATCTTGATCACTTCGCGCATGGTGGCGCTGTCGTCGATAAAATAAACGACCGGAGATCGATGGACCGCGGATGGAGAAGTTTCGCTCATTGGGACTCCTTTTCCATTTCCACTTGGTAGCGTTCGTCCGCAGCAGGTTCGGTCGCGCGCTGGGAGTCTTGTTCCCAGAGGTTTTGCTCGGGCGCGGCGTCCGTCTCCAGATGCCCATCTGCCCGCTCATGTGCCGGTTCATTCGGCCGCAAGTCGGGCTGAAGATCGCCTTGCTCCTGCGCCAGCGTAGCTACTGCGTCGGCCGCCAAATTCGCTTCGTCCACTTCGCGCATTGCGTCCAGCATCAAATCGGTAGCCGAGCGCAGCACGGTGCGCTGGGCCGCCACCACGCCGTACATGAATTTGTAGACCCCGGTATTGACGCCATAACAGCTTCGAACGATCTCGCAAACCGCTTCATCGCCGAAATACTCCCCGTATTCGGCGTGCGACAATTCCCCGGCGTCGAAAAAGATAATCCCGTCCACCACCCCGGCATTGATGTGCAGCGCGCCGGTCTGCCGTGCGTGCGCTAGCATCTGCATTACGCCCGGCAGGTCCAGATGCTGCAGATTGCCGCTCAATTCGGTGTCCGCGATCGGCAGCATCTGCGTTGGCTGGAATCCGATCTGCCGGCTCTGCAAAAAGTTGCGAACGTGCTGGGCAATCTCCACGGGCGGCACGCGGCGGTCAATATATTCGTCGCAGCCCGCCCGATACGCCTCCATCAAAGCTTGCTCGCCGCCGCTGCCCAGCGCGATCACCGGAATCTCCGCGGTCTTGGGGTCCGCGCGCAGGATCGGCGCGATTTCCAGCGCGCCCATTTCACGCAAATTCGTGGCGCACAAAATCGCCGCGGGAGTGTTCCATTCCAGCATGGTCAGCGCGTATGCCCCCGACGTCGAATGCGTCACCTCGTAACCCTCATGGCGCAGCGCTTCGCCCAGGCGCTTCACCAGATACACATTGCTCTCGATCAGCAAAATTTTCGCCGGACCGGCGGGCATGGAACTCATTGTCCCGCTCCCGGTTTATCCGCGCGCTGAGGGGCGGATTTTTCGGACGCCAGCGCCGCGATTGTTTCCACCGGCACGTGACTGAGCAGCTTTTCCAGGTCGATGACGTCGATCTCCGGATTGTATCCGCTCAATACTCCGCTGACGTACGGTGCGCGCCCCTGCGGCGGCGGCTGCATTTCCGCATTTCGCAGTTCACAATCGCCGTCCACCGGGATCGCACAATCCGTGTCTCCCGCCTCGGTATGTTGCTTGGCCACCAGGTAAAAACGCCGGGCCGGAGCTTGCGCGTGGGTTAATACCGACGCCACTTCGTACACCGGCACAATCCCGCTGCGACACACGATCACGCCTTCGATATTTGGTGTGGTGTGGGGAAACGTGTGTAGCTTCACCGCGGGAGACAGCTCAGCAACCGCGCTCGACGCCAGCGCGAACCGGTACTTCCCCATGTGCAGCAGGACGAACGAAGGTTGCGCCGATTTGTTTGGCTCGGTCATGGCGGCAGACGATCTCAGAGCGCTCCGGCAAGCATGCTGGCTTCGCGCGCGACCGCGTCCAGCCTTTCCAACTCATCCGTGGTCAGGAATCCAGAAGGATTCACTACCGGAACGATGCGCTTCGCTACGTACGCCAAGCCCCGATACCATCGGCGCTCGTCACCCGCGAACGCCGGCGGCAACGGCAACACGCCGGAAATCTCGGTCATGTTCTCGATGCGATCCGCGAGCAACGCCACCGGCGAATCGCGCAAAATCAAAATAATCGTGGGGCGAGTGCGCTCGAGCCCGAAATGCGCGGCCGCATTCACCACGAAGTATGTGCGCCGATAGTGCTCCACGAAATGCTGCACCTTGGCCACTCCCGATTTCGGCAGTTCGATGGCTGAGCCGGCCAGGCTGTCTGCGCTGCGCACTTCCTGCACCGCGCTAGCCGCAACCGCAAATGAAAAGCGCCCCACGGTAAACAGAATTACGCCTTCGCGGGTCGGCACGCGCCGGGAACGAGGCGCTTCCCTGGAAGACAGGCTCATCGAAAAGTCACCACCGCCGACGCCATCAACTGCGTGACGCAGCGATCCACTGCCGGATAAATATCGTCAATGCCCAGCACTCGATCCACCGCGCCGGCCTTGATGGCTTCCGCCGGCATTCCAAAAATCACCGAAGTTGCTTCATCCTGCGCCAGCACCGTGCCGCCGGCGGCCTTCACCGCGCGGGCGCCCTGCGCTCCGTCGTTTCCCATGCCCGTCAAAATCACTGCTACCGCCATCTTCCCGGCAAACGTCGCCGCCGTTTCCAGTGCCACATCCGCGCTTGGCCGGTATCCCAGAATTCGCGGACCGCTGTCGAGCAGGATTTTTCCGGTAGCCGAAAAACTCAGATGATGCGAACCCGGGCAAACATAAAATGTCCCGGGACGAAAGCGCTCGCAGTGCTCGGCTTCCTTCACCCTCAGTTGCGATACCTCCGCCAGTTGCAATCCAAATTGACTGGTGAAAGTAGCCGGCATGTGCTGCACCAGGAAAATAGCCGCCGGATAGTTTTTCGGAAAGCGCGGCGCCAGGCGCATTACCATCGCCGGTCCGCCGGTGGAGGCCGCGATCACCACGATCGGAAAGCGCTCTTCCGCCGACGGCGTAGGGGATTTCCACGCCGCGGGCGCTGGCGCTTGCCCGGCCGCGGCCGCAATCATCGCCGGAGCTACGCTGGATTTCGTGCGCGTCGCGGTGCGAACCACTCGCACCTTGGAAGCCATGCGAATCTTGCGGGTAAGTTCCTCGCCCACTTGGTTCATGTCCAGATCGATCCCGCTCGAAGGCTTGGGCACGAAGTCGATCGCTCCCAGCTCCAGCGCACGCAGCGTGGTTTCCGCGCCGTCGCGCGAATCGGAGCTGAGAATCACGATCGGCCGCGGATGTTGCGACATGATCATCTCGGTGGCCTGCAATCCATCCACGCGCGGCATATTCAAGTCCATGGTAATCACGTCGGGATGCAGCGATTCGGCCAGATCCACCGCCTCGCGGCCGTCTCTGGCTTCGCCCACCACTTCCAGTTGCGGATCGCGTTCGATGATGCCCGCGAGAACGCGGCGCATGAACGACGAATCATCCGCAATCAGCACCCGGATCTTCTTGTCGTCGCCATTCATAGGCTATTCAGCGTCTCCCGAAGGTAGTACCGCGGGCGCGAGAGTTCCTTGCGGATGCGCGGCATCATCCCGTTCTTTGCGGAGCAAGCGCGCGACGGCGGCCAGCAGCTGCTCCTCTTGCACCGGCTTGGTGAGGAATCCGGCGGCCCCTTCCTTCAACGCGCGGTCGCGGTGTTTCGCGCCGGCGCGGGAGGTAACCACCAGAACCGGAATCTCGCGCGTCTTGGGATTCTGGCGCAAATGCGACATCAGGTCGTATCCGTTCAGCCTCGGCATCTCGATGTCGGTGACCACCAAATTGCATCCTTCTTGCGCCACAATCTCGGTCGCTTCCAGGCCGTCGCCGGCCAGCCGGACGCGATATCCCGCTTTCTCCAGCATGCGGCCCACAAATTTCCGCACGCTGATGGAATCGTCCACCACCAGAACCACGTGCTCGTTGGCCACTCGATCGATCGACTGCGCGGGCAGGCTCCCCGCGGCAACCGCCGCCGCACCCGGCGCGAACACTCGTGCCGCCGATGCCGGAACGCTGGCGGCGCGTTGCGGCGCCGTATCCAGAGACACCAGCCGGTTCAAATCGATCAGCAGGATCAAACTGCCGTCCGGCGCAATGGTGGTGCCGGGGAAGAGCTTTACGTGGCGCAAGTACTCGCCTAAATTCTTGATGACGATTTCGTCTTTCCCGATTACTTCCTCGACGATGATTCCTATCGTCCGACCCGCCATCTTCACGATCACCATCTTGTAGTAGCCATTCACCGGCTCGGTCGCAGGCAACCCCAATTGCGCGTCCAGCCGGATCACTTCGGTAACTACGTCGCGCACACGGGTAAAAAGTTTCCCGCCGGCGTCTTCGATTTCCTGCGGCCGCAGCCGGCGAATTTCCTCCACCAGCGCCAGGGGAAGGGCAAAGGTCGAACTTCCCGAACTCACAAACAGCGCCTGGGAAATAATCAACGTCAGTGGAACCGTCAGTGTGAACACCGCTCCTACGCCCGCTTCACTGCGAACTTCCACTTCTCCGTTAAGCGCGTGAATGTTGGAGCGCACCACGTCCAGCCCCACCCCGCGCCCGGCGAGCTGGGTCTGCGAAATCGCGGTGGAAAAGCCCGGCTGGAAAATCAGGTCGCGAACTTCACGATCCGACAGCACCGCTGCCTGCGCGGGAGAGAGCAATCCGGCAATTTCCGCGCTGCGCCGGGCCTGTTCGTAATCGATTCCCCGTCCATCGTCTTCCACTTCGATGCAAATATGATTGCCGCGATGGTAAGCGCGGATATGGATGCGCCCTTCCTCCGGTTTTCCCGCGGCGACGCGAGCTTCCGCGTCCTCAATGCCGTGGGCCACCGCATTGCGCACCAGGTGGACCAACGGATCGGAAATTTGCTGCACGATGTTGTTGTCGAGCTCGGTTTCCGCGCCTTCCAGCGCCAGATGCACCGGCTTTCCCGCGGCCTTCGAAGCGTCCCGCACCGTGCGCGTTAGCCGCGTGTATAGATTTCCGATCGGCACCATGCGCGCCGTGGTGATTTCGTCCTGCAGGTGGTGCGCCAATTCCGTGAATTCATCGATGTCCGCATCCACCCGCGAGCGGAATCCTTCTAACTGCGCCAGCACTTCGCTGACGTCCGCGGAAATTTCGGTGAGCGACCTCGAAAGAATATTGAAGTCGTCGTAGCGGTCCATTTCGAGTTCGCTGAAACCGGCCACAGTGTTCGACTTGCCGCTGGATATCCCGCGCAACGGCATGCGGAACGTATCCATCTGCGGGGCCATGCTGCCCGGAGCCAGGTACGCGCTGATACGGTTGAATTCGTGCTTTTCCTGGAACTCTGCCACTTTCCCGGAGAGCCGCGATTTCGAAAACGCCAGGATCTCCACCAGCTTGCTGAGCTCTTTCAGGCGTCCCAGCATGCGCGTTCGGTTGATCACCAATTCCCCGACCGCGTTCATCATTCGATCGAGCTGTTCCAGCGAGATCCGAACCGACTTGGCCTGCGGCACGGCGGGTGATACCGATTTCCCGGCAACAATTTCACTCAACGAAGCGCTCGAAGCAGAAGCGCCAGCAGCCGCTGGCGGCGCGGGGTGCGCGGAAATGAAAGCCGCCACTGGCGCAGCGTGGGCCGTAGAATGCCTTTGCGTTGGCTCCGCCGGCAATTCGGCCGTACCGCCGCCGATTCCGGAGAATTCTTCGGTATACTCGGCAGCCGGCGCCGGGAACAATTCTTCCGCAGCCATCGCCGGCAATTCCGTCTCCAAGCCGGATTCCGCCGATTCCGGCAGCGTAGCGCTCGGATCCAGCACGCCGGCGTCCGCCATGATCGCGGACATCCGAGCGACCAGCGGATCGATCTTCGCGCGCATGGTTTCTTCGTCGGGCCAGTCGCGATACAGG
This sequence comes from uncultured Acidobacteriota bacterium, assembly GCA_963725655.1. Lineage (GTDB taxonomy): Bacteria > Acidobacteriota > Terriglobia > Acidiferrales > UBA7541 > CAVRXT01. Next base: position 449,542 of record CAVRYY010000001.1, on the reverse strand, counting down.
AATTTCTTTAGGACGTCCACCGCTTCCAGCGAAACGTCGACCAACTCGGCGTTGGGAACCAGCACCCCGTCGCGGACGTGCCCGATCAAATCCTCCACTCGGTGCGCCACCGCGGACAACCGGTGCAGGCCCACCTGCGCCGCCGAGCCTTTGATCGTGTGCATCGCGCGGAACAGGCGATTGGTCTCGTCCGCGTTGGGATGCCCCTCGATCGCCAGCAGGCACTCGGTCACCGCCAGCAGATGCTCTTCCGTCTCTGGCACGAAAAACTCCAGAATTTCGGCCGGCACTTCTCCATCCTCCGGCAATTGCTCGGAAAAGGACCTCGCCGGCACATCGCTCCCGTAACCGCTCGCGTCCCCCTCAACGCCCGCAAAATCGCCGGTCTCTTCACCTGCCGGCACGGCGGCCTCCACGGGAGGAAACGCAAACGCGTAGCGCTGCCGGAAATCCTCGATCTCATCCGACGCCTCGGTGCCATCCGAGCTGATTTGCAGCAAATCGCGCTCCAGCACCAGCACCGCATCCGCCAGGAATCCGCTCAACGGCGCGTGCGTTTCCGGAGACAGCGTGGCCTTCTGCGCGTACTGAAAAATGTGCGCCATCTTTGAAGATACGTCCGCGAAGTCGCTGAACCCGTAGCCGCCCGATGTGCCGGTGAGGGTATGCGCGGCGAAGTGCAGCCGTTCCAGCAGCTCCGGCTCGGTGGCCGGCTCAGCGATAGCCGAAGAATATTCGCGCAGGAACTGCAAGTGTTCCGACGCTTCCTGCAAGAACATTTCGAGGGATTCCGGCGTGTTCATGAATGCACCCCGGCCGGCACGTGAATTGCCGCGGCTTCGGTCACCGGCTTCTGATACAAACGGCAATCGCCCACCACCACTGGCACGAATCGCGAGGGAGCGCTGGAAATGGTTTCGGCGTGGCCGAGCAGCAGGTACCCGCCCGGCTCCAGATAATCGTAAAAGCGGCGAATCAGGGAATTGCGCCGCTCTTCCGAAAAATACATCATGACGTTCATGCAGAAAATGCAATCCAGTTTGCCCACGTAAACGGATTGCGCGAGATTCATCGGCGCGAACGAAATCATCCGCCGAATCCGCGGCTTCACCGAATACCCTCGCTGGGTGCAGAAAAAGTAAGACTCGATTTGTTGCGGGGAAAGGTTTTCCAGGGAGCGCGCGGTGTACACGCCCTCTTCGGCGCGCTTCAACGCCCGCATGCTGATGTCGGTGGCCAAAATCTCGATCTCCCAGGCGTCCGGAAACGCCAGGCCATCCACCACCGAGATGGCAATCGAATAAGGTTCTTCGCCGGTGGAACAACCCGCACTCCAAATCCGCAGCGACCGCGGATTGGCCCAGAACTTTCGCTCCTGCACTTCCGGGAGCACCCGTTTCTGCAGCGCCTGGAAAACCGCCGGATAGCGGTAAAACGATGTTTCCTGGGTCAGCAGGCGCTCCAGAAGTGTGTCGTACTCGGTATTCGAAGTCTTGATCGCCCGCAGCAAGTCCGCGCCCTTCCAGTTCTTCTCCGCCAAATGATCGCGAACGTGCCCAATAAAAAAGCGCTCGCGCGAGGCGTCGAAAAGCACGCCGGAGCGGCTTTCGATCAACTCGCGCAGCTCGTTGAGCTGCAACGCGGTAATGGGCTCAGACATTTCCGTCATGGGTTTCGCTTATTCCGGAAATACCAGCCAATTTCCGGAAATACGGCGAGCTACCGGCCGGCGCCTACCGGCACGAGTGTGCGGTCCTCGTGTTGCGGTGCATCTGCCAGCATGCCGCGTTGTTGTTGCGAGCGGAACTGCGCCAGCGCTTCGTTGAGTTGCTCCGAGAGCTTCACCATGTGGCCGACGGTCGACACCGTTTGCCGTGCGCCCTGTGACGTTTGGCGGGTGATGCCGGAAATAATCTGCATCGCGTTGGCGACGCCTTCCGTTCCGCGCACCTGTTGTTTCGAAGCCAGCGAAATTTCCTGGACCAGCTCCGCCGATTGCCGCACCACGCTGGAAATCGCTTCCAGCGCTTTTCCGGCCTGATCGGCCAGCCCAGCTCCCACTTCCACTTCGCGGGTGCCTTCTTCCATCACCACCACCGCTTCGTTCGTCTCCGCCTGAATGGCCTTGATGAGCGCGGCGATGTCCTTCGTAGCGCTGCGGGAGTGTTCTGCCAGCTTGCGCACTTCGTCGGCGACCACCGCGAACCCGCGGCCCGATTCTCCGGCGCGCGCCGCTTCGATAGCCGCGTTCAACGCCAGCAGGTTGGTCTGCTCGGTGATGTCGTTAATCACGTTGATGATTTCCGAAATTTCCAGTGACCGGTCGCCCAGCGACTTGATTTTCTTTGCGGTCGCCTGCACCGACGCTCGGATCCGCTGCATTCCTTCCAGCGTGTCGCGCACCGCCCGGTTGCCCTGCTCGGCGGCGTCCAGAGCCCGGCGCGCGGCTTCCGCGCTGGCTTCGGCGTTGTTTGACACTTGCTTCATGGAAACGGTGAGCTCTTCCACCGCCGAAGAGGTATTGGTGATTTCCTGGTCTTGTTGCGTAGCGCCGGTGGTCATCTCATCGGCGGCCACCAGAATGTGGTTGGCGCTGGTGCTGACGTCCACCGCGGCCTTGCGCACCCGCTCGATAACCTTAATGAAGTTGTCGAGCATGAAGTTCACGCTGTCTACCACGTTGCCCAGCGCGTCGTTGGTCACCTTGCCCCGCAGGGTCAGGTCGCCGCGCGCCACTTCCTTGATCAGGTTCAGCAAATCGGTGATGCTGCGCTGCAGCGATTCCTGCGCTTCCTGGCTGGCCGAGGCGCGCGAAACGCGGGCCAGGCTGCGATTCAGGTTATCGGCGATGAACCCAAATTCGTCCTTCGTCGTGATATCCAGCTTGCTGCGGGTGTCGCCCGCCGAGAATCGCTCGGAGAATAGCCCGAGTTCCTCGATCGGCTTCACCACCCGCCGGGAGATCACCACCATCAGTGGAATCACCGCCGAAAGCGCCAACCCCACAGCCTCCAGCAACTGGAATTCCACCCCACGCGATGCCGGTGCATCCAGCAGCGAAGCGCCGTTGGAATGCACGCCCGCAAAATACGCCAGCCCGAGCACACCGAACAGCGCTACGGTGGTCCACAGGGCTAGAGCCCACATCGTTGAAGTCAATCGCGGTTTCATCACTGCCTCCCCAAGCTGTTTTTGCTCCTGCCGCGAAAAAACGCTCGCGCAGGAAGTGCCATTCCTAAAATCCTTAAATCACCGGTACCGGAAACACTTCCGCCAGCCGCCGCAGATCCATCACCAATGCCAGGCGATCCTCATGGCGCAACATTCCCCGGCAGTGCGGAACGTCCTTTGGCGCATCCTCCAACAACGTTTGGTCGTTGGCGATGTACGTTCCAATCACTTCGTCCGCGGCAATTCCCATCCGCAGATCCGCAGAACCCGATTCGCCCCGCAGCGACGCCACTACCACGTGTTTCGGATGCAGCCCTGGACGACGGCCCTCGGTAAACGCAATATCGAGCAGCGGCACAATCGTTCCCCGCAAATTGAAAATGCCCAGCAGGAACGCCGGCGCCAGCGGTATGCGCGTCAGCACCGGCCAATCCACCACCTCTTCCACTTCCAGCACCGAGAGGCAGAAACGCTCGCGGCCCGCGCGGAAAACGCAGTACTGTCGCTCGGCGGTCCGCACTTCGTAGCCGGAGTTGCCGTCCTCGGGCTGCGCCCGGTCCATCTCCGCCAGCGTGGTAACGGATTGGGTTTCGTCTACCATCAGTCGAACCTGGCGACCTCGCTCAACAATTCCTTGGGTGTGAAAGGCTTGGCCACGTAGCCGTCGGCGCCCTGTTCCTGGCCCCATAGCTTGTCGCTGGGCGCGTTCTTGGCGGTCACCAGAATCACTGGAATTCCGTGGTAGGCAGCCTGGCTTTTCAACTCCCGGCAGGCCTGGAAACCGTTGCGCTGCGGCATCACCACGTCCAGCAGAATCAAGCTGGGGTGCTCTTGTTCGATCGTTTCTTCAATCCGCGTCGGATCGTTCAACCCCACCGGCCAATACCCTCCCTGCACCAGAAACGACTGCAGCAGTTTTGTTTCGGCTACCGAATCGTCTACCACCAGCACTTTTTTCAGCACTTTGCGATTCCCCCTGTCTCTATGGTTTTACCGATGAATGAGAATGCTTTTCTCGAGCCGCCTATGAACGCGCCACCAGAGTTGGCTGCAATTCCCGCGCTGGCGATCGAGACGCGTCTTGCTCCGCGCGCATCTCGCTCTCCAGCGACGAAAATCTCAGCATGATTTCATTCAGTCGCAGCGTCATGATGTGGATCGTTCGAATCTGTTCGCGGCGATCGCTGGAGAGAGGCGCCGCGTCCAGCAACAGCAAGTCAGCGTTCCCCAACACTGACGTCAGTGCGTCGTTAAAGCTGGGCCGCATGTCCAGCATGTACCGCCCCAGCACTGCGTACGCTTGCGATTCCTGGGTGGCCCGCTCGGCGCGCTGCGCCCGGGCCAACGCTTCCACTCGCCGCAGCGTTTCGCTGGCCAGCAGAATCAGCGTGTGCATCCAGCCGTCTTGCTCCGGCACCGCCAGCACCTGCGGAAAACGCGACTGCAACGACAGCGCCGAAATTTCGTCTTTCATTGCGCAGATCACCGGCGTCAGCGTTCCCAGCCTGGCCAGAATTTCCGCGCCATCGGACTTCCCGGTTGCGCCGGCCACCGGCCCCACGATCACCAGCTCGTAGCCCTTGGATTGCGCGCGATGCCACACCTCGCTGGATACCACGGTGATCGCCGGCACGTGTCTCTCCGCCTGCCATCGCGCGGTAAGAGTTCGCGCGAACTCGGTATCGTCGGAGATCACCAGCACGTTGGGCTGGATCACGGCTTGGTTCCTTTCACAGTTCACCTTTCGCCGCTTACCGGCGAAGTCCTTCCGCTTCTTCCAGGCTGGATAGCAGGCGCTTGGTGCTGATGCTCAGGTTCACCGCCGCTTCCACATTCTTTTCGCGCTTGGATTGTTCGACCCGCCCCTGAAAATACGAAACTTCCTTGCGCGCGCCGGTGATCGCGGATTCCAGTGCCGCCGATTCCCCGGAATGTTTTCTCTCGTCGATGCCCATCACCAACAGCGATCGCGCCACCACCGCCCGGCGCAGGTCTTCGGAGTCTTGCCCGCCCTCGCTCAGGAATGCGGTCACTTCCCACGATGAGAGCAGCACTTTCGAGTTCTTCAACATCACCGTGGACATCGACCTGCCCCGTGCAGGCGGCGCTTCAATCAATTGTTCCCAGATGCGCTCGATGCAGTCCTCTATCTCCGCTTGCGCCGCGGTAAATTCCCCTGCAATCGCGTTGCCTGCTTCCGCATTGGCGTCGCTCGTGGCCGAGGCGGTTGTTTCCGCTGCCGCGGCGGTTTCGCTCACCACTTGCGGTTCCGGACTCGCTGTTTCCGCAGCCGGCGTTTCGGAATGGGCCTGCAATACAGTCTCGCTGGATGCCGCGCTCACAACCGTCTCGCTTGTGGTCTCGGCCGCGGCGGAATCCAACTGCTGCGCGTCGCTAACCGCGTGTACCTCGGCCTGCGCTTCGGCGTGTACTGCTGCTGCCGGTTCGCTGGGAGCCTCATGCGCCGCCGCAAACAGCCCCTCGTGCGGCAACCCGGAAAGTATGGGAGTCACTTCACCAGGGCCCTCGGACTGCAACCCCGAACTCGGCGCCGGAAGGTCCGCCGCTGAGAATTCCTGATCCCCGATCCCGATCGGCATCGGCGACGCCTCCGCTTCGTCCGATGCGGCCGGCGGCGCCAATTGGAATTCGTGCGACCCGGCCTCCGCGTGCGCTTCACTCTCCGCTGCCTGAACGTCTCCAATATTTCCTGCGTGTTCCGGGGATTCGATATGCTCTGCGCTGGACGCTTCCTGCTGCGCGTGGTTGGAAAGCCCGGCCGCCTCGACGCTGCCCTCCACGACTTCCGTCGGCGCCGCAAATTCCCCAAGCGCCTCGGCCGGCAACACCGCCGCCAGCCCCGCCTGAAGTTCACCCTCCGTTGCGCCGTGTGTTTCGCCCGCAACTTCCGGCGACGGTTCGCCCAGCAATTCGGTGATGGCCAGCGCTTCGGAAGCCCCCGGCAATTCGGGCGCGGCCAGCTCAGTTGCCTGTAGCTGGAATTCGCCCGCCAGCGAAGTCTCCAGCTCCCCATGCGCATGCGCATGTGCCTGCGCATGTGCCTGCGCGTGCGCTTCCACTGAGGACGTACTGTCCGCGCTCGCCTGTAGCTTCGTAACGGGCGCGGCTGGCTCTCCGCCAAGCAATGAAGACGATGAAGCCCCTTCCGGCTCCGCCGTCGCCACCACCGTTGGCTCAAGCGCTTCCTCAAGGTCGGCGCGCAACGCCAGCAGCCGCTCGAAATCGCGCCCTACCGAAAGCTCCGAGTAATCCTTCTGTATCGGTTGCCGCCAGCTCTCGGCGTACTGTCGAATTTGCTTCAGCGGTTCCGCCGCCGAAAATCCCGAGCGCCGCCCATCCAGCGTCTTGTAGCCCAGATTTTCGAGCTGGGTAATCGCATCGAGCACCGCCCGCTTATCGGCGTGCAGCAGCAAGATAAACGACCGCCGCAGCAGGAAATTGAATCGGCAGAACGCGGTCAGCGCCGCCGGATCGTAAAACGCTCCCCCCGCCGTCTCCTTAATAATCCGCACCGTCTCAATCAGCCCCCGCTCCATCAAATCGCGCAGGCTGCGGCATCTTGCCGCGGATTGCAGCAGTTGCTCCAGCGGGTCGCACCACTCCAGCGGAGTGGAATCCTCTTCTTGCAGCACCGGCTGCAGCACCCGCGCCACGTCCGACAGATGAATCTCTTCGTGATACAGACTCTCCGGTGCGCACAGCGCAAAATACCGAACCAGCAGGAAATCGAGCTTGTCGCGATCCGCGTCTGTTTTTTCCGGCTTGCGGAGCTGCCGCTGCACGAACGCGCGCAAACTCACTTCGCTGGTATTCAATGTGTCGGGGAGTAACTGGCGCAGGTCTACCGCGCGGATCTTATCGTCCAGTTCGTCCAGCCAGCGCAGGTCCTGCGCCATGCCGTCGATGCTGCGGTCCACCGGCGGCAACTGTCCTTCCGGGAACGGCAGCGTGCTGAGCTGGCACTGCAGCGCCAGCGCCGCATAAATCGGATACGCATTGCGGCCTTCATTCCACTTCGCCGTCAACTCTTCGCTGCGGACGGTGGTGGTTTCCTCGGGCAGTACACTTCGAAGTGTCATGTCTGAATGATCCAGTTTCCGACTGGGCCCTGAAATCGGGCGGCCACCGCCTTGCGTCCATCGTGATACTGCACGGCCACTACGCTGGCTGTGGCGTCGAGTGAGCGGTCGGAGTTCGTCACTCGCACTTTGTCGTCGAACTCGAGCGGCAATCCCGAGGCGAACAATATTTCTCGCGGCGTGCCGTACTCGATTACCGTGTTTTCCTGCAAGTTGCCGGCTCCCGCCCGTAACGCGGTCACCTGTACGGCGATGCGCACCGGCGATGCGTCCGGAAAAAGCTCGGCCAATCTCGCCAGACCCTTCTCTCTCGCGGCTGGATACGTCGCTTCCGCCCTGCGCACCAATGGCCCCTGCCTTTTTTGCTCGAGTTGAATTCGTCGCGCGCGGGTTTCCGCCGCTCGCTTTCGGCGAGAGTGGCCGAAAACCACGGGTTTAACATCCCAGTGCACCGCAATTGCACACACACCGGCGCCTGGTCCGCTCAGGCTTCACCCCGAGACACCGAGAACGGTCAGAAAAGGAATTGCAATACAAACGCCAAAGGGGAAAAAGAAATGGAAGGTGTTAACTCATGTTATTGCAATGACTTAAAAACTGGACGCCATCCCGGCAGATGGCCCGTTATCTCAGCCTGATACATTTTGTCTCAGCCATGCCGGAGCCGAACACGCCGCATGGGCCCGTACTCTACCGGCCCGCGCCTGTCTCACTCACGTAGGAATTCTCAATCACGTGATGCGTCGCGCCCAGTGGCGGCCGCAAGGGAATCTGGTAGCGCTTCAGCTTGCGATACAACGTCGCCCGGCTGATTCCCAACAGCCGCCCGGCCAGCACTTTGTCGCCTTGCACTTGTTCGAACACCCGCAAAATGGTCATGCGCTCCATTTCCGAGAGCGCCGTGGTCGAAAGCGCGCTCGAATCCCCGCCGTCGCCGGTTTCCTCGCCATCGCGAATCGGCGGTGGCAGATCGCGGACATCGATCAGCCGCCGGTCGCCCAGCGTCACCGCCCGCGCGATGCAGTTTTCCAGCTCCCGCACGTTGCCTGGCCAATCGTATTGCAGCAAGCTCTTCATCACCGCCGGAGTCACCTGAATGCTCTCCCCGGGCGCGTAACGATCCAGAAAGTAATGCGCCAGCAGCGGAATATCCGACCGCCGCTCGCGCAAGCTCGGCAGATGCACGGTCACCACGTTCAGTCGGAAATACAGGTCCTTCCGAAAAGTACCGGCGCGGTACGCAGCCTCCAGATCGCGATTGGTCGCCGCGATCACGCGCACGTCCAGCGGGATTCTCTCGTTGCTTCCCACCGGCCGTACTTCCTTTTCCTGCAGCACCCGAAGCAGCTTGGCCTGCAATTCCAGCGGCAATTCTCCGATTTCATCCAGGAAAATCGTGCCGCCATTTGCCGCCTGAAACAACCCCGCCTTGCTCTTCAACGCTCCCGTGAAAGACCCTTTTTCATGCCCGAATAGCTCGCTTTCCATCAGCGTGGGCACCAGCGATCCGCAGTCCACCGCGACGAACGGGCACTGCGCCAGCGGCCCCCGGAAATGAATCGCCCGCGCCACCAGCTCTTTTCCCGTGCCGCTCTCCCCGGCGATCAATACCGGAGTGCGATTGTCTTTCAGCCGCGCCACCATCCGCAGCACGTCCTGAATTTTTGCCGACGATCCCACAATGCCGTCGAGCTGCGCTTCGGTATCTACCCGGTCGCGCAGGAATTTGTTCTCGTGCACCAGCCGCACTTTCTCCGCCATCCTCTGCAGCAGCAGCCGCAGCTTCTCCACCCGGAACGGCTTTTCGATGTAGTCGTACGCCCCCAGCTTCATCGCGTCCACCGCGGACTCAATCGACCCGTGCCCGGTCATGATCGCGATTTCCGACGTAGGCAGCAGCTTGCGCACCTCGCGCAGCAGGTCGGTGCCAGAGAGCGCGGGAAGCTTCAGATCGGTGACGATCAGCTCCGGCGCATGCGCCTCGATCTGTTGCAGCGCCGCCTCCGCGCTGTCCGCCTCCAGGCACGCCAGGCCCAGCGACGCCCCGATCGTGGTGCACAGACGGCGGATGCTCTGCTCGTCTTCTACGATCAAAAATTGAATTCTCGCTTCTTCAGTCATCTTTTTCACTCCGCTTTTCACAACCGAATTCAGTTCTTCGCGCTCACACCAGGTAGTTTTCCGCTGCTGTCACCAGATCGTCCACGCTGGCCGTAAGCCCAGCCGCCGGCAAACGAACCGTAAACATTCCGCCCGGCGCATCGGAATTGTTGCGGCACAGAATCTCCCCATGATGCGAACGCACGATGCCGTAACAAATGCTCAGTCCCAGGCCGGTTCCCTTCCCCACTTCCTTGGTCGTGAAAAACGGCTCGAAGATTCGCTCCGGATGCGAAATGCCCGGGCCGTTGTCGCGGATATGAATCTCCACGTACCCGTCCCGCTCCGCGCTCTCAATTTCGATCCGCCCGCGTCCCGGCACCTCTCCGATCGCATCGAACGCGTTGTTCAGTATGTTCAGGAACACTTGTTGCAGTTGATGCGCGTCCCCGGCCACCAGCGGAAGCTGCGGATCCAGCCGCTCGATCACTTCCACATCGCGAATCGAGCGATCGTACGTGCGCAGCCGCAGCGTTTGCTGCAGCACCGAATTCACCCGCAGCAGTTCCCGGTGAGCGGGCATTTGCCGCGCAAAGCTCAAAAGATTCTGCACAATCGTTTTAGTCCGCTGCGCTTCCGCCAGGATCACCCGCAGGTCGTCTTTCGCGGTTTCCGGCACGGTTTCGTTTTCCAGCAACAAATCCGTGAAACCGAGGATCGCCGCCAGCGGATTGTTTACTTCGTGCGCCACGCCCGCCACCAGTTGCCCCACCGCCGCCATCTTCTCGGTGTGCATCATCTTGTTTTGCAGGTCCACCGCCTCGGTAATGTCGGTCATCACCGCCACCAGGCTGTTGACGATCCCCTCTTCGTCGCGCATCGGGCTCAGGCTCACCGCAAACTGCGCGCTTCTCCCATCATCCAGCCGCACCGGAATTTCCAGGTGCTCCACCGCGGTGCCATGCAGCGCGCGGTCCAGCGCCTCGCTCACCAGCGGACGGTGCGACAGCGGCACGATCTCCGCCAGCGGCCTCCCCAGCAGCGTCTGTTCGCGATATCCCGCTTCAAAGCACCGCCGGTTGGCGTAGCTGATCAACCGCGCGGTATCCAGCACCACGATCATGCTTTGCGTGTTATCCAGAATGTTCTTGTTGAAATCCCGCTCGCGCTGCAATTGCGCCTGGAAGATCTTTTGTTCGGTCACGTCCAGCATCAGCCCGCGGTATTGCACCAGCGTGCCCCCGGCGTCGCGCACTGCGAACAATTTCTGCACCGTGTGCACCACCCCGCCATCTTTGCGCCGCAGCGCCTCTTCGTAGCTTCGCGTTGGCCAGGTTTTCTCGATCCGCCGGCGGTCCGGCCGCAGTGAAAGCTGCTCGAACAAATTCACTCCCAGCAGTTCTTCCCGGCTGGAATACCCCAGCATCCGCACCAGCGCGTGATTCACTTCCAGGAATTGCCCTTCCGGAGTGCAGAAGAACAGCCCTTCCTGAATGTTGTCGAATAGCTCGCGATATCTCCGCTCCAGTTCCTGCCGGTCGGTGATGTCCTTCAGCACGTGAATGGCGCGGGCGCCTTCCTCGGCGCTCCCCGGCAGCCAGGATGTGGATACCAGATACGTTCGGTTCCCAGCCACGTGGATGCGGTCGGCTTGCTCCTTGCCGGGCCCATCGCAAAACGGACACGCGCCGGCACGCGAGGCGGGAATAATCTGGGAAAGCGCATCCATACTCTGTCCGAGCAATGCCATCAGCGGCGCCTGCAGCCAGTTCGCCAGCGAACGGTTGATGCGCAAAATCACATTTTCGGTATTGTGAACCACGATGAAATCGGTGATGGCATCAAAATCTTTCACCCAATGCCGGCGCGATTGCTCGATCCGCAGAATCAGCTGCGCATTTTCCAACGCCACGCCCGCGTGCCCCACTAACGCTCCCAGCAAGTTCCGGCTGGCAATGTCCAGCGACTGCGGCAATTCTGCCAGGCACAACGCTCCCTGGATCCCGCCGCGTCCGTTGGGTAGCGCCACCACCATCGTGTTGGCCCATCCAATTTCCTTGGCCATCGATAGACCGAGCAGCGCGCTCGCACTTCCGGTCCAGGCCTGCTCCTGCGTTTGCCGGCCCAGCGCCACCGCCACAAATTCGTCTTGCTCCGGACTCAATTTCGTTGCGCTTCCGGCCCGGCTGGCAATTTCCCACCGGCCGCCCTCTCCGACCAACGCCACCACCGCCGCCTGCGCATGCAGCATTTCGCTGGAAACTTCGGTGAAGACGCGCACCAGCTCGGCAGGACCCAACGATGGTTTCAGCTTTTGAATCGAGGCGGAAAAGTGCTCGGCGAGAGATTCGAAGCCGATTTCGCGGCTCCGCGAAAATTCGCGAACATTAAGTTGGGCACGCATTGAGAGGTCGGTGCTAAGCGTGTCTCAAAATCGGCTACGTGAGACTTCGATCTGAGATTCACGTTAGAAGTCATCTCAATTTGAGTCAACAATTCGCGTCTCACCTAGTGCCGAATCCGCCAATCCGTCGCAGCGTAGATGTCGCAAGGTGAGAGCAGCAGCCCGCAAATCACTACCGGTGAGACGCTTCCCGCAACGCTGCCGTCCGGCCCGCATCACGGCGGTGATGCTAAGCCCATGTTTCCCAATCATTTAGACCGCCACCAACCGGCCTCGCGCCGCCCCCAAAAATCACCTCCCGACTGGCACTCACCGTGCAATTTCATCGGCGGGGTCGTCCGGATTGGGAGGGGTTTGTCTCTCTCCATCTCCCGGCAGAATTTCTTGCCATTCCATGCGGACGAAGCGGGGCGCGGCACAGCAAGTCGTTCCGCGAGAACGAGATTTGGGGCCCGAGCGATGCCACTCCTGGCGCGACGGACAAAACGCACATGAATATTGAAAAGGAATTCTCGATGACCATCGGCAGAAAGCTCTATCTCGGCTTTGGCGCCATCCTCTTGGTAATGCTCATCCTCTATGCGGTGAGCTCGATGACCATCGTCCGCGAGCACGGCGCCCGCGCCAACGTCGCTTCCACTCTCTCCGACGTCCAGACTCTCGAGAGCGTTCGTTTCTTGATGATGGAGAATCGCCTCTTTCTCCGTAACTACCTGCTCAGCGGTGACCTGCGCGACGAAGACCGCGTCAACAAGGGCTACGGCGATCTCCAGGTTCGCCTCGGGCAGTGGCAAGCCAAGGCCGAGGCCGACGTTCTACGCAACACTCTGGCCCTGGTGGCCGAATCGGAAAAAAACTGGATGGAGGCTTTCGCCCGCCCGATGATCGCCAAGCGCCATCAGGTGGATTCCGGAGACTCTACCGTTTCCGACCTGCAAATCTTCTATCTGCAGCACGATCCGGCGACCGAGGTCACCAAATCCACCGCCATGCTCGACGACGCGGGCCGCTCCATTCGCCGCACTCTCGACGAATCCAATGCTTCGGCCGCCTCGGCAACCACCTTCAGCTCCATTTTCGGATTCACCGGCACCGTGCTCGCGGTCCTATTCGGCATCTTGATCGCCTATTACACCGCGAAATCCATCACTGACCCGCTGAACCATCTCATTGGCGTCGCTCGCGAAATTGGCGAGACCGGAAACATCGATCAGACCATCGACATCCACCGCAGCGACGAGGTCGGGCTACTCGCCGACAACTTCAATAAGATGATCGTCCATCTCAAGGAAATGGCCGGCGTCTCCGCGGCCATCGCCGAGGGCAAGTTAAACGTCTCCATCCAGCCGCGGTCCCCGTCAGACACCATGGCCAACGCTTACATCCGCATGGTCGACGGCCTGCAAGCGCTGGTCCGCCAGGTGCGCGATAGCGCTTCCCAGGTTGCCAGCGGTTCCACCCAGATGGCCAGCTCCTCCGATGAGTCCGCCAAGGTCAGCGTCCAGGCCGCTGCGGCCATCGATGAAGTCACCAGCACCATGCATGAGATGAGCGTCAACGTGCAGAGCGTGGTCAAGAACGCACAGGTGCAGGGAGCCAGTGTCGCCGAGACTTCTTCCTCCATCGACGAAATGGTCACCTCCATCCAGCGTGTCGCCGACACTTCCAAGATGCTCCTGGATATCGCCCGCCGCTCCCGTGAAGAAGCCGAAGTGGGCATCGCCACCATGGAAAAGACCACCGAAGGCTTGAATCGCACCAGCGCCGCCATCCAGGCCTCCGCCGAAATCATCAGCGCTCTCGGACGCCGCGCCGACGACATCGGCAAGATCGTCGAAGTAATCGACGACCTCGCCGAACAGACCAACCTCCTCGCTCTCAACGCCGCCATCGAAGCCGCACGCGCCGGCGAGCACGGCTTGGGCTTTGCGGTGGTCGCCGAAGAAGTCCGCAAGCTCGCCGAAAAGTCCACCCAGTCCACCAAGGAAATTTCCGAGTTGATTCAGGGAATTCAAAAAGAAGCGCGCGAAGCCGTCGGTAACATGGACAAGAGCACTTCCATGGTGCAAGAGGGCTTGGTTCTCGGGAACGACCTCAATATCGCTCTCGGGAAAATTTCTCTGGTGGTCACCGAAGTCTACAAGTTCTCCCAGGAAATCGGCGCCGCTACCACCGAGCAGTCTCATGGCTCATCGCAAATCGCCAAGGCCACCACCCGCCTTACCGAGATCACCCAGGAAATCACCTCATCTGTCGAAGAGCAGGCTTCCGGGGCGCAGGCCGTGGTTCGCGCCATGGAAAAGATGCGCGAGCTGGTTCAGCAATCCACTTCCAGCTCCACCGAACTCGCCGCTGCCGCCGACCAGATGAACAAACTTTCCGGCGACTTGCTCGATTCCATGGACGGCTTCAGCTTGGACGATTCGGTCGACACTGGCAGGGCCGACAGCGGGAGTCGCCATCAGCCTCCGCCGTCCCAGCCCCCTCCCACCTCTCGCCGCACGCCGCCGCCCCCACCCGAGCGCGTCAGTCACGGCCGGTATCGAGACCGCAGGGATCGGGAGTTAATTCATTCCTGAACGTTCAGAGGCACGCAAGAGGTGATCGCGGCATTCGTCGCGAATCAATCGGGTAGTTCGTGTCAGGCAGTCGGGATCGGGAAGTTCTGACAAGCGGCAAAAAGGCGGGAAAGCGCTAAATGGATCAAGACCTCCAAATCGTCGGCCTGCGAATCGGAAAGGAAACCTTCGGGCTTCCCATTTCCATCGTGCGCGAAATCGTTCGTGTGCCGGAAATCACCGCGGTTCCCAACGCACCGGATTACGTCGAGGGAGTCATCAACCTCCGCGGGCGAATCGTGCCCATCGTGGACCTGCGCAAGCGCTTCCACGAGAAAGACATTCAGACCACCAAGCGCAACCGGATCATCGTAGTCGAGCTGGAAAATCGGCTGGTGGGCTTGATCGTCAACTCCGCTTCCGAGGTGCTGAAAATACCGCCCTCGCAAATCGAAGCGCCCCACGAACTGTTTCAGGATGACGAGCTGGATTACGTCACCGGCGTGGGCAAACTGAAGGGCCGGCTGGTGATTTTGCTGGACCTGCAAAAAGTGTTGCGCCGCGGCGAATTGCGCAGCATGGCCGAAGTCACTCAGGCCGCCGAGGCCGAGAGTTCCAAGGAATTGGTCACCCGCTGACGCGATTTGCTTTTCGTGGCAGGCGGCGGCAAAGACGTGCGTTGAATTCGAGCGAAAACAAGAAAGCGATTCGAAAAACTCAGCTGTTCAGGAATTCGAGGCGAACACTTGGATACGCAAACTCTACCACGCCCCATAAATCTTTCTGATTCCGAGCTGAAACTCGTCCAGACCCTGGTTTACCAGGAGTGCGGAATGTTTTTCGACGAGCGCCGCGCCCATTTTCTGCGCGACCGCGTGCTGCGCCGCCTGAAAACAACTCATTTCGAATCCTTCTACAGCTACTACCAGTTGCTCACCAGCGTCGACGGCAAGAAAGAGCTGGCCGCGCTAGTCGAGAATCTCACCGTAAATGAAACCAGTTTCTTTCGCATTCGCCCGCAACTCGATCTGTTCCAGAAAAAAATCCTCGAGGAATTGCTGAACCGCAAGCGCGAGCGCCGCGACTGGTCTTTGCGCATCTGGAGCGCCGGATGCTCCACCGGTCAGGAGCCCTACACCCTGGCCATCATGGTTTGCGACGCGCTGGCTTACTATTATTTGCGCCATCCGCTTCCCTTTGACATGCCGGCCACCAAACCTATCGTTCCGCCTCCCTGGAAAGTGGAAATCATCGCCTCCGACATCAGTTACGCCGCGCTGCTCGCCGCCGGCCAGGGCATTTACACCGAATCGCAGATGGAGCCGGTGGATTACCACTGCCGCCTGCGCTACTTTGATCGCATTGGCGACAAGTACGCCGTCAAACCGGCCGTCAAGAGTCTGGTGCATTTCGATTTTCACAACCTGAAAACCGAATTCCTGCCCCGCCACAACGACATTATTTTCTGCCGCAACGTCATGATCTATTTCGACCAGGCCGAACAGCGCCGCCTCACCGAAAAGTTCCACCGCTGTTTGAACCGCGATGGCCATCTCTTCATCGGCCACGCCGAAAGTCTTTTCGGCCTTTCCACCAAGTTCCGCATGATCCACGAGTACGGCGGCACCGTTTACCAGCGTACCGAGGGGACTCCTTGAACTTTTTTCCCGACGATCGCGCCGCAGAGCTCCGCGACATTTTCTTTGAAAGTGCCGGCGAAGTCCTGCAAGCCATGAATGAGGCCGGGCTCTCCCTCGAGGAGAATCCGGGCGACATGGAGAGCTTCCACCGCGTTCGTCGCGCGGTGCACACCCTCAAAGGCGATTCCGCCGCTTGCGGTTTTCGCGAGCTCAGCGAGCTCGCCCATGAACTCGAGGACGTTCTTACCCCCGAGCTCGCCCTCTCCAGTTCCACCGAAATTGCCGAAGTGGTGCTGCACGCCGCCGATGCCTTCGACGAAATGCTCACCGCGTATCAAAAGAATCTCACCCCGCCCGACGGCGCGGTGTTGCGCGCCCACGTCCACAGCATGCTCAGCGTCTCCGTACCCAAAAAAGCCGTCGCTCCGGAGACCGTGGATCTTCCGTGGACCGAGTACGAGCGCTTGTTGATCGGCGGTGCGATTCAGCGCGGCGAAGCCGTCCACCGCGTCTTGATCCGCCTCAGCGCCGATAACCAGATGGCTGGCCCTGCTCTTGCCTTGATCCGCAAATCCCTGGCTTCCCCGGGCACCATCCTGGCGATTCGTCCAGCGGAAGGCGCAAACCTGAACAAGTTGGTGCAGGTGGAAGCATTCATTTCCACCACCTCGCCAAAGGAATCGATCGAAGCCAAGTGCCGCATTCCCGGGATCGTCTCCGAGGTGATCGCCGAGCCGGTGCACTCGGAAGACTGGGACAACCAGAGCGGCTTGCTTGGTCTGCTGGCCGAATCGGAGCCCGCGGCCGAACTGCCTCCCGCGCCATATTCGTACGGGCCGGACCCCGACCTCGAAGATCTCGATGATGAAGAGCCAAGCGCCTTGCCCGCCACTCTGAGCAGCCCCGCACCGCCGGAAAACACCTTGCGGGTGGACGCTTCGCGCATCGACATCGTCATGAACCTGGTCGGCGAGTTGATCATCGGCAAGTCCATGCTGCATCGCACCGTGGACGAATTCGAACGCCTGCACTTCAAGGATCCCCTCCGCGGCAAATTTGCCGACGCTCTCGCTTTCCAATCACGCGTTCTCGGCGAACTGCAAAAATCAGTCATGAAGATCCGTATGGTGCCGGTCGAACAGCTCTTCCGCCGTTTTCCCCGGCTGGTGCGCGACGTCGCCAAAACCACCAAGAAGGAAATCGTCCTCGACATCGCCGGCCAGCACACCGATCTCGACAAGACCATCCTGGACGCCGTCGCCGAACCGCTCGCCCACCTCGTCCGCAATGCCGCCGGACACGGCATCGAACCGGCCCATGAGCGCGTCGCGGCAGGCAAGCCCGCCCACGGCACCGTCCGCCTCAATGCCTATCACCAAGGCACTCAGGTGGTGATATCCGTTAGCGACGATGGCGCCGGACTCGACCGCGACAAAATTATCCTGCGCGCCATCGAAAACGGCCTGATCTCCGAAGCCGATGCCGACCGCATGAACGATGCCGAAGCTTTCGCTCTCATCTTCAAGGCCGGCCTTACCACTGCCGATGAAGTAACCGAGCTCGCCGGTCGCGGCGTGGGCATGGACGTGGTGCAAAACGTCATCGAAAAGCTTAAAGGATCGATCACCCTTTCCAGCGAACGCGGCAAGGGCACCCAATTCCTTTTGATGTTGCCGCTCACCCTCGCCAGCATCCAGGCGCTGATGTTCCGCGCCTGCGGACGCCTATACGCCGTGCCGCTGGCTTCCGTGGTCGAGATCACTCGCGCCACCGCCGCCGATATTCATCGCGTCGATGATCGCGAGGTGCTGCGGCTGCGCAATCAGATCCTCACCCTGGTGCGCTTGGACCGTCTATCCACCCTCCCCGCCGAACCACAGAAGACCAATTACGTGATCGTAGTTTCCTCCGGCACCCGCCGCTTCGGAATTATCGTCGACCGCCTTCTCGGTGAAGAAGAGCTGGTGATCAAGGCCCTCGAAGATCGCTTGGTCGCCTCGGAATTCGTCAGCGGCGCTTCCATTCTGGGCGACGGCACCGTGGTCCTAATCCTGAACGTGGTTTCGCTGATCGCTCGCCTCAGCAAACGTCAGCCACTCGGAGCGACCGCATGAGGGATCTCATCCGCGTCCTGGTGGTCGACGATTCCGCGTTAATGCGCAAGCTCATTCCCCAGGCCCTGCAGCGCGACCCGGGAATTGAGGTGGTTGCTACCGCCATGGACGGCAACTTCGCCCTGAAGAAGATTCGCGAGTTCCATCCTGACGTGGTCACTCTCGATCTGGATATGCCCGAAATGGACGGCATGGAGACGTTGCGCCAGATCATGCACGGAGAACGCGTTCCCGTTATCGTGGTTAGCTCGCACAGCTCGGTGGGCACCGGCACCGCGCTGAAGGCCCTGTCCCTGGGCGCTCTCGATTTTGTCGCCAAACCGGAAGGCGCTCTCGGCGGCAATATCGACTCCATTCAAAAAGAGTTGATTCAAAAAGTGAAGGTAGCCGCCGCCGCGGGCATGCCCCAGATTGTTGCCACGGTTGCTTCCGCCCGCGACCGCGGCCCACGCAAGCGCACTCCCGCGCACAAGCCTTCCCGAGTGGTCGCCATCGGCGTTTCCACCGGCGGCCCCAACGCGCTGCAATATCTTTTCTCCCATCTTCCCGAAGATTTTCCCGGCTCGCTGGTCGTCGTTCAGCACATGCCTGCGGGCTTTACCGAAATGTTTGCCAGGCGTCTCGATGAACAATCGCCCATTGAGGTCAAGGAAGCCCAGTCCGGCGACGTGCTGATCGCCGGGCGCGCGCTCATTTGCCCGGGCAATCGCCACATCCGCATTCACCGCATGGCCGAAGCGGACGTGGTGGTGCTCACCGATCAACCCCCGCTCAAGGGTCATCGCCCTTCGGTCGATGTCTTGTTCCATTCCATCGCGCGCGAATACGGCCGCGAGGCCGCCGCCGTACTAATGACCGGAATGGGCGACGACGGCGCCGACGGCATGTGCGAAGTTTTTCGCGCAGGCGGCCTCACCCTGGCGCAGAGTCCGGATAGCTGCGTCGTCGAGAGCATGCCTCGCTCGGCCATCGATCGTGGTTGCGTCACTCGCGTGGTGGGGCTTTCCATGCTTGCTCTGCAGTTGCAAGCGCATTGCGTTGTCCTCCGCGCGCCGGCGGCGGTTCCGGTGGCGGCCAGGTGATTTTGATTCCGCAAAAATACGAAATGATTTGAACTTTCTGAAGGAGAAATGAAATGAAACAGTTCGAGCCACTGAAACGAAAGAAGGACGGCCTGCCGGTTCGTTATCTGGTAGTGGACGACTCGGTCTTCGCCCGCAAGAGCCTGCTCAAGATGATCGAAGCATACGGCGGCGAACTCGCCGGCGAAGCGGGCGACGGCTGCACCGCCATCACCGAATATGCCCGCACCTTGCCCGATATCGTCCTCATGGATATCACCATGCCCCAGATGGAAGGGATCGAAGCGGTCGAACGCATCGTCCGCGATCATCCCGACGCCCGGGTCATCATGGTTTCCTCGGTCGGGTATCAGGACAATATTCTCGCCGCGCTCCAGAAGGGCGCGCGTCATTTCGTCCAGAAGCCGGTAAAGCCCGACGCTCTCTACGAAATCATTCGCTACGTGCTCGCCGATGATTCCGTTGCCGAGCCCGTCGGCGCTTCCTCGGGAGCCGCCAAGTCATGAAAATGGAATTGATCCAGCCGTTCATCAACGCGATGGATACGGTCCTGGCGCAAACCACTGACTCCGCTCCCAAGGTCGCCGGCCTGAATATGGAAGAAGAGGCTTATCGGCGCAAAGGCCCCGCTGCGCTCATCGCCATCCACGGCGACATCGAGGGCCGCATGGTTCTGGACATGGACGAAGACACCGCCATGAAGATCGCCGGCCACCTGGCAGGCAGCGACGTCCATCCTTCCGAAACCGCCGTGCGCGAAACGATTTGCGAGCTTGCCAACATGGTCATCGGCAACGCCGTCACCCTGCTCAACGATCGCGGGTTCCATTTCAAAGTGCTCCCGCCGGAAGTTCACAACGCGGGGAAATGCGAAGCCGCGGAAGAAGATCTGGAAGTGATGGTGCTGGAGTTCGAAACCGCGGTAGGAAACGTCTACATGAACATCGCCATGCACTACTTGAAGAAAAGCGACCACGAGCACGCCACCATGATGCTCGGATAATCCCAGGACCGGTTCGTCTGCCCCCGGTCCTTCCGGCCGTCCTTACTTCACTTCGTTACGTCCCCCGCCTTCAAGTACTCGATCTCGTGCCGGTAGAGGCCCGCTCGCACTTCCTCCACATGCGTCACCCGCCCGGGCATGAAAATATTCGCGGTCCCCGGCGTGTACGGCACCGAGATATCCACCCGCGTATCGAACTCAAAACGCTCCCGGCAGCGGATCGCCACGCTGCTCTTGGAAATCTCTTCGCACACCGCGGGCTCTTCGTTCAGCCCCTGCTTGCGGACGCACGCGCTCAGCCGCGTCTTCACTCGGCCGCTGGGCTTCTTCACCGCCGGCACCGGCGGCGCAACCGGCACCGCGTAGTTGCGTGGCGCCGGCGGCGGATCGACGTCGGTGTGAAAGCGATCGGCCCTGCCCATGGCCATCTCATGCACCGCCTGCACCCAGATCGTCGGCATTCCGCACGTCTTGCAATTCCGCGCCGTGCCGCGATTGATCTCAAATCCCTTTAGTTCCACTTCTCCCAGATGCGCCACTTCGCGGCTCCGGCAGAAGCTGCATTCCAGCAGCATGCGCGCGACGGTTTCGTCGGAATCCGATAGCTCCGGAAATTCCACTCCCCAGATATCTTGTTCGGGATTGATCAGCGAAACGCCGTAAATGTTGCCGTCATGCTCGTGCCCAAACAGCCCGATCACTTTCACCGAGCCTTGGCGATAGCTCTCCCCGGGCGCGCGCCGGCGAATCGTCAGCTCTGCTTCCCTCTCCAAAGTCTGGTCAATGACGATCACCGCGCCATGGCGGCTGATCAGCATGGTCCGCCCCGCCGTCTTGAACGAGTGCCCAAAGCTGTCGGTACCGTCCACTTCCAGAAGCAGCGTCATGCACACCCGGTCGCTGCGTCGCATCGTAACTCCAGCCATACGTTCCTCCAGGGGCAATCGGGCTCAAATACAGCCTAGCATGGCCCTCGCGAGGCCTCAGCCCCCATCCACGGGGAGTGTTCCTGTGCTTCAACACCCGCGTAGGCGCCCGCCCAAATGGGCCGTGCCGAACTGTCCGCTAGGGGTGCATCGCCCCCGGAAATCGCTGTAAGATGAACTCCAAATCCAGGAGGAACATCGCCTTGCACTCGCCGTCGCACTCCAGTGAGCTCCGCATCTCCGCCGTCACCGGCTTGCCCGAAATCACCCCGGGCGCCGACCTAATCGGCTTGGTCGCCCAGGCAGTCCGCGCGAAGGGCCTGCGCGTCGGCCCAGGCGACGTCTTCGTCGTCGCGCAGAAGGTCATTTCCAAAGCCGAAGGCCGCATCGTGGAGTTGAGTTCGGTGACGCCTTCCGAACGGGCCACCCAATGGGCCGCGCAATACGGCAAAGACGCGCGGATGATCGAGCTCGTCTTGCGCGAGGCCCGCCGCATCGTGCGCATGGAGCGCGGCGTTCTGATCGTCGAAACGCACCATGGCCTGGTCTGCGCCAATGCAGGCGTGGACGCTTCGAACACCCCGCATGATGCCGCCACGCTCTTGCCGGTGGATCCCGACCGCTCGGCTCGCGAACTGGCGGCCGGTTGGACCCGCGAGTTCGGCGTGCCGGTAGCGGCGATCGTCTCCGACACGTTCGGCCGCCCGTGGCGCGAAGGCCTGGCCAATGTAGCCATCGGCGTGGCCGGCCTATCGCCGCTAGCCGACTACCGCGGTAAGCACGATTCTTCCGGCCGCCCCATGCAAGCCACCATCATCGCCGTAGCCGACGAGCTGGCATCCGCCGCCGAACTAGTGATGGGCAAAACAGCAGGCGTGCCAGTAGCGATCGTCCAAGGTTTCGTATCGGAAAGATCGGAGGGTTCAGCAACTGAGATGATCCGCCCCGCGGATCAAGATCTTTTCCGCTAGCACCGCTCAGCGATGCGCGATCTCGAGTTTGGCAGTGCGATGTTGCAGGTGGTGCCCCACACGTCGAGTTTGCGTGTGGGGATTTTGACTTACGGTTCACGCTTCGAGGCTTCCTGGGTTCCCGACTACTCTTTCGGTAAGCGGCGAAACTTTCCGCGAAAGAATATCAGCGGCTGGCCGTCCGCCATTTGGATGTCCTCCACCGCCCCGACGCAGATCGAGTGATCCCCCGCATCGTGAAAGCTCACCCTCCTGCAATCGAGCCGCGCCAATCCCCCGTCGAGCATCGGAGTGCCCAGCGCGCTGCGCGTAAATCGAATCCCCAGCCGCTCCCCGGTAATTCCGTCTTGCTCCGCCAGCGCAAAATAACGCGCCCACTCTTCATGATTATCCGCCAGGACGTTCACCCCGAATCGCGTTTGCTCCGTCACCAGCCGATGCGTCCGCGCCTTCTTCCCGATGCATACCAGTATCAGCAGCGGATCGAGCGAAACCGACGTAAATGCATTCGCCGTCATCCCGTGAGCGAGCGCCCCGTCGTCCACCGTCACCACCGTGACCCCAGTGGCAAAGTGGCCGAGCGCTTTGCGGAACATGTCCGCGTTAGGAGAGTGGATGATCGGATCGGCCATGAGCAGTGACACGTTATCGCGGAAGCGCCCAATCATCAAGATTGGCGCGCCCGGCGCCGCTCCGAAATTCACCCCACCTCGGAGTATCATGCAGAGAGCTAAATCGGATCCACCACTACGGAGAAACTCGTGAGCCGCACAATCGCTATCGTCGGAGGAACCGGGCCGGAGGGAATGGGCCTGGCGCTGCGCTGGGCACGCGCGGGAGAAGTGATCCGCATTGGATCGCGCGACGCGCAACGCGCCGCCGAGGCGGCTTCCCAGATTTCCGCCCGCGCCGGATCATCCGCGCAGGTGACCGGGATGGAAAATGCCGCGGCGGTCAGCGGCGCGGATGTCGTGGTGCTGACCGTTCCGTTCTCGGCCCACGCCGCCACGCTGAAAGGCTTGAAGACCTCGTTCCGGCCCGGCACGATTTTGATCGACACCACCGTGCCGCTGGCCACCGCGGTGGGCGGATCGCCTACCAAGACACTCGGCGTGTGGCAGGGGTCGGTAGCCCAACAGGCTGCTGAACTCGTACCCAAGGAAGTGATCGTTGCTGCGGCATTCCATCAGGTCTCGGCGGTGCTGCTCGATAGCGACAAAGACGTGGACTGCGACTCGATTATTTGCACCGACGATGAGCGCGCCCGGCAGGTCGCGTCCGAACTGGCGGCGAAGATTCCAGGTGTGCGAGCGATCAACGGCGGGCGGCTGGAGAACGCGAGGATCGTCGAGCAGATCACCGCGGTACTGATCGCCATCAATATCAAATACAAAGTACACAGCGCGGGAATGCGAATCACCGGCCTGCCGATTTAGTCCTCAGCGGAGAGCGCCGGCCGCGCGCGCCAGAGGCTTGCCGAATCCGTTGCGCTCCAGCCAGGCGCGGGTTCGCGGAGCCGCCACCATGGCCCCCCGCAGCGCACGCAGGTCGTCGTAGTCGTCGATATCCGTTTCCAGTTTGTCGTTCCGCAGAATCTGGATGCGTGCGCCGCACTGCTCCGCTTCACCCAGATGCTTGGCGAAGCTCCCCGGTCCAAAATGCGACGGGAAAAGCGACGGTGGCGTGCGCAGCAGCGCGTTGGTGCCGTCTCCGTCGCGCGAGGGAACGATCACCGTGGATGGCCCGACCGGCAGCCCCCGCCAGATGGCTTCGATGTCGGTCGGTCCCACCAAGGGCAAGTCCACCGGCAGCCGCAGCAGAGCTTTCACCCCGAAGTGCGCGCATACCCGCGACGCGAAATCCACCGAGTCGGTCTCCGAAGTTTGCCGTGTTTCCGGAATCACTTCCCAACTGAACTGCCGCGCGCGTTGCAGCACTCGCGGCTCAGCGCTGATCACGAAGATGCGGTCCACGCCGCGCACCGCCGCCACCACATCGAAGAAATCCTGCCACAGCGCATCCGCCAGTTCGATCCGTTGCTCGGGAAAGAAATGCGCGGCGAGCCGCTGCTTGGCCTTCGACAATTCCTTCACTGGAATCAGAATCGCTTTCATCGGACCAGTTCCCTACCTGGATTTTTGCATCGCGTCCGGCGCCAGCACCGCGCGAGCCAGCCGCACTTTGTCACCCAGCGTCGACATCACCGTCGACCCCACCACTACATTCATACCCAGCGCTGCGATGGCTTTCTGCTGCCGGGCGTCCGCAGAATCTATCATTAGTGTGCCGCAAAAGTCGCGGTAGAGTTTTGCCACCCCCAGGGCCGACGATTGCAGCCCCATCTGGCGCATCATTTTGTCCGAAGGTCCTTTCAGCGATTTCCCGCCGACCAGCGGACAAACCGCCAGCACCGCGTCCCGCCTTTCGCGCAAAGCCTCGCGAATTCCTGGCACCGCGAGAATCGGTCCGACGCTGATCATCGGATTGCTCGGACAAATCACGATGCGCTCGGCCCCGCGCAGCGCCTCCAACACGCCGGGCGCGGGCCGCGCGTTCTCGCCATCCTCGAACCGGATCTCGCGGACCACCGGCTTCGCGCGCAGCTTGACGAAATATTCCTGAAAAGCCAGCCAGCCCTGCTTCGCGCGAATCTTCGTTCGCACCGGCTGATCGCTCATCGGCAGAATCACCGATTCCACTCCGAGCGCGCGGCGAACTTCATCCGCTACCTGCGAAAGCGTGGCCCCGTGGCGCAGGCGGTCGGTGCGATAAATGTGCGTGGCGAGATCGCGGTCGCCCAGGTTGAACCAGTTGGGCCCGCCGAACACGGCCAGCCGCTCCAGCAGCCGAAACGTTTCCTGGCGAAATCCCCAGCCGGTTTTCGGATTCACCACTCCGCCCAGGGTATACGTGACGATGTCCAGGTCCGGCGATATTTCCAGCCCGTGCAGCGCGAGATCGTCGCCGGTATTTACAATCGCGGTCAGATCGCGCGCGGGCATTACCCGGCTCATGCCCAGAAGCAATTTCGAGGCGCCCACCCCGCCCGCTAACGCCGCCACACGCATCAGTATCCGGTTCCGGAAACGCTGGGCTGGACACTCCGCACCGACGTGGCGCCCGGCGGCGGCAGATGCGGCTCGCCAGGATCGTTCACCGGAAACGTCCGGCGGATTTGGTACGTGGTGGTGCGCTCCGCGGGAATCCGGCCGATCGAGCGAATCAACGAACGGAATTGAGCGGGCTCGACGTACTCGCCGAAATTCGCGCCCGCCGCTTTTGAAATGCTCTCTTCCATCAACGTTCCGCTGAAATCGTTGGCGCCAGCGTCCAGGCATGCCAGCGACATGTCAAATCCCAGCTTCACCCAGGAGACTTGCAGGTTGCGGATGGTGAGATCGAGCAGGATGCGCGAGAGCGCATGCACACCGAGATGCTCGGCGACGGTGCTTCCGGGCCGCGCGCCGCCAATCCGGAAGAGCCGGGTATTGGAATGAATGAAACCCAGCGGCACGAACTCGGTGAAGCCGTGGGTTTCTTTCTGAATTCGCCGCAGCAGCAGGATGTGCCGCACCCAATCCTCGGGCTGCTCGGTGTGGCCGTACATCATCGTCGATGTGCTGGCAATGCCCAGGGAATGCGCGGTGCGCACTACTTCGATCCATTGCTCCACTTTCAATTTGTTGGGGCTCAACTCTTCGCGCACCCGATCGTCGAGAATCTCCGCGGCGGTTCCGGGAATGCTGCCCAGACCGGCGTCCTTCAGCATCTGGAGGTAGTCGCGCAGCGGCATCCCGGTTTTCTCGACGCCGTAGACAATCTCCATCGGCGAGAACGCGTGGATGTGGATTTGCGGGATCGCCGCTTTGATGTCGCGCAGCAGATCGCGGTAGTAGAAGGGATCCAGATCGCGCGGCAGGCCGCCCTGAATGCAGATTTCCGTCGCGCCGAGTTCGATGGCCTCGCGCGTTTTGGCGATCAGCGCTTCGTTGGCGTGAAAATAGGCGTCGGGAGAATTGGGGCCGCGGCTGAAGCCGCAGAACGCGCATCCCACAAAACAAATATTGGTGAAATTCAAATTGCGATTCACCACGTAGGTGATCGCTTCCCCCACCGCGCGCCGGCGCAATTCGTCCGCGGTCTTGAGCATGGCGACCAAGTCCGGGCCGCCGGTGCGAGCCAGGTGAGCGAGGGTTAGCGCGTCCTCAAATCCGGTTTCGCGCGCTTCCAGAGCGCGCTCCAGAATTCGCGCCACCTCCGGGCTGGCGCGTTTCATGGCGCCGCGCAAAGTGGCCTCGCGCATTTGCTGGACGAGCTGCAGGGAGTTCTCGCTAGTTGCTGTTGCGGGCATAACCATCCTCGTCGCGCAATTTTTGAAGGTGCTGGAACAGCGGGGCTTCGGCAAATTCTGCCGGGCGCTGGTCCGCCATCCCCGGCCACGGATCGTTCGCGCGCACGAATTCGGGATACAGCGCCAGCCTCTCGCGCAGAACGTAACCGGCGGCCTCGGTTTTTTCCCGCAGCAGCCGAATCGCCGGCCACGGCGCCTCGGGATTGATATGGTCCCTGGTGACCGGCGAAATCCCGCCCCAATCGTTCAGGCCGCCCTCAATCAAGCGCGGGAAATCGTGATAGCTCAAGTTCGGCGGCGCCTGCAAGTTCACATTGCCGGGCAGAATCAACCGCGCAATCGCCAGGGTCCGCAGCAAATCCTCCGCTCCCGGTTCGGCCATTTCCTGGAAGCGCGTGCCTTCCTTCGCGCGGAAATTCTGCACGATCACTTCCTGGATGTGTCCGTAACGCATGTGCAGGGCGCGAATCGCCAGCAGCGAATCCACGCGCTCCTCCAGCGTTTCTCCGATCCCGATCAAGATTCCGGTGGTGAACGCAATTCCCTGGCGCCCGGCTTCTTCGATGGTGCGCAGCCGCAGCAGCGGCACTTTGTCCGGCGCGTTCCAGTGGGCTTCGCCCTTGCGCATCAGCCGGGTGCTGGTGCTCTCCAGCATCAGCCCCATGCTTACGTTCGAATTTTTCAGGCGCGCCAGATCCTCGCGGTCCATCACCCCGGGATTGGAGTGCGGCAGCAGGCCGGTGGCGTCGAGAACCATCTCGCACATGTCCGCGAGATATTCGAGGGTGCGCCGGTAACCCAGCCGGCGAAGCTCTTCCGCGGCCTCGGGGAAAAGCTTTTCGGGCTGGTCGCCTAGACTGAAAAGCGCTTCCTTGCATCCCGCCTCTTTTCCGGCCAGCGCGATGTTCCTCACATCATCGGTAGTGAGGAACCCTCCGCCGGGCTGGCCGGGATCGCGCCGGAACGTGCAGTAGCCGCAATAATCGCGGCATAGGCGGGTAAGGGGAATAAAGACTTTCTTTGAGAAGCTGATGGTCTTGCCGATCCACCGGTCGCGCCGCGCCGACGCAGCGGCCAGCAGCACCGGCAACTCTTCGTGCTCCATCAGCCACAGAGCGTAGTCCCGCGGGACTCCCTCGCAAGAATTTTCCGCGCGCGCGACGATGTCGCCGGAGCGGAACTCTTTGGTCTGCGGCGCGTTCACCGGGCGACCTCACTGGGCGCAGCGGCCCGCATATCCGATGACGAATGCGAATTGGAGCACTTGCTCATTTTCGAAGCCACGATTTCCGGCGGGGCCGCCTCCAATCATCGAAGAAACGAGGAGGAACGGGATCGACGCCAGCGTTCGCGGGCAATTATACTGCGGGTAGGCCGATTCGTCGAAACCGCCGCTGCCGCCAAGACTTTATCCGCCTCCAGGAGAGTGGCATGACCGAACTTCTCACATCCCACGTCGAGCTGAACGTCGCCGACGGCACCACCATGCGCGCTTACGTCGCGCGCCCCAAAGATCAGGCCGCGCGCGCCGGCCTGCTCGTTTTTCAAGAGGCCTTCGGCGTGAATTCCCACATCCGCGACGTTACCGAGCGCTTTGCCCGCGAAGGCTATTCGGCGATCGCGCCGGAGCTGTTTCACCGCACCGCACCGGGATTCGAAGGCAGCTACAATGATTTCCCCAGCGTGCTGCCGCACATCACCGCGTTGAAACCGGAAGGCGTGGCGGCCGATATCCGCGCGGCATTTGCCCACCTCGAAGCCGACAAGGCAACGGCGGGAAAGCCCATCGCCTCGGTTGGATTCTGCCTCGGCGGCACGATTTCGTTTCGGGCGGCGATCGAAGTGGGCGTGAAGGCCGCCATTTCATTTTATGGCGGCGCAATCGCCCCAAGCCCCCGCAGCGCCGGACTGCTCGACCGCATCCCCGATTTGCGCGCCCCGGTCCTACTCTTCTGGGGCGGAAAGGATACGCACATCGGACCCGAAATACGAAATCAGATCGCCGAGTTACTGCGCGCCGCACATAAACCCTTCGTCAACGTGGAATTCTCGGAAGCCGACCATGGCTTCTTCTGCGATCAGCGCGCCAGCTACAATCCGCAGGCTGCCGCTCAAGGCTGGGCGCTCTCGCTCGAATTCTTGAATACCAACCTAAAGTAGAAATCGCCGACTTAAGACTTGTTGGCCGCTTGAGGCTGAAACTGCGTCTCTTGGTCTACGGTTCTGGCTTCCCAGACCGGCAAAGAGTGATTTCGTACTTACGTGAAACGCTGTTTTGCCTGTATTCAGCAGTTTTATGGCTCTTTGAATCAATGATATACGGGACTCATGCTGGCAGTGTTGCGATTCAGGGTCTGGAATACCTGGCGATGGCAGGTGGGCAGCGACACCCGCTTGCCCGACGAGGCGGTGTGCGCGGAAGACGGCCCGTATCCAGTCCTGGTGGGCGAAGGTGGGACCGGCAAGGTGATGGCGGATGGCGACCTCGATGCGGTCAGCCGCGACCCTCACGGCGTCAGTGGACACTTGTCCGAGCTCGAATCGTTGCAGCGTAGTCTTGTAGGCGGAAATGGCGCGACGGCGGCGACGCTCGAAGAGGTGGGCGGCGTGGGCGTGGCGGTAGATGCTGGCGCGGTTCTTGATCCCGTGTTCGCGGGCGATGTGCGCGGCTTTGCCCCATTCCATGAATCGGAGTTCGATACCCTCACGATCGCGGAGGCGGCAGACGCGGCATTTGCCTGCGTGGCGTGGCGGGAGTTTTCGGAGTTTGAATGTGCCGGTTGCCGTCGCGACAGGGGAGAGAGAAGGTTGTTCTGGCATTGGATCTCCTCGCTTTCGGTTTGACCCTAGCACCGCGCGGGAAGAGTGGGAAAGGATGAAATCTGTGTATGCGTGAAAATACTGACGGTACGCACCGCAAGCAGTACGCTAAAACGGCTTTGCTGCATCCAAGATCGCTTCATCGATGACGCGATCGGCAATCACGCAGGGGGCTGTAATTCTGGAACTAGAACCGAAGCAGAGCTAAGGCACAGGCGCGCGATGGCATCTTGTGAATTCGCATGCGGCCTTAGGCAGAGGAGCTTACGCGTGGGGATGGGCTTTGTCGTAGACGTCGATTAGATTTTCGATGGTGGCGTGGGTGTAGCGCTGGGTGCTGGCTAGCAGCTTGTGGCCCAGCAGCTCCTGGATGGCGCGCAGGTCGGCGCCGTCGGCCAACAAATGCGTTGCGAAGGCGTGGCGCAGAGAATGCGGATGCATGTCCCAATTCACATTGGCCAGGCGCGAATACTTTTTGACGACCTCGTAGATGCCTTTGGTGGTCAGGCGGGCGCCGAAGCGACTCAAGAAAACGGCTTGCTCGCCCGGCTTGGAGCGCGTCGCGTTGAGGATCTGCTGGCGCACCGGCCAATAGGCATCGAGCGCGATTTGGGCCTTCGAACCGAATGGAACGAGGCGCTCCTTGCGGCCCTTGCCCAGGACGAACACAGTCTTGGCGTCCTTATCGATATTCATCAGATCCAGACCGATGAGCTCGCTGACGCGCAGGCCGGAAGAATAGAGGAGTTCGAAAATCGCGCGATCGCGCGCCGGCAGCAGCCGCGCCTCCACTTCCCTCCGTTCGGGGGAGACGCTGCGCTTCGGATTCACTTGCGCTTTCAGCGTGCTCAGATCGTCGAGAAAATGGCTCATCTCTTCGGGCGTGAGCACCGCGGGCAGGCGGCGGGGCAGCTTGGGGGATGGAATCAGCTTGGCCGGGTTGGTCTTCACGAGTTTCTCGCGAATACAAAAGCGGAACAACGAACGCAGCGCGGACAATTTGCGCGCCACCGAGCTCTTCTCGAGCCTGCGATCGTAGAGCGATCCTAGATATTCGCGGATCAGGCGGTGATCGATTTCCGAAAGGGACGGCGTAGGCAAATCCGGCGGGGTGACGAAGGCGTGAAATTGTTTCAGGTCCAGCCCGTAGTTGAAGATGGTCATCGGTGAGGCGTTGCGTTCGTACTGCAAGTAATCGAGGAATCGGTGGATGGCCATCTGCAGGCCGGACATTTGCGAACCGGAGGAATTGGGCGCGTCCTTGGGCGGAGCGGCGGACGAACTTACTGGGCCGGTTTGGCGATTGCGCGGATCGCTGCGTGAGCCTCTGCGGGAGCGGCCAGAAGCAGAAGCGGAGCCGGACGCGTTGGAAGTGGAGCCGGACTCGTTGGACGCGGAATCGGCCGAGGCAGCCGTGGCCTCCGGGTCGCTGCGGCGCGACCTCGCCACACCGGCCTCTGCTCCCTCTTGTTTCCATTTACTCACGGCGGACCCTCAGCGGCGGTTCCTCAAGGCTTGCCAATCTCCACCGGTTGCGCATCCGCGAGAATAGCGGCAGGCGGAGGTAGCGGCGACACAACACTGGCCGGCGTAGCAGGCGCGGCAGCGGCTGGCGCGGCTGGCCGCTCCGGCGCTTCAATTTCCCAATCGCAGCCCTCGCGGACGCAGGAGCGGAAATTTCCCAGCTTGGTGCGCTTCTCGACGATGAACGGAGCACCGCATTTCGGGCAAGGCTCGGCGACCGGCTCGTGCGGACTGGTGTAGTCGCAATCCGGGTAGCGGCTGCAGCCGTAGAAAATCCGGCCCCGGCCGCGCCCCTTGGCGGTGCCACGGCGCACGAATTCGCCTTCATTGCACTTGGGACACTTGATTCCCAGGGTGATCGGACGCGTGTATTTGCACTTCGGATATTTCGAGCAGCCGATGAAATCGCCGAACCGCCCTTGGCGGCGCAGCAATTGTGAAGTGCAGGTGGGGCAATTTTCGTCCAGCGGCACATCGGGCTGCCGAGGAATCTTGGTTCCGCTCATCAGGCGCTTGGTGGTCTTGCAATCGGGATAGCCGGTGCAAGCCAGAAACACGCCGAATCGGCCGCGCTTGATCTGCATTTCTTTGCCACAGTTGTCGCAGTACTCGATTTTCGGCGGCGCGTTGGGATCCACCGGTTCGGTGGCTTCAGAAAGGTCGCGGGTGAAATCGCAGTCGGGATAGCGCGAACAGCCCAGGAAAAATCCATGCCGGCTGATGCGCTCAAGCTGCTCGCCCTCGCCGCACTTCTCGCACTTCAGACCAGTGGCAATACCCGCTTTGTAGGACAGCATCTCTTCGTCGGCGCGATCCAAGTCAACCGTGAAGCGGTCCCAGAACTCCTTTACCGCATCGCGCCACGGGAGCTTGCCTTCCTCGATCTCGTCGAGCTCTTCTTCGAGGCGGGCGGTAAAGCCGACGTCGAAAATATCCTCGAAGCTCTTTACCAGCAGCCCGCTCACCTTTTCGCCCAGCATGGTGGGGGTGAAGCGGCCCTGGTCCTTATTTACGTACTCGCGTTCGACGATCACCGAAATGATGCTGGCGTAAGTGGAGGGGCGGCCGATGCCCTTCTCTTCCAGTTCCTTGACCAGCGTCGCTTCGGTGTAGCGTGGGGGCGGCTCGGTAAAGTGCTGGTCGGGGCGAATCTTTTCCAGCGTCAGCCGCTCGCCCTCGCTCACTTTAGGGAGCGTGCGCGCGTCGGCGTCATCCGGATCCTTGTCGTCGTCCTCGACGGCTGCCTGGTAAGCGGCCAGGAAACCTTCGAACTTCATGACCGAGCCGGTAGCGCGGAATTGATAATCGCTGACCGCAATGTCGATGGTGGTCTGGTCGAACACTGCGGGAACCATCTGCGACGCCACAAAGCGCTGCCAGATGAGCTGGTACAGCTTGAACATATCGTCTTCGAGATATTTGCGGACGCTGTCCGGGGTGCGGGCGACATCCGTGGGACGCACCGCCTCGTGGCCTTCCTGCGCGTCTTTCTTGGACTTATAAAAGTTCGGCTTCTCGGGAAGATAGGTAGGGCCGTAGGCGCTGCCAATGTGCTCGCGCACCTGGTCCAGCGCGTCGTTGGAGACGCGCACCGAATCGGTGCGCATATAAGTGATCAGCGCCACCGAGCCTTCATCGCCGAGCTCGACGCCCTCATATAGCCGCTGGGCAAGCATCATGGTGCGCTTGGCGGTGTAGCGCAGACGGTTGTAGCCCGCCTGCTGCAGCTTGGAGGTGGTGAACGGAGGGGCCGCGAATCGGCGCTTTTCCTTCTGCACCACTCCGGAAATCAGCCACGTAGCCTTTTCCACGTCGGCGAGGACTTTCTGCGCCTCCGCTTCGTTATTGACTTCGATTTCCTCGCCCTTGTAGCGATGGAGCTTGGCCTCAAACGCCGGTGGAGCGCCCGCAGCGAGCAGCGCGTGGATGGACCAGTACTCCTTGGGCTTGAACGCGCGGATTTCCATCTCGCGCTCGACGATCAGCCGCAACGCCACGGTCTGCACGCGTCCGGCGGATAACCCGCGGCGAACTTTGTCCCACAGGAGCGGTGAAATCTTGTATCCCACCAGACGGTCGAGCACCCGTCGCGCTTGTTGCGCGTCCACCAGGTTGGTATCCACCTGGCCGGGCTTTTCGAATGCCGCCTTGATGGCCTTAGGGGTGATTTCGTTGAACATTACCCGGAAGATCTTCTTCCGGTCGGCCTTGGTTTTGCCCAGGACTTCGGCCAGGTGCGCGCAGATCGCCTCACCTTCGCGATCCGGGTCGCCGGCCAGGTAGATGGCGTCGGAGGCTTTGGCCGCCTTCTTGAGCTCGTTGATGACCTTTACTTTCCCCGGGATCACTTCATAGGTGGGCTCGAAGCCGTTCTCCGTATCTATACCGAGGTTCTTTTTGGGGAGGTCCATCACATGGCCGTAGGAGGCCTGGACCGAGTAGCCGCGTCCTAAATACTTATTGATAGTTTTCGCCTTGGCAGGCGATTCGACGATTACAAGTGATTTAGCCATGCGCTCTCTATATTCTTCTTTCCGACAGGGGGTTCGATGCAGCCAGAGGGCGATTCGGTGCGTGGCACGTGAAACGCCGCGGTACGCTGCTGGTCAATATATGTAAGGGAACCCTGTACCACTCCCATCCTAACCCCATGCCAGGCCAGCAATTACAACAGGACTTTCAAGAATTGCTTACCCGGTAACTGGCGGATTAGGCTGCGCATCTCCAGGTCGAAGAGCACGGCAAGCACTTCGGACGACGTTAATCCTGATAATTCAACAACTTCGTCGATGTGGCGGGGCTGGTCAGCGCTCAGCAAACCGTAGAGAGTGCGCTCGCTCGGGGTTAAGTCCTTTTCGGCAAGCAAGGTGCGTTCTTCCGTTGACATCGATTCCACAGGCAGCAGTTCCGCGCGAATGCTAGTGGGCAGTTCCTCGACCACGTCTTCCCAGCCCATCACCAATTTTGCGCCCTGTTTGATCAACAAGTTGGGACCAAAACTGGTGGGTTGGGTGACATTTCCCGGCACTCCGTAGACTTCGCGGCTAAATTCCATGGCCAGGCGCGCGGTGATTAGCGAACCCGAGTACTGTGCGGCTTCGACGCAGACTACGCCTAGAGACATGCCGGCGATCACGCGGTTACGCATCGGAAAGTTCTGGGGGGCTGGGAAGGTGCCCATGGGGAATTCGGAGATCAGGGCGCCGCGCTCTTCGATCTCTGCGAAAACCTTCTTGTTTTCCCTGGGATAAACCACGTCGATTCCGCATCCCAGGACGCCAATTGTTGCGCCGGCGGCTTTGCCGTCCGGGGTGGTGCCGCTGGCGGTGGCCGCCGCCGTCGTTGAGCCGGTGCGCGTGCGTGCGGCGAGGGCCCCTTTGTGCGCGCAGGAGTCGATTCCGCGCGCTAAGCCGCTGACTACCACCAATCCGCGCTCGGCTAAATCACGGCCGAGGCGCTCGGCCATTTGATTGCCGTAGGGCGTGGGGCGGCGGGCTCCTACGATCGCGATCGAGTGGCGGTCCAGAAGCTCCACATTGCCCTTCACATATAGCAGCGGCGGCGGATCGTAGATCTGGCGGAGCAGGTGCGGGTAGCAGTCCTCGGACCAATTGATCAGGCGGCAGCGGGATTGTTCCACCTGGGCCAGCTCCCGCGCGGCGTCGCTCATGGCTTGCCTGGTGTGGATCGCCTGGGCTACCGGCGCCGGCAGGTTTTGCGCCTCGAGCGCGGTGAGCGAAGCGTTGAAAATCGCTTCCGGCGTGCCGAATTCACGCAGGAGCTTGCCGGCAATGCGCGCCCCGAGCCCTGGGACCAGCGCGAGAGACAGCCATCCTAAGTATTGGTTTGGCTCCATGGAAGGGGGAAGGAGATCAGAACCGCCTTGAGCCAGCCACGATATGGCGCAGCGGCAGAAGCTGTCAATGCGGGGAAATGCGGATGCCGGGCGGAGGCTGGGGCCAACGCTGGATGACGGCCGGTTGCGCGGGGCGGACGCGGAGAGTCAATGGGCGGAAACGGGCCGCGTCGGAACGAGCGCGCTGGAGGCGGGCCTGGCGAGGCCGCCGACCAGCGCGCGCAAGCATGAAGAGGACTAGCCCATATGGGTTAGTCCCTATGATGACTGGTATCCGGGTTCTGTGGTGTATAGACTCCCGCGCTCGTCCAGAAAATGGACAATTGGGGGAAGTCGTGAACTTAGTAACGATGGCGCAAATTCTGGTCTTCATGGTAATGGCAGACGCGGTTCTGTATTTCGCGCAGCGATACGGCAAGTAGGCCAATAAGACGAGTAGAGGTTCGTACCCTGACGGTATCCGACGAATCGGGAGTTGAACTGCTTCTCACTCGGCAAGTTACTGCTGCTGCGGGTCCGGTGTGCGGCGATATCCCACGATAGCTTGTGGAGATTCGTTCGCCATTTCGGAGTGAGCGTGGCACGTGTTCACCACCACAGTCCAGGCGATTGCCTCGTGGCCGTGGACGGAAATCTTGCGAACCCATCGGAATGAAAGTAATTTCCGTCGGACGAAACACTCCATCCACCTGAATGCTCGGGTGCCCACAGCCGGCTGGGTCATCTGACGCAGAGTCTCCGGTTTGAGCATTGCGGGAACGCCCGTTCTGTCTTCGGCGAAAAAGCTCCTAAGGCGAAGTGGACGAGGTCGGTCGGCGTCGCGATCCATCCGCCATTTGCATCATGTAGTTCAACCGGCACGGGTTAAGGGCGTCGCGGCCCTGCCCGTAATAGTGAACTCCTCCCTCCACGTTTTTTTTGGTTCCGAGCTGGGTGGCCAGAGTAGAACACGCGCTGACAGCTTCAGTGGGACTGAGCCTCCAGGAGTGGTCGCGCCACCCGCCCGGCACAGCGTTTCTCAGCTGGCACGCGGTAGGACAGGTGCGGCGCTCGCGGCTCGGTACTGATTTTCCTTGCTGGCGTGCACCGGGCGCCCGCCCAGGCTTAGGGCGGCGATATGTTATATTTGGTGCCTGACTGATATGGGTAAACGACTGCGGATTGCGAGTGTGGAGTATCTGAATACGGCGCCACTGGTGTGGGGATTTACCGAGGGACCGCTACAGGGGAAGCACGACATTACGTTTAGTGTGCCTTCGCAGTGCGCGGAGGCGTTGCGCTCCGGGGACGCGGACGTGGCGATCATTCCGGCCGTCGAGTACCAGCGGATCGAGGGGCTGGTGGCGCTGCCGGGGATGTCGATTGCCGCGGCGGGTGAGGTGCGCAGTATTTTGGTGGTGGCTAAGAAGCCGATTGAGTTGGCCAAGCGCATCGCGCTGGACTCCAGTTCGCGGAGTTCCGCGGCGCTGGTGAGGATTCTCGCCCGGGAGAAATGGCGGATCGATCCGGAATTTGTGGAGGCTTCGCCGGACGCGGCGGAGATGCTGCAGAGTGCGGATGCGGCGTTGGTGATTGGTGATCCGGCGCTGCGGATTTCGCTGAAGATGGAGGCGCTGGCTGGGAAGTCGCCTCGCGGCGAAGCTTGCTGCCAGGGGGACGCCAGCGAGATGCCGGTGGTGGGATTTGAGACGCTTTTCGTCTACGACGTTGCTTACCAGTGGCGGGAACTTACCGGCAAACCTTGCGTGCTGGCGATTTGGGCGGGACGTCCGGATGCCTTGACGGCAGAGGTGGCGGCCGATTTTCGGAGTTCGCTGCAATATGGTATGGACCGGATCGGGGAGATCGCGGAAGCGGCTTCGATCCAACTGGATTTGCCGCCCAAGGCGCTGGAGAGGTACCTGACCGAGAATATTCACTACGGGCTCGAGCCGGATTTTCTGGACGGGCTGGAGCTTTATTACCGGAAATGCGCGGCGGTGGGAGCGATCCCGGCCGCCAGGCCGCTGAAATTTGCGGCGGCGAGCAGGGTTCCCGGTGCGGGGGCGCGAGCGGGTCGCTAACTAACTATGGGAATATCACAGCAAGAAGCACTGGAGATGTTTGAGTCGCACGACCTGATTGGGATCGGGATGGCGGCTAACGAAGTGCGGCGGCGGAAGACTGATCCGCGCGTGGCTACCTACCAGATCGACCGGAACATCAACTACACCAATTTCTGCACCGAGTATTGCTCGTTCTGCGCGTTCTACCGGCCGCTGGGGGCCAAGGACGGGTACGTCCTGCCGCTCGAAGATATTTACGCGAAGATCGAGGAGATGATTCCGCTGGGCGGCACGGGGGTGCTGATGCAGGGCGGACTGCATCCCGACCTGCGAATCGAGTTTTACGAGAACATGCTCAGTTCGATCAAGCAGCGCTTTCCGCAAATCCATCTGCACTGCTTTTCGGCGCCGGAAATCAATTGCATCGCGGAGGTTTCCGGGCTGACGGTGCGCGAGGTGATCGCGCGGTTGATGGATGCGGGGCTGGATTCGATTCCTGGCGGCGGCGCGGAAGTGCTGGACGACGAAGTGCGCACGCGGATTTCGCGGCTGAAGTGCACTTCGGAGGATTGGGAAGTGGTTCATCGCACCGCGCATTCGTTGGGCATGCGGACCACCGCTACCATGATGTTTGGCTGCGGCGAGGATTACCGGCACCGCGTGAACCATTTTGAGCGGGTGCGGCGGCTGCAGGAAGAGACCGGCGGATTCACCGCGTTCATCCCCTGGATTTTTGCGCCGGATAATACGCCGCTGGGAAAGAAAGTTCCGGAAGCTACTGCCGCGGACTATTTGAAGACGCTGGCGATCAGCCGGCTTTATTTGGACAACATCGATCACGTGCAGTCCAGCTGGCTGACGCCGGGGATCAAGATTTGCCAGGTGGGGCTGCAGTTTGGCGCGGATGATGTGGGAAGTATTTTGATCGAGGAGAATGTGGTGTTTGCGGCTGGGGTTCGCAATCGGACGAACGAGGCCGAGTTGCGGAGAATTATTACCGACGCTGGGTATATTCCGGCGCAACGCGATACGCTTTATCGGTCTTACGCTTGGAAGTATGCTGAGGAAACTGCGGCGGCTGCTCGTGCTGTTCCTGCCTTTGCTGGATAATCCGTAAGGACAATTCGGAATTTCTGACTGCTTGGGGTAGAGCAAATTTTGTTTTGTGGATGGTGCGTGTATTTTGGGAACGTCGAGCTTCGTCGGTGAGATGTTTTTCCGCCACGAGTGGCGGCGCTACGACCGCGCTACATAAACAAAGCTAAGTCAAAAACGTAGAAAACCCAGGTGTGAAATCGACACCTGGGGCACCCACTTCGCTGCGCTTAGCACGCCCCGTTGATTCTTCGTGGTGAGCCCAGGACGACGGCGGCGCTGCGACTGCGGCTCAAAACGGCGGCAAGGAAAATGCGGCTAGACGGGGAGCTGGAAGACGCCGGATTCGGAGGCGCCGCTGCCGGAGGCTACGCCGGGCTGGGCTACTGGGAGTTCTACGGAAACGCTGGCGCCGTAGGGCTCGCGATTGGAGAGGTGGATGTCGCCTCCGGCTTCGCGGGCGATGCCGTAGCAAATGCTCAGGCCCAGGCCGGTGCCTTTGCCTACTGGCTTGGTGGTGAAGAACGGGTCGAAGGCGCGATTGATGTCGCTGAAGCCCGGGCCCGAATCTTCGAAGAGAATTACGATCTTGGCGTTTTGGCGCCAGGCGGCGATGCGGATCGCTTTCTCGGTGCTTTCTTCCACCGCGTCGATGGCGTTGCTGAGCAGATTGAGCAGCACCTGCTTGAGCTGGTCTTCGGCGATGCCCACGTCCGGCAGCAGGCGTTCGATTTCCGAATCCACGGAAATTTGCAGCTTGCGAATGTGATACTCGCGCAACTGAATCGCGTCGCGCAGAGCGGTTTCCAGGCTGGCGGCTCTGGGCGCAGCGTTGCTTTGACGCGCAAAGTGCAGCAGGCCGTCCACGATTCGCTTCATGCGGCGCGCTTCGTTCCCCAGTTTGGTGATCCGTCGCGCCGGCCCTTCCGCTTTCACTTCCTCGGAAAGAAGTTCGGTATAGCCGATGATTCCGGTGAGCGGATTGTTCAGTTCGTGCGCGGCGCCGGCGACCAATTGGCCGAGAGCGGCCAGCTTGTCGGAGCGAACCAGCTGATGATGCAGGCGCGAATTTTCGGTGATGACCGAAAGATCGGCGGTCAATTTTTCGAGCTTGGATAGCTCCGAAGGATTGAGCCGGGAGGGATCGGTGGTGGAGAACAACCACACGTAACCCAGAATGGTGTTGCGCGACGACATCATCGGAATCACCACTTCCGATCCGATGGTGCTGGCGCCCTCGGCGGTATGCTTGCGGGCGTCGCCGGTGAGCGGAGAGCTGGTGACTTTCATCTTGCGGGTGTTGGCGGCATTCCAGCGGACGGCGCTATCGATCAACGCGGAGCGGACCGACGCGGAAAGGCCGCTGTGGCCGGCGAGGTTGAGCGAACCGTCGTCAACCGACAGCAGCACCGCGGCGCGGCTGAAAGCGGAAGCCTGGGTGAGCGATTGCGCGACTTCGTCGCACAACGAAGCCGGCGCTTTGGCGCTGAGCAAACGCGAAGTGATGCGTGAAAACCGCAGCAACAGAGCATTTTCAGAATGCTCGCGGCTGATGGCTTTTTCGATGATCCGTGATTTCTCTTCGACCAGCGTCAAGATCATCCCGAAGGCCACGAAAAATTTCGGCACATTCCACAACTCAGGATTCACATGCGCCGCGGGGTATGACGCGGCCATTAGCGCGGCAACCGGGAACATCAGGCCCCAACACACGAACCCGCCCAATACGGTGAGGACGCCGGGAGATGTTCTCGGGAACCGCAGCCAGTAAAGAAAGGCACAGAGGATGAAAGCCGAACCGAGAACGGCGATCAGACCTTCGGAAGAATCGCCGCGTAGCTGGCAGAAGATAGCGTAGCCGCCTGCCACCGCCAGCGCCGAGGCGAGCGTCCCGGCAACGCGAGGCGATTTCCGCTCGGCATAAACGACGTAGCCGGTGCCGCCGAAGAAGAACAGGGCCAGCGCGCCTGCCATGGCGGCGTCGAAGTGAAGGTCCAGGGTGACGCCGACGGCGTACAAGGTAGCGGGTACGCCCATGAGCGCGGCAGAAATGTACAGGCGCTTCTGGTCGTTGAAATCGTCCATGAGGGAGACCACGAAAGCGATTTCGCTGAGCACCAGGGCCGCCATATCTATGGATTGCAGAGCCAGGCCGGGTATCCCGGCTTGGGTCTCAAATATCTTGACGAAGAAGTGAACAAACAGCAGGGACCAAGCCACAATCCAGAACCCAATACGCTTGGTTTCCGAGTGTTTCCGCAGGGACACGAAGATCCCCACGAGCACTGCCAGCACTAAGATGGTCGGCAACTTGTCGAGTAAAGGAATCAACCGCGTTCTCCCCCCGAACCAATGTAGCAACCGGGGTGTGGCGGAACAATGAACCCTTAGTACCAGTTTCTAGGACCGCTTCGGTGGGGTTTGCAGGGTGGTAACTCCTACATCTTCTCGGGGATACGCAGTTCGAAGGAAACCTCGGCGCCTTCCGGCAAATTGAGAGGTTCAAAGGGCACCAGCACGCCTTTAACGTAGTGGGCGCGCACCCGGTGGGTCTGGGCCGGGGCCTCGCGCTTCTGGGGGCCCAAGGGATCGACCCTGGGTCCGGTCTGGCCGCTGGTGGCTTGGGCCTGCTCGCTGCGGCCGCTGCGCCCGCCGGTGGCGTCCAGGGCGGCATTGGCTAGGCGGTCGGCATCGCGATTCAGCTCGCGCATGACGTGCTCGATGCGGAAGGTCTGCAGCGAGCGAGCCAGCTTGGAGGCGCGTTCATGCAGAGGCTTGAGGTCCGGGCTCTTTACTTTGTATCTGCCCTGCATCTGGCGCACCAGAAGCTCGGAATCGCTGCGGACTCTGAGGCTCTGAATACCCTGGGTGGTGGCGTAATCCAGGGCCGCGATCAGGCCGTAATATTCCGCGATGTTATTGGTGACGCGGCCGATGTATTTGCCAATTTCGTACACCGTCTCGCCGTTAGGGCCGTGAACCACCACTGCGTACGAGGCCGGGCCGGGGTTACCGCGGGAGGCGCCGTCGATCGATGCGGAGTAAGTCGCGGGGACCGCAGCGGGTTGAGGCTCGGAAAAGAGCTTAGCCGAGCGCGGCGGTGGGGCTTTAGGCGACAACGGCATAGAGGTTCGGCTCCCGAAAAATTCGAAGCTAGACGCAATAACTCAATGATAGCCCGCGCTGCGGAGGTCGCGACTACGGTTCGTGCGTGGCAGCAGGACCTGTGGAATCTCCCGCCGCTGCGGCGGTCTGGTGGCCGGCGGGCCGCGGTGTGACCGGAGGCGCCGCTTCGCCGTAGTACAGCACGCGGGTGCAAGTCTCGCAATGAATCAGTTCTTCGGTGCCCGGGCGGCTGAGCTCCTGAAAAACATGGGGGCGAATGCGCACGCCGCAGGCTCCACAGATTTCGCCGCGAACTTCTGCCACGGCGATGCCACCATGCTTCTTGGCAATACGCTCGTAGTGATCGAGCAGGTCTTCGGGAATCACCGCGATCACCCGGGCGCGTTCGGCTTCCTGCACCGCCAAAGCTTTCATCCGGACCACTTGCTCGGCCTCGATGGTGGCGCGCTTCACGCGGCCGACTTCCTCCGCTTCTTTCACAAGCTTCTCGGAAATCTTGATGCGGCGGTCGTATTCTTCGGAAGCGACCATTTGTTCGAGCAGGCGATCCTCAGCGTTGGTGACTTCGTTCTCGGCGGTCTGGACTTCGTGCTGGAGAGCCTTGAAGGCTTCGTTGGTCTTCACCTGGTAGGACTGGTCTTTGTATCTCTTGGCTTTGTCTTTCCAGCTCTCCACGTCCAACTCGTATTTCTTGCGCGCCTTGAACGCTTCGAGTTGCGCGGATTTGCTGGCGGCGAGTTCGGCGCGAGCGGCGGCGACCGTGGCTTCCACTTCGGCAATGCTTTGGGGGACGGCGGCGATGCGGGAGCGCACGTCGAGCAGGTTGTGGTCAACGTTCTGGAGGTCCAG
Source organism: uncultured Acidobacteriota bacterium (assembly GCA_963725655.1). GTDB lineage: Bacteria > Acidobacteriota > Terriglobia > Acidiferrales > UBA7541 > CAVRXT01. The sequence continues at coordinate 407,807 of CAVRYY010000001.1, read as the reverse complement.
CAAAGCCTGGATGATATGTTTCACGGTCGAATCATTCTAACACCGCATGGGCGGGCAGACCATGTATCCCGAGCCGGGCTGTGGGAATTCGCCGCACGCCGACCGGCAGAAATGCTACACCCGCGGAAGAGCGTGCGTGCAGAACTATTGCAGAGGCTGTACCGACATGCTGGAATCGACGAAGTAACTGGTGCAGCCAGCGGCGGCCCCGGTGCAGCGCGCGACGACGCGGAAATTCGTGGAAGACGGTTCGACGTTGTATTCGTAGCCCTCGCGCGCGGGCTTCTCCATGCTCAATGCCCCGCTGGATAGCAACTTATCGAGCGGAGCGTAGGATCCATTTTCCACCTGATAGGCGCGTTCGGCCTGGGCAATCGCGAGGATGTCGTTCTGAGCGCCGACCGCATTGGGCGCCGAATGCGGGGCGGAAATCGCGGAACCACCGGCTTTGAAGATATACATGTAGCCCACGAGCATGATGGCCACGACGACCACAAGGCCGAGGATGCGTCCCATAGGAAGATACCTCCGGTGCAAATGCGAACACGTGCTACTGCAGATAAGGATACGTCGCGGCGCGGGGCGCGAACAATGGGTTCCTGGCGGGCAGCCATCGTAAACGCCATAGCAAGCATCTGAAACCGTTTGGGCTGGTAATCGTCTAAGTAGGTGGTGAGAGTCTTTTTAGGTGAGCTGTTTTCCGGCACGGCTGCCGGGCTGCGAACGGTTTTGTGAGTAACCAGGCCCGCGAGGACAGCATCGGCGGGCGATCGGATTGGCCTAAGGGACGGAACCGCGTTAGGATTAAGTGCTTTTTCTTCGGGAATTCACACCGGGTGAAGCTCCCCCTGAAAGTGAAAGGTTGACATGAGAATTCCGATCAAGATTGCTGTGCTTGCGGCCCTGTTGGCGTTGGTTGGAGCGGGCGCAGGAGCGCAGGATAAGCCGGAAGATTTTCGGCCGCCAGTGATGAACGTCCAGCAGGAAACGCTGGCCAATGGGCTGCACGTGGTGATGGTGGAAGAGCACCAGGTGCCGGTGATCAATCTTCAAGTGTGGTATCACGTGGGCTCGAAAGATGAGCTGACCGGGCATACCGGCTTTGCGCATCTGTTCGAGCATCTGATGTTCAAGGGTTCGGCCCACGTCGGGCCGGACGAGATGTCTCGCATTATCGAGGCCATCGGCGGGTTCGATAACGCCTATACCACCGACGACACCACGGTCTTCTGGGAAACCTTTCCGAGCAACTATCTCGAGCGGGTCACCTGGCTGGAAGCGGATCGCATGGGCAGCCTGAACGTGGACGACGACAATTTCAAGTCCGAGCGCGAAGTGGTGAAAGAAGAACGACGCCTGCGGATCGACAACCGTCCCTACGGGCTGATCCAGGAAGACCTTTACGCCGCCGCGTTTCAAGTTCACCCGTACCACCACACCACCATCGGCAGCATGGAAGACCTGAACAAGGCGACGGTGGCGGACGTTCGCCAATTCCACGACACCTATTACAAACCGAACAACGCCACACTGGTGATCGTGGGCGATTTCCGACCGGCCGAAGCGCTAGCCTGGGCGAAGAAATACTTCGAAGGCATTCCCGCGTCGACCGCGCCGATTCCGCGGCCGGCGCAGCCCGAACCGCCGCAAACGCAGCAACAAGTGGTGAACAAATCGTATTCGAATACGCCGCTACCGGCGGTGGTGATCGGCTACAAGATGCCTGCCCGTTACGCGCCCGATTCGTATCCGCTGGACATGGCGTCCAACATACTGGCCGGAGGCGAGAGCAGCCGGCTGTATCAGGAGCTGGTGTACAAAGAGCGAATCGCAGTGGAAGCCGGAGGATTTGGCTACTTTACGGAAGACCCCAACCTGTTCTGGGCATTCTCGATCATGAACCAGGGCCACACCGCCGCGGAAGGGGAACAAGCGGTGGTGAATGTGCTGGATGAGCTGAAAGCGAAACCGCCGGAGGCCAAGGAACTGGAGAAGGCCAAGAACCAGGAAATATCGGGCGCGATTCTGGGCCGGGAGACCGACCAGGAAAAAGGCGACGCGGTCGGGGGCGCCGCGGTGCTGGGCAAAGATCCCAACCTGGTGAACACCGAGCTTGACCGCTATCTGAAAGTGACCGCCGACGATGTGCAACGTGTGGCGCGGCAATACTTAACCAAGCAGCAGTCCACCGTTCTGCTGATCAGCCCGGCCGAGCCCGGGAAGTAAAGGGAGATATTGATGATGGGAATTACCGCAAAGGCCCGATGGATTCTGGCGGCGGTGCTGATGATAGCGGCAGCAGCGCTGTTGCCGGCGCGCGCGCAACAGCCGTCCGGGGCGTCTTCCGGGAATCCGCAGGCGTCCGCGGCGGCAGCGCCCGGATCGACCGCATCGGCGAAAGCAGAAGCGCAAAAGGGCGGCAGTGGCCAAGTACCTGCCGGCGTGAAACTGGAATCGAAAATGCCGCCGGCGGCGGCCGCGCATGCATTTCATCTTCCCAAGGCCGCGTCGAAAACGCTGCCCAATGGCCTGCGGGTTTTCGTGGTCACCGACCACCGCGAACCGGCGGTAGCGGTGAAGCTGGTGCTCACTTCGGCGGGAGCGGTGAACGATCCGGCCGGACTCACAGGCCTGGCGGTGATGACCGCGAACTTGTTGACGCAAGGAACCGAGAAGCGATCGGCGCAGCAAATCGCCAATGAAATCGACTTTGTGGGCGGGACGTTGTCCGCGGCAGCGGAAAAAGACTCCACCGGGGTGACCCTGGCGGTGACCAAGAATACGCTGGCGACCGGAATGGATTTGATGGCCGACGTGGTGCTGCATCCCACGTTCCAGCAGGACGAACTGGATCGGCAGCGGCAGCAGCTTCTTTCGGCGCTGCAGGTGCAGGACGCCGATCCGGACTATCTGGCCGGCGCGGTTTTCGATCGAGTGGTGTATCCGGGATCGCCGTACGGTTTGCCGAGCGAGGGCACGGTGGAAACCGCCAGCAAATTCGACCGGGAATCGATCGTGAAATTTCACGCGGGCAGCTACGCTCCGAATGAGGCGCTAATCGCGTTTGCCGGGGACATCACGCCGGAAGCGGCGTTTGAACTGGCGACCAAATATTTTGGCGGCTGGGAGAAAAAGGAAGTAGCGCAGACCGCGCGGCACGCACCCGCGGCAGCCTCGGGAGTGCACATCTGGGTGGTGGACAAGCCGGACGTGGTGCAAACGCAAATTCGCATCGGGAGGCTGGGCATCCGGCGCGCCGACCCGAACTACATTCCGCTGCTGGTGGCCAATCGCATTCTGGGCGGCGGCTACAATAGCCGGCTGAATACCGAAGTGCGCGTGAACAAGGGGCTCACCTACGGCGCGAACTCCAGTTTCCACAGCATGAAATATACCGGCTCATTCGACGCCGGCACCTACACCCGCACCGAAGCTACGGTGGAGGCCACCAAGCTGATGGTGGACCTGCTGACCAAAATGGCGGCGGACGGCGGAACGCCCGCCGAAATGAATTTCGCGCGCGATTACCTCGCGGGCGTCTATCCGATCCAGTCGGAGACGGCGACCTCGGTGGCCAATCGCGTTCTGGAAGTGGCCATATACGATTTGCCGGCGGACTACGCGGACACCTATCCCGATAAAATTCGCGCGGTGAGCATCGAAAAAGTAAAAGAAGTGTGCGCGGAATATTTCAGCGCGAAAGACCTGGACATCGTGCTGGTGGGAAATGCGAAGCAATTCCGCGATGGAATGAAATCGGCGTTTCCCGGCGCCAAGTGGGAGGAAATTTCCTTCGACCACCTGGATTTGCTGCGGCCCGATTTACAGAAGGCCAAAGAGCCGGCTGCTCCCGCCGCCACTCCGGAATCGACCAAACGCGGCGATGAAATCCTGAAGGCTGGCGCAGAGGCGGCCGGCGGCGCGGCGCTGGAAACAGTCGACGACGTGGAGATTACTTCGTCCGGCACGGCCCATGCCCCGCAGGGAGATTTTCCGATCGAAGTGAAATACACTATCGCGTTTCCGGATCGGGTGCGCTCGGAAGCGAAACTCCCGTTCGGGCTGCTGGTGCAGGGCTACGACGGCAAGTCCGGCTGGGCGGTGACGCCGCAAGGGACCATTGACCTGCCTCCGGAATACGCTGGCGAATCGCAGCGCGCCGCGGTGCTTTCCGGCGGTTGGGGGCTTTACAAGCTGGCGCTGGCGGGAAAGCTGCACGCCCAATTTCTGGGCGAAGAGGATTGGGACGGGAAAAAAGCTTTGGTGGTGCAGTGGGAAGCGATGGGCGGCCCGATAAAGTTGTACTTCGATCCGCAGACCCATCTGCTCGCGGGAGCGCATTTCAAATCGATATCGCCGCAGGGCGCAACGGAAACCGACCAGCACTGGAGCGATTACCGGGACGTGCAAGGGCGGAAGTATCCGTATGCGATTGTGATCTTCCGAAACGGAACAAAATTTTCGCAGACCACGGTGCAGAACGTGGCCGTGAATACCAAGCCGGATGCTTCGCAGTTTACCAAGCCCAAATCGCAGTAGGCTGGCGCTGCTTGGGCTGCTGATTTGATTTGCCGCAGCGGTGCGGCCCCGCCGAGCGGGGCTGCGCCACAAAGGCTCTGCAGCTAGAAACTAAATCCGCTTTCCATTACGATGCAGGAGCAAATTATTCTAAACTGTACATCTTCGTGCCCCGTATGAAACCCAATCGAAAAAGTCATCGGTCCTTTTGGACCTCGCTTCTGGCAGTGGCCGCCGCATGCGCCAGCTTGAGCGGCAGCGCTCGTTCTGCCGCAGACACCACGCCGGCGGTGTTGACCGCCATGCAGGAAGAACTCGACCGAGGGCTGGCGGCGGAATCCAAGGCCGATCCGGCCGCATACTTCCTGAACTACACGGTGTCCGACCGCGAATACGCGGAAGTTTCCGGCTCCAACGGCGCGCTGATGTCGAGCAGCGAGACGCGCGCGCGCTGGCTGGAGGTGCAAACCCGCGTGGGAAGCTATCAGCTCGACAACACCCACAAGATTGCCGATCACCCTCCCAGCTGGACCAGCCCGGGCACCAACGTCACTTTGGACGACGATATTCCGGTGCTGCGGCGGGAGATGTGGCGCGAGACGGACCGGCAATATCGCGCCGCGGCCGAAGCGTTGATCAAAGTGACCACCAGCCAGCAGGTGCAGGCGCAGACCGCGGAAGGCAACGCGCCGGATTTCTCACGCGAAAAGCCGCACACCTTCATCGGGCCGCGCGTGGAAATTAAAGTGGAGCGGCAGCCGTGGGAAGCACGGGTGCGAAAGTACACCGCGGCGTTCAGCGCTTCGCCGGCGGTGTTGAACTCGATTGCGACCTTTACCGCGCAAGCCAACAATCAATACGAAGTGAACAGCGAAGGGACCAAGCTGGGGTTCGGGCAGATTCACTACCGGCTGGAACTTTTCGTGCAGAGCAAGGCCTCCGACGGAATGGATATCCAACGCTACGCGAATTTCGATTGGCTGGAACCGAAGGAAGCGCCGGACGATGAAACCGTGCTGGCGCGGATCAAAGTGATGGTCCGCGAAGTGGAAGACCTGGACAAGGCGCCGCTGGTGGATCCATTTGCCGGGCCGGCGATGCTCACTGGCCGCGCGACGGCCGTTTTCTTTCATGAAGTGCTGGGGCACCGCCTGGAAGGATTCCGGCAGAAAGACATCAACGAAGGGCAGACGTTCACCAAGAAAATCGGCGAGCCAATCTTGCCGGAATTCATTTCGGTGAAAGACGACCCCACGCAGCAGCGGCTGGGCGCGCAAATGCTGCTGGGCTACTACCCGTACGACGATGAAGGGGTGCCGTCGGAGAACGTGAAGCTTGTCGATCACGGGGTGCTCAAGACGTTTGAGATGTCGCGCTCTCCGCTGGTGGACGTGCCGGTATCGAACGGGCACGGACGGCGGCAGCTGGGCTACGTGCCGGTGGCGCGGCAAGGAAATTTGATCGTATCGAGCACCAAAACGGTGACCAACGCGGAATTGCGGCAGAAGCTGATCGACTTGGTGAAGCAGCAGAACAAGCCGTTCGGTTTGCTGATTGATGATATCGCCGGAGGGTTCACATTTACCGGGCGAGGACAACCGCAGGCGTTCCAAGTGTTGCCGCTGGTGGTCTACAAAGTTTTCCCGGATGGCCGGCCGGATCAGCTGGTGCGCGGAGTGGATATCGTTGGCACGCCGCTGGTTTCGCTGACGAAAATTGTGGCCACCGGAGACACCCCGGAAATTTTCAACGGATATTGCGGCGCGGAGTCAGGATCGGTGCCGGTAGCGGCGGCGGCGCCGGCGGTGTTGATTTCGGAATTGGAAGTGCAGAAGAAAGAATCTTCGACCGACAAGCTGCCGATTCTGCCGCCGCCGGCGCACGATCCGGAAGCCGGAGGGCAGAAACCTTGAGAGAGCGCTCGAGACTGAGATGGATAACCAAGTGGGTGGGCTGTGCGGCGATCGCCGCGGCGCTGGCATGCTGCGGCAGCGCCAGCTACGGGAAAGCGCCTAAGCCTAAAGACGACCCCAAAGATAAGGACCAAACGCTGCGCGCCATGCAGGACGAGATGGAGCGTTCCCGTACGCGGCTGGCGATCGACGGCGTGCAGAAACCGTACTACATCGAATATCGCCTGCTCGATCTGGATATTCGCACCGTAACCGCATCGTTCGGCAACATCATTTCCAGCACTACCGGCCGCAACCGGGTGATGTCGGTGGACGTGCGCGTGGGCGATCACCATCTGGACAGCTCCAATTTCGTGAGCGAAGAAGGCTTTCACGGTTTTCTCGGCGGCCCGGGTGATCTGGGCGAGGTGGGCATCGACGGCGATTACAATTCGCTGCGCCAGGATCTGTGGCTGGCCACCGATCAGGCTTACAAGGGCGCGGTGACCGGGATGTCGCTGAAGAACGCTTTTCTGCGCAGCCTTACCAAACCGCCGGAGATCGACGATTTTTCGCAGGAAAGCCCGCTGGTGCAGATCGAGCCGCACGCGGTGGCCGACTGGACCAGCCGCAATTGGGATGCCGAAGCCCGCGCGGCATCGTTGGTGCTGCGCAGTGTTCCGCAAATTAACGGCTCGCGGGTAACTTACTATCTGGTGTACCAGACGTATTATTTGCTGAACAGCGAAGGAACTGAGATTCGCATTCCGCACAGCCTGGCGTCGGTGGAAGCAGGAATCGATACGCTGGCGGACGATGGAATGCCGCTGCACAATTACTACACGCTTTATGCGGCGAAGCCCGGCGAGTTGCCGGATCCCGCGACGATCGCGAAGGGCCTGCAGCAGGCCGGGCAGGACCTGGTGGCGTTGCGCAGCGCACCGCTTTCGTCGGATTACACCGGGCCGGTGCTGTTCGATGCGGCAGCCGCGTCTTCAATGCTTACGCAGGTGCTGCCGCCATCGCTTTCCGGAGCGCGGCCTGCGCTTTCGACGTCTCCGCGGGTGGATGAATACTTCGAACAGATGGGCGGGCACAACGACTGGTCGGGCCGCGTGGGGCAGCGGGTGCTCCCTACGACGGTGACGCTGACCGACGATCCCACCTCGAACGATTTTCAGGGGCAAGCGCTGCTGGGCGGCTACGACGTGGATGAAGAAGGCGTGCGCGGTCAAAAAGTGACACTGGTGCAAAACGGAATCCTGCGGAATCTGCTGATGTCGCGGCGCCCAGGGCCGGATTTCGATCGCTCCAACGGCCATGGGCGATCAGCAATTCTTTCTGAACCGCACCCTACCCCGAGCAATTTGTTCTTTCAGTCGTCCGAAGGTATGAGCGCCGCCGACCTGCACAAGAAATTCATGGATCTGTGCAAAGAGGACGGGCACGAGTGGTGCATCGAAGTGCGGCGGATGGATAATCCGGCGATCGCAACGATTCGCCAGGAAGATTTCCAGGACACGATTGGCGGCATGGCGGGCGGGCTTTCGAGCGGGGAGCGCTTGCCGCTGCTGGTCTATCGCGTGTGGGTGGACGGCGGGAAAGAAGAATTGGTGCGCGGGGCGCGAATCAGCGGGTTGACGATGCGCAGCCTGCGGAATATTCCCGCGGTGGGCACTGACACCGCTGCAGCGAATTACATTCAAAGCGCAACGGACGGGATGATGGGCACGGCGTTGGGAGCGTTTGGGTCGGCGCAGGGCGGGCTTCCTTCGGCGATCGTGGCGCCATCGCTGATTCTGGACGATGTGGAATTGCGCGGGTACCGCGGTGAACCACGGCGTCTGCCGCTGGATCCGGCGCCGCCGCTGCAGTAGGTGGTTCGCGAGACTGGCCGCGCAACCGCAGCGGCAAAGGCAACAACATAAGTCAAGAACCCCACACGTGAAACCGACGTGTGGGCACCCACCTTCAACTACTAATTCAAAAGACCGGCTGTTCCACACGCGGCGAATCGCTAGTTCAAAACACGCGGCAAATTAGAAACAAGTGCTGCTAGATTTGGAATGGTCCGGATGACTCGCGCGTTCGTCGATTCGAGCTCCGAGTGAGACCCGCACCCTTAACGGCGAAGGGTGCACCACCCACCAGCAACTGCGGAAACGAAAATCGTGCCAGTGTAAGACAAGCTTCGCGCGACTCATATCCGTCGAGTGGCGCGGGCCGGGCGTCGTATAATCGGCACGCCCAGCATCGAGTTCCGCAGGGCTCGCCTCCTTATGGACGAAGCAGCGCGCGAAAAACGAATGGCGGCGTTGAGCTCAGTGGGCTCAGCGATCGTATTGGTGTCTCTGAAGACATTCCTGGCGATCGTTACCGGCAGCTTGGGAATCATGTCCGAGGCGATGCATTCGATCCTGGATCTGGTGGCTGCGGTGATCACGTATCTTTCGGTGCGGGTGGCGGACCTGCCGGCCGACGCGTCACACCCCTACGGCCACGGCAAAGTGGAGAATTTTTCCGCGTTCGTCGAGACCGGCCTGCTGCTGCTCACCGCGGTGTACATCATTTGGGAAGCGATTCACCGGCTGCTCTACCACGAAGTGCATATCCGCCCTAGTCTGATGGCCATCCTGATCCTGCTGGGCGCGGCGGGAATCGATCTGGTGCGGTCGCGGGCGCTAAATCGGGTCGCCAAGAAATATCCCAGTGACGCGCTGGAAGCCGACGCCATGCATTTTTCCACCGACGTGTGGAGCACACTGGTGGTGATCGCGGGCATTTCGGCGGCGTGGCTCGGCGAAAAATACAAGATGCCGTGGCTGACCTATATGGACTCGCTGGCGGCGTTGGCCGTGGCGGGGGTGATCATCTGGGTGGGCTCGCGGCTGGGAAAGCGGACCGTCGAGGCGCTGCTGGACACTGCTCCGGAGGGTTTGCAAGAGGCCATCGAGAATGCGGTGAGCAAGATCGATGGGGTGCTGCGATCGGAGCGGGTGCGGGTGCGGCGCTCGGGGCAGCGTTATTTCGTGGATGTGACGATCAGCGTGCCGCGAACCTCCAGCCTGGAGCAGGCGCACGCCACCAGCGACGCGGTGGAGCTACGCATCGGACAGATCGTCCCGTCCGACGTAGTAGTGCATATCGAGCCGCAGGCGCGCAGCAACGAGCATTTGTTCGAGACCATCCGCGCCATCGCACAACGGCGAGGGCTGGCGGTGCACGAGCTGGCCGCTTCGTACGTGGATGGCCGGCTGTTCGTGGACCTGCATCTGGAAGTGGACCATCGCGCCAGTTTGCGCGAGGCGCATAAGCTAGCCAGCGACCTGGAAAACGACATCCGCGAATCCACCGAAGCGCGAGCGCAGATCAATATTCATATCGAGCCGCTGGGTTCAGACATTGCGGATGCCGAGGAAATGCGCGGCCTTTCGCGCTCGATTCAGGCATATATCAATACCCTTCCCGCGGAGTACAGCGAGCTGGTGAACTGCCACGAAGTACACGTGCGCAGCGCCGAACATCGCATTCTGGTTTCCTGCCATTGCGCGATGGAGGGTGGCCTGCCGATCACTGAAGTGCACGATGTGACCGCGGCGCTCGAAGATCGCGTAAAAGAGACGTTCCCGCAGATTCACCGCGTGACGATTCATCCCGAGCCGGTGGAAGAAAGCTAACCGGGGTGTTTTTCCGCGGGAGCTTGTTCCAGGATCAAGCGCGCTTACTCACCCATGACAAAAACGGAATCGGCGGGGAGGCTCAGCTGCCAGGGCTGCGGGCGATCCTGCACGCGGCGCCAATCGCTCTGGGAAACTTCGGCCTGGAGATGGTATTCGGGCGAAGCTGCGCTGGGGGCGTGCAAACGTAAATAGAGAGTGACGCCGAAGGGCGCTTCGCTGTTTCGCACCAGCCACGCGGGAAACGTATTTTCAGGCGGCATGGCCGGGCCAGCGCCCAGCGCCGGCGTAGCTTCCGCCTCCATGAACGAAATGTGATGCGCGCGAATTCCGGCGCGCAACTCTCCAGCCGGTGCTACAGCGGGCAGTTCCTGCGCCGTACGCAGGCGGCACCCCCAATCCAGCGCTTCGATTTGGTGCGGCCCAATCACGCGCGCGCGGGAAAAGTTTTTGCATCCGGTCAGCCGCGCCACTTCCAAACTTGCCGGACGCGTGAATACTTCCTTCTTTGGTCCAAACGCGGCGATGCGCCCTTTCGACAGCACCAAAAGGTTTTCTCCCAGACGATAGGCCTCGGCTATGTTGTGAGTGACCAGCAGCGTGGCGCCGCGATAGGCCTGAAAAGCTTGCAGCAGCTCGTATTCGATCTGCGCACGCAGGTGGGTATCGAGGGCGGATAGCGGCTCATCCAGCAGCAATGCCTCGGGCTCGGTAACCAAGGCTCGCGCGAGGGCCACGCGCTGCTGTTCGCCCCCAGAGAGTTCTCGCGGATAGCGATTTTGCAGGCCGTCGAGGTGGGTCTGGGCCATGATGCGCTCGAGGCGCGCGGCGCGCTCCGCCGGCGGCAAATCCTCCAGGCCGAAGACGATGTTCGCGGCCACGGTCATATGCGGAAACAGGGCGTAGTGCTGGAATAGCATGGCCACACGGCGACGGCGCGCGGGGACGTCGATGCGCAGCTCGGAATCGAACAGGACGCGGCCGTTCAATACGATGCGTCCGCACGATGGACGCTCGAGGCCGGCGATGGCGCGAAGCGTCATGGTCTTACCCGCCGCCGACGGGCCCAGAATGCTGAGGGGGGCGTCGCCGGCGTGGAACGATACGCGGAGATCGTAGTCCGGCAGGCGCATCTCGATTCGGACCTCGAGGCCCATGCTCAACTCCGTGCCCATCGCGCGACTCCGCGGCCCGCGGCGCGGGTCCAGTAGTAAAGCGCAGCGAGCAGCACGAACGAGATTCCCATTTCGATCGCCGACCAGCGCACCGCGGCGCGCAGGTCATCGGCTTCCACCGCGAAGTAAATCGCGATGGGGATGGTTTCGGTTCGACCCGGAATGTTGCCTGCCAACATCAGCGTGGCGCCGAACTCACCCATGGCACGCGCAAAAGAAAGAATCGTGCCGGCGAGCACTCCGGGCCAAGCCATTGGCAGGGCTACGCGCCGGAAGATGCGCCACTCGGTAGCGCCGAGGGTGCGCGCGGCTTGCAGGAAATGAGGGTCCACCTGATCGAGCGCAGCGCGCGATGTGAGATACATCAGCGGGAAAGACACCACCGCTGCGGCGATTACCGTGGCGGGCCAGGAGAAAACCACGGTGGCGCCGAAACCCAGCAAGATTTTTCCGAACGGACCATTTCTGCCAAAAAGCAGCAGCAGCGCGAATCCAACCACAGTAGGAGGCAACACCAGCGGCAACAGGAAAATAGCGTCAATAATCGGAGATAGCGGGCCGGTGCGGCGCTGCCGCCATGCCGCGGCGGCAAGTCCGGCGATCATGGTAATCGACGTCGCCGTCACGCTGGTGGCCAGCGAGATCCAAAGCGGCGACAAATCGTGAGAGATGGCGTCCAATGGGTTGCGCCTAGTTTGGCGGTATGGTGAAACCGTATTTCTGGAACACAGCCTTAGCGTCCTCCACCGCGAAATACGCCACCAAGGCCCGCGCCGCCGCGGCATCATGCGCAATTTTCAGCACTGCGGCAGGGTAAACGATCGGATCGTGCGAACTGGGCGGCGCCGTGGCCACTACCCGCACTTTGTTGGTGGTGCGCGCGTCGGTGGAGTAGACCACCCCGGCGTCGGCGTTGCTGGTGGCAACGAAGGTAAGCGCTTGGCGTACATCTTTCGCCAGCACCAGTTTTCCTTGGACCGCCGCGGTGAGCCCAAGCGCGGCGAAAGCCTGCTGGGCATACATTCCCGCCGGCACGGTCGCGGGCTCGCCGACGGCGATCGTTTTCACCTGCGCGCCTGCCAGATCCGCAAAGCCGTGAATTCCCGAGTCGCGGTCAGCGGGCACGATCAGCACCAGGGTGTTGGCGACAATGTTGCGGCGGGTGTCCGGTTGGATCATTCCCTTCGCGTTCAGCGCGTCCACATCTTTTTCCGAAGCGGAGAAAAAAACATCCACCGGCGCGCCCTGCTCGATCTGGTTTCTCAATGTGCCGGACCCTCCGTAGTTAAAGACCACCTTGGCGCCGGCGTGGCTGCCCTCATACTCTTTGCCGATCTCATCGAGCGCATCTTTCAGGCTGATGGCCGCGGAAACGGTGATTTCGGATGCGGAGGCGGGCGCGGAGGCCCAAACCAATGCGGGAGCGATGGCCGGATGGCTGAACAGCATCACAGCGGCTACCAGCCAAAGCGGAGCGGTGATTCTTTTCATGGTGCGTCTCCCCCAATGAATTTATGCGATTTTGCGCGCAACCGCTCCAGCGTATTTCGACGAATCGACATCATACCGCCATCTTAGCAACCTGCTGTGCGGAACCGGTTCTGCCGATCTACGCCGGGTACGACGAGGTGGACAAAGAGGCGTTTGCGGCGGCACGGGAAACTACCGAGTTTTCGTTAAAGATTGAGGATTGAGGAAATAATTTCGGGTATTCAGGTGGTCGAGCCCGCTGGTTCCTGTTTAGTGCTCCGCCCGCAACCTTCCGCGCCGCAAGCTGTCCGCTGTTCGCTTTTCGTTCCACTTGTTCTCATGGATGTCATTGTCAAGTCAGCGCATAGGTGAGTGGTTCCGGTTTTGGGTATGAATTTCGCATTACTGGTGCGACTGCATGTGCGCTAGGCTGTTTGTTTTGTTAGAGATGCATTTTCTAATCCTTACGGATGTCGCGATTCAAATTGAGGTTTCCCGGGATTGGGATTGGTTCGATTCGCATCTTGGTTGCTGCGGGGCGTGATTGGGGGCAGGGCCCAGTTCGAGAGCTACCATCCACGCTAGCAAGAAACGGCGATAAAAAATATCCGTTAGAGTACCGATGGGTGAGGAGTGGCTACCGAAGAAAGGTGGTGCTGAGCGATGGGTTCGCGCCTCCCCGGGCCAGCAGCGAGGCCCAGCAGCGGGGCCGGGAGTGGGTTTGGTCGCCCGCGCACCACTGTGTTATTTTCGTTGGTCCAGAGGTGGCCCGCGTGCAGCGTGATCAACGAGTAATGAGCGAGTAATGGGCGACGTGCGCGACAAATTGGACGCGGCAGGTGCGTCGGGGTATAGCCGCCTGCGCCGCGAAATGGTCGAGCGGCAAATCCGCCGGCGCGGGGTGAGCGATCCGCTGGTACTTCGCGCGATGGAAGCCGTGCCGCGGCACGAGTTTGTTCCCGCGGGGATTCTGCACAGCGCTTATGAGGATTCGCCGTTGGCGATTGGCGAAGGCCAGACGATTTCGCAACCCTATATGGTGGCAGCCATGACCGAAGCGCTGCAGCTTACCGGAACGCAGCGGGTGCTGGAAATTGGCGCCGGCTCGGGCTATCAGGCGGCGGTGCTGTCGCTGCTGGCGCGAGAGGTGATCGCGATCGAGTCTCGCCCGCTGCTGGCCCGAGCGGCGCGCGAACGATTGGCGCAGCAGGGATATTCGAATGTGAGCGTCGAAATCGCGGACGGTTCGCAAGGATGGCCGGCCGCAGCGCCTTACGACGCAATTTTGGCGGCCGCTGCCGCTCCCGCCGTTCCCGCACCGCTGATTGAACAACTCGCGGATGGCGGACGCCTGGTGATTCCGATCGGAACGCGGGAGCACCAGGAATTGCACCTCATTCGAAAAAGGGACGGCCGAATTGAGGATTTGCCGATGTTCGCTTGCCGCTTCGTGCTCCTGGTCGGCCGCCACGCTTGGCCCGACGTGACGCGTTCATGACCGAACCAGCACCGGATCTTTCCATCATCATTCCGGCATACAACGAGGAAGCGCGGCTGCCGCCTACGCTCGAGCGAATCTACAATTTTCTGTCGGATCGCCGGGGGCTACTGACCAACACGGAAATCATTGTGGTCGACGACGGTTCGACGGACGGGACGGCCAAGGTGGCCGAAGACTGGATGCGCAAATTTCCCAACCTGCGCCTGGTTTTCAACGGCCGGAACCGCGGTAAGGGATTCAGCGTGCGCCACGGAATGCTCGAAGCCCGGGGCCGGCTCGCGCTATTCACCGACGCCGATCTCTCCACGCCCATCGAGGAAATGGATAAGCTGCTGGACGCCTTGCGCACCGAAGATGTGGCGATCGGATCGCGGGCGCTGGACCGCGGCTCAATCGAGGCGCACCAGGCGCGCCTGCGCGAGCTGGCTGGAATTATATTTAACCAGTTCGTGAGGATTCTTACCGGACTGCCGTACCTGGACACCCAGTGCGGCTTCAAAGCATTTCGCCGCGAGCGCGCCAAAATTTGTTTCGAGCAGCAGCGCGCCGAGCGATTCGGCTTCGATCCGGAGCTGCTGTATCTCGCCAAGCGGAACGGGCTTACCTGCGTTGAGGTATCGGTGCGCTGGGCCCACGATCCGCGGACCAAAGTGCACGTGTTCAGCGATAGCATCGACATGTTTTTCGAGTTGCTGCGCATCCAATGGAACAAGTTCCGTGGCCGCTACCCGCGCGTGAAGAATAGTTAGTCACCTTTCTCGCGCATCCACAGGCACGGACTATCGACACCCGCACCCCGCCCCTGTAACCTTGCGTGGTGAACGCCCACGAGCTTGCCGATCACATCTGCGCGGTGCTGCGCCAGAACGGCTTTCAGAGCTACCTGGTGGGCGGCTGCGTGCGGGACTTGATTCTGCAGCGCGTACCGGCCGATTACGACGTGGCGACGGACGCGACCCCGCAGCAAGTCTCCGCAATTTTTCCGGACGCGTTAGGAGTGGGCGCGCAATTTGGCGTGATGCTGGTCCCCGATCCGCGCCGCGACCCTGACAGCCCGGCGCTGACGGTGGAGGTGGCTACGTTCCGGTCGGACGTTGGCTATACCGACGGGCGGCACCCGGACCGCGTCGTCTACACCACCTCCGCGGAGGAGGATGCGCGCCGCCGCGATTTCACCATCAACGCGCTGATGATGGATCCGGAGAAGGGCGAGATTCTCGATTTCGTCGGCGGGCAGCAAGATTTGCGTACCGGAGTGGTGCGGGCCATCGGCGACCCAGTGATCCGCTTCCGCGAAGACAAGCTGCGGATGCTGCGGGCGGTGCGCTTCGCCGCTCGCCTTGGTTACGTGATTTCGCCGCCCACCGCCGTTGCAATCTCCGGCATGGCCGGATACATCCAAGACGTATCCGCCGAGCGTATCCGTGATGAGCTAACCAAGATCCTGACGGAGGGTGCGGCCCGGCGAGGATTCGAGCTGCTGGACGCTACCGGGCTGCTGAGCGTGCCGGCGGTGCTGCCGGAAATCGCGGCGATGAAAGGCGTGGAGCAGCCGCCGCAGTACCACCCGGAAGGCGATGTATGGGTCCACACCATGATCATGCTGGCCGAGCTGCCGTCGGGATGCTCACCCACCCTGGCTTGGGGGGTCCTACTGCACGACGTGGGAAAGCCGCCAACGTTCAAGCCGCCCACAGGTCCGAGTGACCGGATTCGTTTCGATGGCCACGCGGAGATCGGAGCGGTGATGGCCGAGGCGATCTGCAAGCGGCTGCGATTTTCAAACGATGACACCGCCCAGATCGTCGCGCTGGTGGCCAACCACATGAAATTCAAGGATGCGGCGGCCATGCGCCCGGCCACCATGAAGCGATTCGTACGCCTGGATCGCTTCCCGGAGCACTTGGAGTTGCACCGAGTGGATTGCCTCTCGAGCCACCGGATGCTGCAGAATTACGACCTGGTACGGCGCTTCATCGCCGAGACGCCCCCGGAGGAGGTCCGACCCCCTCGCCTGCTGACGGGCAACGACCTGAAAGAAATGGGGTTCCGGGCAGGGCCGGTGTTCAAGGAGATTCTGGCGGCGACCGAGGATGCCCAGCTCGATGGCCGCTGGAAGACGCGGGAGGAGGCCTTGGCGTGGGTAAAGTCCAATTTCGTGCCGGAAAGCGAGGCTATCGGTAACCAAGACTAGCTCTTAAGACACATTTTCAGGTCTTTTTCCTGTCACTGGGGCGTGGCAAATTGCCCCTAATGTTAAGGTAAGTACTTGACAGACAAAGGCATGTGAAATTTACAACAACCCTAAGCGTACCATGCTAAAGTTGCCTTATATTGGGAGCCGCACTCGTTGAAGCGATTTGGCTCCTCCCGGCATCTAACCTTTTGTCGATATATCTTTTTAGTGAGAACGGGGGCCTCAGATGGCTGAAAAAATTGCTTTTATCCCGAATGAACTGCCGATCTTGCCGGTACGCGACACGGTGCTGT
This sequence comes from uncultured Acidobacteriota bacterium, assembly GCA_963725655.1. Lineage (GTDB taxonomy): Bacteria > Acidobacteriota > Terriglobia > Acidiferrales > UBA7541 > CAVRXT01. The sequence goes on along the minus strand of CAVRYY010000001.1, from coordinate 391,084 downwards.
TTCCCGGCGCCGTTATGCCGCTTACGGTCGGCCGCGAGAGCTCGCTGGCGCTGCTGGAATCGTTGGACGGCGAGAAGCTGCTGGGAGTGGTCGCGCAGTTGGATCCTCGGATTGAGGATCCGCAGGGGACGGACCTGCACACCGTCGGCACCATCGGCAAGGTCCACAAGATGGTGCGCATGCCGAATGGCAATACCGTTGCGTTTTTGGAAGGCATCGAACGGTTGCGGGTGGTTGAGATTCTGGGCGTGAAGCCGTTCCTGCGCGCCAAGATCGAACGCCAGCCGGACGTCGAGGCGGAAGTGGATGCCGACCTGACCGCGCTGGTGCGCAACGCACAGGAAGTTTTTCGCGAGGTAGTGGCTCGCTCGCCGCAGCTTTCCGACGATCTGCAAACCGTGGTGTTGAATATCGAGCCGGCCGGACGCCTGGCGGACTTTATTGCCGGGACGCTGCCGTCGCTTTCCACCATGCTGCGCCAGGAATTGCTGGAAACCTTCAGCGTGCGCAAGCGCCTGGAGGCGTTGAGCCGGGAACTATCGAAGGAGCGCGAGGTTCTGGACCTGCGCAACAAGATACAAGAACAGGTGCAAGAGCAGGTGAACCAGAGCCAGCGTGAATTTTTGCTGCGCGAGCAGATGAAGGCGATTCAGAAGGAATTGGGCGACGGTGACGACGGCCAGGCGGAAATCGATGAGCTTCGCAAGAAGGTCGAAGAATCCGGCATGCCCGCGGAAGCCAAGAAAGAATGCGACCGCGAACTCAAGCGCCTGGCGCGGATGACTCCCGCGTCGGCCGAATACATGGTCGCGCGCACCTATCTGGAATGGATGACTTCCCTGCCGTGGAATAAATCCTCCGGCACCGAAGACATCAACATCGCCAACGCCGAAGCGATCCTGGAAGAGGATCACTACGACATCAAGAAGGTGAAGCAGCGCATTCTGGATTACCTGGCGGTGAAGAAACTGCAACCGGGAATGAAGGGGCCCATCCTGTGCTTCGTCGGGCCTCCTGGAGTGGGCAAGACGTCGCTGGGGAAATCGATTGCCCGAGCGCTGGGACGCAAATTCGTGCGCATCTCCCTCGGGGGTATGCACGATGAAGCGGAAATCCGCGGACATCGCCGCACGTACATCGGAGCGCTGCCGGGGCAGGTGATTCAAGGACTGCGCCGCGGCGAAACGCAGGATCCGGTGTTCATGCTGGACGAAGTGGACAAGCTGGGAAGGGATTTTCGCGGCGATCCGTCCGCGGCGTTGATGGAAGTGCTCGATCCGGAACAGAACTCGACGTTCCGCGACCACTACCTCGACGTTCCTTTCGATCTTTCCAAGGTGCTATTCATCGCCACCGCAAACTCGATCGATCCGATTCCGTCGCCGTTGCTGGACCGGATGGAAATTCTCGAGCTCGCCGGCTACACCGAGGAAGAGAAAATCCACATCGCCAAGCGTTACCTGATTCCCCGCCAGACCGCCGAACACGGTGTGAAGCTCGGCGAGCAACTGGAGTTTACCGACGAATCGTTGCACGAAATCATTCATAGCTACACGCGGGAAGCGGGAGTGCGCAGCCTGGAACGCCAGATTGCCACACTCGTCCGCAAGCAGGCGCGGCGGCTGGCCGAAGGAAAAACCGACGCGCTGGTGGTCACGGCGGAAATCGTCCGGGAAGTGCTGGGCCTCTCGCGGGTCCACGTCGAAAAGGAAGTGGAACAGCGAGTGGAGCGGCCAGGAACGGCGATCGGGCTGGTGTGGACCCCGGCGGGCGGCGATATCGTATTCATCGAAGCCACCAACATGCGGGGCGGAAAACAGTTCACGATGACCGGGCATCTCGGCGAGGTGATGCAAGAATCCATGCGAGCGGCGCTCTCGTGGGTTCGCGCGAACGCCGAGCGGTACGGCATCGATCCGGACTTCTTCCGCAAGCAGGACATCCACATCCACGTGCCGTCGGGAGCGATTCCCAAAGACGGACCGTCGGCGGGCGTGGCCATGGTGACCGCGCTGGTTAGCTTGCTGAGCGGCCGCGCGGTTCGACCGTTCGTCGCGATGACCGGAGAAATTTCTCTCTCGGGAATCGTGCTTCCGGTGGGCGGGATCAAGGAAAAAGTCCTGGGCGCGAAACGTGCCGGAATTAAGGAAATCCTGCTGCCGGCGGAGAACGAACCGAACGTGAAGGAGGACTTGCCGCCCGACCTGCTGGAAGGGCTTCAGATCCACTTTGTCCGAACGGCGGACCAAGCGCTCGAACTTGCCCTGGGCAAGATCGAGAATCCCGTCCGGCCCCTCACCGGGGGCGGGAGTGCCCGCCGGGACCGGCCCGCAGCGCCGCCGGTACACTAAACGGCGGGAGTGCCGGGCCGCAAATCAACGCGAAGAGTAATGCGAAGGGCTCGGAGAAATCTCCGAGCCCTTTTCTTTTACCGTCAGCAAGTAGGTTCTCGGCGCCAGGCTACTGGCGTACTTTGCCTCGCAGAGCGTCGAATCGTAAGTCAAAACACCCGCCCTTCCCAAAACCCGCCGCGGCGAGCAGGCCGGGGAAGAGTGGGGCGCCCCAAAACGGTGGAAGCCTGGCAAAACCCAAATCCAAAACCTGAACCGAAAAACTGAACCCTACCCCGCAGGGCTTGCTTGTGCGGGATCGCCTGTTCGGAGTTGTGGGGGGTTCTGGATTGATTTCATCGGCGGGGGATAGGAGTTGCGCGGGGACGCGCAATCGCGTAGAGCTAGTGCGGTCCGGTTTTCGCACGCGACGAAATGATTACGGCTCGATTTTCTTGCGCGCATGCGCAAGATTGTCTTTGGGACGCGGAGTTCACGGTAGGTCTGACTTTTCCTCATGGGCTATACACCACGGCAAATCGCGGTACGCGCGCAGGAAACGGCGTGGCGGATGCTCTCGGCGCTGGATCGGGAACGCATCGTGGTGAATTTTGTCGAGTCGTACGTGCGAGAGAACAATCGCTTCGGGATTCGCGCGCAGGCGGAATATTCCCGGGAATTTATGGAGACGATTCGGCGGGAATGCCTGCTGGAGATGGTGACTCATCTGGATTCCGAACTTCCCAAGCGGCTCGGCTTTCTGGCGCGGCGCCCGAAGAAAGCGGGGCGCGGCAAGAAAGCGGGAAAGAAAAAGGGGAAGGCTGGGGCGGGAAAGGCGGAGACCGCGGCGGCAAAAACGGCGCGGCAACAGGTGGCCGAGCGGCAAGTTATGGAGCTGTTTCGGCAGGAGTTTTACGTGGCGCTGGGGACCGCGCTGCACTGGGACCAGGAGGATCTCGATGCGTTCTGGCGCGACCGGGAACTCTACGAAAGCCTGAAGCCGGTGGAGCGGAAGAAACCGGGGCGCGGGAAATTTGCGGCGCCGCCGAGCGGGCCTTTCGCGGATCGCTGCGGATTTCTGCTGGATCCTTCGTTGCTGGAGTTCGCGCGGCGCGCGGCGGCCAAGTTTCGGACCGAGTTGCACACCGTGGCTAGCGCGGTGCTGGCCGAGGCGTTTGTCCGCCGCCGCGACAATTAGGCAAGACCGGTTCTACGGTTCGACGCCGTTGTCTTTTCCGGGTGCCCCACTCTTCCCGGTTTTGGGAAGGGTGGGCGTTTAGATCGGCAAGTTGCACGACGGCGCTGCACGCCGGTCGTTAAAGGTTTTTGAAATTCGTTTCATACCGTGTGGCCAGTCTCATTTCTTGCCTTCCTCGCACTGCGGTATTCTTCCCGTTTGGACAATGGCCAATCCCGCTTGAACACGCAATCCACCGTGACCGGCGCTAAATCCAGCGCGCTCGGCGTTCGATTCAAAACTCTGCTGACGTCTTTATCGCTCATCGTTTTGGTGGCGCTGGGAACGCGGGTGGGATACGCGTGGGAGCAGCAAAGCACCACCCCCCATTGGGCGCTCGCCTCGGTGCCTTTTCTGTACGAACCGGGAAACATCGCGCATTCGCTCGCGGTCGGGAAGGGATTCGCTTCGCCCTTTCATGAAGACACCGGGCCAACCGCCTGGGATCCCCCGGTGTATCCCTTGATCGTGGCGGGAATGTTTCGGATTTTCGGCACGTACACGTTTGCCGCGTTTGTCGCCGCGGTTTCGCTGAATATTCTTTTTTCTTCGCTGGCATGCGTGCCGATTTTTTTCGCCGGTAAACGCATCGCCGGAACGGGCGTGGCCGCAGGCGCCGCGTGGCTGTGGGCCATCTTTCCCAATGGATTCATCATCCCGTATCAATGGATCTGGGACACTTCCCTTTCCGCTTTGCTCACCGCGACGATTTTATGGGCCACGCTCGAGCTGGACGAATCGAACCGCGTTCGTGATTGGTGTGGCTATGGCCTGTTGTGGGGCCTCGCGCTGATGACCAACGGAACCCTCGCGGCTTTGTTGCCATTCTTGCTGGGATGGCTCGCGTACCGCGCTCGCATTCGCGCCCGCGAGCGCGGACAGGCTTGGCTCGCGCGGCCGGCACTCGCGGTGGGAATACTGGTTCTATGCTGCGTTCCGTGGACGGTGCGCAACTACGTCGTGTTTCATAGCTTCGTTCCGCTGCGCTCGGTGCTGGGTTTGCAGTTGTGGCTGGGGAACAACGACCAGTATCGGGATCATTTCCCGGGATGGCTGCACCCCATCGATAATTCTGCGGAACGCGCCAAATATGTGCGCATGGGCGAGATGGCGTACATGCACGAGAAGCGGCAGGAGGCCGTTCGCTGGATGGCGGCGCATCCGTGGCGGGAAGTGCAGCTATTCGCGCAACGTTTTACGGCAACCTGGCTCGGGACGCCGCACCCCTTGCGGGATTTTCTCAACTCGCATACGTTTTCGATCCGCGGTGTTTTCTTGTGCAATCTTCTGGCGGCGCTCGGCGCGCTTGCGGGAATCGTGATCGTTTTTCGGGATCGCAAGATGCGGGCGTTTGCGATTCCGGTCACGGTGTTTCCGATACTGTTTCCCTTCGCGTTTTACCTGAGCCAGGCGCTCTTCAGGTATCGATACCCGATTGACCCGGTGGTGATGCTGCTGACGGCGATAGCTGCCGGGGCGTTACTGCGCAAGTTTTCTGCGGGCGGCGGCGGCGGTGAAACTGAGGAGGCCGAAAATCCACACCCTTGAAGGCGAAGGGTGCGCCACCCACCGGCACCGGCAACGGCAACAGCAGCGGCAAGACTTCCCACTTCAACGGCAAGTCAAAACACCCCGTTCTGAATATTCCGGTGTATATTACGGCTCCTTGCCGGCGGATCGCCGCCGACGGGTGGGCTAGGTAACCCTCGGGCGTATTCCGGCGTCTTAGTGGACAGAATCGGAGCCATGAAAGTATCGGTGATCATTCCGGTGTATAACGAATTTCGAACCTTTAACCAGGTTCTGGAGCGGGTGCAGAAGGCTGTCTTGCCTGACGGGTGCTCGAAAGAAATCATCGTCGTCGACGACGGCTCGACCGACGGCACCACGCAAATTCTGGGCGAGCACGCTCGCGCCGGGGTGATCGTGGGCCAGCATTCGGAAGTAAACTTCGGCAAGGGCACCGCGATTCGGGCCGGGATTGCAGTCGCGTCCGGGGACATCGTGATCATCCAGGACGGCGACTTGGAATACGATCCGAACGACTACGCGCGGATACTCGAGCCCATCGTGCGGGGTAAGGCCGACGTGGTGTACGGCTCGCGTTTCCTCGGGAAACCTGCGGGAATGGCGGTGAAGTATCGGATCGCCAATCGAATTCTTACTACGGCGGCGAATTTTCTCTACGATGCGCACCTCACCGATGAAGCCACGGCGTACAAAGCATTTCGCGTGTCGGTGCTGCGGGAACTGCGTCTGGACTGCCAGAGATTCGAATTTTGCCCGGAAGTTACCGCCAAACTGCGGCGCTTGAAGTATCGGATTCACGAAGTACCGATCACCTACAATGCCCGGGGCATCGCGGAGGGGAAGAAAATCCGTTTCCGCGACGGCCTGGAGGCTTTGTGGACCTTGCTGAGATATCGCATCGCGACCCGCCGGTCGTTGGCGCCAGAAGAGAGCGTTCCGGTGCTGGCCACCCACCGCGGGTATTTCTAGTTTTCCTCTGAAGCGCCCGCGCTCGCAGTAAGGCCGAGGCCAAGGCGAGGCGCGGCAGTCGCCCGCCGCGCCCCAATCGCGCCAATTAGAAACTACTTTCCGCTCCACGTGCCGTTCAGGGCCGCGCTTCCAGGATGATATTAAACGGAGTCTGGCTCGCTCGACGCACCCGGGTAAAGCCGGCCGACTTCATAATCTTGGAGAGCGCCGCTTCGCCCGCCTGCGCGCCTAACGCCAAGCCCACTTCCTGCGACTTGGATGCCGGTGTACACAGCATCGTGGACGCGCCATAAAACACTCGCCCGATCGGATTCAAATTGTCTTCCAGCTTGTCGCCGGCGGCTGGTTCGACGATCATCCACGCGCCGCCGGGATCGAGCGACGCCAGCACGTGCCGCGATGCGCCCTCCGGATCACCCATATCGTGCAGGCAATCGAAAAACGCCACCAGGTCAAAGCCCTTGCCGGGATATTCCTTGGCGGACGCGACCTCGAATTTCACCCGATCCGCCACGCCCGCCTTGGCGGCGGCCTCTTGGGCCAGCTCAATTGACCTGGGGTGGTAATCGAATCCCACAAACGTGGATTTGGGATACGCCTGGGCCATCAGAATGGTGGAAGTGCCCAGGCCGCAGCCGACATCGGCCACGCGTCCGCCGGCTTTCAATTTTCCTTCGATATCGCCGAGCGACGGAATCCACTCCGCGATCAGGTGCGCCCGGTAGTTGGGGCGGAAGAAGCGCTCAGTGCCGGCGAAAAGGCAGGCGTCGTGTTCGTGCCACCCCACTCCCTTGCCGGTACGAAACGCTTCGGTCAATTTGGGTTCGTCCCGCATCACCGCTTCGACGATGTAGAAGAACCCGGGAAGGAACACAGGACTCTCCTCATTCGCTAGCGCGAACGCTTGTTCCGGAGGCAGGGTGAAGCGCTTAGTAGCCGGATCGTATTCGACGAACCCGCCCGCCGCCTGTGCCGACAGCCACTCGCGGACGTAGCGTTCCAGCGTTCCGGTCTTCTTGGCCACTTCCTCCGAGGTCATCGGACCGCTTCCGGCCATCGCCTTGTACAGCCCCAGTTTGTCTCCCACCACAATCAATGCCGCATTCATCGCGGCGCCCATTTCGCCCACGGCTTTCATCACAAAATCGTGCAACTTCGTTTCACTCAGGGGTTGAGCAGATGCGGACATCGGGTTCCTCCTTGACCGTCAGGCCCTGACGGAATTTGCGTGAGTGTACGCCGGACAAAAGGATAAGGTCAATCGTGTCGACAAAAACAACCGGTTTCTTCTTTAGTATCAGGGGCATGCGCGAGGGTGGTGGTTCTGTTATTCTCAGTTCACGTGCTGCCCATCTACATTTACATCTTCTATTTCCTGGCGCTGCTGCAGATCGTGCTGGGGTGTGTCTCGCTGTGGAGCGGCATTGGATGGTTCCGCATGGTGCGCCGCAGCCTGGAAAAGCACGGGGGATTTTACCAGCCGCACGTGGCGGTAATTTGTCCGTGTAAAGGCGAGGAGCTGGGGCTGGAAGAGAACTTAACAGCGCTGGCGCGGTTTGATTATCCCAACTACGAGCTTTTCATTCCGCTGGCGTCCAATACCGATCCTGCGATGCGCGTCATCGCGCGGGTGCAGACCGGGACCAAGGTTCGCATCCACACGGTCATCGCCGGGCCGCCCGAGAAAAACAGCGAAAAAGTCCACAACCTGACCAAGGCGGTCGAGGCGATCCCCGAAAAATTCGACGTTCTGGTGTTTAGCGATTCCGACACACGCCTCGGACGCAACTGGCTGGCAAAACTGGTGGCTCCCCTGGGCGACCCGAGCGTCGGCGCGGCCAGCACCTATCGTTGGCTGATTCCCACGCCGCGCGGCGGCAAGAGCTCGCTGGCCGGGGCGCTGGCATCGTCGTGGAATGCCGCGGTGGTGACCCTCCTGGGCCCGCCGGCGGGAAATTTTTGTTGGGGCGGAGGCACCGCGATCAAGCGGCACAAATTCCTCGAGATCAACGTGCTGGGATTTTGGGAAGGCTCGGTGAGCGACGATTGGTCGATGACCGCGGCCCTGCGTCGGGCCAACGAAGCGATTCTATTTGTTCCGGAATGCCTGGCGCCATCGCCCATCGCCGTCACCTGGGGCGAGATGCTGGAATTCACCACTCGGCAGCTCAGAATCACCCGGGTGTACGATGCCGGGACGTGGAATAAGGCCGCGCTTACCCACTTGATGTATTGCGTGACCACGCTGTACGCCTTGGCGGTAATTTTGATGGAAATGATATACGGCGAGCCGTGGATTCAGCTCGCGCTGGTCGCGCTGATCATCCCGCTGTTATCTTCGGCGAAAGGTGCGCTGCGCTGTGTGGCTGTTTCCGACCTTCTCCCGGAATGGAAGAAGGTGCTGGGAGACTGGAGCTGGGCGTGCGTCCTGCTGCCGCCATTCGTTCCGTTTCTGGTGACGTGCAATATTTTCGGGTCGCTGGCCAGCCGGAAGATAAGCTGGCGCGGCATCCGCTACGAACTGATTTCCCCGAATCAAACCCGGATTTTAGGCCGGCCGTAGGTCTGTAGCGCCAGGGCTCAGTCAAAAACGAACCTGCGAAGTAATCACGAGAAACCACACGAACCAAGTAATAGCTGCCCCGTGGCCTGCGTCAGGCCCCTCAGCATGGTTGCGTCTCCGCAGAACCCGCTTCCGTTTCGCCCGGCAAGATCATCGTAGTTCCACCCGGTCGTAGGCCTGTAGCGCAGACGCTAATTCCTCGCCGGTTCCGAGCGTCTCGGTGGGGAGGGCGGCACTCCGAGTCAGCAGCGGCGATGCCACGTGGCTGGTGTTGAACCGATCCCCAAATCGGGTCCCAAACTGGGAATCTCTTTCCCCTAATGGGTGTTTCACGTGAAACATTTTAACTACTTCGCTTCGTTGTGATTGCCGCTCGCGCCGCTGGACGCGGCGCTTTCTTGCCGGAAGGCACGGTGGACGCGATACAGAATGAACGACGTAGCGGCGCCTACCGGAATGCTTAGCCACCAGCCGGCGTCCAAAACTGTTTTGGGCCCGAAGGTGATCAGGGAGAGGATGCGCGCAGGAGTTTGTGGCGACGCGGCTACCTGGCGGCCCCAAATTCCCAGACCCCACATCTCCAGCACCGCTAGCAGCGTGCCGGCAACTACCCACCCCGCGGGGGCTTGCCAGCGCGCCAGCGACGCAATCGTGCGCAGCAGAAACGCTCCGGCCAGTGCGGGCGCCCCTCCGTAGATCAAACCGTAAAAACAGAAAAGCAGGACGCCGAAACCGGTGGGCGGGGAAAACTGGGTGATGCTCGCGCCGCTGGGATCGCGCATCCAGACGCCCAGGCTCATGAAGATGGCGCCGATGATCCACGCCGCCATGTAGTAGGCGAGCGCGCCGCTGCGGGTCATATCCGCCGCGTGATGTTGGGGAAATCCACCCACACTTTAACGCCGCAGAAGTGGGAGCCCTCGGTGCAGATGGGGGTGCTGACGCCGGCGCGGACGTAACACGGAGGCCCGATGTAGCGCCCGAGCACCGGAAAAATGGAGCGCACCTGCGCCACTTCCTCCATCGACGCTTGATAAATCTCTTCCTGGGCGTTGAAGCAAGTGCGCATGGTCCACTTATGCAAAAGGTGCAGCAGCGAGCCGGATTCGTGCAGGCGAATGCATTTCGCGTTGGGCAAGAGGTACAGGGCAAATTCCGCGGGGACGCCGCGATCGAGCAGCTCGTTCTTGGCGGCCCAGGCGTCGGTCATGGCGCGCTGGTAGACGGCGCGCGCGCGGGGATCGGCGGCGATCAGCATGGGAACCACTACGTCAGGATCGCGGGTATCGGCCAGGGTGAGTAGCGGGCGCGAGCCGGGGACCATGCGATGGCGCTGGTCCTGGCTGTCGGCGGTGTGGCTGATTTTCTTGGCGAAAGTGAAATTGGCGTGCTGCAGCGCGCGCATCGCCGGGGAGTGCACGCCGATGTTGAGGGTCTCGCGGCGATACGGGTTGCGCGCCGGATTCAGGAGCAGGTCGATCGCTTCGCTGTCCGGGCACGCGGCGGCGGTAAGTCCGACGACGGCGCGGTACGCGTCGGCCATTACTTCCAGGGCGCGCGGCGAATAATCCACCAGCTGGGAAGTGTGGCCGCCCAGTTTCGCATCGAACTCGCGGGCAAAACCATCCGCGCCACCGCGCGGATGCTGCCACTCCGGAAAATCTTCCCGGGTATCCGCGGGAAAGCGATCGAAGAATTGCGCATCCTGTTCGCGCACCCGCGCCACCATCTCGCCGATTACTGTTCGCGCTTCCAGGGGCGTGTCACTGGCGCCCACCATGCGCCACAGGCGATGCAGCACGATTCCGGAGATGGTGTGCACCATGGTGGTCGAGGCGGCCACCGGCAGCACGTAGCGCGCGACTTCAATGGCGCGGCGCTCGGTTTGCTTTTCCACTTTTTGCACGCGCTTGGGGTGCGAGAGCGGCCCTACGTGCCAGATATCGCCGAGAATTTCACGCGCGGCGGGCTGCAGCAGCGTGGTCAGTTCGCGGTAGTAATCCCAGGCGCGAGCGATGGCCCGCTGGTAGATCTCCCGCTCGGCCGGACCAAAACTAGGGCTCTGCGGAGGAACGTAGGCTTGCGCGCGGTCCAGGCGAACGTAGCGCTGGCTCTGTTGCTCAGAATTGTAGAAAGGATGGGCGTGCAGGAAAGACCACACGAATTGCCGGCTGACGTTTTCCAGGCCGAACTCAAAATGGGCGTGCTGGTAGACGGTGTGATGCCCGCCGTAATACGTGGCCGCGCCAATGTTGATGCGCTGCTTCTCGGTGATTTCTTCGGGGCCGATTACCCGCGTGGAATAGCAGGTGCGCGCCGCGGCGATCGCGGAATCAAAGGGATGGGCGAAGGCGTTGCGCAGGGTAACGCGGGGAACGCAGGCGTCGATCGATCCGGGCAAGCCCGCCGATGCGGGGTCAGGAGTTCTGGCTGCAGCTGTTGCAGGAGTCGACATCCGAGCAGGCATTGTACACCGAGGCGAACTTCCACCACAGTCCGCCTCGACGCTCAACGAAAGAAAAACGCAGCGCGGTTACTTTTTTGCCGCGGCAGCCGTAGCCTCGGCAGCTTTGGCGTATTTTTTCTGGAAGCGTTCGACGCGGCCGGCGGTATCGATCAGCTTTTGCTTACCGGTAAAGAACGGATGGCAGTTGGAGCAGATTTCTACCTTGATCAGATCGCCGCGGTGAGTCGAGCGGGTCTGGAAAGTATGGCCACACGCGCAATGAACGGTGACGGCGTGATAATCGGGATGAATTCCTTCTTTCATGAGGGACGCTCCTGTGCGCACGCCGGTCTGCGCGGCGTCTGGGTCAGTCCAGACATATAAGCCGCGTCGCTAGGCGCACGACCAAACCACAATTATACGTCACTTCTCCAACGATTGCCCGGCGTAAATGAACGCCGGACCAGTTGGATGCCGGGAAACGAAACCCGATTCAGCTCTCGGGTCCTTGGCCCTAAATGATTGATGCTATTTAACTTGCCGTGGGTAGTACGAGGTGGGGGCTAGGAGATGAAGGCGCAGCCGACGCGGAGCCGGCCGCCCTCGGCCTTGGACGAGTACATTTGCTTCAGGCAGACGCGAACCGGGGGCAGAATCGGAACGTGCAGGGTGGCATAGAATTGCGGGGGCAATTCGTCGGTGTCGTCCACCAATAACGCCACTCCGCCATAACTTAGGTCCAAGACCATCGCGGTCTTTTGCGGCTCCGATAGTGTAGCGCTGGCGCGAGTGCCTACCAGCGAAACTCGCTCCCATTTGCGGCGCTCGGCGTAGGACGGCTCTGGCTTTGGCGCAGCACGGGGCGCGGCGATGGGCGCAGCACCTGGCGCGGAGGGCGGGGCAGCCACAGGTCCGGGAGCCGCGGGTTTTGCGGGCGGCGCAGTGGCTCCACGAGGAGTTGCTTCTCGAGGAGCTGCTTCTCGAGGAGCGCTCTCACGAGCCTGCGGAGCTTCGATCGGAATCACGCGGGAATTATTCACCCGGCCTGCAAATTTCAGTTGGTACAGGCGCTCATCGGCCAGGCGCAACAGCCCTTCTTTTTCCTCGCCATCGTTGGGAAGAACGGCGACGCCAAAATCAAGGGTGACGTCGCTCATGTCGAGCTCAAGGCCTGGCACCTGGGATTCGTAGAGGGCGCGAACGCGCTTACACAGTTTGGCGGCTTGTTCCGGATCGGTTTCCGGCAGCAGCAGTGCGAATTCATCGCCACCGATGCGAAATGCCAAGTCGGAAGCGCGCAGCGTCTTGCGCAACGTAGTGGCGGCAAGCCGCAGAGCTTCATCGCCTTTCAAATGTCCGTTACGGTCGTTCACTTCTTTCAACCGATGCAGGTCAAGAATCACCACGGCTAACTGCTGATTGTAGCGGCGTGCGCGGTTCACTTCGTTGTCGCAATATTCGTTGAAGAGCCGCCGATTGTAGAGGCCGGTAAGGCCGTCGGTGGCGGCATTGATCTGCAGCTTTCGAAATTCGTCGTACTCGACGAGGATGGGCAAGCGCAGTTGGGTGCTGGCGACCAGCACATCCATCATCGCGGTTTTCAGCGAGACGCGCCGGCCCAGCCCGTCGGAAAGCTGTTGTTGCTGCTGCAAAATTTGGTTCCAGGAGGCCAGGCTCTGCGCTTCGGTGAGGTTGAGCTGAGCGACGTTTCGGAAAAAGCGCTGCAGGAATAGTCCGCGGGCGTTTTCTTCCACCCCGGCCAAGGTCTCCGCAAGCAACTCGAGAAACGAGTCGTCAGGAGGCGGGGGCGGCGGCACCGGGGCTGAGGGCTGGGCGATCATCTTGTTAAGGTCCTACACTTCTCCTGGCGACCCTAGAGCTTAGGGACACGCAACATTAGGGTACATGCAACGGTGTGGCCAATGGGGCTGGGGAGGGCAGCGCAGAGGGGTGCGTAAACTATTGAGGCTAAATGGCATGGCAGTGCGGGGAGCATGAGCAATATTTGGCTCATGGTTCTGGACCGAATTGGATAAATGTTTTCCCCGTTTCCGCCCTCGCTGGTCTCTTTTATTTCCTATCGCAGCCGCTTCATTCGAGCGGTTTTAGGAACTCTAGTCCCACGAGGTGGATATCACCGGCGGGCTCCTCACGGCGCACCCGCGCGCCTATGGGATCGGTGGAGGCCGGAATCAAACCCGATGAAGAAATAGAAGGAGATGGAATGGTGAGATGGATGACGTCATCGACGCGCAGGGGACGCGCGGTGGCCAAAAGTGCGCCGACCGAGCTAATATCCAGTATTTTGGCGAGCTCGAGAAATTCCTCACCGTAGATGTCGGTAGCGCGAACAAAGACAGGGATCTGCAAGCGCAGGCGTGCCTGCCGGCGCTGCTCGACGATCGGATCCACCAAGATCCCCCTTCCCGAAATGACGACCTCCCGGCCCTATCCACCACCGGTACCTAAGTAACGGTACGGTTATCCCGCCTATTTCACAGTGCAACTATAGTACCGTGTTCGGGGACACGGTAAGTGCTTCGAGGTCAGCAACATGATAAGCGATGTCCCAAGGTTTCGCCACACTTGCGAACCTATCCTTCCATCAACGCTCCACTTGTTTTCTTCTATTGTGCAAACTGGGACTCCTTTACCATTGACTCGCACAGTTCCCTCTGCGAGCATTAATTTTCTCAAGAGCACTCCTTTTCCGTATAAATTTGCGCCGTGCCGGTGCGCTTGAGCCAAGGGGAATGTGTCGCTGGACACTAAAATTAGTCCCGAAGCGATTGTGCGCGTGGAAGATAGCCTGGAGAAGCCGGACGAAAAGGCCAATTCGGGAATCGATTTCCACATTACCGCCAGCCTGCTGGATGCGGTCGATCGACCTTTGATCGTTTCCGAGCGGGAAGGCAAAATTCTGTGCTCGAACCTGCACGCCCAGGATTTCCTCCATTCGAATTTCCCTCCTTCGGAATCTCCGCTGAATTTATTCCAGGATGTTTTGAAGGTGGATTCCCGCGGGCTGATGCACCAGTTCGAGGGCGGCGAGCAGGAAGTGGATTTGCCGCTGGAGACTTCGGCGGGCAAAGCACGAGCGAGAATCCGCTGGCTGCCGGAACCGGATTGGGTGGTGGTGTCAGTCGAACGCATCGCGGCAGAAACGCTGGCGGACGATTCGGGCGCCAACGCGGTGGAGATGCGGCACACGGTGCAAGAACTGATGCAGGAGCGGGAAATTACCTACCGCAACCTGCTGGCCGCGTATCTGCGCCTGCAGGAAGTGAACCGGCAGAAAACCGTTTTCCTGGCATCGGCGGCGCACGAACTGAAGACGCCGCTGGCGGTGATGAAGGGTTATTACGATTTGCTGCTTTCGGGTTCGCTGGGAAAGCTCACCGAACGGCAGCGGGACATGCTGCAGGAATCGAAGGAAAGCTGCGACCGGCTGGTGCGGCTGGTGGCCATGTTCTTGAACTATTCGGCGCTGGAAAGCGGCAAGCTGGTACTGCAATTGCGCGCCAACGATGTTCAGGATTGCATCGCGGACGTCGCGTGCCGGTGGGATGACGCGTTTCAACGCGCGGGAGTACGCCTGGAAAGGCACGTGGAAGCCGGGCTGCCGAGTTTCAAGTTCGACTACCAGAAAGTGCAGCAGTGCGTGGCCAACCTGATCGACAACGCGCTCAAGCACACTTCCGCCGGCGGCTGCGTGACCATCAAGGCATCGCCACATTTTTGGGAGCGGCGCGTTGCTTCCGCCGCGCCGGCCCGGGAACGGCGGGCGCCCCGGGGGCCGAAGACCAACAGCGTGCTGATCGAGGTGGCGGATTCGGGAAGTGGAATCGCCTCCGAGTACCATCAGGAGATTTTTGAGGAATTTGTGCGGGTGGATCCCTCCACGTCGGGGATGGGCTTGGGACTGGCCATCACCAAGCGGCTGATCCAGGCGCATCGTGGAAAAATCTGGGTGGATAGCGAACCAGGCCAGGGAAGCTGCTTTTCATTTATTTTGCCGATGAACGCGGAGTGAAGTAACGCAATGAAGCACCACGGAATGGAATACGGGAAAACACGCTAATGCCTGAAAAAGAAAAAATACTGGTTGTCGACGACGAACCGAGCATTCGAAAGTATCTCCAGACGCTGCTGGAGGTGGACGGGTTTGAAGTGAGCACCCTCTCCAGCGGCCGAGAGGCGCTGCAACGCATTGGCACCGGGGAAAACCGCCCGACTTTCATCATCCTGGATGTGTTGATGCCAGACCTGGATGGACTGGATACCCTGCGGGAACTGATGAAGCTGGACCGCACCCTGAACGTGATCATGCTGTCGTGCTCGAACGAGGTGGGCACGGTGGTGGAAGCGATCCGGTTGGGAGCGCTCGATTACCTGACCAAGCCCTTCGAAAAACCGGAACTGGACGCGGCGCTGCTGAAATGCCGCCAGAAGCAGGAATTGCGCACGGAAAACGCGGCGCTGCGCGAATATTGCGAGCAATTGACCGAGGACCTGTCGTTCCTGGCGGCCAGCCCGCAGATGCTCAAGATTCGCCAGCAGATCCTGCAAATCGCTCCGGTGGATGTGCCGGTATTCATCAGCGGAGAAAGCGGAGTGGGAAAAGAAGTGGTGGCGCGGATGATCCACCTGCGCTCGGGACGGCGGAATCAGCCGTTCGTCAAGGTGAATTGCGCGGCGCTACCCGGCGAACTGCTGGAATCGGAGCTGTTTGGATACGAACAGGGCGCTTTCACCGGCGCGGTGCGCGCCAAGCCCGGTAAATTCGAGCTCGCCAATAAGGGCACCATCTTCCTGGATGAAATCGCGGAGATGAGCACGCACCTGCAAGCCAAGCTGCTGCACGTGCTGCAGGATGGCCAATTTTCACGGTTGGGCGCGCGCTCGGTGGTGCAAGTGGACGTACGGGTCCTGGCCGCCACCAACGTGGCGGTGCAGGAAGCGATGCGCTCGGGCAAGTTCCGCGAAGACCTTTATTACCGGCTGAACGTGCTGTCCATCCATATTCCGCCACTGCGCGAACGGCTGGCGGAGATTCCGCTGCTGTTCCGCCATTTCCTGGTGAAATACAGCGAGAAATTCCAGAAGCAGCCGCCCGAACCATCCTCGCACCTGCTGGAAGCGGCGCTGAAATATGGCTGGCCGGGAAACTTGCGCGAGCTGGAGAACTTCGTCAAGCGCTACGTGATCCTGGAAGACGACGAAGGCAGCTTCCGCGAATTGCTGGAGATGACCGGCACGCAGCAGCGCGTCGCTCCGCACGCGGAAGTGGCCGCGCCCAAGGAACAAGGGCTAAAGGCGCTGGTTCGCGGGCTAAAGGACGAAGCGGAGACCGAAGCGATCGCCGACGCGCTGGAAAAAACGAATTGGTGCCGCAAAGATGCCGCGAAGATGCTGGGCATCAGCTATAAGGCGCTGTTGTACAAGATGCGGCAGTTTAATTTGGATCCGGGACGTGGATCGAGGTCGACCAGTACCCCAACTCCGGCGATAACGGGTGTGCGCGGGTCCTAGTTCTAGGACTCACAATGTACTAATTTGTTGCATACTCACGACACATCACTACAAAAAAGTCCTTCTTCTTTCTTTTCCACTTGACTTACGATTCGCGCGGAACTTCTTTTGCACTAAACGGCTCGGTACACCTGGGCGTTGCCGGCCGTTTGGAAAAAATAGACGCGATTCGTTTGATTCCGCGTTTTACAAGGCCTTTTTCCGCGTTCGGCTGCTCCCCAGCCCCCGAGCCCGGCGTTTTCTTTCGGCGCAATACGAAAAGAATGGCAATGAATTGAGCAGTGAGGAACCAGCCCGCCCTTTGGTACCGGGATTGCTCCCGTGTCTAAAGCGGGGCGGGGGTGCGCCTCACTATCTTCAGGGGAGGACCAGTGGGGATGACAGAGCGTCGTACGGCTCGACGGTACGATTTGTCCCTTCCGGTGAATGTTCGTACACCACTCAACCGGGAACCAGGGGCGCAGAGCGGACATACTCGCGACATTTCCACGCGAGGGGTTTATTTCATCATGGAAAGAGAGCTTTCGGCCGGGACCGAAATTGATTTCACTTTGACTCTGCCCGCGGAGATTACTCGCGGAACGGAAGTTTTTGTGCGGGCTCATGGCCGAGTAGTGCGCGTCGATCGCAAGCCGGATGACGCCCGCGATTTGAGCGGGGTGGCCGCGATTATCGAGCGCTACGACATCATTCGGGGGGAGGCAGCGCGCATTTAGCAGGGCGAATTCATTTTTATTCGTTGAGTTCCCTTCCTCATCGTTTACTCCCGAATAACAAAGACTGCTCTCATAAGTTTGACGCCCCGAGGCTGCGGCCTCGGGGAGACGCACGGGGCGCATTTCGCGCAACGGCCTGTGGAAAATTTCCGCCTTCGATTTCTTGTTGCAACGAATGCTCTTCAAGTCTAGTGTTTGTGTTGCATGCCGGAATCGTGCGCGACCCATGTACGGTGCGTGACCTTCGGTCAGCGATTCGGCGTGCTGCTGCCTCCGGACGCTAATACTTCGACCCTCAGCCGCTCGTTTCGTCCTGATTCGGATAACCTTTCCCGGGCTGTGAAGTGTTTTTCCATTTATTTGACCGAAGTGGTGCCCCGCGGACGGTAAATGGCGGAGGCGGCGGACGGAATCGGGCAGTCCTGGGCTTAAGTAGTTCGCGGAAGATACAGATAATAGGCGACTTAGCATTTTTGGCGCGCAGTTTCATCCTGGAATGGCACCTTAACTGCTACCTATTGTTCGGGTAATCGCGCCCTCACTGCTAGAGGAATACCCCGAAGCGCTTTGCAATGAACAAAAACGACAAAATCGTCGCGCCCGACCAAGTCGCGGGGCCCATCCCGGAAGAGATCATATTTGGATCTTCCGAGGTGATGCAGGCTATCCGCCGGAAGGTGGGCAAGCTCGCGCAGACGGTGGTTCCAGTACTGATCCAAGGGGAAAGCGGGACCGGAAAAGAAATTCTGGCGCGGTACATCCACGTGAACTCGCCGTACCGCGAAGGACCGTTCGTCAAGGTGAGCTGCGCGGCGATTCCCAACGAGTTGACGGAAAGCGAGCTATTCGGCTACAGCAAGGGAGCGTTCACCGGCGCCAACGACTCCAAGCCCGGACGAGTGGAGATGGCGCATCTGGGCAGCTTGTACCTCGACGAAATCGCGGAACTCGATCCCACCCGCCAAGCCAAGCTGCTGCAAGTGCTGCAGGACGGCCGCTTCTATCGGATCGGCGATCAGGAAGAAACACGAATTGATACCCGGGTGATTTGCGCGACCAACCGCAACCTGGAAAAAGAAATCATCGCCGGCACCTTCCGGCAGGACCTTTTCTACCGCATCAACGTTTTCCACATCTTCATGCCGCCGCTACGGCAGCGCCGCGAAGACATCCCTGGGATGGCGCAACATCTGGTGACCATGTGCGCGCGGCGGTTCGATCGCCCGCGGCCGGCGCTTTCCGGCGAAACGCTGCGCTGGATGCAAAACCACGACTGGCCCGGCAACATTCGGGAGCTGGAAAACTGGGTGATTCGGTACGTGCTGATGGGTGCGCCGGAAATTCGGGCGGCGTTCGACAACCGCGAGCCGATGCTTGGCCTGCCCAGTGGCGATGGATCCAAGGCGGTGGTGCCGCTGAAAGAGATCACCAAGAACGTGATCATGGAAGCGGAACGCGCGCTGATCCTGAAGACGCTGGAGATGCATCACTGGAATCGACGCCGGACGGCGGAGACCCTGAAGGTGAGCTACCGTGCGCTGATCTACAAGATTCGGCAAGTGGGTTTGCCATCCAAGCGCCTGACCAAGCGCGCCGTGGTTGCGCCAAACGCGATAGCTCCGGGAGCGAACGCGGAGGTGGCGCTGGCCAGCGCGGCAACCGCAGCGGGCACCGCTGCGCCACCTTCCCCCGCGGCATCCACAGCCAGCGCGACTGCCACCGCTATGGCTTCCGCGCCCGCCATCCTTGGCGGGGAATAGTTTCAGAATCAGCCCTGGCGCCGACCGATCCCGCGCCGCCGCTTAGCCCGCATCAGCGAAGCAACCACCGTAACCGCCATAATTCCCGCGACAACTGCCAACGACACCTGCGACGAAAGACGAATATGCTCGCTGGCGATCATCTTCAATCCCACGAACATCAAAGTGGCGGCGATCCCGGTTTGCAGGTAGTAGACGCGCGGCAAGAAGCCGGCGATGGTGAAGTACAAAGCGCGGAGGCCCAGGATCGCGAACAGGTTCGAACTGTAGACGATGAATGGATCGCGGGTGACCGCGAGAACCGCAGGCACCGAGTCCACGGCGAAAAGGATGTCGCTGGCCTCTACCGCGATCAGCGCGAGCAGCAACGGCGTGCCCATCCATTTACCTTCCACCCGTGCGAAGAATCCCTTTCCGGTCTGCTGCGGGGTGAACGGAAACCAGCGGCGAGCCAGGCGGACCATCCAGTTGCGGTCATAGCTGACTTCGCGGCCCCTGGAGAAGAGCATCTGGAATCCGGCAAACAGCAAGAAGGCCCCGAATAAGTAGATGATCTTTTCGAAATGCTGGAGGAGCGAAACGCCGCCGGCAACGAATGCGGCGCGGAGGATCAGCGCACCGATGATCCCGGCGAATAGAACCTTGTGCTGATTCTCTTCGGCCACGTCCAGGGCGCGAAAGAGAACCAGAAAAACCAGGATGTTGTCGATGCTCAGGGACTCCTCCACTACGTAGCCGGTGAGAAATTCCACGCCGGCCTGGTGGCCCTTGGCGAGATAAATCCATGCGCAGAAAACCAGAGCGGCCAAGACGGATAGAGCGGTAGAGAGCAACGCCTCACGAAATCCGATGCGGTGCGGGCGGCGATTGAATACGCCGAGGTCCAGGGCGAGGAACACCACCAGCACGACGGCGAGGGAGATCCACATTGTCCAGGGAGTAGTCACGGTCGGTTTGGGCAGTCGCGAAAATCCTGCAGGCGCTGTTCCAGTATTCCACGAATATGGGCTGTGGGCTATCGCGTGAGGCGGGGGAGTGGATCGTGCTCTATCTAAGGTTTGGAATCTGGCGCGATCGCAAGACGATAAGTGGTTAATTTGTTCTTCGCGAGTACTTTGAAAATCGCCTGAGCTTTCTGATCACCAACCCACACGGTACCGTCGGAATCGACCGCAATGGCCGTAGGCTGCCGGAAGTCACCCGAATTTGAAAAAACTTGGGCCCTGCGCACCTTGACGCCAGTGTCTACGACCCAGATCTTCCCTCCTACGGAATCAGCGACATAGAGGGCGTGATGGGCGGAATGGAACTTGGCACACGCACCTCGCCAGGCGAAGTGGGATTAAACTATGTCAATATTTATCTATATGTCAACTACAAAGATATTGGTAGATCGGGTAGGTAATGGCGGGAAAGGCCAAACGATGTGGATCTCTCATGCCAGTCCGGCCGGGGCAATCCGGGATTTTCAAGAACACGGATAGTTGATAAGCTCGGGGCATGATTCGGGGCGCTCACTTCCTGCTGTATAGCAAGGATCCGGCAGCTGACCGCGCGTTCTTTCGCGACATTCTTGGATTTCGGGCAGTCGACCTTGGGCACGACTGGCTGATATTCGCGCTGCCGCCCGCGGAACTGGCGGTGCACCCGGCGAACACGAATTTCGTGCAGCCCCATGCAGGCCACGACCTAATGGGTACGATACTTTACCTGATGTGCGACGATTTGGTTTCGATGTTGAAATCGCTGGAAGCCAAGAACGTGCGATGCGCTCCGATTGCCGAGGCGCGCTGGGGAATGTCCACGTCGATCCAGTTGCCCAGCGGCGGCGAAATCGGTCTGTACCAGCCCACCCACGCTACCGCCTTCGATTTCAAGTCTTAGCTCTTCCCCGCACCAATTCGACGAATCGCACCGGCGGTTGGCATATAACGTCCCCGGGAGGACGCTGGCGGGGTGGCTGGGGCCCTCAGGGCGGTCGCTACGCGAAGGCGCGGCAGCCGGGGCCCATCATTCGCTCCCGAGTGGCATATTGCGTTAGACTGTCTGCCCGCGATGAATCGCATTGTTGCCATTGTTCCGGCGGCAGGTCTCGGCACCCGAATGGGCGCCGACAAGCCCAAGCAGTTTCTCGAACTGGACGGCGTCTCGTTAGTGGTTTTTGCGCTGCGGCGCCTGGCGGCGTGCCCCTCGGTTACGGAATTTATTGTGGCCACGCGCCCGGAAGAAATCGGAGTGCTGCAGGAGCAGATCGCGCGGGCGCACCTGGAGCGCCCGGTGAAAGTGGTGCCGGGAGGAGAGACCCGGCAGGATTCGGTTGCGAACGCGCTGGCGCACGTTCTCGCAGACACCGAGATCGTGCTGGTACACGACGCGGTGCGTCCGTTTGTGACGCGAGATCAGGTGGAGCGGGTGATCGCGGAGGCGCGCGAGCGCGGCGCCGCGATTTTGGGGATTCCGGCGATCGATACGGTGAAGGAAGTGAAACGCGCCAGCCTGCCGCAAGATGTTGCGTTGATCAGCACCACCATCCCGCGCGAGCGAATCGTGCTGGCGCAGACCCCGCAGGTATTTTCCTATCCGTTGCTGCGCGATGCATTCGCGAAGGCGCGGCGCGACGGGCTGAACGGTTCGGACGAGGCGACGTTGGTCGAGCGCTACGGCCACGACGTTTACGTGGTGCTGGGCTCCGAACGCAATCTGAAAATTACGCGCCCCTCGGACATGGACCTGGCCCGCTTTTATTTGAAGCAGGAGCAGGCGCACTCGTGACGCGCTGCGGCATCGGGTACGATTTGCACCGGCTGGCCGAAGGGCGAAAGCTGATCCTGGGCGGAGTGGACGTGCCGTTTGAAAAGGGGCCGGTGGGCCATTCCGACGGCGACGTGCTGAGCCACGCGGTGTGCGATGCGATTCTGGGCGCGGCGGGGCTGGGCGATATCGGCAAGCATTTCCCGGATACCGATCCGCAGTGGAAGGGCGCTTCCAGCCTGATCTTTCTCGAGCACGCCCGAAAATTGCTGGACGCCGCCGGGCTGCGTATTGCGCATATCGACGCGGTGGTGATCACCGAAAAACCGAAACTGGGGCCGCATTTTTCCAAGATCCGAGACGCGCTGGCGCAAGCGCTTTCCGTCTCGCCGCAGCAGATCAACCTAAAAGCCAAAACGAACGAGGGAGTGGACGCCATCGGACGCGGTGAAGCCATCGCGACGCATGCGGTGGTCACTCTCGAGAATTAATTCCGTGCCGACCCGACCTACACCCAACAGCCTGCTGACCGGATTTCACGCCGTGGAAGAAGCGCTGGCCGCGGGCCGCGCGCTCGAACGCATCGTGATCGCCAGCGGACGTCACGGCGAGCGCGTCGAGAAAATCGTCCAGTCGGCCAAAACGCGAAATGTGCCGGTGCGGTTTGAGGATCGAGCCGAGGTCGACCGGCTGGCGGGAACGCGCGAACATCAGGGCATCGTCGCGCTCGGGGGTTCGAAACGCGCCGTCGAGTTGGAAGATTTGCTGGCGCCGGGAGCGACGAACGGACTGATCGTGCTGCTGGATGGAGTGGAAGACCCGCAGAATCTGGGAGCGGTGGTGCGTTCGGCGCTGGCCGCGGGCGCGGCCGGCGTGGTGATCACCGAGCGTCGCGCGGCGGGGCTTACCGAAGCGGTTTCGCGTTCTTCGGCGGGCGCTCTGGAGCATTTGCCGGTGGCGCGGGTGGTAAATCTAGTGCGCGCGATGGAGCAATTGAAGGAGGCCGGGTATTGGCTGGCGGGAATGGACGAGCGGGCGCCGGAGAGTTACACGGATATAGATCTCACTGGAAATATGGGCATCGTGCTGGGAGGCGAAGGCGATGGGTTGCACGAACTGACGCGGAAGCGCTGCGATTTTCTGGTTTCGATTCCCACCCAGGGGCCGGTGCGGTCGCTCAATGTGTCGGTGGCGGCGGGGGTGGTGCTATTTGAAGCGGTGCGGCAACGCGTGGTGAAGGCTAGGAAGTCCGCGGCTGGAAAACCCTGAGCGCCGCGTTTACGCGGTGCTTGATTGAGTTCCCTGCTGATCGCGCAAATCTGAAACACCGATTCGTAGACTCGAGGTGTGGGCCCGTGCCTTCGACTGCTAAGGCCTACACGCCGACCTTTAACGGCTAAATACAAACCAACTTCAAAGGCGCTACTTGTCGTATTGCAACGATGAGAAAACGTCGACGCCTGGGAGTTTCGTGCGTCCGTGCAGGAAACTTAATTCTACCGCGAAGGCTGCGCCTACAACCTTTCCGCCTAGCTGGCGAATCAGCTGGATCGCGGCGGCGGCGGTGCCGCCGGTGGCTAGCAGATCGTCGCAGAGCAGCACGTCACTTCCGGGTTTCACTCCGTCCTGATGGATCTGGAGCTGGTCGGTGCCGTATTCGAGCTGGTAAGTCACTTCGGCGGTCTTCCAGGGCAGTTTTTTGGGTTTGCGCACCGGAACGAAGCCGGCGCCGAGGCGGTAGGCCAGCGCTGGAGCGAAAATAAATCCACGGGCCTCGATGCCAACGACGGTTGCTACCTTTTTGCCCTCGTAGTGGCGGCACATATCTTCGATCAAGTCATGAAAGCCGGTGGCGTCCTGGAGCAACGTGGTCAGGTCGTAGAAAAGGATTCCGGGCTTCGGGTAGTCGGGGATTTCGCGGATCAGTTTTTTCAGGTCGCTCATTGGATATGTTTCCTTTCACCAGGAATCGTGTTCGATGGAAAACGCCGACGCGTAGCGGCTTTCCATTTCGGAGTCGCTTTCGGCCACGGCGGAAACGCTGGCGTAGCTGGGCCCGCGCTCGAGCTCGGTGCGAAACTCGGCGAGCGATGCGGGTTCGCCGATGGCGTAGGCTTCCACTCGTCCATCACTCAAATTTTTCACGTAGCCGGGCAGACCCAGCCGGCCGGCCACGCGCTGCACAAAGAAGCGATAGCCGACGCCCTGCACCATCCCGGAGACGTAGTAGCGCCGGGCGATTCGCTTTTCTCTCGCAGCCATGCCGCCCGCCGGTCTCCCATTTGCTTACGCAAACGCGCAAGTTTATCAGAGAAACGGCTTCGCCGCGCGGCAGGACGGGGTTGACGGCAGCAACCCGCTCCCCGGGGCGGGGTGACAAAACTGGAGGCACAAGGGTGGTAGAATCCGGGCGCGTACGAAGAAGGTTACCGGAGGAGGCATTTATGGCTGAACCGCAGAATTTCAAGAACCATAGCAAGTTTGTGCCGGGATTTCATTATTTCGTTTTGCCGATATTGCTGATTAATCTTGGCTGGACGGTGCATAACGCGTGGCAGGTATTGAATCCCACCACCGAAATGCAGGTATTGCTGGCGGCGGCGCTGTTCGTGGGCTTCGGGCTGACGCGGAGTTTTGCGTTGAGAGTGCAGGATCGGGTGATCCGGCTGGAGATGCATCTGCGGCTGGAGCGGCTGCTCTCCGCCGATATGCGTGTGCGGATTCCCGAATTTACGCTGGGCCAATTGGTGAGCCTGCGTTTTGCGAGCGACGCGGAGTTGCCGGCGCTGGCGCGCAGGGTGCTCGACGAAAAATTGGAGAATCGCGCCGCGATCAAGAAACTAGTGACCAACTGGCAGGCCGATAATTTACGGGCGTAACGCTTGCGAGCGCGGACTCCGCGGACTTTACGCGTCACAGGCCGGAGCTGCGGAATTTTGGGGCCGGTCAGCCGCCCGCGGCGATGGGCAGAAAATGATGGCGCTACCAGAACGCGCAAACGGGCCGCGCGACGCGACGCGATCCGGCTGCATCTAACCAATCGTGAGAACTCACTCCGCTTATTTCCTGCTGTCCGCCGCAGCCTCGCTGCTGCTGGCTGGCATCGCGCTGGCTCGGCCACAGGATCCGGGGCCCGGCCCGATTGCGCCGCCGCCGAAGTTCGAGGTAAAGCGCATGCCGTCGGAGACCCCGGAAGCGCCGGCCGTTCCGGCGGAGGAGATTATCCGGCGATTCACCGCCAACGAAGACAAAATGAAAGCCGCGTACGACCATTTCACGTTCACTCAGTCCTTGAGCGTCAAGGAGCTGAGCACGCCGGGCGGGGAGTACGACATCACCGGCGAGTTTTATACCAAACCGGACGGACAGCGTTTCGAAAGATTTACCGGGCCGCCGGAATCCACGCTGAAAGTGACGTCCCTCACGATCCAGGATGTGAAAATATTGTCCACCGTGCCGAGTTTCGTGCTGACGACCAACGAGCTGGCCAACTACAACCTGCAGTATCTGGGAACGGAAAAGCTGGATGAATTGAAGACCTACATTTTCCGCGTAAAGCCAAAACACGTGGAGCGGATGCGGCGGTTTTTCGACGGCGTGGTGTGGGTGGACGACCACGACTTCGCGGTGGTGAAATCTTCCGGCCGATTTGTGAGCGAGATCGCCGACGACGGCACCGGGCTTCCGTTTCGAATGTTCGATATGTACCGCGAGAACGTCGACGGCAAATACTGGCTGCCGACCTACATCGGGTCCGATGATTTCGTGAAGGTGCCCAACCACCCCGACATCCATCTGCGGCTGGTGATTCGCAGCAGCGATTTCAAACCGGAAGTTGCGCCGGCGGCCGGCGCCGCAGATCCTCCCGCTGCCGCTCCCGTTCCAGGTTCACCGCCAACCGAAACGCCCGCCACCCCAGTCCCCGCCCCGAAGCAATAACCGGCCAAAGCGTCCGCTCGAATTTCAATTCGAAAGATTCGCAACAGAACATCCGGAGGTCGAGAAAAGGAGAGGTGGATCAGCGGGCGAGGTAGCGGCCGGGCACGGTATCGTCACGATTAAAATCGATGTCATCAAACGAGGCGGCGTAGCCGTGCCAGCCGGGGCTGCACTCTTCGGCTGCCTCGGTACGAATCACCCGCGCGGCGGTGTGCATCTGGACGTTGCCGTATCCCGGGCGACGTTCGATCAAACCGATTTCCATTTCGATGGCGGTGCCGGGCTGAAGCGGCCTGGGCGAGAAGAAAAAAACGCCGGTCGAACTGATGTTTTTAATCACCAGCGAGACCGGAAAAGGCTCCGGCCGCCCGGCGACCTGCATCAGGCGCAACGGCAAGATCAAGCTGGCGCGAGGCGAACGGCGGCGTTCGGGAACCACGCTCACCGCATGGGTCGGGACACCCACGAAACGGCGGCGCGGCGCAGGCACGCTATCGAGCGTCTCTTCCTCCGCGTCGGCGATCAAAACGTCCGGGGTTTCTTCCTCGCGAACCGGAAGGCGCCACATCCGAGATTGAAGTGTTGCTCCCATTACTTTCAGTTTCCCCTAACCGAGGCATTCCGCCTACGGTTTTTGCAATATGTAGGATGGGCGAGTGGGCGTCAATCGCGAGGTCTGAGGCCGTGTTGTAACGGATACCCAGGGTGCCCGCGCTTTTTGGGACGCTCGCCGGCCACTTCAGCGGGGCGAATCGAAGCGGAGTTTGCGTGCTAGATTCGGATAGTCAGCCGGCGCGCATTCTGATTAATTAGATGCCATGCAGAACATAGGGATGCCGAGCACGAGAAGAAATTCGATGAGAAGAAACAAAATAAGTCCAAGCCTCGCCGATCGCGCTCGGGGCGCCGCGGAGTGGATTGTGGTGGGCGCACGCCGGAACGATGCGCGGCTGTGGCGGGCGGTGCTTTCCCGCGATCGCAGCGCCGACGATCGCTTTGTGTTCGCGGTGCGTTCGACTGGGATTTACTGCCGGCCCTCGTGCCCTTCGCGGCGGCCGGGCCGCGCCCAGGTAGTCTTCTATCCAGCGCCGCGAGCGGCCGAACACGAAGGCTTCCGCGCCTGCCGCCGTTGCCGGCCGAACATGGCCAAGCCATCCGATCCGCACGCCAACGCGGTCGCCAAGGTCTGCCGCCAGATCGAAGCGTCGCTCACCGAGCGCTCCGGCGCTGCCGATAACCACACTCTGAAATTATCCGCGCTGGCTGCGTCCGCGGGCATTAGCGCGCACCAATTGGAACGCGCATTCCAGCGGCTGTTGGGGATCACCCCCCGGCAATATGCCGACGCGCAGCGGATGCAACGCCTAAAAACTCAGCTTCGAAAAGGAGACGACGTGACCACAGCACTTTACGATGCAGGATTTGGATCGAGCAGCCGGCTCTACGAACGCGCCCCGGAACAATTGGGAATGACGCCAGCCACATACCGGCGCGGCGGCAAGGGCATGCAGATTAGCTACACCATCGTCGCGTCTCCCTTGGGGCGCCTGCTGGTGGCAGCCACCCAACGCGGCATTTCCGCTCTGTACCTGGGTGAAGACGACGCCAAGCTCGAAGCGGAGCTGGCGCGGGAATATCCCAGCGCCGAAATTCGCCGCAACCGAAACGGTTTGCAGGAGTGGGTGCGCGCGCTGCTAGCGCACCTGCGCGGGCAAGAGCCGAATCTTGAAATGCCGACCGACGTGCAGGCCACCGCGTTTCAGCGTCGTGTGTGGGAGGAGCTGCGGCGGATTCCGTACGGGACCACCCGCACGTATAAGCAGATTGCCCGCGCGATCGGCAAACCGTCGGCGATCCGGGCGGTGGCGCGGGCGTGTGCTACCAATCCCGTTTCGATTATTGTGCCGTGCCATCGCGTGGTTCGCCAGGACGGGAACCTGGCTGGCTATCGGTGGGGACTGGATCGCAAGAAATCGCTGCAGGAGCGGGAGCGAACTTTTGGGGGAGCGCAATCGTCGTAAGAAATCTCGCGTTCTGACGGGGTTCTATCGCGCGCGAGGCGTACGCCAAAGCTGAACCCGCCAGTACTAGCTGCGCTTGAGGCGCTGGGTGCCCTTGGGCCATTTGGGTTTGAAGGTGTTTTCGTCGATGCGTGCGTTGGCCACGATGTTGGTGTACCCGATAATGAAATAGTCGTCGGTGCCGGCTTCGAAGAATTGCTGCTGGATGGGCAGCCAGTTCGATTCGTCGAGCCATAAATCGATCTTGGCGATCTGCTGGCGGACATCATCGGACTTCGGGGTAAGTTCGAGCTTTACGGCCTTGTGGTTGTCGAGCGGCGACTCACCCATGAAAGTCAGCAGGTATTGGCTCTGCAAATCCTTCCCGGAACTCCCGAAGCCCAGCAGCACGAACGAGTCAACCATTTGGCGCTTCCCGCCCAGGTTGTACTCCTCGACCCGCTTCAGGCCGGGGGTGTAGATGTAGAAGTCGTCGCCGTCGCGCAGAATGGTGCGCGAATCGGGTTTGGTCATCTCCAGGCGCATCTTGTCGCCGCGCACGGCGATGGTACCGGTCTCGGTGGATTTGTCGTTGACCACCACGGTCACCTTGGTTCGCTCGATGTCCGCCGTAAAACCCTTGAAATTGTGAGCCCGGATGTCCAACTCGTGCAGAACGGATTCCAACGTCCATGGCGCGTGAGACTCGCAACGAGCGGCGGATGGCAGAGATAAAATTCCCAATAGGGTTATGAGGACCCAACGCAAAATATGACCTCCTGCGGGCAAACCAAGCGTCATGATAGCACACCCATTAGACGCAACTAGGCGCATGACGGTTGCGCTTTATATTGAAAACAGTGGATTTAGCGGTTTACTACCACTTCACAAACACGTCGTAATACGCGATCGAGCCGTTCGGGTTGGGCACCGCGTCGATTCGCCACACTTGGAAACTGTGCCCCTTCAGATCGTCCACCGTCCGCCCCAGAATGTCGTGGGTTTCGCGCTCGAGTTCGGGAGTAGGGTGGGTGCTGCGCTTGGGCAGCGGCAACATGGCCGCATCCACGCGGTAGGTTCGCTGGCTGTTGCCGGCGTCCTCGGCGATGAGCTGAACGTCGGTGGTGGGGAGCGCGGCGCGTTGGGGCTGATCGTGGAACAAACGGCGCGGCGTCAACAGGACGAAGACCACGATGCCGATGACCATCACGTCGTAAGGCCAACTGCCGCGGTCGTAGGACCAGAACAGCGTGCGGAGGATGCCTTGCCAGACGGTGCGCATGCTAGTTGGCCAAGGCGCCGTCGACCACCAGGCCATCGCGCATGTGCAGGACGCGGTTGCCGTAGGCTGCCGCTTCCGGGTTGTGAGTGATCATCACGATGGTTTGGCCCATCTCTTTGTTGAGGTGGCAGAGCATGGCGAGCACCGCTTCGGAGCTTTTGGAGTCGAGGTTGCCGGTAGGCTCGTCGGCCAGGACGATTTTGGGTTCGTTGATCACCGCGCGCGCGATGGCCACCCGCTGTTGCTGGCCGCCCGAAAGTTCGGAGGGCTTGTGCTTTAGCCGATCCTTGATCCCGAGCATCTCCACGATGGCTTCAAAACGGTGCGGATCGAAGCCGTCACCGCGGATGTGCTGGGCCAGCGCGATATTGTCGTAAGCGTTCAACGTGGGAAGCAAGTTGAAGCGCTGAAATATGAATCCTACTTTTTGCCGCCGCAGCCGGGTGCGCCCCGCATCTCCCAGAGCGGCCAGGTCGTTGCCGTCCAACAAGACGTGCCCACGGGTGGCCTGGGTGAGGCCGCCGATCACGTGCAGAAACGTGGATTTTCCGCAACCGGATGGGCCCATCACCGAAACAAACTCGCCCGGCAATACCTGTACGTTCACCCCACGCAGCGCGGCGACGTCTAGTTCGCCGGTGCGATAGACCTTCCACAACCCCTCGGTTTTGAGTATGGGCTCCACCTAACGCTCCATTCTAGGGCGCTTTTGCCTCTCTGCCTAGCCAATTGCCACGGTTGGGTCACCGGTTTATTGGGCGCAGGGTCCCCGGCGCGGCAGCGATTGGCGGTAATTTCGGGCCGCGCGGCACCAGGCCTCCCTCCAAAACGAAAACTGTAGGACAATTGAGGTGATGGCGAACCCCAACCCCGACGACGATCGCCGCACACCACTGACCAAGGTCCGCGGGCTGATGCACATGCTGCCCGAGGCTTGGGTGTTTATGCGCCCGCAGCGCACCTTGTTGCTCCTGGGATTCGCGTTGATCGGGCTCAACCGTGTCGCCGGGCTGGTGCTGCCGGCCTCCACCAAATATCTCTTCGACAACATCATCGCCAAGCGGCAAGTGCAGTATCTGCGGCCCCTGGTGCTGGCGATTCTCGCCGCTACCATCATTCAAGGTTTGAGTTCCTACACCTTGACGCAGGTACTCTCCAAGGCCGCGCAACGTATGATCACCGACCTGCGCAAACAGGTGCAAACTCACGTGGGCCGCTTGACGGTATCGTTCCACGACGCGAACAAAACCGGCGCGCTGGTCAACCGCATCATGAACGACGTGGAAGGGCTGCGGAACCTGATCGGAACGGGATTGGTGGAATTTGCGGGCGGGGTGCTGACCTCAATTCTGGCGTTGGCTATGCTCCTGCGGCTTAGCCCGATGCTCACCGGGGTGGCGTTCTCGATTCTGGTGGTGGTGGGCATCGCGCTGAATAAAGCCATCGGGACGATCCGCCCAATCTACCGCGCGCGTTCGAAACTTACCGCCGAGGTGAACGGGCGGCTCACCGAGTCGCTCGCCGGGGTGCGGGTGGTGAAGGGCTATCACGCCGAAGGGCGCGAAGAGCAGGTGTTTGCCGGCAACGTGCAGCGTCTGCTGGAAAACGTTCTCAAAACGCTCACCGCCACTTCGGTGATGAGCTTAACGGCGACCATGATCCTGGGGACGGTGAGCGGCCTGATTATTTTTCTCGGCGCGCACCGCATCCTGAACGGTTCGATGACCGTCGGCTCGTTCGTCACGTTCTCTGCGTTCCTGGCGCTTTTGATCGCGCCGGTGCTGCAAATTGTGGGCATTGGCTCGCAGCTTACCGAAGGCCTCGCCGGACTCGAGCGCACCCAGGAAATCATGGCGGAATCGCGGGAAGATGCGGACCCGCGGCGGCGCGTGGTTCTCGGGCCCATCCGCGGCGAAGTGGTCTTCGATCACGTGGACTTCGCTTACACCGCCGGCAAGACCGTGCTGTTTGACGTCTCGCTGCGCGCCGATCCCGGAACGGTGACCGCGCTGGTGGGCGCTTCCGGCGCGGGCAAATCCACGATCATCGGATTGATCGCGGCGTTCTACATTCCCGCATCGGGCCAGGTGCTGGTAGACGGAGTGGATCTGGCCACGGTGCAGCTCTCGAGTTTTCGCAATCAGCTGGGAGTGGTGCTGCAAGAAACGTTTCTATTCGACGGCACCATTCGCGAGAATGTCGCGTTCTCTCGCCCCGGCGCAACAGAAGCGGAAGTGATGGAGGCTTGCCGGATCGCGCGCGTGGACGAGTTCGCCGACGCCTTCGAGTTGAAATATGACACCGTGGTCGGCGAGCGCGGCGTCCGCTTGTCCGGCGGACAGCGGCAGAGGGTTTCGATCGCCCGGGCGTTGCTCGCCGATCCGCGCATTCTGATTCTGGACGAAGCGACCTCCAGCCTGGATTCCGAATCGGAGGCCATGATCCAGCAGGGGCTGGCGGTGCTTATGCGCGGCCGGACCACGTTCGTGATCGCGCATCGCCTCTCGACCATCCGCCGCGCCGATCAGATTCTGGTGGTGGAAGGCGGACGAATCATCGAGCGCGGCGACCACGCCTCTTTGTACGCCCTCGGCGGGCGCTATTACGAGCTTTACACCCGGCAGCACGGGATTGAGTCCAATCTGTTCCTGGCTCCGGGTGAGGGCCAAAATAATCTCGATGCGCCGGCCGAAACGAATTCCGGCTCGGGCCGTCCCGGGGCAGGCGGACCGAATGGCGGCGATCCGGATGGAAGCCCTGGTCAGCGGGTGCGGCTGCTGCCGAAGCAGGACGTGTAGCGAGCGCACCTCTCTCGCCATGCGGTAAGGTTTTGTTCTGGTGTCCACCTTGGGAATCAAAGAACAGAACGACGCGACGAGAGTGGGGCTGTGCTGCCGGTGCGTTTTCGCGAAGAAAATCACATCGGACCGCGGATCGAATTTTTACCTCTGCCGCCGTTCGGAAAACGACCCTCGCTATCCCAAATATCCCCCGCTGCCGGTGCTCGCCTGCCCCGGATTTGAACCTGAAAAGCAGGCCTCGGCATAGGAAACCAGAACCGATGGGGCTACTCGTAGGCCAGAGCTTCGACGGGATCCTTGCGGCTGGCCACCCAGGCCGGATACGAGGCGCCAATCAGGCCGCCGAGCACCGCAATCGCTGCCGACTTCACCAGCCAGGTTGGGGTAATGAGGATCGTCAACGTGGGGAAGGCATGCAGGAATAATTCCTTCACGCCGTAGGCCATACCGATGCCGGCGGCAATTCCGATCAGGCAGAGCAGCGTGGTTTCGCTGAGGATCACCCGGGCGATGTACGCCTTCGACGCTCCCAGCGCCTTCAAAGTTCCCACCTCGCGGGTGCGCTCGGTGACGGTGGTATACATCGAAAGAAAAATCACCAGGAAGCCGATGGCCACCGCCAGGCCGATCATCGAGTTCACGAACACACCCAGGCCCGGGAGGTTCGAAGAGGTCATCAAGGAAATGAAATCCTTCAACGGACGAACCGTGTAGCGCGGCAGAAGCTGCTGCACCTCGTCCACCACCGTGGCGATATTTTCCTGCTGGTCGGCCTTGATAAAGAAAACCGAGGCTTTGTCGCGTGCGCCGGAAAGGTCTTGCAGTGTGGACATCAGCGCAAACAGCCGCGCGCCTTTGCCGTGTTCCACCACCCCCACTACGTGGAAATCGTGCTCCAGAATGTGCAGGGTCTGCCCGGTGGTGACGTGCTTGCCCCGCTCGTACCAATCGTCCACCAGCATGTCGTCGGGGCCGCGCAAATCATGCCCGGAATGGAAAACGAAACCGCCGGTAACCGCGTTGAAGGTGGTCGGATCGATTCCGTAGATCAGGTCCAGCCCGTTGACGCTGTTGAACTGCACCAGTACCGGCGCGACGTCGCGAACGTGACTCAGTTCGGCGAGCTTCCCGCCGATCGCGATGGGCATCGGCGCGCTGCTGAAAGCCATGAAAATCGAAGCGGAGGGCGGCTGGACCATGATGTCCGCGCCAACGCCCTCAACCCGCTTGGCCGTATCGGTGAGCAGGCCGGTGGTCAGGCCCACGACGATGATCACCAGGGTCACTTCCACCGCCACCGCCAGCACGGTGATCACTGCGCGCACCGGGCGGTGCAGCACGTTCTGGACGATCATGTGCTGGATCAATTCTTATGCTCCGAGCCGCTGGTCACTTCACCGGTTTCGCTCACCGTTACCAGATCCGTTCCCGGCGGCTGGGGAAGCTTGAAGCGATCGGCAGCGATGGGTTGGTTCAATGTGAGTTTCAATATTTTCACTTCTATCTGGTAATCGTCGTGCGGCCGCTGCAGTTGGATATCATGCGGGTACTTCACGTCACCGCTTACTTGCCAGTCTGCGTATTTCACGTCGGTGATCAAGCGCCCCGCCGGACCGTAGCTTTGCACCCGCACGATCGATAAGTCCGTCCGATCGAACCACACTTTGCGCGCCAATTCCCACGCCGGGGTACCGGCGTTGGCCCCGGAACCGGCCCGCAATATGGAGAGCACATAATACCGCTCCGGAGGCTGATTCCACTCTTCAAAAATTACCGGCTCCTCGGGGGTGATTACCGGCCACAGCAGGGCATCCAGCAGGTGCTGGGGACGCAGGTTTTCAATCGGGTTCTTGGCAACCCGCTCGAGATTGGCCGGCCCCACCAGGAATTTCTTTTTCGAGGGGATGTAAACGCGGAAGGTCTCGCCATCGCTGACCATATCGAAAATGTTGCTGGCGATTACCGGCGCCTGCCCGATCATGCGAATCATCGCCGGCTTTTGCGCCAGGATGAAACCGGATACCTGGTGATACTGCTCGATCACTCCGGAGTAGGTGGATCCCGCGGTGGGAATCAGTTGCACCGTGGCATTGAGCGAGTGCACCGCGCCGGCCTGCTGATTGTATTGATCGAGAAGCGCTTCCTTGGTGGCGTCCTGAGCCGGGCGAATTTGCGCGGGAGGGACGGCATGTTTGGTGCTCACTCTTGTGGCAGCGCAGCCCGCGAGCAGACCCGCCACTGCAATCAGGCCGAAGCCGGGATAAATCGTGAACTTTCTCAGATTGTTTCTCCGATTCGGTGGAATTGGTGAATCTAGCAGCCGCTTCGCGCGAGTGTCAAATCGCTCCAGGCGCACAACCTCTGAGGATTAGAGAGCTTTCGAGGATAAATGGTGGCGGGGTTTCATGCGCTCAGGACTTGCACGGTAGCTCTGAAGAGACTTTCTCGACAAAGTGTCCGAGCGTCTATGGCACTTGGATCAATCGCTGTTTGTCTTCCTGTTTAGCTCTTATGTTAAAATTGGCATTCGGGGGAATATATGCACGCAGGGAGAGGGATTTCGCGGGTTGTGCTGTTCGCGGGCGCAATGCTGTCTCTAATCGCGCCGCTGGGCTTGCGCGCCCAATCGCGCGATGCGGCCTCTCAGCCAGCCGGGGATCATCTCCTGCTGCTTTACAACACCCACACCGGCGAACGGCTTGATATTGCATACCGGCGCGGGGACCAGTACATTCCGAGCGCTCTCGCCAAGCTGGATTATTTCCTGCGCGATCATCGCACCGGCGACGTCCGCCATTTCGATCCGCGCCTTTACGATATCCTCGCCGATCTCACCGCCTCGGTCGGACGTCCCGGCGGCGAGATTGACATCGTCTGCGGCTACCGCACTCCGTCGACCAACGAATCTCTTCGCGCTCACACCTCCGGGGTCGCCAAGAACAGCCTGCACATTCAGGCCGAAGCGATCGACCTGCGCGTTCCTGGCGTCGACACGCTCCAGTTGCGCAAGGCGGCTCTCGCCCTGCGTCGCGGCGGCGTGGGTTACTATCCTCACTCCGACTTCATCCACGTCGACACCGGCCGTGTGCGCCAGTGGTGCTTCGACTGCCCTGCCGCCCTGATCAGCGGAGATTAACCCGGATACGGATACCCCTTGGCGAGGACTTTTTCCAGCGCGGCGTCGTGTCCGTAGATGTCATCGTAAAAATGCACCTGTCCATCCTCAGTGACGATCACCGTCGCATACAGGATTAAGACCGGAATCGGATGGGCAAGATTCACCTGCTGCGTCGCGGTTCCATTCATGGCCGCGCGAACGTGATCCGTGTTCCATCCCGGATTATCGCGCAACACCCAAACCGCCACGTCGGCGGGCCTTTCCAGCCGAATGCAGCCATGGCTGAAATCGCGCCGCGACTTTGAGAAGAGTTCCTGCTCCGGGGTATCGTGCATGTAGATGTTGTAGTTATTCGGAAAGATGAATTTCACCAGGCCCAGGGAGTTCTTGGGCCCCGGTTTTTGCCGGACGAAGAGTTTGCCTGCCCGAAGCTGCTCGAGTTCGTCACCGGTCACCGTCCCGGACCCAACGACGTCCTGGCGGCTGTCCACCACCTCGAATCCTTTCTTGTTCAGGTAGTCGGGGTCCTTAACGATGCGAGGAAAGAATTCAGCTCTTGCGATCGAATACGGCACGCTCCAGTAGGGCCGGAAGACGACGTACTGCATGGTGTTGCTGAAAACCGGAGTATTGTGATCGAAAGCCTTACCCACGACCACATTCATGCTCAATGCGATCTTGAAGTTTTGGTCGTAAGCACGAAGGCGAAACTCGGGGATATTCGCGATGATCGGCGACTTTCCATACTCAAGGGGGAGCCACCGCCAGCGCTCCAAAGTGAGTTGCATCTGCCGCACCTGGCGGCTTAGAGGCACGTTCAGATCGGCCAAGGTCCGCGCGTCGATTCGTCCATCCGGGTCGCGGCCATGCCGGCGCTGAAAATTCTTCACAGCATCGACCAGCGCGCCTTGATAAACATTTCCATCCGCCACCACGCTCGCGCCGGCTGGAAGGTCGCCCACCAAGGTCAGCAATCGGATCAACCGCGGGACACCGGGATAAACATCGCCCGGTGCAATCGCTTTCGTTACGGCCGGCAGCTGCTCCCCATCATCTTTTCCCGCGAGCTCTAAGTACACATTCAGGGCTTGAATCGTGCGCCGGTAACCCGGATATTGCGGTTCCACCTGTGCCAGGGCCACGGCAACGTCGGATGCATCCACAACATTTTGCTTCAGGAATTCGGGCAGATCGTATTTCTTGGCCTGAACGTCGAGATCGAAATCAAAGTGCTTCGGATTCACCCTGCCGATATGAAGGTCCGAGACATATCTCATTACGCTAACGGTGAGCGCGAGATCGAAGTGCACCGCATCTGCTTCCGATGCTTGCGGCGCGCCGGCTTTGAACTTCGCCAGCCGGTCGCCCCATCGCAGCGCGTCGTAATCCTCGGCGGACAATCCCTTTTGGCCGGCGTTCATCAGCAGCGTAATCGCCTGTTGCGCCTGTGCGGTGGGCTCCATTCCCCTAACCCACGGCAGAGCATTCCCATAGGCCCCATAAAATTCCTTCACCAGCTTGCTGTAATCGCTGAAATCCGGCCAGCGCAACTCGGCAAGATTTCCGGCGTCGATCGCTGCCAGCAACGCTGCTTGGCCCTCCGGGCTGAGCGTCTGGGGCGGCGCCGCGGATTTTGCGGGAGTTTCTGCTTGGGTTCGCGCGCGTCTCGCCGATCCGATGGCGTGTCCGCTCAATAGTGCGATTGCGACCAGTAGCAGCACCAACGCCACGCCCTTAGGAACTCGCGATTGCTTCACTGATTCCTCCCCCGTCCATCGCAATGCTCAACAGCTCGCAGTCGCAATCAGCGACGCGAGAATAGACACAGCGTAAAGTTACTCGCCTTCATCGTTGTTTGGTGTGGTCGTGCCTGATTCGTCCCACATCTTCTACGAGATTCCGATTCCGGAAAAGCAGATTTTATGCGCCTGGAGGATTGGTCGACTCTCCCGCCGGCTTGCCAGCGGGTCGTACCCGATCTCGATTCGGAAGAACTAATACGCCTCTACATTGCCTACGGCATCTCCGGCATTCATGCCATCGCCGGCAATCTCTGGCATCGTCATCAACATCAGCCGCAAGTCGTAGCACCGCCACTCGTGGCGGAAAACATTCCATCCCGAGATCTCCCAAATCACAAATGCAAACACTACCAGCAATCAAGACGGGTTCGTAGCACCGCCATTCGCAGCGGAAAAAATATCCACTCCTCAAAATATCCCACAATGCAAATGTGACTCCCGGCGCCGTCACACGCACAGTTTTTGACTTTAAGAAGTGGAAGTGGAATGGAAATGGAAATGGAAGTGGAAGGTGGGTGCCCCACACGTCGGTTTTACGTATGGGGTTCTTGACTCACGTCTCGACGGTTCTGCGCCCTTATCTCTTTCGGACGCTCCACTCTTCCCTGTAGGAAGTGTGGTTATTTCGACTTTGCTCTAGCCGTGGAAGATGGGTGGCTGCACCCTTCGCCGTCAAGGGTGCGGATCTTGTCCCGCCACAATTTCATTTAAAACACGAGGCGTACAGTTTCGGTGCGAACGCCCGCATTCAGAGAACAAGTGTTTCCACTAGGAAGCTGCCATCGCGCAACGAATGCGCCCCGCCCGAGCGGCGATTGCCGTCCCGCGGGCGCTACGAATCCGAAGGTTCCCTAACCGACAGCAGCAGACGGCGAAGTCTGGCGCGGTCTTCCAGGGCCATGCCTACCGCTTCGAATCCGGCTTGGCGCGAACGCACGAAGCGCACCACCGCTTGCAAGTTGATGCTGCGCAAACCTACCGAAATCCTCATGTCGGCATGGGTGCCGGCTGAGAATTGCAGTTCACCGCTGAGCAATCCGCCTTCGAGGCTCAGCACGTTGACGTCGACTGTGGCCTTGCCCCGCCGCGTGGTGACCGTCACCGGTAACGTATTCGGCAGCCGCACTCGGCGGTAGCGGCGATGACGGATGAAGTCCTTGGCGCCGGCGGGATCGAGCGCCGCCATCGAGAGAGAATTTGGATCGAGCCCGGATTTCGGCAGGTAGCTTTTCAACCATTCCGGATCGAGCTTGGCTAGCGACTGCGCGCATGCCAGGCGAATCTCCGTCGGCTGCGCCCAGCCCAGCAGCCGGCGCTCGCTTAGGAATTTCCGCATCATGGGAATGCCGGGCGTGGCGCGCAATCTGCCCAGCGCTTCGATGGCCTTCACCCGTAGATAGTCTGAATTCAAGGTGGCCAGCTCGCCTTCCGCCAGGCGCAGCAGCAAAGGCGCGAGATCGTCGTCGCCAGACATGCCCATTTCGTCGATCGCCAGCGGCGCGGCCGAAGGGTCCAATTGGTCCAGAACATTCGCCAACAGGCGCCCCATCTGCGATGCGCCGCCCATGGTGATTTGCATCACCGCGGCATCGTGTACCGTCCGCCCGCCATCGGCCAGCCGGGCGGGCAGCAGTTCATCCAGTGAGACCGGATCGAGGCGGCTCAATAGTCCAATCGCGTTCACACACTTGCTCGGCGTTTCGCACTGCAACACCGACCGTAGGTAGGTGGTGCAGACCCCGCCCATCGCGGTGGCCAGCTCCACCAATCGCTCCCGTTCCACCGGCCGGCTGGTTCGGGGAAGACGGGCCATCATTAATTCAACCGATTGCCGTGGCGCCGTTGCCAGAACGCCCATCAGGCCATCGGGGATTTTCTCCGAGGTCACCGCTTCCTCGATGAAGTCTGGGATGCGGTTTTCCACGCCAATCCGCGGGCGCAGGCTTTGCACCCAGCTCGGGCGCGAAACTTCCAGCGTCGCTAGCGATTCCAACGCTTGCTGCATGGCCGGGAAATAGCGCCGTGAGCTCGCTTCGTTGCTGAGCCGGACAAACGCGGCGCCCAGCAGGCTTTGCAGCTCAGCGTCGCGTTCCTCGCCCATCTGCTTGCCGATCACCGCCAGCGCTTTTCGAATTCGTTCGTCCGCCGACCGGCTGAACGCTTCCGCGAGCTGGCCCAGCCCGATGGCCACGCGGCGCCGCGCTTCGGCGTCTTCGTTCCCGACGCAGGTTGCGTACTGCACCAGGATGTCGCCGGCGGTATCCACGTCGCCGCGATTCATCAGGTCTTCCACATATTGCTGCACGTTGCGCGGCGGGATGCACCACGCCTCCGACGACAGCAGCACGGTGCGCTTGCCTGACTCCGGCACGCCCGCCCAGAATTGACGATCCAGAATGTCGCCGTGCGATTCGACATTGACGCCCGCGCTGGCCAGCTTGTCTTCCCGCGATTTCAGCAGCTTGCGCAGGGTTTCCATCTCGCCGTTCATTTTGCCCAGCATCTCGCGCACCGCGTTCACCCGCACTTCGCCGCGCTCGAAGCGGTCCAGCGCGAAGCGAATGGCCAGGTCTTCCGCGAGCTTCATCAGCGCGGCTTCGTCCATCCGCGCGCCCGGCGCGGACGCGGCGATTGCGGTTAGTCCCTGGCGCAGGGTAATCTGCGCGGTCGGGCCCAAGGTCCCAAATTTTTGCCGCCAGGTCTGCGCGTCGAGCTGGTAGGTGCGCTCCTGCGAGGCCTCGCCGAAATCGGAGAGCAGCCGCAGCAAACCGGTCATGTCTTTTTCGGAGAGTGTGGGTGAACCATCGGCGCCCTTCTCGCGCGCCGGCTCTTCGGAGGGAGCGGGCGAATCCGGCTGTTCATCAATCCATCGTGTTACCGGTGAACTTCCCGGTTCCGATTCTGCGCCGTACGCGCTGTACGGTCCCGGTGGAACGCCCGGGCCCCCGCCCCGCGATGCGCCTTCCGCGGCGGCGATTAGCTGAATCATTTTCTGCGGGCTGCGGAACCATTCCTTCATTACTTCGGCGTCCGCGCCCAAGCTCGCCGCGGTAATCTCGGCCGCAAACCGCGCGTCCGCATACGCGGCGTCTTCCACCACGAAGCGAATTTCGTTCACGCGAATCTTGGTGGTCGTGCCCTTGCCCAGCAAGGCGTGCAAGCGTTCGGCGAGCGTGGCGGTCTTACCCGCGCCGGGTTCGATGAAGGCGTTCACGAACTTGGCGAAGTCCTCGCGCCCGGTCTCCTTGCCGAAGGCCACACTGGCTACGCCCGATGTGGAGAGAAGGTCGGCAAAGCTGCGCTCCGCCGGGGTGGTCTCCAGCGGTACCCCATCCAGCAGTAGCTGGGAGCCAGTTGCCCCCAAAAGCAGCCCGGAATCACCCTCCGACGCCTTGATCGCCTCGGCAAGCTCGCCCCAAGCGGAGTCGAACTGGTGGGCCGTCCGGGCATGGTCCATGCCGTACATCCGGGCGTACTTCAGCAGAACGTTGAGGGTCCTTACGAAGGCCCGGGAGCTGGCGGTGAATGAGGCTACGGGCATATTTAGGGTCCGCCCAGAGCCAAAGTGCACGGTTACGTGCGGGGCTGGGCGGGGTGAAGATTATCTCGTAGGACTTCGGTGGGGCGAATGGTACGGGTGTACTATGTACCCGCTCGTGAGCCCTTAACTCGGCAGCCGCACTTCTACCTCTATATCACTCAAAACAGGCTTGATACGCCTCATCACTTCACTGGCCCAAAGTCTGTTCGTCAGCAGGACCAGCGAGCCATTCTCAAAATCGCACACCCCGCAGAATAGATATGTGCCAAATGCGGTGGCATAGGCGTCCACTCCCTTCCGGGCTATTTCGCCCTCGAGAGCGGCATCCCCCGCGGTTACCCCTCCCCCGGCTCGGGCACCGAACTTCTCCCGCTCGAACCTCTCGAAGAGCCCCCCTAGAATATCGGCAGGAACCGAAGGAATCACAATCGAGTGTTCGGACGACTCCCGGTAGCGTATCTCGTGGGATTGGCAGTAGTTACGCACGCGGTCCAAGTGGCTGAAAAAATCCAACCCCCAAGCTTCGCTGGCCGCCAGTGCCGGCAACACCCGGCTCCAGATGGCTGCGCCGTCTTTTCCCAAGATGGGTTCGTGGTTGTTCTCTGGGTCAGTTAATTCCAGGCCGACTGCTTTTACGCCGGGGCCGAGGTCGAGGGGCCCCACTTCCAGGCGGTTCAAATTCAGATCCCGTCAGCGGGGCGATCACCGAACCGCTGCTGAAAATCGGGCGACTGCCGCCGGACCTCCAGCCAGTCGAAAAAGGTGTCGGGGGTTTCCAGCCAAATGGCGAACCAGTGGGCGATCTCTTCCTTTTCCGCGCGCTTGCTCGCGTCCACTTTCTGATTGTGGGCGATCATCTCCGCACGGCGGCGTCCCAGGCGTCCGACTTC
Organism: uncultured Acidobacteriota bacterium; assembly: GCA_963725655.1. Taxonomy (GTDB): domain Bacteria; phylum Acidobacteriota; class Terriglobia; order Acidiferrales; family UBA7541; genus CAVRXT01. Next base: position 349,877 of record CAVRYY010000001.1, on the reverse strand, counting down.
CCGCACCCGTTCGACGGCGGCATTTTCGTGCGAAGTTTGGAACTTGCGCAGCAGCTCGTCGAGCCGGACGATGCACATCTCCGCTTCCTCGATGGTGGAAAAGTGCAGCAGATCCTGAAATTCTTCCTCGTAGCGTTCGGTGGCGGCGACGTGCGGCGAGAGAATCACGCGCAGTCCCGCCTGGTCCAACACGCTGGCGATGTAATCCGAGGACGTTTTTCCCTCGCCGCCAAGATGAGCGATCAACTGGCGGCGGATCTGTTCGATTTCGGCGGGGGTATAACGATCTTTACCCAGCGCGCGCGCCACTTCGATGATTCTGTCTTTTTTGGTAATCGCTTTTGCCTGGGTCACGAGCTTCTCCGATGTTTTCGCGATGCCGCGCCGGAGTCTTCCGGCGGGGCGCTCTCTTCCAACAGCCGGCGATACTTCGCCACGTTGCGATTGTGCTCGGCGAGAGTGCGGCTGAAGAAATGGCCCCCTTCGTCGTTGGCGACGAAGTACAGATAATCAGTTTGCGCGGGACTGATCGCGGCCCGCAGCGCGATTTCGCCGGGATTGGCGATCGGCCCCGGAGGCAGTCCGGAATGCCGATATGTATTGTACGGCGAACTGGTACCCAGATCGTCATGCGTAATACTACGCACCATCACGCCTTTGAGTGCCAGCGCGTACTGCACGGTGGGATCGCATTGCAACGGCTCATTTCGCTTCAGGCGATTGTAAAAGACCCCGGCAACCACCGGGCGCTCCTCCGGCAACGGCGTTTCCCTTTCGACCAGCGACGCCATGGTCACCGCCTGGGAGACGTCCAACCCGCCCGGCAGCGGCGGGTCCGCGCTCGGACGAAGCGAAGCCCATTCTTTGCGGAACTGCTTGATCATTGTGCCGGCTACCAGCTCCGGGGTTACGTGGCGGGTGAATTCGTAGGACGACGGAAACAGAAAGCCTTCCAGGCTGTGGGCGTTCGGGGCTAAATCCAGAATGGGCGTGGGATCGCGAGCCACACGGAGGAAGTCGTCTCCATTCATCACCCCAACCTTTTCGAGTTCGTCGGCGATATCGAACATGGTCCAGCCTTCGCGTACCGTGACTTTCTGGACGTAAATCCTGCCTTCGGCGATCTTCCAGAAAACTTCACGGCCGGACAAAGGACGATCGAACAAATATTCGCCCGCCTGCAGCGGAAATCGCTGATGGAAGCGAACCAGCATTTCAAACGCCAGGCGGTTGCGCACCACTCCACTCTTGAAGAGGATCCCGGCCACTTCCCAGCGCGAAGTTCCCTTGGGAATATCGACGAAGACCGATGCCGGGTGGTATCCCTTGAATGGCCGGTTGATCTTGGGATCGAGCCAAGCCGCAAAGCCGCCGGCGGCGGCAATCGCTAGCAACAACAGCAGGCCAAGGCGGCGCATGGGGTTTACTCGATCTCCGGGAGTGGGGTAGGCCCCGAGGGGCGGTGGTGTTCCAGGTAGTCGCGGAGCAGCACGGCGGCGGCAATGGCATCGACCGGATCGAACTCACTCACCGATTTTTTACCGATCTGGATTCGTCTGGCTTCCCAGGTGGTCAGGCGTTCATCCTGCAGCGCCACTTCGATTCCCAATTCCTTGCGGAGCCGGACGGCATAATTTTCCACTTCGTCGGTCATTTCGCTGCGCTGGCCGTCGATGTGCACGGGACGGCCGAGAACGATACGCCGCACGTCCAATTTTCGAACGGTCTGGCGCAGGTAGCGGAAGTCTTCGCTGCGGTTCACGCGGTAATACACTTGGTGCGGCTGGACCGTCAGTTGCAATTCATCGGATACCGCGAGGCCGAAGCGCTTGTGGCCGTAATCGATAGCCAAAAGCCTCCCCGGCATCTTCAGGGGATGCGTCATAGGCAACGCCTCCGGCAAAGCCGCGCTGAGCATGGGTGCCATCCTACAAGAATTATAGCGCCGAAACCGCTGCGAAGTAGGGGGACTAGTAGCACTAAACCCTACGCGGCATCAGCCGGGACCGGTGATTGTCAGGGAGTCCGGCCGCGGGTCCCGTCCTGCCACGACTGCCAGGATTGGGTGTTTTTCATCTGCTGGTCCAAACCAGTATCTTTAATCAACTGTTCGATCTCGGCGCGAGATTGGCGCGACCCAATTCGTTTGGGACTGTCCGCTAATCCAAAAACGGTTATGGCGGCCACAGCGGCGTTCCGTTTGACGCGGTCGAGGTTCACTTTGTCGTAGGTATCGGCGGCGGAGTGATAGTTGGCAAGGTAGTCCGCCTCGTCCTGATTGGCGATGAGAGTGGGAATGCCTTCCAAAAGAAAATCCCAATTGTCGGTGCCGATGAAGGCGTCGAAGGTTAATTGGGTGGCGTCCACCAGGGCGGCGGGAGCGATGGCTTCTTTCACGCTGTCGGCCACGTCTTTCCTTCCGCTGAGAATATAGCCGGTGGTGCGGCCATCGCCATCGTCAAAGATGACCACCGCGTCCACGCGATCGAGCTCGGTGCGATGGGCTTTCACGTAGCCCCACGACCCCAGCATTCCCTGTTCTTCGCCGGTGAACAGAATGAAGCGGATGGACCTTCGCGGAATCGTTCCGGTGGTGTGGATGGCTCGCGCCGCGTCGATCACCATGGCCGCATTGCATCCGTTGTCCAGCGCTCCGGTGCCTAGATCCCAGGAATCCAGGTGTGCGCCGAGCACTACGTATTCGTCCGGTTTTTCGCGCCCGCGAATCTCCGCCACCACGTTTTCCGAGGTCACCGGTCCGGCGACCACATGGTCGGGCATCTCGAGATGCACGCTTACCTTTTCACCAGCGGCATCGAACCGCGCGATTCGCAGGGCATCTTCCCGCGCCACAACCGCTTCCGGCAGCGGCGCGAGCTTGCCGTCGAGCCCCAGAGTGTGGCGATACAACAAGAGGCGCGGGCGGGTGGACATCCAGAAAATGGCGGCGGCTCCGGATTTTACGGCGCGATCCACGATGGCTGGTCCTTGATAATATTCTCCCAGCAGGTCGTTGAGATCCTTCAGTTCCTGGCTGTGAATCAAAACGATGGCGCCCTTCACGCTGGCGCCGGCTTTCGCGAAGGCGGCTTCGTCACCCGCGCCAACGTCGATCACGTCGGCGGTGATTCCGCCCTCGGCGGTGGGCGGCGACCAGCCTGCCGAAGCGATGCGCACGGGAAACGGCTCCGGCGCGAGCACCTCGACGTGGGTTTTGCCCTCCGTCCAGCCGATGGGGATGGTGAATTTCTCGGTGTGGACCTCATCGACGCCAGCGTGTCGAAATGCTTCTACCGCCCAGCCGGTTGCTTTGTCCGCTGCGGCCGTGCCGGTGAGCCGGCCGCCCAGGGTATCGGTGAGGTATCGCAAATTTTCGGCGAGGGGGGACGGACCCATGGCGGTTCGCAAAATGTCGGGCGCCAGGTCCGCACACGATTTTTCGAGCGAGCATGCTCCTGCGCCCTGCGGAACTTTCGGAGCGAGAGGATCCTTCACCGGCGGGAGTTGCGCGAAGGCGGGCGCGGCAAAAGCGAGCACGAGCAGTAAGGCCGGACGCGAGCATATCCATCGGATCGACATTAGGAGCCTCCGAACGCGGGATTATAGCTCTATTCGGGTCTCCGAATGGGGGCGCAGTCGGAGGTAACCCCCTTTTGTGTAAATGCGCTAGCTGATCGTTGGAGTCCGCGGGCGGACGGGAAGCTTCACGCCGGGAAGCGGGCGGTATATGTTTCATACAATATTTGCGCGGCTCAATCGTCTACACGGGTAGATGAAGGAAGCGATCGGCATAACCGAAATGGTGGACGCACAAGACCGACGGATTTCCGAGACCTTCGTGCGCGAGCAAGCTCGGCTGCGCAACTTCATCCGCAGGCGGGTGCCCGATCGAGCCGATGCGGAAGACATTCTGCAAGAGGTCTTTTACGAGCTGGTCGAGGCCTACCGGCTGATGAAACCGATCGAGCAGGTGGGAGCCTGGCTGTTCCGCGTGGCGCGTAATCGGATCACCGACTTATTTCGCAAGAAAAAGCCGGAGGCATTGCCGGACCAGCGGGTGGAAGCAGCGGATGGCGAGTTTTTAATGCTGGAGGATCTGCTGCCATCGCCGGACGCCGGGCCGGATGCGGTTTATGCCCGCGCGGTGTTGCTCGAGGAGATCGGCGAAGCGTTGGACGAGCTCCCCGAAGAGCAACGCGAAATTTTCATCGCCCACGAAATCAATGGCCGCAGCTTCAAGGAGCTTGCGGCTGAGACCGGTCTCAGCGTGAACACGCTGCTTTCCCAGAAACATTACGCGGCGATTCATCTACGAGAACTGCTTCGAGAAATCTACGACGAATTAACCTAAGGACTTGAAGACGAGGACACATACATGATGCGAGATGAGATTGGACGTGGGGTCGGACGTGGAATCGGGCGTGGGATCAGAATGTTGATCAAGGTTGTGCTGATCCTACTGATTGTAATGGTGGGATTTGGCCAGGGCGTCTACCACCTGTGGAACTGGCTGATGCCCACGCTGTTTAGATTGCCGCCAATCACGTATTGGCAGAGCGTCGGACTTTTGGCACTGAGCTGGTTGCTGTTCGGCGGAGGGCGCGGGTTGTTTGGCCGTGGAGGACGGCACATCGGCGGTCCGTGGCGGCGCGGCCAAGACGGGCGCTGGGAACGGATGACGCCGGAAGAGCGCGAAAAGCTCCGCGAAGTGATACGCGGACGCTGCGGACAAGGTCCAGCCGAGGCGCAGGCCAAGGTCTAACGATTGGAATATCTCCTTCAGCGCGCGGCAACGATGCGGTCGGCAGTGCGCGCGACTTGCACCATCTCCGCTACGTCGTGCACGCGTACCATGTGCGCGCCGCCCAGAATGCTGGCGGTGACGGCGGCGGCGGTGGCCCAGGTGCGCTGGTCCTCGGGGACGCCGCCGAGTGCGTGCCCTAGGAACGCCTTGCGCGATGCCCCGATCAGGATCGGGCGGCCAAATCTAGCCAGCGCTGGCAGGTGCGCTAGCAATTCGAAATTCTGCGCGTAGTTTTTCCCGAAGCCGATGCCCGGATCGAGGATCACTTGCGACTCGGGGAGACCATACTTGCTGGCGCGGTCTAGAGTCTGTCGCAGTCCAACCATTACATCGCGCACCACGTTGCGTGCGAATGGGCCTTTCTGCATGGTTCGCGGTTCGCCGCGCATGTGCATGAGCACCATGGGAACTTTGTAGCGGCGCGCTAACGCCGCCAAACCCGTCTCTGCGCGCAGGCCGGTGACATCGTTGAGTATGGCTACGCCAATCTTCAATCCCGCTTCCGCGACGGCGGATTTCTGAGTGTCCAGCGAAATGGGGATTTTCAATCGGTTCCGGAGCCCTTCCAGAACTGGCAGCACGCGCGACATTTCCTCTTCTACGGAAATTCCCTGCGAGCCCGGGCGCGTGGATTCGCCGCCGATATCCAGGATGTCGGCGCCAGCGCGTTCGCAGGCCAACGCATGGGCGATCGCGTTTTGCGGATCGAAAAACTGGCCGCCGTCGGAAAAGCTATCGGGGGTGACGTTGAGCACGGACATGATCAGGGTGCGCTCGCCCAGGATCAGCGTGCCGGCTGGAGTGCGGAGGCGGAATTTTTTTCGCGGAATCATCGCGTGATTAAACCGCTCGGAAGTGCAAATTCCCGGCCATAAAGCGGAGTTCGGGCCGCTTGGCAAAACGTGATTTTGTTGCTATTCAGCGATTTTCTGCCCTTTAGAATCAGGCGCTTGGCGGAGGGTATCTCTTCACTGTTGCGATTGGGGAACCGGGGCTCACAGGCTATCTGAGGCACTCGCCGGCCAAAGGAAATCATGGTTTCCGTGGCGACCGGGAGAGGCTGGAGAATTCCTGGGGAAGGATGCTTTTTGCAGAATTGCTGACTCCGATTATTTTCTTCCGCGGCCATGCGCGCCTCGCTCTGACCTTTTGACCCTAGCACCTCGGAGACGCAAAAGGTAGTTTGCGTTTCGGTGGACATCGCGGGAAAGCGAGAGAAGGCAGCGTACAGAATGTCTCTGGGCACTGTGGAGCTCTGAACGCCCACCCTTCCCAAAACCCGAGAAGAGTGGGGCACCCGGAACAGATAAGAGCGTCGAACCGTAGAAGCGCAAGTCACAATCACCGCGAAAACATTGCATCGTGAATCTTCGAGCGGGCCAGCGGGACGAGCGACGTTGTTGCTGCGCCTCACTTCTCCTTTACTGACTTGGTACGGCCAAGTACGCGGCGCGATGGATCACGCGGCCGGGGTGGCCGGGCACTTCTACGCGAAGGGAATGCCAGACCGGCTGGTGCGACGCTGCGGTCGAGAGGCCTACCGCGGAGGGCTCAAAGCCCAGGGTGTACTCCCCGCCGATGCTTGCGGCGATGCGGCGGTAGGACTCTGCCAGGGTTTCGGCTTCGCGCAGGAAATAGAGCTGGCCGCCGGAACGACGCACCAGTTCCGCGAGATACAGGGTGTAAGCGGGGATGCCCCATTCGCGGGCGTCCTGTGCGACCAGGGAGCGATTGGCGCGAGCGGCCAGCCACGCGGGGGTCATGCGCTTGGGACGCGATTGGGTGGTGATCACAAAGGCCTGGACGTTGGATTCGGCGAGCGCGCTGGCCACGTCGTCGAATGTAAGCAGGTCGCTGGGCTGACCGCGCTTGGGTGAGGCGGTGGCGGGATCCAGCGTCAGACCGAGGCCGCTGTCCTGTCCGTCGGTGAGCAAGACGATGGCTTTGCGACCGGTGCGGTTGGCGAAGAGCTGGCGTGCCGCGAGGTAGATGGCCTCGTAGATATTCGTTCCGCCCACGTCGGTAGCCATGTTGCGGACATCGATGCGGTCGATGGCTTCCTCCAGCAAACCGCGGTCGCGTGAGAACGGCAGCAACAAATAGGAATGCGCGGAGAAGTCCACCACGGAAATTTCGTCTGCCGGGGAGAGGTTGCGCGCGAAGGCCCGGGCCGCCTGTTTCATTTCCGTGGACTCACGAAAGACGCTGGGGCTGGCGTCCACGAGCAAGGAGACGCTGGCGGTGGCTTGCGAGGCGTCGAAGTAGGTGATCGTTTGCTCGATGCCGTTGTCGAAGAGATGAAAATCGCCGCGAGCCAGGCCTCGCCGCGGATTGCCGTCTTCGGCCAGGACGCTGCAAGTAACGGGAACGAGATTGACGCGAACGCTGATGGTGGGCGATTCGAGAGGCGCGGCGTCAGCGGTAGCGCCAGTGGAAGTGCCGGCGGAAGACAACGAGCGGCTGGTGCTCAGAACGCCGGTAGCGGGATCGCGATGCCACTGCACGCCGTCGTCGAGCTGTTTGGGGCGCGGAAGCTTTTTCTTCTGGGCGAAGCCTGCGCTCGCGAGCAGAACACCGGCGATGATCCCGAGCACCGCTGCGGAACGAAGGAATGAGGAGCGAAAGATCCTCACGGCGGGAATCAATCCAGGTCGAAATCGCGGATGGGCTTTTCGATCGGGCCGCTTTTGGCCTTCTTCAGGCCTTCGGCAAACTTGCGGTCCAGCACATCCTCTTTATTTTTTTCGGCTTGAATCGACAATCGGAATTTTTCTTCGACGCGCTCGTTTTGCTCGCGCAGCAAACGCGCGGTATCGTCGAGATCGATGCCGGACGGCGGCCGTGGAGGAGGTATGTGGGAGAGGACCACTCCCAGATCTGGATCGATGGTGAGCTTAGCGTCGCAACACGGACAAGGAACTACGAAAGTTCTGGGGTCCATGGGAGTAGTCTACGCCAATTTCAGGAGACGATGAGCGAAAGAAAGAAGCGCCCCAGCCTACCCAAGAATGGGGAGAGTGGAGCGCTCCGAAAATCTAAGTCGGCGGCAATCTAAGCCGGTGCTGGCTTCTCGCTCTTGGCCATGCCGGGTATGGGACGCGGGTCTGGACGCAAGGCCAGTTGCGGCTCGCGAGTGGAAACCGGGGGCGCGGACGGCGGCGGTTGAATTTTTTCGGGCAGCGGCTTGTTGTCGATCAATAGCTTCAACTCGATGGCGTCCAGCACTTCGCGGTCGAGCAAAGCTTGCGCGACGCGCTCTAGCGCTGGGCGGAAGGTCTCCAGGATGGTGTGGGCGCGCTGGTAGCCGCTGGTCACGATATCGTGGACTTCCTTATCGATCTTGATCGCGGTGTGCTCGGAATAATCGCGATGTTGCGCGATTTCGCGGCCCAGGAAGATGGCTTCTTCTTTCTTCCCGAAGGTTAGCGGCCCGAGGGTGCTCATGCCCCACTCGCAAACCATCTGGCGTGCCAGCTCGGTGGCGCGCTCGATGTCATTGCCGGCGCCGGTAGTGAGGTGATTGAGGAACATCTCCTCGGCGGCGCGGCCACCCATCAGGACGGCCAGCTGCGATTCGAGAAATTCCTTGGTGTAGGTGTGCTTGTCGTCGATCGGCAATTGCATAGTGACGCCCAAAGCCATGCCGCGCGGGATGATAGTGACTTTGTGAAGCGGATCCGCGCCGGGGGTCATAGCGGCGACCAACGCGTGGCCTGCTTCGTGATACGCGGTGTTCTTCTTTTCTTCGTCGGAAAGAATCATGGACCGCCGTTCGACGCCCATCAGGACTTTGTCCTTGGACATCTCAAAATCGACCATGAAAACGAGTTTGCGATTTTGCCGGGCGGCCCACAGCGCTGATTCGTTCACGAGGTTGGCGAGATCGGCGCCGGAGAAGCCCGGCGTGCCACGCGCGATCACCGAGAGTTCCACGTCGTCCGACAGCGGGACCTTGCGGGTGTGTACCTTGAGAATATCTTCGCGACCCTTGACGTCGGGACGGGGAACCACTACGCGGCGGTCAAATCGACCGGGGCGCAGCAGCGCGGGATCGAGAACGTCGGGACGGTTGGTCGCGGCGATCAGGATCACGCCTTCGTTGGATTCGAACCCATCCATTTCCACCAGCAGCGCGTTGAGGGTTTGTTCGCGCTCGTCGTGCCCGCCACCCAGGCCTGCTCCGCGGTGGCGCCCGACGGCGTCGATTTCGTCAATGAAGATGATGCAGGGCGCATTCTTTTTGCCCTGTTCAAAAAGGTCGCGGACGCGGCTGGCGCCGACGCCTACGAACATTTCGACGAAGTCCGAACCGGAAATCGAGAAGAACGGAACGTTGGCTTCTCCGGCGATGGCGCGGGCCAGCAAAGTCTTTCCGGTTCCCGGAGGCCCGACCAGCAGCACTCCCTTAGGAATGCGGCCGCCGAGTTTCTGGAACTTCTGGGGGTCCTTCAGGAAATCGATAATCTCGTAGAGCTCTTCTTTGGGCTCATCGATTCCGGCCACATCTTTGAACGTCGCCTTCTTCTGCTGAGCGGTCAACAAGCGTGCGCGCGATTTGCCGAAGCTCAGCGCTTTGTTTCCCCCGGCTTGCATCTGGCGCATCATGAAAATCCAGAACAGCACGATCACGATGATCGGGCCCAGGTTCACCATGAGGGCGAACCAGTCGCCGTCCTTCACTTCCTTGATGTTGATCAGGACGTTTTTTTCCTGCAGGCTCTTGGTGATGTCGGGGATCGAAGAATTGGCTACAGTCACGCCGCGGAACTTGACGCTTCCGTCGCGGTATTCGCCCTGGATTTCGGCGCTATTCGCCTTGAGGTAAATGGTGACTTCTTTGACGTTGCCGGCTTCGTTCTGCGCCAGAAACTTGGTGTAGCTGGGCTCTTCTTCGCGCGCGGTCTGGCCGCTGGGGGATGCCATCTTCCACAACACCACCGCCAACAGAATCATCAAGAGCCAGAATAAGATGGTCCTTACGGTTGAATTCACCTGGCTACCTCTTCCTTTCACCTCGCGGCTGAAAGGCTTACGCCTTCCGTCGCGTCAGCGCCTACCTACACATCTATTAGATGCACGAACTGGGCATTTTGTGTCCAGTTCCCTGAGAGAGTGCATGCGATTACCGAAGCTGCTCCGCGTCGATCACTAAGTACTTACGGGTGTTCTCGCGAGCGGCAAATTCAGCCGCCGGGGGCATACCCTGAACCCACGCTACCCGTCCGTCGCTGGTCAGCACCGGCCACCGCGACCGAGCCCGCGCGGGCACTCGCGAGCGCAAGAACATCTCTTTCAGCTTGCGAATGCTGCGGCGCCCGGCCGGACGATACGAGTCACCGGGCCGCCAATTTCGCAAGATCAAGGGGGTGCGCAGTAGTTCGGCGTCCAAAGCTCCGCCCTGGTTACTAGTTTCGCTCTCCATTCGAGGCGCGTCAATCAGTTTCAAATTAAACCATGTTTGGGTTTCGCACACCCAGACCCGGCCGCGAACGCTTGCGCTGACGGGCAGCTTCACGTCGTACTCGTATCCGTCACGATTGGAATCGGAGGTGGCGGCGCGGGAGCGCGCCGCCTGCCCGTGCCGGCTGCGTGGCGCGGGGGCTGATGACCGTGAAAAACACAGCCGATCGAACTCGCGAAGCACGGTTAGACCCTGGGGTAAATGGACCCGCTGATTGCTGGCGCCTTCGGACGCGAGCTTCACCACGCTTTCGACGTGGCGAGACGTGAATCTTGCGCGCTCCCCTGCGGTGTTTTCCAATAGACGCACGACGATTCTCCGAGTGAGCGCTAGCTGGCCCGCTTTAGCGCGCGGCTCATCGGGTGCCTTTCCAAAAATCGCCTGCATCGGCGACAGCAAGGCGGCCACCGTTACGGTGATCTCTCCGGAATCGCGTTCAACCAGCGCGGCAACTTGCTGATCGACAATGGCGGTCCAGAAGTTCTCTTCCGCGGCGGCAATGCGTGAGGTTTCGGCGAGGCGCTCGACCACGCCCGGACCAAAATCGCGCTCGAGATGCGGCAGCCAATCATGGCGCAGGCGCGCACGGTCTCGCGTCCGGTCGTTGTTGCTGGCATCTTCACGCCAATTCTGGTTCTTCGCGCGAAGGTAGTCACGCAAGGCTTCGCGCCGCGATTCCAACAGAGGCCGGACGATGGCCCCGCGAATCGGGTGGATGGCCGCCAAGCCGCGCGGCCCAGTCCCACGCAAGATTCTTGCCAGCAATGTTTCGGCCTGATCGTCGGAGGTGTGCGCGACGGCCACACGGCTGACTACTTTCTCTTGCACTAGACTTTCGAAAAACGCGTAGCGGAAGCGCCGGGCGGCGTCTTCGAGATTCCAGTGCCGACGGCGCGCTTCGGCGGCGATATCCACTTGCCGCGAGAAAAACTCGATGTGGCGCGCGCCGGCGAGTTCCCGCGCGAATTGCTCGTCGCCATCAGACTCCGCTCCGCGCAAGCAATGATTCAGGTGAAGCACTTTCAGGGTGATGCCCAGCTCCTGGCGAAGCTCATCGAGTAGCAGCAGCAGCGCGGTAGAATCTGCGCCTGCCGATAGGGCTACACCCACGGCGTCGCCGGGCTGGAACATCGAGTACCGGCGGACGGTGCGCAGCAGTTGGGAGTGGAGAGTGGTCTTCATGTCAGCAGCCACGCGGCGTCGCGATGGATCCCTGGGCCCATCGTAGCAGTCCGAAGCGGATGGGGTCGAGCTTCAACAACCAGGAGACAGCGCTACCAGGAATCGGAGTCGAGGGTGAGCAATGTGCATGCGAGCGGACGATCAGACCTTGAGGCATGCGAAAGGCATGCGGCTGCGGGCGACTAGATGGCTGCCATCTGAGCGGCCAGCAGACCGCGGCTATTGGCGATGCGGCGGTCCAGGGCAACCGCGACGAAGTAGGCGCAATTCTTGCGTTCCTCTTCGATCCATTTCGTGGCGTTGGGCACCACGCCGCGAGCGGCGATTTCCACACCGCGCAGCACACCGTGATATGCGCGCACCATGGCCATCTGCAAATTGTCGGCTCGCTGCACCGGGCACAAGCTCGCTAACTGCAGCAGCCGGGCAAACTCTCCGCCGTCGATCTGCGCGCCTTGGAGGCCTGCGGCACGACGCACTTGATCGGACAGCACCAATTCGCGGCTGGCGGCAACCACCGATCGCGACGAGGAAAAGCCAAATTGCAACAGAGCGCAAAGCGAAATGACGCAAATCAGCGCGGCGATCATCGTGCGGCAGCTCCTACCGTGAGACGCGACGGCGCCAGACGGGCATCTTCGGGAACTTTTGTAAATGTATAGGCCCACGCCAGCGGCAACCAGGCACCCACCACAGGGATCAAGAACTTCAGGACGGAATCCTCGAGCGACGGAAACAAATTTCGCAGAGCGTAAATCGCGGCCAGAGCGCTGAATTCCACGCCGAGAGCCAGCACCAGTTGCACCAGGCGCGCGCGAGTTTCCCGCAGCTTCAACAGCGCGACCCACAGCAAATAGGTGAGCGCGACGCCAACAAAATAGAGATTCTGACCCAGGGCGACCACGAACCGGCTGGTGAGGTGGGCCTGGTTATGGCGCACGATTAGATACGAAAACAACATGGTGGCGGCCAGCACGAACAGGGTGGCGGTGCGGAGGTGTTTGCTGACCTTCATTTCCTCGAAAACCTGCTTGTAGAAGCCCATGACGACGAAATACAAGAAGACGGTCATTACGCTATCGGAGTAATAATAGAAGTACATGTATTGGATGGAAGTAAGGCCGTACTTATGAGCGAAAAGATACTGAAGAATCTCGGAGGCGGCCATGCCTAGCATGAATAGATTGAGGGGCAAGTAGCGGAGAAAGGATTTGCGGGCGATGGTGCAAACAACGACGTATACTTCCAGGAGGAAGCCCAACATCCAAAAACCGTAATCGTAAGGGCTAAGCGTCATGTTGCGCCAGGGACCTAGCCCTCAGTTTTTGTGTTGGGATCTAACGAATACCAACCGCAGCTGAGGTTACTTCCAGGGCGACGGGGGTACCGGGGCCGTAGTAAGTGACCAAGGCGACGGTGGTACCGGAGCCGTTGTAAGTGACCAAGGCGACGGTGGTACCGGTGCGGTGGTGAGAGCCCAAGGCGAAGGCGGCACGGGAGCAGTGGTAAGAGCCAAGCTCGTCGAGTGCGTCGTCGTCAGTGCGTGAATACCCACGGCACTGGTTAGAACCAACAAAACAAGTACAACAACCGTGATCCAGTTCTTCATTACTCCTCCGAGTAAAGTTAACTACAGGGAGGAGTCTATTGGACACACGGGTATTGTCAAGAGAAAAACGTGCACGCAAAAGTGCAGCGAGCGTGCACGCCTTCCTCAAGGCTAGCCAGAGCATCTGCCGAATTGTCGAGGACGAAGGTAACTGGCGGGATTGCAGGGCGTCAACGGTACCAAAGTACTACATACTCACAAAATCGAAACAATGCGGAAAGGTCCGCCAGGAGCCACTTCCGCACATTCGCCGCGTTTCAATCCGCACGCCGCTGAAAAGCGATCCGTTCACAAAACAACGATTGTGATTTTTGATTTTTGTTCGTACCGGCACCATTCCGATTTTGGCGAATCGCGATTTGAGACGCGCGAAACTTTTTTTCGCCGGAAGACTACCATCGAGTGGAAACGGAATGACGCTCAGCTGCGCGGCGAGCTTCGCAGCGGCGCCATTTTTATCGGAATTATTCGTAGCGGAGGGCGACCATCGGATCAACGCGCATCGCGCGGCGGACCGGGATCCAGCAAGCGAGCAACGCGACGCACGCTAACAGCGTCGACACGCTGACGTAGGTCAGCGGGTCAGTGGCGCTGACGCCCACCAGCGCGTCTCCCAGCATGCGCGCGACGCCAAACGCCAATAGCAGGCCGGTGAGTACACCGGCGAGGACAATGATGAATCCCTGCCGCAAAATCAGATGGAGAACGTCTGCCGGCTGCGCGCCAAGGGCCATGCGAATGCCGATTTCGTGGGTGCGCTGGCCGGCAGTATACGAGACCACGCCGTAGACTCCGACGACCGCGAGGGTGAGGCCGAGAAAACCGAGAGCTCCCGAGAGCACCGCTCCGAATTGGTAGAGCAGCATTCCGTTGATGGTGTCGAGCGCATCTTTCATGGTTTGCACATCGAACAGCGGCAGACCCGGAGCGAGCGATGAGATTTCACTGTCGAGCGCGGCAATCGTCGAGTCCGGCGGAGTGACCGCGCGGACCTGGAGAGTGGCGAGGGGAGGCACTTGTTGCGCCAGGGGCAAGTAGAAATAAGGGGCGATGGGGCCCGAGACGTCTTCGAAACGGGCGTCCTTGGCGATCCCGACAATTTCGAGCGGAACATTCTTGGTGTCGGACGATTTGAATTTACGGCCGATGGGGTCCTGCTGGGGCCAGAACTGTTTCGCCATGGCCTCACTGATGATGGCGACCCGCCGCGAAGTAGCGTCATCTGCTTCGATGAAGGCCCGGCCGCGCAGGATCGGAATGCGCATGGTCTGGAAATAATCGGTGGAAACCTTGCTGTCGCGGAGTTCGGGAGCAGGCTGGCCTTTCGGCGGCTCATAACCATCAATTTCGAGGGTGCCACCAGAACTGTAGTAGCCGAAGGGGACAGAGGAAGAGATGCTCGCCGACTGGACGCCAGGCAGGACACGCACACGGTCGAGCAGATTCTTGTAGAAGGCGAGCGCTTGAGGATCAGCGTAGCCGATGTTCTTGGGATCCATACTGAGATTGACGACGTGGGAGGGATCGAAGCCGAGGTCGGTCTTCTGCACCGCACTCAAACTGCGGGTGAAAAGCACGGCAACCACCAGCAGCGCCAGCGAGCCGCTCACTTGCGCGATCACCAGAATATCGCGCAACCGATGCCGCCCCGATACGATGGCGCGCGAACCCTCGTGCAGGATGCGATTCACGTCGGCGCGGGAAGCCCGCAACGCTGGAATGATGCCGACGATCACCCCGGCGAATAGCGCCACGCCGAGCGAAAACGCAAAAACGCGCCAGTCAAACCCGAAATCGAGATAGGTGGGGATCGCCGTCTTGAGGTTGATTCCGGCGATACCGGTGCTGCACCAGACCCCGAATAAAATTCCCGCCATGCCACCGAGAACCGCGAGCAAGACGCTTTCCGTAAGCAGTTGGCTGATCAGCCTGCGCCGCGGGGCACCCAGTGCCACGCGGACGGCCATCTCACGGCGGCGGCCGGTGGCGCGAACCAACAAGAAGTTGGCCACATTGACGCAGGCCAGAAGAAGGACCAGGAGCGTCAGGGTGAGAAAAATTGTCCCGACCTGAACAATCTGGTGGCCCGAATCAGGATCGGGACGCGAGAGCAGCTCCGGATAAGCGCTAAATCGCACACCTTCGTCAACCTTGGGATAGGTAACGGAAAGTCGTTGGCTCACTACGTCCAGTTCGGTCTGGGCCTGCTTTAGCGGGACGCCGGGCTGCAGGCGAGCCATCGCGAACGCGGAAGTCCTGGCGCGATTGTCCATGAAACCCGGGTCGTAGCCGGCAACCGAGAGCATCCCGTAGGGTATGTAGCCTTGGGTATCGAGCATGGTGTGCAGGCCGTGGAATCCTGGTGGCGCAACACCGACGATGGTGAACGGATGAGCGTTGATCGAAATTCGCTGGTTTATGACGGACGGGTCGCCGCCGAATTGCGATTTCCAATAGGTATAACTGAGAACGAGAACGGGGTCCGCATCAGGAGTTGCGCCCTCCGATGGGAGGATGAAGCGCCCCAGGTAGGGTTTCAACCCGAGCGTAGCGAAATAATTTCCAGTGACGTAATTGGTGAGGATGCGCTTGGCGCTGCCGTTGACGCCGACGGAGTCCAGCCCTACTTCGTACGCGATGACGCTGGAAAAAACGTCCGAACTCTGACTCTGAACATCCTGGAGATTCGGATACGACATTTGATTCTGTAGCGCTCCGGTTTTGTGCTGGAACGCCAGGACGACCAACTGGCCGGGCTGATTTACAGGTAACGGGCGGAGCAACAGTGAATCGACGATGCTGAAGACGGCCGTATTGGCGCCGATGCCGAGAGCCAGAGTGAGCACCGCGACGGCACTGAAACCGGGCGACTTGCGCAGCATACGCATGCCATAGCGGACATCTTGCAGCAGCTGCTCGAGCCAAACCAGACTCCAGACCTCCCGGGCGTCTTCTTTCACGCGAGCCACATTGCCGAATTTGCGCAGAGCCGCGTAGCGCGCTTCTTGCGGCGACATGCCGCGATCGATGTTGTCGCGGGTCTCCGTTTCGATGTGTTCGCGGATATCCCGGTCGAGATCCTGCAGCAAGCGCTTCGGGCGTTTCATTTGCCCTCCTGCTCCACCGGGCGGAGAATCCGAGCGATGGCTCCCGCGAGCTTGTCCCACTTGCTGGTCTCGGCCTCAAGTTGGCGGCGGCCCTTGGCGGTGAGGCGGTAGAACTTGGCGCGGCGATTGTTCTCGGAGGTGCCTTCTTCGACCGAAAGCCATGCGCGCTTGATGAGCCGGTGCAGAGCGGGATAAAGCGAACCCTGCTCGACTTGCAAGACGTCGTCCGAGTTGAATTCGATGGCTTTGGCGATGGCGTGGCCGTGGGCCGGGCCGCGGAGCAAGGTACGCAGGATCAGCAGATCCAGGGTGCCCTGCAACAACTCGATGCGATCTTTTTGTTCATTAGTAGACATACTAGGTGAGATTATAGCGCTTCCAGTAGAATGTCAAGGTGAGCATTGCGGGTCGCCGTCGAATTCCGCGGCTCCCAAAAGACGCTGCTAGGATAGTGCGCTGGTCATCTCTTGGGCAGGATGCTTGCGTCGTAGGCGGCCTTCGCGATCCGCGCAATGACCGCTTCGCGAGCGGGGCCGTCGGCGCTGGAATCGGTGAGAAAAATCGCAATCGCTAAGCGGCGCCCGTCGGGCAAAGTAATCAGGCCGATATCATTGGTGGCATAAGTCACACCACCTGCGGTATCCGAGAGGCCGGTCTTGTGCATCACGATAGTTCCAGGGGGTAGCTCGCCTTTGATCTGGTTTTGGCCTCTCGGAGTGTCTTTCATCCAGTCCTGAATCATCCGGGTGTGCTCGGGCGATAGCGGAGAATTATCACTGATCCGCCGCAACAGCTGGACTGCGCCGGCCGGTTCGAACCAATTACGATATTGCGCTGTAACGTCGTGGTGCAGGGCGCGCTCGCCGTCCTCGATATGAAACCCGTTCGCCCCGATCGATCGGATGTAGGCGTCCACGATTTTGGGGCCACCGATGATGCGCAAGAGAATGTCCGCAGCGACATTGTCACTGAGCGAGACAGAGAGGCGAAGAAGTTCGCGCAGGGGAATATCGACCTCTGCTTCCGGATATTGGTCCTGAAGAGGGCTATAAACATGAGGAAGGATGCGGTCGGCGGCCAGAAATCTCACTTGCTGGTCGAGCGAGAGTTTCTTTTCTTCGACCAGGTGAAGGGTGGCCATCGCCAAAGGGAACTTGAAGACTGACTGCATGGGCGGATGTGAATGGGGATTGAAATCGCAGTTCAGGGTGGAGTCTGGCAGCGAGCAGGCGACCGAGACCTTGCCGCGCGCATCGACAGCAATGGTGCGAATCTGCTGCTGGAGGCCGGCCTGAGCAAAAGCGGGAGTTCCAAAGAGAAGAATTGTAGCCAGCAGGCGCATGGCCGCAGTATAGCAAGCGCAGCCGCGTGGAGACGGCAACGACCTGGACTGCAATATGTAAGGCGGCGGCGTATGGATATAGGGAGTTCATAGCGATGCAATTCGAATACTACAGATTGGGAGTGCTGCTCTGGGGCGTGACCACAGTCATCTGGCTATTGGGTATCCTGGCCAGCAAGCGCACGGTGGTCCGCCAGCCTCGGGGATCTCGATCTCTCCAATCCGGACTGACAGTGTTGGCATACTTCATGGTCTTTTCGCGCTATTTCCGGACGGGCTGGCTCGCTACGCGGTATATGCCGCCGTCGGACACTGTGGAGGCCGCAGGCCTGGCGCTCGTCCTTTTTGGCCTGGTCTTTGCGGTGTGGGCCCGGGTGCAATTGGGACGTAACTGGAGCGGCGCCGTCACGGTAAAGGAGGATCATCAGCTAATTCGCCGTGGGCCGTACGCGATCGTGCGCCATCCTATATATACAGGCTTGCTGCTGGGGATTCTGGGAATGGCGCTGATTATTGGTGAGTTTCGCGGATTGCTGGGCTTTGTAATTCTCCTGGTGGCTTTTCGGCTGAAATCTCGAACCGAGGAGGGCTTCATGCGGCAGCAATTCGGTGAGCAGTACACCCAATACCAGCACGAT
Organism: uncultured Acidobacteriota bacterium; assembly: GCA_963725655.1. GTDB lineage: Bacteria > Acidobacteriota > Terriglobia > Acidiferrales > UBA7541 > CAVRXT01. Next base: position 331,734 of record CAVRYY010000001.1, on the reverse strand, counting down.
GTGAAAGGCCTGATTCCGTTCATCTATTAGTCAGGAAGGGGACGCTCGGTGCTGTCGCAGCCTGTCTGACTCGTGCCAACGGCTGCATGGGGAATTTGGCCTTACCCGGAAACTCGCGTACAGGCGTTGCGCCAGACTCCTTGACACTGCCGGAAGCGAAACCATAACATCAACAGTTGCCCGATCGTGCCGGCGTGGCTCAGTGGTAGAGCGAGGGTCTCATAATCCCTAGGTCGTGGGTTCGATTCCCGCCGCCGGCACCAAACACTCTAAAGCGCTTACAGAACTTTTGGCGTTTCCGCGTAACCGCCGCGTAACTTTGAGGGTTGGATTTGCAGTTAGAACTGCGGTTCAGCTGACCCAAAAGACGGATTCGAACCGAAGGCGGCGCGATGTTCAAGCTTGCCGCGAATTTCGAGGGGGACACGGTAGAGGGAGCCGCCGAAGTTCCGGGACCTCTTGAAAGACGGCGGCGACAGCGGGCTGTTCCATCGCTCGCTTGCAGTTGTGATGTAGAGATCGCTAAGAGACTTGCCTCCGAATGCCAGGCTGGAGACTTGCGCGACTGGAAGTCGGATACTTCGCTCGACACGGCCGTCCGGGTCATATCGAACGACTTTCGCTCCAAACCAATGGGCGCACCAGACGTGACCTTCTGCGTCAACGGTGATACCGTCCGGCACTCCCTCGTTGCCGGGTATTCGTACAAACTGCCTCTTATTTCGCAAATCGCCGGTATCGGGTTGCACGTCGTACGCATAAATGCGGCGAAGAGCGGTGTCGGCATGATAGAGAATTTTGTTATCGGGACTAAAACTAAGCCCGTTAGAAATTTCAAAGCCGTCGTCGACAACGCGGATTATCCCGCGGGGATCGATGAGGTAAAGCTTACCTCGCTTCTCGACATCGATTCCGTTCGGTGCCAAATACAGGGTACCCGCGTAAATCCGCCCTGTCGGGTCGGCGACTAAATCATTGAACGAGAGATCCTCGCCATCGTGCCGGGTGAGTATCTGTCGATGCCCCATGTCGTCATTCCAGAGATGCAAGCCATTAGGCCCTGCCAATACCAGAGCGTGTGACTCATCGGGAGCAATTCCCGAAACCATCCAGTTCAGACCAATAACCTTCTTGCTGCTGGAGGAAGGGATCAGTTGATACAGGAGCTTACTCGAAAGGTCGGTCCACCATAGACACTTGCGGCCGCTGTCCCAGATCGGACCCTCGCCGCACAGATTGTCGTCAGCCACTACCACTTCGGGCGCGTTAACCAATCGTGCTTCCTTCACCCAAGCCGGGCACTGTTCGTTCATAAGACAGCGCTGCGCCCGCGGCCAACGCGAAAAGAATGGCCGCGAACTTCCAGGCATCCAGGCGTTCATCAAAGAGCAGAATGGCCAAAACAACGGTCAGAGCGGGGTAGAGTGCAGTCAAGGCGGTGACGACACTGGCTGTCCCTCCGCGGTAGGCGGCGAAGCTGGCGAGCATCCCGATTACCACCAGGGCTCCCCATACGATCGAGATGATCCAATCTCGTCGGGTGATATTCCAGTCGAGCGGCTGCATGACGAAAAATATCGTTGCGGCAACTGGAATCGAGCCGGCGGCCCAGCACACCGCTGAGAGTTCGGTGGAAATATTTGTCGACGCCAACTTCTGGGTTACCCCGCAGATTCCGAACAACAGAAGCGCAATCACTGAGTATCCCATCCACGAGCCCCACGGGCTTCGACTCGTCACCGCGACGACGCCTGCGGCGGGTGCATCGCTTCCGGGGCTGGTGCTGAACAGATAGATGGCGACAAGAGAAAAGACAATACCGGTGCCCTGAATGAAGTTGGGCCGCTCTTTCAGCCAGAGTCTCGCCAGAATGAGCGTGACCAGCGGGAACATTCCGGTTAGCGGATAGACAATGGAGGCACCCCCGCCATGCTTAAGCGCTTCGAGCAGCGCGATGTTGCCGGCGTTTCCGAAGACTCCGGTGACAAAAGCGTAGGCGATCCCTCGAGGCAGGTTTGCGCCGGTCCAGGAGTTGCGGGAAATGAGGAATAAGCAGGCCATGGGCACCACGCCCAGGGTCGCGAGGAGTTGCATGGTCAAGGGCGACAACTGGGGACTGGCTGCTTTCGGGAGGACAGCCCAAACGCCAAAAATAAAGAATGTGGCCAGAGCGAAAAGCAGCCACTTCGGCATTTATCGCTTGCCCTTCCCGCTGGGCACCAGACGGAAAGGTCGGGTGGTCACGCCATAGTAAGAAGAAGGATCCTCGTGCGGAGTAGGACCATCCGGCGTGTAGTCTCCCGAGAACAGAAGAATTCCAGACATTCCGTCGGAGCCCCACCATTTCGATGGCAAGTGTGGAAGATAGGGAACGTGATGCGGTCCTTCCCACCACGGGTCGTTGTGAACCACTGACCAGGGTCCCCATGGAGTGGGACCCTCGTAGATTTGGAGTTCAGACCGTTTGTCCCAGGTCTTGAAAGCGACCTGGACGTCCGTGTTGATGTTATGTGGAGTCGCATCACTGAAGACAGAGAGAAAAAAACGACCCAGGGGCTGGTTGTAACTCATATCGGGGTGGCCGACATGCCCAAGATCGGTCAGGATGGGGTGCGCTTTCTCTTCTTCAGCAACCCAAACGGTGGCCGCATCCGTCCGTCCATCGCCTCCTCCGGCATAGAATTCCCAAGCGCTTCGTTCGATTACTTTTTCGCGGTGGACCCGCGCGAGAAAAATGTGATCGCCACTGGCCCAGTTCGAATCATTCGATATTGCGTACACAAAATCGCTCAGTTCCCTGGGAACGCCAGTGTATCCAGGTCCAAAGCCCACGAATTGCAGTCCGGCGAAACGTGGGCCAAGAAAATAAGAGTGCTGTTTACTGGGTTCGTCCTTCGAGGGTACGTTCTGCCAGGTTTTGCCGCGATCATCGGAATACATGATTCCCGCGACGCCACCGTGGCGAGAAATCCGGTCCATGAAGTTCCAGGGTTTGTCGGAGGTGAGGTCGTTGTAATCGTAGACGGTGACGTAAAGTCGATTGCCTACGGCTAAGGCGCCGCATACGTAACGGGTGTGATCGAGGCTAAGGGCGTCGTTGAATGACCGCTTCTTCCCTTCTGGGGATTTCTCCGGCCCCGGAATCAGCAAATCCGGGAAATCGGTTAGCTCGACCACGTGGTGATTCGGCGGAACGCCGGTGACGCGCAAGAGGTGTTTCCAGCTGGGCTGCAAATTGAAATTCTGGCCGTCGTCGTCAACTAGATAGAGCGCATCGTCGGCACCCCACGTCCACCAGTGCATGTCCGTACGGGTACCAGGATACCTCTTGGCTTCGCCCTGCCACTCCAAGCCAGAGATGAGCCCGCTCCTGGGATAACGGAGCGGCCGGGGGCTTGGCTTGGAGACGGCAGCACCAGCAAACCACGCGCGGCCGAGGACGGTACTCGCGAGACCGCACCCAGCGACTCGAATTAAGGTTCTCCGTGCAATCATTCGACGCAGCTCCTGGAAACCTTGGTTGGCGTTCCGGCGCTCAACGATTGATAAATCGCCTGCAGGGTTTCGATACAACGGAGTCCGTCCGTTGCGGTAAGCACCGAAGACTCCTTGCCCCGAACCACTCGCGCGAAATGAGCGAACTCCCAGCGGTAGGCGGCATTCTCATTATCTTCGTGTTTCGGAAACATCTCACGATGTAGTTCGCCCACGTCATGCCCGTCCCGGGAGCGGTGTTCGACGGTCGGATTTTCCGGAAGATAACGAATCGAACCGCGTTCGCAGAGAATTGAAAGTGCGAATGAATCGTTGAACTCTCGAAGGGGATCGTGCTCGGCGACTTGTAGCGTACCGATTGCACCGCCTTCGTATTTCAACGTCACCGCGATGGAATCCTCGTACTCGGTGTACGGGTCCGTCTTCGACCCAGCCCAGGCGAATACTTCCTCCACTTCCAATCCCACGATGGCTCGCATAGTGTCCAGATCGTGAATTCCCGTCCAATATAAGAGTCCACCGCATGCCTCCTTTTTCCTCCACCACCCTTCGAAGACTGGACACCAATGGAAACCAAAGACATTTACGGCCAGGGGCTTTCCATATATGCCGCTGCGAACGATCTCGATCACGCGAGCGTAAGGTGGAAATAACTTTTGCATGTGGCCAACCATTAGGACGACATTTGCCGCCTGAGCGGCGCGGATCATAGACACACAATCGGCGACGGTAACAGCCATCGCTTTTTCGGAGAAGATGTGGCGGCCACTCCCAGCGGCGGCCTCCACCAGGCTCCGGTGCGTGTTATGCGGAGTGAGGATCGACACCGCCTCACAATCGGATCCCTTCAAGAGAGCATCCATGTCTTCGAAAACGGGTACTCCCAGCAGTTCCGCGGCGCGCGCGCGGCGACGAGGAGACTGGTCGCACACCCCCACGATCCGGATCTCCGGAACGAAGGGAAACACCCGCTCGGCCAACAGTTCTGCAAACCACCCAAAACCAGTCAGACCGAGCTTTACCGGCGCGTCAGTCATTGACCCGCAACTTATTGACGAGGTCCATATTCAACTCCATGCCCAGCCCGGGGCCCTCGGGCACGCGCAGCATACCGTTCTTATGCTTGATATGAGGATGGACGATTTCATTGGTGAGCTGCGATTCCGAGATAGTGTACTCAACGAAGAAGTAATTGGGTGAAGATGCCGCCAGATGCACGGAAGCCGCGACGCAAATGCCGGTTGAGAAACAGTGTGGCGCCCAGGGGCGATTGCGGTCGTATGCGGCCTGGGTGACGCGCCGGGCTTCAGTGAGGCCACCGACACGCGAAACATCCAGCTGCACGACGTCGATGTTGCCCCGATCCATAAGGTCGAACAGAGGGAAGCGTGTAGTCTCCGTTTCGCCTGCGGCGATGTAGGTATCGACGGCCGCGGTGAGTTTGCGATAGCCGTCGAGATCGTCGGCGGGTAGCGGCTCCTCAACCCAGAACGGTTCGTATTTTTCCCAGCTCTTGATCCGCTTTATGGCGGTCTTGGCATCCCAAAGCTGGACGGAGGGACGATCGTCAGTGGTTATGTCATAACGAGGGCCAACGTCGAGCATGATTTTGGTTTTCGGTCCGGCTCCTTCACGCACACCCGCAACCATCGCCAGATCCTCGTCCGGATCCGAGGCATAGGGGAACCAGCCCATCTTGAGTGCGGGCCATCCGTTGGCAACCGCTTTGGCAGCGAGTTCCGCGCAACCCTTCGGAGTGTCGGGCATCACGTGGCTGGCATAGCCGCGTACTTCCTTTTGAAAGGCGCCGCCCAGGAGTTTATATATGGGTTGGCCGAAGGCTTTGCCCATGATGTCCCAAAGCGCGATATCGATTGCGGAAATGGCGTGGAGGTAGGCGCCGCGCCGCCCTGGCCATTGGGTCATACGGTAGAGCGATTCCCAAATGGCGTTGATTTCAAGGGGGTCGCGGCCGATCAGCAGCTCGCGGACATCGCGGGAAAGTGTAAAGAACGTTGGCGCGTCGATAATCGAGCGAATCACTCTCGGAGACGAACCAGCATCGCCGAAACCAACGATGCCTTCGTCAGTAAATATTCTGACGATGACGGTTTCCAGGCTGGCGTCACCACGAACTTCGAACTCTGGGTTATGAAGGACATCGACTTTCAGGTCAGTTATTTTCACCGTTTCTCCCGTGGAATGTGCTGTTTCTAAAGAACTCCATGCTTGTTCCAGACTTCGCGCAGACTCTTTCCGCCAAGGAGATCAGCTCGCGCATCCCCTTCCTTATGGGCTTTCGCACTGACAGCTGCGAGCACGTCGTGTATCGCGCGCTCCGGAATAATTACCACGCCATCCTCATCGGCCACGACGTAGTCCCCCGGAGAGACCCGCACACCGCCGCAAACAACCTCAAGACCGATCTCCGTGACTTCCGCGCGGCCCATCGTATCCAGTGGAGACCGGCCCCGTGAGAACACGGGGAAACGAAGTTCAGCGACCTTGCGGCTATCGCGTAAATAGCCAGAAACGATCGCTCCTCTCGCTCCCTTTCCCCGTGCCGCACACGAGATCAACTCGCCCCAAAGTGCTGCCCGATTCCCCGAGGGAGCAACTATTACCGGCACGTCGCCTGGCTTGAGGGCTTCCATCATCCGCATGTCCCCTTCGTACGGGTTATCGGATTGCACTAACGTGGCCTCCACGCGAACAGGCATTGCGCGGCCAGCGACCACGGCGCCCGGATACATTGGGACGATCTCGGAGTCGACCACTTGCTGGCGAAACCCAAGACGGTCAAGAACGTCCGAGACAACTGCGGTATAAGCAGCTTCGAGAAGAGAAACGTTCTGTGACGTTGCCATATGGTCCACCGCTCAGTCCTCTGCGCAATGTCTAGAAAAGCAGCTTCACCGCAAGTTGCCCGATGCGAGGATCCCTCGCGGATGTAACGACTCCAAAGGACCCGCTATTGATATTGCCGGAGGGATTGAGGAATTGCGCGTGATTGAAGATATTGAAGAACTCCCCGCGAAGCTCTAATTTTAGCCTTTCGGTTAGCGGCACATCTTTGAGTAAGGCCATATCGAAATTGGCAATTCCAGGGCCGTGGAAGAAGCGGTAACTGGAAGTGCCAAATTGCCCAAGGGCTTCGGGAGAGAAAGCGTTGACGTTGAAGTAGGGCAAGCCGGAACGCGGATTCTGACCAAGGTTCAAAGGTCCGCCGTTATAGTCCGGCCGGTCTTCCTGGCCAAAGCCAGCCCCGCCCAGTAGCGCTTGATCACCACTATCCTGCATGGTGATCGGGAAACCAGTCGCGAAACGCGTAATACCCGACAGATTCCAGTCGGCTGTGAGCCGGTGCCAGCGGTCGTGCGCTAGCTTGTCTAAGGGCAGACGGTAGTTGTAGCTGACGACAAAGTTATGAGTCGCATCGAATTGGGAAAGAGCGCGGTCCAGGCCAAGATTAAAGGGGTACAGGAGACTTCCGACCGATGATGAGGCGGAGTCGATCGACTTGCTGTAGGTGTAAGAGGCCAGGAAAGTGAGCGGCCCAGCTTGGTGGCGAAGGCTAACCTCCAAAGCGTTGTAGGCGGAATTCCCCTGGGTGGTAATCAGCGCGGTGCCGCCAATTGTAGATGGGAACTGAGGACCCCGTGTGCCGTTTATCGTGCTTCCGCTGGCAGTCACATACGTAAGATCTTCGAGACCTGGGCCGCACGGTTGGCCTCCCGGAGCCAAGTTAGCTGGGTTGCTCAAGAACAGACACGTGCTGGGAATTCCCGGGTGAGGCTGCACGTTGACAAGTAGGTGATGCCCCTCCGTGCCAACGTAGCTCAGAGTCAGCAGATCCTTCTCACCCAACTGCCGCTGGAACGAGAGAGAATAGTGCTCCGAATAAGGTGTGACGTTGTTGGTGGCAAACGCTGGATCGCTGCTGATCGGTAAAAACTGCGCGAAGTTACCGTTCGGATCACCCTTCTTGATGGGGATGAGCGGAAAGCGCTGGCCGTTGGATACGCCGTCCACACGGTTGATGAATGGAGTTTCAAACACCGGAGGTGAGGGCGAAAAGTAAAACTGCAAGAACGGCGGCTCTCCAAAACTGTAAAACTGCTGCAAGTCCTCTACTGCCGTGTAAAACAATCCGTAGGAAGCTCTGATGCTCGATTTGCCCGGACCTCCGGTGATCTGTTTCAGGAAGCCACCGCTTGCCGAAGGAGAATACGCAATTCCAATGCGCGGACCGAAGTCCTTCCAGCGGGTGGGCGAGAGCCCACGAGATACACCGGGATCACCTGGAAAGACGAAGCCTAGCGGCGCAGTTGGATATATCTTGGATTGCTCGCCCGAAAGGTAGCTGGTGACGCGATTCTGAGTGTCATACCACGGTTGGCTCACGTCCCATCGCAGACCGTAGTTCAACGTTAGGTTCGAAGTGACACGCCAGCTATCCTGCGCAAATAGCGCTCCGTAATGAGTCCGGCCGTCGCCTTGGTCGGGTGTGAGCTGAAAGTAATAATCGGGTGCGCCTAATAGGAAGTCGGCAAAATCACTCCCTGTTTCGGCTCCCGAGAAAGCGAAGGTGAGCCCAAAGTAGAGCCGCTGGTTGAATTGAACGTAGCGGGTTTCGCCACCAAACTTAAACGTGTGGGAACCGCGCACCAGGGAGAAATTGTCCAACGCTTGAAACGTATTCTCGAAACGGTTGAAGGTGGTCCCCGGCTCGCCAATGGAATAGTCATTGAAGGAGATGCTAGGTACGCCCTCCTGCGATGGAGCCGTGGTCACAATTCCGTTTCCACCCTCAACGAACCCGAACGAAGACAATGATCCGGTGCCGCTGCCGGTGGGTGTGCCGGCGCGCGATGCGAGGCGGTTGTAATTCAGCCGCAACTCGTTTAGCGCGGCGGGACTGAATACTTTGGTCGCTCCCAAAACGAATTGCTGCGCGCGGTTCGCGTCCGCATCCCCAAAGCCTGGAATCGGATTCAACCCGTAGGCCGAGTTATCACCTTCGTCATCCGCGAAATAATACGCGGACAGCTGTCCAAACCGGGTGTCCGCATCCATACGCAGACCGCCACGGTCATCGCGAGTGGTGGTGTTATTCAGGCCGGAAAAGAGGTTGCCCTGATTGGGGACAGCGATAAGTGGCGCAATCTTTTGCGCAGGGCTAGAAAAGGCGGAAGTCGGTATCAGTCCCCCAGGGAAAACGGAACTGTACGGCTCACCGTTAGTGACTGCGTAGCCAAGCCGCTGAGAAAGGACGCGGGCCCAATAGCTTCCTCGAACTGTGCCGGTGAGCTCCGAGGGATCGAATTGCCCGTTATGTTCGGCGGCGGTGGGCACCGTTGCCGTCGAGGTCAAGCCGCGCGTTTCCCGGGTGCCCTGATAGTCCGCGAAGAAGAAAACTTTGTCGCGGCGAACCGGACCTCCCAGAGTGCCTCCAAATTGGTTCTGTTGAAAGAGGCCGCGGGCGTTGTCGAAGAAGTTGCGTGCGTCGAAATTCTGGTTCCGCAAAAATTCGAAGCCGTCGCCGTGGATCGCATTCGCTCCGGACTTGGTGACCACATTGATGATGCCGCCGCTGAAATGGCCGTATTCCGCATCGAAGTTGTTGGTAAGCAGGCGGAACTCGGCAATGGAATCGAGGTTGGGAACAACGGAGGCGCCATTCGTGAGCGGGTCTCCCGCGCTTCCTCCGTTCACCACATAGCTGTTAGCCGTCTCGCGGCTGCCGCTTACGGAAATGGAGCCGACCACGTCTCCGGAAAAGCCGTTATGGACAGTTGTCGCTGATGCTGGCGCGACGCCGGGCTGCAGGCCGAGAAGATCGGTGTAGCTCCGGCCATTCAGTGGCAGTTCCTCCATCGCCTGCGATTTGATGACATCGCCCAGATACGTATTTATTGTTTCGACTTGGACCCCACTGCTGCCTACTTCGACCGTCTCGTTGACCGATCCAACCGCCAAGGTAATGTCGAAACGCAGAGACGCGTTCGCGTCCACGACGATGTCTTTCACTTCATACTTCTCGAACCCGGCCTGGGTGACCATCAATCGATAACGGCCAACTTGTAAGGCCAGAACTGAATAGGAGCCGTTTGCATCGGTTTGCACGGTTCGTTGGACGCCGGTTTCTACATTTATGGCGACGACGGAGGCATTGGCGATCGCCGCGCCCGATGGATCTTTCACGGAACCCGAAATGCTGCCGGTGACATCAGCCCAAAGGGCAGAAGCTGCCAGGAGGAAAAGGCAAACAACGAAACCGCGTCTGACCAATCTGCGCAAAGTGAGCATGTGGGACCTCCAGCCTACATATAAACGATTAACGATTACACTGTAGTCGTTTAAAGATTGATCGGATGTATCATTTGTTCGGATTGGATGTCAAATGGTTTTCTTGACAAAATACATTCGTTTAGCGAGTATCGAACAAATCTGACTCATGCCACTCATTGAGATCTCTAAGCGACCCAGCCTCCGCACGCAGATCACGGACCGACTATTCGACGCGATCCTAGGGGGAGAACTGAGTCCCGGTGAACGGCTGGTAGAAACCAAACTCGCTCGCCAGCTTCGGGTTGGCCAAAGTACGTTGCGGGAGGCACTTCAGACGCTGGAGCATCAAGGACTGATTACGAAGCTGGACAACCGCGGCACGTTCGTGACGAAACTGACCGCTAAGGACGTCGAGGATATGTATGCCGTGCGCCTGGAGCTAGAACCCATGGCAGCAGTTTTGACGCACAAGCGACTTCAGCCCCATCATCTTGCCGACCTCGAACGCATGGTGGACGAAATGGAGGTGGAGCGCGAGCGGCGAAATTTCACCGAACTCCTAAAAAAGGATTTCGCATTCCACCAGCTAATCTGGAAGCTTTCCGACAACCCGTCATTGGAAAAAGCGTTGAGCCTGGTGTGCGCCCCGCTTTTTGCGTGCTATATGATTCGATTCTCTCCGCGGGCGCCCGAGAATGATCTTTCAAAGGCAGCGGCTGAATTTGCTGAGGATCACGGGCTTCACCGCCATCTTCTGGGGGTTCTCAAAAGCGATGATTCCGAGTTAGTGAGAACCACGTTTCGGAACACGATTCAGGGATTCTTCCGGAGCACCATCGAAGACCTTAGTGATTTCGGACAGGTCGGCAGCATGGCTTCAGAAGATGCTAGCGCAGCATCTCGCTGAGCTTCGTTCGATTGAGCCAGAGGCGCAACGACCACGTCAACTTCACGCTCGTTCTGCGCGTGATGCGACCCACCTGAATCGATCACTGGATTCGATTCGCCCACATCCGGACCGTACACGGGTATCCACCGAATCGGTCCCCGCGTTTCAATGAAGGAAGTAGGTTCGATTCCCGCCGCTGGCACCAATCATTTCAAATTTGTTGCAGAAGCTCCGCTACCAAATGAGCTTCAAGCCAACCTGCACGTGACGCGAACCACCCGAACCGATCACAGGATTCGATTCGCCAACATCGGGGGTGTACGCGGTGGTGCCCACCGAATCGGTACCGGATAGATCGTTATTCAACGTGAGGTCATCAAAATTGGGATGATTCAGCACGTTGTAGAATTCCCCGCGCAGTTGCATTCGGAAATGGTCGTTCAGCTTGAAATTTTTAATGATGGAAAGATCCCAGTTCCGGAACCCCGGTCCACGGAAAATATTGCGGCCCATGTTCCCGAACGTGCCCAGCGCCGGCGGAGTCAAAACGGTGCTGCCGGCGATGTAGCAGCCGTAATTCCCCAGCATATTGAGCGCTAATTGATTGTTGGGGCCGGCTGCGGCGATGCACTGCGCATTGCCGCCATTGACGTTGCCGTTGGCGTCGAGGCTGAACGTATCCCAGCTAATGTAGTCGAGCGGCGTATTGGGCGACCAGTGTACGTTCTTCGCGGGACCGCTGATATTCCAGCGGTCCACCAGTTCGCCGGTGGCGCTAACGTCATCCTCGCCGTCTAGCAACGTGTAGGGCTCTCCGGCCTCGAGCATCGCTACGGTGGCAATCTGCCATCCGTCGAGCATCTGCCAATGCCCCTTGATCGAAGGCAGGTCGTAGGTCAAGGCGATGGTGAAGCGATTGCGAATGTCGAAATCGCCATTGCCGCGATTGCCTGCGTAGTTTCGACTGTCCTGAGGAAACACGCCTGAGGCAGAAGCGACGTTGTTGGTGGAGGTGTCGATCGCGTGCCCCCAGGTATAGCCTGCGAGCAAATAGAGGCCGTGCGCGTATCGCTTGGTGAAGGTTACCTGGAGGGAGTTGTAGTCTGAGTAGCCTTTGTTGGCCAGCAGGCTTTCGAAGCCTACGTACGGCAAGCACGGACCCGTGCCGCCGGCGCAGTTGGTTGTAAACGGCTTGGCGGCCTGTTCGCAGTCCGAGTAGTCTCCTCCGTAAATCGCGCTCGCTCCGGGATAACCGGCGGCGACGCCGGTTGCCAGAATGCAATTCGCGCTGGCGGTTGGATCGGCCTGGTTGGGGTCGGTCACGCTATAGAGATTGAACCCATGGTTGGCCACATAGGCCACCTGCAAAAGGGTGGTTGGGGTTAGAGCTTGCTGGATGTTGAAATTCCAATTGGCCACATATGGCGTAGTCAGATTGGGCGCCACACCGAAAACGTCGCATGGCGAAGACCCGCTGCATTGTTGTCCGGCGGCCTGCGGAAACACCGGCCCGCCTCCGTCCCAGCCCAACTGAGTGCCGTCGAAAGACTCCACGAGAAACGAGGTGATCGAACCGTTCCCCGGCGTCACTCCGGGAATTCCGCTGGGATTCAGGTTCAAACCGCCGCCGTTGAAGGCGAACGTGCGTATCGAGGGTTGATCGAAGATCAATCCTCCGGCCGCTCGCAACACCGTCCTGCCGGTACCGAAAATGTCCCAGGCCACGCCCACGCGCGGAGAGACGTTGTTGTAACGAGTAGGATACGGCTGGCTGATGCCGTCGCCCACCTGGACGATCCCTTTGGAGGGAATGAAATTTGCCAACTGGTTGTGGGCATCTTTGATCGGGAAGGTGATGTCGTAACGCAATCCGAGGTTGAGGATCACTCGGGGTTTGATGCGGTAAGCGTCCTGCAAAAATGTTCCGAACGACTTGATGCTCAAATCGCGGTGGGGATTGCCGTACAGCAATCGCCATTCGTCCACGCCATCGGTGTTGCCGTCGACGAAGTCCTCGAGCGAGTCCCAATCCACGCGGCCGCGGCCATACTGAGCACGGTAATAGTCCACATTGCCTCGCCGAAAGCTTCCGCCAAATTGAATGGTGTGCCGGCCCATGGTGTAGGAAACCGTGTCCGACACGCTCTGCGTTCCCGAGGGAGTGGTGTCCAGCGGCCAGCTTGAGTTGCCACCGAGGTAGTTCATTAAACCGTCGCTGGGATTGATGCGCGGCATTCCAAAAAGCCGCGGGTCGGTTACCCCGGTGTTGATTCCATAGGTGGTGGGATTGACGTTGTGATCCACCGGGGCGATCGCCTCGTTGAACCGGTTATAGCTGAAGCGCGCTTCGTTTACCCAGCGCGCGTTCGGGGTCCACACCCAACCCACTCCGAATACCTGGGTAATCGGGCTCGCGGTGGACAAAAACTCCGGCGCGATTGGCTCGGCGTCCTCCTCCACTTCGGTGGTATTGGCGTAGATGAACCGCGCCGAAAAAGTATTTTGCGCGTTCAGAACGTAATCGGTCTTCGCCACCAGATTCTCTTCACGGTTGCGGTTGTTGAAGTCGAAATCGATCAACGCCGGATCGGTGGCGCTGGCGGTAAAGCCAGGATTCGGATAAAAGTATTTCGACAGGCTGACGCTGGTCGGGCTGCAGTTGCCGTTGGCTTTACACTGCGCCAGAGCATCGAAAATGCTGTAGTCCTCTGGGGCGCCAATACTGGGGTCCAGCCTCCCCACCAGTGATGTGGTTACCGGACTGTCGACGTTACCTGGGTTGCCCACCTTGTCGCGCACCCCTTCGTAGTTCACGAAGTAAAACCACTTGTCCTTTTTGATCGGTCCGCCGAGCGAAGCACCGAACTGATGCAGCAGCAGCGCCGGCACTGGGTCGGGAGCGGGCGCGTAGAAATTCCGCGCGTCCAGTGCGCTGTTGCGGTGGAAGTAATACGCGGAACCGTGCAGGCCGTTGTTCCCGGACTTCAGTCCGATGTTCATCACCACGCCCGGTTTCACTCCGTAATTCGCGTCCGGGCCTTCCTGGGTATTGAATTCCTGAATCGAATCGAGCGGCAGGTGGCTCGAGGGGGTGCCGGAAATTCCCGCGTCGTTGACCACCGTCTCGCCGTAATACGCGTCGTTATCGTCGGCGCCATCGATGAAAAAATTGTTGTCGTCAGGCCGGTTGCCGTTCGAGGTCACCGAATGAAATCCGCCGCCCGGGGTGCGCTGCACGCCTGGATGCAATGGCAACAGGTTCTGAAAATCGCGGCCCTGCAGTGGAAGGTCATTAATCGCTTTGTTAGTCAGCACCCCGTTGAGAGTCGTGTCCCCGGTATCGGTGAGCGGAGCTTCATCCTTCACTTCCACCGTTTCGTTCACCGCGCCCGGATCCAGGCGCAAATCCACGCGGACCGCGCGCGACACTTCCACTTGTACCGCCGAGGCCTCGGCGCGCTTGAATCCCCGCGCGGTGGCCGCCACGGTGTAAGAGCCTGGCTCGAGTTGATGCATCGCAAACTCGCCGTCCGCGTTGGTCAGCGTCGTTCGGGATATTCCCTGGGCGGTTTCGGTGACGGTTACGATCGCTCCCGCGACGGCCGCGCCGGAGGAATCGCGCACCTCTCCGAGTACTCCACCTTCCGAGGTCTGCGACCAGCCGGCGGCAGGAAAGATGAGCAGCGCTGCCAGAAGAGCAAGAACGAAATTGAGATGTTTCATGGTGCCTCCTGAGGACGACGAGCAACCGTGCGTGAGCGATGGAAGGCCGCGAGCGGGATGCCCGCGCAAACTAAAAGCGAAGAGTGGAGTTAGAGGCCTGCTGCCAGCTTTCCTATATCGATTCCGTAGATTGGAGAGGGTGAGAAATGACGCGGTCCGCTGCGATAAGGGGATTTGTTCATTGAACCGGTCTCATCTGAAAACCGTAAAGGAACTTAGAACAGCCTCCCGGCAATGTCAACGACGCTTTTCCTGCACCGTCGTTGCGTTCTCATGGACCGTATGCCATAACTTTCGCTATGCGCATGTTGGTCACTTGCACGTCATCGGCACTTCGGGCTCGATGGGTATCGGCTGGTTTTTGCGCGTTGCTCCTGGCAGTTGCATGCGCGCGGGCACAAACCAAAGAAGGGAGCGGATTCAAGGCCTACGAGACTGCCGCCGCAGAGGCGGTGCCCGCTAAGCCGCCGGTTTTCGGCGAGGTTCTACTCGGCGGACACGGCGGCACCGATTTGACCTTGCCGTTTCTATGCGGCCATTCCGGAGGCGGGGATGTGGTAGTACTGACCGCGAGCGACGACCCTGAATATAACTCCATGTTTCATACCGGGTGCCCTTCCAATTCAGTCACCACCGTGGTGATCACTTCGGTGGGAGGCGCACGCGATCCGTACGTCGCCGCGACGCTTCGTAACGCCCACGCGATATTTTTCTCTGGGGGCGACCAATCCAATTACGTGAAGTTCTGGTCTGCGACCCCGATGCAATCCGAAATCAATCGCGCGGCGGCGCGCGGCGTACCGATCGGCGGGATCAGCGCCGGACTCGCCGTCCAAGGCCAGTTCGTTTTCTCCGCTATGCAAGACACCGTGACCAGCCCCGAAGCCCTGGCGAATCCATACGATTTCAAAGTCACGCTGGAACGCGATTTCCTCGATTTTCCAAATATGAAGGGGATCATCACCGACAGCCATTTCTCGACACGCGAGCGCATGGGCAGGCTGGTGACATTCCTCGCTCGCATCGTTCAGGACGGCTGGGCCAGCGAAGTCCACGGCATCGGCATCGATGAAACGACGGCGGTACTGGTCGAGAAAGGGAAGGCCAGCGTGGTGGGGAAAGGCGCTGCGTATTTTTTTGCATTGCGAAACCGGCCGGAGAAATGCGTGCTTGGCAGCCCGCTCACGGTGCGCGGTGTGAGCGTGTATCGTCTGCCCGCAAGCGCGGATTCTCACTTTGATTTCACGTCATGGCTCGGCACGGGCGGGTCGAGCTTTAGCGTCGATGTGATCGACGGAAAGATGATTCGCTCGGATCAACCCGCGCAGCGCTAGTAGCTCTTCGTCGCCTTGCCAACGCTTCGTATTGCGGTTCGGGGATCCGCATTGCACCCGCGGCGAAAATGGATGACGGACTGCTCGATGTGGTTCTGGTGCGGCCGGTGGACTGGACACGCATCGTTGAAGCAATCCCCATCCTGTTACTCTCAGGGGATATCCGCTGGAGCGAAGTGCGACGCTTTCGCGCGCGTCACTTGCGGTTCGCACGAGCCGGCCGGCCATGGCCCACTCGGCAGGAGACAGCGTCGGCCTCACACCCATTGAAATCGAAGTGCTGCCGCGCGCAATTTCGATAGTCGTTCCGAATCAAAGCGCTGTTACGGGGGAAAGGTAATGGAGCGGGGACGGCAGGCTTCCCTGCGCGGTAGCTAGTTCTTATCTTTCTTCTTGTCCAATTTCAGGGTTAGCTCCATATCCTTGCGGCTATCGAAGTTTGAGATAGTCCGGTGGGCAGAACTGGCATCACCCTTCTCGGCGTGCACTTCGTAGTCCGCGTTAGGATCGAGCCCACTGAATCTGTACTGCGCCGAGGAATCGGCGATGTACGTCTTCACCGATTGGCTCCGCAGATTTTTTAGGTAAACGATACTGTCCGGCGCCGGATTTTCGTCGCGGTCGATCACAATCCCACGTATCGTGCGCAGCTTCGCCTCTCGAGCCTTGGCATCCTTCTCGCTTTCCTGCGAACGCAATCCGGGGGCTAGAAACGCTCCGGCCAGCACCACCACCAAAATCCCGCTCCAGAATTTCTTCATGTTTTCAACACTCCCTGGCCCAAAACCACTCCTGCGAAACATTTAAATTGGCACGCCGCTGATCCGGGTTGCGGCAACCGGTCACCAGAACGCTGAAGATTGGGATGCATCAAAAAGACGAAGCGATTATTCGTCGATCTCTTCCTCGGGCTCTCCGATTCCCACTTCCTCGTCATCCGGGTCGTCGTCCTCATCGTCGTCGTCCTCATCGTCGTCATCATCATCGTCGTCGAGAACGTCGAGATCGTCATCATCCTCGTCATCGTCCAGGATGGCCTTCAATTGCACCGGATGGATTTGCGCGACCTCAAGCTCCACGCTGCACTCGGGGCAAACCACCACTTCACCCTCTTCTACTTCTTCTTCGTCCAAGTCGATATCCGCTTCGCACTCCGTGCATTTAACCAAGAGAGCTTCCTCCTTCCAGGATGCCGGTGTGACCCGAACCACCAGGCGCTAGCGTATTATATAACGCGAGCCTTCGCTATTTCGCTCACGGAGTTTTGCACCTTTGTCGAGGAAACGAGAATATCCGGAGCTCCCGATCGTGGGGGTGGGTGGTGTGGTGATCGAGGACGGACGCACCGTGCTGATCCGGCGCAGCAATCCCCCTTTGGAGGGCCAGTGGTCCATTCCCGGCGGAATACTCGAACTCTCGGAAACCATTTCGCAAGGCGTGCAGCGCGAGTTAGAGGAAGAAACCGGCCTGGTGGTTCGAGTGGGGGAATTAATCGAGGTCTTCGAACGAATCATCCCGGATCAGCATGGCCGCACACAATATCATTTCGTGATTATCGACCACCTATGCGAACGCGTATCGGGCAACCCTCGTCCGGGAGGTGACGCACGGGAAGCAGTGTGGGTGGAGCCAGGCGACTTGGAACGCTATGCGCTGGTCCCGGCCGTGATCCGCGTCCTCGGGAAAGCGTTTGAGCTCGCCCGCCTTAGGGATTCCCGGCCTCGTTAATTCTGGGCTGCTCGGTTTCGCTCAGCTATCCCGCGGCTGCTTCGGGAATTTGCCCGAAGCGGCGGTCGCGCGCCTCATACTCGTGCACCGCCGCGGAAAGGTCGGCCCCTGAAAATTCCGGCCACATGCGCGGCGTGAACACCAACTCCGCGTAGGCACACTCCCACAGCAGAAAATCGCTCAAGCGACGCTCGCCGCCGGTCCGAATCAATAGATCCACGTCCGGGGAAGGACCTCCGGCGTGGGTCGCTTCTCCCAGCCGCCGCGCAAACTCCTGCTGTGTCACCGCCGTCCGGCTGGACGCCGTGCCGCAAGCCGCGCGGACGATGGCCTCGCGCGCCGAATAATCCACCGCGATCCTTAGCGTCACGTTCTCTGCCCGCGCAGTGCGCCGTTCCGCGTAATCGATGGCCGCAATCAGCGAAGCCGGCAGCCGCTCGCGGCGTCCGATCACGCGAACACGGATGCCCAAAGCCGCGCAGTGGTCGGCGTCCTCGCGTAAAAACGTCTCAAACAATCCCATCAGCGTGGCCACTTCATCCGCCGGGCGCTGCCAGTTGTCCGCCGAAAGAGCGTACAGCGTAAGTATTGAAATCCCCAGTTGCGGAGCCGCCTGAGCCACACGCCGCACCACCGCCACGCCTGCGCGGTGCCCCTCGGAGCGCGGCCAGCCTCGCGCCGACGCCCAGCGGCCGTTTCCATCCATCAGGATGGCCACGTGAATGCCCGCTTCTTGCGGCGGACTCAGGACGCTTCGATTTTGCAGGTGGGTAGCCAAGAGAATTTCCCGTTCATCCCTCTCGCGTGGCACGGATCAGCGCTTCCATATGATTGAGATATTTTTCCAGCGCCCGGCGGCCAGCCGGCGTCAGCCTAAATTCGGTCTTGGGCAGCCGGTTGGCGAAGGTCTTGGTGCAGCCGATGTACCCGGCGTCTTCCAACTTGCGCGCGTGGACGCTCAAGTTGCCGTCGGTGATTCCCAGGAGCTGCTTCAATTCGTTGAACCGGAGCGTCTCGTTCACCGCCAGCGCGCTGATGATTCCCAGGCGGGTACGCTCGTGAATTAGCTGCTCTAGCGCAATTGGCGATTTTTCCGCGGAAATACTCGCCGCCGCGCCACCGCCGCGATGCGAGGGCGCACTCCGCCGGGCTGAACCCGCTGCCTTCGTTTCGCGAACCGCGCGCCCCGCGATCGATTTAGCCACCATATCTCCTCGCAATAACTCCCCCGAAAACGATGTGCAGTACCCCAAACCCCGCGGCCAGAAACGCATTCCCCCACGAAGCCGGGCAAAAGAACGCCACCGCGCCCAGAACCATGAAGCAGAGACCCATCAATGGAACGATTCGAATCGAAAATGCCCCCGCGGTGACCACTCCCGTTCCGTACAGCAGCAGCCACATTCCGGGAAGAAGTTCAGTAAGGCCAGCGCGATACATCACGAAGCTCAAGAGCGCACCGGTAACCATCGGCGGCGCAAAACTCAGCGCAAACTTTCTTCCCGGACCGGCAAAAATCGCCACACCCGCTTCGCGGGCTTTGGCAAAGGCGCTCCAGCCGGCGATGGCAATCGCCACACAAGCTTCCAGCAGCCAAACCGCCACCGCATCGCGCATCTGCCCCTGGCGGGACGCGACCACCGCGGCGCCCAACGCGGTAATACCCATGGCCACACCGCCCCAGCCCGGGACGGCGGTAAAAGCCACAGCGCGCTCCATGGTCTCGCGAATGAAACGAAGGTTGTCGCGAGCATGAGCGTTGAGATCGATGGTTTTTTCAGGCTGAGGAGAGCGAAAGCGGATGGGCTCAGAAGTCACCCGGAAATGCTAGGGCCGGACAAGAATTGTGTCAAGTACTTTATACCTTAAAGTTCTACGCATTCCCGCGTTCAATGCGTGAACCACGCCATCGCCGCCGCCCCGTGCATCAGGTGCAGCAGAAACAGTCCGCCGACCATCGCCTCGATCAAGCTAAGCAGCGTGCCGACCAGGAAATATTCGGCAAACCCCGGCGAATCGATCTGCGGGTAGCGCACGATGGACTTCGCGGTGAGAACCAAGCCGATGGTGGCCGGCGATTGCAGCAGCACCGCGGTCAGAATAACGAAACGCTCCAGCCAGCCGATGTACATCCCGGCGTTTCGTAGCTGCGGGGTGGTCTCATTGGTAAGCTTCACGCCGTCCAAAAAGGACTTGGTCAGATAGCGGATCAAATACCCGCCGGCGAATACCACCAGGATGTAGACAATCCCTAAGAGCAGCATTATGTCTGGAGCGTTGCGCGCTCGATCGAGCAGGGCGGACCCGCCGGTCCACACCGGCGTTCCAGAAATCCAGCATGCCGCGGCCCAGACGGTGAGCAAGTGCAGCGCTTGATCGGCCACGAAGGCGGTAGCTCCGTCCCGTACCCGGCCCGAACCGGTGAGCGAAATCTTGGCGATATCGATCAGCAGATGAATCGCCACCAGGCCCACGAATCCGGCCTGATACCTTCCGGAAAACAACACGCCGGGGATTGTCGCCGCCGTCACTAGCACGGTGATGACGTAATAGATTCCTCCGTGTGCGAGATACCCCGACACTGTGCCGCGCTTCTTGGCGTCCACCATCTCGCGCGTCTGAAAAAGGAAGTCGGTCAGCAGGTGTGCGAAATATAATGCGAGGAAGAGGCGCAGCAGCAAGGCAGGCATAGTTATTCAGGATTCCTAAAAGTATCCGATTTTCGGAGTACTAGGAAAATTGGTCGGCGATCACTTGGCGCATGCCGCGAACGGTATATTCCATTTGCCAGTAGAAACTCCGTTTTAGGTTTCTGGATACGGTGGTGAAATCCACGCCCAGGGCGTGCCCGGCGGTCGCTAGCCGGCCCTTCGATGTGTACTGGTCGATGGTCTTCCACTGCTTTTCGGTCACCTTGACGAGCAATGTATCATGCAACCCATAAATCAGGTTGGCCGTTGTGTCGAACACCGGACGGCTGGAACGAAATGCGGTGAGCGCCTCAATCTTCAGCGCATCCCCCTGTTTCAGGCCTTCGATCGCACGCCGCGCGAATTGAAACGCTTCACCTTCCATACGATTGACCGGGATCTGAATTTTCCCCTGCACCGCGCCGATCCCAATACCGATGCGCAACGCAAACGGCCGCATGCAGCGCCGCAAGTCCAGCACCAGCTCCGGCACTTCGTCCAGCGCCCCGCAGAGAACCTGGAACTCGTCGCCCGCAGTGACCGCATAAGGCAAGCGAATCAAGCCGCGGCGCAAATGGCGTTGGGTTACGGTTCGCAATCTTTCCGCGAGCAAGGCACGCACGTTCCCGCGGCGGCGGGAAGATACAATATCGGCGAGCAGGACGGCGGAACAGGTCTTGCCTCTACTTGTACGCATATGTACAAATCTACGAACTTGTACGTTTTTGTACAAGCTGTAAATCCAAGGCCGGTGTGCGCCATGCGCTTTGCCTGCCGCGAAACACCTCCGCGCGAAGATACGTTACCCCGTGGTGATCGGCCACGGTACCGGGCGCCTAACGGATCCTGGAGGCGAGCCTGGCAGCTTGTACGCTTTTGTACCAGCTTTGCTACTTGTACGAATTCGTACAAGTTTTTACACTTGTACGTTTTTGTACAAGTATCAAATCCCGGTTTCTCGCGGCGATCAGCCGGCAATGGCCACGTGCCGGCATCTCCCTGCCGGGCAATTTTGCCGGACTTCAGCCCGATCACCCCTATCCCTGGATTGCCGGGCGGTTTCGCGGGATCGCGTGCGCTTGCGTTTTTTCCACACCCAGCACGATTTTCCACCCCGAAAATTCCTGGAGATAGCGTTTGACAGAATGCCTTTCGTGCTCTATAGTCGGGGTTCGTCTGTAGTTCCTTCCTGCGGGCCGGGAAGTCCTGCTCTTTGACAATCGGATAACACATGCCAGAACCCGTTTGGTTTTTTGAGAATTCCCTGTCTCGCTTCGGCGAGATGGGGAGTAACAACCGAGCGATTTAAAAAGTTCGTCTCCGGAACGAGGATATTTCGGTGCAAACCCGAATGCCACGTTACCGGGAACACCAAGTTCAAACGAGAGTTTGATCCTGGCTCAGAGCGAACGCTGGCGGCGTGCTTAACACATGCAAGTCGTACGCGCAGTTTTCTGTAGCAATACAGGAGATGGGCGCGTGGCGAACGGGTGCGTAACACGTGGGTAACCTTCCCTTATGTGGGGGATAACCCGCCGAAAGGCGGGCTAATACCGCATAATATTCCGACGGCTTCGGCTGACGGAATCAAAGCCTGCAAAGGCGCAAGAGGAGGGGCCCGCGGCCGATTAGCTAGTTGGCGAGGTAATGGCTCACCAAGGCAATGATCGGTAGCCGGTCTGAGAGGATGGCCGGCCACACTGGAACTGAGACACGGTCCAGACTCCTACGGGAGGCAGCAGTGGGGAATCTTGCGCAATGGGCGAAAGCCTGACGCAGCAACGCCGCGTGGGGGATGAAGCTTTTCGGAGTGTAAACCCCTTTCGACCCGGAAGAATGCCCGCAAGGGTTTGACGGTACGGGTATAAGAAGCCCCGGCTAACTACGTGCCAGCAGCCGCGGTAAAACGTAGGGGGCCAGCGTTGCTCGGAATTACTGGGCGTAAAGGGTCCGTAGGCGGTGTGGCAAGTCGGAAGTGAAATCTCTGGGCTTAACCCAGAGGCTGCTCCCGAAACTGCTATGCTAGAGTGTGAGAGAGGCGAGTGGAATTGCAGGTGTAGCGGTGAAATGCGTAGATATCTGCAGGAACATCCGAGGCGAAAGCGGCTCGCTGGATCACAACTGACGCTGAGGGACGAAAGCTAGGGGAGCAAACAGGATTAGATACCCTGGTAGTCCTAGCCCTAAACGATCAGGACTGGGCGTGGGCCCTGTACGGGGCTCGTGCCGTAGCTAACGCGTTAAGTCCTGCGCCTGGGGAGTACGGTCGCAAGGCTGAAACTCAAAGGAATTGACGGGGGCCCGCACAAGCGGTGGAACATGTGGTTCAATTCGACGCAACGCGAAGAACCTTACCTGGGCTTGAAGTGCACAGGACCATCTTTAGAAATAGAGACTTCCCGCAAGGGACCTGTGTAGAGGTGCTGCATGGCTGTCGTCAGCTCGTGCCGTGAGGTGTTGGGTTAAGTCCCGCAACGAGCGCAACCCTTACTCGTAGTTGCCACCCGCAAGGGGGAACTCTACGAGGACTGCTCCGGATAACGGAGAGGAAGGTGGGGATGAGGTCAAGTCAGCATGGCCTTTATGTCCAGGGCTACACACGTGTTACAATGCGCGTTACAAAGTGTCGCGAACCCGCGAGGGGGAGCTAATCGCAAAAAAACGCGCTCAGTTCGGATTGCAGTCTGCAACTCGACTGCATGAAGCTGGAATCGCTAGTAATGGCGTATCAGAACGACGCCGTGAATACGTTCCCGGGCCTTGTACACACCGCCCGTCACATCACGAAAGTGAGCTGTACTAGAAGTCGTCGCGCTAACCGCAAGGAAGCAGACGCCCAAGGTATGACCCATGATTGGGGTGAAGTCGTAACAAGGTAGCCGTAGGAGAACCTGCGGCTGGATCACCTCCTTTCTAAAAGAAATGGTAGCACGACCCGTTAATGTACGCGGGAAGGGGCTACCGACGACCTCTCACGGGGTCGACGTTCGGCTTCTCATTAAGCCGGAAGGGTTCTGGCAAGTTTTATCCGATTTTCTCTGATCCCCCGATTCTGGGATCAAGAGAAGGTAAGGGCGCGCGATACGTATCGCGTTCGCCCGGCAAAGAGCACATATACAAACGCGCGCCCGGTTCGAGCCACCTCGAACCGGGCATTTTTTTGCTCCCGCCTTGGAGCTTCCTCCTGCCCGCTCGTTCCGCACCCCCGATCTTCCATCGAACCTCGCGGCTCGCGTCCAGAGTCTCCTTTACCGTGCACAGCGGCGCCAGGCGATCAAAACTCGCTGGCGAAGCGGGAGTTTGGGATAAGATTCCCTGCGGCGTGATTATCCAGAGGAACCGGAGTTCTCCATATGCTCAAGCGAGACCGCAGTCGGACTATCGGCGTAGTGCTTCTGGCATTGGGACTCTCGTGCTCGCTGGCGATCGCCGCCGCACCGGATCCCCAGCAAGCTGCTCCGGCGCCGGCGCCGCAGTCCACCGTCAATCCTGCCGCCCCGCGCATGACATTCAAGAACGTTCAGGTCCTGAAGGACTTGCCGCCCGACGATCTCTTTGCCTCCATGAACTTCATCTCCGCCTCCCTCGGCGTCGATTGCATGTTCTGCCACGTTCGCCCCTTCGATAAGGACGACAAGGACGAAAAGAAAACCGCTCGGAAAATGCTGAGTATGACCATCGCCATCAATCGGCAGAATTTCGAAGGGCACCGCGAGGTGACATGCAACACCTGCCACCGCGGCAGTGCCAAGCCGGTACGCGTTCCTGCAGTCGCGGAAACGAATCTCCCTCCTGGTCCCCCGCCCCCTCCGCCGCTAGCACCGGGCGAAACACCGACCGCCAAGCCGGCCGAGACTTTCCCCGCACCTGACGCTCTGGTGGGCAAGTACACCCAGGCGATCGGTGGCGCTGCTGCAAATGAAAAGCTTCACAGCCGCGTGGATAAGGGTTCCGTGGATGCTGGCCGGTTCCGTGGCGACGTCGAAGACTTTTTCGAGGCGCCGGACAAATGGGTTTCAATCGTCCATACCCCGCAGGGAGACCATAAGGTAGGCGACGACGGAACAACCGCTTGGCAGGCTGACCCGCGCGGTATGCGCGAGCTGCACGGCGGCGAGGCTACGGCCGTCAAGCGATCCGCCGATTTCACGCGGGAATTGGATTTATCCAAAGGGTTCGCCCAGATGAAGGTTTCCGGCACGGAAAAAATTGGCGATCGCAACAGCTACGTCATTCAAGCCAAGCCAACAGATGGCGCGGGCTTGGTGAAACTCTACATCGACGCGGAGAGCGGCTTGCTATTGCGCACGGTCGAATTGGAGGACACGCCATTGGGTGAGATCCCCACGCAGACTGATTTCAGCGACTACCGCCCGGTGAAAGGAATACAAATCCCGTTCGCCGTGCGCGTGGCGCGCCCTGGCAACGTCACCACCACCCACTACACCGAGGTCCAATTCAACGTCGCGATTCCTGCCGACAAATTTACCAAGCCCGCTCCACCGCCGCCCGGTCCTCCGCCGAGCCATCCGTAACGAGTACCCCGCCGTAGTTCTGCTTTGCGGCACCAAAATTGGCGGCGGTACCTGCCTGGAGCGCCACCGTTCTTCACGCCCGGTACGCGCTTTCAAGCCGCGCCAACGAAAATTCCGCGCTCCCCTGTACCCACGCGCGGGCCTGATGCTAGAATGCCAACGTAGTTCCTGCGTTGGGCCTGTAGCTCAGGTGGCTAGAGCGCACCCCTGATAAGGGTGAGGTCGGTGGTTCAAGTCCACCCAGGCCCACCATTCCTTCGTTTTAGCCCGTTCGAAGATCATGTCGAAGGGCTTTCTGTAGGTGGGATAAACACTTACCGCGTCCACCGCGCAGTTCGATAGCACCATTCTCAGCAATTTCGCTTTTTCCGCCGGAGTCTGCGTAACGTATAGAGAATGCGCCTTATTCGCGAGTTCTAAAATGCGAACGCGGTCGAGCGACTCGCTCGGGATTTCCCGCCTGTTCAAGCTCGCGCAGCGAGGCCAAAAGCGTTTGCTCTTCCTGCTGCCACTCCGCGGACTTGGCTTCCCAAAATTCCTCGGTGATTTTTCCGTCCAGGCGGTCCACGTAAGCCTGATCGAGCCGCTTGCGGAGTTGGGCTAACCGTTGACGGAATCGTTCGGCTTGCTGCTCCCTAAGCGTTTCCTCGTGGCCTTTATCGTTCAGCAAGGACTCTTCGAGCTGCGCCAGAATGTCATCCGGGATGTGGATCGCTTGCAGCACCTGGCCGAGGCGGTCGGCCATCACTTCCTCGCGGAAATAGGGCAGGTCGCATTTTCCTCGATAGCCCGTGCAGCGGTAATAGGTGTACTTCTGCTTCTTGAATTCGGCGGTCACGGCGCAGTTGTCGTAGGCGCAGCGGAGCAATCCGGAAAATGCGAAATCATGCTTCTGCTTTCGGGGCCGAGCTTTGCCGCTCAGTACTTCGTTTGCACGCGAGAACAGTTCAGCACTCACAAGGGGAGCATGCGTGCCCTGATAGTTCTTGCCTTCCCATTCGTAGGTTCCGATATAGAAGGGATTCTTAATTAGCTTTTCCAAGTGCCACTTCGAAAAGACCTTGCCGTATTCCGTCTTGAACAATTCGACGCAAGCCCGCGAGCGAATAGGAACCTGTCGCGTATAGCTCGAACATCCGCTGTGCGATGGGCGCGTTGTCGGGATCTACTTCAATCGTGCGCAGTAATTTGTTGTTGCGATAGCCGAGCGGCGGGCGGCTCGGGTAGATGCCTTGTGCTGCTTTCTCGCGCATTCCCTTGCGCACTTCATCGCGCAGGTTCTCGATGTAGTTCCGGGCGATTACAAGCTGAATGCCGTGAACGAGTTTGGCCTGTGATTTGGAGTCCTTGCTGATGACCTGGCCTTCTTTGGGAAGATGGATTTCAACGTCGAGGTCTTCGAGCGTGACGCAATCGCGGAAGTTGCGATACAGGCGGTCGGTCTTTTCCACCAGGACGATGCGGCAAGTCTTGTGATCGCGCAGGAAGCGCACCATCTCACCGAAATGCTTCCGTCCCGATCATCTTGGCGGTTTCCACATCCACAAATTCACGCAAGACACTAAGCTCGTGATTCTGCGCGTACTCGCGGAGAAATTTGAGTTGCGCGGGGATTGAATATCCTTCTCGCTCCTGGTCTTTGCTGGATACTCTCGCGTATAAGATCGCTTGTCTCATTTGGTCCTCTGCCGGCACGCATTGCGGCCGAGCGCGTGCCGCTCACCTTGCGCCGGTTTCGTTTTGCTGTCAACAGGTGTCATGCACTGTGCTTCTCTGTCCCACTGGTCGAGCAGAAGAAACATCAGTCGCAAGGCGAGCAAACTCATCAGGATCGAGGGCCTTACTTCCTGTGATCTCCTGACCTGGCTGGGAGATGGGATAGATCGAGTATTTCGTTAGGGGAGGACATGGCGGACTCTCTGGACGGAGGGCTTCCCGTGAGGAATTGCGGGGAATAGCGAAGGGATGGTTCTGCGGAGTACCCCTCTACTTATACTAATGGGCAAGAAGTCGATGAAATCCCGCAAAGAAAAAATGCCCGCCTGCCCTGAAGAATAATTTTCGGGGATTGATGAACTGCGCCGTTGACTATCGGTTTGGACGTGCTGTTAGTAGTGCTCATCGAGCGCAGGCGACTACAAAATAAAAAAGGGCGGGAGCGACCCCCTGTCGCTTTTCGGGCCGCAGGCCGGGCGAAAAGAGGGGGTCGCTCCCGCCCTTTTGCCGTCCTCGCCCACGTACCGATTTGCGTGATCCTAACGCTCGTAAAGGTCTGCTCGGTCGAGGGTTAGAGAATTACGGGCGGAAAACCGTAAGGAAACCCGTGAGGAAAACCGCTTTCAGAACGGTTTTCCACTCTTCCGACCTCAAAACGCACGCTCCAGGCATCGTGTCTGCAAAACGTTCAGCGGTCCTGCATTGAAATCGGAACACCACAAGCGTTTAGAGCATTCTGTACATTCCAGATCACTACCGAGGTTCCGCCGTTCACGGTTGCCGCAGCCAACCATCGATCGTCACCACTAAGTGCCACGGTACCGTTTCCAATGTCTTTCCTCGTGCAGTATTGCTTGCCGGATGTATCCCATATGGCGAAGCCGCTGCTTGGATACGTGAATATGAGGGTACCGCTCTGGCTAAATGCGGCGAAGTTCGTATATCCCAGTCCCACCTTTGCAACTTCCTCTCCCGAGCTGAGATGGACGAGGCGCGCATTCTTAGGACCTCCTACGACGGCAAGGTCCTTCTCGGGAAGAGCTGCAATTTGTGTCACGTAGTCGGGGCCGTTCGGTGAATCGCTGACTTTGGTCCAATCTTTCGTATTCCATGCAATCAGATGCTTGGCGTTGCCGCCGACCAGGAACGCACCGTCGCGCGAGAACTGCCCCTGTTGTGTGCTTGTGAGAGTGGCGACCATCTGTCCGGAAGAAACGTCGAAAACCAAATCATTTTCGCCATTTGAGGAGACATCCAACAGACTTCCGGAAGGATTGAAGTCTAGTTTTTTTATTGTTCGCTGCACGCCAGGAGTGGAGCTCGTGAGGGACCACGGAATCCTCTTGACCAGTTTGCCCGTCGCCACGTCATATATTTCGATGCCGTTTCCATCCATCGCAACAAGACGCCCGTCTGGGCTTAATGCAAGCGTGCTTCCGCCCGCCAACGAGCGAAGTTTTGTTCGCTTTTCGACGTCCCAGAGGTCGACGCGCCCCGGCGTACTTCCAACTGCCAATATTCTTCCGTTGCTACTGAATGAAAGGCTTCCCACCTGAACCAGAGACGAGCCTCCATATACTGCAAAGGAGCCTTGGGTTCCTCCTTTGCCGTCGCTCTCAGCCGGGCCCAACACAACCCCGCCCTTCTGGGGCTTCAAGTCGTTATCCCGAAGTATGAAATCCGGCTCTGGAAATGACTTGGCGTCAGCTTGCGGAGCGGCAGCCTTCTCCTGTGCGAAGAGAAGAGCAGGCAAAACAAATAACACCACGATGCAGATTGCGCGATTCATGAAACCGTAAGATATAGCAATCTCTGGCGATTGGCTAGTGGGGAGCCGGCTGGTGGACGCGGAATATGTTCCCGCCTAAAATGTGATCGCCGGGGCTGAACCGAAAGTTCTAAGATCGTCAACCAGGCCCACCAATTTTTGATTTGAGTTAGCGCAGTTGGTTCTCTCCGAAGTCGGCAACTTTGCCCCGTTTCGCGCCACAGCCAGGACAGAGTGGCCTCACGATGCCCTCCAGAGCCGTTCTTTTTCTGCAGCCCGCATATGTGAATGGTGCTCCAGCATCGGCTCACATGGCCGGCGGTTGACATTATTGTTTGTTCGCGGCCTGCCCCTCCGCCAGTCGGTCATGCACATGCCCCGCAAGAGGAACGCAGGGGGTTGTACGCCTGTGCCTATTTTCGCGAGTCATCGCGCTTCAGGTTAACGTGACGTGGAGGGCAAGAACACCGGACTTCAATTCGACCGGAGAACTCAGTGTTACTGTCAACCTCTGGCCGGCCGCGTCTAGGCGCACGGGAATGCGGCTCTTGTTCCACACCACCGAAACTTCGCTGCTCGCTTGGCCCTCCGGAAGGCGAAGCGTGATCGCACGCAATGGCACGCGGCCCCATTTCACCTCCAGGGCCGCGTCCAGCGCTGAAGAGCCAATTTGTTGACTAAAGGTCCCCCAGCCTTCGGCGGCCACAAACGCGGCAGAGAAGTTGGAGCCACCCATGCGGGGAGCGAAGCCGATATGCTGCTTAGGTCCGTGATATTCAAAACCGCACATCGAAACAAACGTTCCATAACTGGCCATGGCGCGGGCGTAGTGGTCGCCGCATTCAATTTCATTCCACGGATTACGCCTCGACGCATGGTAACGATCGTGTACAGCGCGGGTTACCGCCAGCCCCTGCTCCACCATTCCTTCGGCAATCATGTGCGAAGCGACCTGGTGTTCAAAACCGGTCATGCATTCATTGAAGTGGCCGACGCTCCAGTGCCAGTCCGCGTGAAAAGGATTCGGAACGTCATAGGGATTGGTGGCCATAATTAAGCCCGCCTCTCCCGGGAGTGCGTACCACCTGCCAGCCGGGAACGCCTTGCGGAATGGTCCCACGTCAGTCGCGAAGTTATATCGCCAGAGGGAATCGAGGGCCGACAATGTCTTCTTGCGATCGAGGACTCGACCTAATCCCACCTGCCACGCCCAGCTCTGGCCCAGAACTTGATCGATGTCACATGTTCCGTAGGATCCGATCACCCCCGGCCTCTCCGGGTCGGGCTTTTGCACGAAGTACTCGCCGTTAAACAATTGGTTAGAGATCGATTGATTCCCACGATCTGCCAGTTGGCGGCATCGGGTGGCGAAAGCTGAATCATTCATTTCCAACGCCATCTGCTCGCCTGCCATGAGTGCAGCAACGTAAAGCGAACTGATCCAAGGGATTTCGCCATACCAATCCGAATCCATCGTATTGTGCTGCGATCCTTGAATCATTCCGTCCTGGTCGGTGTCTTTGCGTATCAAAAATTCGAGCGCCTGCTTGGCGCGCGGCCAAACGCCCTCCAAGAAACGGTTGTCCGAGCACATCTGATGCTCGCGGAGGGTTCGCAGGATCGTCCCGGCCTGACCATCGATTGCTTCTCCATGCTCGGCCTCTCCACGATATTCGATTCGGCCCGTCTTGGTGTCAAAGCCGATGCCATAATCGACCATCTCGCGGGTAGTACGCTCAAGCTCGGGAAATAGGCGCGCCGCCCCCTGCGCGTAGCTCCACACATGCGTGCAGGTTCCTGGACAACACCCCACGCCTTCCCATCCGTAGAACCGTTTGGTACCGAATCGATAGCACGTTGTTGTCGCCAGAATGGATATGTTGGCCAAAGTCCGTTCGAGGAACCAATGGGGAAGGGTTCCGTTATACCAGGTGTCGTGCCAGAGAAGAGTATCTGCCTGGAGCCGATCAAAGTGTTGATCGATGTACTTCGCGACCGCGTAAGCATCGGCAAATCTGGTGGCGTAATGGCGCCCCGTCTCAGCACCCTCAATGCCACTGAGCTGAAGCTCCTTGAAATGCCAAGTCACGACAAATGAGACTGTCTGAGAGCCGCCTGGCGGAAGCTTCACGGAAAATCGTACGGCCCCCAGCAACTGATCCGGCGAATTCGGCGCCACCTCGATCCTTTCCGCCGGGCTTTCGGCAAAAATGCTGCCCGGATCGGGGTCCTGGGCCTTGGCCGAAAAAACCGAAACCTGCTGCTGATTTGCGAAGATACCGATTCCCATGCTCCCGTGATCGTGCCGAGGGGTTACTGAGGGATCGGCCTCCATTCCACATTCCAGAAATGTCATCGCTGGACCGCGCTGAATGTTGTTCCACCGCCGCACTGGAACCTTATATGACGTATACATGGCCACCGCATTCTGCATCCAGCCGGCCAGAGTCATTTCGACGGGTGCGGCGCCATTGTTCTTCAATGTAAACGTCATCACCGTCGCGGGAAGTGAGGAGTCATCGGTGTTCAGGGGTATAAATGGCGAATAGGCATGTAATTGAACGCTTACCGGCGCGTCTGGGTCGCTGTAGCTCACCACGCCGAGCGGATACTGACCCCGAAAAGAGATGTCCCGCCATCCCGAGCGGGCGAGTGGGCGAATCTTGCTTCCCTCATCCGTCTTGATCTGCAGCGAGAAGCCCTGTTTGACCGGAGATACCGGCTCCAAGGGATGAGCGTAAAGCAATCCGTCTCTGCCGTTCGCCAGGACGCCCTCATGCACCTGATTCATGATGTCCCAGAGCCATAGCTTACCGTCGCCACCAAGATAAAGTAGGCCGGCGCATAAACCTCCGACCGGCATTCCAATTACTTCCGTATCCCTGCCGCGGTACACGGTCGGTTCGCCGCGTGCGGAGATCGACCTAAACCAGTCTGAGGATAGGGCTTTGTTGGGTGGAATGAGCTGGGCAAAGTCGCTGGCTTCCAATGGACCAGCCATTGCTAGCCTCTGGTCGAGAAAGGTGGCTGCGCCAATCCCACCCAGCAGCTGAACGAAGCGGCGCCGGCCCACCCCAGCTTGTTGGCACGCGCATGTGGACGGCGAATAAGCCGCAGTGGATTCGTTGCCAAGTACGGAAGTAAAGGCGGCGACTTTCTCCCTCACGTGAACCTCCCCTCGGAACCGGTGCTATGCGACCCTTCTTAAAGGTTGAACCAATGGAATGTAAATCCTTCGCAGGTTGATGTCAAACGCGAGTGATCGGTGACGCAACGAGGATCCGGCGTTTGGGACGGATCGCTGGCGTGGCTCAGACTCGACCATATTCTAAGTAGCGACGATCATTCCCACGCCAGAGAGACGCGGTTGTGAAATCATTTCGGCCTTACCTGGCAGGGGCGGCTCGCTTCGCTGACGCTACTGGAGCATGGTCTTAAAGCGGGCATGAGCGCGCAGAGAATCGAGGTCGGAATCGTTCGCTGCCCACTGCTTGTACCAGGCCCCGTGGGTGAGCACCTTTTCGAGGCAGGTCATGGATTCTTCAGCCCGCCCGGTAATGGCGTAGGCGCAGGCCACGTTATAGAGAATCGAAGACTCGTCGGGATCAATTGCCAGCGCGCGCCGGGCCCAATCGGAACTTTGTTCGTGTTTTCCCATACGAGCCAACACCACCGCACCCAGGTAGAGGGCCCGCGGATCATCGGGGTGAAGTTCAGTGTGCCGCTCCGCCAAATGCAAGGCACGCTCCCGGGCCGCCTCGGCCTTCGCCGCATTGCCCAACCCATAATAAACAGTCGAAAGCAGCGATGGGGCCTGGTAGTCATCGGGATTTACGCGACATGCCTGCTCATAAAGGTCTGCTGCCTCGGTTAACATTCCTTGCTGGAAGCAGGCCCGCGCGTAGAAGTAGTAAGCCTCGAAAAGCTTGGGATTGAGCCGGATTGCTGTCTCGAATTCCGCCCGTGCCCCTTCGAAATTCTTGCTCAGGGCGAGAGCTAGACCGCGCGAGGCATGCGCCTCGGCTAACTCCGGATCCAGTTCCAGAGCCTTGCGCGTGGCGGCATCCGCTTCATTCAGGTTGTCTTCGCTGCTCTCATAGTAGGTGTAAATAATCGAGCAACAATCCGCCACTCCCGCGTAGGCGCGGGCGTACCCCGGGTCGATCACAATGGCGCGCGCAAACATCTGCCTGGCAAAGTCAAAACTCTTACGCCGCCATTGGTAGAAGTACTGGCGCCCCCGCAGATAATAGTCATAGGCCTGCGCGCTTTCGGTAGGCCTGCGGGAGATGGCCTTTTCTTCCTGCGGAGTAAGCTTGATCCGCAGGGCCTGGCTGATGTTGCGGGCGATCTCGTCCTGCACCTCGAACACATCCTTCAACTCACGGTCGTAGCGTTCCGCCCAAATAGAATGGCCGGTGTGTGTCTGTATGAGCTGGGCGGTGATGCGCAGGCGGTTGCCGGCTCGGCGCAAGCTTCCGGTGAGTACGCAGGCGGCATTCAGTTCGCGCCCTACCTGCGGTCCGGTGATCGGTTTGTCGCGGTATGCATACACCGCCGCACGCGGGAACACCTGCAGCTCGGTGATCTTTGACAGCTCGGTGATGATGTCTTCGGTCATTCCGTCACGGAAGTATTCGTCATCTTTCGACGCGCTCAGATTCTCGAAGTACAGCACAGCCACCGATTTTTCCGCCGCCGGCGCCGTTGCCGTTTGCCGAGCGACCGCCACTGAGCCCTTTGATTCGGTCACCCGCCCGGCTGAGTCGCGGTCGCGCTTCAGTCGCTTCAGATCGGTCCTTATGTCCGACCCAGCCTGGTATCGCAGGTCAGGGTCCTTCTCGAGCGCCTTGCTGATCACCCGTTCCAACTCACCTGGCACGTCCGGATTCAGGCGCGCCAACGGCTTCGGCGCGCCGTGCAGAATGGAGTCAAAGATCGACGCGGAAGTGTCGCCACTGAAAGCAAGCTTGCCGGTGGCCATCTCGTAGAGCACAGCGCCAAAGGAGAAGAGATCGGTGCGCGAATCCAGATCTTTTCCAAGCGCCTGCTCGGGCGACATGTAAGCCACCGTGCCCATGGCTGTGCCTGGGCTGGTCAGAAGCTCCGGACTGATGGCCGCGGTCGCCTGCGCGGAAACCTCTAGATCTGCTCCATTTCGTTGGCGCGTAGATGCGATCTTGGCGAGCCCAAAATCGAGGATCTTGGCCTGGCCCCGTTGCGTTACGAAGATGTTTGCAGGCTTGATGTCCCGGTGGACGATCCCGCTGGTGTGCGCGGCGGCGAGTGCATCGGCGATTTCGATGCCCAGTTGGAGTATCTGATCGATCTCCATCGATCGTCCGCCGATCAGGTGTTTCAGGGTCTGGCCATCCAGCAGTTCCATCACAATGAAAGGGCGGCCGTCGTGTTCACCGATGTCGTAAATTGTGCAAATATTCGGGTGGTTAAGCGCGGAGGACGCCCGAGCCTCCCGATGGAATCGTTCCAGAGTCTGGCGGTCCGACGGAATATCGTCAGGAAGGAACTTCAGGGCCACGTTTCGGCCGAGCCGGGTGTCTTCGGCCCGGTACACCACGCCCATACCACCGCCGCCGATCTTGTCGATGACGCGGTAGTGGGAAAATGTCTGGCCAATCATGGGGCGAGAATCCTCTGTGAACGCGAATGCTATCGTTTGGCGGAGAACAAGTCAACGAGCCGCCAATTCGCGCCGCAGCGATGATCCCCACCACGATAGGCGAACCTCAAAACCACGCGGTTCCGCTTGACACCGGACTTGGCCAAGAGGTACAAACCCCGCGTCGACGACACAGCATCCACCGCGACCGCTCAGGCCCAACCCAATTGACTACAGCCAGCCTCATTCTAGACTTCTCCGGACTGGAAACGGACCGCCTCCTGTTCCAGGACAAACACCTTGAACCCTTGTTCAAGACTGGAACGCTCGAATGAAGATACTTCTCGCACTTTTATTAGCTGTTTCGCTCGCAGGCGTCGCCTCAGAAAAAGATCGGAGCGTGAATCCCACCTCGGTATCGTTGGAGGCTCCCGGTGGATTGTTGCGCATGAAAATCAGCCAGACAGCACAAACCTACGAGGAGTCCTATGACATCAAAGATGGCGGCTCGTGGGTTAGGGCTCTGGTTGCCAGCGGAACTCCCACACGAATCCTGACAGACGGAGACGCTTCGGAAGTGGCCGCCTGCAAGGTGCAAAATATAGGTAAGGTCCAAGGCCCGGACGGGATTCTGATACGTTCGCAATGCAGCGTTGGCGAATTGGAGCGTCGCATCACGTTGAATTCCGCATCCGACACCTTTGATGTGGCCGTCCGATTGGTGCCCGGCGCCGACGTTGTGCTTCGCTCGGTGGAAGATCGCTTCACTTTCGCTCCCGGACGCCGTGACTCGCAGTCCTCTGTCTCCGGTCCGGTGGATTTTGTATGGAGCCAGAACCTGAAGAGCGAAATCGCGGATTTGATCCCGCAGTGGTCGTTCAAATCGCCGGCAGTTATGTTGCAGCAGGGCCATGTATTCACCGCGCTTATGCCGAACCTGGGCAAGCGGCCGCTGCCATTGGCAATCGATTTAAATGTGACGTCGGATGCGAAACCTTGGTTTTCCTATGGCGCAGCATTATCGACTCCTCACGGTCACAGTTATTTTCGCCGTTCCGGCGGAAACTTGATTTCGTCCTACGGCTCGGCGATTGAGTATTCGTACTCGGTGGTGGCGTCTGCGCAACCGATGCGGCTCGGTTACCGCAGCGTGGTGAGGAAGCTCTGGGCTAGCTATGGCCGGGAACAATTGCTGGAGTGGCCTGACTTACAGCAAAATTTTGTCAAACCGGAATTGGAGCTGTTTGATGAATGGCGGCAAGAAGCGTGGGTCCGCTACGCTGACCAGGTTTACAGCGATGCGGATTGCCCCGGCGGAGGCTGCGGCACGCTGGTGAGTAACCGGAACTATCTCGGGCAATGGGACAAACCGGAGAAAGACGCATGGTTCAATGCCTGGTTTCAAACTTTGCGTACCGCTTATGGGTGGTATCTATATGGCGAACACACGCACAACGAGACGATCAAGCGAAAGGCTGAAGGAATTCTGAATCTCGCTCTAAGTAGCCCCCAACAACAGGGCGCATTCTCGACTATCTACCTCGTTCCTGAAAAGCGCTGGATTCACGAGGATGGCTGGGCCGGCTTCCCCGATCATTACCACACCTTCGATATGTCCTGGACGGCTTACTGGATGCTGCGGTGGGCCGACGATCTTGTTCCTTCGAGAAAGGCCGAAATTCTGAAATTTACTCGGGCCTATGGCGATTTCCTGGTTCGCAGCCAAAGTCCTTCGGGCATTATTCCTTCGTGGTATGACTCCGATTTACATCCGAAAGAGGAATTTCGCGACTTCAACGCCGAAACCGGCGGATCCGCTCTATTCCTCCTGCAGTTGGCAGAGATGACCGGCAGTCCTGCCTATCTGAACGCTGCCAAGCGCGCACTTGGATTTATGGATAGCGACGTAATCCCGCGCCAGCGTTGGTTCGACTACGAAACATTTCTATCCTGCGCGCGCAAGGATTTTTCCTTCTACGACAGCTTCACCGCGCAATACCCGCAGAATAATCTTTCCACCATGTTCGCCGCCATGGCCTACCTCAAGCTTTATCAGATTTCGAATGACCCGGCCGCACTTGAGACCGGCACCCGGGTGCTCGATTACCTCCTGCTGACACAGCAGGTGTGGAGCAACCCGGCCCTCTCCCCCAAGCTTCTCGGTGGCACCACCACTCAAAATACAGATGCCGAATGGAGCGATGCCCGGCAGGGTTACGTGGCGGTTCTCTTGTGGGATTACTACCAGGCGACGAAAAGCCCTGAATATCTGGAACGAGCGGTAGCTGCTGCGCGTTCCACCTTCGCGGTAGCTCCCTGGGAGAACTGGGCTCACAACGGATTCAATAACGAACACGGATCTCTCACCGGATTCCACTGGGGCACCGGAAGCGCAATGACCTCGGTAGAAATAATGGCGCCGACGCTTGGCGATGTGTTCATCGACGTGCAGCACAAACATGGCGTCGGCTTCAATGCGACGTCGCTGCGCAATCTGCGAGTGAATGGCCGTGATATCTCTTTCGATCTCGAGGCCGTACCCAAGATGCAGAAAGCGACGGTGCGTTTCGCTGGAATCGAGCGCAACGGCCGCTACAAAATGTCCTGGAATCACCGACTCCCGGTGACGGTTGACGCCAAGACATTGAGTGACGCCGGTTACGTAATCGAACTGGGCACGAAGAACGCGGCGCCCTAACCGTATTGGATCGCTGCCGGTCGCTCCAACCGCCGCGCTTCGAACGTTGGATCAGCCGGCGCAGCCAGCTAATTGATGGTGGTTCGTATTTCGGCGGGGATTACTCGGAGACGTTCAATCCTGGAGGTAAGCACGCGATTCCCGAATTCTAGATGCAGGCCGCGGACGGCGACCACGTCAACCTTGATTGCACTGCCACCCCACGTGCAGCCATTGATTCCCAGCTTCAAAGGCGACATGTTCTTGCGGTCGAACCACCCTCCCGACACCCTATACATTCCATCACCGAGCACCTCGATCCGGTAACGGGAATTCCGGGTGGTAACCAGCACTCGATCGCCGCTTTGAAGGTCGCTCTTTCGCACCTGTTCCAGCGATGCCGATTGTGCGACTCGGGCTCCCAGATCGTGGGCGGTGGTATTCATGTCAACCCTCATAAACATGCTGCCCCATGGAACCTTGTAATGTCAACGGAACCCGCGCCTGAAAGCGCCAATACCTCACTGTGCCGAACCGGATCACTCGTATCGCCACCCGTCAGGCCTACTTGTCAGCGCCCCGCATCATGCATACACTCCCCCGGTAGCAATGCATTCCCACTCACCGGCTGGAGAAATGAACCAACACGGATCAAACCAAAATGGCGACCGCTTTCCGCCCACGTCGTGGTCCGTGATTGGCGCTGCCCATAGCGCTGATCCGGCCGAGCGCGCCCGCGCCATGGACAGTTTGTGCCAGGCATATTGGAAGGCAGTCTATAAGTACATACGGCTCCGCTGGAATCGCCCCGTAGATGATACTCAGGACCTGACCCAGGGATTCTTTGTCGAACTGATCGAACGAAGTTTGCTCGCCAAATACGATCCCGCGAAGAGCCGGCTGCGAACTTACCTGCGAGTATGCGTCGACAGTTTCGTCATGAACGAAGAGAAGGCTGCCAAGCGCCACAAGCGCGGCGGAAATATCCAGCATGTAGCCCTGGATTTCACCAGCGCAGAACAGGAACTGGGGGCGCCGGTCATCGACCCTGCAGCGATTCCCTCCCCCGAATCATTAGAGCGCTTCTTCGAACGAGAGTGGCTGCGCAGCTTATTCGGCCTGGCTATCGACGAGTTGCGGAAACGATGTGAAGACGAGCAACGCCAAACGACGTTTCGCTTGTTCGAAGAATACGATCTGGCCGGCGATGACTCTGTTTCTTACCAACGCCTCGCCCAAGACTTTGGAATTCCCGTCACCGACGTGACCAACGCATTGTCCTGGGCCAGACGGGAATTCCGCCGGATTTCGCTGGGGCGGCTGCGAGAGATTTGCGGAAGCGAAGCGGAGTTTCGACGCGAGGCGCGTGCGGTGTTCGGCTGGGATTCGAGATGACATTCCTCTCCGATAAGGCCGTCGAGCGCCTGCGGGCCGCAGGCGATGAGCCGGACCTGACCGGCACGCGCTACCGTCTGCTGGAGCGCGTCGCACGCGGCGGGATGGGCGTCGTCTACGCAGCGCAAGACGAAAAACTCGAGCGGCGTGTGGCATTGAAAGTATTGGATGGGCCGCTCGGCGATGATGTAGAGCCAAGTCGCGAACGGGAAAGCCGATTGCTCCGGGAGTCGCGAGTGCTGGCAGGGCTCGAGCATCCCGGAATCGTGCCGGTGCACGACGCCGGAACCTTGCCGGATGGGCGCATCTTTTACGCAATGAAGTTCGTCCAAGGGCAGCGTCTCGACGAAATAATCGAGGCGGTAAAGTCGGCGCCGGACCGCCTGCGGCTGTTCTTGCGAGTTTGTGACGCCGTGGGTTTTGCCCATGCGCGCGGGGTGCTGCACCGCGACCTCAAACCAGCCAACGTGATGGTTGGCCCATTCGGCGAAGTGCTGGTGATGGATTGGGGCCTTGCAAAAATCTTGCCAGATAACACTGAAAGCGAGCCGCTAGACGCCCTCCGGTCACGGAGCTTACCGAATAACGCGTCCGACGCGCCGCTGGACGCCGGTTCGACCCAGACCCGGGCTTCCACTCTCACCGGCGACGGCTCGGTAATGGGAACACCCGGTTATATGTCACCCGAGCAAGCCCGCGGTGAGGTGCGGCTGTTGGATGCGCGCAGTGACATTTTCTCGCTCGGGGCCTTGCTACACTTTCTGCTCGAGGGCGCCGAAGCAAACGGCAGCACCCAGCCGCCGCGTCCTCTGACGGCGATCTGCGCGAAAGCGATGGCCGAACACCCAGATAACCGTTACAGCGCCGTCTCCGACCTGGCCGTCGATGTCTCGCGTTACCTGGATGGTCAGCCGGTGTCGGCCTACCGGGAAAACGTGTTCGAACGGGCGGCACGCTTTTATCACCGCCACCAGGTCGCTATCCTGCTGATTGCAACTTACCTAATCATGCGTGCGCTGCTTCTCTTCTATCCCCGCAGTTAGGTTTAAAGGAATTTGAGCGAGCGTTGTAAAGAATGACGGGAGAGAACACTCATCCCACAGAGGAGTCTTCGATGAACAAAGTTCTGCTCGGAGTACTGCTAGGCGCAGTGCTAGGCGCGGTGGACGGCGCAACCGCCTGGTTCACGCCAGAAGTACGCGCGATGCTGGCGGGAATTATTTTCGGCTCGACGATCAAAGGCCTTATCGCCGGGCTGGCTGCGGGTATTTTCGCGCGCAAGGTGAATTCCGTCCCGCTCGGTATTCTTTTTGGCCTGGCGGTGGGCTTCGCACTCGCGTTCTTGGTCGCGTACCTCCAGCACGGCCACTACTTCGCGATCATCCTGCCCGGCAGCATCGTGGGATTGATCGTCGGATACGCAACGCAAAGGTACGGCGCGGCTCCACCAACGGCGGCGCGCTAAATTCGCTGGATATTCCGGCGCAACGCGCCCGGCTAATGGCGCCTTATTCCGTGTGCAACGCGCGAATCGGGTCGAGCGTTGCCGCGCGCCGCGCCGGCACCACTGCCGCCAGAAAGGCCGCAAAGACCAACGCCGCAGTAGTCGCCGCCAGAATGCGCGGATCGTACGCCTTCACGCCATACAGCTGCGCGGCCATCGCGTGACCAGCGGCAATCGCCACGGGAATCCCGATCGCCAGCGCCACCGCCATTTGCGCCAGCGCTCCCCGCAGCACCAGCTTCACCACGTTCATTCGGTCCGCGCCCAGAGCCATGCGAATTCCGATTTCGTTGGTGCGCCGCTCTACGGAATACGCGGTGACGCCGTAAAGCCCGATGGACGCCAGCACCAGCGCGAGGAATCCGAACAAGGAAGTGAGCTTGGCAATCATCGCTTGTTGCGTGAAATTGCCGTCCACCTGCGCTGCGAACGTCCGGAAATCGATCACCGCAAGGTCCGGGTTCACGCCGCTAAGTGCACTGCGCACCTGTGACTCGATCCCCGTCACGTTGCCGCGGGTCTTCAGCTCGATAGCGTTCAAGTAGTGATTGCGATCTTCGAAGGTGAGAAAACGCGGTTCATCGTAAGCCACGCGCTGCGTGCCCGGCAGGAAAAACATCGCCCGCATTTTCCGGGTCGGCTCGCCGTACTGCGTATCCTCGGTAACGCCGATGATTTCGAATTCTCCGGCATGTTTCATGTCGAAATCGCCGAAATGATGTCCAATCGGATTGCCATCTTTGAAAAATCTCCTGGCAAACGTCTGGTTCACCACGGCGACGTGCTGGGAAATGGCCGTATCCTGGTCGCTGATCGGGCGCCCCTGGATGATTTTGGTGCCGATATTCTCAAAGTAGCCCTCGCTCACGCGCACCCACGACGCATTATTCGTATTGGAATCAGGTTCGGGAGGCGCCTGGCCCTCGATGAAAACCGTCTCGCCCCAGTTATCGCCTTCCATCGGGCTATACATCGAGAAACTCACCTGCCCCATTCCCGGGATCGCGGCGAGTGAATCGTGAAGCGCGCGGTAGAGGGCGTCGAGTTGGGCCGGCTTGTATCCGGCCATCTGCGGATCGACGTGCAGGATGTAGCGGTTGGCAGTTTCAAATCCGAAGTTTTGGCTATGCATGTTGCGCAAGCTTTGCGTCAGCAATCCCGCGGCGGACAGCAGCACCAGCGAAAGCGCAGCCTGGGCCACCACCAGCGATTTTTGCGTCCATCCGCCCCCGCGCCCCGTGGATCGGCCGGCGCCGCGCAAGGCATCGGCCGGAGCGGCTTTCGCCGTCATCCAGGCCGGCGCCACGCCGAACAATATTCCGGTGAGCAGCGCCACCGCGAACGTGAATGCCAGCACCGGCAGCGACGGCGAAGTGTGGATCGCCACGTAGGTCTCTTGAAACGCCAGCCGCAAAATGATGCGTGTCCCCGCAAACGCGATCGCCACGCCCGAGATCCCGCCGAGCACCGCCAGCACCACGCTTTCCGTGAGCACCTGGCGTATCTGCCGCGAAGGCGACGCCCCGAGCGCGGCTCGAATCGAAGTCTGTAGCTTGCGGTTCGTCGCGCGGACCAGCATCAGGTTGGCCACGTTGGCGCACGCGATCAACAGCACCAGCGCGGAGATCCACATCAGCAGGCGCAGCCCGGACTGGTATTCGTCGCGCAGCATTTGCACTCCCGCGCCGCCCGGGGCGAGATGCAGCGTTTGTTTCGGCACCAGCGCTCGTTCTCCCGGCTGCAACTTGGCGATCGGATCCAGCAACCACTGCTGCAGCTCGACCTGCATGTGAGCTTCGATCTGCTTGGGAACGGCGCCCGGCGCGATCCGCCCGATGATGTCCAGCCAGTCCTGCTGCGGAAAATCGACGATGCTGCTCACGCCGTCGATCAGTGGTTCGTCCGCAATCGGAATCCAGAATGCCGCGGGGTTCTGCAGTCGGTCGCCGAAAAAGCCGGGCGGTGCGACTCCCACCACCGTGAAGGGCTGGCCATTCATGGTGAAGGCGCCGCCGATGACTGACCGATCTCCCCCGAATTTTTGTTGCCAGGCGCGATAACTAATCACCACCGCCGGATCGGCGCCCTTGCGGTCGTCCTGCGGCGTGATCACTCTGCCCGCGTAGGGGCCGACGCCAAACATCGCGAAGTAGTTTCCGGAGACGAACTCGGCCTTCATCGACTGCGCCGGCGCGCTTGTCCCGCCGCGGCGCACCCCTACCAGAACGCCACCCGCCTGGAACGCGGCGAGTTCGGTGAAGCCAGGGGTGTTGTCACGGAACTTCTTGTATTTGTCGTAGGAGAAGAGCGACCAATCGTCCT
This sequence comes from uncultured Acidobacteriota bacterium, assembly GCA_963725655.1. GTDB lineage: Bacteria > Acidobacteriota > Terriglobia > Acidiferrales > UBA7541 > CAVRXT01. The sequence continues at coordinate 290,047 of CAVRYY010000001.1, read as the reverse complement.
GCAGACCGCCGTTGACGCAACAATTCTCGACGTCCCCGACGCGATAGAGTTCGCTCGGCTTGGCCACCGGGAGCGAGTTCAGCAAAACCGCGTGGACCAATGTGAAGATCGCGGTAGTCGCGCCAATGCCAAGCGCCAGAGTCAATACCGCCGTGGCCGTGAAAACCGGCGCGCGGGCAAACTGCCGTAAGGCGTGACGAATATCTCTCATGAGCGAGCTGCTCCTCGATTCCATATACGGATTCGGAGCGCACTTTGTTCAGTAGATGCCAGCTTGTGGGAAGGGGTGGCCGCTCTTAGAATTTAGGAGTTTGAAGCAGTGGTCGTTTTTAGTTTCGTAGTGGCAGGAGTGGTCATTCTTGAATTTAGTAGTGGAAGGAGTGGTCGTTTTTGAATTTCGTAGTGGCAGGTGGGTGCCCCACACGTCGGTTTTATGTGTGGCGTTCTTGACTTACGGTTCGACGTCCCTGTTTTTCCAGTTGTCCCACTCTTCTAATCGCGAATCCGGGTCACCATAAAATCTCAGAAAACGCTTACCTACAACAAATTCGGGTCCCGCACACGGCCCGCCCGCTGAAAACGGCCAAAGAAAAAACCTATATCCTCCTCCGCAAAAAGTGTCACAATACCGGCGTTTTGTTGCCATCGCCCAACCGCGAGCGCTCCACGCATCGCGGAAAGTATTCAGCAATCGTTTCCGCAAAGTAATCTCTGAGCGTTACAACGGATTCAAGCAATAGACGCCAAGCCACCGGAGGCACACCGCAATGTTTTCCATCCCCAGACGCCGCTTCTTGCAACAGACCGCCACCGTTGGATTGGCCGGCTCCGCCGAACTGATGTTCGGCAAACTTCTATCCGCGCAGACCAGCCCCGGCGCGCCCGCACGCGTGTACCTCGATACGCGGCGCACCATCGCACCGATTGACCGCAATCTCTTCGGTTCGTTTCTCGAGCACCTCGGCCGCGCAATTTACGAAGGCATTTACGATCCCGGATCCAAGCTCTCCGACGCCAACGGCTTCCGCAAAGACGTGCTGGAAGAGATTCGCAAACTCGGCGTCCCAATCATCCGTTATCCCGGCGGCAATTTTGTCTCCGGCTACAACTGGCTCGACGGCATCGGCCCCAAGCAGGATCGGCCCCGCGTTCTGGACAAAGCCTGGAACGCCGTCAATACCAATCAATTCGGCACCGACGAATTCATGGCCTGGTGCAAGGCCGCCGGCACCAAACCGTTGATGGGCCTCAACCTGGGCACCGGAACGGCCGAGCAGGCCGCCGCCCTGGTGGAATATTGCAACGTCGATAAGGGAACCCGCTGGAGCGACCTGCGCCGCAAGAACGGCATCGCCGACCCCTACAAAGTGCAGTACTGGTGCCTGGGCAACGAAATGGACGGGCCATGGCAAATCGGCCACTCCACCGCCGTCGAGTATGGTTACAAAGCGGCCGACGCCGCACGGCAAATGCGCGCGGTGGATCCTTCCCTCACCTTGATCGCCTGCGGCTCGAGTGGTCCCCTAATGCCCACCTATCTCGAATGGGACCGCGAAGTGCTGGAACAATGCTACGACTACGTCGACGCGCTCTCTTTGCATCGCTACGTAGGCGATACCCACGAAGAAACAGGCGGCGATTCGGCAAACTATTTCTCGCTGAACTTGACCATGGATCGTCAGATCGCCGAGACCGCTGCAGTATGCGATATGGTGCGCGGACACAAGCGATCGCCGAAAAAACTGTGGCTCTCTTTCGACGAATGGAACGTGTGGTATCGCGCCCGCACCGCCGATGCCATGAACGGTAAGGAGCAGGAAGCTCCGCACTCGTTGGAAGAGGTCTACAACCTGGAAGACGCGTTGCTGGTCGGTGGAATCCTCAACACCCTGCTGCGCAACGCGGACCGCGTGAAATTGGCTTGCCTGGCCCAGCTCGTTAACGTCATCGCCCCGATCATGACCAACGCCAACGGTCTCTACGAACAGACCATTTACTATCCATACAGTTGGGCGCTGAAGTTTGCGAAGGGCTCGGTCTTGAACCCGGTGGTGGAATCCCCGACCTACGACGTTCCCGGAATGCAGGCGGTGCCGTATCTCGACGCCGTCAGCACCTATGACAAAGACGCCGGAAAAGTGGCGGTGTTCCTCTTCAATCGCGACTTGGCCAAATCGCACCAGGTCGAAATCGTGTGGGAAGACCTCGCACCGTCCGGCATAGTGGAATCGATGGTTCTAACCGGCGACGACCTGAAAGCCGAAAACAGCTTCGACGCCCCCAAAAAGGTAACGCCGCGCGCCTTCGACAAACCTTCCACCACCGGAGGCCGCACCCGTTTCGAGGTGCCAGCCAAATCCTACTCAGTTTTGCAATGGTCGCTCTAAGCGACGTAGGAATGCTGACCGGAAACTGGTTCCTGATAAGCCGAGCTTAGTCTTCGCGAGTGGGGCGGACTCGGAGCCGTTGCGGTTGCAGGAGCAACGGAATCACAAAAGCTCCTGCAGTTTTTCAATACTGAGTTCGGCATCGCGAAGGATACTCATGAGAATCTTCGGGTGAAGGATCTTGCTGCCGTGAAATGGAATAGTTACGCGCTTCCCGAACGAATTCTTATAAATCATATGGCTGCCACTCTGCCGCGCCAGCGAAAACCCTGACTTCTCAAGTGCCGCGATGATTTCGCGGGCAGTCAACCGCGGAGCGCGTGGCGTCACACAGCAACTTCGACCGTCGAGAGGCTCACGGAGACGTACTCGGGGATTCCCTCGCCGTCTGCCATACGGTCTTCGAGGTGCAAGCGGATCGCGTCCTTAATATTTTCGATAGCTTCTTCGTAGCTATCTCCTTGGCTATAGCAACCCTGAAGCGCTGGGCAGGAGATGAAATATCCGTCCGAATCAGCCTCTACGACGACAGGCAATGTGAGCTGTTGCATACCCAAATTATAGGCCTGCGGCGGATTCTTCGACTAGTCGAAAGTGACAGCGCGGTGGCTTATCAATAGGCTCTAGCCCCGATCAGTCCGGTAGCTGTCGCAATGCCGTCACTTGTGGTCTACCCGCCGTGGCGGGCGCCTAGACCCAGGGGCCAGCCCTTTGGCTACGTGACAAGATGTGCGCACTCGACAGAAAGCTATGCAGTCTTCGACCCGCTAAACAGATGGATCACCAACGAAATAATCGCAAATAGCAGCAACAAATGAATCAGTCCGCTAGCGACGTGAAACATCACAAAACTGCCGACCCACACGATTGCCAAAAGTAGGGCGATCACCAGGAATGGTCCAAATCTCATGAGTTAACTCCTTCTTTCGATTTTGAGAGTGCTGCGAATACTTGCGCCCTGAAATTGGCGCGCCACCCGGATATCGTTCCCCACAAGACCAGCACAAGCGCACCGCACCATCCACGGCCGGGCCAATGTCTTATACATCCAGAATGCGCCGAGCCCCATACCACCTAGGTGGTATGCCATCCGAAATTTAACGGTAGCCGCTGACGCGGCATTTCCCCTGCGCCGGTTGCGCCCGGGAAACGCGCTCCACAAATAACGCTTCCCCTTTGTTTTGCCCCGCACGTACACTTGTGCGGACCCAAATGCCTTTGACGCCGCAAACCATCGTCCGCAAGCTCAGAGTTCTGGGTGTCGACCCCGCGCTCGCCGGCGCCACCGGCTACGGGATCGTCGAAGTGGAGGGAAGCGTGGCCCGCCTGGTTCGTTATGGTGCGTTACGCCTGCCGCGGCAATCCAGCTTGGGTGCCCGTCTGCGCGAGATTCATGCCCTAATCGAAAGCCTGGTGGGGGAATTTGCTCCGGACGCGGTCGCGGTCGAATCGGTTTTCACCGCTCTCAACGTGCGCACTGCTATCCAGCTCGCCGAAGTTCGCGGCGTAGTCTTGCTCGCCGCGGCCCAGGCCAGCATCCCCACCCACAGTTACTCTCCGCGCGAAGTGAAAGCGTGCGTCGCCGGATACGGCGCCGCCTCCAAGGACCAGGTGCAGCAAATGGTGAGCGCCACGCTCGGATTGCGCGAACGCCCCGAGCCAGCCGACGCTTCCGATGCTCTGGCCGTCGCTCTGTGCCACGCATTTCTGTCCAAGTCTCGCGAACGGCTCGCCGCCGCCACCGCTCCACTCCCGCGCGCGACTCGAGCGCTACAAGCCCCGCGCGTGGTTAGCGCGTTCAAAATTCACCGCGCCTCCGGGCGCCCCGTCCGCATCCAAGAATTGCAATGAAACCCATGTTCGCCCGCTTCACAGCCATCGCGCTGCTTTGCCTTTGCAGTTGCGCCGCCATGCCGGCCGCGGCTCCCGCCGGCGCGCCCGCGACGATCACCTTCCGAAAAGTTTTCAAACTGAGTTTTCCGGAGTTCGTCGAAATCAAGATCACCCAGGCCGGCCAAGCCTCCGCGGATATTCGCCAGCTGGACGAAGACTCCTCCCCAGAGACTTTCGAGCTCAGCCCGCAGCTCGTCGCGAAAATCTTTCAGCTCGCCGACCAGCTCCACGATTTCAACGGCGTGAATCTGGATACTCACCGCCGCATCGCCAACCTCGGCGAGAAAACCTTTATCTACCAAAAGGGCGCCGAGAGCCACGAAACGCACTTCAATTTCACCGCCGACCCCGCCGCCACACAGTTGCTTGACATCTTCGAAGGCTTGGCGCGCCAGCAAAACGACTTGAGTAATCTCACCCGCGCCATGCACTACGATCCGCTAGGAGTCAACGACGCCTTGGAGCGCCTGGAGGGCGACTACAACAACAAGCTCTTCCCCGAGCCGCAGCACCTGTTAGCGCCGCTCGATCAGCTAGCCGCTAACGAAAAATTCCTGACCATCGCCCGCGAGCGCGCCCGGACTTTGGCCAGCCGCATCCGTGCCGCTCAACCTTAAGCCGCGGCAATTCATGGCGCCGCCACCAAACAGAAGCCTTCCGCCACTCCCGCTCCAACGCGGCGCAACTAGGCCCGGCACAATCATCGAATCACCATCCCCGCGTATCCCACCACCGCCTCGTAATCGCCGGTAATGTCGCCGGAAGTTGCGTACGAAACCAGTTCCCCGCGCGTCGCGCCAAGTAACTTCGCCGCCGTCAAAATCGCCACCGTAGGCGCGTATCCGCACATGGAAATTCCTCGGTCGCGCACCGTATCCCACAGCCCGCGCGGATCCAACGCCACGATTCGCTCGATGGCCAAACGGTCTTTCTCCTGCGTAACCACGTCGCTTTCGTAGTGATTCATGTCTGAACTGGCAATCATCAGCACCGGCTCCGATTGCGCCTGCAAAACCCCCGCCAGCGCGGTGCCCAATTCCTCCAGCACCGCAAAACGATCCGTGCCGATCACCACCGGCACAAACGTAAAATCCACCAGCAGCCTTTGCAGGAAAGGAAGCTGCACCTCCAGCGAGTGCTCCGCTTGGTGCGCCACGGTATCGTCACGCAGTCGCGGAAACGCGTGACGCAGTTCCGACGCCAGCTTCGCATCCACGCGCACAAGGCCCAGCGGCGTCTTCCATTCGCCTTCGGTCAGAATCGCGAGCGATTCCCCGCGCGGGTAATGCCGCGGACCAAACAGCACCACCCGCCTGGTAAGGTGCAGCGCTGCGTAAACGCTCCCCGCCACCGCCCCCGAGTACATATACCCGGCGTGCGGAACCACGCAGGCTATCGCGCGAATTTTTTCCTGCGGCATCGAAGCCGGGACGCACGCATCCACCTGCTTAGCTAGTTCGCCGGGATTCGCGGGATAAAATCGTCCAGCAACAGCAGGAGCGCGCACCATATTCCGAAATCCTAGCACGGGCGAAAGAATGTGGCGCAGCGGTTGGGGGAAGGTCGGTTCAGTGGGTGGGCAGGTACTGCAGCTTCGGTTCTAAGCGTGCAGGTTTTCTTTGATGCAGTCCGACGACTATTACGGCCGCGAGGGCTTGCCCTTCACGTCCATCGCGACGGTTTGGCCTTCGACATGGTGAATCCTAACCATGTCGCCATTCTGATAGCCGCCGTTGTCGATAATCTTCTGCATCTTCAAGCGTGCTTTGTCGGAGTACGTGAAAGTAACAATGGTGCGCTCGCTCTGCGGATCACTGACGATCAAACTGCTGTTGCTCGCCGCCACCACGCGCCATTTCTTCCACTTCGGCTTCACCGGCACCACTCGGACGGTTCGAGTGGTGATCGGCTTCTCCGTATCCACCTGCGCCCGCAACGGGCACAGCGGCAACGCGGCAATCATCGCCGCGGCAATCGCGAGTTTGCTATACGCCTTCATCGAGAGAAATCTTCAGGGACTTCAGAAACTTCACGTCTTGCGGCGTGATTTCCACTTTCGTCTGCATTTCTTCGTCCGCCACTTCCTCGTCCACGCGGATGTGCAGCGATTCCAGGAAGTTGCGGTCTTGCACGGTCATGCGTGCATCCTCGGCGCCGCGCCGTGCCAGGCCGATAGTCGCGTCCAGCTTCAGCACGATGTCGAACCCAGCGGTACGCACGCTGGTGATTGCGTCGGCGATGCGCTCCGAGTCAGACACGGTATCGTTGATAGCGTGTCCCAGTTCACGCAAAAGCTGCTTTAGGTGATCGTCAAGCTGCAATGTGCCTCCCCTTGTTGCGGAGTTGTTCCCCAATTCTATGGCCGCTACCACATCGTTTCAAGCTGCACATTCCGGGCGTTCTCGCTCCAGTTACCTGCCCGTTTCCTGCCCCTTCTCTGCCCGTTGCCCCCAGAACGCCAATTGCCCCGCTCCGGATGGCCGATTGTAATATCATTAGACCCGGAACATCGCCATGATTTCTCTTCCTTTGCTTTGGAGATCGACTAAAACATTCCTGCGCGCGCTCTGGAAGGCGCTTCGCCAGTTCTTTCACGAGTCCACTGGCGCGCTTTTCGCCATGTTCGCGTTTTCCGGCGGCATCGCGGTTTGGCGGCAGTGGCATCACGCGCGCGTTCCGTGGCTATTGGCCTTGGCCGCCGGATACGCGCTGATGATGGCCGCGTTCGCGGTAACCGCATTTCGAAGTGCGCGTAAAGTACGTTAGATGCGCCAGAATCGAACTTTGATCTATGCCTGAAAAAATTCCATCGCCCGCCGCATCCAAAGCAGCCGCCGCCGAGCCCAAGTCCGCAACCACCTCCGGACTTCCGCTCGCCGCCGTGGTTTCGCCAGCCGACCTGGGCGGTTGGAATGCCGAAGACGCCCTCGGGTATCCGGGCCAGTTCCCTTTCACCCGCGGCGTCTACCCCACCATGTATCGCGGACGGCTCTGGACTATGCGCCAGTACGCCGGCTTCGGCACCGCCGCCGAATCCAACCAGCGCTATCGCTATTTGCTTGATCGCGGCCAGACCGGCCTCAGCGTCGCTTTCGATTTGCCCACCCAAATTGGCATGGACTCCGATTCTCCCCTTGCTCTAGGGGAAGTCGGGAAGGTCGGCGTGGCCATCGATTCTCTGGATGACATGCAAACCCTCCTCAATTCGATCCCGCTGGATCGTGTTTCCACTTCCATGACCATCAATTCCACCGCCGCGATACTGCTGGCGCTCTACGTGGCCGTCGCCAGGCAGCAAGGCGCCGATCTGCGCCGCCTGGCGGGCACCATTCAAAACGACATCTTGAAGGAATACATCGCCCGCGGCACCTACATCTATCCGGTGCGCCCGGCAATGCGCATCGTCACCGACATTTTCGCGTGGTGCGCCGCCGAAATTCCCAACTGGAATGTCATCTCCATTTCCGGTTATCACATCCGCGAGGCCGGTTCCACCGAGGTCCAGGAGGTGGCGTTCACTCTGGCCGACGGCATCGCCTACGTCGATGCAGCCATCGCCGCCGGCCTGAAGGTGGATGCTTTCGCTCCACAGCTCTCTTTCTTTTTCAACGCGCATAACGAATTGCTTGCGCAGATCGCCAAATTCCGCGCCGCTCGCCGCTTGTGGGCGCGCTTGATGCGGGATCGCTTCGGCGCCCGCGATCCTCGCTCGCTGATGCTCCGCTTTCACGCCCAGACCGCCGGATCGTCGCTCACCGCGCAGCAGCCCGAAAATAATCTGGTACGCGTCGCTCTGCAGGCCCTCGGCGCAGTGCTGGGAGGCTGTCAGTCGCTGCATGCCAATGGCATGGACGAAGCTCTCGCGCTGCCTACCGAAACTGCCGCTCTGCTGGCCCTGCGCACCCAGCAAATCATCGCCCACGAAACCGGAGTCGTGCACACCGCCGATCCCACCGCCGGCTCCTACGTCATCGAAAAACTCACCGACGAAATCGAAGCGGGCGCGGTGGAATATATCCAGCGCATCGACGCCATGGGCGGCATGATCCGGGCGATCGAGGTTGGCTACGTGCAGGGGGAAATTCAGAAAGCCGCGTTCGAGTATCAGCAGGCCGTCGAACGCGGCGATCAGGTGGTAGTGGGCGTCAATCGCTTCACCGTCGAAGACGAAAAGCCGATTCCCACCATGCGCGTCGATCCGCAGATTGAAAGCGCTCAGGTAGCACGCGTGCAAGCGGTGCGTGCCCGCCGCGATGCTGTGAAATGCCGCGCCGCGATCGCCGAAGTGGAACGCCGCGCACAGACCGGCGAAAATTTGATGCCTGCAATCTTGCAGGCCGTGGAATCCTATGCCACCGTCGGTGAGATTTCCGACGCCCTGCGCCGCACCTTCGGCGAATATCAGGAATCCGTGGTCATCTAGTTTGTCGGAAAGAACAGGTGAAGTAGCCGTTGCTTGGTAGCAAACAGTTTGTCGCGCCGCCAATCTTGGCGGCTTCCTGAACATGAAAATCTGGCTAGCTTCCGGATCACCTCGCCGCGCGCAAATCCTGCGCGATGCCGGTTTCCTCTTCGAGGTTCGCGTACCATACGTGGACGAATCCCACCACGCCGACGAGCTCCCTAACCACTACGTCCAACGGCTGGCCCGCGAGAAAGTACGCGCCGCAGTAACCTCGATCCAGGCGGAAGACCCCGCGGCTTCCGCATTCGTAATCGGCGCGGACACTGTCGTTGTTGCCGGCGCCGAAATTCTAGGCAAGCCCGAATCCGAAGCCCGCACTCGGGAAATGCTGCGCAGCCTCAGTGGGAACGCGCACCAAGTCCACACCGGCGTGGCGATCGTGCGTATCCCAGACGGGGCGGAGAAGTTTTTCGACGAAATTACGCAGGTCGAATTCGCGGCGCTGTCGGAACAGGAAATCGAGGAGTACGCTGCGTCGGGCGACGGCAACGATAAAGCGGGCGGGTACGGAATCCAGGGCCGGGCAGGACGTTTCGTTCGCAGGATCGATGGCTGCTACTTCAACGTGATGGGCCTGCCGCTGGCGCGGGTGTACCAGACGTTGCGCGATTTTTGATCCCGCGATTTACGCCCACTGATCCGCGCAGGCTGGATCCCGGGGAAGGACCCATCGCCCGCACGCGCCCCCGTCGGCCGATCGGTTCACTGCTCGCCGATGAGCGAGCCGCTGACGGCGTTACTTCTTTTCTTCGAAGGGCGGAGCAACTGCTGGCGGAGGAACGGTAGATGCTTGTGCCGGAGCCGACGGCGGTGGTGCGGTTACCGACTCTCCACTGTGCATCCCTTCCTTGAATTCCTTGATTCCCTGTCCCAAGCCACGCATCACTTCGGGAATTTTCTTCCCGCCAAAAAGAACAAGGATCACCACAGCGACAACCACCCAATGCATTGGACCAAATTCACCCATGCAGCACCTGCTTCTCGAGCCTGGATTTGACCAAACAGCGACCCCGGACTCACGGCGGCCACTCGCTACACTATATCACGCTCATCGCCCACCCGGCGCGTCACCCGCTCCCGGTCCAGGTACTCCAGCAGGGGGATAGCGTACTTGCGGGTCACCCCGGTCAGTTCCTTAAACGCGATGATGGTCAGCCGCCCGCCATGTTCCCGGCGGTGCTTCTGCAGCAGGTCCCGCAGCCTGGCGATCGCCCCCGGATGCACGATCAAGTCTTCGCTCACCTTTACCAGAGCCTTTTCGCGCAACAGGATCTGCAAGATCTTGCGGCCCCGGGGCTTTTCGATCACCACCTTCGCCAGCACTTCTTCCGCGCTCGGCGTTGCCAGGCCCGCCGTCTCGAACGCCCGCTCGATCTGCTCTTTGGCCCTCGATTCCTCAGGGGAGAGAGCCACCTCGCGCCCGGCTAGCCGCACCAAATCTCCGGCGACTTCAACCGACTTCGCGGCTACCAGATCACCCAGCGCGGCGGCGAATGCCTCCCGCCCCAACCCGCGGATCTTCCCCCGCAGGTCTTCCCGAGGCATGCCGGGTAGTAAGGGGTTGGCCCGGTGAAATTCCTCCATCACCGCGCACAAGCTGCTCGCTCGGCTTGCGATCGACGCGGCGGCGGCGACGCTCAAGGGTTGCCCGCTCACCCTCCGAAGCGTGCCCGCTTTCTCGAGTGCGGTTACGGCTTCGCGAGCTTCGGATTCCGTCCATCCGGTCCGGGCGATGATTTGCGCCAGTGTGAGGGAGTCCTTCTCGTTCGCAGCCCAAGCCGCGAGCCGCTCCGGCCGGCTGCCATTCTCGGCAGCGGCAAGCCACGCCGCCCATTGGGTCTCGCGCGCGCGATGGCGAGGAGCCAGAGAATCCAGCACCATCCCTCCGCCGATCGTAATCAACGGCGATAACTGCCGGATCACGAACCGGTCTCCTGGCAAAACCAGCACCGGGCGATCCAGCCGCAACTGCGCGAGCGCCGAGCCGCCGGGCCGAAGCACGGAGTCTTCGAGCAGCACCACTTCGGCCACCGCTTCGCACGCAGCCTGGTGGAAATGAACGCGCGCGCGATTCTTCAGCAGTCGCGCCGACGGCAGCAGGATTACCCGGGCATCCAGGCGCCGGGTTGCCTCAAAGCGGCCGGGAGTTGCCAGCACCATCCCGCGCTCGAGGTCTTCCACCGCTATCCCTGAAAGGTTTACCGCGGTGCGCTGACCCGCCACGGCGAGCTCCGTCGCACGCCCCCCGGAATGAATTCCTCTGACGCGTAGGAGGCGGCGCGCGGGGAATAATTCCACCTCGTCTTCCGGCCGCAGTGTCCCCGAAATCAACGCGCCGGTGACCACCGTCCCGAAGCCCTTCATCGCAAAGGCGCGGTCGATCGGCAAGCGGACCCACCGAGCAGCGTCGCGCTCCGGCGCAAGTTGAGCCACACGCACCAGTTCGCTCCTCAACTCCGGAATTCCGGCGCCGGTGCGCGCACTCACCGCAACGATCGGAGCGGCCTCGAGAAACGACCCGCGGAGAAACTCTTCCGCCTCCAGCCGCACCAAGTCGAGCACGCCCGGGTCGACCGCGTCGGATTTGGTCAAAACCACGATTCCCTGGGATATCCCCAGCAGCCGGCAGATATCGAAATGCTCCCGAGTCTGCGGCTTGATCGATTCGTCGGCAGCGATCACCAGTAATACCAGGTCGATCCCGCCCGCTCCGGCCAGCATGTTCCGGACGAATCGCTCATGCCCCGGAACATCCACAAATCCAAGCCGCGCCCCCTGGAGATCAAGGAACGCAAACCCCAGGTCGATGGTAATGCCGCGGCGCTTCTCTTCTTCCAGACGGTCCGGATGGGTGCCGGTCAGCGCCTCCACCAGAGTGGATTTCCCGTGGTCGATGTGGCCAGCAGTGCCGACGATGACGTGCTTCATCGGCGAGCCCGGAACTGGTAGTGCTCCCGGCCACATTGGCTTGTCTTTCTCCGGCTAGTCAATTTCTGCAAATCGCATGGTTTCGAATTTTATTTCTCTTTTAGAATCAGCAACTTCAGAAACCTGATCCCCACAGGTGCCTCGATTCGAATCCCCACTACGTTCTGTTTCTTTGCGGACTAGTCAATTTCTGCAAATCGCATGGTTTCGGATTTTACTTCTCTTTTAGAATCAGCAACTTCGTAAACCTAATCCCCACAGGTGCCTCGATTCGAATTTCTGGTTTCTTGGGCCGCCTTGGATCGCATCTTGCGGCTCCAAAGTCGCCGGCTCGTGCGGTGCTTACCGCTGGAACGTAGCACTCCGAGAGATACGTTTCAAGGGATTGCGCCGGTGGATCAGGCAAGGGGGTTTGGCGGGGACAAGCTGTGCGATATTGCTAGTTACAGGCGGCGATCTCGTCGCGGATCTTCTGCGCTGCGGCAACCGGATCTGCGGCGGCGGTAATTGGCCGACCGACTACCAAGTAGTCCGCACCTGCGCGCACCGCTTCGGCAGGGGTGGCGACTCTGGCCTGATCCCCAAGATCCGCAGCCGCCGGACGGATTCCAGGTACTACGATTTTTAGCTCCGGGCCACAAGCCGCGCGAATCGCCGCCACATCGTGCGCGGACGCCACCACCCCATCGAGCCCCGATGTCTGCGCCAGCTTCGCCAGCTCGATCACTCGTTCCGCAGCCGGACCGGCAATCCCCAGTGGCACAAGCGCAGCGGAATCCAGGCTGGTGAGGATCGTAACGCCCAGGAGCAACGGGCGCGCTGTGCCGGTGCCCGCCGCCTTCCGCGCCGCACGCATCATCTCCACACCGCCCAGCGCATGCAGGGTGATCAGGCGGACCCCAGGAAGCCGCACTGCCGCAGCGATCGATCCCATAACGGTGTTGGGTATATCGTGGAATTTCAGGTCGAGGAAGATCTCGAACCCGTTCCCCGCCAGCTTCTGCACCGCCGGCGGGCCCTCCGCGGTAAAGAGCTGGCTGCCCACTTTGAACATATCCACGGTTCCGCGGAGCTGCTGCGCGAGAGTCCAAGCGGGAGAAAAAGAATCGAAGTCGAGGGCGACGATGAGCTGCGATGGCGGGCGGGCGGGTACTATGGGAGCTCCAAGAGTTCGATGCGAACTCGGGACAGGCCACGCTGTGCAAATCCCAGACGGCGGGCTACGGCGTAGGATACATCCAAGTCGCGCCCTTCCACGTAGGGTCCGCGGTCATTGATGCGGACGATGGCGCTGCGGTGGTTTCTCAAATTGATAACTCGTACCACGGAGCCCATGGGGAGGGTTGGGTGTGCCGCCGTTGCGGCATTCATATCGTAGGTTTCGCCGTTAGCGGTGGGCAAGCCGTCAAAGTCCGCTCCGTACCAACTCGAGATGCAATCCCACACTTTCAGGGGCTTGGCTGGGAGCGCAACTGCCAGCGTTCCCGAAGGTTGTGCAGCGTCGGCCGACATTGCCGCCGGCTTATCAGCCGGTCGCAACGACGGCATCACGAACATGCAAATGATGCCTAAAAACACCGTTTGCAAAATGAGAAAGAGTTTAAATTTCATTGGCCTCCGCCTCTATAAGACCCTACTAGGTTAACTAGCTTAGCCCTTTAGAACCCTTTGGCCAATACATTTATTGCTGTAAACCGCCCCGTAAGTCATTGATTCTTGGTACATTTATTGAGTTACAGTACTGCCGCAACCCGGTCACGAGGCGCTCCGAAGCCGTTGGATCGACAAAATGCGCCGTGCCGACCTGCACCGCCGTTGCACCCGCCAGGATGTATTCCATGGCGTCTTCCGGTTCGGTGATGCCGCCCAGCCCGATAACCGGGATCTGGACAGCCTGGCAAGCCTCGTAAACCAGCCGCACAGTTATAGGACGAATGGCGGCTCCGGACAACCCCCCAGTGGTACTACCCAAACGGGACTTAAAAGTGTGTACGTCGATACACAACGCCGGATAGGTATTTGCGATGGTCAAAGCGTCAGCGCCGCAACCCTCAGTGATTCTTGCGATTAGGCGAATCGTTCCAACCATCGGCGCGAGCTTGACCCATAGCGGGCGCTTGGAGGCCGCTCGAGCCGCGGTGACCAATTCTTCAAGTTGCTTGGGATCGACTCCGAACTCCAGCCCGCCATGCTGGGTGTTCGGGCACGATACGTTCAGCTCGTAAGCTGCTATGCCTTCGGCGTCTTCCAGAACCCGGATGACCTCGATGTAGTCCGAGATGGTGTTCCCGAAGACGTTGGCTATTATAGCGGTGCGGTAACCCCGTAGTGCGGGGAGCTTTTCGGCGACGAAGGCGCGGACTCCAATGTTCTGCAATCCGATCGCGTTGACCATGCCGCTGGCGGTGTCGCACATGCGCGGCGCGGGGGCACCGGCCATCGGCTTTGCGGAAAGACCCTTCACCACGATACCGCCGAGGGCGTTCAGGTCAACCAGATTGGCAAACTCGACTCCGTAGGCAAAGGTCCCGCTGGCGGCAATCACTGGATTGGAAAGAGAGAGAGAGGCAACGCGGACACTCAAGTCCACACCCGACTGAAGCTCGCGGGCTGTAACCGGCTGGGGCACCGTGACGGAAGGATATCACGGACGTCAAGGCTGGCGGGGGCTTGTCGCAGAATGAGACTCCGTATACGGGCGCCAGTGGAAGTTCCAGACTGACCCGTCCGTCGACGTCGCGAGAAGGCCGAGCAGCGAACCTCTCGATCACGTGACCGCGTGGCTCTCCTTTCGAGGGCCGCGCTGTGTTAGGATGTGGCGCCAATGCGAGTCGTCGAAAAACGCCAACTGCTCTCCGCCGAAGAAATGGACCGGACGCTGCAGCGTCTGGCGCACGAAATTGTGGAAAAAAGCGGTGGCACCGCGGACCTGGCGCTGATTGGAATTCGCCGCCGCGGCGTGCCGCTGTCTGAGCGCCTGGCCAAATCCATCGAAGCGTTTTCGGGCGTAAAGATTCCCGTCGGCACGCTGGATATTACGCTGTACCGCGACGACCTCTCCACGGTGGCGCCGCAACCGGTAGTGCAGTCCAACGACATTAGTTTTCCAGTGGACGACCGCGACCTGGTACTGGTGGACGACGTGCTGTATACCGGGCGAACGGTTCGCGCGGCGATGAACGGCCTTTTCGATCTGGGCCGGCCGCGGCGGATTCGCTTGTGCGTGCTGATCGACCGCGGCCATCGCGAACTGCCGGTAGAGGCGGTTTTCATCGGGCGCACGGTGGATACCTCCGACACGGAAATCGTTGAGGTGCGCTTGCAGGAAATCGATCGCGAAGAACGTGTGATGCTGGTGGACCGCGTTTCGTGAGCCGTTTCGGCCCCATCCAATAGGAAAAAGGTGTGATTCCCAGATTTCGAAATCTGCTCGGGACCGAACCGCTCAGCCGCGAACAAATTGAATTTATTCTGGACCAGACCCGCCCTTTCCAGGAATTCCAGCGCCACCCGCTAAAGAAACTAGCCACGCTGCGAGGCAAGACGGTCGCTCTGGCATTTTTCGAGCCCTCGACGCGCACCCGCATCAGCTTTGCCACCGCCGCTTCGCGCCTGGGCGCGGACACCATGAACCTGCAAGCGGAGTCTTCCAGCCTGAAAAAGGGGGAGTCGCTGCTGGATACGGTTTGGACGCTCGAAGCGATGAAGCCCGACATTGTGGTGATGCGCCATAGCTCTTCCGGCGCCGCGGACTTCGTGGCCCGGCGCATCGACGTCCCGGTGATCAATGCCGGGGATGGTTCGCACGAGCATCCCAGCCAAGCGCTGCTGGACGCGCTCACGATTCGCGACCGCAAAGGCTCACTCGATAATTGGAACCTCACGATTCTCGGCGACATTCTGCACAGCCGCGTGGCTCGCTCGAACATTCATTTGCTCAGCAAGTTCGGGGCGCGCATCACGCTTTGCGGTCCGCCGATGTGGATACCGCGCGAACTGGAATCTTTGGCCCCGAATATCCGCCGGGTGTGGCGACTTGAGGAAGCGCTCGATGGCGCGGACGTGGTGATGGTGCTGCGCGTCCAGACGGAACGGATGCACGAGCCCGCGCTGCCGGCGGACGAATACGTCCGGCGCTACCAGCTCACGCCGGAGCGGCTGCGGCTGGCGCGTCCCGACGCCATCGTGATGCATCCAGGACCGATGATCCGCGGCCTGGAAATCGATCCAGCGGTGGCGGATGGCCCGCAGTCCTGCGTCCTGGAGCAAGTGACCAATGGCCTGGCGGTCCGTATGACCCTGCTCTTTCATCTCATCAGTGCGCCGGCAACCGACGCACCACACCCAGCAAAGGAATCGCATGCTTCTGATTAAGAATGGCCGGGTCATCGACCCGGCGAGCCGCAGCGAAGGCGCACTCGATATTCTGATTGACGGTGAAAAAATCGTGCGGACCGGCACCGGACTGGCGGCGGAAGGCGCCGAAATTTTGGATGCAACCGGTTTGATCGTCACTCCGGGATTCATCGATCTGCATTGCCACCTGCGCGAGCCGGGCCAGGAGCTTTCCGAAACCATCGAGAGCGGAGCGCTGGCCGCGGCGCGCGGAGGATTTACGGCCATTTGCCCGATGCCGAATACCCAGCCGGTGCACGACAATGCGTCGGTGACACGGTCGATGGTCGACCGCGCGAAGGCGGTGGCGGTGGTGCGAGTGTGGCCGATCGGCGCCGCTTCGATCGGGAGCAAAGGCGAAGCCCTGGCTGAAATTTCGGCGATGCAGGATGCAGGAATCGTGGCGATCAGTGATGACGGAAAGCCCGTGGCCACCGCGCGGCTGCTGCGCCAGGCGATGGACTACTGCGGTCCGCTGGGCTTGCCGGTGATCGATCATTGTGAAGACGTATCGCTGGCGGCCGGTGGGGTGATGCGGGAAGGCCCGCGATCCATTCGATTGGGACTGAAGGGAATGCCCGCCGCGGCGGAGTCTATCTGCGTGGGACGCGACGTGGAAGTGGCTGGGCTCACCGGCGGACGTTTGCACATCGCGCATCTTTCCACGGCGGCATCGCTCGAACATGTGCGGCGCGCCAAGAAGCAGGGCCTGCGGGTGACCTGCGAAGTGACGCCGCATCATTTCACATTGATCGACGAGGACGTGCAGTACGATTCGCGGTACAAGATGAATCCGCCGCTGGCTTCACGCGAAGATCGCGACGCTCTGCGCGCCGGCCTGGCGGATGGTTCGGTGGACGCGATTGCCACCGACCACGCGCCGCATCACGCGGCCAGCAAGGACGTGGAATTCGATCGCGCGCCGTTTGGTATTACTGGTTTCGAGACGGCGCTGGGCCTGGCGCTCGACGAACTTCTGCATCCGGGACGAATCACTCTGATGCGTCTGGTGGAGCTCTTCACCACCGGGCCGGCTGGAGCGCTGGGGATGGAGCGCAAAATCGCCGCAGGAGAAGTTGCCGATCTGACGATTTTCTCGCTGGAGCATCGCTGGAAGTATTTGGCTGCCGAGACTGCCAGCCGGTCGCGCAACACCCCATTTGATGGCCGCGAATTTCGCGGCGGGCCAATGGCTACGATAGTCGGCGGCCGCCTCGTTTATAAACGATAGACTTTGCTGGCCTTAGATCCCCACAGCCCGATTGGCTGTGCCACTATGGCCACGTCCCCGGGAAACCTCAGATCCATCGTCGCGACTGCCGCACGTGTGGTATACTCCCCCGCGAACAGTACTAGTACCATGATTGAATAAGATCGCTGGGGCTCGGTTCAAGTCGTCCTCTCGCGGATTCTGTTCCGCTCGTTAGCTTGTTTTCCCCTCCTGAAGTCCATGGTGTGCCTGGCCGTTTGCCATTTTGGCGAATCGGCTGGCAGCGGCGTGGGCGGCTTCAACAGGGGCGGCATCCCGATCTTGTGGAGACGAATAGGAGGATTTCTTATATGCGAAGTCTTTTCGCGGCGCTAGGACTGCTATTGTTGTCCGCGACCAGCTCATCCGCGCAAGTCGGCGGCGAACAATCGCTGATAGCGCCGGCCCTGACGGCACCGGCGCTGCCCCTAATATCCCTGGGTGTTCCGGCGTTGTCTGAATCGGTCAATGCGATGCCTGCTTACGTCACTCATGTAAAACGGCCACTGCCGAATTACGTGGCGTATCGGTTCGAGGGCTCTGTGGGCGTGGACTATTCCCGATTCTTCGCACTTCCTGCCAACACGGTTGATACGCTCGGCGCGCATGCCTCGTTGGCATGTTTCGTGACGCGCAGGTTCGGACTGGAGGCCGTGGCTAGCGCCAGTTTTGGAAACCAACCTTCCCCGCCTCCACCCACCGTTGCGTTTTTTTTTGGCAAGTCCCGAGTCACCTCGATCGGAGCAGGTGCTCGGTACCGCTTCCCTTTGTGCTATCGCCTGGAATCCTTCGTGCGTGTCGATGGCGCATACGTTCGTTTCTATTCCCGAGCCATCGGTCTTCAGTGGAGCGCTCCCGGCGCGACGGCCGGGGCCGGTGTGGATTTCCGAATACGGCCTCGGATTTCGCTTCGCGCGGAAGCTTCCGCGATGGAAAGTCGATTCTGGGGGGGCTGGCAGCTCAGTCCGCTGATTAGCGCCAGCACTGTGGTTAACTTCTAGGCCGCGAAGGGCTGAAAGGATCGCTTCCGAGGTTGGCTTCACTGAATTGGCGTGCTACGCGACTCGCAATTGCATCGTCGAAGCCTGGCCGAGGCACCGGCGGTGGTCCTGGATCGGCCGAGGAAATCGCGCGGAGCGACCCCGCACGGGTAGCAGCAAGACCAGCCCACGCTCCCCGTCAGTGTGTCACGAGTGCTGGGGAGTTGTGCGAAACAAGGTCAAGTCAAGAACGCGGAAAACCCAGGTGTGAAATCGACACCTGGGGCACCCACTTCGCTTCGCTCAGCACCCCATCGCCGATAAATTCGCTTGGCGTCCAGGAGAGAATCTACGAATCGTCTGGGAAGCCCACGTGTTTTGAACTTAAGCCGGGAGTATCGGCCAGAGACAACAAAAGCGCCGACGATACCACCGTCGGCGCCCGATTAAAACTTTGCTGAAAACCTAGTTCACTCGCGCGTTGCCGCCATGCGGATACACCGCATCCAGGGCGCACCAGAGCGCCTTCAGGGCGCGCTCACCCGCGGCGAGAATGTCGACGGATTCCGACGCGGGCTGCTTGGCCAGCCAATCGCGCCACGCGGCGCGGTGGCGAACATCCGCTTCTTCGTGAACGGCGAAATACGCTAGAGCACCGGAATCTTCGATCCCGTAGAAGCGGCGCAGGCCGGCGATTTTCTGGGTGCAGATTTCCGGGACCTGGGATTCGTAAACGTAGAACGCGGCCACCGCTTGGGCCTGCGAGCCAAATCCGGCCAGCTCATCGAAGGCATCCAGCAGGGCGCAGATTCCCGGCAAGGGGCGGGCGGACTTGAGGGACGGTTCGTCGACGCCGAGTTCGGCGGCGAACTGGCGCCACAGCGCCGGATGGGGATTCACCTTGTCGAGTTCCTCAGCCAAATTCTCATTGATCAAGTCGTGCAGCTCGCCATGGCAACGCGACGCCAGCAATTCGAGGTGCAGCGGGAAGGCTTCCACGTGGCGGTAATATTGTTGGGCGTAGAGTTTCAATGATTCGCGAGAGAGAGTTCCTTGGGTCCAAGCCTTATAGAAGGGGTGCTTCAGCAGCGAATATTTCTCGGTGAGACGGTCAAGGCTATCTATCACCGTAGGACATACAGGCTTGCGCATTCAAGGATCTCCTGAGGCTGATCAACAACTTGGATTGGCTGGACGAGACGATGCTACATAAATCCAGGCCGGAAATCTAGCAATTCTCGAAATATTTGCTGACAACGTAAATGGCGGGGGAGGGCCGTGGAGGCTACGCTAAGCGGTAAGCCGTTTGCAAAGAGCCGCTGCGGGCGGTTTCGTTTTCCGTCCCTGGGGTCGTCGCATGTTTACGCACGGGATGGGCCGCCGGGGCGGGGCCGTGGTTGCGCTTCGACGTAGCGTTTCAGCTCCGCAAGTATCCGCACATTCTCCTTACGGAACGCGAATACCACCAAGGGCTCTGCCACCTTCAGCAGACCCGGTATTTGGATGGTGAGATCGAGATCGCGGACGACCCATGTGGCGCGTTCGGCCGGCTCAAACGCGTAGCGAATGTGGACGTCAATGTTTGCGGTAAGGGGGCCTCGCTTCAACAGCATCTTGTGGTGGAAGGCGATGCGTTTCGGGGGGTCATATGCAGTGACGGAGCCGGGCCGCTGGCCCGCCGGTCCCGCGTCGAGATAGGTTGTGCCGAGACAGACCGGATATGGCGATACTTCGGATGTGCCGCCGAACGCATCTGAACCGGGCAGCCAGCGCCCATAATTGGGCATGTCGGCAATTAGGTTAAAGATGGTCTCTGGAGAGCCCTCGATTCGCGCCGTAAACCGCGGCCGGTAGGTGGACACTTGCCCTCTTATCGTTCAAGGGATCCGTTTTTGAATCTAAACCTAACAGAACAAAATTCACCTCCAGCGCCCGCGTTAAGGGCTAAGGGTGTCTATTTTTGCGGCCAAGATGAAATCGCTTTCGGTCAGGCCATCGATCTTATGGGTCCACGACGTGATTTCCGCTTTGCCCCAGGTGAGGAAAATGTCGGGGTGATGGCCTTCTTGTTCGGCGATGGCGCCGACGCGATTCACGAAAGCCAGCGCCGTTTTGAAATCAGGAAACGTAAACGTGCGGTTGATGTGGTGGTTGTTCACCACTCTCCACTCCGGGACTTGCTTGGCCAGGGCGGCAAGCTCAGGGCCTTGCAGGGGCGGCACTCCGCCGCGGCACGGAACACAATTCTTGCTGGCTAGTTCGGTCATACGATCTCCTTCCTTGCTCTTCCAAACCGGCCGCAACGGGCGGCCATGCAGTCAGCGCGATTGTACCGGATTCCTGGCGGCGACTACGAGCTTTCCACGTAGTTCGGCGAGGCCGGCGGCGGCAATTCTGGTATCCTTGGGCTCGTTTTTCACTGCACAGTCCGGAGGCGCCCAGCCATGCCTGAAGAAATCAGCGAACTGCAAGAACATGCCGAACACGGAGCGGAGGATCATTCCCTAGCGCCGGTCACGATTACCATGGCCATTCTGGCGGTATTGGTCGCGGCGGTTTCGCTGCTCGGGCACCGCGCGCACACCGAGGAAATACTGAATCAAACCAAGGCCAGCGATCAGTGGGCATATTTCCAGGCCAAGGATATCCGGCGCCACAACTACGAGCAGTTGCTGGATGAACTCACGGTGATGCCATCGAAGAGCGAGGCAGACTCCGAGAAGGTGCGGACCAAGTACGAGAAAGAGATCGACCGTTACAAGGACCAGGAGAAGGAAATTCAGGCCGAAGCGACCGGACTGCAAAACGAAGTGAAGGTGGAGGAGCGCCGGGCGGATCGATTCGACCTGGGAGAAGTGATTCTGGAAGCCGCGCTGGTGATCACCTCGATCACGATATTGACGAAGAAAAAAGCGTTTTGGGGCCTGGGAATAATCCTCGCCGCAGCTGGCGTGGTGGTGGCCCTGCTCGGAACGCTGATCCACTAGCTGGCATTCCGCCGCGCGTGAGCCGGCGGCGGACGCGCTCAACGATTGTCAGCAGCGCCATCGGGTGCCGGCAGTCAGCGTGCGGTTAGCTCGCGAGCTGCCGCCGCTTACGTTCGACGTCGGCGCAAAATTCGTTGGTCTGTTTGCGAAAACTGGCCGCGAGCTGTTTCGGTTCCGTCATTGCTCTCGCGCCCGGCTGTCCTAGCGGGGAATGCTAACACAGCCACTCGGTAGCGCGCTTCTGCGTGAGGATTTCTGTGAAAGCGCGGCTTACGAAGGGCCGGCACCCAGCAAATCTCTATGTTGCTCGATGTAGCTGGCGATGTAGTCGGCAAAGACTTTTTCCAGCTTGCGGGTTATCGGGCCGGGCGCTTCGGGGTAAGTGTGGCCGCGCAGTTCGCCCACGCCGAGCAGGCTGCGGTTGGTTGACGAAATGAAGACCTCGTCCGCGGCTAGCAAATCTTCCGGCCGCAGCACTCTTTCCTCGGCGGGGACGCCAGCTCCGGGGGCAATTTCCAGCAACAGCGCGCGCGTCACGCCTTCGAGGCAGCCCGCATCGAGAGGAGGGGTGAGCACGCGCCCGCCTTGCACGCAGAAAATATTTGCCGCGGTGCACTCGGCCACCTCGCCGCGCTCGTTCAGTAACACCACTTCATCGAATCCGCCCTCGCGCGCTTCGTGCAGGCACCAGACATTGTTCAACCAGGATGTAACTTTCACGCCGGCCAATGGCGCGGCAGCGTGGCGGCCATTCTCGCGGAGGGCGAGAGTGGCGGGCTCGCGGAAGGCGGGCAGCCCCGCGGAATAAATGATGAGGTCGACATCGGGAAATTCTTCCTCGCTGCGCCAGATGCCTACGTTGTTATAGATGACGAAAATCCGTGCTGATCCTTCTACCACCTGATTGGCCTGGACCAACTGGGCGAGTTGAGAGCGAACTGCGTCGGCGTCGAATGGAAACGGGACTCGGGTGCGGGCGGCATCTTTTTGCAGGCGCTTCCAGTGCCGTTCGAAAGCGAAGGGAACCGAGCCGGTGATGCGCAAAGTGGAAAAGAGCCCCCAGCCGCTGAGCAAGCCGCCCTGGCCAGGCGACAATCGCGCCTGTTCGATGGGCAGCAAACGGCCATTGTGAAAAACGTTGCGGTGAATCATCCGCCCTCCGGAGCCGAATGGAATTCTACCGTACATCCGGTGCGGATTCGCAGCCCTCGCGCGTGGAGGTTTCGAGCACGTGCACGGGGGTTGCAGGCCGGCCGAGTCTTATTGACGACGAATTTAGGGAGCAGGAGCGGTTTTCGGATTCAGCCCGCAGAAAGACGTGTGATGCGCTGCGCAGTCCATCGATTTCCAATCGAGCGGTGAAGCGATCGGTTTTACTCCCAACGAAATACCTTCGCCGAGAGCGCGGTGCAAATTACGAACACCAGGACCAGCGCCGCTACGTCGCCCGCGTGCGCCAACCACGAGTCGCCCTTCCAAATTCCCTCAAGCAGCGATACGGCGTAGGTTAGCGGAAGCACCCGGGTGAGAGACCGGAGCATCGGCGGCATGGACGCAATCGGCATGAATAGTCCCGAAACGACGAGCATCGGGTACAGGATGGCGGCGCCGACCGGCTGGGCAAAGCGCGCGGTGGGAACGATGCTAGCGATGATAAAGCCGATCGACAGTATGCTCCAGGTGCTAATCAGCAACGCGATCGTAAAACTGAACAGCGGAACATGGACTCCAACCGGGTAGTAGCGTTTACCTGCCAGCACCAGCAAGAGCAGTGTAGCCGCGGTGAGCGCCAGCTTGACGAGCACGTGCGCGCCGAGAATCGTCTGGGGGCGAAGCGGGGTAGCGCGGAGGCGTTTAAGGATGCCGCCCTCGCGGTAGATGGAGATGATGGTGACCAGGGACAGCACGCAACTGACGGCGATTAGCAGAGACGCGATGACCGGCAAGCTGACCTGGACAAAACTGTTGGAAGCGGCGGATGACTGTGGGAGCGTCCGGCCGGCTACGCGGCCGATTACGATAAAAATCAAAACGGGGAAACCGATGGTTCCAAGCGCGCCCAACGGCTCACGCATGAAAATCTTGGTCTCGATCCAGGTTAGTTTCCAGAGTCCACGCAGCATGGTTATGTTTGGCGCCTCTAGTCGCGAATGGAATGACCGGTCAGCTTGAGGAACACATCCTCAAGGTTGGGAAGAATTGTGCGGAACTCGGTGACCCGGATGCGATTCTCGGACAGACATTGGATCACCTCGGTCACCAGGTCGTCCCCCAGACCGCGAATGGTGAAGCGCAAGTCGCTGCAGCTTACTGACGCAACTTGGCGGATCGCGCGGAAGCGTTCCTCAGCGGCCGGGTCGTGCGCGGCGGTGGCCAAAACAACGGTTCGCTCCGGGCAGTGGCGGTCGATGAGCCGTGCGGGAGTGTCGATGTCAATGATGCGGCCGCGCTCGATGATGGCCACGCGGTCGCACAATCGTTCGGCCTCTTCCATGAGATGGGTGGTCAAGAAAACCGTTTTGCCCTGCTCGCGGATGCCGCGGACCAAGTCCCAGATCGCGCGGCGCGATTGGGGGTCGAGGCCGGTGGTGAGCTCGTCGAGAAAGACCACCTCCGGATCGTTGATGAGTGCGAGGGCGATAAACAGGCGCTGCTTCTGGCCTCCCGAAAGGGTCATGAACCAGGCGTTGCGCTTTTCGGCGAGACCTAGCTGCTGGAGCAGGCGTTCGCCGTCTGCGGGTTTCTTTTTGTAGAGTGACGCCCAAAGGTCTACTGCTTCCCACACTTTGATTCGCTTCTGGAGTTGCGCTTGTTGGAGCTGCACTCCGATGCGGTCTTGGAGTTGGTAGACCTGGCGGAAGGGATCGAGACCCAGAACCGAGATCGCGCCGCGGTCTGGCTTGCGCAGACCTTCGATGCACTCCATGGTGGTGGTTTTTCCGGCGCCGTTGGGGCCGATCAAACCGAAGATCTCACCTTGGTTGACGTCGAAAGACACTTCGTCGACGGCTACCAACGAGCCGTAGGTCTTGCGGACTCCGGAGACTTGAATGACGGAACGAGGGGTCGCGGTGGTGTTCACCGGGGGGAAACCAAGCGGAGGTTGACTACGCGTTTGGGGGGCACTGGGCGGCGCTACCTTTCCCGATCGGCGTTTTGCGGGAAGGGTCACGATAGCACAGTGGTGACGGATTGCGAGTCCGATGGCGATCGGTCGGTCGCTCGCTACGTTCGCGAGCACGGGCGCGAGCACGGGCGCGAGTATAGCCGTGGCATGGATGCCTGCGGAAGGCAATCTCTAGCGTCTTTTCCGCAAAACGTGATACGGTCCTACTCCTTGGGCGAGCCAAAATGGCCTGACCAGACGGACTTTGGGAGGAGGTAGTTATGGCTGAGAAAAACTGGAGTTCGACGGCACCGCCGGGCGAATTTCGTCCCTACATTCCTGCCTCGGAAAGCCCCGCGGAGTTCAGCCTGCGCGCGGTGATATTGGGCGCTCTCTTCGGCGTTTTATTCGGAGCGGTATCGGTGTACGTCGGGCTGCGTGCGGGGCTCACGGTTTCCGCGTCGATTCCCATCGCAGTGCTATCGATCAGCATCCTGCGCGCGTTTGGCCGGGCAACGATTCTCGAAAACAACATCGTGCAAACCACCGGGTCGGCCGGCGAATCGGTGGCGGCCGGAGTGATTTTCTCCATACCCGCGCTGATCTTCCTGGGCTTTTCCCTGAACGCGGAGTACTGGCGGATTTTTTTCCTCTCGCTGATGGGTGGATGGCTGGGCGTGCTGTTCATGATCCCGCTGCGACGGCAACTGATCGTGAAAGAACACGGGAACTTGAGCTATCCCGAAGGAACGGCCTGCGCGGACGTGCTGGTGGCCGGGGAGCGCGGCGGCTCTTTTGCCGGGCGGGTTTTCTGGGGCCTGGGGCTGGGCGGCGCGTACACATTCATGATGAACACCATGGGCATGTGGACGGGCCAGCCGGATTATCAACCCACATGGCTGCCGGGCGCGTCGTTTCGCGCCGCGGTGACGTCGGAATATCTCGGGGTGGGGTACATTATCGGACCGAAAGTGGCGGGAATCCTGTTCGCTGGGGGAGTGTTTTCGTGGCTGGTGCTCAACCCGGCTATTAAATTCTTCGGATCGCTTTCTCCCACCGTGCCGTTGTACCCGAGCACCGTGCCGATTGCGCTGATGACCCCGGATCAATTGTGGTCGAGTTATATCCGGCCGATGGGAGCGGGAGCGGTGGCAGCGGCAGGACTGATCACGCTGATCAAAACACTTCCGACGATCGTTTCGGCGTTGCGCGCGGGGCTGAAGGATGTGCGCGCGAGAAATACAAATATGTCGGAAGCGAGCCGTACCGAGCGCGACCTTTCGATGCGCGTGGTGCTGGTGGGCGCGGTGGTGATCGTGGCGATGATGTGGGGGTTGCTGACGTTCAAGCCGATACCCGGCGCGCAGACGGGATTTATTTCCAACGTGATCGCGGCCGTTTTTGTGGTGGTGTTTGGTTTCCTGTTCGTCACCGTAGCGTCGCGGATCAGCGGGCTGATCGGAAATTCGTCCAACCCGATTAGCGGCATGACGATCGCTACGCTGATGGCCACCTGCGCGATGTTCCTGGTGATGGGCTGGACGGCGAACGCCTACGCGGTGCTGGCGCTGACGATTGGCGGGGTAGTTTGCATTGCGTCGGCAATTGCCGGAGCCACCTCGCAGGACCTGAAGACGGGTTATCTGGTTGGCGCGACGCCGGTGTGGCAGCAAGTGGGATTGGTGATCGGAGTGATGGTCTCGTCTCTGGCGGTGGGCGGGACGCTGATTTTGATGAACGTCGGCTTGGCGCAATACAAGCCGATTCAGATTCCGTTTGACGTGCAACATCCGGCGTCCGGTGTGGAAGTGCAGGAGGCCGACTATCAATATCAGGGGAAAACCTGGACGCTCGTGAATGCGCTGGGCGCGCATGAAATTCCGGACGGAAAATATCTGTACAGTCCGGCGACGCAGCAGATTGAAGTGCAGTGGATTCAGGGAATCGGCAGCGCGCAGGCGGCGGCTCCGCAAGCGCGGCTGATGGCCACAGTGATCAGCGGAATATTGAATCAGCGGCTGCCCTGGCGACTGGTATTACTTGGCGTTTTTCTGGTGCTTGCGGTGGAATTGCTGGGGATTCGTTCGCTGGCGTTTGCGGTGGGCTCGTACTTATCGATCGCCACGACCATGGCGATTTTCGCGGGGGGGATGATTCGCTGGTTGGCGGAGCAGGGCGCCGAGAAAAAATCCGAGGCGGAAAGCGAGGTGAGCCCTGGCTCGCTGTATGCGAGCGGGCTGATCGCGGCCGGCGGCGTGTTCGGGCTGCTGGCGATCGTGATTACCCTGCTGCAGGATCCCGAGCTGGCGAAAAAAGTGCCGCACATTCTGGTGGTGGTGCTGCGGCTGCCCTGGCGGGCGGATATATTCGCGTTCGGACCGAAATTCATGCCGAGCTGGAGTCATGCGTCGTGGCTGGGCGTGGTGATGTTCGTACTGCTGGCGGGATCGTTGTACGTGAGTGCGAGGAAGAAACTCGATTAGCCGCAACGGTCGGCTGAAAAACCGCTAGGCCGCAAACTACGAGCCGAGCCAGCGGCCGATGGGAGCCCAGTCGTCGACGTGGTCGCAGACTACTTTAATGGTTGCGGTGATGGGGACGGCCAGGAGCAGGCCCATGCCGCCCCACAGCCAGCCCCAGAAAAGAAGCGAGATGGTAGCGGCGAGGGCGTTCACATGCACGCGCCGGCCGATCAGCGCGGGAGTGAGAACGTTGGCGGCGACCAAGTGCAGGAATGTGATCATCGAAAAAATGCCCACAAACGCCGGGACTGAATGAAAGTCCCTCAGGCCGATGAGCAGCGGCGGGACGCACGCGAGAACCACTCCGAAGTAAGGAACCAGGCTGGAAAGGCCGGAGACGAGCCCGGCGAGAAACGGAAAGTCCAGACCGATAGCCCAGAAAAATAGCCAGCTCGATATAACGAGGATGGCTCCCACCAAGGCCGTACCGGAAAGAAAACCATGAAGGACCATCCCCACTTCTTCGAGCGTCTCTTTTACCTGAGTGCGCTCGGTGGTGGCGAAAAGCTGCATGGTGGAATGCCAGGCGTGGCGTTTTCCGGCGAGCATAAAGAAAACGAGAAATGGAACGAAGGTGGCGCCGATCAAGGCGTTGGAGAGCGAACCCAGGCGCGAAAGGATGGCCCGGCGGACCGGATGCGGCTCGGTGACCACCAGCACCTGACGGCCCTTCTCATCTTCGCCAATGGAGCCGGCTTGCGATTCGATGCGGTCGAGGCGCGCTTCCGCGGCGCTGAGAATTTCGTGCAGAGGCTTGCGGTACTTGGGCCAGTCGGCGCCAAATTGATCGATGCGCTCGACGACGGTCCAACCGATCATCAGGAGGACGATGATGGAAACCAGAACCACGAGAAAGGAGCCGATGCCGCGGGCCAGGCCCATGTCTTCCAGGCGGGCAACCACCGGGTCAAGAAAATAAGCCAGGAGCACGGCCACCAGTAAGGTGACGATCACGCTGGCGGCCCAGTACAAGAACGCGATAATGATTCCAGCCGCGATGATGCGGGCGCTTACGTACGCCGCTGCTGCTACCTTTTTCTCCGCTTCGACAGGCATGGGATCAGGCCACCCGGGAATCCGAATACCATAACACACCCGGTGGCGAGGTACGGCAGCGGCCTTATATCCGCGTCCAAACGGTTATGATTTTTCGAAACAACGGTGCAGGAGACGCCGAAAAATTCTCGGAGCGCATGCTAGAATCAGGGCTCGCGTCCCTCTCTCTTTCGGATCGTACATGACAACGACGATGCAAGAAGCGAAAAAACGCCTCTTTGGCACGGACGGCATTCGCGGAATTCCGGGTAAGCATCCGCTCGACGACGGCACGCTGGTGCGCGTCGGCCAGGCGCTGGGAAGCTTCCTGCGCGCGCACTCCGCGCACCCGCGGGTGGTAATCGGCATGGATACGCGCGAATCCGGCCCACATATCGCCGGAGAAATCGCACGCGGGCTGGTGGCGGCGGGAGCCGAGCCGGTGTCCGCGGGAATCGTGACCACGCCGGGAGTGGCCTGGCTGGTGCGCCGCGACAAGTTTGCCGCGGGCGTGGTGATTTCCGCGTCGCACAATCCGTATCACGACAACGGCGTGAAGCTGATTTCTTCGAACGGCATGAAATTTCCCGACGCGACCGAAGCCGAGATCGAACGAATGATGGAAGAGCTGCCGGAAGGATCGCGGCTGCCGAGTGTGGCTCTGCCGGAAGATACGCGGCTGCACGATGAATATGTGGAGGCCCTGCAGGCGTGCGTGCTGCCGGGCGCGAAATTCAAGGGAATGAAGGTCGTGCTGGACTGCGCGAACGGTGCGGCCAGCCACCTGGCGCCGGACCTATTTGCCGCGCTTGGCTGCGACGTCACCGCAATCAACCACGAGCCCGACGGGCGCAACATCAATGCGGGCTGCGGTTCGCTGCACACCGAAGGGTTGCGTAAACGCGTGGTGGAAACGGGAGCGGCGCTGGGGGTGGCTTTCGATGGCGACGCCGACCGCGCGCTGTTCTCCACCGCTTCCGGGAAACTGGTGGATGGCGACGGCATACTCTTTACGATGGCGCGTCATATGAAGGAGCAGGGGACGCTGAAGGGCCCGGCGGTAGTCGGCACGAGCATGGCCAACCTCGGGTTAGACAAGGCTCTTTCGAAGGTCGGCCTGAAGCTTACGCGGGTGGACGTCGGCGACCGGTACGTCCTGGAAGAAATGCAACGGACCGGCGCGAACCTGGGTGGCGAGCAATCGGGGCATATTCTGTTTTTGGACGATGCGACCACCGGCGACGGGATGTTGACGGCGATCAAGATGGCTTCGCTGGTGTCAATTAGCGGGCCGCTGGAAGCGCTGGTGGCCGGCCTGAAGATCTTCCCG
Organism: uncultured Acidobacteriota bacterium; assembly: GCA_963725655.1. Taxonomy (GTDB): domain Bacteria; phylum Acidobacteriota; class Terriglobia; order Acidiferrales; family UBA7541; genus CAVRXT01. The sequence goes on along the minus strand of CAVRYY010000001.1, from coordinate 260,770 downwards.
CAGCGGCTAGAGAACGTGCGGGTGGCCTCGAAGCCTCCACTCAATTCCCTTCCGGATGTGTCGCGGCTGCTGGCTGACGCGGAGCGGACGCTGGGAAGCTCCGGGCGGGTGGTGCTACGCTATTCGGGTACCGAGCCCTTGGTCCGAGTCATGGTGGAAGCCGAGACCGAGGAAGACGTTCGGCATTGGACGGAGACGCTAGCAACAGCCTTGCGGAAGTCGATCGGCACGTAAGCTTCCTGATACCCCTCCTTTTCGGCAATCTTTGGCACTCAAGCCCCTGTCTGGACCTTCGCGAGTTCTGTTTCGCCCAGTAGTCAGTTCGAGTTACGCTCTGGCGGTGTGGGTGGCACCGGAGGAAAATCGCAGGTGGTTTTGAGTAGGAACTTTCCAAAGAACATAGATATGCGCGGATTTCGTGTGGGAATACGTAGGGGAACGGGGCGGTTCGCGGGTGCTTGATCCGGCCCACATTTGTAAACTACTAGAAACTTGGGAGTTATTCGAAAACTCGTGAGGCGCGCTGAGTGGCACGACGCGTGCAATAGTTATCGCAACGGCTGTCGCTCAAACCCGGGGTGGGCTGGTTTCGCCGCGCTGAAACCGGCATGAACGGGGAAACAAGAGCGTGGGGGCCCTGAGGGGCCCCCCTTTTTTTTTGGTGATTCCTTCCTAGTTTTGATTCGTTTCAAAAACAAACATCCCGGCCCGCTCGTCGGTAGCTGCCTCATTTGGTCGTGGCCCTAGGTCTTGAAGCCCGCTTAGGCGGGATTGTTGAAGGGATATCGCGCTTCGGGATGGGCTAAAACTAAGGGCGCGAACCGGTCGGTTATGCGGTTCGCGCCCTTCTTAGGTGGTTAAGGAGCGTTGGTTACTCTAGCTGCAGCCAGAGGTGCTTCCGCAGTTGGCGCACTTGTAGCAGCTGCCGTTGGGAGTCATTAGCATGCCGCACTCAGAGCAGGACGGGGCGTCATCAATGGCAGTGCGCGGGCGCGGGGCGGAGCTTGAATCTGCGCTGGCGTATGCACGGACAGGCATTTCCGCGACCGGCGGCTTGGCCGGGGCGTCGTCCTGGTCCGTATCCTGGACGTCACTGTCGGTGTAGTCGCGCGAGACGAATTTGCTGCCTACCCAGCGTCCGATGTAGTCGACAATCGACTTGGCGTAACGAATCTCCGGGTTGCCGGTGTAGCCGGAAGGTTCAAAACGGGAATTTACGAACTTATCGATCAGCGCCCGCAACGGGACGCCGTACTGCAGGGCGATGGAAACCGATAGGGCGAAGGCGTCCATGATCCCAGATAGGGTGGAACCTTCCTTGGCCATCTTGATGAAGATTTCACCGGGGGTACCGTCGTCGTACATCCCTACCGTCAAGTAGCCTTCGTGGCCGCCGATGGCGAATTTGTGAGTGATTGATTTGCGCTCGTTGGGGAGCTTGCGGCGCTGGGCAAATCCGGGGAGCTGCTTTTGCGCAGGCGCCTCGGGAGCCTCTTCTTTGATGGTTGCCGGGGCTGCATTTGCGGCCACGGCGGCTGCTACGGCCTTCTCCGCGGTGATTTCTTTCTTACCTGCCGCGTTGAGCGGCTGGGAGCGCTTGGAATTGTCGCGATAGATGGCTACGGCCTTCAGACCGGTCTTCCACGACTCGATATAGGCCTGCATGATGTCTTCGACGGTGGATTCCTCGGGCATGTTGATAGTCTTGCTGATGGCGCCCGAAAGGAAAGGCTGTGCCGCAGCCATCATTTTCAGGTGCCCGCGCCAGGCAATGGAGCGGCCGCCGTTGGATGCCAGCGAGCAATCGAATACCGGCAGATGCTGGGGCAGCAGACCGGGAGCACCCTCCAGGCTGCCATTGCGGTCGATATAGTCAACAATCTGGGCCACTTGTTCCGGGGGATAGTTGAGGCGCATCAGCGCTTGCGGAACGGTGTTGTTGACGATTTTCATCACCCCGCCGCCAACCAGCCGCTTGTGCTTGACCAGCGCCAAGTCCGGCTCGATGCCGGTGGTATCGCAGTCCATCATGAAACCGATGGTTCCGGTGGGTGCGAGCACGGAAACCTGCGAATTCTTGTAGCCGAATTTTTCGCCGTGGGCCAGGGCGTTATCCCAAGAGCGTTGCGCGGCATCGAGCAAGGAGGGCTGAACGTTTTCCCGCTTGATGGGGCGTAGCGAATCGCGATGCATGCGAATGACGCCGAGCATGGCGTCGCGGTTCGGCTCGTAACCCGCAAATGGCCCCATACGCTCGGCAATACGCGCCGATTGGTAATAGGACTCGCCAGTGAGCAGCGCGGTGATGGCGCTGCAGATGTCGCGGCCGGAATCGGAATCGTACGGGACTGCTAGAGACATCAGCAGCGCACCCAGGTTGGCATAGCCGATACCCAAGGGACGGAAGGCATGGGAGTTGCGGGCGATGCGGTCGGTGGGATAGCTGGCGTTATCCACCAGAATCTCCTGCGCAGTGATAGTGATATCCACGGCGTGGCGGAACGATTCGGCGTCGAACTGGCCGTTCGATCCCAGGAATTTCAAGAGATTGAGCGAAGCTAAGTTGCAGGCGGTGTCGTCCAGGAACATGTATTCCGAGCAAGGATTCGAGGCGTAAATGCGATCGGTATTCTTGCAAGTGTGCCAGCGGTTAATCGTGGTGTCGTATTGCATGCCGGGATCACCGCACTGCCAAGCCGATTCGGCCATCTTGGCGAGCAGGTCACGGGCGCGAAATTGTTCGGCGGGGGTGCCGTCGTTGACGTTACGGGTCCACCAATCGCGATCATCCTCGGCGGCCTGCATGAATTCTTCGGTGACGCGGACGGAGTGGTTGGCGTTCTGGAAGAAGATGGAGCTGTAGGCTTCGCCGTCGATCGATGGGTCATAGCCCTGCTCGATCAGGACGTGCGCTTTGCGCTCTTCTTTGGTCTTGGATTCGATGAATTCGACGATATCCGGGTGATCGACGTTCAGAATCACCATTTTGGCGGCCCGGCGCGTCTTTCCGCCGCTCTTGATTACGCCAGCGAAAGCATCGAAGCCCTTCATGAAGCTTACCGGGCCGGAGGCGATACCTCCGCCGGAGAGAGATTCCTTGCTGCCGCGCAGTGAGGAGAAATTGGTTCCGGTACCAGAACCCCACTTAAAGAGCATGCCTTCCGTGCGCGCCAAGCCCATGATCGATTCCATGTCGTCCTGGACGGAGTTAATGAAGCAGGCGGAGCACTGCGGCTTGGATTGAACGCCGACGTTGAACCACACGGGAGAATTGAAGGCCATCTTCTGCTCGACGAGCAAATGGGTAAGCTCGTCGTGGAAGGCGTCGCGAGACTCGGGGTTGGCGAAGTAGCCGCCCTGTTCGCCCCAGCGAGTGATGGTGTCGGCGACGCGCGAAATCAATTGCCGGACGGAGGATTCACGCTCCGGCGAGTTCATCTTGCCGTGAAAATACTTGGAGGCGACGATATTGGTGGCGGTCTGAGACCAGGACTTCGGGACTTCCAAATTTTCCTGGCGGAAAATAGTCTGGCCCTTGTCGTTGCCGATTTGGGCGACGCGCTTGTCCCACTCGACGGCGTCGAAAGGGGACCTTCTGCCGTCGGTAAAGACGCGGGTAAATTCCAGCCCGCGGTTAGGGGCCGGGGCGGTGTCGATTTGGGATTCCAAGTTGATGCCGTTCAGTGCCATGCGAACTTCAGCCATTTCTGCCTCCCGTGCAGACTACCACCATCCGGACGCTGCCAAACAGGAGACCCTGGGTGATCCCCATTATTTTACTCTCGAAAGAATGCCGCTGCCGCTCCAAAAGAAAAGCCTAGCCATGCCGCGAAATCCACAGCCATTCACGGTTTTTAATTTGGAGGAACTACCCCGAGTGCTGAGATTGGTTTATCGAACCAGGCTTCAGGAACTCCCAAAACCCCGAACGGGCCCCGACGGATTCGAAACAAAGTGTCGAATCTGGGGTGCGAGTATTATCGTGCCTGTTAAATATGTCAAGAAGAAATCGAGGCGCGGACCGCAAAATCTTGTGGCGTGGTGCATGAAGAGTGACTACCCGTAGTGGAGGTGTTGATTTCGAAGAGTTTGCGGGTGTGGTGTGTGTCGATCCGCACATTTTCTTTTTAGCAGCGGCCGGCAAAAATTTCCCGGACCGCGCGGCGTGGAAAAGTCTGCGCCCTTCTGCCGCGAATGTCGAGCGTTAGTAAACATGAAACGAGAGTATCGTTGACTTGACGGAAGTTAATCCCAAGAATATGCGTATGAGCCAGCCAGCGATTGAATTTCTTGGGCTTACCAAAGACTATCCGCGCGGACAATGGAAGCGCGGAGTGGTGCGTTCGCTGGACAATCTGACCTTCCAAGTGGAAGAAGGCGAAGTATTTGGATTCCTAGGCCCGAACGGCGCGGGAAAAACAACCACGCTGAAGTGCGTCATGGGCTTGATTTTTCCCACGGCCGGGACGGCGCGGGTTTTCGGGCGCGGGATCGACGACGTGCAAATGCACCAGGAGATCGGCTACCTGCCGGAACAACCGTATTTCTACGATTATCTTACGGCGCGGGAACTGCTGGATTATTTCGCGCGCTTTTTTGGATACAGCGCAGCCGAGCGCGAGGATCGGGTGGCCCATTTCCTGGAGCGGGTACAGTTGACGCGGTTCGCGGACGTGCAGCTTCGCAAATTTTCCAAGGGCATGCTGCAACGCGTTGGCATCGCGCAGGCGATCTTGCACGAGCCCAACGTAGTTTTCCTGGATGAGCCGATGTCCGGGCTGGATCCGATCGGGCGGCGGGAAGTCCGCGACATTATTCTCGAGCTGAAAGAAAAAGGGCGGACGGTGTTCTTTTCCACGCACGTGCTGAGCGACGCGGAAATGCTGTGCGACCGGGTGGCCGTACTGGCCGGGGGAAAATTACAAGGGATCGGTTCGCCGGCGGAGATTGTATCGATTGAAGTGCACGGAATGGAAATCTTGTGCGATATCGCGGCGGGGCGGCAACTGCCTGCGGAGCTGGCGGCACACGCGGTGCGTTCCGGGAACCGTTATCGAATTCAGGCGCCGGAGGCGCAACTTTACGGTGTTCTGGACCAACTGCGGGATTGTGAAGCACGGATTCTGTCGGTGGCGGCGTTACGCCCGACACTGGAAGACTACTTCATCCGGATGGTAGAGCATCCGAAGGGGGCGCCGCCTGCGGCGGCATCCGCGGGAGAGCGACCATGATGGCCGGAACGGTAGCGATCAACACGTTTCGGGAAGCGGTGCGGGACCGGGTCCTCTACAACCTGATCTTCTTTGCGTTGGCGATGATGGCGGCGGCGGTCTTTGTAGGACAAATCACCATTGGCATCGAACGCCTGGTGATCATCAATCTGGGCCTAACGGCGATTTCGCTGATCGGAACGGTGATGGCCATCTTTATCGGCGTAGGCCTGGTTTACAAAGAAATGGAAAAGCGGACGCTCTATAGTTTGCTGGCCAAGCCGGTGCGCCGATGGGAATTCCTGGTGGGAAAATTTGCCGGGCTGGTGCTGACGCTGGCGGTGAACACTGCGCTCATGACGCTGGGACTCGCCGCGGCGCTTTTCTACGTCACACACGGGTTTAGCCGGGCGGATACATCGATCCTGGTGGCGGTGTATTTTATTCTGCTGGAGCTCGCGCTGGTGACGGCGTTGGCGCTGTTTTTTTCCTGCTTTCCGACGCCGATGCTTTCCACACTGCTGACGCTGGGGCTATTCGTCGCAGGGCAATTTTCGACGGCGCTGCGGGAATACGGCCATGTGGCGCACAGCCGGGCGCTGGAAGTGATCCTGGGGGCAATTTATTACCTGCTGCCCAACTTTCACAACTTCAATGCGATTGGGGCGGTGGCGCACGGGGACGCAATTCCCGGGGCGCTGATCCTGCACAACACGCTTTACGCAGTGCTGTACATCGCGGTGGTACTGCTGGGCGCGTCAGCGATCTTCGCCAACATGGATCTGAAATGAGCGTGGCGGCGCGCACACGATTTACCTGGGGCGCGACCGCGGCGATCCCGCTGCTCTTCCTGGCGATCGTTCCGCTGCAGCGTGGGATTGACCGCTACCGGGCGAGCATGAGCGCGCCGGAGGAATTGTGGGTGCGATCCGGCACGCTGCTGAAAACGATCAGCATGGGTTACGACGCGCTGCTCGCGGATATTTACTGGACGCGCGCGGTGCAGTACTACGGCGGGCAGTTTGAAACGGGCAGCTCACAATTTAACGAGCTGTATCCGCTGATGAGCATCGCGTTGACGCTGGATCCGCGGCTGACGGTGGTGCCGCGCGGCGGTTCGATATTGCTTAGTGAGCCGAACCCGATCGGTGCGGGTAGGCCGGATCAGGCGGTAGAACTGCTGCAACAAGCGATTGCCGAGAAGCATGACGATTGGGAGCTCTACGCCAGCCTGGGATTTGTGTACTACTGGTATATGAAGGACTACGGGCACGCCAGCCAGGTGTACCTGGAGGGCAGCCAATATCCCGGCGCGCCGATCTGGATGAAAGGAATGGCGGCGCGGATTGCGGAGCTGGGCGGATCGCGAGATACGTCGGTGATGGTGTGGTCCCAAATCTATCAGACGGCAACCGAGCCGCGGGCGCGGGAGAATGCGAAGCAGCATCTTATGGCGCTGCATGCTCAGGCGGACATCGAGGAGCTGCAGAAAATCGTTGATAAGTACCGCGGGCACATCCCGCGGCTGACGTCGCTGAGGGATTTGGTGGAGGATCGGGCGTTGCCGGATGTGCCGGTGGACCCAGCGGGATATGCGTACGTGCTGGATTCTTCCGGGGCGGTTAGAGTGAATCCTGCCAGTAGTGTGCGGATGAATATTTTGAACGCAGGGAAACACGATAAGGCGGCGGAGTAGCTGGGTGGTTGTTGGACTGACTTACGGTTAACTCGATTCGAGTCGGGTGCTGGCTTCGGGGGCCTCGGGTACAGGCCCAGCCTTCCCAAACCCAGGGAAGCGTGGGACACCGCTAGGCAAAACCTGCGCCCCTCAAGCGCGCCTGGTGTGGAATCCACGTTCAACAAATAAAAACGATGGATAACGCTTCTTTGGCCGGACGGGTGTGCTCGGACTTGGGTGGAGGTGCGCGCCGCGCAGCGCGCGGTAGCCCACTAAATTAGGCGAGGTGCGACTTGGACTGGGGATTTGGTATCTAGAAATGGGACGATTGCGGGGCCGTGCATATTTCTGGTGGCGCTGCTAAAATAACTCCACACGTTCTGCATGCTTGGCGACTGCTTCCCTCCCCGCAAGGCAGTCGGGTGCCCCAGCCGCGAACGGTCCATGGTCGATTGGCAAGAAGATGCAGGAGGAGTGTGCTATGCGCCGAATCACGCGACTTGCGCCGTTTATCGCCTGCCTGTTGAGTATTGGGCTGGGAGCCTGGGGCTGTGCTTCAAAGCTGAAAACTAGCCCGAACAACGGCGGAGGAACGCCGGGCGGGAGCACCGCCCCTGCGATTACCACGCAGCCTGCGGATGCGTCCGTAACGGTGGGAGCGACCGCTACTTTTTCCGTGGTGGCCACAGGAACGGCACCGCTGACCTATCAATGGTCGCGGAGTGGAACGGCAATCAGCGGCGCCACCGGGGCGAGCTACACGACGGCGCCGACGGTGATTACCGACAGCGGCGCGACGTTCGCCGTGGTGGTGAGCAATTCGGTGGGGAGCGTGACCAGCTCCGCGGCGAAGCTCACGGTGGGCGCAGCAGCAGCGACGGCACCGGCCATTACGACCGAACCTGCGAATGTGTCGGTGACGGTGGGATCCACAGCGACGTTTTCGGTGGTGGCCACGGGAACCGCACCGCTAACGTATCAGTGGTCGCGGGGCGGCACGGCGATTGGCGGCGCTACTGCGGCGAGTTATACAACGGCGCCGACGGTGATTACCGATAATGGCGCCACGTTCACGGTGGTGGTGAGCAATGCGGTAGGGAACGCGACGAGTGCGCCCGCAGCGAAGCTCACGGTGACCGCAGCGACGGTGGATGTGACCACGTACCACAACGACGTGGCGCGCACCGGGCAGAATCTGAATGAAATCACGCTGACGCCAAGCAACGTGAACTCGACCAACTTTGGACTGCTGCGAACGCTGAGCGTGGACGGCAAGGTGGATGCCGAACCTTTATATCTAACCGGGCTCACCGTTGGCGGAGCCACGCACAACGTGTTGTATGTGGTTACCGAGAACGACTCGGTGTATGCGTTCGATCCCGATTCCGGTGCGCAGCTATGGAAAACCTCGGTGATCGGCACTGGAGAAATTACCGGCGACGGGCAGGGCTGCGATCAGGTGGTTCCGCAAATCGGAATCACTTCCACGCCGGTGATCGACCGCGCGGCCGGGCCCAACGGCGGCATTTTTGTGGTGGCGATGACCAAGAACTCGACGTCCGGCGCGTACGTCCAGAGGATCCACGCTCTGGACATCACCACCGGCGCGGAGCTGACTGCGCTGGGAAGCCCGCAAACGATTACTGGGACATATCCAGGAACCGGCGACGGGAGTTCCGGCGGCAACGTGACGTTCGTTCCGGCCGCATATAAGGAACGGGCTGCGCTGTTGCTGCTCAACGGGGTGATCTACACCACGTGGGCGTCGCACTGCGATGCTGGGCTATATACCGGTTGGGTGATGGCGTACCGCGAGACTACGTTGGCGCAGGTGAGCGTGTTTAATTTTGTTCCCAACGGATCGAAGGGGGCGAGTTGGAGCGCGGGCGCCGGGCCGGCGGCGGACGAGTTCGGAAATGTGTATTTTCTGGCGGCGAATGGGACGTTTGACACCACGCTGGACGCGAATAAGTTCCCTTCCATGCAGGACTACGGCAACGCGTTCCTAAAGTTACAACTCAACGGTTCGACGATCAGCGTGCCGGATTATTTCACCATGCACAACACTGTGTCGGAGTCGGACGCCGACGAGGATCTGGGTTCGGGCGGAGCATTGGTGCTACCGGACATGACTGATTCCAACGGCAACACCCGGCATCTGGCGGTGGGGATGGGCAAGGACGCCATCATTTATGTGGTGGATCGCGACGCGATGGGAGAATTCAACGCGACCGCGGATAACGTCTATCAGGAAATCACCGGACAGGAAGGTGCGGACGGGGAATACGGAGCGCCTGCGTATTATAACGGACTGCTGTACTACGGCGCGGTGGATGAAGTCCTGAAAGTTTTTCCGATCACCACGGCCAAGGTGGCGGCTACGCCGTCGTCGATGACCGTCGAGTCATTTGCTTATCCCGGGACGACGCCGAGCATTTCGTCGAATGGGACCTCGAACGGTATTGTGTGGACGGTGGAGAATACATCTCCGGCGGTGCTGCATGCGTATGCCGCGACGGCCGGCGGTCTGGCGACCGAACTCTACAACAGCAACCAGGCGGGCACGCGCGATCAATTTCCGAACAACAAATTCATCACGCCAATGATTGCTAACGGGAAAGTGTTTGTGGGGACTTCGGCGGGAGTGGCGGTTTTCGGGCTGCTGTAGGGCTTTACTCGTAGCGCAGGGCTTCGACCGGGTCGAGGCGCGCGGCCTTGACCGCGGGCCATACGCCGAAGATCAGACCGATCGCGATCGATACCGACAGACCGGTTATCACCGCCCAGGTAGTAACTACCGCGCGGGTGGTGGTTAGCAGCGGAATCAGCAGGCACATTCCAACTCCCACCAGGATTCCAATAAAACCTCCGGCGCCAGTCAGGGTCACGGCTTCAAACAAAAATTGCCAGGTGATATCACGGCGGCGAGCACCGATGGCTTTGCGGACGCCGATTTCGCGGGTCCGTTCGGTGACCGAGACGAGCATTATGTTCATCACACCAACGCCGCCGATGAGCAATCCGATCGAACTCAACACCACGATGACCAGAACGACGCCGCCGATGATGTCGTTAAAGGTTTCTAGGGTCTCGAGAGCGGTGGTGATGGCAAAAGAATCCGGCTTGTCGTAGGGAACGTTGCGCCGCGTGCGCAAGACTTCGCGAACCTGGTCAACAGCGAGATCGAGTTTCCCGGGGTAGGCCAGGAAACGGAAGCCGACTTCATAAGCCGCTGGATAGAGCTTGCGGAAAGTGTAGTAGGGGATCACAACACGGCGATCTTCGTCACCGGTGCCAAACCCGCCCGGTAGTTTCAGGAACGTACCGACAACCAGATAAGTGGAGCCATCGACGACAATTTCTTTGCCCAAGGCATCGTCGGCCGAAGGAAACAGCGCGGTGGCGGCGTTTTCTCCGAGCACCACTACGTTCTGGCGATGCTCGTTTTCCGATTGGGTAAAGAAGCGCCCGGTCTTCATGGCCGCGTTGGCGTAGACATCGATGTAGGAAGGAGTCGCGCCGCGAAATTCGATGTCCTGCACCACACTGCTCTGGTAACGAATGGTGTGCGCTAACTCCCACTGATATATGGAAACTGCAACTTGTTTGACCGCGGAACATTGGCGCGCGACGGCTTCACCGTCTTCCAGCGTGAGCGGCTTGCGTTCGCGCTCTTCCTTGGGGCGCGGCCGGCCATTGTGGGGGCCCTGCCGGAAGCGGTCAACACTCGCGGAATCAACGCCCTGCTTGGTGATTTCGTCCTGAACGGTGGAACGGAAACCCTGTACCAGGCCCACCACCACGATGATGAGCATGACGCCGATGGTGACGCCGAGGACCGCGAGCATGCTGCGCATCTTATGTCCGCGCAGCGTGTCGAAGGCGAGGGAAAGATTTTCGCGAAGGTCTTGTCTCATGCTATTTCCTAGGTTTCCGCGCGCAATGCTTCAATGGGATCGAGCTTGGCCGCACGCATCGCCGGATAGATGCCAAAGAAAAGTCCGACGCTTGAGGAAAGGACCAGAGCGATGGCCACTGCTGTGACCGGTGTGGAAATCGGCATAGGAGTAAGGGCGCGAACGAGTTGGGTGATGGCAATCGCCACGATCACCCCCAGGAACCCGCCCAAAATGGACATCACGCAGGACTCCACCAGAAACTGGGCGATGATGTGGCTGCGGCGGGCTCCCAGCGACTTGCGCAGGCCGATCTCGCGGGTCCGCTCGGTGACGCTGGCGAGCATGATATTCATGATGACGATGCCGCCGACGACAAGAAAGACGGAAGTGATCCAGATGGCGATACTGAACGCGTTGCCGGTGATGCGATTCCAGATTCCCATGAGCGCGGTCGGCGCGATTAAGCCAAAACTGTCTTCGGCGTCATAGGCCTGGTGGCGGCGGGAACGCAGAATAACGCGCGCTTCATCCTCGGCCGCGTCCATCGAATCGGGATCACGGGCCTGTACGAAGATTCTTTCCGAAGAGTATAGGGTGAGCCATTCCTTGTTATAGGTGCCCAGCGGAATAAAGATGAAGTGGTCCCGGGATATTCCGAAGACGGAACCAAGAGACTTGGTAACGCCGATGATGGTGTACTGAAGCTGGCCGGCGCGAATGTCTTTTCCGATGGGATCCACCCCCGGGAAGAGTTTGTTGGCGACGTCGGGTCCCAGGACGCAAACCGAGGAGCGGTGGGAATCGTCGACGTCGGTAATGGCGCGCCCCTCGGCGATATCATAGTCGCGAATCTCCGGGTAGTTGGACGTGATGCCGACGATGGAGACGTCCTGATCGAGAACGTTTCCGGAGCGGACGTCGGCGGTGGTGTCCTGTTCGCCGGCGACGGAGGAGGCGAGTTTCATGCCGGAGCGGAGGGCCTCCAAGTCGTCCATGGTAAGCGGAGGGCGTTTGCGGGCTTTGTACCAATCCGCCAAATTGGTGGCAATGCCAATGCGATCGATGACGAAGGCGTTGGCGCCGATGTTGGCGATTTTGTCGGCGACGTACTGGTTCAGACCGTCGAGGATGGAGATTACTGAAATGAGGGTGGTTACGGCCAGAATGACGCCGAGCAAAGTGAGGAAACTGCGGAGTTTGTGGGCGCGCAAGGTATCCAACGCGATCCCAACGGTTTCGCGCAGGGCAATTCCAGCTTGCCAGGCCCGCTTAAGTGTAGGGACGGTTTTCTCCACAGTTAGAGTATAGGCGTTTAGGGGCTCAGTAGGTATAGACGCTCTGGAAAGCGAAAAATATCAGGGAATTTTGGCTTCGGACTGGGGCAGGCGCCGCGAGCGCGGGACGAGAGCGAGAATCTCGGTTACGATGGGAAACGGGGACGGCCTCGCAACCTATTTGGGCGGAAGCCACTCCAACGATTGACCCTATGGCAAACCTTCTGACCAAGGAACGTATAGTGCCAAGCGTGTTCCGGGTGCGCTACGCCCAGAGTGTCGCAGCGGTTCTGGTGACGGTGACGGTCTTCGGCGCGGCGGCGGGGCACCCAGAGCAGCTAACACCGGGGACAGCCGGGCAGTCCGGTTACACGGAGGAGCAACTTCGCGGGTTGCGGGAGCGGGTGATCGCCAACCAGCACAAGGACGACCAGGTGGGAATCGAATACGAGCACGTGGAACATCACGTCGTTCGCGGGGCGAATGGGGAAAAGGTTACCGAGGACAAGGTGTACCGGGTGGTGCCGACAGGGACCGGAGTTCTGAAACTGGTGGTCAAAGACGGTGGCCAGAGCATCGCGAACGACTTCTACCAGCACGAATTGATGGACTGGAAACAGCAGCTCGAGGTGGCCTCGAACCCCGACGACTGGCGGACGAAAATGTCCCAGGCCAAGACGACGAAAAGGCTGCAGGACCGTGCTGAGATGGTGGATTCGGCGACGAACGCGCTGACATTCACATGGTTGCGGCGCGAATCTTATGAGGGCGAGGAGTGCGACGTATTTCAGATGGAGCCCAACCCGAACTACCAACCGCACACCACCGCTCAGGACATCCTTTCGCACGTGCGGGGGACGGCGTGGGCGGATGTAAAATCCGAACAGCTAGTGCGGGTGGATGCAGAGATCGTACGGGATATATCGTTTGGAGGAGGAGTGCTCGCAAAAATCTATCGCGGAGGGCACTTTTCTCTGGAACAAATACAAGTCGCGCCAGGCGTGTGGTTTCCGCGACGCTATCAGTTGGACTATACCGGCCGAAAATTCCTTTTCAGCTTCGAAAATCACGTGGTTACGGATTTCAGTGGTTACCGGCGACTGGGGACAACCAAGGAAGTGCTGGCCAAGGCGCGGGAGGAAGTTAGTAAGGGCGAGAAATTTGCGGGTGATCCGTAGGCAATGGCTTGGGCCTCGACGGCCCAGGCTTATTACTGCGCTTGCACGAATTCTTCGGTGATGTAGAGCGTTCCGTCCGGTCCGACGGCGATTCCGATTCCCACGCTGGTGAAGGTCTTGTTGACGATGTTACCGCGGTGATTCTCCTGGAATTTCGCTTCGCTCATGAAGGCCGCTTCGGCCTTGGCTACGCTCTGATCCATGGCCAGGTTTTCGCCCATCGAAACCCACTGGATGCCCGCCTTGTTCAGGCGATCCCAGGGCTGCGAACCGTCTGCGGTGACGTGCTGGAAAGCGGCGCCGTTGGCCAACTCTTGAGCGCGGGCGCGGGCCACGGCGGCCAGCTTGGGGTCCCAGGTCAGGGGCTGGGCATTAGGGCCGGCTTCCGCGGCTTGGGCCTGGGCAGTGCGGTCATTGTTAAGCAGTTGAAACATCTGGAGTTCCGCAGAGGCGGTGGAAGCTACTGCAATCGAAGCACTTACGGCCTTGGGGGCCGGTGCGGCAGAGACCGTGCTGACGCTCAGGCCGATGATCACTGCCAGGGTAGCTACGGCGGCCGCGATGCGGCTGATCTGCTTGACTGTGTTGCCGTTCAGCTCATGTGTATCGTTCATGAGCCAAGGTTACGTTTCACGATTTTTCGCCACTACTGGCCCAGGGGGACTTTGTGGTACAGCTCAGCGGTGCAGGCCGAGGATGGCCACCGGGGCAGCGTCCAGGGGGCACATGTCCCTAGGGACAGTTCGGCCTACGAGGCGCTACTGGGAGCTTGCGCGGGTGAATGACGGGAGTGACGGCAGCTAGAGTGCGGTGAAGGATTTTTGCGCTGGCTCGTATTCCAATTCGAGGCGCAGGATCCAATCGAAGTGGAAGCGCTGGCTGGCCAGGAATTTCTCGAGGTCTTCGCGGCTGGCGGCATCGAACTCGGCAACCATTTTGCCTTCCTGCATGTTGAGCAAGACGCGGCGCGCGCCCGGGGTTTCCGGGCGGACGAGAAGAGCGGCCAAGCCTTCAGCGCCCTGTCGCGTGAGGCACGCCAAACTGTGTTGGGTTAGGAAGCGAGGCATTTGTTTACCCGATTCGGTAGAATATTCCGACACACTTCGTAGAGCGAAGAATTACACTGGGAGCCGCGAAAAGCAAATGCCCGTCGTCCGCCACGAACACCCTTATCTCTTGCATGATGCAATTTTTCAGCAGCCGGCAGTGATCGAGCAGGCGCTTGCGGCAAACCGAGAGAAAATTTCGCGCGCGGTGGACGCAGCGGCGGGGCGGAGCCGGTTCATTTTTGCGGGCGTGGGGACTTCCTATCATGGAGCGCTGACCGCGGAGCGGTGGATGCGGCAGCAGTCGGCGGGCCAGGCGGATGCGCGCGCGGAGGAAGCATTTGAGCTGGTGCACAGCCCGCTGGCGCTCGGACGGGGCGATGTGGTGGTGGTGCTGACGCATACCGGAGGGACCAAGGATTCGCTGGAAGTTTTGCGCGGAGCGCGGGCGGCGGGGGCGCTGACGCTGGCGGTGACGGGGGAGGTGGGAGCGAGCGGGTTCCCGGAAACCGATTTCCATTTCGTGACCGGCGAACGCGAAGCGACGTTTGCCTACACGAAAAGTTACACGTCGGCGATGGCGCTGGTGGCGCTGCTGGTGATTGGGTTCCGCGAGCGCGGCGTGAGGGCTGCGAACGCGGCGGCGGCCGACGCGTCGATGCTGACGGTGGCAGGGGTAGCGAGGATACCTTCGCTATTGCGTAAGGCGCTAGAGGCGGAAGCGGATATTCGCGCGGCGGCTTGGGAGATGGCGGCGCGCACACGATTTGCGTTTTTGGGCGCGGGGCTGGGCTGGTTCACGGCGATGGAAGCGGCGCTGAAGGTGAAGGAGACGAGTTATTTGCCGGCGCAGGGATATCAGACGGAAGAAATTCTGCACGGCCCGTTTTCCGGCTTGGACGAGAGCAGCGCAGTGATTGCGTTCCTGACGGGAGAACCTTCGGACGATCGAGCGCGGGACGTACTGCGGGCGGCGAAGGAAATTGGCGCGTTCCGCCTGGCGGTGGCGTTGCCGCGTGGGAACCGGGACTTGGACTGCGATCAAATCATTGAGGCGCCGGATGGGCCTTCGTGGATGTCTCCGTTTCTGCACCTGATACCCGCGCAGTTGCTGGCGTACCACCTGGCGGGGGCGCACGGAATTAATCCGGATACCGGGCGGCAAGATCAGCAAGCGTATGCAAGGGCTACGCGGGTATTCAAGGCTGCTTCTCCACGCTGACGGCAGTCTTCTGATCGTTCAACACAAAAGTCAAATCAAAACGAATATGCCCAGACGCGCTGCGATTTCTTTTTCTTCGGTGCGCAAATTATTCGTTTCGATACCTGGGAGCGGCGATTTCTGGCGGCACAGCTTTTCGATCTTGGGGAGGCGTGATAGCCTCGCAGCGTGCTGCTTGGAATGAGGGCTCGATCTTCTTCAGGAGATTTGAGTGAGCCGCATATGGAACGCATTAAAGGAAGCAGAGAAGCAAAGACTGCTGGCAACCCAACGTAACCAGTCGGAGAGCCAGCGTCAAACGGCGGAACGCCGAGATGGACTGCGGATCGTCCGGAAGTTGGGCTTGCTCGTCTATGGTTCGGGTAGCGACAACCAGCCGTTTCACGAGCGATCCTATTCTCTGGAAGTTTCGGAGCGCGGCGGGCTGATATCCGTAGTGAGTGGAGTTGCGCCCGGGCAACGGCTGGTGGTGATAAACCAGAGCAATCAGGAAGAGATGGAGTGCCGGGTGGTGCACGTAGAAGAACGAATTCACGGGCGGATGCGCGTGGGCGTGGAATTCTTAGACAACGCGAGCGCGTTCTGGGGGCCGATCGTCGCGGAACCTTCCGGTGAAGGCTGTTCGCAGCAACAGTAGCTCAAGCGTCAGAGTCTTAGGGTTTGAAACCTCAGCGTATCCTTTGTGCTATACCACGTTCCCGGCAAGCGCCTACATTCATAACCCTATAGAAGAAATTCGGCGAACTGCTATAAGTCCAATAGGTACTAAGGGCGTCTAGCATTTCGCCCCAAAGTGCTCTCTTCGTCGACGCAACCCGCGATGGCCAAGGAAATACCGGGTGCGCGCGACGATTTGGGACCGGAGGCACCACCGTGCGTACTTTTTCCTCGATTCGTTCGCTGCTGTTCGGACTCGTAATGCTGGGAACGCCGCTGTTTGTTGTGATGTTGGGCATGTCGCCCGCCGCGCACGCGCAAATTGGGGTCGGCGTATCCGTCTCGATCGCGCCACCGGAACTACCCGTATACGAGCAGCCGATTTGTCCCGGTGACGGCTACATCTGGACACCTGGATACTGGGATTACGATCCAGCGGACGGTTATTACTGGGTGCCCGGCACCTGGGTGGAAGCTCCCGAAGTGGGATTTCTCTGGACGCCCGGCTATTGGGGATGGGGAAACGGCGGATATTTCTTCAATCAGGGTTACTGGGGTCCACACGTCGGTTTCTACGGCGGGATCGACTATGGTTTCGGCTACTCCGGAGTGGGATTTGAAGGCGGGCGTTGGGACGGCGGACACTTCTTCTATAACCGTGCCGTGGCCAACATCAACGTAACGGTGATCCATAATGTCTACAACACCGAGGTCCACAACACCAACGTGACCCGAGTGAGCTTCAACGGCGGCCACGGAGGAATTGACGCGCGTCCGAGTTCCGAAGATGAGGCGTACGCACATGAGCGGCACATCGCACCGGTGACCGCTCAGACGGACCATGTTGCCGCCGCGCGCGGCAATCCAGCGCTACGTGCTACCGCGAACCACGGTCAACCACCGATCGCCGCGACACCGCGACCCGGGGCATTGAATGACCGAGAAGTAGTACCCGCTCGAGGTGGTGCAGAGACTAGCAAGGCGGCGCGTCCTGCCTCCTACACCCATCCCAGCGAGCTGCCGCCGACCCCGCGAGGGAATCTGCCAAGCACTGGAAACCCAAAGACGGATCAGAAATACCAGCAGCAACAGCAAAAGCTGTCCGCGAAGCAGGATCAGGAACGGCAGAAGCTCCAGTCGCAGCAGGACAAGGAACACCAGCAATTGGCAAAGCAGAACGCCAATGACGCGAAAAAACAGCAAGTGGAAACAAAGCATGCGCAGCAGACGACACATTTGCAGCAGCAACACGTACAGCAACAGCAGCATTTCGAGCAACATGTACAGGCTTCCCACCCGAGCGGCGGCCACCCGAAGTAGGGTACTCGAACGTCCGCTGGGGGAACATGGGTATGGAGCTTGCAGGGATCAATCGTAAGAGATCGGGTTGAGAGGAGAAGGAAAATGGGACTAATACTGCTGATTGTTGTGTTGGTGCTGTTGTTCGGCGGAGGCGGAGGATATTACGGCTATTCGCGCTGGGGAACCGGCGGAGGTCTGGGAATTTTCGGAACAGTCCTGCTGATCGTTTTGGTTTTGTACCTGCTCGGAGCCATTCACTAGGCCGAAGAGCGTCGCTCGCAGACCGAAGCGAGCGTTCAGCAAAGGCAGCAACAGTTGGGGCAGGCGGCTCCAACTGAGGAGTCTAACTAGGCCGAAGGAGACAAACCATGAAGCAAAGCACCCAGGACGAAGCCAAAGGGAAGTTTCATGAGGTGAAAGGGAAAGTGAAGGAAGGCGTCGGAAAAGCGACCAACAATCCCCGTTTGCAGGATGAGGGCACGGACGAAAGAGTTGCCGGCACGGTGCAGAAGAAGATCGGACAAGTAGAGAAAGTTTTCGAGAAATAGTTTTGGAGCGATAGCCGTTTGGGTGGGGTCCGTAGCTGGTGGAGGTTTCTGAGTGCCGTCTCCTCGGCTCTCTGCGCGGAGGGTGCGTCAAACGGGGGGTTGGACGAATGAAAACTCGTGCGTCTGACCACCAGGCTGCGAACCCCACTCAATACAATATCGATGCCATTGCCAAGCTGGAGGCAGAGGCTTTGCAGGGCCGTACGGCGATCGAACGCGCCAGTGATTCGATCGTAAAACTCACCGGAAGTCTGACCTTCCTGTTATTGCAGGTGCTCCTGCTACTGGTGTGGATCGCGGTAAATCTGCACCTGATTCACGGAGTTAAAGCATTCGATCCGTTTCCCTTCGGAATCCTGGCGCTGGTGGTGGCCGGCGAGAGCGTATTCCTGACGACGTTTGTACTGATCAGCCAGAACCGGATGGGGCGCCAATCGGAGAGACGTTCCCACCTCGATCTTCAGGTGAGTATGTTAGCCGAGCAGGAACTGACGACGGCGTTGCAAATGCTGCAAAAGCTTTGCCAACACGCCGGCGTTGACGCGAAGGCGGACTCGCAGCAGGTGCAGGGATTCAGCAAGACCACCGACGTCGAAAAGCTGGCGAACGAGCTGGAGGAAAAACTGCCGGCGCGTTAGACCGTGTGGACTCAAGATCCAACAGCAAAACCGTAGAAACAACCATATTCAACTGCAACAAAGTCAAAACGGCACAAAAAAAACGGGGTGGTGACCGTGGAGGGCGGAAACCAAGCGACCGCAGATTAGGACTCTAAAGCTGTGCACCGAGATGGCAGTAGCGGGACCGCCCGGACGACTGAAGAAAATGCTTGTCTTCGCCCCGCGTCCAGAGTAAACAAGCGGCTCATATGGCTACTGATCCATTGATTCCCGCGCGCACGCTGAACCTGCACACATCTGCCAGTGAAGACACAACGGTGGTGCGCTGCACCGGCCGCCTCACTGGAGAAACCTCTCCGCTTCTGAAGGCGGAAGTAAAAGCGCTGCTGCCGGACAAGCGGCGGGTAGTCCTCGATTTCACCGAACTGGGGTATATGGACAGCGCCGGCCTGGGTGCACTGGTGGGGCTTTACATCTCTGCGAAAAAAGCGCACTGCGAACTGCAGCTGGTGAACCTGAGCCCGCGCATCCGCGAACTCCTGGGAATGTCGCACCTTCTTTCGGTGTTCGAAGCCTGCGGGCGTCAAGGCACCCGTTTCTGACCGGTTCCCCCGCTCCCGATCCTCGCCATTCCGGCTCGAGTTAACCCCTACGAGCGGCAGGCGATCAGAGTCCTTTACCAAGCGTTGGCTCTATAGCAATATCTTATATATTGTTTACCGAGTGGATATTCTGATCCGATCATTTCCGTCTTCGACTTGGGTTTTGGTTTTATAGCACGGGGGCCCCATGAAATTTTCGTTCGGTACTATGCTGGTGGTTACATTGGTGCTGGCATCTTGCGCAGCTAAGGACGCTCCAACAAGGGCGAAGGTGAGGGTGGCGGAGAGTTTTTCGGGTGTTCTTCATCTGAGGCCGTGCGTGGGGGGCGCCAAAGATCCCGTTGTGGCCGATGCGCAGGGCAATGCAGACATATCTTCCTGTCCGCTTGGGGAATTGGAGATTGTGGTATTAAAGGGTGGCCGAACAATTTATGTGAGGCCCGAAGACGTAGGTGTGAGTCGAGCGGGTGACGGCATCCCGGTGGCCATCACCGCGACCGTTCCATAGCGCAAAGAAAACCCTTCAAGATCAGTTATGCGCCCCCGCGGCTTTTTAGTTTGGCCGTTTGGGTGCACTTGGCGCCTTCCGTTTGGCGAAACCGATATTTCCAGCGGCACGCGCGCTTCCACTTTGTAATTCCCGCGAGACATGTTAGTTCTTTCCTCGAAATGAGCCACTACCCAACGGCATTGTTTTCCTCAGGGAGTTGTTTCGGATAGAATTCCCTGCACCGCTCAGGAGGCCACATGGACCGCCGCAAATTTGTTTCTGCCTCGCTTGCTGTCTCCGCCCTTTCGTTCTCCGGTTCGGCAAACGAGGGAGTCGGCCAGACTGGCTCCCCTTCCGCAGTGGCGGAATACTACGATCTGCGTCGGTACCAGCTAACGAGCGGACCGGGGACGAAACTTACCGACAATTACTTTGCGGACGCTCTGATTCCTGCGCTAAACCGCCTGGGTATCGGGCCTGTGGGGGCGTTCTCGGTTTACTTTGGGCCGGAGACGCCGGCGTATTACTTACTGATGCCCAGTTCGAAATTGGAGACGCTGGTGACAGCGGATCTGGCATTGGCGAAGGATCCTATGTTTGTGAAGTCCGCGGCACCGTTCTGGGATGCGCCCGCTGGGTCACCGCCTTTTGCCCGAATTGAAAGTTCGCTGCTGCGGGCGTTTGAGGGGCATCCGCGGGTGACGCCTCCGGCGTCGGCCGCGACCAAGGGAAAGAGGATCTACCAGTTGCGGCAGTACCAATCGCCGACCAATGCCGACCATGTCCTTAAGGTGGAGATGTTCCACCGGGGCGAATTCGGTATCTTCGAGAAAGCAGGAGCGCACGGGGTGTTCTACGCGGATGCGCTGATTGGTCCGCGGCTGCCGAACCTGACGTATATGCTTAGCTTCCCGGATATGGCCTCGCTTGAGGCCGGATGGGACAAGTTTGTCGCCGATCCGGACTGGACGAAACTGTCGAGCGATCCGAGGTACAAGCTGGATCCACCGACCGTCTCAAACATTACCAGCCTGGTGCTTCGGCCGCTGGAGTGCTCGCAGGTTTAGGCTGCTTGCGCCCGGTGACGGGAAGTACATTCGGGAATCGGGCCACATACTTGGGTTGAATTGTGGGCTTCGGTTTCACGGGCGTTTCCGCAATTCGTTGAAGGAAGTGGTAGGCCCGTGCGGATTCGAACCGCAGACCTCTACCGTGTCAAATCCAGAAACCGTGAGACAGGACGCGACACCGAGCAAGCCAGAGCGACAAGAATAGGTAATGTTTATGCGGGTTCCATGTGTTTTCCTCGCCTCTCGCATGTAACCGAGCGAGATCGAGCGACACCACCAAATATGGGTATGGATGGGAGGGTTACGACACAAACCACGACACAAGTAAAGAACCAGAAGTTCGGACAACGAAACCTCGGTCAGGCGTTGGCGGGCTGAGCAAGTTGGAATTGAAACGGTTCCACGCCAGCAGGCGTCTTCTGAATTTTCAAATAGTAGCAGCACGGTGAAGCGATGTACGCCTTCACGGTTCCGGTTCAGAATCGCCCGCCTCCGAGTCCTTGCGCTTCCGTTTTTCCGGATACCATTCAGCAAGCCCCCACGCTTTGCCCGCCACCCGCTCGAACTTCGGATTGCGCTTGAGTGCTGTATACATCACGGTCATGGCGTTCTTGGGGTTTAAGGACATCCCGCTTTTCCTAAGCGCCTCTACGATCTCGCTCGTTTCCAGAGGATGTCCCGGATTCAACCGCAAAAGCTTGTCGGCTGCCTCGGCTTGTCCCAAGTTGTGGAAAAACCCCACGGGGATCGAATCCAAGGAGATCGTCACTCGTGGAGTCGCGGCTCCGTTGGGTTCGTTGGCGCGGGACTCGGCCACGACTCCAAGACGTTTCTCAACTCCCCTAATCAGGAGATTGAGTTCCTCCCGTTCATGCCTAAGTTGTTCCAGGAACTCAAGTAAGCCCTTCTGCCTTTCTACCATCGGCCCCTCCCGTAAAGTCGATCTATCGCTCGTTTTAGCCTTTACAAGAATCGAATCAGCGATTACTATAACACCGACAGACATAATCATGTAAACGATTCTCGATATCTTATAAGAATCAGAAAGTAAGCTAAATCTTTTATATTGACAGGCTTATGGAGTATCGGTATGATGACGTGCATCCGGACCAGCCGAACGTTAAGCCTGGAGACTACCAACATGACTGGAAATAGCCCACTCGCGACGAAGGTACCAAGCTGGGTAAGTCAACTTTTCCCGCTTAGGGTGTTTGCCGAGCATGATAGCGCCCACGGCTTCTACGTGGCGCACTGCCTAGAGACTGGAAGCGTGACCAGCGGCGAGGACATGGAAACTGTCCTCGATATGATAGAGAGAACTCCTTGAGTACGAGATCTCGCACGTCATCGAGTCGAAAAATATTGCTAACTTGTTCTCGACGCCAGCCCCGTTTGAACTTTGGGAGAAATTCACGAAACTCGCGCAAGAAAATCCTGACGGAATCGGCCAAATGGTGCTCAATCTCAAAGTAAACAGGGCGGGCAACGATGGTAAACCAACATCAACCGCAGTCGCATTTCTCAAAGCAGCATAGACCGGTACCAGAAATGAGTCTCAGCGACTTTCGCAAGCTCGCAAAGTCGCACTTTGGCATCGCCTGCGAGCCAACTGATCACGAGTACCTCGTGAGATTTGTTGGGCCCCCGTATAAGCCCGATTCGGAAGCCTGTCGCTCGCTTGCCGTAATGACTCACAACCGGGGAGCAATGCTGAGTCCGCATAACATTAACCAAGTACTAGCGAAATTTGATATTACCGAGGAGCGTTTCTGGGAAGCGCACGATCTCGCAATGAATCGTGTCGCACCTATCCGGCCAACGCCGCCAGATTTGCCGAAACCAATAAAAGAGGCGTCTTGATCTCCCATTACCCAGCCCCGAGCTTTGGGGTGTCGAGGCGTCATTGGGCACAGTGACAAGATGTTGGTTCGACGCCACCCACCAGTGACCATGCTGATTCGCGTACGGGCCGAGCGCGGCAAACAGAAAATCGGCTCCTCAGTTCAGGTTTTCGTCCCAGAGGATGTCCATCAATCATTTCTTTGTGGGACGCCAAGACGGCGCGTCTAATCGCCTGTGATTGCAACACCGCGAGTGCCCGCGATTTCCAAGGGTTTTATGGACAACTCCGCGGGAATATCCGAGGTCGTCAGCGATCTCGCGTATGGAACGTCCCTGTGCGCGTAGACGGCCAATCCTCGCGGCATCCACGGCCACGCGCGGGCGGCCTAGCGTTTTACCCTTCGCTCTGGCGTTACGGAGTCCGGCACGGACGCGTTCGGCAATTAGGCTACGTTCCAGTTCTGCCACAGCACCTAAGACGGTGAACACCATTTTCCCGGTGGGCGTAGTCGTGTCCATCTGTTCGCTGAGGCTAACGAACGCGATGCCCAAGCGCGCTAAAGGTTTCGAGCGCTCGCAGCAAGTGGGACACTGACCGTGCAAAGCGATCGAATCGCCAGACGGCCACGACATCGAAGCATCGCTTGTGCGCGTCAGCCATTAGCCGATTCAGTTCTGGCCGGGAATCCTTCGCGCCGCTCACCCCATCATCAATGTAGCTGCCTACCATGGTCCAGCCGCGTGCTTCCGCGAATTGCTGTAGCTCCCGCGTCTGTAGCGTCACGTCCTGGCCATGATTGGTCGTGGATACCCGCGCGTATATCGCTACTCTGGATGTGCTCACGTCCGTTTCCTCTTTCGCGGTCCCTTCGGGCCGGGTTTCTGCGCGTCAGCTACCTTGCGCCCCTTGGCAATATCCGCATCGTTCCATCGCCACAGCGTGCGTCCGCCACCTATCGGAACGGCTATCATGGGCCGAATCAGTTCCAGAGCTAGCCAGCGATTAAGCGTTCTGAATCCCACACCAATCTTCTTAGCTGCCTGCTGCGTGCTATAGGTCTTTTTCACTGTTCCCTCAGTTCCGGCCCTAGAGGGCCATCAATTCCACTTCCAAACGTCCCAAACAGTCGCGCACGTTGTTCCGGCATTCCTTGGCGAGCCGTCCGAAGTCTGGCCCGTTTCCGTTGCCACCTTCCGCGTGCCATACCTTGTCCAGATAATCCGCGATATCTCCCGCCATCCCATAGCTTGAGAAGTCTATCGGCAGGCATCGGCTGAGGAATCGCGGCTCTAGTCCGTCCGTTGAATTGCACGTGAACACGAACACTGTTCCCTTTGGCGCATCCGTCGAATCGAGTTTAGACAGTAGCGCCAGCTGCGCTGCTTTTGATGCGGAGTCCACTTCATCAATCAACACGAAATGCATTCCGCCAGTTAGCGGGACGTACTGGCATATCCGGCAGATCGCTTCCAGATTCTCTAGGTTGCACTTCTGCGAGCCTAGGTGGTGAAACTCCGCTCCCATTTCGTCGGCCATCGCTTGCGCTATCGAAGTCTTGCCCACTCCCGGCGGCCCGAAGAATAGGAATGAGCACGGGTAGGGATTCGCCACAAACTTGGCCAGCACGCGCTTGGCCTTGGGCAGTCCTACAAACTCCGCCACCTTGCGTGGGCGGTACTTTTCGCTCAACCGAACAGGAAATGCGAAAGAGGGAGTGGTCATAGCGCCACCCCCCTTTATCGCTTCCGTCTGCGATACATGGAATACCGTCGCGGTCCATGGACGGCGGAAACTCTTGCGCTCGCCAGTTTCGCCATCCGTTTCATTCGTGCGGCAGTCGATAAAGG
Source organism: uncultured Acidobacteriota bacterium (assembly GCA_963725655.1). GTDB lineage: Bacteria > Acidobacteriota > Terriglobia > Acidiferrales > UBA7541 > CAVRXT01. The sequence continues at coordinate 236,284 of CAVRYY010000001.1, read as the reverse complement.
TAGTCACTTTGACGCCATGCTCGCCACGACGCACCACGCGGCCTAGCTCTTTCCACGCATTGAACGTGAACACGTTCTCGCGCGGTTTAATTTCAGATTCAGGAATACCCTTCGCCGCGAATCCTTGGAAGATTGCGGGAAAATTGGTGAACGATTGGCCGGAGACGGCACGCATGAGCGCTTCTTGTGTGGCGTGGGGATTCTTGCCTTGCGGAATACGGGTTGATACAGTCGCGTTAGCTTCCATGGTGCTCACCTCACTTTGGGAGTTAGGCTCTGTCGGATGTTACAAGCATCCGGCGGAGCCGTTTCTATTACTGGCACTATATATGCCATAAGTAATAATTCCTGTCAAGATAAAAACACACGCGAGCCCGGAAATAGTTATGCGCAGGCTCAGCACGGCACATGTTATGCCGCGAATCTTACGGAGACTTTCCAGCAATACTCAGCGGATTTTACAGCCATCTTGCGGGCCTGCATTCACCGCACACGTGGAGAATTAGTTCGAGGCATAATGGCGAAACGTCGGGGACGGCTGAGTTGTCTGGCCAAGGGGTACAGGATGACGGGGGCATCCCAGAGGCAGACTTTTCGAATGTTTAACTTTTTTATTTTTTTTTGACGCCAACCCGGTGAATGGCTACACAACCACGTAATCTGTGGAGGCATATTCATGGCTGTATCGAGCCAAGAGAAGCAGTGAGTCCGACGGAGTCGCGCTGACCAATGCCCAGAAGCACAATCGACTTCGAGACCGTACGAAATATTGGACTTGCTTTCCCCGGGTGTGGAGGCCAGCACAGCGTACGGGTTCCGGCACTCAAGGTCCGTGGACAACTCCTGGCGTGTGTCCCCGCGAATCGCTCGGCCGAAACTGTTTCGCTTGTCGTCCGCATGGATGTCCGACATGGGGGTGGCAGAGTTGTCGTTCCGCCCGAGCGTACCCAAGTTGAAGATGGCCTTTCAATCCCTTGCCACTCGCCGAGGCGACCTAACACTCATCTCCGCCGGGCGATGTTGTGTCTGGCTACATTGGTCTCTTGGCAGGTTGAGACTGATCGGGGCTGACAAAATTGATCACAAAGGGCGCGACTCCGTGCACCTGCAGAATCGTATCGCCCTTGCATTCCGCGAAGTGCCTCATGTGCGGCGCTGCCCAGAAAAACCCGCCCGTAGGCACGTCTTTGAGCGCCGCGTCGTCCCATTTCGATCCCATTCCTACGGCGGCCGCGCCCCGGATCACCGTAACGTTCTCCGTCGTCGGATGCCAGTGCGGTGCGATCTTGGCTCCGTCCGTACACGAAAGGCGCAGAGTATACGTGTGCCCCGCCGTCATCGGATCGCCCTGGATGATAGCAACGCGCAATGTGCCACCGATTTCAACTGACGGGGTGCCGACCATGGCGGCCACCGGGATGTCGCTCCACTTTTCCGAATCCGGCTCTACAATCATCGGGCCGTTTGAAGCCCGCGCAGGAGTTTCTTTTGCAGGCTGCTTTGTCTGTGCGCCCGCGACTACAGGGAGCAATACAAAGAAAATCAACAAACCCGCTCGCCCTATGGACATGCTTCCTCCTCGTTGAATTGGTTTGAGCTGGAATATCCGGTCCAGCCGGAATTTCCGATTTGGACCTCTGTCTCGCGCATCGTACGCTTCTCCTGTGCCGGACACAACGAATCTGCCACCAGAGCAGGTCCTAGCAAAATCAAATGCGTCTATGGCAGCTCGTTTTCGGATTTCGTGACACCACAGCGCAACTCTCGATAAACTGGGTTACTGAAGATCTCTAATGGTGCAGGGCATGTCAATTGCTTTCTTGAGTAGGCCTCTCCGTTCGCACCGCGGAGTGGTCCTGTTTGCTTTCCTTGCCTACCCTCCATCGACGACCAAGCCTCGTTCGTAACTTGCTGTCGGTTTCAGTCCGACCCATACATCTCGTCGATCAATACTCATCGCGAACAGGCGATGAAGACCGCTGGGAGAGGAACTCTCAACCGCTACGCCGTAGTACGTAGCGCCCCGAGCTCATGGTGTCTTTGTTCCTGGGATGCTTGGTCTGATGCTTTCTTTCGCGCTTCCAGTTCGCCTCAAGAGGCAGAAGCGAATTCGCGGCGGTAACCCTCGCCTTCGCGCTTCAGCTTCGCGAGCAGGCGCTCGTATCGTTGTTTGCCCTTTAGAGGCTTCAGAAATTTGTCGTCGCGGAACAATTCATAATTGGGCAAGCCGAAACTGCCGGCCTTTTCGAGCAATTCGATGGCTGGCGTCGGTTTCCCAAGAAGAGCGAGCGCCGCGGCGGATGTATGCCACATGTGGTGCGTATGCAGGAGCGGCTTGGTCTTGCCATGCAGCGCGACATGCACGAAATGCGCCGCTTTGGTCCGTTCGCCCCGCAGAGCCCACAAGAGCGCCTCGCACGAGTGGAGCCACGGGTCATCCGGCAGCGCATTTTGCGCCGCTTGAATTCTCGACTCGGCGTCATTCAGCTTCCCGGAGTAAATAAAAACCGTGGGTTGAAATACGTTGGCCCAGATGTTGACCGGATCGTGGCGAAGAGCGCGCTGGAGACATTCCTCGGCCTCTTCGAAGTTCCACATGTTCATGGCCGTGTGGCCGAGGAAGACGTTTGTGAACGCGTCGTCGGGCCGGGCTGCGAGAGCGATGAGCAGGCCCTCTTTCGCTTCCTTCAACATGCCAATGTGATTGAAAATCAAAGCCTGCCAGACGCGCGCGGCATGGCAGCCCGGATTGAGACGGAGGGCCCTGGCGAGAGCCCGCAGAGCCAGGCCATTTTGAAATTTTCTTGCCGGAGACCAGAGAATGCGGCCTTTCGCGCAGTGTGCCTCCGCATTATCGGGATCTAGCGCGATGGCTTTGCGCAGCGCTTTTTCGGCGTCGCGCACCCAGTGTGGCGACGCGCTCGAGGTCGTTCCCACAAGCATGAGAGCTTCCGCGAGGCGCGCCCAAGCATCTGCGAACTTGGGATCAAGTTTGGTGGCGTTTTCGAGCATGTCGATCGCGGCACGATTGTCCCAACTGTTTAGGCGAAAAAGGCGATCGGCAGCGCGCAGGTAGAGTTCGTAGGCGATTGGATTCTTGGTGGGAGGGCCGGCCCGCTCATCGTCGTTTTGCTGGTGCTTGAGGCCCAATGATTTTCCGATGCCCTCGGTGATCGAATCCTGCAAATGGAATAAATCGACGCCCTCGGCGTCGTGCTTGGCTGAGAGAAGGACCGAGCCGTCTGCCGCGCTCCAGGCCCGGACGTGCACGCGCAACTTGGTGCCGAGTTTCTGAATACTACCGTCCACTACGATGTGGACATTCAGGTCGCGGGCGGCCGAGAGAGGATCCGTCTCGCGCTGGGCATAACGCGAAACGGACTGTGCGGGGCGGACGAGCAATTCACCGCTGGCGCTCAGGTGATTGATCACGGCGTCGGCGAGAGCCATGCTCAGGTACTCGTCACTGGGATTCGGCGTGAGGAGCCTGAACGGAAGCACCGCCACGGAACGCTGTCCTGCGAGCGCCGCGGGAAGAAACGTGCCGAGTTCGAGATCCCGCGACACGCTGGTGAGTTCACGCTGGAGATCGCGCGCACTCTGGTAGCGCCGGGCGGCCTCTTTCTCAAGCAGCTTTCCGACGATGCTGCATAATGCAGCCGGAGCGCCCGGCACGGCATCTCTCAAGTGAGGCGGCGCTCCGGAGATCACTTGCGAGATCAGAGCTGTGAAATTCGGCGCGGTGAAAGGACGGCGACCGCTGGACAACTCGTAGAGAACGATACCGAGAGAGAACAGATCGGCCCGACCATCGGCCGCTTCGCATCGCAATTGCTCCGGAGCGAGATAGGCGATGGTGCCCTGAATGCCCGGCGTCACGTCGGCCCCGAGCGGTGCGCTACGGGTTTTCGTGATCGTGTCTTCGACGCCGTGGCGCGCTACGCCGAAGTCAAGGAGCTTCACGCGGCCATCTGCTTGCACTACGATGTTTTCGGGCTTGATGTCGCCGTGGAAGACGCCGCGCGAATGAGCGGCATCGAGAGCTTCGGCTAGCTGCGCGCCAATTTCGACGATACGTTTCGGGTCGAGCGGGCCATCGGAGAGCATGGAGCGGAGCGTTCGGCCTTCGACCAGCTCCATGACGAGAAAAATGCTGTCGCCGTCCTCGCCCACTTCATAGATCGTCGTGATCCCCGGATGATGGAGGCTCGAGGCGGCGCGGGCTTCTGCCAACATTCGTGAACGAGTTTCGGCCGAGCCGGAAGACGCATCCGAGAGAATCTTGATGGCGACGGAACGGAGCAGGCGCTCATCATGAGCGCGGTAGACGACCCCCATGCCTCCACGGCCTAGCTCCGCACTGATGCGGTAGTGCGAGATGGTTTGGCCCATCATGGCTGGCGGGCAGCTCCCTGACGAGGCATATTAGGCCGTGCTCAGGGGCAAGTCAACGTGGGCGCATTCGCCTGTCGCTGCAAAGTGAGAATGTCCGGTTTGTGCAAAGTAGAAATGTCCGCTTTTCTAAGGGCCGGGGGGCCCGATGGAAGAGGAGCGGATCGAGTTGGGACAACGTGAGCGAGATCGGCTGAGGGTATTGCACGAAGTGGAGCAAGGGCATTTGAAGCAGCGAGAAGCGGGGGCGCGGTTGCGACTGAGCGAGCGACAGATTCGGCGCTTGCTACAGCGAGTGAGGCAGCAAGGAGATCGCGGAGTGGTGCATGGATTGCGTGGGCGAAGCTCGAATCGAAAACTCTCGCTGCGCTTCGAACAACGAGTGGTGCGGCGGGTGCGGCAGCGCTACGCGGATTTCGGACCGACACTGGCGCGAGAAAAGCTGGAGCAGGAGGGCTTACGCGTGAGTCGGGAGACACTGCGACGATGGATGAGCCAAGCCGGGCTGTGGCGACCGCGGACCAAACGAGCCGGCGCGGTGCATGTATGGCGTGCGCGGCGATCCGCGTTCGGCGAGCTGGTGATGATGGACAGTTCGCCGTACGCGTGGCTGGAGGAGCGTGGTCCAGCCGGCCATTTGGTGGCGATGATCGATGATGCCACCAGCCGGATATGGGTGCGCTTGGTGGAGCATGACACCACCGAAGAAAACATGCGCACGTTGTGGGGCTGGGTGGCCCGCCACGGACGGCCGCTGGCCTTATACACCGATAAAAACGGGATGTTTGTCACTTCTCGTCCGGTGCAGCGGGAGGAGCAGTTGAAAGATCAGCCGGCCCGCACGCAGTTCGGACGAGCACTGGCAGAGCTAGGGATCGAATGGATCGCGGCCCACAGCCCGCAAGCGAAGGGACGGATCGAGCGATTCTTTTCCACGGCGCAAGACCGGCTGGTGAAAGAGATGCGCCTGGCGGGAATCGATACCCTGGACGGAGCGAATCGATTTTTGGAGATTCATTTCATTCCCGAGTGGGAGCAACGGTTCGCCGTTTCGCCGCGGCACTCCCAGGACGCGCACCGGCCACTGGACCGGGAACAACGGCTGGAGCAGATCCTCAGTGTACGGGCGGTACGCATGGTGACCGATGATCACACGGTGAGTTGGGAAGCACAGCGCTGGGGAGTGCCGCGAGAGTCGGTGTGTGCCGGGCTACGCCGGGCGCGGGCGGAGATCGAGCGACGGCTGGATGGTTCGCACTGGTTGCGCTTTCGCGGCCGGTACTTGCCGCTGCACCCCTGCACCGATGCGCCGCGATCGGTAAGCCCTTCCGGCCTACGGCCTCCAGGACTTACCGATCGCACATCCAAACCCACTAACAAAACCAAATCGCCATACATTCCCCCTCCCGATCATCCCTGGAGGCGGACATTTCCATTGGGCAGAAAACCGGACATTTCTACTTTGCGTTGACACGTGGGCGCATTCGCCGTACGTTGACTAAGCGGAACAACTTCCGGACAGTCGGCACCTCCGAAACTATGCGGAAGGAATCTTGACGACGGGCTTGTTGCGTTATCCGCGCGCCTCCCTCGAATGGGCTTACGGCCGCGTCGTTGCAAATCCGTTCATTTGGCGGGAGAGCCTCGTTTTATCGAATGCGATTTCACTGGCTTCCCTAAAGGTAATTCCCCCGGAACAGCGGGCGTTTACAAGATTGTAATTTAGATATTACGTATGGTACGGTAACGTACACAAGATGCTCTAGCGTTAGGGGCTGGGGCTAAACTAACGCTTTCAAGAACCCGCTACTGATCGATGGCCCCCTTGTCCTGGGTCCCGGCTAAAGAGACCGTTAAGTCGGACCAGAGGGACATCATGCGAGAAGTAATCAAAAATACCGGTGTCCAATCGCTCAAAAAACCTAAGGGACCGCGCGCCTTCAATGTCCACACTTTTCTCGATTCGGCTGGCCTAACAAGAACAATTGTGGAGTATCGAAGACCACAGAAGATCTACTCTCAAGGTGACCCCGCCACGACCGTGATGTACATTCAAGAAGGCGGCGTGAAGCTCTCGGTTGTCAGTAAGGCTGGCAAGGAGGCAATCGTGGCGCTTCTGGGGCCTGGGGATTTCTTCGGTGAGGGATGCTTGGCGGGTCTGCCTTTTCGGATGGGGATAGCGACCGCGATTACACCGACGACTGTACTCGTGATCGAAAAGAAGGAAATGATTCGCGTCCTTCACGAAGAACATAAGCTCTCTGACCGCTTCATCGCTTATCTGCTGACCAGGAACATCCGAGTCGAGGAGGACTTAGTCGATCAGCTCTTTAACTCCATCGAGAAACGGCTGGCGCGTGACTCTGTTGCTGCTCGCACGCTATGGCAAGCAAGACCAGCCGCAAAAGATGCTTCCGAAGATATCTCAGGAGACGCTGGCGGAAATGGTCGGGACAACGCGCTCCCGGGTCAATATGTTCATGAATAAATTCAGGAAACTGGGCTTCATTCATTACAATGGCGGATTCAGATCCACAGCTCTCTCCTAAGCGTCGTCCTGCACGAATAAGTCTTGCTCTGCGCTAAATCACCTGACGCAACCCTTCTGAAACAACTGTCCTTTAATACAACTAGACGCCGCAGCTATGCGGCGGGAAAATGGGAATTCATCGGAGACGTTGGATCGGCGATACCAATTCAAAATACAAAGGACGAGAGGGCTTTCAATGGCGATCAACAGCGAGAAACGCATGGCGGAGCTTGGAAAACTACTCAAAGGAAAGATTCAACCCGACTGGGTTCTACTCGATGAAGCCTACCGGGAACCATTTGACGAGTTGATGGGGTTGCTAAGCCACCGGGAATCCGTCGTGGCTTCCATGATGCATCAAGTGGCTAGGGGCACGGCGGATAGGCAGCGAAACAAGGCCCGTGTTGCCGCGACAGGCGTGGAGCTTGTCCAATAGGCCGCCATCTTAGGCCGGCGGCCCACAACCGCCCACATATTCTCCTGCAACGACGCAATCAATCTGGTCAACCCCGGGGCGGTGTCTGGCGCGTCGGAGGCACTGATCCGGCCAGAGGCTAAGGCCACTTACCCACACTTTCGTCGGTAGGCGGGCCGTGCGCTTTTCCAAACTTGCTTTCCAATTTTTTTGAACTGGTGAACCGGCAAGCCTAGGATTCGGAATCTCGGGTGAATATCGTTGAGGCAGTCACAAGTAACTTCCCAAATTTCGCGAGCATTCAGGGTCTTATCGTCAAGAACTACGAGCACCACGCTGTCGAGCGGCGCATCCGATCTTGGGCAAGCTATACGTGTTCCAGACGGGTAGACGCGTATCACGATCTGTATGCGTTCTGTGCCTCGCAGGGCGTCGTAGCCGGCATACGGATCGGGGACGAGCGTCAGCCCAAGAATTTCAATGGCCACGTACCGGCCTACTTCGTCCGCGACCTTTAATGATCTTCCCGTCAGCGAGTGGTATCGGGCTGCTACCCGTTTTAAAGCTAGGAGGGTCCTGCGTAGCATCGCTTCGTTCTGACTGTTCCAACGCTCAGGTTCCCGCGACTGGGGCTGACTGTGCTCCACTTCCTGGATCATCGGCCAACCTCCGCAGCTACAACCTATCACAAGCTTCACCTAAGCCATCAGGACCTCTTGGGTTTGTTGCTCGTCCGGCAAGACCCTAAAAGCGAAGCGGCCGTGCCACCCGCCTGCCTGGTTGCCCAGAACAGATCGGATCGCACAGCCGCCCCGTGAGTCGTCAGGGTTTAAGTTTACTGTAAGCCGACTTGCGTCACCTTCACTGCACAACCGATGTACGTGCAATCACCAGGAGAAACCGTATCCCCGAGTGGTGTGAAATAGATACTGGACGCCTGGGCGTCCTGCGATACGTTATCGACGACGATTCCACTAGTGCCACCGTCCTCCGCTATGGCCACCACGGGGTTTAGGATCGGTGAAAACAGGTCCGTAGCGCTCACTGTGAGGTCAGCAGTAATATTGACGGATATGAGGCATCCTCCGTCTGGGACCGGCCCGGCGCCAGGACACGCGACGCTGTGGGCCTCGACGCTGAAGAATATCAAATCTGCCGGAACACCAGTTCCGAGGGCATTTGGGTTATAAACCTCTGTCACGGGCGAGCACTCATCGTAGGAGTCGGTCGCCACCGGCAGGTACGCCGCACTGACCCCGTTGATGATTCCGTTCGTGTCAAAAGTAACCTGCCGCAGGGCGGTGTTGCCGCCAGTCCCGGGAGCGCCACCAGCCGTTCCAAGGGGATCGATCGCGCAAACATACATGAACCCAGCGACGCCCGGTGTAGCGCCGTCGCTGCTGTAATAGTTGTTGTCGAAGTCGCCGCTGTGGATAACCGTGCCGCTTCCGCCTCCGTTCACGAGTCCGAAGTTCTCAAACACGACGGTCGGGTCCATGGAGGTTTCGCTGGTGCCGCAAATGCAGGAGGTCGAAGGAGCTTGAGCCACGTAGGCATTACCGGTGAGGTTGTCGCCGCCCACGAACACTAATACGGTTCCGAGCGACGAGTCTACCACTGGCGGATCGGGAATATTGTTCCCTCCCGTGGTCAGGTTATTGATGCTCAAGCACGGGTAAAGGGCGGCGCCGAGGGGTTGATTAACGCAGTCGCCGCTAAACGTCTCGACGTGATCGAGGTCACCGTATGAGTCAGCAACGAAAATCCGCCCAGAGTATGCATCCTCGATTGGACCCGTAAGAGCCGGGGGCGGGTTGGCGGTGGTATTCATAAACAAGGGCCAGCCGACCAGCCCGTTACCCGTAGTCGTTTCCGATGGTCCCACAGCCGTCGGCAGCACGCTCACGCCGTTAAACACGTTGGCGAACTGGTGGATATTCGCCGAGTCCGTCCCTACGTAAAGAAAGTCGGTATCGTAATCGTAATATGGCGCGGAGTTGGTGTCGGTCGCTGTTTGCCTTACTAGACTATGAGTGGCTGGGTCATAAACAAAGTCATTGGCAAACGGCACGTCCCACATGCAGGACTGGGTCCCGCCGCAAGCGGCCGAGTCCCAAGCCGCCACATTCCCTGTAACGTCATTCGTAGTGCGCAAAACCACCGGCGAGCCGATAGCTCCGTCTCCAGCGAACCACTTCACGATATGTAGCACCCCGCCCGATACAGAGTTTTCGACCACCGCGATCTGTGTTCCGTCCTCGGACAAGGTAACTGAAGTGCTGGTTATGCCGCCATTGGTTGTGACGTCATACGCAAACATCACAGTGGGCCCGGTGTCGCCGCAAAGTCCGGCGGTTAGGGCGCTGGTTCCGCTGTAGAGATTGTCAAACCCAACGAGAAGATTCGTATTGGTGTTGTAAACCAAGAAGTCTGTGGTGCAGCTGCCCGCTGTAAGGGGGGCGTTAATGTCGAAACTGAATTTCGCTGGGAACTGGCTTTTGCCCACGGTGGGCGTGGGTGCTGTGATGCCGTTACCGTTCAGATTGACACTCCAGTCGCGATGGATCGGATTGGCCTTCGCGGGAAGCGGGTGCGGGTCGCGCACACGGTTCCGGAACCGATCCAACAGGTCGGTACTGTCGACTTTAGAATCCGCCAGCTTCCGAAGCGTCGGGGCATTGCGCCGATAGGTCTGCATCCTATAACGGGTGTTGTGCTCCAGCCGCGCTGCGTCTTTCTCCGTCCGCGGCTTGGCGAACACCACATGCTTGGTGCTCCAGTCGGTAACCATCGGCACGCGGTGATGCCCAGGCGCGCCGGCCACTGTTAATTTCTCGGACGTCGAGCTCACTACGCTCGATGTCGCGATCCGCGCGTCGTTCACGGCAGAGACTTCCGCGAACCGCACCGTGGATCCGGCGCCGGGCCCGCTGACCGCGGCGTCACTGAGCACACCATGAAATTCGTTGGGGCGCTGTTGCGCCATGGCGACGATCGCCGCCGTTGAGAATAGCGAGAGGGAAAGGCCGAGGGCGGCCATTTTGAGGCTGCGGGACGCGGATCGCGGGCCGAAATTCATTTTGAGGACCTCACTTTGATTTGAGCCGGTGCCTAGGAGCCGGCTGTTCAGGGCTGGAAGGTACTAGGCACCTAGAGACCCAGTACTTCGCCCTGTGTCGATGTTAGGAGGGGAAATCGCAGAAGGATACTGTACTAACGGACAGGTATTGGCAGGGGTGTCTTAAAGCTAACTGGTGTTGGCCTAAGTGTAATCCTGTATATGCTGGCTCAACATTTCTGATCGTAACGGCACGATGACGGCTTTCTTACAGGATTTGCCGGACGAGAGTGCGCTTGATGATCGGAGATTTCCCCTCCTTCGCACAAAGCTTCTCGCTCTCTTCTAGCTGAGGTAGACGCGAGCGAATTTCTCTCTGTCCGCATAAAAAATGATTGTCGGCCAATATGATGCTTCCTGCGCCGATCCCTGCTAAAAGCAGGTTTGTTACGTTTCTCGATGGAAGGGGACCTTAGCATAAGGACGATGGGCCTAAGCGGTCGCGTTTGTTCGCGCGATAGCTTCAGGCCTGCCTTCCTAACTTTTGCCGCTCGCCATCTAGCCCAGCGCAACTTGGTCGCCTTCACAATGCTCGCCCTGCCAGCCGCCGAGATCTTCCGACGAGGCTTCGCCTTGGCGGCGTCGAACTTTGCCCCACCGTGCTTTGGTCGCCTTGGAAATCGCCAGTCTGCCAGCCGCCGACATCCTACGGCGCTTGCCAAGCTTCCCGTTTCCGACTAACCCACCTGCGAATACCTTTATTGAAGCACGGATAGCCTCCAGGTGCTTCATTCCGTGCTTTATACTCATTTCGATATTCCGTTCTTCACGCTTCAGGGCCTGAATGATGTCGATGGATCCTCCGCGAAGGATTAAACACTAAGCGAGGCTCTATTCACAAGGCTGGGTCGTAGCGCCGAGAGGGTGTAAGAACTACGTGGAGGCAGACCAAACGTCTTTTGGCATTACAGCCAACCGTAGGTGTTCATTCAGGTCACTTGTAAAGGCGTACCAGTCTGCGCTAGGTACTCGCCGGAAGCAAAATGCCCCTGCCGCAGTCAGGAAAGCCTTTAGCACTGTGGCGGTATCTGTAATGAACCCATTCAGTACCGAACCGACCTGACCTTCATATGTGAGGAACAACGCATCTCGATAGTTTGCCTTGCCACGATAGCGGTACGCCTGATGTACGAAGCCGAGGCTCTTCCGCAGCAGAACGGCATCGCGGAGTTCCCTCGCCCGTAGAGTTCTGAGGTTTGGCAAAGCTTGCTCAGCTTTCAAGCGTTTTGTAATGGGGAATTCGAGGAAGTCACGCGTACCGCTCAGATAGGAAGCGCAGGCTCCGATTGCATCGTTAGCGTTCACCGGACGATCGTTAACTCCAAATTGACTGCCGTTGCGCATCTGCGCGATCTCTGCATCCGCTCCCTTTTTGAGCATAGTGGTCAACCGGAAGCTGAATGGTTTCGGCACCAAACCCCTTGCCGCAATTTGCTGGTCCCATGTTTTAGCTGTACTGGCGTGCGTGTGCTGAAAAGTACCATCCTGCGCTGCTATCATGGCGCTCGCGGCGCAATAGATGCCATAATACCAAGTGATAATCGCGACCCGGGCTGATCCTGATTGCTGCCGGCCCGATCCATAGCGCTCAAGGCCGCCAGGTGGTGCAGACTTATCAACAACTGCTCGAACACCGTGTTAACCGCGGGCTCGGCAAGATTCACTGTCTGGACGTGGTCGTAGAAGGTCTCCATTGAAGGCCAGTCAATTCCCTCGTAATTGGCGAGGATCGTCAACGCCCGCATCCAATTCACCGTTGCTTGCAGCGCAAAGCGTGGCACTGGTGTGCCGTCCGGTTCGGAAAGAGTCCCGGCGCTACCGGGAACCTTCGTAACCAATCGTCGATATAGGAAAGCTGTTGCCATCACCTATCCGAAGACGACTGCCACTATCACCAGCACAATAATTCCGGCCCTCGATGCTCCGCTCACGCTATATTCCCGATTCCTCATCCCTGCCAGGCCAACTGACCCGGCGTTTCCCGCTTTTGACCGTTCCGCTATTTAGACTCCAATTCGATTTGGCTTGGCTCGCGCGCCGCTATTTCGAGCGTTCCCCGATAGCTCCCAATCTTGCCGGTTACGCATATACGAGCACCCCGATATTTCGATTCGGGAGCACCGAACTTGTCGCGGTCGTTGCCCCAGATCACCACGGTAAAAAACTCATGCGGGTACCGCGCGTCAAGATCTAGAAATGTCGGCTGACCCTTGCTGCCGCAGCGTAGTGCGCACTGGCGACCTTACCGCAAACCGTCTCCACTTGACCGATGTGATCCTTCGCATCCTTGGGAGTTATTTTGGGCGTCTGCGCTCGGACAACAGCACACGATAGAAGCGCGACCGCCACTACAAGAGCGTTACGCATCTATGCCTCCCTTCCAGTGAGGTGAAGTGATTGGCCAATCCTAGCGCTTTAACCACTTCTCTACGTTTTTCGCCTTGCGCGCTCCGGCCCAAACCGTTGATGTAATTTCCTCGATGCTCCCCGAAAAATCTACGACGATGATCGGATGCGCTGGGTTGCAGGCGAAACAATTCTCTCGTACGGTATCGTCAACCGCTTTTCCTACCCCAAGACAGAACTCGATCCCGGAAACATAGAACAGGAAGTTGCGCCACTCCTTCTTCGACCCCTGGTAGGGGTTGTGAAATGAAATCCATTGTGCTGGCGGCGGAAGGACGCCGACCGTCAATGAGGCGTGATCGGGGAAGCCAGCTTCGCCTCGAAGGAATACCCGAATGTTCTCTGCGTATCGTCCTAAGCCGATCAGAGGCTCGGTCCGCGAACCACTCCAAGAATGGACGGCTGCCCTCCAAAATACCCCCATGGCAAAGTGAATCAGTTTGTCTGATTGAATCTCTGGATTTTTCACTGCCGCGTAGACTGCCGCGTCTCCGTCCGAAACGTCGGGAGAAAACTTTGTAAGTAGATCGTAGAAAGGGAACGGCCCTTTATAGTGCGACAATAGAGGCAGAAGCCAGGTTTCCCCGCCTTGATTCAGGTCTTTCTCGCAATCTCCACAAAGAAGATAATCCTGAAGCTGGCGGTCCGATTCGATCACAAGTTCGGATGATATCGAGATGGGATGGCCGCCCGGCGGGGTGCAGTACCTATACAGCGCCGCTGGCATTAGATGGCTCGAAACGACCTTTTTGGTTTCAAGGCAAAGTGGACATCTTTGAACCGGCATAATCCACCGATATTGTTTAGTAGCGTGCTACCAAACCACTGACGCGTTGAATCAATTCTCGTCGTCGGGTTCCCCGGGTCTTCGGAATTGGAATCAGAGGTCGCGCTGTCTTCCGTATCGGCATCATCGTTCACATACGCGTGACATCCTTCAGCAAACGAAGGAGAATTAGAATGCTCGCCCGCAGCGTCACACGCGTTTCCATCACCTATATCGTGTTCTTGCGCCCAGGCATAGCCAGCTTCGTGACCTGAACAATCTTGTGTGCAGTCGCTGCCATCGAATGTGTCTGGACTAGTGTCAGGAGTTCCATTGTCCCTTGTGGTTTCAGAGGTCGATCCTGCCCGATATTCGCCGTCGCTAGAACTACTTCCGTAATACAAAATCAATCCAACCGCAACGACAATAGTGCAGAGGACCAGTTGCTTCTTGGGCATCGCGGCACCGTGTACTCAACTCAAAGGTTATCCAGAACATAGCACGGGAGGCCGCTCTTTAGGGGCAATTCGAAGGTTAAATCTACTCATACGTTACTAAACAGCTCAGATAGTCTTCGTTTCAGTCCTTTGGCGATCTTCTCGATATTCACCAACGACACGTTCCTGACCCCTCGCTCGATGCCACTATAGTACGTCCGGTGCAGCCCGCACCTCTCCGCAGCCTCTTCCTGGTTGATCTCGCTCCTCGCGTATGCGGCGGATCGCGCGGCCAAACCGGATGCGGATATCGACGGGCATCGGGATTGATCCTGCTTATATGCAGCCGATGGGTAAACAGCCGATTAGTCACATTCTTATTGACCTTACAGTTATGCCGGTTCACCATTTGCGTCTACCGCCGGGAATTACCCAGCACAGGATGTTGCTACTGAGAGGCCGTATGCCGAGGCGTACCATCTTGATTTGGTCGCTGCTGATGTTCCTAGGCGGCGATGCAAGCGCTCAGCACAAGGGCCCATCCGGCAATGTCGTGTCTCAGAGGGACCCTGCCAGACGGTATTCGCCAGCTCTGCCGCGAAAGTGGTGTTCTTGATTAGCTTTCAAGGCGACGAGGCGCACGCCCGCGCTAGTGGGGTAATACTGAGCCCGGATGGATACATCGGAACGAACTACCACGCTCTGCAAGGGGCCGATACCCTCGAAATCAGATATTTTGCTGATCCCACGAACTCAGACGATTACCAGGTTTTCGGCGCGGCAAAACTCCTCTACGCAGATGCTGAACGGGATATTGCAATCCTGAAAGTGAATACTACCGCTCTTCCATTTTTCGACTGTCCCACAAGAACAGCTTGCGTAGCACGCATCGGTGAAACCGTCTACGCGATCGGCAATCCCAAGGGCTTCAACAACACGATCAGCGAAGGGATCGTATCGGGCCGCAGGGTGGCTGGAGGCGAGGACCTCATTCAGCATACTGCCGCAATCTCGCACGGCAGTAGCGGTGGCGCTCTGGTCGATGCTAACGGCGGCTTGCTGGGGATAAATACTTGGGCCATTGCGGAGGAGCAGAACCTTAATTTCGCGATTTCCGCCAAATACCTTTGGGAAGCATTGGAAGTCGCACGCCACGCAACGACGGCATTAAAGTTTCCGCCGGAAGCGCCGACGGAGGCGCGTCAACACCGGAGCGGAAACGCCCCAGACTCACCCAGCTCAAGAAGTCGCAAAAAGAAACGTCGAGCGGTAAGCCAAATGCGCGAAATTGCTGATGGCATACGCCAGAGTGCCCAGGGACCTTTAGCTCGCTTCCAAGCGCCTGAACTGCGAAGGGCATTAAAGCCTCTTTCCCGGTATGACACTGATTTCCGCGTCTATGAGCCATCACCCAGTGGCACGTGTCCGGACAAGGTGGCGAGATCATTCGGCTCACCGGGCAGTGGGATAAAAGGAAGCTCCAACAGACGCGCATGGTGGCCTCTGCTACTGCCTCCCGGTTGAAAGTCGTTTCCTTCGCGTGGCCGACCCAGTGGCGCGTTCCTGGGCTCTCCACAATGGGCGGACGACTGGGTTACCAAGAACGCCCAGAAATTTCCTACGATCCACTTTTCGCAGACACCCGTTGCGGGAGCAGAAAATTTCTTGGTCGTGCTATCTACTACCACGACCGTGCTATCAGGGTTCCAGCCGATGGTTCAGAAATACCTCGACGAGCACGGCCGGCATCTCTGGCTCTGGTATGGCCACCGGCAACTATGGCGAAACGTGGTTCTACACGTATGAGGGAACGGCCACAGCAACGACGACGACGATGACGCCCGTGGAAGTGCCCTACACCCTTGAAACACGCACGCTATATGCTAGCGCGTATGGCGGTCCGACTAATGCGTTGGTCGCTCGGAATCTCGGAGTGGACCACCCGCCAGGAGGGTGGTGCCCCAGCCGAGCAGATCGGCACTAATCTGCGCAGGGTTGGTCCGCCGCATCCGGATGAAGACCAGGCTGCTCGATGGAGTAGTGAGGGATGTCGCGAGGCTTCCTTGACATACCGCGGCATCCGGACACCCCAAGAAAATTGCCAAGAGAGACGCTGATACTCCGATGCGAAAAGCCTATCGCGAATCAACCTGTTCGTCGGTAATCAGTCTGTCCGCTAGACCTTTTAGCAAAACGTATGGCTGCATCAGCGGGTCGCTGAATTTATATTGAAAGCGACGGATGGTTCCTTCTTTTTCGAGGACGGGGCCGCGTTCCCCATCACTAAACTTTCCCAAATGCCTAATATATGCCTGGATATCCAAACCGTCATCTTGCATAATCTCTCTCAATGGGCGGCGAACATCCTTCGCACTAAATAGTCCAAACTTGTCTGCTGCGACCGCGCAGGCTGGAAGAACCTGCGGAGATATTCTTTCTCGGGCTGTGCGTTGCTGTTTGGTAAGTTTTCCCAAGAGTCTCAATCTTATCCTTCACGGCTTCTTCAATTCGCAGTTTTGTAGTCGTCCGGATTTACGTCATTCCGTCCCGCCCTAGCAGCCGAAAGTGTGGCATTTTTTGCAAGGACATGAGCGTAGTGGGAAGGCCCTGCGACAGACGCGCGATCCTCGTGCGGATCGGTTCGGGCATTGACATTTCAGCCTTCGCAAGGCCCTTCTCTATGGCTTCTAGTAATTCAGATACGTCCATACGTGGCATTTGAATCTGGACGAGAGAACGGGTTATCGATTTGTGCTCGGCAATAAGTTGATCCAAAGAGCCGGCCACTCCCGCTGTCCCTGTCGGTACCGAAACAGGTAACTCTGGATTTTACGATCCGAAAGTCTTCCCGAGCTACCCCCCGACCTGATAACGGAGTCGGACGACGCCGTCGGCGAACTTTCTGGCTGAGCGCAGGCGAAGCGGCACGTCCCGATGGCGTGGTGCGACGAGTGGAATACCGTCACCGATGAACGTAGGAATGATGTGGATCTCGAACTCGTCGACCCCGCCGGCTCGAGGAACGAGGCAATCAGCTCCCCGCCGCCCATCATCCAAATGTGTTTTCCAGGCGCCCTCCGCAAGCGCCCTGCAAACGCTTTCACCGGCTCCGACACGAACTTCCCTCCTAAAGTTATGCGTTTGGCCGGCTTCCGCGAGAATACGTAGTTGGCGAGCTTTGTGTCGAATATCTCGCCCTTGCCGCCGTTCTTCTTGTGATAGTCGAGAGCCCAGTCATAGGTCTTGCGTCCCCACAAGATGGTGTCAATTGTGCGGTAGAAGGCCCGCATTCCGTAATCGATGGTGTCTGGGCGGTGATTCAGCCATTCGACATCGCCGTCTGGGCGTGCAATGTAACCGTCGGCGCTCGTCGCAATGTATACGATGATCTTTCGCCGCGTTTTCATTACGTATCCCCCTTGGCTCAAGTGCTTCGGAAGTAATGCCGCGATCTGACAGTACAGATAGCGGTGTGCTGGAACAATCGGATAGATAGCCTCTAACTGAACCCGCGGGGCGGATTTGGGAATCGCGGGCGCCGGACGCGGATCTTTGTCACGACTACGCGTTTTTTCTCGTCAAAATCGTGTGTAGGAGCCGCGAGATCAGGTCGCGTATCTTCCCCGCGGGCAATCGCGGATTCCCCCGCTAATCGCATAGAATCTGCACTATCCGAGAAACGCGGGGTGCCATGGCTGAGGCAACGTGTGGAAATTTTACCGAGTGCTGACGTTAAAACGGACGGCGAGCGATGTTAAATTCCGCCCGTTCCAGCGAAAGCGCGTATGTCACAGAATAAGGGAAAGCGTGACAAACACACGAGAATCGCGAGCACTTGCGATTCGATGTTGCGAACCGCGGCAAGTTGTGCGAGCTATAGGGCTTCGGACCCCGAGGGATACCAGCGTGAATGACGACATGAACCCTTCCCCATCCGACGCTTCGGACTTCGGTCGGCCAGACTGACTATAAGCGCCACCTCGCCTACAAACGTCTTGGCATCAATCGGAAGGACGTGCAAATCCTTCCGTTCTTCGACGCTAATTTGACACGCATTGCTCGCTGCGTTCGGGCTGACAAACAGGATCCCGCCGCCAAGTCTGTCCGCGCCCTTGACCTTCTGGAAGGGTCCAGCGATCCTGAGGCCCGTAGAGTCTTGGATGTCTACCGCTCGGTTCCAGCATCGTATCGGAGGCTGTTGCCTGCTGAGGCGTTCTGCCTCGCAGCTGGCGTTTCCCCGTGGCAAGTCCTGGACGCCATTACGGTGGTAGCGGTACGCCAAACGGCTATGGTATCCGCGATCGTCGCCTTCCTCCTAAGTCCTCGCGTCGTGGAAAGAACTGTGGAAAGGGCGCTACAGGACGACGGCATAAAGGAAATGGTGCTCTTTCACAAAGCCACCGGGTTTTTGTCGCGGGGCCGGGCAGACCACTTGAAACCTTGAATCTGCTTCGGTTTGCCCTCCTCGCCATGGCCAATTTTTCAGGGCAACCCCCAGGACGCCCGCTCTCGCTCGACCCGTAGCCGCGTGAGCCGCACGGCGCTGACTGTGACTTGGGTAGACAGGGTAGAGACGGTAGATGGTTACTTTTATGCGTCTGATTCTGATAGTACCCTTGGGGCATAGAAAAAGAAGCTACAGGGGTACCCTCCCAGAGTTGCAAGGTTTAGATCTCAAAGCAGAGCTCTATTGCGCATTACTTAGCCCTATGTCGAAGCCAAGCGGTCGAGCCCAGAGCTTCGATCCGCAGTTCCTCTATCGCTTCGTCTGTGTACTCACATTCGTCGCAGGCTTTCAGCAGCGTTGCGGGTGTTGGTGCGACCACCGTCACTCCATGGGAGGTCTTCGTCTCAAACCCGAGGTCTCTTGCAATCGGGCCGATCTGCCGGGGCTTCAAAGAAAAGCTGTGATTTTCCCAGATTCGCTTGGACAGGTCACTGAATTTGATGTTGCTAAAATCTGGAATTTCATACCGCCAAACATGTTCGACCACCGCCTGGAGAACAAGACCGTCCGGCTCTGAGGACTGCGCTTCTTTCAGTTCCAAGGTTTCTTGAAGAAGCCTTGTTCGCAACTGCTCCCCGAACCCCTGATCTCCGCACAACTTGAGCCGGCTGAGCAATGGCCTGTACGAGTTGAAGATTCTGGCCGGCGACTCCCGGCGGCCGCTCTATCGCCGTCGGCTGAAATGTCATGTCGCTCAGCAGCTCCTTTCCTTCGGCATTCCAAACGTCTTCGGCGTTGTAATCCCGGTATATTCGCCGCTGTTGTCGGCCCGAAGTCGCACGATAACAGTCCTGCCATCTAAGGCCGCGTCGTTGAATGGGAATGCGGCGGTGAAGAGCAGTGGCTCCGAAATACTGCTTGGTCACACTTGTCCAGTTCTTGTCCCGCTTTTCACTTTGTGAGAAGCCTCTGCGGATGCCCTTTGGTAACGATCGGATAGCAGTCGTTCGAAAGTTGTGTCGGCGTCCCTCCAAGCGCAATCGGCTTCTTCGACAATTGCAGTGCCGTTATACGATTCGGCAAATTTGTCGCGAATGGTGGGTGTTGTCATGCCACGAAGACTCAGAGCAACAGGCCTCGTGGGCAAGATTTCTGACTATACGTAGACCTTGGCTCTTGCCAGTTCCTATTTTGCCCACAACGCAAGGATGGGAAACGTGTTCACATGCGGGAGCGAGCGGGTAGCCAACGTCCAGTACGTGACAAGTTTCTGCTGAAGGCCGTTCAGACCCGTTGACTCCGTCAGCGCCTTCTGCATCAGGATCGGAGCTCTCGCGAGTTTGTTCTCGATTTCTGACATATCGTGGCTAAGAAAGATCAAAAAGACCGCGTATGGATTCTTACTTTGTCCTGCCGGTTAATCGCTGCCGGACGCGTACCTTCCGAAATAATCCTCCTGATTTCGCTAGCAGGAATTCGGACAAGGCCGCCCGAGCCGACTCATTTGGGTGAATTCGCATTGCGATTGCCCAGTCATGGGAACTTGTTCCCTCCTGCAGCGATCACACCTGCTGGAGCGCGACATGGCCCGATGCGTCGTTACGAAGTTCACTTCGGGCCGCCAGAAACCGCGATATCTCGTCTGGCGCGAACAGCAACCGTCGGCAGAGCCGGATGGGACGTAGCCTGCCCTTTTTCACCCAGCTTCGGACGGTGTGCGGACTAACGCACAACGCCTTCGCCACAGCTACGAGTGTCAAGAGTTGGGGAACGCTTTCCGACACCATTCACCTCGCCCGATTTCCTTCGGAATCAACTTCTGCTGGAAGCACGCCGCTCTTCCGCTTTCCCAGTTTCCGCAGCTTGGCGAGGCTCGGAACGCCCTTCGTCGCGATTCGGTCTATCTCACTCTCTGGAATCAAGCGACGGCGACCGACGGTTACAGTGTGCACGATGCCTGCCGCCGCGAGTCGGCGCGCTGTGTACACGGAAACACCCCATGAATCAGCGGCCTGCTGAATGCTCTTTAAGTGCCATTGGCCACCTCCAAAACTGCTGTCTTAAGCTGCTTCCAGAATCAGCCCATGGTGTGCTAGAATACAAACAGATTATAAATACACTAGCATTTGTTCGAGAGGGATCTTATCTAGCATGCAGCGACCGGAACTCAGACGGAGCTTTCAAAAATACGACCGTATACTGGATCGCGAACTGCAAAGAGATAAGGCCAGAGCTCTTCCAAGCGCTGGAAGAGTTCGCAAATATTAGACCTGACGAGAAAGTGGTGGGCCCATTTCAGAAGACGTTGGCCAAAGTTCTTTCCCGAGGAGGAGTACGACAGAGTAGCGAAAGGTTTAAAACCCAGCATTGCTGATTATCCGTATTGTCTCGATCAACTCTGGATTGGTACTGATTCGCCCTTGGGCATCTTGCTTGGCATTGATGGACCGCCCATATCGCCTGGAGCGAGCTATCGCCCGAAGACATGTGGTTCGCTGACGTCTCTTCGATACGCAGCTCAGTTTGAACGTGGATTGGGACGAAGGCGTTTTTCGTTATCGAGGCGCCTGCGATTTTCAAAGAGCCCTATACCTTCTCTTTTTGGAAAGCTGGAGGGCGAGAGTCTGCGAAAAGTGCGGGACGAAATTCATCGCACGACGTGTAGCACAGAAATATTGCTCGACCGACTGTAGCGGGAGCATGCAGCGCGAACTAAAGCAAAAATGGTGGGCTGAGCACGGGGAGACATGGCGAAAACGGCGAAAGGATTCCCAGCAGAAAAGGAAAGGTGGACAAGATGGCACTCGATAAAGCGCGGTAAGACGTGGCACACACATTTCTTCGTGGATGGCCAGCGGTTCCGCCAATCTCTAGAGACTAGCGATTGGCGCGAGGCCCAGGCGAAGGAAAAGGAACTCATTACCCAAGCGACTCAGGGCAAACTCAACTGCTTCGCATCAAGGTTTCGCCAAGCTAGCCGTTCGACGCAGCTGCTGAAAGCTATTTCGATGGGCGAAAGCTGGAGTTGGGCGAGTCCAGCCAGAAGAAAGAGCGGCAGCTCTTGGTCAAACCGCGCGAATTCTTCCAGCAAAAAGCCTCTTCCAAGATCACGGCGGAGGATGTCGTACGATTCAGGGAATGGCGAAGCGAGACCGGCGTAGGCCCGGCGATCATTAACATGGAAGTGGGAGTCATCCGACGCATGTTGAAGCGGGCGAAGCGTTGGCATCTGGTCGGCGCTGACATTCGCCCGTTGAAAGAACCGCGTTCGATTGGAAGAGCGCTCACCTACGACGAAAAACTCAGGCTCCTGCGTACCGCCGGACAGAATGAAGATTGGCAACGCGCTGCAGGCCGCCATGTCCCTAGCGCTCTGCACGACGATGCGCGGATGTGAAATCAAGCGACTGCAATGGCGGGACATTGACTTCCTCAACCGGGTCATTCTGGTTCGCACGAGCAAAACTGAAGCGGGACAGCGATTGATCCCCATGAACGATGAAGCATACGAATTCGTGATGCGTCTGAGGGAGCGCGCCAAGGGCTTCAACGGCATCGAATCGCAACACTACGTTTTCCCAGCCTGCGAGCACGGCCATGTTGACCCTACGCGGAACCAAAAGAGCTTTAGAACGGCTTGGCGCAATCTGACCAGAGCCATTCAATGCCCCGCGTGCGGCAAAGTACAGAGCGCCGGGAGACGTCTGCACCAATCAGAAGTGCAAGGCTGACATCCGCGGACATTAAGAGCCCCCTTGCCGGATTGCGGTTCCACGATCTAAGGCACCACGCGATCACGGAGCTTGCCGAGTCCCAGGTCTCTGACCAAACGATCATGGCTATCGCAGGCCATGTCAGCCAGAAGATGCTTGCCCGCTATTCGCATGTGCGGACTGAAGCGACGACGGCAAGCTGTGTCGGCGCTCTCGGCGAGACCGATCGTGAGCAGACGCGAAGGCGACAGAAGCGCGGTTACGACACAAACAACGACACAAACCAGGACCGACGGGAGTGTACCAGCTCCGGAAGTTATTGAAAATATGGTAGGCCCGTGCGGATTCGAACCGCAGACCTCTACCGTGTCAAGGTAGCGCTCTAACCAACTGAGCTACGGGCCTAGAACGTCACAATTCTACCAGAACTATCAGAGAGCCTGGAGGGCGAATCGCCGCGAAAGCATAGCCGCATCGAATAACGTTTAGGCCAGAAATAACGCTCGACGGTGGGATTAGCGGGACGCACACTTGGGTGCAACGCGTTGAGAAAGGTTTGCTGGCACTTAACGGGGTGGTTATGAAACATCGATTGACTGGAATCGTCATTCCAATACTCACGATAATCTTGGCCGCGCCGCGGGTGGTGGCGGAACCGCTGGTCGATTGCGCAGCGGAGGCGCAACAGGACTCGCCAGGCGGCGCGCCGCGCGGGGCGCAGTGTGCCCATTGCCGGTGCGCTGGCTCGATGAAGATGAAGATGAAATCGATGAACATGGGCGGGAGCGCCGGCGACGTTGACGGCATGATGGACATGCATCCCAAGACATTCTTGCAGGAGATCACCCACCACGCTACGTCGGGGACCAGCGCCGAGCCCAACTCCACGCCGGTGCCGATGCTGATGACCATGGCCCGCGGATGGATGCTCATGTTTCACGCCAACGCTTTCGCGGTGGACATTCAGCAGAGCAGCCCCCGCGGCGGGGACAAATTTTTCTCGACGAATTGGCTTATGGGAATGGCCGAACATCCGGCGGGCAACGGGGTGTTCACGGCGCGGGTGATGCTCAGCCTGGAGCCGGCCACAGTCACCGACCGGCGTTACCCGCTCCTCTTCCAGCAGGGCGAAACCGCGTACGGCGTGCCCATCGCGGATGGCCAGCATCCGCACGATCTATTTATGGAGCTGGGGCTGCTCTACGATCTGAAGCTCAGTGAGAAGACCCTGCTTTCATTTTATTTCGCGCCAGTTGGAGACCCGGCCATCGGCCCTACCGCATATCCGCACCGCGAGTCCGCTGCGGAAAATCCGGTCGGCTCGCTAGGGCATCATCAGGAAGATTCAACGCACATTTCCGACGACGTGGTGACCGTGGGATTGACCCAGGGCATGTTCCGCGTAGAGGCCAGCGGATTTCACGGGCGCGAGCCGGACGAGAACCGCTGGAACATCGATCAGGGCGGGATCGATTCGTGGTCGATTCGTGGGACGCTGCAGCCGGGAAAAAACTGGAGCGGGCAATATTCCTACGCGCGCATCGCCAGCCTCGAAGCTCTTACTCCGGACGAGAATCAGGAACGGATGACCGCTTCGGTGATGTACAACCGTCCGCTCCCGCACGGCAACTGGGCGAGCACGATCCTGTGGGGCCGGACGCGTTCGCTGCCGGTGCGGCAGATTTACGACAGCTACCTGCTGGAATCGACGCTAGGCTTCCGGGTGCGCAATCACGTGTGGACCCGAATAGAAAGCGCGGAGCGATCGAACGAGCTGCTGATCGGAGAAAATTCGCTGCCCGCGAATTTTCAGGAGCAGCCGATTGGCCGCGTGCAGGCATACACCTTCGGCTACGATCGTGATTTCGACTGGATTCCGCGCTTCGCGACGGCGCTGGGCGCGCAGGTAACCACGTACGGCGTGCCAGCAACACTCGAACCGATATATGGAGCGCACCCGGCGGGCGTGGCGATCTTTGCGCGGATACGGCCGTTCTCCGGGGACGTGCGATAAGTCCCCGGAGCGCCGTAGTGTTGGGGTGTAATCGAGCCGGCCGTTTCCCTAATCCCTAAATCAGTCGGGATCAGTCGGGGCTGATCGTTAGTTCTGTTTGATCAGTGGATCGGTTTGGGTCACGCTGCCGGCAGGCAGCACCGTCTTGATCTCGTATTTCTGATTGGCCAGCAATTTTACTTCGGTTTCGAACGTCCGGAAGCCCGGCAGAGCGATCTTGATCTTATGCGATCCGGGGCTCACCAGCATGGCGCGTCCCACGCCGCCAAAATCGTGGGCGTGGCCAGCGTAGTTGCCATCAAGGAAGACCGCAGCGCGATCGGGCTCGACGGCCAGTTTGATTTCAGCGGTCACGCTGGCGTATTGCGCTGCCGGGTCCTTTTCGAGCGAGACGTGAATGATGGTCTTCTTGCCCGGCTCGAGCAGCACATTTTCGGTGTGATCCTGGTAGCCGGATCGTCGAACTGAAATCTCGTGCGTACCAGGCAGCAGCAGGACCTTTTTCGATCCCTTAAGCTCCTTCAGGTAGCCAACGTATTCGGCGTCAACCCACACGCCGGCATCTTTGGCAGGTTTATTCCCCGCGTCGAACTCCACTTCCCCCATCACCTGGTTGCTCTGCGCGCGCGCCGGGGTTGCGCCATGAAATGCCATACCCAAAAATGCGATGAACCCTAGGGTAATGATTGCGAAACGATTCTTCACATCGACCTCCTTAGTCTAAATGCAGCCACACGCATATATATATGGTTAGAGGCCGTTTGGTCCATTCGGTCGCATCGGAAATACAGGTAGTGTTGCGCCACCCGCAATGGGGGGGCCGGTACCGGGTAGAATCCTGTATATCCCTCGGCGCGGTTCCTCCGGCGATTATTGCTTATAAACCTCGCCCCCTTTCATCACGAATTTCACGTTTTCCAGCACGGTCACATCGGCGATTGGGTCGCCCGATACGGCGATCAGGTCTGCGAATTTGCCTGGTTCCAGCGTGCCCACTCGGTCCGACCATCCGATCAGATCGGCGGCGCTGACCGTGGACGTCTGGATCGCCTGCAGCGGCGTGAGCCCCAGCTTGACCATTACCGCGAACTCGTGGGCGTTCTGCCCGTGCGGATAGACCGCGGCATCGGTGCCGAATGCAATTTTCACGCCGGAGTGAATTGCGTGTTCGATGTTCTTACGCGCCAGCGGAAGTATCAGCTTGGCCTTGCCCACCACGTTTTCGGTGAGCCCCAGCTCGGCGTAGTGTTCCAGCAGCCAATCCTCCAGGTATAGAGTCGGCACCAGATACGTCCCGCGCTCCTTCATCAGTTGGATGTCTTCGTCATTAATATAGCTGCCATGCTCGATCGAATCGACGCCGGCGAGGACCGCGTTCTTGATGCCGAGTGCGCCGTGGGCGTGGGCGGCCACCTTGCGTCCCAGGCCGTGGGCGGTGGTGATAATGGCTTTCATTTCTTCCGGGGTGTACTGCTCGAGCGCCGGATCATCTCCTTCCGAAAGCACCCCGCCCGTAGCGAGGAACTTGATCACGTCGGCGCCATATTTGATGTTGAGGCGCACTTTCTTGGTGACCTCCTCAACGCCGTCCGCCACACCGTCGCCGGTGGCGTGAAATTCGGGAGCTAGGAAATTCTCGTCGCCGTGGCCGCCGGTGATGGTCAAAGAAGGTCCGGAAGCCAGAATCCGCGGACCGGGGATTTCGCCGGCGTTGATGCCGTCGCGAACGGCAAAGTCCGAATAGCCCGCCGCTCCGACGTTGCGAATGGTGGTGAATCCCGCCTCCAGCGTCACGCGTGCATTGCGCACACCCAAAACCGCCTGGCGCGGATCCGAAAGGCGACGGCCGGCCACACCCAGAGTCCAGGGCGACATGGTGATATGGGTGTGGCAATCGATCAGTCCGGGCAGGACGGTGGAACTGGAAAGGTCGATCCGCTGAGCGCCGGGCGGGAGCTGCGATTCCAGAGCGGCCGCGTCGCCGATCTGCTTGATGCGGCCGCCCTCGATCCAGATGATCTGGTTGGCGCGAACGTTTCCGGTGCGAACGTCGAGTAGTTTGCCGGCCTTGACCGCGACGATCCTGGCGGCGATAGCGGGTTTGCCGGACGGCGGCGCGGAGCTTTGGTGGGCCAAGGCGGCCACCGCGACGAAAATTGTTATGGCGAGTGAAAATATGTTCCGGCGGTTCATATCGTTCTCCTTCGTTCGGCTGGCGGGTCTTGCTGGTGCGGTTGTGCGCGGCGATTTTAGCCCGGGTGACTGGGAAAGCAATCGCAAAAGAAATTTGCGCAACACCGCCTAAGTTTCTGATTGACTTCACCATACCTGCCAATGTATAAAAATACGTGAGTATGCATATTCAGTCAGCATTCGCGGCGAATGGCGGCAAGCCCTTCCGCCAGGGCCAGATCCTCAAGGTGATCGCCGCGCAGGCCATCGCCAATCAGGATGAGTTGCGCCGCAGCCTGAATCATCTGGGCGTGCGCGTCACCCAGGCCACCCTCTCGCGCGATTTGCGCGAACTCCATCTGGTCAAAACGGCCGCGGGCTACCGCGTTCTTTCCTCGGTGGCCGAAGAGCCTCCCGCCCTGCCCACTTTGGCCCGGGCGTTGCGCCAATTTCTGCGGGATATCCGGCCCGCTCAGAACCTGCTGGTGTTGAAGACTCCGCCAGGCGGCGCGCAGCCCTTGGCCGCAGCGGTGGACGGCGAAAACTGGAAAGAAGTGGCCGGCACCCTGGCGGGCGACGATACCGTGCTGATTATCACCCCGTCGCGGAGCGCTCGCGGCAATCTGCAAAAGCGTCTGGAGGATCTGCTCCGATGAACGACCCGCTACGGGTCGCTGCCGTCGGAGTAACGGGCTACGCGGGATTCGAGCTGGCCCGGCTCCTTCTGCGCCACCCATCCATTCACCAATCCACTTTTTATTTGCGCGAGACCCACGGCGCGCGCTGCCTGACGGAATTGTTTCCACAGTTGCGCGGGTGGGGCGAGGCGCCGTGCCGTCCACTTTCGGTTAAGGCTATCGCCGATAGCGGGGCAACCGTCGCGTTCCTATCCACTCCGGTGGAGGTGTCTCTGGAAATCGCGCCCGAGCTGATCGACGCCGGAATCCGGGTGATCGACTTGAGCGGCGGCTTCCGCTTTCATGACCCTGAAGTATTTTCGCAATGGTACAAGCAGGCGGCGGCGCGGCGCGATCTGGTGGAATCGGCGGTGTACGGCCTTCCCGAATTGAATGGGACGCGCGAAAAATTGCGCCACGCCCGGATCGTGGCCAACCCCGGTTGTTACGCGACGTCGGTCATTCTAGGGCTCCGGCCAATCGTGGAAGCAGGCTGGCTGGACGCCGGGCGAGGAATCGTGTGCGACTGCAAGTCGGGCGCGAGCGGCGCGGGGAAAGAGCCGAAGCGGGAGACCAGTTTCGTCGAGGTGAACGAGAATTTTCGCGCGTACGGCGTATTCACGCACCGGCACACCCCGGAAATCACCGAAAATCTGGGGCTCGATCCGAACGATGTGATTTTCACCACCCACCTGCTGCCCATCGACCGCGGGATACTTTCGACCATCTCCGTCTGGATGGCCGAAGCACACACCGCGGAAGAGGTGGAGGCGCTGTATCGCCGCCGTTATGCGGGCTGGCCGATGGTTCGGGTGTCGTCGCCGGGCCGGCTGCCGGAAGTGCAGGACGTGGCGCACACCAATTTTTGCGACATCGGGTTTGCCGTGGATCCCTCCGGACATCGGCTGGTGATCGTTTCCTGCCTGGATAATCTGGGCAAAGGCGCGGCGGGGCAAGCGGTGCAAAACATGAACGAGATGGTCGCGGAAGAGCACGCGGGTGCTGCGGGCTTCGGACCAGAGGCGGGACTGCTATGAGATTGGTGATTAAAATTGCCGGAGCGCTTTTCGACAGCGACGATACCATCCAGTCGCTGGCGAGGCAGATCGCCGAACTGGCGGAAAAGCGCCATGAGGTGCTGGTGATTCACGGCGGCGGAAAGATTTTTACTTCCACCCTCGCGCGAATGGGAATCCAGAGCCGTTTCGTTTCGGGGCTGCGGGTAACTGACCGCGAGACTCGCGACGTGGGCATGATGGTGTTTGGAGGCTTGCTCAATAAGCGTATGGCCGGAGCGATCACTCTGGCTGGCCGCCCGGCGGTGGGCATCTGTGCAGCGGACGCGGCTTGCTTCCTGGCCGAGCCGCTGCAACACGCTGGTGAGACAGGAAGCTTGGGATACGTCGGCTACCTTACCGGTGTGAACCTTCCGTTCCTGGAAACACTGTGGGGCGCGGGCGTGGTGCCGGTGGCGCCGTGCCTGGGGTTGGGCGCCGATGGCGAAATTTACAACATCAACGCCGACCACATGGCCGCCGCGGCGGCGGAATTCTGCCGTGCCGACCGGCTGATATTCATGACCGACGTCGCCGGCGTGCTGGATGGCGACGAAACTCTGCAGACGCTGGATGGCGCGTTAATCGAAGATCTCATTCGGCACAACAAAGTTTCCGGCGGAATGGTGTTGAAGCTGGACGCGGCGAAGCGTGCGCTCGAGGGCGGCGTGCGGCAGGTGCGGATTGTCGGTGGATCTCAACCGGGTGCGCTGCTGTCCGCGGTAAACGGAGCGAAGCGGCTGGGGACGCGAGTGATGCCGATGTTTCCCGTTGCGGCGCCGCGCAAAGCCCTGCAGCGGGTCCGCGCGACAGGATAAATTCGAATGACAAACGGAACCACAGACCTACTTCATACCGCGCCGGACAAAACGGCTGTTGCCGCCGTGGACGTGGCACAGGTGCAGGCCGACGTGGCCGCCTATATGCTGAACACCTACAAGCGCCCGGCCATCGTTTTCACCCACGGCAAGGGCGCGTATCTCTACGATTCCACTGGCCGGAAGTACCTGGATTTTCTGGGCGGCATCGCGGTGAACGCGCTGGGCTATTCGCATCGGCGTTTGGTGCGGGTGATCCAGCGGGAAGCCGGGCGGGCCATTCACGTCTCGAATCTCTTTCACCATCCGTACCAGGGCGCGCTGGCCAAGAAGTTGGTGCAGTGGTCGGGGATGGGGCGGGCATTCTTCACCAACAGCGGCGCGGAAGCGATTGAAGGCGCGCTGAAGCTGGCGCGGGCCGCCGCGCAGCAGAAGGCCGGGAGCGGAGCGAAGAAAACGCGCATCCTGGCGCTCGAAAATTCGTTTCATGGCAGAACGTTTGGCGCGCTTTCGATTACCTACCCCGAAAAGTATCGCGCGCCGTTCGCGCCGCTGCTCGAAGGCGTCGAGTTTGTGCGTTTCAACGATGTCGCCGATCTCGAGGCGAAATTCGACGACACTGTGTGCGCAGTGGTGCTGGAAACCATTCAGGGCGAGGGCGGGATTTCCCCGGTCAGTGCAGCTTTCTGGCAACGGGCACGGCAACTCACCGCGCAAAACGGAGCGGCGCTGATCGCCGACGAAATTCAAAGCGGGCTAGGCCGGACCGGCTTCGCTTTCGCCTATCAACGTTTTTCCGGTGGATCGTCAGGAACCGAATGGCTGCCCGATATCGTCACCATCGCCAAGCCGCTGGCGGGCGGGATACCTCTGGGCGCGATTCTCGTAAGCGAGAAATTTGCCCAGGTTCTCTCTCCCGGAATGCATGGCACCACCTTCGGTGGCGGGCCGCTAGCGTGCGCCGCGGCTCTGGAGTTCCTGAATGTAATCGAAGATGAAAAGCTGCTGGAGAATGTCCGCGAGCGCGGCGCGCAGCTCCGCGAGGGTTTGCAAAAGCTGGCCAGGGAATTCAAGTTCATCCGCGAAGTGCGCGGCGAAGGCCTGATGGTCGGCATCGACCTCACCTGTGAAGGCAGTGCCTACGTCGAGGAGTGCCTGAAACGCGGCGTGATCATCAACTGCACCCACGGGCACGTCTTGCGACTGCTTCCGCCGTTTATCGTCAACGCGGCGCAAGTGAAACAATTCCTGAGAGTATTGGGCAAAGTCTTGAAGGAAACACCCCATCCGAAAGTAGAGCCGGTAGCGGCGCCTTCGGTTCCGGACGCGGCAACCGGAGCGCTGGCGCACGCGGCCCCGAGGTAAACCCATGACCGTGACTGCAACCACCACAACATTGGCGGTGTCTCCCGACTTGGTAACCGGAATGGAATGGGGAGTGTCCCAGGTGCGCGACGTCTTCCATCTCGCCGCCGACGTAAAAGCGCGGCCCGACCGGTACCGTGGCGCGCTGGGCGGACGATTCCTCGCGATGATTTTCGAGAAGCCCTCGCTGCGCACCCGGGTTACCTTCGAAGTAGGCATATCGAGCTTGGGCGGTACCGCGATTTTTCTCGATCACAAAGGCACGCGGCTGGGCGAGCGCGAAGCGATTCGCGACGTGGCCAAGAATCTGGAACGGATGGTGCATGGCATCGTGGCCCGCGTCCATTTGCAGACCGCCCTCGACGAATTGGCGCAGCACGCGCACATCCCGGTAATCAACGCGCTCACCGACCGCTACCATCCCTGCCAGGCGATTTCCGATTTCTTCACACTGCAGGAGCGATTCGGAAGCACCCGCGGCCTGAAGGTGGCGTATGTCGGCGACGGCAACAACGTTTGCCATTCGCTGATCACCGTCGCCACTCGGGTAGGAGCCCACCTGCGAATCGCTACTCCCGCGGGTTACGAGCCGGATCCCAAGGTGATCGCCGAGGGACGCCAGGCGGCCCGGGAAACCAAAGCGAAAATCGAAGTAATGCGTTCGCCAGAAGAAGCGGTGGCCGGCGCCCAGGCGGTTTACACCGATGTTTGGGCCAGCATGGGTCAGGAAGAAGAAACGGAAAAGCGCGCCGCGATATTTGCCCCCTACCAGGTGAACGAGACGCTGATGGCGGAGGCCGCGCCCGATACCGTCTTCATGCACTGCCTGCCCGCACATCGGGGAATGGAAGTGACCGACGCGGTGATCGATGCGCCGAATTCAATCGCGATCGATCAGGCAGAAAATCGCTTGCATGCGCAAAAGGCAATTCTGCTTACGCTGCTGGCGTAGTTATAATGGAATGGCGCGCGAAGAATCTATCGGAAACGCCGCCGACATCGAAAATCCAAGGAGAATCCGTTGGCGAAGAAAGTGATGCTGGCTTATTCGGGGGGGCTCGATACTTCGATCATCGTCCCGTGGCTTATTGAAAATTATGGCTGTGAAGTGCACGCGATGATCGGGGACCTGGGCCAGCTCGAGGATCTGGAGGGCGCCAGGAAAAAGGCGCTCGCCACCGGCGCGGTGACCGCAACCATCGAGGATCTGCGCGAGGAATTCATCAGCGACTATATTTGGCCCACCTTGCGTGCTGGAGCGGTTTACGAGCACAAGTACCTGCTCGGCACATCGTTCGCTCGGCCGATTCTGGCCAAGCGGCAAGTGGAGCTCGCGCGAAAAATCGGCGCGGATGCGCTGGCCCATGGCTGCACCGGAAAGGGCAACGATCAGGTCCGTTTCGAGCTGGCCGCCAAGGCGCTGGGCCCGGAACTGAAAATCATCGCTCCGTGGCGCGAGTGGAAAATCGATTCGCGCGAAGATGCCATCGAGTACGCCACCGCGCATAACGTTCCGGTGGAACAAACCAGGAAGAACATTTACAGCCACGACCGCAACATCTGGCATTTGAGCCACGAAGGCGGCGAGCTGGAGGATCCTGCCAACGCACCCAATGAGGCCATGTGGCAATGGGTAGTCTCGCCGGCAAAGGCGCCGGACTCGCCAACCGAAGTGGAGATCGGCTTTGAAGCCGGAATTCCGGTGAGTGTAAATGGCAAAGCGTTGGGCGGAGTGGCGCTGGTCGAGAAGTTAAATGAGATCGGCGCGGCCAACGGCGTAGGCCGGATGGAGATGATCGAAAACCGCCTGGTGGGAATTAAGTCGCGCGGCGCGTACGAAACGCCTGGAGGCACACTGCTGATCCAGGCGCACCGCGAGCTCGAATCGCTGTGCCTGGACCGGGAAACGCTGCACTATCAGCAGCTATTGTCGCTGCGGTATGCGGAGATGGTTTATTACGGCATGTGGTTTACGCCGCTGCGCGAATCGCTGGACGCGTTTTTCGCCAGCTCGCAGAAACGGGTGACCGGCTCGGTGAAGCTCTCCCTATTCAAGGGAAACGTCGATGTGCTCGCTCGGCAATCGCCCTTCTCGCTCTACCGCACGAAACTGGCCAGCTTCTCGATGACGGGCTACAACCCTCGCGACGCGGAAGGCTTTATCAATCTTTTCGCGCTGCCCATCACCGTGCCCGAGTTCAGCATCCCGGCAACCGCCGCGGATGGCGAGCCGGTGGCTTCTCGTAGCGCGACGCGCTGAACGGCGCTGAAGAGCACTGCACGGCGCCGGACGGCAAACGAACAGCGGCTACCAGCGAGGCGAACGACACACAGTGGCACAACCTACTCCTAAGAATGCCGGCGCTCACATGTGGGGCGGCCGGTTCGAACGCGGGCCGGACGAATCTTTCTACGAGTTCGAACGCTCGTGGGGATTCGACCGCCGTTTGCTGCCTCAGGAGTTGGAATTGGACCGCGCGTGGGCAGAGACCATCGCCGCTGCGGGAATTCTCACCAAGGCCGAGTGCCAGCAGATCGTGGCGGCGTTGGATGAAATCGAAGAGCGCGCCGCCGCCGATCCGGCGTGGCTCGATGCGTCGAAAGCCGAAGACGTCCACAACTTTGCTGAGAATGAGTTGATTGCGCGCCTCGGCCCGCTGGGCGCGAAGTTGCACACCGGGCGTAGCCGCAACGAAATGATCGCCACCGAATTTCGGATGTTTGTTCGGGGCGCTGCGGCCCAGGCGCATACCGCTTGTGCCGCGCTGGCGTCCGCGCTTGCGGCTCAAGCCGCTCGGCATATCGATATACCCATGCCTGGAATGACCCATATGCAGCACGCCCAGCCGGTCTTGCTCGCCCACTGGCTGCTGAGCCACGCGGAAGCGTTCATGAGAAATGCGGAGCGGTTCGAATGGGTGACCGAGCGCGCCGATTCCTGCCCCCTCGGCTCCGGAGCGCTGGCGGGAACCGCGTTTCCGATCGACCGCGCGGCGCTCGCACGGCGGCTGGGTTTTTCGCAAATCACCCGAAACAGCCTGGACGCGGTAGGCGACCGGGATTTCGCCCTGGAGCACTTGTTCGCGCTGTCGCTCCTAGCCACCCAGCTATCGCGTCTGGCCGAGGATTTTATTTTGTTCGCCACACCGGAATTTGGATTTGTGGCGCTGCCCGACGAATTTTCCACCGGAAGCAGCCTGATGCCGCAAAAGAAAAACCCGGACGGCTGGGAACTGATCCGCGGCAAGGCCGGGCGGATAATCGGTGCGCTGGTTTCTCTCTTGATCACGCTGAAAGGGCTGCCGGCCAGCTACGATCGCGATCTACAGGAAGATAAGGAGCCGCTTTTCGCGGCACACGATCAGGCATTGGCAATGACGCGCATCGCCGCAGCCACCATCGCCGCCACCGGATTCAACGAGGCGGCGCTGCGCCGGGCTGCCGGCGATCCGGGACTGGTCGCGACGGAAGCCGCGGACTACCTTGTGGCGCGAGGGATTCCCTTCCGCGACGCCCACGAAATTATCGGCAGGGCGATTCGCGAGGCGGAGCGGGAAGGAAAGACGCTGCGCGATTTTCCGCTCGAGCGGCTGCAAGCGATTTCGCCCGCGTTTGGTGCGGATCTGGCCAAAGCGCTCACCACCGAGGCTTCGCTGGAAAGGCGCCGCGTGCCGGGAGGCACGTCGCCAGAATCGGTTCGGGAGGCGCTGCGCGAAATCGAGCAGCGGCTGGGGCGACTGGGATGAAAATACTAGATACAGGCGAGCGCGAAAATCTCGTGACCAAATTCCCCGCCGCTTCCGCGATGCCTCGAGGCTTTTCCTTTGCCTCCGTTCATTGCGGGCTGAAAAAACGCAAGCTCGATCTGGGATTACTGGTGAGCGAGACCCACGCCACCGCGGCGGCTATGTTTACCACCAACCGCGTGCAGGCGGCGCCAGTGATCGTTTCGCGAGAGCACGTACAGCGCGCCAGCGAACACATGCGCGCGATTATCGTAAATTCCGGCAACGCAAACTGCTGCACCGGAGCCAAGGGCCTATCAGGCTCGCGGACCACCGCCATCGCCATCGCCCTGGCGCTAGGGTGCATGCCAGAGGAAGTGGTGGTGTGTTCAACCGGAGTGATTGGCCTGCCGCTGGACGTGGCGAGAATCGTCGATGCCATTCCGGATCTGGTGAACACCCGCGCGCTCACTTCGGCTGGTTTCGAAGGGTTTGCGCACGCCATTCTTACCACCGACATTCGCCCCAAGTGGGCCGCGGCAAAATGCCTCATTGGCGGGAAGGAAGTCCGGATACTGGGCTGCACCAAGGGCGCGGGTATGATTCAGCCGAACATGGCCACGATGCTCGCGTTCCTTGCCACCGATGCGTGCATTCCAAACACGCTTCTGGACAGCGCCCTGCGTGAGGTGGTTTCCAAGACATTCAACAGGATCACCGTGGACGGCGATACCTCTACCAACGATTCAGTGGTTATTTTCGCAAACGGGGCTTCCGGCAGCCGGCTGATTTCCGGCCCCGGCGGGGATTGGGAGCGGTTTTGTGCCGCACTGGAAGGCGTGTGCAAGAAGCTGGCGCTCGCCATTGTGGAAGACGGAGAAGGCGCGCAGCGAGTAGTGGAAATCGAAGTGCGCGGCGCTTCGTCCACCGAAGCGGCGGAGCAAATCGCTCGAACTATCGCGAATTCCCCGCTGGTAAAGACGGCGATCGCGGGTGCGGATCCCAATTGGGGCAGAATTCTGGCCGCCGCGGGCCGCGCCGGCGTTGGATTCGATGCTCAACGGACGGAAATCTGGATGGCCGGAATCAAGGTTTTCGAGCGCGGAACTCTGTGTGAATTCGACGAGCGCGCCGCCCATCAAAAGCTCCTGGCAAAATATATTTCCATCGTAGTCGTCCTGGATCCGCAGAGAGCTTCCGGGCCGAAACGGAAAGCCCGCACGGGCCCGGCTGCTGATCGTCCGGGAACCGCGCGCGTCTGGACCTGCGACTTCACTGCTGAATACATCCGCATCAATTCCAGCTACCGCAGTTAAGCACGCAATCCTATCCCGCCTGGACGGGAGGCATCCGCATGTCACCCACGCGGACTCTCAAGGGTATTCCTCTGTCCACTGCGGTCGCCATTGTATAGACGTAAGGGCAATGCTGTAAGAACCTTACGGGAATGCTGACCCCTATTGACGCTTGTGCGACGCGGGCGCAAGCTTCGCGCTGGTAAGGGATCGATCATGTTTGGACCGTGTCGCGATCCGGAAGTATTGAACAAAATCTTGGAAGAGGCTGGGTGAAGCACGGTGAAAAAACTGTACATAGGAAACCTTTCGTTCCGCGCGACGGAAGAGGAATTACGGGCGGAGTTCGAGAATATGGGTGTGGCGACTGAGACGGTTACCGTAGTTCGTGATCGGTCGTCCGGCCAGTCCCGTGGATTCGGGTTCGTGGAAATTGCCAATGACGCGGAACTCGAGAAGACCATCGCCGCCCTCAACGGGAAAGATGTGATGGGCCGGGCCATCGTGGTAAACGAAGCACGTCCGCAGACCGACAATCGGGGCGGCGGCGGTCCCGGCGGTGGACGTGGAGCCAGCAGTGGCCGCGGCGGATACGGTGGTGGCGGAGGCGGCGGGCGCGGCGGCGGCCGTAGCGGGAGCGGCGGCGGTGGTGGTGGACGCGGGGGTGGTGGTGGACGCGGTCGCGACTACTAGACTTCTAATTGACTTGGTCTCGTTAGGATAATTGACCCAGCCACTCTCGAAGACGCCACCGATCGGTCTCGCGGATCGTCATGGCGAGAAAGAGCCGCATAGAGATGGAGATTCGTACCGCTGAGACGAGAGTCTTGCCGGTACGAATTTTTTTTGCGGGTCCCGGTCATGGCGTGAAACCCGCTCCAGAACCGCGACTAGAGAGAAATGTACGGCGCCGAGGCCTTACTCCTCGGCACCAGGCCCAACTGTTGCCGGAGCAACACTTTCGGGGATCACTATGGCGCGCGCCGACCCGGGCGCCTTTTCCACTTTCCCGGCCGCAAACCGGAACCGCTCGACGCTAGCCGATCGCAAGCCCTGCCGCACCAACGCTTCCACGTCCAGATTTCCTTCGGCCTTTTCCAGCTCTGCGGCGTTGGCATAGAGCGCGGGCATGCGCGGTTGAAATATCGGGCAACAATCGTGAAACGGCCCGGAAGAGATATCGTAAGTGCCGATTTTGCGCGCTAAAGCCTGAATATCGAGCTTGTCCGTGCCCGCAAGCGGCCGGAACACCGGCAGCCGGATCGCTGCGCCGACCGCGACCATGTTTTGAAGGGTTTGGGAAGCCACTTGGCTCAGACTGTCGCCGGTAAGCAGCGCCAGGCATCGCTCCCTGTGGGCCACAAACTCGGCGATCCGCAGCATCATCCGGCGATATAAGAGGACGCGGTAAGTTTCGGGCGCAAAACGAACAATTTCGCGCTGAATAGGCTCGAAAGGGACCAGATAGAGCCGTCCCGTGAACTGGTAAGCGACAAGAACCCGCGCCAACTCG
Organism: uncultured Acidobacteriota bacterium; assembly: GCA_963725655.1. Lineage (GTDB taxonomy): Bacteria > Acidobacteriota > Terriglobia > Acidiferrales > UBA7541 > CAVRXT01. The sequence continues at coordinate 199,426 of CAVRYY010000001.1, read as the reverse complement.
CGCGCTACGTGCACCGAGGACTCGCCTGGGGCCGCTCCGCCTCCATAAAAGTGAACGAAATTGAGGTGTGCGCCGCGCTTCATCATCTGATACGCCGCTACCGCGGAATCGAAGCCCCCCGAAAGCAGGCACAGCATGCGTCCGGCGGTATTCGCCGGGAGCCCACCCGGCCCGGGAAACTTTCCCGCATAAACCAGCGCCGGGCCGGGAGTGATTTCGATGTAGCAGGTGAGCTCGGGCTTGGTCAGGTCGACGCGGACGTCGCGCCCGGCGGCGCGCAACTTATCCAGCAGCGTGCCTCCCACCGCTCGTTCGATCTCCATCGAATTATGAGGAAAGGACTTATGGCTGCGCTGGGCTCTGACCGCGAAGGTCCGGAAACTGAGCGGTGCCACCTCTTCCCACGCCGCAGCGGTAATGTCGTCCATGTTGGGCTCGACCGGCCGGCCGACTCCATAGTTGGCAACCCCGAAAATGCGGCTCATCCGCTCGTGGGCCGCTTCCAGCGACGCGCCCTCGCCCAACCTCACCATAAAGCGGTCGCCGGGCTGCTCCACCCGTTCCATGGGTATTCCCGCGAAGCTGCGGCGGAGGGCATTGGCCAGTTTAGAGAGGAAAAAGCGCCGATTGCGGCCCTTTAGCCATAGTTCATGGTAGTGAACGATGATGACAGGCGGAGTCATTTCTGGGTCAATCTTCACAGTAATTCACCGATTAGGTGAGTATAGCCGGAAATCGGAGCGCGCGTTTCATCTTCGAATGCCACTGATTAGGTCCGGGCCGAAAATAACGGTTGAGCATGGCGACGATGCGAATAACCGAATCGAAACACATGCTTGGATTGGAAAACTTTCCTCGAGGATTAGGGTTAGACTCTGCTTTTAAGGGCTTTGTAGGGGTAATTAGCAGCTTTAGAGCGACTTTCCGGCGCCACCGAGCATCAAAGACCTTTGAGACCGGTGGCCTGTGGAGGGCCAATGTGGAACAGAAGGGATTGGGACGAATTCTTTAGCCTGATTAAGAAGCGCGGGAGTACGCAACGCCCGCTGCGCCCGGTCGACCGCTCGCACCGCAACCGCCTGGTTCCCGCTGAGGGTTACAGCCTGGCGGAGTTGGACGATGCTGGCCTGAGCATAGAGCAGGCGGAAGTCCTTGGCCTCCCGGTAGATGCCGGGCGGGTCGGCTCCTATAGCCCCAATGTGAGTTCGCTTCGCGAGTTCATCCGCGCGACGCGTTCACGGTTTTAATTCCTGGATTTGGTGCCCCGCGGTACGTGGGGAGAAAGGCTTGGTCGCACTTGACGCTTGGCCGAAATTCGATAAACTGCCCTTTTCCTGTTATGGCGACTTCCATCACAGCGCCGGCCGGGGTTGATGAAACGCTGCGGGACTTTGAGTTCCCGCAACGGGAGGCAGCCTTTTTTTACGGCCTGTTCCTGCGAGGCCATACCGTCGCCGAGTTGCGCCGGGACATCGAAATCCCGGTGGCCACGCTAGCCAAGTGGGATCGGGAGTCGGCGCGGGAGCCTGAACTGAGGCCGCTGCTGGAGCGCATCGTCAATTACCGGCGGCACGTATTGGCCATTTTTGAGGCACTGGTAAGAACGGACTTCTCCGCGCAGCGCGTGCAGTAAGCCCCCTACCCTCGTAAAGTCAAATCGCAACAGAGCCAGCATACCCCAACGTATGTAGTTGATTCCAAAGGAGCGGTTTTCGCCGAATACCGGCAGTTGTGCTGATTTCCCTAGTGAGGGGTCCACAGCGGATGAGTGGTGAAGAGGCCGACCTTGTTATCTAGGGCGGTGATCGGCGCCTCCCGGTGGCCGGAAGCAAACAACCCGGTTGGCACGGCAATCCCCACCGCCAGGAGCAAGGCTAGGGAACCTCGGAACCACTTCATAGGCCTTTTGGCTTGGTGCCATCCGCCCACTCCCCGGGGACACTTCCGCAGACAGCTGGCACAGTGATTAAGGCAGACCGCGCGCGCCGCAGGTCCACCGGAACCCATGCGATTGGAGTTCGTGTTTGTAATACGCGCAGGCATAAAGATTTGGATGTAGCGGGAATAAATATTTATTTCGATGTTTGACGGGGAGCCTGGAAACGCCCGCGGGAGTTGATGGGCTCAAGGAGTTCGGGTTGCCCCACACTTGCCTGCCGGGAGATGGCGTTGCGGCGTGAGTTCGTTGGTTTTTTTCCTGCCCATCCCCATCCGCCGGCCCAACCTACTCGTACTGTTAACAGGATTGGCCGGGATGAGGTTCTGACGCGCCGATCCCACCCGGTGGCAGAACCTAGGCCTTATAGGGAAAAGACGTCGAATCAATTCCATCTTCTCTCAAGCGTTATAATGCTTCCATGAAAGATTCCCCCACGCAGCACATGCAGTGCATGGAGGTCTGGGGAGGCAGCCAGATCACCTCGCGCGGAGTGGAACTGGCCGGCCTCGATGTGTGGGTTTATAGCAAGCCGTTCGGCGAAGCCCAGCGGGGCGGCGATGTCTACTACGTCTCGAGTTGCGCTTCCGGCCGCATCAGCCGCTTGCTGCTCGCCGACGTGTCTGGACACGGCACATCGGTCGCTTCCATGGCGGCGGACCTGCGCACTCTGATGCGCCGCTTCGTGAATCGGCTCGATCAGAAAGAATTCGTCCGCCTGCTTAACGAACAATTCACCGCGCTATCCCGGCGAGGGAGCTTCTCTACCGCGGTGGTCACCACATTTTTCGCGCCTAGTCGCCGGATGACCCTTTGCAACGCCGGCCATCCCCGCCCGCTTCTTTTTCGCGCCGGCGGAGGGCGCTGGACTTTGCTCGGGCACCAGGACAATCCCGACAAGAAGGGACCGCGGAACATTCCGCTGGGCATCTTTCAACTGGCCGACTACGAGCATGTCGACATCGAGCTCGATCCCGGGGACTGTCTGGTCAGCTACACGGACGCGCTCATCGAATCGCGCGATGCCGATGGCGAAATGCTCGGCGAAGAAGGCCTGCTACGCATCGTCAATCTGCTCGGCGATATCCCCGCAGAGAAACTCACCGCGTCGCTCCTCCATGAAATTGGCGAACGGTTCCCGGAAAACCTCGCTGCGGACGACGTAACGCTAATGGTCGTGCGCGCCAATGGGCGTTCCCTCCACTTCAGTATGCGCGAGAAACTGGAGGCATTCGGGCGCTTCCTAAAGACTCTCTTGCGTTCTCTGAACCCGCGAGCAGATCGCGCCCCGTTCCCCGACGCTAACCTCGCGAATCTTGGCGGCGCGATCATTCCCGCGCTCGCTCGCCGCTGGCGAGCCCCTCGCGAGCGCTAAGTTTAATTTGGTCTTGGGTCCATCCACGTATTGCCGTTGTGAACCGTGTGGGGATAGCTGTTAGCCAGCTTGATGTAGCAGGGATTGTCTGGCTTGATCCGTTTCCCGCCAAGAATTCGGACATAGAAGTCCTTGGATTTGTCCTGGTCGCTCACGGTGAAGAAGTGAGTTGCGAAGAAGCCTTGGTGTGCAATCGGCGCGTCAGGCAGATTCATGCGCTGCCTCCTGTTGTCGAAAAATTAGGATGGAGCTGGAAGCGCCTACGGTCAAAGGAAGTGCTTCATCTGCCGGCTACCCTATAACTGGCAGCTAGTTTAGGAGTGATTCCCAGTTGGGTGGCACCCTTCCTGCTGGTCCAGGAGCGGGCTGATTCGTTGGGTGCGAATGCGGCGGAAGCAACTCCACACCCTTGATCATCCCCTGCTTCTCGTAATCGTAGAACCAGTCCTCACCCGGCTCGAAGCTGGCGATGATCGGATGCCCTGTCGCTGCCGCATGCTTGGATGCATGCTGGCTCGGAGAACTGTCGCAGCAACCGATGTGCCCACACTCCGCACACCGACGGAGATGAAACCACCAACCTTTCAGTGACGCCAGGCATTCTACACATCCGTCGCCACTTGGCTTCGAAGTGGGATTAACTCCGCGGTGATCTTTCTTCATGTCGAGTTTTCCTTTGTGCCTTACATGTCCGGCAAAGAGTTCAAACCACCAGCAAGATCTTCCCGCCACCCTTCTCTGCCGCCGCTTGAGCCACGGCCGCTTCACGGAGTGGCAGTTTCTGGCTAATCGGGATTATTAACTTGCCATCTCGTACCGCTTCGCCCATGAACTCGAGCGTTTTTCTGTCGAATTTCGAGAAGACTGGCGCCACCTTTACAGATGGATACGTCGCGGCGTTCTTTGGCGCCCCGACAACCGACGCGTAGACTCCTCCCGGCTTGACCTTGGCGATCAGCTTCTCGGCAGTCCTACCGCCGACCGCGTCCGCCACCGCATCGAGCGGCGGAAGATTCGCAATCGCGGAGTCGTCGTCGGTTGCGACGACCTGATCCGCGCCCACAGTTTTCGCCTGATCCATCTGCCTCTTCAAAACCCCCGCGATCACAGTCGCTCCGCATTCCTTCGCAGTGAATACCGCCGAACGCCCGACATTTCCAGCAGCACCTACGACGAGAACCGTCTGGCCCACTTTGATTCCCGTAGCCAAGAGAAGCTGGTTGCCGGTCGTCGTCGCCAGCGGCAGCGCCGCCGCCTGGATCAAGTCGAGCCCCTTGGGTATCTTCGCCAAGACGGCTGCATTCACGACACAAAGCTCGGCGTAAGTATTGTCTGCCATGGCGAACACCTGGTCGCCGACGGAAAAGCCTTCCACTCTCGGCCCAATCTTCACCACGGTCCCCGCAACGTCGACTCCAATCAGTCCGGGAAAAGTGATGGGATAGAAGTCCTTCGTTAATCCGGCACGGCGCTTGTAGTCGATCGGATTCACGCTCGTGGCGGCAACCCGCACCAGTACTTCGCCGGGACCCGCCACCGGATCAGGATAATCCTCGAACTTGAGCACTTCAGGACCGCCATATTGGTGGACAACAATTGCTTTCATATCATCTCCTTGTACGGTGCGCACACGGCCACTGACAAAACTCTCGGTTTCCCTTGGCGTCGTCAACCAGGCAGCCTGCCTGCAGTTCTGCCGGCCGACTCTCTGACAAGTGGAATCTCAGCTCTGCACCCGGCGTTCGCGCGTCACTGCGCCTTTGGCGGCACCTCCCTTCTATTCTTTTGAGGATGAATGCCCAGGTCTTGCCATGACGTTTCCGCAAGGATGACGCCGTAGTAGTTTGCAGCTTTCTCGATGTTCGCGAACGCCAAAGCACGGTCGGCATCGGAGACGCCAACGACTTGATCGAACCGCGCGACCGCGTTACGCACATGTTGCGCGTCGGTCAGTGGTTCTTTACGCTGCTTCGGAAACGCGTAGACGCTGTCGGGCAAGTCGCTCTGCGTCGTTAGCTGTCCGTGTTTCTCGTGAGGTTTCCAGGTCGCTTCCGGCATGTCTTTGCCATCCTTTTTTTAAATATTTGGCTGGAGGGCGAGCGCAGCGCCGGCCTGTGCACGAAAGCGATTAAGCCACAGGCGGCTTGCGGAGATCGTTCCCCATTCCGTCATTTCACTAGCTGTTCGGATTTGTTGCTCTCTGACAGCGATTGGGATCCAGTTCGACTCTTCCTAAAAGGAAGCAAGAATTGTACTACCGGTGAACAAGGAAAAGTGATCGCGAGTGGTACCTGGGGCCTTGTGAAAACAAAGTACGCAGGGCTCAGCGACCACATGTCCGATCCGTAACTTTGGTTGCAATCGATACGTTCGTCCAATAGATTCGTCGTGGGAGTTCTGGCCGAATCAGGATTAGGCCGATCGGAGCCATGATGAACACCGCAACCACTGTCTCTCACAGCGAGCGGAACCCGGAACTGTTGGGGCAAACCGTGGTCGTAATCGGCGGAAGCGCGGGCATCGGGCTCGAAACTGCGCGAAGAGCAAGCGCGGAGGGAGCGAAGCTGATTCTCACCGGTCGCAGTCCTGAGCACCTGCAGAGCGCAGCGAGCGAGATTCGTGCGGTGAGCTCCAGCGCCTTTGACGCCACGGATCCCGCGCTGCTCGAGCAGTTCTTCCGCGACCTGCCGACCCCAATCGATCACATCATGGTGACAGCTGGCCAGCCTCACTACGGCCGCCTCATCGACTTGGATTCTGCACACACACGCCATGCGCTGGACGAGCATCTTTTGCTCTTCATCGAAGTCGCCCGGAATGCAGCTAATAGGGTAAGAGCCGGGGGAACTTTGATATTTATGGGGGGCACCGGCAGCCGCCGCCCGAGTATTGGCTTCGGAATCGGATCGACGGTGGCCGCTGCACTTCCCGCGCTGACGGCCAATCTGGCGCTTGAGCTGGCACCTGTTCGCGTGAACCTGATCGCCGCAGGATTCGTCGACACGCAGTTGTCCGCATCACTCTTGGGCGATGGACTGGAAAACCGCCGCAACCAGCTTCGAGCCGAACTTCCCATCCGGCGGGTTGTTCAAGCAGCAGATGTCGCCGCGCTAGCCGTACACATCATGACCAACACTGCCCTTACGGGTGGAACGTACGACGTCGACGGCGGGCAGCAGTTCGTCGCCGCCTAGTCGAGGAAATCAGCGGGAGTATGCGAAAATCCCGACAGCAATTTGGCTGACGAATACGGAGGGAATATGGCAAGTCTGCGTGCGTTTCCGAGCAGCAAGCCGAAAGTCATCCACTGCCGTAGGGATCACGAATGGCGGCCCGCGCGTCAGGACGGCAAGGCCCCGAAAACGCATCCAAAGACGGCAAGATCCACCTAGAGGGGGCACGTTGACAACTACGACGAAGCACTTCGACGCAATCATCATCGGGACGGGCCAAGCGGGCCCGTCTCTGGCGGCTCGGTTTGCGGGTGCCGGAAAAACCGTCGCGATTATCGAACGGCATAAGTTTGGCGGCACCTGCGTGAATACGGGATGCATTCCGACAAAGACGCTGGTGGCGAGCGCGTATGCGGTCCATGTTGCCCACCGAGGAGCGGAATATGGTTTCGCCACAGGGGATGTGCGCGTCGATATAAAGCGGGTGAAAGCCCGCAAAGATGCAGCCTCCGCGAGGTCAAACAAGGGAGTGGAGGACTGGCTACGAGGAACGGCAAATTGTACGGTCATACAGGGCCAAGCCCGCTTTCAGTCGTCGAACACTGTCGTGGTCAACGACCAAGTTCTGCAAGCCGACAAGATCTATATCAATGTTGGCGGGCGGGCCCGTATTCCCGAGATGCCGGGGATTCATGATGTCCCATTTCTCACCAACTCATCGATGATGGACATCGATTTCTTGCCCGGGCATCTTGTCATCGTCGGCGGAAGTTATGTTGGGCTAGAGTTTGCCCAGATCTATCGCCGCTTCGGGAGCGAAGTCACGATTGTGGAGATGGGACCGCGCCTGATTGGGCGGGAGGACGAAGACGTTTCGCAAGCCGCGCTCGAAATCCTGGAGGCGGAGGGCATACACATCCGGCTGAATGCGAAATGTATCTCGCTGGCGAAGGGCGATGGGGGCGTTGTGGTACGCATGGAATGCAGCGAAGATCCAAAGGAAGTGGAAGGCACGCACGTGCTTCTAGCGGTTGGGCGTGTCCCCAACACCAGCGACCTGGGTCTCGAAAAGGCCGGGGTCACGACCGACCAGCGCGGGTACATTATGGTCGAGGATCAACTCCAAACCAACGTGCCCGGCATCTGGGCGCTGGGGGACTGCAACGGCCGCGGCGCCTTCACGCATACTTCCTATAACGACTACGAGATCGTTGCGGACAATCTTTTCAACGCTGACCATCGCCGGGTTTCCGACCGGATCCAAGCGTACGCCCTGTATATCGATCCGCCGCTAGGGCGATGCGGCATGACGGACGCAGAGATACGGAAATCGGGACGGCGCGCTCTCGCTGTGAAATATCCGATGAGCAAAGTGAGCCGGGCCTACGAAAAAGGTGAGACACAAGGTTTCATCAAAATCTGCGTCGATGCAGAAACGAAACAAATTCTGGGTGCTGCGATCCTTGGAGTCGGAGGCGATGAAGTGATTCACGTTCTGCTGGACGTGATGTATGCAAAGGCGCCGTACACGGTCATCCAGCGTGCAATGCACATTCATCCGACGGTTGCGGAATATCTGCCGACGGTCCTCTCCAAACTGGCGCCGTTTTCGTAGCAGGAAGAACACGACCACTCTGAAGATCGACAGAAAGACGTGGCGCGAGCTGCGGGCTAGAAAAGGTAGAGGCTGAATCAAAGGGCACCGCCCGGCTTCGAGGTCAAGCGGGTTCAGGGCAATTGTCAAATTGGGGCAGAAGATGAACGATCAAAAGAAGGAGCCGCATTTTGCAGCGCGAGATCAAGAGATCCGTGCGGCCCTGGATCAGCATTGGGCGGCGTCCGATGCTAACGATTTTGAAACGGAGCACCTCATTTATCTCGAGGACGCGGTGCTGGAATACCCGCAGTCAGGCGAGCGAACACGCGGTCGAAGCAACATACAGAACCAGCGCGCAGGTCAGCCGAGCAAAAAGCGGTTTTCTATCCGACGGATCATTGGCGGCGGTGAGATTTGGGTTACCGAACTCATCCTGACATATGACGGCAAGCCGTCCTACACCGTAAGCATCATGGAGTTCAGGGGCGACAAGGTTGCGCGGGAAACACAGTACTTTGCGGATCCGTTCGTGGCTCCCGCATTCCGCGCGCGATGGGTCGAACGGATGGACACATAATCTGGAGGCGCGGGAATTCGCGAACGACACGGCCGCTTGCGGTCTGCAGCATAATTGTCGAGAACAGAGATTTACGCCAGAGACCGCCTAGTCCTGATCAATGCGGTTACCAGAGAGGTCGGACGGTATGATTTGGGGAATCGTCACAGCACATCCTCCGATGGAGGGATAAGACATGGATTGGAAACGGCTGGTCCAGTTTGCGCTGCTAGGTAGCAGTGATTTGGAACAATATGCCATCCTGCTGGTGCGCGTTTCGCTCGGGCTGTTCTTCGCGATCTCCGGCGCAAAAAAATTGTTTGTCGCCAGCGGCACGCAAACTATGTACGAAACGCTCGTTGAGGCCAAGGTCCCGTTTCCCCGCCTGATGACTTATTTCGTGTCGGGTGTCGAGTTCGCTGGCGGGTCCTTGCTGACCGTGGGTTTTGTTTCGAGCCCGGCCTGCGTGGCTTTATTGGTCGATATGCTTGTCGCCATCCTGACCACCAAGCTTTCCACCATGCCTAAAAGACTTTCGCCCCCCACATGGCTCGACGATTTCCTCTACCTTCCGGAAGTGCTGTACGTGCTCTTCTTTATCTGGCTGATCTGCTCTGGTCCGGGAACGTTCAGTGTCGACTACTGGCTCGCGGGCAAGTTACTGAGGTGATCGATCGACGAAGCAGCTTGGTGCTCTTTGCAGACCAGACTCGGATTGTGCCCACCACAGTCCGGTGTGCATCGAACGTTACGAACATATGGTTTGGCTCACTGAAGCGAATCAATGCCGATCTCTTGGACGTTGGCCACGCAGAAGCTGCCCCGATGCACCAAAATAAAAGGATTCCAGCTAGAAGCTGGATTTCGACGAGGTATGAATGCCCAGATTGCTTTCAGTAAATGTCGGTCTTCCACGCGACGTGACATGGAACGGTACGAGTGTCCGTACCGCGGTCTGGAAAAATCCAGTTGAGGGACGACAAATGGTGCGCAAGCTCAATGTTGTTGGCGACGCCCAAGCCGATCTCGCCGGTCATGGTGGAGAGCAGCGCGCCGTTTTTGTTTATCAGATGGACTCCTATCACTACTGGGAAGGCTTTCTCGGACGTAAGGACTTCATCTTCGGCCAGTTCGGAGAAAACTTCACCGTTGAGCAACTTCCCGATAGCGAGGTCTGCATTGGCGATCGCTATCGCGTTGGTGATGCGATATTTGAAGTGACACAGCCGCGCGTAACGTGCTTCCGCGTCGGAATTCGCATGAATGAACCTCGGATGGCAGCCCTGCTCGTAGCGCACCACAGACCAGGATTCTACCTTCGCGTATTGCAGGAAGGAGAGGTTGGGGCGGGCGACGACATTGTAAAAATTGCTGATGGTCCAGAGCGAATGAGCGTAGCCGAGGTTGACGCCCTCCTGTATTTGCCAGGACATTCCAGCGAGCAACTGCAACGCGCGCTGCAGATTCCTGCACTAAGTAAGGGTTGGCAGAGTTCGTTCCAAGCCATGCTCCAACAAGACGTGAGCTCCAAAACTACGCTTGGGAATCCGGGACTCGCCTATGAGGAACAAGCACCAGCATGGTCCGGCTTTCGACAGATGCGAGTCGCGAGTATCCATAGGGAAAGCGAAAGCGTGACTTCCTTCATTCTATCGCCAATCGATGGGCAGCCTCTTCCTCTGTTCCATGCGGGGCAATTTGTTGTTTTGCGTTTGCATCTCGACCCGGACAAACCGCCGGTTCTTCGCAGCTATTCGCTATCTGATCTGCCGGCAGCCGACCATTTTCGGATCAGCGTCAAGAACGAATTGAATGGGATTGGGAGTTCATTCCTGTGCAACCGGGCGCGAGAAGGCGACCTACTGGATGTTAGCGCGCCGCGCGGAAGCTTTACTCTGCGTCCCAGCCAGAGTCCTGTGGTTCTGCTGAGCGCTGGAGTGGGCGCAACGCCCGTGATGTCGATGCTGCATTCACTCACCGCTGAAGGATCGCAACGAGAGATCTGGTGGATCTATGGAGCGCGCAATCGCGTCGAACATCCATTTGCTGAAGAATCGCGTTCATTACTTAAGCAGCTCTCTTGCGGACGGGGATACATCGTTTACAGCAGGCCCGGCGCACTCGACCAAGTAGGGACAGACTTCGATGCGCCTGGGCACATTGACACAGCTTTGCTAGAGAGAATTGGCGTGTCACTGGGTAGTGACTTCTATCTGTGTGGCCCCTCTTCATTCTTGCAGAATATGCGCGATGGGCTGCGAAAATGGGGTGTGCTTGCCGGGAATGTGCACACGGAAATCTTCGGTTCTCTCGAGGCTAGTACCCCTGGTATGGCGCAGGTTGTTCACACTCCTCACCTACCACAAGGGCTGCCCGGATCTGGCCCCCCAGTCTCATTCGCGCGCAGTGGGATAACCGCCGCTTGGGATCGTAAGTTTGCCAGTTTGTTAGAACTGGCGGAAGCGTGCGACGTTCCGGTCAGATGGTCGTGCCGGGCTGGAGTTTGTCATACCTGCATGACTGGTCTGATTGGTGGATCGATTATTTATAACCCTGAGCCGCTGGATAGGCCCGCTCCCGGGAACGTGCTGGTATGCTGCTCCCAGCCAAACGCGGGTGTCACTCTGGATCTTTGAGAGAAACGGCGCCGAGACGCCCGCATCAGCCACGTTCACGGCGTCGGAGCTGCTGGCTTCAGCACTGCTGCGTGATAGAGTTTCGTTCGAAGATTCGCGAAAAGAAGGAATCGATGGGGGTGTCTTATGCCCAGAACTGGCACGCCGGGTTCATGGCACGGAACAGGAAGGCCGAGGATCTACCAACATAAGTAGCCCTACGGACTCAAGGGAGGAGCCCAATTATGCGTTCTGACATCGTGCCCGGAGGCATTTTCCCCGACTACGAATTGCCCGATCACACCGGCAAACTGCGCAAGCTCAGCGAGCTGCAGGGCGATGATCCGCTAATCCTTACCCTTGCGCGCGGCCACTATTGCCCAAAGGAGCACCAGCAGCATTTGGAACTCGCCGCGTTCTACCCGAAGATCGCTGTGGCGTACACTCAGATCGCCACGATCAGCACCGACGATCACCACACTCTTCAGGAATTCCGTGCGTCAGTTGGAGCTCAGTGGACATTTCTTTCGGACCCCGATCGCACGATTCAGAAGGATCTCGGCATCCAGGAGTACACTGACCCCGAGCACAATCCGATGATCCCGCATACTCTTGTGCTCAAACCGGGCCTGGTGATTTACCGGATCTATAACGGCTACTGGTTCTGGGGGCGACCGTCGGTCATCGATCTTTGGCACGATCTTCGCGTCGTGACGAGCGAAATCCGCCCGGACTGGGATCTGAGCACTCCTGGACTCCGCGAGGCTTGGACTGCCGGTGACCTGTCGCGTTTCCACGGGTGGAACAAGCACACCAGTACGAAGACCCCTCGATCGTAGAGAAGAAATAGCACCGCTCCCAACTTCGATCTACTGCAAACACTGGCTTATGGGAAAGTATCGATCAGCCGACCATTGACGCCAGGCGGTGAGATTTTCCCATTTGGTCGAACCTTGCGAAACTGCATAATTCAGATGAGGCTGAACGTTGAGCCCTTCGCGTGAGAGTCGGCCGAGAAAATCGACCTCGGGTTCACCCTTGGGACCATCCGATCTGGTGCGAATGAACAAGGGAAAAAAGGCGCCTTAGTTGAATCCCAAGGACCCCAATTCGATGTTGCAAAACGTGGGTAAGCGCAGCACAATTCATGTATTCCCCGGTAGCTCAATGGTAGAGCATTCGGCTGTTAACCGAAGGGTTGCTAGTTCGAATCTAGCCCGGGGAGCCAACCTTTCTATCTTATTTTCAATCACTTAGACAAAATCAGATAGGGGCAGTGCGGCCCGCGTAGCGCGCGTTCTGCAGGAATGTTTCGATTATGGGCAAGTCGCGGAGTTCGCGATTCGTTTCCTTCAGTTGGGTGAGGCCTCCCAACCGCATCCGAGCCACGCGTTTGGCTTTTTTTGGCGTCATGCCTCGGCGGACGTGGCGCTCACATCCGGGATTCGCGCTTGGCTTTCACCCGCCGAACCGACCAAGACTTCGAGGGGGAACTTGGGTGTCAACAGGGAGCAATCCTCGGCATCATATTTGAGCAGGCTGGCTCGTCGATGAGGCGCGTCGGTTGTGACAGAATGGCGGTCGCTGCGCCCCGGCCCGCTGGCGCTTGTCGCTCCGACTGCGTTCGGAGAATTGATTCTCCCCGATGCAGCAGGCAGCATTTTCTGGTTGAGTGCTACGGCACGGTAGGCAAACTCACGGGGAGCGTTGATTTCCGAACGGTTCCTCGAGACTGCTGAGACGAATGAGATGCGCCGAAGTGGTTTGCTGAAGCAGATCCGCCTCGAGATTGGAGGCCTCGTGCTGCACCCAGCCGCGCGATCTTTAGAGCGCGACTACTATACACGCCGATATTGCCAAGACCACACCGATCAACTGGTGGAGGGTAAGCCTCTCGCGAAGCAAGAACGTACTAAGCACCGCAGTGAAGACCGGCCCGAGGGTCGATAAAGGTACAACGACAACTGCCTTCCCTCTTTCCAACGCCATGAAGAAAGTGAAATAGCCAGCAAACGCAGTAATCCCCGCGAGAAACGAGAAAGTAAAGGCTCGTCCGGACCACGGTATGGAGAAGCCCATAACACACAGAGCGACAATCGCGAAGGCAAGCATGCCGACCGCTTGGAAAATCAGGACGTGACGAGGTTGGGCTGACCCTACCGCCAACTTGCTGAACAACCCCCACAGTCCCCACACGAGAATGGTGAACAGCGTATACGGAAGCCAAGCATTCATATTATCTCCTTTGATAGCAGATATTCGGTAACGTCTTCGCATTTGCAAACCGTGCATGACGGTCATCCATCACGAGGTCTTCCGAAGAATCGGCATCACCAGGCGAGATGGGTATCGAGAGCCATGAAAGATCCGCTGGCGAGCAATGATCGGGTTGTGGTCGAGGTTGATCGGCAATCCGGAATTTAGATTGGGATCGTACCTGGGAAACGCACTACTGCTGATCTCTAGTCGCATGGAATGGCCTTTGGGAAACTCATACGCGGTGGCCCAGCAGTCGATGCGGTATTCGTAGATTCGGTCGCACGCGATAGGAGTTGGATGACTGTAGGACGATCGAAACTTTGCCCGTACGATTCCGTCGTTCAGGCGCATAGCAAAGCCATTGGGATGAACGTCGATCAGGCGCGCCGTAAAATCAGTATCGACCCCGGAGGACGCTGCGAAGAGATGAACCACTATCGGGCCGACGACGGTGAGGTTGCAGTCCAATGGATCAGAGGTATAGACCAATACATCCTCGCGCAGCTCGACTGCGCGGTAGTCGTCCGGACCGCCCAATTGAATCCATCCCGGATCCGTCAGAAACGGCACCGGATTCACAGGATCGTACTCAAACTGGTCATATTGCGTTCCCATCGGAACGCGCGTAACCAATTTTCCGTCGCCTCGGCTGGAATTCGATTTTCCGCGGCTGTCCAGGTAGTAGTCTTGTGCCTCCAAATTGGAAGGTGGCCACTCCACATCCCTCCGCCATTCGTTCGCACCCATCACAAAGAAGTTGACCTCGTTCTTCGCGGATGTTCCCGGGACCGAGTCTTTGAGCCAACGGTCGAACCATTCTCGTTGAACTCCAAAAAGATCGACCAGACCTTTTGGGCCGAAATCGATCTCTCCGAATTTACTGGTGGTGTTCAAGCGATGCGGCCACGGACCTATTAGCAGTTTTTGAGTAGAGCTGGTCGTTTTCAGCGCGGAGTAGTTTATGAGGGTGCCGTTCAATACGTCATCGTACCAACCCGAGACATGGAACACCGGGATGGTCACCCGGTGCATTTGACGATTGAAAGCGATCTCATCCCAGTACGCGTCGTACCGATCGTGCTCCAGCCAATCCCGCCAGGCCCTAATTTCGTAACCAGATGCCCGATCAACATCCCTGAGCGGACGGCCGCGCAAAACGGAGTCCCACTGAATCGGGTTGGCTTCACCGGAGCGGCGGTAATCGAGTTCGGCGAGCCAACTAAGGAGAGGTAGCGAAAACGCTCCTCCCTGGTACGGGAGACATTGGAAGAAATCGGGAGGAGACGCCTCGGATATCATCGTGACAAGATTTGGGTGGGCAATTGTAGCCGTGAGCCATTGAGTCCACGCACCGTATGAAGCACCGATGGTTCCGAGTCTTCCGTTTGACCATGGTTGCGATGCCGCCCAGGTCAGGGTCTCAAATCCATCCTTGCCTTCCGCGAAAAAGGGATAAAAGTCTCCCTGTGACTTGCCTCGACCACGTACATCCTGGATTATGTAGACGTAGCCATGATCCGCAAAGTATTCGGCGCGAGCGGTGAAACGCGCGGTTTCCTTTAGGTAAGGAGTTCTAGTGATGATTACGGGGCGAGAACCTGCTGCCGCGGGCCGATAAACGTCGGCAGACAGGCGCACGCCGTCGGACATCGCCACGGAGACATCTCGTTCAATCGTTACATTCATGATTCGCAGCCAGCGAAAAACTTCGCGACACGACAATGGGCGTATCTCAGCAGCTACTCGCCCCAGATTTCTCGAAAAACGCGCAAGATATTGTCGCCGAGAATTTTCCGTATTCCCTCAGCGTCATATCCCCGTATCAGCAATTCTTGAGTAAGGTTGGGCAGGTGGGTTATTTCGCTCAGGCCGTCAATTCGCGAGAAAGCAACCTCTTTGGTCATATTCCATTCTTTTACCGGGGTATGTTCGATGCCGGTGAGATCGGCGATGAAGTCAGTCCCGACCGCCACATGGTCGATTCCCGCGACCGCAACCAGGTGATCGATATGATCGACCACCCGCGAAACCGTCGGATTCGAGGGGTCGATTACCGCCGGATGGATGAAGATTCCGATCACTCCCCGCCGTTCGGCAATGGCTTTTACTTGTTCATCGGTCAAGTTGCGAACGTGGTTGCAAATCGCACGAGTGGAAGAATGGGAGGCGATCAGCGGTCTTTCGGCAATCTCCAAGAGCTTCCAGAAGCTTCCCTCCGACAGGTGGGAGACATCCACGACAATTTTCAGACTTTCCAGCTTACGAACAAGCTCGACGCCAATCGGGGTCAGCCCGCCTGAACCCGAGCCCGAGTTCGCGCCGTCAGCAAACAGTGTCCGGCGATTCCAAGTTAGGGAAACCATCCGAAGCCCGCACCGAAACAGCACACCGAGGACGTTAAACTCCGGATCGATGGCTTCCGTACCCTCCAGAGCGAGTAGCGCTGCTATTTTCCCTGCCGCCAACGCTCGCTGAATATCCCGATAATCGCGGACCAGGATGATATCGTCCGGATTATCGTCAATTTCTTCGAGGAGGTGGTTGACGAGCGCCAGTTCGCGCCGTAGGGCCATCTCCGGCAAGAAAGCGCTATCGATGAAAATTGGAAACACCTGAACCTTAATTCCAGCCTCGCGCAACCGTGGCAACCAAACGCGGCGCAACACCCCCTCCTCGCCGAGTTCGCGGCGGGCCAATACATCCATGGCTATGTCATGGTGAAGGTCCACGACGACGGACGAGTTGTGAAGTTCCAGGGCTCTGGCGGAAAGCTTCGGCATTGGCGGTTTCGCTCCCGGTCGGCGCGCGGTTATCGATCGGACGCTAGCGCAAGTCCCAGGAGTAAATAGAGTTTGAGAAAAACCGGTAATTGCTTATCCATTGAGCGCGAAATCCCAGATTCGTCCCGAACAGAACCAGACTTCCTTTGCCCACACGTTGATAAACGATTGCCGCATGCTCGCGGTTAAGGGAAACCGGATCGCGTTCCATATTCTCAGTCCATAGCTCGTAATCGGCATGCGTAAATGATGCGAGTGCTGTAGATTTCGCGCCGGTTTTGAACACCGGGCCCGAGAAGTCTTCCATTCGAGGCCACAACTGCTCGCAAAAATAGAATGACGGAATTTCGCGCTCGTGCCAGTTCCCTTCTTGATCTCGATGGCCGTCGTAGCCAAGCATTACCGGGTGGTTAGGGGCTTCCGAGTGCATGTAGATGCGCGCCTGGCCCAATCCATGGTCGGCGATCGTTACGTCCGCGAAGCCTCCCAGCTCCCGGCATGCCAGCGAGCCTCCGCCTGAGCTAATACCGATGTATCGCCCACCCTTGCGCAAGAAAGAAACGATCTTTTTAATTCCCGTTTTTCCGAGCCCGACGGGCCTGCCGGGCACCTGCCACGGAGACTTATAGTTTTGGACGGTGACGTTCCATCCATTCAACATCTCGCTGCCCGATCCACCCGGAACGATCAGCACATCGCAATGATCCAGCGAACCGGAGTGAATATCTTGTTCGGAAAGCTGCGCGTACGAAAACCCTAGCGAATCCAGCGCCCAAAGCGTTTCGCCAGATGAAGTCCCGCATTTTTCGTTGGCGCCTTGTCCTACGTAGACAGCCAGCCTCGGAAGACTCAGCGAAGCCGATTTATTGGCGGGAAAGCGAGGCTCACCAGTTATCGGAATTCCATTTTTTCGGCCGAATTCCTGAACGATCCCATGTGCGTCGCTGATGCAGAACGTTCCCGCTGGGAGGCCGCCGGATTTGAGTTTGGCCTCAGTGAGCAGCCATCGGACATCAGCTCCCACCTTTAGCGCATGGTTAACCAGCGGGATCGCCGATTCATGGTTTCTCACAACGACCACCGGCGCATATTGCTTCTTCCGCGGCGGCGCGGTCACGTACTCGCGTACGCTTGCTACCGGTCGCAACGGCGATTTCAGGAATCCGTTCTTTTGGGATGCCGGAAGGGACGCGAATTTGAGGCATTCCGCTCCCAGAGCTGGCGGAAGGGACAGTGCATTCCATGGTTCAACTTGGAGCATTGCCAATAGCAAACTACGATCCGGCTGACCCAGCGGAACTATGTAAGCAGGAAACGGCTTTTCCGCGCTGTAGACCTGAACGTCATGTTGCAACAAGAGCGAAGCCAGGAGTTCCGCCGATTGACCGTTGCGGGTTTTCGAGCTGCCACGCGGAATCACGAACGCCCGGTTTTCATCCGAATTTCCGAGTTGAATTTGGTTCTTCCAGTAGGCGTGTTGGGTTCTCAGTAGATCTCGGTATTCCGTGGCGGCCTTATGGAGAAATGTGAGCGACGCCAGCACCTTTTGTCGATTGCGGTCTTCCCAGGTTTGACTGCCGGGCGTGCGCGCACTTTCTGTAAACAAGCAAGGAATGCCGTGAAGATCGAGATGCAAATCACATCGGCCGTCGAGCACCAGATTGCTCATAAAGCTGCCCTGGGGTTCGTACCATACATCAAAACCTTCGTCGCGCCACCTTTTCGCGATCGCACCGGAGTATTTGGCCACGACATCCAGGATCGAGCCATCCAGATGTTTGTGTCTGGGCTCTCGGAACGGGGGCGTCCAGCAGGTCTCGGTGCGTTGCGCACCCAGAATTCCCATGTCTTCGTGGGTATCAAGGGCCATGGTCGGGCGCCATTTGTTAATCACGCGATGGACAGCCTGGGTTTCCAGTTGGGAAAGACAGTAAGAGTCGCGATTCATGATGAAGCCGTATCCATTGCCGACGCCCTCCCACCCCGGCGACATCGGATACTTCTCCCATTGGCCGATGGCCAGATCGCGGGCATCCGGATTGATCATGGGCATCACCAGGACCACCGAGTTTCGCAATATCGTTGCGGTTTCGGCGTCCTTGCTAGTCAGCAAGTGCTCGACGACCTGGCAAACCGCCTCGACATGCGAAGCCTCAAAGCCGAATCCGCCGCAGTGGAGAAGCAAAGCCGGCTTCGTCTGCGAAGCGACCAAATCCAGATCCGGTTCGGTCATGGTTGGGCTGCCGAGCGATGGAAAATGCACCAGGGATTTCCATGTGTCTCTGGCGGTACGGCGAAACCCGGAGGACTGCCGAAGATTTTCCGGATCACTGACGGCAACCACGAAGATATCCCGTCCGGCTTTCGATTGCCCGGCGCTGGAAATCTGAACCATTGGAGACTCAGACCATCGATTGACAAGTTCCACCAACCTTGAAAAGGAGATCAGGTCGGCGCTGCGGGGTTGCGTTTTTTCCGGCTTGACGCGGGGCCCTGCCGGCTTGGTGCCACCAAAGGATTGCATTTGGAACTCCTTTTCGCTCGCGCGCGCGATTCATGCAGCCGTCCCAGCGTCAGGGCCGGTCGTGCGCGACGAGAGTCTTGCCGCGATCAATTCTTCATAAGGCGGTAGCAGGGAGATCGAAGGTGGAAGGATTTTCATTTTCCCATGACTCGATCGGTGTTTGAAAGCGAACCTCAGGGAAGACTGCCGAAGGTTTGACGGTCATATGCCACAAACCCGACAAATCGGATGTCAGCTGCGGATCGGCCAGGCATCGCTCGACAAACTTCTCGTCTTCTGCAGTTCGGGTTCGTGCCAGAGACCACAGGGTAAAAAACTTGAAATACTCCAGAAGGCGCTCGTCCCGCCGAATCCGGTATTCATTGAGAGACCCGTGCGAGAAGTCATTCTCTTTGAAACATCGATCGAGCACGTCCGCTAGAATCTCGGCGGAAATAAACGCCCAGGCGGTGCCCTGAGCGGCGAGAGGGTCCACGTCAAGGCCGGCGTCGCCGAGCAAAATGAGTCCAGGACAAATCGGATCTCGGTAAGTGTTATCCAGATTTCCGCGCCCTACCACTCGACCGATAGGCTCAGCAGTATCGAGGATTTGGCGAATTGCCGGCACCGTGCGAAGCCTCGCCGTAAAATTATTCTCTAGATCGCGTACGAAATCGTTGAATTCCCGGCAGTGAGGCGCGACCATCGCTTGCATCAGTCCCTCGCCGCTGGGACCGACACAAAGAATGCCGGGATTTTCATCCCAGCAAAGAATGATCGGCTCCACCGGGCTGGCCGCGCGGAAGTACCGATAGTAATAAAAGCGGCGGCAGGGCCAGCGCTTGACAAAGCCAGACTCGTTGCCAAAACTCGACTTTCGGCCGTCTGCGACTACGGTAATTCGAGCCCGGATTTCTTCGGTTTCGCCCGCACTATTTTCACCAACGAAACCGGCGACACAGCCATCTTCGCGAATCAAGTCCCGGACCATGAAACCTTCTCTCAGCTCGCCGCCAGCCTTGGCCGCTTGTTCGACCACTATGTTGTCGGTAATGAGGCGGCGAAGCTGAAGCCCCGGAGTAGGTACGCCGTTGGTCCGGATTTCTCCGCGCGTCCGCCCCTGTGGGTAAACAAAATCGACCGAACGGACCGGATCTGCCCCAGCCTTAATAAAAAGGTCGAACAGCCCGATGCGTTTTAGAGTATCCATCGCGCCGGCTGGAATCGTGTGGGTGCATGGCACTTTACTGCTGGGGAACGTCGCTTTGTCGACCGCGACCACCCTAAGCCCCTTACGCGCGAGCAGCATAGAGAGAGTGCCGCCGGACAGCCGGCTGCCGATTATTGCCACGTCATAGTTAGTGGACATTCCATTCACCCTTTTGCTGGCACGGAGCCAGAGACGAGAGGGCCGTTGCCCCTCTCAAGCAACGGCCCTCTTCTTACGGCACCTGATACAAAGGCGTTTCACTTGGTGACAGGAAACCGATCCACGTCTCCGCTTCTCAAATCAGAATGAGACTTTGAGTACCAATTGAACTTCGCGTTCGCTGTCTGGAAGCGTGTTCTGGATCAGTCCAAAGGTTTCCGGTGCTGCGATGTTGTTCCCGGGCACCTCAAAGTTGGGATGGTTGAACAGGTCAAAGAATTCGCCGCGGAACTCCGCCCTGAATCGCTCGCCGATCGGAAACAGCCTGACAATGGAGAAGTCCGTATTGAACAATCCTGGAGCTCGAACGATGTTGCGGCCTTCGTTCCCGTATCCGTTACCGGAGGGGCCGCCAAGTGGTGCTAGCTGCTGGAAGCAGGAGGCGTTGAACCATTGGGCCACAGAATGCGGACCGCTATTGGGATTACAGGTAACGTCCGGACGGTCGGCATACTCTCCGGTCAACGACGTATCGGAACTATCGATCACCGTAATGGGTGCACCGGTGTTGACCTGCAGGATTCCGGTAATCGCCCAATTAGCGAGTAGCTTGTGCTCAATTCCCGCTCGATGGGCGGCGAAAGGCAAATTCCACAACCCGCTAAAAGAAAAGCGGTGACGGATGTCAAAGGCTGAATCGCCCTTCTCGGCCGCCAAATCGCGTCCATTCTGCGGAAATACTGGTTGTCCTTGTGCTTCCTCGAAGGTTTCGTCAACCGAGCCATAGTCGATGGCATGGGAGTAGGTGTACGCGGCCCGGAAGGTTAAGCCGTTTGTCATTCTTCGCTCGAACGTCAGCTGCAATCCGTTGTAGGACGAATTTAGCCCACCGAATTGATAGTTGATGACGCCCCAGGGTTGATACGGTCGCCGCTGCTGCTCATCCGAATATGAAGCGGTAGGGGAATATTCTGGTTGATTCAAATCAATGGTGCCCACCAGCTTGCGAACGGTATTCCCAAAGTATGCCGCGGTGAAAGAATTACTGGACGCGATTTGGCGCTGCACTGAGAACGTATATTGCTGTGCGTACGCGGTGCGCAGGTTCGGATCGGTCTCATTCAGCTGACTCCCCTGCGGTGGATTCAGGAGATTGGCGTTAATGTTTTCAGGCGCCCACGGCCCGTCGGGCGTGAAACCGAACCCCGGATAGGGATTGGAAAGATTGGCGCCATACAAATCCAGATAACCATAGCCTCCGGGCCCGGGGCTCACGATGTTCTGAAAGCGTTCGGAGTTAAAATCTCCGGCGTCGTAGAATATGCCGTATCCAACCCGGACGCTGGTTTTGCCGTCGCCGAAGGGATCCCAGGCAATGCCGATCCGCGGAGCGAAATTCTTCTTGCTGGTTACGATGGCTCGCGGCGGCACTCCTTTGTCGCCCGGGAAGAGCAGCCCTGGCGGCATTTGGGGTTGGACCGTTGACTGCGCCCCCGGTATAAAGACCGTGAATAGGTCATGCTCTTCGAGCCATGGCTGCATCAGTTCGTAGCGCAGCCCTAGTTCGAAAGACAACTTGCGCGTGGCCTGCCAGTTGTCCTGCACGTAGGCGTTGTACCGGTTCGAAGAGAAGTCCCGGCGTGCATTTCCGCCACCGGCGACCAGGAGCGTCGAGTCACCTAACAGAAAATCGCTCAGGGCATTACCGGTGTACGTTGGATCGAAGAAAAAGAACGGCTGATTGATCGGAGTGCTGAAGTTTAAGCGCGCCCGTATATATTCAAAGCCGGGGGTAATCGTATGCTTGCCCTTGACGATCACCACGTTGTCTTGAAAGTTGTATACGTTGTTGAATCGGTTCACGTTGTCGAAGTCCGAGGTTCCAATGGTGGAGAATCCGGGAACACCGATGTTTGGGAAGAACTCGGCCTGGTTAGGATCGAATTGAAAGCCGTAGTCCGCCGGCAGGCGCGTTGCCAGGTTCTGCCCGGCGATTAGGTGGGCCCGATTGTAGGAGGCCCGAAATTCGTTCAGGACATTTTGGGAGAATGTGTGGGTCTCCTCCAAGACGAGATTTTGCATTTTGAAGTAGTCCCGAGCTGGAAATCCCGGCACGCTGACCGGGCCCGTAAATGTCGGTTGAAAATCGACGTCCGACGTGCCGTGCTGGAAAAAGTACCGCCCCCACAATCGGTCCCTGGTACCAAAGGAATGGTCCAATCGGATCGATGCCTGGTCCGCACTATCGGGTAGCACCGGCTGGCTGACAAAGCCGTTCACACCTACGTTCGGGAGGGGCCAAAGACTTAGTAGCTTTGCCGCAGCAGGGTCAAATCTCGATGTCGGGATCTGATTGCCTGGAAATGGCAGTCCGGTCGTAGGGTCGCAGATGGCTCCGGCGTCCGTACACGACACTGGGCTCGGATTAAACGACGAGAAATCCCCGTTTCGTTCGGCAACCGAAGGCACCGTAGTCGCGGTGGTTTGGCCTTGCAGCTGACGGGTACCCTCATAACTCGCAAAAAAGAAAGTACTGTGTTTCCGTATCGGACCTCCGAGAATTCCTCCGAATTCATTTCTCTTGAACGGGCTGACGTCGGTTCCAAAATAGTTTCGCGCATTCAGTGCGTCGTTTCGGAAGTAATCCCAGGCGGTGCCGTGAAAATCATCACTTCCGTATTTTGTCACAATGTTCACCACCGAACCGCCCGACCGTCCGTACTCCGCCGGATACAGGCCCGTGATCACCTTCACTTCTTGAATGGCTTCCACGGAAGGGATAACTGCAGCCACTCCCAGGAAGGGCTCGTTATCGTCGGAACCGTCCAAGAGAAAATTATTCGCATTGTTCCGCAGTCCGTTCACGTTTGGCGACGCCGCGATGCCGCCAGGGATATTTCGAGGCGTTTCCGCCGAGACCAGACTTATTGGCGCGGTCACCCCCGCCTGAAGCTGTATCAGTTGCAGGAAGTTCCCGGAAATCAACGGCAAGGACGAGAGCCGAGTGGACAGTTCCGAATCGCCCAATTCCGGATTAGACGTGTTGACCTGGGCAGCCTGTCCCGTGACCGTCACGGTCTGCTGATTGGCGCCAATGGTGAGTGACACGTGCAGCTGAACCACCTGGCCGACCGTCAACTCGACGTGAGAATGCAGGTATTTCTCGAAACCTGGCGCCGAGACGGTGATTTCGTAGGAGCCCGCGGCCAGCAGCGGAAAAACGAATATCCCGAGGCTATCGGTTTTGGCCGAAGCGGTTTCCTGGGTGGCATTACTGCGTACCGTGACTTGCGCATTAGAGACCAGCCCGCCCGAATTGTCTTCCACGGTTCCCCGAATGGTTCCTGTCGTCTCCGTCGCTGAAAGGGGTACCGCGCAGATTGCCAGCAATATCAGTGCTATGCCGAAGCCCCGGAGAACACCCGGACGATGACGGTAGACGTTAGGTAAAACGCCGATCGGCTGCTTCCAGTCAATGGTCATCTTCGACCCCCTTTGCCCGGTTTCTCGGAATTCTTGCCATTTAGAGCAGATCGGCTCATCTGGAGCACTGCGTTACCCTCCGGCCGGCCAGTCTCGAGTTCATCGCTACTGTCATATCTGCAGAACAGATCTGGCTGATTATCATGTCAGCTGTCAGAGGGTCAAGACAATTGTTTGGATCAGGCCGATCAGACAGTTGACACTCGAAGCACCAGCGCCGTAGGATGGCACCTTGCAACGGTCAAGCTGACGGAGTCGCTGACGATTTCTGGCGGTGAAATCGAATTCGGTTCGCCGCACTTTCCCAACACAATGAAATTCCAAGTCAATCCCCATTCGAAATATTCACTCGTTGAGCAGTTGAAGGAGCAAATCAAACTGGCTATATCGCTGGGGCGCATCGGGCCCGGATATACGCTTCCCTCCATACGCGATGCCGAAAACGATTTGGGTATCGGGCGCGCAACGATTCATAAGGCTTACCGCGACTTGCAAGAGCTGGGCATCCTGACGCTGAACCCGCGCAAAGGAGTGGTGGTCGCCCAGAAGATCGTCTTACCGACGACGAACCATCGCGTGAAAAAGTGTGAGGTGCTTTCCGAGAGTGTTTTCCGCAAGGTCGAAGCGCTTGGGGTTCTTCAAAGCGCGTTTGCTGCGTTCTTGTATCAGCGGGCTGTGCAGCACGAACAGGATCACCCGCCCATTGCGTTTGTGAGCACCATCCGGACGGAGTCGGAACAATGCGCCGACCAAGTCAGTGCCGCGTGGTCCACCAAGGTGATCGCCTTCACCGTCGAAGGATTCAATGGCCTCACACGTTCGGATATCACTTTTTCGAGGGTTCTCACTCCTTTCTACGAGTTTGATCACGTCGCCCCCAAGGCTCACCGGTTACGGTTACAGATCGCACCTGTAGTCTTTAAGTACAGCAGCGCATTTGTACGCGATCTGGCTCTCGAGTTGGACCGGGGAAAGGCCGCGATTCTGTTAAATGCCGAAGATTTTGAACGCCACGGTGAACAGTTAATCGGAGATTTAAGAGAGAAGATTGGCGCAGAAAGGTCTAGAAGTTTGGTTTCGCTGCCGGTATCACGACGGACTGACATCGCAAAAATCGCAGCGAGCCGCCAATACCGCCACGTGTATATAGGAAATCGCATTTGGGATTCCGTGGACGCGAACATTCGAAACCTGCCCAACGTTTCGCATCCGGGCGTTGAGGTGGACGCCGAATCGTTGCAACAGGCAAAGGTAAAACTCGGCTTGCTGGTCTAAGTTTCAACGTTTTCACCACCGCATATATCCGCGGCGGATCTCCGGTTCGTCAAGGCCCTCAATGAGGATCAATGAATTCAGCCCCGATACCGCGACTCTACGAGAATTGGTGCGCTCCAATGTGCACCGCCTGAACGCTCTAATGGAACGGGAAGAGATCGATGCGATATTCGTCAATTCCGTGGATAACTGGCGTTATGTAACCGGGCTCCCGATTCATCACAGCGTGTCGTACGCCTTCGTCAATGGCGCGATTCTGAAACGCGGCGAAGAGCTGCCGCACCTCCTGCCTCTGGATTTTTTTGCGGCGGGGATTCGACCCGCTGCCCCTTGGTATCCGATCGTAGGCGAGCTGCCGTTTCTCGGGACTCCCGAGGCATGCCAGCCGACCGGCGTCGATAAATGGCCCCCGATCATCGCCGAAGCATTTCGCAAGTTGGGACTGGCGTCGGGCAAGATTGCAGTCGATCCGGCGGCGCCCTGGGTATTGACCGCAGCCTTGCATCAGCTTCTACTCAACGCTGTGATCATCGATGCTTCCGCCGTCCTGACCGAGGCTCGAATGATCAAGAGTGCTTTCGAGGTTGATGCCATTCGAAAAGCCTGCAAGATCGCCGACTTGGCGATAGAAAATGCCATAGCGGCAATTCGAGAGGATATTACAGAGTCTGAATTGGCCGGGATCGTGGAGGAAACATTTCGCACGCAAGGGTCCGAGTTCGCCAGCATGAGCCCCTCGGTTTTTTCCGGGGACCACCCGCGGCTGGGTTACATCGCTTCTTCCGACCGGAGGGTAAAGGCCGGGGAGCTCGTCCGGTTCGACATAGGATGTGTGGTGGATGGTTATTGCTGCTGCATCGCCAGAACTGGAATCGTAGGGGAGCCCGATTCAGAAGTTCTGGACGCCTTCGCCGCGCTGCGTCAATCTCTACAGGCCGGAATCAACGCCGTCCGCCCCGGCATCACCAATACGCAAGTCCACGAGACGATGCACGATACCCTAAAAGCGGCTTCGAATGGCAAGTATGGACTCGACGCGTACGGAGGGCACGGAATTGGTCTTGGCCTCCACGAGCAGCCATTGATCGGTCGCGCCACCGCGGTTACTCAGGTGACGCTTGCGCCCGGTATGGTGTTCGCGCTGGAGCCGGCTATCCGCATTCCACTCAAAGGGTGGCTCGGACTGGAAGACAACGTCGCGGTGACAGCCAACGGCGTCGATCTTCTTAATCACGCGAAATTTGAGCTACTACCGGATAGAAGCCTTCCCTAATCTAGCGGCCTCTATTCCTGACACCGCTGGTCATGCCATAAGAAGCCATCTCATAAATGCCTCAGAAGGATGATGGCGGAAGCCAAGTGAACCATGGCGAGAAAATTTTCTGGGTGGCGTTCCCAGCGAACCACGATGCGGCGATAATTATGCAACCAGGCAAACAAGCGTTCGACTTTCCATCGTCGGCGATAACGCCGAAGCACACGGCCATCCTGAGTCAGAGTTCTAGTGCGAGCGGAAGTGTGAGGTGCAATCATCTCGATGCCGTAGTGCTGCATCAATCGTTGATCGAGGCGGTCGCTGTCGTAGGCGCGATCGCCGATTAACCGTTGGGGGAGATCGGCGAAGAATCGCTCTTCGAGGGTGGCTTCGACGAGTTTGGTTTCATGCGGCGAAGCGCTGGCCACGAGCACGGCGAGAGGAAGACCATGGCCGTCGCTGATCGCCATGATTTTGCTGCCCTTACCGCGTCGAGTAGGGCCGATGGCAGAGCCCCTTTTTTCGCCGAGCTGAAGCTGGCGTCGACGAACGCTTCGCTCAGATCGAGCTTGCCGCGGTCGCGTAAGTCCTCGGCCAGCTTCTGGAGCAATTGCAATAGCACTCCGGAACGCTGCCAGTGCTGAAAGCGGCGATGACAGGTTTGATAGGGCGGATAGCGATTCGGCAGATCGTGCCAGGGAGCGCCGGTGCGCAAGATCCACAGCACTCCGTTGACCACGGCGCGCGTGTCGCGCCAAGGTCGGCCACGTCCATCGGACCGCCGCCGCGGACGGAACAGTGGATCGAGCACCGCCCATTGGGCGTCGGTAAGGTCCATGCTCTGGATTTACGCTCTTCCACATAAGTTTCAACTCATCAGTCGCTTGAAAGTGTTTATGAGATAACTTCAAGTCGTGAATCGCAACCCACCGCCACAACCTTTTCGCGTGATGGTTGCGGATTGTGACTTAAATGACCAAGACCATGTCCCGCTACTGCGGCGGTGCGTTGAAAATGGCCTTCTGCGTTTCGAATTCGATCGGCACGGAGCCGTGATCGTGTACCACAACCCATTTTCCGCCTTTGCGCTCAAAGATGGCCGTGTCTCGAAATGCCATGTCGATGCTCTTCCCATCCTTGAATGTTCCGACCATGTGCACCAGCGCGCGCATCCAACCCATATCTCCTTCAGCCTCGATATGAACGTCGGTCCAATCGTAGACGCTGATTTTTTCGAAGCTGTCAAAGAATCCTTGCCAATCCTGGCGGAACGAGTCCCAACCAACATAGCGGAGGGGCGGAACCACATCGAACACCACTACATCTGGCGAATTCCAATAGTAGTTTGCCATTCCCGGCATACTCATGGCCAGCACGGAATGCCGGAATTCGTCAACCTTCTGTTGAATCTGCGCAACAGCACTGGAGTTCGCGGCCGATGAGATGGAAATACTTCTCGGCTTGAGTTCCGCGGGCCGCATTGCTATCACAGTCACTAGAGCGATCAACAGGATTACACCGCCTAACCATTCTTTGCGCATCGTCTTTCCTCCGTGGCCTCGAGCCACCGTGCTCGCCAAAATATGCGGGAGAGTATTCCTCGAACCCAAATGGGTCAAGCGAATTGTGAAATGTCAAACCAAACAGCAGCCATTCGAGTGCGGCGGCACGTGCAACGGTAGATAGACATCCGTCTCAAAAAGAGTATATTGCCTCTCTCGCGGAACGGATCTAAAGCAAGATCGCGGCGAGTGTGCGGAAAGCAAAGAACAGAACTCAAACCCTTCGTGAGGAACAAGAGAAAGAACATCGTATGCTTCGATCACGATACGTAGTGACGGGAACGGGAGGTCCAGTCGGATTTTCCGAACTCACCCAGTTCTTGCACCCAGACGGCTCACGCACCTATCTAGTCCGTGAGCGTCTCGAGTTCTGGGGCCCGGTACTCGACCGTTTTGTGTTTGTGACTTTCGATCCAGCTGGAAATTTCGATTCGGGGGCTTGGGTGGGTAGCTCCGAGTACTCAGTTGACTTTTGCTACCTCTTCAGCCACGACGGCAAAGCGATTCGAGGGAGTTGGGAAGGTTCGGTGCTAGGGACGTGCTGGAATAGCGTGCCGTGCAGCGCCGATGCTCCGCTTTTGGGTTTCTGGGGCCCGCTCGAATCGCTGCTGCTATCGCGTTACGATGAGGGCGGTCCAAAGGTTCAAACACTGGACGCTGTCGACGTCGAGGACATGCATCACCGTCGGATGCAAGTGCAAGTGGAACGCGTCGGCACCGACGCCATTCGCGTGCCCGCCGGACAATTCTCGACAACCAAATATCGTAGTGAACGATTCGGGTCAACCCATCACTGGATTGACGAAAACGGTACCCTGATTTGCTGGGCTTCTGAAGAAAATGAATACCGCTGGGAACTCGAATCTTATCCTGAAGACAAACGAACGGTTGTCTCGCCTGGCTCGGCCTTGGAGTTACTCGCCAGGGGCGTTTATAGCGTATCTTCGCCTTCGAACGGACCACACGGTGACCTCCCGTGGTCACTTGCTATGGATCCGACTGGGAGGATCCACGTTTTAGCCGAAGAGCATTTGGGTCGCAGGACCAGCCGTTTTCAAGCGGTGCTCGGTGCAGAGGGCCGCTGGAAGTACGTTTCAGAATCGTGCCATTGGAACATTGGCGAAGGAGCAGGCGCCGAGGAGACCCACTATTTTGAAACCTTTTTCTTCCGAAATAACGTCTACTTGCTCAGGTTGCGGCCGGGAGCCTTCCCTTTCTTGCAAAAACAATCCGCCATAGTGAGTTCTGCATTCCATTCTGTAAACTACCCCGTTGTCTCAACTTTCTGGCTACAGCATCTTTCCCTTAGCCCGGGTCAGGTTCATCACTTTCCCCGGCTGGTTCACATCGCCAACAGATATCGTGGGGCTTGCCTGGAAGTTCAACCTGCGACTGCCGAACGTCTAGTGGGGACCAATGGGCCCTCGTTCGATGGGGCAACGGATTCTGGCCACTATAAACTCAGCTATGCTGGCGGGTGGGTGAATTCAACATTTGAATGCTGGACCGATCAGCATCTTGTGCCGCAAAAGGCTCAGGTGGTGTCGGGTGAAGGCGTGGTTGACTACGAACTTACCGATTACGAGGTCAGGCCGAATTTTGTCGAATATTTGATGGGGCGGAAGCGACCCGGCAAGCCGGGATTTTGAGAAAGACTCCACTCCAACTTTCGTGGCCCGCCAATAACGTTAGTCCAGTGTAAGTGCAAATAGAACTCGCAGATACCGTGATCGCGAGTCTCGATTCCGAACTTGACAAAGTATGCCGGGCCAGGTGTAGGTTGGAAATGTCACCCGCTGCGGTTTTGGCCCTGTTACGACAATTTCGGCGCTCTTCGCAGAATCGCCCGCCTCCTTCAGCAACTTGTTCAAGAAAAGGCGAAATTTCGCCTCCCAGCTGCAACCGCAATCATCGACTGCCGTTGTGTTGGCCTTCCTGCTCCCCATGTGAATTAGTCTCCGAGCGATTGGGTATGTGGCCAGATCAAAAAACCGAAAAAACGGGTATTCTTGCTGCCGGAGACGTTCAACAGGTATCGCTCGCAGGGCGTTTTGTCGAAAGTCGCCGCATATAGTCGCGAATCGGTCTCCCATCGCAAACGTGAGAGGTTCGAAATGGCCAACAAACGGTCGAGCAAACCGAAGCGACGCCAGGAAGACAAAAACTACATTGAGGTTATGGGGAAAATATTCTCCGTGCTCGAGTACTTTATTGAAACCGGCAGCAAGCATCGGCCGGTTCCGTTTTCGGAGATTGCCGCCGCACTTCCGTTCGCGAGAACCACAGTGCATCGAATACTTTATTCCCTGGAAAAGCTGGGTTACGTCGAAAAGGATGGCGTGGCCGGACACTATCAGTTTGCTTCAAAGTTCTTTGAACTTACCGGACCAGCCGTGCACTTTCGCCGGTTGCAGTCTGTCGCCAAGAGCGTGATGCAGAATCTGCTGCTCCGCTTCGGCGAAACCGTCAATCTAGGTGTTCTGGATAACGGGCAAGTGGCTTATATCGAGGTACTACAGAGCTCCAGTTCCTTGCGCATTGCCGCGGTTCCCGGGGAACGAAATCCGGTGCACAGCACATCCCTGGGGAAAACGATTCTGGCGTTTCTCCCCGAGAAGGAAATTGAAGCGATCCTCGACAAACATCCCATGGTGAAAATGACGCCCAAGACAATCACTCAGAAAAAGCACTTTCTGGAACATCTGGCGTCGGTTCGCGAAAGAATGGTGGCGCTCGACATGGAGGAGAATCTGAGCGGGGTGATCTGTGTGGCTGCGCCGATATTCGACCAGTCCGGACGCGTGATCGCGGGTATCAGCGTATCCGGTCCGGCACCACGGATGGAGCCGAAGCTTTCTCAGGTCCAAGAGGGGGTTCGGGACGCCGCCTCGGCGACTTCCCGCATGTTGTCGCCGAACGTGTTTCCGCCTGATGGATCGGCTCCGTCCGGAACGAAACGCCCATCGAGTACTTCCCGGACCTAGCCAGGCTGAACAACCTGCTCCGTCGTCCGCCGTTTGCGCCGTTCCGTATTACGGACAAGTATCCGAAATTGTTGTTGACGCTGCAATTTCATTTTTGTAGGATGAGCCGCCTTGCCGGAGTCGGGCTCGTACCTCGTCCGTCTTTCCATTGGATAACGCCCACTGGCTTTGGTGCGGGTCGACGAGCGCGGTAATCGTGCGAACCCATATTATCTTCCCTGAGAGTGGAGCCCGGTGAACATGAAACGCGGAGATATCTCGAGGCGGGATTGGCTGGCGCTTCTCGGAACCGGCGCCGCCACCGCCCTGACTAGCGGCCTTACGCCCGCTCCACTTCATGGCGCGGCGCAATCAGCCGGGCAGGTTTCAGTAACGCCCAGCGGCGCAGGGGCCATCGGCGGCGACCTGGAGCTTTTGCAGCAACTCGCTGCGGCGCGCGCATTCGCCGCTAGCCCGGTGCAGCCTAGGGTCGAGTACGGATCGGCCGCGGCGTCGGGTAGTGCGCTGGGCTGGCAGATCACCCTGAGTGACGGCTGGGAATTGACCGAAGCCGACACGATGAGCCCGCCAGGCCTATATGCCTCGGATAGCCGTTGGTTGAAGGTGCAGATGCCCCGGCCAGTTCAATATGCACTGATGGAAGCGGGGCAGGTGCCGAATCTATGGTTCGGGGACAATTTCAAGAAGCTGCAGTGGATTCAACAGAGAGATTGGCATCTGCGGAGACGATTCAAGATCTCGGAGCAGTGGCGTGGTTCGGTAGTCCGGGTGCGCTTCGATGCCATGGATTACTGGGGAATGGTCTGGCTGGACGGAGAGTTTCTGGGGGCGCACGAGGGCGCGTATGGCGGCCCTACGTTCGATATCACCGACAAGGTAGTCTTCGGCAAAGAGCACGAACTGCTGGTGCGATTGGTGCACGAGTCGCACGACATGATTCCGAACTTTGACAGCTCCAGCGAAAACCGGAAACCAAGGGTGGTGAAGCCCGACGCCCAGGACGCGGAGAGCTATCAGTGGGGAAATCGCTATCGAACCATGGGCCTGGAACAACCGATTCGTATAGTGGTGACTGGCCAGGCGTATCTGGAGGCGCCGTTTGTGCGCACCGACGCCATCGCATCAGACTCCGCCATGCTGTGGGCGCAAGCGATGGTGACCAACACTGGCCAGCCCTTCGACGGCGTTTTCGAGGCACAGATCATCGAAGTCGGTAGCGATGCGGTGGTGTGGAAACAGAGATTTACACAAAAGGTTCCCGTCGCATTTTCCTTTTGGGAGCATGAAATCAAGCTAAACAATCCGAAATTGTGGTGGCCAAATGGTATGGGCGATCAACCCCTGTACCGGCTGGAATTGAAGCTGTCGAAGGACAATGCCGCCTTAGATTCGATCACCAGTCGGTTCGGTGTCCGCACCCTCGAGCTTAGGAGAAATCCTGCCAGTCCGGAATATCCGCGAATAACTACGGTGGATCAAACACTCGAAGATGAAGCCTACATGTACCTGTGGGTGGCCAACGGGCGCCCGTTTTACGCCAAGGGCGCATGTTGGATGACCAGCGATGATGTGCTGGCCCTGTCTCCGGAGCGCGAAGAGTGGATGATTCGCGCGGCCAAATCAAACGGACTGAATCTGCTACGGCTGAATGGCGGTACTTCGATCTTTGAAACCGAACAGTTTTACAACCTCTGCGATGAACTCGGAATGGTTGTCTGGCAAGAGGTCCCACTCAATTGGGCGGACTTTCCCGGAACTACCACACTACCCGTGTGGCGGGAACAGCTCACGCAAACGGTAATGCGGATTCGGCAGCATCCGTCGATTGGCGTTTACGTTGGCGGAAACGAATATGACCCGTTCGCCGACGGCATCGAACCCTTACTAGGATTGATCCGAGAAATTTTCGCGGCGTACGATGGCAGCCGGCCGTTCCGCATGAACTCGCCGTGCGGCGGCGATTATCACGCCTACGAGCCACAATCGATGTATACCGCTGACGAAAACTGGTATCACAAGCTCTTTGGCCGGGGGCACTACTTCATTTCCGAATGGTCCTTTAGTAGTTTTGCCAATCTTTCGCTGCTCAAAAGAATAATCCCCGCCGAAGAACTCCAGATGAAACCGGTAGGATACGACGTAGAGGCTTTCAAAAGCAGGTTCCGAACCATCCGGGACCGCAGCGCCGAACTCAATTACACTTTCGTGAAGAGCTGGCAGCGTGCTTCGTGGTACGGAGACCTCGGAAAAGCCGACCTGGAGCACCTGATTAATTACAGTCAGATGTGTTACGAGCACAATCTCGGTTGCGTGCTCGAACATTGGCGCGCGCAATTTCCCTACACCGGTGGCGAGGCATTGTGGACTTACAATTCGCTCGGGCCGGTTGCCAATAGCTGGCACATCATCGATTGGTTCGGTCAGCCCCAGATACCGTTTTACGCCGCCAAGCGAGCCAACGAACCGGTTCACGTAATGGCCGACACCGGTTTTTTTTCCTGGGGTCCCGGAGACACCTTTAGAGCCTCCGTGTTTGCGCTCAACGACCACGACCGCATTTTGAAAAACGCCCATATCACCGCCCGCATCTTCGACCAGGGCCTTCGGAAAGTCCATGAAGACAAATGGGATATCGAGGTTCCCGCTAACAACTACGCGTGCGAGTCCCACGATTTGAGCTGGCCAATTGCCGCCAACACCCCGGAAGGATATCTTTTTCTCGAGTTGACGTTGACCGACGGCCGCGGCACACGACTTTCACGCCGAAACTACTGGTTGCGCGTGCTGCAGATGCTGGCCGATCCCACCACTCGAAGAGAGTGGCAAGCCTCGCCGGTGGCAGAACCTCTAACCCAGACCGGTCCGTGGCTGCGTCCCCAAATCGAAGCGAATCCAACCAAACTCCAGGGCAATGCGCAATTCAAACAAACATCGAAAAAGGAAGCTGAAGTAACCGTTACGGTTGAGAATACCGGCGAGATTCCGGCGTATCCGGTCTCGCTCGAGGTCTTGCCCGACGTCTACTCGGTGATCTGGAGCGACAACTATTTTTGGCTGTCTCCCGGCGAGAAAGTTTCGGTGACAGGAACAGTGCGTCTGGACATGGCTGGCTTGGACCCGGTCGCGAAGCCGCCAGTGGCGACGCAAGCGGACTTAACGATTCGGCTTTCTGCCTGGAATGCGGTGGCGACGGACCTGCGTCCGCGGTGACGCGTTTGAGGTTCACGCGTTTGATCTTGCAAATCGTTTCTCGTCCGGCGTCGATCATCAATGCACTGGCATTTCTCGGTTATACCCTTCGCTAGTCTTATGTTCAGCAACGATCGAGTTGGGATTGCGAATCGAGGGATCATCTATGCGGAAGTTGGGCATCGGAGTTCTTGGTGTCGGCGCCATGGGCAAGCAGCATGCTCAAAACATACGCTGTTTGATTCCCGGGGCGCGATTGGTTGCGGTGGCCGACGCTGATTTGAAGCGCGCCGAGAGGGCGGCCTCCGAGCTTGAAATGAAGCAGTATTACAGCACTGTGGAAGCACTGGTCGAGCGCCCCGACATTCAGGCCATCGTAATCGCGACGCCCGCGAAATTCCATGGCGCCGCGATACGCGTGTGTGCACAGGCCGGCAAGGATATCTTCTGCGAGAAGCCATTTACGCTGACGCTGGAAGAAGCTGACGAGATGCTGGAAGTTACAAGAGAGGCCAGAGTGCGGGTCCAGGTGGGGCACGTGCGCCGCTATGATCCTCCCAATGTGAGAGCCAAACAGCGAATTGAGGCAGGCGAAATCGGCGATCCTGTGATTTTCAAGTCGCTCGCTCGCGACCCGGCGCCTCCGTCTGCTAGTTACATGGCCAGCGGCGTCAACGGCATGTTTTTCCAGGATTCAACGGTACACGACCTCGATCTGGGCCGGTGGCTAATGAACGACGAAATCTCCGAGATCCACGCGTATGGCGCGGTTCTGGTATGCCCGGAACTTGCACAATACAACGATATTGACACGGCCCTGGTCAGCATGAAGTTTTCACGGGGAGCCCTCGGTGCGGTGGAGAATTACATGCAAGCCGGCTACGGCTACGATATCCGCACGGAGGTGGTGGGTTCGAAAGGCACCATCATCAC
This sequence comes from uncultured Acidobacteriota bacterium, assembly GCA_963725655.1. Classification (GTDB taxonomy): domain Bacteria; phylum Acidobacteriota; class Terriglobia; order Acidiferrales; family UBA7541; genus CAVRXT01. The sequence continues at coordinate 164,582 of CAVRYY010000001.1, read as the reverse complement.
CGGATATCTGCAGCAAACCGCCGAGGTAGTGCTAACAGCCCATGGGGCAAGAACCGACGTCGTCGATCACTTCCTGGTTCGCTTCAAGGATGGATACCTGGACGAAATGCGCGACTTCGTGCAAACGATCCTCGCCGACAATGAACCAAAAGTTGATGCATTTGAAGGCCGTCAGGCGATAGCCGCCGCGGAGGCAGCGGAGCGCTCATATCGAGAAAAACGCCCCGTTGCAGTGCAGAATCGAACTCGCGTTTCCTGAACGAGGCATTAGTGAAGTTCGGTGTCGATGGAAATGGCGGGTTTTCCCGCGCCGGACGGTAGGAGCGCCGCCTTTTTTGGGGAAGGACGCTGCCACCGTGCTGCGCTCGGAGGAAAGTCGGACGTCGTGGCCTAAGGTACGATGGGATGAACGGATAATTTCAAGGTATCAATGTCGTATGGCCTCATGCGGAGGGTTTTCTGCTCTCCAGCCGGAGAGTCCTCCTCGAGTAGGTTGGCCTGTCGAAAGGTATGCTCCTGCCCCAGAAATCGTACCGAGGTCTCGGCGGTGTTGCCCTCTATTTCGAAAGCTCGCAAGACGACCGCGGGATCGGCGTCGGCTTTTTTCAATGCAGTGACCACCAGGTTATCCGCGCCAAGCGATAAGAAGGATTTTTCTGGTGGCAGCGGCTTCTCGGAAAGAGCGTTCATCGAACTCACCGGAGTCAGTGGCGTGCTGAACGCCATCCCGGCGCGCCATGATTTTGCGGCTGACCAATCGCCTTTGCCAGAAGTGAACGAGTACCGGAAAACATATCTGTCCGCCGGGGGCCGCGCGTCTGGAATCACGCGACCATTCTCAAAGGTCGTCACCGGACTGAAAATAGTGCCCCGTATCATATCGGCCCTTATTGCCGTGTCTCCTATCTCAATCAGATTGTGATCGGCACTCACCGTGAAGCCCCACTCCTTGGTGCCGGCAAATACCCAGTCTTGAATCTGGCGCCATCCTTTCCAAATGTCGGAAGATACTTCATCCCCGTTGGACGGACCGGCCTTAGCCATGATGTCCGTGGCGGCAGCTGTGCCGAACGGAATCCCATTACGAACTTCTGCATCCCGCTGCAGGACCGGGAAAACCTGTTCGATATTCATGGACCGGCCTGGCTTCCAGTCAATGGTGTCCTCTATATCGATCTTCTTTATCCCGCGGTACAGCGAGAGCCGCTGAACGATTCGGACTCCACCGACCTGGCCATTGATGCGAAGGACACTCTTGTTCGGGCCGTTTTCCTCGAGTTCCACAGGGTCGATCACATTGATGATCGTTCGGCCACTCGGCAGGATGATGTTCTGATCGTCGCCGCCGCGCTCCTCGGCCGCAGCGATCTCGATCCCCTTGCTGACCGTTTGGTTCAGGTCCTTGTCAAATATTTCAATCCTTCCCGTGGCACGTTCAACAGAGACGCGGTAATACTCGTTTTCGACCAGGTCCGACCCAATAGCATCGTTCGCCTGTCTTGCCGCGTCATCGGTATCTAGTTTTACCCCGCATGCATTCGAGGAATTATCGAGGTCCTTTGCGGGAACAAGATAGTAGGTCTTATAACCCACGGACGGCACTCCGTGGGCGATGAAGACCATATTTAACGATCGTGAAGGTCCGTCGCGGTATTGCTCTACCTGAAACGGTATTGAGGTCCCGTGCTCATCCAGCAAACGCATTCCATTCTTGTAGTCGTCTATTTCATCCATTCCCAATTCGCCGAACAACGTCAGGTGCGCTTCGACTACGTCGTCTCGAGTCCAACTCAGCGGATTGAATACAACGATGGAAGTACTTCTCGGAAACGGCCTCTGCACCCGCTCGGCGATGTTGCGCAATGAATCGCGCAGGATTTGGCCGGCGCCCAACGAGGCGTTTTGCGCAAACCCTAACTTGCGTTCGTCTCCAATTTCGCCACCCTGGCCGTCATTATTGTGATCCATGGACTTCAGGTCATCTTTCCACAACGAGTCGAGAGCTTTGTCCGGATATGGGGCGTATCCCAGCGCGTAGTTGATCGAGGCAAACTTTTCGGCGCTCACAAGAGTATCGCTCGCAGACATTGCCGGAAGCCAAAGGGGGACCAGTGACGTAGTCAAATTAGCCCACGAAGATGGAATCTCGCCCGACAGATCGGGGATGCCCCGTGTCGCAACCGCCGCGCGAAAAAACTCTTCGGGAGTAGCCAGTCGAAAATGGTTGGGAGAAAGTTTCTGGTTTAGGACGCCAATATTTTCGATCAGCTTATCGGAGGGTGCAAAAAGGTCCATGCCCCAAGGGAGGTAAACTGGGCCACTGGTGGTAGCTTCCACGTTTTTGATATCGTGCGCGATCGATTCCAGGCGATCTTTGTCCAGGTCAAGGTGCAGGCCCAGTCCGATACCCCAGCCGTATCCGTTAGTGGTGTTCCACACCAGAACCGCCGACCCGTCCGGAGCCTTCCAGTTGAAAAGAGATAAATCGCGCGGACCCATCCGGGTCATCACCATATAAGGGATAGCCGCCTTACTCAAAATCTGCGGATATTGTCGGGTAAAGCCTGGAATATCAGCGAGATGCGCGACCTTTGGATCGACGCCAAAAACAGAGCGCGCGTATCGTTTGCCCGCGACGATATTGCGTACCAGCGCTTCGCCGGGAGTCTGATTCTGATAGATCGCCGCCCAGAGTGGCGCAATCTCGATGCGACCTTCCTTGACCAAGCGTTCAAAGTCCTCCAGTTCCTTGGTGCCGCGATGGCTATCGACGAAATTCGAAACGAAGACTTCCGTCTCCAGAAGATAGCGATACTCCGGATAGCGCAGAGCCAGTTGAATCGTCTTGCTGATAATGAAGTTTCCACGGCTGAGGCATTCCTCTTGCGTGCACGCCCAATAGAGGTCGAGATGTGAGAAGGGCACCACATAGACTTGCGGGCTGCCGGGATTTTGCTGCTGAGCTCTGGACGCGTCCGGCCAGAGCGCCCCCAACAAGACCAGGACAATCAAGAACCTCATTCGCATCCGTGATCCCTTTCTCATTTAGGCTCCGTTGACTTTTGGGGCTGGCCCGTCATTTCATGCGCGAATTTCCTGGCGATAGCCTGTTGCTGATTTTGTTCGGAGGCTGCGTGGGTGATCAGCTTGGCCTGTTCGGCGGCCGCTTGCTTGAGTCCCAGCATTTGGTAAACCCGGCTGAGCCGATAGTGATCTTCGGCCGAGTCGGGCCGTAGGTGGACGCATACCTCCAGCCAATGACGCGCTTCCGCCAATTGTTGCGTCCATTCCAGCGCGTATCCAAGCGTGCAATTCGCCACCGGCTCGTCCGGAGCGAGCTTCACCGCGCCGCGCAATCGCCGGATTATCTCACCGGCGGCGGATTGGTCGCCCGCAAGAAAGGCCTGGCGGAAAAGCACCGCGCCGCACCACGTGACCGTGGACGATTCTGATGTGTGGGAATCTGCCCGGTCGCAAATCGCATCGACTGCCGCTGGAATCGGTCCGGCCACGCTGTCTACCTGTGTGGCGCCCAGATAACCGATTGCCCTCCCCGATCCGCCATCGAGTTTGTCTGCACGCAAAAACGCCGACACGCTATCGTCATATTTCTCCAGCAAATAGTCCGCCGTTCCGAGGCCCACGTAAATTCGGGCGGAATTCGGAAATTCCTCGGCGGCCTGTTGGAACACCGAGGCAGCCGCTTGGTAGGCGCGATACTGCAGCAGTGCCGCACCCAGCGACAAACGATATCGTTCTTCGCCGGGAGCCATGGCGATTGCGTTCTGGTGGCTATGAACAGCGGATGGAAAGTCTCCCCTTTGCTCGGCTACATCGCCCTCTAAATCCTCTATTTCGGCAGAGTCGTTTTGGACTCGCAGGGACTCCAGAGTAGAGAACGCATTGTCAAATTGCCCAGCGGCGTTCTGTTCGATGGCGAGGTTGTAAAGTAGTGTAGCGTCGCGCCCGCCTGCAATGTTCAGCGCCTCTTGAAGTTGCGCGATGGCGTCCTCGTGCTTCTCGGCCAAGGCCAGTATTTCGGCGGTGCGGGTGCTGAGTTCCAGCTTTTGGTCATCAGGAAGGTTAAGCGCCCGGAGGCTTTGCAGCGTGGCTTTGAAATCTTTGTGGGTAGCCAGCTGCGCTCGTAATAGCAGGAGCCCGGTGTCGGGAGCCGGGTGCTTCGCAAACAGAGGAGCAATGTTCCGGAGACATGCTTGCCATTCCCCGGCTTGTGCTTCCACTACCGAAGCAAGCGACTGCAGTTGGGGATCCGCCGGCATCACATGCAACGCTTCCTTTATGGCTTCGGCGGCGGCGTGCGAGTCGCCTAGGCCCGCTTGAATCGAGGCCGCGACCCGAAAATAGCGGACGCGAGCGTTTGGATCGGCAGGGGCAGGGACCAGCCGGAGGTTGGCCTCGGCATCCTGATACTTGTGTTCACCCGCCAAAGCTAGAGCTAATTGCATACGAATCCCGCTTGCCGTAGGATGGCGGACCACCGCAGCATCGAGCACCTGCTCCGCAGCCCCCAACGATCCCGCGCTTACATAGAACGCGCCCAGCGCTAGCTCCGCTGAAGACGACTCCGGATGAAGCCGCAGCGCCTCGCGGAATTCCTCCTCAGCTCCGCGGTTGTTGCCGGTTCTTGAATAGATATCCGCCAGAGCCAATCTGGCGTCCAGATCTGTGGGGCGGGCGACCAGGGTTGTTTGTAACAACTGCACTGCCTCTTCGGGACGCCCCGCGCGAACTAGCTGAGTTGCACGCTCGGTTGCCGAGGCGGTGGAATTCTGTCCGGCGAGTCCTGGAAGCACCGTGTTCGTGGCTGCGACAAGCATCACAAGCGCGGTTGCCGCGAGAATCGGCAACATGGCTCTCGTACGCACGGCCGCTCCCTGGTTCATGCGGTCGCTAGGATGCGCAAAAGCCACTGAACGGATCATCGTACGGCCCCGGGGCTCCCATAATACGGTTCAGGCTCTGCAAGCTCTCACGGTCAGAATCTCACTGGTGGGGCTCTTCGATAGTCATTACACGGTCTACATCAACGTTGCGGATTTCCTGCCGGGTCCCGCTCGGCCAGCGAATTTGGATTTCCTTCACGCGCCGGTTCTCTCCAAGTCCAAAGTGCACACGGCTATCGCTCGACGATGCGTATCCGACCGCGGTGGCTACCTGGTTCCACTGGGTGTTGCCATCCTCGGTGGTAAGGCGGATCTGTGCGCCGATTGCCATGCGATTGCTCTTGGTGCCCACCAAGTTCAACAGGATCCAATGGTTGTCGTCACCCGAGACGTTGTGAAACAACTTAACTGGCCCGCCCAACACGGAGACCACCATGTCCATGCGGCCGTCGTTGTCGAGATCTCCGAAAGCTACGCCTCGATGAGCAGCCTCCAACTGGAAGTCTGCTCCAGCGGTGGCGCTGATATCTTGGAATTTCCCGTTCCCGAGGTTTCGGAAAACCGAATTTGGCTCGGTGTACCGCCGGTTCGGATAGACAAGATTGATGTTGTCGACCACATTCGAACGGGCGACAAACAAGTCCTTCCAGCCGTCGTTGTCAAAGTCGAAGATCCCATTTCCCCATCCGGACATTCCTCCGGTAGTGCGAGCCAGGCCGCTGCTGGCCGTCACGTCGAAAAAATTGTGTCCGCCGCGGTTTAGGTATAGCGGAAAGGTCTCATGTTCAATCGCGGTGTGCCAAATGTCCGGTTGACCATCGTTATTTACATCGCGGAAATCCGAGCCCATCCCGGACAGCGCCGTACCATACCCGCTGTAGGCCACGCCCATCTCCACGCCGATCTCTTCAAATTTCTCTCCACCAAGATTATGGAATAGGAAGTTTCGGGTGGTGTCGTTAGCAACGAAAATATCCAGGAAACCATCGTTGTCATAATCGGCGAAGGAAACGCTCATGCCCTTTCCCATTTTGCCCGCGATCCCGGTTGCCTCGGATACGTCAGTGAACGTCCCATCTCCATTGTTGCGGTAGAGGGTGTTGTGCAATGGCGCGTAGTACTTGGGATGGCAGTATCCGCGGACCCGGCCATCGAGCAGACACGTTGGGTCTTTATTGACTTCCCATTTGCAGTAGTTCACGACGAAGAGATCCAGCAGGCCGTCGTTATTGTAGTCAAACCAGCCGGCGCTGGCTGACCACATCTTCTTGCCGTCGAGCAGGGCTCCGCCCAATCCTGCCTTGGCGGTAACATCGGTGAAGGTCCCATCTCCGTTGTTATGAAGTAGCTGATTCCCGGTTACGTTGGCGACGAACAAATCCGGTCTTCCGTCATTATCGTAGTCGCCCACCGCTACGCCCATCCCATAGCCCGTCCCAGCAACGCCGGCCTTCTCAGTGACATCTGTGAACGTGCCGTCGTGGTTGTTATGAAACAGGCGGTTCCAATACTTCGAGGAATCCTTTTCTAGCAACGGAATAGCAGCGCCATTGACCAGAAACACGTCCAGGTAACCGTCGCGATCATAATCAAGCAACGCCACTCCCCCAACCATGGTCTCGGGCTGGTTCTTGTTCGGAGTGGGACAGTTAGCGGTTACAAAGCGCAGGCCACTCTTTTCCGCAATCTCCTCAAACCGAATCGCTCCCGATGCAGGAACACTTGAACCCGGGGGCGCCTGGGAACCCCAAATATCTTCGGGCCTCAAATATAGAAGCCCGGCGGCGACGGCCGTCTTGGCTATGAATTGTCTTCTATCCATAGAGCGACTTACCCTTGGGCATCTGCGAGGGATTCTGCAGGCTTGGGCATCTTAAACCAACTGTGTTTTTGCTGGAAGCAAAGTCGCGGAGAGCTACCGACGGCATAAATGGAAAAGGGAGCGGGAGCCGGCGTGGCGCAGGCTCTCGCTCCCCGAGATTCTTAGAATGAATAGCGCAGCGCAAACTGGATTTCACGCTGGTTATCACCCAAGGTGCCGCCGATCGTTGCGCCACCCACGTTATTGGGGTTGCGGTTGGGCAACGAGAATTGTGGGTGGTTGAAGATATTAAACAGCTCGGCACGGAATTCCAACTGATGCCGCTCGGTGATTTTGAAATCCTTAAACGCTGAGAAATCAAAGTTTACTTGGTGTGGCCCCACCAGCATGCCGTCGGTTGCATCACCAAAGTCGCGTGCAAAGGTCTGGCCCGGAGCAATCGGAGGTATGCCAAAGGCCGCCGGGTTATACCAGCAAGAGAGCGACTGATGGCCCGGGTTGGTGCAGCCCAAGGCGGCTTGCATCGCGGGCTCGAAGGAAAAATCGTACGGATTGTGGAGCACTTCGGGCAGGGCTGCGGTGCCGGTGTTGGTGGGATCGTATCCGAGGAAGGGAGTGAAATGCTCGCCGCTCCGAATCGTAGTGATTCCCGCCACTTTCCAGCCGCCGACGACTGCGTTTTCAGCAGAGTTCATGTTTCCGCCAAATTGTTTGCCCTTGCCAAACGGCATGTCGTAGGTGTAGCTGACCGTAAAGCGGTGGCGAAAGTCAGGGTCGACGTTGCCTCTTTGAGCGTTGGGGTCGTCAGCAATCTGCGTGTTACCTGTGTGGGCTCCTTGGAAACTCCCGAGGTCGTGACCGTAGGTGTAAGCGGCGAGCAGCGTCAGACCGCCGGAAAATCGCTTTTCCAGTTTGGTCTCTAGCGCGTTGTAGTTAACCGTAAAGTTCGGATAGTCAATGGGATTGATCACCGAGAGGTTCGGCAAGACGTTGAAGTACGGACGACCCATGTTGCCGGTCGGATCGCTGAAGTTGGAATCGAGTGGCTGCCTGGGCTGGTCCAAATTGCTGTCTTCGTTGTTCCAGATGCCGGTGGCGTTGGTGCCCACGTAGGCTACGTGCAGAATCCAGGTTCGCGCGAGTTCACGCTGGATCGATAGGTTCCACTCCTCCACCTTGGGCGCACGGCGCACCGGGCCGGTTGTTTTTACCTGGCCGGATGGCGAGGCAGGATTACTGTACGGGAGCTGCGCCGGGAATCCGGCATCAATCATATTGGCTGGCGTGGGAATGGCGTCGCCAGGAATATTGTTGGTGTAATAAAGGAGATTGGGAGGATTTTCACCCAGATCGTTAAACTGATTGCCTTCCGGAGCGTAGAAAATACCGTACGCGGCGCTAATTACGGTCTTGTGGTCGTCGAAGGGCGACCAGGCGAAGCCAACCCGTGGTCCAAAATCCTCATGATCGTAGCCCACGCCTGCGTTTGATTTTCCGCCGGGACCATAATTTAAGTCGACCACGTCGGTAAGCAGATTAAAGTTCCCCATCTGGTGGCCGCCCACCGGGGAAAATACGTCGTAACGCAAGCCGAGGTTGACGGTCAGCTTGCTGCTCACTCGGATATCATCCTGAACGTACTGGCCCATTTCAAACATACGAGTGTAATCTTTGTGGCCCAGGCCATCCTGCTCGCGGTAAACCGGCAATCCTAGCAAGAGATCCGCCAAGCCGCTTCCGCTACCGTTGGTGTCTATTCCAGTCAAGTCCTGGGTGAACTGCCCGGAGAACGAGAACTGACCGAAAGCGGCCTGTGATTGGAAGAAGTTGCGCTGGTACCGCCGGAAATCGGCACCCAGCTTGATGGTGTGCTTGCCGCGAATCCAGGTCAGTGAGTCCGCCACTTGGAAGGTATTGTCGGCGGACAGTTCCGGTATCCACCCAGAGTTGCCCAGCCCGGAGTAACCCGAAATATTGATGGCAGCCAGCCCGGAAGTCTCCACATCGCCACGATTGGCGTTAGGGATGCCCACCTGGTCCGAGATGTTTTGGCCAAAGTCCACCGGCGTGGAATGCACCGCATAACGAATATAAGCAAACCGAAGGTCGTTGATCATGTTGCTGCCGAAGGTGTGGGTGTATCCAATCGCGTGGTTTTGCTCGCGCATGTTCATGTTGCCGCCGCAACATCCTTCAGCCTCGCCCGGCAGCGGGGTCGGACTAAACTGAGGATGATCCTCCACCGAAGAGTGTCCGAATAATTGGTCGTGCTCGCTGATTCTGTGGTCCACACGTACGTCACCCTGGTTGCCGTCCGTAATAGCAACCGGAGTATAGATAAAATTGTTGGAGATAGTGGCGCCGGGGATGTTGGGAAGGGGAAAGAGGTTCACCAGGTTTTGACCGACGGTGTCGATGCGGTTCGCGGGGATCACCGACGGGTTGGAAGGGTTCAAGAGTACTCGGCTGCCGGTGGATTGCGTGGTATTCGGGTCATAAAGGTCCAAGCTGCGATCGGTGAAATCTCCCCCGCGCTCCGCCATAGTCGGCACTGTCGAGATATCTATAATGCCTTCATGAAGCCGCGAGCCTTGATAATCTCCAAAGATGAAGGTTTTGTTCTTGATGATCGGCCCACCCACATCCCCGCCGAATTGGTTGCGGTGCAGCGCCGCCTTGTTGCCGGTGTTGAAGAAATTCTTGGCATCGAGCGCGTCGTTGCGCATGTATTCGAACGCGCCGCCATGCACCTGGTTGGTTCCCGACTTGAGGGCCGCATTCACCGCCGCGCCGCCGCGGCCGAATTCCGCCTTCATGGAGTTCTCTTCAACGCTGAACTCTCCTATGGCGTCGGGAGAGGGATTGACGGCGATGGTGCCATCTCCAATGCCGTTATTATCCACGCCATCCAGAAGGAAGTTGTTGTCAAATGCCCATAGACCATTCACCGCCAATTGGATGCCGGGACGATTATCGTCAGTCGAACCGCTCAGTCCGATACCCGAACTCGATCCCTGCGAGGCTCCGGGGCCCAGCCACGCCAGTTGGGTGAAAAGCCGCCCATTCAGCGGCAAATCGACGATCCTATTCCCCGTTTCTAACGTTCCCAGCGACGATGTCTCCGTGGCAACCAGGGGAGCCTCCCCGGTCACCTGTGTTACTTCACCTGCCGCCCCGACCTTCAACTGCAGGTCCACCCGGGCCACCTGGTTAAGATCGAGCTGGATACCCGATTGGAGCGTCTTTTCAAACCCGTGGGCCGTCGCTTCCACGGAGTAAATGCCCACGTGCAGAAGGCTGGCGGTGTAGCTGCCATCGGTACCGGTAGTCAGGGTTACGCCCTCGCTGGTGCCGGTATTGGTGACCACCACGGTCGCCCCTGGCACAACGGCGCCGGACGGGTCAGTCACGGTCCCGGAAATACTGGCACGGTCAATCTGCGCCTGCAGCGTTCCGGCGCTAAGAAACATAACCAACGTACAAATCACCAGGCATGTTGCGCGGCTATACGTTTTCACAGTTCCTCCGGCGAGCCGACGATTGGATCGCGATCTTGGATTTTGGCCATGCGTCAAAGCGCTTAGCCCACGTTCTTGTCGGCGGCTTAAAAACGGCACATCCTACAAGACTGGATTTATAGCGTCAACAATAATTTCGGATGTGTGTCCGTAATACGGAACAGGGTGGCATTGCCGTTACGTCGATGCCATCGCAATACTTCGCCGGTCCCCGGTCGCCGTCTGTGAGCGGCCATGGAGCTCTACTCCTGCTCATCGGCCCCATGAATTCTCGATTTCTTCAAGCGTGCGTCCGCGCGTCTCCGGCACCATGGTGTACGAGAAAATGAACGCGGCTAGCGACAGTACCGCGAACAACCGGAAACAGCCGGGCATTCCCATATGTTCCACCAGCGTCAGAAACGTCGCCGTCACAAGGAAATCGGCCGCCCAGATCACCACCGTTGCCAACGACATCGCCTGGCCGCGGACCGTGGTTGGATAGATCTCGGAAATCAGCAGCCAGAAGATCGGACCCAGGCCTATGCAAAATGACGCGAGATAGAAAACGATATCCCCTACCACCATCCATTTCGTGGGATTGGGCTCCGCGAGGATGTGCGCGAGATGGAACAGAATGACGCACATGCCCGCCAGGCTCACCAGAAGCAACGGCCTCCGGCCAAGCCTATCCACCAGAAACATCGAAACGATCACGGCAATCAGCCCCACGAATCCGATCAGGAAGGTTGCCAGGATGGCGTTCGACGCATTCGTGAATCCCACCATCTGAAAAATCGTCGGTGCGTAATAGACGATCGTATTTACACCGGTAATTTGCTGAAAGATCGCCAGCACGATGCCCACGATCAGCGGTTTGGAAAACCTGCGCTGGAACAGATCGCGAAGCCTTAGATTGTCAGCCCCGGTGATCTGGCGGAGTTCCGCGATGTCTCTTTCCACTTCCTGGGGAGCTTCGATCTTTATCAGAATATTTTCGGCGTGTTCAAATCTTCCCTGCGAGGCCAGCCATCGAGGAGTCTCCGGCAGGTACAGCAGTCCAACTAGCAGAAGGATCGCGGGCACCACCGCGCTGATAAACATCCAGCGCCATCCGCCGGATCCTGCCAACAAATAATCCACGTAATAGGCCACCACGACGCCAGTCGAAATTGCCAACTGGTTTAGGGTCACCAGGATTCCCCGGATGTCGGCAGGAGCAAGCTCGGCTATATAAAGCGGCGTTAACATCGAGCTCACGCCCACCGCCGCTCCTACAAAGAAGCGAGAAAGGACAAACACCGCCGCGCCGTTAGCGAGACCAGTCGTAGCCCCGAACACTCCATAGATCAGCGCGATCACCAGCATGGTGGGCCGGCGCCCAAATCGGTCGCCTAAATATCCGCCAACCGCAGCGCCCAGCAGCGCTCCCGCAAGAACGATGCTGACTGCCGCCTCGGTTTCGATCGAGCTCAAATGGAATTGTTGGCGTACAAAGAGAATCGCGCCGGAAATAACCGCGGTGTCGTAGCCGAAAAGAAAACCGCCCAATGCAATGGTGACCGAAGTAAGGATCACAAATCTTCGTCGATGTGCCTTGGGACCTGCTGCGTCCTTGGCCGAAACTGTCGAATTCACCCCTTGGACCCTCCATGTTCCGAGGAGTATAGTCCCGGATCGAAAAGTGTCAACCTCTTCATCGGCGTTGTCCGTAATACGGAATTAAGGGTGCGGGCCAATCCGGGCGTGAACAAACAATTTTCGAGATTTCAACGGCGCTAAAGTCTTCTCACAAAAGCGAATTTAACTCAAAAGAGGCGCTAGTTAGCGTGTTGCGTCGCGGCACCGGAAGGCCGGGCTTTCGCAACGCCATCAGTAGAAGGGTGTTCTTTCATTCCGTCAGACGGGACACTATTCCGTATTGACTCGCACCGGCAACCCCCGTAAGATGCCTCCCGTCCTTAGAGCGGTCGAGACAGCAGCGCGGCCCGGCAAGGCAATCACCCGTTTGTTTTTCGTGGATAGCGCTGCATTGAAAAGAATCCAAATCCGAGGAAGATCGTGACCAAGAGCCGTTTGCGAAGAGTGTTACGCGAGAAAGGTTTCGTAAAAGTGGTGGGAATGAACCGGGTCACCGAACCATGGTTCGCCGAGCTCGCCGGCAAATTGGGTTTTGATGTGATCTGGTTCGACATGGAACATCGTGCTCACGGCTACGAACTCGTAGACCGCGTCTCCCTGGCATGCCGGGCCACGGGCATCGACCTAATGGTCCGAGTTCGCAAAACCGGATACACAAGCGTGATGCGCGCCCTGGAATTCGGCGCAAACGGAGTCATGGTGCCCCATTGTCGAAGTGCTGAGGAAGCCCGGCAGTGGGTGGAGTGGACACGGTTCCCACCCCTGGGAAAGAGAGGGTTCGATGGTGCCGGCGCTGATGGCGATTACGGCCTGACGGACCCTCTCCAGTTCTTAAAGGATCAAAACGAAGAAACCTTTCTGGTGCTGCAAATTGAAGATCGCGAGAGCGTCGAATGTGTCGACGAGATTGCCGCGGTGGAAGGCGTGGATTTGCTTTTCGTGGGGCCAGCAGATCTCAGCATTAGCTACGGCGTGCCCTTGCAGCGGGAGCACGCCCTGGTGCAGCGTGCCATGGATAAAGTGGCCAACGCCGCGGCTAAGGCTGGGAAATGGTGGGGAACGGTCACGCCAACTCCCGAGTCTGCGCAACAGGAACTCGATCGCGGAGCGCGGATGGTCACTTGCGCGGATGACCACTTCTTGTTGGTGCAGGGTCTGCAGAACGCCCACCGGCAGTTTGGCCATATCGAGATTCGCTGAGGTTCACTAACACCCGAGGTGAGAGATCCGTGGAGCTCTATCCAGGAGCGTACCTAATTGAATGCGAGATCGGTGGGCGACCTCTCTATTTGCCGCTGCTCCGCGAGGGACGCGAGGCATCGCTTATAGATTGTGGCACGCGCAGCCACGCCCAGATAGACGTGCCGGCATTCCTCGATCATGCCGGAATCGCTCAGGACGGCTTGACCTGGCTGGTCATTACTCACCCTGACGGGGACCATTGTGGTGGGACCGCCGAAATCAAGCGCGACCACTCAAAGATTCGAATTGTCTGCGGCGAGGCCGATCGTGCGCTGGTCGAATCGCCGGACTACATGTTCACGTTCCGTTACGACGCCTATCGCAGGGATCACGGTATCTTTTTTGAGCCGGACACGGCCCGGGAGATACGGAACTGCAGTTCCCAGCCGCAAGATGTTTCTTTTACTTTTATCGGTGGTGAAATCCTAAGGCTCGGCGAAAACCGGATTTTGGAAATCTGGCACCTGCCGGGCCACAGCCATGGCCATTTGGGCCTGTACGATCGAACGCATCGCGTCTTGTACTACGGGGACGCCATCCAGGGAGCGGGATACCAGGGCCTCGACGGAACTTGGAAACTGTGTCCCACCTACCTTTACGTGGATTCCTACCTTCAGACAATCCAAAGAATCGAAAATTCAGACGCTCAGATGATTGTCGGCTGCCACTGGCCTGTACTGCGTGGCTCTCAGGCCATTCGACAGTTTTGCCATGAGTCGCGAAATTTTGTAACTCAGGCCGATCGGTCGATTACAGGATATCTTCGCGAACATACGTCCGGAGTTTCACTACGCGAATTATGCGAACAGCTTTCACCCCAACTAGGAACCTGGCCGCAAGACATCCATCTCGAATTATCCAATGCTTTCTCCGGGCACCTGGATCACGGAGTTAAGATGAGACGGTTCGAGATCGACCGTTCGCGCTCGCCGTTCCTTTACCGCTTGTGTGAACCGGGAGAACAGAGTTAAAACGTGGTGGCCGGATAACGCCGGCAATTCGTAGTTCTTTGAGGAGCCAACGACATTAGCGAAACTCTGGAGACGCGGCCGAACTCCCGTAGCGCGGTGATTACCGGCGCGGCAAACGGTTTGGGCCTGGCAATCGCGCGTCGGTTCGCTGCAGGCGACGCCCGGCTCCTGCTGGTCGATAGCGACGCCACAGTTCTCTCTCGGATCGGAGAAAAGGATTTCCCCTCGGCGAGAACCTACGCGTTGGTGAAAGATCTCTCGGAACCCGGCGCGGCGCACGCAGTTTTCGATTACGCCGCCACAACCATCGGCGTGGCTGACGTTCTCATTAACAACGCGGCTTGGAGTTTCCACAAGCCAATGCTGGAAGTTACTGTTGCGGAGTTCGATCGGGTGGTCGGCGTCAACCAGCGCGCGCCCTATTTTCTGGCCCAGGAATTCCTGCGCCAAATTTCGGGCGCGCCCCAGAAGCCGCGCGATCCGGTGATCGTCAACATCGCTTCGGTGAACGCGTTGGTCGGAAATCCTGGCTTGGCTGCCTACGCCGGAACGAAGGGCGCCTTGGTCGCGATGACTCGTGCCATGGCGGTTGAAATGGCAGAGGTCCAGATCCGCGTAAACAGCATTAGTCCTGCAGCCGTCGAGACCTTTGTGACCAAAAACCTCATCGCGTCAGGGGTCATCGATCCCCCCAAGTTGCTGGCGGATTATTTGATCAAGCGGTTCGCGAGCTGCGAGGAGATCGCCGAACTTGTCGCTTACCTGTGCGGTCCCTCGGCGACGTACGTGAATGGTTCGAACTGGGTGATTGATGGCGGTTACATCGCCCGCTAAGCAGCCGCGGTACGCGGCCGAGTCGATTCAGCTCGACTGCTATTGCTGCCGGTCACAAGAGGCTCAATTAAAATGAAAGTCACTAAAGTGGAAGTGTTCCTCACCGCCGCAGCCTGGCGCAATTTTACTTTCGTAAAGATTGAAACCGACTCGGGTCTGATTGGCTGGGGCGAAGCTACCCTGGGATGGAAGGAAACGGCTGTCCGTGAGCTGGTGTTGGATTTCGGCCGGCGCTATGTGGTCGGACAAGATCCCTTCGACATTGAAAGTCTGTGGTTCAAACTCTACCAGGTGGAGCACAACACCGGCCCAGTGATGTATTCCGCGATGGCGGGAATTGAAATGGCTCTGTGGGACATCGCGGGTAAGGCCTGCGGTCAGCCTGTCTACAACCTTGCGGGAGGCAAGGTGAGGACGAAGGTAAAGGCCTACGCAAACGGTTGGTACAGCAACATCAAGGATCTGCAGGAAGTGGCCGACAAAGCAAGAGCAGTTGCCGCGCGCGGATACAAAGCGCTCAAGTTTGACCCATTCGGCCCGGGCGGGCGCGAAATCTCGCGTGCGGAATTGCGCCAGGCTTGCCACGCGGTCGCAGCGGTTCGAACCGCCGTCGGCGAAGACGTCGACATCCTGCTCGAGTTTCACGGACGGTTTAGTCCAATCATGGCGATCGAAGCGATCCGTGCCATGGTGCCCTATAACCCTGGCTGGTGCGAAGAACCGATCCCCGCGCACAACAATGAGTCGATGGCGCAGGTAGTCGCAGATTCGCCCCTTCGTGTCGCAACAGGGGAGCACATCTACAGCCGATTCGGGTTTCTCGACCTTTTGCAGCGCAAAGCCGCACACGTGATTCAACCGGATATTACGTATTCGGGCGGTTTTCTCGAGACCAAGAAGATCGCCGCACTGGCGGAAACGCACTACGTCAGTGTCGCGCCTCATAACTGCGATGGTCCGCTCAAGACCATCGCCGGAATTCACTTGGCCGCCAACATTCCCAATTTCATGATTTTGGAAACGTTTCAAGATTACGACGTCCCCTGGCGGGAGCAATTGACGTCCGGCACCCCGCGCGTCAAGGATGGCTACTACGATGTTCCCACAGCACCGGGCTGGGGAGTTGACGTGCACCAGGACGTCATTGCAGCTCACCCAGAAGATCGCGATGCCAAGTTGGACATGTTTTCCGACGATTGGGAACACCGAATGTGCCGGTGATTCCGGCCGGCCTCCAGTTCCACCGCCAGGAAGCAGATTAGGAGCACGCGAGTCATGTTGCGAAACCGAATCCTGTGCACCGTCTTCGCTGTAGCGCTTCTCGCAATCGCAGTCAACGCACAGGAGCAGCCCAGCGGAAACCTGGCGCTCACCGCCCGGGCGACCGTATCCAGCGAGTCCGAAGGCACTAAGGCTGAGAACCTCGCGGACGGAGATATCACCAACTCCGAATGGACTGCCAAAGAAGGAACCAATCCCGCAACCACCTGGGCCGAGCTGACGTGGCCGGGCGCGGTGCAGATTCAGGAAGTCCTCATCCGCCAGGACGGAGATCCAAAGCTCACCCACCTTAACCTGCGGATCCGCGATGCGAGCGGCGAGTGGCGTCTGCTCAAATCCATCGGCGATTCAGAGCATCTGCTCCCTCGCCTCATCCTCGCGCAATTCAATCCGCAGAGCACCACCGCTCTTCGTTTCTCCGATTTCGCCGGGAGCGTCAGCCTCGTAGAGATCGAGGCCTATAATAGAATCGACCCGCCCGTAATCGAACTCGCTTCCGATCTCCTGAATCATATTTTTGGTGTAGTCACCGACGGCTTCGGGACCCAGCCGTTCGCGAATGCCGCGGTGCAACTGCATGGGACCGCCGGCGGAAAACCATGGCATGCCTCGGCCCAGACCGATACCGGCGGAACATTTCAGGTCGAAATGCCGGTGGGCTTGGAAGGCGCCTTAACGGCTACCGCGAGCATTCCTCAAGTCGCTTCGCCCGAGCACACGATTCAAGCTGGCGATCTAACTCCGGGATACAGCATCCCCGACGATACCGTTCCTCCCCTCGATCTCGATGGGGCTTGGCGCTTTAAGCCCGATCCGGAAAGTGACTTTTTCCAGGCCAATTTTTCCGATTCTGATTGGCGAGAAATCAAGGTCCCCTCTCATTGGATAATGGATGGCTTCGACAGCCGGACCGGAACCGGCGGCTATCGCCGGCGCCTGCAAATTCCTGCTAGTTTTCGCGGCCGCCGCATCAAGCTCGTCTTTGACGGCGTGTACAGCGGCGCCGAGGTTTGGCTGAATGGCACGCGGGTAGGTTCCCACGAGGGGGGCTTCTCTCCTTTTGAGATCGACGTCACCGACGCCGCCCACGTGGGGTCAGACAATCTCCTGGCGGTGATGGTTCGTGAGGCGACGCTCTCTTCCCACCTGGACAAAATGAGTTACTACGCAAACTTCCCTTTAGCGGGAATCGTCCGCCAGGTGAGGCTCCTCAGCGTTCCCGAAATCCACGTGCGACGTTTTCACGTACAGACTGTCTTCGACCCAGCCTACCAGGACGCCACGCTGTCCGTGGATCTGTCCGTCGAAAACGAATCGGGACATGAGCTAGACGGCACTTCCCTCGTTATTTCCCTGGAGGATCCTGGTGGCCATCTCGTCGCCCTCCCCAACGACCATCTCGATATTAAACTTGCGCCATGGTCGCGGCTGGAACAGCGCGTGGAATTTCACGTGGCCAGCCCCAGTCATTGGGAGGCAGAGCATCCTCTCCTCTATTTGCTCAGCGCCAAGCTGTGTTGTGCGCCGGCGGCCGGTGAAGTGGTTTCGCGGCGTGTAGGTTTCCGTCAGATTGAAATCCGTGGAACTCAGTTCATGATCAACGGCGTCCCGGTGAAACTACGGGGGGCCGACCACTATGAATCTGACCCGCTCACCGGCCGAGTCGCCACGCCGGAGCTAACTCGACGCGATCTCGAGAACATGAAGGAAGCTAACCTCGACGCCATTCGAAACTCCGCTTTTCCCGCGGTGGAAGATTTGTACGACGACGCCGACGAATTGGGTTTCTACATCGAAGAAGAGGGCCCTTTCTGCTGGGTGGACGAGAGTTCCGATCTCCGCTACTTGCCCACTTTCGTTCAGCGAACTGCCGAGATGCTCGAGCGAGATATCTCCCATCCCAGCGTCGTCTATTGGTCGGTCGGAAACGAAAGCACTTGGGGACCAAATTTTGAAGCGGCTCACCAATTCGTAAAGAAACACGACGCCACCCGTCCCGCCAGCGCCGGACAAAGCGCCACTCTCGAATTGGACACCATGCACAACCCCATCACTATCGAACGCATGAAGGAGCGCGAAGACGTAAGAGTCCCGATCCTTTGGGATGAGAGTTTGTGCATTTTCCAGGGCGATCTCTGGGGCGATACCAGAGAGATGTGGCTCGATCCCGGAGACCGCGACTATTACATTGAGCCCCTGATTCCGGTCTGGGACGCCGTGCAGGCCAGCAAGAACGTCCAGGGCGGCATGATTTGGGCTTGGGTCGACGACGTATTCCTAGTTCCCGGCCGCGACTCCGAATATGGACGTGGCAGTATCGGTCAGCCGGCACATGCCTTGGATCGCATTTACCATATCCCTGGACGTGGCATCGTCGGCGACGCTCCATGGGGCATCGTAGATGGATGGCGCCGCAAGAAACCGGAGTTCTGGCACGTCAAAATGTTGATGTCTCCGGTGCATCTGCAGCAGCGTGACTTGCCCGCTTGGAAATCTGGCGAGCCGGCTACCTTCGCCGTCGACAATCGCTACGAATTTACAAATCTCTCCGAGCTAGCTTTGGAGTGGTCCGTCGGCTCACAACATGGAACAATTCATCCAGACGTCGCTCCTCGTACCTCCGGCAATATCTCTATTCCCCTGGCGCCACAGACCAAGCCGGGTGATATCTTGTCCCTCAGTTTCCGGAACGGTAAGGGCCAGTTGGTGGTTCCTCATCGCATGCAGTTGGGAGTTGCTGCGGTGGCGAACGCCGAGCCTGCGGGTAAGCTAGCGGCGCTTCACTATTTGCATGAAGCATTTTGGTTGGGCGGTCCGATGGAGCGCTTTATTGGCGACAACTTCGAGATCGCTTTCGATGGAGGAAATGGCCGCATTCGGCGGGCGCTCATCAATCGCCACTCCGTGCTGTATGGAACGCCCAAACTTCACGTTTTGCCGATCGAATCTACTTTAAATGAGTTCCCCATCTTCGAAACCTGGCGGCTCACCAAACCACTGGAGATCCATCCCGTGGGCGACGACTACGAGGTGATCGAAACCGGCGCCTACCGTGATTTCGCCGGTGAACTTCGCTTTCGCATCACGCCCCAAGGGGGTCTCACCGTGAGCTATCAGTTTACTTACACCGGACTGGATACGCGCGCCCGTGAAGTTGGACTGCAGTTCGGTGTACCTCTGTGGTGCGACAAGCTGCAATGGCGCCGCCGCGGTGAATGGAGCGTCTATCCTGACGATCATATCGGGCGAAACGATGGAATGGCGATGGCGCACGCGCCTGGCCAGCAATCCGTCCCTCCCACACAACCGTTCGCGCTGGACGACACGCCTATCGGTACCAACGACTTCCGCAGCAGTAAGCGTAACTTTGTTTTCGGCTCGCTCACCGACAAAGACGGGTATGGCATTGGCATCGAAGCTGTCGGCTCGCAGAACCTGCGGGCATCGGTGGATTCCGATTTAATCGAAGTGAACGTCAATGATTGGTTCGGAGGTGTCGCCGCGGTCGCCTGGGGCGAATGGTGGCAGAACTACGGTCAAGGCCGAGACCTCCGCCCGGACGATCCAAATGAAGGTGTTGCGCACAACAAACTGAGTGGACGCATCCAGTTGTATCTGCTCAGTCCACAGAACTCGGCGGCGTGGCTGCAGAGAATGCAATCCATATCCACACTCGCGGAATCGAAATGAAGCAGATCACTACGCATCCTACCGCTAGCTGTTGGATCCTGGCTTGTGTGCTCCTGCTTTCTCTGCTCGCATCTGCCGGCGGTGATGGAAAGCAGCCGCTGAAGAACTCAGGATTTGAATCCGCCACTCCGGCGGACTTCTGGCGGGTGGATCCATCCGAAGCCAAACAAGACTTTTCGCTCATCGCCGATAAGGTTGAGGCCAAGCAAGGGAAACAGTCGCTATTGGTCGCAGCAGTTAATCCCGCGAACCTCACTTTGCGGCAGGAAGTGTTTCTCCCCGTTGGTACCCTGTGGCGCTTAACTGGATGGGTAAAATCTACGGTCGTAGCGGATCCCGCCAGTTCCGATGCCGGCCCACGAATCGGCATTGAAGCGCAGGCTGGCGATCAAGGCTTCAGCCAGGCCGCGGCCACCACTTCCGCGTGGCAGCAAGAGAGGCTGTTGTTCCGCGTTCCCTCCCCGGGAAGAATTGATGTCGCTCTGAACGCCCTCAATAACCAAACCGGCAAAGTCTGGTTCGATGATATCCGGCTGGAACCGGTGCCGGAGTCCCGTGAAAACGAATCGGTCACCATCTCGAATGTCCGCCTCGGCGAGCGGCCGGTTGATCGGAAGCAAGGCGGCCAGTTCATCGAACCCCTGTGCGACTTGATGCCTTCGATGATCGCGCAGCAGGTGCGTTCAACTAGCTTCGAGGACGAGCCGCCGTGGAATCAGGCGTACAAACAAGAAATTGATAAGCCATATCGACCTTGGTACCCCGACGGCAGCGTGCATCTAGCCGGCTATTCATTCGATATCGAAAATCCTTTCAACGGTAAGCGTTCGCAAAAAATAGAATTGCCTTTGCCCGATTCCTGGGCTGGCATTTCGCAAGACGGCTTCTATCTCGAAGCGGAGCACTCCTATCGTTTGAGGCTGCACCTTCGTAGTGACGCCGGCGTTCGCGTTCGGGCCTCTTTACATGGGGACGGCGGCATGATTGCCGGGCCGATTTCGCTCGGCCGTGGAACGATAGATTGGCGCGCGGCGGAGGTGCTGCTCACTGCCAGGCGCAGTGTGCAAAATGCCACGTTGACGATCGAATTTGAGGGCCCGGGCGCGCTCTGGCTGGATCGAGTGTATTTGATTGATGCCAACGCCGTGCTCGGTCTCTGGCGTCTGGATGTAATCAAGGCGCTCAAAGTGATGGATCCCGGAATCGTCCGCATTGGCGGCACCACAATCGAATCTTTTGAATGGCAAGACACCGTCGGAAGCTGGGACACTCGCCCTCCCTTTGCCGATGATCCTTGGGGCGGGCTGCAAGAGAATTTCGTCGGTATAGAAGAGTTTGTTCAAATGGTGCAGTACATCGGCGCTGAACCCATGATTTGTGTTCGCTGGACCGGGAAAACCCCGCAGGACGCGGCCGATGAGATCGAATACTTCAACGGCAGTGCAGACACCAAGTGGGGCCGGATGCGCGCGAAGAACGGCCATCCGGCGCCTTACCACGTAAAATACTGGCAAATTGGAAATGAAATCGCCGTACCCGATTACGACGCGTCACTGAAGCCATTCGGCGCGGCAATGCGCCGGGTGGACCCCTCCATCAAAATCCTGTCTTCCTTTCCCACCCCAAGCACGTTGCGCATGGCGGAAGGTGAACTCGACTATCTGAGTCCGCATCACTACTCCGTCGGGGATTTAAACAATACCGAGGAGGATTTCAAGCGGCTGCGTGACCAGATCGCCAAAGATGGAAAGGGAAAAGACGTCCGCGTCGCCGTTACCGAGTGGAATGCCACCGGCGGCGAATTTGGGTTGAAGCGCGGGATGTTGTTGACCCTGGGCAACGCTTTGACTCTATCGCGCTACCAGAACATGATGCATCGCTACAGCGACTTGGTTGAGATTGCCAACCGCTCGAATCTCTCCGATAGCTTTGGTTCAGGAGCAATTCAGCCTGGGCCAGGATGGCTTTACCTCACGCCTGCTTACTATTCTCAAAGCCTGTACCAGCGCGCCACCGGTTCTTTTCCGCTCAAAATCGACCGAAGTAGTCCCCTTTCGTTTTATCTGCGGGAACCCGACCTGGACGCAACCCTGAGTTCAGATGGCCGCGCGTTGCGTATTTACGCCGTGAACTCGACCGCCGCGTCACGCAAGATCGCGTTCCATTTGAATCCCTCACTGGGGTCGGTGCGGACGGCAGAATCGTTTGTTCTAGGCGACACCAGTCCGAGCCCCGATTCGGAGGCGATGAACTCCCATGACCAGCCCAACCGGGTTGCCGTCACCACTCGCAAAGTTAACCTCACCGGACGGGAGTTTGAGTACGAGTTCAACCCTTTTACTGTTACCCTGCTCGAACTCCGATTGCGCACAACAACTGAGTGAATGGATGCGCTTATTTAGCACGGAACGTGCTGCATCGAATCGCGTAGCAGGAGGGGCGTGCCGAATTGCCAAAACGATCGAGCCTTCACACAATAGTCCCACTGTTGTCACCCCGGATTCTTACAGTTGCGATCAGAATCCTGATGGGCGCCTGCGTCTGCGTGTGTCTCCAGTTGGGCGTCGCCTCTATCCGGGGACAAACAACGGCTGAAAGCACTAAGGATGCCGCTCCCAAAAAGGACGTGCTCTGGATCATCCCACACTCCCACTGGGAGGGCGCAGTCTTCAAGACCCGCGAGGAATACTTGGAGATGGGCCTGGTAAACATTACCGCGGCGCTGCACCTCCTGGCAGAGCATCCTGAATATCGCTTCGTGCTCGACCAAGTCGCCTATGTTCGGCCTTATCTGGAGCGCTACCCCGAAAACGCGCCAGTTTTCCGGAAATTCGTCAGCGAGGGCAGACTCCAATTGGTGGGCGGCACCGACGTCATGCCTGACGTGAACATGCCCAGTGGTGAGTCATTCGTGCGGCAAATCCTTTACGGCAAGGGCTACTACCGCGAGCACTTGGGTGTGGACGTCACCGTCGGCTGGAACCTCGACACCTTTGGACACAATGCTCAGATCCCCCAGATTCTGAAACTGGCCGGTTACAAATCGTATTGGTTTTTCCGCGGGGTCCCTGGCCTGGACACGCCCTCGGAGTTCTCTTGGCAAGGTATCGATGGCACCCAGATTCCCGCGTTTTGGCTCGCTCAAGGCTACGACCTGTTTTACGGTTCGCCGGCAAGTCCTCCGGAGTTCGAGAGTTTTGCTCGCTCAGCCTTCGATGCATTGACGCCTTTTTCGCCCGGCCACGATCGGGTAGCGTTGGCTGGCGCTGACGTTTCCGAACCGGAAGGGCAGTTACCCGCCAAGGTCGCCCAGTTCAACCAAAAACGCGACGAACCATTTTCTCTGCGCTTTGGGGTACCCACGGACTTTGAGGCTGCGGTTGCCGCGCGCCCGGACCGGCCCGTGATATCAGGAGACTTGAATCCCATTTTTCAAGGGATATACAGCAGCCGGATCGAACTCAAACAGTGGATGCGCAAAATGGAGGGTTTGCTTTCCTCTGCCGAGCGGCTCGGCGCGCTTGCTGGGTCATTAGGTGGAATGATTGACCCAGACGAACTGACGCGGGCCTGGGAGCCGGTGCTCTTTAATCAGACCCACGATTTGGCTTCCGGGGTGATGGTCGACAAGGTTTATGAAGACGTCCTGCGCGGGTATAACAACTCGCAGCATTCCGCCGATGAAATTGTGCAACGGTCGCTGGATCAAATATCCTCCCAGATCGACACC
This sequence comes from uncultured Acidobacteriota bacterium, assembly GCA_963725655.1. GTDB lineage: Bacteria > Acidobacteriota > Terriglobia > Acidiferrales > UBA7541 > CAVRXT01. The sequence continues at coordinate 140,970 of CAVRYY010000001.1, read as the reverse complement.
CGCGGCGAGGGCTTCCCCGTAGTTGTTTTCAACACACTCGGCTGGCCGCGAACCGACGCCGCGGAGTCCGATGTGGATTTGGGTGAACCAGGATTCTTGGATCTAGCACTCATCGACTCCGAGGGCCAACCTGTCCCGGTACAGTTCACCGATGTAAGCCGATATGACGATGGCGGCATCAAGCACGCCCATTTTGCATTCGTGGCCCGCGATGTTCCGGCGCTAGGGTTCGCCACGTATCACGTAGTGCCGAAAACCAGCAGCCTCACTCCCGCGTCGCCCGTCTCGGGAAACGCCTCGGCCGCACAGCAAGACCACGGCTCGATTGAAAATGAGTTTTACCGCGCAACTTTCAACATCTGGACCGGCGAGATGACCAGCCTGGTAGACAAAGCCAGTGGCTGGGAATCTCTGCGCGGCCCAGGCAATGTGGTGGCTCAGGAACAGGATGGCGGAGACCTTTGGCAGCTCTATGGAACGCTGAACGGCGGACGGAGCATCGCGATGACCCAAAAAGTCGGCCTGCCAAACCCGGCGCGCTCGAAGTTGAGCAGCGAGTGGGTTGGCGGTAGCGGGCAGACCACCGCTGGCGCGGTTTTTTCCGAATACAGCGTTTCGCATCCTTTCGGTAAAGGCACCTTTTCGACGCGCGTCCGCCTTTACGCCGGCTTGCACCGCGTTGACATCGAAACTCAAATCCTGAACAACGATCCCTACGTCCGGTACCGGGTTTTATTTCCGACCACCGTCCAAAACGGCAAGCGCACCGACGAGATTCCCTTCGGAGCCATCGAACGTCCCCAAGCCCAGGAATTTCCGGCTCAAAACTGGATTGACTATAGTGACGGCGCACACGGGTTGGCACTCTTGAATTGTGCGATGCCGGGTAACAACGTGGTCGAACACACTTTGCTTCTCTCTCTCTTCCGCTCCGCAGCGATCACCTCTTATGGATTTGGCGGCGGCTATGAGCCGGGTGTCTCGTCCGATACCGGGCTTGAACTCGGCCGAACCTTAACGCTGGATTATGCGCTCGTCCCTCACGTCGGCGATTGGCGGCAGGCCAACGTCTACCGTGCGGGGTTGGAAATCAACAATCCCCTGCTGGTGCGTAAGACCACCGCCCATGCGGGGAGCTTGCCCAGGCGTTGGGGGTGGGTGGACGTTTCTCAGCCCAACGTGATTCTTTCGGCGTTGAAACCGGGGCCGGACCGGAGCGTCATCCTACGAGTGTACGAAGCGAGTGGCCGCTCGAGCAACGGGGTCCGCATAAAACTGCACGAGGACCTGTCTTCGGTGCAGGAAGCGAATCTAATGGAGGATGTCGGGCGCGAGGTCAGCGTCGGCCAGAACTCTTTTCAATTCGACCTCCACCCTTTTGAAATCAAGACTTTCAGGTTGCATGTGCAGCGATCTGAAAAGCACTGAGGTTTGATTCCGCTGGAAAACAATCGAGCGGATGATAATTCGCAGGTGACATGATGGATCGACGTAGCTTTATCAATACTCTGAGTGCGTCCGCAATTCTCACCGCGGCCCCTGCGATTGCCTCCACGCCGGGTCCGGCCGTTCCTGCCTCGCGCTCACGCATTTCGTTGAACGGCGAGTGGGAACACTTTGTCGATGGGAAACGATACGACACGGCCATCGTACCTTCTTCTCGCCGCCCCAGCGGTTTCTATAATCTGCATCGACGTCTGGAGTTGCCTCGTTTGGACCGCGGCGAACGCGTCTTCGTTCACTTTGAAGCCATAACCTACTGGGGACGAGTTTCCATGAATGGCCAGACGCTCGGCACCATGGGCCCCTACGTTCCCTACGAATTTGAGTTTACGGCCGTCGCCAAGGAAGGCGCCAACGAGATTCGGGTGGAAATGGCGGACTTAGTGCCGTTCGCAGACGGTACCGCTAAAGCGGAGATTGGGTTGGGCGTCCATTCCGGATTTGAAGCGTACGGAGGAATTATTCGCGATGTGTGGATGGAATTGCGTCCCGCATCCTTTGTCGAAAATGTGCGTCTGGCTTACGATCTCACCGACGGCTACTCCGCTTGCAGTGTTGGCCCCAGGGTCATAGTGTCGAGTGCCGAAGCGAAGAGCGCGCGAATTGAGACCGTGCTCCGTTACAAGGACGCCGAAGTCGCGCGAGCCAGCCAGACGGTCCAACTGAAAAAAGGTTCGAACGATATCGAGCTAGCCTTCAAGATCAAAGACCTATCGGCCTGGTCCCCGGAGACGCCCAATCTTTACGACCTGACCGCCCAACTGACCTCCGACGCGTCCGGCGATTCCTGGCAGTGCCGGACGGGTTTTCGCGAGATCCGCGCCGTGGGAAACGAGTTCCGGCTGAACGGGAAGAGGCTCGTCCTGAACGGAATATGCCGGCACGACATGTGGAAGGAGCAGGGCCTCACACTTTCGCGGCAGCAGCAAGATCAAGACATGCGCATGATCAAGGCGCTCGGCAGCAATTTTGTTCGCCTCGTACATTACCCGCACGACCGCCGCATCGTCGAGCTAGCCGATGAGCTCGGCTTGTTGGTGAGCGAGGAGCCAGGCTTCTGGCAAATGGATTTTCAGACCATGGAACGCGCCAGAATCGAACTGGGGTACAACATCCTGGAAGCGGTAATCAGGCGCGATTGGAATTCTCCGTCGGTGATGGTGTGGTTCCTCAGCAACGAGTGCAACTTGACCCTCGATTATCTGAGCGAGGGCAAGCAGCGATGCAACCGTCTGGATCCCATCCAGCGGCTGGTCTCTGCCGCAAACGACCGGGACGCGGAGAAGGTGAAGCCTCTCTTTATCGGCGCCGATTTGGATTTCTTCGACCAGCACGAATACGATTTCACCCTGAACGAAATGGATGAGGAGGCTCGGTTTGACGGGCCAAGCAAGCCGTTGACCTTCTCCGAGTGGGGCGGCAAGCAGATCGGGCAGGACGAGCCGATCATGGGACAAACGGCAGACCGCCTCATCGATTTGGTTGAGTCTGGCGCGTTGTCTGGCCATGCCTTCTGGAGCTGGCAGGATATCCGCCAATATTCGCGTATCGATGGCGAGATGCGCGACGGAATCTTGGAATCGGGTGTGGTCACCGAAGCCCGCGAACCGAGACCCGGCGTCTGGGCGGAGCTGTCACGCTTATTCGCCGGACATCCGCATGCGAAACGCGAAGTCACCCCCGAACGAGATCGCCTGACTGCGTTGCCGCTGCAGCGCATCCCCTTTGGCTCAGAAAATAGATTTCGCAGTGTGGACTTGCAACCATTGGTGGACTCCAGCAGTGGACGCCAATCCTGGCAAGCTCTGGAGGCCAGTCTTCAGAAGTATTGGGTCGGCAGCACATGGAACGATCAGTGGAAGCGCACCGGATCGCAGTTTGGCTTGTGGCAGACTCCGGAAACCAAGATCGCCGGCGTTTCCTTTCTCTCACCTCGGGCGGATGGCCGGATCCGCGCCGTAGTACTGACGGCAGAGGTCCCCGATACCGTGATTCCGATCCATCTGACGTGCGTCCAACTCCATATCCTGGGGCAGGTGTCTTTCCCGGTCGGCTATCCCTTGGTTGGACAAACCGGGGAAACCGCGGCAGTGTATACGCTGCAGTATGCCAGTGGAAAAATCCAGACTCTGCCGGTTCGCAACGGCATTGAAGTCGCGCAATCCAATTGCATTGCTGCCGCCACGCGCATCCGCCCGATAGCAACCGCGGCGCAACCGGCGTTGGAGTACATAAAGGACAGCGCTCGCGAGCAATATCAGGTCTTGCTGTGGTCAATTCCCACACTGTCCGAAGAACTAGTTAGCATGCGGTGCCAATTAAATGCGGCGCAACCCTCGATGGCGATTTTCGCCATTACCAGCGAGCAATTGCGAGGCTAGCCCGCGTTCCGAAACAGAAGCGATGATTCGAGAAAGCTTAGGGAGTTAAACCAATGTCACGCGGTCTTACCCGGGGTGTTCTGCGTTCTGTCGTGATTTTGTATGTGGCGTTTGTGTTAGTTCATGCACCGGCCGCGCAAGCGCAAACTCCGCCGGCGCCTGACCCGACACAGGCCGCCATCGATTCGCTGTCTCCAACGTCGCAAGCTGTTCTCAGCCGGCTATCGGCGCTCTCGGATTTGCCGCCCGGAGAATGGCGGTTTCACGCGGGCGACTTGCCGCACGCCGAATCCCCAGAAGTTGACGACAGCAAATGGGAGCTCCGGAAGGGTGAGAGCATTGCACCGCCAGAGAGTGTGTGGTTCCGGCGTTGGGTTGAAGTGCCCAAGACTTTAGGTGGCTACGACCTCACCGGATCGCAGATCTGGTTCCAGTTTCAGGCCGACGTGAATGGTCCGATGACCACCATTATTTACGTTGACGGCCGGCGCGTGGCGATGGGCGAGGAGCTTGAACCCATCGTGCTATTCGACAATTCCAAACCTGGCGACAAGGTGTTGATCGCTGTAAAGCTCTTGCAGACGGTTGACCAAAAGCGCGTGCATCCCGAGATCATCCGCATTTTCCAGCCTTCCAGCCGGCCCAGCCCCAGCGACATGCGCGAGGAGTTCGTGTCGGCGGCGCTGCTAATTCCCTCCCTCGCATCAAACCCGGCTGCGGAAAAGGCCATCCTCGAAAAAGCTATGGGAGCGGTGGACCTGGCCGCGCTGGACGCTGCCAATCAGAATTCGTTCGACGCTTCGCTGCGAAAGTCACAAGATTTGCTGCAACCGATCCAGCCCACGCTGCGCAAGGCCACCTACCATCTCACCGGCAATTCTCACATCGATGCGGCGTGGATTTGGCCGTGGACCGAGACCGTGGATTCGGTCCGCCACACCTGGGGGACCGCGTTGCAATTGATGAACGAATATCCTATGTACACGTTCACCCAATCCGCGGCGCAGTACAACGTGTGGATGGCCGAGAAATATCCACAGATCAATGACGCCATCAAGCGGCGAATCCAGGAGGGCCGCTGGGAGATCGTAGGCGGGATGTGGATTGAGCCTGACCTCAATATGCCGGATGGCGAGTCACTGGTGCGCCAGATACTCATTGGCAAGCGCACTTACAAGCAGTTATACGGCGTTGACGTCCGCATTGGCTGGAATCCCGACTCGTTTGGATACAACTGGCAGCTTCCTCAGATCTACAAGAGAGCCGGAATCGACTATTTTGTCACCCAGAAAATGGTTTGGAACGATACCAACCAGCTTCCGCTGAAGCTTTTCTGGTGGGAATCACCGGACGGCAGCAAGGTCCTCACTTATTTCCCACACGGCTACGACAACGCAGATTTCAATCCCTCGCGCCTGGCCGCGGACATGATGACCGCCCGCGAGCGAGCCACCGGCTTGCCCGAAATGATGGACTTGTACGGCGTGGGCGACCACGGCGGCGGCGCCACTCGGGCAGTTCTTGACGACGGTGTGCATTGGAGTGGTGCAGACAAGATCACGCCGAAAATGCAGTTTGGATTGGCGCAAACCTTCTTCCATGACGTCGAAGGCAAGCTCGATTCCGATTCTCCCACGTGGAACTATGCGGCCCTGGCAGCCGGGAAAGGACAACTCGGGGCGCCATCCAACGATCGCATCAAGATTCCCACCTGGAACGACGAGCTGTATTTCGAGTACCACCGCGGAGTACAGACCACCCAGGCCAACCACAAACGCAACATGCGCGAGAGTGAAGAGTGGATGCTCAACGCCGAGAAATACGCATCTTTGGCGTGGCTGAATGGCAGCGCCTACCCGCACGCGGAACTGAATGATGCTTGGAAAAAAGTCCTCTTCAATCAGTTTCACGATTTGGCCGCCGGCTCCGGCATCGGCGTCATATATAAGGACGCGCAGAAAGACTACGACGAAGTTCGGCGTTCGACGAACGAAGTCTCTGCCGCCGCCGTCCATACCGTTCAGGCGGAAATCGATACCCGCGGAGATGCCGGCGTGCCGGTTGTCATCTTCAACCCCCTGGCGTGGAATCGATCGGGAGTTGTGTCTGTGGAAGTAGAAATGCCCGCGGCGATTCCGCAGGACGTGTCCGTACTCGATGCCCACCAGCGAGTCCTGCCGTCGCTGCGCGTAGGCCAGGATACCCGCACCAACACTGTGAGATTGCTGGTGCAAGCCAAGGATGTGCCCTCGTTTGGCTATCAGGTCGTGCGCGTAGTTCCAGGCAGGCGAGATGCGCCAACGGATCTGAAGGCGAACGGATTGGAGCTGGAGAATTCATTCTTGAAAGTCGTCGTAAACGCCCATACCGGATGCATCACCAGCTTATACGACAAGAAATCACACTTTGAAACACTAGCGAGCGGTGGTTGCGGCAATGAGTTGATCGCATTCAAGGACGTTCCTAAAGACTACGATGCCTGGAACATCGATGCGAATTTCGATCATGTATTCACCAAGCTCGAACAAGCCGATTCCGTCGAACGAGTAGAGAGCAACTCTCTCCGCGCGGTGATCCGAGTCAGCCGCCATTGGCAGGCCTCGAAATTCGTTCAGGATATCGTGCTCTACAACGGCTCGGACCAGGTCGAAGTGGTCAACGACATCGACTGGCACGAAGAGCACATTCTGCTCAAAGCCGCGTTTCCGCTGGCTGCCTCCGGCAAGCAGGCCACCTATGAAATTCCCTACGGATCGATTCAGCGGCCCACCACGCGGGACAATAGCTGGGAAAGCGCGAAGTTTGAGGTCCCCGCGCTGCGTTGGGCAGACGCAGGCAACGAAGCGCATGGCTTCAGCCTGATCAACGAATCCAAGTACGGTTACGACGATAAGGGCAACGTGCTGCGTCTTTCCTTGTTGCGCTCGCCCACCTGGCCCGATCCGGATGCCGACCGTGGCCATCATCATTTCAGTTACGCGCTCTACCCGCACGCCGGCACCTGGAAGCAGGCGCTCACCGTTCGTCACGGTTACGAATTCAACTACAAGTTGCAGGCCACCCAGGTGGAATCGCATACAGGTGTTCTGCCCTCCGAGCACTCGTTTATTCAAGTAGACGCGCAGAACGTGGTCTTGACCGCGCTAAAAAAGAGTGAGGATAGCGACGGTTTGATCCTCCGCTTTTACGAGTGGGCCGGGCAGAACGGCAACGTGAAATTGTCGGTGCCCGAAGGCGTAGTATCCGCAACTGCGACTAACCTGATGGAGCAGTCGGAGGGCGCTCCGCTAGCAGTTGTTGCCGGCGAATCGCCATCGCTGCAAGCGATACAGTTGCAGGTTCATCCCTACGAAATTATCTCGGTGCGATTGGACTATAAACATCCGGCGCAATAGTGGCAGCGTCGCCTGGCGCCAAGCGTAGTTGGTTCATCCGGGCAGCGTCGCCGGAAAAAGCCGTCAGCGTCGCTAGCCCGCCTGTCGCAGCCTGGCCTGCTAAACCCAGCCACAACTCGTTATTTTTCTTTGGTTTAGCTCAGCTCCAGCAAACATTGCCGCTCCCTCATCGCCTCACTCCCTGAGATTGCGCAAAACGTGAGATTATAATAGATGTAGCCCTTCATTGATCGGATGACGCCCGTTTTCTGCTTTCTTCGGGCCGTGGTAATTTTGCTCAACAGAGCCAGCGCAACAATGGCCGAATTTCTAAGCTATCGTCGTTCCAATTGGAAGTGACGACCAGGAGCTCGCATGACAAGCCAAACATCGGATCCCGCGATTCTGGCCCCGATTGAAGATGTACCGCCCTCTCGGGGCAGGGACGCCGAGCAGACCGCTGAGTGGTTGGAAGCGCTGGACCAAGTGATCGGCGCAGACGGAGCCAGGGAAGCCTCCGAGCTGCTGCAGGCGCTCCTGAATCGTGCGGCTCAAGCGGGTGTTTTCGTTCCTTTACAATTTAATACACCGTATGTGAATACGATCCCGACTAATCAGGAAGTGGCGTTTCCGGGTGATCGGGCGCTGGAACTACGCATCGAGAGCCTGATTCGTTACAACGCTTTGGCCATGGTGGCCCATGCCAACAAAAAAGACGAAAACATCGGCGGCCATATGGCTTCGTTCGCCTCGCTCGCCACGCTCTTCGAAGTTGGTTTCAACCACTTTTTCCGTGGCTCGATTGGAAGCCAGGCCGGTGATCTCGTCTATTTCCAGGGCCATTCATCTCCGGGAATCTACGCACGCGCATACCTCGAAGGCCGCCTTACGGAACAGCACTTGTTTAATTTTCGTCACGAGCTTCGTGCAGAACCCGGCCTCTCGTCCTATCCGCATCCCTGGCTGATGCCGACGTTCTGGCAGTTTCCTACCGTTTCGATGGGACTTGGTCCAATCAACGCCATTTATCAGGCGCGTTTTATGAAGTACATGGAAAATCGCGGCATCCTGCCGCCTTCGGATCGAAAAGTATGGGCGTTCCTCGGCGATGGAGAACAAGATGAGCCCGAATCGCGCGGAGCCCTCACCGTTGCCACCCGCGAACATCTGGACAATCTGATCTTCGTCATCAACTGCAATCTTCAGCGCCTCGACGGTCCAGTTCGCGGGAATGACAGGATCATCGACGAGCTTGAAGCCAACTACCTCGGTGCCGGTTGGAATGTAATCAAATGTCTTTGGGGATCCGAGTGGGATGCCCTGCTGAGTCATGACAACGGCGGGCTGCTGCTGAAGCGCATGTCGGAATGCGTCGACGGAGAATACCAGGCGTTCAAAGCACTCGGAGGGGCGTACGTCCGGCAGCATTTCTTCGGCAAATATCCAGAATTGCTACAGTCGGTCGAGAGCATGACAGATGATGAACTCGCACATCTCGGCCGAGGTGGTCATGACCCGGTAAAGGTCTATAACGCCTACAAGCGTGCGGTGGATGGCCAGCGGCGTCCTACCGTGATCCTGGCAAAAACCATTAAAGGTTACGGGCTCGGTGACGCTGCGGAAGGCAGGAATTTCGGCCACAGCACCAAGAAGCTCAAAGACGAGCAACTCGCCTATGTCGTCAAACGCTTCGATATGGAGATACCCGAAGAAAAGATCGCCAATCTCGAGCTGTACCATCCAGGAGCCGATAGTGAGGTCATCCAGTACATCAAGGATCGTCGCGAGGAACTAGGAGGTTATCTCCCGTCGCGCAATCCGCACAAAGACTTCGCCTTTGTCGGACCTCATCTAGACGTCTTCAAGGACGTCCTGGCGGGCACCAAGGGTCGCGCCGCTTCCACTACTTCCGCTTTTAACGCCGTGCTAAACGTCTTGCTTAAGCAAAAGGATATCGCGAAATACATCGTGCCGATCATTCCTGACGAAGGCCGCACCTTCGGAATGGAAGCACTGTTTCGGCAAATCGGGATTTATGCCCCCAACGGCCAACTCTACACACCCGTCGACAGCACTCAATTTCTCTACTATCGCGAATCCAAGGATGGCCAGCTGATCGAAGAAGGCATCACCGAAGCTGGTTCTATGGCCACGTTTACTGCGGCTGGCACGGCGTATGCCAACTTTGGCGTCCCTATGGTTCCATTCTATATCTACTATTCAATGTTCGGCTTCCAGCGCGTAGGCGATATGGCCTGGGCATTTGCTGACGCTAGGGGAAAAGGTTTCATGATTGGCGGCACCGCTGGACGCACCACGCTACCCGGCGAAGGGCTGCAGCACCTGGACGGGCATAGCCACGTCCTCGCCAGCACAATTCCCACATGCGCTTCCTATGATCCTGCCTACGCCTATGAGGTCGCCGTCATTATTCAGGACGGACTTCGCCGGATGTACGAGGCAAAAGAAGATATCTTTTACTATCTCACCGTTTACAACGAAAACTATGCCCAGCCCCAGATGCCGGATGGTGTGGAGCGCGGCATAGTCAGTGGCCTGTACCGCTTCAAACCCGCTGAGGCAGCCAAGGCAGTCGTCCAGTTGTTCGGCTCGGGTGCGATCTTGAATGAGGCGGTCAGAGCCCAGCAGATACTGAAAGGAAAATATAACATCGAGGCGGACGTATGGAGCGCAACCAGTTACGGCGAACTCCGCCGCGACGCCTTGGCTTGCGAGCGTTGGAATCGCCTGCACCCAACTCAGCCATCGCGCACACCCTATCTGCTGCAAGCGCTCGATGGACATGATGGCCCGATTGTGGCCGCCAGCGACTACATGAAGATTCTGGCCGACGGCCTGGCGCCCTGGCTTCCCGGCCGGATTACCGCTCTTGGCACCGATGGATTTGGCAGGAGCGAAAATCGCGAACACCTTCGTCGGCACTTCGAAGTGGACGCAGAAAGTATCGCAGCCGCAGCCATCAGTTCGCTCGCCAAAGAGCACAAGGTAACTGTGGAGTTTGCTGCCGGCGCGTTCCGCGATCTTGGCATTGATCCAAGCAAGCCCGATGCTGCCAAAGCGTGACCGACTAACCCGCGTTACCGGGAAACGCGTCGAACAAAGTTAATCCTTCATGGCAATATGTGACTGTGTGTACGCGTCACGCCGCCATGTGGTGTGTTTCCCTCCCGCAAGTGTCGCCCGCACGCGGTAACTTAAGAACATGCAAGTCGACCGCATCCTGCATGTGAAAGAACCTGATTGAGAGCTCGAGCGAAGATGCTAGCGTTGTCGATGCGGCTTTGGAGCACACCCCGTGGGACCAAATGACAACGATGAGGTCCTGATCATCGGAGGCGGGGTGATTGGTGTTTGCTGCGCGTACTACCTTGCTGCGGCCGGCCGCCGGGTTACCCTGGTGGAAGAACACGATGTTTGTTCGGGCTGCTCCTCCGGCAATGCCGGACTGATTGTGCCCAGCCACTGCATTCCGCTCGCGTCTGCGGGAATTCCGGCGAAGGCGCTGCAATGGATGTTCGATCGCAACGCTCCGTTCTACGTCAAGCCTCGCCTGGACTGGGAGCTTGCGGTGTGGCTTTACCGCTTCGTGCGGAATTGCAGAACCAGCGTGATGCGCGAAGCGATACCGGTAATTCGGGATTTGACGCGAGCCAGCCTGCACCTCTTCCGCGAACTCGCCCTCATCGACTCCTTCGAATTCGGCTTCGAGCAAAAGGGCTTGCTCTTCTTGTTCGATACTTCCGCAGGGCTCAAGGACGGCCGTGAGGAAGCACACTTGCTCCGCGAATTTGGAATCGGCTCCGAAGAGTTGGATATTCCGCGTTGCCGCGAACTTGGCCCGGCGATCAAGCCAAGCATCTCGGGGGGAGTCTATTTCCCGGGCGATGGCCAACTGATCCCCGCTGACTTTGTGCGCGGCCTTGCCAGGAAGGCCGAAAGCATGGGCGTGGCGATTCATACGTCGACTCCGGTGCACTCTTTCCAAGTGAGTGGCGGGCGAATTTCTGCGGTGCTTACCACCGCCGGCGAGTTCCGGCCATCCGAGGTCGTAGTGGCCTCCGGCGCTTGGTCGTCGATTCTGTTTCGCGAGCTCGGCGTGAAATTGCCGCTGCAAGCCGGGAAGGGTTACAGCCTGACGGCCAGCGACGCCCGCGCAGTCAACTTGCAAACCCCGCTGATTCTCCACGAGGCCAGGGTAGCTGTCACGCCGATGGGAAAAGGAATCCGCTTTGGCGGCACACTCGAGCTATCCGGTTTAGACACTTCGATCAACGAACGACGCAGCCGTAATGTACTGACTAGCGCCGCGCGCTATCTATCGGGCATCGAAACGTTGCAGCCCTCCGAACCATGGGCCGGCCTCCGGCCTTGTACTCCCGATGGGTTGCCGGTGATCGGTCGCACCAAGGAGCTCAACAACGTGATCATCGCCACTGGCCACGCGATGCTTGGCATCACGCTTGGACCGATAACCGGGAAGCTAGTTTCTGAATTGATTTGCGGCACGCAACCAACATTTGACGCCATGGATCTGGGCCCGGCCAGATTTCTCTAGGCCCAGTTCACCAGCGATCGAGGTGGCGGTACCGCTACGGATGGATGTGCGCCGCCCAGCCGCCGCCGGGCGCTAATTTGATCTTGAGTTTGGTGGTGTTGTTGACTTTCGTTTTCAGCAGCTTGTAATCGCTGGCGTAGCGATCGGCATTCACTCCGTCCTGGTAGGCGTCCATCGAAGACTCTCCCGCAGGTAAGAACGAGAAATCGATTTCCAGTTCGCGCGCGGTCCAGTTGTTCATTGCGCCCACGTACCAGTCATTGCCGCTTTTTCTTGCGACCGCGACGTACTCTGCGATTTTGCCGTCCAGCGCTTTAGTGTCGTCCCAAACGGAAGGAACCGCGGAGAGGAACTCCATGGCCTCCGGTTCGCGCATGTAGTTGGAGGGGCTGTCCGCGAGCATTTGCAGCGGGCTCTCGAAGACCACGTACATAGCCAGCTGATGGCAGCGAGTGCCGAGCGCCATGGGCTGCTGGAAAATGGGAGCGAACGTGGATCGCGTAGCATTGCGCATCGCGCCGGGCGTGAAGTCCATGGGCCCCAGAAACATTCGGGTGAACGGGAGCGTTACGTTGTGCGCCGGTTCCACGTCCGCGCTCCACTTGCTCCACTCCATGCCCCGAACTCCTTCACCACTGATCATGTTGGGCCAGGTGCGAGTCATGGTGACCTGCTTCTGGCTGCCGTGAAAATCGACCAGCATTTTGCGGTTGGCTGTTTCCCGGCTCACCTTGTAGAAGAAATTGATCATCAGCTGATCGTCACGCTGCTGGAAGTCCACCTTGATTCCCTTAATGCCCCACTTGGCGTACAGATCGAGAGCGGGAATCAACTGATCGTCGAGTGATTTCCAGACCACCCAGAGAACGATGCCGACGTTTTTCTGCCTGGCGTAGGCGGTGAGCTCATCCATGTTGATTTCAGGAACGACGTCCATCACGTTGCCCAGCTTGTACCAGCCTTCGTCGAGGATGATGTACTGCAGTCCGTACTTGGCGGCGAAGTCGATGTAGTACTTATAGGTCTCGGTGTTTACGCCGGCTTTAAAGTCCACGCCATAAATGTTGTTGAAGTTCCACCAGTCCCACGCCACTTTGCCGGGCTTGATCCAGGAGGTGTCCTGCAGCTGCGAGGGTTTGGCCAACAGCCACACCAATGGATTGGTGATCAGATCGGCATCCCGGTCCACGATGCCCACAAGTCTCCACGGGAAAGTGCGCGCGCCGGACGTAACCGCGATGTAGTCGGCGGTTTCGGCAACGCGGAAATTGCGGTCACCTTCGAGTTTTTCCTTCAGCGGATACGGTGGAAACGTTCCGGCCAGGCCGGGGCCGCTGGTCCCGTGCAGCCACATTCCGGGATAGTCCTCGACGTCGGACTCCGCAATAGCGAGCTTTGCGCCTCCGGCCGCGTCCAGAACCACGGGCATGGTGGCGATAAATTCAGGGGCGATTTCGCTCAAGTGTTGGGGCAAATATTTCCGCTCGTTATGAGAAAAGAAGCTGTCCTCCTGCGGATAGTAGGCCAGCACATTTCTGGGGAAGTTAAGATTCACTTCTTCGCCGTAGATTTTAACTTGTTTCTGCGGAAGCGAGGTTTCAAAGCGATAGGCGACGCCCTGATTGTAGGCACGAAAAGTGACCGCATACCCGCCATCCATTTCCAGGCGGACTTCATTGTAATTATCGCGAATGCTGGCGAACTTCTGGCGGACCGCAGGTTCGATCGCCTGGTCGTAGCTGCGTTCCTTGGCGGAGAGAACTTTGGGATTGTTAACGCCCATGGCGACGTGGTCCACGTCAAGAGACAGTGTGCAATTTTCCATCACCGCGGCGCCATGGAGGATCACGTCATAGCGAATTCGCGGGACTGTGCGGATTCGGATTTCGATTCGCTTGTCGGGAGAGCGCAGATCGTAACTGGATTGCGCCGTTACCGGACCGGCGATGGCCAGCGCCGCACATAGCGTCACCAGAAAAGACAGAAGGCCCTTCACTCGATTGCGCACGGAATAATCCCCTTTCCGAAAATCGCTCGTTTACGGCAAATTCCGTCGCGTGAACCACTGTGACGGCTCGTGCTGTTTCGCTCCCAAGCTTGCTCGAGGCGCTTACGCGAGTTCGGCAGCGACCGCGGCAAGTTCAAATTGAACCTGCCGCTTGCCCAGCACCGGGTGCGTGCCGGTGAGCGTAACTGTGCCCGCTTGTTCCTTGGCACGAATCCAGATCGCGCCCGTACCGCCAATCAGCGCAAACGGATTGTCGCCGATGATTTCCGCGGCACCATCGATCTCGAATTTGATGGGGTCGTTGGCGAAAGGACGGATGGCGTCGAATTCGTCGGTCACCCGAAGGACCACTCGCGTGGTATCGGCTCCGTCGGCGTTCAACTTGGTGTGATCCGGGAGCAGTGCGAATTTCTGATCCACTCCCCTGCCCGACATCGTTTTGGAGATCACTTGCTTGCCCTGGATGTAGCCGTCGATGCGCAAGTCTCCCCACTTGAAGACCGCAAACTGTAAGTTGGCGACAAACGGCGGATAGCGAAGGTGAGCGAAGTCGGCCTTGTTGGGATCCACTTCCGAAACCAATCGATCGCCGATATAAAACTTCAGGTGATCGCAGTTGGAACACACGTAAGCTTTGGTGAATCCGATGGACTCGTCGCCGCGCGCCCAATGGAAGGCGGGTTCGAGCACTACTTCGTCCGCAGGGTCGCACTGCGACTTGTAGAAACCGCCGGCGGGCTTGGACTCGCGGAAAATGTCGGTGACCCCGTGATAGCAAATGCGGTCGCCGCTGCCGAAGTCGGCGTGGGTATTGTAATCGAAGGCGCACCAGCCGATGCCGCCGGCATATTGCGGATTGGAGGCGAGCTGATCGTGGATGCGGGCGTGGCGAAGCATGTGTTCGGTGAGGCGTTCCACCTGGTCAATCGTTTTGGTGGGGTAAGTGTGGCCGACGAATTCGGTATTCAAATAGCGCGGGTGATTTGGCGGTTTCAGGGGGAACCCGAAATCGTTCATGGTGAAGACATCTTCCAGAAATTCGGATTCCTGAAAGTAGCGAATGCCGCCGGTCTGGCGCGTGGGATCGAGTCGGTGAGCCATGGCGTTGGTGCGAGTGTAGAAATCGTGATCGTCCAGCGACTCATTGATGCGCACGCCCCACAGGATAACGCTGGGATGATTCCAGTCTCTGCGGATCATGCGGCTGACGTTATCGATCGAAATCAGTTTCCAGGGCTCATCTCCAATATGCTGCCACCCGGGAATTTCTTCGAGCACCAGCAGCCCTATCTGGTCGCAGGCATCCAGAAAATGCCGGGACTGCGGATAGTGCGAAGTGCGGACGATATTGCACTTGAGTTTGTGACGGAGGATGTGGGCGTCGCTGGCCTGGACGCGGCCGGGCATGGCCTGGCCGACGAATGGAAAGGTCTGATGGCGGTCGAGCCCGCGCAGCTTGATGACGTTGCCATTCAGTTCAAAACCGTGATCGGTGAATTGCGCTTCGCGAAAACCCACGGTGCGGGTATCGCGATCCAGCAGCTGGGCGCCGTGCAGGAGCCGGACGTGCACGGAGTAAAGATTGGGATTCGCGAGGTTCCAGAGTTTGATGGCACCGAGATTTTCCAGGTGAATCGAGTAAGCAACCGGGTCGGTAGCAACGGCCGAGGGCGGAACTGACTTGGAGCCTTTGGCGATAACGCGGTCTCCGTCGCGAAGTTCGGCCTGCAGCGTGAGCGGCGCCTTGGAAGCTTCCAGATTCATCAGGAAGCAGTCGACATCGAGAGATGGATGAGCGGTGAGAACGTCTTTGGGTTTGGCGAAGATATTTTCGATGAAGACGCCGGGGACGATGCGCAGGGAAACCTCGCGATAGACGCCGCCGAAGGTGAGGTAATCGATCTGATAGCCGAAAGGAGGAATATCGGGCCGTTCGGAGGAGTCAACGTCCACGGCTAAGACGTTTTCGCCGTCGAAGTCGAGATGGGGAGTCAGGTCAAAGGAGAAGGGCGTGTAGCCGCCCTTGTACTCGCCCAGGCGCACGCCATTGATCCACACCGTGGAGTCGGTCATCACCCCTTCGAAATCGACGAACACGTGATTGCCTTTCGCTTCCGCGGGCAGTTTGAAGCGGCGCCGGTAGAGCGAGACGAACTCGTAGGATTTGTCATCGAAGCTGTGCCATGGTTCGTGGGCGTTGGTGTGAGGAATCACCACGCGCTCGAATCCGGAATCGTCGAACTCCCGCAGGTGGCCGCCCTCGACTACCGTTTTGCTGTACCTCCAATTGCGGTTGATCGGAATCACCAGCCGCCCATCGGCGATAGAACCGGCCGCGAGAGGATTGCCCACCAAGGTGCGAGGGGCCAGAATTGCGCCAGCGATTACGGTGCTAGTGGTCTTGAGAAAGTCGCGTCGTTGCACGTTTGTCCCTTTCGATTCGTGAGCCTCGTTCCACGTCTACACATTCTTCACGCGGTGCAAACAAATCCGCTCTTAACTTCGCGGGACCATTTCTATCGCGCTCAGCTGGCCCACGCCAACAATTGGCGCAAATCGCCGGGAGAGCTGGATTTGGTCCCGGCTTGCAGAGAGGGACCGATGGCCAACGCCTGGTTGTGGCCCTCGAACCAAACCACGAATGAGGACCGCTCCGCACCGGTCAGGCGCTGCTGATTCAACCAGTTGTAATACGCGCCTAAATCGGCGTCGACCAGCGAGCCAAGGAAATCGAGTTCGACCGAGCTCTGATTGCCATAGAGCAGTTCGTTCATGGGCTTCTGGCGCTGGCGCGGAGCAAATCGGACCAGCAAGGTAAGCGGTTGTGCCCGGCGCAGCGCTTCGCGGGCGGCCCATTGGGCAAAGGTGGTGCTGAAGATCTGCGTTCCCGAGCCCTCGGTTAGCAGTTTCACCTGGAAGCGGTCCAGAACCGCGTCGCCTGGTTTGCCGAGACCAAGATCCGCAGGACGCATCTGCGCCAAGAGCGTGCGAAGGGCTTCGGGACCCATCCCGGGACGTTCGATCTCCACACGCATTTTGGCGGACAGGGCCGCCCGCGCCGGCGCCAGAGACTGGTAGGAGACGCAGGTGAGCGATTTGTCGTGAGGTGCGGCTTCGCCACCGTCGACATACCAATGAGCATATGGTTCTGGATGCGCTGTAGCGCGGGCGGCAACAACGTCCAGAAGCTGCTGGAGGCCGTTTTCCGAAGTCAGATGACTGAAGTAGGCACCGTGAGGGCGAAGTTTGCGAAACAGAGGCTGGTCATAGGTTTCGACGCCCTGCCCCACCACCGCGATACCAAGCCGGGGAATGGGGGGCTGTTCCGGGGGCATCACGGCCTGCAACCGCGTGGCATAGTCGGTAGCCGCGGCCCGGAAAGCATCCAGCTGATGAGTGGCCCAAAGGTGAGCTGAGAATTGTTCCACGAACAGCGCCGGCGAGTTCACCCAATCCAGACTCTCGAGTTGGGCCGAAAGGCGAATCTTTTCGAAGGGGCCAAACCACTCCTGCACTTGTTCCGGCGAGAGCACGGCTAAATTGAAGAGTTCCCTTTCGAGAGCTTTACGTTCGGCTGGAAACTTGAAATCGAATTCGATCACTTCGCGCAAGAGGCTGGGAACGAAGCTGAGCGGCAGACGCTGCAGGGCGGAAATGTAGTTCGCGGCCAGCTTGCCGGCTTCCGGCGGGTAGCCACTGAACTGCTGCGGTTTGAGTTCGCTTGGAATCATGAGAGCTACAACAGCTCTGAAATCGGACTGCCTTGCGACAGAGTTGCCGAAAAACCGAGCATGGAACCGATGGTTGGAACCAGATCGGTAGGCTGCAACGGGCGGTCGAAAACCATGCCCTGACGAATGCCCGCGCCCAGCGCCATCATCCAGGTGGTGCGAGAGAGCGCGTCGCCGGTGCGATGATGCTGAAATCCGTTGCCGCCGGAATCCTCGTCGGAGTCACGGCCAAAGTCCGGCAGGATGAAAAGGGTGGTGTTGCCGGCGTATTCCGGTTCGGTCTGAATGGTCTTCCAGATGTCGGCGCAGAGGCGGTCGGTGCGGCGAATGCCGTCGATGTAGAGGGAATAGGCGCCGGCGTGGGCGATATCAATGTCGTGCATGGTGATCCACAAGAGGCTGGGAGCGACTTGGCGCATCAATTGACGCACCACGTAAACGGAGAGCTCGTCGGGACTGGATAGGGTACGGGCACGGGCTTTGAAATCGTCGATAGAGAGTTTCAGGATCGATTCCAGTTGTTGGAGCTCGAATTCACTGCCGCCAAGCTGCGGGGTGTAGAGCGGCGTCTCATAGTTGTCGCGCAGCAAATGCTCATAGTCGGTGCTGGGAGCAGTGGCGGCGGTGAGCAAATGCTTGGGGAGAATCACGTTGGCCCCGAGCGAAGGACCGAACGAGCGATGGCTGCTGCCGCCGATGCGGTTGAAGCCATTGCTGGGCGCCACGACCCAGGCATCGGAAGCGGGGCGTTTCAGGTCTTTGCGGAAATACTCGAAGACGGTGGGGTTTTCGGGAGGGACAGCGGCAAAATTGTTGAACGTTTCGTAGACGCCGGTGGCGAGGCTTGCGGTAGCGACATAGTGGCCGAGAATTCCGCGGTTGATGACCTGGGAGAAGAACGTGGATTGAGGAATCAACTCGGTCATCAGGTGCGGGATATTTTCCTGGCCCTCGGGAGCAAACGTCTCTTGATCGCGAGCCCCGCCGCCGAAGGTGATGACCACAACCTTTCGTTTCTTGGGGGCGAGCGCGGCGCGGACCAGGGGGCTGGAGCCAAGGAGGGTGCCGCCAAGGGCGAGCCCCGCGGCGGTACGGAGAAAATCGCGACGGCGGTAGGCGAGCTGCCGGGCGCGTTCCAGGGGCGTGGACGAGCTATCGTCGGCGATCCTGAAGCGTTCTGGGGCAGCGTCCAGCGAGTAATGAGCTTTCATGATCGTATGTTCCGCAAATTGTAGCGATTCAGGTTATCTATCTCTTTTACAGTCATATACATAGCATTTCTAATCTCTACTAGCGTTGCGATTCAGATTTGCATCTTGTTGCGATGATGCCCCCTTGGATGTGTTTGAAAAAAACAACATATCGTTTCCGCATGGCGACAAGTTTCCATTTCAATGTCCTACAAGGCGAAAGCCAATTTCCCTGTATTTTCCCGCTTCCAAGGAATATGGGAACGAGCCCTCAGGCCCTCACTATGGAGGCTCGGATATCCGGCTATTTTCGGCGAAACTCTACCGTAATGCGTTACAGAGTTTGGACCCACCGAAGGCTGCAATCAACCGATAAAGCCGGTGGAAAGAGCCCTCTGGAGGGGCGTACCGCTGAACCAGGCTTATTACCGGGACGCCGACCAGCCTTCCCATTTGTGCATGACTGTCTCTGCGCTGGCCGCATGCGGCGGCCAGCAAACACCAAGCGGGATCAGGGCTTGGCGGAAGGAGAATCCTTCTCGGAAAAGACAAACTGGCGGATATCGGCACGCTGTTTATCGATATCGGCGAGGTGCTGTTCGCGAAGCGCTTTATAGACGTCGAACTCCTTTTGGGCGAGTTCCTTTTGTCCGGTGCGGACGTAGGCCTGGCCGAGACGGTAACGGACGTCGGAAAGGTCGGGACCCAGGTCACGAGCGCGGAGGTACTCGGGAATGGACTCAGCAAACTTGTTCTGGTCGGAATAGAGATTGCCCAACTGGAGGTGCGATTCGGCGATGTTTGGATCGAGTGCGATCGATTTCTTGAGCAAGGATTCGATCTGGTTGAGATCCTGATTGGGATCTTTCTCACGCTTTCCTTTCCAGAGACTCAGGGCGTAGTAATAGAGGGCGCGAGCGTTATTGGGTTGAAGCTCGGCAAAGCGGCGGAAGCGCTCGATGACGTCAGCGGCGTGAGCGGGAGAGCTGTCGAAAGCGCGGGAGAGAAAGAGATAGCAACTGGGGTCGGAAGGGTTGAGATCGGCACCGCGAAGAAGCGCCTTCACTGCGTCGTCGTAATTGCCGCGTGCGTAGAGGGATGTGCCGAGACCAATCACCAAGCGCGGCGAATTGGGGTAACGCTCGGAAGCCTGCTGGAAGACCTGTACGGCAGGGTCCAGGGTGCGGTGAAGGAGAAGTTCAGAACCCCAGTCGAAGAGATTGCTCTCGCTGGGATCGGCATGGGCGGCAAGCTCGAATTGATTGGCGGCAGCGACAAAATTGCCGTCTTTTTCCTCGATTTGGCCGGAAAGATTATGTAATTCCGCAGTGTCTTTTTGGTGCAGGAGCGCCGCCACTGACTGACGAGCCTGTGCGAGCTTACCGGTGACGAGGTAGGCGAGGGATAGATCGTAGCCATTATCGTAGGAACCGGAATTGACGCGCTCGGCCTGCTCCAGGTATGGAACGGCGGCGGCGATTTTTCCAGACTGGACATATAGCTCGCCCAAGTCGTGATTGGCCTCGTAGTCGCGCGGTTGCAGCTCGATGGCCTTTTTGAACTGAATCTCGGCCAAATCCAATTTTCCAGAGCGGGCCAGATTGGTAGCGTAGTTGGTTCTGGCTTCGGGGGAACTGGGGTTCAGGCGAACGGCCTTCTCGAAATGTACAGCGGCTTTGGCGTCTTGCGACTGCTCGGAATAAATCAAGCCGAGGAGTTCGTGGACCTCAAAGGTTTCTGGAGATTCGAGCACTAGCTTCTCCAACGCTGCAGCAGCCGGCGCCAAACGGCCGGCGTCATAGTCAGCGACGGCGGCTTGAAACCTACGGTCCAAGTCCTGGTTCTGTTTCGATTGAGCCTTGGTCAGGGACGAGCAGAGCAGAACGGCCAGGAAAACAGAACATGTGAAGCAGTGCTTCGTGGTCACAATGGTTTCATGTTACCACCGCGGCGCGGCAAGCAAGAGCACGGACCGGGACTTCAAGATTTACGGCGAAGGGCCTCTTTCGAAGCACCCTCGCCGCCGGGGTGTAAGGGGCTAACTAAAAGTAAACCTTAAGAGCGAACTGGATCTGCCGCGGATCGTAGGGATCGTCGCGAGTGGACCCGATTTCGCCGAAGTTGGAACTGCTGTAGTTAAGGGAGTTCGGAATTGCCACCACACCGTTACCGCCAAAACCAGGGGCGTTGAAATTGGCATGGTTGGCGATGTTAAAGATCTCCGTCCGGAATTGGATGTAGCGGCTTTCGGTGATGGGGAAATTCTTGAAGAACGAAATGTCGGCCCGGCGGAAGACGGGCCCTTCCACTTGACTTACTTTGCCCAGGACTGCATTGCCGGACAACACCACGCAACCTGCCGGCGTTCCAGCCTCTGGCTGTCCGTTTGATCCGATCACGCAAGGCTGGTTAAAGGCGGCTGCGCCGTTTGAGAACAAGCTGAGCTTGCCGTTGGTGTCTGTGTGCAGTCCGACCTTCAAGGCCTGGCCGGTAGCGAGCGCGCCGCAGCCCAAACCTGCTGCGGTATCCTGCAGACAGCCGATGGTGATGGGTTGGCCGCCTTCGAAGGTCATATTCCAATACACGACGTAGCCACCAATGAGCTGGTTCTTGAAGCCCCTGGCGTCCCCGGCGTATTTCTTCCCCTTACCAAAAGGAAGTTCATAGCCGCCACTCAAGTGGAAGACGTTTCTAATGTCTGATGGAGCCAGCGAGTAGTCCGAATGGATTCCGAAACCCGGAAGAAGCGGCGCACGGTAGCTCACAATGGAACTGCCTGTATTTAGCGGGTCGCGCGCATCGGTAAGGGTCTTCGAGTAGCTATAGTTGGCCAGGAAGTTTAGACCGTTGGCCAGCCGCTTTTCGATCTGGGTCTGCAAACCGTTGTAATTGCTGTTGCCTTCGGTGGCCGCATAGCTGGCGCCGGTTCCGAAATCCGGGAAAGGAACCAGGGCGGGTGAGGCGGGGGTGCTGCCGCTCGCCGCAGCTCCGAGAATGGGAGCGTTGTAATAGTTGAGAGTGGAAACGACGTTGGAGTTTGGAAAGACCTCGATGTGGCGTCCGTTCTCAAGCACGTATCCGACCTGCACGGCGATGGTCGGGGTAACCTGATATTGAACGGTGATATTGGCGCCCAAGGTATACGGGGTCTGATAGTGGAACTGAATTCCGGGCAAGGACAAGCCACTGGCATTGACGTCGATTGGATTCAGGGGAGTGCATGAGAATCCGGTCTCGAAGGTTCCGACGTTACCTGGGCCCGCGCTGGCGCAACCGGGAAACGTGAGCGGCGTGGAATCGTTGGCCGGGAAATAGTTAAAGCTGTACTGGAACGGATAGCTTTCGCCCAGGTTGGGCGAATATCCACGGTTTTCAAAACCGTTGTAGAACATGCCAAATCCGCCGCGTACGACGAGCTTTTGACTGGCCTGGTAGGCAAAGCCGACGCGCGGGCCAAAATTATCCTTCTGGGAAGTTCCCAGCCCGCCGCCGTACTTGTTGGTGACATCCAAGGCGATGCCGTCCTTGGCAAGGAGCGAGAGGTAGCTCGGCGAGAGATCGGCGAGTAACGGGTTGCCCTCGGGAATTACTTCGGTGGGGCCGCCGATGGCATCGGGAACAAAGTTAGCCTGGGCGTGGTGGTGTTCGAAGACGAGACCGAAGAAGTCATACCGCAAGCCCAAATTTATGGTGAGCTTGGAAGAAATCTTCCAGTCGTCATTGATGTAGCCGCCATAATAGTTTTTGCCGTCATCGGTCTCACCAATATTGGAGGCTCGGATGTCACTGGAGCCTCCGACGTAATTCACACCGCTGGCGACGGAGGAGGTCGTTGGAGTGAGGAGAAAGTCGGCACGGCCGGTGCTGCTGGAGTCGGTGCCGCCGGCGATATCGGTGAAATCGCCGTTGTAATCGAACTCACCATGGGACCAAGACGGCTGCAGGGTGGAGAACTTCACGTGTTGCCATTCAAAACCCATTTTGAAGGTGTGTTTGCCGTAAATTTTGGTGACATCTTCGGTGAGCTGGAAAGTGGAGCTGATCTCGTCGGAGGGCAAGAAGTTATTGCTGCCCAAGGTGGAGAGTCCGTTGATGCCGAAGGCGGGAAGACCGCCGTTCAAGTCACCTTGCGGGATGTCCTGAATGCCAAATTGTGCGGGAAGACCATTCACGGACGCCTCAGGAGCCGCGCGGGTGGTGTGGAGATAATTCAGACCGACACGCAGGGTGTTGATGAGGGTGGGCGAAAATTCGTGGGTGTAGCCCAAAGCGCTCTGCTGCGCGTTGGCGGTCTGATTGCCCTGCTGGAAAGCGCCGCCGTCGGCGATGCCACCGAAGATTCCGGGAATGAATTCCGGATCGTCCTTGAGGCTGAAGCGGAAAAAGAGCTGATTGGATTCGTTGATGTTTAGGTCGACGCGGGCATCAAAGGCGTTGGTGTGCTCAAATAGTTTCGGCGAGCTGGCGAAGTTTGAGAAGAGCGAGCCGTTGGTCGGGTTGGGGTAAAGACTCAACAATTTGATGGCGTTGGGATCCAGGCGTCCTGCCGGAATCTGATTCAAAGCACTCGCCAGAGGAACGAAATTGGTAATTCCGGCCACGCTGCCGCCGGTATAGAACGGATCGCGAACGTCGCCGGTATTGGTTGCCGTCAAACCTGTAACGGGATCCACGCTACCCGCAGTGACCGGGCGAGTAGTGGCTGGGTCCATGATCGTGCCGGTGGGAATGGTACGGCCGAGGTTGTCGGTCGCGGTCCCGGCTTGGCCGGCGAGTAGGTCAGTGAAATTGGTGAAACCGCTGTTGCGTTCGGCAACGGTCGGCACGCTACCAGTGGAAACCTCGCCCTGGACCCGGCGGAGTCCTTCGTAGTCGGCGAAAAAGAAGAGTTTTTTGCGGCCGTTGAAGACGTGGGGGATCACTACCGGTCCGCCTATGGCGACGCCAAACTGGTTCTGCTGCAAATCGCCCTTGGGAATGCCGTTCGCATTTTCAAAGAAGTCCGCGGCATCGAGTTTGTCGTTGCGGAAGAATTCCCAGCCGTCGCCGTGAAACTCGTTGGTACCGGACTTGGTGGTGGCATTCAGAATGGCGGCCCCGGAACGTCCAAATTCGGCGCTGAAGTCGGTGGTCTGCACCTTGAATTCCTGAATGGCGTCCAAAGGAGGAAGAACGACGAAGTTGGTGCCGTTGAGAAAGTCGACGGTGTCGGAGTTGTTGTCGATGCCGTCGAGGAGGTAGTTATTCATCGACGGGCGTTGACCGTTGGCGGCGAAAGCACCACTGCCGGCGTTACCACGGGTGTCTGACTGCGGCGTGTTGACGCCAGCGGAGATCTGGGCGAGAAACGTAAAATTGCGGCCATTGAGAGGAAGGTTGTTCACTTCCTGGGAGTTGATGACTTGGCCGACAGAAGCATCCTGTGATTCCAGCAGAGGAGCGGCGGCGGTAATTTCGACGGTCTGAGAAACACTGCCTGGGCTGAGGGCAAAATTCTGGACGACATCGGCGCCGATATCGACAACAACACCTTTAACGGTGCTCGACTGGAAGCCCTGATAGGAGACGTCAATCTTGTAGCGGCCAATCTTGACCGGCGTGAATTTGTAGACGCCGTCGGAACCGGTGGTGGTAGACAGGGTCGCGCCGGTGCCCTCACTGGTGAGGGTGACCTTGGCGCCACTGAGTACGGCGCCGCTTTGGTCGGAAATGGTGCCCAGGATGGAACCGGCGTCAAGCTGAGCGTGGAGCGGCGCAGCCGCCAACAGCACAGCCAAAAGGGCGACCAATGCCAAAGTGAAACCGCGGTCGCAAACAAAATTTGTCCTGGCCTTCATGCCTATTCCTCCTCAGAAATAACTACACGAGCAAGGTAAACGTCTGCCGAGTTAGGTTCGCGCTCAAAGGCGCGCACGCCGAACCCGACGGGGCCCGTAGAGCAAAAACACGAAACATCATGACAATAGTCAGTGAAGGTAGACTGGAAAGCAGGAAGCGCGAAAGGGCGAAAGAAAGAAGCAAGCCCGCGAGCAACGCCACCGCTTGACAGCACCCCAAAAATAAAACCCCAAAAAGATTAACCGCTTAACCTTGCGGCACTAAAACATATTCTTTCGATTGTTGTCAAGAGTTTATTTTGATAGCTTGCATCTGTTTATCGAAGGAAGCTCGCTCCGAACAATAGGTTTAAGGTAGGTTTGTGCCGACATGGGCTTAACGATCCGAGATGTGGCGAAGGCGGCAGGGGTATCGACGGCGACGGTTTCGAACGTATTGAATAAGAGAGGCAAGGTTGGCCGCAAGACGCAAGGCCTGGTGCTCTCGACGGTCAAACGGCTCGGTTATCTTCCCAACATCCACGCCCGCCGCTTAGCCTCGCGCGACACGCGGACACTGGGAATTATTGTTTCGGATATCGAAAATCCCTTTTTCCCGGAAATTATCAAGAGCTTTCTGGCGCGCACACGGCAGCTCGGCTACGAGGCAATTCTCAGCGACACCAACTACGACCCGCGGCGCACCCAGGAAGCGGCCAGCCGAATGATGGCGCACAACGTGAGCGGCGTGGCGATCATGACTTCCGAAATCAGCGCGCGATTGATCGACGAACTGGCGCGCCGGAAGATTGCGGTGACGTTTCTCGATCTGGCTCCGGCGCGGGGATACGTGAGCACGCTGCGAATCGATTACGCATCTGGGATTGAGCAAAGCGTGAAATACCTGTACCAAGAGGGGCACCGGAAAATTGCGTTCGTGGCCGGCAGGAATCTGAAGTCGAATGTGGCGCGGCTGGAAGCGTACGAAAAATATATGGTGGCGCTGGGACTGAAACCCGGACCGATCCTGCACGGCGACCTGCGATTTGAGGGAGGACTTGCCGCAGGATTGGCGATCGGACAGATGTCTCCGCGGCCGACCGCGGTAATGGCGATCAACGACCTGACCGCGGTGGGGGTGATGAAAGGGCTGACATCCGCGGGTTGCCGGATTCCTGAAGATATTTCGGTGACCGGGTTCGACCGGACTCGGCTGGCGGAATACAGCATCCCTTCGCTGACCACCGTAGACATCCATCGAGATCTACTCGGGCAAATGGCGGCGGACGCGTTGCACGAACTTTGCAGCTCCAAAATTCCGCAAGGGAGAGAATACGAGATTCCCGCGGAACTGATCGTGGGGCATTCGTCGGGACCGGTAAAGTGTTAGCCACGATGGCCCGTTAGTTTAACGACACATCCAGCTCGTTTTTGGACGCCAGCCAGGTTCGGGGGAGCTGTGCCGCTTGATCTCGTATTGCTCGCCGCTTTGAAATTTTGCGCAAGATTTCCGGGAAAAGGCCGGCAAGTTTGGCCAGTTTCATTTGCGTGCTAGCATGCGAAACTGGTTTGAATTTCCACGGGCACCCGGAAATGGGGCACAAAAAAGAGAAAAAAAATAAAGTTTCACGGCGAACCTTCCTCGGAGGGCTGCGCTGGGCCCCTTTGTTGTTCCTTCCTGCACCACTTCATTCGGCGGAATTCGGATGCTTTGCTTCGCGGATGTTGGGAGATCGCGGAGAGCC
This sequence comes from uncultured Acidobacteriota bacterium, assembly GCA_963725655.1. Classification (GTDB taxonomy): domain Bacteria; phylum Acidobacteriota; class Terriglobia; order Acidiferrales; family UBA7541; genus CAVRXT01. Next base: position 114,646 of record CAVRYY010000001.1, on the reverse strand, counting down.
ATCGTTTCCCTTAACGGATTACCGATTGACGCCACACTATCCGGCGAGGTCTCCGCTGGACGACGTGCTTCGTTACGTGGAACCGGGGAGCGATGAATACGTGACGGAGAAGTACGCCGCCGAAATCGCGCGGCGCCTGGACGAGTGGGGGCAAGAGTTGCGGTCGAACCGTTCTGGTCTGAACACGCTGGCGAAATTTCTGCATACTTCGCTCAAGGCCGGCTCACTCACTGCTACGCAAGAGAATGCGGTCCGTTCGGAATATGGGATTGATGTTTTCCGGAGGACGTTTTCGAGAGAGGCGCTGGGCGGCCGCGAGGGCTTCCTGAAGGAAATGCGAGCGTACCTGGCGGCGCTGACTCGGGTGGAAACCGCGGAATTTCAAATTGCGGGAATCGAGCAAGCGGCCAGTTCACCGCCAAAAGTTCGCGCCGTGATTCGCTATGACATGGTCGGAAGGCATGGCGATGCCGGGCGCGAGGAGCGCATTGGGTATTGGTTGACGGAATGGACGCACGACGACGCCCGTGGATGGCAGGCCTACCGCTGGACGGCAACGGAGGAGACTCTCAGCCGTGCGGCCGGGCCGGTTTTCCTGGATGTGACTGAGCAAGCTCTTGGGCAGACGGAGTCGTTCAAAAACCAGATGCTCCATGGAATGGACTACTGGCGCACGGTTCTGGACGGGGCGTGTGGAATCGACATTTACGGAAATACCGGGCTGGCGGCGGGAGACTTCGACAACGACGGACTGGATGACCTGTATATCTGCCAACCTCCGGGACTTCCGAACCGGCTTTACCACAACCGCGGCGACGGGACATTCGAGGATGTGACGGAAGCCGCAGGCGTGGGCGTGCTGGACGGAACTGCTTGCGCGCTGTTTGCCGATTTCGAAAATAAAGGACTGCAGGACCTGCTGGTAGTGACCGGCAGCGGGCCTTTGCTCTTCGTCAATCAGGGAAATGGAAAATTTTTGCTGAAGCGCGATGCGTTCCAGTTTGCGAATGCGCCGGCGGGAACGTTCACACACGCGGCGGTGGCCGACTATGACCGCGATGGGCGGCTGGACGTTTATTTCGGCGTCTACAACTATTATCTCGGGCTGGACCAGTACCACTATCCGGCGCCGTATTTTGACGCACGCAATGGCCCGCCAAACTTTCTGTTCCACAATGAAGGAAACGGAGTGTTTCAAGACCGGACCGAAGCTGCGGGCCTGAACGTGGAGAACGATCGCTACACTTTTGCGTGTTCGTGGGGCGACTTCAACGCGGATGGCTGGCCGGACTTATACGTCGTGAATGACTTTGGGCGCAACAATCTCTACCGGAACAATGGCGACGGCACATTCGCGGCGGTTTCCGACGACGCGCAAGTGAATGAGCCGGGAGCCGGCATGAGCGCATGCTGGCTGGACTTCGACAACGATGGAAACCAGGACATCTATGCGGCGGGAATGTGGGTCGCCGCTGGGATGCGAGTTTTTGGACAACCATCTTTTCAGGATAAAGCGCCGGAATCGATTCGCGAACTTTACCGGCGACACATGAGCGGCAATTCGTTGTATCGGAATCTGGGGAACGGCCGGTTTCAGAATGTGGGCAAGCAAGCAGGAGTGGAAATGGGCCGCTGGTCGTGGTCCACGGATGCATGGGACTTTGACCATGACGGCTATGCGGACCTGTACGTCGCCAATGGTTATATCTCGGGCCAGGGCGATCGCGACGTCTCGAGCTTTTTCTGGCGGCAGGTGGTGGCCAAATCACCGTCAAGCGCGACTCCCTCGGAAAGCTACGAGCGCGGGTGGAACGCGATCAATGAGTTGATCCGTTCGGACGCCACCTGGAACGGACTTGAGAGAAATGTGTGCTACCTGAATAATCGGGATGGCAGCTTCTCGGAGGTTTCGGGCGCAGCGGGATTGGATTTTCTCGATGACAGCCGCACGTTTGCGCTGGCCGACGTGGATCACGACGGACGGCTGGAAATCATTCTGAAGAACCGGACCGCGCCGCAGATTCGAGTTCTGCACAACGCGATGAACGCGATTGGATCGTCCATCGCGCTGCGTCTGCGAGGGAAAAAGAGCAATCGCGACGCGATCGGTGCGGCGGTGACGGTGGACGCGGGCGGCCATCGCCAGACGAAGTATCTGCAGGCAGGTTCAGGCTTTTTGGCACAGCACAGTAAGGAACTTTTCTTTGGAGTGGGAAGTACGGCAGACACGGTGCGCGCCAGCATTCGCTGGCCCAGCGGCCTTACGCAAGCCTTCGAAAAATTGCCGGTCAACCAGCGCATCGAAATAGAGGAAGGTGTAGAGGATTTTCGAGCCAAACCGTTTGCGGCTGCACCCGCGGCTTACGTGCACGGAAGCGAGCCGCAAAAAACGGAGCGTCTGCCGCTTGGGGTGCAGACGTGGCTGATCCAGCCACTGCATGCGCCCGACTTTTCTTTGCTGGACCTGGCGGGGAACAGGAAGCAGCTGCAATCGTTTCGCGGGAGTTTTGTCCTATTGAATTTTTGGACCACTGCGGCGCCATTGTGTAGCGGCCAACTGCGGCTCTTGCAGAGGCATCAGGCGAACTGGACGTCGTCCAATCTTCACGTCCTGGCACTGAACGTCGATGATCCCCAGGATGCGGGAGCGGTGCGCTCGTTTGCTGCAAGAGAAGGGATTTCGCTGGCGATTCTGCTGGCGACGCCGGAGTTGGCGGGGGTCTACAACATCATCTATCGCTATCTGTTCGATCGGCGGAGAGATCTGGCGCTGCCGACGTCGATGCTAGTGAACCGGGAGGGCATGATCGTCAAGGTGTATCAAGGGACGGTGGAGCCCGAGCGGCTGCTGCAGGACGTGAGGTCGGTCCCGAATAGTGCCGCCGGTTTTCTTAGGAAAGCGTCTACCGTTCAAGGGGCCGATGATTCAGGGAAATTTCCAGCGCAACGATCTCACGGTGGGAGTGGCGCTGTTTCAGCGCGGCTATTTGGAAGAGGCGGCGGAAGAATTCAAGCAAGTGATTGTGGTGAAACCCGACGAGCCGATGGCCTATTACAACCTGGGGACGCTCTACCTGCGACGAAATGCGCTGCCCGAGGCGCGCCAGTATCTGGAGCAGGCGGTGAAGTTGCGTCCTAACTATGCGGAGGCCTGGAACAATCTGGGAATGGTGTCTGCGCAACAAGGCCAAGCCGACGAGGCGATCGAGAATTTTCAAAAATCTATTCAACTTAGACCGACCTATGTGACCGCACTGCTGAACCTCGGAAATCTGTTGCGCCGAAAGGGCGAATTCGCTAGGGCGCAAAAACTGCTGGAGCGGGCGCTGACAGATGCTCCCGAGGATCCTGAGGCGAACTACAGTATGGGAATGCTCTCTGCGGGACAAAACCAACTTCAGGCGGCGTCTGACTATCTGGCCCGGGCGGTGGCGCTGCGGCCGGACTATGCCGATGCGCTGAATAATCTGGGAGTTCTTCTGGTGCGCCAGGGACAATATCCGGAGGCCAAGCAGAAATTCGAAGCGTGCATCCAGGCGGCGCCGAGGTTTGACCAGGCCTATTTCAATTTGGCGAAGCTGTACGTGGTCTTGAACGACAAGGAAAAGGCCAGAGAAGTAATGCGGGCGCTGCTTCGCGAGCAACCGGACCACCAGTTGGCTCAGCAGACTCTGGAAATGCTAAATTAATTTTCACGGCCCTCATTCCCAAGGAAGTACGCACAGAGGAACAGCGTTGATAGACGTTTGCGGTCATGTCCGGCACACCGCCGGAAAGTGGAGCTGGCGAGCAGGATTGGGCGCCGCCGTTGCGCTGATCGCGATTTCCTTTCTCGTGGCGCGCGGAAATGCCGGACAACAGGCGGCTCCCGGCAAACATGCCAGCGGCGCGGGGACCAAAACAGCATCCCCTTTCGCGGATGGCGAAGCGCTTCTTCAGCAGGGCCAACTTGAGGAAGCGAGAAGCAAGATTCAAGAAGAGCTACTGCAGAATCCTTCGAACGCCGAAGGGTATTCGCTGTTGGGGCTGGTATACACGGAAGAAAAGAATTATGCGGAAGCTCTGGCCGCTTTCGAGCAGGGATTGAAATTCGATGCAAGATCCACGGGGATTCGCAACGACATGGGCAACGTTTACGTTGCGCAGGGAAAAATCGATCTAGCTGAGAAGGAATTCCGCGAGGCGGTACGGCTGAATCCGGCGGATAACGACGGCAACTACAATCTGGGACTGGTTCTTTTGGCGAAGAAGCATCCGGCAGATGCGATTCCCTACCTGCAACGAATCCGACCGCAAACAATTGCATCGCAGATGAGCCTGGCGAGAGCCGATCTGGAAGCGGGCAAGACGGCGGATGGCTTGAAGGCGGCCGCGGAGCTTTCCGCGCAAAACAAAAACAACGTGCAGGTGCACTTCACGTTGGGCGTATTGCTGGCGAGCGAGAAGCAACACCGCGCCGCGCAAGGCGAATTGGAGCAAGCCAATCTGCTGCAGCCCCAGACATTCGAGATTCTCTACAACCTGGGCGAGGTTTATTTGCGGGATGTGGAATACGCGAAGGCGGAAGTCGCGTTGAATCGCGCGCTGAAACTGAAGCCGGATTCACCCGAGACACTGCTTTTGCTGGCGCAGGTTGACTCCGAACAGATGAAGCCGGTTGACGCGCTGGACCTGCTGGTGCGGGCGCACAAGCTCGCTCCCCAGAATACGGACGTGATCTACTCGCTGGCTCGGGTGAGCATGTCTCAGAATTATTACGAAGACTCGATTCCCCTGCTGGAATCCGGATTGAAAATTGCTCCGCAGCGAGCGGACCTGCACGCCGCGCTCGGAGAGAGCTACTTCATGTCTGGGAAAGTGGAGAAGGCGACTGATGAGTTCAAGCAGCTGATCGATTTGGATCCTTCGGCGCGATCGTATGCGTTCTTGGGGCTCTCTTACCGTCAGCTGGGACGCTTCGACGAGGCGCGAAAATATTTTCAAGAAGGCCTGAAGAAAGACCCGCGGAATGCTTCGTGCTTGTTCAATATTGGATACATCGATGCGCGCCAAGGAAATGTCGAGACGGCCGAACGTCTTTTTCAGGAAGCGCTGCGAGCGAACCCCGACTATGCCGAAGCGTTGCTGGAATTGGCGAACTTGCGAATCACCAGCAAAAAATATGCGGAGGCGGCGGAGCTGCTGCGAAAATTCGTCCGAGTGGCGCGCGCGCCCGCACCGGGATACTACAAGCTGGCGATGGTCGAGAGGAGCCTGCACCAGACGGAGGCGGAGCAACGGGATTTGGGCGTGTTTCAGACACTTTCCAAGAATGCGTCGACGGGGCCATATCCCTACCAGCATCTTTTTGATTACCTGAACAATCGTTCGAATCTTTCCGGCGATGAGAAAGCGCAACTGGATCTCACCGAGCTGTCTGCGCAGATCCAGAAACAGCCTGACCAGCCGGAAAACCTCTACCTGCTCGCCGAAGGATATTTGAAACTCGGGAAGGTTGAAGAAGCTCGCCAGTCTATTGCGGAGTTAGACCAGCTAAGCGCGGGGGACTACCGAACGCAAACCGGGATAGGAGTGCTGCTGGCGCATCATCATCTGTACGACGATGCGGTGCGGCATTTCCAGGCGGCGTTGCAAGTGAATCCCGATTCCGACGATGTGAAATTCGATCTGGCGGATGCTTACTTTCGCAAACGGATGTACCCGCAAGCGTTGGAGGTTGCGCAGCAAGTATCGAGCAAGGGCCAGCAGGACGATGCGTTTCTCTCCCTGCTTGGGGATATCCACGCGCATCTCGGGCAGCCGCTCGAAGCTTCGGAGATTTACAGGGACGCGATTCGGCGGAATCCTGACAACGACCAGAGTTATCTCTCGCTGATGCTGCTGCAACTGCGCCAGAGCGATCTGCCTGGTGCGGAAAAAACCCTGCACCAAGGCCTGTCGCGGATCCCGGGATCGGGGAAACTGCTGTGGGGCGCGGGACTGGTCTCGGTGTTAGAAGGCAAAACGGCGCAGGCGGCGGAGCAACTGGCGCAAGCTGTCGAGCTGATGCCGGAGTGGTTGGGGAGCTATTCGACGCTCGGCGTTTTTTATTATCAAACGGGACAAATCGGAAAGGCGAGAGAAGTGCTGAACCGATTTGAGGGAAGCAACGCCGGCGGTGGATTGGACGTGAACCGGATCGAAGAGGCTTTGGACAAGGCACCGGCGATGCCGCTTGTGGTGAACGAGCCGATGCCGATGGCGGCTCGGCAGCAAGTCGTGCAATTCGCGCTGTCGATTGCCGACCGCACGCTTTGATTCGTTGTAGGAGAATTTCGCGTTAGATTGAGACGCTTCCTCAAAACTTGCTGAGAATGAAGAACAAATCGACGATTGATAGAGGCACCCGCCGGAGCCATCTGATGGCTGTGGCGGCGCTGTGCTTTTTGATCGGCGTGAGCTTGAATCCCTGGACGATCGGCATCGGCGCTCAGAAGTCCAAGGCGCAGGACCCGGCGACAAAGGTGCGCTTTACGGACGTGCGGAAAGAAGCGGGAATCACGTTTCAGCAGGACGGGACCGGGACCGACGAAAAGTATTATCTAGAAACGATGGGAACAGGCGCCGGTTGGATCGATTACGACCAGGATGGGTTGATGGATCTTTATTTCGTACAATCGGCGGCTACCGGCATTTACAAGCCAGCTCATCCACTGCGCTCGGCGCTGTATCACAATAATGGCGACGGAACATTTACGGACGTCACTGAGAAAGCAGGTGTGGGCGGTGAGGGACATTACGGCCAAGGCGTGGCGGTCGCGGACTTCGACAACGATGGGTATCCCGATATTTATGTGACAGGATATGGCGGCGGGATTCTGTACCACAACAACGGTAACGGGACGTTTACCGACGTCACGGCAAAAGCGGGAGTTGCCGACGCAGGCCAGTGGTCAACGAGTGCGGGATGGTTCGACTACGACAAGGACGGCTGGCTGGACCTGGTGGTTGCGAATTACATCGATTGGACGCCGCAGAACAATACCTGGTGCGGGGAACGGCGGCCGGGTTACCGATCGTATTGCCATCCGGGCAACTACAAGGGACAGCGAATCAAGCTGTATCACAACAACCATGACGGGACGTTCACCGATGCGAGCGACGCGTCGGGCGTTGGGAAACCTGAAGCCAAGGGCATGGGAGTGCTGCTGGCGGATTTTAATAACGACGGATGGATGGACATCGCCATCGCCAACGATTCGTGGCCCAATTTTCTTTTTCTGAACAAGCACGACGGAACGTTTCAAGACGCGTCGTTCGTTTCCGGCCTGGCAGCCAGCGAGGATGGACGTTATGAGGCGGGTATGGGGATTGACGCTGCGGACGTGGACGGAGACGGCTGGCAGGATGTGTACATAACGCATTTGGATTTCGAGTTGAATCGGCTGTATCACAACAATCAAAATGGAACGTTTGACGACTACACGTATCGCTCGGGAATCGGAAACAAGGCGATCCTGATGAGCGGCGTCTCGGCGAAATTTCTAGACTACGACAACGATGGGTGGCCGGACATCGTGCAGATCAACGGCGCGATGGTGGACAACGTACAGCTTTACCACAGCGAAGTGACGTACAAAGAACCGCTATTGATGTTCCGGAATGTGGGGAAAGGCCAGTTCGAGAAAACGTCCGAAGCCCTGGGTCCGGATTTCATGCGCCCAATCGCGGGGCGCGGACTCGCCACCGCGGACTATGACAACGACGGCGACATCGATATCGCCACGAATAACCGCGACGACTATCCGGAACTGCTGCGCAATGACGGTGGAAACTCCAATCATTGGCTGGAGATTTTCCTGATTGGAACACGCTCGAACCGGGACGGCATCGGCGCTTCGTTGAAACTGACCTCGGAAGGAATCACCCATGTGGAGCAGGCGAAAGGCGGGATGAGCTACATGTCTGCCAGCGATCCACGGATCCATTTTGGGCTGGGAAAACGAAGCAAGATCGATTCTCTTGAAATTACGTGGTTGAGCGGCCAAGTGGATCGGTTGACGAATGTGCCCATCGACCGAATCATCGCGGTGAAAGAAGGCGCTGGAATTGTGCCGCGTAATTTTCCTAGGATACCGAGCCGATGAAGCGAGACAAAAATACACGCGAAACAAATGATTCCCCTGGCGCCCACATTTCGGCTGAGACAAAGCTCGGCCAGGAACTTCCCGGCCTATGAACCTACCGCGACGGGGTTTTCTCGGCTCTTCCCTGCTCTTGCTTGGAAATGAGCTGGTGGACGCGTTGGCGACGCCATTATGGAGGTGGAAGCGGCCAATGGTGGTCGAAGCCGCCAGCATTCCGAACGCGCCGATTTCTGGGGCGGCGGTTTCTGCGGCGGCGACTTCTCCGGTAAGGTTTGTCGATGTGGGCCGCGAAGCAGGCCTGAACATACCGAATGTGTGGGGCGGGTCGGAACACAAGCGTTCGATCATTGAAGCGAAAGGGAGCGGGCTGGCCTTTTTCGATTATGACAATGACGGATGGCTGGATATTTACCTGACAAACGGAACTCAGCTCGATGCGCACTGGCCCGCCGGGCAAGCGCCGACCTCTCACTTGTACAAGAATAATCGAGACGGAACATTCACGGATATAACGGAGAAATCGGGGCTGGCGCGGACCGGATGGCAAACCGGAGTGTGCGTAGGCGACTACGACAACGACGGGTGGGACGATTTATTTTGCTGCTTCTGGGGGCACAACGTGTTGTTCCACAACAACGGCGACGGAACATTCACGGAGGTGACCCAGAAAGCGGGGCTGCGCGGCGAGCGAGTCCGCTGGGGCGCCGGTTGTACCTGGCTGGACTACGACCGGGACGGGCGCCTCGATCTTTTCGTCTGCAACTACATCCCGCTCGATCCGGAAAAAGTTGCGGCGGACACCGACCCGGCACTCTGCCAGTGGAAAGGAATTCCGGTGATGTGCGGGCCGAGAGGCCTGCCGGGTGACACCAATATCTTGTATCACAACAACGGAGACGGAACCTTCACCGACGTCTCGGAGAAGTCCGGGATTCTGAAGCCCGGGCCGCGTTATTCGATTACCGCCGTCTCTTATGATTTCGACAATGACGGATGGCCGGATATTTACGTGGCGGTGGACTCAGAGCCGAGCATTCTGTTTCATAACAACCACGACGGCACGTTTACTGACCTCGCGGTTATTGCCGGGTGCGCCTACAGCGAAAACGGCCACGAGCAGGCAGGGATGGGTGTTGCGGTCGGCGATTACAACTGCGATGGATGGTTCGATATTTTTAAGACGAACTTCGCGGACGACACTTGCGACCTCTATCGCAACAACGGCGATGGGACTTTTACCGACGCAACGTTTTCCTCGGGAGTCGGGGTTAACAACGGGTACGTTGCGTGGGGCTGCGCGTTCATCGATTACGACAACGACGGATGGCCGGATATTTTTCAGGTGAACGGACACGTATACCCGGAAATCGGCGGGCATGACATCGGCCAACAATATAAGAACCCGCGCCTGGTTTACAAGAATCTAGGCGACGGACGCTTCAAGGATGTTTCGTCCGAGCTAGGGCCGGGAATCAGCGAACACTTCTCCAGCCGAGGCGCAGCGTTTGGAGATTACGACAACGACGGAGACATCGACGCGTTGATACTGAACATGAGCGACTTGCCGTCGCTTTTACGCAACGACGGTGGGAACGCGAAGAACTGGATCAAGATCAAATTGATTGGGACGCAATGCAATCGGACGGCGATTGGCGCCCGAGTCCGTGTGGTTACCGGCACGCACGCGCAGATGGACGAGGTCCACAGCGGGACGAGCGTGATGTCGCAATCGGACCTGCGCCTTCATTTCGGGCTGGGCAAAGCGCCGATCGTGGATCTGATCGAAGTGAAATGGCCAACTACGCAGAAAATCGAACGGTTCACAAAGGTGAAAGTGAATCAGATCGTGACGATCCGCGAGGGGCATGGGATCGTGATTCCAAATTCAAAGAATAAATAGGCGCAATGGTTGTGGCGTGAAATGCGCTTTTATTAGCGTGTGGAACCTGCCGGCTGATCCTTCAGGACAATCAGGAATTGCTGTACTTCCCGCCGCTGCCGCTCGACTGCGTCGGCCTGAGTTTGCTCCAACTGGGTGTAGAGCTGAATTTCCCGCTCGGCCTCGTCGGTTTCGCCGGCGCGCCGGTAGAGCTGGCTCAGGCGGTAGTGAGGTTCGCTGAGGCTGGGAGTGACTTCGGTTGCTTTCTGGTAGGCGGCGATGGCTCGATCGGGAGCGCCCTGCGCCGCGTACAAAATTCCAAGTTGCAGATACGCTTCGCCCAGTTTGGGATCGATGGCCAGCGATTTCTCAAGCAGCGCTTCGGCTTGTTGCGAGTTGGCAGCGGTCTTCGCATCGCGATCCCGCTTTAGCAGGGCCACCGCGAAGTAATAATTGGCCAGCGCTTTTCCGGGCTGATTCTTCAGAAAGCGGGCCAACTTCTGTTCGCTGCACGGGAGCGAGGTGGCGGAAATCTCCTGCATCTTGCCGATAAAAAGATAGGGCGTGGAATCTTCCGGCTGCAAATCCGAAGCACGGCAAATCTGGCGAGCCGCTTCATCGTAAGTGCCACGGGAGTAGAGAGCGGTGGAGAGTCCGACCAGCATGCGAACCGAAGTGGGGTACGCCGTGGAGCCTTCTTGGAAGACGCTCATCGCCGGCGAGACCGCGCGGTGCAGCAGAAGTTCCGTACCCCAAGCGAAGTAATTCGGCTCGCTGGGATCGAGAGCGGCGGCGCGTTCGAATTCGCGGACAGCGCCGAGGGGGTCGCCGGATCGCTCATCGAGATCCCCCAGCAGGCGGTGCACGGCGGCGGGATGCTCCGCGTTGGCCAGAATTTTAGCGGCCAGATCGTGGGCTGGCACGAGGTCGCCGTTGGCGCTGTATGCCAGCGCTAGATCGTAGGAGTTGGAAAAATCGCTGGGGTCGATCTGGTATGCGGCCCTAAAGAGCGGGATGGCTTCGCCGGCTTTGCCCAAGTGGAAATAGAATTCGCCGAGTTGATGATTCGCTTTGAAGCTCCCGGGAGTTTGCGCGACAGTGGCGCGGAGTTTGTCTTCCGTCGCCGCCGATTCGGTTCCCGCGGCGCTCCCTGCTGCAGCGCCGTCTGGGCCGGCGGATTTGAGCGCCAGCGTCTGGCGGGCAAACGCCTCGCTGGTTCGCAGGCTGGTGTCTGAGCCATGGCCGCCCGCACCGGACCAATCGGTAACTCCCGCGACGGTGAAATTCGGTTTGTCGTCGAACTCCATCGCCGCCGAAGAACTCAGCAGCAGATCGACCTGTTTTTTTTGACCGGCGGACAATGGCAACGGGCCGATGACGCACTTGCCGAATCCCGATTTTTCCGCGGCTACGGTGTAGACGCCTTGCTCACGGGCATTGAAGACGAACTTGCCTTGTGCGTCGGTCTTGGCCTGCTGGGGATGGTCCTGGCTTTTCTCCTGCAATGACACTGCGGCGTCTTTCACCGGTTCGCCGGCGGCGTTTCGCACAGTGCCCTGGACGATGATGGGGCCTGACTTTTGTGGCGCCGGGTTTTGTGCCCGCACGGTGGCACAGGTTAAACCAGCCAGAGCAATGGCCAAGCTAAAGAAACTGAGAAGGATTCGGCTCGGCCGATTTGTGACACTGGCGGAAATGGCGCGGGGACGATTCATTTCTGGCGATCCAACTCGTTGTTCCATGAGCGAGGTGACAGCCGCATTCTATTATGGATGCTCACATTTCGGAGAACGTCAGATGGCAGACAACGTGCGACCGGCTCACGAGCGAGAATTACACATCGCACAGATCCACGGCTTGCCTCAGCGACGTGAGCGGATCCCGAGTGGGCACAAATTCATGCGCCACGTAACCTTGGAAGTTAGCGGCGACGATGCCGCGCATCACGCCGTCCCACTGCACTTCCTGGGTGCCATCGAGCTCGTGCCTTCCCGGAACGCCCCCGGTATGGAAGTGAGCGAGCCACTGGATGTTCTGCTGAATGGTGCGGACCAGGTCGCCCTCCATAATCTGCATGTGATAAATGTCGTAGAGTAGCTTCACGCGCGGCGAATTCACTTCTTCGACCACGCGGACGCCCCACGCGCTGTGGTCACACATGTAGTCCTTGTGATCCACCTTGCTATTGAGCAGCTCCATGCAGATCGTCACGCCATGATCTTCGCCAATTTTCTTGACGCGGTTGAGGCCGATGATGGTATTTTTCGCGCCTTCGTCGTCAGACATCCCGGCGCGAAGGCCGGAGAAAGTGATTACATTGGGCACGCCTGCTTTGGCGGCCAAGGGAATGAATTTGCGAAAGCCTTCTTCGATTCTGGCGTGGTTTTCCACGCGGTTCATCGCGCTGCCGATCTCACCGCCCCCGGCGTAGCCCATGCTGCAAACCAGGCCGTAGCGCGCGGGCACTTCAAATTCGTCAGGATTGAGCAAGTCCACGGCTTTCAAGCCCATCTGCGCGGCAGCGGTACAGAGATCGTCGAGTGGGATGTTCTTGTAGCACCAGCGAGAAACCGATTGCTTCACGCGGCCCTTACGAGGAACGGAATCGGTGTTCGCGGACCATAACGGAGATGAGATGGAAGCCATAGCGGCACCAGAAACAACGCTCTTCAGGACGTTACGTCGAGTTACGTTAGTCATAAAATTTTCCAGAGTGTACCGGAGAAAGCCTCCGTCCGTGAATTTTATTCTACCAAGACGCGCGATCGCGTTCCACGCGTGGCGGCGGGCCCTATCAGAATTGAATCCAGCGGATCAGCAGACCCGCCAGGGCGCCACCTATGAGTGGACCGGCGATGGGAATCGCGGCGTAACCCCAGTCGGAGTTTTCTTTGCCTGCGATCGGCAAAATTGCATGGGCCAGCCGCGGCCCGAAATCCCTGGCTGGGTTGATCGCATAGCCGGTGGTCCCGCCGAGGGACAGCCCGATTCCCCAAACCAGCGCGGCGACAAGCGTCGGCGCCAAACCGAGGGCCAGGCCGCCGGTGGTCTTGGAGGTGATCGCAGCAGCCACAAATACCAGAACCAGCGTCGCTATAATTTCGCTGGCCAAGTTTGACGGGGCGCTGCGAATCGCGGGATGAGTGCAAAAGCACGCACGCTTCAAGTCCGGGTCGGGCGTTTCCTTCCAATGGGGAAGATAATGCACCCATACCAGCGTGGCGCCCACGAATGCGCCAAGAATTTGCGCGACGAGATATGGAAAGAACTTTGCGTAGCTCCCGGTGGACACCGCAATTCCGATGGTGAATGCCGGATTTAAGTATGCGTCGCTGCTTCCGCAGGCGATGGCGGTAAATATGCCCGCCATTACCGCAAACGCCCATCCGGCTGTGATTACGATCCATCCGGAGCCTTCGGCCTTGGAGCGCTTCAGCAAGACGCCAGCGACGACGCCATTTCCCAGCAATATCATTACCAGGGTGCCCAAAAATTCGCCAAGCAGTGCAGATCTCATCGAGTTTCCTTTCGTTCAGGCGAAGCATTCACCGGCCGAGGGGCCGGCGCTTCAAACGTCGCCACGATCACTCCAGCCAATCGGTGGACTTCGCCACGGCGCGCTTCCAGTAGCGGTACATTTCGTCGCGCGTTTTCTTTTCCATGTTCGGCTTCCAGGTCTGCTCCACTGCCCAATTCGATCGCAGCTCGTCCAGGTCGTGGAAGTAATCTACCGCCAGGCCGGCTGCATATGCCGCGCCAAGCGCGGTAGTTTCCTTCACCGCGGGCCGCACCACCGGACGATCCAGCATGTCCGCCTGAAACTGCATGAGCAACTCGTTCTCCACCATTCCTCCATCGGTTCTCAAGACGTCCAGGCGGATACCAGAATCTTTCTCCATCGCTTCGAGAACCTCGCAAGTCTGGAAAGCGGTAGCCTCAAGCACCGCGCGCGCGATGTGACCTTTATTGGCGTAGCGAGTGAGACCGGCGATCACGCCGCGAGCATTGCTCTTCCAGTGCGGCGCGTATAGACCGGAAAACGCCGGAACGAAATAAACGCCGCCATTGTCCTTCACGCTTCGCGCCAGGATCTCGACGTCGGAGCTTTTCTGGATCAGCCCCAGATTGTCGCGCAGCCACTGGACCAGCGCGCCGGTGATCGCCACGCTGCCTTCAAGCGCGTAACACGCGGGCTGCTTGCCCAGTCGGTAGGCCACGGTGGTGAGCAGGCCGTGCTTGGATGTCACCGCGCGCGTGGCGGTGTTCATCAGCATGAAGCAGCCGGTGCCGTAGGTGTTTTTCGCCTGACCGGGATCGAAGCACACCTGGCCAACGAGGGCTGCCTGCTGATCGCCGAGAATTCCGGCGATGGCCACTCCTTGCACCGCGGAGGTCTTCGCGTGCGCGTAGACTTCGCTGCTCGACCGAATCTGCGGCAACATGGCCCGCGGAATGGCCAGCGCTTTCAAAATTTCCAAATCCCAATCGAGGGTATCGAGGTTCATCAACTGCGTGCGGCTCGCGTTGGTCACATCGGTGATGTGCAGGCCTCCGTGGACCCCGCCGGTGAGCTGCCAGACCAGATAGGTGTCAATATTTCCGAAGAGCACATCGCCCGATTCGGCTTGCGCCCGCACTTCCGGTACGTTTTCGAGGATCCAGCGAATTTTCAGTGCGCTGAAGTACGTTGAGAGCGGGAGGCCAGTCTGCCGCCGGAAGCGGTCCTGGCCGCCGGCCTGGGAGAATTCCGCTACGGCATCGGCCACGCGCATGTCCTGCCACACAATGGCGTTGCACACGGCCTGGCCGGTCTTACGATTCCATACCACGGTGGTCTCGCGCTGGTTGGTGATGCCCACCGCAGCGAGATCGGCGGGCAACAGCGAGCGCTCGGCCATGGCTGCGGCGATTACTTCTTGAGTATTCCGCCAAATTTCTTCGGGATCGTGCTCCACCCACCCCGGGCGCGGATAAATCTGTTCGTGTTCCTTCTGCGCCACGGATACCACGCGGCCGGTGCGATCGAACACGATGAACCGCGTGCTAGTGGTGCCCTGATCGATCGCGCCAATATAACTCGCCATAGTTTTCCTGCCTTTCCTGTCCGCTCCGGCGCTGGAAACCTGTGCTAAGAACCGGAAAACGGTTCGGGCGCCAGGCCTGCGTTTTCCAGATAGCGGTTGATGCTGGTTACGTATTCGCGAGTGGCCGAGGCTACAACGTTATCGGACCAGCCAAGCTCATCCCCGAGGATTGCGGAGACCACCGGCGCGGCGTGAATCGCCGAGCGCCAACTATAGAGTTGGACGCCGAGTCTGCGAAAGAGAATATCTTCGATGGTCAGGGCCATTTCGTGCCGGACGCAGTGTACGACTTCCGCCCGGATTGGCGCCAAGTCTTCGAGTATCGGCTTTGCGAGTTCCGCGTTTTCGTTCTGCAGCTCGAGGACGTTCGGGGCATTGGTCCCAAACTTCGCGGCCAAGTGACGCGCCGTTTGCTCGGATAAGTGATAGCCATTCGCTAGTGACTGCCAATAGTCAGCTGAGTATCCCGCCGAGCCGGAGAGCGGGTGGCTACGCGTTAGGGACGGTGTCACGGCAGACCCGAGATGCTTCTGGACGGCGTTGATGGCGTCCTCGGCCATGGCGCGATAGGTTGTCCATTTGCCGCCCATGATGCTGATCAGGCCGGTGAGGCCATCGATTTCACAAACATCGTCACGTGAAAGTTTTCTAGTTTCGCGAACGTCGCCCTCACTCACTAGCGGTCTCGCCCCGGCAACG
Source organism: uncultured Acidobacteriota bacterium (assembly GCA_963725655.1). Taxonomy (GTDB): domain Bacteria; phylum Acidobacteriota; class Terriglobia; order Acidiferrales; family UBA7541; genus CAVRXT01. The sequence continues at coordinate 98,858 of CAVRYY010000001.1, read as the reverse complement.
CCGCTGAGAACGCAGCCCGGAGTAATCGCGCGCGCCAAATATGGATTGAGGCGGCGCAGCAAAAGCTCAACGTCGTCTTTGGAAACGAACAAATCGTCCCCGACTTTCACTTCCTGCTCGGTGGTGCCCACAAGCACGCGTCCCATCCAGGGAATCGCAAACAGCACCGTACCTGCCTCGGTCTTGGGAACCAGCAAGGCATCGCTATTCGGCATCAACTCCAGGGGAAGCACGATGTGGGCGCCCTTGCTGAGCCGCATTCGCGGCGCGGCGCTGGGATTCGCGAGATGCCGGATGGTGTCAGCGAATGGTCCGGTGGCATTCACGAAAGACCGGGCTCGAACCACAAATTTTCTTTTCGTGAAGTGGTCTTCGACCTCCGCGGACTCCAGTTTTCCATCGGCATTTTTGCCAAGCGCCGTGACCCGGGCGTAATTCACCGCCTCGCCGCCGGCCTCTGTGAATGTGAGGCAGAGCGCTACGTTGAATCTCGCGTCATCGAATTGACCATCGGAGTACGCCACTGAACCTACCAGATGGCGGGACTGGAGAGTGGGCATCCTGCGCAGTGTTTCTGCTCGCGATACAAAGTGGCTGGGCGAAAGGCTGGCGCCGCCTGCCATCCAGTCGTAGATCTTCATGCCCACGCCGTAGTAAACCACCTGCGACCAGCTAAAGCATGGAATCAGAAATTCGAGAGGGCGGGCCAGATACGCGCCGTTCTTCAACATCACCGTACGTTCGTGAAGCGCACGATAAACCACGTGAAATTGGGAACGGTCTAAACCTTTTATCGCGGCTTGCAGATACCGGACGCCGCCGTGGATGATTTTTGTCGAGGTGCTCGAAGTGGCTCCCGCAAAATCTCCGGCGTCGAGCATCACCGTTTTCAGGCCGCGAAGCTGGGCGTCCAGTGCACAACCCGAGCCAGTCGCACCGCCGCCAATCACACAGACATCGAAGGTTTGGTCTTCGATGCTCCGCAATGCTTCCTCGCGGGGTTTCATGCGCTAGGGTTTCGCCGATACCTTGTAGAGTACTGAGCCGTGCGATGGCAACGTCACGCGAAGCGAATCCGCCGCGCCCAGGTCTTTGCGCTCCCACAAGTCTCGCACTTGATATCTTCCGCCGGGCAGGCCCAGCGCTTTCCAAGCGTAGCGGAAATCTTGCGCCGTGCTTCCGAGGTTGAATATCGCCAGGTAATGTTCGCCGCCGGTAGAGGATTGCGAGAGCCACACCGCTGTGGAGGGATCCTCGATCACCGCGTGACTCCCGGTGGAGTGTTGGTCCACCGCGATCACTTCAGGATTGGTCAGCAGGCCTGTCGTCCACTCATCGTTCATCGGCAGATTGCCGCCCATCATCAGCGGCGAAGGCAAGATGCACCACAAGGTGAGGAAAGTTCGCTGCTCGTCGTGAGTCAGGCCGGATGCACGAGCCTTGCCCCAGCCTGGCGAGGGCCCCAAATATCCCAAAGGCAGCATGTCCGCGTCGGGCCAGTGACCCGGCTCGGCAAGCTTGGCCCACTGGGTGACGCGCGGAAATTGATCGCCGAGGCCCTGAGGATACGGGACGTCGCTGTGCCACAGGTCCCAGGTATCGTCGGAGATTCGCCACATCTGGGCGTACTCGCGCATCTCGTCGACTTTGTCGATGGGCGCTGGGCCGGGCGACAGGCTGAGCACGATGGGCCGCCCAGTCCGGCGCAGGGCATTGCTGAGCATTCGAATGTCGTCGCCCTTGTATGGGTGGCTGGAGATGCAATCCACCTTGACAAAGTCGACGTCCCATTCCGCGTAGAGTTTTGCGATCGAATCGTAGTAGGCCTGGCCGGCAGGTTTTGCGCCTTCTACTCCGAAGTTATCGAAATTCCATGGGCAAGTGTCAGAAGTCACCGCGGCATCCGCGGCGTGAAACGTGGAACCGGCGATCGCCAGATTTTTTTCCACGGCCTGCTTCGGAATTCCGCGCAGGATGTGTATCCCGAATTTCAATCCGAGCGAATGCACGTAGCCAGCCAGTGGCTTGAAGCCCGCGCCGTTCGCGGCGGAGGGAAAGCGGTTCAGGGCTGGGGTGTACCGTCCATAGGCGTCCAGAGTGTATTCAAAAGTCTTGGAATTTCCTTCTGGGGTGGGATTGTTGACGAACCACTCCATGTCGACGACCACGTACTGCCACCCATACGATTTCAGGTGATCCGCCATCCATTTTGCATTGGCCTTGATATCTTTTTCTTCGACGGTGGCTCCAAACGAGTCCCAACTGTTCCAGCCCATGGGTGGAGTGAGCACCTGCAATTGAACCCGGCCTGGGTTTGGCGTGGTGGTTTGCGCGTCAGACGCCTGGGCCGCGAAATGCAGAGCTAGTGCGACGCATGCCAGTAAGATTCGGACTCTCATGGTGTCCTCGTTATTGCGGCGTCGTAACTTCAGATCGATACCCGGCCTGCCGACGGGCGCCGGCGGGAAAGTGTACGCGAGTATCCGGGAATTCACCTCTACATTTTTGTGGTGGGAGTAAATCGTATCCGTCTGTCGATCGTGCGGTGTGCAGGGACGGCAAGCTTGTCGTGGTAATTTCTCGAATCACGCTGTCATTGCGGGCGGATGATGCCTTTCTTCACTAGCACGCAACCGTAGAGCCTGAGTTCGCCGGTCGCAACAACCGCGAAAGCCGTTTTTGCGCGGTCGTAAAAAGCGAATCGGTCAATACGCGTCATCTTCACCGCTTTGCCTTCGGCGGCGTTGGCGGCCGCCTGGAATTCGCGGACGGGCTCCGGCACTTCGTTCGGCGCTCCAACCACTTCCATCACCGCCAATGGGGCTTCGACGAAATCGTCCAGTGGCAGCAGGCTCAGCACAGCCTGCAACACGCGTGAGGCCGGCGCGTTCACACGAACCAATCGGCGGGCCATGCTCACCGCCGGGAAATTGGCATCAACGATCGCCAATTCATCGCCGTGTCCCATCTCGGCGATCACCGTCAAGAGCTCGGGACTGAGCAACGTATCAATTCCCTTCAGCATGTTCTGTTCCTCGCGATCTTGGCGGGCATCGCGAGTGCCTGGGCAACGTCCGAGGCCACGCAAATTCTCCCGCGCCAAATTGACTTTCGTTTCTAGCTTCTCAGCTTCCCGGTTCCACAGCGACGACCGGCCACCGCGGTTCGGCTGCTTGCGTCGTCATAGTAACAGTGGAGATGACCGGCCGCCACGCCCCGGGCTACCGCACGTCCCTGCCTGGATGAGAGACAGCCATAAGTTACTACCGGATGCTGGTCCGGGAGCGGCGCCCTCTTATTTGTCCATTCACGTCACCGCAATCTCGCTGTAACACGAAGCCGCTATTAGTTGCAGGCTCCACTTGGAGTCGATTGCGAATAAAAAAGGGAGGAAGAATGTCATTCAAGCATTTAGGATCAACTGCCGTCCGGTGCCTGCGCATCGCACTGGCGTTCGTTGCGGTCTTCCAGTTTACGCTCGGCGCTTCTTTGGCCGGCGCAGCGTCGCCGCAAGAATCAAGCAGCGGGAACACCCGCACGCCGATCAAACATGTCATCGTGATCATCGGCGAAAATCGAAGCTTCGACCACGTTTTTGCCACCTACGTACCCCAGCGCGGAGAGACGGTTCACAATTTGCTGTCCGAAGGGATCGTAAAGGCCGACGGCACGCCCGGTCCCAATTTCGCGAAGGCGGAACAACGCGCCGCAGTGGACCAGGCACCCGACGCGTTCCTATTGAACCCGGATAAGGTTTCCTTCCCCAATCAAGCGCTGCCTGCTCCGCTCGTGGGCGGTCCGACGGACTCCTACATTACCGGCGACAGCCTCACCCTGGCGCAGCAATCCGAAAATGGCTTGGCCGCCAGCTACTATCAATATTTGATCGGGGGAGGAACTGGCCAGACGTCCAAGACTCCCGACGCTCGCATTACCAACGTTAATTCTCTGCCGCCTGGTCCGTTCCAATTGACCAACGGCACCACTTTTACCTACGACGCTTATGCCGCGAGTCCGGTCCATCGCTTCTACCAGATGTGGCAGCAACTGGATTGTAGTTTGGAGCACGCCACCTGGCAGAATCCCTCCGGTTGCGATGCCAAATTATTCCCGTGGGTAGAAGTCACCGTGGGCGCAGGCACGAATGGCGTGGCACAGCCGTCGGATTTCAGCACCGAATATTCGGCTACCGCAAAGACCACCGGTGAAGGCTCGACCGCGATGGGTTTCTACAACGTCCAACAGGGCGATGCACCCTACTTCAAGAGCCTTGCCGATAAATACTCGATGAGCGACAACTTTCATCAGTCCGTCAACGGAGGCACCGGCGCCAACCACATCATGCTAGGTCACGGCGATGCGATCTGGTTCAGCGATGGCAATGGCAACGCCGTGGTCCCACCCCACAACGTCGAAGTGCAGCCGGGATCGGCCAACGCCGGCGTGGTGGATGAAGTGGAAAATCCGAATCCGGCCAGCGGCACGAACAATTGGTACGCCGAGGATGGTTACGGCGGCGGCTCGTTCGGTTCACCCTCGTATGGCGGCGGATCTTATACCGACTGCGCAGACCCCACTCAGCCCGGCGTCGCTCCCATCCGAAAGTACCTTCGGTCTCTCGGGATCGATCCCCGCTGCCAATCCGGACACTACTATCTGCTGAACAATTACAACCCGGGCTACTTTGGCAACGGCAACAATGCATTCACTGACACCAGCGCGGACAACACCGTATTCACAATTCCGCCTTCCTCGACGCCCAGCATCGGCGACACCATGCTGGCGCATAACATTTCGTGGAAGTATTACGGCGACCAGTGGAATAACTATGTACCCGACCCCTATCAACTCAACTATGGAGCCATCGGGGCCAATAGCGACGAGTATTGCAACATCTGCAACCCCTTCCAGTACGACACTTCGATCATGGCCAATGCGGCTATCCGCACCGCTCACATTCAGGACACGGCGAATCTGTATGCCGACATCCAGAACGGAACGCTGCCAGCCGTTTCCTTCGTCAAGCCCAGCGGGCTGGTCGATGGCCACCCGGCGTCCTCGAAACTCGATCTCTTCGAGGGCTTCACCAAGAAGATCATTGATGCGGTTCAGGCGAATCCTTCGCTCTGGAAGGACACCGCGATCTTCATCACCTTCGACGAAGGCGGCGGATACTACGACTCCGGCTACGTTCAGCCGCTGGACTTCTTCGGCGACGGCACGCGCATTCCGATGATCGTGGTATCTCCCTACTCGCGCGGAGGGCGCGTCACTCACGAGTATTCGGATCACGTCTCCGTTCTGAAGTTCATCGAGAGAAATTGGAACCTGCCGACGGTCACGCACCGCAGCCGGGACAATTTCCCCAACCCGAAGGCGGAATGGTTCAACCCCTACGTGCCGCTCAACGGCCCGGCGATCAGCGATCTATTTGAGCTGTTCGACTTCTCCCGGTAATTGAGTAGCACGCGTTAGCTTCCCCATAAGACGACTAACACCATGCGACACGGGGCCGCAGCCGGGTGACTGGCTTCGGCCCCACATTTTTTTGCGCTTCTCCACTTCATTTGCGCTGCGCCCAATTCTGGCTGACCAGGACTGGCACGCACCCCATTTTCCCCATTTTCCTGCTACATGAAGCGCATGCTTGCGCTTCGATCTTTCTCTCGCTACCGTAGGCGGCATGATGCGCGGTCTTGGAGAGGACCCAGAATCATGAGCCACACACGACGCGAGGTGCTGGCCGAATTGGGCATGGCCGCCCTGGGAGCGATGCTGGCGGGGCAAGCGGCTACGCTGGCAGCCGAACCATCCGCGGGTGGACGTGTGAGCCCAGGCAACTGTCCCTTCCGGCTGTCAGTAATCAACGACGAGATCAGCCAGGATTTCGAGCAGGCGTGCAAGATTGCCGCGCAGGATTTTGGGCTGCGCTGGATCGAACTGCGAACCATGTGGAACAAGAACATTACCGAGCTAAGCGCGGCGGAAATCGAGGACACGCGCAAGATCCTGGCCGAGCACAACCTGCGCGTTACCGATATTGCGAGCCCGCTGTTTAAAACGGACTGGCCGGGAGCTCCGCGCTCGGACCAAAGCGAGGCGCGCGACCAGTTTCATGCGGACTTCGACGAAAGCGCTCAGGATAAGCTCCTCGAGCACTGCATTGCTCTCACCAAGTCCTTCAGCACCGATCGCCTTCGCTGCTTCGACTTCTGGCGACTGAGTGACCAGAAGCCCTACCGGCCAGCCATCAATGAAAAGTTGCGGCGCGCGGCGGAACGTTGTGCCAAGGACAACATCATTCTCCTGCTGGAGAATGAGATGTCCTGCAATACGGCTACGGGCGAGGAGTCAGCCGCGGTGCTCCACGCAATTCCGAACAGCAACTTCATGCTCAACTGGGATCCGGGCAATGCCGCCGCGATCGGCAGCACTCCATACCCGAACGGATACGATGTGCTGCCCAAGAAACGTATCGGGCACTGCCATGTGAAGGATGTCACGCGCAAGCCGGGAGAAAAGTACGAGTGGGCCCCTGTAGGCGCCGGAGTGATTGACTGGGTCGGCCAATTCAAAGCGTTTGTGCATGACGGCTATCACCACGCAGTGAGCCTCGAGACGCACTGGCGCGGGGCAGGCACACCGGAAGCCTCTACGCGCGTCAGCATGGATGGCCTGAAGAAAGCCTTGGCCAAGGCCGGCGTGACCTGCTGAACGCGGCTTGCCGAACGTGCCTTGCTGAATGAGTTGCCAGCGAATCCACAGGCCTAATCAGAAGGGATTAGTGGCGATCATCGGAATCGCTGGACCGAGGAGGGAGGCCGCATGATTACCCGACGTGAATTTATCGACAAAGTTGCAGTTGGAACTGCGGGACTGGCCGTCGCGTCGACCGCGAAGAGTTATGCCCAGATTGTCGGCGCTAACGATCGGCTCAACTTTGCGGTGATTGGGCTCAACGGCCGGGGGTACGCGCATCTGTCAGCACTCAAAGCAAACAAGGGCAGCGCGCGCATCTCGCACGTGTGTGATGTGGAGAGCAACATCCTCAAGAAGTTCGCTGACGCCTCGCAGCAAGAGCTGGGTTATGCGCCTGTGGCCGAGAAAGACTTCCGGAACATTCTGGAACAGAAGGAAGTGGACGCCATCACCATCGCCGCGCCCGATCACTGGCATGCGCCGATGGCCATCGCCGGATTGCAGGCAGGCAAACACGTCTATCTGGAAAAGCCATGCAGCCACAATCCGGCAGAAGGTGCGCTGCTGATCGAGGCGCAAGAGAAGTACGGCAAGCTGGTGCAGATGGGTACGCAGCAGCGCTCTTCGCCACATACCATAGAAATCGTTGACAAGATTCACAACGGTTTGATCGGACGAGCGTATTTCGCGAAGGCCTGGTACGCGAATACTCGCAAAACGATTGGCATTGACAAGGAGGCGGCCGTGCCGGCCACGCTTGACTGGGCTCTGTGGCAAGGACCTGCACCGAGAAGGCCATACAAAGACAACGTGCAGCCTTATAACTGGCACTGGTTCAAAATCTACGGCACCGGCGAGGCGCTGAATAACGGTACCCACGAGGTGGATGTCTGCCGCTGGGCGCTGGGCGTTGATTATCCGAACTCAGTGACTGCCTCGGGAGGCAGATACCAGTTCAAGGACGATTGGCAGTTCTATGACACGCTGGTGACCAACTTTGAGTACGATGACGCGTCGATCTCATGGGAGGGCAAGAGCTGCTCGGGAATGAAATACTACAACCGCGATCGCGGCTGCACGATCGTGGGAACCACCGGCACCGTGCTTGTTGATCGCGATGGCTATGAGATTTACGATCTGAAAGGAATCAAGACGAGCGAACGGAAGACGGGTGACACGAGTTCGTCGAACGACCTTATCGGACGCGATTCGATGACCGACGCGCACTTCGCGAATTTTATCGCCGGCATCAAGACCGGCGAAAAGCTGCGCGCGCCGATCTCCATCGGCAACGTCGCCGTTACCATGCTGCAGCTCTCCAACATCGCGTGGGACGTGAAGCGTGAGTTGCGATTGGATCCCAGCAACGGACATATCCTGAATGACCCGCAGGCGATGGGGATGTGGGGCCGCGAATACGAAAACGGTTGGACGCCCCATCTCTAGGCTGCGTGCGAGGTACCCTCGTGAAAGACGTCTTCTCCCGTCGCAGCTTTATCCGCTCCAGCGCCGTCGCTGCCGCTGCGTGCTTAGCTCCGTCCCATGCTACAGGCGCTTGGGCGCTGCATACGCCCTCGACCGACAGTTCGCCAATTCGGCTCGGGCTCGCCAGCTACACCTTCCGCAACTTTGGCCGCGCGCAGATGATCCGCTTCATGAAGCAAATAAACGTCAACGCGCTTAACGCGAAAGATGTGAAAGATCACCTGCCCATGGAGCCTCTGGAGGAGACGCAAGCGCTGGCGGATTATGCTGCCGCGGGCATCGCCCTCCACGCCGCTGGGGCCATCTACTTCGCGAAAGATGAAGACGATGATATTCGCAGCAAATTTGAGTACTGCAGACGCGCCGCCATTCCAGCGATTGTTGCCGGGGACCCGTCGCCAGAAGCCCTGCCACGCATCGAGAAATTTGCGAAACAGTACGACATTCGCATCGCCATCCACAATCATGGGCCCGAAGACAAGCTGTGGCATTCGCCGCTGGATATTCTGAAGGACATCCAGAGCATGGACCCGCGCATCGGATGCTGCATCGATGTGGGGCACACCGTGCGCGCTGGCACCGACGTGGTGCAGGCCATCCACGCGGCAGGACCGCGGCTCTTCAACATGCACATGAAAGACCTGACGGATTTCCAGAATAAGGAGAGCCAGGTGGCCGTAGGAGACGGCAAGATGCCGGTGCGGGCCATTTTCGACGCGCTGCTCGCGACGAAGTACAATGGCTTCGTCGATCTGGAGTACGAAGTCCATCCTGACGATCCGATGCCCGGAGTTAGCAGCAGTTTCGCTTACATGCGGGGCGTGCTTGCGGGGATGAGCCAAGCGAAGCGCACCTAACTGACGTTCACACGCACTGCGATTGTCATTCCGTCAGATTGTAGATTAGTCCGTTCGGATCCTTGACGTAACATCTTGGGAAATCCGGTTCGTCTTTAATGACTTGGCATCCCTTAGTGGTCAGATTCGCTTTCGCTTCTTTCACACTCTTGACGGTAACTTCCAAAACAGGCCCAAGGGCAGGACCTCGCTCAACAAACAGGTTAATGTGCTTTCCGTGCAAACTTACTAGCGTCGATGTCTGGTCGGTAATCTCAAAACCGAGTTCCTGGACGTAGAAACTCGCGGCTTTCATTGGGTCTTCCGCTTGAATCAGAATGTCGGTTCCAAATGTGTTCGACATCAGGCCTCCAAATCATGCGCGCGGCTCGAATTGCAACGAGCTCGATGCTATTCGCCGGGCACGAGTAAGTCCAGAGCCGCGAGTGCACACAGGTGAGGCCGCAGGCTATGTGCTATACTGTACATATAGCCCAATCTCTCTTAGCTATTATTATTGGCGGGTTGTTTTTGCGGCCGTAAACCGCACACTCGTAACTTGGCTTGTTCTCTCGTCGCCCGTTTACGTGCACCTCGAGGAAGCAAACGATCATGAAGCGGAACCGGGCACTGTACCTCGCGACCCTGGTTGTTGGGCTCGCAATGTCATCGCAGTACGTGACGGCTCAGTTGGTGCCTGCTGCTCCCGCTACGCAACCCCCGCCCGCGGATAACACAGCCTCCCGGTCATCTGCGAATCTGCCCGACCCACCTCCGATCTTGGCTTACACTCGCCCTACTGAAAAAGAAAAGCTGCAGTTGCTTGCGCTCAACGCGTTTGGGCCGTTGGCCTTTGCGGAAGCTGGTTTGGCAGGCGGAATCCAGCAAGAAACTAAGTCGCCGCCGGAGTGGGGCTCTGCGTGGGATGGATATGGGAAGCGCGTAGGAAGTAGCTTCGGTGTCGAGTTCGTGACCACTACGACGCGTTACGGAATCGCGGAGATTTTTCGCGAAGACGATGCCTACTATCCTTCCCGGCGCAGCGGCTTCTTTCCGCGCGTCGGTCACGCAGTGATTTCCACTCTTACCGGACGTCGCGGCGCCGAGGGCAGCACGACCTTTTCCCTGGGCGGGCTGATCTCACCGTACGCTGGATCAATGACCGCACTCGCGTGGTATCCACACCGTTACGGGTTGAAGGACGGATTTCGGATGGGGAATTACAATCTCGCTAGCCAGGCGGGTGGAAATCTGTGGCTGGAGTTTATCTACGGTGGACCACATACTCTGTTCAGTCATCTGCGCCATTTAAAAAGTCAAGGCGAGGCTGCAGCGACTCAAAATCCGTAGACGACAACAACCCTGCGACCTGATTGTCGAAGGTTACTTCTACACCGCGTAGTGACTCGCCGTATTCCCTCTTTCCTGCTCCCGCTTTTACCCCCACAATGTGCGGATGCGACACCCCGCGCAGACAGGACGAGTGCTCCCGGTTGTGCTAGTCCTCACGTGTCTTCTGGGTCTCAGCCCTGAGACTCTGGCTCTCGGCCAGACCCAATACGTAGAGACCATCCCTCACCCTGGCGGTTTCGCCATCGCAAAGTCGCAGACTCTGGCCACCATCTACGTCGATTCCCACGATTTTGCCGGTGTGTTGCGCGCCGCTGCCGATCTCCAGGCAGACGTTGGCCGCGTTAATGGCGGCACGCCAATTTTGGTCAATTCGGAAAAAGGCCTGGGTAGCGACGCGATCATCGTGGGAACGGTGGGCAACAGCGCAATTATCGATCAACTTATCCGCGACCACAAGATTGACGCCACACTGATCGCCGGGAAGTGGGAATCTTTTTTCATTGAGGTGGTGCCGAATCCTTTGCCTGGCGTGGCGAATGGCCTGGTGATCGCCGGAAGCGATAAGCGTGGAACGATCTTCGGCATCTATGACCTTTCCGAAGAGATGGGAGTATCGCCGTGGTATTGGTGGGCCGATGTACCGGTGGCCCACCGAGACTCGATCTTTGTCAAGGCTGGTAAATACGTCGAGGGGCCGCCGGCCGTCAAGTATCGCGGCATCTTCTTGAACGACGAAGCTCCTGCGCTGAGTGGCTGGGCGCACGAAAAGTACGGAAACTTAAACCACCAGTTCTACGAGAAGGTTTTCGAACTCTTGCTGCGCCTGAAAGCCAATTATCTTTGGCCCGCCATGTGGAATAACGCGTTCGACGAAGACGATCCGCTAAATCCGCAGATGGCTGACCAGTACGGCATTGTGACGGGCACCTCGCACCACGAACCAATGATGCGCGCGTGGAAAGAGTGGGAACGGCACGGCAAAGGCCCGTGGGATTACCTCACCAACGGCGCAGAACTCCGAACATTCTGGGAAGAAGGCATCGCGCGGGACAAAGGCGAAGAAAGCATCGTCACCATCGGAATGCGTGGCAATGGGGACGAGCCGATGGTGCAGGGCGGCGACTCGGCAGCGAACATCGCATTTCTGGAAAGGATCGTGGCGGACCAAAGGAAGATCATCGGCGATGGGTTGCACACCGACCCAACCACGGTGCCGCAGGATTGGGCTCTCTACAAGGAGGTTCAGGAATACTACGAGCAGGGCATGCGCGTTCCCGACGATGTGACTTTGCTCTGGTGCGACGACAACTGGGGAAACGTGCGCCGGCTTCCCACCGCAGACGAACGAAAGCGTGCCGGCGGCGCGGGAATTTATTATCACTTCGACTATGTAGGCGACCCGCGCTCCTACAAATGGCTCAACACCATACCCATCACCAAGGTGTGGGAGCAAATGAGTCTGGCGCATCAGTACGGCGCGAACCAAATCTGGATCGTAAACGTCGGCGATCTGAAGCCGATGGAATTCCCCATGGAGTTCTTTCTGGATCTGGCGCGGGATCCGGGAAGATGGTCCTACGAAAACATTCCGGAGTTTACCCGGGCGTGGGCCCAACGCGAGTTCGGCGCGAAATATGCGCCGGAGATTGCCAATATCATTTCCAAGTACACCAAGTACAACGGACGACGGAAGCCGGAACTCCTGGAACCAGACACATTCAGCCTGGTGGACTATCAGGAAGCTGAGCGGGTAGCTGCGGAGTGGGAAGCGATCACCGGCGAAGCGGAGCGAATTTACCAAGCCTTGCCGCAGGACCAGCGCGATGCCTTCTTCGAGTTGGTTCTTTACCCGGCGAAGGCTTCTGCTCAGGTTGCTGAGCTATACATCACCGTTGGCAGGAACCGGCTTTACTCCGCTCAGGGCCGCGCCAACACGAACGGCCTGGCTGCGCAAGCTCGTGCTCTGTTTCAGGCCGACGCCGATCTTTCCAGCAGATACAACCACGCTCTGGCGCACGGCAAATGGGACCACATGATGGACCAGACCCACATTGGATACACCGGCTGGAGAGATCCGCCGGCCAATGTAATGCCCAAAGTGGATGAGATTGACGTTCCTGCTCCCGCGGCGCTGGGGATTGCCGTGGAGGGCTCCATCGCCGCGTGGCCAGGCACATCCTCTACGCCGGCGCTTCCGCAATTCGATGCGTTCAACCGGCAACGCCGGTACATCGATATTTTCGACCGCGGAAAGAATTCGTATTCATTTACTGCCAGGACTGATGCACCCTGGATTTCACTGAGTGCCACGCGCGGCACGATCGACAACGAAAAGCGCCTTTGGGTGAGCGTGGACTGGAGCAAAGCACCCCAAGGCAAGAACGAAAGCTTCGTGAAAATCTCCGGCGCCGGCGACGAAGTAAGGGTGAAGGTGGAAGCTGTCAATCCGGAAACGCCGGTGCGGGCTTCCTTGAACGGTTTCGTCGAAGCCAATGGCTACGTTTCCATGGAGGCCGAGCACTACACGAAGAAAATCGATGCCGGTCCAATTCACTGGGAGAAGATCGCGGATTACGGCCGGACGTTGTCTTCGATGACGATATTTCCGATGACCGCCGAGAGTACGACCACGCCGCAAAGTTCTCCCTGCCTTGAATACCGGATGTACTTGTTCCGCTCGGGTACCGTTGAGGTGGAGACCGTACTGGCGCCAACACTGAATTTCGTTCCGGGCCGCGGCCTGCGATACGCGCTGTCGTTCGATGATCAGGCGCCGCAGATAGTTGATGCGCTGGCGGCCAACTCCGTGGCTGATTGGTCGAAGACCGTCGAAGACAGCGTCCGCAAGGTCAAATCCACGTTCACATTGGCGGAAGCGGGCTATCACACGCTGAAATTTTGGATGGTCGATCCCGGCGTCGTCCTACAGAAGATTGTGGTCGACCTCGGAGGCGCGAAACCGAGTTACCTCGGGCCGCCCGAGAGCTATCGAAGCTTCAAATCGACATCGCCGGCGCGATGACTTGCCTTACGATGACTACTTACGCGATGGGTGCCCCGGCGGCCTTGTAGATCGATTCGATCGCGACCATGTCCTTCAGGCCTTCTTCCCCGGGCGACTCCGCTTCCTTGTTGTTGCGGATGCAATCCGCGAAATGTTCTGCTTCCAGCACGAAACCGAATGGAAGTTTTCCGCTGCTCACCAGTTCAATTTGTTGTCCCCCGTTCTCCCCGCGCAGGTGCATGCCGTCGTAGTTCCACGCTTGATCCATAGTGAGATCGCCCTTCTCCCCATGGATGCTCAAGTAGCTCGGCCCGCGCGCGCCGTACGAGCAGCCGCATGAGGCAAGGATGCCGGACGGGAATTTCATCGTCCACTCCATCGACTGTTCCACCTCGGCGAAGCGCTCGCTCTGTTCGCGCGTCGCCACTACCGCGGTGAATTCCGTCGGCTCCTCGCCGGTGATATGGCGGATAGCGTTTAGCGGGTAGATGCCCAGGTCCATCAATGCTCCCCCACCGGCAAGCTTTCGGTTCAGCCGCCACTCGCCCAAAGGTTCTTGGCCGTAAAAACCGCCCTGGAACGATTCCAGTTCGCCGATCTCGCCCGACTTAATCATCTGAAAGGTCTGCTTCCATGTCGGGTCATAGTGCACACGATAGGCGATCATCAGCTTCACTTTGGCCTGCCGGCAAGCGTCGATCATTTTGCGGCACTCGCCGCTCGAAATCGCCATCGGCTTCTCGCAAAGTACGTGCTTCCCTGCCTGCGCGGCGCGCACGGTGTATTCGCAATGCATGCTGTTCGGTAGACCGACGTATACCGCGTCCACGTCCTTGTTCTCGAGGATGTGGTCGAACGTCTCATACGTGTAGACCCCGGATTTCGGAATCCCGTACATCCCGCCGTACTTCACTCCCTTGGTGTCCGGATGTCCAGTCACTAGAGCGGTGACTTTCGCCGTCTGCGACTGCGCGCAGGCTCTCATGAAGATGTCCGAAATCCTGCCCAGGCCAATGGCCGCGTAGCCGACGGGCTTCGGCGAGGAAGCAACATTTTGCGCGAACGCCGGCAGGCCGGCCCACGCGCACCCGAAGGCCGAGAGTTTGCTAAAGTCGCGCCGGTTCATCGCTGACACCCCACGAAGATGTATCGGGAAGTTCGAGTTTCGCATGTCTAGTCCTTCTTGCTGACGTGCAACGGCGATGGACAATGGTCCATACCGCGAGAGGTATATCACATTGAGAGTGAGTCTTCTCGCCCGCTATTCGGGTAGTCTCTCGTCACCGGTAATGCTGAACGCCGCATCAGCGTGGGGAGCATCGGTTCCTGGCTGGCCCCCTCCCACGGTAATGCGGTAGGAACCCGCGGCCATCATGCGGTCTCCGTTTTCATTGCTGGCGCTCAAGTCGCGCGGATCGAGAGCGAAATGAACGTGTCGGGTCTCACCGCTTTTCAAGTGGACGCGGTCCATCCCGCGGAGCGCATGAATGGGGGCGCCGGGAGCCTTCGGAAAACTCACATAGACTTCCACCACTTCGTCGCCTTCCCGGCTACTCACGTTTTTTACGTCCGCATCCACGCTCAGTGAGTCACCGGCCTTAACAGTCGGCGTCGAGAGCTTCAGATCGCTGTACGCAAACTTCGAGTAACTCAGCCCAAAACCAAACGGATACAGCGGCTGGCCCTCAAAATAGCGGTAAGTACGATTCTTCATCGAATAGTCTTCAAACGGCGGCAGCTGTTCCACACCTTTGTAGAACGTCACCGGCAACCGGCCGGCCGGGTTGTTCACTCCGGCCAACGTCTGGGCAATGGCCGTTCCGCCTTCCTCGCCGGAGTACCACGCGTCCAAAATGGCATTCGCGTTCTCATTCGCCCAATTTACCGAAAGCGCGCTTCCATTCATAAGAACAACGATCAACGGCTTGCCGGTGCCCTTCAGCGCTTCCAGCAGGTCCTCTTCCTCTTTTGGCAAATCGAGACTGGTACGGTCTCCGCCTTTGAAGCCGGGGACGTCCACTTGCATCTCTTCGCCCTCCAACTGGGAAGTGATGCCGACAACCGCGACAACCGCGTCGGCTTGCTTGGTCAACGCAACCGCCTCCGGAATCGGATCGGCGACCACACGCAGCCATACCAGCCTTATCCCAGTGCCTCCCTGGCCATACTCCAGCTTGATCGGGTAGCGACGTCCTTTTTCCAATTGGACCGTAGCCTTGGTCGGCTTGGGATCGTGCAGAATGAAGTCATCCACGATCAATTTGCCGTCCAGCCAAAGGCGATTCATCGATCCTACGTTGCCGATCTGATAGCTCCCCGATTCGGCAGGGGTCAAGAATCCAGTCCAGCGCACCGAGAAATCTCCCACGATGCCGGCCGGCGGCGCGATAGAAGATCGCTCCGGGTGAAATCGCTGCAAATCGATGGCCTGGTCCACGCGAACTGCCTGCGGTCTGCCCTCGAAGTCCTTCTTGGAAAAATATTCCCCCGTCAGCCCGGGCTTGCCGTCCTGCGTGGAGAGAGCGGCCGCCGGTATCAGGTCTTCGGACCTCAGGAAGTTCATTCCCGGCGTGTACGTGACTTGCGCGGAAGCAAATTGCTTGCGAATGCCATCGAGAGCAGAGGTCGCGTGGGAAGCCGTGCCGCTGTAATTACCATGCAGCACGCGAACCGACTCTGCAAGTGGACCCACCACGGCGATTTTCCGGACGCTGTCACTCAGTGGCAGCACGCCGTCGTTTTTCAGCAGCACGATGGATTCGCGCGCAGCCTGCAGCGCAAGCGCCCGGTGGGGCGCGCTGTCGATTTCCGATTCGGGCGTCTGTGCATATGGAACCATCGCCGGAGGATCAAAGAGTCCCAGCCGAAAGCGCGCCGTGAACAGGCGCTTGAGCGAAACATCCAGGTCTTTTTCCGTCAGTAGTCCCTGGTTCACCGCATCCACAAACTTTACATAGTCGGAGTTGTCCTTGGCCTTAGTGAAAAAATCGGCGCATTCGTTGTCCATTCCTCGCTTCAACGAAATCGCGCCGGCTTCCGCTTGCGTCTGCGTGAACTGGTGCCCGCGCTGAATGTCGTAAACCGCGTCGCAGTCAGACACCACATAGCCGCCAAACTTCCACGCGGTTCGTAGTTCGTCCTGCAGCAGGAAACTATTCGCGCAAGCCGGCTCCGCATTCACGCGGTTATACGCGCACATCACCGATCCAGCTTTCCCCTCGGTAACCGCGGCGCGGAAAGCGGGCAGGTAGGTGTCTTCCATATCGTGTTTGGAAACTTCCACGTTGATGGTGTGCCGCGTCGGCTCAGGTCCGCTGTGCACCGCAAAATGCTTTGGCGTCGAAATCACCCGGTAGTATTTCGGATCGTCTCCTTGCATGCCGGTAACGAACGCCACGCCCATCCGGCCGGTGAGAAACGGGTCCTCCCCGTAGGTTTCCTGGCCGCGCCCCCAGCGGGGATCGCGGAAGATGTTGATATTTGGCGACCAGAAGTCGAGTCCTTCCATAATGTCCCGGCGGCCCGCGAGCACTGCCTGGTTGTGTTTCGCCCGCGCTTCCGTTCCGATCACCACCGCCATGTTGTGGATTAAGGGGACATCAAAAGTCGCCGCAAGCCCAATCGGCTCCGGGAACACCGTTGCGGTTCCGGCGTTGGCGACTCCGTGCAAAGCCTCGCTCCACCAGTCGTACCCGGGCACTTGCAGCCGCGGGATCGCCCGCGCCTGGTTCACCAATTGGGACGCCTTCTCCTCCAGCGTCATGCGTGCCACCAAGTCGTCGACGCGCTGCTCGGTCGGCAGAGCGGGATTCAGGTAAGGCGCGGCGCTCGAAGACGCGGTAGATTGCGCCCGGGAATCAAATACCGCAACGAACGCCAGAAATGTCAGCAAGATCAACGTCCGGAAACGGTGATTGCGCATAGCTAACGGACTCCTCGAAAACAACATGGTTCGGAACCGCCGGTTGATGGCCAAAACGCGTTGGAGTATAGCACCGTCAACGTACACGAACACGGATTTCTGGGCGAATCTAGGCTTTTTACGGCATGCTGGTAACGTTAGGGGGTACCATGTGCGGGATCGTCTGCCGCCCTAAGCCGGCGCTCGCAGGCGATTGCATTCAGGATAGAATATCGGAACACTCTCGATGAACGTGGCCCAGGAATGAAGAAAAAAAGAAGCGGCATCCACCTGATCGCCGAACTGGCGGAAGTTTCCATCGGCACCGTCGATCGCGCCTTGCACGGGCGCCCTGGAATCAACGAAGCCACCCGTCAGCGGATTTTGCAAATTGCGCAGCAAATAGCTTACACGCCCAATCTGGCCGCTCGGGCTCTCTCCGTTTCCAGCACCAACACCACCATTGGGGTATGCATACCCCGGGAGATCCATTTCTTCTACGATCAGCTCTGGAGCGGAGTCCTCGATGAAGGCCGCCGGGTGGCGCAACTGGGCGTCGAATTGATCAACCGCCCGGTTCAAACGCTGGGAGTCGATGACACCGAAGCTTTCAAGGAACTGGTGAAGAGCGGCGTTAACGGAATCATTCTCACCGCGGGAAATCCCGAAGGCCTGAAACCTCTGATCGACCACGCCGAAGAAAAAGGCATCCGCGTGGTTTGTGTATCCACCGATGCGCCGGAGAGCCGTCGGTCAAGCATCGTTTGTGTGGAACCGCGCTTGAATGGTTCTCTCGCCGGTGAGTTAATGGGCAAGTTCGTCCCGCGAGGCTCCAAAGTAGCCGTGGTGGCGGGTATGCTGAGCACCGAGGACCATCGCAGGAAGACCGATGGCTTCACCGAAGCATTTCCCCGGCATTGCCTGGGCGGCAAAATTGTGAAAGTGATCGAAGGTCGCGAAGACGAAGACGAGAGCTTCCAAAAGACGTTTGATCTTCTCGGCCGTTTTCCCACCCTCGCTGGAATTTATGTAAATACGGTCAACTGCCTTCCCGTGTGCCGCGCCCTGGGAGCGCGAGGTCTTGCCGGGAAGATAAAACTCATCACCACCGACCTTTTCGCGGAGATGTCTCCTTACTTCCAGAAAGGGATCATCACCGCTTCGATCTACCAGCAGCCTCATCGCATGGGACAAACCGCGGTTCGGCTCATGGCCGACAACCTCACCAGCAAAGTACCCCTGCCTCCGGTCATCCACCTCAACCCTGGAGTGGTGATGTCCTCAAACCTGCACCTCTTCCGCGAAATAAGGCGCGCCGACGCCAAGTTTCCCGATTCCTCGCTGAACTTCCGAATTTCCTCCAGGCACTAAAGAACGTGTAAGCTCAACAAAATCCTCCACCTTTGCCGTACGCGACGCCGGGAAAGCCCACGAGTTCCCTTTCCGCCGTCCCTTCCGCCGGCCCGCGCCACCCGCCCGACCTACGCTTATTTTGATCGGCGTCATTCAAAATTTTACTTGAATTTACTTGACAACCTAATGCAAAGGCGTTAAAACCCCGTCACCGCAAGGAGCGTGTACGTTAACGCCCCCTGCAAAAAGGTTTTTCTAGCTGCACAGGGTGGGTTCGCTTCTACATCAAAAACGCCGGAGGGTTAGCTAATGAATTATTACTCTTGTGCTTGGGCTGTGCGGTTGGTCCGCGCTCTGAAACACTGCCGGGTACGACATCTCCTGATTCTCTCCGTGCTCCTGGCTGGCTTGCCGCTCCTCACCTACGGCCAAGCAACGGTCCTCGGAACGGTCACTGATCCCTCGGGCTCGGTCGTTCCCAATGTGGCTATCACCGTCACCCACATCGAGACCGGCGAAACTCGCACCAGCACCACCAATGGCGCGGGCGAATACGTCACCCCCGATCTTGCCATTGGCCACTACACCATCGGCGCCAAGGCCTCGGGCTTCAACGGCGAAGAAAAAACTGACATCCTGCTGCAGGTCGGCGACCGCACTCGTATCGATTTTGTCATGAAGTTAGGCAAAGCCGAGGAGCGCGTCACCGTGGAGGCCGAAGCTCTAAAGATTCAAACCGATTCCGGCGAGGTCAGCGATGTGATCACCGGACAACAGGTAGCCGAGCTCGCCACCAACGGGCGCAGCATGTATACGCTATCGGACCTCACCCCCGGGGCATCCAGCCTGCAGAACGACTTCCAGGTCGCCACCTCGGCGGGCGGTGATGCCAACGTGAGCTTCAACGGCCTGCGGGAAGGCCACAACATCTACCTCATCGATGGCGGTGAAGACGATGATCGCGGCGGCGGCGGCGGTTCCAGCGTGATGCCCTCGATGGACGCGATTGCCGAGTTCCGCGAGCTCACTTCCAACTACAGCGCCGACTACGGTCTGTCCTCGGCCGCGAGCATCAGCACCGTCATCAAGTCCGGGACCAAGACGTTGCATGCTACGGGATGGTGGTTCGGACGCAATAACGCCCTCGACGCGCGCAACTTCTTCAACCCTGCTCCCAATCCGGTTGCCGAATTGCGGTTCAACACCGAGGGTTTCAACGTGGGCGGCCAGGTTCCCGCCTTCAAAAGCCATCCCACTTTCTTCTTCTACAACATGGAATGGCGCGAATTGATCCAGGGTGGTTTGCTAAACCAGCCGGTTCCTCCCACCAGCGAGTACTCTGGTGTGTTTCCCAGCACAACTCCGATCACCGTTCCCACCGCTGCCATCGCCTCCGCTTCGGTGCTCGCAAGGAATTGTCCCGGTGACGCGCTTCCCGCCGGGGTGGTGCAAGGTTCGCCTTTCCCCGGAAACGCGATCCCGTCGTGCATGATCGATCCCAATGCCACCTCGGTTTTGCAGGCCGGTATTTTCCCGGCTCCCACCACCGGCACGTCGTTTCAGGGTGGCAACAATTCGCCGACCACGGTGCGGGAGGAAATCGCCCGCGTCGACCATCAGTTCAGCGATAAGTTCTCCGTTTTCGGGCACTGGATCTCCGAACAGGTCCTCCAGGGCTACGGCACCTCGCAATGGAGCGGCGATAACGTCCCCACCGCTCACAATACCTTCGGCAATCCCTCCTACAGCGCCGTGATTCACACCACTTACGTGATCAACTCGAACCTGCTCAACGAGGCATCCTTCAACTACAACGGGAACCGCATTGCCATCCTCCCGGAAGGCATCGTCTCTGCACCCTCCAGTTTCGGGTTTAATCGTGTGTTCACCGGCCCCAACGCCGACGACCGTATTCCTTCGATCAAGTTGGATAACACCAGCACGGATTACACCACCAATTGGATGCCGTGGAACAATACCGCGAACGATTACCAGCTTCGCGACGACATCTCTTTGACCAAAGGTACCCATCAGATCAAATTTGGCGCCAGCTGGGCTCTTTACAAAAAGGTCCAAAACGTCTTCGCCAACACACAAGGTGGGTTCGACTTCAACGGGCTCTATACCGGAAATGACTTTGCCGACTTCCTCCTCGGCACCGCCAACGGCTACACCGAAGATGCGGTTCACGACAGCGGTCACTGGAACAACATTTCTCCCGCCGTCTACGTTCAAGACAATTGGCGTGCAACCCATCGCCTCACTTTGAACCTTGGATTGCGCTGGGATGGAATTCCGCACACCTACGAGGCCAATAACCGCGCATCAGACTTTTATCCCAGTCTGTACAATCCGTCCAATGCCGCCGTCTTTCTGCCGGACGGCACCATTAATCCAGTCGCCACCCCAGCGGCCGCCTTGGGCACCAGCCCCAATCCGATCCTGGCGGGATATCAGTTCTATTTGAATGGCGTGGGTGTCGCCGGCAAGAACGGAATTTCCAACGGTCTGGTGAAAAACTCGTGGGCCGCTTTTGGTCCACGACTCGGAGTCGCCTACGATCTGACCGGCGACGGCAAGACCGTACTCCGCGGCGGGTTCGGCATCATGTACGAGCGCATCCAGGGCAACGACATGTACGACGCGGCCACCGATGTCCCGTTCAGCGCCAACGCCACGTTCAGCAACGTCCTGCTCTCCAATCCCAAAACGAACGTCGCTACCGGCGTCACCATCAGCCCTTCGTCCTTGCCCATCGTTGTGGCCAGCATCACCGGCCTCAGCGCCAACAACTACAAGCTGCCCACCAGCTACCAGTACAGCGCTGGCGTCCAGCATGAGTTCAGGCCCGGAACCGTCTTGTCCCTGGCCTACGTTGGCAACCAGAACCACAACCAGAACGAATATATCGAGACCAATCTGCCGCCGCTGTCGGACATTCCAGGGCTGCTCGCGACCAATGGTGCGGCTTACAACCAGGACGTCCAGTATCTCGGTTTCCGTTCCATCAAGATGGCCGAGGACGTTGCCAACTCGCACTACAATTCCTTCCAGGCGGAGTTGCACGAGCAGTTGAAGGGTGGGCTCTCGGTGCAGGTTGCCTATACCTGGGCTCGCGCCATCGATCCGACCACCGGCGGCGGCAACAGCTATGACCTCGACGCCGTTTCCAATCCATACGTCGGGTCGGCCTACGACCAGGGACCGTCGATTTTCGACCGCACCAACGTCGGATTCGCCAACTTCGTCTACCCGATTCCTTTCCTGAAGAATAGTGAGAATGCTCTTCTCCGATCGGTAGTCGGGGGGTGGGCAATTTCGGGGATCGTCCTAATGGAATCCGGAGCGCCACTTAACGTCTCGCTGGCCAGCGGTACTCTGGATGGCCAACTCAACATTTGCAACGTCGTTCAGAACTGCTCGAATCGGCCGGACGTGTCTGGGCCGGTCTCTTATCCGCACACCGTGGGTGAGTGGTTCAACACGGCGGCCTTTACCGCGCCCGCATCCGGAACTTTCGGCAATCTCACTCGCAACGCCTTGCGCGGTCCGGGTCGCGATAATTGGAACTTGTCAATCCACAAGGACTTCATGATCAACGCCGAGCGCGGATCCATGTTCGAAATCCGCGTCGAGTCCTTCAACACCTTTAACCATCCCCAGTTCAAGGGCGACGACAACAACGGAGGCATCGGCACCACCTTCGGTGGCAGCAACTTCGGAGTAATCACTTCCGCATATGACCCGCGGGAGTTCCAACTCGGAGCGAAGCTGTTCTTCTAGTCGGTCGACTTTGAAGTTGTACGCGGCATTTGCCCCGCTCACGTCACCCCCGTGAGCGGGGCATTGCCTTGATAGGGGCCAGCGGCTAGTCTCCAACCGTATGGATAAACTCTCCAATCTAAAGCGATGGACGTGCAGCCTCGGTGCTGCGGTGCTGTTCTTGCCGGTCGTGATCCCCAGCGGGGCGAGTGCCCAGGCGTCCAGTCCTGCCGATGCCATGGCCCTCGAACAACAAGGAAAATTGACGGAGGCCGCCGGCGTTTGGCGCGCCGTTATCAAGAAAGACCCTCACGACGCTGGGGCTTTCGCCAGCTTGGGCGTGATCCTCTCGAAGGAACATAAATATCCGGAAGCGGCTTCCGCCTATGAACAAGCGATCGCCCTGAATCCGCAGTTGCCCGGAATTCAACTGAACTTGGGCTTGGCGCAGTTCAAGCAGGGCCGCTTCCAGGAAGCGATCGCACCGCTCCGCGCCGCGTCAGTAGCTGATCCGCATAACCGGCAGGCGTCCACCCTGCTCGGTCTGAGTTGCTACGGCGCAAAACATTTCGAAGAGGCGATCGAATATCTCGAACCCGCCGCCGAATCCGATCCCACCAACGCCGAGCTGCACGGAGTGCTGGCGCAGAGTTGCCTCTGGGCCAAAAACTACTCCTGCGCGTTGGACGAATTTCATCAGCTTCTGCAACAGAATCCCGATTCTGGCACCGCGCACATTCTCCTTGGGGAAGCGCTGGATGGGCTGGGAAGAACTCCCGATGCCATCGCTGAATTTCAGGCTGCGGAGAAGTCTGCATCCCCAGATCCCAACCTCCACTTCGGCCTCGGTTACCTGTACTGGAAATCGCACCAATACGACCAAGCCAGGAGCGAGTTTCAGACCGAGCTAACCATCGATCCCAATCATGCTCAATCCCTGGCTTATTTGGGCGACATCGAATGGAAAGCGACCAACCCGGACCAAGCTCTCCCCCTCCTCAAGAGGGCTATCGGGCTCAATAGCGACATTCGCATCGCCTACCTCGATTTGGGCGCCGTCCTGGCGCTGCGGGAACAGTACCCGGACGCCGTCACCGCCCTTCAGCATGCGGTGCATTTGGATCCGGCGGAGCCCGACGCGCACTACCGACTGGCGCGGGTGTACCAGGTCATGGGAAATGCTGCGGCGGCCCGGAAGGAATTCGCCACAGTTCGCGACCTGCACCAAAAGGCCGATGATCCCTTGCTGTCCAAAATGTCGGCTGCGCCTCCTCCGCTCCCTCAATAGGAGCCGCGGAATTGTGTGAAAATCATGAACTACGAGAACGACTATGTGGTCGACGCGGCAACGGCTTCGTATTGGCGGCAGGCGCCGCTAACGCGCTGGCGAAATAGAACAAAATGGCAATTCACGCACGATAGGGGAACCATGAATTTCTCACGTCGAACGACTTTGTTAGCCCTCAGCATTGCGATCCTTGGTCTTGCGCGCTTCCCAGTTGCCGCGCAGGTGGCTTCGACGCGCAACGCGCCGCCACAACCATGGATGAATCGCGATCTTTCTCCTGACGACCGGGCGTCTCTGGTGGAGAAGGAAATGACCGTCGATGAAAAAATTTCCCTTCTGCATGGGACCGGCATGGTCGGACTCAGCCCGATGAGCCCGCTCGCCGTGAAGTCCAATGGCGGCGCCGGATACGTGGTGGCGATTCCACGTTTGGGGATTCCTGGCATTCAGATGTCTGACGCCGCTTACGGCGTGCGCAACAGCGGCGAGAATGGCCGCTATTCCACGGCGCTGCCCAACGATCAAGCCGGAGCGGCGAGCTGGGACCTGAACGCCGCGTACGAATATGGCGCGCTAATCGCTCGCGAGTTGCGGGACCAGGGCTACAACATGTCATTGGGCGGAGGCGTGAACCTCACCCGCGAACCTCGCAACGGACGTACTTTCGAATATATGGGCGAAGATCCCGTACTGGCGGGAAAAATGGTCGCTCAGGTGATGAGGGGAGAGCAGGCGCAACACGTAATCGGCGACATCAAACACTACGCGCTAAACGATCAGGAAAGCGGACGAAACGCCCTCAACGTCAACATCGATAAGCGATCGATGCGAGAAAGTGATCTGCTGGCTTTCGAGATAGCCGTGCGCGAGTCCGATGCTGCCGCGGTGATGTGCGCGTACAACCGAGTGAATGGCGACTTCTCGTGCGAAAACAAATACCTGTTGAACGATGTGTTGAAGAAAGACTGGGGCTTCAAGGGCTTTGTAGTCTCGGACTGGCAAGGCACCCACAGTACCGCCAAGGCCTCCGCCGCCGGCTTGGATCACGAGGAGCCCGGCGAAATCTTCTATGGCGGCGCCATGAAAAAAGCGGTGCAGTCCGGCAAGGTGCCCATGGCTGAACTGGACGAACATGTACACCGCATACTTCGGTCCATGTTTGCCAGCGGCGTTATCGACGACCCTCCGCAAAAGAGTGTGGTGGATGTGCAGGGCGGTTTCGACGTAGCTCAGAAGATCGAAGAACAGAGCGCCGTGCTGCTGCGAAATGAGAACTCCCAACTCCCCCTCGACGCTTCCAAAATTACCAGCATTGCGGTGATCGGTGCGCACTCCGACGTCGGTATGATCTCCGGCGGCGGGTCTGCACAAGTGGATCCCCCGGGCGGAAACGCCATAATGCCGCCCGGTCAGGGCCGAACGAAATGGCAGGACCACGTTTGGTTCCCGACGTCGCCTCTGAAGGCCATTCGAGCCCAGGCTCCTCACGCGAATGTTCAGTTTGACCCGGGTACGAATCCCGATTCCGCAGCCGCCCTGGCAAAGATCTCCGACGTCGCCATCGTTTTCGCCTCACAATGGGAGAGCGAAGGAATGGACCTCGACACTCTCTCCCTACCCGATCACCAGGATGATTTGATCGCCAAAGTCGCCGCCGCAAATTCGCACACCATCGTGGTCCTCGAGACCGGAAGCCCGGTAACCATGCCTTGGGTCAACCAGGTGAGTGCCATCCTTGAAGCGTGGTATGGCGGCAGCCGCGGTGCCGACGCGATCGCCCGTCTGATTTTCGGCGAAGTGAACCCCAGCGCAAAACTTCCCATCACTTTTCCGATGAGCGACGCCGATCTACCGCACCCCACCATCGTCAAGCCTCCTCGAGAGTCCACCACCAAAGACGGCGATCCTGACGCCTGGAAAAAAATTGCGGCGGGCTTGCCGCCATTCCAGGTCACTTACGATGAAGGGCTGAAAGTGGGGTACAAGTGGTACGACGCGGAGCAAAAGCAGGTCTTGTTTCCCTTCGGCTACGGTCTTTCCTACACCACCTACCAATATTCCGATCTCAAAGTGACGCCGGGCAAGAGTCTCCATCTGAGTTTCACCGTGGCTAACACCGGCAATCGGCCCGGATCGGAGATTGCCGAGGTCTACGCCGCGATGCCGCAAAATACCGGAGAGCCGCCGAAGCGCTTGGTGGGCTGGAGTAAAGTGAAGCTGGCTGCGGGAGAGAGCAAGAAGGTAACCATTGAAGTCGACCCAGAGTATCTCTCTATTTTCAATGTCGATCGAGACGCGTGGCAGTTGATCCCCGGAGACTACACGCTAATGGTGGGCGGTTCGTCGCAGAGCCTGCCGCTGAAACAATCCGTCAACTTGAAATAGCTGGCGCCAATTCAACTGAACGCGTCGGCAGTCCGGGCGACAGCTATCTCACGCCCAGCAGCGTATCTACCGTCAATTGATCCAGCCGCTCGTACCGCAAGCGCTTCTTAAGGATCTCGTCTTTGTCAAACACCCAGCTCAGCAGCCGGGATGCTCCCTCTTTTGAATAGCGACCCACCTTGCCAGCGCCGTTCCCATTGCCGGAAATTTCACTCAGGATCGCTTGAATTTCCGCGTCGGCTCTCCACTGCAGCGCTTTTTCTTTCAGGATCAGGTAAGTTCTCATGCAGCCGCGCGCGAAATCTTTCACCCCGTCATAATCCTCGGTCCGGTAGGCATGCGCGTCGAAGTGGCGCGGTCCCTGGTAGCCGACGTCCTCGAGAAACTTCACCAGCCAGAATGCGGATTTCAGGTTGGACGATCCAAACCGAAGATCCTGATCGTAGCGGCCCGGCATTTGATCGTTCAGATCGATATGAAAGAGTTTGCCCGCATCCCACGCCTGCGCCACCGCGTGCATGAAATTGAGCCCGGCCATTTGCTCGTGCGCCACTTCGGGATTTACGCCCACCATTTCAGGATGATCGAGCGTGGGAATGAAGCCCAGGTACTGCCCGGTGGTGGCCATGTAGATGTCGGCTCGCGGTTCGTTGGGCTTGGCTTCCAAAGCAAATTGGTACCCGTATCCGCGCTCCATGCTGTATTCGCAAAGATAATTGATCGCCTCGCGCAGTCGCTTGATCGCCTCATCCGCCCGCCGGCAGGCGTCGGTTTCCACACCTTCCCGGCCGCCCCACAAAACAAAGATCTTTGCGCCTAGTTCCGCACCAATGTCCATCGCCCGCATGGTTTTCTGGATCGCGTAGGCCCGCACCTCCGGATCGTTTGCTGTGAACGCTCCGTCGCGGAAAATCGGATGGAAGAAAAGCGACACGGTCGCCATAG
The DNA here is from genome assembly GCA_963725655.1 of uncultured Acidobacteriota bacterium. GTDB lineage: Bacteria > Acidobacteriota > Terriglobia > Acidiferrales > UBA7541 > CAVRXT01. The sequence continues at coordinate 71,847 of CAVRYY010000001.1, read as the reverse complement.
GCACCACCATCCCATTCGCCTCACAGGCTTTTCGGAAAGAGCACACGATGCAGTCGCGTTCCGCGGCGGTCGCTTCGATCGGCACCAAATCGTTATCGTGTAGGTTAACGCCCCACGCCCCCACTTCCGCCAGCATCTCCACAATCTCAATCGGCGAGATCGGCGGACGCACAAAATCTCCAAACGGATCACGCCCGCGATTGCCCACCGTCCACAGGCCGAAGGAGAATTTGTCTTCACTTCGTGGCTGGTAATCATTCTTGGTCGTCATAACGGCTTCTCCACGGCGCAGCAGTCCCCTGATAGAACGCATTTCGCCGCGCGATTGTTTCATTCCACGTGAAAAAAACCACCCCGCCGAGTCTGCTGTTCCCTCGAGTCCACGGCCGAATCCGTTGCGTCAGCCACGGTGTGGGTCAGCTCCCGCACCGATATCGGGGGCGGGGAGAGAGAGCCTCGTATGGGTCGCTTTTGCGTATGCCGGCGGTCCGCTAGGCTTGGTAACGGAGCCAAATGGGGCATAACCGTGTACGTTAACGATAGCCATACTACCACGCGCCCATCCGATTACAAGTATTAGCAAGTTCCGGCAAATAAGGGAGTTAAACGAGCTGGCGGCGCTAATTGTTCTCCCGGATCGGCCTACTTCTCCGCGGGGACCCCGCCGCCAGAAAGTACGTACGTGGTTATCTTATCGAGCTTGATATTCGCGTGCGCGGACGTCAGCGTCACCGCTCCATCATCGTGGCGCGTGGCGTCCACATTTTTGATTAGCAGGCGGTGTTTCGAGATGTTCGACGCCGGCGACGCCGTCTCCGGACTTTGGTCTTTGTTCGAGTCTCGCCCAGGAAATGGCTGTGACGCCGGATTATTTGCATCCGGATATGTGCCCGCCCCATTCCAATTTCGCGGGCTTTGCGCGGCATCCGCTGGCTGATACGACAGCTTCGGATCCGCGATCGGTTCCGGCGGATAATACCATCCCGTCAGGTAAGCCTTGATCGGCGTCGATCCATTTTTCCATTGCGCCGAATCCATGCGAATCGCCAGCCGCGATGGTTCGCCGGCAGACTTTGCCGCCGACTCGGTCACCTCGCCCGACAACACCGCGTCGCGGGGAATCACCACGCTATCCACCAGGGTGGCGATCACCAGTTTCGCCTGTACCTTCGTCCCAACAGGAGTAACCCCCGCAACCACGTTTTGCCGCAGGACTATCGGGAATTCATGCGCTTCCGGCGAAATGGGGGGCTTTGCAGCAGGCTGCTGGCCGCGCAACACAGCCGGGCCGAAAATCGCCACTAACACGCAGGCTCCGGCCAGGATCCCTTTCCTCAGCATGTCCGCCTCCTTGGCTCGACGAAGTCCTGCTACCCCATTGATAGTAGCCCTCGCGGGTGACCCATTCAAGCATTGCACCGGCGCGCTTCGTCGGCATACACTTGTCGCGCACGCGCAGCGGTTCATTGACGAAAAACAGGCGTGTTGAGTTCGGATAGTTTCGTCTGCCCTGGCGGAAATCGTTCGCCGACACCGTTCACCTGCGACGTTTTCGCCAAAAATAGCATCCTACTAACCGGGAACAAAACACGCTCGCAGGCCCCGCAGCATCGGTAGCCCAAACTGTGCTCCGGCAAAAGCAGAATTTGATGGCCAGCAACAAGAGGCAGAGGAGATTCAAACACATGAGCAATTTCAATCGCGCCGCCGAGTTCTCAACGCATCGGTTGGCCCAGCAGGTTTTGGTTTTCTTGCTATCGCTGGGCCTGTTGTTTGCGGCTTGCCCTCTAAACGTGGCCGCCTCTCCCGCGCCGCAAGATCAGGCCCAAGCCCAAGCGCCGCCCGACCAGGCCCAGGCGCCCCCGTACACCACCCAGACCCCCGACCAGTTGCAGCGGTTGGTCGCGCCGATTGCCTTGTATCCCGATTCGCTGGTGGCGCAGGTTCTGGCCGCGTCCACGTTTCCCGAGCAAGTGGTCGAGGCTGACCGCTGGGTCCAAGCGCATCCTGATTTGAAGGGCAACGATTTAGGTCAAGCGGTGGACCAACAGCCCTGGGACCCAAGCATCAAGGCGCTCGCTGCATTTCCTTCCGTTCTCGGAAATATGGACAAGAACCTCTCCTGGACTTCATCTTTAGGTGACGCTTACTACAACCAGCAAAGCGATGTGATGGACGCCGTACAGTTCATGCGCCAGAAAGCGGAGCAAGCCGGCAATCTGAAAACCACCCCGCAGCAAAACGTGCAGAACCAGGGCTCCACAATTGAGATCGTTCCCGCAAACCCCGATGTGGTTTACGTTCCCGCCTATGATCCGTGGCAGATTTACGGATATCCCATCGTAGGGTGGCCGGGTTGGTACCCCTATCCAGGAATTTGGTATGACGGTCCTTATCTCTCGTTCGGACTCGGATTCGGAATCGGCTTTTTCGGAGGTTATGGCTGGGGATGGGGCGGTTGGGGCTTCGACTGGCACAATCGATATCCGCTCTATAACCACGGCAGGTACTACTCCCGCAGCAACACGTTTTACAACCGCGGCAATTTCTACCGGGGCGGCGGAGTTCGCGGCGGAGCGTACGGCGCGCGTGGCGGAGCATACGGTGCACGCGGCGGAGCATACGGTGCACGCGGCGGAGTTTATAACCGTCCCGGCGGAGAGAATCGGCCTTTCAACGGCGACAACCGGGCTGCTCGAGGCTACGCTGCTCCCCGCGGCCAAAGCGGCACACGCTCAGGAGCCTTCAGCGGCTATAACCATGGCGGCGAGGAAAGGGGCTTTTCCTCGCGCGGACAAGCCAGCTTCGGCGGCGGTGGCGGAGCTCGTGGCGGCGGTGGTGGTGGCGGCAGGCATCGGTAATCGAAGTTTTCGGGCCAGTCATCGGAACATAGTGAAATTTGGAAGCGGGGAGTGATTCATATGCAGCGAGCCAAATCGAATTTCGGCAATTCTTTCCATCGGTCAAGTTTTCTTAGATTAGCCGCGGTCTTCATTCTTTCGGCTGCGTGCTTCCCGGCGCGCTCGATGGCCCAGAAACCGGGCCAGAAAACATTCTCATCTCCGGAAGAGGCCAGCGAAGCGCTGGTCACCGCCTCGCAAAATAATGACGAAAAGGCGATGCTCGAAATCCTGGGACCGGACGGAAAGCAAATCGTATCGTCGGGAGACGACACTGAGGACGCGGAAAATCGCGCCAATTTCGTCCACCGCTATCAGGAGATGCACCGCCTCGTAAAGGAACCGGACGGCACCACCTGCTTGTATACCGGCGCGGAGAATTGGCCTATGCCTATACCCCTGGTGAGCAAGGGTAACGCGTGGTATTTCGACACCGAGGCGGGGAAAAAGGAAATTTTGTACCGCCGAGTGGGACGCAATGAAATGTCCGCCATTCGCGTTTGCGAGCAACTGGTGGCCGCAGAAAAGGAATACTACTCCTCCCAGCACAGCGAGTATGCCCAGAACATCTTCAGCGATGAAGGCCAGCACAATGGTCTTTATTGGAAAGCCGCCGATGGCGAACCCCAAAGCCCCATTGGGCCGCTAGTGGCCTCCGCCGTTGCCGAGGGCTACACCAAAGGCCAAAACGTCGCTCCCACTCCCTACCGCGGTTACTACTACCATATCCTGGCGAGCCAGGGTAAAAAGGCCCCCGGCGGCGCCAAGCCGTACGTCGCAAATGGCAAAATGACCGCGGGCTTCGCATTCGTCGCCTACCCTGCGGAATACCGCTCGTCCGGCGTGATGACATTTATCGTCGACGCCGACGGCGTGGTGCTCCAAAAGGACCTCGGCAAAAAGACCGAGGTTGTAGGCAAGAATATGAAGGAATACAACCCGGATTCCAGTTGGCAAAAGGGTGAAGACCAGCAGGAAGAGACTGCCGGCGCGCCGGCACCCAAGTAAAACGAGCTGTGCCGCTTCGTGCGCCCGGCGGATGAGTACGATTCTCCACTATCCGCCGGTCTCAACGGAGTCACTCACCCTAGTTGCCGTCAATCCACGGCCAAGACGCCCCGCTGTAACCGAAATATTGTCTCTCTCCGCTCCAATCCCTGAAGACCTTACCGTTGCGATGCGTTGACCCGCGTCACGCGTCTGTTAGTCTTGGGCTCGCAGCTGCGGTCTTCGCGAGAAACGGGAAACGGGAAACGGGGAAACGATGAGATACGCATTGCGAGTCGCAGGGATCCTTTTGTTCGTCATCGCGATCGGCGGCCTTCCGTTTTCTGCCCATTCCCAGAACCCCAATTCCGCGGACGCGCGCGACTGGCCTGCTTACGGCGGAGGTCCGGACGACGCCCGCTATTCCCCGCTCCAACAAATCAATCGTCACAATGTCGCCAGTCTTCAAGTCGCGTGGACGTACGACACCGCGGAGGAAGGCGGACTGGAAACCAGCCCGATCATCGTGAATGGCGTGCTGTACGGGATCACCCCGGCGCAGGAAATTTTTGCATTGGATGCCGCCACCGGGCATCAGTTGTGGAAGTTCGGTTCCGGAATCGAGGGTGGGCAGCCGAACCGCGGCTTATCATACTGGGCCAGCGGCGGCGACCAGCGGATTTTGGTGGGCATCACGAATTTCGTCTATGCCCTGGATGCGCGCACCGGAAAAGCAATTCCCAGTTTCGGTGAAGAAGGCCGCATCGACCTCCGCAAGAATCTCCGCGGCGAATATCAGAGGCAATCGTTAGTCTCCACCAGTCCCGGCGTGGTCTACAAAGACCTGATCATTTTCGGCGATCGCGAGCCGGAAACCCTTCCCGCGCCTCCGGGCGATATTCGCGCCTACGACGTCCGCACCGGCAAGTTGCGCTGGTCCTTCCACACCATCCCGCATCCCGGCGAGTTTGGCTACGCCACATGGCCAAAGAATGCCTGGACCTACAGCGGCGGCGCAAATAATTGGACCGGCATGGCTCTGGACGAAAAGCGCGGGATCGTCTACGCGCCCACCGGATCGGCGGCCTCGGATTTCTTCGGCGCCGATCGCATCGGCGACGATCTCTTCGCCAATTCGCTGATCGCACTGGACGCCGAGACCGGCAAGCGCATTTGGCATTTCCAAACCGTGAAGCACGACGTTTGGGACCGCGACCTCCCTTCGCCGCCCAGCTTGGTAACCGTAAAGCACGATGGCCGCGCCATCGATGCGATCGCGCAGACCACCAAGTCCGGATACGTTTATCTGTTTGACCGCTCCACCGGCCAGCCGCTTTTCCCCATCTCCTACCGCCCCTATCCACCCAGCCCTACGCCCGGAGAAAAAGCCGCCGCCACCCAACCCCTGCCTACCATGCCGGCGCCGTTTGCCCGCCAACTGCTCACCGAAGACATGCTCACCCAGCGAACCCCGGAAGCCCACGCCTGGGCCGTAACCGAATTTCGAAAATTCCGCAGTGAAGGTCAGTTCGTCCCTTTCGCCGACGAAAAGCCCACCGTGATTTTCCCGGGTTATGACGGCGGCGCGGAGTGGGGCGGCGCTGCGGTGGATCCGGTATCCGGGGTTCTGTACGTCAATGCCAACGACCTCGCCTGGACCGGATCGCTCGCCAGAAATACCGCAGATCCGGATTCGAGCGGACGCGCCATCTATCTCAGCCAATGCTCGGTGTGCCACGGCGAAAAATTGGCCGGATCGCCGCCGCAATTTCCTTCCCTGATGGATGAATCGAAGCGTCACAGCCGGGAAGAGATTTCCAGCATGATCCGCCACGGCAAGGGCAGGATGCCGGCGTTCTCCAGTCTCTCCGATGACAAAATTTCCGCGCTGATCGATTTTGTCTCCACCGGCGGAAAAGCCGAACACGTGGCGGCCGGCGAGTCCCGCCAGATGCCGAACTCACAGTCGGCCCCCAGGCAAGCGTACCGGTTTGCCGGGTACCGCAAGTTTCTCGATCCCGATGGTTATCCCGCGGTGGTTCCCCCGTGGGGCACTTTGAGCGCCATCGATCTGAACACCGGCGAATATCTTTGGAAGATTCCGCTCGGAGAGTATCCCGCGCTCGCGGCAAAAGGCATGCGCGACACCGGAACGGAAAATTACGGAGGCCCTATCGTCACCGCTGGCGGCCTGCTATTCATCGCCGCCACCAATTTCGATAAGAAACTGCGCGCTTTCGACAAAGACACCGGCAAGCTGCTTTGGGAAACGCTTCTTCCCTTCGCGGGAAACGCCACGCCGGCAACCTACGAAGTGGCTGGGCGCCAATACCTGGTGATTGCCGCGGGAGGCGGAAAGGCAGTCGACCTTCCGTCCGGCGGTATCTACGTGGCCTTCGCGTTGCCCAAATGATCGATCGGCGCGCGTAGCCCGCCTGCACTCAGCCCAGCCTGGAAATCCCCTCGTCGGGCCGGGTGCCGAACACGCCTAGCTGGCTTGCGACTTCACGTCCCGCCGGGCATTGCTGAGCGGGGCGGTCGATTGCCGCACCACCAGTTGCGTGGGAAGCAGCGCGTGTTCGCTGCGGCCAAGATGCGGCTCGCGAATGCGTTTCAACAGCACCTTCGCCGCCGCCGCACCCAGGTCCGCCGCCGGTTGCCGCACCATCGTCAGCGGAGGGTCCACCAGCGCCGCCGAATCGAAATCGTCGAAACCGATCAGCGATACTTCCTGTGGGCAAGCCAGCTGCAAGTCGCGCAGCGCCATCAATGCCCCCAGCGTCATGCGGTTGTTGCAAACCAGCAGCGCCGTCGGGCGCGGAGACAGTTTGAAAAGTTCCAGCGCGCCCCAGTATCCCGAATCCTCTTTGTTGTCGCCGGGCCGGATCAACTCCGGATCGATCGGCACCCTCGCCGCTCGCAACGCCCGTTTGTAGCCCCGCAATCGGTCCACCGCGTTAAGAAGATTTAACGGTTCTGTAATGATGGCAATATGCCGGTGCCCTAGTTTAAGCAGGTGTTCGGTGGCTTCGCATGCCGCCCCGGCGTTGTCCACCAGCACCGAATCCAGATGCACTTTCAGCGGGCTGCGATCCACGTAAACCAGCGGTGTACCGCGCATCAAGGCGGGGGTGGAAGCGATCTGTTCGTCGGTGGCAAAACTGGGAACCAGGATCACCCCGTCGGTGGTCTTGCTCGAAAACAATCCCAGGTACTCTTTCTGCCGCTCCCAACTCTCGCGCGAGTCGGCCACGATCAGCCGATACCCGGCGGCAGACAAGTAGTCTTCCGCGCCGCGCATCAGGTTCGAGTAAAAAATATTGCCGAGGTCCGGGACGATCATCCCGATGGTCCTCGTCTCGCGTCGGCGCAGGCTGCGCGCCACCTGGTCCGGGTGGTAGTCCGCTTCCCGCAGCGCTTTCTCGATCCGCGCGCGCATCGCCGCGCTCACGTAGCCGCGTTTGTTGACCACCGCCGACACGGTGGAGATGCTCACGCCCAGCTTGCGGGCAATCTGGGTGATGGTAGCCATAAGATCAACGCTTGGAAACAGACCGCGGGTCGACCCGTGCAGAATAGCAGATTCCAGAAACGATTCGCTATATCTCGCCAAGCCCATGTTGCCAAGGGGTTTCGACCCGACCCTCGACGCCTGGCTTCCGCACACCGAGGGCCCCGCCGGGCCAATCGCCAATGAATTGGCTATTTGAACACGTGAATTCAGCAGTAGGGCCGAAAGAAGGGCTTGACATCCCGTGGCGGGGGATTTAGAACTATCGAATCGTTTCGATATTAGGCTCTGTCCGTCGTGTGGCTAAGTTCTTCTAATCGCTTAGATACCGCCACGCCGCGCGACACTTCGGGGGGCACCACATGACACGTCATTCTTCGCTTTCCAGCCATTCCAGCGCCACCAGCCGTCTTTTCCCGGCCGGTCTGCGCACTGCCGTCTTGTTCTCCATCCTTATCCTGTGTCTCGCAGGTGCCGCCGCCCCGCTCGCTTGGGCCAGCGTCGCCGGTAGCATCTCCGGCGTGGTCCGTGACGCCAGCGGCGCCACCATCCCCGCCGTTCAGGTCGTCGCCACCGAAAAGGCCACCGCCGTGAAAACCACGGTCACTACCGACGCGGACGGATTCTTCTCGTTCCGCGAACTGCCCATCGGAACCTACGACGTCGAGATCAGCAAGACCGGATTCAAATCGTACGTAAAGACCGGCCTGGTCCTGGAAGTAAATGACGCCCTCACCATAGACACCTCCCTGCAAGTGGGCAACGCCGGAGAGACCGTCAACGTCGAGGCCAACGCCGTCCATGTCGAGACTACTAGCACCCAAATGGGAGAAGTAATCACCGCGGACGCGATGACCGCGGTTCCACTGGTGACCCGCAGCTACACTGACCTGCTGTCCCTACAGCCGGGCGTTGCCGCCACTTCCTCCGGCCTCGCCGGCGGACAGGGCGGTCAGTTCAGCGCCACCGGTTTCCAATTCACACCGATTTCAGGCGACCTGAACGCCGGAAACGTCTCGGTCAACGGGCAGCGCGAGTCTGCCAATGCCTTCCTGCTGAACGGCACCACCGTGCAGGAGTTCGCCTTCTCCGGTACCGCCATCATTCCCAACCTGGACTCGATCGCCGAGTTCCGCATCATCACCAACAACTTCGACGCTGAGTATGGCGACTACGCCGGCGGACAGATCAACGTAATCACCAAATCCGGCACCAATCGCATCCACGGCAGTGGGTTCGACTTCCTGCGCAACACCGATCTCGACGCCCGCACCTACGGCGCGGCGTTGCGAGACGTCTACCAGAAGAATGAATTCGGTGGAACCATTGGTGGTCCGATCAAGAAAGACAAGTTGTTCTTCTTCGCCGACTATCAGGGCAATCGAGTGCTCCAGGGAGTCAGCGCGTTGGGAGCCTCCCAGATTCAGGTGCCCACCGCCGCAGAGCGTTCTGGCGATTTCTCCGCGCCGGCGCTAGCCGGGATGCTCACCGGTACGGTTCAGGGACCGTTCTGGGCGCAGCAACTCTCCAACTCGCTGGGATATCCGGTGACCCAAGCCGAACCCTACTACACACCGGGTTGCACCAGCGCTACCTGCGTCTTCCCCGGCGCTCAGATTCCCGCCAGCGCGATCACCAAGCCGTCGACGAACCTCCTGCCTTTCATACCTCCGGCCACCACCGTCGACTCCAATGGAAACGCGCTCTTCACTCCGAGCAGCTCGGCGTCCCATCTCGGCGATAACAAGACCAGCGGCCGGCTGGACGACAATAGCTCTCTGGGCTTGTTGAACGCCTACTATTTCTACGACGAGTACCGGCAGGAAGTGCCTAATATTTTCCTTCCCGGCTTCGGCAGCAACTTCTACGGCCGGTCGCAGATGGTAAACCTGGGCGATTCCAAGTCGATTGGCAGCGGTTCGGTGAACGAAATCCGCGCCGGCTTTACCCGCCTGCGATTCGTTTTGCACACGCCCACTGGCGGCAATGGCGTCACCCCGGGCACCTTAGGCTTTGCCTACGGTCCAAGTACCTTGGGCATTTCCCCTTCCGTTCCGGCCAACGCCCATGTGCCCAACATTGGTTTCAACGCATTCTCTTTCGGCGCGTCCGGATCGGCTCTGGGAGTAACCGAAAACACCTACCAGATTCTCGATAATTACAGCAAGGTGATCGGAACCCACACCATCACTTTGGGCGGCCAATTTCGCGTTAACCAGTTGACTGAGTACAACCTGGGATCGAATGGAAGCTTCAACTTTAACGGTTCGGAAACCGGACTCGATTTCGCCGATTTTCTGATCGGTGCGCCGCAGTCTTATTCCCAAGGGCAGGGCTTTCCGTCGTACGGCCGGTCGCGATATTTCGGCGCCTTCGCTCAGGATAGCTGGCGCGTGCGGCCCAAGTTTACCGTCAACTACGGTTTGCGCTGGGATGTGAGCCGCCCGTGGTCGGAAGAGCACAACGAAATCGAAACCCTCATCCCCGGAGAGCAGTCTCTCGTATTTCCTGGTTCTCCTGTGGGATGGGTTTTCCCCGGTGATCCGCACGTGCCAAGCACTCTGGCGCCCACTCGCTATGACAACTTTGCGCCGCGAATCGGAATCGCTTACGCCTTTACCGACAAGACCAGTTTCCGCGCCGGTTGGGGCAAATTCTATAGCACCTTTGAAGGCGCAACGAACTTCAACGAAATCGGCGACGCTCCGTTCGGAGACTATTACGGAAGCCCGGTGCCGCCGGAGTTCGTCACCCCGTTCGTGGATCGCGGCACCGGTAATGTGGAAGGCCAGCGCTTTCCAGTAGCCGCGCCGCCGGCGAATTCTTCTCCTTCTCATCCCGATACTTCGATCAACTGGGCAAACTTCCTGCCGATTGGCACCTCACCGGCGTTCTGGTACAAAAACGTTTTGCCCTACACCGAACAGTATGAAGCTTCGGTCGAGCGGCAACTGGGTTCCGCAACGGTTTTGACCGCCAGCTACGTTGGATCGCAGGGACATCATCTACTCTCCTCGCTGCAAGCCAACCCCGGCACTCCCGCGGTTTGCCTGAGCGTCAGCCAGATCAGCGAAGTGGCGCCCGGCACATCCACTTGCGGGCCGAACGGCGAAAATGGCGTGTATTATCCGGTCGGGGGAGGAGTCATCAACGGTACCCGCGCTCCGTACGGAGAGCAGTTCAGCAGTGAGGGCTATTTCATCACCGATGGTATTTCCGACTACAACTCGCTCCAATTGAGCCTTCGCCACCGTACCCGCCGTCTGCAGATGCTCGCCGGATATACCTATTCCAAGTCGGTTGACAACGCTTCCGGCTACGGCGAGCAGATCAATGTCGAAAATCCACATCAGAAGTCCCTATCCGCATTCAACAACACCAACAACTTCGTGGTTAGCTACAATTACGACCTGCCCATCGACTTGCTGCACGGGCCCAGCAGGCTAGTGAAGGGTTGGAGGGTAAGCGGCATCACCCGTTTCGCCTCCGGCCTTCCGGTCACCTTGTACGAGGGTGACGACCGTTCGTTGCTCGGAACCAGCGGCGCGGGTGCCATCGGCCTTCCGGTGGATACACCCGAATACACCCCAGGATCCCTCAACTTCACCAATCCGCGAAGCGGATCGCCGTACTTCAACACCGCCTTGTTCAGCTTGGAGCCGTTGGGCCAGGTCGGAAATTCGCAGCGGCGATTCTTTGCCGGACCGGGTATCAACAATTGGGACATAGCGATCATGAAGGACACCGCGATCAAGGAAGGAATGAACCTGGAGTTCCGCGCGGAGCTCTTCAATGCGTTCAATCACGCACAATTCAATCAGGTAGACGGCAACGTGAATGACGCGACGTTTGGCGACGTCACGTCGGTCAATGCGCCACGCATCATGCAAGTTTCCCTGAAACTGTTGTTCTAGCCGTCGGCAAGGCTGGGATCGATCTTGTCATTCAGAGGCTCAAGGCCTCCGCGGGCCTCTGAATGGCTTCCCTCTTCTGTTGAAGCCTCCTTGTTCGATCGGTCCTATGGTGACACTCTTACCCTCCAGCGGACGCCACCCGCAAGGCTTGGGAGAAACCCCGTGAAGAGACTCGCCACTTTCGCGCTGTGCGCAGGCCTCACGGCGCTAGCCATCGGTCAGGCTCGCGTTCATTCCCAGAACAAGACTGCCGCCCCCAGGGCGGTTGTCGTCATCAGCCTGGATGGTTTTCCCGCTTACGCCCTCGATGATCCCAGACTTCCGATCCCCACGCTGCGCATGATGGCCCGCGAAGGCGTAGCCGCCGCATCCATGCGGCCCGTCAATCCCACCGTAACGTGGCCGAATCACACCGCGATAGTGACTGGCGTTGACGCCTCAGCGCACCATGTCCTGTTTAACGGCTTGCTCACCCATCCAGGCGCGGGCGCTCCGCCGGTGGTTGAACCCTGGCGCGACAAAGAGCAAATGGTTCACGCCCCGACCGTCTACGACCTCGCCTTTCAAGCCGGCATGGTCACCGCGCAAGTGGATTGGGTGGCCATCTATCGCGCCAAGACCATCACCTGGCAATTCCCCGAACTGCCCGATCCCAACGGCGCCATCGAGCGCGAGTTGATCGCCGCTGGCACCGTTACGCCGGAACAGCTCAAGACTTTCGAGGACAGCAGCCAGGCTTGGCAGGATCGGATATGGACGGATGCCGCGCAAGACATTCTGGAAAAGCACCAGCCCAACCTGCTGCTCTTTCATATCCTCGCGTTGGATAACACCAACCATGAATATGGACCGATGAGCCCTGCCAGCTTCACCGCGATGGCCTTTCTCGACGATCGCGTCAAGCAGATCCTCGATACACTTCAGCGCACCGGGCTCGCCAGCCGCACCGCGGTAATCGTTGTTTCCGATCACGGATTCCGATCCATCAAGTATCAGCTTCATCCCAATGCGCTGCTGCGCGAAAAGGGATTGTTGACCGCCGCCCAATCCCAGCCCAAGGACGGCGCGTACGTAATTACCGACGGGGGCGTGGCCATGGTCTACGCGTCGGGCTTAGGCGGGAAAGCTGAGCTGCTTTCCCAGCTCCGCCAGACTTTCACCGGCGCGGAGGGCATCGATCGCGTCTACGGCACAGAGGACTTCGCGAAACTCGGGTTGCCTCTTCCCGCTCAAAGCGATCAGGCTCCTGACCTGCTGTTGGCTGCCAAGCCTGACTACGCATTCAGTCCTGGATCGGACGGAAAGTTTCTTACCGCGGCTAACGAAGGGGGAACCCACGGCTACCTGAACGATGACCCCAAGATGCAGGCCATTTTCATCGCCTGGGGTGCCGGTATTCCTAGAGGCATTCACCTCGGTAGCATTTCCAATCTGGACGTAGCGCCCACCATCGCGGGTTTGTTGGGCCTGGAGATGAAGAACGTAAAAGGGCACGCGATTCAGCAAATTGTGAACCGCGAAGCTAGTCGCTGATTTGGCTCAAACTTCGGCTGCTCAGAAAATAGGGGAGAGTTGCGCAACGTAAACTTTGGCTCCCCCTGGAATTGAATCCTTGCAGTAAGATGGCCACCGCGGAAATTGGCACCCTCCCGCGAGAAAGAGTCGTCAATATGACCGATCAGACTTCGCGACGGGATTTCCTGAAAACATCGACCTTGGGGCTGGGAGCTATCGGCGTGGCGGCCGGCGCGTTGGCGTCCGCCGCGCCCGGGGCTACCGAGGCAGCCCCTCCCACTTCCGATATCGCCGTCTGGGTTACCTCTGACGAAAAGCGTTACGCCGCTGAGCCGGCCATCCACTGGCAGCATATTCTCGAGAAAACCGCGATTGATCCGATCCGAATCGATCCTTGCAAAACCTACCAGGACATTTTAGGTTTCGGCGCAGCCTTCACCGATGGCGCCTGCTACACCCTCAATCGTATGGACCCTCCCGCGCGCGACCGGCTGCTCCACGAGCTGTACCATCCGTCGGAAATGGGTCTAAGCATCGGCCGCACCTGCATCGGTGCGAGTGACTGCTCCACCACAGTGTACGGCTACGACGAAGGCGATCCCGATCCCGACATGAAGCGGTTTTCCATCGCTCATGACCGCGAATACATTCTTCCCATGCTCCGCCAGGCGCGCAAAATTAATCCCGACTTGTATCTGTTTTCCTCGCCATGGAGCCCGCCCGGCTGGATGAAGTGGAACAATTCCATGCTAGGCGGTGCGATGCCCCGGCTGCACCTGGCTGCCTACGCCCAACACTTCCTGAAATTCCTGCAAGCCTATGAGGCCGAGGGCGTGCCGATACAAGCCATCACCATTCAGAACGAAATTGATACCGATCAAAATGGAATCATGCCTGCCTGCACCTGGTCCCAGGAAACCGAAATCGAATTCATTTCCGATCACCTCGGTCCGCTATTTGAAAAAACCAATACCCCCGCGCAAATCTGGATCCTCGATCACAACTACAATCTCTGGGGCCGGGTGGTTTGCGTCCTCGACGATCCCGACGCTCGACGCTACACCAAATCCGTGGCCTGGCATGGCTACGGTGGTGTGCCGGAAATGATGACCCGCGTCCACGACCTGCATCCCGACGCCGAATTTTATTGGACCGAAGGCGGCGCCAATTACGGCGACCCCAACATCATGGGCAATTGGGCCAAGTGGAGCGCCATCTTCGCCGGAGCCCTCAATAATTGGTGCCGCGTAATCATGGGCTGGAATCTGTGCCTCGATGAGCAAGGCAGACCGAACGTCGGACCTTATACCTGCGCCGGACTCGTGAGCGTCGATCGGCACACCCAGGCGGTCCTGCGTACCGGTCCCTACTGGGCTCTTTATCATTATTCACGCGCCATCAAGCGCGGCGCCCGCCGCATTGATTCTCAATCCCCCATCGCTGACGTCCAGCATGTGGCCTTTGAAAATCCCGGCGGACAGAAAGTTCTGGTCATCACCAATCCCGGCCAGGGGCGAACCGTTCGCTTGCACCAGGCGGAAAGCACCGCTCTGGTTCCGCTGCGCGACGATTCGGTGACCACTTTGGTGTGGAGTTAACGCTTCGAAGAGCTTTCCGAGCGCCTGCCACACTCCGAGGCCGCCGATCTCAGCAACGCAAGGCGCGGCGTCGCGTTATTTCTTTCCCGCATAACCAGCCTTGGGTTTTCCGTCGGCGTCCAATTTATCGCACGCCCACAGCAGGCCGTTGGCCAACAGGCGCTGGTAGGCCGGCGATTTCGCCGTTTTAGTATCGTGTCCCAGCGTCGTAGCAAAGACGCGCCCTTGGCCGTACGTGTGAGTCCAGCAAACGGTGTGAACCCGTCCGTCGCGCGGGCTCTTGGCGGTCAAAAGCGGCTCCGTCCCGGCAATCACTTCGATAGTCTGATACAGCTCATCGCCGCCAGTCTTCCAATCGCCGGGAAAGCTGGCGGTGATTGGATTGGGCGGCCCCACTTTCTCCACCGAAAACGGACCGAACTTGTCGTGGACCTTCGACCGCAGCCCAACGTAATTCTCCCATTCATGGATCTTGGGCGAATTTCGGAACGAGTGCACCGCACAGTGGATAAACACAGTCGGCTTCCCGTCGCGCCCAACGTTGAGCGCGTTATCGAGCGCACCAGCATCGATGTCGTCGTAGCAAAGATCGTAAACGATGACGTCGTAGCCATCGGCAAACTTTGCGTTCTTCAGCACATCCAGCCCAGTGACGATATCGAACTTCACGTTGTCCATCTGCCCAATCTTCGAAGTGAGCAACCGGGGCAGCTTCTTGTAATCGTGGTAAACGCCGCCAGTAATAAACAGCGCCTTAAGCGCCGGCGTAGCTTCGGCTGTTTGCCCCGCGGCGAGGGCGGAGCCGCTGGCACTGATGCGCCGTACCGCCGCGAACGGCAGCATCCACGCAGCGATCAGCACCACCAGCAGCACAGAAACGCGCGAGCTAACTGTGCGCCCTTCCACAATGGAGGTTTTGCCGTCGCTCTCCCGTGCCAAAACATTTTCGCCGTGGCCACACTCGATCTTCGTCAAAGCACCCTCCCAAACAGCTCCCTATCGCGATAGGGTGAAAGCCCCCACCAATATCCAGTAATAAGCGGTTAGGCGCAAGCCCCATCTAGATTCGCACTCTCTACGCTCATGTCTCTTCGCCTGGCGCTTCCCCAGTTTTGGGAAGCGTGGATGTTTGAATTCTGATTCCACTATTCTACGGTTCCTCGGTCCCACGATTCGACGGTTCTACGGTTCGACGGTTCTACGGTTCGACGATTTTATCTTTTCCGGGTGCCCCACTCTTCCCCGGTCTTGGGAAGGGTGGGCGTTTCAACGAGCAAGCTCTCAAGACAAGGGATGCCTTCGTGGCGGCAGAAGCGAATCAACGCCGATCACCGCAAACGGCGCGCGATGAAAGGATGAAAGAACGAACGGCCCGGACGCGTCACTTTCTTCGCGTCCCACCGGGCCCGGCAACGGTGCTCGATCCGATGACCGCAAGCGCCCCAGCCGCGCGCGAGAAAAGAAAGAAACGGCCGGACGCGTTAGCTTCCTTCGCTCTGGTCGCATCGCGTGTTCCGCAATGTGGCCGGAGCGCCCGTCTCTCCGGCCCCGGCAACCGTGGATACGCGCGCACTATTTTCAAGACCGCCGATTCGTTCGCAACTATACTCGGAAGCACGCCAAATTCGTCCTTGGCGGCATCCGCGCGGAGAGTGGGACTTGCACATGAAAAAGCTGAAGACCGCAATTTTTGGAACTGGTTTTATGGGCCGCGTACATACCGAAGCGGTGCGCCGCCTGGGCAACGTGGAAGTGGTGGCCATCGCCGGCAGAACCGCCGAGAGTGCGCGAAAGCTCGCCGATTCCCTGAGCGTCGAGCGGTCCACCGGCGACTATCGCGAACTGCTCCGCGATCCGGAAATCGACGCCGTGCACATTTGCACTCCCAATTCCCTGCACTTTCCTATGGCCACCGCGGCGATGGAAGCAGGTAAGCACGTGATATGCGAAAAGCCTCTCGCCACCACCGTCCGGGAAGCGGAAATCATGATTGCGCTCGCCAAGGAGAAGAAACTCGCGAACTGCACGCTGTACAACCTTCGCGCGTACCCCCAGGTGCAGAACATGCGCCGCTTGCGCGAGGCCGGCGAGCTAGGCGAAATCCAAGTGCTGCAGGGCACCTATTCGCAGGACTGGCTGCTCTACGATAGCGACTGGAACTGGCGCGTCGAATCCGGTCCCTCGCGGACCTTCGCCGACATCGGGACGCACTGGTGCGATTTGATCGAGCACGTTACCGGCACACACATCACATCTCTGTGCGCCGATCTTCACACCTTCTACAAGACCCGCAAGAAACCGAAAGGATCGGTGGAGACGTTTTCCGGCAAGACCCTGCAACCGTCGGAGTACACCGAGGTGGACGTCACCACCGAAGACTTCGGCGCGATGATTTTCCAGATGGGCCAGTCGGCAAGAGGATCGATGACCGTCAGCCAGGTCGCCGCGGGACGCAAGAACCGGCTGTTCGTCGAGATCTTCGGCACCAAGGCCTCCGCCGCATGGAATGCCGAATGCCCCGACGAGCTCTGGATCGGCCATCGCAATTCACCGAATGAGCTCATTATTAAGGACGCGACGTTGTTCCCGGAAAAGGCGCGCAGCTACGCCGATCTGCCCGGCGGCCACAGCGAAGGCTACGACGACACATTCAAGCAGGTCTTCCGCCGGTTCTACCAGACCGTCGCCGATCGTAACGCCGCCGTGGAATACCCGACGTTCGAAGACGGTATGCGTCAATTGCGGGTGCTCGACGCCGTGCTGGCAAGCTCGCAGAAAAGGGCTTGGGCGGAGGTAGTCTAGACTTTCTCGTCGTTCCCGCAGCAATAGGGATTCGGTAGCGCTGCACCGCGCAGAGCGACGATTTCCGGCATCCTTTATTCCGAGCTAAACTAAAGGCGGCGCCACTTTCCATGAATGTAGATCGACGTACGTTCGTTGCCACTTTATTGGCCGCCTCGGCGGGCCGCTTCCTGGCCCAGCAGGGCGGCGTGGCTACCCGTGGAGTTCAACCCCAGAGCAGGAAGCCTCCATCGGGCAGGCCGTTTTCTCACTTCACCGACGTCGCGCAACAGGCCGGCCTCACTGCGGTGATTCCGTACGGCGGAACGGACCAAAAGACATACATCATCGAAGCCATCGGTTCGGGTTGCGCATTCTTCGATTACGACAACGACGGTTGGATGGATATCTTCATCCTTGGAGGAACTCGGTTGGAAGGTGCTCCCGCCGATGCAACCAATCGCCTGTACAAAAACAATCGCGACGGAACCTTCACCGACGTCACCGATAAGGCCGGCCTGCGCGATGTGGGTTGGGCGTACGGAGTTTGCGTCGGGGATTATAACAACGACGGCAACGAAGACTTGTTTTGCACCTACCTCGGGCAGAACAAACTGTACCGCAACAACGGCGACGGCACATTTACCGACGTCACCAAACAGGCTGGCCTGCTCAGCGAAGCGTCTCGCTTTGGAAGCGGATGCAGCTTCGTCGATTACAACCGCGATGGGCACCTGGATTTGTTCGTCTCGAACTACGTTCAATTCGATTTCAAAAACGTCCCGACTCCGTCCGAGGCTCCCAACTGCAACTTCAAAGGCATCTCGGTAAATTGCGGACCTCGCGGTCTGAAGGGCGGAATCCACTCCCTCTACCGCAATAATGGCGACGGCACTTTCACCGACGTCAGCAAGCAAGCGGGCATCTCGGCCTCCAAAGACACCTACGGATTGACGGTGATCGCTGCTGATTTTGACGAAGACGGCTGGCCGGATATCTTTGTCGCCTGCGATTCCACTCCCAGCCTGCTGTTCATGAATAATCACGACGGAACGTTCCGTGAAGAAGGTCTGGTGCGCGGCCTGGCGCTGAACGAGGACGGCAACGAGCAAGCCGGAATGGGCGTAGGCGTCGGCGACTACGACCTGGACGGCCATCTCGATATTTTCAAGACCCACTTTCAGGACGACACTGCCGGATTGTTTCACAACTCCGGTAAGGCCAACTTCGACGACGTCACCACCTCGGCCAGCCTCGGCGTGGAAACGCGCTACGTCTGCTGGGGCGCGGGCATGTCCGATCTGGATAACGACGGCTATCCGGACCTGTTCATGGTGACCGGAAGCGTGTATCCGGAAGTGGAGAAAAAGCTGCCGCAATTTCCGAATAAAGGGCCGCGCGTGGTATTTCGAAATCTGGGCAATCGCACTTTTGAAGAATTGATCGATGAAGCGGGTGCGGGAATTGCCGCCAAACACTCCAGCCGCGGCTGCGCGTTCGGCGATTTTGATAACGACGGTGATCTGGACATTCTGGTGATGAATCAGAATGAGCCGCCGTCGTTGCTGCGCAATGATGTTCCCGGAAAACATCACTGGCTCAAGGTACGGTTGGTAGGCACCAAGTCCAATCGCAGCGCGATTGGCGCGCGCGTGCTGGTGCGCTACGGCAAAAAGATTCAGGCGCAAACGGTGCTGAGCCAGGCCAGCTACATATCCAGCAACGATCCCCGATTGCACTTCGGCTTGGGAGCGGACGCCGTCGCCGACCTCGAGATTCACTGGCCGAACGGGCTCTTGGAGAAGCTGAAGAACATTCCGGCCGATCAATTGATAACGGTGCAAGAGGGCGCGGGCATCGTCCCCAGCAAGGGATGGCCCAAGCGGTAGGCCAGAGCAACGCAATTGCACGAATCCGCAACTAAACGTGAGATTCCGGCCCAGGCACTAACACCATGACCACTGACGGCTTGCGGAACATTTGGCCTGTGGCCGTCGTTATTTCATGATGAAAACTGTCACCCGATCCCCCTCGTCGCCAAGTCCAATCCCCTGACCGGTCGTGTATTCGAACACCCAGAAATACGCAAAACAGTGATACCCGAATTTGCTATTCCCCTGTTTCTAGAGGAGATAGGGGAGTTCGTTTCGCAATTTCTATCATCTAGCGCCCGCGATCGACGGGCAGGGAATTCAGCATTGATACTGATATGTAGATGACTCCGCCGCGGCTCCGCGATGCAGCGATGACGTTTTTTATCGCCGGACACGAGACCACCGCGCAGATGCTGGCTTGGACGTGGTCAGAACTGGGCGAGAATCTCGCCGTCGAAGCGAGGCTCCACGACGAGTTGCACGATGGCCTGGGCGGGCGCCTGCCGGAAGCCACGGAGTTTGGGCGCTTACCGTACTTGCAGGCGGTGATGAACGAGATTCTGCGGCTCTATCCACCGGCCTATATCACCGCTCGCGAAACCATCGAGTCGTGCGAACTCGGCGGCTGCATCATCCCGGCGGGAAAGATGATTATTTTTTCACAATGGATCGCCCATCGCGACCCGCGCTTCTACGCTGATCCCCCTTCCACCCCGAGAGATGGCTCGACGGCCTCGCGCAACGCCTGCCAGCCGGTGCCTACTTTCCATTCGGCGACGGAGCGCGGCGGTGCATTGGACAAGGATTCGCGCTCCTCGAAGCGATGGTCGTGATCGGAACCGTGGCGCGGCGGCTCCGCCTCCGGCTGGTGCCGGGCCATCCAGTTGTGCCGGAACCGCTCGTCACCCTGCGTCCCCGGAAACGGGATTCGGATGACGCTTCACGCGCGAAATTAGTGCTCTCCACTCGACCGACAGATTGGACGCGATTTCCGGTTACCGGACGTTGGGCCCAATCCCCCCAACGTGCCCACGACACTTTTCGCCTTTGAGAACATGTTGGCGAAGGGCATACGAACTAGGCAAATTGCGAGCAGATCATCTGGCACGATCAGGGTCGCCCGGGGGCTCCGTAGGATCGAGGTCTTCTTCGACCGCCATCCTGGCGCGGAGTGGCGGACGCAGTTGAATCGAATCCGAAGGCAGACCATAATCCTGGGCGCGCTCGATGGCCATTTCCACCAATTCGCCCAGAAGCTTGTTCTTGGCGCTGAGTCCCGGCGATTCGGGACTTTCCGATTCCATCGGAGACGGAATCCGAGCCGCTTGTGGCACGACGCCTGTGTGGGTCAGCAACTTGCACGCCAGCTCGGCATCACCGGCTGCGACCGCTCGGTGAATTGCTTCCAGCGTAGGTGCAGCCGATGCGGAAAACGCAGCTCGGATGGCTGCTATCTCCAGATCCCTAAGCATGCCCGCGTTCCTCGCAAGCACCTTTTCGGTGGCATGAAAATCCCAGCGATCCTCCCGCGAGATAACCCTTCCGCTCGGGGCGGTGGCGTGGGGACGCGGCAAGCGTTTCCCGCGTCCGCGCTTTTTGCTGGATTTCGCTGCAGGCTGCGAAGCCTTACTCGATCCAATTCTCGTTACTGCATCGCTTGGAATCACGAAGAGCCTCCTTGGCAACTGGGTATGACCGTATATCTCCCGCCCATGACCGTCTCCGATTTCAGAACAACCTCAAAACGCAACGATCGGACTTGTACGTGCCAGTTTCGACCACTGGTGTCACGGCGGCGAAACGCGTGTAGTTCGTGGGTCCTTATTACTCCTTGAGGCGTCGGATCGCTTGAACGTCTGCAAGTTGTTGCTCCAGCCGAATTTGATGCCGCCCGAAGTGGGTTTCGTAGCGCATGAAAAGATCCGCAACTTCTGGCGGCGGAAATACGAGCGCTTGGGCGTCGAAGTCGCGACGCCTTAGTTCGATTTTCTTGGCGTCGATCAGCAACTTTCCGATCCGCCCGATCTCTCCCTCGATCGTCGCGATCGCTTCCTTTTGTACTTCCGCCTGATCGACCGACCTGTTTTTTCGTTCGTCAGCATCGCCGGCTAATGATCCAAGCGATAGGTACCGTCCGGGGAAGCCTTCGTTCAGGACGTGAAAACCATAAACCCGCGTCAGAGTCGTCAAATCCGCTACTTCGTCATACCCGCGCTCCTCGAAATCGCCGCGAAGGACTCCCAGGACTTTGATTGCGGATTCCAGAGCCATCGGACTCGCATCGCCAAGTAGACCGTTGACAATGGCGTTCAACGTCCCCAACACTCGTGGCGGAAATGTTTGTGTTTGCATCAAATCAGGGGCTCTAGATTCGAGAACGCGCGCGATCTGAACGGATTCGGCGTAAACCACTCGCACTTCCCGCCACTTCGACATCGCTATCTCGTCAGCTAGTAGCTCCTCGATGGGTCCAACCACATCGAAAAGCTCTCGGTAACTCTGCCGGAGCAAATCGAATTTCGCGCGCTGCTCGCCCGGTAGAAGAAAAAGCTCTATGGCCAGAACGCCGTGTTTTGCGGAATTCTTCTTGCTTCGTTCCTTCCCATGGGCCGTGTGCGGTCCAGGTTTTCCCTTGATTGTGTTCATCCAATCCTCTCCTCTGCGCACCCCCCAAAAAAAAGGGACGCCTCCGACTAAATCACGTCGAGGCGTCCCGTTCAGGGTAAGAAGACTTCAGCGAGCGGTGATTCATGACATCAACCGCTCATCCAGCTTCCAATACCGCTTCTACCGTATCACCAAGTCAGACCACGAGCACCTACCCAGTGGCTTCGCTTGGGCGGAAAAGGCACCCCCTATCCACGCGTGATGAAGCGGGTGCGGCAGCGTTACGGATTTCGGCACGACCCTGGCGCGCGAGAAGCTGGAAGAGGAAGGCCCGCGGGTGAATCGCGAGACACTGCGGCGATGGATGAGGCAGGCCGGGCTGTGGCGCCCACGGTCCAAACGGGCCCTGGCGGTGCACGTGTGGCGTGCGCGACGGTCCGCGTTCGGTGAGCTGGTGATGATGGATAGTTCTCCCTACGCGTGGCTGGAGGACCGTGGTCCAGCGGGTCATCTGGTGGCGACGATTGATGATGCCACCAGCCGGATATGGGGACGGTTCGTGGAGCGTGACACCACCGAAGAAAATATGCGGACGCTGTGGGGTTGGGTGGCTCGCCACGGACGGCCGCTGGCTTTATACACCGATAAAAACGGGATGTTTGTCACTTCCCGTCCAGTGCAGCGGGAGGAGCAGTTGAAAGATCAGCCGGCCCGCGAATCGCTTTTTGGAGATTCACTTTATTCCCGAGTGGGAGCAACGATTCGCCGTTCCGCCACGGCACTCCCAGGACGCGCATCAACCGCTGGGCCGGGAACAACGGCTGGAGGAAATGCTCAGCGTGCGGGCGGCACGAGTAGTGACCGATGATCACACCGTGAGCTGGGAAGGAAAGCGCTGGGGAGTGCCGCGAGAGTCGGTGTGTGCCGGGCTACGCCGGGCGCAGGTGGAGATCGAGCGACGGCTGGATGGTTCACACTGGTTGCGCTTTCGCGGCCGGTACCTGCCGCTGCACCCCTGCCCTGATGCGCCGCGATCAGTAAGCCCTTCCGGCCAACGGCCTCCAGGACTTACCGATCGCCAACCAAAACCCCCAACCAACAGCAAAACCAAACATAGCCCGGCTGCCCATCACCCGTGGCGCAAATCATGGAAGCGGACATTTCTACTTGGCAGAAAACCGGACATTTCTACTTTGCGTTGACACTAGCCAGCGCTACTCGGTACGCTGCAGCCCATCCGTCTACACAGTCGGTCGGCACCCAATCAGCGCCGCATACCCTCCCAGTAACCAGGCCCGCATTATCATCGAGGCATGCGCAAGGTTGACGGACGCCGATAGTAAGGAATGAGCAGCGATTTGCGGGAGGCGGCGGCTATGATTTCGCGAGAGTGGAGGCGACGGAATAATATTCGAAGCCCAGCGCTTTCATGGTGGCAGGCTTCAATAGGTTGCGGGCATCAAAGATCAACGGGCGCGACATGGTGTCGCGAATGCGCTCCCAGTCCAAGGTCTTGAATTCTTCCCATTCCGTCGCCACGATCAGAGCTTCCGCGTCTTTCGCGGTTACGTAGACGTCATCGCCCAGCTCCACCTGCGGGAGCTGCACGCGCACTTTCTCCATCGCCTGCGGATCGTGCGCGCATACCGACGCGCCTTCGTCGATCAGGCGCTTGATCAGATCGATGGCCGGAGCGAAACGAATGTCGTCGGTATTGGCCTTGAACGCCAGGCCCAGCACGGCCACGCGCTTTTCCTTGATGACCCACAGCGCCCGGCGAAGTTTCTCCACCACATGATCGATGCGCCGGCGGTTGACGCGCTCGACCTCGCGGAGCAGCGAAAAATCCACGCCGTGGCGGTCCGCCAGATGCACGAAAGCTTGCAAATCCTTGGGCAGGCAGAAGCCGCCGAAGCCCAGACCGGCGCGCAGGAAGCTGGGCCCGATCCGCGGATCGAGTCCCACCGCGCGAACCACTTCATCGATGTCCGCGCCCAGGCGTTCGGCCAAGTCCGCCACCATATTGGCGTAGGAAATCTTGAGAGCGAGAAAGGAATTCGATGCGTGCTTGATCAGCTCCGCGCTGTTGATGGTGGTCACCAGCCACACCGGCGGGGCGGCTGGCGGGCACTTGCCGCGATGCACGGGGCAATTGAACGTTTGATCGAGCACCGGTTGGTAGATCTCACGAAGCTGTCTTTCCGCCACTTCGTCTTCCACGCCGGCGACGATGCGGTCGGGATGCAGGAAGTCTTCCACCGCGGTACCTTCGCGCAGGAATTCGGGATTGGAAGCGACGCGAAACTCGACCTTGGTGTTGCGGGCGTATACCGAAAGCTGGCGCAGCAGTTGCTGGCCGGTCTGTGCGGGCACGGTGCTCTTTTCCACGACCAGCTTGGGCGATTTCGCTTCAGTGGCAATCAGGCGGGCGACACGGTCGATGGAGCTAAGGTCGGCGTCTCCGTTGGGCAGCGGCGGGGTGCCCACGCAGATAAAGATGGCGTCCGCAACGCGCACCGCTTCCGCGGCACTGACGCCAAAATTCAAGCGGCCCTCGCGGCGCGCTTTGTCCACCACTTCGTCGAGGCCGGGCTCGTAAATCGGGAGTTTGCCCGATTGGAGCACCGCCATTTTGGCGGCGTCGCTATCGGTACACGACACTTCATGCCCGATTTCGCGAGGCATCCGCCCGTTACCAGACCTACGTAACCCGCGCCGATCACCGAGATCTTCAATCGAACTCTCCTTGGATATCGAGCCGAACCGGCTGCGCCATGCGTAATCTTAAATTTTCGTACACTCAGCGAGTGCCGCCAAGCTAAAACTTGCGCCAGGGTGCGGGCGCCGATTGACGGTTACGCTGCGGCAGGATTCGGTTGATAGTACAATCGCGGGAGCCAGCCTACAACCTTCGCGGCGACCGGAGTCCGCAGTGCGGTTTCCAGCCGACGCTCCTTCCCTCTCATTTTTCGAACACAGTGACGTTGCCGCGGGATTCGTGTGCCTTGCCTCTCTGCCGTAGGAGTTCGTTCACCGCGATGGTTCACGTTCCCGCACTGTGGACGTCAACGAAGTCTGCCACCGCGCCTAGCATGCTCGCTTGGCGGTGGCCATAATGTGCCGCAAGGAGCTCCGCGGGCCTTTACCCAAAGTGTCGTCGACATCGGTCTTTTTTGCCTCTCCACAGAAGTAGCTGCGCAGCAACGACGAATCGGCGTTCATGAGGCGAATTTAACGACTCGATGGGGGCCGGCAGGCCGGCCCAGGCGTCGAGTAGTCCAAGGGAATCGCGCATTACGCCCAGGGCGTCCTGGGTGGTACGCCATCCGCGGCTTGGGTCGTAGGGATCGTCGAGAGAACCTCGCACGATGACTTGCGGGTGGTTGTCGGTTAGCGCCTTCCAAAGACGGCGGACACGGCGTGTGTGTGGGCAGGCGAGGTGACGATTATCAGGCGGATCCTAATCTCGCGAAGAACGGTCTGGTTGGTAAGAGCGGGAGAATTTCGATCCAGATCGCCCGATGCCGACCCACACCCGGTGTGGTCAGTTACGAGGCTGAATGCTTCGAACGGCTCAGAAATTGCTGAAGATGCCTTGATCCTGTCCTCTTGAACTCGTTGATGCCGGCTCTCAAAAAAGCTTCGCAGATCTGGGCCACACTGCGACCGTCCTTTGCGGCAATCGCCTCGAGCGACTCCTTGAGTTGCGCCTCAACCCGGAACGTTAGCCTAGTGTCCTTCCTCATCAGCCGGAAATTCTAGCACTTCTTCGCTTGGTTTTCGGGAAGAGTTCGCTTGACGCTAATCCCGCCATGTGTCATCATATGGATGACAATGGATGACAACGGAGTTGGGCGATGACCAAACGACAGATGATGTGTTGCGTAAATCGCAAAATGGCGAGGGAAGTCTGGGGAAGCTCTCCAGAATAGCCGCACGGACCCTCGATCAAATGACGGAGCAGTCCGGATTATCGGTGGCTGGTGGAGAACTCTCGCTGATAGACGGCAGGTGGTATGCCACTCACGCCGGACTCTTGCGGTTGGCCAATCGCAGTCGTTGTTCTGCGATCAAGGTTCATCCAGTCAGACAATTCTGTGATCCCGGTACAAACCGATGGGTTTTCAAGGCGACGGTATATAAATCTGCTGGTTCGAAGGGATTTGTTGGCTATGGCGATGCCGATCCCTCCAACGTGTCTCCGATGGTCCGCGGCGCGGAGATGCGCGTGGCCGAGACGCGGGCCGTCAATCGCGCCCTGCGCAAAGCCTACGGGATCGGCCTGTGTTCGGTCGAAGAGCTTGGATCCTTCTCCGCGCCCACGCCAGCTTCACATCCGAAGCAGGCGGTGCCGGCTTCCGACAACGGAAATGGCTTCCGCCATTACCACCAGCCCCGATTGCGGGACCAACTCTGCCTGCTGGTCCGGCAATTCAACCTCGACCCCACACTGGTGAAGGCCTACGCCGCCGATTTCTGCGGCACCGAAACGCTCAAAGATGCCAGTCGTGATCTGGTCGAGTCCTTCATCTCCCATCTGGCGAAAACGGCGAAAGAGGATTGGGACGGATTGGTCTGCAAGCTCAACTCCTACTCCCAACCCAGCGAGGTGCAGCAATGAAACACCACGTTCCCGGTCTTCACGCAGGACGACAGGCGATTGCGGATCAGCTCGAGGGCATGTTCCTGGTGCGGGTGGATACCGCTTCATATCGCTGGCATCCGCAGAAGCCCTTCCTGGCCTTGCGCTTTGTGATCCTGGCGCCCCAATCCATCCCCACCCGAGCTTTCTCCGGACGCCTGTATTGCACCGAGCGAGCCCTTTGGAAGCTGAATTGGTTTCTTCAGGACTTTGGCTATGACCCCGAGCTGGTCGGACAGGATCAAGTCGACGAGAAGGCGCTGCTCAACCTCCGGGGAGTGGTTCGAACTTCGCTGGTCACCTTCCGCGGTCGGTCCTATCAGAGCCTGGAGGCTTTTGCTCCAGAGGGTGAATGGGAGGAGCTGTCGTGCACCTCGCTCCAGGGGAGGAATGGCGATGATTTTCAGCCACACCCAGATTAACCAGTTCGTGCGCTGCCCACGCAGCTATCGATACCGCTATCTCGATGGCTGGTGCGAGAAGGAAACCCGGGCCGCCATGGTGTTCGGCCGCTCGTTTGAAACCGCCCTGGGGGCCTACTTCCACGGCGAGGATCCGAGCGCAGCGCTATTCAAGGCATGGGGTGCGTATCGGGATGTTCCGTTTGAATACAAGAAGGGCGAGTCCTGGGACCGTATGGTCCACCAGGGAGTGCATCTGCTTCAGCGATTCGGTCAGGACGACCGGGTTCGGATTTCCCAACCGGAGAAGAATCTGCAAGTGAAGATGGTCCGATCGCTGGCGTCGAACCACGAGTTCGTCTCCTACATCGACGCTCTGGGAGAGCTGGACGGCATCCCCTGCGTCATTGATTGGAAGACCACCGCGAGTCGTTATCCGGAAGAGCCGGAAGGGCTGCTCGCGCTCGATCCTCAGCTGATCTGCTATTCCTGGATCAGCGGAATTTCCGAGGTCGCGGTGGTGGTGTTCGTGCGCAAGAATCTACCGGAGATCCAATACCTGCGGGCCACGATATCCGAAGAACAACGCCGGGAATATGGCCATCTGGTCGAAAACACGGTTGGCCAGATCGAAGCGGGGCAATTCGTACCGCGCAGCGGCATCCGATTCCCGCAGAATGGCTGTATGAGCTGCCCTCATCTCGGGCTTTGCCTCAACCAGCAGCCGTTGATCGATGCGAATCTGATTCGCCGGCCAGGAGCCAGCTGACCTTGATTGGCTTAACGACGTTAACGATTAAAGGGAGGCCGCTGGTGGCCCCGAAGCTGAACCGACGCCGCGCTCTGTTTGTGCTGGCCAAGATCGATGAAATCTTGAGCTGGGAGAAGGCTATCGATCGGGAGCGCGACACTCGCTTCGTGGAACTCGGCCGCTACCTGTGTGAGGTCCGCTCCGGGCAGTACTGGCGCCTCGATAATCTGCTGTCCTTCGATGATTTCCTCGAGAAGCGATTCCCCGGGTCGCGCCGCAAGGCGTATTACCTGATGACCATCCACGAGCATCTACCGCGAATTTCAAAACCGGATCTTCGGGAAGTGGGATGGACCAAGGCCACTTCGCTGGCGAAAGTCGCGCGCCGGGAGGGGGAGCGATTCGAAAGTGCAATCTGGTTGCACAAGGCCCGCGCGATGCCGGCCGAGGAGTTCAAGCGCGAAGTGGACCGGCACTTGACGGGCCAGGAAACCGAGCCATGGGAGATCATCTATTTCAAGCTCTACAAGAGTCAGCTGCCGGTAATCGAGCAGGCGCTTGAAACGGCGGGGATGATACTGGGGACAAACAAATCGCGCGGCTACTGTTTGGAGATGATTTGTGCAGACTTCCTCGCGGGAGCGAGCCTCGAGCACGGGAATCCCAAAAGCCTGCTCTTCTCCCTGAAACGACTCATCGAGTTTCTTCCGCGCGCGCAGAAAGTGGAATTTCTTGAACAGCTGAGAAGTGCCTCGTGAATCGACCGCGCCCCAAGCGACCGAGGTTCAAGCTCAGCCCAGTATCCTATCGGAAACTCTGGCGCCGGATACTCGAGCGCGATGGCTGGCGCTGCCAAAACTGTGGCGGTACTTCCAATCTTCAAGTGCACCACATCCGCTCCAGAAGCCAGCTTGGTGACGATACCGAATCGAATCTCATCACTCTGTGCGCGACTTGCCATCAAAAGGCCCACTCCAGGCAATAAATGCAATAACCGCTAAAGCCCCTGGGGTTTTTCCTTCCAGTCCCCTGTTCGTTCCTTGCCTCACCTAATGATGTCTCCTCCGAGGCGATTAAGCAGTACTTTTCCGCAAACCCAAAAGGGAACCACTAGTTCGAATCCAATTTCCACCGCCAGCCAGTCTGGGACATTCTCTCTCCGGCCAGCCATTGCGAAAAAACATCGAGTTTGCGGGCCGAAAAGGCGGCAAACGCCGTAGCGATAGGGATCCAGAGTCTCTCTAGCGCGCCAAGTGTAGTACCACGGGCGCGACTTTTCTCTGCTGGTAGCTTGGCCAGTTCCCTTTCACCGGAACCGGGAACCCCAGAACCTCCTTTCCAGGAGCAGGAAACGGAACCCCCAGTTCGGACTGACTGCGCTCCGCCAACAAGTCTTCGAAATTCCCTCTCTCGCCAGCTTTGACGCTAGAACCGCGACGTGCGGGAGGCACCGTAAACCAGTCGGGTTTCAACCCCTTCTGTACACCATTCGCATGGATCGCATATTGTTCGGGCGGGACTTTCAACCACTCCTCGGCTGAGAGGACGTTTCTGCTGGCTGCTTATAATTCCAAAGTGGATACGGTAGTCCAGCAAGCCGATTGATGGCGAGAGCCTGCGCCGTGAGCAGGAACACTGCGATCTCGATGATGACGAGCTCTCTGGGCTGAGAGATGATGCCGAGCGAAACGATGAGAGTCGTCGCTCCGGCAGGCGGATGGCTCACGCGCAACAGAGCCATGAGCGCACCAGTAGCCGAGAGGGAGAGCGCAGCAGCCAGGACTCTCGGACCATGGACGCCGGGGTGCATGGCGAAAGGCGGGCTGGAGGCCGTCGTAAGGGCGAAGGCAGCATAGCCACAGATGAGTCCGATAGCGTGCCCCAGGATGGTATTGCGCGGGCTGGAAGCTTCCGCCACTGGTGAAAAGAAGAAGAGATACGCGGTCGGACCGAGTGATGGAAAGACAAACGGGCTTCCCGTGATGAGCGCGAGCAGTGCGAGCAGTCCGATTGTAATGAAGCCGTTGACGCAGACATAGACAGCCCAGACCAGGCGCGACGAAAAATGCTGCAACAGCCATTCCAGCCGCATGTGTGCGAGCAGCACGCCGACGTGTTCGAACCCGCCAATGCTCGGCAGCTTCGCGCGGCTCTGCTTATCGATCGTGGGAAGTCATCAGATATTCGGGAGCAGATCGAAGTATTCATCGTCTTCATTCTTGCCGCCCTCGCCGAGGCCCATCTCCTTCTCCGACTCGACGAATTCGATCCGCTCAATCCATTTGACCATCTTGTAGCCAAGCTGATTTTCGACCCGTAGCCGCAGCGGGGCTCCGTAGACCTCAGTAAGGGGCTTTCCGTTCATCTCGGAAGCAAGCAGGCATTCCGCCTTCAGGACGTTGGCCATGCTTTGCGTGTCGTAGTAGGCTCCGCCATAGAGCGACCCGCCATACGAGAAGAACGCGACTACCTTGGCATTGGGCTTTGGCCGCACAAGTTCGACGAGCGACTTCATAGGAAGGCCACCCCATTTGGCAATCCCTGTCCAGCCCTGGATGCAGTGATGCATGGTGATGTGCTCGGCCTTTCCCAGTCTTTCGATGTCTGCGAGCGAAAGCTCGACCGGGTTTTCGACGAGGCCGCCCACCTTCAACTTGAACTCCTGAAATCCTTCGCTGGCTAGCCGCTTCCAGTCCTCGCGCTCGGGCATCTTGCCGTTCGGCCAGAAGTGCGGAGAGATGTCCTCCTCGGTGTAATGCTCACTGGGTGCGAGGCGGTTCAACGTCGCCAGCAGCAAAGGGTATGTGATGAATTTCTGCACATGCTGCAAAAGACGCGGGCAGACCACGAAATGTAGTGCGCGCACAACCCACGTGAGAACAACCATGCCGATGCCAACGAAGCCCAGAATCATTCCCATGTGATTCTGGTCGTCAGTGCCCATCACGATGTGGTTCATATTGCGAACGAATCCCGTCATCACGATCAGCGTCACATGTACGACAATGAATGCGAGAAAGCTAAGCATCGTTAGAAAGTGAACTGAGCGCGCCGATTGCCTGCCGCCAAAGAGCTTCGCGTACCAGGGGAAACGATTCACCGCAGCCGGCGACATGGCCATACCGCTAAGGATGGCGAGCGGGCCGAAGACGAAAACGGCGGAAAAGTACGCGATGTGCTGGAGCGCGTTGTAACCATAGTATCCGTTGAACTCAGGAGGCAGGTGGAGCGTCGCATAATACACCCAGGTATCCCAGGCCTGCAGCAGAACGAGCGTAGAGTGTGGAACGAGCCGCTGCCATTGCTCCGTAGCGAAGAGCATGACGATGAAGAATATGCCCGTGAGGATGAATCCATAAACGTTGAGAAAGTGCCACGAGCGGGCAATACCGACGGTATGCCGGTAGCCCGGTGTGGCAATGATGGGCGAGATGTAGCGAGCATCGTCCTTTGCGGTCCAGAGGCGATCCGTCGGGACCTGGATCGGCGTCAACCGAATCCACTCGCTGCCCGGGGTGCAGTCGATTGTTGAAGTACAGGCGAGGATGATCGACCAGGATCGACAGGCCGCTTCGGATCAACATCGTCACAAAAAGAAAGTTGAAGAAGTGGCAGTAGCGCACCCACAGCGGAAAACCGTGAGGGCCGGCGAAATTATTGGGATAGATCTGCGGGACAGCCGGAATGTAAGGGAGCCCAACAATCAGAAATTCAATCCATGCCGCAAGCACGGGGATAAGCGCTAGCCCGGCGACAGCGATCATGAACGAAGGCCGGATCCAGATGTGAAACCGGCGATCGGGCGGATAGTGGACGGCGGCGTGTGCCGCGTCAAAGGAGATCATTTCATGTCTCCGGAGATGCGCCTTAGGTATCTCCACAATCCGGTCGTGGCGAACCCGTTCATCGTGCGCACGAAAGGATTAGGTGATGGAAACGAATTGTAGCATTCGGTCGCGATGGCCGTGCCAACCCTGCGGCTTCAAAAAGGTCTCGTGGGTTCGAATTCAATCCCCTCCGCCAGCCAGTCTTGGACATTCTCTCTCCGGCCAGGCATTACCAAAAAGCATTGGGTTTGCGGGCCGAAAAAGAGGCAAATGCCACGGCGATAGTGAGCGGCCCCGGTATTTTTGATCCACCTCAAGGGTTAGTTTCCGGCAAAATCTACGCCTGAGAAGGAGGATTTGCCGTGAAGCAGAAGCGATTCAACGTCGAACAGATTGTGGCGGTGTTAAAGCAGGCAGAAGCGGGAGTGCCTCTCGCAGAGTTGATCGGGCGGGTTGGAATTTCCGAACAGACGTACTATCGATGGAAGAAGCAATATGTCGGATTGGAGGTCGACCAGGTTCGTCAGCTCAAGCAACTTCAGGAAGAGAACACTCGGTTGAAGCAGTTGGTCGCCGATCTGACGCTCGACAAGGCCATGTTGCAGGATGTGCTATCAAAAGGCTCTGCGCAAGAATTGGTGAGACCCCCATTCTAGGCTGCTTTCTGAAGAACGATAAATTCGGTCCTGGTGACTGCCATGCGTTGGGCCTTGAGTAGCAGGTAGCCGAGATTCTTGTAACCCGGCCCCTTCGGAGAAGGGTTTTGATGTTGCCGTTGATGGCTTCCACCACTCCGAAGCGTACTTTAGTGCGGCAGTAGTTGAGGATGCCGTCTAAATGATCCAGCAACATGAAACCAAGTTTTTGAAACGGTAGCAGCCGTTGCCATCGCAGTTGATCGATCCAACTCTGCAAGTAGCGCAGCATGGCTCCTTCATAGCGGTAGCTCCACAACCGCTCCAAGCTTTCCTTGAGCAGGTAGGCCTTCATCACCCTCCGGTTGAGAGCGAATAGCTGGTTCAACTGCTGGCGCTTCTGGTGGTCCAGGTTCATCCAGCGAGTCAACAGCAGCCAGCGTTTTCCCTTCACTACGCCGCGCATGTGCCCACCTTTGCGAAAGAACTCCGCTCGGCGCACTTCATCAATGGCTCGGTTGGCGTGCTGCAGAACGTGGAACTTGTCGTACACGATGCGGTAGTTCGGGGCCCATTGTTCGATGCTGTTGGTGAATGGCCGCCACATGTCCACGCACCCCGCCTCGATGCGCTTCCTCTGGCTTTCCTGCAATGCGTTCGAAAAAACTCATCCAGCGTTTCTTGCTTGCGATCTCGCCCGAACCACATTGGCTCGCCGGTCTCCAAGTTGCTGACCACGGTGATGAACTTGGTCTGCTTGCCAAAGTAGATTTCGTCCACACCTATCTGTCTGCATTCCAGCGCTGCAAATAGCGCAGGTCGATCGCTCGCACCGTGCTGGCAGCCAGCCCGAACTGTCGGGCCACCTGGCGCACCGATGCGCTTTCGCACGCCAATCCCACCGCATCCTCAAAAGTCCTTGCTGAAGGGCGCTTTGCTCGTCTGTTTCATTGATTTCGTGTCGAAACACTCGGTAACCCGGCCAATCCAAAATTCTGGTGAACTCGTTGTCGCGCATCCCGACGAGTCTAGCCGAACTGCCCCACTACGGAAAACCGCTACCCTATTGGGCCTCTACGAATTTCTGCTCAGAACCCCAAAAAATACTAGAGCCCTCGCGGCGCCGGCAGGTAGTCGACTACCTGCATGGCAGCTACCGGGTGAGCGAGCGGCGTGCATGCAGGGTAGCCCGGTTGAATCGCGGGACATTCCGATATCGCGGTCACAAAGATCCACGGACCGCTCTTCGGATGCGCATCCGGGAGATCGCGCAAACGCGAGTGCGATACGGATATCGGAAGATCCGCGTGCTACTGAACCGCGAGGGCTGGAAAGTGGGCAAATACTTGGTAGAACGCCTCTATCGGGAAGAGGGATTAACGCTGCACCAGCGGCGGAAACGCCGGCGTCGAGTGGCTGAGCATCGCCGTGAACGCTTTCATCCAACGGGGCCGAATCAGGTGTGGTCGATGGACTTTGTGGCAGATCAACTAGCGGACGGAAGAAGGTTCCGTTCGCTGACCGTCGTGGATATCTATACTCGGGAATGCTTGGCGATCGAGTCAGAACAGAGGTTGAAAGGCGAAGATGTGGTGTTGGCGCTGAACCGAATTAAAATCCAACGCGGAGTTCCGAAGTTTGTTTACTGTGACAATGGGAGCGAGTTTTCCAGTCAGGCGATGGATCTGTGGGCCTATCAGAACGGAGTGCGAATGGCCTTTTCCCGACCAGGGAAACCAACTGATAATGCCTTCGTGGAATCGTTCAACGGAACGTTTCGGGCAGAATGTCTGAACGCGCATTGGTTCACGTCATTGACGGAGGCCCAACAGATCGTGGAGACTTGGCGTGCTGAATACAATGAGAGTCGCCCTCACAGGGCTCTCGGGGAGAAGACGCCCAACGAATTCGCCAAGGAAATCGCGGCTAGCCGCGATTTCCTTGGGTTACAAACAGCCGAAAACTCACCCTAAAGTTGGTACAAAAAAGCCGGGCCGATCAGTGATGTAAACTCTCTCATTCGTCGTGGTACAAAAACTCGGGCAGGTCAGTTCCTGATCCCTATGCCGGCTACGATGCCTTTCGAGACACGTAACGGATGCAGATCGCGGTACGCCCCTATCCGTCTGGAACGCGCGTGGCCTGCCCCAGAACGGACGCTCAGCTCGACAGCGTGGCGCTCGTAGTCCTCGACGACAAGACTCTTAACGCCCGTGAAATTTGGGAAGCCACGTGTGAGCGCCTCAAAGATATTCACCCGAACGTCCGAATCCAAGGCTTACCTTCAAGAAAATCGCAAGGCAGGTTTGGAAAAGTGCAGCGCCGGCTTACCGACGGAAGTGTGGCTGAGCATCGCGACAACCTAGTTGGAAACCCCAGCCGCAATATTTACCTTCGCCCAATTCCTGAGCCTCGTCGGCACCTCTCTTGGATTCCTTAATTCGACTTAACTGCCCTGCAGAGTTTTCCTGTTGCCGGAGATTTCATCTCTTGGTGAGC
The DNA here is from genome assembly GCA_963725655.1 of uncultured Acidobacteriota bacterium. Classification (GTDB taxonomy): domain Bacteria; phylum Acidobacteriota; class Terriglobia; order Acidiferrales; family UBA7541; genus CAVRXT01. The sequence goes on along the minus strand of CAVRYY010000001.1, from coordinate 37,405 downwards.
TTGTCATCCGTGTGGCCTGAATGCTTTAATGTTCGCGGAGGATCCATGAACATCGTTAAGGCCCTGAAGCGAGAAGAAGCAAAGCTCGAAAAGAACGTCAAGCATGCGTTCAAGAGGTTGGCCGCGCTTAAAGCGACTATGAAATTCTTTGGCGGCACGACGCCAGGCAGCAAACTTGTTTACGGGAAGAAGCGACGAACGTCGGCTGCAACCCCCGCTCGAATGGCTAAGGGGCAACAAGCGCGGTGGGCCAAGGTTCGAGAGTTGAAAGCCACAGCAGCTAAGACAACCACGCGCAAGATGTCGGCGGCTGGACGAGCCAGCATTGCAAAGGCTCAAAAAGCGCGCTGGGCAAAGATACGGGCAGCGAAGCTCAAGAGGGCGGTCTGAATCTATCGTGCGAACAACGAAACCTTAGGCCAACAGCCCATGCCAAAACCCTCGATCAAAAAACGACAAAAGTCGCCGTTCAGCAAGGATCGGCGCCGGAAGCATCGCCATTGGCAGACTACGATTTACTATACGGATGGCGAGAAGTTTGCGCGTGTGTACATCGAGGAAGCGAGAGCCCGGCGATTCGCCGACCGGGAGAAAAAGTCTCCCGTTGTGAAGCGCACCCGCGTTCGGCAGATCGGATAGAAGCGCCGCCGCCGGTGTAATATCGGTGCCGGCATCGGCGATTCGTGAAGCCTGAGTCGGAAAATGCCTTGCGACAGAGCGAGCCTGAAGACAGCGCGTTCCTGCTCCAGCCTTTACTGCCCAGGAGTGTGGAATAGGTTTGGGCATTCCAGTTCCCGATTCGGTGCAGGACAATGCTGAGCAGAGAGCTGTGGGCATCTGAATCCCGCTGGTATGATATCCGTCTTGTAGCCGATAAAACCGAGTTTCTCTAATTTATTCATGAACACATTCACGCGGAAGCGCGTCGTGCCAATCATCTCAGCCAACGTCTTCTGCGATACTTTCGGCAGCATCTTCTGCGGGTGGTCTTGCTTGCTGTAACGGGCAAGCAGCAACAGAGCTCTGGCCAACCGTTTCTCGATCGAGTTGAAGAGCTGATCGACTAGATCTTCTCGATACGAATGTTCCTAGTCAGGCAGATAGGAGATGAAGCAGCCAGAAAGCTTGTGTTCTTCTTTTAGAACCCGAATCATTTCCTTTTTCGATGACCAGTGCAGTAGTCGGAACGATCGCTGTCGCCATTCCGATACGGAAGGGTAGGCCCGACAAACATCCCTCACCGAAGAAATCGCCGTTGCCCAGGAGACCTACGACGGCCTCCTTGCCGAACTTGTTCACGACCGACAGTTTCACGCTGCCTTGTTGAATGTACATAACAGTTGAGGACGCATCACCTTGAGAGTAGATATGTTCGTGTTTTCGATAATGGACGATAGTTCTGGATACGCCGGAGGAAGAAAGGAAAGCCAGGGCATTGAAACCATGGACCGTCTGCCGTTTTTTCGCTGGAGCTGTATGACGCTTTTGAGATTCGACCACGATGGCCTTTGGCCCGGGGAGACTCGCGAACATAAAGATTATGTACGGCAGCGTACTATCTATAGCCACAGAGTACAAGTTAACCTTTCGGTAGAACGTTCACAGTCGTCATGTCCCAAACAACACAGAAATCAAGAGTAGGGTGACTGCCATCTGATTTCAAGCAAGCAAGCTGACCGGCCCGATTTGTTAGTCCAGAAGAAGTGAGAGAGTTTATATCACAGCCATGGGCTGTGAAGATGGATTAACCCCCCAGGGGCTACAGGCCGCGGGGGCAGGCGGCCTGTAGCCGAGCGCCGAGTGCGGCCGCCTCGTGTTGTATTCCACCCGCCACTTCTCGATCACGATCTGTGCCTCCTTCAACGAGTAAAAAATCTCTCCGTTCAAGCACTCATCCCGCAGCTTTCCGTTGAAGCTCTCACAGTAGCCGTTCTCCCAAGGGCTTCCTGGCTCGATGTACAGCGTCCCCGTGCCCACTTTCGCCAGCCACTTCCGCAGTTCCTTCGCCACGAACTCCGGGCCGTAGCACCTCGGGAACGAGGCTGTTTTTGCTAACGAGCGGGGTGGACCAGCATGGCTGAAGGGAGCGAAGCGACCGGAAGCCATGCTGGTTCATGGTCAGCCGAAGGTCTCCTGTACTGTGAGTGTGTTCAGCATTCACCAAAGGAGACGGACCAACCATGACCAACCCGCAGAGTACGCCGGAAGCCGTTGTCTGGGTAGCCATCGATGTCGCCAAGGATCGCCACGAAGCTCTTATCGAAGCGCCCGGTGGAAGAGTCGAAAGAAGTTTCGTGTGCAGAACACAGCCGAGGAATTTCGGGCCTTTGCAGAGTTTCTGCACGGTCTGGCCTTGCCCGTTTGGATTGGTTTTGAACCGACGGGCAACTACCATCGGGCGCTTGCCTATTTCCTCCACTCCGAGGGGTTTCATCTCGAGCTCATTTCTTCCCGTCGCCTTAGCTCGCACCCGAGAAGCCATGCACAACTCTTGGGATAAGAACGATCCGAAGGATGCCCAGGTCATCTTGCATCTTCTCAAAGTCCGGGCTCACCCAGCACTATCACGACCCGATGGTGCACAACCTGAACGATCTTCAGGAACTTTCGAAAACGCATCACCACGTCTCTTTGGAAAAAACCCGCACTCAGCATCGCCTGCTGACCCACTACCTGCCGCTCTACTTCCCGGAGATCGCCCGCTACCACTCTTCTTCGCGCTCGGAATGGTTGTGGAACTTGCTCATCGAGTTCCCGACACCTCGGAGCATGACCCGACTCTCGAGAGACGAGTTCGTTCGGAAAGCCTGGAACCTGGTTGGCCGCAAGGTCGCTAAAGAGCGCATTTTGACTGATATTTATCTCACTGCGCAGTCTTCCGTTGGCCTTCCTGCCGAAGAAAACTCCGAGGCCGTCGCCATGCTTCGTTTCGTGCTGCGCCAGCTCCTCACCCTGTGCCAGTTGCGAGCCACCATCGAAGAACGAGCAGACGATCTCCTTTCCAGCAACGAGGACTATCAACGACTGCGGCGCATTCCAGGGATCGGGCCGATCTCGGCCTTGACCATCCTCGCTGAGGCTGGAGACCTGCGACGATTTTCTCATCACCGGCAGTTCCTGAAGTTCTGTGGATTCGATCTCGCCACCGAACAGTCGGGACAGTTCCGTGGCCTCTCACGACTTTCGAAACGTGGCAACGCGCGACTCCGTGCTGTCTTTTGGATGGCCGCCAGCGTTGCCGTACGCATGCGCGAAAACAGTTTCCGGGCCAAGTTCGAGCGCTACATGCGGAGTGATCCAGGCAGCGCAGACCGTAAGCGAAAAGCTTACGTCGCTGTCGCCGCAAAGATCGCTCGTGTGACCTATGCGCTCATCCGGTCCGGAGCCGATTACCGCTGCTTCCATGAAGTGGCGGTGCCAGGTGGAAGAACCCGTTCTGCACGGGCCGTTGAGGCGATTCCGACCTCGTAGATAATGTGCGGGTCTTCCACTTGGAAAGGACTTCGTTTTAAGTACAGAGAAGGCCGCGGAAATTCGGCGGACCTTGTGTCGCTATGGTGGAGTGCCATTTCCTGTTGTCTGTGGAAGCCACTTGGATTTAGACTTCAATCGCGCCTGAAATCAGACGCACAGGAGATCTTTGTCCTGACCTCTTCTTAGCACTCCGCAGTTAGTACGTTGTCCGAACGGATGTTCTCCGGTATTCCTCGCCACAGCATCACATCCGCAAGTGCTTCGATGACCTCGTAGCTCCCGAGTCTTCGAGCCACGCGGATCGCCAGACACTCCCGCGTGTATTCGTCGATCAGCGTCAGCATCCGCAGTGTTCTCCCGTCGTGCGTCATCGCGCTCACGAAGTCGTAGCTCCAGACGTGATTGGCCCGCTCCGGCCGCAGCCGCACACAAGACCCATCGTTCAGCCAGAGCCTTCTGCGTGGCCTCTGTTTCTGCGGTACCTTCAGCCCTTCGCGACGCCAGATGCGCTGCACTCGATCCTTGCCCACCTGCCAGCCTGCACGTTGCAACAGCGCCGTGATCCGCCGGTAGCCGTAACGGCCATATGCACTGGCCAGCGTAATGATCGCTTCGGTCAGCGCATCTTCGTCCATTCTCGGGATCGCGGCGTAGCGTTGTGTTCCTCGCCACTGCCCCAGCAGCCGGCAGGCATGTCGCTCGGACACTGCGTACTTCTCGCGCGCATGCTCCACCGCACAACGCCGCCGCTCAGGGCTTAGAAGTTTCCCTAGGCCATGTCCTTCAGAATCTGCTTCTCCAAAGACAGCTCCGCCACCACTCGCTTCAGCTTCGCGTTCTCTCTCTCCAGTTCCTTCAGTCGTTTTGCTTGATCCAGCTTCAGGCCGCCGTATTCCTTCCGCCAGCGGTAGTACGTCTGAACCGTGATCTCCGCTTCCTTGCAGGCTTGCGGGGTGGTCTTTCCGTTCGCGATTCCTACTTCAATCTGCCGCAGCAACGTCACGATCTGCTCCGGCCTTTGTTTCTTCTTTGGCATGTCCAGCTCTCCTTTAGAGTGATTTTCTCTCACTTCGGCTGGACTAAATCAAGCCGGTCAGGTCAAGGGGGCAGCGCTTTCTTCATTGAACGGAATGGTTGGAAACTCAATTCAGAAAGGGATGCACATGCAACCATGCATTGGTAACAACGCCAAGCCCTGGACTCGGATGGATGATTTGAGGTTAAAGGATTTGGCGGCAAACTACATTTCGCCCCGCGAAATTGCGTTGAGGCTAGGTCGAACTATCTCGGCCGTGTACTCCAGAGCGGCTGAAAAAAGCGTCCCGCTGCGGGTGAGGGCTTCCGCAGCCGATTAAGTCCATCAGTTTTCCCGTCCAATCCGCACATTTGTACCACGTCGGTGGGCCGCCAAGATTGAGCTGTTGGTAAAAAACGGTGAGAGGGAACGTTGTCCGCTAGCGCTCAGGCTCCGCCGACCACTCACCCCAACCCCTCCCCGTGAGCAAGAAACCGACCGCTATGCCCGAACCGAAGAACAGCTCTCGGGGCGCGCGAGCCGGAAAATACCCATCACTGTGAATCGGGAGGCTTGTTCCACTTGAGCGAGTAGATCTGAACCGTGCTGGTGTCGCTCATTATAGCGATCCTGCCATCCGGAGTGAGGGAGGGAAAGCTCTCGAATCCATCGGAGTTTATGGTCACGGTATCGAATTCCGCGAACAGTTCCCACTTTCCGTCGGCGATCGTCAGATGGTAAATTCCAGGCTTGGTCCCCGGCTCTGCTTTCCTCATTGCGACGTAGAGAGATTTGGAATCGAGCGACCAAATCCAGTATCCAAAATCGGCCCGGAGTTCCTTTAAGTCTTTCCAAGTACCGGTCCGTGCGGAATACAATGCCATGCGCAACGGGTTCAACGCTACTGCCGCCATGTATTGGCCATCTGGCGACCAGGAAGGCACAAAGTAGCCCTCTGATCCCGGCATGATGGACACTTTCCGCGTGGCCAGATTGACAACGTTGAGATGGTTGACTTGTCCGGGTACCGGAAAATCATTAAACACAATGGATTTCCCGTCGGGCCACCAGCTAGGCGCGACCTCCGACCTGCCTTCTGAAGTCAGCTTTTCCACCACACCGCCGTCCGCCGATACCATATAGATCTCTCGCACACTGGAAAATGCGATCGACTTGCCATCCGGGGACCATTGCGGCATCCACGAATAAAAATCAGTTAACTGTAATTTTTCGCTTCCGTCCAGTTTGCTGCGCCAAAGAAAATGCCGGGGATAATCGGAGTAAACCATCCACTGCTTGTCTGGTGAAATGATGAAAGTCGCAGCAGCCAAACCGCCTAGGTATGGAACGAAGCGATTCTGTTTTGAATCGTAAACTTGCATTGTACCCGACGGGATCCTGCCAATCATAAAGAGCCCTGTGCTGTCGCGGCTGGGCGTCGCGGCCAACACGTCTATCTGCCCGGCCGTCAGGCGCACGGCTGTGGGTCTTCTCCAGAACTCAAACCATCGGGGTTGTATGAACTCGTAAAGGCCCCTCAAGCCTTCGCGGCTGGAGGAAAACACGAAATGTTCACCGTTCGGAGTCCACTCACCGTTTCCCTGGTCTGCGTCGTCCGGCCAGGGAAGCGCGAGCTGATGCTGGCTGCTGCCATCCACATTCAGTTCCCATATCTTGGGCGGATCACTGATTGTGTTTCCGGCGACGGCCACACGAATATGCCGCGAATCAGGAGAAAAATGCGGGCTACCGAGAACCTCTCGACGGGCGTCCCAAATCTGTTTTGCGTTCGATCCATTGCTATCGCTTAGGAGTACGGAATTTAGATCGCCGTAAACGATCAAGCGGCCATCTGGCGACCAGCTTGCGCCGCGGGCCAATTGATTTCCCAATCTTCTCGGAGCACCTCCCAACACTGGCACTGTCCACAACCAACCCCGGTCGGACTCGTCGTTGAAGTCCTGCTGCCACGCCAGCAACTCCGATGCGTCAGGAGAAATGTCACAAATTGTCATGCCAGAAAGCAGTGCTCGCATGGGAGCCATGGGACCGCCCTTGACTGACATTTCCACCGGGTGCCCATCACTCTGAAAATACAGCCGCAATCCATCGGTGACGATTGGCGCATCCTTAAAGTCGTTCGAAAAAGTGATTTGGTGCGACTCCAGTTGACCCAAAACGGGCGCACGGCCGATTGACGCGACGATCAGCACAAGAGTCAGAAAGCCAACTGCGGCCACTATCGCGGTGATCCAAACTGATTTCCGCGCCAGCCAGCCTGTACTCGAATCCTCCTCTTTCATCTTCGCCAGAGTCTCCAGAGCACTCACCTGCGTGCGCTTGAGCCGCCGCAGATCGACCATCAAGTCGTTCGCTGTTTGGTACCGATCCGCGCAATCTTTTTCGAGCGCCTTCGTGACGATCCGCTGCAATTCCTCCGGCAGCTCCGGATTGAAATCCCGCATCGACTTCGGTTCGCCGCGTAATATTTCCGCGAGCACCGCAGCACCGGATCCTCCGCTAAACGCCTGACGAGCTGTGGCCATCTCATATATCACTGCGCCAAGAGAAAAAATATCGCTGCGCGCATCCACTTCCTTGCCTTGCGCTTGTTCCGGCGACATGTATGCGATGGTGCCGACGATCTGGCCGCGGATCGTAAGTGAGGCGGATAGAGTAGGTGCGTCGTTCGCAACGAGGGTTTCCAGGCGCATGTGTTTGGCCAGCCCAAAATCTGCGAGCTTGATCTCCCCGCGAGTGGTCACGAAGATGTTCGAGGGCTTGATGTCTCGGTGGACAATGCCGCTTTTGTGCGCAGCATCAAGAGCGTCGGCGATCTGCAAGGCCAGCTTCAGAAAAACTTCCAGCGGCAACGCCGTTCGGCTAATCCTGTCCTTCAGCGTCTCGCCTTCGAGCAACTCCATGGCGATATAGCTCTGGCCGTCCTGCTCTCCGATGTCATAGATCGTGCAGATGTTGGGATGGTTAAGCCCAGACGCAGCTTGTGCTTCACGTTGAAAGCGCGTCACTGCGTGGGCATCTTGCGCTACTTTGGGAGGAAGGAATTTGAGGGCTACGAAACGGTGCAGCCGCATATCTTCGGCCTTGTAAACCACACCCATCCCACCACCGCCCAGCTTCTCGACGATGCGGTAGTGCGAGATGGTTTGGCCGAGCATGGGCTGGCGGCAGCTCCTGGCGAGGCATATTAGGCCGCGCCCAAGGGCAAGTCAATCTGGAGGGACGGAACCTAATCGATCGTCACTTTGGATCGTTCGAGGCATCACGGAATGCAAGAATCGCACGTGGACGCACCAAATCCGAACGAGCGGAGAGACGCATACCGTCAAACGACAAGACACTCCTAACGGCGGACATCCTTGACGCAATTGATGAAAAGGCGACCGAGGGCCAGACGAACATGGAAGGTATCTGAAGGAATCGGTATCCGGGCGTCAGGTCAACGTGATTTGATCAAAGGACACCCTGCGGACCACTGATTCCTGTAACTCCCGGCCACGCTGATAACAACAACTTAGGGCACCCGTGGGGCCAACCCTTTCGGACCAGCCTGATTTTTTGTGTCTCCGGCGCGTTGAGCAGCTCGAATTGTGGCGCGGCGACGGTCCTACGTATCCGACTTGTGATCCGCCTTCAGGCGCTCGATCTGAGATAGATAATCGGCAGCATTTTTCCGGTATTCCTTGGCTGTCTTCTCCTAGGCTTTTCTTTCCTGTGGCGGGAGTTTGGGTACCATTGGAATCAACGTCGCGAGCAGACTTCTCCCATTTCTGCATATCCATGGTCAGAACGTCGATGGCTTGCTGCGTACGGATTGCAGTACCGTGCGCGGCTCGAGGAATTGTATTTGGCGGAACCCGACGACGGTTACTGGCCCGAGATTTCCGGGCGAGAAGCCGAGGTCTGGGGTCCCCTGCTCATCCATGCGCGCCTAGCCGGGCCCGCGGTCGAAAGGCGAGCGGTAGAAGCAGCGCTTCGCTTTTCAGGACAAAAAGCCGAACTCGCGGTTGCCGACGATTGGGATCTGGCACGCGCCAAAGAAGCCTTGGAGGTGTTGGGAACGCTTTCGGATGACTCGTTTTCGCCACGGGACATTCTCCAGCAACTTTCGGAGAAGGAAACTTGGGGCACATACTTGGCTGAGCGGAAAACCGACAAAGCGCGGATGACATCGATTGGACTTTTTCTCCGCAAGTTTCACATCGCATCCGAAGGGCACACCGACGCAGGTACCTCTTACAACCGTTTGGTGGCAATGGCTGCACTCGAACGACACATGCCGGAACAGCCTACCCGAACGGCCAAAGCTCCTGCCACAGATCCGACAGCGAGTGGGTTTGAATCACCCGATACCAACGCTGACACCTCTAAAACCAAAGTGTCGAACCCCCAAACGCTTGGTACTGGTGGGCTTAGCTCTGCGGCTGACACCTTGACACCTCAACCCGAGGGGGAGACGACAGTAATCGAGGAGGACCTTTGACCGATCTATTGGAAATCCTATCGGAGGTTGAGTCCGCTGGAGTCAGGCTTAAGCTCGACGGGGACAAAGTCAAAATTGTCTACCCGGAGGAGCGACAGCGTGAGCATCTCGCAAATCAAGTCGCTTTCCTTCGCGCACACCGGGATGAAGTGGCGAACTGGATAAAATCGCGGGCGCCCGCGATACCGGCTGGAGTGCGCCTGCTCCATTGGAATCTCAAAGGGGCACCGATAGAGATTGAATCTTGCGCCATCGTCGTCGATCCATCGTTATTCGCGCGAACCACGTTGCAGCAATTGGCGATAGCCCTTGTAGATCCTAAACGACGGATCGGCTGGTCGGTGTCCCAACTGATCGACCGCCTCGGCCAGGTTGGCGTCACAGTGGAATCGCGCCGGATCGAGGAACCAAAATGAATATCTTCCAGTTTCTGCCTAGCGACGGCGTTGCTCCGGTGACGAAAGGACTTGCCACTTGGAAGGACCTGCCAACATCGGTCGACGTGGCGCACCCTCGGGGGTGCCGGACCCGTACTCCCGAAACACTTTCGAGCTTCCCTCTGGTTTGGGATGCCCAACCCCACGAAATGAGGTGTCAAGGTGTCAGCCGTCCCGAGAACTGGCCTGTAATCATTCACCTGCCGCCTGACACCTCGCGAAGCTTGGCTGTTTTTTTCCTTTCCGTTATCAATCCAAAGGTGGTACCCAATGCAAAATAGCAAACTTGATTCGGCTAGTCCTGCGCCCATGAGCATACAGGGCGAAATTCCGGACGTTCCTCCAGCTAAGTTCGTCCATCTGCATGTTCACACGGACTACTCACTCCTCGACGGAGCTTGCGAGGTGAGCGAGCTTGCCACTGAAGCGGCGCGGCGGGGCATGCCCGCCGTGGCGGTCACCGACCACGGCAATCTCTTCGCCGCGCCCAATTTCTTCCATGAAGCCACCACCCGCGGGGTCAAGCCCATCATCGGCTGTGAGATGTACGTCGCTCCCGGCAACCACAAGACCAGAGGCGCGGACGCGGAACGTTCGAACCACCTGGTGCTATTATGTGAAAACGCCGAAGGCTACCACAATCTAATCAAACTGGTGTCCGCGGGATTCCTCGACGGGTTCTATTATAAGCCGCGAGTGGACCACGAGCTGCTTGCCAAGCACAGCAAGGGACTGATCGCGCTTTCCGCGTGCCTGCGCGGGGAAGTGGCGGAAGGGATCATGAACGACAGCATCGATAAGGCCCGTGCGTCGGCCTATCGGTTGCAGGATATTTTCGGAAAGGGGAATTTTTTCCTAGAAGTGCAGGATCAGGGACTGGAACAGGACATCAAAGTGAACCGGGGGATGGTCACCCTGTCCCGGGAAACCGGGATTCCTCTGGTGGCCACCAACGACGCGCATTACCTCACCAAGTCCGACGCGCACGCGCAAGAAGTGCTGATGTGCATTCAGACCGGCAAGACCATGAGCGACGAGCAGCGCATGCGTTTCGCCACCGATCAGTTTTATTTCAAGACCGCCGAAGAGATGGCCGTGGTTTTCAAGGAACTGCCGGAATCGCTGCGGCGCACGGTGGCCATCGCCGAGCGCTGCAACGTCAAGATCGAGCGGGTCAGCAATCCATTTCCTGAATTCCACGTTCCCGACGGCCATTCCGCCGACAGCTATTTTGAGAAAGTGGCGCGCGAAGGGTTCGAATGGCGGCGGCCGCACCTCGAGCGGTTGGCCAAGCAAGGGAAGCTGCGATATTCGATCGCGACTTACGAGCAACGGCTGACCGACGAAATCGCGATGATCCAGAAGATGCGCTTTCCGGGCTACTTCCTGATCGTCTGGGATTTCATCCATTACGCGCGGGCGCAAGGCGTTCCGGTGGGGCCGGGCAGGGGATCGTCGGCGGGCAGCCTGGTGAGCTACGCGCTGCGGATTACCGATGTGGATCCGTTGCAGTACGATCTGCTGTTCGAGCGCTTCCTGAACCCGGAACGAATTTCACTGCCCGATATCGATATCGACTTCTGTATGCGCCGTCGCGGCGAAGTGATCGAATACGTCCGCCAGAAATACGGCGAGGGCAGCGTCGCGCAGATCATCACCTTTGGAACCATGGCCGCGAAAGCAGCGTTGAAGGACTCCGGCCGGGCGCTGGACATACCCTACGGGGACGTGGATAAGCTGGCCAAGATGATTCCGGCGACGCTGAATATCACCCTCGAACAAGCCTTAAAACAGACCCCGCAGCTCGCTGACCTGCGCGACAAAGATCCTGCGGTGAAGGGGTTGATTGACGTGGCGCTGCGCCTGGAGGGTCTGGCGCGGCACGCTTCGACGCACGCTGCTGGGGTGGTGATATCACCGCGTCCGCTCGCCGACATCGTCCCGATGTATAAGAAGACCAGCCGGGATGGAATCACAACCCAGTACGACATGAACGCGCTCGAACGTATCGGCCCGCTCAAGATGGATTTTCTGGGCCTTACCACGCTCACCGTCCTCGATGATGCGGTTCGCCTGATAGGTTGCCATCGTGGCATTGAACTTGACGTATCCTCTTTGCCCCTGGACGACGTTGCTACCTACGCCCTTTTTTCTCGTGGCGATACCACCGGAATATTCCAGTTTGAGTCGCACGGGATGCGCGACATCCTGCGGCGCTACCAACCCACCCGCCTGGAAGATCTGACCGCGCTCAATGCTCTGCATCGTCCCGGCCCGATTCAGGGCATCAACGATTTCATTGACCGCAAGCATGGCAGGAAAACAGTTACATATGATCTTCCCGAACTTCAGGAAATTCTCTCCGAGACTCTCGGCGTAATAATCTATCAGGAACAGGTGATGCAGATCGCCCACCGCCTGGCGGGCTTCTCGCTGGGCGACGCGGACATCCTGCGGCGGGCCGTGGCAAGGAAGAAACACGAGGAGATGGCGGCGCAGCGCAAGAAATTCCTGGCGGGATGCTCGTGGCGAAAAGTGCCGGCCAAGAAAGCGGAGAAAATTTTCGCCCTGATGGCCGAGTTCGCGGGCTACGGCTTCAATAAGTCGCACTCTTGCGCCTACGCCTGGCTGGCCTATCAGGCCGCCTACCTCAAAACCCACTATCCGGTCGAATTCATGGCCGCGCTCTTGACCTCTGAAATCGGTGACCGCGACCAGTTCGCTGTGTGCGCAAATGAATGTCGCTTGATGGGAATCCATCTCCTCGCGCCAGACGTCAACTCTAGCGATGTGGTGTTCCAGCCCGACGGGAACGACATCCGGTTCGGCTTAGCCGCCATCAAGAATTTGGGAGAAATGGCTGCCCGGCCAATTCTGACGGTCCGCCACCGGCTCAGCCGCTTTCATAATTTCCACCAATTCCGCGCGGAGATCGATTCCAGGTCTCTGAACAAACGCGCAATGGAGAGCCTCGTCAAGGCGGGAGCCCTGGATTCGCTGGGGTTGGAACGCGCCCAAATGATTGCCGCGCTCGGTACGAACCGCGGCCCAGAAAGTTCGGCCGATGGCCGCGACCAGGTCGCTGCGTGTTCGCAGGCAGAGCGGCTCGCTGGAGAGCAGGAGGTGTTGGGTATTTATGTTACGGGACACCCTCTGGATCAGTACAAGGCTCAGTTGGATGCCATTAAAGCCTACAAGACGTCCTCGCTCGATGGAATCGCACCCAACACCACCATTATCGTGGCCGGTTTCTTGGCCGAATTCACAGAACGACGCAGCAAAAACGGAAACCTCTGGGGCCGAGGCCGGCTAGATGATTTTGATGCCTCAGTGGAGCTAGTGGTGTTCGATCGCACACTGGAACAGTTCCGGGGGTTACTGGTTCCTGGCAATGTCCTCATGTCAAAGGTCGCGTTGAACGCGATGCTGGGGACAGGCTAAAGATGATTGTCGCAGTGGTAGAGCGTCTGAAGGCAACACCACGCTCCTGATGATGACATTTATGCACTTACCTTTGCCTTTCTGTTTTGTTCCCGCCTTGTTTACGTTCCAATGTTGTGAAGTCCAAATTCTGCCAAACACGCGATGCCGGAACCAAAGGAGAAATAGATACACAGGCTCAGCACTGTGAAGCGTCCTCTCGCGCTCAGAGGGTTCGCCTGTGCGAAGGGATTCAGTGTTGCAAAATAGAGGTAGATGAAGGACGTCAAAAGACAGAGCAACATCGACGCGATAGTGCCTATCAAGTATCCTCGCCCGCCGACTGGCTGCCGCAATTTGTCCGCGAATGTTGCCACGAGAACAATCGTGCCCGTCGCTAGAGTTGTGATGTGTTTGACAGCATCCACTGCCAGCTTGAGCCGTTCGAAATCTTGAACCTCTTCGTGTTTAACTGTCATGATGCTTGTCCTTTCGTGCGGGGCATTCTAGCATGATGGTAATCGCGGTGCTTTGTTTACTCATCAGGTATCTCTATCCGCGTAGAGCTATCACCCCGCGCGGCAGCGCTGGTAGCGTGAGCGGGGGGGACGAACCAAATGGCGGACAAGTTTTGCCTTGGCGACGTAGTTGAATGGAAGAACCGGCAAGGAAAAATAGACCAAGTATTCCGGAATGATGCGGCCTGGAAAATATCGTTCATGGACAACGTGAAACCAGCAAGCGAAATCTGTACCAATGCAGCGAAGTTGCGCTTATTGCAGCCTGGGGAATCCGCAGAGACGGAGCCGCGTTTCAAACCGGAACGCTCCATCATGCGGAGGCCGATCCAAGGGAAGCAGCAGCGCTCTTAACGGGCCGCCATTGCTAAATGGATCAAGAAAACAAAGCCATGCCAGAAGGCTGGCATCCCTATAGCTGCTGCGGTGATCGCGGTCGAAAGCACAATGATTAGCCGTGCAGTTTTGCGTGACATGTTAGCGAGTGTACGGGCGCGAGTTCTCTGCGACCAACGTCCTAGCTGTCCGACATGCGCTGATGCTTGCGTCGGGAATCTGGCAAAGACAGCGGGTCTATGGGGAGTACTGAGGAACCCTAGTTGACGGTCAAGACACGCTGTAAGTTCGGCGGATTGCGGCGCTAATCCGCAAGCTCATAGGATTGAAGTTGCCGCGAACAGGAGCGCGAGCCTGGCGGGATGATATGACACTAGCTGCGGCAGGAAATTATTTCGGGGCAACTTTACGGCCAGTAGACGGTGCCAAGCCTGTACTCGCCATTCTTTACAGCCCAGCAAACGGCGGTCATTTGGAGCTGCAAGGTAAGGCTAGAAACGGCAGCTACCATCTGGACGTGCGGGGTGATCGCGGAGCGCCGCTTTGGGTGGGGTCGGCAGAGGTGTTCGAGCAGCACGCGAGAATTACGGCCTTGGAGGACGCTTAAGATGACGGTTGTAGAGATCGAAAACAGATTTCAAGAGGCAGGTGAGCGCCGGGATGAGCTAGAGCGAACGATCTTGGACGTGAAATCGAAACACGATTTGTTAGGACCGATTTCATCGTCGCTAAGGGATGCCGCCCTTGCTCTGTCGCTTTGGCACAATTCGCGCAATCAATGGTCCTATTTGCGGATCGCAGAGTGGGACCTTAGGATGGCAAGCTGGTACGCGAATTGTGCGGAAAACGCAGTTGCTCGGTTCGGGCCGAGCGTCCAGGTGATCGGAAGATAGAAGCAAGCTGGCGACCATTCTTTTATTTTACGTTTAACTTTCGGTTTTGCGGAAACAATCCAAAACATTGGGTGAAAAAGGAACTACGGTATTGTTGAAGATGCCCAACGGAAAGTGGCAGTGCATGCCCAGCCACGTCTCGAACCTGGCAAGGTGAGTGCGGCACCGCGTTAGGTTCTGCGGATAGTTTCGAGGTTGCAAGAAACGGCCCAGATACCGCAGGTCCGCGGTTTGAAGCTATTTCGTTTCGCTTAAACAGTCGCACCGTCAATTCCGAGGTGTGCGTGACCGGCGTTCGGGAATGTCACTGACGTGCGTCGCAAAAAAGCACAGGATATCGCGGGCGAGCGTTTGCCGGTTGATGAAGGACATCGGATGCGGACAGCAGATCGACGTGATTTCATTACAACAGGAGCGCCGTCCCGTTGAGCATCAAGCAGTGCTCGGACGTGTTGCCTGAGCAACGCACCATTACTTCAATTTGGCGTACTCGGCTTTCGCAGCGATCAAGATGGGTGATATCGGAATCCGCATGTATCCAACGTTGCTGTGCGCAATCAATGCAAATGCATGAGGATTCAGCGGATATTCGTAATGAGGACTACGTTGCTCGTTTCGGAGCCCCGAGCGATGGCAAGTTGCCTGCCGTCGAGGGTCCAGGCGTAAGAGAGGATCCGGCCTGATGTGAAATGTGTAACTTGACTGGGCGCGGCGCCCGTCAGTGACATCCTCCAGATATTGGATATTCCGTTTCGCGTGTCAAGGTAAGTGAGTGACCGGCTATCCGGACTCCACCTAACACCGCCGCCTCCCACATGAGAATCCGGATCGACGTCTTGTATAGGTAGATCGAACTCCCGGATGGGCTTCTTTCCTCCGTCCGAGACCAGTAAACCAATCTTGTAAGTTCCCCGCAGAGAAGTCCGGAAATCAAAACCAGTGTATGCGACCATCTTGCCGTCCGGCGACATCTTGGCCCCAAGGGAAGGCAGCAGAACCGATAACCCTGGCATTTCACCAATTTCCGCAGGCTGTCCGCCTTGAGCGGGAACTCTCCAAACAGAACCTGCGCCCTCATTATAGCCGACGTACACCACCCATCTGCCGTCAGGTGAAAGGGAAGGTGCCCCATCATACTCGCCGTGGGTTATCTGCACGGTGTTCCCGCCATCCACGTCCATTTTCCAGATGTTTTGATGGTCGCCACGATCAGAAGTGAAAAAAATGCTACGACCATCGGGCGAGACGGCAGGCCACGAGCTGCTGCCAACGTCAGCAGTCAGCTCTTTCCTGTGGCTGCCATCGCCCTCCATGATCCAAATGTCTGACCTGTCGCCCGCCTCTGCGGTAAAGACCAGCTTGCCGTTAGGCGCCCAGGCAATACCCTCGCGCCCCTCGTACCTGCCTTCAGCCGAAGACACTTGGTGTTCCGTGCTGGTAGTACCTTGGCTAGCGATCCAAATGCTGGACAAAACCTGCCGTTGGACGCTTACGATGGCGCTGGAATGAGCCGTCAGGCTCACACCGTGATAATCGTTCAAGTCATTCGTAATCCGTCTCGACTCCCCACGTGGATAGGAAATTAGCCACAGTTGGGAAGGGCTGTAGGGAATCTGCCTTGCTGCATCCACCACAATGCCTGTGCCATCTGAAATCCACGCCAGTCGTCGAACATTGAACCAGTCGTCAAGGGAAAGCGCCCGATGCCTCAAGCTAATCGTTGATCTGGCCCCGGGCGCGGCAACATCCGAAATCGGAATAGTAACGATACGGGCTTGTGCCAAGAAGGCAATTGTTGCTCTATCTGGGGACCATGACCAAGAGCTTTGGGATTGGTTTGACTCAGGGCCTGCGTCTGGGAGGTCGAGAAACGTCTGCTCTCCCGTGCCATCTGCATTGGCCAACATCAGCCTGCCAAAAGCTCGATTCGGTCCCTCGTTTCCGAAGCGCGAGTAAACTAGGCTTCTGCCTTCGCGGGCAAACTCAATGGGGAACTCTACATTTTCCAACAGCTTTTGCGCCGGTCCCCCGAGCGTCGAAACCCTGTAGAGCGTGCCAGTCTTGAGATACCGATACCGAAAGGGTAAAAGGTCGTTCTGATTACCGACAAAATAAACGTAATTGCCGTCACGTGAAAAGATCAAATCATCGTAGGAAAGCCCCGACGGTGAAACAAACTCCACATCGCTGGCACTGGCCACTTGCCGTAACCACAAGCTTTGCTTGCCCGCTTCCTCGACTACGTGAGCTACATATCTTCCGTCAGGCGAAATCGCCGCCATTGGGGACTTACCGTCATGCGTCAACCGGGTAATCTTCATTGCCTGGAACGGCTCGACCAGCGACGGTGATCGGCTACCGCTCCATTCGTATAGGCCGAAAGTGCCCGCCACAACAAAAATGACGGCACATAGAAGAAGCGCCATCCGCCGGTGCGAAAGTGAGCCAATTCGGAGTAGAGCCTGGGCGACTGGCGTCACTGATGTCGCCCGCTGTAACTGTCCTGACCCGCTGTCGCGCTTCAGCCGTTGCAGATCCGTGCGAATATCGGCGGCGTTCTGGTATCGCAGCTTGCGAACTTTCTCCAGCGCCTTGCTGATGACGTCTTCGAACTTGGGGGAAAGGTCTGGATTCAACCGCACCGGCGCAACTGGCTTGCGATTCAGGATCGCTTCGGCGATCACGCCAGAGGTCTCGCCCCGAAAGGGCAGAACCCCGGTCACCATCTCGTAGAGCACCACACCGGATGAAAACAAATCTGTTCGCGCATCCAGCTCCTCGCCCCGCACCTGTTCTGGTGACATGTACGCGATGGTGCCCATCGCCGCACCACGGTCAGTGAGCTGTTCCAGCTCGCTGGCTGTGGGCATCGACGAAAGATTTGCGGAGCCCCCCGTGGGGGCAAGCTTGGCTAGACCAAAATCTAAAATCTTCGCGTGCCCGCGCTCGGTGATGAAGATGTTGGCAGGCTTGATGTCGCGGTGGACGATGCCTTTCGCGTGCGCCGCATGGAGCGCATCCGCAATCTCAATCCCCAGTTCAAGCACTTCCTCCAGTGGCATCGGCTTGCCGGAAATTCGGCTCTTCAGGGTGCGGCCGTCGAGAAACTCCATGGCAATGAATTGCTGGCCGCCTTGCTCGACGATGTCGTAAACGGTGCGGATGTTCGGGTGATTGAGCGTAGAAGCCGCTTTAGCCTCACGTTTAAAACGGTCGAGCGCCTGAGGATCATGTGCTAGATTTTGCGGCAGGAATTTTAAGGCGACGGCACGCTCCAGGCGCGTGTCCACAGCCTCGTACACCTCTCCCATTCCGCCCTTAGCGATAAAACGTACGATCTTGAATCTTCCTGCAAGAATCGTTCCCAGGGTGAATCGAGCGTCTATCAGATTTGATTAGAGGCGAATACCTTCATAAGCGGGGCTAGATAGAAAGCTGCCGGCCTTGGTGTGCTCGGCCAGAAGCCTTTCCACTTCGTCCCGCACGCTTTGCTCGGCGGCGTACTCTCGCACATACGCAGATCGCTGCGCCGGATCGCACTCTAAGGCCGCTTCGAAGAGCGCCTTAACCAGTTCCCAATTCTGCGGCGAATTGGCCATCATCTCGCCTCAATTCGGCGTGGAGCCAGGCTTTCGCCATGCTCCAGTCGCGTTTTACGGTCTTCGGGGAGATTCCCAGAAATTCTGCACTTTCCTCGACGCTCAAGCCACCAAAAAATCGAAGTTCAACGATCTTGCTCTGCCGTGGATCAAGTTTTGCCAGGCGCTCCAGAGCTTCATCCAAACGCACCAAGTCCGCAGACTGGCCGGGAGAGAAGACCAATGCCTCGTCAAGAGCCATCACTTGTTGCGCTCCGCCGCGCTTTTCTCTCAAGTGGCCCCGCGCATGGTCGATCAGGATGCGCCGCATCAATTGCGCGGCTATTCCGAAGAAGTGGGATCTGCCTTGCCAATTCACCGAGCGTTGGTTGACCAGCTTGAGGTAAGCCTCGTGAACCAACGCGGTGGCCTGCAAGGTATGTTCCGCTCGTTCCCGTCTCATGTAACCTCGGGCAAGCCGGCGCAATTCGTTGTAGACCAGCGGCATCAGCCTGGAGGCCGCTTCCTTATCCCCGTTCTGAAGGTCTGATAAGAGAAGAGTTACGTCTTCGGGCGATGATTCCACTGGGCTAGCCTTTCGTACCCCGTCGAAGGTGCTTGCAATTCGCGGCGATTCTACCTCAAACGAATCAACCCTGCCCGCTTTTTGGCTTCCACAGAATCGAGCAACAGAAGCGCCGAATCTAGGCTTCGCGAGGCCGCCTGATCGGACCATGCCGCCACCAGTAAAAGCTCCTCGCCACCAAACAATCGGCGAATTCCGCCCGGAGCATGACCCGGATGGAGAGAGAACGTCGCGCTATAAGATGAAGTCGGAACTCAAAACATTTGAACGGAGGCAGCGATGAGAAACCACACGGTAAAGCAACTAGGACTGGCCGCACTGATTCTAACCGGACTGAATTTCACGACCGCGGGAACTGCCCTCGGTTCCCCCCAAGCCTCACGATTTCAGATCCAAACGCCCAAGTACAACCCGCCGCCTATCCCGCGGCAGCAACCGGCGCTAACGGCTCCTCGGCGGCAAACCCAGTATAGTTCAGAGTACCCCACACACAACGTCCCGCCAGAAAATCGTCCGTACAACAATTCCTCAACGGAGAGCCGCTCGAATCTCGGGGTAAATCACCCGAACACGACTGCCTCCGGGCCGACAGTCATCACTCCGGCCACGAGGCACGCAATGACTTACAACACCCGTTCGGGCGGCATCCATATCGATCCTGAGTACTTCGCTACCCACTACGGGTATGCCCACGGGTTCAATTTCGCGAACTACGCAGGCGGGCCCTGTATCGGTGACTGCGGCCTTAGGGTGTTCGGCGGCGAATGGTATTTCACTTGGAACGGCGGATGGTTCGGCATCATGGGCCAAATGCCTGGAAATTGGGGGTTCCAGACCGACTATCTGTACATCGACGTAGGCGACGACGGGAACTACTACCTGTACGACGCGCAATTTCCCGACATGGCAGTCCAGCTCACCTTTGTGCAAAACATAGGCGACGACCAGGCAGGTGCCGACGAAGACCAGGGCGACGAAGCGGTAGCCGTAGCAGCAGTAATTCGATACATTGGGCCCTCCGACATCATCGGAGGGCCTTTTGTACGTCCACGCCGCCGCGGCCTAACGCACCAGCTCGATCACGCTCGTCACATGTACGGGTCTATGCGTTTGAACGAAGCCGCCCCCGCCGCAGACTTCTCACTATCAAAATTGGTGGTCCATGCGAACTCGCGCCAATGCCCCCTTCCAGCGGTTCCACCCGATCCCGCGATGGTCGAGGATTTCCTGGAATTCGGCGGCTGCGAGCTGGCCATGTTGCCCACGTAGGTAAGCCTCGGCGCGGACGTGCACGGGATACAAACAGGAGTTGGGAGCCCTCGCACCTAGCATGCCTGCGTCCTGGGACACGTTACTTCGACTCAACACGGATCTTTCGGAAAATCATTTACATCCCTCATGACCCCAATTCTCCACGCATGTCGCGTTACTAGATGAAGGCTGGTGACAGCCATTCAAAACTTAGTCGGAGAATCTAACCCGCCGCGCCCATGAGTTGATGCAGATCACCAAGCTCTACACCGTATTCGATATTTATTCCGACGAGCGAAGCGCCCTCGCTGGCTTCCGCAGAGGTCGGAGCTGGTCAATAAGGGGAATTCCCCATCGCCCGGAGAGTGCTGATTCCACGGCTACACCGGTAACCGCGTGATGGTGGTCCGCAAACTACAGGTTGCGGACTGGACCTCCTGTTACTAGAACGTCATTTACGATCCAAAGCAGTAGGGCGTTGGCTAGCGCCGGTGTTATGTTCTCCGTATATACCATGCGATTTGACCTCAGCGGTCCGTCGGAACGCACTCTCAGGGGGGCGCTCGGCCTGTCCGCCGTGGTGTTCGCTATTCAGTTTTCTTTTTGCTTCGCTCAAACGAACTCTAAGCCGGGCGGAGCTACAGCTCGACCGATGAAGCCCGAAACGCCGCACCTTGAATTTGTGACTGAATACATTCGTGAGTTGGCAGCCGTTGAGCGAATACGTGCGGCGGGTGAAGCTGAGAATAATCAAGATACGAAAGACGGGAAGCTGCCCTTCGGTGGCGCAATCCACACCAGCACGTTGTTCGAGCTCGAATTAAGATCGCAAGTCAAAATGCTCAGGGGTATGCACCTCAGTGCGCCCTTCGATGAACTTATCCCGAACATTACAGGGTTCTATGAACAAAAAATCCTGCTGTGGCGAAGGATAGGCGAGATTAGTAGCGTCTTTATCGCCGGGCCGCAGGACGGCGTGGATTATGGCAAGCTGGCAGCCGAAATGCCCCGCGTAAGGGGTCAATTGGATTACGTCGATCAATCTCTTTTTGAGGCTGCTACGTCGACCGTCTTTGCGACGCTGATTAATATGGGAAAAGAAGACTCAAAAGGTCATGCTAGCCACCTGATTATCACTAACGAGGAGAAGCATAGGCTCATTTCCGAGCTCGATGACGGTTTCGGGCAAAGCTCGACCAGAAGGACCAAAACTACACGGTCACCTCGGCCCAAGTCTTGAAAGATTATCTGAATAAAGGTTTCAAATGCGCCGACGAGCCTTGGGACTAGGTAGTCCCACTTGTTCGCCCTGGGTTCGCGGGATGATAACCAAAAGTGTTACCAGCCCTGGCCTCAACAAGATTTGTCATCGAATCGAGCGACCGGCGAGGAACGCCAACCGTCCGCAACGCAATGAGGCGGTAACTCAAGCGCGGCGGACTGGAGCAGCACAGCATTCGGTGAAAATCCAGGAACTGTTTTTGGCCGCTGGTGAAGCCTCCAACGTTGATAATCTTCGTAGTGTCGATTCCCATCCGCTGGAGCGATGGAAGGTGGGCGACCGGCGAGATTATTAGCTTTCCGTTGTCCTCGAAGCCGATGAACCCGCGATCAAAGAGGTGATCGATACTCGGTGTGAGAAGCAGTCCGTTTTCGCCGTTGAGCCGATGTTCGTTGATCGAGTCCCGCCACGGTTTGCAGTGACTGGCCACCAAGTGCACGGGATTTTCGACGCCGGTGATGCGGCATCTGGATTCGATCCTGCTGACTCTCTCCTTAAATAGACCTTGTCCACTCCGGGCACGGATTATCGCCTAGCCGTTCGGTATCCCGGACGGAGGAATCGTTGACCAGCTCCTGCTCGAACCTGCGTTCCCATAAATCGAGATCATCCGCTGGAACCGTTTTCACGTTCCCGCGCCAGCAGGGCGATAGGCGGCTACTTCCTGACCGATCAAGCCCATGAGTACTTCTGCAAGTGGTGTGGGTAATTCCGTGAGGTAGACGGATTGAAGGCCATTTCCGTTGGGCTGGAGAGGCGAATACCTATCCGGGAGAAGTGGCCGAGGACTTCGATGTGATCCTTGGGTCGGACCCTATTGTCAAGCTCCATGAAATTCGACTTTCACTTTCCAGCCAATGTTTTCCCAGTTCTGGCCGGCGCTTCCGAACTCCAGCGGCTTTGGGCTCTCCCAGCAATAGGATTGTGCAATTCCAACAGCCAAGATTCGGGTGTCCATGAAGGAAAAGATCAGATCACCAGGCGAGACCTCGCGCATTGACTCATAAAAGGGATTTCGTGCACCATTGGCGTTGCGCTTGGGCGACCAAAGATAACCGCCCTGAACTTCGTGGCGGTATGTCTGGTTCTGGTTGACCCACCAATAGCGCATATTTTCTTTTGGCCCGCCCGATTCTAAGGGAGTTCCGCGTGGCCCGAACTCGCTCCAAAATCAGCCGCGTATCCGAAGAGGCCGCGATAATCAAGTCGTCATTTGCCACATTAAACCTTTACAAATGGCGAAAGCGGTCCATTCATCGGACCAGAAACTGTCGGGATGGGGCCGCTGACTGGTGGTAGGACCGGTGTTGCAGTGGCTGTGTTCCTGACCTCGTCCACTTCGCGAATCACCCAACATTCGGGACTGTAGGGCCACTCGGTGCGAGGCTTACCAGCCAGGGGCGTTAGAACCTGGACCCGGGTGCCAACGGGCAGAGCATCAGTGAATCCATGGACTGTTGTCGTTGGATCATTACGGGCGGGCCCCTCATTCAATTTCGCAGTCTTTTCGCTAAGCTCCTCGCCGATGGGCCAGGATGTGACACGATTCTTTCCTTGGCGCTTTGATTCGTACATTGATTTATCGGCAGCGGCGAGCATTTCAACAGCAGACGACGCATCCATTCGATCTGTTCCGCAAACACCGATGCTGGCGGTCACCGCTATGTCACCGCAGGGTCCGGCCTGTTCCACAGCTCGCCTGATCCGCTCGCCTGTTGCATGGGCTTCCTCGGTTGAAAAATCCGGAAGACAGATCGTGAACTCGTCGCCGCCCCACCGGTAGAGGATACCCTTCCGGCCCAAAGCGCTTCCAATTGCTTTCACCACACGCTCCAAGCAAGCGTCGCCTTCGTTATGACCCGCTGTGTCATTCACACTCTTGAAGTGATCCAGGTCCACCACAACAACCGCGAAGCCGGTCTTGCGTTCGAGAAAACTTCCAACATCGGCGATCATTTTATCTTTGATTGGCAGTCCCGCCAACGAAAGCCGCTGCGGATGATCAGCCGAAGGGATCGAACTCAAAGCATCGGGCCAGTTCGTAAGAAGTTTATCCGTGGGGCTAGCAAAGTTCCGAGTCGTATCCAACTGAACCAAACCCCGACCTCTCAATACGTACGCCGACCGCATAAGGTCTTTTGGTGATACTCCTAGGTATTCGGCATCCCACGGATCAGCAGCCCAGACTTCACCAGGAGTATCAACGGCCCGAAATCCCCAAAAATACGCCTTGCCCGCGAGAAACCGCTCGATCTGGTTCTCGGGACGACGTAAAACACCGTGGTGCGAATTGAGCTTAATCTGCTGGTATAGTTGGGCCCGATTATTGCTACTGCGGAGCGTAACTTCGCCCTCATCAATCGCAGTTCGTACCCTGTTGACGACGGATTTGACCTGGTCGAACGGGTTTCCACGGTGTCCGAACGTATCCATTTCCAAAGCACATTGGGCAACCGCACCCGATACCGCGTCAGTGACACCGACACTTGGCCAGTTCTTAAGAACCGAGTCAACGAGTCCACCTTCAATTGGCCAACCGATTTCCACTCCGATCGCCGCATCCGAAAGACAATAAAAGACGTCAGGAGAGCCGCATTTAATCCTGGCCGCTACTGCTGACGCGTAGGAATCAAGCGCTTCCTGATGCTCTCCATTCGTGGCTAGGGCCTTGACGAACTTGTCGGACATAACAATATTCGCGCGACGCTCAGCAATTCCTACCGCAAAATAAGTTGCCATCCTATTGGGCCACGGCCGCTGGTTTTCGATGATCTGGAGCCCCGCACCGTTTATACTTCTGGTCAGAACGGCGAGGCCCGACTGCAATTCGTCTTCTTTCTCACCGGGCATTGCTCCATTCCCCCCTCGGCCGCGACTGTGCCTCGCTTTTCAGATGGCTTGTAGGATTCTGCGATAAGCAGTCACTGCGACGTGCCGATAGTGAACCACCAACCGGGAACCGCGCGGGAACCTGGGAACGCCGCGAGTTGTTTCGCGCGGATACCGGTTACCGGAGGAGTATATAGCAATACCCTCTAGCCGACTCCCGTGGCCGATACAAAAAAACCGATAAAGTGGAAGCGAGCTTGGTGGGTTTGTGAAGGCATCTGGTTGGTCGCACTGGAAATCATTACCGGGAACATGGTCTACAACGTTTTGTTTCATTCGGTGGTGAACCCAGCGTTCTCTTACTACAAGCCCTTCATCGTCGTGCTCCTCGTACTTTGGATGTTGGAACTCTTGGGGGGGCGGACAGGGTCGATATTGGCAGTTCTCGGGAATCTTCTTAAATCCCAGTAGCCCGGATGGCGAGTCAGAATGCCTCCGCACATGTTCGGGGGAAAGCAAACCAACCGCAGCCTAGGCGATCTAGGTGCTGAGTCTTCTGGTGGCCGACGGCGTGGCCGTCGCCGCGCTCAAGCGAGCGGAAAAACCATAACGGAAGTGATGCTCAGCCCGTGGACGAGCCAATCCTGCGGCCATATTAAAGCGGCACGTGCATTTCGCATGTTCCCTTCTTCGTTGATGGTATTTCCCGAAGCGTCTGTTTCTGCAATCGGTCGCTTCCACCGCCGTACCAGTGATTGTTGGAATTTGCAGTGTAGCCGAATCCGCTCTCCTGGGTTCATCCCGTGTAGCAGATTCTCCGGGGTCGAAGGGTGGCGCGTATTCCTGGCGAGCCACGATCTGTGGTCGACGGATCACGTCCACTTCAACTCCCATTTTTCGTAAAGAATTGAAAGCTCAAAGGCATTGGTTGTTACAATCGCCGGTTTCTGATGTGCTCCACTTCCTAAGGTAATGCCGATCAGACTCGCTTCGGAAACGGTCCCATTGTCCAGCGGGTCCAACTGCACGTTCCTGCAATGCATGAAGTGAAGCGTATATGCCCTGCGCTCGCGAGGATGATAGAGGCAGTGCAAAACAAGTTCTCCACCCCAGTGCAGGACTTCAAGGGCACTCACAATCGACGCGGAATCCCCGACTCCGAGCTGATGATAGTCATCCATCGTTTTAGTTGTTCACCCTCTCACCCGTCCAATTCAGTTTAGTTGCATGGAGGCTGGCTGCGGCGAAACTGCGGGCAATGGGCGGCGGGAGCGTTTGTTTTTATAGAGAGCCTGATCGGCAGCCAGAAGAAGCTCCTCCGCTGTTTGGCCCGTTTCGTGTTGAGAAGAGCCGGAGCAAAACTCGACACCCACGCTTTTGCCTCCGATCCCGATCCGAAATGGCCGGAGCCGCTCTAGAACGAACTGAAGCTGGTGCAAATCGCAACCGGGAAGCAGTAGCATAAACTCGTCACCCCCCAGACGGGCGGCGAAATCCGATCCGCGAGTCGCTTGCTTCAGGCGATCCGCAAATGCACGCAGCACGGCATCACCGGCTGAATGACCGTGCTTGTCATTTATCTGTTTTAAGCCATCCACATCGGCTAGCAGCAGCGTTAGAGAACTTCCTGTTCTTTGGGCGCGTAACACTTCGGCTTCCATTCGCGGCTCGGCAAAGCGCCGATTGTAAAGTCCGGTCAGTGGATCGACCATCGCCAACGTGTAGAGCATCTCCGCGTTCGCGTGCTTCTCTTGGATTTCAGCGCAGAGTTTCTTGATACGGAGTTGCTGCCACAACGAATAGATCGCGAAGAGCAACACCAGGCCAATCAGGCCACGCATGGCCAGATTCAGACGCGGGAGGGTTTCCTCGCTGCGGACCAGACCAGGGAGTGAAAAAGATATGATCGTGCTGGTCAGCAATAATACGACGGCGACAGTATTTGACCACGACCACCAATTCCGAGCCTGGATTTTTCGTAGATTCGCCTGAATTCCGGCGGAGTAGGACTCGATGGACTCGTTCCCGAGTTTTGCTAGCTCGTCGTCATTCAAATGCGCACCCCCGACTTCCACACTTCACTCGAATATACCAAGTTTGGCGAGTGGTTCGAGGACCCGATGGGCGCATGATTCCCACTTGCCAATATCCGCGTTTCCCTTCATGCCGTCGTAATCGGCACGCTGGACATCGCAGAGGGTTGAACACAGTGAACGTAGCCGACCCGGCGATGGTCAATGGGACGGAAATCATGGGTCATGTGCGGTGAATTGCGTAGAACCGGGCAACACCCACGCATCCGTCGGTTGACACCACCCGCGTGGCGCTCAATAATCGAAACCAAGACTGGTGGTGCGTTTCTGGTGTTGTGGTGAACTTTCGGAGAAACGCCATGCCCAAGACCCTTTCTCGATTCCGCTCGCCAAAGTAATCCGGGCAGTTCCCGCCGCTCACCAACTGGAATCGTTCCCGGTGATGCGCAGCAATCTCCAGCAACATCCATCGAAAAACGCGGAAGCGGCTCCTACGTTCCCCCGGCGCAGCAGGAACGCATCCTGCATCGCCACGTCATCGGCCAGTCCGTCCGGATGATTTCACGCGAAGAGCATCGGGATTTCCGTACCGTCGCCAAGGTGATTCGGAATAACCCGGCCCGATTGAAAGAACACCTGGAAGCTGGCCGCGCTCTTTTTTACGCGCTGACCACCCAGGCGCTGGAAACGATTCGCCTGGCAATGGAAAAAGGTGATGCCGAGTTGGCCTACCGGCTGCTGACTGACGCCGGTGTTGTCCCGAAACCAGGCGAAACTCCCAGCCTGATGGGACCGGCAGATTCTGAATCACCGGAAACCAGCGCCAGGAAAAAGTACGCGGCGGAACTGGTGGAACAGGCTATGGAACGCGCCGAAGATTACGACCTGCCGAGCGAGGCATTGCGCCGGACCCGAACCGCCGGGACGATGGTTGAAAAAACTACCTGATTACCCTGCCTGTTCGAAGCGCTGCCCATCCCGGTCTACCATTCTGAATCCTGCACTCGGTGGTATGGCTCAATCGGTGTACGCTGGCTGGCAAGGTGAGTTCACTTGACAGTTTCGATGAAGTTGCAAATTGCTATATGCATGGTGACGTGGGCGAGAACAAAGCTTTGAAAGTGAGCGAATGATCATGAATATTTCATTTGAAAGACAAGTCGCACTCGTAACTGGGGCAGCCTCCGGTTTGGGCATGGCAACGGCGAAGGCTTTCGCCGAGTCCGGAGCGTCAGTGGTGATGGCCGATTGGAACGAGAAGCCAGGTTCAGGAAGAAGCCAAAGAAAAGCTCGCCGACAACGGCTACAAGACTCTGGGCATCCGGTGTGACGTTTCCGATGACGCGGACGTGGAAGCCATGGTGAAGCAAACGGTCGCCACGTTCGGGCGTCTGGACGCAGCGTACAACAACGCGGGCGTGCAGAACGTACTCGCTGAGACGGCGGACTCTCCGCGCGATGACTACGACCGCATTATGGCGATCAATCTTCGCGGCGTGTGGAGCTGCATGAAGTTTGAGTTGCAGCAGATGCGCAAGCAAGGCAGCGGCGCGATTGTGACTTGCTCCTCACTTGGAGGGCTTATCGGCGGCCCCCGGCGTGGCACCTACCATGCGGCCAAGCATGGAGTGCTTGGATTCACCAAGAGCGCGGCGCTTGAGTATGCGGCGCGTGGCATTCGCGTCAATGCCGTGTGCCCGGGCATGATTCAGACGCCGATGTCGGACAAGATGGTCGCTGAAGGTCAGGGCGAGGAGTCAGACACAATGTTGAAGACTTACGTCCCTATGGGCCGGATGGGGCGTCCCGAAGAATCGCCGATGCAGTTCTTTGGCTTTGCAGTTCAGCGGCGAGCTACGTTACCGGCCAGTCCATCTCGGTTGACGGCGGTTTCGTCATGCGCTAGGGCCGGTGTGGTGCCGTAACCGGACAAATCCCATGCCCGATGGGGCCCGCAAATCCCGAATTACCCGAAAGCAGAGCCCAAAAAAAAGTACGTGGCGGACCTGGTCGAACGGGCTATCGAGCGTGCCAAGGATTACGACCTGCCGAGCGACGCATCTACCCGCGTCCGACCCGAATCGCTCGGACGATGACTGAAAAAACTACTTGATCCCAAGCGGGCGATCCACTGCTCGGCGGCAGGTGGGAAATCGATACCGCTCACATCGTCGAGTACTTTCGACGCCGTTGCTCCTAGCGTTTCTTCAGTTCGGGCAATATTCGAGATTTTTTGAACGGTTTCGTGGCTATTCATCGCGGGGGAATGACACATCCCAAACGCCCCACCGGATTACAGGTCTCAGCAGGTTAAATGTTCGTGCCACCTTTTCGGCCTGTTCAGCTCAAATGTGCTGAAGTTCTGTCCGAAATAGGCGGTGTTTGGATGATCTCCCTTGACGCCGCCCGTTTCGGGAGGGAGAATCTATGGCCGTCGAAACCGGCGAGATCAGTCGATATGTCGAATTTGCGTTTACCTGTCCGGAAGGCCACGGCAATTTACGAGAGATTATTGTGATCTCCGCGAATACGCCGCAGGAGGCGATAAGGGCGATCACCGTTCAGCGTTTGACCTGCGATGTCTGCGGCGTATCGTTGCCCGAGAGATCAGAAATTGACGTAATATCGAACGTCGACATACCTTCAACTTCGTCGGACCTATAGTCCGAAATGCGACGTCGTGGCCGGAACGGACGGCCAAGAACCATTCAAACCCTGTAGAATTCAAAATGGCACGCTACCGGTGATTGCGACTCGTGGACGCAACCAATCGGGTGGCCCGGAAGCTAAGCGGCAAGGCTGATAAACCCACGCCTGTTCGGTCGAAACAGGACCATTCGGCCGCCCGCTGGGCAAACCATAGCCGCCCGTTATCAGTATCCGACCGTCATCAAGCGGTGTGGCTGCGGCAAAGAAATGGGGTTCGCTCACGCTGCCGGCGAGCGAAAATTTGCCAGACGCGCTGTCATAAATCTCCACCTCTGTAGCACCACCTGCGACCAGCACCTCGCCGTTCCTAAGGCTCGCTGTCGCAGCGGACAGCTTAAAACGCGCCAATTCCATGTCGGCGACAGCTGTGAATTTGTTCGTATGCGGATCGAAAATTTCGGCGGTGCGTAACGGATGCCAGTGACCGTCCGGAGCACCACCGGTAATTAGAACGCGGCCGCCCGGCAACAACGTCGCAGCATGCTTCTGCCGTACCGAGGTCATGTCGCCTACTGCAAGCCAGGTAGCTGTAGTGGGATCGTAAACTTCCGCCGAACGCCCGTTCCCGCCTCCGGTGACCAACACGCGACCGTCAAGCAAGACCACGGCGGAACGCGCCACTCGCGCTGTGTGCATGCTCGTAGTGGCGATGAATCGATTCGATGCCGGTTCATAAATTTCCGCGCTGGCCAAGGGTCCATTGTTATCGGCTCCTCCCATCACGAGCACAGTATTATTTCCGAGCAGCACAGCGCCATGACCCGTCCTTTGCGCACTCATCGCGGGTTTGGTGGAACCAAGGGGCTACAGGCCGCTGGCGCAGGCGGCCGGTAGCCTAGCGACGAGTGCGGCCGCCTCGTGTTGTATTCCAATCGCCACTTCTCAATCACGATCTGGGCCTCCTTCAGCGAGTAAAAGATCTCTCCATTCAAGCATTCATGCCGCAACTTTCCGTTGAAGCTCTCGCAGTAACCGTTCTCCCAAGGATTGCCCGGCTCGATATACAACGTTCCCGTCCCCACATTCCCCAGCCACTTCCGCAAGTCCGCAGCCACAAACTCTGGACCGTAGCACCTCGGGAACGAGGCTGTTTTTGCTAACGGGTGGGTTCATGGTCAGTCGAACGGTCTCCTGTACTGTGAGTGTGTTCAGCATTCACCAAAGGAGACGGACCGACCATGACCAACCCGCAGAGTACGCTGGAAGCAGTTGTCTGGGTAGCCATCGATGTGGCGAAGGACCGCCATGAAGCCCTGATCGAAGCCCCAGGATGGAAAAACCGAAAGAAATTTCGCGTGCAGAACACCGCCCAGGAGTTTCGCGCATTCGCCGATTTCCTCCATAGCCTGGGCTCGTCAACTCGAATTGGGTTCGAGCCAACTGGCAACTACCATCGAGCGCTTACCTACTTCCTGCATTCGGAAGGGTTTCAGTTGGAGCTCATCTCCTCTCTGGCCGTAGCACGCACCCGAGAAGCGATGCACAACTCGTGGGATAAGAACGATCCAAAGGATGCCCAGGTCATTTTGCATTTATTAAAATCCCGACTGACCCAGCACTACCATGACCCGACGGTGCACGACCTGAACGATATCCCGACTTTCGAAACGTGGCAACGCGCGGCTCCGGGCTGTCTTTTGGATGGCCGCCAGCGTTGCTGTACGCATGCGCGAAAACAGTTTCCGGGCCAAGTTCGGGCCCTTTCGGACCACAGCGATTTTCGCGGCCCGTGGCACCCTGAGCGGGCGACGTCGCGTAGGACGCCGGCGGCGTGTTCTAGTGATTCACAGTGATCTGTATGGCGTTCGACGACGACCCCTGATACGCCGAATTTCCGCTATAGACGGCCTGCACCGCATTGCTGCCGGCCGGCAAATTCGTGGTCTTAATCGTTGCGGTATCTCCCAGTAAAGCTACGGAACCGAACTGCGTGCCATTGGCCAGGAAGCCGACCGTGCCGGTCGGGGCCACTTTACCGGATACCCCATAAACCGAAACCGTGAAGGTTGCGGAACTCCCCGCTTGCACGGTGGAGCTTTCGGCATCGATGCTGGCCACAGTTTGCACCAGCGGCGCCAGGACGGTCACGGTGTTTACAGTGGACGCTGACATTCCCTGAGTGCTGCTACCGTTGTAGACCGCTTGCAGCCCGTCAATGCCAATCGGCAAATTGGACGTGGTCAGACTGGCCTTGCCGGTCCCGTCCAGGTTTGCCGTTCCCAGCATGATGCCGGTGGAGATGAAGGACACCGTGCCGGTCGGAGTGCTGCCCCCAGTCACGACCGCGGTGAGCGTAGCCGGAGATCCATTGCGCAATATGCCGGTGGAGGAGCTGAGTGCGGTGGCGGTCTGCGCTTTGCCGTTGAACTGCGAATCGAGATAGGCGATGCGCAAGGCGATCCAGTTGGTCAAATAGGCTACTTCCGCGTTATAGCTGCCGGGGGCCTGCGGGTTCGGCCACACCCGGACGCCCTGCATCGGCCAGCGGCCAAAGTTGTTGGCTTGGGATTGCTGAAGAGCGGCGGCTTCCTGGTTGATCGACGCCAGCCATTGGGTGAAGACTCCGTTGGTCTGCAGGGCATTCCACTGGGTAATCACATCGGCTTTGAAGCCCGGGTCGGAAAACCACTGCCGATACCAAGCCGCCTGAGTCTGCATGTAAGGGATGGTGGGATTGACGACTGCATTGTAATTGGTGTTGCCGGAGCTAATGTCAAAGTCCCAGATCGGCCCCATGTACAGCAACGGGTTGTTTTGCGCTTTGTAGAAATAATCGCTGCTGTTGAAGGCGCCGCCATCCACGTTGCCCATTACATCGTTGACGATGTAGAAATTCACCGCCGAAGCCTCATCAAAGTAAGCGCGCCAGCCGAGCGTAGGATCAGTGAAGTTGCCGGAAAATAGGGCCGTGTCGGCGGTATCCACATAGCCGGATATATAGGCAGTCTGCTGGGGAATCTCGGGATCGGGGGTGAAATCCGGGTCGACGATGCCGATCGGAACATACGAAGCGGGGGTGACCCAGTCGTATACCTCGGCTTTGCGGTTATCGATTTCCAGGAGATAACCGCCGGTGATATCCGCGGGAGCGGTGTCTGATTCCGTCAACTCGTCGATGTTGATGCGGTGGCTATCGACCTTCACTTTTTCAATCAGTTGGTAATTGCCCTCATAAACTCCATTTAGATACACCTCCACAAACAGAGAGTGCGGCGCCCACGGCATCAAGGTAGCGGTCCCGCTGGGGGTGGGCGAGTCTGCCGGGGAGTTCAGGTAACCGTTGCCAATCGGAATCGCATTGGCTAAGGCCGAGGCCGACCAATCGCGAAGGAATGTCTTGTCATCATAATTGGCGAGCAACAGGTAGCTCTTGCTCTTGTCGCAGGTTTTCTTGCCGGAACTGGTCACGTAGGGGCACTTCAGACCCATGGTATTGAGCAGGTCCATGCTGGTATTGAGTTTTACGTCGTAGGGTTTTTTCGGCATCAGGGCGGTGGAAGTGCCGTGGATTTTGAAGGTAGCGGTGTTGTCGCTATCGCTGGCATTCGGCAAATAGGAGGTCTGGCCGCTGGTTATGGTGATGGTGCCGGGAACCTCGGTGACTTTGTCGGCAATGGGCGTCCCGTTGGTGTTGATGTTTACCACCGGCAGGTCGATCTGGCTGGGCTCCGGGGTGTAGCCGGGATTCTCCAAGGTGACATAGAACATCATCGGCTGAACGACCAGGCCAGAGCCGCCCAAGGCGGCGGCGATGGTGATGTTCCTCAAATCGTAGTCCAACGCCTGTGGCGCGTTTGCCAGGAAGGATTCCTGATCCGCAGCCAGTGAGGCGCTCACCTTGAGGGTGCCCGACTCGCCTGCGCTCAGGGCCAACGGAGAAACGGTTATCCCGGAAGGCAAGCCGGTGAGGGTGATAGTGAACGCTCCCTGGCGGGGGCTATTGCTGAGGCTGACGCTGACCGGAACATTCTGATCCCCCGGATGAATCGTGATCATATAGGGGTTCACACCAATGGTTGGCAGCGGCGGCGCGTCGGCACAGCCGCTTAGATTGCACACCACGGCGACCAGAACACTCATTGCACAGCACAGCGAAATGGCTCGAAGGCTAAGTCTCATAGGATCGTCCCTAAAACACGATTTCTGTGAGCGAACTGGGCTGGTGGAGCGCGTAGCAGCAATATTTAAGGCGTGAAAGTATCATAATACCCTTGATTTTCGAACCTTAAATAGCCGAAGTGTCTTAGCCCAATAATTATGTCACCCCTCAAAGGCCCAGTGGCAGCCGGACAGGGCGGTGCTGCGGCGGGCGAGTTTCAGAAGATCATCGACCACAGCGGGATCGTCTGGAACTGCTGGACGGGAGCACTGGCGCATCTGGGAGTGGCGCGAGCCAATGCCTTGGAGTCGAGAACTACGTAGGGAGCGGACGCCGATGCCGCCCGCGTCCGTGCGCTCGCGCCTACAATGATTTCCTCACACTATGGAAAGACGCCGACCCCGACATCCCCATCCTGAAAGA
Organism: uncultured Acidobacteriota bacterium; assembly: GCA_963725655.1. Taxonomy (GTDB): domain Bacteria; phylum Acidobacteriota; class Terriglobia; order Acidiferrales; family UBA7541; genus CAVRXT01. The sequence continues at coordinate 4,018 of CAVRYY010000001.1, read as the reverse complement.
AGCCAAGGCGGAGTACGCCAAGCTGAAGTGATGTATGCCGCTCAGGCAGCGCGTTCGAGCGGTGCTAGCTGCTCGGCGGGCTCGTGCTCGGACTCTGACGAAATCATCTTGACCTGCTGGCCGCATTCAGCATCCTTCATCAACCGGCAAACGCTCGCCCGGGAAATCCGGTGTTTCTTCGCGACGCAGGTCAGCGACATTCCAGAGCGGCGGTCCCGCATCACCTGCCCACGGTCGATATCCAAAGGAGTCCGCCCAATCTGGCGGCCTTCCAGCCGCGCCCGGCGCATTCCCGCTTTGACCCTTTCCACGATTAGATTTCTTTCGAGTTCGGCAATCGCTCCCACGATGACCACCATGGCTCGACCAAGTGGGCCGCCGGTATCGATGTTTTCCCTGTGGCTAATGAATTCGATCCCGAGATGGCTTAGCTCATCGAGGACTTCCAGGAAATGGCGTACGCTTCTTGCCATCCGATCAAAGGCTGCAACTAGCACCACATCAAATCGATGCCGCCGAGCATCGGCCACGAGCTGGTCAAGGCCAGGGCGCTTCGCCTTCGCACCGGAAATTACATCGGTGTACTCGTGGATTACTTCATAGCCGCGCTGGCGAGCCATCTCGCGCAGATCATAGAGCTGCGTTTCCGGATGCTGATCCGCTGTGGATACTCTGCAATAAATTGCTGCGCGTTTCATTGTCATTTCAATTCCTTTTTCCGCATCGTCAGGTAGTTATCGACGGCACGGCGGACCAGCTCCGCGACCGGCGCTCCGGTGTGGGCCGAGAGTCGTTCCAGCGTTTTCTTCTGCTGGTCATTCAAGTAAATATTCATTCGCGTTTTTCCCATAAATGCCGTTATACACCAATAGGGGTAAATAGCACTATATGTGACGCAGGATGAGGTGAGCACCTCCAGAGAGATGTAGTGATTGCCGCCCGCTGTGCTCCCGGTGTGCAGCCGGTAGGCGACGACGGCTGGGTCTGAAGTGCAGATGCACGTGGCTGTGCCGCCGCTGAAAGTTGAACCAGAGACCAGCTTGAGTCGGCGGGTGGTTAAGCCCGAGCCGCTTTCCCCCGATAGGCCGGGGCGAAAACTTCGGCTACGAAAGTCTCAAACTGACCTGACCGGGTTGATTTAGTCCAGCGAGAGTGAGAGAAAATCACTCTAAAGGAGAGCTGGACATGGCGATGAAGAAACATAAGCCGGAGCAGATTGTGACGCTGCTGCGGCAGATGGAAGTGGAAATCGCGAATGGGAAAACCACGCCACAAGCCTGCAAGGAAGCAGAGATCACGATTCAGACGTACTACCGCTGGAGGAAAGAGTTCGGCGGCCTGAAGCTGGATCAAGCGAAACGGATGAAGGAGCTGGAGCGAGAGAACGCGAAGTTGAAGCGTTTGGTGGCGGAGCTGTCTCTGGAGAAGCAGATTCTGAAGGACGTGGCCTCGGGAAACTTCTGAGCCCTGAGCGGCGGCGTTGTGCGGTGGAGCAGGCGCGCGAAAAGTACGAAGTGAGCGAGCGCCATGCCTGCCGGCTGCTGGGGCAGTGGCGGAGGACACAACGCTATGCCGCGATCCCGAGGATCGACGAAGAGGGGCTGACGGAAGCGATCGTTGCCTTGGCCAGCGAATACGGGCGCTACGGCTATCGGCGAATTACGGCGCTGTTGCAACGGGATGGCTGGCAGGTAGGTAAGGACCGAGTGCAGCGTATCTGGCGTCGTGAAGGGCTGAAAGTGCCGCAGAAACAGAGGGCGCGAGCACGGTTGTGGTTGAACGATGGATGGTGCGTACGGCTGCGGCCAGAGCGGGCGAATCACGTGTGGAGCTATGACTTCGTGAGCGCGATGACGCACGACGGCAGAATGCTGCGGATGTTGACGCTGATCGACGAATACACTCGGGAGTGCCTGGCGATCCGTGTCGCCAGAAGGCTGGGGAGATATGAAGTGATCGAAGCAGTTGCGGACGTGATGCTGTTGCGAGGAATACCGGAAAACATTCGCTCGGACAACGTACTAACTGCGGAGTGCTAAGAAGAGGTCAGGACGAAGATCTCCTGTGCGTCTGATTTCAGGCGCGGTTGAAGTCTAAATCCAAGTGGCTTCCACAGACAACAGGAAATGGCACTCCACCATAGCGACACAAGGTCCGCTGAATCTCTGCGGCCTTCTCTGTACTTAAAACGAAGTCCTTTCCAAGTGGAAGACCCGCACATTATCTACGAGGTCGGAATCGCCTCAACGGCCCGTGCAGAACGGGTTCCTCCACTTGGCACCGCCACTTCGTGGAAGCAGCGGTAATCGGTTCCGGACCGGATGAGCGCATAGGTCACCCGGGCGATCTTGGCAGCGACAGCGACGTAAGCCTTGCGCCTACGGTCCACACTGCCCGGATCACGCCGCATATAGCGATCGAACTTGGCCCGGAAACTGTTTTCGCGCATGCGTACAGCAACGCTGGCGGCCATCCAAAAGACAGCCCGGAGCCGCGCGTTGCCACGTTTCGAAAGTCGGGAGAGGCCACGGAACTGCCCGGACTGTTCGGTGGCAAGATCGAATCCACAGAACTTCAGAAACTGCCGGTGATGAGTAAACCGTCGCAGGTCTCCGGCTTCGGCGAGGATCGTCAAAGCCGAGATCGGTCCAATTCCTGGAATGCGCCGCAGTCGCTGATAATCCTCGTTGCAGGAAAGGAGGTCGTCGGCTCGTTCTTCGATGGTGGCCCGCAACTGGCACAGAGTGAGGAGTTGGCGTAGCACGAAACGAAGCATGGCGACGGTCTCCGAGTTTTCTTCGGCAGGAAGGCCCACCGAAGACTGCGCGGTCAGGTAAATATCAGTCAAAATGCGCTCTTTAGCGACCTTGCGGCCAACCAGGTTCCAAGCTTTGCGAACGAACTGGTCTCTCGAGACACGGGTTATGCTCCCAGGTGTGGGGAACTCGATGAGCAAGTTCCACAACCATTCCGAGCGAGAAGAAGAGTGGTAGCGGGCGATCTCCGGGAAGTAGAGCGGCAGGTAGTGGGTCAGCAGTCGGTGTTGCGTTCGCGTTTTTTCCAAAGAGATGTGGTGATGCGTTTTGGAGAGTTCCTGAAGATCGTTCAGGTCGTGCACCGTCGGGTCATGGTAGTGCTGGGTCAGTCGGGATTTTAATAAATGCAAAATGACCTGGGCATCCTTTGGATCGTTCTTATCCCACGAGTTGTGCATCGCTTCTCGGGTGCGTGCTACGGCCAGAGAGGAGATGAGCTCCAACTGAAACCCTTCCGAATGCAGGAAGTAGGTAAGCGCTCGATGGTAGTTGCCAGTTGGCTCGAACCCAATTCGAGTTGACGAGCCCAGGCTATGGAGGAAATCGGCGAATGCGCGAAACTCCTGGGCGGTGTTCTGCACGCGAAATTTCTTTCGGTTTTTCCATCCTGGGGCTTCGATCAGGGCTTCATGGCGGTCCTTCGCCACATCGATGGCTACCCAGACAACTGCTTCCAGCGTACTCTGCGGGTTGGTCATGGTCGGTCCGTCTCCTTTGGTGAATGCTGAACACACTCACAGTACAGGAGACCGTTCGACTGACCATGACCCACCAGCATGACTTCCGGTCGCTTCGCTCCCTTCAGCCATGCTGGTCGACCCCACCCGTTAGCAAAAACGGCCTCGTTCCCGAGGTGCTATGGTCCGGAGTTCGTGGCGAAAGAACTGCGGCAGTGGCTGGCCAAAGTGGGTACCGGGACGCTATACATCGAGCCGGGAAGTCCTTGGGAGAACGGCTACTGCGAAAGCTTCAATGGAAAGTTACGGGACGAATGCTTGAACCGAGAACTTTTCTACTCGTTGCAGGAGGCGCAGGTAGTGATCGAGAAGTGGCGGGTGGTATACAACACGAAGCGGCCGCACTCGGCACTTGGTTACAGGCCGCCTGCCCCCGTGGCCTGTAACCCTTGGGGAGCAAATTTATCTTCACAGCCCATGGCTGTGATATAAAAACTCTCTCACTTCTCCTGGACTAACAAATCG